>NZ_BMWC01000001.1:0-961573 GCF_014651035.1 Streptomyces lomondensis
TACAGCGCCGATGGTACTGCAGGGGGGACCCTGTGGGAGAGTAGGACGCCGCCGAACAATTCTTGAGGAAACCCCCGCATCATTTGATGCGGGGGTTTTCTGCGTTCGGGCCCCTTTCCAGGGGCCCTTCGCTGTTATAGGCGGCCTGCTGCCTTCAGTGACAAGTACGCGTCCGCCAGTGCCGGCGCCAAGTCGTCCGGTGTGGCGTCCACGACCGTGACGCCGTGGCGGCGGAGTTGTTCCGCGGTGCGGTGTCGGTCGGACTGGGCTTGGGCGGCTGCGGCGGCCTCGTAGACGGCGTCGACGTTTCCGCGGGCTTTCGCCATTTCGGTGATGTGCGGGTCGGCCACTGATGCCAGCAGCACCGTGTGGCGCTGGGTGAGCTGGGCGAGGACCGGGATCAGGCCCTCTTCGATGGGCGCCGCGTCCAGGGTGGTGAGCAGCACGATGAGGGAGCGGCGGGGCGACGTACGGAGCGCGGTGGCCGTGAGGCCTCGGGCGTCCGTTTCGACGAGTTCCGGTTCGAGCGTGGCCATCGCGTTGACCAGGGACGGAAGGACGTCGCCTGCCGTGCGGCCCTGGACGAGGGCGCGGACCTTGCGATCGTAGGCGAGGAGGTCGACGCGGTCGCCGGCGCGGGACGCGAGGGCCGCCAGGAGCAGGGCCGCGTCCATGGAGGCGTCGAGGCGCGGGGCGTCGCCCACGCGGCCTGCGGAGGTGCGGCCGGTGTCGAGGACCAGGAGGATGTGGCGGTCGCGTTCGGGGCGCCAGGTGCGTACGGCGACCGACGTCTGGCGGGCTGTGGCGCGCCAGTCGATGGAGCGGGTGTCGTCGCCGGGGACGTATTCGCGCAGACTGTCGAATTCTGTGCCCTCGCCGCGGGTGAGGACGCTGGTGCGTCCGTCCAGTTCGCGCAGGCGGGCCAGTTTGGAGGGCAGGTGCTTGCGGCTGGTGAAGGGGGGCAGGACGCGTACCGTCCAGGGAGCTTTGTGCGTGCCTTGGCGGGCGAAGAGGCCGAGAGGGCCGTACGAGCGGATGGTGATCCGGTCGGCCTGGCGGTCGCCTCGGCGGGTGGGGCGTAGGCGGGTCGTGACGCGGCGGCGTTCGCCCGGGGGGATCGTGAGGCGGTGGCGGGACGCCGTTGTTTCCGTGCCGGGCTGCCAGCTGCTCGGGGGCCAGGCGTCGCGGAGTCGGGCGCGGAGGGGGCGGCGGGACGGGTTGGTGATCGTGAGGGTCACGTCCGCCGTGTCGCCCAGGCGTACGGAGGTGTCGCCCGAGCGGGTCAGGCCCAGGCGTCGTACGGGGGCGGCCAGGGCGAAGTCGCAGGCACAGGCCACGACCAGGGGTGCGTTGACCGCCAGGATGCCCGTCCAGCTGGGCTCCCAGATGCCGATGGGGAGGGAGCCCAGGGCCGCGAGGAGGGCGGCGCGTCCGGTGAGTGCCATCAGCGCGGTACGGGGACGTGGGCGAGGATCGCGTTGATGACCGAGTCGGCTGTCACGCCTTCCATCTCGGCCTCCGGGCGGAGTTGGACGCGATGGCGGAGGGTGGGGAGCGCGAGGGCCTTCACGTCGTCGGGGATGACGTAGTCGCGGCCGGTCAGCCAGGCCCACGCGCGGGCGGTGGCCAGGAGGGCCGTGGCGCCTCGGGGGGAGACGCCGAGGGTGAGGGACGGCGACTCGCGGGTGGCGCGGCAGATGTCGACGACGTAGGCGGTGATCTCCGGGGAGATCGTCGTCTCGGCGACCGCGGCGCGGGCTGCTTCCAGGTCGGCCGGGCCCGCGACGGGGCGTACGCCGGCGGCGTGCAGGTCGCGTGGGTTGAAGCCCTCGGCGTGGCGGGTGAGGACGTCGATCTCGTCCTTCCGGGTGGGGAGGGGGATGGTGAGTTTGAGGAGGAAGCGGTCCAGCTGGGCTTCCGGGAGGGGGTAGGTGCCCTCGTACTCGACCGGGTTCTGGGTCGCCGCGACCAGGAACGGGTCGGGGAGGGGGCGGGGGGTGCCGTCGACGGTGACCTGGCGTTCCTCCATGGCTTCCAGGAGGGACGACTGGGTCTTGGGGGGCGTGCGGTTGATCTCGTCGGCGAGGAGGAGGTTGGTGAAGACCGGGCCGGGCTGGAAGGAGAACTCGGCGGAGCGGGTGTCGTAGACCAGGGAGCCGGTGACGTCGCTCGGCATGAGGTCGGGGGTGAACTGGACGCGCTTGGTGTCGAGTTCGAGGGCGGCGGCGAGGGCGCGGACCAGGAGGGTCTTGGCGACGCCGGGGACGCCTTCGAGGAGGACGTGGCCGCGGCAGAGCAGAGCGACGACGAGGCCGGTGACGGCGGGGTCCTGGCCGACCACGGCCTTGGCGATCTCGGCGCGCAGGGCCTCCAGGGCGGCTCGGGCGGTGCCCGCATCCCCGGTCTGCCCGGCGTTGTCAGTGGTCGGGTCCATCATGGACGGCGTACCTCTCTTTCGAGGGCGTCGAGTCGGTCGGCGAGTGCGATGAGTGCTGCGTCGTCGCTGGGCGGTGGTCCGAAGAGGAGGGCGTGCAGGTCCTGGCCGTCGCCGTGGAGGTGGGCGGACAGGGCGGGGAGCAGGGCCTCGGGCGTGTGCGCCTGGGTGACGGGGACGCCGGCGAGGGGGGCGAGGCGGGTGCGGGTCGTGGAGCGAAGAGCGTTGGCCGCGCGGTCGCGGGCGTCGGCCTTGCGGTAGAGGCGGGCGCGGCCTTCGGCGGTTTCGGAGGCGCGGATCGCGACGGGGAGTTTTTCGGGCACGAGGGGGCCGAGCCGGCGTGCCCGCCACAGGGCGGCCAGGGCTGCGGCGAAGAAGAGCTGGAGGGTGCCCCAGAGCCAGCCCGAGGGGAGCAGGTCGAAGAAGCTGCGTTCGTCGTCGGCGCCGGTGGCCGACGCGTCGGAGAGCGAGGGGAGGTACCAGACCAGATGGGGGCGGGAGCCGAGGAGCTGGAGGGCGAGCGAGGCGTTGCCCTGCTCGTCGAGGCGGTCGTTGAGGAGGATGTCGGGCGCGCCGAGGACGACGGTGTCGCCGTCCCCGGTCGGGGCCGGGATGCGCAGCAGGGTGGCCAGGCGCTCGCTGGGGTAGCACTTGTCGGCGTCGAGGTGGGTGGTGGTGTAGCGGACGCCGCCCGTGTCGGCGGTGCCGGCGCGCTGGGCGGCGGGCAGGTCGCAGTCGGGGGAGAGCGTCGAGTCGAGGCTGGTGGCGGGGTCGGCTGTGACGCCGGGGGCGAGTCGTTCGACGGACGCGCTGCCGGAGGCGACCAGGACGGTGCGGCCGCCGGCGTCGGCGAACGCGTTGTGCAGGCGGGACTGCTGACTTCGGGTCAGCAGGTCGGGGACGGCGACCAGGAGGGTGGTGTCCGGGCCGGCCGCGGTGGCGGCCTCGTCCAGGGTGGTGACCACACGGGTGTCCACGCCTCGGTCGGTGAGGAGTTCGGCGACGGCGCGGCTGCCGTTGGGGTCGGCGGAGCGTGGGTCGAGTTCGCCGTGCCGGGCGTCGGAGCGGATCACGGCGATGGCGATGGCGCCCGCGAGGAGCACCACGAGGGCGAGCGCGATACCGCGCGCGCGGGTCCAGACCTGGCGTGCGGTGGGCGAGGCCGAGGTGGACGGGGGCGTGGCCTCGGTGGTCATTCGGCGGCTCCCTGGCGGGTGTTGGGGGCCGTGTTGGCGCTGCTCGCGGCGAGCTGGGGTTTGGTGCGTTCCAGGTCGCGGTCGAGTTCGGCGATGCGGTGGTACGACTGCTCGGTCGCGGACCGGCCGCCGTATGTGACGTCGTCGAAGTCGCGGGCGGCGGCGCGCAGCCGGTCGGTGTGGGCCGGCAGGGCACGGCCGGCTTCGGCGGCGGCCTCGTCTGCGGTGCGGCCGGGGCGGGCGTCGAGCAGGGCGCGTTCTTCGAGGGCGCGGACGAGGGCGCGCATGCGTTCCTGGACGGCCTGGTTCCAGTGGCCCTGGGCGGCGTGTGCCTCGGCGGCGGCGCGGTGGTCGGCGGCGCTGCGGGGGCGGTCGTCGAACAGGGTGGCGGACGAGGTGGGTTGGCGGCGCGGGGTGCCCAGGCGCCACCACAGGGCGCCCAGGACCGCGAGGACGGCCAGGATGATGACGATCAGTCCGAGTGTGCCGCCGGGTGTGGCGGTCGAGGCGGCGTTGAACAGCTTGTCGAGCCAGTCCCAGAAGGCGTCGAGGGCGCGCTGGAACAGGCTGGGGTCGTCCTCGTGGTACATCCGCTTGGACAGCTCGCGGCGGGCCGCCTCGCGCGCGGGGTCGCGCGGGGTGGTGAGGGGCGGCTCGTCGGCGGAGCGGGCCGACGACAGCACGGAGGTGTCGCCGGCGCGCAGCAGCGTCCGTATGGCGGTGCGTGGCAGTGCCGTTGTGAGAAGTTCCCCCGCCGAGCTCACCGCATCAGCTCCCCGGGGTGGCGCCGGGGGCGGCGGGGCCGTAGCCCTGGACGCCGGCGGCGCGGGCCAGTTCGAGGTCGAGGGCCTCGCGGCGGATGCGCTGGTCGATGTAGAGCAGCACGGCGACGCCCGCCGTGATCGGGAACGTGATCATGGAGCCGATCACCGAGCCGATGCCGCTGACGATGAGGAACGTCCAGCCGAGGCTGGCCACACCGGTGTTGAGCCAGCCGGTGATGCCCTCGCCGCTGAGGGCTCCGGCGAGGAAGGTGAACGGGACGACGATGATCGAGGCGACGACGTTCGCGATGATCGTGGCGAGCAGCTGGATGCCGAAGATCCGCCACCAGGTGCCGCTGACCAGCTTCGCGGAGCGGCTCATGGCCTTCTTGATGCCCTGCTTCTCCAGCATGAGGGCGGGCGAGGCCAGGGAGAAGCGGATCATCAGCCACAGGGCGACGATGCCGGCGCCGATGATGCCCAGGATGGTCAGGGCGACGCCTGCCCCGCCGTTCACGGCGACGCCGACGAGGATGCCGGGCAGGGTGCCCACGGTGACGATGCAGGCGGTGATGAGCAGCAGCAGGCAGATGAGGCCGAACAGTTTGAGGATCTGAGGGCGGGCGTCCCGCCAGGCCTCGCCGATGGTGACCGACCTGCCGAGTACGGCGCGGCTGGTGACGGTGGTGAGCAGCGCGGTCGCGATGACGGTGCCGACCAGCGAGATCACGACGATCACGGTGGAGTTGAGCAGGGCGTCGCCCATGGCGCGGCTGAGTTCGCTGAGGGTGGCGCTCGGGTCGTTGAGGGCTTCGGTGCTGGAGTCGTTCAGGACGAGGCCCTGGAACAGCACGACGATGATCTCGGTGAGGACCGCGACGGTCAGGGAGATGCCCAGGACCGTGCGCCAGTGGGTGCGCATGGTGGAGACCGCGCCGTCGAGGATCTCGCCCACGCCGAGGGGGCGGAGCGGGATCACGCCGGGCTTGGCGGCGGGCGGGGGGCCGCCCCAGCCGCTTCCCCAGCCGCCGTATCCACCAGGGCCGCCCGGGCCTCCGGGGCCGCCCGGGCCGTATCCGCCGGGGCCTCCGGGGCCGTAGCCGCCGGGCGGCTGGGTGCCCCAGCCCGGGCCGGGCGGCGGAGGCGGGGGAGCCTGGCCGGGGCCGGCCTGGCCGCTGGGGGCGGACCACTGGGCCGGGGGCGGCTGTTCCTTGGACCACTGCGGGCCGGCGCCCTGCGGGGGCTGGCCGGGCTGTCCCGGCTGGTCCGCGGGCTGTGCGGGGCCGGGGCGGTCGGCGGGCTCGGCAGGGCCGGACGCGTCAGGCTTCTGCCCGTCGGACGGGGCGGATCCGGGCGAGGCCCAGCCCGGAGTGTCGTTCATCGTCGCTCCTTCACGGTGCCCGTCCGCGGTCGCGGCGGCAGGTTGGCAGCCATCGTGCCATGGGGTGGTCTTGGTGTGACCGGCCGCGGTATGGGCTGCGTACCTTCAATTGTCCGCTCGATAGGGGGCAGACTGATCGCATGGCTGATCAGTACGCGTACAGCGGCGATGACAAGCGGCCGACCGAGATCCCGGCGATCCGCTGGGAAGAGCCACCGGAAGGACCCGTTCTGGTCCTGCTCGACCAGACGAGGCTGCCCGCGGAGGAGGTCGAACTGGTCTGTACGGACGCGCCCGCGCTGGTGGAGGCGATCCGCTCGCTCGCCGTGCGCGGGGCGCCCCTGCTCGGCGTCGCGGGGGCGTACGGCGTCGCGCTCGCCGCCGTGCGGGGCTTCGACGTGAACGAGGCCGCGGACGCGCTGGCGAGCGCCCGGCCGACCGCGGTGAACCTTGCCCTCGGGGTGCGCCGGGCGCAGGCGGCTCACGAGGCCGCGCTCGCCAAGGGCGGTGACGTCCGGCAGGCGGCCGCGGCGGCGCTGGCCGCGGCGCGGCAGCTGCACCGGGAGGACGCCGAGGCCAGTGCGCGGATGGCCGAGCACGGGCTGGCGCTGCTGGACGAGCTGCTGCCCGGCGGCGGGCACCGGATCCTCACCCACTGCAACACCGGTTCGCTGGTGTCGGGCGGGGAGGGCACGGCGTTCGCGGTGGCGCTGGCGGCGCACCGGGCGGGCCGGCTGCGGCGGCTGTGGGTGGACGAGACGCGGCCGTTGCTCCAGGGCGCGCGGCTGACGGCGTACGAGGCGGCCCGCAGCGGGATGGCGTACACGCTGCTCACCGACAACGCGGCGGGTTCGCTGTTCGCCGCCGGTGAGGTGGACGCGGTGCTGATCGGGGCGGACCGCATCACGGCGGACGGTTCGGTGGCGAACAAGATCGGGAGTTATCCGCTGGCGGTGCTGGCGCGGTACCACCATGTGCCGTTCATCGTGGTGGCGCCGGTGACGACGGTGGATCCGGACACGCCGGACGGGGCGTCCATCGAGGTCGAGCAGCGTGCCGGGCACGAGGTGACCGAGGTGGTGGCGCCGCAGGTGCCGGTGGCCGGTGCGGAGGCGGGGGGCGGGATTCCGATCGCGCCGCTGGGGACGCAGGCGTACAACCCGGCGTTCGACGTGACCCCGCCGGAGCTGGTGACGGCGATCGTCACGGAGGAGGGTGCCGTGTCGCCGGTCACGGCCGAGGCGCTCGCCGAGGTGTGTGCCCGGTCCCGCCGGGTGGCGGCGGGCTGAGCCGATTGGCTGCCGGAGCGTGTGCCCGGGGGGTGCGGGCTCCGGCGTGCTCGTCCCTCGTCCCGAGTGGGGAGGCCGTCGAAGATCGGCAGCGGCGGAAGCGAGGCAGACAGTAGCGCTCCCTGCGACTATGGTCACTGGCCGGTGACCTACCTCACCACTGCCTTCGCCACTGTTATGAGAATGGGATGATGTCGTTTATGAAGGGACGAGTCCTTGTCGTCGACGACGACACCGCACTGGCCGAGATGCTCGGCATTGTGCTGCGTGGTGAGGGTTTCGAGCCGTCTTTCGTTGCCGATGGCGACAAGGCGCTGGCCGCCTTCCGCGAGTCCAAGCCCGATCTGGTGCTGCTCGACCTGATGCTGCCCGGCCGGGACGGCATCGAGGTGTGCCGTCTGATCAGGGCGGAGTCCGGCGTGCCGATCGTGATGCTCACGGCGAAGAGCGACACGGTCGATGTCGTCGTGGGCCTGGAGTCGGGCGCGGACGACTACATCGTGAAGCCGTTCAAGCCGAAGGAGCTGGTGGCCCGGATCCGGGCGCGGCTCAGGAGGTCGGAGGAGCCCGCTCCGGAGCAGCTCGCCATCGGTGACCTGGTCATCGACGTGGCGGGGCACTCCGTGAAGCGGGACGGGCAGTCGATCGCGCTGACGCCGCTGGAGTTCGACCTGCTGGTCGCGCTCGCGCGCAAGCCGTGGCAGGTGTTCACGCGCGAGGTGCTCCTGGAGCAGGTGTGGGGCTACCGGCACGCGGCGGACACGCGGCTGGTGAACGTACACGTGCAGCGGCTGCGCTCCAAGGTCGAGAAGGACCCGGAGAAGCCGGAGATCGTGGTGACGGTCCGTGGTGTCGGGTACAAGGCAGGGCCGAGCTGACATGTCCGGCGACAGTGCCGCTTCGGCGCCCGGCCGGTCCGGGGGCCGCCCGGGGCGGCCTGTCGGGCGGAAGGGCTCCCGCTGGGGGCGGTTCCTGGAGAGCGGGCTGCTGCTCCAGGGCGGTGTCCAGGGCAGTCCGGTCATCCGTCTGTTCATGCGGTGGGTGCGTCGGCCGCTGCTGCCGGTCATGCGGCTGTGGCGGCGCAACATCCAGCTCAAGGTCGTCGTCACCACGCTGCTGATGTCGCTGGGCGTGGTCCTGCTGCTGGGCTTCGTCGTCATCGGGCAGGTGCGCAACGGCCTGCTGGACGCCAAGGTGAAGGCGTCCCAGAGCCAGGCCACGGGCGGCTTCGCGGTGGCCAAGCAGCGGGCCGAAGAGGCACCGAGCGGCACCGGCGACGACGTGACCACGGTGGACGGCCGTCCCGCGCAGAACGTCATCCAGTGGATGAGCGACCTGGTCTCCTCGCTGTCCAGTGGTGGTCAGGGTGCCTTCGACGTGGTCACGCTCCCGCCCTCCGACGCGGACGGCACCGGCGGACGCGGACCGCGCGCTTCCGGTGAGGTGGACTGGAGCAGGAGCGTGCCCGCCGACCTGCGCGAGCGGATCGGCAGCAGTACGACGGCCGCGCAGAGCTACACGCGCATCACCTACAACAACGAGACCAAGGACTCCCAGCCGGGACTGGTCATCGGCAAGCAGGTCAACGACCCGAACGGGGATCCGTACCAGCTGTACTACCTCTTCCCGCTCACGCAGGAGGAGAAGTCGCTGAGCCTGGTCAAGGGCACCCTGGCGACGGCGGGGCTGTTCGTCGTGGTCCTGCTCGGGGCCATCGCCTGGCTGGTCGTACGGCAGGTCGTCACGCCGGTGCGGATGGCGGCGGGGATCGCGGAGCGGCTGTCGGCCGGGCGGCTCCAGGAGCGGATGAAGGTCACCGGCGAGGACGACATCGCGCGGCTCGGCGAGGCATTCAACAAGATGGCGCAGAACCTCCAGCTGAAGATCAGCCAGCTGGAGGACCTGTCGCGGATGCAGCGCCGGTTCGTGTCGGACGTGTCGCACGAGCTGCGGACGCCGCTGACGACCGTACGGATGGCCGCGGACGTCATCCACGAGGCGCGTGAGGACTTCGACCCGGTGACCGCGCGGTCGGCGGAGCTGCTCGCCGACCAGCTCGACCGGTTCGAGTCGCTGCTCGCGGACCTGCTGGAGATCAGCCGGTTCGACGCGGGTGCCGCGGCGCTGGAGGCCGAGCCCATAGACCTCAGGGAGGTCGTACGGCGGGTGGTCAGCGGGGCCGAGCCGCTCGCGGAGCGCAAGGGCACGCGGATCCGCGTCCTCGGCGACCAGCAGCCCGTCGTCGCCGAGGCCGACGCCCGGCGCGTGGAGCGGGTGCTGCGCAACCTCGTCGTCAACGCCGTCGAGCACGGCGAGGGCAGGGACGTGGTCGTCAAGCTCGCCGCGGCGGGCGGTGCGGTCGCGGTCGCGGTGCGGGACTACGGGGTCGGGCTGAAGCCGGGTGAGGCGACCCGGGTGTTCAGCCGCTTCTGGCGGGCCGACCCGGCACGCGCGCGTACCACGGGCGGTACGGGTCTGGGTCTGTCGATCGCCCTGGAGGACGCGCGGCTGCACGGCGGCTGGCTCCAGGCGTGGGGCGAGCCGGGTGGTGGTTCGCAGTTCCGGCTGACGCTGCCCAGGACCGCGGACGAGCCGCTGCGGGGCTCCCCGATACCGCTGGAACCCAAGGACTCACGGCGGAACCGGGGGCTGGACGACGCCGGTCTGCCGTGCGGCGGCGGGGACGGCGAGAAGCGGGCGACCGTGCCGGCGCAGCAGGCGAGCGGTCCGGCACCCCAGGGGGCGAAGCACGATCCGATACCGCCCCGGGCGGCCACCGCGGCCCCCACGGCAGATCCGACGGCGCTGCCGGGCAACGGCGCGCGCGTGGTGCCACGGCCCGCCTCGGGGACGCGACGGCAGGACGATGCGACGGCAGCGGACCAGCCGACGCGCGACGGTGAGGTGAGTGGCCCGGCGGGGGCGGCCGACAACGGCGTGGCGCGCGGCCCGGCCGGGACGGCCCGAGGACCGGCCGTGAGCGGGTCGCGGGAAACGGGCAGGGACGACGGAGCCGCGGCCTCGGGCGGGGAAGCCGAGCGGGGAGACGCGCACAGGCAAGGGGAGGCATCTCGTGGGCGCTGACCGCGAGGGGCGCGGCAGGCGTACGCCCGCGCGCGTGATGGCGTACGCCGCTGGTGGCGTCCTGCTGCTGGCGGGGTGCGCCTCGATGCCGGACAGCGGGGATCTGCGGAGCGTGGAGTCCACACCGCGCCAGGACGCCCAGGTGCGGGTGTACGCCGTGCCGCCGGGTGAGGACGCGCCGCCCTCGGAGATCGTGCAGGGCTTCCTGGAAGCGCTCACCAGCGACGATCCGAACTACAAGACGGCACGCCAGTACCTGACCGGCGAGGCCGCGAAGACCTGGCAGCCGGAGCTGTCCACCACGGTGCTCACGGACGGGCCCGGCGCCAAGGCCGAGGGGACGGGCGGCCGGGAGGACACCGGCGAGATCACGTACCGGCTGACCGGCACCAAGGTGGCCACCGTGGACGCGCAGCAGGCGTACGCGCCGGCCACCGGGGAGTACGGCCGGACCGTGCACCTGACGCAGGACGACAAGAGCCGGCAGTGGCGGATCGACGTGCTGCCGCAGGGCGTCGTCATGGGCGAGTCGGACTTCCAGCGCAACTACATGTCCGTCAACAAGTACTACTTCGCTTCGAACACGGTTGCGGCCGGGACGGATCCGCGGCCCACGGCGGTCGCCGACCCCGTCTACGTCCGCCGGCGTGTGGAGCCCATGACGCAGATGGTGCGCTCCCTGCTCAGCGGCCCCACGCGGTGGCTCGGGCCCGTGGTCAGGTCGAGCTTCCCCACCGGTACGGCGCTGGCGAAGGACGCCGGCGCGCTGACGCCCGACGACCGGAACAAGCTGACGGTCCCCCTCAACGACAAGGCCGCGGGCATCGGCACCAACCGGTGCGAGGAGATGGCGGCCCAGATGCTGTTCACGCTGCGCAACCTCAGTCCCGCGGTGGACGAGGTCGGGCTGCGGGCCGGCGGGACGGAGCTGTGCTCCCTCGCGCAGAGCGCGGCCGACGCGGCGGCCTTCCGCAGCTCGGCACGCCACCCGGACTTCCTGTACTTCGTCGACGGCAAGGACCGCCTCGTGCGGCTCCCCGCGGGCAGCAACGAGGACAAGCCGGACCCGGCGCCCGGGGCGCTCGGCGAGGGCGACACGGCGCTGCGGTCGGTGGCGGTCTCGCGTGACGAGCACACCGCGGCCGGCGTCGGACTGGACGGCAAGTCGCTGTACGTGGGGTCGCTGGTCTCGGGCGGTTCGCTGGGCGAGCCCGTGCTGCGCAGCCACGGCCGGACCGAGTCGGACCGGCTGACGACCCCCAGCTGGGACGCGGACGACGGCCTGTGGGTGGCCGACCGCGACCCGGACAACCCCCGGCTGCTCCTCCTCGAGGACGGCAAGGGCGAGCCGCTCCAGGTGCGCACGCCGCACCTGGACGGGCGGATCCAGTCCGTGCGGGTGGCCGCCGACGGGGTGCGGATCGCGCTCGTCGTGGAGAAGGCCGGCAAGAAGACGCTGCTCATCGGGCTGATCGAGCGGGACGAGAAGCCGGGCGAGCAGCCGGCCGTCAGGGTGGTCGAACTGCGCTCCGCGACTCCGGAGTTGGAAGAGGTCACGGCCATGTCGTGGGCCGGGGACAGTCGGCTCGTGGTGGTCGGGCGCGAACACGGGGGCGTCGAGCAGATGCGGTACGTCCAGGTCGACGGCTCCACCCCGGACGTACCGGCGCCCGCGGCCCTGACCGGCGTCAAGGAGGTCACCGCCGCCGAGGACGACCAGCTGCCGCTGGTGGCGTACTCGGTGGACGGGATCGTCCGGCTGCCCTCGGGAGCACAGTGGCAGAAGGTGACGGAGGGGACGGCGCCGGTCTATCCGGGGTGAGGCGCGGACGCCCCGGTGTCCCGGAGCGGCGCCCGCAGGGGAGGGGACCGCATCGCCGCCCGCATGAGGTCCCTGACCAGCCCGCGCGGCCGTCACTCGTGTGAGGGGCGGGCAGCTCGCCTGGCCGTGACTTGTCCACAGGTGGTTGTCCACAGGGGTGGCCGGGGCGGGGCCGTGTCGGCACAGTGGTGGGCATGCGGGGGTGGTGGCAGGACCTCACCGACCTGGTGCTGCCGGGCGAATGCGGGGGCTGTGGGAGGCCTCGTGCGGTGCTCTGCGCGCAGTGCCATGCGGTGCTGAGCGGAGCCGCGGTACGGCGCGTGCGGCCGGTGCCGGAGCCGCCCGGGCTGCCGGTGGTGCACGCGGCGGCTCGGTACGCGGACGAGGTCCGGGCGACGCTGCTGGCCCACAAGGAACGCGGTGCCCTGGCGCTCGCCGGTCCGCTCGGGGTGGCCCTGGCGGGAGCGGTGCGGGCGGGCCTTCAGGGGGCCCCGGCCGCGGCGGGGGCCGGGGTGGCGTGGTCGCGGGGCAGCGGGGCTCCTGTGCTGCTCGTGCCCGTGCCGTCCGGGCGGCGGGCCGTGCGGGCCCGGGGGCATGATCCGGCGCGGCGGATCGCGCTCGCGGCCGCGGGCCGGCTGCGGCGGAGCGGGGTTCCGGCCCGGGTGCTCGGCGTGCTGCGGCAGCGGCGGGCCGTGGCCGACCAGTCGGCGCTCAACTCCCGGCAGCGCCTGGGCAATCTCGCGGGCGCGCTGGCGGTGGCGCCCGGTGCCGCGCGGCTGCTCTCCGAGGGCCTGGTCGTCCTCGTCGACGACGTGATGACCACGGGGGCGTCCCTGGCGGAGGCCGCGCGGGCGGTGCGGGCGGCGGGGCCGATTTCGAACGCTGGAGGGACTGCGCCCGTGTACGAGGGAGAGACAGGGGAAAGCAGAGAGGAACAGAACGTCGGATCAACGCGAGAGAGGACGGGCCGGCGGCCCGGCCGGCAGGGAATCACGGGCGCGGGCAGCGCCGACGGAGTCGTTGACGTGGCATGCGCGGCAGTGGTCGCGGCATCACCGGACTCGTTCGAAATAAACCGGAACTGATTGAGATCTTGCGTCGTTGCAGGTAACGAGAGGTCCTATTCACCTGAACGGAGGTACGCCGCAGTAGAGGGTGACGACATCCGTCCGGGCGAGATATGTTCGGTTGAGAGGGAAAGCCGCAGGCCACACCTCTCCAATCCGAATGCTGTGCTGCGGGTTTTTCTTCATCACTCGCGACGGTGGAGTGGAGATCTCGCCCCCGGGGGAGGAGGTGGAAGTCACCGAGTCCGAGGTTCCGGGGTTCACCGGAGCCTGGTGCAAAAAGGGAGATGCTCCGCAGCGAGGCGGAGTGATCCGGGAACGGAGTTCTGCGTGGACATCGTCGTCAAGGGCCGCAAGACCGAGGTGCCCGAGCGGTTCCGGAAGCACGTGGCCGAGAAGCTGAAGCTGGAGAAGATCCAGAAGCTCGATGGCAAGGTGATCAGCCTCGACGTCGAGGTGTCCAAGGAGCCCAACCCCAGGCAGGCCGACCGCTGTGACCGAGTGGAGATCACCCTCCGCTCCCGCGGTCCGGTGATCCGGGCGGAGGCGGCGGCGAGCGATCCGTACGCGGCGCTCGACCTGGCGGCGGAAAAGCTGGAAGCCCGGCTGCGCAGGCAGCACGACAAGCGGTTCTCGCGCCGTGGCGCGCGCCGGATCCCGGCCGCCGAGGTCGCCGACCACGTCCCGGGCGTGGCGACGCTCAACGGGAACGGCCTGGTGCCGACGCCCGAGGAGGAGCCGGAAGCCGTGCCCACGAAGAAGATCGGCTCGCTGGAAGTGCAGGGTGACGGCCCCATCGTCGTCCGTGAGAAGACCCACGTCGCAGCCCCCATGACCCTCGACCAGGCTCTCTACGAGATGGAGCTGGTCGGGCACGACTTCTACCTTTTCGTCGACTCCGAGACCAAGGAACCGAGTGTCGTCTACCGACGGCACGCCTATGACTACGGCGTGATCCACCTCAGGACGGACACGATGGTCACACAGGCGCACTCCCCCGAGGCGGGCGGTGCGCTCGGCGGCTGACCGTGCCGGGTGACAGCGGAGAAGGTGCCCCTGGAGCGCGTGTGCGCCCCCAGGGGCACCCCTGTGCGACCACTGCGCGCCCCGCTCCGTCACCCCGGTGCCGTCCGGGCATGAAATCATGGTGGCCACGGCCCAACCGGTGGGGCGTTGCTCTGGGTTGGCGATGGCTCAGGACCACAGGCCACAGCCTTCAGGGGGAGGAACGATGGCGGACAGCTTCGGACCGATGCGTGACGGGGATGCCGACGACGGCGTCGTCGGCATGGGCCCGGACACGGAGACTCCACGCAAGGAACCGATCAGAGTCCTTGTGGTGGACGATCACGCCCTGTTCCGCCGTGGCCTGGAGATCGTGCTCGCGGCCGAGGAGGACATCCAGGTCGTCGGGGAGGCGGGAGACGGCGCCGAGGCCGTCGAGAAGGCCGCCGACCTGCTGCCCGACATCGTCCTGATGGACGTACGGATGCCCAAGCGGGGCGGCATCGAGGCGTGCACCTCCATCAAGGAGGTGGCACCCAGCGCCAAGATCATCATGCTGACGATCAGCGACGAGGAAGCCGACCTCTACGACGCCATCAAAGCGGGCGCGACCGGTTATCTCCTCAAGGAGATCTCCACGGACGAGGTGGCCACCGCCATTCGCGCCGTCGCCGACGGGCAGTCGCAGATCAGCCCGTCCATGGCGTCGAAGCTGCTCACCGAGTTCAAGTCGATGATCCAGCGCACGGACGAACGGCGGCTGGTGCCCGCGCCGCGTCTGACGGACCGCGAGCTGGAAGTCCTCAAGCTCGTGGCCACGGGAATGAACAACCGCGATATCGCCAAGGAGTTGTTCATCTCCGAGAACACCGTGAAGAACCACGTGCGCAACATCCTGGAGAAGCTGCAGCTGCACTCCAGGATGGAGGCCGTGGTGTACGCGATGCGGGAGAAGATCCTCGAGATCCGCTGACGGTCAGGCCGTCGCGTGGGCCAGCTCACTCACGAGAGGCTCGCGCAGTTCCGGGGCGTCGACGCGCTCCACCCGCACGTCCGTGCAGTCCACCCAGGACGCCGCCTCGGCCAGCGCTTGGGCGACGGACGGGACCGCCTTCGGGCCGTCGAGCGTGACCTGCTTGGCCACCAGCGTGCGGCCCTCGCGGGCCGGGTCCACGCGGCCGACGAGTCGGCCACCGGCCAGGACCGGCATCGCGAAGTAGCCGTACACCCGCTTCTGCCTGGGCACGTAGGCCTCCAGGCGGTGCGTGAAGCCGAAGATCCGCTCCGTGCGCGCCCGCTCCCAGATCAGGGAGTCGAAGGGCGACAGCAGAGTCGTGCGGTGGCGGCCGCGCGGAGATGTCTCCAGGGCGGCGGGATCGGCCCAGGCCGGCTTCCCCCAGCCCTCGACGGTGACCGGCACCAGACCCGAGTCGGCGATCACCGCGTCGACCTGCTCGCCCTTGAGACGGTGGTAGTCGGCGATGTCCGCGCGGGTGCCGACGCCGAGGGACTGGCCCGCCAGGCGGACCAGGCGGCGCAGGCACTCGGTGTCGTCCAGCTCGTCGTGCAGCAGGGCGTCCGGGATCGCGCGCTCGGCGAGGTCGTAGACGCGCTTCCAGCCGCGGCGCTCCACGCACACCACCTCGCCGTACATCAGGGCGCGTTCGACGGCGACCTTGGAGCCGGACCAGTCCCACCAGTCGTTCGTCTTCTTCGCGCCGCCCAACTCCGTGGCCGTCAGGGGGCCTTCGGTGCGGAGCTGCTTGATGACCTGGTCGTAGGCGCCGTCCGGGAGTTCGTGGTTCCAGTGCGGGCGGTTGCGGTAGGCGCGGCGGCGGAAGGCGAAGTGGGGCCACTCCTCGATGGGGAGGATGCAGGCCGCGTGGGACCAGTACTCGAAGGAGTGCGTGTCCTTCCAGTAGGCGTTCTCCACTGTCTTCCGGCCTACCGCGCCCAGGCGGGCGTACGGGACGAGTTCGTGGGAGCGGGCCAGGACCGAGATCGTGTCGAGCTGTATCGCGCCCAGGTGGCGGAGGATGCCGCGGACGCCGGAGCGGCGGTCGGGGGCGCCGAGGAAGCCTTGGGCGCGGAGTGCGATTCTGCGGGCCTCGTCTGCGGTGAGTTCTGCGGTGGGGCGCGGGGTGGTCATGGTTCCGCACGATAGGGGGTGGGACTGACAGTGGGGGGCGACCGGTGGGGTTGGCTGCTCGGTGCTCGGCGTCGGTGTAGCAGCCGGGTGGGCGCAGCTAAGGAGCCGGCAAGTACGGCGCCGTCGACGGGAGGCCCAGGTCTGAGGGGAGGAGGGAGCCCACCCAGGTGTCTCGGCGTACTCCCTTGTTGTTCGTCGCGGAGCGCAGCGTGCCCTCGATCGTGAAACCCGCTCGTTCCGCCACCGCGCGGGAGGCGTGGTTGCCCACCTCGGCGCGCCATTCGATGCGGTCGAGTGCGGCCTGGGTGAAGGCCCAGCGGCAGGCGGTGAGGGCGGCTTCCGTGACGTAGCCGCGGGAACGGTGCTGCTTCGCCGCCCAGAAGCCGATCTCGGCCATGCCCAGGGCGCGCATCGTGATGCCGAGCATGCCCGCCAGGTCCCCGGAGTGGAGGAAGACGCCGAAGGTGAACATGGAGCCGTCCGCCCAGCCGTACGGAGCCATCTGCTCCGTGAAGCTCTGGGCATGCTCGCGGAGGTAGGGCGAGGGGATCGTGGTCCAGCGCTGGATGTCGGGGTCCTGACAGGCGTCGTACACCGCGTCGGTGTCCTGAGGGCCGACCGTGCGCAGCAGGAGGCGGTCCGTGGTGAGGGTGACGGGATCCATCGGCCGATTCTGCTCGGCGGGCGCGGCAGCTGCCATCGGTTTGCCGTCAGTGAGGGAGTGATCACGCCGCGTGCGAATCGGCGGAGGGATGCGGCACTATCCGAGGGGCCCGGGCGTTGTCCCCTTTGAAGCAGACGTGAATCAGAATTGAAGCAGCGGACGGTCGCCGTCACGGCAGGCCCTCCCGGCGCGGTGGGGTCCTCGCATACGATGGCCGTTGCTCAGTAAGTCAAGTGGTAACCGACCGTCCCAGGCCCGACCGGCAAGGAGACCAACCCCCGTGTCCGTCCTCTCGAAGATCATGCGTGCAGGCGAAGGCAAGATCCTGCGCAAGCTGCACCGCATCGCGGACCAGGTCAACTCCATCGAAGAGGACTTCGTCGACCTCTCCGACGCCGAGCTGAGGGCCCTCACCGATGAGTACAAGCAGCGGTACGCCGACGGTGAGAGCCTGGACGACCTGCTGCCCGAGGCGTTCGCCACCGTCCGCGAGGCCGCCAAGCGCGTCCTCGGCCAGCGCCACTACGACGTGCAGATGATGGGCGGCGCGGCCCTGCACATGGGCTACGTGGCCGAGATGAAGACCGGTGAGGGCAAGACCCTCGTGGGCACGCTGCCGGCGTATCTGAACGCCCTGTCCGGCGAGGGCGTCCACATCATCACGGTCAACGACTATCTGGCCGAGCGCGACTCCGAGATGATGGGCCGGGTCCACCGCTTCCTGGGCCTGGAGGTCGGCTGCATCCTCGCCAACATGACGCCGGCTCAGCGCCGCGAGCAGTACGCCTGCGACATCACGTACGGCACGAACAACGAGTTCGGGTTCGACTACCTGCGCGACAACATGGCGTGGTCCAAGGACGAGCTCGTCCAGCGCGGCCACAACTACGCCATCGTCGACGAGGTCGACTCCATCCTCATCGACGAGGCCCGTACGCCGCTGATCATCTCCGGCCCGGCCGACCAGGCCACCAAGTGGTACGGCGACTTCGCCAAGCTGGTCAAGCGCCTCAAGCGCGGCGAGGCGGGCCAGCCGCTCAAGGGCATCGAGGAGACCGGCGACTACGACGTCGACGAGAAGAAGCGCACGGTCGCCATCCACGAGTCCGGTGTCGCCAAGGTCGAGGACTGGTTGGGCATCGACAACCTGTACGAGTCGGTGAACACCCCGCTCGTGGGTTACTTGAACAACGCCATCAAGGCCAAGGAACTGTTCAAGAAGGACAAGGACTACGTCATCATCGACGACGAGGTCATGATCGTCGACGAGCACACCGGGCGTATCCTCGCCGGCCGCCGCTACAACGAGGGCATGCACCAGGCGATCGAGGCGAAGGAAGGGGTGCCGATCAAGGACGAGAACCAGACGCTCGCCACGATCACCCTCCAGAACTTCTTCCGCCTCTACAAGCGCCACGACCACAACGGCAAGGAGATGCCCGGCCTCTCGGGCATGACCGGTACGGCCATGACCGAGGCCGCCGAGTTCCACCAGATCTACAAGCTCGGCGTGGTGCCGATCCCGACCAACCGGCCGATGGTCCGCAAGGACCAGTCGGACCTGATCTACCGGACCGAGGTCGCCAAGTTCGAGGCGGTCGTCGACGACATCGAGGAGAAGCACCGCAAGGGCCAGCCGATCCTCGTCGGCACCACCTCCGTCGAGAAGTCCGAGTACCTCTCGCAGCAGCTCAGCAAGCGCGGCATCCAGCACGAGGTGCTCAACGCCAAGCAGCACGACCGAGAGGCGCAGATCGTCGCCCAGGCCGGCCGCAAGGGCGCCGTCACGGTGGCCACGAACATGGCCGGCCGTGGTACGGACATCAAGCTCGGCGGCAACCCCGAGGATCTCGCCGAGGCGGAGCTGCGCCAGCGCGGCCTCGACCCCGAGGAGCACATCGAGCAGTGGGCGCACGCCCTGCCCGAGGCGCTCCAGCGGGCCGAGAAGGCCGTCCAGGCCGAGAAGGAAGAGGTCGAGAAGCTCGGCGGGCTCTACGTGCTGGGCACCGAGCGGCACGAGTCGCGGCGGATCGACAACCAGCTGCGCGGTCGTTCCGGCCGTCAGGGCGACCCCGGCGAGTCCCGCTTCTACCTCTCCCTCGGCGACGACCTGATGCGGCTGTTCAAGGCCCAGATGGTCGAGCGCGTGATGTCGATGGCGAACGTCCCGGACGACGTGCCGATCGAGAACAAGATGGTCACGCGCGCGATCGCGTCCGCCCAGTCGCAGGTCGAGCAGCAGAACTTCGAGACCCGTAAGAACGTCCTGAAGTACGACGAGGTCCTCAACCGCCAGCGCGAGGTCATCTACGGCGAGCGGCGCCGCGTCCTGGAGGGCGAGGACCTGCACGAGCAGGTGCAGCACTTCATGGACGACACGATCGACGCGTACGTCCAGGCCGAGACCGCCGAGGGCTTCCCGGAGGACTGGGACCTCGACCGGCTGTGGGGCGCCTTCAAGCAGCTCTACCCGTGCAAGGTCACGGTCGAGGAGCTGGAGGAGGCGGCCGGCGACCGGGCCGGGCTGACCGCCGAGTTCATCGGCGACTCCATCAAGGACGACATCCACGAGCAGTACGACGCGCGTGAGGCGCAGCTCGGCTCGGAGATCATGCGTGAGCTGGAGCGCCGGGTCGTGCTGTCGGTCCTCGACCGCAAGTGGCGCGAGCACCTCTACGAGATGGACTACCTCCAGGAGGGCATCGGCCTGCGCGCGATGGCGCAGAAGGACCCGCTGGTCGAGTACCAGCGCGAGGGCTTCGACATGTTCCAGGCCATGATGGACGGCATCAAGGAGGAGTCCGTCGGCTACCTGTTCAACCTGGAGGTCCAGGTCGAGCAGCAGGTCGAGGAGGTCCCGGTCGAGGACACCAAGCCGGTGGCCGACCTGGAGAAGCACGACGCGGTGCCGGCGCAGGCGGGTGCGCGTCCGGAGATCCGTGCCAAGGGGCTCGACGTCCCGCAGCGGCGCAACCTCCACTTCTCCGCGCCGACGGTCGACGGCGAGGGCGGCACCATCGAGGGCGACTTCGCGACCGACGAGGAGCCGGTGCGTTCCGAGGCCGACGGCCTCACGCGCGCGGAGCGCCGCAAGCAGGCGCGCAGCCGGGGGCGCCGTAAGAAGTGAGTGACGGTGGCTGAGACACCGTAGCGGCTTGAAGGGCCGGGCACCTGAGGGTGTCCGGCCCTTCGGTTTCGGGTGGGGCTCGGGCGGTGTTTCGAGGCCCGGGGCGGAGGTTCAGTCGGCCTCGGCGCGGGGTGGGCGGGGGCCGCCCAGTTCCACCGCGGTGCAGCGCCAGCGGAGGTCCTGGCCGAGTTCCAGACGGAAGGCCATGGCGCGCAGCTGGTCGCCGGCGCCGATGCGGGCGAAGGCCTCGATGGCGCCCGGGCGGGGTTCGAAGTAGCCGATGTCCCGGACGACGGGGCGGGCGCCGCGGGTGCGCAGGGGGCCGCGCTCGGCGAGCCAGGCCAGTTCGTCGTAGGCGCGGCCGCGGGTGTGGCGGAGCATCGAGTGGACGGGGCGGTGGCCGCTCAGGACGGCGAGGAGGAGGTCGGCGAAGAGGTCGGTGGGGAGAGGCTGGGGGATCGCGGTGGCTCGGCGGGGGCCCTGGGCCGGGAGGCAGGGGGTGGGGTCCGTGGAGGCCGGGGTGGCGGCTGCTGTGGGCGCGGGGGTGCTGCTTGCCGTCGGCCTGCGGGGCGCTGTGCGGGTGCGCGTGAGGGTCGGTGGGCGGGTGTCGGTGGGGCGGGTGCGCGGGCGCTTGGTCCCGGCGGTCGCCGGGGGACGACCGCCGGCTGCCGCCGATGTGCGGCTGGGACCGCCGCCGGGGGTGCGGGGTGGGGCGGTGCTGCCGGAGGTGCGGGGTGCGGTGTCTGCTGCGGTTGGTGGGGTGATGGTGCCGCTAGTGGGCGGTGTGGTCGCGGTAGCGGTTGCCCTGGTTCGCGACGAGGCGAGGCCTGCTGAGGCTTGTGGGGCGGTGCCTGGGGTGGGCGGAGTGGTCGGGTGCGGTGCCGCACTTCCGGTGGCTGGGGTGTTGCCTGTGCGCCGTGGAGTTGGGGTGCCGGGCGTGCGCTGGTCGCGGCGGGTGGTCGGGCGGTGGTGTGCCCTGGTCATGACCTTGTTCATGGGGGGTCCCCGTTTCGTGGGCCCGGCTTGATACCGGGGAGTAACTTTGGGTTGCTGATCTTGTACGGGGCCGACGGGGGCGGGGGCAAGGAAGCGAGTCTCGGATTCGAGGCGCCGGAATCTTCACCTATCCGGGTGATATGGGGGCGGTGGAGCCCGTCAGGACGGGGGTGGGCAGGGTGAATTCCGGGCCTGAAGTGGACGCGTTCCGCGTCACCGGCCGGGACTCGAAAGGGGACGCCCCGCACGTATCCTGAAGGCCGTCCGGAGCTCTTTGACCTTGAAACCGACCACGAAAGCGGCCAGCCATGCGTGTCTACGTGCCCCTGACCCTCCCCGGTCTCGCCGAGGCGTACAGGACGGGTGAGCTGGCAGCCGGGCCGTTCGTCGCGTACGCCGTGACGCCCGGGCTGCGCGAGTGGTACCTCTCCGAGGACATCGAGGAACTGGAGTACGCGGCGCTGAGCCGGGCCGCGCTGGCCTCGCTGCGGCTGCTGGCGGCCGACCCGGAGGCGTCGCGGCGCCG
Source organism: Streptomyces lomondensis (assembly GCF_014651035.1). GTDB lineage: Bacteria > Actinomycetota > Actinomycetes > Streptomycetales > Streptomycetaceae > Streptomyces > Streptomyces lomondensis. The sequence continues at coordinate 21,505 of NZ_BMWC01000001.1, forward strand.
GGTCGTGGTCGCCGTCGACGTGGCCGACCGGGCCGCGAGTGCCGACCCCGACCGTGGGCTCGATCCGGCGGCGCTGGGGGAGGTGCGGGTCGCGGGTGCGGTGCCGCTCGCCAAGGCGGCGTCCGTGCATGTCGACGCGGCGGACGCGGAGGCCGATGTGACGGCGGCCGCCGACGCGCTGCCGGCGGCGGACGGCGGGGACGACGACGCGCAGTTCGTCGTGGACGGCGCGGAGGACCACGAGCTGCTGTGGTTCGCCACGCAGGAGATCCCGAATCTGGTGGGGCGCGGGGACTGAGCGGCGCTCCTGGCCGGGGGCGCGTTGAGGTGCCGTTCTCTTGATTGTCAGTGGGGGCGGGTACGTTCTTGGGCATGGGGAAGCAGACGGGCGCGCACATTGTCTGGGACTGGAACGGCACGCTGTTCCATGACATCGACGCGATCATCGGGGCGACGAACGCGGCGTTCGGCGAGCTGGGGCTGGAGCCGCTGACGCTGGAGCAGTACCGGGAGCTGTACTGCGTGCCGGTGCCGAAGTTCTATGAGCGGCTGATGGGACGGCTGCCCACCGAGGCCGAGTGGGAGGTCATGGACGACATCTTCCATCGGTACTACGCCGAGCACCGGGGGGCGTGCGGGCTCACGGTGGGGGCGGTGGAGCTGCTGGCCGGGTGGCGGTCGGCGGGGCGCAGCCAGTCGATCCTGAGCATGTACGTGCATGAGGAGCTCGTGCCGTTGGTGCGGGGGTTCGGAATCGAGCCGCACTTCATACGGGTGGACGGGCGGACCGGGCCCTCGGGGGGCAGCAAGGCCGAGCACATGGTGCGGCATCTGGGGTCGCTGCGTGGGGTGGATCCTGAGCGCACGGTGGTGATCGGAGACGCCGCGGATGATGCGGTGGCCGCGCTGCATGTGGGGGCGCGGGCGGTGCTGTACACCGGGGGGTCGCACAGTCGGGCGAGTCTGGAGGCGGTGGGGGTGCCGGTCGTGGACACGCTGGAGGAAGCGGTCGATGAGGCGGAGCGGCTGGCGGCCTGACCGGAACTGTCCGTTTCGGGACACTCGGCGTTGTTGCTGAGGCCGGGTGGGTGCGCAGCCCGGCGTAGCGGGGTGCCGCTGCGCCCACCCGTGCCGCCCCAGCGGCACGACTGCCCGCAGCTTGGTGCGGGCACTGTGCAGAACGTCAAACTTCCAGGGCTGGTTTTGTACACATACGGCTCATGACGGGCCCCCTGTAAGGAGCGATAGCCTTGGTGGCGTGATCAGCGCGATAGTTCGCGGGGACGCCGTCGTCCCTGCCCTGCGCCCGGAGAGCACGGACGACATCCGTGACCGGGCGGCGGTCGCTGGTCTTCGCGGGCGGGATGGGGCATCGAGGACGCCCGGGACGCCGAGCACCACCCGGACCCAGGCGTCGCAGAGAGCAGCGTCACACCGGTGGAGCAGCTCAAGAATGGCTCAGACATCCCCGCTCATCTCACCTTGCGGCATAGCGTCGGAACAGACCGGATACCCCGTGTCACGACGTGACGTCGTAAGCGCAGAGGCCGTACTTCCTTCTACGTCACGCAACGGCGCGCGACAGGAGCCAGAGGACAATGCAGACCAAGCTGGACGAAGCCAAGGCCGAGTTGCTCGAGAGGGCCGCCCGGGTAGCTGAGAACAGCCCGGTCGGGGGGCACCTACCGACCGGGTCGACGGGCGAGGAGACCCCAGACGCCCCGCAAGCTCCGGACCGCGAGTCCCTGCTCACGTTCCTCCAGCGGTACTACCTGCACACGGCCCCGGAGGACCTCAGCGACCGCGACCCGGTCGATGTCTTCGGAGCCGCCGTATCCCACTACCGGCTGGCCGAGAACCGCCCCCAGGGCACGGCCAACGTGCGGGTCCACACCCCCACGGTGGAGGAGAACGGGTGGACCTGCAGCCACTCGGTCGTCGAGGTCGTCACCGACGACATGCCCTTCCTCGTCGACTCCGTCACCAATGAGCTGACGCGGCAGGGGCGTGGCATCCACGTCGTCATCCACCCCCAGTTCGTCGTGCGGCGCGACGTCACCGGCAAGCTCATCGAGGTGCTGCCCACGCCCGCGACCGGCGCCGGCGGCCTTCCGCACGACGCGCACGTCGAGTCCTGGATCCATGTCGAGATCGACCGCGAGACCGACCGGGCCGATCTGAAGCAGATCACCGCCGACCTGCTGCGCGTGCTGTCCGACGCCCGCGAGGCCGTCGAGGACTGGGGCAAGATGCGGGACGCGGCCATCCGGCTGGCGGAGGGGCTGCCGGACGAGCCCATCCCCGGCGACCTGCCCGGACCGCAGGTCGAGGAGGCCCGCGAGCTGCTGCGCTGGCTCGCCGACGACCACTTCACCTTCCTCGGCTACCGCGAGTACCAGCTGCGCGACGACGACTCGCTGGCCGCCGTCCCCGGCACCGGCCTCGGCATCCTGCGCGCCGACCCGCACCACGCCGCCGAGGAGAGCCACCCGGTCAGCCCGTCCTTCGAGCGGCTGCCCGCCGACGCCCGGGCCAAGGCCCGCGAGCACAAGCTGCTCGTCCTGACCAAGGCGAACAGCCGGTCGACCGTGCACCGGCCGTCGTACCTGGACTACATCGGGGTCAAGAAGTTCGACGCCGAGGGCAATGTCGTCGGCGAGCGGCGGTTCCTCGGGCTGTTCTCCTCTGCCGCCTACACCGAGTCCGTGCGCCGCGTCCCGGTCATCCGGCGCAAGGTCGAGGAGGTCCTCGAACAGGCCGGGTTCTCGCCCAACAGCCACGACGGGCGCGACCTGCTCCAGATCCTGGAGACGTACCCGCGCGACGAGCTGTTCCAGACCCCGGTCGACGAGCTGCGGGCCATCGTCACCTCCGTCCTCTACCTCCAGGAACGCAGGCGGCTGAGGCTCTACCTGCGCCAGGACGAGTACGGGCGCTACTACTCGGCCCTCGTCTACCTGCCGCGCGACCGCTACACCACGGCCGTCCGCCTGCGGATCATCGAGATCCTGAAGGAGGAGCTCGGCGGCATCAGCGTCGACTTCACGGCGTGGAACACCGAGTCGATCCTCTCCCGGCTGCACTTCGTGGTCCGGGTCCCGCAGGGCACCGAGCTGCCGGAGCTGTCCGACGCGGACAAGGAGCGCATCGAGGCCCGGCTGGTGGAGGCCGCCCGCTCCTGGGAGGACGCCTTCGCCGAGGCGCTCAACGCCGAGCTGGGCGAGGAGCGCGCGGCCGAGCTGATGCGCCGGTACGCGCACGCCTTCCCCGAGGGCTACAAGGCCGACCACAACCCGCGCGCCGCGGTCGCCGACCTCATCCACCTCGAACAGCTGAACGCCGAGGAGGGCCAGGACTTCGCGCTCAGCCTCTACGAGCCGGTGGGCGCCGCCCCCGAGGAGCGCCGCTTCAAGATCTACCGCACGGGTGACGCGATCTCCCTGTCGGCGGTGCTGCCGGTCCTCAACCGGCTCGGCGTCGAGGTCGTCGACGAGCGTCCGTACGAGCTGCGCTGCGCCGACCGCGGCGTGGCCTGGATCTACGACTTCGGCCTGCGCATGCCCCGCGCGAAGAGCGGCGGCGTGGACTACTTCGGCGACGACGCCCGCGAGCGGTTCCAGGACGCCTTCGCCGCCACCTGGACCGGCAAGGCGGAGAACGACGGCTTCAACGCCCTCGTGCTGAGCGCCGGGCTGACCTGGCGGCAGGCCATGGTGCTGCGGGCGTACGCGAAGTACCTGCGCCAGGCGGCGTCGACGTTCAGCCAGGACTACATGGAGGACACCCTCCGCAACAACGTCCACACCACCCGGCTGCTCGTCTCCCTGTTCGAGGCGCGGATGTCGCCGGACCGCCAGCGCGCGGGGCACGAGATCGTGGACGCGCTGCTGGAGGAGGTCGACGCGGCCCTCGACCAGGTGGCCAGCCTGGACGAGGACCGGATCCTGCGGTCCTTCCTCACCGTCATCAAGGCGACGCTGCGGACCAACTTCTTCCAGGAGGCCGCGGGCGGCAGGCCGCACGAGTACGTCTCCATGAAGTTCGACCCGCAGGCCATCCCCGACCTGCCGGCGCCGCGCCCGGCGTTCGAGATCTGGGTGTACTCGCCGCGCGTGGAGGGCGTGCACCTGCGGTTCGGCAAGGTCGCGCGCGGCGGTCTGCGCTGGTCCGACCGGCGTGAGGACTTCCGGACGGAGATCCTCGGCCTGGTCAAGGCGCAGATGGTGAAGAACACCGTCATCGTGCCGGTCGGCGCCAAGGGCGGGTTCGTCGCCAAGCAGCTGCCGGACCCGTCCGTGGACCGGGACGCGTGGCTGGCCGAGGGCGTGGCGTCGTACAAGACGTTCATCTCGGCGCTGCTCGACATCACCGACAACATGGTCGCGGGCGAGGTCGTGCCGCCCGCCGACGTCGTCCGGCACGACGAGGACGACACCTACCTCGTGGTCGCCGCCGACAAGGGCACCGCGACCTTCTCCGACATCGCCAACGGGGTCGCCGAGAAGTACAACTTCTGGCTCGGTGACGCCTTCGCCTCCGGCGGCTCCGCCGGCTACGACCACAAGGGCATGGGCATCACCGCCCGCGGTGCCTGGGAGTCCGTCAAGCGGCACTTCCGGGAGCTGGGCGTGGACACCCAGAGCGAGGACTTCACGGTCGTCGGCATCGGCGACATGTCCGGTGACGTGTTCGGCAACGGCATGCTGCTCTCCGAGCACATCCGCCTGGTCGCCGCCTTCGACCACCGGCACATCTTCATCGACCCGAACCCGGACGCGGCCACCTCCTACGCCGAGCGCCGCCGCCTGTTCGAGCTGCCGCGTTCCAGCTGGGAGGACTACGACAAGGAGCTGCTGTCGCCGGGCGGCGGCGTCTTCCCGCGTACGGCCAAGGCGATCCCGGTCAACGCGCACATCCGTGAGGCCCTCGGCATCGAGGCCAAGGTCACCAAGCTGACCCCGGCCGACCTGATGAAGGCCATCCTCCAGGCGCCGGTGGACCTGCTGTGGAACGGCGGCATCGGCACGTACGTCAAGTCCTCGGCCGAGTCCAACGGCGACGTCGGCGACAAGGCCAACGACGCCATCCGCGTCGACGGCAAGGACCTGCGCGTCAAGGTCGTCGGCGAGGGCGGCAACCTGGGCCTGACCCAGCTCGGCCGGATCGAGTTCGCGCTGCACGGCGGCCGGATCAACACCGACGCCATCGACAACAGCGCGGGCGTGGACACCTCCGACCACGAGGTGAACATCAAGATCCTGCTCAACGGCCTGGTCACCGACGGCGACATGACCGTCAAGCAGCGCAACAAGCTGCTCGCCGAGATGACCGACGAGGTCGGCCACCTGGTGCTGCGCAACAACTACGCGCAGAACACGGCGATCGCCAACGCCCTCGCCCAGTCCAAGGACATGCTCCACGCCCAGCAGCGCTTCATGAAGCACCTGGTCAGGGAGGGCCACCTCGACCGGGCGCTGGAGTTCCTGCCCACCGACCGGCAGATCCGCGAGCGGCTCAGCAACGGGCAGGGCCTGACCGGTCCGGAGACGGCCGTCCTGCTGGCGTACACGAAGATCACGGTCGCCGAGGAGCTGCTGCACACCTCGCTGCCGGACGACCCGTATCTCAAGGGCCTGCTGCACGCGTACTTCCCGACCCAGCTGCGCGAGCAGTTCCCGGACCGTCTCGACGGGCACCCGCTGCGCCGCGAGATCACCACGACGGTCCTGGTCAACGACACGGTCAACACGGGCGGTACGACGTATCTGCACCGGCTGCGCGAGGAGACCGGCGCGTCGCTGGAGGAGATCGTGCGGGCGCAGACCGCGGCCCGGGCGATCTTCCGCCAGTCCCCGGTGTGGGACGGGGTCGAGGCGCTCGACAACAAGGTCGAGGCCGACGTCCAGACCCGCATCCGGCTGCACTCGCGCCGCCTCGTGGAGCGCGGCACGCGCTGGCTGCTCAACAACCGGCCGCAGCCGCTGGAGCTCGCCGAGACGGTCGACTTCTTCGCCGACCGGGTCGAGCAGGTCTGGGGGCAGCTGCCGAAGCTGCTGCGCGGCGCCGACCTGGAGTGGTACCAGAAGATCTGCGACGAGCTGACGGGCGCCGGCGTCCCGGACGAACTCGCCACGCAGGTGGCGGGCTTCTCCTCCGCCTTCCCGACGCTCGACATCGTCTCGGTCGCCGACCGCATGGGCCGGGAGCCGCTGGACGTCGCCGAGGTCTACTACGACCTGGCCGACCGGCTGCGCATCACCCAGCTGATGGACCGCATCATCGAGCTGCCCCGCGCCGACCGCTGGCAGTCCATGGCCCGCGCGGCGATCCGCGAGGACCTGTACGCGGCGCACGCGGCGCTGACCGCCGACGTCCTGGCGGTGGGCAACGGCACCTCGACGCCCGAGCAGCGCTACAAGGCCTGGGAGCAGAAGAACGCGGCGATCCTCGGCCGGGCCCGCACCACACTGGAGGACATCCAGAGCTCCGACTCGTTCGACCTCGCGAACCTGTCGGTGGCGATGCGCACGATGAGGACGCTGCTGCGGACGCATTCGTAAGGCGTACGACAGCACAGACGCCCCGGGCCGGTTTCGGCCCGGGGCGTTCCTTCTTGGCGTGCCTTAGGGCGATTCGAGTGGAGGACTTACCGTTTCCGGCTAAGGCTTGGGGCGTGACTGTGAACCTCTCCGAGGAGCGAGTGGCCGCTCCCGCCCCTCCGGTCAGGCGCGTCGTCCTCGAAGTGGTGAACTTCGCGGTGGTCGGCGGCAGCGGCGTCGTGGTGAACTTCCTGGTGTTCAACGTGCTCCTGCACGGGCTGCACCGGGCCGCCATGGTGGCGACCGTGCTGGCCAGCCTGGTCGCCATGGGCAGCAATTACCTCGGTTTCCGGTATTTCACCTACCGCGACAGGGCGTCGCGGACGAGACGCCAGATCGCGCTGTTCTTCGTCTTCAGCGGCATCGGCGTCGCCATGGAAAGCGGGCTGTTCTACGCCGGATATCACGGGCTCGGCCTGGACGGGCCCGTCGAGTCGAACGCGGTCAAGGCCCTGTCCATCGTGCTGGCGTCGGCCTTCCGGTTCCTCGTCTACCGCACCTGGGTGTTCCAGCACGATGCGCGCCGCGCCTAGACCGGCCGCCGTCGCTGCGCAGGCCGCTGCCGCGGTGGTCGTCCTGCTGCTGCTTCTCGTGATTGTCCGGCTGCCGTGGGCCGGGGACCTCGGGATGCACGCCGCGACCGTCCAGCGCCTGCGGCACGACCTCGTCGACCCGGGCAATCCGCTCGTCGACGTGGACACGCCGAGTCCGTACTACTCGCCCTGGATGCTGGTGCTGGGGTGTGTCGCGCGGGTGAGCGGGCTGTCGGTCTTCGTGGTGCTGCGGCTGGGGGCGCTGGCCGGGCTCGCGCTGCTGGTGACGGGGGTGTGGCGGTACGTCCGGACGCTCAGCGGCCGGCGCGCCGCGCCCGCGCTCGCCGTACTGAGCCTGCTGTTCCTGTGGGGGACGGCGCTGTTCAACTGGAGCGGCTTCTACGGGCTCAACTCGCTCGCGCTGACGGTGGCATACCCGAGCGTGTTCGCGCTGGGGCTGGCGTTCCACCTCTGGGCGTGGCTGGGCCCTGCGGTGCGCGGGGACGCGGGGTGGGGGACGTGGCTGGGGCTGGGGGCGCTGTGGGCGGTGATTCTGCTGTGCCATCAGTTCTCGGGGGTGGTGGCCTCGCTGGGGGCGGTCGCGACGGTGGTCGCCGCGCGGCCGGGGCGCGACCGGTGGCTGCGGCTCGGGGGTGCGCTGGCGGTGGGGCTCTGGGTGCTGCTGCTGTGGCCGTACTACGACTTCTTCGCGCTGTTGGGGGCGGGGGACGGGCTGGAGTCGGTGCACCGGCCGCTGTACGAGGACCTGCTCGGGCGGTACTGGCTGGTGCTGCTCGGGGTGGCGGCCCTGGGGGTGCGGTGGTGGCGGGACCGGTGGGATCCGCTGGTGGTGTTCTTCGTGCTCGGGGTGGTCGTGGTGGCGGCGGGCGGGCTGAGCGGGCACTACGCGTGGGGGCGGGCACTGCCGGCCGTGTTGATCCCGGCGCAGGTCGCGGCGGCGCTGGAGGCGGTCGAGGCCGGGCGGCGCGGGGTGCGGGCGGGGTGGGCGTGTGTGCTGGGCGCGGCGCTGGCCGTGGGGGCGTGGACGCAGGCCGGGACGGTCGGGTACGTGGTGGAGCGGGGCGAGTTGCCGGAGGCCGTCGCGGAGAAGTACCGGCAGCCGTGGGCGGGGTACCACTGGATGACGCCGTGGGTGAAGTACGGGGACGTGGTGATGGCGCGGCCGGGGCGGCCGGCTCGGCAGATCCCGGCGTATGGGGCGTACACCGTGGCGCCGGGGTATCCCGACTTCTTCCTGCGGGACGAGGGGCGGCGGGAGGGGGCCGTGCGGCGGTATTTCGCGGAGGGGACGCCGGGGAGGGAGCGGGCGGAGATTCTGCGGGAGTACGGGGTGCGGTGGGTCGTGGCGGGGGCGGCCGCGCGGGGTGCCGGGCTGCGGGAGGTGGCTCGGGGGCCCGGGGGGCAGGTGCTCTATGCGGTGGTGCGCTGACGTGTACGGCGGCGGTGGTACGACAGCGTGACCGCGGCGAGGAGCGGGCCCCACAGGACCAGGGGCTGGTAGAGGATGCCGACGATCAGGTTGCCGGTGTCCGTCATGTTCTCGTGGGGGTAGGTCCACCACCAGGGGATGTTCGCCCAGAGCGCGGTGAGGGCCAGGGCGCCGAGGCCGGCCGTGACGACGACGGGCCTGGTGGGGATCACGCGTCCGCCGACGTAGGGGATCCAGCGGGGGAGGGTCTCGCCCCAGGGGCGTACGAGGCCGAGCGTCAGGAGGGCGAGGAGTTCGCTGACGACGCTGAGGGTGAGCAGCCAGAGTTTGGCGTCGAGCGACTGGAAGTCCGCAAAGCCTTCGGTGGTGTAGCCGGCGGGGTGGCCCAGGGCCAGGGCGATGCGCCACAGGCCGCTGGGGAGTACGACGAGGGTGGTGGCGTGGGCTGCCCATACCGCCCAGCGGGGTGGGGGTGTTGCGGCCGGGGTGGTCGCCGGTGAGGGCATTGAGGTCATACGGGTGATGCTGCCGAGCTGAGTGCCGCGGGGCGTCCGCCCGAAGGGCGGGGCACGAGGGCCGGGGGACGGAGAGGCGGGCGGGGTTCTCATCCGTGGGGAGGAGCCGGGGCGGCCCGCAGCCGGTGCTGGGACCGCCGGGCGCGGTCAGAACCAGTGCAGGCAGTGCGGGGAGCGGTCGGCTCGGAAGAGGGCGTCGGCGAGGATGGCCGCGCCCGGGCGGTGGGCCCGGATGTGTCCGGCACGCACGAGCGTGCTCGGGGCGGTGCCGCCGAGGTAGACCGAGCCCAGGTCGCCCACGTCCAGGGACAGGTCGGGCTCCCGGTCCGTCGGGACGCAGTCGGCTTTGCCGTCCCGGACGGTCAGCAGGTAGCGGCCGTGCTCGCCGAGGAACGGGTCCTCGACGTCGAGGACGAGCTCGCCGTCCATGAACCATCCGCGCGCGGTCAGCGCACGCGGGACGTCCAGCAGCCGCACCCAGAGCCAGTCCATGTCGCCGCTCACCTCGCCGGCGCGGAAGTCCGCGAACTGCCAGCGCAGCGGGTGCTGGGGCGGGACGTGCTGGAACACGACCTCGGTGACCAGGTCGTGTCCGAGTACGAACCGGGCCAGGGCCGTGAAGACGGCGTCGTCGGCGGCGATGGTCTCGTCGACCGTCAGGGTGCCGGACTCGATCGAGTAGCTGGCGTACCCGTCCGGGACGCCGTCGGCGTCCCGGTGGACGGCGACGTAGCGCGGCGCCGGCGAGATCGGGGGCTGCCCCGCGCGCAGGGCCCACCAGCGGTGCGGCCGGGACAGCGCGCCGGGCTGGGCGCGACGGTACCGGTCGTAGACCTCTTCGAGAATCTCGCCGCAGTCGGCACGCCGCAGCACCTCCACCGAGCCGGTGTCCGAGCCGGTCGCCGGTGCGTCGGCCGCGCCGCGCGCCCGGGGAACGGCGAGGGCGGCCCGGTGGCGCGGCACCGTCAGCCGCGCCGTGTAGGTCGCCGGTCCGTAGCCGAACCTGCCGTAGATCGTGGCCTCGGAGGCCAGCAGTACGGAGAGGAACTCCCCGCGCGCCCGGCCCTCGGCGAGCTGATGCCGCATCATCGCGCTGAGCACGCCCTGGCGCCGGTGCGACGGCAGGACGCCGACGGCGGTCACCCCGGCGGCCGGGGCGAGGGTCTCACCGGGCAGGGTCAGCTCGAAGGAGTGCGTGGCCGCGGTGCCGACGGGGCGCCCGTCCGCCGTCAGGGCGAGCAGGCAGCGGTCCGTTTCGAGCGCCGACCACCAGAGCCCGCCGCCCTCGACCGGGGTTTCCGGGAAACGCCCGAACGCGGCATGGACCGTGTCGACGAAGACGTCGAGGTCCTCATCGGTGGCGGAACGAATCTCCATGCTGCCGCTGCCTCCTCGGGATGCCGGCACCACGACTCATGGTGTCCGGCCACAGTGCAGCGGTGACCCGGTGGTCCGGGCAAGCGAATTAAGCACCAGGCGCTACTTCAACGCACTCGCCACCAACCGTGCCGCCCTCTTCACCCTCGGGCGGGCCACCCGGCGTATCACCGGGCGCAGCACCCTCGCCGTCGTGCCCACCGGCTCCCAGCGGACCTGCAACCGGCCCGGGCCGTGGCCCTCCGGTTCCAGGGTGAGGCGGTGGTGGGGGACGCGGGCCGTCAGGGTCGGGAAGGCCAGGGGAGCCAGCAGCAGGCCCGTGTGGGACAGGCCCTGGTGTTCGAGGCGGAGCAGCGGGTGGCGGATCCCGGCGAAGCCCTGGAGGGGGAGGGGGGCCGCCGCCAGATCCAGATGGGCGTGGCCCTCGAAGATGCCGGGGCGGACGGGGGAGAGGCGGAAGTCGACGCGGAGGCGGCGGCCGCCGGGGGCGATGAGGAGCGCCGCGCGCTGGGGGCCGACGGGGAGGCGCAGCGCCGGGTCGTACGTGCGGATCGTGAGGTCGACCGAGGCGCCCGGGCCTCGGACGATCTCCGTGATCTCGTGGCGGAACTGGGCGCTGGGGAAGGGGCGGGTCTCCAACTCCAGGTCCGAGATGTCCAGTTCGCGGCGGGACCAGGCGGACGAGGGGATCCGGTCGCCCCAGTAGGTGCGGCCGTCGTCGTCCGTCGTCACCCGCCTGGGGGCGACGCCGTGGCCCAGGCCCCTGGACGCCAGGCGGGCGTCCGCCAGGCGGCGGTCCCGGATCAGCTGGACGACCACGCGCTCGGCGCGCGGGAGGCGGGCGAACGCGCCCGGGGCGAGCGTGTCGAGGTAGGGGGTGACGAGGTCCGCGAAGGACGCCAGCCAGGCGTCGTCCCGGTAGGGCAGGTCACCGGCGTACATCCGGAAGTCGTGCTTGAGGAACTTGTGGTCCTTGTCCTCGCGCAGCGACTCGTGCCCGCTCTCGGCCAGGAAGCCGTCGATGAGGTGCTGGACGTGGATCCGGTCCCGGACGTTGGCGAGCTTGTGCCGCTGGTTGGATATCGAGGCCGCGTCGGAGGCGGCGTACGGGGCCACGTACCAGCGGTAAACCGGTTCCGGAATGATCGTGAAGCGCTTGGCCAGGCAGTACGCCTGCGCCGAGAACAGCTGGTCCTCGTAGTGGATGCCCTCGGGGAAGCGCAGGCCGTGCCGGTCGAGGAAGGCGCGGGCGTACATCTTGCTCGTCGCCAGGTGCTCGAAGAGCAGGCGCGGGTCGGCCTCGATGCCGTCGAGGGTGCGGCGCTCGGCGACGAGGTGCGGCATCCAGGTGGAGCGGCGGCCGCTGTCCACCCGGATCCGCTGCACCGCGCCCATCGCGAAGTCGATCTCGCGCTCGCGGTGCGCGGCGAGCAGCAGTTCGACGGCGTCGCCGGGGAGTTCGTCGTCGCTGTCGAGGAACATCAGGTACGGCGCCCGGGCGATCTCCAGGGCGCGGTTGCGGGGGGCGCTGCACCCGCCGCTGTTCCGCTCCAGGCGGAGGTGGCGGACGCGGGGGTCCTGGGCCGCCAGCCGCTGGGCCACCGCGGGGGTCGCGTCCGTGGAGTGGTCGTCGCTGATGATGATCTCGATGTCGGCGTGGGTCTGCCGGCGCACCGATTCGACCGCGCGCGTGAGCCGTTCGGCGTCGTTGTAGACGATGACCGTCACGGTGACGTCGGGGGTGCTCATGCGGTCGCCTCCTGCGGGGTCGGGGCCGGGGTGCGCTCCTCGATCGGCAGCACCGGCGGCAGGTCCTTCTCGTCCTGGCCGAGGAAGACCCGGCGGACGACGCGTTCGGCGGCGCGTCCGTCGTCGTACTCGCAGAAGCGGCGCCGGAAGACGGCCCGGGTCTTCGCCGCGCCCTCGTCGCGCCAGGCATCGGTGGTGAGGATCTCCGTCAGCTCCTGCTGGGTGCAGGCGACGGGGCCCGGGGCCTCGGCCATCAGGTCGAAGTAGACGCCCCGGGTGGTGCGGTACGTCTCCCAGTCGTCGGCGTGGATGACGATCGGCCGGTCGAGGTTGGCGTAGTCGAACATGATCGAGGAGTAGTCCGTGACCAGGGCGTCCGCCGCCAGGCACAGTTCCTCGACCGGGTCGTAGGAGGAGACGTCGATGATCCGGCCCGTGCGGCGCAGGTTGGTGAGCGGGGAGGCGGCGCCGCCGTAGAAGTAGTGGCCGCGGACGAGGAGGACCGTTTCCTCGCCGAGGCGGTCGGCGAGGGCGGCGAGGTCCAGGCGCGGTGTCCAGCCGGCCTCGTAGTCGCGGTGGGTGGGCGCGTAGAGGACGGCCCGGTGGCCCGGGGCGATGCCGAGGCGGTCGCGGACGGCGCGGATGTCGGCGGCGCCGGCCGTGTAGTAGACGTCGTTGCGCGGATAGCCGTGGTCCAGGGAGACGTAGTGCGAGGGGTACGCGCGCTCCCACATGCGGGTGGTGTGGCTGTTGGACGAGACGCTGAAGTCCCACTTGTCGATGCGCTCCAGCAACGCCTGGAAGTCCAGGCCCTGCGCGGCCGCCGGGTAGGCCATCTGGTCGAGGCCCATGCGCTTCAGCGGTGTGCCGTGGTGGGTCTGGACGTGGATCGCGTCCGGGCGCTTGACCACCGCGTTGGGGAAGTTGACGTTGTTGACCAGGTACTTGGCGGTCGCCAGCATCTCCCAGTAGCGGCGGGTGCCGGGCACGACGTGGTCGGTGCCGGGCGGCAGCAGGGCCGCGTTCTCCTCGGTCACCACCCACACGGGGTGGATCTGCGGGGCGAGTTCGGCCAGCTTGGCGGCGATCGCGGCGGGGTTGCAGGAGACGCCGCGGTTCCAGTACGCCGAGAACACCACCAGGTGGGGGTTGACCGGGCGGCCGAGCGCCCTGCGGTACTGGTGGTCGCGGAGCTTGGCGCCGACCTGGCGCCTGCGGGTCCGCAGGGCCGACCTGGCGGTGCGGCGGGTGCGGTTGACGGCCTGGAAGGCCCGGTACTTGGCGTAGGCGCCCTCTTCGAGCAGGGAGCGGCGGACGCCTTCGAGGCCGGCCGGGCGGCGGTAGCCCTCGGGGCGGCGGCGCAGGGCGGCCAGGGACGCCCGGCGGAAGAACTCCCGCGCGACCTCCTCCTCCATGCCGCCCCGGGCGAAGGTGCGCAGGCAGTCGCGGACCATGACGTCGTAGAGCACGGTGTGGGCGGCGCGACGGTCGCGGGTGAGGTCGAGGAGGGACTCGTAGCGCTCGACGAGGCCGTAGCGCTGCTCGGGCGTGACCGGGGGCAGGCTCGCGGGGCGCAGCCGGCGGTCCTCGTAGGCGACGTGCGGCAGGCAGGCGACGCGGTCGGCGAGCAGCAGGGCGGCCAGGGCGGCGTACGGCTCGTCGTCGGTGGTGAGCCGCTGCTCGTGCGCCCGCCAGAACTCCGCGCGCAGCACCCGGGTGCCGAGCAGCGGGGTCAGCCGCAGCAGGGGCGCGCAGTCGTCGAGGGCGACGTCGGCCCGGCCCGCCCGGGCGAGCAGCGAGCCGTCCCGGGAGGGCATGCCGGAGGTGTGCCAGGTGCTGCGGACGTGGTCGAGGAGCAGGACGTCCACCTCGCCGGGCAGCTCCGCCACCCGCTCGGCGACCGTGCGCGGGGCGCCGGCGGGCAGGCCGTCCTTGGCGTGGACGAAGTGCAGCCAGCGCCCGGACGCCCGTGCGGCGCCCGCCGCCCGGGCTGCGGCGTCGGGTGTCCCGTCGGGCAGCGGCAGCACCTGGACGTCCGGGGTGTGCCGCTCGGCGGTCTCCCGGGCCCAGTCGCCGACCGCGGCCACGATGACCTCGGCGTCCGGCAGGGGGTGCGCGGCGAGGGAGTCGAGGAGTTCCGTCAGATGGTCCTGCACGTTCGGCCCGTGGACGATGACGCTGAGCTCGGCCATCACGGGGACTCCTTCTCGCGGCTGCACCGTATGCGGTCATGGTGTCATCAATGCGACGAAACGGCCGACCGGGATGGGCCTCACGAGGGAACGGGCGCCTTGGGCTTCGGCTTGGGCTTGGCGGACTTGTCCCCGGTGAACGCCTCGTACTCCTTCAGGACCTCCTCCGTGGGCCCGTCCATGAGCAGCTCCCCGCGCTCCAGCCACAGCACGCGGTCGCAGGTGTCGCGGATCGACTTGTTGTTGTGGCTGACCAGGAAGACCGTGCCCGCGTGCTTGCGCAGCTCGCGGATGCGGTCCTCGGAGCGCTTCTGGAAGGAGCGGTCGCCGGTGGCCAGGGCCTCGTCGATGAGCAGGACGTCGTGGTCCTTGGCGGCGGCGATGGAGAAGCGGAGCCGGGCCGCCATGCCGGAGGAGTACGTGCGCATCGGCAGCGTGATGAAGTCGCCCTTCTCGTTGATGCCCGAGAAGTCGACGATGTCCTGGTAGCGGTCCCTGATCTGCTCGCGGGACATGCCCATGGCCAGGCCGCCGAGGTGCACGTTGCGCTCGCCGGTCAGGTCGTTCATCAGGGCCGCGTTGACGCCGAGCAGGGAGGGCTGGCCGTCGGTGTAGATGCGGCCGTTCTCCACGGGGAGCAGCCCGGCGACGGCCTTGAGCAGGGTCGACTTGCCGGAGCCGTTGGTGCCGATCAGGCCGATCGCCTCGCCCCGGTAGGCGACGAAGGACACGTTCTTCACGGCGTGCACCCGGCGCACGCCCGCCGCCTTCTCGGTCTGCCTGCGGCGCACGATGCGGTTGAGGGCGGCGGTCGCGGAGCCGCGTCCGGCGCCGGTGCCGTTGACGCGGTAGACGATGTCGACGCCGTCGGCGACGACGGTGGGGATCTTCTCGCTCGGGTGCTCAGCCACGGCCGTACGTCTCCTCAGCCTTCCAGAAGTAGATGAAGCCGCCGACCCCGGCGACCAGCGCCCAGCCGGCGGCGAGCGCCCACACATGGGCCGGGAGCTGGCTCGCGTGGAAGCTGTCGATCAGGGCGAAGCGCATCAGGTCGATGTAGACGGCGGCCGGGTTGGCCGCCAGGGCGACCGTCACCACGTGGGGCAGGCTGTCCTTCTGCGCCAGCTTGTCGATGCTCCACATGACACCCGAGACATACATCCAGGTGCGCAGCACGAACGGCATCAGCTGGGCGATGTCGGGGGTCTTGGCACCCATCCGGGCCATGACCATGGAGACGCCCGCGTTGAACGTGAACTGGAGGAACAGCGCCGGCAGCGCCAGCAGCCAGGACACGCCGACCGGCACCCCGAAGCAGAGCAGGATGACGACCAGGGCGCCCATCGAGAACAGCAGCTGCTGGAGCTGCTGGAGGCAGAACGACAGCGGCAGCGCGGCGCGCGGGAAGTGCAGGGCGCGGACCAGGCCGAGGTTGCCGGAGATGGCGCGGGTGCCCGCCATGATCGAGCTCTGCGTGAACGTCCAGATGAAGACGCCCGTGACCAGGAACGGGATGTAGTCCGGCACGCCGTGCTTGGTGCCGAGCAGCACGCCGAAGATGAAGTAGTAGACCGCCGCGTTCAGCAGTGGGGTCATCACCTGCCAGACCTGGCCCAGCTTCGCCTGGCTGTACTGGGCGGTGAGCTTGGCGGTGGCGAACGCGGTGATGAAGTGGCGGCGGGCCCACAGCTGGCGGACGTACTCGGGCAGGGAGGGGCGGGCGCCGCTGACCGAGAGGCCGTGCCGGGCGGCGAGGGCCGCGAGGTCGTGATCGGCCGAGGCCGGGGGCGCGGCCGGGGTCTGGGGCGGTGTGTCGAGGACCTGGCTCACATCCGCTGCTTTCGTTCGGGGGGTGTGGGACCTACGGGGTCGCGGAGGCCGGAGCGGAGGGGCTCTTACCGGACTCTTCACGACTTCTTACGTCGGGACGGGACCGTATCGTCGCAACGGGAGCGTACGCCGGGTGCACGTCGGAACGCAACCGTTTCGTCGTGACGCCCTATGCTGTCGGCATGACGACGAAGCCCGACGAGCCCCAGCCGCCCCGGCGCCGCCGGGCCCCCGCGGGGGCGGCCGTACTGCGGGAGGACGTGACGGAAGCCATCCGGGCGGCCGTCTTCGAGGAGCTCGCGGCCGTCGGCTACGCGCGGATGTCCATCGAGGGGATCGCGCGCCGGGCGGGCGTCGGGAAGACGGCGGTCTACCGCCGCTGGCGCTCGAAACTGCACCTGGTCCTGGACATCGTCTCGGCCCTCGCCGTGCAGGGCCTGCCCGCGCCGGACACCGGCTCCCTGGAGGGCGACCTGCGGCTGCTCTACGAGGTGACCTCCCGCGCCCTGCGCCACCCCGTCGCCTCGCAGGTCATCCCCGACCTCCAGGCCGAGGCGGCCCGCAACCCCGACATCGCCGAGGCCCTCCAGAAAGCCCTGCGCGAGGGCCAGGACGGGGTCGCCACCGGCATCGTCACGGCGGCGGAACGCCGCGGCGAACTCCGCCGGGGCCTCGACCACGACCTGGCCCTCGACCTGATCTCCGGCCCGCTCTACTGGCGCTCGGTGGTGATCCGCAGCCCGAAGCTGCCCAAGGGGTACCTGGGGGCGCTGGCCCGGGCCACGTCGGAGGCGTTGAAGGCGCTGTAGCGCCGGGCGGCGTGTCGAGGGGCGGCCGGGCCGGGCCCCTGACCACGCCGCCCGGCCGACTGGGCGCGGCCCTGTTTCAGCCGGCCGGCGGCGCAGCGCTGAGCCGATACCGGCCGTCACCGCTCCGGCCGCTCAGGGTGCGGCAGGGAGTTCCCGGTACGGCGCCGGTGCCCCGGTGCGGGCCGCCGGTGGCTGGTCGCGCGGTTCCCCGCGCCCCCTTGGGTCGCGGGTTCACCGGTGTCAGCCCCGCCTCGCCTCCGGATGCAGCCGCACCCACCCCTGCCACGCCGAGGTGATCATGTCCTGGACGTCGTGCCGGGCCTTCCAGCCCAGTTCGGTGGCGGCGCGGTCGGCGGAGGCGACGACGCGGGCCGGGTCGCCCGGGCGGCGCGGGGTGACCGTGGGCGTCCGGTCGTGGCCGGTGACCGCGTTGATGCGGTCGATCATCTCGCGGACGGAGACGCCCTCGCCCCGGCCGATGTTGACCGTGAGGTCGCGGCCGGGGGAGGAGCGCAGGGCCCGGGCCGCCGCGACATGGGCCTCGGCCAGGTCGACGACGTGGATGTAGTCGCGTACGCAGGTGCCGTCCGGGGTCGGGTAGTCGTCGCCGAAGATCCGCGGCGGCGCGTTCTCCGTGAGCTTCTCGAAGACCATCGGGACGAGGTTGAACACGCCGACGTCCGCCAGCTCCGGGCTCGCCGCGCCCGCCACGTTGAAGTAGCGCAGGGACGCCGTCGACAGGCCGGTCGCCCGGCCCGTCGCGCGGACCAGCCACTCACCGGCGAGCTTCGTCTCGCCGTACGGCGACATCGGCACGCAGGGCGTCTCCTCCGTGACCAGGTCCACGTCCGGCATGCCGTACACCGCCGCCGAGGAGGAGAAGACGAAGGACGGCACCTCGGCCGCCGTCACGGCGTCCAGGAGGATGCGCAGGCCCTCGACGTTCTCCCGGTAGTAGCGCAGCGGCTGCTCGACCGACTCGCCCACCTGCTTCTTCGCCGCGAGGTGGACGACGCCGGTGACCGCGTGGTCCGCGAGGGTGCGCGCGAGCCGCTCGGCGTCCAGGGTCGAGCCCACCACCAGGGGCACCCCGTCGGGCACGCGCTCGGCGATGCCGGTGGACAGGTCGTCGTACACCACCGCCTGCTCCCCCGCCGCGGTCATCGCCCGTACGACGTGCGCTCCGATGTAGCCGGCGCCGCCGGTGATCAACCAGGTCATGTGCGGCCGTCCCCTCGTCAGTTGGCCCGTGGTGGTGGTGCCTGTGGTGGTGCGTCGTGGTCGTCGTCGTGCTCTCAGTGAAGCAGGCGGCGCAGTCGTCCGCGTGCGACCGACAGCACACCGCGTACGCCGGGAGCCACCCGCAGCGCCAGCGCGCCGGAGTGGGTGGTGTACGGCTGTACGAGTACCACGCCGTGCCGGGCGCTCGGGACGGCGCTGCGGCGCAGCAGACCGGCGCCCGTGAGCGCGTGCGCCGTGACCTCGCGGCTCACGCCGTCGCGGAAGAGCAGCCGAAGGCGCAGGTCCCAGGTGCCCGCGCCGGGCGCGGCCAGGGCGGGGAGGTCGACGGCCGTCTCCGCCGACCAGGTGCCCGCGTCCGGCACGAGCGCGGTCCTACGGCATACGGCCACACCCCCGTCGTCCCGGTGCCGCCACTCCACCTCCACCGCCTCCGGCCGCGCCTGAGCCACCCGCCCGTACAGCTCGTGCAGGCGCAGCCGCAGCCGGGTGCCCCGCGCGCGTGGCCGCAGCGCCGCGTCGACGGCGAGGGGCAGCTCGCGCACCGGCCGGGTCAGCAGGGGCTCCAGGGAGATCTGCGGAAGGTCGTCCGACCAGACGGGCGTGCCGTCGGCGGCGCGGGCGTACGGCGGGCGGAGCCGGGCCGGACGGGCCGCCAGCTCCCGCAGCCGGGGCAGGTCGCGCGGCTCCGGGGAGGCCAGCACGACCCGCCCGACCAGCCGGCCCGGAGCGGCCGGGTCGCGCGCCCAGTCGTCCGCGTCGTACTCGGCGAGATACGCCCGCGTGAGCTCCCACCACGCCCGCCGGTAGCCGGTGTCGCGCAACCCCAGTTCGCGCACGTACATCCGCAGGTCGTGGTCGAGGAACTTGGCGCGCGCGGCCCGCGCGAGTTCCTTCTGCCCGGCGCCCAGCAGGATCTCGTACGCCTGTTGGCACGCCTCCGTACGGGCCCGCCAGTTGGCGACGCCGGCCCGGTCCAGCGAGATCGACAGCCGCTCGGCGGACCGGCGCACATGCCAGACGTACACCCGGTCCGGGACCAGGGCGACACGCGGGTCCCCGGCCAGCACGCGGGCGGTGAAGACGACGTCCTCGTACGGGAAGCGGCCCTCGGGGAAGCGGATGCCGTGCTCGCGCAGGAAGCCGGTGCGGTAGAGCTTGTTGACGCAGAGCGTGTCGTGGACCAGGCGCGGCCGCTGCGCGGGGTGCGGCACCACGGCGTGCAGCGCGTACAGGCGCGCCTGCCAGGGCACTTCGCGCCCCGAGGGCAGTTCACGCCGTACGCACAGGCCGCTCGCGACCTCCGCGCGCGCCCCGGCAGCCGCTGCGAGCAGCGCGTCGACCGCGCCGGGCGGCAGGACGTCGTCGCTGTCCAGGAACATCACGTACGGCGACGTCACCGCGTCCAGCCCGGTGTTGCGCGGGGTGCCGCAGCCGCCGCTGTTGGCCCGGCGGCGGATCACCCTCAGGCGGGGCTCGGACGCGGCGAGCCGGTGGAGCAGGCCGGCGCTGCCGTCCGTCGAGCAGTCGTCGACGGCCACGACCTCGCGCACGGCCGGGCCCTGGGCGAGCGCCGAGCGCACGGCGTCCGCCACATGGGCGGCGTCGTCGTAGCCGATGACCACGACGGCGACCTGGGAGTCCCGCATCACGGCATTCATCACGGCATTCATCACGGCGGATCGTAAGCCGGGCGAATGACATGAAAGTGGTAACACACCATCAAACGACCCTAACGCCTCCATAGCGCCACAGAATCGGTCCGTGACGATCCGACATTCGGGGAGCACCGGCCCGGTGCCCGTGGCGGTTCCCATGGCGGCGATGTTCGGGATCGGCCTGTGGGGCCTGGACCGCGGCGGCATGTGGGGCGACGAGAGCGTGACCTTCCAGGTCGCGCAGCGCACGGTCCCGCAGATCTGGCGGCTGCTGCACGACGTGGACGCGGTGCACGGCCTGTACTACCTGTTCATGCACGCCGTCCTCGCCGTCCACCCGGGCGAGGTCGTCCTGCGCCTGCCCTCGGTGTGCGCGGCGACGGCGACCGCCGGCCTGGTCGCCGCCCTGGGCGTACGCCTGGCCGGGCCGCGGGTCGGCCTGTGGGCCGGTCTCCTCTACGCCATCACGCCGATGACCGGCCACTACGCCCAGGAGGGACGGTCCTACGCGCTGGTCGCGGCGGGCGTGGCCGGGGCGACACTGCTGCTCCTGAGGGCCGTGGAGGCGAAGACCCCGCGGGCCTGGTGGCCGTACGGCACGGTCGTCGCCCTGACCTGTCTGCTGCACGAGCTGGCGGTGCTGGTGCTCTGCGCGCACGCGGTGACCCTGGCCTTGGCGCGGGTGCCGAGGCGGGTGTGGGCCCCCTGGGGGTGTGCGGCGGCGGCTGTCGTGGTGCTCCTGCTGCCGCTGGTGTGGGTGTCCCAGGGGCAGGCCGGGCAGGTGGCGTGGCTGGTGCCGCCCGGGTGGGACCGGGTGGAGAGGCTGGCGCGGAACTTCTCCCCGGGCCCGACGGGAGTGGTGTTCTGGGCGTCGCTGCTGCTGATGGCCGTGGGACTCCGGGAGCGGCGGCTCGCGGCGGTCGCCCTCCCGCTGCTGCTCCTGCCGCCGGGGATCCTGATGGCGGTCTCGCAGGTCCGGCCGCTGTACCACGACCGGTATGTGCTCTACGCGCTGGCGGGCGGGTCCCTGCTGGTGGCCGCCGGGGCCAGGCGGGTGGCCGGGGCGCTGGGGCGGGTGCGGTTCGACGGGCGGCGGGTGCGGATCCGCGGACGGCAGGTGCACGCCCTGCTGGGTGTCGCCGGCGCCCTCGCCCTCACCGCCACCTTCCTGCACCACCTCCCGGTGCACCGCCAGGACCGTTCGGCCGCCCAGCGCCCCGACAACCTCGCCGTCGTCTCCGCGCTCGCCGTCCGCCAGATGCGCCCCGGCGACCCGGTGCTGTTCGTGCCGTCGGTCGGCAGGCTCGCCGCGCTGGCCTACCCGAAGGGGTTCCGGCGGGTCCGGGACATCGCGCTGCGGGAGTCGGCGCCCCGGTCCGGGACGCTGTGGGGCCGGGAGGCGACCCCCGGGGAGCTGCGGCACCGGCTCGCCTCGGTGGACCGCGTCTGGGTCGTCGCCGAGGCGTACGCGCTGGACCCGGGCTGGTCGCCGTCCGACCCGGTCGAGCGCACCAAGCTCGCCGTCCTGGCGGCGGAGTTCAGTGTGGCGGAGGAACACGTCCGGGACGGTGTGATTCTCCGCCTCTATGTCCGGGAGCGGTCCGCGGACCTGCCGCCCGGCACCGCTACGACCGCGCGTCTGCCGGCGAGCCGCCCGGCGACTCCGCGAGCGCGGCCGCGTCCAGTGCGGTGGTGAGCTCGTCGAGGCGGGCGCGCAGGGCGCGGATCTCGTCGGCACCGAAGCCGGTCGAGGCGGCGATCCGGCGCGGCACCTCGAGCGCCCGCCGCCGCAGCGCGCTGCCCTCCTCGGTCAGCCGCACCTCCACCGACCGCTCGTCGCGCGCACTGCGCTCCCGGGACACCAGACCCGCCGCCTCCAGCCGCTTGAGCAGCGGCGACAGCGTGCCGGAGTCGAGCCGCAGGTGCTCCCCGAGCTTCTTCACGGGCAGCTCGCCGTGTTCCCAGAGCACCAGCATCACCAGGTACTGCGGGTAGGTGAGCCCCAGGTCCTTGAGGATCACGCGGTAGACGCCGTTGAAGGCGCGGGAGGCCGCGTGCAGGGAGAAGCAGATCTGCTGGTCCAGGCGGAGCCAGTCGTCGTCCGGCGTGTTCATGGATCCAGGGTAGCTCGTGCCCGCCATTCAATTGCACACAACTTAATTGTGTGCTCTAATTCTGGACGTCGGGCGGCCCGGAAGCGGGCCGCCGAACGTTGACGTGAGAGGGAAGGTTTTCCATGGACGCGCTCTACACCGCTGTCGCCACCGCCACCCACGGCCGTGAGGGCCGGGCCGTCAGCTCGGACGGCGTGCTGGACCTCGCGCTGGGCATGCCGCAGGCACTGGGCGGCAACGGCCAGGGCACCAACCCCGAGCAGCTCTTCGCCGCCGGTTACGCGGCCTGCTTCGGCAGCGCCCTCGGCCTCGTCGGCCGCACGGCGAAGGTCGACGTCAGCGACGCCGCCGTCACCGCCGAGGTCTCCATAGGCAAGCAGGGCGAGGGCTTCGGGCTCGCCGTCACCCTCCGGGTGGAGCTGCCCGACAGCGTGGACGAGGCGACCGGCCGCAAGCTGGTCGAGCAGGCCCACCAGGTCTGCCCGTACTCCAACGCCACCCGCGGCAACATCGAGGTCGACCTCGTCATCGAGTAGGCACCGCCGCGCGTCACCCCCCGACCCGCGCCAGCACCTCCCCCGTCCGTCTGCTCCACGCCACCACCACGGCCTCCTCGGGCACCGGGTGCCAGCGCGTCAGCAGCAGCCAGCGCACGTGGTAGCGGCGGACGACGGCGGCGCGCTCGGCGCGGGTCGAGTCGTGGGCGAGGTAGGCGCGCACATCGGCCGCCCGGCGTTTGCGCGCCGCCTCGTCCAGGGCCGGGTCGGGCCAGATGGGCGCGGCGAGGTTCGGGCCGTACCCGGCGATGGAGTGGCTGGCGAAGTACCCGTCAGTGATCACCACCTCGCCCGGCCCGATGTGCCGCGCCGCCCAGTCGTACGACGGCCAGCGCGTCGGCTGCGTGAGCCCCACCGGGTCGACCGAGCGCGGCACGACCGCCCCGGCGTGCACGGTGACGAACCCGACGCACACCCCGACCGCCACCGCCCCGCCCAGCATCCGCCGCGCCCGCCCCCAGGGCCGGGGCGCCGCCAGCTCCACCGCCGGCGCGAACTGGAGCGGCACCAGCACCGCCCACAGGGCCCGGGCGTAGGTGTAGTGCCCGCTGGCCCAGCCGTACGCCACCAGCAGGCACTCCAGCAGGAACATCAGCACCAGCGGGTCACGCGCCGACCCGCGGGCCCGCACCCACAGCGCGGGCAGGCCGAGCAGCGCCAGCCAGGAGTTGGCGAGCATCCCCTCGTACAGCCGCCGGTGCATCGCGTCCATGCCGGTGTCGCCCACCAGCGTCAGGACGTCGTAGTACGGCCAGCTCAGGGCGACCGCGGCGCAGGCCGCCCCGGTGAGCGCCCAGCGCGCCACGACCGGCCGGCGCCAGCCGCGCTGCCGGGACGCCACGATCGCCACCGCCCCCGTGAGCGCCGAGGCGGCCGTGACGGGGTGGGTGAGCAGGATCAGCCCGTACAGGGCGCCGATCCCGGCGTACCCCCACCAGCCGCCGAGCCCGCTCGGGCCGACGAACCGCACGGCGGGGGCGTCGTCCCGCGCGCGCGTGCCCGTCCAGGCCCACGCCCAGAACGTCAGGCCGATCGCGAGCGCGGACGGATAGCCCAGGTTCGTCGTCATCGACATCAGCCCGAGGTAGCCGCTCCACAGGATCCGCGCGGTGCCCCACAGCAGCGTCATGAACAGCAGGGCCAGCACCGGCGCCCACGGGCGCGGGGTCAGGGTCCGGACGAAACGGCCGAGCCCCGTCAGCAGCACAAGCAGATGCACCGGCCCGGCGAGCTTCACGACCTCCCAGCCGGACAGCCCCGTCAACCGCGCCAGCACGCCCTGCGCGACGGCGTACGGGCCGTAGTAGGGGCTGCCCTCGCCCGGCAGGTCGGCCATGGTGTGGGCCGGGTTCAGCAGGTCGGCCTTGAGGCGCTCGATCACCGCCGCGTGCTGCCCGGCGTCGCAGCACAGCGGGATCCGCCAGAACGCCAGCGTCATCACGAGCCAGAACAGGGCGCCGTAGAACTGGTACGGCGTGGGCCGTCCCACCCGGCCGCCGCGCAGCGCCGTCGCGCCGCGCACGGTCCGCCGGACGAGGACCGAGGCGCTCACAGGACTGAGGGAAGGGCAAGAGTGCGGGGCATGCGCCGAATGTTCCCGCCCCTACGACCACCCTGACCCCGGGTCACTTCATCGGGTGAGGCGGCTGCACCCACCTGCCACCCGTCAGTCGCACAGCGCCTTCTCCGCCGCGGCCGGCCAGCGCGCGAACCGGAACCGCGTCCGCTCGAAGGCCCCGGTGAGGTTCCGCCAGAACCGCTCGGCGGTGAGCGGCGCGCGCACCGACTCCCTCAGCTCGGCGAGCGCGCCGCAGCCCAGCGCGGCCCGGGCCGCCTCGACCGCCTCCCGCGACGCCCCGGCCCGCAGCAGATCGCGCTGCGGCGGCTGCCTGGCCGCCCACTCCGCGAAGACCCAGTGGTTGCGCAGGAACTTCTCGTGCCCGGGCCAGCTCCACCGCTCCAGCGCGAGATGCGCGCCGATGGGACTGGCCAGACCCCAGGCGTCGTTGACGTAGGCGTCGAGCGGGGCGGCGGCGCCCGTGACGCCGAGATGGCGTCCCACGATGACCACGTGGTACGGGGAGTCCGCCCGCATCGGCGTGGCGTGCAGCCGCCGCTCGGCGTCGAAGTAGAGCAGCGTCGGACGGGGCGTCCGCCCGGCCTTCGCCAGCATGCCGCGCCCCTCCGGCAGGGCGGGCCAGTTGTCCACCCAGGTGGCGGTGCGCACCGGGTTGTGGTCGCCGAGGCCCTCCACGTCGGAGCTGCGCACGTTGAAGGAGCCGGGCGTGCTGCGCACGTCGAACGGCGTCCGCAGCGGGCTGACCGCCGCGCACAGCCACACCACCAGCAGCGCGCTCGCCGCACCGGTGAACCGGGTCGCGGGCACGACCAGCACCGGCAGGAGCAGCAGCAGGAGCGCGGGCAGGATCATGCGGGCGTGCATGTAGTCGCCGCCGACCCGGACGACGTACCCGGCGAGCAGCAGGCCGGCCGCGAGGGGCGCCAGCAGCACCGCGAGCGAGGCCCGGCCCGGGGCGCGGTCCCGCTGCTGCCGACGGGTACGGCGGACCAGCAGGGCAGCCAGCGCGCCCAGCACCGGGACGACCGGCCACAGCCAGTAGGGCCCGAGCGTCTCCTGCACATACCCGGCGCCCCGGCTCCAGTCGCTGGCGCTCGCCTCCTTGGCGATGGCGGGCAGCGGCACCAGGATCCCGTAGTACCCGGCCCGGAACACCTCGTACGCCAGCGGCACCGCGCCCGCCGAGGCCAGCAGCGCCGCGACGCCCCGCCGAGGCGGGCGCAGCACCCACCACTGCGCCGCCAGGAAGCACGCGGTGACCACCGCCAGATCGGGCCGGACCAGCGGCCCCAGCCCGAACACGAACGCCGCGAGGTACGTCTCCCGGGCCCCCTGACCACGCCGGACGCGTGTCAGCAGCCACCACGACAGGCCCGTCCAGAAGGCGCCGAGCCCGCTCTCCAGGCCCGATGTCATGTACGACCAGAACGGCGGCACGGCCAGCAGCACGAACACGCCCGCGGGCAGCAGCAGCCCGGCACTCCGGTGCAGCCGGCAGGTCGCGCACAGGGCGAACGCGAACCCGGCCGTGCTCAGCAGCAGTCCCAGCCCCACCGCGAGGAACGCCGGGTCCTCGCCGGTGATCCAGGTGGCGAGCGCGAGCAGCCACTGCCACAGGGTCCCGGTCGAACTCTCCGCCCGCTCCCCGACGTTGAACACCGGCCCGTTGCCCGCCAGGATCTGCCGGACGGGGCGCAGGTAGATCAGCCCGTCGTCGCAGATCCAGCGGCGCCGGTAGCCCAGCACGAACAGGGCCGCGGTGGGCACGGCGACCAGCGCCGCGTGCCACCAGCGCACCGGCTCCAGCCGCTCGGCGACGGCCGGCGGCCGGGCCTGGGCGGTCCGCTGGCCCGGCAGGGAGGGGACGGCCTCGGGGCCGGCAGGGGTTCTCATCGCTCGACCAGCGCCCCGGACCGGGCACGGACGCCGTCGGTCCGGCGGGCCGCGGGCAGCAGCGCACCGCCCCGCTCGCCCAGCATCAGCAGGCGGACCACCCGCTCGGCGGCCCGCCCGTCCTCGAACTCGCAGTACCGCTCCCGGAAACCGGACCGCAGCCGCGCCGCCTCCTCGTCCCGCCAGGTGCCGGACGCGAACAGCCAGGCCAGCTCCCGGTACGAGCGCGACACATGGCCGGGCGCGTCGGACGTGATGTCGAAGTAGGCGCCCCGGCTGGCCGCGAACGCGCCCCAGTCGTCGGCGTGCACCACGACCGGCCGGTCCAGCAGCACGTAGTCGAACATCAGGGCGGAGTAGTCGGTGACCAGCGCGTCGGAGGCGAGCAGCACGTCCTCGACGTGCGGCTCGTCGGTCGCGTCCACCACCACGCCCCGCCGGTGCAGGTCGGACAGGCCGAGACCGCGCGCCACGCCCCCGGCCAGCGACGGGTGCAGCCGGACGACGAGGGTGTGGCCCGGGCCGAGGTCCTCGGCGAACCGGGCCAGGTCGAACCGGTCGACATGACCGCCCCGCCGGTAGTCACGGCGGGTCGGCGCGTACAGCACGACCGTGTGACCGGCCGGGATACCGAGCCGCTCGCGCACCGCCCGGCCCCGCTCCGGACCCGCCCCGACCAGCACGTCGTTGCGCGGACTGCCGGTCCGCAGCGAGGTGAAGTGGCACGGGTACGCCCGCTCCCAGGCCCGCTCCGCGTGCCGCCCCGCGACCAGGCTGTAGTCCCAGCGGTCGGCGCGGCGCAGCATCTGCGGCACGTCGAAGCCGTGCCGGGCGCCCGGCTTGGTCAGCAGGTCGGCGCCCATGTACTTGAGCGGGGTGCCCTGGTGGGTGTGGATGTGGACGCTGCCGGGCCGCTTGGCCAGGGTGCCGGGCCAGTTGACGTTGTTCACCCAGTACGTGGCCCGGGCCATGACCTCGTGGTAGCGGCGCGAGCCCGGCGTCACATGGTCGATGCCGGGCGGCAGCGCGTCCACCGCGTCCTCCTCGACGACCCACACGCCCCGGATGTGCGGGGCGATCTCGCGCGCCTTCTCGTAGATCGCGGCCGGGTCGCCGGTCACGCCCCGGTGGTGGGTCGCCGAGTAGACGGCGAGGTGCGGATCGAGCGGGCGCTTCGACTGGGCCCCGTACCAGCCGCGCAGGGCGGTCTCCGACGCCTTCCGCGCCACCCGCCGTCGCCCGCCCAGGGCCGCCGCGCGCACCTCCCGCAGGCCCCGGGCCACCGCGTACGACGCGTAGGGCGCCGACGCCAGCAGCCGCATCTCGACCCCGCGCCAGCCGTCCGGCTCCGGGAAGCCGCCCTCGGGGAGGTGACGGCGGTGGAAGGAGCGGATCTCGCGGTAGAAGTCGCCCCGGTCGGCCGGCCGCACCCGGTCCTCGCGCGCCAGCACGAACAGCATGTGGTCCAGGGCCCGCTCCAGCAGCAGCGGCCGCGCCCAGTCGAGGTCGGGGCGCTGCTCCAGGAACGCGAACAGGCCCTCGTACTGCGGGAAGATCTCGAAGTGCCGGCGCCCCGGCGTCTTCGTGATCGCGCCCTGGCGGCGCTGCCGGTACTCCACGCCGATCCGGTCCAGGCAGGCGATCCGCTCGGCCAGCACCATCGACCGGTAGGTGACCGGCGCGTCCTCGTACAGGCCTGGCGCGTAGCGCAGGCCGTGCTCCTGGAAGAACGACCTCCGGTACGCCTTGTTCCAGGCGACCAGGAACAGGTTCAGGTACTGCGGGCTCTCCCGGACGGAGAACGTCTCCAGGCCCGCCGCGGCCAGCAGGTCCGCCGCCTCGCTGCGCCCGCCCCGGCCCCACCAGTAGGTGCGCACATGGTCGAAGACCAGGATGTCGGGGTCAGCGGTCGTCTCCAGGCGCGCGGCGACGGCCGCCAGCAGGCCCGGCGTGTAGTGGTCGTCGCTGTCGAGGAACAGGACGTAGTCGCCGGCCGCCCGCTCCAGACCGGCGTTGCGGGCCCGGCCCAGACCGACGTTCTCGGACAGGTGCAGCACCCGCACCCGGGCGTCGCGGGCGGCGTACTCGTCGAGGATCGCGCCGCTGCCGTCCGGCGAGCGGTCGTCCACGGCGATCACCTCGAAGTCGCCGTACGACTGCCCGAGCACCGAGTCGAGGCACTCGCGCAGGAAACCCTGCACGTTGTAGACGGGGACGATGATGCTGAAGCGGGGCACTTCTTCGGTCAGCTCCTCACGAGGGTGGCGGCCGCGGGGGCCGGGACGCGCTCCGCGAGCGGGAGCACGGGCGGGATCGACTCGGGCGGCTCCCCCAGCAGCACCCGGCGCACGACGCGCTCGGCGGCCCGCCCGTCGTCGAACTGGCAGAAGCGCTCCCGGAACGCGGCCCGCAGGACCGTCGCGGACTCGTCGGCGTAACCGCCGTCGCGGAAGACGGACGCCAGTTCCTCGGGCGTACGGCAGACCCGGCCGGGCGGGGACTCCATCAGGTCGAAGTAGACGCCCCGGGTCTCCCGGTAGACCTCCCAGTCGTCGGCGTACACGACGATCGGCCGGTCCAGGTTGGCGTAGTCGAACATGATCGACGAGTAGTCGGTGATCAGCGCGTCCGCCGCCAGGCACACGTCCTCCGACGAGCGGTGCCCGGTGACGTCGATGATCCGGCCGCCGCCGCGCGAAGAGCCCTGGTCGTAGAAGTAGTGGGCGCGCAGCAGCACGACGTAGTCGTCGCCGATCGCCTCGCAGAACTCGGCCAGGTCCAGGCCCGACTCGAAGCCGGTGGCGTAGTCGCGGTGCGTGGGGGCGTACAGCAGGGCCTTCTTGCCGTCCGGGACGCCCAGTTCCTTGCGGACGCGGGCGACGTCCTCGGCGGACGCCGTGCAGTAGACGTCGTTGCGCGGATAGCCGTACTCCAGCGTCTCGTGCGAGCTGGGGAAGGCCCGCTCCCACATCTGGGTCGAGTGCCGGTTGGAGGTGAGGTTGTAGTCCCAGCGGTCCACGCGGGCCAGCAGCTTGGCGAAGCTGCCGGTCGCCGCGGCCACCACCGGGTAGGTCGCCTGGTCGGCGCCCATCGTCTTCAGCGGGGTGCCGTGCTGCGTCTGGAGGTGCACGCTGCCGGGGCGCTTGACGACGGCGTCCGCGAAGTTGGCGTTGTTCACGAGGTACTTGGCGCGGGCCAGCACCCGCCAGTACTTCCGGCTGCCGATCACCGCGTACTCCACGTCCGGCGGCATGTCGGCCACCGCCTCCGGCTCCACCAGGAACACCGCGCGCAGATGCGGGGCGAGTTCGCGGGCCTTGGCGTGGATCGCGGCCGGGTTGCAGACGTAGCCGCGGCCCCAGTACGCGCAGTACACGACGAGGTTCCTGTCGAGGGGCAGGCGCAGGCCCGCCGCGTAGCGCAGACGGGCGCCCAGCCCCCGGGGGCGGGGGAGCAGCGCGGCGGCCCGCAGCGCCCCCCGGTTGGCGGCGCGCAGGGCGCGGAACGCCGCGTACGACCCGGACGCCAGCAGCCGGTGCTGGACGCCGAGGCTGCCGCCGGGCGCCTGGTGACCGGCGGGGCGGTGCCGCCGGTAGAGCGCGCTCGCCCGGCGGAAGAAGGCACGCCGCCCGGCCGGGAGCCGCCTTGGGTGGGCGGCCGTCTTCAGTACGACGGCGAAGAGCTGCTCGAACAGCGGCTTCAGCCGCTCCGGCGGCAGCCCGTGCTCCACGGCCCGGGTCAGCACCAGCTCCGTCTGGTCGAGCAGCTCGGCGTGGTGCTCCCCGGGCAGGTGGAGGCGGTTGCCCTGCCGGCGCAGCAGATGCAGGACGACGACCGCGCGCAGGGCCGCCACCCGCTCCGCCCGCAGGGCGACAAGTCCGCCGAACCCGACGTCGGTGAAGTGGTCCCCGGGGAAGGCGATGTCCCGCTCGGTGAGGAAGGCCCGGCGGTACAGCGCGCTCCACGCCGGGAGCGCCACGCCCGTCAGCTCCGGGGCGCGGCCGGGGGAGAAGGCCCCGTCCGGCGTCCTGGCCAGCAGGGGGGCCGCCGGGTTGGTCGGCTCGCCCTCCCACCACGGGGTGCGTTCGTGCTCGAAGTACAGGACGTCCACGTCGCCGGTCGCGCGCAGCCGGGCGTCCAGGGCTGCCAGCGCTCCCGGGACCAGGACGTCGTCGCCGTCGAGGAACAGCACGTGGCCGCCGACCGCCGACCGCAGCCCGGTGTTGCGCGCCCCGGCCAGACCGGCCGACGGCGGGGAGTGCACCGGCGTCACCCGGCAGTCCCGCTCGGCGTACCCGGCGACGACGTCCGCCGCCGGTGCGTCGGGTGCGTCGCACACCGGGATCAGCTCGAAGTCGCCGAACGACTGGGCGAGGACCGAGTCCAGCGCCTGGGACAGCCGGCCCGCGACCCCATGGGACGGGACGACGATGCTGAAGCGGGGCATTCTGCTCTTTCTGTCGAGGGTCTTCGGAGGACTGCGGGCCGCCTCAGGCCGCACGCGGGCGGCCCGGACGCCCGGACGGACGCCAGGACGGCGGCCGGCTGGGTGTCGGCCGCGACGGGCTGGAGGGCATGGGAACTCCCCGGAGTGAGAACCGTGGTCAGAGGCGGTCGGTGACGGCCGCGGGACCGGCCGGCTGCGGCACCGTGACGAGCGGCTCGCGCGCCAGCGAGGCCGCCGCCGACGGCACCGGGCGGCGCTCGTCCAGCGGGACGACCGGCGGCAGGTCCGACTCCCCGAGGACCACCCGGCGCACGACCCGCTCGGCGGCCCGGCCGTCGTCGTAGGTGCAGAACCGCTCGCGGAACGCCGCCCGCAACTGCGCCGACCGGGAGCCGCGCCAGTGCCCGGTGGCGAAGATGTCGATCAGCTCGTCCTCGCCTCGCGCGACCGCGCCCGGCGGGAAGGAGCGCAGGTCGAAGTAGGTGCCGCGGGCCGCCTCGTACGCCTCCCAGTCGTCGGCGTGGATCACGATCGGCCGGTCCAGGTTGGCGTAGTCGAACATCAGCGACGAGTAGTCCGTGACCAGGACGTCCGAGGCCAGGCAGAGCGACTCCACGCTGGGGTGGTCGCTGACGTCGACGACCCGGCCGCAGGTGGTGGTCAGCGGCGTGTCGTAGGCGTGGTGGGCGCGGGCCAGGACGACGAAGCGCGGGCCCAGGCGGCGCACGATCCGCTGGAGGTCGAGAGGGTGCCGCGGGGAGCGGCGGTAGTCGCGCCGGGTCGGCGCGTACAGGATCGCCACCGCGCCCTCGGGGATGCCGAGCGAGGCGCGCAGCCGGGTCACGTCCGCCGCGGTCGCCGTGCGGAACACGTCGTTGCGGGGGTAGCCGTACTCCAGCGTGGTGTAGCGGCCGGGGTGGACGCGCTCGTGGGTCAGGGTGGTGTGGCGGTTGGCGGACAGCACGTAGTCCCACTGGTCGACGCCCTTGAGGAGCCGGGCGAAGTCCCGGCCGCGGGCGGCCGCCGGGCGCTCCTGGAGGTCGAGCCCGAGGTGCCCCAGCGGGGTGCCGTGCCCGGTCTGGATCAGGATCTGGCCCCGGCGCTTGAGCAGGCGGTCGTCGAAGTCGGTGTTGCTCACCAGGTACCGGGAGCGGGCGAGCGCCGTCCAGTAGGCGGCCGTGCCCGGGACGAGGCGGCGCGGGCCGGGCGGGATCGTGTGGTGGTGCTCGGGGCGGGCGACCCACGCCGTGCGGATGTGCGGCGCGAGGTCGCGGAACGCGCTCTCCAGCGCGCCTGGGTTGCAGCTGTGGCCGCGGCCGTCGTAGGCGGTGAACACGGCGCGGTCGGCGCGCAGCGGGAGACAGCGCTGCACGCGGTAGTGGGCCCTGAGCGCGGCGGCCCGCAGGCCCCGCCCGAGCCTCCCGGTGGTCCTGGCGACGCCGCGGTGCAGGGCCGACGCCAGCTGGAGGGCGCGGTAGGTGCGGTGCAGGCCGAAGCGGATCAGGGTGTGGTGCACCCGGGCGCGCAGGGGACCGGGGGCGCCGGGGGTGCGGTAGCGGCGGTAGTGGGCGCGGGCCCGGCGCAGGAAGTCCGCGCGCGAGCCCCGGGGCAGCCGGTCCCGCCGGGAGTACACGATCGCCAGGTGGTGCACCATGCGGCGGAACAACACCGGCCGCCACTGCGCCAGTTCGGGGCGCTCGTCCAGGAACGCGAAGACCCGGTCGTACTGCTCGAAGACGTCGAAGTGCCGCTCGCTGGTGGTGCGCAGGATGCTGCCCTGCCGCCGCTGCCGGTAGTGCACGCAGACCCGGTCCAGGGTCGCGATGGACTCCGCGGTCATCAGCACCGGGTACGTCCAGGGCGTGTCCTCGTACCAGCCGGGCGGGAAGGCGAAGCCCTTCTCCTCGATGAACTCCCGCCGGTACGCCTTGTTCCAGGCGACCATCAGCAGCCGCAGCAGCCCCGGGCGGTCCTCCAGGCGGAACGGGGCCGGGCCCTGCTCGGTGAGCTGCAGGGCCGCCTGGTTGCGGACCGCCTCGCCGGTCCAGTAGGTGCGCGCGTAGTCGAAGACCAGGACGTCCGGATCGCCCGTCTCCTTCAGCCGGTCGGCGATCGAGCGCAGCGCGTCCGGCGTGAGGGTGTCGTCGCCGTCGAGGAACAGCAGGTAGTCGCCGCTCGCGTGGGCCACGCCGGCGTTGCGGGCGCGGCCCAGGCCGACGTTCTGCGGCAGGTGGACGGGGTGGACGCGCGCGTCGCGGGCGGCGAACTCGTCGATGATCGCGCCGCACGCGTCCGGCGAGCGGTCGTCGACGACGATCAGTTCCAGATCGGGACAGGACTGGGAGAGCACCGATTCGAGGCACTCGTGCAGGTACGCCTGAACCTGGTACGCGGGGACAATGACACTGAACCTGGGCAAGAGGCCATCCATCGGTCGGCGCGGGCGTTCGGCCCGGGAACGGCCGGTGGGGTGAGTTGGTTACGGCGGCTACGGCATCCGGGGGAACGCCGAAGGGACGGACCGCTCCCGGCCCGCCCCTCCAACTCCCTTGTCCTGAGGGCTACTTCACCGCGCCCGCCATCACGCCGGACACGAACTGCCGCTGGAACGCGAAGAAGACGGCCAGCGGGACCACCATCGAGATGAACGCGCCGGGCGCCAGCACGTCGATGTTGTTGCCGAACTGCCGTACCTGCGTCTGGAGTGCGACCGTGATCGGCTGGCTCCCGGAGTCCGAGAAGATCAGCGCGACCAGCATGTCGTTCCACACCCACAGGAACTGGAAGATGCCCAGCGAGGCGATCGCCGGAGCGCCCAGCGGCATCACGACACGGAAGAACAGGCGCAGTTCGCCCGCCCCGTCCAGCCGCGCCGCCTCCAGCAGCTCCCTCGGGATCTCCGCGAAGAAGTTCCGCAGCAGGAACACCGCGAACGGCAGGCCGAAGCCGACGTGGAAGAGCACCACGCCGGTCACCGAGCCGAAGATGCCGATGTTGCCGAAGAGTTCGGCGATCGGGATCAGCGCGACCTGCACGGGGACGACCAACAGGCCGACCACGCCCAGGAACCACCAGTCGCGCCCCGGGAACTCCATCCAGGCGAAGGCGTAGCCCGCCAGCGAGCCGATGATCACGACCAGCAGGGTCGCCGGGACGGTGATCCACACCGTGTTGAGCAGGCTGCTGGTGATGTCGTCGTTCTCCAGCAGCTTGGCGTAGCTGTCGAAGGTGATCTGCGACGGCTCGGTGAACACCTTCCACCAGCCGCTCGCCGCGATGTTCTCCGGCGAGCGGAGACTGGCCAGCAGCAGACCGATCGTCGGCACCAGCCAGAACAGGCCGACCACGATGAGGAACACCCGCACCAGCCCGCCGCTGACCCCCTCGACCAGCCGGGACGCCAGCGAGTGCTTCGCCTTCACCGAGCCGGTGGGCCGCGCCGCCCTGCCGGGCTGAACGCCCGCGTCCGCGGTCATCGCCTGACCTCCCGCCTCAGCCGCCGTACGTTGAACCACATCACCGGGATCACGAGGAGCAGCAGGAACACCGAGATGGCGCTGGCGATGCCCGGCTGGTCCTCGGAGAAGCCCTTGCGGTACAGCTCCAGGGCGAGCACGTTCGCGTCGTCCTGGGCGGAGCCGGGGGCGATGATGAAGACCAGGTCGAAGATCTTCAGCACGTTGATCATCAGGGTGACGGTGACGACCGCGAGGACCGGCGCCAGCAGCGGCACCGTGACCCGTCTGAACACCTGCCACTCGGTCGCGCCGTCGACCCGGGCGGCCTCCAGCAGCTCCCGGGGCACGCCCGCGAGCCCGGCCGCGATCAGCACCATCGCGAAGCCCGCCCACATCCAGATGTACGCGCCGATGATGGCCGGGGTGACCAGGGACGGGCCGAGCCAGTCCAGGCCGTTGTAGGGCTCCTTGAAGTTGCTGTCCGGCAGCCGTAGTTGAGCACCATCGGCCGAGGCGGGCAGCGTGAAGGTGCCATCGTCGCCGGCCGTGGTGGAGGCCACCACCTTGCCGTCCTTCACGGCCTCGATGCGCATCCCCGCGTAGCCCAGTTCGGACG
Source organism: Streptomyces lomondensis (assembly GCF_014651035.1). Taxonomy (GTDB): domain Bacteria; phylum Actinomycetota; class Actinomycetes; order Streptomycetales; family Streptomycetaceae; genus Streptomyces; species Streptomyces lomondensis. The sequence goes on from NZ_BMWC01000001.1 coordinate 56,120, forward strand.
CGTCGACCCTGTTGAGCGTCCCGACGCCCTCGCCGCGGGTGAAGTCCTGCCAGGTCGTGCCGGTGACCTTGTCCGGCTCGGGCTTCGGCGCAGCGGCCGGCTCCGCGCCGTCCGGCATCAGGTCCGGCGCGACGCCCACCATCGGCAGCGAGACGGTCTCGCCGACGCGGACGGGCGACTTGGTGATGAACGCGCCCCCGCCGGCCGCCTCCAGCGGCGACTCCCGGCCCGGGTGGGCCTTCGGGAACGCCGAGGCCTGGGCGAAGGTGTCGTGCACGCCCACCCACACCGCGTTCGCCACGCCCTTGTCCGGGTCCTGGTCGTACACCAGGCGGAAGATGATGCCCGCCGCCAGCATCGAGATCGCCATCGGCATGAAGACGACCAGCTTGAACGCCGTACCCCAGCGCACCCGTTCGGTCAGCACCGCGAAGATCAGGCCGAGGGCCGTCGCGACCGTCGGCGCGAACACCACCCAGAAGATGTTGTTCTTCAGCGCGGTGCGGATGCCCTCGTCGGTGAAGAGGGCCTTGTAGTTGTCTATTCCGGCGAAGCCGTCGCCGGACTGGTCGTAGAAGCTGCGGACCACCGAGTACCCGATCGGGTACACCACGAGCGCGCCGAGCAGGACGAGCGCGGGCAGCAGGAACAGCGCCGCGACCATCCTGCGGGTGCCGGTCACACTCTTGCGCGACTTGGGAGCGGCAGGGGGCGTGACGCCCCCTGCCGCCGTGGCCGACGTCATGCCGTCAGCCTCCGTAGGCCGCGGCCGCTTCGGCCTCCAGCTTCGCCTGCGTACCCGCGATGTCCTTCGGGTTCTTCAGGAAGTCCTGGAGGATCTTCCACTCGCCCTTGCCGGGCGTGCCGCCGAAGGCCTGCGGGGCCTGGTCGGACATGTCGAAGCGGAAGTCGTCACCGGCGTCGATGAGCGCCTTGGCGATCCGCTGCTGCACCGCGTTCGGATACGCGGAGTTCTCCACGTTCTTGTTCGGCGAGAGGTAGCCGCCCAGCTTGGCCTGGATCGTCGCCGCGTCGGGCGAGGCGAGCCAGGTGGCCAGGGCCTGCGCCCCCTTCGAGTCCTCCAGGATCACGGCCGCGTCACCGCCCGAGACCACCGGGCCGTTGTCACCGACCGCGGGGAACGGGAACACCTTCGCGTCCGTTCCGACCTTCATGTTCTCGGGGATGTTGACCTGCGCGAAGTCGCCCGCGGCGACCATGGCCGCCTTGGGCTGGTCCCCGCCGGTGAAGACCTGCGTGACGGAGGCCGGGAAGTCGGTCTGCAACGCCCCGTTCGCCCCGCCAGCGACGTAGTCCGCCTTGCCCCAGACCTGCGCGAGCGTGGTCAGCGCGTCCTTCACGGACGGGTCCGTCCACTTGATCTCGTGCCTGGCCAGCTGGTCGTACTTCTCCGGCCCGGCCTGGGAGAGGTACACGTTCTCGAACCAGTCGGTCAGCGTCCAGCCCTCGGCGCCGCCGACGGAGAACGGGGTGACGCCGGAGTCGTAGACCGTCTGTGCCGTCTTCAGCAGATCCGGCCAGGTCTCGGGCTCGGTCGCCCCGGCGTTCTCGAAGACCTGGTTGTTGTACCAGATCAGGGACTTGTTGGCGGCCTTGTAGTAGACGCCGTACTGCTTGTCGCCGACCTTGCCGATGTCCTGCCAGCCCTGCGAGTAGTTCTCGCCGAGCTCCTTGAGGGCCTCGGCGCCGAGCGGCTTGGCCCAGCCGCGGTCGACGGCCTGCTTGATGGCGCCCGGCTGCGGCAGCATCACGATGTCCGGCGGCTGCCCGCCGGCCACCTTCGAGCCGATGAAGTTGATGATCGGGTCCTGGGCGGGGATGAACGTGACCCTGGCGCCCGTGCGCTTTTCGAACTCGGCCAGGACCTTCTTGAAGTTGGCCTGTTCCGCGCCGGTCCACACGGCGGCGATCTCCAGGCTCGTCCCGTCCAGCTTGGGAAGGGTGACGTTGTTGGCGGTCTCCTCGGTGTTGCCCTGGGTTCCGGTGTTTCCGTCGTCGCCGCCTCCGCAGGCGGTGAGCGAGAGCGCGAGCGCTCCCGCGGCGACGGCCGCCGCGGCCTTGGCGGCTCTGCGGTGCTGGGGGGTCGCCTTGTCCCGCTTGGGCGACCAGCGTGTCCGGATGGTGCTGCTCGTCATGCGCATGACTGCCCCGTTCTTCGTTCCTCGTCGAACGTCGAGCGCGCTCCCGTGCGATCTGGTCTACGCCCGGGTGTGCGGGGGCGGCAAGATGGCGTCGGCTGTCAAGCGGGGGATCGTGACTCCCTCGTGACCAGGGACGCGGCCCTGTGACGCGGGGTGCGGCCAGGTGGCCGTCCCGGGTCACAGAAGGGACGGCACCTTCGCCGCCGAGACCTCCCGCGCCGCCCTTTCCAGCGCGCTGGCCAACAGTGCCAGGTCGGTCGGGCCGTTTCCGAGCTCCCGCACCGGGCGCCGGGCCGGAGGGTCACCCATGCGGTGCCATTCCAGGGGGACGACCGTGGGGCGCAGCGTCGCCGTCCGGGGGATGCGGCCGGTGACCCGGCCGCCCTGGAACGGGGTCGTCCGCCCGTCCGCGCACGTCAGGCTTCCCCGGCCGGGCGCGGGCTCCTCCGGCCCGGGGGCCGGGGCGTCGAGGGTCACGCGCAGGGTGGCCCGGCGCGCCGGTTCCGTCTCCGCCGTACGGGCGCACGGGCCGGTGGCCGCCACCAGGTGCACGCCGAGCCGCTCGCCCTCCCGGGCCACGGCCTCCAGGGCGCGCATCACGGACCCGGCGGCGGGCCGGCCGGTCGAGCCGAGGGCGGGGGAGACCAGGGCGTCCAGGTCGTCGACGACCACGACGAGCCGGGGGAGCGGGGGCGCCGCCGCCTCCGTCTGCCGCCGGGCCCCGCCGGGCCGCAGCCGCAGGGTGGAACTGGGCGGGGTGTCGAGGTCCCCGGCCCCGGCCTCGGCCTGCGCGCCGCCCCGGGCCGTGGCCGTGCGCTGGGCGACCATACGGCCGGACAGCTCGCGTCCGGTGTGCCACTCGGCGAAGTCGGAGCGCCCCAGCAGCTCGGCGCGCCGCTTCAGCTCCGCGGTCAGGGACTGCGCGAACTCCCGCATCCGGACCGGGTCGTGCGCCGTGAGATACGTGGTGACATGCGGTACGTCCGTACAGACCCGCAGCCCCTCGCCGGTGCCGCCGCCCGCGCCCGGGCCGCCCCGGCCGTCGACCAGCACGATGCCCAGGCGGTCCGGCCGCTCGGCGGCGGCCAGGGACGCGACGACCGCCCGCAGCAGCTCGGTACGGCCGCTGCCCGGCGGGCCCTCGATGAGCAGGTGCGGTCCCTGCACCGCGAGGTCCGCGCAGACCGGGCCGCGCGGCCCGGCGCCCAGCACCGCGCGCACGCGCCCGCCCAGCGCGTCGGTGTCGTCGGCGGCGTCCGCCCAGCGCGCCATCAGCGACGCCGGGGTGGCCCGGGCCAGGCCCAGCTCGTCCAGCAGGCGGGCCGCCTGGGGCAGCGGGGCGGAGACGCGCGGCTGCCGTTCGCTCCCCGCGCCCTCCGGGCGCAGCGGCGCCAGCGCCCGGGCGAACCGCTCCGCCCAGGCGGGGGAGACGGCGTCGACGGTGGCGATGGTGCCGTGGCCGACCGGGCCGGCCGGTGAACCGTCGCCGGCGACCCGGGCCACGCGCATCAGCCGCAGGGCCGTCGCCACGTCCCCGCTGAGCAGCGCGACGGCACCGCACTGCCGGAAGGTGGGCGTCACGGAGCAGGCCGCCTCGTACGTCTCCGTCACGGGGGAGGCCGGGGAGGCGGCGGGGGTCTCGGCCAGGCAGACGACGTGGATCCCGGCCCGGGGACCCTCCAGCGCGAGCCGCGCGACGGCTTCCCGCAGGTCGGCTCCGCCGGGGTCGCCGTCCACGACGAGGACGGTGTAGGGGCCGGGGAAGCCGGCCGTCGCGTCGGTATGAGGGGCGTCGTCCCGGGACCAGGAGGGGCGGTGGGCGCGCGGGGCGTCGGGCTGGGGGACCGGGCCGGCGCTTCCCGTTCCCGACTCGGCCAGCTGGTCCTCCAGGCGGCGCAGCAGCTCGTCGGCGCGGGCCGCGGCCTGTTCGCGGTCGTGGGCGAGGAGCAGACGGCAGTCCTGGCCGTGCCCCGGGCGGACATGCGGCAGCCAGCCGAGCCAGGACCACTCGGCGGTGCGCTCCTCCAGGGGGCGGGAGCGGTCCGCGGCGATCAGGACGATCTCCAGCGTGTCCGGGGAGTGCAGCGCGGCGAGCTGGGCCAGCACGGCACGGGCCAGCCCGGACAGCCGCGCCCGCGGCCCCGCCAGCCCCAGCGCGCCGACCTCGCGCAGCCCGGCCGTCACCGGCACGGCGGGCAGCAGGCCCGAGCCGTCCGGCGCGGCCCGGTCGGCCGTGCCGAGCCGCACCGCGAGCGCCTCGGGGTGACCCGGCCCGCGCTCCCAAAGCCGGGGGCCCGGGCCCAGCGCCGTCAGCAGCAGCGCGGCCGGGTCCGGCCAGGTCTCCGGCACGGACGGCACGAGCACCGAGCGCTCCACCGCCGCTTCGGCCGGCTCGTCCGCGTACGCCGCACGCGCGTCCGCCGCCTGCTCACCACGCCCTCCGGCCAACCGCCGGGCCCACGCCCCGAGCCCACCACGTCTACGCGTCCCGGGCGGCACGTCGGTGCCCCGGAGGGGGGTGCCTTTGCGTCCGCGGCCGGTGCGCTCGTCCGGGTGGGCCGGGTCGGTGGGGGAGGCCGTGTTCGGGGCGGCCGTCCCGTGGGTTCCCTGGGGCGGGGTGCCCTTGTGCTCGCGGCCGGTGCGTTCGTCCGGGTGGGTCGGGTCGGTGGGGGAGGCCGTGCCGGGGGTGGCCGGCCTGTGGGTGCCCCGGAGGGGGGTGCCTTTGCGTTCGCGGCCGGTGCGTTCGTCCGGGTGGGTCGGGTCGGTGGGGGAGGCCGTGTCGGGGGTGGCCGGCCCGTGGGTTCCCCGGAGGGGAGTGCCTTTGCGTTCGCGGCCGGTGCGCTCGTCCGGGGCGGTGGGGGAGGCCGTGTTCGGGGCGGCCGGCCCGTGGGTTCCCCGGGGCGGAGCGCCCTTGTGCTCGCGGCCGGTGCGTTCGGCCGGATAGACCGGGTCCGTGGGAGAGGCCGCGGCCGAGCCGTCCGCGCCCCGGGGGCGAGGTCCGGTGTCGTCCGTGGCTCCGGGGCGCGGACGCTCGGTGTCGTACGCCCTGCCGGCGTGCGCACCGGCGCTGTCCGAGGGCGCGGGGCCGTACGCCCCGGCCCCGGAACGCCCCGCGTGCGTGTCCCCGGCACCGCTGCCCGACGGGGCCGCACCTCGCTGCTGGGGAGCCCGGAGCCAGACCTCCGGCGAACCCGGGCGCGTTCCTCGCGCCTCAGGGGAGGTGCGCGCAGCCCCGGCGGCCCCGGACTGCGGCCCGTCCCCGGCTGCCTGCGCACGCGCATCTCCGCCGGTGCCCGGGGAGGGCACCTCGCTCCGACCGCCTCCCGCGTGGGCCTCGCCCCCGGCCCCCCGGGGCGGCACCACGCTCCGGTTGCCCCCCGGATGAACCTCGCCCCCGCTGCCAGGACCCCGCCCCCGCGGCGCTCCGGACCCCGCACCCCCGCCCTCGATCCGCGGCGCCCCGCCCTGCCCCGGCACCACGGCCTCACCGGAGCCCTGCGGCCCGGTAGCCGGCGTGCCCCAGGCCGCCGAGCCCTGGGCGTGATGGGTGGGGCCGGAAGGGGCGGCCGGCGTCGGGGCCGCCACACGTGCGTGCGAGGGCGAGCCGTCGGCAGGCCCGGGCACGCGCACGTGCCCCTCCCCGTCCGGCGTCGTCTCCACCCGGCCCCCCGGCCCCCCGGCGGGAGCCAGCCGCAGGGCGGACTCGCCGATCCGCAGCAGCGCCCCCGGGGCGAACCGGACCGCACGGCTGCCCACGCGCGCGCCGTCCAGCGTCGTGCCGTTCGTCGAGTCCAGGTCGGCGACCGAGACGCGGCCGTCCGCGCTCACCGTCACCGCGCAGTGCAGCCGGGAGACGTCCGGGTCGTCGAGGGGGACGTCGGCGTCGGCGGAGCGGCCGATGCGGATCTCGCCGCCGTGCAGGAGGTGGACGCCGCCGGCGTCGGGGCCCGCGACCACCTGGAGCTGGGCCGGGGCGTCGTCCCACTCCGGATGCGGCTCCGGCTCCCCGGGCGCGCCCACGGAGAGCACGGCGCCGTCGGTCAGCGGGGGCTCGCCGAGCGTGCAGCGCTGGGCGTCGAGCCGCTGCTCACCGGCGTACAGCACCGGCGTGCCCGAGCCGTCGCCGCCGGAGACCACCTGGGCGAGGGCCGAGGCCACCGCCGCGAGCGCCGTACCGGCCGGTGCCGTGACCAGGACGTCGCTGTGTGGGGCGCGGTCCCGCCCCGGAGCCGATGCGCCCAGCGGATCTACGACGGTCAGCCGGATCTGCATCGCCGTCAGCGGTCCCTTCTGCCCGGGCGCGGAGTCCCCCGCCCCGCCCCAGCACGTCGGCCAGTACTGCACGCATCCTCGCACCTGCCACTGACACCGCGCCCCTCGCTCCGCGACAAGTGATCTTGATTGGTCGGCTCTGCCCGCAAAAGTGCCTGAGAGATGACCCACAGGCGACCGGTTGAGATCAGTCACGTTCGTTACCGGCAACCACAAGACCGAGGTGAGCGTCTTTCCTTCGAACGGGTGGGGGAACGGCTACGTAAGACCCACAGAAAGACGACACTCCGGTACTCGGCCCCCCGGCACTACAGTGGGGCGGACAGGCCAGCAGGCAAGGCAAGCACCAGGGAGCGCATGACGTGCGGCCGGTAGGCAGCAAGTACCTGCTCGAGGAGCCGCTCGGACGCGGCGCCACGGGCACCGTCTGGCGAGCCCGCCAGCGCGAGACCGCGGGCGCCGAGGCGGCCGTGCCCGGACAGCCCGGCGAGACCGTCGCGATCAAGGTCCTCAAGGAGGAGCTGGCCAGCGACGCGGACGTCGTGATGCGGTTCCTCCGGGAGCGCTCCGTCCTGCTCCGGCTGACCCACCCGAACATCGTCCGGGTCCGCGACCTGGTCGTCGAGGGCGACCTGCTGGCCCTGGTCATGGACCTCGTCGAGGGCCCCGACCTGCACCGCTACCTGCGCGAGAACGGGCCCTTCACACCCGTCGCGGCGGCGCTGCTCACCGCCCAGATCGCCGACGCGCTCGCCGCCAGCCACGCCGACGGCGTCGTCCACCGCGACCTGAAGCCGGCGAACGTGCTGCTCCAGCAGTACGACGGGCGGATGCACCCGCTGCTGACCGACTTCGGCATCGCCCGCCTGGCCGACTCCCCGGGCCTGACCCGCACCCAGGAGTTCGTCGGCACGCCCGCGTACGTCGCGCCCGAGTCCGCCGAGGGCCGCCCGCAGACGTCCGCCGTCGACATCTACGGCGCCGGCATCCTGCTGTACGAGCTGGTCACCGGCCGCCCGCCGTTCTCCGGCGGCTCCGCCCTGGAGGTGCTGCACCAGCACCTGAGCGCCGAGCCGCGCCGCCCCTCCACCGTCCCCGACCCGCTGTGGACGGTCATCGAGCGCTGCCTGCGCAAGAACCCGGACGAGCGGCCCAGCGCCGAGAACCTCGCCCGCGGCCTGCGCGTCGTCGCCGAGGGCATCGGCGTGCACGCGAACTCCGCGCAGATCGCCGCCGCCGAGGGCGTCGGCGCGCTCCTGGTGCCCGACCCGGCCCCCGCGCCCGTACCGGACACGCCCGGCGCGGCCGACCCCACCCAGGTCCTGCCGCAGGGCGCGGGCTCGTACGACCCGAACGCCGCGACCAGCGTCATGCCGCACACCGGCGGCCCGGCCGGCGCCGCCGACCCCACCGCCGTGCTGCCCAACCGCGGCGCGGCCGACCCGACCGCCGTCATGCCGCCGGTCCCGCCCGGCGCGCCCGGCCAGCAGGGCCAGGGCGGGCCCGAGGACCCGCACCCCTGGCAGAACCAGCTGCGGGCCGCCCGTGACCGCAACGAGCAGACGCAGGTCCAGTACGTCGACCCCGGCCAGGACCCGCTGCGCCGCCGCCCCCAGCGCCAGGTCGCCCGGCCGCAGCAGCAGCCCCCGCGGCGCCAGGCGCCCCCGCCCGGGCCCGGCTACGGCCATCCGCAGCAGCAGCCCCAGCAGTACGCCCCGCAGCCCCAGCGGCCCCAGCCGCCGCAGCGCTACGCCCCGCCCGCGCCGCCGCCGGCCCAGCCCCAGCAGCCGCAGCGGCCCCAGCGCGAGCCCCGGCAGCCGCGGCAGCGCAGCGCCAACCCGATGCGGATCCCCGGGCTCGGCTGCCTGAAGGGCTGCCTCTTCACGATCGTCATCCTGTTCGTCGCCGGCTGGCTGATCTGGGAGCTGAGCCCGCTCCAGGAGTGGATCGGCACCGGCAAGGGCTACTGGGAGCAGCTCACCGACTGGTTCAGCACGGTGACCGGCTGGTTCGAGAAGCTCGGCGGGAGCGGTTCGGGCACGAACTGACCCGAACCGCCCTGCGGTGTTGGTGATTTGTCGACACCGGGCGGGTGATTTCCGCCCGGGCGGTGAAGGTTGGCTCCTCGGACGCGTAGTTTTAGCGACAACACGCGTCGGTAGGAGCAGCCTTGGCACGGAAGATCGGCAGCCGGTACACCGCCCACCAGATCCTCGGGCGGGGCAGCGCCGGCACGGTGTGGCTGGGCGAGGGCCCCGAGGGCCCCGTCGCCATCAAGCTGCTGCGCGAGGACCTCGCGTCCGACCAGGAACTCGTCGGACGCTTCGTGCAGGAGCGGACCGCCCTGCTCGGCCTGGAGCACCCGCACGTGGTGTCGGTGCGCGACCTGGTCGTGGACGGCAACGACCTGGCCCTCGTCATGGACCTCGTCCGGGGCACGGACCTGCGCACCCGGCTGGAGCGGGACCGGCGCCTGGCGCCCGAGGCGGCCGTCGCGATCGCGGCCGACATCGCCGACGGGCTGGCCGCCGCGCACGCCGCGGGCGTCGTGCACCGGGACGTGAAGCCGGAGAACGTCCTGCTGGACATGCAGGGCCCGCTCGGCCCCGGTGGCTCCCACCGCGCGCTGCTGACCGACTTCGGCGTGGCGAAACTCATCGACACCCCGCGCCGCACCAAGGCCACGAAGATCATCGGCACCCCGGACTACCTCGCCCCGGAGATCGTCGAGGGCCTGCCGCCCCGCGCCTCCGTCGACATCTACGCGCTCGCCACGGTCCTCTACGAGCTGCTGGCGGGCTTCACGCCGTTCGGCGGCGGCCACCCCGGCGCGGTCCTGCGCCGGCACGTCACCGAGACGGTCGTCCCGCTGCCCGGCATCCCCGACGAGCTGTGGCAGCTGCTCGTGCAGTGCCTGGCCAAGGCCCCGGCCTCCCGGCTGCGGGCCTCGGAGCTCGGGGCGCGGCTGCGGGAGCTGCTGCCGATGCTGGCGGGCATGCCCCCGCTGGAGGTCGACGAGCCGGACACGGAGCAGGCCGAGGAGGCCGACCGGGAGGAGCAGCCGGCCGGACCGGCACCGGCCGGGGAGCGGGTCCGGCGGCGCGGCGCGGTCCCCCTGGTGCCGGGCGCGAAGCCGGCCGACTCCAACCGGGACACCCACACCTCGATGCGCGTCCCGGCCCCCGACGAGCTGGCCGGCGGCGCCCACGGCACGGCCCGGGCCCCCCGCACCCCGGGCGCCCCCCGCCCCGGCTCCGCCCGCAACCGCGCCGCGACCCGGCGCCGCCGGGCGGCCCTGGGCGCGGGCGCGGTCGCCCTGGCCGCGGCGGTCGGCGTCGGGGCCTGGCTGTCCACGTCGGGCGACGACGCGAGCACGCCGCCCCAGGACACGAAGAACTCGGCGCCCCACTCCCCCTGACCCCCGGGCGGCAGCCGTCCGCTCCGGCCGCCCGGCGATGGCCGCCGGGCGGAGCCGTTACGCTGGAGGGCGTGGCAGTCGTCGACGTATCCGAAGAGCTCAAGTCCCTCTCCTCGACCATGGAGTCGATCGAGGCCGTTCTGGACCTCGACAAGCTGAGGGCAGACATCGCCGTGCTCGAGGAGCAGGCGGCCGCGCCGTCCCTGTGGGACAACCCCGATGAGGCGCAGAAGATCACCAGCAAGCTGTCCCACCTCCAGGCGGAGGTGCGGAAGGCCGAGGCCCTGCGCGGTCGTATCGACGACCTCGCCGTCCTCTTCGAGATGGCCGAGGAGGAGGACGACCCGGACACCCGCGCCGAGGCCGAGTCCGAGCTCGCCGCCGTGAAGAAGGCGCTGGACGAGATGGAGGTCCGCACCCTCCTCTCCGGCGAGTACGACTCCCGCGAGGCCCTGGTGAACATCCGCGCCGAGGCCGGCGGCGTGGACGCCGCCGACTTCGCGGAGAAGCTCCAGCGCATGTACCTGCGCTGGGCCGAGCAGCGCGGCTACAAGACGGAGCTGATCGAGACCTCGTACGCGGAGGAGGCCGGCATCAAGTCGACCACCTTCGCCGTCCAGGCGCCCTACGCGTACGGCACGCTCTCCGTCGAGCAGGGCACGCACCGGCTCGTGCGCATCTCGCCCTTCGACAACCAGGGCCGGCGGCAGACCTCCTTCGCGGGCGTGGAGGTCCTGCCCGTCGTCGAGCGGTCCGACCACGTCGACATCGACGAGAGCGAGCTGCGCGTCGACGTCTACCGGTCCTCGGGCCCCGGCGGCCAGGGCGTGAACACCACGGACTCCGCGGTGCGCATCACCCACCTCCCCACCGGCATCGTCGTCTCCTGCCAGAACGAGCGCTCGCAGATCCAGAACCGGGCGACGGCCATGAACGTGCTCCAGGCCAAGCTGCTGGAGCGGCGCCGCCAGGAGGAGCAGGCCAAGATGGACGCCCTCAAGGGCGACGGCGGCAACTCCTGGGGCAACCAGATGCGTTCGTACGTGCTGCACCCGTACCAGATGGTCAAGGACCTGCGCACCGAATTCGAGGTCGGCAATCCCGAGGCCGTGTTCAACGGCGAGATCGACGGATTCCTGGAGGCCGGAATTCGCTGGCGCAAGCAGCGGGAGAAGTAAGTTTGTCGACAAGGCAACTGCCGACGTCAGGGCGGCGGTTGCCTTTTCTGTGCCCGCATGTCTGGGTTTTGCATCACACTTACAGACTCAGACTCCCGGCATAGCCCCCGTACTCGGACATGGCACCCGCAAACGCCCTTGACGTGTCTTTGAAAAATGGGAAGGGTAAAGCGCGGCATGCGTGTCTACTGGGGCGCATGTGAACCGGGGGGCTCTTCACCGCAGCTACCCCCGTCGAGCACAGCTCCAAACGCTGCCTAATGACGATGAGCTACTGGGGGTAGCAACCACATGACGAAGAAGACGCGGATCCGTGTCGCGCGGATCGCGGCCGGTGCCGTGATCGCCGCCGGAGCCTCGCTGACCGCCGCCGGTGCCGCATCCGCCGCGGAGACCGAGGACTGCCTGCTCGGCATCCTGTGCGCCGACGAGTCGCCCGCCCCGACCCCGACGCCGCCGGTTCCCACCGAGCTCCCCACCGACCCGCCGACCGGCCTCCCGACCGACCCGCCGTCGACCGAGGAGCCCACCGACGAGCCGACCGACCCCACGGACGAGCCCACCGAGCCGACCGAGGACCCGACGAGCCAGCCCACCGACCCGGGCAACGGGAACGGCAACGGCGGCGGCAACGGCAACGGCGGCAACAACGGCGGCAACAACGGCGGCGGCAACAACACCGACCCCGACGGCGGCACCTCCCCGCAGGAGGAGGGCTCCTCGTCCCTCACCGACACCGGCTCGGACAACACCCCGGCCCCGCAGCAGGCCCAGGCCGGCGGCCCGGAGCTCGCCGAGACGGGTGCCGCGCAGACCACCTTCCTGGTGATCGGCGCCGCCACGATGATCGCCGGCGGTGTCGGCTTCCGCGTCCTGCCGCGCCTGATGGGCGGCCGGGGCGGCGCTGCCGCCTGACGGTAGCCGCGTCCGTACGGACAGTAGGCACAGTGCGACGCCGAGGGCCCGGAGCGAAACGCTCCGGGCCCTCGGCCGTGTCCGTGGAGGGCTGTGGACGCCCTTACGTGGTCTGGTGCGCCAGCAGGGCCACCGCCGCGATCAGCACCGTCAGCAGGGCGATCAGCGCCATCGGGTTCAGATTGGCGAAGAAGTTCTCCTGCTGGAGCCGCTCGCGGTTCGCGCGGCACACGGGGCAGCGGCCCTCGCTCACAGGGGACGCGCAGTTCGCGCACACCAGCCGGTCGTACGTCATGCGCTTGCCCTCCTTGCGCCGGTTCCACGTACCCAACGTGTGTGGGGACGGGAATGTTCCCCCCTCCACTGTGCCAGGTTCCTCCGGAGGGTGCGCGGTTCGCTTCCAGAGGGGTGGTTGTGCATTGTTGCGCGGCTGCGGGCCGTGTGTGGTTGCTCGCGCAGTTCCCCGCGCCCCCGAGGGGCGTACAAAACGGCACATCCAATGTTTAACCGTGACCGGTGACTGCGGTCACCTATCCGGTTCGCGTATGGTCACGCTCATCTACCCCCGGCGACCCGTGGTGCATCCGTGATCCGATTCGACAATGTCTCCAAGGTCTACCCCAAGCAGACCCGCCCCGCCCTCAGGGATGTCTCCCTGGAGGTCGAGAAGGGCGAGTTCGTGTTCCTCGTGGGGTCCTCCGGCTCCGGAAAGTCCACCTTCCTGCGGCTGATCCTCCGCGAGGAGCGGTGCAGCCACGGACAGGTGCACGTGCTGGGCAAGGACCTCGCCCGCCTCTCCAACTGGAAGGTGCCGCAGATGCGGCGCCAGCTGGGGACGGTCTTCCAGGACTTCCGGCTGCTGCCGAACAAGACGGTCGGCGAGAACGTCGCCTTCGCGCAGGAGGTCATCGGCAAGTCGCGCGGTGAGATCCGCAAGTCCGTGCCGCAGGTGCTCGACCTCGTCGGGCTCGGCGGCAAGGAGGACCGGATGCCCGGCGAGCTGTCCGGTGGTGAGCAGCAGCGCGTCGCCATCGCGCGGGCCTTCGTCAACCGGCCCAAGCTGCTCATCGCCGACGAGCCCACCGGCAACCTCGACCCGCAGACCTCCGTCGGCATCATGAAGCTGCTCGACCGCATCAACCGGACGGGCACGACCGTGGTGATGGCCACGCACGACCAGAACATCGTGGACCAGATGCGCAAGCGCGTCATCGAGCTGGAGAAGGGCCGCCTCGTCCGCGACCAGGCCCGCGGCGTCTACGGCTACCAGCACTGAGACCGCACCCGAGATCCACGGAAAGGCATAACCAGCCGCCATGCGCGCCCAGTTCGTCCTGTCGGAGATCGGCGTCGGTCTCCGCCGCAACCTGACGATGACCTTCGCGGTCATCGTCTCCGTCGCCCTGTCGCTCGCCCTGTTCGGCGGGTCGCTCCTGATGAGCGACCAGGTCAACACGATGAAGGGCTACTGGTACGACAAGGTCAACGTCTCGATCTTCCTCTGCAACAAGAGCGACGCGGAGTCGGACCCCAACTGCGCCAAGGGCGCGGTGACCGACGACCAGAAGAAGCAGATCAAGGCCGACCTCGACAAGATGGACGTCGTCCAGAAGGTCACGTACGAGTCGCAGGACCAGGCGTACAAGCACTACAAGGAGCAGTTCGGCGACTCCCCGCTGGCCAGCTCCCTCACGCCGGACCAGATGCAGGAGTCGTACCGCATCAAGCTGAAGGACCCGCAGAAGTACCAGGTCATCGCGACCGCCTTCGACGGGCGGGACGGCGTGCAGTCCGTGCAGGACCAAAAGGGCATTCTGGACAACCTGTTCGGGCTGCTCAACGGCATGAACTGGGCCGCGCGGGCGGTGATGGCGCTCATGCTCGTCGTCGCGCTGATGCTGATCGTCAACACCGTGCGCGTCTCGGCGTTCAGCCGGCGGCGCGAGACCGGCATCATGCGCCTGGTCGGCGCCTCGGGCTTCTACATCCAGGCGCCGTTCATCATGGAGGCCGCGGTCGCCGGGCTCATCGGCGGCACGCTCGCGTGCGCCTTCCTGCTGATCGCCCGGTACTTCATCATCGACCACGGTCTGGCGCTGTCCGAGAAGCTGAACCTCATCAACTTCATCGGCTGGGACGCCGTCCTCACGAAGCTGCCGCTCATCCTCGCCACGAGCCTGCTGATGCCCGCGTTGGCCGCGTTCTTCGCGCTGCGCAAGTACTTGAAGGTGTGACACATGCCAAGAGGGGCCGTGCGGTCAACCGGCCGTACGGCCCTTCCCCTTGTCCTAGACTCACCGGCATGTCAGGTCGTGACCCGTTCTGTCAGCCCCGCCGCATCCGCCGCGGGGCCGCCCTGACCTTGCTGTTCGCGAGCGTGCTCGTCGCCGGTGCGGCCACCGGGGCGTTGCCCCAGGGCGACCGGAAGTCCGCGCCGGACGAGGCCGGTTCGGCCACCCTGGCCGGCCGCCACGCGGCGGTGACCAGGGCGGCCGAGGAGGCCCTGGCCGACGGCAAGTCCCCGATGGAGGCCGCCAAGCGCGCCGTCAGCCGCAGCGGGGACCGCTGGGGCGCCGTCTACTCCGAGGGCGAGTACGAGGAGTTCGCCGAGGCCCTCGACGGCCAGTACACCGGCGTCGGCCTGTGGGCCCGCAGCGAGCGGGACGGCCGTATCGCGGTGACGAAGGTGCGCGCCGGCTCGCCCGCGGCCGCCGCCGGGATCCGCCCCGGAGACCTGCTGCGCAGCGTCGACGGCCGGAAGACCGACGGCCGGCCCGTCACGGAGGTCGTCTCGTTACTGCGCGGGGACGCCACCGACGCCCCCGCCGGCACCACCGTCCGCCTCGGCCTGGAGCGCGGCACGCGCGCGTGGACCGAGACCCTGCGCCGCGCCCAGCTGTCCACCGACTCGGTCACCGTTCGACAGGTCGCCGGCCCGGTCACCGTCATCAGGGTCGACACCTTCACCAAGGGCTCCGGCGACCAGGTCCGCGAGGCCGTCGAGCAGGCCCCGCCCGGCGCCGGCGTCATCCTCGACCTGCGCGGCAACTCCGGCGGCCTGGTCACCGAGGCCGTCACCGCCGCCTCCGCCTTCCTCGACGGCGGCCTGGTCGCCACGTACGACGTCGACGGCGAGCAGCAGGCGCTGCACGCCGAGCCCGGCGGCGACACGACGAGACCCCTGGTCGCGCTCGTCGACGGCGGGACGATGAGCGCGGCCGAGCTCCTCACCGGCGCCCTCCAGGACCGCGGACGCGCGCTCGTCGTGGGCTCCCGCACCTTCGGCAAGGGCTCGGTCCAGATGCCGAGCCGGCTGCCCGACGGCTCCGTCGCGGAGCTGACCGTCGGGCACTACCGCACCCCCTCCGGCCGCGCGGTCGACGGCCGGGGCATCACGCCCGACCTGGAGGCCGACGAAGGATCCCTCCAGCGGGCCGAGACCGTACTGCGCGGCCTCGCGGGCCCCTCGTAATCGACTTCCCCAGGGCCCCCTCCGTAGTGCGAAAATGGTCGGCACTATGGCTAAGGAAAAAGGGCGCAAGCTGATCGCGCAGAACAAGAAGGCGCGGCACGACTACCACATCATCGACACCTACGAGGCCGGTCTGGTCCTCACCGGGACCGAGGTGAAGTCGCTGCGCCAGGGACGGGCGTCGCTGGTCGACGGCTTCGTGCAGATGGACGGGCACGAGGCGTGGCTGTACAACGTGCACGTACCGGAGTACAGCCAGGGCACGTGGACCAACCACAGCGCCCGCCGCAAGCGGAAGCTGCTGCTGCACCGCGCCGAGATCGACAAGCTGGAGTCGAAGTCGGGCGAGTCGGGTCACACCATCGTGCCCCTCGCGCTGTACTTCAAGGACGGCCGCGCCAAGGTCGAGATCGCGCTGGCGAAGGGCAAGAAGGAGTACGACAAGCGGCAGACGCTCCGCGAGAAGCAGGACCGCCGCGAGGCGGAGCGGGTGATCTCGGCGGTGCGCCGGAAGGAACGGGCGTAAGGGTCCGGCCGTCCGGCCCGCCGCCGGCAATACGGTGGCATCGTCGGGCGTTGGTCACGTACGATGGCACCTGCACCTCACAGCGGGTGCGGGCCCTCTCGCGGGGGCGGATTGAAAAATCAACATGGGGATGATCGGTTTCGACAGCGGATGTCGAAGCAGGGGAAGCGTGTCGAGGAAGCGGCCATGATCTCGTAAACCACAGGCCGAAAAAAATAATCGCCAATTCCAAGCGATCCATCTCCCAGGGCGAGCTCGCCCTCGCTGCCTGATCTTCAGGTAGCGAGCAGCGGCTCCCCTACTTAAGGGAGTGTCAGCCCGGGGGTGTTCCCGACCCGGATCCTGGCATCATCTAGGGAACTAAACCTTGATCCCGGTCACGGGGTGAAGAGGGAAACCACACAGTGACTGGGCCCGTCGGAGACTTGTCGGCGTGATCTCCGGGGCCGAGAAAAGCACAGCCGACTGCACACGGAGAAGCCCTGGTTCCACACCGTTGGACGCGGGTTCGATTCCCGCCATCTCCACTCATCCCATGTGGGCACAGGCCCCGTCGCTTGCGAGCGGCGGGGCCTTTGTCATGCGTGGCCTGTGTCATGCGGGTCCCGTACTGGCCCGCTCCGTCAGGTGCGGCGGCAGCAGTGTGGTGTCCGGCACGGGTGTGCCGGTGCGTTTCCGCATCAGCAGATCCACCGTGCGGGTGCCCAGTTCCGCGGACGGCACGGTGACCGACGTGATCGCCGTGGGGGCGTCGGCGCCGACGGCCATGATCGACAGATCCTCGGGGATGCGCATGCCGAGCTGCCGGAAGGCCGTGACCAGGGGTTCCACGAGGGGATCGTTCTGGACGACCACGGCCGTCGGGGCGGGGCGGGCGCGCAGCAGCCGGTCGGCGAGGGTGCGGGCCGCGGCCGGGGACGGCTCGGCGGGGTGCACCGACGAGGCCAGCCCGTGCTGATGGGCCGCGGCCGTGAAGCCCTCGACCAGGCGGCGGGCCGAGGCGGTCTCGCGGAGGTAGACCGCCGGTGGCGAGCCGGCCAGGGCCACGGTGCGGTGGCCGAGGCGGGCCAGGTGGTGCACGCACACCTCGCCCGCCGCCCGATAGTCCAGGTCGACGCAGGTCAGACCGCGCGGGTCGGCGGGGAGGCCGAGCAGCACCACGGGGTGGTCCAGGGAGCGGACCAGGGGCAGGCGCGGGTCGTGGAGGCCGATGTCCGTGACCAGTAACGCGTCCACCAGGGCCGACCCCTCGACCCGGGTCAGGCCCTCCTCATGGGTGAGGAGCAGGACGTCGTGGTCGTACCCGCGTGCCGCCGTCACCACCGATTGGGTCAGCCGCATCATCGCCGGTCCGTGGACGCCGCCGTGCAGCGGAGCCGCCACGGCGAGGATCTTCACCCCGCCGTGCGCCCGCGCGCCCGATTGCGGCCGGTAGCCCAGCTCCCGGGCCGCCGCCTCTACGCGTCGCCGGGTCTCCGCGGAGATCGGGCGCTTGCCGCTCAGCGCGTAGGAGACGGTGCTGGGGGAGACCCCGGCCCGGCGGGCCACGTCCGTGATCCTGACCATCAGGCCGGCTCCAGCGTCAGGGCGCCGGTCCCGGCCGCTGCCCGCACCTGGCGGTGGCCGGTGGCCAGAGCCCAGGGGGCCGACGGGTCGCTGCACGACGCCCGCAGGGTGCCCCCGCCGCACACGACCGTGAAGGTCGCCTCCCCGACCCGTACGGTCACCCGGTCCCCGTCCCGCAGGCCGTACGCCCGGAGGGTCACCCCGTCGGCGTGGTCGTAGTCCGGGCGGTCGTCCCTCGCGCCCACCGGGATCACCGCTCCGGGCCGGACCAGCAGCGGCACGCTCAGGGCGTCGTGCCGCTCGCGCACCCAGCGCGGGCCGGTCACCGTCTCGCCGGAGAGGAAGTGCGTCCAGGTGCCCTCGGGGACGTAGTACGAGACGTCGCCCTCGTCGCTGAAGACCGGTGCCACCAGCAGGTCCGGGCCGAGCATGTACTGCCGTTCCAGGTGCGCGCACCCCGGGTCGTCCGGGAACTCCAGCACCATCGCCCGCATCATCGGCACGCCCTCGGTGTGGGCGGTGCGGGCCGCCTCGTACAGGTAGGGCATGAGGCTCAGCTTCAGCCGGGTGAAGTGGCGGGCCACCTCGACGGACTCCTCGTCGAAGAGCCAGGGGACCCGGTAGGAGTTGCTGCCGTGCAGGCGGCTGTGGGAGGAGAGCAGGCCGAAGGCCAGCCACCGCTTGAACAGGGCCGGGGTCGGGGTGCCCTCGAAGCCGCCGATGTCGTGGCTCCAGAAGCCGAAGCCGGACAGGCCGAGGGACAGGCCGCCGCGCAGCGACTCCGCCATCGACTCGTAGGTGGCCTCGCAGTCGCCGCCCCAGTGCACGGGGAACTGCTGGCTCCCCGTCGTCGCCGAGCGGGCGAAGAGGACGGCCTCCGCCTCGCCGCGGTGCTTGCGCAGCACCTCGAAGACCGTGCGGTTGTACAGGTACGTGTAGTAGTTGTGCATCCGCTCCGGGTCCGAGCCGTCGGACCAGACCACGTCGACCGGCACCCGTTCCCCGAAGTCCGTCTTGAAGCAGTCGACGCCCTGATCGAGCAGCGCCTCCAGCTTCGACGCGTACCAGTCGCGGGCGGCCGGCGAGGTGAAGTCGACCAGGGCCATGCCCGGCTGCCACATGTCCCACTGCCAGACGCTGCCGTCCGGGCGTCTCAGCAGGTGCCCGAGCGCCTTCCCCTCGGCGAACAGCGGGGAGCGCTGGGCGATGTACGGGTTGATCCAGACGGAGATCCGCAGGTCACGGTCCTTCAGACGGGCGAGCATGCCCTCCGGGTCGGGGAAGACCCGCGCGTCCCACCGGAAGTCGCACCAGTGGTACTCGCGCATCCAGAAGCAGTCGAAGTGGAAGACGGACAGCGGGAGTTCTCGCTCCCGCATGCCGTCGATAAAGGACGTCACCGTCTCCTCGTCGTACGAGGTCGTGAAGGACGTCGACAGCCACAGGCCGAAGGACCAGGCGGGCGGCAGGGCCGGGCGGCCGGTCAGGGCCGTGTACTTGCGCAGGATGTCCTTCGGGGTCGGGCCGTAGATGACGTAGTACGTCAGCTCCTGGGTCTCCGCGCTGAACTGCACGCGGGACACGACCTCCGAGGCGACCTCGAAGGACACCTTGCCGGGGTGGTCGACGAAGACGCCGTAGCCCGCGTCCGTGAGGTAGAAGGGCACGTTCTTGTAGGCCTGCTCGCTGCACGTGCCGCCGTCGGCCTGCCAGATGTCGACGACCTGCCCGTTCTTCACCAGCGGGCCGAAGCGCTCCCCGAGGCCGTAGACGGACGTGCCGACCTTCAGGACCAGCTGTTCGCGCAGGTGGTGGGCGCCGGCCGGGTCCCGCATGATGCCCGTGCTCTTGTGACCGCTGCTGGTGAGCGGGCGGCCGTGCGCGAGGAACTCGACGTGCCAGGGGCCGCCGCGGGCGACCCGGACCGAGAGGTCGCCCGAGGTGAGGGTCGCGTGGTCGTCGTCGTACGAGAGCTGCGGGGCGGTTTCGGACTCTGTGAGCCCGAACGCGGGGGCCTGGGGGCGGCCGCCCGTGAAATGCGTCAGCGTCAGGCCGATGACGTCGGGCATGGGCGTGTGGGCGCTGACCGTCAGGACGGGGCCCGTCATCAGGTCGCCGCGGGAGCGGATGGGCCGGGTCGGCGCGTGGATCTCCAGCGCGCCGTCCGACTCGGTGACGTCGAGCACTTCGGCCGGATAGGCCGCGGTGACGCCCTCGCGCAGGAGCCAGTAGCCGTCGGTGAACTTCATGTGGGGGGTCCCTAACTTCCCGGCGCATGATGTCGAAGCGCTTCGACAGTCGAACGTATGTGGGGTGCGCGAGGCCGTCAATGGGTTGGGCGGGGATGGGTGAAGCGATTCGACGCACCGACCAGGGACAACACCAGGGCCAGGGCCGCCGCCGTCACCGGTATGCCGTATCCGGCCGTCGCCGAGACGTGCTCCACCGTCCAGCCGCCGACCGCGCTGCCGCCGGCGATGCCCCCGAGCAGCCCGGTCACCGCAAGGGTCATGCCCTCGTTCAGCCGGCCCTCGGGCGTGCGCTGCTGGACCAGCGTCATGGTGGTGACCATCGTCGGGGCCGTCGCCATCCCGGCGACCAGCAGGGCGCCCGCCAGCAGCGGGAGCGAGCCGGTGAGCGCGGCGGCGAGCAGCGGCAGGGTCAGCAGCGCGCCCATCGCGGCCACGCACCACGACAGACGGGTCGCGGCCGGTCCCGCGGGCTTCACGGACCCGTACAGCAGGCCCGCCGCGCAGGAGCCCGCCGCCTGGAGCGCCAGCACGACGCCCGCCGCCGACCGGTGCCCCCGCTCGTCCGCGAACGCGAGCGTGACGACCTCCGTCGAGCCGAAGATCCCGCCCAACGCCAGGCAGACCGCGAGCAACGGGGGCATGCCGGCGGCGCGGAGCGGCGCCTTCGCGGGTGTCCGCGCGCGGACCGGCGGCTCCGTCGCACGCCGCGTCGTGAACAGCAGCATGCCGGTCAGCAGCAGCACCGCGCCGACGAGCGTGCCCGCCTCCGGGAAGAACGCCCCGCACAGGAACGCCGCGAGCACCGGGCCCAGCATGAAGCACAGCTCGTCCGCGGCCTGCTCGAAGGAGTTGGCGGTGTGCAGGGCCTTCGCGTCACCGCCCAGGAGATGGGCCCAGCGGGCCCGGGACATGCCGCCGGTGTTGGGGGTTGTGGCGGTGGCGGCGTAGGAGGCGAACAGGGTCCAGTCCGGGGCGTCGTGGCGGACGCAGAGCAGCAGCGCGAGGGAGCCGAGGACGGCGATCACCGTGGCGGGCAGGGCCACCCGCGCCTGGCCGTACCGGTCGACGAGCCGCGCGGTCCAGGGCGCGACCACCGCGGTCGCCGCGAGCCCCGTCGCGGTGACCGCACCGGCCAGGGCGTACGAGCCCCGCGTCCCGGCGATCATGACGACGGCGCTGACGCTGAACATGCCCATCGGCAGCCGGGCGATCAGGTTCCCGGCGGTGAAGGCGCGGGCGCCCGGCAGCCGGAACAGGCGGCGGTACGGGGAGAGTGGCGGCATGCGCCCACCGTCGCCCGGGGGAGATCAAGTGGTCCAACACCTGTTCCGCGCGGAATCACGCACCTGGGTTGTAAGCGGCCGAAAGCAAGTGGCGGGAAATGTTCGCCGGCCGTTCTTCATACAGGGATATGGAAATTACTGATGCTCCTCATGGTGCATGGAAAAGATGCTCATTCGGGAAAATCCTTCACTCGTTTGCCGCGCATCCGCCGAAGCGGGCCGACGGTTAGTCGGTACATGACCGAGGCGACCAGGAAAGACGGTTGGGCGGTAACGCTCGGCCCATACACCTACATTCCGGCTCCAGCGCACTCGTCGGCCACCGTCAACGGCACGCTCACCAAGGCCGGTTGCCCGGTCACGCTCCAGGTGACCGAGCCGGTGCTGCGCGATTTCATCGACGCCATGAGCGCGCTGGAAAAGGACCTCGCCCGACGGTGGATCAGTGCGACGGAATGGCCCGCTTTTGCGCTTGCGGAATAGTCGGGCCACCGCCATGTACGACAAAGGAATCGAGGGAACCGGCCGGCACCGGGCTCCGGCCCGGGATTTCGTCACCCCCCTGACGCCGCCGGACCCGACCTGGGACCCGGCCGAGGAACTGGCGTTCATCCTCGAGGAGGCCCTCGGGGAGCAGACGAGGATTCCCGGCCCTCGGGACCAGGAACCGGCCGTGGCCCCGGAACCGGCCCCCGCGCCGAGCGCGCACATGAAACGGCTCCAGGACATCACCGAGGAGCTGCCGCCCGTCCGGGACGTACCCCGCCGCCACCGCAAGGTCCGCACCCGCAGAGCCCCGGGGCTGCTCCGCACCACCAGCTTCCTCGTCGCCGCCCTGGCGGCCGTCATCGCCTCCGCGGTGAGCCTCCTGAGCGGCATGGTCGCCTACGACCCCCTGCGCCTGGTCGCGATGTCCCCCGCGGAGCGGAACCTGCGCACTTGGTGGCCGCTCCTCGTCTACGGGCCCTGGGTGGTGGGCTCCCTGTCGGTCCTGCGGGCCGCGCTGCACCAGCGCCGTGCCGTGCACTCCTGGTGTGTGGTCCTGGTCTTCTCCTGTGTCGCGGTTCTGCTGTGCGTCGCCCAGGCGCCCAGGACCGTCCTCGGCATCGCGGCGGCGGCGCTGCCCGGGCTCGCCGCGCTGGCGTGCTTCCAGCAGGTCGTCCGGCAGATCACCCTGACGCGTCCGCCGCTGCGGTCGGTGCCGCGGCACCGCGTGGGGCAGGGGTTGCCGAAGGAGGTTCCCGGGGCGGAGGCGGCGACCGGCGGAGAGGTGACCGCCGAGGCCGAGGTTCTCGGGCAGGGCGGCGAGTCCTGAGGCGTGGCCTGGGCGAGGCTTCCCGGTAGGGCGCAGGCGTCCAAGCCCCCGGGGCGTCGTCCGCTGTAGTTTCGGCGCATGCCTGCCCACCTCGACCCCCGCCTCCTGCGTGCCTTCGTCACCGTCGCGGAGGAGCTGCACTTCACGCGCGCCGCGGTCCGTCTCCACCTGGCCCAGCAGGCGCTCAGCCGGGATGTGCGGCGGCTGGAGCGGGAGTTGGGCGCCGAGCTGTTCGTGCGGACCACCCGGCAGGTGACCCTCACGCCCGACGGGGAGCGGCTGCTGCCGTACGCCCGCCGTGTGCTCCGGGCGCAGGACGAGCTGCTCGCCGCCTTCGATCAGGCCCGCCCCCTGCTGGTGGACCTCAACTCCCCGGGCCTGGTCACGCCGCGCCGCGTGCTGCACCGGGCGCGTGAACTCGCCCCGGGGCACGAGCTGATGGCCCGCTACGAGAGCGGCCTGACCGGAGCCGCCGGTGAGCTGCTCGCGGGCCGGCTGGACGCGTCGTTCGGACGGTTCGCCGGGCTGGACCCGGCGCTGCGGGCCGGCCTCGACCACCAGCCCGTGCGGTACGAGCCGATGGCGGTCGTACTGCCCGAGGACCACCGGCTGGCCGCGCTGGCGGAGGTGCCGCTCGCCGAACTGGCCGGCGAGACCGTCTACGCGGGCGCCGGCAACCCGCGCACACCGGAGTGGACCGGCCTCGCGCGGCTGCTGTTCGAGGGGCGGGGCATCGAGATCGCGCCACCCGCTCCGCTGGCCGTCGGCGAGGAGGAGTTCCAGCGGGTCATGGCCCGAACGCGCCATCCTGTCCTGGCCGTTGTGGGCTTCCCGGCCATGCCGTCGACGGTGTCGCGGCCCCTGGTCGACCCCGTTCCGCTGTCCCCCGTCTCGCTGGTGTGGCGCCGGGGCCTGACCCACCCCGCGTTCGACGCGCTGCGCCGGGCCGCGGCCCTGCTGGCGGCGGAGGAGGGATGGCTGCGGCGGCCCGCGGGGGGATGGGTTCCGGCCGGTGACGATGTCCTCATGACGTCTCACGGCTGACACGATTCGACACGCCGCCCACACACAACCTCCGCGTGCGCTACATTCGACGCCTGAGCACGGTGTGGTAATAGGGGGGCGCTCGGCCGGGTGGGGGCCCGGTCCGACGACGGGTGCTCAGGTCGTACGCGCACCTGAACCATCCCGTGGGGGGAAGTGCGTACGCGTGACACAGTGGCGAGAAGACGCCCCGTCCGAGTGGCCCGAGGCCGCGGCGGCCACCGGTGAGGTCTCCGCGGACGGCATAGCCCGGGACCGGAGAGTCACGCAGGTCTTCGCCGGCGGCGACGTCCGGGTGACCGAGCGCCGGCGGCCCGACGCGACGGAGATACTGCGCGGGATTCCGCGGCAGAGCGAGGGCGAGGCCGACTCGCTCGCCCCGGGCACCGGCGCCCGGCCCGCCGTCCGCGACCCCTGGCAGGAGCAGGAGGCGGCCGACCGTGCCGGGCACGGCCGCGCCGGGCACACCCACGATCCGCACGAGGTCACCGTCCAGCTCGACGCCGTCCAGCTCGGGGACGGGTTCGTACGGCAGGTCAAGGAGGGCACCGGCGCCGAGGCGGCCGCCGACCGGCCCGTCTTCGTCGACGAGTCCGGGCGCCGCAGCCGCCGCCTGCGCCGGATCGGCATGGTCGTCGCCCTGGCGTGCGGGGTCTACGCCGTCGTCATCGTCGCCACGCTGCTGTCGGGCAACTCCAACGCGCCCTGGCTGCCCGTGCCGAGCAAGAAGGAGGGCCCGCCGGCCGGGCAGGTCGACACCCCGCCGCTGCCCGCGGAGCCGGCACCGACCGGCGGCACCGGCGCCACCGCCCCGGGCGGCACGCCAACGGCCGACGAGGTCACGGCCCCCTCGCCCGGCCCCAGCGCCCTGGAACCCGTCGCCACCGCAGGGCCCGGCCGTCCCGACACGACCGCCGACCCCTCGCCGACCGCGACCCGGACCACACCGGCCCCGGGCACCGGCGTGACCGAACCAGCCCCGAGCAAGCCGGCGAACCCGCCGAGCACGCCTGTGCCGGACCCGACGCCGACCGGCGGCACCACGCCCGAACCGCCGACCGAGACCACCGGCACTGGCGACGACGGCGGCACCGGCACGGTCGCCGACGGTCCGGCCGAGCCCCGGCCCGGCCCCGCGCAGCCCGCCGCCTAGGGCCTCCCGAAAGCCCGACCTCTGGCCCCCCTCCCGCACCAGCCGGAAGCCCGGCCCCCAGGCCGAGCCTCCCCGCATCAGCCGGAGGCCGGCCCCGGCCGCGCCTCCCGCACCAGTCGCCTGCCCGGATGTGCCCGGCACGCCGCAGAACCGTCCCCGCACCACCCCTCCCCGCACCACCTCGGAGTACCACCACCCATGGCATCCCGTACCAGCCGTCCCGGGCCGGCGCCCCGAGCCCGTGGCGGCTCCCGGCGGCGCCGCCTGCCCATGCGCCTGCTGCTGCCCCTGCTCCTCCTCGTCGCGCTGATGGCGATGCTCATGCTGCGCGGCTACGTGCACAGCGAGATCCTCGCCGACCACCGCGTCGGACCGCCCGCGGCGAACGACCGCGTGCCGAAGGACATCCTGGAGGGCGGCCCGGTCATCGACACCCGGGACGGGCGCCCGAAGAGTCTCGGACTGCCGGACCGCGAGCTGGTCCTGACCTTCGACGACGGGCCGGACCCGATGTGGACGCCCAAGGTCCTCGACGTGCTGAAGAAGCACGACGCCCGGGCCGTCTTCTTCATCACCGGCACCATGGCGTCCCGCTACCCGGGCCTCGTCCAGCGCATGGTCGACGAGGGCCACGAGATCGGGCTGCACACCTTCAACCACCCGGACCTGTCGCTCCAGAGCAGGAACCGCGTCGACTGGGAGCTGTCGCAGAACCAGCTCGCGCTGGCCGGCGCCGCGGGCATCCGCACCTCGCTGTTCCGCCCGCCCTACTCGTCGTTCGCCCAGAACATGGACAACAAGTCGTGGCCGGTGACCGAGTACATCGGCAGCAAGGGCTACATCACCATCGTCAACGACACCGACAGCGAGGACTGGCGCCGGCCCGGGGTCGAGAAGATCATCAGCAACGCCACGCCGAAGAACGGCGAGGGCGCCATCGTGCTGATGCACGACTCCGGCGGCGACCGCTCCCAGACCGTGGCCGCCCTCGACCGGTTCATCACCGGGCTGCAGGACCAGGGCTACCGCTTCGACACCCTCACCGCCGCCCTGGACGCCCCCAGCGCGCACACCCCGGTCGCGGGAGTGGAGTCGCTCAAGGGCGAGGCCTGGGTCTTCCTCGTGCAGGCCTCCGAGAAGACCACCGGGTTCCTCGTCGCCGGCCTCGCCGTGGTCGGCGTGCTGGTCTTCGGGCGTCTGGGACTGATGCTGATCCTCTCCGTCGCGCACGCCCGCCGCGTCCGCCGCCGGAACTTCAGCTGGGGCACGCCCGTCACGGAACCGGTGTCCGTCCTCGTGCCCGCCTACAACGAGGCCAAGTGCATCGAGCAGACGGTCCGTTCGCTGGTCGCCAGCGACCATCCCATCGAGGTGCTGGTCATCGACGACGGCTCCAGCGACGGCACCGCCCGCATCGTCGAGAACCTCGGCCTGCCCGGCGTACGGGTCGTCCGCCAGCTCAACGCGGGCAAGCCCGCCGCCCTCAACCGCGGGATCGCCAACGCCCGCCACGACATCATCGTGATGATGGACGGCGACACCGTCTTCGAGACGACCACCGTCCGCGAACTCGTCCAGCCCTTCGGCGACCCGCGGGTGGGCGCCGTCGCGGGCAACGCCAAGGTCGGCAACCGGAACTCGCTCATCGGTGCCTGGCAGCACATCGAGTACGTGATGGGCTTCAACCTCGACCGCCGCATGTACGACGTGCTGCGCTGCATGCCCACCATCCCCGGCGCGGTCGGCGCGTTCCGGCGCAGCGCCCTGGAACGCGTCGGCGGCATGAGCGACGACACGCTCGCCGAGGACACCGACATCACCATGGCCCTGCACCGCGACGGCTGGCACGTGGTCTACGCGGAGAAGGCCATCGCCTGGACCGAGGCCCCGGAGTCCGTCCAGCAGCTGTGGTCCCAGCGCTACCGCTGGTCGTACGGCACGATGCAGGCCATCTGGAAGCACCGCCGGGCCCTCGTCGACCGCGGACCCTCGGGCCGCTTCGGCCGCGTCGGACTGCCGCTGGTCTCCATGTTCATGGTCGTGGCCCCGCTGCTGGCCCCGCTGATCGACGTGTTCCTCCTCTACGGGCTCGTGTTCGGCCCGACCGAGAAGACCATCGGCGCCTGGCTGGGCGTTCTCGCGGTGCAAGGGGTGTGCGCGGCCTACGCGTTCCACCTCGACAAGGAACGCATGACCCACCTGATCTCGCTCCCGCTCCAGCAGCTCCTGTACCGCCAGCTCATGTACGTCGTCCTGCTCCAGTCCTGGATCACCGCTCTCACCGGCGGCCGGCTGCGCTGGCAGAAACTGCGGCGCACGGGCGCGGTGGGCCTGCCCGGGGGCGGAACCGGCGCACCCCAGCAGCGGGTGGACGGGCGGCCGGTCGCATGACCACGGCACCCGTGGCCGAGGCTCCGCAGCAGGAGCAGGCCCCGGCCACACGGCCCGGACGCGACCGGTACTTCGACCTGCTGCGGGCCCTCGCCCTGTTCCGTGTCGTGCTCTACCACCTGACGGGCTGGGCCTGGCTGCCGCTGGTGTTCCCGTCCATGGGCGTGATGTTCGCCCTCGCCGGCAACCTCATGGCCCGGTCGCTCAAGCGCCCGCCCGGCCAGGTGATCCGCGGCCGGATGCGGCGGCTGCTGCCCCCGCTGTGGGTGCTGGGCGTCGTCGGCGTCACCGGCATGGTCCTCCAGGGCTGGGGACCGGACGCGGACGGGCACCCCGGCTGGTGGTGGCTCCACCTCGCCTTCTGGATCGTCCCGTTCAGCGACCCGCCGTACGCCCAGGGACTGCCCGCTGTGCACGGCTTCCTCGGCGAGGACTGGGCCGCCGAACTCGCGGGCCCGCTGTGGTACATCCGCGCCTACCTCTGGTTCCTCCTGCTCTCCCCGCTGCTGCTGAAGGCCCTGCGCGCCCTGCCGGCCGTCACGCTCCTCGCGCCGATCGCCCTGGCGGTCGCCTTCGAGCAGAGCTGGCTCGCGCTGCCCGGCGAGCGGATCCCCTCGGCGCTCACGGACCTCTCCACCTTCGGCGCCTGCTGGATCCTCGGCATGGCCCACCAGGAGGGCATCCTGCGGCGGCTGCCGCGCTACGTCGTCCCGTCCGTGGCACCCCTGATCGCCCTGGTGGGCCTCTGGCAGGCCCTGCGCCACGACTTCGGCACCGGCCACGACCTGGACAGCATGCCCCTGGCCCAGGCCCTGTGGTCCTTCGGCACGGTGCTGTTGCTGCTGCACATCAGCCCGTCCTGGTCCGAGTGGCCGCGCCGGCTGCGCCGCTGGGCCGGGCCGATCGGTCTGCTCAACTCCCGGGCCGTGACCGTCTACCTGTGGCACAACACCTGCATCCTGGTCGCCGCCACGCTGTGGGACCGGCTGTGGGGCTTCCCCGTGCTGGAGCAGAACGTCCCCGGGCTGCTGGAGAGCCCCTGGCCGGTGCTGGTCCTGGTCTGGCTGCTGATCGGCGGCTGCGTCCTGGCGTTCGGCTGGGTGGAGGACCTGGCGGCGAAGCGGAAACCCCGGTTGTGGCCGAAAAGTGAGCCTCGGGTGAGGGTTCGGGGGAGCCGGAGGGGTCGGGCACCTGGCGGCTAAGCTGGGCCGGCATCGACGGGGGCGGGCGATGAGCGGCCCTTGACGAGGGTCCCTTTTCGGTCGCAGGTGAGAGAACGACACGTGAGACAAGCACCGACAGCACAACCGGCCGGACCGCGCGCGCCGGTCTTCGGGCTGATCACGCCCGAGGACTGGTTCCGCGTCCCGCTGCTGCCCGCCGACCGCCGCGAGGCGTCCGTGAGCGCGCTGATCCGGCGGCAGTTCGCGGGCGTCGACGACCAGCCCGTGCTGCGCCGGAAGGCCGAGGAGCAGCTGCTCGGCACGGCCGAGGCGGCGGTCGAGCAGGGCGGCGTGGTGCTGTACCTGTCGTTCCTGGAGGCGGGCGGCATCCCGCTGTCGGCCTCTCTGCTCATCTCCCGCCTGTACGAGAGGTTCGACGGCCTGGACGCCGTCGCCGCTCTGGCCGGCTCCGGCGAGGTCACGCTGGAGACGCTGCCCGCCGTGGGACGCGTGGCCCGGCTCCGGCGGCAGGAGCGGACGAAGCAGTCGCGCAAGCTGGGCTCCGAGTTCGAGGACACCGTCGTCGAGTACTTCGTGCCGGTCCCAGGCCGCGACGAGGTGCTGATGCTGACGTTCAGCACCCCGCTGGAGCCGATCGCGGACGCCATGGTGGAGTTGTTCGACGCGGTGGCCGGAACCTTGCGCTGGCAGCACCGCGACGAGGAGCGGACGGGGGAGGAACCCGAGTGAGCAAGAAGCTCAGGGTCTCGACGCAGGATCTCGAGACGGCCGGAACCGGCCTGCGGACGGTGGCGACCGAGCTGGAAGGGCTCGACAAGCTCATGGACGCCTACGACCGCCGGACCGTCGGCCACCAGACGCTGCACGACCGGCTCCAGGAGTTCTCCGACGGCTGGGACGACAACCGCAAGAAGATGATCGAGGAGATCAAGGGGCTCGGCACCATCGCCAAGGAGGCCGGGAAGGCCTACACCGAGCTCGACACCGCGCTGTACAACGCGCTCACGGGCAAGGGGAAGAAGAAGTGACCCGCCCCGCCGACCACCGGTGGGAGGTGCTGGGGGAGAGCAGCGATCCCGTGCCCGGCGACGTCCACGACATGAAGGCCCTGGCCCGCCGGTTCACGGCCACGGCCGAGACCATCACCAAGACCGCCGAAGCGCTGCGCCGGATCGGCAACCTGGAGAGCTGGGACTCCGAGGCCGGACGCGCCTTCGCCGAGAAGGCGAACGAGACGGCCAAGACGGTGAGCAAGGCCCACGACCGCTACGCGGACGCCGGGGTCGCCCTCAAGGACTACTCCACCGACCTGGAGACGATCCAGGGCGAGGCCGACAAGCTCCTCACTCAGGCCGAGACGAAACAGAACAGCCTGACCACGGCCAAGAGCAAGGCCGAGAACCCGCCCAAGGGCACCGACGACGCCGGACAGGACAAGCTCGACAAGGCGGTCACCGACCTCCAGGAGGGCCTGGACGGGCTGCGCGGCCAGCTCGACAAGCTGAAGACCCGTCACAAGGAGGCCGGCGACAAGGCGGCCAAGCGCATTCACGACACCACCGAGGGCGACGGCCTCAACGACGGCTGGCTGGACGACCTGCGCGACACCCTGAAGATCGTCAGCGAGATCACGGGAGCGATCGCCGCCGTCTGCGGGGTGCTGTCCCTGCTCGTCGGCTGGATCCCCGTCATCGGGCAGGCCCTGGCCGGTGTGCTCGGCACCATCGCCCTGGTGATGACGGCGATCTCACTGGTCTGCCATGTGCTGCTCGCCATCAACGGCGACGGCTCCTGGGGCGACGTGGCGATCGACGTGCTCGGCCTCGCCACGTTCGGCATCGGCCGCGTCTTCTCCGCGGGCGCCAAGGCCGCCGCCACCGTCGGCCGCAGCCGCGTCTGGACGGCGGCCACGCAGTACGTGCGCGGCTGGAACCCGGGCATGAACTCGGCCGCGCGCCGCGCGCTCGTCGAGTCCATGGTCGGGGCCCGGGCCGGAGCGCGCCCCGGGGCGGCCCTGCCCGACGTGGGTCTCAGGGCGGCCTTCCGGGGCCTGCCGAGCTCCTTCGCGGACGACCTGGCCACCATCCGTGGCAACTGGCGGGACCTGTTCAAAGTCGGCGACAACCTCTCGGCGGCCCGCGACGCCTACACCGCCGCCGGTCCGCGCGGCCTGGCCAGCATGTACGCGGGGCCGGGCATGGTCGACGAACTCTCGCGCATCAAGAACATCGACCCGGCGGACCTGGCCTTCATCGGCACACCCGACGCGTTCAAGCAGGCCATGGCGTACAACGCGGTGGGCCTCGGCGGCACCGGGACGGGCGCGGCCTCCGACACCAACAGCTTCGTCGGCCTGTTCGGCGGCGACCCGGAGATCGACGTCACCGGGTCCGACGCCTCGCTGGCCGGGGTGTGAGCGCGGCCATGACGGATCCGGCGGAGTGGCGGGAGTGCCGGGTGGCGCTGCCCGCCCACCACAACTGGCTGGTCCTGGACCTGCCGAGCGAGGACCCCGAGGCGTGGGCGCGCACCCTCGCCGAGCAGCACCTCGGCGGTGACGTACCCGAGCAGTGGCGCGAGGCGTTCGCGACGGACCTGCTCTGGTACTGGGGCGCGGCGGTCCGGCAGGGCGCCCTGTGCGCGGCGGTCCTGGCACCCCAGGACGGGCCCGTCGTGGCGAGTTACACGGTGCGCGAGCTGACCGTCCCGCCGGAATCCCGCACGGTGGCCGCGTTCCGGGCCGAGGCGGAGTGCGCGCCGGGCCCGTACTTCGGCGACGGCCAGGTCCTCACCGAGGTCGAGCTGCCCCTGGGACCGGCCCTGCGCGTGCACCGCCAGGAGCCGACGGACCCGGAGGCGGACAGCGGGACGGTGGTGGAGGGCATCGCTCACTACGTCCTGCCGAGCCGGTACCCCACGGCACTGGAGTGCCGGCTGCTGTGGACGTCGCTGGGGCTCGGCGCGGAGCTCGTCAAGGTCGCCGACGAGCTGGCGGACTCACTGCGCCTGGCGTGACGCGGACGGCCCGCGGAGCTTGCCGAACCCGTCGCCCAGGCCGAGCCGCTCCCAGGGCACCATCGCGAGCGGCATCCAGCTGAACCCGACGGCGAAGACGGCGACGACCGTGGTGAGCTGCCCCGGGAGAAACCACCCCAGCTGGGCGGCCAGGAGCGACACGACCAGCAGGAGGACGTCGAAGACCAGCACCGCCAGCACCTTGCGGGCGGCGGCCGCGGGACCGACGCGGGGCGTGTCCTCGTTCCCCCGCACCATGCCGAAGAGGATCACCGGCAGCATCAGCCCGGTCAGCCCGCCGGCCGCGATGCCTCCGACGATCAGCGCGTTGTGCCCGTCGTCGGGGACCATGTTCGACAGGGGGCCCGGGTCCACCGCCCGGCCCAGCAGGGCCACGGCCGCGAACGCGCCGAGCGTCGCCGTCGCCAGCACGAGGAGCACTCCCGCTCCGAAGGCGACGTTTCCGGCGGCGGAGCGCTGCGGGCGCGGCGCCTTCGGCCGTTCGGCCCCCGACTCAGCGGACATGGACTCTCCCCTTCCCGTGTGGGGTCCGCTAGAGGATAACGGGGCCCCGTTCCCCGGGGGTGTGCCGGTGTGGAAAACTGCCCCGGTTGCGCTTGTGAACGACGTGGGCGGCGGGAGCGGTGGGATGAGTAAGCGGCAGACACGGAAGATGCTGCGGCTGATGGCGAGCGGGGAACCGGTCGAGCTCACCAGCCCGATGGCGTCCGTGAAGAAACTCGCCCGGCTGGCCTTCATCGCCCAGCAGTTCGGGTACGAGTACGCCGACGTCCGGCAGAGCAGCGGCCGCAGCGGCGCGCTCACCATGCTGATCCTGCCCGACCCCAGCCCACAGGCCCGGGCCCGGGCCGCGCAGAACTGGGCGCAGTACCCGGGCGCCGCCGACGGCGTCTCCCTGCCGCCGCTCGTGCCCGACGCGTTCGAGCTCCTCAAGGCCCGCATCAACTTCGACCTCACCGGCAAGAACGCCGAGAAGCGCATGGGGTACGGGGCCATCGGCGTCACCGTCGGCTGCGTGATCCTCGCCTTCCGCTTCGGGGGCGAGTCGTCCGACTTCCTCGCGGCCGGTGCGGTGTGGCTGCTGTTCATGGCGGTCTTCGGCATCGGCCTGCTGGTCACCCGCAGGCGCAACGCCAAGTTCGCGGCCCGGTTGCAGGCGGCCGACTTCACGCCGGTGACGGACGGGAACGGGCGGACGCGGTACCTGCCGCCGGGGGCGCAGATACCGGGACAGGCGAATCCGTTCGCGGGCGGGCCCTACGGCGGACCGTACGGCGCTCCGCAGGCCGGGGCGCCGGGGCAGGCGCCCGGGATGCCCGGACCGTACGCCCAGCCGGCGCCGCACGCCGCGCAGCCCGCGCCCGGTCCGTACGCCGCGCCCGCGCCCGGCCCGTACGGTGCTCAGCCGGCACCCGGTCCGTACGGAGGCCAGCCGGCACCCGGTCCGTACGGAGGCCAGCCGGCGCCTGGTCCGTACGGAGGCCAGCCGGCGCCTGGTCCGTACGGAGGTCACCCGGCGCCCGGTCCGCATGGAGGCCAGCCCGCGCCCGGCCCCTACGGTGCTCAGCCCGCGCCCGGCCCCTACAGTCAGCCGTACCCGCAGCAGAACCCCCACTGGCAGCCCCCGCAGCACTGAGACGACCCCGTCTCCCCGCCCGAATCCCCCGGAACCTCTCATCCCGCCCGGGCGCGGGGTGAGAGCAAAGTTCCCTGACGGTCACTCGTCGGCACAGCCAGGAAACGCGCCCTCCCTACCTTCGGGGTCAGCCACTCGAAGTACGAACGAGTCCCGGAGCAAGTGGAGGCGTCATGACAGGCCCTGGCACGGCACCCGCACCCCCGAGCAGGGGCGGACGCTGGATCCAGCACTGGGATCCCGAGAACGAGACCTTCTGGCAGGAGACCGGGGAGAAGATCGCCCGCCGCAACCTTTTCTTCTCCGTCCTCTCCGAGCACATCGGCTTCTCGATCTGGACCCTGTGGTCCGTGCTGGTGCTCTTCATGGGCCCGGAGTACGGACTGACCCCGGCCGACAAGTTCATGCTGACCTCGATGGTCACGCTGGTCGGCGCCGTCGTCCGCGTCCCCTACACCTTCGCCGTGGCGATCTTCGGCGGCCGCAACTGGACGATCATCTCCGCAGCCATGCTGCTGATCCCGACCGTCGCCGCGTTCACCGTGATGGAGCCGGGCACCTCCTTCTCCACCTTCCTGCTCGTCGGCCTGCTCGCCGGCGTCGGCGGCGGCAACTTCGCCTCCTCCATGACCAACATCAACGCCTTCTTCCCGCTGCGGAAGAAGGGCTGGGCCCTCGGCCTGAACGCGGGCGGCGGCAACATCGGCGTCCCGGTGATCCAGCTGGCCGCGCTCGCGATCATCGGCGCCGGCGGCGGGCCGCGGGTGCTGCTCGGCGTCTACATCCCGCTGATCGTGGTCGCCGCCGTCATGGCCGCGCTCTTCATGGACAACCTCGAGAACGTCAAGAACGACACCGGCGCCGCCAAGGACGCCGCGCGGGACGCCCACACCTGGATCATGTCCCTCCTCTACATCGGCACCTTCGGCTCCTTCATCGGCTACAGCTTCGCCTTCGGCCAGGTGCTCCAGAACCAGTTCGGACGCACCCCGCTGGAGGCGGCGTACGTCACCTTCATCGGTCCGCTCCTCGGCTCGCTGATCCGGCCCCTGGGCGGCTGGCTGGCCGACAAGTACGGCGGCGCGAAGATCAGCCTGTGGAACTACGTCGCCATGGGCGTCGCGACGGCGATCCTCATCGGTGCCTCCATGGAGAAGTCGCTGGCGCTGTTCACCGTGGCGTTCGTGGTGCTGTTCGTGCTCAGCGGGCTCGGCAACGGCTCGACGTTCAAGATGATCCCGGGCATCTTCCAGAACAAGGCCCTCGCCATGGGGCTGAAGGGCGAGGAGGCCGCGGCCTACGGGCGCCGGCTCTCCGGTGCCTCGATGGGCCTGATCGGCGCGGTGGGCGCGCTCGGCGGCGTCGCCATCAACCTCGCCTTCCGCCAGTCCTTCCTCTCCTACGGCTCCGGCACCGGCGCGTTCGTCGCCTTCCTCGCCTTCTACGCGGTGTGCTTCGCGGTCACCTGGGCCGTATACCTTCGCCGCACGGCTCCCCGGGTACCCGAGACGTCGGCGACCTCGGAGGCGAAGCCGCAGCTCAGCTACGCCAGGGTGTGACGCTGTGCTCATCCGGGGGGCAACCCCCGGGCCCCCGGCCGAAGCCCGCAGCCGTCGATTTCGGCGGAACGCGGCATCGGTAACACCAGCGACATCAAGCCGATCCGAGCCTGTCACGAGCCGTTGACAGGCTCGATCGGCATGTAGGTACGCCGTACCCACGCAGTACGACGACTCGAGTGCGGGACGAGAGCCATGTACGAGGAAGAACAGCGACCGGACCACGGACCCCTGGCGGGTTTCACCGTGGGTGTGACGGCCGCGCGCCGGGCCGACGAGCTGGGCGTGCTGCTTCAGCGGCGCGGTGCCGCCGTCCTGCATGCCCCCGCCCTGCGGATCGTGCCGCTCGCCGACGACAGCGAGCTGCTGGCCGCCACCAAGGAGATCATCGAGCAGGTGCCGGACATCGTCGTGGCCACGACCGCGATCGGGTTCCGGGGCTGGGTCGAGGCCGCGGACGGCTGGGGCCTGGGCGAGGACCTGCTGTCGCGGCTGGCCGGCGTGCGGATCCTGGCGCGCGGGCCGAAGGTGAAGGGCGCGGTCCGGGCCGCCGGTCTGACGGAGGAGTGGTCGCCGTCGTCGGAGTCCATGGCCGAGGTGCTCGACCGGCTGCTGGAGGAGGGCGTCGAGGGCCTGCGCATCGCCATCCAGCTGCACGGCGAGCCGCTGCCCGGGTTCGTGGAGGCGCTGCGGGAGGGCGGCGCCGAGGTCGTCGGCGTGCCCGTCTACCGGTGGATGCCGCCGGAGGACCTCGCCCCGGTCGACCGGCTCCTGGACGCGACGGTGTCCCGCGGCGTGGACGCCCTCACCTTCACCAGCGCCCCGGCCGCGGCCTCCTTCCTCTCCCGGGCGGAGGAACGCGGGCTGCTCCCCGAGGTGCTGGCCGCTCTGGGCCACGACGTCCTGCCGGCCTGCGTCGGCCCGGTCACGGCCCTGCCGCTCCAGTCCCGCGGCATCGACACGATCCAGCCCGAGCGCTTCCGGCTCGGGCCCCTCGTCCAGCTGCTCTGCCAGGAACTGCCCGCCCGGGCGCGCTCGCTGCCGATCGCCGGGCACCGGGTGGAGATCCGCGGCCACGCCGTCCTGGTCGACGGCGACCTCAAGCCGGTGCCGCCCGCGGGCATGTCCCTGCTGCGCGCCCTCTCCCGCCGCCCCGGCTGGGTCGTCGCCCGTGCCGACCTGCTGCGCGCCCTGCCCGGCTCCGGCCGCGACGAGCACGCGGTCGAGACGGCGATGGCCCGCCTCCGCACGGCCCTCGGCACACCGAAGCTGATCCAGACGGTGGTCAAGCGCGGCTACCGCCTGGCCCTGGACCCGGCGGCGGAGACGAAGTACGGGGACGCATAGTCCTGCGCCGGGGTTGAGCGGGATCGCGCCGTCGCTCCCGCGGGGCCGCCGCACGCGCCGCGGACGCCCGTGACCGCCCGCCGCGCGAGGGGTTTCCCGCGCGCCGCTGGGCAGGCACTGTAAGAGGGAACGGTTTCCCAGCCCTCTCACTGGCGTCTCACCGACCCTAGGCGGTGACAGGCACATGGCACTGGGTACGGCCACGGCCCCGTACGAGCTGCGGTTCGATGCCGGGCGGATCTGCCTGGATCTGCTCTCCACCACGCATCCGGAGGAGCGGCTCGACTCCGTGCACGTGCTGCGCGCCTGGATCACCGGCTCCGGGCTCGTCCCGGCGGGAACGTCCCTCGCCCACACCGACGCCACCTGGCCGACCGCATTCCGCGAACTGCGCGCCCAGATCGACCGGTTGGTGCGCGGCTGGCCGCGGCCCGGCGTCGCCGCGTACGACCTCGCCCTGGCGCGCGTCAACGACCTCGCCCGCACCGCGCCCCCGGCGCCGCGCGCGGTCCGCGGCGAAGACGGCGAGCTCGTACGGCAGTTGGACGGCCCGCCCGGCCGCGCCGCCCTGCTCGCGGCCGTCGCCCGGGACGCCGTCGACCTGCTCACCGACCCCGTCGCCCGGGCGGCCCTGCGCGAGTGCGAGGGCGACAACTGCCCGATCGTGTACCTCGACACCTCCCGGGGACGCAGAAGGCGCTGGTGCTCCAGCGAGGTCTGCGGAAACCGCGAACGGGTCGCCCGGCACCGCCGCCGCGCGGCACTCGCCCGCGCCTGAAAGGCATTTGAGTGTCAATGGCATTCAAATTCCCTGTCCTAATTGCGACTTCTGTGCCCCCACTGTCGAAGTGATTTCGATTACATGCCGTTTACCTACGGTCCCGTAGGGGAGGCGTGGCTTGAACTGGTCGATGTGGCGGAAATGTAAAGAATGCGGGGTGGGAATGTGACCCCATGTCCCGCTCGTCACGTCACTCCGAAGAAATCTGTCACGTCTCTTTGAACGCCCAACAGCTCGCATCCGTACGGCATGTCGAGCGACCGACTGGGGGAACCCCCGGACATCGGAGGTGGGCGTGCGCAAGGATTCCGTCGTGGCCAATGAACGTGCACCGAGGGCCCGACATCGCATGTCCCAGCCCTCGGAACCCGACGAGGAGTTGATGCGTGCGCTCTACCGAGAACACGCCGGACCCCTGCTGGCGTATGTCCTGCGCCTGGTCGCCGGAGACCGGCAGCGCGCCGAGGACGTCGTACAGGAGACGCTCATCCGTGCCTGGAAGAACGCCGGACAGCTCAATCGAGCGACCGGATCGGTACGCCCCTGGCTGGTGACGGTCGCCCGGCGCATCGTCATCGACGGCCACCGCAGCCGGCAGGCCCGGCCGCAGGAGGTCGACCCGTCGCCGCTGGAGGTCATCCCCGCGGAGGACGAGATCGACAAGGCGCTGTGGCTGATGACTCTCTCGGACGCACTCGACGACCTGACCCCCGCTCACCGGGAGGTGCTCGTCGAGACGTACTTCAAGGGACGTACGGTCAATGAGGCGGCCGAAACCCTGGGCATACCCAGCGGAACCGTCCGCTCCAGGGTGTTCTACGCCCTGCGTTCGATGAAGCTGGCACTGGAGGAGCGGGGGGTGACGGCGTGATGAGTGTTTACGGGGGTAATCAGGGATTCGGTACGGGAGGCATGGGTATGTCTGGACCCATGCAGGGATCTCCGGTGCCGAACGAGCACGAGACCGTCGGCGCCTACGCCCTCGGCATCCTCGACGACGCCGAAGCGACCGCCTTCGAGGCCCACCTCGCGACCTGCGAGTGGTGCGCCCAGCAGCTCGACGAGCTGGCCGGCATGGAGCCGATGCTCGCCGCCCTCGCCGACCTGCCCGGCTCCGGCACGCCCGCGATCGGCGAGTCGCTGTCCGCGAAGCCCAGGCCCCGCCTGGTGGAGAAGCTCGTCGACGAGGTCGCGGAACGGCGCGCCCGGAAGCGTCGCCGCAGCTTCTACATGGTGGCCGCGGCCGGCGCGCTGATCATCGGCGGTCCCTTCGTCGCGGTCGCGACGAACGGCGGCGGTGACGGCGGCGGCGCGGAGAACCGCCCGCTCGCGGCGAGCCCCGCCAAGGCGGCCTTCGACGGCATCTCCGACAAGATCACGGCCACTGACCCGAACACCAAGGTCTCCGCGACCGTCGCCCTCCAGAAGAAGGACTGGGGCACGGGCACGGTCCTGGAGCTGAAGAACGTCAAGGGCCCGCTCAAGTGCGCCCTCGTCGCGGTCGGCAAGAACGGCGAGCGCGAGACCCTGGCCTCCTGGTCCGTCCCGGAGTGGGGCTACGGCCTGCCCGACGCCAAGTCGGAGAAGGCCAAGGAGCCCCTGTACGTCCAGGGCGGTGCCGCGTTCGACCCGAACGAGATCGACCACTTCGAGGTCGTGGAGTTCGGCGGCAAGCGCCTGGTCGAGGTCGACGCGTAGCCTTACCGGGTCCCCTTCGCGTACGGTGGACGGCTGCCCAGCACGTCAGAAGGGGACCCGGTGGCCGCTCAGGCTCAACAGGAAACCGCGCTCGACTCCCTGAGAGACAGAGAGATCGGCGTCGAACAGGAACACCTGGACCGGGTGTACCGGCGCCTCGAGGAGAAGATCCACGAGGCGGAGTTCCTCATGAACGACGCGGCCCGGCGCGGCCAGGTCGGCACGCCCGGCGCGCTCGCCGAGCGGGACGCCCAGGTCTTCCGCGCCGGCATCCACCTCAACCGGCTGAACAACGAGTTCGAGGACTTCCTCTTCGGCCGCATCGACCTGCTGCTCGGCAAGGACGGCAAGAAGGGCCCCGACGGCGCGTACACCGCCGTCGAGCCCGCCGAGGGCGCCGTCCGGGAGGACAACACCGCCGACATCGCCGAGACCCTGCACATCGGCCGCATCGGCGTCCTCGACGCGGACTACGCCCCGCTGGTGATCGACTGGCGGGCCCCGGCCGCCGCTCCCTTCTACCGCTCGACGCCCGTGGACCCCGGCCGCGTCGTCCGCCGCCGGGTCATCCGCTCCAAGGGCCGCAAGGTGCTCGGCGTGGAGGACGACCTGATGCGCCCCGAGCTGACGGCCTTCCTCGACGGGGATCAGCTGCCCGTCATCGGCGACGGCGCCCTGATGGCCGCGCTCGGCCAGGCCCGCAGCCACACCATGCGCGACATCGTCGCCTCCATCCAGGCCGAGCAGGACCTGGTCATCCGCGCTCCCGCCGCCTCCGTGACGTACGTCGAGGGCGGCCCCGGCACCGGCAAGACCGCCGTCGCCCTGCACCGCGCGGCCTACCTCCTCTACCAGGACCGGCGCCGGTACGCGGGCGGCATCCTGATCGTCTCCCCGACCCCGCTGCTCGTCGCCTACACCGAGGGCGTGCTGCCCTCCCTCGGCGAGGAGGGCCAGGTCGCCATCCGCGCCATCGGCTCCCTCGTGGACGGCGCCGAGGCCACCCTCTACGACTCCCCGGCAGTGGCCCGCGCCAAGGGCTCCTCGCGCATGCTCAAGGTGTTGCGCAAGGCCGCGCGCGGAGCCCTGGAGCTGAACGATTCACCGGCCCGGCTGCGCGTGGTCGCCTTCGGCCGCCGCCTGGAGCTGGAGGCCGAGCAGCTGGCGGGCATCCGCCGCGCCGCCCTCGGCGGCACCGCCCCCGTGAACCTGCTGCGCCCCCGCGCCCGCAAGCTCCTCCTGGACGCCCTGTGGGAGCAGTCCGGCGCGGCAGGCCGGCACACCGACCCGGAGCTCGCCGCCGAGCTGCGCTCCTCCTTCGACGAGGACATCACCTCCGAGGACGCCTTCATCGACTTCCTCGACGCCTGGTGGCCCGAGCTGACCCCGGCGGCCGTCCTGGACGCCATGGCCGACGAGCGGCGCCTCGGCCGCTGGGCCCGGCGGATCCTCAACCCCGGCGAGGTCCGCAAGGTCGCCCGCTCCCTCAGGCGCGACGGCCGCTCCGTGCACGACATCGCGATGCTCGACGAGCTCCAGGCCGTCCTGGGCGCCCCCGCCCGGCCCCGGAAGAAGCGCGAGCTGGACCCGCTCGACCAGCTCACCGGCCTGGAGGAGCTGATGCCGGTGCGCGAGGAGTCGCAGCGCGAGCGGGCCGAGCGCCTCGCCCAGGAGCGCACCGAGTACGCCCACGTCATCGTCGACGAGGCCCAGGACCTCACCCCGATGCAGTGGCGCATGATCGGCCGCCGCGGCCGGCACGCCACCTGGACGGTCGTCGGCGACCCGGCCCAGTCCTCCTGGTCCGACCCGGACGAGGCCGCCGAGGCCCGCGACGAGGCCCTCGGCAGCCGCCCCCGCCGCCGCTTCGAGCTCACCGTGAACTACCGCAACCCGGCCGAGATCGCCGAGCTGGCCGCGAAGGTCCTCGCCCTGGCGATGCCCGGCTCGGCGGCACCGAAGGCGGTCCGCTCCACCGGCGTCGAGCCGCGCTTCACGGTCGTGGACGACACCTTGGCCGAAACCGTCCGCGCCGAGGCGGCCCGGCTGCTGGAGCGCGTCGACGGCACGGTCGGCGTGGTCGTCCCCATGCAGCGCCGCGAGGAGGCCCGCCGCTGGCTCGCCGGGCTCGGCGACCGGGTGGTGGCGCTCGGCAGCCTGGAGGCGAAGGGCCTGGAGTACGACGCGACGGTCGTGGTCTCCCCGGCGGAGATCGCCGACGAGTCCCCGGCCGGCCTGCGGGTGCTCTACGTCGCGCTGACCCGGGCCACCCAGCAGCTCACGGTCGTCTCGGCCGAGCGGGACGAGCCCGACACGGCGGGCGTCCCGGACCTCCTCAGGGACTGACCGGCGATACCCAGATGCCGGGAAAATGAACTCCCGGTACGGGAATGGCCTTACGGGATCTGTTTGTTAGCCTGGATGTGGCACCGGCCCGATCCAAGCCCCCGGGCCCAACCTTCGTCGCTACGAGCGACCACTTGCCGCGAGGCGAGCATGGCGGGTCGGTGCCACCTACTTCGCGAGAGACCCACGTCGGACGTGACGTGGGTCTCTTTTTGCTGGCCTGTTCCGCGAACAAAACGTTCGCAATAGAGGGCGGCTACCCGCTACTCAGCGGTAGGTGCGACGATCGGACGGCACAACTCAGCGTCAGGTGAAAGCAGAGGAAGTCGGCCATGGCAACGGCGCCCAGCGTCTCCTACTCGATGACGGTCCGGCTGGAGGTGCCCGCGAGCGGAACCGCCGTCTCGCAGCTCACCACCGCCGTGGAGTCCTCCGGAGGCTCGGTGACCGGCCTCGACGTCACGGCATCCGGTCACGAGAAGCTCCGTATCGACGTCACCATCGCGGCGACGTCGACCGCGCACGCGGACGAGATCGTCGAGAAGCTCCGCGGCATCGAGGGCGTCACGCTGGGCAAGGTCTCGGACCGGACCTTCCTCATGCACCTCGGCGGCAAGATCGAGATGGCGTCGAAGCACCCCATCCGCAACCGTGACGACCTGTCCATGGTCTACACGCCCGGCGTGGCCCGCGTCTGCATGGCGATCGCCGAGAACCCCGAGGACGCCCGCCGCCTCACCATCAAGCGCAACTCCGTTGCGGTCGTGACGGACGGCTCCGCCGTGCTCGGCCTGGGCAACATCGGCCCGAAGGCCGCGCTGCCCGTCATGGAGGGCAAGGCGGCCCTCTTCAAGCGGTTCGCCGGCATCGACGCCTGGCCGATCTGCCTCGACACCCAGGACACCGACGCGATCGTCGAGATCGTCAAGGCGATCGCCCCGGGCTTCGCGGGCATCAACCTGGAGGACATCTCCGCCCCCCGCTGCTTCGAGATCGAGGCCCGGCTGCGCGAGGCCCTCGACATCCCCGTCTTCCACGACGACCAGCACGGCACCGCGATCGTCGTCCTCGCCGCGCTCACGAACGCACTTCGCGTCGCGGGCAAGGCGATCGAGAACATCCGGGTCGTCATGTCCGGCGCCGGCGCGGCCGGTACGGCCATCCTGAAGCTGCTGATCGCCGCGGGCGTCAAGAACGCCGTCGTCGCCGACATCCACGGCGTCGTGCACGCCGGCCGCGAGGACCTGGTGGACGCCGCCCCGGACTCGGCGCTGCGCTGGATCGCCGACAACACCAACCCCGAGGGCCTCACCGGCACGCTCAAGGAGGCCGTGCGCGGCGCCGACGTCTTCATCGGCGTCTCGGCCCCGAACGTCCTCGACGGCGACGACGTGGCCGCCATGGCCGACGAGGCCATCGTGTTCGCGCTTGCGAACCCCGACCCCGAGGTCGACCCGGCGATCGCGCGCCAGACCGCGGCCGTCGTCGCCACGGGCCGTTCCGACTTCCCGAACCAGATCAACAACGTGCTGGTCTTCCCGGGCGTCTTCCGCGGCCTGCTGGACGCGCAGTCGCGCACGGTCAACACCGAGATGATGCTGGCCGCCGCGAAGGCCCTCGCGGACGTGGTGACCGAGG
This sequence comes from Streptomyces lomondensis, assembly GCF_014651035.1. GTDB lineage: Bacteria > Actinomycetota > Actinomycetes > Streptomycetales > Streptomycetaceae > Streptomyces > Streptomyces lomondensis. Next base: position 98,292 of record NZ_BMWC01000001.1, read on the forward strand.
ACGAGCTGAACCCGAACTACATCATCCCGAGCGTCTTCAACGACAAGGTCGCCGGCGCGGTCGCCGGGGCCGTGCGGGAGGCCGCCAAGGCGGTGGGGGCGGCCGCGAGCAGCCCGTCCGTCGTCTGAGGCGAGGCCGTTCGGGCCGCGGTTCCGGGGTCCGGGGGCGGCAGCCCCCGGACTGTGAGCATCCCCACGGCATCCTGAAACCGGCGCGTCGGAGAACACCTGTCAGCAGCGGCGCTCTATCGTGTCGGCCAGGCTCAGGCCCTCTTTTCGTGTGACTCCCCAAGGGTGTTCCCACGACTCCTGCGGGTGCCGGATTGGCTTTCCCGCCGCAGGTAGAGGCAGGATGCGTCCCTGGGCGCGAGGGTCTGACGACGGACCCGGGTCCGGGGACTCATGGAGGACCCTGGCAGCATCGGCTTCGATCTGACGCCTCAACGGCAAGATGAACACGGGAGTAACAACATGAACCGCAGTGAGCTGGTGGCCGCGCTGGCCGACCGCGCCGAGGTGACCCGCAAGGACGCCGACGCCGTGCTGGCCGCGTTCGCCGACGTCGTCGGCGACATCGTCTCCAAGGGCGACGAGAAGGTCACCATCCCCGGCTTCCTGACCTTCGAGCGCACCCACCGTGCCGCTCGCACCGCCCGCAACCCGCAGACCGGCGAGCCGATCCAGATCCCGGCCGGCTACAGCGTGAAGGTCTCCGCGGGCTCGAAGCTCAAGGAAGCCGCGAAGGGCAAGTAACCCTGTCGTCCGTACGCCGGCGGTGTACGAACCACAGTGAGTGACATCAAAGGGGCGGCCACCCGAAACCGGGTGGCCGCCCCTTTGACGTCACTGCGCGTGCTACCCGAGCGCCTTGCCCGGCAGCTCCACCTTCGCGCCCAGTTCCACGAGCTTCTCCATGAAGTTCTCGTAGCCGCGGTTGATGAGGCCGATGCCGTGGACGCGGGACGTGCCCTGGGCCGCCAGGGCCGCGATGAGGTACGAGAAGCCGCCGCGGAGGTCGGGGATGACCAGATCGGCGCCCTGGAGCTTGGTCGGGCCCGAGACGACGGCCGAGTGGAGGAAGTTGCGCTGGCCGAAGCGGCAGTCCGAGCCGCCCAGGCACTCGCGGTAGAGCTGGATGTGCGCGCCCATCTGGTTCAGCGCGGACGTGAAGCCGAGGCGGGACTCGTACACCGTCTCGTGGATGATGGACAGGCCCGTGGCCTGGGTGAGGGCCACCACCAGCGGCTGCTGCCAGTCGGTCTGGAAGCCGGGGTGGACGTCCGTCTCCAGCGCGATGGACTTCAGCTGGCCGCCGGGGTGCCAGAAGCGGATGCCCTCGTCGTCGATCTCGAAGGCACCGCCCACCTTCCGGTAGGTGTTCAGGAACGTCATCATCGAGCGCTGCTGCGCCCCGCGGACGCGGATGTCGCCCTCGGTCGCCAGCGCCGCCGACGCCCAGGACGCGGCCTCCAGCCGGTCCGGCAGGGCGCGGTGGTTGTAGCCGCCGAGCTGGTCCACACCCGTGACCCGGATCGTCCGGTCGGTGTCCATCGCGATGATCGCGCCCATCTTCTGCAGGACGCAGATCAGGTCTTCGATCTCCGGCTCGACGGCCGCGTTGGACAGCTCGGTGACGCCCTCCGCGAGGACGGCCGTCAGCAGCACCTGCTCGGTCGCGCCGACCGACGGGTAGGGCAGCCGGATCTTCGTGCCGCGCAGCCGCCGCGGCGCCTCCAGGTACTGGCCGTCCGCCCGCTTCTCGATCTTCGCGCCGAACTGCCGCAGCACCTCGAAGTGGAAGTCGATGGGCCGGCCGCCGATGTCGCAGCCGCCGAGGCCGGGGATGAAGGCGTGGCCGAGACGGTGCAGCAGCGGCCCGCAGAACAGGATCGGGATACGGCTGGAACCGGCGTGGGCATCGATGTCGGCGACGTTCGCGCTCTCCACGCGCGTCGGGTCCATCACGAGTTCGCCGGGCTCGTCACCCGGACGGACCGTCACACCGTGCAGCTGGAGCAGACCCCGTACGACCCGGACGTCGCGGATGTCCGGAACATTGCGCAGCCGGCTCGGAGCGCTGCCCAGCAGCGCTGCCACCATGGCCTTCGGTACGAGGTTCTTCGCACCGCGGACACGGATCTCGCCCTCCAGCGGGGTTCCGCCGTGGACAAGCAGGACATCGTCGTTGACGGTCATGAATCTCGCGTTCCGTGGAGTCGGGCAGGGGCCAGGAGGGAAAGGGTAATCGCCCTCCACCCCCCTTCTGTAAGCCTGAGTCAGACCCAGCCACGTCATAGCTCTGTCACAACACGAACCGTTCCGTGCCGGGCACATGGGGTCACGGTCACATCCGTGCGCGTGGGACGCATCAGTGCGCCCTGAGCTGCGTTCACTCCGGTCCCCGCATTGCCTCCCCACACGGAGGGAAGATGCGGGATCATGTCTGGCATGACCGAGGTGTCCTCGCTCACAGGGCGGTTGCTCGTGGCCACGCCCGCCCTGGCGGACCCCAACTTCGACCGCGCGGTGGTGCTGCTCCTCGACCACGACGAGGAGGGCTCCCTCGGTGTCGTCCTCAACCGCCCCACCCCGGTGGGCGTGGGGGACATCCTGGAGGGCTGGGGGGACCTCGCCGGCGAGCCCGGCGTCGTGTTCCAGGGCGGCCCGGTGTCGCTGGACTCGGCCCTCGGGGTCGCCGTCGTCCCCGGCGGCGCGTCCGGCGAGGCGGCGCCGCTGGGCTGGCGCCGGGTGCACGGCGCGATCGGACTGGTCGACCTGGAGGCCCCGCCGGAGCTGCTGGCCTCCGCCCTCGGCTCCCTGCGGATCTTCGCCGGATACGCCGGCTGGGGCCCGGGCCAGCTGGAGGACGAGCTGGTGGACGGCGCCTGGTACGTCGTCGAGTCGGAGCCCGGCGACGTCTCGTCCCCGTCCCCGGAGCGGCTGTGGCGCGAGGTCCTGCGGCGCCAGCGCAACGAGCTGGCGATGGTGGCGACGTATCCGGACGACCCTTCGCTCAACTGATGTCTGTGACCTTCAGTACCCTTGGGCCTATGAGCACTCTCGAGCCCGAGCGCGGGACTGGTACGGGGACCCTCGTAGAGCCGACGCCGCAGACCTCCCACGGTGACGGTGACCACGAGCGCTTCGCCCACTACGTCCAGAAGGACAAGATCATGGCGAGCGCCCTCGACGGCACCCCCGTCGTGGCGCTGTGCGGCAAGGTCTGGGTGCCGGGCCGCGACCCGAAGAAGTACCCCGTGTGCCCCATGTGCAAGGAGATCTACGAGTCCATGGGCGCCGGCGACGACGGCAAGGGCAAGGGCGACAAGTAGTCCCGACCCGCGCGGCGTAAAGCCTCCAGGGTGCGTTTTGCGCGCCCTGGGGGCTTTTGTGCTGTCCGGGCGTTGCAGGGGGTGCGTCTGCCGGTCACAGAGTGGTTGAGACCTCTTGTGGGGCTGTTCATGCAGTCCCTAGCCTCCGGAGTGTTGTGCACAGCGAAACATTCATTGCGCATGTTGCAACACTCCCTCGGAGGAGCACTCCATGAAGCTGTCCGTCCGATGTGCCGGCCTCACCGCCCTCGCCGCCCTCCTGGCCACCGCCTGCGCGCCCCAGACCTCCTCGAACTCCTCCTCCGGCAAGGACGAGCAGACCGGCACGCTGCGCGTGTGGCTCTTCCAGGAGGTCGGCAACGCTCCCAAGGAGAAGGTCGTCGACTCGGTCGTCGCCGCCTTCGAGAAGGCCCACGAGGGCACCGAGGTCGACGTCGAGTACATCCCCGTCGACACCCGCGCCCAGCGCGTCAAGGCCGCCTTCAACGACCCCGCCTCCGCTCCCGACGTCATGGAGTACGGCAACACCGACACGGCCGGCTATGTGAAGGACGGCGGACTCCTCGACGTCACCGAGGAGTTCGGCGACTGGAGCGAGGCGAAGGACACCGACCCGACCGCGAAGCAGTCGGTGACGGTCGACGGCAAGGTCTACGGCGCCCCCTTCTACGTCGGCGTCCGCGCGCTGTACTACCGCACGGACGTGTTCGGGGAACTCGGCCTGTCCGTCCCGAAGACGATGGACGAACTGGCCTCCACCGCCCGGAAGATACGTGCCGCGAAGCCCGAGCTCTACGGGCTCGTCGTCGGCGGCGCCTACACCTACGGCGCGATGCCGTTCGTCTGGGCCAACGGCGGTGAACTCGCCAGCGGCAAGGGCGGGTCGTACGCCTCCGGCATCGACAGCCCGGAGGCCCGCAAGGGCATCGAGGCGTACACGTCCCTCTTCGGTGACGACAACTGCCCGGCCGCCAAGTGCGCGGGGATGGGCGGCAACGACACGATCTCCGCGTTCGCCGCGGGGAAGGCGGGCATGGCGATCGGCGGCGACTTCAGCCACACCGCCGTCGAGGCCGGGAAGGTCAAGGGCAAGTACGCCGTCGTCCCGCTGCCGGGGGTGAAGCCCGGCTCGATCGCACCCGCCTTCGCGGGCGGCAACAACATCGGCGTCCTGAAGAGCACGTCCCACCGCACGCTCGCCGTCGACCTGATGGAACAGCTCGCCTCGAAGAAGACGCAGACCGAACTCTTCGACGCGATGGGCTTCCTGCCGACCTTCACGGACGTCCGCCGGCAGGTCGCGCAGGAGGAGCCGTTCGTGAAGCCCTTCGTGCAGACCCTCTCGGCCGGCACCAAGTTCGTCCCCGCGTCCCCGGCGTGGGCCCAGATCGACTCCCAGCTCGTCCTGCCGACCATGTTCCAGGAGGTCATCAGCGGCAAGAAGGGCGTCGCCCAGGCCTCCGAGGACGCCGCGCAGAAGATGAACACCGCGTTCGGCTCCGCGGGGTGAGCGGGATGGACGACCGTACGGAACCGGTGGCGGCCGACTCGGCCGACGCCGACCCGGCGGGCACCGACGCCACTGTGACCGAGACGGCCGGAGCCGCCGCGGCCGGAGCCGCCGCGGCCGGGGGCGAGCCGGCCGGGCGGGCGGGTCCGGTTCGGCCGGGGGCCGGCCAGGCCGGGAGTGGGGCGGTGGATTCGGCCGGGAGTGGGCCTGGGGCGGGAGCCGGTCCGGTGGGCCGCGAGGAGGTGGGCCGCCCGGGAGCCGTCCCGGCCGGAGGCGCGCGCGGCGTGGTCCCCGGTCGCTCCGCGGCGCCTCCGGTGGCCGTCGCCGCACCGCTCGAGGCGCCCGCCGGACCACGGCCGGGGTGCTCTGCGGAGCCTGCTGGACCACGGCCGGGGTGCTCTGCGGAGCCTGCTGGACCAGCGCCGGGGCGCTCTGCGGCGGCCGCCGCCGGCGGATCCGTCGAGCCCCGCGCCGCGCGGCGCGGTGGTCCGGCGGTGCGGCCGGCGGCCCGCGGGTCGCGCGGGGCGCGCCGGAGTCCGACCCGCACGTCCCCGCTCGTATCGGGCGGCTGGACGCCCTGGCTCTACCTCGCCCCCGCGCTCGTCGTGCTCGGGGGACTGCTCGTCTACCCGATCTACCAGCTCGGTCTGATCTCCTTCTTCCGGTACACGCAGGCACAGGTCAGCGGCGGGGAGCCGACGACCTTCGAGGGGTTCGGGAACTACGCCGAGCTGTTCGGGGACCCGCGGTTCTGGCAAGTGCTGCTCGCCACCGTGCTGTTCGCGGCGGCCTGCGTCGTCTCCACGCTCGCGGTCGGATGCGCCCTGGCCGTACTGCTCACCCGCGTACGGGCGGTACCGCGGCTCGCTCTGATGCTGGCCGCGATGGGCGCGTGGGCGACCCCGGCCGTGACCGGCTCCACGGTCTGGCTGTTCCTCTTCGACCCGGACTTCGGCCCGGTGAACCGGATCCTCGGCATCGGCGACCATTCGTGGACGTACGGCCGTCTCAGCGCCTTCTTCCTCGTCCTGCTCGAAGTGGTGTGGTGCTCCTTCCCGTTCGTGATGGTGACCGTCTACGCGGGTATCCGCGCCGTCCCGGCCGAGGTGCTGGAGGCCGCCTCCCTCGACGGCGCCTCGCAGTGGCGCATCTGGCGCTCCGTCCTCGCCCCGATACTCCGGCCGATCCTGGTCGTCGTCACCATCCAGTCGGTCATCTGGGACTTCAAGGTCTTCACCCAGATCTACGTCATGACGAACGGCGGCGGCATCGCCGGCCAGAACCTGGTCCTGAACGTCTACGCCTACCAGCAGGCCTTCGCGTCCTCGCAGTACAGCCTCGGCTCGGCGATCGGCGTCGTGATGCTGCTGATCCTGCTCGCCGTCACGCTGGTGTACCTGCGGCTGCTGCGGCGGCAGGGGGAGGAACTGTGAATCTGCCACGCGCCCGTGTGCGCCGCCCGGGCCGGCCGGCCGCCGAGGCCTCGGCCCTGCTGATCGCGGTCGTCGTCGCCTTTCCCCTGTACTGGATGGTGCTCAGCGCCTTCAAACCGGCCGGGGAGATCGAGTCGAGCGAGCCCAGGCCGTGGACTCTCGCACCGTCCCTGGATTCCTTCCAACGCGTCTTCGGACAGCAGGAATTCGGCCGCTACTTCCTCAACAGCCTTGTCGTCGCGGGCAGTGTGGTGATCGCCTCCGCGCTGATCGCGTTTCTCGCCGCGACCGCCGTGACACGATTCCGCTTCCGCCTCCGGACCACCCTGTTGATCATGTTTCTGGTGGCCCAGATGGTGCCCGTGGAAGCCCTCACGATCCCCCTCTTCTTCCTCATGCGGGACGCCGGTCAGCTGAACACGCTGGGCTCGCTGATCCTGCCCCACATCGCCTTCTCGCTGCCCTTCGCGATCTGGATGCTGAGGGGGTTCGTGAAAGCCGTTCCGGAGGCGCTGGAGGAGGCCGCGTACATCGACGGGGCGAGCCGGGCGCGATTCCTCTGGCAGATCCTTTTCCCGCTCGTCCTGCCGGGCCTCGTGGCCACCAGCGTGTTTTCCTTCATCTCCGCCTGGAACGACTTCCTGTTCGCCAAGTCGTTCATCATCAGTGACACCTCCCAGTCCACGCTGCCCATGGCGCTGCTGGTCTTCTACAAGCCCGACGACCCGGACTGGGGCGGGGTGATGGCGGCGTCGACGGTGATGACGATCCCGGTGCTGATCTTCTTCGTACTCGTGCAGCGACGGCTGGTGTCGGGGCTGGGCGGGGCGGTAAAGGACTGACATGACCGAACTGATCCCGGCTCCCCGCAGCGTCGTCGCCGGTCCGGGCGAGGTGCGGCTGACGGAGCACTCGCGGCTCTACGCCGACACCGCGACGGAGGGCGTCGGCCACTGGCTGCGCACCGTCCTCCGGCAGGGCACCGGCCTGCCGTTGCGCGAGGGGCGGGAACTCGAAGACGCCGGCGGCGACGGCGTCGGGCTCCGGATCGACCCCGAACTCGGCCCCGAGGAATACCGCCTCGTCAGCAACGGGGACGGCATCCTCATCGAGGGCGGCGGCCCGGCCGGTGTCTTCTGGGGCGCCCAGACGCTGCGCCAGCTCCTCGGCCCCGACGCGTTCCGCAGGGCCCCGCTCCGCCGCGACCGCGCCTGGGCCGTGCCGTACCTCACGATCGAGGACGCCCCCCGATTCCGCTGGCGCGGCCTCATGCTCGACGTCGCCCGGCACTTCATGCCCAAGGAAGGCGTGCTGCGTTACCTCGATCTGATGGCGGCGCACAAACTCAACGTCTTCCACTTCCATCTGACGGACGACCAGGGCTGGCGCATCGAGATCAAGCGGCATCCGCGGCTCACCGAGATCGGCTCCTGGCGCGCCCGCACGAAAACCGGCCACCGGGCCTCACCGCTGTGGGAGGAGAAGCCGCACGGGGGCTACTACACCCAGGACGACATCCGCGAGATCGTCTCCTACGCCGCCGAGCGGCATATCACCGTCGTCCCCGAAATCGACGTACCCGGCCACTCGCAGGCCGCCATCGCCGCGTACCCGGAACTCGGCAACACCGACGTCATCGACACGACCGCCCTCTCCGTCTGGGACACCTGGGGAATCAACCCGAACGTACTCGCCCCCACTGACAACACCCTGCGCTTCTACGAGGGCGTCTTCGAGGAAGTGCTGGAGCTGTTCCCGTCGGAGTTCGTCCACGTCGGCGGCGACGAATGCCCCAAGGACCAGTGGCGGCGGTCGGCGACCGCCCAGGCGCGCATCCGGGAACTCGGGCTCGCCGACGAGGACGGGCTCCAGTCCTGGTTCATCGGGCACTTCGACGCGTGGCTCACCGCGCGCGGGCGCCGGCTCATCGGCTGGGACGAGATCCTGGAGGGCGGGCTCGCCGAGGGCGCGGCCGTCTCCTCCTGGCGCGGCTACGCGGGAGGCATCGCCGCCGCCCGGGCCGGCCACGACGTCGTCATGTGCCCCGAGCAGCAGGTGTATCTGGACCACCGTCAGGCCCCGGGCCCCGAGGAGCCGGTACCGATCGGGTGGGTGCGCACCCTGGAGGACGTCTACCGGTTCGAGCCGGTGCCGCCGGAGTTGACGCCCGAGGAGGCCCGGCACGTGCTGGGCAGCCAGGCCAACCTGTGGACCGAGGTGATGGAGGACCACGCGCGCGTGGACTACCAGGCGTTCCCCCGGCTCGCGGCCTTCGCCGAGGTCGCCTGGAGCGCCCTGCCCGCCCCGGCGGAACGGGACTCCGCCGGCTTCGAGCACCGTATGGCCGCCCACTACCGGCGGCTCGACGCCCTGGGCGTCGCCTACCGGCCGCCCGCCGGCCCGCTGCCCTGGCAGCGGCGCCCCGGGGTGCTGGGCCGCCCGATCGACGGCCCGCCCCCGAACCGGTAGCACCCGGCCGCTGCTCCCGAACAGCTCGAACAGGCCACGGAAAAAGCGCACAAGGGTCACCGAAAGTGCCAATCGGCACGCACTGGCGAACCTGTGCGAAAACGGACCATCTCCCCGGTGAGGTGGGCGAATGCCTCCTAGCGGACCCGTGTCTTCGGCTCTCGCCAAGATGTGCCAGAGTTGCCACGTCCGCCCTGTCAGCACGTACCGTACGGCAGCACAGGTGGGACCAGGTGGGGCAGCGGGAAGGGGCAGCCGGTTTGACCACGCACGCACCGCAGGCGGCGCAGGCCGTCACGCTGCCCACGACGCTGGACGAGGCCGTCGCGGCACTCACCGCCGTGCCCGCCGCCGTGCCCGTCGCGGGCGGCACCGACCTGATGGCCGCCGTCAACTCCGGGCAGCTCAGGCCCGCCGCGCTGGTGGGACTCGGCCGGATCAGCGAGATCCGCGGCTGGCAGTACCAGGACGGCCACGCGCTGCTCGGCGCCGGCCTCACGCACGCGCGTATGGGCCGCCCCGACTTCGCGGCCCTCATCCCGGCGCTCGCCGCCGCCGCGCGCGCCGCGGGCCCGCCGCACATCCGCAACGCGGGCACCCTGGGCGGCAACATCGCCTCGGCCGCCCCCACCGGGGACGCGCTGCCGGTGCTGGCCGCCCTGGAGGCGACCCTGATCATCGCGGGCCCGGGCGGAGCCCGCCGGGAGATCCCGGTGTCGCACCTGCTCGCCGGGATGGAGATGCTGCGCGCCGGTGAACTCATCGGCTACGTGCGCGTGCCGCTGCTGCACGCCCCGCAGGTCTTCCTGAAGGCGACCGGCCGCACGGGCCCGGGGCGCGCGGTCGCATCCGTCGCCCTGGTCCTGGACCCCGCGCGCCGGGGCGTGCGCTGCGCGGTGGGCGCCATAGCGCCGATGCCGCTGCGGCCCCTGGAGGCCGAGCAGTGGGTCGGCCGGCTCATCGACTGGGACAACAACCGCGCGCTCGTCCCCGAGGCCCTGAGCGCCTTCGGGGAGTACGTCGCCGCGGCCTGCATCCCCGACGCGGCCCCGGGCGAGGACGGCTCCGTACCGCAGCTCCCGCCCGCCGTACTGCACCTGCGGCGCACCGTCGCCGCGCTGGCCCGACGAGCACTGGGGAGGGCGCTGTCGTGACCGACGACCAGCACGGAGAGGGCACGCCCCGGGGTGGCAGCCGCTGGGACCCGCTGCCCCAGGGCGAGTACGACGACGGCGCCACCGCCTTCGTCGAACTGCCCGAGGGGGGCGTCGACGCCCTGCTGGCCGCCGACAGTCCCCTCGCCGCGCCCGGCCACGGCTACGTACCGCCGCAGATAACGGTCAGCCCCGCGACGACCGCCGGCACCGACCCGGCCGCCACGGGCGCGTGGCCGGTGCCCGGCGCGCCCGTCGACGGCGCCCAGTGGCACGACCCGCACGCGGCGCACCAGCAGCAGGGCCACGACGCCGGGGAGCAGCCGTACGGCACCTCCGAGGCGCCCTACGGCACGCCGTACGGCTCCGACACGGGGGCGGGGCAGCACGGCGGGAACGACCGCTTCACGTACAACCCCGGTGCCACCGGGCAGTGGAACTTCGAGGAGCCCACGGCGGCGGAGGCCGCACCCGGCCATGACGTGACCGGGCAGTGGTCCATCCCCGTCGCCGGGGGCGACCTTCCGGACGAGTCGGGCGAGTTCACCACGTCCGCCCTGGTCGAGCAGTGGGGCGGCACCCCACCGGCCACGCTCCCGGGCGGCGCGCCGGCGCCGTGGGCCACCCAGGCCGCGGGCCAGCCGTGGGGGCAGCCTCCGCAGGAGCCGGCGGGGCAGGACCAGCCCGGGGCGGGTTACCCGCACGGGCCCGAGCAGGGCCGGGGATACGACCAGGGCCATGGCCACGGGCCCGAGCAGGGCCAGGCGTACGAGCAGGGCCACGGTCATGGCCACGAGCAGGGTCATGGGCACGGGGCCGAGCAGGGCCACGGGCATGGTGGCTACGTCGAGGGGCACGAGCAGCCAGAGGCTGCCGGACCGGCCTCCGGATACGCACCGGACCAGCCGCCCGCCACGCACCTGCCGCACGAGGTGGGGTCCGTCGAGCCCGCGCACGGGCAGCCGACGGCCGGCCACGCGCCGGAGCCGTCCGGATTCGCCGACCAGGGGACGGAGCCGTCCGGCTTCGCCGACCACGGGCCGGAAGGCTCGGGTTTCGCCGACGGTGGGGCGGGGCCGTCTGGCGGGGTCGGCCACGCGCCGGAGCCCTCCGGCTTCGCCGACCACAGGTCCGAACAGCCGGGCTTCGCCGGCCACGGGCCGGAACAGCCGGATTTCGCCGGCCACGGGCCGGAGCAGCCGGACTTCCCCGACCACGCCTCGGAGGCCTCCGGTTTCCACGGCCACGGTCCGGAGCAGTCGGGCGTACCCGGCCACGGACCGGAGCAGTCGGGCGTACCCGACCCGTCCGACCCCGCCGGTCACCTGGCCGAGCACCCCGCGCCCGCTGGACACGCCCCGGAGCACCCCGGGCCAGATGCGCACGCGCCTGAGCACCTCGGGGCCGCCGCACACGCCCCGGAGCACACCGACACCGCCGGCCACGGCCACGGCCCCGAGCAGCCGTACGCCGACACCCCCGGGGAGAACCCCGAGCCCGAGCCCGAGGCGGACGCGGAAGCCGGTGCGCCGCCACACGCCGCTCACGAGGCCTCACAGCCTGCTTCCGAGCCCGGTGAGCCCGCGGACGCCCCAGGCGCCCCAGAGGGCGCTGACAGCCCCGCCGAGGCCGCTCCCGGGCCCCTCCCGGCCCTGGCGGACGCGGAGGGCGGGGCGGAGCCGGCCGACGCCCCCGACCCGGCCGCCGACGGCGAGGCGACCGACGACCCGGCGCCGGAGGACCCCGCCGCCTCGCAGGACGGGGCCGACGGCCCGGACGACCCGGCCGCCGCCCCCCACGACGCACCCGCCACGGCCCCGCAGGAGGAGCACCCCCTCGCCTCCTACGTCCTGCGGGTCAACGGCACCGACCGCCCCGTCAGCGACGCGTGGATCGGCGAGTCCCTGCTGTACGTGCTGCGCGAGCGGCTCGGGCTCGCCGGGGCCAAGGACGGCTGCTCGCAGGGCGAGTGCGGGGCGTGCAACGTCCAGGTCGACGGGCGGCTCGTCGCCTCCTGCCTGGTCCCGGCCGTGACGGCGGCCGGGAGTGAGGTCCGCACCGTGGAGGGCCTGGCCGAGGACGGGCAGCCCTCCGACGTGCAGCGGGCACTCGCGCGCTGCGGCGCCGTGCAGTGCGGCTTCTGCGTCCCCGGCATGGCGATGACCGTGCACGACCTGCTGGAGGGCAACCCCGCGCCCACCGAGCTGGAGACCCGCCAGGCGCTGTGCGGCAACCTGTGCCGCTGCTCCGGCTACCGGGGCGTGGTGGACGCCGTCAAGGAGGTCGTCGCCGAGCGCGAGGCCCACGCCGCGCCCGCCGACGGCGACGAGCCCCGTATCCCGCACCAGGCGGGCCCGGGCGCCGGTGGCGTGAACGCGTCGGCCTTCGGAGTGGCCCCGGAACCGCACGCCCCGGATCCGCACTCCCCAGAACCGCATGACCAGCCCTACGGCCAGGACGGAGGCCAGGCGTGAGCAACGAAGCAGCCACCGCGCAGGCCGCGGAGGCCGCCCCCGCCCCCGAACCACTGCCGCACGGCCTCGGCGCCTCCCTCCCTGCCGCCGACGCCCGCGCCAAGACGGAGGGCACCTTCCCGTACGCCGCCGACCTGTGGGCCGAGGGCCTGCTGTGGGCGGCCGTGCTGCGCTCACCGCACCCGCACGCGCGCATCGTGTCCATCGACACCTCCCACGCGCGCGAGATGCCCGGCGTACGCGCCGTCGTCACCCACGAGGACGTCCCCGGCAGCCCGCTGCACGGCCGAGGCAAGGCCGACCGCCCGGTCTTCGCCTCCGAGGTCGTACGCCACCACGGCGAGCCCATCGCCGCCGTCGCCGCCGACCACCCGGACACCGCGCGCATGGCCGCCGCCGCCGTCATCGTCGAGTACGAGGTGCTCGACCCGGTGACCGACCCGGAGCAGGCCTTCGAGGCCGAGCCGCTGCACCCGGACGGCAACCTGATCCGGCACATCCCGCTGCGCCACGGCGACCCGGAGGCGGCCGGCGAGATCGTCGTCGAGGGGCTGTACCGCATCGGCCGCGCGGACCCCGCTCCCATCGGCGCCGAGGCGGGCCTGGCCGTACCGCGCCCGGACGGCGGCGTGGAGCTGTACCTCGCCTCCACCGACCCGCACGCCGACCGCGACACGGCCGCCGCCGCCTTCGGCCTGGAACCCGAGCGGGTCAAGGTCGTCGTCACCGGCGTCCCCGGCGCCACGGCCGACCGCGAGGACCAGGGCTTCCAGCTGCCGCTCGGCCTGCTGGCGCTGCGCACCGGCTGCCCGGTGAAACTCACCGCCACGCGCGAGGAGTCCTTCCTCGGCCATGCCCACCGGCACCCCACCCTGCTGCGCTACCGCCACCACGCCGACGGCGAGGGCAGACTCGTCAAGGTCGAGGCGCAGATCCTGCTCGACGCGGGCGCCTACGCCGACACCTCCGCCGACGCCCTGGCCGCCGCCGTCGCCTTCGCCTGCGGCCCGTACGTCGTCCCGAACGCCTTCATCGAGGGCTGGGCCGTCCGCACCAACAACCCCCCGTCCGGCCACGTACGCGGCGAAGGGGCCATGCAGGTCTGCGCCGCCTACGAGGCACAGATGGACAAGATCGCCAAGAAGCTCGGCCTCGACCCGGCCGAGGTGCGGCTGCGCAACGCCATGGCGACCGGCGACGTGCTCCCGACCGGCCAGACCGTGACCTGCCCGGCCCCGGTCGCCGAACTGCTCCAGGCCGTACGGGACTTCCCGCTGCCGCCGCTGCCCAAGGACACGCCCGAGGACGAGTGGCTGCTGCCCGGCGGCCCCGAGGGCGCGGGCGAACCGGGCGCGGTGCGCCGGGGCGTGGGCTACGGCGTGGGCATGGTGCACATGCTCGGCGCGGAGGGCGCGGACGAGGTCTCCACGGCGACCGTCAAGGTCCACGACGGCGTGGCGACGGTGCTGTGCGCGGCCGTCGAGACCGGCCAGGGCTTCACGACCCTGGCCCGGCAGATCGTGCAGGAAACTCTCGGCGTCGACGAGGTACACGTGGCGCCCGTCGACACCGACCAGCCCCCGGCGGGCGCGGGCTGCCGCGGCCGGCACACCTGGGTGTCGGGCGGCGCCGTCGAGCGCGCGGCCAAGATGGTCCGCACGCAGCTCCTCCAGCCGCTCGCGCACAAGTTCGGCATGTCCACGGAGCTGCTCCAGATCATCGACGGCAAGATCACGTCGTACGACGGGGTCCTCTCGACGACCGTCACCGAGGCGCTGGACGGCAAGGAACTGTGGGCCACCGCCCAGTGCCGCCCGCACCCGACCGAGCCGCTGAACGAGGCCGGCCAGGGCGACGCCTTCGTGGGCATGGCCTTCTGCGCGATCCGCGCGGTGGTGGACGTCGACATCGAGCTCGGTTCCGTACGGGTCGTGGAACTGGCCGTCGCCCAGGACGTGGGCCGGGTCCTGAACCCGGCCCAGCTGGCCGCCCGGATCGAGGCGGGCGTGACCCAGGGCGTGGGCATCGCGCTCACGGAGAACCTGCGCACGCCGCGCGGCCTGATCCGCCACCCGGACCTCACCGGCTACGCCCTCCCGACGGCCCTCGACGCGCCCGACATCCGCATCGTCCGGCTGGTCGAGGAGCGGGACGTGGTCGCGCCGTTCGGGGCGAAGGCGGTCAGCGCGGTGCCGGTGGTGGCGTCCCCGGCGGCCGTCGCGTCCGCCGTGCGGGCCGCGACGGGCCGCCCCGTGAACCGGCTGCCGATCCGCCCGCAGGCCGCGGTCGTCACCGAACGGTCCTGACCGCCCGCATGGACGGGGTCGTCCTGCTCACCGGCGTCATGGCGGCCGGCAAGTCGACGGTCGCGCAGGCGCTGGCGGAGACGCTGCCGAGGGCGGCGCACGTCCGCGGGGACGTGTTCCGGCGCATGATCGTGTCCGGGCGCGAGGAGTACGTCCCCGGTGCGGACGGCGAGGCCCGGGCCCAACTGCTCCTGCGCTACCGGCTGTCGGCCGCGACGGCGGACGCCTACGCCGGGGCCGGGTTCACGGCGGTCGTCCAGGACGTGGTGCTGGGCGAGGACTTGAGGACGTACGCCGACCTGGTGCGCACCCGCCCGCTGTACGTGGTCGTCCTCGCGCCGCGCCCCGAGGCGGTGGCCGCACGGGAGGCGGGACGGGCGAAGACCGGGTACGGCGCCGGCTGGACGGTCGGCCTGCTGGACGAAGCGCTGCGTGCCCGGACCCCGCGCATCGGGCTGTGGCTGGACACCTCGGAGCTGACGGTGGGGCAGACGGTCGAGGCGATTGTGGCGGGAAGGGAACGCGCGAGGGTCGTCTGAGCGTCATGTGGGGTGGACGCGTTGTGGTCGCTGGGCACGCGTCGCTGTTCCGGGGCGTTGTCAGTGGTGGGGCGTAGTGTTCTGGGCAGTGGGAGACGGCTGCCGGGCCTGGCCGGGCGGTCTGCCGTGCTCCGCCAGGGGATGGTGAGCAAGCACATGCGGGGGAGCCCATGAGTACGACCGACGCCGGTACCGCGGTGATCACCCTGACCGAGGCCGAGCTGGACCCGTGGGTGACGCACGCGTCGACGCGGCACTGGCTGACCGGCCCCGGACTGCCGTCCGACAGCGGCGTGCTGACCTTCGCCGGGCTGCGCCGGGAGGGTCTGCGCACGGTGGGGGACTCGACGGGCGATCCGGACGACCGGCTCTCGGCGGAGCTGCGCGAGCAGCTGGTGATAGGCGGTCTGCTGGGCCCCGCGGGCCTGGAGACGGAGTCGGTCCTGCTGGACGGCGCGACGGGCGAGATCTCGACGACGCACTTCCTGCACGACCGCCCCGACCTCATGGACCGCCGCCCCCTGGCCCCCTCCCTGCGGACGCTGGTCCGCTTCGCCGAGGCGACCGACGAACTGGCGGGCCTGCGCGGCCAGTTCGCCTCCTACGCGGGCCGCTACGGCCTGAAGGCGGTGGCGGAGGCGTCCCAGCACCTCCTGGCCGTCTTCCGGGACGGGACGGACGGCGAACCGGCCCCGTTCTGGAAGATGGCGGCGCTGATCCGCCCGCTGTCCCTGGTGGCGGGCCGGGGCGGCACGTCCGGGCTCTCCCTGGACCTCCCGCACCGCCTCCTGGACCAGGAGTTCGGCCCCGGCAAGGTGGCCCGCTTCGAGGACGTCGACTTCCCCTCGACCCTCACGCACGAGCCGACCCGCCGCTTCCTGCGCGAGGTGGGCCTGCCGGAGGACGCCCACGTCTTCTCCCTGGACACGGACGTACCGCTGGCGACACTCGCCGAGTACTACGCCGAGACGGGCGCGCCGACGGAACTCCCCTCCGGCGCCCACCGCCTGATACGCCTCGGCCACCTGATCGAGGACAACAGCCTGGTCATCGACGGCGAGACGGGTGCGGTCCTCAACTGGAGCGAGCCCGAGGCGACGCTGTACCCGCTGAACACGGACGTGTCGACTCTGGCGTTCACCCTCTGGCTGCTGCACCGCGAGCGCGCGATCGACGCCCAGTCGGACCACGAGCTGACGACCGACACCTACGACCAGTTGGCCATGACGATGCTCCAGGTCCTGTCGGCGGTCGACCCGACGGGCGTCACCGCGGGCGGCGCCAGACGCCACTACTGGACGGACGCGTTCCAGGACGAGGCGGGTGGGGTGCTGTAAGCCGCCCCCGGGCCCTGGTCACGTCGGGTCCACGCGCTCAAGCCGGGTCCATCCCGCCCACCCCCGCTGCCTGAGCAGCTCGATGAGCCGGCGGGCCGAGGACACGGTGTCGAACGCCAGCGTGTCCATCAGCTCGGCGAGCACCGGCTCGATGGCGGCGTCGCCCACGTACTCCTCACCCCGCTCGTCGGCCAGCCTGGTGAGGTAGGCGGCCACCCTGTCGGCCAGCTCGACCAGCCGCGGGTCGTCGTCGTCCCGGTCGAGAGCCTCGCCCAACGTCAGATAGAAGTCGAGGAACGCCGGGTCGGCGATCTGCTCCTGCTTGCGCGCGATCCACTCCCCGACGCGCTCGGGTGAGCGTGCGGCCAGCGGGATCCACCCGTCGCGTTCGGCCCGGACGATCCGCTCGTCGACGCCGAGCGCCCGAAGCCGCTCCAGGAACCCGACCACTTCCGGGGGCAGCGCCAGACTGTCCCCGGAGACGAGACGGGCGATTCTCTCCCGGTGCCGCTGCCGTGCCTGGATCTCCGCCTCCAGCCGCCTGTCGATGTCCGCGACCGCCGCGGCGAACTCCGCCTCACCGGCCTGGAGCAACTCCCGCACCCGCGCCAGCGGGACCCCCGCCTCGGCGAGGGTCCGGATCCTGATCAGCTCGACGACGGCGCCGGCGTCGTAGCGCCGATACCCGGAGTGATCCCGCTCCGGCTCCGGGAGCAGTCCCTTGGCGTGATAGTGCCGCACCGCGCGCACGGTCACTCCCGTGTACCGCGCCAACTGGCCGATGGTCAGCATGGGACCAGTCTTGCGCAGCCGCTTCAGGAGGCCGGCCTGCCGACCGGCCCGCCTCCGCCGCGGATGATCTCGGCGATGTCCGGGGCGTGGGTGAAGACCAGCCGATGGTCGGCTTCGAGCCAGAACGTGGCGATGTCCGGCCGCACACGGAGGAGTCGCTCGACACCCGCGCGCCAGAGCCGGTTGTGCCGCGGGGCACGGTCCCCGCCGGTGCCGCCGGCGATCGCACTGGACATGATCATCCGCACGGGCTGCTCGATCTTCCCGTACCGGTCGAGGATCCGGGCCCGGACGACGTCCATCTCCAGCCCCAGTTCGAGGATGTCCTCGGCGCTGAGTGCCACCTGACGCGCGCGGTCCCTGTCCCGTTCGGCCTCGTCCCGTGCCATCGCCCGGAACTCCGCCAGATCGGTGTCGGTGATGAACGGCTCGGGCAGCGGGTTCGCGCCGTCGATGAGCACGAGCCCGGCGACGGCGTCAGGACACTCGGCGGCGTAGTGCACGGCCAGGTCGGCGCCGAGCGAGTACCCCACGAGCAGGGGCGCCGAGGGCAGCCGGACCTCCGCCAGCACGGCGAAGAGGTCGCCCAGGAAGGCGTCGAAGGAGTACCGCTCGGCGGCCGAGGCGAGGCCGTGCCCCCTGAGGTCGAAGGTCACGACGTCGTGGTCCCGCCGCAGCAGATCGATGAGCTCGGACAGGTCGGCCTGGGTCGAATTCAGCCCCGGACACAGCACGAGGGGCCGCCCCCTGCCCCCACGGGACACCGGGAGAGTGACGCCGTCGTGCCGCACGGTAAACCGCCGTAGGGCTTTCGCGCTTCTCGCAGTCATGCCGCCCATGCTGGGAGGCTGCCCCTGCGTCAGGGTCAAGCACGGAAGCGGTCCCGCTGCCACGTGGAGAGCGGCCGCGTTTTCGCGTCGGGCCGCCGAATTTTCGCTTTCCCGTCAAGCCGCCGGCGGCTAGGGTTCGGGCGCAGCGAGTGGTCCATGAGGAGCTGAGAGATGGTCGGTTACCCGAGCGCGCGTTGACGTCGTAGGCCGTTGACCGGCCTGTCATCGCGTGCTGCCTCTGATGTTGCGGCACAGCGAGCCTTCCCCTGCCCGAACCGTCGACGCGCCTTTCGTGTGCGCGATGGCGGGCCTCGTTGCCGGCAACACAAGGGATTCCCGTGCCGTCCGTTTCCTCCGCTGTATCCGATTCCGGTCGACCTGCTCCGTCAAGCCTGTGGCGGGACGCCGACTTCCGCCGGCTCTGGATGGGGCAGACGGCCTCCCAACTCGGCGAACACGCGACTCTGGTGGTTCTGCCGCTCTTCGCCGTCCTGACGCTCCACGCCAGTGCCGGCGAGCTGGGCGTCCTCCGCGCGGTGGGGCAGGCGCCGATCCTGTTGCTCTCGCTCTTCGCCGGTGCGTGGGTGGACAGGTGGCGGACCCGCACGACGATGGTGCTCACCGACGCCGGGCGGGCCATGGCCCTGGGCGCCGCAGCCGTGGCCGGCCTCCTCGGCTGGCTCGGCCTGCCCGGCCTGCTCGCGCTCGCCTTCGCCGTCGGGGCCCTGTCCGTGTTCTTCGACGTGGCCTACCAGGCGTCTCTCGTACGGCTGGTGGAACGCGACCAACTGGTGCAGGGCAACAGCGCGCTGGAAGGCAGCCGGTCCGCGGCGCAGATCGGCGGTCCCGCCCTCGGCGGTGCGCTGGTGTCCCTGCTGTCGGCGCCGATCGCCGCCGCCTCCGGCGCGCTGTTCTTCGCGCTGTCGTTCCTGTCGATCCGGCGGATCCGCCGAGCCGAAGCGATGCCAGTGCCTCCGGAAGGGCCCCCTCGGGTCTGGCGGCGGATTCACGAGGGCCTGCGTTTCGTCGCCCGCGACGCCGTGCTTCGGACCGTGTGCCTGGCCTCGGCCGCCTTCCAGTTCACCTTCGCGGCCGTGATGACCGTCTATCTCCTCTTCCTGCCCCGGGAACTGCACCTGTCGGGCACCGTCGTCGGGCTGGCGCTCACGGCGGTGGGGCCGGGCGCGCTCCTGGGCTCGCTGCTGGCCGCCCGCCTGCCGGGCCGGTTCGGTTACGGCACGGTGCTCGTGTGCGCGGCGGCACTCGGCGACGGCGTGTTTCTGTGCGTGCCCGCGCTGCACGGCTCCTCCGCGGTGACGGTCGCCGCGCTCCTCGCGGTCGGCTTCGTGTTCGGGTTCGGTGGCCAGTTGGTGAACGTCACGGTCATGGCCGTCCGGCAGGCCGTCACTCCGGACGGGATGCAGGGCCGCGTGGCCGCGACCATCACGTTCGCCGGCATGGGGATGACCCCGCTCGGTTCCCTGGCCGGCGGCTTCCTCGCGGCGGAGTGGGGGCTGCGCACCAGCCTCCTGGTGACGGCCGCGGGCATGCTGCTGTCCCCGGTGGTGATGGCCCTGTCCCCACTCGCACGGCTGGGACGGAAACTCCCCCCGAGCGGAGCCCCCTGACGGCTGCCGGGAGGGTCGTCCGAAAGGAGGGACGTACGACCAAGGTCCCAGAAGGGGACCGTCTCGCGACAGGGGTCAAAGTGCCGCGTGGACCTTACGCTGGCGGTCATGACCGCCCCGGAGCCGCGTGACGCCGATGTCGTAGATGCCGCTGCCCCGCCCTCCCGCGCCGAGGTGGGGGACGAGAGCGTGCTGGGGCGGACGTACCGGGCGTTGAGTGTCGGGATCGTCTCCGTCGTGCTGCTCATCGCCTTCGAGGCGACGGCCGTCGGTACGGCGATGCCGGTCGCCGCGCGGGAGTTGGACGGGGTGTCGCTGTACGCCTTCGCGTTCTCCGGGTACTTCACGACCAGCTTGTTCGGGATGGTGCTCGCGGGGCAGTGGTCGGACCTGCGCGGGCCGCTCGGGCCGTTGTCGACGGGCATCGCCTCCTTCGGGGCCGGGCTGCTGCTGTCGGGGACGGCCGGGGCGATGTGGGTGTTCATCCTGGGGCGGGCCGTACAGGGACTCGGCGGCGGGCTGGTGATCGTCGCGCTGTACGTGGTCGTCGGGCGGGCCTATCCGGAACGGCTGCGGCCGGCCATCATGGCGGCGTTCGCGGCGGCCTGGATCGTGCCGTCGATCGTCGGCCCGCTCGCCGCCGGCACGGTGACCGAGCGGCTCGGCTGGCGGTGGGTGTTCGTGGGGATACCCGTCCTGGTCGTGCTTCCGCTCGCGCTCGCGCTGCCGCAGATACGGAGCCGGGCGTCCGGGCCGGTGGGGGAGCAGGCCGACGCCGGCGCGAAGGCCTCCCTCGACCGCCGCCGCATCCGTCTCGCCCTCGCCATCTCCCTCGGGGCCGGACTGCTCCAGTACGCCGCCCAGGATCTGCGCCGGCTCTCCCTCCTGCCCGGCGCGGTGGGCGTCGCCCTGCTCGTGCCGGCCGTGCTGGGGCTGCTCCCGCGCGGGACCTACCGGGCCGCCCGCGGGCTGCCGTCGGTGGTGCTGCTGCGCGGCGTCGCCGCGGGGTCCTTCATCGCCGCGGAGTCCTTCGTGCCGCTGATGCTGGTCACCCAGCGCGGGCTCAGTCCGACGCTGGCCGGGTTCTCCCTCGCCGCGGGCGGCGGGACGTGGGCGCTGGGCTCGTGGGTGCAGTCGCGGTCGCGGCTGGAGCCGTACCGGGAGCGGTTGACGACCGTCGGGATGCTGCTGGTGGCGGCGGCCGTCGCCGCGGCGCCGAGTGTGCTGATCGACTCCGTGCCCGTCTGGACCCTGGCCGTCGCCTGGGCCTTCGGCTGCTTCGGCATGGGGCTCGTCATCTCCTCCACCAGCGTGCTCCTGCTCAAGCTCTCCGCCCCCGAGGAGGCCGGCACCAACTCCGCCGCCCTCCAGATCTCCGACGGCCTCTCCAACGTCCTCCTGCTCTCCGCGGGCGGCGCCGCCTTCGCCGCCCTGGGCGGCGGCACGGTCACCCATACGACCACCCACACCTCCGGCTCCCACCCGGCCGCCTTCGCCGCGGTGTTCCTGCCGATGGCGGCGGTGGCGCTGGTAGGGGCGTGGGTGTCGACACGACTGCGGGAGCGACGGCCGTAGCCGGGCTGGTCGTTGAGGCGCCGACCTCAGCCGACCGTCAGCCGACCGCCCGTCGGCCATAAAGAGGTCGTCACGCCGCGGCCCCCGGCCGTAGCCTCTGCCCATGTCCGACCTCCTGCTGCCCCTCGGCCCCGCCCTCCGGCAGGCCCTCGACGACCTCGCCGACGCGCAGAGCCGCACCCCGGAAGAGGTGGTGCTGGAAGCCGTACGCGGATACCTGCGCCAGGAGGGCGGACGCGTGCGTGGCGTCGCCGAAGGGCTCGCGCGGGAGCACGCCGACCTGTTGCGGAGGCTCGGCGAATGAAACGGGAGACCCGGTACCTGACCGTCGACGAGGTCACCGCCATCGCCGAGATCGCCTTCGGCGGGCGGCCGCCCGAGGCGCGCGCCCCCGGACTGCTCGCCTCCGCCGTGCACCGGCCCCGCGCCCGGATGTTCGGTACGTCCGCCTACGAGGACCTGTACGAGCAGGCCGCCGCCCTCCTCCACGCCATCGCCGCCAACCACCCCCTGGTCGACGGCAACAAGCGCACCGCCTGGCTGTCCGCCGCCACGTTCCTCGCCCTCAACGGCGTCGACCTGTCCGGCGTGGACCAGGACATGGCGTACGCGCTGGTCGTCGACGTGGCCTCGGGGGCGGAGGCGGAGGTCGGGGGGATCGCGGGGCGGCTGAGGGCGCTGTGACGTCGGTCCCACCCGGAGGGGACGCGGCCCGGTCCGCGCGTTGAGCGGTGGGGGGCGCCGGTAGGGTGGCCCGGTTGTCATACGTAGCCGAGCCGTCAGGCTCCCTCGAACGAGCCGCCCGACCCCCAACGGAGACCGTGACTACCACCGCCGGCACCAGCTCTGCCTCGCACCACCTGTCCCCGGCGTTCCCCGGCCGCGCCCCCTGGGGTACCGCCAGCAAGCTGCGCGCCTGGCAGCAGGGCGCGATGGAGAAGTACATCCAGGAGCAGCCGCGGGACTTCCTGGCGGTCGCCACACCCGGCGCCGGCAAGACGACCTTCGCGCTGACACTGGCGTCCTGGCTGCTGCACCACCACGTCGTGCAGCAGGTGACCGTCGTGGCCCCGACCGAGCACCTGAAGAAGCAGTGGGCGGAGGCCGCGGCGCGGATAGGCATCAAGCTGGATCCCGAGTACAGCGCCGGGCCGC
This sequence comes from Streptomyces lomondensis, assembly GCF_014651035.1. GTDB lineage: Bacteria > Actinomycetota > Actinomycetes > Streptomycetales > Streptomycetaceae > Streptomyces > Streptomyces lomondensis. Next base: position 120,825 of record NZ_BMWC01000001.1, read on the forward strand.
TCGGCCGGGAGTACCACGGCGTCGCCGTGACGTACGCCGGTGTCGGCGTCCGGCCCATGCTGCACCGCAACCGTGTGGAGCAGCGCAAGACGCTGGTCATCCTCGACGAGATCCACCACGCCGGTGACAGCAAGTCCTGGGGCGAGGCCTGCCTGGAGGCCTTCGAGCCCGCCACCCGCCGCCTCGCCCTGACCGGTACGCCCTTCCGGTCCGACACCAACCCCATCCCCTTCGTGACGTACGAGGAGGGCAACGACGGCATCCGGCGGTCGGCGGCCGACTACACCTACGGCTACGGCAACGCCCTCGCCGACAACGTCGTCCGGCCCGTCATCTTCCTCTCCTACAGCGGCAACATGCGCTGGCGCACCAAGGCCGGTGACGAGGTCGCCGCCCGGCTCGGCGAACCCATGACCAAGGACGCCATCAGCCAGGCCTGGCGGACCGCGCTCGACCCGCGCGGTGAGTGGATGCCGGCCGTGCTGCGCGCCGCCGACCAGCGGCTGACCGAGGTACGGAAGGCCATCCCGGACGCGGGCGCGCTCGTCATCGCCTCCGACCAGGACTCGGCCCGCGCCTACGCCAAGCTGATCCGGGAGATCACCGGCAGCAAGGCGACCCTCGTGCTGTCCGACGACTCCGGCGCCTCCGAGCGGATCGACGAGTTCAGCCAGAACACCGACCGGTGGATGGTCGCCGTGCGGATGGTGTCCGAGGGCGTCGACGTGCCGCGCCTCGCGGTCGGCGTGTACGCCACCACCATCTCCACGCCCCTCTTCTTCGCCCAGGCCGTCGGCCGTTTCGTACGGTCGCGGCGCCGCGGCGAGACCGCCTCGGTGTTCCTGCCGACCGTGCCCGACCTGCTCTCCTTCGCCAACGAGATGGAGCGCGAGCGCGACCACGTCCTCGACAAGCCCAAGAAGGAGGGCGAGGAGGACCCGTACGCCGAGTCCGAGAAGGAGATGGACGAGGCGAACAAGGAGCAGGACGAGGACACGGGCGAGCAGGACATGCTGCCCTTCGAGGCGCTGGAGTCCGACGCCGTCTTCGACCGGGTCATGTACAACGGCGCCGAGTTCGGCATGCAGGCCCACCCGGGGAGCGAGGAGGAGCAGGACTACCTCGGCATCCCGGGACTCCTGGAACCCGACCAGGTGCAGCTGCTGCTCCAGAAGCGGCAGGCCCGGCAGATCGCGCACAGCCGCAAGAAGCCGGACGAGGAGGCCGACCTGCTCGAACTGCCCGCCGAGCGGCGGCCGGTGGTCTCCCACAAGGAGATGATGGAGCTGCGGCGGCAGCTCAACACGATGGTCGGCGCGTACGTCCACCAGAGCGGCAAGCCGCACGGGGTGATCCACACGGAGCTGCGGCGCGTGTGCGGGGGGCCTCCGGCGGCTGAGGCGACGGCGGGGCAGTTGCGACAGCGGATCGCCAAGGTGCAGGAGTGGGCTACGCGGATGAAGTGACCCCGGAATGTACGTATGCGGGCAAAGGGGGCCAGTCGCTCCTGGTCCGTGCCCGGATTCTGGACGGAGCCTTCCGCTCAGCGAACCCCCTTCGCTACTGTCCCGCTACGCACACGCCCCGTGGCAACGCCGCCGCGGAGCGCAGCCGTGAAGCGACGCGGTCCGGACAGTCCGGGCCGCCGGCCGATCGGCGGCCACCGAAGCGCGTTGCCGCCGGGACTCGGTGACGCATCCGCCGACCGGGGGGCCGCCGACCTCACCACTAAGGAGTGGGCGTCGTGACCGCGGAGACCTCCCAGACGCTCGACAGGGGACTGCGTGTCCTCAAGCTGCTCGCCGACACGGACCACGGGCTGACCGTGACCGAGCTCTCCCTCAAACTGGGCGTGAACCGGACCGTGGTGTACCGGTTGCTCGCCACGCTGGAACAGCACGCCCTCATACGCCGTGACCTGGGCGGACGTGCCCGGGTCGGGCTGGGCGTGCTGCGTCTGGGGCGACAGGTTCATCCGCTGGTACGGGAGGCCGCGATGCCGGCGCTGCGGTCGCTGGCCGAGGACATCGGCGCGACGGCGCACCTGACCCTGGTGGACGGGGCGGACGCGCTCGCCGTGGCCGTCGTCGAGCCGACGTGGACGGACTACCACGTCGCCTACCGCGCCGGATTCCGGCACTCCTTGGACCGCGGCGCCGCCGGCAAGGCGATACTCGCGGCCCGGCAGCACCCGATGGCGGACCCGGGCTACATCCTGACGCACGGCGAGCTGGAGGCCGGGGCGTGCGGGGCCGCGGCCCCGCTGATGGGCGTGACGGGCGTCGAGGGCAGCGTCGGCGTGGTGATGCTGGCCGACGGGGTGCCGGAGCGGGTGGGGCCGCGGGTCGTCGACGCGGCGCGGGAGGTCGCGGAGGCGCTGCGCTGAGGTCCGCCGTGTCGCCTGGTCAGGGCCCCGGACGACCTGGCCCCGGCCCGGTCCCGCCTCCGAGTTAGATTGATCCCGTGTTCTCTCGCCTCACGCGCCCCCAGGCCATCGCCGTCTGCGCCCTGCCCGTCGTGGCCCTGCTCGCCACGGCGGTGTTCGCGCCGCTGCCGTTCTCGGTGGCGCAGCCGGGGGAGACGGCGAACGTGCTCGGCGAGCACAAGGGCACGCCGGTGATCACCATCTCGGGGGCGCCGACCCGGGACACCCGTGGGCAGCTGCGGATGACGACCATCGTGGCGACCTCACCGGACAAGCGCGTGTCGCTCCCCGACGTCCTCGACAGCTGGTTCCGCACCGACGAGGCCGTCATGCCGCGCGACGCCCTCTACCCGAGCGGGGACAGCGTCAAGGAAATCGAGCGGCACAACGAGAAGCAGATGAAGGAGTCCCAGGACGCGGCGACGCAGGCCGCGCTGGGCTACCTCGGCCTCGACGACAAGGACATCAAGGTCAGCCTGAAGCTCGCGGACGTGGTCGGGCCCAGCGCGGGGCTGCTGTTCTCCCTGGGGATCATCGACAAGCTCGACGGCGACGGCACCGGCGGGGATCTCACCGGGGGGCGTGTCATCGCTGGCACCGGCACGATCGCCGCGGACGGCACGGTCGGCGCGGTGGGCGGCGTCGCCCTCAAGACGCAGGCCGCCAAGCGCGACGGGGCGACGGTGTTCCTGGTGCCGAAGGCGGAGTGCGCGGACGCGCGGGCCGAACTGCCCGAGGGGCTGCGGCTGATCCCCGTGACCACGCTGAAGAGCACGGTGAGTTCACTGGTGGCCCTGGAGACGGGCAAGGGTTCCGTGCCGAGCTGTTAGTGGGCGGGGACGGGCCGGGGCCGGGTGGCGAGCTTCAGGCCGACCTCTATGAGGGTCCAGCCGAGGCGCGCGCGGAGGTCCTGCCGGCGCGCTGGGCAGGGGCCGGTCTCGGCACGGAGTTCCGCGGCGCGGGCGTGGTGCAGGGCGAGGTGGATGTCAGGGTGCATCTCGGTCCGTCCTGATCGGGAAGGCGTGGGTGTGGAAGCGGACCTGCTCGGCGCCCGGGGTGTCCTCGTCGGTCGCGCGGTCGCGGTATGACTCGACCAGTGTGTGCATCTTCTCGACGAGCTCTCGCGTCAGGTCGGGCGTCAGTCGCAGCGTGAAGCTGCTCATGTCCCCGACGTGGCGCCACTCTTCGGACCATGAGGCACGGTTGCCCAGCCAGGTCGACAGGTCCCGGGTCTGCGTGGTGGCGACCTCGTGGAGGTACAGGTCCGCCGCCCCGCGTACGACCGGGTCCGAGTCGTTGAGCAAGGTTTCGTCGAAACGCAGGCCGCGGTGCACCGCCTTCCACCACCGCTCGCGCCCCTTGCCCCGCTCTGGGGCGTCCTCGACGAAGCCGTACTCCGCGAGTTGGCGCAGGTGGTAGCTGGTGACGCCGCTGGACTCGCCGAGCTTCGCCGCCAGCTGCGAGGCGGTGGCCGGGCCGCCGAAGCGCAGGGCGTCCAGGAGCTGCATCCGCAGGGGGTGCGCGAGTCCGCGCAGGGATCGGGCGTCGAGCTGCCGTACCTGCGGGTTCTGGGATTCGGTCACGATGCAAAGCTATCCTTGCAAAGGAATCCTTGCAAGGATTTCTTTGCAACTCTCTCTACCCCTCCCTGACCAACCCCTCCTCCACCATCCAGTCCAGCGCCACCTGATGCGGATCCTCGCCCTCCACATCCACCTTCGCGTTCAGGTCCCGCGCCACCGCGTTGCTCAGCCGCGCCGTCACCGGGTCCAGGACGTCCGCGATCGCCGGCCACTCCCTCAGCGTCTTCGCGTTGATCATCGGCGCGGCGTTGTAGTGGGGGAAGAACTTCCTGTCGTCGCCCATCACCACCAGGTTCATCGACTTGATGCGCCCGTCCGTGGTGAACACCTCCCCGTACGTACAACTCCCCTTCGCCGCCTGGGTGTAGATGATCCCCGTGTCCATCTGGGTCACGTTCCGCGCCGGCAACGTCATCCCGTACGCCTTCTGCATGCCCGGCAACCCGTCCGCCCGGTTCGCGAACTCGACCTCCACGCACAGCCTCACCGCGCCCGGGTCGGACTTCGCCAGCCTCGCCACGTCCGACAGGGTCTTCGTGCCGTACTTCTTCGCGTTCTCCCGGTTCATCGCGAGCGCGTACGTGTTGTTCAGCGACGACGGCCGCAGCCAGCTCAGCCCGTTGGCCGCGTCGGCCTTCCGTACGGCCTCCCACTGTTCGCGCGGATCGGTGATCGGCCTGCTGTGCCCCAGGTACGTGATCCAGGCCGTGCCCGTGTACTCGTACCCGGCGTCCGCGTCGCCCTTGCGCACCGCCTCCCGGCTGCCGACGGAGCCCTGGATGCCCGTGCGGTCGAGCACCTCCGCCCCGGCCGCCTCCAGGGCGATGCCCATGATCGCGCCGAGGATCAGCCCCTCGGTGAACGACTTCGAGGTCACCGTCAGCCTCGCGCCCGTCAGCGGCTCGCCCCGCCCGACCGACCCGGGCCGCACGTCGTCGGCCATGGGGGAGCCGCTGGTCAGGCCGCAGCCGGCGGCCATCAGCAACCCCATGACGAGGCACGCCCGGCGCCTCATGCCCGCAACCCCCGCGGCCGCAGCAGCAGTTCCGCCAGTGACGCCAGCCAGTCCACCAGCAGTGCCAGCACCACCGTGAGGACCGAGCCCAGGACCAGTACCGGCATCCGCTGGTTGGTGATCCCGGTCGTGATCAGCACGCCGAGGCCGCCGCCCCCGCCGAAGACCGCCAGGGTCGCCGTCCCCACGTTCAGGACGAGGGCCGTCCGCACGCCCGCCAGGATCAGCGGGACGGCCAGGGGGAGTTCGACCCGGGTCAGCACCCCCAGGGGGGACATGCCGATGCCGCGTGCCGCCTCCAGCAGGGTGGGGTCGTTCGCCTTCAGGCCGGTGATCGTGTTCGACAGCACCGGCAGGACGGCGTAGGCGATCATGCCGATCAGGGCGGCCCGGCGGCCGATGCCGAGCCAGATCACCAGCAGGGCCAGCAGGCCGATCGCGGGGGTCGCCTGGCCCATGTTGGCGAACGCCATCACCACCGGCGTGGCCCTGCCGAACGGCCCGCGGGTCAGCAGGATGCCCAGCGGAATCGCGATGACCAGCACGAAGAACGTGGAGATCACGGTCAGTTGGATGTGCTGCCACAGGGCCTTGGAGACCTGGCCGCCGGACAGGGCGTTCCGGGACAGCGCGTCCAGGTCGGCCTGCTCGAACCAGAGCCAGGTGGCGAGCAGCACGGCGATCAGGGTGACGGGCAGGAGGGTCAGCTTTTGCCAGCTGAGGCGGGCCGGACGGGGCCGCCGCAGGGGCTGCCGCCGGGGTGCCTCGCCGAGCGGCTCGGGGGCGTCCTCGACCTCCGTGGCCGTCACCGCCGCCCCCCGAGGCCCACGCCCGTCACACCCTCGGCCCCCTCCTGCTCCGCGTGCGTCCGCGCGGCCCGCAGTTCCTCCAGCTCGTGCTGGTGCTCCAGCGCGTCGAGCCGGTCGGCCTCCAGCATGTCGTGCACGGAGTTGAGGAGCGTCTCCATGTCGACGACGCCCGTGTACTCGCCGTGCCGCCCGGTCACCGCCACCCGGCCCGCGCTGTCGGTGAGCACCGCCTCCAGCGCGTCCCGCAGGGTCGCGTCCCGGGTGACCGTGCCGTGCACCAGGGTTCCGGCCCGGGCCAGGGAGCCCCTCGCCCGCATCAGGTCACCGCGCCGCAGCCACTTGTAGGGGCGGCCGCGCCGGTCGAGCAGCAGGATCTCGCTGGTGCCGGCGGCCCGCAGCCGGTTGAAGATCTGCTGGAGCGGGTCGTCGACCGTGACCGTCGGACAGTCGGTGATCTCCACGTCCCGTACGCGGGTCAGGTTCAGCCGCTTCAGCGCCGCACCGGCGCCGACGAAGCCGGACACGAAGTCGTCCGCCGGGTTGGTCAGGATCGCCTCGGGCGTGTCGAACTGGGCGATGTGCGACCGCTCGCGCAGCACGGCGATCCGGTCGCCGAGCTTGATCGCCTCGTCGAAGTCGTGGGTGACGAAGACGATCGTCTTGTGCAGCTCGTGCTGGAGGCGGATCAACTCGTCCTGGAGATGGTCCCGGGTGATCGGGTCGACCGCCCCGAACGGCTCGTCCATCAGCAGCACCGGCGGGTCGGCCGCCAGCGCCCGGGCCACGCCCACGCGCTGCTGCTGGCCGCCGGAGAGCTGGCGCGGGTAGCGGCCGTGGAACTCGCCGGGGTCGAGGCCGACGAGGTCGAGCAGCTCCTCGGTCCGCTCCCTGATCCGGGCCTTCGGCCAGCCGATCATCCTCGGGACGAGGCCGATGTTCTGCGCGACCGTCATGTGCGGGAACAGACCGGCGGACTGGATCGCGTAGCCGACCTTGCGGCGCAGCCCGACCGGGTCGATGTCGGTGACGTCCTCGCCGCCCATGCGGATCCGGCCGCCGGTCGGCTCGATCAGCCGGTTGATCATCTTGAGCGTGGTCGACTTCCCGCAGCCCGAGGGCCCGACGAGGACGACGACCTCGCCCGCCTTGATCTCCATGCTCACGTTGTCCACGGCCGGCTGCGCACCGCCGGGGAACCGCTTGGTCAGGTTCTCCAGCTCGATGGAGGCCCCGTGGCCGTCGGTCTCAGGCACGGATCCCCCTGGGAATGGTCAGCCGCCCGATCAGCACGTACGCGGCGTCGAACAGCAGCGCCAGCATGATGATGCCGAGCGTGCCCGCGAGGACCTGGTTGAGCGCGTTGGCGCTGCCCAGCGAGGCCAGGCCGCGGAAGATGACGTTGCCGAGGCCGGGTCCCGAGGCGTACGCCGCGATGGCCGCGATGCCCATCAGCATCTGCGTCGACACCCGGATCCCGGTCAGGATCGGCGGCCAGGCCAGCGGCAGCTCGACCCGCAGCAGCCGGGCCGGACGGGACATCCCGATGCCCGTCGCAGCGTCCACCAGCGCCGGGTCGACCCCGCGCAGCCCGACGATCGCGTTGCGCACGACCGGCAGCAGCCCGTACAGGGTCAGCGCGACCACCGTGGGCGCCACCCCGAGCCCCACGACCGGGACGAGCAGGCCGATCAGGGCGAGCGCCGGCACGGTCAGGACGGTGGCGGTGGCCGTGGTCGCGAGGTTCCCGGCCCACTCGCTGCGGTAGGCGGCCACGCCGATCAGCACCCCGAGCAGGGTCGCCACGACCATGCACTGGAAGACGGCGCTCGCGTGCTGGTAGGCGTCCGCGAGCAGCTGCTGGTGCCGGTCGGCCAGGTACTCCCAGAAGCTCACACGCGCTCACCCCACGACTCAGGTCTCCTCCGCGGCCTGCTCCACCAGCGGGATGATCCGCGGCGGGACGGGGTTCTCCATGACGATCGCCGTGGAGGCCCGGACGATGCCATCAAAACCGACGACCCGGTCGATCACACGCTGGAGATCGGCGTTCGAGCGGGCCACCAGCCGGCACAGCATGTCCCCGCTGCCGGTGGTGGTGTGCAGCTCCAGCACCTCGGGCACGGACGCCAAGTGGGCCCGTACATCGGCTCCTTGCCCCTGCCGGATCTGGAGCGTGGCGAAGGCGGTGACCGGGTAACCGAGCGCGGCCGGATCCACCTCCGGGCCGAATCCGCGGATGACTCCGTTCGACTGAAGCCGGTCCAGCCGCGCCTGCACGGTGCCCCGGGCCACCCCCAGCCGCCGCGACATCTCCAGCACCCCGATCCGCGGCTCCCGGGCGAGCAGCAGGATGATCCGGCCGTCCAGACGATCGATCGACACAGCAGCCTCCCGGGGTTGGTCATCCTGTACAGAAGGACCGATTCTTCGGCCGTATTGCTCAACAGATTGCCCAGCGGAAACGCAAACTATTGCGCACCTTGCCGAGCGGGGAGACCCTGCGGCTATGACGCAGACCACACACCACACTCCCGACACCGCCCGGCAGGCCGACCCCTTCCCGGTCAAGGGAATGGACGCGGTCGTCTTCGCCGTGGGCAACGCCAAGCAGGCGGCGCACTACTACTCCACCGCCTTCGGCATGCAACTGGTCGCCTACTCCGGACCGGAGAACGGCAACCGCGAGACCGCTGCTTACGTGCTGGAGAACGGCTCCGCCCGCTTCGTCCTCACCTCGGTCATCAAGCCGTCCACCGACTGGGGCCACTTCCTCGCCCGGCACGTGGCCGAGCACGGCGACGGCGTCGTCGACCTCGCCATCGAGGTGCCGGACGCACGCGCCGCGTATGCCTACGCCCTCGAACACGGTGCCCGCTCGGTGGCCGAGCCGTACGAGCTCAAGGACGAGCACGGCACGGTCGTCCTGGCCGCCATCGCCACCTACGGCGAGACCCGCCACACCCTCGTCGAGCGCTCCGGCTACGACGGCCCCTACCTGCCCGGCTACGTCGCCGCCCAGCCGATCGTCGAACCGCCCGCGCGGCGCACCTTCCAGGCGATCGACCACTGCGTCGGCAACGTCGAGCTCGGCCGGATGAACGAGTGGGTCGGCTTCTACAACAAGGTCATGGGCTTCACGAACATGAAGGAGTTCGTGGGCGACGACATCGCCACCGAGTACAGCGCGCTGATGTCCAAGGTCGTCGCGGACGGCACGCTCAAGGTCAAGTTCCCGATCAACGAGCCGGCCATCGCCAAGAAGAAGTCCCAGATCGACGAGTACCTGGAGTTCTACGGCGGCGCGGGCGTGCAGCACATCGCGCTCAACACCAACGACATCGTGCAGACGGTCCGCACGATGCGCGCGGCCGGCGTCGAGTTCCTCAACACGCCCGACTCCTACTACGACACGCTGGGGGAGTGGGTCGGCGAGACGCGGGTCCCGATCGACACCCTGCGCGAACTGAAGATCCTCGCCGACCGCGACGAGGACGGCTATCTGCTGCAGATCTTCACCAAGCCGGTCCAGGACCGGCCGACCGTCTTCTTCGAGATCATCGAACGCCACGGCTCGATGGGTTTCGGCAAGGGCAACTTCAAGGCCCTGTTCGAAGCGATCGAACGCGAGCAGGCCCGCCGCGGCAACCTGTAGCCCGGCGGCGCGTTCCGGGTCGTGCGGGTGTCACGGGGCACCCGCACGACCCGGGGCATGTCCTTTGTTCCGGACGGCAGCCTCGTGGCCGCCGCAACGGCGATCAGCCACGACGGCGTGGCCCGGCGGTGCCGAACTACCCCGGCTCCTCGTCCATCTCCGGCACCCCTTCATCCGGCGGCTCACCCAGCGCCTCCGCCGCCGCCCGGGCCGCAGGCGCGTGCAGCGGCGAGAAGTACGGGTTGATCCGCAGTGCCTCCGCGAGGTGCCGCCGGGCGGCGCCGTACCGCTCCAGCTCCCGTTCGATCACGCCGCGGTGATACGCGTACACCGCGCTGCGCACCCCGCCCCCGTGCTCCCCCTCCGTCGCCCGCACCGCGTAGCGCAGGCCCTCCTCGGACCGCCCGGCCCGGTGCAGGGCCCAGCCCAGGGCGTCGGCGACCTCCGTGCCCGGCTGGCGCCGCCACTCCGCCCGCAACCGCCGTACTGCCGCCCCCGGATCGCCGTGGTCCGCCTCGAACCGCCCGAGCACCAGCTCCTCGTCCGCCCCGCCCGCGGCGGCGTCCCGCACCCGCTCCCGCAGCAGGTCGTACTGCACCCGCGCCGCCTCCGGCATGCCCAGCGACTCGTACAACTCGCCCAGCTCCAGGGCGTACTGGGGCGACGGCTGCCGGGCGAGAGCCACCCGGTACGCGTTCAGCGCCTCCGTCGTCCGGCCCAGGGCCGCCAGCGCCCTGCCCTGCCCGGCCTGCGCGGCCCGCTGGTCCGGGTCGAGGCGCACCGCCTCCTGGAAGTGCCGCAGCGCGTCCTGAAGGTCCCCGCGCTCCCAGGCCAGCTGCCCGGCCCGCTCCAGGTAGGACGCCCGCTCGGCCGGGGCCCGCGCGCCCGCCGCCGCGTCCGCCAGCGAGGCCGCCGCGTCCTCCCGCCAGCCCCGGTCCCGGTAGACGGCCGCGGCCCGCGCCAGCACGGCCGGACCGGAGCGCAGCTCCGTCAGCCGGTCCAGCATCCGCTCGGCCGTCTGGTGCTCGCCGAGCCCGGTATAGGCGTCGATGAGCAGCGGATATGTCGTCCACCGCCGCGGCTGGAGCTTCAGCGCCGCCTCGCCCCACCGGCGCGCGGCGGGGAAGTCCCGGCGGACGTTGGCCAGCGCGGCCAGCCCGGCCAGCGCCCGGGTGTTCCGCTCGGGCCGCACCGCCAGCGACGTCCGCAGCGCCCTCTCCGCCCGCGGGTAGTACGCCGGGTCCGCGAGCCGCCGCCCCTGCTCCACATAGGCCGCCCCGAGCACCGCCCAGGACGCCGCGTCCTTCGGGTGCGCCCGCACCCGCTTCTCCCGCTCGGCGATCAGCTCCGCCAGGTCGGGCAGCGCGGCCGGCACCCCGGCGCTGACCGCCGCGAGGGCCTGCGCCCCCGGCGACGGCGGAGCGGGCTCGGCCCGCCGCTCCCAGGGCAGCAGCACCAGCACCCCGCCGAGCACGGCACACCCCGCCACGGAGGCGATCAGCACCCGCCGCGTGCGCACGCGGCGCCCCGGGCCGCCCTCCCGCCGCTCCGGACCCTCCTGCTGGTTCTCCATGCGCTCACTGTGCGTCAGTACGACGACCCCACCCGGGCAGGTGAAGGCTGCCGCCGACGGGGTTCACACCGATGGCCCCGGGTGCGAACCTGTGATCATGAGCCGTATCGAAGCGCCCAGCTCCGACGACACCGCGGCGACCGGCGACCTCGTCGACCTGCTGCTCAGCGGCCTCCCCGCCGAAGCGGTCCTCACCGACCCCGACGTCACGGCCTCCTACGCCAACGACATGGCGAGCTTCTGCCCGGCCGGCAGCCCGGCCGTCGTCGTGCTCCCCCGCACCACCGAACAGGTCCAGCACGTGATGCGCACCGCCACCGCCCTGCGCGTCCCGGTCGTCCCGCAGGGCGCCCGCACGGGCCTGTCCGGCGCCGCCAACGCCTCCGACGGCTGCATCGTGCTCTCCCTGACCAGGATGGACCGGATCCTGGAGATCAACCCGGTCGACCGCATCGCCGTCGTCGAGCCCGGCGTCGTCAACGCCGCCCTGTCGAGGGCCGTAGGCGAACACGGCCTGTACTACCCGCCGGACCCCTCCAGCTGGGAGATGTGCACCATCGGCGGCAACATCGGCACGGCCTCGGGCGGCCTGTGCTGCGTGAAGTACGGGGTCACCGCCGAGTACGTCCTCGGACTGGAGGTCGTACTGGCCGACGGGCGGCTCATGTCCACCGGCCGCCGCACCGCCAAGGGCGTCGCCGGCTACGACCTGACCCGGCTGTTCGTCGGCTCCGAGGGCTCGCTCGGCATCGTCGTACGGGCCGTGCTCGGCCTGCGGCCCAAGCCGCCCGAGCAGCTGGTGCTGGCCGCCGAGTTCGCCTCCTCGGCCGCCGCCTGCGACGCCGTGTGCCGCATCATGGAGGGCGGCCACGTCCCGTCACTCCTCGAACTCATGGACCGTACGACGGTCAAGGCCGTCAACGCCATGGCGCAGATGGGCCTGCCCGAGACCACCGAGGCCCTGCTCCTGGCCGCCTTCGACACCACCGCCCCGGCCGCCGACCTGGCCGCCGTCGGCGCGCTGTGCGAGGCCGCCGGCGCCACCCAGGTCGTCCCCGCCGACGACGCGGCCGAGTCCGAACTGCTCCTCCAGGCGCGGCGGTTGTCGCTCACCGCGCTCGAAGCGGTCAAGGGCGTGACGATGATCGACGACGTGTGCGTACCACGCTCCCGGCTCGCCGCGATGCTCGACGGGGTCGACCGGATCGCCGAGAAGTACCGGCTCACCATCGGGGTCGTCGCTCATGCGGGGGACGGCAACACCCACCCGACGGTCTGCTTCGACCCGGCGGACCCCGACGAGTCCCGGCGCGCCCGTGAGTCCTTCGACGAGATCATGGCCCTCGGCCTGGAACTCGGCGGCACCATCACCGGCGAACACGGCGTCGGCGTCCTGAAGAAGGAGTGGCTGGCGCGCGAGATCGGCCCCGTCGGGATGGAGCTGCAGCGGGCCGTCAAGCAGGCCTTCGACCCGCTGAACATCCTCAACCCGGGCAAGCTGTTCTGAGGCCGGCGCACTCACTGGGCGAGGAGTTCGGCCAGCTCGTCGTCGAGCCCGAGCCGCTCGCCCTCCGTCCCCGGCGGGACCACCCGCAGCGTGCGCTCCAGCCACGCCGACACCTGTGCCGCCGGGGCCTCCAGCAGGGCGTCCCCGTCGGGCGAACTCAGCGCCATAAGCACGACGCCGCGCCCCTCGCTCTTGGTCGGCCACACCCGCACGTCCCCCTGCCCGCAGGGCCGGAACACGCCCTCCACCAGCAGGTCCCGGGCGAACGTCCAGTGCACGGGGTGCTCGGAGGTGATGTGGAAGGTGACGTGGACGGCGTACGGATCGCCGGTGAGGTACCCGAGCCGGGCCGGCACCGGGATCCTGCGCTCCGGCGACAGGACGAGTTTCAGCTCCAGTTCCCGCTCCACCACGTGGTGCACGGCGGTGTTCCCTTCTCCTGACGGCTGCCCGCGAGGGCCGGTCAGGAGGAGAGAGCGGACGGGGGCCGGGCCATTACGCGCGTTGCCGGAAGTTTTTTCGCAGGGGGACGCCCCGGGGCCGCGCGGTGCGTAGCACATCGGTGCTCGAAAGGGGTGGGTCCGGTGGGAGCGGCGGTGGGGCTTGCGCTCGTCTGATAGATGTGGAGGCCCCCATTTGGCCCCCGAGCAGATACGGGACGACGGACATGAGCGCCCCAACCCCGGCCCCCGGTGACGACAGGCCCCGCGAAGGGTATTACCCGGACCCGTCCATTCCTGGATATGTCCGGTACTGGAACGGTGCCTCCTGGGTACCGGGCACCAGCCGTCCGGCGCCCAAGGACGGCGAGTCGCTCGCGCCGCCGCCGGGTGCGGGGGCGCCGGCCGCCGCTGTCGAGGAGACCGGCCCGCACTTCTTCGACGAGGACCCGGTCGAGGAGTCGTCCGCCGCCGACGCCCAGCACGGCAGCCGTCCCGAACCCGCGTCCGCCTGGGGCGCGGACCGCTCCCGCCAGTCCGGCTTCGGCGGCGACCAGGACCGCCGCGTCTCGTGGGGCGCACCGCAGGGCGCCCAGGGCGCGGACCCGAGGGTGGCGCAGACGGACCGGCAGCCCGACGGCGAGTCCGCCCGCACCGACGGTACGGCCACGATCCGGCCCACCGACCAGGAGGCGAGCGCCGCGGCGGCCGGCAGCACGTTCGTCTTCCGCCGGCCGGCGGGGAAGTCCGGGGGAGGGGCAGCGCCCTCCGCCGACCGTCCCGACGAGGGCACGATGACGTTCCGCGCGGTCTCGCCGCGCACGGGCCCGGGGGCCTCCGCGTCCGGCGGCGACGCGCAGCCGGCGGGCCCCGGCGGCAACTCGGGCTCCGGGGGCTTCGGTTCGGCGGGCCCAGCGGGTGCGGCGGGCTCGGGCGGCCCGGCTCGCGGTGGGGCTGGGACCGGATTCGGCGCGCAGGGCGGCGCAGGTGGCTCGGGCAGTGGTGCGGCCGGGTCCGGTTTCGGCCCGCAGGCCTCCGGCTCGGGTGGTTCAGGCAGTGGTGCGGCGCGGTCCGGTTTCGGCGGGCAGGGCGGCGCAGGCGGCTCGGGCAGCGGTTCCGCCGGGTCGGGCTTCGGCGCGCAGGCCGGGGCAGCAGGCCCGGGCGGCAGCGCCGGGGCCTCCGGCTTCGGACCGGCGGGCTCGGGCGGCTCGGGAAGTGGCTCGGCGGGACCCGCCTTCGGCGCGCAGGCCGCCGGCTCGGCCGGCTCGGGTGGCAACCCGGCGGGGCCCGCCTTCGGCGCGCAGGGCGGCGCCGCCCCCGGCGGAGCCCCGGACCGCCCCGGCTTCGGCGCCGGCAAGGCGGCAGCCGCCCGGGCCACCGCCGCGCAGGCCGGCGCGGCCGCCCCGACGGCGCTCTCCGGGCCCCAGGCGGCCCCGGCCGTTCCTCCGCAGTCCGGTGGGCCGCAGGCCGCCGCCTCCGCCACCCCCCTCAGCCCCGGCCCCGGCGGCGGTCAGTCCTCCTGGGCGCAGCAGGTGCACCGGCTCGCCGGCGCCGGCGGTGGCGACGAGCAGCCCGTCGCGCCCTGGAAGCCACCGGTCGACGACCCGTTCCAGGCAGTCGCCCGGCGCCAGGCGGCCGCCCGCCCCGCGGGGCTCGGCAAGCGGCTGGCGGCCCGGCTGCTGGACACCGTCGTCCTCGCCGGCCTCACCGCCGTGGCCGCCGTCCCCCTCGGCAGCAAGGCGATCGACCACGTCAACGAGAAGATCGACGCGGCGAAGCTCTCCGGCGAGACGGTCACGGTCTGGCTGCTCGACGGCACCACGTCCCTGTACCTCGGCATCGTCCTGGCGGTCCTGCTGCTCGCCGGCGTCGTCTCCGAGGTGCTGCCCACCGCCAAGTGGGGCCGCACCCTCGGCAAGAAGCTGATGGGCCTCGACGTGCGGGACATCGAGGGCCACGAGGCCCCGGAGTTCGGCGCGGCCCTGCGCCGCTGGCTGGTCCTCAGCGTGCCCGGCCTCCTCGTCGTCGGCCTCGTCGGCATCGCCTGGTGCCTCTTCGACAAGCCGTGGCGCCAGGGCTGGCACGACAAGGCCGCGCACACGTTCGTGGCGGGCTGAGCGGCGGCACCCGGGGAATCCGATCCGAGGAATCCGTACCCCGTACGGCTGTCCGCCGGATGCGGAGCCGCGGGGTTCGCGGTCGACTCGGGCCATGAGCAGCGAACCGCCCCCCGGCTCGGGTCAGCAGCCTCCCGAGGACGACCCGTTCAGGAAGCGACCACCGAGCGAGCCTCCCGGCGCAGGCGCGGGCTCGCCCTACGACGGCGAACCCCCGCCGTATCCGGGCGGCGGCACAGGTGAGGGCCAGGGCGGCGGCCCGTACGGCGGCGGCCCGTACGGGGGCGGTCCCTACCCCACCGACCCGCTCGCGGGCATGCCCCCGCTCGCCGACAGCGGCAAGCGCGTCCTCGCCCGCCTCATCGACATGATCCTGGTCGGTGCCGTCGTCTGGCTGCTCACGTGGGGCTTCGACGTCAACGAGTACGACGTGGACAGCGACCGCATCGAGGTCGGCAGGTCCTTCTGGCAGTCGGCGGTCGCCGCCGTCCTCTACATCGCCTACGACACCGTCCTGACCGCCAGGACGGGCCAGACCCTCGGCAAGAAGCTGCTGCACCTGCGCGTGGCCAACCTCGACAACGGCGCCACGCCCTCCGCGCAGAACGCGCTGATGCGCGCGGCCGTGCTGTGGCTCCCGTTCGCCTTCTGCTGCGCCTGCGTCTGGACCGCGATCTCCGGCGGCTGGAGCTTCTTCGACCGGCCCTACAAGCAGGGCCTGCACGACAAGGCGGCCAAGACGGTTGTGGTCAGCACCACCTGAAGACGGCGGCGGGTCGACGGACGGTCAGGAGGCCGCCCGCTCGCGCACCGGCTCCGGGGCCTGCGCGGCGACCGAGGCCCGTACCGGCTCCCGGGGCGCGGGCTGCTCCACGGCGGCCGGGCGCTTGCCGGACGGCACCGTCATGGCGACCAGCAGCCCGAGGGCGAGCGACGCGACGGCGATGATCGCGATCCCCACGCCCGAACTCGTCTGTGACAGCAGCAGCATGGCGAGGGTCGACAGGAGCACGGTGCACGAACCGTAGGCGAGCTGTGCGGCGGTCGGACGGGGCATGGCCATCATGTCCTCGAAAGTGGGGGTCCACGGGGGCGTCGGCCTGGCATTCCGCCGGCTTCCGGGCGTTCCGCCAAGCGACTCTATTCGGCAGGCTGCCCGAGCGGAACGAGCGGTAAGCGTGACCTAATCAACAAGGGCGGTGCACAGGGGGCGCACGGAGTCATGGCGTCCACCTGGTGGACAGCTGCACGCGCCCGCAGGGCGAGGGGCCGGCCCGACTGGTTGTCCGTAAAACGAACGTCGGCTCCGCATAGTGCACTTGTCCTGTTCAAGTCAAGGTCTGTCTTTTCCGTTAAACCTCTAGTCAAATGTCGTCACTTGACTACACGCGTTGATCATGCGCGCGCGGACCTTCCACGACTGGGACCCCTTCCTTCCGCGCGCTCGGACGCGGGGGAGGAACTCAAGTGACCAGTAGACCCTGGACGTTCAGAGCGGCCGCCATCGGTGTGGCGCTCGCGGCGGCCACCGCCACCGTCTCGGCGTACGGCGTGGCCCAGGCGGACGACGACACCTCCGCTCCCCGGTCCACCACCGTGGACCGGCGCGACCCGGCGGATCACCAGCACGACGAGCACGACCTCGAAGGCCCGCTCAGCAAGACCCAGGAGGCGCAGCGCCAGGAGGCCCTGAACCAGGTCATATCCGGCAAGGCCACGGTCAAGAACCGTGAGGGCTCGAAGGTCGTCCAGCTCAAGAGCAAGAAGGGCGACAGCAAGTACGTCGAGCTCGGCCGCGAGAAGACCGACAAGATCTTCACGATCCTGGTGGAGTTCGGCGACCAGATCGACAGCCGCTACGGCGGCACCCCGGGCCCGCTGCACAACCAGATACCCAAGCCGGACCGCAAGAAGGACAACTCCACGGCCTGGCGCGCGGACTACGACCAGAAGTACTTCGAGGACCTCTACTTCGGCACGGGCAAGAACACCGAGTCGGTGAAGAAGTACTACGAGAAGCAGTCCTCCGGCCGCTACTCGGTCGAGGGCACGGTCTCGGACTGGGTCAAGGTCCCCTACAACGAGGCCCGTTACGGCAACAACGCCTGCGGTGACACCAACTGCCCGAGCGTGTGGAACGTCGTCAGCGACGGTCTGAACGCGTGGGTCTCCCAGCAGAAGGCAGCTGGGAAGACCGACGCCGAGATCAAGGCGGTCGTGAAGAGTTACGACCAGTGGGACCGCTACGACTTCGACGGCGACGGCGACTTCAACGAGTCCGACGGCTACATCGACCACTTCCAGGTCGTGCACGCCGGTGAGGACGAGTCCGCGGGCGGCGGCGCCCAGGGCGAGGACGCGATCTGGGCCCACCGCTGGTACGCCTTCGGCACCGACGCCGGCGCGACCGGCCCCGAGAACAACAAGCTCGGCGGCGCGAAGATCGGCGACACCGGCATCTGGGTCGGCGACTACACCGTCCAGCCGGAGAACGGCGGACTCGGCGTCTACGCCCACGAGTACGGCCACGACCTCGGCCTGCCGGACCACTACGACACCACCGGCGGCGGCGAGAACTCCACCGGCTTCTGGACCCTGATGTCCTCCGGCTCCTGGCTCGGCACCGGCAAGAACGAGATCGGTGACCTGCCCGGCGACATGACCGCCTGGGACAAGCTCCAGCTGGGCTGGCTGAACTACGACCGCGCCAAGGCCGGCGTCGACTCGTGGCACAAGCTGGGCCTCGCCGAGTACAACACCAAGCACAAGCAGGCCCTCGTGGTGGAGCTGCCGAAGAAGGCCGTCACCACCGAGCTCGTCACCCCGGCCCAGGGCGCCACCCAGTGGTGGAGCGGCAGCGGCAACAACCTGAAGAACACGCTGACCCGTTCCGTCGACCTGACCGGGAAGAAGTCGGCGTCGCTGACCCTCGACGGCTGGTACGAGATCGAGGCCAACTACGACTACCTCTACGCCGAGGTCTCGACCGACGGCGGCGCCGACTGGACCGCCCTGGACGGCACGGTGGACGGCAAGCCGATCCCCCGGGACGGCAGCGACAAGCCGGCCCTGCACGGGGCGGTCGACGGCTACAAGAAGCTGGCGTACTCCCTGGACGCCTACGCGGGCAAGAAGATCGACCTGCGCTTCCGCTACCAGACCGACGGCGGACTGGCGATGAAGGGCTTCGCGGCCGACCGGATCGCCGTGACCGCCGACGGCGCCACCGTCTTCTCCGACGACGCCGAGTCCGCGGACGCGGCCTGGACGGCGAACGGCTTCTCCCGCATGGGCGCGTCCTTCACCAAGGACTACGCGCAGTACTACATCGCGGAGAACCGCCAGTACGTGTCGTACGACAGGACCCTCAAGGTCGGCCCGTACAACTTCGGCTTCTCCAGGACCCGTCCGGACTGGGTGGAGCACTACCCGTACCAGAACGGCCTGCTGATCTGGAAGTGGGACACCTCCCAGCCGGACAACAACACCAGCGTCCACCCGGGTACGGGCCTGCTGCTGCCGGTCGACTCGCACCCGCAGGCGATGAAGTGGTCCGACGGCACGCTGATGCGCAACCGCATCCAGGCCTACGACTCGCCCTTCAGCCTGTACCGCACGGACGGCATCACGCTGCACAACGCGGACGTCGAGACGCGCATCCCGTCGTCGAAGGGGGTGCCGGTGTTCAACGACCGGATGAACACCTACTACGACGAGACGAACAGGAACGGCGGCGTCAAGATCACTGACACCAACACCAAGATCAAGATCATCAAGGAGGCGAAGGACGGCTCGACGATCGAGCTCGAGGTCGGCCCCGCGGTGAAGTAACCAGCGTTTCAGCAGGTCAGAGCGTGATCGGCGGTGACCCACTGGCGGGTCGCCGCCGATCCGTGTTTAGGTGCGTCCTGTGGCTCTCTTATTGACACCGACCGACACGGGGGTATGACCACATGGCCGCAGGAGGTTTCTGCAAGCTGCCGAACGGCATGGTGGTGGTGGCACTGAATCTGCCCAGCCCCGCCGCCGACGGCCCCGGCGCCGTCCGCGTCCTGGTCCACTCCGCGAACCGCGCCCGAGCCCTGACCAGGCTCCGCAACCTCGGTTTGCGCTCGGTCTACCTGCGAGGCAACGCGGCCCCGCCGACCCCCGACGAGATCACCGCGGTCCTCCACCACCCCGACGGCCTCATATGGCGCACGGCCCCCGACAACGGTGTCGTGAGCAGCCCGGACCTGGTCCAGGAGCTGTGGCGCCCGATCAGATCCCTCCTGAGACGCCCTACGGCCCAGACCTGACCGCCGGCAGCCCGCCCCGGCTACTGGACGACCGGCTTCCCCGAAAGCTCCACGCCCGCTTCCCGCAGCTCCTCCAGGGCCCGCTCGGTGGTCTCCTGGGCCACCCCGGCCGTGAGGTCGAGCAGGACGTGCGTGCGGAAGCCCTCGCGTGCGGCGTCCAGGGCGGTGGCGCGTACGCAGTGGTCCGTGGCGATGCCGACCACGTCGACCTCGGTGACGTGGCGGGAGCGGAGCCACTCGGCCAGCTTCGTGCCGTTCTCGTCGGTGCCCTCGAAGCCGCTGTACGCCGCCGCGTACGCCCCCTTGTCGAACACGGCGTCGATCGACCCGGAGGCGACCGCGGGGGCGAAGTTGGGGTGGAAGCCCACGCCCTCCGTGCCGGCGACGCAGTGCGCGGGCCAGGAGCGGACGTAGTCGGGGTTGGTGGAGAAGTGGCCGCCGGGGGCGATGTGGTGGTCGCGGGTGGCCACCACGTGCTGGTAGCCGGTCCCGCCGGCCTGCCCGATCAGCTCGGTGACGGCGGCGGCCACATCGGCACCGCCGGCCACCGCGAGGCTGCCCCCCTCGCAGAAGTCGTTCTGCACGTCTACGACGATCAAGGCGCGGCGCATGGTCGGTGTCCTTCGGCTATGAGGTCGGCAAGCCCGGCCGGTGAACTTCCGAGCCTATTGACTTGGGGGAGGGGACGGGAGGGGCACGGGTCGGCGCATCGCCGCACACCCGCGGGCAAGGGGCTGTCTGACAGGCTCTAACTACCCGAAGGCCCGTGGACGTACTCCGTGGGAATGACCGGCTCCCCGCGCGAGAGCTGCGTCGCCGACATCGGGAGCCCCGCGCGCGCCGCCGTGTGCCTCTCCCGCGCCGCGTCCAGCGGCTCGCGCGCCACGACCTCGCCGCCCTTGACCAGCTCCACCAGCAGCTGCCGGTCCGCGAGCTCGGACGGCACCGGCCCGGTGCCGATCACCTCCGCCTCGGCGACCCCGTGGGCGTCCAGCCGCCGCGCGGCCCACTTGCGCCCGCCCACGGACGTCTTGCCACCGCTGGACTTCTTCGCCACCGGCACCAGCGGCGCGTTCGGCCCCGTCGACTCGGCCCGCGCGACCAGCTTGTAGACCATCGAGGAGGTGGGGTGACCGGAGCCGGTCACCAGCTGCGTGCCGACGCCGTACGCGTCCACGGGGGCCGCCGCCAGCGAGGCGATCGCGTACTCGTCCAGGTCCGAGGTCACGATGATCTTCGTGTCCGTCGCCCCCAGCTCGTCCAGCTGCTGCCGCACCCGGTGCGCCACCAGCAGCAGGTCACCGGAGTCGATCCGCACGGCCCCGAGCCCGGTTCCGGCGACCTCGACGGCCGTCCGGACCGCCTCGGCGACGTCGTAGGTGTCCACCAGCAGCGTCGTGCCCCGACCCAGCGTGTCCACCTGGGCCCGGAAAGCGTCCCGCTCGCTGTCGTGCAGGAGCGTGAAGGCGTGCGCGGAGGTGCCCACGGTGGGGATGCCGTAGCGGAACCCGGCGGCCAGGTCCGAGGTGGTCGCGAAGCCGCCGACGTACGCGGCCCGGGAGGCCGCCACCGCCGCCAGCTCGTGGGTGCGCCGGGCGCCCATCTCGATCAGCGGCCGGTCACCGGCGGCCGACGCCATGCGCGAGGCCGCCGCCGCGATCGCCGAGTCGTGGTTGAGGATCGACAGGATCACGGTCTCCAGCAGCACGCACTCGGCGAAGGTGCCCTCGACCCGCATGATCGGCGAGCCCGGGAAGTACACCTCGCCCTCGGGGTAGCCCCAGATGTCCCCGCCGAAGCGGTAGCCGGCGAGCCACTCCAGGGTCTTCTCGTCGACGATCTCCCGCTCGCGCAGGAAGCCGAGGACGCCCGCGTCGAAGCGGAAGTTCTCCACCGCGTCCAGCACCCGCCCGGTGCCCGCCACGACGCCGTAGCGGCGCCCGTTCGGCAGCCGCCGGGTGAAGACCTCGAACACGCTCCGCCGCTCGGCCGTGCCCGCCGTGAGGGCGGCCCGCAGCATCGTCAGCTCGTACTGGTCCGTGAAGAGCGCCGTCGAGGGAACATCCACCGGCAGCCCAAGGTCCGCTGTGTTCATGGAGAGGAGCGTACCCCCATCTCGTCAATCTGACGATTGCGTCTCCGGGCGACGCGATCGCCGTACGTCCAGGCCCGTTTGTGCGACTACCCCCCTCGGGTGGCAGCATGGGCAGTGTGACGTCACCCGCGCCCCTGGAGATCGAACGCACCGAGTCGGCGGAGGAGGTCTTCGCCGTACCCGAGCCGGACGTCCCCTGGGTCACCATCGTCCACAACGACCCGGTCAACCTCATGAGCTATGTGACGTACGTCTTCCAGACGTACTTCGGCTACTCCAAGGACAAGGCCACCAAGCTCATGCTCGACGTCCACCACAAGGGCCGGGCGGTCGTCTCCAGCGGCAGCCGCGAGGAGATGGAACGCGATGTGCAGGCCATGCACGGCTACGGCCTGTGGGCCACCCTCCAGCAGGACCGCAAGTAGCCAGCAGCCCGCCCAGCAGTGAAGGCGTTCATGCCCGGAACCTTCGAACCGCTTCCCGGCGGCGGCGCGGCCGTCGCCCTCGACGACGTCGAGATCTCCATCATCCGGTCGCTGGCCGTCCAGCTCCTGGAGCTCATCGGCCCCGGCCCCGCCGAGGACGCCCCCGACGACCCGCTCGCCGAGCTGTTCGCGGAGGGCCCGAGCGAGCCGCCCGCCGACCCGGTGCTCAAGCGCCTCTTCCCGGACGCCTACAGCGACCCCGAGCAGCCCGCCTCGCCCCGGGACGCCGAGGAGCAGCGGGTCTACTCCGCCGAGTTCCGCCGCTACACGGAGAACGACCTGCGGGCCGGCAAGCGGGACAACGCCCTCGCGGTGATCCGCTCCCTGGACGCGCTCGCCGCGGCCTCGGCCGGCGAGGGCGGCGCGGTGCTGAAGCTGTCGGCGGCGGAGTCCCAGCAGTGGCTCGGCGCCCTGAACGATCTGCGCCTCGCGATCGGCTCGCGGCTGGAGATCACCGAGGAGGAGGACACCGACCTGCTCTACCGCCTCCCGGACGAGGACCCGCGCAAGCCGATGGTGATGGCCTATCTGTGGCTGGGTGGACTCCAGGAGACGCTGGTCGGAACGCTTATGCCCTGATCTGTGCAGGTTCCGTGACCGACGGGTGACCGCCCGGTGTTCGCTCAGAGGACACTCAAATCCGGATAACGATCCCGTCACCGCACCCGCCTTCTATGGCCTCTTCGGGTGCGCTTTGTCCGGTTTTCCCTGTGTGGTGCGTCACAGGGCGCCCCTGTGATCAGTATGGCGGCCGTGATAAATCTTCACGACCGCCCGGCTGACACCACCCGAATGTCCGGCCGGGTGCGCCACCGAGCCGGTAACCGCCGGCCAGGCACCGCTCCATTTATCCGGGGGGATCGAGACCCGATCCGAGGCCGACGAGAGGCCCGGGTCGGCATGGAGAAAGGCGCACCACACATGACCTCTGCGCAGGTCGACACGGACACCGTGCCCGAAGAGGGGTACGAGCGCGGACTCGGCAGCCGCCAGGTCCAGATGATCGCGATCGGCGGCGCCATCGGCGTCGGCCTCTTCATGGGCGCCGGAGCGAACATCGCCAAGGCCGGCCCCAGCATCATCCTCATGTACGCCCTCGCGGGCGTCGTCATCTTCTTCATCATGCGGGCGCTGGGCGAACTGCTCCTCTACCGGCCCGTCTCCGGCTCCTTCGCCGAGTACGCCCGCGAGTTCCTCGGCCCGTTCTTCGGGTTCGTCACGGGCTGGACGTACTGGCTCATGTGGGTGGTCACCGGCATGGCCGAGCTCACGGCCGCCGCGATCTACATCCACTTCTGGTTCCCGGAGATCCCGCAGTGGGTCAGCGCCCTGGTGTTCCTGGTGGTGCTCTTCGGCGTCAACCTGATCTCCGTCAAGATCTTCGGCGAGGTCGAGTTCTGGTTCTCGATGATCAAGGTCACGGCCATCATCGGCATGATCGTCATCGGCCTCGGCGTGCTCACCCTCGGCTTCTCCGACGCCGGTGACACCGCCACCGTCTCCAACCTCTGGGCGCACGACGGCTTCTTCCCGAACGGCATCGGCTCCAGCCTGATGACGCTCCAGGGCGTCATGTTCGCCTACCTCGCAGTCGAGCTCGTCGGCGTCACCGCGGGCGAGTCCGAGAACCCCGAGAAGACCCTGCCCAAGGCCATCAACACCCTGCCCTGGCGCATCATCGTCTTCTACGTCGGCTCGCTGCTGGTGATCCTCTCCGTGGTCAAGTGGACCGAGTTCTCCGCCGGCGAGAGCCCGTTCGTCCACGCCTTCGGTGAGATCGGCATCCCGCTCGCCGCGGGCATCGTCAACTTCGTGGTGCTCACCGCGGCCCTGTCGTCCTGCAACTCGGGCATGTACTCCACCGGCCGGATGCTGCGCGACCTGGCGGCCAACAGCGAGGCACCGCAGGCGTTCGGCAAGCTCAACGTCCGCAAGACGCCCGCCGTCGGCATCGCGGTCTCCGTGGCGCTCATGGGCATCGGCGTCGTCCTGAACTACGTCGTCCCGGAGAAGGCGTTCCTCTATGTCACCTCCGTCGCCACCGCGGCCGGCATCTGGACCTGGATGATGATCCTCGTCAGCCACATCCGCTACCGCGCCGCGGTCGACGCGGGCCGGTTGCGCGCCTCGTCCTTCCCCGCCCCCGGCGGAGCGCTCTTCAGCTGGGTCGCGCTCCTCTTCCTCATCGGCGTGACCTGCATGATCGCGTACGACAAGGACGCGCGGATCTGCCTGTACGTCGCGGCCGGCTGGGCCGTCGCCCTCGGCATCGGCTGGGCGGTCCTCAAGCGCCGCAACCCGCAGATCGCCGAGCGCCGCGGCGACGCGGAGTTCGAGAAGGTCGGCTGACCAACCCGCGGGACGTCCGCCGCAGGGAGTTCTCGTGGCACCCCCTGCGGCTGCCGCTCAGGGCGTCCGGCATATGGGCCGTTCCGTACCATTCCTCGGTACGGAACGGCCCGTCTGCTTATCCTGACGAACATGCTGACCATCACCCAGTCCCTCGTCGACCGGATCGTCGCCCACGCGCGCAAGGACCACCCCGACGAGGCGTGCGGCGTCGTCGCGGGTCCGGCGGGCTCGGACCGCCCCGAGCGCTTCATCCCCATGCTGAACGCGGCCATGTCGCCCACGTTCTACGAGTTCGACTCCGGCGACCTCCTCAAGCTCTACCGCGAGATGGACGACCGTGACGAGGAGCCGGTGGTCATCTACCACTCCCACACGGCGACCGAGGCCTACCCCTCCCGCACCGACATCTCCTACGCGAACGAGCCGGGCGCGCACTACGTCCTCGTCTCCACCGCCGACACCGACGGGGCCGGCGAGTTCCAGTTCCGCTCCTTCCGGATCGTCGAGGGCGAGGTCACGGAGGAGGAGGTCAAGATCGTGGAGGCCTACTGAGCTCGCCCTGAACCCGGGAATCTCGACATGCGGATGAATTCCGTCCGAAGTGTGGGATCACACTCCGGGGGCCGGGTCGGGAATCGATACGATGAGCCCATGGTTTTCCATGACGTGAGCGAAAAGACGCCGGGCGATCTGCTCGTGGCGCGGCTGCACGTCGACCTGTGCAGGCTCGCCAGCGCCATCTGTTGACGCAGCACCCTGCCGCCGTACGGCCGTGAGCCGCGGCGAAACGCTCCATCTGCGTACGACCACGCAATCCCGCGCCGCCGCGCGCCACCACCCGACGACACCATCCGACAGGAGCCCTGAGCCATGGCCATCGAGGTCCGCATCCCGACCATCCTCCGCCAGTACACCGACGGCCAGAAGGCGGTGGAGGGCACCGGGGACACCCTCGCCGAGCTGTTCACCGACCTCGAGACCCGGCATACGGGCATCCAGGCCCGCATCGTGGACGGCGACCAGCTGCGCCGCTTCGTCAACGTGTACCTGAACGACGAGGACGTGCGCTTCCTCGACGGCATCAACACCAAGCTGTCGGACGGCGACAACGTCACGATCCTGCCGGCCGTGGCCGGCGGCATGGTCTGATCACCCATGCGCTACGACTCACCCCTGGCCGCGGTCGGCAACACCCCCCTGGTGCGCCTGCCGCGGCTGTCGCCGTCCGCGGACGTCCGCCTCTGGGCGAAGCTGGAGGACCGCAACCCGACCGGGTCGGTCAAGGACCGCCCGGCCCTGCACATGATCGAACAGGCGGAGAAGGACGGCCGCCTGACCCCGGGCTGCACGATCCTCGAGCCCACGTCGGGCAACACAGGCATCTCCCTGGCCATGGCGGCGAAGCTCAAGGGCTACCGCATCGTCTGCGTGATGCCCGAGAACACCTCGCAGGAGCGCCGGGACCTGCTGGCCATGTGGGGCGCCGAGATCATCTCCTCCCCGGCAGCGGGCGGCTCCAACACGGCCGTCCGCGTCGCCAAGGAACTCTCGGCCGAGCACCCGGACTGGGTGATGCTGTACCAGTACGGCAACCCGGACAACGCGGGCGCCCACTACGCGACCACGGGCCCCGAGATCCTCGCGGACCTGCCCTCCGTCACGCACTTCGTGGCGGGCCTCGGCACCACCGGCACGCTCATGGGCGTGGGCCGCTTCCTGCGCGAGCACAAGCCGGACGTCCAGATCGTCGCCGCGGAACCGCGCTACGACGACCTGGTCTACGGCCTGCGCAACCTGGACGAGGGCTTCGTGCCCGAGCTGTACGACGCGTCCGTCCTCACCAGCCGCTTCTCCGTCGGCTCGGCCGACGCGGTCACCCGCACCCGCGAACTGCTCCAGCAGGAGGGGATCTTCGCCGGTGTCTCCACGGGCGCCGCGCTGCACGCCGCGATCGGCGTGGGCAAGAAGGCCGTGAAGGCCGGTGAGCAGGCCGACATCGTGTTCGTCGTCGCCGACGGCGGCTGGAAGTACCTCTCGACGGGCGTCTACACGGCGGCCACGACGGAGGAGGCCATCGAGACGCTCCAGGGGCAGCTCTGGGCGTAGCCGAGGGCGAGCACAGACAAGAAGGGCTGGGGCCGCGACCCCGGCCCTTCTTTGTTCAGCCCTTTGGCTGCCGTCCCGTGCTTCTCACCCCGCCAGGTACCGAACCTGGTCCCACAGGGCCGGATCCACCACCCCGACCCGCCGCCGGAAGCCCCACACCGGGACCTCGCGCAGCTCGTCCGTCTCCAGGAAGCTCGCCCGGCCCTGGGTGTCGCCGACCGAGCCCGGGGGGAGCGGGATCACGCCGGTGCGCTCGTCGCGGAAGCGGGTGGTGATCTTCGCGACGGTGGCGCGTTCCCCGCGCACCGCCAGCACCAGGCAGGGCCGGTCCTTGGTCCGGGTCTGGTCCTCGTAGGGCACGTCCGCCCACCAGATCTCCGCCGGCTGCGGCCGGCCCGTGATCACGCCGACCGGTGCCGCCGCTCCGGCCCGCCGCTCCCGCCACCGCCGGCCCCGCCCCCAGCCGTCGACGAGCGTGGCGACGAGCGCGAGCAGCACCACCGCGGCGAGCGCCAGCCACCAGGACGTGTCCATACTGAGACGTTACCGGCGCCATCCCTCCTGCGCGCCCTCCTCGCAAGGATCACGCCCGGCTCTGCCAGCCGAACCGGTGACAGCACAGGTGAGTTCGCCCACAACTCATGACAACGGCCTCGGCCGGAGTCCGCATGGCCTCGGCCATCTTCTCGGCTACGTCCGCGCGGACCATACCCAGATGGACGTATGGCGTGCCCCTCTGGGTCACCATCGGCCGGATGCCGTCCCAGACGTTCTCGGGCAGACCGAGGTCGGCCAGGGCCTTCCGGAGAGCGTCTGCCGCGTCCTCGGCCGGCAGGTCGCGCAGTCGGTGACCGGCGCGCAATCGAGGAGCCAGGCGTTGAACCCCATGGGAAGGTCGATGGGTGGTTCCTGTGTGGTCTTATGCCTGGTAATGGATGACATGGAGGCTCCCCGACTCTTTGTGATCGGTGACGACCGTAGGAAACCGTGAGCGGGCTGGTCCACGAAGTTGCACGCGGTTGCACAGGTCCCTGGGCTGCCTTGACGCCCTGGTCACGGCACCGGGAAAGATCCAGAGTCCGGAAGATCACGGCTGCCCGGCCGTGTGGGTGGACGAAGACACGCAGGATCTCGTCATCCAGGGCACAACGGCCGACGCCGACACCGTGGCCCGGACCGTCCAGGACAGCCCGCTCCCGGATCATGAGGGCGTGATCCGGCTACCGCAGCGCATGATCCCGCTGCTGAGGGAGGCACTTGATGGTGCAAAGCCTTAGCAGCTTTGCCGACCTGATCCGGTCTGTAGAGCACTCCGCCGTCCACCTGGAGATGCGAGACGTGTACGCGGTCCCCAACGAGGACGAGGGGTTCGCGGCTTGGAAGCGGGGTCACCGACTCAATCCCGACGACCGCGAGTCGTGGTGGCGCCCCTGGCTCGACCTGGTCCACGAGGTCACCGCCAAGGGTGTCGTGATGCGTCGGGCACGAATCGTCTCCGAGCCGCAGAGCGAGTACATCAGGTACGAGCACTCGTTCACGTTCACCAACATCGCCGCTGGCGAGGAGATCCGCTGGCTTCCGAGGCGGCAGGCTTCCGATCTCGCACTTCCGGGCAACGACTTCTGGCTCTTCGACGGCCGCGTGGTGCAGTTCAACGTCTTTGACGGCGACGGTCGTTGGGTGCACACCGACCAGACCGACGAGCCGGCGGTCGCCCAGTTGTGCTCGACCGCGTTCGACGCCGTCTGGGAGCGGGCCATCCCGCACGAGAAGTACGTCATCTGAGAAGCCCGGTACGCCAGTTCATGTCCACGTCCCCGCTGTCCACCGCCCAGGCTGCCCGCGCGGCCGTCGCCACCCGCCTGGACGAGATCAGGAAGGACGCCGGGCTCACCGGGCATGAGCTGGCGCAGCGGTGCGGCTGGCACAAGTCGAAGGCTTCCCGCATCGCACGTGCCAAGACCGTACCGTCTGACGATGACGTACGAGCATGGTGCCGGGCGTGCGGCGCCGAGGACCAGAGAAGACCGTCCCGCTGTACGAGCGCACGGCTCATTTCCGCGTCTATGCCTCGAACCTGGTCCCCGGCATGCTTCAGACCGCCGACTACGCGACGGGGCTTCTGAGGTCCATCACGGACTTCCAGAACACCCCCGACGACGTGGCCGACGCCGTACAGGCGCGCCTGAACCGCTCCCGCGTCGTTCACGAGGGCAACCACCGGTTCGCCCTGCTACTCGAGGAGGCGGTGCTTTACTACCGGGTCTGTGACGACACAGCGATGGCCGGGCAACTCCGGAACCTGCTGGAGATCATGTCGCGGCCGAATGTGTCCCTCGGGATCATCCCCTTCACAGCCCGTCGCACCGTGTGGCCGCTGGAAGCCTTCTACGCCTTCGATGACGCCCAGGTGGCGGTCGAGACGCTGACGGCCGAGGTCAACATCACGGCTCCCGGCGAGATCCGCACATACCTCAAGGCGTTCGCTGAACTATCCCGGATCGCAGTGCACGGCCGCGAGTCCCGCCTGCTGATCATCAAGGCCATCGAGGCGCACGGGTGACGGCCGTACATCGCTCGAAGCCAGGCCGTCCAGGCGTGGCGCCGTGCCGTAACTCTTGCGAGCGGTAAATCGCTCAACCCCAACGACCGGCCCCAGCAGCATGGCTATCGTGCCGCCCAGGACTCTGTCGGGCTGTCACGGGAGTGAGGCTGGGTGTCGAGGGTTGATGAGTCTTTGACAGTTCTGTGTCCGGAAGCTGTGGACGAGGCACAGGAAGCGGCGGAGCTCGACGCCTATCAACAAGAGCGGACTGGCAGCACACATGCAGCGCCCATCTCCAGGAGCCTGTGGCGCGGGTTTGCTGCGGCCTTGGCTGCGGCAGCTCTGGGCGGCGTTGCTGTTGCGGCTGGCACTGGCACCGTCCCGAGTCCTTTTCATACAGAACCGGCTGAACAGGATCCTCCGCCGCCCTCACGACCGATGGTGAGTCCGTCGCCGAGGCTTTCCTCGGATCCGCAGCCACCGGATTATCGGAGGCCGTTGCCGACGACTATTCCGGAGCCACTGGGGCCGTCGGCCAGCGCGGCAACTGATGCAGCCGCGGTGATTACCGCATTGGGGGGCCTTCTCACAGGGGTGGGCGCCGTGAGCGGTACGGCGCTGATGTGGATCAAATATCGGGATGGTCGCCGCGATGAGCGCCGTGATGATGACTCGTCCTCCGATAGCCCTCCCGCAGTTCCGCCCACAGCAACAGGTGGTTCCGACGGCTGATCAGTCGTCTGGAAGTCGGACGTCGAGGGGACCGGTGTACAGCACCCGGCGCAGCGCACCGGCCTTTTTAGACGTCATTTTGATTTGCTTTGGTAAACAACTTGTGTCTGTCAGTAATGGTGTATAGGCATTCGGTGGAGGTTGCGGGGTCGAGCTATGCCGGACCGGTACGGGCGCTGGTCATCCTCGCGGCCGGAAGCGGGCTGCGAGCCGGAGAACTCTTCGGCCTCCAGGTCAGGCACATCGACTTCCTCCGTCGTACGGTGAAGGTCGAGCAGTAGGTTCAGCGGGCGTATCCCGGCGTGGTCGTATGCCCGCCCAAGACGAAGCGTTCCTGGACGACGTTGCCCGTACCGCAACGCGGACCACTTCGCCGACACCGTGTGGCGTCCGGCGGCCAAGGCGGCCGGGCTCCCGAAGGGCACTCGGTAGCACGCCCTGAGGCACACGGACACAAGCGTCCTGATCAAGCACGGAAAGGGGCCGAAGACCGTGGCGGCGCGGCTGGGCGACACGGCGGCCCTGTCGATGACGATCTACGCGCACCCGTTCCCGGATGAGGACGAGGACACCCGCGAGGCCGTTGAGGAGTTCCTGCGCGAGGCTGCCTGATGTGCCCTCGAAGTGCCCTCGGATCTTGGCCGAACAGCTGAACGCCAGGTAGTCCGGATGGCAGAGCCGCTCAGGTGAGTTCGCCCACAACAGCCCCTGGCGGAGGAGCTACCGGAGGTTTTGCGCCTTACGCTCGACGAACCGCACGACCCCCGACGCCCCTCTCAGACTTTCCCGCCAGCGGAGGTTTCTGCTTCATGAAGCTCACCGTCGTCGGCTGCTCGGGGTCGTTCCCGTCCGCGGAATCGGCCTGCTCGAGCTACCTCGTCGAGGCCGACGGCTTCCGGCTGCTTCTCGACATGGGCAACGGCGCCCTGGGCGAGCTGCAGCGCCACTGCGGTCTCTACGACCTCGACGCGATCTTCCTCAGCCATCTGCACGCCGACCACTGCATCGACATGTGCGCGTACTTCGTCGCGCGCTACTACCGCCACGACGGCGGCCGCTGCGATCCGCTCCCCGTCTTCGGCCCCGAGGGCACGGAACACCGGCTGACCACCGCCTACGCGGACACCCCCTCCGCCTCGTCCATGAGCGAGGTCTTCGACTTCCACACGGTCAAGCCGTCCACCTTCGAGATCGGCCCGTTCACGGTGCACACCGAGCGGGTGGCCCACCCCGTCGAGGCGTACGGCATCCGCGTCGAGCACGACGGCAAGGTCCTGACGTACTCCGGCGACAGCGGCGTGAGCCCCGCCCTGGAGGAACTCGCCCGGGACGCTGACCTGTTCCTGTGCGAGGCGGCGTTCACGCACGGCAAGGAGAACATCCCCGACCTGCACCTCAACGGCCGCGAGGCGGGCGAGACGGCGGTTCGGGCAGGTGCCCGGCGGCTGGTCCTCACGCACATCCCGCCGTGGACGGACCCGCAGGTCAACCTGGCCGACGCCCGCGAGGTCTACGACGGTCCCGTGGAGCTCGCCGTACCCCGGCAGACGTACGAGATCTGAACGGTCCAAGCGCGCGAAGGCCCCGGAACCGAGCGGTTTCGGGGCCTTCGGCGTACGCGGACCTACTTCGCCTCCGCCTTCTGCAGCTCGGCGAGTTCCTCGTCGGACTCGCGGCCGGGCGTCGGCAGGTTGAACTTGGTGATCGCGAAGCGGAAGACCGCGTAGTAGACCGCCGCGAAGCACAGGCCCACCAGGGCCAGACCCCACGGGTTGGTCGCGATGCCCAGGTTCAGGAAGAAGTCCACCGCGCCGGCCGAGAAGCCGAAGCCGTCCTTCATCCCCAGGGCCCAGGTCAGCGCCATCGAGACACCGGTGAGCACGGCGTGGATCGCGTACAGCACCGGGGCGATGAACATGAAGGTGAACTCGATCGGCTCGGTGACGCCCGTGACGAACGAGGTCAGCGCGAGGGAGAACATCATGCCGCCGACGACCTTGCGGCGCTCGGGCCGGGCGCAGTGCACGATCGCCAGGCAGGCGGCCGGCAGGGCGAACATCATGATCGGGAAGAAGCCGGTCATGAACTGCCCGGCGCTCGGGTCGCCCGCCAGGAACCGGGCGATGTCGCCGCTCTTGCCCTCGTAGGTGCCGGCCTGGAACCAGGGGAAGGAGTTCAGCAGGTGGTGCATGCCGATCGGGATCAGCGCACGGTTGGCCACACCGAAGATGCCCGCGCCGACCGCCCCGGAGCCGACCAGCCACTCGCCGAAGTTGTGCAGGGCCGTGCCGAGGACCGGCCAGATGTAGCCGAAGACGATGCCG
The DNA here is from genome assembly GCF_014651035.1 of Streptomyces lomondensis. Lineage (GTDB taxonomy): Bacteria > Actinomycetota > Actinomycetes > Streptomycetales > Streptomycetaceae > Streptomyces > Streptomyces lomondensis. The sequence continues at coordinate 152,883 of NZ_BMWC01000001.1, forward strand.
ATGACCAGGCCCGCGAAGGCGGACAGGATCGGCACCAGACGGCGGCCGCCGAAGAAGCCCGCCCAGTCGGGCAGCTTGGTGCGGTAGAAGCGCTGGAAGAGCAGGGCGACGACGAGGCCCATCACCACGCCGCCGAGCACCTTGGCGTCCACCGGCGCGTCCGTCATGACGATCTTGCCGTCGACGACCTTCGCCACCTGCGGCAGGTTCTTGTCGGTGAACGTGGCCAGCACGTTCTTGAAGACGAGGTAGCCGACCACGGCCGCCAGGGCGGTGGTGCCGTCCGACTTCTTGGCGAAGCCGATCGCGATGCCCACGGCGAACAGCAGCGCCATGTTGTCGAGGATCGCGTTGCCACCGGCCGCCATGAAGCCCGCGATCTTCGTGATGAAGGCGGGGAACGACTCGCGCCCGAGCATGTCGGTGTTGCCGAGGCGGACCAGCAGGGCGGCGGCGGGCAGCACGGCGACGGGCAGCATCAGGCTGCGGCCGATCCGCTGCATGACGGCCATCACGGCCGACCCCTTGCTCGGGCTCGCGGGCGCGGCTGTGTCTGTGGACATGAACTTCCTCCAGGGGGCACGGCGCCGCCCAGGAAGAATTCGACGGGGGACGGCGGCGTCTCAAAGAAAGGGGAACGCGGTCTCCACCGCGCGACCTCCACCGGTGAGTGGTGTAGACCAGTTGTAGCACGGTAGGCCGAACGAGTGGAACCCGCCAATTCCGCCCCCTGCGGCGATCACGCCTTGGCGCTGTCCTCCACGTCCTCCTCGGGCTCCCGCCCCGGAGTCTTCAGGTCGAACTTCGTGATCGCGAACCGGAAGATCACGTAGTAGAGGAGCGCGAAGCACAGCCCGATCGGGATGATCAGCCATGGTCTGGTCGCCAGGTTCCAGTTGATGACGTAGTCGATCAGCCCCGCCGAGAAGCTGAACCCGTCCTTCACGCCCAGCGCCCACGTCACGGCCATCGACACACCCGTCAGCAGCGCGTGCACCGCGTACGGCACCGGCGCGATGAACAGGAACGAGTACTCGATCGGCTCGGTGATGCCCGTGACGATCGACGTCAGCGCCACCGACAGCATCAGGCCGCCGACCTCCTTGCGCCGGTCCGGCCGCGCACAGTGCGTGATCGCCAGGGCCGCCGCCGGCAGCGCGAACATCATGATCGGGAAGAAGCCCGAGAGGAACTGACCGGCCTCCGGATCCCCCGCCAGGAACATGTTGATGTCACCGTGCACCACCGTGCCGTCCGGCTTGGTGTACGTGCCGAACTGGAACCAGATGGGCACGTTCAGGAACTGGTGCAGCCCCACCACCAGCAGCGCCCGGTTCGCCACCCCGAACACGCCCGCGCCCCACGCGCCGAGATCGCTCATCCAGTCGCTGAAGTTCTCCAGCGCGTCACCGATCGGCGGCCACACCCACAGACACAGCGCCGCGAACGCGATCGCCACGAACGCCATGATGATCGGCACCAGCCGCCGGCCGTTGAAGAAACCCAGCCAGTCCACCAGCCGCGTGCGGTGGAAGCGCGCCCAGAAGAAGGCCGTCAGCAGCCCCATCACGATCCCGCCGAACACCCCCGGATTCTGGAACGTGAACGCCGTCACCGTCCGCGCGCCCTCGGTCACCTGGCACCCGACGTTCGGCACCGCCACCGACCCCTCGGGGCAGTCCTCCGGGAACTGCCGCAGCACCGTGAAGTACACGAGGAACCCGGCCACCGCCGCCAGCGCCGTCGACCCGTCCGCCTTCCGCGCCATCCCGATCGCAACGCCCACGCAGAACAGCAGCGGCAGCCCCAGCGAACTGTCCAGCAGCGCGCCGCCCGCCCCCACCATCACCTTGGAGACGTTCGTCCAGCCCAGCCCGTCGTCCCCGAACACATCCGGCTGCCCCAGCCGGTTGAGGATGCCCGCCGCCGGCAGCACCGCGATCGGCAACTGAAGGCTGCGCCCCATCTTCTGAAGCCCCTGGAACAGCCGGTTCCAGCGAGCGCGGGCAGGGCTTGCGGCGGCCTCGGCGCCGGCGGGGCTGTCGGCACTCATTCCGGTCCCCTCTTGTCGAGAGACTTTTGTCGAGAGGCGGGCTCGTGGTGTAGACCAGTCGAACGGACGGTCGCACACTGACGTGACGCCATCCTTCGGCACGCGCGACATGACCGCTCGCAAAGATGGGCCAACTGTGGGTTACTGCGACAAAGCGGTTCGGATCAGGGAGAACGAACATGGCCACCAAGGCTGAGAAGATCGTTGCCGGGCTCGGCGGCATCGACAACATCGAAGAGGTCGAAGGCTGCATCACCCGCCTGCGCACCGAGGTCGTGGACCCCGCCAAGGTCGACGAGACCGCCCTGAAGGCCGCCGGCGCCCACGGCGTCGTCAAGATGGGCACCGCGATCCAGGTCGTCATCGGCACCGACGCCGACCCCATCGCCGCGGAGATCGAAGACATGATGTGAAGCGCGGGGATCGTCCCGGGCTTCACCCCCTGACAGACCCCCGAGGTCGGCTGTGAGGGCCCCTTCCCACCGCGGGAGGGGCCCCTTCCACAGGTACGGATAGGCTCAGCGACATGTCTCGAATCGACGGCCGCACCCCCCAGCAGCTCCGCCCCATCACCATCGAACGCGGCTGGAGCAAGCACGCCGAAGGCTCCGTCCTCGTCTCCTTCGGCGACACCAAGGTCTTCTGCACCGCCTCCGTCACCGAAGGCGTCCCGCGCTGGCGCAAGGGCAGCGGCGAAGGCTGGGTCACCGCCGAGTACTCCATGCTGCCCCGCTCCACCAACACCCGCGGCGACCGCGAGTCCGTCAAGGGCCGGATCGGCGGCCGCACCCACGAGATCTCCCGGCTCATCGGCCGCTCGCTCCGCGCCGTCATCGACTACAAGGCCCTCGGCGAGAACACGATCGTCCTCGACTGCGATGTGTTGCAGGCCGACGGCGGCACCCGCACGGCCGCCATCACCGGCGCCTACGTGGCACTGGCCGACGCCGTCGCCTGGGCCCAGCGCAAGAAGCTCATCAAGGCCGGCCGCCAGCCCCTGACCGGCACCGTCTCGGCCGTCTCCGTCGGCATCGTCGGCGGCGTCCCCCTCCTCGACCTCTGCTACGAGGAGGACGTCAAGGCCGACACCGACATGAACGTCGTCTGCACCGGCGACGGCCGCTTCGTCGAGGTCCAGGGCACCGCCGAGGCCGAACCCTTCGCCCGCGACGAACTCGACGCCCTCCTCGACCTCGCCGTCGCGGGCTGCGCCGAACTCGCCGCCCACCAGCGCACCGCGCTTGATACCGTCCTCGAAAAGTAAAGGGCGCACCAAGACGGGTGCTCGGCCCGGGCAACCGCGGCGAGCACAGGCGCGTCTGAAGGAGTACGGGCGCACGGCTCTTCCCTGTGCGCCCGGCCAGTCACACGGGCCGAGGGCCCGACCGAACGAGAGGGACCGATCCATGGCCGCGAGCCGCCGACGCCGCACCGCAGCCGTCGCCGCCACCCTGGCGGCCGTCGCGCTGACCGCCGGACTCACCACCGGCTGCGCCGCCGTCGACAAGGCTCTGGACTGCGTCCAGACCGCCGACGCCATCGCCGACAGCGTCACGGATCTCCAGCAGGCCGTGGACAACGCGGCCAACGACCCGACGCAGCTCGACGAGTCCCTCGACTCCATCGACAAGAACCTCGGCGAGATCGGCGACAAGACCGACAACGCGGACGTCAACAAGGCCGTGGACGACCTGAACAAGGCCGTGGACAACGTCCGCACGGCGATCAAGAACGGCGACGAGACGCCCGACATCAGCCCGGTCACGGACGCGGCGGGCGAGCTGACGAAGGTCTGCACGCCGTAACGCTGCGCTGGCTGGGCCGGGCTTCTCGTGTGCCGGGTTTCCGCCGGTGGGTTTGTGCGGGTCCGTGGGGGCTGGTCGCGCAGTTCCCCGCGCCCCTGAAGGGGCGTGATCCCGCCCGGCGATACTGGGGTCATGACCCGCTTGATCCTTGCCACCCGTAACGCCGGGAAGATCACCGAACTCAGGGCCATCCTGGCCGAAGCCGGGCTGCCGCACGAACTCGTCGGGGCGGACGCCTACCCCGACATCCCCGACGTCAAGGAAACCGGCGTCACCTTCGCGGAGAACGCGCTGCTCAAGGCCCACGCCCTGGCCCGGGCGACGGGCCTCCCGGCCGTCGCCGACGACTCCGGGCTCTGCGTCGACGTCCTGAACGGCGCGCCCGGTATCTTCTCCGCCCGCTGGTCCGGCCGCCACGGCGACGACAAGGCCAACCTCGACCTCCTCCTCGCGCAGCTGTCGGACATCGCCGACGAACACCGGGGCGCCCACTTCGCCTGCGCGGCGGCACTGGCCCTGCCGGACGGCACGGAGCGGGTGGTGGAGGGGCGGCTACGGGGCGTGCTGCGCCATGAGCCGGTGGGTTCGGGGGGCTTCGGCTACGACCCGATCCTCCAGCCGGAGGGGGAGTCGCGGACCTGCGCGGAACTGACCCCGCAGGAGAAGAACGCGATCAGCCACCGGGGGAAGGCGTTTCGGTCATTGGTGCCGGTGGTTCGGGAGCTGCTGGGCTGATCCCAAGAGAAACGGCCTGCGTTTCGATCCTTCGATTCGCAGGCCGTACTCGTGCGGCGGAAGGGATTCGAACCCTCAAGCCCGGTCAGGGGCCACAGGACCTAAACCTGCTGCGTCGCCATTGCGCCACCGCCGCCAGCCGCCTGACATCGTACCGGGAGCCGCTCACCGTCTGCCGCCTCCCCAGTCGGTGGACACTTGCGGGCATGGTGGGAACGAACTCGGTATCTCCGATGCGGTTAGCGGTTGAACGTCCCGATATGTCGGAAGGCGCGCGCCTGGCCGCCTACAGCGCTGTCTCCACGTCGCTCGCCCTTCGAAGTGATCGCCGGCTGAGCGAACTGGTGGACGCGGCCACATCGCTCGGCTCCGGTATCGGCGGGAGATCGGCGCTGCTGGAGGTCGACGGGAGGCCGGTCTTCGTGAAGCGGGTGCCGCTCACGGATCTGGAGCGGCTGCCGGAGCATGTCCGGTCCACGGCCAACCTGTTCGGGCTCCCCGCCTTCTGCCAGTACGGCGTCGGCGGGCCCGGCTTCGGGGCGTGGCGGGAGCTCGCCGTGCACACCATGACGACGAACTGGGTGCTCGCAGGGCAGTACCAGGGGTTCCCGATGATGTACCACTGGCGCGTGCTGCCGGACACGGCCGCGCTTGCCGAGGAACTCGCCGACGTCGAGCGGGTCGTGGCCTACTGGGGAGGCAGTCCGGAGGTACGCCGTCGTATCGAGGCCCTTCGGCGGTCCTCCGCGAGCATCGCGCTGTTCCTGGAGTACATCCCCCAGACGCTCCACGAGTGGCTCACCGAGCGGATACAGGCTGGTGACGAGTCCGCCGACCGGGCCTGTTCCCTGGTGGAGCGCGAGCTGGAGGCCGGCACGTCCTTCATGAACGCTCGCGGGGTTCTGCACTTCGACGCCCATTTCCGGAACATCCTGGTCGACGGCCGGCGCCTCTACTTCGCGGACTACGGCCTCGCCCTCTCCTCCCGGTTCGATCTGTCACCGTCCGAGACCCGCTTCTTCGACCTGCACAGCTCCTACGACCGCTGCTACACGCGCAGTTGGCTGGTGAACTGGCTGATCACGGCTCTGTACGGCTACGAGCGGGAAGAACGCCTGGCTCTCATTCGCGCCTGCGCGGAAGGCGAGGCCCCGCCGGACGGGCCGCAGGAGGCCAGGGCGATCCTCACCCGCCACGCACCGCTCGCCGCGGTGCTGACGGACTTCTACTGCAGGATCCAGGACGAGAGCAGGGAGGCCCCGTACCCGGCGAAGGCGCTCAGCAGGCTCCTTCGCACGGAGAGGTGACGCCGAACGGCTCGTACCGGACGTTCCCGGTACGAGCCGTGTCAGGAAGTGGAGCTGGGCCTCAGATCCCCAGGTCCTTGATGATCTTGGCGACGTGGCCCGTCGCCTTGACGTTGTACAGGGCCCGTTCGACCTTGCCCTCCTCGTCCACGATCACCGTGGAGCGGATGACGCCGACGACCGTCTTGCCGTACAGCTTCTTCTCGCCGAAGGCGCCGTAGGACTCCAGGACCTGCTTGTCCGGGTCGGCGAGCAGGGTGACCTTCAGGGACTCCTTGTCGCGGAACTTGGCCAGCTTCTCCGGCTTGTCGGGGGAGATGCCGATGACCTCGTAGCCAGCGCCGGCGAGCACGTCGAGGTTGTCCGTGAAGTCGCAGGCCTGCTTCGTGCAGCCGGGGGTGAGGGCGGCCGGGTAGAAGTAGACGATGACCTTGCGGCCCTTGTGGTCCGACAGGGACACCTCGGTGCCGTCGGCGTCGGGCAGGGTGAAGGCGGGGGCCACGTCCCCCGGCTGGAGTCGCTCGCTCATCAGGCCAGGGTAACCGGGGGTCGAGGCAGTGCGATGAGCCGTGGAGCTGACAGACTGTCCGGCACAGGCTTCACACCGACTTCGGAGGCGACACGGTGGCGGACACGGCGGACACCAGGACCCCGGCGCAGATCGAGGCGGACATCAGGCGCCGCCGCGAGACCCTGGCCGAGACCCTCGACGAGATCGGGGTGCGGGTGCACCCGAAGACCATCGTCGGGGATGCCAAGGCCAAGGTCGCGTCCAATATCGATCACACCCTCGGGCGGGCGTATGTGGGGGTCAACCGGGCCGTCAGCGATGTGAAGGCCCGGTTCGTGGACGAGGACGGGGCGCCGCGGCTGGAGCGCGTCGTGCCGGTCGCGCTCGTCGTCGTAGGCGTGGTCGGGCTGCTCGCCGTCGGCACGCGGCGGCGCAAGGGCTGACCCGACTGCGTACGTTCGCCGGGAAGACAGGTAGGTTTCAGGGCGTGAGCGCCAACAGAAACGAGCACAGCACCCATCCCGACAAGCTGCCCATCCGGATGCTGCACGACCGCGTACTCGTGCGGCAGGACACCAGCGAGGGCGAGCGGCGTTCCGGCGGCGGCATCCTGATCCCCGCCACGGCGGCGGTCGGCCGGCGGCTGGCCTGGGCCGAGGTCGTCGCGGTGGGGCAGAACGTGCGGACCGTGGAGCCGGGCGACCGGGTTCTGTTCGACCCGGAGGACCGTGCCGAGGTCGAGGTGCGGGGCATCGCGTACGTGCTCATGCGCGAGCGCGACCTGCACGCCGTGGCCGCGGACCGGTTCGAGGGGTCGGAGGACTCGACGGGCCTGTACCTGTAGAGACGGGCCTGTACCTGTAGAGCGGGCGGCACGCGTGAAGGGGCCGGTGACCTGGGTCACCGGCCCCTTCGGTATGACTTTGCTACGTTGGAGCGACACCCGACGAGACGCGCCGTACCGGGATCAAGGCAAAGACGACGCACCGACACCGTCAGCCCGTTTTCCCGGAGGTGCCCGTCATGGCCTGGGTTCTGCTCGTCGTCGCCGGTCTGCTCGAGGTGGGGTGGTCCGTCGGCATGAAGTACACCGACGGGTTCACGCGCCCGCTCCCCAGTGTTCTCACCGGCGCCGGCATCGTCGCCCAGCATGCTGTTGCTGTCGCAGGCCGCCCGGACCCTGCCCATCGGTACCGCCTACGGCGTGTGGGTGGGCATCGGGGCGGCCGGGGCGGCGGTGTTCGGCATGGTGGTGCTGGGGGAGCCGGCCACCGCCGCCCGGATCTTCTTCGTGTGCCTGCTGCTGGTCGCCGTGGTGGGGCTGAAGGCGACCAGCGGTCACTGAACTGTTCGCGGCGCGTGCACTGACCTATTCGCGGCGCATGGTCTGCGGGACCGCGCCCCAGCCGGGGCCCGTCGGGTCTCCGGTGGCGCCGCCGTCGCTCGCGTCTCCGCCGCCGCCCTCCGTGGTGCCGCCGTCGGTGGTGCCGCCGTCGGAGGCGGTGCCCCCGTCGCCGGTGCCGCCGTCCGCGGTGCCGCCGCCGGTCGGCGACTCGCCGCCCGTGCCGCCGTCGGTGGTGCCGCCGCCGGTCTGGCCCTCGGTCTGTCCCGCGGGCGCGCTCGGGGTCTGGCCGGGCGTCTGGGTGCCGGTGTCCTGGCCGCCGGTGGTGGTGCCGCCGCCGTCGGTGGTGCCGGTGGTGGGGTCGGCCGGGGGCTCGGTGCCGGGGGCCTGGGAGACGTCCGAGCCGGGCTGGAGCCTCAGGTCGAAGTCCTTGACCGGCTTGCCCTTGAGCGCGTCCCGGGTGAACTGGGCCCAGATCTCCGCAGGCGGCCCGCCGCCGTTGACGCGGTCCAGGCCCATCGCGCCGTACAGCGACTTGTGGGCGGCGGTGACGGGGTCCTGGCCCATGACGGAGACGACCGTGGCGAGGTCGGGGGTGTAGCCCGCGAACCAGGCCGCGGTGTCCTCCTCGGCGGTGCCGGTCTTGCCGGCGGCGGGGCGGCCGGCGGCCTGGGCGGCGGCGGCCGTGCCGTTCTGGACGACGCTCCGGAGGACGGAGGTGGTGGTGTCGGCGGCCTCGCGGCTCACGGCCTGCCGGGTGCGCCGCTCGGGCAGCTCGATCGGCGTGCCCTCCTTGGCGACCTTCTCGACCATCGTGTACGTGCCGTGCCGGCCGTGGTTGGCGAGCGTGGCGTACGCCTCCGCCATGTCCAGGACGCTGGCGGTGGCCGTGCCGAGCGCGATGGCGGGGCCGTCGGCGAGGTCGGGGGTGGTCGCGGGGACGCCGAGGTCGATCGCGGTCTGCTTGACCTTCTGGGGGCCGACGTCGGCGGCCATCTGGGCGTAGACCGAGTTCACGGACTTGTCGGTGGCCTCGGTGACGGTGATGTCGCCGTAGGAGACCTGGTCCTCGTTCTCGGGGGCGTACGGGTCGCCGGTCCAGCCCTGGACGGGGCGCTTGTTGGTGCCGTCGTAGATCGTGTTCGGGGTGATGACGCGGCCGTCCTGGGTCTCGGAGTGGTTCTCGACGGCCGAGGTGAACACGAACGGCTTGAAGGTGGAGCCGACCTGGAAGTCCCTGCGGGTGGCGTTCGGGGTGTACTGCTTGACGTAGTCGATGCCGTTGTACATCGCCACGACCTTGCCGGTCTTCGGGTCGACGGCGGCGCCGCCCGCGCGGACGTAGGTGTCGACCTTGTTGTTCTTCTTGTCCAGCTTGGACATCAGCTTGTCGTTGACGGCCTTCACGAAGGCGTCCTGCCTGGGCTTCTGCAGGGTCGTGGTGATGCGGTAGCCGCCGGCGTCGAGCTTGCTCTCTTCGACGATCTTGTTCTGGACGAGGTAGTCCTTGACGATCCGGACGATGTAGCCGCGCTGCCCGGACATGCCGGTGGAGAGGGTGGACTCCTTCGGCACCGGGAACTTCATGCCGGCCCGCTCCGACTCGCTGAGCCAGCCCTTCTTGACCATGCCGTCCAGGACGTAGTTCCAGCGGGACTCGGCGGCCTTGCGGTTCTCGGGGTGGGCGACGACGTCGTACTGGCTGGGGGCGTTGACGAGCGCGGCGAGGTAGGCGGCGCGGGCCGGGTCGAGGTCCTTGGCGTCCATGCCGTAGTAGGCCTGGGCGGCGGCCTGGATACCGTAGGCGTTGCGGCCGAAGAAGCTGGTGTTGAGGTAGCCCTCGAGGATGTGGTCCTTGCTCACCTCGCGGTCCAGCTTGATCGCGATGAAGAACTCCTTGGCCTTGCGCGTGACCGTCTGCTCCTGGCGCAGGTAGTAGTTCTTCACGTACTGCTGCGTGATCGTGGAGCCGGACTGCTTGCCCTTGCCGAGGGCGGTGTTCCAGGCGGCGCGGACCATGGCCTTGGGGTCGACGGCGGACTCGGTGTAGAAGTCGCGGTCCTCGGCGGCCAGGATCGCGTGCTGGGCGTCCTTGGAGATCTGCGCGAGGGTGACGTTCTCCCGGTTGACCTCGCCGTCGCGGGCGATCACGGAGCCGTCCGCGTACAGGTACACGTTGGCCTGCTTGGTGGCGAGCGCGTTGGCGGGCGGGATCTTCACCAGCGAGTAGCCGAGGAAGAAGCCGCCGACCAGCAGCATGACGACGATGATGAAGCCGCCCAGCGTCATGCGCCAGGTCGGGATCATCCGGCGCCAGCCGGTCCGCTTCGGTTTCCCGGCCGCCTGGCCCTGAGGCGCGCCGGGGTCGCCGTCCGCCTGCGGCTCTCTCGGTGCCCAGCCCGGGTTCGGCTGCTGAGGCTCGTCACTCATGTCGTGCACGGACTCCGTTTCGCGTCGTACGTCGTTCCCGTACGTCTCTGCTCGCTCTTGCGCCCCTGTGATGAAGACTGTCCCATCCGGCGATCAGTTCCCTGATCGAGGGCCGTGTCGTCAGCCGTGGGGCGAGGCGGGCGGCGCGCGAGCGAGCACGCAGCCGAACGCGGAGGGAACCGCGCTGTCTGCACGCCTGTTCGTTTCGTGATCCTGCTTGCGCGAGATCCGCCCGAAGGGGGGACACGACCGAAGATGCGACTGCTCGCACGCTCCGCCCTGGCCGGCACCGCCGCCACGCTGCTCGCCCTGGCCACGGGCGCCTCGGCCCACGCGGACGGAACGGATCGTACCGTCTGGGCCGGTGCGCACTCGCCCCGCGCCGCCCCCGGCGCCCCGAAAACCCGTGGCACGCCTGATCGTAGGCCCACTAGGCTCCTGCGCTTCGGTGCCGGGCGCGAGGAGGGCTGTGGATGTGGGCTCGGGGCGGTTGTACGCGGCCGTCGCGGCGGGCGGCTTCAGGCGGTACGCGACCTATCGGGCGGCCATGCTGGCCGGGATCTTCACCAACACCGTCTTCGGTCTGATCCTGGTCTACACATACCTCGCGCTGTGGGACGAGCGACCCCACCTCGGGGGGTACGACCAGGCGCAGGCCATCACCTATGTGTGGATCGGCCAGGCACTGTTCAAGACGCTCGGCATCAGCGGCGGCGGCTTCGAGGACGAGCTGATGGAGCGCATCCGCACGGGGGACGTCGCCGTCGACCTGTACCGGCCCGCCGACCTCCAGCTGTGGTGGATGGCGGCCGACGGCGGCCGGGCGCTGTTCGAGCTGTTCGCGCGCGGGGTGCCGCCCTTCGTCATCGGGGCGCTGCTCTTCCCGCTGGCGCTGCCCGGGGACGTGATGGCCTGGCTGGCGTTCCTGCTGGCCGTGGCGCTGGCCTGGGTGGTCGGCTTCGCCCTCCGGTACCTGGTGGCGCTGTCGGCGTTCTGGCTGGTCGACGGCACCGGGGTGGTCCAGATGTCGTGGTTCGTCGGGTGGTTCTGCTCGGGGATGATGCTGCCGCTGAACGTCTTCCCGGGCGTGTTCGGCGACATCGTGCGGATGCTGCCCTGGTCGTCGGTCCTCCAGGCGCCGGCCGACGTCCTGCTCGGCGAGGCCGACCCGCTCGGCACGTACGCCTTCCAGGCGGCCTGGGCGGTGGCGCTGCTGGCGGCCGGGCGGCTGCTGCAGTCGATGGCGACGCGCCGGGTGGTGGTCCAGGGTGGCTGAGACGGTCGGGGAGCGTACGCCCGCGCGGGTCCGGGAGGGGCTGCGCGCCTACGGGCTGATCGCCGCGATGTGGATCCGCTCCACCATGGCCTACCGCACCTCCTTCGCCCTGACGACGTTCACGAACTTCGCGGTGACCGGGCTCGACTTCGTCGCGATCCTGCTGATGTTCTCCAGCGTCGACGCGCTCGGCGGCTTCTCCCTGCCCGAGATCGCCTTCCTCTACGGCCTGTCCAGCCTGGCCTTCGGGCTCGCCGACCTGCTGATCGGGTCGATGGAGCGGCTGGGGCGCCGGGTGCGCGACGGCACGCTGGACACGCTGCTGGTGCGGCCCGCGCCGGTGCTGGCGCAGGTGGCCGCCGACCGTTTCGCGCTGCGCCGCCTGGGCCGGGTCACACAGGGCGCGCTCGTGCTGGGCTACGCCCTGACGGCGCTGGACATCGACTGGACGCCGCTGAAGCTGCTGCTGATGCCGGTGATGGTGGTCAGCGGCGGGGCGATCTTCTGCTCGGTGTTCGTGGCGGGCGCGGCCTTCCAGTTCGTGGCGCAGGACGCCTCGGAGGTACAGAACGCGTTCACGTACGGCGGGGCGACGCTGTTGCAGTACCCGCCGGTGGTGTTCGCGCAGGATCTGGTGCGCGGGGTGACCTTCGTGCTGCCGCTGGCCTTCGTCAACTGGCTGCCCGCGTCCTATGTGCTGGGGCGGCCGTATCCGCTGGACCTGCCCACGTGGGTGGCGTTCGCGTCGCCGCTGGTGGCGGGGGTCTGCTGCGCGCTGGCCGGGGTGGCGTGGCGGACGGGGCTTCGTTCGTACCGCAGTACAGGGAGTTGACCGTGGACCGGGTGGACGGCGTGGATGACGCTTTTATCGAACTCGACGGTGTGGAGAAGGTCTTCGAGGTGCGCAGGAAGACCGGCTTCCTGAAGCGGGAGCGGCGGCAGGTGCGGGCCGTCGACTCGATCTCCTTCCGTGTGGAGCGCGGCGAGATGGTCGGCTACATCGGCCCGAACGGCGCCGGCAAGTCGACCACGATCAAGATGCTGACCGGCATCCTCACACCGAGCGCGGGCCGGCTCCGGGTGGCCGGCATCGACCCCTCCCGCGAGCGCACGCGCCTGGCTCACCGCATCGGCGTGGTGTTCGGGCAGCGCACGACGCTGTGGTGGGACCTGCCGCTGGTCGACTCCTACCGGCTGATGCACCGCATGTACCGGATTCCCGACGCCCGTTACCGCGAAAACCTCGACCGGCTGGTCGAACTCCTCGACCTGGCCGACCTGCTGGACGTGCCGGTGCGGCAGCTCTCGCTCGGCCAGCGGATGCGCGGCGACATCGCGGCGGCGCTGCTGCACGACCCGGAGGTGCTGTACCTGGACGAGCCGACCATCGGGCTCGACGTCGTGTCCAAGGCCAGGGTACGGGAGTTCCTGCGGGAGTTGAACGCCGAGCGCCGTACGACGGTGCTGCTGACCACGCACGACCTCCAGGACATCGAGCAGTTGTGCAAGCGGGTGATGGTCATCGACCACGGGCGCCTGATGTACGACGGGCCGCTCGCCGGGCTGCACGAGGCGGGGGAGAGCGAGCGGACGCTGGTCGTGGACCTGGAGCGTGAACTGCCGCCGATCGAGGCTCCGGCACCCGCGCGGGTCGTCCGGGTGGAGGGGCCGCGGCAGTGGCTGGCGTTCCCGGCGGCGGAGTCGGCGGCTCCGCTGGTGGCGCGGATCGCGGCGGAGTATCCGCTGGTCGACCTGTCGGTGCGGGAGCCGGACATCGAGGCCGTGATCGCCAAGATGTACGCGGAACAGGCCGGGCGAGCGGTCTCGTAGCCCCCGGCGGGGTGAACTCGTAGGCTGCTGTGTATGACCGACGACGCAGTCCCGGACCTCCGCGCCTCCGACGCCGACCGTGAACGGGTCGCCGGCATCCTGCGGGACGCCCTCGCGGAGGGCCGTCTCGACATGGAGGAGTTCGAGGAGCGGCTGGACGCGACGTACCGGGCGCGGACGTACGGGGAGCTGGCGCCGATCACCCGGGACCTGCCGGCCACGGGCGTCGCCGTGCCCTCCGTGTCACTGGCCAAGGAGCCCGCCGCCGGTCCGGACTGGTCCCGGCGGATCGTCGGCGGTGGGGGCACCTCGACCTGGGCCGCAGCCGTGATGTCCGCGTTCCAGCGCAAGGGGTCCTGGACGGTGCCCCGGCGGTTCACCGCCGTCGCCTTCTGGGGCGGCGGGGAGCTCGACCTGCGCGAGGCGAACTTCGCGGACCGCGAGGTCGAGATCAACGTGGTCGCGATCATGGGCGGGGTGGACGTCATCGTGCCGCCCGGGGTCGAGGTCGTCGTGCGCGGCGTCGGGATCATGGGCGGCTTCGACCACCGCGAGGAGGGCGTGCCCGGTGCGCCCGGCGCCCCGCGCGTGATCGTCACCGGCTTCGCCTTCTGGGGCAGCGTAGGGGTCCAGCGGAAGCTGACACGGGCGGAGAAGCAGCGGATCCGGGAGGAACGGCGTCGGGAGAAGCTGGAGGGGAGGGCGTCCCGGGGGGAGCTGGACTGAGACGCCGCTGCTGACTGCGGGCAGGCGTGCCGCTAAGGGCGGCACGGGTGGGCGCAGACGGCACCCCATTGCGCAGGGTTGCGCACCCACCCGGCCTCAGCACCGAGTGACGGCAGCCGGAACTACAGCTCCGCCGGCGCCGACCCCTTCAGCGACTCCAGATCGAACGCCTCAGCCATCCGCGTATACCCCTTGTCGCTGGGGTGCAGATGATCCCCCGAGTCGTACACCGGCCGCAGCCGCCGAGGGTCGTACGGATCCCGCAGTGCCCTGTCGAAGTCGACGACCGCGTCGAACACCCGCCCCGCCCGGATCTCGGCGTTGATGCTCTGCCGCACCGCCTCACGCGCGTCCGTGTACCCCCGGTGCCCGTAGAACGGCATCAGTGTCGCCCCGACCACCTTCAGTCCACGGGCGTGCGCCTGCCCCACCATCGTGCGCAGCCCGTCGAGGATCGCGTCCGGGTCGGCGAGCCGCGGATTGCGCAGGATGTCGTTGACGCCGAGGTCGATGACGACGACCTTGACGTTCGTCCGCTCCAGCACGTCCCGCGAGAAGCGGTTCAGCCCGCTGGGATTGTCCGCGGGGCGGCCCAGTCCGTCGGTGAGGATCCGGTTCCCGCTGATGCCCTGGTTGACGACGCTGTAGCGCGGCAGGTCCCGCCCGGCCTGGATCTCCGCGCGTAGCCGGTCGGAGAGAACGTCGGTCCACCGGTTGTTGGCGCCCGAGGTGGAGGTGATGCCGTCCGTCAGCGAGTCGCCGAGGACGACCACCGTCCCCTCGGACTCGTTGCTCAGCACGTCCAGCGCGGTCAGATAGCGCCAGTACCCGCTCTGCTCGGTGTACGGCGTGCCCGTCACGTCCCGCGCCTGGTCGCCCTGGGCGACGTAGGAGGTCTGCCGGGCGTGCGGGTGGTACGTCACCGGGCCGGCGCTGGTCGGCGTGTACGTGGTGATCAGGACGTCCGCGTCGTGCGGGACGACGATGCGCACGGCGTCGCTCATCACCTGCCCGCCGGGCGGGACGACGACCGCGGGGACGCCGTTGAAGGTCAGCTGCCGCATGGTGTCCGGGAGCGCGGCGGGCGTGCCGCTGCCCGCGGCGACGGCGATCGAGGCCTGCGTGATGTTCAGCGGCGACTGGCCGTAGAGATTGGACAGCGTCACACGGGCACTCGTACCACCGACGCTGGTGTGGACGACGTTGCGCACCGAGCGGTTCGCCATGCCGGTCCTCTCCGTGCCGGGCTCGGCGCCGGCCGGGGAGGTGGACCAGGTGCCGACCCAGGTGCCGGTGGAGGCGGGGGCGGCGGAGTTGTTCGGGACGCGGCCGTCGGCCAGGGCGTTCCGGTTGCGGGTGCCGTCGTCGGACGCCACTCCGACGTATATGGCGGTGGAAAGGGCCACGATCGCTGCGACGACCACGGCCAGGAGGGCGTAACCACGACCCCGGGTCATGCTCTGTAGTTCTCCTCGGGCGATGGGAGCCTCAGGCTCCGATCTGATGTTCCCATGATGCGTCATGGGCAGGGGGGAACTCACAGGACCCCGTGGCATTACCCCCTCCCGACAGACGCCGGGAACTCCTGTTCCGTTCCAGGAGTCGGTCAGGAAGGGACAATGTGTGCGGGATCACCAAGCGGGTGGAGCGGATGGAACGGACAAAAGTGGAAGAAAAAGGCGGCATCGCGGGGCAGCATGCCCGCCCCGGCCCCGTCGTGAACCGTGCGATGACGAGCTTCAGCCCGGCGGATGAGGAGAAACAGCGCGGCGTGCGCCGCATGAAACTCACCGCCACCGGGCTCCTGCTGTTCGTCGCCGTGGTCTACGTCCTCGCCAAGTGGGCGCAGAACTCGGGCGCCGGCCCCTGGGCGGGCTATGTCGCCGCGGCCTCCGAGGCGGGCATGGTCGGCGCCCTCGCCGACTGGTTCGCCGTCACCGCCCTCTTCCGCCACCCCCTCGGCATCCCCATCCCGCACACCGCGATCATCCCCACCAAGAAGGACCAGCTCGGCGTCTCCCTCGGCGAGTTCGTCGGGGAGAACTTCCTCTCCGAGGACGTCGTACGGCAGCGGCTGCGCGCCGTCGGCATCGGCAGCCGCCTCGGCGCCTGGCTCGCGGTCCCCGAGCACGCCGACCGGGTCACGGCCGAGCTGTCCACCGCCCTGCGCGGCGCCCTGACGGTCCTGCGCGACTCCGACGTCCAGGCCGTCGTCGGCGAGGCCATCACGCGCCGGGCCAATGCCCAGGAGATCGGGCCCGGCATCGGCAAGATGCTGGAGAAGGTCGTCGCCGACGGCGGCCACAAACGGGTCGTGGACCTGATCGTCAACCGCGCCCACGACTGGCTGGTCCTGCACCGCGACGAGGTCATGGACGCCGTGGAGGGCGGCGCCCCCGGCTGGACGCCGAAGTTCGTCGACAGGAAGGTCGGCGAGCGCGTCTACAAGGAACTGCTGCGTTTCGCCACCGAGATGCGCGACATGCCCGCCCACCCCGCGCGCGGCGCCCTGGACCGCTTCCTCACCGATTTCGCGGGCGACCTCCAGTCCGACACCGACACCCGCACCCGCGTCGAGCGGCTCAAGAGCGAGGTGCTCGGCCGCGGCGAGGTCCAGGACCTCATCGCCAGCGCCTGGACGGCCGTACGGTCCATGATCGTCGCGGCGGCGGAGGACGAGCGCAGCGAGCTGCGGCTGCGCGTGCGGGCCTCGCTGCTGTCGCTGGGCTCCCGGATGGCGGCCGAGCGCAAGGTGCAGGACAAGGTCGACAAGTGGGTCGAGGACGCGGCCGTGTACGTCGTCACCACCTACCGCAAGGAGATCACCTCCCTGATCACCGACACCGTGGCCGGCTGGGACGCCGAGCACACCACGAAGAAGATCGAGGCCAACATCGGCCGCGACCTGCAGTTCATCCGCATCAACGGCACGGTGGTCGGCTCACTGGCCGGCCTGTTGATCTACACGGTGTCGCACGCGCTGGGGGCGTGAGGCCGGGGCGTAGGAAAAGGCGCTCAGGGCACTCGACCCGGGTTCTTCTCGATGAGGAGGGAGCCCATGACCACCGCGCAGGCCGGGACCGGCCGAACCGTCACCACCGACATACCCGCCCGCCTCGACCGCCTCCCGTGGTCGCGCTGGCACTGGACGATCGTCATCGGCCTCGGCACCGTGTGGATCCTCGACGGCCTCGAAGTCACCGTCGTGGGCAACATCGCCGGCCGCCTGTCGGAACCCGGCAGCGGCCTGCCCATCACCTCCGGCGAGGTCACCGGCCTCGCCGCCGCCCTGTACGTGGCGGGAGCCTGCTCGGGCGCCCTGTTCTGGGGCCGCCTGACGGACAAGTGGGGCCGTAAAAAACTCTTCATGATCACCCTGGCGGTCTACCTCGGCGCCACCGCCCTCACCGCGATCGCCTTCGACACCTGGTGGTTCTTCCTCTTCCGCTTCCTCACCGGCTTCGGCATCGGCGGCGAGTACGCGGCGATCAACTCCGCGATCGACGAACTGATCCCCAAGGAGTACCGGGGCCGCGTCGACCTGATGATCAACGGCAGCTTCTGGCTGGGCGCGGTCTTCGGATCGCTGCTGTCGATCGTCGCGCTGGACACGGACCTCTTCGCGGCGAACGTCGGCTGGCGCCTCACGTTCGCACTCGGCGCGGTCCTGGCCCTGGTCATCCTCCTGGTCCGCCGGCACGTCCCGGAGAGCCCCCGCTGGCTGCTCATCCACGGCCGTGACGGCGAGGCGGAACGCATCGTCTCCTCCATCGAACGGAAGATCGAGGAGGAGCGGGGCGAGCCGCTGCCGCGGCCGGACGGCGAGATCACCATCCACCAGCGCCGCAGCGTCTCCTTCCTGGAGATCGGCCGCACGGTGTTCTCCGACTACCGCCGCCGCGCGATCCTCGGCTTCTCCCTCTTCATCGGCCAGGCCTTCCTCTACAACGCGATCACCTTCGGCTTCGGCGCCATCCTGACGACGTTCTACGACGTCCCGACCGGCAGCACCGGTTACTACTTCGCGGTCATCGCCCTCGGCAACTTCTTCGGCCCGCTGCTCCTCGGCAAGCTCTTCGACACGGTCGGCCGCCGCGTGATGATCTCCGGCACCTACCTGCTCTCCGGCCTGCTCCTCTTCGGCACGGCCTGGCTCTTCGACCAGGGCGCGCTGAGCGCGGGCACGCTGACGGCCTGCTGGTGCGCGGTGCTGTTCTTCGCCTCGGCCGGCGCGTCCAGCGCCTACCTGACGGTCTCCGAGGTCTTCCCGATGGAGACCCGCGCCATGTCCATCGCCTTCTTCTACGCCATCGGCACGGCGGCCGGCGGCATCAGCGGCCCGCTCCTCTTCGCCGACCTCACCGGCACGGGCCAGGTCGGCGACACGGTCCTCGCGTTCCAGATCGGCGCGGCGCTGATGTGCCTGGCGGGCATCGCGGCGGCGATCCTCGCGGTCCGGGCGGAACGCCGCTCCCTGGAGGACATCGCCAAGCCCCTGACGGCGACGTCGGCGGACAAAGCGCGCCCGAGGTCGAGGACGACGACCTGAGCCGCGCCGCGGGCGGCGGTGCGGCCGCTGGGCGACGGAGTCCAGGGGCTACGGCGATGAGGGAGCAGGGCTGCGGCCACCGGGCTCATTGGGCTGGGGCCTACGGGGGCCAGGGGTTGCGGGGCTCGGGGGTGAGGGGCTCGGACTTACGCGGGTCAGGGGCTGCGGCCCGACCGGGCCAGGGGCTGCGGCCCACGGGCCCAAGAGCTCGGGCTCACGCGGGCCAGGGGCTACGGCCCCACTGGGCCCAGAGGACCGGACTCACGCGGGCCAGGGGCTGCGGCCCAGGGGGCCAGAGGCTGCGGCCCACGGGTCCCAAGAGCTCGGACTCAAGCTGGCCAAGGGCTACAGCCCCCATGGGACCCCGGGCTACCGCGGGAGCGCCCAGGTGTTACTGGGTCCCACCCCGTCGTCGCAGCAGCAGCAACCCGCCCGCGACAGCGGTGATGCCCGCGGCGGCGGCCCAGCCCACGGCCTCCTCCGACCCGGTGGCGGCGAGGTCACGGCCCGCGGCGGGGGACGCCGAGGCACTCGTCGCCGTCCCCTGCGGCCGAACATCACCGGCCCCACCGGACGGGTCACCGGACGGGCTCGGCGTCGCCGCCGGATCCGCCGCCTTGTCCCGCGTGAACGCCAACGTGCCGAAGCCCAGCTGGTCGTAGCCCCCGCTGTTCGGCCCGTAGTCGCCGCCCCCGCCCTCCGGCGCGGTCTTGGCGGCGGCACGCGTGACGTACGAGGCCGACAGCCCCCGCCGCTTGGTGTAGTGGTTGGCGATCATCGCCCAGATGGGACGGGTCATGGCCGGATCCGCCGCCGCGACATCGGAGGCGGTCTCACTGCCCGACCACCCGCCGATCGCCCCCTTCTTCCGCGTGTTGGCGGTATACGGCACATCCCCGCCCAGGCTCCACTTGGCCACGTACTGCGCACCCTTGAGGAACCGGCTGTCGTCGTAGCCGTACAGATCGACGCCCTGGTTCCACGCCATCTCGCACACCGTGCCCATCAGCCCGACCCCGAGCAGCGCGTGCCCCTGGTCCCGCCCGGCCTCGACCCACTCGCCGAGCCCGTCCTCGTGCACGACCGGGATCGCGTGCTTGACCGACCCCATGCCGTCCCCGTGCTTGAAGTACTCCACGGCCCGGTCGACGATGGCCCGTTCGTCGCAGAAGATCCCGGTGGCGAGCACACAGGCGATCGCCGTCAGGTCCCAGTTGGGCCAGTAGTTGGTGACGACGGCGTTGTTGTGACGGGTCAGGAAGTCGTCGCTGAGCGGATGGAAGACGTCCATCAGCAGCTCCTGGGCGCGCCCGAGCCGGAAGTCCCCGTGCTCCCGCACGAGTTCCGCCGCATTGGCGAACTGGTAGCCGTACAACCCCGCCGCCAGGAACCGGTCGGCACTGCCCTCCAGCGCGGTCAGCTTCCCCGACCAGGCGTTGAGGATCGCCACGGCGGTGTCGGCGTGCGCCTCCTCGCCACTGACGTGGTACCGCAGGGCGTTCTGGTAGGCGGCGTGGATGTCGTTGTAGAGGATCCGGTAGTTCTCCGGCGTACCCGACCCTCGGTACACGGTGGCCTGCGGATTCGCCTGCCAGCCGCTCTGCGCGTGCCGGTTGGCGGTGAGCTTGGCGAACCCGGCCGTGTAGGGTCTCGCGCCCGCCTTCACCTTGGCCGCCATACGGTCCAGATCGGTACGGGTGTGCAGCAGGCCGGGGTGGGCGAAGGGGCCGTCGGCGGCGGTGGCGGGCACGGCCGTACCCACACCGGCGCCGATACCGACGGCTCCGGCTGCCGCGCCCGCGGCCTTCAGCATGCTCCGGCGGCTGATCTGTCGTGTCACGTCGTCGTACCTCAGCGTCGTAAGTCGCGTACCTGCGGGGGACGGTGAGGAGACGGCCGGACCGTGCAGGCGATAACAAAAACTGCGCTATAGTTGATCTGCATCCGGTCGCCGGAACTCCGGCAGACGGACAGTGCGTTGGTGGTCCAAGGAAAGACGCCCCACTTCCTGTGGGGAGATGCAGGTGCAAGGCCTGCCCGGCGCTCCGACAAGAACCCGGCCCTGGGTTTCAGGGCCGGGTTCTTTGCTGTGCGCTCGGTGTACTGGCTGGGGGGCGGCCGGTCGGTGCGCCCGTAGTGACTGACCGCCGGCCGCTCAGCCGCGCCGGTCCGCCACCACCCACGACGCCAGCCCCACAGCCCCCGCCACCCCGAACACGGCAGGCCAGGCCCCGACCTTCTTGGCCAGCGGATGCGACCCGGCGAACGCGGCGACATACGCGGCCGACAACGCCCCCGCGGCCACCCCGCCGGCCTGCTGCCGCCACTGCCGCGCGGCCGCCGCCCCGGCGACGGCGAGCACGACCCCGCCGAGCTGCCGCTTCCTGCTCGGCATGAGTCGAGGCTTGTCAAGTTTCCTCCTCCGAGCTATATAAGAAGACGCAGAACGTAAGGGCATCGCACAGGCAGCGCCTGAAGAGAGGAGTGACCAGTGATGCTCATGCGCACGGACCCCTTCCGTGAACTCGACCGACTCACCCAGCAGGTCTTCGGCCCGGCCACCCGCGCGTCGGCCATGGCGATGGACGCCTACCGCTCCGGGGACGAGTTCCTCGTCCACTTCGACCTCCCCGGGATCGACCCCGAGTCGATCGAGCTGGACGTCGAGCGCAACGTCCTGAACGTGCGAGCGGAGCGCAGGTCCCCCGCCCCCGAGGGCGCGGAGCTGCTGGTCGCCGAGCGTCCCACCGGCAGCTTCACCCGCCAGCTCTTCCTCGGCGACACGCTGGACACGGACCGCATCGACGCCTCGTACGAGGCGGGCGTCCTGACCCTGCGCATCCCGGTGGCCGAGCAGGCCAAGCCCCGCCGCATCCAGATCACGGGCGGCGACAGCCGCAAGCAGCTCAGCGGCTGACCGCGGCCCCGTACCCACGCACCCAGAGGGCTGTCCCGGGCTGTCCCGAGGACGTCCCACCCCCGGGACAGCCCAGCACCCCACCCCCACCCCGCGCCGCCGGCGTCGGAGCCCGGCGGCACGGGGCAGGACAGCATCCGGAGGAAGACCCGCACATGAGCGCGACGACGGTGCACAGTGTGACGACGGTGCCCAGCGTGACGATGTCACCCACGACCCCGACGACCCTGATCCCCGCCCCGCCGCACCACCCCCGCCCCCGCGGCGGCGACGACGCCTGGACCGAACTGATCGAGGCGGTGCGGGAGTCGGGCCAGTACACCACCAGGTCGGAGGCGGAGCGGGTCACCCGTATCGTCCTGTCAGCCCTCGGCGGCCACGTGATCGGCGACGAACGGGTCGACCTCGCCCGCGCCCTGCCCGAAGAGGCCGCCAGAGTGGTCGCCGCCCAGATCCCGGTGACGCGCCGGCTCACGGCGGCGGAGTTCGTCGAATCGGTCGCGGCCCGCATCGAGGGAGCCACCCCCGCCACGGCCCGCTGGGACGTCAGCTCCGTCCTCAGCGTGCTGCCGGACCTGGTCGGCGACGACCTGGTCACCCGCGTCCTGGCCCAACTCCCGCCGGGATACGCCCTGCTGTTCGGCCGCGCGGACCTGTGCCCGACGGCGTGACGCCGTGACGCCGTGACGCCGTGATCCGAGGCGGGCGGTGAGGGGAGAATCGGGCCGGATCACCCACCGGAAGAAGGCCAGTTGAACGCCCCTGACCCGACCGTCCTCACGACTGCGGACGGCATCCGCATCGCCTACCGCGATCACCGATCCACGCCGGAGCCCGCCCGCGACCCCGTCCTCCTCCTGCACGGCCTGGCAGGCCACCAGGGCGAGTGGGACGGGGTCGCCGCCCGCCTGTCCGCCGACGGCCACCGCGTGGTGACGTACGACGCCCGGGGCCACGGCGCCAGCACCCGCCCTGGAGCAACGAGAGGACGGCTGGCACCCGGCGTTCGACCGCTCCACGATCATCGCCACGGTCGCCGAACTGGCCACCACGGCCTACTGGCCCGAGTGGTCCCGCATCACCTGCCCGACCCTCCTCATCCAGGGCGAACACGGCACGATGCCCCCGGACGAACCGGCCACGATGCTCACCCACCGCCCGGCCACCCGCCTCACCCGCATCCCGAACGCCGGCCACGACGTCCACCTGGACCAGCCGGACGGCCTCTACGAGGCGATCAGAACCTTCCTGGCGTGAGCCCCCGCCCCCGCCCCGCCCCCGTCCTTGACCTCAACCAAACTTGAGGTCCTACGTTGCTCGCATGACCACAGAGGCCGAAACCCTGAAGGAATACCCCGACGAGGAACTGGCCGCACAGCCCATCGGCGCATGGACCGGCGAGGCCTTCCGGAGGGTGGTAGGAGCCCTACGAGCCCAACTCGCGGTCGAGAACCTCACCCAGCCCCACTGGTGGACCCTCAACCACGTCGCCGGCGCCCCCGGCACCTGGACCCGCACCACGCTGACCGACCGCCTCACCCCCTACGACGACCAGAACACCGACTTCGACCAGGTCTACGACGACCTGATCACCCGAGGCTGGCTCACGGAGGACGCGACGGGCGCCATGACCCTCACCGACCAGGGCGAGGCGGGCCGCCTCCGCGCCCGCGACCGCAACCTCCAGGTCCACCACCAGGCCCACGAGGGCATCGACACGGCCGACTTCGTCACCACCATCAACGTCCTGCGCCGGATCGTCGCCAACCTCGGCGGCAACGGGAACCTGCCCGACTAGTCACTCGACTCGAGCCTCAGCAACCCGGGCACATCGCGGGCAGGCGTGACACGCGCGTGCCCTCGCCGAGGACTCCGCCGGCCGGGCCGAGCAGGTGGGCCGAGCGGGTCACGACGTCCGCGGTCAGCCGGGGTCCGCGCAGCGCGGGATCCTCGGCGAGCGCGGTGGCCAGCGCGGTGAGCGCCACCCGGGCCCGGCGGACCAGGCACAGCTCCGGGTGGACGGCCCACACGGGCAGCCCCCGCGCCGCCCCGGCCAGGGCGGGGAAGGACGGCAGCCCGCACTCGGCGGGCACGAGCACCGCTTCGTACCGGTCCGCGCCGGGCAGCGCGCGCAGGAGAGGGGGGAGCCGTTCCTGCGGGGCGAGCAGGGCCAGGGCGGTGGCGGTGGCGGTGGCGCCGGTGCCGTGCCCGCGCTCGGGCGTCCGCGGGCGGTGCGCGGCGGTCCGCACGGCCCCTGACATGAGGATGTCCGCGTCTGGCACCAGGATGTCCGCGTCTGTGGCCAGGATGTCCGCGTCCCGCACCTCCACCGCCAGCCCCACCGCACGGGCCGCGTCGGCGACGCGTTCGGCGAGGGAGTCGCTGTCGCCTGCGGTGCCGGGCGAGGGCGGCCCCGCCGTGGCGGCCACCACGTGCAGGAGGCTCGCGCCCAGGGCCACGGCACCCTCGGCCAGCGTCCGCGCGAGCCGGCTGTCGTCGGCCGCCCAGCTCGCCGCGGGCGGACGGCCCCGTACGAAGGGCAGCAGGCAGGCGAGCCGGGCCTCCTCATAGGCCGCGATCGCACCGTCGGCCACGGTGGGGTCGGCGTGGCCGACGACCGCCGCGTAGCCCTCGGCGGTGACGGCGTCGGCGACGCCCCGGGCCTCGTGGTGCACATGCCAGTCGGCCGCTCCCGGGGCGACGGCACGGATGCGGTCCACCTCCGCGAGGAGGACCGCCCCCGACGCCGTGCGCGGCCCGGTCAGCGGTGCGACGACTGCGACGGCCGGTGCGGGCACGGCGGTCAGCCCCAGATGAAGGAGTCGTTCGCGTCGGCGGCCACCGTCCCGCTCCCCGGCGCGACCGGGGCCGCCGCGCCGAGCAGCAGGGCGGCGGTGGCCAAGGCCGCGGCGAGGGCCGCCGACAGGGCCGTACGGAGGGCCGTACGGGCGCCGCGCATGGGACGAGCCGCACGACTGCCCCGTACGGGAAGCTCCCCGGACCCGGCGGCGAGGGCGACGAGGGCGGGGGACGGGGACGTCGTGAGCGGCGTGTTCGGGGCGGTGGTGGGCATGCTGGGCCTCCTGGCGTTCGGCGTGGGGTGTGCGGCCAGCATGTGCCGGGACGATCACCCCCGGCTACGCCACCGCCGGTTCCGGGACCGGCCATGGCCAGGCCCGGACGTACCGCCGCGACCCCGGAACGCGCCTCCCGCCCGTCCGTATGGCGGACCGCGTCTGGCCGATTACAGCAGGTCGTTCCTAATATCCGTCCGACGGTCGTCCGGGTGGTGGCGGCCCGGGGGGACTTGGATCGGGGGAGCCTGGTGGATGTGCGCGAGCGTGCCCAGGAGTTGTACCGCGTCGCACTGGACGACGCGGCCTGGCATCCGGAGACGGTCACCGGGCAACACGGCTGGAGCGACGGCGAGTTCGCCGATGCCCTGCAACTCCTCACCCGGCTGCGGCTGTTCGTACCGGCACCGGACAACGCCAACGGCTGGACGGCGCTGACGCCCGACACGGCGCTGCGCAACCTCCTCGGCGAGGAGGAGCGGCACGTGTCATCGCTGCTGAGCCACGTCCAGCAGACCCGCTCCGCGCTGGCCCGGGTCCTCGCCGACTTCCAGCCCGTGCACGCCCAGGACCTGCTGTCCGTACGGATGGAGGTCGTCACCGGCGGAGCGAACGTGTCGGCCGCGCTGGAGGACGTGTCGCGGGGCGTCGAGGAAGAGGTGCTGTCGCTGCACCCCGGACGCGCCCTGCCCGTCGGCATGGTGGAGGCGGGCCTGGAACGGGACCTTGCCGCCCTCCGGCGCGGAGTGCGCGTCCGTACGGTCCACCTCGGCTCCGCGGCGGCCGTACCGCACATGACGTCGTACCTGCGCCGGCTGAACGCGGCCGGAGCGCAGGTGCGCGTCGCGCACACGCTGCCGCTGCGGCTGATCGTCGTGGACCGGGCGACGGCCATCGTGCCCGCCCCGCCCTCCGGCAACGACGAGATGGCGGCCGTGATCCTGCGCGGGGAGACCCTCGTCGGCGTGTTCCGGGAGATCTTCGAGCACTGCTGGGCGGCGGCGAGCGTCCTGGCCGACACGGCCCCCGGGGAAGCGGAGGACTGTGACGGCGCGTGGCGTCCCGAGGGCCGGTACCGGGAGTTGCTGCGCATGCTCGAAGGCGGACTGACCGACGAGGCGATGGCCCGCAAGCTCGGCATCTCCGAGCGCACGGTCCGCCGCCTCGTCTCCGAACTCACCGAACGTCTCGGCGCGGCCAGCCGCTTCCAGGCCGGCGCCTGCGCGGTACGCCTGGGCTGGCTGGACGCCTGACGTACGGGGATCAGGCCGGCTCGGCCTCCTTGTCGAGCTCGACTGCCTTGCCGGGCTCGACTTCCTTGTCGCGCAAGGGCATCGCGCCCGGGACGGTCGCCGAACCCCGCTTCTCGCGCCCCCGCTCCTCGCGCCCCCGGTCCGCCATCGCCCGCCCCCAAGCCGTGCCCACGAGGACCAGCACCGCGCCCACCAGGCCCAGCCAGCCCGGCCGGTCCCCCGCCAGGGCGATGCCGACGGCCGCGGCCCACACCGGCTCCGTACCGAGCAGCAGGCTGACGCGCGAGGGAGAGGTACGGCGAACCGCCCACATCTGCACGAAGAACGCGAACAGCGTGCAGAACACCGACAGGTACAGCAGCCCAGCCCAGTCCCCGGCCCCGAAGTCCGCCGCGGCCGCCCACGGCGACGCCCCGGTCCCCGGCACCGCCGACAGCACGGCGAACACCACCACCGCACTGCCCAGCTGCACGGTCGTCAGCGACAGCGCGTCCGCGTCGCGCACCGACTCCATGCGCGCCATGGCGAGCACGTGCACGGTACGGACGACGGCGGCCCCCAGCATCAGCAGGTCGCCCCCGGACGGGGCACTGAACCCGGCGCCCTGCGTCAGCAGCGCCACCCCCAGCACCGACAGCCCGGCCGCTGCCATGAAGGAGCCCGGCAGCCGCGTCCCGCGCACCCGGCTCTCCGCGAGCGGCGTGAACACCATGGTGAGGCTGATGATCAGCCCGGCGTTCGTCGCGGAGGTGTGCACGACGCCGTACGTCTCCAGCAGGAAGATCCCGGCGAGGATCAGCCCCAGCAGCCCGGCCCCCCGCACCTGGGAGGCACTCAGCGCCCGCAGCCGCCGCCACCCCGCGACCACCAGGACCGGCAGCACCACGGCGAACCGCAGCACCAGCACCGCCAGCACGGTCTGTGTCGTGGTGACGCCCTTGGCGGCGAGGTAGCTGGAGCCCCAGACCACCGCGACCAGCAGGACGGGAAGATCGATCAGCCGGCCTGCGCGGGCCGCGGTCGCGGTCATGGGGACTCCTCTACGGGGCTGGGCATACGCGTCCACGGACGTCCACGGACGTCTACAGACACGGACGTCTACAGACACGGACGTCTACAGACACGGACGTCGACGGACGTCGACGGAGGGGGAGGCGGCCGTGGACGACGGTGTCCGGGCCGCGGGCGTTCAGCGCGCGGTGTACGCGATCACCAGCACGTCGCGGTGGGCGGGCAGCTCGGTGTCCACCGGGCGTACCGGCGTCACCGAGTGCAGCGTGCGGCGGTCGTCGCCCAGCAGCAGATCGCCGGGCTCGGACAGCGTAGTCGTCAGCAGGTGCTCACCGGAGTCGGAATAGACACCGCTCTCGCCGCCACTGACGTTGGTACGGCCGATCAGCAGCGAGGTGATGAAGGTGACGCCGTCGCGGTGCCGGCCCTCCGGCGCGGGCCGGCCCGCCTGTTCGGTGGATGCGCTGATCCGGTACGGGTGGAGCTTGATGTTCCACCGGCGGGTGCCGTCGACCTCGGTGAAGATCCGGCCGAGCGCCACCAGCGTGGAGCGCAGCAGCGGGTCGGCGGCGAACGACTCCGTCAGCGGGTCGAAGGTCCGCTCGATGCCGCCGTTGAGCGGGTTGACCTCGGTCTCCTGCCGGTACGGCTCGTGCGGCAGCAGCGTCAGCTCGCCGGAGGCCGGGTCCAGGTCGAACTGGCCGTAGCGGCGGAAGCGGTAGGTGCCGCCGTCGGCCATGTAGGTGTCCAGGGTGAGCTCGTCCCAGTGCGCGGCGAACCGCGCCCAGTCGGCGCCGTCCACGCCGATGAGGGAGGACAGCGCGGCCGACGGCATCAGGTGCCCGCCGGGACCGGACAGGGCGGTGACGGCGTCGGCGGCGGCGGGGTGGGTGAGGGCGGTGGTCATCAGTGGCTCCAGTTCATGGAAAGCCCAAAGGGCGAAAAAGGGTGAAAGCGCGGGGGATTACGCTGCGGCCGGGAGCAGGGAACCGGCGCTGGGCGCGAAGGCCGCCGACTCGGCGCTGATCGCCCGCTCCTCCCACGCCTCCCGGTCCCGCAGGTACAGCGGCCGGTCCGCCGTGATGGACCGGGTGTCGGCGCCGCCGGTGCGCAGCCGCCAGGTCACACTGCCGCTGGTGCGGACGGCGCAGGAGTCGACGAACGACTGCACGGCGAGCCGCAGTTCACCGAACCACCGCCCCTCCAGGGCCTCCCGCACCCACACCTGCTCCAGATGCCGTTTCTCCCGCACGAGCTCGGCGTCCAGGCAGGCGCTCTCGACGTGCCGGTGGCTCGCCAGCAGCAGCCAGGCCGCCGGCATCTCCCGGATCTCCAGGACCTTCTCGCCGTGGTCCAGGTGCTCCAGGCCCGAGTAGCGGCCCAGCCCGTACGCGCCGACGCGCCGGTTGAGGCGGTCGATCAGCTCGGTCAGCGGCAGCGGCTCGCCGTCCAGCGCGACGGGCCGCCCCCGCTCGACGGTGACGGTCAGCAGCTCGGAGGAGCCCGGGGCGGCGGTGGGCCGGCTCCACGTGTACATCTCCTCGGGCACCTCGTGCCGTTCGGGGTCGTCGAGGATGCCCGACTCGAATTCGCGGCACCACAGGTTGGAGTCGCCGCTGACGATCCGCCCCGCGAGCAGGTCCACGCCCGCGGCGCGCAGCGCGGCGAGCTTGTCGTCCCGGGTGACGGGGTCGAGGTCGTACGGGCTGCCGTACGCGCCCTCGTAACCGAGCAGCCGCAGCGCGCCGTTGAGCCGGCGCAGGGTGTTCTGCGAGCGGTTGGCCGTGTGCAGCACGGCCTGGGCGCCCAGCGACCGGGCCAGCTCCACCGCGCTCCGTGCGATGAGCGGGCGGCTGAGCGTGGAACTCACCGGGTGGATGCCGAGGTAGACGGCCTGCGCGGCGATCGCGGGCGCCACGTGCCGCTCGGCGAACTCCGTACGCCGGTCCAGCAGATGCAGCCGCGCCCCGAGCGCCTCGGCCACCTGGCGTTTGTAGGGCCCGGACTCGTCCTCACCGATGTCCACGCTCACGGCGTGCACCTCACGCAGCCCCATCCGGCGCAGCCGGAGCAGCAGGTACGTGCTGTCCAGCCCTCCGCTGAACAGGGTCACGACGGGCCGGTCCGGGTCCAGCCCGTCGAGTTGGGAGAAGGAACGGACGATCTCGGAGGGTGCGGTCTGCACAGCCTGTGTTGTGGTCACGGGAGAGCACGTTCCCGCCCTGAGCCAGGCCCCGGCAATGCCTTCCCCCCTGCCGAGCCCGGCCATGTCCGGACCCGGACGCGGGCCCCGGCCGGGCCTTAGAGGTCTCGCCCGGTGTCGATCGCCAGCTGCCGGTGAGCGCGGGCCATGCCGGTCAGGTCCTTGCGGAGGTGGGCCAGCCACGGCGCTTCGTCCTGGCCGCGTGCACCCAGCGCGCGGGTGATGCGCACGAGGGAGGCCGCGGCATGCAGCCCCGCGAACAACGGCAGCTGCCCCAGCTCCTCGTCGCGGAGAGGCCGCACACTGCGGTATCCGGCGACAAAGGCATCAAGCCGCCCCCGATGCTCGCTCGCGGGCCGCCCGCTGCGATCGGTCAGTTCACGCACGGCATAGGCGACATCGGCGGTACCAGGAGAGGGCGGCCTCGTCGAAGTCGTACGCGACCGGCCGGCCGCCCTCCCAGGCCATGTTGTCCAACTCGAAGTCACCATGCACCACACCCCAGCGGCCCTGCCCACGCGGCAGCTCACCCATCAAACCGACGAGCCTCCCCGTCGCCTCGACCAGCGCGGTGTCATCGGCGAACAGCTCGCCGACACCACCCAGTTCACCGAACGACTCCGGAAGCCCGGCATCGAGCCCGGCGGCATCGTGGTGCACCAAGGCCAGCGCCTCCCCCCACCGCCACGCCTGCGACTCACTGAGCTCGCTGGCGTCGACCTCCTCCCCGGGCGCCGGCTCCACCATTGGCGTGCATGAGCCACCACCTGGCGGTACCGGCCGGGTACCGCCACTGGGCGGCGACCTGGTCGGCGACCGGGCTGTCCCAATGCTCGGAGACGGTCTGCTTCAGTCGATCGATCTCTGTCAAGGGCATCATCGCGAGCAGCCTTGGCTATAGGGCCGACAGCCACAAGCCGATTTCCCCACCACCCATGCCCGGCCACGAACCGCCACCCCCACCCAACAGCCCCCGCCGCCCCACCCCTGGGCCGCCCGGCCCGTTAAATCCCTGCGGCTCCGGGGCGAGTGTCAAGAGTGAGCGAAGCGAAATCGGCGAAGCCGACGCCCAAAGGGCGCTCTTGACACTCGCCCCGGAACCGCCACCCTCAGATAAACCGGGCGGCCGTGAGAACCTCTTGGCCAACGAGCGGTGCAGCGCCCTGGAAACAGCGCCGTTTCCGAGATTCTGCGCTTTCCTGATCAGATGCTGCCCAGCGACTTTCGCACTGCGTCAACCAACGATGCCGCGCGCATGTCGTCCGGCCCGCCGATGATGTGGTTCATCACGTAGCCGAAGGCGATGCCGTGCTCCGGGTCGGCGAAACCGAGCGATCCCCCTCGACCGGTGTGGCCGAAGGAGTTCGGCCCGGTCATGGAGTTCGTCTCGGTGGGCAGCATGTATCCGGAGCTGAAGCGGCTCGGCACCACCATCACCTGGTCCGCCCCGCTGGCCTGCTCCTCGGTCGCCGACGCGAGGGTCGCCGGAGTGAACAGTCGTACCCCGTCCACCTCGTCGATCAACGCGGCATACATGCGCGCCAGTCCGCGCGCGGTGCCGATGCCGTTGGAGGCGGGGAGCTCCGCGGCCTGTACCTCGGGCGAGTTGAAGTCGATCTCGGCCGGGTCGGTGACGGCGAAGGCCCTGTTGCTGAGCGAGTTCGGGTCGCGCCAGGCGGCGACCAGATCGCGGAGCTCTTCGGGGATCGACTCCGGAGGTACGGCGGTGAGGTCGACGTCCGGCTGCTTGTACACCATGCGGCTGAGCCGGTCGCGTTCGCTCGTCGGCAACCCGATGAAGAAGTCCAGCCCGAGTGGGGTGGCGATCTCCTCGGCGAAGAAACGGCCTGGCGAGCGACCGGACACCCGACGTATCACCTCGCCGACCAGCCAGCCCCAGGTTCGGCCGTGGTATCCGTGGGCGGTGCCCGGAGCCCACAGGGGACGCTGAGCTGCCAGTGCTGCCGCCATCGGATGCCAGGCCAGCGCCTCTGCCAGCGGGACCGGTTGGTCCACCGACACCAGACCGGCCTGATGGGACAGCAGCCAGCGCACCGGGATTTCCGCCTTGCCGTTCGCAGCGAACTCCGGCCAGTAAGTGGCCACCGGCGCGTCCAGGTCCAGCGCGCCCCGCTGGGCCAGCAGATGCGCCGAGGTCGCGGTCGCTCCCTTGGTCGCCGAGTAGACCAGTTGCAGCGTGTCCCGCGTCCACGGACGACCGGTGTCGGGGTCGGCGACTCCACCCCACAGGTCCACCACCGGCCGGCCATCCTGGTACACACAGACCGCCGCGCCGATGTCCCCGTGCTGGGCGAAGTTTGCCGCGAACGCGTCGCGTACCGGCTCGAACCCGGCCGCGACCTCACCGTCCATCGTCGTCATGCCGCCCATCCTGGCATTTGAGCTGCCTGCTCCGAGAGGACGGAGCGGCGGTGAGACTCAGGCCGCAATGAGCAGCGCCTTGAGACGCTCGCGGAACTCGCGGACGGCCGGGATCGACCTGTGCGGTTCGAGCCGCTCGGAGAACTCCTTCAGGCGGTCCAGCGCGCGCACGGAGCTGACCTTGTCCTCGAGGAGCTCGGCGCCGTAGTTTGCGGCGTCGAGCGCTCCGTCCAGGTCGTTTCCGGTGAGCCTGGCTTCGGCCAGACGGCTGGACCTTACGGCCTTGTCCCGGGGTGCGGCCTTCTTGACGGAGGTCTCCAGCGAGCTCGTCGCCCGCTCCACCTGGCCGGCCCGCAGTAGGACCTTGCCCTCAGTGGACTTCAGCTGCGCTTCACCGAACCAGTCGAGCCAGTCGGGATTCTCCGCCACCGTGCGACGCTCCCAGAGGGCTGCGGCACGGTTCAGCGCTGTGCCGGCCCTCTGGTGATCTCCGTCGCGGGACAGCGCCTCCGCTTTGTGCAGGTAGAGGAAGGACTGGGTGCAGGTCGACAGAGTTCGAGGAGCATTGTCAATAGCGGTGGCAATGAGGCCGACCCGCTCTGCGGTCCGTCCGGCCTCGGAGACGTGAACTCCCATTTCCGCCAGGACGAAGGCTCCGAAAGCGTCGTCTCCAGCGGTACGGGCACTGCGCAGGGCCCCGACGTAGTACCGCTGTCCCGCGGACCGAAGCCCTGCGTCGTAGGCCATCCAGCCGGTCAGGTGAGATACGCGGGCTGCCAGGGCGTACAGGCGGACGCGGATCTTGTCGGTGTACCGGCCGGCACTCAGCAGACCAGTGATCAAGGCGAGATCACCGCGTGCCTGCTCCAGGAGCCGAGCGCCCCCCAGTTGATCATCGAGCCTGCGGAGTGTGCTGATGCGTTGCTCGATCGTGGAGACCATCGTGTCGGTGACCCGATCTCCGTTGAGCGCGGAGGCGAAGGCTGAGGGCGCCTCCGCCCAGCTCGCCGCAAGTCCCGTAAGGGCGGTGCCCGTTATGGTGAGGAACCCCCGACGGTCCATGCGGCCACTCCCAACCAGATCAGCCAGTGCCTCAACGGTACCGGCCTCGGTCCAGGGAGCGGTGAGTCCAGTGACTTCCCAGACGGGGAGCCACCGCGGCCATCCATCCGCCAGAACCTGCTCGTAGGGGACGCACAGGAGGTCAGCGAGGACGCGCTGCGCGTCGGCGTCAGGCTCCTGGCCCTGCTCCCACTTCCACACGGTTGTGCGGTTGGTCGCCAAGGGGATGCCGAGCGACTTCCCCCGTGCCTGCATGAGCCGGGCGAGCTCGGCCTTCCCCCATCCGCTCGACTGACGGACGAAGGTCAGCGGGTGCATTGCTAACGACTCACCAGTCACGTCATTCCTCCCGTCAACCCCGGTCGACAATCGGGAGATTACCCAGGCTGACGTGCACATGAGAGTTCTCAGGACCGAGAGAAACCCCCGAGAAACGTTCCAGCCCGGTCGCCGGGTGGCTTCACTCGTGACCAGCCGCTCAGCCACCGACCTTGAGATGGGAGCACACCCATGCCCCGCACGAACACCACCTTCGGCAACAGCCACCTGGTGATCGAGACCGGCACCCCGCACCCCTGTGGCACGACGATCGTGGAGCGCAAGGGACTTGGCCACCCCGACACCCTCGCTGACCACCTCGCCGAACGGCTGTCGCGAGCGTACAGCCGGTACACCGTTGAGCAGTTCGGCGCCGTGCTGCACCACAACTTCGACAAGCTCGCTGTGCTGGGCGGGGCAAGCGAAGTCCGCTACGGCGGCGGCAGGATGACAGCGCCAGTGCGCGTCCTGGTCAACGGGCGGGCCGCCCCTGGCTGCGGCGGAGAGGACATACCTGTCCTGGAGATCGTCGAGGCGGAGGTTCGGGAGTTCTTCGCCGAGCGTCTTCCCGAGGTCCTGGGCCACCTCGACATCTCGTTCAACATCACGAGCAATTCCAGCCCCGGAGCTGTGCTGACCAGCGACGTGGTTCCGGACCGGACCCGTTGGTTCACCCCTCGGTCCGTCGATGACCTCCGGGAACGGCGTGTGCGTCTCTCGAACGACACGTCACTCGGAACCGGCTGGGCACCTGAGAATCCCTTCGAGTCCTTCGTGCGCGACCTGGTGAACCACCTTTCGGGACAGAGCGAGTTCACCCAGTCCCACGTCTGGTGCGGCTCGGACGTCAAGCTCATGGGGTACTGGGACGGCGAGAGCGCCGACATCGTGCTGTGCGTGCCGCAGAAGTCGCGTCACGTCGGCACCAGGGCGGACTACGTCCGCAACTCGGAGACGGTCCTCGCCGAGTGCCACCGGCTCGCCGACCTGCGGCTTCCCGGGGCCAAGGCCAGATTCCGGCTCAACGCCCGCGACATACCGGAGAAGGACGAGCTCTACCTCACGTACACAGGCAGCTCCATCGAGTCGGGCGACGAGGGGGTCGTGGGCCGGGGCAACCGCGTCAACGGCCTCATCACCCCTCTGCGCCCGATGAACCTGGAGGGCGCCAATGGGAAGAACCCCGTCTACCACGTCGGCAAGCTCTACAACATCACCGCCCAGCGTCTCGCGCACCGCCTGCACGAGGCGACCGACGGGCACGCGGAGGTCCATCTCGTAAGTACCACGGGACAACGGCTCGACCAGCCCTGGCGGATTCTTGTCCGGCTGTCCTCACCGGACGTGGAGACCGACAAGGTCCAGGCCCTCGTGGCCGAGGCACTCGACGGCTTCCCGGCCCTCACGGACGAGCTTGTCTCGGACGGGATTGTGCTGAGCTGATGACTGCCCAGAACCTCGGCGAAGTGCCGTCGGGCTGTCGGCGGCGCCTTATCGACCACTACGGCCCGGCGGCGGAAGGATGGCTGCGGGCCGCCCCGCGCCTCCTGGCAGAGGCGGCGGAGCGTTGGCATCTCTCGCTGAAGGAATACCACGACGCAGGACACTCCTCCGCCGTTGCGCTTGCCACCACGGTCGACGGGACCCCGGTGATCCTCAAGGCGTGGTTCGAGCCTCTCCGCTACCGCCACGAGATCGCAGCGCTGACCGTGTGGGCCGGCGGGCCGACCGTAGACGTCATCGAAGCGGCGGACGACCTGTCGGTGGCGGCCCTTGCGCTGGTGGGCGGCCGGCCCGGCGGCGCGGGGCCTATCGGTCGCGAGAGGCAGATGGTGGCCGCCGCGATACAGGGACTGCATTCTCTCGGTCGACTGAGGCCGCGGCCGGATGTGCCCAGCTTGGCGCACTTCCGCCAAGAGGTGGTCGTACCTCGCATCCGTCAACGGCTGCACGGCCTCGATCTCGGCTCCTGGAAGACGCTTGTGGAGGAGGCATGCGAAGAGCTCCCCGCCCTGCGCGAAGACCCCAACCGTATGACAGTCCTCCACGCTGACCTGTACCGAGAGAACGTGATCTTCGACCGCGGAGGGCACCCGCGCCTGATCGATCCGCATCCCCTAGTGGGGGACGCGGCGTTCGACTGGGCCTTCTGGACGGTCTACTACGACCTCGAACACGAGGTGGCCGACCGCCTGGCCACAGCTGCTCGCATCTCCCGCGTCCCTGTCCCGGAGATCTCGCCGTGGTGCAGGGCGCTGGCTCTCGACGGCTTCCTCTACTACTGGGAGATCGACGACCCTGCACTGCCGAAGATCGCGAAGGTGTTGTCCTCGTTCATGGCTTCCGACCCGGAGGCAGGGCGATGACGACGACGTACCTTCTCCGTCACGGCCGGACCGACTACAGCGATCAGTACCTCGTCAACGGAGATCCCACTCGCGACATCCGGCTCAACGACGAGGGCGTGAGCGCGTGCGGACAGGCGTCGTCCATGCTCCCGCTCCACACGGTACGCACCTGGCTGGCGAGCGAGTTCCCCCGAGTTCAACAGACGGCTTCCCTTCTGATGAGAGTCTCGGCGCCGGAGCTGATCGTGGACGCCCGGCTCAACGAGCTGGACTACGGCAAGTTCGAAGGCGGTCCGTTCCTGGAGTACGGCGCCTGGCTTGACCGGCACGGCGGCGTACAGCGCCCGCCAGGCGGCCGAGAGGCTCAGCGCGAAGGCATGCGGAGGATGCTCTCCGGCGTGCGCGCGGCTCTGGAGTACCCAGGGCCCCGGGTACTCGTCTGCCATGGCTTGCTGGTGTCGGTTCTGCGCTGGCACCGGGACCGGTCGCCGGGCCAGGCCGTGCCGGTCTTCTTCCCGGAGGCCCCGTACGTCGAGCCACTCGTTGTCGACGACGAGGTGCTGCACGACTGGATCGTGGCCCTTCTGGCCGATCTCGACGGTGAGGAACCACAAGAACCAGATGCGCCCGGCATTGCTGCGGAATTGCGGATCGAACGAGGTTCGGCGGTTGCTACCTTCGACGCTGTAGACAACTCGCCGGAGAAAAAGGAACCTCCTCATGCATGATGCCCGCGCCCTTCTCGAAATGGGTGCCGAAGCAGTTCGTCGCCTCGCGCGCCGCGGATACTCGCTGGACCTGTCCGCGCTGGAGAGTCTCCAGTCGCGGCGCAACCAGAACATTCGCTCGGCCGACGAGCTGCGGGCAGAGTCCAAGCGGGTGGCAAGCGAGGTCCAGCAGACCGCGAAGCAGGGCGGTGACATCTCCAAGCTGAAGGAGCGAGCCCGCGAGGTCAAGGAACAGATCCGCGAGATCGAGGCCGATCAGGAGCGAGTGCAGGAGGACCTCCGCGCGCTCCTGCTCACCATCCCGAACCTCCCCGACGACAGGGCACCCGACGGCGACTCCGAGGAGTTCGCGGTCGAGGTCCGCCGGGTAGGCACCCCGCCGCCGTTCTCCTTCACTCCGAAAGACCATGTCGATCTCGGCGAGGCCACCGGCATCCTCGACTTCGCTCGTGCCACGAAGCTGTCGGGACCTCGCTTCGCCGTCTCGCGAGGAGCGGGGGCCGCGCTTGAGCGTGCGCTCACCACGCTCTTCCTCGACCTTCACACGCGCCGGCACGACTACGTCGAGCACTCTGTGCCGTTCCTGGTCACCCGAAAGACGATGACCGGCACGGGGCAGCTGCCGAAGTTCGAGGAGGACCTGTTCAAGACCGGCGTCGCTGACCGCGAGCTGTTCATGATCCCGACGGCCGAAGTACCGCTCACCAACCTGTACGCCGACGAGATCATCCCGCCGGCGGAGCTGCCGATCGCTCTCACCGCCCAGACTCCGTGCTTCCGCTCGGAGGCGGGCTCGTACGGTCGCGACACCCGGGGCCTGATCCGCCAGCACCAGTTCACCAAGGTGGAGATGGTGCGGATCTGCGACCCGGAGGACGCCGACGCCGAGCTTGAGAAGATGCTCGGCCACGCCGAAGCCTGCCTGAAGGAGCTGGGCCTCGCCTATCGCGTGATCACCCTCGCAGCAGGGGACACGGGCTTTTCCGCCCAGCTCACCTACGACCTGGAGGTGTGGTTCCCGAGCCAGAGCACTTACCGCGAGATCTCCTCGGTCTCCAATTTCGGCACTTTCCAGGCACGGCGCGCGAATATCCGCACCCGGGGTGCGGACGGAAGGCCAAAGCTGGTCGCCACGCTCAATGGCTCGGGTCTCCCGGTCGGCCGCACCCTGGCCGCACTGCTCGAACAGGGCCAGCAGGAGGACGGCTCAATCGTCCTGCCTGAATCACTCGTCCCCTATCTCGGCTTCCGCCGTATCGCGGCGGACGGAACACCGGAGGCATAGTGCTCGTCGGCGTCTGCGACTTTCCCGGGGGCTACGCCTTCCCCCCTGCTGGATACGGAGGGATCGAACGATGGCTTTGGGCGGTCGCGGTAGGCGCCCGAGCCGCAGGCGCCGACGTACACCTCCTGGGGCCGGGGTGGCTCCCGGCTCTGGAACCAGACTGGGTCCGCAAGCCGATCCGTCTCGAAGATGTGACGGCGGGATCGCTGACCGAACGCGAGCTCAAAGCCGCAGGCTACGACCTCTTGGTTGTCGGCCACGAGTACCCGTCGCTACCCGCCTGGGTACGGACCTGGAGCCAGCTGGA
Source organism: Streptomyces lomondensis (assembly GCF_014651035.1). GTDB lineage: Bacteria > Actinomycetota > Actinomycetes > Streptomycetales > Streptomycetaceae > Streptomyces > Streptomyces lomondensis. The sequence continues at coordinate 190,335 of NZ_BMWC01000001.1, forward strand.
GTGTGAGGTGGCCACGTTCCAGCACTCCCCGGTGTTCCAGCATGCCGCCACCGCATTCGACGGCACGCGGTCACGGCTCTACTGCTACTCGCCCGAGATGATCGAGCGTTATGCAGTTCACCTGCCCGTTCAGGAACTGGCTGTACACCTCGGCGTCAACGAGGAAGAGCCCCCGGCCACCCAGGGCCGCGACCTGGTGTGGCTGGGACGAATAGATGAGGAAAAAGCTCCCCACCTTGCGGTAAGAGCGGCTCAACTCCTCGGTCGCCGCATTCGCATCGTCGGCCCCGTCTTCAGTGAGGACTACGTACGGAGCCACGAAAAGCTGCTGTCCGCCGACAACGTGGAGTGGATCGGTGAACTCGGTGGCCCGAGCAAGACAGGTGCCATCCGGGATGCCTCGGTGTTCGTCTACACGTACGCGCGTACCTACGTGGAGGCCGGTGCCGCCGTCTTCGGGGAGTCCTTACGAGCGGGAACGCCCATGGCTGCGCTGACCTGGCGTGAAGGCACGTGCGCCCAAGCCGCACTCTGTGACCGTACGGGCGTGACGACCGCCGTGCCGCCTGAGGCGGACGACGAGACCGCAGCGCGGGCTCTCGCGGAAGCGATCGAGCGAGCTGCTGATCTGGATCACACCGAGGTCCAAGCGATTGGGCAGCAGCGCTTTCACCCGATGCGGCACTTCAAAGCAATGGCGGCTGCTTCATGTTGACAAGAGCCCCCGCGCTTCAGGCAGTGACCGCGCTCCGCCAAGTTCTCGGGAACAGTTGGGAGTTCACGATCGAGGGCGCACATCTGGAGATCCGTCACCGTCACTGGGGCTCGCCATACGCACCACCACGCCGACCACCTTCGTGGGCTGAGCTCCTGCGGACGCTGGAGGATGCCTTCGCTGATCGCGGCGTTCCGCGCGACGCCTGCATTCCGCTGCGCTGGGGGCGCGAAACCGAACTGGCCGTCTCGGCGGTTCAGGCTCTCGATCCGCTCCTCAAGCACGGACGCCCGGTGACTTACCGGAGCGGGTTTCTGCCCCAACCAGTGGTGCGCTTCACCGGCGAGCGTGACCGGGACGGGGGGCTCCTCGACGGTTACCTGACGTCCTTCGTCAACGTGTCACGAGTCCAGCCAATCCAGGGCATCGACGAGTACGCCGGCGTCCTGGACGACTGGCTCTACGTCCTCTCCAGACTCGGCTTCCACGCCCGGCACATAAGCCTCTACGGGGAGCTCAGGACGTGGCAGCGCCGACAGGTGGCCGGGGTGACCCTGATGTTCCGCCATCTGGACCTCACGCTGGGTGACATCGTGCTCCTGTGGAACGTCGAGAACCCCCGGCGAATGGCTGTTGATCTCGGTACCGGACTCGAACGCCTTGCTTGGGCCCGGACGCATCAAAACTGGACGACCTCGTGTTCGGGCCCCTGGCCGGAACGGCCCCGGGTTCCGCCTTGGACGCCATCCGGACGGCCACGCTGCTACTCGGCAACGGCATCACACCCGCGGCGCGAGGCGCCGGTGGCATCACCCGGCGGGTGCTTGGCACGCTTGGGCCTGCGTCTGTGGGGCTTGGGGTGAGCGCTGCAGTTCGAGCATTCCATCGGTATTGGTCGTCGATTGCAGCACTTCCCACTCCATGGCCCGTCATTGCCAGCGGCATCGAGCAGGAGCTCACCCGTCAGTAGCCGTCTCGGTCATGGCGGAGGCCGAAAGCGGCGTGCTGGTGGGCCTGTACTTGCTGCCGCGCCACCGTGCACGGTCTGCCAAGTTGAAGCACGTGGGCAGGGTGTCGTCGCTGACGTGCCTTACTGATCACGACGAGAGCGGAGGAGAGCCCATTGGCGCTCGGCGAATGAACTGTGGTCCGCCGACTTGCCGCAGCCTGGGGTAGTGCGGAGCCTCCGGCGACGCCGGCGCCTTACTGGAGCAGGTGATCAGCCTTTCCTGCCTTGATGTCACGAATCATGGTCCGAAGGGCGTCTCGACTGTCCACGATGAAACGGTCCTCCTGTCCACGCACTGCTATGTACGCGTTGCCTTCTTGGTCCGTACCTATGCGGAAGCAAGAGTTCCCTTCCCCGCAGAAGGGCTCTTCCCAGTGAATTTCAGACATGCCGCCTCCTCAAAGATCTTGTGCGATGGCGTGGATGAAGCTCCGCGAGTCGTCCTCGGGCAGCGCGAGATCAACCATCCGGTCCAAGTGGGCGCGGTACTTGGCCAATTCACCGGTCCCATGCAAGAAGTCGGGTCCGTGGGAGTTGTCGATCTGCACTGTGTCCAGCTCTGCTGTTACTCCTTCGGCGTACAGGACGGTCTGCCCAGCGCCGGGGAACGCCCCTTGGGAGAAGGGGATCGCCAGCACGGTCACGTTGTCCTTCTCGGACTCCTCCAGCAGGTGTTCGAGCTGGGCGCGGGCAACTTGACGGCCACCGAACTGCATTCGCAGCGCGGCCTCGTGCACGATGCCGATGAAAGGAGTCGGTGTCTCGCCGTTCAAGACTCGCTGACGATGGGTGCGGTGGGCCAGCCGCGTGGCCACTTCGTGCTCATGGAGGCGTGGGATGACGGCACGGAAGACGGCCAGAGCGTACTCAGCCGTCTGCAGGAGGCCTGGGATGTGTGCTGTGCAGGCCGTACGCATGCGTGTTGTCCGTGCTTCCAACTCGGCGATGTCCAGTAGCCCCTGGGGGAGAACTCCCCGATACTGCTCCCACCAGCCCTGCCCACTCGTCTGCGCCATTTCGACCAGCGCGTCGACGTACTTCGCGTTCTGGCAGCCGCAGTGGTGGGCCAGCGTGCGCAGTCGCTCCTCGCTGATGGTTCGAACCCCGGATTCCATGTACGAGATCTTTCCGCGGTCGACACCAAGGAGGTTGGCCGCCTGTTCCGCGGACATGCCTGCGGAGACGCGCATCCTGCGCAACTCGCTGCCCAGGCGCTTCTGCCGCTGAGTGGGAACTGCCTTCGGGGGCATGCCGATCCTTCCGTCTGTGCTCAGACCGCAGTCTGCCGTGTGATCACGACGCGAGCCACGTTCGAGTTAATTTGCCGAGGAGGCTGGCAAATTTACCTGACGCTCCCTTAGCTTGAACATCGCACTGCTCACGCGCGGCGAGCAGAAGTGCATCGCGCAGGCCTGCCCGACTTCTCCTGCCCTGGGAGGGGTGGGCCCGCGTCAGGGAGACAAGCCACTGACCGTCGCGTATTCGCAGGTGAATCGATCAGAGCCGGCTGGACTCAAGGGGGCTGCACATGTCACATGACAACTGCCTGCCGCGCACGGAATGGGACGTCTCCTTTGCTGCAGAACCACGGGAAGTGTCGGCGCTGCGCCGGATCATGCGCCTTCACCTTCTGCACTGGGGTCTGCCCAACGTGATCGAGACCGCTCAACTCTGTGTCAGCGAGCTGGTCTCGAACGTCATCAGGCACGTAGGAGTGGGTGCGCCCACCACTCTCGCCGTCTCGATGAACGGTACGAACCTCCGCCTGGAGGTGCGCGATCCTGCCGCGGATGAACTCCCCACAGTTGTGCCCGTCGCAGCCGAAGCCGAATGGGGGCGGGGCATCGCCATTATCGACGCGGTGGCCGAGAGTTGGGGTGTCTGCCTTACCTCATCAGGCAAGACGACGTGGTGCGAACTGGCTACAGCCTTGACATCTCCGCACGGCCACGTTCGGGATCACCGCGTTCAACGTGCAGACGCGCTACTCGTCTCCTACAGCACTGAGGTCGCCCGGTTCACCGGAGCAGGCGACTCGCTCGTTGCCCAGGCGACCGAGGGAGCAGTGAACCTGATCGCCGACCTTCTTCACTGGCTCGAAGCTCATGGGCTTGACCCCGAGGCCGAGTTGGACAGGGCACTGGCGTCTTTTGAGGCAGTGTCTGCGGCGCGGAGGTGAGAGCAGACATGAGGGCACCGGGAGAATTCGATCCATCGGATGTGAGCCACTTCGACTGGCGTGCCCCGACCACGCTTGGGTTGCTCTGCTCAGCGGCGAGAAGGGCCGGACTTCTGGAAGATGTCGAGTTGATGTCCCTCGCTGCTGAGGGCAGAGGGGACGACTTCATGCTGACGGTCCGAGTTACTGATGAGGTCGTGCTGGCTTCGGCCAGATTCAAGTGGCACGAGGTGAGGCCTCCGCGCGGACTGACGAGCACGGACGCTGCGCACTACGTGTTGCAACATATTGACCGAATCGCGCAGCGGACGCGGGCAGGGCTTGACGAGTACGCATGGCTGCGTGTGGCGACCGAGCTGCGACAGGTGCGCAGGATTATCGAACAGGCCTCTCCCGGCTGAGCCGTTACTGGCTGAGGGCTGTCGTCAGGTCCCTTATTGATCTGGAGAACGGCGTGCCGGCGATCTAAGGTGTCGGCATGCCGATGGATGAGAGCACGCTGTTCGACGACCCGGATGAACTCAGAGCCGGCCAGGACGATGACGCTCCGAAGGAACCCGATGACAGTGGCGTCGAGCGTGTGATGCGGTGGTTCAAGAATCACGCTGATCTGGAGAACCGCTTCTCATCCGTGTTCCGACAGTCGCTGGACGAGGTACTCGACGGTCAGAGAACGGGTCGGTACGACGTCGACAAACTTGAGAAGACCGAGAAGACCTACTTGGGCACGAAGGTCGAGATTGTCTGCCGTGCAGCGTTCAATCTGCCGCGCGGCGAGGACATGGACTATGTGGTCTGCGGCCACGAGGTGGATGCAAAGTTCTCGCTCGGCGGGCAGTGGATGATCCCGCGGGAAGCAATGGGGCACCTCTGTCTCCTCATGTCTGCGAACGACAGGCTGTCGACCTTTAAGGTCGGACTGGTTCGCATATCGGAGGAAGTCTTGACCAGGGGAGGCAATCAGGACGGGAAGCGCTCAATATCACTTTCTGGGCGTAGCCATATCAAGTGGCTTTATCAGCAGGGGAGGTTGAGGAGGAATCTCCTGCTGGGGCTCGATCCAGCCACGCGTGAAGCGTTGGAGCGCGTTCCGGTCGGGCAGAACCGAGTGGATCAACTGTTCCGATACGTTCACGGTTGCATCGTGGACAGAAACGCAGTCGTGACAGTCGCGAAGCAACTGGATGCGCCGAAGCGCGTACGTGATGCCCGACAGAGACTCGCGCGGGAAGGCGTGATCATTCTCGGCCACCAGAAGGAGAGCCCGCTGGTTGCCAAAGCCCTTGGGCTGCCGATTCCGGACAAGGGGACTTGGGTGGCAACGCGAGTCGTGCCCGCTCCCGCGCCAGGAGACGGTCGGCCGGTGGCCTTTATTGCGGGCGCTCCGTATGCGGTTGCGAGACCGGACGAGTCGCCTCATCCGGCTCCCGTCATCGACTACTGAGCACTCAAGAGGTATGGCTTGAGGTGGCGGGCGATGGCCTCGGCGAGGACCGTAGGGACGGCGTTGCCGATCTGCTTTGCGATCTGAATCTTCGTGCCGCACCACAGATAGGTGTCGGGGAAGGTCTGGAGCAGCGCCGCTTCGCGGTGAGTGATGGGCCGATCCACTCGATAGCCCTCCTGGCCGGGTTCCCACTGAGGGTGCAGATACTGCCCCTTCTCCGGCTTGTAGAACTCGGTCCGGATGGTGAGCGATGGTTCGTCCCACCGCATCCTTCCCATGACGTCCGTGGTTCCGGACGGCTTGTTCTTCCAGCAGTTGGGCAACAGCTCTTCGGGAAGGTCGAACCGGCCCCCACCGGGTGGAATGTGTGCATACCGAAGAAGTGAGATCTCCGTAGGCGTGCGCCCGATGTGCAGGTCCTCGCTCTTGTAGATGCCCGGTACTGTCTTACCGAAGACGGAGACCGTCGAGTCGGGCAGGCTTTTTACGGCGGGTACGTCAAGGAGTTGCTTTCCGTGGAAGGCATCACGGACCGTTCGCCAGCTCTTCAGTCCAAGAGGGTTGCCCTGCCCGTGAGTTGGCTCAGGCAGCGGAATCTTGCCGATGCGTGAGCCGATCACGATCGTTCGCTTGCGGCGCTGAGGTGCGCCGTAGTCTGCGGCCATAAGGAGGCCGTAGGTCAACTCGTAGCCCTCAAGCAAGCCGCCAGGGCGCACCTCGGCCTGAAGCAAGGAGAATTCCGAAGATTTCAGGAAACGGTCGACGTTCTCGATGACGAAGACCATGGGGCGCGCGTGTCTGACGAACCGAATGTATTCCTTCCACAGCTTGTTGCGCGGGTCGTTCACATCGCGTGTGCCCAGGTTTGAGAAGCCCTGGCATGGTGGGCCGCCGATGATGACGTCTGCATTGGGGATCTCACGGTCCTCGATGTCCGAGATGTCACCCCAATGGGTGTGCGACTCGCCGAAGTTGGCGGCGTACGTGGCTGCGGCATGCAGGTCCCATTCGACCGCCATGACCGGTTTGTAACCCTTTGCGGCGACGAAGCCGGAGGTCATGCCGCCGCAGCCTGCGAACAGGTCGATCATGGAGATGCGCTTAGCCATGCAGGACAGGTTAATCGGAGGGACTGACAGTTGTCCCTGATGGCCTTGAGGCGGCCCGGTGCGGCCGTCCCGTGCAGCGAGTTGGAGCGCGAGGGTGGAGTGTCGTCAAAGGGTCGTTACGTAGCTGCGCAGCTCGTCGTAGTCGCGGATCCTTCGCTGGTCGCGCAGACGCCTGAAGTTGTCACGGATGGCGAGCCGGGCCTTGTGCCTTGTCCCGGAGCAGTAGTCGTCGATTGCCGCCGAGAGGGCGGGAAGGTGGAGGTGGTACACGCAGTCGACGTCACCGGACCCTCGGCCCAGTAGCGCCAGCATGGCCGGCCGTGGCTCCATGGTGACTGCTGCAAAGTGCGGCATGCGGCCTCGACGCAGTGCTGCCATCTTTGCACCCTGGCTTCTGCAGTCCTGGGCTCGGTCGGTGCGGAGTGTCCACTTCAGGGAGAACCCGGCGACGAGGTGCTGCAGGGGGGCGCTCGGGTCGATGGGGTTGGCCAGCTCGCGCGAGACGGTGATGTCCAACTTGAGCAACGACTCCTCGCCCAGGATGTTCAGGAGCTCGCGGCGGCGGGACTCTGTCGATGCAATCTCGTCGTGAATCTTATCCAGGTGTGCAGTCAACTTCTCTCGTATATCTTTATCCATGGCAGCCTTGCTGGAAAACTTACGCAGGTCGTCAATGGCCTTTGCAACCTCCTTGGCCATGTCGCCTCGCAATTCTCGGGCAGCATTGAGGTGTGAAAATTGCTCAAAACTGGGGAACGGCTTCTCGGGCTCCACGGTGAGGTGTGGTGCTTCCTCCTTGATCGCCTTTTCGAGGTCGGAGGACATCAGGCTTGCCATCAGGTTTCCTACGGCCTCGTTGGGGGGAGTCACATCGGCTGGTATGCCCATCGCCTCAAAAAACACTTTCCCCAGCGCGACCGATCCTGCGTCACCTTTGTCCGATGTGTTGGGTCGCCCATCTCGGTAGCCGCAGAGTGATGAGGCGAAAGGAGCAGGCATGCGAGTCTCCTGGTGGATTGCGAATTAAATCTGTAGAGTGATTTCGGAGTGCGGTGCTCTATGGGTTATTTGCTTGCGGCGGTCCCTGTTTATGAATCAATGTGTGGGAAATGGTTTTGGTGACCATGCCTGGCGATTCGTGTTCCCAAAATCGCAACACGGTCCATCCTTGCGATTCGAGATGCTCCGTCGTCTCGCGGTCCCGGGCCATGTTCTTGTCGAGCTTGGCTCGCCACCATCCCGCGTTCGCCTTGGGCTGCGTTGCGTGTTGGGGGCAGCCGTGCCAGAAGCAGCCATCCATGAAGATGGCGATCTTGGCCTTGGTGAAGACGATGTCGATCGTGCGTCGTGGCATACCGGGCACCGGCACGTTCACTCGGTACCGCAGACCTGCGGCGTGCAGGAGTCGGCGGACGGCCACCTCAGGGGCCGTGTCGCGAGAACCTTGGCGACTCATGCGGGCGGAGACGCCCGGGGAGGATGGAACGGCACCAGACACAGGTGAATTCTGCCAGCGCCACCTATCCATTTGGGCACCGGTGCTTGAGCCTGCCTTCTCGGTCATGGGTGCGAGCTGAGCGGACTCGACGCGATTGACCAGCGCGGTGCCTGCACGGAGTTCATCCGTGCTCTCGGGGCCGCCCGCTTCTTTGCCAGTGTCGTGCTTCCACACCCCGCCTCAAGGGCGCTCCACTCCGCTGCGCTGCGTTCCGCGTCGCCTGCGGCGATGGCCCTGTGGGCCACCCTTGACCCGGGCCGCGGAATCACGGGAGAGAAGCGAGCGGGCGGCCCGGGGAAGCGGGGGCCACAGGTGGGGAGCGCAACTGGTTGGCTGTCCGGTCGCCCGGCGTGGGCGGGAACGCGTCCGCAGCTCGGCGCACGCCGGGCCGGTTCGGCGGCGAGCAGTCGGTGGGGCAAGACGTACGGAGGGGCGTCCGGAGTGGCACTACCAGAACGCGCCCGCTCCCATCCCCACGCCGAGCAGCACGCAAGAAACCCCCCAAGCCAAGTGCGCCCCCGCCGAGTACGACACATTCGCCGGCCTTCCGTCCTTCTGGTGTACGACCACCACCCGGCGTGGGTCCCTCGGGTCGTAGCGGAGGACGACCGGGACGCCGGCGTGGAGAGGGTGCTGCTCGTGGTTGAGGGGGGTGCGGCGGTACGTCTGGTCGGGCGGGGCCTCGGGGCGGTTGAGCGGTGGGGCTTTGTAGCGGACCTGGGGTGGGTGGAGGGTGGGGCCCTCTCGGCGGGGGCCCCGGGCCACCTCGCCCCTGGTGCGGATGCCCCGGACGCCGAGGCGGGAGAGGGCTCGGCTCTGGCGTTGGGCTATGCGTAGGTTCCAGATGCCGAAGGCCGTCATGGCGGCGGCCATGATGAGCGTGATCGTGAGCCAGGGCTGGTCCATGTGACGTTCCCCCCGGAGCAGTCGTCAGTCGTCTGTCGTCCGGGAAGACGGGGGGCGTGTCGTGGCAGTTCCGTGGGGCCGGCTGGCGGGCCGGCCCGGGTCAGTTTTGCCCTCTGAGGGCTTGCGGCATCTTGGGGTGGTGGGCCGGAGGACCCGGTGCCCGTGTCAGGCCGTGTGTCCGTGGCAGGCGCCGTACGGTCGTCCCGAGCCGCACCAGCAGGCCGCGGTGCTCTGTGGGGGCCAGGCCACCGCTCGGCCGCGGGCGGCCAGGGTCGTCGCGTACTGCGGGAGCAGCGTCGGGTCGGCGGGGGACGAGCCCTCCGACGCCGCGAAGGCCTCGTAGGACGGGACCGTGCCCGTGACGATGCCCAGGTTCGGGGTGCCGGAGGTGGAGAGTTCGCGGAGGGAGCGCTCTATCGAGGAGAGGTGGTCCGCGTGGGACGGGTACTCCGTGGCCAGCGCCGGGTACGCCTCCAGGAGTTCCGTCAGTTCCTCCGTCGGCCAGTGCAGGATCGCCACCGGGAACGGGCGGGAGAGGGCTGCCCGGTAGGCGCCCAGTTCCGCGCGGAGGCGGAGGATCTCCGCTTCCAGTTCCGCCGGGTTCTCCGAGCCGAGGGACCAGACGCGCTTGGGGTCGTGGAGTTCGTCCAGGGAGATCGGGAGGGAGTGGACCGAGTCGGCCAGTGCGTCCCACTCGTCGTGGGACTTGCCCAGCATGCGGCGGACGCGGTGGCGGCCGAAGAGGAGGGGGTGCGTCGGCTGCGGGGGCTGCGGTACGTCCGTCAGGAGGAGGTGCACGGCCTGCGTGAAGGTGTCGTGCGCTGCTTCCAGCTCGTCGTGGGACTCCAGGGCCTCGGCGACGATCACCCAGGGGGCCGGGTCCTTCGGGGACGCCGTCCGGACTCCCTCGATGATCGCCCGGGCCTCGGCCTCGTGGCCGTACTCCCAGAGGTTCGAGGCCTTGAGCGCCCGGACCAGGTGGGGGTTCTCCAGGCCGTCGGGGGAGGACAGCAGGCGGTCGTAGAGCGTGGACGCGGTGGGGCGGTCGCCGGAGAGTTCCAGGTGGGCCGCGGCCCGCAGCAGCAGGGCCTCGGCGTCCTCGGGGTACAGGCCGGCGGTCCGCTCCAGGCGTGCCGCCTCGGCGGTGTGGTCGACGTTTTCGGCAGGCGTGTCGGGGCGCATGGGGGACACCGTACTGCCGGGAGGTGACGAGCGTGAGAGATGCGCAGGCCAGACCACCCGGCCTCCCGACTTCCCATGCTCGCCACCCAGGCTTCACGGTTCGCCCCGAACCGCCGTCACGGACTTACAGCGTCACTCCGTCTATGTGGAGCGTTTGGACCGACTTCGCGGCGAACGGGACGCTGACCGACTTGCCGTTCAGGCGGATGTCCGAGCGGGGTGTGTAGAGGTCGCCGCCGCCCGTCGTCACCGTGTTCCAGCGGGGGACCAGGCCACCGGAACCGCCCGTCACCGTCGAGAAGCGAGAGAGGTCGAAGGTGAGGGTCTGGGCGGAGGTGGAGGTGTTGACCGCCACGATCACCAGGCGGCGGGACGTCGCGCCGTAGGCCGCCACCGCGTAGCTGACGCCCGTGTCCAGGATCGTCATGCCGGGGCGGATGTGGCGGCTGAACTGGGCCATCACGTAGTGCTTGGTCTGGACGGTGGTCGGCTGGAGGGTGTTCGCGTCGTAGGCGATCATCGCCCAGCCCGCCGACGGGTCCATGACCTGCCAGTAGCACCAAGCCGTGGGGTGCAGCCAGCGGAAGTCGTAGCAGAGGTTCGACGCCATGGTCAGGCCCGTGCCGTCGCTGTCGCCCGTCTCGGAGTTCCACAGCTTCTTGCGGGACGTCGTCACGACGTCCGTGTAGAGGAGGTCGCGGCGACCGCCCGAGCCCTGGTAGCCGTGCACGTTGACCTGGGAGACCAGGGACTTGGTGGACGAGTTGAAGGACGCCCACGTGGAGCGGGCCGTGTCGTAGTTCGTCTCGTCCGAGGCGGCGATGCGGATGCCCGTCAGGCCGCGCTTGTCCAGCTCGCTGCGCATGTAGGGGAGGACGGCGGCCTGGACCGCGGGGTCCATGTGGCAGCCCTCCTGGGTGCCGGTCGCGGTCCACCAGGTGGAGGCCGGCTCGTTGAAGGGGTCGACCGTCGCGAAGTTCACGCCCCAGTTGTTGCGCGCGTACAGGGCCGTCGCCGCCAGGTGGGAGGCGTGCTGGCGGTAGTTCCAGGTCTGGAGGTTGTTGCCGCCGTCCGCGGCGCCCGAGGGGTTGTGGTTGCTGCACATCCACCACATCGGGGAGTTCGCGAACAGCTCGGTGATCGCGCCGCGCTGGGTGGCCTTCACCAGCATCGCGCGCTGGTTGGCGTCCGCCGACCACTTCCAGGCCGAGGAGGTGGGGTCCTCGTTGTTCCAGTCCTGCCAGAAGCCCTCGATCTGCTTGAAGGCGGGGATGTTGGGCGACTTCACCATCGTCTCGCCGCCGACGCTGTTCCAGCTGCACGCGCCGAGGTTGTAGCGGGCGATGTTCATGCCCAGGCCGGGCAGCGACCGGCCGTTGTACGTCACCGACTTGGTGGTGAAGAAGAGGTCGGCGAAGTCGTCCCGGGCGCCGAAGACGTTGGCCCACCAGGCGAGGGAGGTGCCCCAGCCCTCCCAGGTGCCGTACGTCGTCGACGGGTTGACGGCGATCGTGGCGTCCGCGTGCGCGGTGCCCGTCGCCAGGGCGCTGCCGAGGAACGTACCCCCTGCTGCGGCCAGCAGGGATCTGCGTCGGATCACGGCTCCTCCGTAAAGGAATTCGGGGCAGGCGCCGGTCCCCGGCCCGGCGTCGCGGGTGGTTGTCCCGTTCATGGCAACGGGTTCATGGCATCGAGAAGCATCGGGTGTGACCGGTGGGTTGTCGAGAGTTCTGGCGAACCTTTCTCAAACCCGTGTACGAAGTCGTGGATCCGCTCGCGAGGGCGATCCTGTATAACGAACAGCAGGGCATACACACGTGCGAGGGGAGGGGCAGCCGATGAACCGCAGTTGGGCGACGCTGCGTCCCGCCCTCGCGCTGCTCTTCCTGATCGTCGAGGTGGCGCTGCTCGACACCGGCAGCCTCTCCGCCACCGTCGCGCTCGCCGCGACCGCCGCGGCCTCGGCCGCCCTCGCGGTCTGCGCCGTCGTCGCCTCGCGCTGCGCGCCCAGCGTGCCGCGCACGCGGGTGCGTACGGCCATCCGCGACCGTGCCCTCCGTACGGCCTTCCTGCCGCAACGCGATCCCGACGCCCGGGGGCGCACCCGCCCCCGAGCACCCGGACACGCCCTCCGGGCGACCGTCGCGTAGGGCACCTCCTTCTTCGAGCTGACCCGCGCGGGTCGTTATGCCGCCCTGTTCCGTTCCGGCACGACGAGACCCCCGGAGGGCTCACCCATGTCCGTCTTCGCCAGCCTGGTCGAGCGACTCGCCGACCTGCTCCAGCCGCTGTTCGGCGCCTCCGCGGCCGCCGCCGCGATCGTCCTGTTCACCGCGCTCGTACGACTCCTCGTCCACCCCCTGTCCCGGGCCGCCGCGCGCGGCCAGAAGGCGCGGACCGCGCTCCAGCCGAAGATCGCCGAGCTGCGCAGGAAGCACGGGAAGAACCCCGAGAAGTTCCAGAAGGCCGTACTGGAGCTGCACGCCGCGGAGAAGGTGTCGCCGCTGGCCGGCTGCCTGCCCGGGCTGCTCCAGATCCCCGCGTTCTTCCTGCTCTACCACCTGTTCTCCAGCGACACGATCGGCGGGCAGGCCAACGAGCTGCTCGGCCATCAGCTGTTCGCCGCGCCGCTGGGGGAGCGGTGGGTGGACGCCCTCGACGGTGGTCTCCTCGGCGGGGCGGGACTCGTCTACGCCGGGCTGTTCGTGGTCGTCGCCTGCGTCGCCGCGTTCAGCTACCGCCTCAGCAAGCGCATGATGGCCGCGAACCCGGTCGTCCCGGCCGGTGCGGGCGAGCAGGTGCCCGGGCTGGGGGCGATGACCAAGGTCATGCCGTTCATGTCGTTCTTCACGCTCGTCACCGTGGCCGTGGTGCCGCTGGCCGCCGCGCTGTACGTGGTGACCAGTACGACCTGGAGTGCCGTCGAGCGGGCCGTGCTGTACCGCTAGCCGGTCGGTGAGGTGACGGTCCAGTACGTGAACGGGGTATTGCGGAGCGCACTGCCACCTTGGAGGATCGACCAGTCCTCCGATGGCTGCCCCGCCGCATCCGGGTCACGCGCGTCGGGCGGGCGCCCGCGATCGAGGGAGACGTGATCATGAAGCTGCTGCGAGTCGGTACGGCGGGGGCGGAGCGGCCCGCGCTGCTCGACGCCGAGGGGACCCTGCGGGACCTGTCGGGCGTCGTCGCGGACGTGGACGGCGCGCTGCTCGCCGACGGGGCCGCGCTCGGCCGGGTGCGGGCCGCCGCGGACGCCGGCGAGCTGCCCGTCCTGGACGCCACCGGGCTGCGGATCGGACCGCCGCTGGGGCGGATCGGCAAGATCGTCTGCATCGGGCTGAACTACCACGACCACGCGCGCGAGACGGGCGCCGAGCCGCCCGCCGAGCCGGTCGTCTTCATGAAGGCGCCGGACACGGTCGTCGGGCCGCACGACACGGTGCTCGTGCCGCGCGGCTCCGCCAAGACCGACTGGGAGGTCGAACTGGCCGTCGTCATCGGACGTACGGCCAGGTATCTGGGCTCCGCGGAGGAGGGGCTCGCGCAGGTCGCCGGGTACGCCGTGGCACATGACGTGTCCGAGCGGGAGTTCCAGATCGAGCGGGGCGGGACCTGGGACAAGGGCAAGAACTGCGAGACGTTCAATCCGCTGGGGCCGTGGCTGGTGACGGCGGACGAGGTGCCGGATCCGCAGGACCTGTCCCTGAAGCTGTGGGTCAACGGGGAGTTGAAGCAGGACGGGACGACGGCGGAGCAGATCTTCCCGGTGGGGGAGGTCGTGCGGTATCTCAGTCAGTTCATGACGCTGTACCCGGGGGACGTGATCAATACCGGGACGCCGGCGGGGGTGGCGATGGGGGCGCCCGAGCCGAAGCCGTTCCTTCGGGCCGGGGATGTCGTGGAGCTGGAGATCGAGGGGCTCGGGCGGCAGCGGCAGGAGTTCAAGGACGCCTGAGGGGCGGGGAGCTGCGGATCGTTGGCGACTGCGGGTCCGTCGTGGCCGGTCGCGCAGTTCCCCGCGCCCCTGACAGGGTCAGTCCAGCAGCGCTGCCAGGTCGCGCCACGTCTTCCGGGGGAGGGCGTCCCTCGGCTCCTCGTTCACCACCTGGAGGGCCACGTGGTCCGCGCCCGCCTCGAAGAACGAGTCGATCCTGGCGCGGATCGCCGTGTCGTCGCCCCAGGCGAACAGGGCGTCGACCAGGCGGTCGCTGCCGCCGTCCGTCAGGTCGTCCTCGGTGAAGCCGTGCCGGAGGAAGTTGTTGGTGTAGTTCGGCAGGGGGAGGTAGGTGTCCAGGAACTCGCGGGCGAGGGCGCGGGCCCGGGTCGGGTCCGTCTCCGGGACCACCGCGAGTTCGGGGGCCAGCAGGGGGCCTTCGCCCAGGGCTTCGCGGGCGTGGGCGGTGTGCTCCGGGGTGACCAGGTAGGGGATCGCCCCCGCCGAACGGTCGCGCGTCAGCTTCAGGCTCTTCGGGCCGAGGGCGGCCAGCACCCGGCGGTCCGCGGGCATCCCGGCGGCGTCCAGTCGGTCCAGGTAGTCGACGAGGGCCGAGTACGGGCGGCGGTACTGCTCCGCGAGCCTGGCGTGGCTGACGCCGAGGCCGAGCAGGAAACGGCCGGGGTGGGCGGCTTCCAGCTCGGCGAAGGCCGCGGCGGTCGCGTCCGCCTCGTGCTGCCAGATGCTCTGGATGCTGGTGCCGACGGTGAGCCGGGAGGTCGCCTCGATCAGCGGGGCGGCGTGGGCGGCGGAGGTGTTGCCGCCCAGCCAGACGGCCCCGTAGCCGAGTTCCTCCAGTTCGGCGGCCGCCTCGGCGAGTTCGCCGCGTCGGTCCGGGTCCTCCGAGCGCAGGCCCACGCTCCAGATGCCGTACCGGCCGACGGTCTCCTTCAGGGCTGTGGTCATGGGGTGCGATCCCTCCGATTGGGTGCCGTACTTGATCACGCGTACGGCAGGTGCCAACCGGAGGGATCCGGCACGCATTCCGTCCCGCTACCGGTCGTCGCCCAGGAACCGCTCCAGCGCCTCCACCACGAGGCGGTGGTCCTGGAGTTGCGGCAGCCCGGACACCGTCACCGCGCCGATCACGCCCACGCCCTCGACGGTGATCGGGAAGGAGCCGCCGTGGGCCGCGTAGGTGTCGGGGTCGAGGCGCGAGGACTCCTCGAACGTCGTGCCCTTGGCGCGGAAGCGGGCGCCGACCAGGTAGGAGGCGGAGCCGTAGCGCTCGACCACCCGGCGCTTGCGGGCGATCCAGGCGTCGTTGTCCGGGGTGGAGCCGGGCAGCGCCGCGTGGAAGAGCTGCTGGCCGGCGCGGTGGATGTCGATGGCGACCGGGGCCTGCCGCTCCCGGGCCAGCTCGACGAGGAGCGAGCCGAGCGCCCAGGCGTCGTCGTACGTGAACTGGCGGAACACCAGGCGGCGTTCCTGCTTCTCCAGCTCCTCCAGGCTCGGGGTGAGCTCCGGGTGGAACTTCGGGGTGAGCTCCTGGCTGTGGGAGGGGTTGCTCTTGTGGGTCACAGGGTCACCGTCACCTTCTCGCGGGCCGAACGACGGGCGGCCTCCAGTACGTCCAGGGCGGCGGCCGCCTCCAGGGCGGTCACCGGGTTCGGGGCGCCCTCCCGAAGGGCCTTCGCCACGGCCGCATAGTAGGCGGGGTAGTCGCCCGGGAGGGTCGGTTCGGGGCGGCCGCCGCCGGTCACCGGGGACTCTCCGGAGCCCACGCGGCCCCACAGCGACTCGGGCTCCACGCCCCAGTCCGGGCCGGGGCGCTGTCCCTCCCGCAGGGCCGCCTCCTGGGGATCCAGGCCGTACTTCACGTAACCCGCCCGCGAGCCCAGTACGCGGAACCGCGGGCCGAGTTGGGCGGTCGTCGCGGAGACGTGGAGGTGGGAGCGGACGCCGCTCGTGTGCGTGATCGCGATGAACGTGTCGTCGTCCGTCTCGGCGCCCGGGCGGCGGATGTCCGACTCGGCGTACACGGTGGCCGCCGGGCCGAAGAGGACCAGGGCCTGGTCGACGACATGGCTGCCGAGGTCGTAGAGCAGACCTCCGATCTCTGCGGGGTCGCCGGACTCGCGCCAGCCGCCCTTGAGCTGCGGGCGCCAGCGCTCGAAGCGGGATTCGAACCGCCAGACGTCGCCCAGCTCGCCCTCGTCCAGCAGCTTGCGCAGGGTGAGGAAGTCGTTGTCCCAGCGGCGGTTCTGGAAGACGGAGAGGAGCAGGCCGCGCTGCTCGGCCAGGGCGGCGAGCTCGCGGGCCTCGGCCGCGGTGCCCGCGACGGGCTTGTCGACCACGACCGGCAGGCCGGCCTTGAGGGCGGCGGTCGCGAGCGGCACATGCGTCTTGTTCGGGGACGCGACGACGATCAGGTCCAGCTCGGCGGCCCGGTCGAACAGCTCGTCCGGCCCGGCCGCGAGGCGCACGTCCGGGAACTCGGCACGGGCCTGCTGCTGCCGTTCCGGGTTCGAGGTGACCACCGTGTCGAGGGTGAGGCCCTCGGTGGCGGCGATCAGCGGGGCGTGGAAGACGGAGCCGGCGAGGCCGTAGCCGACGAGGCCGACGCGGAGGGGCGAGCCGGGGGCTGTGCCGAGGGGTGTGCCAGTCATGCCACCACTTTCGCAACGCTGTTGCCAAAGTGCAAGCGCCGGGGACAATGGGTGGCGTGAACAGGGCGGACGACCGGACGGGCGGGGTGGGCGGCATGCGCGGCACCGGGGGCGGGGCGAACCTGCTCGCCCTGCGCAGCCACAACACCGCGCTGGTGCTCGACCTGCTGCGGACGGCCGGAGCCGACGGCATCAGCCGGCTCGAACTGGCCGAGCGCACCGGGCTCACCCCGCAGGCGGTCAGCAAGATCACGGCCCGGCTGCGGGCGGACGGGCTCGCGGCGCAGGCGGGCCGGCGGGCCTCCACGGGGGGCAAGCCGCGCACGGTGCTGCGGCTGGTGCCCGAGGCGGGGCATGCGGTCGGGGTCCATCTGGACCGGGACGAGGTGCGGGTCGTCCTCGTGGACCTGCGGGGAGCCGTGGTGGGGGAGCGGCGGGCCGCGCTGGACCTGGGCGCCGGGGCGGAGGCCGTGCTGGGAGCGGTGCGGGAAGCGGTGGCCGCGGTGCGGGAGGCGGTGGCCGCGGTGCCGCCGGCCGGGTTCGACCGGGCCCTGCTGGGGGCGGGCGTCGCACTGCCCGGGCCGCTCGACCACGCCCGGGGCGTGCTGCACCGGGTGACCGGATTCCCCGAGTGGGACGGCTTTCCGCTGCGGGAGGCGCTGGCGGAGCGGCTGGGGGTGCCGGTGGTGGTCGACAAGGACACCAACGCGGCGGCCCTGGGCCTGGCCGCCGGAGGCGAGGGCGGCTCCTTCGCCTACCTGCACCTCGGGACGGGGCTGGGGGCCGGTCTGGTGATCGGCGGCAGCGTGCACCGGGGGGCCAGGACCGGGGCGGAGGAGTTCGGTCACCAGGTGATCCAGCTGGACGGCCCCCCGTGCACCTGCGGCGACCGGGGCTGCGTCGAGGCGCTGTGCCTCGGTGCGGTGGCGCGCGGCGATGTCGAGGAGGCGGCGCGGGTGCTGGGCACCGGGGCGGCGAACCTGGTCGGCCTGCTCGACATCGACGTCGTCCTGCTGGGCGGCCGCACGGTGGCCGCGGCCCCCGACGCGTTCGTGCACGGGGTCGCGGCGGTGCTGGAAGAGCGGGCCCGGCGGACGGGGCAGGACGCCGTGCCCGTGCGGGTCGCGGCCGGGGGCGGGCGGGCCGTGGCGGTGGGGGCGGCGCAGCTGGTGCTGGGGCCGGTGTTCGGACGGGGGGACGGCTGAGGCTCTTGGCGGGGCCCTCCGGAGGCCGTTGCTCTATCCCCTGAGCTACGGGGGCGCGTCGTGCGCGTTGCTCGCGGCGACGCGGGCCCGGGCCCGAGCGATCGCCGAGCGGCACCCGCGCCGCCGTGCTGCTGCTCGGCAGGGTCCTGGGTCGGCGTCCGGGCCGTTGAGCGGGGCTCGTGCCGCCGTGCTGCTGCTCGGCAGGGTCCTGGGTCGGCGTCCGGGCCGTTGAGCGGGGCTCGTGCCGCCGTGCTGCTGCTCGGCAGGGCCCTGGGTCGGCGTCCCGGCCGCTGAGCGGGACCCGCGCCGCCGTGCTGCTGCCCGACAGGGCCCTGGGGCCGGCGCCCGGGCCGTCGAGCGGTACTCGTGCCGCCGCCATACCGCTGCCCGACAGGGCCCTAGGCCGGCGTCGGCCCCCCGGCCGCCCCGGCGGGGAAGATCCGGGCCAGGTGGTAGTCCAGCACCCTCCGTACGTCCGCCAGGGAGCGGCGTTCGTGCAGGACGTCCAGGCCCAGCCCGACGGCTCCCGCCACCAGCAGGTCCGCCTCGTGCGCCCGGTCGATGCCCGGCGCCGTCCGGCCGGCTGCCTCGGCCGCCCCGATGATGTCCGCGACGAGCCCCTCCAGCGGCTGCTCGGCGGCCAGGAAGACCGCCGCGAGCGCGGGATCGGTCAGGCTGCGCGCGTAGTACGCCGTGAACACGCGCAGGGCGAAGGCGCGCTGGTCGTCCAGCGGCAGGAACTCGTCCAGCACCGCCCGCAGCAGCGCGCACGGGTCCGTCATGTCGTACGGGATGCGCGCCCGGGCCAGCCGCTCGTTCTCCTCGTGCAGCAGGCGCAGCGCGTCGACCAGGAGGGTGTGCTTGGAGTCGAAGTGGTACTGCACGACCCGCAGCGACACCCGCGCCTCGGCCGCGATCCTGCGCATGCTCGCCGCCTCCAGGCCCTGCCCGGCCGCGATGCGCCACACCGCCTCGGCGATCCGCAGCCGCTGCCGCGCGCGGACGTCCGTCGGCCGGGACACGGGCGGCGTGCCCGGCTCGGGCAGCGGCCGCCGGCGCCGGCGGTAGGCCCGGGCCTGGCAGCTCCGGGAGCAGTAGACGGGCGGCCGGCCCCGCTCCGGACGGGCCAGGGGCCCGCCGCACACCGGGCACTTCTTTTCGTCACGCACGATCTCACGATAGCGCGCCCAAAAAGTGTGACGTAAATCGGAGATCGTGGGCCAGATGGGGCCAATAGGCCTCCGTCGATTGATACGTTCGTAACCTCACCCCTCGGGAAAGGGAGGCACATGAAGTACGACGTCCTACAGGTCCTCGGCATGGTGGTGCTGGTCGTGTCCGCCCAGGCACTCGTCCGGCTCCTCGTCGACCACGGGGAGCGGGGAGTGCTCGGGGACCTGCCCGGCGGCTTCGTCCCGCTGCTGCTGACCTACGCGGCCCTCACCGCCGCCGGTGTCCTCCTGACCGGCTGGGCCCACGCGCGCGCCAAGGCCCTCGGGCGTCGCTAGGCCTTCCGGTCGCCCGGGCCCTGGGCGGCTGTCCGCCGACCGGGCGGATGCGTGCCGCCGTTCGGGCCCGTTTCCGGCGACATCGGCGCTCGGTGCTCGCGAACCGGCAAGGTCATAAGTCCATGCGACTCTGCACGCCCGCTCACCTCTGCCTGGCGGCGGCAGCCGCCGTCCTGCTCCCCGGTGCCCACCCGGCGTACGCGGACGACCCCGCGCCCGCCTGTGCCGCGCCCGACGACCACACCTTCCCGCTCACCACCCGCATCCACGGCGGGCCGGACTCCTACACGGCCGGGGGCGGGTTCGGGACCTGGTACCTCGACCTGACCAACACGACCGACCGGACCTGCGCGGGCATCCACCCCGTCGTCGTGCTCGTCGACGACCGGCGGGCCATGGAGCCGTCCCAGCCGCGGCTGGAGTTCTTCGAGGGGGCGCGGGCCCATCCCGTGCGGTTCGAGAAGACCGGCGAGGACGAACTCGTCGGGGCGTTCGCCGACGACGAGGGCGGCTTCGGCGGGTTCACCGTCGGCCCCGGGAAGACCGTCACCGTGAAGGTGCGGCTCGCGGTCACCTCGGACGCCGTGGCCAACGACGTCACCGCCAACGCGGCCGTCGTACAGCGGCACGACGACGACGGCGACTGGGTGGGGCAGTCGAACGACTACCGGTTCGGCATCGAGGGCCGCGGGGCGGGAGACGACGGCGGCACCGACTCCCTGCCGGAGGGCGACGCCACCGCCGCGCCCCGCGAGGACCGGTTCCCCTTCGCCGAGGAACTGGCCCGCACCGGAACCGGCGGCCAGATCGCGGCGGCCGCCGCGGCCCTGCTGCTCGCCGGGGGCGGGGCGCTGCTCCTCGCACGCCGCCGTCTCCTCGCACGCCGCCGCCGCTGAACCCGCCGTCCCGCCTGTCGGGATGCCATGAGCCGCCCATTCCGCAAGATCCCGCCACTGTTTAGGCTGGGTCGACGCAGGACCGCGGCGTACGGCAGGAGATCCCGCACATGGCAGACCGCAAGCCCATCGAATCGTGGCTCACCGACATGGACGGGGTGCTCATCCACGAGGGCGTACCGATCCCCGGCGCCGACGCCTTCCTGAAGAAGCTGCGCGAGTCCGGGAAGCCCTTCCTGGTCCTCACCAACAACTCGATGTACACCCCGCGCGACCTGCACGCCCGGCTGCGCCGCATGGGCCTGGAGGTGCCGATCGAGAGCATCTGGACCTCGGCCCTGGCCACGGCCCAGTTCCTGGACGACCAGCGGCCGGGCGGCTCGGCGTACGTCATCGGCGAGGCCGGACTGACCACCGCGCTGCACGACATCGGCTACATCCTCACCGACCACGAGCCGGACTACGTCGTCCTCGGCGAGACCCGCACGTACTCCTTCGAGGCCATGACGAAGGCGGTCCGGCTCATCCTCGGCGGCGCCCGTTTCATCTGCACCAACCCCGACGAGACGGGCCCCTCCACCGAGGGCCCGCTGCCCGCCACCGGTGCCGTGGCCGCGCTGATCACCCAGGCGACCGGCAAAAAGCCGTACTTCGCGGGCAAGCCGAACCCGCTGATGATGCGGACCGGGCTGAACGCCATCGGGGCGCACTCCGAGAGCAGCGCGATGATCGGCGACCGCATGGACACCGACGTGCTGGCCGGCATGGAGGCCGGGATGCAGACGTTCCTGGTGCTCACCGGCCTGACCACGCCCGACCAGGTCGACGGCTTCCCGTACCGGCCGTCGCAGGTCGTCGACTCGATCGCGGACCTGGTCGACCGGGTCTGACGCCGAGAGGCGGGGTCCCGGGACTCAAACCCGTCGTCACCCGTACGGAGCAGCCGCCGCGTCCCTGAGGATGCGGCGGGCGACCGCGCGGGGGAGGCTCCAGGCGTCTGGAGGTTCACGATGGGTTCCCTGAGAGTCACTCTCTGCACGATCGTCCTGGCCGCGGCCGCCCTGACCCCGGCGGCGTACGCGGCGGACTCGGGGGGCGTCTCGGTGATCCCGGCGACCCCCGCGCCCGGCGGTGACCTCACGCTCCGCGTGACCGGCTGCGCGCAGCGGACGGCCGTCGCCTCCTCGGCGGCGTTCGTCGCGGACGCCCGGCTCACCGTCACCGGCGGCGAGCGCGAGCTGGCCGGCGAGACACGTGTCCGCTCCACGCTCCGGGCGGGGACGTACGCCGTGAAGGTCACCTGCGGCGACGCCGAACGGACCGGCACGCTCACCGTCCGGGACGGCGACCAGAAACGGGCCATGCCGGGGGCCGGGGCCGGTGGTGAATCGTCCGCGGACGGAAGCGGTGGCCGGCCGCCCGCGCCCGGGTCCGTGGCGCCCTTCGGCGGAGCCGCCGCCGCCCGTGACGGTGGCCTCGGCGCCGAGGAGCAGCCCGAGGCGTCCCGGCGGCCGGGCCCGCACGCCTCACCCGTCGCCCCCGTCCAGGCGGGCGGCGGCGGTGCCGCCGACCTCGTCGCCGCCGAGGACCGCGGGACCGGTCCGGGCACGGCCCAGGGCGTGACCGGCCTGGTGCTCGCGGGGGTGGCCGCGGTGGTCGTCGCGCTCGGCGGTGTCCGCCGGAGCCGCGGAACGGACTGACCATGTCCGACCAGGAACAGAGGTTCTCCTCGGGCACCGGCCGCCTGCTGACCGGCGTGGCCTGGGTGGTGCTGCTGCTCGGGCTGTGGCTGTGGGGGCGCGAGGTCACCGACGTACGGCACGGCATATCGGCCCCCACCACGGGCGACATGGCGGCGGCCGGCCGGCCCCCGGACGTGAAGCTGCCCCCCGCCCACCGCCCCCTCACCGACGCGCTGCCGCAGCGCGTCGACATCCCCGGGCTCGGCGTCCAGGCACCCGTGGTTGCGCGCGGCCTGGACGCGCGCGGGGCGCTCGACCCGCCGCCCTACGACCAGCCGGGCGTGGTCGGCTGGTACGCGGGCGGCGTGGCGCCCGGGGCGCCCGGCACCGCGCTCATGGTCGGCCACGTCGACACCGACACCCGGCCCGCCGTCTTCTACAAGGTCAGTGCCATGCGGCCGGGCCAGACGATCCGGGTGATCCGGGCCGACGCCAAGGTCGCCGAGTTCACGGTCGAGTCCGTCCAGGTGCTCACCCGCGACCGCTTCGACGCCCACCAGGCCTACGGCCCCCGGCAGTCGGGCCGGGCCGAGCTGCGGCTCGTCACCTGCGGCGGCAGCTTCGACCGTACGACCCGCAGCTACACGGCGAACGTGGTGGTCTCGGCGTACCTGACGGGAACCGGCCTGTGACGCGCCACCCAGCCCGGTCGACGACCCGCTCCCCCTGAAGCCGCCGACCGGGCCGGTCCTCGACCGCGCGCGCACGGGCCGCGGGAGTAACCCGGCGAGCTGCGCGGGAGGCAACGGGGGCCACGGTGGGTGAATCTCTGGCCGAAGGCCGGGCCCGGCTCAGTCGACTCTAGAACCAAAGGGCCGCCCGGCCTAGAGGTCGATTAACGCCAAGTCTCGATACGGTGGCTCTGCGTCATCCGCGCAGGTAGGGTTCGACCTCGTGGGTGTCGCGGGACGTATGTCAGGATTGAGACTTGGAACGCTGCACCCAAGGGGGAGTTGGATGTACGGCAGCAGGGGGGTCGGGGCGTCCGCGGGGAGGCGGATGTCCGCAGTGGTGCTGGGGGCGGCACTGCTGATGGCGGGATGTTCCTCGAGCGACGGGGGAGAGGAACCGGACCAGGGCGCCGAAGCGGGCGCCGGGATCACCCAACAGCCCAAGGAGACCGCCCCGTTCTGGGTCAACCCGGACGGCACCGCGGCCCGGCAGGTCGCGGCCCTGGAGAAGTCCGGCAAGAAGCGGGAAGCCGAGCAGATCCGCAAGATCGCCGAGCAGCCGGTCGCCGAGTGGATCGGCCCGGACAACCCCCAGGAGCAGACCCGGGGCTTCACCGAGGCCGCCGACAAGGCCGGCCGTACGGCACTGCTCGTCCTCTACAACATCCCGCACCGCGACTGCGGCCAGTACTCCCAGGGCGGCGCCGCCGACGGCAACGCCTACCGCGACTGGGTCGACGGCGTGGCCGCGGGCATCGGCGACCGGCCCGCCACGGTCATCCTCGAACCGGACGCCCTGCTCCACCTCGTCGACGGCTGCACCCCGGAGCAGTTCCACGAGGAGCGCTACGACCTCCTCAAGGGCGCCGTCGCGAAGCTGAAGTCCCTGAAGAACACGAAGGTCTACCTCGACGCGGGCAACGCCGGCTGGCAGAACCCCGACCAGATCTTCGAGCCGCTGAACCGCGCGGGCATCGCCCAGGCCGACGGCTTCTCGGTCAACGTCTCCAACTTCTACTCCACCGAGGACTCCATCGCCTACGGCAAGCAGCTCTCGGCCAAGGTCGGCGACAAGCACTTCGTCATCGACACCAGCCGCAACGGCAAGGGCCCGTACACCGAGGGCAACCCGGACGAGCGCTGGTGCAACCCACCCGGCCGCGCCCTCGGCGAGACCCCGACGACGAAGACGGCCGACCCGCTGGTCGACGCCTACCTGTGGGTCAAGCGGCCCGGCGAGTCGGACGGCGAGTGCAAGGGCGGACCCAAGGCGGGCCAGTGGTGGGCGGACTACGCGCTGAAGCTGGCGAAGGCCAGTTCCTAGCAGACGTCCTCGACCTGGTCCGGATCGACCGCCAGTTCCTTCTCCCTCTCGGTCAACTCGCGCTCCGCGAGGGCGCACAGCCGGTCCATCCACCGCTCGGGTTCGAGAGGGATCACGGAGGTGCGGGAGCCGTCGACGAGCGTGAGGGCCTTGCCGTCGGTGCTCGGTGAGAGGACCGAGCCATACCCGACGTAGTAGCGGTAGGTGTCCTGGCGGTTCTCGATGTCCCAGACGACTTGTTCACCGGCGGCCGTGGTGGTGTGGAGGAGGCGGTCGCTCAAGAAGCGGCCGAGGTAGTAGACGCCGTTGTAGGTGAGGGCCGGGAGGTCTCGCTTCTTCTCGACGTCCCACAACCGCACCCGACCGCCCGCGTATTGCACAGCGAGGACCTTGCCGTCGGGGGAGAGGGCGAACGACCGGACCGACCGGTCCCTGTCCTCCCTCTTGATCCACCTCTTGAACTCGCCGGTGGTGAAGTCCCAGGTGCCGATCTCGGCCACCGTCCGAACCATCGCCTGCGGTTTGCCGGGTATGGCGGTGGCGAAGGTGCCGGCCGCCTCGTTGGCGAGCTGGGCACGCTCCTGGACGGGCGGCCGGTAGACCTCGCCGTCCGGCTTGCCGGTGTCGAGATTCCAGCGGGAGACGTACGACAGCCCCGAGATCACGGCGTGATCGTCGTCGGAGAAGCTCAGGTTGATCCAGGACGGGACGAGCCCCGTCTGGGGGTCCGCTCCGGCAGCCGTGATGCCGGGAGGGGCGGGCAGCTCAAGGACGTGCTCCTCCCTGAGGGAGCCGTTGTCGATCCGCCAGGCGAGGACCGTCCGCTGGTCCTCGGCGATGGTCAGCATCCGTCGCCCGTCCGGGCTGAAGGCGGCGTACATACTGGCCAGCGGCCGGGACGACCGGGCGGTCGCGAGGAGCCGGTGGCCGGCCAGGTCCCACAGTTGCAGTCCGCTGCCGCTGGTGTCGACGACCGCCATTCTGCCGCTCTGTCCGTCCGGTGTGCGGATGCGATGGACCAGGGAGCTGGAATCGAAGGACGTGGGCTGCTTGACGCGTACGGTGACGACGCTGCCGCCGACCGAGACGGCGGCGCGCAGGTCGTCCGGAGGTCCGGCGAGCGCGACCGCCGGAGCGAACGAGCGGCCGGTGATGTTCTGGTCCTCGGGAGCTGCGGCGGGCGTGTCGAAGGTGGCCGGCCAGCCCTTCTCCAGATCGATGACGAGGAAGCGCATCCGTCCCAGGTCGCTGCCGATGCGCCCGGTGGGGTTGACCAGGTAGCGGCCCGTGGCGTCGAGCCGGGGCGTGTAGAGCGGGCACAGTCCCTGGAAGCTGCTGTTGCTCCAGTTCTGGAAGCGCCGGGGCGTGGAGCCCAGCCGCCACGCTTCGAGCGAGCCCTCCTCGGTGCAGGTGACCAGGACACGGCCGTTGCCGCTGACCGTCGCGGAGGCGGTGGCGCGCTCGTCCCAGGGGCGGCGCAGCGAACCCCGGTTCAGGTCCCAGGAGACCAGCCGTCCCCGTACGTCGTCCGCCTCCGCTCCGGAGGGCACGATCCGCGCCACGATCGTGTCGTCCGCGGCGAACCAGGCCTGTGCCGCGTCCCAGCCGGTCGGCGGGACGAGGGTACGGCCGGTGCGGCGGCCGTCGTCCGCGTTCCACACGAGCACGCCCTCGCGGGGGATCGCGGCGAGGATCCGCTTCCTGTCCCCGTCGAAACGCAGGTCGTTGGGGGCACGCGGGTTCTTCTCCACGGCCTCGCCCTTGCGCAGGGCGATGGTCCGGAACTTGTCCGAGTCGGAGGAGACCGGTACACCGAGGGTGATCAGGCCCCAGCCGCTCGCCCGGGCCGCCCTCCGCCCGTCGGCCGATACGGCGATCCGCTCGGTGTCCAGCCGTGTGGAGAAAAGGTAGGGTTCGGGAAACTTCTCCCCTCGCAGGTTCAGCCGCACGAAGGCGCCGTTGGCCAGCACGGCGTATGCGAACGAGCCGTCGTCCGTGAGCGCAACGTCCTCGACGTCGTTACGCCCCTCCATCACCACCCGCTCGACATCCTGATATCGCAGATACTGCGCCAGCAGCGCGGAACGGGCATCAGGCCGGGCCTCCGCCCGATACGCGCCGACGGTGTACAGCGAGGAGGCGGTCAGAGACGTGCTGTCGAGACTCGCGGCCTGCTGCGCCAACCGGTCCGAGGCCAGCCGCCGCTGCTCCGTCAGCAGGTTCAGGTACAGCACGGACACCACGGCCGCCGCCACCACGGCCAGCACGGTGACGACGGCCCACAGAACCCGCAGATACCGCTTCCGGCGCTCGGATCTCGCGGCCTCGGCCCGCTTACGGTCCCGCAGCCGGACACTTTCCTCGATGAACTCCCGGTCCTCGCCGGTCAGTTCGCCAGGGCGGTCGGCCAGCCACCGCTCCGCCGCCGACAGCGCCGGATCCTCCAGCAGCAGTCCGTCCGGCCGCCCGGCCCGCCACCAGCGGGCCTGGTCGTAGCGGAGTTCGCCGCGCCAGGTGAGGAACGTGCGGTCGTTCCTCACCTGCTCGGCCAGGGGCTGCCAGTGTTCGATCAGGGCCTCGTGCGCCAGCTCGACCGTCTCGCCCCGCTCGGGATCCGCGCCGACGACAAGGACCCGGGCCTCGGCGAGCCGGCGGGCGATGGCCCACCGCTCCTCGCCCGCGTCGCGGCGGGCGAGCCGGGCGCGCAGGGCCGTGCCGCTGCCCGGCGGGACCTGGATCAGCGCGCGCAGCAGCCCGGTCGCGGCCTCCGGCGTCGCACCGCGCAGCGCCTGCCGCCACGCCGAGTCGGCCTGGCTGCTCAACACCCCGCCCAGGCCGCCCAGTTCGCGGTAGGTGTCGAGGCGGAGCCGGCCGCCGACCTGCCGGTCCCACAGGGTGGTCAGGACGAAGCCGAGCAGGGGCAGGGCGCCGGGGCGACCCGCCGCGTCCTCGATCAGCCGGTCGGCCAGGCCGCTGTCGTACTCCACGCCCGGGAAGGCCCGCAGCGGCAGCCTGACCACCTCGGTGAGCTGCTCACGGGTCATCAGGCCCAGCTGGTGCGCGGGCGCCCCGCCGACCAGGCGGCTCAGCTCCGGGTGGCGCAGGGCCGCGTCCTGGAAGTCGGTCCGCAGCGCCACCAGGACCGCCACTCCGGGGTGGCGGCCTGCGTCGAGGAGCGCGTCCACCAGGGCGCGCAACTCCTCCTCGGGGCGCAGCAGCAGCGCCTCCGCCTGGTCGACGGCCAGCACGAGCCCGCGAGCGGACCGGTGCTCCCGCAGGGCCTCCCCGACCGAGGCGGCGTCCGGCAGACGGCCCTCCGCGCGCAGGGTGACGACCTCCACGTCCCGCTCCTTCAGGCGGGGCAGCACTCCCGCCATGAGGAGGGAGGACTTGCCGGAGCCGGACGGGCCGGTCAGGGTCACGCAGCCCTCGGGTGTGCCGTGCGGGCACAGCAGGGCGGTGACGGCGTCGACGTCCTCGTCCCGGCCGAAGAAGTGCGCGCTGTGCTCCTCCGTGTACGGGCGCAGCCCGGGGAAGGGGGAGGAGGGCGCGAGCAGCTGGGCCAGGCCGGGCAGTTCGTCGAGGATCGTGCGGGTCGGGATGCAGAAGCTCTGCCCCCGGTGCGCTGGTGAGATCGAGGCGACGATGCCGACGACGGCACCGAGGTCGTCGTCCCAGACGGCAGAGCCGCTGAAGCCGGGCTGGATCGGGTCCGTCTGGCCGTCGAGCGGGGACATCTGCAGGCGGCCCGTGCTGGTACGGGCGCGGAGCCGGGCGGTGTGCCAGCCGCCGCCCGTGTCGTCCCTGGGCAGTCCGAAAACGATGGCCGGGTGGTCCCAGACGTCCCGGGGCGCCACCATGACCACGGGCCGGGCTTCCGGCAGGGGGCGGGTCAGGGACAGGACGGCCACGTCCCCGGTGCCGTTCGCGCGCACGGGCACCCAGTCGCGTACGACGGCCTCGGTCTCGCCGCCCTCCGCCAGCACCAGCCGGACCCGCGCCGCCCCCTCGGGCGGCTCCTGCTGCCGCTCCGGCAGGCCCAGCGCGTCCAGCACGACATGGGCGCAGGTCAGCACCAGGGTGGGCGCGATGACCACCCCCAGGCCGCCGATGTGCCCGTCCGCGCCCGTGACCTGGACGGTCGCGGCGGCCAGGACCTCCTCCGCCACCGGACCCGACGTGGTCGACTCGGTCATCTCCCGTTTCCCCCGCCACCGTTGACCACACACGTTGCCGATCTCGTACCGAGAGCACACCAGATGCCGTGTGCAGGTCAAGCCGGTTTCTCGTCACCCGGGCATGCGAAAAGGGCGCCCTCCGCACCGGAGAGCGCCCCAAACGGCCGGTTGCTACGGCACCTTGACCCACTGCGCCTTGCTCGGCGTGCCCCGGTCGTCCGTCACGAACACCATGTACCAGCCCGCCTGGACCAGGTTCCGGTTCTTGGGCATGGTCACCGTCAGCTTGTCGCCGGACGCCTTGAAGTCCAGCGCGATGGACCGCTGGTCGACGTCCGTGACGTGCGTGGCGGCGCTCGGGCGGATCAGCCGGACCTTCTGGATCTTCGCCGCGTCCGACGAGGTGAAGGTCCCCGTCCCGCCGCGCTCGATGGTCTGCGGCCCACCGGACAGCGAGGGCTGGTCCCCGTCGCCGTAGAGGTACGGCGGCGTGTAGATCTCGATGCGCTGCTCGAACTTGCCCGGCTTGGTGTTGGCCTTGTCGCCGTACAGCGAGTCCGAGCCGAAGAACATCACGCGGCCGTCGGGCAGCAGGATCGACCCGGAGTGGTAGTTGCGGCCCACCAGTGGGTCGGCGACCCGCCGGAGCTCGTTCTTCTCCGTGTCGTAGAGGCGCGCTTCGAAGATGTTGGAGTCGCTGCGGCCCCGGTAGTCCTCCGAGCCGCCGGAGATCAGCACGCTGTCGTCGGGCAGGATCGAGGCGTTCGGGTAGCGCGTGCCCTTGTCCAGGGACGGGCCGTCCACGAAGCGCGGGTCCGGTTTCTTCAGGTCGACGATCCGGGTCTTCTCGCTGGACTCCTTGGACTCGCCGACGCCACCGCCGCCGATCACCATGTACTTCTCGTCCTGCGCCGGCGGCAGCAGCACCGTGCCGGACGTCTCCATCAGCGTGGGGTCGCTCAGGCCGGGGACCTTGGTGAACTTGTTGGAGTCCACGTCCCAGACGCCCGGGTCACGGCCCACGTCGTCCGGCCCGTAGCCCGCGTTGGAGCCCGAGTAGAAGATCTTGCCGTTCTGCATGAGGAACAGCGCCGGGTAGGTCGGGAACTGCCGGACCTTGTCGGTGTAGGTCCACTTCTTGGTCTTCGGGTCGAAGACCTCGTTCTTGCCCGGGACGAGCTGGCCGATGTCGTCGAGGCCGGAGACGCTGAGGATCTTCCCGTCGCTCAGGGTGGTGAGCGTCGGGTACCAGCGGGCCTCCTTCATCGGGTCGACCTTGATGTACTTCTCGGCCACGGGATCGAACTCGAAGGCGTCCCGGATCCCCTGGAAGTCCTTCTTGTCGAGGGCAAGCTTCTGCGCGATGCCGTAGGTGTTGCGGGCGTCGGCGCCCTCCAGGCCGTGCACGCGGTAGTTGTCCTGCGTGCCCGTCTCGTACTTCTGGCCCCGCTTCTGCGCCTCGACGTAGATACGGCCGAGCCCGGGGTCGTTGCGCAGGAACTTGCCGGTCGCCTTGTCGAAGACCTTCTTGGCGCGCGGCACGAGCACCGGGTCCTTCGAGACGAAGGTCTTGCCGTTCTCCTTGCCGGTGAACTTGGTGCCCGCGGGCAGCGTGATCGGCTTGTCCGGGTTCTCGTTGTGGACGATCATCAGGCCGCCGGCCTTGGTGACGTCACCCTTGAGCTTCTCGTACCGCTTGGTGCCGCCCGCGATCAGCAGGTTGCCGTTGGCGAGCTGCGTGTGGCCGGTGCAGAACAGGTCGCTGGGCGTGGGGACCTTCTTGATGGTGCCCTTGACCGGGTCCCAGATCCGGGTGTCGAACCTCTTCGCGTCGAAGTTGTCCTGGTTGTTGCCCGACCCCGCGACGAGCAGCACCTTGCCGGTGCGCAGCAGCGCCGCGTGGATCGTGTTCTGCCGGTACTCCTCGGGAAACTCGATGATCTCCCACTTGCCGTTGGCGGCCTTGTACTCCGGCTGGTTGATCTTGTACTGGTGGTATTTCTCGGTGCTGAAGCGGTAGAGCCACGGCCCGTTCATCCCGGCCAGCGCGAGTACCACCGCCGTGCCGATCGCGAGTCGACGGGCCCGGCGGCGGCCTGCACGGTCGTTCATCAGTTGCCTCCGAGGAGACCCCCGCCTTCAGGCGGGGGAGGAATCGGACTCCTGCGGAGCAGGGCAGGGTGCTGTGATTCGCCGCCAGGGCGAATCGCAGTGCTCTGACTCGCAGGTTTTTACCTGTGAGAACGCTAGTTTGTGAGCGTGTCCACGACGTGCGTGAAGCGGGCGTTCAAGTACCGCTTCTATCCGACCGATGTGCAGGCAGCCGAGCTGTCGCGCACGTTCGGCTGCGTGCGGAAGGTCTACAACATGGCGCTCGCGGCCCGCACCGAAGCGTGGGCGCGTCAGGAACGGGTGAACTACAACCAGACCTCGGCCCTGCTGACGGCGTGGAAGAAGACCGAGGAACTGGCCTACCTCAACGATGTGTCGTCGGTGCCGTTGCAGCAGTGCCTGCGGCACCTGCAGACGGCGTTCACGAACTTCTTCGGCAAGCGGGCGAAGTACCCGCGCTTCAAGTCGCGGAAGAAGTCGCGCAGGTCCGCCGAGTACACCACGTCCGGTTTCCGCTTCCGCGAGGGGAAGCTGACCCTGGCGAAGATGACGGAACCGCTGGACATCGTGTGGTCGCGTCCGCTCCCCCAGGGGGCGACGCCGTCCACGGTGACCGTCTCCCAGGACGCGGCCGGACGCTGGTTCGTCTCCCTCCTGGTGGAGGACCCCGGTGTCAAGCCGCTCCCGGCCGCCGATACGGCCATCGGCGTGGATGTCGGCCTGGACCACCTGCTGACCCTCTCCACCGGTGAGAAGATCACAAACCCCCGGCACGAGCGCCGCGACCGCGCCCGCCTGGCCAAAGCCCAGCGGGAACTGTCCCGCAAGACCAAGGGGTCCAACAACCGGGCCAAGGCCCGCAGGAAGGTCGCGAAGATCCACGCGAGGATCGCCGGCCGGCGCCGTGACCACCTGCACAAACTGACCACCCGGCTCGTGCGTGAAAACCAAACGCTCGTGATCGAGGACCTGACCGTGCGCACCATGGTCAGGAACCGGAGCCTGGCCCGCGCCATCTCGGATGCCGCCTGGGCCGAGTTCCGAAGCCTTCTGGAGTACAAGGCCGCCTGGTACGGGCGGGAAGTGATCGCGGTAGACCGCTTCTTCCCCTCGTCCAGGCTGTGCTCCCACTGCGGTGTCTTGCAGGACAAGATGCCGCTGCACGTCCGTACCTGGACGTGCGGCAGCTGTGGTACGACCCACGACCGGGACGTGAACGCGGCGAAGAACCTTCTGGCCGCCGGGCTGGCGGTGACAGTCTGTGGAGCCGGTGTAAGACCTCAACGGAGCACTCCGGGCGGGCAGTCGGCGACGAAGCAGAAACCCTCACAGCGCAAGCCGTGAGAATCCCCCTCCTTCAGGAGGGGGAGAAGTCAATCCTTACGTCCCCCAAGTCCACCAAGGGCGATCTGCATGGTCTGGTCGGTTCCCCCGACCTCCCCGTCGCCGCCAGGGGCGGCGGCCCAACTGGGCTTGCTCTGCGGGGCGTGCGGCGCCTGCTGCTGCGGGATCGGCAGCGGCTGCGTCCGGTGCGGCCCCGCGGGGTCCTGAGGCTGCTCCACGGCAGGCGTGGCGGGCTTCTTCGCGTCCTGCCGCAGCTGCCAGCGCCAGGCGAAGATCGGCGAGGCGGTGATCAGCAGCGCGAACGTGGCCCAGATGATCATCGCGGGGTGGGAGTTCCCGAAGACGAAACCGGCCGTGATCGAGGCAGCGAAGATCAGGATGAAGTACCAGTGGTACCGGAAGGTCCCGAACCAGCGGTCCGGGCTCGCGGAGTCGCCCTTGGGGGTGACCACGAACTTGCTCTTGCGCCGCAGCACGGAGTCGATCAGCGCCTTGGCGTACAGCGGCGCCGACAGCGCGGACATCACCATGCCGGCCACACCGCCGGAGCCCTCCGGCTCGTGCGGCGAGACGTTGTGCCGGCGGTTCCAGACGTACAGGCCGATCTGGAGGGCGGAGGCGTTGCCGTAGAGCATCAGCCAGACCGCCGGGTCGATGTTCACACCCGAGGCGCCCAGGCCCAGGAACAGCGCACAACTCAGCGCCGCCAGGATCCAGTTCAGGGCCGACATCGGGTAGAAGATGATCATCATCGTGTAGTTGAAGAGCTTGCTCGGCGGCAGCGAGTACCAGCCCTTCCAGTACTGCCCGATGATCGTCTCGTACGTCCCTCGCGACCAGCGCATCTGCTGGGTGAAGAAGTCCGTCCAGGCGCTCGGGCCCTCACCGACGGCGAGCACGTCCGGCGTGTACACCGAGCGCCACTTGCGGCCCGTGGCCGGGTTCTTGTGGCGGTGCATCTCGAAGCCGGTCGCCATGTCCTCGGTGATCGAGTCGTACAGGCCGCCGATCTGCTTCAGCGCCTTGATGCGCACGGCGTTGGAGGTGCCGACGAACATCGGGGAGCCGTAGCGGTTGCCCGCGCGCTGGATCAGCGCGTGGAACAGGAACTGCTGCGATTCGGCGGCCTTGGTGATGGGGTTGTCGTAGTTGCCGTAGACCTGCGGGCCGATGACGAAGCCGACGTCCGGGTCGCGGAAGAAGCCGAGCATCCGCTCCAGGTAGTTGGGCAGCGGCACGTGGTCGGTGTCGACCGAGGCGAAGAAGTCGTAGTCGTCGCCGTGGGCTTCGAGCCAGGCGTTGTAGTTGCCGTGCTTGGTCTTGGCGCGGTGCGGGCCCTTGGCCTGGTTCCACTTCGCGACGCCCTTGCGGGAGAAGTGGTGCACGCCGAGGCGCTCGCAGACCGCCTTCACCTCGGGGTCGTCGCCCTCGTCGAGCAGCCACACGTGCATGAGGCCCCGGTGGCGGATCTTCACCGCGGCCTCCAGCGTCTTCGTCACCATCTCCAGCGGCTCCTTGCCGGGCACGAAGGAGGTGAGGAAGGCCACTCTCGTGCCGGTCTCGGGCACCACCGGGATCGGGTCGCGGGCGACCAGCGTGGCGTGCGCGTTCGACAGCACGTTCATGCAGCGGAAGAACTCGATCAGGCCGATCGAGACGAGCATCACCACGTCGAGCGCGGGCAGCCAGTCGAAGGCCGGGTAGTCGCGCTCGGTCCAGTGCTCGGGCTGGAGCAGCCAGAACAGCAGCACCAGCGAGAGCACCGGCGCGGCGGCCAGCATCAGGGCGACCCTGATGCGGTGCGGCTCCTGCGAGATGAGCGAGCGGTACTGCACCCGGTACGGCTTGCCCGGATCGGGCTGGGTGAGGGGGCCCGCGAGCCGGCTGTAGTGCTCGTAGTCGTATCTCGGCAGCGTCTTCTTGATCCGCCGGAATGCCCCCGTGGTGCTCATCCGATGCGCCGGCACTCTGAGCTGGGTGGTCTGGGACGGGTCGTGGTCCTGCTGCCGGGCGCCCGTCGGCCTCGACGTCATGAGTCATCCCCCCACACGCGGAACAGCCGCGTGTTTCGTCGCTTCCTACCGCCTGCGACAGGTCCCCCTCGACCTTCACAGACGTATCAGTGGTGGGTCGCTGTCACCACGTCATCCACACCTTATAGACACGGCAACGCGACCTTCCGGTTGCATGATGCCCCCCACGGCATCGCTTCATGAACGAGGCCCCTACCCCCGCCCAGCCCGCAACCGGCTCTGAATCCCCCCAACTGCCGCGAAACCGCAGCATCTTGAAAAACCAGAAAACCAGGGTTCTACGGCTTTCATCATGATCGCAAGATGCGAAACGCGGTGTTTACCGGTCATACGCGTTCATTGTGGCGGGTGTGGGGACCCTGTGGAGCCGTTGTGGACAGGCGGGCGCGGATGTTGCCGAAGTGCTCTCTTATGGCCTCCTCCGCCCGCATCGAGTCGCCGGACCGCACCGCGTCGAGGATCTCCCGGTGCTGCCGGCAGGTCACCTTCGGGTCCTGCGGCTCGCCCCCGAGGTCCGTGCGGACCCGGTGGAAGGCGTCCCAGAAGGCCTCCAGGACCTCGCTCAGCAGCACGTTGTCCAGCCCCCGGTAGAGGGTGGCGTGGAAGGCCCGGTCGGTCTCGGCGAGACCGGCTCCCCGGGCGGCCTGCTCTTCCATACGGTCCACGAGCCCGTCCAGTTCAACGAGGTCCGCCCGCGGTATCCGCCCCGCGAGCCGGGAGACGAGCCCCGTCTCCACGGCCTCCCTGAGTTCGAGCAGCTGGAGCAGGGAGTCCTCGCCCCGGTAGTGCCCGGCGACCGTGCGGAAGGCGAGGCCCTCGATCATCGGCGCGAGCGACATCGGGCCGACGTACGTCCCGAAGCCGTGCCGGATCTCGACGATGCCCATCGCCTGGAGCGCCTTCAGCGCCTCCCGCACCGAGTTCCGGCTCGCGCCGAGGTACTCCATCAGCTCGGGCTCGGTCGGCAGCGGGGCCCCGGAGGCCAGCCGGCGGTCGATGATGAGCTTCTTGATCCGCTCCTGGAGGTCTCGCGCTGCCATGGCGAGAGGGTATCCGGCCAATCACGCGGTGGGCCGGGTTCCGGCCAGAGAGGGCCCGGGGATCCCCGGGCAGCACAGAAGGCCCCTCGCTTCCGCGAGAGGCCTTCCGGTCGGTGCGATTGCGCCGCGCCGGGCTTCTGGTCCCGGGCCGCCGTGACGCCGAGTAAAGGGGGTGTGGGTGGCGGAGCCCCCACAACGCGCGGCGGAGCCGCGCAGGAACGACGATGGCGGCTCGGTTCGCGTTTTCTGCGAACACAAGCCGCCACCGGCATCGTGCGCCGCCAGGGACTCGAACCCCGGACCCGCTGATTAAGAGTCAGCTGCTCTAACCAACTGAGCTAGCGGCGCGCGCTGACGTCGTAACTCTACAGGACGTGCGGAGGTGCTCCCGACCACCGGCCAGGGCCCGGGCGACCCCACTGTAGGACCCCCGCGTACATCATTCGGACCGTCAGCATGCGCGTCCCGAAGACAGTTGCGAAACTGACGACGCGCGCCCGGACGTGCACGGGCAGCGCATTTTCCGCCGGAAGTGTGAGGGGAATCGCATGGAGTCTCCGGTATTCGAGGAATTCGACCCCGCGAGCGGCTGCGACTGCCCCGGCTGCGTCCACTGGCGCCGCGTCCTGCCGCATTCCCCGGCCGGCCGCACCACCGCCCACCCGGCCGCCCACCGGGCCCTCGCCCTGGCCGCGGTGGCCTCCACCGCACTCGGCGCGAGCCATGCCGCACCGGCCGCCGCCACCCCGCACGCACCTCACCGCCAGGGCGTTTCCGCAGGTGAGGAGCCCGACACCCCACAGGGCAGCAAGGCCCCGCTGCACGGCCCCGGCGGCCGTCCGGCAAGGCCCTCCACCGCTCTCAAACCCACCGCGATCACTCGCGCGGAGATCATCAACCGGGCCAAGACCTGGGTCGCCGCGAAAGTGCCGTACAGCATGACCGCGTACTGGTCCGACGGTTACCGGCAGGACTGCTCCGGCTATGTCTCGATGGCCTGGCAGCTGCCCCGGAACGAATGGACGGGCACGCTCGCCCAGTACGCGGAGCGGATTTCCAAGGAGGAACTCCAGCCGGGCGACATTCTGCTGTTCCACAATGAGGCCGACCCCGAGAAAGGCTCGCACGTCACCCTTTTCGGCGGCTGGACGGACTACACGCACAGCTACTACATCGCCTACGAGCAGACCCGCCCGCACACCCGCCGCCAGTCGACCCCGTACGCCTACTGGAGCGACTCCGACCAGTACGTCCCCTACCGCTACAAGGGCGTCAGCCCGGAGGAGCCGGAACCCGGACCGGACAGCGGGAAGCCGGGCGCCCCGGCCGCCACGCCGTACCCGGGAGCGGCGTATTTCGGCCCCGGGGCGCACAACAAGTACGTCACGCTGCTCGGCCGCATGCTCGTCGCGCGCGGGGCCGGCGCCTCCTACGCCTCCGGCCCGGGCCCGCGCTGGACGGACGCGGACCGGCGGGCGACCCAGGCCTTCCAGCTGGCCCAGGGCTGGACGGGCGCGGACGCGGACGGCCTGCCCGGACCGCGCACCTGGGAGCTGCTCGTCACCGGCAAGGGCAAGGACGTGAAGGACGGGGTGGTCGGACCCCCGCCCGCCTCGCACGGCGTGCCCGGCTACCCGGGCCGGGCGATGTTCCGGCCCGGCGCCCGCAACACGTACGTCACCCAGCTCGGGAGGCAGCTGGTGCGCAAGGGGTTCGGCCGGTTCTACACCGTCGGGCCGGGGCCGCGCTGGGGCGAGGCGGACCGGCGGGCCGTCGAGGCGTTCCAGCGCACCCAGGGCTGGCGGGGCGGCGCGGCCGACGGCTACCCGGGGCCGGAGACCTGGCGCCGGCTCTTCTCGTGAGGCCCTTCCCCAGGGCCCTGCACCACCCCGGTACCGGGGACCACCGTTGTGACGCATCTGGCGCGGAGGCTGGAGGCACGCATGAGTACGACCACTTCCCACACGTCCGAGCCCGACGGACCGGCCGAGGGGCCGGCCCGGCCCGCCCGGCTCATCCAGAACGAGGCCACCACCGAGATCCCCGTCCACCTGCTGTTCCGCGACGACCCGGACCCGGCGCCGGTACCGCTGAAACCCGCGGTGGTGGGCCGCCGGCACGGCACGGGGGAGCAGCCGCGCCTCAGGCGCCCGGCGGCCGGGGCGCCGCGCCCGGTGCCGCAGGTCGACCCCGAGCTGGTGGAGCGGCCCGCGCGGGTGCTGCCCGGAGCGGCGGGTGTGCTGGCCGGGGCGTGCGGGGCGGCCGGCTGCCTGGCCACCTCGTGGTGGGCCGGGGTGCTGCCGCCGCTCGTGCTGGAGGCGCTGCGGCTGCCCGCCCAGGCCGGGGCCGGGCTCGGTCCCGCGCAGTGGGCGGCGTACGCGGGGGCCGGGGCGCTCGGTCTGTTCGGGTTCGGCGGGCTGGCCCGGGGCCGGACCGGGCGGGCCTGGGTGCTGGACCTCTTCGGCCGCTACCGGGGCACCGTCCGGCGCTCCGGCCTGCTGTGGGTCAACCCGCTGCTGCTGCGGCGCCGGGTGGACGTGCGGCTGCGGCACTGGCGCAGCGAGCCCGTGCCCGCGGCCGACGGAGGCGGGGTCGCGCTGCGGGTGGTCGTCCTGGTGGTGTGGCGGGTGCGGGACACCGCGCGGGCCACGCTGGGGGTGGAGGACCACGAGACGTATCTGCGTGAGTGCGTCGAGGCGGCACTGGCCCGGGTGCCGGTGGAGATGCCGGGCGGGGCGAAGGGCGCCGGGGACGCGGCGGCCGAGGCGCTGACCCGGCTGGTGGCGGCTGACGCTGCACCGGTCGGCCTGGAGGTGTTCTCGGTGCAGCCGGTCCGGGTGGAGTACGCGCCCGAGGTCGCCGCCGCGATGCACCGCCGCCGGATCGCCGCGCTGGACGCCCAGCACCGGGCGAGCGTGCTCACCTCGGTCGTGGACTCGGTGGAGGACACGGTGACCCGGCTGACCATGCGGGGGCTGGTCGAGCTCGACGACTACGAGCGGAAGGTGCTGGTGAAGGACCTGACGGTGGCGTTCTGCGCCGGCCGGGGAGAAACAGCTCCGTGATTGGTATGGACATGTTCAACTAACGCTCCTACTCTCAGACTTGGTCTAGACCTACCTGTACAGCTCACTGAACCTCCCCCACGTTCTCCAGGAGCGGCAGCATGCGCACAAGGACCAAGTTGTCCGCAGCCGCGGTGGGACTGGCCACGACCGGAGCCCTCGTACTCTCCTCCGGCGGCGCCAGCGGCCACGGCTACACCGACCTCCCCATCAGCCGGCAGAAGCTCTGCCAGAACGGCACCGTGACCAACTGCGGCCAGATCCAATGGGAGCCGCAGAGCGTCGAGGGCCCGAAGGGCTTCCCCGCCTCCGGCCCGGCCGACGGGCAGATATGCAACGCCGGACTCGGCCAGTTCAGCCAGCTCAGCGCACCGCGCACCCCGTCCGGCGGCGCCTGGCCCGCCACCAAGGTGACGGGTGGCCAGAACTACACCTTCCGCTGGCAGTTCACGGCCATGCACGCCACGACCGACTTCAAGTACTACGTCACCAAGCCGGGCTGGAACCAGAACCACAACCTGTCCCGGTCCGACCTCAACCTCACGCCGTTCTTCACGGTGCCGTACAACGGGCAGCGCCCGCCGTCGACCCTCTCCCACACCGGCAGGCTGCCGTCCGGGCTCAGCGGCC
Source organism: Streptomyces lomondensis (assembly GCF_014651035.1). GTDB lineage: Bacteria > Actinomycetota > Actinomycetes > Streptomycetales > Streptomycetaceae > Streptomyces > Streptomyces lomondensis. The sequence goes on from NZ_BMWC01000001.1 coordinate 228,731, forward strand.
GGCACGTCATCGTCGCGGTGTGGACGATCGCCGACACGGCCAACGCGTTCTACGCCTGCTCGGACGTCACCTTCTGAACCTCTGAGGTTCTCTTGAGTCACCGGTGCGGCCGGCGTGGGTAGGTTCCTCCCACGCTGGCCGCACCGGGCCGGCGCATCGACTTCGGGGGATGCGCGATGGATGTGATCTTCTACGTCGTGCCCGGCCTGATCATGGCCCTGGCGGTCTTCATGGCCTACCGCGTGGTCCGCCGCTGGCTGCAGATCCGGGGCGCCTGGAACAGCGGCCTGACGGCCGAGGCCCGGTGCCTGCGGGCGTTCACGACGGTGAGCGGCGGACACGGCGACACGTCCGTGCGGACCACGCTCCACCACGTCTACGAGTTCATCGCCCACGACGGCCGGGTCATCCGCTTCGAGGAGGACGGCGGTCCCGCGACGACCGTGGAGGGCGACTACGTCACGGTCCACTACACCGACGGCCGCCAGGTCGTGGCCACGGCCCAGCCGCCGAGCCGGGTGAAGCAGGCCATGACCACCGTCGGCATCCTGGCCTTCCTCGGCGTGGTCGTCGTCTTCTGCGCCGGCTTCGTCGCCGCGTACGGCCAGACCTTCGGGCCGTACGACGACTTCGTCTTCAGTGTCGACAGCGGGACGTCCGCGGCGCCGTGACCCTCCCTACCTGACGGCATGTCAACTAGCGTGCGCGCCCATGGACTCCAGGGCGAGCACGGTCGCGGAACTCGTAGCCGCCCGGTGGGGCGACCACCGGCCGGGGCTGTGGTGCGAGGAGCTGGTGCTGACCCACCACGAGGTGGCGGCGGGCGCGGCGGCCCGGGCGGCACTACTGGCCGACCTGCTGCCCCCGGCCGCCGAACCGCACCTCGGCGTCCTGCTCGACAACACGCCCGAGTTCCCCCTTTGGTTGGGCGCGGCGGCCCTGGCCGGGGCGGCGGTCGCCGGCATCAACCCCACTCGCCGTGGTGCCGAACTCGCCCGCGACATCCTGCACACCGAGTGCCGGATCCTGGTCACCGAGCGGGCCCACCTGCCGTTGCTCAAGGGCCTGGACCTGCCCGGCGTACGCCTGCTGGTGACGGACGCGGCGGAGTACGCCGACCTCCTCGCCCCCTACGCGGACGCCCGGCCGGACGGCTCCCGCGCCACCCCGCGCGACCGCTTCCTGCTCTACTTCACCTCCGGCTCGACCGGCGCTCCCAAGGCCGCGCTCTGCTCCCAGGGGCGACTGGCCGCGGCCGGGCACGCGCTGGCCGGGCAGTTCTCCCTGGGCCCGGACGACGTCCACTACCTGTGCATGCCGATGTTCCACGGCAACGCGGTGATCGCCGACTGGGCGCCCGCGCTGGTGACGGGCGCGCCCGTGGCGCAGCGCCGCCGCTTCTCGGCGTCCCGTTTCCTGCCGGACGTGCGCCGGTACGGGGCGACGTACTTCACCTACGTACTTCACCTACGTCGGCCGGGCGATCCAGTACGTCCTGGCCACCGAGCCGGGCCCCGACGACCGGGACAACCCTCTCCGTCTGGGTTTCGGGACGGAGGCGGGTGCGGTGGACGCGGTGGCCTTCGAGCGCCGCTTCGGGGTGCGGCTGGTGGAGGGGTACGGATCGTCGGAGGGCGGGGCGGCCGTCCAGTGGTCGCCGGGTACGCCGCCGGGGGCGGTCGGCCGGGCGGCGCCCGGGCTGGTCGTCCTCGACCCGGAGACCCGCGAGGAGTGTCCGCCGGCCCGTTTCGACGGGGCGGGGCGGCTGCTCAACGGGGACGAGGCGATCGGCGAGCTGGTCAACCAGGGCCCCAGCCCCTTCGAGGGCTACTGGCGCAATCCGGCGGCGGAGGCGGAGCGGCGCAAGGACGGCTGGTACTGGACGGGCGACCTCTTCTACCGGGACACCGACGGCTACCTCTACTTCGCCGGCCGCACCGACGACCGCCTCCGCGTCGACGGCGAGAACCTGGCCGCCGCGATGATCGAGAACATCCTCGCCCGCTACGAGGGAGCCGCGGCCGTCGCCGTTTACGCGGTGCCGGACCCCGTGACCGGTGACCAGGTCATGGCCACGATCGCCGGATCGTTCGATCCGGAGGACTTCGCGGCGTTCCTGCTCGCGCAGCCCGACCTGGGGACGAAGATGGCGCCCCGCTTCGTGCGGGTGGTGGACCGGATGCCGGTCACCGCGACGAACAAGATCCACCGGGCGGCCTTACGGAGGCAGGGTTTCCGGTGCGCGGACCCGGTGTGGTGGCGACCGCCGGGCGCGGCCGCGTACCGGCCGCTGACCAGGGAAGACGTCGAAGGGCCCCTTGCTCCCACAAGAGGCCCTTCAAAGGTGCGCCGCCAGGGACTCGAACCCCGGACCCGCTGATTAAGAGTCAGCTGCTCTAACCAACTGAGCTAGCGGCGCATGACTCCCGCCGACCGCCGAGAACCGTGTTCCGCGGTGGGCGACGCAGAAAATAATACCTGGTGCCGAGGGGTGCTCCGGACCACCCGGAAGTGCGCTAGATCGCCATGGACAGCAGGACCGGTGCCGCGTTGCGGTTGAGGGCGTCCGCGGCCTGGCGCAGGCGGTGGGCGTGCTCGACCGGGAGGGACAGGGCCAGGCAGCCGACGGAGGAGCCGGCCGTGATGGGGACGGCCGCGCAGACCGTGCCGACCGCGTACTCCTGGAGGTCCAGGACGGGCACGGTGGGCGGCTGGGCCTCCAGGCGGGAGAGCAGCAGCCGGTCGCTGGTGATGGTGCGCGAGGTGAGGCGGGCCATCTTGTGCCGGGCGAGGTGGTCGCGGCGGCCGGCGTGGTCGAGCTGGGTGAGCAGGCTCTTGCCGATGGCGGTCGCGTGGGCCGAGGAGCGGAAGTCGACCCACTCGTTGACCTTGGGGGTGGCCGGGCTGTCCGCGTACTGGGTGACGCTGATCTCGCCGTCGACGTAGCGGCTCATATAGACGGCGGCGCCGACCGAGTCGCGCAGCGCCTCGAGGGTGTGCTGGAGCTTGTCGCGCAGGGCCTGCTCGCGGTGGTGGGCGGAGCCGAGGCGGGCCAGGGTCTCGCCCGCGACGTACGCGCCGTCGGCGATCTGCTCGACGTAGCCCTCGCGGCGCAGCATGCGCAGCAGTGCGGTCAGCCGCTCCGGTCCGATGCCGGTGCGCCGGGCGAGCTCGGCGTCGGTGATGCCGGAACTGTCTCGCGCCACCGTCTCCAGGACGCGCAGGGCTTCCTGGGCCGAGTGGTGCGGGGTGATGGGCGGCTCGTGCTTCAGCGCCACGGTGGTCTCCCCTGCGCTTGCTCTGAGGGCCGTAATCCGGTCAGTGAACCTTTCTCAGGTTAACCGTCAAAGGGCCCGCAGGGAGCGGGGGTTGACAAGATTCCCGGTCTCCCGGACTGGGGCATTGACCCTCTGGCATATGCCAGAAGCATGCCCCAGTCCGACGACCCGACATTCCGCCTGGTCACGTCCCGTAATCAGAGGACCGCGCTGAGAAACTCCCGGGTCCGGTCCTTCTCCGGCTCGCTGAAGATCTTCTCCGGCGGGCCCGCCTCGATGATCCGCCCCGAGTCGAACATCAGTACCTGGTCGGAGATGTCCCGGGCGAAGTTCATCTCGTGGGTCACGCAGAGCATGGTGATGTCGGTGGAGCGGGCGATGTCCCTGAGCACATCGAGGACGCCCGCGACCAGCTCCGGGTCGAGCGCGGAGGTCACCTCGTCCAGGAGCAGCACCTGCGGCCGCATCGCCAGGGCCCGGGCGATCGCCACCCGCTGCTGCTGCCCGCCGGACAGCTGCGCCGGGTGCTTGTCGAGGTGGTCGGTCAGCCCGACCAGCTCCAGCAGCTCGCGCGCCCGCTCCTCGGCGGCGTCCTTGGACATGCCGAGGACCGTGACCGGGGCCTCGGTGATGTTGCGCAGGACCGTCATGTTCGGGAACAGGTTGAACTGCTGGAACACCATCCCGATCTTCTTGCGGACCTCGCGCACCTGCTTCTCGGGCGCCGGGAACAGCCGCTCCCCGTCCACGGTGATCGTGCCCTCGTCGGGCTTGGTCAGCGTCATCAGCAGCCGGAGGATCGTGGTCTTGCCGGATCCGGACGGGCCGATCAGCGTGACGTGCTTGCCGGCGTCCACGGAGAAGTCCAGGTGGTCCAGGACCGTGTGGTCCCCGAACCGCTTGGTGACCTGCTCCAGCCGGATCAGCTCGCCGCTGCTCCTGGTGGGGTTCTTCTCGGGGTTGGGGAGAGTGTCAGTGGGCAAGGCGTCGCTCCAGGGCTCGCAGGGCAAGGGAGGCCAGATAGGAAATGACGATGAAGGCCACGCCGATCACCGTCAGCGGCTCGGTGAACTGGAAGTGCTCCTGCGAGAACAGGCGCGCGTGGCCGAGCATCTCCAGCACGGAGATCGCCATCAGCATCGGCGTGTCCTTGAGCATCGCGATGACGTAGTTGCCGAGCGCGGGCACCACCCGGCGCACCGCCTGCGGCAGGATCACCGCGGACCACGTCCGGCGCAGCGGCAGGTTCAGCGCCGTCGCCGCCTCCCACTGGCCGGCCGGCACGGCCTCGATGCCGGCGCGGTAGACCTGCATCGTGTAGGTCGAGTAGTGCAGCCCGATCGCGAAGACGCCCGTGGCGAGCGCCGAGAAGGTCAGGCCCCACTCGGGCAGCACGTAGTAGAGGAAGAACAGCTGCACGAGCAGCGGGGTGTTGCGGACGAACTCCGTGACGGCGCCGACCGGCCAGGTCACCCACCGGGACGGCGACCGCATCAGCAGCGCCCACACCAGTCCCAGCACGAAGGAGATCAGCGAGCCGAGCACCAGGATCTGGAGGGTGACCAGCAGGCCCTCCCAGAAGTCCGGCATGAAGTCGGAGACCGCGCTCCAGTCCCAGTTCATCGGACCGCCTCCACCACGACCGGCTCAGGCGCCCGGGTCTTGTCGGCGGGCTTCTTGCCGACCCCCGCCTTGAGCTTCTTCTCCAGACCGCGCATGACCCGGGTGAGCAGGAAGGCGATCACGAAGTAGACGATCAGGATGTACGTGTAGATCTCCGCGCTCTCCTGGAGCGCCAGCCGTACGAGGTTGCCGCTGAACGCCAGGTCGCCCATGCCCATGATCGACACCAGGGCGGTGCCCTTGAGCAGTTCGATCAGCAGGTTGGAGAACGGCGGGATCATCTCCGGCACGGCCTGCGGCAGCAGGATCAGCTTCATCCGCTGCCAGGGCGTGAAGCTGAGGGCGATCCCGCCCTCCTTCTGCGCCGGGTCGACCGCGTTCAGCGCGCCGCGCACGATCTCGGAGCCGTACGCCCCGTAGGTCAGGCCCAGCGCCAGCGTGCCCGCCCACAGCGGCACCAGCTGCCAGCCGAAGGCCGGGGGCAGCACGAAGAACACCCAGAAGATCATCACCAGCGCCGAGGTCCCGCGGAACACCTCGGTGTAGAGGCCCGCGAGGAAGCGGACGATCCACAACCGGTGGGTGCGCGCGACGCCGACGACGAAGGAGACCGCCGCGGCCAGCAGCGAGCTGCACACGAGCAGCTGGATCGTGACCCAGACGCCCTTGAGTACCAGTTCCCAGAGTCCCGAGGTCATCCGCCGCAGAGCTCCTTCGCGGTCAGATCCGTCATCTCGGCCTCGGTGAAACCGAACGGCTTGAGGATGCGGAAGAGTTCGCCGCTCTTCTTGAGCCCCCGCAGCTCCACGTTGAAGGCGTCCCGCAGGTTCGTCTCGGTCGGCCGGAACGCGAAGGCGCCGCCGTCGACGTGCGGTTTGCCGTCCACGAGCGGCTTGAACGGCTCGGTGGCCTCCGCCTGGGCGGACTTCTTCACCACCTCGCGCACGGTGAGCGCCGTACCGGCGAACACGTCGACGCGCCCCGCCTCCACGGCGTTCAGCCCCGCCACCTGGTCCGGGACGATGAGGATGTCGCTCTCCTTGTACCCCGCCTCGACGGCGTACTGGATCTCGGCGTATCCGGTCCCGGTGGCGAACTTCGCCTTCTTCTCGACGACGTCCCGGTAGTCGCGCAGCCCCTTCGGGTTGCCCTTGCGGACGATGAACGAGTCGAGCATCTGGTAGTCCGGGTCGGAGAAGATGACCTGCTCGCAGCGCTCGGGGTTGACGTACATCCCGGCGGCCACGACGTCGAACTGCTGGGAGTTCAGGCCCGGGATGAGCGAGCCGAACTCGGTCGGCACGGGCTGCACCCGGTCGACGCCGAGGCGCTTGAAGATCACCTTGGCCAGCTCCGGTGCCTCACCGGTCAGCTCGCCGTTCTTGTCGATGAAGCCGAACGGGATCTCGCCGGCGATGCCGAGCCGGACGACGCCCGCCGCCCGGAGCCGGTCGAGGAGGTCGCCGCCCTTGACGTCCGAGGCGGTGGCGACCCGGCTGCATCCGGCGGCGCCCACTGCGCCGAGCGCCGCGACCCCCGCGAGCAGCGACCGGCGTGTGGGCCCGGATATGGCCTGGGGTAGGGGTTCGGGTTTTCTCGATGGGCTTCTGCGTGGTGGAGCCATGGGCGCGCGGCTACCCGACCGCATGCGAGTTATGCCGATCTTTTCAAGCCCCGCACTCTCCCCCTGCGCCCTTGACCGCGGGGGCGGCGGGCACTCCCATGGAGGGCATGAGTGATCGCTATATCGAAGTCTCGCTGGTCAAGCGCGACGTGACCTGTAAGGCCAGGCTGCTGGACGACCGCGCGCCGATCACCTGCGCGGCCGTCTGGGACTCCCTTCCGCTGGCCGGTGACGTCTACCACGCGAAGTACGCACGCAACGAGATCTACGCCCTTTTCCCGCCCTTCGCCGAAACCGAACCACCCCTGGAAAACCCGACCATCACCCCCATCCCCGGCGATCTGTGTTATTTCACCTTCGCCGGGGCGGAGTTGGGAACCAAGGCGTACGGCTACGACCGCGAGGTCCGCGCCGGGACCACCCTCGTCGACCTGGCCCTGTTCTACGAGCGCAACAACCTGCTGCTGAACGGCGATGTCGGCTGGGTCCCCGGCATCGTCTGGGGCCAGGTCGTCGAGGGCCTGGACGCCATGGCGGAGGCGTGCAACGACCTGTGGCGGTCGGGAGCGGCGGGGGAGACGCTCAGCTTCCGGCGGGCGTAGGCCGGCCGGCCGTCGCCACCCCGGCCTCGTACAGCGCGTGCGCCGCCCGCAGCACCAGATCGTCCCGGTGCCGGGCGGCCACGAGCTGGAGACCGACCGGCAGCCCGTCCCCGTCGGCGCCGACCGGCACACTCGCCGCGGGCTGCTGCGTCATGTTGAACGGGTACGTGAACGGGGTCCAGCCCGTCCAGCGCCGATGGCCGGATCCCTTCGGCACCTCGGCGCCCGCCTCGAACGCCGTGATCGGCAGGGTCGGCGTGACGAGCAGGTCGTACGTGTCGTGGAAGCGGCCCATCCGGCGCCCCAGGTCCATCCGGACGTCCACCGCGGCCAGATAGTCCAGCGCCGAGTAGCGGGCGCCTTGTGTGCAGATCTCGCGCAGGCCCGGGTCCAGCAGTTCCCGCTGCTTCGGTCCCAGATGCTGGGTCACCCGCGCCGCCCCGCTGAACCACAGGGTGTGGAAGGCCTCCACCGGGTCGGTGAGATCCGGGTCGGTCTCCGTGACGTACGCGCCGAGTTCCGCCAGCCGCTCCACCGCCCGCCGTACCGCCGTCGCCACCGCCGGCTGCACCGCCACCTGCCCGCCCAGCGACGGCGAGTACGCCACCCGCAGGCCGCGCACCCCGCCCGCCAGGCCCTCCGCGTACGCCCCGGGCGGCGGGGCGAGCGCCGACCAGTCGCGCGAGTCCGGGTGGCCGATGACGTCCATCAGCAGCGCCGCGTCCGCCGCGTCCCGCGTCATCGGCCCGACATGCGCCAGCGTGCCGAACGCGCTCGCCGGGTAGAGCGGCACCCGCCCGTACGTCGGCTTCAGCGCGAAGATGCCGCAGAACGACGCAGGGATACGCACACTGCCGCCGCCGTCCGTGCCCAGCGACAGCGGTCCCGCGCCGAGCGCCACGGCCGCCGCGCCGCCCCCGCTCGACCCGCCCGCGGTGCGCGACGGGTCCCACGGGTTGCGGGTCACGCCGCTGAGCGGCGAGTCCGTCACGCCCTTCCAGCCGTACTCGGGGGTCGTCGTCTTGCCGATGAAGACCGCCCCGTGCTCCCGCAGCCGGGCCACGGACGGGGCGTCCTCGTCCCAGCGCCCCGCCGGGTCCACGGCCTTCGAGCCGCGCAGGGTCGGCGCCCCGCGCAGCAGCAGGATGTCCTTGACGGTGACCGGCACCCCGTCCAGCAGCCCGAGTGGCTCACCGCGCCGCCATCGCTCCTCAGACGCCCGGGCCCGCTCCAGCGCGTCCTCGGCGGTCAGCCGGACGAAGGCGTTCACCTCCGGCTGGATCGCCTCGGCCCGCTCCAGCGCCGCCCGCGTCGCCTCCACGGGGCTCCACTCGCCCTTGCGGTAACTGTCGAGGAGCCGTACGGCGGTCAGCTCGGTGAGCTCGGTCATCCACCCTCCCAGGAACGTCAGTGGCCCGGTACATACCCACGCTGCTTGTCGACCACGTTCACCAGCGGCTTGCCGGCCTCCCACAGCTCGTACAGCTCCACGAACTGGGCGCCGAGGTCGTCCCGCCAGCCGATCGTGTCGCCGCTCATGTGGGGCGACACGATCAGGCCCGGGACCTGCCACAGCGGGCTGTCGGGGGTCAGGGGCTCGGTCTCGAAGACGTCCAGCGCGGCGCCCGCGATCCCGTGCCCGGCCAGGGCCTCGGCGAGGGCGTCCTCGACGACGAGCCGGCCGCGTCCGATGTTGACGAACCGGGCGGACGGCTGCATCACGCCGAAGCGGCGGGCGTCGAACATGCCGTGCGTCTGCTCCGTGAGCGGTGCGGCGGCGATCACCCAGTCGGCGCGGGACAGCAGCCGGTCGAGGTCCTCCGGGCCGTGCACGCCGGCGCGCGGGGCGCGGCCGACCAGCGCGGTGGTGATGCCCAGCGCCCCCAGCGTGCGGGCGATCGCCCGGCCGATGGGCCCGGAGCCGACCACGACGGCCCGGCTCCCGGCGACCTTGTGCGACTCGCGGTGGAGCCAGGTCCGCTCCCGCTGGAGCTCCAGCGTCCGCGGCAGGTCCTTGGCCATGGCAAGCACGAGCGCGGCGACGTACTCGGCGATCGGCTGGTCGAAGATGCCGCGCGCGTTCGTCACCACCGTGTCGGAGGCGGCCAGTTCCGGGCACATCAGGTGATCCACACCGGCGCTCGCCGTGTGCACCCAGCGGGGCCGGGGCCCCTCGCCCGGCCAGGCGTCCCGCACGGCGCGCGAGGTGAAGTCCCACACCAGCAGTACATCCGCACGCGGGAGGCGCTCGGCGAGCCCCGCCGCGTCGGTGTGTTCGATACGGACGCGGCCGGTGAGGCGGCCGAGGCGGGGGAGGGGTTCGGCGTCCAGGACGAGCAGGGTGGGGGTGGGCATGAGCAGCCGTTTCTCCAGCCGATCGGCGGGGCCGGCCTGCCGTGGGGAGGCGGCCGGTGACGACGAGTTAACACGGTGTTGACCAAGGAATGATCCGGGCGGATTGACCACGCTCGCACCCGAACCTACCGTCGTCAACACGGGCGTTCCCACGATCCGTTGCACACTCGTTGCCCAACGTGAGGCCGGTGCCTGCCATGGACGTCTCATTTCTCGGCGGGCCCAGCCCGCAGCGCGGGGTCGGCGTCGTCGCCCCCTTCGACTTCGCACTCGACCGCGAACTGTGGCGCTGGGTGCCGGACGGGGTCTCCCTGCACATGACGCGAACGCCGTATGTGCCGGTCGAGGTGAGCCTCGATCTCGCCCGGCTGGTCAGCGAGCACGAGACGCTGAGCGAGGCGGTCCGCACGCTCAACGCGATCGCCCCCGAGGTCATCGCCTACGCCTGTACGTCGGGCAGCTTCGTCGGCGGTGTCATGGGCGAGCGCGCGATGTGCGAGGCGATGAGCCGGGCCGGTGCCGTACCGGCGATCACCACCTCGGGCGCGCTGCTGGAGGCCCTGGTGGAGCTGGACGTACGGCGGGTCGCGCTGGTGACGCCGTACACGGTCTCGGTCACGCAGGCGCTGGAGGCCTATGTGGCCCAGGCGGGCGTCACGATCTCCGGGTGCGCCTTCATGGGCCTGACCCGGCACATCTGGAAGGTGCCCTACCGGGAGGTCGTGGACATGGCGCGCCAGGCCGTCCGCGGGGACGCCGACGCGCTGTTCATCAGCTGCACCAACCTGCCCACCTACGACGTGATCCCCCAGCTGGAGGCGGAGCTGCGCATCCCGGTGATCTCGGCCAACCAAGTGACGATGTGGGCTGCGCTGCGCCGACTGGGTACCCGTGCGGTGGGACCGTATCAAGCGCTGATCAATCCGGCGGCGCGGTCCGGTCCCGTACCGCCGGGGGCGGACCCCGGTCCCGTCGTGCCGGAAGAAGAGCAGCAGCAGGAAGGCTGGACATGACAGCACTGGGATTCCTCTACCCGGGACACTCCGCCGAGGACGACTATCCGCGCATCGAGCAGTTGCTGGGCAGCGACATCCGGGTGGACCTGGTGCACACCGACATCGGTGAGGACGCGCACCGGGTGGACGCGCTGCTGGAGATGGGCTCGGCCGGGCGGCTCGCGGCGGGCGTCCAGGAACTGCGGCACGCCGGCGCGGAGGCGGTCGTCTGGGCCTGCACGAGCGGCAGCTTCGTCTACGGCTGGGACGGCGCGCAGGAGCAGGTCCGCACGCTGGCGCAGACGGCCGGCATGCCGGCCTCCTCCACGTCCTTCGCGTTCGTGCACGCGGTACGGGAGCTGGGCGTGCGGCGCGTCGCGATCGGCGCCACGTACCCGGAGGACGTGGCGCGGCTCTTCGCGGAGTTCCTGCGCTCGGACGGCGTCGAGGTCGTGTCGGTCAAGAGCTCCGGCATCATCACGGCGGCCGAGGTCGGCACGTGGGGCGAGGCGGAACTCCTCGCCCTGGCCCGGAACTCCGACCACCCCGACGCCCAGGCGCTCCTCCTGCCCGACACGGCCCTGCACACGGCGGCCCACATCCCGACGCTGGAGAAGGAACTCGGCAAGCCGATCCTCACGGCCAACCAGGTCACGGTCTGGGAGGCCCTGCGCCTGGCGGACCGCCGGGTGAACGCACCGGAGCTAGGGGCGCTGTTCACGAGGGAGCCGATCGTCCAGGTGTGAGCCGGGCCCGTCCGGGCCGGCGTGGCACCGGCTCGGCGGGCCTCATGCCCTGCGTTCGGGCGGCGGCGGCGGGACGGCGGGCCGTTCCCGGCGCGGCCGGTACAGGACGGAGGGGAAGGCGAAGCCGAAGACTCCGCCTGCGACGGCCCCGACCAGCGTGACCAGCGGAAGGTCCCAGCCGACGCCGGAGTCGAACAGTTCCTGCGGCGACTCCAAGGTGCCCTCCGGAGAACCGGTGAAAAAACGCAGTGCCCTCGAACGTGCCTTCCATGGGGGCCGGAATCGGTCCTACCACTTATCCGGGGCAAATCGGGACGCAACCCCTCTCCCGCCCCGCCCGGAGCTGAGGAACGCTCAACTCCGCCGCCCCACGCAGCCCTTGGGTTGACCGAAAGCGCGTTCCCCTTCTGTTGTCCATCCCGTGCACACTGGCCACATCCGCAGCCAGTCGTGCCGTGAAGGACTCCCCGATGGCCGAACCGCGCCCGTTCAGATCCCCCGTAAGCGCTGTCCAGCTCTCCGCCCGTCTGCTGTGCTGGAGCCTGGCCGCGGCCATGATCAGCGCCGCTGCGGACGCCTTCCTCGATCCGCGGGCCGATTGGTGGGGTGTCGTGTGGCCCCTGCCCTGGTGGCTCTTCGGCGCGGCCGCCCTCGCCTGGACCGTCCTCCGGGCCCGCGAGAAGGCCGACCGCCCGCCCCCGCACGGCATCGCCCGGAGCGACTGGGAGCAGGCCGCCTGACGGCCCCGGTCGCAGCTGCCCGGGAATAACCGGAGACAGTCCCCTGTTAGAGCCGGGACGACAGCACACGGCCCACAGCAGGAGGCACCCCACCGTGGCGGCAGACGAGATACGCGGCGCAGCACAGGGCAGCGCCCCCGTCCCCCTCTCCGTACTGGACCTGGTCACCGTGGGGGCCGGCCGCACCGCCTCCGGCGCGCTGCGCACCAGCGTCGACCTGGCCCGCCTCGCGGAGCACCGCGGCTTCCACCGCTACTGGGTCGCCGAGCACCACTCCATGCCGGGCGTGGCCTCCTCGTCCCCGGCCGTGATCCTGGCCCACCTCGCCGCCCACACCGACCGCATCCGGCTCGGCTCGGGCGGCGTGATGCTGCCCAACCACGCCCCGCTCGTGATCGCCGAGCAGTTCGGGACGCTGGAGGCGATGGCCCCGGGCCGGATCGACCTCGGCCTCGGCCGGGCCCCCGGCACGGACGGTGCCACGGCCGCCGCCCTGCGCCGCACCGACCGGCTGGGCGAGGGCGCCGACGACTTCCCGCAGCAGCTCGCCGAGCTGATCCGCTTCCTCGACGACGACTTCCCCGACGGGCACCCCTACCGCCGCATCCACGCCGTACCGGGCCCGATCCAGGCGACCAGCCCCGGCGGCGTCCAGTCCCCGCACCGCCCGCCCGTCTGGCTGCTCGGCTCCTCCGGCTTCAGCGCCCGCCTCGCCGGCGCCCTGGGGCTGCCGTTCGCCTTCGCCCACCACTTCTCGGCGCGGAACACCATCCCGGCCCTGGACCTGTACCGCGAGTCCTTCCAGCCGTCCGCCGTGCTCGACGCGCCGTACGCCCTCATCGGCGTCTCCGCGCTCGCCGCCGACGAGGAGCAGGAGGCCCGCAGGCAGGTGTTGGCCGCCGCCCTCAGCATGGTCCGGCTGCGCACCGGCCGCCCCGGCCTCGTGCCCACCCCCGAAGAGGCCGAGGCCTACGAGTTCAGCCCCATGGAGCGCGACTTCGTCGACTCCTGGAACGCGGGCGTCATCCACGGCACCCCGGACGAGGTCCGCTCCGGCCTGGACGACCTCGCCAAGCGCACCGGCGCCGACGAGCTGATGATCACGGCCAACGCGCACGGCGGAGACGTCCGCGTACGCTCCTACGAACTCATCGCCGACGCCTACGGGTTGCCGACGCCCGCCTGAACACCCGGCGTGCCCAGCAGCTCGGAGATACGATCCGGCGGCACCGGACGGGAGTACAGCCAGCCCTGTCCGGTGTCGCAGCCGATGCTCCGCAGCCGCGTGGCCTGCGCCGAGGTCTCCACGCACTCCGCGGTGACCGTCAGGCCCAGCCGGTGCGCCAGCTGGATCATCGCCTCGACGACGACCTCGTCGGCCGGGTTCGCCCGGGCGGCCGCGTCCCGGTCGTCGTACTGGAAGCCCCGTACGAAGGACCCGTCCAGTTTCAGCACCGACACCGGCAGCCGGCTCAGGTAGGCCAGGTTCGAATAGCCCGTGCCGAAGTCGTCGATGGCGATGCGGACGCCCATGTCGCTGAGGGCCTTGAGCGCCTGCAACGGCCGGCCCGCCGAGCCCATCACCGCCGACTCCGTCAGCTCCAGTTGGAGCAGATGCGGCGCGAGACCCGTCTCGGCCAGGGTCTCGGCCACGTCCGCCACCAGGTCCGAGTCCCAGACCTGACGCACCGCCACGTTCACGCTGACGAAGATCGGCGGCTCGTCGGGGTGGTCCAGCTGCCAGCGCCGGGCCTGCCGGCAGGCCGTGCGCAGCACCCAGCGGCCCAGCGGAACGATCGAACCGTCCTCCTCCGCAAGTCCGATGAACCGATTCGGCGTCAGTACGCCGAACTGAGGATGATTCCAGCGGATGAGCGCCTCGACCCCGTGCAGCCGGTCGTCCTCCATGCCGACCAGCGGCTGGTACTCCAGCTGGAACTCGCCCCGGTCGATGGCCGGGCGGAGCGTGGAGGCGAGGGCCTGGCGGGTCATGCGGTGGGCGTTGCGCTCCGGGTCGAACAGCGTCCAGCGGGCCTTGCCGTCGGCCTTCGCCCAGTACAGCGTCGTGTCCGCCGCCTGCATCAGGGCGGTCGGGGTCGTCCCGGCCGCGTGCCGCTCGACCACGCCGATCGACGCCGACACCGACAGCCGCTGGCTCAGGATGTCGAACGGGTCCTGGATCGCCCGCAGCACCGACTCGGCCAGTTCGGCCAGCTGTTCGGTGCCCGTGGAGTCCTCGACGAGCAGCGCGAACTCGTCACCGCCGAGCCGGGCCACCAGCGGGATGCTGGTCCGGGAGTGCCCGGCCTCGTCCGCGCAGCGCGTCAGGCGCTCGGCGACGGCGGCCAGCAGCCGGTCGCCCACGCGGTGGCCGAGGGTGTCGTTGATGGCCTTGAAGCCGTCCAGGTCCAGGTAGCACAGCCCGATCCGGCCCGTGCCGCTCTCCTCGTACGACTCCGCCTCCAGTGCGGCCGACAGGCGCTCGAAGAACAGCGTGCGGTTGGGCAGCCGGGTCACCGGGTCGTGCATCTGCAAGTGCCGCAGCCGGGCCTGGAGTTCGCGGCGGGCGCTGATGTCGGCGACCGACAACAGCACGCCCCGGTCCTCGTCGGGCAGCGGGGCGACCGTCACCTGCACCCACAGCGAGCGCCCGTCCGGGTGCTTCAGGCGGCGCGTGCAGCGCAGCCGGGACTGCCGCCCGCGCAGCACCTCGCGGTAGGCGTGCCAGCTGCGGGCGTCGGACGTGAGGTCGACCAGATCCGCGGCGACGGACCCGGTGAGCTCGTCCGGAGAGCTGCCGAGCAGGGCGGCGAGCGCGTCGTTGGCGCCGACGACCATGCCCTCGCGGTCGACGACGGCCATGGCGAGCGGAGCGGCCGCGAAGACGGAGCGGTAGGGCAGCCGCGGCCAGGGCTCGGTACGGGGAGGCGCATCGATCTCACTCTCTGTGACGACCGGCCGGTCGAGGTCTGCCGCGGGCGCCGGCCCTTCGGAGGTTCCGCTCACCGCTCGCTCCCGCATGTATTCGATCTCTGTCCGTGCAGGAAAGGTCAGGAAAGTGTGCCGATCATAGAGGCTGGCCCGAGGGGCTTCCAGCCGGTGTCCAGTCTTCCCGGCCAGTCCGCGCTTCCGCCAGATCGTTTCTGCGCACGCCTGGACCCCTTCTTCAGGCCCCCGACCAGTTGTGACGTTCCGTGAGTGCTTCGGGGGTGTCGGCTTCCGCGAATTTTCGGCCCTCTCACCCGACTGGTGCAGGCAAACAGGGCGCAGTACGACAAATCGCCAGAGGCTGGGTGCGGTGTCCCGCGAACCGTACCCGGAGGTACCCGTGCCGCGTCAGTTCCCGCGCGCCCGACTGCGCAGCACCGCGGCCCTGTTCACCACCATGTCGGCGCTCGCCGCCACCTCTCTCGGCACCGGCCCCTCGGCAGCCGAGCCCGACTCGGCCGCGCCCTGCGCCCTGACTCGCACCGACGCCCACCACTCGGAGGGCCTGGACACCTGGAACGCCGCCTATCCGCGTCCGGCCCGGTCCCTGGACGCGGTCATGGTCTTCCTGTCCTTCCCGGACGCCCACCCGCTGACCACGCCGCAGGACCTGACCGCCGACCACTTCCCGGCCACCACCCGCTTCTTCGAACGCGCGTCCTACGGCCGCTTCACCCTGCGCCCGCACCCGCTGAAGCACTGGATCCGGATGCCGCAGCCGTCCACCGCGTACGCCATACAGCGTGACTGGAGCCCCGAGCACCGGGCCGCCTACCTGCGCGACGCGCTCGCCGTGGCCGACCCGCAGGTGGACTTCTCGCGCTACGACGTCGTGTACTTCGTCGCCGACCCGGACGCGCCCGGCGTGGACTCCGACGCGACCAAGGTCGTGAACCTCACGAGCCCGATGCGGGCCGACGGCACCGACCTGCGCCGGGTCGTCACGGTGTTCGAGCAGCATCCGCCGGACCGGCTCGTCCTCGCCCACGAGACCGGGCACGTCTTCGATCTTCCCGACCTCTACCACCGGCCCGCCGACGGCAAGGGCGACTGGGACACGCACGTCGGCGACTGGGACCTGATGGGCAGCCAGTTCGGGCTGGCCCCCGATCTGTTCGGCTGGCACAAGTGGAAGCTGGGCTGGCTGGATCCGCGGCAGGTGCGGTGCGTGCAGAACGCCGGGCCCGCCCGGCTGACGCTGGAGCCGCTGGCGGCCGGGCCCGGGGTGCCGGTGGCGGGCGCCGCCGGGGCGCCGGCCTTCGGGCTCGGGCGGGGCACCAAGCTCGCGGTGGTGCGGACGGGGCGCGACAGCGTGCTCGCCTTCGAGGCCCGGGGGCCGGTGGGCAACGACGCGGCCGCGTGCCGGCAGGGGGTGCTTGTGTACCGAGTACGGGGCGGGGCCCAGTCCGGGGGCGGGCCGATCGAGGTGATCGACGCCCATCCGCGCACCGAGGCCTGCTGGGAGGACTCCGTCTACCCACCCCTCGCGGACGCGCCGATCGCCCTCGGGGAGAGCTTCACGGTGCCGGGGGAGGGCGTACGGGTGGAGGTGGAGGGGCGCACGGCTTCGGGGGCCTGGACGATCAAGATCATGGTGGGCCGCTGAAGAGCTTCCGGGTACGCAAAAGGCCCCTCGCTCTCGCGAGGGGCCCTTCACCGTCTGTGCGCCGCCAGGGACTCGAACCCCGGACCCGCTGATTAAGAGTCAGCTGCTCTAACCAACTGAGCTAGCGGCGCCTGCTGACGTCGTAGACCTTAGCACCCTGGTCGGCGGGAGGAAAAATCGATATCCGCACGGCCGAGCGGGCCGCCCGGACGGCCGCCCACAGCAGGACCTCGGGGCCCGGCAGCCAGGGCTGACGGGTGTCGGGGGCGACGAGCCAGCGGGCGGCGGAGCGGGCCGGGGCAGGGCCGGTGGGGGAGGCGCTTCCCGTCGGGGCAGGGTCGGTGAGGGAGGCGCTCTCCGTCGGGGCCGGGACGGTCACCGCGTCGCCGGTGCCGTGGCACAGCAGCGGCGGTACGGCGTCCGTGCGGCAGCTCTCCCGGCCGCCCCGGGTGTCCCGGCCGTGGGTGCCCCACTCCTCCCACTCCAGCAGCGCCGGCAGCCGCTGGGCCGTGCCCGGGGCGGCGAACAGCAGCATCCTGCCGCGGTACTCCGCGACCGGGCCCGAGCCGGGCCCGTCGTCCCACAGCCGGTCCAGCATCCGGCGCCCGAACAGCGCCGGCGCGCTGACCACGTCGAAGACCGAGCCGCAGGGCAGCACGACCGGCGCGTCCGGCCGCTCCTCCCAGAGGGCGAGCGTGCTTCGCGGATACGTTCCTGCCGAGGCGAGCCAGGTGGCTCCGTCCGGGGTGACGTGGGAGGCGTTCCATGCGCTGGTCATGGCATCCAGGTCTACCGGTCGTGACCGCCCGGTTCCCGAGGGTTGCGGGAAATCGGGACAGGAGGGGGTGGGAGGGAGTATCTTGCCCGCCTGGCATATGCCAGGTGATCGGGAAGGGCCCGTTTCAGACGGGGTCGCCGGGCCCCCGGCCCTCGGCGCCGCCCCGCATCAGGTCCCGCCCGAACTCGACCATCTTCTTGGCGTAGTCCTCGGTCCACTCGGCCCGCTCGGCGATGTCCGCCGTCGTCAGCCGGTCGAACCGCCGCGGATCGGCCAGCTGGGCCGCCGCGATCGCCTGGAACTCCACGGCCCGGTCCGCCGCGGCCCGGAACGCGAGCGTCAGCTCGGTCGCCCTGGCCAGCAGCGCCCGCGGGTCGTCGATCGACTCGAGGTCGAAGAAGTGCTCAGGGTCGGAGGCCGCCTCCGCGGGCTCGAAGAGCAGGGGCGCGGGGCGTAGCCGCGGTTCGTTCCGACGCGGCGTGGGCTCCGCCATGTCTTCTCCTCCTCGTACGTCGCGCATGACCCGTGGGGAGTGGGCCACCGTCCATTGTCTCGCGGGCGCGCAAGTGGGCATCGCGGGAGTGGGTACGGCTGCCACACCACCCGCTGTTCGTCACGGCTTCCAGGACACGCGATGTTCGGCCAGATGCGCCAGCACCGCGTGATTGGCCTCCCATCCATCAGGGCTGTGTTCATCGGCCGCCTCCGGCGGCGTGCCGGCCTCCGGCCGGCGGAGGGTCGAGTGGGCCGGGGGATGCCCGGTGGTGCGGGTCACGGGCGCCACACCACCCGGTGTTCGGCCAGATGCGCCAGCACCGCGTGATTCGCCTCCCATCCATCAGGAAACTTCACCACCGTCCCCAGTTGCACCGGCTCCGTCGACGGATAGTCGTCCAGCAGGTCGCTCACGCCCGCCCGGCACACCACGATGCAGGCGTGCCGGTGGCGGGAGGCCAGGACGCAGAGGCGGCCCGTCTCCAGGTGGAAGGCGGTGGCGTCGGGGCGGCCGGAGAGGGGGTGGAGGACCACCGTGACGTCGTACTCGCGGCCCTGGAGCCGGTTCGCCGTGTCCACGACCACATCGGGGACGCCGAGGCCGGCGAGGGCCGCGCGGACCGCCGCCGCCTGGTCCCGGTGGGCCGTGCCCACGGCGATCCGGTCGGCCGTGAGGGGGGAGGGCGCGGCCGACCGTTCCGAGGTCGCCGCGCCGCCGCGGTCCAGCAGGCGCCGTACGACCGCCGCCACCGCCTGTACCGCCTCCGGGTCCGTGCGCGGGGTGTGCCGGGCGGGCAGTTCCAGCAGGCCCCAGCCCGATGCGGCCGCCTCGTCGATCACCCGGTCGGGGCCCGAGCCGTCCGACGGCACGGCGAAGGACAGGCCCCGGTCGCCGTGGCCGGTGCCGCTGCGGAACGGCGTGTAGGGGTAGAAGGCGGCGGAGACCAGGGGCGCCGCCGAGGCCGGGAGCCGCCAGGACACCGGCAGGCGGTGCTGGGGCAGGTCCGGGTTGTGCGCGAGCAGCGTCGTCACCGCCGAGGCCGACGGGTCGTAGGCGAGGCCCGCCCACTGCTCGCTGCCCACGATCGCGAACGGGTCGAGCTGCCCCGGGTCGCCCACGAACAGCGCCCGCTCGAACAGCCCGGCCACCGCGAGCAGCGCGTCCGAGCGCATCTGGTACGCCTCGTCGACGATCGCGTGCCGCCACGGCTCGTCGACCTTCACGTGCGCCCACTTCGCGGCGGTCGAGATCACCACGGCCAGCCCGGCGAGTTCCGCCGCCTTGGCCGATTTACGTACGTTCTCCAGGCCGTCGAGCGCCTTGTCGTACGGGTCGGCGTCGCTGCTGTGCAGTCGGCCCACCGGCAGCTCGGGGTTCTTCTCGGCGAGCCGCAGGACGAGGTCGTCGACCTGGGCGTTGGTCTGCGCGACCACCATCAGGGGCCGGCCCGCCTCGGCCAGTTCGAGGGCCGCGCGGACCACGAGCGTGGACTTGCCCGCGCCGGGCGGGGAGTCGACCACGACACCGCGCGCGGTGCCGTGCAGCGTGTCGTGGAGGATCGCGTCCGTGGCCTGCGCCGCCGCGGCCGAGGGGTCGAACACCGTGGTCACAGCACATCCTCCTCGGTCACCGGGTCGGCGGCCTCCGGGAGCGCCTCGCCGGGCGGCCCGCCGTGCGTCCACGGCGTCTCCTCCGGGTCGGGCAGCTTCGCGCCGCCCCGCTGCTCGTGCTCGAAGAGCGTGAAGCAGACCCGGTCGCCCTTCTCCGGCACCGACCCCGGCTCGGGCTCCTTGCCGCGGCCCATCTTGTCGAGGATCCGCAGCACGACACAGGCCCCGTCCTCCTCGGCCGCGACGAACTCCGCCGACTGCGGCTTCCCGCCCAGCGAGCGGTACACCTTCGTCCGCTCGCCGAGTTGCGGCCGGTCGTCCGTGCGGACCGTGACCAGGGGGCGGGGGCTGGGCCGCTTGCCGTCGCTGTACGCCATCACGACGTCGGTGACCTCGCCCGCGAAGGCCTCCCCGGCCAGTCGCCGGCCCGCCATCACCAGCGGGTCGTCGAGGGCCTCCTGCGCCTCCAGCCGGGCCTGCTCGCGCTCGCGCGTGGCGAGCTTGTTCGCCGCGGTGACCGCGTCGTCGCGGCGCGGCTGCGGGGGCTCGCCCGCCAGCACCCGGTCGCGGTGGCCGGTGAACGACCAGCGGTCGCGCGTCCACCGCTCCTCGACATGCGCCCCCTCGGGCAGCTCCCGCAGCAGGTCCAGCCCCCGCCACACCGCGTCCCAGGTGGGGCGGGTGCGGCTGAGCAGCAGGTCGCGGATCTCCCGCTCGGCGGCGGTCAGGGCCCCGAGCCGGTCGTCGGCCTCCAGGCCGTCCTCGGCGGCGGCGAGGGCGGTGCGGGCGCGGTCGTAGCGCTCGATGGCCGGGGCGAGCAGCTTGTTGTCGAACGCCGGGTCGGTGGCCGGACCGGCCGGGGGACACGTCAGCTGGCCGCGCTCGTCCCGCTCCAGCTCGGCCCGCAGCGCCGCCTCGGCGCCGGTGACACCCTCGGGCGGGTCGATCCAGGCGAGCAGCGCCCCCAGGTGCTGGTCCTCCAGCGTGGACTGCCCGATCGCCCAGTGCCGGCCCAGGACGTCGGTCATCGCCAGCAGCAGGGAGGAGCCGGGCACCCGGGCCCGCTCCCCGAAGTGCGTCAGCCACCGCCCGAGCAGCGGCACCCGCGGCGGTGCCGGGTAGGGCGCCTCCGGATCCTGCTCGGCCGTACGCCGGAACCGCATGGACCGCCCGAGCAGCCGCACCAGGTCGATGCCCGCCCGGCTCGGCACGATCAGCTGCGGCGCGTCCGCGCACAGCTCGACCTCGACCTTGACCCGCTTGCCGGTCTCCGGGTCGGTCTCGGTGCGCTCGGCAGCCTCCACGGCCTCGGCGTATCCGTCGATGTACGGCAGCACCACATCGGCCAGTTCGGCCAGGAACGCGAACCTCAGGTCGCGATCGCGGGGCTGCGGGACGACCAGCAGGCGCGGCGCGTCCCGGTCGGTGCCGACCAGCGCGCCGAGCGGGGCGCCGGCCTCACCGGCGGTGGTGAGCGGCACGAACACCAGCGGGTGGTCGCCGAGATGCCGGTGCCGGACGGTGGCAGCCGGCTGGGCGCGGCCCGTGCTGACCGCTTCGAGGCGGGCCAGGGTGGAGATCAGCGACATGCCGCCTCCAGAGCCTCGGCGCGCAACACGGCCGCGCGCCGCAGCGCCGCCACGGCCGGGTCGTCGGGGTCGCCCGCCTCACCGCGGGCGGCCGCGAGGACGTCCTCGACGGTCGCGAGGCCGCCCAGCTCCGCCCGCACCGGGCGGCCGAGCGAGGTCACCGCGCCCGTCTCGCGGGACCGGGCCCGGCAGTGGAAGGCCAGCTCGCACGCGGACAGGCACTCGGGCGCGTACGTCGCCGGGACCGACTCCACGGCGGCCGTCAGCTCCTCGGCGGGCAGCTCGGGCGAGAAGCACGTGCCCTCGGGGAGCGTGTCGGCGATGTCCTCGATGCGGGTCAGCCGGGCCAGCTGGCGGGCCGTCACCGCGCGCTGCTTGCGGATGTCGACCGCGGACGCGGCCGGCAGGTTGGAGAAGTCCTTCGGGCAGACGAGCAGGATCCGGTGCCGCACCCGCGGGGCCGGGGCCGTCTCATGGGCGAGCCGGACCGCGACCTCCTCCAGCGCCAGCACGTACACCGCCGCCTGCCGGGCCGCCGCCCCGACCTTCGCCGGGTCCGCCGAACCGTCCAGCAGCGGGAAGGACTTGATCTCGACGACCGTCCAGCTGCCGTCCGGATGCACCACCACCGCGTCCGGCTCCAGGAACGCGGGGGAGCCCGCGACGTCCAGCGCGAGCATCGGATGGTCGAGCAGCGTCCAGGCGCCCGGGTGCGCGGCGGCCTCCCGCAGCTCCAGCGCCGTACGGGCCGTACGCCCCTGGGGGCCGGTCGCCGTCAGGTCGGGCACGCGCGCGTCGGCGGGCGGCTCGGCGGAGCGGTCCAGCTTCTCGTGCACCAGCCGCAGCAGCTCCGCGCCGCCGTCGGCCTTGACCTTCGCCTCGAACGCGTTGCCCCGCGTGAGCGCGAACTGCGACTGCCCGAAGGCCGACGGCGAGCCCAGCGCGCTCGCCAGCGCCGTCTTGTTCACCCCGGCGCCGTCGAGGATCGCGCGCCGCGCGCAACCGGGGTTGGCGGCCAGGGCCGCCAGAGCCCGCGCGTCCAGTGCCTTCGCGGGGACGTCGGGGCCGCGCAGCTCAGCGAGCCGGTGCCGGAGCGCCGTCCCCCGCGTCCTTGGGGGAGGCACTCGGCTCGGCTCCCGCTCCGAACCGCGACTCGCGCTGCCGTGGAATTCGCTCACCCGCGGAAGTCTGGCATCCGGCACTGACAATTGAGGAACCTGCGGCCGAAGAGGCCGCCGCGACCGGCGCGACACGCGGCGCGAACTGTGCCCTGACCCGGTCCGCGTTCCGCATCACGACCGGTGCCAGCAACAGCCCGACGCCCATGACGGCCGCGCCGGCGAGCGCGTCGAGGAAGTAGTGGTTGGCGGTGCCCATGACCACGATCGTCGTGATCAGCGGGTAGGCGACACCGGCCGCCTTCGCCGTACGCGTGCCGCCGTAGCGCCACAGCATCACTCCGCACCACAGGGACCAGCCCACGTGCAGACTCGGCATGGCCGCGTACTGGTTGGTCATGCCCCCCATACCGCGCGGTGCGCTCGCCGCGCCGCCCCACCAGCCGTAGGAGCTGTACTGGGCCATCGTGTCCACGAAGCCGTGGCTCGCGTCGAGGAGCCGGGGCGGGCAGGTCGGCAGCAGTGCGAAACCGATCAGGCCTATGAGGGTGGACGTCATCAGCCAGGTGCGTGCGGCGCGGTAGCGCACGGCCCGGGAGCGGAAGAGCCACACGAGGATCACCGGCGTGACCAGGTAGTGCAGTGACGCGTACCAGAAGTCCGCCGGTATGCCTATCCATGCCTCGCGCGTGAAGAGACGGTTCAGCGGATGCTCGAAGTTGATGTGGAGCGCCTGCTCGAAGCGCAGGAGCGCCAGACCGTGGTCGACCGCACCGGAGACGTCGCCCCGGGCGAGGAGCCGGCCCGCCGAGTAGCACGCGTACACCAGCAGGATCAGCGGCAGCTCGGTCCACCAGCGCAGCCTGCGCGCGGGGGCCGCCTCGGTGCCCGGTGTCTCGGTGTGCGGCATCCGATCGCCCTCCCCCTTCGTCGTCACGCGGCGCCCCGGCCGTCCGGCCGTGCCACTTTACGGCGTCCGTACGCGCCCAGGGGGCGCCCCCCGGACCTCAAAGACGCAGAGATCGCCCCCCGGGTTGCCCGTGACCAGGGTGCGCGATGATGGAGGAGTTCCGCCTGCGTTTCTCTTCCTGAAAGGTTCCCCATGCCCGCGCGCATCCTGCTGGCCCGGCACGGACAGACCGAGTGGTCACTGTCCGGCAAGCACACGGGCAGGACCGACGTGCCGCTCCTGGAGGA
Source organism: Streptomyces lomondensis (assembly GCF_014651035.1). Classification (GTDB taxonomy): domain Bacteria; phylum Actinomycetota; class Actinomycetes; order Streptomycetales; family Streptomycetaceae; genus Streptomyces; species Streptomyces lomondensis. The sequence continues at coordinate 252,076 of NZ_BMWC01000001.1, forward strand.
GGGCCGGCGCGGCGCCAAGCTGCTCGGCGAACGCCTGCACCGGGCGCCGTACGACGGCCTGCCCGGTGTCGAGGTGCGCACCAGCCCGCTGGCACGCGCGCGTGAGACGTGCGAACTGGCCGGGTTCGGGGACCGCGCGCGTGCCTGGGACGCGTTGCTGGAGTGGGACTACGGGGCGTACGAGGGCATGACCCCGGCGGACATCCAGGCCGTCCGGCCCGGCTGGTTCATCTGGCGCGACGGCGTCCCCGAGGGCGAGACGCTCGCCGAGATGACGGCCCGGGCGGACGAGGTGGTGTCCTGGGCCCGCTCCGAGGACCGCGACGTCCTGGTCTTCGCCCACGGGCACATCCTGCGCTCCATCGGGGCGCGCTGGCTGGGCCTGCCGCTCGACTTCGCGGCCCGGATACGGCTGAACCCGACGTCGTTGTCGGTGCTGGGCTGGGCGTACGGAGAGCCGGCCATCGAGAGCTGGAACGACCTCGGGCACCTTGCCTAGGTGATCCGCGGCAGGGACGCGTGCCTCTCCAGGAACGCCGACACCCCCGAAGCCCTCCGGTGCGGCAGCAGCACCCGGGCCGTGGCCGCCAGCATCGTCTGGATCCGGGACGACTGGACCTCCTCCAGCAGGTCCAGCACCCGCATCCCCGCCACCGCGGCCTCGTCCGGGCGTCCGCCCCGCGCGAGGTCGTCCGCCAGCTCCGCCGTGTACAGCGCGATGTTCCGCGTGAAGTGCGGATCCTGAAGCTCCGCCGCCCGCCGCGCGTGCCGGGCCGCCCGGGGCCAGTCGCCCAGCGTGGACCAGCACTGCGCCTCCAGGCCCTCCAGTTCGGCCTCTCCGTAGAAGCTCATCCACTCCGGGTCGGCGTCCGAGGGGCCCCGCTCGAACAGGGCGTGCGCCCGGGCCAGTGCCTGCTCGCAGCCGACGCGGTCGGCGAGCCCCGCCCAGCCGCCCGCCTCGCGCAGCGCGAGCAGCGACATCAGCCGGGCCGAGCCCACGGGCCGGGCGACGCGCTGCGCGGCCTGGGCCGCCCGGACGGCCTCGCGCGGGCGGCCCGCGTCGCGCGCGAGGAACGCCGTATTGCAGAAGGCGTGCGCCTCCAGGCCCGGGTCGCCGGTCATCCGGGCGGTCGCCAGCGCCTCCGCGTAGTGGGAGCGGGCGTCGTCGAAGCGCCCCGAGTCATGGGCCAGCCAGCCCACGGAGATGGCCAGTTCACCGGCGCCCGAGTAGAGCCGGTCCGCCGTCGTCTGCCGGGTCGTGCCGGCGTCCAGCAGGGCGTAGGCGGCCCTCAGCGGGGCCGCCGCGCGGCGGTAGAGGCCGTCGGCGCCGTGCCGGTCGTCGAGCAGCCGGATCCGGCGGACGGCTTCTTCCAGGGCACCCGCGTCACTCGCCCCGGCGCGGCGCACGGGGCGCTGTGCCGCCGCGGCGTCGAGGGCGAGGCCGACGGGCCCCAGCGAGGCGGCGGCCACCGTGGCGCCCCCGCCGGTCATGAATGCGCGACGCAGCACGTCGCTCTCCTCGTAGGTGTCGTGCGGGTGGTACGGGTCGTACGGGTTCTGCGTGTCATACGGCTCGGACGCCCCACTGGTCTCACTCGTGGCGTTCGCGAGGTTCGTCGTGCGCGTCAGGGGCGCGTCCTCGGTGTCGCGCGCCCGGCGCCCGCGTACCGACGAGCGGGGCGCGAACCCCAGGTCGGTGAGCGTGCGGCCCGGGAACATGTGCAGGAACACCCGTTCGTATGCGTAGTTGGGGCAGCGGATCTCACCCGCCTCGACCCGGCCGATGTACCGCGCGTCACAGCTGACCTGCTCGCCGATCTCGAGGGCGGCCCGGCGGATCGCCGCGGCGAACTCGGCCGGCGAGCGCTGTCCGCGCAGCTGCCGGAAGGCGAGGTTCGGCCGTGCCGGCCGGTCGGGTTGGGATGGGGTCACTGTTGACGACGCCATGGCCGGGTCCTCTCGTGCGAACCGACGAACCATGCCGGTTTCAGGGCGACTTGTACGTGTTGTCCGTAAGGTCTGCCCTGTTTCCGGCGAGCAAGAACGTACCTGCTGTGCCGGAGCCGTCACGCTGGGTTTGACTACAAACCGGATATCTCATCCGTGATCTGCCATGAAGTGCCATCCTTTGCGGCTGACTTCCGCCGTAGCCGTTGACGCCCTCCCGCGTTGAACCCTGCGGACCGGGAGGCCCCCGACTCCCGACCGCTCGTCCAAGCAGGGGTTTTCGTGGTGGAGGCCGGGAGTGGAGACCAGCCGGATCAACGATCCTCGTACGCCGCCGAGCACGCCGGCGGCCGGCTGCGATGTGGTGACGGTGCCGGCGCGGCAGGGGCTGGAGGCGGTGGACATCCTGCGACGCGGGACGGCCGAGGCGGTGGGACCCGTCCTGCACGACGACGGCGGCGGCACCCTGGGCTTCCTGGTACCGCCGGGGACGGCCGCGGCGTGGGACCTGCCGGGGAGCACCTGCACGGGGACCGACGGACGCGGACTGACCCTGGCGCCCCGACCTCCCGTGGAGGGCTCGGACTGGCTGCTCCCGCCCGGTGAGGCCGACCTGGCGACCGACCCCGCGGTGCTGCGCAGGGCCCTCGGGGAGGCGGCCCGGATGATCAAGGCGGCGGACAGCTGCCGCTGAGGCGGCAGGGCTCCGGGTGCACGGGCCGTGCGGTCCCGCCTAACACAGCAGCCCCGATAATGACCCCATGGGAAAGTCCAGGAGCGGGCGGCGCAGGGCCGGTGCGGAGGCCGTCGTCGAGCGCGTCGACGGCGGGCTCGCCGAGCTGGTCCCCGACCGCGAGCGGGCCCGGGCCTGGACGCTGGTGATCGACGGGGCCCCGCAGTCGCACGTCGACCTGGACGACCCGGCGTACCTGTCCTTCGAGTACCAGCGCCGGCTCGGGCACGTGATCGACCTCGCCGCCCCACCGGGCCGCCCCGTGCACGCCGTGCACCTCGGCGGCGGCGCGTTCACCCTCGCCCGGTACGTCGCCGCCACCCGGCCCCGCTCCACCCAGCAGGTCGTCGAACGGGACGCCGCCCTCGTGCAACTCGTCCGCCGCGAGCTGCCGTTGGATCCGAACGCGCGGATCCGGGTGCGGTCCGTCGACGCCCGCGAGGGGCTCGCCAAGGTGCCGGACGGCTGGGCCGACCTCGTCATCACCGACGTGTTCAGCGGCGCCCGGACACCGGCCCACCTGACCTCGACCGAGTTCCTCGACGACGTCCGCAGGGCCCTCAAGCCCGGCGGTGTCCACGCCGCCAACCTCGCCGACGGGCCGCCGCTCGTCCACCTGCGCGGCCAGATCGCCACCGCCGCCGCGCGTTTCGAGCAGCTCGCGCTGGTCGCCGACCCGACGGTGCTGCGCGGCAAGCGCTTCGGCAACGCCGTCCTGGTCGCCTCCGACCACCCGCTGCCCGTCGCCGAACTGACCCGCCGCGCCGCCTCCGACCCGCACCCCGGCCGGGTCGAGCACGGCAGGACGCTCACCGACTTCACCGGCGGGGCCCTGCCCGTGACGGACCTCGCGGCGGTGGCGTCCCCGGCGCCGCCCGCGTCGGTGTTCAAGTGATCCCGTACGGCTGATCCCGTAAGGCGCTCAGTAGTTCCCGTACGGCGCTCAGTAGTTCCCGATCTCCACGCGCGGCGGACCGTCGTGCCAGGTGCAGAAGACCGACACCCGGTCCGCGCCCGAGGAGAACTCCACGCGGATCCACGCCTCCGTCTTCCACACCTGCATCGACCAGCCCGCGCCCGGAGTCGCCGAGACGAGGGAGGCGGAGGTCCGCCCCAGATCGAAGACCGCCCGGCCGCCGTCGGTGTCGTAGCTCTCGACCCGGCCGGAGCCCGCGGGGGTGGGGGAGGGGCCGGCCGGTTTCGTGGGGGCGGGGCTCTGCTTGCCGGCCGTGGGCGGTGGGCTCGGCTTCCGCCGCTTCGGCGGAGGGGTCCGTTCCGACGGTGTCGCGGACGCCTGCGACTCCGGCGTGGCCGCGTCGGCGGCCTTGATGGGCAGGGCGCGCGGCGGGTCGTAGGCCGTGCCCGCCATCACCGTGTGGACACCCCACCACGACAGCGTGACCGCCGCGCCCGTGGCGAGCAGCCAGGCCAGCAGGTGTACGAGTCCTCTGCGCATCGCGGGCCATCCTGCCTCACCCGCCCCACGCCTTGTCCATGAACGGGAGCCGCGCAGGGGCTCGTTGTCCCCAACCGGGGAGTTGTCCACAGGCCCGCACCCGGCTGTTCGAGATGGCGTACGGTGCGGCGCATGGCAAGTGTGCTCGTGGTCGAGGACGACCAGTTCGTACGCTCGGCGCTCATCCGGCACCTGACCGACGCCTCACACACCGTGCGCAGCGTCGGGACGGCACTGGAGGCGCTGCGCGAGGTCGCCCATGTCCGCTTCGACGTGGTGATCCTGGATCTCGGACTGCCCGATCTCGACGGCTCCGAGGCCCTGAAGATGCTGCGCGGCATCACGGACGTGCCGGTGATCGTCGCCACCGCCCGGGACGGCGAGGCGGAGATCGTCCGGCTGCTGAACGCCGGAGCGGACGACTACCTGACCAAGCCCTTCTCCGTAGAGCACCTGTCGGCCCGCATGGCGGCCGTGCTGCGCCGCGCCCGCTCCGGCTCGGGAGAAGGGGAGCCGTCCCCGGCGATCCGGGTCGGCGGCCTCACCGTCGACCCGCTGCGCCGCCAGGCCGAGCTGGACGGCGCCCGGCTCGACCTCACCCGCCGCGAGTTCGACCTGCTCGCCTTCCTTGCCCGCCGGCCCGGAGTCGTCGTCCCCCGCAAGGAGCTGCTCGCCGAGGTGTGGCAGCAGTCGTACGGCGACGACCAGACCATCGACGTCCATCTGTCCTGGTTGCGGCGGAAACTGGGCGAAACGGCAGCGAACCCGCGCTATCTGCACACCCTCAGGGGCGTCGGCGTGAAGCTCGAACCGCCGGGGGCGGAGGCGCCGCGATGAGGTGGGCCCTGGTGAAGGTGTCGCTGGCGGTGACCACCATGGTCGTGCTCGCCTTCGCGGTGCCGCTCGGACTCGTCATCCGCGAGATGGCCCGGGACCGCGCCTTCTCCAATGCCGAGAGGGAGGCCGCGGCCATCGCCCCCGCCCTGTCCATCACCACCGACCGCGACCAGCTGGAACGGGTCGTCGCCTCCGCCGGTTCGGACGCCGGCATGGCCGTGCACATACCGGCGGGCGACGGCCGGGAGGCCCTGGAGCTCGGGCGGCAGCGCGCCGCCGCCGAGGACATCGCGGCCGTGCGGAAGCTGGGCCGCGCCTCCACCACCGGCGTCGCCGGCGGCTCGACGCTGCTCGCGCCGGTCGCGCTCAGCACCGGCGAGATCGCGGTGGTCGAGGTGTACGTGCCCGAGGCCGAGGTCACCAACGGCGTGGGCACGGCCTGGGCGGTGCTCGCCGGGGTCGGTGTCGCGCTGGTCCTCGGCTCGGTCGCGGTCGCCGACCGGCTGGGCGTGCGGATGGTCCGGCCCGCCCAGCGCCTGGTCGAGGGGGCGCGCGAGCTGGGGGAGGGCAAGCTCGGCGCCCGCGTGCCCGAGGAGGGCCCGACCGAACTGCGCCTGGCGGCGGTCGCCTTCAACTCGATGGCCGACCAGGTCGTCCAGCTTCTGGCGAACGAGCGGGAGCTGGCGGCCGACCTCTCCCACCGGCTGCGCACCCCGCTGACCGTGCTGCGGCTCAACACCGCCTCGCTCGGCGAGGGCCCGGCCGCCGACCAGACCAGGACCGCGGTCGAGCAGCTGGAGCGCGAGGTCGACACCATCATCCGTACGGCCCGGGAGGCCAAGCCGCAGACGGCCGCGGCCGGTCCGGGCGCCGGGTGCGACGCCGCCGAGGTGGTCCGGGAGCGGATGGCGTTCTGGTCGGCGCTCGCGGAGGACGAGGGCCGCAAGTGGCGGGTGGCCGGGGCCGACCGGCCGGTGCGCATACCCGTGGCCCGCGCCGATCTGGCCGCCGCGCTCGACGCGCTGCTCGGCAACGTCTTCCGGCACACCCCGGAGGGCACCGCCTTCGCGGTCGACGTGCACAACGGCGACGACGCGGTGATCGTCCTGGTGTCCGACGCGGGTCCGGGCATACCCGACCCGGAGGCCGCGATGGCGCGGGGCCGCGGCTCCGGGAGCGACGGCTCGACCGGGCTCGGCCTGGACATCGTGCGCCGGCTCGCGGAGTCGACCGGCGGGGACGTCCGTATCGGCTCCTCGGTCCTCGGGGGGACCGAGGTGCGGATCTGGATCCAGCCGGCCGGGCGGGCACCGGCGGGCAGAGGACACCGCGGGCCGGTGCGGCGCCGCCGCCGGAGCCGGCCGGCTGACGCATACAACCGGTCCCGGTCCCGATACAGCCGGTCCCGGCCCCACTGACCGCTCCGGGAGCGATTGCGTTCACGGGTCGGTCACGTTTCGACAAATGAAGCCGACTGCTCTTGACGCATGACCTGACATACAGCTGTCATGGCGCCACTGTGTTCGGTCAAGTTGATTTCTGGTCGATTGCACTCGGATTTCGCACACCCTCGTGGCCGATCCCCTGCCCTCAGGAGCCGTTCATGCACCACCACTCCCCCTCCGGACTCGCTCTCCCCGCTCCCAGCCGCCGCAGCCTGCTGCGCGGCGTCGGTGGCGCCGCCCTGCTCGGCGCCGGCATACCCCTGCTGAGCGCCTGCGGCGGCAGCGGCACGGCCGCCGACCCGAAGACCGTCAGCCTGGGCTCCAACGCGTCGGACGCGGTGCCGAAGAAGGCCTTCGCCGAGATCTACGCGGCTTTCACCAAGCAGTCCGGGATCAAGGTCGACGTCAACACCAAGGACCACAACACCTTCCAGGAGCAGATCAACTCCTACCTCCAGGGCACGCCCGACGACGTGTTCACCTGGTTCGCCGGCTACCGGATGCAGTTCTTCGCGGCCAAGGGGCTGGCCACGCCGATCGACGACGTGTGGCAGAAGATCGGGGGGAACTTCCCGGAGGCGATGCAGAAGCTCTCCAAGGGCGAGGACGGCAAGTACTACTTCGTGCCGCTGTACACCTACCCCTGGGCGGTCTTCTACCGGAAGAGCGTCTTCCAGGAGAAGGGCTACGAGGTCCCCACCAAGTGGGACGACTTCGTCGCCCTGTGCAAGCGGATGCAGAAGGACGGCCTGGTGCCGATCGCCTTCGGCGACAAGGACGCCTGGCCCGCGCTCGGCACGTTCGACCAGATCAACTTCCGCGCCAACGGCTACGACTTCCACGTGGAGCTGATGGCCGGCAAGGCCTCCTGGACGGACGCCAAGGTGCGCAAGGTCTTCGACCTGTGGACGGAGATCCTCCCCTTCCACCAGGAGGGCGCGGTCGGCCGCACCTGGCAGGACGCGGCGCAGACCCTGGTGTCGAAGAAGGCGGGCATGTACCTGCTGGGCTCGTTCGTGGGACAGCAGTTCACGAACAAGGCGGACCTGGACGACCTGGACTTCTTCCCCTTCCCGGAGATCGACCCGGCGTACGGGCAGGACACGGTCGAGGCGCCGACCGACGGCTTCATGCTCAGCAAGGCCCCGAAGAACAAGGCCGGTGCGGTCAAGCTGCTGGAGTACCTGGGCACCCCGGAGGCCGAGGAGATCTACCTCAAGTCCGACCCGAACGTCGTGGCCGCCTCCACCAAGGCCGACACCTCCGCGTACACGCCGCTGCAGAAGAAGGCGTACGAGATGATCAGCGGCGCCAAGAACCTCACCCAGTTCATGGACCGCGACTCCCGGCCGGACTTCACCTCCACGGTGATGCAGCCGTCGCTCCAGAACTTCGTCCGCAACCCCAAGAACGTCGACAGCATCCTCTCGTCGATCGAGCGCCAGAAGAAGACGATCTTCGCCTCCTCCTGACCCGAAACGGAGAATCGACGACTCGGATCTGACATGACTGCCACCCCCGCAAAGGCTCCGGAGCCGGCCACCACGCCGACTCCGGGGCCCGCCCCCACGCCCGAGACCGGGAAGGTGTCCCAGGGTCACCGGCGCCTGCTCACCCGGCGCGACCGGCTCACGCTCGGTCTGATGGCGGGCCTGCCGACACTCCTGCACGTCGCCCTCGTGTGGCTGACGGCCCTGGCTTCGATCGCGTTGGCGTTCACGACCTGGAACGGCATCGGCTTCGACTCGATCCAGTGGGTCGGGCTGGACAACTTCCGTGAGCTGTTCACGAACAACCCGCAGTTCTGGCCGGCCGTCGAGCACAACGTCGTCTGGTTCGTGGTGCTGATCCTGCTGCCCACGCCGTTCGGGCTGTTCCTCGCCGTGCAGCTGGACAAGCGGATCCGCTTCAGCCGCGTCTACCAGACCGCGTTCTTCCTGCCGGTCGTGATGTCGATGGCGGTCATCGGCTTCGTCTGGCAGCTCGTCTACAACCCCGACACCGGCCTGATCAACAGCCTCATCGGGGCCAACAAGCCCGGCCACTACATCGACTGGATCGGCGACCCGGACCTCAACCTCTGGGCCATCCTCATCGCCGCCTCCTGGCGCCACGCCGGCTACATGATGATCCTGTACCTGGCCGGCCTGAAGAGCGTCGACCCCGCCCTGCGCGAGGCCTCCGCCCTGGACGGGGCGAACGAGTGGCAGACGTTCAAGAACGTCATCTTCCCCACCCTGCGCCCCACCAACACCGTCGTCCTGGTCGTCACGATCATCGAGGCGCTGCGCGCCTTCGACCTGGTCTTCGTCTTCAACAAGGGCGCCCAGGGCACCGAACTGCTCTCGATCCTGGTGACCAACAACATCATCGGCGAGTCCAGCCGCATCGGATACGGCTCCGCGATCGCCGTCGTCCTGCTGGTGATCTCCCTCGCGGTGATCATCCCGTACCTGATCGCCACGTTCAAAAAGGAGCGGCGCGCATGAGCACCGTCACCGGCGCTCACCGCCGGCGCACCCCGATCCGCCCGGCCCGCATCCTGCTGCACACCTTCCTCGTCGTCACGTCGCTGGCCTGGCTGGCGCCGCTGCTGTGGGCGCTGCTGGCAGCCATGCGGCCGTATGCGGAGACCAGCGCCAAGGGTTATGTGTCCTGGCCGGACAAGCTGACCTTCGACAACTTCACCAACGCCTTCGAGCAGTCGGACATGCTGCACTACTTCGGCAACACGCTGCTCATCGCGGTGCCGGCGGTGCTGCTGACGCTGCTGCTGTCGTCGATGGTGGCCTTCTACGTCAGCCGCTTCGACTTCCGTCTCAACCTGGCGCTGCTGCTGCTGTTCACCGCGGGCAACCTGCTGCCGCAGCAGGTCATCATCACCCCCCTGTACCGGCTGTACCTGCTGGTCGACCTGCCCGGCATCACCATGAGCGGCAAGCTCTACGACTCCGCGCTCGGACTCGTCCTCATCCATGTGGCGTTCCAGTCGGGTTTCTGCGCGTTCGTGCTGAGCAACTACATGCGCTCGCTGCCGCATGAGCTGACCGAGGCGGCGCTGGTCGACGGGGCGTCGGTGTGGCGGCTGTACTGGCAGATCACCCTGCCGCTGTGCAAGCCGGCGATGGCGGCTCTGGCGACGCTGTTGTCGATCTGGATCTACAACGACTTCTTCTGGGCTCTGGTGCTGATCTCCACCGGGGAGAACATGCCGATCACCTCGGCGCTGAACAACCTCTCCGGGCAGTACTTCACCGATCCCAACCTGGTCGCCGCCGGTGCCCTGCTGACCGCGATCCCGGTCCTGATCGTGTACTTCCTGCTCCAGCGCCAGTTCGTCAGCGGCCTGACCCTGGGCGCCAACAAGGGCTGACCCCCTTCCCTTCGAAAGAGACCACCGTGCACCACCCCTTCACCCCCGTCGCCGCCGTGCCCGTGGACCCCCGCAACGCCCGGGTCCACGAGGAGGGCTGGCAGTCCTGGAGCCCCAGCGGCGCCTACGCCCTCGGCGCGACCCCGTACCGCCCGACCAACACCAACTGGGCCACGGTCTGCTACCGCCCCGGCGTCACCGTCCCCGCCGGCACCTTCCAGGGCGAGGGCCTGCTCGCGCTCGACCCCGGCGACGGCTCACCGGTCCGGCTGTGGGCGGCGGCCGAGCCGACCCGTGAGGTGCCGTCGATCCGCGTCGCCGTACGGGACGGAGTCGCGGAGGTCGGCGCGGACGGCCTGGTGAAGGAGTGGACGGGCCCGGACATCCAGTCGGTGCTGGGCGAGTGGGCCTCCGGTCTCGGACTGGAGGCTCCCCGCCCGGCACCGACCGTCTGGTGCTCCTGGTACGAGTACTTCACGGCCGTCACCGAGGACGACATCCACGAGAACCTGCGTGCGATGGACACCCTCGACCTGCCCGTCGACGTCGTCCAGATCGACGACGGCTACCAGCGGGCCCTCGGCGACTGGCTCACCCTCTCCGGCCGCTTCCGCTCCCGCGCCGGGATCGCCGAGAAGATCCGCTCGCGCGGCCGCCGCGCCGGCATCTGGACGGCACCGTTCCTCGTGGACCCGGCGAGCGACCTGGCCGCCGAGCACCCCGACTGGCTGGTCCGGGACACCGCCGGCGGCTTCGCGCACGCCGGCCGCAACTGGGGCCACGACCTGCGCGTCCTGGACACCACCCACCCCGACGCCGCCGCGTACCTGACCGAGGTCTTCACGACCCTGCGCGCGGAGGGCTACGACTACTTCAAGGTCGACTTCCTCTACGCGGGCGCCCTGGACGGCGTACGCCACGCGGACGTCGACGCGCTCACGGCCTACCGCTCCGGCATCGGCCTGATCCGCGAGGCGATCGGCGCCGAGTCCTACCTCCTGGGCTGCGGGGCACCCATCCTCCCCTCCCTCGGCCTGTTCGACGCGATGCGCGTCAGCCCGGACACGGCCCCGCACCGCCGCCCCGAGGCCGACGACTACTCCCAGCCCGGCCAGGACCCCGCCGAGTTCACCGGCGCGGCCCGCCAGTGGCAGCACGGCCGCCTCTGGACCAACGACCCCGACTGCCTGATGGCCCGCCCGGCCGTCGAGACCCGCGAACAGTGGGCGGCCCACGTGGAGTCCACCGGCGGCCTGATGGCCTCCAGCGACCGCCTGCTGTCCTTGGACACGTGGGGAGTGGCGACGACCCGCCGCCTGTTGTCGGCAGCGACGGGGTGAGGCCGGGGACTGCCCCTGCCCGGCATGGCGTAATCTCCGCTCGTTGATGACCACGAGCCTGTCGACGCTCTCGTCGCCGAAGCACGCAGGCGGGGCATGGCGGTGGTCATCCTCACCTCCGGCATCGACGCCATGGCCAAGCTCTGCGCGGACAGGGTGCGCCTGGTCGCTGTGCAGCCGACGCTCGGTACCGGAGTGCGATGCGGTGACTTGTAACATCTGAGCACCGCGGCACAAGGGGGAAACCGTGATCGAACTGTCCGACATGATCCGCGAGTTGAGGCAGCAGCTGACCGCTGCCCTGGTGGACGGCGAGGGCGAGGCCGTGCGGTTCGAGCTCGGGCCCGTGGAGATCGAGGCGACCGTCGCCGTCAGCCGGGAGGCGGGAGCGGACGCCAAGGTGCGGCTGTGGGTCGTGGACGCCGGGGCGAACGGCAGGTACGCGCAGGACCGGACACAGCGGATCACGGTCACCCTGACGCCCAGAGTGGTTCCGGCGGAGGGGGCCGCGGTGCGGACAGCGCTGATCACGGGCGGCGAGGTTGACGGCGAGCGCTGAGCGGGGACTGCGACCGGAGCGGGTGGCGGAAGTCATCGTCGACCTTCCGGGCGAGGGTGCCGGGCGACGAGGATCGGGATATCTGGTCTCGCCGGGCAAGGTGCTGACCGCCGCGCATGTCGTGCGGGGCGCGGCCGACGTCCGGGTCCGGTTCCAGGCGGACCGCCCGGGCGAGCGGGTCGTCGAGGCGAAGGTTGTGTGGCGGCACGCGGGCATCGACGTGGCCGTCCTCACTCATGGGGCCGACACGGACGTCCCGCCCGTCTCCTTCGGCCGGGTCGGCGAGCAGGACACGGTGCTGCACTGCACCGCGCTCGGTTTTCCCCGCTTCAAACTCCGCACGGACGAGGACGGTTCACGCTTCCGGGACGCCGAGCACGTGGACGCGACGTGCGCCGTGCTCTCCAACCGACGGGAGGGCACACTCGACCTCAGGGTGGCATCGCCGCCCCCGGAGGACCCGGACCCCGAACGGGACGCCTGGGAGGGGATGTCCGGCGCGGTGGTGTTCAGCAACGGCCGTCTCGTCGGGCTCGTCACCCACCACCACCGCGCGGACGGCCCCGGCCGCATCGCCGCGCGCCGGGTCGACCGGTGGGCCGAGGCACTGGACGACGCGGAACTGGCGGAACTCGAACATCTCCTGGCCCGCAGTCTGCGCCTTGCCGCGCTGCCCTCCGCCGCTCCGTTCGCCGGACCCGATCTCACCCAGGAGGCCTACCGCGCACAACTGGCCGACATCGCACCGGAGTCACTGGAAGACCGGGAGTCCGAACTCCGCGACCTGGTGTCCTTCTGCGGCGGCCCCGACCCGTACCTCTGGTTCCAGGGGCCGCCCTGGGCCGGCAAGACGGCCCTCGTGGCCTGGTTCGCCCTCCACCCGCCCCGCGGCGTGGTTCCCGTCTGGTTCTTCATCACCGCCCGCTACGCAAGCCAGTCGGACAGCGACGCCTACACCGCGGCGGTCATCGACCAGCTCGCCACGATCGCCGGACGCGAACCGACCGGCAACGGCTCGCCGACCGCCCGCGACGGGGAACGCCGGCTGCTCCTGCGCGAAGCCGCCGAGCGCGTCGCACGCGACGGCGGCACCCTCGTCCTCGTCGTGGACGGACTCGACGAGGACCAGTCCCTGGAGCCCGGCGGCAGCGGCACGAGCATCGCCTCACTGCTTCCGGAGCGGCTGCCGCCGAACGTCCGGGTGCTGGTGACCAGCCGACCGAGCCCCGGCCTCCCGACGGACGTCAGGGGAGACCACCCGCTGCGCAGCTGCCCGGTCGTGAAGCTGTCCGCCACCGAGGCGGCAAGGCACACCGAGTACGAGGCCAGGTACGACCTCCAGCAGGCTCTGTCCGGCGACCGGTTGCCGCGGGACGTGGTCGGCCTGCTCACCGCCGCACGCGGCACCCTCACGGACGACGACCTGCGTGAACTCACCGGTGCGTCGAGCTACGAGCTGCGCCGGCGGCTCGGCAGCGCCTTCGGGCGCATCCTGCGACTGCGCGGCGGCGGCTTCGAGAGTTCCGCCGACGGCGACCTGACGCTGTACATGAGCAGCCGCGGCTACCTCTTCGCACACGACACCCTCCTCACCGCGGCCCAGGAGGAACTCGGCGCGGACGTGGACGGCTACCTGGAACGGCTGTACGCCTGGGCCGAGTCGTACGAGCGGCGGGGCTGGCTGGAGGACACCCCGCCCTACCTGCTCCAGCCGTACGGAAGTCTGCTTGCCCGCCGCGGCTGCACGCGCCGCGCCGTCGCCCTCGCCACGGACGCCCGGCGGCACGACCGGCTGCGCGAGATGACCGGCAGCGATGCCGCGTGCCTCACGGAGATCGCGGCGGCGCGCCGGCTCGTCACCCGGGACACCCCCGGCGACCTGGGCGCGTCGGCGGCCCTCGCGGCTCTCGCCGCCCTCGTGGCCCGCCGCAACAGATCGCTGCATCCGGACGTTCCCGCCGGCTACGCCCGCGCCGGCCGCGTCCGCCATGCCATCGGCCTCGCCCGCAGCGTCTTCCGTCCGATCGACCGCGCCTGGGCGCTGGCGGCGGTGGGGCGCGTCCTGGCCCGCGCGGGGGACCAGCGCGCGGTGGGGCTGGTGGAGGAGGCGCTGGCCCTGACGCGAGAGGCGGCGGAGGATCGCCCGTGGCTGGGCGGCGACGAGGAGACCAACGCCATGCTGGGCACACTGGCCGTCGTTCTGGCCGCGACGGGGAACGAGCGCGAGGCGCTGCGCAGGCTCGGCGAGTTGTGGCAACCGGACACCGGCCCGGGCGTGGAGGCGTTCGTCGCGACGGCCAGGGCGGCCCGGGACCCGGAGTTCGTGACCGACCTGCTGGGCAGGGCGGAGGAACTGGCAGGGCGGATCCTGTCCGTGCCCGACCGCGTCCGCGCCCTGGCGGCCGTCGCCGGGGCATGGGCGGCCGTCGGCGGGACCGACCGGGCGGCACACCTGTACGACGAGGTGGTCGCCCTCGCCGAGGAGCACGTGGAAGATCCCGAGAACGTTCCCGCGGTGGCTGCGGAGGTCCTGCACCTCGTCCGGCCGCAGACGGCGGAGCGCATGGTCCGGCTGGCCCAGGAGCATGCGGAGTGGTACCTGCACTCCTTCAACCTGTCCGACGACTCGGAGGCGGCGTTCGGCGCCGTGTGCGCCCTCGCCGCGACCGGCCGCGCGGACGAAGCCGACCAGCTCAGGGACTTGCTGAGTGAGAAGGTCCTGCCGCCGCCGAGTGCCGGGCTCGCTCTCGCCGCGGCGCGGGCCCGTCAGGGCCGGGCCGCCGAGGCTTGGGCGGAACTCGAGGCCGCCTGGGACACGGAGGCGCCGGCGGAGGAGGACGACTTCGCCGCGCGCGTCGTCCTGCTGCTCGCCGAGGCCGGGGCCGCCGACGAGTTGGAGACCGTGCTGCTCACGGGCACGGACACCTGGTGGTGGCGGGGTGTCGCCGTGGCGCTCGCCGCACTCGCCGGTCACTTCGCCGGCAGCGACCCCGACCGCTCGGTGCGGCTGCTGCGTCAGGCGGAGCGTGCGCGGCACCTGACGGTCGGAGCAGACGATTCCACTCAGGACGGGTGTCTCGCCGCGCTCGCGCGAGCACTGGCGGTCGTGGGCCGGCCCGACCAGGCCGAGCGTCTCGTCGAGGCGATCGGCACACCTGACGTGCGTGCCTGGGCGTACGCCATGGTGTCCGTGGCCGTCGGGCACGGGGACGCTCTCCGGGCGCTGCGTCTCGCGGAACAGGCGGCCCTCGCGGTGCCCGCGGTCGACGACTACTGCGACTGGGTCATGCGGGCCGAGATGCTGACGGCCGTCGTCCAGGCCTTGGCGTGTGCCGGTGCGGTGGAGCGGGCCATGGAGGACATGGAGCGGCTCGTGAAAGAGCTGGGGACCGGCCGGATGGGCGACCGCCCCATCAGGACCGCCCACACGGAGGTGGCCGGATGCCTGTGGCGGCACTACCCGCAAGAGGCGGAACGCATGGCCGACGCCGTGCTGGTGGAAGCACCCTCCGGTTCCGTGCCGGAGCTCGGACGGCTCCTCGCCACCGTGGCCCCGCACGACGACGGGCGCGCTGATCGGATCCTGGAACTCCTGCACGAGACCGACAGACAGGACCTCCCGGCCCACGACTACCACGAGGAAGCGCTGCTCGCCCTGCTGACCGCGGCCGCCGACCCCGCAGCCGCCCGGGGCCGCCTCGACCGACTGGCGGCGGAGCACCCGCCGTCGTCGCTGCTCTCCCAACCGGGCACCGCGGAAGCACTCGGATGGGCCGTGCTCGGTGAGCACGAGGCGGCCCGGACCGTAGCGCTCCGCATCACAGCGGAGGAGCAGCGCTCAAGGGTCTTCGCCGCCCTCGCCGCACACGCCGCCGGCGTACCCGTCGACCCGGTGGGCAGCCCACTCGACGGAGCAGGCAGAACGCACGAGACGACAGCCCGGCGCCTCGCCGCGCACTACGTCCCGCTGGCCTGTGGCCCGGACCTCTCCCTGGCGAAGTCGCTCCTCGCGGAAGCCCTCACCCCGGACGGCTGGCACCACGCCCTGCCGGTGCTGGCCCTCGTCGAACCCGACGCCGTACTCCGTGTGGGGGACGTCGTTTTCGCGCACCTGGGGCTCAGCGCCTGAGCCCTCCGGCCGCAACGGTGTGGCCGCATCCCGGACGGCGGCCCGCTCATGCCGGGGCGCGGCACTCCCCTAATCGTGCCGCGCCCCGTCCCCCCCTCGGCGGTCAGACCGCCGAGACCTCGGGCAGCGTCCCCGTCCGGGCCGCCCGTCCGTACCAGTGGGCGCTCGTCTTCGGCGTGCGCGCCAGCGTCGCGTAGTCCACGTACACCGCGCCGAAACGCTTGCCGTAGCCGTACGCCCACTCGAAGTTGTCCAGCAGGGACCACAGGAAGTAGCCGCGGACGTCCGCGCCGTCGGTGATCGCGCGGCGGACCGCCGACAGGTGGCCGTGGAGGTAGGCGACGCGCTCCGGGTCGTGCACCCGGCCGTCGGAGTCCATCTTGTCGTCGTAGGCCGCGCCGTTCTCCGTGATGTACAGCGGCAGGCCCGGCGCCTCCCGGGTGTAGCGCATGATCAGCTCGTGCAGGCCGGTCGGGTCGATCGTCCAGCCCATCTCCGTGCGGTCGCCCGGCGTCTGGTGGAAGGCGACGTCGTCCGCGGCCGGCCACGGCGAGTGGTCGCTCGAGCCGTGGCCGTCGGCGCGCGGCGCCTTCGCCGAGGTGTCCGCCGCCGAGACCAGCGCGGGCGTGTAGTAGTTGAGGCCGAGCGCGTCCAGCGGCTGGTTGATCAGCGCCAGGTCGCCGTCGAGGACGTAGTCCCAGTCCGTGAGGCTCGCCGTCGCCACGTACAGCGACTCCGGGTAGGCGCCGTGCAGCATCGGCCCGTGGAAGACACCGTTGGCCAGGTCGTCGATCTTCCGGGCCGCCGCCAGGTCCGCCGGGTCCTGCGAAAGCGGCCTGACCACCGCGGAGTTGAGGCTCACCGCGACCGTGTTGCGGGCCGGCATCACCGACCGCAGCGCGGACGCGCCCAGCCCGTGAGCCAGGTTCAGATGGTGCGCGGCACGCAGCGAGGCCGCCGGATCCGTACGGCCCGGGGCGTGCACCCCGGAGGCGTAGCCCAGGAACGCGCTGCACCACGGCTCGTTGAGCGTCATCCACTGCTCCACGCGGTCGCCCAGCGCCTCGCCGACGATCTGCGCATACTCCGCGAACCGGTACGCCGTGTCGCGCTCGGGCCAGCCGCCCGCGTCCTCCAGCTCCTGCGGCAGGTCCCAGTGGTAGAGCGTGACGGCCGGCTTGATGCCCCTGGACAGCAGCTCGTCGACCAGCCGGCGGTAGAAGTCCAGGCCCTTCTGCACGGCCGGGCCCCGCCCGGTCGGCTGCACCCGCGACCACGAGACGGAGAAGCGGTAGGCGCCCAGGCCCAGCTCCGCCATCAGCGCCACGTCCTCGCGGTAGCGGTGGTAGTGGTCGACAGCGGTGTCACCGTGGTCGCCGCCGGCCGTCTTGCCCGGCGTATGGCTGAAGGTGTCCCAGATCGACGGCGTACGGCCGTCCTCCCGCACCGCACCCTCGATCTGGTACGCGGAGGTCGCCGCGCCCCAGAGGAAGGCGGGAGGGAAGGTCACCGGGGTGGCCGGGTTCTCGGAGTCAGGCATGGAAGCGCTCCCATTGGAGGTCGTGGAGACCGACGGGTGGAGGGGGAGGAGAGGGGGGAGGAGCAGGGGCCGGGGCGGCGCTGACCCGGCCCCCTGGAAGAACGGGGCGAGGGCGTCAGCCCTTGACGGCGCCCTGCATGATGCCGCCCACGATCTGCTTGCCGAAGATCGCGAAGACCAGCAGCAGCGGCAGCGTGCCCAGCAGCGCGCCCGCCATGATCAGGGACTGGTCGGGGGTGTAGCCGCGGCCGAGTCCGGCGACGGCGACCTGCACGGTCGGGTTGCCGGTCTGGGTCAGCACCAGGAACGGCCAGAGGAAGTCGTTCCAGGTCTGGACGAACATCAGCATGCCCAGGACGGCCATGGCGGGACGCGCGGTCGGGAACACCACGTGCCAGACCACACGCCAGCTGTTCGCGCCGTCCACCCGGGCCGCCTCGATGATCTCGTCCGGCAGGGCCTGGAGCAGGTACTGCCGCATGAAGAACACGCCGAACGCGCTCACCAGCGACGGCAGGATCACCGCCTGGAGCTGGTCGGTCCAGTCCAGCTTCGCGACCATCATGTACAGCGGGATC
Organism: Streptomyces lomondensis; assembly: GCF_014651035.1. Classification (GTDB taxonomy): domain Bacteria; phylum Actinomycetota; class Actinomycetes; order Streptomycetales; family Streptomycetaceae; genus Streptomyces; species Streptomyces lomondensis. Next base: position 270,013 of record NZ_BMWC01000001.1, read on the forward strand.
ACCTGGAGCTGCGGCGGCACCATCATCGTGCCGATCACGATCAGCATCAGGGCGCCCCGGCCCCGGAACTTCAGCTTGGCGAAGGCGAATCCGGCGATCGTCGACAGGAAGACGATGGTCAGCGCCGAAACGCCCGCCACGATCGTGGTGTTGAGGAACGCCTCGCCCAGGTTGGCGTCCGTCCAGGCCAGTTCGAGCTTGTCGAACAGCCCGGAGCCGAACCAGAACGGCGGCGGTGTCTGCGCCAGCCGCTGGTTGTCGCGCGAGGCGGCGATCGCCGTCCACACCAGGGGGAACAGCGATACGACGGTGAACACGGCGAGGATGAGGTACGCCACCGGACCGGCGTGCATCTGCCCGCCCGCCCGCGCCGCCTTCAGCCCGCGCGAACGCTTGGGAGGCTTGGGCTCCGCGTCCGCCGGGGGTTTCGTCAGGGTCGTCGTCACGGCCGGTTCTCCTAACTACTGGCGCGCAGCCGGCGCGAGATGACGTAGTTGACGATGCCGATCACGATCAGGATCAGGAACATCGTCCAGGCGATCGCGGAGGCGCGGCCCAGGTGCTGGTTCACCCAGCCCTGCTCGTACATGTACAGGCCGAGCGTCTGGAACTGGTGCTGGGCACCGCCGGAAGCGCCCTTGTTGGCGTCGAACAGCAGCGGCTCACCGAAGAGCTGGGACGCGCCGATGGTCGAGACGACCACGGTGAACAGGATCGTCGGACGCAGCGAGGGCAGCGTCACGTGGAGGAACTGCTGCCAGCGGTTGGCCCCGTCCAGGGCCGCCGACTCGTACAGATCCTGCGGGATCGCCTGCATCGCGGCCAGATAGATCAGCGCGTTGTAGCCGGTCCACCGCCAGATCACGATCGAGGAGACGGCGATCTGCGAGGGCCACTTCTCGTTCTGCCAGTCGATCCTGTCGATGCCGACCAGGTCGAGCGCCCAGTTGATCATGCCGTAGTCGCGGCCGAAGAGCAGCACGAAGACCAGGGAGGCCGCGGCGATCGAGGTCGCGTACGGCGCGAGCATCGCGACCCGGTAGAAGGTCGAGGCGCGCAGCCGGTAGTTGAGGATGTGGGCGATGCCCAGCGCCATCATCAACTGCGGGACGGTGGAGATGATCCCGATGGTCAGGGTGTTCTTCGCCGCGTTCCAGTAGAAGTCGTCGTCGAAGATCCGGGTGTAGTTGCGCAGGCCCGCCCACTCCATGTCGGTGGGCGCCGTCAGCTCCACCGTGTGCAGCGAGGCCCACGCCGTGTAGATCAGCGGAAACAGGCCGAACGCGGCGAAGAGCAGGAAGAACGGCGACACGAAGGCGTACGGGCTCCAGCGCACGTCCCGCTGCCAGCGGCGGGAGAGCCGGGCCCGCTTCTTCGCGACCTCCGGGGGCACCGCCTCGACGGGCGGACGGGCCGGGGCCGCGCCCCCCTCCTTGCCGGGGGGCGCGGCGGCGGTGTCGTGCCGGGTGGCCATACCGGTCACTTCTCCAGGTTGTTGTCGATGGTCTTGACGGCGTTGTCCCAGGCCTCCTTGGGCGACTTGCCCTGGGTCACCAGAACCACGCCGTTGTCCGTCAGGCCCTGCTGGATGATCTGGTCCTTCGGGCCGATCACCTGGATCGGGCTCTCCTTGGCGAGCGGCGCGAAGATCTGACCGATCGGGGCGTCACCGGTCATCTTGTTCTTCGCGTCCGTCACCAGCGGCAGGTCGTACGCCGCCTGCGCGCTCGGGAAGCTGCCGCGCTTGGAGAACAGCTTGGCCTGCTGCTCGGGCGCGGTCAGCCAGGCGGCGAGCTTCGCGGCCTCCTCGGCGTTCTTGCCCGACTTGGGCACGGCCAGGAAGGAACCGCCCCAGTTGCCGGCCTTCGGCGGTGCGGCCACGTCCCACTTGCCGGCGTTCTCGGGCTTGGACTTGCTCTCGATGTAACCGAGCATCCACGGCGGGCAGGACATCGCGGCGAACTTGCTGTTGGCGATCGTGGTGTCCCAGGCGGGCTGGAACTGCGTCTGGTTGCCGACCAGGCCCTCCTCGCCGGCCTCGGCCGTCAGGTCGAAGGCGGCCTTGACGGCCGGGTTCGACTTGTAGATGACCTTGCCGGAGGCGTCGTAGAAGCGCTCCTTCTCACTGCCGATGATCGCGTTGAGCAGACCGCCGGGGGAGTCCAGGAAGGTGGTGCCCTCGGGGGCCTTCGCCTTGAACCGCTTGCCCACCTCGACGAGCTTGGTCCAGTCGCCGGCCCACAGCTTCCCGACCTCCTCGCGGTCGGTGGGCAGGCCGGCCGCCTCGAACAGGTCCTTGCGGTAGCAGATGGCCATCGGGCCGACGTCGGTGCCGAGGCCGATCGTCTGGCCGCTCTTGGTGGTCGCCTGCTGCCACTTCCAGGGCAGGTAGTCGCTCTCCTTGCCGTACTTGGACAGGTCCACCAGCTTGTCCGCGTAGTTGTTCGCGACCTCGTTGATGTTGCCGACTTCGATGCCCTGGATGTCCTGGAGGCCACTGTTGGTGGTGAGGTGGTTGACCAGCGGCGGATAGTAGTTCTCGTTCCGCTCGATCACGGTCTGCTGGACGTCGATGTCCGGGTGGAGCTTCTCGTACTCCGCGTAGAGGCCGGCCTCCTCGAAGCCGAAGCTGCCGAACAACCCCAGGGTGATCTTGGTCTTGCCGCCGTTGCCGCCCTGGGACGAGCTCTCCTCGTCCTTGCCGTCGTCGGCACAGCCGGCCAGCAGCCCGGCGCCCAGCGACGCGACGGCCGCGAGGACCATCGCCTTGCGGGCGGTTCGGATGCGTGCTCGCATGTCGTCCTCCTGTTGCCCTGACGTGCCGACCCCCCGGCCAACTGCATGGTTGGGCCCGTTTTCACTCGCTGCGGCTCGGGCGGGGAACGTGCGGGTTGTGTATGTGTCAGGTACTGTGGGAGCGCTCCCACCGGTGATGTGTTGAAGAGTCCCCGGTAGTGGCGGGGGTGTCAAGGGACCGGACAGGGAGAGACGCGTTCAGTTATCGGGACGTTAACTGGACACGGGACGGACCCCGTTGCGGCCGCGGTCGGCGGTATCCGGCCAGTCGAAGCGTCGGCCGAACCGGCTCGTCGGGCCGAAGCGGAAGGCGGTGGCGGCAGGCGGCCGGTGGCGGTCACTACAGCTGACGAGCCTGTTAAATTCCAGGCCAGCCGCAGATGTGCGGGTGTGGACGGGAAGGCGGAGCCCATGGCAAGCCACGGAGCGCGGGGCCGAAGCGGTGGCCGGCCCACCCTCGAAGAGGTGGCGGCGCGCGCCGGTGTCGGCCGCGGCACGGTCTCCCGGGTGATCAACGGCTCGCCCCGGGTCAGTGACGCGACGCGCGCGGCCGTCGAGGCGGCGGTCGCGGAGCTCGGCTACGTGCCGAACACCGCGGCCCGCGCGCTGGCCGCCAACCGCACGGACGCGATCGCACTGGTCGTGCCCGAGCCGGAGACCCGGTTCTTCTCGGAGCCGTACTTCTCGGACATGCTGAAGGGCGTCGGGGCCGCGCTGTCCGACACGGAGATGCAGCTGCTGCTGATCTTCGCGGGCGGCGACCGCGAGCGCCGCCGCCTCGCCCAGTACCTGGCGGCCCACCGGGTGGACGGCGTCCTGCTGGTCTCGGTGCACGCCGACGACCCGCTGCCGGACCTCCTCGCCCAGCTGGAGATACCGGCGGTGATCAGCGGCCCGCGCTCGTCGGCGGAGACCCTGCCGTCGGTCGACTCGGACAACTACGGCGGCGCCCGGCAGGCCGTCGAGCACCTGCTGTCCCGGGGCCGCCGCCGGGTGGCCCACATCACCGGCCGCCTCGACGTGTACGGTGCCCAGCGCCGTATCGACGGCTACCGCGCGGCCCTGAGCGACGCGGGCCACGGGGCGGACGAGACGCTGATCGAGCCGGGCGACTTCACGGAGGAGGGCGGCCGCCGCGCCATGGCGGCGCTGCTGGAGCGCCATCCCTACCTGGACGCGGTCTTCGCCGCCTCCGACGTCACCGCGGCCGGCGCCCGCCAGGCCCTGCGCGAGGCGGGCCGCCGCATCCCCGACGACGTGGCGCTCGTCGGCTACGACGACTCCGCCATCGCCCGCCACATGGACCCGCCCCTCACCAGCGTCCGCCAGCCCATCGAGGAGATGGGCCGCCGGATGATCGACCTCCTCCTCACGGAGGTCGCCGACCGCCGCCCCCTCGCGTCCCGCGGGCTGGAGCGACGGCAGATGGTCCTGGCCACGGAGCTGGTGTCCCGGTCGTCCTCGTGACGGGCCATCCTCTGCTGGACGTTACGGAGGTCGCCCGGACCGAGCCCTATCTGCACACGGTGGGGGAGGTCTTCCGCCCCTTCCGCGACCAGGAGGCGGGCTGCGCGTCGTGGCACGGCGGCCCAACTGGCGGTCGTGGAGCGGGCCATGCGCCCCGATCAGGCCGAACGGTTCACGCGGGTGGGGGAGTTGGTGACGGCGCGGCGGCGGTCGGTTCCCTGAGGGCCAGGTAGCGGCGCAGGGCGTCCACACGTCGGGCACGAACGCCCATCTGCCGAGAGCCTCGCGCAGCTCCCGCTCGCTGAGCCAGCCCTGCCAGGCGATCTCGGACGGGTCGGGGGTCAGAGGCCCGGTGACGACGGCCTCGTGCACAGCGAGCCAGTACGGGCTGATCGCCCCGCGGCACAGGAACTTCAGAACGGGCCGCACCGGCGCCCGCACTCCCAGCTCCTCGGCCAGCTCCCGGGCCGCCGCCTCCTCGTACGGCTCGCCGACCCCGACGGCCCCGCCGATCAGCCAGTCGTAGAGCCCCGGAAACCGGGACACGTGCTCCGGCCTCCGATACACCAGCACGCGGCCCCGCGAATCACGGCACACCGTTGTCGCGACCCGGTGCGGCCACCGGTTCCGGATCGCCTCGTCCCGATCGACGACCCCGACCACCCGGTCCTGTTCGTCGACCCGCTCCACCAACTCGCCCATGTCCGCCACGGTGCCATGGGCGTACGGGCGGGCGCTCACGTTCTCGCCGGTGACGGTCGCCGGACCAGGTAGTAGAGCGCCCCGACCACTGCGAGATCACACAATGCCTCAGAAGTGATGCTGACAGAAGGTCAACGGGACTCCAGCTTGGACGAGTGCCGATGACCAGCCTGAATGGATCCGCGAAGCCTGCCCGCAGCAGGGCGAGCACGTCCGAGACTCCCGCGAGCACGCAACCTGAGCCAGGAGGAACAGAGTTGGGGGCGGTCGACGATCCAGCGCATCGAAGCCGGCCGCGGCATCAGTACTGGGCGAAGAGGGGGGCGGGGCTGTGGGGTCCTACGCGCGTGTGAGGTCGCGGCGTGCCTGCTGGTACTTGTCGCAGAGTTCGTCGCCCTCGGCGCAAGGGGTCACAGGCGCGTGCCCACCATCGACAGCACCAGCTCAAGAAAGCATCGCTGCCCCTTGTCGAGGCCGAGGTTGTACTGGTGACCTGCCAGGCCCTCGAAGTGGGCCATCTCGCTGTCGTCGGTGTCGACGATCAGGGCGTGGCGTACGGCCGGCACCGACAGGATCGTCCGCTCCTCGACCAGGGCCTGGACGGCCGCCCGGCTGCGGGACGACTTCGCCGTGCGCACCAGCTGCGCGCCCAGTCTCTGGAACTCGTCTTCGGCGTCGGGCGTCCTGGGCTCAGCTCCGGGAGTGGTCACGCCGATGTCTCCGCAGGGCGTCGGTGGCCGTCACGAGCCCGAGCCCAGGCTTCCCGGTACTCGTCGTAGAGCCGGTCGTGGGTCTCGCAGGGGAGGCCGAGGCGTGCGCCTTGATCGTCCATGGCCAGGCAGGTCGGGCACGTCAGGCAGTGGTCCGCCAGGCGCACGAACGCGGTCCGCCAGTGCGTCTCGACCAGGCCACTGGTGACGGTCTCGTAGTAGTCGCACAGGGCGACCAGGACGCGGGCGAGCCGGCGGGCGTACATCACGCTGCCGGCCAACGGGGCGAAGCTCAGCTCGGGCGCGCGGAGCTTTCCGCGGGCCTCGCCGACGCAGTACATCGCGCCGGAGCGGGTGACGCTGTTCTCCGGCAGACGCCCGGCTGCCTGCTCGACCTCGGGGATGAGCAGTTCGAGGTGGCCGCGCAGCGTGTCGGTGAGCGTGGCCGGTTCGTCGTCTCGCAGCAGCGGGTGCGGTCCCGAGCCGGACGCGAGCACCATCTGCGTGGTCTCGCGCATGACCGCGAGGTCGGGCGGGGGCGTGCCTGTCATGGTGGTGCCCTGAGTGATCTGTCGCTTGGTGCTCATGTCGTCGGACTCCCTTGCTGGAGTGCGCGTGCCAGCCGCATGGCCACGTCCGCGCGTACGCGCCCCAGCTCCACGAGGCGCAGGCTCGGCGATGCCGGGTCCACCGCCAGCGACGGCAGAACGATGCCGACTTGGTGGAGCGCCTCCCGGAGGGATTCCACGGCGGTGAAAGGATCGAGGTTCTGTGCGGTTGCTTCGGCCATGAACAGGACCATAGAGAGGCGGCTTTGTCACTCGCCATGTGATGTTCTCGAATGTTCTCGCAGCCTGACGGAATGTTCTCGTGTGGTCTCACGAAGGGGGGCGTGCACGGTAGCAAGAGGCTTGGAGCCTGGTGATGCTGAAGACGCCACGACCCGGCACGAGGGAGACAACCATGGCGCGACGGCTGCGATTCAACGGCACGGACAGCAAGAACGGCGCGTGCCCCGCGGTGCACGAGGACATCGACAGCGGTGAGATCATCGTCCAAGGGCGGCCTCTCACCGACCCTGCGGACCTGCGGCAGTTGCAGCACTTCGGGCTGGACGACGCCGCGGTCGTCGTCCCTCGCGAGCTGCTCGTCAACCACGGCCCGAAGGAGGTCGACCGAGTGCCCAAGCTGATCGGCATGGAGGAGTTCGGCCGGCTCTTCCACCACTTCGAGCATTCGGCGTGGCACCTGGAGACCCGGCGCGGCTACGCCTCCGACCGTGAAGACGCGGGATACGCCGAGTTCCTCGCCACCGGCCGCGCGCCGATGGACCTCGACAGCGACTGGTGCCGGAACATCCTTCGCCAGACGCAGGCGGGCAAGTAGGTCGGTCGCGTGCGCGTCGTCGACAATCCGCCGACTGAGGGGCAGCGGTTCCTCCTCTCCTACGCCCGCTGCAACGCGGCCACCGGCGAGGACGTTCAGAACCTTTGGCGGCAGGACGCGGAGCGGGCGCACCTGCCCGCCGAGGACTTCTGGGTCTTCGACAGCCGCCTCGTGGCGATCCTCCGCTTCGACGACCAGGACGTCTTCCACGACGTCGAGATCATCACCGAGCCCGCCGAGGTGCTGCGGTACTGCCAGGTCCGCGACGCCGCAGTCCACGCGTCCGTGCCCTACGACCAGTTCGCGGCGCAGCTCGGCGCGAAGGAGTAGAACTCCCCCGGTGAGCACGGACTACCAGCAGGCTCGGGAGGCCCTCGGTCGTCGACTGAGGGAGTTACGCCTGTCCGCCCCTGAGGGCCGCCTCACCGGGACACAGCTCGCGCAGCGGCTCGGCTGGCCGCACTCCAAGGTGTACAAGTTGGAGGGCGGTCGGCAGACCGCGACGAGCGAGGACCTCCACGCATGGGGTCACGCTGTCGGGCAGCCCGAAGTGGTTGATGAACTGGACGCCCGCCTCAAGGGGTTCGAATCCCACATTCGGTCGTGGCGCCGCCAGCTCGCCGCCGGGCACCGCCCCGTACAGGACACCTGGAACGTTGCTGTCGACCGAGCCCGCGTCATCCGCGCGTGGGAAGAAGCGGTCATCCCGGGCATGCTTCAGACCGCCGACTACGCCCGGCACATCTTCCTGCGGTACGCCGATTTACAGGGCACGGTGCGGGACACGGAGGAGGCCGTCCGCTCCCGGATGGAACGGCAGGCATGGCTGTACCAGGGCGGCCGGCGGTTCCACGCGCTCGTGTGGGAGGCCGCGCTCCACGCGCTCGTGTGCCCGCCGTCGGTCCTTGCCGCACAGCTGGACCGGCTCGCAGGACAGGTCGGGATGGACACGATCGAGCTCGGGATCATTCCCCTGGGCGCGTCCTTGCGGGTCCCCGCCGCGAACGGGTTCTGGATCCTCGACGACAACCTCGTCATCGCTGAGGACTGGCACGCCGAGCTGTGGCTCGACGACGATGAGACGGTGGCCTCCTACCGGCGCGTCTGGGACGCCTTGAGCGAGTCCGCGGTCTACGGCGCGGATGTGCAGAACGTGATCAGCCGGGTCCGGCGTGGGCTCGACGTCCGGGCATGAACCGCAGGTACTCGTCGCGGGTCCGGTCGTCGACTCCGGTGAGCCGGTTCACATACCGAGTGGCGCAGTCGGCAAGGGGGATGATGCCGACTGTCGGCTTCTCTTCGAAGCGCTCGCTCTGCTGACCTCAGGCATGACAAAGGGCTGACCCGTTTCACCGGGCCAGCCCTTTGTCATAAAGGGTGAGTGACGGGACTCGAACCCGCGGCATCCTGGACCACAACCAGGTGCTCTACCAGCTGAGCTACACCCACCATGACCGGCTTGGAGGTCAGTGATGTCCCCGACCGGCCGAGAAAAAGTGTACAGGGTCCGAAGGGGTGCTCGCGCACGGCTTTCGCGGCGCCCCTCGACGGGGCCCTGTCCCGCCTACTGAGCAGGCAGGACGTGCTTCGCCGCGATCTTCTTCGCGGTCTCCGAGTCGGGCCCGGGCTGGGGAACGAAGACGGCCTCGCGGTAGTAGCGCAGCTCCGCGATGGACTCGCGGATGTCGGCGAGGGCGCGGTGGTTGCCGTTCTTCTGCGGGCTGTTGAAGTAGGCCCGCGGGTACCAGCGGCGGGCCAGCTCCTTGATCGACGACACGTCGACGATCCGGTAGTGCAGGTAGTCCTCCAGCGTCGGCATGTCGCGCAGCAGGAAGCCGCGGTCCGTGCCGACGGAGTTGCCGCACAGCGGGGCCTTGCCCGGCTCCTTGACGAACTCCCTCACGTACGTCAGGACCTGCTCCTCGGCGTCCTTGAGCGTCGTGCCGTTCTCCAGCTCGGCGAGGAGTCCGGACGCGGTGTGCATCTGACGCACCACCTCCGGCATCGTCTCCAGCGCCCGCTCCGGCGGCCGGATGACGATGTCCACGCCGTCGCCGAGCACGTTCAGCTCGGAGTCGGTGACGAGGGCGGCCACCTCGATGAGCGCGTCGTCCGACAGCGAGAGGCCGGTCATCTCGCAGTCGATCCACACCATGCGATCGTTCATGTGTCTAACCTTACGGCGTCGCTGCGCGAGTCGGCCGTGTGTGCGGGTGCGGTTGTTTTGCCGGGCGCTGGGCGTCGGTGCCCGGGTCTGCTGGGGGGCTGCCGCCCCCAGGCCCCCGCTTCGGCCTGAACGGCCTCGTCCTCAAGCGCCGGACGGGCTGAGAAACCTGAGTGGTGTGGCTGCGCGTCGTCCTCGTGTGCCGCGCTCGGACGCCGGGCGGAGCGAGTGGTCAGGTCAGTCCGCCCGGCGTTTCGAGGTCACGTCATGTTCCGCTGCGCTGGCCCGGCAGGCTCGCCGACAGGGCCGGGGACGGGCCGGCCGCGCTCGCGGCCGCCGTGCGGCGGGACTGGAGCGGGACCGGGTGGTCCGGGTGCATGGCGGCGGGGGACTGGCCCTGCTGGCCGGGATGTCCCGCGTGCCCCGCGTGGCCCGGCATGCCGCCGGAGCCGGGGCCGCCCGGGCCGCCGTCGGTGTCCTGGGGCCGCTCGCCCTGCGGGCGCCGGGCGCGGTACGCCGCCCGGTACGCGGCCGGGGACGAGCCCAGCTGGCGGCGGAAGTGCCCGCGCAGGGCGACCGGCGACCGGAAGCCGCAGCGCCCCGCCACCTCGTCCACCGAGTAGTCCGACGTCTCCAGTAGGCGCTGCGCCTGGAGCACCCGCTGCGTGATCAGCCACTGGAGCGGCGCGCTCCCGGTCAGCGAGCGGAAGCGGCGGTCGAACGTACGCCGGCTCATGTACGCGCGTGCCGCCAGCGTCTCCACGTCGAACTGCTCGTGGAGGTGCTCCAGCGCCCAGGCGACGACCTCGGCGAGCGGGTCGGCGCCGATCTCCTCTGGTAAAGACCTGTCGAGGTAGCGCTCCTGGCCGCCGCTTCGGCGCGGGGGTACGACGAGGCGCCGGGCCAGGGCCCCTGCCGCCTCGTTGCCGTGGTCCGTGCGCACGATGTGCAGGCACAGATCGATTCCGGCCGCCGTGCCGGCCGACGTCAGCACGTCGCCGTCGTCGACGAACAGCTCCCGTGGGTCCACGTGGACCGACGGGTAGCGCTTGGCCAGCGTCGGCGCGTACATCCAGTGTGTCGTCGCGGGGCGGCCGTCCAGCAGGCCCGCCGCCGCGAGGACGAAGGCGCCGGTGCACAGCCCGACGATGCGGGCGCCCTCCTCATGGGCGCGGCGCAACGCGTCGAGCGCCTCGTCCGGTGGCGGAGAAGTGATCGAACGCCAGGCCGGTACGACGACCGTGCCCGCGCGCGAGATCGCTTCCAGGCCATGCGGTGCGCTGAGTTCCAGGCCCCCTGTGGTCCGCAGTGGGCCGTCCTCGCCGCCGCACACCAGCAGTCGGTAGCGCGGCACGCCGGCGTCCTGGCGGTCGATCCCGAACACCGACAACGGTATGGAACTCTCGAAGATGGGGCCGCCGCTGAACAGCAGCACCGCGACGATCTCCTTGCGACGTCGCCCGGAAAGCTTCCGGGCCGCGGCTTCCGGCGCGGCAGTGGAGTCGTGGCTCATACTGCTAAGCCCCCCTCGGTGGTCGCGGCTCCTCGGTTGTGTCGCTCCTGCACGTTTCCCCTCGGTCCTGCACGAGTCCCCCGCCGTAGACAGTCAAGATCGAATCTACTGTGTCCCGTCGTGCCGAGGTGGCCGGTTCGGCACTCGGCACATTGTCGACTTGGCAACTTGGCGTGAAGCATTCGATCACGAAGGGTTGCACTCGTGGGGCGTGCAGGGAAGTGCGCCTTGTCGCAGTGGCCAATCCACGTAGGGTGCGCAGTGCCCCTGAGGCCCTTTCCGTGCAGGTCGAACGGGGGTTGGGGGGTGGTTCGGCGGGGTGTTGCACAGGGGCGCGAAGTTGGCTGAAAAGCAGCGTGCGTGTGCGCGGAAACCGGTCAGCCGACCGGTGTATCTCCTCCGGTGTGCCGTCCGCCACGGTGGGACCCCGTTCCGGTGCGGTGGTGCCGGCCCCGGTGGGGCGCCCGGTCCTCGGCCGCGAGGCGGGCCGCGCCGCGCTCCGACTGGCGCAGCAGGACCCGGCAGGCGCCCGTGACGGCCGCGAGCCCGAGGGCCGTGCCGGCGGCGCCGGCGAGGGAGCTGCCGTAGGCCAGGAGCACGACCGGGACGAGCAGGCAGCTGAAGGCCGCCCAGCGGACCACGTCCGTCGCGGTGTCCCGCGGCGGCGGGGTCGCGCGGTCCGCCTCCGAGGCGGGGCGAGGTCCGGACATGCGTGCTCCCTGTGGCGTGACTCACGGGGTTCAACGCACGGCCCGGGCGTCGGTCACTGTGCGGGCGGATCACCCCCACGGGTAAGTGAATCCTGTGCAAACCGCCTGTACAGCGCAGCAACCATTGCGTTACGGGCGTCGCCTCGTGCATGCTCCCTGGAACCCGCACGCACGGCGGGCGGGATCTGGGCTAAGGAGGCGTGCCGCCGTACCCTTGGGGGTATGGGGTTGGGAAGACCATTCCCGGACACAGCTCCGCCGCACAGTGCTGGATCTGTCAGCGAGCCCCGCTCGCGGGCCCACCCATAAAGGATCACAACGCCGAGACAGCCATGGCCGGTCACGAATTCTTCGAACCCGCGGACCGCAAGCGGCCCGTCGCCGATCCCACGGCGGCCGAGCCCCTGGCGGCGGAAGAGCCACGCCATTCTTGCGACCCCGCTTTCAAGCACGGGGTCGTCGTCGGCTTCGACGGCTCCACGTCCAGTGAGCGCGCCCTGGCGTACGCGATCGGCATGGCCCATCGCTCCGGGTCGGGCCTGATCATCGTCCATGTGGCCAACCGGCTGCCGACCACGGTGTGGGCCGGCTGCGAGCCGCCCGTGTTCGTGGACGTGCCGGACCACCGCACCGAGGTGCTGGGTCTGGAGCTGGCCTGTGCGGACTACCTCGCCGAGGTGCCCTGGATCCTGGTCGAGCGCGGCGGCGACATCTGCCACGAACTCGAAGAGGTCGGCCGGGAGTACGAGGCCGACGCGATCGTCGTCGGGTCCACGCACGGCATCGTGGGCCGCATCTTCGGCTCCGTCGCCGGGCGGCTCGCCAAGCGGGCGCAGCGGCCTGTGATCGTCATTCCCTGAGCGCTTCCCTGAGCGCCCAACTCCCTTGGTGCGACGCGTAAATCTACTCGCGCGTAGAGGTGTTTGTGCCCTTGTGAAGGGCATATACGGGACACCGCACAACTGCACCTGCACGAAGGGAGCCCGCCGTGGACAAAGACGTCTCCGCGGGAAGCGGAATCACGACCGTGGCCGGTCGACTCGCCCTCGGAATCACCCTGTTGGCCTTCGGCCTGGGGCACACCGCTGTGATGAACGGTGTGTCAGCCGCTGACGCCGTGTCCGTCGCCCAGTACGTGGGCGGCATCGCGCTCTTCGTCGCCGGGCTGGTGGCCCTGCGCGAGGGTGACTCCGTCGGTGGTACGGCGTTCTCGGTGCTCGGGGCCCTGTGGTTCACCTGGGCCGTGACCGAGGGTGCCGCCGGTAACGAGGCAGGGCTGTTCCTGCTGTTGTTCGCCCTGGTGGCGCTGTCGCTCACGCTGGCCGGTGGGGATCAGCTCGGCCAGGCGTTGTACGGGCTGTTCTTCGTCGCCCTGGTGCTCATGGCGATCGCCGAGTTCGCCGGTAACGACGGGCTCGCCAAGGTGGGTGGGTGGTTCGCCGTGGCCGCGGGGGCCGTGGCCTGGTATGCCGCGACGGCGGCGCTGGCGCACTGGCCGACCGTTCTTCCGAGGCGTGCTGCCGGCCGGGGGGTGACGGCCACCGGTTAGCTGCGCGGGCCGGGGAGTTGGGCGGCTTCCCGGCGATGAAAACGGACCCCCCCGTGCATGGTGGCAGCACGTGGGGGTCCGTCCTCATTGTTTGGCCTGTGCAGGTGCGTTGGGGTTGTTCGCGCCCACGCGGCGGAGCCGCAAATCGATACAGCCCCGCGCCCCTAAAAAAAGAGGGTGAGTTACTCCACCGTCACCGACTTGGCCAGGTTCCTCGGCTTGTCGATGTCCCTGCCCAGTGCCAAGGCCGTGTGGTACGCCAGGAGCTGGAGCGGGATGCCCATCAGGATCGGGTCGAGTTCGTCCTCGTTCTTCGGGACGACGATCGTGTCGTCGGCCTTCTCCTCGTGCTGGTGGGCGACCGCGAGGATCCTGCCGCTGCGGGCCTTGATCTCCTCCATGGCGGCGCGGTTCTTCTCCAGGAGGTCGTCGTCGGGGACGATCGCGACCGTGGGGAGGGCCGGCTCGATCAGGGCCAGCGGGCCGTGCTTGAGCTCGGAGGCGGGGTAGGCCTCGGCGTGGATGTAGGAGACCTCCTTGAGCTTCAGGGAGGCCTCGCGGGCCACCGGGTAGCCCCGGACGCGGCCGATGAAGAGCATCGAGCGGGCCTCGGCGAACTGGAGGGCCAGCTTCTTGACGTCCTCCTCGTGCTCCATGATCTCGGCGATCTGGGCGGGCAGCTTGCGCAGGCCCTCGATGATCCGCTTGCCGTCGCGGACCGAGAGGTCACGGGTGCGGCCCAGGTGGAGGGCCAGGAGGGCGAAGGCGACCGTGGTGTTGGTGAAGCACTTGGTGGAGACGACGCAGACCTCGGGGCCCGCGTGCACGTAGATGCCGCCGTCCGCCTCGCGGGCGATCGCGGAGCCGACCACGTTCACCACGCCCAGGACCCGCGCGCCCTTGCGCTTCAGCTCCTGCACGGCGGCCAGCACGTCGTACGTCTCGCCGGACTGGGAGACCGCGACGTAGAGGGTGTCGGGGTCGACGACCGCGTTGCGGTAGCGGAACTCCGAGGCCGGCTCGGCGTCGGCGGGGATGCGGGCCAGCTCCTCGATCATCTGGGCGCCGATCATGCCCGCGTGGTACGAGGTGCCGCAGCCGAGGATCTTCACGCGGCGGATGCGCCGGGCCTCGCGGGCGTCCAGGTTCAGGCCGCCCAGGTGCACGGTGGAGAAGCGGTCGTCGATGCGGCCGCGCAGCACGCGGTCCACGGCGTCGGCCTGCTCGTGGATCTCCTTGTGCATGTAGGTGTCGTGGCCGCCCATGTCGTACGAGGCGGCCTCCCACTCCACCGTGGTCGGCTCGGCCGTCGTCCGCGTGCCCTCCGTCGTGTACGTGCGGAAGTCGTCGGCCTTCAGCGTCGCCATCTCGCCGTCGTCCAGCGTGACTATCTGGCGCGTGTGGGTGACCAGCGCGGCGATGTCCGAGGCGACGAACATCTCCTTCTCGCCGATGCCGAGGACGACCGGGGAGCCGTTGCGGGCGACGACGATGCGGTCGGGGAAGTCGGCGTGCATGACGGCGATGCCGTACGTGCCCTCGATGAGCCGGAGGGTCTCGCGGACCTTGTCCTCCAGCTTGCCGGCCTGCGAGCGGGCGATGAGGTGGACGAGGACCTCGGTGTCGGTCTCGGAGAGGAACTCGACGCCGTCCGCCTCCAGCTTGCGGCGCAGGTCGGAGGCGTTGTCGATGATGCCGTTGTGGACGACGGCGACCTTGCCCTCGGCGTCCAGGTGCGGGTGGGCGTTGACGTCGGAGGGGGCGCCGTGGGTGGCCCAGCGGGTGTGGGCGATGCCGGTCGTGCCCTTGAAGCGGGCCGGGACCTTGGCCTCCAGGTCGCGGACGCGGCCCTTGGCCTTGACCATCTTCAGGCCGGACGTCTTCGGGGACGTGACGACGATGCCCGCGGAGTCGTAGCCGCGGTACTCCAGGCGCTGCAGGCCCTCCAGGAGCAGGGGCGCGACGTCACGCTTCCCGATGTAACCGACGATTCCGCACATAGATACGTATTCCTAGCCGTAGACGATGCGCCGCAGCTGCCGGAGCGAGAGCTCCGGCGGTGCCACCGCGCGATACTTGAGGTCCGCCTCGATCCGTTCGAAGATCGCCGCGTTCACCAGGCCCTGGGCCTGGAGCTCGCGGTGGCGGCGACGGACGTACTCCTCGGTCGTCTCGTCGAAGTAGGCGAGCACGTCCTGGACCACGCGCAGCGCCTCGCCCCGGCTCAGGGGGGTGGACCGCGTCAGGTGATCAACGAGTTCGTCGTGCACTCGCTAGATCCTGGGGTACGGGCGCGGCTTTCGCAAGAATTCTGCCCGGTTTCGGGCAGGTGTCTGTGGGAGTCCCTTGGGGGAACGTTGAACCAGTCATGAGCGCTTGTTCGTGAGGCGGCCACCGGGCATCCGGCAGCCCGTTGCCCGAGGCGTCGATTTTTGGACGCCATGGACATTCCTCGTATGGGTGTACCCGAGCGGCTCGCCGCACGCATGAGCATGGCCGAGCAGCACGAGTACCTGCGCGCCAGGTTCTCCCGGCGCACGATGATCAGAGGCGGTGCCGTGACGCTCGGCGCCGTCGCGGGTGGCGCGTTCGTACCGGGCGCCACCGCCCAGGCCGCCGTTCCGAGCGGGCGGCCCGGCACCGAGACCGTCGACGGTGCCCATGTCGCCCCCTTCGGCCGCCACCTCGCCTACGGCACCGACCCGCGCACGGAGATGACCGTCTCCTGGCAGGTCCCGGTCGCCGTCGAGAAGCCGTTCATCCGGATCGGCGCCCACCCCTGGGACCTCTCCCGCAAGATCGACGCCGAGGTCCGCACCCTCTTCACACCGGCCGGTGTCGGCGCCAGCGGCAACCACACGCAGTACTACGTCCACGCCAGGCTGACCCACCTGCGCCCGGGCCGGACGTACTACTACGGCGTCGGCCACCAGGGCTTCGACCCGGCCGAGCCGCACCTGCTGGGCACCCTCGGCACCTTCACCACCGCCCCCGCGCACAAGGAGCCGTTCACCTTCACGGCCTTCGGCGACCAGGGCGTCAGCTACCACGCGCTGGCCAACGACAGCCTGATCCTCGGCCAGAACCCGGCCTTCCATCTGCACGCCGGCGACATCGCGTACGGCGACCCGGCCGGCCAGGGCAAGACGTCCGACACGGGCTTCGACTCGCGGATCTGGGACCAGTTCCTCGCCCAGACCGAGTCCGTCGCCAAGTCCGTGCCGTGGATGCCCGCCTACGGCAACCACGACATGGAGGCTTGGTACTCGCCCAGCGGCTACGGCGGCGAGGAGGCCCGCTGGAGCCTCCCGGACAACGGCCCCGACCGGAAGAACCTCCCGGGCGTCTACTCGTTCGTGTACGGCAACACGGCCGTCATCTCGCTCGACGCCAACGACGTCTCCTTCGAGATCCCGGCCAACCTCGGCATCTCGGGCGGCACCCAGACCAGGTGGCTGGAGGCGCAGCTCAAGAAGTACCGGGCCGCGCACGGCATCGACTTCATCGTCGTTTTCTTCCACCACTGCGCCTACTGCACCTCCACCTCCCACGCCTCCGAGGGCGGGGTCCGGCAGGAGTGGGTGCCGCTGTTCGAGAAGTACACGGTGGACCTGGTCATCAACGGCCACAACCACCAGTACGAGCGCACCGACGTGATCAAGGGCGACCAGGTCACCAGGAAACTCCCGATCGGCGGCACCGCCTACCCCGAGACCGACGGCGTGGTCTACGTGACGGCCGGTGCGGCGGGCCGCAGCCTCTACACGTTCAGCGCCCCGCTGTCGTACGAGGGCAACGAGCACGACGTGGAGTCCGTGGCGTCGTTCGTCAACCTCAAGGGAGGCAAGCAGGACGAGACCGTCGCCTGGTCCCGGGTGCGCTACCTCGACTACTCCTTCCTGCGCGTGGACGTCACCCCCGCGCCGAAGGGGCGGCTCGCCACGCTGACGGTGCGCGGCATCGCCGAGAGCGGTGAGCAGGTGGACCACTTCACGGTGGCGCGCCGCGCGAAGTAGCGGCCGAGGGCTCCGACCCTCGGGTGATTTCCGCCCGGGGGGTGGATTGTTCCGCTCGTCTCACGAGAGAGTGGTCCAGACCTATCGGAGCTCGACGGCTCATGGAAAGGACGCTTGCGTGAGACAGCACCTCGGAACGCTTCGCCTGCTCGGATCCCTGCTGCTGGTCGCGGTGGGCGTCAGCGTCACCAAGTCCGCCCCGGCGCAGGCGGCGGCCACCACGCCGCTCGACCGGGTCATACCGGCCCCCGCCTCGGTCGCCCCCGGCGGCGCCCCGTACCGCATCACGCGCGGCACGCACATCCGTGTCGAAGGCTCGCGGGAGGCGCGTCGCGTCGCCGAGTACCTCGCGGACCTCCTGCGGCCCGCGACCGGCTACCCCCTCCCGGTCACCACACACGGCCGGGGCGGCATACACCTCAGGCTCGCCGACGGCGACTTCGGCCCCGAGGGCTACCGCCTGAGCAGCACCCCGCGCGCCCTCACGATCACCGCCAGGACCCCCGCCGGCCTCTTCCACGGCGTGCAGACCCTCCGCCAGCTCCTCCCCGCGGCGGTCGAGAAGGACACCGTCCAGCCCGGCCCGTGGCCGGTCGCCGGCGGCACCATCGAGGACAGCCCGCGCTACGGCTGGCGCGGCGCCATGCTCGACGTCTCCCGGCACTTCTTCACCGTCGACCAGGTCAAGCGCTTCATCGACCAGCTCGCCCTCTACAAGATCAACAAGCTGCATCTGCATCTCAGCGACGACCAGGGCTGGCGCATCGCCATCGACTCCTGGCCGCGCCTGGCGACCTACGGCGGTTCGACGGAGGTCGGCGGAGGTCCCGGCGGCTTCTACACCAAGGCCGACTACCAGGAGATCGTGCGGTACGCCGCCTCCCGCTACCTGGAGGTCGTCCCCGAGATCGACATGCCCGGCCACACCAACGCGGCCCTCGCCTCCTACGCCGAGCTGAACTGCGACGGCGTGGCACCGCCGCTGTACACCGGCACCGAGGTCGGCTTCAGCTCGCTGTGCGTCGACAAGGAGATCACGTACGACTTCGTCGACGACGTGATCCGGGAGCTGGCCGCGCTCACGCCGGGCGAGTACCTCCACATCGGGGGCGACGAGGCGCACTCCACCAGCCATGAGGACTACGTGAAGTTCATGGACCGGGTGCAGCCGGTCGTCGCGGAGTACGGCAAGACGGTGATCGGCTGGCACCAGCTGACCGGGGCGAGCCCGGCGAAGGGGGCTCTCGCGCAGTACTGGGGGCTGGACAGTACGAGTGCGGAGGAGAAGGCGCGGGTGGTGAAGGCCGCGCAGAGCGGGACGGGGCTGGTGCTGTCCCCGGCGGACCGGGTGTATCTCGACATGAAGTACACGGAGGAGACGCCGCTGGGGTTGGACTGGGCGGGGTACGTCGAGGTGAAGCGGTCCTACGACTGGGATCCGGGGGCGTATCTGCCGGGGGTGCCGGCCGGTGCGGTGCGGGGGGTTGAGGCGCCGTTGTGGACCGAGACGGTCGAGAACTCCGAGCATGTCGAGTACATGGCGTTTCCGCGGTTGCCGGGGGTTGCGGAGTTGGGGTGGTCTTCGGGGGCTTCTCATGACTGGGAGCGGTACAAGGTGCGGCTTGCTGCGCAGGCTGAGCGGTGGGATGCCCTGGGGATTGAGTGGTATCGGTCGCCGCAGGTGCCGTGGGGGGCCGGGGGTCGGTGATTCGTCTGCGGGTGGGTGGGGCTGGTCGCGCAGTTCCCCGCGCCCCTAAAAGATTGCGCCGTTCCCCGCGCCCCCAAGAATGCGCCGCTCCCCGCGGCCCTAGAAGAATGCGCAGTTCCCCGCGCCCCAAGAATGCGCCCCCAAGAATGTGCCCCTGAAAAGGACGGGCACCCCCGGTGGACCGTACACCGGGGGTGCCCGCCTGTCTGGGGGTCAGAACTGGGCGATGGGGTTTTTCAGGGTGCCTACCAGTTGGAGGGCGCCGGACGGGTCCGCGAGGTCGACCATCTGTTCGTTGTTGCGGAGCTGGAGGCGGTTGAGGCAGGAGAGGGCGAACTCGGGGGCGAACATGTCGTACTGCTTGAACTTGTCGGCGAGTTCGGGCATCGACTCCTGGTAGGCGCGCGTGACGTCCGCGACCGTGCGCCAGAAGTCGTCCTCCTCCAGGATCCCCTCGGTGGCGAGGTTCGCCGCGAGGAAGCGGAAGAAGCAGTCGAAGACGTCCGTGAAGATCGACAGGAGTTTCTTGTCCTCCGGGACCTCCACACGCAGCCGCTCGACCGTCGGCGGTAGCACCGCGTCCGGGTCCATGACGGCGATCTCCTCGGCGATGTCCTTGTAGATCGCGCGCTGCACGACCCCGTCCTTCAGCACGAGGATGACGTTCTCGCCGTGCGGCATGAACACCAGGTCGTAGGCGTAGAAGCTGTGGAGCAGGGGCGTGAAGTAGGCCTGGAGGTAGTGGCGCAGCCACTCCTTCGGGGCGAGGCCCGACTGCTCGATCAGCGCGCCCGCGACGGACGCCCCCTCGTGGTCGACGTGGACCAGCGAGGCCATGGTGGCCAGCTGCTCGCCCTCCTGGAGGGACGGCACCGGGCTCTCCCGCCACAGCGCGGCGAGCATCTTGCGGTACGGCGAGTAGCGGTCCGTCGCCTTCTCGTACTCCAGGTGCCGGTAGCCGACGGCGGCCCGCTCCCGGATGATCGACAGGCCCGTGGACTTCAGCACCGGGTCGCCCTCGATCAGCTGGGCCAGCCAGTCGTTGATCGCCGGCGTGGCCTCCATGTAGGCCGCCGACAGGCCGCGCATGAAGCCCATGTTGATGACGGACAGGGCCGTCTTCACGTAGTGCTTCTCGGGGCTCGTCCTGTTGAAGAAGGTGCGGATGGACTGCTGGGCCAGGTACTCGTCGTCGCCCTCGCCCAGGCACACCAGGTGTTTCCGGGCGACCTCGGCCGCGAAGGTGACGGTGAGCTTGTTCCACCACTGCCAGGGGTGGACCGGGATGAGCAGGTAGTCGGCGGGGTCCAGGTCCTGGTCGCGCAGGACGGCGTGGAAGCGCTCGACCGTCTCCGCGCCCAGCTCCTCGCGCAGGAACGACTCGTACTCGATGCCGACGCCGGCCGTGAACGCCGCCCGCGAGCGGTGTGCCGCCAGCCAGACGAGCCGGACCGGGCTCGCCGTCTCCGGGGCGTACGACAGGTACTCGTGGATGCCGAAGCCGAGCCGCCCGTTGTTGGCCACGAAGCAGGGGTGGCCCTCGGTCATCGACGTCTCGATGGTCTGGAAGCCGCCGCGCGCCAGCTCGGCCGCCGTGGTCTTCGGCTTGGTGAGCTTGTAGCAGGTGCCGGAGAGAGTGGAGGAGATCTCCTCCAGGTAGACCGGCAGGATGCTGTCGCTCAGGCCCAGCTGGTCCTTCAGCTCGATGAAGAAGTCCAGGGCCGCGAGGGGGAGTTCGGCGCCGTCCCGGTGGCGGGTGATCGACTCGGCGTCGACCTGCCAGTGGTCGAGGGCGCGGACCGTCGCCGCGAAGGTGTACCGGGTCAGGCCGTCGTCGCTGCGGACGGCGTACGTGCCCTCGGCGGTGGCCTCCGGCGTGATGAGGCGCTCGTGCGCGAACTCGGCGAGCGCCTTGCGGATCAGGAGGCGGTTGGCCCGCGCCCAGCGGTGGGGGGACAGATGCGCCACGGCGTCGGACAGGGTCATACGGCTACTCCTCGGGCGGCCAGGAACTGCTCGCGCGTGCAGAAGCTCAGCAGCGCGCGCTTCTCCGGCTTGTCGATCTCGCGCTCGGGGACGAAGCCGACGGCCTCGTTGAGCGCGTGTACTGCCTTGTTGTCCACGTCGGGCTCCACCACGACCCGGCGGGTGCGCGGATCGGCGAACAGCTCGTCCATCACGGCGGTGATGACGGCCTTGGTGAAGCCGTGCACGGGCCGGTCGGTCGGCGCGACCAGGAAGTGCATGCCGACGTCGCCGGGCTCCGGTTCGTACAGCCCGACCAGCTCGACGTACCGGGGGTCGTACTTCTCCATGAGGAAGGCGGGCACGCCGTCGTGGAGGCCGATGTAGGCGTGGTGGTGCTCGTGGGCCGCGATCCGCATGTACTCGCGCTCGACGTCCTGGAGTTTCGCGTCCTGCATCATCCAGAAGGCCGCCTTGGGGTGGGTGACCCAGGAGTGCAGCAGGTCCGCGTCCTTCAGGGGATCCAGGGGGCGGATGGCGAACGTACCGATGCTCATACGGCGAACTCCTGGAACGCGATGCTCTTCTCGACCGGGTAATACTCGCTGCCGAGCAGCTCGCGGATGATGTACGCGTTCCGGTACGGGCCCATGCCCAGGTCGGGGCTGGTGATGCTGTGGGTGTGGACGCCGGCGTTCTGGAGGAAGATCCCCCGGCCGGTGACGTCGATGGCGTAGTTGCGGGCGACGTCGAAGTTGCCCCGGGAGTCGTAGCGCAGGCGGTCGCGCACCGGCTTGAGGAACTCCGGCTCGGCGTACCGGTAGCCCGTGGCCAGGACCAGGCCCTCGGAGGTCAGCTCGAAGTCCTTCTCCTGCTCCTCCTGCCGGAAGCCGAGCGTGTACGTGCCGTTCTCGTACCGGGCGCTGTGCAGCGAGGAGTTGGTGAGCAGCCGGGTGGGGACCGGGCCGCCGAGGTTCTTCTGGTAGAGCAGGTCGAAGATCTCGTTGATCAGGTCGCCGTCGATGCCCTTGAACAGGCCCTTCTGCTCGGCCGTGAGACGGTAGCGGGTGGCCTCGGGCAGCTCGCGGAAGTAGTCGACATACTCCGGCGAGGTCATCTCCAGCGTGAGCTTGGTGTACTCCAGCGGGAAGAAGCGCGGGGAGCGGGTGACCCAGTTCAGCCGGTAGCCGTGGACGTCGATCTCGCTGAGCAGGTCGTAGTAGATCTCGGCGGCCGACTGGCCCGAGCCGACCAGCGTGATCGAGTCCTTCTTCTGCAGCTCCGCCTTGTGGCTCAGGTAGCGGGAGTTGTGGATGAAGTCGCCGCCCAGGCCCTGGCAGGCCTCGGGGATGTAGGGCGGGGTGCCGGTGCCGAGGACCAGGTGGCGGGCGCGGTAGGTGTCGCCGGCGGTGGTCCTCACGACGTAGACGTCGTCCTCGTACGTCACCTCCGACACCGTCGTGCCGAAGCGGATGCTGCTCAGCTTGTTCGCGGCCCAGCGGCAGTAGTCGTCGTACTCGACCCGCAGCGGGTAGAAGTTCTCGCGGATGTAGAACGAGTACAGCCGGCCCTTCTCCTTCAGGTAGTTCAGGAAGGAGTACGGGGAGGTCGGGTCGGCGAGGGTGACCAGGTCCGACATGAACGGGGTCTGGAGGTGGGCGCCGTCGAGGAACATCCCCGCGTGCCACTCGAAGTCGGGCTTCGACTCCAGGAAGACGCCGTCGAGTTCGGCGATGGGCTCGGTCAGGCAGGCCAGGCCGAGGTTGAAGGGGCCGAGCCCGATGCCCACGAAGTCATGAGTCGCAGGAACGGGGGCCGGGTTGTCAGGACGCGCGGTCAAGGGATTCTCCCAGGTACTGCTCGGCGTGGCCGGCGATCAGGTCGAGGACGGCGGCGATGTCGGACGCCTGCGTCTCGGGGTTGAGCAGGGTGAACTTCAGGTAGTGGCGGCCGCTCACCTTGGTGCCCGCGACGATGGCGTCACCGGAGGCGAACAGGGCCTTGCGGGCGTAGAGGTTGGCGCGGTCGATCTCGGCGGGGTCCGTGACGTCGGCCGGGATGTAGCGGAAGACGAGGGTGGACAGGCTCGGCTCGACGACCACGTCGAAGCGCGGGTCGGCGGCGAGCAGCTTCCAGCCCTCCCGGGCCAGCGCGCACACCTCGTCGAAGAGCTGCCCGATGCCGTCGGCGCCCATGGTCCGCAGCGTCATCCACAGCTTGAGGGCGTCGAAGCGGCGGGTGGTCTGCAGGGACTTGTCCACCTGGTTGGGGATACGTTCCTGCACCATACGGCGCGGGTTGAGGTACTCGGCGTGGTAGGTGGCGTGGCGCAGCGTCGCGGCGTCCCGCACGAGCACGGCCGAGGAACTCACCGGCTGGAAGAACGACTTGTGGTAGTCGACGGTGACCGAGTCGGCCCGCTCGATGCCGTTGATGCGGTCCCGGTGCTTCAGGGAGGCGAGCAGGCCGCAGCCGTAGGCGGCGTCGACGTGCATCCACGTGCCGAACTGCTCGCACAGCTCGGCGATCTCCGGCAGCGGGTCGATGGAGCCGAAGTCGGTGGTGCCGGCGGTGGCGACGACGGCCATGGGGACGAGGCCGTCCTGCGCGCAGCGCTCCAGCTCGCGGGCGAGGGCGACCGTCTGCATGCGCTTGTCGTGGTCGACGGGGATGGAGACCACGGCGTCCTGGCCGAGCCCGAGGAGCTTCGCGGACTTCTTCACGCTGAAGTGGCTGACCTCGGAGGCGAAGATGCGCAGTTTCGCGAGCGTGTCGGTCTTGGCCTCCTCGCGGGCGAGCAGCAGCGCCTGGAGGTTGGACTGAGTGCCGCCGGAGGTGAACACGCCGTCGGCGTTCTCGCCCAGGCCTATGCGGGCCGTCGTCCAGTCGATGAGCTTGCGCTCGATGAGCGTGCCGCCGGCCGACTGGTCCCAGGTGTCCAGGGAGGAGTTGACGGCGGACAGGACGGCCTCGCCGAGCACGGCCGGGATGACGACCGGGCAGTTGAGGTGGGCCAGGTAGCGGGGGTGGTGGAAGTAGATCGCGTCCCGGAGGTAGACCTCCTCCAGTTCGTCGAGCACCGCGGTGGTGTCGTGCAGCGGCTGGTCGAGGTCGATCCCGTCGATGCGGGGAGCGAGGGCGTCGACGGTGACGCCGGTGAACGGCCTTTCGGTGGCGGCGAGTTTGGCGGCCACCCGCTCGACTCCGTCGGTCACGGAGCGGCGGTACTGCTCCGCGGTGGTGTCGTTGAGCAGGTGCGAGCGCATGGGGGGTCCTCCGGTGGGGACAGTCCGGTGCGGGACAGGGCGGGCGGACCCGCCGATCTTACTTAGGTAAGCCTAACCTAACTTGATCGACAGGCAACCGGCCCCTGCCGTGACCGTGGTCACTCGTGTCACTTGGTCAGGACGAGGCCTGCGGTCATCCCTCGGCGCGCAGCTGCTCCTCGCTCACGCCGCGGCGCCAGTAGCCGACGAACGTGACCCGGCGGCGGTCGATCCCGCGCTCGCGCACGAAGTGCCGGCGCAGCTCCTTCACGCACCCGGACTCGCCGGCGATCCAGACGTACGGGCGCTCGGCGGACGGGAGTCGGGCGGCGCGGAGGGCGTCGAGGGCCATGGGGGACCCCTCGGCGCCCTCCCCTTCCCGGACGAGCCAGGTGATCTCGGCGTCGGCCTCGGTCACCAGGTCCTGTATGTCCCCGGCGTGGGGCACCTCCAGCCAGACCCGGGCGCGGGTGCCGGCCGGCAGCGACTCGACGATGGCCGAGGCGGCCGGTACGGCGGTCTCGTCGCCCCAGACGACCACGAGGTCAGCGTCCTCGGGCGGCCTGAAGCGGATCGCCCGGTTGTCGGCGACGGCCGGTCCCAGCAGCAGGACCCGGTCTCCGGCGGCGGCCCGGGCGGCCCACCGGGAGGCGGGACCGGCCTGGACCGAGGCGCCCGGCTCGATGCCGTGCAGGGCGAAGTCGATGTCGATCTCGTCCGGGTCGCGGCGCAGGGCGCGCAGGGTGTACGAGCGCATCACGGCCCGTACGTCGTCCGGGAGTTCCCGCCAGCCCTGCCACCAGCCGTCGCCCAGCTCCAGCGGGACGACCGGCTCGGACTGCCCGGGGTGCGGCAGGAACAGGGACAGGGACTGGTCACGCCCGTCGGAGTGGAAGCCGTGCAGATCGGGCCCGCCGAAGGTGACACGGACCAGGGACGGCCCGAGCCGCCTCGTCCGCACGACCTGAAGCGAGAAGAAACGGAACGGGGCGGCTACGGCGGTGGTCATGAGAGCTCCTGATGTGTTGTCAGGCAGTGAGTGGAGGCACCTGAGGGGCGCGGGGCTGTGCCGATATGCGGCTCCGCCGCGTGGGCGCGCCCAGCCACATGGGGCCCGCACCCGCCACTCAGGCTCACTGGCAACCTGGTCAGGCGACCTTCTTCGCCGTCTCGATGGCCTTCGCCAGGTTCTCCACCAGCGGCACGCACTTGTCGTACGACAGAATCGGCTCGGGGGAACGCGAGATGACCTGCCCGGCCTTGACGGCGGGCAGCTTCTTCCACGTCGCCTCGGTGATGTCCGCCGGCTGGATGGTCGAGGAACGGTCGTCCATCATGATGATGTCCGCCGGGTACTTGTCGACGTTCTCCCAGCTCAGGCTCTCGAACCAGCCGCCCGTCTTGGCCTTGGCCTTCTCCGGCGGCTCGACGAAGTTCACGCCGAGGGCCTTGAAGTACTCCAGGTCCACGGAGAAGTTGGTGCCGGAGACGTAGAAGAGCTCCTGGCTGGCGGAACCGGCCATCACCTTGATGTCGGGGTGTGCCTTGGCGGCCTTGCGCAGTCGCTCGGAGGCCTCCTCGAACCGCTTCTTGGCGTCGGTGACCTTCGCGGCCTTCAGGTCGCCGCCGAGGGACTCGGCCAGTTCCCACATGCGCTGGAGCGGGGCGGTGAGCTGACGGTCGTAGACGGAGATGCCGACGCTCGGGGCGAGCTTGGCGATCTTGTCCTTCGAGGCCTCGGGGACGTACCAGAGGGTGCCGGCGGCGTCGAACATCGTGGAGATCAGCACGTCGGGGGCGAGCGCGGCGTACTTCTCGACGCTGAACTGGTCCCAGGTGTTGCCGAGGATGGTCACCTTGCTGATGTCCATGTCGCCGGCCTGGACGTCGGGCTTGCCGTCCTGGGTCCTGGTGGGGCCGAAGACGCCCTTGACGGAGACGCCGTAGTCGTGGAGGGCGGCGGCGACGCCGGTGAACGCGACGATGTTCGCGGGGGCCTTGTCGAGCTGCACGGTCTTGCCGCGGTCGTCCTTGAAGGACCACGGGCCGGACTTGGCGGACGCCTTCGACTCCGAGCCGCCGTCCTTGGAGTCTTCGCTGCCACACGCGGTCACGAGGGCGCCGAGTCCGAGGGCACCGCCGGCGGCGAGGATGCCGCGGCGGGAGAAGCGGGCGGTTCTGGCGTTCGACATGAGTGGGTCTGCTTTCGTGCGTACGGAGCCACTGCGGGCGCGGCGAATGGCCGCTTGGCTGGGATCAGGCTTAGGTTAGCCTAACCTCAGATCATGTCCAGAGGGGCACTGGTACCTGTGCCCGGGGGACGGGGCGGGGATGCCCGCCGCGGCAGTGATCCGGATCACGAGCGCGCCGAGATCTCTCGGCGGCAGGCCCGTCTACGACGTGAGGCGGCGCTTCACGGCCCGGACCAGATCGGTCCGGGCGACCTGAAGCGCGAACTCCTGGTCCCGTCCGGGCTTCGCGTACCAAGGGAGGCCCCGGCGGCGCCACTTGGCGGGCGCGAGGCCCGCGGGGATCGGCGGCAGGTCCCACGACCAGGGCCCGAGCCGCAGCCGGCCCGTCCACAGCCCGGCCGGCAGCTCGGTGACCGGCACCCGGACGACGAAGTCGCCGCCGGAGCGCGAGGCGGTGCGGGCCGGGAAGACGGCGGTGCCGCCCCGGCCGTCCTCCAGATGGACGGCGAGAGCGCCGTCCGGGAAGGAGGCGAGCGTGCAGCGGCCGGCGAACTCCAGCTCCGTGGACGCGCCGGGCGCCCAACGCACCATGGGGACGCCCAGTCGGGGAAGCACCGCATGCTTCCGCTCGCCGATGTCGAGCGTGAGGTTGCCGTGGGGTTTGGTGGTGTAGAGCGTGACCGCGCGGGTCTCGTCGCCATGGCCCACGACGTGCGTCGCCGCCGCCCCGGAGATCCCGGCGTCCCGCTTGCTGCCGATGCGCACCTCGCGGGAGATGCCCTGGGCGCCGATCGCCAGGAAGATGTCCCAGAGCCCGTCGGGAAGGGGTGCGCCGCCGCCGGCGGTCGTGATGTCGACGGAGGCCTCGAAGCCGGCCTGGTCGTAGCGATACCGCCCCTCGTCCTCCTCCTCGCCGAGGCCCGGTGTCGCGGTAGGGGTGACGGGCAGCCGGTGTTCGGTGCCGCTGTCGCGCTCGCGCAGGACGAGTTCGGTGGAGACGTCGTCGGTGGCGACCCGGTGCAGATAGCCGTGTCCGGCCAGGTGCAGCACGGTGCCGCGCAGTTCGGCGCGGGTGACGTGGTGACGCACGCCGAGCTGGCGGGTCACGTCGTAACAGGAGTCGGGGATGCCGCGGGACGGGTCGCGGAGGTACGGGTAGCGGGCGTAGGCGCGGCCGCCGTCGATGAGGAGGGGCGTCGCGACACTGGTCTTGGCCAGCTCGCCCTCGAACCGGACCAGTTCGAGCAGTTCGTCCAGCATGGTGTGCCGTACGAGGTGCAGACGCAGCCGGGCCATCGCCGACAGCCGGTCGTTCAGCCCCTCGTGCCACAGCGGGGTGATGATCTCGGCGAGCCGGGCCAGGGACTTCTCCTGCTCGGCGCGGGGCTCGTGCACCAGGTGGCCGAGGAGCTGCTGCACCTCGACGGTCAGATGTCGGTGGGCCAGGTGGTCACGGCCGGGGCCGGGCGGCACCTGCTCCAGGAGCATGTCGACGACGCGGGGCAGAAAGCGCAGCCGGGGCTCGCAGCCGCCGGTCCGCAGCGTGATGTTGCCGCTGTCCTCGCGCTCGACCCAGAACAGGCAGTCGTAGTCGGCGAGTACGGAGATTCCGTCCGCGTGCACATAGGCGGGGCCGACGAACAGCTGGTCCTCGCCGATCTTCAGGTCCGTCGGGAACCGCAGCTCCAGCCGCTCCAGCAGCTCGCGGCGGAACAGCTTCATGGGGTTGAGGGTCCAGTACACGCGGGACGAGAAGACGTCCGTGCGCGGCTCGTTGCGCCGGAACATGGAGGTGGGCGCCCCGCGTCCGCCGACCCCGACCATCTTGCCGAGCACGATGTCGGTGCCGTTCGTCTCGGCCATGGCCACCATGCGTTCCAGCGCCTCGGGGCCCAGGTAGTCGTCGGCGTCCAGGAAGAAGACGAACGTCCCCCGGGCGTGGTCGAGCCCTTTGTTCCGCGGGGCCGACGGCCCTCCGGAATTCTCCTGGTGAAAGACGCGCAACAGTGCCGGATATTCCGACGCGAGCCGGTCGAGTTCCTCGCCTGTACCGTCGGTGGAACCATCATTGATGGCGAGGATTTCCAACGCGTCCTGGCCGATGCTTTGCTCGGCGACGGAAGTGATGCAACGCGTGAGATAAGGCATCGCATTGTACGCAGCGATCACCACGGAAACGGCAGGGCCGGCCATCGTAGCTCCCCCAGGGAAATGAGGCACGTCCCCTGGATTGGCTCGGTCGGAATACACGGGTGATCGGTCCGGGCGCAGGGGAAAGTGCCATATGCACCGTGAAGGTACCATGAAGTAGGCGTGTCTGCGAAGTGGCTGCTTGGGGAAGCGCCAGGTCGGAGCGGCTTCCGACCGGGTGACTTGATGGGCGATTTATGTACTTCTCGGCGGGAATCGTCGTTCCCTGTTCGTCGCGGCAGAGGGTTGACACGCTTCAGCCGCGCCATATTTAGTCTGCGCTTACAACTTTCATAGCGGGCGGGGGTGGGTCTGCCCGGATGAGCCCAAGGGGTGGGGTGTGCGTACGCGTATGCGTCCGGGCTGGGTATGGGCTGCGACAGCAGGTGCCTTTGCCATGGCTGTAAGCGGTCTGTCGGTGAGTTCTCCGCAGGCCGCGGCAGCCGCCTGCACAGCAGGAACGACGAGTGACTTCAATGGCGACGGTGTGGCCGACACGGTTGTCGCCGATCCGCATGCCACGGTGAACGGAGCCAAGGCCGCGGGCCTGGTCCGCGTCGTACTGGGCGGCGGTAAAGGTGTGGCGGAGATCTCCCAGGCGACGAGCGGCATGGGTGCGACCCCCGAGGCCGGTGATCAGTTCGGCTTCTCCCGCAGTTCGTACGACGCCGACGGGGACGGATGCACCGACCTGGTGGTGGGCGCCCCGTACGAGGACGTCGCCAAGGACGGCGGGCAACTGGTCGACGCGGGAGCCGTGTACGTCATCCACGGCACGCCGACCGGCATCGGCGCAGGCTCGAAGATCGAGGGCTACACCCAGTCGGAGCTCGACTCCAGCACCTCCACCGAGGCGTACGACTGGTTCGGTTACGCGCTGAGGGCCGGGGGGACGGCGAACAGCACGCCGTATCTGGTCGTCGGCGTACCGGGTGAGAACGTCACCGTGGACGGGACGACGTACGGCGATGCCGGCTGCGTCACGTACGTCCAGGGCGCGACGAAGGTGTCGGTCAGCCAGAAGGACCCCGGTGTCCCCGGCGACGTCGAGGCGCATGACCGATTCGGTTACTCGGTGACGGGGACGAATCGGTTCTTCGCCGTCGGTGCTCCGGGTGAGGCCATCGGGGACGCCGGGTTCGCCGGCGGCGTGAGCGTCTTCAGTCACACGATGGCCGGCGGACTGCCCACGCCCCTGGTCGGGCTCGACCAGGACGGCTCCGGAATCGACGGCGTGGCCGAGGCCGGTGACGGGTTCGGTACCTCGCTCTCCATGACGGGGTACCGGCCCGGCGACCAGACGTACAACTCGGAGGTTCTCCTGGCGGTCGGGACGCCGGGCGAGGACATCGGCGAGACCGCCGACGCGGGCAGCGCCGCGGTGTTCCGGATCCAGCCGTCCGGCACGTACACGGAGGTGGCGGCGATCGACGCCGTGGATCTCGGAGAGACCCCGGCTGCCGGGGACTTCATGGGGCAGCGCGTGACGATCGCCAACACCGACACCGCCGTCGTCACGACGTCCGCGACCGTCCGGCTCGCCGTCGGCGTGCCCGGCAGGGACACCGCCTCCGCCAAGGACGCGGGGGCAGTGCGCGTTCTCCGGCCGCTGGACACGGCTGTCGGCGCGGCCGACAAGACACTCGTACGTGGCTCGGGGCTGCCCGGGACCGCTGCCGCCCGCGACTACACCGGCACCGCCCTGACTTCGGGATCCACCTACCTCTACCTCGGAGTGCCCCACAGCAAGGCTGCCGACTCCCCCAAGGGAGTGCTCCACGTCCTGCCTTGGACGGACATCGACGGCACGACCAAGCTCGGCACGACGACCTACCTGCCCGGCTCGGACGGGCTGCCCAACGAGGGCGTGGCGTTCGGAACAGTCGGATGAGCCGCGGATCGGGAAGAGGAAAGCGCGTCACGATGATCACCCGACGCCGTACGGCCACTGTGGCCGCCACGCTCGTCGCCCTGCTCGCGGCCGGCATGAGCGGGGTGCCGGCCGCCGGGAAGGCAGTCGCCTCCGGCACGGCCACCGGCAAGAACGACGACGCCCCGGCTCTGAGCATGACCGACGCCCGGACCAAGGCCGCGAAGTCGGGCAAGCCGGTCGAGATCCTGAGCCTGCGGGATGAGCACAGCACCACCGTCGCCAACCCGGACGGGACGTTCACCAGCACCGAGTACGTGCAGCCCGTCCGTGTCCGGCAGAACGGCGCATGGACGGAGATCGACACCACGCTGGTCAAGCAGAAGAACGGCACCTTCGCGCCGAGGGCCGCGCTGACCGCGATGTCCTTCTCCGGGGGCGGCGACACCACCTTCGCCGAGATCGAGAAGGACGGGCGCACGCTCGCCCTGAACTGGCCGGACAAGCTGCCCAAGCCCGAGACGGACGGTTCGACCGCCACGTACACCGATGTCCTTCCGGGCGTCGACCTCAAGGTGACGGCGAGCGCCGAGGGCTTCTCGCACGTACTGGTCGTCAAGAACGCCGAGGCCGCAGCCAACCCGGAGCTGGCCAGCCTGGAACTGCCGGTCGACACGTCCTCGCTCGAGCTGTCGGAGACGGCGGGCGGCGGACTCACCGCCACCGACAGCGGGGCAGGGGGAGACGTCTTCGAGGCACCACAGCCTGTGATGTGGGATTCCGGCAACGGTGCGGCTCCAGAGCCCGCCGCCCCTGGAACGGCCGACGGAGAAACGATTACCCCGCCGGACGGCGCCCAAGTGGCCGATGTCGCCGTGGACCTCGAGCCCGGCACCATGACCCTCACTCCCGACGCGAACATGCTCGCCGACGCGGACACCGTCTACCCGGTCTACATCGACCCCGTGGTCAAGACGGCGAACCGCAGCGGCTGGACCATGGTGTCGTCGCACTACTCGACCGCCGAGTTCTGGAAGTTCGGGGACGACGAGGGTGTGGGGCGATGCCCCTCCGACGTGTCGTACCGCTGCTCCAGCAACAGCGACGTCAAGCGCCAGTTCTTCGCGATACCGACCGGCGGTTTCAAGGGCAAGGACATCGTCAGCGCCGAGTTCGCCGTCACCATGGTGCACACCTACAGCGACACCGGGCGCGAGGTGCAGCTCGCCCGGGTCAACAGCACGGGCGCGAGCGCGATCAACTCGTCGACGAACTGGTCCAACCAGCCTTCCTCCAAGGAGACGGTCGCCTCCAAGTCGCCGACGAACCCGGCGGGATCGTGCACCTCGACCAACCAGAACGTGCGCTTCGGTGTGACGGGCACCGTCCAGAAGGCCGCCGACAACGGCTGGGACACCACAACGTTCCGTCTCAAGGCCGGCAGCGAATCCGACACCTCGTACTGGAAGCGCTTCTGCGGCAACGCACATCTCTCCGTGACCTACAACCGGCCACCGCTCCGGCCGGACCAGGACGACCTGAACATGACGCCCGGCGACACCTGCGAGTACGGGCGTGCCACCGAGCACTACGTGACCAAGGCGCCGACCCTGTACGCCGTCATCAAGGACTACGACCACGGTGACCTGGGGTCCAACTCGGAAGAGTTGCAGGCCGAGTTCAAGGTGTGGTGGACCAACAGCTCCGGGACGGAGGTCGTCCGCTATGCGAAGACGGGCAAGAAGAGCACGGTCGACGCGAGCAAGGACGGGCAGACCGGCCAGGCGACCTTCAAGTACCTCGTCGGGTCCGACCTGTCGAGCGACGAGCACGCGGGCTTCTCCCTGCCCAAGAACACCGTCATCGGCTGGGCGGTCCGTGGCTTCGACCAGAAGGCATCCGGGCCTTGGTCCAGCGACGGTGACCAGACCCGCTGCGAGTTCATCTTCGACGACACCAAGCCCCAGGCGGCCGCGGTCACGTCGCCCCAGTACCCGAGCGACGACGAGTGGCACGCCGGTGTGGGCGACTACGGCGACTTCACCATGGACTCCCCGGCCGCCGATGTGACGGAGTACAGGTACTACTTCACGGGCCCTCAGGCGGACACCGTACGGAAGACGGCGGAACCCCGGTCCGCCGGCGGACCGGCCTCCATCCGCTGGATGCCGCCGGCCGAGGGCTCGTACACCCTGCACGTCACCGCTGTGGACGGCGCGGGCAATCCGCAGAAGACACCCACGAGTCATGTCTTCCTGGTCAGCGACGGGCGGGCCCCGGTGGCCGCCTGGACGCTCGGTGACGCCAAGAACTCCGCGAAAGCCGCGGGCAGCAGTGGGGCGCCGGACGCCGCCGCCGGCTCAGGAGTGACGTTCGAAGCGGCCGGTCCTCTGGGCTCCACCGATACCGCAGCCTCGCTGGACGGAACCGAGAACGCCTACCTCGACGCCGGCGCATCCGCCGTCGACACCAGTGACACCTTCTCCGTGAGCGCCTGGGTCATGCTGCCCTCGCTGCCCACCCAGAACGTCACCGTCGTCAGCCAGGACGGCACCGCACAGCCCGGCTTCGAGCTGGGGTACGACGTCGACACCGCCTCGTGGACGTTCCGCACCCCGGTGAGCGACATCGAGTCGCTCGGCTCGTGGAAGGTCTCCGGTGCGGCGGCCGTGGCCGGTAGCTGGACACATCTCATCGGTGTGTACGACGCCGAACCCGGCAAGATGATGCTCTACGTCAACGGTGTGCTCGTCGACGACGACGTCCAGGCGCGCCACACGGCATGGAACGCCGCCGGAGCGCTTCAGATAGGCCGCAAGATCGATCTCGGCGGGTACACCAACCACCTCAAGGGCAGTGTGGCCGACGTCAAGCTGCACGACCGCGTCATCCCGCCCACCGAGGGCCAGCAGCTCGGCGGCATCCAGCCCCATCAGCTCGCCTACTGGCAGCTGGACGAGGCGGCGGGCGGTCTGTCCCCGGAAGCGGCGGGCGGTACCGGTCTGACCCTTGGCGGAGGTGCCTCCGTCTACGTGCCGGACGACTCCTGCGACCCTGCGGCGGATCCCGAGTGCACGCCACCCGCCGCACCGCTGTGGGGTGACGGTCACCTGGCGCTGAACGGCACAGGCGCCTACGCGACGCGACCCGCCGGGCTGCTTTCCCGGGAGGACAGCTTCACCCTCACCGCTCGAGCCCGGCTCGCCTCGGCGAAGCCCGCGACGGACCAGACGGTGCTCGCCCTGTCCGCGGGCAACGGCAGCGCGATCAGGGTGAAGTACAGCGCCGCGGCAGCCCGGTGGCAGCTGGTGGCGACGGGCACCGGTTCCCCCACTCCGGTGACGGTGCTCGACCCGAACCGTGTGCCGAGCTCGCAGGGGGCCGGAGACCACCTCGCGCTGGTCTACAACGCGGTCTTCGGTGAGGTGGTCCTCTATGTCAACGGCACGGCGGCGGGCAAGGCTGCCTGGGACAACGCCTGGGACTTCAGCACTACGAGTCTCCAGGTCGGCCGGGCACTGACCGGAGCCACGGCCGGCGAGTACCTCTCCGGCGCCGTCGACGAAGTCCGGGTGTACCAGGGTCCGATCGATGCCGCGCTGATGGCGGTGGTGTCGGTCCTGCCGGCCGGCGCCAGCATCGAGGAATCGCCGGCCTGACACCTCTCACCCCGTGAGGCGGGCGGCTCAGTGGCCGCCCGCCCTCCGGACCCTGCGCTCCTGCTCCCCGCATCCCCCGATCACTCCTGGAGATGTCATGTCCTCGCCCCCATGGTTCCGGTCCGCGAGACCGGCCTGGCGCAGCGGCCGTCGCGGTGCGGCGGTGCTGCTCGGCCTGGCGTTGTCGATAGGCCTGCTTCCGCACTACGCCCCCGAAGCCGTGGCCGACGAGGGCATGAAGAGGCCCAAGGCGCAGACGGACCTGGACGATCCGGTTCGCGGGAAGAACGCCGAGCCGAAAGCCTTCAAGAAGACCGACCAGGCCGAGAAGGCGGCGGTCAGACGCCCCGGCAACGTCCGCTGGCCCAAGGCCGGCAGCGCCGACGTGCAGCTGTCCGCCAAGGCGGCCAAGGCCGCGGGGCTGCCGTTGAAGGCCGAGGCGGCCGAGGGCACGAAGGCCGCGGAGGCCATACGCGTCGAGGTGCTCGACCACAAGGTGTCCAAGGCCGCCGGTATCGACGGCGTCGTGTTCACCGTGGCCCGCACCGACGGTGAAGCAGCCAAGGGCACCGCTCACATCACGCTGGACTACTCGGACTTCTCGCAGGCTTACGGCGGTGGCTACGGCTCCCGCCTCCGCCTCGTCCAGTACCCGGCGTGCGTGCTGACGACCCCGGAGCGGAAGGACTGCTCGACACCGATCCACCTGGAGAGCGACAACAACGCGGCGCGGGAAACGCTGACGGCGACCGTGACCGCGGCGGGCGACACCTCCGGTGCCGCTCCCCAGCTCCTCCAGGCACCGTCGGCCGCTTCTTCCGGCACCGTACTGGCGGCCGTCGCGAGCAGCGGGGGCGACGGGGGCGACTACAAGGCGACCGGCCTCTCCGCGTCGTCCGAGTGGGGTGTCGACACCAGGTCGGGTGCCTTCACCTGGACCTACCCGTTGACCACGCCGCCGGTGCCCGGCGGGCTGCGGCCGAGTGTCGGACTGGGCTACAACTCCCAGTCCATCGACGGGCAGACGGCGACGACGAACAACCAGGGTTCGTGGGTCGGACAGGGCTTCTCCTACGAGCCCGGTTACATCGAGCGCCGGTACAAGCCGTGTGCCGACGACGGTCACGACGACACCTACGGCGACCAGTGCTGGGCGTACGACAACGCCACCCTCGCCCTGGCCGGCGGCACGTCCGGCGAACTCGTGAAGGACGACGCCACGGGCCAGTGGCGACTCGCCAACGACGACAACTCCAAGATCGAGCGCCTGACCGGCGCCACCAACGGCGACGACAACGGCGAGTACTGGAAGCTCACCACCACCGACGGCACCCAGTACTTCTTCGGCCAGAACCGACTGCCGGGCTTCGCCACGGGCCATGAGGAGACGGGCTCCGCCTGGACCCTCCCGGTGTACGGCGACGACTCCGGCGAGCCCTGCTACCAGGCTGCCTTCGCCGACGCCTACTGCTCCCAGGCCTGGCGCTGGAACCTCGACCACGTCATCGACCCGCACGGCAACGTCATGTCGTTCTTCTACGGCAAGGAGACGAACTACTACACGCAGGGTCTGAAGACGGCCGAGAACGGCAAGCCGTACATCCGCGGTGGTTACCTCAAGCGGATCGACTACGGCCAGCGCAAGGACAAGGTGTACTCGACCAAGCCCGCGGCGCAGGTCGTCTTCACCACGGCGGAACGTTGCATCGGCGCGGCGGCCGACTGCGAGCCCGGAGACCTGACGGACACCACGGCCACTCGGTGGCCGGATGTGCCCTGGGACCAGAACTGCAAGGCGAGCACCAAGTGCGAGGGCCAGAACTCTCCCACCTTCTGGACCCGCAAGAAGCTGACGAAGATCACCACGCAGATCCGCACCGGTGACGCGACGTACAGCCCGGTCGACGAGTGGAGCCTCGCCCAGATCTTCACCGACAACGGTGACGGGTCCAAGTCGCTGTGGCTCGACGGCATCGACCACACCGGCAAGGTCGGCACGGACGCCTCCGTCCCGTCCGTCAAGCTCTACGGCAAGCAGCTGCCCAACCGCGTCGACAAGACCGGCGACAACATCCAGCCCTTCCATCGTTTCCGCCTGTCCGGCGTGGAGAACGAAACGGGCGGGGCGCTCAGCGTCAGTTACGCGCCAAACGAGTGCACGCCGACGAGCCTGCCCGCCGAGGACTCCTCGACCAAGCGCTGCTTCCCGGTGAAATGGAATCCCCCGGGCGAAGAGGACCCGATCCTCGACTGGTTCCACAAGTACGTCGTCGAGTCCGTCACCGAGACCGACCTGACCGGCGGCAACCCCGACCAGATCACGTCCTACACGTACGTCGGAGACGCGGGCTGGCGCAAGAGCAGGGCCGACGGCATCACCAAGGCGGAGTACCGCACCTGGGGGGACTGGCGCGGTTACGGCAAGGTGCGCGTCGTCACCTCACAGGGCACCAACTCGCCGTCCAACACCAAGACCGAGCATGTCTTCTTCCGCGGCCTCCACGGTGACGTGAACGCGAGCGGCGCCACGCGCTCCGCCTCGGTCACCGACTCGAACGGAACCTCGTACGAGGACACGGAGTGGAAGGCCGGCCAGGAGCTCGAGACCCTTACCTACGACGGTGCCGCCGTCACCGAGAAGTCGGTGGCGGTGCCGTGGACCGCGGTGACGGCCACGAGCGTCAAGGACTGGGGCACGCGCAGGGCTCGCTACGTCGCGAACGGCGCGACCGACACCTACGTCGCTCTCGCCGGCGGCGGCTGGCGTCGCACCAGGGCCACCACCCAGTACGACTCGAAGACCGGACGGGTCCGCCAGGTCGACGACTACGGCGAGGTCGGCGTCGCGGACAACCAGTGCGTCCGCACCGAGTACGCGGACAGCGAGAGCCGGCACATGTACGCGTACGTGTCGCGGGTGGAGAAGGTCAGCGTCGAGTGCGCCGCGACTCCCGACCGGAGCACCCAGGTCATCTCCGACGACCTGACCTTCTACGACGGCTCCACCACCCTGGGCACGGCTCCCACCAAGGGCGACGTGACCACGATCAAGCGCCTGGAGTCGCACAGCGGGACGACGGCGACCTACCGGACGACCGCCGTCACGACGTACGACGACTTCGGCCGCCCGCTGGTGGTGAAGGACGCGCAGACGGCCTCGTCCCCGACGGAGTACGCCTCGTCGACCACGTACACGGACACGTACGGTCTCGCCACCAAGTCCGTGGTGACCAACAGAGCGGGCTGGACGGCCACGACCGAGTACAAGCCGCACTGGGGCGTGCCCTCCGTCAAGACCGACCAGAACAACCGCCGCACCGAGCTGGCCTACGACGGGCTGGGCCGTCTGACCTCGGTCTGGCTCCCGGACCGCATCGGTGCGAGTGCGTCGATCAAGTACGCGTACGTGGTGCGCGGGAGCACCGGTCCCACCGCCGTGCACACCCAGAAGATCGAGAAGGGCGGCCAGTCGTACGGCAGTGAATGGACGCTGTACGACGGTCTGCTGCGGCCCCGGCAGGAGCAGACCGAGGGGCCCGGAGGCGGCCGCATGGTCGCCGACACCCTCTACGACGGCTCCAACCGCGTGGTGCAGGTCAACGACACCTACTACGCCGCCGGTGCCCCGTCCTCCCAGCTCTTCGAACCGGTCGACGCCGACCTCACCGGTCAGACGGTGACCGAGTACGACGGAGCCGGAAGAGTCGTCGCCTCGATCTTCCGCGTGCAGGGAGAGGAGAAGTACCGCACGTCCTACGTCCACGGTGGGGACCGTGTCACCACGACCCCGCCGGCGGGCGGCACGAAGACGACGGTCGTGAAGGACGCCCGCGAGCACACCACGACCCAGATCCAGTACCCGCAGGGCGGGGACGCGGTCACCACGTCCTACGGCTACACCCCGGCCGGTCAGCTGCAGAAGGTGACGGACGACGCCGGGAACGCGTGGACCTACACCTATGACCAACTGGGCCGTAAGAAGAAGGCGGTCGACCCGGACACGGGCACGGCGGAGTTCACCTACGACGCCCTGGACCGCCAGACGTCGGTGACGGTCAACGGCACCAAGACGTCCACCAAGTACGACGTGCTGGGTCGCCCCGAGTCCACCTGGCAGGGAGAGCCGGACACCGGCACCAGGCTGTCGCTGACGAAGTACGACACCGTGGCCAAGGGCGAGCTCTACGGCGTCTACAGCTACAAGGACGGCGCGGTCCACTCGTCGGTCACCTATCCGACCCTCGACGCGAACAACGACTACAAGCCGGTCTCGACGAAGTACTTCCTGTCGAAGACGGCCGAGCCGCAGCTGGGCGGAACGTACGAATTCACCGCCCAGTACAACGACGACGGGACGGTGCAGGGACAGGGCCTGCCCGCGGCCGGCGACCTGCCCGCCGAGGCCCTCGGCTACACGTACGACGAACTGCAGCGGCCGACGGGACTCAACACCTCGCTGGGCGGCCTCAAGTACGTCACCGGAGTGTCGTACTCGCCGACTTCCGACCTTGAGCAGGTGGAACTGTTCACGGGCGAGTCCACCGCCAAGAAGACCTGGCTCAACAACACGTTCGAGGCGGGCACGCACCGCCTGGCCAACGCGAGTGTCAGGGTCGAGGGCGCGTCGAGCGCGGCCTACGACGCGGACTTCACGTACAACTCCGTCGGTGACGTCCTCTCGATCGCGGACACGCCCAGCGGCGGCGCGAGCGACGTGCAGTGCTTCCGGTACGACGGCCTGCGGCGACTGACCGACGCGTGGACCTCGTCGGTGGCGTCCGACGGGGCCCGGGGCACGGGCAGTGCCGATGCGGCCTGCGCGTCGGCGGCCTCCTCTTCGACGGTCGGCGGTGTGTCGCCGTACTGGACGGAGTACGGCTACGACGCGATCGGCAACCGGAAGAGCGAGACGCGGCACGGCCTGAACGGGTCCCCGACCTCGACCCGGACGTACACGTACGGGGAGAAGTCCGGCCCCAACGGCACGAACTCCGGTCCGCACGCGGTGTCTTCGGTCGTGGAGAAGACCACGGCGACGAGTACGACGCCCGAGGTCACCTCTCAGGACACCTACACCTACGACGTCACGGGCAATACCAAGACCCGTGTCCTCAACGGGGACACCCAGTCCCTGGACTGGGACAAGCAGGGTGAACTGACCAAGGTCACCAACGCCGACGGCACGGTGACGCAGTACACCCACGACGCGTCGGGCGAGCGGATCCTCCGGGACACCCCCAAGGAGAAGACGTTCTACCTCCCGGGCATGGAACTGCACCTGGACAAGTCGACGTCGAAGGTGACGACGACGCGCTACTACGCGTTCGGCGCCATGCGGATCGCCATGCGGGACGCGTCCGGTGTCCACTTCCTGGCGTCGGACCACCAGGGAACGGCCCAACTGGCGATCGACGCCAAGACGGGCGAGACCACGCGCCGCCGCACGGACCCCTTCGGGAACCCCCGCGACGAGTCCACGTCGTCTGCCTCGTCTCCCGCGTGGGTCGACGACAAGGGCTTCGTCGGTGGCACGGTCCAGAAAACCACGGGCCTGACCACGCTCGGGGCCCGCGACTACGACTCCGACACGGGCCGCTTCATCTCGGCGGACCCGATCATCGACTACACCGATCCGCAGCAGATCAACGGCTACTCGTACAGCAACAACAACCCGGTCACCTTCTCGGACCCGAGCGGCCTGAAGCCCGACGACTGCGTGAACGTCGGGATCACGTGCAGCCTGAACCGCGATGGCGGGTGGGACGTCAAGGCGACCGACACCTACTACACGTACTACGGCGTCAAGAAGCCGAAGGAGTCGCCGGCGCAGCACCGGGCGCGCCAGCAGAAGGCCCAGGCGGACGCGGCCAAGCAGCGGGCGATCGCCGTCGCCAAGGAACTGGCGCAGATCGTCGCGGACGAGCTGGGCATCACGGACGCGCTGGACTGCTTCACCACAGGGGCGTTGGGCTCCTGCGGGGCCACGGCACTCAACGTGGTGTCGTCACTCGTGGCCGGCGGGCCGCTGGCGCGGCTGGCCGCGAAGTACTGGAACAAGATGGACAAGGCCTGGGCCCTGATCAAACGCATCGGTGCCCTGAGCCGCAGGCTGTGGGAGAACTTCCAGGACTGGCGCAGGAGCAGCAAGGCGGCGGACGAGGCGACGGAGGTCGTGGGCTGCAACAGCTTCACGCCTCATACCAAGGTGTTGATGGCCGACGGTTCTGCCAAAAGGATCAAGGACGTCGACATCGGCGACAAGGTCGTGGCGACCGACCCGAAGACGGGCGAGACCAAGGTCGAGACGGTCACAGCCGAGATCAAGGGCAAGGGCCTCAAGCACCTCGTCAAGATCACGGTGGACATCGACGGCGAGGAGGGCTCCAAGACGGCCTCGGTCACGGCGACCGATGGTCATCCGTTCTGGGTGCCTGAGCTCGGGGAGTGGGTCGACGCCACCGATGTGCAGGTTGACGCATGGCTGCACACCGGAGCAGGGACGCGGGTCCAAGTCACTTCGGTGGAGCGAAGGACGGTCGGCTCGGCCACGGTTTACAACCTCACGGTCAGCGATCTCCACACGTACTATGTGCTGGCGGATGAGACTGCGGTACTCGTCCACAATGCATCACCAGGTCAGAAGTGCGACCTGACGCTGGGCGCCGGTCCGAATGCCCGAGAGGGAGTAGGCCTGGAGAACGGTGATATCGAAGCGGATGGCGTTCGAGATTTGATCAATGAGTCGGGAGATGCGCACGGCTGCCATACTTGCGGTGTCAAGGTCCCTGGTACCAGGAACGGGGACTGGATTCCAGATCACCAGCCGCCATCCAGTCTCGTCCCCCCGGGATCTCCTCAGACGGCGTACCCTCACTGTCTGCCCTGTGCCAGGAGGCAGGGCGGAGTCGTCTCGCAATTGTCACAAGGAAAGAGCAAGAAGGAATGGTAGCTAATAGCCCTGTGGTTGCATTCCTGGCGAAGATCGAGCACGGATGCCTGATCTTGCGGGATGCGGGGAGTGACGATGACGTCAGCGACTGGGACCCCACATCGAGCAGCTGGCACAGGGAGGGCAGTTCCCTCATCTTCGGCGTTCAGGCCAGTGTTGACGGCCCTGTCGAGTGCGAGGTGTGGAAGTCGGCTCCTCCTGCGACGCTTCCGGCGAACCTCTTCGAGGAGTCGCTTCCATGTCCATCTGGTTGGCTCGTTCTGCATGACCCGAATGAGCATGCTCGAATGCAGTTCTCGGGTTTTCGCAACTCTGTGCTCTGCTCGGTGATGGTGGATGATCTGCAATTTCCGTCGAAAGTGCAGATCTTGCTGAGGGGAGAGGGGCAAGTGACCTCTTGACGATTGGTGGAACGGGCGAGGCTCCATTCGGGAGCCTCGCCAATTCCTCGCATGCGGCACGAGCGCGTTGCTTCGCTGTGGGGCCTCATGCGTTTGGGAGTGTCGAAAACCCCACCGGTCCGAAACTGGTGGGGTTTTCAGTGATCGCTGTGCTGCGTCAGCCCACCAGCCCCAACTCCCGCGCGATCAGCATGCGCTGGACCTCGCTCGTGCCCTCGCCGATTTCCAGGATCTTGGAGTCTCGCCACATGCGGGCGACCGGGTACTCGTTCATGAAGCCGTAGCCGCCGTGGATCTGCGTGGCTTCGCGGGCGTTGTCCACGGCGATGGTGGAGGAGTAGAGCTTGGCCAGGGCCGCTTCCTTCTTGAAGGGGTCTCCGGCCACCAGGCGGGCCGCCGCGTCGCGCCAGGCGAGGCGGGCCGTGTGGGCCTTCATCTCCATGTCCGCGATCTTGAACTGGATGGCCTGGTTCGCGGCGATCGGCTTGCCGAACGCGTGGCGCTCCTTGGCGTACTTGACCGACTCGTCGACGCAGCCCTGGGCCAGGCCCGTCGCCAGGGCGGCGATCGCGATGCGGCCCTCGTCGAGGATGCGCAGGAACTGGGCGTAGCCGCGGCCCTCCTCGCCCAGGAGGTTCGCCGCCGGGACCCGGACGTCGGAGAAGGACAGTTCGCGGGTGTCCGAGGCGTTCCAGCCGACCTTGGAGTACGGGGCCGCGACCGTGAAGCCGGGCGTGCCGGACGGGACGATGAACGAGGAGATCTGCGGTTTGCCGTCCGGGGTGCGGCCGGTGACCGCCGTGACCGTCACCAATCCCGTGATGTCCGTGCCCGAGTTGGTGATGAAGCACTTCGTGCCGTTGATGACCCACTCGTTCGCCGACTCGTCCAGCCGGGCCGTCGTACGGGTCGCGCCCGCGTCGCTGCCGCCGTCCGGTTCCGTCAGGCCGAACGCGCCCAGCAGTTCGCCCGAGCAGAGGCGCGGGAGCCACTCCCGCTTCTGGGCCTCCGTGCCGTAGCGGTAGACGGGCATCGCGCCGAGCGAGACGCCGGCTTCCAGGGTGATGGCCACCGAGGAGTCGACCCGCGCCAGTTCCTCCAGGGCCACGCCCAGTGCCAGGTAGTCGCCGCCCATGCCGCCGTACTCCTCGGGGAACGGCAGGCCGAACAGGCCCATGCGGCCCATCTCGCGGACGATCTCGTACGGGAACTCGTGCCGCTCGTAGAAGTCGCCGATCTTCGGCGCCACCACCTCGTGCGCGAACTCCTCGACCGTGCGGCGGAGTTCCTCCAGTTCGGGGGAGAGACGGTAGTCCATGGTGATCACTGCTCCTCGGTGTCCTCGTGGGACAGAGCTCGGACGGTGCGGGACGGGCTGGGTCGGCCCAGGTGGGCGGCCATCCACGTGCTCGTGGCGACGAGGCGGCCGAGGTCGATGCCGGTGTCGATGCCGAGGCCCCGCAGCATCCACACGAGGTCTTCGGTGGCCAGGTTGCCCGTCGCCGACTTCGCGTACGGGCAGCCGCCCAGGCCGCCCGCCGAGGCGTCGACCGTCGTGACGCCCCGCTGGAGCGCCGCGAGGGTGTTGGCGAGGGCCTGGCCGTACGTGTCGTGGAAGTGGACGCCGAGGGCGGACGGCGGGATTCCCGCCTCCTCCAGGGCCGTGAGGAGCGCGGCCACGTGGCCCGGTGTCGCCACGCCGATCGTGTCGCCCAGGCTCAGTTCGTCGCAGCCCATGTCCAGCAGGGCCCTGCACACCTTCACCACCTGGGGGATCGGGACCGCGCCCTCCCACGGGTCGCCGAAGCACATGGAGAGGTAGCCGCGGACATGGACCTCCTGGGCCTTCGCGCGCCGCACCACCGGCTCGAACATCGCCAGCGCCTCGTCGACCGTGCGGTTGAGGTTGGCCTTGGCGAAGGACTCCGTGGCGCTGGCGAAGACCGCCACCCGCCGGGCGCCCAGGGCCAGGGCGCGGTCCAGGCCGCGTTCGTTCGGGACGAGGACCGGGAGGGCCACCGGGAGGTCGTCGACGAGAGGGAACAGCTGCTCCGCGTCCGCCAGTTGGGGGACCCACTTGGGGTGGACGAAGCTCGTCGCCTCGATCGTCGTCAGGCCCGCGTCGGCCAGGCGGCGGATGAACTCCGCCTTGATCTCCGTGGGGACCGTCGCCTTCTCGTTCTGCAGGCCGTCGCGCGCTCCCACCTCGTGGATGCGGACCCGGGCGGGGAGGCCCCCGGCCGGGACGGCCATCGGGAGTCCTGGGACTGTCATTCCGCCGCCTCCTCGTGGGGTGCGATGACCGCCAGGATCTGGTCCATGGCGACCGTGGTGCCGGGCGACACGTCCAGCTCGGTGACCTTGCCGGCGTGCGGGGCGGAGATGACGTGCTCCATCTTCATCGCCTCCACCACCAGCAGGCTCTGCCCCGCGGCCACCTCGTCGCCGACGGCGACCTTGACGACGGTCACCGTGCCGGGCATGGGCGCCGTGAGGGAATCAGCGCCCGCGTGGGCCGCGCGGGTCAGGGACGCGGCGACCGGGTCGTGGTCGCGGACGTGCCAGGCGTCGCCGTCGCGGCCGAGCCAGTCGGCGGCGCGGTGGAAGGTGTGCCGGACGCCGTCCAGCGTCACCGAGACCCGGTCGCCGGTGACCGTGGCGGTGCCGCGCGGGGTGTACTCCAGCGGGTCCTGCACCCGCAGGTGGAAGGCGGGCGGCTTCCGGTCCCCGCCGAGCCGCCAGCCGCTCGGGACCGAGAAGGGGTCCGTCCAGCCGCCCGGCTCGGGCTTCAGGGCCTCCAGGCGGACGGCCGCCGCCGCCTCGTAGACCTCCTCCGGCACGTCCGTGGAGACCAGATCCTCCACCTCGCGCTCCACCAGGCCGGTGTCCAGGTCGCCGGAGACCACCGCCGGGTGCGCGAGCAGGCGGCGCAGGAAGCCGGCGTTCGTCTGCACCCCGAGCGTGACCGTCTCCGCCAGGGCCGCGCGGAGCTTGCGCAGGGCGGTCGCGCGGTCGGGGCCGTACGCGATGACCTTGGAGAGCATCGGGTCGTAGAGGCTGCCGACCTCCGTGCCCTCCGTGAGGCCCGAGTCGGTGCGGACGCCGTCGCCCTGCGGCTCGCGCAGCCGCAGGACCGTGCCGCCGGAGGGGAGGAAGCCGCGGGCCGGGTCCTCGGCGCAGATGCGGGCCTCCACCGCGTGGCCGGTCAGCCGTACGTCCTCCTGCGCGAAGCCGAGGGGTTCCCCGGCCGCCACCCGCAGCTGCCACTCGACCAGGTCGAGGCCGGTGATGAGCTCCGTCACCGGGTGCTCCACCTGGAGGCGGGTGTTCATCTCCATGAAGTAGTACGACGACGGGTCGTTGCCGGGGACGATGAACTCCACCGTGCCCGCGCCCCGGTAGCCGCAGGAGCGGGCCGCCTGGACCGCCGCCTCGCCCATCGCGGCACGCGTCTCCTCGTCGAGCAGGACGCTCGGCGCCTCCTC
Organism: Streptomyces lomondensis; assembly: GCF_014651035.1. Lineage (GTDB taxonomy): Bacteria > Actinomycetota > Actinomycetes > Streptomycetales > Streptomycetaceae > Streptomyces > Streptomyces lomondensis. Next base: position 314,711 of record NZ_BMWC01000001.1, read on the forward strand.
GATGATCTTCTGGTGGCGGCGCTGGAGGGAGCACTCGCGCTCCCCGAGGTGGACCACGTTCCCATGGCCGTCCGCCAGGACCTGGATCTCGATGTGGCGGGGGCGGTCGATCCAGCGCTCGACGAGGAGCGTGTCGTCACCGAAGGAGGCGCGGGCCTCGCGGCGGGCCGCGGCGATCTCCTCCTCCAGCCGGGTCAGGTCCCGCACCAGGCGCATGCCCTTGCCGCCGCCGCCCGCGCTCGGCTTCAGCAGCACCGGCGCGCCCAGCTCGCGGGCCGCCTCGGCCAGCTCCGGGTCGCGGCCGCCGGGCACGACCGGCACACCGGCGTCCCGGACCGTCTCCTTGGCGCGGATCTTGTCGCCCATGAGCGCGATCGCGTCCGCCGGGGGGCCGATGAAGACCAGGCCGGCCTCGGCGCACGCGCGCGCGAAGGCGGCGTTCTCCGCGAGGAAGCCGTACCCGGGGTGGACGGCCTGGGCGCCCGTACGCGCCGCGGCCTGAAGCAGGCGCTCCACCGAGAGGTAGCTCTCGGACGCCGGGGGCGGTCCGATCCGCACCGCCGTGTCCGCCTCCCGGACATGCCGGGCGTCGGCGTCCGCGTCGGAGAAGACCGCCACCGAGCGCACGCCCATCGACCGCAGCGTACGGATCACCCGTACGGCGATCTCGCCCCGGTTGGCCACCAGCACTGTCTCGAACATCGTCGTCCGTCCCCTCACATCCGGAAGACGCCGAACTGGGGGTCACCCAGGGGCGCGTTGGCGCACGCGGTCAGGGCCAGGCCCAGGACCTGGCGGGTGTCCAGCGGGTCGATCACACCGTCGTCCCAGAGGCGGGCCGTCGCGTAGTAGGCATTCCCCTGCTGCTCGTACTGGGCGCGGATCGGGGCCTTGAAGGCCTCCTCGTCCTCCGCGGGCCAGGACTCGCCGCGCGCCTCCAGCTGGTCCCGCTTGACCGTGGCGAGGACCGAGGCGGCCTGCTCGCCGCCCATGACCGAGATCTTGGCGTTCGGCCACATCCACAGGAAGCGGGGGGAGTACGCCCTGCCGCACATGGAGTAGTTGCCCGCGCCGTACGAGCCGCCGACCACGACCGTGAGCTTCGGTACGCGTGTGCAGGCCACGGCCGTGACCATCTTGGCGCCGTGCTTGGCGATGCCGCCCGCCTCGTAGTCCTTGCCGACCATGAAGCCGGAGATGTTCTGCAGGAACACCAGCGGGATGCCGCGCTGGTCGCACAGCTCGATGAAGTGGGCGCCCTTCTGGGCGGACTCGGAGAACAGGATGCCGTTGTTGGCGACGATGCCCACCGGGTGGCCGTGGATCCGGGCGAAGCCGGTGACCAGGGTCTGGCCGAACTCGGACTTGAACTCGGCGAAACGGGAGCCGTCGACGACGCGGGCGATGATCTCGCGTACGTCGTACGGGGTGCGGGAGTCGACCGGGACGGCGCCGTAGAGGCTGTGGGGGTCGACCTTGGGCTCTGTGGGATCGGTGACCTCCCAGGGGAGGGGGCCCCGGGCGGGGAGGGTGGAGACGATCGTGCGGACGATGCGCAGGGCGTGCGCGTCGTTCTCCGCGAGGTGGTCCGTGACGCCTGAGACGCGGGAGTGGACCTCGCCGCCGCCCAGCTCCTCCGCCGTGACGACCTCGCCCGTGGCCGCCTTCACCAGGGGCGGGCCGCCCAGGAAGATCGTGCCCTGGTTGCGGACGATCACCGCCTCGTCGCTCATCGCCGGGACGTACGCCCCGCCGGCCGTGCAGGAGCCGAGGACCGCGGCGATCTGGGGGATGCCGGCGCCGGACATGCGGGCCTGGTTGTAGAAGATCCGGCCGAAGTGGTCGCGGTCCGGGAAGACCTCGTCCTGCATGGGCAGGAACGCGCCGCCGGAGTCCACCAGGTAGACGCAGGGGAGGCGGTTGTCGAGGGCGACCTCCTGGGCGCGGAGGTGCTTCTTGACCGTCATCGGGTAGTACGTGCCGCCCTTGACCGTGGCGTCGTTGGCGATGATCACCGTCTCGCGGCCGCTGACCCGGCCGATGCCCGCGATGACGCCTGCGGCCGGGGCCTGGTCCTCGTACATCCCGTCGGCCGCGAGCGGGGCCAGCTCCAGGAAGGGCGAGCCCGGGTCGAGGAGGGTGTCGACGCGGTCGCGGGGGAGCAGCTTGCCGCGCGCCGTGTGGCGGGCGCGGGCCTTCTCGCCGCCGCCCTGGGCCGCCCTGGCCAGCTTGGCGCGCAGCTCCTCCACGAGGGTGCGGTGCGCCTCCTCGTTGGCCCGAAAGGCCTCCGACGCGGGGTCTGCCGCGCTCGTGAGCTCCGGTGCCTCGTGCATCCTGCGGTCCCCTCACCTTGTTAATGAGCGTTAACGCATTTCCTTCAGGTTAACGAGCGCTAACCTCCCTGTCTAGAATTGATTCCATGGCCACCAGAACCGACGCCCCCACCCGCCGTGAGCAGATCCTCAAGGAGGCCGCGCGGCTCTTCGCCGAGCGGGGCTTCCACGGGGTCGGAGTCGACGAGATAGGCGCCGCGGTCGGGATCAGCGGACCCGGGCTGTACCGGCACTTCGCGGGCAAGGACGCGATGCTCGCGGAGCTGCTGGTGGGGATCAGCGGGCAGCTGCTGACCGGGGCGAAGCGGAGGGTTGCGGAGGCGGACGGGGGTGCGGGGGCGGAGGCGGTCCTCGACTCGCTGATCGAGGGGCATATCGACTTCGCGCTCGATGACCGGCCTCTGATCACCCTGCACGACCGGGAGCTGGATCGCCTCCGGGACAGCGACCGGAAGATGGTGCGGCAGCTGCAGCGGCAGTACGTGGAGCTGTGGGTGGGGGTGGTCCGGGAGGTGTACCCGGGGCTGGGTGAGCCTGCGGCTCGGTCTGCCGTGCACTCGGTGTTCGGCTTGCTGAACTCGACGCCGCACTTGGGTAGGGGCGGGTCGTTGCCCGGGCGGGGGGCCACGGCGGAGTTGTTGCATCGGATGGCTCGGGGGGCGTTCGCGGCGGCGGGGGGTTGACCGGGGGGTTTTGCCCACCCGCCCGCCCGACACGGTTGGCCAGGGGGCCGGCCTCGCCCGGGGCTCCGCCCCAGACCCGACATGCCTTTCACCAGCGAAAAGGCCACCAACCACTGCATCCGCCGCCCTGGACATGCTCACGGGCCGTGAGTACCTGCGTGTGTCGCAGGACAGCTCTGGACATCAGCGCTCCGTCACGAGCAGCACGACGACAAATTTGGCGCAGCAGCGTGCGGCATCCCGACCCCCGCTGGTAGCGGAGGCGGGTGGGCACGCTCGTACTGGTCGTGCCAAGCAGCGATGGTGAAGAACAGTGCAGCGGCTGCCAAAAGCAGTTGGACCGCACCTGCGAACGGATGTGCCGAGTGCAGGAAGATCACGGCGATCACGAGCACGCCCAACGTGAACCCGCCGAACCAGAGGATCGGAACCCAGTCCATCGCGGGTGCCACGGTTTGCTCGTCCGCACTGCCCCATCCACGGATGACCGACGTCAACCCCAGCAGAAAAGCGACCGGGATTTCGATGAGCAGCACGATCAGGCTTATGCAGCCACCTGCGAACCCGTCGCCTCGCACGTTCGAAGGCTTCCCGGGGCGGTCATCGTTCTCCGGCAAGCGCCGTACACGCGTACTCCGCTCGAAGCGCATGGTCACACGCTCGTACATGAAGCCGTGCACTGCATCACGGTTCACCAGGCCGAGACCGAGTCGTGGCCGTATCACGCAGCGGCCTGCGGCGGACCATGGGCCGCCCTGAGGCGAACGATCTGCTGGTTGTGGCGGCCAAGGAGACCGCACCGCGGGCCCGGTGGCCCGTCGCGAGCGGGGTCCGTGCCGGTGTCACGCCGGATCGATGACCTTCCTGCGCATGTGCCCATAAACCACCGACGTCCGTACGTCGGCGAGCTCCGGGCGCTTCGCCAGCTTCTCCAGGACCACTGCGTGCAGATGGTCGGTGTCCCGGACGGCGACGTGCACGAGGAAGTCGTCGTTCCCGGTGAGGACGAAGATCGAGATGACCTCGGGCATCCCCTCCAAGAAGGTCTGGAAGGCCTCGATCACGGCACGTGTCGGCGGGCGGACCCGTACGGCGATCACCGCCTGCAACCCGCGGCCGATCGCCGCGAGGTCTGCCTCCGCATGAAATCCCGTCAGGATGCCGCTCTTGCGCAGCGACCGGATGCGCTCCAGACACGTGGACGGGGCGATACCGAGTTCCTGGGCCATGTCCCGGTTGGTGCGCCGACCGTCCTCCTGGAGCATCCGCACCAACGCCGAATCAAGTTCGTCCACGCTTGCCTCACTCCGCCGGATTCCGAAGGTAATTCGGACCCTTCGCATTACCTTCGATGATCTTGTTAACCTCCAGCCTAGTTGACCGATGTTTGTTCGGTCACAGTGCGGTGGGCGGCAGTGGGTAGTGGAGAGGGGCGAGTTGCTATGCGTGAACGAGGACCCACGGTGTGGGCGGTGTGTGCGGTCATGGCGGCCGCGCTGTTCTGGAGCAGTTCGTACGCGGTGACCAAGCAGGTGCTGGAGGATGTCGGCCCGCTCAGTATCGGCGCCATCAGGTTCACCCTCGCGGCGTTACTCCTGGGCGTGATGGTACGGCTGAGCAGGCACCGCCCGGCCCGTCCGGACCCCCGGCAGCGGCGGCAGCTCTACCTGAGCGGGTTCCTCGGCATCACTGTGTACTTCATCCTCGAGAACGTCGGCGTCGACCTGTCCACGGCATCCGACGCGTCGCTGATCGTGGCCACGTACCCGCTGATGACGATGCTGGTGGAACTGGTCGTCTTCCGCACCCGGATGCCGCTGCCGCGTGTGACGGGCGTGCTGCTGGCCACCGTCGGCGCCTTCCTCGTCGTACGCAACGGGGCCGAGGTCGGCGGCAGTTCGCGCTGGCTGGGGGACATCCTGCTGCTGCTCGGCGGGCTGGCCTGGGCCGGCTACAACGTGCTCGGCAAGCGCGCGAGCGCCGGCCAGGACGCCGCGAGCGTCACCTACTACCAGACCCTGGCGGGCGCGGCCGGCTTCCTGCTCGCGTCCCTGCTGGAGGCCGACGACTGGCGGGTGCCGGGCGCGGCCGCCTCATCACTGCTGGTCTATCTGGCCGTGGCGTGCTCGGTCGGCGGCTTCCTGCTCTACAACTACGGCCTGCGCAGGATGGCGTCGAGCGTCGCGGTCAACATCCTCAACCTGGTACCGGTCTTCGGCGTCATCGGCGCCGTCGTGATCAACGGGGAGTCGATCCGGCTCGCCCAGGTGACGGGCGGCCTGATCATCATCGCCGGGGTGGCGCTGGGCATGATCGAGCGGGGACAGGAAGCCACGGCGAATCCGGGCGCGAGGGGAAGCGAGCCTTCCGGGACTGCGGCCGCTCGGACTACGGCAGAGGCGGGGCCCGTGCCGGACGAGCCCGAAGCGGCTGTACCGACCGCGCGTGGAGTGATCGACGGGGCCCGGTAGCCGCCAGGGGGTGTCGCGGCGACAGTCTCCGGTGGTGCAGGCGGCGCCCTAGGTGATGGGCGGACGCGACGGACTCTGGGCCACGTCCGTCGCCGACACCCCGTCAGCGGCAATCAGTTTCCATGCGGGTGGCCTGACGCTCACCAACGAGTACGGACCCGCAGTGCGCGCCAAACTGTCCTCAGGGATTCCGGCTGCCTCTAGTGCCCTCTGTAGCGCGTCCTTGTGTTCTCATGACGAGCGTCCGGACGCTGCACCCATCCTGTGACGCGCCTCGCAAGCCCCTCGTGCGGGGCATCCCGCCCATCCGCTCCCGACGCGGGCGCCGGCGGCGACGGCCGGCCAAGTTCCAGGGGACAAGGGCTACGACTACGACCACCTGCGCCGATGGCTTCGGTCCCGGAGCATCACCCCGCGCATTGCCCGCAAGGGCATCGAGTCCTCCCGGCGGCTGGGCCGTCACCGTTGGACGGTGGCCTGGCGGGCTGCCGCCCACTGGACGGGGCGACCGATTCACACGGCGCCGAGAAAGCCCGGATCAACTCCATCGAACTGTCGGCATGAGTCGCGGGCGACGCCAAGCAGCTCTCTCATGGGTACGGCTCGACGGCTGGTCGCGGAGATGTCCTGGCGCGCTTCGGCAGACCACAACGGCGGGAACAATGACAGGCCCTCAGCACCGTTCAGCGCCCGGACCTCCGCCTTCCAGCCAGGCCAGCGCAGATCGGCATAGAACTCATCGAGTGCCCCGGACACCAGCCAGGCCAGCCACGTGGAGTGACCGAGCCCCAGAGCCTCCCAACGAAGGGAATCCGGGGCAAAGTAGACAACCTCGCCAGGGGCGCCGGGACGGTCGGCGCCGGCGGGAGCGGCGGCATTGAGAGCGAAAGTGCCGCCCAGCACGTCGTGTGCCACCACCAAGCCGGTCTCCGGTCGCCACGCTGGGTCGAACGTTCCGGGGAACTGATTCACGTGAGCCAGACCCGGCACCCCATGCGCCGCTCCACTCACGGGGCTGCCGAAGACCCGCAGCCATCCGTCGTCCACCAGTAGCCCGCCGCAGTGCAGCACCACCGCGCCCAGGTATGACCTGGCCGTGGCCTGCAGCTGAAGAACCGACGCCCTACCCAGCTCGCTGTCGGATGGCAGCACCTCGACAGACACCGGACTCGCATCGAGTGTCTCCCTGAGTTCCGGCCAGGCCGGTTCCTCGACGTCGATCAGCTGGCTCAACTCACGCATGCCCGCATCGTCGCACCGCACCGTGCGTCCCGACCCGCAGGGCACTTCGCCACCGTGACGAGCATTACCCCACCCCCACCCTGGACGCTCCTTGATACTCGCCGGTATCTTGATATGAGCAAGCGCTTAGACAGCTGAGGTCCGTGGAGGTGGCGGCGTGCGCCGTACGGTGTTCAATGAGGATCACGAGGCGTTCCGGGAGACCCTTCGCGCCTTCATCGAGGCCGAGGTCGTACCCGTGTACGACGAGTGGTTCGCGGCGGGCCAGGCGCCCCGCGACTTCTACTACAAGCTCGGTGAGCTGGGCATCTTCGGGATCAACGTGCCGGAGGAGTACGGCGGCGCGGGCCTGGACAGCCACAAGTTCGAGGCCGTGCTGTACGAGGAGACCGCCCGCGCCGGCGTGCAGTTCGGCGGCTCCGGCGTGCACGTGCTGCTGGCCCTGCCCTACATCAAGATGCTGGCGACGGACGAGCAGAAGAAGCGGTACCTGCCGAAGTTCGTCACCGGCGAGGAGATGTGGGCCATCGCGATGACGGAGCCGGGCACCGGTTCCGACCTCGCGGGGATGAAGTCCACCGCCAAGCTGAGCGAGGACGGGACGCACTACGTCCTCAACGGCGCCAAGACCTTCATCACGGGTGGCGTGCACGCCGACCGCGTGATCGTCTGCGCTCGCACCTCCGCGCCCACCGCCGAGGACCGCCGCCACGGCATCTCCCTGTTCGCCGTGGACACCAAGTCCGAGGGCTACTCCGTCGGCCGCAAGCTCGACAAGCTCGGCCTGAAGACCTCCGACACCGCCGAGCTGGCGTTCGTCGACGTCAAGGTGCCCGTCGAGGACCTCCTCGGCGAGGAGAACAAGGGCTTCTACTACCTCGGCCACAACCTGGCCTCCGAGCGCTGGGGCATCGCCTTCGGCGCCTACGCCCAGGCCAAGGCCGCCGTCCGGTTCGCCAAGCAGTACGTGCAGGAGCGCACGGTCTTCGGCAAGCCGGTCGCGCACTTCCAGAACACCAAGTTCGAGCTGGCCGCCTGCCAGGCCGAGGTGGACGCCGCCGAGGCCGTCGCGGACCGCGCGACCGAGGCCCTCGACGCCGGTGAGCTCACCCCCGCCGAGGCCGCCTCCGCGAAGCTGTTCTGCACCGAGGTCGCCCACCGCGTCATCGACCGCTGCCTCCAGCTGCACGGCGGCTACGGCTACATGAACGAGTACCCGATCGCCCGCCTGTACGCGGACAACCGCGTCAACCGCATCTACGGCGGCACCAGCGAGATCATGAAGTCGATCATCGCGAAGGACATGGGGCTGTAAGGTCCACGAAATCCCTGCCCTATACAACTGGCCCATGAGTCAGGCACTTCAGGACCTCCTCGATCTGCTCGACCTGGAGCAGATCGAGGAGGACATCTTCCGCGGCCGGTCCCGGTCCGCCGTCGTCCCCCGGGTCTTCGGCGGGCAGGTCGCGGCCCAGGCGCTCGTCGCCGCCGGGCGGACGGTCCCCGAGGACCGGCCCGCGCACTCGCTGCACGCGTACTTCCTGCGCCCGGGCGACCCCGGCGCGCCCATCGTCTACACCGTCGACCGCATACGCGACGGCCGCTCCTTCACCACCCGCCGGGTGGTCGCCGTCCAGCACGGGAAGCCGATCTTCCATCTGTCGGCTTCCTTCCAGGTGGACGAGGACGGGCTGGATCACCAGAAGCCGATGCCCGCCTCGCCCGATCCCGCCACGCTGCCGACCGGCGAGGAACGGCTGCGCGGGTACGGGCATCTCGACCCGGTCGTGGTGGAGAAGTTCCTGGAGGTGCGGGCCGCCGTCGATCTGCGGTACGTCGACGAGCCGCCGTACGGGAAGTTCGGCGAGCCGCGCGAGCCGCACTCGCAGGTGTGGTTCCGCACCAACGGCAAGCTGGCCGACGACCCGCTGCTGCACGTCGTCCTCGCCACCTACGTCTCCGACATGACGCTGCTCGACTCCGTGCTGCTCGCGCACGGGCGCGGCGGATGGGCCGTCGGGGATGTCGTGGGGGCCTCGCTGGATCACGCGATGTGGTTCCACCGGCCGTTCCGCGCGGACGAGTGGCTGCTGTACGACCAGGAGTCCCCGTCCGCGTACGGCGGCCGGGGACTGGGACAGGCCCGGATCTACACGCAGGACGGGCGGCTGGCCATCACGGTGATCCAGGAGGGCGTGGTCCGCGTCCCGCGCGAGCCGGGAGCTAGCTGAGGCCCGCCTCCGCCAGCAGGTAGGCCGTCATCGGGTCGTAGTGGCGGGGGCTGACCACGTGGTCGTCGAGGGGCACCGTCACCTGCACGGTGCCCTCGGCCTCGGCGAGGAAGAGGGCCGGGTCGTTGGAGTCGGCGTAGCCGACGGAGTCCACGCCGTGCTGTCCCGCGTAGCCCGCCCAGCCGTGGTCGGCGACGACCAGGTCGGGCAGCGGGCGGCCCTCGCGCTCCATGGCGGTCAGGATGGCCTTCATCGGCTCGCCCGAGTGGGTGTGCCACAGGGTGGCGCCGTGCTCCAGCACCGCCACGTCCGCGAACTGCATGACGTAGCCCTCCTCCGTCGTCAGCCCCTCCGGGATGACGACGATCTCGCAGCCGGCCGCGCGCAGGGCCGCCGCGGTCGCGCGGTGCACGTCGAGCAGGCCGCCGGGGTGGCCGGTGGCGAAGAGGACCCGCTGCTGCCCGTCCGCCGCCTTGCGCAGCCGCCCGGCCATCCGCTCCAGACCGGCGACGGTCAGCTCCGGGTCGATGGTGTCCTGGCCGTACCGGTGCTCGGGGTCGTCGTTCACGCCGACCCGCTCCGCCATCACCGCGAGGACGTCCTGCTCGTCGCTCCAGCGGTCGCCGAGTTCCAGGCCGAGCCAGTAGTGGCGGTCGCCGTTCGCCAGCTTGCGGTAGTGGGAGAGGTTGTTCTCGCGCGGGGTGGCGACGTCGCCCGCGATGCGCGTCCTGACGAGGTGCTCGACGAGTTCGGCGCGGCTGGGTGTCCCGGGTATCGGCATGGCTCCCATTGTGAGGCAGCCTCCTGTGGGCGTCCCTGGCGTATCGCACGCTGGGACGTGCGTCACGTACTCAGAGGGGACCCCCGTGACGTACTCAGAGGGACCCGGTGACGTCATCAGACGTGGCGCAGCGCGAACCAGAGTTCCATGCGGGTGTCCGGGTCGTCGAGGTCCGTCTCCAGCAGGGCCGCGCAGCGGGCGATGCGCTGCCGGACGGTGTTGCGGTGCACGGACAGGGCGACCGCCGTGCGGTCCCAACTGCCGTGCAGGGAGAGCCAGGCGCGCAGGGTCTCGGTGAGCGCGGGGTGGGCAGTGACCGGGGCGAGGAGCGTGCGGGCGTGGGCCGCCGCCTCGTCGGCCGGGACCAGGTCGGCGAGGGCGGGGCGGGCGCTGTGCCGGAGCAGCGGGGCCCGGGTGGCGCGGGCCCGGGCCAGGGCGCGGGCCGCCTGGGTGTCGGCTACGGGCCAGTCGGGCGGCGCGACGGCGGCGCTGACGCCCAGGGTCCAGCCGGGCAGCGGGGCCGGTGCCCGGTCGGCCGGGACCAGAACGCGTACGGTGTCGCCCGCCGGGTCGACCAGGGCGGAACCGAGCGCGGCACCCAGCGCGGAGGCCGCGACGGGGTCGGGGGCGGCGTCCCCGTCCGGCCGGGCGTGCACGACGAGCCACCGCTCACCGCCCAGCAGCGACGCGACCTCCTCGGGCGGCGCGCCCAGCAGCAGCCGCACCAGGGCGGCGGAACGGGCCGCACCGCTGCCGCTGTGCTGCTCGCCGGTGAGGAGGGAGAGCAGCACGGCGGCGACGGAGGCGATGGTGTGGTCACCGGGGGCGCGGTGCGCGGTGGCGACCCCGAGCACGAAGCCGTGCCCGGCGCCGAGCGCGTAGACCGCGAGGTGGGTGCCGGAGACGGTGTCGGTGGCGGAGGTGGGGGCGGGGCGCTCGCCCGGGCCCTCGGCCGGCCGGACCACTCCCGCGAGCCCTGCCAGCGCCGATGTCACCGCACTCCCCGGCTCCCGCCCGGCCCCCGCGACCTCCGCCCCCTCCGGCCCGTACAGCACGGCCCGGCCGCCCAGCCGCTGGGCGAGCCGGCGGAGGACCGACGGGACCGGGTCGGGGCGGGACGCGGCGGCGGCCAGGCTCTGCTGGGCCTCGGTCACGCGGCGGAGTTCGGCCAGGCGGGCCTGGGCCATCAGCTGCCAGACCGCGCGGGCCACACCCGAGAACGTGGTCTGCGGCGGCACCTCCAGCAGCGGCAGGCCGCGCCGGTCGCAGGCCTCGACCAGCGCCCTGGGCACCGTGTCGTGCACCGGCGCCACCCCGAACCCCAGGGCCGCGCCGCCCGCGGCCACGATCCGGGAGACGTAGTCGTCGAAGTAGGTCCCCGTGCCCGCCGCCTCGGGGATGTGCACGCCCGCCGTGAGCAGCAGTTCTCCGCCCAGCAGATAGGGGTACGGGTCCGCCATCTCCGAGGTGTGCACCCAGTGCACGACCGTGTCCGGGCCGGCGGGACCAGCGATCCGCCGCAGCGCCAGGTCCTCGCGGGCCAGCAGGGCGGACAGCCGTACCGGTGGGGTGGGTGGGACAGCCGCCTCCGGCATGGTGTGCGTTCCCTCCAGCCAGTGCCGCTCCGATGGATGAAACGTACACTTCGCGGTCGCTTTCCGGCCACCTAGGGTCAGACCTCGTCCACCTCGTCGTCCCCCACGACCGAGCGCGTGCGAAGGAGGCCCCATGGCCGTCGACTACCTCGTGATCGTCGTCTACCTGGCCGGAATGCTGGCCATGGGCTGGTGGGGCATGCGCCGCGCCCGGTCCAAGAGCGAGTTCCTGGTGGCCGGCCGCCGGCTCGGCCCGGCCATGTACTCCGGCACCATGGCGGCGATCGTCCTCGGCGGCGCCTCCACCATCGGCGGTGTGGGGCTGGGCTACCAGTACGGCCTCTCCGGCGCCTGGATGGTGTTCACCATCGGCCTCGGCCTGCTCGCCCTGTCCGTGTTCTTCTCCGCCCGCATAGCGCGTCTGAAGGTCTACACCGTCTCCGAGATGCTGGATCTCAGGTACGGCGGCCGTGCGGGGGTCATCTCCGGCGTGGTCATGTGGGCGTACACCCTCATGCTCGCGGTCACCTCGACCATCGCCTACGCCACGATCTTCGACGTCCTGTTCGACATCAACCGCACGCTCGCGATCGTCCTCGGCGGCTCGATCGTCGTCGCGTACTCCACCCTCGGCGGCATGTGGTCGATCACGCTGACCGACATGGTGCAGTTCGTGGTCAAGACGATCGGCGTGCTGCTCCTGCTGCTGCCGATCGCCGTCGTCAAGGCCGGCGGGTTCGGCGCGATGAGGGCCGAGCTGCCGACCTCCTACTTCGACCCGCTGGGCATCGGCGGCGAGACGATCTTCACCTACGTGCTGATCTACACCTTCGGCATGCTCATCGGGCAGGACATCTGGCAGCGCGTGTTCACCGCCCGCAGCGACCGCACCGCCAAGTGGGGCGGCACCATCGCCGGCACGTACTGCCTCGCCTACGCCCTCGCCGGTGCCGTCATCGGGACGGCCGCCAAGGTGCTCTACCCGAAGCTGGGCAGCCCGGACGACGCCTTCGCGACCATCGTGAAGGACGAACTGCCCGTCGGCGTGCGCGGGTTGGTGCTCGCCGCCGCGCTGGCCGCCGTGATGTCGACCTCCTCCGGCGCGCTGATCGCCTGCGCCACCGTCGCCAACAACGACATCTGGTCCCGGCTGCGGGGGATCGGCAGGAGCGCACCGGCCGGCGACCACGACGAGGTGCGGGGCAACCGCGCGTTCATCCTGCTCATGGGGCTCGCGGTGATCGCCACGGCCGTCGCGATCGACAACGTCGTGGAGGCCCTGACCGTCGCCTACAACCTCCTCGTCGGCGGCCTGCTCGTGCCGATCCTCGGCGGCCTGGTGTGGAAGCGCGGCACGGTGTACGGCGCCCTGGCCTCCGTCGTGGTCGGCGGAGTCGCGGTCGTCGTGCTGATGGCGACCCACGGCATCCTCGCCAACGAGCCCGTCTACTACGGCCTGCTCGCCTCCCTCGCCGCCTATGTGGTCGTCTCCCTGGCCACCCCGGCCACGGACGCCGCCGTCCTGGCCGCCTGGCGCGAGCGGCTCGCCGGGCGGTCTCCCGAACTCGTGTCCGAACCGGTCACGGCTCCCCAGTAGAGTCGTAGAGCAAGCAGTACATACGCGATGAAGCGTAGGAAAGAAGGCATTTCTTCATGAGCAGCAACGAGACTCCCCGCGGGCCCGTCGACTCCTCCCGCGTGCCCCGGTACGCCGGTCCCGCCACCTTCGCCCGGCTGCCCCGGCTGGACGAGGTCGGCCGCGCCGACGTCGCCGTGGTGGGCGTGCCGTTCGACTCGGGTGTCTCGTACCGGCCGGGCGCCCGCTTCGGTGGCAACGCGATCCGCGAGGCGTCCCGGCTGCTGCGCCCGTACAACCCGGCGCAGGACGCCTCCCCGTTCGCCCTCGCGCAGGTCGCGGACGGCGGCGACATCGCCGTGAACCCGTTCAACATCAACGAGGCCGTGGAGACCGTCGAGGCGGCGGCGGACGACCTGCTCGGCACCGGCGCCCGCCTGATGACCCTCGGCGGCGACCACACCATCGCGCTGCCCCTGCTGCGCTCGGTGGCGAAGAAGCACGGCCCGGTGGCCCTGCTGCACTTCGACGCCCACCTGGACACCTGGGACACGTACTTCGGCGCCGAGTACACGCACGGCACCCCGTTCCGCCGCGCGGTCGAGGAGGGCATCCTCGACACCGAGGCGCTCTCGCACGTCGGCATCCGGGGCCCGCTCTACGGCAAGCAGGATCTGACCGACGACGAGAAGATGGGCTTCGGCATCGTCACCTCGGCGGACGTCTACCGGCGCGGCGCCGACGAGGTCGCCGACCAGCTCCGCCAGCGCATCGGCGACCGGCCGCTGTACATCTCCATCGACATCGACTGCCTCGACCCGGCCCACGCCCCCGGCACGGGCACGCCCGAGGCCGGCGGCATGACCTCGCGCGAGCTGCTGGAGATCCTGCGCGGGCTGGCGTCCTGCAACCTGGTCTCCGCGGACGTCGTCGAGGTGGCCCCCGCGTACGATCACGCGGAGATCACGTCGGTGGCCGCGTCCCACACGGCGTACGAACTGACCACGATCATGTCCCGCCAGATCGCCGCGGCCCGGAAGGACTCGGAAGCCAAGTGACCCACGACCACGACCTGGTGCTCCGCCCGACGCCCGCCCAGACGGAGGCTGCCCTGAACCCTCCTCCCGGCCGCACCGGCGGAGACCTGGTCGTGGAGACGCTGGCCGGGCTGGGCGCGACGACCGTGTTCGGGCTGCCCGGCCAGCACGCGCTCGGCATGTTCGACGCGCTGCGCCGCTCGGACCTGAGGTACATCGGCCTGCGGGTGGAGAACAACGCCGGGTTCGCGGCGGACGCGTACGGCCGGATCACCGGCGAGGCGGCGCCGCTGCTGCTGTCGACGGGGCCGGGCGCCCTGACCTCCCTGGCCGCGCTCCAGGAGGCCGCCGCGGCGAGCGCCCCCGTGCTGGCGATCAGCAGCCAGGTCCCGACGGCGGGCCTCGGCGGCGGTCGGCACGGCTATCTCCATGAACTGCCCGACCAGGCGGCCTCGTTCCGGGGCGTGGTGAAGTCCGTCCACACGGTCCGCACCCAGTCCCAGATCCCCTCCGCGATCGAGGCGGCCTGGAAGTCGGCGCTGACCGCCCCGCACGGCCCGGTGTGGGTGGAGATCCCGCAGGACGTGCTGCTCGCGCAGACGGCGATCCCGGTGGTGACGGGCGGCGACGCCTTCCCCGAGGAGCTGCCGCCGCGCCCCGAACTGACCGCCGTGGCCGCCGACCTGCTGTCCAGGGCCGTCCGCCCGGCGATCATCGCGGGCGGGGGAGTGGTACGCGCGGACGCCTCCGGCAAGCTGAAGCAGCTGGCCGAGCGGCTCCGGGCGCCGGTCGTCACGACCCCCGGCGGCAAGGGCGCGTTCCCCTGGACGCACCCCCTGTCCCTCCAGTCCTGGATCGAGGACCGGCACACCACGGACTTCCTGGAGGACGCGGACGTCCTGCTCGTGGTCGGCTCGGGCCTCGGTGAACTCTCCTCCAACTACCACACGTTCAGGCCGCGCGGCCGGGTCGTCCAGATCGAGGCCGACCTCGGCAAGCTGGAGTCCAACCACCCGGCGCTCGGCATCCACGCCGACGCGCGACTGGCCCTCCAGGCCCTGCTGGAGACGGTGTCGCCCCGCGAGGACGCGACGGCCCCCGACCGGGTCCGGGAGCTGCTCGCGAAGGTCGCCGACCGTATCGCCGCCCAGGAACTCACCCTGGAGCAGGAGGTGCTGGCGTCCGTGCGCCGCGCCCTCCCGGCCGGCTCCCCGTCCTTCTGGGACATGACCATCCTGGCCTACTGGGCCTGGTCGGCCTTCGACGCCAAGGGCCCCAACCACATGCACTCCGCCCAGGGCGCGGGCGGCCTCGGCTACGCCTTCCCGGCGGCACTCGGCGCGGCGGTGGCCGACCCGACCCGGCCGGTCCTCGCGGTCTCCGGTGACGGCGGCGCCCTGTACTCGATCGCCGAGCTGGCGACGGCCCGCCAGTACGACCTGAACGTCACCTGGCTCGTCGTCGACGACGGCGGCTACGGCATCCTGCGTGAGTACATGACCGACGCGTTCGGTACGGCGACCGCGACGGAACTGACCCGGCCGGACTACGTGGCCCTGGCGGAGTCCTTCGGCGTCCCCGGGGTCCGGACGACCCCGGAGAGCCTGGAGCAGGACCTCGCGAAGGCGCTGGCGTCGCCCGGGCCGTCGGTGGTCCTGCTTCCCGCCGTGTTGCGGATGTTCGCGCCGACGCACCTGGGGTGAGCGCCGGCCGGACCGGCCGGACGGAGTTTTCCCGCTTCTCACATGGGAGGGCCAGGGCGGGGCACCTGTGTATCCGTCCACCAGCGAAGGGGAGCTGATCATGGCAATCGCCGCCGTCATCGCCGTCTGTGTCGTCCTGGCCGTCCTGGCCTTCCTCGTCCCCCGCCTCTCCCGCCACCCCGAACGCGGCACGCAGCGCACGCTCGGTGCCGGGGCCCGGGCCGGCGGCAAGGCGCCCGGCTTTCTGGGCCGGATCTTCAGCAAGCCCTTCCACAGCAGCTCGCGCGCGGTGAGCCGCAGCGGTTCGGCAGGCCGCCGCACCCGCGGCCGCCTGCCCTTCTGACCGACGCGCGGGATGAGCGGGGAGCGTGATGAATGAACGCCGAAGACGCGGACAAGCTGCTCGACGGGCTCACCGTCGATGCCAGCAGACGCGAGCAACCGGTCGTCCTGGACGCCGACGGGCGTCCCGTCCGCACCTGGCGGGAGAACTATCCGTACGACCGCAAGGTGGGCCGCAAGGAGTACGAGCGGACCAAGCGCATCCTGCAGATCGAGCTGCTCAAGCTCCAGCGGTGGGTCAAGGACACCGGCGCGCGCCTCGTCGTCGTGTGCGAGGGGCGTGACGCGGCGGGCAAGGGCGGCACGATCCAGCGGTTCACCGAGCGGCTCAACCCGCGCGGCGCACGGGTGGTCGCCCTGGACAAGCCCACCGAGCGCGAGGCCGGCCAGTGGTACTTCCAGCGGTACATCGCGCAGCTGCCGACGGCCGGGGAGATCGTCTTCTTCGACCGCTCCTGGTACAACCGGGCCGGCGTGGAGCGGGTGATGGGCTTCTGCTCCAAGGACGAGTACGAGCTGTTCCTCGACCAGTGCCCCGCCTTCGAGCGGATGCTGGTCGACGACGGCGTCCTGCTGGTCAAGTTCTGGTTCTCCGTCTCCCGCGCGGAGCAGCGCACCCGCTTCGCGATCCGGCAGGTCGATCCGGTGCGCCAGTGGAAGCTCTCCCCGACCGACCTGGCCTCGCTGGACCTCTGGGACGACTACACCGAGGCGAAGGTCGACATGTTCCGCGCCACGGACACCGCGCACGCCCCCTGGACCGTCGTCAAGAGCAACGACAAGCGGCGCGCCCGGCTGGAGACCATGCGCAGTCTGCTGTCGCGCATCGACTACGCCAGCAAGGACCGTGAGGCGGTCGGCACCCCCGACCCCCTCATCGTCGGCGCCGCCGACACCCTCCTGGAGCCCGGTGAGGAGGACACCGCGCTGTCACCCACCCCGTTGTCCTACGGCGCCGACGGGCCCGGCCGGCACCCCGAGACCGACTGACGCTCCCCGTCGGTGGGTGTCACTCGGCAGCGGTCTCGGCGGGGCGGAAGCACGCGGTCACCGACTTGCCGTGCCGCTGGCAGCGCATCCCCCACTCGTCGGCGAGCTCCTGCACGATCGCCACGCCGCGGCCGCCGACGTCCCCCGGCTCCGCCCGGCGCGGGCGGGGCAGCGTCGGGTCCTCGTCATGGACGCTCACATGGAGACAGTCGCCGTCCCACGTGAGGACCAGATGGGCGTCGCTGTGCGCGTGGACGTGCGCGTTGGTGATCAGCTCGGAGACGGTCAGCACGACGGCGTCCACCGTGTCCGGCTCCGTGGCGGCCCACGGCAGGGACGCGAGACGCTCGCGCGTCCACTCCCGCCCGGACCGTACCCCCTCGGACATGGGGAACGAATGCGCCCATCCCATAGCCTTCACCGCCACCGTCCCGCCCCCATCTGCCTCGGCCACTCTTCGGTGCCTGGTACGGGTACCCGGCACCCGCACCACCAGACATGAGGACGGTGGGCCACCCGCGACTCACCGGGCGGCCCACGCGCACCGGTTCCTAGAGGCCGTCGCGGACCATCGCGGCGACGATGTGGACGTGGCGGTCGGCCGCCGTGTTCGACCACTCGTTGTCGTAGTTCAGGCCGTAGGGCCAGAAGTGCCCGCCGCCGGTGGAGATCTTGGCGCCGGAGCCGTCGTACTGCCTGACGAGCGCGGTGGCCTGCGCGCCGGTCCAGGTGCCGCTGCCGCCGAGGCGCGACCAGCCGCCGCTCAATCCCACGCCGATGGTGTGGGAGATCTCGTGCAGGGCCGTCCGCTCGTTCATGTAGCTGCGGTTGCTGCCGAAGCGGATCGTGCCGTTCATGCTGCCGTCGGCGGTGGGGACGCCCGGCTCGTAGCGGACGGTGATGGTCTTGCCCAGGTCGCTGAGGTTGTTGTAGCGGGCCACCGCCGCGTTCATGGCCTTCGTGATGAGGTCGTAGGCGGAGCGCTGGTCCGCGGTGGGGTTGCTCGCGCGGACGAGGGACCAGGTGATGGTGGCCGCCGCGGCGCGTTCCCGGGCCGGGGCGGGCGGGGTGTGGGGGGTGGCGGCCTGGGCGACGCCCGGGCCGGCCAGCAGCGCGGCGGTCACGGCGGCTATGAGCGCCTTGCGGGACGCCTTGCGTGGGCTCATGTGCGGATCCTCCTGTGGGGGGTGGCCGTCACGATGTTTGCGAAACTTCGCACGGTGTTCGGGATCTCGTACAAACGGCGCCGCTGTCGACATCAGAGGAGGAAGGTGAAAGCCCTTCACCGACACGGCAGTTGGCGCGCTGTCGACCGCAAGTATCCCGGTGGGAAAGGTGGCGTCAAGAGTTCCCGCAGAGGTCAGTGGAACCAGAAGAGCAGCGTGTCCGGATTCATCCCGAGCGTCCGCGCGCTCTCCCACTCCTCCGCCTCGAACCGCATGACCTCGGCGAACCGGCGGGCCGCGTCGCGGAATTCGGGAGTGAGACGGTCCAGTACGGACGCGTAGGCGTCGGCGAGGGCGGCGGCCCGCTGGGCCGGCAGGGTGCCGATGGCGGGCACGGCGTCGCCGGGGTGGGGCAGGCGCAGGGGCGGGCCGCTGAACAGGAACGTGCCGGGGAGCAGGTCCGACGGGACGCCGTGCCGGGCCAGTTCGTCGTCCATGGCGTAGAACCACGCCGGACGCCGCCAGGCGCCGAGGTCGGTGGGGTCGGAGAAGTGCGCCGCGACGACCTGGTAGAAGGCGTAGCTGTACGAGGGGCAGAGGTCGGTGCTCGGGGTGCCGTCGATCAGCTCGTCCAGGGCCCGGCGGATGGAGATGTCGAGGTCGATGCCCTGTTCCCGGAACCGGGCGTCGGTGCGCTCGCACTCCGTGCGCACCCGGGCGAGCGTGCGCTCCTGCTGCTCGGTCCGCTCCACCGCGGTGAGCAGCCGCACCACTGTCCGCATGTCGCCGGTGCTCATCTCGAGGCAGTAGCCCACCGTTCGTTTCCCTTCACCCGTTCACCGGACACCGGTGTCCATGATCGGGGACGCGGGAACGGCCCCGGACCGAGGGGTCGGGGCCGTTCGAGCCTGCGTACGCACCGGGGTGACGCGGCGTCAGCTCACGTCGGACGGGTCCAGGCGGTAGATCGCCGACTGGTCCGACTGCGCCGAGGACCCGGAGGACGATCCCGAACTCGTCGCCGAATTCGTGCTCTTGCTGTAGTCGCTCTCCTTGACCGCCGTGCCGTGCTTCTGCACCCACGCCGTGACCTCGGAGCTGACGGTGGAGCCGCCGCCCCCCGGACCGCCGCCCATGCCGCCGCCGAGCTGGACGTAGTGCAGCTCGCCGTTCTTCACCAGCTCCTTGAGCCTGGCGAGGGTCATCGCCTTGTCGCTGCCGGACCAGCCCCACATGGAGATGACGGGCTCGCCGCTGCTCAGGATGAGCTGGGCCGCGCCCTGCGAACTGGACACCGCCAGCAGCCAGGTGGCGCCGTCCTGGTGCTTCTTCAGGTACGAGATCAGCTCGCTGCTCGCGCCGCCGCCCATGCCGCCGCCCATGCGGCCGGACTGCCGGGTGCCGGAGGCGTCGTCGGACGCCGTGCCGCCGGTGCCGTTCGGGGGCATGCCGCCCGCCCCTCCGGGAGCCTGACCGCTCTGCGCGCCCTGCCCGTTCTGTCCGTTCTGACCGCCGGGCGGCATCCCGCCGCCCGGGAACCCCCGGCCGCCGCCGCTCCCGCCCCCGGGCCCGCCGAAGCCACCGCCCGTCGACGGCCCGGCCGTCGGGTTCGTACCGCCCATGCCGCCGCCGGCTCCGGACGACGGCACCGACCAGGCGTACGCGGCCGGTCCCGCCACCGCCGCGGCGATCGCGGCCGCCACCGACACCGCCAGCAACCGCAGCCGCAGGCCCGAGGCGCCGGAGCGGAAGACGAACAGGCCCGCGATCGCCAGCGCCATCACGACCAGGACGGCAGGCCACAGCCAGGTGTTCCAGCCGGAGGCCCGCCGCAGCAGCACCGCGGCCCAGACGGCCGTGACGCCCAGCCCGAGGGGCAGCACCCAGACCCACCGCCGGTCCGCGCGGAAGGCCCGCAGCAGCATCACACCGCCGCCCCCGCACAGGGCCGCGATGCCCGGCGCGAGCGCGGTCGTGTAGTACGGGTGCATGGTGCCCTCGGCCAGCGCGAAGGTCAGGTAGTGCAGGGCGGTCCAGCCGCCCCACAGCACGAGCGCGGCCCGGGTGAGGTCGGTGCGCGGGGCGCGGCCGCACAGCACGAGGCCGCCGACGAGGGCGATCCCGGCGAAGGGGATCAGCCAGGAGATCTGGCCGCCGAGGATGTCGTTGAACATCCGGCCGAGGCCCGCGGTGCCGGAGAAGCCGCCGCCCCCGCCCCCTCCGCCGTTGCCGTCACCGCCGAAGATCCGGCCGAGGCCGTTGTAGCCCATGATCAGATTCGAGGCCGAACCGTCCGTCGAACCGCCGATGTACGGCCGCTCGGAGGCCGGCACCAGCGACACGGCCGCCGCCCACCAGAAACTGGACACCGCCAGCACGACACCGGCGAGCAGCAGGTTCACGATCCGCTTCGCGAGCGCGGGCCGGGCCGCGTACAGGTAGACCACGAACACGGCGGGCAGCGCGATGTACCCCTGGAGCATCTTGGTGTTGAAGGCGAGCCCGAAGCAGGCCGCCGAGCCGAGCAGCGGCAGCAGCCGCCCGTCGCGGGTCGCGCGCAGGGCGAGGGCCGCGCCGGACACCATCAGGAAGACCAGCAGGGTGTCGGGGTTGTTGTCCCGGTTGATGGCGACCGTGATCGGGGTGAGGGCCAGGACGAGGGCCGCCACGGCCGCCGCCGCGTGCCCGAACACCCGCTTCACGCAGGAGTGCAGGATCCAGATGGTGGCCAGCGCAGCGACGACCATCGGCGCCATCATCTGCCAGGTGCCGTAGCCGAGGACCCGGCAGGACAGGCCCATCACCATCAGCGCGAGCGGCGGCTTGTCGACGGTGAGGAAGTTCCCGGCGTCCAACGAGCCGAAGAACCACGCCTTCCAGCTCTCGGTGCCGCTCAGCACGGCGGCACTGTAGAAGCTGTTGAGGCCGGAGCCGGACAGGTTCCAGGAGTAGAGCACCGCGGCCAGGGCGAGGATCGCGAGCAGCGCGGGGAGCGACCAGCGCGGGGCGGCGGTGTCCCGGGGCGGGGACGCGGCGGGCTCCGCGGTGCGGGGCTGGGTTTCGGTGGCAGATGTCACCCCAGCAGCGTGGGCGGCCCTGGTGTGTGGCCGCTGTGCCGAAGCTGGCCCCTTCCTGTGAAACCGCACAGCGCCCGATAACGACTCGCACAAGCCTTCGCCGAACCGCACAACCTTTCCCTCGTCCCGAGGAGTCATGGGGTGCATGACTTCTGGGATATCCCGCCGCGCGAGAGTGCTGGCGGTGGCCGTGGGTACGGGCGTGCTCGTGCCGCTCGTCGCCGCCGCCACACCCGCCGCCGCTGCCACCCCGGCCGTGACCTGCACCTCGGCCAAGGCCGGCCTGGCCACCAAACTGAAGAACGACATCACCGCCGCGCTCGCCACCCGCAAGGGCACCGTCGCCGTCGGCCTCTACGACCGCAGCACCAACACCACCTGCACCCTGCGCGCGGGCTCCGCCTACGACTCGGCGAGTGTGGTCAAGGTCACCGTCCTCGCCACGCTGCTGTGGGATGCGAAGAAGACCGGCCGGTACCTCACCGACCGCGAGAACACGCTCGCCAAGGCCATGATCACCAAGTCGGACAACGCCGCGACCTCCACCCTGTGGAAGCAGCTCGGCCTGACGAAGATCAAGGGCTTCCTCACCGCGGCCGGCATGACCCAGACCAAGCCCGGTGCGAACGGCTACTGGGGCCTGACCCAGATCACCGTCACCGACGAGCAGAAGCTGCTGAAGCTCATCACCGGCACGAACGCGGTCCTGAGCGACAACTCCCGCGCCTACATCCTCAAGCTGATGGGCCAGGTCGTCTCGTCCCAGCGCTGGGGCACGCCGTACGGGGTGCCCTCCGGCGTCACCGTGGCCGTCAAGAACGGCTGGCTCCAGCGCTCCACGTACGGCTGGCGGGTGCACAGCGTCGGCGCGTTCAAGGGCGGCGGCCACGACTACATGATCACCGTGCTCACCCACGGCAACAGCACCATGAACTACGGCATCGCCACCATCCAGGCCGTGGCCAAGGTCATCCACAGGGACCTGGCGGCGAGCTGACCCTTCACCGCGCGGCCCACCCGGCGTCACCGGCGCGTCCTACGGTGACGCCCATGCCCCTGAGAACCCACCTCGCCCTCCTGACCGCAGGCCTGGCGGCGGCCACGTGCCTGACCGCCGCGGGGCCCGCCCAGGCGCGGGCACAGCACGCCTGCTCGCCGTCCGTCTCCCTCGACCGCTTCTCCGACGCGCTCGACAAGACGACGTACGACAACACCTTCGTCGGCAACTTCTCCGCGCTGGCCGTGGACCGGGACGGCTCCCTGGCCGCCCTCTCCGACCGCTCGTCGCTGTTCCGCCTGGACGCGACGACGCTGAAGCCCCGGTCCGTCACGCCGCTCACCGACGAGACCGGAGCCGAGCTCGACTCCGAGGGCCTGGTCGTGGACCGGGACGGCACGTATCTCGTCTCCTCCGAGACCGAGCCGTCGGTACGCCGCTACTCCCGCACGGGCGCGATCCTGGACCGCCTCCCGGTCCCGGACGACCTGCGCGTGAGCCCCGCGGGCCGTGGCCGGCCCAACGGCACCTTCGAGGGCCTGACCCTCCTCCCCGACGGCCGCACCCTGGTCGCGTCCATGGAGTACGCCCTCTCCGGCGACCCCGCCGACACCGTCCGACTCCAGACCTGGAAGCGCCACGGGGCCCACTTCCGGCTCGCCGCCCAGTACACCTACCGCACCGACCCGGGCCTCGGCGTCCCCGAGATCCAGGCCACCCCGGACGGCCGCCTCCTGGTCCTGGAACGCGGCTTCACGGCCGGCGTGGGCAACACCGTCCGCCTCTACCTGGCCGACCCCCGCCACGGCATGAGGAAGACCCTGCTCACGGACCTCGTGACCTGCCCGACCCTGGGAGCCACGGCCAAGCAGCCCCAGCCGAACCCCCTCCTCGACAACATCGAGGGCATGACGATCACAGGCAGGGCGAAGGACCGCCTCAAGGTCCTGCTGGTCAGCGACGACAACCAGAACCCGGCCCAGACGACCCGCTTCTACTCCTTGCGCGTACGGGCATCTGCCTAGGGGCGCGGGGAACTGCGCGACCAGCCACAGGACCGCCGCACCCGGAAACGAACGGAAACTGTTACGGCGGGATGAAAACGGCCCCCGACGGCGTTGGTGCCTTCCGGCAGCTCAGGACGACTGGAAGGCACCGGCGTGACACCGAAACGGGGATGGGCACGACGACTGTGGGCCTACGCGTGGCGCCACCCGAAGGACGTCGTACTCGCCCTCGGCTCCTCGCTCGCCGGCATGGCCGTCATGGCCCTCGTCCCGCTGATCACCAAGGTGATCATCGACGACGTCATCAGCGACCACACCCGCTCCATGACCACCTGGGCCGGCCTCCTCGTCGCCGCCGCCCTGGTCGTCTACGTCCTCACCTACATCCGCCGCTACTACGGCGGCCGCCTCGCCCTCGACGTCCAGCACGACCTGCGGACGGAGATGTTCGGCACGATCACCCGGCTCGACGGCCGCCGCCAGGACGAGCTGTCCACCGGCCAGGTCGTCGGCCGGGCCACCAGCGACCTCCAGCTGATCCAGAGCCTGCTCTTCATGCTCCCGATGACCATCGGGAACTTCCTGCTGTTCCTGATCTCCCTGGTGATCATGGCGTGGCTGTCGCTGCCGCTCACCCTGGTCGCCCTGGCCGTCGCCCCCGCCCTGTGGTGGATCGCCAAGCGCAGCCGCACCCGGCTGCACCCCTCCACCTGGTACGCCCAGGCCCAGGCCGCCGCCGTCGCCGGCGTGGTCGACGGCGCCGTCAGCGGCGTACGCGTGGTGAAGGGCTTCGGGCAGGAGGAGCAGGAGACCGGCAAGCTCCGGGAGGTCGGCCGCAGGCTCTTCGCGGGCCGGCTGCGCACCATCCGCCTGAACTCGGTCTACACCCCGGCCCTGCAGTCCGTCCCGGCCCTCGGCCAGGTCGCGATGCTGGCGCTCGGCGGCTGGCTGGCGGTGCGCGGGCACATCACGCTCGGCACGTTCGTCGCCTTCTCCACCTACCTCGCCCAGCTCGTCGGCCCGGTCCGCATGCTCGCCATGGTCCTCACGGTCGGCCAGCAGGCCCGCGCCGGCACCGAACGCGTCCTGGAGCTGATCGACACCGAGCCGTCCCTGACCGACGGCACCAAGGAACTGCCCGCCGACGCGCCCGCGACCGTCGAGTTCGACGACGTCTCCTTCGGCTACGAGGACGGCCGCCCCGTCCTCGACGGGCTCTCCTTCGACATCCGCCCGGGCGAGACCCTGGCCGTCGTCGGCTCCTCCGGCTCCGGCAAGTCCACCGTCTCCCTGCTCCTGCCGCGCTTCTACGACGTCACCCGCGGTGCCGTCCTGGTCGGCGGGCACGACGTGCGCGAACTGACCCTCCAGTCGCTGCGGGCCGCGATCGGGCTGGTCCCGGAGGACTCGTTCCTCTTCTCCGACACGGTCCGCAACAACATCGCCTACGGCCGCCCGGACGCCACCCAGGAGGAGATCGAGCAGGCCGCCCGCGCCGCCCAGGCGGACCGCTTCATCGCGGAACTCCCCGACGGCTACGACACCACCGTCGGCGAGCACGGCCTCACCCTCTCCGGCGGCCAGCGCCAGCGCGTCGCCCTGGCCCGCGCGATCCTCAGCGACCCGCGCCTGCTGGTCCTGGACGACGCCACCTCCGCCGTGGACGCCCGCGTCGAGCACGAGATCCACGAGGCCCTGAAGGGCGTCATGCGGGGCCGCACCACCCTGCTGATCGCGCACCGCCGCTCCACCCTGAACCTCGCCGACCGCATCGCCGTCCTGGACGGCGGCCGGCTCGCCGACATCGGCACCCACGAGGAGCTCCAGGAGCGCTCGGCGCTCTACCGGCGCCTGCTCACCGACCCGGACGAGCTGGGCGCGGTCTCCCCGGGCCACACCCAGCCGGCCGTCCCCCAGGAGGACACCTCCGTACGGGACGAGCTGGACGCGGAGTTCGACGCCGAGCGCGGGGTCACCCCGAGGCTGTGGACCGGGGACCGCGAGCGCAAGGACCTCGCCCTCGCCGAGAGCCCCGCCACGCCCGAGCTGCTCGCCCAGGTCGAGGCGCTGCCCCCGGCCACCGACCTGCCCGACGTCGACGAGTCCCGGGCCGTCCAGCCGGAGGAGTCCTACGGCCTGCGCCGGCTGCTGCGCGGCTTCGGGCTGCCGCTGCTGGTCAGCCTCGCCCTGGTCGCCACCGACGCGGGCATGGGCCTGTTGCTGCCCGTGCTGATCCGGCACGGCATCGACTCCGGCGTCACACAGGCCGCGCTCGGCGCCGTGTGGGCGGCGTCCCTGCTCGCGCTGCTGACGGTGGTCGTGCAGTGGGCGGCCCAGGTCGGCGAGATCCGGATGACGGGACGCACCGGCGAGAGGGTGCTGTACTCGCTCCGGCTGAAGATCTTCGCCCAGCTCCAGCGCCTCGGGCTCGACTACTACGAGCGGGAGCTGACCGGCCGGATCATGACTCGCATGACGACCGACGTCGACGCGCTGTCGACGTTCCTCCAGACGGGCCTCGTCACCGCCTTCGTCTCGGTCGTCACCTTCTTCGGCATCATGATCGCCCTGCTGGTGATCGACCTCGAACTAGCCCTGGTCGTCTTCGCGACGCTGCCGCCGCTGATCATCGCCACGTTCTTCTTCCGCCGGGCGAGCGTGAAGGCGTACGAACTGGCCCGCGAGCGGGTGTCCGTGGTCAACGCCGACCTCCAGGAGTCGGTGTCCGGGCTGCGGATCGTGCAGGCGTTCCGGCGCGAGCGGGACGGCGGGCGGCGGTTCGCCGAGCGCAGCGACAGCTACCGCCGGGCGCGCATCCGGGGCCAGTGGCTGATCTCCGTGTACTTTCCGTTCGTACAGTTCCTGTCGTCGGTGGCGGCCGCGGCCGTGCTGATCGTGGGCGGCGCGCGGGTCGACGACGGGACGCTGGCGATCGGCTCGCTGGTGGCGTACCTGCTCTACATCGACCTGTTCTTCGCGCCCGTGCAGCAGCTCTCTCAGGTCTTCGACGGCTACCAGCAGGCGACCGTCTCGCTCGGCCGCATCCAGGAACTGCTCCGGGAGCCGACGTCGACGAAGCCCGCCGACGAACCCCGCGAGGTCCTGTCCCTGCGGGGCGAGATCGCCTTCGAGGACGTGCACTTCGCGTACGGCGACGACGAAGAGGCCCTCGGCGGCGTCGACCTGCGCATCCCGGCCGGGCAGACCGTCGCGTTCGTCGGCGAGACCGGCGCCGGCAAGTCGACCCTCGTCAAGCTCGTCGCCCGCTTCTACGACCCCACCTCCGGCCGGGTCACCGTCGACGGCACCGATCTGCGGGCCCTGGACCTCACCTCGTACCGGCACCGTCTGGGGGTCGTCCCGCAGGAGGCGTACCTCTTCCAGGGCACCGTCCGCGACGCCATCGCCTACGGCCGGCCCGACGCCACCGACGCCGAGGTGGAGGCAGCCGCCCGCGCGGTCGGGGCGCACGACATGATCGCCACTCTGGAGGGCGGCTACCTCCACGAGGTCGCCGAGCGCGGCCGCAACCTCTCCGCCGGGCAGCGCCAGCTGATCGCCCTGGCCCGTGCCGAGCTGGTCGACCCGGACGTGCTGCTGCTCGACGAGGCGACGGCCGCGCTGGACCTGGCCACGGAGGCCCAGGTCAACCAGGCCACCGACCGCCTCGCGGGCCGCCGCACCACCCTCGTCGTGGCCCACCGCCTCACCACCGCCGCCCGCGCCGACCGGGTCGTCGTCATGGACCACGGCCGGGTCGCCGAGGACGGCACCCACGAGGAGCTGCTCGCGCGCGGCGGCCGGTACGCCGAGCTGTGGCGGACCTTCATCGGCGCCGCGGAGCCCGAGGAGCCGGTCGGCGCGTCCCGCTGACGGCGTCCAGCGTCTTGATGACGCTCGTGCAACCGTCCGACATACGTCATGCGTCCGTACACCTGTACGTCGATGGTCGCGGACGACGCGGTACGGGAGGACGACAGTGGACAGTGGAGCGATACGCCGGCGGCTCGCGCTCGGCCTGGCCGTGCTGACCGCCTCCGGCCTGCTCGCCGTCGCGGCGCCGGGCGAGGCGCAGGCCGCCGCCTCCGCCCACTGCCCCGGCCGCAAGGTCCGCACCCTGCCGTTCTCCTCCGGGACCGTGCTCGTCTACAAGCGCGGCGGCTACGTCTGCGCCGTGACCCTCGCCAAGAGGCCCGGCGTGCAGCGGACGATGAAGGTGAGCGTGCAGGCACGCGGCAACCGCCCGGTCGTCGACGAAGGCCGCTACTCCTACCACGCCGGCCCGGTGACCGTGCACGCCGGGCGCCGCTGCGTATGGGTCAAGGGCAAGGTGGGCCGGGGCACGTTCAGCTCCGGCTGGATCCTGTGCTGACCCTCGGCGGCGCACAGGGTTTCCCCTATGTCCCCTGGTGCTGGGGCGAGTTGATCCGCTAGCTTCCGGCGCACATCTGTCTCACAGGGGAGTGCGCATGCGCAAGGCGCTCAGATGGCTGCTGGCGCTCACGGTGCTCATAGGCACGTTGAGCACGGCCGGAGCGGCCACCGCCGCCGAGCCGGCGGCCGGCACCACCGACATCAAGGAGAGGCTGCTCTCCGTACCGGGCATGAGCCTGGTCGAGGAGAAGCCGTACACCGGCTACCGCTTCTTCGTCCTGAACTACACCCAGCCGGTCGACCACCGGAAGCCCTCCAAGGGCACGTTCCAGCAGCGCATCACCGTGCTGCACAAGGACGTCTCCCGCCCGACGGTCTTCTTCACCAGCGGCTACAACGTCTCCACGACGCCCCGCCGCAGCGAGCCGACCCAGATCGTGGACGGCAACCAGGTCTCCCTGGAGTACCGCTTCTTCACCCCGTCCCGGCCCCAGCCGGCCGACTGGTCCAAGCTGGACATCTGGCAGGCCGCCAGCGACCAGCACCGGGTCTTCAAGGCCCTGAAGGGCATCTACGGCAAGAAGTGGATCTCCACGGGTGGTTCGAAGGGCGGCATGACCGCCACCTACTACGAGCGCTTCTACCCGCGGGACATGGACGGCGTCGTCGCTTACGTCGCCCCCAACGACGTGGTCAACAAGGAGGACTCGGCCTACGACCGCTTCTTCGCCCGCGTCGGCACCGAGGAGTGCCGCGACCGGCTGAACGGCGTGCAGCGCGAGGCGCTGGTGCGCCGCGAGCCGCTGGAGAAGAAGTACGCGGCCTACGCGCAGGACAACGGCCTCACCTTCACCACCATCGGCAGCCTGGACAAGGCCTACGAGGCCACCGTCCTCGACTACGTGTGGGGCTTCTGGCAGTACAGCCTGCTGTCCGACTGCGACCAGATCCCGGCCGACGCCAAGAACGCCACCGACGACGAGATCTGGGACTCCGTCGACACGATCGCCGGCTTCTCCGCCTACGCCGACCAGGGCCTGGAGCCGTACACGCCGTACTACTACCAGGCCGGCACGCAGCTCGGCGCGCCGACGATCGGCTTCCCGCACATCGAGAAGCAGTACATCCGCTACGGCTACCAGCCGCCCCGGAACTTCGTCCCGCGTGACATCCCCATGCGGTTCCAGCCGCAGGCGATGCGGGACGTCGACAGCTGGGTGAGGCACAACGCCCGCCACATGCTCTTCGTCAACGGCCAGAACGACCCGTGGAGCGCGGAGCCGTTCCGCCTCGGCAAGGGCGCGAAGGACTCCTACGTCTTCACCGCCCCCGGCATGAACCACGGCGCCAACGTCGCGAGCCTCGTGCCGGAGCAGAAGGCCCTCGCCACGGCCCGCATCCTCGACTGGGCCGGTGTCGCCCCCGGCGCGGTGCAGGCCGACCCGCAGACGGCCAAGCCGCTGGCGAAGTTCGACGCCAAGCTGGACAAGCGGGACGTGCAGCGGGAGATGACGCTGCGTCCGTAAGCCCGTAGTCCCCGCGCCCGGCCGCCGCTCACAGCGGCCGGGCGCACCCCACGGGCCGGTCCCCGCCGAGCCGCACGTACAGGGCGGTCGAGACGGGGCAGTCGGCCCGCTCGGCCACGGCCCGGGTCACCTTGTACTCCGGCTTCTGCTCGCCCTCGCCGTCGCAGGCGGTCTCGCGGACCTGGCCGTCGCCGGAGCTGTAGACGCAGTCGCCGACGATGGTGCGGGGCCCGCCCCCGCCGCCCGGGTCGCCCGGGTGCGGCGGCTGGAGGTTGCGCATGCAGGCGTATCCCTGGGGCACCGCCCCGTCGCCGTCCTCGTCGGACGCGGGCCGCTGCTCGCTGATGTGCAGCACGAAGTCGGTGGTCCCGGGGCAGCGCGGCCCGTCCCGCACCGCGCCGTCGTGCCGCGCCACGACCCGCGCCGCCGCCCGCTCCCCGGAACACGGCACCTCGGTGAAGCTCGTCGTACCGAACGAGCTGCACTCGTCGACCGCGAGGAACACCGCCCCGTACCCGGACGGCAGGGTCGCCGACGGCGAGGCCGCACCGGTCGTCCCCGAGGCCGGCCCGCCCAGCCGGCCGTCCTCCGTCGCGCCCGCCGAGGGGCTCTGACATCCGGTCAGCAGCGCTCCGAGCAGCACCAGCAGCCCGCACACCACCCCCGCCGAACTTCTCTCGCGCATCGCCATCCCCCCGAGTGCCCAGGCCCGTCGTTCAGATCACAAACGACAGGCCCGGGCCCAGCGTGACTCTCCGGAGGGGCGCACGCCAGGGTCACGGGGCGGTTTGCGCACCTTGGGGGTGGTGCGCCCGGTCCCTGGCGTACGGCTGGTACGACAGTCCGTAGCCGATGGGGTACAGCACCTGCTCCGGATCATCCGCCCGCCGCACCGCCACCGGCAGCTTCCCGCGTGGCTCCACCCGTCCCGCGATCACCCGTGCGGCGGCCCGCAGTTCGACGTCGGTCCAGGAGTAGGCGGCCAGGCAGGCCGCGGCGGACGGCAGCTGGGCCACGTCGTACGGGTTGCGGATCGCGACCGCCACGACCGGCCTCCCGGTCGCCGCGAGCTGCTCGACCAGTGCCTTCTGGCTGCTGCTCGCCGTGACGTTGTAGGTGGCGGCCACGACCGCGTCCGCGTCCCGCGCCGCCGCGACGGCCCGGGCGATGGTCGCGGCGGAGGGTGCCGTGCCCGTCGGCAGGGCGGTGGCGGTGAAGCCCAGTTCGGTCAGCGCGCCCGCGAGCACGCCCGTGGGCGGCCCGGTCGTCCCCGACGGCGAGGCCGGATCGGCCCCGACCACGAGCACCTTGGGGTACCGCCGCCGGGACAGCGGCAGCAGCCGCCCCTCGTTGACGAGCAGCGTGGTCGTCCGCTCGGCGATCCGGTCGGCCGCCGCCAGATGCGCCCGGGTCCCGACGTTCCGGTCGACGCCGTCCTGGCCGACGTACGGCGAGCGGAACAGCCCGAGCTTCGCCTTGAGCCGCAGGATCCGCAGGACCGACGCGTCGAGCCGGGCCTCGGTCAGCTCACCGCCGCGCACGGCGGTCAGGACGGCGTTCCAGGCGAGGTCCAGGTCGGGCGGGTTGAGGAGCTGGTCCACGCCCGCCTTCAGGGCGAGCACCGGCACCCGGTCGTCGCCGTACTTGGTGCGTACGCCCTCCATGCCGAGGGAGTCGGTGACCACGACCCCGTCGTAGCCGAGCTGCTCGCGCAGGATGCCGGTGAGGATGGGGCGGGAGAGGGTGGCCGGGTCGCCGGAGTCGTCCAGGGCCGGGACCATCAGGTGCGCGGTCATGATGGAGTCGATGCCGGCGGCGATCGCGGCCCGGAACGGCGGTGCGTCCAGCTTCTCCCACAGCTCCCGGCTGTGCGTGATGGTGGGGAAGCCGGTGTGGCTGTCGACGTTGGTGTCCCCGTGCCCGGGGAAGTGCTTGGCGGTCGCGGCGACCCCGGACCCCTGGTACCCGGCGACCTCGGCGGCCACCAGCGCGGCCACCGCCCGCGGGTCGGCGCCGAAGGAGCGGACGCCGATGACCGGGTTGGCCGGGTTGACGTTCACGTCGGCCACGGGGGAGTAGTCCTGCCGGATCCCCATCGCCCGCAACTCGCGCCCGGCGATGCGGCCGAGGGCGCGCGCGTCGGACCGCGACCCGCCCGCCCCGATCGCCATGGCGCCCGGGAACAGCGTCGCGGGCCTGCCCACCCGCGCCACGATCCCGTGCTCCTGGTCGGTGGAGATCAGCACGGGCAGCCCGCGCGGCAGGTCGAGAGAGGCCTGCTGGATGCCGTCGGACAGGGCCGCGATCTGGTGCGGCTCGCGGGTGTTGTGCGCCCAGGCGAAGTAGATGATGCCGCCGACCCGGTACTTCGCGACCAGCTCGGCGGCCGTACGGACCCCGATCTCCTTGAGGTTGGCGTCGATGTCGGCCTGGTCGGGGGCGGTGGCGGAGTGGCCGTAGACCCGCATCACGAAGAGCTGCCCGACCTTCTCCTCCAGCGTCATGCGGGAGACGAGGCCGCGGAGCAGGCGGTCGTCCGGGGCGTCGGCGGCGTACGCGGGCCCGGCGGCGGCCAGGGCGGCGGTGACGCCCGCGGTGGCGGCGAGGACGGTACGTCTGGAGGGCTGTGCGGTGCTTCCCGTGCTTCCCGTGCTTTCCGTGCTTCCCGTGCCGGTGTCGTGCACGTGGGCTCCTTCCGGAGGTGATCCGCTCGGATCCGCTGAAGGAAATCTGAAGGAAACTTCCAGGAGGTCACCAATAACCGGGAAGTTTCTGCCAGTCAAGGGAATGCACAGTAACCAACGAGTGGCCGCCACCGGCGCGGTTGGAGGGGGGCGCGCCGATGGCGGTGGTGCCGCCGGCCGCGGTACGGCGGAGAGGGTGGTCAGCGATCGCAGCCAGCAGCGAGGGCCGACACCGCACCGAGGTGACTCCCCGGCGGCCTCGGATTGGACGATCCGGGTCCGGCACGGGTTCCCGACTCGGCCCGGATTCACGGAAATCGGTACGCGCGATGCGCCAGGGGCTCAACGGGGTTGCCGAGCCGCTGATTTCGGCCACCGCTCACCCGGCCCCCGCGCGGGACGCGTCGGCGTCCCCGGGCTGCTGGGTGTGGACGAGGCGCCGGTAGTGCTCGCTGGTGGCGGCCAGCCGGGCGTGGCTGCCGGTGGCGACGATCCGGCCCTCGTCGAGGACGAGGACCAGGTCCGCGGCGCGGATCGTCGACATGCGGTGGGCGATCACCAGCAGCGTGCACTCCGCCGAGGCGTCGCGGATCGACCGGCGCAGCGCCGCCTCGCTGACGGCGTCCAGGTGCGCGGTCGGCTCGTCCAGCAGCAGCAGCCGGGGCCGGGCCAGCAGGGAGCGGGCGATGGCGATCCGCTGGCGCTCCCCGCCGGACAGCGCCGTGCCGTGCTCCCCGGCGTCGGTCTCCAGGCCGTGCGGCAGCCGGGCCACCAGATCCGTGAGGTGCACCATGCCGACGACCCGCTCCACCTCCTCGGGCGTGGCGTCGGGGACGGCGTACGTCAGGTTCTCCCGCAGCGTGCCGTACAGCACCGGAGCCTGCTGCTCCACCAGGCCGACCCGGGCCCGGTGCGCCGCGCGGCCCACCGCCCGTACGTCCCGGCCGTCGAACTCGATCCGGCCGCGGTCGGGGTCGTAGAACCGCTCGACGAGCGCGAAGACGGTGGACTTGCCGACGCCGGAGCTGCCGATCAGGGCGACATGGGCGTGCTCGGGCACCTCGAAGGACACCCCGCGCAGGACGGGCCGGGCCGGTTCGTAGCCGAACCAGACGTCCCGGAAGGCCAGCAGGGGAGGCCGGGCGGCGCCGTCGCGAGAGGGCGCCGGCCGCCGGGGCGCCGTGTCCCGCTCGGTGGGCAGGGACAGCACCTCCGTGATCCGGCGGTAGGCGCCCACGCCCTGTTGCATGGTGCTGACGGACTGGAACACGGTCCCGATCGGGCCCACCAGATAGATCATGTACAGCAGGAAGGCGGCCAGGTCCGCCAGCGATCCCTGCCGGTCGGCGACCCGCAGACCGCCGATCAGCAGCACGACGACGAACGACCCCTTCACGGCCAGTTCGACGGCGGGTGCCACCACCGCGTCCAGCTTCGCCATCCGCACGCTGCCCGCGTACGCCGACCTGGCCCCGCCGCCGATGCGCTCCGACTCGCGCTGCTCGGCGCGGCTGGCCCGGACGGTGCGGATGGCGCCGAGCGCCCGTTCCAGGTCGGCGGTCATCGCACCCGTGGCCTGCTGGGTGGCCAGGGACGCGGACGCGATGCCGCGCAGCACCGAGGCGACCAGCACCGTGCCCAGCGTCACCACCGCCAGTACGACGAGGAACAGCGTCCAGTCCAGCCAGATCATCAGCGCCACGACCCCGGCCAGCCCGATCCCCCCGGTCACCGCGTCCGTGAACCCCTCGGCGACCAGCAGCCGCAGCGTGGTGCTGTCGGTGCTGACGCGGGAGATCAGGTCGCCGACGCGGTGCCGGTCGTAGGAGGCCATGGGCAGCCGCAGCACATGCCGGATCAGCCCCAGCCGGATGCCCAGCACGACACCCTCGCCGGTGCGGGCCAGCACGTACTGGGCGAGGCCCTGCACCAGCGCCTGGGCCAGGAAGAACACCACGAGGAGGACGACGACCGGCCCGATCGTGCTCCCGGACGCGGCCGACTCGATCACCCGTCGCACCAGCAGCGGCTGGGCGAGACCGAGCGCCGACGCGCCCAGCGTCAGCAGCACCGCGAGGGCGACCCGCCTGCGGTGCCCGCGCAGCAGGCGCAGCACGGCCCGGGGGCCCACCCGGTCACCCGCGGTTTGCCGCTTCATGTCGGGCACTCAGTCCTTACCGGACCCGGCGTCCGCTTCATGTCCGGCCCTCACGGCTGACCGGACCCGGCGTCCGCCGCCCGTCCGGCACGCACCGCCGACCCGTCCCGCCCCCCGTCCCCCGCGCACGGCACGGTGAACAGCGGCCGGAAGTAGCCGGGCGGGTACTCCTCGCCCACCGGCACCCCCTCCGCCTCCACCCAGGCGTGCGCGCCGAAGGGCGGCAGGCGCCGGGCCCCCACGCACCAGGTGGGCCACCGGCCGTGCAGGCGGCACAGCAGGGCCGTGGCCAGGGACCGGGGCAGGCAGCCCTCCCGCCCCGCGCACGCCAGGCTGACGGCGACCACGGCGTCCCGGGCCGCCCGCGTCTGCTCGACGGTGGCCGGGCGGGCACCCCGGCTGAGCCGGTCCAGCACGGTCCGCACGCGCCGGGGCCGCCGGGTGGCCAGCAGCCGCGCGGCAGCCACCACCAGTCGTACAACCAGCCGCCGCCGCAGCGGCACCGAGCGCGGATCGTGCGCGACGACCTCCGGCGAGCTCATGACGACCGCCCGCGCACCCCGTGCCGCGTGTCCTCCTCCACCAGGCCCGCCGCCCGCAGCTCGCCGATCAGCTCCCGGACGTCCCGCCCGGCGCTGTCGGCGTCCACCTCGTACTCGGCGGTGAGCTCCCGCACGGCCTCCTCGGCGCCCCTGCCGTCCAGCAGCGCCCGGACGACCACGGCGGCGGTGGGATTGAGGGTCCAGTACTGGTCGCGGTCCTCGTCCAGCAGCGCGATCCCGTAGTCGGTCTCGGCGGTGTACACACCCGCACGCAGCTTCAGCGTCATGACGTCTCCCTCGGGCTCAGGACGGTACGGCCGCTGCGCCCCGGAGCGTGCGCAGCCAGAGCTCGCACGCCACCGTCCGGTACAGGGCGTCGAACTGGAGCGACGGGGGCAGCGGACGGCGGCAGACCTCGCGCAGGGCGTCGGCGTCGACCAGGCCCAGCCGGGCCAGCCGCGAGTCCTCGCACAGCGCGAGCAGCTCGGCCCGGTTCTCCCGCAGCCCGGCCTCCACGTCGTGCGAGCCCTCGTCCTTGGTGTGGCGGGCCAGGCTCTCCTCGGGCACCACGCCCCGCATGGCCTCGACGATCAGCGGCTTGTACCGCCAGGGCGTGACCCGGTCCTGCGGCCGCACCGCCAGGCCCGCCTCGACGACCCGGTCGTCGTAGTACGGGGCGGCGAGGGACACCCCGAACCGCGCGGCCATCTGCCCCAGCTGCCGGACCATCCGGGAGGTGCTCCGCATCGCCTCCAGCTCGACGTGCTGCCCGCGCGTGGCGGCCAGCGGCTCCGCCGTCCGGGCCGCGTCGCGGATCACGTCCCGCACGGCCGCGACGGCGTCCGGCGACGCCCACGGGGGCAGCCGCGGCGGCATCCCCCAGTCCAGGGTCGGGGTGTCCTCCGGGGGCGGTACGGCGGTGAGCTGCTCGGCGACGCGGGCGAGCCAGGCC
This sequence comes from Streptomyces lomondensis, assembly GCF_014651035.1. Lineage (GTDB taxonomy): Bacteria > Actinomycetota > Actinomycetes > Streptomycetales > Streptomycetaceae > Streptomyces > Streptomyces lomondensis. The sequence goes on from NZ_BMWC01000001.1 coordinate 350,178, forward strand.
CGGTAGGGGCTGCCGTCCCGCAGCTGCCGCAGCGTCTGCCGGTACGACCACGGGCGCTGGGCGGCGAACCCCCGCACCCGCTGCCACGCCACCCGTGGACGGCTGCGCAGCAGCGCGTGCAGATGCGCCGGCGAACCGGCGAGCAGCTCGTCCCCGCCGAACCCGGTCAGATGCAGCCGTGAGCCGCGCGCCGCCGCGGACCGCGGGATCACCAGCCATCCGCCGCGGTGGACGACGGCCGGACACGGCTCGTCGAACAGGTCGTCCGCCTCGCCCAGGCCGTCGTACACCAACGGCACCTCGTCCCCGGCGAGGACATGGTGCTCGACGCCGTCCAGCCCGGCCACGGTGCGGCGGGCCCAGGTCGCGTCGTCGCTCATGGGGTCGCGGCCGTCGGCGGTGTAGGCGACGACCCGCGCGCTCCCGCCGGCCGCCAGACAGCACACGGAGGTCGAGTCCAGCCCGCCCAGGTCACAGCTCACCAGCCGGCGGCCCCGGACCCGGGCCGCCACGGCGGCGCCCAGCGCCTCCCGCAGTCTCGCGGCGCCCTCGGCCATCGGCACGACCGGCTCGGGCGGGCTCCAGAACGGGGCCTGCCGCTCCCGGCCGTCCCCGTCGAGCAGCAGGAAGTGGCCGCCCGGCAGCACCTGTACGCCGTGCCACACGGGCTGTCCCGCCACCGGATGCAGCGCGAACGAGTTCAGCAGCCGGACCGCCAGTTGCCGCTCGTCGATCCGCGCCCCGAGCAGCCGGGCGAGGACATCGGCCCGATCACCGGCCACCACCGCGTCCCCGACACGGGCGTGGAAGACGGGCCGCAGCCCCGTGACGCTGCCCTGCACACGAACGCGGCCGCCGACGGAGGCGACCAGATGGAAACTCCCGGCGAACGAGCCGGCCGGTCCGTCGCAGTCGGCGACGGACCGCAACCGCCCGGCGACCGCGCTCAGTTCCCCGGCGGCGACGGCGTGCTCACCGAGCACCGCGACGCGGGAGGGCCCGGCCGCACCGACGGTCAGGGCCCCGTCGTCCCAGCGGCCGAGCAGCCAGGGTCGCCCCGAGGAATGGCTCACCTCCCGCACGGCGCAGCGGCGCAGGGCGGCGCCGACCGGGGCGGCGTCGGCGCAGTCCGGTAGAACCACGAACCAGCCCGGGAGTGCGTCGGAGTCGGCGAAACGGTCCACGCGGACGCCCTCCTCGCTCCCGGGCCCGTTCCCCTGGGGGAAGCTAGGGGAACAACCGATGCGTCACAGGCTGAACCTCAGACGGATGATCCGTTCGGGCCCTCTGTTGGTGCCAGGCCGGTGGCGCGGAAAGTGCCGACCGCGGTCAGCGTCGGACGCTCGTACGCACGCATTTCATGCACCCCCTTTCCGTATTCGGTCCTCCGGTGTTTTCGGGTGCCGATGAAACGCGGCATTCACGTTCCAACTTCTCTTCCCAGCCTAGACTTTGACGGCCGAATTGCCCACTTGAGCCGAGAACTGCCGTTCCTGTTCAATTGTTGACGGCGGCAGCAGACGGAATGCTTTTCACGCCGATTCGTTCAGCAGCCTGCTCAAGTGCTCCCGCCCCGCCCCGAGCAGGTCCGGCAGCGGGGCCGCGGACTCGTACCACCGCTTCTCGTACTCCCAGCACAGCCAGCCGTCCCAGCCGTGCCGGGAGAGGACCTCCACGCACTCGGCCAGCGGCAGGACGCCCGCGCCGAGGGGCAGCGGGGTGGTGTCCTCGGCGGAGGCGATGTCCTTGATCTGGACGTAGCCGAGGTGGGGAGAGAGGGCCGCGTAGGTCTCCGACGGCTGCTCGCCGCCCAGCCAGGTGTGCATGACGTCCCAGAGGGCGCCGACCTGGCGGTGGCCGACCAGGCCGAGGACGCGCATCGCGTCGGCGGCCGTGCGGTGCGAGTCGTGGGTTTCGAGGAGGATGCGCACGCCGAGGTCGGTGGCGTGTTCGGCGGCCGTGCCCAGCCGGCGGGCGGCCGTCGCGTCGGCCTCCTGCGGGGTCTGGACGTCCAGGTCGCCGCCGGGGAAGACCCGGATGTACGGGGCGCCGAGGTCGTGGGCCAGGTCGAGGAGGGCGCGGATCTCGGCCAGGACGGGTTCGTCGTCGCCCGGCGCGGCGACCCGCGCGTAGCCCGCCAGGCCCAGGATCTCTACGCCCGCCCCCTTGAACTCGGCCGCCACCTCGGCCCGCTGAGCCGGGTCGAGGTCGGTGTGGACCGGTTCCTCGGGGTGGGTGCGCAACTCGACGCCGTGATAGCCGTGCGCGCTCGCGAGCCGCAGCACGTCGGGCAGGGGCAGGCCGGGGACACCGAGGGTGGAGAACGCGAGCTTCATGTGGACGGACCCTACCCGGCACCCCCGCCCGCGACTCCCTTTCGTCGGTCGGGTGTTGCGTGAAGATCCAGTCGCCAGTCCTGGCCGGTCAGGTCCTGTCCGAAGGAACGGTGGGGCTTCTCCGCGACCAGCACGAAACCGTGGCGCTGGTAGATGCGGCGGGCCGCCGTGAGGACGTCGTTGGTCCACAGGACGACCTCGCGGTAGCCGACGTCACGGGCGAAGCCGACGACGGCCTTCACCAGCCGGTCGCCGATGCCGAGCCCGCGCGCGTCCGGCTCGACGAGCAGCAGCCGGAGCCGGGCGGCCCCCGGCGCGTCGTCCCGTACGCACATCACGCACCCCACCGGCCGCCCGTCCAGCTCGGCGATCCACGTCCGCTCCAGGTGCGGATCGTGGTCCTCGGCGTAGTCGGCGACGATCCTCGCGACCAGGCCCTCGTAGTCGGCGTTCCAGCCGTACTCGGCGGCGTACAGCGCGGCGTTGCGCTGCACGATCCAGCCGAGGTCGCCCGGGGCGGGCTCGCGCAGGACGACGTCCTCCGGGCGCGGGGCGCGGCCGGCGTCCAGGATCTCCCGGACGGTCCGCATCGCCTCCGCGAGCCGCGGCCGGTCCTCCGCCCGCACCGTGTCCAGCAGCGCCGCGACCGACTCCCGCGCCCGCTCGTCGAGGAGCGCGGCGGCCTCCCGGCCGCGTGCGGTGAGCGTGATACGGCGGCGGCGCGGGTCCGTCTCGGACGGCCCGCGCTCGACCAGCCCGTCCTCCTCGAACCTGTTCAGGATGCGGCTCAGGTACCCGGCGTCCAGGTGCAGTTGGGCCCGCAGGTCGGCGGCGTCGGTACGCGGCGCGTGGGCCAGCTCGTAGATCACCCGGGACTCGGTGAGGGTGTACGGGGCGTAGAGCTGCCGCCCGTAGTCGAGGGCGCCGATGACGTTCGTGTAGAAGCGGTTGAAGGAGCGGATGTCCTGGACGGTCATGGCCCTCGACCTCCGATACCTGACTCAGTCAGAGATGCCGATGGGTCGAGCGTATGCCGCCCAGGACGCCGGTGCTAGCCCTCCGTCGCCGCCGGCCGGTACACGCACACCTGCGCGCCGGTCTTGGCGGTGGTCGTCGAGACCAGCTCCATCGGACGCTGCGCCCCGTCCCGGGGGAAGATCGTCTTGCCGCCGCCGAGGAGCACCGGCATGACGATGAGCTGGAGCTCGTCGACCAGGCCCTCGGACAGCAGCGTCCGCGCGAGCGTCGGGCTGCCCATCATCGCGAGGTCGCCGCCCTCGCTCTCACGCAGCTCCCGGATCCGGGCGACGGCCTGGTCGCCGGGGATGAGCGAGGAGTTGTTCCAGGTCAGGTCGGACTCGCCGAGCGTGCTGGAGACGACGTACTTCTTCAGCGAGTTCATCCGGTCCGCGAACGGGTCCCCGTCCCGCTCCGGCCAGGCCGCCGCCATGGTCTGCCACGTCCGCCGCCCGAACAGCAGCGCCCCGGCTCTGTCCAGCCCCGCGTCGAAGGCGCCGCCCAGCACCTCCTCGTCGAAGTACGGGTGCGACCAGCCGCCGTGCGCGAACCCCCCGTCGGTGTCCTCCTGCGGCCCGCCCGGGGCCTGCACGACGCCGTCCAGGCTGATGAACTCGGTGATGACGATGCGCATGGGACTCACTCCGCTTTCTCGCTCGGGCGATGAGGACACTCGATTCGCCACTACAGACCGGCGTACGACGCGAAAGTCATCGCCCCCCGGGGAGCCACGCAGGGACGGACTGATGTCAGGGAGCCGAATCCGATCCGCTGCCACCACCGACGGCACCACCGGCCGACCGGATCAGGGCCCGGGCCTCGTCCTCCAGGCGACGGGTGATCGGCTCGTCCCTGACGTGGTCACCGAGTTGCACGGCCAGGCGACCGAAGTAGCCCGAGGCGCTGAGCACGTGACGAGTCACCTCTATGGCACGTCCGCCCCGCAAGTCCTCTCGGGCGCGGCGGGTGTCGTCCAGAACACGGCCGATCTGTGCCTCCACCTCGTTCCGCATGTCGTCCTGCAGCTCCGCCCGCATCAACTGGCGGAGCAGCCTCTCACATGCCCGGGTGACATCGTCCAGCAGGCGTGAGTCGCGACTCACACCCAACGAGATGTCCCCGCCCGCCTGGATCACGAGTTGATTGCTGCCGCCGCTGATCGCTCGAACCCTGTGCGGGCTGTACGCGGTCAGATCCACCGGACCGATGTTGCCCAGCGCCGGCCTGAAGCACGGGTGCACATGGAACTCTTCCTCACCGAGTTGTGGAGGCATCTGCGCACTGTCCGAGTAAACGACCTTGTGGCCTCGCTTGACACCGAGGAAGCCGATGCCGAACAGGACGTCGACCACTCCCTGGACGGTGAGACGATCGGCGTAGTCGGTGAACTCTTGGTGCAGTCGTTCACGGTGGGGCTCGAACCGCGTCTCGAGTGCCGGCAGCATCACGACGTAGCCGTGGTTGTCGAACAGCAGGAACAGCTGACTCAGGAAGGGGTGCGTCACCGCGTACTCCCTCGCCAGGTCAGTGAGCTTCCAGCGGGAGAACTGCTCGGTGGCGAGGAGCACGTCCTCCTCGGCGATCCGCTGGTTGCCTCGCTGGTCAGCGGCGTCCCGGCAGGCATTGAGGAACTGGATCAGGTCTCTGGGGCGGGGAAGCGCACGCCGGAACAGGTACTCGACCGTCGGCTCGCCGGACACCGTCCGGGGGAAGACCTCTCCCCACAACTGCTCGGGAGCGAGCTCGGCCGTGCCCAGTGCGGCCGCTGCCCTGGTCAGGGCGAGATCAGCCAGTTCCTCCGGGTTCCAGGCGATGCGCAACTCGTCGCTGCGGAACTTGTCTGCCTCACCGAAGTTGAGCGTGTCGTAAATGTCCGCCCGGATGAAGACCGTGCAGCGCACGGCGCCGCCGTACTGTCCCGTGACCTGCTTGCTCGCCAGCAGCAAGCCGGCGACCAGGGCATGGCTGTCGGGATCCACCGTCCATACCTGTTCGAGCTGATCCACCAGGAAGAGCAGCGGAGGATGCGCTGCTGCGCATCCCAGGTCGCCCAAGGCCGCGGCCACACCGCTCTCCAGGACTTCCAGCTGCCGACTGGCGCGAGCGCCTTCCGAGGCCCCGTTCAGGCCCACTCCGGCCTCGATGCCGAACGCCTTGAGCGAAAGGTCTGCCGACTGGAGGCGTCGAGTCCCGCGGCGGAGCCTGTCGTAGAGGTGCTCCTCGCCCGTCTCGTCGTTGGCCTCCAGGAAGTTGCGCAGCGCTTTGACAGAGGAGCGAGCGCGCCAGCCGTGGGCCGTACGCGCGTGCTCGCACAGATGCCGAGCCGCATGCACGGCGAACACGTAACGCCAGATCAGCGACTTGGCGGTATCACTGGAGACGCCCTGGAGCTCGAATCGCCGGATCTCATCGCCGGCGGCATCGTCCGGAGTGATGAGGACCGTTGTGCCGGAGTGGCCGTCCGCGGTCCCCAACTGCCGGCAGATCGCGCTCTTGCCCGCTCCCTTGCGGCCGATGATCAGGGACTTGCGCCCGGAGAGGGCCTCTCGGTAGGCGTAGGTGTGCAGGAAGACCCCGGCCAGACGCCCGTCCGCCATGTCGTGCTCAGCATCGTCCCGGCCGAAGAACAGTCGGCTCACCGCACTTGTCCCCTGCGCCATGACGCCCTCCCCCTTGGCGATGCATAGATTGCCGACCAGGCAGGAAGAGTAGGGGAATTGGTGGTGGCCTGTCCTCGGATCGGCCACGTTCGGGCCGTAGGACCTCGGGGGGCACCATGGGCGAACAGTGGGACATAGATGCGTTACTGGAGCCGCTGCGCACCGACCTGACCACCGCGACTACTGATCTGTCCTCCCTGCGCGCCGATGTGTCGGCCGCGCGTGCTGACATCACGGCGCTGCATGTCGCGTTGACGACGCTGCGAGGCAAGCACGACCAGATGGTTCAGGCGCTGTCGGCGGTGGGCGACGCGGTTCACACAGTGCAGAACGCCGTGACGGCAAGTCAGGATGTGCTGAACGACTTTGTGGAGCGGTACGGCAGGGACCAGGTCGTTGTCAACGCGCACGCCGAACTGACTCGGTTGACCGTCGAATGGAAGGCGGACTTTGCTCAGCGCGAGCGGGTGCGCGGTCTGGCGCGTGGCCTCACCCGCACCATGACGTTTCAGGCGGTGGACAGTGGGCTGGTCGACAAGGACACCATCGAGGCATGTGTCCGTGAGCAGTTCCTCGTCGAGCCGACATTCTGGCTGGCTCCGGCGATCATGGCGCTGGCGGCCCGGCACACCGGTGACACCGTGAGAGCCTCCAGAGCGACCGCACACGCGTTCTTTCTCGACTCGGCCAAGTCGCAACTGTTCTTTGCCCTCACCTGTTCGAGTCTCGGCCGGCAGAGTGAAGCCGCGGCTTGGATGGACCGCTATCTGAACTCACTCAACCGCGACGAACTGGGTCCGGAGTTCGGGGTAGTGCTCGAGGCCGTCGCCAACGCCGAACTCGGCCATGAGGCCTACACCTACGCCCGTGAGGCCATGGCACGCTGGTTCCGCGAGGACCGGACAGCGTTCCAAGCCGTACCGGGGCCCGCGACGAGCCCTCACCTCGCCCCCTGGGCCGGCCGCCTGATGGAGTTCGGTGAGGATCCGTCCCCCGGCCGCTTCGCGGCCCTGCGGGAACTGACGGGGTTGGAGTGGCCCGCACTGGAGAACGGCTGGCGGACCGCCACGGCACTCGACGGCACACTGGACTATCTGAGGTCCTTCCCGAAGGTCGTTGACCTGCCGGCGGGCAAGGGCCGCTACACGGACAGCGCCCTGGACCACCTGATCGACCAGCTCGAACCGGACGAGGCGGAACACCGCGAGCGTATGATCCGGTTGCGTGCGCTGATCAAGCACGACGGTGATGCCGAGGCCGCTGCGGCAGCGGTCGATGAGGGCGGGCAGGACAAGGAGCGACTGGACTTCGTCACCCTCCTGGCGCGGGCGGTCTTCGAACCCGAGTTCCTAGGGCTGGGGACCGCGGCACGGAAGCTGGCTCTCATCAGCGTCTGGGAGAGCGTCCGGGCGTCGGCCGCGTCGATGGCCCGGACATCACGCGCGCTGATTCCCCCTGAGATCACACTCTCGGTGGAGGGCTGGTCGTGCGCGTACCCCACGGACTCTTCCTCGTCCTTCGACGCGATCGCGGCCGCGGACCACCTGGTCCGGCACGTGGAGCGCCGGACGCGCAGGCAGATCGAGTCGATCGGACCGGCCTGGACCATGACGGCGACAGCCGCCGCACTCGCCGCGGTCTGCATGGGTGCCCACACCTGGTATGCGGTCACAGGGCCTTTCTCTGTCGTGCTCGTCGTTCTGACAGTGGTGTGCAGCCTGGCGGCCCTGGGAGGCGTGGCGCACGCACCGCTGCGCAGACGCAGTCTGCGGGAGGCGGGCGAGCGTCAGCGGGCGAACGCGGCGTACGCGCTCACGCGGGCGGTCGGGGAATTGGAGAACCTGCTTGACGACTGGCGGCATGGGCTACGGTCTGCGGACCTTCTGGACGAGTGGCACCCGGGCCGGGAGCGGGAGGTGGAGGCGTGATGGGCGGGCGCATCCTCGGCGATGGCCGCTACAGCCTGGACCGTCGTCTCGGCAAGGGTGGCATGGGCCACGTGTGGCTGGCCCTCGACCGGAAGCTCGACAAACCCGTCGCGATCAAATTGCTCGACATGGACCGCATACGACAACGCCATCGCAGGACGGCGCTCACCGTGGAGATGCGGGCGCGATTCGAGAAGGAGTGGCAGTCGATGGCGCGGATCGAAAGTCCCTACGTCGTCGCCCTCCGTGACCGGGGAGAGGAGGACGGACAGGTCTATCTCGTGATGGACTACGTCGACGGGAAGTCCCTCGACATGTACATGGGTCATGGCGTCTCCCTGACCCTGGAACAGACGGTGCGTTGGTCCGTACAGATCTGTGAGGGACTCTCGGACGCGACCGAGGTCGAGGTCGTGCACCGAGACGTCAAGCCGGCCAACATCATGATCAACGAACGCGGCCACGTGAAGATCGTCGACTTCGGGCTGGCGCGTCTGCTCGACATGTCCGAAACACGCGGCGCCGGTGCCACGTGGCAGTACGCGGCGCCGGAACGGTGGGACGGCCAGCCCGGCGACCACCTCAGCGATCTTTATTCGCTCGGCTGTGTCATGTACGAGATGCTGACCGGGAGCCCGCCGTTCGACACCCGTGACGGTGACATCATGTCCGTCGGCTTCATGCACCTGCGCCAGACTCCCGTACCGCCCCTCAGAGTTCGCCGGGGCATCCCGGAGACGCTGAGCGAGCTGGTCATGCACCTCTTGGCCAAGAACCCCGAGCAGCGGCCGCAACACGCACGAGCGGTCATTCGCCGCATCCGGCAGGCCGAGCACACGCCCGATGCCGGCGCGGACGGCTCTGGGCAGCTCGTGCCGCTGGACGCGTTTCACGTGAACACGGACTACGTCGAGCGTATTCAGGAGCTGGAGCGGCGCATCCGTATACTCCGGACGCAGCACGATGAAAGCCATCCGGTGGTCATTGAAGCGCGCTTCGAGCTGGCCGAACTGACGGGGGAGTCCGGGGACTCCCGCGGTGCGGCCGACCGCTTCGAAAGCCTCGGCGAGGACTGCAAGCGCATCTTCGGCCCGACCGACCGCCGGGCCTTGGACGCCTTCGACGCCATGGCCCGGTGGATCGCATCACCTTCTTGACCGACGGGCCCTTTCGTCGCCCGTGGCACGAGGCGTTCGGGCGCGTGAGGGCGAGGCAAGCCTCAACTCCGCGGCACCCCGGAGGACCCCCGCACCATCAACTCCCCCCGCACCGACGCGATCCCCCCGGGCGGCGCCTCCTCCCGCCCCATGGCGATCCGCCCGGCCCGGGCCCCGGCCTCCGCCAACGGCAACCGCACCGTCGTCAGCGAAGGCACCGCGTCGATGCTGAACGGCAGATCGTCGAACCCCGCCACCGACACATCCTCCGGAATCCGCAGCCCGGAGTCCCGGAGCGCCGCGCACGCCCCCAGCGCGACGGAGTCGTTCGCCGCGACGACCGCCGTCAGCGACGGGTCCCGTCGCAGCAGTTCCAGCGTCGCCTCGTAGCCGGAGCGGCGGTCGTAGCGCCCGTGCACCGTCCAGCGGGGGTCCTCCTCGATGCCGTGCGCGGCCAGCGCGGCCCGGTGTCCCTCCAGCCGGTGCCGGGTGGTGGTCCGCTCCTCGGGACCCGCGATGTACCCGAGCCGCCGGTGCCCGAGCCCGATCAGGTGCTCGGTCAGCTCCTGCCCGCCCCCGCGGTTGTCGAAGGTCAGCGCGATCGCCCCGGTATCCGGCGCCGGCGGCCGCCCGCACAGCACCACCCGCGTCCCGGCGTCCGCCAGCTTCCGCACCTTCGCGTCCATCGCCGCCTGGTGCGCCGCGTCCTCGATCGCCCCGCCGGTCAGCACCACGGCCGCCGCCCGCTGCCGCTGCAGCAGCGTCAGATACGTCAGCTCCCGCTCCGGCGACCCGCCCGTGTTGCAGACCACCGCGAGTCTCTCCCCGCCCGCACGGCCGCCCGGCCCCCCGATCTCGGCCTGGATCGCGCTCGCCATGATCCCGAAGAACGGGTCGGCGATGTCGTTCACCAGGATCCCGACCAGGTCGGACGTGGCGGCGGCCAGGGCGCTCGCGGGCCCGTTGAGCACGTAGTCCAGCTCGTCCACGGCCTTCAGCACCCGCTCGCGGGTGGAGGCGGCCACGGGGTAGTTCCCGTTCAGCACGCGCGACACCGTCGCGGGGGAGACCTGTGCGCGGGCCGCCACGTCCGCCAGGGTCACCGTCATCTCGTCGTCCTCCGGTCGCGCATCTCGTCGTCCGCCCTCCTACACACCCATACCTATGACCATGGTTCCGACGGACCTATGGCCATGGTTTGAGCAGACCTTAAGCCCCCGACCCCCGGTTGTTCGCCCCCTCGAACAACTCGTCCTGGTCACGGTCTTGTCCGGACCGCGGTTCAGAGGCTAGCTTCTCCGTATATAGAAAGCGCTTGCTGTAACGCTCACCAGTCCATGGGTGGCTCACCGGCTCACCGGTGACGGGTGGGGCGTACGCGGCGCGACGACCGCGTACGAAGGGAACGACGTGACACGCAAGACGGTGCGTATCGCCATGAACGGCGTGACCGGGCGCATGGGCTATCGCCAGCACCTGGTCCGCTCCATCCTCGCCCTCCGTGAGCAGGGCGGCCTCGACCTCGGCGACGGCACCGTGCTGTGGCCCGAGCCGATCCTGGTCGGCCGCCGCGAGCACGCGCTCAAGGCCCTGGCCGAGCAGCACGGCCTGGAGCACGTCTCGACCGACCTGGACGCGGTCCTCGCCGACGAGTCGGTGGACATCTACTTCGACGCGCAGGTCACCTCCGCCCGCGAGGAGGCGCTGAAGAGGGCCATCGCCGCAGGCAAGCACATCTACACCGAGAAGCCGACGGCGACGGGCCTGGACGGCGCACTCGACCTGGCCCGCCTGGCGAACGAGGCCGGCATCAAGCACGGCGTCGTCCAGGACAAGCTCTTCCTCCCCGGCCTGCTCAAGCTCAAGCGCCTCATCGACGGCGGCTTCTTCGGCCGGATCCTGTCCGTGCGCGGCGAGTTCGGCTACTGGGTCTTCGAGGGCGACTGGCAGGCCGCCCAGCGCCCGTCCTGGAACTACCGGGCCGAGGACGGCGGCGGCATCGTCGTCGACATGTTCCCGCACTGGGAGTACGTGCTGCACGAGCTGTTCGGCCGGGTGAAGTCCGTCCAGGCCATCGCCACCACCCACATCCCGCAGCGCTGGGACGAGAACGGCAAGCCGTACGACGCGACGGCCGACGACGCCGCCTACGGCATCTTCGAGCTCGACGGCGGCGCCATCGCCCAGATCAACTCCTCCTGGGCGGTCCGCGTCAACCGCGACGAGCTGGTGGAGTTCCAGGTCGACGGCACCGAGGGCTCCGCGGTCGCGGGGCTCAGGAACTGCCGCGTGCAGCACCGCAGCGCCACCCCCAAGCCGGTCTGGAACCCGGACATCCCCGCCACGGAGGTCTTCCGCGACCAGTGGCAGGAGGTGCCGGACAACGCCGAGTTCGACAACGGCTTCAAGGCCCAGTGGGAGCTGTTCCTCAAGCACGTCTACGCCGACGCCCCCTACCACTGGGACCTGCTGGCCGGTGCCCGCGGCGTCCAGCTCGCCGAGCTGGGCCTGAAGTCCTCGGCCGAGGGCCGCCGCCTCGACGTACCGGAGATCTCGCTATGACCATCCGACTCCCGGACAGCGGCGGGGCGCTGCGGACCTACGAGCCCCGCACCGAGCCCCTCGCCATGACGCCCGGCACGCCCTTCACCTCCCGCACGGTCTTCTCGGCGGCGCACGTCGTCGCCGACCCGTACGCGGACGTGTCCCCCGACTCGCCCGCCGCCGTCGACTGGGACGCCACCCTCGCCTTCCGCCGCCACCTGTGGTCGCACGGGCTGGGTGTCGCCGAGGCCATGGACACCGCCCAGCGCGGCATGGGCCTGGACTGGGCGGGCGCGGCGGAGCTGATCGGTCGTTCGGCAAGGGAGGCGAAGGCGGTCGGCGGCCGTATCGCGTGCGGTGTCGGCACCGACCAGCTCCTCGGTCCCGCCTCCCTGGAGGAGGTCGCGTCGGCGTACGAGGAGCAGCTCGCGCTGGCGGAGGAGCACGGCGTCCAGCCCATCCTCATGGCCTCCCGGGCGCTCGCGGCCGCCGCCAGGGGCCCGGAGGAGTATCTGGAGATCTACGGCAGGCTGCTGCGCCAGTCCACCGAGCCGGTCATCCTGCACTGGCTCGGCCCGATGTTCGACCCGGCGCTGGAGGGCTACTGGGGCTCGTCCGACCTGGACGCGGCGACGGACACCTTCCTGGAGGTGATCTCGGCGCACCCGGACAAGGTCGACGGCATCAAGATCTCCCTCCTGGACGCCCAGCGCGAGATCGACCTTCGCCGCCGGCTGCCGCAGGGCGTGCGCTGCTACACGGGCGACGACTTCAACTACCCGGAGCTGATCGCGGGCGACGAGAAGGGCTTCAGCCACGCCCTGCTCGGCATCTTCGACCCGCTGGGCCCGCTGGCGGCGGAGGCCGTCCGGGTCCTGGACACCGGGAATGTGCAGGGCTTCCGGGACCTGCTGGACCCCACGGTCGAACTCTCCCGCCACCTCTTCCAGACCCCCACCCGCTTCTACAAGACGGGCGTGGTCTTCCTCGCCTGGCTCGCGGGCCACCAGTCCCACTTCACGATGGTCGGCGGCCTCCAGTCGGCCCGCTCCCTCCCGCACTTCGCGAAGGCCTACGAACTCGCCGACGGCCTCGGCCTGTTCCCCGACCCGAAGCTGGCGGAGGAGCGCATGAAGACCCTGCTGAGCCTGTACGGGGTGAACCAGTGAGCACGTCCGGGCTGGACCGTTTCTCCATCAACCAGATGACGGTGAAGCAGCTGTCGATGCCGGACCTGGTGGACGGCTGCGGCCGGCTGGGCATCCGCAACGTCGGCCTGTGGCGCGAACCTGTGCAGTCCTACGGCCTGGAGGCCACGGCGAAGCTGGTCCGGGACGCGGGTCTGACAGTGACGACGTTGTGCCGGGGCGGCTTCTTCACGGCGATCGAGCCGAAGGAGCGGGCCGCGGCCCTGGCCGACAACCGCCGGGCGATCGACGAGGCGGCGACGCTCGGCACGGACACCCTGGTCCTGGTCTCGGGCGGCCTTCCGGCGGGCTCCAAGGACCTGCACGGGGCGCGGGAGCGCATCGCCGACGCGCTGGCGGAGCTGGGCCCGTACGCGGAGCGGCACGGCGTGCGCCTCGCGATCGAGCCGCTGCACCCCATGTACGCCTCGGACCGCTGCGTGGTGTCGACACTGGCCCAGGCCCTCGACCTGGCGGAACGCTTCCCGGCGCACCAGGTCGGCGTCACGGTCGACACGTACCACATCTGGTGGGACGACACGGCCCCCGCGCAGATCGCCCGGGCGGGCGAGGGCGGCCGCATCCACACCTTCCAGCTCGCCGACTGGACGACGCCCCTCCCGGAGGGCGTGCTGACCGGCCGCGGCCAGATCGGCGACGGCGCGATCGACATGCGGGAGTGGCAGGGCTACGTGGAGGCGGCCGGCTACACCGGCGCCATCGAGGTCGAACTGTTCAACGACGGGTTGTGGGCCCGGGACGGCCAGGAGGTCCTGGCCGAGACGGCGGCCAGGTTCGTCGAGCACACCCGGTGATCCGGCGCTGAACCACGCCCGCTGCCCCGCCCCGGAACGGGGGCGGGGCAGCGGCCGTCTCCGGGACCGCGCCCACGCTGCTCCGGACGCGGGTGCCCCCGAGGCGCGGCACCGGCGCCAGGGACGTCAGCGCGACCCCGCCCACCAGCAGCGCCGCCGCGCACCACCGCAGCGGACCCACCGGCTCGTCCAGGAACAGCGCCGCCGACGACATCCCGAAGACCGGCACCAGGAGGGAGAAGGGGGCCACCGTCGAGGCGCGGTCAGTCGCCGGCGGGCTTGCCGAACTCCTCGATCAGCACCGGGTACTGCTCCTTGCCGTGCCCGGCGGCGATCGCGCGGTCGGCCATCGCCTTGATCAGCCTCGGCAGTTCGGCGTTGACCCCCACCGCCTCGCTCTCCTCGATCAGGTGTGCCATCGCGCGCGCGTCGGTCTCCAGGGCCGACACCTCGGCCGGGAAGGAGCCGCTGTCGATCTGCTCGGCGTAACCCGGCAGCCACTCGGCCACCCCGGCGGCGATCTGCCGGGCGAACGGCGCGAAGGTCCCGGCGTCGACACCGGCCGTCCTGAGCAGTGCGGTGCCCTGGAGCCAGGCGTTCAGGACGCTCCACATCATGGCCAGACCGGCGACGTCGTAGAGGGACGCGAGCCCGTGGTCCGCGCCGAGGTAGGTGACGGTGCCGAGCGCGCCGAGCGCGGACGCGTGCGCCTCGAAGTCCGCCTGCGCCCCGCTGTGCAGGATCATCGCCTCGGCGGTCCCGATCGCCGGCGGGACGGCCATGATGGCGCCGTCCAGGTACCGGGCGCCTCGCCGCTCGGCCCAGCGGGCGGCCTCCCGGGCCTGGGCGGAGTCGCCCGAGGTCAGGTTGACCAGCATCGCGCCGTCGAGGTCGACACCGTCCGCGTCGAGCAGTTCGCGCACGGCCGGGTAGTCGGTGAGGCAGACGACGGTCAGGGAGCCCGCCCCGATCGCGTCGCCGACCGAGCGCGCGCGCCGCGCGCCCTCGGCCACCAGCCGGTCGGCCTTGGACGCCGTCCGGTTCCACACGGTCGTCGGGTGCCCGGCCTTCAGGAACGCACCGGCGAGTGCCTGGCCCATCAGCCCAAGTCCGATGACAGAAACGGGTGTTCGGGGTGTGTTGTCCTCTTCCATGGCAGCATCGTCAACGTTGATACCGGTGTGAAGGTCAAGGGGGATTCGATGCGGATCGGGGAACTGAGCCGGCGGACGGGCGTCAACGCCCACCAGCTGCGCTACTACGAGGCCCAGGGGCTGCTGGAGGCGGACCGCGGCGCGAACGGCTACCGCGAGTACGACGAGACGGCCGTGCTCCGGGTGAAGCAGATCCGGCACCTCCTCGGCGCCGGCCTGTCCTCCGAGGACATCGCGTACCTGCTGCCCTGCGCGGACGGGGAGGCCCCGACCCTGCTCGGCTGCCCGGAACTGCTCGACGCGATGCAGTCACGGCTGCGGCGGCTGGACGACCAGATACAACGGCTCGCCCGGTCCCGCGACGCTCTCGCCGGATACATCGAGGCGGCGCAGCGCATGGGTGACGAGAGGTATCCGCCCTTCGACGACGCCGGCGTGGAGGCCGTCTCCGCGTGAGCGAGCCGCGGCCCTAACTCCGTTGCCGCCCCATGTCCCGTCTGACTACCGTCCCCACCATGTCCCCGACCCTGCGCACCCCCCGCCTCCTCCTGACCCCCTACACCCCGGACGACGAGGACGACTTCGTCGCCCTGTTCCAGGACACCCGGGTCTCCCGGTGGATGGGGGACGGCCCTGTTTCCGAGGCCGACGACCGGGCCCTGTTCGGGCGGATCTTCAGCAAGGTGTACGCGCAGGACCTGTTCGACGTGTGGGCGGTCCGGCGCGACGGGCGGCTGATCGGGCACGCGGAGATCAAGCGGACAGAAGAAGTCCGGGGACACGAGATCATCTACGCCCTGTCCCCGGAGGCCTGGGGCAGCGGGCTCGGGACGGAACTGGCCGAGGCGCTCGTGACGTACGGCTTCGGGACCCTCGGGCTCACCGAGGTGCACGCCACGGTCGCCGCGGAGAACGAGGCCTCACTGCGCCTGCTGGCCAGGAACGGATTCACGCACGTCAGGGACATCGAGGAGGACGACGGCGGCCTCACTCGCGTATTGAGTAAGAAATTCTTACCCGACGGCGCAACCCTTCCCGCACTTTGAGGGTCGTACTTGGTGTCAGGACTTCTGGAGGGGGATCCGGGGGGATCGCGGGGGTTCCTGACGGGAGGGGAAAAGCCGAGGGGCCCGGTCGACGGACCGGGCCCCTCGAAACCTTCCGGGGTGTCAGAACCGGGGTGTCAGAACCCGGGTGTCAGAAGAAGACGCCGCAGCGCAGCAGCACGTTCGCGTACGGCCGTGCCTCGCCCGTGCGCACGATCAGCCGGGCGCCCGCCGACAGTTCCTTGAGCCGCTCGTGCGGGACGAGGTCCAGCGCGGGGAAGTACCCGTCCAGCAGCTTCGAGGTCCGCGGATTCGCCCGCCGTACCTCCTCGGCCGCCGTCGCCCCCTCGATCACCAGCTCGGCCAGCAGCCCGTCCAGCACCTCCGCGAACGCCGGCACCCCGGCCCGGAACGCGAGATCCACCACCCGGGGCCCGTCGGGTATGGGCATGCCCGCGTCGCACACCAGCACCCCGTCACCGTGGCCGAGCTCGGCCAGCGCACCGGCGAGGTGACGGTTCAGTATTCCGGCCTTCTTCACGCCGCCCCACCTTGCTCCCCCGATGCCGAGTCGCTGCCCGACCCGCGGCCGGGGGTCCGGGGGTTGTCCCCCGGGTCAGCACAGCACAGCTGGGCGACCTCCTCCGCCGTCGGGAAGGACGCCTGCGCGCCCTCCTTCGTCACGGTCGCCGCCCCGACCCGCGCCGCGTACGCCGCCGCCTCCGCCAGGGACTCGCCCGCCCCCAGCCGGTAGGCCAGCGCGGCGGTGAACGCGTCGCCCGCGCCCGTGGTGTCCACCGCGTGCACCTTCACCGACGCGACACGGGAGACACCCTCCGCCGACGCCACCAGCGCGCCCTCCGAGCCCAGCGTCACGACCACCGACCGCGGGCCCTTCGCGAGCAGGATCCGCGCCCAGTCCTCGGGGCTGTCCCCGACGGCCGACCCGCCCAGGATCACCTTCGCCTCGTGCTCGTTGACGATCAGCGGGTCGCAGGCCGCCAGCACTTCCGGCGGCAGCGGGCGCGGCGGCGACGGGTTCAGCACGAAACGGCTGCCCGGCGCCAGGTTCCGCACGACCTCCACCACCGCCTCCAGCGGGATCTCCAACTGGGCCGACACCACCCGGGAGCCCTGGAAGAGACACGCCGCGGCGCTCACGTCCTCCGGGGCCAGCCGGCCGTTCGCGCCCGGCGAGACGACGATGCTGTTGTCCCCGGACGGGTCGACCGTGATCAGCGCGACCCCGGTCGGCGCACCGCCCACCAGGACACCCACCGTGTCGACGCCGGCCTCGTGCTGCGAGTCCAGCAGCAGCCGGCCGTACGCGTCGTCACCGACCCGGGCCAGCAGCGCCGTACGGGCACCGAGCCGGGCGGCGGCGACCGCCTGGTTCGCGCCCTTGCCGCCCGGGTGGACGGCCAGGTCGGAGCCGAGCACGGTCTCGCCGGCACCGGGCCGGCGCTCGACTCCGATCACCAGGTCGGCGTTGGCCGACCCCACGACCAGGAGGTCGTAGTCGTACATGAGTTGTCTCCCCACGTGAGTGACATGGCCGGGCGGTCCCCACGCGGTGCGCGACCGCCCGGCCGTTCCCCGATGTCAGCCGCTGAACCCGGCCACGTTCTCCTTCGTGACGACCTTCACCGGCACCTTCACCGTCTCCTCGACCTTCTTGCCCTGAAGGGCCCGCAGGGCGTTGTCCACGGCGATCTTCCCGAGCTGGGACGGCTGCTGCGCCACGGACGCGTACAGCGTGCCGCCCTGCACCGCCTTCAGCCCGTCAGGCGTGCCGTCGAAGCCGACGACCTGGACCGACTTGCCGGCCTTGGAGCCCAGCGCCTTGATCGCGCCGAGCGCCATCTCGTCGTTGGCGGCGATGACGCCCTGGACGTCCGGGTGGGCCTGGAGCAGGTTCGACATCACGTCGAGGCCCTTGGTGCGGTCGAAGTCGGCGGGCTGCTGGGCCACGACCTGGATGCCCGGGTAGGCCTTCAGCCCCTTGGCGAATCCCTCGGCGCGCTCCCGGGCCGCGGACGTGCCCGCCTGGCCCTGGAGGATCACGATCTTGCCCTTGCCGCCCAGCTTGTCGGCGATGGTCTTGGCGGCGAGTTCACCGCCGGCCACGTTGTCGGAGGCGACGAGAGCGTCCACCGGGGCCTTGTTGACGCCCCGGTCCACCGCGATGACCGGGATCTTCGCCTTGTCGGCGGCCTTCACCGAGTTGCTCGCGGCGTCCGAGTCCACCGGGTTGACGATGATCGCGCCCAGGCCGGAACTGGTGAAGTTCTGGAGCTGGTTGGCCTGCTGGGAGGCGTCGTTCTGGGCGTCCGTGACGGTCAGGTCCACGCCCAGCCTCTTCGCCTCGGCCTGGGCGCCCGCCCGGATCTGCACGAAGAAGGGGTTGTTGAGGGTGGACAGCGACAGGCCCATCTTCGGAGTGCTCGCCGAGGAGGTGCCGTTGTGCAGGAACGACGTGGCGCCGACGATCGCGACGGTGACGACGGCCGCGAGCGCGTACGTCGCCGCCTGCTTGCCCCTGCCGCCTTGGGAAGCACCGGACGCCGCCGGGGTCGCGCCCGCCTTGCGCCGCAGCGTGTCGAACAGCACCGCCAGCGCGATCACCACGCCGATGACGACCTGCTGCCAGAACGCGGAGACGTTCAGCAGGTTCAGCCCGTTGCGCAGCACCGCCAGGATCAGCGCGCCGATCAGCGTGCCGGACGCCTTGCCCGTACCACCCGCCAACGACGCCCCGCCGATGACGACCGCGGCGATCGCGTCCAGCTCGTAACCGTCGGCGGCCTGCGGCTGCGCGGAGGAGAGACGGGCGGCGAGGACGACACCGGCGACGGCGGCGAAGACGCCCGAGAAGGCGTAGATCGCGAGCTTCTGCCTCTTCACGCGCAGCCCGGACAGCCGCGCGGCCTCCTCGTTGCCGCCGATCGCGTACATGGAGCGGCCGATGTAGGTCCGGCCGAGCACGAAGGCGGCGATGAGCCCCATCGCGATCATCACGAGGACCGGCACCGGCAGCCAGCCGCCGAGCACGTCGGCGAGGTGGGAGACCGAGTCGGGGAAGGGGATCGGGGAGCCCTCGGAGATGACGAGGGACAGGCCGCGGGCCACGGACAGCATGGCCAGCGTGGCGATGAACGGCGGCAGCTTGCCGTAGGAGATCAGGATGCCGTTGACCAGGCCGCAGACGATGCCGGTCGCTATGGCCAGCAGGACGGCGACGAACACCGGGACGCCCGCCGAGGTGGCGCTCCACGCGAGCACCGTGGCCGACAGCGCGGCGACCGAGCCGACCGACAGGTCGATGCCCGCCGAGACGATCACGAAGGTGACGCCGAAGGCGAGGATGGCGGTGACGGCCGCCTGGACGCCGACGTTGAGGAGGTTGTCCGTCGTCAGGAAGTCGCCGGACAGCGCCGACATCGCGATGACGAGGACGATCAGCGCGGTGAGCGCGCCGTTGTCGAGCAGGAGGCGGCGCAGGCCGCCCGAGGATGAGGCGCCACCCGCGCCCGTCGTGCTCTTGAGCGTGTCAGTGGCCACGGGAGGCCTCCGTTCCGGTCGTGGTCGTGGGGGTGCTGACGGCGAGGGTCATCACGGCGTCCTGGGTCGCCTCGTCGGCGGAGAGTTCTCCGGCGATCCGCCCCTGGGCCATCACCAGCACCCGGTCGCTCATGCCGAGCACCTCGGGCAGGTCGCTGGAGATCATCAGGACGGCCGCGCCGGCGGCGGTGAGTTCGTTGACGAGCTGGTAGATCTCGACCTTGGCGCCGACGTCGATGCCGCGCGTCGGCTCGTCGAGGATCAGCACCTTGGTGTCGGCGAGGAGCCACTTGCCGATGACGACCTTCTGCTGGTTGCCGCCGGACAGCGTGCGCACGTGCTGGCCGAGTCCGGCCATCCGCACGCCGAGCTGCCCCGCGATCCGCTCGGCGGCCTCGCGCTGCCCCTTGAGGTCGACGAGCCCCGCGCGCGTGGCCGACCGCAGCGTCACCAGCCCGAGGTTCTCCTCCACCGACGCGTCCAGCACCAGGCCCTGGCCCTTGCGGTCCTCGGGGACGAGCCCGATGCCCGCGGTCATCGCCGCGTTGACGTCGTGCTTGGCGACCGAGCTGCCGGAGACCTTCACGGTGCCCTTGTCGTACGGGTCGGCCCCGAACACGGCCCGCACGACCTCCGTACGGCCGGCCCCGACCAGGCCCGCGATGCCGACGACCTCGCCGGCGTGCACCTCGAAGCTGACGTCGTGGAAGACACCGTCGCGCGTGAGCCCCTCGACGGTGAGCAACGCGGCCCCCTTGTCGGGCCGTTCGCGCGGGTACTGCTGCTCGATCGACCGCCCCACCATGAGCCGTACGAGCTCGTCCTCGGGGGTGGCGGCGGGCACCTGCCCGACACTCCTGCCGTCCCGGATGACCGTCACCCGGTCTCCGAGGGCGGCGATCTCCTCCAGGTGGTGCGTGATGAACACGATCCCGACGCCGTCCTCGCGCAGCGTGCGCACGATCGCGAAGAGCTTCTCGACCTCCTCGGAGGTGAGCACGGCGGTCGGCTCGTCCATGATCAGCACGCGCGCGTCCAGGCTGAGCGCCTTGGCGATCTCGACCATCTGCAGGCGCGCGATGCCGAGTTCCCGGACCCGCGCGCGGGGCGACACGTTGACGCCGACCCGCTTCAGCAGGACCTCGGCGTCCGCCTCCATCCGCTTCCGGTCGATCACGCCGAAGCGGCGCGGCTGCCGCCCCAGGAAGATGTTCTCGGCGACCGTCAGATCGGGTACGAGGTTGAACTCCTGGTAGATGGTGGCGATCCCGAGCCGCTCGGAGTCCTGCGCGCTCTGGATGCGCGTCTCCTCGCCGCCGACCAGGATCCGCCCGGCGTCGGGCGTGTAGGCGCCGGAGAGCATCTTGATCAGGGTGCTCTTGCCGGCGCCGTTCTCACCGAGCAGCACATGCACCTCGCCCCGGCGCAAGGAGAAGTCGACGCCGTCCAGCGCGACCACGCCCGGGAAGGTCTTCCGTATGCCCTCGATGCGCAGCAACTCGTCCGCGTCGCTCACGACGTGCTCCTTTGCACTGGGGTGGGGTTCTCGCCGCACGAGCGGCGTACGACGAGCCGGGCGGGGAGGGTGACGGACTCGCCGGGCCGTCCCTCGATCCGCTCGACCAGGGCCCGTACGGCGGCCCGGCCCAGCTCGCCCGTGGGCTGCGCGATCGCCGTGATCGGCGGATCGGTGTGCACGAACCACGGGATGTCGTCGAAAGCGGCCAGGGCCAGGTCGTCCGGCACGCGCAGGCCACGCGCGCGTACGGCGTCCAGCGCGCCGAGCGCCATCAGGTTGTCGGCCGCGAACACGACCTCGGGCGGCTCGGCCAGGTCGAGGAAGCCCTCGGTGACCCGGCGGCCGCTCTCGGCCTGGAAGTCGCCCTGCCCTATGTAGGCGTCGGGGAGGTCGAGCCCGCACGCGGCGAGGGCCTCCCGGAAGGCCTCCACGCGCTCCCGGCCGGTCGTGGTCGCCGCGGGACCCGCGATGATCGCGAGCCGCCGGTGCCCGAGCCCGTGCAGATGCGCCACGAGGTCCCGTACGGCGGCCCGCCCGTCCGCCCGGACGACCGGCACGTCCACGCCCGGGATCCACCGGTCCACGAACACCATGGGCGTCCCGGCCCGCGCGGCGTCCAGCATCAGCGGCGAGCCGCCGTCCGTGGGGGAGACGAGCAGGCCGTCGATCCGGCGGTCCAGGAGGTTCCGCACGTGGTGGTCCTGGAGGTCGGGCCGCTCGTCGGCGTTGCCGATGATGACGCTGTAGCCGAGCGCGCGGGCCTCCTCCTCGACGGAGCGGGCCAGTTCGGTGAAGTACGGGTTCAGTACGTCGCTGATGACCAGGCCGAGGGTGTGGGTCTGGTCGGTGCGCAGGGAGCGGGCGACGGCGTTCGGGCGGTAGCCCAGGGCCTCGACGGCGGCCAGCACGCGGGTGCGTGCGTCGGCGCTGACCGACGGGTGGTCGTTCAGGACGCGCGAGACCGTGGCGACGGAGACGCCGGCCTCGGCAGCGACGTCCTTGATGCTGGCCACCGCCGCTCCACCTCCTCGTGGAATCGATTACATCGACTGGATGGAATCGATTACACGCCGGTAAATCAAGCCCCCGCGGGCACCTCTTGACCGGATCGTGATGTCGCGGCGGGTCTCCCGGCGGTCCAGGGTGGAGACAGGAGGCCCGTTTTCCCGAGGCCCGGTCGGGCCGGAGCGGAGGAGTCATGACGGCGGCGACCCGGAACGACGTACCCGTCGCCCTCGAAGGCGACGGAGTGGAACTGCGCATCATGCCGATCGGCGGCGGCCTGTCGGTGGGCTACGTCAGCCTGCCCCGGGGCACGGACATGGGCCCGGCGCTCAAGGGCATGCCCGACGACGCGTGCCAGTGCCCGCACTGGGGCTACCTGCTGAAGGGCCGGATCAGGATGCGCACGGCCGCGGGCGAGGAGGAGTACGAGGCGGGTCAGGCGTACTACTGGGGCCCCGGCCATGTGCCGGTGGCCCTGGAGGACAGCGAGTTCGTGGAGTTCTCCCCGAGCGAGGACTTCCAGCGGGTGATCGACCACGTGGTGGCGCAGGCCGGGTGAGCCGGTGAGACCGCCGGGCCGGTGCCGATGAGTTTCGCCGGCCCGGGCGGTCTACTCTCCCGGCGATCATCGACCACAGGAGGAGCGCCTTGTCCCAGCTGCTGCGCGTGCAGAACTTCAACGTCTCGAGTGACGGATTCGGTGCCGGTGAGCACCAGAGCCTGGAAAGGCCCTTCGGCCACGCCGACCCCGGGCAGATGTTCGCCTGGGCCGGCGCCACGGCGAGCTGGCCCAACCGCACCGACCCCGGCGGCAGCCGCGGCCTCGACGACTACTTCACGCGAGACTTCGCGAACAACATCGGCGCCGAGATCATGGGCCGCAACAAGTTCAGCCCCCACCGCGGCCCCTGGCAGGACCACGAGTGGAAGGGCTGGTGGGGCGACGAACCCCCGTTCCACACGCCGGTGTTCGTCATGACCCACTACGAGCGTCCCTCGTTCACCCTCTCCGACACCACGTTCCACTTCGTCGGCGGCGACCCGGCCGAGGTCCTGGAGCAGGCGCGCAAGGCGGCCGGCGGCAAGGACGTCCGGCTCGGTGGCGGGGCGGCCACCATCCGGGAGTTCCTCGACGCCGACCTGGTGGACACGCTGCATGTGACGGTCTCGCCCGGCGTGGTGATCGGGTCCGGCTCACGGCTCTGGGAATCCCCCGAGGAACTGTTCGACCGCTTCCACTGCGATGTGGTGCCGAGCCCCAGTGGGGTGGTCCATCACTTGTTCTGGAGGAAGTAGCGGCAGCTCAGGCGTCCTTGCCCCAGTCCAGCCGGTCGGCGAGCCCGGCGGCGGCGAAGGCGGCCGCCAGCTCGTCGCGGCCCTCGGTGAAGTGGGCCCAGCTGTCGTAGTGGACGGGGACGACGCGGCGGGCGCCGAGGATCCGGGTGGCCTCGGCGGCCATCGCGCTGTCCAGGACGATGACCTGGTTGTCGAAGAGGACGGGGAAGCGGGGAGCGCCGGCGAAGAGGACGGCGGTGTCGACGGGGGCGAAGCGGTCGGCGATCTCCCGGACCGCTGCCAGGGAGGCGTTGTCGCCGCTGACGTAGACGGTGGGCAGGCCCTCGCCGGTCAGGACGAACCCGACGACCTGGCCGAGCGCCGACTCGACCTCCTCCCGGGCACCGGGACCGTGCAGGGCGGGGACGCCGGTCACGGTGACCGTGCCGCCGTCGGGCCGGTCCAGCTCGACGGACTCCCAGTCGGCCAGCCCCCTGGCCCGGTCGCCCAGGCTCTCGCCCAGGCGCTTGCCGCCGCCGGGCGTCGTCAGGGTCAGGGGTATGCCGGCGAGGAGGGCCCGGCCGGAGGTGTCGAGGTTGTCGGGGTGCTCGTCGTGGGAGACCAGCGCGACGTCGACGGGGCCGAGGTCGGCGGGGGTAGCGGCGGAGGGCGCGGTCTTGGTCACGATCCGCTCGCCGTCGCGGAAGTAGTCGCCGGGAGCGTCGAAGGTCGGGTCGGTCAGGAAGCGCAGACCGCCGTACTCGAAGAAGGCGGTCGGGCCGCCGAGGGCGCGGACGGGAAAGCGGTCGGTGGCCACGGGAAGGGACGACATGAGAAGCAATACCTCACGGATAGAAGCGGTTGAACCGTGAGAAGACCGTAGCCGCTCCTCACGGATAGAGGCAACCCGTACCATGAGAAGCATGGAGGAGTCCGTGATCGAGCAGCCCGCCCCGACGCCCGCCCAGGGCGAGGAGGAGCACCCCTCCCTCGCCCTCGCCAACAGCGCGATGACGCTGCCCGGCGGGCACGCGCTCGACCTCCTGGGCACCCCCGCGCAGACGAACCACTGGCTGACGCAGCGCGGCCTCGCCCCGGTCGACGCGGGTATGCGGGAGATGTGTGCGGCCCAACTGCGCTCGCTGCGTGAACAGATCAGGTCGCTGTTCGCCGCGCGCGCCGAGGGCGTGCCCGCCCTGCCCGCGGCCGTGACGGCCATCAACGACGCGATGACCCGAGTCCCCACCGCCCCGCTGCTGCGGTGGGACGACAAGACCGGCCCCTACCGCACCGCCCCCCACCCCACCACCGCGATCGTCGACCTGGCCCTGGCCACCCTCGCCGCCGACGCCGCCGACCTGCTCACCTCACCCGACGCCGAACGCCTCACCGCCTGCGGCTCCCCGCCCTGCAATCGCTTCCTGCTCCGGCACGGCCGCCGCCACTGGTGCTCGACCCGTTGCGGGGACCGGGCGCGGGCGGCTCGCGCGTATGCCCGTCGCAGCAAAGGGGCCTGACTCCCGCCCGCAGCCGGGACGGTTCGCTCTCAGTCGGTGAGCCGCCCGCGGAACCACCGCGTCAGGACCCCGTCGACCGCCCGGGCCGTGGGCAGTTGGGGAGCCGGTTCCAGTCCCGGCTCGTCGGCCAGCGGGTGCGCCAGGTCCGGCACGGCGACCAGCTCGACCTCGTCCGGGCGCGCGTACCGCTCGCGCAGGGCGCCGACCAGCTCGGCCGCGTCCGCGCGGAACTCCGGGTGGTCCCGCTCCCCGCTGACGAGCAGCAGCGGCGGCTGTGCCGTGAACTCATGGGCCCGGGCGACGAAGTCCCATGCGCCGGCGGCCTCGCGGGCCCGGGCGGTCCACCGGTACGGCTGCCCGGTGAAGTCCCCGACGCGCTCGACGGCGGACCGGATCCGCACGGCCGGGTTGACCAGAGCGACCGCACGGACGGGAATCCGCCGCGTGGTCAGGACGCGCAGGGCCACGGCCCCGCCGAGCGAGGCCCCGAGCATCCCGACCGGCTCGTCGTCGACCGGTAGCTGATCGCGCAAGGCGGCGAGCGCGGCCGGGAACTCGTCGGCGGCCTGCTGGGCGATCGGGGCCAGGAAGGCCAGCAGCGCGTCCTCCCGGGCGAGTTGGACGGCGGCGTCGACCCGGCTGTCCACCATCCGCGCCCCGCACATCGGCATCCCCAGGTGCACCCGCCAGGCAGGCAGGGCGTTCATGGGCAGCGCGGCAGCGAACGCCGCGTCCGTGCGCGGGGCGTCGAGCATGTGCCAGGTCACGATCAACGGCGCGGGGCCGTCGGCGACTCCGGCCGGCGGCAGCGCGGTGAACGGTACGCCGGCCGCGGTACCCGTGATCGTCTCCATGCCGCTCCCTTCGTCCCGAGTGCGAGGGTAGGCAGTCCGGCGGGGGCCGGGGGAGGTGCTTCTGCCGAGGGCAGAGCGGTGACGGGCCTACGCACAGCTGATCAGCAGAGCGGCTCCCAGCGTCTCGACCCAGAAGTAGAACCAGCCTGGATAGAACGCCGCCGGGCGCTCCACCGCACGGGCCACCAGCCGCCCGAACGCCATCCCCGCGAGCGACACCGCCACGGTGAGCACCACCCCCGCCCGCAGATTGCCGGTGGCATCGAGTGCCGCCCACGAGAGGAGGGCACCGACAGCGACACCGAACCCCCCGTAGACGGCCCGGACTTCGGAGCGTGCCTCCGGGACGGACAGTTCGATACCGAAGGGGCGGACGAGCGCGCCGGGAGCGACCAGGCCGTAGAGGCCCATGCCCAGGAAGAACAGGGCGACGGCACTTATGCAGAGGGAGGACATGGTGGCGAGGGTGCCGCCGCTGTGCACCGCCCCTCAATTACCTCCCAGGTCATGCCCGGGACTGCGGACGAGCCGCCCCCCTCTGCTCTCCGCGATCCGCTTGACGTCCCGCAGTGACTCGGTCAGCCGCCGGGCCAGATAGTGCAGCTCCGCGCTCGTCACCCGGCGCTCCGCGAGGAGTTCGGAGGCATGGCCCAGCAACTCGCCCGCCATGCCGAGCTGCACGTCCTCGATCTCGTCGGCGAGCCGCGAGACGTAGCCGGTCCCGTCGCCCAGGAGGTAGCAGGGTCTGCCCTCGGGGCTGGTCCACGCAGCAGGCGGCCGGCCAGGGTGGGGTGGTGTTCTCCGTGGCTCATGTGCTCGCCCACGCTGATCAGCCATTTCGAGGCCGGGCGGCGACTACCCAACCCCGATGACGCCCAGCGGATCGACCGGGCGCTGGGGACGGACGGGTTCTTCGCGCGGTGGCTGGAGGACCTCGACTCGGACTTCCGCGACGACTTCGCGGCTGTGGCTGAGCTGGAGCAACAGGCAACGTTGATCCAGCAGTTCGCGCTCACGCTGGTCCCAGGCGTGCTCCAGACTCCCGAGTACGCGCGAGCCGTGTTCGGCGCCTATCGGCCGAACCACACCGCAAAGGAACTTGACGAGGCCGTTGTCATCAGAACGCGGCGGGGCCGACTGCTGGACAATCCGTCGAGGCCGGTCGTCTGGACACTCCTCGACGAAGCCGTCCTCAGGCGGCGAGTCGGCGGCCCCCGGGTCATGGCCGAACAGTTGCAGAAGATCGGGGACCTGGCCGAGTCAGGACGGCTGCGTCTGCATGTGGTTCCGTACGGCGTGGGCGCGCACGCACTCCTGGAGAGCCTGCTCATACTCATGAGCTTCGAAGACTCCGCACCCGTGGCCTACGCCGAAGCATTCAAGACCGGCAACTTGATGGACGATCCGGCCCTGGTGAGCGCCGCGCAGTCGGCCTACGCTCTTGCACTGAGCGACGCGTTGTCGCAGCAGGATTCACTCGCCCTCGTCAGGGCGGCAGCGGAGGAACACGCGCATGGCCGGCACTGAAATCACCGGGTGGTACAAGTCCAGCTACAGCGGAGGCGAGACACCTCAGGGCGAATGCCTCGAAGTCGCCCCCGGCCACCCCGACATACCCATCCGCGACAGCAAGACCCCCAACAGCCCGGCCCTGCTACTCTCGCCCAGCAGCTGGGCGGCCTTCGTCACCGCCGTCAAGGACGGGAACCTCACCGCCGCA
Organism: Streptomyces lomondensis; assembly: GCF_014651035.1. Classification (GTDB taxonomy): domain Bacteria; phylum Actinomycetota; class Actinomycetes; order Streptomycetales; family Streptomycetaceae; genus Streptomyces; species Streptomyces lomondensis. The sequence goes on from NZ_BMWC01000001.1 coordinate 377,473, forward strand.
AGCCGTAGCTGACCAGCGACGCCCCCACCACCGACCCGAACGCCGGCAGCAGAAACTGCGCGAAGGCCTCCCAGCCCCACACGATCCCCGCGCACGCCGCCGTGATGTTGATGGCCAGGGACAAGATCCACAGGGCGACGCTCTGGGCCTGGGGTGACATCGTTCCTCGTCGTCATTCGGTCCGGGGAGAAGGGAACGGGCGGAGTGGATTCAGCTCGGCCCCGGACTCGGAAGGGGGCGGAATTCCGGCAGGGGCATCCGGTTCACAGCGGGAGTGCCGGGGGTGTTCTCGTCCGGCGCGGAAGGACCCGGGGCCACGACGGAATGGTCCCCGGACAGCGCCGGAGCCATCACGAGCAGCGTCAACGTGCTGACGGCGCACAGGCCGACGAGCAGTGCTCCCGCGGTGTGCGCGCGCCGAGGGGCGTTCGGGCCGGGGGAAGGCATCGGCATCACGGTCGCTCCGGAATCGAGTCCGCCCCCCTTTGTTGAACCCCTGGATTCTCCCACGGGAAAGGAGCGCAAAAGGGGCGTCCCGTATTCTTGAACTGTAAAGCTTCCGGCTTTCCTGTGAATTCAGCGTGAAAGCTGAGCCGTTGTCCGCATACTGATCGGTCGCTTTATGCGGGGGGCCGCGGGGCGTTTCCGGCCCGAGCCCGCCTCGCTGTCGTACCCGGGCGGTACGGTCGGATCATGACCGATCAGGCGGGGGCCTCCCCGGCGGGCGAGCGGCGGCCGGCCACGCTGGAAGGCGTGCTGGAGCGCATCACGTACGCCAACGAGGAGAACGGCTACACGGTCGCCCGGGTCGACACCGGCAGAGGCGGCGGCGACCTCCTCACGGTCGTCGGCGCGCTGCTCGGCGCCCAGGTCGGCGAGTCCCTGCGCATGGAGGGCCGCTGGGGCTCCCACCCGCAGTACGGCAAGCAGTTCCACGTGGAGAACTACACGACGGTCCTGCCGGCCACCGTCCAGGGCATCCGCCGCTACCTCGGCTCAGGGCTGGTCAAGGGCATCGGCCCGGTCTTCGCCGACCGGATCACGCAGCACTTCGGCATGGACACCCTCCGGATCATCGAGGAGGAGCCCAAGCGGCTGATCGAGGTCCCCGGGCTCGGGCCCAAGCGGACGAAGAAGATCGCCGACGCCTGGGAGGAGCAGAAGGCCATCAAGGAGGTCATGCTCTTCCTCCAGACGGTCGAGGTGTCCACGTCCATCGCCGTGCGCATCTACAAGAAGTACGGCGACGCCTCCATCTCCGTGGTGAAGAACCAGCCCTACCGGCTCGCCGCCGACGTCTGGGGCATCGGCTTCCTCACCGCCGACAAGATCGCCCAGTCCGTCGGCATCCCGCACGACAGCCCGGAGCGCGTGAAAGCGGGCCTCCAGTACGCGCTGTCGCAGGCCACCGACCAGGGCAACTGCTACCTCCCGGAGGAGCAGCTGATCAAGGACGCGGTCAAGCTCCTCCAGGTCGACACGGGCCTGGTCATCGAGTGCCTCGCCGAGCTGGCCGAGATCCCGGAGGACGGCGGGGACCCCGGCGTCGTACGGGAGAAGGTGCCCGGCCCGGACGGTGGTGAGCCCGTCACCGCGATCTACCTCGTGCCCTTCCACCGCGCCGAACTCTCCCTCGCCGCCCAGCTGCTGCGCCTGCTGCGCACGGAGGAGGACCGGATGCCGGGATTCCGGGCGGTGGCCTGGGACATGGCCCTCGGCTGGCTGAAAACACGCACCGGCACCGACCTCGCGCCCGAGCAGGAGGCCGCCGTCAAGCTCGCGCTGACCGAGAAGGTCGCCGTGCTCACCGGCGGCCCCGGCTGCGGCAAGTCCTTCACGGTCCGCTCGATCGTGGAGCTGGCCCGCGCCAAGAAGGCGAAGGTCGTGCTCGCCGCCCCGACCGGCCGGGCCGCCAAGCGCCTGTCCGAGCTCACCGGCGCCGAGGCCTCCACGGTCCACCGCCTGCTGGAGCTGAAGCCCGGCGGCGACGCGGCCTACGACCGGGAGCGCCCGCTCGACGCCGACCTCGTGGTGGTCGACGAGGCGTCCATGCTGGACCTGCTCCTCGCCAACAAGCTGGTCAAGGCCGTCCCGCCGGGAGCCCACCTGCTCTTCGTCGGGGACGTCGACCAGCTGCCCAGCGTGGGCGCGGGCGAGGTCCTCAGGGACCTCCTGGCCGACGGCAGCCCGATCCCGGCGGTCCGCCTCACCCGGGTCTTCCGGCAGGCCCAGCAGTCCGGCGTGGTGACGAACGCGCACCGGATCAACGCCGGCCAACATCCCGTCACCGACGGTATGAAGGACTTCTTCCTCTTCGTCGAGGACGACACGGAGGCCGCCGGGCGGCTCACCGTGGACGTGGCGGCCCGCCGCATCCCCGCCAAGTTCGGCCTGGACCCGCGCCGGGACGTCCAGGTGCTCGCCCCCATGCACCGCGGCCCGGCGGGCGCGGGCACCCTGAACGGTCTGCTCCAGCAGGCCGTCACCCCGGGCCGCCCCGACCTGCCCGAGAAGAGATTCGGCGGACGGGTGTTCCGCGTCGGCGACAAGGTCACCCAGATTCGCAACAATTACGAGAAGGGCGAGAACGGGGTCTTCAACGGCACCGTGGGTGTGGTGACCTCGCTCGACCCGGTCGAGCAGCGGCTGACGGTACTGACGGACGAGGACGAGGAGGTTCCGTACGAGTTCGACGAGCTCGACGAGCTGGCTCACGCGTACGCCGTGACGATCCACCGCTCCCAGGGCAGCGAGTACCCGGCGGTGGTCATCCCGGTCACCACGGGCGCCTGGATGATGCTCCAGCGGAACCTGCTCTACACGGCGGTCACCCGGGCCAAGCAGCTGGTCGTCCTCGTCGGTTCGCGCAAGGCGATCGGCCAGGCGGTGCGCACGGTTTCGGCGGGCCGGCGGTGCACGGCACTCGACTTCCGGCTCGGTTCCACGAAAAATGATCGATCAAATGAGTCGTGAAGGTCACAAGGCACTTCCAGAAGGGGGAACACAGGGGGCAGGATGAGCAAGTTGACGGCACTCAGTGCCGTCAGTAGGCCCGATGGTCGACCCCGAGTGCACTCTCCTGAGCCGAGTGGGGGAAGGTAGAGACAGTCAGGGCACCTCGAAGATGAGGCACAACGTCGGTGAGGGAAGACGTGAGCGACAACTCTGTAGTACTGCGGTACGACGGCAACGAGTACACCTACCCGGTGATCGACGGCACCGTCGGTGACAAGGGCTTCGACATCGGCAAGCTCCGAGCCCAGACCGGTCTCGTGACCCTGGACAGCGGATACGGCAACACGGCTGCCTACAAATCCGCCATCACCTACCTCGACGGCGAGCAGGGCATCCTGCGGCACCGGGGTTACCCGATCGAGCAGCTGGCCGAGCGCTCCACCTTCCTGGAGGTGGCCTACCTGCTGATCAACGGTGAGCTGCCGACCGTCGACCAGCTCGCCGCGTTCAAGAACGACATCACGCAGCACACCCTGCTGCACGAGGACGTCAAGAACTTCTACCGGGGCTTCCCGCGCGACGCCCACCCGATGGCCATGCTGTCGTCGGTCGTCTCGGCGCTGTCGACGTTCTACCAGGACAGCCACAACCCGTTCGACGAGCGGCAGCGCAACCTCTCCACCATCCGCCTGCTCGCCAAGCTCCCGACGATCGCGGCGTACGCGTACAAGAAGTCGATCGGCCACCCGTTCGTCTACCCGCGCAACGACCTCGGTTACGTCGAGAACTTCCTGCGCATGACCTTCTCGGTCCCCGCGCAGGAGTACGAGCTGGACCCGATCGTGGTCTCCGCGCTCGACAAGCTGCTGATCCTGCACGCGGACCACGAGCAGAACTGCTCGACCTCCACGGTCCGCCTGGTCGGCTCCTCGCAGGCGAACATGTTCGCCTCGATCTCCGCCGGCATCAACGCCCTGTGGGGCCCGCTGCACGGCGGCGCCAACCAGTCCGTGCTGGAGATGCTGGAGGGCATCCGCGACGCGGGCGGTGACGTCGACTCCTTCATCCGCAAGGTGAAGAACAAGGAGGACGGCGTCCGCCTGATGGGCTTCGGCCACCGGGTCTACAAGAGCTTCGACCCGCGCGCCAAGATCATCAAGTCGGCGGCGCACGACGTGCTGTCCGCCCTCGGCAAGTCCGACGAGCTGCTGGACATCGCCCTGAAGCTGGAGGAGCACGCGCTCTCCGACGACTACTTCGTCTCGCGCAGCCTCTACCCGAACGTCGACTTCTACACGGGCCTGATCTACCGGGCCATGGGCTTCCCGACCGAGATGTTCACGGTCCTGTTCGCCCTCGGCCGACTGCCGGGCTGGATCGCCCAGTGGCACGAGATGATCAAGGAGCCGGGCTCCCGCATCGGCCGCCCGCGCCAGATCTACACGGGCGTGGTCCAGCGGGACTTCGTTCCCGTCGAGGAGCGCTGAGCCGCAGTACCGCTTCGGGCCCCCGTATCCGCTCGCCGGGTGCGGGGGCTTTCGCGTGCGCGGGAGCGGCGGCGGAAGGCCGAACGGGAGCGGCGGCGGAAGGTCAAAAAGAAGGCGCCCCGGAGCGCCGGTCCCCCCACGGGCCGACGACCAGGGCGCCTTCCCAGTCCCGGTACGGATTCCCCCCACGGGATCCGGCCGGGCGTCTGTGAGGACAGCGCCTGAATCGCTGTGTGAGCACAACGAGCAAAACCCGCCGTACTGCTGTGGTGTGCGATCTGCCGGGACAGCGCACGCCCGGGAGGGCCGCTCAAAGCTTCCCGGTGTACGTGCCCCGGCAACGCATCTCTGGAGAAGTCCCCCAAGACATCCCCAGATGCCAGATCGCGCCCCCCAAGACGCTCCCTGACATCGTCAACTTAGACCTTCGAACCCCTTAGATGGTTACGTTCACATCACTGTGATCTGCGTCTCTTGCGTATGTCCTTTAGGTACGCAAGAGCCCGGATATGCCGCCCGGGGCTCAAGCGTAAGGATGATGCGCGAGCCTTGTGAAGAGCTTATGTGAGCCGGGCCCGGGACTCCAGAGGGGCTCATATGACGTTCGCCGTGAACTTAGGGCGAATTAGGGGCACTTCACCGGAATGTCCGCAGTCGCAGACTGTTCGTGACGACGAAGACGGACGAGAAGGCCATCGCGGCCCCCGCGATCATCGGGTTGAGCAGCCCCGCGGCGGCCAGCGGCAGCGCGGCCACGTTGTAGCCGAAGGCCCACACGAGGTTGCCCTTGATCGTGGCCAGCGTCCGGCGGGAGAGCCGGATCGCGTCCGCGGCGACCCGCAGATCGCCGCGGACCAGCGTCAGATCGCCCGCCTCGATCGCCGCGTCCGTGCCCGTGCCCAGGGCCAGGCCCAGATCGGCGGTGGCGAGCGCCGCCGCGTCGTTGACGCCGTCGCCCACCATGGCCACGACCCGCCCCTCGGCCTGGAGCCGCCGTACGGCGTCCACCTTGTCCTCGGGCAGGACCTCGGCCACCACCCGGTCGATCCCGACGGAGGCGGCCACCGCCTCGGCCACCGCCCGGTTGTCGCCGGTCAGCAGCACCGGTGTGAGGCCCAGCGCGCGCAGTTCGCGCACCGCCTCGGCGCTGGTCTCCTTGACCGCGTCCGCCACGGCCAGCACGGCCCGCGCCGTCCCGTCCCAGCCGGCCAGGACGGCCGTCCGCCCGGCCCGCTCGGCCTCGTCCCGCGCGCGGGCCAGCTCCGGCGGTACGTCGTCGAAGAGCCGCCCCACGGCGACCTCCCGGCCCTCCACACGGCCGCGTACGCCCCGCCCGGGGACGTTCCGGAACTCCGCGGCCTCCGGGAGCTGTCCGGCCCTCTCCGCGGCGCCCAGGGCGATCGCACGGGCCACGGGGTGCTCGGAGGCGTGCTCGACGGCGCCCGCGAGCCGCAGCGCCTCCTTCTCGTCGACGCCCTCGGCGGTGTGCACCTCCTGGAGGGTCATCCGGCCGGTGGTGACCGTGCCGGTCTTGTCCAGGACGACCGTGTCGATCCGGCGCGTGGACTCCAGGACCTCCGGGCCCTTGATGAGGATGCCGAGCTGGGCGCCCCGGCCCGTGCCGACCATCAGCGCGGTCGGCGTGGCCAGGCCCAGCGCGCACGGGCAGGCGATGATCAGCACCGCGACGGCCGCGGTGAACGCGGCGACGCCGTCGCCGGTCAGCCCGAGCCACGCCCCGGCCGTGGCGGCGGCGATCAGCAGCACGACCGGCACGAAGATCCCGGAGATCCGGTCGGCGAGCCGCTGCACATCGGCCTTGCCGTTCTGCGCGTCCTCCACCAGCTTCGCCATCCGCGCGAGCTGCGTGTCGGCACCGACCCGGGTGGCCTCGACGACGAGCCGGCCGCCCGCGTTGACCGTCGCGCCCGTGACCGTGTCCCCGGCCGCCACGTCCACCGGCACCGACTCGCCGGTCAGCATCGAGGCGTCCACCGCGGAGGCCCCCTCGACGACCGTGCCGTCGGTGGCGATCTTCTCGCCGGGCCGTACGACGAACCGGTCGCCGACGGCCAGGCGCTGCGCCGGGATCCGCACCTCGCGGCCGTCCCGCAACACGGCCACCTCCTTGGCGCCCAGTTCCATGAGTGCCTTGAGGGCCGCTCCCGCGCGGCGCTTGGAGCGGGCCTCCAGGTAGCGGCCCAGCAGGATGAAGGCGGTGACGCCGGAGGCGACCTCCAGGTAGATCGAGGAGGCGCCGTCCCCGCGCGAGACGGTGAGTTCGAAGGGGTGCCGCATGCCCGGCATGCCCGCGTCGCCGAGGAACAGCGCCCGCAGGGACCAGCCGAACGCGGCCAGCGTGCCGAGGGAGACCAGCGTGTCCATGGTGGCGGCGCCGTGCCGGGCGTTCGTCCAGGCCGCGCGGTGGAAGGGCAGCCCGCCCCAGACGACGACCGGTGCGGCCAGGGTCAGCGAGAGCCACTGCCAGTTGTCGAACTGGAGGGCCGGGACCATCGCCAGCAGCACCACCGGGACGGCGAGGGCGGCGGAGACGACGAGACGCCGGCGCAGCGCCGACAGCTCGGGATCCGCCTCCTCGGCCGCGGGCGACTCCTCCCGTGGGGGCGCGGGCTCCTCGGCGGTGTACCCGGTCTTCACCACGGTGGCGATCAGATCGGCGACCTCCGTGCCCGCGGGGTAGGTGACCCGGGCCTTCTCGGTCGCGTAGTTCACCGTGGCCGTGACGCCGTCCATGCGGTTGAGCTTCTTCTCGACGCGGGCCGCGCAGGAGGCGCAGGTCATCCCGCCGATGAGCAGCTCGACCTCCGCGAGGGCGGGCTCGCGGTCCGTCGGCGCCTGGGCGGTGGTGCTGGTCATGTCCGTACTCCAGGAGGTGCGGGGCGCCCGGGAAGCGGAACGGGCCGTACGGGCCGGGGCGGCGGCGTGTACGGCCCGTACCCGGGTACGAGTGCCAGGACTGGTGGCCCTCAGACCTGGCTGGTCGCCGGACCCGGCCGGCTCAGGCCCGGCCGGCCAGTTCGAAGCCGGCCTCGTCGACGGCGGCGCGTACGGTTTCGTCGTCGAGCGGGGCCGTCGAGACGACGGTGACCTCGCCGGTCGAGGCGACGGCCGTCACCGAACTGACGCCGGAGAGCTGCGAGAGCTCGCCGGACACGGCGCCCTCGCAGTGGCCGCAGCTCATGCCGCTCACCTTGTAGACGGTGGTGACGGAGCCCGTGGTGTCGGTCTGGGCGGTCATGTCGTTACTCCTCGTCGAGGCGTGTGGGGCTGAGGGGTCCTCTGAGGGACTTACACCCCACTGTACCCCTAGGGGGTATGAGTTCACGCTCGGCGCCCGGCGACGGATAGCGTTCCTGCCCTGGCCAGTCACGAACGAAAGGCGGGTGGGTCCATGCGGGCCGTCGTGTTCGAGCGGTACGGGGAGACGGCCGAGGTGCGGGAGGTCGCGGATCCGGCGCCGGCGGAGCACGGGGTCGTCGTGCGGGTCGAGGCCACCGGGCTGTGCCGCAGCGACTGGCACGGCTGGCAGGGCCACGACCCCGACATCGTCCTGCCGCACGTGCCCGGGCATGAACTCGCCGGAGTCGTCGAGGCGGTGGGCGACCGGGTGAGCCGGTGGCGGCCCGGGGACCGGGTCACCGTGCCGTTCATCTGCGCCTGCGGCACCTGTCCGTCCTGCGCGGCGGGCGACCACCAGGTGTGCGAACGCCAGACCCAGCCCGGCTTCACACATTGGGGTTCCTTCGCCCAGTACGTGGCGCTGGACCACGCCGACGTGAACCTGGTGGCGCTCCCGGGGGACATGTCCTTCACGACGGCGGCCTCGCTCGGCTGCCGGTTCGCCACGGCGTACCGGGCGGTGGTGCGGCAGGGCAGGGTCGCGGCGGGGGAGTGGGTGGCGGTGCACGGCTGCGGCGGGGTCGGGCTGTCGGCGGTGATGATCGCGGCGGCGTCGGGCGCGCGGGTGGTGGCCGTGGACGTGTCGGCCGGGGCGCTGGATCTGGCGCGGAAGTTCGGCGCGGCGCAGTGCGTGGACGCGGCAGCCGTGACGGACACCGCGGCGGCGGTCCGCGACCTCACCGGCGGCGGCGCCCACCTCTCCCTCGACGCCCTCGGCTCGCCCGTCACCTGCGCCGCCTCCGTGAACGGCCTGCGCCGCCGCGGCCGGCACGTCCAGGTCGGCCTGCTGCCCTCGCCGGACGGCACGACACCCGTGCCGATGGCCCGCGCGATCGCCCTGGAGCTCGAACTGCTCGGCAGCCACGGCATGGCCGCGCACGGCTACCCGCCGATGCTGGAGCTGGTCCGCAGCGGCGTACTCCGCCCCGACCTGCTCGTGACGTCCACGATCCCGCTGGCCGAGGCCCCGTCCGCGCTGGCCGCGATGGGGACGGCGCCGGGAGCGGGGGCGACGGTCATCGAGCCGTGGAGCTGAGGCACCCGCAGACGCGCGTGCCCCACGCGGTGGTGGGGCACGGTCGGGGCCGGGCGGATCAGTCGGCTCTTCGGGCCCGGTTGCCGGGCCGGGAGGCGACCCAGGCCCGGACGGTGTCGGCGTACCAGTAGGGCTTGCCGCTCTCGACGTGGTCCGGCGGGGGCAGCAGCCCGTGCTTGCGGTAGGACCGCACGGTGTCCGGCTGCACCCGGATGTGTGCCGCGATCTCCTTGTAGGACCAGAGTCTTCGGTCGGTCATGACGTGCACCTCCCCGCGCGCGCCACGGCGGCGGCCGGGAACGGCCGTCCGGGGGAGCCGGGCGCTGCGCTGGCGATCAACAGGCCTGTGTCCGGTCAACGACGCTCGGTGACCCGGGGCAGGGCCTGTGCGCCGGGTGTGACGGAAGGTCCGCGTACACGCGACATGCGTGACAGGAAGGGGGTGTTTGTGACACACCCGGGGCAAAGGCGTACGCCGGAGTGTCGGCGGGGCGCCTTGACGCGGCGCCCGGGCCGTCGCGCCGAAAGCGCTGTCATGATCTGGTCCGAATGTCCGGACAAAACATTGACAGGGCTTCGTGAAGGGGGCTACAAAGCCGGGGAGAGCCGACACCGAGGGGACACCGATGGCGTACGACCTGATCACCATGGGGCGGATCGGAGTGGACCTGTATCCGCTCCAGACGGGCGTCCCGCTGCCGCAGGTCACGTCCTTCGGCAAGTTCCTCGGCGGCTCGGCGAGCAACGTCGCGGTCGCCGCGGCCCGCCTGGGACGGCGCACCGCGGTGATCACCCGTACCGGCGACGACCCCTTCGGCACCTACCTCCACGAGGCCCTGAAGGACTTCGGCGTCGACGACCGCTGGGTGACCCCGGTCCCGGGCCTGCCCACCCCGGTCACCTTCTGCGAGGTCTTCCCGCCGGACGACTTCCCGCTGTACTTCTACCGGCAGCCCAAGGCCCCCGACCTGGAGATCGACGCCCACGAGCTCGACCTCGACGCCATCCGCGACGCCCGCGTCTTCTGGGTCACGGGCACGGGCCTGAGCGAGGAACCGAGCCGGACGGCGACCCTCGCGGCCCTCGCCCACCGCGCCAAGGCCGGCACGACGGTCTTCGACCTCGACTGGCGCCCGATGTTCTGGACCGACCCCGACGCGGCCCGCCCCTTCTACGAGGAGGCCCTGCGCCACACCACCGTCGCGGTCGGCAACCTCGACGAGGTGGAGGTCGCCACGGGCGTGCGCGAACCCCACGCCGCCGCCCGCGCCCTCCTGGACGCCGGTGTCGAGTTGGCCGTCGTCAAGCAGGGCCCGAAGGGCGTCCTGGCCGTGAACAGCGACGGCGAGAGCGCCGAGGTGCCGCCGCTGCCCGTGAACGTCCTCAACGGCCTCGGCGCCGGCGACGCCTTCGGCGGCTCCCTGGTCCACGGCCTCCTGTCCGGCTGGGACCTGGAGAAGACCATGCGGCACGCCAACGCCGCCGGCGCCATCGTCGCCTCCCGCCTGGAGTGCTCCTCCGCGATGCCCACCCCGGGCGAGATCGAGGCGGCCGTCACCGCGGGGGCCGTCAAGTGACCGTCGACGTCTGCGAACTCGTCCGCCTGCGCAGCCACCGCCCGGAGGCGATCGCCGAGGCCGCCGCCCGCCGCCCCCGCCGGCCGCTGCTCAACGACAACGGCCGGCTGATGATCGTCGCCGCCGACCACCCGGCCCGCGGCGCCCTCGGCGTCGGCGGCCGCAGCATGGCCATGGCCAACCGCGCGGACCTCCTCGAACGCCTCTGCCTCGCCCTGTCCCGCCCCGGCGTGGACGGCGTCCTCGCCACCGCCGACATCCTGGACGACCTGCTGCTGCTCGGCGCCCTGGACCACAAGGTCGTCATGGGCTCCATGAACCGCGGCGGCCTCCAGGGCGCCAGCTTCGAACTCGACGACCGCTTCACCGGCCACCGCCCCGAGGACATCGAGCGCCTGGGCTTCGACGCGGGCAAGCTGCTCCTGCGGATCGACTACGACGACCCGGGCTCGCTGACCACGCTGGAGTCCACCGCCCGGGCCGTCGACGCCATGGCCGCCCGCAAGCTCCCCGTCTTCGTCGAGCCGTTCATCTCCCGCCGGGACGAGACTGGCCGGTTGCGCAACGACCTGTCCGCCGAGGCCGTGACCAGGTCGATCGCCATCGCCTCGGGACTCGGCGGCAGTTCCGCCTACACCTGGCTGAAGGTGCCGGTCACCGCCGACCCCGACGACATGGCCGAGGTCATGGCCGCCTCCACCCTGCCCGCCGTACTGCTCGGCGGCGAGGTGGGAGACGACCAGGACGGGGCGTACGAGAAATGGCGCGGCGCCCTCCAACTGCCCACCGTGCGCGGGCTGGTGGTCGGCCGTTCGCTGCTGTACCCGGCGGACGGTGACGTCGCCGCCGCCGTGGACACCGCCGTAGGACTGCTGTGAGGGCCGTTTCATGACCAGTGAGCTGTACGTCCCCAAGGGCACCACCGCCGACGTGAACTACGTCCTGGACATCGACCCCAAGCGGGCCGGCTGGACGCACAGCAGTCTGCGGATCGTGGAGCTGGCGCCCGACGGCACGCACACCTTCACCACCGGGGACAGCGAGTGGATCGTGCTGCCCCTGACGGGCGCGTGCACCGTGCGCGTCGAAGACGAGGAGTTCCCCCTCTCGGGCCGGGAGAGCGTGTTCGCGTCGGTCACCGACTTCGCGTACGCGCCCCGTGACGCCCGGGTCCAGATCGCCTCCGGCGCGGGAGGCCGCTTTGCTTTGGCAGGAGCGAAGTGCGAGCGACAACTCCCCGCCCGCTACGGCCCCGCGCCGGAGGTCCCCGTCGAACAGCGCGGCACCGGCACCTGCACACGCCACGTCCGCAACTTCGCCTCCGCCGACGCCTTCGAGTGCGACAAGCTCATCGCGGTCGAGGTGATCACCCCCGGCGGCAACTGGTCCTCGTACCCGCCGCACAAGCACGACGAGCACCGGCCCGGCGAGGAGTCGGAGCTGGAGGAGATCTACTACTTCGAGATCGACGGCCCGAACGGTTTCGGCTACCAGCGCGTATTCCCCTCGCGTGAGGGCGGATCCGACGTCCTCACGGAGGTCCGCTCCGGCGACGCCGTCCTCGTCCCCGACGGCTGGCACGGCCCGTCGATCGCCCAGCCCGGCCACGACATGTACTACCTCAATGTCATGGCCGGCCCGGGGGAGACGAGGGAGTGGCGGATCTGCTTCCACCCGGACCACGCAGAGAGCACAGGGGGTTACCGATGACGACCCGGCTGACCGTCGCGCAAGCGCTGGTCCGTTTCCTCGCCGCCCAGTACACCGAACGCGACGGCGTACGGCAGCGGCTCATCGGCGCCACCTGGGGCATCTTCGGCCACGGCAACGTCGCCGGCCTCGGCCAGGCGCTCCTGGAGCACACCGACGCGATGCCGTACCACCAGGGCCGCAACGAGCAGGCCATGGTGCACGCGGCGGTCGGCTACGCCCGCCAGTCGGGCCGCCTGTCCACGCACGCGGTGACGACCTCCATCGGCCCGGGCGCCACCAACCTCGTCACCGGCGCGGCCCTGGCGACGATCAACCACCTCCCGGTGCTGCTCCTGCCCGGCGACATCTTCGCCACCCGCCCCGCCGACCCGGTCCTCCAGCAGCTCGAAGTGCCGTATGCGGGCGACGTGTCGGTCAACGACTGCCTGCGCCCGGTGTCGAAGTACTTCGACCGGATCACCCGCCCCGAGGCCCTGATCCCGTCGGCGCTGAACGCGATGCGCGTGCTCACCGACCCCGTCGAGACCGGCGCCGTCACCCTCGCCCTGCCCCAGGACGTGCAGGCGGAGGCGTACGACTGGCCCGAGGAGTTCTTCACCGAGCGCGTCTGGACCGTACGGCGACCCGGTGCCGACCCGACGGAACTCGCCGAGGCGGTACGGATCATCCGCGCGGCGAAGAGGCCCCTGGTCGTCGCGGGCGGCGGCGTCCACCACAGCCGCGCAGAGGAGGCCCTCGCCGAGTTCGCCGGGACCACCGGCATCCCGGTCGCCTCCACCCAGGCCGGCAAGGGCTCCCTGCGGCACGACCACCCCCAGGACGTCGGCGGCATCGGCCACACCGGCACGGCGACGGCCGACGAACTCGCCCGCACCGCCGACCTGGTGATCGGCGTCGGCACCCGCTACACCGACTTCACCACCGCCTCCGGCACGCTCTTCGCCAACCCGGACGTGCGGTTTCTCAACCTCAACGTCGCCCCCTTCGACGGCCACAAGCTCGCCGGACAGCCCCTGATCGCGGACGCCCGCACCGGTCTGGAGGAGCTGACCGAGCGGCTGGAGATGCACGGCCACCGGGTCGCGCCGTCCTACGCCACCGAGTACACCGAGGACAAGGAGCGCTGGGAGCAGCGCGTCGACGCCTGCTACGAGGTGGACGAGCCGGACATCCGCCCGACCCAGCCGCAGGTCCTCGGCGTCCTGGACGCCCTCGTCGACGAGTCGGACATTCTCATCAACGCGGCCGGTTCCCTCCCCGGCGACCTGCACAAGCTGTGGCGGACCCGGTCCCGCGACCAGTACCACCTGGAGTACGGCTACTCCTGCATGGGCTACGAGATCCCGGCCGCGATCGGCGTGAAGATGGCCGCCCCGGACCGGCCCGTGTGGGCGCTGGTCGGCGACGGCACGTATCTGATGATGCCGACGGAGATCGTGACGGCCGTCCAGGAGGGCATCGCGATCAAGGTCCTGATCATCCAGAACCACGGCTACGCGTCGATCGGCGGCCTGTCCGAGTCGGTGGGCGGCGAGCGCTTCGGCACGGCGTACCGCTACCCCTCCGAGGACGGCTCGTACACCGGCCCGCCGCTGCCCGTCGACCTCGCCGCCAACGCGGCCAGCCTCGGCATGCGCGTCCTGCGCGCGAAGACCGTACGGGACCTGCGGGAGGCCCTCGCCGAGGCCCGGGCCGCCGACACTCCCACATGTGTCTACGTGGAGACCCAAACGGCAGACACAGTGTCGGGCGCGCCTCCCGCCCAGGCCTGGTGGGATGTACCCGTGGCCGAGACCGCGACACGGCCGTCCGCGGTCAAGGCACGTGAGCTGTACGAACGGCACGTCTCCACCCGACGCCGCCATCTGTGAAGGAGTTCCCGGCCATGACGAAGATCGTCAACCACTGGATCGGCGGCAAGACCGTCGAAGGCGCCTCGGGCACGCACGGGCCGGTGACCAACCCGGCGACCGGCGAGGTCACGACGAAGGTCGCGTTCGCCTCGGTCGACGAGGTGGACGCGGCGGTGGCAGCCGCCAAGCAGGCCTTCACGACCTGGGGCCAGTCCTCCCTGGCCCAGCGCACGTCCATCCTCTTCAAGTTCCGGGCGCTGCTCGACGCCCACCGCGACGAGATCGCCGAGCTGATCACCGCCGAGCACGGCAAGGTGCACTCCGACGCCCTCGGCGAGGTCGCCCGCGGCCTGGAGATCGTCGACCTGGCCTGCGGCATCAACGTGCAGCTGAAGGGCGAGCTGTCCACGCAGGTGGCGAGCCGCGTCGACGTCTCCTCCCTCCGCCAGCCGCTCGGCGTCGTCGCGGGCATCACGCCGTTCAACTTCCCGGCGATGGTGCCGATGTGGATGTTCCCCCTCGCCATCGCCTGCGGCAACACGTTCGTGCTGAAGCCGTCGGAGAAGGACCCGTCGGCGTCCATCAAGCTCGCCGAGCTGCTCGCCGAGGCGGGCCTGCCCGACGGCGTCTTCAACGTCGTCCACGGCGACAAGGTGGCCGTCGACCGCCTCCTGGAGCACCCGGACGTCAAGGCCGTCTCGTTCGTCGGCTCGACCCCGATCGCCCGCTACATCCACACCACCGCCTCCGCCAACGGCAAGCGCGTCCAGGCGCTCGGCGGCGCCAAGAACCACATGCTGGTCCTGCCCGACGCCGACTTGGACGCGGCGGCCGACGCAGCCGTCTCGGCGGCCTACGGCTCCGCGGGCGAGCGCTGCATGGCCATCTCCGCGGTCGTCGCGGTCGGCGCCATCGGCGACGAGCTGGTGGAGAAGATCCGCGAGCGCGCCGAGAAGATCAAGATCGGCCCCGGCGACGACCCGGCCTCCGAGATGGGCCCGCTGATCACCAAGGTCCACCGCGACAAGGTGGCCTCCTACGTCGAGGGCGCGGCGGCCGAGGGCTGCGAGGTCGTCCTGGACGGCACCGGCTACACGGTCGACGGCTTCGAGGACGGCCACTGGATCGGCATCTCGCTGCTCGACAAGGTGCCGACCAGCGCCAAGGCCTACCAGGACGAGATCTTCGGCCCGGTCCTGTGCGTCCTGCGCACGGAGACCTACGAGGAGGCCCTGGACCTCGTCAACAACTCGCCCTTCGGCAACGGCACCGCGATCTTCACCCGGGACGGCGGCGCGGCCCGCCGCTTCCAGCTGGAGGTCGAGGCCGGCATGGTCGGCGTGAACGTCCCGATCCCGGTCCCCGTCGGCTACCACAGCTTCGGCGGCTGGAAGGACTCGCTCTTCGGCGACCACCACATCTACGGCAACGACGGCACGCACTTCTACACCCGCGGCAAGGTCGTCACCACCCGCTGGCCGGACCCGGCCGACGCCCCGGCGGGCGTGGACCTGGGCTTCCCGCGCAACCACTGAGGGCCTCAGGGGCGCGGGGAACTGCGCGACCAACCACAACGCACCCGCACCCGGCAGACCACAGCACCACCCGAGCTCGACCCCGTACACCACCCGCAGTACGCCACAAACTCCGTGTACACCCCTGGAAGGCCCCGCACTTCGGTCTCCGGTCGACAACTCATCGACAGGTTCACCCCGTACCGTTGACGCATGGATCTTCGACTGCCCGATCTCCGCGGGCTGCTTCGGAGGCCCCGGAGGCTGCTCGCCGCCGGGGCCGCCGTCGTCGTGCTCGCCGGCGCGGGCACATGGACGGCCGTCGCGAACGACGAGACGCCCCCGGTCCACCGCACCGACCGGCTCCTGAACACCCAGGACGGCGTGCGCATAGACACCTCGTTCTTCACCTCCACAGGAGCCGGCCGGCGCCCCGCCGTCCTGCTCGGGCACGGCTTCGGCGGCAGCAAGAACGACGTACGGCAGCAGGCCGAGGACCTCGCCCGGGACGGCTACGCGGTCCTGACCTGGTCGGCCCGCGGCTTCGGCAAGTCGACCGGGAAGATCGGGCTGAACGACCCGAAGGGCGAGGTCGCCGACGTCTCGAAGCTCATCGACTGGCTGGCCGAGCAGCCGCAGGTCGAGCTCGACAAGAAGGGCGACCCCCGCGTCGGCATGGCCGGTGGCTCCTACGGCGGCGCCATCGCCCTGCTCACCGCGGGCCACGACCAGCGCGTGGACGCCATCGCCCCGGCGATCACGTACTGGAACCTCGCCGACGCGCTGTTCCCGAACGGCGTGTTCAAGAAGCTGTGGGCCGGCATCTTCGTCAACTCCGGCGGCGGCTGCGAGCGGTTCGAACCCGCGCTGTGCCGGATGTACGAGCGGGTCGCCGAGTCGGGCACACCGGACGCCGAGGCACGCAAGCTGCTGGAGGAGCGCTCGCCCTCCGCGGTCGGCAAGAACATCAAGGTGCCGACGCTGCTGGTGCAGGGCCAGTCCGACTCCCTCTTCCCGCTCGGCCAGGCCGACCAGGCGGCGAAGGCGATCCGCGCGGGCGGCGCCCCCGTCGACGTCGACTGGATCGCCGGCGGCCACGACGGCGGCGACATGGAGACCAGCCGCGTCCAGGGCCGCGTGACGTCCTGGTTCGACCGCTACCTGAAGGACGACAAGGGCACCGACACCGGCCCCGCCTTCCGCGTCACCCGCACCCTGGGCCTGGGCTCCGGCGACGGCGAACCCCGCCTCACCGGCGTGACCTCGGACCGCTACCCGGGCCTGGAGAGCGAGCGGCGCTCCCTCGCCCTGGCCGGCCGCGAGCAGAGCTTCGACAATCCGCCCGGCGCCAGTCCGCCCGGCGTCTCCGCCCTGCCCGGCCTCGGCGGCGCCGGCGGACTGAGCCAGCTGTCCACGCTCGGCATCGGCGTCTCCCTCGACTTCCCCGGCCAGTTCGCCGCGTTCGAGTCCGCGCCGTTCCACGACGACCTCCAGATCACCGGCTCTCCCACCGCCACGGTCCACGTCAAGTCCACCAGCGACGACGCCGTGCTCTTCGCCAAGCTCTACGACGTCGGCCCGGGCCGCACCCAGCCGGTCCTGCCCTCCCAGCTCGTCACGCCCATCAGGGTCGAGGGCGCCAAGGCGGGCAAGGACGTCACCTTCACCCTCCCGGCGATCGACCACGAGATCGACGACGGCCACCGGCTGCGCCTGGTCCTCGCCTCGACGGACCTCGGCTACGCCTCCCCGACGGCCCCGGCGACGTACACCGTCTCCCTCAAGGGCGACCTGAAGGTCCCCTCGGGCCTCGGCCAGAGCAACACCCAGGGCCCGCTGCCCGCGTGGGTGTGGTGGCTGCCGCTCACCGGCGCCGGCATCGCACTGGCGCTGGTCCTCACGGGCCGCCGCCGCACGGCCGCCCCCGCCCCGCCCGACCCCGCGCTCGCCGAAGTCCCCCTCCAGATCACGGACCTGACCAAGCGGTACGCCAAGTCGTCCGACCGGTACGCCGTCAAGGACCTGTCGTTCCGCGTGGAGAAGGGCCAGGTCCTGGGCCTCCTCGGCCCCAACGGAGCGGGGAAGACGACCACCCTGCGCATGCTGATGGGCCTCATCAAGCCCGACGGCGGCGAGATCCGCGTCTTCGGCCACGCGATCAGCGCGGGCGCCCCGGTGCTCTCCCGCGTCGGCGCCTTCGTCGAGGGCGCGGGCTTCCTGCCGCACCTGTCCGGCCGGGAGAACCTGGAGCTGTACTGGCGCGCCACCGGCCGCCCCGCCGAGGACGCGCACATGGAGGAGGCCCTGGAGATCGCGGGCCTGGGCGACGCGCTCGCCCGCGCCGTGCGCACCTACTCCCAGGGCATGCGCCAGCGCCTCGCCATCGCCCAGGCCATGCTCGGCCTGCCGGACCTGCTCATCCTCGACGAACCGACCAACGGCCTGGACCCGCCCCAGATCCGCGAGATGCGCGAGGTGATGATCCGCTACGCCGCCGCCGGCCGCACGGTCATCGTCTCCAGCCATCTCCTCGCGGAGGTGGAGCAGACCTGCACCCACCTGGTCGTGATGGACCACGGACAGCTCGTGCAGGCGGGCCCGGTCGAGGACATCGTCGGCTCGGGCGACACGCTCCTGGTGGGCACGGCCACGCCCGTGGAGGAGCCGATCGTCGAGAAGGTCGCCGCCCTGCCGGGCGTCGCCTCGGCCGTACGCGCCGACGAGGGCCTCCTCGTCCAGCTCGACGCCGACGGCACCCCGCAGCGCCTGGTCGCCGACCTCGTACGGCTGGACGTGGCGGTGCGCTCGGTCGGCCCCCACCGCCGCCTGGAGGACGCCTTCCTCACCCTGATCGGAGCCGAAGCATGAGCAAGCTCGCCGAGCCGCCCGTCGAGGTCGCCGACGGCTACCGCGCGGGCCGCACCCTGCCCTTCCGCGTCGAGCTGGTCCGGCAGCTGAAGCGGCGCCGCACCCAGGTCATGGGCGGCGTCCTGCTCGCCCTGCCGATCATCCTGCTCGTCGCCTTCCAGGTCGGCGGCGAGCCGGGCGGCGGCAACCAGCGCGTGAACCTCATGGACACGGCCACCGCGTCCGGAGCCAACTTCGCCGCGGTCAACCTCTTCGCCTCCGCCGGCTTCCTGCTCGTCATCCCCGTCGCGCTGTTCTGCGGCGACACGGTCGCCTCGGAGGCGAGCTGGTCCTCCCTGCGCTATCTGCTCGCGGCGCCCGTGCCCCGGGCCCGGCTGCTGTGGTCCAAGCTCGCCGTCGGACTGTCCCTCAGCCTGGCCGCGCTCGTCCTGCTGCCGGTCGTCGCCCTGATCGTCGGCACGGCCGCCTACGGCTGGGGCCCGCTCCAGCTGCCCACCGGCGGCACCCTGCCCACCGGCACCGCCGCGCAGCGCCTGCTGATCGTCGTGGTGTACATCATGGTGTCCCAACTGGTCACCGCCGCCCTGGCGTTCTGGCTGTCGACCCGGACGGACGCCCCGCTCGGCGCGGTCGGCGGCGCGGTGTTCCTCACCATCATCGGCAGCGTCCTGGACGAGGTCACGGCCCTCGGTGACTGGCGCGACTTCCTGCCCGCGCACTGGCAGTACGCCTGGCTCGACGCCGTCCAGCCCCAGTTGCAGTGGACGGACATGATCCAGGGCGCCTCCATCTCCGTAACGTACGCGCTGGTGCTGTTCGCCCTGGCCTTCCGGGGTTTCGCCCGCAAGGACGTCGTCTCGTAGGTCAACGGAGGATCACCCACCGGTCTCGACGGGCCGCCTCCGTGGCCGCTTCGAGACGCTTCCGCAACGCTCCGTACCGCACGTTCCGGCCCCCCGCGCCGTCACAGTCGCAAGAAGATGCCGACGGACCAAGGGGGCACGGACGATGAAGCCGTACGAGCGGTACCGGACACGCAAGTTGCTGCTCGCACTCACGGCGGCGGGCGGCCTGCTGCTCACCGCGTGCGGCGGCGGCGACACCAGCGACGGCAGCAGCACCGCCGACCGCGAGGACCACAGCTCGGGCTGGCCCGCGCCCGCCGAGAGCCAGGGCACCAGCGAGCGGGAGGACCGCCGGGAGGCGCCCGACCACCTCTCCACCTTCGCCCTGGACGTCGACACCGCCTCCTACGACTACACCCGGCGCGCCCTCGCCGACGGCCGGCTGCCCGACCCGTCGACGGTCCGTCCCGAGGAGTTCGTCAACAGCTTCCGCCAGGACTACGAACGCCCCGACGGCGACGGCTTCTCGGTCACCGTCGACGGCGCCCGCACCGACGACGAGGACTGGTCCCTGGTCCGCGTCGGCCTCGCCACCCGTACCACGGAGCGCACCGGCGAACGCCCGCCCGCCGCCCTGACCTTCGTCCTCGACGTCTCCGGCTCCATGGCCGAACCGGGCCGCCTGGACCTCGCGAAGGAGTCCCTGTCGGTGATGACGGACCGGCTGCGCGACGACGACTCGGTCGCGCTCGTCACCTTCAGCGACGAGGCCGAGACCGTCCTGCCCATGACCCGCCTCGACGGCAACCGCGACGAGATCCAGGACGTCATCTCCGATCTGGACACCCAGGACTCCACCAACCTCGGCGCCGGTGTCGAGACCGGCTACGAGACCGCCGTCGAGGGCCTGCGCGAGGGCGCCACCAACCGGGTCGTCCTGGTCTCCGACGCCCTCGCCAACACCGGCGACACCGACGCGGACACGATCCTGGAGAAGATCTCCGGCGAACGCCGCGAGCACGGCATCACCCTCTTCGGCGTCGGCGTCGGCAGCGACTACGGCGACGCACTCATGGAGACCCTCGCCGACAAGGGCGACGGCCACACCGTCTACGTGTCCGACGAGGACGAGGCCCGCAAGGTCTTCTGCGAGGAACTCCCGCGCCACATCGACCTCACCGCCCGCGACGCCAAGGCCCAGGTCGCCTTCGACCCCCAGACGGTGGAGGAGTACCGGCTGATCGGCTACGACAACCGCCGCGTCGCCGACGAGGACTTCCGCGACGACCGCGTCGACGGCGGCGAGGTCGGCCCGGGCCACACCGTCACCGCCCTGTACGCCGTCCGCACCGAACCGGGCGCTGAGGGCCACCTCGCCACCGCCACCGTCCGCTGGCTCGACCCGGACACCCGCGACCCGCACGAGGAGACCGGCGACCTGGAGACCGACGCCTTGCACGACTCGGTGCGCAGTGCCCCCAGCCGCTTCCGGCTCACAGCGGTGGCAGGCTACTTCGCAGACGCCCTCCGCTCGGGTGAGGACCGCTACAGCCGCCTGCCGGGCGCCCCGACCCTCGGCGAGCTCGCCGGCCACGCCCGCGATCTGGCGGACACCACGGAGGACAAGGCAGTACGCGAACTCGCCGAGGCCATCGAGCAGGCGGACCGCCACCGAGGCTGAGAAGGGTGCCCCGGCCTTTCCTCATGCGGCCCGGTCCAACCGGGTGAACCTGCGCAACCAATTCCCAAGCGCCGTGTTGATGAAGCAGTAGAGCATGCGGCGCTACGAGAAAGGAACGCGCAGTGCTCAACCCGACTCCTCAGCCCGGGTCGTCCGCTGCTTCGCCCGCGGTCACACGGGCTTCTTGGCGCAGCCGTTCTCGTCTGTGAGTCGTGGGTTCCCTACGCCTCTCCCAGCCTTCCGGCTGTGGCATGGCCGGCCTTGGATGTCGATCTCGTTCCAAGGTCGGCTTTCCGGATTCTTCGAGCAGGAAGACAACGACATTGCGACAGACCCTGAGCAGGGCAGTGTTCGCGGCGGCCGCCGCCACGGGCATTCTGTCCCTGTCCGGTAGCCCCGTCCTCGCTGACACGCAAGCGGCTGCAGCCACCAAGGACTCTCCCGATCTGCTGTCCGACAACACCGTCGCCGTGCCGGTCGATGTGCCGGTGAACGTGTGCGGCAACGCCCTGGACGCGGTCGCGGCGATCAGCCGCGCGTACGGCAACTCCTGCGGCGACGGCGACTCGCACGGGACGCACGACCGGTCGACCAAGCACGCGTACGGGACGCACGACCGGACTGCCAAGCACGCGTACGGGACGCACGACCGGACTGCCAGCCCCTCGTCCGGTAGCGCTGGCCACGCTGACACGCACGCGGCTGGAGCCGGCAAGGACTCTCCCGATGTGCTGTCCGACAACACCGTGGTCATGCCGGTCCGGGTCCCGGTGAACGTGTGCGGCAACGGCATCGATGCGGTCGCGGCGATCAGCCGCGCGTACGGCAACGTCTGCGGCGACGGCGACTCGTACGGGACGGACGACCGGTCGACCAAGCCCTCGTACGGCGACTCCGGCTACGGCGTCGAGGACGACACGCCTGCGTCGCCCGGTGGGAAGAAGACGCCGCCGCCCGCCGACGACCACGCGACTCCTCCGCCCGTCAGCAGGCACACCCCGCCTCCCACGCGGAGCAGCGAGACGCCGCCTCCGGTCGGCAAGGCGCGGGAGGAGGCACCCCAGCTGGCCGAGACCGGCAGTGAGGGCCTGCTGGCTGCCTCGGCCGCCAGTGCCGCACTGATCGCGGGCGGGGTGTTGATGCACCGCCGCGGCCGCGCCACCTCCTCCAGGTAGCCGTTCCCTGGTGCCGGATGCGACCCGCCCGGCACCACACCGGCCCAGTGGCAGACGGGCGGGCCGCTGACGACTCTGGCCAGCGGTCCGCCCGTCCGCGATCCGAGGCGGTCGCGCGCTTCTCCGTCAGCGGCGTACCGGTGCCGGCGAGTCGTTCCGGCTGCTGCCCACCGGTGCGGGGACCGTCCCGCGCGCCGGGGGCGTCCCGAGTCGTCGTCGTACCCCTCGGACGAGTGTCGCCGCCGTGAAGCCGGCGCCCTGGACGAAGCGCATGGCCGGGCCGAAGCCGGAGGCGGTCACCAGGCCCGCGAGGAACAGGCCGGGGTGGGAGGACTCGAAGGTCCGCCCGACCGCAGGGGAGCCGTCGGGCAGGGTCGTCAGCGTCCCGCGCAGCTCGGAGGAGAGCAGCCGCATCCGGTCGCAGCGCGCCCGGAACCCCGTGGCGGCGATGACGTGCTCGGTCTCCAGGGCGCGCAGGGCGCCCTCGCGGCTCACCGTGTCCAGCCGCACTCCGCCCGGCACCGCACAGGCCGCGGCTACCTCGTGCCCCGGCAGCAGCTCCACCACGCCCTCCACCCGGTCCCGTACCCACCACGCGCCCGCCGGCCCCAGCGCCGTGGTCGCGATGCGTGCCCGGGACGGCTCCGGCAGACGCCGGAAAAGGCCGGGGCGCTCGGAGTAGAACCAGTTCCGCCAGCCGGGACCGAGGCCGCTGTGCGGGGAGCGAACCGACTGCCACCAGGGGCGCTCCCACGGCGGCGGCACATCGTTCCACCGCAGCCGCTCCGCCCGCGCCAGCACCCGTACGCGCGTGCCCTGCTCGGCGAGCAGCGCCGCGGTCTCCAGGGCCGCCTGGCCGCCGCCGATGACCGTGACGTCCTTGCCGCGGAAGCAGTCGAGGTCGCTGTGGTGGCTGCTGTGCGTCACCAGCGCGGGGTGCAGTCCCCGCAGTGCCGGCGGTACCTCCACGAACGGCATCACGCCGACGGCCAGTGCCACCGTCCGCGCGTGCAGCTCCTCCCCGTCCTCGGTGACCGCCGTGAAGCCACCGGGGCCGGGTGCCACGTGGGCCACCGTGCGCTCGTCCACCTCCGGCACGGCATGGCGCGCGAACCACAGGCCGTACGCCGCGAACGCCTCGACCGGAATCGGCTCCGCGTGACGTGCCGTCAGCCCCTGCTCGGCACAGTATGCGTCCAGGCGCCACCGCCCGGCAGGATCGGAGAGGTTGGATGCCCACGGCTCCGACTTCAGGAACATCCCGCGGGGCATGTTGTCCCGCCAGGACGCCATGGGCCGGCCGAACACGCGCAGGTTCAGCCCGGCGGCCGCGGCGTGGGACGCGATCGACAGACCGTACGGTCCGGCGCCCACCACCAGAAGGTCGTACATCATCACATGCTCGCTTTCTCATTGTCGGTCAGGGAGGGCGAGGCCGAGGCCGCCCGGGGGATCAGCCGTGGCGCCGGTGCCGTCGCCGTCGCACCCAGCCGCTCCCGCAGCCGACGGGAGACATGACGGCACCACAGGGCCCACATGGCCCATCCAGGAACGCGGTCGTCCCGGGCGTACCAGGCCAGTTCGCGCCCGCCCGGCGCCGCTCGCAGCGCGGCGAGCGGGGCGTAGTTCTCCACCACGAACGCCCGCCCGACCACCGGAACCCCGTCCGGCAGTGGACGGCCCGTCAGGTCCAGGTGCAAGGCGCGTACGACGTCCAGTCCCGCGCTGTTCGCGAAGAGCCGGAACTGGGCGCCGGGGCGCGGGTTGAAGTCGAGCAGGTGATAGCGGCCCGTCGTGCCGCAGCGGCGGAAGTCGAGGTCGAAGATGCCGCGGTAGCCGAGTACGCCGATGAGCCGCTCGGCCAGCGCGTGCACCTGAGCGTTGGGCGTCCAGCAGCCCACCGCGGTCGACCCCGCTCCACGCGGCCGGGCCAGCTGCTTGCGGCCCTGCCCGCCCGCGCGCACGGTGCCCGAGTGGTCGGCATAGCCGTGGAAGAACCAGTCACGGTCCGGTCCCGGTGGCAGGTACGCCTGGAGCAGCAGCCGGCTTCCCGCCTCGTCGGTACGCAGGTACAGCTCCCGGGCCTGCTGTACGGAGCGCACCAGGACGGTGCTGCGCAGCCCGCTGCCGGCAGGCACCAGCCAGGGCCGGCTCCACTTCCCCACCAGCGGCAGCCCGAGCTGCCGCGCGGCGTCGGCGACCCGGGCCGGGCTGTCCGGGACGAGAGTCAGCGGGTGCGGGACGCCCGCGGACGCGCACAACGCGGCCAGTTCCGCCTTGTCGGCGACCCGTTCGGGCAGCGTGCACGGCGACGTCGGCAGCAGGTAGGAGGGGGCGAGATCGTCCCGCATCCGCCCCACGGCGATGGCGCTCGCGTCGTCCATGGGGACCAGGACCGCGGGACGCGCGACCCGGTCGGCCACCCGGCGCAGCACGCCGAGGATTTCGTCCGGGGACGCTCCCGGGAGCGGCGGGGGATGCATCTCACGTACGTAACGCGACCGGTGGACGGGACTTCCCGCCGCATCGGCGACGACATGCACCTCCACTCCCGCCCTGCCGAGCGAACGCACGGCCCCCAGCGTTCCGTGGTGAAAGGGATTCCGGTCGATCCGCAGTAGTACGGCGGGGACGCGGGTGTCGAGAAGCGACACGAACTCTCTCTTTCTTTTGGGATCGGCTCACCCGCACGGGCGAGCGCGGCACTCGAAAGCTCCAGCGGCAATGGCGCCATCGGCTTTTCTGTGACTGACTTCATATGACAGCTCGTCAGCAAGGAAAAGTGAGGAACAAGGCGGGCCGAGAGCGTAGAAAGGAGCAGGCATGGCCCCACAGCACAGGCGGATCCGGGTCCGCTGGCTGGCCGCAGGTGCGGTGGCGGTCGCCGCTTCCGCCGCCCTGGCGTCCGGTCCCCCGGCGGCGGTGGTGCGACCCGACGACCCCCGCCCTCCGGCGCCGGCCCCGACGGCCGGCCCAGCACCGGGCAAGGAGGTCCCGGCCTTCGGTGCCTTCCTCAAGTCCGATGCCCGTGGCGTGGCCCGTATGCCGTTGTTCAGCCACTGGCTCGGCGGTGCCGAGCTCCGCGTGGGCCACACCTATCTGCCCGGCCACCACTGGCGGGACATCGAGGGGACCCCCGGCTTCCTCGACGTGTGGGCGCACTGGCGCAACGAGAAGGCCGACCGCATCCTCGTCGTCAACGTCCCCATGCAGGAGCGCAACGAGGAGGGCCTCTCCGACGACGAGGTCCGGCAGCTGCTGCGGCAGGGCGCGGCCGGGGAGTTCGATCACCACTTCCGGGCCCTCGCCGAGCGGCTGGTCGAACTGGAGGTGCCTGACACGGTCCTGGTGCTCGGCTGGGAGATGAACGGCACCACGTACACCCATCGCTGCGGGCCGGACCCGGAGGCCTGGAAGAAGTACTGGAACAGGATCGTCACCACCATGCGTTCGGTGCCGGGCCAGAAATTCCGGTTCGATTTCACGCCGACCCGCGGCCGGGACGCCGTTCCCTGGACGATGTGCTATCCGGGGGACGACACGGTCGACATCATCGGCATGGATTCCTACGACCAGCCGAACGGGATGTCGTTCGACGAGCAGGTGAACGAGCCGTACGGTCTTCAGGCACATGTGGATTTCGCGAAGGCCCACGGCAAACCCATTTCGTACCCGGAATGGGGACTCTTCCGTAACGGTGACAATCCCGAGTACATGCGGCGCATGCTCGCGTGGATGGAGGAGCACAGGCCGCTCTACAACACGCTGACCGACTACTGCCCGCACGGTGTGTGGCAGTGCAGGGACAACCCGAGATCGTCCGACGTCTACCGGTCCGTCCTCTCGAGCCGTACCGAAGAGCCGGCCCCCGTCCCCACGCCGGTGCCGCCCACGCCCACCACACCGCCGCTCCCGAAGGACTGCACGCCGCTTGACCTGGGCAGCTGGGTGGAGTACTGGCTCGGTGGGAAGCTCTGCGTCCGTTTCGACTGGTGGTAGCGCGTCCTCGGTGCCGAATGCGGTCGGGTCCACCGTCGTCACCGCTGTCACCGCGCATCGGCGGCGGCGGTTGGGCCGGGCACCGAGGCGGCCGGGGCAGGGTCGTCGTCCTCGCCGGCCCTCCTCGGCCGCACCAACAGGGCCAGGCCGCACAGCAGTCCGCCCGCGCTCGCGCCCACCAGAGTGGTCACCGCCGTTGACGCGGACGTCGGCTCGGTCGGCTTCACCGCCCGCGAGAACCGCACGAGCCGGACCTGGGTGCTGTCCCTGGCGTCGTCCGCGTGCCGGGTCAGCGCACGCGTGACCCCGTTGGCCATGTCAACGGCGAGGTCGGGGCGCGAGGAGGTGGCCGAGACGGCGACCATCGGCGCGTCCGGCGAGGTCGCCGTGCGCACGCTGTGCTGCAGCGTCCGCACCGGTACGCCCGCCCACACTTGCGCGTCCCCGAGCACCGCGAGCTGCTTGGCGACCCGGCCGTAGGCCTGCGCGAAACCCAGGGCGGAGTCCGGATTAGGAGATTTCGTCGCCGGTACGGCGATGACGTAGCTGGTGGCCGTGTACGTCGGGGGTGTGAGCACGCCGTACGCGCCGCCGAGCAGGCCCCCGACGAGGGTGCCGGCCGCGAGCACGGACCAGGACGGCAGCCTCCTGAAACGGGCCAGGGACAGGCGGCGCTGACGGGTCGGAGTGTCGGTCATGACGGGCTGGCTCCCAGGGGTGAGACGGGCGAAGACGAACGGGAGACCGCTGCCGCATACACGTCCATGAGGCGCTCTGCGCTGCGGGTGATGCTGTGGCGGTGCGCGACCTCCGGTGCCGTGCGCGGCCGGGGGCCCATCGCGCGGACCTCGGCGATCGCGCGGGCGTACGCCTCGGGGCCGCCGCGCACGCGCAGGGCGCCGGCGGCAGCCGGTGGCACGTCCTCGATCGCTGGGCAGGAGGCGTAGAGCACGGGCAGGCCGGAAGCGAGTCCCTCCACGGCCGCCAGGCCGAAGGACTCCTCCGGGGACGGGGACGCGAGCAGGTCCATCGCGGAGGTGAGCGAGGGCAGGTCGGGGCCGGGGGACCCGTCGGGGACATAGGGGCGTTCGCCGGCGAACAGGACGCGGTCGGCCACCCCGGCCTCGTACGCCGTGCGGCGCAGGACGCGCTCCTCGGGGCCGCCGCCCACCAGCAGCAGCCAGTGGTCGTCCGGGAGCCGGGTGAGCGCGTGGACGAGGATGTCGAACCGCTTGCCCCGTGCGAGACGGCCGACGCCCCCGATGACCCACGCGTCGTCCGGCAGGCCGAGGCGCCGACGGGTGCGCTCGCGCCGCTCCGGGTCGAAGCGGAAGCGGTCCACGTCGATGCCGTTCGGGACGACCTCGATGCGGGGCGCGGGCACACCCCAGTGCTTCAGGCGTTCGGCCACCGCCGATGAGACGGCGACCGTCGCCGAACCGAGCCGCTCGCTGGCGAGGTACAGCGCGCGGACCCCGGCCGTCAGCCTGCGGCCCTCCATCTGCGAGTCGCCCAGGGAGTGTTCGGTGGCGACGACCGCGCGGACTCCGGCGATGCGTGCGGCGAGCCGGCCGTAGACGCAGGCCCGGTACAAGTGCGTGTGCACCAGGTCGTAGCCCCCGGCGCGGATCAACCGGACCAGGCGCGGGAGCGCGGCCACGTCGCGGTTGCCGCCCATGCCGAGGTGCACGACGCGGACGCCGTCGGCGGCGAGGCCCTCGGCGACCGCACCGGGATTGGTGAGCGTCACGACGTCGCAGTCGACGGGCAGGTGGCGCAGCAGCAGGCGCAACTGCTGCTCGGCCCCGCCGACGCCGAGGCCGGTGATGATGTGCAGAGCTTTCATCTCACAGGCCCTCCACCGGGCACCGCCGCAGCCGGTGCAGGCGGTGCTTGAGGTGCAGGCGCCAGGACGTGTCGTTCTGGCCGACGTACACGCGCGGCAGGGCGTGCGGCCCCGCCAACGGGCCGGGGTCGATGGCGCAGGCGTAGGTGTACCCCGCCTCCCGTACGGCCTCCACGGCGCGGGCGTCGATCGTGCCGTACGGGTAGCAGAAACCGTCGACCGGGGCGCCGGTCAGCTCCGTGAGCAGCGCGCGGCTGTCCGCGACCTCCGATGTGAGCGTGAGGTCGTCCGCCTTGGTGAGGTCGACGTGCGTCAGCCCGTGCGAGCCGATCTCCACGCCCTCGGCGGCCGCGTGCCGGATGCCGTCCGCGGTCAGCAGCGGCTTGCGCGGGCCGCGCGGGTCCCAGGCGTTGTCACCGCCGAGCCGTCCGGGCAGCACGAAGAGGGTGGCGCCGCAGTCCCAACGGCGCAGCAGCGGCAGGGCGTGGGTGACGAAGTCGGCGTACCCGTCGTCGAAGGTGAGCCCTACCAGGTTCCGCCCCTCGCCTCGGGCGCGGGCGGCGAGCAGCTCGGCGACCGACACGCCCCGCAGCCCGCGCCGGCGCAGCCAGGCCAGCTGCCGGCCGAGCCGCGCGGGTGTGACCGTGATGCGGTACGGGTCGTCCGAGCAGTCGCCCACCGAGTGGTACATCGCCACCCAGGGGGCCGGGCCCGGGCGCGGGGCGGGGAGTCTGCCGGTGTCGACGGAATCAACGGGAGCGGCCATGTGTGAGCCTTCGTGTGACGGTGCGTACGGAACGCAGTGCGGATGCGGAGCCCTGGGCGCCCAGGGCCCAGGTGAGCGGAAGGAAGACGGCCATGACGGTCAGGCAGCCGAGCGCGAGACCCGCCACCGGGGACTCCGCAAGGCCGGCGGCGATCGCTCCTGCGCCGGTGGCGACGACCGCGGCGCCGACGAGCCTGCTGAGCTCGGCCAGTACCTGCCGGATGCGGATCGAGACGCCGCAGGGGCTGTTCTGCCGCGCCGTTCGCAAGCCGGCGAGCAGCAGGGCGGCCGTGACGGTGATGCCGAAGGCGTTGGCGGCGGCGATTCCCGCCACACCCCAGACGCTCACGGTTGCGGCGCCGAGCAAGGACGTCACCGCGATGCCTGCGGTCATCACGCCGGCGGGATACCAGCTGGGCAGGCCCGCCGAGAAGTAGGAACGGACCAGGGCGCCCACCAGGGTCTGGCCCAGCAGCCCGAGGGCGTACACGCGCATGACGCCCGCCGTCGCCGCGGTGTCGCTCGCGGTGAACGCCCCTCGCTGAAAGAGCAGTTCGATCATCTGCGGGGCAGCGGCGATCACCGCGCACATGCCCAGCAGCACCAGACAGGAGGCCAGCGCCAGATCTCGCTCCACACGGCTGCGCGCGCGTTCCGTGTCGCCGTCCGCGATCGCCCGCGCCACCACGGGGAAGGTGACTGTGCACACCATCAGCGACAGTGTCATCGGGATCTGCGCGACCTTCTGCGCGTAGTTCAGGTGCGAGATGGCCCCGGCGGGGAGGGAGGAGGCGAGGAAGCGTTCGACGAGGACTTGCGACTGGCGGGACAGCGCGAAGAGGAGTACGGCGGCGACCAGGCCGAGTTGCATCGTCCGCTCCTGGACCTCGGCCCCGGCTGCGCCGAGGGCCGGTCTGCGCGACACCAGTTGCCGCCATAGCGACGGCAGTTGCACCACCACCATCAGACAGCCGCCCGCCGCGACCCCGACCGCGGCGGAGCGCACGCCCCAGCGATCGCCGAACAGGAACATCGCGGCGATGATGCCGGTGTTGTAGGCGACGTAGATCGCCGCGGGCGCAAGGAAGCGACGGTGTGCCCGCAGGGCGGCGCTGCAGTACCCGGCGAGCCCGAAGGCCAGCACGCAGGTCGCTGTGAGCCGGGTGCACTCGGCGGCGAGCCGGGGGTCGGGCAAGCCGGGCGCGAGGGCCCGGACCAGGTAGGGAGCCGTGCCGGCGACCAGCGCGCCCACCGCGGCGAAGGCGAGGCAGAGGCGGGGCAGGGTGGCGACGACCAGGGCCCGGACCGGATCGCCCGGGGCGCCCCGGGCGCGGCGGCCCAGCGCCATGCTGAACGCCGGGATCAGCACCAACGCCAGTCCGTCCTCGATGAGCAGCGTGGCGGCGAACTCCGGCACGGTCCACGCGACCAGGAACGCGTCCGTGTCGCTCCTCGCACCGAACAGCCGCGCCAGCGACTGGTCGCGCACCAGGCCGAGCAGTGAGCCGGCGATGGACAGCGACGCCGTGACGAGCGCAGCCCTGGCGAGGAACCTCCCGGATGCCGAGGCCGGGTCGCCGCCGTCCCCGGCCATGGTGGCGGCACGCGCCGCGGGTACGGTCGCCGCGCCGTCGCTGCGGGATCCGGGTGTTCGCGAAGGCACCACCGTCATCGCCCCACGGCCTTCTCGACGGGCTCGCGCACTCCGCGCCTCGGCACGACGTCCCCCCGCTCTTCGCCGGCCAGCGCCCACCACGCCACGAGCCCCAGACCCAAGGCGGTCAGCAACGTCGAGGGGCCGCCGATGTCTCCGTACACGAAATCGGTCAGCAGCCAGACCAGCAGCCCGCAGGAGATGAGCGCGCAGTCGAGTCCCGGTCCCCGGGTGCGGACGCGCAGCAGCCTCCGCAGCCCGCACACCAGCAGGGCCAGCCAGCTCCCGGCGAGCCCGAGCAGCCCGATCAGGCCCTGCTCGCTCAGCACCAGCAGGTACATGTTGTGCGGCGACAGCAGTGGCTGCCTCTGGTACCCCGCTCCCGCGCCGCCGGTCTCGCTGCCCGACGACAGCGCCAGGGTGGCGTGCCCGTCCCGGTACTCGGGAAACCCCTTCAACCCGACACCGGTCAGGGGGTGTTGGCGCCAGATGTCGGTGGCGGCCGCCCACAGGGTGTACCGGTCGACGACGGACTGGTCGGGGGCGTCGGTGACCTGCGTGATGCTGCCGATCCGCTGCTGCAGCGGCGCGGTGCCGCCGCCGAACCCGCCCACCAGGATCACGCCCACGGCGGCAACGGCCGCGGCCACCTTCAGCGCACGCCGCAGCCCGGCCAGCGCCAGCTGCACAGCGCACGCCACCGCGGTCGCGATCCAGGCGCCCCGGCTGAAGGAGAGCGCGAGCGGCGCCAGCAGCGCCAGAGCGCACCCGGCGGCGGTTGCCCGCTGCCGTGCCGACGTCGGGCCCAGTGCGATACCGACCGCGCACACCAGGCCGAGAGAGACCGCCGTCGCCATCCCCATCACGTCATGCGCCCCGAAGGTGCCGACCGCCCGGATGTCCTCCCCCTGGTAGGAGGCGCCGGTCCGGGTGACGTACTGGTGAACGCCGACAGCTCCCTGGCACAGTGCGAGTCCCACGAACGACCAGGCCAGCAGACGGAAGTCGGCCCGGTCGCGGAGGAGCAGCAGCACGGCCGCCGGGACGAGCACGAAGACCTGCAGATAACGGCCGAAGCCGGTGAGCCCGGCCTCCGGCGAGGAGGCCCCCACGGCGGCGAGCGCGAGCCCCACCACCGGCAGGCCCAGCACCACGGCCGCGGCGGGCGACAGCGGGCCTCGCCGTTCGCGCAGGAGGAGGATGACGCAGTACACCACCGCCAGCCCTGAGACCACGTCGGCGGGACCCGCGCCGTCCGGCGTCAGCGGGAGGGCCAGCAGGACGGGCATGGCCACCACGGGCAGGACCGGCGCCAGTGCGGCGGTCCGGCGCGGGAGCGATGGCAGGGCGTGACTCACGGCTGTCAGCTCCCCGTCGGACGTACCACCGTGGCCGCGGTGCGCAGCAGGACGCAGATGTCCTGCCACAGCGACCAGTCGTCGATGTAGGCGTTGTCGAACCGGCAGCGGTCCTCGATCGAGGTGTCGCCGCGCAGCCCGTGGATCTGGGCGAGGCCGGTGATGCCGGTCTGCATGCGGTGACGGGCCGCGTAACCGGGGTAGGTCTGGCTGAACTGCCGTACGAAGTAGGGCCGTTCGGGGCGAGGCCCGACCAGGCTCATGTCGCCCCGGAGCACGTTCCACAGTTGGAGCAACTCGTCGAGCGAGGTGCGCCGCAACATACGGCAGAACCAGCGCATCTCGTTCTCGTTCGCCACGCTCCACCGGGTCGCCGACTCGTGCTCGTCGACCGGGCGGTGCGTACGGAACTTCAGCAGTGTGAACGGCTTTCCGTTCTTGCCGATGCGCTCCTGCCGGAACACCACCCCCGGCCCGTCGCTGACCCGCAGCGCCACCGCGCACGCCAGGAGCAGCGGGCTGACCAGCAGCAACAGCGTCCCCGACACGAGAATGTCGAGCGCCCGCTTGCCCACGCTGCCGCGGCGCGCCGCGGACATGTCCAGACGCCGGCAGGAGAACCCGGCCAGGCGCTCCTTCGTCGCGTACGACGGGGAATCGACGTCGACCTCCCAGACCACGCAGCCCGAATCGGCCAGCGCTCGCAGCAGCGACCCCTGTTCGGCGCGTGCGGAGGGGTGAACGGCCAGAACCGCCCGCACCCCGTTCTGGATGACCGCACGCTCGACCTCCTCGCCGCTCGTCAGCACCGGCAGGCCCTCGGTGCCGTCCGGCTGATCGGCGACGATCCCCACCGGCCGCACGCCGCACCGCGGGTGGCGCAGCACGGCGGCGGCCACGCGCTGCGCGGTCGCCACCGGGCCGACGACGAGCGCGGTGTGCGGGCGGCGCAGCAGTGCGGCGCGCCGCCGCCCGTGCACGGCGCCGCGCAGCGCACACGCCGTCGCCGCCTGCAGGGCGAGTCCCGTCAGCACGGTACGGAGGGACAGCGCGTGCTCCGGCCGGTACGCCGCCAAGAGCGCCGCGAGCGCCAGCCACGCCACCGCGATACGGCCGCACACGGCGGGCAGTTCCTCCAGCAGCCTCGGCACTGGCGGTAGGCCGTCGCGGGGGCGCAGCAGCAGCGATGCGACGATCAGCAGGGCGATGCACAGCGGGTGCCGCTGGGCCCCGGCGAGCGCGAGCGTGCCCGACAGGGCGGCGACGCCGTCCGCGACGAGCAGCCAGACGGGTGAAGCCGGCCGGGCCGGGTGCCGGGTGCCGGGGAGGCGAAAGCCGGTGGCGGTGCCGCGCGGCGGCATGACCGAGACTGGTGAGACTCCGTGGTCCCGTGGCGGTACGCCG
The DNA here is from genome assembly GCF_014651035.1 of Streptomyces lomondensis. GTDB lineage: Bacteria > Actinomycetota > Actinomycetes > Streptomycetales > Streptomycetaceae > Streptomyces > Streptomyces lomondensis. Next base: position 410,624 of record NZ_BMWC01000001.1, read on the forward strand.
GGGGAGGGCACGGTACGTTCGGCGGTCACGAGTGGATGGTCTCCCTGTGCTCGGTGGGTTCGACGCGCTGTGTTGTCTGGTTCGGGTCGGCGCCACAGCCTGTGTCGAGCGGCGGAACGTGCTCAGTGGTGCGGGCCTTGGCGCGCTCGACCGCTCGGGACGGGCGCGCCCCTTCGGTGGCGGGCCACGTGCCGAGCAGGTCGCGGTAGACGCCCGCGACCGCCTCGGCGGTAAGTCGCACGTCGTGGTGGGACAGCACGTGGCGGCGCCCCCGGTTGCCGAGCGACTCGCGCAGCAGCGGGTCGAGCAGTAGCTCGGTGACGGCCCCGGCCAGTACCACCGGGTTCTCCGGTGGCACCAGGCACCGGGCGGTGAAGGGGGGCGGCAGGCTCTCGCGGGCACCGTCGACGTCCGTGACCACCACGGGCCGCCCGCAGGCCATCGCCTCCAGCGGGGCCAGCGCCATGCCCTCCCAGCGGGACGGCAGGACGACGAGATCAGCGGCCTGGTACCAGGGGGAGGCATCGGTGACGGCTCCCGCGAACAGCACGGACTCCGGGGCGTCTGCGCGAAGCCGGTCGCGGTCCGGCCCGTCGCCGACCAGGACGAGGCGGGCGTCGGGCACCCTGTGCACGACGGCGTCCCACGCCCGCAGCAGGACGTCCTGCCCCTTCTGCCGGCACAGCCGCCCCACGCAGACGGCGAGCGGCGCTGCCGGGTCGAGGCCGGCGAGCGGTGCGAGCCCGGCCCGCACGGTGCCTGCGGCGGCCGGGTGGAAGCACTCGGGATCGATGCCGTTGGGGGCGACGGTCCACCGGCCGGTGATCCTGGCCCGCACACCGGTCGCGCGCTCCGCCTCACTCACACACACCACCCGCGCGGCCCAACGCGCCCCCCATCGCTCCCACATGAGCGCGAGGGCCGCGGTGCCCCCGCCGACCGCCTCGAACGACCAGGCGTGGGGCTGGAAGACGGTGGGGATCCGGCCCCGCACCGCGAGCCGCCCGGCGAGCCCGGCCTTCGCGCTGTGCGCGTGCACCAGATCGGGGCGTACCTCGTCGATCACCCGGGCGAGGTGCCGTACCTCGCGCACGAGCGACGGGCCTGGCGACCGCGTCGCGTGCCAGTGCCGTACGTTCGCGCCGAGTGCCCGCAGTTCCGCGGTGAGTGGGCTGTCCGGGCAGGCCACGGTGACGTCCAGGCCATCCGCCAGCTGTGCCCGGACCAGGTCCGTCACGACGCGGGCGACCCCGCCGTCCACCGGTTGGGTGAGGTGCAGGACCCGCGGCCGAGAGTTGGTGGGTGACAGGTGCATATGTGCGGTTTCCTCGCTCACGAAGGCGCTCGGGACGGGTGGCAACGGGCTCACTGCTGGGCGTCGACGGTGACGCGGAGCACGCCGACCCACGCCGCGTCTGAGCGAGTCGGCGGTTCGGTCGGCATGGCGGCCGGAAGCAGCGGACCCAGGGAATGGCGCATGACCGTCGGTGCCCTTTCGGAACAGGTGGCGGTGGCAGGCAGCGGCATGAGTGCGATGCGTCCGCCCGGAGGGGTTGCGTCGGGAGGTTCGCAACCCTAGTCATCAACCGAACAAATACGGTGAAATTCGATGAAGTACGACGAATGTGTCGAAACAATGCAATCAGCCACCTCCCTGGTCATCCCGGTGGCGAGCACCCCCGAACGGGGCCGGGTCGCGGTCGGCCTGATGTGCCGCCTCATCAGGCAGGACAGGGCAAAGGAGGGAAGCGCGGGATCACGGAAAGCGCATGATCGGTTGCGGGAAGCCATGAGCACTCTCACGGTGGGCTCAAGACCCGACGCCCGTCGAAAGGAACCCTCATGCGCGCTCTGCCCGCACGGCGCATTGCATCCAGCGCACTGTGTGCCGCCCTACTGGTCGGGATCGCCGGCCCCGCCGCCATGGCGGCCGACTGGACCCGCGAGCGCAGTCACGCGACGTCGCACGACGCGCGACTCCGCGGTGCGGAAGCGCTTCTCATGCAGGTCAGGACCTACAGTGGGGGCGAGCTCACCCCCGTCGCCGACCTGCTGACCGCCGTGATCGAGGCGGACAACGGCCAACTGCCCGAGGCCAAGGCCGAGAAACTGGGAGCGGCCGCGAAGATCGCCGTGTCCAAGGCGGTCGCCAAGGCTTCGGCGACCTCGGCCACGCCGACAGCGTCGGCCCCGGCGACGGGCGTGCTGCTGCCGGCTCCAGCCCAGCGCCCCGCCGACCTCACGGACGACGGCCTGGACGCCGTGGCAGAGGCCGTCGACAGCCTGGTGGAGTCGATCACCGCCGATGAGGTCGACGCGGTGCCTCCGTCGGTCGACGACCTGCTGGACTTGGTGAAGGACCTCATCGACGCGCTCATCGGCGTCGACCTGCTGGAGCAGAACCTGCTCACTGAGACGACCTCCAGCACATCGGCGCCGACGTCGGTGCCTCCCGTGCCGGCCGTCACTCTCCCCGTGATCACGCCACTGCTGTCGGTGCTGCTGCCGGCCTCGTGAGCGTTCTGTTTTTCCCACCCGGCCGGCGACGTTCTTCCGGGCATTTACCGTCCAGAGGACCGGCCTTTCAGGGATCTCATATGAGGACTCGTCAATCATCGGCACCCCCGGTTTCCGCTCCGGCGAGAGCTCGTTAGGCACGGCGACAGAATTCCCCTCCGGCGCCTGTGGTGCCGAAGAAAGGAACACGATGAAGTCCCTGAAGGCTGCCGCCGTCATTGCCGGGTCCTTGATCGCCTCCGCTGCCGCCACGCCGGCTTTCGCCCACAACGCCGCCGACCTGGCGCCCGCCAACCTCAATGGCCTGCACGTGCTCGAGAAGGTGACCGTTGCCGACGTGCCGGTGCCGCACCCGACGGACCAGCTCGACCCTGAGAACAAGAACTCGTTGCTCCACACGGTGCAGGAAGTCACGACCGCACTGAACGACGCCAGGCAACTGCGCGGTCTGCCGCTGCAGGGCTGACATCACGCTGTACGGAGGGACGGCCCCTCGGCCGAGTCCGAGGGGCCGTCCCTTCGCGTGTGCTGCGCGGTCCTCGTTTCCCGCACGCGTCCCCGTCTGCGACCGGACAACGCAGACCGGTGGTCACCGATATGGCCGCCGTTGACAGCTGTCCTGGGCCCGCGGCGGTGACCGCGCGGGACGTCCGGCGGTTACGGCTACGGACAACCGAACCGGACGAGGAGTGACCATGTGCGTCAGCAACGACGGAGTACCGGTGGGTGCCGAGGACGGAGCGCCGGACCTGGCGCGGCCCGGACCGGCGGGCGAAACACGGCGGGATCTGGCGCGCGCTCTGTTCGCCTGTGCGCTCGCCGCGGCCCTGGCCCCGGTGGTTGCCGCCTTCCGGCCTTTGGGCCCCGGATCCCCACCCGGGAAGGCCGAGGGCGACACCGCTTTCGACCAGACCTACCGGGGCCGCCGCATCCGTGGTGTGTGGACGCCCGCACGCAGCGCAGCCGAGGACGGCCGGTGGCACGTCACCGTGGACGGCCGCCCGCTGCATCTGATGCGCCGCGCCGACGGCACCTGGCTGAGCATGGTCGACCACTACTGCTCGTACGGGACACCGCTCGAGGCCGCCCGCGCCGCCGTCGACGAACTCGGCCCCGGCCAGCGGCTGCGGGACCGGGTTCCGGGACCGGCGGGCGCGGGACACGTGCACATGGGGGACCGGCATGGCGTACGTGCGTAAGGACGCCGGCACCCTTACGGCGGCCGAGAAGCGGCGGTTCGTAGCGGCGCTGCTGGAGGTCAAACGGCGCGGTGAGTACGACGAGTTCGTGCGGATGCACATGGCCTACTTCCCCTCTGACGGCGAGGCCGGACTGCGTGCCGCGCACATGGCGCCCTCCTTCCTGCCCTGGCACCGCCGGTTCGTGCTCGAGCTGGAGACGGCGCTGCGCCGGGTGGACTCCTCGGTGACCGTTCCGTACTGGGACTGGACGCGGGACCGCACGTCCAGCTCCGTACCGTGGACGGCGGACCTCCTCGGCGGCAACGGGCGGCGCTCCGACCGCCAGGTGATGACGGGGCCGTTCGCCTATCGGGAGGGCAACTGGACCATCAAGGAGGGCGTGACCGAAGGAGCGTTCCTCACCCGGGACCTCGGCCGGCACCGCGACCCGATCGCCCTGCCCACCAAGAGCGAGCTGAAGTGGGCACTGAAGGACAGGGCCTACGACGTGGCGCCCTGGGACTCGACCGTCACGCGAGGTTTCCGCAACAAGCTGGAGGGCTGGGGTACCGGCCGGGGCAGCACGTCCTGGCGGAACCACAACCGGGTGCACCGCTGGGTCGGCGGTGCCATGGTGAGCAGCGCCTCCGTCAACGACCCCGTTTTCTGGCTGCACCACGCCTTCGTCGACCTGCAGTGGTACCGCTGGCAGCGTCGGCACCGCGGGGCCCGCTACCTCCCCGCGACACCGCCGGGGCCCGCCGACAAGCAGCACGGCCGCATCGTGGCACGGCACGAGAAGCTGCCGCCGTGGGACGTGACGCCGAACGAGCTGGAGGACGTCGGCCGGATCTATCGGTACGCGTAGGTGTTTCCCCACACCTTGATGGGCACGGGGACCGGGACCTGGATCACATTGCGGTGCACCCTTTTCGGAGAGGCACTTCGCCGGACCTGCGCTGACGTCCGCCGGCATCCGCGCGAGCCTCTTGAAGCCTGACGGCAGGGATGACCGCCGGGGTGCGGTGGGGACGCCGTCCTCGGTCTGCCGCGCGACCGTGGTGGGGTTCTCACGGGATTTACGCATTTGGGCGTTTCGTTCGCGAAAAACACGGAAACGTCGCGTAAGGTAGCGACTGTCAGTGACCAGCCCATCACGGGCTGTGTCGACTCGTAGAAGAACGGAGCAGTAATGCGCAAGTTCCAGAAGGCCGCTGTCGTCGTCGCGATGCTCGGTAGCGTCGGCGTCCTCGGCGCTCCGACCGCGTTCGCGGGTGAGAAGGACGCGAGCTTCGACGTCTCGGGCGGCCGCTGCTCGGTGGAGGGTGACTCGATCGCCGTCCTCAGCAACATCAGCGCCCTGAACGGCGTTCTGCAGGGCATCGTCCAGCTGGGCGACAACGAGAACTCGAACGGCAACCCGAGCCTGCAGCAGGGCCACAAGGTCGACTGCTCCACCCGCGGGTTCACGGGCTGATCACCGAGTAGGCAACTGAGGACAGGTCCCGGGGCGCCAGCCCCGGGACCTCTCCCACACTCTTCACAACCTCTTCCGGGGGCACACGCAGTGGCCGCATGGTTCGAGACGTACAGCGCCTGGGGGGATCTACCGCAAAGGACATGGCGGATGCGCAATTTGAAGAAGATGGCAGTGGTAGCGGGAATGGTGGGAAGCTCCGCTCTGATGGCGCTCGGCACTGCCCAGGCTCATGAGGGCGGCATCAACCTCCCCAAGTGTGACCAGAAGGCCAGTGACAACCACTGCGGGCAGAAGCGCGAGTACCGGTACACCACCGAAGACGGCAGGAACGTCCACGTCGTGGTCAGGCGAGAAGGTTGCGCGATCAAGGGCAGCAGCACCGTGGACTGCTCCCTTCGTCACCCCTGACTCGGCCAGGGACATCGACGCTCATCCGAAGCGGCCTTGATTCCCGCTGAGCTGCGCGTGGCCCAGGCCCCAGCGCAATGAGCAGCGGCTGCCCGAACGACAGATGGCCGGACCCGAATACCCGGGTCCGGCCATCCGGCGTGTAAAACTCGCGAATTTCGCACCACGCAGGAGTGGATGTGGACTTCCGTGAGCGGCGGTAGATCGCGCGGGCGGCGAATCATTTCAGGCATCAGGTGATGTTCTTCTTGATCATACCTTCGGCATTGCGTCGGGCGACGTATTCAAGGGTGGGAGTGTCGTACTCTTCCTTCGCGCCGCTTCGCCGCCGAAGGTGCTCGCGGCCCGGGCCGCGCACCCGCCCAGCGGTTGGCCGCAAGCGAGAACGTGGGCGTCGTGCCCTCCACCCTGTCGGCCAGGGGCCGGGTGCCGGCTTCCGGCGGAGGTGCGAGACCGACGCCGCGGACGCCCTTCGCCTCGCCCAGGCCGCCTGGTCGGGCCAGGAGCTGCGGCCCCTGGTGTCCGACTCATTCCAGATCCTGCGGGGCGGGTACGCGCCACTTCCTCAGCTACACTGGCAGCGCGCCCCGGCAGCCCGTCGCGGAATCACGGTCGGCACGCAGCGACTCGACGGGGTTGCAGTACGGCAAGTCGTCGATGGGGCGGTCGGTGCAGAACCGGCCGATCAGGTCCGAGGCCTCCTGCATGCGTTCCACAGTGACCAGGTGGTCGGCCTCCTTGATGGTCGTGAACCGCGCGGCGGGCATCGTCGCGGCGACCTCACGGCCCATCTGGGGAGTGCACAGGGTGTCGTACTCTCCTGTGAACACCAGGGACGGTACGTCCGGAATGGGCAGGGGCCGGTAGCAGCCGTGCGTCAGCAGCCTTGTGTTGTGCTCGACCGCCTTCTTGATTTCGTCCGGCGTCTGGTTCATGAACTGCCGGTGGAGGAGGCGCGCCACGGCCGTGTGCTTGCGAACCTGACTGGCGCCAGGGTTCGACATGAACAGCTGCACCAGTCCGCTGGCGGCGTCTGCGAGCTCGCCACGTTCGAGCGCGCGCGACAGGCGCGGTACGGCGTCGGTGTAGCTCTCGGGGAGGCGCCTCGCCGCGCCGCCGAAGACGATGCGACTGACGAACTCGGGATAGAGCTGTGCGAAGCGGAGGCCGACGACTTGTCCGAAGCAGCCGCCGAAGAGATTCACTCGCGGCATCTCGATCTCCACCAGCATGTGCTTGACCGCAGCAGCAAGGAAGTCGATGCCGTATCGGGAGGGCAGGAAGTCCGAGGCGCCGTAACCGGGAAGATCCACGGTGATCAACGTGCACAGCGGTGCCAGCCACTTCTCGTGCCGCTGCCATGAGTATTTGTTCTGGGACGAGCCTCCGAGCAACAGCAACGGCGCCGTCTGTGGGGCGCTTTGATGGACGACGCGGCACCCGTACGCGAAACCCTCGAAGGCCAGGATCCGCTCCTCCACCTGCTCCGATGCTGGAGGGACAGGCCCGGGGCAACCTGCGTCGGGTGAGTCCTGGGCGGTGGTGAGGGCAGTGCGCATGAACGGCTCCGGGAGAGACGGAACAACGGCGAACCATTCATAGCTACCAGAACTGCTGCCATTTCAGCGTAAATCACTCATGTGAGGGCGATTTGAGCGCATGTGATGTCGTCATGGTGGGGCGGGCCTTTCCAGGACGTCGCGCATGCCTGCGGTCAGGCGGGTGTTGAGAGTCGGGGGTGCGGCGCCGGGCGGGCGTCAGGGGAGTTGTCGTACAGGCGAACCCGAGAGGAACGCGCGGATGTTCTCGACCGCCTGGCCGTAGTACGTCGCGTAGTTGGCGCGGGACACATAGCCGAGGTGCGGGGTGGCGAGGAGGCGGGGAGCCGTGCGCATCGGGTGATCGGCGGGCAGGGGCTCGATGTCGAAGACGTCGACGCCGGCGCCGGCGATCCGGCCCGCGTGCAGGGCGTCGAGGAGGGCGTCCTGGTCGACGATTGCCGCGCGCGAGGTGTTGACCAGGTAGGCGGTCGGCTTGAGCAGGGCGAGTTCGGCGGGGCCGAGCAGGCCGCGGGTACGGTCGCTGAGGGCCAGGTGGACGGAGACGAAGTCGCTCTGCGCGAGCAGTTCCTCCTTGGAGCCGGCGAGTTCCACGCCGACCTCGTCGGCGCGCTCCCGGGTGAGGTTCTGGCTCCAGGCGGTCACCCGCATGCCGAAGGCCAGGCCGACCTGGGCGACGCGGCTGCCGATCTTCCCCAAGCCGAGGAGGCCGAGGCGGCGGCCGTGCAGGTCGGCACCGACGGTGCTCTGCCAGGGGCCGCCGGAGCGCAGGGCGGTGCTCTCCTCGACGATGCCGCGGGCGAGGCCGAGCAGCAGCGCCCAGGTCAGTTCGACCGGCGGGGTGGAGGAACTGGCCGTGCCGCACACCGTGACGCCGTGCGCCTCGGCGGCCGCGTAGTCGATGACCGAGTTGCGCATGCCGGAGGCGACGATCAGTTTCAGCCGGGGCAGCCGGGCGATCAGCGACCCGGGGAACGGCACCCGCTCGCGCACCGTCACCACGATGTCGACGTCGGCCAGGGCCGCGGCGAGGGCGTCCTCGCCGTCGATGTGGCGGTCGAAGGAGACGACCTCCACCTCGTCCGCGACCGCCGACCAGTCGGCGACCTCCGTCGCCACTCGCTGAAAGTCGTCCAGCACAGCACAGCGCAACCGCACGTCGTCTCCGTTTCACGGGCCGGTCGGGCACCGACTCAGGAACGCACCTTTACCGGATGCACGTTCCTTTATCAAACGCGTTCACGTACCTCTCTGGTCTCCGCTACCGTCGTGCCGATCTTTATCAGACAAGTGATGCAAGAGGGACCTGTGAAGCTTCTGCACGCCTCCGTTCACCTCATGGGCGCCGCCTTCTCCGTACTCGTCGTGTCCCGCTGGATGTGGTGACACCGGCAGGTCCCGGAGCAGTTTCTCCGCCTCCGTGACGGCGCCGAGACGTCGGTAGAGGGCCACCGCCTGCTCGCCGTACTCGCGGGCCTGCCGGGCGCCGCGCGGGTGCAGGGCCGCCGTCCGGGCGAGTCCCGCGAGCGCGTGGGCGCAGCCCAGAGGGAAGTCGGTGCTCGCAGCCGCCTCGAGGGCGCGCTCGTATCCCCTGCGCGCGATGTCGAGGCGGCCCGACTCACGCTGGACGTCGGCCGCGCCGATCAGCGCGCGCAGCTTCTCGTACGGGTTGTCGATGCTGGTGGCGACCTGTTCCGCCATGGTGAAGTGCAGCAGCGCCTCGTCCCTGCGCCCGGACTGGGCGTGGGCCCTCCCCATGCTGATCAGCACGTCGGCCTCGCCCAGGGCGTCGCCGCCGGCCCGGTGGGCGGCGAGGGCCCGCCGGTAGCAGGCCAGTGCGCGCTCCGTCTGCCCGGTCGCCTGGTGGACGGCGCCGAGATTGGTGTCGAGGATGGCCAGCTCCTGCCGGCCGCCGTGCTGCCGCATCAGGGCCAGCGACCGCTCGTAGCACTGGCGGGCGTCGTCGTGGCGTCCCTGGAGGTAGTGGAGCTCGCCGCGGTTGTTGAGCGCCTGGGCCAGGCCGTAAGGGTCGGGCAGCGCCTCGTAGATGGCCTGCATGAGCTGGACCCGGCGGAGGGCTTCGTCGTACTGCCCCGCGTAGTGCAGCGCGGCACCCTGCACATTGAGGCAGTCGGCTTCCCCCGCGCGGTCGCCGACCTCCCGGTACAGCGCCAGTGACTGTTCGAGGACGCGCATGGCCGTCCCGCCGTGGCCGGCCGCGAGATGGGCGCGGCCCGACTGGAGCAGCGCGTCGGCGCGGCCATTCGTGTCGCCGAGGTCCTCGTAGAGCGACCGGGCCTCGGTCGCGCAGCGCAGGGCCTCGGCGTGGTTCAGCTGCGCCAGCAGATCCGCGCGGTCGGTCAGGGTGCGGGCGAGTGCGGCACGGTCGCCCTGGGCGCGCAGGACGGGGACGGCCGCGTCGAAGAGCTCGGCCGCCACGTCCCAGGTCCCCCAGAGCTTGAGGGACCTCGCCAGGACACTCGGGAACAGCGCCGCGTACTCCGGGTACCCGGCCGCGGCCGCCCGCGCGGCCCCCAGGAGGTTGGCGCGCTCCACCGTCAGCCACACGGACGCCTCGTCCACGCCGGAGAACTCCGGCGCGTAGGGGGATTCCCGGTCCGGGCTCAGCCGGATCGTCCGGCGGTGGGGGTGGGCCAGACGGTCGGTGCGGTGGGCGGTGGTGAGGTGGTAGGCGATGAGACGGCCGACCGCCGCGCGCCGGACCGGTTCGGGATCGGTGTGTGCGCCGAGCCGGGCGCTGAAGGCCCGGGTCAGGTCGTGCAGCCGGTAGCGGCCGCGTACCGGTTCCTCCAGGAGACTGGCGTCGAGCAGCTCCTCGACGCACCGCTCCAGCGGCTCCGTCTCCCGTCCGAAGGCCGGCCCGGCCAGGGCGGCCGCCGCGCGGAGGGTGATGTCGGAGCCGGTGTGCAGGGCGAGACGGCGGAACAACTGCTGGGCGGGGCCGCTGAGTTCGGCGTACGAGAGCTGGAAGACCGCCGTGATCAGGCCGTCGAACTCCTTGAGGGGATCGGCCGCGCGGGTCAGCCGGTCGAGCAGGTCCTGAACGGCCCACGCGTCCCGGTAGCGGAGACGGCTCGCCAGCAGCTGCACGGCCAGGGGGTGGCAGCCGCACGCCTCCACGACCTGCTCCAGGGCTTCGGGCTCCGCCGCGGCACGGGAGGCACCGACGACACGGGTGAACAGCGCCACCGCCTCCGCCCGGGACAGCGCCTCCACGCGCAGGGACGAGGCGCCTTCCAGACGGGTCAGCCGGCTCCGGGTGGTCACGAGGGCACGGCAGGCCGGGTTGCCCGGCAGCAGCGGCTCGACCTGGCCGGCGTCCCGGGCGTTGTCGAGCACCACGAGCGCGCGATGCCGCGCCATCCACTCCCGCCACCTGGCCGCCCGCTCGGCCGGCGTGGCCGGCAGCTCACCGGACCAGCCCGCCGAGTGCAGCAGGACGGCCAGGGCCTCGGCCGGGTCGAGCGGCTGCTCGCTGCTGTAACCGCGCAGGTCGACGTAGAACTGGCCGTCCGGGTACGACGCGCCCAGGAGGTGCGCCGCGTGCACGGCCAGTGCCGTCTTGCCAATGCCCGGCATGCCGTGGACGACCGTGACCGGCAGGGCGTTCGCCGCGCCGTCGCCGGCGTCCGAGGTGTCGAGCAGGATGCGCAGTTCGGCGGCCCGTCCGGTGAAGTCCCGGGTGTCCCGGGGCAGGCAGTTGCGCGGCTGCGGCGCGGGAGCGGCGGCGACGGGCGCGGGCCGGGTGCGCAGGAGGGTGTGGTCCTGTTCGAGCATGCGGAGATGGAGTTCCTGGAGCTCCGCGCCCGGCTCGATCCCCTGGCTCTCGTGCAGCCTCTCGCGGGTGGTGCGGAAGACGGCGAGCGCCTCGTCGTGGCGCCCGGAGCGGTACAGGGCCAGCATCAGCGAGCCGATCACCTGCTGGGCGAAGGGGTTCTGCGACGCGAGCTCCTGGAGTTCGCCGACGAGGTCCGCGTGGCGACCCAACTCCAGTTCCAAGGCGATCCGTTCCTCGCGGACCCGGCGGTGCTCCTCGGTCAGCCGGGCGCGTGCCGACAGCGCCCAGGCGTTGCCCGCGAACTCGGTCAGGGGCTCGCCGCGCCACAGCGCCTCGGTGGTGCGCAGCAGCCCGATCGCCAGTTCCTGGTCCCCCCGCGCCGCCGCACTCGCCGCGTCCGTCCGCAGCCGCTGGAAGCGCAGCAGGTCGATGTCCTCCGGGTCGGCGGCCCGCAGCTGGTACAGCCGGGGCGAGGCCCGGACCACCTCGGCCTGTTCGTCGCCCACGGTCCTGCGTAATCGTCTGCGCAGCCGGGAGAGGTAGCTGTGCAGCGTCTCCGTGGCGGTGGGCGGCGGATCGCCGTTCCAGACCCGTTCCATCAGCGTGTCCACGGAGACCGGTTCGCCCCGGGCGTGCACCAGCGCGGCCAGCAGGCAGCGTTCCTTCACGGATCCCAGCTCGTACTGCTGCGGACCGTGCCACAGTTCGAGAGGTCCCAGAGCAAGAAGTTCCACCATCACCCCCGGCGGGTGTGCTTCTTCCTGCCGTGTCGGCAGTGCCCGCCCGTTTGTGCGGCACACGATTCACTGTTCTGCGGGGTGCCCGGGGGGAGACAGGGGCGCACTGGAGCAACGACGGGCGCACGGAACCGGTGTGAAGCGGCGTTCCACAGGAGTGCAGGATTCCTGCAAGCCGGTCATCCAGACCCCGGGGCACGCCCTTGTCATCGATCGCGCGGGGTCGCGGTCGGGAAGGCATGTACGAGAATCCGGGGGACAACAACGATGAGTGTGACAGTGCCCGAACCCCACTGGCGCCATGTGCCGGTGCGGCTGGACGTCGAGCGCTGGGCCACCCGACGGACGCGCAGGCGCGTCCTGGTCGTGGTGCACACGGTGATAGCCGGGCAGCGGTTGCTCGACGCGATCCGCCTGCTCGAAGGCGATGTCAGGGTGCAGACCATCTTCACCCAGGCACCGGACGTGTTCGGCAACGGCGTGTCCGAGTTCCTGGAACAGCTGGGGGGCCTGGTGATGCCATGGAGCCAGGCCGTCCAGACCAGCTTCGACCTCGCGCTGGCCGCCGGCCACGGCAGCCTCCACGAGCTGCAGACGCCTGTGATCGTGCTGCCGCACGGGGCAGGCCACAACAAGATCACCCCCGCCGGGCGGCACGGCCGCCTGACGGCACCGCGCGGGGTGTACGGACTGAGCAGGCAGCGCCTGGTCCGGGACGGTGCGGTGGTGCCCGAGGTGATCGTGCTCGCCCACCACGAGGAGCTGACCAGGCTCGGCCGTGAGTGTCCCGAAGCCGTGCCCGCCGCGGAAGTCGTGGGCGACCCGTGCTTCGACCGCATCGCCGCCAGCCTGCCGTCCCGGGCGCTGTACCGGGACGCCCTGGGCGCCAAGCCCGGCCAGCGCCTGGTCCTCGTCTGTTCCACCTGGGGGCCGGACTCGCTCCTGGGGCAGGGCTGGGAGGTTCTGGAGCGACTCGTCGGCGAGCTGCCACGGGACGAGTTCAGCATCGCCGCCCTGCTGCACCCGCACGTCTGGAACGCCCACGGCGACTGGCAGGTCCGCGCCTGGCTCGCCGGGCTGGCGCGCTCCGGCCTGACCCTGGTCAGCCCGTACGGTGACTGGACCGGGGCGGTCGTCGCCGCCGACTACATCGTGGGCGACCACGGTTCCGTCTCGCTGTACGGCGCGATGACCGGCGTACCCGTCCTCATGGCGGGCCGGGCCGACGCCGAGGTGGATCCAGGCTCGCCGCTGGCCGAGCTGATGTCCTTCGCGCCGCGCCTGCGCGAGAACCGGTCGCTGCGCGCCCAGCTCAAGCGGAGTTCGGCGGCCTGGCGTTCGCATCGCTACGAGCGGGTCGCGGCGCGTATCTCCTCGGAGCCGGGGCAGTTCTCCCGCAAGATGCGCGCGCTGCTCTACCGCAAGCTGCGCCTGCGGGCCCCCAGCGCACGGACGACGACGGAACCGGCACGGCTGCCGCTGACGGTGCGCTATGGGGAACCGGGGAGCGTGACTGCGCCGTGACGCTGGTCGCTGTGGTGTCCCGGACGGCGCTGGCCCCGGGCGGGGGGTCAGCCGGTCCGGTGCAGTGGACGGCGTCGGACGGTCCGGTGGACGGGAGGGCGTCGGACGGTCCGGGGCGCTGGACGGCGTCACAGGGGCCGATGGAGGGGACGGCGTCGCACGGTTCGATGGGTGGGGCGGCGTCGGACGGTCCGGCGCATCGGGTCCGTGCGGTGCTGCTGCATCCGGTCTCCCGGGCCCCGATCCTGGACGAGCACGTCAGCGTCCGGCTTCCGGCAGGGACACGCTGGTCTCGGCTCGGCGACGTGCTGATCGGGCCCGGCACGGGAGCGACGGAGGCGGCGGAGACGGCGGTGGCCCATCCGGGCGCCCTGGTGGTGGCGGTGCACCACGGCTCCCGCTGCTGGCTGCGGCTCGGCGCCGGTGTCCCGGCCGTCCTCGCCTTCGAGGCCGCGGGGCCGGGGCACCTTGAGGAACGGTGGGAGATCCTCGCCTCATTGGCTCACGCCTGGCTGGTGGCCGGGCTGCCCGCCGAGGCGTTCGGCGTCGGGGAGGCCGTTCTCGGGCTGGTCGCCGAGGGCCGTCGGCGACCGACGCCGTACGCCCGCCGGGCTCAGCTCCCCGACTCGCCGGGATCCAACCGCCGCAGCCGGTGCCGCGCGGTCTCGGCCTCGTCCGATCCCGACCGGCCCGCGGAGGCGTAGAGCTCCAGCGCCTCCCGGTACCGCTCCCGGGCGACATCAGTGTGCCCGCGCCGTTCGGAGACTTCCGCCAGGCCTCCGACGGCGTGGGCCATCTCGTAGTGCGCGGCCATGCCGCGCAGCGTCGCCAGGGCGGACGACAGCTGCTCCTCGGCCTGGTCGAGCCGGTCCACGGCGAGGTGGGCGCGGCCCAGGACCCTGGTCGCGCGGGCGGCGTTGTACAGGTCGCCCGCCTCGCGCAGCGAGGTGTGAGCGGCACCGGCGTGGCGGATCGCCTCTTCGGCGTGGCCTGCGGTGAGCGAGAGGTCGGCGAGGTTCAGCCGGGCCAGGGCACCGGCCCGGCGGTCTCCGCGCGACGGCAGCTCCGCCGCGGCCTGCCGGAAGAGGTCGGCGGCTTCGTCCGGACGTCCGAGCCGCTGGAGGGCCAGGCCCCGGTAGTTGAGGGTGCGGGCGTGCCCGAGCCGGTCGTCGCGCTCCAGGAAGAGCCGCGCCGCGCGCTCGAACATCGCCAGGGCCCGGTCGTGGTGCCCGGAACCGAGCCGCCCCACCCCGCCGGAGGTGAGCATCCGGCACTCCGCCGCCGCGTCCCGCAACTCCACGGCGGCCGCCAGCCCTTCCTCATGGGCGGCGTGCCAGTCGTCGTAGAACTTGCGTCGCAGGAAGAGGGGCCACAGGGCGTCGGCGAGCTGCCAGCAGACGGTCGGGAACCCGGCGGGACGCGCCTGCCGCAGCACGGCCATCAGATTGGGCAACTCCCGTTCCAGCCAGTCCAGGGCCGCTTCGGCGTCGTCCCCGACGTCGGCGACGACCACCGGGCCGGGGCCGTAGTCCCGGGCCATGGTGCGGTGCTGAGGGTCGATGATCTCCTCGGCCTTCGTGGCGCTCGCCAGATAGTGATCGGCGATCCGGCGCACGGCCCGCTCACGCTCCTGCGGCGACTCGTCCTCCAGCGCCTTCCCGGCGGCGTGCAGCCGCACCAGGTCGTGGAAGCGGTGGCGCTCTTCGCCGCGGTCGAGGAGCAGGCTGGCGTCGTGCAGCTTCTCCAGCAGTTCCGTCGCTTTCCCTTCAGGGGCGAGTACGGCCGCCGCCACCGCGCTGCCGAACTCCGGGCCGGGATGCAGCCCCAGCAGCCGGTAGAGGCGGGCGGCCCGAGGGGGCAGCGTCCGGTACGACAGGTCCAGCGTGGCCCGCACATTGTGGTCGCCGTCGATGGCCAGCACCTCCAGCCGGTCACGTTCCTCGGTCAGCGCGCGCACCATCGTGGTGATACGGCGTTCCGGCCGCGCCGCGAGCCGGGCGCCGGCGACACGGACGGCCAGGGGCAGCCCGGCGCACAGTTCGACCAGGAGGCGGGCGGCATCGGGCTGCGCCGCGACCCGGTCGTCGGACAGGGTGTCCGCGAGCAGTTCCATCGCCGCCTCCGGGCCGAGCGGCTCCAGATGGACGGGATAGCAGCCGTCGACCGTCAGCCCCGGCATCCGCCCGCGGCTGGTCACCGCCGTCACGCTCCGGCCCGCGGGCAGCAGCGGCCGCACCTGCGCCGCCGTCGCGGCGTCGTCGAGCAGCACGACCAGACGCCGGTCGGCGGTCAGGGACCGGTACAGCGCCGTCCGTTCGGCGAGGGTCGCGGGTACGTCCGGCGCGGGGACCCCCAGGGCCCGCAGGAAGCGCCCGAGCACCTCTTCCGGGAGGACCCCGCCACCGGGGGACTGGGCGCCGAGGTCCGCGTACAGCTGGCCGTCCGGGAAATGCGGGCGCAGGGCGTGCAGCCACCGCAGTGCGAGGGTGGTCTTCCCGATCCCGCCCAGTCCGCTCACGGCGGCCAGCGCCGGGCGTTCCTCCCGCATCGCGCGCGTGCGGTGCTGCTCCAGGGCCGCCAGCTCCGGTAATCGGTCGATCACATGCACGGCCGGCGGCAGCTGCCAGGGCGTCCGCGCGACGCCTTTCGCCTCGCCCGCCCCGAAGTGGATGCCGCCGTGCACGGCTCCTGCCTGGATGGTCGCGCCGTGCACCGTGCCACTCAGCTCGTTCTGAGATCTGAGCTCGTGACTCCCCACCTGGGCCCCCCACCGCGTGTAAGCACCGACTGCTCGGATAGATCCTTTCCGTACATGCGATCGATATCCATGGGGCGGGGAATTGGGTTCGGGGTGGTGGGTGTCGGGGGCCCGGCCGGACTCGAACCTGCGGTCAAGCGCTTACAAGGTGTGTGCGTGCATGAGCGATGTCCTCACCTGCGTCTTTGAGGTCGCTGGGAGCGAACTGAGGAAAGGCGCTTCGCCTGAAGTCCTCACAAGCGCCGACCGACGGCGAGCTTGTCGTTGCCCGCGAGCCGCAGGATCGCCCGCAGCATGATCTGGAGTCGACGGTCGTTCAGGTCCTGCACGGAGGTGAGGGTGGTGATTCCGATGCCGACCATGGACAGGACCAGGTGGAGGAAGGCACGTTGCCCCTCATCCAGGTCCGGCCCGTGCTGGCGCCCCGACAGGCCCTCGAAGTGGGCCATCTCGCCGTCGTCGGTGTCGACGATCAGGGCGTGGCGTACGGCCGGCACCGACAGGATCGTCCGCTCCTCGACCAAGGCCTGGACAGCCGCGCGGGTGCGGGACGACTTCGCCGTGCGCAGCAGCTGCTCACCCAGTCTCTGGAACTCGTCTTCGGCGTCGGGCGTGCTGGGCTCAGCTTCGGGAGTGGTCACGCTGATGCCTCCGCAGAGCGTCGGTGGCCGTCACGCGCCCGAGCCCAAGCTTCCCGGTACTCGTCGTAGAGCCGGTCGTGGGTCTCGCAGGGGAGGCCGAGGTTCGCGCCCTCGTCGTCCATGGCCCGGCAGGTCGGGCACGTCAGGCAGTGGTCCGCCAGGCGCACGAACGCGGTCCGCCAGTGCGTCTCGACCACGCCACTGGTGACGGTCTCGTAGTGGTCGCACAGGGCGGCCAGGACGCGGGCGAGCCTGCGGGCGTACAGGACGCTGCCGGCCAACGGGGCGAAGCTCAGCTCGGGTGCGCGGAGCTTTCCGCGGGCCTCGCCGACGCAGTACATCGCGCCGGAGCGGGTGACGCTGTTCTCCGGCAGACGCCCGGCCGCCTGCTCGACCTCGGGGATGAGCAGTTCGAGGTGGCCGCGCAGCGTGTCGGTGAGCGTCGCCAGTTCCTCACCGGCCGCTGGCAGCATGTCCGGCGCGTCGTCCGGGCGCAGCAGCTCTATCGCTGTGGCGCGCATCGTCTTGAGGTCTGGCGGGGCTGTGGCGTTCATGATGTCGACGCTCCTCGCAGCGTTGGCCACGCCCCGGGAGGCCTCCACCTCGCCGGGGTTCTTTCGTAACTCCCGACGCTAGAGACGTGGTTGGCGCCACATCCAGCAGTGTGCGAATCTGTGCGCGCAGCAGTAGCTAGATGGGGCGATGGCCGCCTCATGCCCTTGACCGACATTCCCGCAGACCTGACGGTGGAGCAGAAGACCGCACACCGCGTGGAGGGTGATTGCCGTGCCGCTACTGTTCATCGGGATCGATCCGGAGACCGGCCAGGACAAGAGTCCCACCGTCTGGGTCGACCCGGAGAAGAACGAAATCGTGCTCCAGGGATATCGCCCCGGCCCTGAACTTGAGGCGCAGTGCGCCGCCTTCGAAGTGCCGGGCCACGCGAAGGGCATCCCGGACGACGAGGCAGTGATCCGAATCCCGGCCAGGATGGCATCGATGATCAGGGAGGCATGCAGTGTCGTCGAACGAGCCGAAGTTCGCTGAACTCCTCGCCGCCTGCACCCGCTCAGCCGTCCACCTGGAGATGCGTGACGCTTACGCCGTGGACAACGAGGCGGACGACTTCGAGACCTGGATCCGCACGGGCCAGAGGGACACCGACCCGGCCTCGGAGTACTGGGCACCCTGGGTCGACCTGATCTCCAGCACCGTTGCCCGTGGCGTCACAGTGCGGCGTGCGCGCATCGTGTCCGAACCCGTCTCCGACTACATCCGCTACGAGCACGCCGCAACGGACGTCAACGTCAGGGCTGGGGAACAGGTGCGGTGGCTGCCACGCTGCCACGCCTCCGACCTCGCGCTGCCCGGCAATGACTTCTGGCTGTTCGACGACCATCTGATCCGCTGGCACCACTTCGCGGGCAACGGGGCCTGGGTCCGCCAGGAGATCTCCGAAGAGCCGTTGGCGGCCAAGCTCTGCGCCGAGGCGTTCGAGGCCGTGTGGGCACGCGCTGTTCCGCACGACCAGTACGAGATTCACTGACAGGGAAGCACCGGTAGGCCAGCTTTATGTCCGTCTCCCCCTCCTCCTCCGCTCAGGCAGCCCGCGAGGCCGTCGCCAGGCGACTCCGTGAGCTCAGGAAGGAGGCGGGGCTGACGATCGTCCAGCTGGCCACCGCGTGCCGCTGGCACCACTCCAAGACGTCGAGGATCGAGAACGCGCACCAGACGCCTACGACCACAGACATCCGCCTGTGGTGCACCGCTGCCGGCGCCGCCGACCAGGCGCAAGACCTCATCGTGCAGTCCCTCAACGCCGAGTCCATGTACAGGGAGTGGCGCCATCAGGTGCGCGCTGGTCTGAAGCACCTGCAAGAGTCGGTGGCCCAGTTCTACCGAGACACTCAGCTGTTTCGGGTGTACTCCTCCACGATCGTGCCGGGACTGCTCCAGACTGAGGGATACGCGGCCGCGGTACTGCGTACGGCCGCCCGCTTCAGGGATCTGCCCATCGACGACAGTGACGAGGCGGCCCGGGCCCGCGTCGAGCGATCTCGCGTGATCCACGAGCAGGGCCACCGTTTCGTGATCGTGCTCGAAGAGTCCGTCCTTCACTGCCAGATGGCGGACGCCGACGCCATGGCGGCCCAACTGGGCAATCTGCTCTCCGCCGGGGCCCTGCCGGCGGTATCGCTCGGCATCATCCCCATGGCGACACCCGAGCGTAGACAGTGGCCCGAAGAGACGTTCCAGGTGTACGACGACAAGCTGGTTTCGGTCGAGTTGGTCTCCGCCGAGGTGAAGGTGACGCAGCCCTCCGAGGTGGCCCTGTATTTGAAGACGTTCGAGCAACTGCGCGGTATGGCCGTGTACGGGGCAGAGGCCCGGGCGCTGATCCTCCGGGCGATCGAAGCCTTGCGCTGAGCCGGAAGGACGAAGATCCCTCTCTCAAGCCCGGAGGGGTGAGAGAGGGAGTGCGTGTTCGGTAGCTCAGCCTTTGGTGCCCAGGGGGCACGGTCGACGAGGAAGCCAGCCCGCTGTGGCGGCCCTCGTGCGATGTGCATGGAATCAGAAGGCAGATAGACCAGCGTTTCCGCTGGTCGGGGGGTATTTGAGCCCCGGCAGGAATCGAACCTGCGGCCAAGCGCTTAGAAGGCGCTGGTGTATCTCTTGTCGCACCCTTGCTGACCTGGTTCTTCTCCCGCACCGGGTGCCTCGTCGATCGGCCTTCGGCACGCATTCGACACGGGCAGCGGTTCGACACGGGGCAGGGGCCGGTCTAGTGACGGTTGATCGGGATCTCGTAGACGATCTCGCAATGAGCGGCGGGCACCACGATGTCCGCCGTTTCCACGGGCCGCCCGTCGTCGCTGTAGTACGTCCGCCGGATGTGCGTCACGAGTGCGGCCTTCTGGATACCGAGAAGTGACGCCTCCTCGGCAGTCGCCTGCCTCGGCTCCGGCTGCTCCACGGCGTGGCTGACGGTGACGCCGATCGCGGCCATGCGGTTCACGACTCCTGCACCGGCGTGTGGCCCTCCCTCGGGAAGGACGACGAGCGTGCCGGCGGTGAGGTCGTACGGCTCCCAACTCGTGGACAGCTGCACCGGCCTGCCATCGGCCAGGAACTCATACGCGGTCCGGACGCACAGGTCCCCCTCGGCAATACCGAGCCGCGCCGCGATGTCAGCCGGAGCTGGCACCTTGGCCTCGGTCCGGCTCTCCCAATCCCCTTGCCTGCCCACGGCCTTCATGTCTGCCCGGAAGGGCGATCCGCTGGGCTGCTCCCGGGCTGATGACCGGACGACCCGCACCCGCTGCCGGGGTTCGGCGACGTACGTGCCCGACCCGGCGCGCCCCTCAAGCACACCCTGGGAAATCAGCAGCTCCTGAGCCCGGCGGACGACGTTCTCGCCAACTCCGCACTCCTGGCCGATCTGGGCGCGGGACGGCAGGCGATCCCCGGGCTCCCATACGTGCTCCGCGATCCGTCGCCGAAGTTCGTCGGCGATGCGGAGGTAGGGCGGCTGCTCAGACATATGGAAAATCTAGTCCACTAGCTCTAATCTAGTTAACTAGCTTCACTGAAAGTGATCGCCGGTGACGGAGGCTGCCCTGTGCCCGCTTCGGGAGTTCGCGCGGTAGCCATCGCTGCCCGACTGTCCGACATCGGGCTTCCCGCACGCGTGGAGGAGCACGACCGGTACGCGTCGGTCCAAGCGGAGGTGCCGGAGTCGCTCTCAGACGACTTATGGCGGGAGGTCCTGGAAGTGGTGGCCGAGGCCGATCGGTTCGGGCTCCTCGCCACCAGCTTGAACGACCGCACTCTCTGGGCGGTTGTAAACAAAGCGGTCCCCACGACGGGCGATGTCGGGGGACCGAGCCATCAGCGATAGGAGCTGAGCAGCGTGCTCAACCGTATCCGCCGTGCCGCCTCGCTCACCAGAGCGCGGTACTTCCCCAAGGGCAGGCACCGCCGTCCCTTATGGCCGTCCCGGCCGCTGGCGGCCCCCGTGCTCCCTGCGTCCGCTGACGCGTCGACGGTCGTCCTGGACCGGTCTCCGGACACCGCGAGCCACCGTCACCCTCTCGCGGGGGAGGACAACGCGCTTGTCCGCCCGTACATGCTGGCTTGGGAGAGGCGAGTACGGCCGCGCGAGGTGGTCGTCGCTTCGCACCTGCCCGCTGAAGCCTGGTCGTCCCTCGCGGGAGTCAGCTAATGACTCCTCGCCAACAGCCCCGCATCACCGAGGCTTCGGTCGTTCCCTACCGGTCGACTGCCTGCCGCATCGGCACGCATCTTGCTTGCACGGAGTCCTCCCCGGCCTCCGCACCGATCGACCTGCCAGTGGTTGTCGAGACATGCGCCTGCCCATGCCACTCGGCGTCCCACCACTTCACGCTGGGGGAGACGGAGCGGTGAGCAGCTGGGCACCCAGCGGCGCGCTGGCATCTAACGTCGAGGTCACCGCGACCACCGTGCAGCGCGGCGACGTCATCCAACTCGGTGGGACAGCCTGCCAGGTGAGCGACCTCTTCCAGCTCCCCCAAGGCGGCAAGCAACTCCTCTTCGAGTCGGGCGAGCTGCTGACCATACACGCGCGAACCCGGCTCGCCGCCGTTCGTTTGCAGAGAAGGCGGTGATCGGGTCCGTGCCTTCACGCCATCATGAAATCGCCGAGGATCTGCGGCACCAGATCACGACCGGCCGCATCAAGCCCGGCGAGCGCCTTCCATCTGAGGCAGGCCTGGCCGACCGGTACAAGGTCAGCACGGTGACACTGCGGAGAGCCCTCGCCGTGCTCCAAGGAGAAGGCCTCGTCGAGAAGATCCACGGCAGAGGGAACTTCGCTCGTCGCCCACCCCGCAAGCTCCTCTACGTCGGAGGATGGGGGACGCTGGACCCGTGGACCGCCGCTGAAACGGCCCTGAGCGTCACAGTTCGCACCAACACGGTTCCGGCAAAGGGGCACCTGACGACCCTGCTGGCAGTGCCGACGGGCAGTCCTCTCGCCGAGTTCTTCTGCATTAGCCACGAGGGAGAGTCACCGCACGGCTTGGCCCGCATCTACATCCCGCGCGACCTGGCGCCGGCCGCAGTGCTGGACGACAAATCCTCGTGGCGGGAGTCGGCCACGCGCTTTGCCGTTCTGAGCTCGCCGCCGGCGGTTGTCCGCGAAACGGTATCTGCCCGCCCACCGTCGCCGGACGAAGCATCGGCCCTACGGATCGGCTCCGCCGTGGCAGTCGTCGCCGTCACACGCATCGCGACCGACACGACCGGGCGAATCGTCGAGGCCGCGCTTCTGGTGTTCCCGGGGGACCGTGTGGACGCCGTCTTCACCACCCACCACGTGACCGACGAGAGGCAGAAGCAAGGATGACGGCACCGAACGAACTACGGCTCCTCCCGTGGTCGGGACCGGAGGGCAAGCCCTGCTACCTGAGCACCGACGCTAGCGGCGGCTACATGTCCCGCCTGGCGGACAACATCGAAGCGGCACAACTGGGTACGGCAGTCGAGCTGCTGGAGGAGGCCTCAGACACCCTCGTCGACCAGGAGGCGGGCCCGGAAGACCTGCGACGGTTGGCGAAGGAACTGACGGGGGCTTTGCGGGACGTGCTCCGCGTCGCGACCAGCCGCGGTCACCCCTAGCGGGGAGCGCACCTCGCCGCTCCTAGGCAGCTGCCGCAAACCGCGCCTGCCGAAACAACCTTCCGTACACGTCAATGGGGAGAGAAGTCCGGTCATCCACCCGGGTTTACCTCCCCATTGCGTCATGCGGACCAGAATCGGTGACACACGGCTCCGGAGGCCCCTTGACTCCCGGGCAACGCCGCTGGCTGAGGACCTGCAGACGTTCGGTCGACCTGGCCCAGTCCGCAGGTAGTCCACGCCCGAGGGGACCTCTCACCCTCGGGCCTACCGGGACTGGGACGCCGGCTCCGTGTCAGTCGTCGATCGCCTGGTAGACCGTGGTCCAGAAATCGTGGAAGAGCCGCGCCGGGTCCGGGACGGACGTCCCGACCTGGGTGAGCAGGATTCCGGTGATCTGGGTTTCCGGGTCGGCGTAGGTCGAGGTGCCGCTTCCGCCGTCCCAACCGAACTGGCCGATGGGCGCGTAGTCGCCGCGGTAGGTGCGCACCGCCATTCCGAAGCCCCATCCGCCATGCTGCCCTTGGCCGAACGACACATGGACATTGTTGACGGCCATGGCGTGTCGGGCGGCTTGCTGCTCGGGCGCGAGGCGGTTGGTGGTCATCAGCTCGACGGCGGCCCGGGACAGAATCCGTTCGCTCCCGTGCATCCCGCCGTTGAGCAGCATCCGGAAATAGGCGTGGTAGTCGTCGGCCGTGGAGTTCAGTCCGCCGCCCCCGCCCTGGAACGCCGGAGGCGCGCTGTGGCGGCCCCCCTCCGCCTCGTCCCACACGTGGAACTCTCCGCTCTGCGGGTCGGGGGCGTAGAGGGGCGGCAGCCGGTCGATCTTGTCGGCGGGCACGTGGAAACCGGTGTCCTTCATGCCCAGGGGGTCGAAGATGCGTTCGCGCAGGAACGTCTCGTACGACTGGCCGGTGACCCTGGCGACGAGCACGCCGAGGAGATCGCTGGCGATGTGGTACTGCCAGCGCTCTCCGGGCTGGTGCATCAGCGGCAGCGCGCCGAGGCGGCGCATCCACTCGTCCGGCTCGGGCATCGGCGTCGGCAGATTGGGCGTGAGCCCCTGCTCGAAGACCGCGTTCATGATCGGAGTTCCCAGCGACGTCATATCCATGCCGAGCCCGAACGTGGAGGTCAGCACGTCCCGTACGGTGATGGGCCGCCGCGCTGGCACGGTGTCGTCCAGCGGGCCGTCGATCCGCTTCAGCACCTGACGGTCGGCGAGTTCGGGCAGCCACGGATCCACCAGGTCGTCCAGCCGCAGCCTGCACTCGTCGAGAAGGATCATCGCCGCCGACATCCCGACCGGCTTGGACGTCGAGGCCATCCGGAAGATCGTGTCCCGGCGCATCGGCGGGCCGCCGTCGTGGCGCATCGTCCCGAGCGCTTCGGCGTGCGTATCCTCGCCCCGGCTGACCAGCGCGACCAGCCCCGGAATCTTCCCGGACTCGACATACCGCGCCAGCACGTCGCGCATCCTGCGCAGCCCTGCTTCGGAGAAGCCGCTGTTGCCTTGTCTCATGATGAATCTCCTTGCGTACAGTGTTCGATCTTCAAGACCCGCCCCGGCGTGGCGCCGCCGTCCCTTGCCCGGCATCTACGACCCCACCGGCCCCGGGAAGCTGCTGCCCGCGTTCTTCGCCGCGATGGCGGAGACAAAGGGAGACCAAGCGGGAGAACATCCGCGAGTCAGCGCTGGAAGGGACAGAACCCGCCGAGTTCGCGTCCGCCGCCTGGGCGGTGCTGATGTTCCACAGGGCCGGGTCAGGCCACAGGGGTTCCGGCCCACGGGTCGAGCGCCGTGTAGGCCGGCCGCCACCGGTGCTCGTAGGCATGGCGTGCCGGCCCGGGCAGGGGGGCCAGCATCTTCGTGATCGTCCTCTCGTCGGCGTCGTCCAGGAGCCAGGGCAGGAGCCGGGGCGCGTCGGGGCCGATCCGCTGGGCGTGGACCTGGCCGAAGTGGGCCCACTGCACCGGCGTGACGACCTCTTGGACGAGCGGAAGCGCGGCTTCCTCCTCGTGGGCGAGGTGCCCGGTCAGGCCCGTGACGAGGGAGTCCGCGAGGTCGCCGACCAGGTTAGGCGTCGTTCCCGGGTCCGCCAGGGCCTTGTCGAGCGCTTCGACCAGCGGATCGAGGGCCGCGTGCTCGGCCTCCATCGCCTCCAGGAGGGCGAGGTCGTCGGGCCTCCCGGTGAGGTTGCCGCGCAGGGCCGGCCACAGGGCGTCGTCCTCGGCGCGGTGGTGGACGTGCAGAGCCACCTTGAGAAGGTCCCAGCCCGCGGCGGCGCGCAGGGCCTCGCCCGGGTGGCGATCGGCGCGCGAGGTGATGCGGGCGACGTGCTGGAGGTCGCGCCGAAGCGCGTGGTGCATCGCGTACATCACGGTCATGTCGAGCTGGTCGTTCATCGTGTCCTCGTTCCTTGCTCGTGACCGCGCCCGTGTCCCGCCGGCCAGCTCAGCCCCCAGGTGGTGCCCGCGGGGCGGGTGACCGCTTCCGCCAGACGCATCGCCGCCCGCTCGGCGTCGGTGAAGAAGGGCGCCTTGCCGGCCGGGAGCACGACAGCCAGGTCCTTCATACGTGTCTGCATGGTGAAATCTCCTGTGAGCAGGCGCCGTTCGACGTGTCGCTCTCCGGTGGCTTCAAGGCTCCCTCGGGGCGGTGGACGTGATCAACGCCGGATCTGGAATGGCCCCGATAACCGGAGGGTTATGTCGGGGAACGTGAGGACGCGGGGCGGGGGCATCGTGGAAGTACGGGACATCGAGATCTTTCTGACGCTCACAGAGGAGCTGCACTTCGGGCGTACCGCCGCGCGGCTGCACGTGAGTCAGGCGCGTGTGAGTCAGGCGATCAAGCAGCAGGAACGCCGCCTCGGCGGCGAGCTGTTCGACCGCTCCAGCCGTCGCGACATCCGATTGACACCGCTGGGCCAACTCCTGCGAGACGATCTGCAGCCGGTGTACGCGAATCTGCTGGCGAGCTTGGAACGGGCCCGGCTCGCAGCTCAGGGCGTCACCGCCACGCTGCGCATCGGCATGATGCCCTTCAACCTGCCTGATCTGCACCCCCATTGGCGAGTCTTCCGGGCTCGCCACCCCCAATGGCAGCTTCAGGTGCGCCAAGCCTCCTACGTCGATCCGTTCGGCCGGCTCCGCGCCGGGGAGATGGACGTCCTGGTCGCCTGGCTGCCCGTGGAGGAACCCGACCTCACCGTGGGCCCGATCCTGTTCCGCGACCCGCGCGTGCTCGCCGTCTCCAGCGACCACGAGTTGGCGGAACGATCCTCCGTATCGCTGGAGGCGGTCGCCGACTTCCCGCATGCCACAGCCCCCCAGATGCTGGACTACTGGGAGGACGCGTACCTGCCCTTCCAGACCCCCCAAGGCAGATCCATCGAACGCGTCGACACCGTCACCACCCCCGACGCCCTGATCAATCTCGTCGGCACCGGCGAGATCGTCCACACGTTCCCTGCCCACGTCACCAAGTACTGGGCCTTGTCCCACATCCGGTGGCTGCCGCTCCCCGACATGCCGGCCCTGCCGTACGCCCTGGTGTGGCGCAGCGAGACCGAAAACGACCTCATTCGCGCCCTCGCGGAGGTGGTGCGCAGCCTCGGTACGTCTCGTCTGTGAATGGCCGGGTACAGAGGAGCGAGGTCCGAATTCCGCCAGCGCGCAGGGTCGCGGGCGCGTGACGCCGGGGCCGACTCGCCGTCGTCGTGCCGCCTCGTCCCGAGCGCTTCGACGTGCGTCTTACGACCCCGGCTGAGGGTCGGCCTGCCGAAGTCGTTCAGGTTCTACGACCTTCGCCATAAAGGGCACACCCTGTCGACGCGGGCCGGAGCGACGCTGAAGGACACGATGGTGGGGATCGGCCAGTCCTCAGAGAAGGCGGGAGGTCGCCGACGGGCTGGACGAGATGGTGCGCGTCGCCCGCGAAAAGGCCGCTGAGCAGCCCGCGCAGGAGCCAAGTGGTGCGGGGCGCCTGAATCGGTCTAGACAGCGACGAAGGCCCAGGTCGCTGACCTGGGCCTTCTTTGAAGAGCGGAGACGGGAATCGAACCCGCGCTCTGAGCTTGGGAAGCTCGGGTTCTCTGGGGGCGATGCCTGCACTGACCTGCGGCTGACCGTTACGGGGCCCGACTGGCCAGCGACTTGCTCCCCGCCATTCCCCGTGGTTCCCCACACAATCTGGCACGGTCCTGGCACGACCTCCCCGTCCCGAACTTTCGGCTGGGTGGTCATTGCGGACCGGAGGACTGGTCAGTCGGTCGCTGACGGGCCTTGGCGGTCGCCTGCGGTTGCGGTGGTTGCTGTACTTCACTGCAATCCCTCCGCCTGGTCGTACTCGGCTGCTTGGAGGGTAGGCAAGTAGGTGACCTTGGGCTGGGATCGCTCGATCAACATTGCGCTATTCGGCGGCTTCGATGCCCAAGTCGGCTCGCATGGCCACTTTCTGCTCCCCCACGTATGGCCAGACCTCTTGATGCAGTTCGTCTTCTAAAGCCTGCAGCTCGGCCGCACATCCGGACAGGGATGGCCCGAGCTGCTTGATCTTTCCGTATGCGGTGTTCAACCGGGTCTTGGCAACGCTGGATGCATGTAGCACCGGGCGCGGGGCAATCATCTGGGCTTCCGCATAGCTGTCCCGATAGGCCGATCGGCTGGTCTCCAGTTGTGCCAGCGATGCGTCAACGTCAACGTTGTGCCGCAGTGCATGCAGGTAGTTGGTCATCGCCGTCAGAAATTGACGGGAAGCGGTGTTCAGGTCGATGTAACACTTGCGCCTCAACTCAAGGCTCTCGCGCTGGCGTGCTTGAGCCTGCTCCGCCTGCAGCAGCGCTTCGGCGTGCTGGCGTTCTTCTCGTCGCTGCTCCGCAGCAACCTGCAATTCCAGGCGTTTTGTACGGTCTGCGCGGTTCTGCGTCAGCAGTGCCGCTCCTAGCGTGCCCGCTACGCCCACGACGGCAACCAGTAACCCCGCCCAACCACCGCCCACAATCCCTGCCTTTCACAGATGAAGGGCTTCAAGCAAACTCACGCCTTGACCTGGGCTCGGGCATCCCGCGTCGCGTCGGCTGCCGCTGTCGGTTAACACAGGCCAACCTCGGCCCACAGCCAGACGCGATGCCAGGCCACGGTCAGGCGTGCCCAAGCTAGCTCAGCGTGGCGGGCACTTAGAAGATGCGGGCAGGCCCTGGTCGTGAAACCGTGCTGCTCACGGGCTGTCGTGGGCGTACCGTCGATCTGGACCATGGGGGTGGAAGCCTGTGCTGTACGCACACGACGTAATCCTGAACGAACTCACACAGGAGCTCAGACCGACGGCTGAGGGCGTCGAGTGGTTCGAGGGCCTCCCGGAGGACGACCAACGCAAGGTCCTGCACACACTGGTGCTGTTCTGCGGGCAGGCCCGCGCCCGCGAGGAGGACGTGCCGGAGAGCATCGCGCGTTCCGGCATCCGCCCCACTCACACGCCAGCGGTGATGCTTACGAAGTGGCGCTTTGGCATGGAGGACCTTCCGGCCTACGAACTTAGTAAGTCCTTCCGCCTACTCATCGCCCTCTTCGGCATCGCGGACACCCGGAGGCGGACGTTGTACTGCGCCGGGGGATGTAGTCACGCCTGGCACAACCTGCCAGCCCCGCCACGGGACGCAACCTGAGGTGTCTTCTTGCCCTGGGTGTTGTCGGGGATCTTAGTGAGCTGGATTTTTGCTGGTCGGGGGCGGTGGGATCGTGATCCTGGTGGTCGTCGTTGGTCGTCATTGACCACTGTCGAGCGGCCTCGGACGGCCGAGGGACGGCCCAGCTCCTCGGTCTGACTGGGCGGGCCGCCGACCTCAGCGCGAGGGGCGCCTCTTCGGGGGGACTGGGCCCGGGATCACGTCCTTGCCAAAGTGTTCCTTGATCAGGTACTTGAGTTCCGGCCCTTCGATGAGCTGGAGCCGGCCATGTTGGCGGGCAAAGTCGTGGCTGGCCCTGCCGAACCAGGATGTGGTGATCAGGACCCCCTTGGCGGCACGCTTGTGCTCGACCACTCCGGCGAGCGCCTGGACGGACTCAACACCTACGAGCTTGCTGTAGCGCTTCGCCTGAATGATGCACTCACCGTTGAAGACGGGGTCCTTGCTGACGGCCACCGCGTCAACGCCCTCGTCTTTGGACGCCTGGGTGTTCCAGGCCTCCATGCCGATCGCCTCAAACAGTTGGCGAATCAGGTGCTCGAACTCGGTGGGCGTCAGCTTCACCAGCACGGGCCTGCTGTCCAGGCCGGCGACTACATCCATGCTGTCCATGAGCCGGTACTTCGATAGGTCGAACTCGACGATGGGGCGGATCGGTTCGAGATCGTAGGGGTTGGGCGATACCAGAGCGTTGAGTCCCCTGAGGCACTGCGCTGGATCAACCTGGCTGAGACGGAGCTTTCCGAACTGCTCCCTGCTGGCGCTGAGCGTCACTAGACAAGGTGAGACCTCCTGACCGGTGGCCCGGTCGACGGTTCTCACATGGCCGTTCAGGATCACGCCATTGACGATCCGGTCCGGATCGCTCGTCAGGACCTCGTGGACTGTCCTCAGAGCGACTTGTGCCAGGACGGAGGCGTAGATCTCCTTGCGCTCCTTCTCCGGACGAGGCAGCACGGTCATCTCGTCTCGGTTCTTCACGTACCGGTAGCCCCGCGCGGTCGGAACGATCGCCTCAGGAGGCAGATGGATCTCAACGAGTACGTCACCGGTGGCAGGGCGAAAGGCAATTCGATGCTCGTGCGGGAAGCCCACTGGATACACCGACGCATCCAGAACAGCCCCTAGATGAGCCTCGACTGCCGCGGGCTCCCCGGCCCTGTACGCCTCGCGCTCCTCATCCAACTTCGCGTTGAAGGTCGCCACCTCGTCAAGGGCTTGCGCTTCAGACTGACGGTGCTCGGAACGCTTCCGCTCCAGCGTTGCCAGCCGCTTCTCTTCGGCCCGCCTGTGGCGATCCTGTGCCTCGCCGAACCGCACACGCGCCTCAGCAACCTCAGCTTCATAGCGCTTCCTGCCAAGACCCAGGACAGCAGCCAGAGCGCCGGGTTCCGGTGGTGCGAACTCTTCCCAGCGCGGGGAAGGCTCCGGACGAGACCAAGGACGCTCGTCTAACGCTCTCGGCGTGTGAGTCCTCCGCCGGCGCTCGAAGGTCGTCGGCGGATCGCCAACCAACGCGTCACGGAGCAACTGCCCGAGTTGCTCGACCTCGTGCTCGACCCCAATTGTGCGAACCCGCGCCTGCTCGGCCTGCTGCTCCTGATACGCGGCCTTCCGCTCGCGCTCCTGCCGCTTGCTGGCCGTCTCAGCAGCCTTGCGTTCCCGCTCCGCTTGTCGTGCCCGTTGCTCCTGGGCACGCCGTAAGGCTTGCTGCTGCCGCTGATAGCCGTTGCCTCGGCCACTGCCCCGTTGCGCCACCTGTTTGCCCCTCCCTGGCCTTACTCCGCCATAGGGCTGCATTCCCCTTCCACATCGCAGAATCACGCCCAGCAGGGACGTCACCTCAGCCGGACCGCACGGTGCATCGTTGGCTCCAGTCGTCTGCACCTCAACCCACGACAGCCAGCCACGATGGCGGGTTTGCCGACCGATCAGGCGCGCGTGTGCCTCGCTGCACCCCTACTGCCCTCAGCCACGCCTTTGAGGTGTCTCGACCAGAGGAAGCTAGGACACCCGGCCCGTGAGCCCACTGCCTGAGCCATCAGCTTGCTGCGGCTCTCTGGGGCCTACTGCGCCACTGACCTGGGCGAACGGATGGACCGTCGTTTCGTCGTCCTCAGCTGCTTGCACCGTAATCCCCGCTGCTCCCCGGTCGATCTGGTGCACCTGTGGTGCGGCGCTGGTGGCCGAAGGCGACAGTCGGCCCTATGGACACCGTGGGTGTTGTCCTCGATTGAGTGGCTTCGTATTTCTGCAAGCACAGACTGTGTTTTCTGAAGTATGCTCCACGGCATGACCAACCGTTACGCCTTCACTGAGAGGGCGCGCACCCTGGCCTCCTACATGACACTCGCCGAGATGGAGGCGGGTTGCGATCATGTGCGCAAGGCTTCGTGGTGGAGCCGCATCACCCGTTTCGATGAAAGCGTTCAACCTCCTGTGTACGACGAGGAGATCGCCGGAATCGCCAAACTGTTCGGCACGACTCGCGAACAGGTGCGGGCGATGATCGCCGAGGAGTGGCTTGGTGTCGCACCAGAGAAGGTGTCCAGTCGCGTGAAACGAATCATGCCTCAGGTCGATGCCCTCGAAGACGCTGACTTCAAGATGGTGGAGCAACTCGTAAACCGCCTCACACCTGCCGCGGCAGAGTCGGGAAGGCGTCGCGTTGTGATCCGCAGGAAGTCAACCGCCTGACCCGAAAGTAGCGTTGGGGCCAGCGTGCCTCAAAGTCGGGATGCCAGCGCTGATCGAGAGCTCAGCCGGCAGGCCGTGCTGCGTCCATGTGCTGCAAACGCCCAGCGGCGTTGGCGGGTTATCAGCGATCTTCGCTCTCCCCGCCAGAGTCAGACGTGCGCGTCTCCGCCGTACCCGCGAACGAAGTGACGTGTGACCGACGTTACCTATCGCATTCGAGTCAAACCAAGGAGACAAAACCATGCCCCTGGATGAGCACCTCAATCTAAACGCCCTGGCGGAATGGTGGGAAAATAAGCAGGCGGAACGCAAAAGGAGGAAACAAGAGCATGAAGAGCATCGCCGATCCCCAGAGTATGTTGGGCAATTGCAACGCCTGGTACGTCTGACGCAAGGTGCGATTGATCTTCTTCATATGTCGCATGTGGCCATGAGCCGGATGCCCAATGCGACGGATACGTACCTTATGTACGCTGGAACGGACGATTCGCTTGAATGTCTTGTTGCGATTAAAGCGCTTGTTGAGCAGGGTGTACACAATGTAGCGCGACGAGAATGCAGGTACTTGCTTGAGCAAGCCGTGAAGTACTTGTATGTCGATCAGCAACTACCCAGCCTTAGCGCGACAAGGGACCATCGGGTTGAATACCTTAAGGCAAGCGTTCCACGATCTAGTATTCAACCTGTCTTCGACATTCAGCCTTTGTTGCCATCCCAGGACGTGCAAGCCTTCCGTAACGATGTCAAGGGAAGGTGGTCCTCCCTTTCTGGAGTCGTTCATCCGTCCAAGGAGCAGATAGACGAGCGCGCAGCACGGGCCCGAAGGGGATCCTTCAGCGGCTTTGAAACGGCGAAAGATTTGACTGCAATAAATAATCAGCTTGCGTCCGTTTACGATTGCCTTGGCGTAATTTGGCTGACCGCTGCAGGACCAAGCGCTGCGGGTGACGTAATCGTGGAACTCGATTGTGATAGTTGGATATTTCGTAAATCCAAATGGCTTCAGAAGTTGAGTCGCAGTTATGACTACAAACTTGAGCGCCAACAAGGGAGCTAAGCCAGAGTGAGCGCTGCAGGCCTGGAACTGCAGCGTAAGCCCTGTCGGGCGCGGAGGTGGTATATGGCAGCTGCCCAGGATCGGCGTTCCGACTACCGCTCCCAGTCTTCAACGATGGGTTCAAAATGAACGTCGTGCCATGGCCTGACCCACTCCTGTAGATACTGAACGTCGGTGGACGAAGGTACAGGAGAAGCTTCATCTAGGAGGACCAGAGATGGCATGACTGCTGCATCCCCAAGAAGCAGTGCTTCTCCTGAGGAAAGCATCGGGAGGGACTCCGTAAGTGGACCAAGCGAATCCGGAATGAGTCGCTTGACGTAATTCTGATCCTCAGGATTTGTTAGGCGCATAGCGAGAAAGTTGCTGCACTGCGAGAAAATGGTCTCAGAGATCTCTGACGGCCTCTGGCTCACGATCGCTGCCGTGATTCCGTATTTCCGACCTTCCTTGGCGATACGTTCGATCGCGGTTCGCGCGGCGTTGTATTTAGCTGGTCCGCCCTTCGGAACGTATTTGTGCGCCTCTTCGTACACCACCAAAAGCGGTGTTTCTGTGCGCATCTCGGGATGCGTTTTCTTGTAATAGCTTGTAATAGTAGGCATAGTCAAAGAGCAGCCTAGAGATCAGGGAGACGGTGATGCTCAGAACTTCGAAGGGGACACCGCTGAGATCGATAACTGTTACGTTCGACGATGCCTCCTTCGTGTAGCCCGTGAATTGCCGCAAAGTCTCCTCTAGTGTCGTGTTCTTCGTCCTTTCTCCCATTAGAAAGTCAAGGCGCCGATCGTGACATCGGTTCTCTAGACGTGTGATGAAGTTATCCAACTTGCCGTGCAGAGATCCCTGCCTCTTTCCTCGGGATCCTTCGACCATTTCTTCGTTCTTATCCCGAGCCGCAGTCAGGACATCTTCGATGTCGAAGTAAATCGGCGAGTCATAGTGGATTCGTGAGCGCAGACCCTCGTCTCCGGTGAAATGAGACTTCCTGCTTTCGGTTACTGCTCGCTTCAAGACAGCAACCTGGTTATGTGACTGTTCCTCTCTGCTTTCGATAAGGAGATCCTGTAGTTCTTCCGAGTTGAGCATCCAGTAGGGAAGTGTTAGCTCCTCGACGCTGAGGCGGTTGGCTCCTGGAAATGCGGTGCGGTACTCGCTATGGATATCAAAGATGACGATGTGAGTGTTGTTCAGGCGATACTCGCCGTGACGGCTGTCTCGCATGCCGATTGCTGTCTGAATTACCCTCGCAATTGCGTGGGACTTACCTGATCCAGTAGACCCTACGATAGCGAGATGCCGGTTGAAGAATTTATCGCCATCTACAGGGACATCGACGTGGCGCTCTCTGGCAAGCCGAGCAAAAAGAAAACTCTTATCCTTGGGAATACCTTCGTAGACCTTCTGCACTTCGCTGCGAGAGGCTACGGCCACCGACTTGGGAGGAATGGCAATACTCCCCCCACCTCGTTCGAAGTTTCCGTCGGCGTCAATGAAACCTAGCGGGACTGCTTCCAGGATATAGACTCGTTGGTACTCGGTTGCGCCCGTTCCGCCTGATGGTGCCGGCTTCAACTCGATCGAAAAGTTTTCGATGATCGCGATAATCGAACAGCTTGCGCTATCGAAGACGCGCAAATAAGATCCAACCTTTAGCGGGTCACCTTCAGAGAGGGCAGTGATATCGCTCACTGAAATCTTGATGCGGTCCGGGTAAACGCCGACAACTTCTGCACCAGAGACAGTCATTTGGGCCCCTTAAAGATCGCCTTGAGGTCGTTAGGTCCGGTGGTGGCAATGTGCCGAGTCCGCGCGTGGTTAAACGGGTTCAGGCGTGGGCCTACCCGGTCAGTGTTGACCTGCTTCTGGTGGCCGCCTGGCGGCGCCTGCGCAGTGAGGGACCATCCCGGCTGGCTTGGTGCTGGTTCCTCGTCGCACTGTTCGCCTCACTCGGCGCCAACGTGGCCACTGCCGGGTTCCTCGACCTGAACGACCCGCCCGCCCTCCTCCGCCTTGGCATCGCCGGGTGGCCTGCGGTCGCCTTCCTCGGCGGAACGCTCCTTGCCCACTCGGCGGCTGCGGAGTCGGAGCCGGTTCCGCCGGCACCCGTCGCGGCGGACCCGTCGGATGCCGAGCCCTCGGCCGAGGAGCCGGTGCCGGACGCCCGACGCCGTTCGGTCACGGAGGCCACGCCCGAGCCTGACATGGCCCCCGGCCTCGCCACGGTCCCCGCTTCTCCGGCTCCGGATCCCGCTCCGGCCCCGACTCCTCAGGTCCCTGCCGTCCTGCTCGACCACGCCCGCAAGGTCGCCGACGAGTACCGAGCCCGCACCGGCGCCCCGATCGATCACGACACCTTGCGCTCACGCCTCGGCGTCCCGCCCCAGCTCGCCGACGCCATCGCCGCCCAACTCGGCTGAACGTCGCCGGTGTTCGCTCCGGCTTTCCCACCTGACCAACGGCCCGAAAGGGGACTCACTGACATGCCCGCCCGCGACCACTTCCACTCCGTGATGCGCATCGGCCCGGTGCAGATCGGCACCCACCGCGACCGCCACGGCCAGACCAAGCACGCCGCCGTGTGCACCGCCGACCGCTGCGGCTGGTCCTCCGACTACTCCAGTCAGTCCGCCGCCCAGCTCGCTGCCCGCACCCACCGCTGCCGCATCCGCTAGGAGGTCATCGCCATGCAGGTCCCGCTCTGGCTCGCGCTGCTCGTCGTCGGCTACCTCGGCGTCAAGCTCATCCGCCCGCCCGTCTGGCTCATCGCCGTAGTCCTGCTCGGCGGATTCCTCCTCGCCGACAGCGTCCTCGCCCCGGCCATCAACGCCCTCGTCAAGTAACTCGCCCGCGAGAGGAGATCACCGATGTTCCGCCCGAAGATCCCCACCATGCCGACGCCGACAGGCCTTAACACCCGGCCCGCCGTCGTCGAGCCGACCACCGTCAGCCCGAACGTAGGGGCCCCGCCGGCCGTCCCTGCGACTCCGGCGCCGTCCCGGCCCACGGTCCAGCTCACCCCCGGCACCGCGCTCGCCCTCGTCGGCGGTGGCACGGCCGTCGTCCTGGTCCTCGGTGCCGTCCTGGTCTCGCTGCTCCTGGCGGTCGCCATCACCGGAGCCTCGGTCGCCGTCTGCGCGGTCGTCCTGCGCTCCCTGCTCGCCTCTGAAGCCAAGCGACGCTGACCGGCCCCCGGGCGGCCTCGATACCGCCAAGCATCCGCCGCCCGGGCGCCGTCCCTGTCCGATCCGATGAACCGGAAGGAACACCCAGCATGGCCCACCGCGCCTCACCCGCGACACCGAGTGCGCCCCTGCCAGACACATTGCTCGACCCGATCACTCTCGGCGACGTACTCCGAGTCGCCTCGGCCTCCGACTACACCCGCTGGGAAGACCAGATCCGCCGCACTGGCGGCTGCTCCGACCCCATCCACCTCACCGGCTGGGTCCTCCAGAAGGACAAGACCACCGGCGAGACCCTGCACCGCTACTCCACCGCGAACGAGCCGGGCGGACGCCTCCGCCTCGCCTGCGGCAACCGCCGCGCATCCCGCTGCCCGGCCTGCGCCTGGACGTACGCGGGGGACACCTACCACCTCATCCGCGCCGGACTCGCTGGAGACGACCGACGCGACATCCCCGCCAGGGTCCGCGACCACCCGCGCGTCTTCGCCACCCTGACGGCTCCGTCGTTCGGCCCGGTCCACAACCGTCCCGATCACGGCACCTGCCGCTGCGGCACCCCACACGCGTCCGACGCCCCAGAGCTGGGCACTGCCCTCGACCCGGACTCCTACGACTACGCGGGCTCCGTACTGTTCAACAACCACGCCGGACAGCTCTGGCAGCGCTTCACCACCCGGCTCCGCCGCGAACTCGCCGCCCGCGCCGGCCTGCCCCGCCGGGAACTTGCCGACCACCTTCGCGTCTCGTACGGCAAGGTCGCCGAATTCCAGAAGCGCGGGGCCCTGCACTTCCATGCCGTCGTACGGCTCGACGGCCCGGAGGGGCTCGGGACGCCACCGCCCGCCTGGGCCACGGTCGGCCTCCTCACGGACGCGCTACACGCCGCCGCCGCGCATTCGTACACGTCGGTCTCGGTCCCGGCTGCGGAGGACCAGCCGACTCGGACCTTCCGCTGGGGTCGGCAACTCGACGTCCGGCCGGTCAGGGCCTTCGGTGACGGCTCTGACATCACCGAACAGGCCGTCGCCTCATACGTGGCCAAGTACGCGACCAAAGCCGCCGAGAACACCGGCACCCTCGACCGCCGCATCGGCGAACTCTCCGAACTCGACCGACACCAGGTTCCCGACCACACCCGGCGGCTCATCGAAGCCTGCAAGCAGCTCGACCCGCTCTACCCGGACCGGCGCCTATGGGCTTGGGCCCACATGCTCGGCTTCCGCGGGCACTTCTCGTCCAAGTCGCGTACCTACTCCACCACCCTCGGCGCCCTCCGCCAGGAACGCGCCGACTTCCGCGCTGCCCAGGAGGCATCCGTCCTCGGACTCGACGACCGCGAGCCGGACACCGTCCTCGTCCTCACGGACTGGCAATACGCCGGCCACGGCCACACACCGGGCGAAGCCGCCCTTGCCGCGACCATCGCCCGCGACCTCCAGACCAACCGCGAGACAGCCCGCGACGCCCTCCTGGCCGAAGGGAGTACGGAATGACCACGGCCATCCGGTCACGCACCATGCTCACCCTCACGGAGGTCTGCGAGGAACTGGCCATCTCGCGCTCGACCTTCTACGACTGGCGAGCCAAGCGCCGTGCACCGCGCTGCATCAAGCTCCCGAACGGCGACCTCCGGATCCGGCGGAGCGACCTCGACCACTGGCTCGACGACCGCGAGGACGCCGCCTGATGGAGACGACGTACGACGTGAAGGTCTACAAGATCCTCACCTATAAGGGAGCCCGGAAGACCACATACACAGTGCGCTGGGTGGTCGCGGGGAAGCGCTGGCGTGAGCCCTTCGACACCATCGCGCTCGCCGAAGGCTTCCGCTCCGACCTCATCCGGGCCACTGGCAAGGGCGAGGCGTTCGTCATCGCCACCGGACTCCCGGTGTCCCACCGCTCCAAGTCGGCTGCCATGAGCTGGTACAAGTTCGCCGTCGAGTACGTGGATGCCCGCTGGTCTCAGCTTGGCGGCAACAGCCGTAAGAACATCGCCAAGACCCTGACCGCGACCACCATCGCGCTGCTGCGGGCCAAGCCCACCCAGTTCGCACCCGCCGCCGTGCGCACCGCTCTGCGTGAGTGGGCGTTCAACACGAACCGGCGCCCCGACGCGCCCCGAGACGTGGTGGCCGTCCTCCGATGGGTCGAGCGGAACTCTCTGCCCGTCTCGGCCTGGGAGGACCCGGAAAAGGTGGACCAGGTCCTGCGCGCCATCGACACCCGCCTCGACGGCAAGCAAGCGGCGGCCTGGTCTCGCAAGCGCAACCGGCGGATCCTCAACGTCGTCATGAAGCACGCGATCCGCCGGCGCATCCTCCGGGCCAACCCCCTCCCCAAGGGAAAGGAGTCGACGGCCGCCACCAAGACCACGAACGCCGTGGACAAGCGGTCCTTGCTGAACCCCGAGCAGGCGGCGGCCATCCTCGACCAAATCCGGCGCCGGCCGCGCGGTGGCGAGCGACTTCACGCCTTCTTCTCCACGCTGTACTACTGCGGCCCACGGCCCGAGGAAGCCGTTGCCATGCGGGTGGAGGACGTCACGCTGCCCGATCCCGACGCCGTCGACCAGTGGTGTGAGCTGCTGTTCCACACGGCGACCCCCGAGGTCGGAAAGCAGTGGACAGACACAGGGGAGATCCACGAGCAGCGGGACCTCAAGGGCCGCGCAGAGGGCGAGACCCGCACCGTCCCGGGGCATCCCGCCCTGACACGCATCCTGCGTCAGCACATCGAGGACGAACAGCTCAAGCCCGGTGACCTGTTGTTCCAAGGCGAGTCGGGAGGCATCCTCGCCGGGTCCGTCATCCGTCGAGCGTGGCGCAACGCCCGTAAGGCCGTCCTGCCCCCGCACGTCTTCGAGTCGCCCACCGGACGGCGCGTCTACGACAACCGGAACACGCGCCTGACCAAGTGGCTCAACGACGGAATCCCACCCGCCCAGGTGGCGGAGTGGGCCGGGAACAGCGTTGCCGTGCTCCTGGCGACCTACGCTCGATGCGTCGAGGGCCAGCTACCCGACCTGAAGCGGCGACTCGAAGCTGCCGGAGATCTCCCCGAGCCGCCGTCCGCCGGTTGACCTCGCGGCCCGAAAACTTCGACACGTATTCGACACGGCCACCCGCAAAAACCCGGTGACAGCCGGACAGCCCCGGCACCTTCCCTTGATCATCAAGAAGGTGTCCGGGGCCTCGCTGTGTCCAGCGTCACCCACTCTGACCAGCAAAAAGCCCTCCCGAACGGGAGGGCGGAGACTTGCGCCCCCGGCAGGACTCGAACCTGCGGCCAAGCGCTTAGAAGGCGCCTGCTCTATCCACTGAGCTACGGGGGCCGGGTGTGGTGGCCTCTGTCGTGGTGCCCTGGTGTGGGCTGATCCGTGACGTTGCCGGGGACAAGGATAGGGCTCCCGCGTCCTTGTCCCTGTTGCTTCGCCTCCGTGGCTCGATGTGGAGGTTCGGTGAAGCGGTCCTGATAATCGCAGGCAGGTACGAATCGTGCATCGCTTTTGGCGTCTGACGCATCGGGTGTTGTGCACTCGTTATGCCTGGAGTGTGCCTGTGTCCCAGATATCCCTTCCGTCCCTTGTGTTCCGTCGGCGCGCAGACATGCTCATATGCTTCAGAATTCCCCTAAAATTGGGCATTCTTCGCATGTGGTGACCTTGGACGTACGGCCTCAGCTGCTCGACGCACTCTCCGCCCTGCGCGACCGTGTCGCCGCCGCACGCTTCCCGCTGCCCCTGGCGGGGGCCCCACGCGCGCGTGCCAACCGCGACGAACTGCTCGCGCAGCTCGACGACTACTTGGTGCCCCGGTTGCGGGACCCCGAAGCGCCGCTTCTGGCCGTCGTGGGCGGCTCCACCGGCGCCGGGAAGTCCACGCTGGTGAACTCCCTCGTCGGGCGGCGGGTCAGCGAGGCGGGTGTGCTGCGGCCGACGACACGGACCCCCGTGCTGGTCTGCCATCCGGAGGATCATCACTGGTTCAGCGGCATGAGGGTGCTGCCCGACCTCACGCGCGTGTGGGTCCCCCAGCAGGACCCCACGGACGACCTGCTCCTGCCCGGCGAGAACCCCGCGCGCGTGCTGCGCGTCGAGACCGTCGAGACGCTGCCGCCCGGCCTCGCCCTGCTCGACGCGCCCGACATCGACTCCCTGGTCTCCGACAACCGCGTCCTGGCCGCCGAGCTGATCTGCGCCGCCGACATCTGGGTCATGGTCACCACGGCCGCCCGCTACGCCGACGCCGTGCCCTGGCACATGCTGCGCACCGCCAAGGAGTACGACGTCACCCTCGTCACCGTGCTCGACCGGGTGCCCCACCAGGTGGTCAACGAGGTGTCCCGGCAGTACGCGGCCCTGCTCACCAAGGCCGGCCTCGGGCACGTGCCCCGGTTCACCGTCCCTGAACTGCCCGAGTCGGCCTGGGGCGGCGGGCTCCTGCCGGCCAGCGCCGTGGCCCAGCTGCGCACCTGGCTCGTCCACCAGGCCCAGGACCCGGCCGCCCGGCAGGAGGTCCTGGCCCGCACGGCATACGGCGTCCTCGACTCCCTCAAGTCCCGGATGCCCGCGCTGGCCGGTGCCGCCGCCGCGCAGTACGCCGCCGCGCTACGGCTCACCGCCGCCGTCGAGGGGGCGTACGACAGCGAGCACACGCGCGTGCGGGGCCGGTTGCAGTCCGGGGCCGTGCTCGCCGGGGACGCGCTCAAGCGGTGGCGCGCCTTCCCCCTGGACTGCACCGCCGGCGAACTGCTCGACGCGCTCGTGGAGAGCCTCAGCGCCCTGCTGCTGTGCGCCGTCACCGCCGCCGACGAACGGGTCGACGACGCCTGGCGGCGTGAACCGGCGGCGGCCGCTCCGGAACTCGCGGTGCGCGACTCCGCGGCGGACAGCGCCGAGCACCGGATCGGACTCGCCGTACGGCGCTGGCGGCGCGAGCTCGAGGAGTACGCCGAGGACGAGGTGCGCGAGCTCGACCGCGCCCTCGCGCCCGACCCCGAGCTGGTCGCCGCCCTGGTCGCCACCTCCCTGCTGGGCGGCCGCCGGGGACGGATGGCCGGGGAGAGCCTTGCCGAGCGGATCGGCGCACACGGCGCGCTGCGGCTGCGCGACCGGGCCGGACGGCTGCTCACCGAGCACGTGGAGCGGGTGCTGCACGCCGAACGCGAGCGCCGGCTCGCCCCGCTCGACGCGCTCGACATCCACCCCGAGCCCCAGGCCGAACTCATCGCCGCGCTGTCCGTACTGCAGAAGGAGAGGTGACCGGTGACCGCCGTCACTGACCAGGACCACACCGAGCACGCCGATCAGCCGGACGACGCGGATCAGGCGGGATCCGACGGGAGTTCCGCCGAGAGTTCCGCAGGGGCTTCTTCGGCGGAGGCTTCCCAGGACACCTCCGGGGGGCGTTCCCAGGAGCACTCCGACCACGACCCCCACGCGCGCGTGCGGGACGGCCGTACGGACGCCACCGACGCCTGGGACGACGGTCTCATCGCACGGCGGGTCAACGAGACGACCGAGGGAAACCGGTTCCCCACCGCGGACAGCCGGTCCGCCACCCCGCCCGCGGTGACCCCGCTGGTGTACGACGGGGTGCTGCGCTCCCGACTCGAAGCGCTGCGCGAACTCGTCGGGCTCTCCCGCACCCGGCTCGACAGCCGGACGCTCGCGGGCGCCGGCCGGGTGCTCGACGAGGCGTCCGCGCGCCGCAGGCTCTCCGGGCAGCACACCGTCGTCGCCATCGCGGGCGCCACCGGCAGCGGCAAGTCGCAGCTGTTCAACGCGCTCGCCGGGGTGACCATCTCGGAGACCGGAGTACGCCGCCCCACCACCGCGGCACCCATCGCGTGCAGTTGGAGCGACGGGGCGGCGAGCCTCATCGAACGGCTCGGCATCCCGCCCCGGCTGCGCCGCCGTCCGCTGCCGACCGGGGACGCGGAGTCCCAGCTGCGCGGGCTCGTCCTGATCGACCTGCCCGACCACGACTCGGCGGCCGTACAGCACCGCGAGCACGTCGACCGCATCCTGGGGCTCGTGGACGCCGTCATCTGGGTCGTCGACCCGGAGAAGTACGCCGACGCCGTCCTGCACGAGCGCTATCTGCGGCCGATGGCGGCCCACGCGGAGGTCATGTTCGTCGTCCTCAACCAGATCGACCGGTTGCCCGGGGAGGCCGCCGAGCAGGTCCTCGACGACCTGCGACGGCTGCTGGACGAGGACGGCATCGCCCTCGGGGAGTACGGCGAACCGGGTACGACCGTGCTCGCGCTGTCCGCGCTCACCGGGGACGGCGTCGGCGAGCTGCGCGAGGCGCTCGGCCAGTTCGTCGCGGAGCGTGGGGCACCGGCCCGCCGTATCTCGGCCGACGTGGACATCGCCGCGGCGCGGCTGTGGCCCGTCTACGCCACCCGGCGGCGGACCGGGCTCAGCGAACAGGCCCGGGAGGAGTTCGCGGACCGGCTCGCGGACGCGGTGGGTGCCACGGCGGCGGGCGAGGCGGCCGAACGCGCCTGGCTGCGCAACGCCAACCGCGCCTGCGGCACGCCCTGGCTGCGGCTGTGGCGCTGGTACCAGGACCGCGGCGAGCCCGCCACGGGGCGGCTGCCCTCGCGCACGCAGGCCGACGAGGAGGCCACCGCCCGACAGCG
Organism: Streptomyces lomondensis; assembly: GCF_014651035.1. Classification (GTDB taxonomy): domain Bacteria; phylum Actinomycetota; class Actinomycetes; order Streptomycetales; family Streptomycetaceae; genus Streptomyces; species Streptomyces lomondensis. The sequence continues at coordinate 452,171 of NZ_BMWC01000001.1, forward strand.
GGTCGAGCAGGCGGTGCGGACGGTCGCCGACCGGGCCTCGGCCGGGCTGCCCGCGCCCTGGGCACAGGCGGTGCGCGAGGCGGCCGCCCGCGGCTCGCAGGGGCTGCCCGAGGCGCTGGACGAGCTGTCCGTGCGCGCGGGCGTCCCGACGGGGCGGCCGCCCCGGCCGGGGTGGTGGCCGGTGGCCGTGCTGTCGCAGGCCTCCATGACGATCCTGCAGTTCCTGGGCGGGCTGTGGCTGCTGGGCCAGATCGTCGGGGTCATGGCGCCGAACCTGGGGGTGCCGGTGCTGCTGATGGTGATCGGCATCGTCGGCGGTCCGCTCATCGAGTGGAGCTGCCGGCTGGCGGCCCGCGGCCCGGCCCGGCGCTACGGCCTGGAGGCGGAACGCCGGCTGCGGGAGGCGGCGGCCGGGTGCGGGAGGGCGCGGGTGCTGGATCCGGTGGCGGCGGAGTTGCTGCGGTACCGGGAGGTGCGGGAGCAGTACGGGAGGGTGGTGGGGGCGTAGGGGCGTAGGGGCGTAGCCCGGACCCGGCTGTGAGGGCGCGGCGGTTGTGACGGCCGCCGCGCCGTTCGGTGTATGGGGTGGTGACGGCCGCGGCGCCGCTCGGCGTACGCGGTGGTGACGGACCGCTGACGCCACTCGGCGTCACCCGTTCCGGTGACGGCGTTGTCCACAGGTGGGCGGTGGTCCACAGCGCTCAGCGGGCCCGGCCCGGCGGCGGCACTCTGGCGACACAGCCGTACGGGACGGGCCCGTACGCGTGTCGGCCCGGTGTCCGAGTCCGGGCGAGGGAGGGGTTCGCGATGAACGAGACGATGGTCTGCGCGGTCGGCAGGGTGGCGACGCAGCCGGTGTACCGGGAGATGGCGTCCGGCCCGTCGGCGAGGTTCCGGCTCGCGGTCACCGCGCGCTACTGGGACCGCGAGAAGAGCACCTGGACGGACGGGCACACCAACTTCTTCACGGTCTGGGCCAACCGCCAGCTCGCCACGAACACGGCGGCGTCGCTGACGGTGGGAGAGCCCGTGATCGTGCAGGGCAGGCTGAAGGTGCGCACCGACGTGCGCGAGGGGCAGAACTGGACCTCGGCGGACATCGACGCGGTCGCGATCGGCCACGACCTCGCCTGGGGCACCTCGGCCTTCCGGCGCGCAGGAAGGCCGGAGACGGCGACGCCGCCGACGCAGCCGGAGCCCAACTGGGAGACACCGCCCGAGGGTTCCGGGTCGGCCACGGACGTACCTCCTCAACAGCCTGTGGACACACCGGCGTTGACGTGACGTCAATCACCATCCACCTGCTGCCCGAACTGCGGCTTATCGGCGAGTGCGCACCGTACAGCCAGGGATCACTTGCCGATAAGCCCTGCTCACAAGGGATCTTGGCGATAACGATTCCGAGTCGGATCACTCGTCCGACCGTCTCACCGGCAAGCACGGCCCGCCGCGTCCCTAGGATGCCGAGCATGGCTCTCGGGGCTCTTGCGGCCTGTGAGGCTTCTGATTCTGCTGGTGGGACCGTCCCCCCACGTCAACGGGTCCTGCTCGAAGGGGAATTTGGTGTTTGCTTCGTTCTCTGAGCTGTTCGTACGCAGGCGAGGGGCAGCCCGTCTCGCCGCCGCGACGGTGGTGTCCGGGCTCGTCGCCGCGGGCGGGCTGGCCGGTGCGCGCCAGGCGTCGGCCGCCGACGAGACGGCACGGAGCCAGGGCGGAGCGACCGCGACGATAGCCGGACTCAAGACGTACGGGACCGCCGTCATACACGGCGGCGCGGGGGACCAGCACGTGTCGGCGGGCCTGTTCGAGATGTCCGTCGAGGGCGGCGGCATGCTGCAGACGTACTGCGTCGACCTCCACAACCCCACGCAGCGGGACGCCAAGTACCACGAGACGCCCTGGAGCGGCACGTCCCTGGGCACCAACAAGGACGCCGGCAAGATCCGCTGGATCCTGCAGAACTCCTACCCGCAGGTGAACGACCTCGCGGCGCTCGCCCGCAAGGCGGGTGTCCGCGGCGTGCTGACCGAGCAGGACGCGGCCTCCGGTACGCAGGTGGCGATCTGGCGCTACTCGGACGACGTGGCCGTCGACGCCCTCGACCCGCAGGCCGAGCAGCTCGCGGACTACCTGGAGAAGAGCGCCCGCAACCTGCCCGAGCCCCGGGCCTCACTCACCCTCGACCCGTCCGCCGTCTCCGGCCGCCCGGGGGAGCGGCTCGGCCCGGTGACGGTGCGCACCAACGCCGGCAGCGCGACGGTCACCCCGCCCGCGGACGCCGCCACGAGCGGAGTCCGGATCGTCGACAAGCAGGGCAAGCCCGTCACCTCCACGACCGACGGCGGACAGGTGTTCTTCGAGGTGCCGGAGGACGCGGCGGCCGGCACGGCGGAGCTGACCGTGCAGGCCTCCACCACCGTGCCGGTCGGCCGCGCCTTCGCCTCCGAGAGCCGGAGCCAGACGCAGATCCTGGCCGGGTCCAGCGAGTCGACGGTGTCGGCGACGGCCGGGGCGACCTGGGCGAAGCAGGGGCCGATCCCGGCACTGACGGCGGCGAAGAACTGCGCCGAGGGCGGCGTCGACATCATCGCGTCCAACAAGGGCGACGAGCCGTTCACCTTCGAACTGGCCGGACTCGAGCACACCGTCGCCGCGGGCGAGACCCGCACGGTGACGGTCCCGCTCCAGGAGGACCAGGCGTACGACTTCACGATCCACGGCCCCGGCGGCTTCGAGAAGCGCTTCACCGGCATGCTGGACTGCCGGATCCAGGGCCCCGAGACGGGCACCACCACACAGACCCTCAGCGAACCGACCCCGGTCGCACCGGGCGGCTCGGCCACCGACACCAACCTCGCCGAAACCGGCGGCTCCGGCGTCACGCCCCTGATCGCGGGCATCGCCATCGGCCTGGTCGTGATCGGCGGGGCGACCCTGGTCGTGCTGCGGCGCCGGGAGCCGGCGGCGGGGGACTGACCGACGGCTTCGGGGACCGGTCCCGGCAGGCTCCGCCTACCGTGCGCCCATGACGGAGGTCGAGCCGGGCATGACGCGCAGGCAGGTCAGGCGCCTGCTGGGAAGCCCCACGCAGTCCATCAACGACAGGCAGTTCCTGGCCCGGTACTCGACGAGGTCCTCCCTGGACCTGAGGATCTGGCCGCGCCGGAACCGGTCCGAGGCCTGGGTGTACGCGGACACCCCGCACACGGGGCTCGCGACGTTCATCCACTTCAGACGAGGACGAGTGGACAGGGTCTCCACCAGCCCGCTGCCCGGCCCCGGTCCAGAGGGCCCCGTGGACCCTGGGTGAGGGTCGGCCCGGGCTGACGGTCTGTGCTCCGCACAACTGCTCAGCATCTACGGCGGGTTACTGGAGCTCACGGCATGATGGCTCCGGTGGACCCGACACATGGCACACCGCACCAGCCCCGAAGACGCTGGGGAGTTTTCGCCCTGAGGGATTTCCGCCTGCTCTGGGTGGGCGAGACCGTGAGTGGTCTGGGCAACAGTGTCACCGGCGTGGCGCTGCCACTGACCGCGGTCGTGGTGCTGGACGCCGACTCCACTGGCATCGGCCTGATCACCGCAGCGGTGTGGCTCCCCTGGCTGCTGGTCGGTCTGCCGGTGGGCGCATGGGTGGACCGGATGCGCAAACGGCACCTGATGCTCGTGTGCGATCTGGTGTCCGCCGCCGCGTTGGTGAGCGTTCCACTGGCGGCATGGCTGGACACGCTCACCTTTCCGCACATGGTCGTCGTCGCGTTGATCTGCGGCACCGCGGCAGTGTGCTTCAACACCGCCTATCACTCGTACATCCGGATCGTGCTCGACGGCCGCAACCTCCTGGAGGGCAACGCCAAGCTCCAGGGCAGCGAGGCGGTCACCCACGTCGCCGGGCCAGGGGTGGCGGGGCTGCTCGCCCAGGCGTTCGGCGCGGTCGCCGCGCTCCTCGCCGACGCGGTGACATTCCTTGTCTCTGCCGTCTGCCTGAAGTCGATCAGGGTGGCCGAACCCGACCGCGCTCCCGACGAGGAGCGCGACTCCCTCCGACGGCAGATCGCCGAAGGGCTCCGCTTCGTCAGCCGGGACCGCTACCTGCGGCCCATGGTCACCTGGGGTGCCGTGATCAACATGGCGCTGATGGGCTACCAGGCGGTGCAAGTCGTGTTCCTCATCCGTACCGTCGGGCTGAACCCGGCCACGGCCGGGCTGCTGCTGGCCGGCGGCAGCGCCGGCGGCGTCGTGGGCGCCCTGCTGGCCACCAGGGTCACCCGGCGGTTCGGCTCCGCGCGCGGGCTGCTTCTCCTCCAGGCCGCCACCTCGCCGTTCGCGCTGCTCATGCCCATGACCACGGCAGGGCCGGGACTGCTGCTGTTCGCGACGGGCGCTTTTGTTGTCGGGATCGGCATCTCCGTGGCCAACATCGTGGTCGGCAGCTTCCGGCAGACCTACTGCCCACCGCAGATGCTCGGCCGGGTCGTGGCGACGGCCATGGTGATCAACCACGGCACCATTCCGGTCGGATCGCTGCTCGGCGGCGTGCTCGGCGACGCCGTCGGATACCGGTCCGCCATGTGGATCATGACGGGTGCCGTGGCGCCCTGTTGGCTGATCCTCGCCCTGAGCCCCATGCGCCGCGAGCGCGACCTTCCGCAGGCCCGTGGGCACGAGCAGGTGCACGCCAAGGGTTGATCATCTACGCACGGGATGAGCGATCGGTGGCTGACTTGTCCACCGGGCGGGCGGCTGCGGCGGCAGCGAGGGCCAGCATCAGCGCTATCGCGCCCACGATGATGTTGTTGGTGATGGTCCGGGTGGTGCTGACGTCACCTGCCACGACCCAGGGCGCGACGATCGTCCACACGCTGAGCGCACAAGCGGCCCACGCCATGCTGTGTGAGCGCTCGTATGCCCGGCCGAAGCCCCCGCTCATGATCAGAGCGTAGGCGATGCCGACGATCAGGTTGTTGACCGTCAGGGTGGAGAATTCGTTGAAACCCGCGATCCACGGTGAGGCCGCCAGGTAGAGGCCTGTGAGCAGGGCCAGGGTCTCGACGGCTTGCGCCCTCGGGGTCGTCGCGACGCGCTCGGCCATCTCATGCCTGCTGCGCATTGCGATGATGTCGGGATGCGTTTCCATGCCCGGCCGGGGTTGGGTCGCCATTCCGCTACCTCCTAATTGCCCAGTTATGTCCCTTATGTCGGAGCGAGTACCCCCCTGGCACGGGATAACCATCGCGGAACCGCCTGAGTCCGGCAGTCCAGAGCCAGGCGCACATCATGAGTTCGAGGGCATCGCGTCTTCTGACGTTGGTGCCCGTTTCAGTGTCGCCGGCATCGAGTGGATGGAGTTCACCGCCACTGATCGCCAGGAGAACCCGCCAGCGGACAAGGCGAACTGACATCCACGAGACGACGGGCGGCCCGTGGAGACGGCGGACATCGTGGTGCCCGCGGCTCACTGCGAGATCGTCTACGAGATCCCGATCAAGCGGTAGCAGCGGAACTCCCCCCGGCATGGGCTGTCGAGTGATCACCCTGGGCCGTGCGAGGGCGCCCGAGGTCGACCAAAGGCGACCGACAGTGACAGGCGAGTCTCAGCCGTCCGACACAAACTTCCAGGTCAGAGGCCCCACACGATACGCGTTTCCACCCAGGGGTAGCGGTACGGCAAGATGGGGTGTATCTGCCCACTGTCAGATTCAAGCTGCCGGACGGTTTCTCTTGGCTGAGTTCATTTACACCATGCGCAAGGCGCGCAAAGCGCACGGCGACAAGGTGATCCTCGACGACGTGACGACGAGCTTCCTGCCGGGGGCGAAGATCGGCGTCGTCGGCCCGAACGGCGCCGGAAAGTCGACGATCCTGAAGATCATGGCCGGGATCGAGCAGCCGTCCAACGGTGACGCCTTCCTCACCCCTGGCTACACGGTCGGCATCCTGCTCCAGGAGCCCCCGCTGACCGAGGACAAGACCGTCCTGGAGAACGTCCAGGAGGGTGTCGCCGGGATCAAGGGCAAGCTCGACCGGTTCAACGAGATCGCCGAGCAGATGGCGACCGACTACACCGACGAGCTCATGGACGAGATGGGCAAGCTCCAGGAGGACCTCGACCACGCCAACGCGTGGGACCTGGACGCTCAGCTGGAGCAGGCCATGGACGCCCTGGGCTGCCCGCCCGGCGACTGGGCCGTCACCAACCTGTCCGGCGGTGAGCGCCGCCGCGTCGCGCTGTGCAAGCTGCTGCTGGAGCAGCCCGACCTGCTGCTGCTCGACGAGCCCACCAACCACCTCGACGCCGAGTCGGTGAACTGGCTGGAGCAGCACCTGGCCAAGTACCCGGGCACCGTCGTCGCGGTCACCCACGACCGGTACTTCCTGGACAACGTCGCTCAGTGGATCTGCGAGGTCGACCGCGGTCGCCTCTACCCCTACGAGGGCAACTACTCCAAGTACCTGGAGACCAAGGCCGCCCGTCTGAAGGTCGAGGGGCAGAAGGACGCCAAGCGGCAGAAGCGGCTGAAGGAGGAGCTCGAATGGGTTCGCTCCAACGCCAAGGGGCGGCAGGCCAAGTCCAAGGCGCGTCTGGCCCGGTACGAGGAGATGGCCGCCGAGGCCGACAAGATGCGGAAGCTGGACTTCGAGGAGATCCAGATCCCGCCGGGCCCGCGCCTGGGCAACGTCGTCGTCGAGGTCGACGGCATCAGCAAGGCCTTCGGCGACAAGGTCCTCATCGACGACCTCTCCTTCACGCTGCCGCGGAACGGGATCGTCGGCATCATCGGGCCGAACGGTGCCGGTAAGACCACCCTGTTCAAGATGATCCAGGGCTTCGAGCAGCCGGACTCCGGCTCCATCAAGGTCGGCGACACCGTCAAGATCTCCTACGTCGACCAGAGCCGCGAGAACATCGACCCGAAGAAGACCCTGTGGGCCGTCGTGAGCGACGAGCTGGACTACATCAACGTGGGCCAGGTCGAGATGCCGTCGCGCGCCTACGTCTCCGCCTTCGGGTTCAAGGGTCCGGACCAGCAGAAGCCGGCCGGCGTGCTCTCCGGCGGTGAGCGCAACCGGCTGAACCTCGCGCTCACCCTCAAGCAGGGCGGCAACCTGCTGCTCCTCGACGAGCCGACCAACGACCTCGACGTCGAGACCCTCTCCAGCCTGGAGAACGCGCTGCTGGAGTTCCCCGGCTGCGCCGTGGTCGTCTCCCACGACCGGTGGTTCCTGGACCGCATCGCCACGCACATCCTCGCCTACGAGGGCGACTCCAAGTGGTTCTGGTTCGAGGGCAACTTCGAGTCGTACGAGAAGAACAAGGTCGAGCGGCTCGGCCCGGACGCCGCCCGTCCGCACCGCGCCACCTACAAGAAGCTGACCCGGGGCTGATCTTGCGGCACATCTACCGCTGCCCGCTGCGCTGGGCGGACATGGACGCGTACGGCCACGTCAACAACGTGGTGTTCCTCCGCTACCTGGAGGAGGCCCGTATCGACTTCCTGTTCCGCCCGGAGAAGGACTTCAAGCAGGGGTCCGTGGTGGCTCGCCATGAGATCGACTACAAGCGGCAGCTGGTCCACCGGCACGAGCCGGTGGACATCGAGCTGTGGGTCACGGAGATCAGGGCGGCGTCCTTCACCCTCACCTACGAGGTGAAGGACGGCGACGTCGTCTACGTCCGGGCCTCGACGGTGATAGTGCCGTTCGACTTCGAGGCCCAGCGCCCGCGCCGGATCACCTCCGAGGAGCGGGAGTTCCTCCAGGAGTACACGGATGACGACGAGGGGGAGGCCGTCGCCGCATGACGGTGCTCCACCTCGCCGACGAGGGGGAGGCGGCGGATCTCGCCGCCTTCCTCTCCCGGCTGCTCCACTACGACCGTGGGGCCGCGGTGCGCCTCCAGGCGGCGGGCACCGCACTGGCCGTCTTCGGGCGGCCGCCGTCCTTCGAGGTGCTGGCCGTGCGGGCGGTGCGGCTGGCGAAGCCGTACGAGAGCGGCATCGAGGTCACCTTGGACGTGACCGTGTCCGCCGGTGAGCTGCTGGAGTCGGTGGACGAGGCGGGTGCCACGGCCGTGGTGCCGGGGGCGGTGACCGGGCCGCCGTGGGCGGGCGTGCTGCCGCCGCGCGGCGGCTGGCGGCCCGAGCCGGGGCTGCCCGCGCCGGACGCGCTGCGGTCCCTGGTGGCCGCCGGGGTCGCCGAGTTCCGCTCCCGTACGCAGGAGTTGCCCTCCGAGCGGCGGACCAGGGCGGAGCTGGACCGGATCGGCCGGGACATCTGGTCCCGTACGGTCGGCGAGACCCGGCTCCCCGTCCGGGCCGTGCACGCGGCGCAGTCGCTCGGCTTCCTGCGGCCCGGGGCGGCGCCGGCGCTGTTCTCGTCGGGCGCGTGGCTCCGGCTGCGCACCCCCTACGGGTCGATCGCCGTACGGCGGGCCGGGCTCGGGGCGCTGGACGTCAGCGTCCGCTGACCCTCGCCACGCCCCCGTGTGTCAGCCCGGGGCGTTCACCATCGACGCCGCCGCGTACGTCAGGTAGTTCCACAGCGTGTGCTCGTGCTCCTCGGACAGCCCGAGCTCCTCGACGGCGACCCGCATGTGCTTCAGCCAGGCGTCGTGCGCCGCACGGTCGACCGTGAAGGGCGCGTGCCGCATCCGCAGGCGGGGGTGACCGCGGTTGTCGCTGTACGTCGTGGGGCCGCCCCAGTACTGGATGAGGAAGAGCGTGAGGCGCTCCTCGGCCGGGCCGAGGTCCTCCTCCGGGTACATGGGCCGCAGCAGCGGGTCCTCGGCGACTCCCTCGTAGAAACGGTGGACGAGCCGACGGAAGGTCTCCTCCCCGCCGACCTGCTCGTAGAAGGTCTGCTCCTGAAGCGTGCCGCGCCGAATCTCTTTCACGCCCTCCATGCTCTCAGACGCCGGGACATAGGACTCAAGACCTAGGACCGGCCCCGGTGCCCTTAGTGTGGGGGTATGGGCGGGCATGCTCCCGACAGGGAACTGGACGGTCTCGCCGCCTCCGCGCGGGCGGCACTGGTGCGCCGGATCGAGGCGAGCGGGGCCTGGGCGGACGACCCGGTGTGGCGGGAGGCGTTCGCGGCGGTCCCGCGCCACCTCTTCGTGCCGTACTACTACGTCGGTGTCGTCGGCGGCTACGAACGCCGCTGGGGCGAGAGCCCCGAGCGCGAGGCACGCGAGCGGTGGGTGCGCGGCGCCTACGAGGACACCCCGCTGGCGACCCGGCTGCGCGACGGCGAGCTGCTGTCCTCCAGCAGCCAGCCGTCGCTGATGGCGGACATGCTGGCCGCACTGGGCGTGGAGGACGGGAACACGGTCCTGGAGATCGGCGCCGGCACCGGCTACAACGCCGCGCTGCTCTCCCACCGGCTGGGCGACGACAAGGTCACCACCGTCGATCTCGACCCGGAGATCACCGAGTCGGCCCGCCGGCACCTGGCCGCGGCCGGATACCACCCGGTCGTCGTCACCGGCGACGGCGCCCGGGGCGTGCCCGAGCGCGCCCCGTTCGACCGGATCATCGCCACCTGCGCCCTGAACACCGTGCCGCGCGCCTGGCTCGCGCAGAGCCGCCCCGGCGGCCGGATCCTCATCCCGCTCGCCACCGGCCTGGTCCTGCTCACGGTGAGCGACGCCGAGCACGCCGAGGGGCGCTTCCTGCACACGCCCGCCTACTTCGTCCCGCTGCGCGGCGTGAGCCGGCCCGGGGGCGAGCCGGTCCAGCTGGGCGGGGTGCCGCGCCGGGCCAGGGAGGACGACCTGTTCCGCTTCCTGCTGGCCCTGACCCGCGGCAGCCTCGACCCGCAGGAGGCGCACGCGCTGTGGGAGCAGGAGGGCAGGCCGCAGCGCGAGCGCTTCGGCATCACGGTCAGCGGCGAGCGGGAGTGGGCCTGGCTGGACGACCCGGAGGGGCCGTACGCCTGGCCCCTCCCGTCCTGACGAGGCTCCTGACCCGGCTCAGCCCCGGCGGATCGTGATCGTCGTCCAGGCGCCGACGTGCACTCGGTCGCCGTCCTGGAGCGGTACGGGGACGAACGGCTGGATCGGGTCCTCCGAGCCGTTGACCGTCGTGCCGTTCGTCGAGTTCTGGTCGACGACCGCCCAACTGCCGTCCGGCTGCTGGACCAGCACGGCGTGCTGGTGCGAGACGCCCGGGTCCTCCGGCGGCACCGACAGGTCGATGTCGGGGGTGTCGCCGGTGGAGTGCCGACGGCGGCCGATCGTGATCTGGTTGCCGGTGAGCGTGCGCTGCTGCTCGGGCGAGTACGCGGGCAGGTTCAGGCCCGCGGCCTCGGGGCCGGAGCGCTGCATCATCGCCATGAAGTACTCGCGGTCCGGGCCGATGGTCGCGGTCCAGGTCGCCGGTCCCTGGGGCGCCTGGGGCTGCTGCGGGAAGCCGCCGGGGCCGGGCGGGGCCTGGGTCGCGCCGGGCTGCGGGTAGCCGTAGCCGCCCTGACCGCCGCCGGGGCCGCCAGGACCGCCATGGCCGCCCGGGCCGGGGTTCGACGGCGGGGAGATCACCCAGTCGTCGTCACCGCCGCCGAAGGGACCGCCCTGCTGCGGCGGCCGCTGGGTCTCCTGCGGGAATCCGGGCGGGGCCGGCGGGCCGGACTGCTGGAAGCCCTGCGGACCGCCGCCGGGCCCACCCGGGCCGTTGGGGCCGCCCGGGCCGGGCGGGGCCTGGGGCGGACCGGGCTGCGGGTAGCCGTAGCCGCCGCCCTGGCCGGGGCCGCCGGGACCACCCGGGCGACCGAAACCGCCGGGACCACCAGGGCCACCAGGACCGCCGGGGCCGGGACCACCCGGGGCACCAGGGCCGGGGCCGCCGGGGCCGGGGCGGCCCGAGGGGTCTCCGCCGTACGGCGGGATGGGCTCGGCCGGGCGGTTCATCTGCGACGGACGGGAGCTCTGGTACTCGTACGAGTCACCGCCGCCGTACGACGGGCCGGGCTGGCCCGGTGGCTGGAAGCGCACGCCCGGGCCGGGCGCCGGCGGGGCGGCGGGGGTGTACGAGGTCGCCGTGTTCGTCAGGAAGTTCCACCGGCACTCCTCGCAGAACGGGGCGCCGCCCTCACGGGGCGTGCGGCACTGCGGGCAGAGCTCCGGCTCGGCGTTCGGCACGGCGGACAGGTGCGGCGGGCGACCGCCGGGGCCGCCGGGAGGGCCTCCGGGGCCGCCCGGGCCGGCGGGGGGTGGGAAGCCGTAGCCGCCGCCGGGCGGGGGCGGCGGGGGAGGAGGCGGAGGCACGGCACCCGCCATGCGGTGACCGCAGACCTCGCACCAGTCGTCGGAACCCGACTGGTGTCCGTTCGGGCAGGTCGGCATGTCGGCGCGTCCCTCCTTCGTTCCTTCTAGGCCAGTCTCGAATCGGGCTTCTGGGTCACTTCTTCACGCGAACAGTCTTGGTGGACCGGGTCTCGAGCGTCATCTCGTCGGCCTCCTCGACCTTCGCCTTCAGTCGCACAGTACCGGTCGCGGCGTCGACCACGTCCACCACCTTCGCAAGCAGTTTCGCAGTATCGGCGTTCCCGGACGCACTCGCGAGCTGAACGGCCCGGCCCAGTTTGGCCGTTGCTCCATCCATATCTCCCGACTTACGGAGATCCAGCCCTTGTTGGATGACTTGCGCCAGTTCGGCCTGCCCGGTGTAGTGGGCGACCTGAGGGTTGATCGACGTCGAGGCCACCATGTCGTCCGTCCACACGGCCCGCACCAGACCCTGCGCGCCGAGGTTCTGGACGCTGCCGTCGGGCTGCGGAATGACCAGCGAGATCCGGGCCGCCAGCATCTCCTGGCCGATGTTCGCGGCCGGGACCTCGACGCAGACGTGGTAGTCACGGGACTCGTCTCCCCAGGAACCCAGGGGGTAGTCGCCGGCCCGGGGGCCCGCCTCGGTGCGCCGGCCGGTCAGGTCCTCGACCGTGGGCGCGACCTGCTTGACGAACTTCACCGTCGTGTCGACCGGGGTCCACAGGCGCAGGGAGACGTCCGCGACCTCCTTGCCCATCGCCGTCTCCATCATCTGCGTGAAGTCGGCGGCGAGTCCGGCCGGATCGGCGACGATGTCGGCCGTGCCGAGCAGGGCGGAGGCGATCCCTGTGACTTCTTTCACTTCCCAGTCGGTGCCCACGCCGCGTGCGTCACAGGTGAAGCGCCCGGCGCACGCGTCGAGCGCGGCTTTGAGGTCCTGGGGCGACTCGTGCTCGTTGCGGCCGTCGGTGAGCAGGATGCCGTGCCGGATGGCGACGTTCGCGGAGGACAGCAGGCGGTCGGCCAGTTTCAGCCAGGTCCCGATGGCCGTGCCGCCGCCCGCGCTGAGCGAGCGCAGCGCCCGCTTGGCCTGCTCGCGGGTGGTGGCGTCGGCGACCGCGAGGCGCCCGCCGCCCGGGTAGACCTCCTTGGCCACGTGCGTCCCGCCGATCACCGCGAAGTGCACGCCGTCGCGCAGGGTGTCGATCGCCGCGGCCGTGGCGTCCCGGGCGTTGCGCATCTTCGTCGGCGGGTAGTCCATCGATCCCGAGCAGTCGACCATGAGCGCCACGGCCGCGGACGGGCCCTGGCCGGGCGAGTAGAGGTGGGGCGCCGTGACCGCGCTGCCGATCGTGCCGCCGCCGGTCGCCGTCACCGTGACGATGGCGTTGACCTCGCCGGCGCCCTCCGGCAGGTACTCGTTCTGGTAGACGTCCACCGAGAACTGGGGCACGTTCGACTTCGAGAAATTGGCCATGCCTGCTTCGATCCCCCTCGAAAGCCCCCACCGAGGCGGGGTGATGACGGTAGGCGGACCGGTCCCCTCCGGTCCGCCGAGGCGTCCCCGTACGCGGCCTCAGGCCGATCCTGCCCCCTGGGGCACGGCCGGGAACGGCACGAGCGCCACTGTTACGTTGTCGTGGCCCCCGCCGTCCAGGGCGTGGCCGACGAGCACCCGGGCGCTGTGCAGCGGGTGCGCGGCGGCGTCGAGCGGGACGACCCGGGCCATCTCCTCGGCCGCCTCCGCGTAGTTCCACAGGCCGTCCGTGCAGACCACCACCAGGCCCGGCCGGTCCGGCTTGAACGCGGCGGTGTGCGGCTCCAGTTCGTAGGCGTCCGCGCCGAGCCAGCCGGTGATCGCGTGGGCGCGCTCGTCGGCGTAGGCCTCGGCCTCGCTCATCAGGCCCGCGGCGACCATCTGCGCGGCCCACGAGTCGTCCTCGGTGAGCCGGGCCGGGGGAGCGCTGCGGTCGACCGGCACCCAGTAGGCGCGGCTGTCGCCGACCCAGCCGACGATCAGCAGGCCCGACGTCACCACGGCGCCGACGATCGTGCACGCGGGGGCGTTCTGGTGGGGGGCGTGCTCGCGGGCCGTGGCGGGCTCCTCGGCGAGCGAGTTGACGGCGCGTGAGGCGGCGACGATCGCGTCGTGCATCGCCTGCTGCGGGTGCGCGCCGCGCGGCAGCGCGGCCAGCAGGGTCTCGCTCGCCGCCTTCGCCGCCGCCGCGGAGGCGTCGTCGGGGCGGGTCGCCGAGGAGACGCCGTCGCAGACGATCGCCACGGAGGCGGGGGAGCCGTCGGGCAGCGCGGTGGTGCCGATGGCGAACGCGTCCTCGTTGCGGTGGTGGCGCAGGCCGCGGTCGCTGACCGCGGCCACCGGGCCGGACTCCTGCTCCATGTGGTCCCGTTCGCGCGGCTGGGCGTGGCCGCAGTTCTCGCAGTAGCCGTCGTCGTCCACGCGGCCGGCTCGGCAGGCCACGCAGACCTTGCCGCCGGCGCCCGCGGCCGGGGCCGCCGACTCGGCGGACACCCGTGGGTCCGGTGCCTGGAGGAGGTACTCGTCGGGCTGGGTGCGGTACACGTCGGCCGGCGCCGCGTATCCGTCGGGCTGCGGCGGCCGGTCGAACCGCACGCCCGCGGCCGGGGCCGGCGGGGCGGCCGGGGGCGGGGGCGTGTTCGGCGGCAGGGCGGAACCGCCCGAGTCCGTGCCCGGCAGGTCCGTCGGCAGGTGCACCGCGCCCGGGGCGCCCGGGCCGTCCGGCCCGGGGGCGGGCCAGGCCACGCCGGCGGGGGGCGCCGACGGGGGCTCGGGGTACGCACCGGCCGGAGCGCCCTGCACGGGCACCGAGCCGTTCATGGTGATGGTCGGGTTGTCCTCCGGCCGTGCCGGCACGGCGGACAGGTCGTATCCGCACGCGCCGCAGAAACGGTCACCCGACTCGAGGGGTTCCTCGCAGCTCGGGCAGGCGGACAACTGGGGCATCTGCGACATCAACTACACCCACGTCCGGGGGCGGTAACGATTGGCACGTTCCACCAGGTCGATCCTCTCCTCGCCGCCCCGCGCCAGCCGGGCCAGCGTGCGGTACGAACGCTCCAGGCCGAAGCGCAGGCCCCGCTCGTCCAGGCCGCTGCCGAGCAGCGTCCGTCCCCCGGCGGCGGGAAGGGCGGAACCCTGGCCCCCGGAGAGTACCCAGTCCAGCGCGCAGCCGAGGACTTCGGCCGACAACCGCTCCCGGCGCGCCGGATCCAGACCGTACGCCTCCAGCGCCTCGACCTGCGCCGCGGCGGCCGTCAGGTCCTCCAGGAACGGTACGTCGGAAGCCGTCGCCGTGCGCTGCCGCAGCCGGGCCCGGACGGCCGCCACCCGGGCGGCCGTGTAGTGGATGGAGGACTCCGGGACCGACTCCAAAGTCCGTACGGCACCGCGCCGGTCACCGGTCGCCAGCTGTACGCGGGCCAGCCCGAACGCGGCGCTCACATAGCTCGGGTCGGTCGACCACACCAGCCGGTAGTACTCGGCGGCGTTGTCGAGCTGGCCCAGCACCTCCGCGCACAGGCCCAGCGCCAGCTTGGGCGCGATCTCGCCGGGGAAGGCGTCGTAGATCGCGTCGAAGGCGAGGGCGGCGCCCTCGTCGTCGCCGGTCACCAGCGCGGCCACGCCCCGATACCAGACCACCCGCCAGTCGTCGGGCCGCTCGCCCTCCAGCGCGACCAGGGCGCTCAGCGCGGCGGCCGGATCGCCCGTCTCCAGCCAGGCCCGGATCTGCCGCAGCCGCGTCTCGATCGACGGGGCCGGAGCCGCCGCGAGCGCGCCGAGCAGCTCGGCCGGCGCCGAGGTCATCAGGCCCGCGAGGAAACCGGCGTTGGGGTCGGTCGGGTCGACCCGGGGGACGGGCAGGGCGAGGGCGGCGGCCGGGGTGTCGACGGGCTTGACGAGGCCGTGGGCGGTGGCGGGGTTCGGAGGGTGAGCCGGGGCGGCGGGCAGGGCGGCGCGGCGCCGGGTGCGGACGACCCTGGCTCCCAGCCGCGACACGTCCCCGTCCGGCTTCGGGAACAACTCCGTGTCCGTCACCCCCAGTTCCGGGCCGAACAGGGTGGACAGGGCCGGGCGGGCGCGGCCCGTCTGGAGGGAGACGACCTCGCGCAGGACGCCCGTCAGTTGCTCCGTCATCTCCTGCGCGGAGGCGAAGCGGCGGGCCGGGTCGGGGTCGGTGGCGCGGACCAGGAGGCGGTAGAACGACTCGTACTGCCGGAAGACCTCGATGTGGTCCGGGTCGGGCAGGGAGTCCGCGTAGACGTTCGTGTAGCCCTGGAAGTCGAAGGTCAGGACGGCGAGGGTGCGGGCGACGGTGTAGAGGTCGCTCGCCACCGACGGGCCGGCCTCCGCGACCTCCGGCGCCTGGTAGCCGACCGTGCCGTAGATGGCCGACTCCTCGTCGTCCATCCGGCGCACCGCGCCCATGTCGATCAGCTTCAGCTGGTCCTCGGTCTGGATCGCGTTGTCGACCTTGAAGTCGCAGTACAGCAGGTTCCGGCTGTGCAGATGGCCGAGCGCCTCCAGCGCCTCGATGCCGTACGCGCAGGCCTGCTCCACCGGCAGCGGGTCGCGCCGGCCCTGCGGGGTGCGGCGGGCGTTGGCGATCTCCTTCAGCGACTTGCCGCCGACGTACTCCATGACGATGTAGCCGTCGAGCGAGCCCGTGCGCTGGTCCAGGTGCTCCACGAAGTTGTAGATCCGTACGATGTTGGCGTGCTCGATCTCCGCGAGGAAGCGCCGCTCCGAGATCGCCGCCGCCATCGCGTCCTGGTCGCCCGTGTCCAGCAGGCCCTTGAGGACCACCCAGCGGTCCGAGACCGCCCGGTCGACGGCGAGGTAGATCCAGCCCAGCCCGCCGTGCGCGAGGCAGCCGACCACCTCGTACTGGCCGTGCACCACGTCCCCGGCCTTCAGCTTCGGCACGAACGAGTACGGGTGCCCGCACTTGGTGCAGAAGCCCTCCGTACGGCCCGGCCGGTCGCCGCGCGCCCGGCCCACCGGGGCGCCGCAGTCCGAGCGCGAGCAGAACCGCTTCCGCTCGGGCACCTCAGGGTTGTCCAGCACCATCGCGCGCGGGTCGGGCCGCGGGATCGGCGGCACCTGGACCAGCCCGGCGCCCAGCCGGCCCCGGGACGAGGAACCGGCGGCGGAACCGGAACTGCGCACCGACACCGAGCGGCCCGTCGACTTGCCCGACAGGGAGCGCGAGAGGCGTCCCGACACCGAGCGGCGCGACTTCGACGACTGGGACGACGTACGGGAGGAACCGCGGCTGCTGGAGCGGGAGCTGCCGCTGCCGGCGGACCCGTGGGAGCCGCCCCTGCCCCCGGCGGTGATGCCGGTGGGGGGTGAGCCGACCATGCCGTTCGGCGCGACGACCGGGGCGAGGCCGCAGGTGTCGCAGTAGAGCTCGCCGCCGCCCACGTCCTCGTAGGCGCCCTCGCAGCCGGGGCGCTGGCAGGTGCGTGGAGGCGCGGTGGGTGGTTGCTGCGGTGCCTGACTCATCGACTCCCCCTCGTCGCTCATGCGC
This sequence comes from Streptomyces lomondensis, assembly GCF_014651035.1. Lineage (GTDB taxonomy): Bacteria > Actinomycetota > Actinomycetes > Streptomycetales > Streptomycetaceae > Streptomyces > Streptomyces lomondensis. Next base: position 469,007 of record NZ_BMWC01000001.1, read on the forward strand.
CCGGCCCCCTCCGGTCGTCCTCGGCAACGCCCTGGTCCGGCACCCGCGGGCCGCCGAGCAGTTCGGCCGCCGCGTGCTGGTAGCGCAGCACGGCCTGTTCGGCGGCGCGCAGGTCGCAGGGGGCGCTCCACAGCATGCGGCGCGCCTTCTCGTAGCGCTCCACCAGCAGTGTGTCCTCGGCGAAGCCGTGCCGGGCGACCTTCGCCTTGTACGCGTCGAGACGGCCGCGCAGCTCGGCGCGGACCGCCAGCGGCGCGGTGACCGCGGTCAACGACTCGCGGGCGCGCAGCAGTTCGTCCTCCGCCTTCTGCTCCAGCGACTCCAGCAGCGGGGACAGCCGGTGCCACTGCGCCTGCCGGCGGTACTCCGCGGCCGCCGCCAGCTGCTCCTGCAACGCGGTCGGCGGTCCGCTGACGACCGGCACCTCCGTCGCGGCGATCTTCGCGAGGACCTCGCCCCGGGCGGTGCGCGCCTCGGCGAGCGTGCGGTCCGCGCGGCTGAGGATGTCCCGCAGCCTGACGATCCGCTTCTCGGCGTCCTGACGCACCGTCAACACCGCGTCGATCTCCCGGCGTACGTCCTCCAGGGCGCGTGCCTCGCGGTCGTACACCGTCGTGTCCGGCCTGCCGCCGCCCGGCGCCGAACTGCCCTCCGCGGCCACCCAGAACGCCAGCGGGTCCGAGACCACCTGCTCGCGCAGCTTCGTCAGCGTGCGCGTGATGCGCTCCAGGTCGTCGCCCGCCGGGTGCTCGCCGGGGCGTACGCCCACCGAGTGCGCGAGCCGGCGGGTGCGCTGGAGTTCGGCGGCCAGCAGATCGATCCGGGCCGGCAGCGCCGACCAGACCGCGTCGGCGGCGACCACCATGTCCAGGCTCGTCGCGTACAGCTCGTTCATCCGGTCGACGAGCGTGGCGAGCGAATAGCGTTCGCTGAGCTTGCTCGGACTGCCGTTCGGGGTGGGGGCGTTGGCCGTCGCCGTGGCGCTGCCCGCGACCGTGACGGACTCGCCGTTCAGGAGCTCCGTCAGCTCCACCAGATCCTCGCGGCTGGACCAGCGGCGGCGGGACCGGATCTCGCGGGCGGTGCGCAGCGCGTCCGTGTACGCGTCGAAGTACGTCCACAGCAGCGTGATCGACGCCTCTGTGGACGTCCAGCGCTCCTGGGTGACGCCGGTGAGCTCGGCGCCCTCCAGGAGTCTGCGGCCCGCGTGGTCCTGAAGCGCGAGGAGCGAGGTCTCTATCGCCTCGTGCTCCGAGCCGAGCCGCGCCAGCGCACGGTCCACCTCGTCCCGGTCCATCACCGGCCCGGTGGATCCCGTGACGCCCATCGATCACCTCTCGCTGCGGTTGTGCCCGTTGTGCCCGTTGTGCCCGTTGTGCCCGTGTGTCCGTTGTGTCGGTTTGCTCGTTGTGCCCTTGTGCCGGTTGGGGGTGAGTCCGTTGTCAGGTGGTGCGGAGGTACTTCGGTGCCGGGGGTTCCGACTTCTTCGCATCCCTGCCCAGTGTTGCCGACAGCCATTTGTCGTACGACGCCTGCCAGCCGTTCGCCGTGTCCCTGCGGTAGTCCACCAGAATCTGGTTGACCCGGCGTACCAGATCGTCCGCGTCCTTCTTCATCGCCACGCCGTAGTACTCGGCAGTGAAGGCGTCACCCTTGAGCTGGACCGTCGGATCCTGTGCCGCCTGGCTCGCGGCGAGCGCGCCGTCGGTCACCACCGCGTCGACCTCGCCGAGCTGGAGCCGTACCAGGCAGTCGAGTTGGTTGGGGACGGTGGTGGAGATGTCGGTGCCGGCGGGGAGCTTGCCGTCCTTCTGGTCCGCCTCCAGCGTGGAGTACGCCGTGGAGCCGGCCGCCGTGCAGATCCTGCGGTCCGCGAGCGTGTCGTCGTAGCCCTTGACGGGTGAGGACTTGGGGGCCAGGACCTGCTGGCCCGTCTTGAAGTAGGGCGCGGAGAAGGCGACGTCCTTGATGCGTTCGCAGTTGATCGTCATGGTGCGGACGACCATGTCCACGCGGCCGTCCTTGATCGCCGGGATGCGCTGGTCGGTCGGGATCGCCTTGAACTGGACGGCGTTCGGGTCGCCGAGGATGTCCTCGGCGATGCGGTGGACCAGGTCGATGTCGAAGCCTTCGAGCTCCGCGGTCTTGCCGCTGTTGGGGTTGCGGTATCCCCATCGGTAGCTGTTCTGGTCGACGCCGACGACGAGCTTGCGCTTCTCGCCCTTGCGGTTCTTGATCGCCCGGATGGTGTCGCCGTCCGTGGGGGAGGGGGCGAGGGTCTGCTTCTCCGGGGAGTCGCAGTCTTCGTCCGCTTTGGTTTCGGCGGTTTCGGCGGTGTGTGTGGTGTGGGTGGCGGATTGGGTTTTGGTGGCGGCCGTCGTTCGGGGCAGGCACAGGGCGATGAGTGCCACCAGGGCGCAGGCGATCGCCATCGTGATCACTCCGCCCCAGCCCTTGAGGGTGCTTCGCATCGTCGTGCCTCCTCTCGTCCGTGGCCCGTTCATCGGTACTCCGAGAGCCTGCGGCCGATGCCCAGGACCGCGCCCGCGGCGCCCAGGACGGCGAGGACGGCGGCGCCTGCCGACAGGCCCGTCAGGGCGTCCCGGCCGTCGCCGGCCGCGCGCTTGAACTCGGCCTCCTCGTGCGCGAGGGCCGTGCGCAGGTTCGCGTCGACGCTGTCGAAGCACTCGCCGGTCGTGCCCTTGGTGCCGATGACCATGTCCAGTGCCTGCTGGTAGTTGCCGTTCTCGTCCTGCTCGCGGGCCGCGGAGTGGCGCTTCTGCCACTCCTTCATGTTGCCCACGGCGGCGGTGACCGGCTGTTCGCCTGAGGGGTCGTCGGCGAGGTTCCCGGCTTCCGCCAGGTGCCGGCCGAGGGCCTTGATGTCCGTGCCGAAGTCGTGGTCGTAGGCGTCGTACGTCTCGTCGCCGACCTTCTTCGTCTCGGCGCCGCGGGCCACCAGTGTCAGGTTCTCGTTGCCGCGGGCCTTGAGGGAGGCGATGCGGGCGTCGTGCAGGACGTTCAGGGAGCGGACGCCGTGGTCGTAGGAGTCGTTCAGGCCCGCGCGGGCGACGCTGTGGCCGACGATCAGCCACAGCAGGACGACGGTCGCTGTCGCCGTGGCCGCGACCAGGCCGTGGTTCAGGACCCTGTTCGTCCGCTGGTACGTGCGGTGTTGGGCCCAGGCGAGGGCGGCGAGGGCGGCGATGCCGAGGGCGATGGCCGCCCAGGGGTAGGGCGTGGCGTCCGCGTAGTCCCCCTGGAGGCGCTGGTTCTCCTTCTTGTACAGGTCCTCCGCCGCCGGGAGCATCTGCTGCTGCATCTTCTCGTTGGCGTAGCGGAGGTAGGCGCCGCCGACGGGGAAGCCCTGGCGGTTGTAGGTGCGGGCGCGTTCGACCAGGCCCTTGTACTCCGGGAGGAGTCTGTTGAGCTTGGCGATCGTCGCGGTGGACGGGGAGTCCGGGTCCGCGTTGGCGGCGGCGTTGACGAGTTTCTCGGCGGCCGTGCGGATGTCTTTCTCGTAGCGGTCGCGGGTGGCGGCCGTTTCCTGGCCGCCGGCGAGGAAGCCGCTGGAGGCGGCGGTGTTGGCGTCCGCGAGGGAGCGGTAGATGTCGGCCGCGTCCGAGCTGAGGGGCTGGCTGCTGGTGAGGACGTCGTCGGCGGCGGCCGCGCGGTCCGTCATCTGCCAGGCGGTGACGGTGCCGAAGGCGATGACGAGGAGGGCCAGGAGGGCGCCGATGATGCGGAGGCGGCCGGGTTCCGTGGTGGCGGCGGCGCGGAGTTGGTCCAGGCCCTCGGCGAAGGCGGTGCGGCGGGGGGCCGGGGGTGGGGGTGGTGTGCTGGTGCCGCTGGGGGGTCGGGACGGTGGTGCGGGTTGTGCGGGTACGGCCGGGAGGGTGGGCAGGCTGGGGCCCGGTGGTGGTGTGCTGCTCTTCGGCGCGTATGTCACTGTGACCTCCCCCATGGTCATCCGTCGCCGCAAGTATCGCTGCCGGGACTGACATCCGCACCGGCCTTGCCTCGATCTTGATGGGATCGCAGCGTGAAGCACCACCGCTTGTAGGAACACGTCGGGGGAGGTGGTTCGGTTCCCGTGGGGGGTGCGGAGTGCCTGCGGCGGCCTGCGCGGGTGGGGTGGGGGTGCGCGTTGCGCCTTCGCGTCGGGGGTGGGTCGGGGCCGCGTCGGGGGGTGTCCGTCCTCGGAACGGCGCGATGGGGTGTCGTACCGACTCACTGGCGTTGACGCGCCAACCGCTGCGGGCGGACACCCCCCGACACGGCCCCTTCTCGCCGTACGCGGGTGCGGGCGCGTGATCGTTGCCCTAGCTGCGGGCAGTCGTGCCGCTGGGGCGGCACGGGTGGGCGCAGCGGCACCCCGCTCCGCCGGGCTGCGGAGCAACGCCGCCGAGTGTGTCCTGGACGCCGAAGTGCCTCGCGGGTGCGGGACAGTCGGCCGTGTTCCAGGAGCAGGTCCAGGGCGGCCCGGTCGTTCATGCCGCGCAGGACGCGCGGGGTGCCCGGCGTGCCGGTGGTTCAAAGTTTCCTGTTGAGGGCGGCACCCGCAAGGCCCGGGTGCCGCCCTCTCCGTGAGCGGCTACTTCGTGGTGCTCGTGGGTGCCGGCGGAGCGAGCGGGGACGCCGCCGCCGACTGCGGGGACGTGGCGTTCGCGTACGCCGACGGGGCCGCCATCCCCGCCGTCGGGTCGGCGGGCGCCTCCTCCACCGGGGCCGTGGCGCCGCCGACGATCCGGATGTCCGCCGCGTCGAAGGCCCGCTTGACGCGCCAGCGCAGCTCGCGCTCCACGGTCAGGGACTTGCCGGGCATCGTCTTGGCCGAGACGCGCACGACCATGGAGTCCAGCAGGACGCTGTCGAGGCCGAGCACCTCGATCGGGCCCCACAGCAGCTCGTTCCAGGGCTCCTCGGCGCCCATCTTCTCGGCGACCTCGTCGAGGGTGGCCTTCACCTTGTCCAGGTCCTCGCCGGAGTGGACCGTGACGTCGACGTTGGCCGTCGCCCAGCCCTGCGAGAGGTTGCCGATGCGCTTGACCTCGCCGTTGCGGACGTACCAGATCTCGCCGTTGTCGCCGCGCAGCTTGGTCACGCGCAGGCCCACCTCGATCACCTCGCCGGAGGCGACGCCCGCGTCGATCGTGTCGCCGACGCCGTACTGGTCCTCCAGGATCATGAAGACGCCGGAGAGGAAGTCCGTGACCAGGTTGCGGGCGCCGAAGCCGATCGCCACGCCGGCGACACCGGCCGAGGCCAGCAGCGGGGCGAGGTTGATCTGGAACGTGCCCAGGATCATCAGCGCGGCCGTGCCGATGATCAGGAAGGACGCCACCGAGCGCAGCACCGAGCCGATGGCCTGCGAGCGCTGGCGGCGGCGTTCGACGTTGACGAGCAGCCCGCCGAGCGCGGTGCCGTCCACGGCCTGGACGGTGCGGTTCATGCGGTCTATCAGCTTGGTGATCGCCCGGCGTACGACGACCCGCAGCACCGCCGCTATCACCACGATCAGCAGGACGCGCAGGCCGATCGCGAGCCACGTCGACCAGTTCTGCTCGACCCAGCCGGCGGCGTTCGTCGCGCTCTCCTGGGCGTCCTGGAGCGAGGGCACTCTCGGGGTCTCTGTGTCCGAGGGGGTCGGCGACGGCGACGGGCCGGCGGCGAGCAGGACGGCGTCCGCAATGGACAAGGACACGGCAGGTACCTCCAGGTGCAGCGGTCTGCCCCGGTGCGGTGGTCCTGGGGGGTCAAGGTCACGGTTGGGTCACCGAAGGGGCAGAACCACCACACTAACGGGGCATTGTGTGTGCTCCCGAAGAATGTGTGAAGGAGAGACCGTCCTCACCTGGGCTTGAACAGGCCATGGTCCGGGGGATGAATCAGATGTGGTCGAAAACACTCCCAGCCCGTTACGGGGACATGGTGGCGCTTCCACCAGGCCTGAGGGGAGACTGGCTACGAATCGTCCCGGCGCGAGCCACGCGCCGCCGGCGTCCAAGGAGGCATCCGTGCCGCATGTCCTGGTCCTCAACGCGTCGTACGAGCCGCTAGGCGTCGTACCGCTCCGCCGCGCGCTCGTCCTCGTCCTCGAGAACAAGGCCGTATGCCTCGAGGAGTCCGGCGCCTATCTGCACAGCGCGACCGTCACAGTCCCCGCACCCAGCGTGGTCCGGCTCAAGCGATTCGTCCGGGTTCCCTATCGGGGGCCCGTTCCTCTGACCCGCCGGGCGCTGTTCGCCCGCGACGGGGGCCGGTGCATGTACTGCGGTGGCGTCGCAACCAGCGTCGACCACGTCATCCCGCGCAGCCGCGGGGGCAAGCACGTCTGGGACAACGTGGTGGCGTCCTGCCGCCGCTGCAACCACGTGAAGGCCGACCGTCACCTCTTCGAGATCGGCTGGCGGCTGCGCCACAAACCCGCCCCGCCCACCGGCCTGGCCTGGCGCATCATCGGGACCGGCCATAGGGACCCGCGCTGGCTGCCGTACTTGCAGCCGTACGGCGCGGACGACGCCTTGGCCCGGATCGACGGCATTTCCGCCTGACGACGATCCGGGCCTTCGTATTGCCGCGTGCGGCCCCCGGCCCCGGGGAACCCCCGTTCCCCCGGGGCCGACCCGTTGCGGCGGGCCCGGCCGCAGCGTCCGCGCGGCTCAGGCGTACCGCAGCTCCCCGGGGCGCACCGAGCGGCGCAGCAGCGGCAGTGAGGTGGCCGCGGCCAGCAGGCAGGCGGCGTAGACGGCGACGGGCACCAGGGACGTCACCCAGGGCACCGGGCGGCCACTGAGCGTGGCGTACCAGGTGCCGATCGCCATGCCGCCCAGGCCCGCGAGCAGCACCGCGGGCGCCAGCGGCAGCGCGGTCTCCAGCAGCAGGGCGCGGCCGAGCACCGTGCGCGGCACCCCGGCGGCGACCTGTGCGGCCAGGCCCCGGCGGCGGGCGGCCAGGGACTCGGCGGTGCCGACGGCGAGGCCGGACAGGGTGATCGCGAAGGCGACGACGATGGCGGCGCCGGTGAGGTCGAGGCCGGTGGTGTAGTAGGAGGCGCTCTCGGCGAGGTTCCGCTCGGTGTGCACCACGTCGCTCAGCACCTGCCGGATGCCCGCGAAGCCGGTCCCGACGACCGTCACCAGCAGCACCGCCGCGTGGGTGCGGGCGGCCGCCCAGGGGTCGTCGCGCAGCCGTTCCGCCGCGATCAGCGTCGCCGCCGACCGGGCCCGGGCCGCGAGGATCCGCCCGGTCGCCTTCGCGGTGGCCCCGGAGAGCCACACCGCGCCCGCGCCGACCGCGAGAACCACGCCCATCAGTTGCAGCGGCAGCTCGCCGGTCGGCCGGTCGGGGGCGGCCGTCGACGTGGTGGCCACGGTCAGCAGCGCCAGCACCGCGACGAGCAGGACCCCGGCCAGGAACAGCAGCCCCGGCCCCCGTCCGGTGCGCGGCCCGACCCGGCGCACCCAGCCGAGCGGGGAGGCCACGACCCGGCGCAGCGCCAGTGCGCCCGCGGCCGCGCCCAGCACCGGTACGGCGACGGCGACCAGGGCGATCCCGGCCCAGGCCAGGGCGGTCGGCCGGTCCCACAGGCGCAGCAGGAGCAGCACAGAGAAGACGGTGGCGACCGCCGAGCCCAGCAGACAGGCCAGCCCGGTCTCCAGCCCGGCGATCCGCCGCACCTGCCAGGGCGTCGCCCCGGCCAGCCGCAGCCCGGCCAGCCGCCGGTCGCGGTGCGCCGCGCCGATCCGGGCGCACTGGCCGAGGAAGCCGAGCACGGGCACGAGCAGGAGCAGCAGGCCGACGATCACGCCGGACCGGGTGCCGGGCTCGTCCAGCAGGCCCGCGGCGACCGGCACCCGGTAGCTGCCCCGCAGCGTGGCCAGGGCGACGGCGGCCAGCGCGAACCCCGTCGCGAGCGCGGCGCCCGTCGCCGTCAGCGCGACCCGCCACCACTCGCCTCGATCGGAACCGCGGGTGAGCTCCCAGGCCAGGCGCAGATCGGAGCGCAGGGCTCTCATGCCGTCACCCCCAGCGCCGTCACGACGCCGTCCCGCAGCTGGACCTCGCGGTCCGCGTACGCCGCCACCTGGGCGTCGTGCGTGATCAGCAGGACCGCCGTGCCCGACTCGCGGGCCGTGTGCACGAGGGCCGTCATCACCTGCTCGCCGGCCAGGGAGTCCAGTGCTCCCGTCGGCTCGTCGGCGAAGACGACCTTCGGACCGGTGACCAGGGCCCGGGCCAGCGCGGCCCGCTGGGCCTGCCCGCCGCTCATCTCGCCCGGCCGCAGGTCCTGCTGGCCGTGCACGCCGAACCGCTCCAGCCACTCGCCGGCCCGGGCCCGGGCGCGGGCCCGGTCGGTGCCGGCCAGCAGCAGCGGCAGGGCGACGTTGTCCAGGGCCGTCAGCTCGGGGATGAGCTGCCCGAACTGGAACACCACGCCGAACTCGGTGCGGCGCAGCTCGCTCAGCCGCTTCTCGGGCAGGTCCTCCAGGCGCCGGCCGTCGTACGTCACCGAGCCCTCGTCGGGCCGGACGATCCCGGCCAGGCAGTGCAGCAGCGTCGACTTCCCGCTGCCGCTCGCGCCGGTCACGGCGAGGATCTCGCCCGTACCCAGCTCGATCGACGCGCCGCGCAGGGCGGGTGTCCTGCCGTGCGCCTTGGTGAGGCCTGTGGCCGTGAGAACAGGCACGGGTCTGGTCATGCTGCGTCGACCTCCGCGGTCAGGGTGGTGAGCCGGGCCGCTGTGGTGCTCATCCAGCGGAGGTCGGCGTCGAGGTGGTTGAGGGCGTAGTCCGCCGAGAGCACGGTCGCCAGGTCGGCGCCCTGGGCGGCCTTGACCGCTGTGAGCTCCCGCATCCGCTCCATGTGGGCGGCGCGCTGGGCGTTCAGGTACGCGGCCGGGTCGCCGCCGGCGAGGATCGCGACGACGACCTTGGCGAAGATCTCGTTCGTCACGAAGGGCGCGGGCGGCGCGATCTCCCCGGCCCAGCGGGACAGTTCGTCCGCCCCCTGGTCCGTCGAGCGGTACATCGTCCGCTCCGGGCCGCCGTCCGAGTCGGTGCCCTCGACCTCGGCGAGGCCGTCCCGGACGAGGCGTTGGAGGGTCGTGTAGACCTGCCCGTAGGCCAGCGGGCGGGCCTGCGGGAAGCGTTCGTCGTGGCGTCGCTTGAGGTCGTAGCCGTGGCTGGGACCCGTGGCGAGCAGGCCCAGCAGGACGTGGCGGGTGCTCATGGCGATCATTATGTACTCAGTACATGTACTGAGTGAATAGTGGGAGCCGAAGAAGTTCGCCGATCCGGGTTCCGGGGGCGGGGGGTCACTCCGTGACGGCGTACGCCTCCGCCGACCACAGCGAGTACCCGTACGGCGTGGCCCGCTTCTCGCCCTGCACCCGCAGGAAGCGCACGTCCCGCTCGTCCATGCGGACGCTCTCGCGACCGCCCCGGCCGTCCCGTACGGCCGCCGCCGTACGCCAGCGGCGGCCGTCCGGCGAGACCTGGACGCGGTACGCCGAGGGGTGGGCGTCCTGCCAGCGCAGCACGACGTGCCCGAGGCGGGCCGGGCGGGGCAGCTCGACCTGCCACCAGGCGCCGTCGTCGGCCGGGGAGGACCAGCGTGTGTCCGGGTCGCCGTCGTTCGCCGCCGACGCCGGGAAGTCGGGCGTCTCGTCGCCCGAGGAACGGGCCGTGCCGGTGCGGGCCAGGTCGGGGCCGCCGGTGGGCGGGACGGCGCGGACGGTGAGCGTCCGGGGCGCCCCCGCGAAGCGCAGCCGGACCTCGTACGACCGCATCGGCGTGCCCCGCTCCACGGTCACCTCGACCGGGACCGCCACGGTCGTGCCGCGCGGCACGGTCAGTTCGGTGCCCGGCACCCGGACCCGGACGCCCTCGGGCGCCTCGACGGTGAGCCGGCCGCGGGCGTCGCCGCGGCGCAGCGAGCCGAGCCCGGCCGTCAGCCGCTGGGTCCGCCCGGTCTCGGCGTCCAGGCGGTCACGCGTCAGCTCGAGGGAGGTGGCCGGGGAGTCCGCGAACCACGGCACCAGATGGCGCACGCGCGCCGGCGCGGCACCGACGACCCGCACGGCGTCCACCCGCCCGGCCGCAGCCGGCACGGGCACCTCGGTCGCGCCCGACGTGGTCAGTCGGCCGGCGCTCCGCCAGCCCTGGCCGGGTGCGTGTACCTCGACGGTGCCCTCGGTGCCGGGGTCGGTCAGGACCGTCACGGCTGTCAGGGAGCGGGGGTGCGGGAAGCGCAGGGTGCGGCCGTCGCCGGGGTTGCGGGGCGGCTCGTGGTCGATGCCCGCCCAGGCCGCGTACGACTTCTGCGCCCGCCGCAGGAACGGGTCCAGCACGTCCGTGCCGACCTCGACCCGGGCCGACTCCAGCCGGGCCCGCAGATCCCCGAGCCTGCGGTACGCCGTCCAGGCCGCCGCCGCGTCCCCGGCGCGCTGCGCGTCCAGCATGCCGAGCGCGGTCGTGCTCGCCTCGCCGTACCGCGCCAGCTGCTCCGCCCAGGGGGCGACCTCCTTGGCGAGACCCGTGCCCGACAGCCGCCGGGGCAGCTCGCGCAGCACCGTGAAGGCCTCGCGCAGCCGGCGCGCGGCGGCGGCGTCGCCCGTGCCGGTGCCGGCCGCCGTCCGGGCCTGCCAGTACGCCTCGGTCAGCGGGCGCAGATACGCCGACTCCTCCCCGTCCAGCACCGACGCCGCGTCGTTCCCGGCGAGCGCGGCCAGGGCCTGCTCGCGGCGCCGGTCCCCGCCCGCGAGGTCGGCGATCGCGGCCCGCCAGGACGCGCCCGGCCGGTAGGCGCGCGGGTTCCAGGCGAAGTCGGCGGCGGTGAACAGCGGGATCCGGGACGCCTCCGGCTGCTGCATCGCGTTGGCGAGCAGGGCGGCCGAGCCGGTCGCGACGGCCGGCTCCCGGCCCCGGTACGGGCCGAGGAAGATGCGGCCCGGGTCGTAGTCGTTGACCGGGTAGTTGTCCATCGTGACCAGCGGATGCCCGAACGCCTCCCGCGCGTCGGCCAGTTCACGGCCCGTGATGGTGCGGGGCACCACCCCGACGCCCGTCCACGCCACCTCGACCCGCGCGCCCAGTGCCTCCGCCAGCGCCCGCCGGTACTCGGTCGTGCCGTCCTCGTAGTACTCGGTCGGCATCAGGGACAGCCCGGCCGCCCCGGGGTGCCGTTCCGCCAGGTGCCGGGCCACCGCGTTCGCGACCCGGGCCTGGGCCCGCGCGGCCGCCTCGGGGCCGGAGCCGAACCGCTCGGCGTCCGCCTCGCAGTGCCACTCGCTGTAGCTGACGTCCTGGAACTGGAGCTGGAAGGCCCGGAACCCCAGCGCCCACATCGCGTCGAGCTTGCGCGTCAGCGCCCGCACGTCGGCGTCCGAGGCGAAGCACATCGCCTGCCCCGGGGCCACCGCCCAGCCGAGCGTGACGTGGTTGCGGCCTGCCCGCTCGGCCAGCTCCCGGAACCGGGCCCGCCGCTCCGCCGGGTACGGCTCGCGCCAGCGGGCCTGCCGGTAGAGGTCGTCCCCGGGGGCGTACAGGTAACGGTTCTGCTTGGTGCGCCCCATGAAGTCGAGCTGCGCCAGCCGCTGCCGGTGCGTCCAGGCGGTGCCGTAGAAGCCCTCGGTGATACCGCGTACGGCGGTGCCGGGCCAGTCGCGTACGGCGGCCGCCGCGATCGTGCCGTCGGGGCGCAGCAACTGCCGCAGCGTCTGCACGGCGTGGAACAGGCCGTCCTCGCCCGTGCCGGTGAGGGCGACGCCGCCCGGGCCCACGGACAGCTCGTACCCGCCGGAGGGGAGGGCGTGGCGGTCGCCCGGGCGCACGGGTTCCGTCCGGGCGCGGACGACCAGGGCGCCGGGCCCGGCGGTGTCCGTGATCCGGCGGGCCCCGGCCTGCCGCAGCAGGTCGCGCAGAGCCTCGACGGCAGGGCGATCGGCCTGGGCGTCGGTGATCAGGGCGACCTCGTCCGGCACCGCGACCGGTGCGCCGTTCGCGCGCAGGGACTGCGGGCGCGGCCAGACCGAGAGGTCCGCCCCGGCCGTGTCGGCGGCCGGTGCGGTGGTCGTGCCGGGGGTGGGCGCGGCCGCCACCGCGGCGGGCGGGGCGCCGAGGCTCCCGGCGACGACGGCGACCGCGAGGGCCGCTGCCCGCTTCCCACGCCGCAGTCCCACAGGCCCCCTCCAAGTTGTTCGACCAGGAGAACGAGCCCACCACCCGGCCGGTGAAGGTGTCAACGAGAGTGGCCGCTGTGACCGGATTTGACGGAATATGGTCAGAGTGGAGGGGAGCGGGATGTGAGCAGAAGCACGATCTTCGGCCCGGGGCGTCTGCCTTCGCGTCGACTGGGTAGGGCTGCGATAACCCGTCGAATGCCGTACCCGACAAGGAGGCCCCCGTGGCTGCGATGACTTTCCTTCCGCTCCCGGCCCAGTCCAAACCCGTGGCGGACTCGTCCGCCGACCTCGACGACCCCCACTACGACGACCCCCATTACTGCATCTTCAGCTCCGAGAGCACCTGCACCGAGCCCCCGCTGACCAGCGAGCCCCCGCTGCCCGACGCCGAGCCCCTCACCAGCGAGCCGCCGCTCGCCGAAGCCGCCCCCCTGACCAGCGAGCCCCCGGCCTTCGTCCCGGACTTCACGAGGCTGTAGATGACCGCACCCCGGCCGGCCGACGCACCCTCCGAGGACCTGTCCCGCCTCGCCGCCCTGCACGGCGTGGCCACCTCGTACAGCCCGTCCCCGGACCGCACGGTCGCGGCCTCGGCCACGGCGGTCACCCTGACCCTGGCCGCCCTCGGCGTGGACGCGAGCACGCCCGGCGCCGTCCGCGCCGCGCTCGCCGCCCGCGAGCGGGACCGGGGCGAGCGGCTGCTGCCGCCGACCGTGGTCGGCTGGGGTGCCGGCCCCCCGGCCGCCGTGGCCGCGCTCCCCGAGGGGAGCCGGCTGCGCATCCAGACCGAGCAGGGCGAGACGCGCGCCTCGGCGGAGCAACTCCCGCCCGGCGTCCACCGGCTGACCGCCACCGCGCCCGACGGCCGCACCGCGGACGCCCACCTGATCGTCGCCCCGCCCCGCCTGCCCACCCCCACCGGACGCTCCTACGGCCTCCTCGTCCAGCTCTACTCCCTGCTGTCGCGCCGCTCCTGGGGCATGGGCGACCTCGGCGACCTCGCCGAACTGGCCGGCTGGGCCGGGCGCTCCCTCGGCGCCGGCTTCGTCCAGGTCAACCCGCTGCACGCGGCCGTGCCCGGCGCCCCCACCGACCCCTCCCCGTACCGCCCCTCCTCCCGCCGCTTCCCCGACCCCGTGCACCTGCGGATCGAGGACGTCCCCGAGACCGCCTACGTCGAGGACCGCGAGCGGCTGCGCGCCCTGCTGGAGAGATCCGGCCGGCTGCGCGCGGCCGTGCTGGAGGAGGGCGCCCTGATCGACCGGGACGCCGTGTGGGAGCTCAAGCGGGAGGCGCTGGAGCTGCTCTGCGCGGTCCCCCTCGGCCCCGGCAGACGCGCCGCCTACTGCGACTTCCTCGCCGAGCAGGGCCAGGCCCTGGAGGACCACGCCACCTGGTGCGCGCTCGCCGAGGTGCACGGCTCCGACTGGCACCGCTGGCCGACCGGCCTGCGCGACCCCCGCTCGGCCGACACGACCCGCGCCCGCAACGGCCTGCTGGACCGGGTCGACTTCTGGTCCCGGCTCGCCTGGCTCACCGACAGCCAGCTGACCGCCGCGCAGCGCGCCGGGCGCGAGGCCGGGATGCCGGTCGGGATCGTGCACGACCTCGCGGTCGGCGTCCATCCCGGCGGCGCCGACGCCTGGGCGCAGCAGGAGTACTTCGCCGCCGGCATGTCGGTCGGCGCACCGCCGGACGCCTTCAACGCCCGCGGCCAGGACTGGGGCCTGCCCCCCTGGCGCCCCGACCGCCTCGCGGAGTCCGGCTACGCCCCCTTCCGCGAGCTGCTGCGGGCCCTGTTCCGCTACGCCGGAGCCCTGCGCATCGACCACGTCATGGGCCTGTTCCGCCTCTGGTGGGTCCCCCAGGGCCATCCGCCCACCGAGGGCACGTACGTCCGCTACGACGCCGAGGCCATGCTCGCCGTCCTCGTCCTGGAGGCCTCCCGGGCCGGGGCGCTGGTCATCGGCGAGGACCTCGGCACGGTCGAGCCCGGCGTGCGCGAGGCGCTGCGCGAGCGCGGGGTGCTCGGCACGTCCGTCCTGTGGTTCGAGCGCGACTGGGAGGGCGACGGCCGCCCCCTGCCGCCCGACCGCTGGCGGGCCGACTGCCTCGCCACCGCCACCACCCACGACCTGCCCTCCACCGCCGCCCGCCTCACCGGCGAGCACGTCGAGCTCCGCGACAGCCTGGGCCTGCTGACCCGCCCGCTGGCGGAGGAGCGCGCCGAGGCCGCCGCCGACACGGCGGAGTGGCTGGCCCTGCTCTCGGAACTCGGCATGCTGCCCGGCACCGGCGGCGGCACCGACGCCTCCTCGGAGGAGGCCGAGATCCAGGCCGTCCACCGCTTCCTGCTGCGCACCCCGGCCCGCATGGTCGGCGTCTGGCTCCCCGACGGCGTCGGCGACCGCCGCCCGCAGAACCTCCCGGGCACCTGGGACCAGTACCCGAACTGGCGCCTGCCGATCGCCGACGCGGAGGGCCGCCCCGTGACGCTGGAGGACCTGGCCGCCTCACCGCGGCTGCACGCCCTGATCGAGGTGCTGAGAGAGGGCGGCGAGCCGTCGCCCGGCCCGGCACCGCCCGGCCCGCCCGGCCCGTCCGGCGCCTGAGGGCGCTCAATCGCACCCCCGGCCGCGCACGCCCAGTCGGCGTTGGATACTTTGACACCGTGGACAAGAAGAACGCCCTGCGCGCCGGCGCCCTGGCAGCCGGTACGACGCTGATGATGCTGCTCATGTCGTCCCCCGCGAGCGCGCTCACCCGCGACGACGGTGACGACCCCGGCCCGGGCCTGAGCGTCATCGAGACGCTGGGCCTCTTCGTCGTGGCCCCGATCGTGCTGTACCTGGTCATCCATGGACTGGTGATGATCGGCGACAAGTCGCACAAGCAGAAGGACCCGACCAGCTCCAACATCAGGACCAAGTCCGCCGACAAGGCCGACGCGAAGGCCTGACGCGGGCCTCCGCCGAGCCGCCGCACGGTTTTCCGAGGGCGCCGTCCGCGGCGTACGTACGCGCGATCCCGCCGTACGCGCGCCGCAGACGGCGCCTTCGCCGTTCGCCCCGACGGATTCGCGGCGGATTCGCTCCTGCGGATTCGGCCCTACGGATTCGCTCCTACCGATTCGCCCCTACGGATGCGGGGCCGTCAGGTAGCGCTGCACGGTGGGGCCCAGCCACGCCACGATCTCCTGGCGGGTCAGCGCCACGGCCGGCGGGAAGCGCAGCACGTACCGGGTCAGGGACAGCCCCAGCAGTTGCGCGGCGATGAGCGCGGCGCGCGTCGCGGCCTGCTCGGGATCGGGGCAGACCCGGCGGGCGGCCGGCAGCACCTGGTCGCGGAAGACGCCCTGCATGCGCTCGGCCCCGGCCTGGCTGCCGGCGCCGACCCGGAGCAGGGCGGTGAGCACCTCGTTCTCCTCCCAGTGGTCGAGGAAGTGCGCCACGAGGGTGTGGCCGACCTCGTGCCGGGGCAGCGCGCTCAGGTCGGGCAGCCTGATGTCGACGGCGACGGCCGCCGCGAACAGGCCGTCCTTGCTGCCGAAGTAGCGCATCACCATCGACGGGTCGATCTTCGCGTCCCGGGCGATGGCGCGGATGGTGGCCCGCTCGTAACCGTCGGCCGCGAAACGCTCGCGGGCGGCGTCGAGGATGGCGGCGCGGGTGGAGTCGGAGCGCCTGGCGGGGGCGGCGGGAGCGGAGGGGCTGGTTTCGGACGTGCTGTCGGGCATGCCGACGAGCGTAGGCCAACACCTGTGGGCCAACAACCGTTGACGTCTCCCGATCGGCGCCGTACGTTGGTCAACGAGCGTTGGCAAACAGTTGTTGGCCACCGACCGTTGGCAGTCGATCGTGGGCAACCAACCGTTCGCGCACGGCCGTTGGCAACCGGCTGTTGGCCCACGCGCGTTGACCAACGTACGTTGGCCCCAGGGAGGCCCTGATGAACGGCACCGCCCGCTCCGTGATCGTCGTCGGCTCCGGCCCGACCGGTCTGCTCCTCGCCGGTGACCTCGCCACCGCCGGCGTCCCCGTCACCGTCGTCGAGAAGCGCCCGCACCGGATCAGCAACCTCTCCCGCGCATTCGTCCTGCACGCCCGCACCCTGGAGCAGTTCGACGCCCGAGGGGTCGCCGACGAGGTGGAGCGGGTGGGCCGGCGGCTCGCCCGGTTCCGCCTCTACGGCCGCCTCTCGCTCGACCTGACGGCGCTCCCCTCCCGGTTCAACCACATCCTGGTCCTCCCGCAGTACGAGGTGGAGAAGGTCCTGGAGCGGCGGGCGGCCGAGGCCGGGGCGCGGTTCCGCCACGAGACCGAGGTGACCGGGCTGACGCAGGACGCCGAGGGGGTGACGGTCGAGGTCCGCGGGCCCGGGGGCGGCGCGGAGTCGCTGCGCGCGGCGTACGTCGTCGGCGCGGACGGGATGCGCAGCACGGTGCGGAACGCGGTCGGGCTGCCCTTCCCGGGTCGCTCGGTGATCCGCTCCCTCATGCTCGCGGACGTACGGGTCACCGAGCAGCCCGGCGAACTGATCACCTTCAACGCCGTCGGCGACGCCTTCGCCTTAATCGTCCCCTTCGGCGACGATTACCACCGTGTCATCTGCTGGGACCGGAGCCGTGAGCTGCCCGACGACGCGCCCGTCGGCCTCGACGAGGTCAGGGCGGCCACCCGGCGCGCCCTCGGCCGGGACTTCGGCATGCACGACCCCCGCTGGATGTCCCGCTTCCACAGCGACGAGCGCCAGGCGCCCGCCTACCGCGCGGGCCGGGTCTTCCTCGCCGGGGACGCCGCGCACGTCCACACCCCGGCCGGCGGCCAGGGCATGAACACCGGCCTCCAGGACGCCGCCAACCTGAGCTGGAAGCTGGCCGCCGTCCTCAAGGGGCACGCGGACGACGCCCTCCTCGACACCTACCAGGCCGAGCGCCACCCCGTCGGCCGGACGGTGCTGCTCAGCAGCGGCGGCATCGTGCGTGCCGCCATGGCCGAGCGGCCCTGGGCGATCGCCCTGCGCACCGCCGTCGCCTCCGTGGTCGACACCGTCGGCCCGGTGCGGCGCAAGGCGCTCGGCCAGGTCACCGGCATCGGCTACCGCTACCCCGCGCCCCGTGGCTCCCACCGCTTCACGGGCCTGCGGGCGCCCGACGTCGCCCTGGCCGGCGGCACGCGCCTGCACGAGGCCCTGCGCGGCGGCCGGTTCGTGCTGATCGCCCCGGAGGAGTTCGAGACGCGGGCCGAGCGCAAGGACCGGCTGGCCGTCGAACGCTGGGCGAGTGACCGTCGTACGACCGTGCTGGTGCGGCCGGACGGGTACGTGGCGTGGGCGGCGGAGTCGGCGGACGAGCGGACGATCGAGGCGGCCCTCGGCGCCCACGTGGGGTGAGGCGGCTCGGTTCCCGGGCCGCGTGCGGCGCTGCCTCGGTGGACCGGAGCAACTCGAGGTGAGGCGGCGCGGTTTCCGGGCCGCGTGCGGTGCTACCTCTCGGTGGACCGGAGGAGTTCGCGCAGCAGGCCGGCCAGGTGGCCGGCCTGTTCGGCGTCCAGGCCCGACAGCGCCTCCGTCTGGGCCGTGAGGCCCGCGCCGACCGCCTCGTCGACCAGGTCCAGGCCCTTGTCCGTGAGGGTGACCTGGAGGCCGCGGCGGTCGTGCGGGTCGGGGGAGCGGCGCAGCAGACCGGCGCGCTCCAGCTTGTCGAGGCGCCCCGTCATGCCGCCGGTGGTGAGCATCAGCGTCGCGGAGAGCTGCCGGGGCGAAAGCGTGTAGGGCTCACCGGAGCGGCGCAGGGTGGCGAGCACGTCGAACTCCCCACGGGAGATCCCGAACGTCGCGTACGCCTTCGTCACCCGTTCCGCCATCGCGTGCGAGATGCGGTTGACCCGGCCGAAGACCTCCATGGCGGTGGTGTCCAGGTCGGGCCGGACCCTCGCCCACTGCTCGATGATCGCGTCGACGGGGTCCTTGCGCTGCTCCGGGCGTTCGCTCATGGCACGAGTATCGGAGCCCTCCCGGTCAGCCGCAAGAAAGTAGCCCGACTGAAAGTTGCTTAGCAGTAAGCTACTTTCTGCTGACCTACTTGAAGGGTGCCTCCCATGGCCGCTTCCCGCCCCGCTCTCATCGCCCTCACCGCCCTCGCTCCCGTCTCCTGGGGCACGACCTACGCGGTCACCACCGAGTTCCTCCCGGCCGACCGCCCCCTGTTCACCGCCCTCGTGCGCGCCCTGCCCGCCGGTCTGCTGCTCCTCGCCCTCGCCCGGGTGCTGCCGCGCGGCGCCTGGTGGTGGAGGGCGGCGGTGCTCGGGGCGCTGAACATCGGCGCCTTCTTCCCGCTGCTGTTCCTCTCCGCGTACCGGCTGCCCGGCGGTCTGGCGGCGGTCGTGGGCTCGGCCGGTCCGCTGTTCGTGGCCGGCCTCTCGGCGCTGCTGCTCGGGCAGCGGCCGTCGGCGCGCACGCTGCTCACGGGGGTCATGGCCGCGTTCGGCGTCAGCCTCGTGGTGCTGCGGGCGGCCGGGGCGCTGGACACGCTGGGACTGCTGGCGGCCGTCGCCTCCACCGCGTCGATGTCGGCCGGCACGGTGCTCACCCAGCGGTGGGGGCGCCCCGAGGGCGTCGGCCCGCTGGCCCTCGCCGGCTGGCAGCTGACCGCGGGCGGCCTGCTCATCGCGCCCCTCGCCCTCCTGGCCGAGGGCGCGCCGCCCGCGCTGGACGGCCGGGCGGCCGGCGGCTATCTCTATCTCGCCGTCGCGAACACGGCGGCCGCGTACTGGCTGTGGTTCCGCGGCATCGGCCGCCTCACCGCCACCCAGGTCACCTTCCTCGTCCCGCTCTCCCCGCTGACCGCGGCCGTCGTCGGCTGGGCGGCGCTCGGGCAGGCGCTGACGCCGGTGCAGCTGGTGGGCATGGGGCTGGCCCTCGGGGCGACGGTGGCGGGGCAGTTCGTCACCCGGCGCGAGAGGCGCACCCTCCGTTTCCCAGAAACCTCTGAAACCTCCCGTTTCCGTGAAAGGGACGCTCGCAAAGACGCGAGGGACGTCACGGACGGGGCGCTGCGCCGGTAGGCGAAGGGGCGCCCGGGTGTGCCGGGCGCCCTGGGAAAGCCGCCGGGACTACTGCCCGGCCGCCGCGTCCGCCCGCTGCGCCCGCAGCGCGCGCTCCACACCGGCCCGCGACTCCGAGACCAGGCGCCGCAGGGCCGCGTTCGGCTCGGCGGCGGCCAGCCAGGCGTCCGTCTTGTCCAGGGTCTCCTGGGAGACCTGCACGGTCGGGTAGAGGCCGACGGCGATCTGCTGGGCCATCTCGTGGGAGCGGGACTCCCAGATGTCCTTGACCACCTCGAAGTAGCGGTCCGCGTACGGGGCGAGCAGCTCGCGCTGGTCGGTCTGGACGAAGCCGCCGATGACCGCCTCCTGCACGGCGTTCGGGAGCTTGTCGGAGTCGACGACCGACGCCCACGCCTCCGCCTTGGCCTCCGGGGTCGGACGGGCCGCGCGGGCCGTGGCCGCGTGGCGCTCACCGGCGGCCGTGCGGTCCCGGTCGTACTCGCCCGCGATCTCCGTCTCGTCGAACCGGCCGACCGCCGCGAGCCGCTGCACGAACGCCCACCGCAGCTCCGTGTCGACGACCAGGCCCTCGATGGTCTGCGAGCCCTCCAGCAGCGCGTCCAGCAGGTCCAGCTGCTCGGGCGTGCGGGCCGTCGCGGCGAACGCCCGGGCCCATGCCAGCTGGTGGTCGCTGCCCGGCGCCGCCGCCCGCAGGTGGGCCAGCGTGGCGTCGGTCCAGCGGGCCAGCAGCGCCTCGCGGGCGGCCGGGTCGGCGTACAGGTCGATCGCCAGCTTCACCTGGCGCTGGAGCGACTGCACGACACCGATGTCGGACTCCTTGCCGATGCCGGACAGCACCAGCGACAGGTAGTCGCGGGTCGCGAGCTCGGCGTCACGGGTCATGTCCCAGGCCGACGCCCAGCACAGGGCGCGGGGCAGGGAGGACTCGAAGTCGCCGAGGTGCTCCGTGACGAACGCCAGGGACTGCTCGTCCAGGCGGACCTTCGCGTACGACAGGTCGTCGTCGTTGAGCAGGACCACCGCCGGGCGGCGCCTGCCGACCAGCTGCGGGACGGCCGTCAGCTCACCGTCGACGTCCAGCTCGACGCGCTCGTCGCGGAGCAGCTTGCCACTGTCGTCGTCCAGTTCGTACAGGCCGACGGCGATCCGGTGCGGGCGCAGCGTGGGCTCGCCCTTGGCGCCGGCGGGCAGGGCCGGGGCCTCCTGGCGGATGGCGAAGGAGGTGACGACGCCGTTCGCGTCCGTCTCGATCTCCGGGCGCAGCACGTTGATGCCCGCCGTCTCCAGCCACTGCTTCGACCAGGTCTTCAGGTCGCGGCCGGAGGTCTCCTCCAGCGCGCCCAGCAGGTCGGACAGGCGCGTGTTGCCGTAGGCGTGGGCCTTGAAGTAGGCCTGCACGCCCCGGAAGAACTCGTCCTCGCCCACATAGGCGACGAGCTGCTTCAGCACGGAGGCGCCCTTGGCGTACGTGATGCCGTCGAAGTTGACCAGCACGTCGTCCAGGTCGCGGATCTCCGCCATGATCGGGTGCGTGGAGGGCAGCTGGTCCTGCCGGTACGCCCAGGTCTTCATCGAGTTCGCGAACGTCGTCCACGAGTGCGGCCAGCGCGACTCGGGCGCGGCGGCCTGGCAGGCGATGGAGGTGTAGGTGGCGAACGACTCGTTCAGCCACAGGTCGTTCCACCACTCCATGGTCACGAGGTCGCCGAACCACATGTGGGCCAGCTCGTGCAGGATGGTCTCGGCGCGCACCTCGTACGCCGCGTCCGTCACCTTCGACCGGAACACGTACTGGTCGCGGATGGTCACCGCGCCCGCGTTCTCCATCGCGCCCGCATTGAACTCCGGCACGAACAGCTGGTCGTACTTCTTGAACGGGTAGGCGTAGTCGAACTTCTCCTGGAACCACGCGAAGCCCTGCCGGGTCACCTCGAAGATCGCGTCCGAGTCCAGGTACTCGGCGAGCGAGGGACGGCAGTAGATGCCCAGCGGCACGCTCTGCCCATCCTTCTCGTACACACTGTGCACCGAGTGGTACGGGCCGACGATGAGCGCCGTGATGTACGTCGAGATCCGCGGCGTCGGCTCGAAGACCCAGACGCTGCCCTGGGGCTCGGGCGTCGGCGAGTTGGAGATGACGGTCCAGCCCTCGGGCGCCTTCACGGTGAACTGGAAGGTCGCCTTCAGGTCCGGCTGCTCGAAGCTCGCGAACACCCGGCGGGCGTCCGGCACCTCGAACTGCGTGTAGAGGTAGGCCTGGTCGTCGACCGGGTCGACGAAACGGTGCAGGCCCTCACCGGTGTTCGTGTACGCGCACTCGGCGACCACCCGGAGGATGTTGCGGCCCTTCAGCAGGCCGGGCAGGGCGATCCGGGAGTCCGCGAAGACCTCGGCGGGATCGAGCGAGTCGCCGTTCAGCGTCACCTCGTGCACGGTCGGAGCCACCAGATCGATGAACGACTCGGCGCCGTTGTCCGCCGTCACGTCGAAGCGCACCGTGGTCACGGACCGGAAGGTGCCGCCCTCCTGCGCGCCGGAGAGGTCGAGTTCGATCTCGTACGAGTCAACGGCGAGCAGCTTCGCCCGCTGCTGCGCCTCTTCGCGGGTCAGGTTTGTGCCAGGCACGCGGTCATCTCCTCGTTATGGGTGGGTTGCGCCATCTTTCCACGGCGGCCGGACGTCAGGCGACGACCTGGGGGTCTCCTAGGGATTCCCCTTGGGCGGTGAGGGTCCGGGCGAACGCGCGCACCGCCGCCGACTCCCCGTCCCGGTGCCACACCAGGCCGAGCGCCGACTCGGGCACCCCTTCCACCGGCACGAACACCACGTCCGCACGCCGGTGGTACGCGGCCGTGGGACGGCACAGCAGCATCCCCGCGCGCCCGGCGGCGACCTGGGTCAGCCCCTCCTGGAGGGTGCTCACCGCCGGGCCCGGGACGGCGGACGGGGCGTGGGCGCCCCGCCAGTACGCCGGAGCCGGGGGCGCGGCCGTGACCAGCGGAGTCTCCGCCACCTCCGCCGCCGACACCGCCGTACGGGACGCGAAGGGATGGTCGCGGGCGACCGCCACCGTCTGGGGCCGCCGCGAGAACACCGGCCCCAGCACCAGATCCGGCTCCCGCACCGGAAGCAGGACGACCGCCGCGTCCACCGCGCCCTCCCGCACCCCGCCGAAGGGATCGGCGAGGGGGATCTCCACCAGGTCCGTCGCGCACTCCGGGTGCGCGGACCGGAAGGCCCGCACCGCCGCCGCCAGCCGGGTGTCCGCCGTCCCCTGGAAGCCGATCCGCAGGGCGCCCTCGACACCCCGGGCGGCGGCCCGGGCGTCCTCCACGGCCTCGCGCAGCCCGCCGTACGCCGGACGCAGCCGCTGGACGAACCGTTCGCCCAGCGGGGTCAGGGCGACCCGGCGGCTGGTGCGGTGCACCAGACGACCGCCCACCCGGCGCTCCAGCGCGCTCACCAACTGGCTCACCCGGCTCTGCGATACGTACAACCGCTCGCCCGTCCGCCCGAAGTGCAACTCATCGGCCAGCACCAGGAAGCACTCCAGCTCGCGCAACTCCAGCCCCGCCACGGCGCTTTCCCTCCGGTCCGATCGATCAGTCCCGCTCATGGAAGGGTGAGGACTTCGCCGTTGTTCCCGGGCGGGCGCCGCAAAAGGGTGGAGGCATGCCTTCCACGACGTCCGCGACAGTCCCGCAGGGGACCGGATCCATCCCATCGGGCCGCCCCTGGCCGGCCGTTCTCGCCCTCGCCGCCGCCACGTTCTCCGTCGTCACCACCGAGATGCTCCCCGTCGGCCTGCTCACCCCGCTCGGCAGCGGCCTGCACGTCTCCGCCGGCACCGCCGGGCTCGCCCTCACCCTTCCTGGCCTGGTCGCCGCGGCGAGCGCACTCCTGCTGCCGGTGGTGGTCCGCCGCGCCGACCGGCGCACGGTCCTGTGCGCCCTGCTGCTCCTGCTCGCGGCCGCCGACCTGCTCTCCGCCCTGGCCCCGCACATCGCCGTCCTCCTCGCCGCGCGGGCCCTGGTCGGGGTGTGCATCGGCGGGGTATGGGCGATCGCGGCCGGGCTGGGGCCGCGGCTGCTGCCCCCGGACCGGGCGGGCCGGGCGACCGCGCTGATCTTCAGCGGCATCGCGGTCGCCTCGGTGCTGGGCGTCCCCGCGGGCACGCTGCTCGGCTCCCTCGCGGGCTGGCGCTGGGCCTTCGCGGCGCTGGCGGGCCTGGCGCTGGCGGTGGCGGCGGCCCTGTTCCTCGTGCTGCCCCCGCTGCCGCCCGAGCGCCCCGTCCGCCTCGGCACGTTCGCGGGACTGCTGCGCACGGCGTGTGTGGCGCGCGGCCTGCTGGCGGTGGTGCTCCTGGTCACGGGCCACTTCGCCGCATACACGTACGTCCGCCCGGTGCTGGACCGGGTCCCCGGCCTGGACGCGGGCACGGTCAGCACCCTCCTCCTCGGCTACGGCGTGGCCGGAGTCGCCGGCACCTTCGCCGGCGGCGCGCTGGCGGCCCGCGACCCCCGCAGGGCCCTGCTGGTCATCGCGGCCGGACTCGGCACGGTGGTGCTGCTGCTGATCCCGGCGGCGGACTCCCTGGCGGCCGCCACGGGGCTGCTCGTGCTGTGGGGCCTGGTCTACGGGGGCGTCTCGGTCTCCGCCCAGAACTGGCTGTCGGCGGCGGCGCCCCAGGCACGTGAGGCGGGGTCGGCGCTGTTCGCCGGGGTCTTCAACACGGCGATCGCGCTGGGGGCGTTCATGGGTGGCCGGACGGCGGACGCGCTGGGGCCGAGCGCCGTGCTGGCGGCCGGTGGCGGACTGGCGCTGCTGGCCCTGCCGGCGGTGCTGGGCGCGGGAACACGACGTCCGGATCCCGCCGGTGCCCGGGCCCCGCGCGAGCGACCCTGATGAGCATGCCGACGACGACGTACACCGCACGACCCATCACCCCGCAGGCCCTGAAGGAGCTGCGCACGACGGACGACGCGGGCCGCCCCGCCGTCCCCTTCACCGACACCGAGGGCGGCGCGCCTCTGCGCTGCTGCCTCCGCCACAGCCGCCCCGGCGAACGCATCGCCCTGGTCTCCTACGCCCCCCTGCGCCGCTGGGCGTCGGAAACGGGCGCCACCCCGGGCCCCTACGACGAGCAGGGCCCGGTCTTCGTCCACGCCGAGGACTGCCCCGGCCCGGCCGGCACCGCGCTCCCCTTCACCAACACCCATCGCACGCTCCGCCGCTACTCCGCCCAGGGCCACATCCTGGGCGGCCGACTGGTCGGGGAACCGGAGGCCTTCGACCAGGCCCTCACGGAAGCGTTCGACGACCCGGCCGTGGCGCTCGTCCACGTCCGGGCCGTCGAGTACGGCTGTTTCCTCTACGAGGTGCGCAGGGGCTAGTCCTTCAGCTCCGCCGCCACCAGCTCCGCGATCTGCACCGCGTTCAGGGCCGCGCCCTTGCGGAGGTTGTCGTTGGAGACGAACAGGGCCAGGCCGTTGTCCACCGTCTCGTCGCGGCGGATGCGGCCGACGTAGGACGGGTCCTTGCCGGCGGCCTGGAGGGGGGTCGGGATGTCGGAGAGCTCGACGCCCGGGGCGTCCTTCAGCAGCTCCGTCGCGCGCTCCGGGGAGATCGGGCGGGCGAAGCGGGCGTTGACCTGGAGGGAGTGGCCGGAGAAGACCGGGACGCGCACGCAGGTGCCGGAGACCTTCAGCTCGGGGATCTCCAGGATCTTGCGGGACTCGTTGCGGAGCTTCTGCTCCTCGTCGGTCTCGTTCAGGCCGTCGTCGACGATCGAGCCCGCCAGCGGCAGTACGTTGAAGGCGATGGGCCGCTTGTAGACGCCCGGCTCGGGGAAGTCGACCGCCTCGCCGTCGTGCGTGAGCTTGTCCGCCTCGTCGACGACCTTCTGCACCTGGCCGTGCAGCTCGGCGACGCCCGCGAGGCCGGAGCCGGAGACCGCCTGGTACGTGGCGACGACCAGGGCCTCCAGGCCGGCCTCCGCGTGCAGCGGACGCAGGACCGGCATCGCGGCCATGGTCGTGCAGTTCGGGTTGGCGATGATGCCCTTGGGGCGGTTCGCGATCGCGTGCGGGTTCACCTCGGAGACGACCAGGGGGACCTCCGGGTCCTTGCGCCACGCGGAGGAGTTGTCGATCACCACGGCACCCTGGGAGGCGACCTTCTCGGCCAGCGCCCTGGAGGTGGCACCGCCCGCGGAGAACAGCACGATGTCCAGGCCGGTGTAGTCGGCGGCCGCCGCGTCCTCCACCGTCACGCCGTCCAGCTCCGTCCCCGCCGAGCGGGCCGAGGCGAACAGGCGCAGCTCCGTGACCGGGAAGTTCCGCTCCTTGAGGATCCTGCGCATGACCGTGCCCACCTGTCCGGTGGCTCCGACGATTCCGACCCTCACGGTGACTCCCTCTCCTGCGTCTCTTCACGTGCTCGTTGCTTGGCCGAGGCTTTTCCATCATGCGGCCGACCACGGGCCGTCTGTCCACTTCTTTCCCCGGACTGCCCGGAGAGTGGGACGACCTGTCCCGTTCCATGGTTGCGGACCTGCGGTGT
This sequence comes from Streptomyces lomondensis, assembly GCF_014651035.1. GTDB lineage: Bacteria > Actinomycetota > Actinomycetes > Streptomycetales > Streptomycetaceae > Streptomyces > Streptomyces lomondensis. The sequence continues at coordinate 494,819 of NZ_BMWC01000001.1, forward strand.
CGACCCCGCTGAGCTGGAGGAATTCATCCGGCCGGGGTCGTGCGCCGCAAGCTCGCCTGCCCCTGTCGGTCTCGGCCACACGGAAGTGTGATGTACGCCTCGGTCGGCTCGGCGGAACTCGCCGCGAAGTCGGCCGAACGTTCCGGGCCGTGCCGGCGTCGTAGGAGAAACACGGTGAGGGGGGTGGCTTGTGCTGCTGCGCGGAAGGGCCCGGCGCGCCCGGGAGGAGGCGCACGCCGGTACCGGCGACGGTCCGCTGAGCGACGCTGATCCGCTGGACGACGCCGATCCGCTGGACGCGGCACAGGAACGCCGGGTGCGGGCGGTGCTCGCGCTGGGCGGGGTGCCGCAGGCGGACCTGCCGGACGGGGTACAGCAGGTCCGCCTGCGGTTGCTGGAGCGGGCCGCGAGCGGCCGGGAGGCGCCGCGGGACGTCTCGGCGTGGGCGGCGGTCGTGGCCTCCAACCTCGCCATGGACTGGCACCGGGCCAGGCGCCGCCAGGAGCGGCTCGGGGAGCGGCTGGCCGCCCTGCGGCATCCGGAGCACCCCTCCGGCGAGGACACCAGCGTGCTGTCCCTCGCCGTCGCCCAGGGCCTGGACGAGCTGCCCGACGCCCAGCGTCAGGTCGTCGTCCTGCGCTTCTACGCCGACCTGCCGGTCCGCTCCATCGCCGAGCAGCTCGGCGTCCCGGAGGGCACGGTCAAGAGCCGGCTGCACACGGCGGTACGGGCCCTGCGCGCCCGCCTGCACGAGGACGAGGTGGTGTGACGTGACCGCCCGGAACGACGACGACCGGCGCCACGACGAAACGTGGGACGCCGGCGACGAACGCGGCCGTGACGCCTATGACGGTGACGCGTACGACGGTGCTGCTTACGACGGTGCTGTTTACGACGGTGACGTGTACGACGGCATGGATCCGCTGATGGCGGTAGTCGCCGGCGAACCCCTGCCGCGGGCGGCCCGCCGGGACGCGGACTTCATGGCCGCCCACCGCGCGGCCGCCGCGGACGTGGCGCTGCTGCGGCAGCAGCTGGGACTGATCGGGGACACGCTGGCGCACGAGGCCGAGGCTGAGGCGGAGGCCGGCCCGTCGGCGGAGCCGGGTGGTGGCGCGGCGGTGACGCCGCTGTCCGGGCGGCGGCGCCGGCCGCGGGCCGTGGTCGTGGCCGTCCGGGGCCTCGCCGCGGCCGTGGCCGCCACCGTCGTGGTGGGCATGGGCTGGCTCGTGGTGCAGAGCGGCGGGACGGGGAACGACGAGGCGGGCAGCTCCTCGGCCGACACCGCGGCCGGAGCGGAGCACGGCGACAGGCCCGCCCGGCTCAGCCACCCCGGCTACCTCGCCTGCGCGCGGCTCGTCGTGGAGGGCACCGTCGCCGAGGTCGAAGCGGTCCCCGGCACCGGCCAGGACCGCGTCACCCTCGACGTGGCCCGCCACTACAAGCCCGCCGAGGGCCAGGACCAGGTCGTCTTCCCCCTGGACGCCGGGATCGACCCGCCGCCGCGGCCGGGCGACCACGTCCTCGTCGCCATCCGGCAGGGACACGCCGAGCCCGACCTGTGGACGACGGACGAGAAGGAGATCGCCCGCGAACGGGCCTGGATCACCGCCGCCCTGGCCGAGTCGCGCACGTATCCGTGTGAGGAGTAGCACGAAGGGCGGGCGCCCGTACGGACGCCCGCCCTCAGGGATGCCGTGACCGGTTACGGCACGACCTTCTCGATCTTCACGCTGCCCAGGCCCGCGACCGTGCCGCGCGCGTTGACCAGCTGGACCTGGCCGAAGAACTCACGCCCCTCGGGCGCCGCCGCCGCGGCGGTGACGTTGCCCGAGACCGTGGCCGACGCGCCCGTGCCGAGCTTCACCGGCGCCGACCCGTCGACGCTGACGCTGCCCAGGGTGGGAGCGAAGAACACGTCCTGGTAGTCGTAGGCGGTGGTGCCGGCCGGCACCGAGTAGCCGACGACCTCGATCGTGTACCGGCCGGCGGCCGGGGAGGGAACGGAGACCGACTCCTCCGAGTCGCCGTCGGCGGAGCTGCCGACCTGCTTGCCGGTGGCGTCGTAGACCGCGAGGTCCAGGTCGGCCGCCGCGTCCGAGACGCCGCCGATGGTGACGTCCAGCGACTTCGCGCCCGCGGGCACCTCGACCGTCGTCTTCTGCGTCTCGCCCTGCTTGATCGACGGGCGGGTCGTCTTCGCCGAGCCGAGCGGGCCGCCGACCAGCTTGCCGTCGAGCGCGGCGAAGCCGTTCGTCACCTTCCAGGAGGCGGCGGCCGGGGTGCCGACCTTCGCCTCGGGCAGGGTCACGGTCTCCGGGTCGAAGACCGCGCCGAGAACGGCGACGTCGAGCTTGTACGGGTTGTCGAGCAGCGGCGAGGTACGGCGCGACTCGACCTCGATCTCCCAGACGCCCGGCTGCGGGTTCGCGTAGGAACGCAGGTCGGGGCGGCAGGTGTTGGCCGGGTTCGGGTAGTTCGGGTAGCAGTTGATCGTCGACGTCGGGTCGGCCGGGACGCCGTACGGGTGGATGGAGATGAACCGGGTCTGGCTCTTGTCCGTCAGCCCGCCCATCGCGACCTCGAGGGACTTGGCGCCCTCGGGGACGGTGACGAAGTAGTGCCGGGTGCTGTTGCGCTGCACCGAACCCGAGGCGGAGAAGGTGTACTTCAGCGGCTCGGAGACGACGACCGTGCTCAGGACCTGCTTGTCGATGCCCTCGGTCCTCGGGTCGTCGACCTCCAGGATCGCGCTCTTGAGGCCCGCGGACTTCGGAGCGGCCTGGACCTTGACGGTCACCGGCTGGTTCAGCGGCAGCTTCACCTCGTCGGAGCCGACGATCCGGAAGGTGCCGCCGGCGTTGTTCTCGAAGTGCAGCTCGTGCCGGATCGCCTTGTCGGCGCCGGACGTACGGGTGAGGGTGATCTCGTACGTCTTCTTCTGGCCGGCCTTCAGGCCGCCCTCACGGTCGTACAGGCCCGTGCCGAAGCCCGGGGTCTTCAGGAACTGGTCGATCGCGGTGTCGACCGGCGCCTTGACCGTGTACGCGTGCGAGGTGGCGCCGTCGCGGATGGCGTCCCAGGCGTCCTCGATGTTCATCAGGCCCGCGCCCTCCTCGTACGCCTGCACACCCTTGATGTGGTCGGCGGTCGAGGTGAGGGCCGTGCGCAGGGTCGCCGGCGTGAGGTCGATCTTCTTCTGCTTCGCGGCCGACAGCAGCAGGGCGGCGGCGCCGGCGGCCTGCGGGGAGGCCATCGAGGTGCCCTGGAGCATGCCGTAGCCGGCCGGCAGGGAGTAGCCCGCCTCGGCGACCGGCTGGCCCGGCATCCAGGTCTGGATCGTGTTGATCGCGGCACCCGGGGCGACCAGCGTCGGGGTGAAGCCGCCGTCCTCACGCGGGCCGCGCGAGGAGAACGGCATCAGCGCGTACTTCTTCTCCACGACCGAGCCGTAGTTGGCGGCCCAGGTCTCCTTGGAGACGGACGCGCCGACCGAGATGACCTTGTCGGCCAGGGACGGGTCGCCGATGGTGTTGGCGCCGGGGCCGGAGTTGCCCGCGGAGATCACCAGCTGGACGCCGTAGGTGTCGATGAGGCGGGTGTACAGCTCGGCGCGCGCGTTGTTGCCGTCGTTCAGCGCCGGCAGGCCGCCGATGGACATGTTGACGATGTCGACGCCGCGCTTGGTGACGAGGTCGATCATGCCCTCGGTCAGGGCGACGTTGGTGCAGCCGGCGCCGAAGATGCAGGCGCGGGAGGAGACGACCTTGGCGCCGGGGGCGGCGCCGTTCATCTTCCCGCCGAACAGGCCGTTGGCGGCGGTGATGCCGGCGACGTGCGTGCCGTGCTCGGACTCGATGATGCCGATGTTGACGAAGTCGGCCTTGGCGCCGGCGCCGTTGTACACGACGTCCTTCCGGATCTCCACGACGAACGGCTGCCGCTCGGCGACATCGGTCTTCGGGTCGTCGGTGCCGAAGTACCCGATCTGGAAGCCGTCCTTGTACGGCTTCATCGCGGTGTCGTCGGTGAAGTCGTTGTTGTCGTTGAGGTCGACGCGTACGGTCCCGGCTGCGGCGTCGTACAGGACGCCCCAGACGTCGGTGGTGTCGCCGTCCCGGTTGACGTCCCCGTTCGCGTCGCCGCCCTTGGTGGCGGACTCGCGGAAGACGCTGACGCTGTAGGAGCCCTCGGGGGCCTTCCAGCTCTCGCCGCCGTAGGTGAAGGCGGTGCCGGAGACGGAGGTGACCATCGGGCGCCAGGTCTGGTCGCCGTCCACGATCGGGTCGGTCGCCGTCACCCAGTCGACGACCTTCCGCTCGCCCGTGGTGGTCTTCTGCAGCGCCGGGTGGGCCAGGTCGACACCGGTGTCGAGGACGCCGATGGTGATGCCGCGGCCGTCCGCCTTCGGATTGTCCTCGACGAAGTCGACCGCGCCCGTCTCGAAGGACGGGTTGTACGGGTTCTCGGCCGGGGTCTTCTTGTCCGGCGCCGGGTAGGTCCCCGTGGCCTTGGCGCCCTTGGCCGCGTCCGCGCTCGGCGTCGGGTCGTCCAGCGGGATCTCCTCGCGCAGGTCGATGCCGTGCACGGAGGAGAGCTTGGTGGCGGCCGTGATGGCCGAGTCCGCCCGGGACGTCGGGACGGTGGCGCGGACGTAGCCCAGCTTGTCGTCGGCCCGGCCGACCATGCCGCCCTCGACCGCGTCCAGCTGCCCGGCGACCTGCTCGGTCTTCCCGGGCGCGGTGGCGATCATCATCGTGACGGTCTTGTCGCCGTCGGCCTTGGCCTCGGCGAGCAGGTCCGCGTCGTCGGAACCGAGCTTGTCGTGCGCGGACTTGACGTCGGTGTCGGCGGGCGCGGCGGCGCCGGGGCCGTCGGCGGCGAAGGCCAGGGGGATCGGCCCGGCCGCGGAGAGCGCGGCGACGAGACCGGCGGCCACGGCGATGCGTGCCACACGTCTCCGGCCCGCTATCGGGTCACGCTGGGGGGTGAGGGTCATCGGCATCCCTTGTAGGTAAAGGAACGAGCGGGAACGACCGGGGCCGATCGGCCCTGGTCGTCACGGTCCGGAACGGCAAGCCCGGACGATCGCACAGCTTTACGCAAGGGGAAGTTCTTTGGGGAGGGTTGACCGAATCGAAATGGATGTATGGGGAAAACCCCCGATGCGTTTTGCGGGCATCAGTCCCCGAAGGCGGCGAAATCGGTTAACGTCCCGGAGTGCGACGGAAGTTGAGGGTGGCGGCCTACGCCATATGCGTCCGGGACGGACAGATCCTCCTCGCCCGCTCACCCGCCGAGGACGGAACGCCCGAGTGGGTCGTGCCCGGCGGCGGCATGGAGCACGGCGAGGACCCCTACGACACCGTGCGGCGCGAGGTGGAGGAGGAGACCGGCTACCGCATCGAGGTCACGGGGCTGCTCGGCGTGGACTCCTCCCACCGCGTCTTCCGCGACGGCTTCGGACGCTCCGTCGACCACCACGCCGTCCGGTTCGTCTACGAGGGCCGCGTCACCGGCGGCGAACTGCGCAACGAGGTGAACGGATCCACCGACCTCGCCGCCTGGCAGGACCTGGACGCGGTGCCCGGACTGGTCCGGATCTCGATGGTCGACATCGCGCTGCGGATGTGGCGCGAGCGGCCGGTCACCGGACGGCTGGCCCGCGCCCCGGAGTAGGTGCACTACCCCGGAAGATGAACGCCGCGTGACCGGCTCCCGGCCGGATCCGGAGCGGCCGACGACGCGCAGGGTAGTCCAAGATCCACGTACGGTGATCGGCGCTGCCCGTTGCCGCCGCGTTTACGCGCAGGTCACTCCCGCTGCCAACGATCCAGTACGAGCGGGGTGTTCACGTCATGAACGCCCCGCGACCACTGCCGACGCGTTCGCACTCGGGGAGAGAAGCGCATGTCGCGCACACGCTCAGTCGCCGGCTCCGGCCAGGGCATCCACCGCCGTTCCGTCCTCGCCGCCACCGGAGCGGTCGCCCTCTCCGCGGGCGCCGGCTACGCGCTGCGGCCCAGCGACAGCCAGGCGGCCACGCCCAAGAAGAGCACCGAGGCCGCTGTCGCCGCCTCCTCGCGCCAGGCACCGGCCGCGCCGCTGGCCCCGTACACCAAGGGCACCACTGTGGCGTCCGTCGCCACCCCGCGCGCCGGCTCCGGATACCGGCGCCTGGGCGACGGCCCCGGCTGGCAGCGGGTCGTGCGCTCCGAGCTGGCCGCGCCCAAGTCCGGCCGCGCCGGGCGCCGTACCGCGCTCGCGGCGTTCGTGCAGCTCACCGACCTGCACATCATCGACGCCCAGCACCCGCTGCGCCTGGAGTACCTGCGCTCGGCCGACATTCACGCCTGGCGGCCGCACGAGGCGCTGACCGTGCAGGGCGCGATCGCGCTGGTGGAGCGGATCAACGCGCTCCGCGGCGCCCCCGTCACCGGCGCCCCGCTGCACTTCGCCATGACCACCGGCGACAACACGGACAACAACGCCAAGTCCGAGCTGGAGTGGTTCCTGAAGATCATGAGCGGTGGGCGCATCACGCCCAACACCGGCGACCCGCGCCAGTACGAGGGCGTCCAGAACAGCGGCCTCAAGCAGTACTGGCAGCCGGACGCGGCGGTCCGCGACACCGACAAGCAGGTCGGTTTCCCGCACCTGGACGGCTTCCTGAAGGCCGCGATCCGCGAGGTCCAGAGCCCCGGGCTCAACCTGCCCTGGTACTCCACTGTCGGCAACCACGACTCCCTGCCGATGGGCTGCTACGCCTCGCACGGCGACTCCTACCTCACCGAACTCGCCATCGGCGGCAAGAAGCTGATGAACGTGACGGCGGCCGAGGCGCAGCAGCTGCAGACCCTCATCAAGAAGGCCCGGGACCCCGAGGGCGTCCGCTACCACGACTTCCTCAAGTCCCACGCCCGCGCGATGCGCTCGGTCACCCCCGACGAGAGCCGCGCCCCCTTCACGCCCGCCGACTACATCAAGGCGCACCTGGACCCGGCCTACCGCGGCGTCGGCCCGGCCGGCCACGGCTACTCCTCCGCCAACCTGGACGCGGGCACCCAGTACTACGCCTTCCGCATCTCCGACGACGTCATCGGCATCAGCCTGGACACCACCGACGCGGGCGGCCACTACAACGGGTCCATCGGCACCGGCCAGCTGAAGTGGCTGGAGCGGACCCTGCGGGCGAACAAGGACTCCTACGCGGTCGTCTTCAGCCACCACACCAGCAAGACGATGACGAACACCCGCCTCGACCCGGCCCGCCCCTACGAGCGCCGGCACACCGGCCAGGAGGTCCTGGCCCTGCTCGGCGGCCACCGCAACGTGCTCGCGTGGGTGAACGGCCACATCCACAAGAACGTCATCACCCCGCACTCCACGTCCGGCGGCGGCTCGTTCTGGGAGATCTCCACCGCCTCCCACGTCGACTTCCCGCAGCTGGCCCGGGTGATCGAGCTGACCGACAACAAGGACGGCACGATCTCGCTGTTCACCACGCTGGTGGAGTCCTCGGCCCCGCACCGCACGGACTTCTCCGACCTCTCCCAGACCGGCCTGGCGGCCCTCTACCGCGAGCTGTCCCTCAACGCCCCCGGCGCGAGCACGACCCTCGGCGGCGACCCGGAGGACCGCAACACCGAGCTGGTGCTCAAGAAGGGCTGATCGCAGCGGCGCACTCGGCGGCGCCGTGATCAGGACCTCTCTCGCTCAACCACCACGCTGGCCGCGATCTTGTCGTGAAAACACTGCTTCAGCGGCTTGTCCCACACGCAGGACAGATTGTTGATCACGTTCAGGAAGGGCACGAACTGCATCCCGGCATGCGACATGTGGCGGCCCAGTGCGCGGCCGTACGAGAGACGACGCCCGTCTCGGGCACGCACCACACGGATTCCGAAGGCCAGTTTCCCTGGGGTTCCTCCCCACCAGGCAGTGCAGATGGGGGAGTAGCAGAAGAGGAGCACGACAAACGTCGGAAACCCGTACAGGTCACTGGAACCGCCGAGGATGAACGTGACTGCGGCGCCAAGGACTCCCAAGGCCACGCCGAAGATGACGATGTCGCTGATGAAGGCAGCAGCCCGCGTCCAGGCGCTGGCCAGCACCGGCTGGGGCGGCCCGCCGGGCTGTTGGGGGCCGTAGAGCCAACTGTCGGGCGCGTGCTGTGATTCCGCCGAGGAACTCTCCTTCTCTTCCATGCCGACGAGTACAGCAGTCTGGACGTCCGGGTGAAAGAGAAGGGCTGAAACCCGCTCAACCGCCCGGTACCGGTCAACCCGGGCCGGGCGGCCGGGGTCTCTGCGCACATGAAGAGAAGCGCACGGACGACGACCCTGACGGCGGCGACGGCAGTGGCACTGTCGGCGGCCCTGGTGACCCCGGCGCTCGCGGCCACTCCGGCCGGAGCGCACGGCGACCACGACGCGACCCGGAGGGCGGTACGGGCCGCCGTCGCGGACGGCGTGCCGGGCGTGACGGTGACCGTACGGCGGGGCCACGGCACCTGGGCGGACACGGCCGGTGTCGGCAACCTGAAGACGGGCAAGCCGCGTTCGGCACACGACCACTACCGGGCCGCCAGCATCTCGAAGACGTTCGTGGCCACGGTCCTGCTGCAACTGGAGGCGGAGGGCGAGCTCTCGCTCGACGACACGGTGGAGCGGTGGCTGCCGGGCGTGGTCCGCGGCAACGGCCACGACGGCCGCGAGATCACCCTCCGCCAGCTCCTGGACCACACCAGCGGCATCTTCGACTACCTCGAGGACCGCGGCTTCCAGCAGACGTACATGACGGCCGACGGCTTCCAAGAGCACCGCTTCGACCGGGCGACCCCCGAGGACCTGCTCGCCTTCGCCCTGCGGAACAAGCCGTACTTCGCGCCGGGCGAATCCTGGGAGTACTCCAACACGAACTACGTCCTGGCCGCGCAGGTGATCGAGAAGGCCACGGGCAACGCCTACGGCGACGAGATCCGGCGCCGGATCATCGACCCCCTGCACCTGACCTCCACATCGGTCCCCGGCAACCGCACCACCCTTCCCAAGCCCAGCAGCCGCGCCTACTCCAAGCTGGCCAGAACGGCCACGGGCCCGACGTACGACGTCACCGAGCTCAACCCGAGCCTGGCCTACGGCTCGGGCGAGATGGTCTCCGACTCGGCCGACCTGACCCGCTTCTACTCGGCCCTCCTGCGCGGCCGGCTGCTCCCGCCCGAGCAGCTGAAGGCCATGAAGGCCACGGTCGACACCAACGGCACCTACCGCTACGGCCTGGGCATCGCGAACGCCGAACTCAGCTGCGGCGTCCACGTCTGGGGCCACGCCGGAGGCATCACCGGCTCCAACTCCATGGCGATGACCACCGAGGACGGCCGGCACTCCCTGGCCGTCAACTTCAACGGCGACTGGTCGGGGAGCACCGGCGCGATCGTCGAGGCGGAGTTCTGCGGCAAGTAGGCCCTACCGCCACCCGCCGAAGAGGGGCCGCCGGCGAGACCCGGCGGCCCCTCCCCTCCCCTCCTGGTCCTGCCCGGTCCGTCACTACCGGGGCAGCACCACGACGTACGCGGCCGGCTCGCGGTCGGCCGCTGCCATCAGCGCCGTGCGGACCACCGTCGCCTGCTGCTCGAGGGAGTCGCGGAGCTTCCTGGGCGTGATGTGGACGACCGTGATGCCGAGGCGCTCCAGGTGCTCGCGCTTGCGGGCGTACTCGGACCACAGGGCGTCGTCGTCCTGCCGGGGCGCCCGGGTGTCCAGCTCCACCGCCACCGCCTGGTCGGGCCAGTACGCGTCCAGGCCGCCGAGGTAGGGGCCGCCGGGCAGGCGCAGGTCGACGTTCCAGACCGGGTCGGGCAGGCCGTACTCGCGGACCATCCGGTAGAGGCGGTCCTCCGCGATCGCCCGGCCCTCGGCCAGCAGGGACTCCACCGCGTCCACCACGTGCGGGCGGCTCAGCAGCCGCGCCTGGTTCAGCTCGCGGACCACGGACGTCGCGTCGCAGTGGGCGCCGCGCACCGCCTCCGTCATCAGCCGGCGCACGACGCCGGCGTCCTCCAGCCCGGCGACGGCATCGGCCAGCGCGCGGGCCACCGGAGCCACCGGGACGCCCGTGACCTGCTCGGGGGCCGGCAGCGCGGTGCCGCGGACGATGCGCGCGCAACCCGTCGAGCGCAGCCGCCGCATCCGCGGGACCAGGACGTCGATGGCGTCCAGGGACGGCAGCGGGGGAGTGGAGGAGAAGCCGTGCAGCGTCAGCGCCGCCAGCCCCGTGATCATCGCGTCGGGGTAGGCAGGGGCGGGTGGCCGGCCGGCGCCGGGCTGGGCGGGCACTCCGCCGCCGCGCTCCCGGGCCGCGTACAGCAGCACCGCGTGCAGCCGCTCCTCGCTGGTCGGCGGGCCCGGGTGGAGCAGGACGACGCCCGGGAGGAGCTGCTGCCAGGGCCCGCCGGGGCGGCACTGCCCGTTCGTCTCGGCCGTCGAGACGCCGTGCGAGCGAAGCTGGGCCGTGGTCATCACACGGGGGCGGCCACGGCCTGACAGGTCGTGCAGGGGGCGGGGGAAGAGCGGGGTGTTGTGGGTCATGCCCCGCAATTTCCCGTGTCCGAGGCGCCCTTGAACCGCTGTTACAGGTCCGTCGACAAATGCGGACAACAGGGCACTAAAGGACGGATGTTCGGGTGCCGAAAGCCCCTGGTCCGTTCGGGTGCGGACCAGGGGTTACGGCTCGCGGGGCACGCGTCTTGTAACGAAGGCGGAACGCCGGATCTCAGGCCAAAGCTACTGGTCAGCGGCCTCGTCGCAGGCCTGCCCGCGCAGCGCCCGCGCCAGATCGTCCCGGGCCTCCAGGACCAGCCGGCGCAGGGCCGGAGCGGCCTCCCGGTGGGCCTCCAGCCAGGCGTCCGTGGCGGCCAGCGTCTCCTGGGACTGCTGGAGCGAGGGGAACAGTCCCTGCACCACGTGCATCGCGATCTGGATCGACCGCTCGGACCACACCCGCTCGATCGCCGCGAAGTACTTCGCCGCGTACGGCGCGAGCAGCTCCCGCTGCGAACCCTGGGAGAAGCCCGCGATGGTCGCCTCCACCATGGCGTTGGACAGCGCGTCCGACTCCACGACCTGCGCCCACGCCTGCGCCTTGACCGCCTCGGACGGGCGGGCGGCCAGACAGCGCACCTGGTGACGCTTGCCGGAGGCGGTGTCGTCCCGGGCCAGCTCCTCGGCCAGCGCCTTCTCGTCCACGGCCCCGTGCGCCACCAGCGGCTCCAGGAACACCCAGCGCAGCTCCTGGTCCAGGTCGAGTCCCTCGACCGTCGCCGTGCCGTCCAGCAGCTCCCGCAGCAGCTCGAAGTCGGCCTCGGCGGTGGCCGTCCGGGCGAAGAAGCGCGCCCAGGCGAGCTGGTGCTCGCTGCCGGCCTCGGCCGCGTACAGCTCGCGCCGCGCGCCCTCGGCGAGCAGCCGGGCCGTCGTCTCCCGCCGGGCGGGCGCCGCGTAGTGCGTGACCGCCGACTCGGCCCAGGCGTGCAGCATCTGCACGACGCCGATCTCGGACTCGCGCCCCGCGAACCGCAGCACCAGGTCCACGAAGTCCCGGGCCGGCAGCAGCGCGTCGCGCGTCATGTTCCACAGCGCCGACCAGCACAGGGCGCGGGCCAGAGGGTCGGTCACCGAGCCCAGGTGCTCGCGCAGGGTCGCCAGCGAGGTCGCGTCGAAGCGGATCTTGCAGTAGGTCAGGTCGTCGTCGTTGGCCAGCACCAGGTCGGGCGCGTCGGCACCGGCCAGTTCCGCCACGACCGTCCGCGGGCCGTCGACGTCCGTCTCCACGCGCGCGTACCGCTCCAGCGTCCCGCCGTCCGCCACCCGGTACAGGCCCACCGCCACCCGGTGCGGCCGCAGTTCCGGATGTGACTCGGCGGCTTCCTGCACCACCGCCAGCTCCTCGACCCGGCCGTCCGCGCCCAGCAGCACCTGCGGCGTCAGCGAGTTCACCCCGGCCGTCTGGAGCCAGGACCGCGACCACGCGCTCATGTCCCGGCCGCTGGTCTCCTCCAGCACCGACAGCAGATCGCCGAGGCGCGTGTTGCCGTACGCGTGCCGCTTGAAGTAGCGCCGGGCACCCTCCAGGAACGCGTCCTCACCGACGTACGCCACCAGCTGCTTCAGCACCGACGCGCCCTTGGCGTACGTGATGCCGTCGAAGTTCAGCTTGGCGTCCTGGAGGTCGCGGATGTCGGCCGTGATCGGGTGCGTGGAGGGCAGCTGGTCCGCGCGGTACGCCCAGGCCTTGCGGCGGTTGGCGAAGGTGACCCAGCCGCTCGTGAAGCGGGTCGCGCCGACCAGTGAGAACGCGCCCATGAAGTCCGCGAACGACTCCTTCAGCCACAGGTCGTCCCACCACTCCATGGTGACCAGGTCGCCGAACCACATGTGCGCCATCTCGTGCAGCACGACATTGGCCCGGCCCTCGTAGGACGCCTGCGTGACCTTCCCGCGGAAGATGAACTCCTCCCGGAACGTCACCAGGCCCGGGTTCTCCATCGCGCCCAGGTTGTACTCGGGCACGAACGCCTGGTCGTACTTCCCGAACGGGTACGGGTAGTCGAAGTGGTCGTGGAAGAAGTCCAGGCCCTGCTTGGTGACCAGGAAGACGTCGTCGGCGTCGAAGTAGGGCGCGAGGCCCTTGCGGCACAGGGCGCCGAGCGGGATCTCCAGCGTGGTGCCGTCCGGGAACGTACGGGAGTACGTGTCCGTCACGTAGTGGTACGGCCCGGCCACCACACACGTGATGTACGTCGAGATCGGCTTGGTCTCGGCGAACCGCCACACCCCGTCCGCCTGTTCGCCGGCCCCGTTGCTCCACACCGTCCAGCCCTGCGGGGCCCGCACCTCGAAGCGGTACGGGGCCTTGAGGTCGGGCTGCTCGAAGTTGGCGAAGACGCGACGCGAGTCGGCCGGCTCGTACTGCGTGTACAGGTACACCTCGCCGTCCTCCGGGTCGACGAAGCGGTGCAGGCCCTCGCCGGTCCGGGAGTAGGCGCACTGGGCGTCGACCACCAGCTCGTTGTCCGCGGCCAGGTCCTCCAGCGTGATCCGGGAACCGTCGAAGACCTCACCCGGGTCCAGATCACGGCCGTTGAGTGAGACGGCCGTCACACTCGGCGCGATCAGGTCGGCGAAGCTGCTCGCGCCGGGCTCGTTGCAGCGGAAGCGGATCGTCGTGACCGAGCGGAACGTGCGGGGCCCGTCGCCGGCGTCCGCACCGACCGCGGACCGCAGGTCGAGGGACACCTCGTACCCGTCGACGCGCAGCAGGGCGGCCCGCTCCCGGGCTTCGTCGCGGGACAGATTCTCACCGGGCACGGGCGGCACTCCTCAAGCGTCGTGGGGTACGGCTGAACAGCACCGATCCTGCCACGTGCCCCTGACGCCGGGCAGCCGGGAATGACCGGAGCGAGCACCGGCGTTCCCGGAGAAACGGATTCCTCGTGAGGAGAGACATGTCGGACAAGACCCCCGTCGACTTCTGGTTCGACCCGCTGTGCCCCTGGGCGTGGATGACCTCCCGTTGGGTGCTGGAGGTGGAGAAGGTCAGGGACATCAAGGTCCGCTGGCACGTCATGAGCCTCGCCGTCCTCAACGAGGACAAGCTCGACCAGCTGCCCGAGGAGTACCGCGAGCTGCTTCAGACCAAGGCGTGGGGCCCCGTCCGGGTCGTCATAGCCGCGCAGCAGGAGCACGGCGCCGAGGTGCTCGGCGACCTCTACACCGCGCTCGGCACCCGCATCCACAACCAGGACGAGGGCCTCGGCAAGGAGACGGTCGCCGCCGCCGTGAAGGACGCCGGCCTGCCCGAGTCCCTCATGGAGCACTGGGACTCCACCCCGTACGAGCCGCAGCTGCGCGCCTCCCACAAGGAGGGCATCGACAAGGTCGGCCAGGAGGTCGGCACCCCGGTCATCGCGGTCCCCGGCGCCGACGGCGAGCAGCTCGCCTTCTTCGGCCCGGTCGTCACCCCGGCCCCCAAGGGCGAGGAGGCCGCCCGCCTCTGGGACGGCACCCTCGCCGTGGCCTCGGTGCCGGGCTTCTACGAGATCAAGCGCACCCGCACCAAGGGCCCGGACTTCTCCAACCTCTAGGACTCACTCGGCGGCGGGGGCGGCCTGGATCCGGAGTTCCTCCGGGAGCAGGCCGTCCTCGCCGCGGTTGAGGTAGCGCTGGTACCACCGGCAGCCGACAGCGGTGCAGCGCCAGTAGTCGTCCACGAAGTGACCGTCAATCAGCCCCTCCTCGCCATCACCGCCAGGTCCGGGAAATCGGTGACGACCGCATCGACCCCCATGCGGTAGTACAGCGCGTACTCGGCGAACGCGTCCCCGAAATCGTTCGGTCCGGTTCCCCGCCGGAGGTCCGCAGGCAGGAACTGGTTCTCCGCGCGGAAGGTGTACGGCCCGATCCGCAGCCCCGCCGCGTGCGCGTCCGCGACGAGGGACGTGCCGGCGAGCGACGACTTGTCCGGCCCGATCCAGTCCGCGTACTCCGCGATCTCCGCCAGTCCCGCCGGCGTCATCATGTCCCGGTAGGTCACCGTGGGCAGGTCGTACGGCCCGCCCGTCGTCCCCAGCGCCTGCCACAGCGGCACGTTCAGATCCGTCATGCGCTTGAGGCTCGTCGGTTCGAAGGACTGCACGACGCACTCGCGCCGCCCGAGCCGGTTGCGGCGGATCGCGGAGGCCAGCTTCGGTTCGAGGGGCAGCCCGATGGACCGGAAGTACGTCGGGTGCTTGGTCTCCGGGAAGACGGCGATCGTCCGGCCGTGCGTCCGCGACAGCCGCCGGGCCAGGTCCACGACCTCCTGGAAGGTCATGACCTCCTCGCGCCCGTCGAAGACGGTGTTGCGGTCGCGGACCAGGGGCAGCCGCTCCACCGCCCGCAGCGTCTTCAGCTCGGCCAGCGTGAAGTCCTCCGTGAACCAGTTGGTCACCGAGCGGCCGTCGACCGTCTTCGTCGTACGGCGGTCCGCGAACTCCGGCCGGCGGGCCACGTCGGTCGTCTGGGAGATCTCGTTCTCGTGCCGGACCACCAGCACATGGTCCTTCGTCGGCACCAGGTCCGGTTCGATCCAGTCGGCGCCCGTCTGCACGGCGTACGTGTACGAGGCCGCCGTGTGCTCCGGGCGCCAGCCGGCCGCGCCGCGGTGGCCGATGACGACCGGGCCGCCCGTGCGGGGTTCGGCCGTGGCCGTTCCCGCGGACACTGCGGCCGTTCCCGTGGCCGCCGCGAGCAGGAGGGATCTCCGTCCGAGCTGCATACAACTCCCTTTCTCCGGAGGCAGATTCACGTACGTGCCCGGGCCCGCGCCTGCGTCAGCCGGTCCAGGTGCTCCTGGTAGCCCTTCGTATAGAGGGCCGCCCGGCCCGGGTCCGGCTCGACGACCGCCGTCGGCCGCGTCCACTCCTGCGCGTCCAGCCCGGCCCCCAACCGCTCGGCCGCCGCCAGCACCGCCCCCCGCGCGCCCACCTCGCCCTCGACGACCCGCAGCGGCCGGCCGAGCACGTCGGCCAGCAGCCGCATCCAGGCGGGGCTGCGGGTGCCGCCGCCGCAGACGGCCAGGCTCCCGGTGAGGCCCGCCGCCTCCAGGCAGTGCCGGGCGGCGTACCCGATGCCCTCGCAGGTGGCGCGGACCAGATCGCCCCGGGTCGACTCCAGGGAGACGCCGGTGAGTTCGGCGCGCAGGCGCGGTTCGACGAAGGGCGCGCGTTCGCCGGAGGGCGCGAAGTACGGCAGCACGCGCACGCCGTGCGCGCCCGGCGGGGTCCCGGCCAGCAGGCCGTCCACCTCGTCGTGCCGCACGCCCGTCGTGGACAGCACCCAGTCCAGCGCGGCCGTGCCGACCATCGCGGGCATGGCGCGCAACCAGTGCCCGGGCCGGTCCGTGGAGATGTACAGCCCCGCCGGTTCGCCGGTCAGGTCCAGCTCGGTCGTGGCGACCAGGCTTGCCAGGCAGGTGCCGACGATCAGCAGACCGTCGCCTGGGGACGTCACCCCGGCACCCAGCGCGCAGGCCGGCAGATCGTACGGGCCGTTCGCGATCCGGGTGCCGGACGGCAGGCCCTCGCCGCGTGCCTCGGCCGTCGCGACCGGGTCGCTGACGGGGGCGAGCAGGCCCCGGCGGTGGGTGAGGCCCAGCAGCTCGACGACCCGGTTGTCGTACGTCCGGGTCCGCGGGTCCAGGAATGGCATCGACGCGTCCGACACATCCGTCGTCGGACCCGCCCCCGTCAGCCGCTGGAACACCATGTCCTTGCAGTACAGGGCGGCTTTCGCGGCGTCCAGCGCCTTCGGCTCGTGGCTGTCCAGCCAGGCCAGCAGCGGCCCCGGGCAGCCGGGGAACATCGCGCTGCCCGTCCGCCGGAACACCGTCTCGAAGGTGCCGTCCGCCAGCCACAGGTCGACCAGTTCGTGTGCCCGCCCGTCCATCCAGGAGGCGGCGGGGCGCACGGGCCGGCCCTCGCCGTCCACGAGCCACACCCCGTCGCCCTGCCCGGTGAGTCCGGCCAGTTCCACCGGTTCCGCCACGGCGGAGGTCAGCGCGTCGAGCACCGCGACGACCGCCCCGTACACCCCCTCCATGTCCTGCTCGACGACCCCGCCGTGCAGGGAGAGGCCCACCGGGCGGGACTCCACGGCCAGTTGCCGGCCCGTGCCGTCGAACGCCGCCGCCTTGACCATGGACGTGCCCACATCGATACCGACGTACATGCGGCTCTCCTCCGGGTCCTCAGGTCAGACAGTGCGCGAGCGGCTCTCCCCGCACCCAGCGGCCCACCTCTTCGGCGGCGATCCGCGCCGCCTTCTCGGCGACCGCGCGGGACGCGCCGCCCAAATGCGGCGTCAGCACCACGCGGTCGCCCAGCCCCAGCAGCCGGGACTCCGCCGGCAGCGGCTCCCGTTCGTAGGTGTCGAGCGCCGCCGCCGACACCCGCCCGCTCTCCAGCGCGTCGCACAGCGCGGCCTCGTCCAGCAGCGGGCCCCGGGCCACGTTCACCACCACCGCCCCGGGCGGCAGCAGCCCCAGCTCCCGGGCTCCGATCAGACCCCGGGTCTCGGGGGTGAGCCGGGCGTGCAGGGTGATCACCTGGGAGGCGCGCAGGAGTTCGTCGAGGGAGGCCACGCGCAGACCGTGGATCTCGCCGTGCACGTACGGGTCGTACACCATCACCCGCGCCCCGAACGCGCACAGCACCCGCGCGACCCGGCTGCCGACGGCCCCGTACCCGACCAGCCCGACGGGCAGGTCCTCCAGCTCCAGCCCGCTCCGCTCGTACGTGTAGTACGTCGCCCCCTCCCAGCTGCCCTGCCGGGCGAGCGGGACATGGGCCTGGGGGATGCGGCGCAGGGCGGCCAGCATCATGCCGACGGTGAACTCGGCGGTGGCGGCGGCGTTGCGGCCGGGCGCGAAGCACACCCGCACGTCCCGCTGCTTCGCCGCGTCCAGGTTGACGTTCACCGGCCCGCCCCGGCAGACCACGACCAGCCTCAGATCCGGGCAGGCGGCGAGGACCCTCTCCGTGACCGGCCCCATCTGCGTGACCAGGACCTCCGCCCCGGCCAGCGCCTCGATCATCTCGTCCTCGGCGTCACTGGCCTCCTGCACCTCGGCGACCGGCCCGAACGGCTCCAGCGGCCAGCCGAGCCGCAGTTCCCTGACGTCGGCCCGCCCCACCTCGTGCTCCACCGCCCGCGTGATGAGCGAGGGCAGGACGAAGTGGTCGCCGGCGGCCACCACACGCACACTGTTTCCGGAGGTCATCGCAGGGAGTCTCCCGTCTCGGCGTCGAAGACATGGGTGTGCTCGGGGTCGGCGGCGACCCGGACCCGTTCGTCGTGGGCGAGCCGCACCTCGGGGTCGGTGAGGACGACCAGATGCCGTTCGACCCCGTCCAGGGCGAGGGTCGCCAGGCCCGACTCCAGCAGGGGTTCGTGGGCGACGACCCGGGCGGGCAGGCCGCCTTCGGCGGTGAGCCGGACGTCCTCCGGGCGGATCCCGACCACCACCTCACGCCCCGCGTCCACCGGCACGGGCAGCGCGACACGGACCGTGTCGGAGAGACGGGCGTGGCCGTCGCCGGTGGCGATGCCGGGCAGCAGCGTGATCGCGGGCTCGCCGACGAAGTCCGCGACGAAGACGCTGGCCGGGCTGTCGTAGATCTGGTAGGGGGTGCCGAGCTGCTGGATCACGCCGTCCTTCATCACGGCGATCCGGTCGGCGAGGGAGAGGGCCTCCTCCTGGTCGTGGGTGACCAGGATCGTGGTGTGGCCCAGGTCCTTCTGGATGCGCTTGAGTTCGCGGCGGGTGGTGTCGCGCTGGGCCGCGTCCAGGTGGGAGAGCGGCTCGTCGAGGAGCAGGACGTCCGGTTCGCGGATCAGGGCCCGGGCCAGGGAGACGCGCTGCTTCTGGCCGCTGGAGAGCCCGGCCGGGCGGGCGTCGAGGAGATCGGTCAGGCCGACCCGCTCGGCGATCTCCTTCACCTTGCGGTCGACGTCACCGCGGGCGGCCTTTCTCCGGGCCTTCAGGCCGAACGCCAGGTTCTCCGCGACCGACAGCGGCGGATACAGCGCGTAGTTCTCGAACGCGACCCCGATGTTCCGCTGCTGCGCGGGCCGTTCGACCACCGACGCCCCGCCGACCAGGATGTCCCCGCCGGTGACGGACTCCAGCCCGGCGATCATGCGCAGGGTCGTCGACTTGCCGCAGCCGGAGGGACCGAGCAGCCCGAGCAGTTCCCCGGACCGCAGATTCAGGTCGATCCCGCGGACGGCATCCACCGAGGGCCGGCCCCGGGATCGGTAGGTCTTCCGCAGCTCACGTAGCTCCAGTCCCGTCATGGCCGCCCTTCGTCGCGCAAACCTCGTAACGGACCTTGTGCTCGTCCAGATCCCGCAGTGCCTCCGGCGACGCCCCGTCGTCGACGAGGACCGTGTCGAAGCGGGACAGCGGGACGACCCGGTGCAGGGCGACCCGGCCGAGCTTGGTGTGGTCGATCAGCAGGACGTTCCGTGCCGCCGCGTCGAGCATCGCCCGCTTCACGGACACGATGTGCTGTTCCTGGTGGTAGGCGTAACCCCCGTGCACGGCCGACGTGGACGCGAAGCACACGTCCACCCGCAGCTGCTCGACCGCCTCCACGCACGACACCCCGAGGAACGAGGAGTGCAGCGGGTCGTAGTCGCCGCCGAGGGCCATCAGGTGGATGCCCCGCTGGTCGGCCAGGAGGTTGATCGCCTCCAGGAAGTTGGTGACGACCGTCAGCGGTGTTATCTCGCCCGTGCGCAGCCGCCGGGCTATCTCCAGCGTGGACGTGGAGTCGTCCAGCAGGATCGCCATGCCGGGCTCCACCCTCCGCAGCGCGTGCTCGGCGACGGCTGCCTTCTCGGCCCGCATGGTCTTCAGCCGGTACTGCACGTTCGACTCGAAGACCCCCGACGGCTGCGCGGTCACCCCGCCCCGGAACTTCCGTACGATGCCCTGCCGTTCGAGTTCGTCGAGGTCTCGGTGGATGGTCATCAGGCTCACCCCGAACCGCTCGGCGAGCTCCGCCGCCGTCGCCGATCCGTCGGCCAGCACCTGCTCGGCCATGGCGGCCTGCCGCGCCGCGGGCCCCTGCTGTCCACCACTGCTGCTGCTCATGGCTGTGTCTCTATCCGTCGTCCCGGTCGTTCCGGCCGGTCGGCCTCGAACAGCAGCAGGTTCTCAGGCCGGACCGCGAGCCGTACGGGATCGTCCGGACGAAGGCGAGCCGCGTCCGCCCGAGGGGCCACCAGCGACACCCGCTGCTCCCCGGTCCCGAGCCGGACGGTGACCTCGACGGACCGGCCGAGCACCTCGGTGACGTACACGGTCCCGGTCAGCTCGTGCCCCTCCCCGCCGTGCAGGACGATGTCCCGGGGGCGCAGGCCGACGAGGACGTCCGTGCCGGGCGCGGCCCGTGACCGGACCGGCAGCTCGACCCCGCCGTCCGACCGCACCCCGCGCTCCGTCACCACGCCCGGCAGCAGATTGATCCGGGGCCGCCCGAAGGCCCGCGCGACCTCCGTGTCGTGGGGCCGGTACCAGATCTCCTCCCGGGTGCCCGTCTGCACGATCCGGCCCTCCCGGACGACCCCGATGCGGTCGCCGAGCGCCAGCGCCTCGACCGAGTCGTGGGTGACGTACAGGGTGGTGGTGTGCTGCACGGCCCCGATCGCCTTCAGCTCCGCCCGCATCTGCTGGCGCAGCTTGGCGTCGAGGTGGGAGAGCGGCTCGTCGAGCAGGAAGGCCCGGGCGGGGCGGACCAGCACCCGGCCGAGGGCGACACGCTGCCGCTGCCCGTTGGACAGCCGGCCCACGGGCCGGTCCAGCAACCCCGAGATGCCGAGCAGTTCGGCGATGGCGCCGATCCGCTGCCGGGCCTCGGCGGCGGGCAGCCGGTGCCGGGGCGAGCGCAGCGGCGAGGCCAGGTTGTCGTAGGCCGAGCGGTGCGGGTAGAGGGCGTAGCTCTCGAAGCACATCGCCACACCCCGGTCGTACGGCTCCACGCCCTTCATGTCCCGGCCGTCGAGCACGACCGTGCCGGCGTCGGGCTGTTCGAGCCCGGCGATGGTCTTCAACGTCGTGGTCTTGCCCGCGCCGGACGGGCCCAGCAGGGAGAAGAACTCGCCCTCGCGGACCTCCAGGTCCAGTCCGTCGAGCGCGACGGTCCTGCCGTACGCCTTCCGTATCCCGCTCAGCCGGATCATGACTTCACCGCCCCGAACGACAGGCCCCGCACCAGATACCGCTGGATCGTCAGCGCCAGCAGCAGCGGCGGGACGACGGAGACGAGCGCGGCGGCGGCCGTCAGGTTGTACTTGGGCCGGTCCCCGCCGAGGAAGGACAGGGCGCCCACGGTCACCGTCTGTGCCTCGTTGGAGGTGAGGATCAGCGGGAAGACGAAGTTGTTCCAGGCGAAGATGAACGCCAGCAGCGACACGGCCGCGATGCCCGGCTTGACCAGCGGCAGGGCCACCTTGAAGAACGCCTGCTTGCGGGTGTAGCCGTCCAGCAGGGCCGCCTGCTCCAGCTCGGGCGTGAGGTCGGCGAAGTACGACCGCATGATCCACACGATCAGCGGCAGCGTGACCAGCTGGAGCACCCACACCATGCCGACGTACGTGTCGAACAGCCCGAGCTTCTGGTACAGCACGAACAGCGGGATGATCACGGTCAGTTCGGGCGCGAAGCGGAACGACAGCAGCGTGAACATCAGGTTCTCCGAGCCCCTGAACCGCCACCGCGCCGAGGCGTACGCCGCCGGCAGCCCCACCACCAGCGACAGCACGACCGCCCCCACCGACACCACCAGGCTGTTGACGAAGAACCGCACGAACGGGATGCCCTCGCTGTCGCCGAGGACCGTCCGGTAGCCGTCGAGGGTCGGGGAGAAGGAGAAGTAGGTGGAGAAGAGCTGGTCCGCCGGCTTCAGCGACAGGATCACCATCCAGGCGATGGGGAACAGCGCGAAGACGAAGTAGAGGACGAGGGCGGCGTCCGCGAGCCAGCCCAGCAGGCGTTTCCTCATGTGGTGACCTCCGCGGCCTTCCGCTGGATCTTCCCCAGGTGCTTCACCAGCACCATCGCGGCCAGATACACCACCGCCCACAGCACGATCGTGTAGGAGATCCCGAAGGAGTACCGCTGGAAGCGGATGGCCTCCAGGTACGCCCGGATCTGGAGGACGACGGTCGAGTCGCCCGGCCCGCCCTCCGTCAGGGCGTAGATGATGTCGAACACCTTCAGCGAGTCCATGAACCGGAAGATCACCGCGACCAGCACGTACGGCCACAGCATCGGCAGCGTCAGCCGCCGGAACGTGTACCACCACCCCGCGCCGTCCACGGCCGCCGCCTCGAACGGGGAGGTGGGCAGCGACCGCAGACCGGCGAGGGCGAGGATCGCCACGAACGGGGTGTACACCCACACGTCCACGGCGATCGACGACAGCAGCGCGCCCGTGGGGGTGTCGGTCCACTGCACCCCGCCCAGGCCGAAGGGCCGCAGCAGGTAGTTGACGACGCCCACGGACGGCTGGAGCATCAGCTTCCAGATGATCGCCGCGATGACCGGGGCGATCATCAGCGGCAGGATCAGGATCTTCTCCAGCACCCGGCCCACCAGCGTCGAGCGGTGCAGCAGCAGGGCGACGGCCACCCCGAGCACGGTCTCCACGAGCGCCGCCCCGACCGCGTACAGCACGGTCACCCACGCCGAGTTCCAGAACGCCTCCTGCGTGAAGACGGTCGTGTAGTTCTCGAACCGCACCATGTCCGGTTGCGGTTTGCTCGCCGAGAAGTCGAACAGCGTGTAGTACAGCCCGAGCCCGAAGGGGTAGAGGATCGCGCAGGTCAGCAGCAGGGCCGGGACGATCAGGAGGTACGGGCGCAGCGCGAGCCGCATGGCTAGCCCACCTTGCCGGCGAGGTCGTCCGCCAGCCCGTCCAGCACCGACTTGGCGCCCTTGCCGCCGTAGATCTCCTGGAGGGCCGCCGCCCAGCTGGTCGTCGCGTCGAAGAACTGCGCCTGCGGGGTGAACTGGATCTTCGTCTGGTCGACGACCGTCTCGAAGGTCTCCAGGAAGCCGGGCAGGTGCCGCATCTTGTCCTTGTACGCGGCGTCCTCGGCGACCGACTTGCGCACCGGGTCGATGTGGTTGTGCGTGATCGCGCCCTTGCGCAGGTGCTCCTTGCCGGTCGCCCACTGCAGGAACAGCCAACTGGCGCTCTTCTTCTTGCTCTTGGCGTTCATGCCGAGCGACCAGATCCACATGTTGGTGGCGAGCGACCCGTCCGGCCCCTTCGGCCCCGGGTGGAAGGCGATCTTCCCGGACGCGGGGCTCGCGCCCTTGACCGCCTGGAAGTAGGCGGCCGTGTCGGCGTCGAACAGCATCCCGGCCTTCTTCGCGCCGAGATCGCTGGAGCACTGGTACCAGGTGTACGACGTCCAGGACGGCGGTCCGCCCCGCTTGACCATCCGAGCCCAGTCCTCGGTGAAGGCGACGGCCTCCGGGCTGTTCATGGCGGGGGTGAGCTTCCCGCCGTCCACCGTGAAGTCCTTCAGCCCGTTGCGGGCGTACATCGTCATGAAGCCGGGGTGGATGGTGGCCCAGCTGCGGGACCCGCGTACGGCGATCCCGTACATGCCGTCGAAGCCCGCGCCCGGCGCCTTGCGCTTGATGGTGCCGGCGAGTTCGGTCAGCTCGTCGAAGGACTCGGCCGGTTTCAGGCCGAGTCTGCCGAACACCTCGGTGTTGTAGGCGACGACGTTGGTCTCCCAGCCCCACGGCAGCGCGTACTGCCCGCCCTGGCCGAGCGGCGCGCCCGCCTTCAGCGACCACTGGTCGGCCTGGAGCAGGTTCGGGAAGAAGTCCGCCTGGTCCCATTCGGCGTCCGTCGCCGAGGAGTTGCGCATCCAGGGCCCGAGGTCCTCCAGCCAGCCCGGCGGCCCGTACTGCCACACCATGTACGCGCCGAGCATGAAGACGTCGTAGGAGGCACGCCCGCTGGACAGGTCGACGGTGAGCTTGTCGAAGTAGTTGTCCTCGGGGAAGACGTCGTACTCGACCTCGATGCCGGTCCGCGCGGTGAAGGACTTCAGGTCGGCGATGAGCGCGTCCGTGTACGGGTGCTTGTTGAGCAGCGCCTTGACGGTGGTGCCCTGCTCCCGCTTCCAGTCGAAGGAACCGGTGATGTCGTCGGCGGCGGACCCGTCGCTCTTGCTGTCGTTCCCGCCGAAACCGGCGCCGCAGGCCGTCAGGAGCGGGGCGGCCGCCGCCCCGGCGGCGAGGGCGAGGAAGCGCCGGCGGTCGTGCACGTGCGTGTCCATCCGTACCTCCGCGTGGAGCCTGGTTAACACGTCGAGTCGACTCGTCAACAGAGGGTGGAACGGCTGAAGTTGGGCGTCAATCCCTCGCGCACGGGAAAATATCGGGGCACAGTGAGAACTTCACAGATCCGGCTGCGACGGCGTGGGAGGTTCCGGATGGCGGACGAGGGTGCGGGCTGGCTGGGCGTGGACCTGGGCACGCAGAGCGTCCGCGTGCTGCTCGTCACCGCCGACGGCACGGTCCTCGGCAGCGGCTCGGCCCCGCTGTCCGGGCGGCGCGAGGGGGTGCGGCACGAGCAGGATCCGGTGCGGTGGTGGCAGGCGCTGTGCACGGCGTCCCGGGCCGCGCTCGGCTCCGCGCCCCCCGGCACGCCGGTGGGCGGACTCGCGGTGTGCGGCACGTCCGGCACGGTGCTGCTGACGGACGGCTCGGGCCGTCCCGTGAGCCCCGCGCTGATGTACGACGACGGGCGCGCGAAGGCGGAGGCCGCCCGGGCGCGGGAGGCGGGGCTCGCGGTCCAGGACACCTGGGCGCTGCCGAAGGCGCTGTGGCTGGTGGGGGAGTACGGCCCCGGCCTCCGGCTCAGCCACCAGCCCGACCTGATCGTCACCCGCCTCACCGGCGCACCGCCCCCCGCCGACTCCAGCCACGCCCTCAAGACGGGCTACGACCTGGAGCACGACACCTGGCCAGAGGCCGCGCCGGCCCGACTCGGGCTTCCGGATGGGCTTCTGCCTGACGTCGTACCTCCCGGCACCCGCCTGGGTGAGGTCTCCCCGGCCGCCGCCGACGCCACCGGCATCCCCGCCGGCACCCCGGTGCTCGCCGGGATGACGGACGGCTGCGCGGCCCAGATCGCCTCGGGCGCCCTGCGGCCCGGCGCCTGGAACTCGGTGCTCGGCACCACGCTCGTGCTCAAGGGAGCGGCCCGCGACCCGGTCCGGGACCCCACCGGCGTGGTCTACAACCACCGCGCGCCCGACGGCACCTGGCTGCCCGGCGGGGCGTCGAGCGTGGGCGCCGGTGCCCTCGCGGCGCACTTCCCGGACGCCGACCCCGCCGGGATGGACGAACGGGCCAGGGCGTTCGAGCCGGCCGGCGCGGTCGCCTATCCCCTCGTTTCCCCGGGGGAGCGGTTCCCGTTCCGGGCACCGGAGGCCACGTCTCTGCTCCTCGGCGACCCCGCGGACGACGCCGAGCGGTGGGCCGCGCTGCTCCAGGGCGTCGGCTTCGCGGAACGCCTGTGCCTGGACTACCTGCACCACCTCGGCGCCCCCCTCGACGGCCCGCTCACCTTCACGGGCGGCGGCGCGCGCAGCCCGTACTGGAATCAGCTGCGCGCCGACATCCTGGGCCGCCCGGCCCGCGTCCCCGAGCAGACCGAACCCGCCCTGGGCATGGCAGCGCTGGCCGCGTACGGGGTGTCCGGCGCCGAGTCGCTGGCGGACGTCGCCGAGCGCATGGTCCGCGTCCGGACCGTCGTCGAACCCCGCCCCGACCGCACGGCGGCCTTCGCCGAGCCGTACGCGCGCCTCGTCGACGCCCTGCGGGAACGCGGCTGGCTGCCCGCCCCGGTCGCGGACCACGCCCGGGCCCGCCTGCACCTGGACACTGGGAAGTCATGACCAGGACCCAGGTGCGACCCCGCACCGGCGAGCAGACCACCCGGGTGCCGCAGCGCACCGACCGCCCGACCGCACGCGAACGGACCGGCCCATGACCACCACCCTCCTGCTGGCCCGCCACGGACAGACCGTCTGGCACGCCGAGAACCGCTACGCCGGGATCAGCGACATCGCCCTCACCGACACCGGCCGCGCCCAGGCCGAGGCCCTCGGCCGGTGGGCGGCCGCCCACCCCGTCGACGCGATCTGGACGTCCCCGCTGTCCCGGGCCGTCGCCACCGCCGAGCCCGCCTGCCGCGCCCTGGGCCTCACCCCGCGGCGCGAACCCGGCCTGGCGGAATGCGACTTCGGCGTGGTCGAGGGCCGGACGCTCGCCGAGTTCGAGGCCGAGGAGCCCGAGCGGGCCGCCGCCTTCCGCGCCGACCCGGTCGCGAACCCCTTCCCGGGCGCCGAGGACCCGGCGGCTGCAGCGGCCCGCGGCGCCGACGCCCTGCGCCGCATCGCCGCCGCCCATTCCGGCGGGCGTGTCCTGGTCGTCGCCCACAACACCCTGCTGCGCCTGGTGCTGTGCACGCTGCTGTCGATCCCGGCCCGTGAGTACCGCAGAGTGCTCCCGCGGTTGCGGAACGCGGCGATCAGCGAACTGCGCGTGAACCGCGACGGTTCCGCCGCACTCCTCTCACTCAATGTGCCGTGCGAGCCGGACATGCCGTAGCACTATGGGCCCATGACGCAGATCGACACGTCGGTGCCGCACTCGGCCCGGATCTGGAACTACTGGCTCGGCGGCAAGGACAACTACCCGGTGGACGAGGCGGCCGGTGACGCCTACACCGCCGTCTTCCCCGGCATCGTCACCATCGCCCGCAGCAGCCGCGCCTTCCTCGGCCGCAGCATCCGCCACCTCGTCCAGGAAGCGGGCGTACGGCAGTTCCTCGACGTCGGCACCGGCCTGCCGACCGTCGACAACACCCACGAGGTCGCCCAGCGCCTGGCCCCCGAGTCGCGGATCGTCTACGTCGACAACGACCCGCTGGTCCTCGCGCACGCCCGCGCCCTGCTCACCTCCACGCCCGAGGGCGCGACGGCGTACGAGCCCATCAGCCTCTACGAGCCGGAGCAGATCCTCGCCGCCGCCGGCGAGACGCTCGACCTCACCCGCCCCACCGCCCTGATCCTCAGCGGCATCCTGGGCCATGTCGCCGACTACGACGAGGCCCGCGAGCTGGTCCGCCGCCTCCTGGCCGGCCTGCCCTCCGGCAGCTACCTCTCCCTCAACGAGGGCTCCCGTGGCACGGACCCGGCCTACGAGCAGGCCCAGGACGCCTACAACGAGACGGGCGCGGTCCCGTACTTCCTGCGGCCGGTGGAGCAGATCGAAGCGTTCTTCGAGGGCCTGGAGCTGGTGGAACCGGGCGTGGTGTCGGTCCCGCTGTGGCACCCCGAGCCGGGCGAACCGACGGAACCGATCGGCCAGCACGGCGGGTTGGGCCGCAAGCCCTGACGCCCCCGAGCACGGGAAACCCCCGCGAGTCACGTCCTCGCGGGGGTTCCTTCTTTCCGCCTGCCGTACGTGAAGGGTGAGAAGACGATCACGAGGCAGGACGCTTCACGGGGCGGCCTCAGGGGGCCAGCAGCAGCACATCCGCCCGGGACTTCGCGGCCTCGTAACGACGGGCGACATCCTGCCAGTTGACGACCTGCCACATCGCCTCGATGAAGTCGACCTTCTGGTTGCGGTACTGGAGGTAGAAGGCGTGCTCCCAGGCGTCGAAGACCAGGATCGGGGTGGCGCCCTGGCCGACGTTGCCCTGGTGGTCGTAGACCTGCTCGACGATCAGCCGGCCGCTCAGCGGCTCGTAGGCGAGCACGCCCCAGCCCGAACCCTGCGTGGTCGCGGCGGCCTTGGACAGCTGCGCCTTGAAGTGCGCGAAGGAACCGAAGGACTCGGTGATCGCGTCGGCCAGCTCACCCACGCCGTCCTGCGCCAGCGGCTCACCGCCGCCGTCCTTCGGGCCGGTCATGTTCTGCCAGTAGATGCTGTGCAGGATGTGCCCGGAGAGGTGGAAGGCCAGGTTCTTCTCCAGGCCGTTGATCGACCCCCACGACTCCTTGTCCCGCGCCTCCGCGAGCTGCTCCAGCGTGTCGTTGGCGCCTTTCACATAGGCCGCGTGGTGCTTGTCGTGGTGCAGCTCGATGATCTCGGGGCTGATCACGGGGGCGAGCGCGGAGTAGTCGTAGGGCAGGTCGGGCAGCGTGTAGACGGGCATGGGCGGGGTCCCCTCCGAACCTCTTATTGCAATAGCCTTGCAACTGCACGCTAGCAGCAAGAGTGGCCGATGGGTGCCCGGGGCACGCGAAAAGGCCCCCGCGTGTGTCGCGGGGGCCTTTTCACCGTGAGGTTCCTAATGCCGGGCGCGCGCCTTCTGCCAGGCGAATCCGACGGCCGCCAGGGCCAGCGTCATCCCGCCCGTCGAGTACAACTGCACCCGCGTGTCCGGCTCCCGGGCCATCAGGACGAAGACGGCGGCCATACCGGCCAGCGCGACCCACGTCAGCCACGGGAACGCCCACATCCGCACGGCCAGCTTCCCCGGCTCCTCGCGCTCCAGCCGGCGGCGCAGCCGCAGCTGCGAGACGGCGATGAAGATCCAGACGACCAGGATCACCGCGCCGATCATGTTCAGCAGCCAGGGGAAGACGTCGTTCGGCCGCCAGTAGCTCAGCAGCACGCACAGGAACCCGAAGACGCAGGACGCCAGCACGGCGATCCGCGGCACCCCGCCCGAGACCCGGCCCAGCCCCTTCGGGCCCTGGCCGCGCTCCACCAGCGAGTAGGCGATGCGCGAGGCGCCGTAGATGTTGGCGTTCATCGCCGACAGCAGGGCCACCAGCACGACCACGTTCATCAGCTGCCCGGCGCCCGGGATGCCGAGCTCGTCCAGGGCGGCGACGTACGGGCCCTTCTCGACGACCGCCTTCGAGTCCCACGGCACCAGCGTGACGATGACCGCCATCGAGCCGACGTAGAACAGCGCGATCCGCCACATCGCCGTGCGCACCGCCCTCGCCACGCCCTGGACCGGGTTCTCCGACTCGGCCGCCGCGATGGTGACCGTCTCCAGGCCGCCGTAGGCGAAGACCGACGCGAGCAGGCCGATGACCAGGCCCTCGCCGCCGTTGGGGAGGAAGTCGGTGAGGTGCGAGGCGCCGGGCGAGTCCGTGCCGGGCAGGATCCCGAGGATCGCCAGGACGCCGAGCGCCAGGAACAGGGTGATCGCGCCGACCTTCAGGGCCGCGAACCAGAACTCGAACTCGCCGAAGTTCTTCACGGCCGCGAGGTTCGTGCCGCAGAAGACGACCATGAACAGTGCCACCCACGCCCACTCCGGCGTGCCCGGCAGCCAGCCGCTGACGATCTTCGCGGCACCGATGCCCTCCAGGCCGACGGCCGTGCACAGCAGCACCCAGAAGGACCAGCCGGCGGTGAACCCGGCCCAGGGGCCGATCGCGCGCTCCGCGTGCGCCGAGAACGAGCCGGACGACGGATACGCGGCCGACATCTCGCCGAGCATGCGCATCACCAGCATCACGAGGAGGCCGGAGAGGGCGTAGGCGACCACGATCGACGGACCGGCCGCGGCGATACCGGCGCCGGAGCCGACGAACAGACCGGCGCCGATCACCCCGCCGAGGGCGATCATCGACAGGTGGCGCTGCTTCAGGCCGTGGGACAGGGAGACGTCGTCCGTGCGGGGCGGCGTCCCGGTGGTGGTGCTGGGCATGGGCGCGGCTCGTCCAATGCGTGAGAGGCGGGAGAGGGCAAAAACGCCGCCAGTCTGGGCGGTCCCCTCATCCGGGAGGGAGGGTTGTCCAGCATGCGGACGCGCGGAACGCGCCCCGTGAGATCCCGGAAGCGGAGGGTGGGCATCCGTCACGGAAGCCGCGCGGCACCCCGCCTGGAGGCATTTGGCGAAACCCTACAGTCCGGTTGTCCGCGGGCGGCGTGACCGAACCCTCGCTGCCTCCGTGACCGGCGTCACGCCGTACTCGGTGTAACCCTCACCCTTTGTCCGGAGCCCACCAAGCGCGCCTTCGCGCCTTTGTCGAGCGCTGACGGTGAACCGGGCGAGCGCGCTGGGATAGCGTCACCGTGTCCCGACCGGCCCTCACCCTCGCGGAGTCCCCATGAGCACCGCTGCCGCCACACCCGTTCGCACCGGACAGGTCCTCGCCGACCTGCTCCCCGCCTCCCGTGTCCGGGACGTGGCCCTCGTGCTCGGCGGTGCCGCGCTCACCGGTCTCGCCGCCCAGATCTCGGTGCCCGTGCCGGGCTCCCCGGTGCCGGTGACCGGCCAGACCTTCGCCGCGCTGCTCGTCGGCACCTCCCTCGGCGCCGGCCGCGGCCTGCTCGCGCTGGCGCTGTACGCGCTGGCGGGCCTCGCCGGCGTGCCGTGGTTCGCGGGCGGCTCCTCCGGCGTCGCCCCCTCCTTCGGCTACATCCTCGGCATGATCCTCGCCGCCACCGTCGTCGGCGCCCTGGCCCGCCGCGGCGCCGACCGCTCGGCGCTGCGCATGGCGGGCACGATGCTGGTGGGCGAGGCGATCATCTACGCCGTCGGCGTGCCCTACCTGGCCCTCGCCACCGGCATGTCCGCCACCGCCGCGATCGCGGCCGGCCTCACGCCGTTCCTGATCGGCGACGCGCTGAAGGCGGCGCTGGCGATGGGCGCGCTGCCGACGGCCTGGAAGTTCGCGAACAAGCGCTAGCCGCCCCGCGTTCTCTGAACGAGAGGCCCGCCGGGGTGCATCCCCGGCGGGCTTCTCGGGCGTCATCCCCGGCGGGCTTCTTCGGGCGTCATCCCCGGCGGGCTTCTCGGGTGTCATCCCCGGCGGGTTTCTCGGGCGTTCAGCCCTCCCGCGGCACCGGCCGCCGCCGCTGCGACCACCACAGTCCGGCCGCGCCCGCCGCGAGCAGCGAGGCACCGGCCGCGCCCAGCGGCAGCAGATCACGCGCCGGACCCGTCTTCGGCAGCTCCTTGCCGCCCGGGGACACCGGCTTGTTGTCCGTACCGAGCAGCAGGGGCGTGGCCGGGGCGTCCGGCGACGGGTTGGTCGTGCCGAACGGCACCGGGCCCTGCTGCCAGAACGTCTTCTTCCCGTCGCCGGTCTGGACGGGCAGACAGATCTTCCCGGTCTTGCCCAGGTCGTACGTCGCGTCGACGGCGTACGACTTCGACTTACCGGCCGCGAGATTGTCGATCGGGCAGGTGAAACCGCTGTTCGAACCCTCCGGAAGATTGTTCTCGGCTATCGGGGAACAACCCTGGACGTTCTTGACCGTGAGCCCGTCGAAACCGACGACCCAAAGCCTGATCTTCCCGCTGTCCTTGCTTCCCTCGTTCTTCACGGTGGCGGTAATGGCCGTCTTTTCGGACCCGTTGTCGACCGAGATCTTCTCCGGCAGCAGTGTCGTCAGCTTCACTCCCGCCGGTGCCTCGTCAACGACCTTTCCCCCCTTGCCGCTTGCCGGTCCTTCGTCTTCCGCGGCGGCGGTGCCGGACAGGATCACCACCGCCGAGAAAGATGCCACGACCAGCGATCCCGTGACCCCCGCCGTGCGACGAGAACTCATGTTCGCCCCCTTGCGTCCCCCTGGGCTGCGCCTGAATTCGCAGCACTGAAAGAGGTACCACAAGATTTCCCCGCACTATCCTGGTGCGGCGCGAAGTGTGACCGTTGTGTTTCACTGGAGGCGGTCGCGGCGTTGTGGAGGGGGTGCAGCGAATTGCCGGGAAATGCGAACGGCGGCGGTGTTCCAGGGATATTGGTGACGGGGCGCTATCGGCTGGTCGAGAGTATCGGTCAGGGGGGAATGGGGCGGGTGTGGCGAGCCGCTGACGAAATACTCGACCGGCAGGTCGCCGTCAAGGAAATGCGGATCGACGGCCACGACGCGGAGGACAGCAGGACGCGCCGCGAACGCACCCTGCGCGAGGCCAGGGCCACGGCCCGGATCGACCACCCCAACGTCGTACGGGTCTACGACGTCGTCGACGAGGGCGAACGCCTGTGGATCGTCATGGAGTTGGTGGCGGGCCGCTCCCTCGAACGGATCCTCGCGCAGGACGGCCCCCTCGGCCCCTGCGAGACGGCCCGGATCGGGCTCGGCCTGGTCGCGGCGCTGCGGCAGGTCCACGCACGGGGTGTCCTGCACCGGGACATCAAGCCCGGGAACGTCCTGGTGGAGAACGCGCGCGGACCGGCCGCACCAACCCGGGGCGACGGCGACGGCCCCGGCGGGGGACGGCGTGTCGTCCTCACGGACTTCGGTATCGCCGCGATCCAGGACGCCAAGGCGCTCACCATGGTCGGGATGCTGGTCGGCTCGCCCGACTACATGGCCCCCGAGCGCGTCTCCGGCCGCCCGCAGGGCCCGCCGTCCGACGTCTGGTCCCTCGGCGCGACCCTCTGCGCGGCCCTGGGCGGCCGCTCCCCCTTCTCCCGCGCCACCACGCTGGCGACCCTGCACGCGGTCCTGTACGAGGAACCCGAACTCCCCGCCGGGCCCGGCCCGTTGCGCGGCATCCTGACGTCCCTCCTGGAAAAGGACCCGTCGGCCCGCCCGGACCTCGACGACCTGGCAACGGCCCTGGAACCGGTCGCGTTCCCGGCCGCGACGCCGACGGTGCCGGTGGGGCGGGCAGGGACGCCGGCGCCCCCTCGCCCCAGGGCTCCGCGGGACCCCCGCGAGCCGACGCCGACTACGGGACCGGCGGGATCCACACCCACCACGCCACCGGCCGGATCCTCCCCCGCGGCCTCAGCGGGACCCAGCCCGACCACGACCTCAGCGGCACCCACACCCACCACGGCCTCGGCGGGAGCCACGCCCACGGCCTCGGCGGGAGCCACACCGACCTCGGCGTCAGCGGGATCCACCCCCACGACCGCAGCGGGATCCATCCCCACCACGACCTCAGCGGCACTCAAACGCACCACGGCCTCAGCCACCTCCACCCCCACCAGCACGGAAGCCACCGCGAAGGCGCAGCCGAACGCGGCCCGTTCCGAGGGCCGTCCCGAAGGCCGTTCCGAGCACCGTTCCGAGGGCCGTCCCGAAGGTCGTCCCACCACCACCCACCGCCCGAGCCCCGTTTCCCTCACCCGCGCACAGGCCCCGACCGAGCACCGCCCCCACCCCGCACCGACACCCACGCCCACCCCTGTGCCGCAGGGCGACCTACCCGGCCCCGCCGCTGCCGGCTCCCGCGCGGGCCGTCGCCGTACGGTGTTCGTCGCCACGGCAGTCACCCTCGCCACCGCCGGTGCCGTCGCAGGGATCATGCTGGCGACATCACCCGGCTCCCCGGGCGACGACGACACCCGCGCGGGCTCCTCGACCTCCGCGCCTCCCACCACGGCCTCCACCCCCTCACCCTCCGTGGAGGGCACCTCCAGGCCGCAGAGCCTGCCGCCCGGCACGCACCGGGAGGCCGGCGGGTTCGCCTGGGCGACCCCCGACGGCTGGCGGCGGGACGTGAAGACGGGCGCGGAGGTGCACTACACCTCCCCGGACGGCACACAGGAACTGGTCGGCAAGTCCGCCCTGGCCCGCGGCGACCTGCTGGAGACCTGGGAGACCTCGGAGCGCAACGCCCACCAGGGCCAGGACTACCGCAAGATCCGCCTGGAGGAGACGACGTTCCGCGGTCACCCGGCGGTGGTCTGGGAGTACACCTTCACGCTGGAGGGCGTCCACTGGCACGCCCGCCTGCTCGGCTTCAACGTGAAAGGCAAGTCGTACCAGGTCAACACCTGGTACGACGCCGGTATCGAACCGGCGGCCCTGCGCACGTACGAGAAGGTCAAGGACAGCTTCACGGTGCTGTAGGACAACGAAAAGGGCCTGCGGTGCGTGCCGGAGAGCAACACGCACCGCAGGCCCACCCTTCACCGCGAACGGCGAGCGCCCGAAGGCTCAGCCGGCCGAGACCTCATCGCGCGTCTCGGCGGCCTCAGCGGCCCGCTGCCGCCCCCGCACCTTCTCCTTCACGAAGGCGATGACGAGCACCACCGCCGCGACGAGCAGCGACAGCAGGATGGTCGAGCGCCCGTCGTGCTCGGTGTCGGTGAGCATGTAACCGAGGATGAACACGATCAACGCGGCCGTCGCCCAGGTCAGATACGGGTACAGCCACATCTTCACGACGAGCTTCTCCGGCGCCTCCGCCTTGATGATCTTCCGCATCCGCAGCTGGGAGAAGCAGATCACCAGCCACACGAACAGGGCGACCGCGCCACTGGAGTTCACGAGGAAGAGGAAGACGGAGTCCGGGAACTTGTAGTTGAAGAAGACGGCGACGAAGCCGAACGCGACGGACGCGAGGATCGCCGTCCGCGGCACGCCGTTGGCGGTCGTACGGGCGAAGCCCTTGGGCGCGTCCCCGCGCTGGCCGAGCGAGAAGGCCATGCGGGAGGCGGTGTACAGGCCGGAGTTGAGACAGGACAGCACCGAGGTCAGCACGATGAAGTTCATGATCTGGCCCGCGTGCGGAATGCCGAGGGAGTCGAGCGCCGCGACGTAGGAGCCGTCCTTGGTGATGGACTTGCTGTCCCACGGCAGCAGGGCCACCACGACGAAGATCGAGCCGAGGTAGAAGACGGCGACACGCCAGATGATGCTGTTGGTGGCCTTGGTGACGGCCTGGCGCGGGTTCTCCGACTCACCGGCCGCGAGGGTCGCGATCTCGCTGCCCATGAAGGAGAAGACGACCAGCAGCACACCGGTGAGGATCGCCCCGGCCCCGTTGGGCAGGAAGCCGCCGTGCTCGGTGAGGTTGCTCAGACCGGCCTGCTCGCTGTCCACACCGGGGAGCAGCCCGAAGACGGCGAGCCCGCCGATGACGATGAACGCGGCGATGGCGACGACCTTGATCCCCGCGAACCAGAACTCGAACTCGCCGTAGGAGCCGACGGAGACCAGGTTGGTGGCGGTCAGCACCACCATCACGATGAGCGCCCACCCCCACTGGGGTACGGCGGGTATCCAGCCCTCCAGGATCACGGCACCGGCGGTCGCCTCGACCGCGAGCACGACCACCCAGAAGAACCAGTACAGCCAGCCGATGGAGAACCCGGCCCAGGGCCCGAGGGCCCGGTCGGCGTGCGCGGAGAACGACCCGGAGGTCGGGTTGGCGGCCGACATCTCACCGAGCATGCGCATCACCAGCACCACGAGCGTGCCGACGAGGGCGTACGACAGCAGGATGCCGGGCCCGGCGGTGGCGATACCGGAGCTGGACCCGACGAACAGGCCCGCCCCGATGACACCGCCGATGGCGATCATCGACAGATGCCGGTTCTTGAGCCCGGCCTGGAGCCCGGAGCCGTGCGCCCCGGGTTCTCCGGGGTCTCCGGTCCCTCCGCGGTCGTTTTCGGTCGTCTTCATCGTCGGCTGCGAGGTCATGGAACGGATTTCCTTTGCGCCGGGGAGCTGTACTTCCGTACGGACCGCACGAGCCGTACGAACGGGGTGTGTCGCGGCAGGACGGCGGTGTACGGGAGCCCGTACGAGCGGCGTACGAGCCGGTCCAGTGAATCGGAGGCGAACGTTTAGGAGAACCTTTGAATCCAGATTGTTACTTGAGGTTTTCCTGAGCTTCCGTAATGCGGCTCATATTCGCCTCTCGTTTTCATGAGCGCCACCCCGCGCGCCTTCCCCGAAACACCCGTGTCACACTCATCCCATGCGCGTGTACCTCGGCTCGGACCATGCCGGCTACGAACTGAAGAACCACCTCGTCGAGTGGCTGAAGGAGGCGGGTCACGACCCCGTCGACTGCGGCCCCCACATCTACGACGCCCAGGACGACTACCCGCCCTTCTGCCTCCGCGCCGCGGAGCGGACGGCCGCGGACCCCGACGCCCTCGGCATCGTCATCGGCGGTTCCGGCAACGGCGAGCAGATCGCCGCGAACAAGGTCAAGGGCGTCCGCGCGGCCCTCGCCTGGAGCGAGGAGACGGCGGCGCTCGGCCGCCAGCACAACAACGCCAACGTGGTCGCCGTGGGTGCGCGCATGCACACGCAGGACGAGGCGACGAAGTTCGTCGAGACGTTCCTCAACACGCCGTTCTCCGGTGACGAACGTCACGTTCGCCGCATCGACATGCTCGCGACGTACGAAACGACGGGCACCCTCCCGCCGATCCCGCCGCACCACCCGCAGCCGTAACGCTCCCGGGCTCAGGGGCAGGCCGAGGGGCAAGGGTCGGGGCCTGGAGCCGAGGGCCGGGGGCCGGGAGCTGCGGGGCACTGCGCGGGGCGCGGGACTTCACTTGCACCTGGCGTCCCCTCCGGTACCGATTCCGCCTGACGCACGCACCCCAACCCCGAGCCCGGTATGCGGCCTATGTCCGACTTCTATGTGCGCCTGGCCGGAGCTCGACGCGCGTCTGGGCGGCCAGAGGTCTGACGCGCGGTTTGAGTGGCCTGGGCCCGAGGCACGGTTTGGGCGGCCTGGGCCGAGGCGCGCTTGGCGGCCTGGGACGCGCGCTTTGGGAGGCCAGGGGCCCGACGCGCGCTTTGGGCGGCCTGAGTCCGAAGCGCGCCCTGGTCCTGAGCCCGGCGCGCGCCCCGCGCCTGATATCGGCGGGTGCCCGACGCGCGCGCCCTGCGCCTGAGCTCGGCGTGTGCCCGGTGTGGCGCCTTGCTCTTGAGCTCGGTGCGTGCCGGGCGCTTGAGCTCGACGCGCGCCCTGCGCCGGGGCGCGGCATGCGTTCAGCATCCAGCCGTACGCGCGTTCAGCTGCCGCCCCGACGCGCGTTCCGCGCCCAGCCCCACGGGGCCATCGTGCGAGTCCGGGGGAGCCCCCGACCCCGGCGAGGGGTCCATGAGGCGCAGCCCCCGAGGCGGGGCGGCAGGGTGGCCCTGCAAGGGGGGCACGGGACACAGGGACAGTACGAAGCGTTAGGCGGGTACGGTCTCCTGCCACTGAGGGCACGGGACGCAGGAGGCCAGTACCCTCCGGGTCCGGGGCGGAGCCCCGAGAGGGGTGCAGGGGACGTAGTCCCCGCCGGGGTCCGGGGCGGAGCCCCGATCCTTTCGACCTGTCCCTTTGACGAACCGCTTCGGGCGGGTGGGTGGGCAAAGCGGGGCCCGGGGCGGAGCCCCGAGGCCTTTCGAGCCCAGCCTCTTGAACGGACCGAGTCGGGCGGGTGGGTGGGCAAAACCCCGCCCCCACCCACGGCAACCACGACACAACCCCAGGGAGACCCGGATGCCGGAAGGCCACACCATCCACCGCCTGGCCCAGGACTACGCCGCCGCCTTCCTCGGCACCACCCCCCGAGCCACCAGCCCCCAGGGCAAGTTCACCACCGCCGCCACCCTCCTCACCGGCACGGAACTCACCCACACGGAAGCCCACGGCAAACACCTCTTCCTCGGCTTCCGCGACAGCGACTGGGTCCACATCCATCTCGGCCTCTTCGGCAAGGTCACCTTCGGCCCGGCCCCCGAACCCCCACCCACCGACACCGTCCGCCTTCGCCTCGCCGACGACACCACGTATGTCGACCTCCGCGGCCCCACGACCTGCGCCCTGATCACACCCCCGGAGAAGCAGGCGATACACGACCGCCTCGGCCCCGACCCCCTCCGCGACGACGCCGACCCGGACACCGCATACCGCCGCATCACCCGCAGCCGTACGACGATCGCCGCCCTCCTCATGGACCAGAAGGTCATCGCCGGCGTCGGAAACGTCTACCGCGCGGAGGTCCTCTTCCGGCACCGCATCGACCCGTACCGCCCCGGCAAGGACATCACTCCCACCGAGTGGCACGCGATCTGGACCGACCTGGTCGAGCTCATGCGCGAGGGCGTCCGCAACAACCGCATCGACACCGTCAGCCCGGAACACACCCCGGAAGCGATGGGCCGACCGCCCCGCATGGACGACCACGGCGGCGAGGTGTACGTCTACCGCAGGGCCAACCAGCCCTGCCACATCTGCGGCGGCGAGATCCGCACCGCCGACCTCGCCGCCCGCAACCTCTTCTGGTGCCCGACCTGCCAGCGCACCTGACCCCGCCCTGACGAAGCACCTCCCTGAAACCCCCAGGCGTCAGAACCCGTGCTGCAACCACGGAGCCACATCGCTCCCGAACCCCATCGAGGCCTCCGCCAACGCCCCCCGCCGCACCTCCCGCACACGCCCCGCCGCCGCCAACGCCGTCAGCGACACGCCCCCGAGATACGCCGCCCCCAACTCCCGTACCGACAAGGCGAGATCCGCCGCGTCCGCCGTACGCTCGCAGGACGCCCCCTTCGCGTCCCCGCTGAGCCGCCAACGCCCGGCGTTCCAGGGGCAGAACGCGTCCTCCACCTCGAACACCACATCCACCGGCGCCCGATACGTCCGCGCCTCCAGCGCGGCCCCCACGTCCACCGGCCGGAGGTACAGCGAGTCCCGCAGCCACGGCCGGCACCGCCGCATGTCGGACACCAGGTACTGCCACGCGTCGTCCACCGGCCGCCCCTTCACCACCAGCGTCGACGTCAGGTCGATACCGAACAGGAACCGCCAGAGCGCCGCGTCCGCCGCGGGGTCCAGCGCGGCCAAGTCCTGGAGAATCACCGAGCCGTTGGGCCCGGCGGTCTCCCAGCTCGGCTTGACGCGGTACCGCGCGTACCCGACCGTCTCCCCGTCCCGCTCGGCGACGACGCACTGAAGCGGCGACGCCCCGTCCCGCGCGCTCTCCGGGTCGAGCAGCCCGAGCCGCTCCCAGCCGGGCAGCCGGGCGAGCATCCCGGGCCGCGTCGGAACCAGCCGGGCACACACCGCCTCGCAGGCGTCGAGGACATCAGCGGGCACCGCGTACCGCACGCGTATGTCGTCGGTGCCGGGCGGTACCGACAGCCGTACCCGACTCGTGTCGATCTCGGCGTTCAAGTGGAAGGTGGCGGCGCCGTATCCGAACCGGCCGTAGATCGCCGGCTCGGACGCCGTGAGCACGGCCAGCGGCTCGCCCAGGGCGCGGACGTCGTCCAGCTGCCGCCGCATCATCGACGTCAGAACCCCGCGCCGCCGATGCGTGGCGGCCACGCTGACCATGGTGACGCCCGCGGCCGGCACCGACGCGCCGCCGGGCACGGTGACCCGGAAGCTGAACGCCCCGGCCGTCCCCACGCACGCGTCCCCCTCCCAGACACCGAGTGAACGGTCGAACTCGGTCAGCGAGTTCCACAACTCCCGTTCCTCGGCGGCCTCCGGCACCCCGCCAAACCCCCGGAGCAGGGTGTCGTACCACTTGTCCCAATCGTCCTGCACCAGTACCCGAGGGCCGGCCGAAGAACCGGTCGTGTCAGTCGCCATGGACCATGCCTACCAGGGCGATACGGGAGGGGCGACGGAATTTCTCCCGGGCGGCGGCGGGGCGGCGCGCTGTGAAGTTCACTGTGAAGTCGGCCCTCGGACGGGGGACAAGTGGGACCTCCCGTGCCAAGGGGCTGGTCCGATGGATAGGGTCCCGAACTAATGGCATCAGGACGAGAGCGGCGCGCGGAAGCCGAGACGTTCACGGCCCGGTTGAAGAAGCAGTGGCACCGGGCCCGCGTCGGCGTGCGCCGAGCCGCCGTCGACTACTTCCGCGGTGACGGCTCGGACTGGATCGCCCTGGTCGGCCTGCTCCTGACGGTCCCGCTGATCGCGGCGGCCACGCTCGTGAACCCGGTGTGGTTCTCCCCGGCCGCTCTGGTCATGCCGGTCGTCGTGGGCGGCCTGCTGCTGCGCCCGGCGAGCCTGCTCGGCCTGTACGCGGCGTCGGCCACGGCGCTGATCGTGGAGTCGGTGCGGCTGGGCCCGTACACGGAGGGGCCCTCCCGGGTCACCCCGGGCGTGGTGCTCGTCGTCGCGGCCTGCGGTTTCTTCGGGCTGCTGCTGGCCCAGTTCCGCAACCGGGTCGGCGTCCCCTGGCGGCGCGGCGGCACCATGCTGTTCGACCTGAGGGAACGCATCCGGGTGCAGAGCAAGCTGCCCGGCCTGCCGGACGGCTGGCACCGGGAGATGGCCCTGCGCCCGGCGGGCGGCCAGTCCTTCTCGGGCGACTTCGTGGTGGCGGCGCGCACCAACGGCGGCCGTACGCTCGAGGTCGTCCTCACCGACGTCTCCGGCAAGGGCATGGACGCGGGCTCCCGCGCGCTGCTGCTGTCCGGCGCGTTCGGCGGCCTGCTGGGCTCGCTGCCCCCGCACGCCTTCCTCCCCGCGGCCAACGGCTACCTGCTGCGCCAGGACTGGGACGAGGGCTTCGCCACCTCCATCCACCTCGTCCTCGACCTGGACTCCGGCGACTACGAGCTCTACTCCGCCGGCCACCCGCCGGGCCTCCAGCTCAGCGCCGGCAGCGGCCGCTGGGAGGAGAAGGCGGCCGAGGGCCCGCTCCTCGGCGTGTACGACGGCGCCCAGTTCGACCCGGTGAAGGGCTCGCTGCGGCCCGGTGACGTGCTGATGCTGTTCACGGACGGCCTGGTGGAGACCGCCGACCGCGACATCGTCGAGGGCATCGACCGCCTCACCGGCGAGGCCGACCGTTACGTCGCCGGCGGCTTCCACGGCGCCGCCTGGCACCTCATCGAGGCCGTGGCCAAGGACGTCAACGACGACCGGGCCCTGCTGCTGATCTGCCGAGAGGGCCCGACGGCTGCCGCCACCCGCTGAGGTGGGGTTTTCCTCAGGTAGGTTCGGCGGTCGTCCTCATGGTCCGGCGACCCTCCGGTTCCGTACGTTCGACACACCACCGGCGAACGGTGCGCGAACGTCCCGGATCCGGAAGGACAGACATGGCAGGCGACTGGGCCGTAGAACTGCACGGCGTCCGCAAGCGCTACGGCCGCGGCCGCACCGCCGTGCACGCCCTGCGCGGCATCGACCTCACCCTTCATCA
Source organism: Streptomyces lomondensis (assembly GCF_014651035.1). Taxonomy (GTDB): domain Bacteria; phylum Actinomycetota; class Actinomycetes; order Streptomycetales; family Streptomycetaceae; genus Streptomyces; species Streptomyces lomondensis. The sequence goes on from NZ_BMWC01000001.1 coordinate 535,291, forward strand.
CGGCAGTTACACCGCCGTGATGGGCCCCTCGGGCTCCGGCAAGTCCACGTTCCTTCAGTGCGCGGCCGGCCTCGACCGCCCCACGGCAGGCGCGGTCCGCCTGGGCGGCACGGAGATCACCGGCATGAAGGAGAACAAGCTCACCGCCCTGCGCCGCACCCGCGTCGGCTTCGTCTTCCAGGCCTTCAACCTGCTGCCCTCCCTCACGGTCGAGCAGAACGTCGTCCTGCCGATGCGCCTGGCCGGCCACCGCCCCGACCGCCGCCGCGCCGCCGAGGTGCTGGCGCAGGTCGGCCTGGCCGACAAGGCCCGCCGCCGGCCCGGCCAGCTATCCGGCGGCCAGCAGCAGCGCGTGGCCATCGCCCGCGCCCTGGTCACCCGCCCCGACGTGGTCTTCGCGGACGAACCGACGGGCGCCCTGGACACCACCACGGCCACCGAGATCCTCACCCTGCTCCGCCAGGCCGTCGACACCCAGGGCGCCACGGTCGTCATGGTCACCCACGACCCGGCGGCCGCGGCCTGGGCGGACCGCGTCCTGTTCCTCACCGACGGCGAAATCATCGACCACCTCGACCGCGACGCCATCGACGGGCCCCGTCTCGCCCCTGGCCACCCTGACCACCTCCGCCCGGATCGTCTCGCCGCCGGGCGTGAGCGCGGGGCCCCGCCCTACCGCGCCCACGCCGACCGCATCGCCGCCCGCATGACGTCCCTGGCCGGCCCGCGCGCCCGCACGGAAGCGGCAGCCTGATGCTCGCCCCCAACGGCCTCGCCCGCGCGGCCCTCCGCTTCCGCCCCGCCGCGTTCGTCGGCACGTTCGTCGCCCTCGTGCTGGCGGCGACGATCGTGTCGGCCTGCGGCATCCTCCTGGAGACGGGCGTGCGCGCCACGGTCCCGCCCCAGCGCTACGCGCACGCCCCCGTCGTGGCCGCCGCCGAGCAGCGGGTCGGGAAGCCGGACGAGAGCGACGCGGTGCCGGACCGGGCCCGCCTCGACGACTCCCTGGTCGCGAAGGCCGCCGCGGTCCCCGGCGCCCGCGCGGCGATCCCCGACGTCACCTTCCCGGTGCTCGCCCCCGAGGGCGCGCTCACCGCCCACGGCTGGGGCTCCACGGCCTTCACCGGCGAACGCCTCACCGCCGGCCGTGCCCCCGCCCCCGGCGAGGTCGTCCTTGCCGGCAGCACCGAGGCCACCGTCGGCACCAGCCTCACCCTCACCACCCCGGACGGCCCCCGCACCTACCGCGTCTCCGGAACCATCGCCGCGAAGGACACCACGAAGCCCACCGTCTGGTTCGCCGACACCGAAGCCGTCCGCGTCTGTGGTCACCCTCACCGCATCGACACCATCGCCGTCCTCCCCGACCCCGGCGTCAGCACCGCGACCCTCGCATCCCGGGTCGCCCACGCCCTGGGCGGAACGGCCGAGGTCCACACCGGCGACGACCGGGGCACCGTGGAGAACCCCGCCCTCACCGAGGCGAAGGAAGTCCTCACCGGCATCGGCGGCTCCTTCGGCGGCGTCGCCACCATGGTCGCCGTCTTCACCGCGGCCGGCACCGTCGCCCTCGCCGTCGGCCGCCGGGCCCGCGAGTTCGCCCTGCTGCGCGCCATCGGCACCACCCCGCGCCAGGTCCGCCGCACCATCGCCACCGAGGCCCTGCTCGTCGCCCCGGTCGCCGGCGCGCTCGGCTGCCTCCCCGGAATCGCCCTGGCCGCCTGGTGGTTCGGCCAACTCAAGGACAAGGGCGCCGTCCCCGAGGCCGTCGACCTCGCCGTCTCCTGGATCCCGCTCGTCGTCACGGCCGGCACGGTCCTGGTCACCGCGCTGCTCGCCGGATACGTCGCCGCGCACCGCAGCTCCCGCATCAAGCCCGGCCAGGCGCTGAGCGAGGCGTCCGTGGAGCGGCTCCACCCGGGCTGGATCCGCACGCCGCTCGGCGTGGCCGCGGCGGCCGGCGGCTTCGTGTGCGCGGGCCTGGCCGCCTCGGCGACCGGCGAGGACGCGGCCAACGCCGCCCTCGGCGTCGTCATGCTGTTCATGCTGGCCGTCGCACTGCTGGGCCCGCTCGTCGCCCGCGCCTGCGCCGCCCTGTTCGGGCTCCCGCTGCGCGGCGCCGGAGCCCCCGCGGCCCTGGCCGCCGCCAACTCGCGTACGAACGCCCGGCGTCTGGCCTCCGCGATCACCCCGATCGTGCTCGCCATGGCGTTCTCCTCCGTGCTGGTCTTCCTGCACACCAGCGAGGAGAGGGCCACTGCGGAGCAGCAGCGGGCGGGCATCGCGGCCGACCACATCGTCACCGCCGACGAGGGTGTCCTGCCCCCGGACGCCGTCCACCGGGCCGGGCGCATCCCCGGCGTCACCGCCGCCGTCGGCCTGCTGAAGACCTCCGTCCTCGTCCCGGCTACGGGCGTGCTGACACCCGTCTCCGCCCAGGGCGTCACAGGCACCGCCCGCGACCTGACCGCCGTACAGGACCTGGACGTCGAGCGCGGCCGGCTGTCCCTGAAGCCGGGCGAGATCGCCCTGGACGCCTCCGTCGCCGACAACGCCGGCGTCCGGGTCGGCGACCGCGTCCGCATCCACCTGCCCGACGGCACCCGGGCCGACCCCCTGGTGACGGCGACGTACGGACGCGGCATGGGCCTGTCGCAGGTCACCCTCAGCCGCGCCGACCTGGCCCGCCACGTCACCTCGGCCTTCGACACCGAACTGTGGGTCAAGGGGGGTAAGGCCGAGGCCCTCGCACCGCTCGGCCGTGTCCTCGACCGCGCCGACCACACCACCGCCCTGTCCCTCGACCGCGAGCTCAACGCCTGGGCGAACACGGTCATGGCGGCCGTCCTCGGTGGCTTCGCGGCCGTCGCCGCCGTGAACACACTGGTCATGACGGTCCTGGACCGACGCGGCGAACTCGGCACGCTCCGCCTGCTCGGCTCCACCCGCCGCCAGGTGCTGCGCATGGTCCGCTGGGAGGCCCTCCTCGTCGCCGTCGCGGGCATCGCGCTCGGCACGGCGATCGCCCTGGCCACGCTCGTCCCGATGATGAGGGGCCTGACGGGCCAGGGGCCGTACATACCCCCGCTGGTGTACGGCTCGTTCGCCGCCGCGATCCTCCTCCTCGGCCTGACCGCGGTCACCCTGCCGGCCCGGGCGGCGCTGCGCGGAGAGACACTGGAGCCGTGACCGAGACGCACCGGACCCCGCTGACCCTGGCCGAGGTCGAGGCCGTCGCCCGTGCCGCGCACGCCGGCCAGACCGACAAGGCGGGACGGCCGTACGCCGAGCATCTGCGGGCCGTCGCGGAGGGCGTACGGGCGCGGGGCGGCGACGAGGAGCAGATCGCGGCGGCCTGGCTGCACGACGCCGTCGAGGACGACGCCCTCCCGCCGGAGTGGCTGCGCGAGGCCGCGCTGAGCAGCCGTACGAAGGACATCGTCCTCGCGGTCACCAAGCGGGCGGGGGAGCCGCCCGAGGCGTACGCCGCGCGGATCCTCGCCACGCCCGGCGCGCTGCTGGTGAAGGAGGCGGACCTGGCGCACAACGCGGACCCGGCACGCCTCGCGGTCCTCGACGAGGCCACCCGCACACGACTGACCGAGAAGTACGCGCGGATGCGCGCACTTCTCGGTCTCGTCAGGTGAGTTCCGCTCCAGCGGTCAGGCGTTGACCTTCTCGCGCTCGCGCCGCTCGGCGCTCTGGCGCTCGCGGGCGAGCTCGGCCGCGTCCCGCTTGAAGGCCCAGTCCATCTTCGGCTCCATCGCGAACCGGAACACGCGCTGCACCGGCTTGGTGCACAGCACCGTCACGACGGCGGCCGCGAGGACGGTCACGAGGATCTCACCGGCCGGCTGGTGCAACCAGGCCGCCTCGAACCAGCCCTGGTAGTCGCCGGCCTTCACCAGGAAGCCGTGCAGCAGGTAGCCGTAGAGCGTGCCGGCGCCGAGGGCGGTGAACCACATGTGGCGGCGCGGCACCCAGGCGAAGAAGCAGGCGGTCAGCACCAGGGAGCAGCCGAACATGGCGAGCACCATGACCGGTCCGGTCCACCACGGCGCGCCCAGCTCCTGCGCGGCGTCGCGGTGGTAGAACCACGCGGTGTTCATCCGCGGCACCGCCCACCAGCTGAACGCCAGCGCGGCCGCGAACACGGGCACCGAGGCGATCCGCACCGAACGGCGGCGCACCATGTGGAAGTGCTCGGGCTTCATCAGCAGGCCCAGCACGAAGAACGGCAGGAACTGCAGGACACGCTGGAGGTCGAGGTCGTCGCCGATCTCCGGGGTGACGGTCGCCAGCATGGCGAGCCCCAGGGCGAGCGGCAGCGGCCAGCGCACCATCTTCCAGATGGGGGTGGTCATCCGCCAGATGAACAGCGCGCACAGGAACCAGGTCAGGTACCAGGGGTCGAGCAGGCTGATCTCCTGGTGCGGATCGTTGTCGATCCACCGCTTGAAGAGCGGGTAGGCCGTCTCGAAGACGATGTACGGCACGGCCACGCCGGTGATCAGGCGCCTGAGCCGGTCGGGCCGCATGTCGAAACTGCGCGAGAAGTAGCCGGAGATGATGATGAACGCCGGCATGTGGAACGCGTAGACGACCTGGTACGCGGCCTCGAGTGTCCGGCTGTCGCCCTTGAGCGGCTCCCATGCGTGGCCCATGGCCACCAGCACGATCGCGAGGTACTTGGCGTTGTCGAAGAACGCGTCGCGCTGCTTGCCGTTCTGCTTCTTCTGCGGGCTCTGCGGCGAGCGCGGGCTCGGCACTCCGTCGGCCGGTGACCGGTCCTGGGGAAGTGGCGCCTTGCGGTCGCCGTTCGGTCGCAGTGAGTTCGTCACAGACCCTCCCGCCAGGAACTCGGGGAGACGATCCGGGACCTCGCTGCGCTTGCGGGGGACGAGGCGGCGTGGAACATCTGAGGCACCCTAGCGTTCTCTGCGGCTATTCGTAAAACGCCGGACCTGATTCCTGGCTATTCGCTCTGGGTACCCCGGATTTCGGGTAGTTGACGTCTCTGTCGACGTGATGACCAACACACTGTCCGGCAGCGGATTGTGCTCTCGGGTGCGCCCTGCATGTCGGGATACTTCCGGATTAAGCCGCGCATAAGACCAGCAGGCGACTCCGGCGGAATGTCCGCTTCCGGGCTCTTCGAGCCCTCTCCACAGGGTCGTTGGTGAGTCTGTGGCAACAATTCGAAATAGCTGCGAACGCATTGTGTGGAGACGGAAACGATTCGGCTGAATTCCCTGCGCGGGTGGTCCGTCGAATTGCCGTACGAGTCCCTGCCGTCGGCTCCCTGCCCGCGAGCGGAGCACGCGGGTCCGTACGACAGCAGTACGACAGGGGTGCGGTCGATGCGTCACCGGCCGCATAGCCCGGCCGTGTTGGTGGCACGATGGTTCTGGCGGGGTGCGCGGGGTCGCGTCCCCGGGCCGGGAGAGCGAACCGACCGAGGGTGTGATCAGTTGTGGCCATTTCACTGTCTGTGGTGCTGCTGTTGGCGATCATCCTTGTGGTGTTGCTGAGAGGGGGATCTCTCAAGGCAGGCCCCGCGATCGTGGCCGTCCTCTTCGGCTTCTTCCTCGCCTCGACCGGTATGGCCGACGACATCCAGCGATTCCTCAACTCGATAGCGGAGACCATCAACTCCATCAGCTTCTGACCGCGCCGCGGGAGCACACCTCCCGGGCCGGACCTGAGGAGCGTGCGGATACGCTCTTCCCGACAACGGGACAGTGCGTGACGGGGGGAACGTACGGGGATGGCGCTGCGCGACTCTGACCCCGCGGAGGTGGGCGGCTACCGCATCGAGGACCGCCTCGGCTCCGGCGGCATGGGTGTCGTCTACCTGGCCCGCTCGGCCTCCGGCCGGCGCCTCGCGGTCAAGGTGGTGCACGGCCAGTACGCCGACGACGACGAGTTCCGCACCCGTTTCCGCCGCGAGGTGGCCGCCGCCCGCCAGGTCAGCGGTGCCTTCACGGCCCCTGTCGTGGACGCGGACGCCGACGCCCCGCGCCCCTGGATGGCCACGCTCTACATACCCGGCTCGGACCTCGGCACCCACGTCCGCGAGCACGGCCCCCTCCCGCCGCCCCGCCTGCGCGAACTCGCCGCCGGCCTCGCCGAGGCGCTGCGCGACATCCACCGCGCCGGAGTCGTCCACCGCGACCTGAAGCCGGCCAACGTGATGCTCGCCGAGGACGGCCCCCGCGTCATCGACTTCGGCATCTCCCGCGCCGCCGAGTTCGCCGCCTCCGACGCCCTCACCCAGACCGGCCGCGTCATGGGCACCCCGCCGTTCATGTCACCGGAGCAGTTCGCCTCCCCACAGGACGTCGGCCCGGCCGCCGACATCTTCTCCCTCGGCTCGGTCCTCACCTACGCCGCCACCCGGCGCGGCCCGTTCGACAGCCCGAGCCCCTACGAGACGGCCCTCCGCGTCGTCGAGGGCGAGCCGAACCTCTCCGGCGTCCCGGCCGAACTGCTCCCCGTCATCCGCCCCTGCCTGGAGAAGCACCGGAAGTCCCGCCCCACGGCGGACGACCTGTTCACCCTGCTTCGCGAGGGCGCACCCCCCGGCACCGACCTGCCCCGTCCGGCACGCCCCTGGCCGGGCGCCCGCCCGACCGAGCCCGCGCTGACGCCATGGCCGGACGCGGCCGACACGGACCGGAACGCGGCCCTGCTCCACCCGCCGGCCGAGCCGGACGCCGAACGGAGGGAGGACCCGCGTCCCCGGTACGACGCAACGCCGACGGAGCGGAACGAACCGTCGGATGTCCCGGCCGGAACGCCGTCACCCGGGGCCGAGCGTCCTCCCCTCCGCGCCAAGCGCCGCCTGCTGCTCGTCTCGGCGGCAGTGGTGGCCGTACTCGCCGCGGTCGGCACCAGCACCCTCGCTCTGACCCGTGACAGGGACCCCGCCCCCTCGGCCGCCGCCGGCAGCGATCTCCCCGAGGGCTGGAAGCCCTGGGCGAGCACGGCCGAGGCCCCGCTGGGCAGCGAGCGCGTCCTGGGCGGCCCCGACAGCTCTCTCACGGGCTGCGCCGCGATCGACAGGTCCCTGGTGTGTGCCGGCGCCGGCCTCATGGCGACCCGCTTCGATCTCGCGGACGGCCGCAACACCTGGTCCCGGCCCGTCGACCGCACGCCGAACGGCGCCTCGGGCGACGCGGGCGCGCTCATCGGGACCGGCGACGGCCGTGTCTACGGCTACGAGGCCGACGAGCAGGACAGTGCCAACGGCATCCGGAGCACCTACACGGTCCACGCCCTGGCCGCCGACACCGGCAAGGTGCTCTGGCGGAGGCCCACCGGCACCGGCGAGATGGCGGCCGTCCCCGACAGTACGCAGGGCGCGGCCACGGCCGTTCCCCAGGGTGTCATCACCTTCTACGGCGCCCAGGGCGACCAGTACGCCCTGCTCGACGCGAAGACCGGCGACGTCCGCTGGACGCGGTCGAAGCCGGATCTCCCGGACTGCCTGTTGCACTCCGCGGCCGACCGTGCCTACCTCGTCTGCGCGACCGTGCAGGACGAGGGGAAGACCGGCCGCACCACTGTCTCCCAGATCGACCCGGCCACCGGGAAAGCCCGCTGGACCGTCGGGGTCGAGGGCACCGCGCACGTGCTCGGCCAGCACGACGGGCGACTCGTGCTCGCGGACGCCCTCGACACGGACCGCGGGCTGACCCTGATCGACGCCTCCTCGCACGAGCTCACCCTGCGACGGCTCGCGCAGCCCCGCCCCAAGGACGCCGAGGCGTACCTGGTGCGCGGCACCGTCTACTTCACGCGGGCCAGCGGAGGCGTCCGCGCGGTCTCCCTGCGAACCGGCCGGACGCTGTGGGAATCGAACTCCTCCGTGGAGCAGCAGGGTCCTCCGGCCGCCTCCCCCACCCATGTGTACCTGGCGTCTCCCAGCGGCCGCCTCGCCGCCCTGAACGCGCGTACCGGCAAGATCGAGGGCACCCGCTCCGGCCGCGACGACGGCGGTCGCGCCAACAGCATGTTCGTCACCGCGGGCGCCCCGCTCGTCCTGGTCGGCGACGCCCTGTACGTCCCCTACGGCATCCGCTCCGTCTACACGGTGGACGTCCGCGACCTGTGACCTCGGAAAACCCCGAAAAACACCTCGGGCCCGGTTCCACAGAACCGGGCCCGAGCCGTACAGAGCGGGCGACGGGAATCGAACCCGCGTAGCTAGTTTGGAAGACTAGTGCTCTACCATTGAGCTACGCCCGCACAGCGCGCGCCGCAGGTCGGGTGACCGCGGCACTGAAGGCATCGTAGCGGGTCGGCCCCGTCCGCCGCACACCGCATTCCCGCCCGGGCCGACGCCGCGCGGGCCCTGCGGAAAAGCGGCGGCCACACCACCTGTCGGCATGTACCCTACGTGTCGCACCAGACGGGGTGTGGCGCAGCTTGGTAGCGCGTCCGCTTTGGGAGCGGAAGGCCGTGGGTTCAAATCCCGCCACCCCGACCAGCCACCCGACCACCTCGTGTGATCGTCTGCCGATCGCTCGGGGTGATCGCCTTTGGGCGGTGTAGTCGCTGCCGTTACTATGCAAGCTGCACGCCCGTGTGTCTCATCGTCTGAAGTCCTCCGGGCGGCGAAATCCGCCGGGCCGTTCTGGCCCCGGCAGAAACCAAGAAGTCAGCCACAAGGAGACCGAACCGTGAAGAGCGCCGTGGAGACCCTGAACCCGACTCGGGTTCGGCTCACTGTCGAGGTGCCCTTCGAGGAGCTCAAGGACAGCCTCGACGCGGCGTACAAGAAGATCAACCAGCAGGTCACGGTGAAGGGCTTCCGCAAGGGCAAGGTCCCGGCCCGGGTCATCGACCAGCGGTTCGGCCGCGGTGCGGTGCTGGAGGAGGCCGTCAACGACGCGCTGCCGAAGTTCTACACCGACGCGGTCAACGAGGCCGAGCTCAGCCCGCTGGGCCAGCCCGAGGTCGACATCACCGAGCTGAAGGACGGCGAGACGCTGAACTTCACCGCCGAGGTCGACATCCGCCCGGCCATCGAGATCCCGGACTACTCCGGCATCGAGGTCGAGGTCGACGCGGTCGAGGTCACCGACGAGGACGTCGACAAGGCCGTCGAGGAGCTGCGCGAGCGCTTCGCCTCCACCGCCCCGGTCGAGCGTGCCGCCGAGGACGGCGACGTCGTGACGATCGACCTGGAGGCCAAGGTCGACGGCGAGGTCCTGGAGGACGGCGTCGCCAACGGCGTCTCCTACACCATCGGCTCCGGTGAGCTGCTGGACGGCATCGACGACGCCGTGAAGGGCCTGGAGGCCGGTGGCGAGGCCACCTTCACCTCCGAGCTGAAGGGCGGCTCGGCGGCCGGCAAGGAGGCCGAGGTCACCGTCAAGGTCACCCAGGTCGCCAAGCGTGAACTGCCCGAGCTGGACGACGAGTTCGCGCAGCTCGCCTCCGAGTTCGACACCCTCGAGGAGCTGCGCGCCGACAGCCGCAAGCGCCTGGAGAACATGAAGCAGTACGACCAGGCCACGCAGGCCCAGGAGCGCGTCCTGGAGAAGCTGCTGGAGCTCGTCGAGGTGCCCGTCCCCGAGAAGCTGCTCGAGGACGAGATCAACACCCGCAAGCACAACCTGGAGCACCACCAGCTCGGCCAGATGGGCCTCGACCTCGCGAAGTACCTGGAGATCCAGGGCAAGAGCGAGGAGGAGTTCGATACCGAGACCCGTGAGGCCGCGATCAAGGGCATCAAGACCCAGTTCGTGCTCGACGAGCTCGTCAAGCAGGAGAAGCTCAACGTCAACCAGGAGGAGCTCACCGAGCACCTCATGCGCCGCGCGGCCTCCTCCGGCATGTCCCCCGACCAGTTCGCCCAGGCCGTCGTCGAGGGCGGCCAGGTCCCGCTCCTGGTCGGCGAGGTCGCCCGCGGCAAGGCCCTGGCCGTCGTGGTCGAGAAGGCCACGGTCAAGGACACCAACGGCGAGATCATCGACCTCGACGACGAAGAGGACGAGGACACCGAGACCGAGGCCACGGAGGCCTCCGCCGAGGAGAAGACCGAGGGCTGAGCCCCGGCATCGGCAGATTCGTGAGAAGGCCCTGGGGCACGCCCCGGGGCCTTCTTGCCGCCTGCGAGGGCAGCGCACCCCAGGGGCGCGGGGAACTGCGCGAGCGACCACGACGCACCCGCAGCCGCCGACGGACGGAACGACCCCGCCGAAGCCGCGCAGCGCTACGCCCCCGGCGAACACCCCCATCTCCGGGATTCCCCGACGGGACCCGCGCGTTAGGGTCCATGAATACCAGGGCAGTGGAGTCTCCGATACGGCTCCCGCCCCGCAGGGAAACGTGAGACGGCCCGGCGCCGTCGTAAGACGAGCAGGTGGATACGTGACGAATCTGATGCCTTCAGCCGCCGGCGAGCCTTCCATCGGTGGTGGCCTCGGCGACCAGGTCTACAACCGGCTGCTCAACGAGCGGATCATCTTCCTCGGCCAGCCGGTCGACGACGACATCGCCAACAAGATCACCGCACAGCTGCTGCTCCTTGCCTCGGACCCCGACAAGGACATCTACCTCTACATCAACAGCCCCGGCGGTTCGATCACGGCCGGCATGGCGATCTACGACACCATGCAGTACATCAAGAACGACGTGGTGACGATCGCCATGGGCCTCGCGGCCTCGATGGGCCAGTTCCTGCTCAGCGCGGGCACCCCTGGCAAGCGCTTCGCGCTGCCGAACGCCGAGATTTTGATCCACCAGCCCTCCGCCGGCCTGGCCGGCTCGGCCTCGGACATCAAGATCCACGCCGAGCGGCTGCTGCACACCAAGAAGCGCATGGCCGAGCTCACCGCCCAGCACACGGGCCAGACGGTCGAGCAGATCACCCGCGACTCGGACCGCGACCGCTGGTTCGACGCCTTCGAGGCCAAGGAGTACGGCCTCATCGACGACGTGATCGCCACGGCCGCCGGTATGCCGGGCGGCGGCGGCACCGGGGCCTGAGCGGTCCCACGAGGCTCCACAAGCCCCGTAGGACCCCGCCCGGCCCTCGCGGGCCCGGCGGCGCCCCAGCAGCCCCAGCCGACCGCCTCAGCCCCTTTCAGGAGACACCGTGAACGCATTCCCCGGCAGCGGGATCTACGACCGTACGCAGGCCGTGCAGGACATGAGCGCCTCGCAGGGCCGCTACACCGGCCCTGCGGCCGAGTCCCGCTATGTCATCCCGCGCTTCGTCGAGCGCACCTCCCAGGGCATCCGCGAGTACGACCCGTACGCGAAGCTCTTCGAGGAGCGCGTGATCTTCCTCGGCGTCCAGATCGACGACGCCTCCGCCAACGACGTCATGGCGCAGCTGCTGTGCCTGGAGTCGATGGACCCCGACCGTGACATCTCGGTCTACATCAACAGCCCCGGCGGCTCCTTCACGGCGCTCACTGCGATCTACGACACGATGCAGTACGTGAAGCCGGACATCCAGACGGTCTGCATGGGCCAGGCGGCCTCCGCCGCCGCCGTCCTGCTGGCCGCCGGCACCCCGGGCAAGCGCATGGCCCTGCCGAACGCGCGCGTGCTGATCCACCAGCCGTACAGCGAGACCGGCCGCGGCCAGGTGTCCGACCTGGAGATCGCCGCCAACGAGATCCTCCGGATGCGTACGCAGCTGGAGGAGATGCTGGCCAAGCACTCGACCCAGGCGATCGAGAAGATCCGCGAGGACATCGAGCGCGACAAGATCCTCACGGCCGAGGACGCGCTCAGCTACGGCCTGATCGACCAGATCATCACCACCCGGAAGATGGACAACTCGAGCCTGCGCTGAGGCGACAGGCTGTATCGTCTGCCGCCCCTTGGCACGGTTTGGCACGGTCCACGTCAAAGTGAACCGCGCCAAGGGGGGCCCGAACGGGGGGCCCGGCAAGGTACCGTCGGACATAAGGCAGCACCAGGAGTCCGCTTGGACGTCGGCGTCCAGGAGTCTCCCAGGCGAAGGGGAAGCACACCGTGGCACGCATCGGTGACGGCGGCGATCTGCTCAAGTGCTCGTTCTGCGGCAAGAGCCAGAAGCAGGTCAAGAAGCTCATCGCAGGGCCCGGTGTGTACATCTGCGACGAGTGCATCGACCTCTGCAACGAGATCATCGAAGAAGAACTGGCGGAGACCAGCGAGGTCCGCTGGGAGGAGCTCCCGAAGCCCCGCGAGATCTACGAGTTCCTCGAGGGGTACGTGGTCGGCCAGGAGGCCGCCAAGAAGGCCCTCTCGGTCGCGGTGTACAACCACTACAAACGAGTCCAGGCCGGTGAGAACGGCGGGGCGAACGGCCGGGACGATGCCATCGAGCTGGCGAAGTCCAACATCCTCCTCCTCGGCCCCACGGGTTCCGGCAAGACCCTCCTCGCGCAGACCCTCGCGCGCATGCTGAACGTCCCCTTCGCGATCGCCGACGCCACGGCCCTGACGGAGGCGGGATACGTCGGCGAGGACGTCGAGAACATCCTGCTCAAGCTGATCCAGGCGGCCGACTACGACGTCAAGAAGGCCGAGACCGGGATCATCTACATCGACGAGATCGATAAGGTCGCGCGGAAGAGTGAAAACCCCTCGATCACGCGCGACGTCTCGGGCGAGGGCGTCCAGCAGGCCCTGCTGAAGATCCTGGAGGGCACCACGGCCTCGGTGCCGCCGCAGGGCGGGCGCAAGCACCCCCACCAGGAGTTCATCCAGATCGACACGACGAACGTGCTGTTCATCGTGGGCGGTGCCTTCGCCGGACTGGAGAAGATCATCGAGTCCCGGGCCGGCGCCAAGGGCATCGGCTTCGGCGCGCAGATCCGCTCCAAGCGCGAGATGGAGTCCAAGGACCAGTTCCAGGAGGTCATGCCGGAGGACCTGGTCAAGTTCGGCATGATCCCCGAGTTCATCGGCCGCCTGCCGGTCATCACCTCGGTCCACAACCTGGACCGCGAGGCCCTGCTCCAGATCCTCGTCGAGCCGCGCAACGCGCTCGTCAAGCAGTACCAGCGCCTCTTCGAACTCGACGGCGTGGAGCTGGACTTCGAGCGCGAGGCCCTGGAAGCCATCGCCGACCAGGCCATCCTCCGCCAGACCGGCGCGCGTGGCCTGAGGGCCATCATGGAGGAGGTCCTCCAGGGCGTGATGTACGAGGTCCCGTCCCGCAAGGACGTGGCCCGGGTCGTCATCACGGCGGACGTCGTCCAGTCGAACGTCAACCCGACACTGATCCCGCGGGATGCGCGGGGGCGCGGGCCGGGCGAGCAGAAGACGGCCTAGTCACCAACTGCGCGAAGGCGCCCAGCACTGCTGCTGGGCGCCTTCCTCGTTACCGGCGTCAGGCCTTGACGCGCACTTCCTCACGGACCTTTGTGGTGAGGTCGATCGCCACGTCCTTGGTGACGCCCTGCGCCGCGTCGCCCGGCGACACGATGGCGATGGTGCTGTAGTCGGCCCACGCGCAGAACCAGTTGGTCTTCTCCTGCTTGGTCAGCTGGTCCTGCCCCTTGACCGACTGGCACTTCATGGCCGCGCCGTCGAGGTCGGCCTCCTCGGGCTCGCCGACCAGCTCGGGTTTGCCGGACCCGGTGGTGGATTCCTTCTCGGCCGACTTCTTGAAGTTGGCGAAGAACAGGTCCAGGGTCGCCTCCGGGTCGGAGATCTCGCCGTAGGCACCGGCCACCGACAGGGTCTTGGCCGTCGCCATCTTTGCCGCCGACGACGGATCGTCGGGGTCGTAGTCGCTCAGGTCCACCGTGGAGTAGAGGCCCGCCGCGGTCTTGGCGTTCTTGACGCCGCTCTTCTCCAGCTCCGACGTCGAGTCGGCGCCGACGGTCGACCCGTCCTTCGTGGTGCGCTTGTAGTCGCTGAGCACCGTCGCCGGCGTCGTGAGCTTGTGCGGCCCGTCGTCCTCCAAGCCGCCGCCGCCCCCGCCGATCACGAAGTACGCGCCCACGCCGACCGCCGCCACGAGCGCCACGGCGCCGATGATGATGCCGGTCTTCTTCTTGCCGCCGCCCGGAGCCGGGGGCTGGGGCGGCATGCCGTACGGGGCCTGGCCGTACGGCGGCTGCGGCTGCTGGCCGTAGGGGCCCGGCTGGGGCGGGACGCCCTGCGGGGGCTGCTGCGGGTAGCCGTAGCCGGGCTGGGGCGGAGGGGCCTGCTGGGGGTAGCCGTAGCCGGGCTGCGGAGCCTGCGGCGGCTGGCCGTACGGACCGGGCTGGCCGTACGGTCCGGGCTGCTGGGGCTGCCCGCCGTACGGGCCCGGCTGGTTGTAACTCATGTTCTGGGTTCCCCTCCAGATGCTTGTGCGTTCGAGACATCCTGGCGCAGACCCGCCGTGTGCATGGCATCGGGCCCCCCACCGTTACAAACGAAACGCGTTTCGGGACGGGGTAGTGACACCTCTAAACTGACCCCCGTGACCGAGAACGCTCAGCAGCAGCCACCAGCGCCCAGCACCGACCTGCCGACCCAGTACGCGCCGGCCGACGTAGAGGGGCCGCTGTACGAGCGCTGGGTAGAGCGGGGTTACTTCGAGGCCGACGAGAAGAGCGACAAGCCGCCGTACACCATCGTCATCCCGCCGCCGAACGTCACGGGCAGCCTGCACCTCGGGCACGCCTTCGAGCACACCCTCATCGACGCCCTGACCCGCCGTAAGCGGATGCAGGGCTTCGAGACGCTGTGGCAGCCGGGCATGGACCACGCCGGTATCGCCACGCAGAACGTCGTCGAGCGGGAGCTCGCCAAGGAGGGCAAGTCCCGGCACGACCTGGGCCGCGAGGCCTTCGTCGAGCGGGTCTGGCAGTGGAAGGGCGAGTCCGGCGGGCAGATCAGCGGCCAGATGCGGCGGTTGGGCGACGGCGTCGCCTGGTCGCGCGAGCGCTTCACGATGGACGAGGGCCTGTCCCAGGCCGTCCAGACCATCTTCAAGCGGCTCTACGACGACGAGCTGATCTACCGCGCCGAGCGCATCATCAACTGGTGCCCCCGATGCCTGACCGCCATCTCGGACATCGAGGTCGAGTACCAGGACGACGACGGCGAGCTCGTCTCCATGAAGTACGGCGACGGGGACGACACCATCGTGGTCGCCACGACCCGCGCCGAGACCATGCTCGGTGACACGGCCGTCGCCGTGCACCCCGAGGACGAGCGGTACCAGCACCTGATCGGCAAGCTGGTCAAGCTGCCGTTGACCGACCGCTCCATCCCGGTCGTCGCGGACGAGCACGTCGACCCGGAGTTCGGCACGGGTGCCGTCAAGGTCACCCCGGCCCACGACCCGAACGACTTCGAGATCGGCCAGCGCCACGACCTCCCGGCCCTGACGATCATGGACGAGCACGCGGTGATCACCGCCCACGGCCCCTTCCAGGGCCTGGACCGGCTGGAAGCGCGGTCGGCGATCGTCGCGGCCCTGCGCGCCGAAGGGCGGATCGTCGCCGAGAAGCGGCCGTACGTCCACTCCGTCGGCCACTGCTCGCGCTGCAAGACCACCATTGAGCCGCGGCTGTCCATGCAGTGGTGGGTCAAGGTCGGGCCGCTCGCGAAGGCCGCCGGTGACGCGGTCCGCGACGGCCGGGTCAAGATCCACCCGCAGGAGATGGAGAAGCGCTACTTCGACTGGGTCGACAACCTCCACGACTGGTGCATCTCGCGGCAGTTGTGGTGGGGCCACCGCATCCCGGTCTGGTACGGCCCGAACGGCGAGGTCGTCTGCGTCGGCCCCGACGAGGAGCCGCCGAGCGGCGAGGGCTGGCGTCAGGACACCGACGTCCTCGACACCTGGTTCTCCTCCGGCCTGTGGCCGTTCTCCACGCTCGGCTGGCCCGAGCAGACCGATGCGCTCGCGAAGTTCTATCCGAACTCGGTCCTGGTCACCGGCTACGACATCCTCTTCTTCTGGGTCGCCCGGATGATGATGTTCGGCCTGTACGCGATGGACGGCACCCCGCCGTTCCACACCATCGCCCTGCACGGCATGGTCCGCGACCAGTTCGGCAAGAAGATGTCGAAGTCCTTCGGCAACGCGGTCAACCCGCTGGACTGGATGGACAAGTACGGCAGCGACGCGCTCCGCTTCACCCTCGCCCGCGGCGCCAACCCGGGCGTCGACGTCCCGATCGGTGAGGACTGGGTCCAGGGCTCGCGCAACTTCGCCAACAAGATCTGGAACGCGACGCGCTTCGCGCTGATGAACGGCGCGACGGTCGAGGGCCCGCTGCCGGAGCCGTCGAGGATGTCCTCGACGGACCGCTGGATCCTCTCCCGCCTCAACACGGTCGTCGCCGAAGTCGACGCGTTCTACGACGACTACCAGTTCGCGAAGCTCTCCGACGCCCTGTTCCACTTCGCGTGGGACGAGGTCTTCGACTGGTACGTCGAGCTGTCCAAGACGACGTTCCAGGCGGGCGGCGAGGCGGCCGAGGTCAGCAAGCGCGTCCTCGGCGAGGTCCTCGACGTCACGCTGAAGCTGCTGCACCCGGTGGTCCCGTTCGTCACCGAGACCCTGTGGACCACGCTCACCGGCGGCGAGTCGGTCGTCATCGCCGAGTGGCCGAAGGACAGTGGCTTCCGGGACGCCGACGCCGAGCGCGAGATCGAGAGCCTCCAGTCGGTCATCACCGAGGTCCGCCGCTTCCGCGCCGACCAGGGCCTCCAGCCCGGCCAGCGGGTCCCGGCCCGGCTGACCCTGGACGGCACGCGGTTCGCGCCCCATGAGGCGGCCATCCGCCAGCTCCTGCGCCTCCAGCCCGAGGGCGACGGCTTCACGGCCACCGCGACCCTCCCGGTCGCCGGCGCCGAGGTCGCCCTCGACCTCTCCGGCACGATCGACGTGGCGGCGGAGCGCAAGCGCCTCGCGAAGGACCTCGCGGCGGCGGAGAAGGAGAAGGCGCAGGCCAACGCCAAGCTCGGCAACGAGGCGTTCCTGGCGAAGGCCCCCGACCACGTCGTGGACAAGATCCGCACCCGCCTCACCAAGGCGGAGGAGGACATCGCCCGGATTCAGGCGCAGCTGGAGAGGCTGCCGCAGGGTTAAGGGTTCGTACGGTGTGTGAGGCCCCCGGTGCTGTCAGGCCCGGGGGCCTCAGACGTAGCTCAGGGGCGACGCCCCCAGGGGCGCGGGGAACTGCGCGACCGGCCCCCACCGGCCCGCAGACACCGGACGACACAAACCACCCCCCACCGTTGTCACCCCCGCTCCGTAGACTGGCCCCGTGAGCGAGCTCCCTCCAGACCACAGCGACGACCAGCCCGACCCCCTCAACGACTTCGACGAGATCATCGCGGCCGAAACCGACCGCGACCCCGACCTCGCGATCATCGAAGCCGGTAGTCGAACCCTGCGCACCCAGGGCGGCCCGCCCGACGCCGACATCCCCACCCGGCCCGCCGACCCCGAGGTGGACAAGGCCCTGCGCGAGGTCGAGGCGGAGCTCGCCACGCGCTGGGGCGAGACCAAGCTGGAGCCCTCGGTCAGCCGCATCGCCGCGCTGATGGACGTCCTGGGTGAGCCGCAGCGGTCGTACCCGTCGATCCACATCACGGGCACGAACGGCAAGACCTCCACGGCCCGCATGATCGAGGCCCTGCTCGGCGCCTTCGAGCTGCGCACC
This sequence comes from Streptomyces lomondensis, assembly GCF_014651035.1. Taxonomy (GTDB): domain Bacteria; phylum Actinomycetota; class Actinomycetes; order Streptomycetales; family Streptomycetaceae; genus Streptomyces; species Streptomyces lomondensis. The sequence goes on from NZ_BMWC01000001.1 coordinate 552,918, forward strand.
GGCCGCTACACCTCGCCGCACGTGCAGTCGATCACCGAGCGCATCAGCCTGGACGGCGCCCCCATCTCGCCCGAGCGGTTCATCGAGACGTACCAGGACATCAAGCCGTACGTGGAGATGGTCGACGCGGCGCAGGAGTACCGGCTGTCCTTCTTCGAGGTGCTCACCGGCATGGCGTACGCGGCGTTCGCCGACGCGCCCGCCGACGTCGCCGTCGTCGAGGTCGGCATGGGTGGCTCCTGGGACGCCACGAACGTGATCGACGGTGACGTCGCCGTCGTCACGCCCATCGACCTCGACCACACCGACCGGCTCGGCACCACGCATGCCGAGATCGCCACGGAGAAGGCCGGCATCATCAAGCAGGGCGCCACCGTCATCCTGGCGCAGCAGCCGGTCGAGGCGGCGCAGGTGCTGCTGAAGAAGGCCGTCGAGGTGGACGCGACCGTGGCCCGGGAGGGCCTGGAGTTCGGGGTCGTGGACCGGCAGGTGGCCGTCGGCGGGCAGCTGCTGACACTGCGCGGGCTCGGCGGCGAGTACACCGAGGTGTACCTGCCGCTGCACGGCGCGCACCAGGCGCACAACGCGGCCGTCGCGCTCGCCGCCGTCGAGGCGTTCTTCGGCGTCGGCGCGCAGCGGCCCGATCCGCTGGACCTGGACACGGTCCGCAAGGCCTTCGCCGCCGTCGCCTCCCCGGGCCGGCTGGAGGTCGTACGGCGGTCGCCGACCGTCGTGCTGGACGCCGCCCACAACCCGGCGGGCGCCCGCGCGGCGGCCGAGGCGATCGGGGAGGCCTTCCAGTTCAGCCGCCTCATCGGCGTGGTCGGCGCGAGCGGCGACAAGAACGTACGGGGGCTGCTGGAGGCCTTCGAGCCGGTGTTCGCCGAGGTCGTCGTCACGCAGAACTCCAGCCACCGCGCGATGGACGCCGACGAACTCGCCGGCATCGCCGTCGAGGTGTTCGGCGAGGAGCGCGTCCAGGTCGAGCCGCGGCTGCCCGACGCACTGGAGGCCGCCATCACGCTGGCCGAGGAGGAGGGCGAGTTCGCGGGCGGCGGTGTGCTCGTCACCGGTTCCGTCATCACCGTCGGCGAGGCCCGACTGCTCCTGGGGAAGGGCTGAGATCCCGTGCGTACGCTCTGTTCTTCGACGCTGATCGGCGAGTTCTTCGTCATCGGATTCGCCGGTCTGGTCGCCATGAAGGACCCCGACCTGTCCATGACGACCGTGTGGACGGTCAGCGGCATCGCCATGTTCCTGTGCCTGCTGCTGTGCGGCCTGGTGACGCGCCCGGGCGGGGTCGCGCTCGGCTGGGCGCTGCAGATCGCGCTCATCGCGTCGGGCTTCGCCGTGCCGACCATGTTCTTCCTGGGCGCGATCTTCGCGGCCCTGTGGTGGGCGTCCGTGCACTACGGGCGGAAGGTGGACGAGGCGAAGGCGAGATTCGCGGCCCAGGCCGGCTCCTCCTCACCTGACGCTGCGTAACAGGCGGCCCGACACGCCGGGTAACCTCGTCTCACCGCTAAACCTTTACGCACAAGGAGCCCGTCGTGAGCCAGCGCACCCTCGTCCTCCTCAAGCCCGACGCCGTCCGTCGCGGCCTGACCGGCGAGATCATCAGCCGCATCGAGCGCAAGGCGGGCTGGGCGATCACCGCGCTGGAACTGCGCACCCTGGACCAGGACACGCTGGAGCAGCACTACGGCGAGCACAAGGGCAAGCCCTTCTACGAGCCGCTGGTGGAGTTCATGGCCTCCGGCCCGGTCGTGGCGATGATCGTCGAGGGGGAGCGGGTCATCGAGGGGCTGCGCCAGTTGGCCGGCCCGACCGACCCGATCGCCGCGGCGCCCGGTTCCATCCGCGGCGACTACGGCGTGATCGTCCGGGAGAACCTGATCCACGCCTCCGACTCCGAGGAGTCCGCCGAGCGCGAGGTGAAGATTTTCTTCCCGGGTCGCGCGTAAGGGCGAACGCCGAGCAAAGTCTGGGGGCACCGCCCCCGGACTTTTCTGGCATATGCGTGGCGATCGAGGGAACGATGCTCCCCAAACGCCCGTCTCCAGAAGCGAACCCGCACGGCATCTGCTGACAATGGCGGAGACCCTCCCGCAGTGTTCGCGAAGGCGCGTCTACGATGGAAGCCTTCACGTCACAGCACCCACCTTTGCCTACCTGAAATGCCCTCAAAAGCTCCTGGGAAGGCCAGACGAATCCTGATGGGGAACTCAATGTCGTTCATCGGCCGTGACATGGCTGTCGACCTCGGGACCGCCAACACGCTGGTGTACGTCAGGGGTCGCGGGATCGTACTCAACGAGCCGTCCGTTGTCGCGATCAACACCAACACCGGTGGCATCCTCGCGGTCGGCGCCGAAGCGAAGAAGATGATCGGGCGCACGCCCGGCAACATCGTTGCCGTTCGTCCGCTGAAGGACGGCGTGATCGCCGACTTCGAGATCACCGAGCGGATGCTCCGCTACTTCATTCTGAAGATCCACAAGCGGCGGTATCTGGCTCGTCCGCGGGTCGTCGTCTGCGTGCCCTCCGGCATCACGGGCGTCGAGCGCCGTGCCGTCATCGAGGCGTCGTCCCAGGCCGGCGCCCGCCAGGTGCACATCATCGAGGAGCCCATGGCCGCGGCCATCGGCTCCGGCCTGCCGGTCCACGAGGCCACGGGCAACATGGTGGTCGACATCGGCGGCGGCACGACGGAGGTCGCGGTCATCTCCCTCGGCGGCATCGTCACCGCCCAGTCCATCCGCGTCGCGGGCGACGAACTGGACAACGCGATCATCCAGCACATCAAGAAGGAGTACTCCCTCCTGCTGGGCGAACGCACGGCCGAACAAATCAAGATCACGATCGGTTCGGCGTACGACCTCGACTCCGACGAGCACACCGAAATCCGCGGCCGGGACCTGGTGTCCGGGCTGCCGAAGACCGTCGTCATCTCCGCGGCCGAAGTCCGCAAGGCGATCGAGGAGCCGGTCAACGCCATCGTCGACGCCGTCAAGACCACCCTCGACAAGTGCCCGCCGGAGCTGTCCGGCGACATCATGGACCGAGGAATCGTTCTGACCGGCGGCGGAGCGCTGCTGCGGGGTCTGGACGAGCGGCTGCGCAGGGAGACCGGCATGCCGATCCACATCGCCGAGGACCCCCTGGACAGCGTCGCGCTCGGTTCCGGTAAGTGCGTCGAGGAGTTCGAGGCGCTCCAGCAGGTGCTGGACGCCCAGCCGCGCAGATGACGTAACTCTTCGATTCCGCCGTACGGGACGATCTCCTCTCGTACGGCGGATCGTTGATACAGATGCATAAGCTCCCACAAAGCAGCCCCTCGGGTTTCCCTGGGGCTTCCCGAATTCCGATGAGGAAGGGCACGGCCGCCGCACGTGAGGGACACACGAGAGAGCCGGCTGCTCCTGGTGCTGCTGATCGCCATCGCGTTCGCGTTGATCACGGTGGACATCCGCGGTGGGGAGGACTCGCCCGTCGACGGCGCCCGGCAGGCCGCGGCCACGGTCTTCGGCCCGATCGAGAGCGGTGTGTCGGCCGCGGTCGACCCGGTCGGCAACGCGGTCTCCGCCATCCGTGACTCCGGCGAGCGGCATGACCGGCTCGCCGTACTGGAAGAGGAGAACGCGGCCCTGAAGGCGCGGCTCGGCAGCGACGACCGCGCCCGCAGCCGCCTCAAGCAGCTCGACAAGATGCTGAAGGTCGCCGGGCAGGGCCAGTACGGCATCAAGGGCGCCGAGGTCATCGCCATAGGAGCGGCGCAGGGCTTCTCCTGGACCATCACCATCGACGTCGGCGCCAACGACGGCATCAAGCGCGACATGACCGTCCTGAACGGGGACGGGCTGGTCGGGCGCGTCACCACGGTCGGGCCCAACACCGCGACGGTGCTGCTCGCCAGCGACCCCGACTTCACGGTCGGCACCCGGATGGAGGACAGCGACGAACTGGGCTTCGCCTCCGGGCAGGGCGACCGCCCGCTGCGCGTCGAACTCCTCAACGGCAAGGCCGAGGTGAAGAAGGGCGACCGCCTCGTCACCTTCGGCTCGCAGGCCGACCGGCCGTTCGTGCCCGGCGTGCCCGTCGGCGTGGTCTCCCGCGTCGACCCCTCCGGCGGCGACCTGACCCGCACCCTCTACGTCACGCCGTACGCGAGCTTCACCAAGCTCGACATCGTCGGCGTCGTCGTCGAGGCCCCGAAGAAGGACCCGCGCGACACCGTGCTCCCGCCCAAGCCCAAGCCGACCCCCAGGCCGACGGTGACGGTGACCGTGACGCCGTCCGCCGAGGCCCCCGCGGACGGCCAGAACCAGCAAGAGCAGTAGGAGCTGTCACCTCATGCGCGTCAACCGGATCCTGCTCTCCTCCTCCCTGGTCGTCGTCGCCCTGGTGATCCAGGTGAGCGTCCTCGCCCGCCTCCATCTGCCCGGCGCGGTACCCGACCTGATGCTGCTCACCGTCCTCGGCCTCGCGCTGGTGTACGGGCATGTCGGCGGCGCCCTCGTCGGCTTCGGCGCGGGCCTGCTCGCCGACCTGGCCCCGCCCGCCGACCACGCGGCCGGGCGGTACGCCCTCGTGCTGTGCGTCATCGGCTACCTCGCGGGCCTGGTGAAGCCGGAGACGGGCCAACTGAAGTCCGCCACCGGCCCCATGGTCGTGGTGGTCGCCGCCGCGGTCGGCTCCACCCTGCTGTACGCCGGCGTCGGCGCCCTCGTCGGTGACACCGCCGCCCGCCATGTGGGCCTGGGCAGCCTGCTGTTCACGGCCGCCCTGTACGACCTGCTGCTCGCCCCGTTCGTCGTGCCGGGAATCATGGCCCTGGCCCGCCGCGCCGAGAACGATCCGCTCGCCGAGACCAACTCCGCCGCCAAGGCCACCGACATCTCCTCCGGCTGGCTCTCGGGCGGCACGGGCCTGAAGATCGGCAGCCAGCGCAACGGCCTGCGGGTGAAGGCGGCCCGGGCCCGGATGGCGCGGGCCGGTCGCATCAAGGGGGTCAAGCGGCTGTGAACGCAGGGAAATTCACCCGAACGGATCGGTCCGGTCGGAACGCGGGCTCGTGGGCCGACCGTTCATCACTCGTCACCGCCCGTCGATCATCCGTCGTCATCACACACGCGAACGCGCACTGAGAGGGGGAGGCAGCCGCAGTGACCAACATTCCCGAGACCGGGCGGAACCCACGGGTCCAGATCCGGCTCGTCGTCATCCAGGTCCTCGTCCTCTCCCTGCTCCTCACCCTCGGCGGACGCCTGTGGTACCTGCAGATCCGTGAGGGCGCGGCCTACGCCAAGGAGGCGTCCGGGAACCACGTCCAGCAGGTCGTCCAGCCGGCCGTCCGCGGCTCGATCCTGGACGCGCGCGGGGTGGCCCTCGCCGACAACGAGACGCGACTGGTCGTCTCCGCCTCCCGCACGGACCTGCTGAAGATGCCGGACGACGGCAAGGAAGTCCTCACCAAGCTCGCCGGAGTCCTGGGCATGACGCCCAAGGAGGTCCAGGAGAAGGTCCGGCTGTGCGACGCCAAGACGCCCCAGCCCTGCTGGAACGGCTCGCCCTACCAGCCCATCCCCATCACCGACGAGGCCACCCCCAAGCAGGCCCTCCAGATCCGCGAGCGCGCCGAGGACTTCCCCGGCATCACCGCCGAGCCGCAGGCCGTGCGCCGCTACCCGAGCCCGGGCAAGGCCAACACCGCCCAGGTCCTCGGCTACCTCTCGCCGGTCACCGACGAGGAGATCAAGCAGGCGCAGAACACCAACTCGCCCTACCTGCGCTCCGACCAGGTCGGCCGCTCCGGCCTGGAGCGCCAGTACGACAAGCAGCTGCGCGGCAAGGCCGGCGTCACGCGCTACGAGGTCGACAACCTCGGCCGCGTCATCGGCCAGGCCGAGGCCGACCCGGCCCACCCCGGCGACAACCTCGTCACCAGCATCGACGCCCGCGTCCAGCGGATCGCCGAGTACCAGCTCAACGAGGCCATGAAGGAGGCCCGCAAGCAGCACGACCGGAACACCGGCACCAACTACAAGGCGGACTCCGGCGCCGTCGTCGTCATGGAGGCCAAGACCGGCCGCGTCGTCGCCATGGCCTCGAACCCGACGTACGACCCCAACGCCTGGGTGGGCGGCATCTCCGCCAAGGACTACGCGCGCCTCACCGGCAAGAAGTCCAACTACCCGCTGCTCAACCGCGCGATCCAGGGCCAGTCGGCACCCGGCTCCATCTTCAAGGTCATCCCGACGGCCGCCGCGGTCAACGCCGGCTACTCCTTCAACGGCCCCTACCAGTGCTCCAGCTCGTACTCGATCGGCGGCCAGGTCTTCAAGAACTTCGAGTCCAAGGGGTACGGCCCGATCAGCCTCGGCCGCGCCCTGGAGGTCTCCTGCGACACGGTCTTCTACCGCCTCTCCCACGAGGAGTGGAAGAAGGACGGCGGCACCAAGCCCAAGAAGAACCCCGACGACTGGTTCTACAAGACCGCCCACCAGTTCGGCCTCGGCAAGGAGACCGGCATCGACCTGCCCAACGAGGTCACCGGCCGCGTCCCCGACCGCAAGTGGAAGCTGGACTACTGGAAGGCCAACAAGGACGCCTGGTGCCGCACCGGCAAGCGCAACGGCAGCTACGCCGAGAAGATCGCCTACGAGAACTGCCTCGAAGGCAACCGCATGCGCGCCGGTGACTCCGTCAACTACTCCATCGGCCAGGGCGACACGCTCGTCACGCCCATCCAGATGGCCACCATCTACGCCGCCATCTCCAACGGCGGCACGATGTACACCCCCTCGGTCGGCAAGGCCGTCATCAGCGCCGACGGCAAGACCGTCACGCCGATCAAGCCCCAGGCGCACGGCAAGCTGCCGATGAGCCAGAAGACGCGCAGCGAGATAAGCGATGCCCTCGCGGGAGTCGCCACCCGCGGTACGGCCGCCTGGAGGTTCGGCGGCTGGCCGCAGGACAAGATCCCGATGCACGCCAAGACGGGTACGGCCGAGGTCTACGGCAAGCAGACGACCTCCTGGTTCGCCACGTACACCAAGGACTACGCGATCGTCATGACGATCTCCCAGGGTGGTACGGGCTCCGGCGCCTCGGGCCCCGCCGTCCGCAACATCTACAACGCGCTGTACGGCGTCTCCGAGGAAGGCGACATCGACCCGAAGAAGGCGCTGCTGCCCACGCCGGAGAAGGCCCTGCCGAAGGTCAAGACGGACGGCACCATCGCCTCCCCGAAGATCTCCAAGGACCCGGCCAAGGACCAGCAGGCGAAGAAGAAGGACCCGAACGCCCCGGCCGACCCGCTCCAGCCGGCGACGGCACCCCCGCCGACCCCGGAGAACCGTGACACCCGAAGGCGGCGGCGCCGGCGGGGAAGCCGGAGGTTGCCGACATGACCGGCGGTGTGAACAGCTTCCAGGTCTCCGGCTACGGGCCCGAGCGCACCGGCTGGATGCGGCTCCTCGCCCGTGACTCGGTCACCCGGCGGCTCGACTGGCCGATACTGCTGTCGGCGACGGCCCTGTCGCTGCTCGGCACGCTCCTCGTCTACTCGGCGACCCGCAACCGCACGGAGCTCAACCAGGGCGACCCGTACTACTTCCTCGTCCGGCACCTGCTGAACACCGGCATCGGCCTCGCCCTGATGGCCGGCACGATCTGGCTCGGCCACCGCGGCCTGCGCACGGCCGTGCCGATCCTGTACGGCCTCTCGGTCCTGCTGATCCTGCTGGTGCTCACCCCGCTCGGCTCCACCATCAACGGCGCCCACTCCTGGATCAAACTCCCCGGCGGCTTCTCCCTCCAGCCCTCGGAGTTCGTGAAGGTCACGATCATCCTGGGCATGGCGATGCTGCTGGCGGCCCGGGTCGACGCGGGCGACAAGCAGTACCCCGACCACCGCACGGTCATGCAGGCACTGGGCCTGGCCGCCGTGCCCATGGTGATCGTGATGCTCATGCCCGACCTCGGGTCGGTCATGGTCATGGTCATCATCGTGCTCGGTGTGCTGCTCGCCTCCGGCGCCACCAACCGGTGGGTCTTCGGCCTGCTGGGCGCGGGAGCCGCCGGCGCGATCACCGTCTGGCAGCTCGGCGTGCTCGACGACTACCAGATCGCCCGCTTCGCCGCCTTCGCCAACCCCGAACTCGACCCTGCGGGCGTCGGCTACAACACCAACCAGGCCCGCATCGCCATCGGCTCCGGCGGTCTGACCGGCGCCGGCCTCTTCCACGGCTCGCAGACCACCGGCCAGTTCGTGCCCGAGCAGCAGACGGACTTCGTCTTCACCGTGGCAGGGGAGGAGCTCGGCTTCCTCGGCGGCGGCCTGATCATCCTGCTGCTCGGCATCGTCCTGTGGCGGGCCTGCCGGATCGCCCGCGAGACCACCGACCTGTACGGCACGATCGTCGCCGCCGGGATCGTCGCCTGGTTCGCCTTCCAGACGTTCGAGAACATCGGCATGACGCTCGGCATCATGCCGGTCACCGGCCTGCCGCTGCCGTTCGTGTCGTACGGCGGTTCGTCGATGTTCGCCGTCTGGATAGCGGTCGGCCTGTTGCAGTCGATCCGGGTGCAGAGACCGATGTCGGCGTGAACATCGGGCGGGGCGCACCTCTGCCGCCCCGCCCCCCTGCCCACTAGATTCGGGTCATGGCGGACACCAAGCGTGAGATCGAGCGCAAGTACGAGTCGAAGGACAGCGGGCTTCCCGACCTGACTGGTGTCGCCGGTGTCGCGGACGTCGTGGACAAGGGCGTCGCCCACCTCGACGCCACCTACTACGACACCGCCGACGAACGCCTCGCCGCGTCGTCCGTCACCCTGCGCCGCCGCACCGGCGGCTCCGACGCGGGCTGGCATCTGAAGTTCCCGGTCGCCCCGGGCGTCCGCGACGAGATCCACGCCCCGCTCTCCGACACCCTGCCCGACGACCTCGCCGGGCTGGTCCGCTCCCGGGTCCGCGACAGCGAGCTGCTGCCCGTGGTCCGGCTGCGCTCCGAGCGGGACGTACGGCACCTCGTCGACGCCGAGGGCCGGCTGCTCGCCGAGGTCAGCGTGGACGCCGTGCACGCCGAGCGGCTCACGGGCGGCGGGGGCGAGGCCCAGTGGACCGAGATGGAGGTCGAGCTCGCCGACGGGGGCGACCCGGCCTTCCTCGACAAGGTGGAGAAGCGGCTGCGCAGGGCGGGCGTACGGCCGTCGAGGTCGGCGTCCAAGCTGGCGCGGGCCCTGGCGGAGACGGCGCCCGAGGAGCGACGTCCCACCGCGGCCGCCGGGGACCCGGTGACCGCCGGGGACCACGTGCTCGCGTACGTCAGCACCCAGCGCGACGCGATCGTCGAGTTCGACCCGGCCGTCCGCCGGGACGCCGAGGACGCCGTGCACCGCATGCGCGTGGCCACCCGGCGGCTGCGCAGCACCTTCAAGTCGTTCGGGGACATCCTCGACCGGGCCGTCACCGACCCGGTGGCCGACGAGCTGAAGTGGCTGGCCGGGGAGCTGGGCCTGGACCGCGACCGCGAGGTGCTGGCGGCACGGCTGACGGCGGCCCTCGACGAGGTGCCCGACGGCCTGGTCCGCGGCCCCGTGGCGGAGCGCCTGCGCGGCTGGTCGAGCGCCGAGCACAGCACGGCCCGCGGCCGGCTGATCGGCGTCCTGGACTCCCGCCGCTACCTCGCCCTGCTCGACAGCCTGGACGCGCTGATCGCCCACCCGCCGCTGCGGAAGCCGGCCGGCGAGAAACCCGGCAAGACGATCGCCAAGGCCGTGAAGAAGGACTTCCGCAAGGTCGCCGGGCTGGTCGGGCAGGCCCTGGAACTGGAACCCGGCACCGACCGGGACGTCGCGCTGCACGAGGCCCGCAAGAAGGCCAAGCGCACCCGCTACGCAGCGGAAGCCGCCAAATCCGCCCTCGGCAAGCCGGCCAAGAACATGGTCAAGTCCATGAAGTCGCTCCAGAACCTGCTCGGCGAGCACCAGGACAGCGTGATGGCCCGGCAGGCCCTGCGCGAGCTGTCCGCCGTCGCCCACGCGGCGGGGGAGAGCGCCTTCACCTACGGCCTGCTCCATGAGCGCGAGGAACAGCGGGCCGCGCGCGTGGAGGCCGAGCTGCCCGGGTTCTGGGACGGGATCAGGAGCGGGGTGAGGGCCCTGTGAGCCCCGGGGCGTACGGAGGGGTGCCGCGGGCGCGTTAGTCTGGATGGTCACCCCTGCCAGCACACGAAGGTTCCGTGAGATGCCTGCCGATGCCGCCGAGTCTGTGTTCCCGCAGCTCGAAGCTCTGCTCCCGCATGTGCAGAAGCCGATCCAGTACGTCGGCGGAGAGCTCAACTCCACGGTCAAGGACTGGGACTCCTGCGACGTCCGCTGGGCGCTGATGTACCCGGACGCGTACGAGGTCGGCCTGCCCAACCAGGGCGTCATGATCCTCTACGAGGTCCTGAACGAGCAGCAGGGCGTCCTCGCCGAGCGCACCTACAGCGTCTGGCCGGACCTGGAGGAGCTGATGCGCGAGCACGGCGTCCCGCAGTTCACGGTCGACAGCCACCGGCCGGTGAAGGCGTTCGACGTGCTCGGCCTGTCCTTCTCCACGGAGCTCGGCTACACGAACATGCTGGCCGCCCTGGACCTGGCCGGCATCCCGCTGGAGTCCAAGGACCGCGGCCCGGACGCCCCGATCGTCCTGGCCGGCGGCCACGCCGCGTTCAACCCCGAGCCCATCGCGGACTTCATCGACTGCGCCGTGATCGGCGACGGCGAGCAGGCCGTCCTGGAGATCACCGCGATCATCCGCGCCTGGAAGGCCGAGGGCCGCCCCGGCGGCCGCGAGGAGCTCCTCTTCCGCCTGGCCAGGACGGGCGGCGTGTACGTCCCCGGCTTCTACGACGTCGAGTACCTGCCGGACGGCCGTATCGCCCGAGTCGTGCCGAAGCGCAGCGGTGTCCCGTGGCGGGTCTCCAAGCACACGGTGATGGACCTCGACGAGTGGCCGTACCCCAAGCAGCCCCTCGTCCCCCTCGCGGAGACGGTCCACGAGCGCATGTCGGTGGAGATCTTCCGCGGCTGCACCCGCGGCTGCCGCTTCTGCCAGGCCGGCATGATCACCCGCCCGGTCCGCGAGCGCTCCATCACGGGCATCGGCGACATGGTCGAGCAGGGCCTGAAGGCGACCGGCTTCGAAGAGGTCGGCCTGCTGTCCCTGTCGTCGGCGGACCACTCGGAGATCGGCGACATCGCCAAGGGCCTCGCGGACCGCTACGAGGACGACAAGATCGGCCTCTCGCTCCCTTCCACCCGTGTGGACGCCTTCAACATCGACCTGGCGAACGAGCTGACCCGGAACGGCCGCCGCTCGGGCCTCACCTTCGCCCCCGAGGGCGGCTCGGAGCGCATCCGCAAGGTCATCAACAAGATGGTCTCGGAAGAGGACCTGATCCGCACGGTCGCCACGGCGTACGGCAACGGCTGGCGCCAGGTGAAGCTGTACTTCATGTGCGGCCTGCCGACGGAGACCGACGACGATGTCCTCCAGATCGCCGACATGGCGACGAAGGTCATCGCCAAGGGCCGCGAGGTCTCCCGGTCCAACGACATCCGCTGCACGGTCTCGATCGGCGGCTTCGTCCCCAAGCCGCACACGCCCTTCCAGTGGGCCCCGCAGCTCTCCGCCGAGGAGACGGACGCCCGCCTGGCCAAGCTCCGCGACAAGATCCGCGGCGACAAGAAGTACGGCCGCTCCATCGGCTTCCGCTACCACGACGGCAAGCCCGGCATCGTCGAGGGCCTGCTCTCCCGGGGCGACCGCCGCATCGGCGCGGTCATCCGCGCGGTCTACGACGACGGCGGCCGCTTCGACGGCTGGCGCGAGCACTTCTCGTACGACCGCTGGATGGCGTGCGCCGACAAGGCCCTCGCGCCGTACGGCGTGGACGTCGACTGGTACACCACCCGCGAGCGCACCTACGAGGAGGTCCTCCCCTGGGACCACCTCGACTCAGGCCTCGACAAGGACTGGCTCTGGGAGGACTGGCAGGACGCCCTCGACGAGACGGAGGTCGAGGACTGCCGGTGGACGCCGTGCTTCGACTGCGGGGTGTGCCCGCAGATGGACACGCACATCCAGATCGGCCCGACGGGCAAGAAGCTGCTGCCCCTGACGGTCAAGAACGCGGCGCCCGCGCCGAGCGGGCACGCGCACTGAGGTGACAGCCGGGATGTGAGAGGTGGGCCCCCGGGGGGACCCGCTGAACAGGCCGGTTCGGTGACGCTCCCCCGGGGGGCCGGCCCGGCCAGGTTCCCCCAGTTCGGAATGTGTGCTGGGGGAGCCGTCGTAGGCCGGCAGCCTTGACAATGCCCTGATGGAGAACATCAGCATCCGTCCGGCCCGGCCCGGCGAACTGGCCGCCGTGGCGGCACTTCGGTGGGAGTGGCTCGTCGAGAGCGGCGGCGAGACCGTCGGTGAACGCGGGGACTTCGTCCGGCACTTCGTCGCCTGGGCGCGCGAGAACGCCGGGTCGCACCGCTGCATGGTGCTCGTGCGCGACGAGGCCGTGGTCATCGGCATGGCCTGGCTGGCCGTGGTGCAGCGGGTGCCCACACCGCGGGCGCCGCGGCGGGCCTCCGGCGATCTGCAATGCGTGTACGTCGTGCCCGAGGCGCGTGACGGCGGGCTGGGCGGGCGGCTCATCCGGGCGGTGCTGGACGGGGCCCGGGAACTCGGTCTCGAACGGGTGACCGTGCACTCGAGCCCCCGGGCGATTCCCGCGTACGCCCGGTGCGGTTTCCAGGAGTCGCCCCGGCTGCTGCACGCCCGGGTCACGGGCGCGTGAGTCGTGGTGGATCCGAACGGGCCGCTGAGGCGTCTACGACGGTATGGATCTGCAGAAACCGCCCCGCGAGGGTGCCGAGCCGCGCGTCGAGCCGCGCAAGCGACCGGCTGAGCCGTCCGTCGGGCGGGAGCCGTCGGCGCCCGAGGGGTGCCTCGCCGTCGCGATCCGGATTCCCGTGCGGATCGTCGTGCTCGTGCTGGTCGTCCCCGTGCGGATGGCGTGGGACGCGCTCGTCGTGGCCGGGCGGTTCCTGAACGACGTGCTGTTCCGGCCGCTCGGGCGGGCGCTGCTGTGGCTCGCCCGGGCCGTGTTCGTCTGGCCGTTCGTGGGGCTGTGGCGGTACGTCGTCGTGCCGGTGGGCCAGGCCCTGGGGTGGCTCGTGAACGTCCTCGTCGTCGTGCCGCTGGTCTGGCTGTACCGGTACGTGCTGACGCCGGTGGGGCACGCGATCGCCTGGGTCGCGCGGGGTGTCGGGGCCGCCTTCGGCTGGGTGTACGCGCATCTGCTCACGCCCGTCGGGCACGCCGTGATGTGGGTCCTGAAGGGGCTCGGCGCCGTGCTCGCCGCTATCGGCGTCGGCGTGTACACGGCCGTGGCGTGGCTCGTGCGGTACCTCGTCGTCGTCCCCGCCGTGTGGCTGTACACGTGGGTGCTCGCGCCCGTCGGACGCGCGATCCTCTGGTGCGGCGAGGGGCTCATGTGGCTGGTGCGCATGATCGTCACCGGTGTCGGCATCGCCCTCTACTGGATCGCCCGGATCCTGCTCGTGCTGCCCGCCCTCGCCCTCTGGCGCTGGATCCTCGCGCCGGTCGGGCGGGTCCTCGCCGTCATCGGCCGGGAGATCGGGGACGCCCTCGGGCACGCCTGGCGGATCGCCGGGCACATCTCACTCTTCGTCGGGCGGTTCCTGGGCACCCTCTTCCGGTGGATCTTCGTCGAACCGGTGCGGTGGGTGTACCGCAGCGTGCTCACGCCTGTCGGACACGTCGTCCGCGACACCGTCCTGCGGCCCGCTGCCGAGGCCGCCCGCAGTGTGGGACGGGCCACCCGGCAGGCGCTGGCCGCCGCCCGGGAGTCCGTACGGCAGGCGCGTGCCGACTTCCGGCGGATGCTCTTCGGAGAGCCCCGGCAGCCTCGGCCGCTCGACCGGAGGGAACCTTCGGGCCGCGAGGCACGTACTCTTGGTAGCAGTACGACCGCTCTCACGAAGGACTGAACGACACTGGGCAAGCGACAGCCCGAAGGCCCGCCGCCCGCACCCGCGGTGCAGCGCATCCGACTGCGCTACACCAAGCGCGGCCGCCTCCGGTTCACCAGCCACCGTGACTTCCAGCGCGCCTTCGAGCGTGCGTTGCGCCGTGCCGAGGTGCCGATGGCCTACTCGGCGGGCTTCACACCGCACCCGAAGGTGTCGTACGCCAATGCCGCACCCACCGGCACGGGCAGTGAGGCGGAGTACCTGGAGATCGCACTCACCGCGCAGCGCGACCCGGAGCAGCTCAGGGCCCTTCTCGACGAGTCGCTGCCCGCCGGGCTCGACATCATCGAGGCGGTCGAGGCCCGCACCTCGGGGCTCGCCGACCGGCTGACCGCTTCCGTGTGGGAGCTGCGGCTGGACGGCGTGTCGCAGGAGGAGGCCCGCCGAGCGGTGGACGCCTTCAACGCGGCCGAGACGGTCGAGGTCCAGCGCCTCGCCAAGAACGGCGTCCGTACTTTCGACGCCCGCTCCGCCGTCGTGAGCCTGGAGAGCGGCGACCTCACGGAAACACACAGTTCGCAGGCTGATAGGCCGACCGACCAGCCCTGTGCGATACTGCGGCTGGTTGTTCGGCACGTGACGCCTGCCGTACGACCCGACGACGTCCTGTCCGGTCTCCGCGCCGTGGCCGACCTGGCGCCGCCGGTCCCCGCAGCGGTGACCAGGCTGGCGCAGGGGCTGTTCGATGAAGAGACCGGCACGGTGACCGACCCGCTCGCGCCCGACCGCGAGGCAGCTCAGGCCCACTCAACGGCCGAAGCGACTGCCGCCGCGACGGCGCCGGCGTAAGGAAGGTTCCGCGTAGGGACGGACGTCGTAGCGCCGCCCTCGGACTCGGGAGCCACCTGGGTCGGGCAGCGTACCGACCAGAAGACTTTCGCCAGGCCGTACGCATTCGGCGTACGGAACCGGCGAGACAGGACACAGAGAGCTCCCGTGCGGCGCCCGCGCCCCGGACGGCGGCGACGCGCACAGCGCGAGCCGCGGACGTCACCGGCACAGCCGGACCAGGCGCGGCGCCCGGGAGCCTGACGGGAGATAAGCCCGCATGCTCGAACCGACCGAACCCACCGAGGGTTCCGAACAGAACACTCCCAGCGACACCCTGCCGCCCCGCCGGCGGCGGCGTGCCGCATCCCGCCCGGCCGGTCCGCCCGCCGGTGGCTCGTCCGACGCGTCGGCGGAGACCGTCGCGCCGGCCATACCGGCTGCTGAGCCCGGTGAACTCGCGGCCGACCTCGTCGAGCCGGAGGAGGCCGAGGAAGCCGCCGCGGAGGAAGCCGCCGCAGAGGTGGCAGAGACCTCCGAGGCCGCTGCCGAGGAGCCCGAGCCCGCCGGGCGCAAGCGGCGCCGTGTGGTGCGTCGCGCCGCGGCGCCCGCCGGTTCTCCGGACTCCGCCGAGGCCGCCGAGACGGTGGTGCCGGTGACCACTGGTGCCCCGGCCGGCTCCGAGGCGTCGGAGCAGGCCGAGGTCTCCGCCCCCGCCGAGGCGTCCGAGGACGCCGCTCCCCGGCGTTCCCGGCGTCGTGCGACGCGCACGGTGACCTCGCCCGCCGCGGCCCCGGCCGAGGCGGAGGCGGTGGAGACCGCGCCGACCGGCGCCGAGCCGGCCGTCGCCGGTGAAAGCGCTGAGACCGCCGAGGCCGCCGACGCCTCCGAGGACGCTGCTCCGCGCCGGGCTCGCCGGCGTACCTCGCGCCGGGCGTCCGCGCCTGCCGCGGCGCCCGCGGACGCTGCGGAAGGGATCGCCGCCGAGGAGACGAAGGCCCCTGTGACCGAGAAGCCCGCTGGGGCCGCTGAGGTCGTGGCGCCCGCTGCTCAGGCCGCCGCCGAGGCGCCCTCCGCGCCCGAGGCCCCCGCCGAAGCCGCTCAGGCCGAGGAGCCCGCCGAGGACGCCGCACCGCGTCGGCGCCGGCGGGTCGTCCGCAGGGCCGCCAGTGGCTTCGCCGAGCCGGCACAGCCCGCGCAGCCTGCTCAGCCAGCGAAGTCCGCACAGCGCGCGCAGCGCGCCGCCGGTGCGACCGCCGGGGAGAGCGAGCCGTCGGCGCGTCCGGCGCGGCCCGCGGTCGCGCTGTTCCAGGCGCCCGTGTTCACCGAGCCCCAGTTCCAGACCCCCGAGCGGGCCGCTGCCGCGGCCGCCGCCGAGGCGGCCGGGGGCGAGGAGCCCGAAGAGCCGGAGGAGATCGCCCAGGCGGAGGACGTCCGCGAGGAGCAGCCCACCGGGTCGCGCCGCCGACGCCGCCGCCGAGGTGCCGCCGAGGAGTCCGAGGCCCAGGCCGAGGCGCCCGCCGCCGAGACCGCCGTCGACGAGACGGAGGAGGAGGCCGAGGAGTCCGCCGAGGACCAGGCCGAGGGCGACGACCACGACGAGTCCGAGGGGGCCGGCTCGCGCCGCCGCCGTCGCCGGGGCGGCCGCCGCCGTCGGCGCGGCGAGTCCGCCGAGTCCGACGCCGAGGCCACGGACGGCGAGCCCGAGCACGTCGCCGCCGCGCAGGACGCCGAGGAAACCGCCGAGCAGACCGAAGAGGACCGGGAGGAGGCCGAGGAGGCCGACGACCGTGACGAGTCGGCCGGTGGCGGCTCCAGCAGCAGCCGCCGGCGCCGTCGCCGCCGGCGCCGCGCCGGTGACACCGCCGCCGAGGCCGAGCCCTCCGAAGACGACCCGGAGCGCACGGTCGTCAAGGTCCGCGAGCCCCGTCCCCTGCGGGAAAAGGGTGCCGAGCCGTCCGACGAGGTGCAGTCCATCAAGGGCTCGACCCGTCTGGAGGCCAAGAAGCAGCGCCGCCGGGAAGGCCGCGAGCAGGGCCGCCGCCGCGTGCCGATCATCACCGAGGCCGAGTTCCTCGCCCGGCGCGAGGCCGTCGAGCGCGTGATGGTCGTCCGGCAGAACGGCGACCGGACGCAGATCGGCGTCCTCGAGGACGACGTGCTCGTCGAGCACTACGTCAACAAGGAGCAGGCGACCTCGTACGTCGGCAACGTCTACCTCGGCAAGGTGCAGAACGTGCTGCCGTCGATGGAGGCCGCCTTCATCGACATCGGCAAGGGCCGCAACGCGGTGCTGTACGCCGGTGAGGTCAACTTCGAGGCGCTCGGCATGGCCCACGGGCCGCGCCGCATCGAGTCCGCCCTGAAGTCCGGCCAGTCCGTGCTCGTCCAGGTGACGAAGGACCCCATCGGGCACAAGGGCGCCCGTCTGACCAGCCAGGTCTCCCTGCCCGGCCGCTACCTCGTGTACGTGCCCGAGGGCTCGATGACCGGCATCAGCCGCAAGCTGCCCGACACCGAGCGGGCGCGGCTGAAGACGATCCTCAAGAAGATCGTCCCCGAGGACGCGGGCGTCATCGTGCGCACCGCCGCCGAGGGTGCGAGCGAGGACGAGCTGCGCCGGGACGTCGAACGGCTGCAGGGGCAGTGGGAGGACATCCAGAAGAAGGCCAAGAACGGCAACGCGCCGACGCTGCTGTACGGCGAGCCGGACATGACCGTCCGGGTCGTGCGCGACATCTTCAACGAGGACTTCTCCAAGGTCGTCGTCAGCGGCGACGAGGCGTGGTCGACGATCCACGGGTACGTCTCGCACGTCGCGCCGGACCTCGCCGAGCGGCTCCAGAAGTGGACCAGCGAGGTCGACGTCTTCGCCACGTACCGGATCGACGAGCAGCTCGCCAAGGCGCTGGACCGCAAGGTCTGGCTGCCCAGCGGCGGTTCGCTGGTGATCGACCGGACCGAGGCGATGGTCGTCGTCGACGTCAACACCGGCAAGTTCACCGGCCAGGGCGGCAACCTCGAGGAGACCGTCACCAGGAACAACCTGGAGGCGGCCGAGGAGATCGTGCGCCAGCTGCGGCTGCGCGACCTCGGCGGCATCATCGTCATCGACTTCATCGACATGGTGCTGGAGTCCAACCGTGACCTGGTGCTGCGGCGCCTGCTCGAATGCCTGGGCCGGGACCGTACGAAGCACCAGGTCGCCGAGGTGACCTCGCTGGGGCTCGTGCAGATGACCCGCAAGCGGGTCGGGCAGGGCCTGCTGGAGTCCTTCTCCGAGACCTGCGTCCACTGCAACGGCCGCGGTGTCATCGTGCACATGGAGCAGCCGACCTCGGTCGGTGGCGGCGGCAAGCGCAAGAAGCGGGCGCGTGCCGGTGCCGCCGAGCAGCCGCACGTGCACGAGGCCGCCGTCGAGACCGCCGAGCAGGAGGCCGAGACCGAGGCCGAGGTCGGCGCCGAGATCGCCGAGCCGATCGCACTGCCCGAGCCGGCCTTCGAGCCCGACGAGGAGCTGTACAGCAGCGCCGCCGAGGCGGAGGCCGCGGCCACCCGCGGGCGGACGCGGCGCCGGGCGAGCCGGCGGGCGTCGGCTCCGGCGGGTGCGCCGCGCGGTGAGGCGGCCGAGCAGCGCAGGGACAGGGCCGAGCAGGCCGAGGTGCCCACGGCTCAGGACGTCACGGTCGCGCAGGAGGTGGCCCGTCCGGTGCAGCCGGAGCCGGCCGCCCAGGCGCAGGCCGAGCCGATGGCCGTCGAGGACCCGGTGGTCGAGGCCGCGGCCCGCGCCGCCGCCGGCGACGGGGCCCCGGCCGCCGAGGAGGCCGCGCCCAAGGGCCGTGGCCGTCGGCGGGCGACGCGCAAGGTCACCGCGCCGGCCGGTTCCCCGGCGGGGGCGGAGGCGGCTGTGGTGACGGTTTCCGAGACCGCGCCCGCGGTGTCCGAGCCGAAGCCCGAGGAGGCTCCGGCCGAGCAGGCCGAGGTCAGGGCCGAGCAGGCCGAGGCTGCCGAGGCGCCCGCCGAGAGCGCCGCCCCGGCCCGTCCGCGGCGCCGTGCCGTGCGCAAGCCCACCGCGCCCACCGCGTCCGAGGAGGCGGCCGTCGTGGTCGTCCCGTCGGCCGCCCCGGAGGAGCCTTCGCAGGACGGTGCTCCGGCCGCCGAGGCGGGCGAGGCCTCCGAGGAGTCGGCCCCGGCCAAGAAGACGGCCCGCAAGACGGCCAAGAAGGCCACGGCGAAGAAGGCCGCCACCAAGAAGACCGCGGCGAAGAAGACCGCGGCCAAGAAGACGACGGCCAAGAAGGCGGCGAAGACCACCAAGACGGCCGCCAAGAAGACCACGTCGAAGAAGACCGCGGCGGCCGAGCAGACGCTCTCCTCCGTCTCGGCCTCCACCGACGAGGACTGACCCGTACGACGCCTGCCGGGGCGTGCGCGACCCACGCGTACGCCCCGGACTGCGCCCGGCGTGACCGGGCGCACAGGTCAGGGGCCCGGCTCGGTTTGACCCCCTCGGTCGCGGCCCCGTAACCTTGACCGTCGGCGTGTCGACTGGCACGCCACATCCCCGTAAACCTCATCCTCCGGGCGCCGGGCGCCCAGGAGAGGCCGCCCGCTCTGTCGGGCGGCTGGCCTGCGGGGGTGCCGTTTCCCGAGCGAGAGAGTGAGTTCCGCGTGTACGCCATCGTGCGCAGCGGTGGTCGCCAGCACAAGGTTGCTGTCGGCGACATCGTTGAGGTTGACAAGATTTCCACTGCCAAGGTTGGCGACACGGTCGAGCTCTCGACCCTGCTCGTTGTCGACGGCGACGCCGTGACCAGCGACCCGTGGGTGCTGGCCGGCATCAAGGTCCAGGCCGAGGTCGTGGACCACCACAAGGGCCAGAAGATCGACATTCTGCGCTACAAGAACAAGACCGGTTACCGCCGTCGTCAGGGCCACCGCCAGCAGTACACGGCGATCAAGGTCACTGAGATCCCCGCGGCTGCGAAGTAAGGGACTGAGGAGAGATGGCACACAAGAAGGGCGCATCGTCCACCCGTAACGGTCGTGACTCCAACGCTCAGCGCCTCGGCGTGAAGCGCTTCGGCGGTCAGGTCGTCAACGCTGGTGAGATCCTGGTCCGTCAGCGCGGCACCCACTTCCACCCGGGCGCGGGCGTCGGCCGTGGCGGCGACGACACGCTGTTCGCGCTCCAGGCCGGTTCGGTGCAGTTCGGCACCCACCGTGGCCGCAAGGTCGTGAACATCGTTCCGGTCGCCTGATCGGAACATCCTCGCGAGGCGGACCTCACTTCCCGTGCGGGAAGGCGGGTCCGCCTTTCGCTTGTTGAACAAGTACATCTCGTTGAACAAGTAAATCTCGTACGTACTTCTGGAGGCACCCACCATGACCACCTTCGTGGACCGCGTCGAGCTGCATGTCGCCGCGGGTAACGGAGGCCACGGCTGTGCCTCCGTCCACCGTGAGAAGTTCAAGCCGCTGGGCGGGCCGGACGGCGGCAACGGCGGTCGCGGCGGGGACGTGATCCTCACCGTCGACCAGTCCGTCACCACCCTCCTCGACTACCACCACTCCCCGCACCGCAAGGCCACCAACGGCAAGCCCGGCGAGGGCGGCAACCGCTTCGGCAAGGACGGGGAGGACCTGGTCCTGCCGGTGCCGGACGGCACGGTCGTGCTGGACAAGGCGGGCAACGTGCTGGCGGACCTGGTCGGGCACGGCACGTCGTTCGTGGCCGCGCAGGGCGGCCGGGGCGGGCTCGGCAACGCGGCGCTGGCGTCCGCGCGGCGCAAGGCGCCCGGGTTCGCGCTGCTCGGCGAGCCGGGGGACGTGCGGGACATCGTCCTGGAGCTGAAGACGGTCGCCGACGTGGCACTGGTCGGCTTTCCGAGCGCAGGCAAGTCGTCCCTGATCTCGGTGCTGAGCGCCGCCAAGCCGAAGATCGCCGACTACCCCTTCACCACGCTCGTGCCCAACCTCGGGGTCGTCACCGCCGGTTCGACGGTGTACACGATCGCCGACGTGCCCGGGCTGATCCCGGGCGCCAGCCAGGGCAAGGGCCTGGGGCTCGAGTTCCTGCGGCACGTGGAGCGGTGCAGTGTGCTCGTGCACGTCCTGGACACCGCCACGCTGGAGTCGGAGCGGGACCCGGTCTCCGACCTCGACTCCATCGAGGAGGAGCTGCGGCAGTACGGCGGGCTGGACAACCGTCCGCGGATCGTCGTCCTTAACAAGATCGACGTACCGGACGGCAAGGACCTGGCCGACATGGTGCGGCCCGACCTGGAGGCGCGCGGGTACCGCGTGTTCGAGGTGTCGGCCGTCGGCCACATGGGGCTGAAGGAGCTGTCGTACGCCCTCGCGGAGCTCGTGGCGAAGGCGCGGGCCGCTAAGCCCAAGGAAGAGGCCACCCGGATCGTGATCCGGCCCAAGGCCGTGGACGACACCGGCTTCACCGTGACGCGCGAGGCCGACGGGCTGTTCCGGGTGCGCGGCGAGAAGCCCGAGCGGTGGGTGCGGCAGACCGACTTCAACAACGACGAGGCGGTCGGCTACCTGGCGGACCGGCTCAACCGGCTCGGGGTCGAGGAAGAGCTGATGAAGGCGGGGGCCCGCAGCGGTGACGGCGTCGCCATCGGCCCGGAGGAGAACGCCGTGGTCTTCGACTGGGAGCCGTCCGTGATGGCCGGAGCCGAGATGCTCGGCCGACGCGGTGAGGACCACCGGCTGGACGCTGCGCGGCCGGCCGCGCAGCGCCGCAGGGACCGGCAGGCCGAGCGGGACGAGGCGCAGCGGGAGTTCGACGACTTCGAGCCGTTCTGAGCGTTCCCGGGTTAACGGGAAGCGAACGCGCGGCGGACTTCGGGGCAACCAAGTCGTTGTCCGGTGAGTCGTACTGGGCGGTGCGGAGCGGATCTTGTTCTGCTCCGTGCGGCAACTGCCCAGCGGATCACCGGAGTTCACGTGCCCCAGTCCATGAGCAAGCGCAGGCTCGGCCGAACGGCCGCGGCGGCCGTCGCCGTCGTCGCGGCCGTCACCACCCCGATGGCCGCGCACGCCGCGCCCGCCGCCGAGTCCACCGCGGCGGAGCTCCACGACGACTTCAACGGGGACGGCTACCAGGACATGGCCGTCGGTGCCCCGCGCGGCACGGTGGGCGGCAAGGTCCGCGCCGGGTACGTGGCCGTCGTGTACGGCTCGGCGAAGGGCATCGACCTCACCCGCAAGCAGGTCCTCAGCCAGGACACCCCGGGCATACCCGGTGCCGCGGAGGCCGAGGACCACTACGGCGACGGTCTCGCCGCCGGTGACCTGGACGGCGACGGCTACGCCGACCTGGTCGTCGGCTCGCAGGGCGAGGACGTCGGGGACGTCATCAGCGCCGGCACGCTCGCCGTGCTGTGGGGCGGGCCGCGGGGCCTGTCCGGCGGTACGGCCGTGGCCACCGGCACCGAGGCCGACCGCGTCGACCCCCGCCACCCGGCGCTCGGCGACTTCGACGGCGACGGCCGTCTCGACCTCGCCACCGGCAACCGCCTGCTGCACGGGCCGTTCGACCGCACCTCCGGCGCCGCGAGCAGCCGCACGCTCGCCTTCGAGGCCGAGTACGTCACGGACGACGTGGCCGCCGGCGACATCGACCGCGACGGCATCACGGACCTGGTCGGGCTCCTCCACGACCGCGGCGACGACGACCTGCACGACCCGGACGCCAAGCACCGCCGCGCGGTCTACCTGCGCGGCACCCCGGACGGCCTGAGCGCCCCGGCCCCGCTGACGAACCCCGACGGCACCCGCACGCGCGGCGGCGAGAGCCTCGGCATCGGCGACGTGGACCAGGACGGTTACGCCGACCTCGTCATCGGCCGCCCGCGCGACGGCTCCGGTGAAGTCCCGATCGACGACCCACTACTGAAGGGCGGTCAGGTCGGCGTCGTGTACGGCTCGGCCGCCGGACCCGACACCTCCCGTACGACGGTCATCACGCAGGACACTCCCTACGTGCCCGGCAGCCCGGAGTGGGGCGACGGCTTCGGCGGGGGCGTCTCGGTCGCCGACGTCAACGGCGACGGCTACGCGGACGTCAGCACCGGAAGCGGCGGCGAGGACATCGGGGACGTGTACGCGGCCGGCCAGATCACCGTCCTGCGCGGCGGGAAGTCCGAGCTGACCGGAGACGGCGCCGTGTCCATGAACCAGAACACCGCGAACGTCCCGGGCACGGCGGAGCAGAACGACTTCTTCGGCGCCGACACCAAGCTGCTCGACGTCAACGGCGACGGCCGGGCCGAGCTGTTCGCCGGCGCCACCGGCGAGAACCGGGACGGTGCGGTCTGGGCGTTCCCCAACCCGGTCAACGCGCCCGCCGCCACCGGCTCCGTCAGCTTCGGCGCGGGCACCCTCGGCACCGTGGCGGACGGCTCCGCCCTCGGCGCGGGCTTCGCCCGCTGACCTGCCGCCGCAGCCGACCCGGCAGACCGCTCTGGTCCACCGGTTTCGCTCACTGATCATCCGTCAGACCCGCCCCGGTAACGGCTTGTTCCAGCGCTGCGGCAGGTCTCCTGTTGTCTGCTTAGTTGTCATGTACGTGAACCCCGGCGTTCAGCGGGCGGACCGCCCGCGAGCGTGAAGCTTCCCAGTGTCCCCATGTGGCCAGCGAGGTAAGGGAGTCAGCCGATGACCGGAGCAGTGTCCCCCGACCGACGCCGCTTTCTGACCGCCGGTGCCGCGGTGCTCGGCGCCGCGGCCTCCGCCCAGCTGTGGCTTCCGGCCGCCGCCCACGCGGCCGAGACGCCGCTGCCCGACGGGGTGTTCAGCCTTGGCGTCGCCTCCGGGGACCCGCTCCCGGACGGCGTCGTGCTGTGGACCCGGCTCGCCCCGGACCCGCTGAACGGCGGCGGGATGCCCGACCGCGTGGTGCCGGTGGAGTGGCAGGTCGCGGAGGACCAGCGGTTCAGAAAGCTCGTCCGCCGGGGCACCGCCCAGGCCCGGCCCGAGTACGGGCACAGCGTTCACGTGGACGTACGCGGGCTGCGCGCGGACCGTACGTACTGGTACCGCTTCCGCACCAGCGGCCAGCTCTCGCCCGTCGGCCGCACCCGCACCGCGCCCCACCCCTACAGCTCCGGTGGCTCCCTGCGCATGGCGCTGGCCTCCTGCCAGAACTGGCAGCACGGCTATTTCACGCCGTACGCAGACATGCTCGACCAGGACCCGGACGTCGTGGTGTTCGTCGGCGACTACATCTACGAGTCCACGCCCTCGGCGACGGCCCTGCGACGGCACGAGGGCACCGGCGAGCCGTTCAGCCTCGTCCAGTACCGCAACCGGTACGCCCAGTACCGCACCGACCCGGACCTGGCGGCGATGCACGCGAACGCGCCGTTCGTGGTGAGCTTCGACGACCACGAGGTGGACAACGACTTCGCCGGTGAGATCCCGCAGGACCCGGACAAGCAGCCGCACGACGCGTTCGTGGCCCGGCTGACCGCGGCCTACCAGGCGTTCTACGAGCACATGCCGGTGCGCGCCACCGCCGTCCCGAACGGCCCGCACATCCGGATGTACCGCCGCCTGGAGTTCGGCCGCCTGGCCCGCCTCAACGTCCTGGACACCCGGCAGTACCGCAGCGACCAGGCCACCAGCCAGGCCGGTGCCCAGGACCCGTCGCTGACCATGCTGGGCGCCCGGCAGAAGCAGTGGCTGCTGGGCGGACTCCAGGACTCCCCGGCCCGCTGGAACCTGATCGCCTCGCAGATCATGATGGCCGAGACGGACCTCAAGGTCGGCGAGGGCAAGCTCTGGTTCTACGACGCCTGGGACGGCTACCAGGCCGAACGCAACCGGTTCCTCCAGGAGTTCAAGCAGGTCCGCAACCCGGTCGTGCTCTCCGGCGACCGGCACCTGACGATGATCAGCGACCTCAAGGAGGACTACGCCGACCCGGACTCCGCGGTCGTCGGCGCCGAGTTCGTCGGCACCTCCATCTCCAGCAACGGCGACCAGGACCAGGCGGCCTTCCGCAAGGAGTGGGACCCGCGGCGGCCGGACAACCCGCACTGGAAGCTGCTCGACGCGCACCGCGGCTACCACCTCTTCGACATCCGCCGGGCCGGCATCGACGCGCAGGTGAGGGTGGTCGACACCGTGCGGCAGCCGAGCGCGACGCCGAGCACGCTGGCCAAGCTGCGGGTCGAGGCCGGCCGGCCTGGAGTCGAGGTGGTCTGACCCGGTCCCTGACCGACGCGCGCGTGAGCCCGGTACTCCTCGGAGTGCCGGGCTCTTCGTCGTACGGGACGGGCGGGCCGTGTGAGAAGTCCGCCCCCGGGCCTGCCGCGTATTGCTCGGGCCGAGACCGAAATGCTGCGGAATCTTGACCAGGAATTCCGCGGCAATGAACGGCCGGGCGAGCGGCGGAGCCGGTACGCGGGGCCCCGCCAAAGCGCGTACCGTGCACCGGACATCGTCACAACGTCCAAGGAACTCGTGAAGGTCCTCGGTCACCGCCGTCCCGAGCTGCTCCGATGTCGCTGAGCTTCTGTGGAGTTACTCACAGCGCATTTCTCCGGGGCCCGCGCAGCCGTCTCGCCAATCACCAGGAGCGGGAGGTGAATGGCAGGTTGCGCGCACATATGCGGCAGAGGTCGCTCACCTTGCACTGCGGTAACCACAAGTGGGACCATTTCCGAGTTCCCTGTCGCCCCAAGGTAGGTCACCTGTGTCCCAGCACATAGCCAAGCCCCGTACCACCGCAGTGATCCTGGCCGGTGGCACCGGTCAGCGGGTGGGTCTGTCGATCCCCAAGCAGCTGCTGAAGATCGCCGGCAAGGCAGTCATCGAGCACACGCTGACCACCTTCGAGAACGCCGAGTCCATCGACGACATCATCGTGCTGATGGCGCCGGGCTATGTGCCCGATATCGAGAAGATTGTCGCGAAGGCCGGATTCAAGAAGGTCTCGAGGATCATCGAGGGCGGCTCCACGCGGAACGAGACCACCGAGCGCGCCATCTCGGCCCTGGGCGAGGGCCTGGCCGAGGGCGAGGACGTCAACGTCCTCTTCCACGACGCCGTGCGCCCCCTGCTGTCGCAGCGCGTCATCGACGACTGCGTCACGGCGCTGGAGCGCTACCAGGCGGTCGACGTGGCCATCCCGTCCGCGGACACCATCATCGTCACGCGCACGCACGGCGAGGACGGCGAGTTCATCACCGAGATCCCGGACCGCTCCCGGCTGCGCCGCGGCCAGACCCCGCAGGCCTTCAAGCTGTCCACGATCAAGCGGGCCTACGAGGTCGCCGCCGGCGACCCCAACTTCCAGGCCACCGACGACTGCTCCGTGGTGCTCAAGTACCTGCCGGACGTGCCGATCCACGTCGTCGCGGGTGACGAGTACAACATGAAGGTCACCCAGCCCGTCGACGTCTTCATCGCCGACAAGCTCTTCCAGCTCGCCTCCACGGCCGCGCCCGAGCAGGTCTCCGAGGAGGCCTACCGCGAGCTGCTGACCGGCAGGACGGTCGTCGTCTTCGGCGGCTCCTACGGCATCGGCAAGGACATCGCCGAACTCGCCGAGTCCTACGGCGCCTCGGTCTACGCGCTGGGCCGCTCCACCACCGGCACCCACGTGGAGAACCCGGAGGAGGTCGACGACGCGCTGTCCAAGGCGTACGCCGAGACCGGCCGCATCGACTACGTGGTGAACACCGCCGGCGTGCTGCGCATCGGCAAGCTCGCGGAGACCGACAACGCCACCATCGAGGAGGCGCTGAAGGTCAACTACCTGGCCCCGGTGCAGATCGCCCGTTCGTCGTACAAGTACCTGTCCGAGACCAAGGGCCAGTTGCTGCTGTACACCTCCAGCAGCTACACCCGCGGTCGCGCCGAGTACAGCCTGTACTCCTCGACCAAGGCCGCCATGGTGAACCTCACCCAGGCGCTGTCCGACGAGTGGGCCGGCGACGGCGTGCGCGTCAACTGCATCAACCCCGAGCGCACCGCCACCCCGATGCGCACGAAGGCTTTCGGCCAGGAGCCCGCGGGTTCCCTGCTGTCCTCCGAGGCCGTGGCCCGCACCTCGCTGGACGTGCTGCTGTCCGAGCTGACCGGCCACGTCATCGACGTCCGTCAGCAGGACCCGACGGCCGGTGCGGCCCGCGCGTCCGGCTTCGAGCAGGCGCTGGCCTCGGTGCTGGACCGGCAGGACGGCGTGTAATAATTGACGCCAAATAGACTTCAGTAATTCAGGCCTCTGCGCCCTCCTGTTAACGGGTTCGTTCACAGGAGTGTTCGCAGGGGCCTGAATCCATCCCGTCCCGCGAATATTCACAGACCAGCCGCATTTCCGAACAAGACCGGCACACCCCTCCCAAGAGCAGGTTTCTCCGTGATATCCACCGCTATTCGCGTCGCCCGGGTGGGCAGCGCGGCCGAGCTGGCCGCGGCGGTCCTCATGGTGGCGGGCTTCCCCGCCCTCATGCTGGCCGCGCTCGTCCCGAGCGTCCCCGCCTTCGCGGCAGCGGCCGCCGTGACGTACCTGGCGGACCACTATCTGCACCGCAAGGGCAGCTATCTGATCAACCGCCTCGGCAAGGTCCGGGCCGGCCTGTCGATCCGCTTCCTGATCCGGCAGCTGCTGCTGATCCTGCTGCTGGCCCGGCTGTCCTACGCGGACAACCTGATCTACTACGGGGCGATCGCCTGCTTCATCGCCTTCTACGGTCTGCAGGCCCCGCACGGCGCGCTGGTCACGCTGATCCGCAACCGCCGCCGGATGCCGGTCGCCACGCGCAACATCGACCTCAAGTCCCGCATCCGCATCCCGGACGCCCCGCCGCGCGGGCTGCTGCACCGCTCGGCCGAGAAGATGCTGCACCTCGACCTCGCGGCGGTCGCCGGCATCCTGGTCGCCGCGCACATGAAGTCGGCCCTCGTCGGCTTCGTCGGCATCGGCATCACGGTGGCGCTCAGCAGCCTGTACGTCCTGGCCCTCGTGCCGTACGTACGCGGCCGGAAGATCCCGCCGAAGGCGGAGAAGGTCCTGGCCGCCGTCGACGACTGGCTGGGCGAGTACCAGCCGGAGACGGTCCTGTACTTCTCCGGTTCGAAGGACTCCGCCTACCAGGTCAACATGTGGCTGGACACCATGGAGAACCTGGACTCCAAGCCGCTGATCATCCTGCGTGAGCGGGCCATCCTGAACAACCTGGCGCCGACCACGGTCCCCGTCATCTGCGTGCCCGGAGGGGTGCACCTGATGAACCTGGACCTGTCCACGGTGCGGGTCGCGCTCTACGCGGCGAACGTCGGCAAGAACATCCACATGCTGCGCGTGCCCACCATGAAGCACGTCTTCATCGGCCACGGCGACAGCGACAAGCTCGCCAGCGTCAACCCGTTCAGCAAGGTCTACGACGAGGTGTGGACCGCCGGCCGCGCGGGCCGCGACCGCTACGCCATCGCCGACGTCGGGGTCCGCGACGACGACATTGTCGAGGTCGGCCGCCCGCAGCTCGCCCCGATCCAGACCTGGCAGGGTGTCCCGGACGGTCGTATCCCGACCGTGCTGTACGCCCCCACCTGGGAGGGCTGGGACGGCAACCCGGGCAACACGTCGATCGTGCTGGCCGGCGAGAACATCGTGAAGAAGCTGGTCGCGGCCGACCCGCCGGTCCGTGTGCTGTACAAGCCGCACCCCTTCACCGGCACGGTCAGCAAGGAGGCCGGCGCCGCCCACCAGCGCATCACGGCCCTGGTCCGGAAGGCCGCCGCCGAGCGGGCCGCCGACGCGCGCTTCACGGCCGACACCGCCGCCCAGGCGCAGGCCAAGACGGAGCTGGCCCGGATCGAGGCCCGCATCGCCCAGCTGGTCGGCACCGGCGGCGACAAGGGCCGCGACGAGGCCGAGGCCACCCGGGACGGGCTGGTCGACGTCGCCCGGCACGAGGAGGTCGCCCGGCTGCGCGCCGAGTGGAACGACGCCTACTGGCGTGCCTTCCCCACCTGGGAGCACCGCGTCATCACCGGCGCCGAGCCGCGGCTGTACGACTGCTTCAACGTCTCCGACGCGATGGTCTCGGACATCTCCAGCGTGGTCTCCGACTTCATCGCGAGCGGCAAGCCGTACGCGGTCACGGACTCCGCGGAGGTGGGCGCCGAGGAGTTCAAGCGGAACAACACGGCGGTGCGTGCCGCGGTGATCCTGTCCAACAGCGCGAAGGAGCTGGGCGAGCTGCTGAGCGCCGTGCGCGACCCGGCCGCCGACCCGCTGGCCGAGGACCGCAAGGAGCTCAAGCAGTACCTGCTGGGTCCGGACGAGCCGGCCTCCATCGACCAGTTCAACACCGCCGTCGCGAACCTCGCCCTCAAGGCCGAGACGCGCAACGTCGGCCAGGAGTCCCGGGTCGCGGCCGCCACCGCCGAGGCCGAGCTGGCCAACGCCGTGCCCGGGCAGCGGTCCGCGGCCGGTGAGACGGACGGAGTCGGCGCGGGCTGAACCGCCGCCGACCTGCTGAAGGGTTCGGCCCCCGAGGAGTCTTCCTCGGGGGCCGAACCCTTTCGCCTTCCCGTTTCCTGTCGGTTCACCATGTGAAGTGGCTCACTAAAACCTGCGTTTGAGGCAACCGCTTGCCTCGATCACACGTCTACCAAGTAGCGAAAGAGGCGATACGGGGGGAATATCCCATTGACTAGGGGGAAACGTGACCGTTGCGCAGCCTGATGTGAGCGTGATCATCGGGGCGTACGAGGCGATGCCGTACCTGATCGAGTGCCTGGCGTCCGTGGAGGCGCAGACCCTCGATCCGGCGCGCATCGAGGTCATCGCGGTGGACGACGGCTCGACGGACGGGACAGGGGAGTACCTGGAGGAGTTCGCCGAGCGCGCCCCCATGCACGTCCTGGTGGTCCGGCAGGAGAACTCCGGCGGCCCGAGCGGCCCGCGCAACGTCGGCCTGGACAAGGCGAGCGGGCGTTACGTCTTCTTCCTCGACGCCGACGACCGGCTGGGCCCCGAGGCCCTGGAGCGGATGGTCGCCATGGCCGACCGCGCGGGCACGGACGTCGTCCTCGGCAAGGTCGAGGGCGTCAACCGCTCCGCCCCGAAGTCCATGTGGGGCAGGACGGTGGAGCGGACGGACGTCTACTCCTCGAACATCAAGTTCACGCTCAGCGCGCAGAAGCTGTTCCGCCGCGAGCTGCTGGAGCGGCACGGCATGCGGTTCGACGAGTCGCTGTTCACCGGCGAGGACGCGCTGTTCACGATGGAGGCGTACCTGCGGGCGGACGGCGTCTCCGTGGTCGCCGACCACACCTGCTACTACCTGGTGGGCCGGGACGACGGCAAGCACGTGACCAAGAGCGGCAGTTACACCCTGCGCTTCGACTCCGCGCGTGCCCTGATGAACCTCATCGCCGAGCACGTCCCCGCGGGCGGCCGGCGCGACCAGCTGATGGTCCGGCCCTTCCTCGTCACGCTGCTGCCGCAGTTCGGACCCAAGTACCTCACGGACAGCGAGGAGATCCGCCGGCACAAGTTCGAGCTGGCCAAGCCGCTGATGGACGCCTACTGGACGGAGGGCGTCGCCCAGCGCCTCAAGGTCCACGAGCGGCTGCGCCTGCACCTGGTCGCCGAGCAGCGTCCCGAACTGCTGCTGGAGGTCGTGAAGTTCGTCAAGGCCAAGAAGCAGGCGGCGGCCCTCCTGGAGAAGAAGGGCCGCCGGGTCTACCTGGTCTACCCGCACTTCCGCGACCGGGCCGCGGGCATACCCGACTCGGTCTACCTCGCCGAGCCCCGCGAGGCCCGCGTCTTCCCGGGCTACCGGGAGGGCGGCGTCGACACGTTCATGCGGCGAGCGGTGCGCAAGGCGCGGCGTGTGCTGACGTCCCGGGAGATGCGGCCGGCGGCGTGAACAACGCGGGCGGGCGCTGACACGACGCCCACAGCGGCGCGGGGCCACGGGATGTCACTCCCCGTGGCCCCGCGGTCGTCCCGCTGTCCCGCCGTCCTGTCCGTCAGCGCGGTGCGGTCGGGACGGCCGTCCCGGTGCGCTGGCCGGGCAGTTCCGCGGCCAGGCGCTCCGCCACCCGCACCCGGTGGTCCCGGGCTTCCGTGCACAGCGCCCGCACGGCCTCGTCGAAGCGCTCCTGCGACGACGGCTCGGCCGGCCCCAGCAGACGCAGCTTCAGCGCGGCCCGCGCCTCGGCCAGCCCGTCCTTCTCCGGGTGGCGGACCGTCTCCAGCAGGTCCGGCACCCCGGCCGCGTCCGGCGTCAGCACCGTTGCCGCCGCGACCGTCGGGAACGCCGTACGGAAGGCGTCCTCGGGCAGCCCGCTGGTGTTGGCCACCGCGTACGGCTTCCCGCTCGCCAGGAAGTCGCTGATCACGCTCGACACATCACTGATCAGCAGGTCGGACACGTTGAAGCAGGGGTACAGCGCGGGCCGGGCGTCCGTGATGACCTGGTGCTCACCCTCCGGCAGCGCGGCCCAGTACGCCTCCTCCCAGGCCGCCGTCGCACGCGCCACCGCCTCCGCGCGGCCCGGCTCCGGCGCCGACTGCACCAGCATCCGCTCGACGGTGTCGGCCCCGGTCCGGAAGACGGACGTGGTGAGCCGGTCCAGCTCGGCGGTCCGGTCGGTCAGTTCCGCACCGGCGGGCGGACGCGCCCCCGCCCGTTCCCGGTTGGCCGCCCGGATCAGCTCGCGGATGCGCAGATCGGCGGCGCCCGCGCGCGGGTCCACCGAGCCCGTCAGCGGGTGCGGCTTGTACAGCAGCCGCACGCCCGGGTCCGCGAGCAGCGCCCGCACGAGGTTCTCACCGGCCTCGACGATCGACGTGTTGCCGGGGTTGCCGTCCCAGCCCTCCCAGGTGGGCGCGTACAGGACGGTCGTCCAGGCCCCCGCCGGCGGACCCGCGTAGGGCGTCACCCCGTCCAGCTGCGGGCGGCCCGTCTCCACCACGTCCTTGTCCTCGACGCCGACCTCGGCCAGCGCGTACCGCTCGCGCGCCGCCGGACCGGCCACCCACACCTCGTCGTACGCCTTCGCGTACGGGTTGCACGAGGACAGCTTGTCGCTCTCGCCGTGGTTGACGAAGGCGTGCTTGATCGTGGGGATGCGCAGCACCTGGGAGGTCTTGCCGGAGTTCGACGGGTGGATGAGGACCTGGAGCGTGGAGTGCTCCAGACGCATCAGCGTGGACACCTTCGGCAGGCACACGATCGGGATGTCCGTCGCCGCGATCTTCTGCACCATGAACCGCTCGCGCAGCACGATGACCGGCCTGCCGTCCAGCTTCGCGAGCGGCTCCAGCCACATGTTCGCCTGGTAGGCCGAGGAGGCGCCGCCCGAGAAGTACAGCCCGACGGTCGGCCGGTACGCGGCCAGCCACCCGTCGAACCACTCGAGCACCTCCTGCTCGCCGGCCGGGCGGCGTCCCGGCAGCAGCCGGAGCGACAGCGCGCCGAGGCCGGTGAGCGCGAGGGTGAGGGAGAGCGCGATGCCCGCGGCCGCGTACACCGGCCGGTCGCCCGGCGCGGCGGCCAGCAGTCCGGCCGTCGCCGGCAGGCCGAACACCAGCAGCCGGTGCCCGGGGCGGCGCAGCAGCACGGACGGGGCCGGGGAGAGCCGCAGCGCCGAGGCGTCGATGTTCCGGGTCACCACCGGCAGGGTGCGGGTGCGGCGCACCAGGACGGAGACCGCCTGGATCGCGCAGTGCAGCACGTAGAAGGCGAGCAGCCCGGCGACCAGCGGGGCGTACACCGTCTCCCGGTCCTGCTCGCCGAGCCGCAGCAGGGCCACGACGAGCAACAGGTCCCGCAGGACGTGGCGCACGGTGATGTCCGCGTGCGACTTGGCGAACAGGGAGAGCACCCCGCGCTGCCACCGGAACAGGGCACCCTCGGTGGCCAGGGAGACGGCGGTCGCGGCGAGCAGCAGCGGTACGTGGGGCAGCAGCGCCGCGACCGCCTGCGCGGCGAACGCGACGGCCAGGACGATTGCGACCAGCCCCTTCAACAGGGCCGGTGGGCGGGGGAGGGGTACGGGCACTGCGATCTCCAGGAGCGTCGGGTCGGCCCAGGTCGGCCGTCCGGGTTAACGCGCGGCGACCTCCTGACGACACGCGCGTGTCCTGGGGGCGTGGGAGGGCGGCGGCTTGTGCGTGTCCGGGGGCCGGTGGAGCGGCGGTTCGCCGTGCGTTCGGGGGGCGCAGGGGCGGTGGCTCACGTGCGTTGCGTCGGGACCGCAGGGGGTGGCGGCTCACGCGCGGGTCTGCGCGCACGCTGGGGGCGCGGGAGGGGGCGCGGCTCGCGCCTGCCCACGGGCCGCAGGAGCGGCGGCTCATGTGCACGTCCGGGGGTCGCAGGGGGTGGCGGCTCATGTGCGCGTCCGGGGGCCGCAGGGGCGGCGGTTCGCCGTGCGTTCGGGGACGGAAGGGGGCAACGGCTCACGCGCAGGCCTACGCGCGCAGGGTTCGCCGGAGGGCGGGCCCAGCCTGCGCGCGTCACGGGTCGCAGGTGGGCGGTGGCTCGCGCCCGCCCAGGGCCGCAGGGCGCGGCAGCCCGTGCGTGTCGCCGGGACGGCCGAACCCAGGGCCGCACGGCGCGGCAGCCCGTGCGTGTCGCCGGGACGGCCGGAGGGCGGCCGTCGTCCCGTGACGCGAGCCGTACTGTCCGTAGCGTGGACCGGGGCCGCGCGCCCTCCGGCCGTCCCGTAGATTGCCTGGTGAGCGACCGAATCGAAGTGAGGGGGCGGGCGGCGACGTGGCAGGGGCAAGGCAGGCCGTGGGCGAGGCCCGCAGGATCGTCGTCAAGGTCGGGTCCTCCTCGCTGACCACCGCCTCCGGCGGCCTGGACGCGGACCGCGTGGACGCGCTGGTCGACGTGCTCGCCAAGGTCCGCAGCGGCGGGGAGCGCGAGATCGTCCTGGTCTCCTCCGGCGCCATCGCCGCGGGCCTCGCCCCGCTGGGCCTGCGCCGCCGCCCCAAGGACCTGGCCCGGCAGCAGGCCGCCGCCAGCGTCGGCCAGGGCCTGCTGGTCGCCCGCTACACCGCCTCCTTCGCCCGCTACGGCGTCCGCGTCGGCCAGGTGCTGCTGACCTCCGACGACATGAGCCGCCGCGCCCACCACCGCAACGCCTCCCGCACCCTGGACAAGCTGCTCGCGATGGGCGCCTTCCCGATCGTCAACGAGAACGACACCGTCGCCACGGACGAGATCCGCTTCGGCGACAACGACCGCCTCGCCGCCCTCGTCGCCCACCTCGTCCACGCCGACCTGCTGGTCCTCCTCTCCGACGTGGACGGCGTCTACGACGGCGACCCGGGCAGGCCCGGCACCTCCCGCATCGCCGAGGTGCGCGACCCCTCCGACCTCGCCGGCGTCGAGATCGGCAGCGCGGGCAAGGCCGGCGTCGGTACCGGCGGCATGGTCACCAAGGTCGAGGCCGCCCGTATCGCGGCCGCCGCCGGCGTCCCCGTCGTCCTCACCAGCGCCATCCACGCGGCCGACGCCCTGACCGGCCAGGACACCGGCACCTACTTCCACCCCACCGGCAAGCGCTCCGCCGACCGCCTGCTCTGGCTCCAGCACGCCTCCACTCCGCAGGGCGCGCTCACCCTGGACGACGGCGCCGTGCAGGCCGTGGTGGACCGCCGCAAGTCCCTGCTGCCGGCCGGGATCGCCGCCGTCGAGGGCGACTTCAGCGCCGGCGACCCCGTGGAGCTGCGCGACACCGAGGGGCACGCGGTGGCCCGCGGGCTCGTCAACTTCGACGCCAAGGAGATCCCCCGGCTGATCGGCCGCTCGACCCGCGAACTGGCCCGCGAACTCGGACCCGCGTACGAACGTGAGGTCGTACACAGGGACGACCTGGTGGTCCTGCACCCGTAATATGTCGAAACGTCCGTCCCCGGTGGTGGACGTTCCGCAAAACCGCCACGCGATCCCTTTCGGCCTGCTCAACTTTGTCCCAGGGAACTGTTCCGCAGCAGCGCCACTGAGCGAAGGAGGCCGTCGTGAGACGAGTGCGCCCTGGGACCGCGGGGTCCCGTGGTGGTGCCGGCTCCCGCGCGGCCGGCGAGGAGCGCGCCCTGAGCAGTGTGGCGGCCGGGGACCGGTTCGAGGGCGAGGAACCCGCGGACACCCCGCGCCTGTGGCACGTCACCCTCAGCGTCTCCGGCCGGGAGGCCCCGCTCACAGAGGTCCGGCGCGCCCTGGAACAGCTCGCCCACGACCACCCCTTCCTCCTGACCAGCCGCTACGCGGTCGACCACGCGGAGATCCGCTACTGGGAGGAGGCCCGCGACCTGCACGACGCGGCCGCCGTCGCCCTGCGCCTGTGGGGCGAGCACCGGCAGACCGCCGGGCTGCCGCCCTGGGAGATCGTCGGCCTGGAGGTCATCGACCGCGCGACCTACCACCAGCGCATCGCCGAGGGATACGGGCCGCCGCCGGCGTCCCCGGTGGGAGTGCACCCCTTTTGACCCGGTCCGGCCCGTCTCGCGCGGTGTCTCGGGGTGTGGAACGAGCCGTGAACGGAGCCGCTCCGCGCACTACCCTTCCCTCATGACCACGCTCTCTCCGTACGACTCCATGTCCCCGGTCACCGAGGCCGCCTACCGCGCCAAGGCCGCCGCCGCGAGCCTCGCGCCGCTGCCACGCGCCGAGAAGGACGACGCGCTGCTCGCCATCGCGGACGCACTGGAGGTCCGTACGAGCGAGATCGTCGAGGCCAACGCCAAGGACGTCGCCAAAGCCCGCGAGGCCGGCATCAGCGACGGCATGATCGACCGGCTCACGCTCACCCCCGAGCGGGTCCGCGCCATCGCCTCCGACGTGCGCGACGTCGCCGCGCTGCCCGACCCGGTCGGCGAGGTCGTCCGCGGCTCCACGCTGCCCAACGGCATCGACCTGCGCCAGGTCCGCGTGCCGCTCGGCGTCGTCGGGATCATCTACGAGGGCCGGCCGAACGTCACCGTCGACGCCGCCGCCCTCTGCCTGAAGTCCGGCAACGCGGTCCTGCTGCGCGGCTCCTCCTCGGCGTACCAGTCGAACACCGCCCTCGTGCGCGTCCTGCGCGACGCCGTGGGCGGGGCCGGACTGCCCGCCGACGCCATCCAGCTCGTGCCCGGCGAGAGCCGTGACAGCGTGCGCGAGCTGATGCGCGCCCGCGGCCTGGTCGACGTCCTCATCCCGCGCGGCGGCGCCTCCCTGATCAACACGGTCGTCCAGGAGTCCGTCGTCCCGGTCATCGAGACCGGCACCGGCAACTGCCACGTCTACGTCGACGCGCAGGCCGACCTCGACATGGCCGTCGAGATCCTGATCAACTCCAAGGCCCAGCGGGTCGGCGTCTGCAACGCCGCCGAGACCCTCCTGGTCCACCAGGACATCGCCGCCGAGTTCCTGCCCCGCGCCCTGGACGCCCTCGCGGAGGCCGGGGTCACCGTGCACGCCGACGAGCGCGTGCAGGCCTACGCCAAGGACTCCAGGGCCACCGTCGTCGAGGCGACGGCCGAGGACTGGGAGACGGAGTACCTGTCGTACGACATCGCCGCGGCCGTGGTGGACTCGCTGGACAAGGCCGTCGAGCACATCCGGCTGTGGACCTCCGGCCACACCGAGGCCATCGTGACGACCTCCCAGCAGGCCGCCCGCCGCTTCACCCAACTGGTCGACTCGACCACGGTCGCCGTCAACGCCTCCACCCGCTTCACCGACGGCGGCCAGTTCGGCTTCGGCGCCGAGATCGGCATCTCCACGCAGAAGCTGCACGCCCGCGGCCCGATGGGCCTGCCGGAGCTGACCAGCACGAAGTACATCGTCACCGGGGACGGCCACGTACGGCGCTGAGCCGCGTACGGCACCCGGCGCGCGGGCATGTGCCGGGCGGCGTACACGCGCCCGGCAGGCGCGGGCCGGCCGGGCGCGCTCCGTCCGGAACCCCGTGAAAGCCGTCTCAGCCGGCGGATGAATTTCCATACCGTCTGCCCAAAATGACCCCCCAGGTCTACTCTGGATCCGTGCCGGAGGACGTGGGGGGCACGCCGTTTCCGGACGGCCGGGAGCCCGACGACGACCACGACCGCGGGGTGTCGGACGAAGAGTTCGCCTCCGTGGTCTTCGACGAGGCCTTCGTACGCGCGGCCGTGGTGCACGAGCCGACCGCCGTGGAGCGCCTCCTGGCCGCCGCCCAGGCGAGAGCCGAGGCCTCCGAGGCGGAGGCGCGCCGCGCCCACACCACAGGCGAGCGGTACGACGACGGGTACGACCCGGACGACCACCGCGCATTCGGCCATGATCCCGACCTCGACGAGCTGGACGACTCCGACCTCCTGGAGGACCCGTACGGCGGTACGGGGCCGTACTCCAAACCGGTCCGCTGGCACCGCCCCGTCGCCTGGCTGCTCGCCCTCGTGATGGGCATCGGCATGGTCGCGCTGGCGTTCACGGCGGTCTACCGGGGCGCGTCCTCCCACCGCGAGGAACCCGTGCCGCCGCCCGCCACGACCGGGCTGGAACAGGGCAGCGGGGCCACCCCCTCCGCGTCCGCCGACTACTCCCAGCCGGCCGTCTCGGTGATCCCCCGCAACCCCTGACCGGAACCCGCCCGTCTTGGTGAGAACCTGTCAGAACTTCTGGCGCAGCTGGGCGTTTACCCGAGCTTCCGGCGACCTACCCTGAAGATATGGGCGGGCCTGGAGACCCACCGGAGGGGACACCCGAGGGCGCTCCCGGAGGTGGCGAGGACGAGTACCGATCCGTCGTCTTCGACGAGTCGTTCGTCCGTGCTGCCCGCCTTCAGGAGTTCTCCGCCCAGGAGCGCATCGCCGACCACGCGCCCGCCGTGCGCCGCCGCCCGCCCCTGCGCCGGGGCCTGTCCCGGCAGGCACTGGTCCTGGTCCTGCTGATCGCCATCGCCTTCGGCACCGCGATCTACATGGGGGTACGGCACCCCTACCAGGCCCCCACCGCCTCGGAGCCCGTCGAGCCCCTGCGGATGACCGTCATCCCGCTCGCCCCCGAGGGAAAGGTGCCCGGCACGGCCGACCCGGCGTACCTGTACGAGCACAGCCCCGCCGCGCAGTTCAAGAGCGGCGCGGAGGGGGTGCCGCTGCCCGCCTCGCGACGCACCGCGCACTTCTCCGACAGCCAGGTCGTGACCGCCCTGACCACCGCCAAGGACTACATCGTCCGGTCCGCCCTCGACCCCGATGTGCTCACGGGCCGTGAGGTCCGGGCCGTCCGCGTCCTGCTCGACCCGGACCAGCTGGACCAGTTCGACCAGAGCTTCTCCCGCCCCACCGCGGACGGACGCCACGCGCCCACCGGCTGGCTCGTCCGCTTCGACCCCGCCCGGGCCGAGCTGGCCGACCGCAGGATCCGCGTGCAGGGCACGCTCCAGGCCGCCGAGGCCGACTCGTCCACGCTCGAGGTCACCGCGGACCACACGTTCGTGTACGCGCTGCGGCCGGCCGGGGCCGGTGACAAGGCCGAGGTCTCCCTGTTCACCGTCCGGCGCGAGCTGCACTTCCGCTTCGACCGCGACGATCTGCGCCTGCACCAGGCCCAGCTCGTCGTCTCCTACGTCCAGGCCGGCCCGCTGTCCTGCGCCGAGGACTCCACGAACCACCTCCGCCCCCTGCTCGCCGGGCAGACGGCCAAGGAAGGCGGCCCCGCGGGCACGGACCCCTACGCCACGGGCAGCGCCACGGCCCTGTGCGGCTCCCTGGCGACGAGCGCGCAGCCGAAGGTGTGAGGCGGGCCTTCGGCGGCCCTGCGGGCCGGCGGGTGCCTCACCTGTCGTCGCGCGGCGGCTGGTCCTCCCCCGGAGAGTCCGACGCGTCCGGCGAGCCCGGCGTCCCCGGGTCCCGGGGCGGCTTCTGAGCCGGGCTCGTGAAGCCTTCGAAGCCGCGGCGGACCCGGTCGCCCAGGTCGCCGGCGCCGCCGGCCAGGTCCGTGACCAGCTTCATCAGCGGGTCCTTGGAGCTCTTCACATGCGTGGTGTAGTGGTTCGCCGACTCCCGCCAGGAGTCCCGGACCGAGGTGTCCTGGTCCTCGTCGCGCCGCGGGTAGTGGCCGTCCATGATCCGCTGGTAGTCCCGCGACTCGGCCCACTTCTTCAGCTCGGCCGCCCGCACCGTGGTGAAGGGGTGGGAGCGGGGCAGCACGTTCAGGATCTTGAGCACGGAGTCGCGCAGGTCGCCGCCCGCCTCGTACTCCTCGGCCTGGGCGAGGAACGCGTCCACGTTCATCTCGTGCAGGTGGTTGCCGCCCGCGATCTTCATCAGGCCGCGCATGGACGCCTGGAGGTCCTGGCCCACCAGCAGCCCCGCCCGGTCCGCGGACAGCTCCGACTTGCGGAACCACTCGCGCAGGCCGGTCACGATCGCCATGATCGCGAGGTTGCCCAGCGGGATCCAGGCGACCCGGACGGCGAGGCTGGTCAGGAACAGCAGGATGGTCCGGTAGACGGAGTGCCCGGACAGCGCGTGCCCCACCTCGTGGCCGACGACCGCCCGCATCTCCTCCTCGTCGAGCAGCTCGACGAGCCCGGTCGTGACGACGATGATCGGCTCGTCCAGGCCGATGCACATCGCGTTCGGCTGCGGGTCCTGGTTGACGTACATCGGCGGGACCTTCTCCAGGTCCAGGATGTAGCAGGCGTCGCGCAGCATCACGTTCAGATGCGAGAACTGCTGGTCCGACACCCGCACCGAGTCGGACAGGAACAGCAGCCGCAGACTGCGCTCGGGGAGCAGGCCGCTGAGCGCCTTGAACACCGTGTCGAAACCGCTCAGCTTGCGCAGCGCCACCAGGGCGGAGCGGTCGGCCGGGTGCTCGTACGTACGCGAGGAGATCCCGGGGAAGCGCCTGCGCTGCCTGCTGGGCACGTGCTCGTGCCCGTTGTGCTCGTGGCCGTCGGACATGTCTTCCCCCATGCGTCTGTGTGACCTTTGCGGCCCCTTGTGCGGCCCTTTGCTTCCCCGAGGCTGAGCCCAGCCTAGGCGGAGTTACGGTGGTCGGGCAGTACAGCGAAGGGAACCACCGCCATGCAGCACCACCCCGCAGCCGCCTGGCTCGCCGAGGCCGCCGGCGCCGCCGACCGGCAAGGGGGGCCGGGGATCCTCCGGATCGTGCTCCTCGTGATGATCGTGGGCTGTGCGCTGACCGCGTGGTTCCTGCTGCGCGGCTACAGACGGAAGGACGACTGAGGCGACGCGAAGGTTCCCCGCCGGGCCCCGGGACCGGGTCCGGCGGCAGGGCGCGCGGCCCGGCGGGGCGGGAAACAGGCGGAGTCGGGGTGATCGCGCGAGGGGCGCCCGCTTACGATGAGCCGACGTCTTTAACCCGCCCACACGCGATAGGTCCTGCCGAAGATGAGCTTCCACAGCACCGCTGCCCAGTTGGTCACCACCCTCGCCGCCGAGGGCGAGGAGCACGGCGGAAACCACGAGAGTCTCAGCCCCTACCTCACCGGTGGCGCCGCCCTCTTCATCCTGCTGCTCCTGCTGTGGATCACCACCCGCTTCAACCGCGACCGCTGAGCCCGGCAGGGCGCCCCGGGCGGGGTGCCCCGAGGACCACGGGGGCGGCCGGAGCCCTCAGGCAGGGCCGGTAGGGTCTGCACGCATGGGAGAGCAGGACATGCCTACCGGTCCGGTGCACGAGACGCCGCACGACCCGGCACCGGACACGGCGAGCGGCACCGAGCGACACTCGGAGCCCCGCCGTGCCGCCGCGGCGCCCCGCCAGATCGACGGCCCCGGAAAGAGCCCCGCGCAGCCGGGCAAGCGCCGCCTCGGCGTCATGGGCGGCACCTTCGACCCGATCCACCACGGGCACCTGGTGGCGGCCAGCGAGGTCGCCGCGGCGTTCCACCTCGACGAGGTGGTCTTCGTCCCGACCGGCCAGCCCTGGCAGAAGAGCCACCGCAGCGTCTCCCCGGCCGAGGACCGCTACCTGATGACGGTCATCGCGACCGCCGAGAACCCGCAGTTCTCCGTGAGCCGCATCGACATCGACCGCGGCGGCCCCACCTACACCGTGGACACCCTGCGCGACCTGCGCGCGCTCAACCCCGACACGGACCTCTTCTTCATCACCGGCGCAGACGCGCTCGGCCAGATCCTCACCTGGCGGGACAGCGAGGAACTGTTCTCCCTCGCGCACTTCATCGGGGTCACCCGGCCGGGCCACCACCTGAACGACCCAGGACTCCCCGAGGGCGGCGTCTCGCTCGTAGAGGTCCCCGCCCTCGCCATCTCCTCCACGGACTGCCGTGCGAGAGTCGCCAAGGGCGACCCCATCTGGTACCTGGTGCCCGACGGAGTCGTGCGCTATATCGACAAGCGCGAGCTGTACCGCGGCGAGTGAGCCGAGAGGGGCACCGGTGAACGACCGATACGACCCTGGGTACGGGGGCGACCAGTACGAACTCGTCGGCTACGACGAGTACGGCCAACCTGTCTACCGGCAGGTCCAAACCCAGCAGACCCAGCAGCAGGCCTACGACCCGTACACCCAGCAGGGACAGCAGCACCAGCAGGGCTACGGCTACGACCCGTACGGCACGGCCGGGCAGCAGTCCCCGCCCGCGTACGACTACGGCACCGGCCCGCAGCAGCCCGCGCCCACCCACGGCTACGACCCGTACGCCTCCGTCCCGCACCAGGGCGGCCCGCACGACCCCTACGGCCAGACCGCGGCGGCGGACGGCACCGGCCGGCAGCCCCGGGTCGCCGAGCAGACGGCCCAGCAGACCGCCCACATCCCGCAGCAGGCCGGCCCGGCCGAGGACGAGCAGGCCCCCGACCGGGAGTACCACACCGAGCAGTTCGCCTTCGTCGAGGAGCCGGACGACAACTCCGAAGACGTCATCGACTGGCTGAAGTTCACCGAGAACCGCACCGAGCGGCGCGAGGAGGCCCGGCGCCGCGCCCGCAGCCGGGTCATCGCCCTGGTCGTCGTCCTCGCCCTCGCCGCGGTCGGCGGCGTCGGCTACCTCTGGTACGCGGGGAAGCTGCCCGGCCTGTCCTCCGACGACTCCAAGACGGGCACCGCGACGGCCGCGGGCGCCCAGAAGCGCGACGTGATCGTCGTCCACCTGCACGACACCAAGGGCGGCGGCACCTCCACGGCCCTCCTCGTCGACAACACCACCACCAAGCGCGGCACCACCGTCCTGCTGCCCAACTCCCTCGTCCTGACCAGCGACGACGGCACCACGACGACCCTCGCCAAGTCGGTCGAGGACGACGGCTCCGACGGCACCCGCGACGCGCTCGACACGGTCCTCGGCACCGACATCCAGGGCACCTGGCGCCTGGACACCCCCTACCTGCAGAACCTCGTCGACCTCGTCGGCAACATCGACGTCGACACCGATGCGGACGTCCCCGACCCCGCCGCCAAGAAGAAGGGCGAGGCCCCCCTGGTCAGCAAGGGCAGGGACCAGACCCTCAGCGGCAAGATGGCCGTCGCCTACGCCACCTACCGCGCCCCCGGCGAGGCCCAGAACGCCCAGCTGGAGCGCTTCGGGCAGGTCATGCAGGGCGTCCTGCGCAAGATGTCCTCCGACCCGCAGGCCGCGACGACCACGATCCAGACCCTGGCGCAGATCCTGGACCCGTCCCTGACCGACAAAGACCTCGGCTCCTTCCTCGCCGGGCTCTCCGACCTCGCCAAGGGCGGCGACTACCGGACGGACCTGCTGCCCGTCCAGAGCGACGGCACACTCAGCGCCCAGGCGAGCGCGGGGGTCGTCAAGAACGTCCTCGGCGGCACCGCCAAGAGCCCCGACAAGGACGCCGCGGTCAGCGTCTCTGTCCAGAACGCCACCGGCGTCGAGGACAACACCGAGAAGGCCCGCGTCGTACTCCTCAACGGCGGCTTCACCTTCCTGGAGGGCGGCACGGCCGGCGCCCGGGCCACGTCCGAGGTCGTCTACGGCGACGCCGCCGACAAGGCGAACGCCACCGAGGTCGCCAAGACCCTGGGCCTGCCCGCGGGCTCCGTCACCAAGGGCCGGCTCTCGGGGAGCGCCGACGTCTCCG
This sequence comes from Streptomyces lomondensis, assembly GCF_014651035.1. Lineage (GTDB taxonomy): Bacteria > Actinomycetota > Actinomycetes > Streptomycetales > Streptomycetaceae > Streptomyces > Streptomyces lomondensis. Next base: position 595,843 of record NZ_BMWC01000001.1, read on the forward strand.
TGATCCTCGGCCAGGACTACAAGCCCTCCTCCGACTAGGTGGCAGGAGGGTGCTCCCCAGGTGATCCCGGCAATCGCGTGGGGGGGCGGTCGGCGGTCCGTGAGACCCTTGGTGGCAAGTGACCGCCGACCGAAAGCCTTGTAGTGACCGTGACCGACCGCTCCCAGGAGCTCATCAACACCGCCGCCCAGGCGGCCGCCGACAAGCTGGCGCACGACATCGTCGGCTACGACGTCAGTGACGTGCTGTCCATCACGGACGCCTTCCTGCTCGCCTCCGCGCCCAACGACCGCCAGGTCAAGGCGATCGTCGACGAGATCGAAGAGCGCCTCTCGAAGGAACTCGGCGCCAAGCCGGTGCGCCGCGAGGGCGACCGCGAGGCCCGCTGGGTCCTGCTCGACTACGTCGACATCGTCGTCCACGTCCAGCACAGCGAGGAGCGCGTCTTCTACGCCCTGGAGCGGCTGTGGAAGGACTGCCCCGAGCTGGAGCTCCCCGAGGACGCCAGGGCCACCCGCGGCAAGGCCGAGGAGCACGCCAAGCTCCAGGCGGCCGAGGAGGCGGCGGAGCTGGACGGAGACTGGCGGTGAGCGCCTTCAGCGAGGCCGGCAAGCCGGGCCGGGGCCGTCGCGTCATCCTCTGGCGGCACGGCCAGACCTCGTGGAACGTGGAGCGCCGCTTCCAGGGCACCACGGACGTCGAACTCACCGAGACCGGCGTCGCCCAGGCCCGCCGCGCGGCCCGGCTGCTCGCCTCCCTGAAGCCGGACGCGATCGTCGCCTCCGACCTCCGGCGGGCCGCGCACACGGCCGCCGAGCTCGCCGCGCTCACCGGCCTCGACGTCACCCACGACGAGGCACTGCGCGAGACCTACGCGGGCGTCTGGCAGGGCCTGACGCACGAGGAGATCATCGCCCGGCACGGCGACGAGTACGCCGCGTGGAAGCGCGGCGAGCCCGTGCGCCGCGGCGGCGGCGAACTGGAGACCGAGGTCGCCGACCGCGCCGCCCCCGTGGTGCTCCGGCACGCCGAGAAACTCCCCGAGAACGGCACGCTCGTCGTGGCCAGCCACGGCGGCACCATCCGCACCACCATCGGCCGCCTCCTCGGCCTGGACCCCCACAACTGGGAGAGCCTCGGCGGACTCTCCAACTGCTGCTGGTCCGTCCTCGGCGAAGGCGCCCGCGGCTGGCGCCTGCTGGAGCACAACGCCGGCACGCTGCCGGAACCGGTGCTCGGCGACGACGACTGACCCCCGGATTTCACTTTCCGGCAGGTCGCAGGCTAAAGTTCTTCTTGTTCGCCCCGCCGGTCGGCGGGGAGGAACGCGAGGGGCTATAGCTCAGTTGGTAGAGCGCCTGCATGGCATGCAGGAGGTCAGGAGTTCAATTCTCCTTAGCTCCACGTCAAGATCCCGTTCCCGTCCAGGGAGCGGGATTTTTCGTGCCCCGGGTTGAGTCACTCGGGCCCGCTGAGGCGTATACCTCTACGGTCGCGACGCGTGCCGTGTCCGGACTGGTACTGAGGCGTCGCTGACCGTATTGGTCCGGCCGTGGCAGAATCAAACGGCCGGAAGGGGGCGCGGCCCGACGGGAGGGAGTTGCGATGCCTGCGAGCATCCTCGAGGAGGTCGACCACCTCCTCGGAGCAGCGTTGACACGGGACATGTCCACCCGCCTCAGCTGCCCTTCCTGCGGTTCCGCGCACGTGGCCCAGATGCTCGGCGACAACGGCGGGATCTCCTACGTGTGCACGGCCTGCGGCCACAGCTGGAGCTGATCGATGGGTGCACACAGGCGGAAGTGCGACTGGTGCGGCAGCGGGACTCCGATCGTCCGCGACATGGAGCCGATCAATCCCGACTACCAGTACTGGTGCGAGGAGTGCGCGCGGGCGCTGATCATAAAAGGCGACCCGATCGAGACGTACCGCGAGCTGGAGGGCGAGCCGATCTACGGCCGGCTTCTGGAGGAGCACTGCACGCTCAAGCGGTTCTATTCGTTCGTGACGGCCTGAGGCTCGGAGGCTCGGAGGATCGACAAAACGGTCATATCGGGCAAGGGGAAATCGATTTGGTGTTGGGCCCGGAGGACCAGTAATGTTGGCGTCGCCGCCGGGGAAACCGGGCGGACCACAACAAGGGGCTATAGCTCAGTTGGTAGAGCGCCTGCATGGCATGCAGGAGGTCAGGAGTTCAATTCTCCTTAGCTCCACAGCAGATGAGAAGGCGGGCCATCCGATCGGATGGCCCGCCTTCTTGTGTGTGCTGCCCGTGTACGCGTACGGCGGGCTCCCCCGAGGGGAACCCGCCGTAGGTCTGTTCAGCGGCCGAGAGCGCGGCGTCCGCGGCCCTGGGAGAGCACCGGGAGGTTGCGGGAGGGCGCGCCCTGCGAACGCTCCTCCTCGATGCGCAGGGCCAGCGCCGGGCAGCGCCGCACCGCGCGCAGAGCCTTGGCCTCGGCATACCGCGGCACCTGCGCCTGCGCCACGGTCGGGAAGCCGTCGGCGCCCAGCTGGAACACCTCCGGGAGGATGTCCGCGCACAGGCCGTGGCCCCGGCACAGCGTCCAGTCGACGTAGATCTTCTGGCGGCTCGGGCCGTTCTCCTCGGACTCGCCGCCGCCCGGGATGCCCGTCGGGGCCCTGCCCCCCTCGAAGAGCGGCAGAACGCCCTCCACGCGTCGTCCACAGCCGTTGCCGAGGACGTGCGCGGCCAGGTCGTCCGTGAACGCCTTGATGGTCGACTCCAGGAACATCGCGGAGCCGTCCGGGTGCGAGCAGGCGCCGCGCCGCTTCACGTTCTTGGCGACCTGCTTGAGCGCCTCCAGGGCCGCCGGACCGCCGCCGTTGAGGATGTCCTCCAAGCCGCGCGCGGCGGCCGGCAGGCCGAGGTAGCAGGGGCCGCACTGGCCCGCGCTCTCCTCGGCCAGCCACTGGGCGACCCGCAGCGACTCGCCCAGCGGGCAGGTGTCCTGACTGATCGGCAGGATCGCGCCGGCGCCCAGCGAGCCGCCCACCGCGTCCAGCGAGTTGCGGGAGACGATCGCCTCGTTGACCGTCGCGGCGTCGATCCACTTGCCGTGGTAGCCGCCGGTGAGCACGCCCTGCGGCACCGGCGGAGCGCCGGCGAGCTGGAGGACGTAGCGCAGCGGCACGCCCGTCGGCACCTCGATCACCATGGGCCGGGCGACCGCCCCGGAGACCGTGAGCATGACGGTGCCCGGCTCGTCGTACAGGCCCGTGTTGCCGTAGCGCTCCGGGCCGATGCGGGCGGCGATCGCCAGCTGGGCGAAGGTCTCGGCGTTCGACAGCAGGGTGGGCGCGCCGCCGACGCCGTTCTGCGAGGCGCTGACCTTGCGGCCGGGCGGGATCGCCGGGCCGCCGTCGATCGAGCGGATCAGCGACGCGGCGGCGCCGGTGACCATGCGGACCGGATTGCGCTGCACACGGGCGCGCAGGGCCGATCGGCGGCCGTTGCTGAGGCCGCGCTCGGCGAGCGCGGCCTCCATGGAGCGCTGTGTGGACTCACGGGTGACCCCCACCACGAGCGTGCGGGCACCCAGCGCCTCGGCGCACAGCAGCGCGCCGTCCAGGATCAGATGCGGGGCACGGTTGATCAGCACCGTGTCCTTGCGGCAGGCCGGTTCGTCCTCGCTGCCGTTCACCACGACGACCGGCCGGACGCCGCGCTTGATCGCCGCCTCGGCGACCGAGCGCAGCTTCTTGTGGAAGGGGAAGCCCGCGCCGCCGCGGCCCTTCAGGTTGATGCGTTCGGCGAGTTGCGCGAGCTGCTCGCCGCCCATCGGCTCGAGCGGCCCGTGCACCTTCAGATGCATGGGCAGATCGAGCCGATCGACAAGGTCGAAGCCCGACGTGAGCTGGGGAAGGCCGACCACGCGGACTTCGGGTACGTCGGGCAGGGCCTCGTTCACTTAAAGCCTCCGGAAGGCGTGTTCCAAGGTTCGCCCGAGCCCGGTGCGTCGAAGTCGTAGGACGCACCGGGCAGTGTTTCAGTGGCGGGACCGCTGTTGTACGTGTCGTTCGGGTAGTACGTGTCGTAGACGGCGTTCGTCTCACCCGTGTCGTACACGTCACTCGATCCATAGCCGGCGGCGCCTGGATTGCCATAGGCCGGGATGCTTTGTCCGGTGTCCCGCAGGGGGTCGTAGGGCGGGATGTTGAAGCCCGTGTCCTGGAGGGGGTCGTAGGCCGACGGCGGGGCCTCGCCGACCGGGGGCGGGGACGGGATCGGCCAGTTGCCCGAGGTGCTGGAGGGTCCGTCCACGGTCGGGATGGTCTCGGTGGGCTGCAGGTCCAGCGGCAGCTCCATGCTGGTGGTCGGCCCCGGCGCGAAGGCCTGGTCCCGCGGCGGGCCCGAGACGGCCCGATAGGCCGCGGCGAAGCCGCTCACCGGCTCCTGCGGCGCGGCGGGGCGCTCCGCCCTCTCGTACCGCGGCGCCGACGGGGACGCCATGGCCCGCGCGGACGCGTCCCGGCTCTCGTAGCCGGGCAGCGCGGAGCCGGCGCCCGCCCGGGCCCGGCTCTCCTCCAGGTCCCTGCGGCCCTGGCCCTCGCCGGGCCCGATGAGCGCGGCGATCTTGTCGGCGACCTTGCGCTTGACCGGGCGCGGAGCCGCGCGCAGGGCGAGGGCTCCGGCCACCCCGGCCAGGGACAGGCAGTACAGGACGACGAAGATCGGCGCGGCCGCGCGACCCGCGTAGAGGCCGTGCACGAGGGCGGCGCACCAGGCCGGGTAGGCCAGCATGTGCATGGCCCGCCAGCGGGCGGCGACGGGTGCGGGGGAGGCGAAGCGGTTGCGCAGTACGCCGGTGACGCCCACGAAGATCATGAGCATGCCCGCCAGGGTGCCCAGGCCGATCAGGAACGACCTGCCCGCGACCAGCTCGTCGTCGGTGAGCAGCAGCCCGAAGGGGATCACGGCGGCGATCCACGAGGTGTGGGACAGCGCCAGTTTGACCCCGATGTGCACCAGCAGGAAGAGGATCGAGGCGACGGCCGTGGTCCGGTGCACGGCCTGCGCCAGGAGGCGCCTGCGCGCGTCGAGGAGGACCCGGTCCTGGGCGACCAGGCCCCAGATCACCGAGCAGGTCAGACACACGAGGGACAGCACGCCCGCACCGAAGTTGAGGAACTCGGCGAAGGAGTCGTCGGCCGTGGAGTCGTAGGGGTTCACGACCTGCCTCCCCACGTCCCGGTGACCGGGGGGAGTGAGGTGGTACTGCGATGAGGGTTCATGGGGGCAACTCCGAGCGGTTCGGGAAAGCAGCGGTCCCGCTGCCGCACTCTAAGCGGAGCCATACCGATGGGTACGAGGTTTGAGTTATTGCGTTGTTATCAAAGGACAATGTGGTTGTTGTGATGTCCCTTAGTGACTGTTACGCGAAGTAACTTTTGACCCTGGTTCAGCTCTTCGGGCACCGAGACGGCCCTCCGGAAGCGCGTCGCGGCGCGCTGGGGGCCTGCGGTACCCTAACGCCATGCGTGCCGTACGCCTTCTGCTTAGCGGGCCGCGCTGATCAGTCCCGGCCACCGGACGAGTCGAGTGGCCGGAATCGGCGCGGCGTCCCCTCCTGTGCGAGGGGATTTTTCGTTTCTCGAACCACACAGCCGCAGGCAGAGACGATCGATGGAGCTTTGAGGATCATGAGCGAGACGAACCCCGCCGCCACCTCCGAGGTGGCGGCGCCGCACCGCTACACGGCCGCCATGGCTGCCGAGATCGAGGCCCGCTGGCAGGACTTCTGGGACGCCGACGGCACCTACGCCGCCCCCAACCCGAAGGGCGACCTGGCGGGCGACCCGGAGACCGTCGCCCGGCCCAAGAAGTTCATCATGGACATGTTCCCGTACCCCTCGGGCGCGGGCCTGCACGTCGGGCACCCCCTGGGCTACATCGCCACGGACGTCTTCGCCCGCTTCCAGCGGATGACCGGCCACAACGTCCTGCACACCCTGGGCTTCGACGCCTTCGGCCTGCCCGCCGAGCAGTACGCGGTGCAGACCGGCACGCACCCGCGCGTGTCCACCGAAGCCAACATGGAGAACATGAAATCCCAGCTGCGCCGGCTGGGCCTGGGCCACGACAAGCGCCGCTCGTTCGCCACGATCGACCCGGACTACTACAAGTGGACCCAGTGGATCTTCCTGCAGATCTTCAACTCCTGGTACGACCACGAGGCCCGGCGGGCCCGCCCGATCTCCGAGCTGGTCGCCGAGTTCGAGTCCGGTGAGCGGCCCGTACCGGGCCACACGCGCGCGTGGAGCGAGCTGAGCGCGGCGGAGAAGGCCGACGTCCTGGGCGAGTTCCGGCTGGCCTACGCCTCCGACGCGCCGGTCAACTGGTGCCCCGGGCTGGGCACCGTCCTGGCCAACGAGGAGGTCACCGCCGAGGGCCGCTCCGAGCGCGGCAACTTCCCGGTCTTCAAGGCCAAGCTGCGCCAGTGGAACATGCGCATCACCGCCTACGCCGACCGGCTGCTGGAGGACCTGGAGGAGCTGGACTGGCCCGAGGCCATCAAGCTGCAGCAGCGCAACTGGATCGGCCGCTCCGAGGGTGCCCGCGTCGACTTCCCGATCGACGGCGAGCACATCACGGTCTTCACCACCCGCCAGGACACCCTGTTCGGCGCGACCTACATGGTGCTGGCCCCTGAGCACCCGCTGGTGGAGAAGTTCACCCCGGGCGCCTGGCCGGAGGGCACCCACGAGGTGTGGACCGGCGGCCACGCCACCCCCCGCGAGGCCGTCGCCGCCTACCGCGCGCAGGCCGCCTCGAAGTCCGACGTGGAGCGCCAGGCCGAGGCGAAGGACAAGACCGGCGTCTTCATCGGCGCCTACGCCACCAACCCGGTCAACGGCGAGCAGATCCCGGTCTTCATCGCCGACTACGTCCTGATGGGCTACGGCACCGGCGCGATCATGGCCGTCCCGGCCCACGACACGCGTGACTTCGCCTTCGCGCGCGCCTTCGAGCTGCCGATCCGCTGCGTGGTCGAGCCGACCGACGGCCGGGGCACGGACACCTCGACCTGGGACGACGCCTTCGTGTCGTACGACGCCGAGATCGTGAACTCCGCCGCCGCGGACGTCTCCCTGGACGGTCTGGGCGTCGCCGAGGCCAAGGCGCGCATCACCGCATGGCTGGAGAGCAAGGGCATCGGCGAGGGCACCGTCAACTTCCGGCTGCGCGACTGGCTGTTCAGCCGCCAGCGCTACTGGGGCGAGCCCTTCCCGATCGTCTACGACGAGGACGGCATCGCCCACGCGCTGCCCGAGTCGATGCTGCCCCTGGAACTGCCCGAGGTCGAGGACTACTCGCCGCGCACCTTCGACCCGGACGACGCCGACACCCAGCCCGAGACGCCGCTGTCGCGCAACGAGGAGTGGGTGAACGTCACGCTGGACCTGGGCGACGGCCCGAAGAAGTACCGGCGTGAGACCAACACCATGCCCAACTGGGCCGGTTCCTGCTGGTACGAGCTGCGCTACCTGGACCCGCACAACAGCGAGAAGCTGGTCGACCCGGAGATCGAGCGGTACTGGATGGGCCCGCGCGAGGGCCAGCCGCACGGCGGCGTCGACCTGTACGTCGGCGGCGCCGAGCACGCCGTGCTGCACCTGCTGTACGCGCGCTTCTGGTCCAAGGTCCTGTACGACCTGGGGCACGTCTCCTCCCCGGAACCGTTCCACAAGCTGTTCAACCAGGGCATGATCCAGGCCTACGTCTACCGCGACAGCCGCGGCATCGCCGTGCCGGCCGCCGAGGTGGAGGAGCGCGACGGCGCCTACTACTACCAGGGCGAGAAGGTCTCCCGGCTGCTGGGCAAGATGGGCAAGTCCCTGAAGAACGCCGTCACTCCGGACGAGATCTGCGCCGAGTACGGGGCCGACACGCTGCGCCTGTACGAGATGGCGATGGGCCCGCTGGACGTCTCCCGGCCGTGGGACACGCGCGCGGTGGTCGGCCAGTTCCGGCTGCTGCAGCGGCTGTGGCGCAACATCGTCGACGAGACGACCGGCGAGGTCACCGTCGTCGACGCCGAGCCCGACGAGGAGACGCTGCGCGCCCTGCACAAGGCGATCGACGGGGTGCGCGGTGACCTGGAGGGCATGCGGTTCAACACCGCCATCGCCAAGGTCACCGAGCTGAACAACCACCTGACCAAGACCGGCGGCGCCGTGCCCCGCTCCGTCGCCGAGCCGCTGGTGCTGATGGTCGCGCCGCTGGCCCCGCACATCGCCGAGGAGCTGTGGCGCAAGCTGGGCCACACCGACTCGGTCGTCCACCAGGACTTCCCGGTGGCCGACCCGGCGTACGTGGTCGACGAGACCGTGACGTGCGTCGTGCAGATCAAGGGCAAGGTCAAGGCGCGGCTGGAGGTCTCGCCGTCGATCTCCGAGGACGAGCTGGAGAAGGCCGCCCTGGCGGACGAGAAGGTCGTCGCCGCGCTGGGCGGGGCCGGGATCCGCAAGGTGATCGTGCGGGCGCCGAAGCTGGTGAACATCGTTCCGGCGTAGCCGCGAGGGACTGCGGACCACTCTCCGGGTGGTCCCCTACGGGCAGGTTCGGGGTCTTTCTGGAACTCCGGACCTGCCTGTTGCGTTTACCGTTGAAGAGCGACGCGAGGCGTCACGCGACATCCTGAGGAGGAGCCGGTGGAAGCAGTGATCGCAGTATTCGCTCTGCTCTTCGTGCTCTTTCTCGGGTTGGGCGCCTACGCGACGGTCAAGGTCGTCGGCGCCGCCAAGCGCGGCGTGGACCGCGGCATCACCCAGGCCCGCCGCACGGTCGAGGACCACACCCTGCGGGCCAAGTCCTTCGCCCAGCCCGGCGCCGCGGGCGAACTGGCCCAGCTCCGGCTGAAGCTGCGCACGTCCATGCGGGCCACCCAGGACGCGCTGCACGCGGCCGTCGCCGAGGACGAGTCCCTGAAGGAGTCCCTCGGCCTGTTCGAGCGTCTCAGCGCGCACGGGCACGAGCTGGACGACGAACTCAAGCGCCTGGAGTCCGAGCCGGACCGCACCGCGCTCCACGAGCGGCTGCCCGAGCTGCGCGAGCGCACCGAGCGCATCACGCGGTCCGCGGACGCGCTGCGCTGGGCGGCCCGCGACCGCGCCCGCCGCTTCGCGGAGGACGACCTGGACACGCTCAGCGCGCAGATCGACGTGGAGGCCGGCGCGCTGCGGCACTGGACGACGTCGCCGGAGTCCGGGACCGCCCCGCCGCCCTGGCCCGAGGCACCCGCCGCCGATGCCGCCACGGCCGGGCAGACCTGGCCGGAGACCCCGAAGTCGAGCCCGGCGCCCGAGCCGGCACGGCCCGCCATCACCCCGCCGGCGCCGCGTCCCACCTACCCCTGGCAGAAGAAGCCCCGCCCCGAGAGCACGACTTGATCCGGCCACGCGCGTCGCGGCGCCGTGGGGCCGGGCTGCCGCACGGGCACTACGGCAGGTAACCTCCAGCTCATGTCCCGCCATGTCGCGATCGTCACCGATTCAACGGCCTACCTGCCGGCCCGGACGATGGAGCGGCACGGCATCACAGCGGTCCCTCTGACCGTCGTCCTCGGCGACCGGGCCCTGGAGGAGGGCACCGAGATCTCGACCCGCGCCCTCGCCCAGGCTTTGCAGAAGCGGCGCCCCGTGACGACCTCGCGGCCCAGTCCCGCGGTCTTCGAGGAGACCTACCGCAAGGTCGCCGAGTCCGGCGCCACCGGCATCGTCTCCCTCCATCTGTCCGCCGAGCTCTCGGGCACGTACGACGCGGCCGTCGTCGCCGCGCGGCGGGCGCCGGTGCCGGTGCGGGTGGTCGACACCGGCATGATCGCGATGGCGCTCGGGTTCTGCGCGCTGTCCGCGGCCGAGGCCGCCGAGTCGGGCGGCACGGTGGACGAGGCCGTGACGGCCGCGGAGAAGCGGGCCGCGGGCACGTCCGCCTACTTCTACGTCGACACCCTCGACTACCTGCGCCGCGGCGGCCGTATCGGGGCCGCGCAGGCCCTGCTGGGCTCGGCGCTCGCGGTGAAGCCGCTACTGCAACTGGCCGACGGGCGTATCGGACCGCTGGAGAAGGTGCGCACCGCGTCGAAGGCGATCGCCCGGCTGGAGGAGATCGCGGCCGACCGGGCGGGCAGCGCCCAGGTCGATGTCGCCGTCCACCATCTCGCCGCCCCGGACCGGGCGTCGGCCCTCGCCGACCGGTTGCGGGCGCGGCTGCCGGGGCTGGCCGATCTGCATGTCAGCGAGGTCGGGGCGGTGATCGGGGCGCATACGGGCCCCGGGTTGCTGGCGGTTGTGGTTTCGCCGCGGTGAACGTTGCTGCGGGGCTCCGATCACCCGTGTGAGGGGCGGAGTTTTCCACAACCGGGGGGTTGTCCCCGGGAATTGACCAAGATCATCGCGGGTGGGCCGATGTGGCCGATCCTCGTCGCATGGCACTTCGATCACGTTCACGCACAGCGACTGCGACCAGCGGCCCGGGCCGTGGACCCGGGTCCGACGGCCGCATCCGTCACCGCCGTCGGCCGCCTGCCGCGCGCGGCCGGGCACGGCATCGTCATGGCTCGGCGGAGGAACTCCGCCGGCGCGCGGAGGTGTTGTTCGGCGAGCCTGCCGAGCCGGTTGGGTCAGCTGGGGCCGGGCCGGTTGGGTCGGCTGGAGGGGCCGGGCCAGATGGACGGGACGGGTCGTCGGCTGGACGGGCCGGACCAGATGGACGGGACGGGTCGGCTGGAGGGGCCTGGTCGGTCGAACGGGCCGGGGAGCGGCGGGAGTCGGGGCAGGGGCCGCCCGGTGGGGAGTGGCGTGCCGGGGTTGCCGGGGCTGTCGGGGTTGCCCGGACTGCTGGAGTTGTCGGGGTTGCCGGGTCCGGGGTTGCCGGGTCCGCCAGGGCTGCGGGGGTTGCCGGATCCGCCGGTGCTGTTGGGGCACTCGGGTCTGCCGGGGCCATCGGGGAGACGGCTGCCGGGGGCCGTGCTCGGTCCGGACCCGAGCGGCGGGAGGTCGTCGCGGGACCCGGCGCGGAGCCCGGTGTCGGACCTGGCGCGGAGCCCGTCGCCGCCTTGCCGGACGTCCCGGCCGGAGCGGACAGCGGCGACGGCCGCGTGGCGGAAGGGGCCTGGCGGGAACGGGCCGGCCTGGCGCTGCGGGAGCGCATGCCCCTGTGGTTGCAGGCCAGGTGTGGTCTGGAGCGGCGGAGCGTGCTCGCCCTGACGGTGGTGCTCGTCGTCGCCGCGGCGTTCGCCGTGCAGCACTTCTGGGCCGGCCGGACGCAGTCCGTGCAACCGCCCGAGGTGGTGCGCGCGGCGGCACCGTACGGAGAGCGGGAGCAGAGCGCGCCGGCCCGGGAGGAGCGAACGGCTGGCGCCGGCGGGGCGCCTGCCGGGCCGGTGAAGGCGGAGGCGCCCGAGATCGTCGTGGACGTCGGCGGCAAGGTCCGTGATCCCGGGATCCACCGGCTGCCGGCCGGTTCGCGTGTCGCGGACGCGCTGAGCGCGGCGGGTGGCGTGAAGCCGGGCACGAACACGGACGGGCTCAACCGGGCCCGCTTCCTCGTGGACGGCGAGCAGGTGATCGTCGGCGGACCGGCTCCGGCCACGGGGGCCGGGGCGGCCGGGGCGGGCGGTGCGGCTGCCGGTGGCCCGGCCGGTGCGGCGGCGGGCGGCGCGGTGCCGGCGGCTCCGGTCTCCCTCAGCACGGCCACCGTGGACCAGCTCGACACCTTGCCCGGCGTCGGCCCGGTGCTGGCGCAGCACATCATCGACTACCGCACGCAGCACGGCGGTTTCCGCTCCGTGGACGAGCTGCGCGAGGTGACCGGCATCGGCGACCGCCGCTTCGCCGACCTGCGGAACCTCGTACGGCCATGAGGCGCCTCCCCGACACGCCGGAGCGGTGGGACGAGACCGCACCTGCTGCCCGCCCCGCCCGGTCGGCCGTGCACGCCGCCTCCGGGAAGCGGCTGGGCACCGCCCGCCCACGCCAGGAGGGACCCACGGACCTGCGCCTCGTGCCACCCGCCCTCGCGGCCTGGGCGACGGCGGCGCTGGTCCTGGACGCGTCGCCGGGCTGGGTCCTGGCCATCGTGACCGGCTGTCTGGTCGCCGTGGCCCTGCTGCCGCTGCGCCGGCGACCAGGGCCGGCGTCCTGGCCGCGGGCCTCGGCCGCCGCCGTGCTGCTGTGCGTCGCCGCGGCCGCCGCCTCGGCCGGGCTGCACGGGGCGGATCTGCGCCGGGGGCCCGTGCCCGGCCTGGCGCGGGAGTATGCGACGGTGACCGCCGAGGTCGAGCTCACCTCCGATCCTCGGCTCACCCGTCCCAGGGTCCGGGGTGACCATGTGGCTCCGACCGCGGTGCTGATCGACGCCGAGGTGCGGCGCGTCCACGAGGTGGGTGGCTCGACGGTGGCGACGCGGACGCCGGTGCTGATGGTCGTGGACGTGGACTCGTCCCCGCCCGGTCGTGTGGCAGGTGGGCCGGTGCGGTCGGCGTGGCTCGGGCTGCTGCCGTCGACGCGGCTGCGGGTCGGCGCGCGGCTGGCGCCCGCGATGACGCGCGGTGACCGGGTCGCGGCGGTGCTGCGGGTGCGGGGCGCGGCCGAACCGCAGGTGGTGGGGGAACCATCGAGGGCTCAGCGGCTCGCCGGGCGGCTTCGTGCGGGGCTGCGGGAGGCGACCGACGGGCTGCCGGCGGACGCCCGGGCGCTGCTGCCGGGGCTGGTCGTGGGGGACACCTCGCGGATCACCCCGGAACTGGAGGAGGCCTTCAAGGAGACCGACCTCACCCACACACTCGCCGTGAGCGGTGCCAACTTCACGATCCTGCTCGCGCTGCTGCTCGGGCCGCCGGGCCTGGCGCAGCACGTGGAGCGGCGGGGGCTCGCGCCCCGCCTCGGTATCTCCCTGCGGGGGACCGCGGTGCTCGGAGGCGTGCTCTCCCTCGGGTTCGTCGTCGTGTGCCGACCGGACCCGAGCGTGCTGCGGGCCGCGGCCTGTGGAGCCGTCGCGCTGCTCGCCCTCGCGACCGGCCGCCGGAGATCCCTGATCCCGGCACTGGCGACGGCGGTCCTGCTGCTGGTGCTGTACGACCCGTGGCTGGCGCGGAGTTACGGGTTCCTGCTGTCCGTCGTGGCCACCGGCGCCCTGCTCACGCTCGCGCCGCGCTGGAGCGCCGGGCTGCGGCGGCGCGGGGTGCCGCCGAGGCTCGCCGAGGCGCTGGCTGCCGCTGCCGCCGCGCAGGCCCTGTGCGCACCCGTCGTCGCCGTGCTGTCGGCGCGGGTGAGCCTGGTGGCGGTGCCGTGCAATCTGCTCGCGGAGTTCGCGATCGCGCCGGCCACCGTGCTGGGGTTCGCGGCACTGGGCACGGCCCCGGTGGCGATGCCGGTGGCCGAGGCCCTGGCGTGGTGCGCGCAGTGGCCCGCCGAGTGGATCGCGGAGGTCGCCCGGGCCGGGGCGGCGCTGCCGGGCGGCGGAGTGGACTGGCCGGGCAGTTGGGCGGGCGCGGCGCTGCTCGCCGCCGTGACCCTGGTCGTGCTGCTCGCCGGACGGCGGCTGCTCGGGCATCCCTGGTGGTGCGGGGCGTGCGGGCTGCTGCTGGTGCTGGCGGTGGTGCAGCCGCCGCCGCTGACCCGGGTGGTCACCGGCTGGCCGCCGCCGGGCTGGCGGCTGGTGATGTGCGACGTGGGGCAGGGCGACGCCATGGTGCTCGCGGCGGGCGAGGGCAGGGGCGTGGTGGTGGACGCGGGACCGGATCCGGACCTCGTCGACCACTGCCTGCGCGCCCTCGGCATCACCAGGATCCCGCTGATCGTGCTCACCCACTTCCACGCCGATCACGTGGCGGGCCTGCCCGGAGTGCTGCGGGGACGGGCGGTGGGCGCGATCGAGACGACCGGCTTCGAAGAGCCCGCGGACCAGGCCGCGTTCGTGCGGAGGGCGGCGGCGGCCCGGCGGGTTCCTGTGACGCGGGCGGCGGCGGGGGAGGAGCGGCGCACGGGGGAGCTGTCCTGGCAGGTGGTGTGGCCGCCCCCGAGCCCTCCGCCGGACGCGCACCCGTGGTTGCTCCCGGCCCACCCGGAGCCGGAGGGGCCGAACGACGCCAGTGTCGCCATGCTGGTCCGCTCGGGCGGGCTGCGCCTGCTGCTCCTCGGGGACCTCGAACCTCCGGCCCAGCGGGCACTGGCCAGGTCACCGGCGGCGGAGGCGCTGGACGGCGTGGACGTACTGAAGGTCGCCCACCACGGCTCTGCCTACCAGGACCCCGGCCTCATACGCCGGGCGGCCCCGCGGCTGGCGCTCATCAGTTGCGGCGAGGACAACCCCTACGGCCATCCGGCGCCCGGCACGGTCGCGGCGCTGCGGGCCGGGGGTGCGGCGGTGCTGCGGACGGACCGGGACGGCGCGCTGGCGGTCGTGGGCGGGGGCGGGGGCGGGGAGCTGCGGGTGGCGCGAGACTGAGGGCATGAACTCAGCACAGCTTGATGCCTATCTCCGCCGTCTGGGAGTCGAGCACCCCGCGTGGCCCACCGTCGACGTGCTGCGCGAGCTGCACCTGCGCCATCTGCTGACCGTGCCGTTCGAGAACCTCTCCATCCATCTCGGCGAGGAGATCGTGCTGGAGGAGAAGCGGCTGCTGGACAAGGTGGTCGGCGCGCGGCGGGGCGGGTTCTGCTACGAACTCAACGGCGCCTTCGGGGCGTTGCTGGCCGCGCTGGGGTACGACGTGGCGCTGCTCGCGGCGCGGGTGTACGGGGACGGGGGGCGGCTCGGGATCCCGTACGACCACCTCGCGCTGCGGGTACGGACGGTGGACGGGGGCGACTGGCTGGCCGACGTCGGGTTCGGGGCGCACAGCCACCTGCCGCTGGAGTTCGGGGACCGGGGGGAGCAGGAGGATCCGGGGGGCACGTTCCGGATCGTCGAGGCGGGGCCGGACGCGGCCGGGGTGCGCGGTGGGCATGACACGGCGGAGGCGGCGGACCTGGACGTGATCCGGGACGGCAGGCCGCAGTACCGCCTGGAGGTGCGGCCGCGGGTGCTCGGCGACTTC
The DNA here is from genome assembly GCF_014651035.1 of Streptomyces lomondensis. GTDB lineage: Bacteria > Actinomycetota > Actinomycetes > Streptomycetales > Streptomycetaceae > Streptomyces > Streptomyces lomondensis. The sequence continues at coordinate 610,908 of NZ_BMWC01000001.1, forward strand.
GTGGCGGGGGCGTGGTGGCACAGCACGTCGCCGGTGTCGCACTTCACGCGCTCGCTGGTCTGTTCGCGGGTCACGGAGGACGGGGGGAGGATCACGCTCAGCGGGCGCGGGCTCAAGGCGACGTCGGCCGACGGGACGCGGGAGGAGCGGGAGCTGGGCACGGACGAGGAGGTGCTCGCGGTGTACCGGGAGCGGTTCGGGATCGTGCTCGACCGGGTGCCGGCCGTGCGCGCTCCCGGCTAGGGATCAATTCGGGCCACACGGGGCTACTCATGCGGAGTACCGGCACATGTGCTGGATTCCCGTGATGTGGTCCCGTGTTGCCTCGAAAGCCTCACTGGTGGTCGAATGCGTCTTCGGTAACAGATGATCAACAGTGATCAACAGGCGATTTCGAGTCACACAGGGGAGTCGTGGATGATCGGCCGCTGGCTGGGAAGCCGAACCGACCGGATGCAACGGACGAGTCCCCTGGCGGCGGTGCCGACGCCGCCGAGCGCCGGGGTGCTGGCCTGCCGGGTGCTGGACCCGGTCCACGAGCCGGTCAGGCACGCGGAGTTCGCGGTCACCGACGCCATGGGGCGCCCGGTGGTCAGCGGGGGTGCGGATCCCTACGGGTCGTTCGTGACGACCGTGCCTCCGGGGGAGTACCGGCTGGCGGTGTCGGCGGAGGGGTACACGCCGTACCGGGCGACCACACAGGTCGGCGAGAACGCGCTCGCGTCGCTCGGTGAGGTGACGCTCCAGGTGGCCCGGCCGCCGGAGCTGCCCGCGCCGGGCGACTGGGAGATCGAGCCGGCGCACTCCTCGATCGGCTTCACCGCACGGCACATCGGACTGGCTCGGATCCACGGGCAGTTCAAGTCCTTCGCGGGGGTCGTACGGATCACCGATCCGGTGGAGCGGTCGGCGATGCACGTGGTGATCGACGCGGCGTCCATCGACACGAACATGAGGATGCGCGACGACCATCTGCGGTCGGCGGACTTCCTGGACGTCGCGCGGTTCCCGACCCTGGAGTTCTACAGCGAGCGGTTCGTGCACAGGGGCGGGAACCGGTGGGCCGTGACGGGTGCGCTGTCGCTGCACGGCGTGACGCGGACGGTCACGCTGGACACCGAGTACCTGGGGCTGGGCAACGGCATGGAGGGCGAGGTGCGGGCGGCCTGCCGGGCCACGACCGAGCTGCACCGGGACGACTTCACCGTGAGCTGGCAGACGATGCTGGCGCGGGGCATCGCGGTGGTCGGGCCGAGCATCAAGGTCGACCTCGATGTGCAGCTCGTGCGCAAGGGCTGACCGGCCGTGCGGCGCGGCGGTGTCGGACAATGTCCGGCGTGAGTGATGTACGACATGTGCTGGTGCTGCCCGACCGGGATGCCGCGGAAGAGGCGGTGGAGGCGCTCGGGGAGCGGTTCGGGGTCGTCGAGGAGCCGCGGCTCGTGCGGGACGCCCTGGCCGGTGAGGACGATGCCGAGGACGCGCAGTGGCTGGTCGTCCTGAGGGACGAGGAAGGGCGGCTGGACCCCGGGGAGCTGGACAGCTTCGCGGGGGAGTGGGAAGGCTGGCGGGAGGAGCCGTAAAGCGGCCGCGTCCCGTCGTCGGCCCTGGGCCCCGCGCCCGGCCCGTTGTCAGTGCCGCGTGGGATGCTTGGCGCGATGGCCAGGAAGACTGCGAATGACGACCCCCTCGCCCCGGTGACGCTCGCCGTGGGCCAGGAGGACCTGCTGCTGGACCGCGCCGTGCAGGAGGTGGTGGCCGCCGCGAAGGCCTCCGACGCCGACACGGACGTGCGGGACCTCACCTCGGACCAGTTGCAGCCCGGCACACTCGCCGAGCTGACGAGTCCGTCGCTCTTCGCCGAGCGCAAGGTCGTGGTCGTGCGCAACGCGCAGGACCTCTCGGCCGACACGATCAAGGACGTGAAGGCGTACCTCGGGGCGCCCGCCGAGGAGATCACGCTCGTGCTGCTGCACGCCGGCGCGGCCAAGGGCAAGGGCCTGCTCGACGCGGCGCGCAAGGCGGGGGCGCGCGAGGTGGCCTGCCCGAAGATGACCAAGCCGGCGGACCGGCTGGCGTTCGTGCGGCAGGAGTTCCGGGCGGTGGGGCGGTCCGGCACGCCGGAGGCGTGCCAGGCGCTCGTCGACGCGATCGGGAGCGATCTGCGGGAGCTGGCCTCGGCCGTCTCGCAGCTGGTCGCGGACGTCGAGGGCACGATCGACGAGGCGGTCGTCGGGCGGTACTACACCGGGCGGGCCGAGGCGTCGAGCTTCACGGTCGCCGACCGGGCGGTCGAGGGCCGGGCGGCGGAGGCGCTGGAGGCGCTGCGCTGGTCGCTGGCGACCGGGGTGGCGCCGGTGATGATCACGAGCGCCCTGGCGCAGGGCGTCCGGGCGATCGGCAAGCTGTCGTCGGCGCGCGGGGGCCGGCCGGCCGATCTCGCGCGGGAGCTGGGCATGCCGCCGTGGAAGATCGACCGGGTGCGGCAGCAGATGCGGGGATGGACGCCGGACGGGGTGGCGGTGGCGCTGCGCGCGGTGGCCGAGGCCGACGCGGGAGTGAAGGGCGGGGGTGACGACCCCGCGTACGCCCTGGAGAAGGCGGTGGTCACGATCGCCCGCGCGGCTCGCTCCCGGGGCCGGAGCTAGCGGCACCCGGCGGCACCTGTCCTCCGGGCTGCTCCCAGAAGACCCGAAGGACCCGGAAAGACCTGGACGACCCAGAAGACCTGGACGACCCGGAAAGGCCTGGACGACCCAGAGACCCGGATGACCCGGGCGCGCCCGCGGGCAGGACCCGGAAAGGCCCGGACGACCCAGAAGAGCCCGGACGACCCGGCGCCAGGGAGACCCGGACAACCCGGCGCCCGGGAGGACCCGGAGGATTCGGATGACCCGGACGACCCGGCGCCCGGGAAGACCCGGACGACCCGGACGCCCGCGAGGACCTGGCACGAATTCCGCGCCGCCGCACCGGTACAGCAGCCCGCCCGGCCGTTCGCCGACGGGCTCCAGGCCCGTGCCGTGATCGAGTCGCCCTCCTCCTGCCGAGGAGGAGAATCGGGTGTATCAGCCGTACGTCGCGAGGTGACGGAGAGGTGGCGAAGGCCATGGCTGAACACCCCCACGCAGCGCTGGTCCGCAAGGGATTCGAGGCCTTCTCGCGCGGTGACATGGACACCTTGCGCGAACTGATCGCGGGAGACGCCACACACCACGTGCCCGGAGAGCACCCGCTGTCGGGCGACTTCAAAGGCGTCAACTCGATGATCGAGATGTACGAGCGGCTCGGTGCGGAGACCAACGGGACGATGCGCGCCGAACTGATCGGCGTCGCTGTGGACGGCCGCGGTCACGCGGTCGGCATGAGCCGTTTCACAGCCGAGCGCAACGGCAAGCGCCTCGACGACACCGGAGCCCTCATCTTCCGGATCGTCGGGGACAAGGTCACCGACATCGACGAGTGCGTCGAGGACATCGACAAGAACAACGAGTTCTGGTCCTGAACAGGCCGAAGGCCGGGCCGCCTCCCATGGGGAACAGGAGGGCGCCCGGCCTTCGGTTCAAGCTGTTGGATCCGCGCCCGCGTGGCGAACGCAGGCCGCGCGCGGATCCGAGGGGTGCCGGACGGGAGCGGATGAGAGAGGGCCCGCTCGATTCCCCCCGGCGTCACATCAGATGTCAGCCCTTGAGCGCGGCGACCTTCTGAGCCAGCGCCGACTTCTTGTTGGCAGCCTGGTTCTTGTGGATGACGCCCTTCGAGACGGCCTTGTCGAGCTGACGCGCGGCAGCGCGCTGGTACTCGGTGGCCTTCTCGACGTCACCCGCGGCAGCGGCCTCGCGGGCCTTGCGGATCGCGGTCTTCAGGGAGGACTTGACGGCCTTGTTGCGCAGCCGGGCCTTCTCGTTGGTCTTGATCCGCTTGATCTGGGACTTGATGTTCGCCACGAATGAGCCTTCTCAGGTTCTGGCACGGCACCGCAGGGGCCCCGCACCGGTGATTTCTTGAGGTTGTGCCTCCTGCGAGAGGGCATGAGACACAGCCACCCAGGCTACCAGCGGGCCCATCCACGGCCCAAACCCGTCCATGGTCCCCACCCGTGGGACCATGGAGGCTACGTATCGATCCGACCCGAGACCGCAGACACTGCGGACGCCTCAAGAATCAGGACCCTGCGTGCCCGCGATCCCTAGCCATGTGCCCGAGCCGAGCCGTACCGACCCGGCTCTGATCCGCAACTTCTGCATCATCGCGCACATCGACCACGGCAAGTCCACGCTCGCCGACCGGATGCTCCAGCTGACCGGAGTGGTCGAGCAGCGGCAGATGCGCGCTCAGTACCTCGACCGCATGGACATCGAGCGCGAGCGCGGCATCACGATCAAGTCTCAGGCGGTGCGTCTGCCGTGGGCCCCGACCCATGACAAGGGCAACACGCACATCCTCAACATGATCGACACCCCGGGGCACGTCGACTTCACCTACGAGGTCTCGCGGTCGCTCGCCGCCTGCGAGGGCACCATCCTCCTGGTCGACGCCGCCCAGGGCATCGAGGCCCAGACCCTCGCCAACCTCTACCTGGCGATGGAGAACGACCTCACGATCATCCCCGTGCTCAACAAGATCGACCTGCCGGCGGCGCAGCCCGAGAAGTTCGCCGAGGAGCTCGCCCACCTCATCGGGTGCGAGCCAGACGACGTGCTCAAGGTCTCCGCGAAGACCGGGCTCGGTGTCGAGGCGCTGCTGGACAAGGTCGTCGAGCAGGTCCCGGCCCCGGTCGGCGTGAAGGACGCCCCGGCCCGTGCCATGATCTTCGACTCCGTCTACGACTCCTACCGGGGTGTCGTGACGTACGTCCGTGTCATCGACGGGCAGCTCAACAGGCGCGAGCGCATCAAGATGATGTCGACCGGCGCCACGCACGAGCTGCTGGAGATCGGCACCAACTCGCCGGAGATGCTGCCGTCCGACGGCCTGGGCGTCGGCGAGGTGGGCTATCTCATCACCGGCGTGAAGGACGTCCGCCAGTCCAAGGTCGGTGACACCGTCACCAGCCAGCACAAGGGGGCCGAGCAGGCGCTCGGCGGGTACAAGGACCCCAAGCCGATGGTCTTCTCCGGCCTCTACCCGCTGGACGGCTCGGACTACCCGGAGCTGCGCGAGGCCCTCGACAAGCTCCAGCTCAACGACGCTGCCCTGGTCTACGAACCGGAGACCTCCGCCGCCCTCGGCTTCGGCTTCCGCGTCGGCTTCCTCGGCCTGCTGCACCTGGACGTGATCCGGGAGCGGCTGGAGCGCGAGTTCGGGCTCGACCTGATCGCCACCGCGCCGAACGTGGTCTACCGCGTCGTCATGGAGGACGGCACCGAGCACACCGTGACCAACCCGAGCGAGTTCCCCGAGGGCAAGATCTCGGAGGTCTACGAGCCGGTCGTCCGGGCCACCGTCCTGGCGCCCAGCGAGTTCATCGGCTCGATCATGGAGCTGTGCCAGACGCGGCGCGGTGACCTGCTCGGCATGGACTACCTCTCCGAGGAGCGGGTCGAGATTCGCTATACCCTGCCCCTCGCCGAGATCGTCTTCGACTTCTTCGACCAGCTGAAGTCCAAGACCCGCGGCTACGCCTCGCTTGACTACGAGCCCACCGGCGAGCAGACCTCCAGCCTGGTCAAGGTCGACATCCTGCTGCACGGCGACAAGGTGGACGCCTTCTCCGCGATCACCCACAAGGACCAGGCGTACGCCTACGGTGTGCGGCTCGTCGCCAAGCTCAAGGAGCTCATCCCGCGGCAGGCCTTCGAGGTGCCCGTCCAGGCGGCCATCGGCTCCCGGGTCATCGCCCGCGAGACCATCCGCGCCATCCGCAAGGACGTCCTCGCCAAGTGCTACGGCGGTGACATCTCCCGTAAGCGGAAGCTGCTGGAGAAGCAGAAGGAGGGCAAGAAGCGGATGAAGATGGTGGGTTCCGTGGAAGTTCCGCAGGAGGCCTTCATCGCCGTCCTGTCGAGCGATGACAGCGCGGGGTCGGGCAAGGGCAAGAAGTAATCACGGATTACCGTGGGTTACACCCCAAACCGGGTGGAACGGGGGCCCGTCGTACGAAAGTGCGGCGGGCCCTGCGCGTATACGGGGTAGCTGTCTGTACGAAGTGACAGGCCGCGGACCCTTACGCAGGGGCCGGTCGACCTTTACTCTGATCCCTGCTCGATAGTTACTCGCGAGTTAAACAACGGCTTGTGACCAGCACCTCGTGAGTCAAAACCAGCCGCACCTGAGCCAGCCGCACTGTCGCGGGCCCGGAGGATGTCGTGAGCGACACACAGACTTTGATCGAGAACCGTCCGCCGTCCGTGGCGGGCCTCTTCCTGGAGCGCGTGGCGGCCACGCCGGACGCCGAGGCCTACCGGTATCCGGTCCCCTCGTCCTCCGGCCAGGGGCCGGACGAGTGGAAGTCGCTGAGCTGGGCCCAGGCCGCCGAGCGGGTCTACGCCATCGCGGCGGGCCTCATCGAGCTCGGCGTGCAGCCCGAGCAGCGCGTCGCCCTCGCCTCCGCCACCCGGATCGAGTGGATCCTCGCCGACCTCGGCATCATGTGCGCCGGCGCGGCCACGACCACGGTGTACCCGCAGACCAACGCCGAGGAGTCCGCGTACATCCTGTCGGACTCCGAGAGCCGGGTGCTCATCGCTGAGAACGCCGAGCAGCTGGCCAAGGCGAAGGAGAAGCGCGCGGAGCTGCCCGAGCTGACCCATGTGGTGGTCATCGACCCCGCCGGTGCCGAGACCGCCGACTGGATCCTCACCCTCGACGAGCTGGAGAAGCGCGGCGCGGCCCGTCTGGAGAAGGACCCCGAGCTGGTCAGGGAGCGGGTCGGCGCGCTCACCAAGGACCAGCTGGCCACCCTCATCTACACCTCCGGCACCACCGGCCGCCCCAAGGGCGTGCGCCTCCCGCACGACAACTGGTCGTACATGGCGAAGGCGATCGCCGCGACCGGCCTCGTCAGCGGCGAGGACGTGCAGTACCTGTGGCTGCCGCTCGCGCACGTCTTCGGCAAGGTGCTCACCTCCGGCCAGATCGAGGTCGGGCACGTCACCGCCGTGGACGGCCGCGTCGACAAGATCATCGAGAATCTGCCGGTGGTGCGGCCGACGTACATGGCGGCCGTGCCGCGCATCTTCGAGAAGGTCTACAACGGCGTCGCCGCGAAGGCCCGGGCGGGCGGCGGGGCCAAGTACAAGATCTTCCAGTGGGCCGCCGAGGTCGCCCGCGAGTACGCCAAGGTCGCGCAGGACAACTTCCGGCGCACCGGGACCGCGTCCGTGCCGTTCGGGCTGGGCGCGAAGCACAAGGTCGCCGACGCGCTGGTGTACGCCAAGATCCGGGAGGCCTTCGGCGGCAACCTGCGGGCGTGCGTCTCCGGTTCGGCCGCCCTCGCCCCCGAGATCGGGTACTTCTTCTCCGGCGCCGGCATCCACATCCTGGAGGGCTACGGCCTGACCGAGTCCTCCGCCGCGTCCTTCGTGAATCCGGGCGAGGCCTACCGCACCGGTACGGTCGGCAAGCCGCTGCCCGGCACGGAGGTCCGCATCGCCGAGGACGGGGAGATCCTGCTGCGCGGCCCGGGGATCATGGAGGGCTACCACAAGCTGCCCGAGAAGACCGCCGAGGTGCTGGAGCCGGACGGCTGGTTCCACACCGGGGACATCGGCGAGCTGTCGCCCGACGGGTACCTGCGGATCACCGACCGCAAGAAGGACCTCATCAAGACGTCGGGCGGCAAGTACATCGCGCCTGCGGAGGTCGAGGGGCAGTTCAAGGCGGTGTGCCCGTACGTGTCCAACATCCTGGTGCACGGGGCCGACCGGAACTTCTGCACGGCGCTGATCGCGCTCGACGAGGTCGCCATCACCGAGTGGGCCAAGGAGAACGGGCTGGAGGGGAAGTCGTACACGGAGATCGTGGCGGCGCCGCAGACCGTCGACATGGTCGACGGGTATGTGAAGCAGCTCAACGAGGGGCTTCAGCGGTGGCAGACCATCAAGAAGTTCCGTCTCCTGCCGCGGGATCTCGATATCGAGCACGGCGAGATCACGCCGAGCCTGAAGCTGAAGCGGCCGGTGGTGGAGCGGGAGTACAAGCATCTGATCGAGGAGATGTACGAAGGGTCCCGCGAGGCGTAAGGGGTGGCGCGGGGCGCGCGGGCGGCTGCGGATCCGTTGTGGTTGTTCGCGCCCACGCGGCGGAGCCGCACATCGACACAGCCCCGCGCCCCTAAGTAATCTCCCCTGCGCGGCGTTTGAGGTCCTGGATTCTGTTCATGCCTTTTCTTCCGCGGCCTCGGGATCCAGAAGATCGCACACGACCGTCAACAAACGGTCGATGTCCACCGGCTTGGGTACGTAGGCGTTGGCGCCGCGGGCGATGGACTTCTCCCGGTCGCCGGGCATCGCCTTGGCGGTCAGCGCCACGATCGGCAGGCTCGCCCAGCGGGGTGTGCGGCGGATGGCGGAGATGGTCTCGTAGCCGTCCATCTCCGGCATCATGATGTCCATCAGGACCAGTTCGACGTCGGCGCCGCGCTCCAGGGTCTCGAGGCCCTCGCGGCCGTTCTCCGCGTACAGCACGGTCATGCCGACCCGGCCCAGGACATGGGTGAGGGCGAAGACGTTGCGGATGTCGTCGTCCACGATCAGCACCCGCCGCCCGGGCAGGATCCGGCCGGGCCTGCCGGACGTCCACGCCTCCAGCCTGGTCGGTGCGGGCCAGGCGTCGTCCGTGTCGGGGGAGGAGGGGAACGAGCCGGCCGTCGGCTGGAGCGGCAGGGGGAGTTCCGGGCGGGCCTCGGGGAGCGGGGCGGGTGCCGTGTCGCCGGGACTGACGACGGGGACGTAGAGGGTGAACGTGGAGCCCTTGCCGGGTTCGCTCTCGGCCACGATCCGGCCCCCGAGCAGGCCCGCGATCTCCCGGCTGATGGACAGGCCCAGGCCGGTGCCGCCGTACTTGCGATTGGTGGTGCCGTCGGCCTGCTGGAACGCCTCGAAGATCACCGCGAGTTTCTCCGGCGCGATGCCGATGCCGGTGTCGGACACGGTGAACGCGATGACGTCGTCGGTGTCGCGGACAGAGCCGTGCTCGGTGTCCCGCACGCGGTCCACCCGCAGTTCGACCTTGCCGTTCGCGGTGAACTTGATCGCGTTGGAGAGCAGGTTGCGCAGGATCTGCTGGAGCCGCTGCTCGTCGGAGTACATCTCGCGCGGTACGTCCTCGCCGACCGCCACCTCGAAGGCGAGCCCCCGGTCGAGGGTGAGCGGGCGGAAGGTGGCGTGGACGTAGTCGAGCAGCTTGATGAGGGGGAGCCTCTTGGGGCGTACGTCCATCCGGCCCGCCTCGATCTTCGACAGGTCCAGGATGTCGTTGATCAGCTGGAGCAGGTCCGAGCCCGAGCGGTGGATCGTCGTCGCGAACTGCACCTCCTGCTCGGAGAGATGGCCGTCCGGGTTGTCGGAGAGCAGCCGGGCCAGGATCAGCAGGGAGTTCAGGGGCGTGCGCAGCTCGTGCGACATGTTCGCCAGGAACTCCGACTTGTACTGCGAGGACGTGGCCAGCAGGGCGGCCTTCTCCTCCAGTTCGGCGTTGGAGCGCTGCAGCTCGCCCTGCTGCTTCTGGAGTTCGTCCGAGCGTTCCTGGAGCTGCCTGGCGAGACGCTGGGACTCGCCGAGCAGGGACTCCGTGCGGGAGTTGGCGATGATCGTGTTGATGGCGACGCCGATGGTGTTGACGAACTGGTCGAAGAACGCCAGGTGCACATCGGAGAAGCGGGAGAAGGAAGCGAGCTCGATGACACCGAGGAGCTTGTCCTCGAAGAGGATCGGGATGATGACGATGGTGGTGGGGGCGGCTTCGCCGAGGCCGCTGTTGATTTTGATGTAGTCGGGCGGGGCGCCCTCGACCAGGATCCGCTTCTTCTCCCGGGCCGCCTGCGCGACCAGGCCGTGCACGGGCAGGCCGCCGGTCTCGACGGTCGCGTCCTGGGCGGCGCCGTAGCCGGCGATGAAGGCCAGGCCCTTGGTGGGGACCGCCGCGCCGTCCTCCTCCGGGTCGGCCAGGTAGAAGGCGCCGTACTGGGCGTTCACCAGCGGGGTCAGTTCCCTGAGTATGAGGTCGGCGACCTCCATCAGGTCGCGGTGGCCCTGCATCAGGGCGGCCAGGCGGGCCAGGTTGGACTCCAGCCAGTCCTTCGCGCGGGTCGTCTCGCGCAGGTTGGCCACCATCAGGTTGATGTTGTCCTTCAGCTCGGCGACCTCGCCCTGCGTCTCCACCGTGATCGAGCGGGACATGTCGCCCTGGGCCACGGCCGAGGCGACCTCGGCGATCGCGCGGACCTGGGTGGTGAGGTTGAGCGCGAGTTCGTTGACGTTGGTCGTCAGGCGCTTCCAGGTGCCGTAGACGCCCTCGACCCTCGCCTGACCGCCGAGTCGGCCCTCGGAGCCGACCTCGCGGGCCACGCGCGTGACCTCCGAGGAGAAGGAGGACAGCGTGTCGACCATCGTGTTGATGGTGGTCTTGAGCTCCAGGATCTCGCCGCGCGCGTCCACGTCGATCTTCCGGGACAGGTCGCCCTGCGCCACGGCCGTCGCGACCTGGGCGATGTTGCGCACCTGGGAGGTGAGGTTGTCGGCCATGGAGTTGACGTTGTCCGTCAGGTCCCGCCAGACGCCGGAGACGCCCAGCACCTGGGCCCGGCCGCCGAGCCGGCCGTCGGTGCCGACCTCGCGGGCGACCCGGGTGACCTCGTCGGCGAAGGCGCGCAGCTGCTCCACCATCGTGTTGACGGTGTCCTTGAGTTCGAGGATCTCGCCGCGGGCGTCGACCGTGATCTTCTTGGAGAGGTCGCCGTTGGCGACGGCCGTCGTCACCTGGGCGATGTTGCGGACCTGGGAGGTCAGGTTCAGCGCCATGAAGTTGACGTTGTCGGTGAGGTCCTTCCAGACGCCGGAGACGCCCCGGACCTGCGCCTGGCCGCCGAGGTTGCCCTCGGTGCCGACCTCGCGGGCCACGCGGGTGACCTCGTCGGCGAAGGCGGAGAGCTGGTCGACCATCGTGTTGATCGTCGACTTCAGCTCCAGGATCTCGCCCTTGGCCTCCACCGTGATCTTCTTGCCGAGGTCGCCCTGGGCGACGGCGGTGGAGACGAGCGCGATGTTCCGCACCTGGGAGGTGAGGTTGTCGGCCATGAAGTTGACGTTGTCGGTGAGGTCCTTCCAGACGCCGGAGACGCCCCGGACCTGGGCCCGGCCGCCGAGGTTGCCCTCGGTGCCGACCTCGCGGGCGACCCGGGTGACCTCGTCGGCGAAGGCGGAGAGCTGGTCCACCATCGTGTTGATGGTCGACTTGAGTTCGAGGATCTCGCCGCGGGCGTCGACCGTGATCTTCTGGGACAGGTCGCCGTTGGCCACGGCCGTCGTCACCTGGGCGATGTTGCGGACCTGCGAGGTCAGGTTCGACGCCATGAAGTTGACGTTGTCGGTGAGGTCCTTCCAGACCCCCGAGACGCCCCGCACCTGCGCCCGGCCGCCCAGCTGGCCCTCCGTGCCGACCTCGCGGGCCACCCTGGTCACTTCGTCGGCGAAGGCGGAGAGCTGGTCCACCATCGTGTTGACGGTGAGCTTCAGTTCGAGCAGCTCGCCGGTCGCCTCGACCGTGACCGTGCGGGTCAGGTCGCCGCGCGCCACGGCCGTCGTCACCGCCGCGATGTCCCGCACCTGAGCCGTCAGCCGGGCCGCCATCGTGTTGACGGCCTCGGTCACATCCCGCCAACTGCCCGAGAGTCCCCGCACCTTGGCCCGGCCGCCGAGCCGGCCCTCGGTGCCGACCTCGCGGGCGACCCGCGTCACCTCGCCGGTGAACAGGGACAGCTGGTCCACCATCTTGTTCACGGCCCGGCCGAGGCGGCGCAGGTCGCCGCGTAACTGGCGGGTCCCGTCGTGCAGATCGACCCGCTGGGTCAGATCGCCGCCGGCCACCGCGTCCAGCACGCGCGTGGCGTTCGCCGCCGGGGCGACCAGGGCGTCGAGCAGCTGGTTGACGTCGTCGACGCGGGACGTCCACAGGCCCTGCCCCGGGCTCGCCGAGAGCCGCTCGTCGAGCCGGCCGTGCCGCACCAGCTCGCGTTTGACGCGCCGCACCTCGGTGGTGAAGTGGACGCTGCGGTCCATGATCTGGTTGAAGACCGCGGTGAGTTCGGCCACCATCCCGTGGCCGGATTCCGGCACCTTCGTGAAGTCGCCGTCGCGTGCGGCTGTCATGGCCGCGAGCAGCGGACGCAGATCGGATGCACGAATCTGACCGTCTTCGTACCGGTCTTCGACCACAGGAGTAGCACTGTTCTCACTCATGGCGGCCCACTTCGGTAACTCGGCGCTTATGGGCGTGGTCAGTCTGTCACTCTGTCGGCATCGACTGTGGCGTATTCGTACGAACTGCCCGGGGAGCTGCCCATGGGGGCCATTCCGACGCAACGGGAGACCGCTTCCCGTGCCTCTGAGGCGCCTGCACACGCTGGGGAGATGCCCGTGCCCGCTCATGAAGGGCCCGTTGCCGAGGGGCCCGTGCCGGCTGCCGAGGCGCTTGTGCCGGTTTCCGGGGCGCCCATGCCGGTTGTCGGGGCGCTCGCGCAGGAGTGCGCGCGGGCGCGCGCGACCCTGTCCGGCAGCTCCCTCGCGCCGGGCGCCGCACGCGCCCTGGTGCGCGCGGCGCTCGCCGAGTGGACCGAGCGCGGCCTGCCCGGCGCCGAGCACCTCACCGACCGCCTCGCCGACGACGCCGCGCTCGTCGTCAGCGAACTCGTCACCAACGCCGTCGTGCACGCGGGCACGGACGTCGAGATGGAGTGCCGGCTGGAAGGCGACGACCAGGCCACGGCCGCGCTCGTCGTCGAGGTCTGCGACCACCACCCCTCCCGCGCCCCGCGCGGCGGCGAGCCGGAGACGCCGCACGACACCCCCGAGTACGGGCGCGGCCTGCGGCTCGTCGGCGCGCTCTCCGAGGCGTGGGGGATCACGTACCGCACGGGGCGGAAGACCGTATGGGCGCGGTTGCCCGCCGTGGGGGGTGCGGCAGGGGAGCAGATCGAGGCGTACGCCGGGGAGCAGGCGCTGGCGCGCGGCTTGCGGGTGGCGGAGATTCTGGCGCCGGAGCCTCGCCAGGGCTGGGCGTATGACCGCGGGGACTCCTGGGACCACCCTGACGTCGGTCACCACCACGACTCCGAGCACCACCACGACTCCCGGGACCACCACGGCCTGCGCGACTGCCGGGACTGGAACGACCTGCGGGACTGGCGGGACCGGCACGAGGGCAGCGACGGGCGGGACGGCCCCGACGGCGTCTGGCTGGGCCGCGGTGCCCTCTCCTTCCTCGCCGAGGCCTCCGACCTGCTCGCCGGGCAGCTCGACGAGGACCTGGTCGCCGCCCTCGCCGGGCAGCTGATCGTGCCCCGGCTGGCCGACTGGTGCGCGGTCTGGCTGGAGGACGAGGCCACCGGCGGCGGCTGGGGCGGCGGGGCCGGAGCGGGCGGGCCCCGGCTGGCCCGGGTCTGGCACGGCAGCGAGAACCACATCGAGGAGCTGCGGTGGGCGCTGGAGAAGGAACCGCCGCCTCCGTCCGATCCTCCAGGATCCGGGCCCGTCGACTACCCCTGGCCCGGTGAGGCGCTCGGCGACGCGCCCGGTGCGCCGGGCCAGGCACTGGCGTACCGGCTGGTCGCCGGGGGACGTCCGCTGGGCACCCTCGTCATCGGACGGTCCGGGACCGCCGGCTTCCCCGACGAGATCACCGGCCTCGTCGAGGACCTGAGCCGCCGCGTCGCGCTCGCCATCGGCGCGGCCCGCCAGTACGCCCGCCAGGCCACCATCAGCGCCGTCCTCCAGCGCGGGCTGCTGCCCGGTGCCGTGGCCGAGATCCCCGGGGTGCGCAGCGCCCTCGTCTACGAGCCGTGCGACAAGGGCGGGCCCAGCGGCGACTTCTACGACCTGTTCCCGGCCGGCGACGGCCGCTGGTGCTTCGCCGTCGGCGACGTCCAGGGCAAGGGGCCCGAGGCCGCCGTCGTCATCGGCCTGGCCCGGCCCTGGCTGCGGCTGCTGGCCCGCGAGGGCTACCGGGTCGCCGACGTCCTCGACCGCCTCAACCAGCTCCTGCTCGACGACGCCACGGAGGCCGCCGACGCGGCGGCCCGGGCACTGGTGGCGGCGGGCGCCCGCCCGACCCCGCCCGGCGACGGCCCCCAGACGCGCTTCCTGTCCCTGTTGTACGGCGAGCTGGTCCCCTTCGACGGCGGCCTCCGCTGCACCGTCGCCTCCGCCGGGCACCCGCTGCCCCTGCTGCTCGGGGCGGGCGGCGAGGTCCACGCCTGCGCGCAGCCGCAGACCCTCCTGGGCGTCGTCGAGGACGCCACGTACACCAGCGAGACCTTCGAGCTGCGCTCCGGCGACACGCTGCTGTGCGTCACCGACGGCGTGACCGAGCGCCGCTCCGGGTCCCGCCAGTTCGACGACGGGGACGGACTCGCGGCGGCGCTCGCGGGCTGCGTAGGGCTGGACGCCGAGCTGATAGCCGAGCGGATCAAGCGGCTGGTGCACGAGTTCGGGGCGCGGCCGCCGGCGGACGATCTGGCGCTGCTGGTGCTCCAGGCGGAGTGATCACTGCTCCAGGCGGAGTCACCGCCCGGGTGCTGGACAATGGAAGGCATGCCTTCCGCACTCCCCGACGGCGAGCCGGTCCCCGAGGACGGCGCGCTGCCCGCGTCCGCCCTAGCCGGGGCCGCCGACCGCCCGCTCGGGTTCTACCTGCACGTTCCCTACTGCGCGACCCGCTGCGGCTACTGCGACTTCAACACGTACACGGCGACCGAGCTGCGCGGCACCGGCGGCGTGCTCGCCTCCCGCGACAACTACGCCGAGACGCTCGTCGACGAGATCCGCCTGGCCCGCAAGGTCCTGGGGGACGATCCGCGTCCCGTCCGTACGGTGTTCGTCGGCGGGGGTACGCCGACGCTGCTGGCCGCCGGGGATCTCGTGCGGATGCTGCAGGCCGTCCGGGACGAGTTCGGGCTCGCGGCGGACGCCGAGGTCACGACGGAGGCGAACCCGGAGTCGGTGGATCCGGCGTATCTGGCGGCCCTGCGCGAGGGGGGCTTCAACCGCATCTCGTTCGGGATGCAGAGCGCGCGGCAGCACGTGCTGAAGGTGCTGGACCGTACGCATACGCCCGGCCGGCCCGAGGCGTGTGTCGCGGAGGCCAGGGCGGCCGGGTTCGAGCACGTGAACCTCGACCTGATCTACGGCACGCCGGGGGAGTCCGACGACGACTGGCGGGCGTCGCTGGACGCCGTGCTGGGGGCCGGGCCGGACCATGTCAGCGCGTACGCCCTGATCGTGGAGGAGGGGACGCAGCTGGCGCGCCGGATCCGGCGGGGCGAGGTGCCGATGACCGACGACGACGTCCACGCCGACCGGTATCTGATCGCGGACGAGGTTCTCTCGGGCGCGGGGTTCGAGTGGTACGAGGTGTCGAACTGGGCGACCTCGGAGGCGGGGCGGTGCCTGCACAACGAGCTGTACTGGCGGGGGGCCGACTGGTGGGGGGCCGGGCCCGGTGCGCACAGTCATGTGGGCGGGGTGCGGTGGTGGAACGTGAAGCATCCGGGCGCGTATGCGGCTGCGCTGGCGGCCGGTCGTTCGCCCGGGGCCGGGCGTGAGGTGCTGTCGGAGGAGGACCGGCGGGTCGAGCGGATTCTGCTGGAGCTTCGGCTGCGGGAGGGAGCTCCGCTGTCACTGCTGCGGGACCAGGGCCTCGCCGCCGCCCGCCGCGCCCTGTCGGACGGTCTCCTCCAGGAGACGCCGTACGAGGAGGGGCGCGCGGTGCTCACCCTCCGGGGGCGGCTGCTGGCGGATGCGGTGGTGCGGGACCTGGTGGACTGAAGGGCCGACCCCCGCTGCGGCGGGGAGCACGAGCTGCTCGGCAGCGTCGACGAACTGATCGAGGGACCACCTCCGCGGTGGCGGAGAGCAGACCACCAGGCCCGATGTGTGAACGACTCGGCAAACGTCAGGGCACGGTCACGTGGTCGATGAGACGCTCCACACAACCCAGCAACTCCGGCTCCAGGTCCTTGTACGACCGCACCCCGGACAGGATCCGCTGCCACGCCGCGCCCGTGTTCTCCGGCCACCCCAGCGCCCGGCACACCCCCGTCTTCCAGTCCTGCCCGCGCGGCACCGAAGGCCACGCCTCGATGCCGAGGGACGCCGGCTTCACCGCCTCCCAGATGTCGATGTACGGGTGGCCCACCACCAGCGCGTGGTCGCTCGTCACCGACTGGGCGATGCGCCACTCCTTGGAGCCCGGTACGAGGTGGTCGACCAGGACGCCGAGCCGGGCGTCGGGGCCGGGGGAGAAGGAGTCGACGATCGACGGGAGGTCGTCCACGCCCTCCAGGTACTCCACGACCACGCCCTCGATGCGCAGGTCGTCACCCCACACCTTCTCGACCAGCTCGGCGTCGTGCCGGCCCTCGACGTAGATGCGGCCGGCGCGGGCCACGCGCGCGCGTGCGCCGGGGACGGCGACCGAGCCGGAGGCCGTACGGGTGGGGCGCGCGGGGCTGCCCGGCGCGGGGCGGACCAGCGTCACCACCTTGCCCTCCAGCAGGAACCCGCGCGGCTCCATCGGGAACACGCGGTGCTTGCCGAAGCGGTCCTCCAGCGTCACCGTGCCCGCCTCGCAGCGGATCACCGCCCCGCAGAAGCCGGTGCCGGGCTCCTCGACCACCAGGCCCGGTTCCGCCGGGACCTCGGGGACCGGCTGGGGCTTCTTCCACGGCGGGGTCAGGTCCGGAGAGTACTGGCGCATTCGCATGACGATAGGAGAAGCCGGTGGGCGGTCACGGAGACACGCCGAAACGGGTCGCCAGCGCGTCCCGCTGGGCCCGGACGAACGCCGCGTCCACCACCGCTCCGTGACCGGGTACGTACAGCGCGTCCTCGCCGCCCAGGCCGAGCAGGCGGTCCAGGGCGGCCGGCCAGTGCGACGGCACGGCGTCGGGGCCCGCCTGGGGCTCGCCGGACTCCTCGACCAGGTCGCCGCAGAAGACGACCTCCGGGTCGCCGGGCACCAGCACGGCCAGGTCGTGCGCGGTGTGCCCCGGGCCGACGTTCGCCAGCAGCACCTGGCGCCCGCCGCCCAGGTCCAGGGTCCACTCGCCGGACACCAGGTGGCGGGGCGGGACCAGCCGGTCCGCCGACTCCCGCGCGACGGTCTCCGCCAGGCCGTTGCGTACCGCGTCCGCGCGCAGCTCCTGGCGGTCCCGCACGCGCGTCAGCACCGCGTCCACGCCCACCGCGCCGAAGATCTCCGCGCCCGGGAACGCCGCGACCCCGAAGACATGGTCGAAGTGGGGATGGGTCAGCGCGAGATGTGTCACACGGTGGCCGGTGAGCGACTGCGCCTGCTCGTGCAACCGCGCGCCCTCGGCCGGGCTCGACCCCGCGTCGATCATCAGGACCGCGTCCGCACCGGCGACCAGCCCCGCCGTGCAGTCCCACACCGGAAGCCGGCACCGCCCCACCCCGGCGGCCAAGCGCTCCCACCCCAGCTCTTCCCAAGTCACCGTCATACGGCGACGCTAGCCGTGCGCCCCGCCCGGGGCACGGCGCCGCACGACCAGCCTTGCCGGGGGTGTACCCCACCGCCGTACACTGGGCCGGGGAATGCTGGCACTCGCATGCGCAGAGTGCCAGACCGCGACCGGCAGGGCAGCAGGCGGAGACTTCTGGAGGTGTGCGCGATGCTCAGTGAACGCAGGCTTCAGGTGCTGCGCGCCATCGTCCAGGACTACGTCGGCACCGAGGAGCCGGTGGGCTCCAAGGCCCTCACCGAGCGGCACAACCTCGGCGTCTCCCCGGCGACCGTCCGCAACGACATGGCCGCCCTGGAGGACGAGGGATACATCGCCCAGCCGCACACCAGCGCCGGGCGCATCCCCACCGACAAGGGCTACCGGCTGTTCGTGGACAAGCTCGCCGGCGTCAAGCCGATGACCGCGCCCGAGCGGCGCGCGATCCAGAACTTCCTCGAGGGCGCCGTCGACCTCGACGACGTCGTGGCGCGTACGGTACGGCTGCTCGCGCAGCTCACGCGCCAGGTCGCCGTCGTGCAGTACCCGTCGCTGACCCGGTCGACCGTGCGGCACGTGGAGCTGCTCTCCCTGGCGCCCGCGCGCGTGATGCTCGTGCTGATCACGGACACCGGGCGGGTCGAGCAGCGGGTGGTCGACTGCCCGGCGCCCTTCGGCGAGGCCTCGCTCGCGGATCTGCGCGCGCGGCTCAACAGCCGGGTGGCGAACCGCCGTTTCGCGGATGTGCCGAGTCTGGTGGAGGACCTCCCGGAGGCGTTCGAGCACGAGGATCGGGGTACGGTCTCCACGGTGCTCTCCACGCTTCTGGAGACGCTCGTCGAGGAGAACGAGGAGCGGCTGATGATCGGCGGCACCGCCAATCTGACCCGCTTCGGTCATGACTTCCCCCTCACGATCCGGCCGGTGCTGGAGGCGCTGGAGGAGCAGGTCGTGCTCCTCAAGCTGCTCGGCGAGGCGAAGGATCCGGGCGTGACCGTCCGTATCGGTCACGAGAACGCCCACGAAGGACTCAACTCCACGTCCGTCGTGTCGGTCGGCTACGGTTCGGGCGGCGAGGCAGTCGCCAAGCTCGGCGTGGTCGGACCGACCCGCATGGACTACCCGGGAACGATGGGAGCGGTACGCGCAGTGGCACGGTACGTCGGACAGATCCTGGCGGAGTCGTAGTGGCCACGGACTACTACGCCGTACTCGGCGTGCGCCGCGACGCGTCGCAGGAAGAGATCAAGAAGGCCTTCCGGCGGCTCGCCCGCGAGCTGCATCCGGACGTCAACCCCGATCCGAAGACCCAGGAGCGGTTCAAGGAGATCAACGCCGCCTACGAGGTGCTGTCGGACCCGCAGAAGAAGCAGGTCTACGACCTCGGCGGCGACCCGCTCTCGCAGGCCGGAGGCGGCGGCGCGGGCGGCTTCGGAGCCGGTGGCTTCGGGAACTTCTCGGACATCATGGACGCGTTCTTCGGCACGGCGTCGCAGCGCGGACCGCGCTCGCGCACCCGCCGTGGCCAGGACGCGATGATCCGCATCGAGGTGGAGCTCGACGAGGCGGCCTTCGGCACGACGAAGGACATCCAGGTCGACACGGCCGTCGTCTGCAACACCTGCAACGGCGAGGGCGCGGCCCCCGGCACCTCCGCCCAGACATGTGACATGTGCCGCGGCCGCGGTGAGGTCTCGCAGGTCACCCGGTCCTTCCTGGGCCAGGTCATGACGTCCCGGCCGTGCCCGCAGTGCCAGGGCTTCGGCACGGTCGTCCCCACTCCGTGCCCGGAGTGCGCGGGTGACGGCCGAGTCCGCTCCCGGCGCACGCTCACGGTCAAGATCCCGGCCGGTGTCGACAACGGCACGCGCATCCAGCTGGCCGGCGAGGGCGAGGTCGGGCCCGGTGGCGGTCCGGCCGGTGACCTCTACGTCGAGATCCACGAGCTGCCGCACCCCATGTTCCAGCGGCGCGGCGACGACCTGCACTGCACGGTCACGCTCCCGATGACGGCGGCGGCCCTCGGCACGAAGGTGCCGCTGGAGACGCTGGACGGCCTGGAGGAGGTCGACATCCGCCCGGGCACCCAGTCCGGCCAGTCGATCCCGCTGCACGGCCGGGGCGTCACGCACCTGCGCGGCGGCGGACGCGGCGACCTCATCGTCCACGTCGAGGTCCAGACCCCGACCAAGCTCGACCCCGAACAGGAACGCCTCCTGCGCGAGCTGGCCAAGCTGCGCGGAGAGGAACGGCCGCAGGGACAGTTCCAGCCGGGGCAGCAGGGGTTGTTCTCGCGGTTGAAGGATGCCTTCAACGGGCGCTGACGGGAGTCCCCCGGGCGGCGGGAGAGGGCTTGTTCCTCTGGTCTATGCCACACGGCAGGCCGGTTTCGGAGTTGTTCGGAGGACGTGACAACATGCGGTCATGTCCTCCGCGCTGACCGATCTCTTCCCCCTCCCGATCGTGCAGGCCCCCATGGCGGGCGGCGTCTCCGTGCCGCAGCTCGCCGCCGCCGTGTGCGAGGCGGGCGGGCTCGGGTTCCTCGCCGCCGGGTACAAGACCGCCGACGGGATGTACCAGGAGATCAAGCAGCTGCGGAGCCTCACCGGCAGGCCCTTCGGCGTCAACGTCTTCATGCCGCAGCCGGAGTACGCCGACCCCGCCGCCGTCGACGTCTACGCCCACCAGCTGGCCGGCGAGGCCACCTGGTACGAGGCCGAGCTCGGCGATCCCGAGAGCGGCCGCGACGACGGCTACGAGGCCAAGCTCGTGGTGCTGCGCGACAACCCCGTGCCCGTCGTGTCGTTCCACTTCGGCGCGCCGAGCCGCGAGGTCGTCGACGCCCTGCACCGCGTCGGCACCTTCGTCCTGGTCACCGCCACCACCCCCGACGAGGCCCGGGCCGTCGAGCGGGCGGGCGCGGACGCGGTGATCGCGCAGGGCATCGAGGCCGGCGGCCACCAGGGCACCCACCGGGACGTCCCCGAGACGGACGGCTCCGGGATCGGCCTGCTGTCGCTGGTCGCCCAGATCAGGGAGGCCGTCAACATCCCGATCATCGCCGCCGGCGGCATCATGCGCGGCGGCCAGATCGCCGCGGTGCTTGCGGCGGGCGCGAGCGCGGCCCAGCTCGGCACGGCGTTCCTCGCCACGCACGAGTCCGGCGCGAACGCCCTGCACAAGCAGGCGCTGACCAACCCCCTGTTCGTGCGTACGGAGTTGACCCGGGCCTTCTCCGGCCGGCCGGCGCGCGGCCTCGTCAACCGGTTCCTGCGCGAGCACGGCCCGTACGCGCCCGCCGCCTACCCCGAGATCCACCACCTCACCTCGCCGCTGCGCAAGGCCGCCGCCCAGGCGGGTGACGCGCAGGGCATGGCGCTGTGGGCCGGGCAGGGCCACCGGATGGCGCGGGAGCTGCCCGCCGGGCAGCTGGTGGAGGTGCTGGCCGGTGAACTCGCCGCCGCCAGGACAGCGTTGTCGGGTGGAGGCGTCCGATGACCGCGCCGGTGTTCGTGGTCGAGCACCTCGACGCGGGCGAGGGCGGCCGGTACGTCCTCGACGGCCCGGAAGGGCGGCACGCCGTCTCCGTGAAGCGGCTGCGGCCCGGCGAGGACGTCGTCCTCACGGACGGGGCCGGGCGCTGGGCGGAGTGCGTGGTGCTCGACACCGAGGGCAAGGACCGGCTGATCGTCCGGCTGGACTCGGTGGGCGAGGAGCCGCCGGAGCAGCCCCGGGTCACCGTCGTACAGGCGCTGCCCAAGGGCGACCGGGGGGAGCTGGCCGTCGAGACGATGACCGAGGTCGGCGTCGACGCGATCGTGCCCTGGGCGGCGGCGCGCTGCATCACGCAGTGGAAGGGCGAACGCGGGGCGAAGGCGCTGGGCAAGTGGCGGGCCACGGCCCGGGAGGCGGGCAAGCAGTCGCGCCGGGTGCGGTTCCCCGAGGTCGCGGAGGCGGCCACGACCAAGCAGGTCGCGGCGCTGCTGGCGGGCGCGGAGTTCGCCGCCGTCCTGCACGAGAGCGGCGACGCGCCGCTGGCCACGGCCGAACTGCCGTCGTCCGGCGAGATCGTGCTGGTCGTGGGGCCCGAGGGGGGCGTGGCGCCGGAGGAGCTGGCGCTGTTCGAGGAGGCGGGGGCGCAGGCGTACCGCCTAGGGCGCAGTGTGCTGCGCACATCGACCGCCGGGACCGCGGCCGCCGCCGTGCTCCTGGCTCGCACCGGCCGCTGGTCCTGACCCCCCTTGGAGGAACCGTGGAACTCGCCCAAGTACGTCTGCTCGTCACCGACTTCGCCGCGTGTTACCGCTTCTACGGCGATGTCCTCGGCCTCAAGCCGCAGTCGGGGTCGGCCGAGGGGCCGTACGAGAAGTTCAGCCCCGCGGTCGGTTCCGCGGGGATCGCGTTGCAGGATCGGTCGATGATGGCCGAGGTGCTCGACGAG
The DNA here is from genome assembly GCF_014651035.1 of Streptomyces lomondensis. GTDB lineage: Bacteria > Actinomycetota > Actinomycetes > Streptomycetales > Streptomycetaceae > Streptomyces > Streptomyces lomondensis. Next base: position 633,023 of record NZ_BMWC01000001.1, read on the forward strand.
GTGGGGGAGACGGCGACCGGGCACCGGTCCCTCGTCGTGCTGCGGGTGGACGCGCTGGACGCGTACTGCGAGGAGATCACGCTCCGCGGCGCCACGGTCCTGCACGGGCCGGTTCGCCTGACCGACCGCATGCGGGTCGCCCATCTCAAGGACCCGGAGGGGAACTTGGTGGAGCTCCAGGAGTGGCTGCTGCTGCGCGGTTGACGCCTTTGCGCCCTACCGCGCCGCCCCCGTCAGTGGCAGGCTCCCCTTCATGGGGGCGTACAGGAGGATCTGGCGGGGGCCGCGCGGCCGGCGGGTGGCTGTCGCGGCGGTGTTCGGGGTCGTCGCCGTGGGCGGTGCCGTCGCGTGCGAGCCGGGCAGCGGCATCAGCTCCGCGGCCGTCGCGTACACCACCGACGAGACCGTGACCAAGGAGCTCGACCGGCAGAAGGCAGGCGTGCGCTGGCTCAGTTGCACCGCCTCCTACGGCGACGACGGAAACAAGTCGACACCGTCGCCCTCGGCGAGTGAGAAGACCGTCGCCACCGTCGACTGCCAGGGCGAGACGAAGGACGGCAAGAAGATCACCGTCGACGGCAAGGTCACCCACGCCGTGAACGGCGCCTGCGTGCGCGGGAACATCACCGCCAAGGTCGACGGCAAGGTCTGGTTCGAGGTCGACGGACTCGGCGACTGCGACGCCACCAGCCCGCCACCCGTGGGCGGCGGTCCCACGGGCGGGCAGCCCGGGCCCACCGTCACCGTGACCGTCACGCAGACCATCTGGTGCGACCGGTACCCCGACTGCCGTCCCGTCGAGGGCAAGTGACGTACGCGAGGGGCGAACGGCAAGTGATCCGAACCCTGTCCGCGGCGCGCCGTCCCTGCATAGGGTGATCGGGTGACACAGTCCGCATCGCCTGCTTATCTCCGGTTCCCGCACGTGCACGGCGACCTGGTCGCCTTCACCGCCGAGGACGACGTGTGGCTCGCCCCGCTCGACGGCGGCCGTGCCTGGCGGGTCAGCGCCGACAACGTGCCGGTGACCCAGCCCCGTATCTCCCCGGACGGCACCACCGTCGCCTGGACCTCCACCCGGGACGGCGCCCCCGAGGTGCACATCGCCCCGGTCGACGGAGGCCCCGCCAAGCGGCTGACGTACTGGGGCAGTTCGAAGACCCAGGTGCGCGGCTGGACCCCCGACGGCGAGGTACTGGCGATCAGCACCCAGGGGCAGGCGAGCCTGCGCCGCACCTGGGCGCGTGCCGTCCCGCTCGACGGCGGCCCGGCCGCCACCCTGCCGTACGGCCCCGTCGGCGACATCGCCTACGGCCCGCACACGGTGCTGCTGTCCGCGCCGATGGGGCGCGAGGCGGCCTGGTGGAAGCGGTACCGGGGCGGTACGGCGGGCAAGTTGTGGATCGACCCCGAGGACGACGGCGAGTTCGTACGGCTGCACGAGGACCTCGACGGCAACATCGAGTACCCGCTGTGGGTGGGGGAGCGCATCGCGTTCCTCTCCGACCACGAGGGCACCGGCGCGCTCTACTCCTCCCTCGCCGACGGCTCCGACCTGCGCCGGCACACCCCCCTCGACGGCTTCTACGCCCGGCACGCCGCGACCGACGGCACCCGCGTCGTCTACTCCAGCGCCGGTGAACTGTGGATCCTGGACGACCTGGACGGGGCCGAGCCGCGCCGGCTCGACGTGCGGCTGGGCGGGCAGCGCGTCGATCTCCAGCCGTTCCCGGTGAACGCCGCCCGGTGGTTCGGGTCGGCGTCCCCGGACCACACCGCGCGCGGCAGCGCCGTCTGCGTACGCGGCTCCGTCCACTGGGTCACCCACCGCTCCGGCCCGGCCCGCGCGCTGGCCGCGACGCCCGGCGTACGGGCCCGGCTGCCGCGCGCCTTCCGCGCGGACGGCGAGGAGTGGGCGGTGTGGGTGACGGACGCCGAGGGCGACGACGCCCTGGAGTTCGCGCCCGCCACCGGCCTCGCCCCCGGTGCGACGCCGCGCCGGCTCGCCGCCGGGCAGCTCGGCCGCGTGCTGGACCTCGCCATGGCCCCCGACGGCAGCCGCGCGGCCGTGGCCTCCCACGACGGGCGCCTGCTGCTCGTAGAGCGGGAGACCGGCGAGGTGCGCGAGGTGGACCGCAGCGAGGACGGCGATGTGTCGGGGCTCGTCTTCTCGCCCGACTCGTCCTGGCTCGCCTGGTCCCACCCCGGCCCGCGGCCCCTGTGCCAGCTGAGGCTCGCCAACACCACCGACCTGTCGGTCACCGAGGCGACCCCGCTGCGCTTCCAGGACTACGCGCCCGCGTTCACGGCCGACGGCAAGCACCTCGCGTTCCTGTCGACCCGCTCCTTCGACCCGGTCTACGACGAGCACGTCTTCGACCTGGCCTTCGTCGAGGGCGCCCGGCCGCACCTCATCACGCTCGCGGCGACCACCCCGTCCCCGTTCGGGCCGCAGCGGCACGGCCGGTCCTTCGAGACGCCCGACCGGGAGGAGACCCCCGACAGCGAGGGCACCCCCACCACCCGGATCGACCTGGAGGGCCTCGCCGACCGCATCGTGCCCTTCCCGGTCGAGGCCGCCCGCTACTCCAACCTGCGCGCCGCCAAGGACGGGGTGCTGTGGCTGCGCCACCCGGTCGCGGGCGTGCTCGGCGCGTCCCGGGCCACCCCGGACGACCCCGACCCCAAGTCCGAGCTGGAGCGCTACGACCTCGCCCAGCAGCGCGTCGAGCACCTCGCCGTCGACGCCGACCACTTCGAGGTCAGCGGCGACGGCAAGCGGGTGCTGCTGTGGACCGACGGGCGGCTGAAGGTCGTCCCCAGCGACCGGCGCGCCTCGAACGACGACGACAGCGACACCAACATCACCGTCGACCTCGGCCGCGTCCGCCAGTTCGTCGACCCGGCCGCCGAGTGGCGGCAGATGTTCGACGAGAACGGCCGCATCATGCGGGACCACTTCTGGCGGCCGGACATGAGCGGCGTCGACTGGGACGGCGTCCTCGACCGCTACCGCCCGGTCGTGGACCGGTGCGCCACCCACGACGACCTCGTCGACCTGCTGTGGGAGGTCCAGGGCGAACTCGGCACCTCCCACGCCTACGTCACCCCGCGCGGCGGCCACGGCGGCGGCCCCCGCCAGGGCCTGCTCGGCGCCGACATCTCCCGCCACGAGGACGGCAGCTGGCGCGTCGACCGCATCCTGCCCTCCGAGACCTCCGACCCGGACGCCCGCAGCCCGCTGGCCGCGCCCGGCGTCGCCGTGCGCCCCGGGGACGCCATCGTCGCGGTCGCGGGACAGCCCGTCGACCCGGTCGCCGGCCCCGGCCCGCTCCTGATCGGCACGGCGGGCAAGCCGGTGGAGCTGACCATCTCCCCGTCCGGCGGCGGCGACCCACGGCACGCCGTCGTCGTCCCGGTCGCCGACGAGGAGCCCCTGCGCTACCACGCCTGGGTCGCCGACCGCCGCGCCTACGTCCACGAGAAGTCCGGCGGCCGCCTCGGCTACCTGCACGTCCCCGACATGCAGGCGCCCGGCTGGGCCCAGATCCACCGCGACCTGCGCGTCGAGGTCGCCCGCGAGGGCCTGGTCGTCGACGTCCGCGAGAACCGCGGCGGCCACACCTCCCAGCTGGTCGTGGAGAAGCTGGCCCGCCGCGTCGTCGGCTGGGACCTGCCCCGCGGCATGCGCGCCGAGAGCTACCCGCGCGACGCGCCCCGGGGCCCGGTCGTCGCCGTCGCCAACGAGTTCTCCGGCTCCGACGGCGACATCGTCAACGCGGCGATCAAGGCCCTCGGCATCGGCCCGGTGGTCGGCACCCGCACCTGGGGCGGCGTCATCGGCATCGACAGCCGCTACCGCCTGATCGACGGCACCCTGGTCACCCAGCCGAAGTACGCGTTCTGGCTGGAGGGCTATGGGTGGGGGGTGGAGAACCACGGGGTGGATCCCGACGTGGAGGTCGTGCAGCGCCCCCAGGATTACGCGGCGGGCAGGGACCCTCAGCTGGACGAGGCGATCCGTATCGCGCTCGAATCGCTGGAGACAGCACCTGCCAAGACGCCACCGGCGCTGCCGACCTCTTAAGGGGCGCGGGGCTGTGTCGATGTGCGGCTCCGCCGCGTGGGCGCGACCAGCCACAACGCACCCGCACAAGACGACGATACGATGCCCAAGTCGGACCGATTTCGGCCAACCCCCGGAGGAAAAATGGCAGGGGAGCCCCAGGAAGACTGCCTGTTCTGCAAGATCGTCGCAGGCACCATCCCGGCGACGATCATCCGCCAGACGGACACCACCGTCGCCTTCCGCGACATCAACCCCCAGGCCCCCACCCACGTCCTGGTCATCCCCAAGGCGCACTACGAGAACGCCGCCGCCCTCGCCGCAGCCGACCCCGCCCTCACCGCGGACGTCCTGCGCGAGGCCCAGGCCGTCGCGGACGACGAGAAGCTCGACAGCTACCGCCTCGTCTTCAACACCGGCAGCGGCGCCGGCCAGACCGTCTGGCACGTGCACGGCCACGTGCTCGGCGGCCGCGGCCTCGAATGGCCCCCGGGATAGCCGCCTTGTCCGTACGCGAACTCGTGGTCCTCGGCACCGCCAGCCAGGTCCCCACCCGGCACCGCAACCACAACGGCTACCTGCTGCGCTGGGACGGCGAGGGCATCCTGTTCGACCCCGGCGAGGGCACGCAGCGCCAGATGCTGCGCGCCGGGGTCGCCGCGCACGACCTGAACCGGATCTGCGTCACGCACTTCCACGGCGACCACTCCCTCGGCCTCGCCGGCGTGATCCAGCGCATCAACCTCGACCAGGTCCCGCACGAGATCACCGCCCACTACCCCCGCTCCGGGCAGCGCTTCTTCGACCGGCTCCGGTACGCCACCGCCTACCGCGAGACCGTCGGGATCACCGAGGCCCCGGTGGCCGCCGACGGGCCCCTCGCCCGTACGGACGGCTACACGCTTCAGGCGCGGAAACTGTCCCACCCGGTGGAGTCGTACGGCTACCGGCTCGTCGAGCCCGACGGCCGCCGCATGCTGCCCGAGCGGCTCGCCGCGCACGGCATCAAGGGCCCGGACATCGGCCGGATCCAGCGCGAGGGCTCGCTCGGCGGGGTCCCGCTCGAAGCCGTCAGCGAGGTGCGGCGCGGGCAGCGGTTCGCGTTCGTCATGGACACCCGGCTGTGCGACGGGGTGTACGCGCTGGCCGAGGGCTGTGACCTGCTCGTCATCGAGTCGACCTTCCTCGACGAGGACGAGGAACTCGCGGTCGAGCACGGGCACCTGACAGCGGGTCAGGCCGCGCGGGTGGCCCGGGACGGCGGGGTGCGGCACCTCGTGCTCACCCACTTCAGCCAGCGCTACACCGACCCCGACGAGTTCGAGCGGCAGGCGCGGGCCGCCGGGTACGACGGTGAGCTGACCGTGGCGCACGATCTACTGAGGGTGCCGGTTCCGAAGCGTCGGTGATACGGCCGTACGATGAATTGATGTCCCTCCCCAAAGCCGAACTGCACCTTCATATCGAAGGCACCCTGGAACCGGAACTGGCCTTCGAGCTCGTCGCGCGCAACGGCGTCACGCTGCCGTACGCGGACACGGACGAGCTGCGCGAGGCGTACCGGTTCGAGGACCTCCAGTCGTTTCTGAACCTGTACTACGAGCTCATGGCCGTCCTGCGCACCGAGCGGGACTTCGAGGACCTGGCGAACGCCTATCTCGCCCGGGCCGCGGCGCAGGGCGTGCGGCACGCGGAGATCTTCTTCGACCCGCAGGCGCACACCAGCCGCGGGCTGGAGCTCGGCACGGTCGTCGAGGGGCTGTGGCGCGCGCTGGGCAGCAGCGAGGCGAACCACGGCGTCTCGACCCGGCTGATCCTGTGCTTCCTGCGGGACGAGTCCGCCGAGTCGGCCCTGGCGACCCTGGACGCCGCCAAGCCGTATCTGGACCGGATCACCGGCGTCGGCCTCGACTCGGCCGAGGTCGGGCACCCGCCGGTGAAGTTCCGCGAGGTCTACGAGGCCGCCGCCGCGCTCGGCCTGCGGCGGGTCGCCCACGCGGGCGAGGAGGGCCCGCCGGAGTACATCACCGAGGCGCTGGACGTGCTCGGCGTCGAGCGGGTCGACCACGGCCTGCGCTGCGTGGAGGACCCGGCGCTGGTGGAGCGGCTGGTGCGCGACCGCGTGCCGCTGACGCTGTGCCCGCTGTCCAACGTCCGGCTGCGGACCGTCGACACGCTCGCCGACCACCCGCTGCCCGCGATGCTGGACGCCGGCCTGATGTGCACGGTCAACTCCGACGACCCGGCCTACTTCGGCGGCTACGCCGGCGACAACTTCGACGCCGTGCGCGACACCCTCGGCCTGGGCGAGGAGCGGCTGCGGGAACTGGCCCGCAACTCCTTCCTCGCCTCGTTCCTGGAGGACGACGAGGAGCTGCGGGCCCGGTATCTGGCCGAGGTGGAGGCGTACCGGTTCTCCTAGGCCGCTTCACCGGGCGTGGATGCGGTCCACCAGGACGTCGATGACCAGCGGCGTGCGCGGGCCGTAGCCCAGCAGCACGCCGTCCTCCACGGCGACGACGCGGCGGTTCAGGCCGGCCGGGGTCTGGGCGATGCCGGGGATCTTCACGAGGCCGTCGATGCCGCCGACGGACTCCAGGCCCTTGGACATCATCAGGATGACGTCCGGCCGGGCCGCCGCCAGGGCCTCGGTGGTGATGGGCGTGAACGGCTTGTCGAGCCCGGCGGCGGTGCCCGCGTCCACCGCGCCCGCGGCCTCGATCAGCGAGTCGGCGCCGGAGCCCCTGCCGCCGATCAGGTAGACGGCCGCGCTGCCGCGCAGGTAGAGGAAAGCGACCTTGGGCCTGCTGCCCTCGGGCACGGCGGCGCGGGCGGCGGCGAGTTCGCCGTTCATCCGCCGGTTGAGCGCCCGGCCCGCGTCCGGGACGCCGAGGGCCTCGGCGACGCGGGTCGTGCGCGTGGTGACGTCGGACAGCTTCGTCGCCGGGTCGAGGACGACGACCGGGACGCCGGCGCCCCGGATCTGCTCCAGCGCCTCCTTGGGGCCGGTGTCGGTGTCGGCGAGCACCACGGACGGCCGCAGGGACAGCACGCTCTCGGCGCTCACGTCGTGCGCCTTGGTGACCTGGGGGAGTTTCCCCGCCTCCGCGAACGTGGCGGTGATGTCGCGGCCGACGACGCGGTCGCCCAGCCCCAGGGTGAACACGATCTCGGCCACGCCGCCGTTGAGCGGCAGGATGCGGGAGGCGTCCTCCACGGTGACCTTCCGTCCGTCGGAGGAGTCGACGGTCACCGGCAGCTTCGGGGTGGGTGCCGCTCCGGCGAGGGGCGTGATCGTGTTCCTCGCGAGCTGCTTCCCGGCGGCCGCGGCGCGGGCGCTCGCGGAGTCGGCCGACGGGCCGGAACCGTCCGGCGCGCTCCCGCCCCCGCCGCAGGCGCCCGTGAGCAGCGCGAGCGTCAGGCCCAGTGCGGCGAGGCGTCTGCGGGATGCGCTCATGGGTTTCCTGTCCTCTCTCCTGACACACCGTCGAGAGTAGTTTAGGTTAGCCTTCCCTTAGTTTCTTCTGGTGGGGGTGTTCCATGGCGTGGGCAAGTGGCCTGCACCGCAAGGGAGTTGGGCTGTTCCTCGGTTGCGCGGGCGCGGCGGTCCTGCTGCCCGCGGTCGCCGCTCCGGCCGTCGCCGCCGGCGGCTCGGCGACCGGCCCCGAGGGGCAGAAACTCACCGTCTCCCAGTCCTCCGGCCTGAACCCGGCGGGCGAGACCGTGACCGTCACCGGCTCCGGCTACAACACGGAGAAGGGCATCTACGTCGCCTTCTGCGTGGACAACGGCCCCGGCAGGACGCCCACGCCCTGCGTCGGCGGCGTCGACATGTCCGGCGAGTCCGGGGCGTCGGCGTGGATCTCCTCCGACCCGCCCTCGTACGGGGAGGGGCTGGCGAAGCCGTACGGCGGCAGCGGGCACGACGGCACCTTCAGCGTGCGGCTCAAGGTGCGGGCCAAGGATGCCAACACCGACTGCACGAAGGCCGGCGTGCGGTGTGCCGTCATCACCCGCAACGACCACACCCGGGGTGGTGACCAGAGCCAGACGGTCCGGGTTCCCGTGACCTTCGGCGGCGGCTCGGCCGGTGACGGCGGTGCGTCGCCGACGCCGACCGCGACGGCCGGGACGAGCACGACCGGTGGGGACGGTGCGACCGGCGGGGGCGGCACGGCCGGTTCCGGCAGTGGCGGCGACCAGGGCGCGGACGGCCCGCTGGCCAGCACCGGGTCCGCCGCGCTGCCGCTGGGGCTCACCGCGGCCGGGCTGGTCGGGGCCGGCGCCGGCACCTGGTTCTGGGCCCGGCGGCGCCGGGCCGGGCGCGCGGACCTGGGCTGACCACACGCACGTCGTGCCGTCGGGGCACGGCATGTCCCGAAGGGGGATACGAAGATGGCGAAGAGACCCGGCGCCGTCGCCCTGGCCGTCGGTGCCCTGTGCCTGGCGCTGGCACCGGGCGCGGCAGCCGCGCGGGACGGGCAGGCCCTCCCGCGCGAGGTGTCCGGCGGATACGCGAGCTGGACCACGGCCGAACTCGCCGGGGTGGGCATCGGGCTGACCGCCGGCCAACCCGCCGCAGCCCACGGCCACCGGTCCTGGTTCCCGGCGGCAGGCGGCACCGCGCACTCCGAAACCGGCGCGGCAGAAGTGGAGTTGGGCGGCACCGCCCGACTCGAACGGTCCGCCGATCCGGCCGATCCGCTCCTGCTGGGCGGCCTCCGGCTGGAGTTGAGAGGCGACGGCGGCGCGCTGCACGCGCGAGCCGTCCGCGACGGCCGCGCCCTGGACGTGACGCTGGCCGAACTCGCGCCGGAGGGCGCCGCACCCGCCGTTCGCGTGGGCGGGATGACCTGGACCGGCCTGCGGGCGTCCCTCACGGACGAGGGGGCGGGGCTGCTGTCCTCCTGGAGCGGGGAGCGGTTCGCCGCGGGCGACGGGCTGGGCCTGCTCGACGTGACGGCCGCCACCGGTGCCGGGGACGGCACTCCCGGCGACGTACCGCCGCCGTCGCCGAGCCCGGCGACCCCGAGCGCGCCGGCACCCGAACCCCGGCCGGCGCAGACGGCCCCGCCGCCTCCGACGGCCGCTCTCCGGCACGCCTCCCTGCCTCCGGGCGGCGAGCAGCGGGTCACCGGCGAGGGCTTCGCGCCCGGTGCGGTCGTGCTCGTGGCGATCGACGGCGACACCCGGTACCAGGCGGTGGCCGACGAGGAGGGTCGTGTCACCCGGGCCTTCCCGGTGTACGCCACGGCCGCCGAGGGCGCGCACACGGTGGAGCTGTACGCCGTGACAGGTCAACAGCGCGGGGCTCTCGCGCAGTTCACGGTACGCACGCCCAACTAGCCACTGCCTACCCGACCGACAAGAACGACAAGAACCGACAAGAATCGACAAGAAAGGGCTCACCCCCCATGAGATACGCCTTCTCCGCCCGCGCCGGCCTGGCCGTCGCCGCGTCCGCCGCCCTGACCCTGGGCCTGGCCACCTCGGCCTCCGCCGCCACTGCCACACGTACCGTCACCGACGGCGGCACCACGTACACCCTGTCGGTGACCGCCCCGAACACGGCCTCCGCGAACGGCCAGGTCGTCAACGTCACCGGCTCCGGCTTCAACCCGGGCCAGGGCGTCTACGTCGGCCTGTGCGTGGTCTCGGGCGCCCCGGGCGCCGCCAAGCCGACCCCCTGCCTGGGCGGCCAGGACGAGAGCGGCTCCACCGGTGCCTCGCACTGGGTGAACAACACCTTCGGCGGCATGTTCGCCAACAGCTCCAAGTTCGGCACGGGCGGCTCCTTCGACGTGAACATCTACGTCAAGGCGGCCCTCGACAACGGCCAGGTCTGCGGCGAGGACGTCACCTGCGCCGTCGTCACCCGCGCCGACCACTTCGACAGCGAGGACCGCAAGTACGACGTCCACGTCCCGATCACCTTCCGGTGAAGGTTCCGCTCATGCATCACAGACGTCCGGCGGCGCTGCTCGGCGCCGTCGCCCTGGTGGCCGCCTCGGTCGCCGTGGGCGCCGGCTCCGCCGCGCAGGCCGCCGACACCCCGAGGACGGCGCTCGGCAAGAACGGCCAGCAACTCACCGTCTCCGCCTCCGCGAACCTCGACCCGGGCGGCGAGACCCTGCGCGTCACCGGCTCCGGCTACGACGTCACCAAGGGCATCTACGTCGCCGTGTGCAAGGACAACGGCGACAACCGCATCCCCACCCCCTGCCTGGGGGGAGCCGACCAGAGCGGCGGCAGCGGCGCCTCGAAGTGGGTCGTCCCCGAGGGCGACCCGAACGAGGGCCCGCTCACCGAGACCTTCGGCGACGGCGGCACCTTCGACGTCGAGATCGAGGCCAAGGCCAAGGACGGCGGCCTCGACTGCACCCAGGTCGGCTGCTCGGTCGTCACCCGCGTCGACCACCGGGCCGCCGGCGACCGCTCCCAGGACGTCCGCATCCCGATCACCTTCCAGGGCCAGGACCCGGGCGACGGGGACGGCGGCGACGGCGTGGACGTCCCCCCGGGCACTGTCAGTTACGCGCGTGCGGCCGAGATCACCACGGTCGGCCGCCCCAACGCCCTCCTGCTGCACCCGGACTCCGGGAAGCTCTACGTCGGTTCCGACAACGTCCCCGACACCGCGGACGTCAACGAGGCGGGCCTGTACGTCGTCGACCCCGGGGACGGCAAGGTGCTCGGCCATGTCGCCCAGGCCCCCGGCTCCACCGGCACGCTGCTGCCCCGCGCGGTCCAGCGGATCATCGCCCCGCTCGCCGGTGACGGGGTCGTCTTCCAGTACCCGGTGCGCGGCATCGGCACCGCCAGGCACGGCGACCCGGCCGCGCAGGGCGTCTGGCCCCCCGGCGGCGCGATCACCGGGGCCGCTCCGGGCACCGGCCCGGCCACCGTCCTGATCTCCCAGGGCGCCGTCCTGTCCGAGGTGGAGACCGCCACCGGGACCGTCAGGCGCACCGTCACCCTGGACGCCGGCGGCGAACTCGCCCACGACACCGCCCGCGGGCTCCTCTGGTCCGCCGAGGCCACCGGCGGCAAGCTCCGCCGCGTCGACGCCGGCTCCCTCGCCGTGACCGCCGAGGCCGGCCTGCCCGCGGAGATCCTCTCCTTCGTCCGGGTGGACCCGGGGACCGGCAACGTCTGGGTGGGCACGGGCCTTTCGGTGCTCGTCTTCGACAAGAACGCGAAACTCCTCACCGCCCTCAAGGGAACGGACCGGCCCACCGCGGTCGCCTTCGACCAGGCCACGGGCGAGGCCTTCGTCCTCCGCGAGGACTACGGCAGCGCGGCGGACGGCGCCGACCACACAGGTGCCCTGGAGGTGTACGACAGCACCACCTTCCAGCAGGCGGCGGCACCCGTCGTCCTGCCGGGCAGCCGGGCCGGAAGCTTCGGCGGCATCGCCGTCACCCCGGGCGCCGCCTCCGTCCACCTCACCAACCAGGCGGAGAGTTCGGTCGTCCGGTTCGACCGCCGGGTCTCTCCCGAGGTCACCCAGTCCCCGACCGGCCAGTCTGTGGCCCCGGGCGACGAGGTCACCTTCGTCGCGGCGGCCGAGGGCACCCCGGAGCCGGCCGTGCGCTGGCAGGTCAGCCCCGACGGCGGCCAGACCTGGTCCGCGATCGAGGGCGCGACGAGGAACGCGTACTCCTTCACCGCCCAGGCGGGCCAGAACGGCTACCGCTACCGCGCCGAGTTCCGGAACTCCGCGGGCACGACCCGCACGTCACCGGTCACCCTCACCGTCAAGGAACCAGGCGGGGGCGGCGGCGGGGGCGGCGGTGGCGGCGAGGACACCGAGCCCTCCGGCACGCGGACGGTGACCGGCCCCGAGGGCCAGAAGCTCACCGTCACCCCGGTCAACGACCTCGCCACCGAGGACCAGACCCTGAAGGTCACCGGTTCCGGATACGACGTGAAGAAGGGCGTCTACGTCGCCCTGTGCGTCGACAACGGCGAGGGCGAACTGCCCACCCCGTGCATCGGCGGCGTCGACATGTCGGGCACCTCGCACTCCTCGGCGTGGATCTCCTCCGACCCGCCGGACTACGGCGAGGAGTTGGCGATCCCGTACGGGAAGGGCGGCACCTTCGAGGTCGAGCTGACGGTGGACGCCGAGGACGAGTTCACCGACTGCTTCAAGGCCACGTGCGTGCTGGCCACCCGCGCCGACCACACCCTCTCCGGCGACCGCTCCCAGGACGTCAAGGTCCCGGTCGCCTTCACCGGCCAGGACCCGGTGGACACGGACGGCGGCACCGGCGGAGGCACTGGCGGCGGTACCGGCGGCCCCGGCCCGGACGGCGGCACCGGCGCGACGGGCGGCACGGGCGCGGGCGGCGCTGTCGGCGGCACCAGTGGCGGCACGGGTACGTCGGCCACCACCGCCACCTCGGGCAGCCTCGCCGCCACCGGAGCCACCGTCCTGACGGCGGCCGCCCTCGCGGCCGCCCTCACGGTGACGGGCTGGTTCGTCCACCGGCGCGCCCGCACGGGCGGTGGGGCCGGCTGACCTACCGGCTCCCGGACCCCGGCGAGGCACCCGCCTGCCGGGGTCCCGCCCGGTCGTAGTCGCGCTGGGCGGGGACGGCCGGGGTCTCCACGGGGATCTCCACCACCGGCTGCTCCGGGGCGCCGATCTCGGGGACCGCGCCCGTGGGGGTGCCCGTGGCGGCGGCGACCAGGGCGGCCGGGGTGCCGCCGCGGCGGCGGATCGTGCCGGGCAGCAGCGGGCGGCCGCCGGTGTGCAGGGCGACGGCGGTCATCGGCAGGGCGATCACGAGCAGGCCGGCGCCGAGGACCGCGCCCATGACCGGGAACCCGGCCTGCGCAGAGAGCACGCTGCCGACCAGCGGCCCGGCGGCCGTGCCCAGCGAGGACGCCGAACCGACCAGCACCGCCCAGCGGCCGCGCGGGTCGAGCGAGGCGGCGAGCCCGATCAGGTACGACAGCACCACCGGGTACACCGTGTTCCAGGCGATCTCGCCGGCCGCGAAGCTGGTCAGGTCGGTCGCGGAGGCGCTGAGCACGATGCAGCCGGCGATCAGGACCGTGCCCGCGCCGATCGGCATCGCGCGTCCCAGCCGCGCCCCGAGCGCGCCCGCCGCCAGGACGCCGGTCAGCCCGGCGCCCAGTGCCACGGCGAAGACGGCACCCACGGTGGCCTCGCTGAGGTGGGCCTGAGTGAGCCCGATCCGTCCGCTCACGCCCCACAGGGAGTTCTGGGCGAGCGACCAGCACACCATGGCGGCGGCCAGCACCAGCCCCGAACGGGCGTGCGGCAACCGGGCCTTGTCGTGCCGGGCGGGCGCGGCCGGCGTACCGGCGGGCAGGCGGCCGGTCAGCGGCCACACGGCCAGGGCCGTGAGGGCGATCGCGGCCAGGGGCAGGCCGTGCCCCGGGCCGAGGTGCGGCACCGTCAGATACACCGCGCCCGCGAGGGCGGAGACGCTGAGCAGTCCGGCGGTTGAGGCCCGGTGCGGATCGCGCTGCGCGGCGATGAGGGTGGCGGCGACGGTGGTGGCCGTACCGGATCCGAACCCGCCGACGACCGCGCCGATGACGACGGCCGGGACGGCGGTGGTCAGCGCGGCGGTGCCGTAGCCGAGCACGGCCAGGGCGAGCCCGATCCGGGCGAGGGCGCGGGCCCCGATCCGTTCGACCCGCGAGGCGAGGACGAAACCTGCGGCGGCCGAACTCAGCAGCAGCGCGCTGCCGGCGGCACCGGCCTGCGTGGCGGAGAGCGGAAGGTCCGAGTCGAGCCGGCCGACGGTGGTCGGCAGCAGATACGGAGCGAGGTACCCGGCCGTGAAAAGGGCGACGAGGGGCCAGGGGGTGGTGCGGGGGGCGAACACGGGCGTTCCCAGGGCATGCGAAAGGAGCGGCGGAGAAAGGGGGATGGGGCGACGACCGTCGACGGACAGGAACGCGCGGGCAATTTGTATCAAGCAAGCAGTCGGGCACGGGAGCCCGGGGGGTGTGATGTGGAGCACGTTGTGTTTGGGGCGGTGAAGTCCGGGTAAACGAGCGCCCTTTACGAGGTGATGCCCGCGTCTTCCGCTAGCGCCAGTGCACCGATCCGGGCCCCGCCGGCACCGTCGCCTCGGCCTTCGCCCGGATCTCCCGCATCACGGCGACGATCCGCTCCTCGTGCTCCGGCGTGAGCCGGGCGACCGGCACCGAGCAGCTGATCGCGTCCTGCGCCGGGGTGTCGTAGCGCAGCGCGAACCCGAAGCCGACGATGCCGGTGACGCCCTCCTCCCGGTCCTCGGACCAGCCGCGGGCCCGGATCCGCGCGAGGTCGGCCGCGAGGGACTCCCGGCTCGCGTGCGAGTTCGGGGTCAGCGCCTCGTACGGCCCCTCGGGGAGCTCCTCGTCCGGGCGTTCCGCCAGCAGCGCCTTGCCCAGCGCCCCGACGTGCGCGGGCAGCCGCCGCCCCACCCGGCTGATCGTCCGCAGGTACTCGTGCGACTCGCGCGTGGCCAGATACGCCACGTCCCGGCCGTCCAGCCGGCCCATGTGGATGGTCTCGCCGAGCGCCTCGGACGCCTCGTCGAGATACGGCCGTACGGCCCGGACCCGGGGGTCGGAGTCGAGGTAGCTCGTGCCGGTGAGCAGGGCGTGGATGCCGATGCCGTACAGGGAGCCGGTGACGTCGGTGCGGACCCAGCCGCGCGAGATCAGGGTCTGGAGCAGCGCGTACATCGAGCTGCGCGGCACGCCGAGTTCACCGGCCAGCTCCTGGAGCCGGGCCGGGCGGTCGCCGCGCGCCGCGAGGAGTTCCAGCAGCTCGACCGTGCGTGCCGCGGACTTCACCTCGCGGACGCCCCCTGTGTCTGACATGGCCCGATGGTAATCGCGCCGCCCGCCCGGTTGACGTTCGCATATCCAGCCTCCATTCTCATACATAAATGACGTCTACATAAGGAGATGCCCGTGAGCGCTGGACCGGTAGCGGTCGCGCACCGGCTGCGGGACGGCATGGCGGGCGGCGTGCTGTCGTTCCCGCTGACCAGCTTCCGCGACGACGGCACCCTCGACCCGGACGGCTTCCGCGCCTACGTCGCGGACCGGCTCGCCGCCGCGCCCGGCGCGGTCTTCCCCGCCTGCGGCACCGGCGAGTTCTTCTCACTCGACGAGGACGAGTACCGGCAGGTCGTCACCATCGCCGTCGAGGAGGCGGCGGGCCGCGTGCCGGTCGTGGCCGGGACCGGCTACGGCTGGGCACAGGCCGCCCGGTTCGCGCGCATCGCCGAGGACGCCGGGGCCGACGCGCTCCTGGTCCTCCCGCACTACCTCGTCGCGGCCCCGCAGGACGGCCTGGTCGCCCAGCTGGAACAGCTCGCCGCCCGCACCCCGCTGCCCCTGATCGCCTACCAGCGCGGCCAGGTCGCCTTCACCGCCGAGTCGCTCAAGCGCATCGCCGCCCTCCCGAACGTCATCGGCCTCAAGGACGGCCACAGCGACCTCGACCGGCTCCAGCGCCTCACCCTGGCCGCGCCCGAGGGCTTCCTGTTCTTCAACGGCGCCGCCACCGCCGAGATCCAGGCCCGCGCCTACGCCGCCGTCGGCGTCCCCGCCTACTCCTCCGCCGTGCACGCCTTCGCCCCCGAGATCGCCGACGCCTTCTTCACGGCCCTGCGCGACGGCGACGACGGCACCGTCGACAAACTGCTGCGCGGCTTCTACGTCCCGCTCGTCGAACTGCGCGACCGCGTCCCCGGGTACGCCGTGTCGCTGGTCAAGGCGGCGGCCCGGCTGCGCGGCCACCGCGTGGGCCCCGTCCGCGCCCCGCTCACCGACCCCTCGCCCGCCGACCTGGCCGCCCTCCGGGGCCTGCTCACCGCCGGACTCGACCTCGTGGGAGCCGCCCTGTGAACCTCACCATCGCGGAGGTACGGCTGACGCCGATCCTGGTCGCGGACCCGCCGCTGCTGAACACGCAGGGCGTGCACCAGCCGTACACGCCCCGGCTGATCGTCGAGGTCGTCACGGCCGACGGAATCACGGGCGTGGGGGAGACCTACGGCGACACCAAGTACCTGGACCTGGCCCGGCCCTTCGCCGAGCGGCTGAAGGGCCGCCGGGTCAGCGACCTCAACGGCCTGTTCACGGTCGCCGACGAGGTGGCCGTGGACGCCTCCGAGGTCGAGAACGCCGTCGACGTCGGCGGGCTGCGCGGCGTCCAGACCGCCGACAAGCTGCGGCTGTCCGTCGTCTCCGGCTTCGAGGTCGCCTGCCTCGACGCCCTCGGCAAGGCGCTCGGACTGCCCGTGCACGCGCTGCTCGGCGGCAAGGTGCGCGACGCCGTCGAGTACAGCGCGTACCTGTTCTACAAGTGGGCCGGCCACCCCGAGGGCGTGCCGGCCGAGCAGGACGACTGGGGCGCCGCCGTCGATCCGGCGGGGGTGGTGGAACAGGCCCGGCGGTTCACCGAGCGGTACGGCTTCACCTCCTTCAAGCTCAAGGGCGGTGTCTTCCCGCCCGACGAGGAGATCGCGGCCGTCCGGGCGCTCGCCGAGGCCTTCCCCGGGCATCCGCTGCGGCTGGACCCGAACGGGGCCTGGTCGGTGGAGACCTCGCTGCGGGTGGCCGAGGAGCTCGGGGACGTCCTCGAGTACCTGGAGGACCCCACCCTCGGCACCTCCGCCATGGCCGAGGTCGCCGCCAAGACCGGCGTGCCGCTCGCCACCAACATGTGCGTGACGACCTTCGCCGAGATCAAGGAGGCGTTCACCAAGGACGCCGTCCAGGTCGTGCTGTCCGACCACCACTACTGGGGCGGGCTGCGCAACACCCAGCAGCTCGCCGCCGTCTGCCGCGCCTTCGGGGTCGGGGTGTCGATGCACTCCAACACCCACCTGGGCGTCTCCCTCGCGGCGATGACCCACGTGGCGGCCACCGTCCCGGACCTCCACCACGCCTGCGACTCCCACTACCCCTGGCAGTCCGAGGACGTCCTCACCGAGCGGCTCGCCTTCGAGGGCGGCAGGGTCGCGGTGTCCGACGCCCCCGGGCTCGGCGTGGAACTCGACCGCGAGCGGCTGGCCGTGCTGCACCGGCGGTGGCTGGCGGACGACGGTGCGCTGCGCGACCGCGACGACGCGGCGGCCATGCGGATCGCCGACCCGCGGTGGGTGACGCCCTCGGTGCCGCGCTGGTAGTGCCTGCCCGCGCCTTGCGCGGGCGGGGGCGCGCGGGGGCCCGGCGCGAGCTGACGGGCCGGGTGGCTCCGGCATGATCGGCGTCACGTTGTCGGTGATGTGGTGCAGACTGGCCTGGTCCGCACCACGTCAGGGAGCGCATCGTGATCGCGTCCACCGCCCCGGCAGGAAAGGGCCCGGCCGGAAAGGGATCGCACCGCCAGAGCCAGGTCGATCCCCTCGCCCCGCTGCGCGCGCCGGACGACCCGCCCTGGGACGTCTACCTCACCGGCACGGTCTTCCTCGACATCATCTTCACCGGGCTCGACTCCGCCCCGGTGCGCGGGACGGAGTCCTGGGCCCGCGGCATGGGCTCGAGCCCCGGCGGCGTCGCCAACATGGCCACCGCCCTGGCCCGCCTGGGCCTGCGTACGTCCCTCGCGGCGGCCTTCGGCGACGACCACTACGGCGACTACTGCTGGGACGCCCTGGAGCACGGCGAGGGCATCGACCTCTCCCCGTCGCGCACGGTGCCCGGCTGGCACTCCCCGGTAACCGTCTCCATGGCGTACGAGGGGGAGCGCACGATGGTCTCGCACGGCCACGAGCCGCCCCCGGAGGAACCGGCCCCCGAGTGCCCGCCCCGCGCCCGGGCCGCCGTCGCCTCCCTCGCGCCCGGCGTCAGCGCGCCCTGGATCGCCCAGGCCGCGAGCAAGGGCACCCGCGTCTTCGGCGACGTCGGCTGGGACGACACCGGCGCGTGGGACCTGGCGGCGCTGCCCGACCTGCGGTACTGCGAGGCCTTCCTGCCGAACGCGGAGGAGGCGATGCGGTACACGGGCGCGGACTGCCCGCGGGCCGCCGCGCACGCCCTCACCGAGTACGTGCCGCTCGCGGTGGTCACACTCGGCGCGGACGGGGCGTACGCGGTGGACCGGCGTACGGGGGAGACGGCGGAGGTGCCGGCCATCGAGGTCGAGGCGCTCGACCCGACGGGGGCCGGGGACGTGTTCGTCGCCGGGTTCGTGACCGGGACGCTGGCGGACTGGCCGCTGGCGGACCGGCTGGCCTTCGCCGGGCTGACGGCGGCGCTGTCGGTGCAGGAGTTCGGGGGGTCGTTGTCGGCGCCGGGGTGGTCGGAGATCGCGGCGTGGTGGCGGCGGGTGCAGTCGGTCGAGGGGCAGGACCCGGCGGCGTTGCAGCGGTACGGGTTCCTCGCCGGGCTCGTGTCGGAGGAGCTGGTGAGGCCCTGGCCGTTGCGGAGAGCCGTCCCTACGATCGGCTTCCGGCGCTCGGCGTGACCTCCTGGCCATCCACCGCCCGACGCGGTCGGCCAAGGAGCCTCCGTCGGCCTCGTTTCCAACCCCACGCCCAAAACCCCTACGGCCTTGTCACTCCCCCGTCGTACCCTGGGAATCGCGAGGCCGCCCTCAGCTACGCGGCCGTGACGAGGAGGAACCGCAGGCCTTAAGCGCCGGCCCATGACTCAGACACCCACAGCTCACACCCCCGCGCAGGAGCAGGCGAGAGCGCAGTTCACCGTCCCCGCCCAGCACCCCATGGTGACGGTGCTGGGATCCGGCGACTCCCTCCTGCGCGTGATCGAGAAGGCCTTCCCGGCGGCCGACATCCACGTCCGGGGCAACGAGATCAGCGCGGCAGGCGACCCCGTGGACGTCGCCCTCATTTCGCGCGTGTTCGACGAGATGATGCTGGTGCTCCGCACCGGACAGCCGATGACGGAGGACGCAGTGGAACGCTCGATCGCCATGCTGAAGGCGAGCGAGAACGGGGAGAGCGACGGCCAGGAGACCCCGGCCCAGGTGCTCACGCAGAACATCCTGTCCTCGCGAGGCCGCACGATCCGCCCCAAGACGCTCAACCAGAAGCGCTACGTGGACGCGATCGACAAGCACACGATCGTCTTCGGCATCGGCCCGGCGGGTACCGGCAAGACGTACCTGGCGATGGCCAAGGCGGTGCAGGCCCTGCAGTCCAAGCAGGTCAACCGCATCATCCTGACCCGCCCCGCGGTCGAGGCCGGAGAGCGGCTCGGATTCCTCCCGGGCACGCTCTACGAGAAGATCGACCCCTACCTGCGCCCGCTCTACGACGCGCTGCACGACATGCTCGACCCCGACTCGATCCCGCGGCTGATGGCGGCGGGCACGATCGAGGTCGCGCCGCTCGCCTACATGCGCGGCCGCACGCTCAACGACGCCTTCATCATCCTGGACGAGGCCCAGAACACGAGCCCCGAGCAGATGAAGATGTTCCTCACCCGCCTCGGCTTCGACTCGAAGATCGTGATCACGGGTGACGTGACGCAGGTCGACCTCCCGGACGGCACGAAGAGCGGTCTGCGCCAGGTGCAGGAGATCCTGGACGGCGTCGAGGACGTCCACTTCTCCCGGCTGTCGTCCCACGACGTCGTACGGCACAAGCTGGTGGGCCGTATCGTCGACGCGTACGAGCAGTACGACACCAAGCACGGCACCCAGAACGGCGCGCACAAGAGCCGGGGCAAGTCCGGGCACAAGGGGAAGTAGACACACACAGCACCATGTCGATCGACGTCAACAACGAGTCCGGAACCGAGGTCGACGAGCAGGCGATCCTCGACATCGCCCGCTACGCGCTGGCACGGATGCGCATCCACCCGCTCTCCGAGCTGTCGGTGATCGTCGTGGACGCCGAGGCCATGGAGCAGCTCCACATCCAGTGGATGGACCTCCCGGGCCCGACGGATGTCATGTCCTTCCCCATGGACGAGCTGCGCCCGCCGTCCAAGGACGACGACGAGCCGCCGCAGGGGCTGCTCGGCGACATCGTGCTGTGCCCCGAGGTCGCTCAGAAGCAGGGCAAGGAAGCGGAGACGCAGCACTCCATGGACGAGGAGCTCCAACTGCTCACCGTCCACGGCGTGCTGCACCTGCTGGGCTACGACCACGAGGAACCGGACGAGAAGGCCGAGATGTTCGGCCTCCAGGCCGCCATCGTGGACGGCTGGCGCGCGGAGCGGGGCCTGACCGGCCCGTCCCCGGCGCCGACGGTCTCTTAAGCCCGCCGATGAGTCCGCAACTCGCCCTGGGCGCCGTCGCCCTGGTCGTCGTGGCCTGGCTCGCCGCCTGCGCGGAGGCGGGCCTCGCGCGGGTCTCCAGCTTCCGCGCCGAGGAGGCCGTGCGCTCCGGCCGCCGCGGCAGCGCCAAGCTCTCCCAGGTCGCCGCCGACCCGACGCGCTACCTGAACGTGGCGCTGCTGGTCCGCGTCGCCTGCGAGATGGCCGCCGCCGCGCTGATCACCTACGGCTGCCTGATGGAGTTCGACAACACCACCGAGGCCCTCCTGATCGCCATCGCGGTCATGGTCCTCGTGTCGTACGTCGCCGTCGGCGTCTCCCCGCGCACCATCGGCCGCCAGCACCCGCTGAACACGGCGACCGTCTCGGCGTACGTCCTGGTGCCGCTGGCCCGGATCATGGGCCCGATCCCGTCGCTGCTGATCCTCATCGGCAACGCGCTCACCCCCGGCAAGGGCTTCCGCCGCGGCCCCTTCGCCTCCGAGGCGGAGCTGCGCGCGCTGGTCGACCTCGCCGAGAAGGAGTCCCTCATCGAGGACGAGGAGCGCCGCATGGTGCACTCGGTCTTCGAGCTGGGCGACACCCTCGTCCGGGAGGTCATGGTCCCGCGCACGGACCTGGTGGTCATCGAGCGCTACAAGACCATCCGCCAGGCCCTCACCCTCGCCCTGCGCTCCGGCTTCTCCCGGATCCCGGTGACCGGCGAGAGCGAGGACGACATCGTCGGGATCGTCTACCTGAAGGACCTGGTCCGCAAGACGCACATCAGCCGCGACGCCGAGTCCGAGCAGGTGTCCACGGCCATGCGCCCGGCGTTCTTCGTGCCCGACACCAAGAACGCCGGCGACCTGCTGCGCGAGATGCAGAAGGAACGCAACCACGTCGCCGTCGTCATCGACGAGTACGGCGGCACGGCCGGCATCGTCACCATCGAGGACATCCTCGAGGAGATCGTCGGCGAGATCACCGACGAGTACGACCGCGAGCTGCCGCCCGTGGAGGACCTCGGCAAGGACCGCTACCGCGTCACCGCCCGCCTGGACATCGGCGACCTGGGTGAGCTGTACGGCCTGGAGTCCTTCGACGACGAGGACGTGGAGACGGTCGGCGGCCTGCTGGCGAAGGCGCTGGGCCGGGTCCCGATCGCCGGGGCCTCGTCCGTGGTCGACCTCCCCGACGGCCGGGGACTGCGCCTGACCGCGGAGGCCGCGGCCGGCCGCCGGAACAAGATCGTGACGGTACTGGCGGAGCCGGTGGACCCGGCGGAGCCTTTCCGGGACGACGAGGAGAAGCCGGAATGACGCCCCAGGAGCTGCGCGCCTTCTGCCTGTCCTGCAACGCGGCGGTGGAGGACTTCCCGTTCAGCCCGGAGGTCTCCGTCTTCAAGGTGCGGGGCAAGCTCTTCGCCCTGTCGTACCTCGACGCGCGGCCCCTGAAAGTCAACCTCAAGTGCGACCCGGAGGACGCGATCCGGCTCCGCGGGGAGTACCCCGGCCTGATCGTCCCCGGCTGGCACATGAACAAGCGCCACTGGAACACGGTCACGGCCGACGGCGAGCTCCCGGACGAGCTGGTCCGGGAGCTCATCGAGGACTCCTACGACCTGGTCGTCGCCGGCCTGCCGCGCGCCGAGCGCCTCCGCCTCGACCGTTCCTGAGGAGCCCTTCCGGGCGTACCCCGTGGCCGGGCAGGCGTGCTCGTCTCCGTATGCTCGGCTCATGACCGACAGCAGCGCGCTCGACCCCGAGGACCGCAAGATCGTCACCCTGGCCCGTTCCGCGCGGGCCCGTAACGGCGTGCCCGAGGGGGCGGCCGTTCGGGACGAGACCGGACGTACGTATGTCGCGGGGACGGTGGCCCTCGACTCCCTGAAGCTCAGCGCCCTGCGGACGGCGGTGGCGATGGCGGTGGCCTCCGGTGCCCGGTCGCTGGAGGCGGCGGCTGTGGTGACCGAGGGGGAGACCGTGTCCGATGAGGACCGGGCGGCGGTACGGGACCTCGGCGGGGCCGAGACGCCGGTGCTGGTGGCCGGACCGGACGGAACGGTTCGAGCCACGGTGGCCGCTGGCTGAAGTTCGGTGTAACCGGCGGTAAGTAGGCCAGATTTCAACCTTGCCGCCGACTGCCTCTCGCGCATCAATGGAACCGTCAGTTCCGACGGACCGTCAGGTTCGGCTCTCCGCAAAGCGTCCCGAGCCGTCCCCCCACACGGAAACGGAGCCGGAATCCCATGAGATGCAAGCGAATAGGAGCAGGTGCGGCACTGGCGGCCGGGGCCCTCGCGGTCACCGGTCTGGCCTTCGCCCCCGCAGCCCTCGCCGTCACCCCACAGACGGCGACGATCAGCGCCGACTGCGGCACCTTCGGCAGCGGCGCCGCCACGCTCACCGCCACCCAGGACGGCACCGCCGCCACCGTCACCGTCAAGTCCTCCGCGATTACCGCGCCGATCGGGCTCGGCGAGGACTCGATCTCGTCCACGCTCACCCTGGTGAAGGCCGGCGGCGGCAGCGTCACCTTCACCGGCAAGGAGAACCCGGCGATGGCCGCCGGCGCCCCCGTCGAGGTCGGCCCCCTCAGCGGCACCGTGGCCTCCGGCGACAGCCTGGAGGCCTTCGGCGGCTCGCTGAAGATGACCGTCTTCGGCATCACCATCACCTGCACGGCGGCCGGGCCGCAGTCACCGGGCCCGTTCGTGTTCGACTGAGACCGCGGCGCGGCCCCGCTGCTCAGAGCGCGTCGGGGCCGCGCTCGCCCGTCCGCACCCGCACGACCGTGTCCACGGGCAGCGCCCACACCTTGCCGTCGCCGATCTTGCCGGTCCGCGCGGCCTTCACGACCGCGTCGACGACGGCGTCGGCGTCCGCGTCCTCGACGACGACCTCGATCCGGACCTTCGGCACCAGGTCGACCTGGTACTCCGCGCCCCGGTACACCTCCGTGTGGCCGCGCTGCCGGCCGTAGCCGCTGGCCTCGCTCACGGTCAGCCCGTGCACGCCGAGTTCCAGCAGGGCGTTCCTGACCTCGTCGAGGCGGTACGGCTTGACGATCGCGGTGATGAGCTTCATGCCTGGGGGGTGACCTTCTGGGCGGGGGAGACGAGGGAGGAGGAGACCGGGGCGCCGCGGCCCGGGCCCCCGTGATCGTAGGCCGTCCCGGCGTGCACCGTAAGGTCATGGACTCGAGGTTGCCGGGAGCTCACGGACGGCCGGCGCTCGGGCGCTTGTACGGCGGGGCTCTGTGGATCAGGGAGAATAGGCGCCATGAGCGTTCGTACCCAGTCATCCGAAGAGTCGGCCGAGGATGTCCACCGGGCCGGCTTCGCCTGCTTCGTGGGCCGCCCCAACGCGGGCAAGTCCACCCTCACGAATGCTCTGGTCGGCCAGAAGGTGGCGATCACGGCGAACCAGCCGCAGACGACGCGGCACACCGTGCGGGGCATCGTGCACCGCCCGGACGCCCAGCTGATCCTGGTCGACACCCCGGGGCTGCACAAGCCGCGCACGCTGCTGGGCGAGCGGCTCAACGACGTCGTGCGCACGACGTGGGCCGAGGTCGACGTGATCGGCTTCTGCCTGCCGGCGAACGAGAAGCTGGGTCCCGGCGACCGCTTCATCGCGAAGGAGCTGGCGTCCATCAAGAAGACGCCGAAGATCGCGATCGTCACGAAGACCGACCTGGTGGACGGCAAGACGCTCGCCGAGCAGCTCATCGCGATCGACCAGCTCGGCAAGGAGCTCGGCTTCGAGTGGGCGGAGATCGTCCCGGTGTCGGCGGTCGGCGACAAGCAGGTGGGCCTGCTGGCCGACCTGATCGTCCCGCTGCTGCCGGAGGGCCCCGCGCTCTACCCCGAGGGCGACCTGACCGACGAGCCCGAGCAGGTCATGATCGCGGAGCTGATCCGCGAGGCCGCGCTGGAGGGCGTCCGCGACGAGCTGCCGCACTCCATCGCGGTCGTGGTCGAGGAGATGCTCCCCCGCGAGGACCGCCCCGCCGACAAGCCCCTCCTGGACATCCACGCCTTCGTCTACATCGAGCGCCCCAGCCAGAAGGGCATCATCATCGGCCCCAAGGGCAAGCGCCTGAAGGAGGTCGGCATCAAGTCCCGCAAGCAGATCGAGGCGCTGCTGGGGACGCCCGTCTTCCTGGACCTGCATGTGAAGGTCGCGAAGGACTGGCAGCGGGATCCGAGGCAGTTGCGCAAGCTGGGGTTCTGAGTCCTGGGGTTTTGAGCCCTTTTCCGGCGCTACAACACCGTCGCCAGGCTCGCCCACACGGCGTTTCCGCCCGTGAGGGCCGAGCGGGTGATGCCCCAGCTGTCGGCTATCTCCCGGACCAGCAGCAGGCCGCGGCCGCCCTCGTCGTCGAGGCCGGGGCAGCAGTCGGGGATGCCGCGGCCCGTGAGGTCGCCGTCGTGGACCTCCAGCCGGAAGCGCTCGTCGGGCATCAGCTGCACGCCGCACAGGACCCGCTCGCTGAGCGTGTGCAGCACGGCGTTGGTCACCAGCTCGGACACGAGCAGGACGGCGCTGTCGCACACCTCGTCGGGCACCTGCCACGCGGCCAGCCGCGCACGCGTGGCATGACGGGCGGCTCTGACACTGGTCCGGTGCGGCGGCAGCTCCAGCCAGTGGGTGCGGCCCGGGCGCACCGCGTCCAGGAACCGTGGGGTGGATGTCGTGTGGGGGGACACGGCGGTTCGCCTTCCGTGGGGGATGGGCGCAGTCATGGAAGGGGCGAGCGGACAACGGACCGTCCGGAAAAGGGGAGTCAGAGCTTCCGGCTCCTGGTCACAGAAGCAACTATGCTCGCAGTACAGTTCACGCTGCAACCATCTCCCTGATAATTTCAGAAGGACGGTATCGCCCCGCCCCGGCCACGTCGGCGGAACGATCAACTCCCCGTCAGTCATGCGCCGTTGACGACCCTTCAGGGAGGCAGTGCGTGAACGACGCACGATCAGGCACCGGCGTCGGCGCACCCACCGTTCTCCGCATGATCCTCGGCCGCCGGCTCCAGGAGGCACGGCAGACCGCGGGCCTGTCCCTCGACGACGCGGCCAAGGCCCTGCGCGTGACCCCGCTGACCATCCGCCGCCTGGAGAAGGCCGAGGTCGGCCTGAAGATCCTCTACGTCGAGAAGCTGCTGGAGACCTACGGGGCGGGCCGGCAGGAGATCGACGAGTTCGTCGCCCTGGCCGAGCGGGCCAACGAGCCCGGCTGGTGGCACCCGTACCGCGATGTGATGCCGTCCTGGTTCACCGCCTACGTGAGCCTGGAGACCGGCGCCAGAACCCTGCGCATCTACGAGCCGCAGTACGTCACCGGCCTGCTCCAGACGCCCGGGTACGCGCGCGCCGTGCTGCGCGGCGGCTTCCCGAACGACAGCGAGGACGACCTCGACCGGCGCGTGGAGCTGCGGCTGCGCCGCCAGAGCCTGCTCACGAGACCGGACGCGCCCACGCTGTGGGTGGTGCTGGAGGAGGCCGTGCTGCACCGCGTGGTGGGCGGCCCCGACGTGATGCGGGAGCAGATCGACCGGCTGCTGGAGGTGTCCGAACTGGAGCATGTCAGCGTCGACATCGTGCCGTTCTCCGCCGGCGCCCACGTCGGGGCGTGCGCGCCCTTCACCTACTTCCGGTTCGAGGAGCGCGAGCTGCCCGACATCGTCTACAGCGAGATCCTCTCCGCCTCCGTCTACCTGGACCAGCGCGCCGACGTCATGGCCCATCTGGAGGCGCACAACCGGCTCTCGCTGAAGACCTCGTCCGCCGACAGCAAGGCGCTGTTGAACCGCATGCGGAAGGAGTACTCATGACCATCGCCCAGGGCGCCGTCTACAACGGGATGCCCGCGTCGGACCTCGGGGACCAGGGCTGGGAACGTCCGTGGAGCGGCCCCAACGGGGGCCAGTGCGTGGAGACCAAGCAACTCGCCGACGGGCGCGTGGCGGTCCGTCAGTCGGCCGATCCCGCCGGTCCCGCGCTGATCTACACGCCCGAGGAGATCACCGCGTTCGTCGCGGGGGTCAAGCAGGGCCTCGCCGACCACCTGACGGCCCGCTGAAACCCCCCTGAACCGGATCCGCCCTACGCACGTGACCACCGACGGAACCTCCGGGCAGCCCTCCGCCCGGCACCGCCGGCGCACCACCACCCCCCACGAGAGGCACCCCCCATGACCCACTCGCAGGCCGCGCGGGACATCGACACCAGCAGGCCGCACTCCGCCCGCATGTACGACTACTACCTCGGCGGCAAGGACCACTTCGAGGTCGACAAGCAGGCCGCCGAGCGAGTCGCCGAGGCCTATCCCGCCATCTTCGTCTGCGCCCGCGAGAACCGGGCCTTCATGCACCGGGCCACCCGCGTCCTCGCCCGCGAGCACGGCATCCGCCAGTGGCTGGACATCGGCACCGGCATCCCCACCGAGCCCAACCTGCACCAGGTCGCCCAGTCCGTGGTCCCCGACGCCCGGGTGGTCTACGCCGACAACGACCCGCTCGTCCTGAAGTACGCCGAGCGCCTGATGCGCAGCTCCGCGGAGGGCCGCACGACGTACATAGAGGCGGACGTCAACGACCCCGAGTCGCTCCTGAACGCGCCCGAGCTGGCCGAGGTCCTGGACCTGAACCGCCCGGTGGCGCTGTCCCTCAACGCCCTGATGCACTTCGTCACCGACGCCCAGGATCCGTACGGCATCGTGCGCCGCCTGCTGGACGCCCTGCCCTCGGGCAGCGCCCTGGCGCTGAGCCACTGCACGCCCGACTTCGACGCCGCCACCTGGCAGAAGGTCACCGACATCTACACCACGGCCGGGACGCCCGTGCAGTTCCGCTCCCAGGAGGACGTCGCCCGCTTCTTCGAGGGCCTGGAGCTGCTCGACCCGGGCATCACCGTGGGCCACCGCTGGCGGCCCGACGCCACCGAGGGCGAGGCCCCGACGGACGCCGAGGTCAGCCTGTGGACCGGCGTGGGCATCAAGCCGTAGGCCCCTGCGCCCTCAGCACCTCCCGGTACCAGCGGTACGAGGCCTTCGGGGTCCGCTCCAGGGTGTCGAAGTCGACGTGGACCAGGCCGAAGCGGCGTGCGTAGCCCTCCGCCCACTCGAAGTTGTCGAGCAGGGACCACACGAAGTAGCCACGCACGTCGACGCCCGCCTCCACCGCCCGGTGCAGCGCCCGGAGGTGGCCGTCCAGGTAGGCGATGCGCTCCTGGTCGTCGACGCCCGGATAGGAGCAGCCGTTCTCGGTGATGACGACGGGCGGGAGGCGGTCGCCGTAGCGGTCGCGGAAGCCGGTGAGGAGCTCGGTGAGGCCCTCCGGGGCGACCGGCCAGCCGAAGTCGGTGACCGGGTGGCCTTCGATCTCCCGCACGGAGAAGGGGAGTTCGGCGGGCATGGTGACCCCGCCGAACTCGATCTCCGCGCCCTGCGGGGCGCCCACCCGGGTCGGGGCGTAGTAGTTGACGCCGTACCAGTCGAGCGGCTCGGCGATCACCTCCAGGTCGGCTTCGACGTCCCCGGGCATCAGCTCGCCGATGCCCTCCGGGTACCGGCCCAGCAGCAGCGGGTCCGCGAACAGGCGGTTCAGCAGCACGTCGTAGAAGTCGGCCGCCTCCACGTCCGCCGCCTCGGCCGACGCCGCCCAGGTCGGCCCGTGCGAGTTGGCGATGCCGATGTCGGTGGCGCCGGAGGCGCGCAGGGCCCGTACGGCCAGGCCGTGGGCCAGCAGTTGGTGGTGGGCGGCCGGCAGCGCGTCGAACAGCAGGTGCCGGCCCGGCGCGTGCACGCCCAGGGCGTGGCCCAGCAGGGTGTGCTCGGCGGGCTCGTTGAGGGTGATCCACTTCGTCACGCGGTCGCCGAGGCGGTCGGCGACCAGCGCCACGTACTCGGCGAAACGCGCCGCCGTGTCCCGGTCGAGCCAGTCCAGGTCCGCCGGCAGGTCCCAGTGGAACAGCGTCGGCACCGGGCGGACGCCGGCCGCGCACAGGTCGTCCACCAGCCGGTCGTAGAAGTCCAGGCCCTTGCCGGACCGCACCCGCGGCCAGGAGACCGAGAAGCGGTACGCGTTCACGCCCAGGCCGGCCAGGAGCGCCACGTCCTCGCGGTGGCGGTGGTAGTGGTCGCAGGCCACCGCCGCCGTCGAGCCGTCCTTGACCCGCCCCGGCTCGGCCGTGAAGGCGTCCCACACGGACAACTCGCGCTCGTCGGCCGCGCCCTCGATCTGGTGCGCCGAGGTGGACACGCCCCAGAGGAAACCGGCAGGGAAGCGGGGGATCGGGTGGTCTGCGTCAGTCGCCATGCGCTGGATCATCCGTACCGGCGGTAACAGAAGTCAACGGCCGGGCGGAATCCGGCCGTTAGGCCCCCTCCTTCAGGACGCGCGAGATCAGCTCCCGCTGCTCGTCCGTCAGCCGCGGGTCGGCCGCGTACACCGTCGTCCCGTCCACCGTGATCTGGTAGCTGAACCCGTCCGGGACCCCGACCGGCGGTGTGCTCCGCCCGGCGGCGACGGCCCGCTCGGCCAGCGCGTGCCAGTCGGGGGCATCGGGCCGGCCCGAGGTGTCCACCTCGGCGTGCCGCTCGATGCCCGCGAACCCGCCCGTGCGCCTCACCTGAATCCGCATGGCACCTGTCTAGTACGGAACTACAGGGTCCGCACCCCGACCTGCTCCCACGCCTTCGACACGGCGTCCAGCTCCTCCCCGTCGCCGAACCGCTCCCGCGCGGCCTTGACGGTGAGCGTGGCGAAGTCGGCGAACATCGCCTGCTGCTTCAGCTCGCCGCCGGTCAGCACGTCGTACCAGACCTGCCCCGCCCGCTCCCAGGCGTGGCCGCCGAGGGCCGTGGCCGCGAGGTAGAAGGCGTGGTTGGGGATGCCCGAGTTGATGTGCACGCCGCCGTTGTCGCGGCCGGTGCGGACGAAGTCGTCCATCGTCGCGGGCTGCGGGTCCTTGCCGAGGACGTCGTCGTCGTAGGCCGTGCCCGGCGCCTTCATGGAGCGCAGCGCCTGGCCCGTCACCCGCGGGGCGAGCAGGCCGGCGCCGATCAGCCAGTCGGCCTCGGCGGCGGTCTGGCCCAGCGTGTACTGCTTGATCAGCGCGCCGAAGACGTCCGACAGGGACTCGTTGAGCGCGCCGGGCTGGCCGAAGTAGGTGAGGTTGGCCGTGTACTGGGTGACGCCGTGGGCGAGTTCGTGGCCGATGACGTCGACCGGGATGGTGAAGTCGAGGAAGATCTCGCCGTCCCCGTCGCCGAAGACCATCTGCTCGCCGTTCCAGAAGGCGTTGTTGTAGTCGCGGTCGTAGTGCACGGTCGCGTCCAGCGGCAGTCCGCCGCCGTCGATCGAGTCGCGCCCGTACGCCTTCAGGAACAGCTCGAAGGTGGCGCCGAGGCCCGCGTACGCCCGGTTGACGGTGGCGTCCTTGCCCGGCTCGTCGCCCTCGCCGCGCACCTTGTGGCCGGGCAGGTCGGTGCCGTGGCGCGCGTCGTAGATCGTGCGCTGCGGTTTGCCGTCGGCGGCCGAAGGGACGGCGGCCGCGCCGAGGACCGTGGTGAGGCGGCGGTGGGTGCGTTCCAGTGCGTCGCGCTCCAGGGTCCGGCGCGCGGGCCCGGCGAGCGCGGGGTCCTCGGCCTGGGCGAGCTGGTCGAGGACATGGGGCGGAACGATGGTGCAGAAGACGGGCTCGAAGCCCCCGTGAGTCGTCATGCCCGGCACCCTTGCACTGCGTGACGAAGCTGTCACTAGTCGCCACCATGATTGGTGAAATACCGGGACAAGGGCCTTCACGCTCCGTGGCGAAGTGGTATAGCGCACTTTTTGTCCCGAATGTGCGCCCGGTCCCGCATACTGATACGACCCCGCGCGCCGGGAGGGGCTCGGCTAGCATGCTGCGCATCATGCGTTTCGGGCTGCTTCTCCTTAGCTGCCGCGGCGAGGGCCTGTAGTCGAGGCCGACTCCCTCCCCGCGGAGCTTGGTGCTGCGTCGTCGGCCGTCCTTCCGGACACCCCCTGAGGAGCCCCCGCATCATGGCGAACCGCCAGCAGCCCAGTTCCATGCCGATCCATAAGTACGGCCGCTACGAGCAGGTCGACATCCCCGACCGCACCTGGCCGGACAACCGGATCACCACCGCCCCCCGCTGGCTCTCCACCGACCTGCGCGACGGCAACCAGGCCCTGATCGACCCCATGTCGCCCGCCCGCAAGCGCGCCATGTTCGACCTGCTGGTCAAGATGGGCTACAAGGAGATCGAGGTCGGCTTCCCCGCCTCCGGCCAGACCGACTTCGACTTCGTACGCTCGATCATCGAAGAGCCCGGGGCCATCCCCGACGACGTCACCATCTCCGTCCTGACCCAGGCCCGCGAGGACCTGATCGAGCGCACGGTGGAGTCCCTGAAGGGCGCCAAGCGCGCCACGGTCCACCTGTACAACGCCACCGCGCCGGTCTTCCGCCGGGTCGTCTTCCGCGGCTCCAAGGACGACATCAAGCAGATCGCCGTCGACGGCACGCGCCTGGTCATGGAGTACGCGGAGAAGCTGCTGGGCCCGGAGACGGAGTTCGGCTACCAGTACTCGCCGGAGATCTTCACCGACACCGAGCTGGACTTCGCGCTGGAGGTCTGCGAGGCGGTCATGGACGTCTGGCAGCCCGGTCCGGGCCGCGAGATCATCCTCAACCTGCCCGCCACCGTCGAGCGCTCCACCCCCTCGACCCACGCCGACCGCTTCGAGTGGATGGGCCGCAACCTCTCCCGCCGCGAGCACGTCTGCCTGTCGATCCACCCGCACAACGACCGCGGTACCGCCGTCGCCGCCGCCGAGCTGGCCCTGATGGCCGGCGCCGACCGCGTCGAGGGCTGCCTGTTCGGCCAGGGCGAGCGCACCGGCAACGTCGACCTGGTCACCCTGGGCATGAACCTGTTCTCCCAGGGCGTCGACCCGCAGATCGACTTCTCCGACATCGACGAGATCCGTCGCACGTGGGAGTACTGCAACCAGATGGACGTCCACCCACGCCACCCGTACGTGGGCGACCTGGTCTACACGTCCTTCTCCGGCTCCCACCAGGACGCCATCAAGAAGGGCTTCGACGCCATGGAGGCCGACGCGAAGGCCAAGGGCGTCACCGTAGACGACATCGAGTGGGCCGTCCCCTATCTGCCGATCGACCCCAAGGACGTCGGCCGCTCCTACGAGGCGGTCATCCGGGTCAACTCGCAGTCCGGCAAGGGCGGTATCGCCTACGTCCTGAAGAACGACCACAAGCTGGACCTGCCGCGCCGGATGCAGATCGAGTTCTCCAAGATCATCCAGGCGAAGACCGACGCCGAGGGCGGCGAGGTCACGCCGAAGGACATCTGGGCCGTCTTCCAGGACGAGTACCTGCCGAACCCCGAGAACCCGTGGGGCCGGATCCAGGTCAAGAACAACCAGTCGACGACCGACACCGACGGCGTGGACACGCTGCAGGTGGAGGCCACGGTCGACGGCCAGGACACCGTCCTCACCGGCTCCGGCAACGGCCCGATCTCGGCCTTCTTCGACGCCCTGCAGTCCATCGGCATCGACGTACGCCTGCTGGACTACCAGGAGCACACGATGAGCGAGGGCGCCTCCGCGCAGGCCGCCTCCTACATCGAATGCGCGATCGACGACAAGGTCCTGTGGGGGATCGGAATCGACGCGAACACCACGCGCGCCTCGCTGAAGGCCGTCGTCTCGGCCGTCAACCGCGCAACGCGCTGACCAGCCCTGAAGGCGGTTCGAGGGCTCTGTCCGCCGATGTCCGGCGGGCGGAGCCCCGTCACATACCGGCCAATCCGTGTGAGGGTCACGGAAAGGTCTCCTCCGGGGTGCTGACTCCTCCTCGTAGATGTGGCTAACATCACGCAAGCGCGGCGACGTTGCCGTGCGGCGTGACGGAGGTGCGACGTGCTGCCAGGACGGGGACGAAACGGCCGTGCCGCCGGGCTTGCCCGCATCCTGGGCACCCGTACCGCGTGGACGGCCGCCGGTGACGGGGAGTTCTTCTGCCCCGGCTGCGGCGGCGACCGCAACTACCAGCGGCTGACCGGACAGCGCCGCTTCACCGTGCTCGGCCTGCCCGTGCTGCCGCGCGGCGAGACCGGCCCGGTCGTGGAGTGCGCCGCCTGCCGCCGCCACTTCGGCACCGACGTCCTCGACCATCCGACGACCACGCGCTTCTCCGCGATGCTCCGCGACGCCGTGCACACCGTCGCCCTCGCCGTACTGGCCGCGGGCGGCGCCGGGTCCCGTACGGCACTGGAGTCCGCCGTGCTCGCCGTGCGCGCGGCCGGCTTCGACGACTGCACCGAGGAGCAGCTGGCCGCCCTCGTCGAGGCACTGGAGGCGGACACCGGCCGCATCACCGGCGAACCCTGCGGCGCGGGGCTGGCCATAGAGCTCCACGAGGCGCTGGACCCGCTCGCCCCGCACCTCGCCACCGTCGGCCGCGAATCGATCCTGCTGCAGGGTGCGCGCATCGCCCTGGCGGACGGGCCGTACACGCCGGCCGAGCGGGACGTCCTCGCCACGGTCGGGGCGGCCCTCACGATCTGCTCCGACGACGTGACCCGCGTGCTGGCGGCGGCGGCGCGGACGCCGTCGTAGGGCGGTGGCCCGCTTACTCCCCGGGGAGTAGAGCGCGCTCCGTACCGCCCCCGGCAGTAGCCGCCAACTCGCCCTCACGCCCGACGAATCGGCCCTCCCGCGCCGGGAGTCTGGAGTCCGTTCCAGACAACCGGACCGGAGGGAGCTCGGCAGATGGGGGACACAAGGACATCCGCACGGCGGCGGCGGGCCGTGCCCTGGGCGGTGGTCGGGCTGTGGCTGGCCGCGCTCGTGCTGCTCGGGCCGCTCGCCGGGAAGTTCGCCGGCATCCAGCAGAACCGCGCGGTCGACTACCTGCCCGACAGCGCCGACTCCACGCAGGTGGCGCGGATCCAGGACGAGTTGCCGGGCGGCGAGTCGACCGACCTGGTGCTCGTGTACCACCGGGACGGCGGTCTCACCGACGCCGACCGGCGCACGGCGGGCGAGCAGATCGCCGAGGTGCGCGGCGCCTACGACCTGGCGGGAGAGCCGCGGGGCGTCCCGTCGAAGGACGGCTCCACCCTGATGTACCCGGTGTCCAGCACCCAGCCGGGCCAGGACGAGGAGGCCCGCGACGCCTTCGTCGACGGGGTGCGGGACATCGCCGAGGGCGGGGCCGGGCTGAGCGTCGAGGTCGGCGGGCCGGGGGCGCTGAACACCGACATGAACAAGGTGTTCGGCACGCTCGACGCCACGCTGCTGCTCGCCACCCTCGGCGTCGTCACCGTGCTGCTCGTCCTCATCTACCGCAGCCCGTTCCTGTGGCTGGTCCCGCTGGCCGTCGCGGGCGTCGCCGCCGCCATGGCGATGGCAGCGGGATACGGGCTGCACGAACTGTTCGACGTCACCGTCACCGGCCAGAGCGGCGGCGTGATGACCGTGCTGGTCCTCGGCGCCGGCACCGACTACGCGCTGCTGCTCATCGCACGCTACCGCGAGGAACTGCGGCGCCATGAGCGGCCGTACGACGCCATGCGCACCGCCCTGCGCGGCTGCGGGCCGGCCATCCTCGCCTCGTCGGGGACCGTCGCGGCCGGGCTGCTGTGCCTGCTCGCCGCCGACCTCAACAGCAGCAGCGGCATGGGGCCGGTCGGCACGGTCGGGGTGCTCGCCGCGCTGGTCGCCATGACGACCCTGCTGCCCGCGGTGCTCGTCCTGCTCGGGCGGCGCGTCTTCTGGCCGCTGATCCCGGCGTTCGGCAGTGAGCCGAAGGTCCGGCGGTCGCTGTTCGCCGCGATGGGCACCTCGGCGACGCGCCGGCCCGTGACCGTCCTCGTCGGCGGGGCCGCCCTGCTCGGCGCCCTCGCGCTCGGCACGCTCAACCTGTCCGGCAGCCTCAAGCAGGAGGACTCCTTCACCGACCGGCCCGAGTCGATCACCGCGATGCAGACGCTCGCGCGGGAGTATCCCGAGCGCAGCAGCCGTCCCGTGACGGTCATCGCGCCCGGCGATCGGGCGGACGCGGTTCTCGACCGGGCGCGTGCGGTCGAGGGTGTCGCCGAGGTGGTTCCCGGGCGGAGTGGCGCGGGGTGGACGGAGATCGCCGTCTTCGCCACGGCCGCGCCCGAGACGCCGGCCGAGACCCGCACCATCGAGGCCCTGCGGGCCGGGGTCGATCCCGAGGGCGCCTATGTCGGCGGGCCCAGCGCCCAGCAGATCGACCTGGCCGCGAGCGAGTCGCGGGACCGGAAGGTGATCGTGCCGCTGGTCCTCGCCGCGGTGTTCGTCATCCTGGTCGGGCTGTTGCGCAGTCTGGTCGCGCCACTGCTGCTGCTGGCGGCGGTGGTCGCAGTGTGGGGAGCGGCGCTCGGCATCGGAGGGCTGGTCTTCGAGCCGGTCTTCGGGTTCGGCGGGACGGATCCCGGGCTCGGGCTGCTCTCCTTCGTGTTCCTGGTCGCCCTCGGGGTGGATTACGGGATCTTCCTGATGCATCGGATGCGGGAGGAGTCCGTGCGCGGGGCCGAGCCGGAGGCAGCGGCGCTCACCGCGTTGCGGACCACCGGTGGGGTCATCGCCTCGGCGGGGGTGGTGCTCGCGGCGACGTTCGCCGTGCTGACCACGCTGCCCATGGTGGGGCTGGTCGAACTCGGCTTCGTCATCGCGGTGGGGGTGCTGCTGGACACGTTCCTCGTGCGTACGTACCTGGTGACCACGGCGAGTGTCCTGCTGAAGCGGCGGATGTGGTGGCCGGGCAGGCTCTCCCGCGCGCCGGAGCGGACGGTTCCGCAGAAAGAGCAGGAACCGGTGGCCGCCGACGCCCGCTGACCGACGGCGCCCCTCCTCTCCCGGAGGGGCGCCTTCCTGTCCGAGGATGATGCCCGTGCAGGCACCCACCACCCCGCAGGCGACCTGGTCGCGGTCCGCCGAGCGGATCATGGCCGCGATCAACCGCGACCCCCTGACCGCCCCGCACGCACTGCGCAACGACGCGCTGCTCGCCGTCTCGGTGGCCGTTGTCGCCGCAGCGCTCGCGCTGTTCGTCGACGACGGCCGCAGGCCCGACGCGCTCGGCTGGGCCCTGCTGCTCGTCTCCCACGTGCCGCTGGTGTGGCGCCGCCGCCGTCCGGTGCTCGTCCTGGTCGCCGTGATCACCTGCGTGTTCCCCTACCACTTCCTCGACTACCCGCACACCGCGGCCACCCAGGCCGCCTACGTCGCCCTGTACACCGTGGCTGTCACCGGCCGGCCGCTGCGCACTGTCCTGGTCGGCATCGGCGTCATCACCATGGCGGTGGGCGTGCTGCTCACCATCAGCGCGCAGGAGGCGCTGGGACTGCTGAAGGCGTCCGGCTGGGTCGTCGCCGTGCTGTTCTGCGGGGTCGACGTGCGTTTCTACCGCCAGTACGTGGCCTCGATCGTGGAGCGCGCCGAACGGGCCGAACGCACCCGGGAGGAGGAGGCCCGGCGGCGGGTCGCCGAGGAGCGGCTGCGGATCGCCCGGGACCTGCACGACCTGCTCGCGCACAGCATCACCCTCATCGGCGTGCAGACCTCCGTCGCCGCCCACGTGTTGTCCGCCGACCCCGAGCGGCTGGACCGCAAGACGGTCGCCAAGGCCCTCGACGACATCGCCGAGACCTGCCGCAGCGCCCGCGGCGAACTCCGTACGACGCTGGAGGTGCTGCGCGAGCACGGCTCCCCGGACGCCCGCGGCCCGCTGCCCGGCCTCGACGGCCTGCCCGACCTGGTGGAGGCCGCGCGGCTCGCCGGTGCCCGGGTCGAGCAGACCGTACGGGTACGGCAGGCACCGCCCGCCGTGGGCGCCGCCGCCTACCGCATCGTGCAGGAGGCCCTGACCAACGCCGTACGGCACGCCGGACCCGAACCGGCCGTCCGCGTCGAGCTGGACGAGCGGCAGGGCGCCCTGCACCTGACGGTCAGCGACGACGGCACCGGACCGGCCCCGGGCGGCACCCCGGGCTTCGGGCTCGTCGGAATGCGGGAGCGGGCCCGCAGCGTCGGTGGCACACTCGACGCCGGACCGCGTACCGGGGGCGGGTTCGAAGTGATGGCGGTCCTGCCGCTGACCACGACGGGGGAGAGGGCCGGATGACCATACGGGTGCTGCTGGCGGACGACCAGACCCTGGTCCGGGAGGCGTTCGCGATGCTGGTGGAGTCGGCCCGGGACATGGCGGTCGTCGGCCAGGCCGCCACCGGCCGGCAGGCCGTGGAACTGGCCCGCGGCGTCGGCGCCGACCTGGTGGTGATGGACATCCGCATGCCCGACCTGGACGGCATCGAGGCGACCCGGCTCATCGCGGCCGACGAGGACCTCGCGGGCGTCCGGGTCCTGGTCCTCACCACGTACGACACCGACGAGAACATCGTGGCGGCGCTGCGCGCCGGCGCCTCCGGGTTCCTGGTCAAGGACACCAGGCCGGCCGAACTCCTCGACGCCATCCGCACGGTCGCGGCCGGTGAGTCCCTGCTGTCGCCCGGGCCGACGGCACGGCTGATCGAGCGGTTCCTGCGCAGCCCCTCGGCACCGGCGAGCGGCGGCCCGGAGTGCCTGTCCGGCCGCGAGCGGGAGGTGCTCGCGCTGGTCGCGCGCGGCCTCAACAACACCGAGATAGCGGACGCCCTGGGCCTGAGCCCGCTGACCGCGAAGACCCACGTCAGCCGCATCATGGGCAAGCTGGGGGCGCGGGACCGGGCGCAGTTGGTCATCGTCGCGTACGAGTCGGGGATGGTGACACCGGGGAGCATCTGACGGACAGGCACGGTCCGACGTTCCGTCAGGAGAAGCATGAGACACCTCGGTCGCACACTCCTCGTCACCGCCGTCCTCCTCGCCCCGCTCACCGCCACGACCCCCGCCTCGGCCGCCCCCGGCTGCACGTCCTCCGTCCCGTACGTCTCGGGCGAGGGAGGCTACGCCACGTACCGCATCCCGGCCACGGTCACCACGGACCGGGGCACCGTCCTCGCCTTCGCCGAGGGACGGCGCGGCGGCGCGGGCGACACCGGTGACATCGACGTCGTCCTCAGGCGCTCCCCGGACGGCGGCTGCACCTGGGGCCCGCTCACGGTCGTCGCCGCCGGGGACGGGGACACCCGGGGCAACCCGGCGCCCGTCGTCGACCCGCGCACCGGCGCGGTCGTGCTCCTCACCTCCTACAACAGCGGGAAGGTGACGGAGGCCCAGATCATGCGCGGCGAGGTCACGCCCGAGCAGAGCCGCCGCGTGTTCGTGCAGCGCAGCCGGGACGACGGCCGCCACTTCAGCCCGCCCCGCGAGATCACCGCGCAGGTCAAGCACCCGTCCTGGCGCTGGTACGCGACCGGCCCCGGCCACGCGATCGCCCTCACCCGGGGCCCGTACGCGGGCCGCCTGGTCGTCCCCGCCAACCACTCGGCGTCCCCGCCGCCCGGCTCCCCGGACACCGGCCAGGAACCCCGGCACTACGGCGCCCACGCCCTCCTCAGCGACGACGGGGGCAGGACCTGGCGGACGGGCTTCGTCGACGACTCCTACGACGGCGTGCACAACGCCAACGAGTCCACCGCCGCGCAACTGCCCGACGGGCAGCTCTACTTCAACGCCCGGGACCAGCACGGCACCAGCACCGGCAACCGCCTCGACAGCCACTCCGGCGACGGCGGGGAGTCCCTGGACCGCCCGTACACCGTCCAGCCCACCCTGAACGACGTCCCCGTCGTCCAGGGCAGCGTCCTCCAACTTCCCGGCCGCTACCGCCCGTTGCTGTTCTCCGGGCCGTCCGTGCCCACCGCCCGCCGGGCACTGGCCGTCTGGCGCAGCACGGACGGCGGCGCCACCTTCACCAAGGCGCTGACGCTCTCCGAGCAGCCCGCCGCCTACTCCGACCTGGTGCCGCTGGGCCGGAAGACGGTGGGCGTCCTCTACGAGACGGGCGTGCGGGGGACGTACGAGACGATCGAGTTCCGCCGCCTCCCGGCCGACGTGTTCTAGAGCAGCCCGGCCGCGGCCAGGTACTCCCCGACCCGCTCCACCTCGTCCGGCGACAGCGGCACCTGCGGCTCGGCCGTGACCGGGCAGTCGATCACGCCCCGCAGGTGCAGCGCGGCCTTGAAGGCGCCGATCGCCGAGGAGTTCGGGCCCATCCGGGCCGGGTCGCCGACGGTGACCATGCCGAACAGGGCGCACAGGCGTTCCTGTTCGGCGCGGGCCTCGTCCCGGTCCCCGGCCCGGCACAGGCGGTCCAGGCGGACATAGCCGTGCGGGTCGACGTTGCCGAGGCCGGGCACCGTGCCGTCCGCGCCGATCGCCAGGGCCGCGTCGACGATCAGCTCGGAGCCGGTCAGCACGCTGAAGCCCGAGATGCCCGGGTGGTTCCGGGCGCCGGTCACGACCTGGCGGAAGGCGGCCAGGTCGCCGCTGGAGTCCTTGAGCCCGGCCAGGACACCGTCGGCGGCCAGGTCCAGGACGACGTCCGCGGGCAGCTTCGTGTGGACGGCGACGGGGAGGTCGTAGGCGATGACCGGGACCGGGCTCGCGGCGGCGACCGCGCGGTAGTGGCGGGCGATCTCCGCGGGGTGGGTGCGGGCGTAGAACGGGGCGGTGACGACGACCGCGTTCGCGCCCGCCGAGGAGACCGCCGCCACGTGGTCCAGGACCCGGGGCGTGGTCATGTCGATCGCCCCGGCCAGCACCGGGAGCTGCTCGCCCATGTGGCCCGTGACCGACTCGACCACCAGCCGGCGCTGCCGGTCCGTCAGATACGCCGCCTCCGAGGTCGAGCCGAGCACGAACAGCCCGTGCACCCCGCCGGCCACCAGATGGTCGATCAGCCTGAGCAGCGAGGGGACGTCCACCTCGCGGTCCGGTGTCAGGGGCGTGCAGACGGGCGGGATGACACCGGTCAGCGGGGTGAAAGTCATGGAGCCTCCATCGGGTCGCGGCGGTGGACGAGGTCGCGGGTCGACTCGTCCTCCTGGACAGGATGGTGGCAGCGGAAGCGGTGCGCGGGGGCCGACGCGGCGGAGAAGCCCGGCATCTCGTCCGCGCAGGTCGCGTCCGCCTTCCAGCAGCGGGTGCGGAACGGGCAGCCGCTCGGCGGGCGCGTCGCCGACGGGACGGGACCGGCCAGCGGGATCGGTTCGATCGGGTCGAGCAGTCCGGGCGTGGCGGAGAACAGGGCACGGGTGTACGGGTGCCGGGCCCGGTCGGTGACCAGGGCGGCCGGGCACTCCTCCACGATCCGGCCCAGGTACATGGTGATCACCCGGTCGCTCATCCGCCGTACCGTCTGGATGTCGTGCGAGACGAAGACCAGGGCCAGGCCCAGGCGTTCCTTCAGGTCCAGCAGGAGGTTGAGGATCTGGGCCCGGACGGACACGTCCAGGGCGCTGGTCGGCTCGTCCGCGACGACGAGGTCCGGGTCCAGCGCCAGGGCCCGGGCGATCGCGACGCGCTGCCGCTGCCCGCCGGACAGCTGGCCGGGCAGGGCGTCCGCGAGGGCCCGGGGAAGGCCGACCAGGGACATCAACTCCCTTACGCGGTCCTCACGCTCACCGCGCGTGCCCCGGTCGTGCACGTCCAGCGGGTCCCGCAGGATCTGCCGGACGGTCAGGCGGCGGTTCAGCGCCGTCGACGGGTCCTGGAAGATCATGCCGGTGCTGCTGCCGACGGCCCGGCGGCGCTCGCCCGGCGGCATCGCCCACAGGTCCTGTCCCCGGAAGGCCACCGTCCCCCGCGTCGGCCGCTCCACGCCCACCAGCACCTTCGCCAGCGTCGACTTCCCGCAGCCCGACTCGCCGACCACG
Organism: Streptomyces lomondensis; assembly: GCF_014651035.1. Classification (GTDB taxonomy): domain Bacteria; phylum Actinomycetota; class Actinomycetes; order Streptomycetales; family Streptomycetaceae; genus Streptomyces; species Streptomyces lomondensis. The sequence goes on from NZ_BMWC01000001.1 coordinate 673,187, forward strand.
CCGACCGTCTCGCCGGGCGCGATGGCCAGGTCGGCGCCGGTCAGGGCGTACACCCGGTCGCGGGTGAACAGGCCGCCGCTGCGGGCCTTGTGGACGACGTGGGCGTCGGACAGCTCCACCAGGGCGTTCATGACACGGCCTCGGTCTCCGTCGTCGTCAGCCAGGGCGCTCATGACACCGCCTCGGTCTCCGTCGTCGCCAGCTCTATGGCCGGGTGGTGGCAGGCCGCCGTGTGCGCCGGCGTACCGGTCAGCACCGGAGCCGTCGTCCGGCAGACCTCGCTCGCCCGCGGGCACCGGTCGGCGAAGCGGCAGCCCGCCGGGAAGTCGGCCGGGGACGGCACGACGCCCTTGATCTGCGTCATCCGCTCCTGCCCCGACTCCAGCGACAGCACGCTGCCGAGCAGGCCGCGCGTGTAGTGGTGGGCCGGAGCCTCCACCAGGTCGGCGGTCACGCCCGTCTCCACGATCTGCCCCCCGTACATCACCACCACCCGGTCGGTGACGTCCGCGACCAGCGCCAGGTCGTGCGAGACCAGGATCAGCGCGAAGTCCAGCTCCTCGCGCAGCCGCAGCAGCAGCTCTATGACCTGCGCCTGCACGGTGACGTCGAGGGCGGTGGTCGGCTCGTCGGCGACGATCAGCTTCGGCTCGCGGGACAGGGCCATCGCGATCAGGACGCGCTGGCGCTGCCCGCCGGACAGTTCGTGCGGGTAGCTGCGCAGGGTGCGCTCCGGATCGAGGCCGACCATCGTCAGCAGCTCGGCCGGACCGCGCCGCCCGCCGCGCCGGACGACCTGTTTGAGCTGGGCGCGGATCGTCATCGCGGGGTTCAGCGACGACAGGGCGTCCTGGTAGATCATCGCCATCTCGTGGCCGAGCAGCCTGCGGCGTACGCGCATCGGCTCGGCGAGCAGGTCCCGCTGGTCGAACCGGACCTGGCCGCGGACGCGCGCCCCCTTCGGCTCGAGTCCCATGATCGCCAGGGCGGTCAGCGACTTGCCGCAGCCCGACTCGCCGACCAGCCCGAGCACCTCACCGGGACGCACCTCGAAGCTGATGCCGTCCACGATGTCCACGCCGCCGTGCCGCTGGTCGAAGCCGATGGCGAGGTTCTCCACCGCCAGCACCGGCTGCCCGCCCCGGGGCAGCGGACGGGCCCGGGCCCGCAGCCGCCGGGCCGCCTCCGCCAGGCCCGGCAGCGGCACGACCTCCCCGCTGCCGGGCTCCGGCGCCTCCAGCCGGTCGCCCTCGGGCGCGTCCACCTCCCGGGCCGACGGGGCCGCCCACGCGTCGGACACGCCCTCGGACAGGATGTTCAGCGACAGCACGGTGACCAGCATCAGCAGCCCGGGGAACACGGTCGCCCACCAGCCGCCGGTCAGCACCATGTTCTTGCCGTCCGCGATGACACTGCCCCAGGACGGGTCGGGCGGCCGTACGCCCGCCCCGATGAAGGACAGCGACGCCTCGAAGACGACCGCCTCGGCGACCTGCACCGTGCAGAACACCAGCACGGGCGCGGCGCAGTTGATCGCCACGTGCTTCAGCACGATGTGCGGGGTCCGGGCGCCGATGACCCGTTCCGCCGTCACATAGTCCTCGCCGTACTGGTCGAGGACGTTCGCCCGGACCACCCGGGCCACCGGCGGGGTGAACAGGAACGCGATCGCGCAGATCAGCACCGTGATCCCGCCGCCGAACACCGCCACCAGCACGGCGGCCAGCGCGATGCCCGGGAACGCCATCACCACGTCCAGGCAGCGCATCAGCGTCTCGTCCACCGCCTTGCGGGAGGTCGCGGCGATCGCCCCGAGCAGCGCGCCGGCCACCAGGGCCAGCGCGGTCGCGCCGAGCCCGATCGCCAGCGACCAGCGCGCCCCGTACATCAGCCGGCTGAGGATGTCCCGGCCGAGGCTGTCCTGGCCCATCCAGTGCCCGGCGGACGGATGCCCGGTGCCGTCGACCGGGGGCTGCTGGTCGAGCGGGTCGTGCGGGGCGAGGAGCGGCGCGAGCAGCGCCATGAGGACGACGACCGCCAGGAAGCAGACGGCGACCTTCGACAGCAGCGGCAGCCGGCGCCAGCCGCGCAGCCGGAGGCCGGGCCGGGACAGCGCCTCGGCGAGACCCTTCCGGGTCATCATGCGGGTCATCATGGGCGCGCATCCCTCAGTCGCGGATTGACCAGCAGGTACAGGACGTCGATGACGAGGTTCACGACGACGAACCCGGCCGCCGTGGTCAGCACGACGCCCTGGACCACGGCCGGATCGCCGTTCTTCACGGCGTCGATCATCAGCTTGCCCATGCCGGGCAGCGAGAAGATCGTCTCGATGACGACCGCGCCGCCCAGCAGATAGCCCACCCGCAGACCGAGCACGGTGAGCGGGTTGATGAGCGCGTTCCGCAGCACGTTCCGTCCCACGACCACGTGCGGCGGCAGCCCGCTCCCGATCGCCGTCCGTACGTAGTCCTTGTCCAGTTCCTCCACCACGGCCGTCCGCACGATCCGGGTCAGCTGCGCCGCCACCGGGAGGGAGAGAGCGAGGGCGGGGAGTGCCATCGTCTTCAGCCAGCCGGTGAAGGAGTCGGCCGGGTTGATGTAGCCGCCGGTCGGGAACCAGCCCAGGTCGACCGCCAGGTACTGGATCATCAGCAGCGCCAGCCAGAAGCCGGGGGCGGCGACGCCGGTCAGCGACACGACCCGGATGATCTGGTCGGGCAGCCGGTCCCGGTAGATCGCCGCCGTCACCCCGCCCACCAGGGACAGCACGACCGCGATGCCCAGCCCGAGGAAGGTGAGCTGGAGGGTGAGCGGCAGCGCGGTGGTGACCTGGTCGATCACCGGTGCCCGGGTCAGCGCGCTGGTGCCCATGTCGCCGTGGAGCAGGTCGGCGACGAAGGCGGCGTAGCGCACCGGCAGCGGGTCGAGCAGGCCGTGCTCCTCGCGGAAGTCGTGCAGTTGCTGCGGCGTGGGGTTGGCGCCCTGGAAGAACGCGGACGCCGGGTCGACGTCCGAGAACCGCATCACCAGGAACACGAACAGCACGATGCCGAGCATCAGCGGCACGAGCAGGGCGACACGGCGGAGCAGGATCCGCAGGACGGCCGTCATCCGCTCAGGCCCACTTGGCCTGGAGGAGGTTGATCCCCGGGTACGGCTGCGCCCTTATCCCGCTGAGCCGCTTCGGGTCCCAGGCCGTCATCAGCTCGTTGTGCACGACCGGGTAGAGCACGGCCTGTTCGGCGACGACGTCGATGTAGTCCTGGACGATCGCCTTCTTCTTCTCCGGGTCGGGTTCCCGGGTCGCCCGGTCCATGTCCTTGAAGAGCTGCTTGGCGACCGGGTCGGAAGCCCACCGCGTGTACTGCATCCACAGGTTCTCGGGCCCGTAGTTGTAGTGCATGATCAGGTCGGCGTCGAGGCCGAACTGGTTGGGGTTCGAGGCGGCGGCGACGACCTGGTAGTCCTGCTTCTGGTCCAACTTGGTGAAGACGGCGGTGGTCTCCTGCGGGGACAGGGTCGTCTTCACCCCGATCGCGTCCCAGGAGGACTTGATGGTCGGCAGGCAGTCGACGATCCAGCTGACGTTCACCGCCAGGATGTCGATGCTCAGCCCGCTGACCCCGGCCTCCCTCAGCAGCGCCTTCGCCTTGTCGGGGTCGTAGTCGTAGACGGTCTTCGCCCGGCGGTAGGACGGGTTGCTCTCGTCGAGGAAGGAACTCGACGGCTTCCCGTGGCCCTTGAGCGCGACCTCCACCATCTTCTCCGTGTCGATGGCGTAGCGCAGGGCCTGGCGCACGCGCACGTCGTCGAACGGCTTGTGCTGCGTGTTGAACATCAGGAACAGGTTGTTCATCCCGGCCCCGCCGGCGACCGTCAGCCCGCTGCTCTCCAGCTGCCCGATGTTGGCGTACGGGATGTTGTCCGCGATCTGCGCGCCCGCGCTCGACCCCGAGATCTTCGCGACGCGGGGCGCCGCGTCCACGATCGTCAGCCAGTTCATCTTGGCGAAGGCGGGCTTGCGCGGGCCGTTGTAGCCGTCGAACGCCTCGAAGGTGGTGTTCGACTTCGGGTGGTGCGCGGTCTGCCGGTACGGGCCCGAGCCGATCGCCTTGCCCTTGATGGCGTCGTCCCAGGCGCCCGGCCGCGAGAACACGTGCTTCGGCATGATCTTGGCGAGCGTCAGCCGCGAAAGCCCGTCCGGAAAGGGGAACTTGAGCACCAGCTCCACGTTCTGCGCGTCGATCTTCCGGACCTCCTTCAGCCAGCTCGCGAAGAAGCCCTTGGCGAGGGTCTGGGTGTCCGGGTCGAGGATCCGGTCGAAGACGAACACCACGTCGTCGGCGGTCACCGGCTTGCCGTCGTGGAACTTCGCACCGGCCCGCAGCGTGAACTTCCAGGACGTGCTGTTCGGGTCCTTCGGCACCTCGGTCGCCAGGGCCGCGTACGGCTCCCGGGAGATCGGATCCGTGTCCAGCAGGCCCTCGTAGATGTGGTTGTTGGCGGCCATGCAGAACGCGGACGCCGTCTGGGTGGGGTCCCAGCTGCCGTCGTTGCCGTAGCCGATCACCGCGGTCAGCGTCCGGTTCGCCCCGCCGCCCCCGCCCCCGGTGTCGTTCGTGGACTCGGGCCCGGAGGAACAGGCCGACAGCGACGCGGAGACGGCGGCGGCCGCGCCCAGCGCGCCGGTGTACTTCAGGAACGACCGGCGGTGCAGCGCCGGCACGTCGTGGGTCACGTCGCGCACGGGTCCTCCAGCGGAGAGGTCTGGAAAGGGGAAGAGCTGAGGAGATACGACGTCCTACGTCCTGCGGTCAGCGCGACCATAGGAGCGCCCGTGGGGGCGGTCAAGGGATCGCACACGAATGGCGTATCTGCCAGAGGTCGGACCAATGGCGCTGTGAATGGCGTGAGTTGACGGCTTATCAGGGAAGCTCCGGTACCGGGTACCGCCAGAGGTGGGACGTGGGACGTCCGGGGCGCGTACGATGCGGCGCATGTCCGAGGAGCCCAGGACCAGCCGGATACAGCGCCAGGTCGTCCAGCTCATCCTCGACCGCAGACTCACCGCCGGCGCGCCGCTGCCCACCGAGGCCGAACTGATGGAGTCCCTCGGCGTCAGCCGCAACTCCGTCCGTGAGGCCCTCAAGGCCCTCCAGGCCCTCGACATCGTCGAGATCAGACACGGCTACGGCACTTACGTCGGCCAGGCCTCCCTCACCCCGCTCGTCGACGGCCTCACCTTCCGCACGCTGGCCCGGCACGACGACGACACCGGCGCCCTCGACGAGATCCTCCAGGTCCGCGAGGTACTGGAGGTGGGCCTGATCCGCCGGGTCGCCGCGACGGTCACCGAGGCGGAACTCGGCAAACTGGAGGACGTGGTGACCCGCATGGAGTCCGCGGGCGGCACGGGCCGCTCCTTCCCCGAACTCGACCGCGAGTTCCACGAGGTCCTGTACGCCTCCCTCGGCAACGACCTCGTCCCGCAGCTCCTCGCCGCCTTCTGGACGGTGTTCCGGCGGGTCTCCGGCGCCCGCGGCCGGCCCGACGACCCGTCCCCCGAGATCACCGTCCGCCGCCACCGCGACATCGTCGACGCCCTGCGCGCCCGCGACGCGGAGGGCGCGCAGCGGGCGATGGCCGTCCACTTCAGGGGCATCGAGGCCCGGGCGGCGCAGGAGTCGCGGGGGGTGGGCTGATTCCGCTCCCCGGAGGGCCACCCGCGGCGGATGATGGCGTGGTGAGTGAGCTGTGGAACGAGAGCGACGCCGGCGTCCTGCGCCTGCCTTCCGGCCGTGCGGTGCGGGGCCGGGGCCTGCGCCACCCCATGGACCCCACCGCACCCCTTCCCTCCTACGGCGTCTACCTGCTCGGCAAGCGGCCGCCCGAGGGCCCCTGGGAGTCGGACTGGATCCGCTGGCCCGACTTCCGGCTCCCGGCGGACCGGACGGCCGCGCGCGCCGCCCTGGTCGTGGCCTGGGAGCGGGCCGCCGGGGAACGGGTGGAGATCGCCTGCGGGGGCGGCCGGGGCCGGACGGGCACCGCCCTCGCCTGCCTCGCGGTCCTGGACGGCGTCCCCGCCGGGGAGGCGGTGGCGTACGTCCGCCGGCACTACGACCGGCACGCGGTGGAAACGCCCTGGCAGCGGCGGTACGTGCGCCGGTTCGGCGAGGGGTGAGCCCCTCCTTCGGTGCCCCACCGCATACCTTGGTCGCGCTGCCGTAGACCGATGGCCGACAGCGGACCCGGCGCCCGTCTCGCCACAGTGAAGGACATGGACGAGACCAAGGGGATCAAGCAGGCCAAGGGGATCAGCCGGGCGCAGTTCCTGGCCGGGGCGGCCGCGGTGGGGGTCGCCGGGGCGGTGGGACCGGCGGGACAGGCCCGGGCGGCGGAAGCCCGGCACGGCACCGGACTGCGCCGACGGGGCGTCGTCTACACCGTCGGAGCGGGGGAGACGCCGGGCACCGCGTGGAGCGCCGCCCGGATGCGCGAGGACATCCGCGCCATCCGCGACGATCTGCACGCCGACACCGTCGACGTCACCGGCGACGGCGTCGAACGCCTCACGCGGACCGCCGCCGAGGCAGCCGAGCGCGGACTGCACGTCTGGTTGCAGCCGACCCTCGGGGACGTCCCGCAGCGGGACATCCTGGAGCACCTCGCCGAGACCGGCCGGTTCGCGGAGCGGCTGCGGCGGCAGGGCGCGAGCGTCGACCTCAGCGTCGGCTGCGAGTTCTGGCTCTTCGTCCCCGGCATCCTGCCGGGCGAGACGGTCCTGGAGCGCATCAGCAACCTCCAGAACGGCACGGTCGACTGGCCCCGGATGCGGCGCCGCCTCGCCGACTTCACAGCGAAGGCCGCGAAGGTGGGCCGCTCCGTCTTCAAGGGGAACCTCAGCTACGCCGCCGCCCAGAGCATCGACGACCCGGACTGGACCCTCTTCGACATCGTCGGCATCGACTACTACTCGTACTTCGAGCAGCGGTCCGAGTACGTCCGCGAGCTGAAGCGGTACCTGCGCTGGGGCAAGCCGCTCGCCATCACCGAGTTCGGCACGTGCGCCTACGTCGGCGCCCCCGAGACCGGCGGCATGGGCTGGGACATCGTCGACTACGACAAGGAACCGCCGGAGATCAAGGGGAACCCGGTCCGCAGCGAGCGGGTCCAGGCCGCGTACGTGGGTGAACTGCTGGACGTCTTCGCGTCGATGGGCCTGTACGCGGCGATGACCTTCGAGTTCATCAGCGCGGACGCCCCGCACCGCCCGGACGAGCCCCGCCTCGACCTCGACCTGGCGACGTACGCCATCACCAAGGTGGTCAAGGACCGCCCGGACGACCCCGCCTCCGACTGGCACTGGGAGCCGAAGGAGGCGTTCCACGCGGTGGCCCGCCGATACGGGGCGGCGGGCCACCGCTGACGTCACGCGCAGCGGACGTCGGAACCGGGCCGTTTCCCGCCGGCCAGGAAGCGGGAGACGGTCCGGTCGCCGCAGGCGTTGCCGTTGGCGAGGTAGGCGTCGTGGCCGGTGGAGTTCACGGTGACCATGACGGCACGGCCGCCGAGGGCCTGACGGAGCTTCAGGGCACCGCTGAGCGGGGTGGCGACATCGCGCTCGTTCTGCACGAGCAGCACGTTGGACGGCCCGCGGCCGGTGATCCGCACCGCCGGTTCCCTGGGCGCGAACGGCCAGGCGGCACACACCATCGGCCCGCGCGGCATGCCCGCGGTCAGCGGGTACCTCGCCCGGCTCTCGTCGACGCCCTTCTGGTACTCGGCGGCCGAGGCGGGCCAGTCGACGTCGTTGCAGATCGTGCCGACGCCGACCGCGGCGACGTTCTGGAGCACCGACTCGGGCGGGGCCTCGGGCACGGGCGGCACGGTGCCCTTGCGGGCGGCCAGGATCGTCCTGGCCAGGACCGGGTAGTCGTCGGGGTCGTAGAGGCTGGTCAGCATGGTCTGGCGGAGCGCGTTGCCGTCCAGCCGCGGCGGGTTCGCGCCGGGCCAGGGGAGGGGCTCGCGGTCGAGGCGGGCGGCGAGGCTCAGGAAGCCGGAGCGCACCTCGGCGGGCGTACGGGCCACCCGGTGCGGATTCCCGGGCCGGGACGCCCACGCGGCGAACTCCGGGAAGTTGTCCTCGACGCCGGTCTCGAAGGCGGCGAGCCAGCCGCGCGTCACACGGGTGTGGTCGGGGTTGTTGTTGCTGTCCAGCACGATGCGGTCGGTGCGGTGCGGGAACAGCTGGCTGTACACCGCGCCGACGTACGTGCCGTACGAGACGCCCCACGCGGAGATCTTCCGCTCGCCCAGGGCGGCCCGGACGCGGTCGAGGTCGCGGGCCTCGTTGGCGGTGCTGATGTGCCGGATCAGCTCGCCGCCGTTGCGGACGCACGCCCCCGCCGTACGCCGGGCGGTGGCCATGCTCTCGGTGACGGAACCGTCCGGGGCCGGCCAGGGCAGGAGCTTGGTCATGCCGAGGTCGGCGGGGTCGAGCTTGCAGTCGACGGCGGTGGAGGGCGCCATGCCGCGCGGCGCGAACCCGACGAGGTCGTAGGCGTCCCGCACCTTCTGCGGCAGCTTCTGCCCCTTGCCGGAGGGGTCGCCGAGGCTGTCCCCGCCGGGCCCGCCCGGGATGAGCAGCAGCGCACCCCGGCGCGCCGAGGGCTTCTCACTGGGGATACGCGAGATAGCGATCTTGATCGTCCGGCCGTCGGGGTCGGAGTAGTCCATGGGGACCTCCACGGTGGCGCACCGCTGCCGGGGGTCGAGGCCGGTGCCCTCGCACGTGGTCCACTTCAGCGGGGGAGGCCCGGAGGCCGGGGGCTGGGCCGCGGACGCGGTCAGCGGGACGGTGAGCCCGAGCAGGACGGCGGAGGCCGCGATCAGTGAGGCGTTGCGCGTGATCTGCTTCATGCCCCGAGCCTGACGGCTCCCCGCCCCGTTCCACATCCGGGCAACTGCCCGATGTTTCAGGGGGTTTCCCCCCTACTGGAGGAGGCCCCCGGCCGTCTCAGCATGAAGACGTCGACCGGGTCCTGGGTCTCCACCGTGAAGCCGTGGCGGGCGTACAGGCGCTGGGCCGGGCTGCCCTGGAGGACGTTCAGGCGGACGGGTGTGCCGTGGGTGTCCGTCTCGTGCAGCAGGGTGCGCAGGACGGCCGAGCCCAGGCCCCGGCCCTGGAGGCCCGGGTCGAGGTAGAAGTGCTCCAGCCAGTGGCCGTCCTCGGCGGGGCGCAGCGCGACGCTGCCCGCGAAGGCGCCGTCGGCCACGATGACCGACGTGTGCGGCGGGGAGAAGCCGTCCCGCAGGCGCTGCCTGACCCGGTGCTCGTCGAAGCGGCCCAGCCGCTCCAGATCGGGGCGCATCACCACCGCGCGCAACTCCGCTATCGCCTCGACATCGGCCGCTTCCGCCGGGCGCAGGGACCATTCCCTCGCCGCTGTACCCACATCCATGGCCTGATTGTCGTCCATCGGCTACCGGCACGACCGCCCGGAAAAAATCCGCCGGCCGAACTTTCATGAACTGTTGGCCATTGCCGAACCCCTTTGTGCTGCGCCGCAGTTGTAGGGCACAGACCCCTCCCGAGTGTAGACGCGGAGCGTCACCACAGGGATGCGAAGAGTGAAATTCCAAAAGGAAGGGGAGCACGGTGGAGGCACGACACTCGGCGCTCTGCGTCGAAGAAGCGGAGGATGCGGTGAAAGAATTGCGGGCAGAACTCGCCAAGGCCGGAATTATCCTGCCGTCACTGGGGCTCGACCCGGTGAGTCTTGCGCGGGAAGCACCCTGCCCGCTCGTGGAATTGGGCCGGTGTTCCGTGGAGACCGCCCGGCGGCTCGCGGCGGTGCTGCGATGAAGCCCCCCGTCGGCGCGTATGTCGTGGACACCCGCAGCGGACGCATCGGCATCGTCATGGGGCATGAGGGGCCCTATGTGCAGTTGAGGCCGTACGGGGGCGGCAAGGAGTGGGACGCCGACCCCGGTGCCGTCCGGCACGCCACCCCGGCCGAGCGGCTGCGCGCGGCGACGGCGTACGCCAACGCACGCAGCAGGGGTGAGGTCCCTTGAAACGGTGACCCTGCGAGAATGGCGCCATGAGTCTGTTCCGCGACGACGGCATCGTGCTGCGCACCCAGAAGCTGGGTGAGGCGGACCGGATCATCACGCTGCTCACCCGCGGTCACGGTCGGGTACGGGCGGTGGCCAGGGGCGTGCGCCGGACGAAGTCGAAGTTCGGTGCGCGCCTCGAACCCTTCTCCCACGTCGACGTGCAGTTCTTCGCGAAGGGCAGCGAGCTCGTCGGGCGCGGGCTGCCGCTGTGCACGCAGAGCGAGACCATCGCGCCGTACGGCGGCGGGATCGTCAGCGACTACGCCCGGTACACCGCCGGGACCGTCATGCTGGAGACCGCCGAGCGGTTCACCGATCACGAGGGGGAGCCGGCCGTGCAGCAGTATCTGCTGCTCGTCGGCGGACTGCGGACCCTCGCCCGGGGGGAGCACGCGCCGCATCTCGTGCTCGACGCGTTCCTGCTCCGGTCCCTGGCCGTCAACGGCTACGCCCCGAGCTTCACCGACTGCGCGAAGTGCGGTATGCCCGGCCCCAACCGGTTCTTCTCGGTCGCCTCGGGCGGTTCCCTCTGCGTGGACTGCCGGGTGCCCGGCAGCGTCGTACCCTCGCCCCAGGCCCTGGAACTCCTCGGCGCCCTGCTTACGGGAGACTGGGAGACCGCGGACGCGTGCGAGGCGCGCTACGTCCGGGAGGGCAGCGGGCTGGTGTCCGCGTACCTGCACTGGCACCTGGAGCGCGGGCTGCGCTCCCTGCGCTACGTCGAGAAGTAAGAGAAGCAAGCAAGCACGAGGAGACGAGAAACACATGGCCGTACGCGGGATCCTGGGGCGCCAGCGCCGGGAGTACAGGACGCCGGAGCCGCACCCGTCCGGCGCGCGGCCGCCGAAGCTCCCCGGGGAGCTCGTACCGCGGCATGTGGCGATCGTCATGGACGGCAACGGCCGCTGGGCCAAGGACCGCGGGCTGCCGCGCACCGAGGGGCACAAGGTCGGCGCCGAGCGCGTGCTGGACGTGCTCCAGGGCGCCATCGAGATGGGCGTGGGCGCCATCTCCCTGTACGCCTTCTCCACGGAGAACTGGAAGCGGTCGCCGGAAGAGGTGCGCTTCCTGATGAACTTCAACCGGGACTTCATCCGCAAGACCCGGGACCAGCTGGACGAGCTGGGTGTGCGGGTGCGCTGGGTGGGGCGGATGCCGAAGCTGTGGCGGTCCGTGGCCAAGGAGCTCCAGATCGCCCAGGAGCAGACCAAGGGCAACGACCGGCTGACCCTGTACTTCTGCATGAACTACGGCGGCCGCGCCGAGATCGCGGACGCGGCGCAGGCGCTGGCGCAGGACGTCAGGTCCGGCAAGCTCGACCCGTCGAAGGTCAACGAGAAGACCTTCGCGAAGTACATGTACTACCCGGACATGCCGGACGTGGACCTGTTCCTGCGCCCGAGCGGCGAGCAGCGCACCTCCAACTACCTGATCTGGCAGAGCGCCTACGCCGAGATGGTCTTCCAGGACGTGCTCTGGCCGGACTTCGACCGGCGCGACCTGTGGCGCGCGTGCCTGGAGTTCGCCTCCCGGGACCGGCGCTTCGGCGGGGCCATCCCGAACGAGGAGCTGCTGGCCATGGAGGGCAAGCAGGAGTAGCAGCGCTTCACAGGCGGGGGCGGCGCAGTTCCCTCACGGGCGCGGGGCTGCATCGATATGCGGCTCCGCCGCGTGGGCGCGACCAGCCACTACGCACCCGCACCCGCCGACGCACCGCAGCCCCACGGCGGAACCGCCCCGGCTCAACCCGCGGAGCACTCCGCGCACGTGCCGAAGATCTCCACCGTGTGGGCCACGTTCACATAGCCGTGCTCGGCGGCGATGGCCTCGGCCCACTTCTCCACGGCCGGGCCCTCCACCTCGACGGCCTTGCCGCAGTTGCGGCACACCAGGTGGTGGTGATGGTCGTCGGTGGAGCAGCGGCGGTAGACGGACTCGCCGTCGGCGGTGCGCAGGACGTCGACCTCGCCGGCGTCGGCGAGGGACTGGAGGGTGCGGTAGACCGTGGTGAGCCCGACCGAGTCGCCCTTGTGCTTGAGCATGTCGTGCAGTTCCTGCGCGCTGCGGAACTCGTCGACCTCCTGCAGGGCCGCCGCCACTGCGGCACGCTGCTTGGTGGCGCGGCCCTTCACGGACGGTCCAGCGGTCGTCACCGTTGCCTCCTCACGTCTGCCTTGCCCGGGCCATTGTGCCAGCCCGGGGCGGGGGCGGTCAGACGCCGACCTCGTCGGCTGCCTCCCGGGTGCCCGGAATCGAGCACTCCGCGGGGTCCGCCGTGCCGTGTGCGGCGGCCCGGTCCCGGGCGCGGCGACGGGCCAGCGGGGCCGCGAGCGCCGTCAGCACGATGAAGGCGCCGATGGTCAGCAGCACGATCGTCGCACCGGGCGGCACGTCCTGGTAGTACGAGGTGACGGTGCCGCCGATCGTCACGCTCACCCCGATGGCGACGGCGATCGCGAAGGTCGCGGCGAAGCTGCGGCCGATCTGCTGGGCGGCCGCCACGGGCACCACCATCAGCGCGCTGACCAGCAGCAGGCCGACCACGCGCATCGCCACCGTGACCGTGACGGCCGCGGTGATCGCCGTCAGCAGGTTCAGGGCGCGCACCGGCAGGCCCGTCACCCGGGCGAACTCCTCGTCCTGGCTGACCGCGAACAGCTGCCGCCGCAGGCCGAGGGTGACCAGCACGACGAAGGCGGCCAGCACGCAGATGGCCGTGACGTCCGACTCGGACACCGTCGACAGGGAGCCGAACAGGTACGACGTCAGGTTGGCGTTGGAGCCCGTCGGCGCGAGGTTGATGAACATCACACCGCCGGCCATGCCGCCGTAGAAGAGCATCGCGAGGGCGATGTCGCCGCGGGTCCTGCCGTACCAGCGGATCAGCTCCATGAGGACCGCGCCGAGGATGGAGACGAGCGTCGCCATCCACACCGGGGACCAGGTCAGCAGGAAGCCGAGGCCGACGCCGGTCATCGCCACGTGGCCGATGCCGTCGCCCATCAGGGCCTGGCGGCGCTGCACGAGGTAGATGCCGACGGCCGGGGCCGTGATGCCGACCAGGACGGCGGCGAGCAGGGCCCGCTGCATGAAGGCGTAGTCGAGGAAGTCCATCAGCTCAGCAGTCCCGTGCGGATCGGTTCGGTGCCCGCCGGTGCGTGCGGGTGTACGTGGTCGTGGCCGGGCAGGGCGTGCTGTCCGACGGCCTTCGGGGGCGGGCCGTCGTGGACGACGCAGCCGTCGCGCAGGACGACCGCCCGGTCGATGAGGGGCTCCAGGGGGCCCAGTTCGTGCAGGACGAGCAGGACCGTCGTGCCCTCGGAGACCTGCTCCCTGAGCGTGTGCGCGAGGACCTCCTGGCTGGCCAGGTCGACCCCGGCCATCGGCTCGTCCATGATCAGCAGCTCGGGCTCGGAGACGAGCGCGCGGGCGATCAGGACGCGCTGGTGCTGGCCGCCGGAGAGGGCGTCGACCGAGTCCTTGGCCCGGTCGGCCATGCCGACCAGCTCCAGGGCCTTGCGCACGGCCGCGTGGTCCGCCTTGCGCAGCACGCCGAAGCGGGCCCGGGACAGGCGGCCGGAGAGGACCACCTCGGTCACCGTGGCGGGCACGCCGGACGCGGCCGTGGTGCGCTGCGGGACGTAGCCCACGCGGTGCCAGTCGCGGAACCGCCTGCGGTCCGTGCCGAACAGCTCGATCTCGCCGGCGCCGGTCTGCACCTGGCCGATGACGCTGCGCACGGCCGTCGACTTGCCGGAGCCGTTCGCGCCGAGCAGCGCGACGACCTCACCGCGGTGCACGGTGAGGTCGATGCCGCGCAGGACGGGGCGTGAGCCGAGGTCGGCGCGGACGCCGCGCAGGGATACGACGGGCTCGGTCATGCCGTCCTCCGATGGGTCGGTCACTTGGTTCCCAGGGCCGTCTGGAGCGCCTTGAGGTTGGCTCGCATGACCTGGAAGTAGTCGTCGCCGCGGGACTTGTCGGTGATGCCCTCCAGCGGGTCGAGGACGTCCGTCTTCAGCTTCGCGTCCCGGGCGAGGGTCTTGGCGGTCTTGTCGGAGACCAGTGTCTCGTAGAAGACGGTGGTGACGCCGTCGGCCCTGGCCTCCTGCTGGAGCTCCTTCATGCGGGCGGCGCTGGGCTCGCTCTCGGGGTCGAGGCCGGAGATGGCCTCCTGGGTGAGGCCGTAGCGCTCGGCGAGGTAGCCGAAGGCGGCGTGGTTGGTGAAGAAGACCTTGGTCTTCGAGTTCTTCAGGCCGTTCTCGAACTCGCCGTCGAGGCCGTTCAGCTTCTCGACCAGGGCCTCGGTGTTCTTCTTGTAGTCGGCCGCGTGGTCCGGGTCGGCCTTCTCGAAGGCCTTGCCGACGCCCCGGGCGACCTCGGCGTACTTCACCGGGTCGAGCCAGACGTGCGGGTCGCGGGCGTGTTCCTCCTCCTCGGCGTGGCCTTCCTCGGCGTGGCCCTCCTCGCCCTCGTGGCTGTGGCCGCCGGTGCCGTGGTCCTCCAGGGTGGTGAGCGCGGCCGCGTCGATCTTCGTCTTGATGCCGGTCTGCTGCACGGCCTCGTCGACGGCGGGCTGGAGACCCTTGAGGAAGAGCGCCGCGTCGGCCTCCTCCAGCTGCGCCCGCTGCTGGGTGCTGATCTCCAGGTCGTGCGGCTCCTGGCCGGGCTCGGTCAGGCTGGTGACGTTCGCGTGGTCGCCGCCGATCTGCTCGGCGAGGAAGGCCATCGGATAGAACGACGCGACGACGTCGAACTTGTCCGTGTCGCCCGTGGCCGCGCTGTCGCTGGAGCAGGCGGAGAGGGCACCGAGGCCGAGAGCGGTGGCCACGGCGGCGGGTATGAGGCGTCGTCGTACGTTCATGACACTCATTTTCAACAAATATGGAAACGGTTGTCAACAAACGTCCCGACCAGGGACTGGCGGCCCGCGCAGGGGGAGCGATTTGATTGAGGGGGCGCCCCCGCCGGTAACCTGAGGCATTCGCTGGAAGCATCTCGCTTCGTCGCCCGTCGTCGTAATGAAGAGAGCACCGTGGCCGCCGACAAGATCGACACCATCGTCAGCCTGAGCAAGCGCCGTGGCTTCGTATTCCCCTGTAGTGAGATCTACGGCGGCCAGCGCGCCGCTTGGGACTACGGCCCGCTGGGTGTCGAGCTCAAGGAGAACCTCAAGCGCCAGTGGTGGCGCTACATGGTGACGTCGCGCGAGGACGTCGTCGGTATCGACTCGTCCGTGATCCTGGCCCCCGAGGTCTGGGTCGCCTCCGGCCACGTCGCCACCTTCACGGACCCGCTGACCGAGTGCACCTCCTGCCACAAGCGGTTCCGCGCGGACCACCTGGAGGAGGCCTACGAGGCCAAGCACAACCGCCTGCCGGAGAACGGCCTCGCCGACGTCAACTGCCCCAACTGCGGCAACAAGGGCCAGTTCACCGAGCCCAAGCAGTTCTCGGGCCTGCTGTCCACGCACCTCGGCCCGACGCAGGACTCCGGCTCCATCGCCTACCTGCGCCCCGAGACCGCCCAGGGCATCTTCACCAACTTCTCCCAGGTGCAGACCACCTCGCGCCGCAAGCCGCCGTTCGGCATCGCCCAGATGGGCAAGTCCTTCCGCAACGAGATCACGCCCGGCAACTTCATCTTCCGCACCCGCGAGTTCGAGCAGATGGAGATGGAGTTCTTCGTCAAGCCGGGCGAGGACGAGAAGTGGCAGGAGTACTGGATGGAGCAGCGCTGGAACTGGTACACCGGTCTCGGCCTGCGTGAAGAGAACATGCGGTGGTACGAGCACCCGAAGGAGAAGCTCTCCCACTACTCCAAGCGCACCGCCGACATCGAGTACCGCTTCCAGTTCGGCGGCAGTGAGTGGGGCGAGCTGGAGGGTGTCGCCAACCGCACCGACTACGACCTCGGCGCCCACTCCAAGGCCTCCGGCCAGGACCTCACCTACTTCGACCAGGAGGCCGGCGAGCGCTGGACGCCGTACGTCATCGAGCCCGCGGCCGGTGTCGGCCGCGCGATGCTGGCGTTCCTGCTCGACGCCTACGTCGAGGACGAGGCGCCCAACGCCAAGGGCAAGATGGAGAAGCGCACCGTGCTGCGCCTGGACCAGCGCCTCGCCCCGGTGAAGGTCGCGGTCCTGCCGCTGTCCCGGAACCCGGAGCTGTCCCCGAAGGCCAAGGGCCTCGCCCAGGCGCTCCGGCAGAACTGGAACATCGAATTCGACGACGCCGGCGCCATCGGCCGCCGCTACCGCCGCCAGGACGAGATCGGTACGCCGTTCTGCGTGACCGTCGACTTCGACACGCTGGAGGACAACGCGGTCACCGTCCGCGAGCGTGACTCGATGAAGCAGGAGCGCGTCTCCCTCGACCAGATCGAGGGCTACCTGGCGTCCCGCCTGGTCGGCTGCTGACCGACCCTGCGCGTACGGCGGTGCCGGGTTCCTCTGCGGAGGGGCCCGGCACCGCCGCGTCTCACAGGTCCAGATCGGCGTAGACGGCCGCGTGGTCCGAGGCGCGGTTCGCCTTCGAGGTGACGGTCTCGAAGGACTTGAACGTGTCCGGCGCCCAGATGCCGCGCCGTTCCACCTCCACGTGCTGCACCTGGTCCCACAGCGGCGGCGGCAGCATCAGGTAGTCGAGCTTCTGGCTCTCGCTCTTCCCCGTCCCGTACGTGCCCGGGGTGCCCCGGTAGCCCGGGTGGCTCATCACGTCCCGCAGGCCGGTGCCCAGCAGGGCCCGGATCGCCTCGCTGGACGGCTCGTCGTTGAGATCCCCGGCGACCACGACGTACGGGGAACGCTCCAGGGCGGCCTGGTAGATCGACGCCACGCGCCGGGCCTGGGCGATGCGCAGCTCCGGGTTGTCGCCGCTCTGGCTCTTGAGGTGGTTGCCGAGCAGCCACAGCGGGGTGGCGCCGATCTGGATCTCGTACTCGGGGCAGTCCCGGCTGAAGAGGTACTCGCCCGGGCGGTCGGGGTCGGGGTCGAAGAGGTGGGACCGCATGGACGTGATCGGGTGGCGGCTGAGGACGCCGACGTCGATGCCGCGCGGGTCGTTGCCGTCGATCACCATGTCGTAGGCGTACGGCGTCTTCTTCAGGTCGCCGCCCAGGACCTGCTCGTTGAAGCGCCGCAGGGTCGTGCGGTCCTCCACCTCCACCGTGAGCAGGATGTCGGCGTCGACCTCGGCGATCACCCGGCCGGTGTTGTGCACGGCCTCCCAGTCGAGGTCGTCACGGACCAGCTCGACCCAGCCGGTCCACCCCGAGCGGCCCTTGGCGACGATCTCGAACGTGACGTTCTCGCCGCCGCCCCGCGTCCTGAACAGCGTGCCCCGGCCGCGGGTCTCGTTGACGACGAACGGCCTGTCCTCGCGGGAGTCGTGGACCCGGTGCTTCTTCAGGAGCGCGGCGATACGGCCCTTGGTGTCGTCGTCGTAGGTCTTCCGCTCCAGGAGGGAGACCAGCTCGGCGTAGTCGCCGAGGACCTCGCGGCGCTGCTTGTCGCTCGGCAGGCGGAAGACCTTCGGGCGGCGGAAGAGGTTCTCCGTGTTGAAGGTGGCGATACGGATCGTCATGGCGCGCTCCCTCGGGCGGCGCAGGAGTTCCGCGCGGCCGGGGGGCAGGCGCCGCCGGGGAGACTGCTCTCCGGCCCTTCCATTCTCGGGGCGGGTGTGAACCCTGTCGAATGGCGGGGTGGTTGAAAGCTGTTGAGGTCCGGGGGGAATTGGTACATCAGCGCCGCGGCCGATTGGTCCTGTAATTCGGGGCGGGGCGGCGCCAGGGTGAGGGCATGAGCATCGCGTTCCTGCTGACCACTCTGATCGTCGTCGTCACGCCGGGCACCGGAGTCGTCTACACCCTCGCCGCCGCGCTCTCCCGCGGCCGGCGCGCGAGTGTCGTCGCGGCCGTCGGCTGCACGCTCGGCATCGTGCCGCATCTGCTCGCCACGGTCACCGGCGTCGCCGCCCTGCTGCACGCCAGCGCGACCGCCTTCCAGGTGCTGAAGTACGCCGGGGTCGCCTACCTCCTCTACATGGCGTGGGCGACGGTGCGGGACAAGGAGGCGCTCGTCGTGGAGGAGGAGGGGGCGTCGTCCGCACCGGTGTCCGCGCGGCGGGTGATCGTGCGGGGTGTCCTGATCAACCTCCTCAACCCGAAGCTGACGATCTTCTTCTTCGCGTTCCTGCCGCAGTTCGTGAGCTCCGGGGAGCCGCACGCGGTGCTGCGGATGCTGGGGCTGGGCGGGGTGTTCATGCTGGCGACCTTCGTCGTGTTCGCCGCGTACGGGGTACTGGCCGCGTCGGTGCGCAGCCATGTGATGGGCCGGCCGCGGGTGATGGCGTGGCTGCGGCGGGGCTTCGCGGGGTCGTTCGTGGCGCTGGGGGCGAAGCTGGCGTTCACGGCGCGGTAGCCGGATGCGGGCGCGGTAGCCGGATGCGGGCGCGCTCGGTAGCCGGATGCGGGCGCGTGCTCCCCGGCAGGGTCGGTGACAGATATCGAATGACAGATATTGAAATCTGTCAGCTGTCATGCCAGAGTGGAGGGCATGACGATGCGAACCAGCCCTCTCGGAACCACCGGCCCCCAGGTCTCCGCCCTCGGCCTCGGCTGCATGGGCATGTCCGCGCTGTACGGCGCGGCGGACCGGGCCGAGTCCATCGCGACCATCCACGCGGCGCTCGAAGCGGGCGTCACCCTGCTCGACACCGGCGACTTCTACGCCATGGGCCACAACGAACTGCTGATCGGCGAGGCCCTGCGCACGGCCCCCGCCGCCCGGCGCGAACAGGCCCTGACCAGCGTGAAGTTCGGCGCCCTGCGCGACCCGGACGGCGGCTGGTCCGGCTACGACGGCCGGCCCGCCGCCGTGAGGAACTTCGCCGCGTACTCCCTCCAGCGGCTCGGCGTCGACCACATCGACATCTACCGCATCGCCCGCCTCGACCCGGACGTGCCGATCGAGGAGACCGTCGGGGCGATCGCGGAACTGGTCGAGAAGGGGTACGTGCGGCACATCGGCCTGAGCGAGGTCGGCGCCGACACCATCCGCCGGGCCGCCGCCACGGCGCCCGTCTCCGACCTCCAGATCGAGTACTCCCTCATCTCCCGCGGCATCGAGGACGAGATCCTGCCGACCACGCGGGAACTGGGCATCGGGATCACGGCCTACGGGGTCCTCTCCCGCGGCCTGATCTCCGGGCACTTCACCGCCGACCGGCAGCTCGGCGCCGACGACTTCCGGGCGATGTCGCCGCGCTTCCAGGGCGACAACCTCCGGCACAACCTGAACCTCGTCGAGGCGCTGCGGAAGATTGCCGAGCAGAAGGGCGTCAGCGTCGCGCAGATCGCCATCGCCTGGGTGCTCTCGCGGGGCCCGCGGCACGGCACGGACATCGTGCCGCTGGTCGGCGCCCGCCGCCGCGACCGGCTCACCGAGGCGCTCGGCGCGCTGGACGTGACGCTCGACGCCGCCGACCTGGCCGCGATCGAGGAGGCCGTACCCGCCGGAGCCGCCGCCGGCGACCGCTACCCGGCGGCGCAGATGGCGCACCTCGAGAGCTGAACCGGGCTCCGGGTACGGTCAGGGGCATGGCACCGACCAGCGAGACCCTGACCGCCGAGCGCATCCTCGAGGCCACCGAGGAGGTGCTGCGCCGCCACGGCCCGGCCAAGGCCACCGTGGTGGACGTGGCCCGCGCGCTCGGCGTCAGCCACGGCAGCGTCTACCGCCACTTCCGGACGAAGGCGGCGCTGCGCGAGGCGGTCACCAAGCGCTGGCTGGACCGCACGTCCGGCGAGCTGTCCGGGATCGTCGCCGCGGACCGCGACCCGGAGACCCGGCTGCGGGACTGGCTCGCCGCGCTGTTCGCCGCCAAGCGCCGCAAGGCGGGCGACGATCCGGAGCTGTTCGCCACGTACACGGTCCTCACGGACGAGAACGGCACGGCGGTGGGCGAGCACATCGCCGACCTGACGTCTCAGCTGACCCGCATCATCGAGGCCGGCGTCGCGACCGGCGATTTCGCCGCCATCGACCCGGAGGCGACGGCCCGCGCGGTCTTCCAGGCGACGGGGCGCTTCCACGACCCCTGTTACGCCCGGGAGTGGGAGGAGCCGGGAGCCGAGTCCGACTTCAGAGCAGTCGTCGACCTGCTGGTGCGGGGGCTGCGGCCCTAGGGCCTGTCGTTTGGATCAGGTCGCAGGGAAGTGACGGTACTTTTCAGCGCCGGTGAGCGGGGTCATGGGGGTACCTCCCTGCTCGAGCGAAGCCGAGAGCTTGGGGGAGTCGGCAACCGACGACAACGCGGCAGATGCGCGTGCCAGACCCCGCGTCTGCGGCGTGATCCAAACGACAGGCCCTAGAGGGGGCAGGCAGTCCAATCGTCAGCCATTGGCCGTTCCCAACCGCTCGGAGGAGTGCTTACGGTCCGGTCATGGACGAGCTGACCAAGATCTTCCATCACGCCGCCGAGCACGCCGCCGCCTACCGCCGCTCGCTGCCCGAGCGGCCGGTGGCGCGGCCCGTCGACCACGCGGCGCTGCGTGCCGCGTTCTCCCGCCCCCTGAACCGCTCGCCCGCCGACCCGCTCACGGTGGTCGACGAGCTGGTGGCCGCCGCCGAGACCGGACTCGTCGCCACCGCGGGACCGCGGTTCTTCGGGTTCGTCGTCGGCGGGGCGCTGCCCGCGGCCACCGCCGCGGAGATCCTCGCCGCCGGATGGGACCAGAACGCCTTCAATGCCGCGCTCTCGCCCGCCGCGCTGGCCGCGGAGGAGGCGGCGGGCGGCTGGCTGAAGGACCTGCTCGGCATCCCCGCCACGGCATCCACCGGGTTCGTCACCGGCGGCCAGGCGGCCAACACCGCAGGGCTCGCGGCAGCCCGGCAGCATCTGCTCACCGAGGCCGGCTGGGACGTCGCGCGGAAGGGACTGGGCGGCGCCCCACGTCTGCGGGTGGTCGCGGGCGAGGAACGACACGCCACCATCGACCGCTCGCTACGGCTGCTCGGCCTGGGCACCGACTGCCTGGAGACGGTCCGCACTGATGGACGCGGCGCCCTCGACACCGACGACCTGCGCCGCGTGCTGGCGTCCGGCCCGGGCACGCCGGCGATCGTCTGCGCCCAGGCGGGCAATGTGAACACCGGCGCCTGCGACGACCTCCGTACCGTCTGCGACCTCACCCACGCCCAGGGCGGCTGGGTGCACGTCGACGGCGCATTCGGCCTGTGGGCTGCCGCGAGCCCGGCGACCCGCCACCTCGTCGACGGCGTCGAGCTGGCCGACTCCTGGGCCTGCGACGGCCACAAGTGGCTGAACGTGCCCTACGACTGCGGCTACGCCTTCTGCTCCCGCCCCGCCGTCCACGCCGACGCCCTGTCGTACACCGCCTCCTACCTCACCCGCGCCGACGGTGCTCCGGTCGGCGGCGCCGACTACACCGCCGAGTCCTCCCGCCGCGCACGCGGCTTCGCCACCTGGGCGGCGCTGCGCGAACTCGGCCGGGACGGCGTCGCCGCGCTCGTGGACCGCTGCTGCTCCCTCGCCCGCCGCTTCGCCGACGGCCTGTCCGCGGCGGGCTTCGAGGTCGTCAACGACGTGGTACTCAACCAGGTCCTCGTCAGCTTCGGCGACGACGCCCGCACCGACCACGTCGTGCGAGCCGTGCAGAACGACGGCACCTGCTGGATGGGCGCCACCACCTGGCGCGGCCGGCGGCTGATGCGCATCTCGGTCTCCGGACACGCCACGACAGAGGCCGACGTCGACCGGTCGATCGCGGCGATCGTGCGGCTGGCGCGGGCGGTGTGAGCCGGCCACCGGGTGCGCCCCGGGCGGCAGGGGCACAGGATGGGAAGCGAGGGGCGGATCGCCGCGCGGGATGCGCGAAGAAGGGAAGAGCGATCGTGGATCTCATACTGCGCCCGGGTACCGCCGACGATGCCGCGGAGTGCGGCAGGATCTGCTACGAGGCCTTCGCCGGCGTCGCCGAGGAGCACGCCTTCCCGCCCGACTTCCCGAGCCCCGAGGTGGGCGTCGCGCTGATCGAGGGAGCCCTGACCCACCCGGGCTTCTACTCGGTCGTCGCCGAGCTCGACGGGCGGATCGTGGGCAGCAACTTCCTCGACGAGCGCTCGGCCGTCGTCGGGGTCGGGCCCGTCACCGTCGACCCCACCGTGCAGAACGCGGGCGTGGGCCGCCGCCTGATGCGGGACGTGATGGACAGGGCCGCCGAGCGCGGGGCACCGGGCATCCGGCTGTTGCAGAGCGGCTACCACAACAGATCGTTCGCGCTGTACGTGAGCCTGGGCTTCGCCCACCGGGCCACACTCGCCTGCGTGCAGGGGCCGCCGATCGGGCGTCCGATGCCCGGCTACGCGGTGCGGGAGGCCACCGACGCGGACCTCGGCGCCTGCAACGACGTGTGCCGCCAGGTCCACGGCGTCGACCGCGGCGGCGAGGTCGCCGACGCCCTCAAACAGGGCACCGCCCGGGTCGTCGAACGCGCGGGACGCGTCACCGGGTACGCCACCGACCTGGCCTTCTTCGCACACGCCGTGGGCGAGACCACCCCGGACCTCCAGGCCCTCATCGCCGCGGCCCCGCAGTTCGGCGGCCCGGGCATCCTCGTACCCGTGAGCGACAGCGCGCTGCTCAGGTGGTGCCTGTCCAACGGCCTCAAGGTCGTACAGCTGATGAGCCTGATGACCATCGGCCTGTACAACCAGCCGGACGGGGCCTACCTGCCCTCGATCCTCTACTAGGACCCGCCTGGCCGTTCACGCCGCTGTCGGATCCACCGTCGCCTGATGGGCCTCCGCCAGGTGCTCCTCCGCCTTCAGCCAGGGCAGGAACTGGGCGCCTCTGCGCCAGCCGCAGGTGTCGCACCGGATGGTGCGCTGCACGCCGGTGCGCTGCACCCGCACCACGTGCTCCCGGCCGTGCTGGTCCCAGCGGCTGACCCTGCTCGTGTCCATCTGCGCCATGACGCCTCCCGCGTCCAGGAATCCGGCCGATCCGGTCTGCTCGCAGCAAGGAGTGTGCAGCAAGACCAACATCAACAGGGCTTTCCCGGGGGCCGGTTATCAGGCTGTGAGGGAGACCTCACGCGGGCGCGCGCCCGCGGTCAGGAACGGTCCGCGGTCACCACTGCATCCCGCACGTCCGCGGACTCCAGCCGCTCAGCCGTCCGTTCGGCCGTCCGCCGTGCCCACCGCCCGCTCGTCAACGCACCCAACGCCAGCACCGCGACCCCGCAAGCCACCAGGATCCACCACCCGGGCCGCGCGGCGGACGTGAACATCTCCCGGTACGACGACGAGCCCACACCCGCGGCCAGCACCGCGCCCACGACCGCGACCCCCAGCGTCTGCCCCAACTGCCGGCTCGTCGAGGCCACCGCCGCCGCCACCCCCGCCTGGGCCCGCGGCATGCCGGAGACCGCCGTGTTGGTGATGGGCGCGTTGACGAAGCCGAACCCGACGCCGAAGAGGGCGTAGCCGAGGAAGAGCGTGACGTTCGACGTCTCGGCCTCGAACGCGGCGAAGAGGACGCCGCTCGCGGTCATCGCCAGGCCCGCGATCAGCAGGGACAGGCGGGGGCCCCGGGTGCCGACCAGACGGCCCGACAGCGGCGCGCACAGGAACGTCGGCACCGCCATCGGCAGCATCCACAGGCCCGCCTCCAGGGCGGTCAGGCCCCGTACGTTCTGGAGGTACAGCGTGGACAGGAAGAGGAAGCCGCCGAGCGCGGCGAACGCGCTGATCGCGATGACCGTCGCCCCGCTGAACGGCGCCGAGCGGAAGAAGCGGAGGTCGATCAGGGGTTCCGCGCGGCGCGGCTCGTACCACAGCAGTCCGCCGAGGGCCGCCAGGGCCAGGAACGCCAGCGGGGCGATCGACGCGAAGGCCGTGCTCGGCGCCTCGATGATCGCGTACGTCAGCGAACCGAACAGCGCGATCACCAGCACCTGCCCGACCGGGTCGGGGCGGCGGGCCCGGGGCGCGCGGGACTCGGGGACGAAGCGCAGGGTGAGCAGCAGGGCCGCCAGGCCCACCGGCAGGTTGATCCAGAAGATCGAGCGCCAGCCGACCGACTCCACCAGGAGGCCTCCGACCAGTGGCCCGGCGGCCATGGAGATGCCGACGACCGCGCCCCAGGCGCCGATCGCCCGGGCCCGCTCGCGCGGGTCGGTGAAGGTGTTGGTGATGATCGACATGGCGACCGGGTTCAGCATCGAGCCCCCCACCGCCTGCACCATCCGGAAGGCGACCAGCGCCTCCAGGTTCGGCGCGAGGGAGCACAGCACCGAGCCGAGGGTGAAGACGACCAGCCCCGCCATGAAGACCCGCTTGCGGCCGATCCGGTCGGCCGTGGAACCCGCGAGCATCAGCAGCGAGGCCAGGACCAGCGTGTACGCGTCGATCGTCCACTGCAGACCCGACGTACTCGCGTGCAGGTCCTGCTGCATGGACGGCAGGGCCACGTTCAGGACCGTGTTGTCCAGGCTCACGATCAGCAGGCTCATACAGCAGATCGCGAGCACCAGCATGCGGCGGCGATGGCTGAGCTCGGGCATGCGCTCCATCGTACGCCGATTTCAATAGTGTGGCTAACTAATGATTTTTGCCGTTTCATTGCACGGCACAATGGAGGCATGTCCACGCCCCTCCAGATCGGCCCGCACACCGTCCAGCCGCCCGTCGTCCTGGCCCCCATGGCCGGGATCACCAACGCGCCCTTCCGCACCCTGTGCCGGGAGTTCAGCGGTGGCAAGGGCCTGTTCGTCAGCGAGATGATCACCACCCGGGCGCTGGTCGAGCGCAACGAGAAGACCATGCAGCTCGTTCACTTCGACGCGAGTGAGCGCCCCCGGTCCATCCAGCTGTACGGCGTGGACCCGGTCACCGTCGGCAAGGCCGTCCGCATGATCGCGGAGGAGGACCTCGCCGACCACATCGACCTGAACTTCGGCTGCCCGGTGCCGAAGGTGACCCGGAGGGGCGGCGGCTCCGCGCTGCCGTACAAGCGGAACCTGCTGCGGGCGATCCTGCGCGAGGCGGTCAGTGGCGCCGGGGATCTCCCCGTCACGATGAAGATGCGCAAGGGCATCGACGACGACCACATCACCTACCTCGACGCCGGCCGGATCGCCGTCGAGGAGGGCGTCACCGCCATCGCCCTGCACGGCCGCACCGCCGCCCAGCACTACGGCGGCACCGCCGACTGGGACGCCATCGCCCGGCTGAAGGAGCACGTCCCGGAGATCCCGGTGCTCGGCAACGGCGACATCTGGTCGGCCGAGGACGCCCTGCGAATGGTGCGCGAGACCGGCTGCGACGGCGTGGTCGTGGGGCGGGGCTGCCTCGGGCGGCCCTGGCTGTTCGCGGACCTGGTCGCCGCCTTCGAGGGCCGCACCCAGGACATCGCCCGCCCCACCCTGCGCGAGGTCGCCGACGTCATGGTCCGGCACGCCACGCTGCTCGGGGAGTGGATCGGCGACGAGTCCCGGGGCGTCATCGACTTCCGCAAGCACGTCGCCTGGTATCTGAAGGGCTTCGCGGTCGGCTCCGAGATGCGCAAGCGCCTCGCGATCACCTCGTCCCTGGAGGAGCTGCGGTCCGGCCTGGACGAGCTGGACCTCGACCAGCCCTGGCCCGCCGGCGCCGACGGGCCCCGGGGCCGTACGTCCGGCAACAACCGCGTGGTGCTGCCGGACGGCTGGCTGAAGGACCCCTACGACTGCGCCGGGGTCGGCGAGGACGCCGAACTCGACACCTCCGGCGGCTGATCAGCCCCCGGAGGGGTGCGGCGTGGAGCCGTACGCCTTCAGGAAGCGGTCGCGGAAGGAGTCCATCCGCCACACGGGCGCGTCAGGGCCGGGCTTGAGGCCCTCCGTCCAGTTCCAGTCGCTGATCTTCTCCAGGACCTTCGGGTCCTTGGCGACCAGGGAGACCGGTACGTCGCGGGAGGCGCGGATGCCGCTGACCCGGGCCATGGGCTGGTGGTCGCCGAGGAAGACCAGGACGGTGTCGTCGGTGCCGTAGCGCTCCATCCACTGGGTGAGGCTGGTGACCGAGTACTGGATGGACCTGCCGTACTCCGCACGGGACTTGGTGGTGTCGGTGATGACGTCCGCCGCCTTGTTGCCGGCCTTCTGGATCGGGCCGAAGACCTTGCCGTCGCCGAGTTCGTCCCAGCCGACCATCTTCGGCAGGGGCGCCCAGGGCTGGTGGCTGGAGGTCAGGATGACGAACGACATCAGCGGCTTGTCCCGCTTCTTTCCGTGCACCTGGCGCTGGAACGCCTCCAGCGCGTACTGGTCGGGCATGGTCGACCAGCTGAACTTCGGGCCCCGGTAGCCCAGGTCGAAGGCGTCGTAGAGCTTGTCGAGGCCGTACCACTTCTCCTCCGGCCAGCCCTTCTGCACGCCGGGCATGACGCCGACCGTGTCCCACGCGCCGGTCTTCCGGAAGGCCTTGGTGAGGGTGAGGTGGTCGCCCGCGGTGACCGTGCGGTAGCGCCGCTGGTTGTCGATCCACAGGCCGGACATGGCCGTGGAGTGGCCGAGCCAGCTGCTGCCGCCGAACGTCGCCGAGGTCAGCCAGCCGCTGCGGGCGTGGAAGCCGGCCTTCGTCAGGACCTCGGTGCTCGTGTCGAGGGTCCGGTCGACGCCGGGGGCGATGGCCGGGTCCTCGACGGCGCTGCGGCCGTAGCTCTCGATGAACGTGAAGATCACGTCCTTGCCGCGCAGGTCGGGCAGGAGCTGCTCGGGCGGGGTGTTGCCGAAGGTGTCCGCCTTCGCCTGCTTCACGAACGCGGCCTCGTCCCGCAGCGAGTCCACCGTCCGCTGCGCGTGCACCCGGAGGGCCCCGGCGCCGCGCTCGGAGGCGATCGGCCCGCCGAAGAGCGTGAGGCCCAGGGCGGAGCAGGTGATCCAGGCGGTGCCGGCGATCAGGGCGCCCTGGGTCGCCCGGGTCCGGTGGCGGGCCAGCACCTCGGCGAGGCGGAGCGTCGCCGCGACCATGACGGCCGCCACGAGCAGGACGAGCACCACCGCGCCGACGGCCGCGGCGGTCGCGACGCCCCCGCCCAGCGTGTCCCCGACGTACGCCTGCGCGTCGGGCAGCAGGTCCCAGTCGAGTGCGGCGTTGAAGCCCCGGCCGAGGTACTCGTTGAACCCCATGTCGAGCAGGTTCACGGCGGTCAGCGCGGTGAGGCCGAGCCCGTAGAGCACGGCCGCCACCAGCCGGGGCCGGCGCGGCAGCCCCAGCACGACGACGGCCCCGATGACCGCCTCCGCGGGGATGCGCGTGAAGCTGACCGGTTCGACGGCGGGGAGCGTGTTGGGGAGGAGCAGGGCGCCGAGGACCAGGGCGGCGGCGAGGGCGGTGGTGGCGAGGTGGAGGGCGCGGGCGGCTCGGGGGTGGCGGGTGCGCCAGGCCAGGAGGTGGCCGAGGCGGGATCTGGGGGTGGGAGTCTCCGCCTCCTCCGTACGGACCTCCTCCTGCTCCGTCTCGGACCCGGCCTCCGGGATGTCCGGCTGCGATGACTGGCGGAGGCGTGTGAAGACAGGCACCCGGAGGTCCTTCCCGTACGAAACCACGTGGGGTGGCGGACCCGCGTGGGGGAACGGGTCCGCCGCAGTTCCGTACGGCGCGATCACCGGATGTGTTCAGCCCACCGGGCCGGCGCTCGGCAAACACCCGGCAAACGGCCGGCCAAATGGCTCTCAGATACCGCCGACCGCGGTGAGCAGGGCCAGCGGGGCCGACGCCGACCGGGATTCGCGCACGCACGCGTGCGGGTACGGCACCGGCTCCGGATGCGTGTCGCGGCCGTAGCCCGCGAGGACCTCCGGCAGCCGGTGGCCGGTCGCGGACGCCGCGTCGACCAGGCCGCGGGCGATCGCGCGGGCCTCGTCGTGCAGTCCGTAGCGGGCCAGGCCCAGCGCGATCAGCGCGTTGTCGTGCGGCCAGACCGAGCCGCGGTGGTAGGAGAGCGGGTGGTACGCCGGCTGCCCGGCCGCCAGGGTGCGCACGCCCCAGCCGGAGAAGAAGTCCGGCTCCAGCAGGCGGCGGCCGACCAGTTCGCCGTACTCCTTGTCCAGCAGCCCCGACCACAGCAGGTGCCCGGCGTCGGAGGCGAGCGCGTCGACCCGGTCGCCGCGGCCGTCCAGCGCGAGCGCCGGGAAGGAGTGCTCCGGCATCCAGAAGTCCCGCTGGAAACGGTCGCGCAGGTCACCGGCCGCCTGCTCCAGCAGATCCGCGTACGTCCCGTCCTGCCACGCCGTGCGCGCGAGCCACGCCGTGCGGCGCAGCGCGTCGTAGGCGTAGCCCTGGGCGCCGGCGGCCGTCACCGGGCCGTGCGGGCGGGTGCCCTCTGCGGAGCAGATGGCGCCGGGGGAGTCCTTCCAGTTCTGGTTGGCGAGGCCGCCCTGGTCGGCGCGGTAGACGAGGTAGCCGCGCGAGGTCAGGCCGCCGTGGTCGAGCATCCAGCCGACCGCGGCGCGGGCGTGCGGCTCCAGGCGGCGGGCCAGGGCCGTGTCGCCGGTGTGCTCGGTGTACGCCCCGAGCAGGACGAGGAAGAGGGGGGTGGCGTCGACCGAGCCGTAGTAGCGGCGGTAGGGGACCTGGCCGAAGTGGGCCAGTTCGCCGTGCCGCACCTCGTGCACGATCTTGCCGGGCTGGGCGATCTCGTCGGCCACGGCCTGCGTGGCCTGGGTCGCGGCCAGCGCGGGCAGGGTAGCGGCGGCCAGCCGCGGCCGGTAGGGCAGCGCGAACAGCGAGGTCAGCAGGGCGTCCCGGCCCAGCAGGGTCAGGAACCAGGGGGCGCCGGCGGCCGGGACGCGCAGTTCCTCGCCGTCCGGGCCGGTCGCCGGGACCTGGAGCGCGGCGAGGTCGGCCAGGCCCCGGGTACAGGCCGCGGCCAGCTCCGGCCAGCCGGACGGAAAGGCCACGCCTTCCGCGAACTCCGCTTCCCGGGCCTGGAGTTGGCCCCGGACAGCGGCGGGGGAGCGGGGCACGCGCAGGGCCCGCTTGTCGCCGTGCGGGCGGGCCATGACGCGCAGGACCAGCTCGGCGGTGCCGTGCGGTGCGAGGTCCAGGGTCCACACCAGGCGGCGGGCACCCGTGCCGGTCTCCTCCACGGCGTCCGGCCGGGGCTCGGCCGTCACGGTCGTGACGGACCGCCACTCGCCGCGCCGGTAGCTGAACTCCACGCCGTGGTCGAGGACCTGGCGGGAGCGGACGGCGCCGGCCTTGGTGTACGTGCGGTGGTCGGAGCGCAGCTCGAACTGGTCGGTGAAGTCGGCGTCGGCGGTGACCGCGAGGCGGACCGTCGTCGGCACCGGGCGGTTGCTGGTGACGCGCAGCGACTCCACGAACGAGGCGTCGCCCACGGCCTGTTCGCGGAAGAGCGTGTAGGCGGGCGGCTCGTCGCGGCCGCCGCGCGGGACGAGGACGCAGGCCGCGGTGTCCCCGTCGGCCACCGGCGTCAGCGTCTCCGGCACGGCGCCGTCGACGGTGAGCTGCCAGCGGCTCAGATGCCGCGCGTCCCGTACGAACATGCCGTCGGGGGCGCTGCCGCCCCGGTAGCCGCTGATGTCGCCGCGGTCGCCGACGGCGGCGAACGTCCCGCCGTGCACGAGCAGATGATGCCGGTCCGTCATCCCTGGTCCCCTCCCTTGATCGCCGTGACGCCGTTCCTGTCCCATGCGGGCCGGTCGTGCAGCAGGTCGAGCGTGAGCGCGGCGGTCCAGCCGAAGCCGGTGGCGCCGCAGGCCTGTGCCGTGTACGGGTCGACGTACTCCGCGAAGTCGGAGGCGCCGGCGGTGTGCAGGATGCCCTTGCGCAGGGCGTCGGCCCGGCCGCGCTCGCCGTGCAGCCGCAGCCCGCGCTCCAGCAGCCAGTTCGTGTTGAACCAGGCCGGGCCGCGCCAGTAGCGGTGCGGGTCGAAGGCCTCGCCCAGCAGGTCGTAGCTGGGGACCAGGCGGGTGGAGCCGCCGAGGCCGAAGTGCGGGCCGCACACCGTGCGGACCAGGGTGGCCGCGAGGTCGCGCGGCAGGGTCGGCAGCAGCAGCGGGATCAGCCCGGAGACCCCGCGCTCGGGGATCAGCTCCCCGGCGCGCACGTCCCGGCACAGGAACATCCCCGCGGCCGGCTCCCACAGCCGCTCCACCAGGACCGCCGTGAGGCGCTCGGCCCGGGCCTGCCGGGCCGCGCCCGCCGCGCCCAGCTCCTGGGCGATCCGGGCGAGGGCGTGCTCGGAGGCGATGAGCAGGGCGTTGAACGCCGGGTCCTCCACGGCGAAGCCGCCCGGACGTCTCCCGGCGGGGGCTTCCCGGTACGGCTCGTCGGCGTAGCCGCCGTCCCGGTAGTCCGCCGCCAGCCGCACGTACCGCCCGTAGTCCAGGTCCGTCGGCCGGTCCTCGGGCGCGCCGTGCTCGAGGTCGGCGCGGCGGAAGGAGCGGGCCGGGGCGGGAGTGACCCGGGACAACGGGCGGTCCCAGCAGGGGCTGTTGTCCATCCCCTGCTCCCACGGGTGCACGACGGACACCAGCCCGCCCCCGCCCAGGTCGCGCCGGCGCAGGAGGTAGCGGTGCCAGGCGGCCAGCCGGGGGTAGGCCCGGGCGAGGAAGCCGCGCGCCCGGGACAGGCCCGGGTCGGCGAGGTGCACCAGCCACGCGGCCAGGGCGTGCACCGGTGGCTGCACGATCCCGGAGGTCTGTACGGTGCGCGGGGCGCCCGCGGCGCGCCCGGCGGTGGAGGAGCGCCAGAAGTCGGGGCTCGGGAAGTACGCGTCGAGGGGCACGGAGGGGTTGAAGACGATGTGCGGGATCCGCCCGTCCGCCCACTGGGCGGCCAGCAGCGTCTCCAGCTCCGTCTGGGCGCGTAACGGCGACAGGTGCCTGAGGCCGATCGCGATGAATGCCGAGTCCCACGACCACTGGTGCGGATACAGGCTGCGCGAGGGCACGGTGGACCTGCCCGTCCAGTTGCTCTCCAGGACCTGTGCGGCCCTGACCTGTAGGGAAGACGGCGCGGCGGCCGGACCGTATGCAATCTCGCGCCCTGCGGGGGGCGTGGTGAGCTGGGCGATGCGATCCACTCGGGGCTCTCCCAAAGACGTACTCCTGACCGGGATCGGCAGGGGCTACCGTAGGGTTACGTCTATTTAACACGCAAAACCCAATATGTAATGCAGGGTTGGGAAACACAAGGGGGTGCGCATGACGGGACGTGTTCAGGCAAGCGCCGGCGATCTGCTCGAACTGGTGCGCAGTCGCCGCGCCACGACCCGGGGTGCCCTCCAGCAGGCGACCGGACTGTCCCGGGCGACCGTCGGGCAGCGGCTCGACCGGCTCTTCCGCGCGGGCTGGCTGCGCGAGGGCGCCGGCGGGCCGGTGGACTCCCCGCTGGGCGGACGCCCCTCCATCACGCTGGAGTTCGACGACGAGCACGCGGTGGTCCTCGCCGCCGACCTCGACACCCGGCACGCGCGGGCGGCCGTGCTGTCGCTCAGCGGCGAGATCCACGCCGAGCACTCCGGCACCCTCGCCGTCGAGGACGGACCGGACGTCGTGCTCGGCGAACTCGGCCGCTGGTTCGCCGAGCTGCTGGAGAAGGCCGGCCACGGCGCCGAGAGGGTGTGCGGGGTCGGGCTCGCGGTGCCCGGCCCGGTCGACACCGAGACCGGCCGCGTCGTCCAGCCGCCGATCATGCCCGGCTGGGACGGCTACGACATAAGGGGCCGGCTGGCCCGGGCGCTCACCGAGCACACGGGCGCCGCCGCGCCACCGGTGCTCGTGGACAACGACGCCAACCTCATGGCCTACGGCGAGCAGCGCACCGGCTACCCCGACTGCTCGGCGTTCGTGCTGGTCAAGGTCTCCACCGGCATCGGCGCCGGAGTCGTGGTCGACGGCTCGCTGTTCCGGGGCATCGACGGCGGCGCCGGGGACATCGGGCACATCCGGGTACCGGAGGGCGCCCAGGCGCTGTGCCGGTGCGGTTCGTACGGCTGCCTGGCCGCCGTCGCGAGCGGGGGCGCGGTGGCGCGGCGGCTGGCGGAGGCCGGGGTGCCGGCGGCCTCCGGCTCGGACGTGCGGGACCTGCTGGCGTCCGGGCACCCCGAGGCGGTCGGGCTCGCCCGGGAGGCCGGGCGCCGGGTCGGCGACGTGCTGGCGACCGTCGTGACCCTTCTGAACCCCGGAGTGCTGATGATCGCCGGAGATCTGGCCGGAACGCCCTTCCTCACGGGCGTGCGCGAGCTGCTCTACCAGCGGGCGCTGCCCCGCTCCACCGCCCACCTGGACGTGGTCACCTCGCGGCTGGGCGAGCGGGCCGGGCTGGTGGGGGCCGGTGCGATGGTCGTGGAGCACCTCTACGCGCCCGAGCGGGTCGAGGAGCGGCTGCGCGCGCTCGGGGTGTGACGGGCGGGTTTCGGTCCCGAGACGCGTCCGCATGGTGAAATCCGGTCGGCTGTGGCAGCGTGATTCTCGCCACCCTTGATAAGGGTTGCGCTCAGATGAGCGGATCATGAGCGGCTGCACTTCTCCAAAGTGTGGCACTGAGTGCCACCCTTTGATCGTTCATCGAGCGAAATCAATCGTGCCGATTGCCGCTCATGTGAGCGCTCAGTCAGGGCTACGGAGGTTCATGCGTTCAAGAAGTGAAAACATACGGCTGTGATCGCTTGCCCAGCCTTGACTTTCGATCCGGTGGCGGACGAGTGGTTACAGGCGTATGACGCGCGAGTGGACGTACCCAGACGCCTTCGATCTGGGTATGTTCCTCGCCGTCAGGGCAGCCACCGCGTCCTCGAGGAGTCGAGACCCGTGTCGGAAAACAAAGATCCCCAGGTAGCTGAGCACGGTAAGAGCGTTGAGGGCGTGAAGTTCGTTTACGACTTCACCGAGGGCAACAAGGACCTCAAGGACCTCCTCGGCGGCAAGGGCGCGAACCTCGCCGAGATGACCAACCTCGGCCTTCCGGTCCCGCCCGGCTTCACGATCACCACCGAGGCCTGCAAGGTCTACCTGGACAGCGGCGAGGAGCCTGCGGCACTGCGTGACGAGGTGAGTGCGCACCTCGACGCGCTGGAGGCCCGCATGGGCAAGAAGCTCGGCCAGGCCGACAACCCGCTGCTGGTGTCGGTGCGCTCGGGCGCCAAGTTCTCGATGCCCGGCATGATGGACACCGTCCTCAACATCGGCCTCTCCGACAAGTCGGTGCAGGGCCTGGCCAAGCAGGCCGGCGACGAGCGTTTTGCGTGGGACTCCTACCGCCGCCTCATCCAGATGTTCGGCAAGACCGTCCTCGGCGTCGACGGCGAACTGTTCGAGGACGCGCTGGAGGCCGCGAAGGCCGCCAAGAAGGTCACGGTCGACACCGAGCTGGAGGCCGCCGACCTCAAGAAGCTCGTCACCAAGTTCAAGAAGATCGTCAAGACCGAGGCCGGCCGGGACTTCCCGCAGGACCCGCGCGAGCAGATGGACCTCGCCATCCACGCGGTCTTCGACTCCTGGAACACCGACCGGGCCAAGCTCTACCGCCGCCAGGAGCGCATCCCGCACGACCTGGGCACGGCCGTCAACGTCTGCTCCATGGTCTTCGGCAACCTCGGCCCCGACTCCGGCACCGGCGTCGCCTTCACCCGCGACCCCGCCTCCGGCCACCAGGGCGTCTACGGCGACTACCTCCAGAACGCCCAGGGCGAGGACGTCGTCGCGGGCATCCGCAACACCGTGCCGCTCGCCGAGCTGGAACGCATCGACAAGAAGTCGTACGACCAGCTCATGCAGATCATGGAGACCCTGGAGAACCACTACAAGGATCTCTGCGACATCGAGTTCACCATCGAGCGCGGGCAGCTGTGGATGCTCCAGACCCGCGTCGGCAAGCGCACCGCGGGCGCGGCCTTCCGCATCGCGACCCAGCTGGTGGACCAGGGCCTGATCGACGAGGCCGAGGCGCTCACCCGCGTCAACGGCGCCCAGCTCGCCCAGCTGATGTTCCCGCGCTTCGACGAGAGCGCGAAGGTCGAGCAGGTCGGCCGCGGCATCGCGGCCTCCCCGGGCGCGGCCGTCGGCAAGGCCGTCTTCGACTCCTACACGGCCGTCAAGTGGTCCCGCTCCGGCGAGAAGGTCATCCTCATCCGCCGCGAGACCAACCCCGACGACCTGGACGGCATGATCGCCGCCGAGGGCATCCTGACCTCGCGCGGCGGCAAGACCTCCCACGCGGCCGTCGTCGCGCGCGGCATGGGCAAGACCTGTGTCTGCGGCGCCGAGGAGCTGGAGGTCGACACCAAGCGCCGCCGGATGACCGTCCCGGGCGGGCACGTCGTCGAGGAGGGCGACGTCGTCTCCATCGACGGCTCGACGGGCAAGGTCTACCTCGGTGAGGTACCGGTCGTGCCGTCCCCGGTCGTGGAGTACTTCGAGGGCCGGATGCACGCCGGTGCCGAGGACGCCGACGAGCTGGTCGAGGCGGTCCACCGCATCATGGCGTTCGCCGACCGCAAGCGCCGCCTGCGCGTGCGCGCCAACGCGGACAACGCCGAGGACGCGCTGCGGGCCCGCCGCTTCGGCGCCCAGGGCATCGGCCTGTGCCGCACCGAGCACATGTTCCTCGGCGACCGGCGCGAGCTGGTGGAGCGGCTGATCCTGGCCGACACCGACGCCGAGCGCGAGGAGTCCCTCAAGCAGTTGCTCCCGCTCCAGAAGCAGGACTTCGTCCAGCTCTTCGAGTCGATGGACGGCCTCCCGGTCACCGTCCGCCTCCTCGACCCGCCGCTGCACGAGTTCCTGCCCGACATCACGGAACTCTCGGTCCGCGTCGCCCTCGCGGAGTCCCGCCAGGAGCCGCACGAGAACGAACTCCGCCTCCTCCAGGCGGTCCACCGCCTGCACGAGCAGAACCCGATGCTCGGCCTGCGCGGTGTCCGTCTCGGCCTGGTCATCCCCGGCCTGTTCACCATGCAGGTCCGCGCGATCGCCGAGGCCGCGGCCGAGCGCAAGGCCGCCAAGGGCGACCCGCGCGCCGAGATCATGATCCCGCTGGTCGGCACGGTCCAGGAGCTGGAGATCGTCCGCGAGGAGGCCGACCAGGTCATCGCCGAGGTCGAGGCGGCCTCGGGCACGCAGCTCAAGCTCTCCATCGGCACGATGATCGAGCTGCCGCGCGCCGCGCTGACCGCCGGTCAGATCGCCGAGGCGGCGCAGTTCTTCTCCTTCGGCACGAACGACCTGACGCAGACGGTGTGGGGCTTCTCCCGCGACGACGTGGAGGCCTCGTTCTTCACGGCGTACCTGGAGAAGGGCATCTTCGGCGTCTCCCCGTTCGAGACGATCGACAAGGACGGCGTCGGCTCCCTGGTGAAGCTGGCCGCCAAGGCCGGCCGCGAGACCCGCCCCGACCTCAAGCTCGGCGTCTGCGGCGAGCACGGCGGCGACCCGGAGTCGGTCCACTTCTTCCACGAGGTCGGACTCGACTACGTCTCCTGCTCCCCGTTCCGCATCCCGGTCGCCCGCCTGGAGGCGGGCCGGGCGGCGGTGCAGTCGCAGGGGAGCGACCACCGGTAGACCCGTGGCCCGTGCAGGGCCACTCGAGAACCCGGAGCCGTCGGCGGTCCCCGACCACCCTCACCGATCGCGGCGGCTCCGGCGCACGGAGGAGGGCGGGGCGGCACCTTGTGCGGAGGTGCCGCCCTCCCGCGGCTCCCGGGTCATGACCGACCACCGCTCGCGGCCAGCACTGCCGCCAGGCCCTCCTGCAGATCCTTGACGAAATACTCGGGAACCTCCAGCGACGGGAAATGTCCCCCGGTCTCGGGCGACCTCCATCGGACGATCCGGCGGAACCGCTCCTGTGCCCAGGCGCGCGGACACTTCTCGATGTCGCGGGGATACACACTGATGGCTGACGGGACATCGACCCGAAGTTCGGGGTCGAGCGAGTCGTGGCTTTCGTAGTAGATGCGGGCTGACGACGCCCCGGTCCGCGTCAGCCAATACAGGGTGACGTTGTCAAGGACGCTGTCCCTGGATATCGCCTCGAACGGGCTGTCTTCGGTATCTGTCCACTCGGCGAACTTGTCGAGGATCCAGGCGAGAAGCCCGACCGGTGAGTCGACGAGCGAGTAGCCGATGGTCTGCGGTCGGGTCGCCTGCTGTTTCGCGTACGCCGCGCGGTGCCGCCAGAAATCACGGGTTTCCTCGGTCCATGTGCGCTCGCCTGCCGTCAGCCCGTCCGTTGTCAACCCGGGCGGTGCCTGCGCGGTCGTTGTGTGGATGCCGAGCACGTGCTCCGGGAACCTGCCGCCGAGGATCGTGGTGATCACACCTCCCCAGTCACCGCCGTGGGCTACGAACTTGCTGTAGCCCAGCCTTTCCATCAGTTCCACCCAGGCGGCCGCGAT
Source organism: Streptomyces lomondensis (assembly GCF_014651035.1). Lineage (GTDB taxonomy): Bacteria > Actinomycetota > Actinomycetes > Streptomycetales > Streptomycetaceae > Streptomyces > Streptomyces lomondensis. Next base: position 709,738 of record NZ_BMWC01000001.1, read on the forward strand.
CTTTTCGGTTCCCCACCCGGTGGTGGCCGGCTTGTCGCTGTGACCAAAGCCTGGCAGCGACGGCGCCACGACGTGGAACGCTGGTGCGTCTGCGTTTTCGGGATCTGCCAGTTCGTCCATGACATGGGTGAACTCGGCAATGCTGCCCGGCCATCCGTGCGTCAAGATCAGAGGGGTGGCGTCCGCGCGGGCGGATCGGCGGTGCAGGAAGTGGATTCCCAGATCGTCAATGGTCGTGCGGAACTGGCCGATCTGGTTGAGGCGCGTTTCGAACGACCGCCAGTCGTACCCGGTGCGCCAGTAGTCCACGACGTCCACGAGGTCGGCAAGCGGAACGCCCTGGTCCCATCGGCGAGGGTCCGGCGCGGCGCGGTAGACCGTCTCGGCTTCCGGCAGCCGTGCTGCGGCCAGTCGCGCACGCAGGTCGTCCAGGTCGGTGTCGGTTGCGTGGGCTTCGAATGCCTGCACGTCGCTGGTTCGACGGTTCACGAGGTGCTCCCGCCGGGGTGAGCGGACGTGGGGACGTGAGCTGACGTGGGGGCAACGCCACGATCGATGGCGGCCGCGGTGTCGGTGACGCACCAGCGTGTGGACATGAGACCTCCTGGCCATCGAGTGAACCGGCTGGGGACCTGTAGGAACCGGCTAAGACGGTTCTAACAGCTCTCGGCGTCGGCATGCAACCGGCTAAGGTGGTTCCATGTGTGCTCAGTTCCCTGACTTCCGTCTCGGCAAGGTGCTGGCGACCAGCTTCACGGCGACCCTGACGGAGCGTTGTGGCAACGCTGTGGAACGGATTCCCACACCGAACCGACTCGTCGACTGGCTGGCGGTGAGTGGCCTCGCCGTGGAGTCCTGCACCACCGCCCAGCTCGAACGCGCTCGGGAGCTGAGGGAATCGATTCACGCCGCCGCGACAGCGGCCGCGCGCCGAGAGCCTCTCCCCGCGTCTGCTGTCCAGGTCATCAATGACTGCAGCATTCAGGGTCGGGCTGCGGCTGTCTTGACGCCCGAGGGAAATCGGCAATGGCGACTCAGCTCGGCTTCCTCCGTGGAGGATGCCCTGGGCATTATCGCCGCCGACGCGATCAGCATCATCGCAGGCGAACGAGACGGAAGATTGGCCTTGTGCGCGTCGCCAACATGCCGAGCGGCCTTCTTCGACACCAGTCAGAGTCGCACCCGCAGATGGTGTGACATGAACACGTGCGGAAATCGTCAGAAGAAGGCGCGCTTCAATGCCCACAAGCGCGAAAACCCCGGATCAGCAAAGTAGTCGTAGCTCTCGGTGCACCCAGGTTTGCCCCACGTCTCGGCACGACGGTGACCATCGGCGGATCCGGCCGTTCCACCGGTTGGGCAGTTCGTAGCGGGCTGCCCGGCCGAGGGAAGGAACACCACCGTGGAGACGACCGTGCCCGCCCCGAACGCGCCGCGGGTGCTGCCGCGTGCCGAGTGGGTCAAGACGCTGCCGCAGACCATCGTCGCGTCGTGCGTCCTGCTGCTCGACGCCGAGGACCGGATCCTGCTGCTGCGCTACGCCGAGGGCCAGCCCGGTGCCGGGATCTGGGGACTGCCGGGCGGCATGCTCGACCAGGGGGAGGACCCCGTCACCGCCGCGCACCGGGAGGTGTGCGAGGAGACCGGCATCGTGCTCGACCGCCCGCCCCGGTTCATCGGGTACGACCACCGGGCCGACGTGATGGACGCGGGCCCGGTGATCGACTTCTACTTCCACGGCGGCCGTCTCCCGGCCGACCTGTCCGTCCGGCGCAGCACGGAGCACGACGACCACGGCCTGTTCGCCCTCGACGACCTCGCGTCCACCGCGCTGATGCCCCCGCTGCCCGCCCTCACCGCCCTGCACACCGCCGCCCTGGCCGGGACGGTCGTATGCCTGCGGGAAGGGCGGCCCGCATGAACCCGTCCCGTCGCCTGGCGGCAGTCGCCTTCGCATCCCTCGCGGTCTCCCTCGCCCTGAACACCCCGTCGGCCGGCACCACGCCGGCCCCCCTCACACCGGAGCGGCTACGGCACGAGGCCGCCACCGCCCGGGACACCGCCCAGGCCGTCAGCCTGCACATCCGCGTGCGCGACGGGCGGCACGTCGTCGAAGCCGGGGCCGGGGAGGCCGTCCTCGGCACCGGCCGGCCCGTGCCGCACAGCCCGCACTTCCGGGCCGCCAGCGTCACCAAGTCGTTCGTGGCGGCGACCGTCCTCCAACTGGCCGCCGAGCGACGCCTGTCCCTGCACGACACGGTGGAGTACTGGCTCCCCGGCCGCGTCCGGGGCCACGGCAACGACGGCAGCCGCATCACCGTCCGGCACCTGCTCCAGCACACCAGCGGCCTGTACGACCCCGACTCCACCGAGCTGACCGGCAAGACGGCCCCGGACTTCGAGCGCAGACGCTTCGACCGCATCTACCCCGAGCACCTGATCGACGCCGCCCTGCGGCACCCCCCGGACTTCCCCCCTGCCGACCCGGACGACCCCGAGCCCCGCTGGAGCTACTCCAACACTGGCTACCACCTCCTGGGCGCCGTCATCGAGAAGGTCACGGGACGCCCCTGGGCCGAGGAGGTGCACGAGCGCGTCGTCCGCCGGCTGGGCCTGCACGGCACACGCGTCCCGGGGGACGACGACCCTGACCTGCCGGAGCCCCACGCGCACACCTACCACCGGTTCGCGGGGTCCGACGGCTACACCGACACCACCATCCGGAACATGGCGTGGGCCGGCCCGGCCGGATCGCTGGTCTCCACGCCCCGCGACCTGGACCGGTTCTTCACCACCCTGCTCACCGGCGGGCTCCTGCCGCCCCGCGAACTGGCCGCGATGCGCACCACCGTCCCCGGCAACGAGGAACACCAGCGGTTCACGCCGGGGATCCGGTACGGCCTCGGCCTGCAGGAACAGCCGCTGCCGTGCGGCGGCAGCCGCTGGGGCCATCACGGCGACCTCGAAGGCACCTTTGTCAGAACGGGCTTCACCGCCGACGGCACGCGCTCCGTCGTCATCACGGTCAACGGACGGACCACCGACGAGACGCAACTCCTGCGCATCGAGAAGGCCCTGCAAGGCCTCATCGACCGGATGCTCTGCCGGCGGTGACGGCCGCTCAGGACAGCAGGTCCACCTCCCGCACCCTGTCCTGGTGGATCAGCACGTCGAAGCAGCGGCCCAGCGCGATGTCGAACCAGTTCCGCTCTTCCGGATAGGCCGTGCCGACACTGCGCGTGGGCCGGGCCTCGGCCAGCCAGGGGCGGGCCGGGCCCGGGGCGGTGCGCAGGTCCAGGACGTAGCGGTCGTACCGCACCTGGTCGAGGGTGTGCTCGTTGCTGCCGGGCCGGGCGGGGCCGACCGTGTGGGTGAGCATGTGCACCTCCTCCGGGTCGGTGGCCTTGAACGAGCCGCGTCCGAAGGTGAGCCCGACGCTCACATAGCCGCTGCCGAGCCGGTCCCGCAGGAACGCCCCCTGCGTCTTGGGCAGCACCTGCGGGTTCTCGGGTTCGTAGCCGATGTGGTTGTTGTGGGCCGCCAGCAGGATCCGGTGCCCGGTGTGCCGGTGCCACCAGACGACGTTGTCCGCCATGACGTCGTCCCGCCAGCGCATGGCCTCGGCGAGCTGCCGCGGATCCTCGAAGTCGAAGCCGTACCCGGTCGCCGTCTGGTCGATCACCGTGGCGTGGCGCAGCACTTCGGCGAACTCCCGCCGTCCGTCCTCGTCGCGCGGCGGCTCCAGGGACTCCAGCAGCTCCCGGGCGCGTCCGGTCCGGGAGGCCATCTCCCGCCGCTCGGCGAGCGGGCGGGTGAGGTAGGCCTTCTGGTACTCGCCGGAGGGGACGGCCGGCCGCAGCCCCCGGTACAGCTCGTCGAAGCGCGGCGAGAGGTCCGGGCGGACCCGGGCGACGTAGTCCGTCACCCGGTCGTACAGCTCCGGCCCCGTGTAGCCCCAGTCGTCGCCCATGAAGCGGACCGGGTCCTGCGGATGGCGGCGGTTGTACTCCCGCATCCACTCCACCAGTTCCAGGTTCTCGACGGTGGGGTTGAGCACGTACGTGTACTGGAAGTCCTCCCGCATGATGCGCTCCGGGTCGCCCTTGCCGTGCACGACGTAGTCGTCGAGGCGTACTCCGGTGCTCCAGGCGGTCTCCAGGGCGAAGGTGCGGAAGCCCCGGCGCTCCACCAGGTACCGGAAGACCCGGTCCTTCATGGCGAGGAACTCGTGCGAGCCGTGCGTCGCCTCGCCCATCCCCACCACGACGGCCTCCCCGACCGCTCTGCCGACCGGGCGCAGGTCGCTGACGTCCCCACCGGGCTTGGCGGTCCGCAGCGGGCTCGCGGCCCGTTCCAGCACCGGCACGACCGGGTCCCCCGGGGTGCCGGGCGCGGCGGCGGCAGGGGCCGGGGCGAGAAGAATCAACACGAGGACGACGAAGGTCCATGGACGCAGGCAGGACATGTCCGCATACGTGCCCATGGCCTGACGTTCCCGAACCCACCCATACCTGAACGGATTGCGAGATCCGAGGGTGTGGCCGAGACGTCGGGCTACGTCACCATGGTCAGGCCGGCGGGGATCTGCCGTGCGCACGGTTGAGAGCGAAGAGCGCGATCGGCCGACTGGAGTGGTCCGCCTGGAAGGTCGGCGCCCGCAGCCCCCACCGACGACGACGTGAAGCGTGTCGCTGACGCCGTGGTGGCAAAGCTCAGCGCGGGTGGCGGCCGTTCGCCTACTAACTGGGCGACAGGCGTCATCTACTCGGTGCCTGCGCTCGACGGGCTAGGTGTTCCGGTCTGCCCACTCGCGGTCGAGGATTGCGTGAACGATGGAATCACGCCAGGTGCCGGCCTTGTGGATGTGTTCGCGGATCCGGCCTTCTTCTACCATCCCGGCCCGGGCCATCGTCTTGGCGGAGGCCTCGTTGGCCGGGGACCGGGCGCCCCAGATGCGGTGCAATGCGAGTTCTTCAAAGCCGAAGCCGAGCAGTAGCCGCACGGTTTCGACGCCGTAGCCGGAGCCCCAGGAGGAGGGCCGCAGCGCGAAGCCCATGGTGGCTCCGCGGGGCTGGTGGGGGTCCAGGGCCAGGCGGCCGAAGCCGATGAGTTCCCCGCTGCCGCGTTCGGCGACGGCCAGCGCGTACTCCGTTCGCGGGTCAGCCTTCGCGGACTCGATGGACCGGGCCACGATCTGCTGGACCTGGTCGAGGGAGCGCGGCTCGAACGACAGGTGCTCGGTTGCCTGCTCGCTGCCGTAGATGGCGAACACGGAATCAGCGTCGTCATCCCGCAACTCGCGCAGCTCCAGGCGTTGGCTGAGGCGGTGGACCGGATACATGCCTCGGACTCTACTGGGGACCACTCAGCACGGCAGGGCCGGCCTGTTCGGCGGATAGAGCGCGAGATCCGACGGTGTGGCCCGGACGTCGGGCAGCGAGAAGGCGGTCATCGCGCCGTTCAGCCGCCTACGACACTTGTTTCGGCTTCACGCCCCCGCCGCGGACTGGAAAAGGGAGCCAGCGCAGGGAGCCGGGTGGGACCGGACACGCGGCATCCGGCTCGCCCGAAGACCCACGAGCAGGACCGCAGGCCCACCCGGACGCTCACACGAGACTGGCCCTGCCCCCTACTCTGGCAGTGACGAAGCTGCTAGGAGGGGCAAGGCCGTGATGTCTGAAGATGCTACCCCTGACCCGTACGCCGACCCGTTGCGGTTCGGCCAGCGAGTGCAGATCCTGCGCGAACGTCGCGGTATGACGCAGGCTCAACTCGCCGATTTCATCGATATCTCACCGCACACTCTGCGCAAGATCGAGAACGGGCAGCAGAAGGCGCCAGGACTCGACATGGTTCTGCGGATCGCCGAGGCGTTGCGGGTCCGCGACCTCGCTGACCTCACGGGCCGGGCGGACGCTCACGTCGACCTGTTCATCGGTCCCGGCCATCCGCGCTTGGCGGCGGTGAAAGCAGCCATCGACGACTTCTCCCTCACTCGTAGCGCGGAGCCCCCGCGGGTGGCGCATCTGGAGGCCCGGCTGCACGCGGCTTGGAGGGAGCGGCATGCCTCGAAGAACCACCGCGAGGCGATCGGCAAGCTGTTGCCCGATCTGATTCGGGACGCTCAATCCCTCGTCAGGCATGCCGACAGTGCGGCGGAGCGACGTACGGCGCAAGCCCTCCTCGCCCAGGCCTACTCACTGTCCCAGTTCTTCATCGCCTACCAGCCAGACAGTTCCCTGCTGTGGCGGGTGGCCGAGCGGGGCATGATCGCTGCGCAGGAGAGCGAGGACCCCCACACCATCGGTGTCGCTTCGTGGCTGCTCGCTCAGGCCCACCGCGACAGCGGGCACCGCCACTTCGACGCCGCCGACGCCGTGAACCGCGAAGCCCTCGCCTACCTCAAGCCCTTGCTGCCGGACGCGAGCGACGACGTCCTCGCCATCGCCGGCGCGTTGGAGTTCGAGCTCGGCTACACCGCGGCCCGACGACGCGAGACGGGCACCGCGTGGCGGCACTGGGACAAGGCGAAGGACATGGCCGCGCGGCTGCCCGCGGACTACTTCCACCCGGTCACGTCGTTCTCCCGAGCCATCATGGGCGCACACGCGGTGACGGTGGCGGTGGAACTGCACCAGGGAGGCGAGTCCGTACGGCAGGCCGCCAGGGCGGACCAGAACGTCATCAAGTCCCGCCCACGCCGGGCCCGGCACCGCATTGAGGAAGCCCGCGGCTACCACCTGGACAACCAGCCGGACACTGCGCTGGCGTCGCTGGAGAAGGCGTTCGAGGCCGCGCCGGAAACGATCCGGTACAACGGCTATGCGCGGGCGATCCTTCTTGAGGAGGTCGATTCGACGCGAGCACCTCGTCGCCGTCGTGCCGCTGACCTGGCGGCAAGAATCGGCATCCTCGCTGCCTGAGAGTAGCGACCGGATTACGGTCGGCGGTCGGGTGCAGGCGCTTCTACGGTCTTGGCACAAGGACCCCGGCGACCGCGCGAACGGTCCCGGGGCGTGGCCAACGCTGCGAAGGAGCGTCGACAGTGGAATTCCTATCACGGGCACTCGAATGGGTGAGAGCGGTGCTGTTCGGACCGCGCACCCCCGGTCGGCACCGCCGTACACCCGCCCCGCGCGCGGTGTTCCCCATGCCCTCCCGCCAGCCGTCGCCTGAGGTATGGGGCGCGCGACTCACGTCCGCCCGCAGCCACCACCGGGTACGGCAGGCGCCTCCTCCCTGTGAGGACATGGGCGTTCTGGTCCGGCCTTATGTGACGCGCCTGGGCGAAGGCGTGTACGCGGGTGCCCAGGCAGGCCCCTGGGAGGACACCCGGTGAACGCCACCCACTCCGAGACCGAAGTGACCATTCCCGGCGTGACCGCGATGCGCGCCCAGGCGAGTTGGTTCCTGGACCAGCGCACGCTGCCGCGCTACCAGGCCACGCAGCTCATGGCCCACGACCTCCGCGGGTACCTGGAGCACCTGATCCCGCAGATCGAGCGACTCGCCGCCGAGCGCTCCAAGGACGACGTGCCGACGAACGTGGCGCTGGCCGGTATCACAGAGGCCCAGCGGCGTATGGGCGAGCCGGAGGCCGAGGGCCTGGTCGGAGAGGTGGAACGGGTGAGGCTGCTGGCCCGGTCGGTCCTCTCCCTGTGCGACCACCACGACGCGCTCACCGGCATCACCGTCTGCCTGCTCTGCGACCACGTCATCGGCGACGAAGCGTGGGTCCCGTTCCAGCGGGCGCGCCCCTCGGGAGACGGTCTTGAGTCTGGCCGCGTCCATCAGCGCTGCGCACCCACGGTAAGGCGCTCCGGCGGCTGACCGCCCGTCCCGGCCGAGGACCGCAAGCTCACGTGTCGCAGGCGACTCCGTCGTTGTCGCGGTCCAGGTGGGAGGCGTAGCCGGGTTCCCCGCGGTGGATGGGGGCGGCGCCGGCGGCACGGACGGCTGAGCAGTTGGCGTAGTAGACGTCCGAACCGCCCGAGTCACTGTCGTCCGAGACACCGCCGGCTTCCGGCGGGGCGGTGACCGTGGTGGTGACCCGGACGGTCTTCGTGGCGGTGACGGTGGGAGCGGGTTCCGGCTCCTTCGCGAGCGGTGTCGCGGTGACGGTGACAGTCGCCTGCGGCCGGGCGGCCGCGGGCTTCGCGTCCGTGGTGGTCTCACCGCCCCCGCCACCGATACCGACGCCGAGGAACAGGCCCAGGGCGAGCGCGGGCAGCACGTAACGCTTGCGCGCCCAGCGGGGCGCCGGGCGCGAGGGCTGCGGCACGGGTGGCCCGGGATACGGGTTGGTGTACGGATTGGCCATGGTCATCCCCCCAGAGGCGGTACGTGAGGGGATGACCGTAGGGCCGAGCAGCCCGGCTTGGGGGATGAGTGACCATTTTGTGATGGTCATGTGAAGCCGGGCTGAAGGGTCACGCGCGGAACGGCCCCCTCACCTCATACGTGATGCCCCCCGAGGAACTGCCGCTCGTGCCTCGCTGGCTGGAGAAGTACAGGCGGGTGCCGTCCGGGGAGAAGGCGGGGCCGGTGATCTCCGAGCCGGACTGGCCGTCGATGCGGAGGAAGGGGGCGACCACGTCGGCGGGGGTGATGACGCAGATCTCCATGTTGCCGCCGTCCTCGGCGACGAAGAGGTCGCCGGAGGTGGAGCCGGTGACGTTGTCGACGCCCGTCAGGGGGGCCGTGCCGCTGGTCACCAGGGAGTCGTCGTAGGCGAGTTCGATGGTCTGGGCGGCGGCGTTGTACTGCCAGACGCGGTTGTCGCCCTTGGTGGTGAACCAGCAGGTGTCGTTGGCGTAGTAGCAGCCCTCGCCGCCGTTGAAGCGCTTGGCGCCGGAGACCTGGCTGCGGGTGGCGGTCGCGCCGGAGGGGTCGGGGACCCGGGCCCAGGTGACCGAGCCGGACGTGCCCGAGCCGCCCACCATGACCTCCAGCGTGCCGGAGGAGAGGTCGCCCCAGGTGGTCGGCCGGAAGCGGTAGAAGCAGCCGTCCGTGACGTCCTCGGTCATGTAGATGACCTGGCGGACCGGGTCGGCGGCGGACGCCTCGTGCTTGAAGCGGCCCATCGCGTCGCGGCGGACGGACGCCTTCACGCCCCAGGGGTCGGTCTCGAAGACGTAGCCGCGGTCGACCTCCTCGCAGGACAGCCAGGTGTTCCACGGGGTCTTGCCGCCCGCGCAGTTCTGGCGGGTGTTGGACAGGATGCGGTAGGCGCCGGTGATCGCGCCCGTCGAGGAGAACTTCACCGCGCTCGCGCCGCCGCCCGGGTTGATCTCCGAGTTCGAGACGTAGATCCAGCCCGTGCCGTCGGTGTAACAGGCGCCGCCGTCCGGGGCGTTGTGCCAGGTGTACGACGTGGTCCCGACCCGCTGGCCCGACCGGGCGATCACCCGGCTGGTGAAGCCGCTGGGGAGCCTGATGCCGTTGGCGTCCGGGGAGCCCAGCGGCCCGTAGGGGCCGGTGCCGGGCTGGGCCGGGGCCGCGTACGCGGCGCCGCGCCACAGGGTTCCGCCCAGTGCGGCCGAGGTGCCGCCGAGGACGGCCGCACGCAGGAGGCTACGACGTTCCACTCTCACTCCAAGAGGTGCCGTACCGCCCTGCCGCCGGTCGACGGCAGGGTTGTGCGTGGGGGGAGGCGGAAAGGGACGCTAGGGGCCCAGGATTGACGGGGCATGGCCAACTCATGACCGCGGGGCGGCATGCTGTGTGCCGCCTGTGGGAGGTGGGCGCTGCCGTCTGTGGGAGCTGAGCGGTGCCGGCTCTGGGTGCTGCGCGGCGACCGCGCGCACCGTCGCCCGCACCCGGCCGTCCTCGTAGGCTGGAGCGCGGTGACCAGTGAAGGGAGCCTGCCATGCCCGGCTGGAGCACGCACGACATCCCCGACCAGAGCGGCCGGGTCGCCGTCGTCACCGGCGCCAACAGCGGGCTCGGACTCGTCACGGCCCGGGAGCTGGCCCGCAAGGGTGCGCGGGTGGTGCTCGCCTGCCGGAGCGAGGCGCGGGGGAACGCGGCCGTGGACCGGATCCGGGCCGAGCTGCCGGAGGCGCGCGTCGAGCTGGGGCGGCTCGACCTCGGCGACCTCGCCTCCGTCCGGGCGTTCGCGACCGGATTCCCGTACGAGCGGCTGGACGTGCTCGTCGACAACGCCGGGGTGATGGCGCTGCCGTACGGGACGACGGCGGACGGCTTCGAGACGCAGTTCGGGGTCAACCACCTGGGGCACTTCGCCCTCACCGGCCTGCTGCTGCCCGTGCTGCTCGCGGCACCGGTGGCCCGGGTCGTGACCGTCTCCAGCCCGATGCACGCGCTCGCCAACATCGACATGAACGACCTCAACAGCGAGCGGCGCTACCGGCGCTGGATCGCCTACGCCCGTTCCAAGACGGCCAACCTGCTGTTCACGCACGAGCTGGCGCGCCGGGCCGCGGCGCACGGCACGGCCCTGGTGGCGGCCGCGGCCCACCCCGGGTACGCGGCCACCAACCTCCAGACAGCGGGGCCGCGGGCGGAGGGGCGCCGGGCCGCCGAGCGGTTCATGGGGATCGGCAACCGGTTCTTCGCCCAGTCGGCCGAGGCGGGCGCCCTGCCGGTCCTCTACGCCGCGACAGCACCCGGCGTACGGCCCGACTCCTTCACCGGCCCGCGCATCGCCATGTGGCGCGGGGCGCCCGCACCGTCCTGGCGGGCGCCCTGGACCCTCGACGACACGGCGGGGGAGCTGCTGTGGGCCGCGTCGGAGGAGCTGACCGGAGTGACGTACGGCGCCCTGGAGGCGTGAGGCTCACAGGGACACGGCCACCGCGTTGAACGTCGTCTCCGGCGTCTGCGGGCTGGTGAAGCGGGCGTTGACCAGGTAGAGGCGGTCGCCGAAGCGGGCGGCGGTGGCGGGGACGTCGAAGCGGGGGTCGGTGATCGTCCTGCTCAGGGTGGCCGTGGTGGCCTTCTTGTCGAGGTCCCAGACGGTGACCTTGTTCAGGCGGTTCTGCACCACGTAGAGGGTGCGGCCGAGACGGACCAGGCCGTCGCCGTTGGTCACGTCGGCCGCGCCCGCCAGCGCGATCCTGGTGGCGTGGCCGGTCCTGAGGCTGACGTTGTACAGCTGCCCGGCGTTGACGACGATCAGTCCGCGGCCGTCGGGGGTGGCGACCAGGCCGTTGGCGCTGATGGTCCCGGCCGGCGCCTGCACCCACTCGCCGGTGAGCGCCAGGGTGCGGACCTTGCCCTCGCGGCCGCGCGGAACGCCGTGGAGGACCGCGGCGCGGGAGTCGGTGAACCAGGCGCGGTCCTCGTGCAGGACGACGTCGTTGATGAAGGGGGCGGCGTCCTCGGTGAGCCGGTACGTGGTGAGCAGCTCGCCGGTGCGCGAGTCGACGATCCGCGCGGTTCCTCCGGCGCCGCCGGCCACGTACAGCAGGCCGTCGCCGTCCAGCTTCAGCCCGATGGACGCCAGGCCGGTGGTGCCCCGGTGCAGGACCCCGCCCTTGCCGGTGCGCAGGTCGGTGCGGTAGATCGCGCCGTCGGCGCGGGAGCCCATGTAGGCGTACGGCCTGCTGCCTATGGTGATGCCCTCGGGGAGCCAGCCGTCGGGCAGCGGGAACTCGGTGGGCCAGGCGGCCTTGGGGGCGGCCTGTGCGGTGCCGGTGCCGGCGGCCACCGCGAGCGCGGCGACGGCCCCGCCGAGCACGGTGCGCCGGGACGGCCGGGGGTGGTTCCGGGTCATGGTCGGGCCTTTCGTGAAGGTGGGGGTGTGACTCGACGCACCCGATGAAACGCCAACTGCCCCGGATATCGTGCCGAGTTGGCGAACTCGACAGGAACTCGACAGCGCGCGGCGGCCCGCCCCGGTCAGTACACGACGGACACGATCCGGCACGCGGCCTCGGCGAGCCGCCGATCGCCCCGGACGCGGGCCCGGGCGAGGGCGGTGTCCGGCTGGATGCCGCGCGTGCACAGCCGCCAGGCGGTCTCGGAGTCCAGCCGTACGGTGGCCGCCGGCCGGTCGCCGGGCGCCTCGCCCAGGGACCAGCCGCCCGGCACGGCGGTCACGGTCCAGGTGCCCTGGACGGGGCCGTCGACCGCCAGCTCCAGCCGCGTGCCGGGCGGCGCCTCGATGTCGCGCAGGGTGTGCGGCAGGGCCCGCATGAAGGTGTCCAGGACGAGGGACAGGGCCCGCGGCTCGGGGTCGGTGTCCAGGCCCACCGCGTGCCGGATCTGCTGCCGGTGCGTCCAGTACTCGGTGAACTCCCGGGCGCAGTCCAGCCACATGGGCGCCGGGTCGGCCCCGGCCCAGGACACGCCGAGCGAGGGCGCGTCCGGGTCCGCGCGCTCGAAGCGGCCGGCGAGTTCGGTGCCGGCGCGCTCCAGGGCGTCGACGAGGGAGGCGGGGTCGGTGTCCCGGTGGCGGTCGACCCACTCCTGGTTGGCGCGGTGGATGAACGCCTCCAGGGTCTCTCCCGGCGCGGGGGCACCCGGATCGCGGCGGCCGAGGCGGGCGGCGCAGTCGCCGAGGATGTGCGCGGCGACGTCGTGGACGCTCCAGCCCGGCACGGCGATCTCGTTCCACTGACCGTCCCCCAGCCCGCGCAACAGGCCCAGCAGCGCCTTGAACTCCGGGCGGAACAGCGCGCGGGCGTCGATCGGGGCGCCGAGCCGGGAGAGACCGGCCCTGTCGTACGGCTGCGTGACCATGGACTCAGCCTGCCAGCCACCGCACCGGAAGGCTTCCGGAAAAACGAGAACACCCCTCCGGGGAGAGGGGCGTTCTCGAACCGGGCGCTCCTACGCGGTGCGGACCTTGTACACCGTCACCTGTACCGCCTCGTCGTCCAGGCACTGCCCGGAGGCCAGGTCGAAGCGCTGCTTCAGCAGCGGGGAGGCCACGAACGGGCGGCCCTGGTGGCTGCCGGTCAGGCCGCGGGAGAGGACCGCCGCGCCGGTGAAGGGGTCGCGGTTGTCGATGGCGAACAGCTCGCCGGAACGGTCGCGGAAGATCGCCGCCTGGCGGCCGTCCGGCAGCAGCGCCGCCACCCCGCGGCCCGGGAGCAGCATGCTCAGGTCGCAGACCGTGAACCAGTCGTCGTCCAGGGCGAGCTGGACCTTCAGATCGGTGGTCTCGGGTGCCAGGGTCATCGCTGGGCGCTTCCTTCCAGTACGTCTTCGGCGGGTCGCATGCCGATGGACAGCAGCGGCAGGTCGGGCTTCATCTGGTCGCGCTCGGGCACGAAGGCGACGACCGGGTCCGGAGTGTCCGGCGCGTTCACGAAGGACACGAACCGGGCGAGCTTCTCGGGGTCGTTGATGGTCTCGGACCACTCGTCGCGGTAGTGCGCGACATGGTCGGCCATCAGCTTCTCCAGCTCGTCGCAGATGCCGAGCGAGTCGTGGACGACGACGTCCCGTACGTGGTCCAGGCCGCCCGGGATCCGCTCCAGCCAGGTCGAGGTGCGCTCCAGGCGGTCGGCCGTGCGGATGTAGAACATCAGGAACCGGTCGATCAGCCGGACCAGTTCGGCGTCCGACAGGTCCTGCGCGAGCAGGTCCGCGTGGCGCGGGGTGGCGCCGCCGTTGCCGCCGACGTACAGGTTCCAGCCGTTGGCGGTGGCGATCACGCCGAAGTCCTTCGACTGGGCCTCGGCGCACTCGCGCTGGCAGCCGGAGACCGCCGACTTCAGCTTGTGCGGGGAGCGCAGGCCCCGGTAGCGCAGCTCCAGGTCGATCGCCATGCGGACGGAGTCCTGGACGCCGTAGCGGCACCAGGTCTGCCCGACGCAGGACTTCACCGTGCGCAGGGCCTTGCCGTAGGCGTGTCCGGACTCGAAGCCGGCGTCCACCAGCCGCGCCCAGATCAGCGGCAGCTGCTCGACGCGCGCGCCGAACATGTCGATCCGCTGACCGCCGGTGATCTTCGTGTAGAGGCCGAAGTCGCGGGCGATCTCGCCGATCACGATCAGCTTCTCCGGGGCGATCTCGCCGCCGGGGATGCGCGGCACGACCGAGTACGAGCCGTTCTTCTGGAGGTTGGCCAGGAAGTGGTCGTTGGTGTCCTGGAGCGCGGCCTGCTCGCCGTCCAGGACGTAGCCGCTCGCGCCGATCGTCGGGGCGAGGGAGGCGATGATCGAGCCGACGGTCGGCTTGCAGATCTCGCAGCCGTCACCGCCCCGGGCCTCCTCGCGGCCGTAGCGGTCCAGCAGGTCCTGGTAGGTGTTGATGCGCAGGGCGAGGACGATCTCGTACAGCTCCTCGCGGGTCTGCGAGAAGCAGCCGCACAGGCCCTTGTCGACCTCGACGCCGCTGGCCTCCAGCTCGGCGTTGACGAGCTGGCCGAGGACCTTGACGCAGGAGCCGCAGGTCGTACCGGCCTTGGTGCACTTCTTCACCTCGGGCACGGTGGTGCACTGGTGGTCCGTGACCGCGCCGCGGATCGTGCCCTTGGTGACGTTGTTGCAGGAGCAGATGATCGCCTCGTCCGGCAGCGCGGTCGGGCCGAGCTGGGCCGGGGCGCCGGCGCCGGCGGGCAGCACGAGCGACTCGGGCGAGACGGGCGGGACCGAGCCGGTGAACGCCTTCAGCGTGCCGTAGGCCTCCGCGTCGCCGACCAGGATGCCGCCGAGCAGCGTCCCGTCGCGGCCGATGACCAGCTTCTTGTACAGGCCCGCGCGGGAGTCGGAGTACACGACGTCCAGGCAGTCCTCGGCGGTGCCGTGCGCGTCACCGAAGGACGCCACGTCCACGCCGAGCAGCTTCAGCTTGGTGGATAGGTCGGCGCCGGTGAAGGCCGCCTCGTCGGCAGCGATCGTCGCCGCCACGGTCTCCGCCTGCTCGTACCCCGGGGCCACCAGGCCGTACACCCGGCCGTCCGCGGCCAGCGCGCACTCGCCGATGGCGAACACGTGCGGGTCGGAGACCGTACGGCACTGCTCGTCGACGGTGATGCCGCCGCGCTCGCCGACCGTCAGGCCACAGTCCCGGGCCAGCTGGTCGCGGGGCCGGACACCGGCGCTGAACACCACCATGTCGGTGGCGAGTTCGGAGCCGTCGGACAGCTTCATGCCCGTCACGGCGCCGTCCTCGCCGACGACGATCTCCTGCGTGCCCACGCCGGTGTGGACGCTCAGGCCCATGTCCTCGATGGTGCGCAGCAGCGCGGCGCCACCGCCCTCGTCGACCTGCACCGGCATCAGCCGGGGCGCGAACTCCACGATGTGGGCGTCCAGGCCGAGCCCCTTGAGCGCGCCCGCCGCCTCCAGACCGAGCAGACCGCCGCCGACGACGGCTCCCGTCGACGCCCTGGTCTTCGCGTACTCCTCGATGGCGAGGAGGTCCTCGATCGTGCGGTAGACGAAACAGCCCTCGGCGTCCTTGTTCGGCACCGGCGGCACGAACGGGTACGAGCCGGTGGCCAGCACCAGGACGTCGTAGTCGAAGACCTCGCCGGACCTGGCGGTGACCCTGCGGGCCTCGCGGTCGACCGCGACCGCCGGGTCGCCGACGTACAGCTCGATGCCGTGGTCCTCGATGAACTCCATGTCCGTCATGGACAGGTCCTCGGGCGTCTTGCCCGAGAAGTACGAGGTCAGCTGGACCCGGTCGTACGCCGGGCGCGGCTCCTCACAGAGCACGACCACGCGGTGCGTGGCGGTCAGGCCGCGCTCGGCGAGCGCTTCGAGGAAGCGCTGGCCGACCATGCCATGGCCGACGAGCACGATCGTGGGGTTCGCCCCGGTGGCGGTCATCAGGAGCCTCCATCATTGGTGAGCAGGTGGAGCAGCGGGCCGCCGTCGGAGGGGAGCGGCTCTGCTCCCTCCCAGGCGCGGGCGAGCGCGCCGACGGTGCCGAGTTCGCCGACGAGGACCCCGCCGACCAGGCGGTCGTCGCGGACGACGACCTTGCGGTAGGTGCCGCGGGTGGCGTCGGCGAGCTGGACGACGTCGTCGCCCGGGAGCGCCTCGGTCTCGCCGAACGCGGCGAGGTCGAAGGGGCTGTCCTGCCCCGTGAGCGTGAGCCGGGTCAGGGACCGCGTGCCCGTGTACCGGGCGGTCGGGTCACCGGCCAGCAGCTCCGCGAGCGCGTCGGCCTGTTCCAGCGCGGGGGTGGCGAGGCCGTAGAGGACGCCGTCGTGCTGGGCGCAGTCGCCGATCGCGTGGATGTACGGGTCGGAGGTGCGCAGCTCGTCGTCGACGACGATGCCCTTGCGGACGTCGAGTCCGGCGGTCTGCGCGAGTCCCACCCGGGGGTGGACACCGCAGGCGACCACGACGAGATCGGCGTCGAGCGCGTAGCCGTCGGCCATCTCCACGGAGCGCACGGCACCGCCGACGCAGCGCACGTCCCGTACGCGGCACTCGGTGTGCACCTCGACGCCCAGGTCGGTCAGATGCCGGCGGACGAGCCCGGAGGCGGCCGGGTCGAGCTGGCGCTCCATCAGCCGCTCGGACTGCTGGGCGAGCACGACCTGGGCGCCGCGCAGGGCGAGCGCGCGGGCCGCGGAGACCCCGAGGAGCCCGCCCCCGACGACGACCGCCTTCACGCCCGGCCGGACGGCCTTGGACAGGCCAAGGCAGTCGTCCATGGTCCGGAACGCGTGGACGCCGGCGGGCAGTTCGTGGTCCTCGGTGAACAGCCCGCGCAGCGGCGGCAGAACGGGGTTGGAGCCGGTCGCGAGGACGAGCCGGTCGTATGCGATCACGGAACCGTCCGCGCACGCGACGGTCCGCTCGTCACGGTCGATGCCGGTGACCCGCCCGCGCCGCAGCTCAGCGGGTGCCGGCAGGGCGATCACCTCGGGGCTGTAGCGTCCGGCCAGCACCTCGGCGAGCAGCACCCGGTTGTAGGGCCGGTGCTCCTCCTCGCCGATCAGCAACGCGGGCGTGCCGAGCTCACCGAGCCGCCGGGCGAGCCGTACGCCCGCGAGGCCGGTGCCGATCACCACCACGCGCTCATTCGAGGTCATGTCATCGAGCGTGCGGTGCCGGTGTTACCCGGCAGCATCACATCTGTTTCCCACGGGGAACGCTGCCCTCAGCGGGGGCGGGGGGTGGGTGTGAGGGTTCCTGGCGGGCGGCACCGGCGGGCTGTGAGGAGGTGCCGCATAAGGTTCTGATCATGCCCGACATATCGCTGACCATGATCGCCCTGCTCTGCCTCGCGGCTCTCGCCGCCGGATGGATCGACGCCGTGGTCGGCGGGGGCGGGCTCCTGCTGCTGCCGGTGCTGCTGCTCGGGCTGCCGTCGAACACGCCCGCCGCGCACGCACTGGGCACCAACAAGGCAGTCGCCATCGTGGGCACGACGGGCGCGGCGGTGACGTACGCCCGCAAGGCACCGGTGGATGTACGGACGGCCGTACGCATCGGGCTGGCCGCGCTCGCCGGATCGTCCGCCGGGGCCTTCCTCGCGGCCGGGATGAGCACCGACGTCCTCAAGCCGGTGATCATGGTGGTGCTGCTCGGGGTCGCCGCGTTCGTGATCCTGCGGCCCGCCTTCGGCACGGCCCCCGCGACCGGCCCGGCGACCCGACGGCAGATCCTCGCGGCGATCGGCCTCGCGGGCCTCGGCATCGGCTTCTACGACGGTCTCATCGGCCCCGGCACCGGCACCTTCCTGGTCCTCGCCCTCACCGCCGTCCTCCACCTCGACCTCGTCACCGCATCCGCCACCGCCAAGATCGTCAACTGCTGTACCAACGCGGGCGCCCTCGCGACCTTCGCCTGGCAGGGCGCCGTCCTGTGGCAGCTGGCCGCGGTGATGGCCGTGTTCAACCTGGCGGGCGGCACCCTGGGCGCCCGCACCGCCCTGAAGAAGGGCAGCGGCTTCGTACGGGTCGTGCTGCTGACGGTGGTGTTCGCGCTGGTGGGGAACATGGCGTACGAGCAGTGGATCGCCTAGGCGCCGCG
This sequence comes from Streptomyces lomondensis, assembly GCF_014651035.1. Taxonomy (GTDB): domain Bacteria; phylum Actinomycetota; class Actinomycetes; order Streptomycetales; family Streptomycetaceae; genus Streptomyces; species Streptomyces lomondensis. The sequence continues at coordinate 727,647 of NZ_BMWC01000001.1, forward strand.
CCGCGTATCGAGCAGCTCGATGATCCCCGTTCCGTCCTCGTCGCCGTGGCCCTGGGCCACGCGCCTCTTCATCAGCTCCAGGTACGGCGCCAGCAGCTCGGGGCTGACGTGCTGCTCCTCGGCCGTGCGCAGGAACGTGGGGATGCCCGCCGCCTGCATCGCGAGGTTGGAGACGACGTTCCGGGTGTAGTCGCGGCTCTCCAACTGGTCGGCCGTCTGGTGCACGGCCGGGGCCATCGCGGTCAGCCAGCCGAAGAGCAGCGGCGCGAAGTCCTTCGGGGCGATGTCCTCCGGGCGGATCAGGGCGAAGGCGTGGGCGACACCCGCGAACATGCCGTTCATCGCGCTCAGCAGGGCCACGTCGTGCAGCGCGGCGAAGCCCGGGTCGGCCCCGACGTAGCGGGTGCCGGCCGGGACGGCGAGGGTGTCGCGGTGCTCCTCGAACGCCTCGGGGGAGCCGCTGTAGAAGACATAGCCGCCGGAGTCCGGGTCCCCGACCATCGGCGGTACGGCCATGATCCCGCCGTCCAGGAACCGGGCACCGCGCGCCTCGGCCCAGGCGGCGCGCGCCCGGCCCTCGCCCGGGGTGCCGGTGGTCAGGTTCACCAGATCCCGCCCGGCGAGGTCGGCCCCGTCGAGGGCCTCGCCCACGGAGGCGTCGTCGAGCAGGCAGGCGATCACCAGGCGGTTCGCCGCCACGGCCGCGGCGGCGCTCGCGGCGACCACGGCGCCCTCGGCGGCGAGGGCCTGCGCGCGGGCGGGCGTGCGGTTCCAGACGGTCACCTCGTGACCGGCGGCGAGCCAGGCGCGGGCGAGGGCGGTGCCCATGGCGCCGGTGCCGAGAAGGGTGAGAGGGGTGCGGGAGGCAACTGCGTTGTCGGTCATGGCGTTTAGGCTCGTCGCAGGGGAAGCGCCTGCTCAAGTACGCACTTCGAAGTGGGTGGTTACCTCGCGGGAAGGGTCCAGGCAGCGGCAGGGGGAGGAGCTCGGGCATGGGGACGACGGGACGGCGGCCGGGGGCGTACGTCTGCGGGATCGACGCGGCGATGGACGTGATCGGCGGCAAGTGGAAGGTGCTCATCCTCTGGGCGCTGAACGAACGGCCCTGCCGCTTCGGCGAACTGCGCCGGGAACTGCCGGGCATCACCGAGAAGGTGCTCGCCTCGCACCTCAGGGAGATGGAGGCCGACGGCCTGGTGCACCGCGAGGCGTACGACGAGGTGCCGCCCCGCGTGGAGTACTCGCTCACGCCCCGGGGCGTCTCGCTGAACGCGGCACTGGAACCGCTGGGCGCCTGGGGCAGGGCCAACGTCCTGGGCGGATCACCGGCTGCCGGTCAGATGCGCGAAGACGACGACGTTCCCCTGGTACCCGGTGCCGCGTGAGTAGCCGCCGCCGCAGGTGATGACCCGCAGCTCCGGGCGGCGGGCGGCGCCGTAGACCTTCTCGTCGGGGAAGTCCTTCGCGGCGTACACCTCCACGGAGTCCACGGTGAACACCGCGACGCTGCCGTCCCGCCGGTCCACCTCGATCGTGCTGCCCTTGGTCAGGGCGCCGAGGTCGTAGAAGACGGCGGGGCCGTCGGCGTTGTCGACGTGGCCGGCGACGATCGCGGTGCCCTGCTCGCCGGGGGTGGTGCCGGCCTCGTACCAGCCGGCGAGGTTCCTCCGCGCGGCCGGCGGTACGCCGAGGCTGCCGGTCCTCGTCAGGCCGAGCCCGGTCAGGGGCGCGTCCACCCGGATCGCCGGGATGCGGATGCGGTCGGGCGGCGAGGGCGGCAGCGCGGGCACGGCGGCCCGCTCACCCGCGCGGCCGTCCAGCCCGGCGCGGGCCTGCGCGGCGGACGGCTGCGGCGGGGCGTGCGTCTCGGCGCCGTTGCGCAGCAGCCACGCCCCCGAGCACAGGGCGAACACCGTGACGGCCGCCATGGCCGCGTTCGCGGGGCTGCGGACGCCGCTGCCGACCCTGGGGAACCTGCGCATACCCACCCTTTCCTGATCTCCGGCCCCGTACCCCCCTCCGGGCCGCGAGGGGCATCGGACCCGGAGGGGGAGGGGACTTGCGGTACCGGCGACGGACAGCGGAGGGTGTCCGTCAGATCCCGTCGCCTCTCGCCCGGCGATGCAGGAGCCAGGTACCGCCCGCGGCGGCGACGGCCAGGGTCGCCACACCGGCCGCGGTCTGCACGGGATCGGGGCCCAGAGCGCCGCCGACCCCCGTCTTCACACTCCCCCGGGGATGCACCTGCTCGCGCCCGGACGTCAGCGTCACGACCAGGTCACCGGTGACCCGCCGGCCGTTCCCGGTGCACGTCGCGGTGATCTCGTACGTCCCAGGCTGCGCGCTCGGCGGCACCCGGAACCGGCCGGTCGCCTCCCGCTCCTGCGGGCCCGGCGCCAGGCCGAGGGAACCGGCCCCGACCGCGCTGGCGTCACCCGTCGCCGTACCGCCGTCGCCGCAGGCCGCCGTGCGCACCGCGACCTGCCCGCCCGGCGCGACCGGAGACGGGGACACCTCCAGGTCACCGGCGGGCGCGCCGTACGCGGGGGCGGCGGCGAGAGCCGCGGCGGCGACGGCGAGTGCGGTACCGGTCAGCGGCCGTGCGGTACGTCGCATCGGTGCTCCTTCGAGCGGGTCGGTCGTGCACCTGCCCTTCCGAGGTAAAGGGCAGCGGGGCGACCGCGCCTTCTGAGAGGGCGTCAGAATTGGGGTGAAAGGGTGTCGGGGACGGCGGGCCCGACGGTCCGTCAGGGGCGTTTCAGCAGGTCACGGGTGTGCGGCGGGCGGGTCGCGGAAAAGTGCGGGCGGCGGGTGTGAACGGGTGACCTCGCCGCGCGGGGCAGGGCTTGACCTCAAGCACGGTTGAGGTACGAGTCTGTGCGGCATGGACACAGCCGCAACCACCGCAGCCGCGCGTCAGCAGCCCTCGGCCGACCGCCCCCTCCACGTCACCCTCGTCGTCGGCAGCAACCGCCACGGCCGCTTCGGCCCCGTCGTCGCCGACTGGCTCCTCGGCCGTCTCCGAGACCGGGACGACCTGGTCACCGAGGTCGTGGACGTCGCCGAGGCCGAACTGCCGACCTCCTTCGAACCGACCCCCGAGGCGACCGCCGCGCTGGCCGGCATCACCCCCAAGCTCGCCCGCGCGGACGCCTTCGTGGTCCTCACCCCCGAGTACAACCACTCCTTCCCGGCGGGCCTGAAGAACCTCGTCGACTGGCACTACTCCGAGTGGCGGGCCAAGCCCGTCGCCCTCGTCTCCTACGGCGGACTGGCCGGCGGCCTGCGCGCCGTGGAGCACCTCCGCCAGGTCTTCGCCGAACTGCACGCCGTGACGGTCCGCGACACCGTCTCCTTCCACAACGCCGGCGCGTCCTTCGACGACCAGGGCACCCTGCGCGACCCGTCGGGCCCGGACGCGGCGGCGAAGACCATGCTGGACCAACTGGTGTGGTGGGGCCGGGCGCTGCGGGAGGCCAGGGGGAGGTGGCCGTACGGGGACTGAACCGGGCGCCCCCTCAGGGGCGCGGGGCTGTTTCGATATGCGGCTCCGCCGCGGGGGCGCGAGCAACCACGTACGGCCCGCAGCCGGCATACGGCCGCCAGTCGCACGGCCCGCGCCGAACCCTCCGCGTCCCCGCCCCGGCCCTCATCCCCGCCCCCGCCATTCCCCACCCTCGATCCGCCGCCCGGCACTCCGCAGGCGCGCAGCGACAACGGGCCCGGCGACATACACCCAGGCCCGCACACCCACCCCGTCCACCCCCCGCACGACCTTCCGCTCCACCCGCACATACAAGCTGCGAGGATCACCCGGCACGTACTCCTCCAGCCGGTCCAACTCCGCGAGCAGCGCCCCGTACGCCTCCGGCAGCGCGGTCACCAGCTCCCCGCTCACCACGCCACCGCCCGGCTCCTCGACCAGGTACGGATAGCCCGGCCCCTCGTACAGCACCGCGTCCGCGAGCCGCCCCGGTTCCTCGGAGCGCGTGCGGCCACGCAGGAAGAGGTCGTGGTTGACCTCGCCGGGGCGAAGCGTGCCGTAGACGAAGAAAGGCAGGGTCACAGGAACGATTCTCCACCCACACACACCTCCACACAGGGGCTATGGACATGCCAGGTCCAGGCCGACTTGACTCGCGGTCAACATCAACGCGCCCCCGGTCGACCCCACGCGGCCGGGTGCGCCCGTATGAGGAGACCGATGAGTCGGATACGTCATGTCCGCGGTTCCCGTCTCGCCACCGCCGGTGCGGCCGTCACCGGCACCGCCGCCCTGCTGGCCGCCGCGCTCGCCCCGACCGCCGGCGCGGCCGACAGGCCGACCAGGGCCGGTGCGATCGAGGACGCCGAGACGGTACTCGCCGACCGGGCCGCGGAACTGGGCCTCACCCCGGCCCAGGAGACGAAGGTCCGGGACGTCATCGTCGACCAGGACGGCGCCCGCCACATCCGCTACGACCGCACCTACCGCCGACTCCCCGTACTGGGCGGCGACTTCGTACTCCACCAGAACCCGGACGGCACCTACCGCGGCACCGACCGCGCGACGAAGTCCGCGCTCTCCCTCACCGGCGTCACCCCGAAGGTGTCCGCCCCCAAGGCCGCCGACCTCGCGGCGAGCCTGCTGCGCGCCGCGCACGTCGGCGAGACCCTGAAGAAGCTGACCGCCAAGCCGCGCCTGGTCGTCGACGCCCTGCACGGCGCCCCGAAACTGGCCTGGCAGACCGACGCGGTGGCGCACGACGACCTCGGCAACCCGGTCGGGCGCACGGTGCTGACCGACGCGACGACCGGTGCCCGCATCGACGCCTGGGACACCCTGGAGTCGGCGTCGGGCGACGGCGAGTCCCTCTACGGCGGCACGGTTCCGCTGGAGACGACGAAGTCCGGGTCGTCGTACCAGCTCAAGGACGCGACCCGGGGCGGCACGTACACCGGTGACGCGGCGAACAAGACCGACCAGTGCCTGCTGACGATCTGCCTGAGCCGCGCGCCCGCGACGCTCTTCACCGACGCCGACAACCACTGGGCCACCGGCGAGGCCACCGACCGGGCCACGGCGGCGGTGGACGCCCAGTACGGCACGGACGTCACCTGGGACTACTACGAGAAGGTCCACGGCCGCAGCGGCATCGCCGGCGACGGCAAGGGCTCGTACAACCGCGTCCACTACGGCAAGGACTACAACAACGCCTTCTGGGACGACACGTGCTTCTGCATGACCTACGGCGACGGCGACGGCAAGCTGCTCGGCCCGCTGGTCTCGCTGGACGTGGCCGCGCACGAGATGTCCCACGGCGTGACGTCCAAGACGGCGGCGCTGACGTACTCGGGCGAGTCCGGCGGCCTGAACGAGGCCACGTCGGACATCTTCGGCACGCTGGTGGAGTTCTACGCGGGCAACGCCGAGGACCCCGGTGACTGGCTCATCGGCGAGAAGGTCGTCCGCTCCGGCCTCGGCCGGGAGGCCCTGCGGTTCATGGACAAGCCGTCCCGCGACGGCGAGTCGGCCGACTGCTGGAGCGAGGGGCTGGCCGACCTCGACGTGCACTACTCCTCGGGCGTCGGCAACCACTTCGCGTACCTGCTCGCGGAGGGCAGCGGCGAGAAGACCGTCAACGGCGTCGGCCACACCTCCCCGACCTGCGACGGCTCCGCGGTGCGGGGCATCGGCCGGGCCAAGCTGGGCAAGATCTGGTACCGCGCCCTGACGGTGTACATGACGTCCTCGACGGACTACGCGGGCGCGCGCACGGCGACCCTGAACGCGGCGAAGGACCTCTACGGCAGCGGCAGCACGGAGCAGAAGGCGGTGGCCGCCGCCTGGAGCGCGGTCGGCGTGCGCTGACCGGCTCCTACCGCTCGACGGCCTCCAGCCGCACCGCGCACGCCTTGAACTCCGGCATCCGGGAGGTCGGGTCGAGCGCGGGGTTGGTGAGGGAGTTGGCGCGGCCCTCGCCCGGCCAGTGGAACGGCATGAAGACCGTGTCGGGCCGGATGGCGTTCGTGATCCTCGCGGGCGCCACGGCCCGGCCCCGCCGGGACACCACGGCGACCGGGTCGCCCTCGGCCGCCCCGAGCCGGGCGGCGAGCCGCGGGTGGATCTCCACGAACGGCCCCGGCGCGGCGGCGTTCAGCTCCGCCACGCGCCGGGTCTGCGCCCCGGACTGGTACTGCGCGACGACCCGCCCGGTGGTGAGCAGGACGGGGTACTCGTCGTCCGGTTCCTCGGCGGTCGCACGGTGCGAGACGGGGACGAAGCGGGCCCGCCCGTCGGGGGTGGCGAAACGGTCGAGGAACAGGCGTGGGGTGCCCGGGTGCGCGGTCGGCGTCTCCCGGGCGGGGTCGTCGGGCAGTGGCGCGTCCGGCAGGGTGTCCTCACCCCCGTCCATCGCCTCCGCCGGGGCCGGGCAGGGCCAGAACACCCCGTTCTCCTCCGCAAGCCTGCGGTAGGTGATCCCCGAGTAGTCCGCGGGTCCGCCCGCGCTCGCCCGGCGGAGTTCCTCGAAGACCTCCTCGGGGTCCGTCGGGAAGCCCTTCTCCACGCCCAGGCGGGCGGCCAGTTCGTGCATGACCTCCAGGTCGCTGCGCACGCCCTCGGGCGGGGTGATCGCCCGGCGGCGGAGCAGGACCCTGCCCTCCAGGTTGGTCGTCGTACCGGTCTCCTCGGCCCACTGCGTGACCGGCAGGACCACGTCCGCGAGCGCCGCCGTCTCCGACAGCACCACGTCGCAGACCGCCAGGAACTCCAGTGACCTGATGCGCTCCTCGATGTGCGCGGCCCGCGGCGCCGACACGACCGGGTTGGACGCCATCAGCAGCAGCGACCTGATGTCCGTGCCCAGCGCGTCCAGCAACTCGTACGCACTGCGCCCGGGGCCCGGCAGGCTGTCCGGGTCGACGCCCCACACCTCGGCGACGTGCCGCCGCGCCGCCGGGTCGTCGAGCTTGCGGTAGCCCGGCAACTGGTCGGCCTTCTGCCCGTGTTCGCGCCCGCCCTGCCCGTTGCCCTGCCCGGTCAGGCAGCCGTACCCGGACAGCGGCCGGCCCGCCCGGCCGGTCGCCAGGCACAGGTTGATCCACGCGCCCACCGTGTCCGTGCCCTTGGACTGCTGCTCGGGCCCGCGCGCGGTCAGCACCATCGCCGACTCCGGCTCGCAGAACAGCCGTACGGTCTCGCGCAGTTGGGGCACGGAGACGCCCGTGATCCGCTCGACGTACTCCGGCCAGTGGGCCATCGCGGCGGCCCGCGCGTCCTCCCAGCCGACCGTGCGCTCGCGGATGTACTCCTCGTCCACCCGCCCCTCGGCGATCACCAGGTGCAGCAGGCCCAGGGCGAGCGCCAGGTCCGTGCCCGGCCGCGGCGCCAGGTGCAGATCCGCCTGCTCGGCCGTCTTCGTGCGGCGCGGGTCGATGACGATCAGCGTGCCGCCGTTCTCCTTCAGCTCGGTGAAGTAACGCAGCGACGGCGGCATGGTCTCCGCGAGGTTCGACCCGACGAGGATCACGCAGCCGCTCTTCGGGATGTCCTCCAGCGGGAAGGGCAGCCCCCGGTCCAGACCGAACGCCTTGATGCCGGCCGCCGCGGCCGACGACATGCAGAAACGGCCGTTGTAGTCGATCTGGGACGTGCCGAGCACGACCCGCGCGAACTTGCCGAGGGTGTAGGCCTTCTCGTTGGTCAGTCCGCCCCCGCCGAACACCCCGACCGCGTCCGGCCCGTGCTCGGCGCGTGTGCGGCGCAGTTCGGCGGCGATCCGGTCGAGTGCCTCGTCCCAGGAGGCGGGCACCAGGGAGCCGCCCGCGTCGCGCACCAGCGGCGAGGTCAGCCGGACGTTCGTCGCGAGCACCGCCGGCGCCGTACGGCCCTTGCCGCACAGCGCGCCCCGGTTCACCGGGAAGTCCGCACGCTCGCTGACCTCGACGGTCCCGTCCGGCGCGGGCGTCAGGTTCATCCCGCACTGAAGGGCGCAGTACGGGCAGTGCGTGGGCGTGACGGTGGTCTGCATACCGTTCAGCGTGCTTCGGCCGTGTTACGCCCGGGACGGTTCCCTGTTACGCGGCCGGGACGGGGACCTCCCCGCCGCCGCCCCGCCCTCGTGAGGCACAGGCCTGGCCACCTTCAGGTCGTCGCCGACCGGCACGGACGTTGCCTGTGTGACGGAAAACGCCACACGTGGCTCATTGCGTTCTTTTCTTGGCCGATCCGACCTCGTTGAGTGTTGAAGCAACGGGACTACGCTCTCGCTACGCGCAGCGCTCGCACGACTCCGCACGGCGTTCGACCCCCGGGCATGCCCGCCGCTCATCCGGCTGCATCCACACGCGGCTCACCGCCTGTGGCAAACCGACACTCGAAACAGCCAGGAGGCCACCCGACCATGCCTCTGCGCCACTTGACCCCCAAGGACCGGCACCTCTTCCGCCAGTACGGCCGGGGCCCCACCGTCCCCGTCCCCGACCCGCTCCTGCACCACGCCATCGCCCGGCAGGCCCTGGCAGCCCCGCACGCCGTGGCCGCCGAACACCAGGGCGCCCGCCTCACCTACGGCGAACTCGACCGGTACGCCGGCGCTCTCGCCGCCCGCCTGGTCCGCGAGGGCGTACGCCCCGGCGACCACGTCGGCCTGTTCGTCCGCCGCTCGCTCCCGATGCTCGTCGGCCTGCTCGGCATCCTGAAGGCCGGCGCCGCCTACGTCCCGCAGGACATCGGCCTCGCGCCCCCGGCCCAGCTCACCCACGTCATCCGCACCGCCCGCACCCGCGTCGTCCTCACCACCGCCGAGCACGCCCACCGGGTGCCCCTGCCGGACGGCCACCTGCTGATCCCGCTCGACGAGCCGCTGCCCCACGCCCCGGCCCCACGCCCGCGCGTCACCGGCGACGACGGCTGCTACGTCCTGTTCACCTCCGGCACCACCGGCCGTCCCAACGGGGTGAAGGTCACCCACCGCAACGTCGCCAACATCCTGCTCACCGAGCCGGGCGGCCTCGGCATCCGTCCCGGCGACCGGGTCGCCCAGCTCCTCAACATCGCCTTCGACATGGCGGCCTGGGAGATCCTCGGCTGCCTCGCCCACGGCGGCACCCTCGTCATCCGCGGCAAGGACATCGCCGCGGCGGCCCGCACGGCGGACGTGCTCGTCGCGACCCCGACCGTGCTGTCCGGCCTCGACCCCGCCGCCTGCCCGCGGGTGCGCACGGTCGCCGTCGCCGGGGAGCCCTGCCCGCGCCCGCTGGCCGACCGGTGGGCCCGGCAGGCCGCCTTCTACAACTGCTGCGGCCCGACGGAGACGACCATCGTCAACACGATGGGCCGCCACGACCCGTCCGCCCCGCTGCTCACCATCGGCCGCCCCACCCCCAACAACACGGTCTACGTCCTCGACGCCGACCGCCGCCCCCTGCCCGTCGGCGAGACCGGCGAGATGTGGGCGGGCGGCGACTGCGTCTCCGCGGGCTACCTCGGCGACGACGCCCTCAACGCCGAGCGCTACGCCCCCGACCCGTTCCTCGGCGGCGGCCGCCGCATGTTCCGCACCAGGGACCTCGGCCGCTGGACCCCCGACGGGCAGCTCGAACACCTCGGCCGCACCGACGACCAGGTCAAGGTGCGCGGCTTCCGGGTCGAGCTGGACTCCGTCTCCGCGGTGCTGGAGTCGGCCGCCGGCTGCGCCCGGGCCGTCACCCTGCGGCGCGACGCCCGCACCCTGGTGTCCTTCGTCTGCCCGGCGGACGTCGACCCGGACACGGCCCGCCGCGCGGTGGCGGACGCCCTGCCGTACTACTGCGTGCCGGAACAGGTCCTGCCGCTGCCGTTCCTGCCGGAGACCGACCGCGGCAAGGTCGACAAACAGGCCCTGCTGCGGATGCTCGACGAGCGCGTGGCGGTGGCCCGATGACCACCTCACCGCCCCGGGCCCGCCAGGACGCCGGCGCACTCCCGCCGCCGCTCCCGGCCGCACGCCGCCTGCTCAAGCACCCCGCCCTGATGCACTACAACCGCCTCGCCGCCCTCGTCCTGCTGGCCAACGCGGCCTTCACCTGGGCGTACTGGCCCCTGGCCACCCCCACCCTCGGGCACGCCGCCCTCGCCAACCTCGCCCTCGCCGTCCTGGTCCGCCAGCAGTACGTCATCAACCTCTTGTTCCGGCTGGCGACCGCGGCCCCGACGACCTGGCCGCTGAAGGTCCGCTGGACGCTCGGCAAGGTCTACCACTTCGGCGGACTGCACGTGGGCGGGGCGCTGGCGGGAACGGCCTGGTTCCTGGCCCTGACGATCAGCACACCGGACGCCGCCCTCAGGGCCGTCGGCTGGACCCTGCTGGCCCTCCTCGCGATCGTCATCGCCACCGCCCTGCCGCCCTTCCGCGCCCGCCACCACGACCACTTCGAGCGGATCCACCGCTTCGGCGGCTGGACGGCCCTGGCCCTGTTCTGGACACACACGCTGCTGTCGTCGCCGGGCCCCTGGGAGGTCGGCGTGCTCGCGGTGGTCACCTTCAGCGTCGCCCTGCCCTGGCTGCGGCTGCGCAAGGTCGACGTCCACCTCGAACGCCCCTCCTCCCACGTCGTGCTGGCCCGTTTCGACCACGGCGAGACCCCTTTCGCCGGCTCGTCCACCGCGATCAGCCGCAGCCCGCTGAAGGAGTGGCACTCGTTCGCCAACGTCCCCACACCCGGCCGGCCCGGCTTCCGGCTCACCGTCTCCCGCGCCGGCGACTGGACGGGCTCGTTCATCGACGACCTGCCCCAGCAGGTCTGGGTCAAGGGCATCACCACGGCCGGCGTCGCCAACATCGAGGTCCTCTTCCGCAAGGTCGTCTACGTCGCGACCGGCAGCGGCATCGGCCCCTGCCTGCCCCACCTGCTCGCCGCAAAGGTCCCCTCCCGCCTGGTCTGGGCGACCCGCGACCCGCGCGCCACCTACGGCGACGCGCTCGTGGACGAGATCCTCGCCGTCCAGCCGCACGCCCTGGTCTGGGACACCTCCCGGCACGGCAAGCCCGACATGGTGCGCCTCGCCCACGAGGCCTACCGGGACTTCGGCGCCGAGGCGGTCATCTGCATCTCCAACAAGAGACTGACCTGGCAGGTGGTCCACGGCCTGGAGCGGCGGGGGATTCCGGCGTACGGCGCGATCTGGGACTCGTAGCCCCTCGTAACCCCTCGTGAGGAGAAGCCAGATGAACCACCTGAAGGTCGAGCGCCACGGCCGAGTCGTGACCGTACACCTGCACCGCCCGCACGTCCGCAACGCGCTCAGCGGCGAGCTCCTCGCCGAACTCCTGGACCTGCTCCGCCCGTTGGACGCGGACCCGGAGACCGGCTGCTTCGTCGTCACCGGCTCGGAGCGGGTCTTCGCGGCGGGCGCCGACATCAAGGAGATGGCCGGGAAGTCGGCCGTCGACATGGCGGCCGAGGACTACTTCGCCGCCTGGGAGGAGTTCGCGGACCTCCGCACCCCGAAGATCGCCGCCGTCAACGGCCATGCCCTGGGCGGCGGTTGCGAACTGGCGATGATGTGCGATCTGGTCGTCGCGGGGGAGTCGGCCGTCTTCGGCCAGCCGGAGATCAAGCTGGGCGTCATCCCCGGCATCGGCGGCACCCAGCGGCTGACCCGGCTGGTCGGCCGGGCCAAGGCGATGGACCTGATCCTCACCGGCCGCACCATGGACGCGCGGGAGGCTGGACGCTGCGGTCTCGTCTCCCGAGTGGTCCCGGACGACCGGGTCCTGCCCGAGGCCCTCGAAGCGGCGGCGGCGATCGCCTCGTACGGCCGCATGGCGGTCCGGGCCGCCCGCGAGTGCGTCGACCAGGCCCTCGAAACCGGCCTGCGCGACGGCATCCGCCACGAACGCCGCGTCTTCCACGCCCTGTTCGCCACCGAGGACCAGAAGGAGGGGATGACGGCGTTCCTGGAGAAGCGCCCACCGGTCTTCCGAGGGCGCTGACAGCCGGGGCGGGGGCGTGCTCCGCGTGCCCCCGCCCCGGCCGCGTTCAGGGGCCGTGCCTGGTCAGGGCACGCCCCGGATCAGCACTCGTACGCGTAGTACGGCTCGTCGTCCGCGTCCAGACCGATGCGTCCGATGCCGTAGGGGCCGATCTGGATGCACGACGGGTCCCAGCCGTTGACTTCCACGCTGGCGGAGATGGTGTGCCCGCACGCGTTGTGGATGTCCGCCCACCCGCGGCCGTAGGCGCCGAGCTTGGCGCACCCCGGCTCCGGAGCCTGGACCGCCTCGGCGGCCACGGGTGCCGCCGAGGCGGTCCCCATGGCCGCCGGCACGGCCAGCAGCGCGCCCGCGGCGGCCCTCACCAGCGCGGAGCGAAGTCGAGTCATCAGGTGTCCTTTCCCCCAGTTCGCGACGGCGGCCCGATCCGCCGCCGCACGAAAAGGACACTAAGCGTGAGCGAGCGGTCACGGAGAGCGCCGAGCTGTTTTTCACACCTCGGGGTGAAATGTGCCCGTCAAACCCATCCCTGCAGAACGGCCGGATTCGTCCGAGCGGCTATTCGGCCGTGGCCAACGCCCTCTCCACACCCGTCTCCCGGGGCCCGAGGAACCGCGGATCCGGCCGGACCACCGCGTCCCAGGCCGCCTTCCCGGCGGCGAGGATCTCCCGGGCGCCCCCGTAGTACCAGGTCGCGTCGTGCACGGCGTCCACCCCGACCCCGTACGACTCGACCCCCGCCGCCTGACACAGCGCCACCGCCCGCCGGATGTGGAAGCCCTGGCTGATCAGCACGGCCTCGTCCACACCGAAGATCTTCTTCGCGCGCACGCACGAGTCCCAGGTGTCGAACCCGGCGTAGTCGCTGACGATCCGCCCGTCGGGCACCCCGTGCCGCGTCAGGTAGACGCGCATCGCGTCCGGCTCGTCGTAGTCCTCACGGCTGTTGTCCCCGGTCACGAGCACCACCTCGACCCGCCCCTCCCGGTACAGCTCCGCCGCCGCGTCCAGCCGGTGCGCGAGATACGGCGAGGGCTCCCCCTCCCACAGCCCGGCACCGAACACCACGGCCACATCGGTGCGCGGCACATCACCCGCCGACCGCAGCCGGTCACCCGCCGCCAGGTACATCCAGGTCGCCGGAAGCAGCGCGAGCACGCACCCGGCCATCACGGCCTGCACCAGCCGCCGCCGCCCCCGTCGGGTACGCGGCAGCCGCGGTCTGCGAAACGCCGGAAGACGCATCGGACGGTCCCTCCCCAGGTCGGCTCTCGACAGTCAGGGACGCCCGACCGGGCCGCCCGGTTCAGTCACGACCACGTGACCAGCTTCACCCCGCATACGGAAACTCCAGGTCAGATGGCCTCACACACCCCCTGCCCCGCACCGTGAACCGCCGGAAAACACCCGTGACCCCCACGCAACGGGGCGGCAACGTCCCGCCGCGACCATCGGTGCATGCCCAGCAAGCTCAGCCTCGTCCCGCCGCCCGCCACGCGCCGCCCGGCCCCGCCCGCCCTCGTCGTCGTGGCCCACGGCAGCCGCGACCCGCGCGCGCTGAGCACCGTACGCGCGCTCCTGGACCGCGTCCGCGCGCTGCGCCCCGACGTGCCGGTGCACCTCGGGCACATCGAACTGAACGCCCCCCTGCTCCCCGACACCCTCGCCGCCCTGGGCGACACGGAGGCGGTCCTCGTCCCCCTCCTCCTCAGCCGCGGCTACCACGTCAAGCAGGACATCCCCGAGATGGCGGCGGGCGCCCCGGCCCGCACCCACCTCGCGGCCCCCCTGGGCCCGCACCCCCTCCTGGTGGACGCCCTCCAGGCCCGCCTCCTGGAGGCCGGCTGGGGCGCGACACCCCGCCGCACCAGCGCGGTGGTACTCGCCGCGGCCGGTTCCCGCGACCCGGACGCGAAGACGGACACCGGCCGCACGGCCCACCTCCTGGCCACGCGCCTGGGCGTCCCCGTCATCCCGGCCTACGCCTCCGCGGCGACCCCCACGGTCGACACGGCCGTCCGCGCCCTCCGCGCCAGGGGCCGCCACCACATAGCCCTCGCCTCCTACTTCACGGCCCCCGGCCGCTTCGCCACGGAATGCACCCAGAAGGCCCCGTGGATCGCCGCGGCCCCCCTGGGCACGCACCCGTCGATGGCCCACCTCCTCCTGCACCGCTACGACGAGGCGCTGGCAACCCGGGCTCTCAAAGCACCCGTACTGGCATCGGCCTAAAGGGGCGCGGGGAACTGCGCGACAAGCCACGACCCACCCGCACCCGCCACACAACCGAACCCGGCAAACGCTCAGGCGCACAGCACACCCATACCCGTACTGTCGACACATGGCAGGCACCCCGACAAACCCCCCGGCCTACGACCCGACGTCAGTCGACCGCTGGGCCCCGGAACCAGACAAACGCCCCGGCCGCACAGCCTTCCAACGCGACCGAGCCCGAGTCCTGCACAGCGCCGCCCTGAGAAGACTCGCCGGCAAGACCCAAGTGGTAACGCCCGGCACCCTGGGCCCGGCCTGGGACGCCAGCCCCCGCACCCGCCTCACCCACTCCCTGGAGTGCGCCCAGGTCGGCCGCGAGCTGGGCGCGGCCCTCGGCTGCGACCCGGACCTCGTCGAGGCCGCCTGCCTCTCCCACGACCTCGGCCACCCACCCTTCGGCCACAACGGCGAACAGGCCCTCAACGAGTTCGCGGCCGACTGCGGCGGCTTCGAGGGCAACGCCCAGTCCCTCAGACTCCTCACCCGCATCGAGCCCAAACGGTTCACTCCCGAGGGCTCCGTCGGCCTCAACCTCACCCGCGCCGCCCTCGACGCCGCCACCAAGTACCCGTGGCCCCGCGGCGCCCACCCCACCGACCCGGCCTCCCGCAAGTTCGGTGTCTACGAGGACGACCGCCCCGTCTTCGACTGGGTCCGCAAGGACGCCCCCGGCACCCGCACCTGCTTCGAGGCGCAGGTCATGGACTGGTCCGACGACGTCGCCTACTCGGTGCACGACGTGGAGGACGGCCTGCACGCCGGCCACATCGACCCGAACTGCCTGCACGCCGAACCCGAACGCCAGGACGTCTTCCAGGTGGCCCTGGGCCGGTACGTACCGGCGGACACCGACCCCGCCGAACTCGCCGAGGCCCTCGACCGCCTCCTCGCCCAGGAGTGGTGGCCGCACGGCTACGACGGCACCGCCGTCGCCCAGGCCCGGCTGAAGGACGCCACCAGTCAGCTCATCGGCCGCTTCTGCCTGGCCGCCGAGACCACGACCCGCGCCGCGTACGGCGGCGGACGGCTCACCCGGTACGCCGCCGAACTGGTCGTCCCGCGCGGCACCCGCCTGGAGTGCGCCGTCCTCAAGGCCGTCGCCGACCTGTACGTCATGCAGCGCGCCGAGCAGGAGCGCCTGCGCGCCGACCAGCGGATCGTCGTCGCCGAACTGGCCGAGGCACTCACCGCCCGCGCCCCGGACGGCCTGGACCCGCAGTTCCGCGCCCTGTTCGACCGGGCGCCGGACGACCGCGCCCGCAAGCGCGTGATCGTCGACCAGATCGCCTCCCTCACCGACACCTCGGCCCGTTCGCTTCACGCCCGTCTGACGGGGCACGCGTGAAACTGACGGGAAACAGGGGACGGCATCCGGGAAACAGAGGGCCGCGGCACGCCCGGTGGTGACCCTCCGTGGCCTGATCGGGTCACTCCCTCTTCCCGCATCACGCTCCGTGCGGGACGCTCGCAGGTGGCGACACCCTTACGAGGAGGCATCAAGTGGTCGACGCGGATCAGACATTCGTCATCGTCGGAGGCGGACTGGCCGGGGCCAAGGCGGCCGAGACGCTCCGCGCGGAGGGCTTCACCGGCCGCGTGATACTGATCTGCGACGAACGCGACCACCCCTACGAGCGCCCGCCGCTGTCCAAGGGCTACCTCCTCGGCAAGGAGGAACGCGACAGCGTCTTCGTGCACGAGCCCGCCTGGTACGCGGCGAACGACATCGAGCTGCACCTCGGCCAGACCGTCGACGCCATCGACCGCACGGCGAAGACGGTCCGCTTCGGCGACGACGGCACGGTCGTCCGCTACGACAAACTGCTCCTGGCGACCGGCGCCGAGCCCCGGCGCCTCGACATCCCGGGCACGGACCTGGCCGGCGTCCACCACCTGCGCCGCCTCGCCCACGCCGAGCGCCTCAAACACGTCCTGACCAACCTCGGCCGGGACAACGGCCACCTCGTCATCGCCGGCGCCGGCTGGATCGGCCTGGAGGTGGCGGCGGCGGCCCGCGAGTACGGCGCGGAGGTCACCGTGATCCACCGCGGGCCGACCCCGCTGCACTCGGTCCTCGGCCCCGAGCTGGGCCAGCTCTTCGCCGAGCTGCACCGCGAGCGCGGCGTCCGCTTCCACTTCGGCGCCCGGCTCACCGAGATCGTCGGCCAGGACGGCATGGTCCTCGCGGCCCGCACGGACGACGGCGAGGAGCACCCGGCGCACGACGTCCTGGCCGCGATCGGCGCCGCCCCGCGCACCCACCTCGCCGAGGCGGCCGGCCTGGAGATCGCCGACCGCGCCCACGGCGGCGGCATCGTCGTCGACGAGCGGCTGCGCACCTCCGACCCGGACGTCTACGCCGCCGGCGACGTCGTCTCCTTCCCGCACGCCCTCTTCGACACCCGGCTGCGCGTCGAGCACTGGGCCAACGCCCTCAACGGCGGCCCGGCCGCGGCGCGCTCCATGCTGGGCCACGACGTCACGTACGACCGCGTGCCCTACTTCTTCTCCGACCAGTACGACCTGGGCATGGAGTACTCCGGCTGGGCGCCCCCGGGCAGCTACGACCAGGTGGTGATCCGGGGTGACGCGGGGAAGCGCGAGTTCATCGCGTTCTGGGTGAAGGACGGCCGGGTGCTGGCGGGCATGAACGTCAACGTGTGGGACGTCACAGACAAGATCCAGCGACTGGTCCGCGGCAAGGCCCGGGTGAACACGGAGAACCTCGCGGATCCCCGCATTCCACTCGAAAACCTCGCACCGTGAGTGTCAGTCCGCCCCCGTAGAATTCACGCGTGGCAGGACGGATCAACGACGAGGACGTGAAGGCGGTACGGGACGCGGTCCCGATCGACGCCGTCGTGTCCGAGTACCTCCAGCTGCGCAACGCGGGCGGCGGCAACCTCAAGGGGCTGTGCCCGTTCCACGACGAGAAGTCGCCCTCCTTCCAGGTCAGCCCCAGCAAGGGCCTGTTCCACTGCTTCGGCTGCCAGGAGGGCGGCGACACCATCACGTTCGTGATGAAGATCGACCACCTCTCCTTCTCGGAGGCGGTCGAGCGCCTGGCCGGCCAGGCGGGCATCACCCTGCGCTACGAGGAGGGCGGGTACAACCCGTCCCACCAGCGCGGCGAGCGGATCCGCCTGGTCGAGGCCCACAAGATCGCCGCCGAGTGGTACGCGGAACAGCTCGCCACCAGCCCCGAGGCCGACACCGGCCGGGTCTTCCTCGCCGAGCGCGGCTTCGACCAGGCCGCCGCCGTCCACTTCGGCGTCGGCTACAGCCCCCAGGGCTGGGACCACCTGACGCGCTACCTGCGCGGCAAGGGCTTCACCGACAAGGAGCTGCTCCTCTCCGGCCTCTCCCAGGAGGGCCGCCGCGGCCCCATCGACCGCTTCCGCGGCCGTCTGATGTGGCCCATCCGCGACATCGGCGGCGAGGTCGTCGGCTTCGGCGCCCGCAAGCTCTACGAGGCGGACAACGGCCCCAAGTACCTCAACACGCCCGACACGGCGATCTACCGGAAGTCCCAGGTCCTCTACGGCATCGACCTGGCGAAGAAGGAGATCGCGAAGACGTCCCGCGCGGTCGTCGTCGAGGGCTACACGGATGTCATGGCCTGCCACCTCGCCGGCGTGACGACCGCCATCGCCACCTGCGGCACCGCCTTCGGCGGCGACCACATCAAGATCCTGCGCCGGCTGCTCATGGACAACGGCTCGGCCCGCGTCATCTTCACCTTCGACGGCGACGCCGCCGGCCAGAAGGCGGCCCTGCGCGCCTTCGAGGACGACCAGAAATTCGCCGCCGAGACGTACATCGCCATCGCCCCGGACGGCATGGACCCCTGCGACCTGCGCCTCGCCAAGGGCGACGAGGCGGTCGCCGACCTGGTCGAACCCCGCACCCCCCTCTTCGAGTTCGCGCTGCGCCAGATCGTGAGCCGCTACGACCTCGACACGCCGGCGGGCCGCGCCGCCGCCCTGGACGAGGCCGCCCCGATCGTCGCCCGCATCAAGAACAGCGGCGCCCAGCACGAGGTCGCCGTCCAGCTCGCCGGCATGCTCGGCATCCTCGACACGCAGTTCGTGGTCAAGCGCGTGGCCCAGCTGGCCCGCTGGGCCCGCGACCGCGGCGGCAAGACCGGCCCGGGCCCGGACCGGCACCACCCGCCGCAGCAGTACGCCGGACCGCCCCAGCAGGCCGCCCCGCGCGGCCCGGCCCTCAACCTCCGAAACCCCGTCTACGCCACCGAACGCGAACTGCTCAAACTCGCCCTCCAGCGCCCCGAGCTGGTCTCCCCGGCCTTCGACGCGTACGGCGTCGACGAGTTCACCGCCCCGCCCTACGCCGCCGTACGCCAGGCCATCCTGGACGCGGGCGGCGCCGAACCGGGCGTCGCCGACCCCCAGGGCTACCTGGTCAAGGTCCGCGAGGCCGCCCCGGACGACGCGGTCCGCGCGATGGTGACGGAGCTGGCCGTCGAGGCGATCCTGCTGCGCCGAGCGGTCGACGAGGCGTACGCGGGCGCCCAGTTGGTCACCGTCCGCCGCCGCGCCGTCGAGCGCCGCATCCGCGACATCACCAGCCAGCTCACGCGTCTCGGCTCCCACGGCGACCCGGCCCAGCTGGCCGCCGTCCAGAACGAATTGTGGGTCCTCCAGCAGTACGACCAGTCCCTCCGCGAACACGGCGCCGCCGCGCTCTGACGTCACCGCGCGGTCACGCACGGGAAGCAAAAAGTCAACGCACGCCCCTCGTGGCGACGACGTGTCTTACCCCACACTGGGTTCCGGTGCCTGAGTCCTCGGAGCGCGGCCGGTCCGTCACCGACGGGACCCAGATCCCCGCGGTTCCGCTCATCGCGTACGGGACGGAAAGCGGCGAGGCCGTCGACTCCGCCCCCGAAGTACCGCTGCCGCACACCTTGGCAGCGATCATCCTGGAGGTCGCCCCCGTGCAGACCCAGACCCTCACCCAGACCGACGTCGGTGCTGCCCTCGGCGCCGACGGCACAGCCCCGGACGCGGAGCCCGACGCCCTGTCCGCGGTCCCGGCGCAGAACCGCGTCGCGCACCACCCCGAGACGGAGCCGGAGGAGCCGCCCGCCGAGGCCGTCGAGACGGCCGAGCCCCCCGAAGCCGTCGAACCGCCGCCGGCCCGCACCGAGACCGGCGGCCCCTCCTCGGACCTGTTCCGCCAGTACCTGCGGGAGATCGGCCGCATCCCGCTGCTGACCGCGGCCGAGGAGGTGGAACTCGCCCGCCGGGTCGAGGCCGGCCTGTTCGCCGAGGAGAAGCTGAGCAACACCCCCGATCTGGACAGCCAGTTGGCGCTGGACCTCGACCGGCTCGTGGTCATGGGAAGGATGGCCAAGCGCCGCCTCATCGAGGCCAACCTGCGCCTGGTCGTCTCCGTGGCGAAGCGCTACGTCGGCCGCGGCCTGACCATGCTCGACCTCGTCCAGGAGGGCAACCTCGGACTCATCCGGGCCGTCGAGAAGTTCGACTACGCCCGCGGCTACAAGTTCTCCACCTACGCCACCTGGTGGATCCGCCAGGCCATGTCCCGCGCCCTGGCCGACCAGGCCCGCACGATACGGGTGCCCGTGCACGTCGTGGAGCTCATCAACCGCGTCGTCCGGGTGCAGCGCCGCATGCTCCAGGAGCGGGGCTACGAGCCCACGTCCGAGGAGGTCGCCGCGCACCTGGACCTGCCGCCGGAGCGGGTCAGCGAGGTGCTGCGCCTCGCCCAGGAGCCGGTGTCGCTGCACGCGCCCGTCGGCGAGGAGGACGATGTCGCCCTCGGCGACCTGATAGAGGACGGCGACGCGACCTCTCCGGTGGAGTCGGCGGCGTTCCTCCTGCTCAGGGAGCACCTGGAGGCGGTGCTGTCGACCCTGGGGGAGCGGGAACGGAAGGTCGTCCAGCTCCGCTACGGCCTCGCCGATGGCCGTCCCCGCACCCTGGAGGAGATCGGCCGCATCTTCGGCGTGACGCGGGAGCGGATACGGCAGATCGAGTCCAAGACTCTGAACAAACTGCGGGACCACGCCTTCGCGGACCAGCTGAGGGGCTATCTGGACTGATGGGGCGTCAGCTGCACGTACCCAAGGGGCGCGGGGAACTGCGCGACCAGCCACAACCGGCCCGCAGCCGCCCCACGACCCCACCTGGCACCCCCGAATGCGACTCAGTCCACCTCGGCCACCGCCTGCGCGAACTGCGCCTTGTACAGCCGCGCGTACGCCCCGCCCGCCGCCAGCAGCTCCGCGTGCGCGCCCTGCTCCACGATCGACCCGTTCTCCATGACCAGGATCGTGTCCGCGTCCCGGATCGTCGACAGCCGGTGGGCGATGACGAACGAGGTCCGCCCGTGCGCCAGTTTCGCCATGGCCTTCTGGATGAGCACCTCGGTTCGCGTGTCGACCGAACTCGTCGCCTCGTCCAGCACCAGGATCACCGGGTCGGACAGGAACGCCCGCGCGATGGTGATGAGCTGCTTCTCGCCCGCGCTGACCCCGGTCCCCTCGTCGTCGATCACCGTGTCGTACCCGTCCGGCAGCGTCCGGATGAACCGGTCCGCGTGCGCGGCCCGGGCCGCCTCCTCGATCTCCCCGCGGGTGACGTCCCGGGCGGCCCCGTACGCGATGTTCTCCGCGATCGTGCCGCCGAACAGCCAGGTGTCCTGGAGCACCATGCCGATCCCGGCGCGCAGCTCGTCCCGGGACATCCGCGCGATGTCGACGCCGTCGAGGGTGATGCGCCCGCCGGTGACGTCGTAGAACCGCATCAGCAGGTTCACCAGTGTCGTCTTGCCGGCGCCGGTCGGGCCGACGATGGCCACCGTCTGCCCCGGCTCGACCTTGAGCGACAGGTCCTCGATGAGCGGCTTGTCGGGGTCGTAGCGGAACGACACATGCTCCAGCGCCACCTGCCCGCGCAGCTCCTCGGGCCGCACGCCCGGCACCGGATCGGCGCTCTGCTCCTCCGCGTCGAGCAGCTCGAAGACCCGCTCCGCCGAGGCGACACCCGACTGCACCAGGTTGGCCATGGACGCGAGCTGCGTCAGCGGCATGGAGAACTGCCGCGAGTACTGGATGAAGGCCTGCACGTCCCCGATGGACAGCGAGCCCGAGGCGACCCGCAGCCCGCCGACCACCGCGACCAGCACGTAGTTGAGGTTCGACACGAACATCATCAGCGGCTGGATCACCCCGCTGTTGAACTGCGCCCGGAACCCCGCCTCGTACAGCGCCTCGTTCTGCTCGGCGAACTGCCGCGCCGACTCCTCGTGCCGCCCGAACACCTTCACGAGGGTGTGCCCGGTGTACATCTCCTCGATGTGCGCGTTGAGTTTGCCCGTCGTGCGCCACTGCTGCACGAAGTGCGGCTGCGACCGCTTGCCCACGCGCGTGGCGACGGCGAACGACAGCGGCACGGTCACCAGCGCGACCAGCGCCAGGATCCAGGAGACGTAGAACATCATCGCGAGCACGCCGATGATGGTCAGCACCGAGTTGATGAGCTGCCCCATCGACTGCTGGAGCGTCTGCCCGATGTTGTCGATGTCGTTGGTCGCCCGGGACAGCACCTCGCCGCGCTGGCGCTTGTCGAAGTACGACAGCGGCAGCCGCGACAGCTTCGTCTGCACTTCCTCGCGCATCCGGAACATGGTCCGGTTCACGGACCGGTTCACCAGCCGCGTCGCCACCGCCATCAGCAGCCCGGCCACCGTGAACACGCCCAGCGCGAGCAGCAGCACATGCCCGACGGCGGTGAAGTCGATGCCCTCGCCCGGGGTGAAGTCGGTGCTGCGGAGCATGTCGGCGACGTCACCGTCCCCGCGCTGCCGCATCTGCTCCAGGACCTGCTCCTTGCTCGCCCCCTCGGGCATGCCCCGCCCGACGATCCCCGCGAAGACCAGGTCGGTGGCCTTGCCGAGGATCTTCGGTCCGACGACGCTGAGGCCGACGCTGAGCACCACGCACAGCAGCAGCATGCAGATGGTCAGCCGCTCCGGCCGGAACTGCCCGACGAGCCGTCTGCCCGACCCCTTGAAGTCCAGCGAGTGCTGGTCGGGGCCGCCCCCGGCCATCATCCGCCCCATGGGCCCCGCCATCAGGCAGCCTCCGCTTCCGTGAGCTGGGAGAGCACGATCTCCCGATAGGTGTCGTTGTCCGCCATCAGCTCGTGGTGCCGGCCCGTGCCGACGACCCGGCCCTCGTCGAGGACGACGATCCGGTCGGCGTCCCGGATGGTGGCCACCCGCTGGGCGACGATCACGACGGTCGCCTCGGCGGTCTCCCGCGCGAGCGCGGCCCGCAGGGCCGCGTCGGTGGCGTAGTCGAGCGCGGAGAAGGAGTCGTCGAAGAGGTAGATCTCCGGGCGCTGCACCAGCGTCCGGGCGATCGCGAGCCGCTGCCGCTGGCCTCCGGAGACGTTCGCCCCGCCCTGCGCGACCGGCGCGTTAAGCCCGCCCTCCAGTCGCTGGACGAAGTCCTTGGCCTGCGCCACCTCCAGCGCGTGCCACAGCTCCTCGTCGGTGGCGTCCGGGTTGCCGTAGCGCAGATTGGTCGCCACCGTCCCCGCGAACAGGTACGGCTTCTGCGGCACCAGCCCGACGGTCTTCGCCAGCAGCTCCGGATCGATCTCCGCCACGTCGACCCCGTCCACGAGCACCTGCCCCTCGGTCGCGTCGAACAGCCTGGGGACCAGCCCGAGCAGCGTGGACTTGCCGCTGCCGGTCGAACCGATGACGGCGGTCGTCTCACCCGGCCGGGCGACCAGCTCCACGGCGCGCAGCACCGGCTCCTCGGCACCCGGGTAGCGGAAGCCCGCCCCGCGGATCTCCAGATGCCCGTGCCGGCGCAGCTCCCGCACCGGCGCGGTCGGCGGCACGACGCTCGACGAGGTCTCCAGCACCTCCTGGATCCGCTCGGCACACACCTCCGCACGCGGCACCATCATGAACATGAAGGTGGCCATCATCACGGACATGACGATCTGCATCAGATAGGCGAGGAACGCGGTCAGGTCACCGATCTGCATCCCCCCGCTGTCGATGCGGTGCGCACCGAACCACACCACGGCGATCGACGACAGGTTCACCACCGTCATGACGATCGGGAACATCAGCGCCATGAGGTTGCCGGCGCCGAGCGCGGAGTCGGTGAGATCGGTGTTGGCCTTCCGGAACCGCTGCTGCTCGTGCTCGTCCCGGACGAAGGCGCGGATCACACGGTTGCCGGTGATCTGCTCGCGCAGCACCCGGTTCACCGTGTCCAGCCGCTCCTGCATGGACC
Organism: Streptomyces lomondensis; assembly: GCF_014651035.1. Taxonomy (GTDB): domain Bacteria; phylum Actinomycetota; class Actinomycetes; order Streptomycetales; family Streptomycetaceae; genus Streptomyces; species Streptomyces lomondensis. The sequence continues at coordinate 751,182 of NZ_BMWC01000001.1, forward strand.
GGAACAGCGGCCGCAGCCGCCGCACGATCAGCGTCACGCAGACGCCCAGCACCGGCACGACCGCCACCAGCACAGCGGACAGCGGCACGTCCAGGCCGAGCGCCAGCACGATGCCGCCCACGCACATGATCGGCGCCGACACCACCAGCGTGAACGTCATCAGCGCCAGCATCTGCACCTGCTGGACGTCGTTCGTCGTCCGGGTGATCAGCGACGGCGCGCCGAAGTGTCCGACCTCACGCGCGGAGAACGACTGCACCCGGTCGAACACGGCGCCGCGCACGTCCCGCCCCAGCGCCGACGCCGTACGGGCGCCGTAGTACACGGCCCCGATGTTGCACACGACCTGCACCAGCGAGATGCCGATCATCAGGCCGCCGTGGCGCAGGATGTAGCCGGTGTCGCCGGTGACGACACCCCGGTCGATGATGTCCGCGTTCAGCGTGGGCAGGTAGAGCGTGGCGCAGGTCTGCAGGAACTGGAGCAGGACCAGCAGGGCGATGGGTCTCTTGTAGGGCTTGAGGTGGGTTCGCAGGAGACGTATGAGCACGCTGCTTCTCTCGGAGTGGACGACGGGGCGGTTGGTTGCCCCTGGCCCCTATCGTCGAACACTCCACCGGCGTTACCTCAACCGAATTAACCCAACAGGTGGTCAGAACGCTCCGGGATGGGTCTGCTCCCGCACCGACACGAACTGCTGCCGCACCGCCTGCCCCACCGCCAGTTCCTCCCCGGGCTCCAGCACCTGCGCGACCGCGCCCTGCCAGGCCGGCGGAGTCCGCGCGTCGAGCGCGCCCTGGGACGCCCCGAGCGCCCAGGCCGCCTGGCGGGCGGCGCCGATCGCCGCGTAGTCCGCCGGCTGCGGCACCACGACCTGCGTCCCGAACAGCGAGGGCGCGGCGGCCTGCACGGCGGGCAGCTCCGCGGCCGGCCCGAGCAGGAACACCCGCCGCACCTCCACGCCCCGGCCGCGCAGCACGTCCAGCGCGTCCGCGAGCCCGCACAGCATGCCCTCGAACGCGGCCCGCGCCAGATGCTCCGGCTTCATCGACTCGCGCCTGAGCCCCGCCAGGGTCCCGGCGGTGTGCGGCAGGTTCGGCGTCCGCTCGCCCTCCAGGTAGGGCAGCAGCACCAGCCCGTGCGCCCCCGGCGTCGACTTCATCGCCAGCTCGGACAGGCTCTCCAGATCGGGCATCCCCAGCAGCTCGGCGGCCCCGCGCAGGGTCCGCACGGCGTTCAGCGTGGTGACGACGGGCAGGTGCATGCCGGTCGCGTCGGCGAGCGCGGTGATCATCCCGGAGCCGTCGACCAGCGCCTCGGGGTGCACGGCCATGACGGACCCGGACGCCCCCAGCGACACGACCGCGTCGCCGACGCTGATGCCCAGCCCGAACGCCGCGGCCATGGTCTCGCCGGTCCCGACGGAGATCAGCAGCCCCTCCGGCGTCGTACCGGCCGCGTCCGCCGGGCCGATCACCTCCGGCAGCATCACCTGGTGCCCGAGCGCCAGCTCGACCAGATCGGGCCGGTAGGCGCCGGTCGCCGCCGACCAGTACCCGGTGCCGGACGCCCCGCCCCGGTCGGTGGTCCTGCGCACCGGCCGGCCCAGCAGCTGCCACACCAGCCAGTCGTGCGCCTGGAGGAGGATCGCGGTGCGCTGCGCGTTCTCCGGCTCGGTCCGGGCCAGCCAGCGCAGCTTCGTCACCGGGTGGGCGGCCTGCGGCACACACCCCACGGCCTGTGCCCAGGCCTCGCGCCCGCCGAGCGCGTCGACCAGATCGGCCGCGGCGACCTGCGTCCGCTTGTCACCGCCGACCATCGCCGGCCGCACGGTGTTGCCCTGCGCGTCCAGCGGCACGACGGCGTTCTGCTGCGCCGAGACGCCGATCGCCTGCACGCCCTCCAGCAGTCCGCCGCCCGCGGCCTCGCCGAGGGACAGCAGCCAGGCCTGCGGGTCGACGTCGGACGGGCGGCCGCCGTCGGGGCTCTCCACCGGATGCGGCGCATACCCCTGCCTGAGCACGGCTCCGGTGTCCGAGTCACAGACGACGATGCGAGTGAAATCGGGTGCACTGTCCAACCCGGCGACTATCCCCATGGCCAAAATTCTGCCGTACCGCTGCGCCGGCTTGAGCCGTGGGCGCCGTGGATCTTGACGCCGGGTTTCGGGCGCGGGGCGCGTCGTGGCTGGTCGCGCAGTTCCCCGCGCCCCTTGGGGGCGCGGCTGCGCCCGGCGCCTGAGAAGGAACTGTTACGTGTTGCTTGTGCCCCAGTCGTCCTCGCCGCCGTTGTGGGTGGCTCGCTCCTTGAGGTGGCGGACCCGGTCGGCGACCGAGTCGGGGACGCGGTCGCCGACCTTGTCGCTGACCACGTGGTAGGCCTTGCCCGCGATCTCGCGGCCCTGCTGGGCCGCGGACTCCGCGGTGTTGCGGACGGCGGGGTTCTGTGCGAACTGCCGGGCCGACTTCTTCAGCTGTTCGTAGCGCTCGCGTCCGGCCCTCGTGCCCAGCACGTAACCCAGGACGACTCCGGCGACGAACGTGAGCCGGTAACGCATGGCGGCCACCCTTTCCTTGCGTAGGTCTCCGGTGCGGCGTCGGCGCCGGGGAGTGCCGATTGGCGGAGCACCCCCCTGCTTGCGCTAATGTATGTGTCGCAGCGAACGCGCGCCCCCTGGCGAATACCCAGGTAGGTACGTTCGATGCAACGAGACCTTCCTCGGTAGCTCAATTGGCAGAGCAGCCGGCTGTTAACCGGCAGGTTACTGGTTCGAGTCCAGTCCGGGGAGCTCGGTCCTCCGTAGCTCAATTGGCAGAGCAGCCGGCTGTTAACCGGCAGGTTACTGGTTCGAGTCCAGTCGGGGGAGCATGATGAACGAGGGCCCCCGCCGGGGTCCTTTTTCATGTCCGTTCCGATCTTCCTGGAACCGCGCAGGGCTGGTCGCAGTCCTCATGGTCACGTAGGCCGTGCGAAGCCGACCATCCGAAGCAGGAGATCGTATGAGCGGCTATGCTGCGGCAGACGGCGCGCACACATGTACGCGACACGCCGCTATGGGGCGGTAGCTCAGCCGGTTAGAGCAGCGGACTCATAATCCGTCGGCCGTGGGTTCGAGTCCCACCCGCCCCACCAGGCGCTACCCGCGCAGAACCGTTTCTGCCCGTGGAGGTTTCCCAGCACGAGGACGGTCCCGTCGAGCGGGCCCGCCCTCGTCGGCCGTGTCGATCAGGGCGTCGTGTCCATCGCCTCCGGGCTCGACTGACGGTCGCTTCCGGAGGCCGGGGAGTCCGAATCGGTGCCGTAGCCGGTCTCCAGGCGTTCCTTGCCTTCGCAGTCGACCCTCAGGGTCACGTGGGTGCCGCCGGCCTTCTGGGCCGCCTCGTGGATGCTGGCCGCCAGGGCCGCGGCGCCCGCGACCGTGTAGTTGTCGATGCCGATGCTGGAGGACCGGCTCGGCCAGAACGGGCCCGGCCGCTTGGTGTCGTCCCCGGCGAAGAGCTCCATGTAGCAGACCATGCAGGGCCGCTTGACGCCCGCGATCCGGTTGTTGGCGATGCTGCCCTGCGGCGCGCTCTCCATGATCCGGCGCTCGGCGTGCATACCGTCCTCCTTCGGATCCTCGCGCTTCCCCGGCACCCTGACCGGACCCGCGAGGGCCTGGAGGACCTCCCCGTACCGCTCCATGCCCTCCCGCGACTCGAGGAGCCGCCGGGACACCTTTTCGGCGTGGCGCTTCTCGCGCGGGGTGCGCGCATCGGCGTTCGCCTTGTTGCTCGTCAGGATCTCGGTGAGGAAAGCCCGGGCGTTGCTCTTGCCCTCGTACAGGTCGGAGAGGGCCTTGTTGGCGGCGTCCTTGTTCGAGGAGATGTACAGCTCGTACTTCTTCGCCGGCGCGGCGTTCGGCTCCACGGCCTCGTCGGAGTCCACGGTCGCCACGCCCGTCTGCACCTCCACGGGCTCCTTGCCGTGGTCGTTGAGGTAGTTGAAGACGACGGTGGAGATCCAGCGCAGGGCCTGCTCGACCCGGTCCGGCTCGAAGGACCGCTCCGGGCGGATGTTGCTGCCGGAACCGTGGTAGGTCTTGCCCAGCTCGGTGGCGAGGAGACCCTCGCTGCTCGCGTAGGCCGGGGGATTGTCGGACATGAGCGGAAAGTGCAGGGTCCTGTCCTGCTGCCCGCCGCGCACGTCCCAGTCGTACTTCGTCTGCAGCTCCTTCGTGACCGCCTCCGCCACGTCCCGGGCGCTTTCTTGCTTTTTCGCCTTCCCGCGCCCCTTCGCCTTGGTCACCCGGCCGTCGGCCACGGGCGCCCGCTGCACGCTCGCCCGCTGCACCGGAGCGCCGTGGCCCGCCCCGCCGGGCAGCGACAGGTCGGGCGGTGAACCCTGGGCGACCCGGCGGCCGTTGGCGGCCGACTGGCGCTCGAAGGGGTCGTGCTCGTGGGAGACCTTCACGCCCGAACCGTTGTCCCGGCCGGCCACCTGGCCCTGCGCCTGCTGCCGCACGTGGTCCAGCTCGTGGAACATCGTCTCGTCGTCCACCCGTGCCGAGCCGAGCACGATGTGGTGCCCGACCGTCAGGGCGCGGGCGTCGAAACCGGCGGCGGCCCGCTGGGCGACCGCGTCGTTGTGCACCCGCACATGGCCCAGCTCCATCCCGTACGCCTGCTGCGCCTTGGCGAGGATGCGCGGCTCCAGTCCGCTGCCGCCGGAGCCGGTCGCCGCGGCGAGTGCCTCCGGCCCCGGTACCGCGTCCTGCCCGGCCCCCCGGGGTGCCTCCCGGCGCTGGACCGCCCGGTCCTCGTGGCCGCAGCCCGGGCCGTGCCGGTGCCGCTGCTCCTCGACCGCCCGGGTCACCGCCGCGTTGCCCGCCGCGCGTTGCAGGGCGAGCAGCCCGGCCGCCGGGCCGGCGGGCGACGACACCCGTGCGGCGGCACGCGTGGCGCCGGGGCGGCCGCCGCCGCGCTCGTTCTCCTGGTCCTGTGTGCGCACGGGCGCTCCCTCCGACAACGGACATACGTCAGCCGACCACGCTGCCCGTCCGGGGCCGGGCGCCGTAAGGGCCTCGGGGGCAGACCCGGGGGCACGGCACGCGGAGTGCGCGGGCGCGGGGCCGCTCAGGGCGCGGGCGCCGGGCTGGCCGGGGCGGTGCCGTGGCGGCGTTGGCGGTGGGTGTACGCGGTGACGGCCCGCCACAGGTCGCGCCGGTCGGTGTCGGGCCAGAGGCCGGGGGTGAAGTGCAGCTCGGCGTAGCTCGTGTGCCAGGGCAGGAAGTTGGAGGTGCGCTGCTCGTTGCCGGTGCGCCAGAGCAGGTCCACGTCCGGCATGTCCGGGTGGGGCAGGTGGCGTGCGAAGTCGTCCTCGGTGATCAGGTCGGGGTCGAGGTGGCCCGTGCGGACCCGGCGCGCGAGGGCGGCGGCGGTGCGGGTGAGCTCGTCCCGGCCGCCGTAGTCGATGCACATCGTCAGGGTCAGGCCGGTGCGGGTGCGGGTGGTGCGCTCCCGGAGGTGGAGGAGATCGACCAGGTCGGGGGGCAGGCGGCCGGTGCGGCCGTGCCAGCGCAGGCGGACGTCGAGAGCGCGGAAGGGGTCCTCGGCCAGTTCGCGGCGCAGGACGTCGAGGAGCGCGTCGACCTCCTCGGTGTCGCGGCTCCAGTTCTCCGTGGAGAAGGTGTACAGGGTCAGATGCCGCAGACCGAGGTCCAGGGCGCCGTGGACCACGTCGCGGGCGGCGGTGGCGCCGGCGCGGTGGCCCTCGTGCCGGGGCAGGCCGCGCTGCTGGGCCCAGCGGCCGTTGCCGTCCATGATCACGGCGACGTGGTGGGGGAGCCGGCCGGGCGGGATCCGCGGGGGGCGCTGGCCGCTGGGGTGGGGCGGCGGAAGGCGGAAGGCCCGGGTGGGCGTCGGCCGGGCGGGCGTGGGGGGCCGGTGCGGGCCGGGGCGCTGGGGTGGCGGCGCCGTCAGCGGGGTCAGGCTCCACGCCAGCGCGGCGCGGGCCCGGGCCGGGACGAGGACGCGGGCCCGGGTGAGCGGCGTGGGCCGGGGCCGGGCGCGCAGGACGGCGGGGCCGGCGGAGTCGATGGCGTCGAGCTGGGCGCGCAGCAGGGCGGCCATCGTCTCCAGGACGGTGGCCGGGCCGGGGTGCATGCCGCGGACCAGGGCGTCCTGGGCGACCCACCGGCGGGCCAGGCCGGTCAGGTCCGCGACCAGGGCGGCCACGGCGGGGCTCCAGCGGCGGCGGGCCAGGTCGTCCGCCGACCCGGGGTGCCGGTCCAGAGCCTCGTCGGGCAGGAGGAGGTCGCCCTGGGCGAGGTCGGCGGACAGGTCGGTGAGGATGTCGGTGAGCCGGACGCCGTCGAGGAACTCCTCGTAGCTCTCCCGCGTGTCCAGACGCAGCGCCACCGGTACGCCGGACCGGTCGAAGACCGCGCGGACCTGGCCGAACCAGGGCAGCAGGTTGTCCCGGCCCCAGGTGCGCCACGCGGCCCAGTCGCCGAAGCGTCTGCCGCGGGTGTCGTCGTGGACCTGGGTCATGGCGCCGTGCAGTTCGGACAGGTCCAGGCGCCAGCGGTTGGCGGTGTCCACCAGGGCGCGGCGGATCGGGTCCGGGCTGGTTCCGGTGGGCAGCTCGCGGTGCAGGGCGGTGATCCAGGCCTCGACCCGGGCGGCCCGTTCGGCGGCGGGCGCGGTGCGGTCGTCGCCCAGGTCGTCGAGGGCGTTGGCCGCCGCCCACAGGGCGTGCAGCGCCGGGCGCAAGGGGGCCGGCACCAGCTGGATCAGCGCGTACTCCGCCGGGTCCTGGTCCCTGGTCCGGCGCCGGCACAGTCGGTAGGCCGCCCGCAGGGCCGGGTCGTCGCCGGTCACCGGCGGCGCGGAGGGCTCTAGTCGGTCCGCCGGTGCTGGGGTCGCGGGAGGCACATCGCTCACACCGAGGACGGTACGTCCTGGGCGTGCGGGCGCGTACCTGTCTACGACGCCGTGTCGTCGTCCTCCGTGTCGGTGTCGTCCCGGTCGCCCTCCGCCTGGGACGGGGTGGGCCGGGCAGTCGTGTCCTGCTCGTCGTCGCGGTCGCCCTCGGCCTGGGACGGGGTGGTCCAGATGTCCTCGCTCATGGCCGTGCCTCCTGGGGTCGCTGTCGTCGCCTGAGTACCCCGATGGGCCGCGCGGCACCACGGCGGGCGAGCACCCGGCCCAGCACGTGGCACCGCTGGGTTTCCTCCGGCCGCCGCGCCGCCCCTCAGACCCCGCGGCGCCGCGCGATCGCCCTCTGGAGAGCCGTGCGGAGCTCGGGCGACGGCGCCGGGCCGTCGGACTCCGCGCTGGCCGTCACCGCGGCGGCCACCTCCCGCAACTTCGTGTTCGACAGCTGGGACGCCTCGCGCAGGATGTGCCAGGCCTCGTCGGACGTGCAGCCGTGGGTGGCCATGAGGATGCCCCGGGCCTGGTCGATGACCGGGCGGGAGACGATGGCCTGCCGGAGCTGCTCGACCTCCTCCTGGAGGACGTGCAGGCGCTCCGCGCGTTCCATGGCGACCACCGAGGAGGCCGGGGCCGGCGGCGGCACGCGGTCTTGGCCGGTGGTGTCCGGTCCGGCCAGCGGGTCGCTGGTGTCCAGGCCCGCCAGTTCCAGGATCCGGCGCGGCTGGCCGTTCCAGTTCGTGGCCGTGACCGTCAGCGACCGCTGCCGGCCGTAGTCCCCGAGCACGTCCAGGAACTGGAGACCGGCCGTGTCCATGAAGTGCACGTCCCCCATGTCCAGGTCGACCCGGGTGAGCGTGGACGGCAGGTCGGCCAGGGTTCTGGCCAGGATTTCCGCACAGCCGTGGACGAGCTCACCACGCGGGGTGAGCTCGGCGCGGTCCGCGTCGACGCGGCCACAGATGACCAGGGTGTTCAGCCCTCCTGTGAGATGTGGTGATGCCGCTGACGTCATGTCACCGCCTTGTCGGTCCTCGTCGGTCGTCGTTCGTCTCGCCGGACTGCACGACGTCATTCGCCCCCGTGGACGTCGGTGTGAGGTGCGCCTGCCCGCCGTACGGCGTACTACACACGGTTCGGGGGAATGAGCTTGTCCCGGGCGGGTACGAGCGCTCTGGTCGAGAAGCGTGGGGAGAGGGGCGTGAACACTCAATTTCCGGTGCCGGCCACCGGGCCCAGTGGCCCCGTGCCAGGCCTGGCGGTGTACCCGCTGCCCGGGCAGCGGGGCGTCCGGGCAGCCGGTGAAGTAGGCCTGACGACACGTGCGATCTGGGAAGGCGTGCTGGAGCAGGCGGTTCGCGAGGGTGAGGACGTGTATTACCTGGAGCTGTCCGACGTGACGTTCGTCGACGTCGCGGGCGCGGGTGCGCTCGCGGCCGCCGCCGGGCAGCTGCGGGACGGGCGGCGGTTCGTGGTGCGGCGTCCGCCGGCCGCTCTGCGGCGGACGCTCGACCTGCTGTGGCCCGACCATGCGGGAATCGAGGTGTCGACGTCATGACCGCTGCCGTGGCGGAGCCCTTCGGTCCCCTGGAGCCGTTCGTCCATCCCGCGCTCTTCTACCGGGACGAGCAGGAGTACCTCGACGTCACCGTGCCCTTCGTACGCGACGGCCTGGAGGCCGGCGAGCCGGTCGCGGTCGCCGTGCCCGGCAAGAACCTCGCGCTCATCCGGGACGCCCTGGGTGACGCCGCCGGGGCGGTGCGGCTCCTCGACATGCGGGAGGCCGGCCGCAACCCCGGGCGGATCATCCCCGGCGTGCTGCGCGCGTTCGCCGACACCCAGCCGGCCGGCCGCCGGGTGCGGATCATCGGCGAGCCCATCTGGGCGGGGCGCTCGGACACCGAGTACCCGGCCTGCGTCCAGCACGAGGCGCTGATCAACGCGGCCTTCCGGGGCCGTACGGCGACCATCCTGTGCCCGTACGACGTCCAGGGGCTCCCCGACCACGTCCTCGCCGACGCCTACGCCACCCACCCCACCGTCATCCCCTCCGGCTCCCGGGCGGAGCAGGCCAGCGACGCGTACGCCCCCGGGGCCGTCGTCGACCGCTACAACGAGCCGCTGGCGCCCGTGCCGGACGCGCTGACGTTCGCCTTCGACTCCGACTCGCTCTCCCAGGCCCGGCACGTGGCCGTCGGGGAGGCCGCGCGGCTCGGCCTGGCCGGCGTCAAGCTGGACGACCTGGCCCTCGCCACGGCCGAGCTCACCACGAACAGCGTGGTACACGGCGGCGGTTCGGGCGTGCTGCGGGTGTGGACCGAGGACGGGTACGTGGTGTGCGAGGTGCGCGACAGGGGGCGGCTCGCGGACGTCCTGGCCGGGCGCAAGCCGGTACCCCGCGACCAGCGCGGCGGGCGCGGGCTGCTGCTGGTCAACCTGATCGCCGACCTGGTGCGGGTGCACCGGGGCGACGACGGGACGACCGTGCGCTGCTGGTTCGCCACCTGAGAGCCGCTGAGTCCGCTGAGTCCCTGACCGCTGAGACTGGTGAGTCCGCTGAGACTGCTGAGTCCGCGGAGGTCCCGGCTCCGGTCAGCTCCCCAGCGGATCCAGCGCCAGCGGTTCGATCCTGCCCTCCAGCATGGCGCCGAGACCCTGCACGGCGCACACGTCCGGGCGCTCCGCGATGTGCACGGGCATACCGGTCGCCTGGCGCAGCATCTGGTCCAGGCCCGGCAGCAGGGCACTGCCGCCGACCATCATGATCCCCCGGTCGGCCAGGTCGGCGACCAGGTCGGGCGGGCAGGACCGCAGCACCTTGCCGATGCCGTCCAGGATGGCGGTGAGCGGTGTCTGGATGGCGTCCCGTACGGCCGCGGTGTCGACCTGGACGGAGCGGGCGAGGCCCGTGGCGACGTCCCGCCCGTGGATCTCCGTCGAGGCCGGGCCCTGCGGGGTGAGGCCGTTGCCGGACAGGGCGAGCTGGAGCGGCCGTACCGACTGGCTGGGCAGCATCAGCTCGTGCTCGTGGCGCAGGTGCTGCACGATCGCGTTGTCGACGGCCTCGCCGCCCACCGGAATGCGCTCGGCGGTGACGATCGCGCCGAGGGACAGCACGGCCACCTGCGTGGCCGCCGCCCCGCACACCATGATCATCGTGGCCTCGGGCTGCTCCACGGGCAGCTCGCAGCCGACGGCGGCGGCGATCAGCGTGTCGACCAGTTCCACGCGGCGGGCCCCGAGGCCGACCAGCGTCTCGATCGCGGCGCGCTGGGCGAGCGGGTCGGCGTCGTGCGGGGTGCAGGCCGCGGCGCGCAGGATCGGCTTGCGGCGCAGGCTGCGGCGCATCTTGTCGCCGAGCAGGTGGCGCAGCATGCGCTGGGCCATCTCGATGTCCACGACGGTGCCGCCGGAGACCGGCCGCACCACCCGGATGTAGTCCGGTGTGCGGCCCGTCATCTTCTCCGCGAGCTCGCCGACCGCGATCAGCGCGCCCGTGCGGGTGTTCACGGCGGCGGCGGACGGCTGGTCGACGACGAGCCCCGCGCCCTTGACATAGACGCGCGTGCGGGCCGCCCCGAGGTCGACGGCGAAGTGGCAGCGGCGCAGCTGCTCCAGACTGGCGGTCATGGCAGGTCCTCCCGAGAGCACAGACCGTGGGAGGCCGCCAGGTGGCGGGCCTCGCAGACGTGGGGCCGCCGGGTGGCGGGCCTCCCTCGCATCGTGCGCGGGAGGGGACCGGGCCGCCTTCCGGAGGGGGCCGGGCGGGGCGCCGCCGAACGGGGGGTTCGACGGCCGGTCACAGTGAGCGCGCGGCCTCCAGCAGGGGCGCGAGGGAGGTGACGGTGGTCTCGCAGCCGGCTTCACGCAGCTGCCGGCCGGTGGTGGCGTTGCGGGCGAGGCCGACGAAGCGCAGCCCGGCCCGCTGGGCGGCGGCGAGTTCGGCGACCGTGGATCCGATGACCAGGCCGGTGCCGGCGGTCCCGTCGGCGGAGTCCAGGGCGCGCAGCAGGCAGTCCGGGTGCGGGGTGAGGAGGCCGAGGTCCTCGGCGCGGCCGTGGACGCCGGCCAGGGGGAGGGTGCCGTACGGCCTCAGATAGCGGTGTACGGCATCGGCGCAGGCGTCCGTGACCACGCAGATGCGGCGGCCGGAGGCGTGCAGGGCGCGGATCAGGGGCGCGGAGTTGTGCGTGGCCGGAGCGTGCGGCACGGCCTGGAGTTCGAGGTCGTCGAGGCGCTCCCGCAGCAGCGGTCCGAGCCGGTCCCGCGCGAAGGCCCGCAGGACGTCCAGAGGATGCGCGAACGCCTCCTGCCCCCCTCCCGCCATGGTGTCCCGGGGGTCGCGGTGCTCGGCGACCAGCGCGAGCAGGTCGAGTACGGCCTCGCGCGCGGCGTTCGCCGAGAACAGCCGGGCCACGGGGCCGTCGAAGCCGAGCAGCACGGTCTCGGCGTCGCCGAGGAGGCCGGGCAGCGGGCGGTCGGACGGGGCCGGGGCCTGCGGTCCAGGCAGGGCAGCTCCCTCCGGGGCGAGCTGCACCGACGCCGTCACCGACAGCCCCGGCACCGGCCAGCGGCGCAGCCCGGCGTTGACCGCGCGCTGGGCCGCGCCCGCCCGGCGCAGCGGATGGCGGCGGGTGATCCGGGCCGCCTCCTCCAGCAGGTGGTCGAGCAGCGGCTCGGACACCCGGCCGACCTCGCCGCGGACGAAGGCCACCGGGTCGTCGACGTGCCAGGACAGCTCCACCGCGGCGGCGAAGGCGCCCTTGCCGGAGCTGGGCAGGGAGACGCGGTGCTGCGCGTGCTGCGTGGTGAGGTCCACCTCGTAGTACGTCACGAGGCGTGGCGGCCCGTCGCCGTGCGGCTGGGCCGGGTTGAGGAGGGTGAGCGGGCCGTCGGGCTGGGTGTGGACGACGGCCGTGCGGCCCGGGGCCGGGATCCCGAGCCGCCGCAGGTCGTGCGTGATGAAGGGGCCCCGCACCAGGTCGCGGACCTCGGGTTCGGGGGCCGTGGCCGGGGTCAGCGGGCAGTACCAGGCGATCGGCGGGGTGTCGGTGGCGCCGCCCTGGTAGAGGGGCTGGAAGCGCTGGGGGCCCTGGGCGGCGGAGCTGGCGGCGAACTGCTCGTAGACGGCCGGGGAGACCACCACCTGGATGTCGGCCGGGACCGGTGGCTGGACGGGGGGTGGGCCGGGCCGGTCCCAGAACGTGACGGTGAGGGGCGGCGGATCCACCAGCCCGGTGAGGACCTCGGGCAGGCCGCGCAGGACCGCGACGAGGACGGGGAGGAGGAAGGTGCCGGGCACGGTGTGGACGTCGTAGCCGTGGGGGCGGACGCGCACGTCGAACTGGTGGGCGGCCAGGGCGCCGCGGGAGAGCATCTCGTGCACCGCGTGCTCGAGGGTGATGCGGGCCTCGGGGTGGCCGGTGAGGTCGTCGGCCTCGAAGAGGATGGTGGGGGTGGCCTCCGGTTCGAACCGGTTCCTGAGGGCGCGCAGGCGGTCCCGGGTGGCCGCGGCGGCGGGACCGGGGATGCCGTCGAGCGGGTCGCCGTACCAGAAGTCGAGGGCGTACCGGGGGTCGACGGTGTCGCCGGTGAGCAACTGCTCCACATGCAGCACGTCGACGTACAGGTCCGGCACGTGCAGGGCGTACGCGTGCGAGAAGGAGACCAGGCCGCCGGGCGGCAGTACCTGCCGCACCTCCGCCGCCAGACGGTCGAGGCGGTGGGCGGCCTCGCTCTCCGGCACCGGCTCCTCCCACAGCCCCCGGGCCAGTTCGGTGTGGGGCACGCGCCGGCCCTGGCGCAGCAGGAGCATGCACAGCAGCGCCTGGGCCTCCGGTGAGGGGGGCGCGATGTCCTCCGAGCCGTCGCTGATGCGCAGCGGACCGAGCAGGGTGAAGAAGCGCGGCAGCTGCAATCGGACCGTCGCGGGCAGGGGGGCCGCATAGTCGGCGGCCTCGGGGAGCCGGTGCTGGTCGATCAGGTCGAGCAGTTCCTGGTGCTCGGCGGGCACCCGCAGGCCCGCGGCCACTTGCTTGAGCAGCCACCGGAACTCGGCGAGGTCCGACTCCGGATCCTTGCCCCGGGACTCCTCGCCCAGGGCGAAGCGGCTGAGCAGCACGGTGCCGTCGGGCCGCAGCAGCAGTCCCGCCGGCCCGCGCTCCCCCCGCACCAGTCCCCGTGCGTGGAGGGCCTTCAGGCCGGCCATGCCCTGGCACACCAGGCGGGCGAACGTACGGAAGGAGATGCCCGACAGCACTTCGGAGAGGGTCAGGCCGTCCACGAACTCCGTTACCAGGTAGGGCGTTTCGCCCTCCACCCCGAAGTCGAGGACCCGCACCACATGCGGGTCGTCCACCCCGGCCGCCACGCGCGCCTCCGCCAGGAACCGCTCCTGCGGCGGGGGCTGGTCGCGGTACCGGCGGACGATCACCTGCCGGTCGGTGCGGGTGTCCACGGCCTTGGACACCCGCCCGTTCCACCCGCGCCGCCCGACCAGCCGGTACCGCCCGCCGACCAGACGCTCGGGCGGCTCCCCGCCCAGCCGCCGCACCGTCTCCTCGCTGACCGTCGCGAACGCCGGTCCCGGGCCGCCCTGTCCGCCGTCCGCCTCGGCCTGGAACTCCCCGGCCGCGAGCCCCGCCCGCTCGTCGATCAGGCCGCCGACCCGGGCGAGGAACTCCCGGGTCCGGCCCCGGGCCGTACGGGGCAGGGAGCGCAGCAGCAACTCCCGTACGCCGGGCCGGAACTCGTACGAGCCGGGCGGGCCCGGGACGGAGGTGAGCATGCCGCTGAGGATCACCTCGGCGAGGTGCTGGGGCCGGGGGTCGCGGTCCACGGTGCGCTGCACCAGGCGCATCACCGGCACCGAGGGGACCGCGAGCGCGAGGTGCCCGGCGAGGCGGAAGGCCTCCGGGGACGCGGTCGCGCGGAAGCGCAGGACCAGGTCCTCGGGGGAGGCGGTGGTGAGGTCGGGGGCCGGTTCGGCGGGCGGCGCGGGAGCGGGCGGCAGCCAGGCCGCGGCGCCCGGGGTGCGGGCGCCGCCCGGGTCGGCGACCAGGGCCGCCCAGTGGGCCAGCCAGGGGGCGCCCGGCTCCAGGACCGGCAGGGGGAGGGCCTGCTCCGGGGGCGGCGCGTCGCCGTACGGGGCGAAGGCGAGCCTTGCCGAGGGGGCCGCCGTCGACGGGGACGTCAGCAGGCCCGGCTCGGCGGGCAACGCCGTGCCGGGCCACAGGTGTTCGGGCAGCGGCTGGACCACCGCGAGCGGCATGTGGTGGGCCCAGTGGCGCAGGGTGCGGTACCAGCGCTCGCCCGCCGCGCCCGGGCGCCACTGCGGTCCCATGCAGTCGCTGACGACGAGGGTGACCGTACGGCCGTCGTCCAGGACGGGGACCTGGCGGGCGCTGCCGTCGGGCGTGGCCGGGTGCAGGGTGACCGTGCGGAAGATGCCCGACTGGGCGAGCGCCGTGTGCAGTTCGCTCACCAGGGGGCGCCAGACCGGCATGGTGGGGCCGGTGTCGTGCACGAGGTTCAGGCGCAGCCAGCGGTCGGGGGCCGGGCGCAGCACGGGCAGCCACACGTCGGGGTGGGCGCCGAGCCGTGCGATCCGGTCGGCCGTCGCCCGCTCGTCCAGCACCCGCAGGTGCGGGGAGGGCACCTTGCGCTTCAGCGGGCGCAGGGCGCGCTGGAGCGCGAGGGGGTGGGGCAGCATCGGGGGCGCGGGGGCGAGGAGGGGCGATCCGCCGCTGCCGGGGTGCGCGTGCTCGTGGTGCGCAGAGCGCGGGGCGGGCAGGCGCAGGGTGACGCGGTCGGGCGTGGGTGCGGCGGGCGCCGGTGCCGGGGCCGGTGCCGGTGTCGGCGGTTCGGGCGACCTCGGCGGTACGGGGGCGTCGTCCACGGGCGCTGCGGGCGGGCCGACCTGGGGCCGCCCGGGCACCAGGGGCGGCGGCTGCTCCTCGTCGGCGGCCAACTGCCCTGCCAGCCACAGCAGTTCCGCGATCTCCCGGGGCGTCGGCGGCGCGCCGGCAGCCGACAGCGCCGCCGCCAGCCGGGCGACGGGGGACGGCCCGGTGTCGTGGGGTGTCATGGGCGAGCCCGCCGCCGGCGGCGTCGCGGGTCGGGCGTCCGGCGAGGGCCCGGCGTTGTGCGGTGTCGTCGGCGTGCCGTCTGCCGTCGGCGGCGTCGGCGGCGTCGCGGGCCGGCTCTCCGGGGACGGCCTCGCTCCGGTGTCAGAAGCCATCGCCGTCGGCCGTGGCGCTGAGGTACGGCATCAGCTGTTCGGCCAGGTCGTCGCGGGACTCGGCGTCCAGGCCCGCGACCCCCGTGAGGTAGAGGGCGTTCAGCAGCTGGTCGGTGGCCAGTTCGCCGCCGGAGGCACGTTCCAGGAAGCGGGTGATCAGCCGGTCCGCGTCGCCGTCGGGGGTGGCGAGGTGGGCGCGGACGATGTCGGTGAGCTGGTCCCGGTCGGGGCGGCGCAGCTTCAGCCGGACGCAGCGGCGCAGGAAGGCGGGCGGGAACTCGCGCTCGCCGTTGCTGGTCAGCACGACGAACGGGAAGGCCCGGCAGCGGACCCGGCCGCGGTGGACGGTGACCGGGGTGTCCGTGCCGTCCGCGAGGACCTCGGCCGCGCCGTCGCCGGAGTGGCGGGCGGCGCGGACCAGTTCGGGGATCTCGTACTGGCCCTCCTCCAGGACGTTCAGCAGGTCGTTCGGCAGGTCGAGGTCGCTCTTGTCGATCTCGTCGACGAGCAGGGCGCGGGGCCGGCCGTAGGGGAGCAGGGCCGTGCCGAGGGGGCCGAGCCGCAGGTGGTCCTCGACGCCCCCGGCGGACGTGTCGGGCCGGTCCCGGGCCGCGTACAGCCGGGACAGCGGGTCGTACTGGTAGAGGCCGTCGGCGAGGCTGCTGCGGCTGGTGATGTTCCAGCGCAGCACCGGGCCGAGCCGCAGCTCGCGCGCCACCGCGTAGGCCAGCGAGGACTTGCCGGTGCCGGGCGGGCCGGTGACGAGCAGCGGGCGGCGCAGGCAGAGCGCGGCGTTGACGAGGCGGACGGTCTCCGGCGTGGCGACGTACGACTTCGCGCGGTGCACGCGGTCGGGGGAGACGGCCGACGCGTCGTCGGTGTCGTCGGGCGGCGGCAGGGCCGGACCGCCGTCGAAGGCCCGCCACGGCGGTGGGGCGGGGAGGTGGTCGATACCGTCGTGCGGCTCGCTGTCGCCGGTGTAGACGGACCAGTGCGGCATGGGGGTGGGTCTCCGCTCTCCGTTTCGTGCTGGTGTTCCTCAGGCGCGCCGGACCGCGTCCGGGTGGGTCAGGCCACCGGCGACCCCGCGTGCGCTGCGGCGACGGCGTGCGGGTCGGCGAAGACGCGCGGGTCGTCCCACAGCAGCTGGATGCCCCCGGCCCAGTGGTCCTCCTCCGCGTCGGCCTCCTCGCGCAACGCCAGGATGCGGCGCGGGAGTTCGGCGGGCGGTGTACCCGCCACGCACGCGTCCAGCGCGTCGAGGAACGCCTTGCCGGTGCAGCCGTCCGCCCCGGCGCACTCCTCCTGCCCCGAGCCGCAGCCACCGCGCGACCACACGATCACCGGGGCCGGCGCGGTGAGCGAGACGTCGAACTGCGGCCGGGTCCGCGAGGCGGCCGGGGCGGTGCCGAACCCGGCGAGGCAGGCGTCGGGCCGCCGCAGCCGCATCCGCAGCCGCCCGGGCTCCTCCGGCCCGCCGCACTCCACGCGGTGCAGCCGCGCGCCCGGAAGGGCGTCGAGCCGCTTCCAGGCCCGGGTCAGCACATGCCGGGTGCTGGCCTTGCGCCGGGCGTGGTCGGTGACGACCAGCGGATAGACGCAGCCGAGCGGGGTGGGGTCGTCCGGGGCGCTCTCCCAGCGGTCGACGGGCCAGTCCAGCCAGTCCCGGGGCAGCGCGAACGCGACCAACTCGTCGGCGCCGGGCGTCAGATACCGGAAGGCCGCCTCGATACGGTCCCGCACATAGGCGTGCAGCCGGTGCTGCTCGACCGTGCCGGAGTCGACCGGGTGCCGCCGCCCCCCGCTGTACGCGGACACCTCGACGCGGACCAGACCGTCGCCCGCTCCGCTGTGCCCGAGTTCGACGAGGATGGGCGACCAGTCGGGCGCCGACGGCTCCACGGCCGGGGTGTGCAGCAGGGCCTGAAGCCGGTCGGCGAACCGGGCCACGGTCCGTGCGGCGCCCGGGCCGTCGAGTTCGCACAGCACGAACAGGGCCGCCGACCACAGCGAGTCGAACCCCTCCTCCGGCGGCGGCGGGTCGAACGGGTCGGCCGCGGCGGTGTAGAGCCGTACCGGGTCGCAGTCGACGCCCGCGCGGGCGGCCTTCTCGACCAGGGCGCGCAGCCGGGCCCGGTCGGCACTGGCATGGCCGGAGGTGGGGACCAGGCTCTCCAGGCCGGGCCAGTAGCGGGCCATGACCTGCGTGGGCATCATCCGGCCGGTGCGCACGTCCCCGGTGCCGGCCGCCGCCGTGACCATGCCGACGACCTCGCCGGTGTCGGCCAGGGCGACCGCAGCCCCGCTGAAGCCGGGGGCCAGGGGCTGGCCTCCCGGGTGCCAGGCCTCCAGCTGGATCCACTCCCGCTTGATCAACTGCGGTGCGGTGACCCGGTACTCGGCGAGGGTGCCCTCGTCGAACCCGGCCGGGAAGCCGTAGACGACGAGCTTGCGGGGCGCCGTGCCGTGGGCGGCGTCGACCGGGGCCAGCGCGGCCGGGGCGATGGACATCTCCCCGTCCAGCTCCAGCACGGCGAGGTCGCCGAGGTCGGTGGCGCCGCCGGCCCAGCCGCCGTGGGCGACGACCCGGGCGGGCACGGCCGGGGTGCCGGGCCGCTCCGTGAACGTCACCGTCAGGTCCTCGCCGTCGCCGACGACATGCGCGCACGTCAGTACCGTGCCGGGGGCGACCAGGAAACCCGCCCCGGTCACCCGGCCCCGTAACGCGATCCGGGCGTGCCACTCGGCGCTGTTCATGACGCGGGGCTTGCCTCCGGGCCGGCCGGGGACCAGGTCAGCCTGACCACCAGATGGCCCTCGGCGGTGCCCTTGGCGATGAACGCGCCCGCCTCGGCCGAGAGTTTGACCCCGAACTCGATCTCCACGCCGTCGGGCTTCAGGGAGCCGTCGCGGAACACCCGCAGCGCGGACTCCGCGGCGGCCCGCACCCCGTCCAGGGCGCCCTCGAAGGTGCGGGTCGCCTGGACCGTGCCGTCGCCCCTGGAGACCAGGCGGGAGCCGGTCCGCTCCTCCGCCGCCTCGACCGTGACCACCGCACCGTCACCGGTTCTGAACTCGACCAACCCGTCCACGGCACCCCCGTCGTCCCTTGCGTTGGGCATTCCCATTGTGACGGACGGTACTTGATGATGTGAGGGGCAGCCACCGGGAACTCACGGTCCGACGGTCCCCCGGATCACCCCCAGCTCCACCAGGTCCTGCGGCCGGATACGGAGCTGGTCCGCCGTCGCCTCCACCTCGCGCGGCGGCCGCTTGAGGATCGCCGCCGCCAGTTCCGGCGCGATCACGGAGAAGTAACTGTCCGGCGTGGCCCAGGTGTTGCCGGGCGCGGCCAGGGCCAGCGCGCCGCCGGAGCCGCCCTCGCCGATCACCAGCGTGGTCACCGCGGTACGGGCGCCCGCCACCGCGCCGAACAGCTCGGCGATCGCGGCGCCCGCGCCCTGCCGCTCCGCCGCCGCGTCGTTGGCGGCGCCCGGGGTGTCCACGAGCGTCAGCACCGGGATGCCCAGCCGGTCCGCGAGGCGGATCAGGCGGGCGGCGGTGCGGTAGCCGGCGGGGCGGGTCGCGGTCCCGGTCTGCGCGGCGTAAGCGACCGTACGGCCCTGGTGCTCGCCGAAGCCGCACAGCATGCCGTCCGGGTCGGTGCCGCCGCAGCGGTCACCGCTGATCGCGACCCGGTGGGTGAAGTAGGCGTCCAAGTAGGCGGCGGCACGCGGCCGTTGGCGCGAACGGGCGCGCTGCACGGCATCCCAGCCGGTGGCGGGCAGGGCCGCGGTGTCGCCGAGCGCCCCGGGCGGCGGGGCGGGCGTGCTCGACGGGCAGGTCAGCAGCCGCAGCCACCGCCCCAGCGTCTCCCGCAGCTCCTCCGGCCGCACGACCGCGTCCGCCGCCCCCGCGGCGACCTGCGCCTCCGCCGTGTACGCCGCCGGGTCCGCGTCCGCCGGCCGCACCCGGGAACCGGCGAAACCGACCTGCGCCCCGGGCAGCGCGAGCACCACGTCGGCGCCCGCGCCCAGGGTGGCCCAGCCGCCCCCGGTGGTCGGGTCGCGCAGGACGGCGACCTGCGCCAGACCGGCCTCCCGGGTGAGCGCCGACTGACGGGCCACCCGCTGGAGTTGGGTCAGCGCGAGCATGCCCTCCTGCATCCGGCTGCCCCCGGTGGCGACCAGCGGCACGACCGGGAGGCGGCGCTCACGGGCGTACGTGTACGCCGCCTCCAGCCGGTCGCCGGTGCGCTCGCCCAGGGAGCCGCCGAGGAAGCCGAACTCGAACGCGATCAGCACGGCCCGGGTGCCGCCGACGCGGGCGCTGCCGCACACCACGGACTCCTGCTCGCCGGTGCGCTCGGCGGCACGGGCGCGCGAGGCGTCGTAGCCCGGCCAGGCGAGCGGGCCGTCGGGCTTCGAGGGCCTTGTGGCGGTGGGGAGTTCGGCGAAGGTGGAATCGTCCGCCAGGGCGGTGACGATCTCGCGGGCTGAGAGGCGTTCAGCCATGGGGCAGCGCCCGCTTCATGATCTTCCCCATGTCGTTGCGGGGCAGCGCGTCGAGGTGGTGGACGACCCGGGGGCGCTTGTGCGGGGACAGCCGCCCGGCCACATGATCGGCCAGCTCCTCCAGGGACGGCGGCGACTGGAGATCGGCCGGCACGATCCACGCCACGATCCGCTCGCCCAGGTCGGCGTCCGGCTCCCCGGTGACGGCGGCCTCCCGCACGCCCGGGTGTTCGAGGAGCGCGTTCTCGATCTCACCGGCCCCGATCTTGTAACCGCCGCTCTTGATCAGGTCGGTGGCCTTGCGGCCGACGATCCGGACGTAGCCGTCAGGATCGCGCACCGCCATGTCGCCGGTGCGGAACCAGCCGTCGGCGGTGAACGCGGCGGCGGTGGCGTCGGGGCGGTTGAGGTACTCGGTGAACAGGTTCGGCCCGCGCACCTGGATCTCGCCGACGGTCTCCCCGTCGTACGCGGTGACCTCCGAGCCGTCCTCCTCGACCAGCCGCAGCTCCACGCCCGGCAGCGGCACGCCGACCGTGCCCGGGCGGGCCTCGCCGTCGGCACGGACGCTGGTGTTCATCAGCGTCTCCGTCATGCCGTACCGCTCGATCACCCGCCGCCCGGTCGCCGTCGCGATCCGCCCGTGATCGTGCACGGGCAGCGCGGCGGAACCGGACACCAGCAGCCGCGCCCCGGTCAGCGCCTTCACCAGCTCCGGGTCGCTCGTCACGGCCTCCGCGATCCGGTGGTACATCGTCGGCACGCCGAACAGCATGGTCGCGCCGGAGTTCAGCTCGCGGGCGACGCCCTGGGTGCTGAAACGGCCCAGATGCCGTACCGAGCCGCCGCGGCGCAGCGGGCCGAGCGTGCCGAGGACCAGGCCGTGGACGTGGAACAGCGGCAGGCCGTGCACGAGGACGTCGTCGCCGGTCCACTGCCAGGCGTCGGCCAGCGCGTCCAGGGTCGAGGCGATCGCCCGGCGCGGGATGACGGCGCCCTTGGGCGGGCCGGTGGTGCCGGAGGTGTAGACGATCAGGGCCGGGTCGGCGTCGGCGGCGCGGTCCTCGGGGACGGGGCCGGTGCCGTGCACGTCGACGTCGACGCGGGGGAGGTGCTGCAGGGGCGCGGGGAGCTGGTCGTCCGGGGCGGTGAGCACCAGGCCGGGCGCGCTGTCGGACAGGATGTGCCCGAGCTCCTTCTCGCCCGACTTCGGGTTGAGCGGCACGGCGGGCACTCCGGCCAGCAGCGCGGCGACGACGGCGACGGCCGTCTCCATGGTGGGCGTCGCCCAGACGGCGACCCGCGTGGCCCCGCCGATGCGGCCCGTGAACGCTCCGGCCGCGGCGGCGAGCTGCGCGTAGGTCAGGGAGCGCTCGCCGAAGCGGAGGGCGGGGTGGTCGGCGGGGGCCTCGGTCAGGGCCGGGAAGAGAGGGGGCACGCGTCACATCTCCTTAGCTGTTGCCTGCGGTTGTCCTGGGCCGGTGCGGCTATCCCCAGCCGGGGACGACCATCACCAGCCAGGCCACCGCCGGTACGACGGCCACCACGATCCCTCCGTACACCATCAGCTGCCGGAAGAAACGCTCGCGGTCCACGTCCGGGGCGGCGGCCAGGACGAGTGCGCCGTTCGTGGAGAAGGGGCTGACGTCCACGACCGTCGCCGACACGGCGAGTGCGGCGACCATGCCGATGGCTCCGATCTCGCCCCGCTCCAGGAACGGCACGGCCAGGGGGATGAGGGCGCCCATGATGCCGACGGAGGAGGCGAAGGCGGAGACCAGCGCGCCGATGTAGCAGAGCAGGACCGCGGCGAGGAGCGGGACGCCGATGCCGCCCACGCCCTCGCCGGCCCAGGTGATGGTGCCCATCTCGTCGAGGACGCCTATGTAGGTGAGGACGCCGCAGATGAGGAGGACGGTCGGCCAGGCGATTTCGCCCACGGCCTTGCGGCTGTCTTCCGGCCAGAGCGTGCTGAGGACCACGGCGAGGGTGATGGCGGTCAGGCCGGCGTCCAGGTCGAAGACGAGGACGGCGATGACCAGGGCCAGGAGGGAGGTGAGGGTGGCGATGCGGGACGGAGTGAGACTGGTGGTTTCCGTTGTGACGGTGGGAGTGGCCGAGGCCGGGTCGGGCTCGTCCACCACCCCCTGGGCCCACAGCTTCAGGCCGCCGCACACCACGAACACGACCCCCGCGATGACCGAGTTCGCGGCGAGGGACGCCAGGAACAACACCACCTCGTTGCCCGGGAGGTTCTCGCGTTCCACGATGCCGTTGACGATCGAGCCGTAGATGCTGATCGGGGAGAAGCCGCCGGCCTGGGCGCCGTGGACCACCATCGCGCCCATCAGCAGCGGGCTGATCCCGTACCGCGCGGCGAAGCTCAGCGCGATCGGCGCGACGATCGCGACCGCGGCCGGGCTGACCGCGCCGATCGCCGTGAGCGCGCCCGTCAGGGCGAACATCACCCAGGGGATGAGCGCCACCCGCCCCCGCACCAGCCGGACGGCGGCGTGCACCAGCCAGTCGGTGGTGCCGTTGGCGCGGGCGATCGCGAAGAGGTACGTGACGCCGACCAGGACGACGAACAGGTCACCGGGGAAACCGGCGAAGACGCCGTCCGCGTCGAGGTCGGCGACCAGCCCGCCGACCCCGAAGGCGGCGGCGAAGGCGAGCGCGCCCATGTTCACGGAACGGGTGGTGGCGATGACGAACACCACGACGAGGACAAGGATCGAGATGAGTTCGGGGGACATGCGGGCTCCCGTCGTTGGGCCCCGGAGCGGCTGGGAGCACCAGACAGTGGCCGAGTGGCTGAGCCACTTGAGGTGCGTTGGTCGAACAGCGTGGGTGCGGGCCGGGCGCCCGTCAAGGGGGTGCGCGAAAATTGGCTCAGCCACTCCGCCACTGTGAAGGGCCGGTGCTACGCTCCCGACGAGAGGGGGGTCCCATGACCGATGCCCTGCGCCCCATGACGAAGCAGCGCCTCTACGAACAGGTGCTGGAGCGGCTGCGCCAGTACGTCGCCGAGGGCGGCCTGCGCGCCGGCGACCGGCTGCCGCCCGAGCGTGATCTCGCGCAGCGGCTCGGGGTCAGCCGGGCCTCGGTGAAGCAGGCGATCGTCGTGCTGGAGGTCCAGGGCCTGGTGGAGGCCCGGCACGGCGGGGGCACCTACCTCGTGCGGGACAGCCTCGACACCGAGCCGGTCGAGCGGATGGTGGAACGCCGCCGGCGCCTGCCCGACGTCCTGGAGGCGCGGGAGGCGCTAGAGACGAAGCTCGCCGAACTGGCCGCCGAGCGGCGCACGGAGGAGGACCTGGCGGCGATGCGCTCGGCGCTCGCGCACATGGCGGAGGAGATCGAGGCCGGCGGGCACGGCGTCGAGGGCGACCGGCTGTTCCACGCGGCCGTGACGGCGGCCGCCCACAGCAGTCTGCTCGCCGAGTTCATGCGCTCCATCGCCGAGCAGATCGCCGAGAGCCGCACCGAGTCCCTGCGCCAGCCCGGCCGCCCCTCCCGCTCCCTCTCCCAGCACCGGGCCATCCTCGACGCGATCGCCGCCGGGCAGCCCCGCCAGGCGGCCACGGCCATGCGCCGCCACGTCCGTACGGTGGCGAAGGTGCGGCTGCTGGACTGGGAGCCGGGGGAGTCCTAGACGCCCGCGCGGTCCACGGTCTGCACCACGTCCGCCACCACGCAGCTGACGTTGTCCGGCCCGCCGGCCTCGTTCGCCGCGCCGACCAGGGCCGCCACCGTCTCGTCGGGTGCGGCGGGCGCGGCGAGGAGGCCGCGGATCCGGTCCTCGGGGACGACCCCGTACAGGCCGTCGGAGCACAGCAGATAGCGGTCGCCGCGGTGGGCGTCGTGGAGGCGGAGGTCGGGGGTCGCGTTGGTCCCGTCACCGGTCAGTGCCTTCAGGAGCAGGGCGCGCTGGGGGTGGGACGTGGCCTCCTCGACGGTCAGCCGGCCCTCGTCGATCATCGACTGGACCACCGTGTGGTCATGGGTGATGCGGAACAGCTCGCCGTCGCGCAGCAGATAGGCGCGCGAGTCGCCGATGTGCACCAGCGCCAGCCGCGAGCCCGTCCACAGCAGGGCCGTCAGGGTCGTGCCGATGTCGTCGGCGCCGCCGGCCACGTCCCGGACGGCCTGCTCGGCGCCCCGCACCGCGTCCTCCAGGAGGTTGAGGACGCCGCCGGCCGGGACCTCGTCCGTGTCCAGGCGGCGCAGCGCCTCCACGGCGGCGCTGCTCGCGGGCGCCCCCGCCGGTCCGAAGCCGTCGGCCACCGCGAGCAGCCGCGTGCCCGCGTACGCCGTGTCCTGGTTGGCGGGGCGGACGCGGCCGGTGTCCGAGTGGGCGGAATAACGCAGTTCCAGCATGGTGGTGTCCTCTCCGGACCCTCGCGAGTCCGTCGTCAGGTGATCGACCAGGAACGCGGCGAGGTCCCGCCGTACCGCCGTCTCCGCCTCGACCCGCGCCCAGTAGGCGCGGATCTCCCGGGCGGCGGCCGCCGGATCGAGGGCGACGGTCCGGCGGATCTCGGCCAGCGGCATCCCGAGCCGCCGCAGCCACGCCACGAGCCGCGCCCGCTCCAGCTGCGCCACCGCGTAGTACCGGTAACCCGTGTCCGGGTCCACCCGGGCGGGCCGCAGCAGGTCCAGCTCGTCGTACAGGCGCAATGCCTTCGGCGAGAGCCGGCACGCCTTCGCGAACGCGCCGATCGTCAGCATGTCCCCGCGCACCTCGCCACCTCCTCCCGTTCCGCCACCGATGCTGGGGCTTCACCGAAGGTGAAGGTCAAGCGGGCTGTTTGGTTCCGGCGGCGGTTGTTAGCCTGCCGGTCGGTCACCCGGTCACCCGGTCACCCGGTCACACGAAGAGGGAGCCCCTTGTGCCCCGTATCGCACTCGTCACCTACGACTCCGGCCCCGAGCCCAGCAAGGACCGGGACCTTCCGCTCCTGGTACGGGCGCTGCGGGACGCCGGTGCCGAGGCCGTCGCCGTGCCCTGGGACGCCCCCGGCGCCGACTGGGGCGGCTTCGACCTCGCGCTGATCCGGTCCACCTGGGACTACAGCTGGCGGGCGGAGGAGTTCACGGCGTGGGTGGAGCGCTGCGGGAAGCTGACGCGGCTCGCCAACCCGCCCGCGGTCGTGCGGTGGAACACCGACAAGCGGTACCTCGGGGATCTGGCGGCCGCCGGCGTGCCCGTCGTCCCCACCCGGTACATAGCGCCCGGCGAGCCCGCCGACCTGCCCGACCACCACGAGTACGTCGTCAAGCCCACCTCCGGCGCCGGCGCCCGTTTCGCCGCCCGCTACACGCACGACGAGCACGACACGGCCGTACGGCAGCTGGAGCGGATGCACGCCGAGGGCTTCACGGCGATGGTGCAGCCGTACGTGCGCAGCATCGACACGGCCGGCGAGCGGGCCCTGCAGTTCTTCGGCGGGCGCCTGCTGCACGCCAGCGTCAAGGGCGCCGTCCTCGCGCCGGGCACACCGTACGACGCGGACAAGGACGCCCACCCCGACCTGCGCCCCTGGGAGCCGACCGCCGCCGAACTGGCCGTCGCCGAGCGGGCGCTGGCCGCCGTGCCCGGGGACCCGGAGCTGCTCTACGCGCGCGTGGACCTCGTCACCGGGGCGGACGGGGAGCCGTGCGTGATGGAGCTGGAGCTGATCGAGCCGAACCTGTTCCTGTGGCTGCACGCGGACTCCGTGCCGAGGGTCGTGCGGGCGGTACTGGCCGCCGCCGGCTGATCCGGAGCCCTTCAGCCCTGCGTGCCGGTGACGGCCACCCGTTGCAGCAACCCCCAGGTGAACTCCGCGACGACCTCCCGCCGCACCCCCTCCGCGTCCGGCGCCGTGAACGCCAGCCCCCACCGGGTCGGTGCCGAGCCCTGAAGGGGACGGGCCGGGGCGAAGGCGCGGGACGCCTCGTCGACCGTGCAGGACCAGGGGGTGAGGTCGTCCAGGGTGTGCAGGCCGGGGCCCTTCTGGCCCGGGGCGCGGACCAGCCACTCGTTCCACACCGCGCCGTTCGGGGCGGTCAGCGCCTCGAAGCGCAGATCGGGCCAGAGGGGCACGGGCCAGAGCCAGGCCTCGCAGTCGAGGTCGCCGATCCGGCGTGCCGTACGGGACTCGGGGTCGCCGAGGACCGAGCGGTAGCGGGACAGGGGCGCGCGGCCGCGCGGGGAGCGGACCATCGCCTGCCAGCGCTTGTTGGCCTCGCGCATGTCGGCGATCGAGACGCCCAGCTCATGGCGGGCGTCCTCCACCAGGCCCGGATTGTGGTCGGCCATGCGGCGCAGCAGCACCAGCTGGAAGTCGAGCGGGGTGAAGGGGCTAGCGGGGCGCTTTCCGGAGGGCATGGGACCCATCGTCGCCCACCGGGGCCGTGCCGGGGCGGCGGCCGTCGGGCAGGAACAGCACGGAGTTGACGTAGCGCGGGCCCCTGCGGAGCGGGGACGGCAGGACGCGGCGGAGCAGGCCGTGGGAGACGACGTACGAGGCGCCCGCCTGATGGTCCTCCAGGGGGAACTTGGCCAGCGGCACCCAGCTGTCGCCGGGCAGCACCCAGCCCTCGTAGCCGAGCAGCGACAGGTACGTCACCACCGGCGCGATCGGCTGGATGCGGGACTCCAGCTCCACGAACAGGGCCGGCCGGTCGCGGGCCAGCAGACCCGTCGCCCCGCGCAGTACCGCCGGCTCGTTGCCGTCCACGTCGATCTTGATGAAGCCGACGTCGCGCAGGCCCAGCTCGTCCAGCGTGACGCAGGGGACGTCCAGCGCCCGGCCGTGGATGTCGCGGCGGACCAGCGAGGACACGCCCCGGTCGCCCGAGTCGTCCGACGGCAGCCACAGCCGGGCGATGCCCGGGCGGTCCGAGGCGGCGGCACGGATCACCCGCACGTTCGGCGGGGCCGCGGCGGCCAGCAGCCGGGCCAGATGGGGCACCGGCTCGACCGTCACGACCTGCTCCGCCCGTCCGGACAGCCGGTGCGTCCAGGGGCCGTACCAGCCGCCGACGTCCACCGCCGTACCGCAGTCGGCGGGGCACAGCTCGGCGAGCCGGGACAGCTCCGGTTCGAACCGGGGGTACAGCGCCCGGGCCGTCGCGGCCACCAGGCGGGCGGGCAGGAAGGGAGCGAGGCGGGCTGCCAGGCTGGTCATGGGGCCATCCTCTTGAGAAGTTCCTCGTGCACGTCGTCCGGGACCTGCTCGCCCGAGGACGGCAGCAGCTGCGGAATGCCGTCGACGATCGGGTAGCGGCGGTGCAGGCGCGGGTTGTACAGCGCCTCCTCCTGCCTGGCCTCCTCCTGCCCGGCCTCCTCGGGCAGCAGATGCAGCGGGCCCTTGTCGAGCGGGCACGCCAGGATCTTCAGCAGCGGGTCGTCGGGCTTCATGGTGATGCCAACTCCTTGGCTGGTGCGGGGGGCTGGGGAGCGGAGTCGTGCTTCGGCATGGTCAGCAGGACGGCGACCGCCAGGGCCGTGCCCGCCACCCGCAGCGCGAGCCGCAGCGGGTCGCCCGGCAGGGCCTCGCCGAACGACAGCGTGCCGAGGACCGCCGTGAACAGGGAGGTCACGGTCGTGCACACCGGCACGATCAGCGAGGCCCGGCAGCGCTGGAGCGCCGCCTGCGACATCACCAGGCCGAACACGCCGGTGAACAGCAGCAGATACGGATACGGGGAGCTGAGCAGGTCCAGGAGCGCGGCGCCGATCCCGCTGGTCGTCAGGTGGCTGGAGACGCCCTTGATGGCCAGCGAGCTGACGCCGTACAGCAGGCCCACCGCCACGCCGTACTCGACGCCGGTCGTCGGCCGCCGGTGCCGGTTGCGGGCGCGCCGCTCGGCGGAGCCGTACAGCCACAACCCGGCCGCCAGCGACGGCACGCACACCAGCAGGATCAGCTGGTAGGGCGCGTCCTGGCTGACGGTGTCCGCGCCCTCGCGCAGCGACAGCACCACCATCAGCAGCGCGAGCAGGATCGCACCCAGGGCGTACCGTTCCCGGCCGCTGGTCTCCTCGCCGAGCAGCCGGGCCGACAGCAGCACCAGCAGCACCAGACCGGAGACGAAGATGCCCTGCGCGGCGGCGATCGGCAGGGTGCGGTAGACGACGAGCTGCGCGGCGAACCCGGCGGCGAGGGCGAGGGAGCCGCCGATCCACAGGGGGCTGCCGAGGACGAGGCGCAGCAGCCGGGCCGGCTGCCGGATCGTCACCTCCGGGAGCGAGGTGAGCGCCCGTTTCTCCAGCACGAAGCCCAGGCTGTACAGGGTGTTCGCCAGCAGGGCCGCGGCCACTCCCCACCACATGGGCTACGTCCTCCTGGCGTGCAGCAGCAGGATCGACGCCAGCTGCGGCCGGGCGCAGGCCAGCCGGTCCAGCGGCCGCAGCGGGCGCGGCACGCCGTGGAAGGGAGCGCCTTCGAGCCTCACGACAGTGAACCCGGAGGCGGCGACGAACTCCCGCAGCGCGCGCGGGGTGTAGAGGCGCAGGTGTCCCACGACCTCCTTGCCCGGGCGGCCGTGGATGCCGCGCAGGCTGACCTCCGAGAAGACCGGCTGCACGCCGGCCAGCAGCAGGGCCCGGTTGTACCAGGCGGCCAGGTTCGGGGTGGACAGCATCAGATGGCCCCCGGGGCGCAGGATCCGCCGGATCTCGTCCAGCGCGGCGTCCGGGTCGACGAGATGCTCGATGACCTCGCTGAACAGCACGGCGTCGGCCGACTCGGCGGCGAACGGCAGCCCACCGCCGGTGAGTTCGCCGCGGACGGCGTAGGGGATGCGGGTGCGGGCGCGGCGCAGGGCGTCCTGGGACCAGTCGACGCCGATGACGCGGTGGCCGGGGAGGAGGGGGGCGGCGGTGGCGGCGGCGGTGCCGTCTCCGCAGCCGATGTCGAGGACGGTCTGCGGGTGGTCGGCGGCCGGTCCGAGGGCCCGGGCCAGCATGCGGGCCTGGCGGAGGCTGCGCGGGGTGCCGGAGGCGACGGGCACGGCCGGGTTCTCGTAGAAGTCGCGCAGATCGCGGGGCTTCACAGGGGAGGTCGTCACGAGGTCACCTCCGTGGTGTGCAGATAGTGCTCGAAGAGGTCGCGGAGGTGGGCGCCGTCGCCGTGGCCGAGCAGGGCCCGGGACCAGCGCAGGGCCAGGTGGAGGCGGCCGGCCGTGGAGGCGGTGGTCACGGTCAGACCACGCGGCATCCGGGCCGGGGCGGAGAACCAGACCGCGTGCGCGCGTCCCGCCTCCTCGCCGAAGTCCAGCGGGTACGGGATGCGGCCGATGTTGCTGAGCAGGGTCGTCGACGTCCAGGGCGCGGCGGCCCTGCGCAGGGCGCGGGTGAGGGCGGCGCGGGCGGCGACCGGGGCCCAGGGGGCGGTGAGCAGGGCGGCGCCGTGGCCGAGCTGGGGGCGGGGGAGGGACTTCAGGGCGCGGGTGCGCTCCGCGGTGCGGCGGAGCAGGGTGGGCAGGTCGGGATCGCTCAACTCGCCGGGTGCGAAGGGGACTTCGACCAGGCGGGTGCCGTTGCCGATGGGCATGCTCGTGTCGCGGGGCCGGTCGTCCACGGGCATGGTGATGCGCAGAGGTCGGGGCCGGGAGCCGTGTTCCCGGTTCCAGTGGGCGAGGGTCAGGGCCGTGGTGACCATGAGCTGGTCGTTGACGGTGTAGGGGGAGCCCTTGGGGCGGTGGGGGACGGGCAGTTCGGTGACGAGCATGCCGTTGCCCGGGGAGCGGTCGGGCGTGCCGTGCGCGACCCGCGCGGGGGGTGACCAGTTGGCCGGGGTGTCCGGGGCTTCCCGGTGCGGCTCCGCGGGACGGACCGGGGGCGCCGCGGGGGCGTTGTCCCTGCCGCCGTAGAGCTCCGCGGCCGTTGCCAGGACACGGAGGCAGGCCGGGCCGTCCAGGGCGGTGTGGTTGATGGTGAGGATGAGGACCGAGCCGACTACTTCGAGCCGTATCGGCGGTGACATCGACAGCGGCGGTGCCTCCGCCAGGGCCCGGGTCCTGGCGTCCTGAAGGGCTCGGGGGCCCGGCGGGGCGAAGGTCACCACCTCCACGTCCGGTTCCGCCGTCAGCTCCCACTCGTAGCGCCGCCGGTACCAGGGCCCCCGCGCCTCCCGCATCAGGATCCGCGGGTGCCGGTACAGGGCCTCCGTGAACGCCTTGCGCAGACGCGTCCGGTCGAGCGTGCCCGGCAGGTGGACCTCGATGTGGACCGTCTCGGGTTCCTCCTCCTGGAGGCAGTGCCGGGAGACCTCGTCCACCACCGGGAACGGAATGCGTACTGGTGTCGTCATGCGGGCCTGCCCTCCCCGGTGTCCGTCCTCGGCAGCTGCCGGGTGGGCGCCTCCGAGGGCGGCCGCTCGCGCAGGCTCACCAGCCCCGCGAACAGGCCGATCAGCGCCAGCAGTTGGGCCAGGTGTCCGAACGCGCCCGCACCCGCCCCGACCGGCTCCCCGGCCCCGGCCGCCGCGACGATCCCCGCCGCCGCCAGCGCCGCGAACGCGATCGGCACCAGCAGCGTGTGCCGCCGCGCGGCGAGCAGCGCCAGCGCCGGGACCAGCAGCGCGAACCAGCCCGCGATCACCGCTCCGACCAGCGTCAGCGCCACCGTGCCGAGCCACAGGCCGGGCAGCGGCGGGGCCGGCTGCGGCGCGTCCGGGTTGGGGGCGCGGCGGCGCCACAGGGCCAGGCCCAGCAGGACCGCGATGCCGGCGCCGCTGCCGATCAGCCCGGCGTCGTACGTCGTGGCCGGCTCGTACGACAGCTTGACCGAGCCGCCCGCCCCGGCCGGGATCCGCCAGCCCTGCTGCCAGCCGTCCAGCCGCACCGGGGTCAGCTCCTTGCCGTTCAGCGTGGCCCGCCAGCCCTCGTTGAAGTTCTCGTACGTCGTCAGGTACGAGGCCGCGCCCGAGCCGACCGTCACCTCGCGCCGGTCGCCCAGCCAGTCCCGGACGCGCAGCTCACGCCTGGCCGCGGCGGCCTCGGGGACCGTCCCGCGGGTCAGGGTCACGTCCGTGAGCGCGAGCGGGCCCGCGTCGCCGCCCTCCAGCCGGTGTTCGCCCGCGGGCAGCCGCACCTCGGTGTCGCCGCGGCCCTCCTGGCAGAGCGTCACCTCCACGCCCCGCCGCTCCACCAGGTCCCGGACGGTCCCCTTCGCGCTCGTCTGGTACAGCTCGCCGTCCAGCGCCACGTCCGGGCCCTTCCCGCACGGCAGCGAGAACGTCCGGGTGCCGTCCGGCTGCGGGGTGCGGTACTGGTCGAGGGACGGGATGTACGCCTCCGTGAGGCCCACCGGCAGCCGCAGGTCCTCGTCGGCGACCGGGTTGTGGAGGGTCAGCGGGGCCGTCTCGGTGACGGTGATGTCGAGCCGGTCGGTGGTGATGGGCGGGAAGCGGACCCAGCCGTTCTCGTCGACGCCGGCGATGGCCGCGCCGTCCGGGGAGCTGATGTGCACCTCGGAGGCGCGGGTGGACAGGCCGCCCGCCGGGGCCAGGACCAGTTCCCCGACCGGCTGCTTGCCGTCCCAGCGCAGGTGGATCGTCGGCCGGTCGCCCGCGATCCACGCCGTCGTCAGGTCGCCGTCGGTCAGGTTGCGCGCCCCGAGGCCCGCGCCGAGGCGTGCCGTGGAGTCGGCGGTGGCGACGATCCGGGCCTGCTGCTCGGGCGCCACTTCGTACAGCAGCTCGTCGAGCTCCTCGCCCGGCACCGGCACCGCGCTCGCCTTCACCTCGTACGTCCCGGCGGCGGGGGTAGTGAAGCGGCGGTGCAGCCCGGCCTCCGTGCCGGTCGCGGACAGGCCGGTCGGGTCGGAGGCGCGGCGCAGGGAGACGACGGTGGCGTCCGCGGTGGCCTGGTCCGCGTCGGCCGGCAGCCGCAGCAGCCGCGTCACCCGCACGTCCGGCAGGTCGATCTCGGAGAAGCCCGCGCCCGTCAGACCGGCCCGGCGCTCCACCGAGTCCACGATCGTCAGCTTCATCCAGCGCGTCGCGCCCTCGGGCGCCTTGATCCGCTGCGTCATGCCGTTCGGCTGGAGGAAGCTCGTCCTCGCGCCCTTCTCGGTCTCCACCCGTACCTTCGTCGCCGCCGCCCGCACGCTCTCCTGCGGCAGCGGCGTGACCTTGAAGGAGGACGGCATGGCGTAGGAGCCGGTGAAGCCGATGCGCAGCCACTGCCCGTCCGGCGTGTCCGGCGCGCCCTCCGCCCAGGCGGTGTCCGGGTTGCCGTCGAAGGCGTTCACCGGGTCGTACTGCGGCAGGTGGAAGAGCCAGTTGCCGTACGAGGACGCCGTCACCGAGCGGGCGCCGCGCAGTTCGGCCACCGTCTGGTGCTCGACGCCCTCGGCCGGCAGGATCTGGCGCGGCTTCTCGCCCGGGTCCTGCTGGGCGTCGGGCGCGTTGCGCTCGTCACGCGTGTACGTGTACGACGTACCGGCGTTGACCACCCCGAACCGGGTGTCCGCCCGCCGCATCCCGTCACCCACCACCTGCACGGCCGGGGTGCCGAGCCCGGGGTGGTGGTCGCCGGTCAGGACGGTCGCCCGGCCGCGCAGCTGGGACGCCAGCGGCAGCAGCGCCTCCGGCCCGCCGGACACCACGGCCGTGTCGGCGACCGGGGCGAGCCCGGCCTGCCCGGGCCGGATCACGTCGTCCCCGGCCGGCCGGTAGATCTCCACGGCCCGCTGCCGCGGGTACAGCCCCTCGACCTGGAGCGGCGCGTCCTGCGCGATCCTGCCGCCGGTCATCACCGGCCCGAGCCCCGTCACCCGCTCGTACCCCGACTGTTCGAGGGTGCGCTTGACGGTCGCGGTCGGCACGTACCCGATCTGGTCGGGATCCAGGTCATTGCGTACGACGACGTAGTACAGCCCGGCCCGGCTCAAGTAGTCGGCCAGGCCCGGCACTTCGCCCCCGGTCAGCAGCGCCTGCTCGACGGCGTCCATGGCACGCCGGTTGCCGGGCGTGCCGAACGGGACGTAGTCGCGCTGCGCCCACCGCGACTCGGCCAGCACGTCGAGCGGCTGGTCGATGGGCGAGCCCCAGGTGTAGATGCCGTGCGCGGTCGCCGGGACGACCAGGGCGCGGGAGTCGGGGGAGTACTTCTCCAGCCAGTCGGCCGTGGCCTGCCAGTAGGTGGGCAGCTTCTGGAAGGAACCCGGGTTGAGGATCGAGCCGTTGAGGTACGGCCACAGCAGCCCCGGAAGGATCAGCACGGCCGCGACCAGCGGGGCGAAACGCCGGCCGCGCACCGGCCGGGCCCCGCGCTGCTCGGCCGCCACACCCACCAGATGCGCCAGGCCCAGCACGAGCGCCAGCGCCAGGCCGGTCTGGAACTTGTAGATGTTCCGGAACGGCGACAGCCACCCGTCCAGCCAGCCCTGCACGACCCCGTGGAACGGCGCCCCGAACGCGCCGCCGTACCCGGCGAGCAGCACCAGCGCCGTCACCAGCACGGTCAGCACCAGCCACCGCCGCTCGGGCAGGTCCCGCCGGGCGAGTCCGGCGAGCCCCAGACCGGCCGCCAGCGCCGAGCACACGATCACCACGACCGACGAGGCCACGGCCCACCCCGCGGGCAGCCACGCCTCACCGAAGTGCAGATAGGCGACCCAGTTCCCGGCGCCGCGCAGCGCCTCGGTCGCCGACATGGTGTCCGTGGTCGTCCGCGCGGTCTCTATATAGGGGAGGAAGTTCTCGCCGTAGACGCCGAGCAGCAGCAGCGGCACCCACCACCAGGCCGTCACCACGATCACGGCCGGGGCCCACCAGGCGATCAGCTTGCGCTGCCGCGGCCCCGGCGGCCGGGACAGCAGATACAGCCCGACCGGCAGCAGGGACGCCAGCGTCGCCGACGCGTTCACCCCGCCCATGAACGGCACGAGCAGCGCCGACCGCAGCGCCGCGACCCGGGCCGCGTACCGCTCGTTCGTCAGCGGCAGCAGCACCCACGGCAGGAACGCCCCGGGCAGCGCGGCGGCCGACGTCGACCCGACGACGGTCGTGAACACCGGCCACAACGCATACGCCACGGCCCCCAGCAACCGGGAGGCCCCACTGCCCACCCGCAGCCGCTCGGCCAGCCGCAACGCCCCCCAGAAGGCGACGGAGACGATCAACGACATCCACAGCCGCTCGGCCAGCCACACCGGCAACCGCACCAGGTCGCACAGCCAGTAGAACGGCAGCATCGGCCAGAGATAGCCGACGTACTGGTCCTGGATGCCGCCGAACCCGGCCCGGTCGTGCCACAACTGCCCGAGGTCGGCGAGGAACTGCCCCGGGTCGACCGTGACGCCGAGCTTGGTGTCGAAGGTCTGCCGGCCCGGCCGCACCGCGAGGAACAACACGAACACCACGGCCCAGAACCCCAGCAGCCAGCGCCGCGACCGCGGGCCCTCAGGGGGACCGGCCGCGGCCGCGGTGGTGGGGACGGCTGCCGGGGGAGGAGCCTGGACCGTGGTTGTCATGCAGAACACCGCCGCAGGATGAGGAGGAGGTTCCAGGTGGCGAACTCGCGGATCCCGGGCGCCTTGACGACGGTCTCCGCGAGGAAGGGCCAGTAGCGGGAACGCGCCGAGACGACCGTGACGTCGTCGCGGGCGCGCACCTGCCGCAGGGTGGAGCCGATGTGCACCGCGAACAGGTTCTCGCCGAGCGTGTGCTTGGCGGGCCTGCCGGTCCGCCGCAGATAGCGGGCCCGGGCCCGCTCCGCGCCGAAGTAGTGCCACGGGGCCCACTCGTGCCCGCCCCACGGCGACAGCCAGTTGGTGAACGACACGTAGATCAGCCCGCCGGGCCGGGTCACCCGGGCCAGCTCGCTGAGGAACGTCTCCGGGTCGGCCACGTGCTCCAGCACGTTGGAGGAGAAGGTGACGTCCGCGACGCCGTCCCGCAGCGGCAGCAGATACCCGTCGGCGACGACGGCCGACTCCGGGGGCTTCTCGCCGAGTTCGGCCATGTCCGGCTCGAAGAGGAACGCGTTCGCCCCACGCCGCCGGAACTCCTCGGTGAAGTACCCGCTGCCGCCGCCGACGTCCAGGACGGTACGCCCGGCGACGGACCCGTCGTAGGCCTCGACCTGATCGACGGCGTCGCGGGCGAGCAGGGAGTAGCACGCCTCGGGGTCGTCCTGCTCGTGAAGGAAGGCGCGGAACAGGGCGAGGGAGCGCCGAAAGGAGGGATCCCTCACGTCGTGGTGCGGGGAATCGCCCTTCGAGGGGCGCGGGGAACTGCGCGACCAGCCACGCACAACCCGCACACGCGACACGGCATCACCGACACGGCGAATGGGCGACGTCACGGAGCCCAGCCCCTCACCGCCTCCGCGGCAACAGCCCTGAACTGCCGCACGGTCCGGTCCCACCGGAACTGCGCCGCCCGCTCCCGGGCCGCCTTGCCCATCAACTCCCGCCGCCGCCCGGAGAGAGCCAACGCGCACCACGCCGCCGCGAACGAGGACTCACCGCGCGCGAGAACCCCGGTCTCACCATCGACCACGGAGTCCTTGAGCCCGGGCACGTCGAAGGCGACCGCCGGCGTCTCCCGAGCCGCCGCCTCCGTCACGACCAGCCCCCACCCCTCCACGGCGGAGGGATGCAGCAGCAACCAAGCCGCACACAGCAGACGGTGCTTCTCGGCTTCCGGCACGAACCCGGTGAACTCCACACCGGGCCCGGCGAGCTGCTCCAGACGGGCCCGCTCCGGCCCGTCCCCGACGATCACCAACCGCCCGCCGGTCACCGGCCGCACCCGCTCCCACAACCGCAGCAGCAGATCGATCCGCTTGTACTCGACGAGCCGCCCGACGGCGACGAACAACGGCTCCGGCGAGCGCTCGGCTCTCGGCCCGGGCTCCTCGACGCCGTTGTGCACGACCCGGATCCGCTCCCGCTCGACGCCGATCGCCCGCAGGGCGTGGGCGGTCGAGGAGGACACGGCGACGAGCAGGTTCTTCTGCTGCGCCCCGGTCAGCGCCCAGTGTTCGAGTCTTCGGCCGATCCGCGCCGCCGGGGCCAGCGGCCCGCCGAAGCGCATCGTCCACAGGTCGGTATGGACGTGGTTGACCAGACACAAGGTCGGGCCCTGATGCCACAACGGCGCCAGGTACGGCATGCCGTTGCACACCTCGACCAGCAGATCGCAGTCACCGACCTGCCGGGCGAAGGCCGACCGGGCGCGCAGATAGTGCCCGTACGGGCCGCCCGCCGACACGACCCGGTAGTCGCGGAAGGCCGCGGGCCCCCCGCACAGCAGGGTCACCTGGTGGCCCAGCCGGGTCAGCCCGTCGGCGAGCTTGTCGACCAGCAGCTCGGAGCCGCCGGCGGACGGGTTGTCCAGATCTCGATGGGCGAGGAAGACGATCCGGCGCGGATGTGGGGGGAGCGCCGGAGGGTGCTGCGGCGCGCTGGGGGACGCGGCGCGCAGCTGGGACGGTACGTGCTGGGGCATGGGTGCTCCAACTCGTCTCGGGGTGCGGAACTCAGCGTGGGGAAACGTGGGGGGTGTGTGCGTGGCAGGGGGGTCGGCCTGTGGGGGGCCTGAGCTCTTCCTGGGAGGGGGGTGTGGACGGGTTGTGCTCGGGTGGGGTTGGACAGTTTTCGCCCGGACGTTCGCCAGGGCTACTCACCGACGTGACAATTTCCGGCTTTGTTAGAGCTGACGTCACATCACATCGTGAGCGTGGGCTGGGGCATGTCAGACGAATCGGAAGGAACGGGCTGCTCCGGCTCCTTCCGCCCACGCACCACAAGAACACCACCGATCACCGCGAGTACGAAACCGGCCACGGCCGCCCCGATCGGCAACGTCACGCCCACCAGGCGCAGTTGACCGCTGTCGCGCTCCGCCTGCCGCACCGCTTCCTTCTGCGTCTCGGTCGTGAAGGAGATCTTCCGGCTGTCCAGCAGCACCGCCGCGTCCTTCGTACCGCCCGGCGCCCGCAGAGTCCGCTTCGGCCCGGTCTGCGCGTACAGCACCCGGCCGGTGGCCTGGTCGACGATCAGCTCGAAGCCGTGGTTGGCGTACCACTCCTCGGCCAGCACCTGCGGCCGGTTCGGCTGGTCGACGAGGGTGCCGGGCACCATGCGCGTGCCGGTCCTCGTCGGCGGCACGGAGCCGGTGAACTTGTAACCCGTGTAGCCCTGGACCTTCTCGGTGCCCCGGTAGCGCAGCACGACCGTGTCGCCGAGGGTGTTGTCCCACCACTGGTAGGAGCGTTTCTGCACGTCGAAGGGGAACTTCAGATAGGCCTCGCCCTCGATGTAGGGCTTCTCCCCGCAGCAGTGCACGGGCCGGGTGGTCTTCCGGTCCATCACCCAGCGGTGCGGCGTGAAGTCCAGCGCGTCGTGCGGGTCGGCGGCCGGCAGCGACTTGTCGGTGTCGACCGTGGTCGTCACGTCCCAGACGGCGTTGCCGCTGCGTTCGCTGTCCGCGACGTTGCCCCGCACCCGCTGGGTCACGGTGATCTTCCGGTCGGGCACCGTCTCGATCCGGTCAGTGTCGAAGACGCTGCCCCGGCCGGTGTAGACGGCGGTCGTGTCGATGTCGATCGGGTTCACCGCGGCGCGCGGCTGCACGTACCAGGCGAGCAGGGGCGCCAGCACCAGCAGGAACGTGCCGAGACCCAGCAGGACCAGGGAAAACGGAGAGGTTGTACGGCGCATCCGGGCACTCCAGTGGCTTGGGACGGCTCGACGTACGAGAGGACCGGCACGGCGGCGGAATGCGCGCGTGCGGTTGGGCCGGGAACCGTAGGCCGCTCTTGACGGGGTGTCAATGCTTGTCGAGACTGGGCGGCGACAGGCAGGGACGGGGTGCCGGGGTGGGGACAACCTCCGGACGATCTCCGGACGAATCCGGACAGAGAGGCTGACCCTGCGATGTCCAGACTGCTCGCTGCCGCGCTGACCGTCGCGCTCGCCGCCGCCCTCGCCGTGGGCGCCGCGCTGGGCGTGGTCGCGCTGCTCGAAGCCACACCCGACCAGCCGAACACGCCCCTGATCACGTACGAGCAGGCCGGGCAGGGGAGTTGACCGATGACGGCCGCCCGCACCGGAACCGTCACCACACGCTCGGCCTGGCACGACGTACCGCGCTTCCAGGTGCGCCGGTTCGCCGCGATCGCCATGGCCGAGGCGCCCGAACTCGCCGAGGAGATCCTCCGCGAGATACAGCGCGAGTACCCGCATCTGCCCGTCGTCCTCGACGACTCCGGTGAGCCGATGGCCCTGGTCGGCATCCGCCGCGCCATCGAGGTCTTCGTGCAGCACCTGGAGAACTCCGAGGGCCGCCCGACCGTACCGCCGGGCGTCTTCCAGGACTTCGGCCGCGGCGAGGGCCTGAACGGCCGCTCCCTCGACTCCCTCCAGGCCATCTACCGCATGGGCGTACGCCTGGCCTGGCGCCGGTTCGCCGACATCGGCCAGCGCGTGGAGATCCCGCCCCCGGCGATGTACGAACTCGTCGACGCGGGCTACGAGTACCTGGACGGCCTGGTCGACCAGTCCGTACGCGGCTACGCCGAGGCGGCGGCCCGCCAGGCCGGCGAACGCCTGCGCCTGCAACGCCGCCTCATGGAACTCCTGCTGGCCGAACACCACCGCGGCGA
This sequence comes from Streptomyces lomondensis, assembly GCF_014651035.1. Lineage (GTDB taxonomy): Bacteria > Actinomycetota > Actinomycetes > Streptomycetales > Streptomycetaceae > Streptomyces > Streptomyces lomondensis. The sequence goes on from NZ_BMWC01000001.1 coordinate 789,461, forward strand.
CCCCGCCGAGGCCCTGGCCGAACGGGCCGCCCGCATCGGCTGGCCGCTGCCCGAGAAGGTCGCGGTCGGCGTCCTGCTGCGCCCCGCCCGGGAGGCGATGGCCCCCGCGGTCGGCCAGGGCGTCCTGCTCGACATGGAATACGAACAGCCCCGGATGGTCGTCCCCGAGCCCGACGCCGCCGGCCGCCCCGAACTCCTGCACCGGGCCCTGGCCGGCTGGTCCGGCGCGATCGGCCCGCCGGTCCCGCTCGCGGACGCGGCGAAGTCCCTGCGCTGGGCCGAGGCGGCGGTCCGCCTGATGGAACGCGACCTCCTCCCCTCCGGCGAGGTCCTCTACTGCACCGAGCACACCGAGGCCCTGGTCCTCCTCCAGCCCGAGGAACTGATCGACGACCTGGCCCTGCGCTGCCTGGCCCCCCTGACCCACTGCGGCCCCACCCACGGCCGCCGCCTGGCCGAGACCCTCCTGGCCTGGCTGGAGACCCGCGGCGGCGCCCCCGAGGTCGCCACCCGCCTCGGCGTCCACCCCCAGACCGTCCGCTACCGCCTCCGCCAGATCCGCGAACTGTGGGGCGACGAGATCGACGACCCCGACCGGCGTTTCGAACTGGAACTGGTGCTGCGGGCGCAGAGGTTGAGGGGGGAGCTGGGGGTGATGCGGGGGCGGCGGTGAGCGGGCAGGCGAAGATCACCGCCACCGCGCCTTACACAGCGGCCCGTTCCCTCGACGCCGCCCGCCCGGAGACCGGACCGTCCAGGTGGACCACCACCGAGGTGTAGAACCGGTGCACGGCGTCGTCGACGCTGCGGATGAAACCGGACTCGGCGTTGCCCCGGCCGCTGCCCATGCCCTTGAAGAGGGACAGACGGAAACCGGTGATCCGCAGGGCGCTGTCCTTGGGGAGCAGGTCCGCCGGTTCGGGCCGCAGCCGCTCCAGCGTGCCCCGGGGGCCGCCCGTCTCGCCCTCCACCAGGGTCTCGACGTGCAGGTCCGCCGGTGCCTCGGCGAGACGGCGGACCAGACGCTTGGCCCAGGTCAGGGGATAGCCCTGCTCGGGTGCCGGGATCTCCACGGACGTGCGCAGCTTGGCGGTACGCAGATCGGCGCTGATGGTGAGGAGCCCGGGCGCTCCCTCGACGCGCAGTTTCGCCTGGAGCCTGCCTTCCAGGCACAGCTGGTCCGCCAGGCGGGCGCGGCGGGCCCCGGGATCGGTGCCGCGCCTGGTGCGCTGGGCGGGCAGCACCTTCTGCCCGAGTTCGCCGCCGAGCCGCAGACACACCTGACGGATGAGCCGCTCCCAGCTCTCGACGACCCCCAGGGCGCGGGGGTCGCCCTGGCAGAGGGTCTCATCACTGATGCCGTTGCGGACCGGCACCCAGGCCGAGCCCATGTTCTGGAACCCGTGGCAGCCGGAGTTCTCGTGCTGGAGGTAGTGCAGGAGATCCTGGAGCAGCCAGGTGCGCGCCGCGTTCCCGACGCCTTCGTGACGGATCAGCATCTGGGCCTGATGGGCCACTTCGGCCCATGACAGGTGCCACAGGGCCACCTGGTGCTTGCGCCGCCGGTCGATCTTGACGTCGACCAGCGGGCTGCCCTCCAGCGCGACGTCGTTCGACAGGGTGATCACGGCCTCGTAGCCGCGCCGGGCCGCGATGTCCATGTAGGCCTGCACCTGATCGGACTTCAGGGGATTGCCGTTGGTCTTGGTCTCCACGAGCGCCGTCCACAGCTTCCCGGCGCGCTCCACGCGGATGACTCCGTCGGGGCGGCGAGGCGTGTCCCCGTGGGGCAGGGAGACCTCGGTGAAGGTCTCCATGCGGCCGGACGGCGCACCGAAGGGAGCGGTGATCCGCCTGCCGAACCGAGGGACCTGGGCCATCACCGACAGCAGCACCGAGGTGGAGCGCATCTCCCGGTCCCGGTCACTCTTGAGTGCCGACACCGGAAAGAGCCGGGCCTGCTTCCAGGACTCGTTCTCGGCCAGGCTCTTCACGGGCGCCCTGGGCGGCGTGACCTTCTTCTTCGCGGTCCGGGGCCGGGCCGTCCGCTTCTTCGGCGCGACTTCCTCGCCGGCCGGCGGACGCGGTGCCGGGACGGCCTCCAGCGTCGTCTGCGGCTGGGTGTCCGGCGGCGCGGTGACGGCGACGGATTCCTCGGCGACCGCCGCCTCGGACTCCGCCTCGTCGTCCTCGATGTCGACGCCGAAGTCCGTCGCCAGCCCCGCCAGTCCGCTCTCGTAGCCCTGCCCCACGGCCCGGAACTTCCATTCCGTCCCGCGCCGGTACAGCTCACCGAAGATGATCGCGCTCACCGGGCCGGGGTCGTCGATGACGAACCGCAGGAGGCTCTCGCCCCCGGCGTCGGCCAGTGTCACCTTCAGGTCGTCCAGCTCGGCGAATCGGGCCTGCTCGTAGCGGCTCGCGGCCACGACGATCCGCTCCACGTCGGCCGGTACCGCGGTCAGGTCGAAGCTGATCCGGTCCTCGCTGCCGTCCGCGGTCGGTTCCTTGCCCAGCAGCTGCACGCTGCCGTCGGCGGCCACCGGGTTGTTGTAGAAGTAGAAGTCGGCGTCGCTGCGTACCTTGCCGTTCCCGTCGAGCAGCAGCACGGACACGTCGGCGTCGCCCTCACCGGTCGGGCTGGACCAGCCCAGGCTGACGATCGCGGAACCGACGTTCTCGCTCAGGGCCGTCAAAGCCACGTTCGAGCCCATGGTCATGTCATGCACAGAGATCCCCCCACCCTTGCGACACCTGTGACGTGTCGCACACCGGGCACTTTAATGCGCACACAACGTGCTCGTGGGTTTCCGCCCGCCGGCCTCTCCCCATTGCCCGGGCAAACCTCTGTGGCTAGCCTGTGTTCGTCATGCCGATCGCCTGTTGATATCTCGAACGTCGAGGTCTGGAACACAGGCGCCTGAGACACATAGGGAGGGGGCCGGTCGTGGGACGCCTCGTACCAGCAGTGACCCGGGCTCTCGACATTCTCGAGCTCTTTCTCGACGGGGACGGGACGCTCTCCGCCCCCGACATCGTGCGCAAGCTCCAGCTGCCGCGCACCACCGTGCACGAGCTGGTGACCACGCTCGCCGCCCGGAAGTACATCGTCCCCGTGCCCGGACAGCCCGGACGCTACCGGCTGGGCGTACGCCCGTACCAGCTCGGCGCCCGTTACGCCGAGCAGCTCGACCTCGCCGCCGAGGGGCAGCAGGTCGCCCGGTCCGTCGCCGAGACCTGCGACGAGACCGTGCACGTGGCGATCCTGGAGGACACGGACGTCATCTACATCGCCAAGGTCGACTCCACGCACGCCGTGCGGATGGTGTCGGCGGCGGGCCGCAGGCTGCCCGCCCACTGCACCTCCGTCGGCAAGATGCTGCTGGCCTCCCTTCCCGAGCACGAGCTCGCCGCGCGCATCCCCGACGGCGCCGAGCTGGTCGCGATGACCCCCAACAGCATCACCGACCCGGCCGCCCTGCGCGAGACCCTGGCCGAGATCCGTGAGCGGGGCCTCGCCGTGGAGAGCCGCGAGTCCAACCCGGACGTGAGCTGCGTGGCCGCCCCGGTCCGCGACCGCACCGGCCAGGTCGTCGCCGCCCTGTCGATCTCCGTGCCGATGATCCGCTGGAGCGAGGAGCGCCGGGCCGAGCTGGAGCAGCTCGCCGCGAAGGGCGCCGCCGAGCTGTCCGAGCACCTCGGCCACCGGAGCGTGGCATGACGACGCCGTACGAGGTCGCGGTACGGGCCGAGGCAGAGCTCGGCGAGGGGCCGACCTGGGACGCGGCGGCCGGCCGTCTGCTGTGGATCGACATCCTCGGCTGCCGGGTGCACACGTACGACCCGGCCACCAGGCACCGCACGGTCCGCCGCACCGAACAGCACGTGGGCGCCGTCAAGCCGCGCGCCGGCGGCGGACTCGTGCTGAATCTGCGCGACGGGGTCGGGCTCCTCGACCCCGACGACACCTTCCGCTGGCTGCACCACGAGCCCGTCCCCGGCCGCCGCGCCAACGACGCCGCCGTCGCGCCCGACGGCGCGCTGTGGGCCGGCACGATGCGGTACGACGAGGCTCCGGGGGGCGGCACGCTGTCCCGCGTCACGGGTGACGGCACGGTCGACCTCGTCCTCGACGACGTGGCCGTCAGCAATGGCACGGGGTGGAGCCCCGACGGGCGGCTCATGTACTACATCGACTCCCCGACCCGGCGGGTCGACGTCTTCGACTACGCGGACGGGCGGGTCTCCGGACGGCGCACCCTCGCCGAGATCGAGGACGGCTCGGGCTTTCCCGACGGGCTGACCGTGGATGCCGACGGGTGTGTGTGGGTCGCGCTGTGGCAGGGGTCGGCGGTGCGGCGGTACACGCCGGAGGGGCAGCTGGACCGGGTGATCGAGTTGCCGGTGCCGCTGGTGACGGCCTGTGCGTTCGGTGGGGCGGGGCTGTCCGACCTGTACATCACGACGGCTCGTACGGGGCTGAGCGAGCCGCCCACGCTGGCCGGCTCCCTGTTCGTGGTGCCGGGTGCGGGGAAGGGACTGGCACAACCCGCCTTCGCAGGATAGGCGGCCAGGCGGCTAGGGCCTGTCGTTTGGATCAGGTCGCAGGGAAGTGACGGTGCTGTTCAGTGCCGGTGAGCGGGGTCTGGTGCGTACAGCTGCAAGGCGGAGGAGGGCGTCGACGCGGAGCGTCGGCAACCGACGACAACGCGGCAGATGCGCGTGCCAGACCCCGCGTCTGCGGCGTGATCCAAACGACAGGCCCTAGGGGAGCCCCGCCGCCTTCCGCTCCCCGGCCGTCAACGGCGGCCCGCCCAGCGGCGGCTTCAGCGGCCCCACCGCGGCCGCCAGCAGCACCGACGGGGTCAGCAGCACCTCCGCCCCCCGCTCCAGGGACGTCACATCGGTCACCCGGCGGGCGATGCGGCCGTTGCCCGTCGCCGTGTACATCAGGCGGTCGACGTACGCGGTCACGAGCCGGTCCCGCAGCGTGGGGCCGTGCTCGGTCGCGCCCGGGTAGAAGACGTCCTGGCCGATGGCCAGGTCCCAGGCCGCGCCGACCGGGCGGGACACCGCCTGCTGGATCCGGAGGGACAGCCCGGGCGCGCCCCAGCCGTGCCGCCGTACCGTCTCGCGCAGCAGCAGGGCGCTCTGCGCGGCGACGGCCAGGCCGTGCCCGTAGACCGGGTTGAACGCGGCGAGGGCGTCGCCGAGGACGGCGAAGCCGGCGGGCCACACCGGCATGCGTTCGTAGAAGTGCCGGCGGTTGACCGTCGTGCGGGTGAAGGACACGTCGGACAGCGGCTCGGCCTGGGCGAGCAGGTCGCCGATGAGCGGGTGGCGCAGGTCCTCGCGGGCGAAGCGGACGAAGTCGTCGTTCTGAGGGGACGGCCGGCCGCCGCGCGTGCCGCACAGGGTGACGATCCAGCGGCCCTCCTCGATGGGCAGCAGGAAGCCCGCCCGCCCGGGCCCGCCCTCGCGCCGGTCGGGCTGGACGTTGACGACGGGGAAGTCGTCGCGGGCCGCGGCGGGGGCGAGGTAGAGGCGGCTGGCGTAGGCCAGGCCCGCGTCGACCTCGCGTCGCTCCGCGAGCGGCAGGCCGAGGCCGGTCAGCCAGTGCGCGGCCTGGGAGCCGCGGCCCGAGGCGTCGATCACCAGGTCGGCGGTGAGGGTCCGCTCGGGACCGTCGGACGGCCGGATCCGTACGCCCGTGACCGCGGTGTCCGTGCCGGTGAGGCCCACCGCCTCCGCCCGCTCGACGAGTTCGATCCGTTCGTCGGCCAGGACCCGCGCGCGGACCGTCGCGTCGAGCAGGTCCCGGCCGGCCAGGACCACGTGGTGGGACTCCTCCCAGCGCCGGAACCAGCCGCGCGTGCCCAGGGCGACGATGTCCGTGGTGACCGGGCGCCGGTTCGCCCCGGCCTCCCGGAGCACCCCGGTGATGCCCGGCAGCAGCTCCTCCATGGCCCGCACCCCGCCCGACCAGAGCATGTGGGCGTGCCGGGCCTGCGGCAGCCCCTTGCGCGGGCCGGGCGCCGCGGGCAGTGTGTCGCGCTCCACGACGACGACCCGGTCGGCGACATCGGCCAGGGCGCGGGCCGCGAGCATGCCGGAGTGGGATCCCCCCAGGACGACGGCGGTTCTGGCGGGGGCGGATCTGTCAGTCATGCGCGGGCGTTCTCTCTCCCGGGGGCGGCCGCGCGCGAGCGTACCGCCTCGATGTGGTCGCGGTGGCGCAGGGCGCGGGACACGGCCTGGATCTCCTGGAGCAGGTAGGTGGTGTCGGGGCCGGACGGGGCGGCGGCGCTGTCGGACCGCGGGGGCCGCTCCCGGGCCGGGACGGCGTCCAGGATCGTGACGGCGGCGGCCAGGGCCTTCGCCCGGCCGGGCTCGAACCCGAGGTCCAGGGCCGCCTCGTAGGACCGTTCCCGCAGATCCTCGTCGAGATGCCGGGACAGCTGGAGGAGCACGTCGCGGATGTACGTCTCGCGGCGGATCAGGCGCAGTTCGCCGGTGGCGCGCGGGGTGAAGGGGGCACCGCCGCCGTTCACGGTGCGCAGCAGCAGGTAGAGGGGGCGCAGCCGCCAGTGGGCGAGCCGGATGCGCCACCGCTCGTGCAGGTACTGGCCGCCGTGCGGGATGATGAAGCCGATCGCGACCATGGTGGCCGACACGCAGGCGGCCGACGGTGCCAGGTAGGTGCTCAGCCAGTCCAGATCGTGGCCGGTCAACCGGGCCGTGACGGCGGTGAGTTTGGCGGCGTCGAACAGCAGGTTCGTCGCGTAGCCGACGCCGAGGAACCTGAGGCCCCAGCGCAGCCAGGCGTCGAGGCCGTCGGTGCGCACCCAGTTCCAGATCAGCCGGGCCGTGACCGAGCAGGCCACGGTGTGCGCGAGCAGGTAGAGCAGGATCTCCTCGCGCATGAAGGGCGTGTTCGCGTAGTACGTGTCGAGGTCCCGGCGGCGTTCCACGGGCACGTCCGCGAGCCAGAACAGCACCCACAGGGCGACGACCACACCCGCGTAGGCGAAGACGACCCAGCGGGCCGCGCGGCGCGTCGAGCCGGAGCGGTCGGACAGGCCGTTGCGCCAGGCGACGATCAGCAGCAGCCAGGACGCGCACAACGCGGTGAGCAGCGAATACACCAGCGGCGCCGCGATGTTGGGCACGCCGGTGACACGGTTGGTCCAGCCGATGACCGACGGGGACGCGAAGACGAACACCGCGCAGGCGAACAGCAGCAGCCCGCCGACGGCCCGCAGCATCGGGTCCCGCCACATCTTCACCAGGCTGGGCAGCTTGATGACCAGGGCGAGGGTCAGCGCCCCGATCGGCAGCCAGAAGGAGACGGCGAACCCGTCGAGGACATCCCGTGCGTGGGTCATCGCGCGCCGCCCCCGCGTCCCCGGTAGCCCATCGACCGCCGCACCGGGTCGAGGGCGGCGTCCGCCGCGCGCCCGCCCGCGAGGGGGCCATGAGCGAGGGAACCGCCCGCGAGGGAGCCGTCCGCGAGGCAGCCCTCCGCGAAGGAGCGGAAGACGGCGGCCAGCCGGTGCCCGAACGCGTCGGCCTCGGACTCGTCCCGCTCGCGCGAGCCGTCCCGGGCCGCCACCGCCAGCGCCACGGACTTCCAGCCCGGCTCCCGTTCCAGGGCCCGGGCCGCCGCCGTACCGGCGACATGGTGGTGGCCGTGCCCCGCGTACAGATGCCACAGCTCATGCCCGAGGATGACCAACTGCTGCACCGCCTCGGCCCGCTCCTCGACGATGACGAGGTCGAAGTCCTGGAACTCCACCCACAGGCCGGTCACTTCGATCTCGTCGGGGAAGCGCTCGAACCGCAGCTCGACGGGCCGTCCGCCGCGCCGCGCGCTCATCTCCTCGCACACCGCCCGGCACAACGACCGCACGTCGGTGGGACACTGCGGTCTCGCCCGGACCGCCGCGGCGAGCTCCTCGGCCAGGCCGCGCATGGTGGAGCCCCTGCGCGAGCGCCGGAACGCGGCGGTGACCCGGGCAACCGTCCTCCGCGCGCCCGCGATGTCCATCGCTCCCCCTTCTCACCACCGGCCGACGGCCAAGGCCCTTCAAGAGGACCCCAGGCAGCGCGTCCGAGCCTACGCGCCTGAAAGTGTGCGCGTCATGCGATCCGATGTCCGTAGTTCAACGGAGAACGACCGAACTCACCCAAAAGTCCTGCCCCGACTTCCTGTCCGACCCATTGACGCGCAGGCGCTTCGAACCTACGGTCCCGTTCGAAGTTACGAGCACTATTCGGGATCTCGAACAGTAAGGGCAGGGCATGGGACGACCTGGCCTGAATCGCAGGCAGCTTCTCGCCGGGCTCGGCGGGCTCTCCGTCGCGGGCAGCTTCGGCTTCGCCGCACTCGGCACCGGAGCCGACGCACTCGCCTCGGACGCCAACACGCGCGTGCGGTACTGGAACCTCTTCAGCGGCGGCGACGGCTACAACATGATCGCGATGCTGAACTCCTTCCGTAAGGAGCATCCGGACATCGCGGTCAAGGACTCCACGCTCCAGTGGGGCAGCCCCTTCTACACCAAGCTCGCCATGGCCGCCGCGGGCAACCGCGCACCCGACCTCGGCGTCATGCACATGGGCCGGGTCACCGGCTTCTCGCCCGGCCGCCTCCTGGACGCCTGGGACGTCGACCTGCTCGCCAAGTACGGCGTACGCAAGCAGGACTTCAACCCCCAGCTGTGGAACCGCGGCGTCATCGACGGCAACCTCTACGCCGTCCCCCTCGACAGCCACGTCCAGCTCTGCTTCTACCGCAAGGACGTGCTGAAGAAGGCGGGGCTGCTCGGCGACGACGGCCGGATGGTGCCCGTGACGTCGACCGACGAGTGGTTCGACGTGCTCAAGGAGGCCAAGAAGGCCACCAAGAGGGGCCTGCAGACCATCGGCATATGGAACAGCGACCAGAACTTCCAGTGGTGGTTCTTCGTCGCCTTCTACACCCAGCTCGGCGGCACCTGGTTCAACGACACCGACACCGAGGTCACCTTCGACACCGACAAGGCCACCCAGGTCCTTCAGTTCCTGCGCCGGCACATCACTGACGGCTACGCCATCCCGAGCTTCGGCGGCACCGCGAGCGCCGAACAGTTCGTCAACGGCTCCCCCTTCGTCTGGGAGGGCAACTGGTCGGTGCCGGTCTACGACACCGCGAAGATCGACTACGGCGCGACCCCGCTGCCGCCCGTCTTCGGCAAGCCCGCCACCCACGCCGAGTCGCACGCCTTCGTCCTGCCGCACCAGTCCGACCGCGGCGGCCCCGCCAACGAGGGCGCCCACCGACTCGCCGCCTACATCGTCCGGCACGCCCAGCAGTGGGCGCTCGGCGGTCACATCCCCGCCTACCGGCCGGTCCTGTCCACGGCCGCGTACCGGAAGATGAGCCCCCAGAACGAGTACGTCTCGGCCATGGACCACCAGGCCACCGAGCCCAAGGTGTGGTTCGCCGGATCCACCGGCATCCTCGCCCAGCGCGTCGGCCCCATCGTCGTCTCCTCCACGATGGGCTCCGCCAAGCCGGAGACCGCCGCCCGCCGCATGAAGAGCGAACTCACCAGGCTCCTCGCCACGAAGAACCCCATGGACGGCAAGACCGCCGCGCAGGGAGGTGCGGTCGCATGACCACCAGCGCTCAGACCGTCATCGCACCGGCGCGCGCGAAGACCGCCGCCCACACCGCCACCGTCCGCCGCAAGCAGGGCTTCCAGCACGGCGGCTGGTTCGTCGCCCCGTTCCTCAGCCTGTTCGCGCTCTTCGTGATCTGGCCGCTGCTGCGCGGCGTCTACCTCAGCTTCACCGACGCCAACATCTCCGGCGACAGCGCGAACTTCGTCGGCCTCGACAACTACCGCGAGGCCCTCAAGGACCCGCTGGTGTGGGACACGCTCGGCCACAGCGCGTACTTCACGCTCATGGTCGTGCCCTGCATCACGGTCCTCGCCTTCTTCCTCGCGATGCTCGCCCACCACATCGAGCGCGGCAAATGGCTGTGGCGGCTGTGCTTCTTCGCCCCGTTCCTGCTGCCGTCGACCGTCGCCGCCAACCTGTGGCAGTGGCTGTTCAACCCCGGCACCGGAATGATCAACCACGTCTTCGGCCTCGACACGCCGTGGCTGACCGACAAGTCCTACGCGATGCTCGCGGTGGTCGTCTGCACGCTCTGGTGGACGGTCGGCTTCAGCTTCCTGCTCTACCTCGCCGCGCTCCAGGGCATCCCCGACCACCTCTACGAGGCCGCCAAGCTGGACGGCGCGAACGCCTGGCACCGCATGGTCCACATCACCCTGCCGATGCTGCGCAACATCACCGGCCTCGTCATCGCCCTGCAGATCCTCGCCTCGCTCCAGGTCTTCGACCAGGCCGTCGTGATGATGGACTTCATGCCCGGCCCCGAGGAATCGACCCGCACCATCGTCCAGTACACCCTCGAAGAGGGCTTCACCAGCTACCGCGTGGGCTACGCCTCCGCGATCTCCATCATCTTCTTCGTGATCATCGCGTCCGTCGCCGTCGCGCGGATGTGGCTGCTGCGCAAGCGTGAGGAGGGCGTGCGATGACCGCCACGCAGGTACAAGCCAACGTACGGGCGAGGAGGCCCTGGACGCCGAGCCAGATCGTCCTCACCCTGCTCGGCACCGCCGTCTCCGTGGTGTTCATGGCCCCGCTCGCCTGGGCCCTGTTCACCTCCCTCAAGTCCGAGACCGAGGCCGTCGAGGTGCCGACGCACTGGCTGCCGAAGGACTGGACCACCCAGGCCTGGACGGCCATCTTCGACACCGGCAACATCACCAACTGGTTCGTGAACTCCGTCGTCGTCTCCGTCTGCGTCACGGCCGTCGTCCTGCTGGTCAGCTCGCTGGCCGGATACGGCTTCGCCCGCACCGAGTTCCGCGGCAAGAGCGCCCTGATGGGCCTGGTCATGGCGGGCCTGATGGTCTCGCCCGCCGTCCTCGGCGTCCCGCTCTTCACGACCGTCCAGCAGATGGGCATGGTCGACACCTACTGGGGCATGATCCTGCCGCAGTGCGCGCCCGCCGCGATGGTCTACATCCTCTACAAGTTCTTCCAGGGCATCCCGCGCGAACTGGAGGAGGCCGCGTTCATCGACGGCGCCGGACGCTGGCGGGTCTTCTTCACCATCGTCCTGCCCCTGTCCCGCCCCTCCCTCGCCGCGGTCGGCATCTTCACCTTCATCGCCTCGTGGAACAACTTCCTGTGGCCGTACATGGTGACCAACAACCCCGACCTGATGACCATGCCGAACGGCATCGCGACCGTCATGAACTCCTACGGCATCCAGTGGGCCCAGCTCATGGCCGGCGGCCTGATGGCGGGCCTGCCCCTGATCATCGTCTTCGTCTTCTTCCAGAGGCAGATCGTGGCGGGCGTCGCCCACACGGGATTGGCGGGACAGTGACCCTGCGCAGCACCCTCACCACCCTGGCGGCGGCCACCCTCCTGGCCCTGCTGCCGCACACCGCACAGGCGGCGGAGCCCTACCCCGACCCCCGCCCGATCACCGGCCAGGAGATCATCCACGACCCGACCGTCTCCCGCCTGAAGTCCGGCGGCTACGTCGCCTACTCCACCGGCGGCATCATCGGCGCCCGCCTGTCCGAGGACGGCCGGCACTGGACCGACGCCGGCAACGCCTTCGCCGAGCCCCCGGCCTGGTGGTACGAGTACAACGACAAGGCCGATCCCTGGGCCCCCGACCTGTCCCGGCGCGACGGCCGCTACTGGCTCTACTACTCCGTATCCTCCTGGGGCAGCAACCACTCCGCGATCGGCGTCGCCACGTCCCGCACGGGCCTGCCCGGCACCTGGACCGACCACGGCAAGGTCTTCACCTCGGAGACGACCGACACGTGGAACGCCATCGACCCGGCCATCATTCGCGCCGACGGAAAGCTGTGGATGTCCTTCGGCTCCTACTGGACCGGCATCCGCATGGTCGAGCTGAACCCCAAGACGGGCAAGGCGATCCCGGGCGCCCAGGTCCACCACCTGGCGACCCGCCCCGACGCCCCCTACGCGGTCGAGGGCCCGTACATCCTCAAACACGGCCGCCACTACTACCTCTTCGCGTCCTACGACGCCTGCTGCCAGGGCGTGAACTCGACGTACAAGATCAAGGTCGGCAGGTCTACGTCCGTGACCGGCCCGTACATCGACAGCACGGGCAAGCCGATGCTGGAAGGCGGCGGCGACTTGGTCCTGGAGGGCCACGGCCGCTACATCGGCACGGGCGGCGAGTCGGTCTTCAGGGACAGAGGCAAAGATGTCCTGGCGTACCACTACTACGACGCGGAGGATTCGGGGACGCCGAAGCTCGGGCTCAACACGTTGCGCTGGACAAAGGACGGTTGGCCAGTCGTCCTCTAGGGGCGCGGGGCTGTATCGATATGCGGCTCCGCCGCGTGGGCGCGAGCAACCACGAATCACCCGCAGACGAAACTGAACCTCGAAAGGCAAGCATGCACACGGCCCGCTTCACCCTCGACCCCGCCTTCACAGTCGGCGAGGTCAACCCTCGCCTCTTCGGCAGCTTCGTAGAACACCTCGGCCGCTGCGTCTACACCGGCATCTTCGAACCCGACCACCCCACCGCCGACGACAAGGGCCTCCGCCAGGACGTCCTGGACCTCGTCCGCGAACTCGGCGTCACCGCCGTCCGCTACCCCGGCGGCAACTTCGTCTCCGGCTACAAGTGGGAGGACTCGGTCGGCCCCGCCGAAGACCGCCCCCGCCGCCTCGACCTCGCCTGGCACTCGACGGAGACCAACCGCTTCGGCCTCTCCGAGTACATCGACTTCCTCCGCAAGATCGGCCCCCAGGCCGAGCCGATGATGGCCATCAACCTCGGCACGCGCGGCGTCGCGGAGGCCCTGGAACTCCAGGAGTACGCCAACCACGCCGAGGGCACCGCCCTGTCCGACCTCCGCGTGTCGCACGGCGACAAGGACCCCTTCGGCATCCGCCTGTGGTGCCTCGGCAACGAGATGGACGGCCCCTGGCAGACCGGCCACAAGACCGCCGAGGAGTACGGCCGCGTCGCCGCCGAGACGGCCCGGGCCATGCGCCAGCTGGACCCCGGCGTCGAACTCGTCGCCTGCGGCTCCTCCAGCCAGTCCATGCCCACCTTCGCCGAGTGGGAGGCGACGGTCCTCAAGGAGACCTACGACCTCGTCGACTACATCTCTCTGCACGCCTACTACTGGCCCGAGAACGGCGACATCGACTCCTTCCTCGCCTCCGCCGTCGACATGGAGTCCTTCATCGCCAACGTCGTCGCGACCGCCGACCACGTGGGCGCCCGCCTGAAGTCGAAGAAGAAGATCAACCTTTCCTTCGACGAGTGGAACGTCTGGTACCTGCCCGAGTGGGAGGCCCGCGCCAAGACCTTCGAGCAGGACGACTGGCCCGAGGCCCCGCGCCTGCTGGAGGACAACTACAGCGTCACCGACGCCGTCGTCTTCGGCTCGCTCCTCATCGCCCTGCTCCGGCACGCCGACCGCGTCACGGTCGCCTGCCTCGCCCAGCTCGTCAACGTCATCGCGCCGATCATGACCGAGCCGGGCGGCCCGGCCTGGCGGCAGACCACGTTCTTCCCGTTCGCGCAGGCCTCGCGGTACGGCCGCGGCCAGGTCCTCGACGTCCGCGTGGACTCGCCGACGTACGAGACGAAGAAGTACGGCGAGACCGACCTGCTGCACGCCACCGCCGTGCGCGCCGAGGACGGCACGGTCACCGTCTTCGCCGTCAACCGCAGCCGTACCGACGCCCTGCCCCTGGAGGTCGCGCTGAACGGGCTCGACCTGTCGTCGGTCGTCGAGCACAGCGCCCTCGCGGACGCCGACCCCGACGCCCGCAACACGCTCGACGACCCCGAGCGGGTGGCCCCGCACGCGGTCGACGGCACAGCTCTCCAGGACGGCACGCTGAGCGCCGTCCTGGAGCCGCTGTCCTGGAACGTGATCCGGCTGGCGTAACCGGCCCCGGTCAGCGTTCGATGCGCGGCAGGGCGGTCGAGGACGGCGAGGTCGAGGTCGTCCCCACCGCCCAGTAGCCGTCCGAACCCGGCACCTTCGCCAGGGCGTTCATGACGACGGGGGTCGTGGCCACCGGCCCCCGCTCGCTCACCCAGGCCGTGCCGTCCCAGCGCAGGTAGTGGGCCCGGGTCTGGTCCCAGAAGTCCCACCCGGAGATGCGGTCGGGCCGCCCCTGCGCGTCGCCCACGATGCCGGACAGCATGCCGACGCCGAACGGTGCCTTGACGTACTCCCAGGAACTGCCGTCGCCGTGCAGCAGCCGGACGCCCGGTGGTTTGCCGGGCGGGCCGCCGATGCCGTAGTCGTAGCCCGTCAGCCAGATGTCGTCGCGGGCGACCGGGAGCAGCCCGGTGAAGCCGGCGCGGATGCCGCCGGGCGCCGGCAGCACGGTCCAGGCCGTTCCGTCCCAGCGGGCGACGAGCTCGGTGCCGTAGACCCAGATGTCGCCGCAGACCGCGCGGTGGATGCCGTAGGGCGGGATGGTGGTCGTGGCCGGGGGTGCCTCCAGCCAGGTCCACCTGCCCCGGTGGCCGTGCAGCAGCACCGAGCCGTCGCTGTTCCGGCCGGAGACCCAGACGTGGCCCCGGGGCCCGGTCGTGACGGCGGCGAGGGAGGTCCCGGTCGCCCCGCGCCCGGGATAGTCGGTCTCCCGCCAGGTCGGTCCGTCCCAGGCGAGGAGCCGGGCGGTGCCGGAGGTGTCGGAGCCGACGGCCCAGGCGGAGCCGTCGGACGTGGCGGCGACGGAGCCCAGATAGCCGCCGAAGCCGGGGTCGGTGCGCTGCCAGGCCGTGCCGTCCCACACGAGGGCCAGCGCCGTCCCCCGGACGCTGCCGCTGCGGCCCTCCTCGCCCACGGCCCAGGCGAGGCCGGGGCCCGCGGCCGCCACGCCGCGCAACTGCGCCGCGGGGGCGGCCTCCGGGGCCGTGACGGCCTGCCACTCGCGAGCCTCACTCAGGAGACCGGGAGCCGCCCAGGCCGTTCCGCCCCGCGCCGAGACGAGCCCGGCCCCGACCAGTCCGCCTAATCCACCGATGAAACGCCGTCTTCGCACGAGGTTCCCCTCCCTGTCGGCAGCCCTGAAGGGCCAACACGGTGAACCAGCCTGCCGGAGAAGGCAAGGCAGGGGGACGGCTCGATCCGGTCACACCGGTTGGACGGGCACCCCTCCGGCCGCCGCGCCCAGCAGCGTCAGCCGTACATCCCCCGGACCGGACGGTGTGGTCCCGTCGGACAGCACCGCCAACGCCAGTGTGTTGGCACCACGTGTGCGCAGGATCCCGTTCGGCAGCACGAACGTGTGCTGCGGCCCTACGTCGTTGATGTACTGGCCCATGTTCCAGCCGTTGAGGAAGATCTGGACGCGGTAGGCCCGGTCCGGGGCGTCGTCGAGGACGAGCCCGACGGAGGCGTCCACGCCCGGGGCGACGTCCAGCCGGAAGTCCGTGCGGTACCAGGTGACGCCCTGCCTCCGGCCGGCCCGGAGGGAGTCGGTCTCCGCCCAGTCCCCGTCCTCGTGCTCCGGCAGGTGCCAGCCCTCCCGCTCCCCGTACAGCCCGCCGTTGTTCATCGGCCCGCGCACGGGGTCGGGTGCGGACGCGCCCTGGATCCGCCACGTCACCCTTGGGGAGGCGCCCTCGAAGGTGACGGCGGTCAGTCCGCGCGCGGCCTTGTGCGTGTCGAGCGCCTTGCCGTCCATGTCGTGCTGCATCGGCCGGACCAGCACGGACAGGACATGGCGCTCGGGCCGCTCCTCACGGAACCTCTCCCGCAGCTTCTTCGGCAGGCCGAAGGCGGCCTTCGCCGTCCAAGTCCCCTGCCGCGCCCGCTCCTTGTCCGGCACCGGCATGCGGTGCGTGCCCAGCGGCTCGCCGTCCAGCCAGGCCATCAGCAGGCCCTGCGTGCCCGTGCTGTAGGAGAGGGACACGGACTCCAGGCCGCCCGCGCCCGTCCACTCGCCCCGGTACCAGACGTCGCCGTAGTGGAAGCCGTAGTCGTCGGCGAACAGGACGGGCTGCCCGTCGGGCACGGGGGTGGTGCTGAAGGACGTCTTCCGGTCGGCCGTCGTCCAGCCCGAGTCGTCGAAGTCGGGCGCGGCCTCCGGGTTCTCGGTCCGCCGCCGCCAGCCGTCCAGGGCGGGCAGGGCCGGCCGGGTCACACCGGGCAGCGGCTTCAGCGCCAGCAGGCTGCCGGAGGCGCTGATCCGGCAGGGGACCGGGCGCCCGTTCCACGTCATGTGCGTGATCCCGCGCGGCCCCCACACCTCCAGGCCGGTCGCGCCGATGGTGTCGCCGGTGAGGTGGACGGTGGAACCGCGCAGGGCGGCCGACCGCAGCAGGGCCGGGCCGTAGACCAGGACCGGGCCGGACGGCGTCTCGTACGGCCACAGCCGCAGGGCGGTGGCGTCGTCGGCGAACAGCACCAGCATCGGCGTGTCCACGCCGTCGCCCTCGACCCGCACCCGGCTCAGCCCGCCGGCGCCGAGCGGAGCCGTGATGTTCAGCTTGCCGAGGTTGTACGCCCAGGCGGGCTCCGCGTCCATCCGCATGGGCGTCGGCTCGTCCGCGCACTCCAGGACGACCTGCGCCATCTCGCCCCGGCGGCCCGCGAACACGGCGATGTCCTGCCGCCCCGCGGTCAGGCTCAGCATGGGCTGCACGGTGGAGTGCACCAGCGTCCGCTTCCCGAGCTTCAGCCCGGCGGCGAGCAGCTTGGCGTCCCGCGCCGGGACGGTGACCGGCACGTCGATCCCGGCGTCCGGCAGCGTGGCGGAGACCGCCTCGCCGGAGTCGTTGCGCAGGACGTAGACATGGGCGCCGGTGTCCGGGTTGGCCAGGTGGTAGACCTTGATCCGCTCGTCGGTGGCGCGCACGTCTTTCGCCCGGTTCAGCTTGGCCAGGTCGGGCACGTGCCGCAGCAACTGCCCGATCTGGTGCATCGGGGCGAGCTTGGGGGTGGCGTTGCGGGCCTCGTCGAAGGCGGCGCCGTAGTCGTACGAGGTGTAGACGGCCGGTGCGGGCAGCCAGCCCCAGGAGGTGCCGCCGTACGTCATGTAGACGTTGTGCAGCGTGATGCCGTTGGCGAGGTTGGTGAGGTAGAAGCGCCGCTCGTAGGCCGCGTCCCGGGTCCGGCGCGACTCGGCGTACCCCTTCCCGCCGAACCAGGATCCGCCCCACGGGTCGAACCAGCCCCCGCCGAACTCGGGCACGAACCCGGGGGTGCGCGGACTGGCCGTGGCCCCGCCCTTCGCCCCGCCGGCCCCGAAGTGCCCGCAGTCGGGCGGCACCTGGTCCGGCTCCGGATACCCGTCGAACCCGTACAGCCAGCGCCCCCTCTCGCCGCCGGTGCGGAACGACCCGGGCGCCCAGTACCCGTTCCGCCCCTTGTCGTTGTGGAACAGCGGTACGTCGATGCCGTCGGCGCGGACCTTCTCGTACAGGTACGACATGTAGGCGCGCCCGGTCGGCTCGTCGACGTGCGCGTCGTACTCGTTCTCGATCTGGTAGAGCAGGACCGTGCCGGTGCCCCGGGTGAACAGGCGTTTGGCAACGATGGCGTTGACGGCGGTCAGCCACTCGTCGACGTACCGCAGATACGTCGGGTCGGAGGTGCGGGCCCTGCCCTCGGTGGCGGTCAGCCAGCCGGGGAAGCCGCCGGCGTCGACCTCGGCGTTGATGTACGGGCCGGGCCGCAGGATCACGTACAACCCGGTCTCGGCGGCCGTGCGCAGGAACAGGTCCAGGTCGCGCACGCCGGTGAAGTCGTACCGCCCCGGGGCGGGGGAGTGGTAGTTCCAGGCGACGTACACGCTCACGGCGTTATAGCCATGGGCACGCATCTTCTCCAGCACGTCCCGCCACAGCGACGGGCTCGGCAGCCGGAAGGGGTGCATCTCGCCCGACCAGAGGGCCAGGCGCCGGCCGTCCACCAGCAGCGAGTACCGGTCGAAGCCGATCTCGTGTCGCCGGCCGTCCGCGCTCGGCACCGGGGGCGGCGGGCCCGTGGGCGCGGTCCGGGCCGGGTTGGCGGAGGTCGGCGACCCGCTGCCGGTCAGCGCGAAGCCGAGCGCCGCCGTGCCGGCGAGAGCGTGGAAGGTACGCCTGCTGAGCTCCAAGGGAGCGCCTCCTGTTGTGCTGCATGCCGTACGTGGTGCGCGTGAAAGGCACCTTATGCGCCCGGGGACACCACTCGCCCGGCGGGCGCGGCGGGCTGTGAAACACCGCCGGTGTGAATGGCCGGAGACCGACCTGGCCGGACCCCGCTCCGCTGCGTACGATGCGACCGCTCCCGACCTTCACGGCTCCTTCATGAAACGGTCACAGGTCGGGGGTGCGTGTGCTCGTCGCTTGACATGTGCATGGCAGCAACATGCGCATGCGCATGCCCATGACCTTTCCACCCCCCCCACGAACGGATGGGAGAACCATGGCCACCGGCCTGCTTCTGAGCGGCGCGATCGCCGCGCTCCTCACCAGCGCACTTCCCGCGCAATCCCCGTCCTCCGGGTTCGTCGACCCGCCGCCGGACAAGATCGTCATCAAGGTGGCCACGGTCAACGGCTCCGGCTGTCCGCAGGGCACGGCGGCGGTCGCCGTCTCCGAGGACAACACGGCCTTCACGGTGACCTACAGCGACTACCTCGCCCAGGCCGGCGGGGCCTCCGACCCGACCGCGTTCCGCAAGAACTGCCAGCTCAGCCTGATCGTCCACGTACCGCAGGGCTTCACGTACGCCATCGCCAGCGCCGACTACCGCGGCTTCGCCTCACTCCAGCGCGGCGCGAGCGCGACGCAGCGAGCCTCGTACTACTTCCAGGGCTCGCCCAGCACGGTGTCCAGGAACCACCCCTTCAGCGGCCCCTACAACGACAACTGGCAGGCCACCGACGAGACGGACTGGGCCCAACTCGTCTACGCACCCTGCGGAGTCCAGCGCAACTTCAACATCAACACCGAGATCCGGGTCAACGCCGGTACGCAGGCGGCCGACAAGGTCAGCTTCATGACGATGGACTCGACGGACGGGGACATCAGCACGGTGTACCACATGGCGTGGAAGGAGTGTCCGAAGAAGTCCTGACGGGGTGAGGGGCGGCCCGCAGACCGGCGGGCCGCCCCTCAGCCGGGGTGTTCCGTACCGGTCCGGGCCGGTCCCCTCCCGGCCAGTGCCGTCCCGGCCAGCAGGAAGGCGACGAGGCCCGACACCGGCATGTGCCCGCCCGGACGGTCGATCTCGTCGACGAAGGACAAGCAGAGCACCGCCCAGATCAGCCCACCGCCGACCATCAGCGCGGTGTTGCCGGCCTCTCGCATGACGCGCATCCCGGCCCCCAGCAGGAGGGGCATGAGAGCCCAGGAAGCGGACGTGGTCACCGTCCACTCGAAAACGCCGGCGAATATCGTCGCCTCGCCCGTCGCCGCTTTGTCGCGGGCCCAGGCGTAGCCGGCGGTCAGAATGGCGTGACAGACGGCGGTGGCGGCGGCGACGGTGACGGCGCCTTTGGCCAATCGTGTGTACCGCATGGCGGGCATCCTCCCTCTTCGCGGGCCGATGGGCCCAGACGCGTACGCCGGGGGCCGGAGCAGGAGCCGGCCCCCGGCGCCGGTCAGGAGATCGCCCTGATGCCCTGCCAGCCACCCGTGCCGACCACGACGGGCGGTCCGTGCGGGCCGCTCTTGCGTCCTGGCACGAACTCCGGGCCTGCCAGGGTGTCCGGATCGTGGTCCACACTAAGGTCCCCTGCGGTACCGGTGGGGGAGAAGACCACGGGCGGCAAGATGTGCTCTTCAAAGGTCAGTTACTCCCGGGAACAACACCCACCTGAGGGAGGTCGTCGAGGAAACCGGACGTTGTGCGACGGCCGGGCTTCCGGCGCGGCTGGCTGCAGGTAGAGATTGGACCGATATGAGCACCGAGCAGTTCCTGGTGAAGGCATTCGCGAGCCTCCTGGTTTCGATCGACCTGACGGACGATGACGACCTTGATCCTGACGTTGCCTCGCAGATCGTGGAGCCCATTGCTGCGATGGCTCGAGATCTTGAGCCCCCAGAGCGGGCGGAGCTCGCTTCTCTCATCCGAACAGCTGCCGATTCGGAGACCGATCCGGTGAGGCAGCGATCGATGCGCACCCTTCCTGAGGACATTGGATTGCTGGACGAGAACTGACGGAGGATGATCGGGCGATGAATGATGCAACACCGTTGGCCTCGGAGGCCGTTGTGGCACGCGTCCGGGCGTTCTTCGTGGGGCATTCCGTGGAGGTCGTCGACTGCGACGGGCCGGAACGGCGGGGGAAGGTATGGGTCGGGGATTCGTGAAATGCTGACATACTCCCGTCGCATCGGGAAAATCTAGGAGGAACCAATGGTGCTACGGCGCGAGGTGGCGGACTTGGTCGCGGCGGGACCATTCCCGAATGAGGATGCAGAGATCGAGGCCATCTCGGAAACCCAGAGGCTGCTCGAACGTATTCCAAAGCCGGTAACGGATGATGAGGCTCAGGCGCTAGCCACTCTTTTCGGGCCCGACAACTGTTTCGGACTGGCTTGGACGTTGCTGCATCTCATTGAAACCGCGCCTGGCGCCGGCTCCGCCCAGTACACGAAGCGGACCGACAATGAGTGGGTGCAGATGCTCAACGCGCGGGTCGAGGTCGGCCAGAGGTTCAAGGAAGCGACTTCCGATAGCTGATCAGTAGGAATTTCCGCAGAGAATTCCAGGGTTCGGGAGGGGCTTTGATTCCTCAAGTATGAGCTTTCTCGGCTGAACGTGCGTCCAGGGAAGGCGCCACGAGGTCCATTGGCGGCATTCTGTATCGAAGTTGGGCAATGGGATGTGACGGGCGAGTTCGCCCGCCGCGTCAGAAGCCTCGTCCGAGCCGGAGTTGAGGTGGATCTGCTACCTCAGTGGCGGACGCTCCGTAGTGGGTCCGTTGTTGGGTTCCACATGAGATTTGGCAGAGGCGGCAGTCCGTCGGTGTCTCGCTCGTTTGAAGCAAACATGAAGACCTGCCAGGCATCGCCGGGCAGGGCTTCTGCCCTGTGTCACGGAGCAGCACCGGCCGCGTCGTCCTGCACCGCAAACGGGCGGCGCTGCGCACTGCGGTGGGAGAAGGTGTGGTCATGGAGTTCTTCTGTTATCACCGTGATCGAGTCGGGTCCCTGCCGTTACGTCAGGAGTTGGGGGAAGCGCACTGGGCCTATATGGACCAGTACGAGGCGGAGTTGATCGCCCGTGGGCCGACCTTCGGGAGTGATGGCGAGACGCCCACCGGCAGTGTGCACATCGTCGACTTGCCGGATTCAGCGGCCGCGCGGACCTTCGCCTTCGATGAGCCCAACTATCAGGCCGGGGTGTACCGGGATGTGCTGCTGCGGCGGTGGCGCAACCTGCTGGGGCGGACCATGTGGGACTTTCCCGGCGGTTCGAGTGGCGGCACTCGATTCCTGGTGCTCGGATTCGGCTCGGGGCCGGCCGTCGACCTCGACATGCCGTACGACCGGGACGAGCTGATCGCGTACGGGCCCCTGCTGTCCGACGACGGTGACGTGTGGGTGGGTACGGCTGCGCTGGTCCGGGCCCCGGATACGGAGGCGGCACGTGGAGTGCTGACCCGGGGCCGGTATGCCGACGTCGAGGTCCACGCGTGGGCGTTCGGTGGGCGGCGGTGAGAGTACCGCGCGGCTGGCCGCACTGGTCCCCCGGAGCTCAGCGTCCGAGCCTCGGGGCCGGTGGATTGGCGCGGTGCTCGGTCGGGGTGATGCCGCGCTTGCGTTTGAAGGCGGCGCCAGCGCGAGGCGTTGGCATGGGCCGACCTCGCGGGGAGAACGCCCGAGGGCTGTCCCACGAATGATTTCCCGCAGCGCGGACACGGCCCGGGCCTCAGCTGCGGCGGCCTGGACCCACCCCGGCCAGCCCTGTCCCGAGAAGGACACGAGCATCGTCCAGTGGGCAAGAAACCGTGGAACGAGTCCGACTCCGTGATGAGCGAGTTCTACGCAGGTTTCGCCGAGAAAAGGTAGGTAGGTTGCACATGTTGCTGATGGGCGCGTTGCTGACTGCGAGTCTGGTCACCGCGTCGGTGGGCATCGTGGTGGTTTTCATCCTGCTGAGCCACCCACCGCTGCCTGCGCCCAGAATCTACGCGCTTGTCGCCCTGATCCTGGCTGCATCGGCGGTGGCGGTGTACTGCTACGGCTGGTTCTCCGTCACCACGGGAGGGCCTTTCCCCGAACTGTGCACGAGCCGGAACGACGCCGGCGCCGACTTGGCGGCCACCAAGCAACAGTACTGGCCCCTTCGAAACGCCTGCGTGTACTCCGACGGGTCGACCGTGGAGTACGTCTCGATGCCGGTCACCGTGTTCGTATGGCTGCTGGCAGGTGCCGCCCTCGCTTCGGCAGGCACCTCCGTATACCTGCGCGACCGAGACAGAAGAACTTCTGGAGTGATCTCGTGAACACCGATTCCTCGCACTCAACTCTCCTGTCGGCATGCTGGCTTCATCCCTCCGCCCGCTTGACCTTCACACCGGTCTGAAGGTCGAGGATTCCTCCACGGCTGCCAACCCCCTTGGAGGAAGCGCACGATGAAGAACCAGGATGACGCGAACCGCACCCCTGTGACGGTCCTGGGCCTCGGACTGATGGGCCAGGCACTCGCCGGCGCGTTACTGCGCGCCGGGCATCCCACGACCGTGTGGAACCGCACGGCCGCGAAGGCCGGTCCGCTGGTCGCCCAGGGCGCGCGACTCGCCGGGTCGGTCCGGGACGCCGTCACGGCCGGACCCCTCCTGATCGTCTGCGTCTCGGACTACGACGCCGTGCACGAACTCCTCGACCCGCTGGACGAGGTCCTGGAAGGCCGGACCCTGGTGAACCTGACCTCGGGTACGTCACGGAGTGCCCGCGAGACCGCCGAGTGGGCGGCACGGCGGGGCGTCACCTACCTCGACGGTTCGATCATGGCCGTGCCCGAGGCCATCGGCACGGCGGACTCCGTCCTCGTCCACAGCGGGCCGCGCCCGGCCTTCGACCTGTACGAGCCGACCCTGCGCAGCCTCGGCGCGGCCATGTACCTCGATGCCGACCACGGCCTGTCGTCGCTCCACGAGACGGCCGTCGTGGGCCTGATGTACAGCACGCTGAACGGCTTCCTTCAGGGGGCCGCCATGCTCGGTGCGGCGGGAGTGAACGCCGAGGCGTTCGCCCCGATCGCGAAGACGGCCACCGGGATGGTGGTCGACTGGTTCGCCGGATACGGGCGGCAGATCGACGACGGCACGTACCCGGCCCTCGACGCCACCCTCGACACGCATCTGGCCGCCATGGAGAACGTCATCCACGAGAGCGAGTTCCTCGGTGTCAGCACCGACCTGCCGAGGTTCGTCAAGGCCCTCGCCGACCGGTCCGTGTCGGACGGGCACGGCGCCGACAGCTACGCGGCACTGATCGAGCAGTTCCGCACATCCTCGTCATAGGCTGCGCTGATCACCGTGGAGAGGAGATCCTCGTGTCGGGTCAGGTCGTACTCGAGGTGGCTCAGTGGCAGGGGTCCGGGTCGGCGACCGCCGGGCGGTTGCGCAGTGGTGCTGCCCGGCTTGCCGAACTGATGCCCGGAGGCCGGCGACGCACGGTCGCGCTCGACGGCGGCGTCGGGAACGCGCGGGGCGGCGTACGGAACGCCGACGTGCTGGAGCGGCACCTGCACGCAGTGCGCGAGGCACTGGCCGAGGTCCCGCCGGGTGACACGATCGTGACCATCGGCGGCGACTGCGGAGTCGATCTCGCCCCCGTCGAGACCGCGCTCTCCGTGTTCGGGGACCGGCTGGCGCTGGTGTGGTTCGACGCGCACGCAGATCTCAACACACCGGAGTCGTCGCCGTCCGGGGCGTTCCACGGCATGGTGCTGCGCGCGCTCATCGGCGACGGACCGGAGGGCCTGCGACCCGTGCGGAGCCTGTCGGCCGACCGCGTGGTGCTGGCGGGGGCCCGGTCACTGGACCAGGGCGAGCGGGACCTCGTCGAGCGTCGTGGCATCCGGCACGTCGGCGTCGAGCAGCTGACCGAACCGGGTCCGCTCCTGACCGCGGTGCGCGCGACCGGCGCCGAGGCGGTCTACGTCCACATCGACCTCGACGTCCTCGACCCGCGGGTCTTCCCGGCCGTCGGCACACCGGAACCCGGGGGTCTCGACATCGACGACCTGCTGGGAGCGGTGCGGGCACTGACGGGGGAATTCACGCTTGCCGGCATCGCGCTGACCGAGTACGAGCGGACGGAAGGCGCCGGTCAGGAGGAGGCCGCACTGCGGCGGATCGTCGACGGGCTGTTCGGGGCCGCCCGACGCTGAGCAGCGAAGCGGGCGGCTCGACAGTCACTTGGCGGCGTGCGTGAGGAAAGCGGACCAGGCGGTGGGGGAGAGGTGGAGTTCGGGACCCTGCCGGTTCTTCGAGTCCCGGATGTGGATCGTTTCCGGGCAGGTGGCGACCTCCAGGCAGTCGCCCGAAGCGCTGCTGCTGTAGCTCGACTTGAACCAGGCCAGTTCGCTGGTGTTCATAGGTCTCCTCGCATGCGCTGCAGCAGGCTCACGGAGTCTTCGAGGGAGAGAGCCTGTGCACGCATCCTGGCATACCTCCTCTGGAGCACGCTGACCACTTTCCGGTCGGTGACGAGCTGGCCGCTCTCTTGCCCTTCGAGGTAGGCGAACCACTGGTTCTCCGGTGTTTCCAGAAGGTGGAAAGGGCCTTGGAGTCCCGAGTGGGATTCGCGTACGAGCGGCATCACCTGGATCTCGACGTTGCGGAGCTGGGAGATCTCCAGCACGTGGTCGGTGAGATCCCGCGTTACTGCCCTGCCGCCTGTGCGCCGCAGGAACGCGTGCTCCTCGACGATGAAGCTGAACGCGGTGTTCGGTCGCTCCCACAGCAGCTTCTGCCGCTCGGCTCGTGCTGCCCACCGTTCCTCGATCTGCTGGTCGGCGAGCGGCGGCAGGTTGTCAGCGGCCAGCGCCCGTACGTAAGCCTGCGTTTGCAGCAGGCCGGGGACCATACGGCACTCGTACGTGCACATGGTGATCGCGGTCCGCTCCAGCGCAGCCCACCGCCGAAACCAAGCCGCCAACCCCGGCTGCCGCTCCAGACACCCCGCCGCCTTCTGCAACGCCCCCGTCCTCCCGAACACCTCCTCCGCGCGCTGCACGAACTCGGGATCCGGCATCCGCCTCCCCAACTCCACAGAAGCCACCGTGTGCTTCGAGAACCGCACCAGCTCCCCGAACTCCTCCCGGCTCAACCCCGCGTGTTCGCGCAAGCCCTGGACCACCGCCCCGAACGTCCGCAGACTGTCCGACGACTCCGGCTCGCCACCCGTGCCCGTCCCCACCATGCCATCGACCACTGTCGGTCACCTCCCGGAGGCATGGTTACGGGACGTCACCAGTACTGTCCAGTGCGTCACCGCGTATGCTGCCGCAGCGTACGCGGCGTCAGCCTGGAGAATCGCCCTTCCCGGTGGCCAGATTGGGCGCATGACGTCACAGTCCACCTCCCGAAGTCCGGTTACCGTACGTGTGTTCAGTCAGCGCCTCAGCTCCACCCCACGCGGCGCCCGCCTCGCCCGCAACCTCGCGCTGAATCAGCTGCACACCTGGGGCATC
Organism: Streptomyces lomondensis; assembly: GCF_014651035.1. Lineage (GTDB taxonomy): Bacteria > Actinomycetota > Actinomycetes > Streptomycetales > Streptomycetaceae > Streptomyces > Streptomyces lomondensis. The sequence goes on from NZ_BMWC01000001.1 coordinate 815,203, forward strand.
CCCTACGGAACGGACGTCTCCGACGCGGTCGGCGCGATCGTGGCCGAGCTGGCGGCCAACGCCGTGCTGCACGGGCGCGTGCCGGGACGCGACTTCGAGCTGCGGCTGGCGCTCCTCGCGGGCGGCGTCCGGGTGGAGGTGGCCGACACCCGCAGTGGGCCGCCGCGTCCGCCTGCTCCTGGCGCCGTGCGGCCGCCCCGCCCCCTCGACGAGCACGGCCGGGGATTCGTCCTGGTCGACGCGCTCGCCGATCGGTGGGAAGTGCTCGACCGTGAGCCGCCCGGCAAGACCGTGCGTGCGGAGGTCGATCTGCCGCAGTGGATTGCGGAGCGGATCTCGAAATGACCGGCACCCCCTCGGTGTTGGCGATGTCATGACTGACAGACCGACGCCCCGCCTCCTGTCCGACGAAGCCCTCTCCGACCTGCTCGCCACCCAGCAGTTCGGCACGCTCGCCACCGTCAAGCGAAGTGGCCACCCCATCTGAGGGTCGTTCGCCGTCGCCGAGGGGGAGGCCGAGATCTCGGAGGTCACGACGGTCCCCGGCGACGCGGTCGGCCGGGAGTTGCTCGCGATGATCCCGGCGGGCGCCGCACCGGAGGACGAGGACGAGTTCCTTCGGCAACTGGTCGACGAGCGGCGGGTCGTCATCCGGTTGAGGGTGGACCGGCTGTACGGGACGGCGCTCGATGTCAAGGGATAGGGGTGCGTGCGGCACACCGGCCAATGCCGGCCTCGGTGGCGGAGAGGCCGGGTACATCGACGGCCATCACGTGACGTACTACGGTCTGGGTCTTCCGACCGGCTGATTCCCGGAGAGCGGCGAGAGTCCCGGGGAGGGATTCCGGGATTCCGGGGGTTTTCTTCCCCGGGGCGCGGTCGTTACTGCGCGGACCATTGACGCGCAAGGGGTTCGATTCTACGGTCCGTTCGAACTTGCGATCGCTGTTCGAGATGTCGGACAGCGTTGTCACCCCCACCGCAAGGAGGACCTGCATGAGCCGCAGTCCCCGTACACCCCGCACCCTCCGCAGGCGAACCGCCCTGTTCGCCCTCCCCGCCGCAGCCCTGCTCGCCCTGATCCCGAGTACGGCGTCGGCGTACCCCAACCCCGGCCGCGTCACCGGCGACATCGTCACCCACGACCCGTCGATGATCCGCACCTCGTCCGGCCAGTACCTGCTCTACGCCACCGGCGGCGGCATCTCCCACAAGACCAGCAGCGACCGCACCGCCTTCAGAAACGGCGCCGACGCCTTCTCCAGCAGGCCGAGCTGGTGGCGGAACTACTCGTCCGTCCCGGAGGCCTGGGCGCCGGACATCTCGTACCAGGGCGGCAGGTACCTGATGTACTACTCCGTCTCGAAGTTCGGCTCGAACACGTCCGCCATCGGCCTCGCGACCTCCAGCACCGGCCAGCCGGGCAGCTGGACCGACCAGGGGACCGTCTACACCTCGAACTCCTCCAGCGACTTCAACGCCATCGACCCGAACCTCTTCGTGAACGACGACGGCAAGTGGTGGCTGTCCTTCGGCAGTTGGTGGACCGGCATCAAGATGATCCAGATCAACCCGTCCACCGGGAAGCAGCTCAGCTCCAACACCGCCCGGTACTCGCTCGCCTCCCGGCCGACCGGGACCAAGGCCGTCGAGGCGCCCTTCATCGTGAAGCGGAACGGCTACTACTACCTCTTCGCCTCGTACGACACCTGCTGCAACGGGACCAGTTCGACGTACAAGGTCAAGGTCGGGCGCGCGTCCAGCATCACCGGGCCGTACCGCGACAAGAACGGCGTCGACCTGATGAACAACGGCGGCACGCCCGTCCTGGAGTCGCACGGCAGCGTCATCGGCCCCGGCGGCCAGTCGATCCTGAAGGACGTCGACGGCGACCTGATCGTCTACCACTACTACGACGGCAACGACAACGGCACGCCCAAGCTGGGCATCAACCTTCTGAACTGGAGCAGCGGATGGCCCGTCGCCTACTGACCCTGCTGGCGGCCCTGTTGCTCGCGATAGGGCTCGGCCAGCCCTCCGCGAGCGCCGCCTCGTTCACGAACCCGGTCAAGTCCGTCAAGGGCGCCGATCCCTGGATCTCGTACCACGACGGCAACTACTACCTGGTGACGACGAGCTGGACCGACGTCATCACCATCCGCAAGTCCGCCACCCTCGCAGGGCTCTCCACCGCCCCCAGCGTGCAGGTCTGGAAGGGCGACGCGGCCTCCCGCTGCTGCAACATCTGGGCGCCCGAGCTGCACTTCCTCAACGGCCGCTGGTACCTGTACTACGTGGCCGGGCAGAACGTGTCCGACTACAACCCGACGCAGCGCAGCCATGTCCTGGAGAGCGCGGGGTCCGACCCCATGGGGCCGTACACCTACAAGGGCCAGCTCAGCAACGTGTGGATGCTGGACCCGAGCGTGCTCAACGTGGGCGGCCGGCTGTACATGCTCGGCAGCGCCATCACGGGCGGGACGCAGAACCTCGTCATCGCCCCGATGTCCAACCCGTACACCGTCAGCGGCGCCTACTCCACGATCTCGACACCGACGCACGCCTGGGAACGCCAGGGCGGCACGGTCAACGAGGGCGCGGAGGTGCTCCAGCGCAACGGCCGTACCTTCCTCATCTACTCGGCCAGCGGCTGCTGGACGCCCGACTACAAGCTGGGCCAGCTGGAACTGACCGGCTCCAACCCGCTCTCCGCCTCGTCCTGGACGAAGAAGTCCACGCCCGTCTTCCAGCGCAACGACGCCAACGGGGTGTACGGGCCCGGCCACAACGGCTTCTTCACCTCACCCGACGGCCGTGAGAACTGGATCGTCTACCACGCCAACGACTCCGCCTCCGAGGGCTGCGACAACGGCCGCACGACCCGGGCCCAGAAGTTCACCTGGAACTCCGACGGCACCCCGAACTTCGGCACCCCGGTCCGCCTGGGCGCCTCCCTCGCCGGGCCGTCCGGGGAGCCGTCCAGCGCCTCGACGACGTACACCGTCAGCAACCGCAACAGCGGCAAGTGCCTGGACGTGGCGGGCGGTTCGTCGGCGGACGGTGCCAACGTCATGCAGTACACCTGCAACGGCAACGCCAACCAGCGCTGGCGCCTGGAGGACCTCGGCGACGACACCCACCGCCTGGTCAACGTCGCCACCGGCAAGGTCCTCGACACCGCCGACTGCTCCGCCGCCGACGGCGCCGACCTGCGCCAGTGGTCCTGGCTGAACAACACCTGCCAGCGCTACCAGTTCGTCGCGACGGACGGCGGCTATGTCCGCATCGTCAACAAGGCCACCGGGAAGGTAGCCGACGTGACCAACTGCGCAACGACGGACAGTGCGGACGTACGCCAGTGGTCCTGGCTGAACAACACCTGCCAGCAGTGGAAACTGACGGCAGTTTAAGTACTCAGGGGCGCGGGGAACTGCGCGACCAGCCACAACCCACCCCGCACCCGCCGAACTACCCGGCCTGCCCCATCCCCGCCGCGTTGGGCCAACTCTGCGCGGCGGGCCACCCGGTGGCAGGCGCGGGCGAAAGCCCGTTGGTCCCCCGGACCTGCGCCGCGGTAAGCCCGCCCCGGGCGGGAACCCCAGGCGGCGTAGGCCCGGTAGCCGCAGGCATCGGAGCCGGAGCAGGAGCAGGAGGAACCGGCATCTGCGCCGCCGGAGCAAACGGCTGCGCCGGCGCAACCATGGGCTGAGGCACCTGCTGCGGCACCGACTGCGGCACCTGCTGAGGCACGGGCTGCGGAGCCACCGGCATCGGCTGAGGCGCCGCAGGCACAGGCATAGGCGCCGCCGGCATCGGCATCCCACCACCGTTGCCACCCGCCGGCACGGCGGACGCGGCGGCGGGGAGCGGCATGCCGGTGCCGGCGGCTGCCGGTGCGGCGCCAGGCCCCGGGACACCGGCACCGCTGCCGGCGCCCGCTCCCATGGCCTGTGCCGCAAGCCCCCGCATCCCCGACCCGTTCGTCTCGCTCACCAGACGGTCCACGGCCGCCGTACCCGAGCTGTAGCTGGTCCCGTTGCCCAGCTCGGGTACGGCGGCTCCCCTCCTGGACGTCCCGTAGAGCACCTGTTCCAGGCCGGACACCAGGCGACGCACGTCCACCTGGGGGCGCACCACGAGCCGCAGGAAGCGGCTGGACGAACCGATCTTGTTGCCGCACTCGCGGACCAGGATCCGGTGCTCGGTGAGCATCCGGTCCCGGACCACGGTGCCCTCGGCGCCCACGGGGAGGCGCACGAAGAGGAAGTTGCCCTGCGACGGGTAGACCGTCAGCCCCGGCAGGGAGGAGAGCTGGCTGGCCATGTCGAGCCGGTCGCGGCGCACCTGCTGGAGGCTCTGCGCGTACTCGGCGCCGTGCTCCTTGAGCATGAAGACGACGTGCTCGGCGAAGGAGTTGAGGTTCCACTTGGGGAGCATCGAGCGGACGCGCCCGGCGAGGGCCGGGTTGGCGACGAGGTAGCCGAAGCGGATGCCGTGCAGGCCGAAGTTCTTGCCGAGGCTGCGCAGCACGACCACGTTGGGCCGCAGCATGGCTTCCTGGACGACGGACGGTTCGGCTTCGGCGTCCGCGAACTCCAGGAACGACTCGTCGATGACGATCAGGTCCAGGTCGGCCATGGCGTCCATGAACTGCACGACGGCGTGCTTGTGCAGGAAGCCGCCGTCGGGGTTGTTCGGGTTGCAGATGACGGCGACGCGGGTGCCGCGGGCGCGGATGAACTCGGCGTACTGCGCGAGGTCGAGGGCGAAGCCGCTGGACTCCTGGAGCGGGAACATGTCGACCCGCTTGCCGGTCTCCATCGGCTGGTCGGTCCAGCGGCCGAAGGTGGGGACGGGCACGGCGAGGGACTCGCGGACCAGCAGGTGGTCGATCCAGGTGATGAGCTCGGTCGAGCCGTTGCCCATCGCCACGCACTGCGGCGGCAGCTGGAGTAGGCTGCACAGCTCGGCCGTGATGGTGTCGGCGCTGCTCGGGTAGTACGTGATGATGTCGCGCAGCTTGCCGGCCATGTCCTCGAACATGGCGGGGGTGGGGAAGTACGGGTTGCAGGGGATACAGAAGTCCACGGGCCCGGCTCCGTCGCCGCCCTCCCGTGTCAGAGCCGCCATCGACGGGCTGTGAGCCGCGGTACTGCGGAACAGCGACGTGACGTTGTCGGCCATGGAACCTCCGTATGAGGCGGGTCCGTTGGGGACGGCCGGACCCGACGTTTAAGGGCGGCCCGCGCGGGGGAGCGCGGGCCGCCCTTACATACGGAGGCTCTGATGGCACTGTTCAACCACTGAGGGTTCCCTCAGAAAATTGTGTGCCACCTGTGAAGACGGTCAGCAGTCGAACGAGTGGATCGTCGTCGTGCGGTACGTCTGCCCGGGGCGCAGCACCGTCGACGGGAACGACGGCTTGTTCGGCGAGTCCGGGAAGTGCTGCGTCTCCAGGCACAGCGCGTCGCCCTGCCGGTAGGTGCGGCCGGACGGGCCGGTGAGCGTGCCGTCGAGGAAGTTGCCGGAGTAGAACTGCAGGCCCGGCTCGTTCGTGGCGATCTTCATCGTGCGGCCGGAGGCGGGGTCGCGCAGGGTGGCGACGTGCTCGGGCCGGGCGGTGATGCCCTTGTCGAGGACCCAGTTGTGGTCGAAGCCCTTGGCGGTGACCAGCTGCGGGTGGGCGACGCGGATGTCCCGGCCGATCGGCTTGGCCTTGCGGAAGTCGAAGGGGGTGCCCGCGACCTTGGCCAGCTCGCCCGTGGGGATCAGGCCCGAGTCGGTGGGCGTGTAGCGGGAGGCCGCGATCTGGAGCTCGTGGTCCTCGATCGTGCCGCTGCCCTCGCCGGCCAGGTTGAAGTAGACGTGGCTGGTGAGGTTGACGACGGTGGCCTTGTCGGTGGTGGCCTCGTAGTCGACGCGCCAGTCGCCGTGCTTGGTGAGCGTGTACGTCACCTTCGTCTTGAGCGTGCCCGGGTAGCCCATCTCCCCGTCGACGCTCGTGTAGTACAGGTACAGGCCGACATCGGTGCCCTTCACGAACGGCTCGATGTCCCAGACGCGCTTGTCGAAGCCCTTGGCGCCGCCGTGCAGGCTGTTCTCGCCGTCGTTGACGGACAGCTGGTACGACTTGCCGTCCAGCGTGAACTTGCCCTTGCCGATGCGGTTGCCGTACCGGCCGATCAGGGCGCCGAAGTAGGGGCTCTTGGCGACGTAGTCCTCGACGTTGTCGAAGCCCGCGGAGACGTTGGCGTAGCGGCCGCGGCGGTCGGGGATCTCCAGGGACTGGACGATGCCGCCGTAGGAGAGGACCTTCAGGCGGGTGCCGCCGTTCTCCAGCGCCCAGCTGTAGATCTTGGTGCCGTCGGCGAGCTTGCCGAAGAGCGTCTTCACCGGCTTCCTGCCTCCCGTGGCGTGCGCCGTACCGCCGAGCGTGCCGGCGGCTATGCCCGCCGCCGCGGCTCCCGCGATGACCGTGCGTCTGTTCAGTTCCATGTGCGGCTCCACCTCATTGGGAAACTGCTGTTGAAAGGACCGGGCCCCGCCTTCCGGCGGGGCCCGGTCTGTTCTACGAACCGACCTTGCGCTTGTTCCACACGTCGAACCCGACCGCCGCCAGCAGCACCAGGCCCTTGATGACCTGCTGCCAGTCGGTGCCGATGCCGACGAGGTTCATACCGTTGTTCAGCACGCCCAGGACCAGGCCACCGATGATCGCGCCGAGGACGGTGCCGACACCGCCGCTCATCGACGCGCCGCCGATGAACGAGGCCGCGATCGCCTCCAGCTCGAAGTTGAGGCCGGCCTTGGGAGAGGCCGCGTTGAAGCGGGCGGCGAAGACCAGACCCGCCAGGGCCGCGAGCATGCCCATGTTCAGGAAGACCAGGAAGGTGACCTTCTTGTCCTTCACACCCGACAGCTTGGCCGCGGGCAGGTTGCCGCCGATCGCGTAGATGTGGCGGCCGATGATCGCGTTGCGCATCACGTAGCCGAAGCCGACGAGCAGCACGCCCAGGATGAGCAGCACGATCGGGGCGCCCTTGTAGCTGGCCAGCAGCATGGTCAGGGTCAGCACCGCGGCGCCGATCGCGACCAGCTTCAGCAGGAACAGCTTGGTGGGCGGGACGTCCAGGTTGAACTCCTGCTGCCGCTTGCGGTCACGGACCTCCTGGAAGATCACGAAGGCGATCATCGCGAAGCCCAGCAGCAGGGTGAGGTTGTGGTAGTTGGTGGTCGGGCCGACCTCCGGCAGGAAGCCGTTGGCGACCTTCTGGAGGCCCTCCGGGAACGGGCCGAGCGTCTGGCCCTCCAGGAAGATCTCCGTCAGGCCGCGGAAGATCAGCATGCCCGCCAGGGTCACGATGAACGACGGTATGCCGCCGTATGCGATGAAGAACCCTTGGATGGCACCCGCGACCGCGCCCACGGCGAGGCACAGCAGCACGGCGAGCGGCCACGGTATGTCCTGTTTGACCATGAACACGGCGGCCATCGAGCCGACGAACGCCGTCAGCGAGCCGACCGACAGGTCGATGTGGCCCGCGATGATGACCAGCATCATGCCGATCGCGAGGATCAGGATGTAGCTGTTCTGCAGCACCAGGTTGGAGACGTTGCGCGGCAGCAGCAGGTCGCCGTCGGTCCACACGGCGAACAGCACCACGATCAGGCCCAGCGCGATCAGCATGCCGTACTGCCGCATGTTGCGGCGCATGCCGTCCAGCACCAGCTGCAACAGTCCGTCGCCGGTGGCCGCCCCTCCCTTGCCGGGCGGCGCGGGGGCCGGCGTCTTGGCGGTCACGTCCGTGCTCATCGGGTTACCTCTTTGTCCTTCGTCATCTGACGCATCAGCGATTCCTGGGAGGCCTCGGCCCGCGAGAACTCACCCGTCAGCCGCCCCGCGGCCATCGTGTAGATGCGGTCGCACATACCGAGCAGTTCGGGCAGCTCGGAGGAGATGAAGACGACCGCCTTGCCCTGGGCGGCCAGCTGGTCGATGACCGTGTAGATCTCGTACTTGGCACCGACGTCGATACCGCGCGTCGGCTCGTCCAGGATCAGCACGTCCGGACCCGAGAAGATCCACTTGCTGAGGACGACCTTCTGCTGGTTGCCGCCGGACAGCTTGCCCACCGGCTCGAAGACGGTCGGCGCCTTGATGTTCATGGACTTGCGGAAGCCCTCGGCGACCTGCCGCTCCTCGTGCTCGTCGACCACGCCCCGCTTGGCGACCTTGTTCAGGGCGGTCAGCGAGATGTTCCGGTTGATGGTGTCGATGAGGTTCAGGCCGTAGTGCTTGCGGTCCTCGGTCACGTACGCGATGCCGTGCTTGACCGCCTCGGGGACGGACTTGGTGCGGATCTCCGTGCCGTCCTTGAGGACCGTGCCGCCCGCGTACCGGCCGTACGTCCGCCCGAAGACGCTCATCGCCAGTTCGGTGCGGCCGGCGCCCATCAGGCCCGCGATGCCGACGATCTCGCCGCGCCGCACCTGGAGCGACACGTCGTCGACGACCTTGCGCTGCTGGTCGATCGGGTGGTGCACCGTCCAGTTGCGGATCTCCAGGGCGGGCGCCGCGCCCTCCTCGGGCTGGTGCGGCGACCGCTCCGGGAAGCGGTTCTCCAGGTCGCGGCCGACCATGCCGCTGATGATCCGGTCCTCGGTGGTCTCCGGGGCCTTCACATCGAGGGTCTCGATGGTCTGGCCGTCGCGGATGATCGTCACCGAGTCGGCGACCTTGCGGATCTCGTTGAGCTTGTGGGAGATGATGATCGAGGTGATGCCCTGCTTCTTCAACTCCAGGATGAGATCCAGGAGTTTACCGCTGTCCTCGTCGTTCAGGGCGGCGGTCGGCTCATCCAGGATGAGCAGCTTCACCTTCTTCGACAGGGCCTTGGCGATCTCCACGAGCTGCTGCTTGCCCACGCCGATGTCGGCGACGCGGGTGTCCGGGTGGTCGGAGAGGCCGACCCGGCGCAGCAGTTCGGTGGCGTGCCGCAGGGTCTCGGTCCAGCTGATGATGCCCCGCGTGGCGTGCTCGTTGCCGAGGAAGATGTTCTCCGCGAGGGAGAGGTAGGGCACCAGGGCCAGCTCCTGGTGGATGATCACGATGCCGCGCTCTTCGCTGGCCCGGATGTCCTTGAACTGGCAGACCTCCCCCTCGAAGAGGATGTCCCCCTCGTAGGTGCCGTGCGGGTGGACGCCGGAGAGGACCTTCATGAGGGTCGACTTACCGGCGCCGTTCTCCCCGCAGATGGCGTGGACCTCGCCCTGCTGGACGGTCAGCGTGACGTCCGACAGCGCCTTGACGCCGGGAAAGGTCTTGACGATCGAGCGCATTTCCAGGACGGGTCCCGCCATGGTCGTGCCTTCCAATCAGTGGTGAATCGTCGGTCGGTTGGCGGCGGTTACTTCAGGTCGCTTTCCTTGATGTAGCCGGAGTCGACGACCGTCTTCTGGTAGTTCGACTTGTCGACGGCCACCGGCTCCAGCAGGTACGCCGGGACGACCTTCGCCCCGTTGTCGTAGGTCTTGGTGTCGTTGACCTCGGGCTTCTTGTCGTTGAGCAGGGCGTCGACCATGTTGGAGGCCACCTTCGCGAGCTCGCGGGTGTCCTTGTAGACGGTCATCGACTGCTGGTCCGCGATGATCGACTTCACCGAGGCGACCTCGGCGTCCTGGCCGGTGACGATCGGCAGCGGCTTGCTCTTGGAGCCGTAGTCGTCCGACTTCAGCGCCGAGAGGATGCCGATGGAGATGCCGTCGTAGGGCGAGAGGACGGCGTCGACGCGCTCGGTCTTGTAGGCCGAGGTCAGGATGTCGTCCATGCGCTTCTGGGCGGTGCCGCCGTCCCAGCGCAGGGTCGTGACCTGGTTGAGCTTGGTCTGGCCGGAGCGGACGACGAGCTGCTTCTTCTCGATGTAGGGCTGCAGGACGTTCATCGCGCCCTGGAAGAAGTAGCGGGTGTTGTTGTCGTCGTTGGAGCCGGCGAACAGCTCGATGTTGAACGGGCCCTTCTTGGAGCCGTCCTTCAGGCCGAGCTTCTCGACGATGTAGGTGCCCTGGAGCTCGCCGACCTTCTCGTTGTCGAAGGAGGCGTAGTAGTCGACGTTCTGCGTGCCGAGGATCAGGCGGTCGTAGGAGATGACCGGGATGTTCGCGTCCTTGGCCTGCTGGAGCACGTTGTTCATCGACTTGTTGTCGATGGCCGCGACGATCAGCGCCTTCACACCCTGGGTGATCAGGTTCTCGATCTGTGAGACCTGCTGGTCCGGGTCGTCCTCGCCGTAGACCAGCTGGGTCTTGTAGCCCTTGGACTCCAGGTCCTTCTTGACGTTGTTGCCGTCGGCGATCCAGCGCTCGGAGGACTTGGTCGGCATCGCGATGCCGATGGTGCCGCCCTTGGCGTCCCCCTCGCTCTCCTTGCTGCCGCCCTGGCCGCTCTGGCCGCAGGCGGACAGGGTGAGGGCGAGGGACGCGGCTCCGGCTATGGCGGCGAGAGCGGCTCTGCGGTTACGCATGATCATCATCCTTGATCTGTGTGCAGGGCTCGGTCTGGGAGGCGCGAAGTCGCTCCGGGTGGTCGTGCCGGAAAGACCGAGAAGAGATGTGTCGGATTGTGCGCGGCTGTGTCTTCTTTTGTGAAGGCGAGTAGCCGGAACGTTATGACGAGATTTCGAACCGTTGCAGATCGCCCGGCAGCCGCGAACCGAGCGGCGCCATGTCGCCGTCCGCGCCGTGGCGGGCCAGAAGATCCAGAGCGAGCCGGCCGCGCCGCACACGTTCCTTGGCGGTGGCCAGGGTCAGCTCCCGCATGTGGTGCCCGTAGGGGTAGATCCCGGGCGCCTTGGACAGGCCGAACTTCAGGTAGAGCGGTGCGCCGCGCCGGATCAGCTCGGCGACCTCGTACATCCGGACGTAGCCGCCGAGGTCGTCGGGGGCCTCGATGTACATGTCCATCGGAGCGCCGGAAACCCGGCGGATCTCGGTGAGGTGATCGAGCGTCAGATCGCTCGGCACATTGACCGAGTCGGCGCCGAGGCGCTCGTACACGGCGTACGCCGCCGGGTTGACGGGGCCGATGAGCGCGCTCACCTTGAGCGTGGTGTCGGCCGGGATGATGCCGGCCGCGCGGGCCCGGTGCAGCGTCCACAACACGCCCTCGTCGGCGACGAGCAGGCACTTGACGCCCAACTCGGTTGCTCTGACGGCGTCTTCGACGCAGCCGGCGACGGCGTCGTGGCCGCGGGCGCGCAGTCCGGCCCCCCGCGAGTCGGTGCGCGTGGACCCACCGATGTCCCAGGTGCCGCGCGGGCCCGTGAACAGGCACAGCTCGATGTCGCGTTCGGCCGTCGCCTCGACCATCTCGGTGATCTCGGCGTCGGTCAGCATCCACACGCCGCTGCCCTGGCTGATCCGGTGGATCGGCACGTCCAGCCGCGAGGCCTCCTTCAGCACCACCGCCAGCGCCTCGGGCCCCTCGCACGAGGGGATCTCGGTGCGCCAGCGGCCGCCGCCGGGGAAGGAGTGCGGCGAGGCGTCGGCGGGGTCGAGGGCGGGCGCGTTCAGGCCGAGCGCGGTGAGCGCCTGCTCACCGGGCCTGCGGGCTGCCGTGGCGGAAGCGTCGGTCACAGGAATGTCCTTCGGTTCGATATTTCGGACGAGGTTCGCGGCTCGGGGTAAGGCAAGGCCCGGGGGAGGGCAAGGCTTGGGTGTACGCCGGTACGGGGGCCGTCAGGTTCCCCCCGTACCGGCGTACGTCTAGGGGCGGAGCAGCACCTTGCCCACCTTCGGATCGCCTGCTCCCACCAGCTCGATGGCCTGCGAGAACTCGGCGAGCGGCAGCTCGTGCGTCACCAGCGGCAGCGGGTCGAGCAGCCCGGCGGCGAACACCCGCACCGTGTGCGCCCAGGCGTCCGGCGGAGCACCGAAGACGGTGTGCACCTCCAGCTGCCGTACGACGAGATCGGTCGGGTCGAGACCGTCGGCACCCGGCGCCGGGATCCCGGTCAGGACCAGCCGGCCGCCCCGCCGGAGCAGGGCGGCGGAGAGCCGCGCGGCGTCCGCGGACCCGGCCGTCTCGATCACCACGTCGAAGTCGTCCGGGAGGTCCTGGTCCTTCGTCCGGAAGTCCGTCGCGCCGTACTGCCGCGACAGCGCCTCCCGGTCCCGCCGGGTGCCGACCACCAGCAGCTCCGTCGGCGAGTTCGCCTTCAGGAACTGCACGGCGAACATGCCGAGCGTGCCGGTGCCGACCACGGCGACGCGCTCGCCGGGCTGGGCGTTGCCCTTCAGCGCGGCGGCCGCGATGCACGCGGCGGGCTCCAGGAGGGCCGCGGCCGTGAGGTCGCAGTCGTCCGGGAGGGCGTGCAGGAGACGCGCCGGGAGCGTCAGCGTGGCCGCCATCGCGCCCGGCTGGGTGAACCCGGTCTCCTCGTAGCCGGCCGTGCACAGGGTCGTGTCGCCCGCGTGGCAGCGGTCGCAGACCTGGCAGTTGCGGAAGCCCTCACCGACGACCTTGCGGCCGACGAGGGACCCGGGGACACCGGCGCCCACCGCCTCGACCGTCCCGGACCACTCGTGGCCCGGGGTGAGCGGGTAGCGCACATAGCCCTCGGGGCGGTTGCCCTGGTACACCTCGCGGTCGCTGCCGCAGATGCCGGAGGCGTGGACGCGCACCAGGGCCTCGCCGGCCTCGGGCCGCCGGGGCTCGTGCGGGACGAGGCGGTGCTCGCCCGGGGCGTCGATGACTACCGCGGTGCTCACGTCGCTCCTCCGGGTTTCGAAGGTTTCGGTCGCCGGTTCCGGGTTTCCGGGTGCCGGACGGTCACTGGCTGCCCTTGGGCTTGCGCTGCTCCCAGCCTTCCGCCCACAGGTCGAAGCGGGCCTGCTGCTGCGGGAACTCCGCGGCGGCGTCCACGTCCAGCTCCACGCCCAGGCCCGGGGCGTCGGAGAGGTGGAAGCAGCCGTCCTCCGGGTTCACCTGCGGGGCGCCCTTGACGACCTTCTTGATCTCCGCGTCCGCGAAGTCGTTGAAGTGCTCAAGGATCTTGAAGTTCGGGGAGGTGAAGCCCACCTGGAGGCTCGCGGCGGTCAGGACCGAGCCGCCCACGTTGTGGGGAGCCACCAGCATGTAGTGGGTCTCGGCGGTCGCGGCGAGCTTCCGGGTCTCCCAGATTCCACCGATATGGCCGACGTCCGGCTGGATGATGTCCACGGCCTGGCTGTCGAACAGCTCGCGGAACTCGATCCGGTCGTGGATGCGCTCACCCGTGGCGACCGGCATGTCGACCTTGGCGGCGACCTTCTCCAGTGCCTTCAGGTTCTCCGGCGGGACCGGCTCCTCCAGCCACGCCGGCTTGAACGGCGCCAGCTCCTTGGCCAGGCGCACGGCCGTGGCGGGGGAGAAGCGGCCGTGCATCTCCAGCATCAGCTCGGCCTCGGGGCCGATGGCGTCCCGGACCGCCTCGATCAGGGAGACGGCGTACAGGGTCTCCTTGTGGTCCAGCTCGAAGTGGCCGGTGCCGAACGGGTCGATCTTGAGCGCCCGATAACCGCGCTCCATGACCCCCTGAGCGGCCTTGTGGTACGCCTCCGGGGTGCGCTCGGTGGTGTACCAGCCGTTGGCGTACGCCTTGACCTTGTCGGTGACCTTGCCGCCCAGCAGCTGCCAGACGGGGACGCCGAGGGCCTTGCCCTTGATGTCCCAGCAGGCCATCTCGATCACGGCGATGCCGGACATCACGATCTCGCCCGCACGGCCGTAGTCGCCGTACTTCATCCGCTTGACGAGGTCCTCGACAGCGAACGGGTCGGAGCCGAGAATGTGGTTGGCCTGGGCTTCCTTCAGGTAACCGAGAAGGGCGTCGGTGTGTCCCAGCATCCGGGTCTCGCCGACTCCGGTGATTCCCTCGTCGGTGTGCACCTGGACGTACGTCAGGTTGCGCCACGGCGTCCCGACCACGTGTGTGCTGATTCCGGTGATGCGCACGGCGGTTGTCCCTCGCAGCTTCGTCGGCTCAGTTCTGTCAGTCATCCAGTTCGAGCGTGTTCGAGATTTCGTCACACGTTCGAAATGCTGGCGTGACAGTAAGGACGGGGCGGCAGGGGTGTCAATGGGTCGCGCGCATAACGGTTTCGACAGTTTCGAAACCAGGGGCGGGGAGTGTCCCTACAGAACCTTCACAGCTGGAGCTAGGAACGCGACAGGCGCGGAACTTAATCTTCCCGCGTCATGGACTATTGCGACCCGTGCCGACGGCACCTGAACGGCGCCCTCGCGTGCCCGGGGTGCGGCACCTCTGCCGACGCGCTGCGCTGGCGCGAGCCGGAGTACGGCGGTGTGTACGACGCCGCGTCCGCGTCCGACGGGGGCGAGAGCACCGCCCACGGGTCGCACGGGTCGGACGAGCCGGCCGACCCGGACGGCGAATACGACGAACGCGATGAACGCGACGATGACGGCGAAGCCGACGGCGAGCCGTCGGGGCGTGCCGCGCGGCGGCGTGGACGCGGACGGGGGCACGGGCCGGTCGCCGAGGGCCCGGCCGGGACGAGCCGGCGGGACCGGAAGGCGGCGGCACATCGCCGTCGGCGGCGCCGGACGCTGTTCGTCGCGGCGGGGTTCGTGCTGGCGGCGGGCGGACTGAGTCTCGCCGAACTCGGCATGGACGCGCCGAAGTCGACACCGAAGCCGGCTGCGGCCGGGGGCGAGTCGGCGGACGGTGACGCGACCGCCGAGGCGGGGGAGCCGGGACGATCCCCGGGCCCGGGAACGGGGGCTGACGGAGCGTCGGAATCCCCCTCTCCGGGCGCTTCCGACTCACCGTCGGCCTCGGAGTCCCCGAAGGACGAGAAGTCCAAGTCCCCGGCGGACGAGGAGACTCCGCGCGATCCCGAGTCGACCGCGGCGGGCACGTCCCCGAGCCGGCCGGCATCGGACCCTACGGCCGCGCCCCCGCCCCCGGCTCCGAAGCCGACATCGGACCGGACGACCCCGCCCCCCGAGCCGGAACCGTCACCTTCGGAGACCTGCAAGCAGTTCCTCTGGTGGTGCACGTAGGGCCAGGGTCAGGATCAGCCCAGCCTGAGCAGCAGTTCGGCGAGCTCGGCCGGCATGGTGATCATGCAGTCGTGGCCGGTCGGCAGTTCCCACACCTGTGCCGGGGAGCCGTTGGGCTGGAGCGCGGGGACGGGGCGCCGGTCAAGGCCTTCGGGCCCGTCGGCGACGCAGTGGATGTGGGTCCGCGGGATCTTGCGTACGGCCGGGTTGTCCAGCCGGACCGGTTGCGTCAGGCAGCGCACCGGCTGGTCCGACAGCATCGAGTGCAGCCAGGCGACGTCCGCCGGGTCGGTGACCCCGAACAGGCCCGCGGGCGGCGGCAACTCGGGCAGGGGCGGAACCCGCCAGCCGCTCTCGGACTTCTCGGCGAGGTCGATCAGGGCCTGGGTCACGGGCAGGACATCGGCCGCGCTCTCGCCGTCCTCCGGGACCATCGCGTCGAGGTAGACCAGATGGGCGATCCGGTCCGGGACGCGGTTGGCCGCGGACGAGATGACCAGTCCGGCGTAGCTGTGACCCACGAGGATCACCTCGGTGAGGTTTTCCGCGGCGATCAGGTCGACGATGTCGTCGACGTGCGTGTCGAGCCCCACCTCGCGGCTGAGCAGGTGCGCCGTGTCGCCGTAGCCGGTCAGCGACGGCGCGAGCACCCGATGCCCGGCCGAGGCCAGCAACGGCACCACCCTCTCCCAGCACCGCCCACTGTGCCAGGCGCCGTGCACCAGCAGATACGTCGACATGGTTTCGCTCCTCGCTGTGTTCCCTCGCTCAGTGTCCGGCCTGTTTCCGTCCACTCGGAGGGCCAGCCTGGCCGCCCGCCCTCCTGCCGCGCCAGGGTCCCCGAGGTCCTGGGGGTGACAGGGCCAGGCACACGCTCAACTGCGCGCATACAGTGGGGAGATGACCGGCGAACCGAACCCGCTGGGCGATTACGTGCGCGCCCGCCGTGAGCTCGTCACCCCCGAACAGGTCGGTATCCCGGCGTCCGGGGTCAGGCGCGTACCGGGCCTGCGCCGGGAGGAGGTCGCGATGCTCGCCGGCATCAGCGCCGACTACTACCTGCGCCTGGAGCAGGGCCGCGACCGCAACCCCTCCGCGCAGGTCCTGGAGTCCCTCGCCCGCGCGCTGCGGCTCGACGACGCCGCGACGGCACACCTCCTGCGCCTCGGCGCCGGCCCACCCCGCCGGGGCGGGTCCCGGCCCCGGCGGGAGGCCGTGCCCGAGGGCATCGCCCAGCTCGTCGCCACGCTCCCGCTGCCGGCGGTCGTCGAGGGCCGCTACTTCGACGTACTGGCCGCCAACGCCCTGGCGACCGCGCTGTCACCGCGCCTCGCGCCGGGGGCCAACCGCCTGCGGGACGTGTTCCTCGACCCCACCGAGCAGGCCCTCCACCCGGACTGGGAGAACGCCACCGAGGGCATGGTCGCCGCCTTCCGCCAGTCCGCCGGCACCGACACGGCCGACCCCCGGTTCACCGAACTCGTCGCCGAACTCTCCCTCGCCAGCCCGCGCTTCCGCCGACTCTGGGCCCGCCACGACGTGGTGGCGTGCGAAGGCACGGCCAAGCACATCGACCACCCCCAGCTAGGCCGCCTACGCCTGAACCGCGAACGGCTAGGCATCGCCGGCACGACAGGCCAGACACTCGCCATCTACCACCCGGACCCCACCACCGAAAACGCGGACAAGCTGGCACTCCTGGCCGAGTGCGCCTAGCTGCGGGAAATCGTGCCGCTAAGGGCGGCACCCGTCCCAAAGAAGCGGCACCTCGTAGCGCCGAGTTGCGCACCCACCCGGCCCCACCTCGAACGCCGAGCATCCAAAAACGCCCCCACTACCCCGCCAACATCCCCCGCAACGCATCCCGCAACGCCACCCGCTCCCCCTCGGAGAGCCCGGCAAGCGGCTCCCGCGCAAACCGCAGCGACTCCCGCAGGCTCCGCGCCATCCGCCGCCCGTCCGCCGTCGCCGCAGCCACCTTCACCCTCCGGTCCGTGGGATCCGGCCGCCGCTCCACCAGCCCTCGCGCCTCCAGCCGGTCCACGATCCCCGTGACGTTCGACGGCTCGCACTTCAACCGCTGCGCAAGCCTCCGCATCGGCAGCGGCTCCAGGCACAGCAGGCTCAGCAGCCGCGCCTGCGCCCCCGTGAGGGCGTGTTCCGCCGCCGCCTCCTCGTAGTCCTGGTGGAACCGCGCCACCACCTCCCCGATGAGCTCGACGACCTCGAGGGTCAGCGGATCGGGGCGGTTGGCGGTGGTCCGGGGGGTCGGTGTGGTGGAGGCCATGCGATCGAGGGTACCCGGTTATTTGACAACCTGAAATTTTCAGGAGCATGGTTGTTTCAGGTACTGAAACATTCGCTCGAACCACGTGAGGACAGGCGCACCATGACCGACACCCCCACCCTCCCCGCCGTCAGCCGCGAATGGCACCTGCTCAGCCGCCCGGTGGGCTGGCCGAAGCCCGAGGACTTCGCCCTGGTCGAGGCGGAGGTGCGGCAGCCCGGTGAGGGGCAGGTCCTCGTCCGGAACAAGTACCTCTCCGTGGACCCGTACATGCGCGGCCGGATGAGCGCCGCGAAGTCCTACGTCGCCCCGTTCGAGCTGGGCAAGGTCATGCAGGGCGGTGCCGTCGGCGAGGTCGTGGCCTCCGACGCGGAGGGGTTGTCCGTCGGGGACCACGTGCTGCACTTCTCCGGGTGGCGCGAGTACGCCGTCGTCAGCGGCAAGAACGCCGTGAAGGTGGACCCGGACGCCGCTCCGCTGTCGACCTACCTCGGTGTCCTGGGCATGACCGGCCTCACCGCCTACGCGGGGCTGCTGCGCACCGCCGCCTTCAAGGAGGGCGACGCCGTCTTCGTCTCCGGTGCCGCCGGGGCCGTGGGCGGCCAGGTCGGGCAGATCGCCAGGCTGAAGGGGGCCTCGCGGGTCATCGGGTCCGCCGGGTCGGCGGAGAAGGTGAAGCTCCTCGTGGAGGAGTACGGCTTCGACGCCGCCTTCAACTACAAGGACGGGCCGGTGAGCGAGCAGCTGCGCGCCGCCGCCCCCGACGGGATCGACGTCTACTTCGACAACGTCGGCGGTGATCACCTGGAGGCCGCCATCGGGTCCCTCAACGAGGGCGGCCGGATCGCCGTCTGCGGGATGATCTCGGTCTACAACAACACCGAGCCCGCCCCGGGCCCGAAGAACCTCGCCCGCCTCATCCAGACCCGCGGCCGCATAGAAGGCTTCCTGGTCGGGGACCACTACGACCTCCAGTCGCAGTTCGTGCGGGAGGTCGCCCCCTGGGTCGCCTCCGGGGAGCTGAAGTACCGGGAGACCGTCGTCGAGGGCATCGAGAACAACCTGGAGGCGTTCCTTGGTGTTCTGCGTGGCGACAACACCGGGAAGATGATCGTCAAGCTCTGACGGCCCCCGCCGCCCTTTGCTGGCATTCCGGCATGCGGTAGTTTCTTTCCGAATCCGTCCCGGCCCGGGCGCGAGCCGCGGCGGACGACCGAAGGAACACAACCGCATGCCGATCCAGCAGTCCGACGTCCTGTACACCGCCGTCGCCACCGCCGAGGGTGGGCGCGACGGGCGGGTGGCCACCGATGACGGCCGGCTCGACGTCGTCGTCAATCCGCCCCAGGCGATGGGCGGGAGCGGCGCCGGCACCAACCCCGAGCAGCTGTTCGCCGCCGGGTACAGCGCCTGCTTCCAGGGGGCTCTCGGTGTCGTCGCCCGTCAGGAGGGTGCCGATCTCACCGGTTCGACCGTGACCGCGAAGGTCGGCCTCGGGAAGAACGGTGACGGGTTCGGGATCATCGTCGAGATCTCGGCCGACATCCCCAAGGTCGACCGGGGCACCGCGCGGTCGCTGATCGAGAAGGCCCACGAGGTGTGCCCGTACTCGAAGGCGACTCGCGGGAACATCACCGTGACGCTCGTCTGACGACAGTCGTTGCCTACGCGGAGGCCGCATCCTTGGACGTGGGGTGCGGCCTCCGCCCGCGCCCGGGCTCAGCGGGCGAGCGCCGCCCGGTGGATCGCCCGCGCCAGGCGGTTGTTCTCCGGGGCGGCCCCGCCGGGGAAGGCGAACCGGCGGCGCGTGTAGCCGTACGCGAGGCCGCTCCACGGGTCCGCGAAGGCCTGGGAGCCGCTCGCGCCGCTGTGCCCGATCGTCCCGGCGCCGAGGAACGGGTGCCACGTGTCGGCCGTGGTCTGGAAGCCGAGCCCGAACGACTTGTGGGCCCGGGCCACCAGGTCGTAGCCGGCCGAGTGGAACTGGCCGAACTCCGCCACGGTGTCCGGCTTCAGCAGTGGCGCCTGCTCGCCCACCTCGCTGATCGCCGCCGCGTACATCCCCGCCAGGCCCCGCGCCGACGCCACTCCGCCCACGGACGCCGGGCCCTTCGCGCGCACCAGCGGCGTGTTGGGGAGCGAGGCCAGGTCGGTCGGATCGGGCGCGTGGCGGTTGAACGCGATCGAGCCGAGCGCGTGCGGGCCCGTGGGCGCGGCGTCGAGGAGGGCCTGCTGGTCGGGGGTCGGGGCCATCGGCTGGGTGGTGCGGAAGCGGGGCTCCTGGGGCGCGGGCAGGCCGAGGAAGAAGTCCAGGCCGTACGGGGCCCTGACCCGCTCCTGGTAGACCTCCTGGAGCGTGCGGCCCGTGGCGCGGCGGACGACCTCGCCGGCCAGGGCGCCGCCGACCAGCGCGTGGTAGCCGAAGGCCGTGCCGGGGCGCCAGAACGGCCGCTGGTCGGCGAGGCGTTCGGCGAGCTGGCGGTCGTCGGCCAGCTCCGCGAGGGTGAAGCCGCTGTCCGTGCCGACCACGCCGGCCCGGTGCGCGAGCAGGTCGCGCAGCGTCAGGCCGCCCTTGCCCTCGGCCGCGAACTCCGGCCAGTAGTACGTCACCTTGCGGTCCAGTTCGAGCGTGCCGTCCTGGACGAGGAGGGCGACGACCAGGGAGGCGGCGCCCTTGGTGGACGAGAACACGGCGTAGAGGGCGTCCGCGTCGGTCCCCGCCCACAGGTCGACGACCTTGCGGCCGTGCACGTAGGCGCACAGCTGGCCCTCGTAGTCGGGGCGCTCCCCGGCCACGAACGCGGCGAACTCCTCGCGCACCCCCTCGAAGCCGTCGGCTACGGTGCCGTGGATCTCCTGCGTCATCCGCTCTCCTCAACTGAACCGCTGTGTGCCACTGTGAACAATGCCCGTGCCACCTGCGGGAATTCCCCCTTCGGATGGTCCCGGAAGAGGGGCTCGGTGCCGAACAGGACCGTGTGCCCGCCGCTGACCACCGAGGCCTGCCCCGCGGCCCCGGCAGGGCCGCCCGTGCCGTCCCGCAGCGGACGCCAGTGCCCGGAGACCAGCGGGTTCCCGGTCGCGTACGACTGCTCCACGCGCACGCCGGGGCCGAGGCCGGTGAACCAGAGCGGGGCGTAGACGAAGCCGTGGGGCGGTGCGTCGCGGGTGATGCCGCCCGAGTTCGCCACGCGGACGACGCCGTTGGCGGCTTCGTTGCCCTCGACCGGCGTGACGGCCAGCAGGCCCGCAGCCGTGTTGAGGGCCGCTCCCGTCGCGCCCCGGCCGACCAGGCCGTGGTCGTCGAGGAAGGCGTCCAGGGCCGTGCGGGCGGGGGCCGTCAGGGCGGCGTGGTCCAGGCCGGCGGAGACGAACAGCACGTCCGTGCCGGACCAGTCGAAGCCCGCGTTCAGGACCGCCGTCGAGACCGGGGTGACGTCGAAGCCCATCTCCCGCAGGGCGAACAGCTCACCCGGCGTGACGGCGGCGGCGACGCGGAGGCGGCGCAGGGGCGTGGTGCCGGTCAGGCGCGTGGCCGTGAAGGCGACGTCGTGGGTGCGGGCGGCGGCGAGCGCCGCGCGGCGGGCCGACGCCGGGACGATCGCGCTGCCGTCCGATGCCTGGCGCACGCGGACCCCGTCCCGGAGAAGGGAGTTGAGGGCCGCGACCTCGCGCGGGTCGGTCAGGCGCAGCCGGAGGTCGCCCCGCGCGGGCACCTGGGCGACCGGTACGGCCTCGGTGACCGGGCGCAGGGGCGCGCCCCGCAGGCTCCCCGACGGCACCCGCTCGACCGTGGCGTCCCACAGGCGACTCAGGCTCCAGCCGGAGATGTCGTACATCTCCGAGACCCGGTCACTGATGTCCCGGCCGTCGGCCAGCAGCACGTTCGCCATGCCGCGCTTGGGCTGGTGCAGGTCGACGACGTAGGAGCCCTCGGGATACGTCCGCCCGGCGAGGCGGAAGGGGCGGGTGGCACGGGTGACGCGGACGTCGTTGGCGAGCAGGTGGTCGACCAGGCGCGCGGCGGCCGGCGCCGAGCGCTGGGTGCGCGAGGTGCCCGGCGGGATGACGTAGGCGCGCGGGAAGGTGGTCGTGTAGACGTCCTCCGGGCCGATGCCGGGCACGCCGGGGACCGTCTCCGGCGACACCGGCACCTGCGGGGCGCCGGCCGCGCCGCGGCGGAAGACCTCGATCTGGTCGGTGATGAGGTCGGTGCGGTGCTCGCGGACGTGGTTCAGGGTCGCGCGGATCGCCGCGCCCGCCACGGCCGTGTTGACCGCCGCGCGGCGGCGCAGCTCCGGGACGGGCAGTTCGTCGTACTCCTCGTTGTTCACCGCCAGCGGGATCTCCACCGTGTGGGCGGCCACCGTGCCGTGGAAGGCCGCGTACTGCGGGGTGAAGATCGGCGGCCAGTCGTCCCAGCCCTCCTCCTGGTCGCGGAACGGGATCTGGGCCGGTTCCACGCCGTCCTTGGCGGGCGTGTAGCCGAGGGCGTTGACGGCGGACTCCATGCCGAGGGCGTTGGCATAGGTGTGCTTCAGGAAGAGGTCGTACTCGTAGTTCTCGCCGTGCGGGGGAGTGGTGGGCTCGATGAGGGTGCCGTTGACGTAGCCGTGCAGGTCGAGCAGGACGGCCGGCTGCTTGTCGAGCTCGATCCGCCGCATGACACGTGTCTCGGGCTGGGAAGCGGTGACGAAGTCCCGGTTCAGATCGAAGCCGTTGGCGTTGGCCCGGGTGCCCGCGATACGGCCGTCCGGGTTGGCCGTGACGTTGAAGTACAGGCGGCTGTGCGCGAGGAGGTCCCTGGTCTTGGAGTCCTGGGCGGTCGCGAGCCGCTCGACGATCCTCAGGGCGGCGTCCGTGCCCTCCCACTCGTTGCCGTGGATGTTGCTGTTGACGAAGACCGGGGTCTTGTAAGCGCGCTTGATCTCAGGGGACTTGGCGGCCGTCGCAGGCGCGTTCTCGATCAGGTCCCGCATCCGCTCCTGGGCGCGGGCCTGGCGGGTGGTCTCCGGGGCGGTGACGGTGACGAGGTAGAGGCGCCGGCCGCCGGCCGAGCGGCCCGTCACCTCCACGCTCACCCGGTCGCCGAGGCGCTGGAGCGCGTTCAGCTTCGGGGCGATCGCGTGGTACGGGGTGAGGCCCAGCTTCAGGGACTTGTCGCCGGGGTTCACCGGGTCGGGGGAGAGGGTCTGGCGCCGGGGGTAACCGCGGGTCGCGCTGCCGGAGGAGACCTCCGCGGTCAGAGCCCGTTCGGCCGTGCTCTCGGGTGTCCGGGCCGCGTGGTCGTCGACGGCGGCCCCCTCGCGGGTGACGGGCTTCGGGTCCGCGCCGGCGGTGCCGGGGGCCAGCAGGAGTGAACCCGCCGTGGCGAGGGTGAGGGTGACGATCAGCGCGGGTCTCGCAGGAACGGTTCTCGTGGTGCGCACGCAGTACCTCCTCCGGGGCTTCCTGAGATCGGTACGGCGAGGTGTACCGGTTCGACTCAACGGCAACAAGGGCGCGTTGGTGTCACCGGTGACCCGGATGGCTCCACGGAGCGCGCCTCACCTGACCCGGGCGGCCTGTGACAGCGGTGTGACCGGAGCGCGTCAAGAGCGCGACACCGGCCCCGATAGGGTCGTCCCATGCGCGATCTCGGGGTGGGTTTCCGGTACCTGCTGAAAGGCCAGCGATGGGTGGCCCGGCACGGCAGGAGTTACGGCTTCGGGCTGCTCCCGGGCCTGATCACCCTCGTCCTGTACGCGGCGGCGCTCGTCGCGCTGGCGCTGTGGGGCGAGGACGCCGTGGCCTGGGCGACGCCGTTCGCCGACGACTGGTCGAGCCCGTGGCTCGGCCTCTTCCGCGGCTTCCTGACCGCCGTGCTGTTCGCCCTCGGCCTGCTCCTGTCCGTCGTGACGTTCACCGCGGTGACGCTGCTGGTCGGGCAGCCCTTCTACGAGAACCTCTCCGAGAAGGTCGACCGGGACGTGTCCCCGGACGGGCACGCGCCCGAGTCGGGGCTGCCGCTCTGGCGCGAACTGTGGATCTCCGCCCGCGACAGCCTCCGGATCGTCCTGCGGGCCGCCCTGTGGGGCGTGCTGCTGTTCGCGTGCGGATTCATCCCGGTCGTCGGCCAGACGGCCGTACCGGTGGTCGGGTTCTTCGTCACCGGGTTCTTCCTCACCGAGGAACTGACCTCCGTCGCCCTCCAGCGCCGCGGCGTCGAACTGCGCACCCGGCTCGGCCTGCTCCGCTCCCGCAAGACCCTGGTCTGGGGCTTCGGCACGCCGCTGGCCGTATCCTTCCTGGTGCCGTTCGTCGCGGTGTTCCTGATGCCGGGCGCGGTCGCGGGCGCCACCCTCATGGCGCGGGAACTCCTGGGCGAGGAGATCCGGGACGGCGGCGAGGAGGGCGACGGGGCCGTCACGACTCTTCCGAAGCCACCCTCAGGATCGTCCTCACCTGGGCGATGATGTCCAGCCGGTTCCGCACGAACTCCGGGTCGGTGACCTCGGTGGTGTTCCCGGCGCCGAACTGGAGCACCGGCGTGTGCACATGGCCCCCCGGCAGGACGTCGTGCAGCCCGAGCCGGTCGCGCAGCAGCGTGGCCCGGTAGGCGATCTCGTTGGAGAGGTAGTCCCCGCCGCCCCCCTGGCGGGCGGTGGAACCGGGCGTCGGGCCGTCCGGGCGTACGACGGGCTCGGTGCCGCCCGCCGGGATCTCCGTGACGCTCGTGTTGTCGTACACCGGGAAACGGCCGGTGTCCGCGGCGACGATCGCCCGGTACGGCAGCGTGGTGGTCGTCCACTGGGGCTGTGAGGCCGGGTCCGTGACGGGGATCGTCTCCGTGCGGCCGATGTTGTCGTTGTCCCCGAAGCCGCCGCGCCAGGCCCCGTTGGTCCGCTCGATGTCGAACCGCCCGACCCGGCCCTGGCTCACGGTCGTGAACAGGTCGACCTTCTTGAGGTGGGGCCGCAGCGCCCGCTCCACCGTCCCTTCCGTGAAGTCCCGCCAGCGCACCGGGAACACGGCCGTCTCGATCCGGGCCGGGCCGTCCGCCGTCTCGATGACCGTGCCGTCGAGGGCGAGCGCGGTGGCGCCGGACGGGTTGGAGATGCGGATGTCCCGGTCCAGGGTGAAGGGGTCGAAGCCGGTGAGCAGGATCCGCTTCAGGCCCTTGCCGTGCGGGTAGCCGATGGCCGTCTGGCCGCGCGAGGTGCGCTCCAGCTCGTCCAGCAGCGCGGCCCGCTGCCGGTCCGTCAGGCCGAACTCCGGCTCCCAGGTGCGCACTTCCCGCGTCATGCCGAGCCGCGCCCAGTACAGCGGCCGGTCGTCGTCCCGGCTCAGGTCGCCGCCCGAGGGCCCGCGCCCCTGCGCCCGGTCCACGGCCCGCTGCCACAGCCGCGACCCCTCGCGGGTGACGGCCCGGCGGGCGTCCCCGTAGGAGCGGGCCGCGTCGAGCGCCCGGGCCAGCCGCGGGGCCACCGTGTCGAAGCCGGAGCGGCGCAGGATCTCCTGCGGGACGGCCCGGTCGAGCCGCCGCTCCTCGACGGTGGGGGAGGGGGCCGCCTCGGCGGCACTCGCGGCCGGGGGAGCGGTGAGGCCGGTCA
Source organism: Streptomyces lomondensis (assembly GCF_014651035.1). Lineage (GTDB taxonomy): Bacteria > Actinomycetota > Actinomycetes > Streptomycetales > Streptomycetaceae > Streptomyces > Streptomyces lomondensis. The sequence goes on from NZ_BMWC01000001.1 coordinate 840,143, forward strand.
GCAGGGCGAGGCCGAGGACGCCGAGGCGAACGCGTATGAGTTCAAGGAGGTTGGGCCTTCCGTCGCGGTGGGCGGTGCGGTGGCGTGGTGCCGGACGGCGGCAGTATCGCGTGGCGGGTGGGGGCCACGCCATGGGCGGGGCTCAGGCGGGGATCGTCGCCGCCGCCTCCCGCAGCGCGCCCAGGAACGCCACGGCGGCCGGGCTCAGGGTCCGGCCCCGTACGGCCGCCGCGTACACCGCCCGGGCCGGGCCGCCCGCGTCGAGCACCCGCAGCAGCCTGACGTCCGGGCGTACCGCCTCGGCGGCGAGCGCGGGCACGAGCGTCACGCCGAGCCCGGCGGCGACATAGCCCTGCTTGGCGGTCCACTCGCCGACGACATGGGCGACACGCGGCCGGAAGCCCTGGCGCAGGGCCGCCTCCAGGAGGGTGCCCTCGGGGCGCGGGCTGCCGGAGATCCAGTCGGCGTCGGCGAACCGGCCGAGCGGCACCGGGCCCTCGTGGCCGGCGAGGGGATGGCCGGCCGGGAGCGCGAGGTACAGCGGCTCGTCGAGGAGGTGGTGCAGCTCGTACGACCTCAGCGGTGCGCGGCCCGTCGTCGACACGATCGCGAGGTCCAGGTGACCGGCCGTCAGCCGGTCCAGGAGAGCAGGGGTGAAGCCCTCCTCGCGGGTGACGCGGACCCCGGGGTGGCGGGCGCGGAAGCGGGCCAGGGCCTGCGGCACCAGGGCCGCGTCGGCGGTGGCGAAGGCGCCGAACCGGAGGCGTCCGCCGGCCGCCTCGCGCAGGGCGTCGAGTGCGCGCCGGGCGTCGTGCAGCGCGGCGGCGACCGTCTCGGCGTGCGGTACCAGGAGCCGCCCGGCCTCCGTCAGCCGGACGCCGCGCGGCAGCCGGTCGAAGAGCGGCCCGCCTCCCAACGCGGCCTCCAGCGAGGCGACTTGCCGGGACACAGCGGACTGCGTCCAGCCGAGCGCCCGGGCGGCCACCGTGAACGAGCCGTGCCGCGCGACCTCCAGGAAGACCCGCAGCCAGACGGTCGAGAGCTCGGGCATCTCGTCATGCGTGGTCGGCATGGGAGCCATGCTAGACATTCGCTTGTCGCATCAGTGACGTCGCACCTAGCGTCGGCGGCATGCAGATCACCCTGGACAACCCCGCCTCCGCGCCCCAGCCCCTCAGCCCCTACTACTCCCAGGTCGCCCGCCTCGAACAGGCCGACGGCAGCGCCCTGTTGTTCGTCTCCGGGCAGATCGCCGAGGGCGACACGCTCGCCGAGCAGACCCGGGGCGTCTTCGAGACCCTCACCGCGCTGCTCCACGCGCACGGCGCGACCCTGGCCGACGTGGTCAACATCCGCACGTATCTGACCGACATCTCCCGGCTGGAGGAATACGGCACCGTACGGCGGCAGTTCCTCACCGGGACCCCGCCGACCAGCATGACCTTCGAGGCGTCCCGGCTCTTCCGCCCCGAGGCCCTCGTCGAGGTGGAGGTCGTGGCCGCCGTACCCGCCCGCTAGGTCACTCGGCGCTCTCGCCCGGCAGGGTCAGGAAGCCGCGGACCGCGGGCGCCATGTCCACCGGCCATGCCGGCGCGGCAGGATGAGGACGTACATCGACTTCAACCAGGAGGCCGACGTGGCGGAGACAGCAGAGGTACGGCGCGAGGCGGCGGTCGAGGCGGCCCTCGGCAAGCTCGACCTGGACGCCAAGGCACGGCTGCTGGCCGGCCAGGACATGTGGAGCCTGCCCGCGCTGCCGGAGGTGGGCCTGCCGTCGCTGGTCATGTCCGACGGCCCCATCGGCGTCCGCGGGGTGCACTGGAGCGCCGACGACCCGTCCGTCGCCCTGCCGTCACCGACCGCGCTCGCCGCCACCTGGGACCCCGGACTCGCCCGCAGGGCAGGCGTGCTGCTCGCCCAGGAGGCCCGCCGCAAGGGCGTCCACGTCCTGCTCGCCCCCACGGTCAACCTGCACCGCTCCCCGCTGGGCGGCCGCCACTTCGAGGCCTACAGCGAGGACCCGTACCTGACCGGGCGGATCGGCGCCGAGTACGTCCGCGGCGTCCAGTCCGGCGGCGTCGGCACCACCGTCAAGCACTTCGTCGCCAACGACGCCGAGACCGACCGCTTCACGGTGAACAACCTCGTGAGCGAACGCGCCCTGCGCGAGCTGTACCTGGCGCCCTTCGAGTTCATCGTCGAGAACGCCCACCCGTGGGGCATCATGACCGCCTACAACGCGGTCAACGGCACGACGATGACCGAACACCACCACCTGGTCGACGAGGTGCTGCGCGGCGAGTGGGGCTTCGACGGCGTCAACGTCTCCGACTGGCTGGCCGCACGCTCCACCACCGGCGCCCTCGCGGGCGGCCTGGACATCGCCATGCCCGGACCGCGCACCGTGTACGGCGAGGCCCTCGCCCGGGCCGTGCGGGACGGCGAGGCCGACGAGGCCCGGGTCGACGAGGCCGTCCGCCGCGTCCTGCGCCTCGCCGCCCGGGTCGGCATCCTCCAGGGCGCCGACCCGGTCGTCACCGACCTGCCCGAGCCCGTCCACGGCGAGGCGCTCGCCCGCGAGATCGCCCGCCGCTCCTTCGTCCTCGTCCGCAACGAGAACGGCGTACTGCCGCTGAAGCCCGGCCGGATCGCGCTGATCGGCGCCGCCGCCCGCGACGCCCGCGTCCTCGGCGGCGGCTCCGCGACCGTCTTCCCCGCCCGGACCGTCTCCCCGCTCGACGGCCTCACCGCCGCCCTCCCCGAGGGCTGCCTCACCTACACCGTCGGAGCCGACCCGAGCACCGAACTCGCCGTCGCCGACCGGGGATTCGCACTGCACGCCGTCTGCCGCGACGCCGCCGGCGAGGTCATCGGCACCCGCACCGCACCGGGCGGCCAGATCCAGTGGATGGGCTCCGACCTCCCCGACGGCGTCACCCACGCCAACCTCCACACCGTCGAACTGACCGGCACCTTCACCCCGCGCGAGACCGGCCCGCACACCTTCGGCATCAAGGGCCTGGGTGCCTTCACCCTCACCATCGGCGGCACGACGTACTACGACGACGTCCAGCGCCCCGCCAAGGACGGCCCCTTCGTCAGCTTCTTCGGCGCCCCCGAGCCCCGCGCCCAGGTGGACCTCACCGCGGGCGAACCGGTCGACGTCTCCCTCACCCATGCCGTCCACGTCCCCGACGACGCCGCCGTGCAGGCCGTCGCCTTCACCCTCGCCCACCAGGCGCCCCGGCGCGATCCCGACGAGCTGATCGCCGAGGCCGCCGCTGCCGCCCGCGCCGCCGACACGGCCGTCGTCGTGGTCGCCACCACCGAACGCGTCGAGTCCGAGGGCTTCGACCGCACGGACCTGCGTCTGCCCGGCCGCCAGGACGACCTGGTCCGGGCCGTCGCCGCCGCCAACCCGAACACCGTCGTGGTCGTCAACTCCGGCTCCCCGGTGGAACTGCCGTGGCGCGACGACGTCGCCGCCGTGCTCCTCACCTGGTTCCCCGGCCAGGAGGGCGGCGCGGCCCTCGCGGACGTGCTCACCGGCGCCCACGAGCCCGGCGGCCGGCTGCCCACCACCTGGGGCTCTCTGGCCGACGCCCCGGTCACCCGGGTCGTCCCGGAGAACGGCGAACTCCCGTACGACGAGGACGTCTTCATCGGCTACCGCGCCTGGGAGAAGCACGGCCGCACCCCCGCCTACCCGTTCGGCCACGGCCTCGGCTACACCGACTGGACCTACGAGTCGGTCGAACTGGAAGGGACCGCCGGAGGGACCACCGCGAAGGTCCGCCTCCGCAACACCGGCGACCGCCCCGGCCGCGAGGTCGTCCAGCTCTACCTGGCCCCGAGCGAGACCGACCCCACCCGCCCGGCACGCCGGCTCGCCGGTTTCGCGGGCGTCGAGGCCGCACCCGGCGAGAGCGTCGAGGCGACCGTCGAACTTCCGCGCCGGGCCTTCGAGATCTGGGACGAAGCGACCGGCTCGTGGTCGTTTGTGAAGGGTTCGTACGAGATCCAGGTCGGGCGCTCGATCACGGACCGCAGGATCACCGCGACGATTAACGTCTGAGACGGGACGCGTTCCCCACTCAGCAGCCCCGGTCCGGGACCTGACCTCCGGACCGGGGCTCGTGGCTTGCCACCTCAGTGGTCAGCGGGTGCCGAACCCGTACACCGTCTCCGAGCGGAACACCTCGCCCGGCCGCAGCACGGTCGTCGGGAACTCCGGCCGGTTCGGGGAGTCGGGGAAGTGCTGCGTCTCCAGCGCGATGCCGTCGCCGGGCGCGAAGGGCTCGGACAGATGGTCGGCGGTGTACAGCTGGAGGCCGGGCTCGGTGGTCGCCACCGTCAGCACCCGCCCGGACGCCGGATCGTGCAGCTCGGCGACCTCCACCGGGACGTCCGTCACGCCCTTGTCCAGCACGAAGTTGTGGTCGTAGCCGGCGCCGACCTTGCGGGCCTCGCGGAAGTCGAAGCGCGTGCCGGTCACGTCGTCCAGGCCGCCGGCCGGGATCAGGTCCGCGTCGACCGGCGTGTACCGGGAGGCCGCCAGCCGCAGCTCGTGCCCGCCCGCGTCGCGCGAACCGCCCAGGTCCCAGTAGCTGTGGTTGGTCAGGTTCACCACGGTCGGCGCGTCCGTCACCGCCTCGTACACGATCCGCAGCGCCCCGCTCTCCAGCAGCGCGTACGTCGCCGAGACCGCCAGCCGCCCCGGGAACCCCTCCTCGCCGTGCGGACTGACCCGCGACAGCCGCACCCCGTGCTCCACCGGGGCCGCGTCCCACATCCGCTGGTCGAACCCCCGGGCTCCACCGTGCAGCGAGTTCGGACCGTTGTTCGGTTCGAGCGCGTACGTCCGCCCGTCCAGCGAGAACCGGCCGCCCGCGATCCGGTTGGCGTACCGCCCGACCAGGGCGCCGAGATACGGCTCCGGATGGGCGAGATACCCGTCGAGATCCGCGAACCCCAGCACCACGTCCCCGGCCCGCCCCTCCCGGTCCGGCACCTCCACGGACTGCACGATCCCGCCGTACGACAGCACCCGCACCCGTACGCCCGCCCGCTCCAGGGTCCAGCGGTGCACCGGGGTCCCGTCGGAAAGTGTGCCGAAGAGTTCGTCCATGTGCGGAACTCTAAGTCAGGGGCTTTTCGCCGTGACGGTGCGGTACGCGATCTCCGCCAACCGGGCCTGTCCGTTCACACTGGGGTGGAAGTAGTCCCAGCGGCTCAACTGGGCCGTGCCGAAGCGGTAGTCGTACACCGCGCCGCCGTCGTAGCGGCACCGCTTGTCCTCGGCGCAGACCTCCTTCAGGACCTTGTTGTAGTCCTCCACCCGCTTCTGCACCGTGTCCCGCCGCAGCGTCGCCGCCGTGTCCAGGGCGTCCGCGTCGCCCAGCATCGACGGGCAGATACCCAGCTGCCACACCTGCTTGGCCATCGAGCTGCCACGGCCCTCGGACCACAGCCGCTTCAGATCCGGCACGCTCGCCACGAACACCTGCGTCCTGGGCAGGGCCTTGCGCAGGGAGCGCAGGGAGTCCTCGAAGTCGGCGCGGAACGCGGAGACCGGGGTCATCGCCGAGGGCGTGGCCCGGCAGGCGTCGTTCGCCCCGACCATCACCGTCACCAGCTGGGGCTTGCGCCGCACCGCCTGGGCCAGCTGCCCGGGCAGGTCGGCCATCCGCGCCCCCGTCACCGCGTAGTTCCAGCTCCGCTCGACGGCCCCGGCCCGCCCCAGCAGCCGCACGGCGAGCGAGTCGACCTCGGGACTGGTGCCGGTCGCCCAGGACGCCTCCGGACAGTCCGACAGCACGTCACAGGCGTCGAAGCCGCGCGTGATGGAGTCGCCGACGGCGGCGACGGAACTCGGTGTGCGATCCCACAGGGGCGTGGGCCTGGGGGACGGCCTGGCGGCATCGGACGGGGCGGGGGAGTCGCCCCCCACGGCATCACACCCGGCCACACCCACCACGGCCGCAGCGGCCACGGCAAGAACGACCCGCGAGCGGTGGCTTCGCTTCCGCATCCCTGGTCCATCCCCTCGCCGCGCCGTGCCTGTCTCCCCAACCAATAACAACGCACGAGGGTTCCCGACCGATCAGGTGCAACGGCTCACACCCGTACAAGCGTCCCCCTGGGTGAATGGCAGGCGTTTCCCGGCACCGGGACCGACCGTACGTCACACTCCTTGCGCCACCGCACGGTAGCCTCGCCATCAGCGTGACCCTCCCGGTCACCGCCGTTCCGCCCGTTTCCAAGATGGTCCGCTCTGCCCGGAGGTTCCGGTGACGACACGTGGGGTTCTGTACGTGCACTCCGCGCCGCGCGCGCTGTGCCCGCACGTCGAGTGGGCCGTCGCCGGGGTGCTCGGCACGCGCGTCAGCCTGGACTGGATCCGGCAGCCCGCCGCCCCGGGCACCTGGCGCTCGGAGTTCTCCTGGCAGGGCCAGGCCGGCACGGCCTCCAAACTGGCCTCCGCACTGCGCGGCTGGCACCTCCTGCGCTTCGAGGTCACCGCGGAACCCTGCCCCACCGCCGAGGGCGAGCGCTACAGCTGCACCCCCGACCTGGGCATCTTCCACGCCGTCACCGGCATCCACGGCGACATCCTCATCCCCGAGGACCGCCTGCGCGCGGCGCTGCAACGCAGCCGGCAGGGGGAGACCGACCTGGAGGCCGAAATCAACAAGCTCCTCGGCAAGCCCTGGGACGACGAGTTGGAACCCTTCCGCTACGCAGGCGAAGGCGCCCCGGTCCGCTGGCTCCACCAGGTGGTGTGAGCCTTTAGGGGCGCGGGGAACTGCGCGAACAACCCCCACCGGCACGCACGCGGCACACAAGGCGCCACAAAAACGGCGAACGGCCCGAACCCCCCACCGGGAGTTCGGGCCGAACAACGCTCAGGATCAAACCGTCCGGAACGCCAGCACCACGTTGTGCCCACCGAACCCGAACGAGTCGTTCAACGCGGCGATACGCCCCTCGACCGGCAGCTTCCGAGCCTCACCCCGGACCACATCGGCATTCGCCTCCGCCTCCGGGTCGAGGTTCTCCACGTTGATGGTCGGCGGAGCCACCCGGTGGTACAGCGCGAGCACGGTCGCCACCGTCTCCACACCACCCGCACCACCGAGCAGATGCCCGGTCATCGACTTCGTCGCGGACACCGCGATGTGGTCGGTGTCGTCACCGAACACCTTCCGCAGCGCCTTCAGCTCGGCGATGTCACCGGCCGGCGTCGACGTCGCGTGCGCGTTGACGTGCACGATCTCCGCCGGGTCCAGGTCGGTGCGCTCCAGCAGGTTCTGCAGGGCGTGCGAGATGCCCCGCCCCTCCGGCTCCGGCTGCACGATGTCGTGGCTGTCGGCGGAGATGCCCTGCCCGACCGCCTCGGCGTACACCCGGGCCCCGCGCTTCGCGGCGTGCTCGGCGGACTCCAGGACGACGACACCGGCGCCCTCGCCGAGGACGAAGCCGTCACGGGCCACGTCGTAGGGACGCGACGCACCCTGCGGGTCGTCGTTGTTCTTGGACATCGCCATCATGTTGCCGAACGCGGCGATGGGCAGCGGGTGGATCGCCGCCTCCGTACCACCCGCGACGACGACGTCGGCGCGGCCGGTGCGGATCATCTCGATGGCGTAGCCGATGGCCTCGGCGCCCGAGGCGCAGGCGGAGACCGGCGTGTGCACGCCCGCCCGGGCCCCCACGGCCAACCCGACGTTGGCCGACGGGCTGTTGGGCATCAGCATGGGAACGGTGTGCGGGGAGACGCGGCGGACGCCCTTCTCCTTCAGCACGTCGTACTGGTCGAGCAGCGTCGTCACGCCGCCGATACCGGAGGCGATGACCGCGCCCAGCCGGTCGGGATCCACGTTCGGGTCCTCGCCGGCCTTGGCTTCGAAACCGGCGTCGGCCCAGGCCTCCTTGGCCGCGATCAGCGCGAACTGCGCCGAGCGGTCCAGTCGGCGGGCCTGCGGCCGCGGGATGACCTCGGTCGGCTCCACGGCGACCGGGGCCGCGATGCGGACCGCCTGCTCGGCGGCCCAGTCCTGCTCCAGGGGCTTGACGCCGGAACGTCCGGCGACCAGGCCCTCCCAGGTAGAGGCTGCGTCGCCACCCAGCGGTGTGGTTGCGCCGATACCGGTGACGACCACGGTGCGATTGGTCGAGCTCACGGGAATTCTTTCTCCAACGGATACGAGGAGGACAACCCCCGCATTGGCGGGGACAACGGCGCCACCGCCGGGTGGCGGGGCAGTCAGCCCAAAGGCCGGATCGGCCGATCAGCCCTGGTGCTTGAGGATGTAGTCAGTCGCGTCGCCGACCGTCTTGAGGTTCTTGACGTCCTCGTCCGGGATCTTGACGTCGAAGCGCTCTTCGGCGGCGACGACGACCTCGACCATGGACAGCGAGTCGACGTCCAGGTCGTCGGTGAAGGACTTGTCCAGCTGGACGTCCTCAACCGGGATGCCGGCGATCTCGTTCACGATCTCGGCGAGACCGGCGACGATCTCTTCCTGAGTGGCGGCCATGTCGGCGCTCCTTCGTAGATGTTCCAGAGGGTGTGGCAGGTGGTTCTTCCCGTCCCGGACCGCATGATCCGGAACGGAGTGCCTAGGGGAGGGTAACGACAGTCGCGGCGTAGACGAGACCTGCCCCGAAGCCGATGACGAGCGCGGTGTCGCCGCTCTTCGCCTCACCGGTCGCCAGGAGCCGCTCCATCGCGAGCGGGATCGAGGCGGCCGAGGTGTTGCCGGTGGTGCGGATGTCACGGGCGACCGTGACATGCTCCGGCAGTTTCAGCGTCTTCACCATCGAGTCGATGATCCGCACGTTGGCCTGGTGCGGGATGAAGACGTCCAGGTCGTCCACGGTGATCCCGGCCGCGTCCAGCGCCTGCTGGGCGACCTTCGCCATCTCGAACACGGCCCAGCGGAACACCGCCTGGCCTTCCTGGGTGATCGCGGGGAACTTCTCGACCGTCCCGTCGCGGTAGTCCGTCCACGGCACGGTCTGCTTGATGGTGTCGGACTTGTCGCCCTCGGAGCCCCACACGGTCGGGCCGATCGCCGGCTCCTGGGACGGGCCGACCACGACCGCGCCGGCACCGTCGCCGAACAGGAAGGCCGTCGCCCGGTCCTCCAGGTCGGTCAGGTCGCTCAGCCGCTCGACGCCGATCACCAGGACGTACTCCGCCGAGCCCTCGACGATCATGCCCTTGGCGAGGGTCAGGCCGTAGCCGAAGCCCGCGCAGCCGGCCGAGATGTCGAAGGCGGCGGCCTTGTCGGTGCCCAGCTTGTCGGCGATCTCGGTGGCCACGGCCGGGGTCTGCTTGAAGTGCGAGACGGTCGAGACGATCACGCCGCCGATCTGCTCGACGGAGATCCCGGCGTCGGCGATCGCCTTGCCGGACGCCTCCACCGACATCGCGGCGACGGTCTCCTCGTCATTCGCCCAGTGCCGGGTCTCGATGCCGGAGCGCGAGCGGATCCACTCGTCGGACGACTCGATCGTCTCCAGGATCACCTCGTTCGGCACGACCCGGGTCGGGCGGTAGCCGCCGACACCCAGGATGCGGGCGTACGGGGCGCCCTTGCTGGGCTTGATCTTCGCCATGCTCTCGGGCTCCTTGTCAGGCACCCGCCGCGTCAGCGGCAGGTGTCGGCGCCTCGGCGATGAGCTCGCGAGCCGCGTCCAGGTCGGCGGGGGACTTCAGGGCCAGCGTCTTCACCCCGGGCAGGGCCCGCTTGGCGAGGCCGGTGAGGGTGCCGCCGGGGCACACCTCGATCAGGGCCGTGACACCGAGCTCCTTGAAGGTCTCCATGCACAGGTCCCAGCGGACCGGGTTGGCGACCTGGCCGACCAGACGCTCCAGCACCTCGGCGCCGGCGGCTACGGCCTGCCCGTCCGCGTTGGAGACCCAGGTCACCTTCGGGTCACCGGTTCCCCGGGCGTCGGCGGCGGCCTTCGCCAGCGTCTCGACCGCGGGGGCCATGTGGTGGGTGTGGAAGGCGCCGGCGACCTTCAGCGCGACGACCTTGCGCACGCCCTCGGGCTTGTCCGCCTCCAGCGCGGCGAGCTGCTCCTTGGTGCCCGCCGCGACGATCTGGCCCGCGCCGTTGATGTTCGCCGGGGTCAGCCCCAGCTTCGTCAGATGGGGAACCGTCACTTCCGGGTCGCCGCCCAGCAGCGCGGCCATGCCCGTCTCGGTGACGGCGGCGGCCTCGGCCATGGCGCGGCCGCGGGTGCGGACCAGACGGAGCGCCTCCTCGTGCGGGAGCACCCCGGCCAGCGAGGCGGCGGTGAACTCGCCGACGCTGTGCCCGGCGATGGCGCCGACCTTCCGCGAGAGGTCGGCCGGGTCCTCGAACAGCAGGTACGCGGACGCCAGGCCGGCCGCTACCAGCAGCGGCTGCGCCACCGCGGTGTCGCGGATCTCCTCCGCGTCGGCCTCGGTGCCGTAACGGATCAGGTCGAGCCCCGCGGCGTCCGACCAGGCCTCGAGGGCACCGCGGACACCGGGGAAGGCGAGCCATTCAGTCAGGAAGCCGGGCGTCTGGGCGCCCTGGCCGGGAGCGACGAGTACGAGCACTCTCACACTCTCTCTTGGAGACGGGCACGGCCGCCCGTGGGGACAGGGACGAAGAACACGAGGGGGTTTTGTCGAGCCCCGACAAAACCTTAGGGCTGGAGATCTCCATCGACCAGACGCCCCAGGATCAGCGCGATCCGCAGCGTGAACGCAGAGCGTACATCGGAGGGTGACCATCCGGTGACGTCAGTCACACGTCGAAGCCGGTAGCGGACGGTGTTGGGATGCACGAACAGCATCCGGGCGGCGCCTTCGAGACTGCTCGCCTGTTCCAGATAGACGCTCAGGGTTTCCAGGAGCGCGGCCCCGGCCTCCTCCAGCGGTCTGTAGATCTCCTCCACCAGCTGCTCGCGGGCCGAGGGATCACCGGCGATCGCCCGCTCCGGGAGCAGGTCGTCCGCCAGGACCGGGCGCGGGGCGTCCTGCCAGGCGGAACACGCCTTCAGCCCGGCCGCGGCGGCCTGCGCGGACCGGGTCGCGGCCAGCAGGTCCGGCACCACCGGGCCCGCCACGACAGGCCCGGCCGCGTACGGGCCGATCAGCGACTTGGCGACGGCCAGCGGGTTGTCGCTGCCGCCGGCGATCACGACCAGCCGGTCCCCGAGCACCCCGGTGAGCACCTGGAGCTTGGCGTGCCGGGCGGCGCGCCGGATCGCCTCGACGGTCAGTTCGCTGTCCCCGTCGGGTGCCGTGCCGAGCACCACGCACACATGCTCGGGCGAGTTCCAGCCGAGGGCGGCGGCCCGAGACACGGCGCCCTCGTCGGCCTCGCCGCTGAGCACGGCGTTCACGACCAGGGACTCCAGGCGGGCGTCCCAGGCGCCGCGTGCCTCGGCGGCCTGGGCGTACACCTGGGCGGTGGCGAAGGCGATCTCCCGGGCGTAGACGAGCAGCGCCTCGCGCAGCACGCTCTCGTCGCCGGGGGCCGCGACCTCGTCGATCGCGGACTCCATGACCTCGATGGTGGTGCGCACCATCTCCACGGTCTGCCGCAGCGTGATCGCCCGGGTCAGCTCGCGCGGCGCGGTGCCGAACACGTCGGTGGAGATGGCCTGCGGGGCGTCCGGGTGCCGGAACCACTCGGTGAAAGCGGCGATGCCCGCCTGCGCGACCAGACCGATCCAGGAACGGTTCTCCGGGGGCATGGCCCGGTACCAGGGCAGCGTCTCGTCCATCCGCGCGATGGCCTGCGCGGCGAGCGATCCGGACGACTTCTCCAGCCGCTTCAGCGTCGCGGCATGCGGATGGAAGGGGTGCGCTGCGACTTCGTTCTTGCTGGTTTCGGGTTCGGGCACGGGACAAGACTGCCTTATCCGGACGGGAAGGTGCGTGGCCGGGTCAGGCCCTGCCCGGCGGATCAGGTCGCAGACGCGGGGTCTGGCACGCCCATCTGCGGCGTTGTCGTCGGTCCCCGACTCCCCCAAGCTCTCGACTTCGCTCGAGCAGGGGGGACCCCCATCGCGTCGACGCCCTCCTCCGCCTTGCAGCTGCACGCTCCCCCAAGCTCTCGGCTGCGCTCGAGCAGGGAGGTACCCCCATGACCCCGCTCACCGGCGCTGACCAGTTGCCGTTGCTTCACTGCGACCTGATCCGCCGGGCAGGGCCTACCGTGGACCCCGTGATGGACATTCGGCGCGCTGACGAGCGCTACCAGGGCGGCGACCCGGCGGCCGGAATCGAGAGTCGGCACGCCTTCTCCTTCGGGTCCCACTACGACCCGGACAACCTCCGCTTCGGCCAGGTGCTCGCGTGCAACGAGGAGCGCCTGGCCCCGGGGGCCGGGTTCGACGAGCACCCGCACAGTCACACGGAGATCGTGACGTGGGTGGTGGAGGGCGAGCTGACGCACCGGGACTCCACGGGGCACGAGTCGGTGGTGCGCCACGGGGACGTGCAGCGGCTCAGCTCGGCGGGCGGGGTGCGCCACGTGGAGCGCAACGACGGCCCGGAGCCCCTGACGTTCATCCAGATGTGGCTGGCCCCGCTCCAGCCCGGCGGCGACCCGTTCTACGAGGTCGTGCACGGCATCGCGGACTCCACGCCGTACGCTGTGCCGGAGGCCGGCGCGATGCTGCACGTACGGCGGCTGGGGGCGGGGGAGCGGACCGCGGTGCCGGACGGGGCGTACACGTACGTGCACGTCGTCCGCGGTGCGGTACGCCTGGACGGCGAGGAGCTGGGCGCCGGTGACGCGGCCCGGGTCACCGACGCCAAGGGCCTGGAGGCCGAGGGCGTGACCGAGGCCGAGCTCCTCATCTGGGAGATGGCCTAGAGCTCCGCGAGCACCGCGTCCGTGAACACCGGCCACGCCTCGATCGCCCACGGCCCGAACGCCCGGTCCGTCAGCGCCACGCACGCCGCCCGAGCGTCGGGGTCGATCCACAGGAACGTACCGGACTGCCCGAAATGCCCGAACGTCCGCGGGGAGGACGAAGTGCCCGTCCAGTGCGGCGACTTGGAGTCGCGGATCTCGAAGCCGAGCCCCCAGTCATTGGGGTTCTGGTGGCCGTACCCCGGCAGGACGCCCTTCGTGCCCGGGTAGTGCACGGCCATCGCCTCGGCGACCGTACGGGGATCCAGCAGGCGCGGCGCCTGCACCTCGGCCGCGAACCGCAGCAGGTCCTCGACCGTGGACACCCCGTCCTTGGCCGGAGAGCCCTCCAGCGTCGTCGAGGTCATGCCCAGCGGCTCCAGCACGGCCTGCCGCAGGTACTCCGCGAACGGGATGTCGGTCGCCTTCGCGACATGCTCGCCGAGCTGCTCGAAGCCGGCGTTCGAGTACAGCCGCCGCTCCCCGGGCGGGGCCGTGACCCTGTGCTCGTCGAAGGCGAGGCCCGAGGTGTGCGCGAGCAGGTGCCGGACCGTCGACCCGGTGGGACCGGCGGGCTCGTCGAACTCGATGGCCCCCTCCTCGTACGCGACGAGCACCGCGTAGGCGGCCAGCGGCTTGGTCACCGACGCGAGCGGGAACCGCCGCCCGGCCGGGCCGTGGGTGCCGAGGACGGTGCCGTCCGCTCGTACGACACCCGCCGCGGCGGTGGGAACCGGCCAGTTCTCGATCAACGCGAGGCTCTTCAACGACATGCGTTCGAGCCTATGCGCTCCGGGCGCCGGCTCCGGCAAGGGGTAGGGCTCGGGCCGGAGATACGCTTCCCAGCCGGATCAGGAGGCGTCCTGCCGATTTCTTACCGTCGGCGCTTGCTTGGAGTGCACTCCAAGGTCCTAGCGTGGGGGCCATGACGGTGATGGAGACCACGGGCACCAGGACCGACACCTGCGCCGGCCCGCCGCAGCAGAACCGGCGCCCGGACGGGGAGGACCGCTACACGATCAGCGAGGTCGTCGCCTTGACCGGCCTGACGGCACACACCCTGCGCTGGTACGAGCGCATCGGCCTGATGCCGCACATCGACCGCTCCCACACCGGCCAGCGCCGCTACACCAACCGCGACCTCGACTGGCTCGACCTCGTCGGCAAGCTCCGCCTGACGGGCATGCCGGTGGCCGACATGGTCCGGTACGCGGAACTGGTGCGCGAGGGCGACCACACCTACGGCGAGCGCTTCGAGCTGCTGAAGACGACCCGCGAGGACGTCCTGGCCAGGATCGACGAACTCCGCGGCACCCTCGCCGTGCTCGACAGGAAGATCAGTTTCTACGCGGACGCCGGGCGGGCCCTGGCGTCGGAGAGGTCCCGATGACGGACGGCAGGATCACGACGGCCAAGCTCGGCGACAACGGCCCCGAGGTGGGCGTCCAGGGCCTCGGCTGCATGGGCATGAGCTTCGCCTACGGCCCCACGGACGCGGACGCGTCCCGGGCCACCCTGGAACGGGCGCTCGAACTGGGCGTCACCTTCTACGACACGGCCGACGCGTACGGCGCCGGCGAGAACGAGCGGTTCCTGTCACCGTTCTTCAAGGCCCACCGCGACGAGGTCGTGATCGCGACCAAGTTCGCCCTGTCGATCCCGCCGGACGACCCGACGCGCCGGGTCATCCGCAACGACCCGCCCTACATCCGCCAGGCCGTCGAGGCGAGCCTGAAGCGCCTCGACGTCGACGTCATCGACCTCTACTACATGCACCGGCGCGATGTGAACGTGCCGATCGAGGAGAGCGTCGGCACGATGGCCGACCTGGTCCGCGAGGGCAAGGTCAAGCACCTGGGCCTGAGCGAGGTGACGGCGGACGAACTGCGCGCCGCGCACGCGGTGCACCCGATCGCGGCCGTGCAGTCGGAGTGGTCGCTGTTCAGCCGCGACATCGAGACGCACGTCGTCCCGGCGGCCCGCGACCTGGGCGTGGCCCTCGTCCCGTACTCGCCCCTCGGCCGCGGCTTCCTGACCGGCTCCTTCACCGACGCCGAGCAGGATCTGACGCCGGATGACTTCCGCCGCCAGCAGCCCCGCTTCACGGGCGACAACGCGACGGCCAACGCGACCCTGCTGGAACTGATCCGCTCGGTGGCCGAGGCCCACGACGCCTCCCTCGGCCAGATCGCCCTGGCCTGGGTCCAGCAGCAGACGACGATCCACGACCTCCCGGTGATCCCGATCCCCGGCACCCGCAAGCCCTCCAGGGTGGAGGAGAACACCGCGGCGACCAGGATCGTCCTGACGGACGAACAACTGGACCTGCTGAACGGCATCGCGGCCCAGGTGGCGGGCAACCGTTACGCGGACATGGCGTTCACTTCAGCGGGCCGGGAGTAGAGGGTCCTTCTTTTCAGGGGCGCGGGGAACTGCGCGACCGGCCACACTCAGCCCGCACCCGCCGGCGCGCAGCACCTCGCAGACGCTAAAGCTCCGCCAACAACTCCGCCTTCTTGACCGAAAACTCCTCATCGGTCACCAACCCGGCCTGATGCAACTCCCCGAGATGCCGGATCCGCTCGGCGATGTCCGCGGGGTCACGGCGCGGCGCAGCCGCGGGAACGGCGGCCACCGGACTGGACGTCCGCACCGCGGAAAGCACCGCCGCCGCGAACGGCAGCGACTCGTGCACAGGCCCGTACCCCAGCCCGAACACCACCGCCGCCGGATCCTGGTCGGCCTGCACCGCGGACTCACCCGCATCCCGCCGCAGCAACCGCAGATGCCCCTCGAACACCTCCGGCGACCGCCACTCCACCCCGTTCAGCTCCCCGACGGAGAAACTCTGGTCCCCGGCCTTCCACTTCGCCGACGACGCCCCTGTCCAGAACCACCGGAAGCTCACGGTCCGCCCGTCGAAGGTCGCCTTCCCGTCGTACGCCTTGAACGACAGCGGCCCCTTCGGCGGCTCCACGAGGAACCGATCCGCCGGCCCGGACTCCGTCAGCAGCCCCCGCAGCTCGTCGGCGTAGTACTCCGCGAGCACCTCCCGCTCGGCGGGCAGCACCAGCCGGTAGGGATCGCCGCTCTCCTTCAGCTGCCCGGCGGCCGCCTCCATCAGCGGGTCCGCACCGGGCCGCGGCTCGACGCGCAGCACGACCGTGCCGCGCTTGCCGCGCGTCAGCGTCACACCGGCGATCGCCTCCAGGGGCACACGACGTTCCCCGAGCGCCTGGAAGAGCTTGGGTGTTCGAATCCCCCGTTCGTAGCGGATGAGCACGGAGTCGGACTCGAACTCCCAGGCGGCATGAAATCCGGCCAGTACGTCACCCATGCGGCTCATCGTATGCGGCACGCGCTCCTCCGTCCCCCTCCCGAGCAGACCGCAGTTCCTTCGCCTCTACGCGCGTCAGACCGCCGCCGTGCCGGACAAACCGGTACGGCAGACGCCGTCTTCGTGCGCGCAGTGCACCGAGCGGTATGCGCCAACGCCGATCTCTGCGAAATTCATCAGACTTGCCGTGCCCGGCTCGAAGTAGCCGGCGTGCCCCTTCGCGCCCTGCGCGGACAGCACCCGCGCCCCGAACCCTGCGGACACCGGATCCGCCCCGTGGCCCAGCCCGCCGACCTCCAGGTACGGCACGTCCTGGATCCAGTCGTCGGCGTCCCGCATCGCCCACACCCGGGCGCTGGTGTGCAGTTGGGCGGCCTTCTCCACGCGCATGCCGGGGCTGCCCGCCACCGCGATGTCGGAGACCCGGCCCGGCAGCGAGTGCGCGGCGACCCCGCAGACCACCGAGCCGTAGCTGTGGCAGAACAGCGACACCGGCGCGCCGCCGGGCAGCGCCCGCACCAGCGCGTTCAGCCGTACGGCGCCCTCCTCGGCGCGCATCGCCGTCGCCGAGTCGATGCCGAGCCCGCTGGGTGCCGTGTAGTCGGCCCAGGCGATCACGGCCGTCCGGGTCGAGGGGCTCGCCTTACGCTCCGCCGCGTACAGGGACTCGGCCATGCCTGCGGGCGCCGAGTACTTGCGGCGGGTGCGCTGGAAGGTGAGCAGGTCGGTGTCCACGCCGGGGACGACGACCGAGACCCGGTCCGCCTCGCGCAGGTCGCCGAAGACCTCCGCCACCCGGCCCGAGCCCTCCGGGTCGAAGGCGAGGATGTGGCGCCCCTTCTCCATGAGGTCCTCGAAGCGGTGCAGCCTGCGGCCGGCCTCGTGCTGCCCGGCCGGGGTGAGGCGCTGGTCGTGCATGCGTTCCCGCTCGACCTCGCGCGCCTTGGCGAGCGCGATGCGGTTGGCGCGGTAGCGCAGCTCGACGGGCGCGCCGTTCATGTTGCCGACCGCGAGCGGATACTTGCGGGCCAGGCTCGCGCGGTCCCGCTCGGTGAGCGAGGCGAAGAAGCGGGCCAGCTTCGTCGGCTCGGACTGCGGGTCCGGCAGCCGGTGACCGTCGATCCGGCCGTGCTCCCAGGCGGAGAGCGAGGCCTGGAGTGGTGTGGCGCCCCGCTGGTTGCGCAGGGCCGTCCAGCCGGTGGTCGCCAGCATCACGAACACGACGGCCAGAGCAAGCAGTGCGCGCCAGACGTTCAGCTGCGGGGTGGTGTCGAAGGAAGTCACTGAAAGGACACACTAGGAGAACGAGAGGGTCTCGCGTTAACCAAGTGACCGGGATCACGTTTCGGTGTATGTGCTAGGGGGACTGCCCCGCACGCCAGTTCCCCGCCAGCGCGGGACCCACCTGATCGAGGTAGGTCGTGGTCAGTTGGCGCATGCCTTCCAGGGTGAGGTCGTCCCCCGCGGACCACAGCCGCTCGGTGACTCGAATCACCCCGCCGAAGAGAGCGACGAGGATCCTCGGCCGCGGGTCCGCGTCCACATCGAGCCCCTCGCGCTCGGCGATGATGCCCGCGAGCTGCTCCTCCAGTTCCGCCGCCCGCCGCAGATGGGCGGCGAGCAGCGCGGGCGTCGACTCGATCACCCGGTAGACCCGCATGTGCAGCTCGATCGGCACGATCTCCTCGACGGCCTCGTTGATCGTGTCCCAGCTCTCCAGGACGGCCCGGCGCAGTGCCTCCAGCGGCGCCTCGTCCGGCGGGCGGGCCCGTACGGCGTCGACGACCAGCGCCTCCGCGAGCCGTGGCACGAAGAACGCCGTCTCCTCCTTGCCGGCGAAGTAGCGGAAGAAGGTGCGCTGCGAGACGTCGACGGCGGAGGCGATGTCGTCGACGGTCGTCTCCTCGTAGCCGCGCGTGGCGAACAGCTCCAGGGCGGCCCGCAGCAGCGCGTCCCGGGTGCGCCGCTTCTTGCGTTCGCGCAGGCCCAGGCGGGGTGCCGGCCGGACGGCTCCCGCCGGAGTCGCCGTGTGCGCTGTCTTCAAGGGCCTCTCCTCCGAACTGTTTTCCCAGTTCAGGCTATACGGGGATGTCGTGTCAGTTACCGACTAGTGAATTGGTTTGTCAACTGTCAGTGGCTGTCATTAGCCTCGAACGCATGACTAGTCAGACCACCATCGACACGACGGGGTCGGGGGGCGGCACACCGGCGGCGCCGTCGGACGCGACGCCGGGCAAGGGGCTGCGAGGGCACCCCTGGCTCACCCTCATAACCGTCGCTGTGGGGGTCATGATGGTGGCCCTCGACGGCACCATCGTGGCCATAGCCAACCCGGCCATCCAGAAGGACCTCGGCGCCACGTTCGCCGAGGTGCAGTGGATCACCAACGGATACTTCCTCGCCCTCGCTGTCTCCCTGATCACCGCGGGCAAGCTCGGTGACCGCTTCGGCCACCGGCAGACCTTCCTCATCGGCGTCGTCGGCTTCGCCGCCGCCTCCGGCGCCATCGGCCTGTCCGACAGCATCGCCTTCGTCGTCATCTTCCGCGTCCTCCAGGGCCTCTTCGGCGCGCTGCTGATGCCGGCCGCGCTCGGGCTGCTGCGGGCCACCTTCCCGGCCGAGAAGCTGAACATGGCGATCGGCATCTGGGGCATGGTCATCGGCGCCTCCACCGCGGGCGGCCCGATCCTCGGCGGCGTACTCGTCGAGCACGTCAACTGGCAGTCGGTGTTCTTCATCAACGTGCCGGTCGGTGTCCTCGCCGTGGTCCTCGGCGTCTGGATCCTGCTCGACCACCGCGCCGAGAACGCCCCGCGCTCCTTC
Organism: Streptomyces lomondensis; assembly: GCF_014651035.1. GTDB lineage: Bacteria > Actinomycetota > Actinomycetes > Streptomycetales > Streptomycetaceae > Streptomyces > Streptomyces lomondensis. The sequence goes on from NZ_BMWC01000001.1 coordinate 859,214, forward strand.
GACATCCTGGGCATCGCCCTGCTGTCGACCTCCGTGTTCTGCCTGGTGTGGGCGCTCATCAAGGCCCCGCCGTCCGAGTGGGGCTGGGGCGACGCCAAGACGCTCGCCTTCCTCGGCGTCTCCGTGCTGGGCTTCGCCCTCTTCGCCTTCTGGGAGACGAAGGTGAAGGAGCCGCTGATCCCGCTCGCGCTGTTCCGCTCCGTGGCGCTGTCCGCGGGTGTGGTGCTGATGGTCCTGATGGCCATCGCGTTCATGGGAGGCCTGTTCTTCGTCACGTTCTACCTGCAGAACGTGCACGGCATGAGCCCGATCGACGCGGGTCTGCATCTGCTGCCGCTCACCGGCATGATGATCGTCGGCTCGCCGCTCGCCGGCGCGATGATCACCAAGTTCGGTCCCCGGGTCCCGCTCGCGGGCGGTATGGCGCTCACGGCCATCGCCATGTACGGGATGTCGACCCTGGAGACGGACACCGGCAGCGGCCTCATGTCGCTCTGGTTCGCCCTGCTCGGCCTCGGCCTCGCGCCGGTCATGGTGGGTGCGACCGAGGTCATCGTGGGCAACGCGCCGATGGAGCTGTCGGGTGTCGCGGGTGGTCTCCAGCAGGCCGCCATGCAGATCGGCGGCAGCCTCGGCACGGCCGTGCTGGGCGCCGTGATGGCCTCCAAGGTCAACAGCGACCTCGCGGACAACTGGACGAAGGCGGGGCTTCCGCCGCTCACGCCGGAGCAGGAGCACCAGGCCTCCGAGGCGGTCCAGGTCGGCGTCCCGCCGGTGGCCCCGGGCACGCCGGACGCGGTCGCCGCGAAGATCACGGGCGTCGCGCACGACACGTTCATCTCCGGCATGAGCGCGGCGTCACTCGTCGCCGCGGGCGTCGCCGTGGTGGCGGTGCTGGTGGCGTTCCTGACGAAGCGCGGTGAGAACGCGGGCGCGGGCGCGGGCGCCGCCCACATCTGACGGCCTTTTCGAAAAGCGCCCCCGGGGGATTCCTCCCGGGGGCGTTCGCCTATCAGGGTGAAGACAACCGCCGAACCCTCCCCTCGGGCCTGCGTCGCAGGTCACAGTGGGTCAAGTCCTCCGCAGGGCATGGAGGGCGGACGCTGCGGCGCGCTGCTGGAGGGGGGCAGCGCGCAGGCAGCGGGATTGAAGCCCGCTTTGGGGGTACTCGCCATGGCGTACCCGAACCGAACCCCAACCGACTGAGGGTTTACGGGAGTTGATGATGGCGAGCTTCGGACATGGTACGCGCAGGCACCCCCGCTCACGTGGCCGGACGTGGTCACGGACCGGGCCGGATCGCGCGACGCTCGGGATCATCGGAGTCATCTGCGCGATCGCGGGATTCTTCGTGCTGGGGATCATCCTCGGCCCCGTGGCGATCGTCTGCGGCTGGCTTGCCATGGGCCGCACGTGGGCGGGCTCCCGCCCCGTCACGGCCGTGGTCGCCCTGGTACTGGGCGCCATCGACACGCTCCTGGCGGTCATCTGGCTGGCCGGAGCGGCGACTCCGGGCAACGGCATGCTGTTCTGACCCCATGCCGTCCCACCCGGGGAAGTGAGGGAAGGCCTCCGGCGGTGCTGCCGGGGGCCATCTCGCTGAGCTGCGGGCAGTCGTGCCGCTTGGGGCGGCACGGGTGGGCGCAGCGGCACCCCGCTCCGCCGGGCTGCGCAACGCCCGGGGCTCAGCCGCAGAGGACAGTGCTACTCAACCGACGTCCCCTTCAGCGCCGCCAGTTCGTCCCGCAGTGCCCGCACCTCCTCCGTCAACTCCCTTATCGCCTCCGTCTGCCGCCGCTCCTCCACATCGTCCTTGTCGAACCGCGCGATGAACCACGCCGCGATGTTCGCCGTCACCACACCGAGCAGCGCGATCCCGGACAGCATCAACCCCACCGCCAGCATCCGCCCCAACCCGGTGGTGGGCGCGTGATCCCCGTATCCGACGGTCGTCATCGTCGTGAAGGACCACCACACCGCGTCACCCAACGTCCGGATGTTCCCGTCCGGCGAGTCCCGCTCCACCGACAGCACCGCCAGCGACCCGAACATCAGCAGCCCGACCACCGCGCCGCCGACATACGTCGTGAGCCTTATCTGCGAGGCCATCCGCGCCCGCTGCCCGACGAGCAGCAGCGTGGACACCAGCCGCAGCAGCCGCATCGGCTGGAGCAGCGGCAGCAGCACCGCTCCCAGGTCGAGCCAGTGCGTCCGTACGAACAGCAGGCGTTGCTCGGCGAGCGCGAGCCGTATGACGTAGTCGAGGGCGAAGGCGCCCCACACCACCCATTCGACCGCCGTGCACAGGTCCACGACGCCGGCGCTCGCGTCGGGCCGGACGATCGGCACGGCGTAGGCGACGGCGAAGGCCAGGGCGAGGCCGAAGAGGGGCCGCTGCGTGTGCTGTTCCCAACGGAGTTGGGCCGACTGCTGCTGCATGGCCGAATCGTAGGAAACGTGAAGGGGTGGTGTGCCCACGGTGTACCCGTGAGGCGCACCACCCCTGGGCTCCGCGCGTTACGCGTCGCCGCCCGCGACCCCCGGGTCGGCAGCCGACACGTCGAGCAGCTGGTACCGGTCGATGGCCTGCTTGAGCACCGACCGGTCGACCTTGCCCTCACGGGCCAGTTCGGTCAGCACCGCCACCACGATCGACTGCGCGTCGATGTGGAAGAAGCGGCGCGCCGCACCCCGGGTGTCGGCGAAGCCGAAGCCGTCCGCGCCGAGCGACTGGTAGGTCTGCGGCACCCAGCGCGCGATCTGGTCCGGAACCGACCGCATCCAGTCGGACACGGCCACGACCGGCCCCTGCGCCTCGGCCAGCTTCCGCGTCACGTACGGCACCCGCTGCTCCTCCTCGGGGTGCAGCAGGTTGTGCTCCTCGCAGGCCACGGCCTCGCGCCGCAGCTCGTTCCAGGAGGTCGCCGACCAGACGTCCGCCTTGACGTTCCACTCCTCGGCCAGGATCTTCTGCGCCTCGACCGCCCACGGCACCGCGACACCGGACGCCATGATCTGCGCCGGGATCGAGCCGCTCGTGCCCTCGCTGAAGCGGTAGACGCCCTTGAGGATGCCCTCGACGTCCACGTTCTCCGGCTCGGCCGGGTGCTGGATGGGCTCGTTGTAGACGGTCAGGTAGTAGAAGACGTCCTCGCCGTGCGGGTGCTCCTCGGAGCCGCCGTACATCCGGCGCAGCCCGTCCTTCACGATGTGCGCGATCTCGAAGCCGAACGCCGGGTCGTACGCGACGCAGCCCGGGTTCGTGGAGGCCAGCAGCTGGGAGTGGCCGTCCGCGTGCTGGAGACCCTCGCCGGTCAGGGTCGTACGGCCGGCGGTCGCGCCCAGGACGAAACCGCGCGCCAGCTGGTCGGCCATCTGCCAGAACTGGTCGCCGGTGCGCTGGAAGCCGAACATCGAGTAGAAGACGTAGACCGGGATCAGCGGCTCGCCGTGGGTCGCGTAGGCCGAGCCGGCGGCGATCAGGGAGGCCGTGCAGCCCGCCTCCGAGATGCCGTCGTGCAGCATCTGGCCGTTCGGCGACTCCTTGTAGGCGAGCAGCAGGTCACGGTCGACCGACTCGTACTGCTGGCCGAGCGGGTTGTAGATCTTCGCGCTCGGGAAGAACGAGTCCATGCCGAACGTGCGGTACTCGTCCGGCGCGATCAGCACGAACCGCTTGCCGATCTCCTTGTCCCGCATGAGGTCCTTGAGGAGCCGGACGAACGCCATCGTCGTCGCGATGGACTGCTGGCCCGAGCCCTTCTTCACGGTCGCGTACGTCTTGTCCTCGGGCAGCGGCAGCGGCTTGGACCGGACGACGCGGGTGGGGACGTAACCGCCGAGGCCCTTGCGGCGGTCGTGCATGTACTGGATCTCCTCCGAGTCCCGGCCCGGGTGGTAGTACGGCGGGACGCCGGACTCCAGCTCCTTGTCCGAGATCGGCAGGTGCAGACGGTCGCGGAAGCGCTTGAGGTCGTCGACCGTGAGCTTCTTCATCTGGTGCGTGGCGTTGCGGCCCTCGAAGTTCGGGCCCAGCGTCCAGCCCTTGATCGTCTTGGCCAGGATGACCGTCGGCTGGCCCTTGTGCTCCACGGCCGCCTTGTACGCCGCGAAGATCTTGCGGTGGTCGTGGCCGCCGCGCCCCAGGTGCAGGATCTGGTCGTCGGTCATGCCCTCGACCATCGCGCGCAGGCGGTGGTCGTCGCCGAAGAAGTGGTCGCGGATGTACGCGCCGGTCTCCGTGGCGTACGTCTGGAACTGTCCGTCGGGCGTGGTGTTCATCTTGTTGACCAGCACGCCGTCGCGGTCCTGGGCCAGCAGCGGGTCCCAGGTGCGGTCCCAGACCAGCTTGATCACGTTCCAGCCGGCGCCGCGGAAGACCGACTCCAGCTCCTGGATGATCTTGCCGTTGCCGCGCACCGGGCCGTCGAGGCGCTGGAGGTTGCAGTTGACCACGAAGGTCAGGTTGTCCAGGCCCTCGCGGGCGGCGAGCGTGAGCTGGCCCAGCGACTCCGGCTCGTCCATCTCGCCGTCGCCGAGGAACGCCCACACGTGCGACTTGGAGGTGTCGGCGATCCCGCGCGCGTGCATGTAGCGGTTCATGCGCGCCTGGTAGATCGCGCCGATCGGGCCGAGGCCCATCGACACCGTCGGGAACTCCCAGAAGTCCGGCATCAGGCGCGGGTGCGGGTACGACGACAGGCCGTACGGCGCCTTCGACTTCTCCTGGCGGAAGCCGTCCAGGTGCTGCTCGCTGAGCCGGTCCAGCATGAAGGCGCGGGCGTAGATGCCCGGCGAGGCGTGGCCCTGGAAGAAGACCTGGTCGCCGCCGTCGCCCTCGTCCTTGCCGCGGAAGAAGTGGTTGAAGCCGACGTCGTAGAGGGACGCGGAGGAGGCGAACGTGGCGATGTGGCCGCCGACGCCGATGCCGGGGCGCTGGGCCCGGGAGACCATCACGGCCGCGTTCCAGCGGGTCGCGTTGAGGATCTTGCGCTCGATCTCCTCGTTGCCCGGGAAGAACGGCTCGCTCTTGGTCGGGATGGTGTTGACGTAGTCCGTGCTGCGCATCTCCGGCACGGCCACGCGCTTCTCTCGGGCCCGCTCGATCAGCCGCAGCATCAGGTAGCGGGCGCGCTCGCGGCCGCGCTCGTCGACGGCGGCGTCGAGGGAGTCGAGCCACTCCTGCGTCTCTTCGGGATCGAAGTCAGGAACCTGACTCGGAAGGCCGCCAATGATGATCGGGTTGCGATCGGATGCGGAAGCCACGCTGTTCCTTACCTGTCAGAGGGCCGTGCGAGGGCCGCTGTTTCGCTGTCGTCGCTGGGCGTCGTCGCTGGGGGCTGCGCCGCTCCCCATGGTCCACCTAGGGGCCGTGAAACGTCATCTCTACCGATCGGTAACCCGAGCGTGAGATCGGCTCCATGACATATGGGGCGAATACTTTCGAGTCTCGTACCCACAGACGATTCCCAAACGCCCAAACAGGGCAGAAAGGTGTGGTGTACGTCACCTAGGGCCATGATGGTGTGCCTGGAGTTGCGGTGACACCGCCAGGATCGTCACCGTTTCGGCGGTCTGAACGGCCGGGTACTTGCGCGATCCGCCCCGCCCGTGTGGACTACGGCCAATGCTTCGCGCACGCGCGTGGCTGAGTTATTCCCAAGACATGATCAGGAGGCAACCCGTGAGCGCGACCGCGGACCACGCGGAGGAGCGGACGAACCCTGCCGCCAGGCTGGGGTTCCAGCCCGGGCAGGTGGTCCAGGAGATCGGCTACGACGAGGACGTGGATCAGGAGCTCCGCGAGGCCATCGAGGGCGTCATCGAGGGCGACCTGGTGGACGAGGACTACGACGACGTGGCCGACGCCGTTGTGCTGTGGTTCCGTGACGACGACGGCGACCTGACGGATGCGCTGGTCGATGCCACCACGTACATCGAAGAGGGCGGTGCCATCCTGCTCCTCACGCCGAAGACCGGCCGTTCGGGCTATGTGGAGCCGAGCGACATCTCGGAAGCCGCCACCACGGCGGGTCTGACGGCGTCCAAGAGCGTCAGCGTCGGCAAGGACTGGAGTGGCAGCCGGCTGGCGACGCCGAAGGCGGCGAAGTCCAAGCGATAGCCGTACGGGCGGGCCGGCACCGTCGGCCCGCCCACCGGCCTGTGCCGGCCCCTGCGTAGGGTGGTCTCACCCGAGAAGCCCCACGAAGGGACACCCACGACGATGGCGATCCAGGTCGGCGAGAAGGCCCCCGACTTCGAGCTCAAGGACAACCACGGCAGGGCCGTGCGGCTCTCCGAATTCCGCGGTTCCAAGAACGTCGTCCTCCTCTTCTACCCCTTCGCCTTCACCGGCGTGTGCACCGGCGAGCTGTGCGAGCTGCGCGACAACCTGCCGCAGTTCTCCGACCGCGACACCCAGCTGCTCGCCGTCTCCAACGACTCCATCCACACTCTGCGCGTCTTCGCCGAGCAGGAGGGCCTGGAGTACCCGCTGCTCTCCGACTTCTGGCCGCACGGCAACGTCTCGCGGGCCTACGGCGTCTTCGACGAGGACAAGGGCTGCGCGGTGCGCGGCACCTTCGTCATCGACAAGGAGGGCGTCGTGCGGTGGACCGTGGTCAACGGCCTGCCGGACGCACGCGACCTGAACGACTACGTGAAGGCGCTCGACTCCCTGTGACGCCGGTCGGGCGTCATGCGCTCGACACCCGCTGAATTGTCGGCTTCAGGGCCTGCGAGGGGCGGGAACCCGTCACTAGGATCGATTCGTTGATCCGACATCCGAGCACAACGGGGCATCCCGCCCCTGGACACCAATGGAGGACTCGTGGGAGTCAGCCTCAGCAAGGGCGGCAACGTATCGCTGACCAAGGAGGCGCCGGGCCTGACCGCGGTCATCGTCGGTCTGGGGTGGGACGTCCGCACCACGACCGGCACCGACTTCGACCTGGACGCCAGCGCGCTGCTGCTGAACAACTCCGGCAAGGTCGGCAACGACCAGCACTTCATCTTCTTCAACAACCTCAAGAGCCCGGACGGCTCCGTCGAGCACACCGGTGACAACCTCACCGGTGAGGGCGAGGGCGACGACGAGCAGATCAAGGTCAACCTCGCCACGGTCCCGGCCGACGTCGAGAAGATCGTCTTCCCGGTCTCCATCTATGACGCCGAGACCCGCCAGCAGTCGTTCGGCCAGGTGCGCAACGCGTTCATCCGCGTCGTGAACCAGGCCGGCGGCGCCGAGATCGCCCGGTACGACCTGAGCGAGGACGCCTCCACCGAGACCGCCATGGTCTTCGGTGAGCTCTACCGGCACGGCGCGGAGTGGAAGTTCCGCGCCATCGGCCAGGGCTACGCCTCGGGCCTGCGCGGCATCGCGCAGGACTTCGGCGTGAACGTCTGAGCCACCCGTAGGGCCCTGACGCCAGGCCCCCGGTTCTTCCTGTCCGGCGCCGCACGGTTTACGTGCGGCGCCGGACGCGCAGGACCACCTCAGTAAGAACACCCGGGGAGGGACATCAGCATGGGCGTCACGCTTGCCAAAGGGGGCAATGTCTCCCTGTCCAAGGCCGCACCGAACCTCACGCAGGTGATGGTCGGGCTCGGCTGGGACGCGCGCTCCACCACCGGAGCGCCGTTCGACCTCGACGCCAGCGCGCTGATGTGCAGCGGCGGGCGGGTGCTCGGGGACGAGTGGTTCGTCTTCTACAACCAGCTCAAGAGCCCGGACGGCTCGGTCGAGCACACCGGTGACAACCTCACCGGCGAGGGCGACGGCGACGACGAGTCGCTCCTGATCGACCTCTCCAAGGTGCCGCCCCAGTGCGACAAGATCGTCTTCCCCGTCTCCATCCACCTGGCCGACGAGCGCGGCCAGACCTTCGGCCAGGTCAGCAACGCCTTCATCCGCGTGGTGAACCAGGCCGACGGCCAGGAACTCGCCCGCTACGACCTCAGCGAGGACGCCTCCACGGAGACCGCGATGATCTTCGGCGAGGTCTACCGCTACCAGGGCGAGTGGAAGTTCAGGGCGGTCGGCCAGGGGTACGCGTCGGGTCTCCGCGGCATCGCCATGGATTTCGGGGTCAACGTCTCATAACGCGATATGAGCAAAAAGCAGGGCCTCGTGGGGCGCGGAGGGGGCCCGACTAGACTTCGGCTTCAAAAGTTTCGTAAAGCCGGGTACGGCGCGGGGGAGCCCCGTACACACACGATTGGGTAGCCAGTGGTTCTGAAAACCTTCGGGTGGTCGTTCGCGGTCACCGCGCTCGGCCTGGTCGCAGCGATCTTCTACGGAGGGTGGGCCGCGTTCGGTGTCGTAGCGATCCTGTCCGTCCTCGAGATCTCGCTGTCCTTCGACAACGCGGTGGTCAACGCCGGGATCCTGAAGAAGATGAATGCCTTCTGGCAGAAGATCTTCCTCACGATCGGCATTCTGATCGCCGTCTTCGGTATGCGGCTGGTCTTCCCCGTCGTGATCGTCGCCATCAGTGCCCAGCTCGGGCCGATCGAGGCCGTCGACCTCGCGCTCACCGACAAGGACCAGTACCAGCAGTACGTCACCGACGCCCATCCGTCGATCGCCGCCTTCGGTGGCATGTTCCTGCTGATGATCTTCCTGGACTTCGTCTTCGAGGACCGGGACATCAAGTGGCTCGGCTGGCTGGAGCGTCCGCTGGCCAAGCTCGGCAAGGTCGACATGCTGTCGGTCTGCATCGCCCTGATCGTCCTGCTGATCTCCGCGATGACCTTCGGCGCCAACGCCCACCAGCACGGTGGCACCCACGCCGACAAGGCGGAGACCGTCCTGCTCTCCGGCGTCGCCGGCCTGATCACCTACATGATCGTCGGCGGTCTCTCCGGCTACTTCGAGGACAAGCTCGAAGAGGAGGAGGAGCGCGAGCACGAGGCGGAGGAGAAGGCCGCCCGCGAGGGCAAGCCCAAGTCGGCCATCCAGCTGGCCGGCAAGGCCGCGTTCTTCATGTTCCTCTACCTGGAGGTCCTGGACGCGTCCTTCTCCTTCGACGGCGTGATCGGCGCCTTCGCCATCACCAACGACATCGTCCTGATGGCCCTCGGCCTCGGCATCGGCGCCATGTACGTCCGGTCGCTCACGGTCTACCTGGTCCGCGAGGGCACCCTCGACGACTACGTCTACCTGGAGCACGGCGCGCACTACGCCATCGGCGCGCTCGCCCTGGTCCTGCTCGTCACCATCCAGTACGAGATCAACGAGTTCATCACCGGCATGATCGGCGTCGTCCTGATCGGTGCCTCCTTCTGGTCCTCGGTGCGCCGCAACCGCGCCATCGCGGCGGCCGAGGGAAAAGCCGGCTCGGGCGAGAAGACTGAGGTCTCGTCCGGGGTGTGACACCCGTCCGGGAGAGGAACGCTCTGAGCGGGGCGGCCACCGAGGTGCTCCTCGGCGGCCGCCCCGTCGGTCGTCAACGGCCGTGGGTACGGCGATGACCTGCGGTCTCCAAGTGAACGTGGGGGCGGAATGGGCCTGTTCGACGGACTCCGGCGCGGCGATGTGCAGTTCGACTCGGGCAACGCGACAACCAACGCGATCGAGCTGACCAAGCGGCGCGCGCAGATATCACTCACCAAACAGGACGCGGCCAACGGCCATCTGCGGGTCAACCTGAGCTGGCGGATGCGCACGTCCGACATCGGCGGCCCGCAGCGCGAGAGCCTGCTGCGGCACCCCTTCAGGGCACTCAAGCCGCCGGAGGTCATCGGCCACAGCCAGAGCGTGGTCAACGTCGACCTCGACCTGGGCTGCCTGTACGAACTCCAGGACGGCACCAAGGGCGTCGTCCAGCCCCTCGGCGGCTACTTCGGCGACGTCAACGCCCCGCCGTACGTCAAGCTCAGCGGCGACGACCGCTTCGGCTCCGGGTCCGGCGAGACGATGTACATCAACCTCGACCACCGCGACAGCATCAAGCGGCTCCTGGTCTTCGTCTACATCTACGACCAGACACCCGCCTTCGACCGGGCCCACGCCATCGTCACCCTCTACCCGAGCAACGGCCCGCGCATCGAGATCCACCTCGACGAACGCCAGCCGCAGGCCCGCTCCTGCGCCGTCGTCATGATCGAGAAGGTCAAGAACGAGATCATCGTGCGCCGCGAGGCGAAGTTCGTCTACGGGTTCCAGGCGGAGCTGGACCGGCTGTACGGGTGGGGGCTCCAGTGGGGGCGGGGCTACAAGACGAAGGTCTAGGGCTGTTCGAAACGACAGGCCCTGGCCGGGACGGGCCCTCGTGGGCCCGTGCCTAGCGGCCGATGAACTGCGGCCCCTGCGGGGGCAGCCGGAAGTCCGGGTCGGGGGCCGCGGTGACCGGCGGCGGGTAGCCGTAGCCGGTCTGCGCCCCCGTGACGCCCGCCGTGGCCGGTGCCGGGGGATAGCCGTACGCGGGCCGGTTCGTGGGCTGCGGATAGCCGTACGCCGGCTGGGTCGTCGCCGGCTGCTGGGGCGGATACCCGTACCCGGGCTGCGCGGGCACCGCGGTCGGCTGCTCCGGTGGCAGCGGCCGGGACAGCTCGGGGGAGGGCTGGACCGTGGCGGGGGGCTGCTGAGCGGGGCCGGCGGTCGTCGGCTGGGCGGGTGCGGTCGTGGTCGGGGGTGCGGTCGTGGTCGGGGGTGCGGGCACGGTCGTCGTCGGCTCCTCGGCCGCCGCCTCCGACTCGTCCACCGAGATGCCGTAGTCGGTCGCGAGCCCCTTCAGCCCGTTCTTGTAGCCCTCGCCCAGCGCCCGGAACTTCCAGCCCTCTCCGCGCCGGTACAGCTCGCCGCAGATCAGCGCGGTCTCCTCGCCCGTCTCCGGCTTGACGTCGAAGTACGCCAGCGCCTCCGCGCCGGTGTCCGCCGCGTCGTACAGCAGAATGCGCAGGTCCCGTACGCGGTCGAATGCGACGCCGTCCGCCGATGCGACCAGCAGAATCCGGCTGACCTCCGCCTCGACACCGGTGAGATCTGTCTGGATCGTATCGGTCAGGCCCTCGGCGACCCGCTTCTTGCCGAGCCGCCACACCTTCCCGGAGGGGTGCCGGGGCTGGTTGTAGAAGACGAAGTCCTCGTCGGAGCGCACACGACCGTCGGGGCCGAGGAGCAGCGCGGAGGCGTCGACGTCCGGAACCCCCTGCCCGGGTGTCCAGCGCAGCACGGCGCGCACCGTGGTGGCTTCCAGCGGGACGTTCGACCCCTTCAGCATCGCGTGCGTCATGCGGTCATCCTGCCTTCTCGGTCCTGCTCACGACAACGCGGGGGGCCGCGGCGCCAGGAGCGGCGCCGAGGGCCGACGGGGACTACCGTCGTCATGGCCGGGCTCGGCTGTGCTTGCCCGCGTTACCTGAAATTCATGCCTGAAGGGAACCTCTGACATGGACTTCTACGTACTATTACCGGCCAGCTTTCGACGATTCGCAGGCCGCACCACCACCACGGGGGAGTTCCATGCGTCATTTCGGGCACATCGCCCCTGAGGTGCGGAAGCGTCTCTTCTACCGCGAGCCGTGCACCTTCACACCGGACTCCCCGGCCCGGCTGCTCTCGGCCGCCCTGGGCGCCACCCTCTACAGCCCGGCCACCCGGCCGCGCCTCGCCGACGACGTCCTCAAGCAGGCCGGGCGTGGCGTGGTCTCGATGGTGCTGTGCCTGGAGGACTCGATCGACGACGCGGACGTCGGCCCGGGCGAGGAGAACCTCGTCCGCCAGTTCACCGCACTCGCCGGCCTCCCGGACGCGGACCTGCCGCTGCTGTTCATCCGGGTCCGCGTCCCCGAGCAGATCCCCGACCTGGTACGACGCCTCGGCCCCGCCGCCCGCCTGCTGTCCGGATTCGTACTGCCCAAGTTCACCGAGGAGCGCGGCATCCCCTTCCTCGAGGCCCTGACGACCGCCGAGGCCGAAAGCGATCGCCGCCTTTTCGCCATGCCGGTGCTGGAGTCGCCGGAGCTGCTCTACCGGGAGTCGCGCGTGGAGACCCTGGAGGGCATCTTCCGCGCGATCGACAAGTACCGCGACCGCGTCCTCGCCCTGCGCCTCGGCGTGACGGACTTCTGCTCCTCCTACGGACTGCGCAGAGGCCCCGACATGACGGCGTACGACGTGCAGATCGTCGCCTCCGTGATCGCCGACGTGGTGAACATGCTGGGCCGCGCCGACGGGACCGGCTTCACCGTGACCGGGCCGGTGTGGGAGTACTTCCGCGTCCAGGAGCGCATGTTCAAGCCGCAGCTGCGGCAGAGCCCCTTCCTGGAGGTGCAGGCCGCGGACCTGCGCGAGAAGCTGATTGAGCACGCCATGGACGGCCTGCTCAGGGAGATTTCCCTGGACCACGCCAACGGCCTGCTGGGCAAGACCTGCATCCACCCCTCGCACGTGCTGCCGGTGCACGCCCTGTCGGTCGTCAGCCACGAGGAGTTCTCGGACGCCCAGGACATCCTGCGCCCCGAGCGCGGCGGCGGGGGTGTGCTGAGGTCGGCCTACACGAACAAGATGAACGAGGTGAAGCCGCATCGGGCCTGGGCCGAGCGGACCCTGCTGCGTGCCGAGGTTTTCGGCGTGGCGAACGAGGACATCGGCTTCGTGGAACTGCTCGCGGCGGGACTGCCGGGCTGAAGGCACGACGCAAGGGATCCATGGAGAAGGCGGAGAAGGCGGAGAAGGCAGTGAACGAGGGGGAGCACCACCAGGTGCGCGACGAGGCCGACGGCGTCTGGTCCGGCAGCTGGGTCGCCGAGCGGCTGGGCGTCGAGCTCGTCGGCGACGACCGGCTGACCGACCTGCTGGGGCTGGCGCTGCGCCGCAACCCCAAGCGGGCCCATCTGCTGGTGTCGAACGTGCTGGGCAAGCACGTGCCGCAGTCGCCGTCCGTCGTGTACGGCTACGGGGTGGAGCTCGGCCGCCGCGTCCGTGACCTGCTGGGCGAGGAAGAGGCACGCGCGGCGGTCGTCCTCGGCTACGCGGAGACCGCTACCGGCCTCGGCCACTCCGTCGCCGACGGGCTGGGCCTCGCCCCCTGCCTGCACTCCACCCGCCGCCCGGTCGCCGGTCTCACCCCGGCCGGCGGCTTCGAGGAGTCCCACTCGCACGCGACCTCGCACCTGCTGCTGCCGGAGGATCCCGCGCTGCTCACGGGCGACGGGCCGCTGGTCCTGGTCGACGACGAGTTCTCCACGGGCAACACCGTGCTCAACACCATCCGGGATCTTCACCAGCGGTATCCGCGGCGCCGGTACGTCGTGGTGGCGCTGGTGGACATGCGGTCGGCGGCGGACGCCGGCCGGCTGGAGGAGTTCGCCCGCGAGATCGGCGCCCGCGTGGACCTGGTCACGGCGGCCTCGGGGACCGTGCGGCTGCCCGAGGGGGTGCTGGAGAAGGGGCAGGAGCTGGTGGCGCGGTACGAGTCGGAGGGTTCGTCGGCGGGTGCGGGCCGGTGGGGGCTGGTCGCGCACCCGGACGACAGCGGCACCGACCCCCACGCCACCCGCATAGACCTGCACTGGCCCTCCGACCTGCCGGACGGCGGCCGGCACGGGTTCACTCCCGCGCATCGGGAGCGCCTGGAGGCCGCCCTGCCCGGCATGGCGGCCCGGATCGCCGAGGCACTGCCCGCCGGCGCCCGGCGCGTGCTCGTCCTCGGCTTCGAGGAGCTCATGTACGCCCCGCTGCGGCTCGCCGAGGCACTGGAGCGGACGACGGACGCCGAGGTCCGCTACTCGACCACCACCCGCTCGCCCGTCCTCGCCGTCGACGACCCCGGCTACGCGATACGCACCCGCCTGGTCTTCCCCGCCCACGACGACCCCGCCGACGGCCCCGGCGAGCGGTACGCCTACAACGTCGCCGGCGCCGGCTTCGACGCCGTCGTCGCCGTCGTCGACTCGGCCGCCGACACGCCCCGGCTGCACGCGCCCGACGGCCTGCTGGCCCGGCTCGCCGCGCACACGCCGCAGGTCCTCCTCGCCGTCGTACCGTCGTACGTCCCCGAGACCCCGCACGCCCCCGAAAGGCCCTCCATGCTGCCCGAGCCCCTCCGCGGCCCCGCCTTCTCCTCGTACGCGCCCGAGGAGGTCGGCTGGCTGCTCCAGGACCTCTCGGACGTGACCCTGGAGGCGCCGACGGAGGAGCGCGAGGAGGCCATTCAGAGCGGCGGCGCCCACTACGCCGAGTCGCTGCCCGTGGAGTACCAGCCCACCGAGGAGTACCAGGAGCTGTTCCACGCGGCGCTGGAGACCTCGGCGGCCCGCATCGCCCGGGCGGTCGGCGTCGTCACCGAGACGGTCCTCGCCGAACGGTCCCCCCGCCCCGTCCTGGTCTCCCTGGCCCGCGCCGGCACCCCGATCGGCATCCTGATGCGCCGCTGGGCCCAGCACCGGCACGGCCTCGACCTGCCCCACTACGCCGTGTCGATCGTCCGCGGCCGCGGCATCGACGCCAACGCGCTGCGCTGGCTCGCCGAGCACCACGACCCTCGCGACGTCGTCTTCGTCGACGGCTGGACCGGCAAGGGCGCCATCACCCGCGAACTCGCCCAGGCCCTGGAGGAGTTCGAGAAGTCCGACGGCATCACCGGCTTCAACCCCGAGATCGCGGTCCTCGCCGACCCGGGCTCCTGCGTACGGACCTACGGCACCCGCGAGGACTTCCTCGTCCCCTCCGCCTGCCTCAACTCCACCGTGTCCGGCCTGATCTCGCGGACCGTGCTGCGCGCGGACCTGGTCGGCCCGCACGACTTCCACGGCGCCAAGTTCTACCGCGAACTCGCCGGCACCGACGTCTCGGTGACCTTCCTCGACGCCGTGTCCGCCCGCTTCCCCGAGGTCACGGACGCCGCCTGCGCCCAGGCCAAGGACCTGCTCGCCGCCGACCGCTCGCCCACCTGGGAGGGCTGGGCCGCCGTCGAGCGCATCAGTGAGGAGTACGGCATCCACGACGTGAACCTCGTCAAGCCCGGCGTCGGCGAGACCACCCGGGTCATGCTCCGCCGCGTGCCCTGGAAGGTCCTGGCACGCGCCGGGGCGGGCAGCGACCTCGACCACGTCCGCCTGCTGGCCGAGCAACGCGGAGTGCCCGTCGAGGAGGTCGCCGACCTGCCCTACACCTGCGTCGGCCTGATCCACCCCAAGTACACCCGGGGCGCGACCGGCGCCGACGGCAAGGCGGTGACGGTCTGATGCCCGTACTCGTCGCGAGCGATCTCGATCGCACACTGATCTACTCCTCCGCGGCTCTGGCGCTGACCATGCCGGACGCCCGGGCGCCCCGGCTGCTGTGCGTGGAAGTGCACGAGAGCAAGCCGCTGTCGTACATGACGGAGACGGCGGCCCAGCTCCTCACCGACCTGGGCGACGCGGCCGTGTTCGTGCCGACGACGACCCGGACGCGCAAGCAGTACCAGCGCATCAACCTGCCGGGCCCCGAACCCGCCTACGCGATCTGCGCGAACGGCGGCCACCTCATGGTGGACGGCGTCTCGGACCCCGACTGGCACGCGCAGGTGACCGCACGGCTGGCCGACCAGTGCGCGCCCCTGGCCGAGGTGCAGGAACACCTGCTGAGGGCCGCGGACCCGGTCTGGGTGCGCAAGCACCGCGTCGCCGACGACCTCTTCGCCTACCTCGTCGTCGAGCGTGAACTGCTGAACGAGGACTGGGTGAAGGAACTCGCGGTGTGGGCGGAGAACCGCGGCTGGACCGTGTCCCTCCAGGGCCGCAAGATCTACGCCGTCCCCAAGCCCCTCACCAAGAGCGCGGCGATGCGCGAGGTGGCCCGACGGACCGGCGCCGATCTCACCCTCGCCGCGGGTGACTCCCTGCTCGATACCGACCTGCTCCTCGCGGCGGACCAGGGCTGGCGCCCGGGCCACGGGGAGCTGGCCGACGCCGGCTTCACGGCTCCCTCGATCAGAGTGCTTCCCGAGCGGGGCGTTCTCGCGGGGGAGCGGATCCTGCGGGAGTTTCTGGGGGCAGTGCGGGGCGCCTGAGAACTCGGGTGGGCTGGTCGTCGTGCGGGTGCGGCTTCGTCGTGGCTTGTCGCGCCGTTCCCCGCGCCCCCTTGGGGCGTCGTAGCAGCCGTATCCCGAGGAACGCCGCCACCGCCACGGCGGCCACGGCGAGGACCACCTTCGAGTAGGCGGAGACGATGTCCGTGACCTGGTGCCAGTTGGCGCCCAAGGTGTAGCCCGCGAGCACGAACACCGTGTTCCATATCGCACTGCCGAGCGTGGTCAGCCCCAGGAACACCGGCAGGCGCATGCGCTCGACACCCGCCGGCACGGAGATCAGACTGCGGAAGATCGGGATCATCCGGCCGAAGAACACCGCCTTCGTGCCGTGCCGCAGGAACCACGCCTCCGTCCGCTCGATGTCCGAGACCTTCACCAGCGGCAGCCGGGCCGCTATCGCCACCGTCCGGTCACGGCCGAGCAGCGCACCGATTCCGTACAGCGCGAGGGCGCCTATCACCGAGCCGGCCGTCGTCCACAGCAGGACGGCGAGCAGGCTCATCCGCCCGCTGCTCGCGGCGAACCCGGCGAGCGGCAGGATCACCTCGCTGGGCAGGGGCGGGAACAGGTTCTCCAGGGCGATGGCGAGACCGGCACCCGGCGCGCCCAGCGCGTCCATGAGGTCGTTGACCCACTGCGGCCCGGCGTCCGCGGCCGGACCTGCCGCGACCGCGTCCGCTGTGATCGTGTGCGCTGCGATGGCTGTCATGCCGACCACGCTAGAAAATCGGAGCTGAAGGATCCCTGAGGAAATCCGCACGATGCCGTGCGGTTCACCGCAGTCCCGAATTGCGGTTTTCCGCAGTGTGCGGCGCCCCCGCGCCCGGCTAGCGTCGGGATCATGCGAAACATGGCGCGACGTGGAATGCGGTGCGCGGTCGGTCTCATCCTGGGATCCGCCGCGGCCGTCGTCGAGCTGGCCTTCACCCTGCTGGCCGGCCTGGCCCTGCTGCCCGTGGTGGCTTGGCCGAACGGCCGTCGCGCCATACTCCGTCCTCTCTACGCGGGCGCGCGAAGACTCGCGGAGTGGGAGCGGGCCCGGCTGAGGATCTGGCTGAGCGTGCGCCTCCCGCCCGTTCATGAGGACGCGCGGGCGTTACGGTACGTGGCCTGCCGTTCGCCCCTCGGCCTCCTCGGTGCGGTCGTGATACTGGCGGTGGCCGTCGGCTTCGCCTACAGCACGCTGTGGATGTACGCCTGGTTGCTGACCGACGTCCGCCATCCCGGTTCGATCGTCGCCAGCAGCCTCGCCGGGATGTTCCTGCTGTTCCTGGCGGCGCAGGGTGTCTACGGAGTGGCCAAGCTGGAAGGGAAGCTGGCGCGCCGCCTCCTCGTGCCCCGCCACGAGGAGGACCTGGAGCGGCGCATCGCCGAGCTGTCGGCAAGCCGGGCCGCGGTGGTCGACGCGGTGCACGACGAGCGGCGGCGCATCGAGCGGGACCTGCACGACGGGGTCCAGCAACGCCTTGTCGCCCTGGGCATGTTGCTCGGCCGGGCCCGGCGCAGCGAGGACCCGGACCGTGCCGACCGGTTGCTGCGCCAGGCCCACGAGGAGAGCCGGCGGGCCCTGGACGACCTGCGCGAGGTGGCCTGGCGGATCTACCCGACCACGCTGGACGAGGCGGGGCTGCGGGCCGCGCTGGAGACGGTCGCCGAGCGGGCGTCCGTGCCGGTGCGGGTGCGGTACGACCTCGCCGAGGAGCCGGAGAGAGCCGTCGCGACCGTCGCGTACTTCGTGGTCTGCGAGGCCGTCACGAACGCGGTCAAGCACGCCGGGGCGAGCCGCATACTCGTCGGTGTGGGAGCGGAGGAGGGCATGGTGTACGTGTGCGTCGAGGACGACGGCCGCGGCGGCGCGAACGCCTCGGGGAGCGGGCTGTTCGGGCTGGCCCGGCGGGTGAATGCCCTGGACGGCTGCCTCAAGGTGGTCAGTCCGGTCGGCGGCCCCACCAGGGTGACCGCGGAGCTGCCGTGCGCGTGATCCTGGCCGAGGACTCCACCCTGCTGAGAGAGGGGCTGGTCCGGCTGCTGGCGGAGGAGGGGCACGAGGTGCTCGCCGCCGTGGGCAATGCCGAACTGCTGCTGAAGGCCGTCGCCGAGGACCCGCCGGACGTGGTCGTCGCCGACGTACGGATGCCGCCCACGCACAGCGACGAGGGCCTGCGGGCGGCCCTGGAGATCCGCGAGCGCTGGCCGGGGATCGGGGTGCTGGTGCTGTCGCAGTACGTGGAGAAGCGGTACGCGACGGAGTTGCTGACCGGTGAGTCGGAAGGAGTCGGATATCTGCTCAAGGACCGTGTGGTCCAGGTCGACGAGTTCCTCGACGCGTTGGAGCGAGTGGCGCGTGGGCGGGCCGCGTTCGACCCGGAGGTCGTGCGGCAGTTGCTCGGCCGCACGACCCATACCGACCTGCTCGGCCGGCTGAGCGCACGGGAGCGGGACGTGCTGGCCGAGATGGCGCAGGGGCACACCAACGCGGCGATCGCGCAGCGGCTGCACATCTCCCAGAGCGGGGTCGAGAAGCACATCAACGCGATCTTCGACAAGCTTGAGCTGGGAGGGAGTGAGGGCTACTCGCGCCGGGTGCTGGCAGTGCTGCGCTATTTGGGCAGCTGAGCCCAGGGAAGCGTTCCTGAGAGTTTCCCGGGAAAGAGACCGGTCCCGTGCGGCGCCGGGGTCAGCCGCAGCAGCCGCCACCGCAGCAGCCGCCGCCACCGCCTCCGCCCGCGCGGGGTGCCGGGGCCGGGGCGGAGGCCGAGCCGCCCACCGCGACCGTGGAAAGGAGCTTCACCGTGTCGTCGTGACCCGAGGGGCAGGCCGCGGGGGCGGAGGACTCCGCCATGGGACGGCTCAGTTCGAAGGTGTCGCCGCAGGTCCGGCAGCGGTACTCGTAGCGAGGCATGAGCACAGGTTAACCGGCGTGCCGCGGCTGTCGTAGGGGCCTGGGAGCCGGGTCAGTGGCCGGCGGCTCCCCGTTCCTCGCGGATCAGAGAGACCACGCGGGCCACCGCCCGGCGCACCGCTTCGGTCTCCGTGAGGAAGTGCCAGTAGTCGGGGTGGCGGCCCTCCAGGGTGGCGATGGCGCGGTCCAGGCGGGACACCGCGTCGTCCAGGGGGCGGGCGTGGCGCGGGTCGGGGGTGTTGCGGCCGGCCATGGCGAGGCGCTGGGCGTCGCGGATGGCGAAGCGGGTGCGGTCGATCTCCTGCTGGGGATCCTTCTGCACGGCGTTCAGGCGGTGCAGACGCTCGCCGGCGGCCGAGACGGCCTCGTCGGTGGTGTTCAACAGGGCCCGCACGGTCGACAGCAGGGCCGTGGCGTCGGCCCAGCGCTGGTCGTCGCGGGCGGCCTGGGCCTCGGCCAGCTTCGCCTCGGCCCGGCGGACGTTCTCGTCGGCGACGTCGGGGACCCTCTGGAGGTCCTGCCAGCAGGCCACGGTGAAGCGGCGGCGCAGTTCGCTCAGAATCGGCTGGACCTGCTCGGAGCGGGTGGTGAGGGCCTGGGCGCGGGTGCGCAGGGAGACGAGCCGGTGGTCGATCTCGGCGGCCCTCTCCGGCAGCCGCTCGGCCTCCACGCGGACCGCCTCGGCCTCGCGTGTGACCTTCTCGGCCCGCTCCAGGGTCCGGGGCACGCCGTGTTGTCCGGCGCCCTGGTTCAGCTTGGTGAGCTCCGGGGAGAGGGCGGCGAGCCGGGCGGCGAGATCGTCGGCCTTGAGGCCCGAGGCGCGCACGGTGTCGAGGGCGTTGGAGGCGGCCAGCAGGCCCTGGCGGGCGCGTTCGACCGCGGGGGCGAGGCGGGCCAGCTGGGTCTCGGCCTTGCCGAGCAGCGGGCCGAGGCCGTCCGTGAACCGGTCCAGCTCCAGCTTGACCTGGCCGAGTTCCTCCTTGGCGGCGGTCAGCTCGGTGCGGGCGCGGGAGGCGGCCGAGGCCTCCAGGTCGTCGCGGTCGAGGTCGTGGGCGTCGACGGCGTTGATGTACCGGCTGCTGGCCTCGTCGATGCGTCGGCCGAGGGCGTCGAAGTCGGTGACGGCGCGCCGGGCGGCGGGCGAGTCGTCGACGGCGGTGATCGTCTCGATCGAGATGCGCAGGTCGCGCTGGGCGGTGTCGAGCTCGTAGAAGGCGGCCGCGGCGGCGTCCTTCGCGGCCTGTGCCTCGGCCCGCTGGCTCTCGGCCCGGCCGCCGAACCAGCGCCTGGTGCCCCCGCCCGCGAAGGCGGCGGGCAGGGCCAGCGCGGCCAGCAGGGGCAGCACCGTCAGGGCGAGCGTGTCCCGGAGCGGGCCGGGGGTGTGGGTGAGGCGGCGGCGCGGGCGATGTGCGCGCGGCACCGACGGCGAGTACGGCTGCGCTGGTGTCGCCGTCACATCCCTCTCCCGTGCTGTGGTCCACCCTGCCCGGTGTCATTCTCCCACCGGTTAAGGACGAACACACGGGTCGATCAGTTCGCCGTTCGGACCGTCACTTTGCCGTCGCCGGTCCGGGCGGACACCACGTGCGAGCTGGTCTCGTCGCGCGGGACGGACACATCCACGCCGCCGTCACCGGTCTCGGTGGTCACGCGGTAGGTGGCCCGGGGCAGGGCGATGCTCACGGAACCGTCGCCGCTGCGGGACTCCACGCGGTCCGGCACGACGCCGAGTTCGAGGCGGACCGAGCCGTCACCGGTGTGGGTGCGGACGTCACGGGAGGAGACGTCCGCCCGGATGGAGCCGTCGACGGTGCGCAGGTTCAGGGGACCGGTGGTCTCGGTGACCCGGATGGACCCGTCGCCGGTGCGCAGCTCCAGGGGGCCGGTGGTGTCGGAGACGCGGACGGAGCCGTCGCCCGTGCGGATGCTCAGCGGGTCCCGGAAGCCCCGGGCGCGCACGCTGCCGTCGCCGTCCTGGACCTTCACGGTGACGCCGCGGGGCACCTCGATGCGGTGCTTGGCCGAGCAGTCGACGACCACGCCGGAGCACTTCAGCCGCAGCACCAGCCGGTCGTCCCGCATCGACCACGTGACCTCGGGGTCCTTGCCGACGACGACCGACCCCTGGAACCACCGGGTCACCTTGACCTTGCCCGCCGGGTTCTCGTCGGCGGCGACGATCTCCAGGGCCGAGTCGTCGGAGTCCACGGTGAGCGTGCGGCCCTGGAGGTCGAAGGAGCGGCGGTCGGGGTCCTTGTCGTCCCCGGCGGACGCCCCGCAGGCGCTGAGACCGGCGACGAGAACCACGACGGCACCGGCGACGGCGGCCGCGCGGGCGGAGACGGAGCGGGTGGTGCGGGCGCCGGTCCCGGCCCCGGTCCCGGTGCCGGAGCCAGTGGTGCCGGTGGTGCCTGTGGTGCGACTGGTGCGGGCCATGACGATCTCCCCCTGGGCGGACGACGGGCGCTCTCGGGCGCTCTACGACCGTATGGATCCGGGGCCCGCCGGGGGATCCGGGCCGCTCCCGGATCAAGGGTGGGGTTAACCCCCGGCACGGTGCCCGATACGGGTTTGCGGGACCGTGCCCCGGGCAATGTAGGCTGTCGACTCGTCCTGGGCGCGTGGCCCGGGACCCGGGTGCGTAGCTCAGGGGTAGAGCGCCTGCCTTACAAGCAGGATGTCGGCGGTTCGAAACCGTCCGCGCCCACCGGTGGCGAAGAGCAGATCAGAGGCCTCCCGGGACTTCCCGGTGAGGCCTCCTCCGTTTCAGGCGGCCGCGCTCGGTGCCCCGGGCCGACACCCGTCCAGCGCGTTCCCTACGATGTGCGTCGTGAACAGCCCCGGACAGCGAGCCGTGCGACCAGCCGTGCGGCGGTGGCATGTGCTGTGTGTGCTGGGGCTGTTGGCGGGGCTGCTGGGGATGCACGGGCTGGCGCCCGGTGGTGGTCTCCCGGAGCGGACGCACGCCCAGCCGACGCAGGCGCAGCCGACGCATGTGCTGCAACCTCAGGTGGCTCAGGCCCCGGCGGTACAGCACCACGCTGCGGCGCACACGCACCCGCAGGTCATGCCCTACGGGCACTGCGGTGACGGACACGTGCAGCATGCCGACGCGACCTGTGCGTCGGGGGCTGTCGGTGGTGGGCCTGTGCTGCCCTTGCTCGTTGCGGACCCGGTGCCCGTCTCCGTACGGCAGGACGCCGTACGGGCGTACGCGGTCGTGGATCCGGACGGTGCGCGCGCCCCGCCCTCCCTCTCCGAACTCCAGCTTCTGCGGATTTAGACACCTCGCACGCTCCGTGCCGGCGCCGAGGCCCGGTGCGGTGCGTCGCCGTGTCCCGAATCCGTTTTCACAGGCATGCGGAAGCATGCCGGAGCAAGCAGGAGTTCACGCATGACCAGCATCCGTACCCTGACGCGCCGGGCCGCCCTCGTGGCGGTGGCGGGCGTCGCCACGATCACCCTCTCCGCCTGCGGCGGCGACAGCAGCGGCGGCAGCGGGCACCGGGCGCACGCATCCGCCGGCTCCGAGGCCTCGGCCGGAGCGCACAACGCCCAGGACGTCTCCTTCGCGCAGGGCATGATCCCGCACCACCGGCAGGCGCTGGAGATGGCGCGGCTGGCCGACGGCCGGGCCTCCTCCGGCGTGGTCAAGGACCTCGCCGCGCGGATCGAGAAGGCGCAGGACCCGGAGATCAGGACCATGACCGGCTGGCTGAAGGCCTGGGGCGAGGACGTCCCCGAGCCCGGCGCCGGCATGGACCACTCGGGCCACGCCGGCATGCCCGGGATGATGAGCGACGAGGACATGGCCGAGCTGGAGAAGTCCTCAGGCAAGGCCTTCGACGCGAAGTTCCTGGCCTTGATGGTCGAGCACCACGAGGGTGCCGTGGAGATGGCCGACGTGGAGAAGGACAAGGGTCGTTACGGACCCGCCAAGGCCATGGCCGACGACATCGTCACCGCCCAGAACGCCGAGATCAGCGAGATGAACAAGCTCCTCGGCAAGGGCGGGAACGCGAGCTGACCTGCCGGCCGCTATGAGGCTCCGCCGGTCTCCTCCGGCGGAGCCTCGTGCGCGTGCTTCAGCTCCGAGCGGGCCGCCACCCGCTCGGGGCCGGTGAGTTCGGACCAGTAGCGGTGGGTGCTGACGAACACCGCGAGTTCGTGTTCACGCCGCCGGAGCTTCTCGACCTCGGCCTGTTCGTCGGCCGTCCAGCCGGGGGAGGCGGGGCGTTCCACCTTGCGCCAGCCGTTGTCGTCGCTGAAGCCGTCCAGCGGCTCCACCGACCAGGGGAGTCGTTTCAGCAGGGCCGACAGCTCGGCCCGGACCTGATGGAGTTCCTCCTGACCGGCGAGGAGGTCACTCGGAAAGTCATAGGTCGTAGCCACGGCACAATGATACGCCTGTTCGAATTGAGCAGGCGAGTTTCTTCCGTGGTTCAGGCGAACGTCCCGTGGTTCATGCGAACGGGGGTGGTGGCCGCCTCTCGGCGACCCTGGCAGGAGTCGCTGTCGTGCGAGGGCCGGAAGGGTGAGACTGGGGGCATGTGCCGGAGTATCAAGACGCTTCGTCCGCCCGCGCTGCCCGAAGAGGCCACGCCGGAGGACATTCGGGCTGCCGCGTTGCAGTACGTGCGGAAGGTTTCGGGATTCCGTGCCCCCGCCGCTCACAACCAGGAGGTGTTCGAACGCGCCGTGGAGGCCGTCGCGCAGGCCACGGCCGAGCTGCTGGACGGCCTGGAGGTACGAGGGGCCGCAGCTCGCCAGGCGAGCTGAGCAGCCCGGTCAGGGCGTCTGCGGGTCGACGGGGTGAGCTGAGAGGCCCGGTCAGGACGCCCGCGGGTCGACGGGGCGAGCTGAGAGGCCCGGTCAGGGCGCCCACGGCTCGCCGGGCCGTCAGGACGCCCGAGGCTCCCTGCGCATCAGGTACGCCGCGCCCGCCCCGGCCGCGAACAGCGCCCCCACCGACACCGCCGTCGCGAGCCAGCTCGCGCCCAGCCAGCGCGCGCCGAAGTAGCCGAGGGCGACGCTGTATCCGGCCCAGGTCAGGCCGGCGAGGGCCGACCAGGGGAGGAAGTCGCGGGCGCGGTGGTGGGCGGCGCCCGCGCCGAGGGAGACGACCGAGCGGCCCGCGGGGGCGAACCTGGCGAGGACGACGAGCGCGCCGCCGCCCCGCGCGAGCGCCGTGCCGAGACGTTCCTGCGCGGTGGTCAGGCGCCGGGACCGGGCGATCGCCCGGTCCAGACGGTCGCCGCCGCGCCAGGCGAGGCGGTAGGCGACCAGGTCACCGAGGACGGAGGCGGTCGCCGCGCACAGGGTGAGCACCAGGATGTCGGGCACGTCGGCCGCCGAGCCCGCGGCCGCCGCCGTGGCCGCCGTGATCACCAGGACGCCGCTGGGCAGCACCGGCAGGAACACGTCGAGCAGGACGGACAGGGCCACCACCGCGTAGATCCATGGGCTGCCGACCAGCGACCCCACCTGCTCCAGCACCGCAACTCCCCGTTACTCCCCCGTGGGCCAACCGTGCCGCGATGTCGCGGGGGGAGCGGCAGGAGTGGCCATGACAGCCATACAGCGTACGCCCGGGTGTGACGGGTGGATCACGGGGGGCTCATGTGTTCGGTGCGGACTCGCCCCGCCTCGCCCGGGTCGTCACCCGGCTGCCGTGTTCCGGGGAGCGGCGGGCGCGGGTGTCCCGTAGCAACGGAAAGGGGTCGTGACCACGCACAAGGTGAGGAACGGTACACACCATGCTGGCAGGAATATGCGCGAGCGCCGTCGCCACCGCCCTGTTCGCCGGTGGCCCGGGCGGTGCCCACGGCTACGCGATGCGGACGGACGCCCGGTTCGCCCCGCCCGGCGCCGCCGACCGGTCGCCGGCGCTGACGTACGACAGGAGTCTCGTCCCGACGGCCTCGTGGATCGAGGTCGGCCAGCGCACGGCACGCGGCGGCGCGACGACCGTACGGCTGAGGGTGACCGGCATGAAACCCGGGCACGCCTACGGCGTCCATGTGCACCAGAAGCCCTGCGGTGCCGACCCGGAGGCCGCCGGCGGGCACTACCAGCACCGGCCGTCGGGCGATCCTCACCACGTCGGTCCGCACAACGAGGTCTGGCTGGACTTCACCGCCGACCGGCACGGCGCGGGCGCGGCGAGCGCCCGGCACGCCTGGGGCTTCCGGCGGGGCGAGGCGTCCTCGGTCGTGATCCACGCCGTGCCGGGCGGCGCGGGTGCGCGGGTGGCCTGCTTCACGGTGCCGTTCGGGTGGGCGGTCGTGAGCGGGTAGCGGACACGGAGAACGGCGCCTCCCCCATGTGGGAAGGCGCCGTTCTCCGTCGAACCGGCCGGGCCGCTCAGGCCGCCACCGGCGTCTGGTCCGCGGACCGCTGCCCCTGCGTCGACGTGCGCTTCGCCAGCAGCCGGTCCAGGCCGAAGGCGCCGGAGCCGGTGAAGATCAGCAGGAACATGGCCCAGCAGAACATGGCCGCGCCCTCGCCGTTGTTCTCGATGGGCCACAGGCCCTGCGGCTGGTGGACCTTGAAGTACGCGTACGCCATGGCGCCCGAGGAGATGAACGCCGCGATGCGCGTGCCGAGGCCCAGCAGGACCAGGGTGCCGCCGACGAGTTCGATGACGGCCGCGTACCAGTTCGGCCAGGCGCCGGTCGCCGCGGTGCCGCCCTTGCCGTCCGCTCCGCCGAGGACGCCGAAGAGGGCGACGGCGCCGTGGCAGGCGAACAGCAGGCCGATGACGATCCGGAACAGCCCGAGCGCGTATGGCTGGGCGCTGTTGAGCCGTGCGGTCATGTGGGGGTCTCCTTCGGTTGGCCGGCCCGGGGAAGGCCGGTCGGGGACAGAACCGGCGAGTAACCCACGTTATGTGTGCCTAATTGATGCTTGCAAGTTCAACATTTGGCCACTGCTTTACCTCTGGCCGGGGTCCGATTTCGGCCTCAGCTGCACGTAGAGCGGTTCTCGCCACCGCGTCCGCGTCCGAGAGAGTGACCGAATCCACACCTGGACGCGCCCCCGCCGCGGTTACCCAGTGGACGCCTTCTGTCGGCACCCCGAAGGCCAACCGCCTTGTGTGTGCAACTCCTTGACGGTCAATCAGATGGTAAGGGCGCCGGGTCACATCCAACCCCCCTGTTTCGTAACCGTCCACGGTGTGCGGGCGGCACTGCCCCGTCCGCAGCAGGCCGGCGAGCAGTTCGTCGGCCGTGCGCCGCAGGTCGGGTTCGGGCAGCCGGGCCTCTATGAGCGTTCTCACACGGACGGCCGAACCCGGCACATCGGGCGAGTACGCCGTCCAGGCCCCGTCCGCGTCCGCCACCTGGAGACGCGGCCCGAGCACCCGCACCACGCCCGCCTCCACCAGGGCCGCGAGTTCCTCCACGCGGCGCCGGGGCGGGCCGATGGAGAGGAACGCGTTGAGCGGGGTGTACCAGCGGTCCAGGTGGTCCCGGCGGGAGACGCCGGCGAGGCCGCCGTGGTCGACGATCAGCCGGAGCTCGTTGCGCAGGTCGCGCAGCACGTCCAGGGCCGCCTTCAGCGGGCCGCGGACATTGCCCAGGGCGGCCTGTGCGGCGTCCTGGCGCAGGTACGACAGCAGCCAGTCGCCCCACTCGCCGGGGTGCGCGAAGTCCCGTCCGGCGTACGGGCGGGAGACCCGCTCCCAGCACCAGCGGCCGGCGTCGGGCACGCCGAACTCGTCCAGCAGCAGCGCCTCTTGGGGGTCGCCGTGCGGGACGGCCAGAAAGCGGTCGGCGAACTCCCGGCCCCGTCCGCCCTCTCCCGCTCGGGCGGCGGACGTCTCCGCCCGCAGCAGCGCGCAGTAGTAGACCGTCTCCACCTCCTTCGCCACCAACGGCCATATCTCCGCCAGGAAGTCCGGCGCCTCCCCGGAGTCCGCGCGCTTGCGGAAGCCCGCGATCACCTCCGGGGTGAGGACGAGCGGGACGTGCCGGCCGTACGGACCCTTCTCGTTGTCGCCGCGCGCCTGGTACGGGATGCCGCGCCGCGAACCGGCGTAGAGCCGTGGCTCGCGGCCGGAGGGGAGATAGCGCAGGCCCCGGGCGTCCCGTACGAAACGGCCGCCGCGGCCGGTCGTCAGCAGGGCCGTGTGGTCGAAGAAGTTGAGTCCGAGGCCGCGCAGCAGGACGGGTTCGCCCGGGGGGATGGCGGACAGGTCGACGTCGGCCGGGTTGGCGGGCGGGATGTGGCGCAGGCCGTGGCGGGCGGCGTGGGCCGTGAGGCGCCGCTGGGTCCGGTCGGCGGTCGTCGGCAGGTGGCCCTGGGCCAGGACCACCGCGGACAGGCCGGTCAGCGTGCGGCCGTCGTCGAGGGTGAGGGCCTGCCGGCCGTCGGGCATGTCGTCGAGCCGTGTCGCGCGGGCCCGGTGCGTCTCGACGCGCACGGTCCCCGGCGCGTCCCGTACGACCTCGGCGAACACCCACTCCAGGTAACGGCCGTAGTCGGCCCGGGTCGGGTACTCGTCCGGGCCCAGTGTGCCGCGCGCCCACTCGTACAGGCTCGGGCCGGGGCGGATCGGGCCCGAGCAGTCCACGCTGTCGTCGGTGAACAGGGTCACCTGGCAGGCCACGGTGTTCATCAGCAGCTCGGACGACTGCGCGGTACGCCAGACCCGGCCGGGGCCCGGCGGGTCCGGGTCGATGACGTGCACCGTCAGCCGGGTACCTGGTGGGAGGAGTCCCGGGGCGGAGGCGCAGAGACGCTCCAGGACACTGGTGCCGCGGGGCCCGGCACCGACCAGGGCGATGGAGACGGCCCCGGCCGCTACGGAGTCCTCCGTTCTCCCGGCCGGTGAGGAGGCTTGGCCTGCCTGGGCTGGTGCGGGCGCCTGGCCTGTCTCGGCCGGTGCGGAGATCTGGCCTGTCTCGGCCCGTGCGGGCGCCTGATCTTGCTCGGCCGGTGTGGGTGCCTCGCTTTCCGCGGCTGGTGCGGGCGCCTGGCCTGCCTCAGCCGGTGCGGGCGCCTGGCCTGTCTCGGCCGATGCGGACTTCTGGCCTGCCTCGGCCGGTGCGGGTGCCTGGTTTTGCTCGGCCGGTGTGGGTGCCTCGCTTTCCGCGGCTGGTGCGGGCGCCTGGCCTGCCTCGGCCGGTGCGGGTGCCTGGTCTTGCTCGGCCGGTGCGGGCACCCGGCTTTGGTCGGCCGGTGTGGATGCCTCGCTTTCCGCTGCCGATGCGGATAGCTCGGCCTCCTCGGCGGGTGCGGGTATCTCGCCTTCCGTGGCGGGTGCGGGTACTTCCCCTTCCCCGGCCGGTGCGGGTATCTCGCCTTCCCCGGCCGGTATGGACGCCTCGCTCTCTTCGGCCGGTGTGTATTCCTCGGTTTCCTCGGGCGGCGCAGACAAGGGTGGGACTCCCGGGCGTGTGGGGCGCGTGTCGGCGGTCCGCTGGTGGGGAAGCGGACGGTCCGCCTCATCATGCCGTCGCCGGGAGCGGGAACCGGGCCCGCGAGGAAGGATTGACGCCCGCTGTGGGATGCGTCACGAGCATCATGGGTCACAGTGGCGACAAGCGGGCGGAACGGGTGGGTTACGGGGCAAGCTCGGAGTCCAGGAGCGTGGTCAGGCGAGGGCCCGCCCCCTGCCGCGCCTTCGCCTGCTCCAGTCGCAGCCGGGCCGAACGGCCGCGCAGGGTCAGGGTCATGAGCTGGTTGCCGAACCAGGGGCCGCCCGTCTTGCGCCAGCCGACCGGCGGGCGGGGCAGCCGGCCGTGCCGGGCCAGGCCGCGGCCGATGCCGCGCGCCACCGCGCTCCAGCCGACGCGGAAGGCCAGCCGGATCGACAGCGGTACGGAGTTGTGGACGGGGGAGCAGACGAGCTGCACCACCCGGGCGTCGGGGCCGTCGCCGGGCCAGGTGGGCTCGGCGACGTAGGCGTGGTGCACGTCCCCGGACAGCACGCACACCGTCGCCGGCGCGTCCCGCCCCGAGCCGGCCTCGGCGATCAGCTCGGCCAGCCCGGCGAAGGACTCGGGGAACGCCGACCAGTGCTCCAGGTCGGCGGCCCGCCGCACCTTCTCGCCCCACCGCGCCCAGCGGGCGCCCCGTTCGCCGCGGCACAGCGCCGCGTTCCAGCCCTCGGCGTCGTGCACCAGATGCGGCAGCAGCCAGGGCAGCGAGGTGCCGAGGAGGAGGTGGTCGTACGTCTCGGGCGTGCCGAGCACCTGCTCGCGCAGCCAGGCGTCCTCGCCCGGGTCGAGCATCGCGCGGTCCTGCTCGGCGAGGACGCGAGCCGCCCGGCTGTCCACCATCACCAGCCGTACGCGCCCGAAGTCGCGCCGGTAGCTCCAGCGGGCCGTGGCCGGGTCGGCGTCGGCCCGGGCGGCGAAGGTGCGCAGCACATCGGTGCCGTCGGGGACCTCGCGGACGGCGCGGTACACCGGGTCGGCCGCCAGCTCCTCGGGCGAGAGGTTGCCCAGGTGCTGGTGGACCCAGTACGACATCAGGCCGCTCAGCAGCCGCTCCCGCCACCAGTCGGTGGCCCGCATGTCGGCGAGCCAGGCGGCGGAGGTGTTCCAGTCATCGATCACGTCGTGGTCGTCGAAGATCATGAAACTGGGCACCGTGGACAGCAGCCAGCGGATGCGCGGGTCGAGCCACGACTCGTAGTAGAGGTGGGTGTATTCCTCGTAGTCCGCGACCCCGCTGCCCGGCGGTTCCCGCAGGTCGCGGCGGGCCGCCAGCCAGCGCTGGGTGGTGTCGGAGGTCTCGTCGGCGTACACCTGGTCACCCAGCAGCAGCAGGACGTGCGGCCACTCGCCCTCGGCGTCGGCCGCGAGGCGGGTGGCCAGGGCGTCCAGGGCGTCCGGGCCGACCGGGTCGTGCCCGCCCGCCGGCGGGGCGGCCCAGCGGCAGGAGCCGAAGGCGACCCGGAGGGCGCCCTCCGGGCCCGGCGCGTGGATCGCCGAGGGCGGGAAGGGGGAGTCGGGCAGCGGCCACACCCGGGCGCCGTCGAGGAAGACCTCGTAGGCCGTGGTCGTACCGGCCGTGAGTCCGGTCACCGCGATGAGCGCGTAGTGGTGGCCCGCGACCTGGAAGGTGCGGGCCGTGCCGCCGGCGCCGTCGGCGCAGCGCACCTCCGCGGCGCACGGACGGCTCGTCTCGACCCATACGGTCGCGGACGAGCCGTCGGTGTACCTCAGCAGTGGTCCGAGGCGCAGTCCGGCCATGTCGATCCCCTCTCCGTCGCCCCGTACGGTACGGAACGACGGAGGTCAGCGGGGAGGTTCCGGGCCGAAATCGGGTGTGTCAGCAGCTCGCGAGGTAGTTCTGGAGCGCGGACTTCTCGGCCGAGTCGACCGAGAGGCCGTAGTAGTACTTCACCTGCACCCAGGCGCGGACGTAGGTGCAGCGGTACGCCGTCCGAGAGGGCATCCAGGTGGCCGGGTCCTGGTCGCCCTTGGCCTGGTTGACGTTGTCGGTGACCGCGATGAGCTGCGGGCGGGTCAGGTCGTTGGCGAAGGACTGGCGGCGGGACGTCGTCCAGGAGTCGGCGCCGGAGTCCCAGGCCTCGGCCAGCGGGACCAGGTGGTCGATGTCGACGTCGGAGGCGGCGGACCAGGTCGCACCGTCGTAGGGGGAGTACCAGCTGCCGCTGGTGGCGGCGCAGGAGGAGTCCTGGACCACGTTGGTGCCGTCGCGCTTGAGGACGACCTCGCGGGTGTTGCAGGCGCCGGACTGGGTGATCCAGTGCGGGAAGAGGTCGCGGTTGTAGCCGGTGCGGTCCTCGGTCGCCACGGTGAGCGAGGCGAGGTAGGAGCGGGCGGTGGCGCCGCTGACCGGGGTGGGGAGGGCGGCGGAGGCCGTGGGGGCGCTGAAGAGGGCCACGGAGGATATGAGGGCGGTGAACGCCGCGGCCACGCTCAGCCGTCGACGCGCGTAGAACCTGGGCATGCGAACTCCCTGGGGAGAAGGGGGTGTTGGCGTGCGAGCGAGGGAATGCTCGCGGTGCCGTGTTGCGCACAGGTGTGCGTCCGGTGAGAAGTTAGTGACGCGGTCATGACATGACAAGCTTCAAGGCGGAACTTTCCGCTCCAGGGGCGTCGCGTACCATGGACGGCGCAGAAGGGGAGTAGCTCTTCGCCGGACCGTCGACATACTGCTCAGCCCGCCTGAGCCGGCGCCCGGAGCAGGTCCTTTGCCGGACCCGCCAGCGAGACCTTCGGCAAGCAGTGCACGCCCGTGCCGTACGGCACGGGCGCCGAGTGTGCTGCCGTGCCGAGGTGTCGCGTCGAAAATTTTCGACAAGGCTCAGCACTCTCGGTGGGGCAGCCCCGACCGATTGAGGAACCCTTGATCAGCCTGACCGTGACGGCCGTCGTCTTCGGCGTCGTCTTCCTCGCCGAACTGCCGGACAAGACCGCCCTGGCCGGACTCGTCCTCGGCACCCGGTACCGCGCCTCCTACGTCTTCGCCGGTGTCGCCGCCGCCTTCGCGCTGCACGTCGCGCTCGCCGTCGCGGCCGGCAGCGTGCTGACGCTGCTGCCGCAGCAGATCGTGCACGCGCTGACCGGTGTGCTCTTCCTGGGCGGGGCCGCGATGCTGCTGCTGAAGAAGGGCGAGGGCGAGGAGGAGGTCCGCAAGCCGGAGAACCAGTCCTTCTGGAAGGTCTCGGGCGCGGGCTTCATGCTCATCCTGGTCGCCGAGTTCGGCGATCTCACCCAGATCATGACGGCGAACCTGGCCGCCCGCTACGACGACCCGCTCTCCGTCGGCCTGGGCGCGGTGCTCGCGCTGTGGGCGGTCGCCGGCATCGGCATCGTCGGCGGAAAGGCGCTGATGAAGAAGGTGCCGCTGCGGCTGATCACCCAGATCGCGGCGCTGGTGATGCTGGGGCTCGGGGTGTGGAGTCTGTGGGAGGCCGTGACCGGCTGAGCTGAACAGCGGGTGAACGTCCGCAGGGGCCCCTGGCGCGATGGCCGCATGTTTTGTACCGTGGGGGAACAAAGTGGCCTCCGCCCGTTTTCCCTGACCGGCGGGCGGGGCCGCCTTGTTCCTCCGGGGGCCATCCCGTCCCCTCTCCCGCGCCCTGAGCCTTGGAGCTGCCGATGACGGCCACCGCCGTGCTCACCGCCCGCGCCCTCCTGCTGGACATGGACGGCACCCTCGTCAACTCCGACGCCTCGGTCGAACGCGTCTGGCGGCGCTGGGCCGAGCGGCACGGGCTCGACGGGGACGAGGTCATGAAGGTCGTCCACGGGCGGCAGGGCTACGCCTCGATGGCGCTGCTGCTGCCCGACCGGCCGATGGAGCAGAACCACGCCGACAACGCCCGGATGCTCGCCGACGAGACGGCCGACACGGACGGGGTCGTCGCGATTCCCGGGGCGCCGGAGTTCCTGGCCTCGCTGCGGGGGCTGCCGCACGCCCTGGTGACCTCCGCCGACGTGCCGCTCTCGACGGCGCGGATGGCGGCCGCCGGGCTGGAGCTGCCCGAGGTACGGGTGACCGCGGAGTCCGTCGGGGCGAGCAAGCCCGACCCGGAGGGCTTTCTGAAGGGCGCCGCCGAGCTGGGGATCGCCCCCGCGGACTGCGTGGTGTTCGAGGACTCCGGCGCCGGGATAGCGGCCGGGCGCGCCGCCGGGATGACGGTGGTCGGGGTCGGACCCCGGGCGGCGCTCCACGAGCCGGACGTGGTGGTGGAGGACCTCACGAAGGTGCGCGTGGAGGCCGCCGGGGACGGGACGATCCGCCTCCACGTCGGCTGAGGGCCCTGCGCTTGAGGGGCCGTGCGCTTGAGGGGCCCTGTGCTGGGCCTCGGTCAGCTGACGTGGGCCGCGATGGTGCGGGCGCACTCCAGTGACTCGGTGTGCGTCGTGTCCACCTCCACGTCGTAGCTCACGCCCTCGTGCACGATCCGCGCCTGTGACGCGGCCATGCCCCGCACCCGGTCTCCCCGTGCGATCTCACGCCCCGCTGCGACGTCCCCGTCGCACCTGACGCCGACCCACAGCACGGCCAGTCCGGCCAGGGCCTTCTCCCACCGCTGCCGGGACGCCGGTCCGCCGAGGAAGACGTCGTCGACGACGACCCTGGCGCCGGCGCGGGCCATCGCGGCGATGCCCTCCGTCCAGGCCGCGTCCAGGGCCTGGAACTGCGACCCCACGCTCACGCCGCCGTCCGCCGCGAACGTGATGCCCTCGTCCGAGCCCCGCATCCTCGCGGGCATCGCCTCGACGAAGTCGTCCACCCCGAAGGCGAGCCACGGATCGGGCAGGACCTCCTGGAGGCACCGCACGATCCCGGACTTGCCCGAGCTCGATCCGCCGTTGAGCACGATCACCTGAGTAGTCACGGCGTCACAGTAGGGCGGCCGGGCCGGTCAGGGCTCCCTGGTTTCCGACTCCAGCCTCGCCCGGGTCTCCCGGTCGTAGACGCCGAGTTCGTCGGTCTGGATGCCGCGTGACCACTGGTACGTGCGGACCGCGTCTTCCAGCCGGTCGTCGTAGGAGCCGTCGGCGTCGTCGTCGTAGAGGTACAACTGGCGCAGGCGCAGCTGGAGTTCGGTGACCTGCGGGCCCCGGTCGCCGCGGCGCAGGACGGCGGGGCCGTCGTTCTGGCGGTCGTCCGGGGACGTGTGCCCGGGGGCGGTCGCCGTGGCGGACGTGGGCGGTGCGGAGGGGCCGGCCGACCGTGACGGGCTCGGTGAGGCGCTCGGCGTGGACGGCGAGGGCGACGGGCTCGCGGTGCGGGACGGTGGCGGGGGCGGCGCGGCGGGGGCCGGCGGTGCGGCCGACGCGCTGGTCGCCGGGGGCGTGGACGCCGCGCTGCTCGACGGGGCGTCCGGCACGCTCGCCCGGATGTCGTCCGGCAGCGCGGTGTTCCGGGACGGACTCTCGTAGGAGAACAGCCCGCTCGCGTACCCCGCCGCCGTGACGACCGCGACGCAGGCCGCGACGGCGGCGAGCAGGACCGTACGGCGCCGCCGTCCCGGCCTCCGGCCGGACTCACCCGGATCCTCCGGACGCCGATCCGGTCCCGCACCGTCGAACAGCCGCAGGTCGGTGACGCTGGGCTCGGACGTGCCGGGGGTCAGGGGCGCCGGTATCACCGAGGTGGAGGCGGTGACGGGCACGGCGGGCAGCACGGCGGTCACGTCCGCGTCCGCGTCGACGGGGCGCACGGGGAGGGTGGCCTCGGCCGGGGAGGGGGGCCGAGCGGCACTTCCGGTGCGCGGGGTCTGCGCGGGTGGGGGCGTGTCGGGGGCATCCGCGTGGGGGCGGTGCGGGGTGCCTTCGATCGGGCGCGTGGGGTGCTCGGGGTGCGGGGAACCGGTGTGCGGGGCTGTGGCGCGGGTGTTCGCGCGCTCCGTCGCCCGCGCGGAGTTCCCGGTGGGTGTTGTCCCCGCCGGGTCTCGTCGGGGTCGCCGCGCGGCGGCATCGATCGCAGCGTTCCGCGTGGGGTGCTCGGGGTGCGGGGAACCGGTGTGCGGGGCTGTGGCGGGGGTGTTCGTGCCCTCCGTCGCCCGCGCGGTGCTCTCGGCGTGTGCTGTTCCCGCCGGGTCTCGTCGGGGTCGCCGCGCGGCGGCATCGATCGCAGGGTCCCGCGTGGGGTGCTCGGGGTGCGGGGAACCGGTGTGCGGGGCTGTGGCGGGGGTGTTCGTGCCCTCCGTCGCCCGCGCGGTGCTCTCGGCGTGTGCCGTCCCCGCCGGGGCTGGCAGGGGCCGTCCCGCGGCGGCCCCGGCCGCAGCGGGGTGCGGAGAACCCGTGCGCGGCGGCGTGGCGGGGGCGTTCGCGTGGCCGTGGCGTGGGGCGCTCTCGGATGCCCGGGCCGGGGCCTCGGTGGGTGAGGGCGGGGCAGGGGCTTGGCGCGAGGTGGCTTCGGCCGGCCGCGTGGGAGCCGCGTGCGGGGGCGTGGTCCGTTCGTCCTGGGACGGCGGCTGTGCGCCGTCCTCGGGGCGTGAGGCGTGCGCGGCCGGGGCGTTCGCGGGTGCCCGCGGTGGTTGCTGTTGCCGCGGCCCCTCGTCCCCGTCCGGTGTCTGCGCACCCGGCCCGGAGGGCCCCTCGGTGTCGATCGCCACATACGGGCGGATCCGCAGCGGGTCGAAGTCCTCCGCTGCCGCCGCCTCGGCCGTGCGGGCGTCGCGCAGGGCCTCGGAGGCGCGGTGCGTGCAGGCGCAGGACGGGGTGTTGTCCGGGTGTCTGGGCGCGCCGCACTCCGGGCACGGGTGGCCGTTCGGCGGTTCCACGCGTTCCTCCCTCCCCTCGCGAACTTCAGAGATTATCCAGATCTTCTCCACAGTGCGGGGGACGAGCCCCCGGAACGACAGCTTCCAAAAGGGCCCGGCAGGCCATAACGGGTCACAGCGGTCACGATGGAAAAGGTCACAGAACCTCGGGAGGTCGTATGGCCGGGGACGCGCACGCCGCCGGAACGTCGCCCCAGGGTGTCGCCGCCCAGGAGCAGGTGCCCGGGAGCGTGCTGGTCTCCATCGGCGCGCTGCTCCTCGGCATGCTGCTCGCCGCCCTCGACCAGACCATCGTGTCGACCGCGCTGCCCACCATCGTCAGCGACCTCGGCGGCATGGACCATCTGTCCTGGGTGGTCACCGCCTACCTGCTGGCGGCGACCGCGGCGACCCCGCTGTGGGGCAAGCTCGGCGACCAGTACGGGCGCAAGAGACTGTTCCAGACCGCCATCGTGATCTTCCTGATCGGGTCCGCGCTGTGCGGGGCGGCGCAGGACATGACCCAGCTGATCGCCTTCCGGGCCGTGCAGGGACTCGGCGGCGGCGGGCTGCTGGTGCTGTCCATGGCGATCGTCGGCGATCTGGTGTCCCCTCGCGAACGCGGCCGCTACCAGGGTCTGTTCGGTGCCGTCTTCGGCGCGACCAGTGTGCTCGGGCCGCTGCTCGGCGGGCTGCTCACCCAGCATGTGAGCTGGCGCTGGGTGTTCTACGTCAACCTGCCGGTCGGGATCGTCGCGCTCGCCGTGATCGCCACCGCCCTGCGCATCCCGCGCACGGCACGGCGGCACGTCATCGACTACCTCGGCACCTTCCTCATCGCGTCCGTCGCCACCTGCCTGGTGCTGGTCGCCTCGCTCGGCGGGACGACCTGGGGCTGGGGCTCGCCGCAGATCATCGGGCTCGCCGTCCTGGGCGTCGTCCTCGCCGTCGTCTTCGTCGCCGTGGAGCGGCGGGCCGCCGAACCCGTGCTGCCGCTGAAGCTCTTCCGCGTCCGCACCTTCACCCTCGCGGCGGTGATCAGTTTCGTCGTCGGCTTCGCCATGTTCGGCGCGCTGACCTACCTGCCGACCTTCCTCCAGATCGTGCAGGGCGTCAGCCCGACCATGTCCGGCGTGCACATGCTGCCCATGGTGCTGGGCCTGCTGCTGGCCTCGACGGCCTCCGGGCAGATCGTCAGCCGGACCGGCCGCTGGAAGGTCTTCCCGATCGCGGGCACCGGCGTCACCACGCTCGGGCTGCTCCTGCTCCACCAGCTCGACGAGCACAGCTCCACCGCCGAGCTGAGCGGTTTCTTCTTCGTCTTCGGGCTCGGCCTCGGCCTTGTGATGCAGGTCCTCGTGCTCATCGTGCAGAACGCCGTCCCGTACGAGGACCTGGGCGTCGCCACCTCCGGCGCGACCTTCTTCCGCTCGATCGGCGCCTCGTTCGGCGTCGCCGTCTTCGGCACGGTCTTCGCGAACCGGCTCGGCGACCAGCTCACGGACGCCTTCCGGGGAGCCCGGCTGCCGCCCGGCGTCTCCGTGGCCGGGCTGGAGGCCGACCCGCGCGGCATCACCGCCCTGCCGCCCGGCCTGCGCCCGCCGGCCCTGCACGCCTACGCCGTCTCCATCACGGACGTCTTCCTGTACGCCGCCCCGGTCGCGCTGCTCGGCTTCGTGCTGGCCTGGTTCCTGAAGGAGGACCGGCTGCGCGGCTCGGTCACCGCGCCCGACGTCACCCAGACCCTGGCCAGCAACCCCGTCGAGCGGTCCTCGTACGACGAGGTGTGCCGCGCGCTGTCGGTGCTCGGCACCCGCGAGGGCCGGCGCGAGATCTACCGCAGGATCACCGCCCGGGCGGGCTACGACCTGCTGCCCGCGGCGAGCTGGCTGCTGCTGCGGATCCGCCGGTACGGCTCGGTGGAGCCGGGCGTGCTGGCCGACCGGATGCCCGTGCCGCTGACCGTGATCATGGAGGCCGCCCGGCAGGTCGAGGAGCGGCGGCTCGCCGTGCGCGTGGGCCTCGACCTGCTGCTGACCGACCAGGGACGCGAGGTCGCCGAGCGGCTGGCGCGGGCCCGCGAGGAGTCCCTCGCCGAGCTGCTCGGCGACTGGTGGGGGCCGGACCGGCCGACCGACCTGGTCCGGCTCGTGCGGGAGCTGAACGACGAACTGTGCGGGTCGCGGCGCGAGCGGCCGAACGAGGCGCGGCAGACGGATCTGGTGGTCTGAGCTCAGGCCAGGCGCCTGCTGAACCAGTGCTCGGCGTACGGGTCGTCGTTGTACGGCCCGGTCTCCCGGTAGCCGAGCCGGGCGTAGAGGGCGCGGGCCTCGACGAGGTCGCCGCGGGTGTCGAGGACCATCCGGTCGGCGCCGAGCGCGCGGGCGGCGTCCTCGGCGGCCCGGACGAGCAGCGCGGCACCGCCCTTGCCGCGCA
This sequence comes from Streptomyces lomondensis, assembly GCF_014651035.1. Classification (GTDB taxonomy): domain Bacteria; phylum Actinomycetota; class Actinomycetes; order Streptomycetales; family Streptomycetaceae; genus Streptomyces; species Streptomyces lomondensis. Next base: position 896,772 of record NZ_BMWC01000001.1, read on the forward strand.
TCGGCTCGTGCAGGAACACCCGCGTGAGCTCGGCGGTCGTGCCGTCCAGCAGCCGTACGCCCGACGTACCGGCCGGCTCGCCGTCGTACCGGGCGACCAGCAGCCGCCCGCGCGGCGGCGCGAGGTCCGCGCCCTGTTGGGCGGCGATCTCCCGCTCCAGCTCGTCCGGGTCGGTGCGGCGCCCCTCGTGCAGCAGGTACCAGCGGTCGCTGACCTCGGTGTAGTACGCCCGCCACAGGGCGGCGGCGACGGGGGAGTCGTAAGGTTCCGGGGCCACGGTCCAGGTCATGACCCGCATTCTCGGCAGCCGCCGCACCCGGCACGCAACCGAATAACCCGACGCACCCGGCCCGCAGCCGGACAACCCGCGCCCCGCGCCGGGCCCGGCCGCCGTTTGGGGGCCTGCTTCCGGGCTACCCGACCGGCGAACCGGCTCGCGAGGAGAGCCGGTTGGGCCGAGAACCCGGAAGGCATTCATGTCCACTGGCCTGATCATTGCTCTGATCGTGATCGCGGCGGTCGTCGTCATCATCGCGGCCGCCATGACCCTGCGCGCCCGAGGGCCTCGGCGCGGCCCGAGCCTGAAGCGGCGCTTCGGACCCGAGTACGACCGTGTCGTCGCCCGGCACGACGGTGACGCCAAGGCCGCCGAGCGCGAGCTGACCGAGCGCGTGCAGCGCCACGGCGACCTGCGGGAGCGGCCGCTGGAGCCGGCGCAGCGCGAGCAGTACGAGGCGCGCTGGACGGCCGCCCAGGAGCGGTTCGTCGACTCGCCGCGGGAGGCGGTCGCCGAGGCGGACCGGCTGCTCGCCGAGCTGGCCGGCGCCCGGGGCTTCCCGGACGGCGGGCAGTACGAGGAGCAGCTCGCGGCGCTGTCCGTGCACCACGCCCACCACGTGGACGGCTACCGGCGCGTGCACCGCGCGGCGCACCTGCGCCCGCAGGACGCCCGGGACGGCGGCACCGGTACGGAAGACATGCGCGAGGCCATGGTGGCGGCCCGCGCCCTGTTCGAGGAACTGGTGCGGCCGGCCCGCCACGAGGGCGGCGGCCACACCGGCGGACGGCACGAGAGCGGCCGGCACGAGAGCGGACGCCACCGTGCCGGACTGAACGGCGGCCGCAAGGCCCCGGCCACCCGCGGCGGGCACCTGCCGTGGGCCATGCACCGACGTCAGGCGAAGGAGAGTTGAGGCGATGACCGACATGACCCGACCGCCCGGCGACGGCACCCCCGCCCCGGACGCCCGCGGCGAGACCGCCCTGGGCACCGGCCACGGCACGGACCGCACCACCGGCGCACCCACCCCCGGTGTCCCTGCGGAAGACCGGCTCGGAACCGCCGGCACCCCGCACACGGCAGGCCGCACCGGCCCGCACGAGGGCGGCTCCCGTGAGGCCGGCTCCCGTGAGGGCGGCGGCTCCCACCTCCTGCCGCACGACGAGTCCGACAAGCTCGGCTCGCAGTTGCAGCACGCCGTCGCCGGTTTCGTCGACGGGCCCCGGGCCGCCGTCGAGGAGGCCGACCACGTGCTGGAGGAGATCGCGGCCCGCTTCACCGAGGCTGTGACGCAGCGCCGCCGCACCCTGCGGCACTCCTGGCAGTCGGTCGAGGGCGGCGAGGGCAAGCCCGTCTCGTCCGCCGACACCGAGCAGCTGCGGCTGGCCCTGAAGGACTACCGCGAGCTGGCGGAACGACTGCTACACGTGTGACCCGGGCCCGGGTGAGCCGCCCGGTCCCCGCGCCGCCCGGCGCTCCCGCCACTGCCGTACGACGTCCTCGACGTCGTACGGCTTTTTTCCCAGCGGGGGGCCGGGCGGCGGCCTGAACATCATCGCGCGGATCTTGTCGTTGACCTCGCCGATGATCTTCCTGACGATCCGCTCCGAGGGGGCCGCGAGGGCCGCCGGCAGCGCGTCCTCGGCCTCCTTGCGCAGGGCCAGCGCCGGCGGGAGCACGGAGAAGCCCTCGCGGGCCATCTTCCGCTTGACCCACCACAGTTCGTCGTACGTGCTCTCGACGTCGGGAGGGAGCGGCTCGCCCGCCCCCGGCAACCGCTCGAACTCCCCGCGCGCCGCCGCGTCACGGATCTGTTTGTCGACCCAGGACTCGAAGTCGACGCCGGGTGGCTTTCGCTCGGTCATGAGGCCATTGTGCCGGACACGGCGCAACTGGGCGTTCTATCATTCGGCGGGCTTGCAGACCCACAGGGACGTCTCAGGAGGAGCGCACGTGCTCGAACTCACCATGGCCGCCGTGTCCGCGGCGGAGGAGGGTGCCACGGCCGGCATGCTCATGGCCGACGCGCCCAGCGAGCCGGGTGCCGTGCTGCGGGTGGGCCGCGACAAGTCCCTGTGCCGGCTCGGCACGCCGGACGACTGGCTGTTCGTCTCCCGCGTCCACCTGGAGTTCCTGTGCGGAGCCGACGGGACCTGGCAGGTCACCTGGCTGCGCGGCTCCCAGCCCGACCCGTCCTCCGAAGTCCGCCTGACCGTCGGGGAGTACGCCCAGCCCCTCGCCTACGGCGGCACCGTCCCGCTGCCCCGGGGCGGCAGCGGCGAGATCATCGTCCAGGACCGCACCGCCCCGCGCAGCGTCAACGTGGGCTTCTACCACGAGGTGTGACCGCCGGCGCGGGGCAGCCGGGCGTCAGGCCAGCACCCGCGCCACCGCGAATCCGTCGTACCCCTTCGTGCCGACCGTCTGGATCGCCGTCCCGCTCAACCTCGGGTGACTGCCGATCAGTTCGATCGCGGCCCGGGTGCCCACCACGTCCGGGGCGCTGCTGTCCGCGTCGGTCACCCGGCCGCCGCGGACCACGTTGTCGAGGACGATCAGGCTGCCCGTGCTGGTGAGTTTCACGGCCCACTCCACGTAGTGCGGGTTGTTCGCCTTGTCGGCGTCGATGAAGACCAGGTCGAACGGGGGCGGGTTCTCGTCGGCCAGCTTGGGCAGCGACTCCAGGGCCGGGCCCACCCGCACCTCGACGAGCTTGTCGAGTCCGGCGCGGGCGATGTTGCGGACGGCGACCTCGGCGTGCTTGGGGTCGTACTCCAGGGAGATCAGCCGCCCGTCGGCGGGCAGGGCGCGGCCCAGCCAAATGGTGCTGTAGCCGCCGAGCGTGCCGATCTCCAGGATGTGGCGGGCGCCCTGGATCTGGGCGAGGAGCTGGAGGAGCTTGCCCTGGTTCGCCGCGACGCTGATGTGCGGAAGCCCGGCGGCGTCGCTGTCGCGCAGGGCTGCCGCCAGGGCCTCGTCGTCCGGGGCGAGGTGGGCGGTGAAGTAGGCGTCGACCTCGTCCCAGACGTGCGACTCGCTCATGCGGCTGCCTTTCTGTGCCTAGTTAGGGATGCTAACCAGCTGGCCAACGAGCGCGGGCGGGCCGGAGTTCCGCCCGGCGCCGGGAGACCCGCCGGAAGGCCTCTCCTCGCCGCCCGAGCACGATCGCCCCGGCCTTCGAGGCCGGGCGGCGGGGCGGCACCGGCCCCGCGGCCGCGTCCCGGCTCACGCCCGAAGGCTGTCCGCCGGCCGCGGCAGGGGTCAGGGAGTTCAGTTCCCCTGCGACGTCACCGAAGGCGCCGACCCGGGCAGCGGGCGTCCCGCCGACTCCGCCATGCGCCACACCGCGAAACCGCCGATCACGGCCGCGGCCATCATGTAGTACGCGGGCATCATCATGTTCCCGGTGGCGCCGATCAGGGCCGTGACCACCAGCGGCGTCGTGCCGCCGAAGAGGGACACCGAGACGTTGAAGCCGATGGAGAGGGACCCGTAGCGGACCTTCGTCGGGAACAGCGCCGGGAGCGCCGAGGGCATCGACGCCGTGAAGCAGACCAGCAGCAGACCGAGGGCGCCCATGCCGAGCGCGACCGCGAGCAGGCTGCCGTCGCGGATCAGCAGCAGGGCCGGGACGGACAGCAGCAGGAAGCCCGCGCAGCCGGTGGCGATCACGGGGCGGCGGCCGACCCGGTCGGTCAGCGCGCCGGCGAACGGCTGGACGATCATCATCAGCGCCATCACGCCGAGGACGACGAGCAGGCCGTGCGTCTCGTCGTAGTGGAGCTGGCCGGTCAGGTAGCTCGGCATGTACGACAGCAGCATGTAGTCGGTGACGTTGAAGACCAGCACCAGGCCGACGCACAGCAGCAGCGCGCGCCACTGGCCGGTGATCATCTCGCGCAGCGGCACCTTGGGGCGGTCGGTCTCGGCCTTGGCGGCCTCGGCCGCGAACGCCGGGGTCTCCTCCAGGCGCAGCCGCAGGTAGAGGCCGATGATGCCCATCGGGCCCGCGATCAGGAACGGGATGCGCCAGCCCCAGGAGGTCAGGTCGTCGGCGGAGAGCAGGGCGGTCATCAGCGTGACCAGGCCCGCGCCACCGATGTAGCCGGCGAGGGTGCCGAACTCCAGCCAGCTGCCGAGGAAGCCGCGCCGCTTGTCGGGGGCGTACTCGGCGATGAACGTGGAGGCGCCCGCGTACTCGCCGCCGGTGGAGAAGCCCTGCACCAGGCGGGCCACGAGGAGCAGGACCGGCGCGCCGACGCCGATCGTCGCGTACGAGGGGATCAGGCCGATCGCGAAGGTGCCCGCGGCCATCATGATCATGGTCAGCGCGAGGACCTTCTGACGGCCGACGCGGTCGCCGAGCGGGCCGAAGACCATGCCGCCGAGGGGGCGGACCAGGAAGGCCGCGGCGAAGGCACCGAACGTGGACAGCAGCTGCGCGGTGGGGTTGCCCGAGGGGAAGAAGACCTTGCCCAGCGTGACCGCGATGTAGCTGTAGACACCGAAGTCGAACCATTCCATCGCGTTGCCCAGCGCGGCCGCCTTCACGGCGCGCTTGACGAGCGCGGGGTCGGTGACGGTGGTGTCCGCGGCCTTCGCCGTGCGGCTCTTCATGACGGACGGGGGAGCGACGACCGAGGCAGTCGACAAGACTCGCTCGCCTACCTTTCGACGGGGACAGGGACGCGGTCCCGCGCGGCGGCGCTGTCGTACGGGCCGGAAAGCGACGATAGGCGGATTTGAACCGATTACGGACGGCACGCCTTCGTTGCACTGTGCACGCAAATGGTGCGTGCGCTGGTACGTCTGCCCGGTCGCCCGCGGTTTCCGCCGGGCCTTCATGTGATCTTTGTCGCGTCCACAAGAGGCATCCGCGGCACCTTCGCACTATCGTCATGCGGACAAAAGGAGGACGGACGTCAGGTGAACCGGGGGTGGCCCGCGTCTTCATCCCGGGGGGCGCGGGTGAATCGGGGCGGGAGGCCGACGAGGCGTGGTGAATGCGGATCACAGCGGACGACCGGCGGAAGCCCCCGGAGCGACGGCCGTCGGCGGGGCCCAGGCACGCCTGCGCGTGGCCCGCCTCGGACTGTGGCTGATCGCGGCCGTCCTCGCGGCACGGCAGGTGGCCGTCGTCCTCGCCACTCCCCGCGGAGAGCGCCTGACGGACCTGGAGACCTGGGTCGGGCCGAACGGCGTCCTGCACGTGAACGGCTCGCTGTACGACTCGACCCGCTTCACCGGCACCCCCTTCAGCGGCCTCGTCCTCAAACCCCTCACCCGCTCGGCCGAACAGGCCCTCGGCTGGGGCTGGACCTTCGGCACGCTGCTGCTGGTCGTGGCCCTCGGCCTGATCGCCGCCCGCGCCCTGCCCCAGCCGATCGGCCGCCGCACCGCCCTGCTGGCCGCCCCGGTCGCCATCAGCCTGCTGATGCTGTCCCTGCCCGTCCGCAACACCCTGTGGCTGGGCCAGACCAGCATCATCCCGGTCCTGCTCGTCCTGCTGGGCTGTTTCGTCGCCCACGGCCAGCGGGTCAGCGGCCTGCTCATCGGCGTCGCGGCGGCGCTCCAGCCCACCCTGCTGCTCTTCACGCCCCTGCTGTGGTTCACCGGCCGCAGACGCGCCGCGCTCTCCGCCGGCGTCACCTTCGCCGCCTGCACCGGGCTCGCCTGGGCGGCGATGCCGCACGACTCCTACCGCTACTGGGTCCACCACATGGCCGGCGTCGGCCTCGGCGGCCCGGCCGACGACCTCGCCAACCAGTCCCTGCACGGCGCCCTGCTGCGGCTCGGCCTGAACGGCCCCCTGGAGGTCGCCCTCTTCCTGTCGCTCGGCGCGGCCGTCGCCGTCCTCGCCCTGCGCCGCGCCGTGCGCTACTTCCGCGACGGCCAGCTGCTGCTCGCCGTCGCGGTCACCGGCTGCGCCGCGATCGTCGTCTCGCCCACGGCCTGGCAGCACCAGCTGCTGTGGGTGCTGCTCGCGGTCGTGGGCCGGGCCGGCCGGCGCGCCTCCGACCGGTACGTGTGGCCGGTCACCGTCGTCCTGGTCATGACCCTGCCGGCCAGGATGATGCTGCCCGACATGGCGTCGCTGGACCCGCTGCGCACCAACCTCGTCCTGCTGGCCGCCCTCGCCGCCGCCACGGCCGTGCCGTTCCTGTCCCGTACCTCGCCGTACTACCAGTCGCCGATCCCCACCGAGTACGCCCCCGCCGTCCCGGCCCGCTTCCAACACGTACCGCTGGTGCCCTTCCTGCGCCGGGTGCTCACCAGACCCAACCTCCTCCTGGAGCTCCTGCTCATCCGGGTCACCTACGCCGCCTACTCCCAGGTCCGGCTCGCGGCCACCGGCGGCAGCAACTCGGCCGGCCGGGCCGAGGCCGAGGAGCACGGCATGCAGATCTACGACGTCGAGCGCGCCCTGCACATCGACATCGAGCGCTGGGCCAACCACACGGTCGTGAAGATCGACTGGCTGCGGAGCTTCTTCGACTTCTACTACGAGTCCTTCCACTTCGTCGTCCCGCTGACCGTCCTCGCGGTCCTGTACTGGCGCCGCCCGGCCGAGTACCGCTGGGGCCGCTCCGCCCTGGGCTTCGCCACCCTGCTCGCCCTGGTCGGCTTCTGGCTCTACCCGCTGGCCCCGCCGCGCCTGATGCCGACGCTCGGCTTCATCGACACCGTCCACGGCGTCCAGGACTTCTCCCAGCCCGACTACGGCACGCTCACGGCCCTCACCAACCAGTACGCGGCCATGCCGTCCCTGCACTTCGGCTGGTCGCTGTGGTGCGGCGTGGTGATCGCGGTGCTGGCGCGCCGGCGGTGGATGAAGGCGCTGGGGCTGCTGCACCCGCTGTTCACGGTGTCGGCGATCGTGGCGACCGCGAACCACTGGGTGCTCGACGCGGCCGGGGGAGCGGTCGTGGTCGGCGTGGGCTTCGCGCTGACGTACGCGCTCTCGGGGCCCCGGGCCGCCATCGCCGCCGCGGCCGGGCGGGAACAGGCGGAGGCGCGTTCGAGCGGCAGCAGATCGACGAGTTCCCTTTGAGCGGCGGCCGCGGCACGAACGCCCAATGACCGGAAACGGACGGCGCGTTGACGTCCGCAGGCATCCCCGCGGGAGCGGTGTGCGTCTCCTGAACGGGATCGCGCACACCCACGCCCGCGGAGGAAGCCATCACTCAGCACCTGGACGCCACGGGCACGATCCCGGGCGCACGCCGCCCGAGTTCCCCGGCGTCCGGGCCGGCCCCGCGGGCGGGCCGGTGGAGACGCGCGGCCCCGGTCGCCGTCCCGGCCCTGGCCGCGCTCGCCCTCGGCCTGTGGGGGATCGAGCGGCAGGACAGCATGTGGCGCGACGAGTCCGTCACCTATCAGGTCGCCCACCGGTCACTGGGTGAACTATGGGGCCTGCTGGGCGAGATCGACGCCGTGCACGGCCTGTACTACCTCCTCATGCACGCGGTGTTCGCCGCCTGGGACGGCGGACTGACGGCCCTCCGGCTGCCCTCGGTGCTGGCCACCGCCCTGGCCGCCGCCGGGGTCGGGGCGATCGGCACCCGGCTGGCCGGACGCCGGGCCGGCACGCTCGCCGGGCTCGTCTTCGCGGTGCTGCCGCTCACGCAGCAGTACGCACAGGAGGGCCGTTCGTACGCACTCGTCACGGCGGGCGTCACCTGGGCGACGTACTTCTTCCTGCGCGCCACCGCCGACTCCCGCGCCCGCTGGTGGACGGCGTACGTCCTCACGCTCCACCTCGCCTCCTGGCTGCACGAGTTCGCCGCGCTGGTACTGCTGGCCCACGGACTGACCCTGTGGCGGTCGCGCCCGGAGCGGCGGGACGTGCGCCGATGGGCGGGCGCGGCGGCCGGTGTGGGGCTCGGCCTGCTGCCCCTGGCGGTGCTCAGCGCGGGCCAGGCGGAAGCCCAGCTGGGCTGGCTCGGACGTCCGAGTGCCGGTGCGTGGCTGCTGTTCGCGGGGCTCTCGGTCGTGGCGGTGCTGCTGTGCCGCCGGCTCATCCGCGCGGGCGCCCCGGGAGCCGTCCCGCTGACCCGCCTCGCCCTGCCCCTGCTGATCGCCCCGGCCGGCCTGCTGATGACGCTCTCCCTCGTCAAGCCCTGGTACGTCGACCGGTACGTGCTCTACGGCATGACGGGCCTCGCCCTGCCGGCCGGGGCCGCGCTGTCCTGGGCGATCGGGCAGCGGCACCGACTCGCCCCGGCGGCCCGGGCGCTGACGGCCTGTCTGGCGGCCGGCGCGGCGGTCGCGGTGCTGCTGCCGTGGTCGCTGCTGGTGCGCTCGCCCGAGAGCCGCAAGGACGACGTCGTCGCCGTCGCCCGCGTCGTGGAGCGGCAGGCGCGCCCGGGCGACGGGGTCCTGTTCCTGCCCGCCCGGCGCCGCGAATGGCTCCTGTCCTCCCCCGGGGTGTACGGCCGGCTCGACGACCTGGCCCTCGCCGAGTCCCCGGCGGCCTCCCGCACCCTTCAGGGCACCGAACGCGATGCCGCCGCGATCCGCCGCGCCGTCCTGGCGGCCGACCGGGTCATCGCCCTGACCGACCCGCCCGGCCAGCCGCTCGACCCCTTCCCGCAGGAGGACATCAAGCGCCGGACGCTGCGGACCCACTTCGAGGTGTGCGAGCGCACCCGGGTCCAGGGCGCCCAGATCGTCGTCTACGCCCGCCCCGGCCGCTGCACGCCGTAGCCGCACGGGCGGTGTCGGAAAACCGTGGAAAGCGCCCTCCCGATGTCGGTTTTCCGTGCCCGCCCGGGCCGTGGCTGGATCTTCGACGGCCGTGACTGAAAGGTGAGCCCCGCTGTCCACCCGAAAGTCCGACATGGAGGGTTCTGTGAACGTGGCAACGAGGGCCGACCGACCACCGCGGAGTCCCGGAGCCACCCTCCTGATGGCCTGCGTCGGGGTGTTCGTCGCCTACCTGCCGGTCACCACCGTCTCCGTCAGCCTCCCCGCGATCCAGCGGGACCTGCACGCCTCGACCTCCCAACTGTCGTGGGTCTCGGACGCGTTCGTCCTGCCGATGGCCGCGCTCATCCTGACCGCCGGTGTCGTCGGAGACGTGCACGGCCGCAAGAAGGTCTTCCAGGCCGGCCTGCTGTTCTCGGCCGCCGGGGCCGCCGTCGCGCTGAGCGCGCAGTCGGTGCAGGTGCTGTGGGCCGGGCAGGCACTGGCCGGGACGGGCGCGGCGGCGCTGCTGCCCACGACCCTGGCGCTGATCAGCCACGCGGTGCCGGACCCGCACGAGCGCGCCAAGTTCGTCGGACTGTGGGCCGCCGCCCTGTCGCTGGCACTGGCCGTCGGCCCCCTCATGGCCGGGGTGATCCTCCAGCACGCCGCCTGGCACTGGATCTACGCGCCCGCCATACCCGTGGCCCTCGCCACCCTGGCCGCCGCCGTGCCGCTGGTCGCCGACTCGCGCGCCCCCGGCTCGCGCAGGCTGGACTGGCCGGGCCAGCTCACCGCCGCGCTGACCATCACCGCGCTCGTCTACGGCGTGATCGAGGGCGGCGCCCAGTCCTTCTCCGAGCCCCGGGTCGTCGTGGCGCTCGCCCTCGCCGCCGCCGGTGCCGTCGCCTTCGTCGTGGCCGAACGGCGCAGCGACAGCCCGATGCTGGACCTGGCGCTGTTCCGGAGCCCCGCGTTCAGCGCGACCACGCTGATCGCGATGATCAGCTTCCTGGGCCTGATCGGCTTCTTCTTCGTCCTCAGCCTCTACTTCGGCACGGTGCAGCGGCTCGACACCCTCGACGCGGCCTACCGCCTGCTCATGGTGACGGCGGTGAGCCTGCTCGTCGGAGTCGTCGTCGGGCCGCTGATGCGGCGCGTCCCGGCCCGTGCCCTGATCACCACCGGCCTGCTCGCCACCACGGGCGCGCTGCTGTCCCTGACCGCGCTCGACGCGCACACCGCGTTCGGGCCGCTGGCCTGGCGGCTGGCGCTGCTCGGCCTCGGCATGGGCCTGGTCATCACGCCCATGACCGCCACGGCCGTCGCGTCCGTGCCGCACCACCTGTCCGGGATGGCCGCCGCGGGCAACAACGCCTTCCGGCAGGTCGGCGGCGCCCTCGGCCCGGCCGTCCTGGGTACGCTGCTGACGACCAGGGCGACGGACGCCCTGCCCGGGCACCTCGCCGACGCGGGCCTCGACGGGGCGACCGCCCACCAGGTCACCGCTGCCGTGGACGCCGCAGGGCTGGGCGCGGTGGCCGGGATGGACCTGGGAGCGGACACCGGCCGCGCCCTGGGCGCCCTGTCCGAGTCCTTCCTCGACGGCCTCCGGCTCTGCCTGATCGTCGCCGCGTCCCTGGCGCTGCTCGCCGCGCTGGTCGGGGCGGTGCTGCTCCGCAAGCCGAAGCCGAAGCCGGAGGCCGCGCCTGAGCCCGCCGCCGTGGGGGCTGGCGCCGAGCCCGGCGTCGTGTCCGCTGTCGTGGGGGCTGGTGCCGAGCCCGGTGTCGTGTCCGCTGTCGTGGGGGCTGGTGCCGAGCCCGGTGTCGTGTCCGCTGTCGTGGGGGCTGGTGCCGAGCCCGGTGTCGTGTCCGCTGTCGTGGGGGCTGGTGCCGAGCCTGGCGTCGTGTCCGCTGTCGTGGGGGCTGGTGCCGAGCCCGGCGTCGTGTCCGCTGCCGTGGGGGCCGGTGCCGAGCCGGTCGCCGAGTCCGCTCCCGCCGAACCCGTCGCCGCGCACGGCCCGGCCGTCACCGGCCGCGTGTGCGATGCCGCCGGGAGGGCCATGGAGGGCGCCACCGTCACGCTGATCTCCCTCTCCGGGCGGCAGGTCGGCCGGGCCGTGGCGCACGACGCGGGCCGCTACCGGCTGGCCGCCCCCGCGGCGGGGACGTACGTCCTGATCGCGGCGGCGGACGGCCACCAGCCCCAGGCGTCCACGGTCACGCTCGGCGAGGAGCCCCTGCCGTACGACGTGGTCCTGGCCGGCGGCAGCGGCCTGGCCGGGACGGTGGCCACGGCCGAGGACCGGCTGCCGGTGGCGGGCGCGACGGTCGTGGTGACGGACGTATGCGGAGACGTCGTGGCCACCGGCACGACCGACGCCTCCGGTGCGTTCGGCCTCGGCCCCGTGCCCGACGGCGACCTCACGATCGCCGTGAACGCCACCGGGTACCGGCCCGCCGCGCTCCCCGTCCGGATGCCCGGCGCCCCGGCCACCGGCCTGAAGGTGCTGCTGCACCCCGGCGCCCGGGTGCAGGGCGTCGTACGGACGGGAACCGGCCGCGACCCCGTCGCCGACGCGCGGGTCACCCTCGTCGACGCCGCCGGGAACGTCGTGGGCACCGCCATCACCGGTACGGACGGCGCCTACGCGTTCACCGGCCTGGACGCGGGGGACTACTCCCTGATCGCCAGCGGGTACGCGCCCGTCGCCACCACGGTCACCGTGGACGGGCGCGGCCCGAGCGACGTCCATCCGCGACTGGCCCACCAGGACGCGTGAGCCGGTCCCGGACTACAGCCGCTGGATGATCGTCCCGGTGGCCAGCCCGCCCCCGGCGCACATCGTGATCAGGGCGAACTCCTTGTCTGAGCGCTCCAGTTCGTGCAGGGCCGTCGTGATGAGCCGGGCCCCGGTGGCTCCCACCGGGTGCCCGAGCGCGATCGCCCCGCCGTTGACGTTCACCTTCTCCAGGTCCTGCTCGAAGACCCGCGCCCAGCTCAGGACGACCGACGCGAACGCCTCGTTGATCTCCACGAGGTCGATGTCCCGCAGCGACATCCCGGCCTTGCCCAGCACGGCCCTGGTCGCGTCGATCGGGCCGTCGAGGTGGAAGTGGGGGTCCGAGCCCACCAGCGCCTGAGCCACGATCCGGGCCCTGGGCCGCAGCTTCAGCGCCCGGGCCATCCGCTTCGACGCCCACAGCAGCGCCGCGGCCCCGTCGGAGATCTGCGACGAGTTGCCGGCCGTGTGCACCGCCGTGGGCATGATCGGCTTCAGGGAGGCCAGCGCCTCCGCCGACGTGTCGCGCAGGCCCTCGTCCTTGTCGACCAGGCGCCACATGCCCTGGCCGGCGTGCTGCTCCTCCTCGGTCGTCGGCACCTGGACCGCGAACGTCTCTCGTTTGAAGCGCTCCTCCGCCCAGGCGTGGGCGGCCCGCTCCTGGGAGGCGAGACCCAGCGCGTCGACGTCCTCCCGGGTCAGGCCGCGGTGCCGGGCGATGCGCTCGGCCGCCTCGAACTGGTTCGGCAGGTCCACGTTCCACTCGTCGGGGAACGGCTTGCCCGGCCCGTGCTTCGAGCCCGACCCCAGCGGCACCCGCGACATCGACTCCACGCCGCACGAGATGCCGACGTCGATCACGCCCGCCGCGACCATGTTGGCCACCATGTGCGAGGCCTGCTGGGAGGACCCGCACTGCGCGTCGACCGTCGTCGCGGCCGTCTCGTACGGCAGCCCCATGGTCAGCCAGGCCGTGCGCGCGGGGTTCATGGACTGCTCGCCCGCGTGCGTGACCGTGCCGCCGACGATCTGCTCGACGCAGTCGGCGGGGATGCCGGTGCGGCCGAGCAGCTCGCGGTAGGTCTCGCCCAGAAGGTAGGCGGGGTGCAGATGGGCGAGCGCGCCGCCGCGCTTGCCGATGGGGGTGCGTACGGCTTCGACGATCACGGGTTCGGCAGCCATGGGTGCGGGTCCTCTCCGGGAGGCTCAGCGGAACTAGTACGCGTTCTAGTTCTGTCAGCAGTGTGCTGACGGCTGCTCGGTGACCGCAAGGGTCGTGCGGGCAATTGGCGGGCCCATGCCCCTTGCTACTTGTAGAACCCGTTACTACGGTCACCGCAACTCCGCACAGCTGATGGGCCGTCAGAATCAGAGTCGGTACGAGTGGTGGGAGCCGCCCATGCCCTGTCCCGCGCTGCCCGAGGGGTTCGACTTCACCGACCCGGACCTGCTGCACCATCGCGTGCCCCTGCCGGAGTTCGCCGAGCTGCGCCGGGCCGAACCGGTCTGCTGGGTGCCCCAGCCCGCCGGTCTCGCCGGTTTCGGGGACGAGGGCTACTGGGCCGTCACCCGGCACGCCGACGTCAAGTACGTCTCCACGCACCCGGAGTTGTTCTCGTCGTACCTCAACACGGCGATCATCCGCTTCAACGAGCACATCGAGCGCGACGCCATCGACGCGCAGCGGCTGATCCTGCTGAACATGGACCCGCCGGAGCACACCCGGGTCCGGCAGATCGTGCAGCGCGGGTTCACGCCCCGGGCGATCCGCGCCCTGGAGGAACGGCTGCGGGCCCGCGCCCACGCCATCGTCGAGCACGCCCGCGAGCACACCGGGCCGTTCGACTTCGTCACCCAGGTCGCCTGCGAACTGCCCCTCCAGGCCATCGCCGAGCTGATGGGCGTCCCGCAGGAGGACCGGGACAAGATCTTCGACTGGTCCAACAAGATGATCGCGTACGACGATCCCGAGTACGCCATCACCGAGGAGGTCGGCGCCGAGTCGGCCACGGAGATCATCGCCTACGCGATGAACATGGCCGCCGACCGCAAGCAGTGCCCCGCCCGCGACATCGTCACGCAGCTGGTCGCGGCGGAGGGCGAGGGCAACCTCAGCTCCGACGAGTTCGGCTTCTTCGTGCTGATGCTGGCCGTCGCGGGCAACGAGACCACCCGCAACGCCATCACCCACGGCATGCACGCCTTCCTGACCCACCCCGACCAGTGGGAGCTGTACAAGAGGGAGCGGCCGGCCACGGCGGCGGAGGAGATCGTCCGCTGGGCGACCCCGGTGGCCGCCTTCCAGCGCACCGCCACGCAGGACACGCAGCTGGGCGGCAAACTGATCCGCGAGGGCGACCGGCTGGGCCTGTTCTACGCCTCCGCCAACCACGACCCCGAGGTCTTCGACGACCCGGACGCCTTCGACGTCACCCGCGACCCCAACCCGCACCTCGGCTTCGGCGGTGGCGGCCCTCACTACTGCCTGGGCAAGTCCCTCGCCGTGCTGGAGATCGACCTCATCTTCAACGCGATCGCCGACGCCATGCCCGGACTGAAGCTGGTCGGGGATCCGCGGCGGCTGCGGTCGGCGTGGATCAACGGCGTGAAGGAACTGCCGGTGAGCACGGGCTGAAGCCCCCGTGGGGCATGGCGAAGGCGACGGCCCCGGGGATCAGGGGGCCGCCGCCTTCGGTCTGTGGGGGTGCGGGCCGGCTCAGTACCAGTGGTTGGTCTGCCAGAAGTCCCAGGCGCCGCAGGCGCTGCCGTAGCGGTCCTTCATGTAGTCCAGGCCCCACTCGATCTGGGTGGCCGCGTTGGTCTTCCAGTCGGAGCCGGCCGAGGCCATCTTGGCGCCCGCAATGAGCCCTTTTACTAGGTATGGCCGCACCCGGAGCCGTGATTCGGGGCCCTGACCGGGGCTTGTTCCTACGGCCTCGCTTCGTACGTGACGTGGGTCATGTGGGGGGCTTCACGTGCGCGGCCTCACCGGGGCGCGTCGAACGTGACCTGTGTCTCGAAGGCCGCCCGGCGCGTGGCGCGGCGCAGCGCCCTGAGGACCGCCGGGCCGAGCGCGAGCGTCAGGACGACGGTGACGACCGCCCGGCCCAGGTCCCAGCCGAGCGAGGTGGCCAGGCAGTACGCGAGGAAACGGGCCAGGTTCACGGCCACGGCCGCGTGCGGGTCGAAGGCGACGTTCGAGGCGAGGGCGCTCATGAAGGGCCAGCCCGCCAGGTTCATCACCGTGCCGTAGGCGAAGGCGGCGAGGAAGCCGTAGGCCGCGAGCAGCGCGAGCTCCGCCCGGCCGCGCAGCCGGTCCGGGCCGGGCAGCAGGCCCGCGCCCATCGCGAACCAGCCCATCGCCAGCATCTGGAACGGCAGCCAGGGCCCGACCCCGCCCGTGAGCAGCGCGGACGCGAACATCGTCACCGAGCCCAGGACGAATCCGAAGCCCGGGCCGAGGACCCGGCCGCTCAGCACCATCAGGAAGAACATCGGCTCGATGCCGGCGGTACCGGCGCCGATCGGCCGCAGGGCGGCACCCGTGGCGGCCAGCACGCCGAGCAGCGCGACCGCCTTCGGGCCCAGCCCGGACTCCGAGATCGCCGCGGCCACCACCGCCACGAGCAGCACGAGCAGGCCCGCGAAGAGCCAGGGGGCGTCCTGCGCGTGGGCGCCGATCCGCGAGGTGGGCGGTGCGAGGAAGGGCCAGCCGAATGCGGCGACCCCGACCGCGCTGACCAGGGCCAGGGCGGCGAGGGAGCGGGGGCCGAGGCGGACGGCCCGGGCCTGCCGTTGCGTGCTCATGACGTGGCCTCGGGAGGGAGGGCCGCGCGGACCTGGGAGACCGTGAGCCAGTGTTGCGGGGCCAGGATCTTGGTGACCTGCGGGGCGAAGGACGGGGAGGAGACGACGACGTCCGCCGTCGGGCCGTCCGCGATCACCTCGCCCTCGGCGAGCAGCACCACGCGGTGGGCGATCTCCGCCGCCAGTTCCACGTCGTGCGTGGCCAGCACGATGGCGTGGCCCTCGGCGGCCAGGCCGCGCAGCACGCCGGCCAGGCGGGCCTTCGCCGCGTAGTCCAGGCCGCGGGTCGGCTCGTCCAGCAGGAGCAGCGGGGGCCGGGCGGTCAGTACGACGGCCAGGGCGAGGGCGAGGCGCTGCCCCTCCGAGAGGTCCCGGGGGTGGGTGGTGTCGGTGACGCCCGGGAGCAGCTCGGAGACCAGGCCGCGGCAGGTGCCGGGGGGTGCGCCGGCGTCCTGGTCGGCCGCCGCGCACTCGGCGGCGACGGTGTCGGCGTAGAGCAGGTCGCGGGGTTCCTGGGGGACGAGGCCGACCTTGCGGACGAGGTCCTTGGGGGCGGTGTGGTGAGGGACGGCTTCGCCGACCCGGACGGTGCCCGAGCTGGGCTTCACCAGACCGACCAGGGAGTTGAGCAGGGTCGATTTCCCGGCGCCGTTGCGGCCCATGAGGGCGATCGTCTCGCCGGGGGTGATGGTGAGGTCGATGGCGCGGAGGGCCTGGATGCGGGCGCGGGTGACCGAGAGGGAGTGGAGTGCGCCTACCGGGGTGGGGGGGCCGGAGGGCTGGCGGGTGCGGGTCTTGTGTGGCTGGTCGCGCAGTTCCCCGCGCCCCTTGGGGGCGTTTTCCAGCTGGTGCCTTAGATCTGCTGCCCTGCGCCTGGCGTCGCGGACCGTCATCGGCAGGGGAGTCCAGCCCGCCAGGCGGCCCAGGGCCACCACCGGTGGGTAGACCGGGGACACGGCCATCACCTCGGACGGGGTGCCCACGACCGGGGGAGCGCCCGGGGACGGCAACAGGACGACCTGGTCGGCGTACTGGATGACGCGTTCCAGGCGGTGTTCGGCCATGAGGACCGTCGTGCCGAGGTCGTGCACGAGCCGCTGGAGGACCGCCAGGACCTCCTCGGCGGCGGCCGGGTCGAGCGCGGAGGTCGGCTCGTCCAGGACGAGGACGCTCGGGTGCGGGGTGAGGACCGAGCCGATCGCGACCCGCTGCCGCTGGCCGCCGGAGAGCGTGGCGATCGGGCGGGCGCGCAGATCGGCCAGGCCGAGCAGGTCGAGGGTCTCCTCGACGCGGCGGCGCATCACGTCCGGGGCGAGGCCCAGCGACTCCATGCCGTAGGCGAGTTCGTCCTCGACGGTGTCGGTGACGAAGTGGGACAGCGGGTCCTGGCCGACCGTGCCCACGACATCGGCGAGTTCGCGCGGCTTGTGCGTGCGGGTGTCGCGTCCGGCCACCGTGACCCGGCCGCGCAGGGTACCGCCGGTGAAGTGCGGGACGAGTCCGCTGACCGCGCCCAGGACGGTCGACTTGCCGACGCCGGACGGGCCGGCCAGCAGGACGAGTTCGCCCTCGGGGACCTCGAAGTCGATGCCCTGGACGGTGGGTTCCGCGGCCCCCTCGTACGTCACGGAGACATCCTCGAAGCGGATCACGACGGCTCCTTGGGGTCGGGGGCGACGAACGCGGGCAGCAGGCCGAGGAGTACGGCCGCGGCCGGCCACAGGGGGAGGGTGGGGGCGACCAGCGGGACCACGCCCGGGTGCAGGGCCGCGGGGTCGCGGACGGAGGCGAGGGTGAGCAGCGCCGCCACCGCCACGCCCGAGGCGACGACCAGCCAGGCGCGCACGTCCCAGCGGTCCGGGCGGTAACGGGTGCGCAGCGAGCGACGGCCGCCGAGCTTGAGTCCCGCGAGGGCGGCGACGATGCCGACGAGGAGGACGGGGACACCGTAGGTGCCGCCCTCGGCCGTGAGCAGCCCGTACGTCCCCGCGCAGACGCCGAGCAGGCCGCCGAGGGTGAGGGCGGCGGTGGTACGACGGACGGCGGCAGGGACCTGCGCGGTACGGCCGTAGCCGCGGGCGTCCATCGCGGCGGCGAGGGCGACGGAGCGCTCCAACGCGCCCTCCAGCACCGGGAGTCCCACCTGCAGCAGCCCCCTCAGGCCCTTGTCCGGACGGCCGCGCAGCCGGCGGGCGGCGCGCAGGCGCTGCACGTCGGCGATGAGGTTCGGCGCGAAGGTGAGGGCCACGACGACCGCGACACCCATCTCGTAGAGCGCGCCCGGCAGGGACTTGAGGAGGCGGGAGGGGTTCGCGAGGGCGTTCGCGGCGCCGACGCAGATGAGCAGCGTGGCCAGCTTCAGGCCGTCGTACAGCGCGAAGGCGAGGGCCTCCGCGGTGACCTCGCCGCCGAGGCGGATGCCCTGGGCCCAGGCGGGGAGGCCGGCTTCGGGGAGGGTGAACAGGGTGTGCGTGCCGGGGATGGGAGAGCCGAGGACGATGGCGAAGACGAGCCGGATGAGCAGCACCGCGAGGGCGAGTTTGACGAAGGCGCCGTAGGAGCGGGACCAGGGGGTTTCGGGGCGGCGGGTGGCCACGACGTAGGCGGACACGGTGATGAGGAGGGCAAGGAGGAGGGGGTTGGTGGTGCGGGTGGCCGCGGTGCCGAGGGAGAGGGACCAGAGCCACCAGGCGCCGGGGTGGATCGCCCTACCCACGTCGGCGTACCTGCCAGATCGCTGCTCCGCCCAGGAGGACCACCACCGCGATGCCCGCCACCAGGCCCAGGGACGGGCCGTTGTCCGGCTGCTCCTTCTTCTCCGCTCCCGTGTTCTGCTTCTTCGCCACCTGCTCGCCGCAGCCCTGCTCCGGGTAGCCCGCGATCGCGCACAGCAGGGCGTTCGTGCCGTAGCGCAGCGGCTTGGCGACTGCGGCCAGGGCCTCTGCCGTCGTGGCATCGGGGGAGACCCGCGCGCAGGTCGTTCGGGCCGGGGGCGGGGTTTCGGACCGTGGGGCGTCCGCTGGGGTGCCGAAGTCGAGGACCAGGGCCACTCGCTTCTTACCGTCCCGCGCGGGCGTCTTCGCGCAGATCGACGCGAAGTCGGCCTTGCCGCGCGGCCGGACCGCGTCCGCCGAGTCCTCGCTCACCGCGAAACGGAAGCCCTGGACGTCGCCGTCCGAGGGGCGGATCATCGACGGGCCCTGGGTCGCGTAGACCCAGCGGTCGCCGTCGCGCTCCCAGAACGACCAGTACCGGTAGCCGGCGGCCTGCGCCTGGCCCGCCCCCGCGCACAGCAGGAGCGAGGCCAGCAGGAGGAGAACGGCCCGGCGGATCACAGCTGCTGCTTCTTCCGGCGGCCGCTGAACAGGAACCCGATGCCGACGCCGGCGACGAGGCAGACACCGACGTACCACCAGACGCCGAACACGGAGTCCGAGTCCGAGTCCTTCTTCTCCTCCGCCGCGTTCGTCCGCTCGGCGGCCTGCGGGGCCGGGCCCGTCGCGTTCAGCTGCCTCACCAGGTCGGCGCCGCCGAAGTCGCGCGGGTCCGTGCCCGTCGCGTGCGCGGCGAAGATCAGCTGGGCGTAGGCGGCGGGACCGTTCTGCGCGGCCCAGGTCGCGGAGTTCTTCTCCAGCCAGCGCAGGGACTTCTCCGCCTGCGCGGTGTCGCCCCGGGCGGCGAGCGCGACGACCGCGTCGGCGGTGTTGCCGTAGTCGGGCTGGGGCTCGGCACCGGCCAGGGCGGACATCAGATGCGCGTCGTCCTTGGCCAGGGCGGCCATGAGGTAGGCCGCTCCGTTCGCCGCCGCCTGCTCCGGCGTACGGGGCTCCGAACAGGTCGCGTCGGACTTCTCGCCCGGCTTCACGACCATGCCCTTGCCCAGCGCGCCCAGCACACCCGCCGCCGTGGCGTCCGCGTTGGCGGTCAGCTTGCCCTTCTTGTCCGGCTGGAACGCGAACGCGCCGTCGCCGTCCCCGCCGCAGGGCAGCGCGAGCTTCAGCAGCGCGTCGTAGGGCGACTTGCCGCCCTTCTCCACCCGGTCCGGCTTCTCGCCCACGGCGGCGAGCGCGCCGATGACGACGGACGTCGAGTTGATGTCGCTGGCACCGCCCGCCGAGTAGCCCCAGCCGCCGTCCTTGTTCTGGACGGACTTCAGCCGGTCGACGGCCTTGCCGGTGACGGCGTCGTGCCCGCCGAGCGCGGCGAGGGCCTGGACGGCGGCGGCCGTGGCGTTGGTGTCGAGCATGATCCTGGCGTCGCACGCGGTGGTGGGGTCCGGGCGGTACGAGGCGAACCCGCCGTCCGCGCACTGCTGCCGCACCAGCCACTCCACGGACTTCGCCGGAGGCTTCACCCCCACGGTGTCCTGCGCGAGCAGCGCGAGCGACTGGCGCCAGACGCCGTCGAACTTCGGGTCCTTGTCGCCGTACAGGGCGGAGGGGAACGCCTGGGACGGCGAGGGGGACGGGTCGGCGGCGGCCGGCGCGGCGGCGCCGATCACGGCGACGGCGGCCAGGACCGCGGCGCTGCGGCGGACGTTCATGATCGGCGGGTGCCTCTCCCTGTGGGGGAGCCGGGCAGCACGGGGCACCCCCGGCGGCTCGGCTCCGTATACCTCGACGGTGCCGTGCACCGGCGGGCTGCCGGGCACGTGAGCCGGTCACGAACCGTACGGGGCGATCCGGCTCACCGCCTGGGCGGCGGTTCACGGTTGCGGGTCAGCGCCGGAATTGCACCGGCTTTCCCCCGTACGAGTGTGATGACGACCTGCCCACTGTACCCGCACGTCCCAAAACCGCCCGAGGGCGCCGGGGTAGCTTCGAGGTATGCCGACCACACCACCCGGGAAGCTGCTCGGCTCGGGCCGCCGTGCCGACGTCTACGCGATCGACGAGGCGTGGGTGCTGCGCCGCGAGCGGGACGGCGGGGGCGACGCGGCGGCCGAGGGCGCGGTGATGGCGCACGTGCACGCCCACGGCTACCCGGTCCCCCGGGTCCGCCCGTCCGGCTCGCGCACCGACCTGGTGATGGAACGGCTCTCCGGCCCGACCATGCTCCAGGCGTGCCTCGCGGGCACGCTGGACGTGACGGAGGCGGGCTCGGTCCTCGCCCGGCTGCTGCGCGACCTGCACGCCGTCCCCGCCCTGCGCTCCACCGACCCGGCCGTCCGTGTCCTCCACCTGGACCTGCACCCCGAGAACGTGATCCTCACGCCCGACGGCCCCCGCGTCATCGACTGGTCGGACGCGGCGGAGGGCGACCCGGCCCTGGACTGGGCGGCGTCCGCGGTGATCCTCGCGCAGGCCGCCGACGCCGGCGACGACCTCTGCGCACCCGCCCGCGCCATGCTCACCGCCCTCCTCGCCGGTCCCTCCCCGCTCACGCGGCCGGCCCTGACCGAGGCCCTGCGCCGCCGGGCCGCCAATCCGACGATGACCGAGGCGGACGTCGAACTCCTGGGCCGCGCCGAGGAGTTGATCCTCTCCAGGGCGTGGACAGGCTAACGTGGGCCTCCCCGACCACAGGCAGGAGCGTCCATGACCGACCAGGCCGAGAACTCCGAGCAGCAGCCGTTCCCCAAGATCGACACCTCGGTGCCGCACTCGGCCCGGATCTGGAACTACTGGCTGGGCGGCAAGGACAACTACGAGGTCGACCGGGTGGCCGGTGACGCGTTCCGCGAGATCTTCCCCGGCATCGAGACCGGGGCCCGCGCCGCCCGCTACTTCCTCGCCCGCGCCGTGCGCCATCTGGCCGCCGAGGAGGGCATCCGCCAGTTCCTGGACATCGGCACCGGGCTGCCCAACGTGGACAACACCCACCAGATCGCCCAGCGGGTGGCCCCCGAGAGCCGGATCGTCTACGTCGACAACGACCCGCTGGTGCTGGCCCACGCCCGCGCGCTGCTCACCAGCACCCCGGAGGGCGTCACCAACTACGTCGACGCCGACCTGCGCGAGCCGGGCACGATCATCCGGGAAGCCGGGAAGACGCTGGACTTCGACAAGCCCGTCGCCCTCATGCTGATGGGCATCCTCGGCCACATCGAGGACCACGACGAGGCCCGCTCGATCGTGCGGGAGCTGGTGGACGCCCTGCCCTCCGGCAGCTACCTCGTGCAGTACGACTCCACCGACACCAGCGAGGACTACGTCAGGGCCATCCAGCAGTACAACGACGGCGGTTCGATCCCGTACATCCTGCGCAGCCCGGAGCAGATCGCCCGCTACTTCGACGGTCTGGAACTGCTCGAACCGGGCGTGACGTCGTGCTCCCGCTGGCGGCCCGACGCCGAGGCCCTGGGGCTGCCCGCCGAGGTGCACCAGTACGGCGGTGTCGCCCGCAAGAACTGAGCCGTCACGTCTCCTGGAGTCAGGTCTCCTGGAGGAGGCGGTGCAGGATGGTCGGAGTCTCGTCCGGTGACTCGGCTTCGACCACCAGGCGGTTCATGGCGTCCCAGTAGCGCTCGATCTCGGCGGGCCGGTCGGGATAGAGGGCGGTGGTGAGCTTCTCCAGGTAGACCACATCGGGCAGTTGCCCGCCGGGCAGCCGAAGGATCGTGACCGGGCCCCCTTCCGCGGCGTGACCGCCGGCCAGGAACGGCAGGATCTGGACCGTGACCTGCGGGAGCCGGCACATCTCGATGAGATGCCGGAGCTGGGCGCGCATCACCCGGATGCCGCCGACCGGGCGGCGCAGCGCGGCCTCGTCGAGCACGGCCCAGAGCTGGGCCGGCGGCTCCCGGTGCAGGATCCGCTGCCGGGTCATCCGCAGCGCGACCCGGCG
Source organism: Streptomyces lomondensis (assembly GCF_014651035.1). Taxonomy (GTDB): domain Bacteria; phylum Actinomycetota; class Actinomycetes; order Streptomycetales; family Streptomycetaceae; genus Streptomyces; species Streptomyces lomondensis. Next base: position 919,112 of record NZ_BMWC01000001.1, read on the forward strand.
GTCGATCTCCCCGGGACCGGCGTCCGGGTGGGCGAGCCGGATGGCGGCGCGTGCGTAGTCGGCGGTCTGGAGCAGGCCGGGGACACGCTGGACCTGGTAGCAGCGGATGAGGCTCGCCGCCTGTTCCCCCCCGAGGTAGGTCTGCATCCAGGTGGGCACCACATCGCTGTAGTACCGCCACCAGGCAGGGGTGTTGGCCTGCTCGGCCAGCGCCAGCAGCGTGGCGCGCTCGGCCTCGTCCGTGACGCCGTAGAGCGTGAGCAGATCGGCGACGTCCCGCAGCTTGAAGCCGTGGCGCCCGGCCTCCATCCGGCTGATCTTGGAGGAGGAGGCGCGGATGACGTGCCCCGCGTCCGCGCGGGAGACGCCTCGTTCCTCCCGCAGCCCGCGCAGCCGTGCGCCCAGCGCCAGCCGGGGCACCATGGGCCCGGCCGACCTGCCGTCCAGGGCTCCGCTGCCGGTCGATGTACGTGCGGCCTCTTCGGTGCCCATGGGCATGTCTCCCGGTGCGAGCGTTGCGTGCGCCCATCCTAGGGGGCACTCGTCGGCATCAAGCTCCTTATGCCACAGGCAACTTCGGGCGCGGTGTGGGACCGCCGAAGGGGAGACGCAGCGTCCGGGAGGCGAGCAGCCAGGTGCCCGCGGTCCTCTGGAAGGTGTCCTCGTAGTGGCCGACCTGCACCGGCGGCCCGGCCGGGATGACACCGCCCTCGTAGCCGTCGACGCGGTACGTCGTGAAGTATGAGATCGCCTTGGCCGTCTCCGGGGACACCACCGTGACCAGGACGTTGGACATCATGCGGCGGGAGAGCCGGTCCGCGGGACGGGAGCCGAAGTACGCGCGCAGGGCGTCGCGGCCCTGGACCAGGCGGTCGCCCTCCGGCCACTGCCAGACGCCGTCCTCGGTGAACAACTCGGCGACGGAGGACGGTTCGCCGAGGTCGAGCCGGTGGACGAAGTCGAGGATCAGACGCTCGCAGGCGCGTTCGGCGAGGAGGTGTCCCATGGGGTCGATGGGGTCGATGGGGGCGGCGGGGTCCAAGTGGTCAGCGGGGTCCATGTGGGGCTTCCTAGCACCCCGGTGTCCCGTCCGCCGCCGGGTTTGCCACCCCCTTACACCGCTTACACCGCCACGTACGTCACCGGCTCGCTCCCCGGCACCGCCTCCGCCCGGCCCAGTTTGACCAGGCGGCGCAGATGGGCCTCGGCCTCCGAGACGGCGATGTTCCGGGAGCCGTACGGGATCTGGTCCCAGGGGCGGTTCCACTCCATGCGCTCGGCGAGCTGCCAGGGCGTGAGGGGCTCGGCGAGGAGGGCCAGCAGGGCGGTGAGGCGGTCCTCGTGGTGGTCGAGGAGTTCGCGCACGCGGGCGGCGGCGTCGGGGAACGGGTACTGGTGGGCCGGGAGCACCTCGGCGGGGGCGAGGCGGCCCACGCGTTCCAGGGAGTCGAGGTAATCGCCCAGGGGGTCGGTCACCGTGGCGTCGTCCGGGTCCTCGTACAGGCCGATGTGCGGGGTGATCTCGGGCAGCAGGTGGTCGCCGGAGAACAGGCGGCCGTGGCCGGGGAGTCGCGCCGGGTGCGTCTCCTCCAGGTGGAGGCAGACGTGGCCGGGCGTGTGCCCCGGGGTCCAGATCGCGCGCACCCGGCGGCCGGGGAGGTCGAGGAGCTCGCCGGGGACGATCTCCCGGTCCGGCAGGGCGGGGGAGAGGCCGGGCAGGGTGCGCGGCCGGGCCGCCCGCAGCGGGGCGATGTGCTCCTCGGGCGCGCCGGCGGCGGTGAGCTTGTCCGCCATGTACGAGAACCAGCGCTCGGGACGGGCCTCCCGGGTCCGCCGCACGACCGCGGTGTCCGCCGCGTGCATCGCGATCCACGCGCCCGACGCCTCGCGGACCCGGCCGGACAGGCCGTGATGGTCCGGATGGTGGTGGGTGACGACCACACCGTGGATCTCGGCGACGGAGGTGCCGCAGGCGGTGAGGCCCTGGGTGAGCGTGTCCCAGGACTCGGGGTCGTCCCAGCCGGTGTCGACCAGGACCGGCCCCCGGTCGGTGTCGACGACGTACACCAGCGTGTGGCCGAGGGGGTTGTCCGGGATGGGGACCCGCAGGGACCGGACGCCTCCGCCGTGGTCGTACACCGCCGGTACGGGCTCGTGGTCCTGACTGCTCTTCATCTGACCTCCGTCACACGGCCATTGCCCACTATAACGAGAACTGGTATCAGTTTCTGAAACACCGTCAGATGTGAAGGCAGTCGGCCATGACCGAGCTCGTGGAACACGGACAGCTGTTCGTCGGCGGGGAGTTGACCGACCCCCTGGGCGAGGACGTCATCGAGGTGATCTCGCCCCACACGGAAGAGGTCATCGGGCGCGTCCCGCACGCCTCGACGGCCGATGTCGACCGGGCGGTGGCGGCGGCCCGCCGGGCCTTCGACGAGGGGCCCTGGCCGCGCATGACCCTCGACGAGCGGATCGAGGTCGTCGGCCGGATCAAGGACGGCGTCGCCGCCCGGCACGACGAGATCGCCCGCGTGATCTCCGCCCAGAACGGCTCGCCGTACTCCTGGAGCGTCCTCGCCCAGGCGCTCGGCGCGGTGATGGTGTGGGACTCCGCGATCACCGTCGCGCGGAACTTCACCTACGAGGAGCGGCGCGACGGCGTCCTGGGCAAGATCCTCGTGCGGCGGGAGCCCGTCGGGGTCGTCGCGGCGGTCGTCCCCTGGAACGTCCCGCAGTTCGTCGCCGCCGCCAAGCTCGCCCCCGCGCTGCTCACCGGCTGCACGGCCGTGCTCAAGCCCTCGCCCGAGTCGCCGCTCGACGCCTACCTGCTGGGCGAGATCGCCCGCGAGGCCGGGCTGCCGGAGGGCGTGCTGTCGATCCTGCCCGCCGACCGGGAGGTCAGCGAGTACCTGGTCGGGCACCCCGGCGTCGACAAGGTGTCCTTCACCGGGTCCGTCGCGGCCGGCAAGCGCGTGATGGAGGTCGCGGCCCGCAACCTCACGCGCGTGACGCTCGAACTGGGCGGCAAGTCCGCGGCCGTCGTGCTGCCCGACGCGGACGTGGAGACGGCCGTGGCGGGCATCGCCCCCGCGGCCTGGATGAACAACGGCCAGGCCTGCGTCGCCCAGACCCGCATCCTGCTGCCCCGCTCCCGCTACGACGAGTTCGCCGACGCCCTGGCCGCCGCGGCGGGCGCCCTGACGGTCGGCGACCCGCTGGACCCGGCGACGCAGGTCGGGCCGCTGGTGGCCCGGCGGCAGCAGCAGCGCAACCTGGACTACATACGCATCGGGCAGGAGGAGGGCGCGAAGATCCTGACCGGCGGCGGGCGCCCGGCCGGCCTGGACCGCGGCTGGTACGTCGAACCGACCCTCTTCGGCGACGTCGACAACTCCATGCGCGTCGCCCGCGAGGAGATCTTCGGCCCGGTCGTCTGCCTGCTGCCCTACGACGACGAGCCGGAGGCCGTGAAGATCGCCAACGACTCGGACTACGGGCTGAGCGGCAGCGTGTGGACGGCGGACGTCGAGCACGGCATCGACATCGCCCGGCAGGTCCGCACGGGCACCTACTCGGTCAACACCTTCAGCCTGGACATGCTGGGCCCCTTCGGCGGCTACAAGCACTCGGGCCTGGGGCGGGAGTTCGGCCCCGAGGGGTACGGCGAGTACCTGGAGCACAAGATGATCCACCTGCCGGCGCAGGCGTAGCGATGGGCGACCGCTGGCACGTCGAGGTCGACCGCTCCCTGTGCATCGGCTCCGCCCAGTGCCTCCACCACGCGCCGGACGGCTTCCGCCTGGACACCGCCCGCCAGTCGCATCCGGTCGCCCCGGACACGGACGCGAACGAGCGGGTGCTGGAGGCGGCGGAGAGCTGTCCGGTGGAGGCGATCGTGATCACGCTGGGGGACAGCGGGGAGGCGGTGTTCCCGCCGGAGGAGTAGGGGCGGCCGGCTCGTGGGGTCCGTCAGGCACCGGGTGCGCGGTAGTCCACCTGCTGCCGGACGGCCTGGTCGATCTCGTCGGCCGACAGCAGGACGACCGTGCTCGTGCGGACGCCGCCGGCCGCCGAGGTGACCAGGCCCATGGCCGCCGCGGAGGTGTTGTCCGGCAGCTCCGCCGTGAGGTAGAAGTCGTCGTCGCCGAAGGCCCAGTACATCGTCTCGACCCGGCCCCCGAGGCCGTCGACCATGCGTGCGACGACCTCACGCCGCGCGCTCGCACCTTCCTTGAGCAGCCCCTTGAGCCCGTCCTGGGTCAGCTTCACCTTGAAGAGGTACTTCGGCATCGGGGTCACCTTTCACTTCCGCCCGAACAGTCGCTTCGACCCCCTCATGCTCCTTCCGTTTCGGGCTCTCGTCGCGACGAGAGGGGTGCATCCAGGGCCATATGGGTCACTCGGAAAAATCAGGACATTCAGGTAAAAAATTCCGCCCAGGGTCTTCTCTCCGCGGACAGAAGCCCTAACCTGGATATAGGCCTACGGGACGAGTGAGGGAGTCCGACCGGAGTAGCCGACGTCGGCCGGAAGTTTCGGCTTCCGCTGGTGCCGACTGCGACGGTAGGGCTGAGAGGCCGGAAAGTCGCAGGGCCGCAAGGCCGGCGACCGGAAGGCGACCCCCATAACCTGATCCGGACCATGCCGGCGAAGGGAACCCGTCTCGTAGGTCACTTGCGTGTGTCCGGGGGTCACTTGCGTGTGTCCGGGGCCGTCAGGTCGATCAGCCGGCACACCGTCTCGATGTCGATCTTCACCTGGGCGATCGAGGCACGGCCCGAGAGCCAGGTGATCAGCGCCGAGTGCCAGGTGTGCTCGATGACCCGGACCGCCGACAGCTGCTGCGGCGTCGGGTTCTCCTGGCCCATCGCGTCCAGGATGATCGCCGTGGTCTGCCGGGAGACCTGGTCGACCTCCGGGCTCACGCTGCGGTCGGCGAAGGTGAGGGCGCGGACCATCGCGTCGGCCAGGTGCGGTTCGCGCTGGAGGGCGCGGAAGGCGCGCATCAGCGTCTCCGCGACCCGCTCCGCCGCCGTCTCGCCCTGCGGGGGCTTCTTCCGCAGCGTGCCGTGCATGTGCTCCAGCTGGTCCTGCATCGTGGCGACCAGTAGATGGATCTTGGACGGGAAGTACCGGTAGAGCGTGCCGAGCGCCACCTGTGAGGACTCCGCGACCTCGCGCATCTGCACGGCGTCGAAACCGCCCCGGCTGGCCAGCTGCGCGCTCGCGTGCAGGATGCGGCGGCGGCGGGCCTCCTGCCGCTCCGTGAGGGGAGGGGAAGCGGGGGCTGCGGCTCTGGCCTCCACCTTGGCCACCTTGTTCACCTTGGCGCTCACCTTGGCTTCCGCGGGCATGTGTCGTCCCGTTCCGTGACCGTCCGTGAGGACGAGTGATCACACAGCATGGCACGGCGTCGGCCGTGGCGTGAATCACCTGATCCACTGGTCACAGCGCCCCTACCTGCCGGTAGATTCGGAGCCTCCGAACGATCAAGTCTGGAACTTGTTCTAGATTAGCGTCCCGGCGTAATCTCGCGGGACAGAGCAGGGAGAAGGGGGCCCAGAGTGACCGCTGAGGCCAGGGAGGCCGGGGCCCCGGAGGACCCGGCAGCCGACGGCTTGCGACCGCTCCACATCGCGCTCCTCACCTATAAAGGGAACCCGTTCTGCGGCGGCCAGGGCGTCTACGTCCGGCACCTCTCGCGCGAACTGGCCCGCCTCGGCCACCGGGTCGAGGTCATCGGCGCCCAGCCCTACCCCGTCCTCGACGAGGGCTACGACGGGCTGACCCTCACCGAGCTGCCCAGCCTGGACCTGTACCGCCAGCCGGATCCTTTCCGCACGCCCAAGCGCGACGAGTACCGCGACTGGATCGACGCGCTCGAGGTCGCGACCATGTGGACCGGCGGCTTCCCCGAGCCCCTGACGTTCTCGCTGCGCGCCCGCCGCCATCTGCGCGCCCGGCGCGGCGAGTTCGACGTCGTGCACGACAACCAGACCCTCGGCTACGGCCTGCTGGGCGACGTCGGCGCCCCCCTGGTGACCACGATCCACCACCCCATCACCGTCGACCGGCAGTTGGAGCTGGACGCCGCGGAGGGCTGGCAGCGGCGCTGCTCGGTGCGCCGCTGGTACGCCTTCACGCGCATGCAGAAGCGCGTCGCACGCCGGCTGCCCTCCGTCCTCACCGTCTCCGGCACCTCCCGCCAGGAGATCGTCGACCACCTCGGCGTCCGCGAGGACCGTGTCCACGTGGTCCACATCGGCGCCGACACCGACCTGTTCTCGCCGGACCCCTCGGTGCCGGTCGTGCCGGGCCGGATCGTGACGACGTCCAGCGCGGACGTGCCGCTCAAGGGCCTGGTGCACCTGGTCGAGGCATTGGCGAAGGTACGCACCGAGCACCCCGGCGCCCACCTCGTCGTCGTCGGCAAGCGCCCGACGGAGGGCCCCGTCGCCCAGGCGATGGAGCGGTACGGCCTCGCCGGCGCCGTCGATTTCGTCAAGGGCATCTCCGACGCGGAACTCGTCGACCTCGTGCGCTCGGCGCAGGTCGCGTGCGTGCCGTCGCTCTACGAGGGCTTCTCGCTGCCGGCCGCCGAGGCCATGGCCACGGGCACGCCGCTCCTCGCCACGACCGGCGGAGCCATCCCCGAGGTCGCCGGCCGCGACGGGGAGACGTGCCTGGCGGTACCGCCCGGCGACGCCGGGGCGCTGGCCGCCGGGCTCGGCCGACTGCTGAGTGACGCGGCGTTGCGTGCGCGGCTCGGGGCGGCCGGACGGGAGCGGGTACTGCGGCACTTCACCTGGGCCAGGGCCGCGGAGGGCACGGTGGCCCGGTACCGCGAGGCGATCGCCCGGGCCGGGAGCGACGCGGGACACACCGGGCCGGGGGCTCCCACCCGCCCGGCGGCAACCACCGAGCGCTCCACGCCACTGACCGCCGCCCGCCCGGCGGCCGCGGCTCCGGCCGGTGCCGGCTCCCCGGCCCCGACAGATGTAGCAGGCGTCAACTCCGAAAGCAGGGCCACGTGCTGACCGTCGACTTCTCCCGGTTCCCGCTCGCCCCGGGCGACCGCGTCCTGGACCTCGGCTGCGGTGCCGGACGGCACGCGTTCGAGTGCTACCGGCGCGGCGCCCAGGTCGTGGCGCTGGACCAGAACGCCGACGAGATCCGCGAGGTCGCGAAGTGGTTCGCGGCGATGAAGGAGGCCGGGGAGGCGCCCGAGGGGGCCACGGCCACCGCCATGGAGGGCGACGCCCTCGCGCTGCCCTTCCCCGACGAGTCCTTCGACGTCGTCATCATCTCCGAGGTGATGGAGCACATCCCGGACGACAAGGGCGTCCTCGCCGAGATGGTCCGGGTGCTGAAGCCCGGCGGGCGCATCGCCGTCACCGTCCCGCGCTACGGCCCCGAGAAGGTCTGCTGGACCCTGTCCGACGCCTACCACGAGGTCGAGGGCGGCCACATCCGCATCTACAAGGCCGACGAGCTGCTGGAGAAGATCCGCGAGGCCGGCCTGGAGCCCTACGGCACCCACCACGCCCACGCCCTGCACTCGCCCTACTGGTGGCTGAAGTGCGCGTTCGGCGTCGACAACGACAAGGCCCTGCCGGTGCGCGCGTACCACAAGCTGCTCGTCTGGGACATCATGAAGAAGCCGCTGGCCACCCGGGTCGCCGAGCAGGCGCTGAACCCGCTGATCGGCAAGAGCTTCGTGGCGTACGCGACCAAGCCGCACCTGCCGCGTCTCTCCGGCACCGGGGCGGACGCCCAGTGACGACTCCCCGGACGGAACACCTGGTCCTGCCCGGGGTCCTCACCGCCGGGCAGGCCGCCGAAACCGTCGCCGGCATCCTCGCCGTGCAGCGCGAGGACGGGGCGATCCCGTGGTTCCGGGGGCACCACCTCGACCCGTGGGACCACGTCGAGGCCGCGATGGCCCTCGACACGGCCGGCGAGCACGAGGCCGCCGAGCGGGCCTACCTGTGGCTGGCCCGGCACCAGAACGAGGACGGCTCCTGGTACGCGGCCTACACCGACGGGGAGTTCGACGCGGTCACGGACCGGGGCCGGGAGACCAACTTCGTCGCCTACATAGCCGTGGGCGTCTGGCACCACTACCTCTCCACCGGCGACGACACGTTCCTGGACCGGATGTGGCCGGCGGTGTACGCGGCGGTGGAGTTCGTGCTCCGCCTCCAGCAGCCGGGCGGCGAGATCGGCTGGCGGCGCGACGACGACGGCACGGAGACGGCCGACGCCCTGCTGACGGGGTGCTCCTCCATCCACCACGCGCTGCGGTGCGCGCTGGCGATCGCCGAGCAGCGGGAGGAGCCGCAGCCGGACTGGGAGTTGGCGGCCGGTGCGCTGCGGCACGCCATACGGCACCATCCCGAGCGGTTCCTGGACAAGAACCGTTACTCGATGGACTGGTACTACCCCGTGCTGGGCGGCGCGTTGACCGGTGCGGAGGCCAAGTCCCGTATCGAGGAGGGGTGGGACCGGTTCGTCGTTCCCGGACTGGGCGTGCGGTGTGTGGTGCCCAATCCGTGGGTGACGGGGGGTGAGTCCGCGGAACTCGCCCTCGCCCTTTGGGTGATGGGGGAGTCCGACCGGGCCCTTGAGGTCCTGCAGTCGATCCGGCATCTGCGCGATCCGGAGAGCGGGCTGTACTGGACCGGGTACGTCTTCGATGACGACGCGATCTGGCCGCGGGAGCTGACGACGTGGACGGCGGGGTCGCTGTTGCTGGCCGTGGCCGCGTTGGGTGGGCATGAGGCGACCTGTGCCGTGTTCGGTGGGGAGCAGTTGCCCATGGGGCTTGAGGCGGAGTGCTGCGCCTAGGAGCTCGGGGGGTTGGTGCCGAGTTGCGGGCGCGGGTTGTCTGTGGCTGATCGCGCCCACGCGGCGGAGCCGCATATCGACACAGCCCCGCGCCCCCAAAAAAACGACAAGCGGGTCAGTGACGATGAACCCTGTTCGCGATCGCGTGGCCCACGAACAGGTACACCACCGCCGCCAGGCCGTAGCCGGCTACGACCCTGGCCCAGGCCTCGTCGAACGTGAAGAGGTCATGGGACCAGCCGGCCAGCCAGCGGGCCGCGTCGTGGACGAACTGGACGAAGTCGTTCGCCCGGTTCGCGTCGAGCAGGTACATCAGAATCCACAGGCCCAGGATGAGAGCCATGATGTCGGCGACGACCGCGATGATCGTGCCGGCCTGATTCGCACCGTTGCGATATCGAGGGGACATATCCATCGGGTAGCCCGCCAAGTGCTGGATAAACCCGAAGGCGTTCGCGGTCAGGGCGCGCTCCCGGAACCACCGCCCCCGACGCCCTCTCTGGGGTCCCGCTCGATCAGCACCATCGGCTCAGCCCCCTTGAGCTGCTGCCAGATGGTCACAAGTGCCACGACCTGGGCGACGAGGAACGCCACTTGGAGCGAGGCCGTACGCCATTGGTACACCGACAGCAACAGGCTCGCCTTGGTGGGCCAGTAGTGCCCCTCCCTGCGGAAGGTGTCGATGTCCATCGCGACCCCGGTCACGGTGAGGACGAGCAGCGTGAGGCTGACGTTGAGCGCCCAGGTGCCGAAGGGCTGGTCAACGAGCCGGAGACCGATCCAGTGGACGAAGACGGGGGCCGCGTACACGAGAGACAGCCAGAACGCCCGCACGGGACCGCGACGGCCGGGCAGTACGCGCCACAGGGCGCCCAGCGTGAACCCGGCGGCCGCCCAGGTGATCCCCATGCTCATCAGGGACGCCACCGTGTCGACGAACCCGAAACGCTCCACGAACTTGTCGACCCACAGCGTCCCCCTGACATGCTCGGCCCAGAGCAGTACTCCGGCCGGCGGCACCGAGGCCAGCGTGGCGAAGTACGCGGCCCGGCAGGCGTTGCCCCACCAGGTCGTGCGTGGCCCCCAGGCCAGGGCCAGCTCCACCGGCCCCGCCGAGTGCGGCAGCCGGACCCAGGTGTGGGGGAGGCCGGGGGGAGGGCACGGGTGCGGCAGCCGCTGCAGCCGGTCCAGCTCGTGCTCCAACTCGGCCCGCTGACCGTCCTGCTGGCCCTGCTCGACGCGGCGAAGCTGCGCGTGCAGCTCGCGGTGGCGCCGGGCCGCCTTGAGCAGCCGCCGCCTGTCGAACTCCCTGACCACCTCGTGCACCCGGACACCGGGCAGCAGCTCCCGGTACAGGACCGAGCGCCTGGCGCCGAACGCCAGCAGCGCGGTCATCGCGAGCCAGAGCGCCAGCAGTGGCGGCAGGGGAAGCGGGACACCGGCGTACCAGCCGACGAGCGGCGCGACCGCGACCACGAAGAACGCCTTCAGGGTCCGTACCTCCGCCGGCGACGGGAGCACGGCCGGCTCAGCCGCCGCCCTGTGCCGGGCGCGCAGCACGGCCACGATCGCCAGGGACGGGCCCCACCACCAGAAGTAGTCCAGGCTGAACCAGTCCACCCATGCCTCGGGGAACCAGCGGATGTCGTCGTTGAAGAGCGACGCCACATGCCACAGTCCGTAGTCCTCGTCCGCAGTGCGCCGGCTGAGCCAGCTCCGGCTTTCCCACGCGTTCTGCGCGGTCCACACGCTCGCCGCCGGGAGGGCCGCGGACACCAGGACGAGCGCGCCCAGGACGCCGAGCGGGAAGCGCCCGCGGGACGACACCGGAGCCGGGGCGTCGCAGGCCCGCCACAGCCGCGTCACGGAGGCGACGACGCCCACCAGCCAGACGAAGACGACGCAGGCGCAGACCAAGACGAACGCGTACATGCCGCCCTCGTCCCGGAACCACCGCACCACTTCCGGGGCGTTCTCCCAGTCGAGCTCCAGGCCGGGGGGCAGCGCGAACCACTCAGGACGGCACACCACCGCGGTGACGTAGCCGGCCGAGGCGACGACGAGCGCGACCGCGACACGACCGGGCCTGCCGAAGGCGCACAGCGCCAGGCCCGTGAGGAGCACGACGATGAGACCGGCGATGTGGTCCAGGCCCACGTTGGTGACGTATTGGGTGACGGTGATCGCGAACCCCAGCCAGCCCATGCGCAGCAGATTGCGGACCGTGTGTTCCTCCGTGTCGGTGGGCGGCGAGGAGACGGGCTCGTCCCGCACGGCGCGCACCACGGACAGGAGCAGGACAAGGATCACCACGTCAAAAGGCAGCCAGGCCAGCCGGTCCATCGTGTACCAGGGGACCTGGCCCCATCGCGCGGCTGTGGCCTTGGTCGCCGGCGGCTGAAGGAGGACCCGCACCTGGGGCGGCTTTTCTCCCGCCTTCTGCGTGGTCCAGCTCAGCTTGTGCATGGAGCCGGTGTCCGGTGCCGGGGAGACGCTCCGGGCGGCGCGCCCGCCCAGATCGACGGTCACCTCCTGCCACCAGGCCTTCTCCAGTGCCGGGGGGCGTGCCAACTCCAGGGTCCACAGGCGGTTGCCCTCAGTGATGCGCCAGGGCCCGAAGTCCCGGTCCTGGAGGTTGATGACCCATGTGGTCACGCGATGCTCGACCGTCATCCACTTCTTCTGGAACGTCACCTGCGGCGGATGCGCGCGGCCCTCCGTGTCCCGGTACTGGAAAGGAGTGCCGGGATCGCGCAGCAGACACCGCATCGCGGTCCGGTACCGCTCCGTGTCCCCGTTCAGCAGCAGATCCGCCGCCCGGCTCCACGACTTGGGCACCTTCACCGTGAGACGGCCCTCGGCCTTGCTGTAGTCCTCGCCCTCGTGCTTCAGGCGGACCGATGCGGTGACGCGGGCTGTCTTCAGCTGTTCGGTGTGGCAGTCGTCGTCCGCCGCCCGGGCGGTCGCGCTGAGCATCATGCACAGCAGCGCTGTCGTGAACATCAGAAAGACAAAGCGCCGCACCCCCCGCCCCAATGAGCCCCCTTCACGCCTCGCACGGCATGGACCACAGACGTATACCCGGTGCCGCGGGCGACGACCCGCGCATGCCTGCTTCCGTCAATCAGTATGCGCAGCCTGCGAGTTGAGCTCCGCCAGCGCCTGCAGCGACTGCCGGTCCGGAGCCAGCGCCAGCAGATCGGTCACCGGCCCCTTGCGCCACGACTCCAGCCGCTCGGCGATGCGTTCACGCGGTCCGACAAGGGAGATCTCGTCGGCGAAGGCGTCCGGCACGGTGCGGACGGCCTCCTTCCGGCGGCCGGACAGGAACAACTCCTGGATGCGGCGGGCCTCCTTCTCGTAACCCATGCGCGCCATGAGGTCGGCGTGGAAGTTGCGGGCCGCGTGGCCCATGCCCCCGATGTAGAAGCCGAGCATGGCTTTGACGGGCAGGAGGCCTTCCGTCACGTCGTCGCAGACCCGCACCTGGGCCATGGGCGCCACCATGAAGCTCTCCGGCAGGTCGGAGACCGCCTCCCCGTACGCCTCCTCCGGCCGCGTCGGAGACCAGTACAGCGGCAGCCAGCCGTCCGCGATCCGGATCGTCTGCGCGACGTTCTTCGGCCCCTCGGCGCCGAGCAGGACCGGCAGGCCGGGACGCAGGGGGTGGGTGATGGGCTTGAGCGGCTTGCCGAGACCGGTGGCGTCCGGGCCCCGGTAGGGGTGGGCGTGGAAGCGGCCGGCCGACTCCACCGGCGCCTCGCGGCGGAGCACCTGCCGTACGACGTCGACGTATTCGCGGGTGGCGGTGAGCGGCGACGCCGGGAACGGGCGGCCGTACCAGCCCTCGACGACCTGTGGGCCGGACAGTCCGAGGCCCAGCATCATGCGGCCGCCGGAGAGGTGGTCCAGGGTCAGGGCGTGCATCGCGGTCGTGGTCGGCGGGCGGGCCGCCATCTGCGCGACCGCCGTGCCCAGGCGGATGCGGGACGTGTGCGCCGCGATCCAGGTGAGCGGCGTGAAGGCGTCCGAGCCCCAGGACTCCGCCGTCCAGACGGAGTCGTAGCCGAGGCGCTCCGCCTCCTGCGCGAGCGGCACGTGGTCGGGGGAGGGGCCGCGGCCCCAGTAGCCGAGCGCGAGACCGAGCCGCATGACGCCTCCCGGATGGTCGCTACCTGACGGGTAGTCAGCTCAGGCGGCGACTGTACGGCAACGGCCCCCCGCCCGGAAGGGCGAGGGGCCGTGCGGGGGCCGTGGGCTCAGCCGCGCTGGATGCCCGACGTGTCCTGAAGGACACCGCGGCGGCCGTCCTGCGTCTGGGCGACCAGGGCCGGGCCGCGCTGCTCGACGGCCAGGTACCAGGTGCCCGGCGCGAGTTCGGCGATCGGCGTCGGCGAACCGTCCTCCGCGAACAGCGGCCGCGGCACCGGCACCGCGAACCAGAACGGCGAGAAGTCCCCGGCCGGCGGCTGCGGCTGGGCCTGCGCCTGCTGCGGCTGACCGCCGTACGGCTGCCCCGGCTGCGGCTGGCCGTAGCCGCCGGGCTGCTGGGCGCCCGGGTAGCCGTAGCCGCCCTGCGGCTGGGCGCCGTAGGGCTGGGGAGCGGCGGGGCGGGGGGCCGGGATGAGGGCGCCCTTGAGGGCCGGGACGAGAGGGGTGGCGAGGGCCGCGGCGGCCATGAGCAGCGTGGCGACGAGGGCGAGGATCAGGCCGAGGCCGGCGCTGGGACCGTCGGAGGTGCTGCCTTCGAAGTTGTCGGCTCCGCCGGCCGGGTCGAAGATGTTGCCCAGCGCGCTCCACGCGGCGAACACCGTGAACGCGATGCCGAACTGGCCGAGGTCGAGACCGGCGACCTTCGGGACCTGGGGCAGGCCGCGGCTGATGACGACGAGCGCGGCACCGATGATCCCCGCCAGGACGACGCCGAGCACGACCGGCCCGCTCGCCCACAGGCTGGGGAGGTCGGCGCTGTCAGGGGCACCATCGATCGAGTAGAGGTCGAGGAACGACGCGATGAACAGCAACACCGCTGCTCCGATCACCACGCCGTCGCCTCGAGTGAGGGAGCGGATATTCACTTCAGGTCCTTCGTAGGTCGTCTCATCGTCGGTAGAGGCGTCGCTGTCACCCTGTCGCCGTCTGGCCCCTGTGTGAAGCGCGGGGGGAGCCCCTCATCGTACGAACGGACCTTATCGTCCGCTCGACCTGGGTGTCCGCCTGGATCAGCCTGCGCATTGCTACCGCGCGCAGGAAGCTCACGATTCCGTTACTTAAAGCCTCAGCGACTCTCGGCATTCCGGGCGTTTCCGCCTGAAAGGTCCGTGGCGGTGTCACCGGAGCGCGAGTTGCGCGTCGGCATCCTGACGACGGTCTCCCGTTTCCTTCTGCCGCGGATGCGGCAGGCTTGCGCCATCTGCCCGCCCGCCTCGGCCGATGTTCCGGCCGGGGCGTTGGCGGCGGGTCTTACGGTCGGCTCCACGGGGCTTCGACACGTGAGGCGTGTCCTGGTCTCCGGCCACTCCGGTACCAGGACCGCGAGGTGCCTGACGCCCAGGTCGATCCCGACCGCCGCATCCGGCCGAGCGATGCGGGTGATCTTCCGGGCCGTCTCCACCTGAAAGGAGGCGAGCCAGCGCCCGCGCTCATGCCGAACGGTCGCGGACAGGATGCGCGCCGTGCCGGCCTGGATGCGATCCAGAAGCTTGCTTGTGGGTTCGTGGGTACGGATCGAACCCAGCCGGGGCAGAGTGAAGGCGGATCGTGCCGGTGGTGAACCGGCAGGCCAGGCGGGCCTTTCGCTTTGGCTTCCGGCCCGGAACACGCACCTGGCGCCCCTTGCGCTTGCCCTGCTTGGACTTGGCGTCGTTGTCGAACGCGGCTGCCGCATTCGCGAGCCCGGTGTTGTAGGCCTCCTTGGAATTCTCCTTCCACCAGTCGGTGAACCTGGGGTCGGCTGTTGAAGACCCGGGTTTATAGCAGCTGTTGTCTATGCCCGCAGGAAGCTCGTAATGCCCTCAGAGATCCCTTGCGCCGCTTTCTGCCGCCACGCGCCACTGGTCAGCAGCGCCGCGTCCTTGCTGTCGCGCATGTTGCCGCACTCGATGAACACCTTGGGAACCGTTGACAGATTGAGACCGCCCAGGTCCTTACGCGTGACGAGGCCGCTGCCGTCGCCGATGTAGTTGGCGGGCGCGCTGCCGGTGACGGCCACGAAGCGGCCCGCGACGCGCTCGCCGAGGTCGCGGGAGGGGGCGACGATCGCGCGGGTGTCGGCGGCGCCGCCGTGGACCGCGCCGGGCAGGATGACGTGGAAGCCGCGGTTGCCGGCGCCCGAGCCGTCGGCGTGGATCGAGACCACGGCGTCGGCCTTCGCCGCGTTGCCGATCCGGGCCCGCTCGTCCACGCACGGTCCGTACGGCCGGTCGTCGTCCTGCGTCAGTTTCACCGTGGCGCCCTGCTCTTCGAGGAGCGTGCGCAGCCGGTGCGCCACGTCCAGGGTGAACTTCGCCTCGGTGTACCCGTCGTTGGTGGACGTGCCCGTGGTGTCGCACTCCTTCCAGTTCATCCCGATGTTCACCTTGCGGTTGATCTCGGTCGGGTGCTGGAAGTTGCTCGGGTTGTGCCCCGGGTCGATGACGACGACCTTTCCCTTGAGCGGGCCGGAGGCGGCGGGCGCGGACGTCGACGGCGCGTCCGAGGGTGTCGGCTCGGCGCTCGGCTCCTTGGCGTCGTCGGAGGGCGCGCTCGACGCGGCGGGCGGCGAGGACCGTACGGCCGCCTCGCCCGAGCCGCCGCCGTCCCCGGAGCCGCCCACCGTCTCGTACACCAACCAGCCGAGCAGCGCCCCCGGCACCAGCGCGGCGAGCGCGACGGTGAGGGGGCCGCGGCGGGAGCGGCGGGGCTGGGGAGGTTCGAAGTCCGGGCCTACGTACGACACGTCTGCCACCCTAGCGGCCGTGCCCGGGGGGAGCGGGCCGAGGACGGCCCGACGGGTGGCGGCTACGCCTCGTCGCCGGCCCCCTCCCCGTGCCGTACCGCCTCCTTCACCCGCGCCTCGATCTCCTGGCGGGGCGTCTCCTCCTGCTTCGCGTACGCGGTCACCGCCGCCTGGACGTCCCGGGCGAGGTCGCGCCAGGCCCGCCAGGCGGTCTCCCAGGTGGTGGTCTGCTGGTCGCTCCACTTGGTCTGGGTGGGCGGCCCGTACGCGTCCTGCAGATGACGTACGCGGGCGTACGCCTCGTCCGCCGCGCGCTGCTTCTCGACGAGCTCTGCGAAGGTGTGTGCCACGCGCCCGGATCCTTGGGCAGCGGCGGTCGCCCGCCGACTCGCCACGCCGCCCGTGGGCCGACCGGGAGAGGCTGCGGGGGGTGCGGTTCACCCGCCCAGCCGTGCTCCTAGACGCCCGGCCCGGTGCGCCGCAGGACCCGCAGTGAGTCCGTCGCCGAGACCTCCGTGAAGGCGCCGGAGGCGAGGGCCCGGAGGTAGACGCGGTACGGGGCCTGGCCGGTGAACTCGTCCTGCGGGTCGGGGAAGACGTCGTGGATGATGAGCAGGCCGCCCTCGGCGACGTGCGGGGCCCAGCCCTCGTAGTCGGCGGTGGCGTGCTCGTCGGTGTGGCCGCCGTCGATGAAGACGAAGCCGACAGGGGTCTGCCAGATCGCCGCGATCTGCGGGGAGCGGCCGACCAGGGCCACCACGTGGTCCTCCAGGCCCGCCCGGTGCAGGGTGCGGCGGAACGTGGGCAGCGTGTCCATCAGGCCGAGTTCGGGGTCGACCGTCTCCGGGTCGTGGTACTCCCAGCCCGGCTGCTGCTCCTCGCTGCCGCGGTGGTGGTCCACGGTGAGCGCGCTGACTCCGGCCTCGCGGGCGGCGTCGGCGAGCAGGATCGTGGACCGGCCGCAGTACGTGCCGACCTCCAGCAGCGGCAGCCCCAGCCGGCCGGCCTCCACCGCCGCCGCGTACAGAGCGAGGCCCTCGGCCATGGGCATGAACCCCTTCGCCGCCTCGAACGCGGCGAGGATCTCGGGCTTCGGGGCCGCGGGCATGGGGTTCCTTCCGGTCGTACGACACTCCGGGCGCCCATGGTGCCGTACTCCCTGCCGCGAGGACGACACCGGGTACCGGTGAGTAGCCGGGGTCAGGCGGAGACCCTCCTTCCCGGCAGCGGCAGGTCCAGGTCGATCGGCCGGTCGTCGCCGGCGTGGGTCGCGGGCGAGGCGAGCGGGCCGTGGCCCGTGGCGCGGGCGGCCACGACGTAGGAGCCCTGGACGGGGACGGTGAGCGCGTAGCTGCCGTCCTCGGCGGAGACGGTCGCGCCCGCCCGGCGGCCCCGGCGGTCGATCAGCGTGACCGTGGCCCGGGCGACCGGGGAGCCGTCGGCGGCCAGCACCCGGCCCCGGAAGCCGCGCAGGACCTGCTCGGCGCGCTCCAGTGCCGCGTCCTCCTCCCTGCTGGCGCGCAACTGCGGCTTGTTCGAGGGGCGTCGGCCCGGCAGGAACAGCGCCAGCAGCAGGCCCACGGCCACCGCGGCCGTCGCGATCAGGAAGGACACCCGGAAGCCGTGCATCGTCGGGATCTCGACGCCGCCGACGTTGTTCGCGGTGTTGGCCAGCACCATGCCGATGACCGCGCTCGACACGGACGTACCGATGGAACGCATCAGGGTGTTGAGGCCGTTCGCCGCGCCCGTCTCCGAGGCCGGGACCGCGCCGACGATCAGCGCCGGCAGCGAGGAGTAGGCGAGGCCGATGCCCGCGCCCAGGAGGACCGAGATGACCAGGCTCTGCCAGGGGGCGCTCATCAGGCCGAGGCCGGCGCCGTAGCCGATCGCGATGATCAGCAGGCCGAGGATCAGGGTCACCTTGGGGCCGTACTTGGCGGACAGCCGGGCGTAGACGGGCGCGGTGAACATCATCGTCAGGCCGAGCGGCGCGACGAGCAGGCCCGCGACGACCATCGACTGGCCGAGGCCGTAGCCGGTGGACTTCGGCAGCTGGAGCAGCTGGGGCAGGACCAGGGAGACTACGTAGAAGGAGACGCCGACCATGATCGAGGCGAGGTTGGTGAAGAGCACGGCCGGGCGGGCCGTGGTGCGCAGGTCGACCAGCGGGGCCCGCACGCGCAGCTCCAGCACGCCCCACAGGACGAGCACGACCGCCGCGGCGGCGAACAGGCCGAGCGTGGTGCCGGAAGTCCAGCCCCAGTCGCTGCCCTTGGTGATCGGCAGCAGGAACAGCACGAGGCCGGCGGAGAGGCCGAGCGCGCCCGGCAGGTCGAAGGAGCCCCCGGCGCGCATCGGGGACTCCGGTACGACGAGGAGGGTGAGGGCGATCGAGAGGACGCCGAGGCCGGCGGCGCCGTAGAACAGGGCGTGCCAGTCGCTGTGCTGGGCGACCAGGGCGGCGGCGGGCAGGGCGAGGCCGCCGCCGACGCCTATGGAGGAGCTCATCAGGGCCATCGCCGAGCCGAGCTTCTCGCGGGGCAGCATGTCGCGCATCAGGCCGATGCCGAGCGGAATCGCGCCCATCGCGAAGCCCTGGAGGGTACGGCCGGTGATCATGAGCAGCAGATCGCTGGTGAGGGCGCTGACCAGCGCGCCGGCCACCATCACCGCGAGGCTCAGGATCAGCATGCGGCGCTTGCCGTAGAGGTCGCCGAGGCGGCCCATGATCGGGGTGGCCACCGCGCCCGAGAGGAGGGTCGAGGTCAGGACCCAGGTGGCGTTGCCGGGGTCGGTGTCCAGCAGTTGCGGCAGATCCTTGATGACCGGGACGAGCAGGGTCTGCATCACCGCGACAACGATGCCCGCGAAGGCGAGCACCGGGATCACGGCCCCGCTCGCTCTGCCGGCGGGACGGTCTGTCGTCGTCTGCGTCATTGAGTGGGGCCTCCAGGCGGGGGGTTCCGGGACTGCGTGATTACGTGGTGTGCGAACCTCGTATGCGTGGGCAACTATTCCGTTGCTTTGGCACTCTAACGAAATCTTGACCTTCTCTTGGGGCGGGTGGCCCTAGGTCGAAATCCCGATGCCAGGAGCATGGAGTGGTTGAGAGCATGACACCCATGCTCGAAGCCCCTGAAATGACCCGTACGCCTCGCCGGACCGCGCCTCCCACCTGGCTCGTGATCGCCCTCACGTGCGCCGGGCAGTTCCTCGTGGTGCTGGACGTGTCCGTCGTCAACGTGGCGCTGCCGTCGATGCGGACCGGGCTCGGGCTGAGCGAGCAGGGCCTCCAGTGGGTGGTGAACGCCTACGCCATCGCCTTCGCCGGGTTCATGCTGCTCGGCGGGCGGGCCGGGGACCTCTACGGCCGCAAGCGGATGTTCCTCGTCGGGCTCGGCCTGTTCACCCTCGCCTCGCTGGCCGGCGGCCTGGCTGTGGACGAGTGGCAGCTGCTGGTCGCGCGGGCCGTGCAGGGGCTGGGCGCGGCGGTGCTGGCGCCCTCGACGCTGACCATCCTCACGGCGTCCGTGCCCGAAGGCGCCGCCCGGGCCCGGGCCATAGGGACCTGGACGGCGGTCGGGGCCGGCGGCGGCGCGGCGGGCGGCCTGGTCGGCGGGCTGCTGGTGGAGACGCTGTCGTGGCGGTGGGTGCTGCTGATCAACGTGCCCGTGGGGGCGGTGGTGCTGTGCGCGGCCGCCTGGTTCCTCGCCGAGGGCCGGGCCGGGGACGGGCGGCGGCTCGACCTGCCGGGCGCGCTGCTCGTGACGGCCGGGCTCGGCACCCTGGCCTACGGCATCTCCCGGACGGAGGCGGACGGCTGGACCGCACCGGCCGCGCTGCTGCCGCTGCTCGCCGGGCTGGTGCTGATCGGGCTGTTCCTCGCGGTCGAGGCCCGCACGGCGAGCCCGCTGATGCCGCTCGGGCTGCTGCGCCTGCGCGCGGTCTCCTCGGCGAACGTGGCGATGTTCCTGTGCGGCTCCGCGATGTTCTGCATGTGGTTCTTCATGACTCTCTACGCCCAGAACGTCCTGGGCTACACCCCGCTGGAGGCCGGTCTCGCCCTGGTCCCGAGCTCCCTGGCCGTCATCCTCGGCTCCAAGCTCGCGCCCCGGCTCATGCGGGGGGCCGGGCCGCGCACCGTGGCGGCGCTGGGGACGCTGGTCGCCGTGGCCGGCTTCGCCTGGCAGTCCACGATGACCCCGGACGGCTCCTACGCGACGGCCATCCTGTTCCCCGGCATCCTGATGATGCTCGGCGCGGGCCTGGCGGCAACCCCGCTCGCCTCCCTGGCCACGTCCGGCGCGCCCCCCGGCGAGGCCGGGCTGGTGTCCGGCCTCGTCAACACCTCCCGCACGATGGGCGGTTCACTCGGCCTGGCCGTCCTCTCCACCATGGCCGCGGCCCGGTCGGACGGGAGCACCACCGCGGAGGCCCTGACGGAGGGCTACGCCCTGGCCTTCCGGGTGGGCACCGGGGTGCTGGGGGCGGGGCTGCTGCTGATGTGGGTGTGGCTGCCGCGCGGGGCGGCGGAGCGGCATCCCTAGGCACGGTTCGTCCGACCGACGCGGAGGTCTCGGCCGCGCGGAGCCGGGGTTCACAGCCAGCCCTGGCGGCGGGCCTCGCGGAGGGCCTCCATGCGGTTGCGGGTGCCGGTCTTGCCGATGGCGGCGGAGAGGTAGTTGCGGACAGTGGACTCCGAGAGGTGGAGGCGGGTGGCGATGTCGGCGACGGTCGCGCCGTCCGCTGACGCCTTGAGGGCGTCGCTCTCGCGGGCGGTGAGGGGGTTGGGGCCGGCGCTGAGCGCGGCGGCCGCGAGGGCGGGGTCGACGACGGTCTCGCCGGCCAGCACGCGGCGGATGGCGGCGGCGAGTTCCTCGACGGGGCCGTCCTTCACCAGGAAGCCGGTGGCGCCCGCCTCCATCGCGCGGCGGAGATAGCCGGGGCGGCCGAAGGTGGTGAGGATCAGCACCCGGCACTCGGGCAGCCGGGCGCGCAGGTCGGCGGCGGCCTCCAGGCCGCTCCTGCCCGGGAGTTCGATGTCGAGGAGGGCGACGTTCGGGCGGTGTGCGAGCGCCGCGTCCAGGATCGCGTCACCGGCCGCCACCTGGGCGACGACCTCGATGTCGTCCTCCATCCCGAGCAGCAGCGCGAGCGCCCCGCGCATCATGCCCTGGTCCTCGGCGAGCAGCACGCGGACGGGTCTGTCGGTCACGGGGCCAGGGTAGGGCGGGGTGTGCCGAGCAGCGAGGCCAGCGTCTCGGTGAAGGCCGCCGCCGAGTGGTCGGCGTGCTCGCGGATGCGGGTGGCGACGGCGTCGGCTCCGCCGCCCTCCAGAAGGCGGACGAGCCGGTCGATGTCCTGCCCGTGCCCTTCCCGGGTGGACAGGTAGAAGTCCGTCGCGTCGTACGCCATGTGGAAGACGTGCTTCTTCACATCGCTCAGCGTCAGGTAGTCGTCGTGCGTCTTCGGGGTCGGCTCGGGCGCGCCGACGCACACCGCCGGGGTGCCGGCGCCCCACGCGTTGACCGCCAGGTGGTACGTGTCGGTGATGACCAGCCGGTAGCGGGGGAGGACGCCCAGCAGGTCGCCGATGGTGTGGTCCCCCGGGCGCCGCGCGATGTGGGAGACGGCGCCCGGGACGTCCCGGTTGAACCAGGGCAGCCACTCCAGCGGGGCCCCCAGACGGTCGGACAGGCCCTGGCAGAAGGCCGGCAGCCAGTCGGGGACCGGCGTCCGGGCGCCGAGGAACACGCCGATCGCACCGCCCTCGGGGACCGACCGGGACCACTGCGTGGCCGGGAGGTGGTCGAGGTCGCCCGGGCGGGACAGCAGCGCCGCGTCGGAACCGAAGTAGTCCGTCGTACGGTCCTTGCGGAGGTGCGCGATCTTGGCCGCGGAGAGCGGGTCGCGCACCCAGACCCGGTGACTGCGCGTCACCAGGCGGAAGAACAGGGGGCCGTACTCCTTGTCCTCGTAGTCGGACTGCGTGTTGTGGAGGATGGTCCCGCCGTAGCTGAGGGTCCGCGCGAGGAGGTCGTCCGGCTGGTCCGCGAACAGCAGGGTCCGGTTCAGCAGGCCCCGGGCGGCGTCCCGGTCGGCGGCGAAGCCGAAGTCGAGCAGACGGTTCGTCGCGTCCTGCGCCAGATAGTGCCGGGTGTGCAGGAAGTCGCCCCAGAAGACGACCGCGTCGTGGTCGCGGAGCGAGTCCAGGTGCTCGGCCAGCGGATGGAAACGGAACGGGAATCGGGTGCCGCGCGCGCACTCCCGCAGGGGCACGGTCTCCGGCGTGTGCAGCGTGTACCAGGTGGCGTCGAGCCCGGTGCCCATCCGCCGCCGCAGGGACTCGAACGCCAAGTCGACGGTCAGCATGCCGGTGTTGCGGTACCCGATGTTCGGCGCGGTGATGACGGCGACGCGTGCCATGTGCTCCATTTCCCCTAGCCGTCGTCGGCTTCCCCCAGGGCCGGTCAGGCCCTGTCAGGGCGCCGGTCAGGCCCTGTCAGGGCCCTTCGCCCCGACCGTTGTCGACGCCGCCGACGTGTGACGCGGACCGTCGGCCAACGTACACGGCGGTGTCGTCGCGCGAACCTTCCGCCCCCTCCGGCCGTGGATCCGCCGCGTCGAGCGGGAGTTCGGCCGTCACCGCGAACCCGCCCCTGGCCCGCGGCCCGGCCGTCAGCGAGCCGCCCGCCGCCGCGAGACGCTCCGCCAGACCGGTCAGCCCGGTGCCGCCGGTGACCGCCCCGGCGCCGGTGGCCGTCCTGCCGTCGGTGGCTGCCCCGCCGTCGGTGGCTGCCCCGCCCCCGGTGACCGCACCGGCCCCGTCGTCGGCCACCGTCAGCCGTACCCGCTCCCCGGCACCCGACAGCGTGATCTCGCAGCGGTCCGCCCCGCTGTGCCGTACGACGTTGGTGACCGCCTCCCGGACCACCCAGCCCAGCAGCGCCTCGGTCTGCGGCCCGGGCGGGGGGTCGCAGCGGGTGACGGCGAGCGTGATGCCCGCCGCCGTCAGCACCGAGTGCGCCCGGTCGAGTTCCGCGGCGAGGCTGCCCTGCCGGTAGCCGGTCACGGCCTCCCGGATCTCCGTCAGGGCCTGGCGGCCCACGGCCTCGATGTCCGTGATCTGGGCCAGCGCCGCGTCCAGGTCGCGGGCGGCCAGCCGGCGGGCCGCCTCCGACTTCACGACGATCACCGACATCGTGTGCCCGAGCAGGTCGTGCAGATCGCGGGAGAAGCGCAGCCGTTCCTTCTCGACCGCCCGGCGGGCCAGCGCCTCCCGCGCGGCGCGCAACTCGCGCACCGCCTCGGACAGGCGCATGATCGCGGCCGTCACCATCGTCGAGATCCAGGTGGCGTACGCGATGTCCAGGCCGCCCCAGCCGTCGTGGAAGCAGGCCACCGCACCGGCCAGCACCGCCACCGCCGTCCCGGCCGGCCGCAGGTGCGACAGGCGCAGGGCCGCGCCCGTCGCGAGGCCGAGCAGGGGGAAGAACAGCAACCAGTTGTCGCCGTACCCGGCGGCGAGCGCGCACGTCACGGCCGTCAGCAGCCCGAGCGCCACCCGGGTCGAGCGGGCCTCGCGCTTCTCCTTGTGGAACGAGCGCAACGCCACATAGATGTAGAGGGTGTTGAAGGTCAGCAGGCCCAGGCCGCCGATCCACGGGTTCGGCGTGTGGCCCTGGACGAGGTTGGAGCACGCGCCCATCCCCAGCAGCAGCCACGGCAGCAGGGTGACGCCGCTGGGCGGCGGACCCGGGTGCGCGGGCAGCTCGCCGCCCCGCCGGCCCGCCAGGTGATGGCGCCGCCGCTCCCCGCCCTGCCGGGCGGCCGCCCGTATCGCCTCGGCCCGGCACCCGACCTTGTCTCTCCAGGACATGTCCCCGTCCCCGATCAGAGGTTCGCCGCGCCGCGGCGGTACGACAGGACAGCGTACGAGCCGAACACCAGCAGCCAGCCGATCAGCACGGCGACGGCGCCCGGCGCCGGCGCGTGGCCCGTGGCGACCGATCCGCCGAGCTGGGCGAAGCGGTTGGCCGGCGTGTACCGGGACAGGGCGCGCAGCCAGTGCGGGAACAGCGTCACCGGGAACCACAGCCCGCCCAGCACCGCCAGACCCAGCCCGCAGAGCATGTTCGCCACGCCCGTGGTCTGCCCGGACAGCCGGTAGCCGTTGCCGAGGCCGAGCAGCGTGAAGGGGACCGAGCCGAGCCACAGCAGCGCCGCGATCCCCGCCCACTGCCAGGCGGCCAGCCGTACGCCGTTCAGCAGACCGCCGGCCGCCAGGACGGCGACGATCGCGGGCAGGACCGTGACCGTGCCGGTCAGGGCCCGGCCGACCACCACCTGGCGGGGTGTCATCGGGGTCACCCGCAGCTGCCGCAGCCAGCCGGTCGCCCGGTCCTCGGCGACCCCGCCACCGGTGTTGAGCGCCGAGCCGAGCGCCCCGTAGGCGGCCATGCCGACCATCCCGCCGGTCCGCCAGCCGCTCTCGTCCTGGCCGAGGTTGGTGAACAGCAGGTACATCAGCACCGGCATCGCGATCCCGCCGACCACGAACCCCGGGTCGCGCAGTGTGCGGCGGACCTCCAGCCGCAGGTAGTCCCTCATCGCACCGGCTCCGGGTCGGTCAGGGCCAGGAACGCGTCGTCCAGCGAAGCCGGCGCGACCTCCAGCGCCCGCACCGCGCCCAGACCGGCCAGGGCGAGCACGGTGGCGTCGGAGTCGTCGGTGCGCAGCCGGGCCCGGCCCTCGCGCACCTCCACAGCCCGCACACCGGGCAGCAGGGACAGCGCCTCGGGGGCCTCGCCCGCCAGGTCGAAGGAGACCAGGCTGCCGCCCGCCGACCGCCGCAGGTCGTCCCCCGTGCCGTCGGCGACGATCCGGCCCCGGTCGATGACGAGGATCCGGTCGGCGTGCGCGTCGGCCTCCTCCAGGTAGTGGGTGGAGAACAGCACGGTGTGGCCCCGGCGGGCGTAGCCGCGCATCGAGGTCCAGAAGGCGTGGCGGGCCTCCACGTCCAGGGCGGCGGTGGGCTCGTCCAGGACCAGGAGCGCCGGGTTCCCGGCGAGCGCGACCGCGAGCCGTACGCGCTGCGCCTGGCCGCCGGAGAGGCGGTCCACCCGGCGTCCCGCCAGCCCGGCGATCCCCGCCAGCTCCAGGGCCTCCGCGACCGGCAGCGGGGCCGGATAGCGGCCGGCCACGAACGCGACCAGTTCCCCCACCGTCACCCGGGAGACCGCCCGGGCCTCCTGGAGCATCGCCCCGACCCGCCCGGCGCGCACGGACGCCTCCGGCGGCCCGCCGAACAGCTCCACCGTGCCCGAGTCCGGCTCGGTCAGGCCGAGCAGCAGGGAGATCGTGGTGGACTTGCCCGCGCCGTTCCGGCCGAGCAGGGCGACCGTCCCGCCCGGTGCGATGCCGAGATCGACGCCGTCCACGGCGCGCACCTCGCCGTAGGTCTTGACCGTGCCCGTGAAGGACACGGCCGTCTGGGTCCGTGTGGTCATGGCAGGGACGCTACGGACCGGCCGGGGCCGCCCGGCAGATGCGCTTGTACGGAATCCGGCAGGACAAATGTCATCCCCCGACCGATCTGACTCGACGTCAGGAGCCTTCACAACTATGGGGGGCTGGGCTATACAGAGGGCGCAGGACTGGAACGCGTTCCAGTTCGGTCCCAGACGGCCTCGGTGCGGCCGACGGTGCGGACGGCCGTACCGAGGTCTTCCCTCACGGCGATCAGGAGCCCCATGCCCATCGACGCAGCCAAGGCGCTCGCCGCCGAACCCCGGACCGGTGAGATCTCCTGGGATCACAAGGACGTGCAGCTCTACCACCTCGGCATCGGCGCGGGCAGCCCCGCCACCGACCCCGACGAGCTGCGCTACACCCTGGAGTCCCGGCTGCACGTCCTGCCGAGCTTCGCCACCGTCGCCGGCGCCGGGAAACCCGGGGTGATCAGCGGCCTGTCCATGCCCGGCGTCGACGTCGACCTCGCCCGGGTCCTGCACGGCGGCCAGAGCCTTCGGATCCACCGCCCTCTCCCCGCCGAGGGCCGCGCGACCGCCACCGGGCGCATCGCCGCCGTGTACGACAAGGGCAAGGCGGCCGTCCTCGTCATGCGCACCGAAGTGGCCGACGCCGAGGGGCCGTTGTGGACCAACGACGCGCAGATCTACGTGCGGGGCGAGGGCGGCTGGGGCGGCGACCGAGGGCCCGCCGGCCGGCCCGAACCGCCCGCCGGTGCACCGGACCGGGTCGTCGAGCGGCACGTCCGCGAGGACCAGGCCCTGCTCTACCGCCTCTCCGGCGACTGGAACCCGCTGCACGCCGACCCGGAGTTCGCCAAGCTCGCCGGCTTCGAGCGGCCCATCCTGCACGGCCTGTGCACCTACGGCATGACCCTCAAGGCCGTCGTCGACACGCTGCTCGGCGGGGACGTGACCCGGGTGCGGTCGTACGCCACCCGGTTCGCCGGGGTCGTGTACCCGGGGGAGACGCTGCGCATCCGCATGTGGTCCGGGGAGGGCTCCGTACGCGTCGCCGTGAGCGCCGTGGAGCGGGACGACGCGCCCGTCCTCGCCGACACCATCGTCGAACACACCTGATTCCCAGACGCCGTACGAGGGGAGCCCGCACCATGCGCGCAGCCGTACTGCACGAGATCGGCCAGGACAAGCTGGAGGTCCTCGACGACGTCGAGGCGGTGGGGTTCGGACCCGGCAAGGTGCGGATCCGGGTGCGCGCCACGGGGCTGTGCCACTCGGACCTGTCCGCGATGAGCGGGGTGCTGCCGCAGCCCGCGCCGTTCGTGCCCGGGCACGAGGGGGCGGGGGAGATCCTCGAAGTCGGCGAAGGTGTCGGCCACTTGACGGCCGGTGACCGGGTCGTCGTGTGCTGGCTGCCCGCCTGCGGGGCCTGTCCCGCCTGCAAGCGCGGCCAGACCGAGCTGTGCCTCGCCGGGTTCATGAACGCCGGCACCCCCAACTTCAAGCGCCCCGGCGGGGACGTCTTCGGCATGGCCGGCACCGGCACCTTCACCGAGGAGGTCGTCGTCGACGCCGGCTGCGCGGTGCCGATACCCGACGACGTGCCCTTCGACATCGCCGCCCTCATCGGCTGCGGCGTGACGACCGGGCTGGGCGCCGCGCTCAACACGGCCGACCTGGAGGCCGGTTCGTCGGTGGCGGTCATCGGGTGCGGCGGCGTGGGCATCTCCGTGATCCAGGGCGCCCGGCTGAAGGGCGCCGCCGAGATCGTCGCCGTCGATCCGGTCGTCTCCCGGCGTGAAGCCGCCCTGCGGTTCGGGGCCACGAAAGCGGTCTCGCCCGACGAACTGCCCGACGCCAAACAGCAGATCACCGGCGGCGAGGGCTTCGACCACGTCTTCGAGGTCGTCGGCAGGTCCGCCACGGCCCGCACCGCGTACGACAGCACCCGGCGCGGCGGCACCCTCGTCGTGGTCGGCGCCGGCGCCATGGACGACTTCCTCCAGCTCAACATGTTCGAGCTGTTCTTCGACGAGAAGCGGATCCTGCCGTCCATGTACGGCGGCGGGGACGTCCTGCGCTCCTACGAGCGCACCATCGCCCTGTGGCGGGCCGGACGGATCGACCTGGCGGGCCTGATCACCCACCGGGTCCCGTTCGCCGACGTCAACGAGGCCCTGGACCAGATGCGGACCGGGACCGCCCTGCGCACCTGCATCGAGATGTGAGGACGGACGCCATGCCGCTGCCGCTGGAGGGACTGTCCGCGATCGTCACCGGCGCGGGCCGCGGGCTCGGCCGCGCCGAGGCGCTGGAACTCGCCCGGCTGGGCGCCGCCGTGGTCGTCAACGACTACGGGCAGCCAGGCCGCGACGGCAGCGGCGAGGCCTCGGCCGGGCCCGCCGAGGAGGTCGCCGCCGAGATCCGGGCAGTCGGCGGGGCCGCCCTCGCCCACACCGGCGACGTCTCCGACTTCGAGCAGGCCCGGGAGCTGGTCGAACTGGCCGTCACCGAGTTCGGCAAGCTCGACATCCTCGTCAACAACGCGGGCATCCTGCGCGACCGGATGGTGTTCTCGATGGCCGAGGAGGAGTGGGACGCCGTGCTCCGGGTGCACCTCAAGGGGCACTTCAACACCACCCGGTTCGCCGCCGCCCACTGGCGGGAGCGGTCCAAGCGGGCCGGGGAGCCGGTGTACGGGCGGATCGTGAACACCTCCTCGGAGGCGTTCCTCGCCGGTTCCGCCGGGCAGCCCAACTACGCGGCGGCCAAGGGCGGCATCGTCGGCCTCACCACCTCCACCGCCCTCGCCCTCGGCAGGTACGGCGTGACGGCCAACGCCATCTGCCCGCGCGCCCGCACCCGGATGACCGAGGACGTCTTCGCGGGTGTCGAGCGGCCCTCCGAAGGCGGCCTCGACCCGCTCGCCCCCGAGCACGTCGCGCCCCTCGTCGGCTATCTGGCCTCGCCCGCCGCCGCCCGGGTGACCGGGCAGCTCCTCGTGGTGCACGGCGGCATGGTGGCCGTCGTCGAACGGCCCCGGGTCGCCGCCAAGTTCGACAGCAAGCAGGACACCTTCACGTACGACGAGCTGGACGCCGTCCTCGGGCCGTACTACGCGGACCGGCCGGGGGAGACGTTCGCGGCGGCGGAGGTGCTGGGGCTGAAACGCGGGTGAACGACATGGAACGGCCCTTCCCGCTTGTGGCGGGAAGGGCCGTTCGCCGTCTGGTGACTGACGTGCCGTCAGGCCGCAGTCCCGGCTTGCTCGGTCTCCGCCACCGGCTTGCGGTGGCGTCCGCGCGGAGCCGTCTCGCTGTCCTGCGTGGAGACCTGACCACGGTGCCGGCCGTGGCCGGCGGAGATCTCCTGGACGTCATTGCGCGGCTGGTTCGTGCTGGCGTCGCTCATCGGATGGAATTCACCCCGTCAACATGATCTTTTTTACAGCCGGGTGAGTTTAACCGGCACCCCTGACATCGGATCCAGACGGCCACGCCAACCGGCACGGGTTCGTTACAAGGCGTCCCAACGGCGCCTGCTGAAGGGGCACCGGGCGGGGGGCGGAGGCCGGTGCCGCGGGCTGCGCGTGACCCCCGGCGGTTTCCGGAGCCGGGCGCGCCGCTTCTGGGGAGTGCTGCCCCGGCTCGGGCGGTGCGGCGGCGGTCCGCACGTCGGTCTCCGGATGCGGCGTGCCACCGGACTCGGACTCGGGCTCCGGCTCGGCGGCCGGGGGCGGGCTCACCTGGGCCACACCGCACGGCACGGCCTCCGTCGCGTACGGCAGGCGCAGCACCCCGTCCGCCGTCCACAGGCCGCTGCCCGCCAACCACCCCTCCGGCGCCGGGAGATGGTGCACCCGCCGCTCGGTCGGCCGCCACACGCCGATCCAGCTGCCGGCCGGCCCGTCGACCCGCAGCGCCACCGCGCAGCTCTCCGGCGTCAGCATCTGCCCCGGCTGGATCGCGAACGGCGTGACGGAGCAGTCCCGCAGCCGCAGGCACTCCGGGAACCGCACCGGCAGGGTGCTGCCCAGCACACCCCAGCCCAGCCGGTCCTGCCCGGGCGAGGGCGCGTCCGAGCGGACGATCAGCAGTCCGCTGTCGTGGTCGGCGAGCAGCAGCCGGTCGTCGCTGTCGGCGGCGATCTGGAGCAGCGGCGACACCTCGCCGCCGCGCTCCAGGTCCACCACGACGGCCTTGGTGCGGCCGCCGGTCTCCCGGTCCAGGGCCAGCAGCCGTGCCGTACGGTCCAGCCAGACCCCGCCCGAGCAGCGGCCGGGCAGCTCGGCCAGCCGCTCGGGCCCGAAGGCGCCGCCCGCCACCAGCCACACCGACGTCGACCGCGGACCGACGGCGAGGGCGTACGCCTTCTCGCCGCCGGGAGCGGGCGGCAGCAGCCGCAGCCGCGCGGAGTCGTCCGGGCACTCGACCGCGCCCAGGGGCAGCTCACCGGTGCCGGGCCCGGTCGGGTACAGCAGGGAGAAGGCGTGCCGCCGGGCCACCAGCCGGTGGATGAGGACCCGCCCGTCCCCCATCGGCTGCACCTCGGTGCCGGGCTCCTCCGGCTGGTTGCGGGGCAGGGGCACCGCGTAGGGCTCCGGGCCGTCCAGGGTCCAGCGCTCCGGGAACCAGGAGTCGCCCGCGGACGCGAGGCGTGCGGCGTAGGCACCGTCCACGGTGAGCGTGCAGCCTGCCGGCGCCGCCCCGTCCTCGTGTCCCGCCGAAGGCTCGATCGCACAGGCAGTCATCGTTCGGTCACCTCCAGTGACGAACGTAGTTTTCGCGCGCGCGGGCGGGGAATCCGTGAGCACCGGCTTCACACATAAGGGTGTTCCAGGAACGATTCGCCTGAGGGAAAGGGGGCGATTGTGCTGAGCGGGGCGAAGGGGGCCCGGAGCGGGCGGCGGCGGTTCAACGCCACAGATCAGGCGGGTAGCCTTGCACCCGTGCCCCGTCTGTCTGAAGTCATCGCCGCGCTGGAGAACCTGTGGCCCGCCGAGCGGGCCGAGTCCTGGGACGCGGTCGGCACCGTCGTGGGCGACCCGGACCAGGAGGTCACGCGGGTCCTGTTCGCCGTCGACCCGGTCCAGGAGATCGTCGACGAGGCGGTGAAACTGGGCGCCGACCTGCTCGTCACCCACCACCCGCTCTATCTGCGCGGCACGACGACCGTCGCGGCGACGCACTTCAAGGGCCGCGTCGTGCACACCCTCATCAAGAACGACATCGCGCTGCACGTCGCCCACACCAACGCCGACACCGCCGACCCCGGTGTCTCCGACGCCCTCGCGGGCGCCCTGGACCTCCGGGTCACCGGGCCGCTCGTGCCCGACCCCGCCGACCCCGAGGGGCGCCGGGGCCTGGGCCGGGTCTGCGCCCTGGACCATCCGCTGACCGTGCGCGAGTTCGCCGCCCGCGCCGCCGAGCGGCTGCCCGCCACCGCGCAGGGCGTCCGGGTCGCCGGCGACCCCGAGGCGGTCGTCCGTACGGTCGCCGTCAGCGGCGGCTCCGGCGACAGCCTCTTCGACCACGTACGCGCGGCGGGCGTCGACGCCTTCCTCACCGCGGACCTGCGCCACCACCCCGTGTCGGAGGCCCGCGCCCACAGCCCCCTCGCGCTGCTCGACGCGGCGCACTGGGCCACCGAGTGGCCCTGGTGCGAGCTGGCCGCGAGCCAGCTCGACGAGATCTCCGACCGGCACGGATGGGACCTGCGCGTCCACGTCTCGAAGACGGTCACCGACCCCTGGACCAGCCACTCCCCGTCACCTGGAGCCCCCAACTGAACGCCGCGCCCGCCGACCAGATCCGACTCCTCGACGTCCAGGCCCTCGACGTCCGCCTCCAGCAGCTCGCGCACAAGCGGAAGTCGCTGCCCGAGCACGCCGAGATTGAGTCGCTGACCAAGGACCACACCCAGCTGCGCGACCTGCTCGTGGCCGCGCAGACCGAGGAGAGCGACTGCGCCCGCGAGCAGACCAAGGCCGAGCAGGACGTGGACCAGGTGCGCCAGCGCGCCACCCGCGACCAGCAGCGTCTGGACTCCGGCGCCGTCACCTCCCCCAAGGACCTGGAGAACCTCCAGCGCGAGATCGCCTCCCTCGCCAGGCGGCAGGGCGATCTGGAGGACGTGGTGCTGGAGGTCATGGAGCGCCGGGAGTCCGCGCAGGAGCGGGTGGCCGAGCTGACCGAGCGGGTCGCCTCCGTGCAGGCGAAGATCGACGACGCGACCGCGCGCCGCGACGCGGCCGTCGAGGAGATCGACGGCGAGGCCGCCACGGTCTCCAAGGAGCGCGAGGTCATCGCCGGGTCGGTCCCCGCCGACCTGCTCAAGCTGTACGAGAAGCTGCGCGAGCAGCAGGGCGGCATCGGCGCGGCGAAGCTGTACGCGCGCAGCTGCCAGGGCTGCCGGCAGGAGCTCGCCATCACGGAGCTGAACGAGATCCGCAACGCGGCGCCCGACACGGTCATCCGCTGCGAGAACTGCCGCCGGATCCTGGTGCGCACGTCCGAGTCCGGTCTCTAGGTCGCGGGGGCCGTTGCGGTGCGGGAGTTCATCGTCGAGGCCGACGGCGGGTCGCGGGGCAACCCGGGGCCCGCGGGCTACGGCGCCGTGGTGAGCGACGCGGCGACGGGGGAGACCCTGCGGGAGGCCGCCGAGTACATCGGCGTCGCCACGAACAACGTCGCCGAGTACCGGGGCCTCCTCGCCGGCCTGCGCGCCGCCCACGAGCTGGACCCGGCCGCGACGGTCCACGTCCGGATGGACTCCAAGCTCGTCATCGAGCAGATGTCGGGCCGCTGGAAGATCAAGCACCCCGACATGAAGCCGCTGGCGTCCCAGGCGGCCCGGGTCTTCCCGCCGGGCCGGGTGACGTACGAGTGGATCCCCCGGGAGCGCAACAAGCACGCGGACCGGCTGGCCAACGAGGCGATGGATGCCGGGGCCAGGGGGGAGCAGTGGTCGGAGTCGGCGTCGACGGCCGAGCTGGACACGGCTGCGGAGGCGGACGGGGCTGTAGGGGGTTCGATCGCTTCTCCGCCGGGCGAGCCGCCCGGCGACGCGGCGGCGGGCGCGGCGCGGGTGCGTGGAGCTCTGGCGGAGGGACGCGCGTCGGCGGCTTCGGATGCCGCACCTCCTTCGGTCCACGGAGCGACGAATTCGCCGGGCGGCGAAGCCGTACAGGCACAGGTCGGGACGGCGGGGGCTGACGCCAACACCCGCACCGCAAACGCAGACGCCGACGCCCACACTGCCAAGGCCGAAGCCGACACCCGTGCCGCCAAAGCCGTGGCCAGCCCCGGCTGGGCCCCCGCCGACATGGGCGCCCCCGCCACCTTCGTGCTGCTCCGGCACGGGGAGACGCCGCTCACCCCGCAGAAGCGGTTCTCCGGCAGCGGCGGCAGCGACCCCGCCCTCTCCGACGCCGGCCGGGAGCAGGCCGAACGGGCCGCCGCGCTGCTGGCCCGGCGGGGCACGATCCAGGCCGTCGTGTCGTCGCCCCTGGCCCGTACGCGGGAGACCGCCGGGATCGTCGCCGCCCGGCTCGGGCTCGACGTGAGCATCGAGGACGGGCTGCGCGAGACCGACTTCGGGGCCTGGGAGGGCCTCACCTTCGCCGAGGTGCGCGAGCGCCACCCGGACGACCTGAACGCCTGGCTGGCCTCCCCGGACGCCGAACCCACCGGCGGCGGCGAGAGCTTCGCGGCGACCGCCACCCGGATCGCCGCCACCCGCGACAAGCTGATCGCGGCGTACGCGGGCCGCACGGTCCTGCTCGTCACGCACGTGACCCCGATCAAGACGCTCGTCCGGCTCGCCCTCGGCGCACCGCCGGAGTCCCTGTTCCGCATGGAACTGTCCGCCGCGTCCCTGTCGGTCGTGGCGTACTACGCGGACGGCAACGCCAGCGTCCGCCTCCTCAACGACACGTCCCACCTGCGCTGAGCGCCGCCGCGTCACGGGCCAGCGCCTCGACACGCCCCCAGTCGCGGCCCGCCACCGCGTCCCCCGGCAGCATCCAGCTCCCGCCCACACAGCCGACGTTGGGCAGCGCCAGATAGTCCGCGACAGAGGCCGGCCCGATCCCGCCCGTGGGGCAGAAACGCGCCTGGGGGAGCGGCCCCGCCAGCGACTTCAGATACGCCGTGCCGCCCGCGGCCTGCGCCGGGAAGAACTTCATCTCCCGCACCCCGCGCTCCAGCAGCGCCACCACCTCGGACGCCGTCGACACCCCCGGCAGGAACGGCACGCCCGACCCCCGCATCGCCTCCAGCAGGCCGTCCGTCCAGCCGGGACTGACCAGGAACCGGGCGCCCGCGGCCACCGCCCGCGTGACCTGCTCGGGGCTGATCACCGTCCCCGCGCCGACCACAGCGCCGGGCACCTGCCCGGCGATCTCCCGGATCGCCTCCAGGGCCGCGGACGTCCGCAACGTCACCTCGATCGCGGGCAGCCCGCCCGCGACCAGCGCCCGCGCCAGCGGTACGGCGTCGGCGGCGTCGTCGATGACGACGACGGGGACGACGGGCGCGAGGTCCAGCACCGAGGCGGGCAGGGGAGAGGAGGCCATGGCCTCATCCTGCCGTCGGTCCATCATCCTGTGCAAAGCACGTTGCGCAGGATGCAATGCTGGGCACGCGCGTGGCGCTAGTGCACCTCGTCCACCAGCACGTCCAGCGACCAGGCCTGCCCCGCCTTCACGGGCGCCGCCGCCTCCACGACGTATCCGAGGTCCCGGAGCGCCTCCACCAGCTCGGCCGGCGACCCCGGGGCCGCCCCGGCCGTCAGCAGGCTCCGCACGATCCGCCCCTTCGTCGCCTTGTTGAAGTGGCTGACGACCTTCCGGGTCGGCGCATGCAGCACCCGCACGGTCGCCGTCCGCCCGGCGACCTCGCCCTTCGGCTTCCAGGCGGCGGCGTACGCGGCCGACCGCAGGTCCAGCACCAGTCCGCCCCCGGCCGCCTCGGGCAGCACCGACGCCATCGGCGTACGCCAGTGCCCGCCCAGCGCACCGAGCCCCGGCAGCCTCACGCCCATGGAGCACCGGTAGGACGGAATCCGGTCCGTCACCCGCACGGCACCCCACAGCCCGGAGAACACCAGCAGCGACCGCGCGGCCCGCCGCTTGGCGGCCGTGTCGAGGGACGCCAGACCGAGGGCGTCGTACAGCACGCCGGTGTAGATCTCCCCGGCCGGGCGCGCGCCCGCCGACCGCAGCTCCGCGTTCTTGGCGACCTCGCCCCGCAGCCCCTCGCTCAGCCCGAGCACCTCGCGCGCCTTGTCCTCGTCGCCCGCGCACAGCTCGACCAGCTCGCTGAGGACGGCCTCCCGGGCGGCGGTCAGCCCCGGCAGCGACAGCGACTCCAGGTTCAGCGGGGCACCGCGGCCGGAAGAGGCCTTGCCCTCGGACGGCGGCAGCAGGACAAGCACGCGTACTCCTTCGATCGAACTCCGCCGACAGCGTACGGGGGCCTCAGACGCGCGCCCGGCCGAGGGCGCGGACCAGGCCGTCGGCGTCGTCGGCGTGGAAGCGGACGAGCCGTACCTCGCGGCGCCGGCCGAAGAAGGTGACGTGGGTGACCGGCTCGGTGAGTTCGAGCGTGACGGTGGTCTGCGAACCGACCTCGACGTCCAGCTCGCCGTCGGTCCGCTCGTGCGTCATCCGCAGCTCGCGCCGCACCGAGGCGATCCGTTCCAGCGGAACACGCAGATCGACATGGACGTACCTCCGGATCCGCAGCGAGCCGTCCTCCAGTACATGCGGCCGTACGACGGACGAGGCGTGCAGCCCGACGACGATGACGACGCCGTACACGTCCAGGAAGAGGAACACCGCGTGCACGGTCGGGAAGTCCCGCAGCAGCACGGACAACGCCACCGTCTCGACCACGCACACGAACGCGAACCCGGCCATCACCGCGCCCTGCCCCCGCGCGTACCCGAAGGCCCGCCCGCCCTTCGTGCCGTGCGTACGCCGCGACACCCACAGCACGAGACTCACCAGCACCCGCACCTCGTGCCGGACCAGCAGCCACGCGATCCTCATCGCCGCTCCTCGGCGAGGATCCGCAGCGTACGGCGGATCGCCTCCGCCTGTGCCGGGGCCAGGTCGTCGTAGAACGCGCGCAGGAAGTTGTCGTCCTGGTCGAGCTCCCCGACCTCCGGGAACAGCCCCGGGGGAATGCAGCCGGCGAGCACCCGGGCCGCCTCCTCGACG
Source organism: Streptomyces lomondensis (assembly GCF_014651035.1). Taxonomy (GTDB): domain Bacteria; phylum Actinomycetota; class Actinomycetes; order Streptomycetales; family Streptomycetaceae; genus Streptomyces; species Streptomyces lomondensis. Next base: position 954,615 of record NZ_BMWC01000001.1, read on the forward strand.
CGCGGATTGTCCGGCTCGGCGTCGGCAAGCGCGTCGAGCAGCGCGTACGCCTCACCCGCCCGCGCCACGGCCCCCGGACTCCCCAGCGCCTCCCCGATCGACGCCACCATCCGCTCCCGCGCCTCGTCCGGCATGGCGGTCTCCAGGAAGGCGATGATCTCGCGGTCCTTGGCTGCCATGGGGGAATCGGTGAGATGCGTGGTCCCGGCGAACAGGGCGGCCAGCTCCGGCGACACGGGCCCCTCGGCCGGCAGCCCGCCCTCCGCCTCCAGCAGCGCGCGCAGCCGCGCCCGCCGCTCCCGGAGGGCCTCCTCCTGCCGCGCCAGATCCTCGTCCAGCTCGGTCAGCACCTCGACGAGGTCCTTCCCGGCGTCGTCCGCGAGCACGTCCCGCACCTCGGCGAGCCCGAGCCCCAGCTCGGTCAGCCGCCTGATCCGCGCCAGCACGACAGCGTGCCGCAGCCTGTACTCCCGATAGCCGTTGGCCCGCCGCTCCGGCTCGGGCAGCAGCCCCAGATGGTGGTAGTGCCGCACGGCCCGCGTGGTGACGCCGACGACCGCGGCGAGTTCTCCGATCCGCATGCCACCAGTGAAGACGTTGACGTTGCGGCGGGGTCAAGCGAGCTCGATCGAGGGAAGGTCCGCGCTCTCACCGACGGCAAACCGCTCAGTCTCCCGGAACCCTTCTCCTTCGACCTGGACACCGCGGACTTCCTCTGATCCCCTGTGAGCCGGGGGTATGAGTGAGCGCACACGGGCGGACACGAGAGCAGACCCGCTGGACCAGGGCACGCCTGGGGCGTTGCGGTCAGCCGCTCGACCTGCTGACCGCCCGCTTCGACCAGCACGTCTACGCGCCCCACGCCCACGACGAATTCACCATCGGGGTCACCGTCGGCGGGTCGGAGGTCATCGCCTACCGGGGCGGGCGCATCCACTCCCACCCCGGCTCGATCGTCGTCCTGGAGCCGGGCGAGATGCACACCGGCGGTCCGGCCGCCTCCGACGGGTACGCCTACCAGGCCCTCTACGCCGAACCCGCCCTGCTCGGCGACGGCACCCTCGGCGGGCTCCCGCACTTCCCCGACCCCGTCCTGCACGATCCGGAACTCGCCGCCGCCCTGCGCGCCGCCCACACCGACATCAGTGCCTGTCCCGACCCCTTGGAGGCCGAGTCCCGCCTGCCCTGGCTGCTCACGGCCCTGGCCCGCCGCCACTCCACGGCCCGGGCGAGTGACGACACCACGCCCGGCGCCGGCCACATCGCCAGGACCGTACGCGACCGTCTCGCGGACGAGCTACTGGAACCCCCGTCCCTGGCCGACCTCGCCACCGACCTGGGCCTCTCCCGCTACCAGCTCCTGCGCGCCTTCCGCACGGCCATGGGCGTGCCGCCGTACGCCTGGCTCGCCCAGCACCGGGTGGCCAGGGCCCGCGGGCTGCTGGAGAGCGGCCTGCGCCCCGCCGAGGTCGCCGGCCTCGTCGGCTTCGCCGACCAGGCGCACCTCACCCGCTGGTTCCGCCGGGTGCTGGGCGTGACCCCGGCGGCGTACCGCAACAGCGTTCAAGACACCGGAGGGTGAGGCGGCCGAGACTCGCCGCATGACTGCACGCGGCTGGTTCCTGTTCTCCCTGATGGGAGTGGTCTGGGGCGTCCCTTATCTGCTGATCAAGGTGGCGGTGGACGAACTGTCCCCGTCGGCGGTGGTGTTCGCCCGCTGCGCGCTCGGCGCCGCCCTCCTCCTCCCCTTCGCCCTGCGCCAACCGGGCCTGGTCCGCACGGTGCGGACGCACTGGAAGCCGATGCTGGCGTTCGCGGTCATCGAGATCGTCGGCCCCTGGTACACCCTGACCGACGCCGAACGCCACCTCTCCAGCTCCACAGCGGGCCTGCTGATCGCAGGCGTACCGATCGTCGCGGTCCTCGTCTCCCGCTTCTTCGGCGCGGCGGAGTCGCTCGGCGCCCGCCGCCTCACGGGCCTGGCGCTGGGCCTGGCCGGAGTCGGGGTCCTCACGGTCCCGCACCTGACCGGCGGCGACGCCTTCTCGCTGGCGGAGGTCCTGCTGACGGTCGTCGGCTACGCCACGGCCCCCCTGATCGCCGCCCGCCACCTCAAGGACGTCCCGACCCTGCACCTCATCACCCCCTGCCTGGCGCTGGCCGCCCTGGTCTACGCCCCCGCGGCCGTCGCCTCCCGCCCCGCGGCCCTGCCCTCGCCCGAGACCCTTACCGCCCTGGCGGCCCTCGGCGTCGTCTGCACGGCCATCGCCTTCGTGGCCTTCCTGGAACTGATCAAGGAGGCCGGCCCGACGCGCGCCTCGGTCATCACGTACGTCAACCCGGCGGTAGCGGTGGCGGCGGGGGCCGTCTTCCTCGACGAGCGCCTGACGCCGACCGTGCTGGCCGCCTTCGCCCTGATCCTGGCCGGCTCGGTCCTGGCCACGGCGGCGGCGCCGGGGCCGGTGCCACGCCGGGTACCATGGTCGACACGGCAGACGAGCCGGGCGGACGGCCGCGTGGAGTCCCCCTGACGGGGAGCTTCCCGAGGAACGTCCGGGCTCCACAGGGCAGGGTGGTGGCTAACAGCCACCCGGGGTGACCCGCGGGACAGTGCCACAGAAAACAGACCGCCGGGGACCTCGGTCCTCGGTAAGGGTGAAACGGCGGTGTAAGAGACCACCAGTGCCCAGGGTGACCTGGGCAGCTAGGTAAACCCCACCCGGAGCAAGGTCAAGAGGAAACACCCCGGTGTTTCTGCGCGGACGATCGAGGGCTGCCCGCCCGAGTCCGCGGGTAGACCGCACGAGGCCGACGGCAACGCCGGCCCTAGATGGATGGCCGTCACCCCGACGACCGCGAGGTCCCGGGGTACAGAACCCGGCGTACAGCCCGACTCGTCTGCCGCTCTTTATTTTCGCAGGTCAGAGGCTATGTTTAGTCGCTGAACAAACTGCCGGTCGAATCCGGGTCGAATCCGGGGCGAATTTGGGCTGCAAGTTTTGTCGTCCCTGTCCACCGCACGTGCGACATATTCGGTATTCCGGGCGTCAAGTGCGGTCCAATGCCGAATCTGTGGCGGACATCTCGGCACCGGATGTATCGGTCGATCACCGATGGTGCGTCCGGCAGTGGAGCCTGTCAGAAGTGATCACTGGCGAGAGCGTCTCGCTGCCCGCTCCTGCCGGGAACCACTGGTTCCTGGCGAAGGTGGCCATGTGAGGCATGGGGTTCCGCTCCCTACTCAACAAGGTGGGGGACGCAGGCTCAGCCCCATGAACGGGGCTATCCAAGACGGCGCGAAATCCTGGTGCAGCCGGACCGGATCGGCGGTGGAGAGCACCGACACGGCACTGGCCAGCCGGATACGGCTGGTGGCCTGGGCGATCGCGGCCAGCGGGACGGCGGGGTTAGCGACTGCGAAGTCCCAGCTGTGGTGCTCGCCGAGACCGAAGACGTCCAGGCCGGCCTGGTCGGCGGCGATGGCGTAGGAGACGATCTCGCGGGTGCGGCGCCCCGGGTCGTGCAGTTTTCCTGTGGCGGGGTCGGTCTGCAGGTCGGACAGGGAGATGATGCCCAGTTCCACGGTCGTCTCCGATAGGGGGACAGGGGTTGGGAGGGAGCGGCCCGGCCGGCGTGGTCGCGGGCCGGGCCGCTGTGAAGGGGCGGGGGACTGGGGGTTCAGAAGGAGTAGGGCCCGAACCGGCCCCACATGATGACCGCGGCGACGATGAGCAGGATCGCGTTGAACCCGATGGCCTGCGGCTCCTTGCGGCGGGCGTGGAGGCCCATGGCCAGGACCATGATCACAGCCAGGACGGTGGCGGCCAGCGGGGTGAGCACGGTGGCGATGTCGAAAGCACCCGGAAGGATCAGCCCGAGGGCGCCGGCGAGTTCGGCGACGCCGATCAGACGCACCACGGGTGTCGAGACGTCACTGACCCACGGCAGCTGGGATATGAGCTTTTCGCGGGGCTGGGTGGACTTGGTGACGCCGGCGGCCGCGAACAGTGCAGCGAGGACGCCCTGCAGGATCCACAGGAACCCGTTCATCGGAGCGGAGACCTTCTTCTTCGGTCGCGCCGCGGCGGGGATCGCCGCGGCGGATGAGGATTGAGCGGATCAGGATTCAACGGGGGAGCGCCGGGAGGCGTCAGACGGTGAAGACGCGCTCGGCTTCGTCGCGCTGGGTGTGCAGGTCCCAGTAGAGAGGGGCGATCTCCTCGGCCTCGGCGGTCGGGATTTCGGGAGGGCCGCCCGCGCCGATCCACACGCCGATGGCGACGTGCGCGGCCTGGATACCGGTGCCGGCCAGCTCTTTGTGCAGGTTGAGCACCCAGTTGCGAAGCGCCGCCTGAGCGGGGTTGACGTTGCCGAGCATTGGGATGGGGTCGACCGAGCCGGCGCCGTTGGTGAAGAGCAGGGTGCCCGCGCCGGCCTCACGCATCGCGGGCAGGACGGCCTGGGTGGCGGTGATGGCGCTGTAGAGCAGGAAGTCGATCCATCCCTGCACATCGGACGGGCTGGTCTGGGACGGGGAGGTGAGGGTCACGGAGCTGATGCTGGGAGCGGGGGAGTGCTCCAGGACGTCGATGCCGCCGAAGCGGGTGGCGGCGTCCTTGAGGGCCTGGGTCAGCGCGTCGTGGTCGCGCACGTCCGCCGGGAACGCGGCGGCAGTGATGCCCTCGGCGGTGAGCCGGGCGACGAGGTCGTCGAGCTTGGCGCGGTTGCGGGCGATGAGAGCGACGTCGTAGCCGCGCGAGCCGAAGGTGCGGGCGATGGCGAGGCCCATTCCGGGGCCGGCTCCGACGATGGCGATGCTGGGCACGGTGAAGTCCTTTCGGGGGGGAGCGTCTGGGATACGGACTGGTCAGGCGACGGTGATCGCGATCTCGCCGAGGGCGCCGACGCCGAACGCGGCGAACGCCTCGGGGGCACGCTCGAGGTCGAACTCGGAGTTCACCGACACCTTGAGGGCGCCGGAGGCGACCTGCCCGGCGAGGGTGGACAGGGTGTCGGCGGTCGGGTTGGACTGGATCATGGCGGTCTGCAGCTTGCGGTCCTCCGAGGCCTCGGGGACGGTGAGGGCGGAGGCGACGGCGCCGCCGTCGCGGGTCAGCGCGGTGAGCTCGGCCAGGTCGCCGGCGAGGTGCAGCACCGCGTCCACGCCGTCGGGGGCGATCGCCCGGACCTGCGCGGTCATGTCCTGGGTGTAGTCGATGACGGTCACCTCGGCGTCGGTCAGCGCCGAGACGAAGCCGCTCTCGGAACCCGACTTGGCCGTGGCGATCACCCTCGCGCCCCGGGCAGCGGCCAGCTGCACGGCGATCGCACCCACTCCGCCGGTGGCACCGGAGATCAGCACCGTCCTGCCCTCCAGCGGGCCGAGCAGGGCGAGACCGTCGAAGGCGGCGGTGCCCGCCGGCCCGAGCGCGCCGGCGTCACGCACCAAGACCCCCTCGGGCCGGTGGGCGATGCCGATGGCAGCGGGAACGGCGACGTACTGCGCCATCGAACCGGTGCCCAGGTGCGCCTTGGTGACCACGCCGAACACGGCGTCGCCGACCGCGAAACCCTCGACACCCTCACCGACCGCCTCGACGGTGCCGGCGAAGTCCTTGCCGGGGATCAGCGGGAAGCGGTGCTCCATCATGCCCTGCAGGTATCCGGCCACCGTGCCCAGATCGAACCCGTTCACCGAGGACGCGGCCACCTTCACCAGCACCTCACCGGCCTCCGGGCGGGGCACCTCCACCTCGGTCACCTCGGGGCTGCCGGGCACCTGCGCCAATGTCACAGCGCGCACTGATCATCAACTCCTTGGCATCGGTATCGCTCGATTCGGAAAGGGATATCCGGTTCTTGATCCGGAAAGGCCTGTCCGGTTCGCGGTGTCCACGATAACACTGAAACTGGATAGGCCATTCCGATTCGGTAGACTGAGTGTCATGAACCTTGGCGCCCGATCCAGCGATGACCCTGCCGCACAACCTCTGCGCAGCGATGCCGAGCGCAACCGTGCGCGGATCGTCGACGCCGCGCGCACGGTGTTCAGGCGTGACGGCCTGCATGCCTCCATGGCTTCCGTGGCCCGCGAGGCGGGGGTGGGCATCGCCACCCTGTTCCGCCGGTTCCCGACAAAGGAGGAACTGGTCGCCGCGGTCTTCGCCGACCGTATGGACGCCTACGTCGACGCGGTCGGCGTCGCCCTCGACGACCCCGATCCCTGGCGCGGTCTCGCGGGGTTCATCGAAACCGCCTGCGCGATGCAGGCCGCCGATTACGGCTTCGCCGACGTACTGACCATGACCTTCCCCACGGCCAAGGCTCTGGAGGAGCGCCGAGACCAGGCGTACGAGGGCGTCGTCCAGCTCATCGACCGCGCCAAGGCCGCAGGACGTCTGCGTGAGGACTTCAGCCCCGAGGACCTGGTGCTGGTGCACATGGCCACTGCCGGCGTCGTCAACGCCACCGGCGACGCCGCTCCCGACGCCTGGAAACGCGTCGTCGCCCTGATGCTCCAGTCCTTCGAGGCCCCCGCCCGCGGCCCCCTGCCCGACCCGCCCGAGCCCCGCGCCCTCTATAAGGCCATGCTCCGTGCGAGTCAGGCGTGCTCCGCCTCGCCGGAACCAGGGAAGAAGGACTGAAGGGCCACGTCCCGGCGCCCTGGCAGCGGAGTTCGACGCGCTCGTGGACTGCCACGGAGGCTCCGCGCGTCAGTACCACCGGATGCTGCGCAGAGGAGGCCGAGCCGTCACCATGACCATGAAGGGCCTGCCGTTCGCCCTGCTCTCCGTGCTGCTGCCCGGCCCCCGGATGCGTTTCATGTCCGAGAAGGTGCGGCGCGACGACATGGAGAGATTTCCCCGGCTGTGCCGGCCGGGGCGGGCACTCCGGCCCCGGCCATGACCGTCAACTTGACCTGAGCGACCGGGAACCCGGGGGGGGGGGGGGGGGGGGGG
>NZ_BMWC01000001.1:961580-1676964 GCF_014651035.1 Streptomyces lomondensis
GGGGGGGAGTCGCGAGCTCGCCTGTCGTTCATCGGCACGGTCAGTCAAGGTGGCTGACATCCGATGTATTGCGAAGCTCCTCGCTGTCCTCTGCTGCTTCCGGGCGCAGTCGCCATGCGGGAAGTTCGTTCTCATCACCCCAGAGTGGTCTGTCGAGTTGCCGGTGGAAGTCACACGAGTTGGTGCTGCAGCCCCTCTAGACATCCGATCTATACCGCGGCAAAGATGACGTGTCCCTCGGAGGACTCGAAGAGGTTGCACTTCCCCTCGTGTCGAACACTCATGGCTGGGAGATCTTGCCGTGACCCATGCATCCCACCCGCAGCGAAGAAGCGTCCTGAAGCTCGGCGGTGCCCTCGCCCTCACCCCTCTGATCACTCAGCTGGCCGGCGGCACCCCTGCGGGGCCGACCTTCGCCGCCACTTCCGCCGCGTCGGCGGCCGTCCGGTGGCCGACCCTGTCGCGCAAGGCGCTGAAGTACTCGGTCCCCGCCCTGGACTGGCAGTCGCAGGCCCTGCCGATCGGCAACGGCCGTCTCGGCGCCATGCTGTTCGCCGACCCCGACCAGGAGCGCATCCAATTCAACGAGCAGAGTCTGTGGGGCGGGGTCAACAACTACGACAACGCGCTCGCGGGCAAGCCCGACAGCGCGTTCGACACCAGCATGACCGGCTTCGGCTCGTACCGGAACTTCGGCGACATCGTCGTCACCTTCACCGACCGTGCGAAGGTCACGGCCCCCGGGGGGCCGTACCGCACCTCCTCGTCGGAGGGCGTGGAGAAGTCGTACGACGGCAACGCGGGCACCAAGTGGTGCATCGACGGGCCCGGTTCGAGGGTGCAGTGGCAGGTCGAGCTCCCCGAGCCCGTCGCGGTCGCCTCCTACCGTCTGACGAGTGCCAACGACGTGCCGCAGCGCGACCCGCAGGAGTGGACGCTGTCCGGTTCCGCCGACGGGGCCACCTGGACCACGCTGGACAGCCGCACTTTGCCGGCGCCCTTCGAGAGCCGTTTCCAGACGAAGGAGTTCACCTGCGCCACCAGCGGGTCGTACCGCTTCTACCGGTTCGACTTCGTCCCCAAGGCAGGGGTCAGCCACTTCCAGGTGGCCGAGATCGGTCTGTCCGGCGTCGACCTCGGTGGCGCCGCGCTGTACCTGTCGTCGCCGAGCGGGCACTCCGAAGGATCGGGTGCCGGGGCCGGGGCCCAGGCCATGGACATCTCGTGTTCGGTGGACCGCGATCCCGCCACGGTCTGGCGGGTCGACGCTGCCGCCCCCGCGGTCGTCTGGCAGGCCGACCTGCCCCGCGCGGTCGCCGTCACCGCGTACACGCTGACGGCGGCCCCGGACCGTCCGCAGGACGACCCACGGCGATGGACGCTCGAGGCGTCGCAGGACGGGCGAGCGTGGGTGACCCTCGACACGCAGAACCCCGGCGCGCCCTTCGCCAAACGCGGTGAGAGCCGGACCTTCCGGATCACCAACAGCACCGCCTACCGCACCTACCGGCTCACGTTCACCCCCGGCGAGTCGTCCACCGGCTTCCAGATCGCCGAAGTCTCCCTGGAAGGCAGGGGGTTCGACACGCGCACGCAGCGCACGTTCGTCGACTACCAGCGCGCCCTGGACTTCTTCGACGGTATCCATGTCACCCGGTTCGGCGCGCCGGGGCGGCGCGTCCTCAGGGAGGCGTTCGCCGGCCGGTCCGCGGACGTCATGGTCTTCCGATACACCTCGGACAGCGACCGGGGATTGTCCGGAGCGATCTCCTTGACGTCCGGGCAGCAGGGGGCTCCGACGACCGTCGATGCCGCCGCCCGGCGGATCGCCTTCCGCGGTGTCATGGGCAACGGCCTCAAGCACGCTTGCACCGTCCAGGTCGTGCACACCGACGGCGACTTCCGCGTCGACGGGTCGGCCCTCCGGTTCAGCGGCTGCACAAGCCTGACCCTGTTGCTCGACGCCCGCACCGACTACAAGCTCGACGCCGCCGCCGGATGGCGCGGAACCGATCCCGAACCGGTCATCGCCAGGACACTGGACAAGGCGGCCGCCCGGTCCTACGGGGAACTGCGCGAGGAGCACACCGCCGAGACACGTGCTCTCATGAACCGCGTCTCCGTCGACTGGGGCACCTCCGACGACGCCGTCGTCGCCCTGCCCACCAACGCCCGGCTGGCGCGTTACGCGTCGGGCGGCGAGGACCCGACCCTTGAACAGGCGATGTTCGACTACGGCCGGTACCTGCTGATCAGTTCCTCGCGCCCGAACGGCCTGCCCGCCAACCTCCAGGGCCTGTGGAACGACAGCAACTCACCGGCGTGGGCCTCCGACTACCACACCAACATCAACGTCCAGATGAACTACTGGGGAGCCGAGACGACGAACCTGCCAGAGTGCCACGAAGCACTCATCGAGTTCATCAGGCAGGTGGCGGTGCCCAGCCGAGTGGCGACCCGCAACGCCTTCGGAAAGGACACACGCGGCTGGACCGCCCGCACCAGCCAGAGCATCTTCGGCGGCAACGCGTGGGAGTGGAACACCGTCGCGAGCGCCTGGTACGCACAACACCTCTACGAACACTGGGCGTTCACCCAGGACATGAAGTACCTCCGTGCCGTCGCGTACCCGATGATCAAGGAGATCTGCGAGTTCTGGGAGGACCACCTCAAGGAGCGCGAGGACGGACTCCTCGTCGCGCCGAACGGCTGGTCCCCCGAGCACGGGCCGCGCGAGGACGGCGTCATGTACGACCAGCAGATCATCTGGGATCTGTTCCAGAACTACCTCGACTGCGAGGCGGCGCTCGAGGCCGACCCCGCCTACCGCGCCAAGGTCGCGGACATGCAGGCACGCCTCGCGCCGAACAAGATCGGCAGGTGGGGGCAGCTGCAGGAGTGGCAGGAGGACATCGACAGCCCCACCGACATCCACCGCCATACCTCACACCTCTTCGCTGTCTACCCGGGCCGCCAGATCACCCCGAAGACACCCGACTTCGCGGCCGCCGCCCTCGTCTCGCTCAAGGCCCGGTGCGGCGAGAAGGACGGCGTCCCGTTCACGGCCGCGACGGTGTCGGGTGACAGCCGCCGCTCATGGACCTGGCCCTGGCGGGCGGCCCTCTTCGCCCGCCTCGGTGACGGGCAACGCGCCCAGATCATGCTGCGCGGACTGCTGACCTACAACACGTTGCCCAACCTGTTCTGCAACCACCCGCCCTTCCAGATGGACGGCAACTTCGGCATCACGGGCGCCGTCGCGGAGATGCTCCTGCAGAGCCACGACGACGTCATCCACCTGCTGCCCGCCCTGCCCGACGCCTGGAAAGCCAGGGGTTCCTTCACCGGACTGCGCGCCCGCGGCGGCTACGAGGTCAGCTGTGAATGGCGGGACGGGAAGGTCACGACCTACAAGATCGTGGCCGACCGGGCACGGAACCAGGGGAACATCACCGTGCGGGTGAACGGCGCCGACAGGAAGGTGAAGCCGGTCAAGTCCTGAAGGCGGCAAAGCGGCCGCGGCGGCCGCGGGGCCATGACGGCGAACACCGATCCGTGATCGTCCCGCGCCGTTGCCGTCGTCGGCACGGCCGGTTTCGCGACCGCGTCCTGCCGACCGGTACAAGACACGTCGCGTCCGGCAATCGTGCGGAATCTCGTTGCTGGCAAGGTCGGAATCAGCCAGCAGGATGCCGTGAAGCAACCGCCACAGAGCGGCCGGGTCGGACGAATCTGACGTTCGTCGGGTTGACCGAACGAGCCGCCGACCGGGTTCCTGCGCGGCGTCACGCGGTGTGCGGTTGCAGAGAGCCGTCGTTGCCGACCTCGGCCACGGCGAACCAGCCATGGTCCGCCACCGACTGATGACCCCGTGGACGAGCTCGCTGATGAACTGCGGGATTTTGGGGACATCCTGAGGTGGTTTCAGGCCTTGGTTGTGTGCTTGAGGTGGGAGTCGAAGAAGGCCTCAATGCGTAGCCATGCGTCAACAGAGGCTTCTGGGACAGGTCCGAGCCCGGCGACACGGTACAGCGGGTGCAACAGGCGCGGGCCGAATTGTTCGTCGTTGAGGAAGGCGTGCCCTGCCTGTGGGTACTCCTTCACGTCGTGTACGACGCCGAGCCTGTCGAGGGCGGAGTCGAGCTTCGCCGCCGCTCCCTTGAGCTGTCGATCGCGCCCCCCGTAGCTGGCGACGATGGGGCAGGCGCCGGCCAGGGCCTGGTCCATGTCCTTGGGGAGCTGGCCGTAGTTGGCGGACGCGGCGTCGAAGATGCCGCTGCCTGCCGCCATAAGGGCGAAGGACCCGCCCATGCAGAAGCCGATGATCCCGACCGCGCCGGTGCAGTCGGGGTCATCGACGAGGTAGGTTCTCGCGGCGGCGATGTCCTGGTAGGCGCGGCCGTGGCCGGACAGCGCGGCCCGCATGGTGGGTATCAGGCAGCGGCGTGCGCCTCCGTCCGTGTACAGGTCGGGCATCAGGGTCAGATATCCGGCGCTTGCGAGCCGCCGCGCCTGTCGGAGCATCTCGTCATTGGCACCCATGACCTCGTGCGCGACCACGACTCCGGGCCATGGGCCAGGTCCGTCCGGCCGGACGAGATGCCCGGTCAGCCGCTTGGAACCGCCGACCGGGGCGCTGAGGTGGGTCAGGGTGACGGAAACGGGATCTGGCACGGCATCCTCCGGAAGACGACAGGGGGTGGTGTGGTGTGGGTGAGGCCGAGTCATGGTGGATCCACTCCCAGGCGCACCACAGCCCTGTAAAGAGTCCAGGACTGGGGTTCTTACCTGGGCGGTGGTGACACAGTCGTTGCTCTCTCCCCGGGCAACCGTGAAGGGCACTGGGTCCCCGTTGCGCGGGCAGGCAGCCGCGGTCGCTCCGCGCCGATCACGTCGGACGAGGCGCAGCACCGGGCCTCACTCACGTGTGCCGCCTGGGGTTGGGTCAGGCCGGGCGGACGCCGTCCACGGTGATCCGCCGCCGCCGACGCCACCGGACCCGTCACCGGCCGCCCCACCTCGTCCAGCACGCTGCCCTCCCTGATCGTGCGCATGCTCGACGTCGCCGGGATCCGCGAGGGTCACAAGGTCCTGGAGATCGGCACCGGCACCGGCTATTCCACCGCCATCCTGTGCAGCCGCCTCGGCGACAAGAACGTGTACTCCATCGAGTACGACCCGGGCTTGGCCGCCGCGGCGGCCGACTACCTCCACGCCGCCGGGTATCACCCCACCCTGATCACCGGCGACGGCCTCGCCGGACACAAGGACGACGCCGAATACGACCACATCGTGGCCACCTGCGCCGTCCGCCACATCCCCCCAGCCTGGCTCCATCAAGTACGCGCCGGCGAAACCATCACCACCACCATCAGCGGATGGATGCTCGCCTCCGGACTCGTCCGCCTCACCGTCCACGACGACGGCACCGCCACCGGCCGCTTCCACACCGACCAGATCAGCTACATGCTCGCCCGCCCCCACGAACGCCCACCCAGACCCACCTTTCACCAGCATCCCGGCCACACCCGCGCCATCCGCGTGAACCCCGCACTCCTGCAAGACTGGACCGGGCAGTTCCTCGCTCAGCTCGCCGCACCGTCCGCCGAACTCATGACCACCGGCACAGGCGTGGACCGAACCGGCCAGAAGCGGCTGGACCGTGCACCAGCACGGCCCTCTCCGCCTCTGGGATCAGGTGGAAGACGCTCTCACCGTCTGGCAGGACACGGGCTCACCCCCACACTCCGACCTCGGCCTGACCGTGGACCCCGACGGCACCCAACGCGTGTGGCTCGGAACACCCGACGGCCGCTCCTGGAACCTGCCGGTCTGACCTACCGACACAAGAGCGTCCGTCACCAAGCTGGGGGCGGGCGCCCTCAGGACGGCGCCGCGGCAGGGGCGTCTCCTTACGTAGCCATCAAGGTAGCCACGGAAGCGCCGTACCTGCACGTCCGTGCAGGTCATAGCGCTGCGGTGACTCTCCCCGGCGTACAGCCCAACTCGTCTGCCGCTCTTTATTTTCGCAGGTCAGAGGCTATATTTCCGCGCTGAACAAGCAACCCGGGGCGAATCCGGGCCTGGCGGATGGGCCGCGTATTGTTCGCCCTGTCTTCGTCATAGGGGATAGACGGAATATAACGGGCGTCCTGTCGAGGGTAGAGCGCAGTCGGAAGCCGGTGGACGGTGAGCCGGGACGCCTTGGCCGCATCGAAAGTAATGTCCGGCGTGTCTCGCTGTGAGGCGGACTGATCGCGGCCCCGCTGGGCGGTGTCGTGGCTTGCGGTCTCGTCATAGCGCGACTCGATGCGGTCGAGTATCTCACCGCACTTCCGGCCTCGCCGCCATCTGATGACCGCCCCCGACTACCGAGCCGAAAATGACCATCCGCTTCGCCATCTGGGAGCAGGTCACAGACACCGCCGGTCTGTCCACCACGGACTGAGCGCAGGCCCCACTCCCCGACACCCCGTCAGACACCCACACACCCAACGACGTGACAGCGCCCCAGCGACGCATCAGCCACCGCGCCAGTCCCCGACCCCACTCAACGCCCCTGTGAGTATGACAAGTCGAGCGCGACCGCCGGTGCTGCGTCCTCCTCAAACGGATGGTTCACGACCCTGTCACGGATGGAGCGAGGCGCGACTCCGTACACCTTGCGGAACGCCTTGTTGAAGGTCTGCAGGTCGGTGAACCCCACCATGGGGGCGACAGACTTGACCGACAGCGCCGTACGCGTCAGCAGATGGTGGGCACGGTGCATGCGGCGGTTCCTGATGTGGGCGACGACGGTGGTGCCGAGTTGCGCGCGGAAGAGTCGCGTGAGGTGGTTGTGGGACAGGCCGACTCCCCGTGCGAGCGACGCGACGCTCATGGGCTCGTTGAGGTGCGCCTCGATGTGGGAGAGAGCCGCGCGCACCGCGGGGTGCAGACCGGAGGCGTCGTCGTAGCGCGAGGACTGACGGGCCGACAAGAGGGAGAGCAGGCTCCACAGTTCGGCGCGTGCGAGCTGAGGCAGAAGGGACCTGGCTTCCAGCGCGGTCTGGAACCGGTCGCGAATGCGGGGCAGGTCGGCGCCGCAGTCCAGCATGGCGGGGAGCTCCGGACAGTCCTCGCCGGCCTGGGCAGGCAGCCGGATATGAGCGAAAAGGTGGCGGGACTCTCCCCGGTAGCGGTAGCGCGTGGCGACGCCCGGGGGCACCAGGCTGACGCGCCCCGGAGCGATCGGAATGACGGTGCCGCACACCTCCAGCTCGCCCGTGTATCCGTAGAGGTGGAGTGACCACAGGTCGGGCAGGCACCAGTCGTCGACCTGGCTGTCGACGCCGTGCAGACCGATGCCCAGGTCCGCGATGACCGGCGGCTGCGTGAGCGGCACCCTCCAGGTGATCGTCGAGTTCCGGTCCGGCATGCCGGGACCGTACATCGGGGCGTGGACGCCCGGCCAGACCCGGGCTGGCAGTAGATCAAGAGGGTGAGAACGGACCAGCGATATCCACTCCTGACCATTGGTTCCTGTCTCCCGGGAGATCTACGTTCACCCGGAACCGACCAGGACTGCCCAGCCGAGGTGATGTCGCCGTGCCCCAACGACCGGAAACGACGGGCCCTTTCCTGCCCACCGTGGAATCGCTGTCGACGTTCGAGTGCCCGGAGTGGTTCCGCGACGCCAAGCTGGGAATCTGGTCGCACTGGGGACCGCAGTCCGTGCCGCGCTACGGCGACTGGTACGCCCGCAACATGTACATCGAGGGGACCGACCAGTACCGCTACCACGTACGGACCTACGGTCACCCGTCGACCTTCGGATACAAGGACCTGGTCGCGCTGTGGAAGGCGGAGAGGTTCGATCCTGACGAGCTGGCGGACCTGTACGTCCGGGCCGGCGCCCGCTACCTCGTCGCCCTTGCGTCCCACCACGACAACTTCCTCAACTATCCCTCCCAACTGCACCGTTGGAACTCAGCGGAGGTCGGGCCGGGCAAGGACGTCGTCGGACTGTGGAGCGCGGCTGCGCATGCGCGGGGGCTGCGCTTCGGGTTGTCCGAACACCTCGGGGCCGCGTTCAGCTGGTGGTCGGTGAACAAGGGCGCGGACGCCACCGGACCCTACGCAGGCGTTCCCTACGACGGCACGGATCCGTCCTTCGAGGACCTCTACCTGTCCAACGCCGAGCACTTCGTCCCGGGGCGGCGCACCGACCCGGTTGCGCCCTGGTACACCGCCAATCCCGGCTGGCACGGACGGTGGCTGGACCTGGTCACCGAGATGATCGACCTGTACCAGCCCGACCTGCTCTACTCCGACGGGGCACCGCCCTTCGGCGTCCACGGCATGCAGGCCGGTCTGCGAGCGGCCGCGCACCTGTACAACACCAGCGCGGCCCGCCACGGTGGCCGCAACCAGGCCGTCTACACCCAGAAGGAACGGTGGTCGGAAGTCCGCCGGATCGGCGTGCTGGACGTGGAACGCAGCCAGGAACCGGCGCTCTCGCCCGTGCCGTGGCAGACCGACACCTGCCTGGGCGGCTGGTTCTACGACGTGCGCGCCGTCTACAAGAGCCCCGCTCACGTGGTCGAACTGCTCGTCGACGTCGTCGCGAAGAACGGCAGCCTCCTGCTGAACGTCCCCCAGCTGCCCGACGGGACTCTCGACGAGGAGTGCCGCCACGTCCTGAAGGAACTGGCCGGCTGGATGGAGGTGTGCGGGGAGGGGATTCACGGTTCCCGGCCTTTCGGACCGGGCGTCGAAGGTCCCAGTGGTGTCGTCGTGGACGGCTTCCGCGAGGAGCGGGTCGCCTGGACCGACGCCGACTACCGTCTCACCCGGCGTGACGACACGGTCTACGTCTTCCAGATGGCCTGGCCCGAGGACCGGCGGTCGATCATCCACAGTCTCGGTCCGCAGACCGCGATCACCTCCGTCCGGCTCCTGGGCGCGGGACCCGTCGAGTACCACCAGATCTACCCGGGAGGCGACCTGGTGGTCGAACTTCCCGAGCACCCTCCGACGCCTTACGTCAACTGCCTGGCGATAGAGGTGCGATGACCATGCGCCCTCTCACGCGAAGAAGAGTGCTGCGCGCGGGTGCCGCGCTCGGGACGTCGGCGGCGATCGCCGGGAGCACTGCCGCCTGCGGTGCCTCCCGGCGCAAGGACGAGCTGGTCTTCGGCTTCCACGGCGACACCGTCTCCATCGGGATCTACCGGCGGATCGTCGAGCTCTACCGTCGCAGGAACCTGGGCGCACGGATCAGCTATACGTACGCCGATTCCCTCGGGTTCTTCCAGCGGCTGCCGTTGATGTTCCGGGCCGGCACCGCGCCCGACGTGATGATCGTGGCCGAGAGCTGGGTGTCCGGCCTGAGCCAGCTCGGCGGTTACGCCGACCTCTCCTCGTTCGTCCGACGTGACGGCGTCAGGGAGGACCAGTGGCTTCCGGGGTCTCTCAACCCGGCCCGGATCGAGGGCCGCGTGCTCTGCCTGCCCATGATCGTCTATCCCAAGGGCGTCACCTACAACAAGACGCTGCTGGACAAGCTGGGCATCCCCTTGCCCAGGGACGGCTGGAGCGAACGTGACTTCCTGGAGACGGCCGCGGCGGCGACCTCGGGCTCGGGCGTCCGCCGGACGTGGGGCATGCGCAACGCGTTCGGCACCAACCAGCCGTACGACGTCGCCACCGTACATGGCGGACTTCCTTTCGACCCGCTGACCAGGAGGATGACCGCCACGGACGGTCGCATGGTCTCGGCGCTCCAGCTCATGCACGACCTGGTCCACACGCGTCGCGCGATGCCGGCCGCGGGTCAGACGCAGTACGCGGTGGACTTCACCAGCGGGCTGTTCGCGATGGATCTCTTCTTCGGGTACGCGCTCAGCTACCTCAGGCAGCAGATCGCGGAGAGGTTCGAGTGGGGGGTCGTGCCCTACCCCAAGGAATGGATCGGCACTTATCAGAACAACAACGTGGCGGTCTTCGAGGGGTCGAAGCGCAAGGAGGAGGCCTGGCACTTCGCCACCTTCATCGCCACCGACCCCGATGCCCAGCGGCTCCTCGAGCCGGTCGGCACGCCCGCCCTGCGGACGGCTCTGAAGGGCTGGCAGCAGGGCCTGTCGGCCGAGGACCGCATGCTGCCCTGGGCGCGGATGATCGCGGACATGGAGCACCAGCTCGTGGCCTACCAGGGCGGCATCTTCAACAAGGTCTGGGACGTGCTGGGGCAACAGGTGCAGGCGGTCGAGAACCGGGGCGTCCCGGTCCGCCGGGCACTGGACGTGGTCCAGGAACGCGGCGCACAGATCCTGCGTGCCTGAGACGGCGAAGGGACCGGAGAACATGAACGTGACGATGTACTGGCGCCGGCTGAGGCGCTCGGAGTCCGCGGCATTCTGGCTCTTCCTCGCGCCCTGGCTGGCGGGCTTCCTCGGCCTCACGCTCGGGCCGATGCTGTTCTCGCTGTTCGCGGCCTTCACACGGTGGAACGGAGTCGGTTCGCCGCAGTGGATCGGACTGCAGAACTTCCGGGTGATGTTCACCTCGGACCTGGACTTCTGGCCCTCGCTCGGGCATACCTTCCTGTACGCCGGGGCACGGGTGGCACTGGGAACAGTCCTGGCCCTCGCGCTCGCCGCCATGGTCAACACACGCATCGCCGGCCGCACGTTCTTCCGAACCGTGTTTTTCCTGCCCGCCATCGTCACGGGCGTGCCGCTGTTCGTCGTCTGGTCGTGGATGCTCGACCCCAGCGGTGGAGTCCTCAACTACCTCCTGGGCAAAGTGGGCATCCAGGGCCCTGAGTGGCTTGCCAGCAGCACCTGGGCGATTCCGGCGCTGGTCCTGATGAGCCTCACCGCGACCGGTGGCGCGATGATCGTCTTTCTCGCCGGGCTCCAGGACATCCCCCTCGAACTGCGCGACGCGGCCCTCGTGGACGGGGCCGGCTGGTGGCAGAGGTTCCGCAGGATTACGGTGCCCTTGCTGTCACCGGTCATCCTGTTCAACGTGATCATGGGCCTCATCGGCTCCCTCCAGGTGTTCGCGGAACCGTATGTGATGACCGGCGGCGGTCCCGAGCACACGACGTACTTCCTCGGTCTCTACCTGTACAACGAGGCGTTCTGGTACTCCAACGTCGGCTACGCCTCCGCGCTCGCCTGGGTGCAGTTCCTCGTCGTCGTGGTGCTCACCGTGGTGGTTCTGCGGTTCTCCCGGCGCCACGTCCACTACCTCGGCTCATGAAAGGCGACCGGCCCGTGCCCGGCACACACGCATCCTCCACCACCCTCCGGCTGACCGTCACCCGTGGCCGCGTGGCGCTCATCCCGCTCTACGTCCCCCTGTGCATCGCCGCCTTCTTCTTCGTCCTGCCCTTCCTCTGGATGCTCTCCGGCGCCTTCAAAGGTCCTGGTGAGGTCACCGCGTTCCCGCCCCGGTTCTGGCCGAGCCACATCGACGGCCGCAACTTCTCCACCGCGGCTGCGGGAGTGTCGATGTGGCGCTACTACGGCAATTCGCTGTTCATCGCCGTCGTCTCCACCGCGGGCACCCTGCTGAGCTCCTCGCTGACCGCCTTCGCCTTCGCTCACCTGCGCTCGCGCGCTCGCGGCCCGCTCTTCGCCGTCCTGCTCGCGACGCTGATGCTGCCCCCGTTCATCACCCTGATTCCGTCCTACGCCATCTACCAGCAGCTCGGCTGGCTCGACACCTACCTGCCCCTCACCGTGCCGAGCTTCCTGGGCGTGGGGTGTGCCTTCTACATCTTCCTGCTGCGCCAGTTCTTCCTCGGGATCCCCAAGGAGCTCTTCGAAGCGGCCCGCATCGACGGCGCCGGCCGTCTGCGTCAGTACGCCTCCATCGCGCTGCCGTTGGCGAAGCCGGCTCTGATCACCGTCGGTCTCTTCCAGTTCGTCGCGTCCTGGAACGACTTCTTCGGCCCGCTGATCTTCCTCACGGACTCCTCGAAGTTCACGCTCCCCGTGGGTATCCGCTTCTTCCAGAGCCTGTACCAGACCGACTACGGCACCCTCATGGCGGCCAGCTGCCTCACCGTGGCCCCGGTGATCCTGCTCTTCCTGGTCGCCCAGAAGTTCTTCGTCCAGGGCATCGCCACGACGGGTGGCAAGACGTGAAGCGGACGCTGGCCGAACGGGATGGTTCGCCGTCAGGTCTCGCCCGCTCGGGCCCCGTGGTCACCGGCGCGATGCCGGGCCGGCTGACCGCCCGAGTGGCTGCCGCCCCGTGGCCGCCTGGTCCGCTAGGACTTGTCGCGCGGTGACCCACCGCTGCCCACTGGGCGTCGTGTCATCCGATCACTGGCGCAACGTCCTTTAATAAACGGCCCATTGACAGCGTCTTGCGGCCCACCGGACCATCAGACATCCGATGAATAGGAGCCGCTTGTGAGTACGTATGCAAGACGTCAGGTTCTGGGTGCCGCGGCGGGTGTGACAGCCGTGGCCGCTCTTCCCATCGCCCTGGGTACCCAGGCACAGGCCGCGGAGCCGACCGCCGGGCAGGCGGGGCAGTGGGTTCCCGTCCCCGACCCGATACCCGTCCCGCTCGACGCCCTCTTCGACAACGACGGCATCGACACCGCCACCGCACGCGGCGGCGACTTCGACGGCTCGGGCTACACGTTCCCGGGTGAGGAACTCCCCGCCGGCCGGGTCGAGGTCGGCGGCGTCCTCTTCCTCTTCCCGTCGTCCGCCGCGGGCGCCAAGAACAACGTGGTCGCGCTCGGCCAGCGCATCGAGCTGCCCAAGGGCCGCTACCTGTCGGCCCTGTTCCTCACGGCGGGCAGCTACGGCAACGCCTCCGGTACGGCCACCGTGCACTATGCGGACGGTTCGAGCACGACCGCCGGACTCGGCGGTTCCGACTGGTACTCGACGGGCGGCTCGCTGTCGGCCGCGTACCGCTACAAGCCGGACGGCACCAAGGACGAGCACCGCGTCGGGATCGGCACGTCGGAGTTGTGGATGGATCCTCGACGGGAGGCGATCGCCCTCACGCTGCCGAAGACCAACCCGGCGGAGGCCGGCAAGTCGTCCCTGCACGTCTTCGCCCTCTCCCTCCAGCCGGTCACCCAGGGACGGGCGCTGGCCCTGCGGGACGCACACTCCACGAACTCGCTGCTGGAGTCCACAGGCGCCCAGAGCGTCGAGGCCACCGTCGTCAACGCGGGCACGGTCGCCGTCCTGGCGGCCGACGGCGTGTCCGTGGGCGTCGACGTGCCCGGCGCCCGCACTGTCGAGCCCGCCCGCGTCCGCCGCCTCGACCCCGGTGAGCAGGCCCGCGTCCGCGTCGGCATCCGCAACCGCACCGGCACCGCGCCCGGCACCACGCGGGACGGCACGGTGACCGTCAGCGGACGGGGCGGACAAGTCACCTCCAGGGAAGGCAAGTTGACCCTCGGCGTCGCCGACTACCAGCCCACCGACGCTTCGCTTTCCGGCCATCAGGCGCCGTACTGGTTCCAGGGCGCCAAGTTCGGCATCTTCATCCACTGGGGCGTCTACTCGGTGCCCGCCTGGTCGCCCGTCGGCAAGCAGTACGCCGAGTGGTACTGGAACCACATGCAGGACCCGGCGAACGCCGTCCACGCCTACCACCGGGAGAAGTACGGCGAGGACTTCGCGTACGACGACTTCATTCCGATGTTCAGGGCGGAGAAGTTCGATCCGCGGGCGTGGGTCGAGCTGTTCCGGGACGCGGGCGCGCAGTACCACGTGCTGACATCGAAACACCATGAGGGCTTCGCCCTGTGGAACACGAAGGTCTCCGACCGCAACTCCGTGAAGATGGGGCCGCGGCGGGACCTGATCAAGGAACTCTTCGACGCCTCCAAGCGCTACACACCCGAACTCCACCGCGGCCTGTACTTCTCCATGCCCGAGTGGTTCAACCCCGACAACCCGTGGATGGGCCACGCCCCGCGCAACCCGTACACCCTTCAGCCGGAGCCGTACACCGGCTACAGCGCGGGCAAGGATTTTGTGCGGGACTATCAGGCCCCGCAGATGCTGGAACTGATCCACGGCTACGACCCGCAGCTCATCTGGTGCGACATCGGCGGTGCCAACGACAGCCTCCATGTGCTCGCGGACTACTTCAACCACGCCAAGAACCGCCGCCGGCCCATCGAGGTGACCGTCAACGACCGCTCGGGCATCGGCTTCCACGACTTCACGACCCCCGAATACACGACGTACGAGAACACGGTCGTCGCGAAGTGGGAGTCCAGCCGCGGCCTCGACCCCTTCAGCTACGGCTACAACCAGGCGACGCCCGACGACGCCTACATGACGACCGAAGAGGTCGTGCACAACCTGGTCGACATCGTCTCCAAGAACGGCAACTTCCTCCTCGACATCGGGCCGCGCGCCGACGGCACCATCCCGGAGATCATGCAGACGCGGCTGCGCGAGACGGGCCGCTGGCTGCGAACCAACGGCGAGGCGATATACGACACGACGTACTGGTCCCGCATGGCACAGCTGGGCGAGGACCTGCGGTTCACGGTCCGCCAGAATGAGGCGTTCTACATCCACTCGCTGGCCCGGCCGGGCGCGAAGCTCACTGTCGAGGCCTCGGTGCCGATCCGCGGAGGCGACAAGGTGACGATGCTCGGCCACGACCGCCCGCTGACCTGGACCGTCAGCAACGGCTCGCTCGTGATCGACGTACCCGAAGCGGTCCGCAGGGCGGGGCAGTACGTGTGGGTGTTCAAGGTGGAGTGGCAGGGCTGAAGTTCCCCGTGATCGTGGACAGCGGGTGGTTACGCTGCGGGGGCGAGGTCCTGCGTCGGTCAGTGCCCTGGTTTCAAGCGGGGTGACGCACCCCTGGACGAGTAGTTCCGATTGCGGGGTTCACGAACGTGGGGAGGGTGTCCAACATCGGGTTGTGACGACCGATTTAGACACCTTCTTGACGGCACTGTACGTGCATGTCGATGACCGTTTGAAGACCCCGCGGCGGCGTGGCCGCCCGCCCCGGCTGACCGACGCGGAACTGGTCACCCTGGCCGTGGCCCAGGCGATGCTGGGCTTTCACTGCGAGGCCCGCTGGCTGCGCTTCGCCCACACACACCTGCACTACCTGTTCCCGTATCTGCCGCAGCGACCGGCCTACAACAAGCGCCTGCGAGCCGCTCTGCCCTGGTCAAGCGAGCCATCCGGTCGCTGGCGGCGGATACCGACCTGTGGCTGGACGATGTGTGGATCGTGGACTCCACGCCCGTCGAGTGCGCCCGCTCCCGCGAGACGGTCAAACGCTCCGACCTGGCCGGCTGGGCGGGCTACGGCTACTGCCGCTCGCACTCCCGTTTCTACTGGGGCCACCGGAAAACGCCGTCCGAGAGGGGGTATTCACATCCTGCTGACAGCAGGGCCGTGAACGCCGGGGCCGCGTAACCCCCGGGCAACCCGAGACGGTGTGTGATGTGCGTCATGTCATCCCGTTGGTTATGTTGAGGTGACTGGTTACCGATGGTGAGTATGGCGGTGCAGCAGGACGAACTCACCGAAGGAAAAGGGCCGGCCATGGGGTCCACCACCGCGCTCAGGATCGCCCGGCAGTACGCCGACGGGGTCTCCGCCAAGGACTTCGCCACAGTCACGGGCTTGTTCGCCGACGACATCGTGTGGCACCAGCCGGGCGACAACCGCTTCTCCGGTTGGCATCGCGGCACGGTCGCGATCGGCGAGATGTTCGGCGGCATGATGACGGTCACCGAAGGGACGTTCGCACTGGAGCCGACCATGGAGCCCATGGCGAACGGCTCGCTGGTCGCGGTACCCGTCCACTTCTCGGCCGAGCGGGACGGCGTGGAGATGGGGATGAACGGCGTCGACCTGCTGCGGATCGAGGGCGAGCGCATCGCGGAGGTCTGGCTCTTCTCGGTGGGCCAGCAGGGCGAGGACGAGTTCTGGGGCAGTGCCTGAGGGCGGGTCCGCCGAAACCTGACCAGGCGTCGTCGATCCCGTAGCGAGTCGCGCACGTCGCGCCTCGCATCCAACCTGTAACAGTGTCGTACTGCCTCTATGTCAGGGGCGTAAGGAGTGTTGTCATGACCAGCAAGAACGTCGATATCGCGCGTGAGTACTTCCAGGCCGTGCAGAAGGGTGACCTGGTCAAGGTGGGCGAGCTTCTGGACGAGGAGATCGTCTGGCATCAGCCGGGCGCCAACCAGTTCTCCGGTGAGCGCAAGGGGCGCGACGCCGTCTTCGCGATGCTCGGCGGGATGATGGAGGCCAGCCAAGGCTCCTTCGCCATCGACACGATCCACGCCCTCATGGGCAACGGCGACATGGTGGCCGCCTCGATCCACTTCGCCGGGCGGCGCGAGGACGCGTCCATGAGCATGGACGGCGTGGATGTCCTGCGCCTCAAGGACGGCAAGATCGTCGAGATGTGGCTGTTCTCCGGCGACCAGACGGCCGAGGACGCCTTCTGGGGACAGTAGGCCGCCCGCATCCGTCCCAGACGGAAGCCGTTCGGCACTGCGGTGCCGTGCCGGACGGCTTGTGGCGTGGTTACCGGGCGACCGGCGGCAGGATCCCCCGACTCCGGGCGCGCGGGCCGTGGCGGCCGCCTCGGCGCCCATCTTCACGACCTTTCGCCAAATGCTTACCTCTGGTGACCAGTCACGGTCGCTGGCGGGCGTCGTAGCTCTCGCGTGCCGCGAGTACTTCGGTGAAATGTTCCTCGGCCCAGAGGCCCAGTGCCTGAAGCGGGCCATGCAGAGTGTGTCCCAATGCGGTCAACTCGTATTCGACCCTGGGCGGGACCTCGGCGTACACGTGCCGGGTGACGATTCCGTTGCGTTCCAGGTCCCGGAGCGTCTCGGTGAGGACCTTTGCGCTGATGCCGTCGACGGTGGTGCGCAGGTCGCGGAAGCGCATTCGGTCGGCGCTGAGCGCGATGACCACCATGGCCGTCCATTTGTTGGCGATGCGGGCGAGCGAGGTACGGGACGGGCAGGTCGCTGTCATGACATCAAAGGCCGGAAGCTGTGGCATGCGTCACACGCCCTCATTTGGTTGCGTCGAGGTGGCTGGTTACCGGTGGTAAGCGTAAGGACCCGGCAGGCAGCATGTTCGCCGACGCCATCGTCTGACGCCAGCCCGGTGCCCACCGCTTCTCCGGCAGCCATCGCGGCGGGGCGGCGGTGGGCGAGTTCCTCGGCGCTCGGATGGCCGTCCTGTGGGGCAGCCCGAGAAGCCCTTGGACCCGAGACCGGTCCCGTCCAGCGCTTCGCGTACGAGCTGCGGCGGGCTGCCGAGGGCCCGTCGTACAGGCCATGGCTCCCGGTCCCGCCTTCGCCAACAGCGCCACCGCGCTGCCCGGCGGGCAGTTCACCGACTTCCTCGGCACGCCCGCTGCGGCGAATCAGCGGCTGGCGGAACGCGGTCTCGCTCCCGCGGACGCCGGACTGCGGGAGATGTGCACGGCGCAACTGCGCTTGCTGCGCGAACACGAACACCGGCAGTATCGCCGCCGGCGACCACGCGACTCCCGCGAAGGCCTGCCGGGGCGGCGGGTGCGGCCGCGGAGCTCACAGCGGCGTTCGGTGCCGTGGCGGACGGCGTGGACGTGATCAACTTCTCGGCCTTGGCGGTCTGCGGGGAGGCGGTGGCGGTCGACGCCGGCCCGGCCACGGATCCGACGGTCGCCGCGGTCAGCAGGCCGACGACGGCCCGGCGGGACGGGAGGGGGTTGCTCATGACGGTGTTCTCCAATGCGGTGCTGTGGGAGGGGAGCTACGCGGTCACCTCCCTCGACGGCCACGCATCGGGAGAGGGATGGCCCGGGTTCTGGGGCCTCGAGGGCCCGGAGTACCTCGCATGGCTCGGCGAGCAGCCCGAGGTCACTTACCTGATGGGAGCGAACACCTACCGCCTGATGTCGGGCTTCGCCGCAGGCGAGGTCCCGAAGGGGCAAGACGGGTTCAGGCCCGAAGAAGAGGCGTCCGTCGACGAGCTCACGCAAGCGTCCAAGGTGGTGTTCTCCTCCTCACTCGAGGAGCCCCTGACGTGGGCCAACTCCACGCTCGTCCGCGACGACGCCGTCGAGGCGGTCCGCGCCATGAAGTCGAGTGGCTCAGGGCTCCTCAGCACGATCGGCAGCCTCAGCCTGTGCCGGTCCCTGCTACGAGCCGGACTCGTCGACCGCTTCCGGGTCGTGATGTTCCCGGTGATCACCGGGGCCACGGGCAAAGAACGCATCTAGGACGGCTATCCGGACGTTGCCCTCGAGATGATCGAGCACCGCACCTTCGACGGCCGCATCCAGCTGGTCGAGTACAAGCCCCGCGTGCTCGAGCACCCGCCGCTCGGCGTCCCTGTGTGACGTCGCCCCGGTCCGCCGGTCTGGACGACCGCCAGGCCGGCGCCGGGGGCTTCAGTCGCTGGGCCCTCACACGCGCTCTTCACTCCCGCTGCGTGCGGAACGGTGTCGTATACACGTACCGTATGCCAGTCGGAGTGGTCGAGCAGATGCCGCTGACCGGTGGGCCGGTCACCGCCCATCGCGGTGGTGCGGCGGCCTGGCGGGCAGACCTGACGTCAGGCGGGGCTTTCGCTCACGCGCCGAGGTGGTTGCGGAGCCACTGGCCCATCTGCCCGATGGCCTGGTTCACCTCGGGTACGCGTCCGGCGCCCAGGACGAACGAATGCTGCCCTTCGGGCATCGCGTGGGTCTCGGTGGTGACCTTGAAGTCCGCGAGGCCCGACGTCGGGGAACGTGAGGGTCGCGACCGTGGTGCCCTGAGCGGTGAGGGCGGCGAACATCGTCTCCAGGTGGCCGGCCACTTCCTCGAGATCGAAGCTCGGGCGCAGCACATCGTTGGCTCCGGCCACCACGGTGGCGAGGTCGGGCCGCATGGCGAGAGCCGGGGCGAGTTGCTCGGAGCGCACCTGGCCGGCTCTACGACCGCGCATGGCGAGGTTGGCTTAGAGCAGGCCGGGCTGGTGCCGGGCCATCTGCTCGGCGAGCCGGTCCGCCCACCCGCGAAGGCCACGGACGCTTGTGGCGGGTGCGAGCCGGTGGGGGGTGGGGGCTGGTCGCGCCCACGTGGCGGAGCCGCAATCAATACAGCCCCGCGCCCCTGAGGGGGCGCCTACGGCGCCCCCTCAGTCATTCCCGTCGGTGTCGTATCTGTGACGGCGGTCACGGAGGAGTTCCGGGCTGATCTTCACCGCCTGGAAGGCGTTCACGCCCACGATGCCTGCCCAGGCCACCAGCCACTCGACCTGGCCGAGGCGTTGCCGTGCTCTGGGTACCGGCTCCGGCTACGGGAGCAGCGGGCCCCGCAGCATCGTGCAAAGACCGGCGAGTCGCCGAACGGCTGCCGGCGGCCGATCTGCTTTGTACCCCAGGCCTCGTAGACGGCCTTGAGGCGCCCGTCGGACAGGGCAGGGTTGACCAGCAGAGTGACGCGCTTCTCCTGGCGCTGCGACAGTAGTGCCTCGTCCAGCCGGCCCAGCTCGGCGTCAATCTCCGCCAGCTCCTTGCGCAGCAGCTCGGCCCGCTCAGTCAGTCGCATCCGCCGCTCGATCGTCCACGTCAGCACGTCCACCATGCGCCTCCCTTCCGCTCGGAACCCACGAGACGCCTGGGGCTGACGACCCCGGAACCCGCGAACCGGCCCGTGGCAGACGATCACCTGACCAGTTGCGCGATAGGTTGCAGCGTCGCAGGAGGTCGCACCAGGGTGACGGACCGCGGAAGCCGACTGAAGCAGGTTCGATGGCGTTGCTTGGCCTCTAATACGGGACTCCGGCGCCCGGGCTGCGTGTCTGAGCCAAGCATGGCTGCCACGCGGACGAGGTTTACAGCGGCGGCAGAGCCTTTCGCGACTTCCTTGGAAGGTGCCGACTGCCGTAGCGCGGTCGCTGTGCCGGTCGGCCGGCTGATGGAACGCCGCGCCAGTATCTGCGGCAGACGCCCGCGCTGGACGGGGTGACTGTTGAGGTCGTGGACCGCGCGACGGAGTGGGCTGTGTTCCCTTCGCTGTTCCTTGGGGAGCTGCGGCTGGGCACACCGAAGGTTTCGTGACCAGCGAGAAATCGTTCCCTAGTTAACGCTTCACGCGTTGGTGCGCTGACCGTAGAATTCGCCTCCAGGGGGGATCAGCGGGACTTGTGCGGCCACCAGGACAGTAGGGACCTCTGTGGCCGCGCTTTGCGTTGGCGGCAGAGGGGACTGCCTTCGACGCCGGTGCTCCGTTGGCCCAGAAGCGACAACATCAGGGGCCCAGCGTGGTGAACTCGAGCGATTTCGGCGGCAGCCAGGAACTCGACCGCCTCAAGGCGATGCTTGAGGGCTGGCGTACCTCTCTGGTGGACCTGAGCGGCCGCAACCGACTGCTCAACTTCCGCCACACCAAGTCGGCGACATTGGAAATCTCGACTCCATCCGCACAGGAGCTCATCAAAGGCCTGGCCCGCGGCTGGGACTTTGCGCCGCTCCCGGATGAGGAACCGGAGGCCAGCGAGGGCCTACGTCCCGGCGATGTGGTCCTCGCGAAGAAGGGCGACGACCGCACCGACGGAATCGTCACCCAGAAGACCACCGCACCTTCCCTTCTGCGCGCGTTGAACAGCCTGCGCGCCAAAGCGACGCAGGTCTTCAACGACTACGGCCTGTGGACCCTCAACCTTGGCGTCGGCATGCTCCGCTGGCGCGAGGACGGAGCTGAATCGGCCAGCGACGCCCCCCTGATCCTGATGCCGGTGGTCATCGAGCGCGCGCGCAACGGCCGGATCCGCCTCAGGGCGAGCGACGACGAGGAACCGCGCCTCAACCCGGCGCTGAAGGTGAAGCTGGAGCAATTCCATATCGACTGGGCGCCGGTTGGCGAACAGGACCCTTCGGATATGCAGGCGGTGCTCACCGCCGCGGCTCGCGCGGTGGCGGGCAAGGCCGGATGGCAGATCTCCGACCGTGTGGTGCTCGCACTCTTCGCCTCCCACAAGGAGTCGATGTACCAGGACCTGCTGGACAACGAGGCCCGCGTCCTCGGCAGTGACCTCGTACGTGCGATGGCTCTCGGTCCGAACTCCGGACTCGCCTCCGACCGTTTCGACTTCGAGGAGATCGAGCTCGACCGGATCGACGAACTGAGCCCGCCCGAGGACAGTCCGCTGGTGCTTGACGCCGACGCCTCGCAGCGGCAGGCCGTCGCCGCGGCCGTGTCGGGACAGTCGTTCGTCCTGGACGGCCCGCCCGGCACCGGCAAGAGCCAGACGATCACGAACATGATCGCCGGTCTGATGCACGCGGGCCGCAGTGTGCTGTTCGTCAGTGAGAAGGCGGCGGCCCTCGACGTCGTCCTCGACCGGCTCAAGTCGGTCGGGCTCGACTCGTACGCCCTGGCCCTGCACAGCCACAACACCAGCCGTAAAGCGGTGGCCCAGGAGCTGGGTCGGGCTCTCGCGGAGGAGCCGCGCGCACCGCAGCTGTCACAGCAGACCCTGGCCCAGGCCAGGGAACTACGCCTCGCGCTCAGCGCCTACGCCGAAGCGATGAACGAGGTCCGCGACCCGCTGGGACGAACCTTGCACGACGTGCTCGGTCGGGTCGGCCAACTGTCCGAAGCCCCGGTGGCCTACCTGAGCCATGGGGACGACACGCCCACGAGGGCTGAGGCGACGTTTCGCGCGGAGACGCTCAGTGCCGAGGACCTGCGCCTGATCGTCGAGGCGACGAAAGCCATCTCCGACGCTTGGGAGGCGGTCGCCGATCCGTCGTTCCCCTGGCGTGACCTGCGAGCCGGCCTGCCGCATCCACGTCCTGTGCTGGAGCAGGCGCAGGCGGCGCGGGACGCGCTCACGACGGCGGTTGACCGGTACCGGGACCTCGCGCCCGGGGGAGTGTCCGTCACGGACCAGAGCGGAATCGACCGTCTGATCGCGCTCCTGCGGCTGCTCGACGTGCGGAGTCCTGTGCCGGAAGCGTGGCTGACCACGGATGCCTTCGCCGACGAGGTGGACGATCGTGCCGACGCCTTCTTGGCGGAACTGCGCAAGGTGCAGCGTACGAGCACTGCCGTCCGCGCCGCGGTGGGCGAGCGTTGGCAGGAGCTGTCCACCAGGCTGACGGCTGAACCGGTGGAAGCAGAGAAGAGGCTTTCGGCGATGGAGCCGCGCGGCCTCGACCTCGCCGGGCTTACGGAGGAACGAGCGAGACAGCTCGCTGGG
Organism: Streptomyces lomondensis; assembly: GCF_014651035.1. Taxonomy (GTDB): domain Bacteria; phylum Actinomycetota; class Actinomycetes; order Streptomycetales; family Streptomycetaceae; genus Streptomyces; species Streptomyces lomondensis. The sequence continues at coordinate 983,789 of NZ_BMWC01000001.1, forward strand.
GAGTTCGACGCGACCGCTGGTGTGCTGGAGCGGACCCTGCAAAACCTCACCAGTGTCAGCCACCTCGCCGGGCTCACAAATCCGAGTAGCCCCGAGGAAGCACGTCATCTGTGTGACGTGATCGCTGTGGCCGGCACCGAACACCGCCCTCGCGAGCAGTGGCTGGTCCCTGAAGGCCCCGTGCGGGCGGAGGAAGCGGCGGTCGCGGCCACCGCCGACGCACTGAGAGACTTCTTCACACGACGGGACCGGGTACTCTCCGCCCAGGCCCTCGCGACGGACCACACAGGCCCGGGGTGGGCCGAGCTGCATCGGGAAGTGAGCGCCGAGCGACCGGCCAACGAGCAGGCTCTCGCTGCACTGGAACCGCCTGGCGCCGACATCGCGTCGTTGACCGGCCGCGAGGCCACGGAGCTGACCGAGCGGTTCGACACGCTCGCCGACGCCCTTGAGCTGGCCGCCGAGCACGCCGACTCGGTAGCCGAGCGCCTCGGGTGTGACCGGCCGAAGGCGACGTCCGAGGCCGAGGACCTGGCCACGCTCGTGGAGCTGGCCACAGCCTCCGAACGCACACTCGAAGCATGGCTCGATCCCCGGGCGCTGCCCGGTGTCCAGGCAGCCGTCGCGGAGATCTCCTCGGCTGCCGAAGAACTGGCTGCCGCGGAGAAGGCGGCGCGCGACACCTTCCTGCCCGAAGTCGTCTCCACGTCCGAACTGCCCCCAGCAATCCACCGGCTCATGGAGGGCCGTCAGGGACTCGCCGGCATGCTGTCCAGCGGCACCCGGGCCGACCGGAAACTCGTGGCCCGGCTGACGCACGGCGGCTCGTGGCGCGGCGAACTGTACGACAAGCTGCCACTCGCCGACGCCTGGTGCGCCGCTTACCGGAAGCTGTGGTCGCTGGCCACGACCCACGCCGAGCTGATCGGCCGTTATCGGGGCACGGCGTTGCCCGACGTCCCGCAACTGCGCAAGGCACTCGCGCACGCCGAAGCGGTCCACGCACTCGCGCCGGAAACCGTCGCCGACCCCTACCGCCGCAGTCTGCTCGCCACTTACCTGGCCGACGGCCGAGAGCCGCGACCCGCACTCGTCGAGCAGGGAACGGCGCTACGCAGCGATCTCGCCACATGGCGAAGGGGTTTGAACAGCCCGTCGCTGGCACCGCATGCGGCCGACCTCACCAAGCAGCCGCTCGGCGACGCCGCCCGCTGGCTGCGCGCCCACCTCGCCCCATTGGGACAGGCCGTCGCTCTGCTGGACATCGTGGCCTCGGTCGGTCGCCGGGACAGTGGCCCCGGTTCCGAGCACACGCTCGCCTCTGCGCGCATGGCGGTCACGGCCGCGCACGCCGCACAGCGGGAGACCGCCGCGTTCGCCGCTCAGGCCGTAACCGACCGCAGCCTTCTCGGCCCTTGGTACCGGGGCGTCGACACGCAGGCGGACGACCTGCACGACGCCGCGCCCAACGGTGTGACGGGCTACGAACCCATGGGTCAGCTCCTGCGCCGCGGTCTTGACCTGACGCGACAGCAACCGGGCCCGTACACCACGGAGCAACAGCGCGAGTTGCTGGGCCGGTACGCCCCGGAAGGGCACCCCCACACCGAGGCCTTGCGGACCGCCCTGGACTCCGCCCGGCTGATCGCTCGTCTGGCACCCGACACGCTCGCAGCACCAGCGCTCCGGGCCCGCCTCGTCGACGTGCTGGCCGACGGCCGACCCGAACCGCGCGAACTCCTCGCGCAGATCGACCAGATCCGCCATGACCTGGACTTGTGGCAGGAGTACACCGGGCAGCCCCACGTCGCGGCGGTCGGCACAGCACTTGCCGCCCGCCCCCTCGAACGGGCGGCGAGCTGGCTCCGCGCGCATGTGGAGCCCTTCGAGGACGCGGCCGACCTCATCCGCTCAACGGCCCGCGTCATGGACGAGGAGACGGGCCTCACCCTGTCGCGGGCCAGGGAAGCGGTGGCCGCCGTCGTCTCCGCCCGCGCCGCCGAGTCCTCTTTCGCGGAGAACGACGCCACGTACCGAAGCCTTCTCGGTTCCCTTTACCGGGGCACCGAGACAGATCGCGATGCCATTCTGGATGCCCTTGACTGGGCCCAGAAGGTCCGTCGAACCGCACATGGCGGCCACTCCGCGCCCCTGTCGCAAACGGCGGCCCGGCTGATGCTGACCGCGTCAGCCGATCCGTCCGTCGCGGCCCGCGCCGGCGACTGGAGCCGCCAGCGCGAGGCACTCGCCGGGCACTTCGAGCCTGAGCGGGCCGAGGCGCTGCGACGCGACCTCGCCGAATCCCTCACCGCGGCCCAGTCCGTCCTGTCCCGCCTCGACCGCGACCCCTTCGGCCCGGAAGCGTGGACCAGCTGTGCCGACGCACTGACCCTGCTGCGCCGCTACCAACTCGACGGGCTGCCCGACCAGCTCGCACGCCGCGAGGTTTCCGCCGAGGAGTTCCCCGCCGCCATGGAACGTGCGGTGCTCACCGCGTGGGTCGAGCACCAACTCGCAACCGACCAGAGGCTGAAGCCGATGCGGGCCGTGGAACGCGACCAGTTGGTGGAACGCTTCCAGAGGGTGGACCAGGACCTGGTGGCGGCGGCACACGCCGCGGTCATCGCTGCCTGCAACTCCCGCCGTCCTCGGCGGACATCGGTGGGCCAGGCCGCCGTGCTCCGCCGCGAGTCCGAGAAACAGCGCCGCCACATGCCCGTACGGCACCTGCTGCAGCAGACCCGCGACGTCGTACGGCTGGTCAAGCCCTGCTTCATGATGAGTCCGCTGACGGTCAGCCAGTTCCTGCCACCAGACTTCGAGTTCGATGTCGTCGTCTTCGATGAGGCGTCCCAGGTGCTGCCCCAGGACGCGGTGAACTCCGTCTACCGGGGCAAGGCCCTCATCGTGGCGGGTGACCAGAAGCAGCTGCCGCCGACCTCGTTCTTCGCCGCGGCCGGCGACAGCGACGACGGCGACGATTGGGACGAGGACGCCACCGACGGCTTCGAGTCCATCCTCGACATGTGCAAGGCCAGCGGAGTCCTGCGCGGGCTACCCCTGCGCTGGCACTACCGCAGCCGGCACGAGAACCTGATCGCTTTCAGCAACCACGACTTCTACGACAACTCCATGGTCACGTTCCCGGGCGCCCTGGAACAGGGACCGGACATCGGCGTGGAGTTCATCAAGGCGGACGGCGTCTACGACCGCGGCGGGAACAGCGACAACCAGACCGAGGCCACCAAGGTGGCCCAGCGCGTCATCCACCACTTCGACACCCGCCCCGAGCACACCCTCGGCGTGGTCGCGCTGTCGAAGGCGCAGGCGGAGGCAATCGAGGAGGCGGTGCAGAAGGCGAGGGCGGCCCGCCCGGACCTCGACCACCACTTCACGGAGGGCCGGCTCGACGGTTTCTTCATCAAGAACCTCGAAACCGTGCAGGGCGACGAGCGCGACGTCATCATCCTCTCCATCGGCTACGGTCCCGACCACCGGGGCAAGCTGCTGTCGACATTCGGGCCCATCAACAGGGAGGGCGGCTGGCGACGCCTCAACGTGGCCGTGACTCGCGCCCGGCGCCGCATGGAGGTCATCGCCTCCTTCCACGGAGGGGATCTGCCGGACAGCGCCAACAAGAGCGTGCAGCACCTCAAGCGGTACCTGCAGTACGCCCAGCACGGTCCTGCGATCCTCCAGACGGAGGCCGCCGATCCGGACGCCGCTCCGGAGAGCCCCTTCGAGGAGGAGGTCACCGACGTCCTGCGCGGCTGGGGATATCAGGTCCAGCCGCAGGTAGGAGTCGCCGGTTTCCGCATCGACATGGCTGTACGGCACCCCGGCGCGCCAGGTACGTACGCGCTGGGCATCGAGTGCGACGGTGCCATGTATCACTCCTCGCGGGCGGCCCGTGACCGCGACCGGCTCAGGGAGGCGGTCCTGCGCGACCTGGGCTGGAGGCTGCACCGAATCTGGGGAACGGACTGGTACCGGAACCGGCGGGATGCGATGGCACGGCTGCGGACCGCGGTGGAGGCGGCGTGCGCGGAGGATCCGCATGCGGTGCGAGTGGCGCCGCCCGTGGGGGTGGAAGGCAGCGGCGGCGACCTCGGCGACGGTGGCAGTACGACAACAGAGGTCGTGGACGTCTCCCTGAGCGCGGAGGGCGGGGAGCCTGTTGAAGTGTCGGGTGGTCCGGCAGTCCCGCGAGTGGAGTTCGTGACGGTCGACGTCGGCCCTGCGCCCTGGAGCCGTCCCTACCAGGAGGTCGACCCTGACCTGTTGACAGAGGTACGTGACAGGTCGAGCAGCCAGCGAGGCATGTGGGGCGTGGAGTTGCAGGACCCCGGTGCCCTCGACGTGGTGGCGGACGTGGCGCTGTGTGTGGTCGAGGTGGAGGGGCCCGTCGAGAAGGAGGTGATCTACACCCGGGTCCGTCTCGCGTGGGGCCTCGGACGAGCCGGCCCAGTGGTCCGCGACCGCATCGACCGAGCTCTTCGCCGTCTGCTCAAGCAGGGCAGGATCGTCCACGTCGGCACGGCCTACGACAGGCCCGGCCACGAGACGGAGTTCGCCCGCACGCCGACGGAGCGGTGCGCCCGACGAGTGGCGGAGGTTCCCGTGGCGGAGCGGCAGCTCGTGCTCAGAAACGTGGTCGACGAAGGACCGGGCGTGCATCGTGAGGACCTGCTGCGGGAGGCCGCCCGCTTCTTCGGGTGGGCTCGGCTCGGCGCCGATATCCGGGATGCGTTGACCGGCGACATCGACGCCTTGATCGCCGCAGGGGACTTGATCGAGTCGGAGGGTGGCCTGATGCCCGCAGAGGGTTCCTGATCCGTTGCGGTGGGCTCTCCTCATGTCGTCCGGAGGGCCGCTGAGCTGGCAGGACGGGGCAATCGCTATGCGATCGTCCGTGGGGCGAACGGGCCTCGCGACAGAGCATGCGACACCTTGGCGGCGGCGCAGCTTCGACAGAGAAAGGCGGGGCAGCGTTTCGCAGACTTCTTCCATAGGGCACTACCATCTGGTATGGCCTTTTTGGTCGTTGTGTGCGCTCTGATGTGTGAGGTGCAGAGCGCCCGATTCCCGCCATGCGGGCGGTACGTCCCATAGCTCTGTTCTTCATCACCCCTTCTCAGGTCACAGGCAGGGACTAGGATCTGCACCCTGGGTCTGACCATGGGGAACGGCGACCCTTGTGGGACACGAGGAGCGGGGAACAGGCATGCGGGAAGGCCGGTGGGTCACGGTCACCGAGTCCGAGTTCGATCACGAACGCCGCGGCCTTGAGGCGATTCGGGAGAAGCTTCCGGACTCCGACCCCTGGCGTGCCTGGTCGAACTTCACCTTCACCGCGAACACGGGCCACGTCCGTGAGGTCGACCTGCTGGTAGTCGCTCCCGGCGGCCTGTGCATGATCGAGCTGAAGGACTGGCACGGCTCGGTCACCTCCGAGAACGGTACCTGGGTGCAGACCACGCCTGACGGCCACCGCCGTACGCACGGCAACCCGCTGCACCTGGTCAACCGCAAGGCCAAGGAACTGGCGAGCCTCCTCGCGCAGACCGGCGCCAAGCGGGTCTGGGTCGCCGAGGCCGTCTGCTTCACGGACAACAGCCTCCGCGTACGGCTGCCCGCCCACGACCAGAACGGCGTCTACACCGTCACCGAGCTGGTCGAGATGCTCAAGCAGCCCCCGCGCGACGAGCGGCGCCGCATCACCGCGATCGGCTCTCGCGAGATCGCGGCGGCGCTGAAGAACATCGGCATCCGCAAGAGCGACGCGCAGTACAAGGTCGGCCCGTACGAGCTGGAGCGGAAGTCCTTCGACTCCGGGCCCACCTGGGCGGACTACCTCGCCCGCCACAGCGACCTGCCCGAGGCCGCCCGCGTCCGCATCTACCTCAGCGAGCGCGGCTCGGACGCTTCGCTGAGGCAGTCCGTCGAGAACGCCGCCCGGCGCGAGGCCGCGGTGCTGGGCCGGTTCAAGCACCCGGGCGTCGTCCAGCTCAAGCAGTACTTTCCCTCGGGCCACGCAGCCGGTCCCGCACTGATCTTCGACTACCATCCGGACACGTTGAAGCTGGACGAGTACCTGGTCCAGTACGGCGAGAAGCTGGACATCCTCGGCCGGATGAGGCTGGTGCGCCAGCTCGCCGAGACGATGCGCTCCGCGCACGCCAGCCGCATCCACCACCGGGCGCTCGCTGCCCGCTCCGTGCATGTCGTCCCCCGGCCGCGCGGCCGCAAGGGCCGGGCCGTCGGGGAGGAAGCAGCCTGGCTCACCCCGCAGCTCCAGATCTCCGACTGGCAGATCGCCACCCAGCGCAGCGGCGACTCCTCCCAGGGCCAGGGCATGACCCGGTTCGCGCCGACCGCCCTGTCCGCCATGCACCTGGCCGACGACGCCGACGCCTACCTCGCCCCCGAACTCACCGCCCTCAACCCCGACCCGGTCTACCTCGACGTGTACGGGCTCGGCGTCCTCACCTACCTGCTGGTGACCGGCAAGGCCCCGGCCGCCAGCCAGGCCGAGCTGCTGGCCCGCCTGGAGGCGGGGGAGGGCCTGCGACCCAGCTCCCTGGTGGACGGGCTGTCGGAGGACGTGGACGACCTGGTGCAGGCCGCCACCGCGTACCGGCCGGGCCAGCGCCTGTCCAGCGTGGACGAGTTCCTGGAGCTGCTGGAGGTCGTCGAGGACTCCCTGACCGCCCCGGCCCCGGCGGCCACCGGCCCGGAGGGGCCCGGCGAGGAGGACGGAACTTCCGCCGACAAGGACCCACTGGAGGCCGTCGCCGGTGACGTGCTTGCCGGCCGGTGGGAGATCCGCCGCCGCCTCGGCACCGGCTCCACCAGCCGCGCCTTCCTCGTCCGTGACTTGGAGCACGAGGCCCGCAAGACCCGCCCGCTGGCCGTGCTGAAGGTCGCCCTCTCCGACAGCCGAGGCGAGATCCTGGCCCGCGAGGCCGAGGCCATGGGCCGCCTGCGCCCCCACTCCGGCATCATCCGCCTCGTCGAGCCCGAGCCGCTGCACATCGGCGGACGTACGGTCCTGGCGCTGGAGTACGTCGGTGACGAGCGTGACGACAACGGGCAGAACGGTCAGGGAGCCGAGGGCGGGGGCCGCCCGCGCCGCCGCGAGGAGACCGTCGCCCGCCAGCTCCGCGAGAACGGCCGTCTCCAGGTCGACCAGCTGGAGGCGTACGGCGACTACCTCTTCGGTGCCGTCGACTTCCTGGAGGGCGAGGGCGTCTGGCACCGCGACATCAAGCCGGACAACATCGCCATCCGCATCCGCCCCAACCGCACCCGCGAACTCGTCCTCATCGACTTCTCGCTCGCCGGCTACCCGGCGAAGAACACCGACGCGGGCACCGAGGGCTACCTCGACCCCTTCGTCGACGTCATCACACGCGGCTCGTACGACTCGCACGCCGAGCGGTACGCCGTCGCCGTCACCCTGCACCAGATGGCCTCCGGCGAGCTGCCCAAGTGGGGCGACGGCAGCGTCCTGCCCCGCATGACCGACCCGAAGGAGTGGCCGTACCCGACCATCGCGGCCGAGGCCTTCGACCCGGCCGTACGGGACGGGCTCGTGGCCTTCTTCCAGAAGGCCCTGCACCGCGACGCGGGCAAGCGGTTCCCCGAGCTCAAGCCGATGCGGGACGCGTGGCGCAAGGTCTTCCTCGACGCGTCGCAGACCGTCCCGTCCAGCCACCGCAGCCGTCACCCGGCCGCCACGACCCCGGAGGAGGGGGCGCCCGCGGAGGTCGCCGCGGGGATCGCAGACGTCGAGCCGGAGACCGCGGAGCAGCAGCGCGACCGGCTGGCCGCCGATGTCACCCGGGACACTCCGCTGACCGTTTCCGGCCTTACGCCCGCCGCCCAGTCGTTCCTGTATGGCTTGGGTCTTACGACGGTCGGTGAACTCCTCGACTACAGCCGCCGCAAGCTCGTCAACGCTCCCGGGCTGGGTGCCAAGACCCGTAACGAGGTCCAGCAGCGGCAGCGCGAGTGGGGCGAGCGGCTGCGTGAGATCCCCGTCTCGCCGCTGACGCCCAAGGGCCGGGCGGAGGCGAAGGAGGAGCTGGAGCAGCTCACGGCCGCCGAGTCGGCCCTGGTGGGCCGGCTTGTGACGGGCGAGTCGGCGGGCGCCCTGCCGCCGCGTACGCTGCGCTCGGTCAGCCTCGACACCCTCGCCACGGTGTTCGTGCCCGCCGTCAACAACAACGGCTCCAACCGCAACAAGGCCGAGATGGTACGGCTGCTGCTGCGCCTACCCGACGAGCACGGCGTCCTGCCGGACATCGGGGTCTGGCCGAAGCAGAAGGACGTCGCGGACGCGCTCGGCCTGAGCCATGGCCGTATCCCGCAGATGCTCAAGGAGGAGCGCAAGCGCTGGAAGGCGGAGCCCGCCGTCCAGGCTCTGCGCGAGGAGATCATCGACCTGCTGGTGAGCATGGGGCGTGTCGCTTCGGCGGTGGAGATAGCCGATGCGCTCGCTGTGCGCAGAGGAACGCATCTCGCCGGGCGTGAGCAGCGGCGCGCGATGGCACTGGCGGCTGTCCGGGCTGTGGTCGAGGTCGAGCAACTGGTGCCGCAGGAGGCCGAGTTCCAGCACCAGGCGAACCGCAAGGCGACGGATGAGTCCCTGGGCGCGGGCCTGCTCGCCCTCGACGTGCGGGAGAACGACGCCCCGGACACCCCGACCGCGCCCGGCCTGCTGGACTACGCGAGTCGCCTGGGCCGTACGGCCGACCGGCTCGCCAAGCTGGACACCCTGCCGACGGCGGCCACTGTGCTGGCCGAGCTGGGCGCGCTGACGGTGCCGCCAGGCGCGGTGGACTGGGACGAGCGGCGGATGGTGGAGCTGGCGGCTGCGGCATCGGCGAATGCCGCCGCCACCCCGCGCCTGGAGATCTACCCGCGCGATCTGCCGCTCGTACGGGCGCTGCGCCTCACCCAGGCCGGGCTCGTCCGCTGGATCCCGGGCGTACCTGAGGGCCGGCAGCCCGGCCTGACCGGCGAGGACGTGCACGAGCGGGTGCGCGCTCGCTTCCCCGAGCTGGTCGTCCCGGACGGGCTGGGCGGCGCCACCCACGAACTGCCGACGGGTGGCCCGCTGACCAAGGCCCTTCGGGACGCCGGCTTCGAGCTGTCGCTGAGCACGCGCGAGGACACGGGCACGCTGCGCTACCTGCCGACGCGGGTCGACGACGCGTCCAGCTACCTCACGACGGGCGCGTGGCGGCAGTCGACGCGTACAGGTGCGGTGACGCGGTACGCGGACGATCCGCAGCTCGCGGGTGCGGTGCGCGCGGAGGAACGGCTCCTCGCCTCGTCCCGCCGGGACGGGTACCGGGTGCTGACCGTACGGCAGCAGTTGGTGCGGGACGCGGTGAGGGAGCTGGGGGCCGATCGGCTGGGCGCGGATGCGGTGTCCGTGACCGAGCTGTTCCTTGAGGCCCTGCACGCGCAGGTGACGCCGGGCACCAAGCCCACCTGGGAGACCCTGCTCAAGGCGGACGCCGCCGAGCCGGGGTCGAAGGGGGCGGTGCGGTTCGCGGAGTACGTGCGGACGGCGTGGGGCTCGGTGGAGCCCCGGATCGTGGAGCTGCTGCGCAACGGTGGCGGGAGCGGCGGGCCCGGTCCTGTTCTGCTGACGGAGGCTGGGGTGTTCGCGCGCTACGACGCGATGGGCGTCCTGGACCGGCTGGCGTCGGCGGCCCGGCAGGGCGGGCGGGGGCTGTGGCTCCTGGTTCCGCAGGCCGATCCGTCACGCGAGCCCCGGCTCGGGCAGGTGGCCGTGCCGTACCAGGCCGGCCTGGGGGAGTGGATCCAGCTTCCGGACACGTGGGTGGGCAATGCCCATCGCGGGTCCGGTGAGGTTGTGGCAAGTGGTGTCGAGGGAGACGTCAAGTGATCGACCGCAAGGCTCTGTTGGACGACCTGAAGCAGCAGGTCAAGGCGGTCGAGGCTGACCTCGGGCGACAGGTTAAGGCGCTGGGGGATGTCGGCGCGCGGCTGAGGGCCGAGTACGACCAGGCGCGCAAGCTCGGCCGTACGGCGGCGACGTGGAACTCGTGGCTGGACGAGCGGGTCACGCAGGTCGCGGTGGCGTGGGTGCTGGGGACTGTCTTCGTGCGGTTCTGCGAGGACAACCGGTTGATTCCGGAGCCGTACCTGACGGGGCCAGATGGTGACCGGCGGGAGTTGGCGGAGTCGCGGTACGACGCGTATGTGGAGTCGGATGAGAACCCGACGTACCGGGGGTGGTTGGAGAAGGCGTTCGAGGAGCTGGGCGAGGGCCAGGCGGGACGCCTTCTTTTCGACCAACGGCACAACCCGCTGTACCAGATCCCGCTGTCGCATGACGGTGCGCGGGAGTTGGTGGAGTTCTGGCGGGGAAGGGGCGATGCGGGCATCCTCGTCCACGACTTCACCGACCCATTGAACGAGGACGGCACGGAGGGGTGGGACACGCGGTTCCTGGGTGATCTGTACCAGGACCTGAGCGAAGCTGCGCGGAAGACGTATGCGTTGCTCCAGACACCGGAGTTCGTGGAGGAATTCATCCTCGACCGGACGATGAACCCGGCGGTGCGGGAGTTCGGCTACGAGGGGCTAAAGATGATCGACCCTACGTGTGGGTCAGGGCACTTTGTGCTGGGGGCGTTTCGGCGGCTGGTGAGGTTGTGGGCGGAGGGGCAGCCGGGGAAGGACGTGCATGAGCGAGTATCGGCGGCGCTGAAGTCGGTGCACGGTGTCGACGTCAACCCGTTCGCGGTGGCCATTGCCCGGTTCCGGTTGCTGGTTGCGGCAATGGCAGCGGGTAGCGTGCGGACGCTGGCGGAGGCCGCGAAGTACGACTGGCCGCTGTCCCTGGCGGTAGGCGACTCGCTGATCAAGTCCCGGCGCTCCCAGCAGGGCAACCTATTCGGTGCAGTGGACGAAGACTTCGTGGACGAGTTGGCCGAGTTCAAGTACGCCACGGAGGACGTACACGAGTACCCGGAAATCCTGCGACCGGGGCGGTATCACGTGGTGGTGGGTAACCCGCCGTACATCACGGTCAAGGACAAGACGCTCAATGCCCTCTACCGGGAGCTGTATCCGGCGTGTGCGGGCAAGTATGCGCTGTCCGTGCCGTTCGCTCAGCGGTTCTTCGAGCTGGCCAAACGCGGGGATGGTGAGGGGCGCGGCTACGGCATGGTCGGGCAGATCACTGCCAACTCATTCATGAAGCGTGAGTTTGGGGCGAAGCTCATCGAGGGGTATTTCGGGCACGCGGTGGAGCTGGCCGAGGTCATCGACACCTCGGGTGCCTACATTCCGGGGCACGGGACGCCGACGGTCATTCTCGTGGGCAGGCAACGGGGTGGCGACGGGCGATCGCCCTTCATCCGGACCGTTCGAAGTGTCCAGGGTGAGCCGTCCGCGCCGGACAATGCCGCTGATGGCCTGGTCTGGCAGGCCATCGTGGAGCAGATCGACAAGCCCGGTTCGGTGAGCCGATGGGTGTCTGTAGACGACTTGGATCGCAAGAAGTACTTTGGGAAGCAGCCCTGGATCCTGGCTGACGGCGGCCTGGAACTGAACTTGTCTATCGAGGAGAATGCCGTCGGGCAGCTGCGTTCAGAACTCTCACGCGACATCGGCTTCGCCAGCTTCCCAGGCCAGGATGATGCCTTCATCAGCGATCCTTCGGCACTTGGGCGTCAGGGGGTCGAAGCCACGTGTGCACGCTCGCTTATTGTCGGCGAAGTTGTGCGCAACTGGAGTGTGGACGCCGTTGAGAGCGCAATTGCCCCGTACGGTGGTGACCTCAAACCGCTGCCGTACGACGAGGCCAGTGCTTGGGGACGATGGTTGTGGAAGGTACGCAGCCACTTGCGATCGACCACGGACTTTGATGGTAAGACGCAGCAGGAGCAAGGGAAACCGTGGTGGGCATGGTACCGATGGGTCTCCGAGCGCTACCGAAACCCGTTGTCGATCACGTTCGCGGAGGTAGCTACACATAATCACTTCGTGCTGGATCGGGGCGGGAAGGTCTTTAAGCAGACCGCGCCTGTGATCAAGCTGCGGGAGGACGCCAGTGAAGAAGAGCACCTTCGGCTACTCGGCCTCCTCAATAGTTCTACTGCTGCCCTGTGGCTCAAGTTGAGTTGCCATAATAAGGGCAGCACTGTGGACGTCCAAGGAGCGCGACAGTCCACCATGCCGTTTGAGGACTTTTATCAGTTCAACGGCACGAATGTTGCGAAGTTTCCACTTCCCGCCGAGTATCCCACTGCCCTTGCCGCTGACCTCGATGCCTTTGCTCAGCGGCTCGCTTCCACCGGCCCCGCAGCCGTGACGGACACGTCCGCGCCAACCGCCGCAGCCCTCCGCGAGGCTCGCGCCGCCTGGGAGTCCACTCGTGCCCGATTGATCGCCCTTCAAGAGGAGTTGGACTGGCAGGTCTACTCCCTCTACAACCTCCATCCGGAAGACCTCCGCGTCTCCGAGAACCCCGACGACCCCAACATCCCGGAACTCGCCCTCGGTGAGCGCGCCTTCGAAATCGTCCTCGCCCGTCACGTAGCTGCGGGCGAGGCCAGCGACGACTGGTTCAAGCGGCACAACTCCACCCCCATCACGGAGATCCCCGCTCACTGGCCCGCCCCCTACCGCGAGATCGTCCAGAAGCGCATCGACGCCATCGAGTCCAACCGCGCCATCGGCATGGTCGAGCGCCCCGAATACAAGCGCCGTTGGGCCACCGAGGGTTGGGGCGCCCTCCAGGAGAAAGCCCTGCGCTCCTGGCTGCTCGACCGCATGGAAACCCGCGACCTCTGGTTCGACGAGAACGGCCAGGCCACCATCCTCACCCTGGCCCGTCTCACCGACGCGCTCTCCCGCGACGAGGACTTCGTCTCTGTCGCCAAGCTGTACGCGCCCCGCAAGGAACTCGCGAAGGTCGTCGCCGAGCTGATCACCGACGAGCACGTGCCATTCCTCTCCGCCCTGCGCTACAAGCCCTCCGGGCTCAAGAAGCGCGCCGACTGGGAAGAGGTATGGGACCTCCAGCGCAAGGAGGACGCCGCGCCCGACGAGCAGACCAAGAGGAAGATCCGGGACTCCATCCCCGTGCCGCCGAAGTACACCTCGGCCGACTTCCTCCGCCCCTCCTACTGGAGGGCGCGTGGCAAGCTCGACGTTCCCAAGGAGCGGTTCATCTCCTACGGGCAGAGCAACGCCGCCACTCCCGAGCTGTACGGGTGGGCCGGCTGGGATCACCGGGAGCAGGCGCAGGCCCTCGCCACGTACTTCACCAACACCGCGTTGTCCACCGAGGAGATCACCCCGTTCCTCGCCGGTCTGCTGGAGCTCCAGCCGTGGCTGTATCAGTGGCACAACGAGTTCGACATGCTCTACAGCGGCTCCCCGGCCGACTTCTTCGCCGGTTACCGCCAGCAGAAGCAGGGCGAGCACGGACTCACGGACGACGACCTCCGGAACTGGCGTCCCCCGGCCGCAACCCGAGGCCGTCGGGCCGCAGTGAAGAAGTAGCTGGAAACGAATCGGTGTCGCGCACATACGCCGATGCCGAGTCTGCCGGTCGAGGGGCCACCCCGTGCGTGCGTGGGTGGCTTCCGGTCGGTACGCGTAGCTCGGCCCAGACGGTTTTGCCGGGGGCAACGGGGCGAGGGGTGACACCCCAGTCGTCCGCGAGGGCGGCGACGAGGAGCAGCCCCCGGCCGGACTCGGATGCGGAGTCGGGGGTCGGGGGAGTGGATGGGGGGCAGTTTCTCGGCGCGGGTGTCGGTCACCTCAACGCGGAAGGTGTCCTCGACCAGGGCGAGTTGGAGGTTGAAGTCCCGGCCTGGGACGTGGCCGTGACGTACGGCGTTGGCGGTGAGTTCGGCCGTAATGAGGGTCAGCGTCTCGTTGGTCGGGGTCGTGTAGGGGTGGCCCCAGTCGTTCAGGCGGTGAGAGACGAGTCGGCGGGCGAGGCGGGCACCGCGTGGTGTTGAGGTGAAGCGCATGGTGAACTCGCGTTCGGGTGCGGGGTGCTGTGGCATATGCCCGTTCGGGGGAGTTGCTGACTTCATGCGGTCAACGGTCGCGGACCGTGCGTAGCGTTGACCAGGAGCGACGTGCTGACGGGTGCGGGCTGTACACGTGGGCGGTGCGCTTGTACGTGGTGTTGGGCGTGACCGGTTTCCGGGCCGTGCGTTGGGCGGGCGGGGGCGGGTGACCGTGATGGTCGTACGGGAGGAGCTGCGGCGTGGACGACGAGGTTCAGCAGCCGGAGTACGAGGTCGGGGCGGGCATGCTGTGCGTCTTCGGGCGGCAGTTGAAGCTGTTCCGGGAGCGGGCCGGGATGGACCGGGCGAAGTTCGGGTCACTAAGGGCAAAGCGAGCGAGAACCCCGAGTCGCGCTTCTCCGTAGCACTGGTGAGCGCGGCCAGGCTTCCGGGCGTGCGTATCCACAGGGAGGCGTACCTCCGGAAGGCGCTGGCACGCTATTGCTCCGAGGACGAGATCCGCATAGCCATCGAAGAGACCCCCGCAGCGGCGGGTATCTCTCTCGACGTTCTGGACAGAGCGGCCAACGACTCCATCCGCTACGAAACCACCAAGGTCAGCGCTCTCTCCGCCGCCGCCGGGCTTCCCGGTTTCATGGCCCTTCCCGCCACCGTGCCCGCCGACATGGCCCAGTACTTCGGCCACATGCTGCGTATCGCGCAGAAGCTCGCTTACCTCTACAGCTGGCCCGATCTGTTCTCCGACGACGGCGATGACGTCGACGACGCGACCATGGGGGTACTCACGCTGTTCTTCGGCGTGATGTTCGGTACCCAGTCGGCGAACGCCGCTGTGGGGAAGGTCGCCGAAATGATGGCGAAGCAGGTCGCCAAGAAGCTGCCCCAGAAGGCACTCACCCAAGGCGTCATCTACCCCATAGTGAAGAAGGTCGCGGCCTACATCGGCGTCGAGATGACGAAGCAGACCTTCGCGAAGAGCGTCTCGAAGGCCATCCCAGTCGTCGTGGCCGCTGTTTCCGGCGGGCTCACCTTCGCGACCTATCGCCCCATGGCCAAGCGGCTGAAGAAGCACCTCTCCGACTCGGAACTGGCGAAGCCGACGCACCGAGTCGTGGTGGTGGAAGCCGATGAAGTTCACGAGTCCTTCGTCGCGGAACATGCTGAGAGCCATGCCTCGGACGGAACTGCCGACACGGCAGAGGACCCTCGGCCCTCGTAGATCCCCTGCTGTGCGGGGCGGAGGGGAAGTCTCTCGCACACTCCCGTTCGGCTGTGGGCTGTACGCGTATGCGGTGTGCTTGTACTTGGTGGTGGGCCTGACCGCTTCCCGCGTACGCTGAGGCGCCGACACCCGGAGCCCAGGGGGTGGCCCCTGTACCGGCCGGCTCGAATGGAGACTCGATTCCATGTGAGGCTGTGCTGGGGTGGCCGTCGACCCGTGTGCCGTCAGCGCGGGGCGCGGGCCCGCACGATGAGCGTGCCGACGTTCTCGGGGTCCGGTGCCTCCAACACCCGGGCGTCGACGTCCACGAACCCGTGCTGTTCAAGGATCTCGGCCCAGCGCTCCGGTGTGTAGGCCCACCGGTAGATCCATAGCCGGCGGCCGTTGAAGCCAGCCCCGTACATGCCCTGGACGCCGTACGAGCCGGGCACGGCGGGGGCGTTGGAGAAGGCGAGCACTCCTCGGGGGGTGAGGCGCCGGCGGACCAGCGGAAGCAGCCGTTCGGGGTCGGTGAACCACAGCGCGCCCCACACGCTGTAGATGGCATCGAACCGCTCGTCGGCGGCGGCGAGGTACTGACACACCTCACCCTGTTCGAAGCGGGCGCCGGGGACGTGCCCGTACCGCTCGCGGGCCCGCTCGCACTGCACGCCGGAGATGTCGACACCGGTGGCTCGCACGCCCTTGTGGGCCAGGTATGCCACGTTGCGGCCGCGCCCGAAGCCGAGTTCGAGGGTCGTGTCGGGCTGCTCCAACAGCTCTTCGCCGGGGCCGTGCTCGTCGTACTGGGTCCAGCCGAACGTCAGCGGCTCGGCCGGTTCCTCGTCCTTCACCCCCTCCCCGTACCGGTTCCAGTAGGTCTCGAGGTCGTGGCTCATGGCGCGGTGGTTCCCATCTGGCAGCGGTGCGACGGACGTCCCGGCTGGGATGGGCGTGACGGTAGTGGCCACGGCGGACAGATCACTGTCGGACGGTCGGAGTTTCAGCCATACGGGAAGAGGCCGGCTCGGCGATGCGGGGCCGGCCTCCGGCGACGTCCGGCTTACGGACGTCCGTAGGTTCCCGGGTCAGTGGCAGTTGCTGCCAGGGGAGCAGGGCGAGCACTGGAGCGCGTCCTTCTCCCACAGAGGCCAGTCGATCGCGAAGCCGTTGCTCTCGATGACCTGGGCGGTGCGCATGACGGTGCCGTCGTTCTTGCGTTCGATCTCAGGGATGTGGTGGAGGAACCGACCGTCGAAGTGCCTGGCGCAGAAGTCGGCGTAGTTGCTGGTGTCGAGGATGAAGGCGTGGACGCCCATGTCCACCAGGTAGCCGCAGCCGATCTCCAGGCCCTGGCCCCATTTCTCCATTGCGGTGATGAGGTAGGCGATGGCCTGGCCGAAAACGCGCTCGGCCGTCACGGTGTCGAACGGGTTGTCACGGACCAGGAGCTTGATCTCCCTGTCCCACACCTCCGGCGAGACGAACGAACGCGGGTCACGGACCTCGGTCTTCTGCGCGATGGCGGTTGCCATGGTGGTGCTCCCTTCGTGCTCGGGTGTGCCTGTTCTGCTCCACCACGGAAGCGTCTGGCCGGGCGTCCGGGAAGGCGGGTCGGCGCGGTCCGCACGCCGTGTGCGCGATTCGCAAGCGCTGTGCGTGCGCCCTCCCGATGACAGACCGTCAGCGCTACGGTGGGTGACACCGCGGGGAGACTGGGAGAGCCACATGGGCACTGGTGCGGTGACTCGAATCGATACGGCAACCGCCGCCGCAGACCTCGGCGCGGTCATCCGCGCGGCGCGCGCCGCCGCACGCATGACTCAGGTCCAACTCGGTCGGCGGTGCGGGTATTCGGCGTCGGCGGTGAGCCGTATCGAGTCGAACAAGTTGGTGCCGCCGCGCGACACGCTGCTGCGCCTGGCCGCCGCGCTCGGCGTCGCCCCCGAACTGCTGGGACTGGTGCCTCACCCGGGCGAGTTACCCACGGGACGTGATGCGTCAAGGGCGGCTCCCGCAGGAGCGGTGGCCGTTAGGGTGCTGGGACACGCAGACCCTGACCGCCAGGAGGACGAGCCGGTGCGACGCAGGCAGCTACTCGCGGGAGCAGTCGGCCTCGGGGCCGCCATGGTCACCGGCCAGGGGCGGGCCGCCGCGAGCAGCAGGGTGTCGGACCCCGCTGGTCTGCTGGAAGCCGCTCTCTTCCAACCGCAGGCGGCGGAGCCCATGTCGCTGGCCCGGTTGCAACTCGCTCTCAGCGCCGCACGCCGGGACTTCAGGGCTGCCCGCTACACGGTGCTGGGCGAGGACCTGGGCAGCCTGATCGCCGCCGGCGAAGCCACGCGCGAGGCCATGACTGACGCTGCCCGAGAGCAGGCACAGTCGGTGGTGGCGCGCTCGTACGTGCTGGCCGGTGAGTTGGCGGTCAAGGTGCACTCCGATGTCGCGTGGGTGAGCGCCGACCGCGCGCTGAAGGCCGCGCGGGAGAGCGGTCGGCCCGCGCCGCTGGGCGAGGCTGCACGGGTCCTGGCGATCACGATGCGCCGGTCCGGCCGTGCTGGGTCGGCGGTGGACCTTCTCGCCCGCACGGCGGGCGAGCTCGGCGCCGAGAACTCGGTGCAGGCCCATGCGGTACGAGCATCCCTGCTCTTGACCGGTGCCTACTCGGCCGCGCAGGCAGGCGACCGGGGCACGGCACTGGGCCTGGCCGGAGAGGCCGAGGAGACCGTCGCCCGACTCGGCGCCGACCCCCGCGCCGAGCTGTACACGGTGGACGTCACCCCGGAGCAGGTGGCCCTTTACCGGATCGGCATCCACAACGCCCTGGGCACGCCGGACGAAGGCGTGGCGTACGCCCGCAGCATCTCGCCGACTGTGTTCCCCCCGGCCGAGCGGCAGGCTCGGTACTGGACGGACGTCGCGCGCATGTGGGCACAGATCGGCGACCACCGCCGCACCTACAAAAAGCGATGTTCACCTTCCGCTACGGCTACCGCCCGGCCGTCGGGGAGCGCTTGCTCACCCGGGCCGGGTTCGCCACGGCCGACGCACAGATCCTCGACGCGCCGTACCCCGGGCACATCGGGACGCTCCTCGCTCGCGCGGTTACTCCATGACCCCGGTCAAACGGTCACGGACTCCGCGTAGTCGAAGGGGAGCGATGCACTGACGGGTGTGGGCGGCATGCGGGGGGCGCTTGTACGCGGTGCCGGGCGTGACCGCCCCCGAGCCGCGCGTTGGGCGAGCGGAGGCCGGTGTCCGTGATGGTCGCAGGCCGACGTCGTCGCACGGCGTGTACGCGGACTGGGCCCCGAGCACCCCTTCACGGCCGCGGGCCGACAGCTCCTGGACGCGTCCTGCCGAGCCGATGACGTGATGGATGACGGCGTGTGCCGCGACGGGGAGCGGTGGCCTCAGTAGTGGTAGCGGGCTTTGAGGATCTTGACTTCCTTCTCGTCCACCCGGTAGACGAGCCGGTGCTCGTCGTCGATCCGGCGTGACCAGTAGCCGGACAGGTCACCCTTCAGGGGCTCCGGCTTGCCGATGCCGGTGAAGGGGGTGCGCTGGATCTCCGCGATCAGCCGTGTGATCCTGCGGGCCATGGCTCGGTCCGAGTCGAGCCAGAAGAGGAAGTCCTCCCATCCGGCCGGGTCGAAGTGGACGCTCCTCACCCGTCACCCGCCAGCTCTTCCAGCTCTGCCATGGTCTTGGTGACCATGGCCTCGCCGGCCCTGTCCCGTGCGACGGCTTCCATGAGGCTGCGCGCGTTGGCGGGGGAGCGCAGCAGGTAGACGGTCTCCTGCCAGGAGTCGTAGTCCTCGGCGGACATCAGCACCGCGTCGCCGCTCTTGGAGCTGATGCGCACGGGGGTGTGGTCGTCGTTGACGCGCTTGATGAGTGGGAAGAGGTCCTTGCGGGCCTCGCTGGCGCTTATGGTCATCTGCGGCACCCCTCTCTGGTACTGGAAAACGGTACGGCAATGGTACGGCTTTCTTGTACAGGTCGCAGACTGGGATGTCTCTGACGGTCCTGATCGGATCCGGCGGGCCGTGGCGGGAAGGCCGCCGGTTGATCGATCGGTATGGAGGCAGGTATACAGCGCAAGGGGGAGTAAGCGCCTGCCCGGCGGCCGGACGCTCCCGGCGCGGGTGGGCGGCGGCCCGCCTTCGCTGTGGTCGGTCGGCTTCGCTGTCGTCGGTCGGCCGGACCGGCAGCGGACATCCCGCACGATCGAGGACAAGCGGTGGCCGAGGCCACCAGATGGAGAGCGTGACCTGTAATGGCCCAGCAGCCGCCCCTCCTCCGCGATGTCATCGACATCAAGGAGTCCGTCTCCACCTCGGACTTCGTGCTGTCCCTCGCCGAGGCGACGACACCCGAGGGCGCCGAGCACGCGCTCGAGGACTACGTCGTCACCGAGCGGCTGCTGGACAACTTCGACGAGGCGCTGGCCCTCATCAAGTCCGCGCTGGACGGGCACCGCTCCAAGGCGGCGTACCTCCACGGCTCGTTCGGTTCCGGTAAGTCGCACTTCATGGCCGTGCTGTACGCGCTCCTCAGCGGGAACCCGGCCGCCCGCGCCCGTACCGAGTTCGACCCGGTGCTGACCAAGCACGAGTGGCTGAGCACGGACGGCAAGAAGTTCCTGCTCGTGCCGTACCACATGCTCGGCGCGAAGGCCCTCGAACAGCGCGTGCTCGGCGGGTACGTACACCACGTCAAGAAGCTGCACCCGGAGGCGCCCACCCCGCAGGTGTACCGGACCGACTCCCTCTTCGCCGACATCCGCGCCATGCGCGCCAACATGGGCGACGAGGCCGTCATCCGGGGCCTCGGCACCGGCGTGGACGACGATGACGAGGACGAGTGGGGCGAGGGCTTCAGCTGGACCCCGCAGCTCCTCGACACCGCACTCGCCGCCGAGGAGAACCACGAGGGGGGCGTCCCGCTCAACCTCCGCAACCCCTCCACCCCGGCCGAACTGCGCGCCAAGCTGGTCAACGACGCCGGCACCAACCTCCTCCCCGGTTTCGCAAGGAACGCTGCCGAGGACGAGCACGGCTTCATCTCCCTGGACGCCGGTCTGTCCGTCATCGCCGAGCACGCCAAGTCGCTCGGCTACGACGGGCTCATCCTGTTCATGGACGAACTGATCCTGTGGCTGGCCACCCTCATCCACGACCAGAAGTTCGTGGCACGCGAGGCCAGCAAGATCACGAACTTCGTGGAGGGTGGCGATGCCCGTCGTGCCATTCCCGTCGTGTCGTTCATCGCCCGCCAGCGCGACCTGCGCGAGCTGGTGGGCGAGGAGGTGTCCGGTGCGGCCGAGTCGTCCATCCAGGACACCCTGAACCTCGCCTCCGGCCGGTTCGACAAGATCACCCTGGAGGACCGCAACCTCCCCCAGATCGCCCACGCCCGCCTCCTCAAGGCGAAGGACCCCGAGGCGGAACGGCTCGTCGACGCGGCCTTCGAGCAGACCAAGCGGGTCGGCTCCCAGGTCTGGGACACCCTCCTCGGCTCCGAGAAGGGCACCACCGGCGCGGACGCCGAGTCGTTCCGGCTGACGTACCCCTTCTCGCCGGCGTTCATGGACACCCTCGTCCACATCTCCTCCGCGTTGCAGCGCTCCCGTACCGGTCTGAAGCTGATGGGCCAGCTCCTCGCCGACCACCGCAACGAGATCCGCCTCGGACAGCTCATCCCCGTCGGCGACCTCTACCCGGTGATCGCGGAGGGCGGTGACAAGCCGTTCACCGACAGTCTGAAGGTCGTCTTCGAGGCCGCCGACAAGCTGTACAAGACGAAACTGCGGCCGTACCTGCTCAGTTCGTACGACATCACCGAGGACGACGTCGAGCAGTACGTGGGCCGGCCCGAGGCCATCACCGACCCGCAGCGCGCCAACCGCTGCCGCTTGTTCGTCGGCGACAACCGGCTCGTCTGCACGCTTCTGCTCTCCGCACTCGCGCCCAGCGTGCCCGCCCTGTCCGAGTTGACCATCCGGCGGCTCGGCGCGCTCAACCACGGGTCGGTCCTCGCCCCCATCCCGGGCGCTGAGGTCGGCATCATCAAGAACAAGGTCGCCGAGTGGGCGGCCAGGTTCCCCGAGATCAAGGAGACCGGCACCGACGCCAACCCCGGCGTGCGGCTGGAGTTGTCCGGCGTCGACGTGGACTCCGTCATCGCCAACGCCCAGGTCAACGACAACCCCGGCAACCGGGTCGCGCTCGCCCGCCGCCTGCTGTCCGAGGAACTGGGTGTCGAACATGGTCAGTTGAGCGACCAGCTCAGCTTCACTTGGCGCGGTACCGCCCGCACCGCCGAGATCGTCTTCGGGAACGTCGCCGACGAGGACGAACTGCCCGATCACGACCTCATGCCGCAGGAGGAGGGTCGCTGGCGCATCGCCATAGACCTTCCCTTCGACGAGGGTGAGTGGGGGCCCGTCGAGGACGTCAACCGCATCCGGCGGTTGCGCGAGCGGCAGCAGGGCGAGCGGTCCCGTACCGTCGCATGGCTGCCCGCCCATCTGTCCGCGCAGCGCTTCTCCGACTTCCGGCGTCTCGTCGTCATCGACAAGGCCCTCGCCGACGAGCACCGTTTCGACACCCAGTACGCCGGTCACCTGAACGCCGACAACCGCAGCCGCGCCAAGGGGCTGCTGGAAACCCAGCGCGAGGCTCTGCTCAAGCAGGTCAAGGGTGCCTTCAAGCAGGCGTACGGCCTCGCCCAGAAGCAGGCTGCCGACGTCGTGCCCGACTTCGACGACCACCTCGTCGCGCTGCCCGACGTCGACGGCCTCACCCTGTCCTTCGGGCAGAGCCTGCACGACGGCATCCGGCACGTCGCGGGCAAGCTGCTCGCCCATCAGTAC
The DNA here is from genome assembly GCF_014651035.1 of Streptomyces lomondensis. GTDB lineage: Bacteria > Actinomycetota > Actinomycetes > Streptomycetales > Streptomycetaceae > Streptomyces > Streptomyces lomondensis. Next base: position 1,005,900 of record NZ_BMWC01000001.1, read on the forward strand.
CCGGCGAATCCCGACCTCGACCCCGACGGCACCGGCTCCGCGGTCAAGCCCGCCGACACGAAGAAGGTGTTCACCCACGTCCGGGCCGCCGCCGAGGCGCGCGACGGGCGGGTGGAGGTCCCGGCCGCGGACCGCAAGCTCATGCAGCGGATCGCCGGGCCTCTGCGCCTCGGGCAGCAGAAGGAGGCGTACTTCGAGCTGTCCCGTTACTGGGCCGACCACTTCCGCCAGCTCGCCAGTGCCCAGGGCGTCACCGGGGATCTGTCCCTGATCACCCTGACCGACTGGACCGACAAGCCCGAGCCGCGCGGCCTGCCCGACTTCCTCGCCCGGCTCGTCGTCGCCGCATTCGCCGAGATGGACGACCGGGTGTGGGTGCGCGGCGGCACCGTCCTCGACCCCGCGCCGGAACTGTCCGCGATCAAGGACCACGACGCCCTGCGCAGCCAGCCGCTTCCCGCCGAGTCCGACTGGGACACCGCACGGCAGCGCTTCGAAACGATCTTCGGGCAGAAGGCGCCCGCCCTGCGGCGCGGACGCATGGTCAACCAGTTCGCCCGCCAGATCATCGAGGCCGCCCGCGCCCACCGGGACCACGCGGCCGACCTGGTGCACCAGCTGGAGGCCCACGCCTCCTTCCTGGGCCTCGACCAGACCGCCGACACCGGGCGGCTCGCCCTCGCCCGCCGCTCCCTGCAACTGCTGGACGCGCTCACGGCGGAGGCCGGCAAGGGCGCGGCCGGGGCGAAGAAGACCGTGGAGGCCCTCGCCTCCTTCGACCTGGGCGAAACCAGCGCCGACCGGTACGGCACCTCCATCAAGCAGGCCCGCAGCGTCGCGGAGGCCGTCGCCTCCGCGCCCTGGAGCACCCTCGAACTCGCCGCCGGACTCGGCCCCGAGGGTGAGGCGCTGCTCGACTCGCTGCGCAACGTGGCCCGTGACGACCAGCGCACCGCGGACCTGCGGGACGCCCTGACCCGCACCCAGCGCGAGGTCGTCGCCCTGGTGAAGCGCAGCCAGGCCGCCGCCACCCCGCCGCCTGCTCCGGTCGCGCCCCAGCGCACGGCGGATGACCTGTCCCTGAACACGCCGACGAGCGACCCTCGCATCCCGTACACGCCGCAGGAGACGCCCTCCTCCGGTCCCTCGGCGAGTGGCCCCGCGCGGACTTCCGGTGGGCGTCGTACGACCGTGGCGCGGGCCGCCGCCGACCTGCAGGCGGAGTTGTCCGAACTGGCCGCCCGCCACCCCGACGCGACCATCGAAATCACCTGGAAGGTCGTCGAATGACGGACACCGTCGCTGTCGTCCCAGGCGCGGTCCGGCTGAACACCGCAACCGTCACCCAGTACCTGTCCTCGCAGTCCTCCCTCGCCGCCTCCCTGACAGGAGACGGCGGGGGCAGGCGCCGGATCGTGCTGCTGCGGTCCGCGCCCCAGTGGGACGGCCCCGCGGAGCCCGTCTGGGCGGAGGGGCGGACGGCCGGTGTCGCGGTCGCGCCCTCACCACTCGCCGTCCACGAACTCGTCCTCGACCACCTGGCGGGCCGTCGGCCCGGCCCCGCCGTGCTGGTCGTCCTCACCGACCGCGAGCAGCACGAACTCGACCCGGCGATCCTCGCCCGCGTCCACAAACTGCGCATCGACACCGTCGACAGCTGGGACGTCGTACGCGAAGCCTTCGGCGCCCGGCAGATCGACCAGCGCCTCAAGGACGTCAACTGGGCCGCCGAAGCCCTCCTCGACGCCACCCCGCCCGGCGGCTGGCCGCCCGTGCCCGGCGGCTGGCTGTCCCGCCAGTACGCCCTCACCGCGCTCGCCCAGCGCCGCCTGCGCCTCGGCCGCTACGACACCGAGGGCGGTACGCGACGCCCCGGCGACGACCGGCTCGACGCACAGACCCTGCTGCACTGGTCGACCCGCCCTGGTGCTCCGGAGCGTCTCCTCGGGCTGCGCGGCCCGGAGCGTGCCGGGCTGACCGCCTTCCTCGGTGAGGAGGACCAGGCCGGCCTCGCAGGTCGGGCCCTGCTCGCCCTCGTCGACGCCGAACGCGGCGCGGACGCCGCCGCCTTCGGACTCGTCTGTGCGGCACTGTGGCAGCACGCCGAGCCCGCCCCCGAGACGTACCAGGCCCGGGGCCGCGCCGAACGCTACTTCGGCGAGCAACCTCCGGCGGTCGGTGAACAGCTCGACGCCCTGGTGTCTGTCTTCGGCCGGTCCGCCGAGGAGTACGTGACGACGCTGCTGGCGGCCGGACACCGCAGCGGCGGCGACGCGGATCAGGCCCGCGAGGCACGCCGGACCTCCGGCACCGTGCTAGACCGGGCGGCCGCGCTGGCACGCCAGTTCGGCGCGGAGCAGGCCGTCGCGGCGAGCCCCGTATTGCGTGGCGGACTCGAGGCCCGGTTCACGGCTGTCGGACGGTCGCTCGCAGCGGGCGACAGGGCCATGGTGGCGGACGCCGTCCGGCGCCTGGAGGACCACCGGCTCGCCGCCGAGCCGGAGGAGTCCGCCCGCATCGAACGCGCCCGCATGGGACAGCGCCTCGCCCGCTGGCTGGCCACCGACCCGCCCACCGAGGCTCCCACCGTCGCCGACGCCATACAGCGGCACATCGCCGAGACCGGCTGGGCCGACCTGGCCCTGGAGCACATCGAGGCCGGCGGCGACCCGGACCCCGTCCTCAAGGCCGCCTACGACACTCTTGGCACGCGCGTCAGGGACCGGCGGCGGCAGATCGACGCCTTCTTCGCGCGCTCGCTGGCTGCCTGGACGCAGGCCGGCACCCAGCCCGGCAGCATGCTCACCGTCGAGACCTTCCTCGACCGCGTGGTCGGGCCGGTCGTGCGACGCGGCGAGGAACGGCGGGTGCTACTGCTTGTCCTCGACGGCATGAGCGCTGCCATAGCGAACGAACTCGGCGAGGAACTGCGCGCGTCCTGGGCGGAGTTCGACCCGCTGCCCGAGGACGCTCCGCAGCGTCGGGCGATGGCCGCCGCGCTTCCCACCCTGACGGCCGTGTCCCGGACCTCGCTGTTCGCGGGCACGCTGATGAAAGGCACCCAGGCCGACGAGAAGCGGCTCTTCCCCACGCTGAAGCTGTGGGGTGGCGCCCCGGCCGCCGTCTTCCACAAGGACGACCTGCGCACCGAGACCGCGGGCGACACCTTCGGCCCGGCCCTCACGGAAGCGCTCACCGACGGCCGGACGCATGTCGCCGTCGTCCTCAACGCCATCGACGACCGCCTCGCCAAGGAACAGAAGCTCGGGGACGGGGCCTGGCGGGTCGACGACGTCCCCGGCCTGCGCGACCTGCTGCGGGTGGCGGCGGCCCAGGGTATGGCCGTCATCCTCACCAGCGACCACGGCCACGTCGTCGACCGGCACGGAACGAAGGTCGACACCGCCGTCGAGCCCGCGTCCGCCCGGCACCGCCTGCCCGGTGACGGTCCGCTCGCCGATCGGGAGACCGCCCTCTCCGGGCCGCGCGTGGTGTGGCCCGAGCCCGGCGCGTCCATCGTGGCGTTGTGGGACGCCGACTCCCGCTACACCGCCCTCAAGGCCGGCTACCACGGCGGGGCCTCCCTCGCCGAGTTCACCATCCCGGTGCTCGCCTTCCTGCCGTTCGGGGCGGAACCGCCGAAGGGGTGGCGGGAGTTGGGGGACCAGCGGCCGGTGTGGTGGGCTCCGGAGGAGGTCGGGAGGGCGCCGCTGCCGAGTGAGCGCACCGCTCAGCTGGTGGTTGGGGCGACCCCTTCTGTGCCGAAGAGGCCGACGGGGAAGTCCCAGAAGAAGCAGGCGGAACTCGCGCGCACGCACGAGGCGCTCTTCGACGTGGGGCTGACCACCGGGGGAGACGACGCCCTTCTCACCCCGACCCTCGTCTCCCGGACCGAGGCGCTCGTGACGGCGCTGCTCGACTCGGAGACGTACCAGGGACAGCTCGGCGGTCTGGCCCGCAAGCCTCAGCAGGAGCAGGTCCACAAGGCGGTCGCCGCTTTGCTGGAAGCGGGAGGCACCTTGCCCGTGACCGCGCTCGCCCAACGGGCCGGCATGCCCGTCACCCGGGGCGACGGCTTCGCCGCCGTCCTGCGGCAACTGCTCAACTACGACGGTGTACAGGTCGTGGAAACTCTGCCGGACGGCCGCACCCTACGGCTCCACGAGGCGCTGCTCCGCGAGCAGTTCGGCCTCGTAGCGGGCTGACAGACAGGGGGCGGTCTGCCGGAAGCAGACCGCCCCTGAAGGCGCTACACGTCGCGCTTCACGTGGTTGAGCACGTTCATCCCCGCGCTGAGGACGGCGATGAACGCGCCACCACTACTCGTGAGAGTCGCCAACGGGCTGACATCGAACGCCATCGTCGTGACGGCAGTGCCGAGAGCGACCACACCGGAGACGAGAGCGACGATGGTGATGTCGCGCGCCGGGTGGTGGCACGCCTGATGGGTCGAGTTGGTCGACACCGTTCCTCCATTGACTTGTCGGCTCGCTTGCGGGAAGAGGGCGCGACTCACCGAGGTGAGCAGCCCTTCCCAGCGATGCGCATACGAGCTCTACGGAGCCCGCAACCAGCCGGTTGCTGATTGGTATGCGCGTGAAGAGCGAGTCAATGAGCCCTCCGGAGAAAGGTAGGCATCGGACCTACGATGCCTACCACTTCATCAACTGCCCTGACAACCGAGAAAGTTGGGTTGGCTGGCTGGATGTCGTCGCTGCAGTGGCCGCCGGTCCGCACCGGCGTCAGTCTCACGACGCGAACGCCCGCAGCACCTTCGCGAAGGTGGTCAGCTCGTCGATCATCGCCTGCGGAAGCGGCTTCTCGTCGAAGTGGGCGATCCGGTTGCGGATGTCCTTCACCCGCTTCAGCAGACCGACGAACTGCTCCCGCGGCATGTTGGGCCACTTCAGCGCTTCCCAGTTGCGGTCGGCCCGTTCGGCGAGGGACGGCTTCGTCTGGTTGCCGTCCAGGAGTCTCAGGTAGTCGCCGAACATCAGGTCCGACACCTGACCGGTGCGGTGCTCCGGCTTCCTGTTCGTCTGGACCGCCTTGATGGCCTCCGTGTCCAGTGCCGCGCCCAGGCAGCGACGCAGCAGCGACTCGATCTCGCCCACGATGAAGAAGGGACGCGCTGCCCCCTCGAAGCGTTCCGTGACGTCCGCGGCGGTGACGATGCCCGACAGGCAGCCGTCGTCGCCACGAACGAGCAGGTAGCCGTGCTCGCGGATGACCGGGAGGGCGGTGAAGAACTCCTGGCGGGCGTCGGCGACGGGCAGCGCGTCCTTCTCCATCGCGTTGTCCAGCGTGGCCGGCTTCCCCGACTCGTACATCTTGGCCACGGACCCCCAGGTGACGACCCCGTGGACCTGCGCCATACCGGTGGTCACCGGCACCTGGGAGAGCCCCTTCGTACGCATGAGGAAAGTCGTCTGGGACAGGGGCGTGCAGGGACCCACGGACACCACGCCGCGCCGCGCCGACGGAATGTCGCCGAGCAACAGCCGCTGCGGCAGGGCGTGCGAAGGCAGCGCCTCGTCCGCCGCGTCGGCCTCGTCGTCCACGTCGGCGGGCGTTCCCTGCGCGGAAACGGACGTCAGCGGCACGACGTCGACGTTGCTGCGCAGACCGCAGACGGCGAAGTCCGGCAGCGTGGTCAGCCCGGCGTCCGTCAGCGCCTGCGAGATGAGGTGCACCGTCCGGTGGTCACGGACCCTGACCTGGAACACGTCGAGGATCTCCTGCACTGACACGGTCCTGCCCTTGAGCGAGGCGACGTCCCGCTCGTCCGGCCTGGTCGTCATCGGGCGTCGTCCTCCGGCAGGTCACGGAGCATCGTCTTCTTGCCCATGGCGGAGTGCACAAGGTCCTGCAACTGCTTGGAGCGGTCGCGGTAGAAGCGCTCGTAGTCGTTCTCGCGCAACGCGTCCGGGTCGATCAGGTGGGTGGACAGGACGTCGTCGAACCACTCGGGACGCATGTCGGACGCGGCGATCATCGTGGACAGGTACGACGACGGCGCCCCCGTCATGTCCATCGCGGCACGGTAGGACAAGGGAGTCTTGTTCACGATCGAACTCGTGGGCAGACCGTTGCTGTTGCCCCGCCGGAACCACGTCTTGGGGAAGATCTGCCGGACGTCGACCCCGTACTCGTCCAGCCGGCCGGGACTGAGTGGGGCGCCCGTGTAGTGCCAGTCGACCGCCCCCTGCTTGATCAGCAGGGCGTAGATGCCCTTGTATGCGGCGCTGTTGCGGGTGGTGAGGGTGTCGAGGCGGTCGGCGAAGAAGAACGCCTCCGCGACCGTCTCGGGCGCCCTCTCATCCTGCGCGATCCAGGGGACGAGCTGCTCGACGTCCTTGGTGAAGCGCGTCTCCGTGGAGCCGCCGTACATCTCACCGAGCACCCCGCACCAGTACCATTGCTCGGTCTTCTCCTCCGCCCCCAGACCGTCCATCGCCGTGTCGAGGATGGCGCGGACGGCCGCGAGCGGGACCAACTGCGTCTTGTACGGCAGGTCGGCCGGGCGGACGATGCACTGCCGTTCCAGGAAGTCGCCCACCCACGCGAAGGCGTCGGCGAGCTTGGGCGCCAGGCGGACGAAGTCGGCCAGGGGGAGGTCCAGCAGGTCGCGGCGCTTGCAGGACACCGTGGCCCCGAGGCCCGCCCGCTTGCGCTCCCAGGTGCGCACCAGCGCGATGGCCTGCAGGAAGTCGATGCTGCTCAGCCCGTTCTCAAGACCGTTCTCCAGACGGCCGAAGACCGGGTACTTGCTCGCCAGTCCCTGCTTGATCTCCCGCCAGACCTCGGGAAGCTGGTAGTAGTCCCCGGTTCGCTCGACGTAGTCGCGGTCCCCGGCGTAGGTCGCGGTGAGCAGTTCGAAGACGTTCAGGGGCACGCCGCCCGTGTTGACTCGCTCGAACACCGCGCAGACGGCGTCCATGGAGGTGGAGGCGGCCAGCCGGATCATCGGGACCTGGAAGGCGCGGACCTGCTGAAGGACCGCCTCGTCGAACTGGCCCCACAGGTCCCAGTTCCGGTCCTCGTCCGCCTTGATGTACGCCTTCTTCCACTCGTTCACGCCCTGGGCGTCGAAGACGAAATGCAGAGGGAAGAGGCCGGCCGCGCACTCGGCCTCGGTGGTGCTCAGGTCCAACACCACGGTGCGGTTGAAGTCCGTCCGGAGCACCTTGTCGGCAGGGACGGACACGATGGCCTCGTCGCGGTCGGCGGACGGGCCGACGGCCTTGGCGATGTCGACGTAGTACCACCGCTGGATGGGCTTGCCCCGGGCGTCCGCGGTCTCCACCGGGGCGTCCAACCACAGGGCCTGGAAGAGGGAGGTGAGGCGCTGCTGCCCGTCCAGTAGCAGGAGGTCGGCCATCGGGTCCCCGTCCGGCCGCGCGCCGGTGAGGGTCCGGGAGCGGAACCGGGTGGCGCCGCCGGTCTGCAGCGTCATCACGACGCCGAGCGGGTAATCCAGTGTCACCGTCGCGATGATCGCCCGGATCCGGTCGTCGTCCCACTTCCAGTTCCGCTGGAAGTCGGGCAGTTGCAAGGAACCCGAGGCGACATCCGCCAGGACGTCCTTCAGCTTCACGTTGTCGAGGGCCGCCATGTGACTCCAAACTAACCCTGTTTCCTATACGCAGAGTGATTCCAGCAGCGCTTTGCTGTAACCGTCAACCGATTCGCAGAAGTAGGGCGGCGCGGCCGGGACAGCACGTGGTCGATGAAGCAGCCCGGAACGCACCGGTCCCGTACAGCGGTGCTCCGGGAAATGGAAGACTGGTTTCTGTGAGCACCACCGGATCCCAGCGCCCCGCCCAGGTCAGCGCCGCCCGCCGCCGTACCGTCATCGACGCGCTGCGGCGCGGCGCCGTGCCCGAGAGCGGGCTCGATCTGCTGGCCACCGGACTCGGCCGGTTCGAAGCGGCCCTCGACGCGGAGCTGGACGCCGTCGCGTCCGGCGGGTCCGTGTTCAAGGCCGTGCGGGGTGAGTACGGGTCCGGCAAGACGTTCTTCACCCGCTGGCTGGGGGAGCGGGCCAAGCGCCGGAACTTCGCCGTGGCCGAGATCCAGATCTCGGAGAACGAGACACCGCTGCACAAGCTCGAGACGGTCTACCGGCGGCTCACCGAACGCCTCACCACCTCCAGCTTCCCGCCCAGCGCCCTGCGGCCCGTGGTCGACGCCTGGTTCTACGCCCTGGAGGAGGACGCCCTCGCGGCCGGCGCGACCGAGGACGAGCTGCCGGGTGAGGTGGAGAAGCTGCTCGTCGCGCGGCTCGCCGAGGTGTCCCGGCATGCCCCGGCCTTCGCCACCGCGCTGCGCGGCTACCGGGCCGCCCTCGCGGCCGGCGACGAGGCAACCGCCGCGGCCGTCCTGGCGTGGCTCGGCGGCCAGCCGCACGTCGCGGCCTCCGCCCGCAGGTCCGCCGGGGTGCGCGGCGACCTCGACCACTTCGGCGCCCTCGGCTTCCTGCAGGGGCTCCTCACCGTGCTGCGCGACTCCGGGCACACCGGGCTCTTCGTCGTCCTCGACGAGGTGGAGACGCTTCAGCGGGTCCGTTCGGACGCCCGGGACAAGGCGCTCAACGCGCTGCGGCAGCTCATCGACGAGGTGCACTCGGGCCGCTTCCCCGGCCTGTACCTCGTCATCACGGGCACGCCCGCCTTCTACGACGGTCAGCAGGGTGTGCAGCGGCTGGCCCCGCTCGCCCAGCGGCTCGCCACCGACTTCACCACCGACCCCCGCTTCGACAACCCCCGCGCAGTGCAGATCAGGCTTCCCGGTTTCGACCAGGAGTCCCTGGTCGGCCTCGGTATCACCATCCGGGACCTGTACGCGGATGCCGCCGCGTCGCCCGAGCGCGTGCGGACGGTCGTCGACGACGCCTACGTCGCGGACCTCGCGAAGGCCGTCGGCGGGGCGCTGGGCGGGAAGGTCGGGGTGGCTCCCCGCCTGTTCCTGAAGAAGCTCGTGGGGGACGTGCTCGACCGCGTCGACCAGTTCAACGACTTCGACCCCCGGCAGCACTACCGGCTGACCGTCGCGAGCAGCGAACTCACCGACGTGGAGCGGAACCTGGCCGCCACGGTCTCCGGTGGCTCCGGCGGCTCTGCCTCGGCCGACGACATCGACCTGGAGCTGTGATGGCGGCGGAGGCGGGGAGCCCGGCCGGTACGGGCCCGGGTGAGGACGGGGCCGACGTACTCGACCGGCTCGACCCCGTCGTCCTGCACCACATCGTCAACACCCTCGGCTGGCCCGACTTGCGCCCCCTCCAGCGGGCGGCGATCACGCCGCTCATGGACGGGCAGGACGCCGTGCTGCTGGCGCCGACAGCGGGCGGCAAGACCGAGGCGGCCTGCTTCCCGCTGCTGTCGGCCATGGCTGAGCAGGGGTGGACCGGTACCTCGGTGCTGTACCTGTGCCCGCTCAAGGCACTTCTCAACAACCTGGTCGGCCGCGTCGACGCGTACGCCCAGTGGCTGGGGCGGCGCGCGGCGCTCTGGCACGGCGACACCAAGGAGTCGCAGCGGCAGCGCATCCGTACCGAGGCGCCGGACATTCTGCTCACGACCCCCGAGTCCCTCGAGGCGATGCTCATCGGCGTCAAGACCGACCACGCTCGCCTGCTCGGCGGTGTGCGGGCCGTCGTCGTCGACGAGGTGCACGCCTTCGCGGGTGACGACCGGGGATGGCACCTGCTCGCCGTGCTCGAACGGCTGGAGAGGGTCACCGGGCGGCCCATCCAGCGCATCGGGCTCTCGGCGACCGTCGGTAACCCGGCTCAGCTGCTGCACTGGCTGCAAGGCGCGGGTGCCGAAAGCCGTGCCGGACAGGTCGTCGCCCCGGGAGTGCAGTTGCCGCCCGCTTCAGACGGAGCCGGACACCCCGACAGGGCCCCTGCCGCCCGACTCCGCAGGCCCGCGGGAGAGGTGGAACTCGACTACGTCGGCTCCCTCGACAACGCCGCCAAACTCATCGCCGCCCTGCACGGCGGAGAGAAACGGCTCGTCTTCTGCGACTCCCGCCGCCAGGTCGAGGAGCTGGGCGCCGCGCTCCGGGCCCGCGAGGTGACCGTCTTCCTGTCCCACGCCTCCCTCTCCGTCGACGAACGCACCCGTTCCGAGCAGGCTTTCGCCGAGGCACGCGACTGCGTCATCGTCTCCACCTCCACCCTTGAACTCGGCATCGACGTCGGTGACCTGGACCGCGTCATCCAGATCGACTCACCGGCCTCCGTCGCCTCGTTCCTGCAGCGCATCGGCCGCACCGGCCGACGCCCCGGCAGCGTACGCAACTGCCTGTTCCTCACCACCCGCAAGGAGACGCTGCTGCAGGCGGCGGGTCTGCTGCTGCTGTGGTCGCGGGGCTGGGTGGAGCCGGTCGTGCCCCCGCCCGAGCCGCGCCACCTCGTGGCCCAGCAACTGCTCGCCGTCACCCTGCAACAGCACAAGCTCGGCGACCAGTTGTGGGACCGGCAGTGGAACGGACTCGCCCCCTTCGACCGGTCCGCCGCCCCGATCCTGCGCTTCCTCACCGACGAGGGGTTCCTCGACACCGACGGCGGCATGCTGTTCGTCGGCCCCGAGGCGGAACGCCGTTTCGGCAAGCGGCACTTCATCGAACTCACCGCGTCCTTCACCGCGCCACCGCAGTTCACCGTCCTGTCCGGGCGCACGGAGATCGGCCGCACCGACCCGAGCGTGCTCACCGAGGAACGTCCCGGGCCGCGACGACTGCTGCTCGGCGGACGCAGCTGGCAGGTCACGTACATCGACTGGCTGCGCAAACGGGTCTTCGTCGAGCCCGCCGACGGCGGCGGCATCGCCAAGTGGATGAACGGCGGCGTCGCCGGACTGTCGTACGCCCTGACACGTGCCATGCGCGAGGTGCTGCTGGGTACCGACCCGCCTGTCTCCCTCACCCGGCGTGCGGAGGCGTGCCTGGCCGAGCAGCGCGAGACCGATGCACCCGGCACCGTGCATCCCGGCGGCACGCTGATCACGCGCGTCGGCTCCGACGTCCGCTGGTGGACCTGGGCCGGTTACCGCGCCAACGCCACCCTGGCGGCCACCCTCCAGTCGGTGACCGCCCCCCTGCAACGGCCCACCGACAGCTGGTTGCGCCTGCGCGAGAACCTCACTCCGGCGGACTGGCGTGCGGCCCGTGAGAACGTCGGTGAAAATCTCGTCCTGCCTGACGTGGACCGTCGGGCCGTACGCGGCCTCAAGTTTTCCGCCGCCCTGCCGGAACGCCTCGCCGTGGCGACGGTGGCGGCCCGCTTGGCCGACTTCGAGAGCGCCCGCTCGGTGCTCCGTGAGTCGGTGCGCTTTCAGCACGACGGCTGAATCGGAAAAGCCGCCAAGGCCGCGGCAGACGGACGCCAGGCGTTACGCCCGCCCCAACTGCTCCGTCACTTCGCGGAGACATCTTCGAGCGCGTCGAGCGGACCGTCTGACCCCAACAGTGACCACGTCCCCGTCCCGGACCGCTTCAGGGCGGGGTGTCTCCTTACGTAGCCATCAAGGTAGCCACAGAAGCACCCTCCCTGCACGTTTGTGCGATTCCGCGCTGCGGCGACTCTCCCCGGCGTACAGCCCGACTCGTCTGCCGCTACCCGCGGCTTCGCCCTCCTGGCTCGGAGCCGCTGTTGCCTCCGGCAGCGCGGAGTCCGGCATACGCGGCAGCCCGCAATTCATCCGCGTTTCAGATGTTGGACGAGGTGCTGGAACACGCTCCAGGCGTGGGGGTCGGATCCGTCGCCCAGGAGGTAGTGGAGGGCGGGTCTGCCTTCGGGACCGAGCCGGGCGGGCAGGGGGCCGAGAGGTGGATGTCCGGCACGGGCCGGACCGATGGCGTCGGCCTCGTCGCTGCCGAGTGTGAACGCGACGGGAATGGGCGGGGCCTCGAAGGACGGCGGAACCGTGAGGTCGCGGCGGGCGGTGCGCAGTGCCGTGAGCAGGGTGACGAGGCCGTGCCGGTCGTCGAGCGCGGTCGCGAGTTCCTCGGCGGCGTCCAGGGGCGGTGCCTCGTCACAGCCGTAGCCGAGCGCGAGGGTGATGTCCTCCTCGACTCCTGCCGGTGTGCGGAGCACACGCATGGTGGCGAGGCTGGGCCGGTCGGGCTGTCCGAGGGCGATGAGCCAGGTGGGCCGGGGAGCGCGGGCGCGGGCCAGGTCGGTCAACTGGCGGGTTGACCAGGGCAGGTTGACCGGCTCGGCGGTGCTCCATCCCGCGGGCGGTGCGCCGGTCAGGTGCCGGAAGGCGGTTTCGAGGGCGCGGCCGAGGACGAGGTTCTCGTCGGCCGGGTGACGGGTGCGCAGGGTGAGGATCAGCTGGCGGTCACCGGTGTCGGGGGTGGGGGTGAATGCCTCGGCGACCCTGGTGGCGCCTTGCTCGCCGGGTACGGGGGTGAACGTGCCGTTCCTCCAGTGGAGTACGGCGCCGGACAGGCCGTCGTAGTAGCCGTGCTCGGGGTCCTGGACGACCCAGCGGTTGGGCAGGCCCCGTAGCGCTGTGCGGGTGGGGAGGGTGAGGCGTGCGGTGGGCGGCGTGACGATCTGCAGGGCGCGGTCGGCGCTCGTCGCGGCGCGCAGGGCGTCCGAGAGCCAGCTGGTCATGGCGATCAGGGGGCGGTCCTGGATGACCACGGCGGTGGTGGCGGTGAGGACGTCCACGGCAGGAGCGCCGGTTGCGGGGGCCGGGACCGCGGAGACGTCGGTGGTGAGGGGGACGACGTCGGTGGTGGCGGCCTCCGGCGGCCACACCGTCCCGCCCAGCACGGTGGCCAGGCGTCCGGCGAAGGAGCCCGCGAGTCGTCCGGCTTCGGCGACGGCGGTCGAGGCTCGGGCCTCGGTCCACCACACGGGCCCTTCCTCGACCGCGTGGTCCAGCAGGCGACTGGTCTCGCCCGGGACCTGGACGAGGATGGGCGCCTCCACCGAGACGAGGGGACGGCCGTCGGGACCGCAGAGCTGGACGACCGCGCCGTCGGCCGTGGTGTTCACGCCGAGGTCGGGGCCGCCGGCGAAGAGGCCCGCGAGCAGGGTGGGCAGGTCCGGCATCCGGGGGGTGAGGGCGATGACGTCCTTGGTCACGGGCCTTCTTCATCTGCGAGGGCGGTCTGGATGAGCTGGTGCGGGCGTCCGCGGCGCACGAGTGTGCCCCGGCCGGGCGGCTGCCGGGACGCGTACAGGCCGGGGAAGAGCTGGCCTTCGGTGCGGTCGCCGGTCATGACGAGTGCGGTGCTGCCGGTTTCGCGCAGGGTGGTCAGCAGGGGCTCGTAGAGCGCGCGGGAGGCACCTGCGGCGCGGCGGGCGATGACGAAGTGCAGGCCGATGTCCTGTGCGGAGGAGACGTACGGCAGGAAGGGGGCCAGGGGCTGTTGGCCGGCCGTGGTGAGGATGTCGTAGTCGTCGACCAGGATGACGATGCGGGGCCCGGTGAAGGCGGGCTCGCCGGCCTCCGGAGTGTCGGGATCCGCCGTCTCCGGCAGGCGTTTCTCCAGCTCTGTCGCGATGCCGGTGGACAGTGCGCCCGCGAGCCTGGCGTTGTGGGCGTAGCCGCCCCGATAGGGCTCGGGGACCACGCCGCGCAGGCCGCGGCGGGGGTCGTAGACGCCGAAGACGAGCTCCTTGTCGCTGTGTCGCCGGACGAGCTGGGTGGCGATGAGCTTCAGCAGGTTCGTCTTGCCGCACTCGTTGTCGCCGAGGATCAGCAGGTGCTGGTCGGTGCCGAACAGGTCCAGCAGGACAGGCGAGAGGCTCTCCTGGTCGACACCGACAGGGAGCATCGCCGGTTCGGCGGCCGGCGCGGGCAGCTCGGCTGCGGACAGGCGCGTGGGCAGTACCCGTACGGGTGGGGCGAGTTCGCCGTGCCAGGAAGCGCGGATGGTGCGGGCGGTGCGTTCGAGGACCGGCCCCAGATCACCCGTCTCCGGCCGGTTGTCGATGCGAGGCAGCGCGACCTGCGCGAACAGCTTGCCGTCGGTCAGGACGCGGCCGGGGGTGTCGGGGGCGAGGGTCTCGGACAGTTTCCGGTCGATGGAGGAGTCGGCCGGGTCGTTCAGGCGCAGTTCGATGCGGGTGCCGAACATCGACTGGGTGGCGATGCGGACGTCGTTCCAGCGCAGCATGCCGGCCACGACGTGGATGCCGTAGCCGCCGCCGCGCTTGAGCAGGTCGGCCACCGCGTCGTCGAGGTCGGCGAACTCGTCGCGCAGCGCGCCGAAACCGTCGACGATCAGCACGATGTCGGTGGCGGCCGGCTCGGACAGCCGCCCTGCCGAGCGCAGTCGGCGCAGATGGTCGACGGAGTCGATGCCGTGCTCGCGGAACAGCTCCTCGCGCATCGCCAGCATGCCGTGCACCTCGGCGACCGTGCGGGCGGCCCGCTCGCGGTCGGCGCGGGAGGCGATGCCGCCGACGTGCGGCAGGCCGGAGAGAGCGGACAGGCCGCCGCCTGCCAGGTCGAGGCCGTACACGGCGACGTCGTACGGGGTGTGGGTGAGGGCCAGGGAAAGGGCGAGGGTGCGCAGGAGGGTGGTCTTGCCCGACTGCGGGCCGCCGATGACGGCCGCGTGTCCGCCGGCGACGGTCAGGTCCAGCTGCCACGGCTGCTGCCACTGCCGGGCCGGGTCGTCCAGGACGCCGAGCGGGACGCTCATCGGGCCGCTCGTGTGGGTGAGGCGCACGCCGTCCGTGCCGGCTCGGAGGGGGCCCGCGGCCGTGTCGAGGGTGGTGGCATCGGGCAGCGGGGGCAGCCAGATGCGTCGTACGGGCGGCGCCCCCGTTTCGAGTTGGCCGACCATGACGGACAGGACGGTCGGGCCGGTTTCCCGCTGGGTGGCGACGGGCTCCTCCACCGCCTCGGTCTCCTGAGGGGTGTTGTACGCCGGATAGAGGCGGGTGAGTGGCTCGTCGTCGTTCTGGTCGCGCTGCGCCGGTCCATGGTAGGGACCCGAGACGTATCCGGCCTTGAAGCGCTCATAGGTGGAGGTGTCGACCTTGAGGTAGCCGAAGCCCGGCAGCGGCGGGAGGTGGAAGGCGTCGGTGGTGTCGAGGACGGTGCGGGACTCGTCGGCGGAGAAGGTGCGCAGGCCGAGCCGGTAGGAGAGGTAGGTGTCCAGGCCCTTGAGCTTGCCGCCCTCGATGCGCTGGCTCGACAGCAGCAGGTGAACGCCGATGGAGCGGCCGATACGCCCGATGGACGGGAACAGGTCGATGAAGTCCGGTTTGGCGGTGATGAGTTCGCCGAACTCGTCGATGACGACGAACAGGTGGGGGAGGGGCTCGAGAATCCGGGCGCTGCCTGCCGCGCAGTGCGGCGTAGTGGCCGATGTCGGCGATGTTCCCGGCGTCCTTGAGGACCTGCTGGCGGCGTTTGACCTCGCCGGCCAGGCTGGCGTGGACGCGTTCCACGAGCCCGGCCTGGTTCTCCAGGTTGGTGATCACGCCGGCCACGTGGGGAAGTCCGGAGAAGGGGGCGAAGGTGGCGCCGCCCTTGTAGTCGACCAGGACCAGGGCCAGGTCCTCGGGCGAGTGGGTGGCGGCGAGCGCGAGGACGAGGGTGCGCAGCAGTTCGCTCTTGCCGGAGCCGGTGGCGCCCACGCACAGTCCGTGCGGGCCCATGCCGAGCTGTGAGGACTCCTTCAGATCCAGCAGCACCGGCTCGTGGCGGTCGGTGAGGCCGATGGGGACGCGCAGGAACTCCCGCTCGCTGCGGGGCGCCCACAGGCGGCGCAGGTCGAGGGCGGCCGGGTCGTCGATGCCCAGGAGCGCGGGGAAGTCGACCGGACCGGACACGGGCGTGCCCTCGGCCGCCGACTCGGCCGACAGCCGCAGGGGCGCGAGCATGCGGGCGATGCCCTCCGCACCGGCGGTGGTCACCGCGTCGACCGACCCACGGGCAGTGTTCCCGCGCAGGTCGTCCATGACGATCCGGTCGCCGTCGACGGTGATGCGCACGCTGACCTGGTCGGGCTCGTGCACCTGCTGCTCAAGCAGGTGCAGCACGGTGACCCCCATGTCCGGCAGCCCGATCGCCGAGTCGGGGCGCGGGAGTTCGGCCGCGGTGTCGCCGTACGAGTCGCTGATCACGAGCATGCGGGACGTCAGACGCAGTGCGTCCTTGGTCCGGCCGGACAGTCCGCGGCGCACCTCGGCCGCGTATGCGGCGCGCTGCCGCAGGTCCGGGGCGCACAGCCGGGCCAGCTCGGCCAGGTCGGGGGCCATACGGCGGGCGGGGACCGGTCCGTCGTACGTCTGTGGGTCCAGGATGTGGGGCAGCCACTTGGCCCAGGCCCACTCCGGCTCGTCGCGGGTGCCGAGGGCGACGGCGACGTCGTCCGGCGCGTGCGTCACGGCGGTCTGCAGCAGCAGTGCACGAGCGACCCGGAGGACCCCGTCCCGGTCACCGATGACGCTGACGTTCCCGGCCCGGTCCAGCGGCACGGTGAGCGGGAAGTCCGTGGCCGTGCCGAAGCGGCCCTGCAGGGCGCGGGCCTCGTTCAGCATGAACGGGTCCGGTGGGGTGAGAACACCGCCGGTGCTGTTCTGCTCGATGGCCGGCTCATGAGCCGGTACGTCACCGGTGCCGGCCCGCACCGAGAGGAAGTCGGCATCCGGGCGCCGCCGCTCCCACAACCTGGCCGGGTCCCGGACGAGGTCGTACAGAGCCTCGGGCGGCGGGTTCAGCTCGCGCGCCGCCTGCCGCCGCTCCCGCTCGGCGGCGCCCAGTTCCTCGCGCAGTTCCTCCAGGTACTCCAGATAGCGCTCACGCTGCACGCGCCGGGTGCGCTGTGCCCTGCCGCGCTGTGACAGGAACAGCGCCACCGCTCCGAACAGGGCGACGACCAGCACGATCGCACCGATCGCGGCGAACTGGCTGTTGCGGATGACCGTCATGAGTACGACCGAGCTGACGACACCGGCCATGGGCAGCAGCGCCGTGGCGGCGTTGCCGACCTTGCCCTCCGGGAGGTTCGGGGGCGCCTCGATCGTGCGGGGCGCGACGGGATCGAGGGGCCGGGTGCTGCGGGCGGGCCGGTGGATCACCTGCTGGGTCATCGCACCCTCACCGCCCGCTGCATCGCCTCGGCCGCCAGGCGGACGGCGGCGTCCCGGGTGCTCCGGCCCAGCATGGCGGTGTGGATGGGGCCTCCTTGGGCGAGATGACGGTCGTAGGGCAGCAGGACGACGGGCACGCCGGGTTCCCGCAGGTGCGCGGCGGCCGTCTTCGGGTCGAGGGTGGTGTCGGGGGCGTTCGCGCTGAGGGCGACCACGGTGGTCGCCAGAGCGGAGTGCGGCAACTGGCCCAGCCAGTCGAGGACCTGGCGCGTCCCGTGGATGCCCTCGGCGGTCATCGGGGCGACGACGACTCGTGCGTGGGCGGTGTCCATCGCCGTACGCGCCACCTCGCCGGGCAGGGTCTCGCAGTCCACCACCGTCACCGCGAAGTACCGGCGCAGGGCCAGCGTCACCGTCCGGTAGGTGCGCAGGTCCATGGGGGCCCCGACCCGGCCCTGGCTCGCGGGCAGCAGCCAGCCGCCGTCGGCCACCGGCACCAGGTAGCCGGTGATGTCCGTGAGCTGCATCGCGGGCGTCAGGATCCGGGCGAGGTCGGCGCAGCACCAGCGCACCGTGTCCGCGCCCATCCGCACCGGGAGCGTGCCGAGGGCCGCGTCCGCCTCCAGGGTGAGCACCGGATCGTGCCGGTAGTGGTTGAAGGTACGGCCGAGCAGCGCGGAGACCGTCGACTTGCCGACACCGCCGCGGATCGAGGTGACGGCGATGACCCGCCCGGTGGTGACGGGCTGCTGCAACTCCTGTGCGAGGCGGGTCTGTTCGGCGACCTCCTGGGTGGCGGAGGCGGTGAGGCGGCGCAGGGAGGCTCCGGCGCGCCGTGCGGCCGAGTCACCGTGCTGCGGGCTGCCCAGGGCGATGGCGAGGCGGGGGTCGACAGTGGGGTGGGATTCGGGGGCCGGGGCGGGGACGTGAGGAGCACGCGTCCGGCGGGAGACCGGCGTCGGGGGAGGCGTGGGGGCAGGTGGTTCGGGAGCGGGTTCGGGAGCTGGTTCGGGAGCAGGTTCGGGAGCACCCTGGACTGCCGGCGGCTCGGGTACGGCAGGGGCAACCGGGCCCGGAACGCCGTCGCTGAGCTCATGCAGCACGTCGCGCTGCCAGTCCCCGCCTCCTGCCACGCCGGTCACCCTGCCCTAGGCGAAGGTGCCGAGCAGCCGCCCGTACACCCCGAACACGCCGAGCACCAACGGGAACAGGGCAATCACTGCCACGGACTCCAGCACGTCACCGGCCCGCCGCAGCCGCACCCGCACATGCTCGGCCGGCTCCACGGCCAGCACCACCAGAGGCACGACAGCGACGAACCCGAGCACGGCGACAGGACCTACGGCGGCCGAGGTGTGGTCACCCCACACCACCACGAGCCGCACCGCGACGACGGCCGCCGCGACGAGCAACACCACGACCTCCGCGGTGAGCGGAAAGGCACGCGCCCGCAAGGCGAGCACGACCATCACGACGATGGCGAGCGACACCGTCCACACCGACACCGCGCGCAGGACGAGCACGCCGGCCGCACCCGCGGAGGCGGCGAGAGCAACGGTGGCCAGCACCAGCCCACGGTGGGTGGCCGCGAGCGCCGTACCCACCTGATATCGGCTCACCGACACCCCGCCCGTACGCCGGTCGTCCAGCCCGGTCAGCCCGGACGCCATCAGCGCGAGCCGCGGCAGCATCCCGAGGACGACGACGGAGACGACGGCGAGCAACGCACCGACCCGCGCCTGCTGGGTAGCGGTCTGCGCCCCGCCCTGCAGCCCGAGGGCCGCTTCCCACACCACCAGGCAGCCGGCGACAGCCCCGGCGCCGATCAGCGCACCACGCCCCGACGGCGTGAACCATCCGGCGAGCAACAGCGCGAGCGTCACGCCACCCGCGACACCCGCCAGCCGCACCGCACCGTCCCAGCCGTAGGCATCGGCACAGGTCCAGGTGCCCAGGACGGCCAGTGCGGCGGCCGTGACGATCAGGGTGGCGGCGAGCGCGTGCCGCCGGGCGCGCCCGAGGAGGACACCGGCTACGGCGCATCCCAGGGCAGCGGCGAGAAGACCCGCACCGACTGCGGACAAGGCGAACTGGCCCCGGGCCAGAATTCCGGCGGCCAAGGCCCACAGGACGGTCGCACACCCGGCGACAACGCGCCGCACGGCAGGCCGCCACCGCCAGACCCGCAGGTCGAGATCGTCGGCGACTTCGTCGGTGACGTCATGGACGACGGGCGCGGAAGGGGCATCCTCCACCCGCACCAGCCGCAGCACGGCACCGTCGGCCACACCGGCCGACTCCAGGGTGCTGTCGTGCGCCAGCGCGGACCCCTCCGGGGTGACCAGATGCCGCAACTCGGGCCGGGCCCCCACCCGGTCGTCCAGGATTCGCATGACCTCCGGCAGCAGAACCCCGACGGGCTCCCGCGACGGCAGCACGAGGTCGACCCGACGCCGCTCACCGACCAGGGTGATCCGGCTCAGCGCCGTACGGCTGTTGGTCGCCGAACGACTCAAGGACCCGTGGACATCACGTGTTCGAACCTATCACCGAGAAGGAGAGACAGAAGGGGCGGAAGTGGTGGGGGCCTCCTGCCCCGAGGACGGCACAGACGCGCCGTACGGGCTCTTCCCGATGACCCTGTGCGACACGAACGACCACCCCACACACCCGGCACACACCACGGCCGCGATCACTACCCCGGCGAACACCTTCCCCACCCGCTCGTCGAGCGACCGCCGCTGCCGCTGCCCGCCGAAGAGGAGAGCGTCGCGGAGGCGACGGCGGCGGACGGAGACCGACTCGAGGAGCTGGCTGTCGTAGTCCTGGGCCGTCACGTGTCGACCTCGCCCACCCAGCCGAACTGCACAAGCTCCTTGGGCAGGTACTCGGACTCGACCTCGATCGGTATGCCTGCGTCGTGTGCCATACAGGCGATGGCGAGAGGGCCCAGCGCCACCAGACCGTCCCCATTCAGGGAACGGGTTTTGTCAGCGGTCCAGTACTCCTTGTGCCAGGTGAGAGCGTCGACCAGCGCCACGTTGAACTGCGCGGCGTCCTGGCGCTGGTAGCGATGGAAAAGCTCAAGGGGCGGGTAGAGGATCTTCAGCATCAGCTCTTGGTCGGCAATCCGCACGGCGTCGGGAGCGGTGCCGTTCACGGCGGTGACCAGCGTGTCCCACATCTCCCGTCGCCGGAACCAGGCGTGCTGCAGGGTCTCCACCCAGGCGTAGATGTATTCGTCGAATTCCACGCCGGACGCGCGGAGGAACGAGACGGGTACCTGGGCCAGCCGATTGAGGCGATCGTTTTCCCTGCAGATCGCCGCCAGATAGTAGGTGGTAAGCCAATTTCCGGCATGCAGGTACTCCTGGGGGCCCGTGGCGGGGAGGCTCTTCACCTCTCCATCCACGCCGATGCGGCAGGTAACGGGCCCTTGGGTCGCCATGCCTGCGTCGAAGAGGGCGCAGCCCACCTGCATGGCGGTAACCCATGCCTCCCATGTGGCGAACGTCTCTGCGGTGGGGTCCGTCAGGCAGCGCCACTTCGCCACAGTCAGTGTGTAGTCCAAGGCATCGAAGCGGTCGAACTCCGACGTCTCGAGCTCGTCGAGCACCTCCTCCGCGCTCTTGACGATGGGAGCGATGGCTTCGGCAACGTCTCCCGTGCGAAAGTCATGGCGCGGGATGCGGGTGACCACTAGCTCTCCTCCGGCTAGATCTTGAAGTAGTCGAACATAGCACCAGCGTAGGAGGAACCATCCGGCTTTCGGGCCTTGACCAGGGCGTACTGCAGTTTTCCGGTCTTGAGGGCTTGGCGGAGATCTGCCGCGATCTCGGCGTCCCGCCCACCGCGCCGTGTCATCAGGCCAAGGATCGATCGAACGTACAGCCTGGTGCCTTGCTTGACCCTCATGCCCTGGGCTCCGCCGTCGTCACCGACGCGGGGGTTCGCCGGGTCTTCCGGGTCGGCGACACCTCGGCGCCAGTCCAGATCCCCTGAGGGAGCCTTCGCCTCGACTATGAGGTATTGGCCGTCACCGAGCTCGTAGACCTTGTCGAACATGTCGGCGCCGGTGGGCGTCTTCGGGAGTTTGATCTCCTTGGCATGGGGAAACTCGTGCGGTACCACGTGGAGATCAGCGGACTTTTCTCCGAGCGCCTCGGGGATCTTGCTGTTGTTGGGCACATCGCCGAGTTGGTCGGCATAGGCCTTCTGTGCTTTTGCGAGGGCCTCGTGCGCTGCGGGGGTGGGAGTCTCCTTGTAGGCCTTTTCCGCATTGGTGAGGTCCAGCGCCACCTTACGATTCTTCGCGGCAGCGTCGAGCTCTGGCAGATTGCCCTCGGGGACCGTGTCAGGCCCGAGGGGCTTTGACCCGAACTTGGTTTCCGAAGGGCCGCTCGGCATGTCGTACTTCGCGATCCACTCGCCGTTGGGGAGCTGCGTGATGATCGGTAGCTCGACGCCGTTGACCTTTGTTTTCGTGCTCAGGCGGTGTCCGCGGGCGTCGTAGTACAGCTTGCGCCAGTCCGGGTCGTTGGCCTTCCTGACGAGTTCGTCCTGTCTACGCTTCCGCTCCTCGGGAGTGAGTTCCTGGTCGCCGGTATTGTCACGTCCGTCCGTTCCGTGACCGTCGGACCTGGCTGCCTCATTGCCGAGTCGTCCGCCGTCACCGGCTTCGCCCAAGTTGCCCGAGCCGCCGGACAAGTGTGATGTCTCAGTTCCGCTCCCGCGCGTAGCATCACCGCCGACGCCTGATCCGTTACCACTGCCGGAAGCGGGGCGGCCCCCTCCCGAAGCAGAGGCCTGCGGCGATGGGCCCCTGCTGCCGGCGCCGACAAGTTGACGCTCCCCCGCAGGCGTCTGCTCCGGCGTGGCTTGCGAGGTGGCGGATCGTTCCTGCGTCGGTGCGTTGCTGACGACGTTGCCTTGTTTGTCGTAGGCGATGAACTCGCCGTTCTCGATGACGACCTTGGAGCCGTCGTCGAGTTCCAGAACGCTGTGCGGAGCGCGCAGGTCGGGGATGTCGTTCACGCCGCGCAGATTGTGCGTCACCCGGGCGATGGTGGGTACGGCATGCCCGGTCACCTTGACCGCCGCGCCGAGTGGGTCGATGATCTCGCCGACCTTCGCGACCGTGGCAGCGGTCTTGGCCGCCGCGCCGGCCTTGCCCGCCGAGGCTGCCTTGAGCGGGCCGACACCGAGGGTGAGTCCGTTGAAGACGACGGTGGCCGCGGCGCGGGACGGGTTCTCTTCCCACATGTCCCAGGCGACGAAGCCCTTGGCGAACTCCTTGGCGTACTCCTTGCTGTCCTGCGCGAAGTCGGACGCGAAGATCCCGGTCGGCTTCCGGCCGCCGGACTCCATGAGGTAGGTCTCCGCCCCGACCACCGCCCGGACCAGGCCTTCCCAGGCCTGGCCCGCACTGTCCGAGCCGTGGAACCCGGCGAGGGTCGCGAGGCCGTCGATGGTGCCCCAGACGTTGTCGACGATGATCCCGTCCCAGAAGAAGCTCTTGGCGTAGTAGCCGAGGTCGTCCGGGTCCCACCAGTCGTGGGACTGGGTGACGGGCGTGCCCCAGGGCAGCTCCTTGGCCTGGTCCAGCACTTCGGCGCTGTAGCCGTAGAGCTCCGCGCCTCGCGGCGTGAACTGCTTCGCGCCGGTGTTCATCACGTACTGGGTACCGCCCACCAGTGCCGTGATCTTGTTGTTGCAGGCGATCTCGGCTGCGGTGAACGCCGCCTGCGCGACGGCCACGTCATGCATCAGGGCCTGGTGCTCCGAGACCTTGTCCGCGTCATCGGTCCAGTTCTCGTCGAACTCCCCGCTACTGGTCTTCAGCCCCGCCACGAACGTGGCCGCCTGGCTCTGCAACTGCTCCAACCGCTTCGCGATCGGCGCGACTTCGGCGGCGTATGTCCGCAGCGCGTCGGCCACCGTGGCGACCTTGTCCCCGAAGCTGTCGGCGGCGTCGCGTACCGGCTTCGTGGAGGCGAAGAGATCCTCCGCCTCCGGCGCCTGGTAGAAGGCCGACAGCCCCTGGAACTGCCGATGGGCCTCCGCCCCGGCCTGGCGGATGCCGTCCGCCTCGTCCCGCAGGGCGTCTGTGTGCTGTTCCAACTGGGCGAGATCGCCGGTGAACAGCGGAATGGACTCCGGCTTGATCACAGGCGGCCGGCCTTCCAGCCGTCCGGCATGTCGGGCCTGACCAGTCCGGCAGCCCGCCGCTGTACTTCCGCGGCCATCTCCAGGTCGCCGTCCCGGTACGCCACCGTGGCCTCCACCGCGCCGTTGACGGACTTGCCGACACGCACGCCGATGAACTTCAGCTCGTCCGCGGTGCCTTCCATGAACTCCGCGAGGGCGGCGGCAACCAGCCCGGTCTGTCCCTTGTGCTCACCGCCCGCCCCACCCGGAGCGAGCGTCCCGGCCGAGGTGGCCGCACCCTGCACGTCACCCGAGTACGCCTGGATGATCTCGTCCAGGACCTTCATGACGTCGCTCACGTTCGAGACCACACTCTGGACCCCGGACGGAGAGATGTCCCACGCCGGCATGCGTCAGCCCCCGTTTCCCTCTCCCTGCTACCGCTACCCGCTCCCGCTGACCGTCCGGCGTCAGCCGATGTTGTCGACGGCCGCCCGGGCCTTGGCCAGGGTCGTCTGAGCGGTCCCGTCGTTCTGCTCCATCGTCGTGCGGACGAGCCGGATGACCTCGCGGACCTCACCGGCGGCGCTGTGCCAGCGGTTCTCCTTGCCGTGGTACTCGTCGGCGACGCCGTCCGCGGTGAAGTCAGCCATCGCGGCCTTCACCGCGCGGTCGCGGTCGGCCAGTACCCGTTCCAGTTGCCCGATGACGGCGTGCAAGCTGATCTGAACCTCGCCGGACGCGTCGGTGTCGTACGAACGGCGGTCCTGGTTCTGCCCCATGGTCGGATTCCCCCTTGAAAACGGTGACGGTGACTTCGGCTGCCGGGGGCCTGCGCGCCGCCGTGGTTACCGTGCGCCGAAGCGAGCCGCGTCGAAGTTGGCGGCACCCATGTTCTGGTGGGCGTTGTCCTCCAACTCCACGTCACCGGTCCCGAACGCGGTGTCCATGCCCGACTGGCCGCCCAGGATCGCGCTCAGCGAACTGTTCAGAGCAGCCGTGATCTCGTCGGCGTTCAGCTTGAAGGTGTCGAACGCGGCCTTGCCCGCACCGTTGAACTTCCCCTCCAACGGTTCCGCCGCCTGGATCAACCACTTGATCAGCGTGCCCAGATCCTCACTCGAGCCGACCGTGCTCTTCCCGAGATCCGACAGGGTCGTCGACCCCATGTCGAACTTCATCAACCCACCCCCGTAAGCGTGTTGCGCAGTGGCCTTGCGCGATCACTGCAGCGTACTCACACGTCACGTGTGACTCACAGTTCGTCGAACATCCTTACGTACCTGGCATTGCAGGCGCAACGCGGATGAGCCCGGAGTGGCTTGATCCAGGGTCAGCCAGGCGAATTCTCGGACGTTGGCGGTGTGCCGCCGCACGTCGGCCCCGGCCACGACGTCGTGGCGGGCCGAATGCGCGACGACCGGCCCTCACGGCCAGAGTGGCCATGGCAGCGTTGGCGTCACCACCGATCACGGCGCCGATACCGAACGGTGCCACTCGACCGAGAACGATGATTCCCTGCTTGGTCCCCGTACTTCGTGATGAAGTTCTTCCCCAAGATCTTGTTGATCTGACGCAACGTCTCGACCGGAACCTTGGCGACAACCATCACGATCGTTCGGCGGCGCTCGATCTCGTCGATGGGGACTCCGTGGACTTCGGCGAGCGAAAGCGCGAAGAGGGCGCTCAACTCAAGAGACGAGAGAGTCTCGCCCACCGACAGCGCCAGTGCGACTCCCGTACCTCCGGGTTCCGCTGGCGGGCCCGAACGATGTTCTTGCGCACCAGTAGGCTCTGGCTGTCGATTGCCTTGTCCAGCAGGTCGAGGACTCGCTGCCCACGTGCGCCTGGTTCCGGAACCGGTCCGTCGTAGGCACCTGTTGCCATGCCTTGAGCTCCTTAGGTCGTTACGTCCCGACTAAGCTTCCGCCGTGAACGACACCACATACGGCATACGGATCAGACCGGGCATCCTGGCTGACACACAGGCCGTGCTGGACATGCTCGACTCCGCGGTGGTCTGGATGAACGATCGCGGCAACATCGAGCAGTGGGGCACGACACCGTATTCGCAGAAGCCCGGCGGGGTGGCGCGGGTCGAGCGGTACATGACTGAGAACTCCCCATACATCGCGGAGTTGGGCGGAACACCTGTCGGAGCCCTGGTGCTGGACTCCGGGCCCAGCCCCCAGATGCCGATCGCGCCAGCCGAGGAACCCGAGCGGTACGTCCGGCTGCTGGTCTCCGACCGACGGCATGCCGGTCTGGGCATCGGGGCGGCGCTGTTGGCCCATGCCGCCGAGGAAACCCGGCGGGCCGGCGTGGAGTTGCTGCGGGTCGACTGCTGGGCGGGCGGCGGGGGCGAACTGGTCGCGTTCTACGAGCGCAACGGTTTCACGCCCACCGACCGCTTCCTGTCCGAGTCCTGGCCGGGGCAGGTGCTGTCCCGGCGGGTCGGCTGACGGCGCGGGCAGGGCGTCGGCGACGGGCTTGTCCGGCAGGTCCGGAACGGGTTCCCCACCGGTCGATACTGGCGCCGTCCATACCGGTCTGCGGTGCCGCTGGACGGAGACAGGCGCAATCCATCGAGACAGCGCCCGCTCTGCCTTGCGGTGATCAAGAGGAAGCTGTCACGCGCTTCAGGACCTCGGTGAAGGACTCCGCCCACGCCGCGACCGTCTCCCCGGTGAACAGGTCCGTCGAGTACTCGAAGGTGATCGTGATCCTGTCGGCCTCCGGGGCGATCACCACGTAGAGCTCGTTGCGGGCCACGCCCTGGATGGGGAGGGCTCGTATGGCGGTCGAGACGTCATGGAGATGCAGGGCTGGTGGCTCTGTGGTGATCACTGTGAAGAGGACCGTCGGGAACAAGGCATCGGCCGGCTCCGGTGAGACGAGGGACACCACGTCCGTCAGGGGGAGTTCCTGGTGGTCCAGGGCCGTGAAGAGGGTGGTGGTCAGTTGGGTCACCAGGTCGGGGAAGGTTGCCGCTTCGGACAGGCGGGCCCGGAGCAGTACGGCGTCGCCCAGGATGCCGACGATGTCCGAGCGGTCGCGCTGGACTCGGTTCGCGCTGGACGCCGCCAGGACGATGTCGCTTCGTGCGCCGCACAGGTCGGCCAGCCATGTGGCGAACGTGGCCGCCAGGACCGTGTAGGGCGTGGTGCCCAGGCGGGTTGCCGCTTCGGTCAGGCGGGTGGGGGTGTCGTCGTCGATCGTCCAGGTGTGCAGGGCGCCGCGGCCGGACAGCTTGCCGGGGTGGGGGTGGTCGTAGGGGAGTTGCGGGCGTAGGGGGACGTTCTCCAGTTCTGTGCGCCAGAAGCGTTCCAGGGTTTCCCTTCGGTGGTCCGGAAGGGAGTGTTCCGAGCGGGCGAAGTCCGTGAATTGGGCCTGGGGCGTGGGGGAATGGGGCGTCGTGCCCGACCTTCGCGCGTTGTACAGCGTCTCCAGGTCGCGTCGGATCAGGTCCAGGGACCAGCCGTCGCACACCGCGTGGTGGAACACCGTCACCAGGACCCAGTGATCCGGGGCAAGGCGGGCCAGGCGGAAGCGGAAGAGGGGCGGCTGATCCATCGCGAACGGAGCGGAGACCTGTTCGCGGCACCAGCGGTCCACCGTCCCTTCCGTGTCGCCCGCGTGCGCGCGCAGGTCGTTGATCGGCAGGTCCACGGGGACTTCGGCCAGTACCTCGACCTCGTACCGTCCGTCCTGCCTGCGCACCGGCCTGCTGCGCAGGGCGTGATGGCGTGTCACCAGGTCCGTGAGGGCCTGGTGCAGGGCGTCGGGGTCCAGGTCGCCGCGCAGGTCCATGCGGTGGGCGATGTTGTAGACGCTCGGGTCGGGGAGCGCGTGGTGGCGGCGCCACAGGCGGCGCAGGGTGGAGGGCATCGGCGCGGTGTCCACGACCCGGGCGCGGGCCGCGATGCCTCGGATCGTCGGGTCCAGGAAGAAGTCCGCCATCGTGAGGTCGATGTGCGCCGTCTCCCGCATCCGGTTCAGCAGCCGGATCGCGCTGAGGGAGTGGCCGCCCAGCTCGAAGAAGGGGACCGTCACCGGGACCGGCCGGGTGTCCAGTTCCTCGCACCACAGGTCGTGCAGGGTCCGCTCCAGGGCCGTCGTCGGCTCGGACCGCGCGGGGTCGGCGGACTCGTCCATCGGCTCGGGCAGGGCCGTGCGGTCCAGCTTGCCGGAGGCGTTCACCGGGAGGCGGTCGAGGGTCACCCAGCGGCGGGGCACCAGGTGGTCGGGGAGTGTGGCGGACAGTGCCGTGCGCACCTGGAGCCAGGGGGTCGGCTCGGCCGGCACCACGTACGCGACCAGCTCCGTGTCGCCGTGGCGGTCGCGGCGCGGGAGCACCGCCGCGTCCCGGACGGCCGGGAGTGCCATCAACGCCGCCTGGACCTCGCCCGGTTCCACCCGGTGGCCGCGGATCTTGACCTGGTCGTCCGCCCGGCCCCGGTACTCCAGGGTGCCGTCCGTGCGCCAGCGGCCCAGGTCGCCCGTGCGGTACAGCACCCCGCCCGCGCCGTCGTCGAGGAACGCGGCGGCTGTCTCGGCGGGGCGGTCGTGGTAGCCGTGCGCCACCGGCACCCCGCCCACGTGGATCTCCCCGACCGCTCCGACCGGGACCGGCCGGCCCGTGCCGTCCAGGAGCAGGACGCGGGCCCCCGGCACCGGGGTGCCGGTCGGGGGCCACTCCTCGCCGGTCGGGTCGACGCGGTGCGACGTGACGATGATCGATGTCTCCGTGGGGCCGTACTGGTTGTGGAGGGCGCAGTGCGGGTGGGCGGCCAGGAAGCGCCGGAACGCGGCCGTGAGCTGGAGCGACTCGCCCGCCGAGAACAGCTCGTGCAGGGACGGCAGTTGGGGGGCCGTCTCCATCAGGTACTTCAGCGGGGTGCAGGGCATGAAGAGCCGCTGCACCTCGTGGCGGCGTACCGTCTCGGCCAGCGCCGCGGGATCGTGCCGTACGGCGTCGTCGACCAGGACGAGTGCCGCTCCCGAGGCGAGCGTCGTGAAGATCTCCTGCACGCTGACGTCGAACGCCGGTGACGTCCATTGCAGGGTGCGGAGGGCGGGGTGGCGGTCCAGATGGCCGCGGACCAGGTTCGCCGGGCCGCGGTGCGGGACGATGACGCCCTTCGGCCGACCCGTCGAGCCCGAGGTGTGGATGCAGTAGGCCGGGTCCTCCGGGCCGGCGCCGTCCGCGAGCCGGGTCGAGGGGAGTGTGTCGTCCGCCGATTCCATGAGCTGGACGGGGAGTTCGAGGTTCGGGTGGGCGGTTGTCCGGGAGGTGAGGAGCAGTACCGGTGTCGTGTCGGCGAGGAGCAGGGCCAGGCGTGGGGCGGGCAGGGACGGGTCCAGCGGGACGTAGGCCGCTCCCGTCTTGAGGACCGCCAGCAGGGCCGTGATCAGCTGCGGGCCGCGTGGCAGCAGGACCGCCACGCGCTGTCCGCGTTCCGCACCGCGGGTGCGGAGCAGGTGGGCCAGGCGGTTGGCCGCCGCGTCCAACTCCGCGTAGGACACCCGGCCTTCGTCGCCGAGGAGCGCCACGGCGTCCGGCGTGCGGCGCGCCTGCTGTTCGAACAGGCCGTGCAGAGTGCCGGGGTCCGCCCCCTCTCCGGTGTGCTCCAGACGGGCCAGCGCGGTGCGGTCGGCCGCCGTGAGGGCGGTCAGTTCCGCGAGCGTCGCGCCCGGGGTGTCCAGGGCGCGGCGCAGCACCTGCTCGACGTAGTCCACGAAGCGGCGCACCGTGGCCTCGTCGAACAGGGCCGTGTCGTACTCGACCATGAACCGGACGCCGTCCGCGTGGTGCGTGAGATAGACGCTGAGGTCGAACGGGGCGCGGGCGCTCGGGACGTCGAGCAGGGTGGCCGTCAGACGGGGCGGGTCGAACTCCGCCCCGCCCTCGTTCTCGTACTCCACCATCACCTGGAACAGCGGGTTGCGGCCCGGGTCGCGGCGCGGGTTGAGCGCGCCGACCAGCTCGTCGAAGGGGACGCCGCTGTGTTCGAACGCCGCGGTGCTGCTCGCGCGGACCCGGCCCAGCAGGGTCGCGAAGTCCGGGTCGCCGGTGAGGTCCAGGCGCAGCGGGACCGTGTCGAGGAAGAGGCCTACGTGGTCCTCGGCGCCGGCGGGGCGGGCCGCCACCGCCGTGCCGATCACCACGTCCCGCTGCCCGCCGAACCGGCCGAGGACCGCGCCGATCGCGCTGGTCAGCGTCATGAAGAGGGTGGCGCGGTGCCGCCCGGCGAACGTCCGCAGACCTCCTACGAGTTCGGCGTCCAGGGCGTGGGTGAGGCTCGCGCCCGCTCCCGACCTCACCGGCGGGCGGGGGCGGTCGGTGGGCAGGGTCAGCTCCGGGGCGTCGCCGAGGTAGTGCCGCCAGAAGTCGAGGGACGCGGGGCCCGGCCGGGTCGCCGCCGGCAGCTCGGGCAGGGGCCGTGGTTCGGGGCCTCCGCCGCGCCGGGCGCGGTAGTACGCGGCCAGATCGCGGGCCAGTACGGCCGTGGAGGAGGAGTCGAAGACGATGTGGTGGGCCAGGAGGAAGAGCAGGTGGCGGTCCGGGGACAGGCGGAGCAGGCGGGCCGCGACCAGAGGGCCGGAGGCGAGATCGAGTCCGTGGTCGTCCGCGAGGACCGACCGCAGGGCCTCCTCCTCCGTCGCGCCCGTGTGGTCCTCCACCGGGCAGTCGAGCGGCATACGGTCGCGTATCTCCTGGTAGGGGACACCGTCCGTGTCGCCGAACACCGTACGCAGCGCCGGGTGCCGGTCCGCGACGCGGTCCAGCGCCCAGCGCAGGGCCTGGACGTCCAGCGGGCCGTCCAGGCGGATCGCCTTGGGCTCGTGGTACATGGCGGTGCCCGGGTGCAGCTGCTCCAGGAACCAGATGCGGCGCTGGGCGGGGGTCAGGGGTGCTCGGCGGGGTGTCGAGGGTGCCGGAGGCCTCGTGTCGGGAGCCCCCCTGCGGACCCGGTCCAGGACCGGCAGCGCCGCCAGCACCTTCTCCTTCGGCACGCCGAAGTCCACGAAACAGGCGATCTCGTCCGCCCCCGCCGCCAGCAGGCGCCGTACGCTCTCCGCGGCCGTGTGCTCGTCGCCGATCAGCGCGCGCGAGTCGCAGTAGCGCTCGTAGGCCCGCCCGAGGAGGAACTCCACGTCCTCCTCCGGCGTGTTCTCCAGGTCCACCTGGAAGCCGAGACTGTTGGTGACCTGGTCGAAGAGGGAGAGGGAGGACCGCAGATACGACAGGAACGGCCGGTACGCCTCGGCCCGCGCCCGCTCCGCGTCGTCCTCCAGGTAGGTGTGCACCAGCACCACCACCCGCCCGGCCGCCGGGTCCAGACCGTGTTCGGCGCGGCAGCGCCGGTACAGGGCGATGTTCTCGGCCAGTTGCTCCACCGTCTGCGTCATCAGGTTGGTGACCACGCCGAGGTCCTCGGCGGCCGCCCGGCGGTAGCTGTCCGGGTTCCCGACGACGGCCACGTACATCGGCGGCCGGTCCTGTACGGGGCGGGGGTGCAGGCTGATCTCGACCGGGGTGCCGTCGCCCGCCGTCGTCTTCAGCGGCTCGCCCGACCACAGGTGCCGTACGGTCTTCAGCTGCTCGTACATCACCTCGCGGTGGCGGCCGAAGTGCTGCGGGGCGAGCGCAAAGTCGGTGGCGTGCCAGCCGCTCGCGAAACACAGGCCCGTCCGGCCGCCGGAGATGTTGTCGACCACCGACCACTCCTCGGCGACCCGGGCGGGATGGTGCAGCGGCAGGACGACGGACCCGGCGTGCAGCCGGATCCGGCGGGTCCGGGCGGCGAGGGCCGCGGCCAGCACGGACGGGTTGGGGAACAGCGCCCCGAAGGAGTTGAAGTGCCGCTCGGGGAACCACAGGGCGTGGAAGCCGTGCTGGTCGGCGAAGTCGGCGGCGGCCATGATCAGGCCGTACTTGTCGTGGTCGCCGTCCTGGGGGTAGTCGCCGAAGAAGTAGAGGCTGAAGTCGCACACTCCGGGCGGTGAGGTGGCAGGGGTGGGGGCGGGCTCGGGCTCGGGCTGGAGGGCGATGGGCGCGGGTGTGCGTGCCGGAGCCGGAGGTGCCGTCCTGGTGCCCGACGCCGTCGCGAGGACGTCCAGCTGGCGGGAGATCATCTCGCCCACCTGGCCGACGAGTTGCTCGGCCAGGCGCAGTTGCTGTCCGAACAGGGCGTGGACGTCCGCATCCGCACCCCGGGGCGCCGCCGGTTCCTGGACCACCGTCTCCTGGACCACCGTCTCCTGGGCCACCGGCACCTCCCCCCGCAACTGCCCGACCCGCTCCGCCAGCCTCCGCGGCGTGTCGGCCGTGTCGAACACCTCCCGGACCGGGACCCGGACGCCATAGCGCTGCTCCAGCTCCGTCGTCATGCTCATCAGGGACAGCGAGTCGGCGCCCAGTTCGAAGAACGAGCTGTCCGGTGTCACGTCGGCGACCGGGCGGCCGAGCTTCTCCGCCGTCAACTCCCGGACCACCTCGATCACTTCACCGGCCACCTCCGGCTGCTCGGAAACGCCGGCCGACGCCACGGCCTCGAACGGCACCCTGCGCCGCCGCAGCGGATGCCCCGGCAGCGGCACCCGGCCCCCGCCGCCCGCGAGCGCCTCCCAGTCCAGGTCGGCGCCCCTGCGGTACAGCGAGCCGAGCGCCGTCAGGAACCCCTGCGCCTGCTCGGCGGCCCCGTCCCCTTCGCCCTGCCCGCTCAGCCAGCGGCTGTCGGGTACGCAGTGCCGGCCGAGGCCGGTGAGGGTCCGCCCGGCGCCGATCTCCACGAAGTCCCGGCAGCCCTGCCCGACCGCCGCGTCCATCGCGAGGTCGAAGCGGACCGGCTGCCGGGCCTGGCGGCAGAGGTACTCCACGTCGGCCGTCCAGCCCGGCCGGCGCAGCTCGCCGTCGGCCGTGGTCACCAGCGGGGTGTGCAGCGGACGGTACGTCACCTGGCCCGCATGGTTCCGGAACTCGTCCAGGGCGCTGTCGACGTCGGCGGAGTGGAACGCCCGGTCGACCGGCAGCGCACGCCACCGCAGGCCCTCCTGGTCGAGCAGCCGCGCCGCCTCCTTGAGGGCCTGCGGCGGACCCGAGAGCACCTGCGCCCGAGGGCCGTTGACCGCGGCGAGCTCCGCACCAGTGGCCGATGCGAGGCGCTCGGCGGTGGCCCGGTCGGCCCGGACGGCGAGCATGCCCCCGGCCGGGCAGCGGAGCTGCATCAGACGCCCGCGCCAGGCGGTGAGCCGCAGCCCGTCCTCCAGGGTCAGGGCGCCGGCCGCGTACAGGGCGGCGTACTCGCCGACACTGTGGCCGAACAGCAGCCCGGGCTGTATCCCCGCCGCCCGCCACGCGTCCGCCAGTGCCGCCTGATGGGCGAAGAGGGCGGCCTGCGCGGTCTCGGTGGGCCAGACCTCGTCCGCCGTCGGGAGGCCGGCCGGGCCGGGAACGGCCAGCAGTGAGTCGAGCAGGCTGCCGCCGAACTCCCCGGCGTAGAGCGCCTCGCACCGGTCGAGCGTGTCCCGGGCGGCCGGGCTCACGGCGTACAGGCCGTTCGCCATGCCGCGGCGGGCGCTGCCCTGGCCCGCGCAGGCGAAGGCGAGGGGGCCGAGCGGGGCCGGCTCGGGGTGCCGGCCCTCCTCCAGTGCCCGGGCGAGGTCGCCGGCCGTGCGGCCGGTCACGGCGGTGCGTGCCGGGCCGTGGGGCCTGCCGAGGGCCAGGGTGGCGGCCACGTCGGCGGCGGGGAGGTCCGGGCGCGCCAGGAGCCGGTCGCGGAGCGCGGCCGTCAGCGCGTCCAGGGCCTCGGTGTCGCGGGCCGACACCGGGACGAGGACCGGCAGTTCGGGCACCGGGCCTGGGCGTGCCGGCGGGGCCTCCTCCAGGACCACGTGAGCGTTGGTGCCGCCGACGCCGAGCGCGCTGATCCCGGCCCGGCGGGGAACGCCGTCCTGCACCGCCCACGGCCGCAGCTCCGTGGCGAGCGTCAACGGGCTGCCGTGCAGCGGAAGTTCAGGGTTGGGGCGGGTCAGGTGCGGTGTGGGCACCAGGGTGCGGTGGCGCAGCATCAGGACCGTCTTGATCAGCCCGGCCATTCCGGCGCAGCTGTCGAGGTGCCCGATGTTCGGCTTCACCGAACCGACGGCGCAGAAGCCGGTGCGTCCACCGCGGTCCGGGCGGAGCGCCCGTGCCAGCGCCGTGAGTTCCACCGGATCGCCGAGCCGCGTTCCCGTGCCGTGCGCCTCCACGTAGGAGATCGTCTCCGGCGGCACGTCCGCCCTGCGCAGCGCCTGGCGTACGACGTCGGCCTGGCCCTCGACCCCGGGGGCGCTGAAGCCGACCTTGGCGGCGCCGTCGTTGTTGACCGCCGAGCCCAGGATCACCGCGTGCACGGTGTCGCCGTCGGCCAGCGCCCGGTCGAGGCGCTTGAGCAGCACGGCGGCCACGCCGTTGCCGCCGACGGTGCCGTCGGCCTCCGCGTCGAAGGCGCGGCAGCGTCCGGTGGGGGACAGGATCGACCCGGGGTGGCTGTGATAGCCGGTCTCCTGCGGCAGGTGCACGGCCGCGGCGCCCGCCAGCGCCAGGTCCGCCTCACCGGTCAGCAGCGCCTGGACCGCGAGGTGCACCGCGACCAGGGAGGTGGAACAGGCCGTCTGCACACCGATCGCCGGGCCGGTGAGGCCGAGCCGGTAGGCGACCCGGGTGGCGAGGAAGTCCGGCTCCTGCCCGATGGCCGACTGCATGCCGGCGGCCGGGTCCGCAGGGTCGTACGGCGATCCGGCCGTGGTCTGCTGGTGGTCGTAGAGGTTCATGCCCGACCCGGCGAACACCCCCACCCGGACGCCCGGCGCGGTCGCCGCGTGGCCGCCGTCCTCCAGGGCCTGGTGGCAGCACTCCAGGAACAGCCGGTGCGCGGGATGCGTGAGCCCGGTCTCCTTGGGGCTCATGCCGAAGAAGTCCCCGTCGAACTCCTCGACGCCGTCGAGGACTCCGGCGACGGGCACGAGGCCGGGCGCGCGGCGCTGCTCCGGGGTGAGGCCCGCCGCCGCGAGTTCCCGCTCGCCGAACACCCGGACGCTGTCCACGCCGTCCCGCAGGTTCGCCCAGAACTCGTCCACCGAGTGCGCGCCGGGGAAGCGCAGCGACAGTCCGATGACGGCCACGCGGCGGTCGGGGGAGCCGTCGCCGCTCTCCGGCTCCGGGGCCGCTGCCGCCGCGGGCCGGCCCGCGAGGTGCGCGGCGAGGGCCGTGGCCGTCGGGTGCTCGAAGAAGGCCGTCTGCGCGATCGGTGTCCCCAGACGTTCCGCCAGCCGGTTGCGCAGCCGCACCAG
The DNA here is from genome assembly GCF_014651035.1 of Streptomyces lomondensis. Taxonomy (GTDB): domain Bacteria; phylum Actinomycetota; class Actinomycetes; order Streptomycetales; family Streptomycetaceae; genus Streptomyces; species Streptomyces lomondensis. The sequence goes on from NZ_BMWC01000001.1 coordinate 1,040,458, forward strand.
CAGGACGGACGTCAGGCCGAGTTCGTAGAACGGCACGTCCGCCTCGGCCGGGCGGCCCAGTACGGCGCCCAGTTCCTCCTGGACGGCACGAGTCACCGCGTCGGTGTCCCGGCTCAACCGTTTGGGGAGTTCGGCGCGCCGCACCTTGCCCGCCGGGGTCCGCGGGAACTCGTCCTCGGGGACGGGCAGGACGTACGCGGCGGTGAGCCGGAGGCGGGTGAACAGCGCAGCCTTCACCTCCGCGGCGATCCGTGCGTCCTCGGCGGCGCCGCGGCTGACGAAGAACACCGCCAGCTCCTCCGTGCCCCGCTCCGGATGCGGGATGCCGCAGGCGGCGACCTCGCCCTGCCGGACGCCGTCGACGGCGGTGGCGGTCTCCTCCACCTCGTGGCAGTAGACGTTGTGGCCGTTGAGGATGATGACGTCCTTGCGCCGGCCCGTGATGACGACCTGGCCCTCGTCGAGGAAGGCCAGGTCGCCCGTGTCCAGCCAGTCGCGTCCGGCCGGGTAGGCCGCGGCGTCCGCCTCGGGGTTGTTCACATAGCCGGGGGTGAGCCGCGCGGGCGAGTGGACCTGGAGCCGCCCGATCCGGCCCGGCGGGGCGGGGTCGCCCTGGTCGTCGACGATGCGCAGGGTGACGCCGTGCGCGGGCGAGCCGGAGGCGACGAAGGTGACGCAGTCGGCGTCCGGGGCGTCCTCGGCGGCCCGGACCAGATCGCCGCCCAGGCTGCTCTTGAGCAGGCGGTGCACGGTGCCCGGCCGGTCGAGGCGGCCGTAGGTGACGGCCGTGACCGTCTCGGCCATGCCCCACACCGGGGCGATGTGCTCCTCGCGCACGCCGTACGGGGCGGTCGCGTCGAGGAAGCGGCGCAGCACCGGCAGCACGACCCGCTCGCCCCCGCACAGCAGGGACTTGAGGCCGCTCAGGTCCCAGCGGCGGTCGGGCCGCTCGGCGAGCGCGTCGGCGACCAGCCGGTAGGCGAAGGTCGGGGCCCAGCTGTGCCGCGCCCGGTGCTCGTGGAGGAGGTCGAGCCAGCGCAGCGGGTCGGCGAGCACCCGGTCGGTCGGCGCGTGCACGTTGGTGGAGCCGGTGAAGACCGCGAGCAGGTGGTAGAGCAGGAAGGCGCCGCTGTGGTCGACGGGCAGCCAGTTCACCAGGGTGTCGTCGGGGCGGACGTCGAGGATCCGGCGGCTGCTCGCCGCGAAGTCCGCGAGCCCGGCGTGCGTCAGGCGCGCGGCCTTCGGAACCCCGGTGCTGCCGGAGGACAGCATCAGCAGGGCCGTGTCGGACGGGTCCGGCTCGACATGGTCGTCGGCGGGCGGCGCGTCCAGGCAGTCCCGGGCGAGCACGACGCGCGGCGCGGGCGTGGCGCGGGCGAGCGCCGCCGCGCCCGGCGCGTCGGTCAGCACCAGCGGCCCGCCGAGTAACGCGCGGGCCTGCCGCAGGCGTTCGAAGGCCGGGGAGCCCGGCGCGGGATGCTCGGCGATGGCGACCGGAAGGGCGCCGCCGAGCACACAGGCCCAGAAGGCGGGGAAGAACTCGTCCAGGGGCAGCCCGCACAGCACCACCGGGTCACCGCGCCGCATCCCCTGGCCGCGCAGGCCGGTGAGCATCCGGCGTGCCGCGTCCAGCAGTTCGGGATACGACCGTGATGCGGTCGTGCCGTCGCCGGCGACCGTGACGACGGCTCCGCCGGGAGCGGACCGGGCAGCGCCCAGCAGCGCCTGTACGGCGTCGACCGGATCGTCCTGCGTGCGCTCGGGCTCAGGACCCCGGCAGACGGCTTGCCCCCGTAGACGTTCCATGCGTGTCCTCTCCCTTTTCTCCACTGGTGGACGAACGGTCGTCGCCCTTGCGCGCGTTGTGCCTTCGTACGGTGAACAGCAGCAGGACCACCGCCCCGCACACGGCCGCCCCGTGGAAGGCCCCCACGACGGCCAGGGCGGGCAGGGCCTCCAGCGCCGCCGCCGCGGCCACCGTGCCCAGGGCGAACCCGGACTGCTCGGCGGTGGCGGACAGCCCGAACAGCCGGCCGCGCTGCCGGTCGGGGGCCGCCTGGAGGCGCGAGGTGTAGACGATCTCGGTCCAGCCGTCCGCGAACCCCGCCGCCACGGCCGCCGCCATCAGGGCGGGGCCGGGCAGTCCGGTGAACGCGGCCACGAAGCAGAACGACATCGCGCAGGTGCCCGCGGCGAAGGCGCGCTCGCCCCACGACGTGTCCCGCGAGCGGCGTTTGAGGACCTGGTGGGCGAGCAGGGTGCCCACGGCCCACGCCGACCAGAACCGGGTCATGAACACCGCCGGCTCGGACGGCTCTGCCGCGTGTGCCGCCAGCGGCAGGGCGACGTTGTGCGACGCGGACGCCAGGGCGTCCAGGCCGCGCAGCGCGATCAGGCCGAGCAACGGCCCGGCGAGGCCCGCCACGCGGCGCCGCAGCCGCCCGCCACGCGCCGGTGGGATTCGGGCCTCGCGCCGCTCCCGGGCGGGCGGGTCGTCGTCCGGGAAGCCGTCGGACGGCGCGTTGTGCGGGAAGCCGTCGGACGGGGCGTTATCCGGGGAGTCGCCGGGCGGGTCGCCATCCGGGGAGTCGCCGGGCGGGGCGTCATGCGGGAGGTCGTCGGTGCGCGGCCGGAGCACCAGCACGGCGGCACCGGACACCGCGAAGCTCGCCGCGTTGACGGCGAACGCGACATCGAACCCGCCGAGACCGATGACCGGCGCGGCCGAGGCGAAGCCCAGCACCGTGGCGACGGACCGGGCCGTCACCAGCACGCCGTTGGCCCCGGCCCGGCCGTCCTGCCCGACCATGACCGGAACGGCGCTGCGCAGGGCGACGTTGAAGAACGTGTTGCCCGCCCCCAGCACGACCACCGCGCCGAGCAGCACCCCCAGCGGTGTGCCGGAGGACCACAGCGCCAGCACCACCATGGCGAGCGTCTGGGCGAGGTCCGTGACCACCATGACCGTGCGGCGCGTGACCCGGGCCGACACGGCCCCGGCGGCGAGCCCGGCAGTGACACCGGACAGCAGCCGTACGGCCATCACCACGCCCACGCCCCAGGCGGTACCGGTGACCTCGTAGGAGAACAGGCTGAGCGCGATCAGGTTGAGATAGGTCCCGTAGGCCGACACGGCGTGCGCGACCACCAGGGACCGGAACCTCCAGTCCACCCCCGTCACCGGACTCCTCGACCTGGTCGGGCCAGTGCAGCCACCCGGTGATCCGGGCGGCGTGTTCGATCCTTGCAGAGGTGTTCGACCGGCGGGCGGAAATGCGTCGGATCGCAGCTCAGGTACTGTCCGCGGGAGAAGCCGCCGTCAACTCGAGGTCCGCGACCGCTCCGTCACCCGCTCCAGATGCCGGGTGAACACCTCACGCGCGTCCGGCGTCAGGGTCCGCAGCGCCACCAGCGCCGTGATGACGACATCGCACAGCTCCGCCTGTACGTCGTCCCAGGTGTGCGTCACGCCCTTGCGCGGGTTCTGGCCGGTCGCCCCGATCACCGCCTCCGCGACCTCCCCGACCTCCTCGTTCAGCTTCAGGATGCGCAGCAGCAGGCCCTCGCGGTCCTCGATCGGGCGGTTGCTGTCCAGCCACTTCCACAGGGCGTCGACGGAGGCCCACAGCTCGGGCCCGGGCGGCGGGTGATCGCTCATGGGGGCAGCCTGCCACGAGGGTCTGACAGCGCCGGGCCTCCCCGTCCCGCTACTCCAGGTACTCCTCTACTCCAGGTACTCCTCTTCGAACAGCGCGTCCTGCTCGCCTTCCTTCGCCTTCCGCAGCCGCCTGGCACGCGCCCCCACGACCAGCGCGGTCCCCGCCGCCGTCGCCGCGAACGCCGCCGGGAGCATCCAGCTCCGGTTCACCGCGTGCCCGAGCGCGTGGTCCAGGGAGAGCCGCCCCGGCCCGGTGACGGCCAGGCCGGCGGCCGTCAGGCCCAGCGTCGCCGCGTACTCGTAGCCGCCGCTCTGGTTGAAGAACCCGTTCGGGGCGTGCACCGCCGCCGCTCCCGCCATCGCCCCGGCCGCCGCCGCGCCGGCGGCCGGCGTCGCCAGGCCCAGGGCCAGCAGCGCGCCGCCGCCGGTCTCCGCGAGCCCCGCCGCCGTCGCGCTCGCCCTGCCCGGGACATAGCCCACCGACTCCATGAACTGGCCGGTGCCCTCGATGCCGTGCCCGCCGAACCAGCCGAACAGCTTCTGCGTGCCGTGGGCGGCCAGCACACCGCCCGTCCCCAGCCGGAGCAGCAGCAGGCCCAGATCACGTCGGTGGTAACGCCTCACGTCGTCTCCCGGAGCAGACAGCAGGAACAGGGGAACACTCCTCCTCGCGTTTCCACCGTCGCACTCCCGACACCTGGCGACACCCGGCGGACCCGCCCGGGACGCCGTTCGGGTGGCACGGGTGGCGCGGCCCGGCGGCCGGTACGAGGCTGACTCGCATGACGATTCAGACCACGCGCCTCAGCGATCCGGCCGTCCGCGCCTTCGTGGCCGCCGTGAACAACCACGACCGCGAGGCCTTCATGGCGCTCCTCGCACCGGGCGCGACCATGGCGGACGACGGCTCCGACCGCGACCTCGCCGACTGGGTCGACCGGGAGATCTTCTCCTCCCACGGCCACCTGGAGGTCGACAAGGAGTCCAACGGCGGCCGGGCCCTCATCGCCCGCTACAGCAACGACACCTGGGGCGAGATGCGCACCCGGTGGAGCTTCACCGTGGACGACGACGGCAGGATCACGCGCTTCGAGACCGGACAGGCCTGAAACCCAGCCCCCACCGGGGCTTGCCTTCGAGTGCGCTCCAACTCCTAGCATCCCCGCTCATGGAGACCACACGGCCGCTGGGACGCAGCGGCATCGAGGTGAGCGCCCTCGGCTTCGGCTGCTGGGCGATCGGCGGCGAATGGCAGGCGGCCGACGGGCAGCCGCTCGGCTGGGGCAAGGTCGACGACGAGGAGTCGGTACGGGCGGTGCGGCGCGCCCTCGACCTGGGCGTCACCTTCTTCGACACCGCCGACACCTACGGCGCCGGGCACAGCGAACGGGTGCTCGGCCGGGCCCTCGGCAAGCGCAGGGCGGATGTCGTCGTCGCCACCAAGTGGGGCAACGTGTTCGACGAGGACACCCGCACCCTCACCGGCGGCGACGACTCCCCGGCCCATCTTCGCCGCGCCCTGACCGCGTCCCTGCGCCGCCTCGGCAGCGACTACGTCGACCTCTACCAGTTCCATCTCTCCGACGCGGACATCGAGCAGGCCGCCCTGCTCCGGGACGAGTGCGAGAAGCTGGTCGGCGAGGGGCTGATACGCGCCTACGCGTGGAGCACCGACGACCCCGCTCGCGCCGCCGTGTTCGCGCAGGGGCCGCACTGCGCCGCCGTCCAGCACGCTCTCAACGTCCTCCAGGACGCGCCCGCGATGCTGAAGCTGTGCGAGGAGGCGGGCCTCGCGAGCATCAACCGCAGTCCCCTCGCCATGGGGCTGCTCACCGGCAAGCGCCGGGACGGGCAGCCGCTGGAGGCCGGGGACATCCGCAGCAGGCCCCCGGCCTGGCTCCAGGGTTTCAGTGACGGATCCGGCGCGGACCCGGAGTGGCTCGCCCGCGTCGACGCCCTCAGGGACGTCCTCACCAGCGACGGCCGCACGCTCGCCCAGGGCGCCCTGGCCTGGTTGTGGGCGCGCAGTCCGCGCACGATCCCCATCCCCGGCTTCCGTTCGGTCGCCCAGGCGGAGCAGAACGCGGGGGCGCTGGAGAAGGGGGCGCTGACCGGCGCGCAACTGGCCGAGGTCGACCGGCTGCTCGGGCGCTGATCATTACGGGACCTTGCCCTTGACGTATGCGGCAGTCGTTCCACGCGCACCGGTGCGTACCCCGCGGTCCCACGCGGGGCCCACCCCCACCCGGTGCCGTGGAACGACTGCCGCTCCCCCCTGGGTGTGGCCTGACGGAAGCTCGCTGCCCCAACTGTGAAGCTTTCGTGTAGGGGAGTTGAGCATAAGCGCCCGACCGGCCGCAATGGTGCGGACGTTGCTATTCCGCTTGTAGAGGTTGACGCGTTGACGGCCGCCGGTGCCGCGCTCAGCCGCGTCCGACGTACGGCATCGTCGTGGCGAGTACGGTCGCGAACTGCACATTCGCCTCCAGCGGCAGCTCCGCCATGTGCCGCACCGTGCGGGCCACGTCCGCGACGTCCATCACCGGCTCCGGGACGACCTCGCCGTTCGCCTGAAGCGCCCCCGTCCGCATACCGGCCGTCATGTCGGTCGCCGCGTTGCCGATGTCGATCTGCCCCACGGCGATCCGGTACGGCCGTCCGTCCAGCGACAGCGACTTCGTCAGGCCGGTCAGCGCGTGCTTGGTCGCGGTGTAGGCCACCGAGTGCGGACGGGGCGTGTGCGCGGAGATCGAGCCGTTGTTGATGATCCGCCCGCCCTGGGGGTCCTGCTCCTTCATCTGCCGGTACGCCGCCTGCGCGCACAGGAACGCCCCGTTGAGGTTGGTGTCCACCACATGCCGCCAGGCCTCGTAGGACAGCTCCTCGACCGGCACCCCGCCGGGCCCGAACGTGCCCGCGTTGTTGAACAGCAGGTCGACCCGGCCGAACCGCTCGACGGTGGCGGCGAAGAGGGCGGCCACGTCCTCCGGCCGTGACACGTCCGTCCGTACGGCGAGAGCCGCGCCCCCGGGCACAAGGGCCGCCGTCTCCCGCAGCGTCTCGACGCGCCGGCCCGCCAGCGCCACCGACCAGCCCGCGCGCAGCAGTTCCGCGGCGACCGCGCGGCCGATGCCGGAGCCCGCCCCGGTCACGACCGCGATTCCGTGTTCCTTCGCATTCATGGGCTCGCAGCGTAGAGGAGGGCCCGCCATCCGGAACTCATCCGTCCGTCATGCGCGTGCTGTGTACGTGTCAATCGGGAGTCGTCCCCGGCCACTCCAATGCCCCGTGCAGCCATTCGCCAGGGGAGGACCGGATGACACCCGCAGCACGCCCGTCCCAGCATGCCCCCGAACTCCGCGCGGCCGCCCGGCACATCGGCCGCCGCCGCTTCCTCACCGCCACCGGCGCCGCCGCCGCGCTGGCCTTCGCGACCAACCTGCCGTCCCCGGGAGTCGCGGCCGCCGCCGAACTCGACGCCGCGAGGATCACCGAGAACCCGTTCACGCTGGGCGTCGCCTCCGGTGACCCGCTGCCCGGCTCGGTCATCCTGTGGACCCGCCTCGCGCCCGCCCCGTTCCAGGCCGACAGCGGACTGCCCGCCGAACGCGTCACCGTCCACTGGGAGCTGGCCCACGACGAGCGGTTCCGCCGCATCGCCCGGCGCGGCACCGCCACCGCCCACCCCGAGTTCCACCACACCGTCCACGTCGAGGCGCGCCACCTGGAGGCCGGCCGCGTCTTCTACTACCGCTTCCGCGTGGGCCGTTGGATCAGCCCCACCGGCCGCACCCGCACCGCCCCCGACCCCGGCAGCCGCGTCCCGGCCCTCACGCTCGCCGCCGTCTCCTGCCAGGCCTACCACGACGGCTACTACACGCCGTACGCCCATCTCGCCGCCGACGACGTCGACCTCGTCCTCCACCTCGGCGACTACCTCTACGAGTACGCCGTCAACTCCGTCGGCGGCCAGCGCAACTACACCGACCGCACCCTGCCCGGCCTGTTCGACCGCGAGACGCTGACCCTGGAGGACTACCGGCTGCGGTACGCCCTCTACAAGTCCGACCCCGACCTGAGCGCCGCGCACGCCGCGCACCCCTTCGTCGTCACCTGGGACGACCACGAGACCGAGAACAACTACGCCGACGACATCCCCGAGAACAGCGTCCCGCCGGAGGAGTTCCTGCTGCGCCGGGCCTCCGCCTACCGCGCCTACTGGGAGAACCAGCCGCTGCGCCAGCCGCAGCGCCCCGCCGGACCGGACATGCGGCTCTACCGCCGCCTGCACTGGGGCCGCCTCGCCCAGTTCGACGTCCTGGACACCCGCCAGTACCGCTCCGACCAGGCCTACGGCGACAAGGCACACGTCCCCGGCCCCGAGTCCGACGACCCGGCGCGCACCATGACCGGGGCGACGCAGGAGCGGTGGCTGCTCGACGGCTGGCGCGCCTCGCGGGCGCTGTGGAACGTCGTACCGCAGCAGGTCCTGTTCGCCCGGCGGCACATGGACGCCACCACCCCGTCACGGGTGTCGATGGACGCCTGGGACGGCTACAGCGCCTCCCGCCGGCGCGTCCTCGACGGCGCGAAGGCCGCCGGCGTCGAGAACCTGATGGTGCTCAGCGGCGACGTGCACGCCGCCTACGCCTTCGACATCAAGGACGACTTCGACGACCAGAACTCCGCCACCCTCGGCACCGAGATCGTGGCGACCTCCATCTCCAGCGGCCGCGACGGCGCCGACAAGCCCGCCACCTGGGACACCTACATGTCCGCCAACCCGCACCTGAAGTTCTTCAACGGACGGCGCGGCTACGTCACCGTCGCTCTCGGACAGGAGTCGGCGCGGGCCGACTTCAAGACCGTGCCGTACGTGACCCGGCAGGGAGCGCCGGTCACGACGGCCGCGTCCTTCGTGACTCAGGTGGGGGAGCAGGGGCTCAAGCCGGCGTGAGCTCCGCCGTGAGGTCCTCGTCCGGGGTCTCGCCCGGGTAGCGGACGCCGACGCGGTCCCGGATCGCGTCGAGCGTCCGCATCACGGCGAGCGTGCCGTCGAGCGGGACGAGCGGCGACTCGGTCTCACCGACGCGCACCGCGCGCATCACCTCGGCCGCCTCGTGACGCAGGCTGTTGCGGGGCCCGTCCGCCGGGTCGGCCGTGAACTCCTCGGGGTCGCGGCCGTCCCGGTGCAGCACGAAACGGTCCGGGAAGAAGAAGCCGTGCGGAATGTCGATACGGCCCTTGGAGCCGGTGACCGAGGCGGAGGTCGCCGTACCGCCCACGATGGAGCAGTGCACTGAACCAAGAGCGCCGCTCTCCCAGGAGAGCAGTGCTCCCGTCTGGAGGTCGACGCCCTCCTCGGAGAGCACCGCTCGCGCCGCGACATCCGACGGCTCCCCGAGCAGCAGCTGCGCGAACGACACCGGATACACGCCCAGATCGAGCAGCGCGCCCCCGCCCAGCTCCGGGTTCCGCAGCCGGTGCGAGGGCGGGAACGGCCCGGCCAGCCCGAAGTCGGCCTGGACCGTGCGCACTTCGCCGATCGCGCCGTCGTCGACCAGCGCCTTCAGCCGCCGCACCAGCGGATTGCAGTACATCCACATCGCCTCCATCAGGAAGCGCCCGTGCTCCCGCGCCAGCGCGACGAGTTCCGCCGCCTCGCGCACGTTCAGCGTGAACGGCTTCTCGCACAGCACGTTCCGCCCCGCCGCCAGACACAGGCCGGCGGCGGTCCGGTGCGCCGTGTGCGGGGTGGCGACGTAGACGACATCGATGTCCTCGTCCCGCGCCAGCGTGTTCCAGTCGCCGTACGCCCGGGGGATCCCGAACCGCTCCGCGAACGCCTTCGCCGACTCCTCCGACCGCGACGCCACCGCCACGACCTCCGCGTCCGGCAGGTCGATCAGGTCCGCGGTGAACGCGGCCGCGATCCCTCCGGTCGCCAGGATCCCCCACCGCACCGTGTCCGCCGTCATTCCCGCCCCGCCTCCGCCTCGTGACCCCGAGCACTCCGTACGAGCTGAGAGCATAGGTGGCGATCGACTCGAAAAGGGAGGGACTCATGCCCGAGGGTGGGGCGTCCATATCGAACACCGTGCAGGGGGTCGCAGCCGGGACGGAGCGGCCCGACCGCACACCGCACCGCCGCACCGGTCTCCTCGTCACCTTCCTCCTCGGCAGTCTGACCGCCGTACCCCCGCTGGCGATGGACATGTACCTCCCGGCCCTGCCGGAGGTCACCCGGGCCCTGCACGCCCCCGCCGCGACCGTCCAGCTCACCCTGACCACCTGCCTGGCCGGCATGGCGCTCGGCCAGCTCGTGGTCGGGCCGATGAGCGACCGGTGGGGGCGCCGCCGTCCGCTGCTCGCCGGGCTCGCCGTCTTCGTCGTCGCCACCGTCCTGTGCGCGCTCGCGCCCACCGTCGAACTCCTCGTCGCCTTCCGGCTCGCCCAGGGCCTCGCGGGCGCCGCCGCGATCGTCATCGCGCGGGCCGTCGTCCGCGACCTGTACGACGGCATGGCCATGGCCCGCTTCTTCTCCACCCTCATGCTCATCTCCGGGGTCGCCCCCATCGTGGCGCCGCTGATCGGCGGGCAGGTCCTGCGCGTGACCGACTGGCGGGGCGTGTTCGCCGTCCTCACGGTCATCGGCGTGCTCATCGGCGTCCTGGTCTGGACGAAGCTCCCCGAGACCCTGCCGCCCGCCGAACGGCACAGCGGCGGCGTCGGCGAGGCCCTCCGCTCGATGCGCGGCCTGCTCGCCGACCGCTCCTTCACCGGCTACATGCTCACCGGCGGCTTCGCCTTCGCCGCCCTGTTCGCCTACATCTCGGCGTCCCCGTTCGTCATCCAGGAGATCTACGGCGCCTCCCCGCAGACGTTCAGCCTGCTGTTCGGCGTCAACTCGGTCGGGCTGGTCGTCGTCGGCCAGATCAACGGCAAGGTCCTGGTCGGCCGGGTCAGCCTCGACCGCGTGCTGGGCACCGGCCTCGCGATCGTCATCACCGCCGCGACCGCGCTGCTGCTGATGTCCCTGGGCGTGTTCGGCGAGGTCGGCCTCGCGCCCGTCGCCGTCGCGCTGTTCGTGCTGATGTCCGCGATGGGCATCACCCTGCCCAACACCCAGGCCCTCGCCCTGATGCGCACCAGGCACGCCGCCGGCTCCGCGTCCGCCCTGCTCGGCACGTCGTCCTTCCTCGTCGGCGCGATCGCCTCCCCGCTCGTCGGCGTCGCCGGGGAGGACACCGCCCTCCCGATGGCCGTCGTCCAACTGGCCGCCGCACTGGTGGCACTGGCCTGCTTCGTGGGAATGTGCCGTCCCTGGAGGGCCCGCGCGAGTGTGGAGGGAGCGGACAGCTGAGCGCACCGAGACTGCGCGACGGCACGCCGGAACGGGCCGGACTCGACCCCGCGGAACTGCGCCGGCTCGTCCGGGAGGTCCACGTCCTCACCACCGGGCAGCGCCCCTGGGCACCGGGCGCCGTCCTGGTCGTCGGGCGCGGTCCGGTGATCGCGGTCGAGGAGGCGGCGGGCTGGGCCGTCCGCTACGCGGCCTACGACGAGGACGCCGACGCCGGCGTGGAACTGCCCCCCGAGGACCGCGTCCCGATGACCGTCGGCACGCCCTTCGACCTGGCGTCCCTGACCAAACTGTTCACGTCCGTGGCCGCCGTGCAGCAGATCGAGCGCGGCACGCTCGGCATGGACGCCCGGGTCGGGGCATACCTGCCCGACTTCACGGCGGCGGCCCGGCACGGCATCACCGTACGGCAGCTGCTCACCCACACCTCCGGGCTGCGGCCCGAACTCCCGCTGTACGACTGCGCCGACGACGCCGCGCGACTGGCGGCGCTCCAGGCGGAACCGCCGGTCGGCGCGCCCGGCACGTACCGCTACTCCGACCTGAACATGCTCCTCCTCCAGCACGTCCTGGAACGCGTCACCGGCCGCCCGCTCGACGTCCTCTTCCACGACGGCATCACCCGGCCGCTGGGCATGACGGCGACCCGGTTCGGGCCCTGCCCCGAGGCCGCGGCGACGGAGGACCAGCGGCGGCCGTGGGCCAAGGCGGACCGGGGGATGCTGCGGGGTGAGGTGCACGACGAGAACGCCTGGGCGCTGGGCGGTGTGGCGGGCCACGCGGGCCTGTTCTCCACCGGCCGGGACCTCGCGGTGTTCTGCCGCGCCCTCCTCGCCGGCGGCGCCTACGGCCCGGCCCGCATCCTCGGCCCCGACTTCGTCGACCTCCTCTTCACCCCACCGGGGCTCGGCTTCGTCCTCGACCAGCCGTGGTTCATGGGCGACCTCGCCGGGCGGGGCGCGGCGGGCCACACGGGCTTCACGGGCACGTCCCTCGTCCTCGACCCGGCCACGGACACGTTCCTGATCCTCCTCACCAACGCGGTCCACCCCCGCCGCCGCCGACCGGACAGCGCCCCGAGGGCGGCGGCGGGGTCACGGGTGGCCCGGGCGCTGCGGGGGAGGTGAGAGCGGTGCTCTCGCCTCGTCCCTCGTAGAATCACCGGGTGAACGCCCCCGCACCCCCGGCCGAAACCCTCCGTGCCGCACTCGCCGGTCTGCTCGACGGGCTGCCGCCCCGGCAGGCCGCGCAGGCCGTCGAGCGGCTCATCGCCAGCTACCGCGGGGCCACCCCGACCGACGCCCCGATCCTCCGGGACCGCGCGGACGTCGCCGCCTACGCGGCCTACCGGATGCCCGCGACCTTCGAGGCGGTGCGGTCGGCGCTGGAGGCGTTCGCGGAGGCCGTGCCCGGCTGGGTGCCCGGCGGGCACCTGGATCTCGGCGGCGGCACGGGTGCCGCGGCCTGGGCCGTGAGTGCGACCTGGGGCGGGGAGCGGCCCGTCACCGTGCTCGACTGGGCCGAGCCCGCCCTCGCCCTGGGCCGGGAGATCGCCGCGGCCGACCCGGCCCTGCGGGACGTACGGTGGCAGCGCTCTCGGATCGGAGCGGCGCTCACCCTGGAGAGCACTGATCTCGTCACCGTCTCCTACGTCCTCAACGAGCTGACCGCCCCCGACCGCATCGCCCTCGTCGACGCCGCCGCGGCCGCCGCACAGGCCGTGGTGATCGTGGAACCCGGCACCCCCGACGGCTACGCCCGCGTCATCGAGGCCCGCGACCGGCTGGTCACCGCCGGCTTCCACGTCGCCGCCCCCTGCCCGCACAGCGACACCTGCCCCATCGCCCCGGGCACGGACTGGTGCCACTTCTCCGCCCGGGTCAGCCGCTCCTCCCTGCACCGCCAGGTCAAGGGCGGCTCCCTCGCCTACGAGGACGAGAAGTTCAGCTACGTCTCCGCCGCCCGCTTCCCCGTCGCCCCGGCACCCTCCCGGATCGTCCGGCGCCCCCAGATCCGCAAGGGCCAGGTCCTCCTCGACCTGTGCGAGACCGAACCGTCCCTGCGCCGTACCACGGTCACCAAACGCCACGGCGACCTGTACAAGGCGGCCCGGGACGCGGACTGGGGAGACCCCTGGCCGCCCTCCGACCCTCAGGTCAGGCGGGCATGACCTGACCGGCCCAGCGGAACAACGCGTCCTGCGCCGACGCCCGGTCGGCGGGGGACAGGTCCGCGATGTCGACGTTGTGGTTGCCGCCCGGCACCCACAGGACCCGCGAGTCCGGGCCGCCGGGCCGGAAGTGCTCGGCCACGGCGGGGTCCTGGGAGCCGTTGACGAACAGCAGCCGGCTGCCGCGACGGCGCACCCAGCGGTCGATGTCGGGCATCGCGGCCGGGTCGAAGCGCAGGGGGACGTCCCGGGGGACGAAACTGCGCGCCTCGATGCCGTCCGGGTGGCGCAGCAGGTCCGCGAGGTGGGCGGTGGGGACGCTGCCGTACCCCAGCTGCGTGCCGATCTGGTACCAGTACGGGATGTACCGCCGCGCCGCCGCGTCGGCGTAGAGGGACAGCCCCGCCGTGTCGTCCAGCCACTGGTACAGCTCGCCGGTCGTCGCCCCCGGGCCGGGGATCGCGGCGACGTCGGCCGCCGTGCCGCGCTGCCAGAACATGAACGGCACGCGCAGGACGGCGATTTCGAGAGCCTTGTCGGCGCTGCCGACGATACGGAAGGTGTCGCCGCTGCCGGCCGCCCAGGCCTCGTAGCGGGCGACCAGGTCGGCGCGGCGCAGCAGGATCGCCCGCTGGGCCGCCGCGAGGGCCGCGCGGTCGGCGGGGGTGCCGACCGCGTCCAGGAAGCGGAGGCAGGCCGAGTCGTCGCGGTCGTCGACGTTGTTCGGTGCCGAGTAGACCACCGTGCCGTCCACGTCGTGGGGGTGGAAGCGGCGGTGGTAGACGCTCGCCATGCCGCCCTTGCTGCCGCCGGTGGAGATCCACGCGCTCGGATAGATCCGGCGGAAGAGGCGGACGACACGGTGGTGGTCGTCGGCGGCCTGGCGGATCGTGAGGTGCGCGTAGCCGGGGCCCGCCGGGCGTGAGGTGCCGAAGTAGCGGTGCTCGACCTGGAGTTGGTTGGCGCCCAGCAGGACCGCCGGTTCGGTCCGGCGCGGGGTGAGGACGGCGTGGTAGCCCGTGCTGAACAGCACCGTGGGCCGGTCGGCGGCGGTGTGCAGCAGGGTGAGGCGCTGCTCGAAGGTGCCGGCCGCGGGGTTCGTGTGGTCGGCCGGCTGGCGCAGGCCCAGGACGAGGTGCCGGTACCCCGGTTCGGCGTCCTGCCGCTCCTCGATCAGCCGCAGTCCGGGCAGCGCCCGTAAGGCGGCCACGATGTCGCCGTCCCCCGGCCGGGGCCTTCCGGCCGCCGCCGCCCGCGCGGGTACGGCCGCCGTGGCGGCGAGGCCCGCCGCAGAGACCGCCGAGGCCGCCGAGGTGAGCAGCCGTCGTCTCGTCCACACGCGCATCGTGAGTCCTCCCGGTGTCCGTCGGTCGCGGGGCCGCGACCGCCTCAGTACATCCGCCGGACGTCCCGGGAGGATCCCGCGCGCGAGGGGACGGCCTCCCCCGGGCGGGGGAGGCTCACGACTCACGACGACCGGTCGGTCGTCCCGCCCTCCCGCTGTTCCCGCTGCTGTCGTTCCTCCTGGAGCTTGCGCAGCAGCTCCCGCTTCTGGGCCTGCGGATCGAGTCCGCCGCCGATCCGGCCGCCCCGGCCGCCGCCGCGCAGCGCCTTGCGGCCCAGGTTCTGGCGCGATCCTCCGACACCCAGCAGGTTTCCGCCTCGGGCCATCTCGGGCTCCTTTCCCGCGTCCGTCGACGCGACCTCACCGCGACGAGACGGTTCGTCTCGTGCATACCTCTCCACTGTCCGCGAGACGCTCCGTCTTGTCAACCTGATAAATTCGACCCATGTCCGTCCAGAAGCCCGCCCGGTCCGCCCCCGGCAAGCCCGCCCCCGACGCCACCCGCCGCAGCGAGAAGTCCCGCCGCGCCATCTACGACGCCGCCCTGGCGCTCGTCGTGGAGGTCGGCTACCCGAAGACCACCATCGAGGGCATCGCCGCCCGCGCCGGCGTCGGGAAGCAGACGATCTACCGGTGGTGGTCGTCCAAGGCGGACGTGCTGATGGAGGCCTTCCTCGACCTGGGCGAACAGTCCATGCGGGAAGCGGGGCCGGAGCCGTACGCCTTCCCGGACACCGGCGACATCGCCGCCGACGTCAAGAGCGTGCTGCGCGCCACCGTCGACCAGCTGCGCGACCCGAGGTTCGAGGCGCCCTCCCGCGCCCTGGCCGCCGAGGGCGTCGTCAACGAGCAGCTCGGGCGCGAACTCGTGGCCAAGCTGATGCAGTTCTCACTCGACCTCTACATCGGCCGGCTGCGCGCCGCGCAGGACGCCGGGCAGGTCCGGGCCGACATCGACCCGCGCATCGCCCTGGAGTTCTTCATCTCCCCGCTCGCCCAGCGCTGGCTGCAGCACACGGGCCCGATCTCCTACGAGTACACCGACACCCTCGTCGACTACGCCCTTCACGGCCTCGCACCCCGCTGAGCGGCCCGGGCCAGCCGTCCCGGCGCGTCCGTGATGACGCCGTCGCAGCCCAGCGCCAGCACACGGTCCCGCTGCGCGTCCGTCACCACGGTGTGCGCCCACACCCGCGGAATCCCCGAGCGCACCGCCCGCAGCAGGTCCGCGTCGCGCGCCCGGTGGTCCACGTCCAGGAGATCGACGTACGACCGCCAGCGCTCGGGGCGGTCCGTGCGCAGCTGCTCCGCCGAGCGCCACAACTGCGCGAGCAGGCCGAGGCGGTGGACGCGCCGGGCCACCTCCGGGTCGTTGGAGTTGACGAAGACCGAGCGGGTCAGCCCGCGGGCCCGGATCAGCCCGGCCAGCCGGTCCAGGCTCCGCGGGTCCTTCGCCTCCAGCATCAGCACGATCCGCCCGCCGAAACGATCCAGCACCTCCGCGACCGTCGGCGGCCGTTCCGAGCGCCAGCTCCCGGGCAGCGCGTCCTTCGGGCGCAGCCGTACGCCCTGCCACTCCCGGGCGTCCAGGCCGCGCACCGCGCCGCCCAGATAGGTCGTGCGGTTCAGGGTCTCGTCGTGGAACACCACCGGCGTGCCGTCGCGCAGCAGCCGCGTGTCGAAGTCCAGCACCTGCGCCGTACCGCGCTCGTAGGCCGTCATCAGGCCCGACATGCTGTTCTCGGGGACCTCGCGGGCGCCGCCGCGGTGGGCGACGTACGTGATCCGGGGGAGTGCCGCCACCGTCAGCGGGCCGGTGCCCCACTCCAGCGGGCTCGGGCCGGGGCCGTGTCCCGTGAGGGTCAGCGAGACCACGGAAGCCACGGAGGCCAGGCCCGTCAGCGCGATCCTTGTGACCATGGCGACCACGGTAGGACGCCATGTCCTGGTAAAGCGGGCAATGACACCCGATGGTGCGCGGAGTGCGCCTCGTCCCGGCGGCATATGCCTCGCCCCACCGGTACCCGTCTCGACCCTCCTGCCCCGGATGTGGGCACTGGCCCCCCGGTGCGCGGGAAGATGGGACCATAGGGCATGCTGTTCCGCACGACGGCGAGGCGAGGGGATTGATGAGCGCGGAGTTCGGCGGCCGGACCGGCCTTCAGGGCAAACTCACCCAGTGGCTGCGCGCCGGGCGCCGGCCGAAGGAGACCGCCGGGGACGGCGGCCGTGAGGCCCTGCTGCTCGCCGCCGCCGGCGCGGGACTGCCCCTGGCGCCCGCCGCCCACCCGCTCGGCTACCGCTGTTCCTGCGACCGCGTCGGCTGTCCCACCCCGGCCCGGCACCCGGTGTCCTTCGCCTGGCAGACGCAGTCCACCACCGACAGCGGCCAGATCGAGCGCTGGGCCCGCCACCAGCCGCAGGCCAACTTCATCACCGCGACCGGCATGGTGCACGACGTCCTCGACGTGCCCCTCGACGCCGGTCGCGACGCGTTGGAGCGGCTGCTCGCCGGCGGTGTCGAGGTCGGGCCGGTCGCCGAGAGCGACGACGGCCGCATGCTGTTCTTCACGCTCACCCGCGGGACGCCCGAGGACGAGGACGAGTGGTGGCCGTGCGAACTGGACTGCCACCCCGAGACGATGGACGAGCACCCCGGGCTGCGCTGGCACTGCCGGGGCTCCTACGTCCTCGTACCGCCGGCGCGGCTGCCGGGTGAGGACCAGACGGTGCGGTGGGTACGCGGGCCCGAGCACGAGCTGCCGGATCCGCTGAGCCTGCTGGAGGTGCTCACGGAGGTCTGCGGGCGGTACGTCGGTGACGGCACCGACCATGCCGGGGCGGGCTGGCCGCTGCGGCACTGAGGCCCTGGTTCAACCAGGCGGTGGGGCCCTTGGCTACGAGCCCTCCGCGGAGGTCATGCCCTGGATCCTGCCCAGGATCGTCACCTTGCCCGGGCCCTTCGGGTCCAGCGCGACCTCGTTGGAGACGAACTCCATCATGAGGGACTGCTTGATCTCGCCCTTCGTCAGCGCGAGGACGTCCTTGTTCGGGGTGGGGAACGACGTGCCCGCGTAGGCCGTCTGCTTCTCGTAGTGCCGCGTGGTGAAGAACACCAGCGCGCCGCCGTCCGCCGTGCGCAGCGCCAGCGGTGCGTAGTCGCCGTTCGTCAGCGGCTCGTCGATGTACTGGGTGACCAGGCCCGGCTTCTTGGCGTTCTTCTGGCGCAGGGTTCGCCACTGGCTGGTGTGCGGGCCGTCCGTGAAGGTGTCCCCGCCGTTCTTCAGGTACGTCGTGTAGGTCTGGCTCAGCTCGGCGGGCCCGGCGGCCAGGTCCGTGGCGTTCACGGGGACCGGCTCGGCCCAGCCGTCGGCGTCCTTCCTGAACTCCGGGACCTTGCCGGGCGCGACGAGCGTCAGGTACGCCACCTGGAACGGGTCGTCGAGGCTGCTGCGGGTGAACACGAGGAGCCAGCGGGCGGCGCCGCCCTTGTTGCCGGCGGCGTCGACGAGGAACCAGCGGGGCCAGCCGGCCTTCTTCGGGATCGTGAACTTCGCGTCCGTCAGCTCCAGGGGCGTGTGGTTGGGGTTGCCGCCCGGGTTGTTCGTCTTCCCGGCCTTCAGACGGGCCGAGTCGATGTCGGCGAGGGCGCCCGTGGTGTGGTCGGCGTCCAGACCGGGGTCGTAGGCCTTGTCGGCCGCGTTGTACGCGGTCGTGAACTCCTGGAGGGCCTTGGCGGCTTCGGCGCGGGTGGTGGACGGGAGGATCTCCCGTTCGCCGTGCACGACGACACAACCACTGGCGGTCAGCGACAAAGCGGTCACCGAGGCCGCTATGAGGGCGCTCCGGGCGTGCCTGCGGAGCGATCGAGGGTCGCGATCCCTGGTCATCGGGTTCCCTTCACCTTCCCCTTTCCGGAGGCGAACCCTACCGGGTGCCTCCGGCGGTCGGGCGGGGGTGGGGTGGGGTGGGGGCGAGGAACAGGGCCAGGGTCGGGAGCAAGTACAGGAGCCACACCGTGACTTGGAGAGTGGTGGGGTCGGGCTGGAAGTTGAGGACGCCCTTCAGGAGGGTGCCGTACCAGCTGTCGGGAGGGATCGTGCCGGAGATGTCGAAGGCCTTGTCGGTGAGGCCGGGCAGGAAGTCGGCCTCCTGGAGGTCGTGGAAGCCGTACGCCAGGACGCCTGCCGCGACCACGACCAGCATGCCGCCGGTGTACGTGAAGAACTTGGACAGGTTGATGCGCAGGGCGCCGCGGTAGAAGAGCCAGCCCAGGAGGACCGCCGTGAGGAGGCCCAGGGCGACGCCCAGCAGGGGCTTGGGCGTGCCGTCGCTCGCCGCGTGGACCGACGCCCAGACGAACAGGGCCGTTTCCAGGCCTTCGCGGCCCACCGCCAGGAACGCCGTGGCGACCAGCGCGCCCGTGCCCACCGCGAGCGCCGCGTCCAGCCTGCCGTGGAGTTCCGACTTGAGGTGCCGGGCCGTACGGCGCATCCAGAACACCATCCACGTCACCAGCCCGACCGCGAGGATCGACAGGGAGCCGCCGAGCGCCTCCTGTGCCTGGAACGTCAGTTCCTGGGAGCCGAATTCGAGGGCACAGCCGAAGCCGAGCGCGAGGGCGACCGCGACGCCGATGCCCGCCCAGATCGGCTTCAGCGCGTCCCTGCGGTCCGTCTTGACCAGGTAGGCGATGAGGATGCAGACGACGAGACTGGCCTCCAGGCCCTCGCGCAGACCGATCAGATAGTTGGAGAACACGGTCCCTCACGTCTCCTCGGAGAACAGCGTGCTGCCCCACCAGTCGTCCTTGTCGCGGACGCCGGGCGGGACGGCGAAGACCGCCGAAACCACATGCTGGATGTACTCGTTGAGCGCGTCCGCGGCCAGGTTGCGCTGGATCGGGATGAAGCCCTTGCGGACGTCCCGCTGGTAGGCCAGGAAGAACAGGCCCGCGTCGAGCCGGCCCAGACCGTCCGTGCCGTCCGTGAAGGAGTAGCCGCGGCGCAGGATCGTCGCCCCCTGGTTGGAGTCGGGGTGCGCCAGGCGGACGTGCGCGTCGGGCTTCATGGCCTTCAGGAACGGCTCGTCGCGCTCCTTCGCCCTGCCGACCGGTGCGCCCTCGCCCTTGTCCCGGCCGAAGATGTCCTCCTGCTCCTGGAGCGAGGTGCGGTCCCAGGTCTCGATGTGCATGCGGATGCGGCGGGCCACGAGGTAGGAGCCGCCCGTCATCCAGGGCGGGCCGTCCTTCTCGTCCACCCAGACGAACTCCTTCAGACGGGCCGTTTCCGTGCCCGCGATGTTGCGCGTGCCGTCCTTGAAGCCCATCAGGTTGCGCGGGGTCTGCGCCTCGGGCGTCGTCGAGGACGTCTTGCCGAAGCCGAGCTGGGACCAGCGGATGACGACCTTGCCGAAGCCGATGCGGGCCAGGTTGCGGACCGCGTGGACCGCCACCTGCGGGTCGTCCGCGCAGGCCTGGACGCACAGGTCGCCGCCGCTGCGGGTCCGGTCCAGGTTGTCGCCCGCGAACTTCGGCAGGTCGACCAGGGCCTCCGGGCGGTGGTCCGCGAGGCCGAACTTCCCGAACAGGCTCGGGCCGAAACCGAGCGTGAGGGTCAGGCGGGAGGGCTTCAAGTGGCTCAAAATCGCCCCCATGGTCCGGCCAAGCAGGGTCAAAGGTCTCGTCTCGGGATGATCAGCGGCGTTTCCGTCCGCGGGTGCGGGAGGACCTCGACGGGCTGGCCGTAGACGTCGGACAGCGCTCGCTCGGAGAAGACCTCGGCGGGTGTGCCCTCCGCCGCGACGCGACCGGCGCACAGGAGCGCGACCCGGTGCGCGTAGGCCGCGGCGATTCCCAGGTCGTGCACCACCACGACCACCGCGTCACCGGCGTGCGCCCTGGACCGGCACAGGCGCAGCACCAGCTCCTGGTGCCGCAGATCGAGGGCCGCGGTCGGTTCGTCGAGCAGGAGGAGGGGCGTCTGCTGGGCCAGGACCCGGGCGAGTGCCACCCTGGCCCGCTCGCCGCCGCTGAGCGCGGAGAAGGGGCGGGCGGCGAACGCCGTGACCTCGGTGGCGGCCATGGCCGCGGCGACCGCCCGGTCGTCGGCGGCAGGGGAGGCGGCGTGCGGGGCCCTGCCCATGCGGACGACCTCCGCCACCGTGAAGGGGAACGAGAGCGTCGCCGACTGGGGGAGGACCGCTCGGCGCAGGGCCAGGTCGGGTGCGGACCAGTCCGCCGCAGGCCGGCCGTGGATCAGGACCAGCCCCTGCGCGGGCGGGACATCGGCCGCCAGGGCGCCCAACAGGGTGGACTTTCCCGCCCCGTTGGGGCCGACCAGGGCCAGTACCTCCCCGGCGCGGACCGTGAGGTCGACGCCCTTCAGCACCTCGCGGGCGCCGAGCCGGACATGGAGGCCCCGGGTCTCGGCCAGGACGTCGCCGGGCACGGGCGCGGCGGGCGGGACGGGGCGTCGGGCACGCAGGCGGATCACGCCCAGCCTCCTTGTCGGCGCCGGGTGCGGCGCAGCAGCCAGAAGAAGAACGGGCTGCCGAGCAGAGCGGTCAGCACCCCGAGGGGGAGTTCGGCGGGCGCGGCGACCGTACGGGCCGTGAGATCCGCCGCCAGCAGGACGAGCGCGCCGAGCAGCGCGCTGCCCGGGATGAGGAAGCGGTGTCCGGGGCCGGCGGCCATCCGGAGCAGGTGCGGGACCACCAGGCCCACGAAGCCGATGACGCCCGAGACGCTCACGGCCGCCGCCGTCAGCAGCGCGATGACGAGGACCAGCGTGATCCGCAGCCGCTCCACGTCCACGCCCAGATGCCGGGCGGGACGCTCACCGAGGGCCAGGAGGTCCAGACGGCGGGCGTACAGGGGCGCCACGGCCAGGCCGATGACCGCGCACGGCAGGACCGCCAGCACCTTCGGCCAGGTCGCCTGGGAGAGCGAGCCCAGCTGCCAGAAGGTGATCTGGTTGACGGCCGCGGTGTCCGCGACGAAGAGGAACAGCCCGATCAGCGCGCCCGCGAAGGCGTTCACCGCGATGCCGGTGAGGATCAGCGTCACGACCTCCGTACGGCCGCCCGAACGCGCCATCGCGTAGACGAGCAGGACCGTCAGCAGCCCGGAGGCGAAGGCGAGGACCGGCACCGTCCAGGTGCCGAGGACGTTCAGGCCGAGGGCGATCGCCGCGACCGCGCCGACGGCGGCGCCGGAGGAGACGCCGATAACGCCCGGCTCGGCGAGCGGGTTGCCGAACACGCCCTGCATCAGCGCGCCCGCGCAGCCCAGCGAGGCGCCGACCAGCAGGGCCAGCACGATCCGCGGGAACCGCACGTTCCACAGCACCGACTCGGCGACCCGGTCCAGCTCGCCGCCGCCGAGCCCGAGCCGGTGCAGCCCGGAGGCCAGGACGTCGGCGACGGGGACGGGGTAGGCGCCGGTGCCGGCGGCGACCGGGACCAGGACGAGGAGGGCGGCGGCCAGTCCGGCGGTCAGCAGCCAGGCCGTCGGGTGCCGTCTTCGGGGCGGGCTGTCGGGCGGCGTGGTCGTCGTGGGCCTCTCCAGTACGGTCATCGGCGCCGCTCTCAGGTCGAGGTGAGTGGAATTTAGGTTAGCCTTACTTTAGTGGCTGGCTCTGGCCCGGGCGATGCTTGAATGCCCCCGTGACTGACTACGACGTGCTCCGCGTCTTCTGCGGGCCGAACGGCGGGTACGGCAACGAGCTCGGTGTCGTGCGCGAGGGCTCGCACCTGCCCGAGCGGAGTGACCGGCAGGCGTGGGCCGCGAAACTCGGGTTCAGCGAGACCGTGTTCGTCGACGACCCCGAGCGCGGTGTGATCGACATCTACACGCCCACCCTGCGGCTGCCCTTCGCCGGGCACCCCTGTGTCGGGACGGCGTGGCTGCTCGACGTGCCCGAGCTGGTCACACCCGCCGGAGTGGTCGGCGCCCGGCAGGACGGGGAGTTCTGCTGGATCGAGGCGCGCGCCGAGTGGGTGCCGCCGCGCACGCTGCGCCAGTACGCCACCGCCGCCGAGGTCGACGACCTGGCCGTGCCGCCGCCGGGGGAGTGGGTCTACGCCTGGGCGTGGGAGGACGAGCCCGCCGGCCGGATCCGGGCCCGGGCCTTCCCCGGCCGGGACGACGGCATCGACGAGGACGAGGCGACCGGGGCCGCCGCCCTGCTGCTCACCGACCGGCTGGGCCGGGCCCTCAACATCACCCAGGGCGCGGGCTCGCAGATCCTCACCGCGCCCCAGCCGGGCGGCTGGACCGAGGTCGGCGGCCGGGTCCACCTCGAACGCTGACCCGGGCGGCGCGCGCCCGTACGGGTGGAACAGCGTGTGTGCGCGGCGGCGAACGGGGACCTGTGGGCGTGACCAAGTACCACCGCGAGAGGATTCTCGTGCGCATTCGATCCGCTCTGGCCGTAGCCGCCCTGACCGTCGCCGTCACCGCCACCGGTGCGGCCACCGCCGCCGCCGGCGACGACGACGGCCGGGACCACCGCGACGGCCGCCACGTGGCGTGCAGCCCGTACTTCGGTGAGCTCGAGGCCGAGACCGCCGAGAGGGAGTGGGGCGGCGCGGTCTGCCACAACGGTCCGTTCGACATCTGAGCAGGACGGTCCGACGCTCTCCGGAGCCGGCACCGGGCCCTCTCGCCCCGTGCGAGGGGGCCCGGCCCGCTCACGCCGACAGCGGGAACTCCTCGCCCAGCGCCTGGAACACCGCGTTGTTCAGCGCGTACGCCCGCTTGCACTCGGCCACGATCCGCTGCCGCTCCAGCTCGTCACCGGGCACCGTGTCCAGCAGCTCCCAGTAACTCCGTTTGAAGGCGGCCGGGTTGGGGATCTCCTCGAAGACGTAGAAGCGGACCCCGTCGCCCTTCTTCGGGAAACCCCACGTCTTCTCGGCCGTGTCGCGGATGATCTGCCCGCCGGAGAGGTCGCCGAGGTAGCGCGTGTAGTGGTGGGCGACGTAGCCGGCCGGCCAGGTGCGGGCGCACTCGGTGACCCGCTCCGCGTACTCCAGCGTCGCGGGCAGCGCGCTGATCCCCGACCGCCAGCCCGGGCCGCGCAGGTACTCCAGGTCTTGTTCCAGCGAGGCAATCCGGAACAGCTCCGGGCGGACGAAGGGCCCGGCCACCGGGTCCCCGGCCAGCCGCTCGGCGCCGGACTCCAGCGCCCCGTACACGAACCACAGCTGCTCCGTGTAGCGCGCGAACGCGTCGACCCCCAGTTTGTGCCCCAGCAGGTCGCTCATGAAGGTCGAGCCCCTGACCTCCTCGTGCTGCTCGCGGGAAGCGGTCCGGATGAGGGTCGAGAAGGATTCCATGAGGCCCACTTTCTATGGTTAGCCTTACCTAGGTCAATGCCTTGCCGACCGGTTGTCGGTAAACTTCCCGACGCCTTGTCGGAAAAAACCTGTGCGGATACGGGAACGGCCCGCCCTCCGAGGAGAGCGGGCCGTCCGGCGGTCTGCGGCGGGGCTACGGCAGCGTGAGGATCTCCGCGCCCGTGTCCGTCACCACCAGCGTGTGCTCGAACTGGGCCGTCCGCTTCCGGTCCTTCGTCACGACCGTCCAGCCGTCGTCCCACATGTCGTACTCGTGCGTCCCGAGCGTCAGCATCGGCTCGATCGTGAACGTCATGCCGGGCTGGATGACGGTCGTCGCGTGCGGGCTGTCGTAGTGGGGGATGATCAGGCCCGAGTGGAACGAGCTGTTGATGCCGTGGCCGGTGAAGTCCCGGACCACGCCGTAGCCGAAGCGCTTGGCGTACGACTCGATGACCCGGCCGATGATGTTGATCTGCCGGCCCGGCTTGACCGCCTTGATCGCCCGGTTGAGGGACTCCCGGGTCCGCTCCACCAGCAGGCGCGACTCCTCGTCGACGTCACCCACCAGGTAGGTGGCGTTGTTGTCGCCGTGCACCCCGCCGATGTACGCCGTCACGTCGAGGTTGACGATGTCGCCGTCGCGCAGCACCGTGGAGTCCGGGATGC
Organism: Streptomyces lomondensis; assembly: GCF_014651035.1. Classification (GTDB taxonomy): domain Bacteria; phylum Actinomycetota; class Actinomycetes; order Streptomycetales; family Streptomycetaceae; genus Streptomyces; species Streptomyces lomondensis. The sequence continues at coordinate 1,065,002 of NZ_BMWC01000001.1, forward strand.
CGTGGCAGATGACCTCGTTGATGCTGGAGCACAGCGACTTCGGGAAGCCGCGGTAGCCGAGCGTCGAGGGGTAGGCGCCGTGGTCGCACATGTACTCGTGCGCGACCTTGTCCAGCTCGTCCGTGGTCACCCCGGGCGCGATCAGCTTCGCGGCCTCCGCCATCGCCCGGGCGGCGATCCGGCCGGCGACGCGCATCGCCTCGATCGTCTCGGGCGTCTGCACCTCCGGCCCGGTGTACGGCGTCGGCGCGGGCTTGCCGACGTACTCGGGGCGGCGGATGTTTCCGGGCACGGAACGGGTGGGGGACAGCTCCCCCGGGACGAGCAGCGACTGGCCAGACATGCCAGCGAGTCTAACCAGCCGCCGTGGGGGAACATGTCGGTGGCGAGAGGAGCTGGTCATGGCCCTGTTCAAGAAGCGGACGGTCGGCAAGCCGGGCGAGTGGTACTACTGCCTGGAGCACAAGAAGGTCGAAGAGGGGCCGGAGTGCCCGGGCAAGGACCGCTTCGGCCCGTACGCGAGCCGCCCGGAGGCCGAGCACGCGATGGAGACCGCCCGCGAACGCAACCTCCAGTGGGAGAACGACCCCAGGTGGCACGACGCCCCGGCGGGCGGCCGCGAGGAGCACTGACGTACCGCGACGCCCGGGGCCGACGCCGCCCCGGGCGTTCGTCGCGTCCGCGCTCAGCGGTGCGGGCGTCGACGGCGGTGCGGGCGTCGGCGGCGGTGCCGGTGACTGGGTCGTCGACCATGGCTGGCGGCCGGGCCCCGGGTGCGGTCGCCGGGCGGGTTCCCGCCGGGCCCTGGGCGCGGTCGCCGCGAGGGCTCCCGCGCGGGTTCCTGCCGGGCCCTCGGTTGTCGTGCGGTTTCCTGTCTGGTCCCGGGTGTGGCCGGTGTCGGGGGCGGGGTGGTTGATCATGGCCGGCGGCCCGGCTCCGGGCGCGGTTGTCGCGCGGGTTCCCGTCTGGTCCCGGGTGTGGCCGGGGTCGACGACGGGGTGGTCGATCACGGTCGGCGGCCCGGGCCCGGGCATGGTTGTCTCGCGGGCTCCCGCCCGGCCCCGGGCGCGGTCGCCGTGAGGGGTCCCGCCGCGGGCTACCACCGTGCCGGCGGCGGTGCCGTCAGGTGTTCCGCCAGTCTCGACACCCGGTCCCGGAAGCGGCGTCGGCCCCGCGGCGGGGCCGGGAGGGCGTTCTCGCCGGCCGCCGCGCTGACCAGGTGCTGGACGGTGTCCAGGTCCAGCTCCGAGCCGTCGGGGACGGCCAGGGCCTCGTGGGCCATCGCGGGCAGCTCGCCCTGGCCGGGGCCCAGCGCCAGGACCGTCGCCCCGGCCCGACGGGCGCCGGACACCCTTTCGAGGAGGGGCGCGCAAGGGGGATCGGGGCTCACCACCAGGAGTGTCTCGCCGCGCCGGGCCGCCTCCAGCCGGCCGAGGCCCACCGCCAGGTGCGCCGGATCCGAGGGGCGCGCGTCATGCCGTACCAGCGTCGGGGCCAGCTCCGGCGTGCCCGACCACGCGGCCTCGTCCACCAGGTGCGCCGCCAGATGCCACGGCTCGTACTGCGGCGTGCCGACGAGCAGCAGCCCGCCCCCGTGCGACACCACCGACCCCCGCAGAGCCCCGGCGAACCGCCGGGTGGCCCCCAGCCACTCCGTCCCGGCGAGCACTTCCCGCAGCAGCGCGACCCGTACGGCATCCATGGGACCGCATCCTGCCCGAACCGGTCACTCGTGACGTGGAGTTCACTCCGCATTCGCCCGGCCTGGGTAGGCGGACCGGTCACCCATTCCGTCGTCGAACGACCGGAGGAGCCCGCCGATGACCGAGACCAGCGTCCCCTTCCGCGCCGGCCGGGAGGGATACGCCAGCTTCCGTATCCCCGCCGTCGTCGCCACCGCCACCGGCACCCTGCTCGCCTTCTGCGAGGGCCGGGTCGGCTCCCGGGACGACTTCGGGAACATCGACATCGTGCTGAAGCGCTCCACGGACGGCGGCCGCACCTGGGGCCCGCTCCAGGTCGCCGCGCGCAACGGCGACGCCCTCGCCGGCAACCCGGCGCCCGTCGTCCTCGACACCGGCCGCGTCCTGCTCGTGCACGTGCGCAACGCGGCCCTCGCCACCGAGGACGCCATCCGGCGCGGCAAGGTGGCCGCGGCGGACGGACGCCGCGTCTGGGTGCAGCACAGCGACGACGAGGGCCTCACCTGGTCCGCGCCGAAGGAGATCACCCAGGAGACCAAGAAGCCCCAGTGGCGCTGGTACGCCACCACCCCCGGCCACGCGATCCAGCTGAGCACCGGCCGGGTCGTCGTCCCCGCCAACCACTCCCTGCCGCCCACCGGCACCGACAACGGCACGGAGGGCAGGTACAACGGCGGCCACTGCCTGCTCAGCGACGACGGCGGCGCGACCTGGCGCATCGGCTACGTCGACGACAACACCGACGGCTACATCAACGCCAACGAGACCACCGCCGCCGAACTCCCCGACGGCCGCGTCTACTTCAACACCCGCAACGACTCCCCGTCACCCGGCACCCGCGCCGACGCCCACTCGGCCGACGGCGGACAAACCCTGGTGAAGCCCTTCCGCCCGCAGGCCGGTCTGACCGCCCCTGTGTGCCAGGCCGCCGTCCTCCAGCTCCGCGACCCCGACCTGCTCCTGTACTCCGGCCCCGCCGACCCCGGCTTCCGCGCCCTGATGACGATCCGTGTCTCCACCGACGGCGGCACCACCTGGCGCCCGGCGTACACGGTGGACGGCCTGCCCGCCGCGTACTCGGACCTGGTCCGCGTCGACGCCGGCACCGTGGGGCTGCTGTACGAGACCGGCGACTTCAGCGCCTACGAGACGATCACCTTCCGGCGGGTGCCGGTGGCAGAGCTGACCTGAGCCATGGGGGGCGGCGGCGCGGTCGTAGAGTCGGGGCCATGACCTCTACCGACAGTGCTGCCACCGACCCTGCCCAGAAGGCCCCCGCCAAGGACCCCTGGGACCTGCCCGACGTCTCCGGACTCGTCGTCGGGGTGCTCGGCGGGACCGGGCCGCAGGGCAAGGGCCTCGCCTACCGGCTCGCCAAGGCCGGCCAGAAGGTGATCATCGGCTCGCGGGCGGCCGACCGCGCCCGGGCCGCCGCGGAGGAACTCGGCCACGGCGTCGAGGGCGCCGACAACGCCGAGACCGCGCGCCGCAGCGACATCGTGATCGTCGCCGTGCCGTGGGACGGCCACGGCAAGACCCTGGAGTCCCTGCGCGAGGAGCTGGCCGGCAAGCTCGTCGTCGACTGCGTCAACCCGCTCGGCTTCGACAAGAAGGGCGCCTACGCGCTCAAGCCCGAAGAGGGCAGCGCCGCCGAGCAGGCCGCCGCGCTGCTGCCCGACTCCCGGGTCACGGCCGCCTTCCACCACCTGTCGGCCGTGCTGCTCCAGGACCCGGAGATCGACGAGATCGACACCGACGTGATGGTGCTGGGCGAGGTCCGCGCCGACGTGGAGATCGTGCAGGCCCTCGCCGGGCGCATCCCCGGCATGCGCGGCATCTTCGCCGGGCGGCTGCGCAACGCCCACCAGGTGGAGTCGCTGGTGGCGAACCTGATCTCCGTGAACCGCCGGTACAAGGCGCACGCGGGGCTCCGCGTCACCGACGTGTGAGCCGGTGAGGTCCATGGGGGACACTGGACGGCACCAGCAGTGCCCGCAGTGTCCCCCGACAGGAGTCGACCGAGATGCCCCTCTTGCTCCCACCCGACCCGGCCCGGCGACTTGCCCTCTACGCCCTGATCGTCTGCGTCCTCTCCGTGGCCGCGGCCGTGGTCTCCTTCACGCGGGGCAGCTTCCTGGGGATCGTGTGGGTGCTGCTGGCGGGCCTGTCGTCCAACATGTGCTGGTACTACGTCAAGCGTGCCAAGCAGCAGAAGTCCGTCACGGGCTGACCGAGCAGAACTCGTTGCTGCCCTGCCAGAAGCGGTACAGCTCCTGACCGCAGTACGTCTCCAGGTCGGTGATCCCGAGCGACTTCAGGATCGAGTCGATCACGTCGAAGAACACGCCGTTCACCGCCGGCAGCCACAGCAGCGCGAACACGAACAGCAGGCCGAACGGCGCGAACGGCTCCACCTGGCGCCGGATGCTGTACGGCAGCCACGGCTCGATCACGCCGTAGCCGTCCAGGCCGGGAACGGGCAGGAAGTTCAGCAGCGCCGCCGTCACCTGGAGCAGGGCGAGGAAGGCCAGCGCGAAGCGGAAGTCGGTCGGCACGCCGTCCAGCGCGTCCAGCCAGAACGGGGCCGTGCACACCACCGCGAACAGCACGTTCGTCAGCGGGCCCGCGGCCGAGATCAGGCTGTGCTTCCAGCGCCCCCGGATCCGCCCGTGCTCGATGAACACGGCACCGCCGGGCAGCCCGATCCCGCCCATGATCACGAAGATCACCGGCAGCACGATGCTGAGCAGCGCGTGCGTGTACTTCAGCGGGTTCAGGGTCAGGTAGCCCTTCGCGCCGACCGAGATGTCGCCGCTGTGCAGGGCGGTGCGCGCGTGCGCGTACTCGTGCAGGCACAGCGAGACGATCCACGCCGCCGTCACGAAGAGGAACACGGCGACCCCGGGCTGCTCGGCGAACCCGGTCCAGGTCGCCCATCCCGTGACCGCCGTCACGGCCAGGATCCCGACGAAGACGGGACTGATCCGCCGCTCGCTGTGGCGGCTGGTGGCGGTGGTCATGGGACTCCCTGCACTCTCGAACACGCGATGGGACGGCCCGACCGTACCGGTCGCAGGGGAAAACGTCTCGCGTGGGGCGGCCGGTTCCGGGGAGGGTGGGTGCATGGGGCTCTGGCATGTGATCTACGTGGACTGGCAGATGGAGTGCTGCGGCACGCCGTTCTCGGTGGGGGACGAGGTGAGCTGGCCCCTGCTGCTGGAGGACGCGGACCGGGTGTTCGGCGGCGGCTGGCACGACCAGCTCAGCGAGGTCTGCGGGCCGGTGGAGGACGTGGACGGCGTCCGGGTCGTGCGCGAGGGGACCGGCCTGCCGGTCGCCCTGGGCGTGGACCCCGACGACGAGGAGGACCGGCGGCCGAAGCCGGGGGACCGGAGCCGGTCGGTCGGGCTGCTGTCCGTCGAGCGGCACGGCGCGCGGTGGCCCGAGGCCCGGGGACGGGTGCGGGCCGTGCAGGTGCTGAGCCAGGCCTACGCCGAGAGCGGGCCCGGCTCGCGCACCTGGATGCCGGTGGCGGGGGAGCGGCGGTTGCGGCTGGTGGACCGGTGTCCCAAGTGGTTCGCCGAGGGTGAGGCGGAACAGGGGCGGCAGTGGAAGGAGTCCGGGGTGGTCGTGACCCTGGAGGTGCCGGACACGGACTCCCGGCTCTCGCACGCCCTCCGCGAGGCCCGGGGCATCCCCCACCAGGGCGCGCGGCCCGGCGCGGAGACGGAGGGCCTGCCGGCGGCGGAACTGGCGGCCCTGCTGGAGAGGCTGAGCACGGTGGCGACCCCGCCGAAGGGCCCGGGCCGACCGGCACGCCGACATGGCTGAACACCGTGACGGCGGTCGCGAGGGCCGGGGAACATGCCCGGCCGACGGCACCTCTCCGCGCCGCAGCGCCCTCCGCGCGGGTCCGTCGATGCCCGCCGCGTCCGCGTGGGTCTGTCAACGCCGCCGCGTCCGTACGGGCTTGTCGTTGCCCGCCGGGTCCGTGCGGGCTTGTCGTTGCCCGGTGCGTCCGCGTGGGTCCGTTGATGTGCGCCGCGTCCGTGCGGGTCTGTCAACGCCGCCGGGTCCGTGCGGGCTTGTCGTTGCCCGGTGCGTCCGCGTGGGTCCGTTGATGTGCGCCGCGTCCGTGCGGGTCTGGCGGTGGCCCGGGTTGCTCGCCGGCACGGGCGCCCGGGCCGCCCTGGTCGCGCTCGTCGACCAGCCCGGCATCGGGCCGGAGGCGGTCCAACGCCGCCGGGTCCGTGCGGGCTCGTCGTTGCCCGCCGCGTTCGTATGGCTCGTCGCCGCCCGGCGCGTCCGCGCGGGCCCGTTGATGTGCGCCGCGTCCCCGCGGGTCCGTCTACGCCGCCGCGTCCCTACGAGCCCGTTAACCCGCCGCGTCCGCGCCGGCCCGTCACCACCCGCCGCGTCCGCACGGGCCCTTCAACGCCGCCGCGTCCGTACGGGCCCCTCAACGCCGCCGCATCCGTACGGGCCCGTCTACGCCGCCGCATCCGTACGGGCCCGTCAACGCCGCCGCGTCCGCGCGGCCCCGTCACCGCCCGCCGCGCCGTCCAACCGTCGTGACCGCCCTCCTGCCACCGGAGAGAATGAACCCCGTGCGCTACCGCATCCTCGGCACCACGCAGGCGATCCGCACCGACGGCACGGTCGTTCCGGTCGGTGGGGCGCGGCTGCGCGCGCTGTTGACCGTGCTCGCCCTGCGGGCGGGGCGCGCCGTGCCCGTGGGGCTGCTCGTCGACGAGGTGTGGGACGGCGATCCGCCCGCCGACGCGCCGGGAGCGCTCCAGGCGCTGGTCGGGCGGTTGCGGCGGGCGCTGGGGGCGGACGCGGTCGCCTCCGCCGAGGGCGGGTACCGGCTCACCGCCGAGCCCGACGACATCGACCTGCACCGGTTCGAGCGGCTGGCCGGCGAGGGGCTGCGGGCCCTGGCCGACGGCGACCCCGCCAAGGCGGCCGTGGTTCTCGGCGACGCCCTCGCCCTGTGGCGCGGCCCGGCCCTCGCCGACCTGCCCGACCGTGCCGCCGAGGCGGCCCGCTGGGACACCCGCCGCGTGGACGCGCTGCGGGCCCGCCACAGCGCCGCCCTCGCCCTCGGCCAGGCCGAGCAGTCCCTGCCCGAGCTGACCGCCCTGTGCGACAGCCACCCCCTGGACGAACCCCTCCAGGCGCTGCGCCTGCGGGCCCTGCGCGACGCGGGCCGCACGGCCGAGGCACTCGCCGCCTTCGAGGACGTACGACGCCTCCTCGCCGACCGGCTGGGCACCGACCCGGGCCCCGAACTGCGCGCGCTGCACGCGGAGTTGCTGACGGGGCCGGGCGATGGCGGTCCCCGACCCGTGGCCGGCGCGGAGCCACCCGTGAAGGCTCCGGCCGCTCCCGCTCCCGCTCCCGCCCCCGGCAACCTGCGCGCCCGCCTCACCTCCTTCATCGGCCGGGAGGCCGACATCGAGACCATCCGGGCGGATCTCGCCGCGGCCCGCCTGGTCACCCTGCTCGGCCCCGGCGGCGCCGGGAAGACCCGCCTGTCGCAGGAGGCCGCCGAGACCGTGCGGCACGCCATGCCCGGCGGGGTGTGGCTGGCCGAACTCGCCCCGGTCGACGACCCCGCCGCCGTACCGGAGGCCGTGCTCACCGCCGTCGGCGCCCGCGAGACCGTGCTGTACGGCGCCGGCGCGGAGGGCATCCGGGCCGCCGTCGCCGACCGGCTCGACGACCCCGTCGAGCGCCTGGCCGAGCACTGCTCCCGCCCCGGCATGCTGCTGATCCTCGACAACTGCGAGCACGTCGCCGACGCCGCCGCCCGGCTCGCCGAGGAACTGCTGGCGCGCTGCCCCGGCCTGACCGTCCTCGCCACCAGCCGTGAACCCCTCGGCGTGCCGGGGGAGTTGCTGCGCCCGGTGGAGCCGCTGCCCGAGCCGGTCGCGCTGCGGCTGCTCGCCGACCGGGGCGCGGCGGCCCGGCCCGGCTTCCGGATCGACGACGATCCCGAGGCGTGCGCCGAGATCTGCCGCCGCCTCGACGGCCTGCCCCTGGCCATCGAACTCGCCGCCGCCCGGCTGCGGATGCTCACGCCCCGCCAGATCGCCGACCGGCTCGACGACCGCTTCCGCCTCCTCACCTCCGGCAGCCGCACGGTCCTGCCCCGCCAGCAGACCCTCCGCGCCGTCGTCGACTGGTCCTGGGATTTGCTCGACGAGGACGAACGGGACGTCCTGCGGCGGCTGTCGGTGTTCGCCGGCGGCTGCGACCTGCCCGCCGCCGAGGCGGTGTGCGGGCCGGTCGCGCTGGAGGCACTCGGCTCGCTCGTCGACCGCTCCCTGGTCGTGGCCGCGCCGCCCGGCGAGGCAGCCGGCGGCGAGATGCGCTACCGGCTGCTGGAGACCGTCGCCGAGTACGCCGCCGAACGGCTGGACGAGGCCGGGCAGCGGGCCGAGGCCGAGCGCGCCCACCTGACGTACTACCGCGAACTCGCCCGCACCACCGACCCGCTGCTGCGCGGCCCCGGCCAGCTCGCCGCCATCCACCGGCTGGAGCGGGAGTACGAGAACATCCGCACCGCCCTGCGGCACGCCGTCGCCCTGCGCGACGAGCAGGAGGCGCTGTGCCTGGCGCTGTCCCTGGTCTGGTACTGGCAGATGCGAGACCTGCGCATCGAGGCCCGCAACTGGTGCCGCGAGGTCATGGCCCTCGGCCCCGACCCCTTCACCGAGCCCGTCCGCCCCGCCGCCCCGGTGTGGCAGCGCTGCATCGACGCCCCGCCGCCGATGACCGGCGAGGTCCTGTGGGAGGCCCGGCGCGGCATCCATCTGGCGCATCTGGCATGCATGGACACGGAACTGGAGGCCTGGCAGAACCCCCGGTCCCAGCAGAAGCTGCGCACGATCTCCCGGACCTACGAGCCGGGCCTGCCGCAGAACTGCCGCCTCCCCGGCCTGCTCTGGTTCTTCGCCGTGATGCTCACCGGCGACATGGACCGGCTGCGCGTCATCATGGACGCCTCCATACGCACCTGCCGGCAGACTCCCGGCTTCGCATGGGAGCTGGCCTCGGGCCTCCATATGCGGGCCAACTTCCTCGCCAACCGCGCCGACTGGGCCGGCGACGCCGCCCAGGACGCCGACGAGTCGCTGGAGATCTACCGGCGCCTCGGCGACTCCTGGGGCACCGCCGAGGCCCTCTCCGCCCGTGCCGAGGCCCACGAACGCAAGGGCGACCACGCCCTGGCCGCCGCCGGCTACGAGGAGGCCATCGCGCACGCCGAACAGGTCGGCGCCCGGGCCCAGTCGGCCGTCCTCGCCGCCCGGCTGGGCAGCGCCCTGCTGGAGGCGGGCGAGGGCGAGCGCGGCGAACGGCTGCTGCGCGAGGTGATCGCCCGCCGCGAGGAATCGCACAGCGGGGCCATGCCCGCCGCCCGCCTGTTCCTGGCCGGCTGGCTCGGCATGACGGGCCGCACCGGCGAGGCGCGCGAGCAGATCCGGCGGCTGCGCCAGGACTTCCGTATCGCCCACTTCATCGTCTTCGACGCGCACATCCTCGGCGTGGAGGCCTGGCTGGACGGCGCCGAGGAACGGCACGAGGAGTGCCTGGAGCGGATCCGCAAGGCGCTGGAGCGGGCCGCCGACCCGCTGTCCGAGGCCATCGCGCCCCAGATGCGCTCGGGGTACCTGATCGTCGGCGCCGGGGCCCTGGCCGCCCTGGACGGCGGGCAGCGCGCCGCGGACGCGGCCCGCTGCCTCGGCGCCGTCGACGCCCTGCTGCCGCCCGGCCACGTCGCCGCCCGGCTGGAGCGCGAGGCGCGCGAGCGGGCGGAGCGGCGGGCCCGGGCGGTGCTCGGCGACACGGCGTACGAGACCGCGTACGCGGAAGGCGGCGGCCTCTCCCTCGACGAGGCCGCCGCCCTGCTCTGACCCGGACCGTGCCGCCGGATCAGCTCTTCGTGCGGAACTTGTGGATCGCGACGGGCGCCATCACCGCCGTGATCGCCACCGACCAGCCGAGCGTCACCCACAGGTCGTGCGCGACCGGCCCGCCCACCATCAGACCGCGCGCGGCGTCCGCGAGCGTGGACAGCGGGTTGTAGTCGGTGAAGGCCTGGAGCCAGCCCGGCATCGACGTCGTCGGCGCGAAGATCGACGAGCCGAACTGGAGCGGGAACAGCACCAGGAAGCCCATCGCCTGCACGGACTGCGCGTTCTTCAGGATCACGCCCAGGGTGAGGAACACCCACATGATCGACGAGGCGAACGCCGTGGACAGTGCCACGGTGGCGAACAGTCCCGGCCAGTCGGTGATCTCGAACCCGACGGCGACGGCGACGATCATCAGCACGGCCGTCGCGAACAGCATCCGCAGCAGCTCCACCGAGATCTTCGCGAAGAGCACCGAACCGCGCCCGATCGGCAGGGACCGGAAGCGGTCCATGACACCGGAGTTGAAGTCCTGGCTGAAGCCCGTGCCGACGCCCTGGGACAGGGTCATGCTCATCATGGCGATCATGCCGGGGATCACGTACTGCACGTACTGGTCCTGCCCGCCGCCCAGCGCCTGCCCGATCGAGCCGCCGAACACGAACACGAACAGCAGGGTGAAGATGACCGGCATCAGCAGCGCGTCGGCCATCGACTCCGGGTCCTGCCGGATCCACAGCAGGTTGCGGCGCACGAGGGCACCGGTGTGCCGCAGATGCCCGCGCAGGGTGATGCGGGCGTCGTCGCCGGCGGCGGGTGTGGAAAGGGTGGCGGCACTCATACGGAGACTTCCTCGCGGTCCTCGGTGGGCACGGTGTCCTGCGGCGCACTGGCGCGGTGGCCGGTGAGGGACAGGAACACCTCGTCCAGGCTGGGCAGTTCGGTGGTGACGGCGGCGAGCGTGATGCCGCGGGACGTGACGGCGCCCACCACGGCGGTCAGCTGCTCGTCGCTCAGGATCGGTACCAGGAGCGTGCCGGTGTCGCCGTCCACGGTGGTGCTCGCGAGCCCGGTGATGCCCAGGTCGTCGAGATGCCCGGCGAGCGGCCGCAGCTGCGCGGCGTCGGCCGGCCGGATCCGCAGCGTCCGTCCGCCGACCCTGGCCTTGAGCTCCTCGATGCCGCCGCCCGCGACGACCCGGCCCTTGTCCACGACGGTCAGCTCGGAGGCGAGCTGCTCGGCCTCCTCCATGTACTGCGTGGTCAGCAGCACGGTCACGCCGTCGCCGACCATGCGCTTGACCTCGTCCCACACCTCGTTGCGGGTGCGGGGGTCGAGGCCGGTGGTCGGCTCGTCGAGGAAGAGGACGGCGGGCCGCCCGATCATCGAGGCGGCCAGGTCGAGCCGCCGGCGCATACCGCCGGAGTAGGTGCTCGCGGGCCGCTTCGCGGCCTCCGTCAGCGAGAACCGCTCCAGCAGCTCGTCGGCACGCGCGCGTGCCTCCTTGCGGGGCAGGTCGAGCAGGCGCCCGATCATGTACAGGTTCTCCCAGCCGGGCAGCTTCTCGTCGACCGAGGCGTACTGCCCGGTGAGCCCTATCACCCGCCGCAGCTGCCGGGGCTGCCGTACGACGTCGTACCCGGCCACCGTCGCCTGCCCCGAGTCGGGCGCCAGCAGGGTGGACAGGATCCGCACCAGGGTGGTCTTCCCGGCCCCGTTCGGCCCGAGCACGCCCATCACGGTGCCCTCGCGCACCTCCAGGTCGACCCCGTCCAGTGCCTTGGTCTCCCCGTAGTGCTTCACCAGCCCCCGCACGGTGACAGCGGCGCCGCCGGTTCGTGTGTCGATTCGCGTCATGGGACAGACGCTCTCAGGCCCCACCGACAATCCACCGACAGATCACCGACAGCCGGTGTCGGCGGTCCCGGCAAGGGGACGGCCCGCCGACGGGGGAAGATCGGCGGGCCGTCACTGTGGTGCGGGAGATGGCCTAGTGCACGGAGTGCTCCTCCTGCGGGAACGTTCCGCCGACGACGTCCTCGGCGAACGCCTTCACGGCGTTCCCCATGACCTCACGCAGGTTCGCGTACTGCTTCACGAACTTCGGCACGCGCCCACCGGTCAGCCCGAGCATGTCGGTCCACACCAGCACCTGCGCGTCCGTCTCGGGCCCGGCACCGATCCCGACGGTCGGGATGTGCAGCACCCGCGTCACCTCGGCCGCCAGCTCCGCCGGAACCAGCTCCAGCACCACCGCGAACGCGCCCGCGTCCTGCACGGCCTTGGCGTCCCGCAGCAACTGCTGGGCCGCCTCCTCGCCCCGGCCCTGCACGCGGTAGCCCATCGCGTTGACGGACTGCGGGGTCAGGCCGATGTGCGCCATGACCGGGATGCCGGACTCGACGAGCAGCCGGATCTGCTCGTGCGACCGCTCGCCCCCCTCCAGCTTCACGGCCTGCACGCCCGCCTCCTTCACCAGCCGGGTCGCCGAGCGCAGCGCCTGCACCGGACCCTCCTGGTAGGAGCCGAAGGGCAGGTCGCCGACGATCAGGGCGCGCGAGGTGCCCCGTACGACGGCCGCCGACAGCATGGTCATCTCGTCGAGGGTGACGGGCACGGTCGTCTCGTACCCCAGGTGGCAGTTGCCCGCCGAGTCGCCGACGAGCATGACCGGGATCCCGGCCTCGTCGAAGACGGACGCGGTCATCGCGTCGTACGCGGTGAGCATGGGCCACTTCTCGCCGCGCTCCTTGGCGGCGGCGATGTCGCGCACGGTGATGCGGCGGGTGCCCTTGCCCCCGTACAGCGTCTTGCCCCCGTCGGAGGGCTTCCGCTGAGCAGTCTGGGCAGCCTGAAGCTGCGTCATTGCACGGCTCCTCACGTCATCTCGAGGCGCCCTGACGGCGTCCCCGGACCACGTCCATGGTGGCACCTCGTGCCATGCAGGGCTAGGGCAGCCCCGGTGAGTTCCGGTGGGTGGCTTGAAGCAGTCCCCGGGTAAGGGCTCAGTAAGAGGGTTTCGATACGAGACGGTCTCGTATCGGAATCCGCCTATGCTCGGCGGCATGACTTCTCCTGCCGACGGCGCCGCCCCCACCGGCCGCCGCACACCGGAAGCGGTGCACCGGCGCCGCTGGGCGATCCTCGGCGTGCTGATGCTCAGCCTGCTGATCGTCGTTCTCGACAACTCGATCCTGAACGTCGCCATCAAGACGATCTCCACGCCCGCCCCGACCGGCCTGGGAGCCACGCAGAGCCAGCTGGAGTGGGCGATCAACGCCTACACCCTGGTCTTCGCCGGCCTGCTGTTCACCGCCGGGCTGCTCGGCGACCGGCTGGGCCGCAAGAAGGTGCTGCTCGGCGGTCTCGTCGTGTTCGGCATCGGCTCCGCGTTCGCCGCGTTCTCCGGCTCCCCGGGCGAGCTGATCGCCTTCCGTGCCGTGATGGGCCTGGGCGCCGCGTTCGTCATGCCGGCCACCCTCGCCGTCCTGATGAACGTCTTCGAGCGCGAGGAGCAGCCCAAGGCCATCGGCATCTGGGCCGGCGGCGTCGGCCTCGCCATCGCCATCGGCCCGATCACCGGCGGGGTGCTGCTGGACCACTTCTGGTGGGGCTCGGTCTTCCTCATCAACGTGCCGATCGTGCTGCTCGCCCTCGCGCTGATGCTCTGGCTGGTGCCCGACTCCCGCGACCCGGCCCCCGGGCGCATCGACCCCGTCGGCGTCCTGCTGTCGGTCGTCGGCCTGGTGCTGCTCGTCTACGGCATCATCAAGGGCGGCCAGCTCGCCGACTTCACCGACGCCACCGTGCTGTCGACGATCGGCGCCGGACTCGCCGTCCTCGTCGCCTTCGCCGTGTTCGAGAAGCGCAGCGACCACCCCTCCATCGACGTCACGTACTTCAGGAACAAGGTCTTCTCGGCCGCCGTCGCCGCCATCGCGCTGGTCTTCTTCGCGCTGATGGGCGTGACCTTCTTCTCCGTCTTCTACACGCAGAGCGTGCGCGGCTACTCGCCGCTCCAGACCGGACTGCTGATGCTGCCGCTGGCCGCCGCCCAGATGATCTTCGCGCCGCGCGCCCGGCTGCTGGTCGACCGCTTCGGCAACAAGGCGACCACGACCGCCGGAATGCTGGTCATCGCCGCGATGCTGGCCGCCTTCGCCACGCTGGACGCCGACACGCCCATCTGGATCCTGGAAGTGATCTTCTTCCTCATGGGCGCCGGCATGGCGCACATCATGACCCCGGTCAGCGTCGTCATCATGCAGGCCCTGCCCCGCGAGAAGGCCGGCTCGGCCTCCGCGCTCAGCAACACCTTCCGGCAGGTCGGCGGCGCCCTCGGCATCGCCGTCCTCGGCTCGGTGCTGTCCACCGCGTACCGCACGGGCATCGAGGACAAGCTCGGCGCGCTGCCGCCGGCCGTCCGGCACACCGCGGGGGAGTCCATCGAGGCCACCCTCGGTGTCGCGGCGCAGCTGGGCCCGCAGGGCAGGGCCCTGGTCACCCCGGCCTACGACGCGTTCCTGCACGCGATGCACGTCACCGCCCTGTGGGGCGCGGGCGTCGCCCTGGTCGGCACCGTCGTCGTGGCGCTGTTCCTGCCCGGGAAGCAGCCGGCGCCCCGGCACGGGGAGGAGGAGAAGGAGCTGTCGGACGCGCGGTCGTGAACCCTGCGCGAGAAGCAGTCTCACCCGGTCACGAAGGGACGCAAACCCGTGAGCCTCGCCGAACGGCACCCCCGGCCCGACGGCCCCCCGAGGGGCCGCCCCAGAAGCGAGGCCGCCGAGCACGCCATCATCGAGGGCGTGATGAAGCTCCTGGAGGAGGGCGTGCCGCTCGCGGAGCTGTCCATCGAGCGCGTCGCCCGCACCGCCGGCGTCGGCAAGGCCACCATCTACCGCCGCTGGAGCGGCAAGGAGGAGCTCTTCATCGACGTCCTGCGCGCCGCCGAACCCCCCGACCCCCCGCTCCCCGGCACCTCCCTGCGCGACGACCTCGTGGTCCTGCTGGAACAGGTGCGCCGGCGCGGCCTGGCCAGCCGCTCGTCGGCGATCCTGCACAACGTGCACGCCCAGATGAAGAGCAGCCCGAAGATCTGGGCGGCCTACCACAACACCGTCATCGCCCCGCGCCGCCGGCGCGGTCTGGAGGTCCTGCGCCGCGGCCAGGAGAACGGCGAACTGCGCACGGACGTCGACATCGAACTCCTGAACGACATGTTCGTCGGCCCGCTGCTCGTCCGGGCGGTGCTGCACCCCGACGCCGACCTGCCCGACGACCTCGCCGAGCAGGTCGTCGACACGCTGCTGGAAGGACTGCGCCCCGGCGGCTGATCGCCCTTCAGTTCGGTATCTCACCGGCCCTAGTGTGCGCGTTTCGTCACAGAGCGCGCTTTCCCCGGCCGTGATCGGAACTCATCGCGGGGACTCGAACGTCATCGCCCCCGTACGGCCGTCGAGGGACGGCGGGAACGGAACGGATCATCCCCTAGGGTCGTAGACACGGGGGCGATGGTGTGCACGGCAGGCAGTGAGGCGACGGTATGGCGCAGCAGGCGTACATGACGGAGACGGACAACGGCGGCTCGGGGCCCGAGCACCGGGGAACCCGGCTTCGGCGCCTGTTCGACCGGCTGGTGGGCCCCTGGCGGGGCGACCCGCGGATCTGGCGGCGAGGGCTGTTCGTGGCCGCGTGCGCGGTGCTGCTGGCCGTCATCATGCTGCTGCACTCGCGCATCCCGAACACGGTCGGCAACCTGGGCAGTCTCATCGAGACGTTCCTGCCCTGGCTGGGGCTCCTCGTCCCGGTGCTGCTCCTGCTCGCCGTGGTCCGCAAGTCGGCGACCGCGCTGATCGCGGTGGTGCTGCCGGCGCTGGTCTGGCTGAACCTCTTCGGCGGCCAGCTCACCGACAAGACCGCCGCCGGCGGCGACCTCACCGTGGCCACGCACAACGTCAACGCCGACAACCCCGACCCGGCCGGCACCGCCCGTGACGTGGCCGCCTCCGGCGCGGACGTGCTCGCTCTGGAGGAGCTGACGGAGAGCGCCGTGCCGACGTACGAGAAGGCGCTGGCGTCGACGTACCGCTACCACTCGGTGCAGGGCACGGTCGGGGTGTGGAGCAAGTACCCGCTGACCGACGTGCGGGCCGTCGACATCGACCTGGGCTGGACCCGCGCGATGCGCGCCACCGTGACCGCCCCGGCCGGCCAGGTCGCGGTCTACGTCGCCCATCTGCCGTCGGTGCGCGTGAAGATGGAGGCCGGGTTCACGGCCCGGCAGCGCGACCGGAGCGCCGACTACCTGGGCGAGGCCATCGCCCACGAGCCGCTCAGGAACGTCGTGCTGCTCGGCGACCTGAACGGCACCATGAACGACCGCGCGCTCAACGCCGTCACCTCCCAGATGCGCTCCACGCAGGGCGCGGTCGGCAACGGCTTCGGGTTCAGCTGGCCGGCGTCGTTCCCGATGGCGCGCATCGACCAGATCATGGTCAGGGGCCTGGAGCCGGAGAGCTCCTGGACCCTCCCGCAGACCGGCAGCGACCATCTGCCCGTCGCGGCCCGTGTGAAGGTCGCCACAAGCGGATTCTGAAAGCCGCAGGTCAGGGCAGTTCGGCCAGGATCCGGCCACTGCGGGTTCACCTCGCGGAATAGTGCGCCTGCGAGACTTTGTTCCGTACTTGAACATACGACGTACGGATCTTCCCTCGCCGGCCGCGGCCGGCGGGACCACACGCAAGTCTCGAAAGGCTCCCTCATGCCCCTGGCTCTGCTCGCCCTCGCCGTGGGCGCCTTCGGCATCGGTACCACCGAGTTCGTGATGATGGGCCTGCTGCCCGACGTCGCGGACGACCTGCACATCTCGATACCCGCCGCCGGCCATCTGGTGTCGGCGTACGCGCTGGGCGTCGTCATCGGCGCCCCGCTGCTGGCCGCGGTCACGGCCAAGATGTCCCGGCGCACGGTCCTGATCAGCCTGATGGGACTGTTCGTCGTGGGCAACGCCCTGTCGGCCCTCGCGCCCGACAACGGCTGGCTGCTGGCCGCCCGCTTCCTGAGCGGTCTGCCGCACGGCGCCTTCTTCGGCGTGGGCGCCGTCGTCGCGACGAACATGGTCGCCCCCGAACGCAAGGCGCGCTCGGTCTCCCTGATGTTCCTCGGCCTGACGGTCGCGAACGTCGCGGGCGTGCCGGTCGCGACCCTCATGGGCCAGCACCTCGGCTGGCGGGCGACCTTCCTCGGCGTCAGCGCCATCGGCCTGGTGGCGATCGCCGCGCTCGCGTTCCTGATCCCGCACGACCACGAGCACGCCACCGCCAAGGGCCTGCGCGGCGAACTCGCCGCCCTGCGCTCCGTCCCGGTCTGGCTCTCGCTCGGCACGACGGTCGCGGGCTTCGGCGCCCTCTTCGCGGCCTACAGCTACATCACGCCGATGCTCACGGACGCCGCCGGCTATGCCGGTGCCAGCGTCACCCTGCTGCTGGCCCTGTTCGGCGTCGGCGCCACCGCCGGCAACCTGCTGGGCGGCCGCCTGGCCGACCACTCCCTGCGCGGCACGCTGTTCGGCGGCCTGACCTCCCTCGTGGCGGTCCTGGCGCTCTTCCCGCTGCTGATGCGCTCGGAGATCACCGCCGCCGTGGCCGTGGTCCTGCTCGGCATGGCGGCCTTCGCCACCGGTTCCCCGCTCCAGCTGATGGTCATGGAGAAGGCCTCCTCGGCCCCGTCCCTGGCCTCCTCGGCCAACCAGGCCGCGTTCAACCTGGCCAACGCCGGCGGCGCCTGGATCGGCGGCCTCGCCCTGGCCGCGGGCTTCGGCGTCACCTCCCCGGCCCTGGCCGGCGCGGCCCTGGCCGTCCTCGGCCTGGGCGTGGCGTCGCTGGCCGCCGTGGTGGACCGGCGCCGGGCCCCGGTCGCCGGGCGCGAGCGGGTCGTGGCGAGCCATGTCCCGCAGGAGGCGGAAGCGGTGCACCGCTGACCAACGGCGCCGTGACTGGCGGCAGTCCGCGGGGATGCTCCTGCGGGCTGCCGCTTCGTCTGTCGGGGAGGTCTAGGGTCTGTCGTTTGGATCAGGTCGCAGGGAAGCGACGGTGCTGTTCGGCGCCGGTGAGCGGGGTCATGGGGGTACCTCCCTGCTCGAGCGCAGCCGAGAGCTTGGGGGAGCGTGCAGCTGCAAGGCGGAGGAGGGAGTCGACGCGGAGCGTCGGGGACCGACGACAACGCGGCAGATGCGCGTGCCAGACCCTGCGTCTGCGGCCTGATCCAAACGACAGGCCCTAGCGGGGGCTCGGGCGCCGCGCCGCCACCACCGCCGAACTGGTGGGCGTGGTGAGGACTTCGGTGGCGTCGAGGTCCGGGTGCGTCAGGTAGAACAGGCGCAGCTCGTCCACCTCGCCCTCGAACCGGGGCGGCCACTCGGGCGACGGGGTGAAGTCGTCCAGGAGCAGGATCCCACCGGGAGTGAGCAGGTCGACGACCCGCTCGGGGTCGTCCCGCTTGCCTCCGCCGTCGCAGAAGAAGACGTCGAACGGGGCGTGCCGCTCCAGCAGCCGCCAGTCCCCGGTGAGCACGCCGACCCGGCTGTCGTCGGCGAAAACACCGGCCGCCCGCCGGGCCAGCCCCTCGTCACGCTCCACGGTGACCAGACGCGCACCGGCCCCCAGACCGCTGTGCAGCCAGGCGGTTCCGACCCCCGCCCCGGTGCCGCTCTCGGCGACGACCCCGCCGGGCTTCGAGGCGGCGGCCGTCGCGAGCAGCCTGCCCACCGCGCGGATGCAGCTCTTTGCGAACCCCGCCTCGGCGGCGAGCCGCTCCGCGGCCTCGACGCGGGACGGGACGGCACGCTCTGCCATGATCAGGACCCCCTTCACGGTGAGCCCGACGCTACCTGACCCGCTGCCGCCGCACCGACCGGTTCCCCGGCTTCTCCCGCACGCCCCTCCGCCGCACACCGTGGAGGTAAGGAATCGAGAAGCCGGATCCCGGGACCGCGGCTAGCGTCGCAGTCATGACCTCCATCGCATCCGTCACCCTCGAGGTGGCCGACCCCACCGCCGCCGAACGCTTCTACACCACCGCCTTCGGCCTGGGCAGACAGGTGCGCCTGCGGGCCTCTCAGGCGCCGACGACCGGCTTCCGCGGGTTCACCCTGTCGCTCGTGGTGTCCCAGCCGGCCGATGCCGACGCCTTCGCCGAGGCTGCCGTGGCCGCCGGCGCCGTGACGCTGAAGCCTCCCAGCAAGTCGCTCTGGGGCTACGGCGGCGTCGTCCAGGCCCCGGACGGGACGATCTGGCAGCTCGTGTCGTCGTCGAAGAAGAACACCGGCCCGGCCGTCCGGGAGTTCGACGAGATCGTGCTCCTGCTCGGCGTCGAGGACGTGAAGGCCAGCAAGCAGTTCTACGTCGAGCACGGCCTGGCCGTGGCGAAGAGCTTCGGCGGCAAGTACGTCGAGTTCACCACCTCGGGCGCCGTCAAGCTGGCGCTCTACAAGCGCCGCGGCCTGGCCAAGCTCGTCGGCGTCTCCCCCGACGGCACCGGCTCGCACCGGCTCACGATCGACGGCGACGCCGGGCCGTTCACCGACCCGGACGGGTTCACCTGGACGGCCGCGTCGGAGACGGCGTCGCCGTGACCGCCGCCGGGGGCGCCCGCGGGAGCCGTCAGAGCGACTCCCGCCACGCGTTCGTGATGGGCAGCCGCCGGTCCTTGCCGAACCCCTTCACCGAGATCTTCGTGCCCGGCGGGTACTGCCGCCGCTTGTACTCGGCCGTGTCGACCATGCGCAGGGTCTTCATGACCAGGTCGCGGTCGTAGCCGGCCGCCACGATCTCGTCCGCGCCCCGGTCGCGGTCGACGTAGAGGTCCAGGATCGCGTCCAGCACCGGGTAGTCGGGCAGCGAGTCCGTGTCGACCTGGCCCGGGCGGAGCTCCGCGCTCGGGGGCTTGGTGATGGAGTTCTCGGGGATCGGCGGGGTCTGGCCGCGCTCCCGGGCGGCCCGGTTGCGCCACTCGGCCAGGCGGAAGATCGACGTCTTGTACACGTCCTTGATGGGGCCGTACGCGCCCACCGAGTCGCCGTAGAGCGTCGAGTAGCCGACCGCCAGCTCCGACTTGTTGCCGGGCGCCAGGACGATGTGGCCCTCCTGGTTGGAGATCGCCATCAGCAGCGTCCCCCTGAGCCGCGACTGGAGGTTCTCCTCCGCCAGGCCCGTCAGGCCGAGCGAGCCCATGTACGCGTCGAACATCGGCTCGATCGCGACCGTGCGGTAGTTCAGGCCCGTGCGCCGGGCCAGTTCCGCCGCGTCGTCCTTGGAGTGGTCCGAGGAGTACTTCGACGGCATCGACACGCCGTACACGTTCTGCGCGCCCACCGCGTCGCACGCGATCGCCGCGACCAGCGAGGAGTCGATACCGCCCGACAGGCCGATCAGGACGGACTTGAAGCCGTTCTTCGCGACGTACGCCCGCAGGCCCACGACCAGCGCCGAGTAGACCTCCTCGTCGTCGTCCAGGCGGTCCGCGTAGCCGCCCGCGAGCTCGGGCTCGTAAGGAGCGACCGGCTCCTCCGACAACACCACGCGGTCGATGCGCAGGCCGTCGTCCACCAGGCCCGTCGGCGCGTCCGCCGACGCCGCCGGCAGGTCCAGGTCCAGGACCACGCAGCCCTCGGCGAACTGCGGCGCCCGCGCCACGACCTCGCCGTCCCTGTCGACCACGATCGAGTCGCCGTCGAAGACCAGCTCGTCCTGGCCGCCGATCATCGCGAGGTACGCCGTGGTGCAGCCGGCCTCCTGGGCCCGCTTGCGGACCAGCTCCAGGCGCGTGTCGTCCTTGTTGCGCTCGTAGGGGGAGGCGTTGATCGAGACCAGCAGGCCCGCCTGCGCCGAACGGGCGGCGGGGACGCGGCCGCCGTCCTGCCAGAGGTCCTCGCAGATGGCGAGGGCGACGTCCACGCCGTGGACGCGCAGGACCGGCATGCTGTCGCCGGGTACGAAGTAGCGGAACTCGTCGAAGACGCCGTAGTTCGGCAGGTGGTGCTTGGCGAAGTTCAGGACCACCTCGCCGCCGTACAGCACCGCCCCCGCGTTCTGCGGCGCGCCGGCCGGCTGGCCGTACTTCGGCTGGGCGGTCTCGCAGCGGTCGAGATAGCCGACGATCACCGGCAGCTCACCGAAGCCCTCGTCGGCCAGGCGGGCGGCGAGACTCCTGAGCGCCGCCCGGGAGGCCTCCACGAAGGACGACCTGAGGGCCAGGTCCTCGACGGGATACCCGGTCAGCACCATCTCCGGGAACGCCACGAGATGCGCTCCCTGCTCGGCGGAGTGCCGGGTCCAGCGGACGATCGACTCGGCGTTCCCGGCGAGGTCGCCGACGCTCGAGTCGATCTGGTTCAGGGCGAGACGTAGTTGAGGCACGGGCCCAGTGTAATCGTCAGAGCGACGCAATGGGGTGGTGTGGGTCACCCCACACCACCCCGCTCCCCTTGCGGTGGTCAGCCGACGGACGTCAGCGGCGCCGGTACGACTCGACGTAGCCGTTCGCGGGCGTGCCCACGCCGGTGACGTCGTCGTAGCCCTTGACGGCCTTCAGCGAGCTGTCCTTGCCGAGGCTGCGCACGGACGTGGCGAGACCGCCCGTGGCGTCGTAGCCGTTCACGAAGTCGACGCGGGCCACGGCGAGGCCGGAGCCCGTCGGGTTGTCGGTGACGTCGTGGTAGACCTTCGAGCCGGACTTCGCGTAGATCGCCGGGTTGGCGAAGCCGATCGGCGTGCCGCCGCGGGCCTCCTGGGCCAGCGCCTGGATGGCCGCGATGGTCGGCGCGGCGAGCGAGGTGCCGCCGATGCGGTACTCGCTGTACGCCTGCGACTTGCCGTCGGGCAGGGTCTGGGTCTGGCCGACCAGGAAGCCGGTGTTCGGGTCGGCGATCGCCGCGATGTCCGGGACGACCCGGTTGCCGTCCGCGCTGTTGGCCTTCGCCAGGGACTCCGGCACGACACCCTCCTGGTAGGAGGGCTCGGCGACGATCTTGCTGGTGCCGCCGCCCGCGCCCGAGGTGAAGGCACCGGGGAAGTCCGTCCAGCTCCTGCCGTCGGCCGACAGGTTCGCCTTCTCGGTGCCCCAGCCGGTCTCCCACAGGTACGTGTCGTCCTTGCCGACGGCCAGCGAGGTGCCGCCGACCGCGGTGACCCACGCCGAGTTGGCCGGGGAGTCGACCTGCTTCGTCCCGGAGCTGGCGACCTCGTCGCCGTCGTCGCCGGAGGAGAAGTAGAAGCCGATGCCCTCGACCGCGCCCAGCTGGAAGACCTGGTCGTAGGCGGCCGCGATGTCGGGGGTCTCGGCGGCCTCCACCTCGCCCCAGGAGTTGGAGACGATGTCCGCCAGGTGGCTGTCGACGACCTTGCCGAGCGCGTCGAGCAGATCGTTGTCCATGCAGGAGGCGGCGCCCACGTAGGTGACGCCCGCGGCGGGCGCGACCGCGTGCACGGCCTCGACGTCGAGGGTCTCCTCGCCGTACCAGCCGGCCGCCGAGCAGTCCTTGGTGTTCGTGTACTTCTCGGGCAGCACCTGGTGCAGTTGGCCGGACTTCCACGCCGCGTCGCCGTTCCGCTTGGCGTAGGTGGCGGCGTCGTAGGCGATCGTCGGCGAGGCGTAGGCGTCCGTGATGGCGACCCGGACGCCCTTGCCGGTGCGGGTGCCCGCGCCGTAGGCGGCCCGCAGTTGCCTGCCCGTGTAGCCCTTGACCGCGTACGGGATCTTCGTGCCGTACGCGTCGGGCAGCGTGGTCGCGGTCTTCGAGCCGTAGTACGAGGAGAACGGCCCGGCGTTGCGGAACACGGTGTCAGGCGGGGGCAGTTGGTCGTCGTGCGTGGCCATGTGGGGCGCGTTGTCCAGGCCGGTCACGGTGAGTACGGCGTCGGCCAGGCTCGCCGGCACGGAGGCGGTGCTCGCCGGGGCGCGGTAGGTCTTCGAGCCCTTGGTGAAGTTGTGCAGCTGGGTGCCGAACGCCTTCTCGGCGGCGGCCACGTCACCGGTGACGGAGACGTAGTGCCGCGTGACACCCGTGACCTTCAGACCGGCGGACGTCAGCCAGGCCTTCACGGCCGCCACCTGGGCCTCGGTCGCGCCGAAGCGGGCCTGGGCCTGCCGGGCGGTCAGGTACTTGCCATAGGAGGCCGACTTCGGGTCGGAGACGGCCTTCGCGTACGCGGCGAGGCCGGCGGCGTCCCTGCCGGCGAGGTAGACCCGGGCCGAGACCTGGGCGCCGTCGGAGGCGGCGCCCTGGTCCGCCCTGGCCGTGGCCCACGCGGGCCTGGTCCCGGCCAGCAGGTCACGGAGCGGGTGGTCGGCGGCGTGCGCCGCGGGTATGCCGAGCGCCAGCGCACCGGCGAGCATCGGCAGCGTCGCCGCCACACTCAGCCCGGCGCGCGCCTTGGCGCGGTTGGATCTCATGGAACCCCCTGTGCGGTTCGTCGCGAGTGGATCACTCGACGCTCGCCACTCTTTCGATGAACCGTTCACGCAAGGGGAATGCGAAGCCCAAGAAGCGTTCTACCGAGGCCAAGAAGAGCCCAAGGAGCCGCCGGGCAGGGCGATTTGAGGCTTACGCCCTACGAACGCGGCGCGGCACCCCGTGCCTTGAGCAGGTCCGCCATCAGGCCGATCTCCGACTGCTGCGCGTCCACCATGCCCTGCGCGAGCCGCTTCTCCACCCCGACCGCGCACTTCTCCACACAGCCCTCGGCCATGTGAACGCCGCCCTTGTGATGGTCCGTCATCAGCTGGAGGTAGAAGATCTCCGCCTGCTTGCCGCTGAGCTCGCCGAGCTTCTTCATCTCGGTGTTGGTCGCCATGCCCGGCATCAGCGCGCCGTCCTTGCCGGAGGCCATGTCGCCCATGCCCATCCAGGTCATCGGCGGCTCGGAGGACACCTTGGGCAACCCCCACAGATCGAGCCAGCCGAGCATCATGCCGCGCTGGTTGGCCTGCGTCTGCGCGATGTCGTAGGCGAGGCGGCGCACCTCCTCGTCCTTCGTGCGGTCGCGCACGATGTACGACATCTCCACGGCCTGCTGGTGGTGCACCGCCATGTCCCGCGCGAACCCGGCGTCCGCGGACTCGGCGGAGGGGGTCGTTCCGTTGCCGTCGTCCCCGGCGACGGCGTAGGTGATCGCGCCGGCCGCGACGAGCGCCGTCGCCGCGGCCCCGGCGATCAGAGCGGCCTGCCTCACTGCGAGAGACCGTTCGTGCAGGCGGCACCCGGCTCGGGCGTCTGCTCGCCCTGGACGAACTTCTCGAAGAACTTGTCGACGTTCGGGTCGTCCGCGCCCGTCACCGTGCGCTGGTGGCCCCACGCCGAGAGCATGATCGGGTCCTTCTGGTCGTCCAGCGGGCTCATCAGCGTGTACGGCGTCTTCTTCACCTTCGCCGCGAGCGCGTCGATGTCGGCCTTCTTCGCGTCGGCGTTGTACGTCACCCACACCGCGCCGTGCTCCAGCGAGTGCACGGCGTTGGTGTTGTTGATCTCCTTGGTGTAGACGTCGCCGTTGCAGTTCATCCAGACCTGGTTGTGGTCGCCGCCGACCGGCGGCTCGGAGGCGTACTTCACGGCCTTGGCGACGTGGTTGCGGGACAGCGTCCCCTCCCAGGTCTTCACGCCGTCCTTGCCGGTGACGAACTTGCCCTTGCCCGAGGAGTCGCTCGCCGCGGTGTCACTGCCCTTGTCGTCCTGGGACCGCACGAGCACGACGCCGCCGACGACCAGGCCGCCGACGATCACGAGGCTGGCCGCGATGGTGAGGATCCGGTTGCGGCGCTCACGGGCCTGCTCGGCGCGCCGCATCTCCTCTATTCGCGCCTTGCGTGCCGTGCTGCTCTTCTTGGCCGAGCCCATGAGATGTCCTTCGGGGGAAAAAGTGACGGTCGGGTGCGCTGATCGTAATGGGGGAGGCGGGGCGCCTCGTAGGGCGGCTACCGGAATGGGCCGAATCGATACGGCACCGACAGCTGCCCGACAGCTTCGGGAATCGGGGCCGGACCGTCCCCGTTTAAAGTTGCATCCGACACGCAAATTAAGTGCGGGGGGTGCCGACGCGGACCGGCCATTACAGATGTCGGTGCGAGCAGGCACTATGGGCGGAAGAGCAGTTCACCCGCTGTACGTGAGGCGTTCGAGCCCGGGTCGGCCGGGCGATCATGGTGCGCAACGCGTACGAAATGGTGGTGTGGTGGGATGCTCAGGTGCCCGACCGCCTCCCGTGGTACGGAAGACAGGCGGCCTGACCAGCAAGGATGGGGAAGCGGAAGATGGACAAGCAGCAGGAGTTCGTGCTCCGGACGTTGGAGGAGCGCGACATCCGGTTCGTACGCCTGTGGTTCACGGACGTGCTGGGCTTCCTCAAGTCCGTCGCCGTGGCCCCGGCCGAACTGGAACAGGCCTTCGACGAGGGCATCGGCTTCGACGGCTCCGCGATCGAGGGCTTCGCCCGGGTCTACGAGTCCGACATGATCGCCAAGCCGGACCCGTCGACCTTCCAGATCCTGCCCTGGCGCGCGGAGGCCCCGGGCACGGCCCGCATGTTCTGCGACATCCTCATGCCGGACGGCTCCCCGTCCTTCGCCGACCCGCGCTACGTGCTCAAGCGCGCCCTTGCCCGCGCGAGCGATCTCGGCTTCACGTTCTACACGCACCCGGAGATCGAGTTCTTCCTGCTGAAGGACCGGCCGCTGGACGGCTCCCGCCCGACTCCGGCCGACAACTCCGGCTACTTCGACCACACCCCCACCAACGTCGGCATGGACTTCCGCCGCCAGGCGATCACCATGCTGGAGTCGATGGGCATCTCGGTCGAGTTCTCCCACCACGAGGGCGCCCCGGGCCAGCAGGAGATCGACCTGCGCTACGCCGACGCGCTCTCCACGGCGGACAACGTCATGACGTTCCGCCTGGTCATGAAGCAGGTGGCGCTGGAGCAGGGCGTCCAGGCGACGTTCATGCCGAAGCCGTTCTCCGAGCACCCCGGCAGCGGCATGCACACCCACCTCTCCCTCTTCGAGGGCGACCGCAACGCCTTCTACGAGTCGGGCTCGGAGTACCAGCTCTCGAAGGTGGGCCGCTCCTTCATCGCGGGCCTGCTGCGGCACGCGGCGGAGGTCTCCGCGGTCACCAACCAGTGGGTCAACTCCTACAAGCGCATCTGGGGCGGCGCGGAGCGCACGGCGGGCGCGGGCGGCGAGGCCCCGTCGTACATCTGCTGGGGCCACAACAACCGCTCGGCCCTGGTCCGCGTCCCGATGTACAAGCCCGGCAAGACGGGCTCGGCGCGGGTCGAGGTCCGCTCCCTGGACTCGGGCGCGAACCCGTACCTGGCCTACGCCGTCCTCCTGGCCGCCGGCCTGAAGGGCATCGAGGAGGGCTACGAGCTCCCGCCGGGCGCCGAGGACGACGTCTGGGCCCTCTCCGACGCCGAGCGCCGCGCGATGGGCATCGAGCCGCTCCCGCAGAACCTGGGCGAGGCCCTGACCCTGATGGAGCGCAGCGACCTGGTCGCCGAGACACTCGGCGAGCACGTCTTCGACTTCTTCCTGCGCAACAAGCGGCAGGAGTGGGAGGAGTACCGGAGCGAGGTCACGGCGTTCGAGCTGCGGAAGAACCTTCCGGCGCTGTAAGGAGCGTGCAGCCCCGTCGCGGGGGCCGGAGGTCACTGACCTCCGGCCCCCGCGCAGCCGACGCGTGGACCGGCCGGGACCCCTCCTGGCGATCAGCTCTCCTGCTGCCGCCTCAGCTTCGCCAGCAGCTCGTGCAGCGGCTCCGTCGCCCGCCGCCGGTACTCCTGGACCGCCCACCCGTTGCCGTCCGGGTCCTGGAAGTGCATGAACGTGGCGCCGTCGTCCGGCGCGTACTGGACCGGCTCCGAGACGTCGAGGCCGCGGGCGACCAGCTCCGCGTGGGCCGCCTTGATGTCGGCGACGCACAGTTGCAGGCCCTGGTAGGAGCCGGGGGCGGGGGTGGGGCCCGGGGTCATCTGCCAGATCGAGTCGCCGAGGGCGATCGAGCAGCCGGAACCCGGAGGGGTCAGCTGGACGATCCGCATCCCGGGCATGACCTCCTGGTCGATGTCCACGTGGAAGCCGACCTTGTCCCGGTAGAAGTCCCGGGCCCGGTCGATGTCGGTCACGGGCAGCGGGATGACTTCGAGGGTGATGTCCACGGCGTGACTCCTTTGTCAGGCATCGGCGAACCGCCACCGCGTCTGGCTGAACGGCTCCCCCTTACCGAATCCGAAAACGGTCCGGGGCGCCACCGAGTAGACGGCCGCTCGACCCGAGCCGTGGCGGAAATAGCCCTCCCGTACCTCGAAGTGCCAGACACTGCCGTACTTCGCCTCCCACGCCGCGGCCAGTTCGCGTAGCCGGGCGTCGTCGGTCACGCGCCTCGCCTCGCCCTCCACCACCAGGTCGTAGCCCTGGTTCCAGGTGTTCGTGCCGGTGGTGAGCACGACATGGGGGTTCTCCGCGAGGTTCCTCGCCTTGCGTTCCTCCGGGCCCGTGCAGAAGTGCAGGGCGCCGTCCGACCAGACCGCGGGCAGCGGAGTGACGTGCGGGCGGCCGTCCGGTCGTACCGTCGAGATCCAGAACAGCTCCGCCGCCGCGAGCCGCGCCTCCGCCTCCCGCCAGTCGGTGGCTTCGGCCGTCTCGTCGCTGTAGCGCCTGTCCAGGCGGGTTTCCGGGTGCATGGTGGTCATGAGCGTCCTCCCGACCTGTGTGCTCACAGATGCAGACCCCGTCCGCCTGCCGAACTCATCGGCGCTCGCCCAGGTCTGTGCGGTTAGGCTCGAGCCGTACGACCTTGATCCGACGGAAGTCCGAGGAACAGTGCGAGGGAGGCCCGGATGTCGGCGGTGCCGGGGCGCAGGAGCAGTACCTTCACACGGCTGCTGCGGCACGGCTTCACCGACGCCTCCGCCGCCGAGCGGCTCCTGGACAGCGCCGAGCTGGCACCCCTGCGCGACGACCCGGTGCTGCTGGAGGCGCTCGGCGCGACCGCCGACCCCGATCTCGCGCTGCTCGGGCTGGTCCGGCTGCTGGAGGCCCAGCCGAACGCCGGCGCCCGCCGGGAACTGCTCGACACCCTGATCGCGGCCAAGCCGCTGCGCGACCGGCTGCTCGGCGTGCTCGGCGCCTCCACCGCCCTCGCCGACCACCTCACCCGGCACCCGGACGACTGGCAGGCGCTCGTCACGTACGAGTCGCGGGACCTGCACCCCGGGGTGGAGGAGTTCGAGGCCGGCCTCGCGGAGGCCACCGACCCGGTCTCCCTGCGCGTCGCCTACCGGCGCTGCCTGCTGTCCATCGCCGCCCGGGACGTGTGCGGTACGACGGGGGTCGCCGAGTCCGCCGCCGAGCTGGCCGACCTCGCCACCGCCACCCTGCGCGCCGCCCTCGGCCTCGCCCGGGCGGCCGCGCCCGAGGACGACGCCCTGTGCCGGCTCGCCGTCATCGCGATGGGCAAGTGCGGGGGCCACGAGCTGAACTACGTCTCCGACGTGGACGTCATCTTCGTGGGGGAGGCCGCCGAGGGGGCCGACGAGACCAAGGCCGTCCGGGCCGCGACCCGGCTCGCCTCGCACATGATGCGGATCTGCTCGGAGACCACGGTCGAGGGCTCCATCTGGCCCGTCGACGCCAACCTCCGCCCCGAGGGCCGCAACGGCCCGCTAGTGCGCACCCTCTCCAGCCACCTCGCCTACTACCAGCGCTGGGCCAAGACCTGGGAGTTCCAGGCGCTGCTCAAGGCCCGGCCGGTGGCCGGCGACCTCGACCTCGGCGAGGAGTACGTCGCCGCCGTCCAGCCGCTGGTGTGGAAGGCCGCCGAGCGCGAGAACTTCGTCCCCGACGTGCAGAAGATGCGCCGCCGGGTCGTGGAGAACATCCCCGCCGCCGAGGTCGACCGCCAGCTGAAGCTGGGCCCGGGCGGCCTCAGGGACGTCGAGTTCGCCGTGCAGCTGCTCCAGCTGGTGCACGGCCGCGCCGACACCTCCCTGCGCAGCGGTACGACCCTCGACGCGCTCAAGGCCCTCGCCGCCGGCGGCTACGTCGGCCGGGCCGACGCCGCCCAGCTCGACGAGGCCTACCGCTTCCTGCGCTCCATGGAGCACCGCATCCAGCTGTTCCGGCTGCGCCGCACCCACCTCGTCCCGGAGGACGAGGCTGAGCTGCGCCGCATCGGCCGCTCCCTCGGCCTGCGCACCGACCCGGTCGCCGACCTGCACCGCGAGTGGCGGCGGCACGCCACCGTCGTACGCCGCCTGCACGAGAAGCTGTTCTACCGGCCGCTGCTCGACGCGGTCGCCCAGCTCGCCACCGGCGAGGCCCGGCTGAGCCCCGAGGCGGCCCGGGAGCGTCTGGTCGCCCTCGGCTACGACGACCCGGCCTCCGCCCTGCGCCACCTGGAGGCGCTGGCCTCCGGCGTCACCCGCAAGGCCGCCATCCAGCGCACCCTGCTGCCCGTCATGCTCGGCTGGTTCGCCGACTCGGCCGACCCGGACGCGGGCCTGCTCAACTTCCGCAAGGTGTCGGACGCGCTCGGCAAGACGCCCTGGTACCTGCGGCTGCTGCGGGACGAGGGCGCCGCCGCGCAGAACGTTGCCCGGGTGCTGTCCGCCGGCCGGCTCGCGCCCGACCTGCTGATGCGGGCGCCGGAGGCGGTGGCGCTGCTCGGCGACGGGGACGGCGGCGGGCTGGAACCGCGCCCGCGCGCCCACCTGGAGCAGGAGATACTCGCCGCGGTGAACCGGGCCGACGGAGCCGCCCAGGCGGTCACGGCCGCCCGTGGCGTGCGCCGCCGCGAGCTGTTCCGCACGGCAGCCGCCGACATCGTCGGCTCCTACGGCACCGAGGAGCAGCCCGCCGAGGCCGACCAGGGCGCCCTGGTGGACCTGGTCGGGGGAGCGGTCTCGGACCTGACGGCGGCGACCCTCGCCGGCACGCTCCGCGCGGTCGTCAGGGACGGCTGGGGCGACAGCCTGCCCACCCGGTTCGCGATCATCGGGATGGGCCGCTTCGGAGGCCACGAGCTGGGCTACGGCTCCGACGCGGACGTGCTGTTCGTGCACGAGCCGCGCGACGGCGTCGACGAGCGGGAGGCCTCCGAGGCGGCCAACAAGGTCGTCTCCGAGATGCGCCGCCTGCTCCAGATCCCCAGCGCCGACCCGCCCCTGCTGATCGACGCCGACCTGCGCCCGGAGGGCAAGTCCGGACCGCTCGTCCGCACCCTCAAGTCGTACGAGGCGTACTACCGCCGGTGGTCCCTGACCTGGGAGTCGCACGCCCTGCTGCGGGCGGAACCCGTCGCCGGGGACGAGGACCTGGGCCGCCGCTTCATCGAGCTGGTCGACCCGCTGCGCTATCCGGCCGACGGACTCGCCGACGAGGCCGTGCGCGAGATCCGGCGGCTGAAGGCCCGGATGGAGTCCGAGCGGCTGCCGCGCGGCGCCGATCCGAAACTGCACGCCAAGCTCGGTCCGGGCGGCCTGTCCGACGTGGAGTGGACCGTGCAGCTGCTCCAGCTGCGGCACGGCGCGGCGGAGCCGGGCCTGCGCACCACCCGCACCCGCGAGGCCCTGGCCGCCGCCCGCGCGGCCGGGCTCGTCACGGACGAGGACGCGGCGATCCTGGACGAGGCCTGGGTCCTCGCGACGCGCGTCCGCAACGCGGTGATGCTGGTCCGCGGCCGGGCCGCCGACACGTTCCCCTCGGACCCCCGGGAACTGGCCGCCGTGGGGCGGTACCTGGGCTACGGCCCGGGCCACGTCGGCGACATGCTCGACGGATACCGGCGCACGGCCCGCAGGGCGCGGGGTGTGGTGGAGGAGCTGTTCTACGGGGTGGCCGAGCGCTGAGGAGGCCCGCGAGGACCCGGGCGAGAAGGCGCGGGGTCGCATTGCCTCCGGTGGCGTCTGCGGGGTCGCATTGCCTCCGGCGGCACCCGCGAGGCCGCATTCCCTCCGGCGGCACCCGCGAGGCCGCATCCCCTCCCGCAGCACCCGCGAGGCCGCACCCCCCGCCGCGACACCGCGACACCGCGGCACCGCGGCACCGCGCCGACGCGGCGGCGGGTCAGACCCCGGTCGGCCGCAGCGGGCGGCCCACCCCGCGCGTCTGCGCCGGTACCACCTTCGGCAGCGCGTACGGCTGCCGCCCGTACCAGACCCGCGCCACCGTGAACCCGAAGGCCAGGCACAGCACGCCGCCCACCGCGTCCAGCCAGAAGTGGTTGGCCGTGGCGACGATCACCACCAGCGTCAGCGCCGGGTAGAGCAGGCCCAGCACCCGCACCCAGGGGATTGTGGCCAGGGCGAAGATCGTCAGGCCGCACCACACGGACCAGCCGATGTGCATCGACGGCATCGCGGCGTACTGGTTGGACATGTGCTTCAGGTCGCCGGACGCCATCGATCCCCAGGTCTGGTGGACCATGACCGTGTCGACGAAGCCGCCGCCGTTCATCAGCCGCGGGGGCGCCAGCGGATACAGGTAGTAGCCGACCAGGGCGACGCCGGTCGTCGCGAACAGCACCAGGCGGGTGGCCGCGTAGCGGCCGGGATGGCGACGGTAGAGCCACACGAGCACACCCAGCGTGACCACGAAGTGGAGCGTCGCGTAGTAGTAGTTCATGCCGACGATGAGCCAAGTCACCGAGTTCACGGCGTGGTTGACCGACTCCTCGACGGCGATGCCCAGCTGGTGCTCGGCCTTCCAGATCCAGTCGGCGTTGCGCAGGGCCTCGGCCTTCTGCTCGGGCACGGCGTTACGGACGAGCGAGTACGTCCAGTAACTCACCGCGATCAGCAGGATCTCGAACCAGAACCGGGGCCGGCGCGGGGTGCGCAGCCGCCGCAGCGGGCCGGGCCCCGTCTCGGCCGTGACGGGGTGCGGAAGGGCCGCTTCCCGGCCTTCCGGCGTCGTCACGGTCGTGTCACCCATAGGCACAAAGTCTGCCAGAAAAGCCCTGTCCCACCGATCATCCTCCGGTCTGGTCCGGGCCGCATGTTCTACGGCGGAACGACCCCCTCGGGTCCTACCGGCGCAGGGTGCGCGACCGCCGTTCTCCACCCGGAGGACGAGACGGACGAATCAGGAGTGATCAGAAGTCTCAGTGACGTCCGCGGTCCCCGGGCGCCGAAGCGGTCGAACCGCGCACCACCAGCTCCGGCATGAACACGAACTCGCTGTGCGGGGCGGGCGTCCCGCCGATCTCCTCCAGCAGCGTGCGCACGGCCGCCTGGCCCATCGCGGGAACCGGCTTGCGGATCGTCGTCAGCGGCGGGTCCGTGAAGGCGATCAGCGGGGAGTCGTCGAAGCCGACCACGGAGATGTCCTTCGGCACGGCCAGGCCCAGCTGCCGGGCCGCCCGGATCGCGCCCAGCGCCATCATGTCGCTGGCGCACACCACGGCCGTGCACTGCCGCTCGATCAGGGCGGTGGCGGCGGCCTGCCCGCCCTCCAGGGTGTAGAGGGAGTGCTGCACCAGCTCCGACTCGACGGCCTCGGCGCCCAGGCCCAACAGGTCCTGCATCGCGCGCACGAACCCCTCGATCTTGCGCTGCACGGGCACGAACCGCTTGGGCCCCAGGGCCAGCCCGATCCGCGTGTGCCCCAGGGACGCCAGGTGCGTGACCGCCAGGGACATCGCCGCGCGGTCGTCGGGGGAGATGAACGGCGCCTGCACCTTCGGCGAGAAGCCGTCCACCAGCACGTACGGCACGCCCTGCGCGCGCAGCCGGTCGTAGCGCTGCATGTCGGCGGTGGTGTCCGCGTGCAGCCCGGAGACGTAGATGATGCCGGCGACCCCGCGGTCGACGAGCATCTCGGTCAGCTCGTCCTCGGTCGAGCCGCCCGGGGTCTGGGTGGCCAGCACCGGCGTGTAGCCCTGCCGCGTCAGCGCCTGGCCGATGACCTGGGCCAGGGCCGGGAAGATCGGGTTCTCCAGCTCCGGGGTGATCAGACCCACCAGGCCCTCGCTGCGCTGGCGCAGCCGCACCGGGCGTTCGTAGCCCAGCACGTCGAGGGCGGCCAGCACGGACTGGCGGGTGGTGGCGGCGACGCCCGGCTTCCCGTTGAGGACGCGGCTGACGGTCGCTTCGCTCACCCCCGCCTGCACAGCGATGTCGGCAAGCCGTGTGGTCACAGCACCGGACTGTAGCGGCCGGGGTTCTGCTTGCACACCGACGGGACGCCTGGTGCGCGCCGTCGCACGGCCCGCTGCGGGTTGCTGGGTCATCGCGGTCCCTCGAAGTCGTGGTCGGCGTCCGCTCCGCAACGGATGATTCCCCCCGGCGGACACGGATGGCAAGTGCTTGCAGAGTCTTGCACAACTGTCCGACTCCCTGCCGAACAGCCGGAAATCAAGGCCCCAGGGCGATCGCGGACAGGTCACGGCGGGATAACCATCCGCGCCCCTTGCAACTTTTTGCTGCAAGGTCTTTCGCAACTCCTTGAAACGCGGCTAATCTCACCGACGCCCGGCGGCCAACGGCGCAGTCGGCAGCACGGAACGGGCTTTCACCCTCAAGGAGAACTCATGCGGCGTGGCATAGCGGCCACCGCGCTGGTGGCGTCCCTCGCCCTGGCGGCGACGGCCTGCGGCGGAAGCGACAGCGGCGACGAGGCCGGCGGCCCGGTCACCATCACCTGGTGGGACACCTCCAACGCCACCAACGAGGCGCCGACGTACCAGGCCCTGGTCAAGGAGTTCGAGGCCGCCCACAAGGACATCAAGGTCAACTACGTCAACGTCCCCTTCGACCAGGCGCAGAACAAGTTCGACACCGCCGCCGGCTCCAAGGGCGCCCCCGACGTGCTGCGCTCCGAGGTCGGCTGGACCCCCGCCTTCGCCAAGAAAGGCTTCTTCGCGCCGCTGGACGGCACCGAGGCCCTCGCCGAGCAGGACAAGTTCCAGCCCAGCCTGATCGAGCAGGCCAAGTACGAGGGCAAGACCTACGGCGTCCCCTTCACCACGGACACCCTCGCCCTCGTCTACAACAAGGCCCTGTTCAAGAAGGCCGGCGTCGAGGCCCCCAAGACCTGGGACGACCTGAAGAAGGCCGCCGCCACCATCAAGGACAAGACCGGCGTCGACGGCTACTGGGGCTCCACCCAGGCCTACTACGCGCAGAGCTTCCTCTACGGCGAGGGCACCGACACCGTCGACGTCGACGCCAAGAAGATCACCGTCACCTCGCCCGCCGCCAAGAAGGCCTACGGCACCTGGCAGAGCCTCTTCAAGGGCAAGGGCCTGCACAAGGCCGACACCACCGCCGACGCCTACGCCCACATCCAGGAGGCGTTCGTCAGCGGCAAGGTCGCCTCGATCATCCAGGGCCCGTGGGAGATCACGAACTTCTACAAGGGCTCCGCTTTCAAGGACAAGAACAACCTCGGCATCGCCACCGTCCCGGCCGGCTCCACCGGCAAGGCGGGCGCACCGACCGGCGGCCACAACCTCTCCGTGTACGCGGGCTCGGACAAGGCCCACCAGGAGGCCTCGCTGAAGTTCGTGAAGTTCATGACCTCGGCCAAGGCCCAGGAGACCATCGCGCTGAAGAACTCCACGCTGCCCACGCGCGAGGACGCCTACACCGCGAAGGTCAAGGCCGACCCGGGCATCGCCGGCTACCAGAGTGTGCTGCCCGCGGCCCAGCCGCGCCCGGCCCTCCCCGAGTACAGCTCCCTGTGGACCCCGCTCGACGACGAGCTGATCGAGATCGCGGGTGGCAAGGAGTCCCTGGACAAGGGCCTCGGCGACGCCGAGACCGCCATCGCCAAGCTGGTGCCGGACTACAGCAAGTGACCGCCGCGTGACCGCCGGATCCCCCGGTCATGGGGGAGGGGATCCCGGCGGCCACCGGCCTGCGCCTGCGCCCGGGCCCGAGCAGCTCCCCTTGAACTCCTTGAACCTCCAGAAGGTGTCGAACCATGACAGTCGCCATCGACCGAGCGACCGGCAAGCGGCGCGGTGAGCGGGAACCGCGGCCCGGACCGGTCCAGCGGCTGAAGAACGGCCTGCACAAGCACTGGTACGCCTACGCGATGGTCGCCCCGGTGGCGATCGTCCTCGGCGTCCTCGTGCTGTACCCGCTGGCGTACGGCCTGTACCTCACCCTCACCGACGCCAACAGCCTGAACACCGCCCGCACGATCGGCGTCAACGAGATCGACGCCACCTACAAGTTCATCGGCCTGGACAACTACGCCGACATTCTGTGGGGCCCGACGGCGTACGACCGCTTCTGGTCGCACTTCCTGTGGACGGTCTTCTGGACGGCGGCCTGTGTCACCCTGCACTACGGCATCGGACTCGGCCTCGCCCTGCTGCTCAACCAGAAGCTGCGCGGCCGCACCCTCTACCGGATGATCCTGGTGCTGCCCTGGGCGGTGCCGACCTTCGTCACCGTCTTCGGCTGGCGGTTCATGCTCGCCGACGGCGGCATCATCAACAGCGGCCTGGAATTCCTGCACCTGCCGACGCCCGCGTGGCTGGAGGACACCTTCTGGCAGCGGTTCTCCGCGATCATGGTCAACACCTGGTGCGGCGTGCCGTTCATGATGGTCTCGCTCCTCGGCGGCCTGCAGTCGATCGACGCGAGCCTGTACGAGGCGTCCGAGATGGACGGCGCCAGCGCCTGGCAGCGGTTCCGGTACGTCACCCTGCCCGGCCTGAGGTCGGTCAGCACCACGGTCGTCCTGCTCGGCGTGATCTGGACGTTCAACCAGTTCGCCATCATCTTCCTGCTGTTCGGCAACACCGCCCCGGACGCCCAGATCCTCGTGACCTGGGCCTACCACCTGGGCTTCGGGCAGCAGCCGCGCGACTACGCCCAGTCCGCCGCCTACGGAATCCTGCTGCTGTCCCTCCTGATCGTCTTCACCTCCTTCTACCGCCGCTGGCTGAACCGCAACGAGCAGCAGCTCGCGATCTGAGGCAGGAGTCCGA
This sequence comes from Streptomyces lomondensis, assembly GCF_014651035.1. Lineage (GTDB taxonomy): Bacteria > Actinomycetota > Actinomycetes > Streptomycetales > Streptomycetaceae > Streptomyces > Streptomyces lomondensis. Next base: position 1,100,614 of record NZ_BMWC01000001.1, read on the forward strand.
AATGAGTACGACCACCGTCGAGAACTCCGCCCCGGCGACCGAGGGGCGCCCCGCGAGCGCCCCCGGCCGGACGCGCCGGCGCGGCGAGCAGAGCCGCGCGGCCTCCCTCGCCTCGCACGCCGTGCTGATCGTCGCGAGCCTGACCGCGCTCTTCCCGGTCGCCTGGCTGTTCTTCCTGTCCCTCGGACCGGACAAGGACGACTACCTGCACCCCGGGCGCATCTGGGGCAAGATGACGTTCGACAACTACGCGTTCGTCCTCCAGGACACCGGCTTCTTCGACTGGCTGAAGAGCACGCTGGTCGTGGTGCTGGGCACGACGCTGATCGGCGTCGTCGTCGCCGCGTCCACCGGATACGCGGTCTCCCGCATGCGGTTCCCGGGCTACCGGAAGCTGATGTGGGTGCTGCTCGTCACCCAGATGTTCCCCATCGCGGTACTGATCGTGCCGATGTACCAGATCCTCTCGGATCTCCAGCTCATCGACAGCTACCTTGGTCTCATCCTTGTCAACTGCACCACGATCGTGCCGTACTGCGCCTGGCTGATGAAGGGCTATTTCGACACCATCCCGTTCGAGATCGACGAGGCCGGGCGCGTCGACGGGCTGACCCCCTTCGGCACGTTCGCGCGGCTGATCCTGCCGCTCGCCAAGCCGGGGCTCGCGGTCGCGGCGTTCTACAGCTTCCTCACGGCCTTCGGTGAGGTCGCGTTCGCCTCGACGTTCATGCTGAGCGACGACAAGTACACGTTTGCCGTCGGTCTCCAGACGTTCGTGAGCGAGCATGACGCGCAGCGGAACCTGATGGCCGCGACGGCTGTCTTGATCGCGATACCGGCTGCCGCGTTCTTCTACCTCGTGCAGAAGAACCTGGTGACCGGGCTTACTGCAGGTGGCACCAAGGGGTGACCCAGCGCCCCTCGGGTCACTGGCGAACCGCACTCACAAGCCCGAGGCGGTCGCGGCGCCCATCCGACCCCGCTGTGCCGCGGCCGCCTCGTCACCCACCCCACGTCTCACATGACCACACCTCTGTTACGCATCAAGGACGACATGAGCCAGCACTCAGCTGCACCTGCCCCCAGCCCCACGTCCGCCGTGGCCGTCGCCAAGCGTCGCGACTGGTGGCGGGACGCGGTGATCTACCAGGTGTACCCGCGCAGCTTCGCCGACAGCAACGGCGACGGCATGGGCGACCTGGAGGGTGTCCGCACCCGCCTGCCGTACCTGCGCGACCTCGGCGTGGACGCCGTGTGGCTCAGCCCCTTCTACGCCTCGCCGCAGGCCGACGCCGGCTACGACGTCGCCGACTACCGGGCCGTCGACCCCATGTTCGGCAACCTCCTGGACGCCGACGCGCTGATCCGCGACGCCCATGAGCTGGGCCTGAGGATCATCGTCGACCTGGTCCCGAACCACTCCTCCGACCAGCACGAGTGGTTCAAGCGGGCCGTCGCCGAGGGCCCCGGTTCCCCGCTGCGGGACCGCTACCACTTCCGCCCCGGCAAGGGGAAGAACGGCGAACTCCCACCCAACGACTGGGAGTCGATCTTCGGCGGCCCGGCCTGGACCCGGGTCCCGGACGGGGAGTGGTACCTGCACCTCTTCGCCCCCGAGCAGCCCGACTTCAACTGGGAGCACCCGGCGGTCGGCGACGAGTTCCGCTCCATCCTGCGCTTCTGGCTGGACATGGGCGTCGACGGCTTCCGGATCGACGTCGCACACGGGCTGGTGAAGGCGGAGGGGCTGCCCGACCTTGGATCCCACGACCAGGTGAAGCTCCTGGGCAACGATGTCATGCCGTTCTTCGACCAGGACGGCGTCCACGAGATCTACCGGCAGTGGCGCCGGATCCTCGACGAGTACGCGGGGGAGCGCATCTTCGTCGCGGAAGCGTGGACGCCGACCATCGAGCGCACCGCCAACTACGTCCGCCCGGACGAGCTGCATCAGGCCTTCAACTTCCAGTACCTCAGCACCCACTGGGACGCCGAGGAGATGCGTGAGGTCATCGACCGCACCCTGGAGGCCATGCGCCCGGTCGGCGCGCCCGCGACCTGGGTGCTGTCCAACCACGACGTCACCCGGCACGCCACCCGGTTCGCCAACCCGCCCGGCCTCGGCACCCAGATCCGGCTGGCCGGCGACCGGGAACTGGGGCTGCGCAGGGCCCGGGCCGCGACCCTGCTGATGCTGGCGCTGCCCGGCTCGGCGTACATCTACCAGGGCGAGGAACTGGGCCTTCCGGACGTCGTCGACCTGCCCGACGAGGTGCGCCAGGACCCGGCGTACTTCCGGGGCGCGGGCCAGGACGGGTTCCGTGACGGGTGCCGGGTGCCGATCCCGTGGACCAGGACCGGGTCGTCGTACGGCTTCGGCGACGGGGGCAGCTGGCTGCCGCAGCCGGAGGGGTGGGGCGAGCTGAGCGTCGAGGCGCAGACCGGGGTGCCCGGGTCGACGCTGGAGCTGTACCGGGCCGCGCTCGCGGTGCGCCGCGGGCAGCCCGACCTCGGCGCGGGCAGTTCCGTGGAGTGGCTGCGGGCGCCCGAGGGGGTGCTCGCCTTCCGGCGCGGGGAGTTCGTGTGCGTCGCGAACACCACGGGGGAGGCGGTGGCGATGCCGGCGTACGGCCGGGTGCTGGTCGCGAGCGGGGAGATCGTCCTGGTCGACGACGAGGCGAAGGTGCCCGGCGACACCACGGTGTGGTGGACCACCGCGACCACGGCCTGATTTTCCTTTGAATTTCGTACGGCCCGCTGCCCTTTCGGGTGGCGGGCCTTTACCATCTGCGTCACCGCAAGGTTTCTGAACTTTGCAGCAAGAACCTTCAACGACGAAGGAAACCCCACATGGCACGCAGACACCTCTCCGCCGCCGTCGCGCTCGCCGCGGCTGCGGTTGTCATGAACCCGACCGGCGCCCAGGCCTCCCCACCTGGCGCCAGGGACGTCACCGCCGTCCTCTTCGAGTGGAAGTTCGCCTCGGTCGCCCGGGAGTGCACCACCACCCTCGGCCCCGCCGGATACGGCTACGTCCAGGTCTCCCCGCCCGCCGAGCACATACAGGGCCCGCAGTGGTGGACCTCGTACCAGCCGGTCAGCTACAAGATCGCCGGCCGGCTCGGGGACCGGGCGGCCTTCCGGAACATGGTGAACACCTGCCACGCGGCCGGTGTGAAGGTCGTCGTGGACACCGTCATCAACCACATGTCCGCGGGCAGCGGCACCGGCACCGGCGGCTCGTCGTACACCAAGTACGACTACCCGGGTCTGTACTCGTCCTTCGACTTCGACGACTGCACGAGCCGGATCGGCGACAACTACCAGGACCGCTGGAACGTCCAGCACTGCGAACTGGTCGGCCTCGCCGACCTCGACACCGGCGAGAACTACGTGCGCGGCGCCATCGCCGGTTACATGAACGACCTGCTCTCCCTCGGCGTCGACGGCTTCCGCATCGACGCGGCCAAGCACATGGACGCCGCCGACCTCACCGGCATCAAGTCCCGGCTGAGCAACCCGAACGCGTACTGGAAGCAGGAGCTCATCTACGGCGCCGGCGAGGCCGTCCAGCCCACCGAGTACACCGGCAACGGCGACGTCCAGGAGTTCCGCTACGCCTACGACCTCAAGCGGGTCTTCAACAGCGAGAACCTCGCCTACCTGAAGAACTACGGCGAGGGCTGGGGCTACATGAGCAGCGGCGTCTCCGGCGTCTTCGTCGACAACCACGACACCGAGCGCAACGGCTCCACGCTCAGCTACAAGGACAACGCCACCTACACCCTCGCCAACGTCTTCATGCTGGCCTGGCCCTACGGCGCCCCCGACATCAACTCCGGCTACGAGTTCACCGACCACGACGCCGGCCCGCCGGGCGGCGGCCAGGTGAACGCCTGCTGGCAGGACGGCTGGAAGTGCCAGCACAACTGGCCGGAGATCAGGTCCATGGTCGCCTTCCGCAACGCCACGCGGGGTGAGCCGGTCACCAACTGGTGGGACAACGGGGGCGACGCCATCGCGTTCGGCCGGGGCGGCAAGGGCTTCGTGGCCATCAATCACGAGTCGGGCTCGCTGACCCGGACGTACCAGACCTCGCTGCCGGCGGGGACGTACTGCAACGTGCAGAACAACACGCCGGTGACGGTGAACGCGGGCGGGCAGTTCACGGCCACCCTTGGCGCGAACACGGCCCTGGCGATCCACGCGGGCAAGACCAACTGCTAGGTGCTGTCCCCCGGTTGCGGTGCGTGAGGGATTGACGCTTCCGGAACGCTGCCCTACGTTCCCACCACAGTGGCACCTCCCTGAACGCTGTTCAGCATGTCGAACAATCGCCCCTCGGAACCCCGGGGGGCGACCGCATACCACTGGGAGCGCTCCCATGTCGGGACGGATCACGCTGCGCAGACTCAGACAGTGGACGGTGGCTTCCCTCGCGGTGCTGTTGACCACCGCCGGGGTCACCGCGGGGGCCTCACCCACCGAAGTGGCCGCTTCGGCCACCGTCGACGGCTCCACCCGGCACCAGCCCATCGACGGATTCGGCATCTCCGAGCACTTCGGCCGGGCCGAGATCATGCGCGGCTCGCAGGGCCTGCCCCCGGAACGCCAACGCGAGATCCTCGACCTGCTGTTCAGCAAGAGCACCGGCGTCGGGCTGAGCATCCTGCGCCTCGGCATCGACTCGGGCATCCAGCCCACCGACCCCGGCGGGCCGCACGCGACCCCGAAGTACGTCTGGGACCGCAACGACAAGGGCCAGGTGTGGCTCGCCCAGCAGGCCAAGGCCTACGGCGTGACCCGCTTCTACGCCGACGCCTGGAGCGCCCCCGGCTACATGAAGACCAACGGCACCGACGCGAACGGCGGCACGCTGTGCGGCCTCGCCGGTGCCACCTGCGCGAGCGGCGACTGGCGCAAGGCGTACGCGAACTACCTCGTGCAGTACGCCAAGTTCTACGCCCAGGAGGGCATCCGCGTCACCGACCTCGGCTTCGTCAACGAGCCCGACTACACCGCCACGTACGACTCCATGCGCCTCACCCCCGCCCAGGCGGCCGAGTTCACCAAGGTCTTCGGGCCCGTGGCGCGGGCGGGCGGATACAAGGTCGTCTGCTGCGACTCCTTCGGCTGGAAGCAGCAGAAGACCTACACCAGCGCGATCGAGGCCGACGCCACGGCCCGGGGCTACGTCGACACGCACGCCGGCCACACCTACGCCAGCCCCGTCGACGGCCCCCTGCCGACGCGGAAGCGGACCTGGATGTCGGAGTGGTCGCCCAACGGCACCACCTGGAACGAGGCCTGGGACGACGGCAGCGGCTACGACGGGTTCACCGTCGCCTCCGCCGTGCACGACGCCCTGACCAAGGGCAACACCAGCGGTTACGTCTACTGGTACGGAGCCTCGGTCGGTGCCACCCGGGGCCTGATCCAGATGGACGGGGAGAACTACCACGTCTCCAAGCGCCTGTGGGCGCTGGCGAACTACAGCCGCTTCATCCGCCCCGGAGCCACCCGCATCGGCGCCACCGCCTCCGACGGCGACCTCAGGCTGTCGGCGTTCCGCAACACCGACGGATCCGTGACGGTCGTGGCGCTCAACGCGGCCGGCAGCGCCACCCCCGTGTCGTTCAGCCTGCGGAACATCGGCTTCACCAGCGGAACGGCGACGCCGTACCTCACCGACGGCTCCCACAGCACCGCCCGGCAGGCCGCCGTGCCGGTCAGTGGGGGTGCGCTGAAGGCCACGGTTCCGGCCCGCTCGCTCGTCACCTACACCATCAAGCGATAGGAGGCACGATGCGCCTGACAAGACGCCTGGGAGTCCTGTTCGCGGGGCTGGCGCTGTTGCTCGGTGCCCTGGTGGCCCCGTCCGCCGCATCGTCGGACGCCGCGGCCGCCCTGCCCGGCAGCTTCAAGTGGAGTTCCAGCGGGGTGCTCATCTCCCCGAAGTCGGACGCGAACCACCAGCTCAGCGCGATCAAGGACCCGTCGGTCGTCTACCACAACGGCCGGTGGCACGTGTTCGCCAGCACCACGACCACCAACGGCACCTACAGCATGGTGTACCTGAACTTCCCCAGCTGGCAGGAGGCCGGGTCCGCGCAGCACCACTATCTGGACCAGACGGCGATCGGCGCCGGGTACAAGGCGGCGCCGCAGGTGTTCTGGTTCGCGCCGCACAAGCTCTGGTACCTCATCTACCAGACCGGGGACAACGCGGCGTACTCGACGACGGCGGACATCAGCAACCCCAGGTCGTGGACCGCCCCGAAGAAGATGTACGCGAACGGCATGCCGCAGATCATCCGGGACAACATCGGCAGCGGCTACTGGGTCGACTTCTGGAACATCTGCGACAGCTCCAAGTGCTACCTGTTCTCCTCCGACGACAACGGGCACCTGTACCGGTCGGAGACCACGGTGGCCAACTTCCCGAACGGCTTCACCAACACCGTCATCGCGCTCCAGGACTCCAACAAGTACCGCCTGTGGGAAGCCGCCAACGTCTACAAGCTCAAGGACTCCAACACCTACCTGCTGCTCAACGAGGCGATCGGCAGCGACGGCAAGCGGTACTTCCGGTCCTGGACGTCGAACAGCATCGCCGGCCGCTGGACCCCGCTGGCCGACACCGAGTCCAACCCCTTCGCGCGGGCCAATAACGTCGCCTTCAGCGGCACCCCCTGGACCAGGGACATCAGCCACGGCGAGATGGTCCGCCACTTCAACGACCAGTCCCTCACCATCAATCCGTGCCGGCTCCAGTTCCTCTACCAGGGCATGAACCCCTCGGCGAGCGGCCCCTACAACACGCTCCCGTGGCGGCTGGGTCTGCTGACGCAGACCAACTCGACCTGCTGAAATTTCTTTCCATCGGTTTCAGGACTCTTGCTGTAAGTGTTTCGGCGGCGATACGGTCGCGCGGGGTCGGACCCGTGAGAGCCGCAATCGCAAGGAGTCCACGTCAGTGATATCGAGATGGCCGGTGCCGTCCAGGCGCCGAACCTCCCGTGCCGGACGGGTCGCTGCGGTCACCGCCACCGCGCTGGCCGCAGCACTCGTCCAGCCGCTCGCCGCCGGGGCAGCGACCCCGCCCGCGCCTCCGTCCGACGCGAAGCTCGCCGCCGAGCCCGCCCGCCACGACGCCACCCGTGAGCAGTTCTACTTCGTCCTGCCGGACCGTTTCGCCAACGGCGACCGCGGGAACGACAAGGGCGGCCTGACCGGCTCGCGCCTGTCCACCGGCTACGACCCCACCGACAAGGGCTTCTACCAGGGCGGCGACCTCAAGGGCCTGACCAAGAGGCTCGACTACATCAAGGGCCTCGGCACCACCGCCCTCTGGATGGCCCCGATCTTCAAGAACCAGCCCGTGCAGGGCACCGGGGCGAACGCTTCGGCCGGTTACCACGGTTACTGGATCACCGACTTCACCCAGGTCGACCCGCACTTCGGCACCAACGAGGACCTCGAAACCCTCATCGACAAGGCCCACGACAAGGGCATGAAGGTCTTCTTCGACGTCATCACCAACCACACGGCGGACGTCGTCGACTACGAGGAGAAGTCCTACGACTACCTCTCCAAGGGGGCGTTCCCGTACCTGACGAAGGACGGGAAGCCGTTCGACGACGCCGACTACGCCGACGGGAAGCGGGACTTCCCTGAGGTCGACAGCGGCTCCTTCCCGCGCACGCCCGTGGTGACCAAGAAGAACAAGGTCCCGTCGTGGCTCAACGACCCGACGATGTACCACAACCGCGGCGACTCCACCTTCGCCGGTGAGAGCTCCACCCACGGCGACTTCTCCGGGCTCGACGACCTGTGGACCGAGCGGCCCGAGGTCGTCAGCGGCATGGAGAAGATCTACCAGCGCTGGGTCAGGGACTTCGACATCGACGGCTTCCGGATCGACACCGTGAAGCACGTCAACATGGAGTTCTGGACGCAGTGGGCCACGGCCCTGGACGCCTACGCGGCGAAGCAGGGGCGCGACGACTTCTTCATGTTCGGCGAGGTGTACTCGGCCGACACGTCCGTCACCGCCCCTTACGTCACCGAGGGCCGGCTCGACGCCACGCTCGACTTCCCCTTCCAGGAGGCGGCCCGGCAGTACGCCTCGCAGGGCGGCAGCGCGCAGCAGCTCGCGGGCGTCTTCGGCGACGACTACAAGTACACGACCGGCAGGGCGAACGCGTACGAGCAGGTCACCTTCCTCGGTAACCACGACTTGGGCCGGATCGGGTACTTCCTGAAGCAGGACGATCCGAAGGCCACCGACGCCGAGCTGCTGAAGAAGGACAGGCTCGCCAACGAGCTGATGTTCCTCAGCCGCGGCAACCCCGTCGTCTACTACGGCGACGAGCAGGGCTTCGCGGGCGCGGGCGGTGACAAGGACGCCCGGCAGAGCATGTTCGCCTCCCGCACCGCCGACTACCTCGACGACGACCGGATCGGCACCGACCGCACCCACGCCGAGGACGCCTACGACACGAGAGCACCGCTCTACCGCCAGATCAGTGCTCTCGCGGGGCTCCGCAAGGCCAACCCGGCCCTCACGGACGGTGTCCAGCAGCAGCGGTACGCGGCCGACGGGCCGGGCGTCTACGCCTTCTCCCGCACGGACGCGAAGACCGGCACCGAGTACGTCGTCGCCTTCAACAACGCCGCCGACGAGAAGACCGCGACCTTCCCGACCGGCTCGGCCGGCATGACCTTCCGGGGCATCTACGGCACCGGCGCCTCCGCGAAGAGCGACGGCGACAAGAAGCTCACGGTCACCGTCCCGGCCGGCTCGGCGATCGTCCTCAAGGCGGCCGGCAGCCTCGCCGAGCCCGCCACCGAGCCGACGATCAGCCTGAAGGCCCCGGCCGCCGGCGCCACCGGCACGGTCGAGCTCACCGCCGACGTGGACGGCGGACAGCTCAACCGGGTGGTCTTCGCCGCGCAGACCGGCAACGGCAGGTGGCAGGTCCTCGGCTCCGCCGACCACGCCCCGTACAAGGTCACCCACACCATCAGGAAGGACGTGGCGCCCGGCACGGCCCTGCGCTACAAGGCCGTCGTCGTCGACTCGGCCGGCCGCACCGCGAGCGCCCTGGCCGCCTCCACCACCGGCACCCCGCCCGTCGATGCGCCGCCCACCGCGTCCTCCCGCGACTACGCGATCGTCCACTACAAGCGCGCGGACGGGAACTACGCCGACTGGGGCCTGTACGCCTGGGGCGACCTCGCCGAGGGCGAGGCCACCGAGTGGCCGAAGAGCCACCCCTTCACGGGCCGCGACGCCTACGGCGCCTTCGCCTGGGTCAAGCTCAAGCCCGGCGCCTCGAACGTCAGCTTCCTGGTCATCGACAAGGACGGCACCAAGGACGTCTCCGCCGACCGCACGATCGACGTCACCAGGACCGGTGAGATCTGGATCGAGCAGGGCAAGGAGACCGTCACCACCGAGCGCCCCGCCTACCCGGCGCCCGACAGGAGCAAGGCCGTCCTGCACTACCACCGGGCCGACGGGAACTACGACGGCTGGGGCCTGCACGTCTGGACCGGCGCCGCGCACCCCACCGACTGGTCGAACCCCCTGAAGCCGGTGAAGACTGACCCCTATGGCGCTGTCTTCGAGGTGCCGCTCACCGAGGGTGCCACCAGCCTCAGCTACATCATCCACAAGGGCGACGAGAAGGACCTGCCCACCGACCAGTCGCTCGACCTCAAGGCGAGCGGCCACGAGGTGTGGCTGGTGAGCGGCCAGGAGAAGCACCTGCTCCCGCAGCCCGCGGGCAGTGCCGCCGCCCTCGACCTGACCACCTCCAAGGCGGTCTGGATCGACCGGAACACCCTCGCCTGGAACGGTTCCGACGCCGCCGCCTCCACCCAGCTGCTGTACTCCCGCGACGGCTCGATCGCCGTCAAGGACGGCGCCCTGACCGGCGACGCGAAGTGGCTGCGCCTGTCGAAGGGGGAGCTGACCGACGCCCAGAAGGCGAAGTTCCCGCACCTGAAGGACTACGCCGCCTGGACCGTCGACCCCCGTGACCGCGACCGGGTCCGCGAGGCCCTGCGCGGCCAGGTCGTCGCCACCCAGCGGGCCGCGAACGGGGCCGTCCTCGCGGCGAACGGCGTCCAGATCGCCGGTGTCCTCGACGATCTGTACTCCGGCGCGACGAAGGCCGACCTGGGACCGACGTTCTCCCGGGGCCGCCCCACGCTGTCCGTGTGGGCGCCGACCGCGCAGCACGTGTCCCTGGAGATCGGCGACGCCGTCGTACCGATGAGACGCGACGCGACCACCGGCGTCTGGTCCGTCACCGGCCCGGCGTCCTGGAAGGGCAAGCCCTACCGCTACGTCGTGAAGGTCTGGGCGCCCAGCGTCCGCAAGGTCGTCACCAACAAGGTCACCGACCCCTACGCCCTCGCCCTCACCGCCGACTCCGAGCGGAGCCTCGTCGTCGACCTGGACGACAAGGCCCTCAAGCCCGCCGGCTGGTCGACGTACACCAAGCCCAAGGCCGTACCGCTGCGGGACGCCCAGATCCAGGAGCTGCACATCCGGGACTTCTCCGTCGAGGACCGCACGGCGAAGCACCCCGGCACCTACCTCGCCTTCACCGACAAGGACAGCGACGGCTCCCGGCACCTGCGCGAGTTGGCGAAGGCGGGCACCTCGTACGTCCACCTCCTGCCCGCCTTCGACATCGCCACCATCCCGGAGCGCAAGGCCGACCAGGCGAGCGTCGACTGCGACCTGGCCTCCTACCCGGCCGACTCGGACAGGCAGCAGGAGTGCGTCGGGAAGATCGCCGCGAAGGACGCCTACAACTGGGGCTACGACCCGTACCACTACACGGTCCCCGAGGGCTCCTACGCCACCGACCCGGACGGCACGGCCCGCACGGCCGAGTTCCGCAAGATGGTCAAGGCCCTCAACGACGACGGCCTGCGCGTCGTCATGGACGTCGTCTACAACCACACCGCCGCCAGCGGCCAGGAGAAGACGAGCGTCCTCGACCGGATCGTGCCCGGCTACTACCAGCGGCTCCTCGCCGACGGCTCGGTCGCGAACAGCACCTGCTGCGCCAACACCGCCACCGAGAACGCCATGATGGGCAAGCTGGTCGTCGACTCGGTCGTCACCTGGGCCAGGCAGTACAAGGTCGACGGCTTCCGCTTCGACCTCATGGGCCACCACCCGAAGGCCAACATCCTCGCGGTCAGGAAGGCCCTCGACGCCCTCACCCTCGAAAAGGACGGCGTCGACGGCAAGAAGATCATCCTGTACGGCGAGGGCTGGAACTTCGGCGAGGTCGCCGACGACGCCCGGTTCGTCCAGGCCACACAGCGGAACATGGCCGGCACCGGCATCGCCACCTTCTCCGACCGCGCCCGCGACGCCGTGCGCGGCGGCGGCCCCTTCGACGAGGACCCGGGCGTCCAGGGCTTCGCGTCCGGCCTGTACACCGAGCCCAACTCCTCGAAGAACAACGGCACTCCGGCCGAGCAGAAGGCCCGGCTGCTGCACTACCAGGACCTGATCAAGGTCGGCCTCTCCGGCAACCTCGCCGGCTACCGGTTCACCGACACCAGCGGCAAGGAGGTCAAGGGCTCCGACGTCGACTACAACGGCGCCCCCGCCGGCTACGCCGCCGCCCCGGGCGACGCCCTCGCCTACGCCGACGCGCACGACAACGAGTCCCTGTTCGACGCGCTCGCCTTCAAGCTGCCCTCATCGGTGAACGCGGACGACCGGGCCCGGATGCAGGTCCTGGCCATGGCGACGGCCGCCCTCTCCCAGGGCCCGGCCCTCTCCCAGGCGGGCACCGACCTGCTGCGCTCCAAGTCCCTGGACCGCAACTCCTACGACAGTGGCGACTGGTTCAACGCCGTCCACTGGAACTGCGCCGACGGCAACGGCTTCGGCCGCGGACTGCCCATGGCGGCCGACAACGCCGACAAGTGGCCCTACGCCAAGCCCCCGTTGAGCGAGATCAGGGTGGGCTGCGAGCAGATCGAGGGCGCCTCGGCCGCCTACCGCGACCTGCTGCGGATCCGTACGACCGAGCAGGACTTCTCCCTCGGCACGGCGGAGCAGGTGCAGTCCCGGCTCTCCTTCCCGCTGTCCGGCGAGGACGAGACGCCCGGCGTGATCACCATGCGGCTCGGCGACCTCGTCGTCGTGTTCAACGCCACCCCGCAGCGGCAGGAGCAGCGCGTCCCCGCACTCGCCGGAACCGGCTACCGACTGCACCCGGTGCAGGCGGCGGGGGCGGACTTTACCGTCAAATCGTCCTCCTACGCGGCCGAATCGGGCACGTTCGCCGTTCCGGGGCGCACGGTCGCCGTCTTCACCCGTGCCGCCGGATAGCCGCACTACGTTGGGTGGGACAGGCCGTGTCCTACGGTCTGCCCCACCCGCATACGCCCCCGAGGGCTTTCGAGATGGACGGCAACGGCACGCAGCAGACCACCGTGCTGGTCGTGGACGATGTCGCGGCCAGCCGGTACGCCATGGGCGCGGTGCTGACCCGCGCCGGCCACCAGGTCGTGCCGGTCGCCAGCGGCGGCGAGGCACTCGTCGAACTCGACGTCCGGCTGCGGAACGGCACCCTGCCCGACGTGGCCCTGGTCGACGTGGGCCTGCCCGACATGAGCGGCTTCGAGCTGTGCCGCCGGGTCCGGGCCCGGCCGCCCTTGGCCGCGCTGCCCGTCGTGCACTTCTCCGCCGCCTCGACCTCGCCCGGCGACCGGTGCCGGGGCCTGGACGCCGGCGGGGACGCCTATCTGACCGTGCCCGCCGAGCCGCAGGAGATCCAGGCCGTCGTCCGGGCCGCCGTGCGCGGGGCGCGCCGCAGCACCGGCGACGAGACCGTCGTCCACCGTCTGACGCTGCTGTCCGAGGCCATCATCACCGTGCAGGCGGCGCGCTGCCCGCGGGAACTCGCCGCCGCTGCCGCCGACGGCGCCGCACACCTGACCGCCTCGCCCGCCGTGGTGTTCGTGATCGGCCCGGACGGGGAGCCGTACCGGGGCATCGCCCGGGGCCGCCCCGCGCCGACGGACAGCGGGGCGCACCAGGCGGCGGCACGGCTGGTCACGCGGCTCGCGGAGGGCCGTACCGGGATGCACACCACCGTCGTCCCCGCGCCGCTGTGGCCGGCCGGGATCTTCCGGCCGGGCGTCGAGGAGGACGCCCGCCTCACCGTGGCGACGGCCCAGGACGGCCGCACGGCGGTGTGCCTGGCCACGCCCGTGCGGCGCACGGCCATCACCGACCCGGCGGACGACGGGCTGCTCGCCCGGCTCGCCCAGGCCGCCGCGCTCGCCGCCGAACCGCTGCTGCTGTACCAGGTGGAACGGCACGTCGCCCTCACCCTCCAGCACAGCTTCCTGCCCCAGCCGCACAAGCTGCCGCACGTACCCGGCGTCGACATCGCCGTCCGCTACGTGCCCGCCTCCCGCCAGGCCGAGATCGGCGGCGACTTCTACGCCGCCCTGCGCACCGGCGACGGGGTGCTCACGGCGGTCGGGGACGTCGTCGGGCACTCGCTGGACGCGGCCACCGTCATGGTCGAGATCCGGCACGCCCTGCGCGCCTACTGCGTGGACGAGAGCGACCCGGCCGTGCTGGCCGAGCGGCTCGACCGGATGCTCCAGCGCTACCACCCCGACGCCACGGCCACCGTGTGCCTGGCCCTCGTCGACCCCGGCAGCGGCCGGGTGCGGATCGCCAACGCCGGACACATCCCGCCGCTGCTCCTGCGCCACGGCGGCGGCGCCCGGTACCTCGACGCCTGCGGGCCGCTGCTCGGGCTGGGCCTGGACCGGCCCCCGCCGACCGAGCACCACCTGAACCCCACCGACCGGCTGCTCCTGGTCACCGACGGCCTCATCGAGACCCGCGGCACCCCGCTGGCGACCTCCCTGGAACAACTCCGCACGGCCGCCGCCGACGCCCCCACCGGGCTGGACACCCTCTGCGACGTCCTCCTGGGCTGCTTCGGCCACGACCGCGAGGACGACATCGCGATGCTGGCCCTCCGGTTAGGGTGAGCCTCCTGGACCTAGTACAGGAGTGCTGATGCCGCAGATCACCGTCGACTATTCCGCCGACCTCGCGGACGACTTCGACCGGCCCGGATTCGCGAAGGCGCTGCACGAGGCGACGGTCGAGATCGCGGCCGCCAAGCCGCCGGCGTGCAAGACGCGGTTCCGCCGGACCGAGGACGTCGTCGTCGGCCCCGAGACCGAGGGGCACGCCCATGTGCACGTCCACCTCGCCCTGCTGTCCGGGCGCACCGACGAGACCAAGGCCCGGCTCACCGAGGCCACGCTGGACCTGGTGCGGAAGTACGTGAAGGCCGCCGAGGGGGTCGTGCTGCACGCCTCCGCCGAGGTGCGCGACCTGGACGCCTCCTACCGGAAGTTCGAGGCCTGAGCGGCCTCAGCTCGCCAGGGCCACCAGTCGGCCGGCCAGGTCCGCGAACGGGCCGTCGGCCGGCTCGTCCTCGACCATGCTGCGCAGCAGGGCCGCCATCTCCTCGTCGTAGGCGGCGCTGACGGCGACGAGCGCGGCGAGGTCGTTGACGAGCTGCGACTCCAGCTCGCGGCGCGGGATGCGCCGGCCGTCCAGCCAGATCAGCGCCGTCGACTCGGCGAGCGAGATCCAGGAACGGACGACCAGTTCCAGGCGCGCGGGCGGATCGGTCACGCCCAGGTGCGAAAGGATCTGGACATACGCGGCCTGCCGCACGGAGTCGACGAGCGCGTTGGTCGTCGACGAGCCGACGGCCGGGCCGCCGCGCATGAGGGCGGAGAAACCGGGCCCGTGCTCCTCCACGAAGTCGAAGTAGCGGCGCATCACCCGCAGCAGCCGCGCCCCCAGCGGGCCTTCGTGCGGCTCCACGAACCGGGCCGCGAGATCGTCCGAGGCCCGCTGCAACGCGGCCTCGTACAGGCTGAGTTTGCCGGGGAAGTAGTGGTAGACCAGCGGGCGTGAGATGCCCGCGGCCGACGCTATCTCGTCGATCGAGACCTCGTCGGGCGAGCGGCGGCTGAACAGTTCGAGGGCGACGCCGATCAACTGCTGCCGTCGCTCCTCGACTCCCATTCTGCGGCGAACCCCGGTAGTCATACGAACACCTTACCGATCGAATCCGGCCTCGAACGGGCCCGAGCGACCGCGGAGGTCCGCCAGGGTTCCCTGGGCGGGCGCGAGAACCGTTGGTCAGCTCAGCCCGCCGACCGAACGCCCGTCCTCCAGCGTGCCCTTCAGCTCGGCCCGCGCGCCCTGCTCGGCCGGCACGGTCAGCAGACTGCCCTGCGCCGACCCGTCGACCCCGCCCGTCGCCCGGATCGACGCCGTCTCCCGGCTGCCGGCGGCCAGTAGATACCAGCCGCCCGCCTCCGACTTCCACAGCACCCCGGCCAGCACATGCGGGTCACGCGCCCCGCACGCCGCGACGTTCTCGGCCTTCGCCGCCACCGCCCCGTACCTCCCGCCCGGCGTGTGGAACTGCGCCAGCACCCGCGCCCCGCCGCCCCGCCAGGTGTCGGCCCGGGTGCACACCCACGCCGCCGAGCCGCTCGCGTCGGGCAGCGGCTGCTCGTTGAACGCCCAGGCGTTGACGCTCCGCACGCCCGCGGAGCGCACCGTCCCCAGCGAGCAGGCGAACGGCTGCCAGACGCGCAGCGCCTCGGCACCGGAGGCCTCGCCCGGGGAGCCGGGCCGGCCGGCGGTGAGCCGGGCCGGGACCAGCTCGCCGAGGTCGGTCAGCAGCCGGGTCCTGCTGCCGTCGGTCACTTGCAGCACGTTCCACGAGGTGCACGGGCCGGACCGCAGGACCGGGCTGGCCAGCGGCGCGGTCACACCGTCGGTGAGGGCGAGGTCCATCGCGCCGGAGCCCGGCTTCAACAGGTCCCGCTCACCCGCCTTCGCCACCCAAGGGGCCGTCAGATAGCGGACGTTGCCGTCGGCCCGGCCCAGGACCACCGCACCCGCCTCGGCCCGGCCGGCCCCGTCCACCCGGGCGAAGTCGAGGGCGGCGCCCTGCGTGCCGTCCTTCGGCTCGGCGTACCGGGCGATGCGCAGACCGTCGTAGAGGATCACCACGCGCGCGGCGTCGACCGTCCCCGCGTACAGCAGCTGGGGCGGTCCGGCCGGGCCGCCGGACGGGGTGCCGGGCGTGGCCGAGACCTGGACCGTCTCGCCGGGGCGGGCCCAGACGGCCAGGGCGCGGCGCAGCAGGGCCGTGTCACCGGTGAGGTCGCCGCGGGCCGGCCACACGGAGAAGTCGGTGCGCGCCGAACCGCGCCACGCGGTGGGCGGGACCCGGGTCAGCTTCGCCGGGTCCAGGGCGGCCTGCGCCGAAGGGTTCCGCGCGTACGGGGGAGCGGCGGCGCCCTCGGGGCCCCAGCCCTCGCCGGGCAGTCCGAGCAGTGCCCCGCACACCAGCAGGGCCGCCCCGGCGGCCAGCGCGGCCTTCAGGTGCTGACGGCGGCGCATCAGGTCGGTGGGCCGGGCCTGGAGCGAGCAGGGGTCGAACTCGGGGGAGTCGAGCAGCCCGTACTGCGCGGGGATCCCGCCGGCCTCCAGCAGCGCCCCCTCCGCGTCGGCGACGCCCGCGTCGTTGAGGACCTTGCGCACGTCGTCGTCCGTCAGCCGCTCCAGCCCGCGCAGCGCGTACGCGGCCCGGGCCGGGCCGGACAGGGTGGACAGCCGCTGGTCCAGGGCGAGTTCGTCGGCGCCGCCGGAGCGCGGGAACAGTTTCAGGCCCCACACCTGCGGCAGCACCGGCGGCAGCTGGGACCTCTTGGGCCAGGCCTTGCGCTTCAGCGGCAGCCCGGCCTCCAGCGCCGTGCGCAGCACCTGGAGACGGACCAGGGTGTAGCCCGGGTCGCCGTGGCGGCCGGTGGACTGGGCCGGGATCATCGGGGCCGGGGTGCGGTTGCGGGGCAGTGCGCGCTGGGTGAGGGCGTGTGCGGTCACGACGCGCCGGCTGCGGCCCAGCCCTGGTGGCAGCACCAGGTAGGCCAGCCGGACGAGACGCGGGTAGTGCTCGACGAGGGCGGCCTCGGCCTGCTCGACGTCGACGACCGGGCCGGCGGTGGCGGGGGGTGCGGGGCGCTGGGCGACATCCTGTGACTGCACGTTCAGCAGAACGAGCGAATCGTTGGATGGTCACCTGACTGCGGAGCGTCAGGCTCCCGGCCGCACCTCGGGCTCCACGAGCAGCCGGGCGTAGTTCGCCATCGAGCGCTGGTAGCGCGGCAGGTGCGGGGCCAGGGCGCCCAGCGCCAGCGACAGCGCCTCGCGGTCGCGGCCCAGGCTGGACAGACACAGGGCGAGACAGGCGCGCACGGCGTCGTCCAGCTCGTCGGACGGCGCGTCCAGTTCGGCTTCGAGCAGCTTGACGCCCTCCTCGGCCTGCCCGATGTTCCGCAGTGAGCTGGCCAGCTGGATCTTCGTCCGGCGGGTCTTGTAGGGGCTGACGTCGGCGAGTCCGCGCGCCAGCGCCTCGCGGTACAGCCGGACCGCCTGGTCCGGGTGGCCCGTGGAGTCGAAGGCACAGGCCTGCTCGAACGGCCCGAGCGGGCTGTCCTCGGGCAGCTCGGCGACGAGGGCGTCGACGTCGGCGCGGAAGCGGGCCTCGTCCTCCGCGGTTTCCGCGTACTCGTCGAACCGGTCCCACAGGGCGGTCACGCGATCTTCCCAGTCCTGGTTCACCGGCCCACCCTCGCACAGGAGCGCCCCCGGAGGCAGCGGAATTTTGAGCAGCGGGGGCTCCGCGGCCGTATCGAAGGCGAGAGCCTGTTGCCAGGGCTCCGTGCGGCATGCGTCCGGACCGTGCCGTGACAAGGACCGGAGGAACAGATGAGGGTGACCCGACCGATGCTCGCGCTGAGCGGCGCGGTGGCGATACTGGCGCTGGCCGGCTGCGGATCCGGCGGCAAGGACGAGGCGGCCGTTCCGAAGGCGGTGACCGGCAGCCTGGAGCACATCGCGGCCGAGGCCGAGTGCGAGCCGAACATGCAGACCGACGCCGACACCATCCGCCAGGCCATCTGCAAGAAGGGCAAGGAGAAGTACGTCCTCGCCACCTTCGCCACCGACCGCGGCCAGCGCGAGTGGCTGAACAGCGCCAAGGACTACGGCGGCTACTACCTCGTCGGCCGCAAGTGGGTCGCCGTCGGCGAGGAGAAGACGGTCACGGCCCTGCAGAGCACGCTCGGCGGGACCATGGAAGAGGGCTCCGAGCACATGAACCCCGGTGGCAGCCACAACAGCGGCAGCCACCACGGCTGACCGCGCGGAGCCCGGGCAAGCGAAAGCCGGCGGTGGGAATTCCCACCGCCGGCTTCCTACTGGGTGAGGACTACTGGCAGTCCTCGCCGTTGTTGATGCACTGGACCATCTCGTTCATCACGTTCTCGTCGAAGAAGTTGATGAAGTCGTTGTGGTCGGTGATCGGCTTGTGCAGCTGCTCCGGGAAGGAGTCGATCGCGAACGCGTTCTGCACCTGCCCGTTGTTGATCTGCGGCGCCGGGACGTCGTAGACCAGGCGGACCTGGAGCTGGGGGATGGCCTGGAAGCCGTTCGAGCAGCTGCCGTCCGCCTCCACGAAGTCCACGTGGGTGCGGTGGTTGGCGCTGTCGATGTTCTGGCCGTCCCAGCAGCTCTGGAAGTTGGACGTCCGCACCACGCTGCTGCCCTCGGGGCAGATCGGGTACTTGTCCGTCACCTGCCGGTCCTCGAAGCCGGTGCAGCTCCAGGACGTGTTGGCGTTGTTCAGGCCGTTGGTGAAGGACTTGGCGTCACCGGTGATGATGCGCAGGGCCTTCGGCATCGCGACGACGTCGCTCGTCCGGTTGCCGACGAACTTCAGCTGCGCCTCGGTCGGCTCGACGATCTTGCCGACGTTGCCGTCCTGGCCGCCGCCCGGCTGGCCCTGGTCGATGTCCTGCGTACCGTCCTGGACACGGATGACCGGCCAGAAGTACGAGGACTTGTCACCCTGGTTCTGGCAGGTCGTCTCGGCGTTCGCCAGGTCCTCGTCGCTCGCGAAGGCGTTGTTGCTCTGGTTGCCGACGTAGTCGTGCTGGTGCTGGGCGCCGTTGGAGACGCCGGGCGCCACGATCACGTTGTCGGAGTTGCGGTTCTCGTTCTCGTTGGTGCCGCAGTTCGTGGTGAACGAGCCCGTGGAACCGGAGTCGCCGTTCGCGGCGAGGCCGTTCGGCAGGTTGCGGGAGTTCGGCTGGACGTCCTCGATGTTGATGAAGTCCGCCGCCGCCGGGCCGTTGCCGGCCTGCCCGCCGTTGCCGCCCTGGCCCTGGTCCTGACCCTGGTCCTGGCCGTTGTCCTGGCCCTGGTCCTGACCGCCGTCGTTGTTCTGGCCGCCGTCGTTCTGCCCGTCGTTGTTCTGCCCGTCGCCGTTCTGACCGCCGCCGGCCTGGCCGTCGTTGGTGTTCGCGTCGGCGGCCATGCCCTTGCACTCGGCCAGCTGCTCGAGGTTGCCCGGGGCCTGTCCGCCCACCCGCCGGATGTTGATGCCGATCCGGTCGATGGCCGCGACTCGCTTCGACTTCAGCGGGCCCAGGATGGCGTTGTTGACGAAGCCCGAGTCACCGGCCTGGGCCTGACGCGTGGAGGCGAGCCGGGAGTAGGCCTCGCTGATCTGCTTGTCGAGGTTGGCCAGCTCCTTGTCCACCCCCTGGCGAGCACCCTCCGGCACGTCGGTCAGCTGCTGCCCTACGTCCGGACACTGGATCGTGGCGATCTGCGCGCCCGCGGACTTCGTCTGGTTCGCCGAGTTCTCCTCGTGCGCCGAAGCATAGAAGTTTGCCCAGATCAGCCCGCCCCCACCGAGCGCTAGGGCCGCCGATGCGGCAATGGCCTTGGTGGCCAGCGGCGTACGGCGTTTTCTTGTGTTGCGTCCCATGGAACTCCTCTGACTTCCTTTTTCGGGGGCATCGAGGCGCCCGACAGGAGTGAAGCGGCTCCCTTCCATACGGAGGGCGTCCCAGGGGTGTTCAGATGTCTCGGAAATCGATGCGAGATTCGTGAGGGCTCTGTGTTCTCAACAGTCCCTTTGGTACCGGGAGTTGTGGATCACCCACGGTGGGTAAGGCGACCCGTCCGGTTTCATCGGCCGTGGTCGAGATACGCGAGAACCGCCAGCACGCGCCGGTTGTCGTCGTCCGAGACCTCAAGGCCCAGTTTGGCGAAGATGTTGGCGGTGTGCTTGGCGATCGCCCGTTCCGTCACGACCAGCTTCCCGGCGATCGCCGCGTTGGACCGGCCCTGCGCCATCAGCTCCAGCACCTCCCGCTCCCGGGGCGTCAGCCGCGCCAGCGGCCGGTCGTCGCCCGACTGCCGCGCCAGCAACTGCTGGATGACCTGCGGATCCATCGCCGTGCCCCCGGCGGCGACCCGCCGTACGGCGTCCACGAACTGCTCGGCGTCGAACACCCGGTCCTTCAGCAGATAGCCGATCCCGCCGGTGCCGTCGGCGAGCAGCTCACGCGCGTACAGCTGCTCCACGTGCTGGGAGAGCACCAGCACCGGCAGTCCGGGCCGCCTCCTGCGGGCATCGAGCGCGCACTGCAGCCCCTCGTCGGTGTGGGTGGGCGGTAGCCGTACGTCGACCACGGCGACGTCCGGGTCCAGCTCGGCCAGCGCGGCGGCCAGTTCGGGCCCGGACTCGACGGCCGCCGCGATCTCGAAGCCGTGCGCCTGCAGCAGCCGGACGAGTCCGTCGCGCAGCAGGAACAGGTCTTCGGCCAGGACTACGCGCAAGGGATCTCCATGGTGACCATGGTGGGACCGCCCGCGGGACTGCTGACGGCCAGGACGCCGTCGAATGTACCGAGTCGCCGCTCGACCCCGGCCAGTCCCGAACCGGCCCCGATCACCGCGCCGCCCCTGCCGTTGTCGGTGACGGTCGCCCGCAGCATGCCGTCCGCCTGGTGCACGTCGATCCAGATCCGGTCGGCGCCGGAGTGCTTCACGGCGTTGGTGAGCACCTCGCTCACGGCGAAGTACGCGGCGGACTCCACGGGCGCCTCCGCCCGCCCGGGCAGATCCACGCTCACCTCGGTGGCCACCGGCAGCCGCAGCGCCAGCGCCCGTACGGCGTCGCCCAGGCCGCGCTCGGCGAGGACCGGCGGGTGGATGCCGCGCACCAGCTCGCGCAGCTCGGTCAGCGCCTCCACCGAGGACTTCCGGGCCTGCGCGATCAGCTCCTTGGCCTGGGCCGGGTCCTTGTCGAGGAGCGCCTCGATGGTGCCGAGGTCCATGCCGACGGCGACCAGCCGGGCCTGCGCCCCGTCGTGCAGGTCCCGCTCGATGCGCCGCAGCTCGGCGGCGGAGGCGTCGACCGCGTCGCGCCGCGTCTCGGTCAGCACCCGCACCCGCTCGGCCAGTTCCCCCTGGTTGCTGCCGAGCACCGCCCGGGTGAGCCGGAAGTGGACGGCCAGCAGGCGCGGGGTGAAGACGTGCGCGAAGAAGAGCAGGACCAGGCCCAGGGCCGCCGCGCCGAGCGCGGACGCCTGCCCGGTGACCGGTACGAACCCGTACCAGTACCCGTCGGGGAAGACCCGCCACAGCCCGGCCGCGATCGCGAACCCCTCCAGCGGATAGAAGAGCAGGACCGCCGGCAGCAGCGCGGTGACGAACCCCGCGGTCATGTCGACCGGCAGCCACCTCAGGTCCCGCCAGGTCGCCGGGTCGCGCAGCAGCGCGAAGGTGCGGGTCCACGGATTGGCGCTGAGGGGCAGCGGCCGGTACGCCGGGGGTATCCGCACCCCGCCCCACTCGGCCGCGAGCACCCGCCGCCAGTTCGCGAACGCCCGCACCCCCGCCAGGACGTGCGGCGTCGTCACGAGCCCGACCCCGATCGGGATGAGCCCGATGGAGACCAGGGACAGGCAGAAGCAGAGCACCGCCCCCGGCAGGCTGACGAGGGCCAGTGCCAGCCCCCGCACCGCGGCGAGCCCGATGCCCCGCCCTTTCGTACGCCTGTTGCCGCTCTTCGTGTCGATGGTCATGGCGTCAGTCTGGCCTAGCGGAGGGGCGGGGACACGGGGCCGGGACACCCGGTCAGGGGGTGGTGCTACCTACACCGTGGTGCTACCTACACCCCCGCGGCCCCGCCGGCCGCGAGCACCTTCGCTTCCGCCTCCGGGTCGAGCCCCTTGCACGACCGGTCGGGGCGCAGCGGTGCCGTGCCGCCGATGTCCTGGAGCCAGCTCCAGGTGTCGGCCACGGTCTCCTCGACGGGCCGGCAGCTCAGCCCCGCCGCGACGGCCCGGGAGACGTCCGCGCTGTGCAGGGCGTCGTGCAGGTCGCTGCCCGGCGGCACCCACACCGGCAGCTCGGTCCACGGTTCGATGCCCGCCCGGAGGATCACCTCCGGGTCGGTCCACCGGAGTTCGGCCGCCCCGCCGGTGACCCGCGCACAGGCGTCCAGCAACTCGCCCATGGTGGTGT
Source organism: Streptomyces lomondensis (assembly GCF_014651035.1). Taxonomy (GTDB): domain Bacteria; phylum Actinomycetota; class Actinomycetes; order Streptomycetales; family Streptomycetaceae; genus Streptomyces; species Streptomyces lomondensis. Next base: position 1,123,106 of record NZ_BMWC01000001.1, read on the forward strand.
GCCCCTGAGGGCTGATCAGGTTGTACGGCCCGCTCAGCTCGCGCTCCGCCGCGTGCAGGATCCACTCGGCGAGGTCACGGACGTCCACGTACTGCAGGGGCAGCTCGCGCGGGCCCGGGGCCAGCACGGGGCCGCCGCGCGCCATCCGGTCCAGCCACCAGGGCAGCCGGCCGACGTTCTCGTACGGGCCGAGGAGCAGCCCGGCCCGCACGAGCACCGACCGGTCCTCGCCGAAGGCGTCCAGGACGGCCAGTTCACCGCCCCGCTTGTCCCGCGGGTAGTCGGTCTGGTCCGCGTCGGCCGACGCGCCCTCCACCAGGGGCGCGTCCTCGCCGTACCCGGCGGGCGGGGCCCACGCGTACACCGAGCAGCTCGACACGTACACGTACCGGCGGGCGCGGCCCCGCAGCAGCCGCGCCGCGTCCCGCACCGCGTAGGGCGCCGCCGACCAGGTGTCGACGACGACGTCCCACTCGCCCGGGTCCGCGGCGAGGGCGGCCAGCCCGTCGGGCGCGGTGCGGTCGCCGTGCAGCGACCGCACGCCCGGCGGCGCCTCGTGCCGCCCCCGGTGGAAGACGGTCACCTCCCAGCCCCGCGCCAGTGCCGCCGCCACGACGGGCCGCCCCGCGAACTCCGTACCACCCAGCATCAGAAGCCTCATGCCACCGACTCTGCCGGGTGGGGCGGCGCGACGGAACGAGGATCTGCTGTCAGCAGACGGCCGGGTGGGGAGGCGGGTGTGCGCGGGGCGCGTCCCGGGGTGGGGGTCAGTTCCCCGTCGGCGGCACGTACTTGTAGCCGACGCGGCGCACCGTCCGGATCGCGGCGCGGTGCTCGGGGCCCAGCTTGCGGCGCAGCCGGGCGATGTGGACGTCGACCGTACGGCCGTCGCCCACGTGCCCGTAGCCCCACACCGTGCCGACCAGCTGGTCGCGGGTGTGCACCCGGCCCGGGTGCGCCACCAGGTGGGCGAGCAGCTCGAACTCCAGGTACGTGAGGTCGAGCGGCCGGCCGGCCACCTCGGCGGTGCGCTGCACGGTGTCGACGCGGATCAGGGGCGCGCCGCCCCGCTCGCGCCCGGACGCGGGTCCGGATTCGGGGCCGGTTTCGGGGCCGACGGCCTCCGGCCGGTCCGGCACCGCCACCGGGAACGGCGGCTGCTGGTCGGCCGGGACGAGCACCAGGTAGCCGATCATCGGCGGCTGCCCCGGCAGGGTGGGCAGGGTGTGCTGCGGCGCCGGCAGCCAGGTGGCACCCGGAGGCAGCAGATCCGCGACCGTCACCACCTCGTCCCGGTCGACGGCACGCAGCCGTTGCCGAGGGCCGTGGGTCGCGGGGGAGTCGAGGGGAGCGGTGGTGGACAGAGAACGAGGGGTCGCCATGAGAGGTCAGCTCTTTCGCGCGAGGAGGTCGTCTGGGAGGTCGACGGCCGCGAGTTCGTGGTCGGGCTCGCCGAGGGACGTACGCGGTTCGCGCTGGCCGAAGGCCGGGGTGTACGGCGTCAGCGGGCCGGCGCGTTCGTCGCGCGGCAACACACCCGGTCGAAGTCGTGGTCCTGACGGGACGGCCAGAAGGGCTCGAGGTCATGGCGACCCGTCGCGGTGAGCTTCTGGTAGCTGGCCATGGGCCCATTGAAGCAGACGGGGGCCGCCTGCCGGGACCCTCCTCTCACGGTTCGGACAGCGAGCCGCCGTTGCGTGCGTCACCCCACCAGGCGTTTGTGCCAGGTCAGGGGCGTGACCGTGATCGCTTCGCCCGGATTGCCGTCCCACTCGGTGGACAACCCGGCCGCGGTGAGCGCCGCGACGACCCGGCGTCCGACGGCCGTCGTGGTCTCCTCGGAGCCGTCGAACCCGCCGTAGTAGAGGGACAGACCCTGCCCTTCCGCCGCGCTGCGCGTGCACGGGTAGGGGAAGAAGACGAACCCCCGCACCCCTTCCCGGCCGTCCGCCTCCGCGCCGATCTCGGTCATGCCGCAGCTCCGGCAGCAGGAGAAGTGCTCGCGGGCCACGACGCCGTCCGCGTCCAGCGCCGCGAAGGCCCGCTCCAGGCGGTCCGGGTCGGTGGGGGCGGTCCACGCCTCCTGCTCCTCAACCCGCTCCAGCCACAGCCGCTCGACGACTGCGCGGGCCTGGGCGGAGGAGAGGCCGTCCTCCATGAGGTACACGGTCTCGCGGACCAGCTGGTCGATGCCGAGGTAGCCGTCCTGGAGCATCTCCCGGACGTACCCCTCGGCCCGCGCGGCGGTCTCGGGTGCGAGCGCGGGCGCCGGCTCGGGCAGCCCGAACTCCTCGCGCTCCCAGGCGACTCCCGCGTCCCAGCCGTCCTCCTGCCGCGCCCAGCGCACCATCACCTCCGCGACGAGGCCCGGGTCGGTCACCCGGGCCACCCACATATGGGGGACGCGCCCCGTGCGGTGCTGGAGGTCGTAGGCCCCGCCCTCGTCGCGCGCCGTCTGGATGAAGACCAGCGGCCGGTCCGGTATCCGCTGCACCACGAGGAAGTGGTCGTCGGCACCGCCGATCCGCGCCACCAGCTCCCGCAGCCGCCGCTCCGGAATCCGCGCGTACGTCTGCCCGCTCTCCGTCTTCACCTTGATGGCAAGGCCCCCGTCGATCTCCATGCCCCCACGATGGCACGCCCCACTGACAACGCGAGGGGGCGCCCACCGGAACGGTGGGCGCCCCCTTCATGGAGCTGTGCGGCGGATCAGACCTGGCCGGCCTTCTCCAGCGCCGAGCAGCAGGTGTCGACGAGCAGGCGGGTCACCACGTACGGGTCGACGTTGGCGTTCGGGCGGCGGTCCTCGATGTAGCCCTTGCCGTCCTTCTCGACCTGCCACGGGATACGGACCGAGGCACCGCGGTTGGAGACGCCGTAGGAGAACTTGTCCCACGGGGCGGTCTCGTGCAGACCGGTCAGGCGGTCGTCGATGCCGGCGCCGTAGTTCTTGACGTGGTCGAGCGGCTTGGAGCCCTCGCCGAGCGACTCGCACGCGGTGATGATCGCGTCGTAGCCCTCGCGCATCGCCTTGGTGGAGAAGTTGGTGTGCGCGCCCGCGCCGTTCCAGTCGCCCTTCACGGGCTTCGGGTCCAGCGTCGCGGCGATGTCGAAGTCCTCGGCGGTGCGGTAGAGCAGCCAGCGGGCCACCCACAGCTGGTCGGAGACCTCCAGCGGGGACAGTGGGCCGACCTGGAACTCCCACTGGCCCGGCATGACCTCGGCGTTGATGCCGGAGATGCCGAGACCGGCCTTCAGGCAGTTGTCGAGGTGGGCCTCGACGACGTCACGGCCGAAGATCTCGTCGGCGCCGACGCCGCAGTAGTAGCCGCCCTGCGGGGCCGGGAAGCCGCCCTTGGGGAAGCCGAGCGGGTAGCCGTCCTTGAAGAAGGTGTACTCCTGCTCGATGCCGAAGATCGGCTCCTGCGCCGCGAACTTCTCCGCGACCTCGGCCAGCGCGGCACGGGTGTTGGTGGCGTGCGGCGTGAAGTCGATGTTCAGCACCTCGCACAGGACCAGCACGTCGTCGCCGCCGCGGATCGGGTCCGGGCAGGTGAAGACCGGCTTCAGGACGCAGTCCGAGGCGTGGCCCTCGGCCTGGTTGGTGGAGGACCCGTCGAAGCCCCAGATCGGCAGCGCGTCCAGACCGGCGGGGGAGCCCTCGATGATCTTGGTCTTGGAACGCAGTTTGGCCGTCGGCTCGGTGCCGTCGATCCAGATGTACTCAGCCTTGAAGGTCACGGGCCACATCCTTCGGGGGTGTGTCTGGGCGCGTATCGCGGGTGCTGGCGGCGCTGCGGCACTGGGGCGCCGCTTTAGTTGCCCGGCAGCTTGTCAACAGGCGATTTCCCGTCCATTGCTCGAATGTGAACCCCGTGTTACCGGGTGACGCTGTGCCGCACGTCACGCTGTGAGGGTGTTTCGCCGGGGGAGCGGGCCGGACATGCCGGTCCCGCTGCCCCTGGCCGGGAGCAGCGGGACCGGTGACACGTACGAGGGGGCGGCCCAGGGGTGGGCCGCCGCCTCAGTGGCTCACTCGATCGCCCGGCTTCACCCCACCTTCTCGATCACGGCCCGGCGGATGAGGAACTTGCCGGGCTCACGGACCTGTTCGAAGGCCGCGTCGTTGAGCAGCACACAGCTGCCGGAGACCGAAGTGACCTCCACCGTCGTGGACTTGTTGTTGTCCAGGTTGGTGACCTTCAGCTTCGTGCCGGCCGGGAACTGGTTGCTGGACGCGGCGGGCGCACCGCCCTCGCCGGAGAGCGTGACGGTGGAGCCGTTGCACACCTGCTGCCCGGAGGGCGCGGCACCCCCGCCGGGGTTCGCCGCGGGCTGCGAGGGCTCCGCCGCCCCGGCGGGCGGTGCCGACTGTGCGGGCTGCGACGGCTGTGCGGGCTGGGAGTCCTGAGCCGACTCCCCCACCACGCACCCCGACGCCTCCTGCTTCCGCTGGATCTCCGCGACGACCGCCTCGCGGTTGGCGATCCGCGCCTCGGACTGCGCGTCGGGGTCGGCCCGCTGGTCCGCGATGAACTTCTGGTTGTTGCCGAGGGCGGTGGCGAGACCCAGGCAGACCGTCGACTCCGCCGAGGACTTGGGGGTCTGCGCGGCGTTCGACGTACTCGCCATGACGAAGGCCCCGCCTCCCGCCACCGTCGCCGCGCTCACCAGCAGCGCGAGTTTCTTCTTCGTACCGAGCGTTCTCCTGCGCGACATGCGCGCCTCCTGAAGAGGTAGGGGAGCGTACGCCGCTATGTACGAGATACCGAACGAAGTTACTCAGCGGTTACAGGAGTCGCCGAAGTGACCCGCGCCACACGTGGAGGTAGTCGGCCGTCAACGTGACAGCGCGTCCCGCACGGCCTCGTCGGTGCGGGCCACCACCGCCGTGCCGTCGTCCGCGGTGATGATCGGGCGCTGGATCAGCTTGGGGTGCTCGGTGAGCGCCCTGATCCACCGGTCGCGCGAACCGGCGTCCCGCGGCCACTCCTTGAGCCCGAGCTCCTCGGCGGCCGCCTCCTGGGTGCGGGTGATGTCCCAGGGTTCGAGCCCGAGGCGGGTGAGGACGCCGCGGATCTCGTCCTCGCTCGGTACGTCCTCCAAGTAGCGGCGGACGGTGTAGTCGGCGCCCTCGGCGTCGAGCAGCCGCACGGCGCTGCGGCACTTCGAGCAGGCGGGATTGATCCAGATCTCCATGCGCCCACGGTACGCGCCGCCGAGTCTGTTCGAATTCCTGGAGACCCACAGGCCCCTTGCGGACCTGCCGTGACGAGACGCCAATTCCCTTCCCCACCTGGGAGTTTGCCGAGCTCTGCGGCCTCCCCGTTGTCAGTGCCCGGCGGTAAACTGTAAGCAGTGTTCGAGGGTGGCGGCGGGGACGCCGAAGTCTCCGCCGGCCGCCCGACCGCGACAGGAGGATGCCTGTGCCCGCTGCCGCTCTGACGTCGAAGCCGCTGCCCACCCAGTCCACCGCGAAGCGCCCTGTCCTGCTCGACCTGCCGTACGCGCCCGTGGAGAAGCGGCCGCTGCCGCCGGGCCGGCCGCGCGAGTGGTACGTCACGCACAACCGCCGCCTCAAGGCGATGCGCCTCGCCATCGCCCTGCTCGACTCCGGCGTCTACATGCCGAACCAGGCCCGCAACGAGACGATCCGGGACACGGCGGAGCTGATCGGCGTCCACCCGCCGTCGGACACGACGTGCCACATGGTGCGAGCGCTCATGCGCTACGCCCGCTGACCTGGCCGATTCCGAGCGCCGGGCACCCTGTTCTCCGGGTGCCCGGCGCTCCGTCATGCCGCCCGGCCCGGCGCGGCGAACACCGGCGGGTTCAGGCGGGCGAAACCCTCCTGGCGCTCGTAGGGGAAGTAGGGGTACGGCGCCGGGCGGTGGCTCGCCGCGTCGAGTCTCGCCATGTGCTCGGGGGCCAGGGTCCAGCCGACGGCGCCGAGGTTCTGGCGCAGCTGCCGCTCGTCGCGGGCGCCGATGATGACGGAGGACACGGTCGGCCTCTGGAGCAGCCAGTTGAGGGCGATCTGCGGCACGGCCCGGCCCGTCTCCTGTGCGATCTCCTCCAGCGCGTCCACCACGCCGTAGAGGTGCTCCTCGGCGACGGGCGGGCCGTAGTCGGCGGTGGCGTGCAGCCGGCTGTCGGGCGGCAGCGGTGCGCCGCGGCGGATCCTGCCCGTGAGGCGCCCCCAGCCGAGCGGGCTCCAGACGATCGCGCCGAGGCCCTGGTCCAGGGCGAGCGGCATGAGCTCCCACTCGTAGTCGCGGCCGAGGAGGGAGTAGTACACCTGGTGGGCCGCGTAGCGCGGGTGCCCGTGTTTCTCCGCCGCCGCAAGGGATTTCATCACCTGCCAGCCGGAGAAGTTGGAGACGCCGACGTAGCGCACCTTGCCCGCCCGCACGAGTGTGTCGAGGGTCGCGAGCACCTCTTCGACCGGTGTCCCGGCGTCGAAGGCGTGGAGCTGGAACAGGTCGATGTGGTCGGTGCCGAGCCTGCGCAGGGCGTCCTCGCAGGCGGTGATCAGCCGGGAGCGGGAGGAGCCCGCGTCGGCCGGTCCGTCGCCCATCGGCAGGCTCGTCTTGGTGGAGACGATCACCTGGTCCCGGCGGCCCTTGATCGCCTCTCCCAGCACCTCCTCGGAGGCACCGGCGGAGTAGACGTCCGCGGTGTCGAACATCGTGATCCCGGCGTCCAGGCAGATGTCCACCAGGCGGCGCGCCTCCCGCGCGTCGGTCGTGCCCCACGCGCCGAAGAGCGGGCCCCGCCCGCCGAAGGTGCCGGCTCCGAAGCTCAGCGCGGGAACCATGAGTCCGGACGCGCCCAATCGCCTGTATTCCATCGTGGGCCCCCTCTGGTCGTCTAACGGGTCTGAAGTTTCGTTAATGGCGGCTAAGGTAGCAGGGCGAAGCGGTTAATGGAACGGGAGTGCCGTTATGGCTGACGGGGTCGAGCCGGGGACCGTACGCCCCGGAGGGCGCACGGCGCGGGTGCGGCAGGCGGTGCTGCGGGCGGCCGAGGACGCCCTGACCGAGCAGGGCTTCACCGGGCTGGACCTGGCCGACATCGCGCGCCGCGCCGCTGTGGGCAAGACGACCGTCTACCGCCGCTGGGGAACCGTGACGGGGCTGGTGGCCGACCTCCTCCAGGACATGGCCGAGCAGTCCGCGCCGCGCACCGAGACCGGCTCGCTGCTCGGCGATCTGACGGCCAACGCCCGGCTCGTCCAGCGCACGTTGACGGACCCGCGGCAGGGCGCGCTGTTCAAGGCGCTGATCGCCGCCGCCACCGGTGACGCGAAGACGGCCGCGGCGCTCCACCGCTTCTACGACATCCGCGTCCGGGAGTGGGCACCCTGCGTCCGGCAGGCCGCCGACCGGGGCGAGGTACCCGAGGGCACCGACCCGCACGACGTGATCCGCGCCGTCTCCGCTCCGCTCTACTACCACTTGCTGATCAGCGGCGGCCGACTCGACGAGACCGCGGCCGACCGGGCCGCGGAGGCCGCCGCGATCGCGGCGCGTGCGGGGGTGTTCGTACGGGGCGGTGGGAAGCCCGCGTAACGCGCGGCTCCGCCGCGGGCGGCGGCCGGGCCGCTCGGGGGCCGATCACGCCGATCGGGCACGCGGTCGGGGATCTCGACGCGCACCGGGACGGGTTGGCGCCGGCCGCTCGCCGTCGGGCGTCTGCCGCCTTTCGCCTGCGGCTTGCCGGTTGCCGCCGCTCGGTTGCCGGTTGCCGTTCGCCGGCTGGCGGCTGTCGCCTTTCGGTTGCCGTTCGCCGTTCGCCGTCTGCCGGCTGGCGCCTCTCGCCTGCCGCTTGCCGTCTGCCCTCGGAGATGACGTCGGCCTTCAGGCGCCGCTGCGCGCCCGGATTGGCGTGCTGCCAGTCGCAGCCGCCGCAGTGGCCGGGGGCGGCGTACGGGCAGGGCACGTCGATCCGCCGCTTGCCGTCTGCTGCTGACCCTCTGGCGGCTGCCGCTGCCGCTGCCGCTGCCGTTGGCGCTGCCGGTGCCGGTGCCGCTGCCGTTGGCGCTGCCGCTGGCGCGCCTGCCGCCGCGGATCCGTCGGACGACCTAGCCCGCCGCCAGTTCCTTCTCCAGCGGTGTGCGGAAGCGTGGGGTGATCCTGGTCGTGCCGACCCAGCCGCTCAGCCGTTCCGCCTCCGTCTCGATCGCCGCGAGGGCCTCCCGGCCGACGCCCTGCCCGTCGAGGATCCGCCAGGTGATCTCCCCGTCGGTCCGCTGCGCCCAGCCGCCGACCACCCTGCCGTTCCACCACACCGTCGGCCCGACATTGCCGCTGCGGTCGAACAGCAAGGGCCGCAGCTCCGGCGCGAGGTACCAGTCGCGCTGCTGCCAGCCCATCGCCGTCGGGTCGAGAGCGGGCAGGAGCGCGGCCCAGGGGGCGTCCGGCTCGGGCACCGGGGCGACGTCGCCCTCGGCCACGTACCCGGGGCCCTCGTCCAGCTCCACCGGCTGCGCCCCGATCGCGGCCAGCGCCCTGCGGACCTCCGTCACCCGCCACCCCGTCCACCACTTCAGGTCGGCCTCGGTCGCCGGACCGCACGCGGCGAGCCACCGTCTCAGCAGCTCCGCCTGCGCCTCGGCGGCGTCCAGTTCCGGGTGCTCGGGGGCGACGGCCCAGCGGAACTGGCCGGACGTCCAGGAGCCGAGCGGCCGGCCGCGTACGACCTTGCCCTCGACGCCCAGCACCCTCAGCAGCCTGGTCGAGACCGTGTGCAGGCCCTCGTAGCTCTTGCCCGCTCCGTACACGAACTGCTCGCGCAGCCGCGGCTCGTCCTGGGCGAGTTCGGCGGCCGTCGCCTGCCCGCGCCGGGCGAGCGCCGCCAGCGTCGACTCCTCGACCTCCTTCAGCCAGGCCGCGTCCGGCGCCCCGGCCGCCGCCATGTGCTTGAGCAGCCCGGCGCGTTCCTTGGCGGCGACGGCCAGGCCCGTCGAAGCGTGCACGACGGCGGTCAGGGCCGTGGGGAAGACGAACACCGTGTGCCGCATGCCGTGCATCCGCACCAGAGAACGGTCCTCGTACAGCGCCCGCCCCGTCTCCGCCACCGTCTTGGCGGGGTCGGCTAGCCGCGCGCCCACGGCCAGGTACACCGTCGCCGGGTCGGTGCCGTGCAGCGCGACCAGCGAACCGGCGACCTCCTCGGGCGTCGCCGCCCCCGCAGACCCGGCCAGCCGCTGCCGCAGCCCCAGCCGCGCCCGCCTCTCCGCCACGCCGATGTACCGCTGCGCCCCCATGCAGGCCTCCACTCGTCGCGTCCCTCCGCCCCGACTGCATCATCGCGGACGCCACTGACAATCGCCCGCCGGACGCCTCAGGAGTGCCGCTTCAGCAGCCCGGTCACATACGCGTTCAGACGCCCCGCCAGCACCGCTGGGGCACCTCCCACGCCCTGAGGGCAGTGGGGGAGGGCGACGTCCAGGTCGGCGGGACCCCACGAGGTCTCCACCCAGTCGACGACCCCGCTGATCCGCAGACCATCGCTGCCCGAGCCCATGAACAGCACGTTCCCGGGATGGAAGTCCCGGTGCAGGAAGCAGCCGTCGTACGGGGGCGGGTCCCGGCGGATCACGTCCACGGCCCGCTTCCACAACGCGCCCTCCGGTGCGTTCACCTGCTCCGGGGACGTCCACGCCTGGTACGGACGCGGCCGCTCCCCCGTCGCAGGAACGACCCGGTGGATCCGGGCCAGCTGGGCCGCCAGCAGGTCCACCCGCGCGACGAGGTCCTCCTCGTCGACCCGGATCCGCCCCGGCAGCAGGGACATCAGCAGAGACGGATGATCGCAGTGCTCGCCGGTCGCGTCCACGCCGATCAGCTCGGCGGCCGGTACGCCCTCCTGCCCCGCCAGCAGCGTGAGGATCTCCGCCTCGCGGGCCAGCAGGCCGGGAGCGTGCCGCCGGAAGAAGGGCTTCACGAAGGTCCGGAGCGCCAGTTCCGTGCCGTCGTCGAGGGTGAGCCGCCGCATCTGGGCGCTCCAGCCGCCCGTCAGGAAAGTGGACTTGTCGACCGTACGGCCCTCGGGAAGCTGCTTGGCCACCCACGCGCGCGTGGCCGTCCAGCCCCGCCCGCCGAGCCCGGTCAGGACGGCGGTGACGAACTCCCGCCGGTCGTCGGGGTGGTCGCGGAACCACAGCCCCAACCGGTGCTCCGCGTCGGGCAGTTCCCAGTGGGTGAACTGCGCGCGCCGGGCCAGCGCCTCCGAGACGGCCTCCGTCACCGCGGGCGGGATGACCTCGTCCGTGCCCGGCACCGCGAGCACCGCCCGCCCCTCGTACGCCCGCAGCACCTCCAGCGCGGGCGCCGTACGCCAGCTCCCGGCCCGGCGGATGATCGCGCTGAACCGCCCGTTCCCCTCGCCGAACGGCACGTCCCACGCCTCGGCCGCGTACACCGCCGGCGCGCACAGCCCCAGGGCCGCCACCCGGTGGCCGTAGTGCCGGGCGAGATCGGCCACCGTCTGGCCGCTCATGCTGAACCCGACCAGGACCAGCGGCGCGTCCACGCGCGCGTGCGTGTCGATGACGGACACGGCCTGCTCGAAGCGGCGGCGCAGGCTCAACTCCCGCAGCAGGCCCGTGCTCTCCCCGTGCCCCGAGAAGTCGAAGGCGAGGGCGCGGCAGCCGTGCGCGACGAACTCCTCCAGCAGCGGCACCAGCCGCTCCTTGCTGCCGTTGCCCGCGCCGTGCAGCAGGACGGCGGTCGCCCGGGCCGGTGCACCGCCGCCCGCGTCGCCGCACAGGCCGCTGAGGCGTTCACCGTCGACGATGTGCGCGAAAGGGACCAGCTCACTCATCCGGCCATTCACTCACGCCGCGCGGACCCGTGAGGGGCGATCACAGACCAGGCGCCCCCCACACCGGGAACCAGCGGCCCAGGTCCTCCTCGATCCGCAGGTCGTCGGCGAGCGCGGCCCGCACCTGGAGTTCCAGCGCGTTGTCGCGCCGCTGCCCCTCGCCGGGCAGGGGCGCGAACGGGTAGAACGTGCCGCGCTTGTAGAGGTAGACCAGCGCGAGCCGCCGTCCCGCCTGGTTCCGGAACACGGCCGATGAGCACAGCAGTTGGGGGCCGAACCCGTTGACCTCCATCTGGCTGTTGACGGCGTGCAGGTCGTTCACGAGGGCCGCGAGCTGGTCGGGGGAGCGGTGCGAGACCAGCCAGGAGTAGCCGTAGTCATCCTGACGCAGCTCCACCGGCGGGCCGTCGCGGTCGGTGTCGGCGTCCAGCAGCGCCCGCACCTCGCGGTGGGTCTGCTCGAAGGCCGCGCCCTCGACCGTGGCAAAGCACACCGCCCCCTGCCCGGTCGGGGTGAACCCCACGGCGGCCTCCAGGGTCACGGCCGCCGACGGCAGCGCGAACAGCCGGTCGAGATCCGCCGCGACCGGCTTGGTCCGGCCGAGCAGGATGTCCAGCAGCCCCATGCTCCGCTCACACCCCTCCGGGTGCCGCCGCCTCGCCCAGCTCGGCGGAGATCCGGCCCAGCTGGTCGAGCCGTTCCTCCAGGCTCGGGTGGGTCGAGAAGAGCCGCGCGACACCGGGCTCGCGGCCCAGCGCCGGCGTGAAGTAGAACGCGTTGAAGGCCTGGGCCGTGCGCAGGTCCTTGGTCGGGATGCGGGCGATGTCGCCGGAGACCTTGGTGAGCGCGGAGGCCAGCGCCGAGGGCCGGCCGGTGAGCAGCGCCGCCGCCCGGTCCGCGGCCAGTTCCCGGTACCGGGACAGAGCGCGGATCAGCAGGAAGCTGATCGCGTACACGGCGGCCGACACGCCCATCACCGCGGCGAAGACGGCAGCCGTGTTCTGGTCCCGCCGGCCCCCGCCGAACAGCTGCGAGTAGAAGGCGAACCGGACGATCAGCCCCGCGATCACGCCGAGGAACGACGCGACCGTGATCACGGCGACGTCCTTGTGCGCCACGTGCGACAGCTCGTGCGCGAGCACGCCCTCCAGCTCGGCCGGCTCCAGCCGCCTGAGCAGCCCGGTCGTCACACAGACCACGGCGTGGTCGGGGTTCCGGCCGGTCGCGAACGCGTTCGGCATGTCCATATCGGACACGGCGACCACCGGCTTGGGCATGTCCGCGAGGGCGCACATCCGGTCGATCACCGCGTGCAGCTCGGGAAACTCCTCCCGCTCCACGACCCGGCCGCGCATGGCGTACAGCGCGATCCGGTCCGAGAACCAGTACTGCGCGCCGAGCAGCGCCGCCGCGACCACCACGACCAGCACCCACGACTTCAGCAGCACGACCAACGCGGCGACGAACCCCACGTACAGCAACCCGAGCAGGAACAGTGTGATCCCCATACGGGTGGTCAACCGCCGATCACTCCGAAAGCGGCTGTGCATTTGCATCACCCCGCAGCTCACGCACTCGTCCCACTGCCAGTGTGCACCCGGGCCCACCCATGAACGGGTCGCGATCATCCCCAGTCCCGGCAAAGCCATCAGCCCCCGGCGGCCACGGCATAGCCGGGCACGGACGGCCACCGCACGGTCAGCACGACCGACTCCTCCTCCGCATACCACGAGTGATCGACGCCGCGCCCCCACACCACGTAGTCCCCCTGCCGCTCCAGCAGCACGCTGCGCCCCGGCAGCTCGACCCGGAAACGCCCGCTGATCAGCACGAGCAGCGCGGTACGTACCTCACCCCGCACCCACTCGGCCCGCTCGTCCCCCGGGGATGAACCCCCCACTTCACCTCCACGGCGTCACTGCGCCGCGGATCCCCCACGTCCTTGAAGTGCCCGAGGATCCACCCCCGGTCCAGGGCGGCGTCCTCGCCCGCGTTGCCCGTGTACACGCTGTCACTCACGGGCCCGGAGGCTAGGGCCTGTCGTTTGGATCACGCCGCAGACGCGGGGTCTGGCACGCGCATCTGCCGCGTTGTCGTCGGTTGCCGACTCCCCCAAGCTCTCGACTTCGCTCGAGCAGGGGGGACCCCCATCGCGTCGACGCCCTCCTCCGCCTTGCAGCTGCACGCTCCCCCAAGCTCTCGGCTGCGCTCGAGCAGGGAGGTACCCCCATGACCCCGCTCACCGGCACTGAACAGCACCGTCACTTCCCTGCGACCTGATCCAAGCGACAGCCCCTAGCAGCCGCGCCGAGTCAGCTGCCCTAGTACGGGGCCCGGAAGTTGATGTACCCCAGCAGCACGATCACCGCCGCCACACAGCCGAGCACCACGGCCGTGGACACCCACGAGGAGCGGCGACGCGACCCCACGTGCTCCGGGTCGGCGCGGAACGGCACGGGTCCGGGCGGGTTGTGCTTCCAGCGGGCGGCGAGCATCCGGGCCCGGGCGGAGGGCTCCTTGTGCTCGGCGCTGTCCGCCCATCTGAGGTCGAACTCCCGCTCGCCGTCGTGCCGTTCGGACATCCCCGTCAACCTCTCTCGAACAACAGTGTCACTGTCGATAATCCCCTGTCCGCCTCCGTCTGTGAAGCGGGATCCGGGCATACGACGGTGCCCCCGCCTCCGGGAAGGAGACGGGGGCACCGCGGGTACGACGGGGGCGTCGATCACACGTCGAAGTACAGCTCGAACTCGTGCGGGTGCGGACGCAGCTGCAGCGGAGCGATCTCGTTCGTGCGCTTGTAGTCGATCCACGTCTCGATCAGGTCCGGCGTGAACACGTCGCCCTGGAGGAGGAACTCGTGGTCGGCCTCGAGGGAGTCGAGGACGGCCGGGAGCGAGGTCGGGACCTGCGGGACGCCGGCGTGCTCCTCGGGAGCCAGCTCGTACAGGTCCTTGTCGATCGGCTCGGCCGGCTCGATCTTGTTCTTGATGCCGTCCAGGCCGGCCAGCAGCAGCGCCGAGAAGGCCAGGTACGGGTTGCCGGAGGAGTCGGGCGCGCGGAACTCGACGCGCTTGGCCTTCGGGTTCGAGCCCGTGATCGGGATACGCATCGCGGCGGAGCGGTTGCGCTGCGAGTAGACCAGGTTGACCGGGGCCTCGAAGCCGGGGACCAGGCGGTGGTACGAGTTCACCGTCGGGTTGGTGAAGGCCAGCAGCGACGGGGCGTGCTTGAGGATGCCGCCGATGTAGTAGCGGGCGGTGTCCGACAGGCCCGCGTAACCGGCCTCGTCGTAGAAGAGCGGGGAGCCGCCCGACCACAGGGACTGGTGGACGTGCATGCCCGAGCCGTTGTCACCGAAGATCGGCTTCGGCATGAAGGTCGCGGTCTTGCCGTTCTTCCACGCCACGTTCTTCACGATGTACTTGAAGAGCTGGAGGTCGTCGGCGGCGGCGAGCAGCGTGTTGAACTTGTAGTTGATCTCGGCCTGGCCGGCGGTGCCCACCTCGTGGTGCTGGCGCTCCACCTTCAGGCCGGCCCGCTCCAGCTCCAGGGAGATCTCGGCACGCAGGTCGGCGAAGTGGTCGACCGGCGGGACCGGGAAGTAGCCGCCCTTGTAGCGGACCTTGTAACCACGGTTGTCCTCGAGGGCACCGGTGTTCCAGGCACCCGCCTCGGAGTCGATGTGGTAGAAGGACTCGTTCGCGCTGGTCGCGAAGCGGACGCTGTCGAACACGTAGAACTCGGCCTCGGGGCCGAAGTACGCCGTGTCGGCGATCCCGGTGGAGGCGAGGTAGGCCTCGGCCTTCTTCGCCACGTTGCGCGGGTCACGGGAGTACTGCTCGCCCGTGATCGGGTCGTGGATGAAGAAGTTGATGTTCAGCGTCTTGTCACGGCGGAACGGGTCGACCCGGGCGGTCGACAGGTCCGCGCGCAGCGCCATGTCGGACTCGTGAATGGCCTGGAAACCCCGGATCGAGGATCCGTCGAAGGCGAGCTCGTCGTCCGGGTCGAACGCGTCGACAGGCACCGTGAAGTGCTGCATCACGCCCGGGAGGTCGCAGAAGCGGACGTCGATGAACTTGACGTCCTCGTCCGCGATGAACTTCTTGGCCTCGTCGGCGTTCTGGAACATCCAGCTCCTCCTACTCCCGACCGTCCCGCCGGGGTGGTAGTTCGTTCGTGCGGCCAGTGCGGGTGGCACACGCTGACCTCGACCCTAGGGACGGGTGATTTCTCTGGCGTGACCCATTTGTTTCGCACAAGTTAACCGGCTCCCCTTTCACGGTAGCCCGGACACACCCCGCCGTGCCCTGGTCAATTACGGGCGCAGTACCGTGGACGGGTGGACAACAGGCAAGCACTCGGATCCTGGCTCTCCGGGCCCCGCGCGGCCGCGGAAGAGGCCGGTGTCGACTTCGGATACCGGGGCGAGCAGCTCGGTCTGCCCGAGGAGGGACCCGGCTCGATCGCCCGCCCGGGCCGCCGGCTCGGTGCCCTGGCCGTGGACTGGGGCCTGAGCCTCCTGATCGCATACGGTCTCATCACCCAGAGCTACAACGAGGCCGCGCAGATCTGGGCGCCGCTCATCATGTTCGCGCTGATGGTCCTCACGGTCGGTACGGTCGGCTTCACCCCGGGCAAGCGGCTCCTCGGTCTGCGCGTGCTCGCCCTGGAGACCGGCCGCGTCAGCCCCTGGCGCGCCGCGCTGCGCACGGTCCTGCTCTTCCTGGCGATCCCCGCCCTGATCTGGGACCGCGACGGCCGGGGTCTGCACGACCGGCTGGCGGGCACGGTCGAGGTCCGCATCTGACGCGTATGGACATGAAGGAGGGGTGCCCGGAATGATCCGGGCACCCCTCCTTCTGTCATGTGCGGGGTCAGCGGGCCTTCGGCCCGCCCTTCGGCAGCCGCATGC
The DNA here is from genome assembly GCF_014651035.1 of Streptomyces lomondensis. Classification (GTDB taxonomy): domain Bacteria; phylum Actinomycetota; class Actinomycetes; order Streptomycetales; family Streptomycetaceae; genus Streptomyces; species Streptomyces lomondensis. The sequence continues at coordinate 1,138,851 of NZ_BMWC01000001.1, forward strand.
CCTTCGGCATCGGCCCCTTCGGTAGCGGCATGTTGCTCATCAGGTCCCCGAGGGCGCGCAGCCGGTCGTTGGTGGCGGTCACCTGCGGGCCGGTCAGCACGCGCGGCAGCTTCAGCATGGTCGTGCGCAGCTTCTTCAGCTCGACCTGGCCCTCGCCGGTGCCCACGAGCAGGTCGTGTACCGGGACGTCCGCGACGATGCGGTTCATCTTCTTCTTCTCGGCGGCCAGCAGGGACTTCACCCGGTTCGGGTTGCCCTCGGCGACCAGCACGATGCCTGCCTTGCCGACCGCGCGGTGCACCACGTCCTGGTTGCGGTTCATCGCCACCGCGGGGGTCGTCGTCCACCCCCGGCCGATGTTGTCGAGCACCGCCGCCGCGGCGCCGGGCTGTCCCTCCATCTGCCCGAAGGCGGCCCGCTCGGCCCGGCGCCCGAACACGATCGCCGTCGCGAGGAAGGCGAGCAGGAGGCCCAGGATGCCGGCATAGATGGGGTGACCGATCAAGAAACCGATCGCGAGGAAGACACCGAAGGTGACGATTCCGACTGCCGCGAGTACAAGACCGATCTTCTTGTCGGCCTTGCGGGTCATCTTGTAGGTCAGGGCGATCTGCTTCAGTCGCCCGGGGTTCGCAGCGTCCGCTGCACTTTCCTTCCTCGCCATGCCCCGAAGTCTACGTGGCCCCACAAGCGCCGACGACGGCAGTGTCCACGGGGCTCGCGGGGGAGGGGCCGGGGCTCAGGGACGGACGGAGACGGACCGGGAGACGGACTGCTCGAGAACGCGCTGCGCCTCGACCCGGTCCTTGGCGCGACGGCGGTCCTCCAGCACGGAGGTCCAGGCGTTGCGGCGGGCGGTGCGCTGACCGCTGCTCAGCAGCAGCGACTCGACGGCACGCAGGGCGGTCGTGAAGGACGGAATCGCGGTGGCGCGAACGGGCGCGGCCTGCATGGGTGAGGTCCCCCCTCGGTACGGGTGTACGTGCTGTGAGTTCAGCGTCACTGATTGGTGTTACCAGGGCGTGTCCGACCGGTCAAACACCCATGAAGCCCCGGCGGGCAGCCGTGGAACGCCGACGCGGTCCTGACATGTGCCCTCATCTGCGAGGACGGTCAGGACCGCGTCATATCGGTCGCTACCCGCGGGTAGCGTCTAGTGCGCGAATTCACACGCTTGTCTCGCCCTTTGGCGGGCAGGGGCGATGACGGTTCGTCAGACGGCCTGGGCCGCGACGCTCGCGTCCCGCTGCTCCATGGCCATCCGGTAGAGCCGCCCGGCACGGTACGAGGAGCGCACCAGCGGACCGGACATCACGCCGGAGAAGCCGATCTGCTCGGCCTCCTCCTTCAGCTCCACGAACTCCTGCGGCTTCACCCAGCGTTCCACCGGGTGGTGGCGCACGGAGGGCCGCAGGTACTGCGTGATGGTGACCAGCTCGCAGCCCGCGTCGTGCAGCTGCTTCAGCGCCTCGCCGACCTCCTCGCGGGTCTCGCCCATGCCGAGGATGAGGTTCGACTTGGTGACGAGGCCGTAGTCGCGGGCGGCGGTGATGACCTTCAGGGAGCGGTCGTAGCGGAAGCCGGGGCGGATGCGCTTGAAGATCCGCGGGACCGTCTCGACGTTGTGCGCGAAGACCTCGGGGCGCGAGGAGAAGACCTCCTCCAGCTGCTCCGGGACGGCGTTGAAGTCGGGGGCGAGGAGCTCGACCTTCGTCCGGCCGGCCTCGCGGTGCGCCGTCTGCTGGTGGATCTGGCGGACCGTCTCCGCGTACAGCCAGGCGCCGCCGTCCTCCAGGTCGTCGCGGGCGACGCCGGTGATCGTGGCGTAGTTCAGGTCCATGGTGACCACGGACTCGCCCACGCGGCGGGGCTCGTCGCGGTCGAGCGCCTCGGGCTTGCCGGTGTCGATCTGGCAGAAGTCGCAGCGCCGGGTGCACTGGTCGCCGCCGATGAGGAAGGTCGCCTCGCGGTCCTCCCAGCACTCGTAGATGTTCGGGCAGCCGGCTTCCTGGCAGACCGTGTGCAGGCCCTCGCTCTTCACGAGGTTCTGCATCTTCGTGTACTCGGGACCCATTTTCGCCCGGGTCTTGATCCACTCGGGCTTGCGCTCGATGGGGGTCTGGCTGTTGCGGACCTCCAGGCGCAGCATCTTGCGTCCGTCGGGTGCGACTGCGGACACGACCGGCTCCCTAGCGATTGATTCTTCGGCGCCCTCAAGGGTACGCCCGTGGATTTGAATGCCTGTGTCTGGTGTCAGCCCCTCCCCGCGCGCCTTTATGCCGCCGGCGTCCTCTCGATCTCCCTCGGCTTCAGCTCCGCGCTCTCCAGCACGTCCCGCAGATGGCGCTCCACCACCGGCAGGACCTCCTCGATCGTGACGTCCCGGCCGAGCTCGCCGGCCAGCGAGGCCACGCCCGCGTCGCGGATGCCGCAGGGGATGATCCGGTCGAACCACTTGTTGTCGGGGTTCACGTTGAGCGCGAAGCCGTGCATGGTGACGCCCTTGGCCACGCGGATGCCGATCGCCGCGATCTTGCGGTCCTCGCGGCGCTGGCCCGCGTTGGAGGGGGCGTACTCGGGGCCGTTCAGGCGCGGGTCGAACTCCTCGTCCTGGAGGCGCGGGTCGAAGTCCAGGGACAGCCCGCCGAGCCCCGGCCGCTGCTCGACCGGGTCGCCCAGCACCCACACCCCGCTGCGGCCCTCGACCCGGCTGGTCTCCAGGCCGAACTCCGCGCACGTGCGGATCAGGGCCTCTTCGAGGCGACGTACGTGGGCCACGACGTCCACCGGGCGCGGGAGCTTCTGGATCGGGTAGCCCACCAGCTGGCCGGGGCCGTGCCAGGTGATCTTGCCGCCGCGGTCCACGTCGATGACCGGCGTGCCGTCGAGGGGCCGCTCATTGTCCGCCGTGCGCCGGCCGGCCGTGTAGACCGGAGGGTGCTCCAGGAGCAGTACGGTGTCGGGGACCTCGTCGGCGAAGCGCGCCGCGTGCACCCGGCGCTGCTCGTCCCAGGCCTCCTGGTACTCGACGGCCTCGTCACCGAACCCCATGCGGACGAACCGCAACTCACTCACGGCAAGCGCCTCCCTCGGACGGGTGTGTCAGGCACGTAACGCGCCCAAGCCACTGTACGTCCGGCCCGAACCCGTCAGTCCCGAGGCCAATCCTCACACGATCGGATGAATGTCCGGGAAAATATGTGATGGGGTGCTTACTCTCCGCTACATTCGCGCCGTCCAGCAAGGCATAAGGCCTGCTCACAGGCAATCCGCGCACATCACTTAGGCCGGAAGGCAGGAGACCGCACCGCAGATGACGGAACGACCCGCGCAGCGCACCCCCAACCGACAGCTCGCCGCGCTCATCGCAGAAGCGGGGTTCTCCAACGCGGGACTCGCCCGTCGCGTGGACCAGCTCGGTCTCGAACACGGGCTTGATCTGAGATACGACAAGACCTCCGTCACCCGGTGGCTGCGCGGCCAGCAGCCCCGGGGGACCACGCCCGCCCTGATCGCCGAGGTCTTCACCCGGCGCCTGGGCCGCCGCCTCACCGCCCAGGACCTCGGCCTGGACGCCTGCGCCCCCGTCTACGCGGGGCTGGAGTTCGCCGCCACCCCCGAGGAGGCCGTCGACATCGTCAGCGGGCTGTGGCGCAAGGACTCCGGCAGCCACGCCGAGCTGCGGAAGATCGCCTTCACCCCGGCCGGGCTCGTCGTGCCCAGCCGGGACTGGCTGATCGGCCGGGCCGACGAGAAGGTGGCCCGGGGCGAACCGGCCGCCGCCCGCATCCCGGCGCAGGGCCGCCCCGCCCTCCGACCGCCGGACGGGCAGGGCGTGCCGTCCCTGCCCCGCCAGCGCGGCCAGGCCGAGCGCGGACCGGGCCAGAAGGTCACCGCCGGCGACATCGCCGCGCTGCGCTCGGTCGGCGAGCTGTTCCGCACCCTCGACGACGCCTACGGCGGCGGCCACGCCCGCCAGGCCCTCGTGCGCTACCTGGAGCACGAGTGCGAGCCGATGCTGCGCGGCACCTACGGCGAGCAGACCGGCCGCCGCCTGTTCGCGGCCGCCGCCGACCTGACCCGGCTCGCCGGCTGGACGTCGTACGACATCGCCGCGCACGGCCTCGCCCAGCGCTACTTCGTCCAGGCGCTCCGCCTCGCCCAGGCGGCCGGGGACCGGATGTACGGGGCGTTCGTCCTGGTCACCATGAGCCGGCAGGCCGTCTACCTCGGGCACGGGCGGGAGGCCGTGCAGCTCGCGCGGGTGGCCCAGCAGGGCGTCGGCACCTCCGGCCCGCCCGTCGTCCAGGCCCTGCTGCACGCCTCCGAGGCGCGCGGGCACGGGGTGCTCGGCGAGGTGCGGGCCTGCACGGCCGCGCTGGTCCGCGCCGAACGAGCCCTGGAGACCGCCCGGCCCGGGGACGACGTCCCGCACTGGGCGAAGTTCTTCGACGAGGCCCAGCTCGCCGACGAGTTCGGCCACTGCCACCGCGACCTGCAGCAGTTCCGCGCCGCCGCCCAGCACGCGGAACGCTCACTCCAGCTCCGCTCCCCGTCCTACGCCCGCAGCCGCCTCTTCTGCCGCGTGGTCCTCGCCACCGCCCGCCTGGGCCTCGGCGAACTCGACCAGGCCTGCCAGCTGGCCGCGGAAGCGGCAGGCCAGGCAGCCGAGATGCGCTCGGTACGGGCAGTGGAGTACGTGAGGGACTTCGAGCGACGACTGGAGCCGTACAAGGACGCGGCTCCAGTGCGTACCTACCGCGACAAAGTAGCGGCCCTTGGGTGAGGAGACCTAGGGGCGCGGGGAACTGCGCGAACAGCCCCCACGCACCCGCACCCGACGAACCACCTAAGCAGCCCGCGGCACAGTCGGCACAGGGTCGGCGACATGCAGGGACCGCCCGGCCCCAAGGTCCGCCAAAATCGCCGCCGACGCCCGATGCCCGGAGTGCAGAGCACCCTGCACCGTACTGGTGTCCCGGTGATCCCCACACACATACAGCCCGGCGATCAACCGCACCGGCCGCCGCAGATCATGCGGCGGCCGCATCGCCGGCACCGCCTCCGCCGTGTGGTGCACAGCCAACGTCTCCCACCGCGCGGTCGACACCCCGTACAACCGCGCCAGATGCATCCGCACGGCCGTGTCGACACCCCCCGGCGGCCGTCCCAGCACCGTCGAGGACACCAGCGCCCTCCCGGCCGGGGCCCGGGACGGATCGACCCGGCTGATCACGGCCGTGTGCGCGACCGGCCCGCCGAGGTCCGCGTCGAGCAGCAGGGACGCCCCCGTCCCGGGCGGCTCGTCGGTCGTGTGATGCACCACCGTCACCGGATGGAACTCCGGCACCCGCAACCCGGGCAGCAGCTCGGCCGCGGCCCGGGCGTCCGTGGCCACCAGCACCGCACGGCAACGGATCTCACCGTGCTCCGCGGTGGTCACCGAGGTCGTGGAGACGGAGGTGACGCGCACGCCCGTGTGCACCGTGCCCGCCGGCAGCGTCCGGGCCAGCAGCTCCGGCAGGGCCTCCGCGCCGCCCTCCGGCACGCACAGCCGGCCGCTCGCGAAGGCACGCAGCGCGAGGTCCGCGCACCGGCTGGACGTCGTCAGGTCCGGGTCGCACAGCAGGGCGGCGAGCAGCGGGCGCAGGAAGCCGTCGATCGTACGGGCGGGCAACCCGCGCGCCGCCAGGGCCTCACCGGCGGGCAGCTCCGGGCGGGCCAGCAGCCGTTCGGCCGGGGTGCCCGCCAGCCGGGTCAGGGCGGCACCGAGCCGGGCCTGGTCGACGGCCGTGCCCAGCGGGGCGCCGGACCGGCTCCGGGGCGCGGAGACCTGCCGGCCGGGCACGGCCACCGGCCTCCTGGGCAGCCGGGGCGCGGACGGCGACCGGGGAGCACTCGCCAGCGCGCGCACCGCGTGCAGTGCGCCCCGTGCGCCCCCTGTGCCGGGCTGGACGCCCGCGCGGTGGTGGCGGCCGTCGCCGTGCAGCAGGACACCGGGCGCGAACGGGCGCAGCACCAGGCCGCCCAGACCGGGTGTCAGCCGTAGTTCGGGATACGCCGTGGACAGCAACTGGCCGATCCGGTCGAGCCGGAAGCCGTCGATCTTCTCCGTCGCCATGCGGCCGCCGACGCCGTGGGCGGCCTCCAGGACCATGGTCGTCACTCCAGCGCTGGTCAGCCGGTGCGCGGCCGAGAGTCCGGCGACCCCGGCCCCCACGACGACCACGTCCGCCTGGTACGCGGGCTCAAGCACGTGCCCCTCCTCGAGGTTGCGCGGGCGCTGGAGACGTCATGCCCTCAACAGGCCGCAGGGATACGCGAGTTCTGGTCGAGGGTAGGGCCGTGATCGGTCAGGGGGAGTCGCGCATCGGCAGGGCACGGTCGCACAGCGGTCGCATACGGACGTCTTGTGGGCATGAAGTGGTCGCAGAGGGCTGGTGTGCGGGGCGAGGGGCTTTCTCGGCCCGCCTCACAGCGCCGCCCGGATCGCCCCCTCGATCTCCGGGAACGCGAACCGGAATCCCGACTCCAGCAGCCGCGTCGGCAGCACCCGGGCGCTGCCGAGCACCTCCCCTGCCATCTCGCCGAGCACGGTCCGCAGGGCGGGCGCGGGCACGGTGAACAGCGTCGGGCGGTGCAGCACGCGCCCCATCACCGCCGTGATCTCACGGTTCGTCAGGGGGTTCGGGGCGGTGAGGTTGAACGGCCCGGACAGGCCGTCGGTGTCGATGAGATGCCGGATCGCGGCGACCTCGTCGTGCAGCGCGACGAACGACCAGTACTGCCGCCCGTCGCCCATGCGCCCGCCCAACCCCGCCCGGAACAACGGGAACAGCCGCCCCCAGGCCCCGCCCTCGCGGGACACCACCAGCCCGGTCCGGGTCAGCACCGTGCGGACGCCGGCCTCCTGGGCGGGGGCCGTGGCTCCCTCCCACTCCACGCACAGCTCGGGCAGGAAGCCCGCGCCCGCGGGCGCGCTCTCGTCGACGGTGCGGTCCCCGGTCTCGCCGTAGTAGCCGATGGCGCTGCCGTTCACGAAGACCCGCGGCCGGTCCTGCTCCGCCAGCGAGGCGACCGCCCGGGCGAGCGCCGCCGTGCCGTGCACCCGCCCGGCCCGGATCCGCTGCTTGTAGGCCTCCGTCCAGCGGCGGTTGCCGACCCCCGCCCCCGCCAGATTGACCACCGCGTGACACCCGGCGAGCCCGGCCGCGTCCACCTCCCCTCGCTCCGGATCCCAGCGGAGCTCGTCCGCCGCCCGGGGCGCATGGCGCACCAGGCGCACCACCTCGTGCCCGTCCGCGGTCAGGGACCGCACCAGGGCGCTGCCGATGAGACCGGATGCGCCGGTCACCGCGATGCGTCGCATGGCTCAATCTTGCCGGTCGAACGGATAAAACCCCCGTTGGCGGATGCCGTCGCCGACGTAACGTGACCGCCATGCCGACTCCGCACATACGACCCGCACGGCTCGACGACGAGGAGGCGCTGGGGCGGCTCGACCGCGCCACCTGGTCGCCGCTGCACGCCGTCACGCCCCGCCCCGAGCCGCCGTACGCCCCGTTCTTCAGCGAGCAGCACCCGCTGCGGGACTCCCTCGTCGCCGAACTCGACGGGGTCGTCGCCGGCTACCTCCGGCTGGGGAACGCCACGCCGCTCGCCTGCAACTCCCATGTCCGGATGGTCCGGGGGCTCGCCGTCGCGGAGGAGGCGCGCGGCCACGGCGTCGCACGGGCCCTGCTGCGGGCGGCGGCGGAGGAGGCGCGGCGGCAGGGAGCGCGGCGCCTCACCCTGCGCGTCCTCGCGCACAACACACCGGCCCGGGGGCTCTACGAGTCCGAGGGGTTCGTGGTGGAGGGGATCCTGCCCGAGGAGTTCTTCCTCGACGGCGCGTACGTCGACGACGTGTCCATGGGCCGCTCCCTGTGAGCCGGGCCTACGACGCGGCGAGCTCGCCCGTGTCCACCGGCGCCGTCGCGCTCGCCGCCCGCTCCGCGTCCGGGGCGACCTCGGCCGCCGTCAGCACATAGCCCGTCTCGGCGTCCGAGGTGGAGCGGGCGAAGACCACGCCGAACACCCGGCCGTCCGTGGTGAGCAGGGGGCCGCCCGAGTTGCCGGGGCGGACCGTGGAGCGGATCGAGTAGATCTCGCGGGTGGCCGTCCCGTCGTTGTAGATGTTCTGGCCCGTCGCCCGGACCCGGTTCGCGACCGTCGCCGCCTGGAGGTTCAGGTCGCCGTCCTCCGGGTAGCCCGCGACGACCGCCGAGTCGCCGCGCTCGGCGTCGTCGTCGAAGCGCAGCACGGGTGCCCGCAGGCCCGGCACGTACAGCACGGCCACGTCCTTCTGCGGGTCGAAGAGCACCACCCGCGCCTGGTACGTCCGCCCGACCCCGCCGACCTGCACGGTCGGCTCGTCGATGCCGGCCACCACATGGGCGTTGGTCATCACGTGCTCGCGCGCGTACACGAACCCGCTGCCCTCGCGGCCCTGGGTGCCCGCGACGCCCTCGACCTTGACCGTGCTCAGCTTCGCGGCGTTCGTGGCGGCCGCCGTGACGCTGTCGCCGGAGGGCCGGGCGACCTCGGCCGTCGACTCGTTCTCGAACGGGTTGAAGACCTGCGGGAAGCCCGCCTGGGTCAGCGCGGACGTGGCCCGCGAGAACCAGGCCGGGGTGGTGTCCGGCATCGTCTGCTGCACGGCGCCGAGCAGCCGGGAGTCCCGGATCGCCGAGGTGATCAGCGGCGACGAGGACACGCCCAGCACGCTCGCGGCCACCCACGCCACGATCAGCACGGCCACCGCGTTGGCCACGGCCCCGCCGATCCCGTCCGCCACGCGGAGCGGGCCTCTGTCCAGCTCCCGCCGCAGCCGCAGCGCGATACGCCCCGCCAGCTCGTGCCCCACCACCGCCGGGAGCAGCACCGTGAACACCGCCGTCACCGTCGCGCGCGTCGTCCCCGGCTCCACCAGGCCCATCACCCACGGCAGGATCCACACGCCGATGACCGCGCCGCCCACGAAGCCCGCCAGCGACACACAGCCGGCCACCAGACCGCGCCGGTACCCCGACGCCGCGTAGGCGAGGACGACCAGCAACAGCAGGATGTCGAGCAGGTCCACGCACGCCGCCTTTCTCTCGGAACCCCTTAGTACGTGGGGGAAGGGCCCGTTGATCAGTCACACGCGCGCGGGTTGATCGGAACCGGCCACGCGCGCGTGCACTCGGAAAAACGTCGCGGACCGTGACGATGGTTCCACCGGGTGGCACATCACACATCGCGGACGGACCGGATCGAGCCGACAGTGGGATCATGCGTGTCTTGCGAAGACGGCGGGGTACGCGCGGCCACCGCGCCGCCCGGACACCCGGCAGCCGGACGCCCGGCATAGCCGGCCTGCCGCGCGCCGCCCGGGTGGCGCTCGGCTGCCTGCCGGGCTGCGCCGCCGTCGCCGCGCTGGTGCTGTGCGCCCACGGCGTCGAGCACGCCGCCGAGACCGCCCGACCGGCCCCGTCCCGCCCCATCGCCACGCCCTACGCCGCCCCGCGCCCGCACATCGTGCCGAGAGCCCAGTGGCTGGGCGACGCCGCCCGCAAGCAGCCCCGCCCGCGCTACGACGACCGGGTCGTCGCCGTCTTCCTCCACCACACCGACTCGCCCAACGACTACGACTGCGCCGACGCGCCCCGCATCATCCGGGACCTGTACACCGGCCAGACCGGCACCCGGGACTGGGACGACATCGGCTACAACTTCGTCGTCGACCGCTGCGGCACCGTCTACGAGGGCCGCGCCGGCGGCGTCGAGCGGGCCGTCACCGGCGCCCACACGCAGGGCTTCAACCACCGCACCACGGGCATCGCCGCCCTCGGCACCTTCACCGCGGGCATGTCCGTGCCCCGGCCCATGCTGCACGCCATCGCCGCGCTGTCCGCCTGGAAGCTGGGCCTGACCGGCACCGACCCGCGGGCCCGTGTCCGCCTGGTGTCCAGCAACGGCCTGAGCCGGTACGCGGCCGGCAGCACCGCCGAACTGCCCGCCCTGGCCGGTCACAACGACGGCTACATGACCAGCTGCCCGGGCGCCGCCCTGCACGCCCGCCTGCCCGAGATCAGACGGCTCGCGGCCCGGCTCCAGGGCCGGCCGGCAGGTCCACAGGAAGGCCACAGCGAACACGCGGTGTCCTCAGATCCCGGCGCCCTACGGTCACCACCACAGGAAGCCGACCGGAGGTGGGAACCATGAACGACGACGGACGTACGACGAACCCGGGAACGTGGGCCACGCGCGGCCCCTGGGCGGTGCTCTGCGCGGTCGCGACGGTCGTCCTGGGCCCGGCCGCGGCCACCGCGTCCGCCCTCGACCAGGCCAACGCGGCCCCGCTGCACCACGCGGTGCGGGCCGATCGGACACACGCGTACCTCCCGGCCGACACCAGCCGCCGCCGGGCCGCCTGATCAGCCCCTGAAGCGCTCCCACAACCGGGGATAGCGCTCGGCGAGCAGCTCCTCGTTCTCGAAGTCCAGCGGCGTGCCCTCCGGTTCGGGGGGCGCGGGCGGGATCTCCAGGTCGGGGGCGACCACGCCGGTGAGCTGCTCGTAGGCCTCGTCGGCCGCGTAGCCGAGCTCCTCGCCGTCGCCGTCGATCTCCTCGTCGAAGTCGTCCAGCAGCTCGGCGAGCGAGTCCGGGTCGTGCACGGCGCCCTCGAAGACATGGCGGCCCTGGCCGATCAGCCAGCAGCGGAAGAAGTCGAAGGCGTCGTCGCTCGCCCCGTCGAGCAGCACCCAGGCGGCGCCCCACAGATCCCAGCGGTAGGCGCGGTTGTAGCGGGACTCGAAGTGCCGGGCGAAGTCCAGGACCGAGTCCGGGTCCAGCTGGGCGAGTCGCTCGACGAGCAGGTCGGCCTGCTCCCCGGGGTCGCCCTCGGCGGCCTCCCGGGCGTCGTCCACCAGCTCCCAGAACTCCGTCTCGTCCATCACGGGTCCAGCATCGGCCCTGGGGCACGGGGGCGCACCCGGAGTGCGCGGGATCGTTATACGCCGTCCTGGGGGTGGTACAGCCGGGCCAGCCGCAGCGCGTCCCCGGCGAACCGCTCGCGCAGGCTGTCGGGCGCCAGCACCTCCACCTCCGGGCCCAGCGCCAGAAGCTGGGTGTGGGCGACCTCCTCGGACTCCACCGGCAGGTCCACCGTCACCCAGCCGTCGCCGTCCGGGGCGTCCGCGTCGGCCAGGGCCTCCCGGGCGGACAGCGAGTCGAGGGCGTACGGCAGTCTGCGCACGCCCTCGGGGGACAGCCGCACCACTACCCGCGCCCGCAGGATGGACCGCGCGAACTGTTCCGCCCGCTCCTCCCAGAACGCCGGCAGGTCGAACTCCGGCTCCCGCTCGAAGCGCTCCGCGCCCGGCTCCACCGCCGTGAACCGGTCGATCCGGTACACCCGGAAGGACGCGCTCCCGGCCACCCGGGCGCACAGGTACCAGACACCCGCCTTCAGCACGAGCCCGTACGGCTCCAGCTCCCGGACGACCTCGTCCTCCCCGCGCCGGTAGCGGGCGGTGATCCGCCGGTCGTCCCACACCGCGTCGGCGACGGCCGGCAGCAGCGCGGGCGTCTCCGGCTCCCGGAACCAGTTCGGCGCGTCCAGGTGGAAGCGCTGCGCCGCCGTCCTCGACGCGTCCCGCAGGGAGGGCAGCAGCGCCGCCGACACCTTCAGCCGGGCGGCCGAGGCCGCGTCCTCCAGGCCCATCTCGCGCAGCGCCCCCGGCACCCCGGACAGGAACAGCGCCTCGGCCTCGCCGCGGTGCAGCCCGGTCAGCCGCGTCCGGTACCCGCCGACCAGCCGGTAGCCACCGGCCCGGCCCCGGTCCGCGTACACCGGCACGCCCGCCTCCGACAGCGCCTGCGCGTCCCGCGTGACGGTCCGCTCCGACACCTCCAGCTCACCGGCGAGTTCGGCGGCCGTCATGGAGGGCCGGGACTGGAGCAGCAGCACCATCTTGATCAGCCGGGCAGCACGCATGTCCACATCATGCAGCAGGCCCCCGCCGAAGCGAGGGCCCGCCGATCACCGGTCCGTTCTCACAGACCGTACTTCTCGCGTGCTTCCTTCACGGCCGTCGCCTTCACCTCGCCGCGCTTGGCGAGCTGGGCCAGGGCCGCGACGACGATCGACTCGGCGTCGACGCCGAAGTGGCGGCGGGCCGCCTCACGGGTGTCCGAGAGGCCGAAGCCGTCGGCGCCCAGCGAGGACCAGTCCTGCTCGACCCACTGCGCGATCTGGTCCGGGACCTGGCGCATGTAGTCGGAGACCGCCAGCACCGGGCCCTCGGCGCCCTGGAGCGCCTGCCGGACGAACGGCACCCGCTCCTCGCCGCGCAGCAGCGCCTCGTCGGCCTCCAGGGCGTCCCGGCGCAGCTCGCTCCAGGAGGTCGCCGACCACACGTCGGCCGCCACGCCCCACTCCTCGGCCAGCAACTGCTGTGCCTTCAGCGCCCAGTGGATCGCCGTACCGGAGCCGAGCAGCTGGATCCGCGGGGCGTTGGCCGGGGGCGTGATGCCCGCCGACTCCGCCGTGTTGAAGCGGTACAGGCCCTTGACGATGCCCTCGTCGATGCCGTCGACGGACGGCTTCGCGGGCTGCGGCAGCGGCTCGTTGTAGACGGTCAGGTAGTAGAAGACGTTCTGGTCCTCACCCGGGGCCGCCTCGCCGTACATGCGGCGCAGACCGTCCTTGACGATGGCCGCGACTTCGTACGCGAACGCCGGGTCGTACGTCAGCGCCGCCGGGTTGGTCGCGGCGATGACGGGGGAGTGGCCGTCGGCGTGCTGGAGGCCCTCACCGGTCAGGGTCGTACGGCCAGCCGTGGCGCCGACGAGGAAGCCGCGGCCGAGCTGGTCGCCGAGCTGCCACATCTGGTCGGCCGTGCGCTGCCAGCCGAACATCGAGTAGAAGATGTAGAACGGGATCATCGCCTCGCCGTGCGTCGCGTACGACGTCGAAGCGGCGATGAAGTCGGCCATCGAACCGGCCTCGGTGATCCCCTCGTTGAGGATCTGGCCGTTCTTGGCCTCCTTGTAGTACATCAGCTGGTCGCGGTCGACCGGCTCGTACGTCTGGCCCTTGGGCGAGTAGATGCCGAGCGACGGGAAGAGCGACTCCATGCCGAAGGTGCGCGCCTCGTCGGGGACGATCGGCACCCAGCGCTTGCCGGTCTCCTTGTCGCGGACCAGGTCCTTGATCAGGCGGACGAACGCCATGGTGGTGGCCACGTTCTGCGAGCCGGAGCCCTTGTCGAAGGAGGCGAACGCCTTCTCCGCCGGGGCGGGCAGCGCGGCGACCGGGTGGACGCGGCGGGCCGGGGCCGGACCGCCGAGGGCGGCACGGCGCTCCTGGAGGTAGCGGACCTCGGGGGAGTCGGCGCCCGGGTGGCCGTAGGGGACCACGCCGTCGACGAAGTCGCTGTCCTTGATCGGCAGGCCGAGCAGGTCGCGCATGTTCTTGAACTCGTCCACCGAGAGCTTCTTCATCTGGTGGTTGGCGTTCTTCGACGCGAAGCCCTCGCCGAGGGTGTGGCCCTTGACCGTCTGGGCCAGGATCACCGTCGGCGCGCCCTTGTGCTCGACGGCCGCCTTGTACGCGGCGAACACCTTGCGGGACTCGTGACCACCGCGCGAGAGGTGGAAGCACTCGAGGATCTTGTCGTCGCTCAGCAGCTTCGCCATCTCAGCGAGCGCCGGGTCGGCACCGAAGAAGTCCTGGCGGATGTAGGCCGCGTCGCGCGTCTGGTACGTCTGGATCTGCGCGTCCGGTACCTGGCGCAGCCGGCGTACGAGCGCGCCCGTGGTGTCGAGCTGGAACAGCTCGTCCCAGGCCGTGCCCCACAGCGTCTTGATGACGTTCCAGCCGGCGCCGCGGAACTGGGCCTCCAGCTCCTGCACGATCTTGAAGTTGGCGCGGACCGGGCCGTCCAGGCGCTGCAGGTTGCAGTTGATGACGAACGTGAGGTTGTCCAGCTCCTCACGGGCCGCGAGCGCCAGGGCCGCCGTCGACTCGGGCTCGTCCATCTCGCCGTCGCCGAGGAACGCCCACACGTGCGAGGCGGAGGTGTCCTTGATGCCGCGGTTGGTGAGGTAACGGTTGAAGCGCGCCTGGTAGATGGCGGAGAGCGGGCCCAGACCCATGGAGACGGTCGGGAACTCCCACAGCCAGGGCAGCCGGCGCGGGTGAGGGTAGGACGGCAGGCCGTTGCCGCCCGACTCGCGGCGGAAGTTGTCGAGCTGTTCCTCGTTCAGGCGGCCGTCGAGGAAGGCGCGGGCGTAGATGCCGGGGGAGGCGTGGCCCTGGATGTAGAGCTGGTCGCCGGAGCCGTCGGCCTCTTTGCCTTTGAAGAAGTGGTTGAAGCCGGTCTCGTACAGCCAGGCGGCGGAGGCGAAGGTGGCGATGTGGCCGCCCACGCCGTACTTGCTGCCCCGGGTCACCATCGCGGCCGCGTTCCAGCGGTTCCACGCGGTGATCCGCTGCTCCATCTCCGCGTCACCGGGCACCTCGGGCTCGGCGGCGGTGGGGATGGTGTTGACGTAGTCGGTCTCGAGGAGCTTCGGCAGCGCGATGCCGGCGCCCTCGGCGCGCTCCAGCGTACGGCGCATCAGGTACGCGGCACGGTGCGGCCCGGCAGCCTTGGCGACCGCGTCCAGGGAGGCCTGCCATTCGGCGGTCTCCTCCGGGTCCCGGTCCGGGAGCTGGTCGAGCTCGCTCGGCTGGATGGCGTTGGGGTCGGTCATGTCGCCGCCTTCCTCAGTCGAAGGGGGTTCCCTCATCGGTAAGGGTTCGGGGGTGCCCTTTGTCTTTGGCAGGACAGGGCTGAGGCTTGGGTGGCAAGCCCGTCCGTGACTGTAACTCCCTGATCGATGATCGATCAAAGGGTTGAGAGGGAAAACCTCTTGATCACGAGAAAGTCGGCACGGGGTGCCTCCGGCGGTGGCACGCGGTGACGGCCTTTCGAAGGGTTTTCGCAGGTCGCAGGCGTTTGAGCGGGGTTGCGCTCGGGTGTCACGCCCGGGGCGCGCAGCCCAGGACGTGCGCCTTGACCAGCTCCGCGATCCGGGGGTCGCGGCGCTTGAAGGCGGCGACCAGCTCCTCGTGCTCCTCGGCGTACGACTGCTGCTGGGTGCCCAGCCAGCGGATCGACAGGGCCGTGAACACCTCGATGCCGAGGCCTTCCCAGGTGTGCAGCAGCACGGAGTTGCCGGCGGCGCGGACCAGTTCACGGTGGAAGGCGACGGTGTGGCGGACCTGGGCCGTGCCGTCGGACATGCGGTCCGCCTCGTAGAGCGCGGTGACGTGGGGTTCCAGCGCCGAGCAGTCCTCCGCCAGGCCCTGTGCCGCCAGTTCCGCCGCGATGGCCTCCAGGCCGGCCCGGACCGGGTAGCTCTCCTCCAGGTCGGCGGCGGTGAGGTTCCGTACGCGGACGCCCTTGTTCGGAGCGGACTCGATCAGGCGCAGGGACTCCAGTTCGCGCAGGGCCTCGCGGACCGGGGTCTGGCTGACCTCCAACTCGGTGGCGATCCGGCGCTCGACGATCCGCTCGCCCGGCTGCCAGCGGCCGCTGATGATGCCCTCCAGGATGTGCTCGCGGATCTGCTCGCGCAGCGAGTGGATGACGGGCGCGGTCATGAGGGCTCCTCAGTCGGGATTGACGTTTAGACAATACGGCCGGTTCGCTCCGCGGGTGGGGCAGGTGGGGGTGTCTTGGTGCAGGTGAGACGAGACTTACACGAGGGTGTGGGCTTGTCGTTCGGCTGACGGTTGTGGGGGGGGGTGCTCGCGCCCACGCGGCGGAGCCGCACATCGATACAGCCCCGCGCCCCTGAAAACGGGCGGTGCCCCCGCCCGGGGATTTCCGGACAGGGGCACCGTTCAGCCGTTGAGGAAGGTCAGAGGCCGAGCTCGACCTCGAACTCGCCTGCCTCCAGGATGGCCTTGACCGCCGTCAGGTAGCGGGCGGCGTCGGCGCCGTCCACCAGGCGGTGGTCGTAGGACAGGGTCAGGTACGTCATGTCGCGGACGCCGATGACGGGGCCGTCCTCGGTGTCGATGACGGCCGGGCGCTTGACCGTGGCGCCGATGCCGAGGATGGCGACCTGGCCCGGCGGCACGATGATCGTGTCGAAGAGCGCGCCGCGCGACCCGGTGTTGGAGATGGTGAAGGTCGCGCCGGACAGCTCGTCCGGGGTGATCTTGCTGGCGCGGACCTTGCCCGCCAGCTCGGCCGTGGCCTTGGCGATACCGGCGAGGTTGAGGTCACCGGCGTTCTTGATGACCGGGGTCATCAGGCCCTTCTCGGAGTCCACCGCGATACCGATGTTCTCGGTGTCGAAGTAGGTGATGGTCCCCTCGGCCTCGTTGATCTTGGCGTTGATCGGCGCGTGGGCCTTCAGCGCCTGGGCCGCGGCCTTGACGAAGAACGGCATCGGGGAGAGCTTGACGCCCTCGCGGGCCGCGAACGCGTCCTTGGCGCGGGCGCGCAGCTTCATCAGACGCGTGACGTCGACCTCGACGACCGAGGACAGCTGGGCCTGCTCGTGCAGGGCCTTGACCATGTTGTCGCCGATGACCTTGCGGATCCGCGGCATCTTGATGGTCTGGCCGCGCAGCGGCGAGGCCTCCAGCGCCGGGGCCTTCTTGGTGGCGGCGGCCGGGGCCGCGGCGGCCGGAGCCGGGGCAGCGGCGGCGGCCTTGGCGGCCTCGGCGGCGGACATGACGTCCTGCTTGCGGATACGGCCGCCGACGCCGGTGCCCTTGACGGTGGACAGGTCGACGCCGTGCTCGGCGGCGAGCTTGCGCACCAGCGGGGTGACGTAGCCGCCGTCGTCGGCCGGCTGGGCGGCGGCCGGGGCGGCCGGTGCCTGGGCCGGAGCCGGGGCGGGAGCAGGAGCGGCCGGGGCCGGCTCGGGAGCCGGGGTGACCTGCTGCTGCGGGGCCGGGGCCGACGGAGCCTGCGGGGCCGGAGCGGGCTGCGCCGGAGCCGGGGCCGGAGCCGGAGCGGCAGCCGGGGCCGGGGCCGGGGCAGGGGCCGGGGCAGGCTCGGGCTGGGCCGGGGCGGCCGGGGCCTCCTGCGCCGGGGCGGCGGCCGGAGCGGCACCCGCCTCGCCGATGACGGCGAGCTTGGCGCCGACCTCGGCGGTCTCGTCCTCGCCGACCACGATCTCCAGCAGCGTGCCCGAGGCGGGCGCCGGGATCTCGGTGTCGACCTTGTCGGTGGAGACCTCGAGCAGCGGCTCGTCGGCCTCGACGCTGTCACCGACCGACTTCAGCCAGCGGGTGACGGTGCCCTCGGTGACGGACTCGCCGAGCGCGGGCAGGACCACGTCCGTGCCCTCGGCGGAGCCGCCGCCGGCGGCGGCCTCGGCGGTGGGAGCGGGCGCCGGAGCGGCCTGCTCGGTGGACGGGGCGGCCGGGGCCGGCTCGGGAGCGGGCTCGGCGACCTGCTCGGCCTGCGGGGCCGGGGCGGCAGCGGGCGCGCCCGTGCCGTCGTCGATCACGGCCAGCTCGGCACCGACCTCGACCGTCTCGTCCTCGGCGACCTTGATGGAGGCCAGGACGCCGGCGGCGGGGGAGGGGATCTCGGTGTCGACCTTGTCGGTGGAGACCTCGAGCAGCGGCTCGTCGGCCTCGACGCGCTCACCCTCGGCCTTCAGCCAGCGGGTGACAGTGCCCTCGGTGACGCTCTCGCCGAGCGCCGGAAGGGTTACGGAAACCGCCATGGTTTCGGTTGCTCCTTACGGAAAGTGCGGAAGTCTGTGTCGTCGCGTTCGTCGACCGAGGGGTCAGTCGTGCGAGTGGAGCGGCTTGCCGGCCAGGGCCAGGTGGGCCTCGCCGAGCGCCTCGCTCTGCGTCGGGTGGGCGTGGATGAGCTGCGCGACCTCGGCCGGCAGCGCCTCCCAGTTGTAGATCAGCTGGGCTTCGCCGACCTGCTCGCCCATGCGGTCGCCGACCATGTGGACGCCGACGACGGCACCGTCCTTGACCTGGACGAGCTTGATCTCGCCCGCGGTGTTCAGGATCTTGCTCCTGCCGTTGCCCGCGAGGTTGTACTTCAGAGCGACGACCTTGTCCGCGCCGTAGATCTCCTTGGCCTTGGCCTCGGTGATGCCGACGGAGGCGACCTCCGGGTGGCAGTACGTCACCCGCGGGACACCGTCGTAGTCGATCGGAACGGTCTTCAGACCGGCCAGACGCTCCGCCACCAGGATGCCCTCGGCGAAGCCGACGTGCGCGAGCTGGAGGGTGGGGACGAGGTCACCGACGGCGGAGACGGTCGGGACGTTGGTGCGCATGTACTCGTCGACCAGGACGTAGCCGCGGTCCATGGCGACGCCCGCCTCCTCGTAGCCCAGGCCCTGGGAGACCGGGCCGCGGCCGATGGCGACGAGCAGGATCTCGGCCTCGAACTCCTTGCCGTCGGCGAGGGTGACCTTGACACCGTCCTGGGTGTACTCGGCCTTCTCGAAGAAGGTGCCCAGGTTGAACTTGATGCCGCGCTTGCGGAAGGCGCGCTCCAGCAGCTTCGAGCTGTTCTCGTCCTCGACCGGGACGAGGTGCTTCAGGCCCTCGACGATCGTGACGTCGGTACCGAAGGACTTCCACGCGGAGGCGAACTCGACGCCGATGACACCGCCGCCCAGGATGATCGCGGACTTCGGCACGCGGTCCAGGACGAGGGCGTGGTCGGAGGAGATGATCCGGTTGCCGTCGATCTCCAGGCCCGGCAGCGACTTCGGCACGGAGCCGGTCGCCAGGAGCACGTGGCGGCCCTGGACGCGCCGGCCGTTCACGTCGACGGAGGTCGGGGAGGACAGGCGGCCCTCACCCTCGATGTACGTCACCTTCCGCGAGGCGACGAGACCCTGCAGGCCCTTGTACAGGCCGGCGATCACGCCGTCCTTGTACTTGTGGACACCGGCGATGTCGATGCCCTCGAAGCTGGCCTTCACACCGAACTGCTCGCTCTCGCGAGCCTGGTCGGCGATCTCGCCCGCGTGCAGCAGGGCCTTGGTGGGGATGCAACCCCGGTGCAGGCAGGTGCCGCCGACCTTGTCCTTCTCGATCAGGGCGACGTCCAGGCCCAGCTGCGCCCCGCGCAGGGCCGCGGCGTAACCACCGCTGCCACCGCCGAGGATCACTAGGTCGAAAACGGTGCTGGCGTCGTTCGCCACGTCACGTCCTCCATGCATGTGCGCCGTGAGCCGGTCTTCACTGACCGGCAGGCGGCTGGTGTCCGGCCGCTCGTTCTTCGGCCCTTCGGTGGGGCCCTGTCCTGCCGAGCCCCATCTTCGCACTTGTCAGCACACAAGGAGACGCCGGGCTGCTGTGTGAGACGCCCCACGTTCACATGAGCCGCCCGGGGGGAGCGCCCAAGGGGCGCGGGGCTGTGTCTGATCTGCGGCTCCGCCGCGCGGGCGCGACCAGCCCCAGGGCGACGCCCCAAAGGGGCGCGGGGAACTGCGCGACCAGCCCCCACGCCCCCGCACTCGCCACACAACCGGCGAGACCGGGCTAAGAGGCGAACTCAGCCAAGGTCACCCGCGGCGGTCAGCTCGGCCAGCCGCACCAGCGTCCGCACACCGCTGCCCGTGCCGCCCTTCGGCGTGTACCCGAACGGCCCGCCCTCATTGAAGGCCGGCCCGGCGATGTCGAGGTGCGCCCAGGTGATGCCCTCGCCCACGAACTCGCGCAGGAAGAGACCGGCGACCAGCCCGCCGCCCATCCGCTCACCCATGTTCGCGATGTCGGCCGTGGGCGAGTCCATCCCCTTGCGCAGGTGCTCCGGCAGCGGCATCGGCCACGCCGGCTCCCCGACCTCCCCGGCCGCCTCGTACAGCGCCGTGCGGAAGGAGTCGTCGTTGCCCATGATCCCGAACGTCCGGTTCCCCAGCGCCAGCACCATCGCCCCGGTCAGCGTCGCCACGTCCACGATCGCGTCCGGCTTCTCCTGCGACGCCGCCCACAGCGCGTCGGCCAGCACCAGCCGGCCCTCCGCGTCGGTGTTGAGCACCTCCACCGTCTTGCCGCTGTACATCCGCAGCACGTCACCCGGACGGGTCGCGGAGCCGGAGGGCATGTTCTCGGCCAGGGCCAGCCAGCCGGTGACGTTGACCTCCAGGCCGAGGCGCGCCGCGGCGACGACCGCGGCGAACACCGCGGCCGCGCCGCTCATGTCGCACTTCATCGTCTCGTTGTGACCGGCCGGCTTCAGCGAGATGCCGCCCGAGTCGTACGTGATGCCCTTGCCGACGAAGGCGAGGTGCTTCTTCGCCTTGGAGGAGGTGTACGACAGCTTGACCAGGCGCGGTCCCGCGGCCGAGCCGGCCCCGACGCCGAGGATGCCGCCGTAGCCGCCCTTGGCGAGGGCCTTCTCGTCGAGCACCTGCACCTTGATGCCGTGCTCCTTGGCCGCCGCCTGCGCGATGGCGGCGAACGACTCGGGGTTCAGGTCGTTCGGCGGGGTGTTGACCAGGTCGCGGGCGCGGTTGAGCTCCTCGGACACGGCGACGGCACGCTCGATCGCCGCCTTGTACGCCTTGTCGCGGGGCTTGCCGCCGAGCAGGGTGACCTCGGCGAGGGGGGCCTTGCCGTTCTTCGCCTTGGGGTCCTGGCCGTTGGCCTTGTACGCGTCGAAGGAGTACGCGCCGAGCAGCGCGCCCTCCCCGATCGCGGCGGCGTCGGCGGCGTCGGTCAGCGGCAGGGCGAAGGCGGCCTTCTTGGACCCGGCCAGGGCGCGGGCGGCGACACCGGCGGCCTTGCGCAGCGCCTCGGTGTCGTAGTCGGCGTCCTTCTCCGGGACCGCGCCCAGGCCCACCGCCAGAACGAGGGGTGCCTTGAAGCCGGACGGTGCCGGCAGCTTCGTCACCTCGCCCTCGGCACCGGAGGCGCCGAGAGTCTCCAGGACGCCGGCGAGCCTGCCGTCGTACGCCTTGTCCACGGCCTCGGCGCCCGGTGCGACGACCGGCCCCTTGGCTCCCTTGGCGACACCGATCACGATCGCGTCGGCCCGCAGACCGGGCGCCGCGGCGGTGCTGAGAGTGAGAGCAGTCACGGTGGTGAAATCTCGCTTCCGATGTGAAGTTGCTGTGGTCGAACGGTGTGGGTCGACCGGGCCCGACAGCCGACCCTATTCCGACCTCAGGGTCTGGGATCCGCGGGGCCTTCCCCGGTGCGGCGAACACTCGACGACGAGACTACGCGCGTGGCCCCGTTCGCTCATTCCTGCGGGCGTTCACCTGTCGGTGGCGTAGTGGCCATTTCTTGATCCTCTATGTCGGTGAACTGAGTCACACTCGTCGGGATCCGGTGAGCGCTCTGCTCACCGCTTTGCATGATTTCCACGGATCCTCCTCTGTTCGACCGCAAGGGGATTCCGGGATCTTCTGGGGGAGGGGACCATGGCGCAGCGTGCGCGCAGATGGAGAAACACGGCCGCCGCGGTGACGGCGACGGGCATGATCACGGCGGGGGCGGTGGCTCCGGGGGCGGCGGCCGCGGAAGCCCCGCGCATCGATCTGAAGGTGCTGGTGGTGGACAACGGCGACAGCTCCGTCCGGGCCGTCGCCGCCCAGCTGAAGAGCACGGGCATCCCGTACACGACCGTCGACCTGAACGACACCGGCCGCCCGAAGATCACCGAGTCGTTCCTGAGCGACACCGTGAACGGCCGGCCCCGCGCCAGGTACCAGGGCGTCGTCCTGCCGAACGAGTCCCCGTTCGGCGCCGGCTCCGCCGAGCAGACCGCCCTGGAGACCTACGAGCGGACGTACGGCATCCCGCAGGTCGACGCCTACACCTGGGCGCACCCGGAGGTCGGCCTCGACTACACCAGCGAGGGCGGCTGGGCCGGCACCCTCGACGGGCGCGAGGCATCCGTCACCGCGGCCGGGAAGGCGGGCTGGTTCGGCTACCTCGACGGCGCGTTCCGGTTCGAGGACAACGCGCCGGACGTCCAGGAGAGCTACGGCTACGTCGCCCGGCCGCGCACCGGCTTCACCAGCTACGTCGACATCCCGGTGCCCGGCGGCACCGGCCGCGGCAGCCTCGTCGGCGAGTACGCCCACGACGGCCGCCGCGAGCTGGTGGTGACCTTCGCCTACAACGGCAACCAGCAGCAGTTCCGGCTGCTGGCCCGCGGCATCGTCGAGTGGCTCACCCAGGGCGTGCACCTCGGCCAGACCCGCAACTCCTTCGCGGTGCACATCGACGACGTGTTCGCCCCGGACAGCCGCTGGGACACCGAACGCAACTGCACCCCGGGCGACTTCGACTGCGCGGGCGGCGACGGCGAGGGCACCACGCCGATCCGCATGACCGCGGACGACGCCGCCTATGCCGCCCAGTGGCAGCGCGAGCACGGCTTCACCATGGACATGGTCTACAACGCCGGCTCCGGCGAGGCGTGGAAGGCCGAGCACGGCGGCACCGACGCCCTCACCGACCGGCTCCTCGCCGACAAGGCGCAGTACCGCTGGGTCAACCACACCTACACGCACCCCTTCCTCGGCTGCGTCCAGGACACCTCCACCGTGCCGTGGAGCTGTGCGAAGAACACCGACGGCTCGACGAAGTACATGAGCCGCGCCGAGATCGCCGCGCAGATCCGCGACAACCACGACTGGGCCGTGGCCAAGGGCCTCCCCGTCGACCGCACCGAACTGGTCACCGGCGAGCACTCGGGCCTGAAGACCCTGCCCCAGCAGCCCGCCGACAACCCGAACCTGGCCGGCGCCCTCGCCGACACCGGCGTGAAGTGGATCGCCTCGGACAATTCCCGCGAGCCCGAGCAGCGCCCGATCGGCACCGCGCTGACCGTGCCGCGCCACCCGATGAACGTCTACTACAACGTGGGCACGGCGGCCGAGATGGCCGACGAGTACAACTGGGTCTACGCCTCGCGGGCCGACGGCGGCAGCGGCGTCTGCGAGGACAACCCCACCTCCACCTGCCTGGACGAGCCGCTCGACCCGGACACCGGCTACGCCGAGCACATCGTCCCGCAGGAGGCCCGCACCGCCCTCGGGCACGTCCTCGCGGGCGACCCCCGGCCGCACTACGCGCACCAGTCCAACCTGGCCGAGGACCGGCTGCTCTACCCGGTCATGGAGCGGGTGCTCGACGACTACCGGGCGCTGTTCGCCGACGACACCCCGCTGGAGAACCCCCGGCACAGCGCCATCGGCACCGAGGTGCGGCGCCGCGCCGCCTGGCAGACCGCCCTGGCGAACGGCAGCGTGACGGCGTACCGGATCGGCGGCACGGTCACCGTCACCGCCCCGTCCGGGACCCAGATCCCGGTGACCGCGCCGGAGGGCACGAAGAAGGAAACCCTGCTCGGCGCCACCGAGTTCGGCACCCCGTACGCGGGAGCCCGCTCGGCCTGGACGACCCCGGCAGCACTCCAGTCGGCTCTCACGCTGAAGTTGCCCTAAAGGGGCGCGGGGAACTGCGCGACCAGCCACAACGGCCCCGCACTCGGGATCCGGCAGCAGCTCCCCGCACACCATCCGCATCACAGGGGGAATCACCGCATGAGGCGAACAGGCCGTCATGTCACCATGCTCACCGAAGGCACCTACCCGCACGTCCACGGCGGCGTCAGCACCTGGTGCGACCAGCTCGTCAAGGGCATGCCCGAGGTCGACTTCCACATCGTCTCGCTCACCGGAAACGGCTGCGAACCCGTCACCTGGGAACTGCCGCCCAACGTCTACGCGCATACCTCGGTCCCGACCTGGGGCCCGCGCCCCGGCCGCGGAAGACCCCCGTACGGCAGGGCCCGCCGCCGCTTCACCGAGGCCTACGAGCGGTTCCTGCTCTCCTTCCTCGACCCCGCCTCGCACGCCGACTTCGGCGAGTCCCTGAACGAGCTGGCCGAACTCGCCCGGGACGGACGCCTGTCGGCGGCCCTGCGCACCGAGTCGGCGCTGCGGTCCCTGATGTGGATCTGGACCATGCCGCATCTGCCGACGGCCGCCGCCCGCCCCACCGTGCACGACGCGCTCACCGCCACCGACCTGCTGGAACACGCCCTGCGCCCGCTCGGCGTGCGCATACCCGAGGACTCCGTCGCGCACGCCGTCAGCAGCGGCCTCGCCACCCTGCCCGCGCTCGCCGCCCGCCACCTGGACGGGGTGCCGTTCCTGCTCACCGAGCACGGCATCTACCTGCGCGAGCGCTACCTCGGCTACCGCCGCGACGCCCAGCGCTGGCCCGTCAAGGCGTTCATGCTCGGCTTCTACCGCGAGCTGAACTCCCACGGCTACCGCGCCGCCGACCTGATCACCCCGTGCAACCAGTACAACCGCCGCTGGGAGGAGCGCGGCGGCGCCGACGCCGACAAGATCCGCACGGTCTACAACGGCGTCGACCCGGCCGCCTTCCCGCACGCCGGCCCCGAGCCCGAGGTCCCGACCCTGTCATGGTGCGGCCGCATCGACCCCATCAAGGACCTGGAGACCCTGATCCGCGCCTACGCCCTGGTGCGCGCCGAGATCCCGGCGACCCGGCTGAGGCTCTTCGGCCCGGTCCCGCCCGGCGGCGAGGCCTACCGCACCCGCCTGGAGAAACTCGCCGCCGAACTGGGCGTCACCGACGGCCTGACCTTCGAGGGCCGTATCACCGAGGTCTGGCGCGCGTACGCGGCCGGGCACCTCGTCATGCTGTCGTCGATCTCCGAGGGCTTCCCGTTCTCCATCATCGAGGCTATGTCGTGCGGCCGTACGACCGTGTCGACGGACGTCGGGGGAGTGCGTGAGGCCGTCGGCGACACGGGCCTGGTGGTGCCCCCGCGCGAGCCGGAGAAGATGGCCGCCGCCGCGCTGACCCTGCTCAAGGACGACGAACGCCGCCTGGAACTGGGCCGGTTGTCGCGCCAGCGCGTCATCGACCGGTTCACGCTGCGCCGCTCGGTGGACGCCTTCCGCACCATCTACAAGGAACTCGCGGGCGAGGACGAGGTGTACGAACCCACGCTGGAGACCGTGGCCGACTGGACCCTGGAACTGCGCGACCCCTGGTACGCGGCCGTCGCGACGGACGGAGCGGGCTGGTGAGCGGAAACGTCTGGCTGCCCCCGGGCTCCCGCCCGGACACCCTCCCCGGCATCCCCCGGCAGCGCACCCCCAGCTGGGCCCAGCCCGACCCGGTCGACGAACTCGCCGACCGCCTGGAGGACTTCGTGGCCGCGGCCGTCCACCCGGACGAGATAGCCGCCCTGCTGGAGTCCGACGGCCTCTCCGACGACCAGATACGCGAGCGGTACGGCGTGAAGAACTCCTTCGCGCTCGCCGAGACCCTCTACGAACGGGTCGAACGCCGCTACCCCGAGCCCGACGGCCCGGCCCCCGACCCCTGGCGGATCGGCCTGCTCGGCTGCCTGCTGCGCGGCGTCGTCTTCGCCCTGCCCGGCCTCGCCTACGTCCTCGGTGCGCCCCTGTTCACCGGCCCCGACGACTTCGGCCTCCCCGCGGGCACGGTCCCGCTCCTGGCCGGTGCCCTGTGCGGCTGGACGTGGAACCAGGGGCTCGCCCACCGGGCGTACGCGTGGCTGGGGCTGGGCGACCGGACGGCCGCCCGGCGCGCCCTGCTGCTCGGCGCCCCGGCGGGCGCGCTGCTCGGCTCCCTGGTCGCCCTGGCGTTCGCGGGCGGCGCCGCCCCGACCGTGGTCGCCTTCGCCGCCGGTCAGTCCTGCTACCTGGCCGCGGCGACCGTCCTGCTGGTGATGGGCCGCGAACGGCACCTGCTCGTCGCCCTCGCGCCGATGGCCATGGGCGCGGTCCTGTCCCTTGTCGACCCGCTGCCCGAGGCCGCGAGCCTGACGCTGCTGCTGGGCTCCCTGGCGGCGGTCGCGGTCCTCGGGCTGCGCGAGGTCGCGCCCGCCCTGAAGAGCGAGGGCGGCTGGACCGCCGGCCTCGTCGCCCTGCTCCCGTTCGGCGCGTTCGGCACCGCCCCCGCACACCGCCGCCCCGCCGGCCCCCGGCTCACGAGCTCGCTGCCGTACGCCCTGTTCGGGCTCGGCACCGGCGTCCTGGTGCTGTACGCGGCGCTCGGCGACGTCCTCGCCGGGCAGGAGCAGAGCGCGGTGGCCGCGCCCGCCGCCGTGGCGCTCACCCTCAGCATGGGGCCCGCCGAGTGGCTGCTGTACCGCTTCCGCAGCGACAGCCTCGCCGGACTGCGCTCCAGCAGCACCGCCCGGGACTTCTGGCGCACCACGGTCCTCACCGTCGCGCAGTGCCTCTCCGCCTACCTCGCCGCCCTGCTCGTCCTGAGCCTGGCCGCCTCCGCCCTGTGGCCCGGGGCCCCGGTCCCCGGCGGCGTCCGGCTGGCCGGGCTGCTCCTGCTGGGCGTGGTCCTGTGGACGGGCCTGCTGCTGCAGTCGTTCGGCGCGGTGACCGGCGCGACGGCCGTGTGCTGCGCCGCCGCCCTCGCCCAGACCCTGCTCCTCGTCACCCGCACCGGTGATCCGCACCTGGCCGGTGCGGTCGTCTACGGCACGGCGGCCGCCGTCCAGGCCGTCCTGGTGTGCGCGCTGCTGGGGAGGGCAACCGCCCACCGATGAGCACTCTCCTGGTCCCGTACTACGAGCACCCGTCCGCCCGCCCCGCCGAATGGGAGGCGATCGTCGCGGCGGCGCCCCGCCTCTACGGGGTGGTCCTCAACCCGGCCAGCGGCCCCGGCGACCGGCCCGACGCGGCCTTCGCCGAGGTCGCCGGCCGGCTGAAGGAGGCGGGCGTCCGGCTCCTCGGGTACGCCGACACCGACTACGGCCGCCGCGCCGCCACCGACGTCGTCCGCGACCTCACCCGGCACCGCGACTGGTACGGCACCGACGGCGCCTTCCTCGACCAGGTCCCCGCCGGGCCCGAGGAGTTCGAGCACTACCAGAAGCTCGCGGTGGCCGCCTGGGGCGTCGGCTGCCGCACCCTCGTCCTCAACCACGGCACGCCACCGCACCCCAGCTACGCCCGCATCGCCGACGTCCTCGTCACCTTCGAGGGCACCTGGGACGCGTACCGCGCCCAGCACCCCCGGCCCTGGCCCGGCGGCACGGACGTACGGCTGTGCCACCTGGTGTACGGCGTGCCGCCCGGCGCCGACCCGGAGGGCCTCGCCCGGGCGCGGGGTGCGGCGGTGCACTGCGCGGTGCCCGGAACCGGAGATCATCCTTGGGGCACCCTGCCGTACACCCTGGAGAACACCTCGTGAGACGCCCGCTGTTGCCCGCCGCCCTGCTGCTCCTGCTGCTCGCGGGCTGCACCCAGGGCCCCGACGACAAGCCCGGCCCCCGCTGGCAGCCCCGCCCCGGCACCGCCTGGCAGTGGCAGCTCAGCGGGCGCCTGGACACCTCCGTCGACGTGCCGGTCTACGACGTCGACGGCTTCGACACCTCCGAGGAGACGGTCGCCCGGCTGCACGACGACGGGCGCAGGGTCATCTGCTACCTGTCCACCGGCGCCTGGGAGGAGTTCCGCCCGGACGCGGGGAAGTTCCCGAAGGAGGTTCTCGGGCGTGGCAACGGCTGGCAGGGCGAACGCTGGCTCGACATCCGCCGCACCGACGTCCTGGAGCCGCTCATGGCGGCCCGCCTCGACATGTGCCGTGACAAGGGCTTCGACGCGGTGGAGCCCGACAACATGGACGGCTACCGCAACGACACGGGCTTCCCGCTCACCGCCACCGACCAGCTCCGCTACAACCGCCTCATCGCCCGCCTGGCCCACGACCGGGGCCTGGCCGTCGGCCTGAAGAACGACCTGGACCAGATCCCGGACCTGGTCGGGGACTTCGACTTCGCGGTCAACGAGCAGTGCGCCCAGTACCGCGAGTGCGGGGCCCTGAAGCCGTTCGTCGAGGCGGGCAAGGCCGTCTTCCACGTCGAGTACGAGGTGCCCACCGGCCGCTTCTGCGCCGAGTCCCGCCGCCTGAAGCTCAGTTCGCTGCTCAAGAAGTACGAACTGGGGGCGTGGCGACAGGCGTGCTGAGACCGATCCCGGAGATCGTTTCGGCCCAGTGGCAGTCAGCCCAGTGACAGCACGACCAGCGCCGTGGTCGCGGCCGTCTCCGCGAGTCCGCCGAACACATCACCGGTGACCCCGCCGAAGCGGCGCGTGCAGTGGCGCAGGAGGGCCTCGGCGGCCGCCAGGGCGACGACGACCGCGAGCGCGGTCCGGGCGAGGTCGTACGCCCCGAAGAGGGCACCCCCCGCCGCCGCCGGGACCGCCACGGCGACGGCGGCGAGCAGCGCTCCGCGCACCGGCACCACACCCGCGACCGCCGCCCCCAGCCCCTCCGGCCGCGCCGCCGGCACCCCGGCCCGGGCCGCGAGGGTCAGGGCCAGCCGCGCGAGCGTCGCGGAGACCACGGCGGCGAAGGCGCCCCGGGCCCAGGAGGTGTCGTACGCCTGGGCGAGCGCGGCGACCTGCGCGAGCAGGACCAGGACGAGGGCGATGACCCCGAACGGCCCGATGTCCGACTGCTTCATGATCCGCAGCGCGTCCTCGGCGGGCTTCCCGCTGCCCAGCCCGTCGGCGGTGTCCGCCAGTCCGTCGAGATGCAGCCCCCGGGTGAGGACGGCGGGGACGGCGGCGGTGGCCACGGCGGCGAGCGGCGCACCCGCCCCGAGGAACAGCAGTACCAGCCCGAGCGCGGCGGCGGCGGCCCCGACCGCCAGCCCGGCCAGCGGCGCGCACAGCATGCCGCCGCGCGCCGCCTCCCGGTCCCACCGGGTCACCCGGACCGGGAACACCGTGAGCGTGCCGAAGGCGAAGCGGACACCGTCGAGGGGCGAGGATCTGGGCACCGGCGCAGGCTACCGGCCGGTCAGGAGAGCGGACACGGCGGCCGAGGATAAAGTTCACATATGGAGTGGCTGGAGCGGAACATCATCGAACCCGGCAAACTGCCGCTGCTCCTCGCCCTCGTCTCCTTCGTGCTGACGTTCCTGATCACCCGGATGATCACCCGCCTCATCCGGGCGGGCAAGGGCCCGTTCCGCAACATCAGCGGCAGCGGCGGCGTCCACGTCCACCACGTCGTCCCCGGGGTCGTCCTGACGCTCATCGGCGGCTTCGGCGCGGTGGCCGGTGGGGCGCAAGGCGTCGGCCCGGCCGTGAGCGCGGTGGTCTTCGGCATCGGCGCGGGGCTCGTCCTCGACGAGTTCGCCCTGGTCCTGCATCTCGCCGACGTCTACTGGACCGAGGCGGGCCGCAAGAGCGTCGAGGTCGTCGTCCTCACCGCCGCCCTCGTAGGCCTGCTGCTGATCGGCTTCTCTCCGCTGGGCGTCAATGACCTCAGCGAGGACCAGCAGGAGAACCGCGCCGGCGTCATCGTGAACGTCGTCGTGAACTTCCTGTTCGC
This sequence comes from Streptomyces lomondensis, assembly GCF_014651035.1. Classification (GTDB taxonomy): domain Bacteria; phylum Actinomycetota; class Actinomycetes; order Streptomycetales; family Streptomycetaceae; genus Streptomyces; species Streptomyces lomondensis. The sequence continues at coordinate 1,168,252 of NZ_BMWC01000001.1, forward strand.
CCTCATCGCCCTGTTCAAGGGCAAGACCCGCCTCGCGGTCTTCGGCGTGATCGTTCCCGTCATCGCCCTGATCGGCGCCGTGCGGCTGGCCCGCCCCGGCTCCCCCTGGGCCAAGCGCTTCTACCGGCACCGCCCCCGCGCCCGGGCCAAGTCAGGGCTGCGCGCCTACCATCACGACCGCCGCTGGTCGGGCCCCCGGCGCGCCTTCCAGGACTGGATCGGCGGCAGGCCCGATCCCGAGCCGGCCCGGACCCTCGAACGCCACTGACGCAGCTCGACGGCCGCGCACAGCACCAGCACCCCCGCGATCGCCGCGAGGTGCTCCTTGCCCGCGAGGTTCTCCTTGAGCACGACCTCGACCACCATCGCCACGATCACCGCACCGGCCGTGACGTACGCGCGGCAGCGCCGGCCCAGGAAGACGGCCAGGCCCACCACCGCCGCCGACGGCCCCGTGTCCACGACCCACGCGTCCGAGGCGGGCAGGCCCAGCGGGGAGTCCGGGCCCAGCCAGATGCCCAGGCGCGCGTACAGCGTGCCCGCGAGCGTGGCGAGGTAGGCGACGGCCAGGGTCCGCCACCAGCCCAGGCACAGCTCGGCGATGCCGAACACCAGCAGGATCTGCGCCAGCGCGCCCCACACCGGCAGGTCCAGCGCGGGCACGAACAGCGACAGCGGCGTCCGCAGCAGCGCGAGCCACAGCGGGTCCTCGGCCCGTACGGCACCGACGTTCTGCACGAACCCGTAGCCCCACGCCTGGTGGTGCACGAAGTGCAGCGCGGCCGTGAGGCAGACGGCCGCGACCGCCATCGGCGCGGCCCGCCACCGCCGCTCGCGCAGCGGCCCGCGCACCGCCGCGTACAGCGGCCCCCATTCGGCGCGGGCCCAGCGGGCGAGCGTGGTCATCCGGTCGTCCTCGTCCGTGCGTCGGTACGTCTAGGGTGTCTGCGACTCGGTCGAACCGACACCACGTTCCAAGACCGACCGGAACGGGACGAAGTTGAGCCAAGCGTGCGTGACCTGGCTCTCCCGGTGCTACTGCTCGGCGGGAGCCTCGGAGACGTCCGGCTCCCCGGCTGCCTCCGGCTCCTCAGGGGCCTCCGACTCCTTCGGCTTCTCGGGCAGCTCCGCCGCCAGCGCGGCCGCCGCCTGCACCAGGGGGAGCGCCAGCAGGCCACCGGCGCCCTCGCCGACGGTCACCCCGTGGGTCAGCAGCGGCTCCAGGGCCATCCGGTCCAGCGCCTTCGCCTGCCCGGGCTCCCCGCTGTCGTGCGCGGCCAGCCACCAGTCCGGCGCCCGGAACGCGATCCGCTGCCCGACCAGCGCGCACGCGGCCGTCACGACCCCGTCCAGCACTACCGGCAGCTTCCGCACCGCGCTCTGGAGCAGGAAGCCCGTCATCGCCGTGAGGTCGGCCCCGCCCACCGTCGCCAGCAGCTGCAACTGGTCCCCGAGCACCGGCCGGGCCCGCCGCAGCGCGTCCCGGATCGCCGCGCACTTGCGCATCCACGCCAGGTCGTCGATGGCGAGCCCGCCGCGGCCGGTGACGACCGACGCGTCGACCCCGCACAGCGCCGCGACCAGCACGCCCGCCGCCGTGGTCCCGCCGACGCTGACATCGCCGAGCACCACCAGATCCGTCCCCGAGTCGGCCTCCTCGTCGGCCACCGCGACCCCGGCCCGGAACGCCGCCTCGGCCTCCTCCAAGGTCAGCGCGTCCTCGACGTCGATCCGGCCGCTGCCGCGCCGCACCCGGTGCCGCACGACGTCCTCGGGCAGGGACTCGGGGTCACAGTCCAGCGCCATGTCGACGATCCGCACCGGCACGCCCAGCCGCCGCGCCAGCACCGACACGGGCCGGCCGCCCTCCAGCACCTCGCGCACCAGCTCCCCGGCACCGCCCGCCGGCCGGGCCGAGACGCCCAGCTCGGCGATGCCGTGGTCACCGGCGAAGAGCACCACCCGAGGCCGTTCGACCGGCCGCACCGGCACGGCGGACTGCGCCGCCGCCAGCCACTCACCCAGGTCGTCGAGGCGGCCCAGCGACCCGGGCGGCACGATCTGTCGCTCCCGGCGCGCCTCGGCGTCACGGCGGATCCCGCCGTCCGGCCGCTCGATCAGATCGGTGAAGTCGTCGAGATTCAGCGAGCTCATTCGCCGAACAGTACCGGCACCGGTCGAACACCACGGAGCCCAGATCACGACTCCGCCACGACGACGTCGTTGCACCCGGGATCGGCATCCCATACGTTCCGTTTTGCAGCGGATTGTCGTATGCGGTAGTGGATCGCCGTACGTCCGTGCCGTACGCCCTCGCGCCCGGGAGCCGCCCATGCCCGCACATCCCGTCGTCCCCTCCGCACCCCCCACCCCCCAGGCGACCACGCGCGTCCACGAACCGCGCCGCGAGGACTGCCCCTGGTGCGGCTCCGCCCGGCTGCGGAACCGGCTGCGCACCGGTGATCTGCGGCAGTACAAGCCGGGCGGTTTCACCGTCGACGAGTGCCGGGACTGCGGCCACACCTTCCAGAACCCCCGCCTCACGGTGGAGGGCCTCGCCCTCTACCACCGGACCGTGCGCGGAGCGCCCAGGGACCAGGCGGCCGACCTCCTGCTCGCGCTGCGCGGCAGCCGGCTCCGCCACCGCTCGGCCGCCCGTGCGATGCGGCGGTTCGGGGAGCCGGAGAGCTGGCTGGACGTGGGAACGGGCCATGCGCGCTTCCCGGCCACGGCCCGGGAGTTCTTCCCCTACACCGCGTTCGACGGCCTGGATCCGACCCCCCGCGTGGTCCGGGCCCGCTCGGCCGACCGTGTCGAGGAGGCCCACGTGGGCCGTCTGACGGACCCTCGCATCGCCGCGGTGCTGCGCGCCCGCTACGACGTGGTCAGCATGCTGCACCACCTGGAAGGCACGGCGGACCCCCGAGCGGAACTCCGCGCGGCCCTGGCTGTCCTGCGCCCCGGGGGCCACCTCCTGGTGGAAACCCTGAACCCCCGCAGCGTCTTCGCCGCCCTGCTGGGCCGCTGGTGGCTCCCCTACGACCAGCCCCGCCACCTCCACCTGCTCCCGCCGCAGAACCTCAGAGCCGAACTGGAGGCGGCGGGCTGCACGGTCCTCACCCTGGACCACCGCCCCGCCCACGTCCCCCACGACCTCTCCGGCGCCACGGCCCTGGCCCTCTCCCACGCCCTCCCGGCCCCCGACACCCCGTGGCGCGCGATCCCCCCGCCCCAGGCCCACCAGCACCTCCGCACGGCCCTGCTCCGGGCCGGCGTCCCCCTGGTGGCCCTGGCGGCGGTGGCGGACCACCTCATCGCCCCGGTGGCCCGCCGCACGCGCTGCGCGAACGCCTACCGGGTCATCGCCCGCAAGCAGCCGTAGCCGGCGCCTACGGTGTGACCCTCAGCGTCGTGCGGCCCACGGGTCGTCGAACCGTCGCCGTACTCCACCGTTCCGAGGTAGCGCTCCTGGTGGCGTCCGGCCAGGTGACCGTCAGTTCGGGGCTGTCCCCGGCGGTGACCTGCCGGGTGACGGGAGTGACCGTGGCATCGACGGCCTGGCCCTGGCCGACCTTCCAGGTCCACAGGGTGTAGCGATCGTGGTGCCGATGTGGGTGCCGTGGCTGTGCATGTCGAGGGGCGAGGGCATGTCGATCGGCTGGGGGTCCGGCACCTCGGAACGGAACCAGGCGGCGCCGATCACCTTGTTGTTGCAGGTGACCTTGTACTGCGGAGCGCTGTCGTCTCCCTCGTCGCAGGTGCCGCGCCATTTCCTGGCGATGACGTCCGCGTCGCGGCAGTCGAGGCAGGCACGACGCTGCACATCGTCGACTCCGACGGCGAGGTCGTGGCGCCGTACGTCACCTCGAAGACGATCGAGGCCGCGCCGAGCCGCGCAACGCCCCGGCCCCAGCGACAACGCTGCCACCGCTCACCCCCGCAGCACCACCGCCTGCCCCGCCACCACCAGCAGCACATGCTCACACTCGTCCGCGAACCCCGCGTTCAACCGCCCGAGTTCATCCCGATACCGCCGCCCCGACGCAGTCGCCGGCACGATCCCCGAGCCCACCTCGTTCGACACGGCGACAACGGTCCGCCGAGTCGAGCGCACCGCCTCCGTCAGCTCCCGCACCCGCTCCCGCAGAGCCTTCTCCCCGCGCTCCGCCCACACCGCGTCGTCCCACGCCCCGGCCGCATCCATCGCGTCCGTCAGCCAAAGCGACAGACAGTCGATGAGCAGCGGCGGCCCCTCCGCCTCCAGCAGCGGCACCAGATCACACGTCTCGACCGTCTGCCACGACCCCGGCCGCCGCTCCCGATGCGCGGCCACTCGTGCCGACCACTCCGTGTCGCCGTTGCGAGACCCGCCCGTCGCCACGTACAGCACGTCCGGAAAGGCCTCCAGCCTCCGCTCGGCCTCCACCGACTTCCCCGACCGCGCCCCGCCCAGCACCAGCGTCCGCCGCGGCACGTCCGGCACGTCCTCGTAGACCCCCACCGACAGCGTCGCCCCGTCCGGCACCGCCCGCGCCCCGGCCGCCGCGAGCCGCCGCCGCAGCTCCGGGCCCGGCGGCACGTCGTGGTCCAGATGGACGGCGACCACATCGGTCGTCGGCCCCACCGCCCCCACCGCCCGCAGCTTCGCCAGCGCGTCCGGCCGCCCCACGACGTCCACGAGCACCATGTCGTACGACTCGGCCGGCTCCTCGAGACCCGCCGGCGCCCCGCCCGGCGGCAGGTACAGCAGCCGCTGCCCCTCCGGCCCGGTCACCGCGTACCCCGTGCCCGGCGCGTCCAGCGCCACGGCCCGCACCCGGTGCCCCGTCAGCAGCGTCAACTCCCGGCCGTCCGGCACCCGTCCGGGCTGCGGCACCCCGGCCGGCACCTCCACCGCGGGCCCGTCGTGCGGATGCGACAGCAGCACCTGCCGTACGCCGGTCAGGGAACGCCCCGCCCGCGCCGCCGCGAACGCCGCTCCGGGCGTCAGGTCGAGCAGCAGCGCCCCGTCCAGCAGCAGCGCGGTGGCCGCCCGCGCATCGGGGCCGAGAGCAGCCGCACAGGCCGCACAGGGACAGTCGGGGCGGGGAAGTCCCGCAGGAGCACCGGTACCGAGGAGAGTCAGTTCCACGCCCCGATTCTCACCCGCGAGCATGGGACATGCGTTGCGGAGACGCCCCGATAGGGGCGCGGGCCGTATCGATGTGCGGCTCCGCCGCGCGGGCGCGACCAGCCCACCACGACCCGCACGCGCCCGACCACCCGCACCCCGCAAGGCCTATAACGCCGAACCCAGCGGAGCGCATAGGCTCTGGTCAGGAGCCGGACCAAGATCCGGCTTTTCGCTGTGCAGTGTGCTCACACACATGGGAGGCGTACATGGCGGCATGGACGTGGCGGTTCGAGAAGACCGACGGGACGGAGGTCCAGCCCGCGGTGCCGCCGGAGGAGTTCCCCACCCAGGGGGACGCCGAGTCCTGGATCGGGGAGCACTGGAAGGCGCTGAAGGAGGGCGGTGCCGACCAGGTGCGGCTGTTCGAGGACGCCACGGAGATCTACGGGCCGATGAGCCTGCACGCGGCCGAGGCGTGAGCCGGGGGCGGGGGCCGACGGCCCTCGCCCACCCCTCTGCCCGGCAGTTCCGGGTGATCAGCCCCGTACGCCGCACAGGTGCAGCAGCGCCGCCACCCCGCGGTACGGATCCGTCCGCCCGGCCTTCTCCTCCACCGCGAGCAGCGTCTCCACGTCGGCCGGGACCTCCGCGCCGTCCGCCGCCGTGTCCGTGAACACCCGCACCCCGTACCAGGCGTGCAGCGGCGCCCCGATCCCGGCGAGCGTCGACGTCAGGTCCTTCAGCCGGTCCGCCCGTACGTCGAGCCCCAGCCGGTTCCGGTAGGCGGTCGTGTCGAACGCGGCCAGCGCGCCCGACCAGTCGCCGGACAGCCCGGGCCGGATCGCGAGCGCGTCCCCGTTGCGCACGAGCAGGGACAGCAGACCGCCCGGCGCGAGCATCCGGGCCAGGCCCGCCAGCAGCGGGTCGGGCTCCTCGACGTACATCAGCACGCCGTGGCAGAGCACCACGTCGAAGCTGCCCGGCAGGAAGTGCACCCCGGTGTCGCGGCCGTCGCCCTCGATGATCCGCATCCGCTCCCGGATGCCCTCCGGTTCCCCGGCGAGGGACTCCCGGGCCGCGGCGATCATCTTCGGGTCCTGCTCCAGACCGGTCACCTGGTGCCCGGCCCGGGCCAGCCGCAGTGCCTGCGTGCCCTGGCCCATCCCCACGTCGAGCACCCGCAGCCGCTGCCCGACCGGGAACCGGCCGACTATCTGCTCGTCCAGCTGGCGGGTCACCAGCTCCTGGCGGACGACATCGCGCAGCCCGCCCAGCTCGTCCAGCCAGGCATCCGCCGCACCCCCGGAGAACGGCGTCGTGGTCAGGGCCGCTCTCCGCGCTTGACCTGGGGCTTCGGCAGCCGGAGCCGGCGCATCTGGAGGGAGCGCATCAGGGCGTAGGCGACGGCGCCGCGCTTGTTCTCGCCCGCGAAGCGCTCGTTCAGCTGCTTCTTCAGGCGGAAGCCGGTGACGAACGAGTCGAGCACGATCAGCACGATCACCACGAGCCACAGCAGCAGCGCGATGTTCTGGAGCGCGGCCACCCGCACCATGCTCAGCACGAGGATGACCACGGCCATCGGCAGGAAGAACTCCGCGATGTTGAACCGCGAGTCGACGAAGTCGCGGGCGAACCGGCGGACCGGTCCCTTGTCACGCGCGGGCAGGTACCGCTCGTCGCCGCTCGCCAGCGCCTGGCGCTGGCGCTCCAGCGCGCTGCGGCGCTCCTCGCGCTGCCGCTTGGCGGCCTCCTTCCGCGTCATCGACGTGTTGGCGACGCTGCGGCGCTGGGACTGGGCCTCACTGCGCTTGGGCGTGGGCCTGCCCTTCGGGGCCTGCGGGTCGCGGGGCTGCTTGGAGAAGTTCACCGGCGCCTTGTCGGCTGCCTGGGACTTCTCATCCTTCGCACGGCTACGGAACACAAAACCCAAGGGTAAGGGCTTCCCGGGCATGGACCCCAGTCCCGTGGGGAACGATCCGGCAACACCAGTCGTCTGTAAGGGGACAGAGGGGACGTTGCGTACGCACCCGGCCGTTCCCCGGGATGTACGCCTCCGGTAACCCCGGGGATCACCTACTCCCTACGCCGGAGCGGGAGCGCACGCAGTCGTCCTTGGGGATGAGCGCATCCGTCCCCGAACAGTGCGGTAATGGATGCAGGGCCCGTACTGTGGGTTCTGTCGCAGGAGCAGCTGCCGGAGTCGGTCAGAAGGGGGCGCGCGAAGCCCATGAGCGGTGTCATGAAGCGTATGGGGATGATCTTCCGCGCGAAGGCGAACAAGGCCCTTGACCGGGCCGAGGACCCGCGCGAGACCCTCGATTACTCGTACCAGAAGCAGCTGGAGCTGCTCCAGAAGGTCCGCCGGGGCGTCGCCGACGTGGCGACCTCCCGCAAGCGCCTGGAGCTCCAGCTGAACCAGTTGCAGTCGCAGTCCACCAAGCTGGAGGACCAGGGCCGCAAGGCGCTCGCGCTGGGCCGGGAGGACCTGGCCCGGGAAGCGCTCTCGCGCCGGGCCGCCCTCCAGCAGCAGGTGACCGACCTGGAGACCCAGCACGCGACGCTCCAGGGCGAGGAGGAGAAGCTCACCCTCGCGGCCCAGCGGCTCCAGGCCAAGGTCGACGCCTTCCGTACGAAGAAGGAGACGATCAAGGCGACGTACACGGCGGCCCAGGCGCAGACCCGGATCGGCGAGGCCTTCTCCGGCATCTCCGAGGAGATGGGCGACGTCGGCCTGGCCATCCAGCGCGCCGAGGACAAGACGGCCCAGCTCCAGGCCCGCGCCGGCGCGATCGACGAGCTCCTCGCCTCCGGGGCCCTCGACGACCAGTCCGGCATGCACAAGGACGACATCCAGGCCGAGCTGGACCGGCTCTCCGGTGGTACGGATGTAGAGCTGGAACTCCAGCGCATGAAGGCCGAGCTGGCAGGCGGCCCGAGCGCCGGGAAGCAGGCCATCGAAGGCGGCACGGGCCAGCAGCAGTCCCAGCAGCAGCCGCAGGACACCCCGCGCTTCGACAAGCAGTAGGGGCCCACGCCTAGGAGGGCGACATGATCGTACGGATCATGGGGGAGGGCCAGGTGAGGCTGGCCGACGGCCACCTCACCGAACTGAACAAGCTGGACGACGAGCTCCTGGCGGAAATGGAGAACGGCGACGGCCCCGGCTTCCGCCGCACCCTCCAGGCCCTGCTGGCCAGGGTCCGCGACCTGGGCGAACCCCTGCCGGACGACTTCCTGGAGCCGTCCGAACTGATCCTGCCGTCCCCGGACGCGACGCTGGAGGAAGTCAGGGAGCTCCTGAGCGACGACGGCCTGATTCCGGGGTGAGTGCCGCTCAGGCCAGTGGTCCATGTGTCCAGCCCGTCCGGCGATCGAGGACGAGGCCGTTCAGGCCGATGGGGGGCTGGGGGCGCGGCCCCCGGCCCGGCTACCGTAAACACCCGTGAGCACCCTCGCGCGGGCCAGATGCCAGGCCAAGGCGCACCCCCTGGCCATGGACGCCGTACTCGCCGCGGCCGTCCTGGTCTGCATGGTCGCCGGCTCCTTCGTGGAGCCCCACCGCCGCGACAGCGTCAGCTGGGCCCTGCGCACCCCCGACTCCCTCAGCCTGCTCCTCATAGCCTTCAGCGCCGCCGCCCTGGTCTTCCGCCGCCGCGCCCCCATGACGGTCCTCGCCCTCACCGGCACCTTCTCCGTCGTCGAGTCCGCCACCGGCGACCCCCGCGCCCCGGTCGCCATGTCGGCGGTCATCGCCCTGTACACCGTCGCCTCCACCACCGACCGTCCCACCACCTGGCGCGTCGGCCTGCTCACCATCACCGTGCTGACCGGTGTCGCCATGGCCGCCGGCAGCCTGCCCTGGTACGCCCAGGAGAACCTGGCGATCTTCGCCTGGACCGGCATCGGCGCCACCGCGGGCGACGCCGTCCGCAGCCGCCGGGCCTTCGTCCAGGCCATCCGCGAACGCGCCGAACGCGCCGAACGCACCCGCGAGGAGGAGGCCCGCCGCCGGGTCGCCGAGGAGCGCCTGCGCATCGCCCGCGACCTGCACGACGTCGTCGCGCACCACATCGCCCTGGTCAACGTCCAGGCCGGGGTCGCCGCGCACGTCATGGACAAGCGCCCCGACCAGGCCAAGGAGGCTCTCGCGCACGTCCGGGAGGCCAGCCGCTCCGCGCTCAACGAACTGCGCGCCACGGTCGGCCTGCTCCGGCAGTCCGGCGACCCGGAGGCCCCCACCGAACCCGCCCCGGGCCTGGACCGCCTCGACGAACTCACCGGCACCTTCCGCAGCGCCGGCCTGCACATCGAGGTCGCCCGCGCCGACCAGGGCACCACCCTCCCCGCAGCCGTCGACCTGGCCGCCTACCGGATCATCCAGGAGGCGCTGACGAACGTGCAGAAGCACGCGGGGCCGCAGGCCAAGGCCGAGGTCAGCGTCGTACGCGTCGGACCGAACATCGAGATCACCGTGCTCGACGAGGGCAACGGCGAGGACGCGGACCCGGGCAGCGGCGGCGGCCACGGGCTGCTCGGCATGCGCGAGCGCGTCACCGCGCTGCGCGGCACCCTCACCACCGGTCCCCGCTACGGCGGCGGTTTCCGCGTCCATGCGATCCTGCCGGTCAAGAACCGCACACCGACCGGGGAGGACCCCGCATGACGATCCGTGTCCTGCTCGCCGACGACCAGGCGCTGCTCCGCAGCGCCTTTCGTGTGCTCGTCGACTCCGAGCCCGACATGGAGGTGGTGGGGGAGGCGTCCGACGGCGCCGAAGCGGTCCGGCTGACGAAGGAGCAGCGCGCCGACGTCGTCCTCATGGACATCCGCATGCCCGGCACCGACGGTCTCGCGGCGACCCGCATGATCAGCGCCGACCCGGACCTCGCCGACGTCCGCGTGGTCATCCTGACGACGTTCGAGGTCGACGACTACGTGGTGCAGTCGCTGCGCGCCGGGGCCTCCGGCTTCCTCGGCAAGGGTGCCGAGCCCGAGGAACTGCTCAACGCCATCCGGATCGCGGCCGGCGGCCAGGCGCTGCTCTCCCCGGCGGCCACCACGGGTCTGATCGCCCGTTTCCTCGCCCAGCGGGACCCGGCCGACGGCGACCGCGACCCGGCCCGCGGTGAGCGGCTGGATTCGCTCACCGTCCGGGAGCGGGAAGTCCTGGTCCAGGTCGCCGGCGGCCACTCCAACGACGAGATCGCCGAACGGCTGGAGGTCAGCCCGCTGACGGTGAAGACGCACGTCAACCGGGCCATGGCCAAGCTGGGCGCCCGTGACCGGGCCCAACTGGTCGTCATCGCGTACGAATCCGGCCTGGTCCGTCCAAGGGTGGAGTGAGTTCGACCCGGGCGTACTGCGCCGGGAGTATGCGCCGTATAAGGAAATGGACCTGCGGTCTACGAAAACGCGTTCCCCGATGGCTCAGGGTGTAGGGGCGGGCGCTCATCTGCGCGCTCGCTGCCGCTTCTGCCGTTAACAGAAGAGAGACCCTCACCCATGTCCTGGCTGTCGAGATTCAGCCTCGCGCAACGGGCCCTGATAGGGCTGATGTCGATCATCGCGCTCGTCTTCGGGGCGATCGCGATACCCCAGCTCAAGCAGCAGCTGCTGCCCACCATCGAACTGCCCATGGTGTCCGTGCTCGCGCCGTACCAGGGCGCGTCCCCGGACGTGGTCGAGAAGCAGGTCGTCGAACCCATCGAGGACAGTCTCGAAGCCGTCGACGGCATCAGCGGCGTCACCTCCACCGCCAGCGAGGGCAACGCCGTGATCATGGCGTCCTTCGACTACGGCAGCGGCACCGAGCAACTCGTCGCGGACGTCCAGCAGGCCGTCAACCGGGCCCGCGTCCAGCTCCCGGACGAAGTGGACCCGCAGGTCGTCGCCGGTTCCACGGACGACATCCCGACCGTCGTCCTCGCCGTCACCTCCGGCCGGGACCAGCAGGCCCTGGCCGACCAGCTCGACAAGACCGTCGTGCCGGACCTGAAGAGCATCGACGGTGTCGGCCAGGTCACCGTCGACGGCGTACGGGACCTCCAGGTCACCGTCACGCCCGACGACGCGAAGCTGGCCAAGGCCGGTCTGACCTCGCTGTCCCTCTCCCAGGCGCTCGAGGCGGGCGGCGCGACCGTCCCGGCCGGCTCCTTCGACGAGGGCGGCGCCAACCGCACCGTCCAGGTCGGCGGCGGCTTCACCTCGCTGAAGCAGATCCAGGACCTGATGGTCACGGGCGAGCCCGGCAAGGGCAAGCCGGTGCGCCTCGGCGACGTCGCCACGGTGAAGCAGCAGGAGGCCCCGGCCGACTCCATCACCCGCACCGACGGCAGGCCCAGCCTCGCCGTCGCCGTCACCATGGACCGCGACGGCAGCGCGGTCGCCATCTCCGACGCCGTCCGGGACAAGCTGCCCGACCTGCGCGAGGACCTCGGCTCCGGCGCGACCCTCACGGTCGTCAGCGACCAGGGCCCGGCCGTGTCCAAGTCCATCAAGGGCCTGACCACCGAGGGCGCGCTCGGTCTGCTCTTCGCCGTCCTGGTGATCCTGGTCTTCCTCGCCTCGATCCGCTCCACCCTCGTGACGGCGGTGTCCATCCCGCTGTCCGTGGTCCTCGCCCTGATCGTGCTGTGGACGCGCGACCTGTCGCTGAACGTCCTCACGCTGGGCGCCCTGACCATCGCCATCGGCCGGGTCGTCGACGACTCGATCGTGGTCCTGGAGAACATCAAGCGGCACCTCGGCTACGGCGAGGAGCGCCACTCGGCCATCCTCAACGCGGTGCGCGAGGTCGCCGGCGCGGTGACGTCCTCGACGCTCACCACGGTCGCGGTGTTCCTGCCGATCGGCCTGGTCGGCGGCATGGTGGGCGAGCTGTTCGGCTCGTTCAGCCTCACCGTGACGGCCGCGCTGCTGGCGTCCCTGCTCGTCTCCCTGACGGTCGTACCGGTCCTGTCGTACTGGTTCCTGCGGCCCCCGAAGGGCACCCCCGAGGACGCGGACGAGGCACGCCGCCTCGCCGAGGAGAAGGAGGCCAGGAGCCGCCTCCAGCGCCTCTACGTCCCGGTCCTGCGCTTCGCGACCCGCCGCCGCCTCACCAGCGTGGCTCTCGCGATCGTCGTCCTCGTCGGCACGTTCGGCATGGCGCCGCTGCTGAAGACGAACTTCTTCGACCAGGGCGAGGTCGAGGTCCTCACCGTCAAGCAGGAGCTGAAGCCCGGCACCAGCCTCGCGGCGACCGACGCCCAGGCGAAGAAGGTCGAGCGGCTGCTCTCCGAGACCAAGGGCGTGAAGGACTACCAGGTCACGGTCGGCTCGTCCGGCTTCATGGCCGCCTTCGGCGGCGGCACGGACACCAACCAGGCCTCGTACCAGGTGATGCTGGACGACTCGGCGTCGGCCGAGGACGTCCAGGACAGCATCGAGAAGGGCCTGGCCGGGCTGAAGGGCATCGGCACGACCACGATCGCCGCCGGTGACGGGTTCGGCGCCCAGGACCTCAGCGTGGTCGTGAAGGCCGCCGACGCCGAGGTACTGCGGACGGCGGCCGAGGAGGTCCGCAAGACGGTCGCCTCGCTCGACGACGTCACGGACGTCACCAGCGACCTGTCGCAGAGCGTGCCGCGCATCTCGGTCAAGGCCAACGACAAGGCGGCCGCGGCCGGCTTCGACGACCAGACCCTCGGCGCCGTCGTCGCCCAGGCCGTCCGCGGTACCCCGGCGGCCAAGGCGGTCCTGGACGACACCGAGCGCGACGTCGTCATCCGCTCGGCGAAGCCCGCCAAGACGCTGAAGCAGCTCCAGGACCTGCGCGTGGGCGCGGTGAAGCTCGGCGACATCGCGACGGTCGAGCTGGTCGACGGCCCGGTCTCCATGACCCGCATCGACGGCCAGCGCGCGGCCACCATCACCGCGAAGCCGACCGGCGACAACACCGGCGCGGTCAGCACCCAGCTCCAGTCCGAGATCAACGGGCTGAAGCTCCCGGACGGCGCCACGGCGTCGATCGGCGGTGTCTCCGAGGACCAGGACGAGGCGTTCGCCAACCTGGGCCTGGCGATGCTCGCGGCGATCGCGATCGTCTTCATGCTGCTGGTCGGCACCTTCCGGTCCCTGGTCCAGCCGCTGATCCTGCTCGTCTCCATCCCGTTCGCGGCCACCGGCGCGATCGGCCTCCTGGTCGCCACCGGCACCCCGATGGGCGTCCCCGCGATGATCGGCATGCTGATGCTGATCGGCATCGTGGTGACCAACGCGATCGTGCTGATCGACCTGATCAACCAGTACCGCAAGCAGGGCTACGGCGTCGTCGAGGCCGTGGTCGAGGGCGGCCGGCACCGGCTGCGCCCGATCCTCATGACCGCCCTGGCGACGATCTTCGCCCTGCTGCCGATGGCCCTCGGCATCACCGGCGAGGGCGGCTTCATCGCCCAGCCACTGGCCGTGGTGGTGATCGGCGGCCTGGTGACGTCGACCCTGCTGACGCTGCTGCTGGTACCGACGCTGTACGCGATGGTCGAACTCCGTAAGGAGCGCCGGGCGAAGAAGCGGGCGGCGAAGAAGGGCCTTCCGGCCCAGGAGAAGGCCGCGCAGGAGCCGGAGCCGGCTCAGGTCTGACTCCCGTAGGACGACGGAGGCCCACCCGGGACACCGGGTGGGCCTTCGCCCTGTACGAGACCGGCTACGGCAGCGCCAGCATCCGCTCCAGCGCCAGCTTCGCGAACGCCTCCGTCTCCTTGTCCACCTCGATGCGGTTGACGAGGTTGCCCTCGGCCAGCGACTCCAGGGCCCAGACCAGGTGGGGGAGGTCGATGCGGTTCATGGTCGAGCAGAAGCAGACCGTCTTGTCGAGGAAGACGATCTCCTTGCCCTCCGGCGCGAAACGGTTCGCCAGGCGGCGGACCAGGTTCAGCTCCGTGCCGATGGCCCACTTGGAGCCGGCCGGCGCGGCCTCCAGGGCCTTGATGATGTACTCCGTCGAGCCGACGTAGTCCGCCGCGGCCACGACCTCGTGCTTGCACTCGGGGTGGACCAGGACGTTCACGCCCGGGATGCGCTCGCGCACGTCGTTCACGGAGTCCAGGCTGAAGCGGCCGTGCACCGAGCAGTGGCCGCGCCACAGGATCATCTTCGCCGCGCGCAGCTCGTCGGCGGTCAGGCCGCCGTTCGGCTTGTGCGGGTTGTAGACGACGCAGTCCTCCAGGGACATGCCCATGTCCCGGACGGCGGTGTTGCGGCCGAGGTGCTGGTCGGGCAGGAAGAGCACCTTCTCGCCCTGCTCGAAGGCCCAGTCCAGGGCCCGTTTCGCATTGGACGAGGTGCAGATCGTGCCGCCGTGCTTGCCCGTGAACGCCTTGATGTCGGCGGACGAGTTCATGTACGAGACGGGCACGACCTGCTCGGCTATCCCGGCCTCGGTCAGCACGTCCCAGCACTCGGCGACCTGCTCGGCCGTCGCCATGTCGGCCATCGAGCAGCCGGCGGCGAGGTCGGGCAGGACGACCTTCTGGTCGTCGGACGTCAGGATGTCCGCGGACTCCGCCATGAAGTGCACACCGCAGAAGACGATGTACTCGGCCTCCGGACGCGCCGCCGCGTCCCGGGCCAGCTTGAACGAGTCACCGGTCACGTCGGCGAACTGGATGACCTCGTCGCGCTGGTAGTGGTGGCCGAGCACGAAGACCTTGTTCCCGAGCTTCTCCTTCGCCCGGCGGGCGCGCTCCACCAGGTCCGGGTCGGACGGTGAGGGCAGGTCGCCGGGACACTCCACGCCCCGCTCGCTCTTCGGGTCGGCCTCACGGCCGAGGAGCAGCAGGGCGAGGGGCGTCGGCTGTACGTCGAGCTCCTGGGTCTGGGCGGTGGTCACGACACGCACCCTTTCTGTTTCCGGCGACTTTTCGTCGAATTGACGCTTACCTATCATAACTGCTTCACGTCACTTTGACGATGGCCATAGCGTCTGTGTGACGTGAATCCCGGCGCGCCGCCGTTCATTCCCGCGAAGACCGGGAATGTGCCGTTTTCCGGTTCCCGGCGCGTGTGCGAGCATGAAGAGGAGCCGAGATCGAGCGCCCGGCCCGGAATGAATCCGCGGCCCCGCCGGTTGCAACCGTCGGCAAGCAGTCTCCGTACAACCCGGGAGAGATGTAGATGTCCGTATCGGACGAGACCAGCACCGTCACCGACGGCATCATCCTGACCGACGCCGCGGCGTCCAAGGTCAAGGCGCTGCTCGACCAGGAAGGCCGCGACGACCTCGCGCTGCGCGTCGCCGTCCAGCCCGGTGGCTGCTCCGGCCTGCGCTACCAGCTCTTCTTCGACGAGCGTTCCCTCGACGGCGACGTGGAGAAGGACTTCGGCGGTGTGAAGGTCGTCACCGACCGCATGAGCGCCCCGTACCTGGGCGGTGCCACGATCGACTTCGTGGACACCATCGAGAAGCAGGGCTTCACGATCGACAACCCGAACGCGACCGGCTCCTGCGCCTGCGGCGACTCCTTCAGCTGAGCCTGCCGGGCCGCCCCCGGCGGCAGCGGGCATGACGAAGGCGGCGACCCCCTCCGACGGGGCCGCCGCCTTCGCCGTCCCTGAGGGCGCTACCGCGTCGGGGGAGCCGGCAGCCGCGCCCCCTCCTTGGCCAGCGGAACCGCCTTGCCGTCCTCGCCGACGACCTTCCGGTCACCGAGCGGCTCGTCCAGCTGCACGGTCTCCTGGAACTGCTTGGCGATCATGATGCAGACCTTGTCCGGCCACGGGGTCGACGTCACCGTGACCCGCACCTCCTCGCCCTGCTCGCTCGCCTTCACGTCGTAGTCGGCGCACACCCCGCCCGTGAAGGTCACGGTCAGCTCCGCGCCCTCGGCCCGGTAGCCGTCGACCTTGACGTCGCGCGGCTCGGGCGCCGACGTCGGCTCGTCGCTCGGCCCGCTCGGCTTGGGCGAGGCCAGGAACTTCGGGTCGACCGCCGGGTACGTCACCGTGAACGGGTCCTTCGCGCCCGGCGCCGTCACCTCGAACAGCCACGACGGCACGAGCGCCTGACGCCCGTCCACGAAGTGCGCGGCCAGCCCGAACACCGCGTTCTCGACCGTCACCGCATCCTGCTCCGGAGCGCCGCTCGGCGACGTCTCGCAGGGCTGCTCCAGCCGGTCCTTCTCCGGCACGGCGCTGGCGCAGCCGCCTATGCCCATGCGGTGGTCGGTCTTCGGCCGCTCGTTCATCAGCTCCAGCGCCTTGCTGGCGCTGACCACGGGGTACGTGTCCCCCTTCACCGGGACCGCGAGCTGGCCGCTGCCGCCGACGACCTCGCCGTCGGAGCCGACCGTGACCCCGGTCGTCCAGCCGTGCGTGGGCAGTCCGCCGATCTCGGGAGCGGCGTTCACCACCCGCTGGGCGCCCATGACCTGGCTCGTGTCCAGTTTCGCGTCGTCCTGACCCACCGCCTTCAGCACGGGGGCCGCGGCCTGCTTCGCCGCCGCCTCGCTCACCGGGGTGCCGCCGGTCTGCGGAGCGGTGCAGGCGTCCGTGCCCTTGCAGTCGTCCGTGCCCGGCGCGTACCGGCTGAACGTCCAGGTCCCCGGGGCCTGCCTGTTCACCTGGAGACTCGGCCCCGAACCGTCCTGGCCGGCCCCGACCTTCCAGGCCTCGCCCTGCGCCACCGGCGTTCCCTCGACCCCGAGGGCCTTCGCCAGCCGGGCCACGTCCTCCTTGCTGACCTCGCCCTGCGCCCGGTACACCGGGGCTTCGCCGGGGCCGCCCGGCAGTGTGCCGTCGACCCGGTAGGTGGCGCCGTAGGGGTTGGGCTCGCCGGGCGCGATGCCGTGGCCGCCCTCGGAGTAGCCGTCGAGCGCGAGCGGCGGGGGAGTGTCGTCCCCGCCGGGCGCACCGGACGTCGTACCGCCGCCCGCCCCGCCGGACGCGTTGGTGGCGAGCCAGGCCCCGCCACCGCCGATCAGCAGCACGGCGGCGGCGACGGAGGCGATGATCGCGGGAGTCCGCGAACGCCCGCCGCCGTGACGGACCAGGTCCTCGTCGTCGCGGGGGAGGTCGCTGTCCGGTGCGGGGGGTGTTTCCGGGGCCGGGCCGGTGGGGGCTTCCTCGGCGCCGGTGCTTGCCGCGGCGGACTCGCGGTCCGATGCCCGGTCCGCCTGCTCGGCGCCGGCTTCTCGGGCTGTGTCGTCCTCGGTCGGCTCCGCCTCCGAAGACCGCGTGTCACCATCCGGCGTCTCAGAAGCCTCTGCGGCCTCACGGGAGTCAGCGGCCGGTGGCTCCTGAGCCTCTGCTGGCTCGCCAGCCTCTCCGGAATCGCCGGCCTCTCCGGAACCGCTGGCCTCTCCGGAATCGCCGGCCTCGGCAGACTCGTCCGACTCAGCGGCGGCACCCTCCGAATCCCGGGCCTTGCCGGACTCGGCAGCCCCCGCAGACTCCGCGGCCCCCGCCGACGCCTCGGCCTTCGCCGAAGCCCCGGCGTCGGCCGAGCCCCGCGCCTCGGCCTCCGGGGCGTCGGCGGTGCCGGCGCTGCCCGGCTCCCTGGCGTCGTCGTCGTGGTCGGGTCGCTCGGTGTTCACCGCATCGCTCCTTCGGCTGCACAGCTGTCCCATGGGACCCGGCCCGGTCGGTACCGGGCCGCTGATGGGTCGTATCCCGCCTCCCCTTTACGGGGGACAGCGATGGGACGCAGCGGGGGAGCACACGGTTCCCGTGCGCGCGCCGCTCAGTCCCCGTAGTCCGACATGGCGTCGAGCAGCCGGGCCGACGCCGGGGGTACGGTCACGCCGTGGATCAGGGCCGGGGAGACCGGCCGGGCGGCGCCCCGGTCGGGAACCGCCCAGTGCGGAGCCATCCGGGCCCCGTCACCGGGCAGCGACGCCAGGTCGCCTTCGATGTCGACGGGAACGGGGGCCTGGACCTTGAGGTTCGTCATACCGGCACCGTATGCACGCCGGGACTCACCGAGAAAGATCTACTATCGGGTAGGTTGCTTGCCTTCAGAGCGGCCCCGCCCACCCGATAGCGTGAAGCGTCAAGGTCCGCCTCCCTCAGGAGAATCCACGCCGTGCGCATCGCAGTCACCGGCTCCATCGCCACCGACCACCTCATGACCTTCCCCGGCCGCTTCGCCGACCAGCTCGTAGCGGACCAGCTGCACACGGTCTCGCTGTCATTCCTGGTCGACAAGCTCGACGTCCGCCGCGGCGGCGTCGCCGCGAACATCGCGTTCGGCATGGGACAGCTCGGCACCCGGCCGATCCTGGTCGGCGCCGCGGGCGCGGACTTCGACGAGTACCGGGCCTGGCTGGAGCGGCACGGCGTCGACACCGAATCCGTCCGCATCTCCGACACGCTGCACACCGCCCGCTTCGTGTGCACGACCGACGCCGACCACAACCAGATCGGCTCGTTCTACACGGGCGCCATGAGCGAGGCCCGCCTCATCGAGCTGAAGACCGTCGCCGACCGGGTCGGCGGGCTCGACCTGGTCTCCATCGGCGCGGACGACCCGGAGGCCATGCTCCGCCACACCGAGGAGTGCCGCTCCCGGAACATCCCGTTCGCCGCCGACTTCTCCCAGCAGATCGCCCGCATGGACGGCGAGGAGATCCGCATCCTGCTGGACGGGGCGACGTACCTCTTCTCCAACGAGTACGAGAAGGGCCTCATCGAGTCCAAGACCGGCTGGAGCGACGCGGAGATCCTGTCCCGGGTGGGCCACCGGGTGACCACCCTCGGCGCGCAGGGCGTGCGCATCGAGCGGGTCGGCGAGGACCCGATCGAGGTCGGCACGCCGGACGAGGAGCGCAAGGCCGACCCGACCGGCGTCGGCGACGCCTTCCGCGCAGGGTTCCTCTCGGGGCTGGCGTGGGGCGTCTCCCTGGAGCGGGCCGCGCAGGTCGGGTGCATGCTGGCGACCCTCGTCATCGAGACGGTGGGGACGCAGGAGTACCAGTTGCGGCGCGGGCATTTCATGGAGCGGTTCACCAAGGCGTACGGGGACGAGGCGGCTGCGGAGGTTCAGGCGCATTTGGCCTGACTTCGGCTGCGGGTGCGTGGGGGCTGGTCGCGCAGTTCCCCGCGCCCCTGGGTTACTCAGGTCGCTCGGCGGATCAAGTATGCGGTTCCTTGGTCCGCCGGCTCCTCGCCCACGTACTCCTGGTTCCGCATCTCGCACCACGCCGGGATGTCCAGGCGGGCCGCCTCGTCGTCGGACAGGACCCGGACCAGTCCGCCCACCGGCACATCGCCGATGACCTTGGCGAGCTCGATGACCGGAATGGGGCACCGCTTGCCCAGCGAGTCCACGACGAGGGCGTCGGCCTCCCGCACCACCGCCTCGGAAGCCGGCGCCCCCAGCTTCTCCCGCACCCCCGCCACCACCCGGGGCAGCACCTCCAGGAACCTCTCCACCTCCTCCTCGGCCACCCCCGCCGGCAGCGAAACCCGCACGTTCCCCTCACTCAGCACACCCATCGCCCGCAGCACATGGCTCGGCGTCAGCGTGCTGCTCGTGCAGGACGAACCGGACGAGACGGAGAAACCCTCCCGGTCCAGCTCGTGCAGCAGCGCCTCCCCGTCGACATAGAGACAGGAGAAGGTGACGACACCGGGCAGCCGGCGCGCCGGATCACCGACCACCTCGGCATCGGGCACCAGCCCCGGCACCCGGGCCCGGATCCGCTCCGTCAGCTCCCGCAGCCGCACGGCCTCCGCGGCCGCCTCCGCCCGTACGGCCCGCAGCGACGCGGCCGCCGCCACGATGGCCGGGATGTTCTCGAAACCGGCCGCCCGACCCGACTCCCGCTCGTCCACCGGCCCTTGCGGCGCGAACCGCACGCCCTTGCGGACGACGAGCAGCCCGACCCCGGACGGCCCGCCCCACTTGTGCGCACTGGCCGTCAGCAGCGACCAGTCCCCTTCCACCGGCCCCCACCCCAGCGACTGCGCCGCGTCCACCAGCAACGGCACCCCGGCCGCCCGGCACGCCTCGGCCGCCTCGGCCACCGGCTGCTCGGTCCCCACCTCGTG
The DNA here is from genome assembly GCF_014651035.1 of Streptomyces lomondensis. Classification (GTDB taxonomy): domain Bacteria; phylum Actinomycetota; class Actinomycetes; order Streptomycetales; family Streptomycetaceae; genus Streptomyces; species Streptomyces lomondensis. Next base: position 1,188,389 of record NZ_BMWC01000001.1, read on the forward strand.
ATTGGCCGACTGGAGGCAGGCCAGCGCGGTGTCGGCCCGCAGGGCATCGCCGTAAGCCGACGGCTGCACCCGCCCGGCGCGGTCCACCGGGACCTGTGTGACGGTCCCCCCGGCGGCCTCGAAGAGCTCCGCCGCATGCAGTACGGAGGAGTGTTCGACCGCTGACACGATCAGGTGGCGCCCGACCCGCCTCCGCCCGGCCAGGGCCCCCGCAATCCCCGTATGCACGGCACGGGTTCCGGACGAGGTGAAGGTCAGCTCGTCCGGCCGGCAGCCCACCGCCTCGGCAGCGGCCTCCCGCGCCGCGTCCAGCAGCACCCGGGCACGCCGTCCCTCCCTGTACAGGCGCGCGGGATCCGCCCACCCTTCGTCGAGCGAGGCCAGCAGGGCCTGCCGGGCAACAGGATGAAGCGGAGCAGCGGAAGCAGCATCGAAGTAGGCCACACAGCAACGCTAGAACGTTCAGGAGCGCAGCGGACCTCAGGGGCGCGGGGAACTGCGCGAACAACCACAAACCACTCGCAGCCGCCAATTCAGCGAACCCCCCGGGTGAGTAGGCACCCCTCCCCGAGAACCCCCGGAGGGCGTCGGCTAGGGTTTGGTCCGCATAAACATCCAAACCCCTGCCCGACGCAGGGCGGCGACCGACCAGCGAGAAGGCCAGGCCGCAGCCGATCCGCGCGGGCGAGACTCTCGGGAAGGCGCTACGTGAGTCCCAACGGCTCCGACCGCTCGCCGCGGCGCCCGATGCGGCGGAAGCTGCTGCAGGCACTGACCGCGGGCCTGGTCTTGGCGACAGCCACCGGTTGCTCGTACAACTGGGAAGACTTCCCCCGCCTTGGTATGCCCACCCCGACCACGGAAGAGGCTCCGCGGATCCTCTCCCTGTGGCAGGGGTCCTGGGCGGCTGCGCTCGCCGTCGGCGTGCTGGTGTGGGGTCTGATCCTGTGGAGTGCTTTCTTCCACCGGCGCAGCCGCACCAAGGTCGAGGTTCCTCCGCAGACCCGGTACAACATGCCCATCGAGGCGCTGTACACCGTGGTCCCGCTCATCATCGTCTCGGTGCTGTTCTACTTCACCGCCCGTGACGAGTCCGAGCTGCTCAGCCTCAAGAAGAAGCCCGACGTCACGGTCAACGTGGTCGGCTTCCAGTGGAGCTGGTGCTTCAACTACATCGAGCCGGTCGCCGGTTCCACGGGTGACGCCAAGAAGTCCCCGGACCTCGACGCGATCCCGGACCGGTTCAAGGACGACTTCCCGGCCAACGCCGGCGGCGTCTACGACTGCGGTACCCCCGGCACCCGGAACCCGCAGACCAACAACCCGGGCCCGACGCTGTGGCTGCCCAAGGGCAAGACGGTCCGCTTCGTGCTGACCTCGCGTGACGTCATCCACTCGTTCTGGGTGGTGCCGTTCCTGATGAAGCAGGACGTCATCCCGGGCCACACCAACGCCTTCGAGGTGACCCCCAACAAGGAGGGCACCTTCCTGGGCAAGTGCGCCGAGCTCTGCGGCGTCGACCACTCTCGGATGCTGTTCAACGTGAAGGTGGTCTCCCCCGAGCGCTACGAGCAGCACCTCAAGGACCTCGTGGACAAGCAGCAGACCGGTTACGTTCCCGCCGGCATCGCGCAGACGAGCCACGAGAAGAACCGGGAGACGAACAACCTGTGAGCATCCTCAACGAACCCCAGGGTGCCGCGGCAGCAGGGTCCCACTACCAGGACGAGCTGCCGGTCAGGCGCCAGAACCGCGGCAGTGTCGTGGTCAAGTGGCTGACGACGACGGACCACAAGACGATCGGCACCCTGTATCTGGTGACGTCGTTCGCGTTCTTCGTCATCGGCGGCGTGATGGCGCTGTTCATGCGCGCCGAGCTCGCCCGGCCTGGTCTGCAGATCATGTCGAACGAGCAGTTCAACCAGGCGTTCACGATGCACGGCACGATCATGCTGCTGATGTTCGCGACGCCGCTGTTCGCCGGCTTCGCGAACTGGATCATGCCGCTCCAGATCGGCGCGCCGGACGTGGCCTTCCCCCGGCTGAACATGTTCGCCTACTGGCTGTACCTGTTCGGCTCGCTCATCGCGGTCGGTGGCTTCCTGACCCCGCAGGGCGCGGCCGACTTCGGCTGGTTCGCCTACAGCCCGCTCTCGGACGCGGTCCGCTCCCCGGGCATCGGCGCCGACATGTGGATCATGGGTCTGGCCTTCTCCGGCTTCGGCACCATCCTCGGCTCGGTCAACTTCATCACCACGATCATCTGCATGCGCGCTCCGGGCATGACGATGTTCCGCATGCCGATCTTCACCTGGAACGTGCTGCTGACCGGTGTCCTGGTCCTGCTCGCCTTCCCGGTCCTGGCCGCGGCCCTGTTCGCCCTGGAGGCGGACCGCAAGTTCGGCGCCCACGTCTTCGACTCCGCCAACGGCGGAGCGTTGCTGTGGCAACACCTCTTCTGGTTCTTCGGCCATCCAGAGGTGTACATCATCGCGTTGCCGTTCTTCGGCATCATCAGTGAGGTCATTCCGGTCTTCTCCCGCAAGCCGATGTTCGGTTACACGGGTCTGATCGGCGCGACCATCGCGATCGCGGGTCTGTCCGTGACGGTGTGGGCGCACCACATGTACGTCACCGGCGGTGTGCTGCTGCCGTTCTTCTCCTTCATGACGTTCCTCATCGCCGTCCCGACCGGTGTGAAGTTCTTCAACTGGATCGGCACGATGTGGAAGGGCTCGCTGTCCTTCGAGACGCCGATGCTCTGGGCGACCGGCTTCCTGATCACCTTCACCTTCGGTGGTCTGACCGGTGTCATCCTCGCCTCGCCGCCGATGGACTTCCACGTCTCCGACTCGTACTTCGTGGTGGCCCACTTCCACTACGTCGTCTTCGGCACGGTCGTCTTCGCGATGTTCTCCGGCTTCCACTTCTGGTGGCCGAAGTGGACCGGCAAGATGCTGGACGAGCGCCTCGGCAAGATCACGTTCTGGACGCTGTTCATCGGCTTCCACGGCACGTTCCTGGTCCAGCACTGGCTGGGCGCCGAGGGCATGCCGCGTCGTTACGCCGACTACCTGGCGGCCGACGGCTTCACCGCGCTGAACACGATCTCCACGATCAGCTCGTTCCTGCTCGGCATGTCGATCCTGCCGTTCTTCTACAACGTGTGGAAGACGGCCAAGTACGGCAAGCCGGTCGGCGTCGACGACCCGTGGGGCTACGGCCGCTCCCTGGAGTGGGCCACCTCCTGCCCGCCGCCGCGGCACAACTTCATCACCATGCCGCGGATCCGCAGCGAATCCCCGGCGTTCGACCTGCACCACCCGGAGATCGCCGCTCTCGACCAGCTCGAGAACGTGGGCCACGGCGACAAGGCCCTCGCTGGCGGCAAGGAGGCCGGCAAGTGAAGATCCAGGGCAAGATGTTCATGTGGCTGAGCGTCTTCGTGCTCGTCATGGCGATCGTCTATGGCGTGTGGTCGAAGGAGCCGGCCGGCACCACGGCCCTCTTCCTGACCTTCGGCCTGTGCATCATGATCGGCTTCTACCTCGGCTTCACGGCCAAGCGGGTCGACGTGGGCGCGCAGGACGACAAGGAGGCGGACGTCGCGGACGACGCCGGCGAGGTCGGGTTCTTCAGCCCGCACAGCTGGCAGCCGCTCTCCCTGGCCATCGGCGGCGCCCTCGCCTTCCTGTCCGTCGCGATCGGCTGGTGGCTGATGTACTTCTCGCTGCCGATCATCCTGATCGGCATCTGGGGCTGGGTCTTCGAGTACTACCGCGGTGAGAACCGCACCCAGTAACACGCGCCGCGCGCATCAGGGGCCCGGACACTCCGAGAGGAGGGTCCGGGCCCCTGCTTTTGCCGCAATCCATGTCACTCGTACGAGTCACCCGGCGTGCCGCAGTTGACGTGGCTTCCTAGCGTGAGGCCATGAGCCACACAGCGATCTCCCGCCCCCGCACCGTCGTCGGCTGCACGCTGCTGGTGATAGCCCTCTGCGCGGGCGTCACCGCCTGCGGCTCGGACGGCAACCCGCTCGCCGCCCGCCCCTACGACGCGGCGGACCAGATCTCCGTCAACGCCCCCTCGAAGGGCCGCAAGAAGGCCGACCCGGACAAGCCCCTCGAAGTGGTCGCCGAGGACTCCGACGGGCGCATCACGGACGTCACGGCCTACGACGCCGCAGGGCGCCACGTGGCCGGCGAACTCGCCGCCGACGGAGGCCGCTGGCACAGCACCTCACCGCTGGCCGCCAACGCCAGCTACACGGTCCGCGTGAGCACCGAGGACGAGGACGGGGCGCCCGGCCGCAAGGTCCTCACCTTCGACACCGGCAAGCCCACCACCCAGAAGCACCTGGACGTCACCTTCGGCCCCAAGAAGGGCACCTACGGCGTCGGCCAGCCCATCACGGCCGAGCTGAGCCAGCCCGTCAAGGACAGAGCGCAGCGGGCCGTCGTCGAACGCGCCCTCAAGGTCTCCTCCACACCCGCCACGGACGGCGCCTGGCACTGGGTGGACGACAAGAAGCTCCACTACCGCCCCAAGGAGTACTGGCCCACGCACGCCACCATCCAGGTCCGCAGCAACCTCCAGGGCATCAAGATCGGCGACCGCATGTGGGGCGGCAAGGCCAAGCCGCTGACCATCACCACGGCCGACAAGGTCATCGCCGTCACCGACGCCGCCGCCCACCAGATGACCGTCTACAAGAACGACGAGATCGTCCGCCAGATCCCGGTCACCACGGGCATGCCCGGCTACGACACCCGCAACGGCGTCAAGGTCGTCCTGGCCAAGGAGGGCACCGTCCGGATGACCAGCGCCAGCATCGGCGCCTCGGACTTCTACGACCTGATCGTGCACCACTCGGTCCGGGTCACCAACAGCGGCGAGTACGTCCACGCCGCCCCCTGGTCCGTCGGCTCCCAGGGCTACGCCAACGTCAGCCACGGCTGCACCGGCATGAGCACCGAGAACGCCGCCTGGTTCTACGAGAACGTCCGCGAGGGCGACATCGTCAAGGTCATAAACTCCGCCGGCGACACGATGGCCCCCTTCGGCAACGGCTTCGGCGACTGGAACCTCGACTGGAGCAAGTGGCGCACCGGCAGCGCCCTCATAGGCGGCGCCCCCGAGGGCCCCACACCAGCGGACAGAGCCCGCCTGCGCCCGCAGAGCGTCTGACCTCAAGGGGCGCGGGGAACTGCGCGAACAACCCCCACACACCCGCACCCGCCGAACAACACCCGGAACCCGAGCTCCTAGGCGTTCAAAGCCGCCCTCTCCCGCAACAGCGAAGCCAGAGCCGCAGCGAACTCCACCGGCTCCACCGGCAAGGTCACGGCAGACTCCGCACGACTCCAGGTCGCGAGCCACGCATCCTGCGGCCGCCCGATCAGCAACAACACCGGAGGACAGTCGAAGATCTCGTCCTTGATCTGCCGGCAGACCCCCATGCCCCCCATGGGCACGGCCTCCCCGTCCAGCACACAGACGTCGATCCCACCCCGGTCCAGCTCCTTGACCACCGCACCCGGAGTCGCACACTCCACGAACTCCACCACAGGAACGTCCGGCGCCGGCCGCCGTCCCGTGGCGAGCCGCACCTGCTCGCGGGTGTTGGAGTCGTCGCTGTAGACCAGCACCGTGGCGGTCGGCTGCATTGTTCCTCCGTGACGTCAGCGTCGTAAGGACAGGCCCGATGGGCGGATGCTACTCCCTTGAAGACCACGTCAACACCGGTACGACCGGCGAAGACACTCCGAACGGCACCCCCCGGAGTGAGGGCGGGATAAGCGACCGACATAATGTCGGTCGTGGCGACAGCAACGACAGTAGAAACCGGGCACGCGCACCCGTCGGTCAACCGGCCGAACCTCACCAGCGTCGGAACCATCATCTGGTTGAGTTCCGAGCTGATGTTCTTCGCGGCCCTCTTCGCGATGTACTTCACCCTGCGATCGGTGACGGGTCCCGATCACTGGAAGGAGATGGCGAGCCATCTCAACTTCCCGTTCTCGGCGACGAACACCACCATCCTGGTGCTCTCCTCCCTCACCTGCCAGCTGGGCGTCTTCGCCGCCGAGCGCGGTGACGTGAAGAAGCTGCGGATGTGGTTCATCGTCACCTTCATCATGGGTGCGATCTTCATCGGCGGTCAGGTCTTCGAGTACACGGAGCTGGTCAAGGAGGCGGGCCTGTCCCTCTCCTCCGACCCGTACGGCTCGGTCTTCTACCTGACCACCGGCTTCCACGGCCTGCACGTGACGGGCGGACTCATCGCCTTCCTGCTGGTCCTGGGCCGGACCTACGCGGCCCGGAGGTTCACCCACGAGCAGGCGACCGCCGCGATCGTCGTGTCCTACTACTGGCACTTCGTCGATGTCGTCTGGATCGGCCTCTTCGCCACGATCTACATGATCAAGTAGCAGGGCCGGCATCCGCACGCGCTCGACGCAGCGCGCATCCCAGAAGCATCGACGCAGAAGATCCTGACACCGGGGTAATCCGTGAAAAAGCTCTCCGCACGACGACGCCACCCGATGGCGGCACTCGTCGTCCTACTCCTCGCGCTGGTCTGCAGCGGGGGGCTGTACGCCGTGTTCGCACCCACGAGCAAGGCCGAGGCCGACACAACCGCCCAGTCCCTCGCCATCGAGGAGGGCAAGAAGCTCTACGCCGTCGGCTGCGCCAGTTGCCACGGCACCGGCGGTCAGGGCACCTCCGACGGGCCGAGCCTGGTGGGTGTGGGCGCCGCGGCCGTCGACTTCCAGGTGGGCACCGGCCGGATGCCGGCCGCCACCTCCCAGGGCCCGCAGGTCCCGGAGAAGAAGAACATCTACTCGCAGGCCGAGATCGACCAGCTCGCCGCGTACATCGCCTCGCTGGGCGCCGGCCCGTCCATCCCGACGGAGGAGCAGTACAGCCCCGAGGGCGCCGACATCGCCAAGGGCGGTGAGCTGTTCCGCACCAACTGCGCGCAGTGTCACAACTTCACCGGCAAGGGCGGCGCGCTGACGCACGGCAAGTACGCGCCGTCGCTCGAGGGCGTCTCCCAGAAGCACATCTACGAGGCCATGCAGACCGGCCCGCAGAACATGCCGTCCTTCCCCGACACCACGCTGACGGAGAAGAACAAGAAGGACATCATCGCGTACCTCGACGCGGTCAACAGCGAAAAGACCGAGAGCCCCGGCGGCCTCGAACTGGGCGGTCTCGGACCGGTCAGCGAGGGCCTGTTCGGCTGGATCTTCGGTCTCGGCGGGCTGATCGCCGTCGCCGTGTGGGTCGCCGCCCGGACCGCAAAGGCCAAGAAGTCATGAGTAGCCAAGACATTCCAGAAGAGAACCTGCCTGCCCAGCAGTCCGCAGGACATGACGAGCAGGGGCACGGCGCGCTGAGCGTCGCGGACGAGAAGCACCCGTTCGCCGACCCGGGCCTGCCGCCCCACGAGCACCGGATCCAGGACGTCGACGAGCGGGCCGCCAAGCGGTCCGAGCGCTCGGTCGCCCTGATGTTCACGGTGTCGATGCTGGCGACCATCGGCTTCATCGCCTCGTTCGTGGCGATCCCGGTCGACAAGTCGGTCTACATCTTCCCGCTCGGCCACATCAGCGCACTGAACTTCGCGCTGGGCATGACGCTCGGCATCGCGCTGTTCTGCATCGGCGCGGGCGCCGTCCACTGGGCCCGCACCCTGATGTCGGACGTGGAGATCGCCGACGAGCGGCACCCGATCGAGGCGGAGCCCGAGGTCCGCGAGAAGGTCTTCGCGGACTTCAAGCAGGGCGCCAAGGAGTCGGCGCTCGGCCGCCGCAAGCTGATCCGCAACACCATGCTCGGCGCGCTCACGCTGGTTCCGCTCTCCGGCGTCGTGCTGCTGCGCGACCTCGGCCCGCTGCCCGGCACCAAGCTCCGCCACACGCTGTGGTCCAAGGGCAAGCTGCTCGTCAACATGAACACGAACGAGCCGCTGCGTCCCTCCGACGTCGCGGTCGGTTCGCTGACCTTCGCCAAGCCCGAGGGCCTGGAGGAGCACGACCACGAGTTCCAGAACGAGATCGCCAAGGCCGCCCTGATGATCGTCCGGATCCAGCCGGAGAACATCAAGGACAAGCGCGAGCTCGAGTGGTCGCACGAGGGCATCGTCGCGTACTCGAAGATCTGCACCCACGTCGGCTGCCCGATCTCCCTGTACGAGCAGCAGACGCACCACGTGCTCTGCCCCTGCCACCAGTCCACCTTCGACCTCTCCGACGGTGCCCGAGTGATCTTCGGCCCCGCTGGTCACGCCCTGCCGCAGCTCCGCATCGGCGTGAACGACGAGGGCTACCTCGAGGCGCTCGGCGACTTCGAAGAGCCCGTCGGCCCTGCTTTCTGGGAGCGCGGATGAGCACTGCACAAGAACGCCGCAAGGCACCCGCGGGTGAGCGGGTCGCCGACTGGGCCGACGGCCGCCTGGGGATCTACTCCCTGGCCAAGGCCAACATGCGCAAGATCTTCCCGGACCACTGGTCCTTCATGCTGGGCGAGATCTGCCTCTACAGCTTCATCATCATCATCCTCACGGGTGTGTACCTGACGCTGTTCTTCCACCCGTCGATGAACGAGGTGGAGTACCACGGCAGTTACGTCCCGCTCCAGGGGCAGCTGATGTCGGAGGCGTTCGCCTCCACGCTGGACATCAGCTTCGACGTCCGCGGCGGTCTGCTCATCCGGCAGATCCACCACTGGGCGGCGATCATCTTCCTCGCCGGCATGTTCGTGCACATGATGCGCGTCTTCTTCACCGGCGCGTTCCGCAAGCCGCGCGAGATCAACTGGCTGTTCGGCTTCCTGCTGTTCGTCCTGGGCATGTTCACCGGTTTCACCGGCTACTCGCTCCCGGACGACCTGCTCTCCGGCACCGGTGTCCGCTTCACCCAGGGCGCGATCCTGTCCGTGCCGATCGTCGGCACGTACATCTCGATGTTCCTGTTCGGCGGGGAGTTCCCGGGCACCGACTTCGTCGCCCGGTTCTACTCGATCCACATCCTGCTGCTGCCGGGCATCATGCTCGGGCTCGTGGTCGGCCACCTGATCCTGGTCTTCTACCACAAGCACACCCAGTTCGCGGGTCCCGGCCGGACCAACAAGAACGTCGTCGGCATGCCGCTGCTGCCGGTCTACATGGCCAAGGCCGGAGGCTTCTTCTTCCTGGTCTTCGGTGTCATCGCGGCCCTCGCCGGCATCGCGACCGTCAACCCGATCTGGGTCCTGGGCCCCTACCGTCCCGACCAGGTGTCGACCGGCGCCCAGCCCGACTGGTACATGGGCTTCGCCGAGGGTCTGGTCCGTGCGATGCCCGGCTGGGAGATCGACTTCTGGGGTCACACGCTCGTCCTGGGCGTGTTCATCCCGCTGGTCCTCTTCGGCCTGTTCCTCGCGATCATCGCCCTCTACCCGTTCATCGAGTCGTGGGTCACCGGGGACAAGCGCGAGCACCACATCCTGGACCGGCCGCGCAACGCCCCGACGCGCACCGCCTTCGGTGTCGCCTGGGTCACCGGCTACATGATCATGCTGATCGGCGGTGGCAACGACATCGTCGCCACCCACTTCCACCTGTCGATCAACGCGGTCACCTGGTTCGTCCGGATCGGGTTCTTCGTCGGACCGGTCATCGCGTTCATCATCACCAAGCGGATCTGCCTCGGCCTCCAGCGCCGGGACAAGGAGAAGGTGCTGCACGGCCGCGAGTCGGGCATCATCAAGCGCCTGCCGCACGGTGAGTTCATCGAGGTGCACGAGCCGCTCAGCCAGGAGCAGATGTACACGCTCACCGCGCACGAGCAGTACCAGCCGGTCGAGCTCGGCCCGACGGTCGACGAGAACGGTGTCGAGCGCAAGGTGAAGGGCTCCGAGAAGCTGCGCGCCAAGCTCAGCGACGCCTACTACGGCGAGGGCGCCCAGATCCCGAAGCCCACCGTCGAGGAGTACCGGGAGATCACGAGCGGCCACGGCCACCACTGATCACTGCTTCGCCACGCCACGCAAGGGGCCCCGTCCGAACACCGGACGGGGCCCTTCGCCATGCCCCGGGGCTGGATAGGGTGGACCTCGTTGAGACTCTCGTCCCGTAGTGCGGGACGCCTGACCCTGGAGCGGCTTATGAGCGCTGTGACCCCCGCTGGAGGCGACACCGCGGCGGGCCGCTCCTGGCCCCTGCTGTTGAACGGCCTGCTGGAAGGCCGTGACCTGACCGCCGACGACACCGCGTGGGCGATGGACCTGATCATGCGCGGCGAGGCGACGGACGCGCAGATCGCCGGGTTCGTGGTGGCGCTGCGCGCCAAGGGCGAGACCGTCGAGGAGATCGCCGGATTCGTCCGGGCGATGTACGAGCACGCCAACGTGATCGAGGTGCCCGGCCCGACGGTCGACATCGTCGGCACGGGCGGCGACGGCGCGAAGACCGTCAACATCTCCACGATGTCGGCGATCGTCGTCGCCGGCACGGGCGCGAAGGTCGTCAAGCACGGCAACCGCGCGGCCTCCTCGGCGTCCGGGGCGTCGGACGTCCTGGAGAAGCTCGGCGTCAACCTGGAGCTGCCGACGCACCGGGTGGCCGGGGTGGCCGAGGAGGCGGGGATCACCTTCTGCTTCGCCGCCAAGTTCCACCCGTCGATGCGGTACGCGGGCGCGGCGCGCGGGCAGTTGGGCATCCGGACGATCTTCAACGTCCTCGGTCCGCTGACCAACCCCGCGAAGGTGAGAGCCCAGGCCGTCGGCGTGGCCGACCCGCGCATGGCGCCGATCGTCGCGGGCGTCTTCGCCGAGCGCGGCAACTCGTCCCTGGTCTTCCGGGGCGACGACGGACTCGACGAGCTGACCACCACGGCCACGTCCCGGGTGTGGACCGTCCGGGACGGCAAGGTGACCGAGGAGGCCTTCGACCCGCGCGACGTGGGCATCGAACTGGTCCCCGTGGAGGCGCTGCGCGGCGCGGACGCCTCCTACAACGCGGAGGTCGCGCGGCGGCTGCTGGACGGCGAGACCGGCCCGGTCCGGGACGCGGTCCTGCTGAACTCGGCGGCGGCGCTGGTGGCGCTGGAGCCGGGTGCCGAGCCGCTCGCCGAGCAGATCCGCGCCGGGATGGCGAAGGCCGCCGAATCGATCGACTCCGGGGCCGCCAAGCGGACGCTGGAGCGGTGGGTGGCGGCGAGCAACGCGTAGGGCGGTGTCCCGCAATCCGGACGCGGGTTGCGGGACCTCGATCATTCTCGTAGGTTCCTTTCCAGGTCATGAGTGACAGTCATGAGGCCCCGGCCGACTGTCCGGCAACCCTCCGTCCGTGGCGGGGTGCCCCGGGTGAAGACCAGGCCGCAGGCAGCGAGGTCTGTGGCAAGCGCGTGACGAGGAGTCTCTCGTGAACCAGCGAATGCGATAGGGCCGCAGAGCCCCGCCTCCGCACCCCTTCTTTCCTTCACCCCCGCTTGAGCCACGTCCTCGCGGGCGGATTCCACCTGACTTCACGGGAGTTCCGTCATGTCTGTCTCCACCCTTGCCACCGCCCCGTCCGTCTGTGCCCCGCTGCCCGTTCTGGGCCGGGACGTCACCGTGCCGCTCGTCACCGGTGGCGAGGTCACCTACGCCGCGCTCGACTACGCCGCCAGCGCCCCGGCGCTCCAGCGGGTCTGGGACGACGTCGCCGCCTACGCGCCGTACTACGGCAGCGTCCACCGCGGTGCCGGGTACCTGTCCCAGCTGTCGACCGACCTGTTCGAGAACGCCCGCCGGACCGTCGCGGAGTTCCTCGACTGCCGTGCGGGCGACCAGGTGGTGTTCACCCGGTCCACCACCGACTCACTCAACCTCCTCGCCGCCGCGCTCCCGGCCGGCTGCCAGGTCTTCGTGTTCGAGACCGAGCACCACGCCGCCCTGCTGCCCTGGCGGGGTGCCCGTGTCACCTACCTCGATGCGCCGAGCAGCCCCCGCCAGGCCGTCGAGATGCTGGAGCGCGCCCTCGCCGACCGGGACCCCTACGGGCCGGCCCTGGTCTGCGTCACCGGCGCCTCGAACGTCACCGGCGAGCTGTGGCCCGTACGGGAACTCGCTGCGGCCGCGCACGCCCACGGCGCCCGGATCGTGCTGGACGCCGCTCAGCTCGCCCCGCACCACCCCGTGTCCGTCGCCGACCTCGACGTCGACTGGGTCGCCTTCTCCGGGCACAAGCTGTACGCGCCCTTCGGCTCCGGCGTCCTGGCCGGGCGGGCCGACTGGCTGCGCGAGGCCGAGCCGTACCTCGCGGGCGGCGGCGCCTCGCGGAAGGTCTCGCGGCGCGAGGACGGGGGCGTCGACGTGGAGTGGCACGAGAGCGCCGCCCGCCACGAGGCCGGCTCCCCGAACGTCATCGGCGCCTACGCCATCGCCTCCGCCTGCAAGGCCCTCACCGAGGCCGGGTTCGACACCCTGGTCGCCCGCGAGCAGTACCTGATCGAGAAGGTGCGCGCGGGGCTCGCCGAGGTGCCGGAGGTCCGGATCCTCTCCCTCTTCGGGGACGACGCCCCGCGCGTCGGTGTCCTCTCCTTCGTCGTCGACGGCTGGAACAGCTCCCACTTCGCCGCCGCCCTCTCCGCCGAGTACGGCATCGGCGTACGGGACGGGCTGTTCTGCGCCCACCCGCTGGTGCGCACGCTGCTCGGCAGCGACCCGCAGACGCAGGGCGAGTGCGGGGCGCCCGAGGCCGCGCCCGGGGAGAGGTCGCTCAACGCCATCCGGGTCAGCTTCGGCGCGGGTACGCCGGACGAGCATGTCGAGCGGTTCCTGCGGGCCGTGAAGGAGCTGGTGGCGGACGGGGCGCGGTGGAGCTACCGCACGGAGGACGGGCGCTGCGTGCCGGACACGTCCGCCTGAACGGCCGCGGCGGGGGGCTCCGCCTGAACTCCGGTGATGGGTACTTCCGTTTGAACGCCGGTACCGGGCACCTCCGTCGGGACGGCCGCACCGGACACCACCGGCAGGCGGGTGCCCAGGACGATCATCCGCAGGGCGCGCTCCGTGGCGTCGGTGAGCAGTTCGCTGGCGCGGAGCAGGGCCTCGGACAGGGCCATCGGGGCGGGCAGGATGCCGTGGCAGGCGTCCACGCCCGGCACCTCGTGGGCGCCCTCGCCGAGCGTGCCGGCCAGGGCCAGGACCGGGCGGCCGTGGAGCTTGGCGCGGCGGGCCACCTCGGCGGGGACCTTGCCGCGCGGCGTCTGGTAATCCAGGGCGCCCTCGGCGGTGATGACCAGGTCGGCGCGGGCCAGGCGGGCGTCCAGGTCGAGGTGGTGCAGCAGCACGTCGAAGCGGGGGAGGAGGCGGGCGCCGAGCGCGGCGAGGCCGGCTCCCAGGCCCCCGGAGGCTCCGGTTCCGGGGTCGGACCGGAGGTTGGTGTCCGGGACGGCGACGTCCCGGGTGAGGACGAAGGCCCAGTTCTCCAGGCCGTCCGACAACTCCTCGACCTGCTCCGGCGTGGCACCCTTCTGCGGACCGAAGACCCGGGCCACACCGCGCTCGCCGCACAGCACGTTGTACGGATTGCAGGCGACGAGCAGCTCCACGTCGGCGAGACGCGGGTCCAGGCCGGTCGGGTCGATCCTGTGCAGCCGGTTCAACTCCCGCCCGCCGTACGGGAGTTCCTGCCCGCTCTCGTCCAGGAGCCGGGCGCCCAGCGCCTGGAGCGCCCCCGCGCCCCCGTCCGAGGTGCCCGAGTCGCCGCAGCCGACGAGGATCCGCCGTACGCCCGAGTCGAGCGCGGAGCGGAGCAGTTCGCCGACGCCGTACGTGGTGGTGGCGCCAGGGTCGCGCAGGTCGTGCGGGACGAGGGAGAGGCCGGCGACCGCCGCCATCTCCACCACGGCCGTGTCCCCGTCGCCCAGCAGGGCGAAGTGGGCGGCGATGGTCTCCCCGACCGGGCCGGTCGCGGGCACGGTGACGATCCGGCCCCCGGTCGCGGCGGCCAGGGCGATGGCCGTGCCCTCACCGCCGTCCACCAGCGGCACGAGGTCGATCTCGGCGTCGGGCAGGACTCGGCGTACGCCGGCCGCGATGGCGTCGGCGGCGGCCTCCGCGGACAGGGACTCCTTGAAACCGCTGGGGGCTACGACGACACGGGTCAGCATGGTGGGCTCCTTAACGGGTGACGGACACGCCGAGCAGCGGCCAGACCGCGACGGCGAAGAGGAGGACGAGGGCGGCGGTGAGCGGGGCCAGGAAGGCGGACAGCCGCAGCAGGTCGCGCGGGGTGTAGGTGGGGGTGCCGGGGATCTGCGAGTAGAGCGTGACCGGCTTGGCGGAGGCGGGCAGCGTGTGGCAGAAGCCCGCGGCGGCGGTGGAGGCGAGGGCGGCGGCGACCGGGTTGACCCCGACGCCGACGGAGGCGGCCACGACCAGCGGCACCAGGACCGACGAGCGGGCGGAGCGGGACTGGAGGACCAGATGGGCCGCCGTGCTGATGACGATCACGATCGCCAGGAACACCACCGGGGGCTCGTTCGTCGGCAGCCCGGCGACCAGCCACTTCGCCGCCCCCGAGTCGGCGAGCGCGACGCCCATCGCCATCGTCGCCGCCATGAACAGCAGCAGCGACCAGGGGACGGTCTTCAGCGCGTCCTTCAGACGTACGGTGCCGAGGGCCGGCGAGGAGGCCACGATCGCGCCGATCAGCGCCACGATCGCGGGCGGCAGGCGGTGCAGCGGCTCACTGCACCACAGCAGCACGACCGTGGCGAGCAGCAGGGCGCAGCGCTTCTCGGCCTGCGTCCAGGGGCCGGTGACCGACTGCTCGCTGTGCTCCTGGATCTGCTCGGCGGTGATGTGGACGGGGCCGCGCCGGTCCTCGCGGCGGGTCGTCGTCAGCAGCACCAGCTCGGCGGCCAGGTGGGAGGAGGCGACGGCCAGCGGCAGACCCACCAGCAGCCACTCCGTGAAGCCGATGTGCTGCCCGGTCGCCTCGAACAGCACCGACACGGTGATCAGATGCGCTCCGGCGCCGATCAGGGTCGCCACCGCCGACAGCAGGATCACCGTCGGGAACAGCAGCGCCAGCATCACGACCAGTCGTTTCCGGTCGGCGAGGACCTTGGCGAGGGCCAGGAACACCGGCAGTGCGAGCGCGGCCCGGCCGGAGGTGGCCGGCACCGCGAACGCCGTGACGACCAGGGCCGCCGTCGTCAGGTGCACGAGTTGCCGCACGGTACGCGCGCCGCTGACGAGGAAGACCGCCGCCCGTCCGGCGAGCCCGGTCCGGGCCACCGCCGCCGCCAGGACGAACGCGCAGATCAGCAGCCACACCGTGGAGTCACCGAGGGTGCCGAACAGGGTGTCGTTGCTGATCACGCCCGTCACCGTGAGGGCCAGTGCGGCGCCCAGCGCGATGTACGTGTCGTCGATCGACGTCCCGATCCAGGCGCAGGTCGCCAGGATGAACACGACGAGGGTGAAGCGGGCGTCGCCGCCGAGCCCCGGGAAGTTCCTGGGGATGGCCAGCAGCGTGCACAGCGACAGCGCCGCGCACAGGGCGGTGAGAGCTCGTGGGTTCCATGTCACGTCATCGAGGGTTCACCCGGGCGGTGAGCCGTCGATGAGCCGAACATGAAAGGAACTTCACCCGGTGGGGAGCCGGTACCCCATCCCGCGCACGGTCTCCACCCGCTCCGCGCCGAGCTTCTTGCGCAGAGTGCGGACGTAGACGTCCACGATGTTGGAGCCGGGGTCGAAGTCGTAGCCCCACACGTGGGACAGGATCTGCTCGCGGGACAGCACCTGGCCCGGATGGCGCAGGAACAGCTCCAGCAGCACGAACTCACGGGCCGTCAGATCGACGGTCCGGTCGTCGGCCCTGGCCCGGCGCGTACGCAGGTCCAGGCTCAGCGAGCCCGACCTGAGCACCGTCACCTCCGGCGCCCGCGCCGCCGTACGGAGCCGCAGCCGCACCCGGGCGAGCAGCTCCTCGAAGCGGAACGGCTTGGTCATCCAGTCGTCGGCGCCGCCCTCCAGGCCGGCCACCGTGTCCCGGACGGAGTCCCGCGCGGTCAGCACGATCACCGGGGTGGTCACCCGCGCCTCGCGCAGCTCGCGCAGGATCGTGAAGCCGTCGCGGCCGGGCAGGTTGATGTCCAGGACGACGAGGTCGAAGCCGCCGGTCAGGGCGTACTCGTAGCCGGCGTCGCCGTCGGTGACGACGGTCGTGGTGAAACCGTTCGAGCGCAGGCCTTTCTCGACGAAGGAGGCGATGCGCTCCTCGTCCTCGACGATGAGGATGCGGTTCACGTGTGGTGGCCTTCCGGTACCTGGGGAGCGGGCAGAACGAGGGTGAAGGTGGCGCCGCCGCCGGGGGTGTCGGACAGCCGTACCCGCCCGTGGTGCCCCTCGGCGATGGCCTTGACGATGGCCAGTCCGAGCCCGGCGCCGGAGCCGCGTGCTCCGCGCCGGGAGGTGCCCCGCCGGAAGCGTTCGAAGATGATCTCGGCGTCCTGCGGCTGCACACCGGGACCCGAGTCGGCGACGTACAGCTCCAGGTGCGGGCCGGCGGTCCGGGAGCCGATGCGGATGGTCTCGCCGGGCGTGGTGTGCTGCACGGCGTTCTGCGCGAGCTGCACCATGGCCTGGGTGATCCGCTGGAAGTCCAGTTCGGCCTCCACGTCGGCGACTTCGGCGAGCCGCCAGTCGCGCTCGCCCAGGGTGCGGGCCTTGACGAAGACGTCGGCGGTGAGTTCGGCGACCTGGGCCGGCTCGGGCACCACGAAGTCGGGCCGTTCGGTCTTGGCGAGTACGAGCAGGTCCTCGACGATGCGGCTCATCCGGTCGAGTTCGTCGGTGACCAGCCGGACCGTCTCCTCGCGTTCGGCCGGGTCGTCGCCCATGACCTCCAGATGGCCCCGCACGATGGTGATCGGGGTGCGCAGCTCGTGGCCGGCGTCGTCGACGAACTCGCGCTGCGCGGCGAACGCCCGGTCCAGCCGGTCGAGCATGCCGTTGAACGTCTCGGCGAGGGCCGCTATGTCGTCGGTTCCGTGCACGGGGATCCTCCGGGTGAGGTCCTGCTCGGTGATCTCCGCCGCCGCGGTGCGCACCACCCGCACCGGCCTGAGGATGCGTCCGGCGACCACCCAGGCGATGCCGGTGGTGAGCAGCAGGGCGACGCCGGAGATGACGAGCAGGCTGCGGAACACCGTGTCCACCCGCTCCCGCTCCCGCTCCGGGTGGATGGCCACGACGAACGCGGCGTCCGGCTCGGCACCCGCGCGGGCCACGGTGACCTTGGCCCACCGGATCTCGCCCTGCGGCCGGTGCAGGGTGCCGGTGGAGTCGGGCGAGTCGAAGATGCGGCGTTTGGCGTCGGCGTCCCGGTAGAGGGGCAGCCCGGCGCCGATGCCGCCCTGCTGCCGGATCTGGGCGAGATCGCCGTCCGCCCCGCGCACCAGGCCGATCAGTTCCTCGTCGGCGTCGGGGTTCTGCTGCTGGAGGAAGACGGTCAGCAGGCGGTCCGCACTGGCGAACGAACGGCCCGTCTCCGGGTCCTTGCCCCGCTCCTCGAAGCCGGCGAACTCCTCGGCCTCCTGGGTGAGCAGGCGGTTGATCCGGTTGTCCATGTCGCGCATCAGCAGGGAGCGGGTGGTGGTGGTCACCTCGACGAGCGCGACCGCCATGACGAGCAGCAACCACAGCAGGATGCGGACCCGGGCGGTGAGCCGCCGGCGGGCCGGGTCAGTTGGTGTCGCCGGGGCCGTCGTCGGGCCCGTCGTCTCCGGGGCCCTGGCCGCTGTCGTCGTCATCGTCATCCCTCGTGGGACTGTCGGTCACCGGCTGCCGCGGCACCACCTCGTCGTCCGGGGACGGGTCGGGCGTCGGTTCGGGCTTGGGCGTGGGAGTGGGCTCGGGCGTGGGGGAGCCGCTGTCCAGTACCACCTCGGAGGGGGCCTTCGGTGGCTCGGGGCGGTCGGAGAGCGCGAAGCTGGTCGCCGCGATGCCCAGCGGGATCAGAACGACGGCGGACAGGGCCGCCATACGACGTGTGAAAGCCATGGTCCCGATCATTCGTCCGGAACCCGGCGAGAAGGATGAGGACCGGATGAAGAACTCTTCATCCGGCGTCCGGCGTCCGGCATCCGGTCGGGCGGGTCCTCAGTTGTCCAGCCCGATCGAGAACGCCGCCTCCAGGTCGTGCTGCGAGTAGGTGCGGAACGCCACGTGCGTATCCGTCCCCTCGACACCGGGGATCTTGCTGATCCGGCCCGGGATGACCTCCGCCAGGTCCTCGTGCTGCTTCACCCGGACCATCGCGATCAGGTCGTAGGTGCCGGTGACGGAGAAGACCTCGCTGACGTTGTCCAGCGCCGCGATCGACTCCGCGATCTCGGGGATCCGGTCCACGCTGGTCTTGATGAGGACGATCGCGGTGATCACGGCTGGTTCTCTCCCTCGGGGGCCGGAGCAGGGGCGGCCTTCACTCTAGTAGGGCTGGCCGGGCGGCCGTAGCGGACCGAGGCGTAGCCGAAGCCGAGCCCGAATCCGACCAGGTGGGCGAGGTAGGCGACCCCCGGCCCGTCCGAGGCCCGCCCCGCGGCCAGCCACTGCAGGGCCGCCCAGAACGGCAGGACGATCCACGCCGGGAAGCGCACCGGCAGGAAGAAGAGGAACGGCAGGAGACTGGTCACCCTGGCCCGGGGGAACAGGTACAGGAACGCGCCGACGACGGCCGAGATCGCCCCCGAGGCGCCGACCAGGGACTGCCCGGAGTCCGCGTTGGCGACGGCGTAGCCCAGCAGGGCCAGGTAGCCGCAGCCGACGTAGAACAGGGTGAACTGCACCCGGCCCATCCGTTCCTCGGTCATCGCCCCGAAGACGTAGAGGAAGAGCATGTTGCCGAGCAGGTGCACCCAGCTGCCGTGGACGAAGAGCGCTGTCGCGGGGGTCAGGGCGGATCCCGCCGACCCCTCGAACAGTTCTGCGGGGATCACGCCCCAGCGCCGGAAGTAGGCCCGCTGCGCGGCGAGCAGGTCGTCGCCCGCGCCGTACGCCGGATTCAGGCCCGAGGCGGGCCCGGCCAGGAAGAGAAGGCAGCACAGGGCGATCAGTGAGTACGTCACCGGCGCCGACGACCCCCGGACCGATCTGCCGGCCCGGACGATCGACGCAGTCCACTTGCTGATCATGAACACAGAGCATGACGTAACCGGACGCAACCGCACAGACCGCCTCGCCGCCGTAGACGCGTGGGCGACGAGGACCCGCCAGGCCGTAGGGTTACGAGCCACACGCACCGGGGATGCCGGTGGCGTCACGGACACTAGAAGGAAAGAGAACAGGTCACGATGACGGTTCCCCTGCCGACCGCCGAGACGCGGTGGCGCTGCACCCTCTGCGGCAACCTCACGCGCTTCGACGTGACCCGCTCGTCGAAGGTCACCGAGTACGTTCACCTGGACCTGGCCGGAGAGCCGAAGGTCGAGGAGCGCGAGGTGCTCAGTGGGACCATCGAGTCGGTGCGCTGCCGCTGGTGCAACGCGGTGGACCAGGTGGAACTCGTGGACAGGCCGGGTGCCGGCTCCTGACGGGAGCTGGCCCCGCACAGGCATTGGGGTGTGACGGATGGCGGAGACCACGGGCGGGGGGCCGGGCGACGGCGCCGCCGAGGTGCTCGACCGTCCGCTGCCCGACGGCGTGCGCCGCAGGGTCGTCCAGATCGTCTCCGACGGCTTCGGCTCGCTGACGGTCGGCGAGCTGCCCGCGCAGCTCAGGCAGTACGCCCGGTTCGCCCCGAACCGCCGGGCCAAGTTCGCCGGCAACGCCATGGCCGCGGCGCTGGAGACCGACCCGCTGTTCCGGCAGCGCATCGGGGAGAAGCTCAGAGAGACCCAGCCGGAACTGACCGGCGCCCTCGACTCAGGCTCCCCGCCCCCGGCCGCGGACCCGCTCGACGTGGCGGCCGCGGCCTATGTACTGCGGCCGCCCGGCTGGGTGAAGCTGGTGACCGCCGCCGGCGAGGAGGCCCAGCGGGCCGACGCCGAGCGCGTCGACGAGGAGAACCGGGCCGAGCTGGAGCGGCTGCGCGCCGAACTCGCCCGGGCCCGTGAGCACACCAAGGCCGAGACCGAGCGGCTGCGCACGGAGCTGGAATCGGCCAAGAAGGAAGCCGAGTCGCTGCACCGCAAGCTCCGCGCCGCCCTCAGCGACGTCAAGCGCGGCGAGGCCGCCCTGCGCAAGGCGCACGGCGAGATCGAGGCCGTCCGCGCCGAGGGGCACGCCCAGGTGTCCGCGGCCGAGAGCGAGACCCGGCGGCTCAAGTCCCGGCTGGGCGAGACCGAGGCCGCCCTGGAGGCCGCGCGCCGGGCCGCCCGCGAGGGCCGCAGCGTCGAGGACATGCGGGTACGGCTGCTGCTGGACACCCTGCTGGACGCGACCCAGGGACTCCGCCGCGAACTGGCCCTGCCGCCGGTGTCGGTACGGCCCGCCGAGACCGTCGACGCCGTCGAGCCGGGCCGGATGACCCCCAAGGACATCGCCGCCCGCGCCCTGTCCGAGAACGACCCGCAGGTCCTCGACCAGCTGCTCGCGCTCCCGCAGGCCCACCTCGTCGTCGACGGCTACAACGTCACCAAGACCGGCTATCCGCAGATGCCGCTGGAGAAGCAGCGCCTCAGGCTGCTCGGGCAGCTCTCCCAACTGGCCGCGCAGAGCGGCGCCGAGGTGACCTGCGTCTTCGACGGGGCCGAACTGGCCGCTCCGGTGCTGCTCGCGCCCCCGCGCGGGGTCCGCGTGCTGTTCTCGAAGCCGGGTGTCACCGCCGACGAGCTCATCCGCCAGCTGGTGCGCGCCGAACCTCCGGGCCGCCCGGTCATCGTGGCGTCCACCGACCGCGAGGTCGCCGACGGAGTGGCCCGCGCGGGCGCCCGCCCCGTGGCCTCGGCGATGCTCCTCAAGCGCCTTTCGCGGGGCTAGGCGACGTACGGCCGTTCTGCAACTTCCGGGCGTGATGCCCGAATTAGTGGGACCTGTGAGCCACGTTAAGTCAAGTGGGTCTCACCCCCTGTGAGTCCAGATGAAAAGATGGTCTACCGTGACGCAAATTTTCAGCTGAGGATTTGAACTGATCACAGGAAGGTCACTAGGGTCAGGCCCCGAACCTCCGCTCGGGTGATCACTCATCGGGAGAGACGGCGGAGGGGCCAGAAGGAGCTTTTCACCCGTGGCGTCCCACCGTCGTCCGAAGCAGCCGAGCCGCGCACGTGTGACCGTGCTGACCACCGCCGCCGCCGCTGCCGTCGCCTTCAGCTCGCAGGCCGCCAACGCCGCCCCCAGCGAGAAGCCGAGCAAGGACGAGGTCAAGGCCAAGGTCGACAAGCTCTACGAGGAGGCCGAGCAGGCCACCGAGAAGTACAACGGGGCCAAGGAGAAGCAGGAGAAGCTCCAGAAGGAGATCTCCACCATCCAGGACAACGTCGCCCGCGGCCAGGAGGAGCTCAACGAGCTGCGCGACAGCCTGGGCCTCGCCGCCGCGTCGCAGTACCGCACCGGCTCCATCGACCCCTCGGTGCAGCTCTTCCTCTCCTCGGACCCGGACGACTACCTCGACAAGGCCTCCACGCTCGACCAGTTGAGCAGCCAGCAGGTCGAGGCGCTGAAGAAGGTCCAGGAGAAGCAGCGCGAACTCGCCCAGGAGCGCGCCGAGGCCTCCGAGAAGCTCAAGGACCTCGCCTCCACCCGCGCCGAACTCGGCAAGAAGAAGAAGGAAGTCCAGGGCAAGCTCGCCTCCGCGCAGAAGCTGCTCAACAGCCTCTCCGCCGCCGAGAAGGCCAAGCTGGCCGAGGAACAGAACCGCGCCAGCCGGGCCAGCGAGCGCGACGCCCTCACCGCCGACGTCCCGCCCGGCTCCGGCCGCGCCGCCGCCGCCTTCGCCTTCGCCCAGAGCCAGCTCGGCAAGCCGTACGTCTACGGCGCCACCGGCATGAGCTCCTACGACTGCTCCGGCCTCACCTCCCGGGCCTACGCGGCCGCCGGCGTGCAGATCCCGCGCACCTCCGAGGCGCAGACCACGATCGGCACCAAGATCTACTCGGTCAGCCAGCTCAAGGTCGGCGACCTGGTCTTCTTCTTCAACGACCTGCACCACGTCGGCCTCTACGCCGGCAACGGGCAGATCATCCACGCCCCGCGCACCGGCACGGTCGTCCGCTACGAGTCGATGGACACCATCGGCGGCCCCTTCATGTTCGGCGTCCGGGTCTGACCTCCGCTCCCCGGCGTCTCCAAGATCAGCACGCCGTATCCGCCGTTCGGGCGAATCGCGGCAGCTCCGAGTGAGCCCACGCCCCGCCAGTGACCTGCGTCACTGGCGGGGCGTCGTGCCGCATACCCACGGATGGTCGTTGGCGGCCCCCTGCCGCAGGGCTACTGTCTGCCGCGTTCCAGTCCGCCAGCGGAAGGAGAGCGGCTTCCCGTGGGGTCCCATCAACGCCTTGCACCGTCCGGGTTCGACCGGGGCGCCGGTGTCGCGGTCAGCCTCCTGTCCGTCGCGGCCGCCGCCCTGGGCGCGGTACCGGTCGCCGCCGCACCGCACGACGACACCCGGGCCAGGGTGGACCGGCTCTACACGCAGGCCGAGAAGGCGACCGAGGCCTACAACGAGGCCGACGAGCGCGCCGACGCACTGCGCGAGGAGGTCGGCACCGCCCGGGACCGGATCGCCCGGCAGCAGCAGCGCATCAACACCATGCGGGACTCGCTCGGTTCGCTCGCCGGCGCCCAGTACCGCTCGGGCGGCATCGACCCGGCCCTCGCCCTGCTGTTCGCCGACGACCCGGACGACTACCTCGACAAGGCCTCCCGGCTGGACCGCATCACCGCCCACCAGGCCGGCGAGCTGAAGGAGCTCCAGGACGCCATGCGCGAACTCGCCCAGGACCGTGAGGAAGCCGCCGGCAAGCTGCGCGAACTGGAGAGGAGCCGCAAGGCCGTCGCCGCCCACAAGAAGACCGTCGAGCGGAAGCTCGCCGCGGCCCGGCGGCTGCTCAACTCCCTGCCGGACGCCGAGCGCGAGGCCTACGCCCGCGCCTCCCGCTCCGGCCGCACCGGCATGCCCGACCTCGGAAGCGCCACCGCCGCCTCGGGCCGCGGGGCCGCCGCCGTCGCCGCCGCCCGCAGCGCGCTCGGCAGGCCCTACGTCTGGGGCGCCAACGGGCCCACCGGCTTCGACTGTTCGGGCCTGATGCAGTGGTCGTACGCGCAGGCCGGGATCTCCCTGCCGCGCACCTCGCAGGCCCAGCGGTACGCCGGCCGGCAGGTCCCGCTGTCCGAGGCGCGCCCCGGTGACCTGGTCGTCTACCGGGCCGACGCCAGCCATGTCGGGATGTACATGGGCAACGGCCAGGTCATCCACGCGCCTTACCCCGGCGCGCCCGTGCGCTACGACCCGGTCGGGATGATGCCCGTCTCGTCGGTCACCAGGGTCTGACCGGCGCGGCCCCGCGCCCGTACGATCGGGAACGTGGCTGGTCGAAGGTCGGGGTCCGGGGTGGTGGCGCTCGTTCTGCTGCTCGTCGCCCTGGTCGGGTGCGGCGGGCCGTCCGCCGCCGACAGGGCCACGGCCGACGTCCAGCGGCTCCTGGACCGGCGGGCCGCGGCGGTCCTCGACCGCGACGAGCGGGCCTACGAACGGACGGGCGCCGGGGGCGATTTCGCCCGGCTGCGCGCGGTGCCCCTGGCCGACTGGTCCTACCGCGTGACCGGACTGCACCGCACCGGCGACACGGCCACCGCCGACGCCGAACTGCGCTACCGCGTCGCGGGACACGACCGGGCGCCGGTGACCGCCGGGCGCACCCTGCGGCTCAGCCGGGACGCGGCCGGGCGATGGTCCGTGGACGCCGACCGGCCCGCGAGGAAGTCCGTCCAGCAGCTGTGGGACCAGGGGGCGGTGCAGGTCGTCCGGGGCGCGCACAGCCTCGTCCTCGGCGTCGGGCAGTCCGGCCGGTCGCTGCGCGACTTCGCGGACCTGGCCGACCGCGCGGTGCCCGCCGTGTCGGACGCGTGGGGCACGGACTGGAGCCGGCGGGTCGTCGTGCTCGTACCGAAGTCACTGGAGGCGATGGCGGGGCTGCTCGGCTCGCCCGCCTCCTCCTACCGCGGGATCGCCGCCGTCACCACCGGCGAGACGGGCGCGCCGCACCGGGCGGCGGCGGACCGGATCATCGTCAACCCGGACGCGTTCGCCCTCCTCGGCGGGCTCGGCGAGCAGGTCGTCGTCACGCACGAGACGACCCATGTCGCCACCCGCGCCGCCACCACCGCCGCCACGCCGCTGTGGCTGTCCGAGGGCTACGCCGACTGGGTCGGCTACCGCGCCGCCGGCCGCACCCCTGCCGAGGCCGCGCCCGAGCTGTCCCGGGCGGTGGGCACGGGCCGGATCCCGGCCGCGCTCCCGGACGACGAGGACTTCGGCTTCACCGGCGACGCGAGCCGCCTGGCCCGGGCCTACGAGAGCGGCTGGACGGCGTGCCGGCTGATCGCCGACCGCTGGGGCGAGTCGCGGCTGCGCGAGTTCTACCGGGCCGTCGGGGAGCACCGGGAGCGGGCCGGGGCGGTGGAGGAGGCGATGCGGGAAGTGCTGGGCACGACGCCGGAGGCCTTCACGGCGGAGTGGCGGGAGTATCTGCGGACTCAGCTGGGCTGATCCAGCAGCTCGATGGCCTCCCGCAGCCAGGCCCGTTCCGCCTCGCCCGTCGCCCGGGCGACCCGCAGCATGCCCTGGCGGAACAGGTCGTCCGCCTCCTCGGCCCGGACCGGCTTGCCGGAGTCGTAGAAGAAGCTCGTCGGTGTGTCCAGGAAGTCCAGCCTGCGGCGCAGCACCGCGGCCTGCTCGTGCCGGTCGGGCAGGTGGCGCAGGAACGCCAGGACCGTGTTGAAGCGGACCTGGTCGGTGATCTCGGTCTGCTTCGGACGGCGCAGCCGCTCCAGCAGCTCCGCGCGGCCCTGGTCGGTGAGGGCGAGGATCCGGCGCGGGGCGGCGCTCGCCCCCGGTTCGGTGTGCTGGTCGAGCAGGCCCGCCCCGACCAGGCGCGTGATCGCCGGGTAGAGCGCGCCGTCGCTGACCGGCCGGACGTGTCCGGTCAGCGCCTTGATGCGCTCCTTCAGCTCATAGCCGTGCAGGGGCTCCTCGGCCAGAAAGCCCAGGATCGACAGCTCCAGCATGGTCCTCCTTGCGGGCGTGTACCGAGCATGCTACCTCTTATCGAGCTACCTCTAACCGAGGTAGCTCGGATCGAGGGTTCGTCACGACTCGGGGGGACACCACCGTGAACGCCCACCGCGAGCAGCTGCTCCTGCTCGCCCGCCCCGTCTACGTCTCGCTCCTGGCCTCCGTCGCCGCCGGGATCATCAACACCGTCTGGGTCGCCCGGCTGGGCGGCCCGGCCGTGGCCGCCGTGGCCGTGGCGACCACCACGGAGAACGTGCTGCTCGGCATCGCCCTGGTCTTCGGCTCCGGCACGACCGTGCTGGTCGCACACGCCCGGGGCGCCCGCGATCCCGGCGCCGTCCGGGCCGCCGTGCGCGGCGGATGGGCGCTGTGGGCACTGGTGACACCGGCGGTGGTGGCCTGCGGGCTGCTGGGGCGCGAACCGCTGGCCCGGCTGGTGCTGGGCGGGGCCGACAGCGCCGCCCTCCCGCTCGCCGTCGCCTACTTCACGCTCTCCATGCCCGGCATGGCCGTCTTCTTCGCCCAGCAGCTCGTCGACGGCATCCTCAAGGGCACCGGCGACACCCGCACCCCGATGCGCCTCGCCCTGCTGTCCAACGGCATGATCCTGGCCCTCGACCCGTTCCTCATCCACCTCTGCGGCGTCCAAGGAGCCGCCGCCTCCACGGTGCTGTGCCGGTCCGTCGCGCTCGGGGCCGGGCTCGTCGCGGTCCGGCGCAACGCACTGCTGCGGAGCGCCCGCGGTGCGGCACCGGGGGAGTCCCTGGCCGTCTCCCTGCGCCGGACGCTGTCGACCGGCCTGCCCATGTCCGCCGACTTCACCGTGCGGCAGGCGGGTGCCCTGGTCCTGGTCGCGATCGTGGCGCGGCTCGGGGTGACGGCGGTGGCCGCGTACGCGATCGCCTACAAGGTCCTGTACCTGGCGACCATGGCCTTCTACGCGATCCGCCAGGCCGCCTCCATCCACACCGCGCACCTGCGCGGAGCGGGGAAGGACGAGCGGCGGGCGATCGGGCGGCAGGCCGTGCTCCTCTCCGGCGCCCTCGGGCTCACCGCGGCCGTGCTCCTGGCCGTCACCGCGCCCTGGATCATGGCCGCCTTCGGCGCCGGGCCCGGGGTCGCGCGCGAGGGTGTGCTGTTCCTGCGCTGCGTCGGGCCCTATCTGGTGCTGCTGGGCTGCCTCATCGCGCTCGGCGGGGTCTTCGAGGGCAGCGGGGGAGCCTCGGTGCTGCTGCGGGTGACCGTCCTCGGGACGGCCGTCCAGCTGGGACTGGCGTACGCCCTGACCGGGCTCGGGCTGCCCGGGGTGTGCCTCGCGCTGGCGCTCGCGGCGGGGGTGCAGTGCGCGCTGGCGGGGCTGCTGTTCCGGCGGGCGGCGGCTCAGGAGGAGACGGGGGTCTCGTCGCCGGTGCGGGCGGGCTGAGAAGGCACGGGAGCGGGGAGGGTGCGCGGGACCGTCGCACGCCACAGGGCGCGGGCCGCGAGGAGTGCGGCGGCCACCAGGAGGCCGTTGCGCAGGAACAGCAGGGTGAGCCCGAGGCCGTCGCTGGCCACGACGTTGGCGAAGTACAGCGGGAACTCCAGCACCGTCACGAAGCACGCCACCAGCACCAGGACGACCGGCAGCCGCATCCGGCTCCCCGGGAAGTACAGGCACACCGCCGCCAGCCCGACCAGCCACACCATGTACTGCGGGCTGATCACCCGGCTGGTGGTGGTGAACATCAGCACCGCCACGAAGGCCGCGTCGGCGACCGTGTGCTCCTCGAAGCGCCGGGCCAGCAGCCGCCACAGCACCAGCCAGCCGAAGGCCGCCCCCGTCAGGAACAGCGCGGCCGTGCTCACCTCGCTCACATACGGCCCGAGGAACTCGATCGAGCCGTAGTTCAGCTTCACCTCGCCCCGCCAGCCGAAGTGCCGGGCGACATGGAAGACCAGCGCGCCCAGTGACTCCACCTCGGTGCCCCGGTCGCGCTGGAAGGTCAGGAAGGCGAACGCGCCCGGCATGGCCAGGGCGAACACGCCGGTCACGGCGGCGCCGGTCACCAGGGCCGACACCCAGGCGCTGCGCCTGCGGGCGGCCAGCAGCAGCATCGCCGGCCACACCTTCAGCAGGGCGCCGAAGGCGGCCAGGGCCCCCATCGCCTTCGGGTGCCGGGCGCCCGCGAGCAGCGCCGCCACGGCCACCGCCGTGACCATCACGTCGTAGCGCGCGTACACCGTCGGCCCGAGCAGCGGCACGCCGATCACCCATACCCAGGCGCCGCGCAGCGACCGGCCCGGGCGGCGTCCCGCGAACGTCAGCAGCGCCAGCACGGCCAGGTCGGTGACGCAGACCAGGACGAAGAAGGCGGTCGCGTACTCCAGGAAGGGCAGCAGCGCGGGGGAGAGGATCGCCAGGGCGGCGGCGGGCGGGTACTGCCAGGTGACGTCCTCGAGAGGGAACGTTCCGGTGCGCAGGACGTCGTACCAGCCCTGGTAGATCACGTGCACGTCGCTCGTGACGTCCGGGCCCGGGAAGACGTACACCTTCAGCACGAACAGCAGCAGCACCAGCCTCGTGAGACACCAGATCACCGGCAGCCATGCCAGGGACCGCCCCGCGCCCGTCGTCTTCACGTGATCCCTGCCCGTTCGCTGTGCCGTGTTGATGGGGCCATGATGGGCCCACCGGCTGTGAGCGTGCCATACATGCTGCCGCGCATGGCCGTGCGGGGCGGTTCGGTAGGGTCGGCGGCGTGCGCAAGACCCTGATCGTGACCAACGACTTCCCGCCCCGGCCCGGCGGCATCCAGGCGTTCCTGCACAACATGGCGCTGCGGCTGGACCCGCGGCAGCTGGTGGTCTACGCCTCCACGTGGAAGCGCGGCCGGGAGGGCGTCGAGGCGACCCGCGCCTTCGACGCCGAGCAGCCCTTCACCGTCGTACGCGACCGTACGACCATGCTGCTGCCCACCCCGGGCGCCACCCGGCGGGCCGTCGGGCTGCTGCGGGAGCACGGCTGCACGTCGGTGTGGTTCGGGGCGGCGGCCCCGCTCGGCCTGATGGCCCCGGCGCTGCGGGCCGCGGGCGCCGAGCGGCTGGTGGCCACCACGCACGGCCACGAGGCCGGCTGGGCCCAGCTGCCCGCCGCCCGGCAGCTGCTGCGCCGCATCGGGAACTCCACGGACACGATCACCTACCTCGGCGAGTACACGCGCTCCCGGATCGCCACCGCCCTGACCCCGGAGGCGGCCGCACGGATGGCGCAGCTGCCGCCCGGGGTCGACGAGAAGACCTTCCACCCCGGCTCGGGCGGCGACGAGATCCGGGCCCGCCTCGGCCTCACGGACCGCCCGGTCGTGGTCTGCGTCTCCCGCCTCGTCCGGCGCAAGGGCCAGGACACCCTGATCCGGGCCATGCCCCGGATCCTGGCGGCCGAGCCGGACACCGTGCTGCTGATCGTCGGGGGCGGCCCCTACGAGAAGGACCTGCGCCGCCTCGCGCACGAGACCGGCGTCGCCCCCGCCGTACGCTTCACCGGCGCCGTCCCCTGGTCCGAGCTGCCCGCCCACTACGGCGCCGGCGACGTCTTCGCGATGCCCTGCCGCACCCGCCGCGGCGGCCTGGACGTCGAGGGCCTCGGCATCGTCTACCTGGAGGCCTCCGCGACGGGCCTCCCGGTCGTCGCCGGCGACTCCGGCGGCGCCCCCGACGCGGTCCTCGACGGCGAAACGGGCTGGGTGGTACGCGGCGGCTCCCCCGAGGAGACGGCCGATCGCATCACCACCCTCCTCGGCGACGCCGAGCTGCGCCGCAGGATGGGCGAGCGGGGCAGGGAATGGATCGAGGAGAAGTGGCGCTGGGACTTGCTGGCGGAGCAACTGAGGGACTTGCTGTAAGTGCCCTCAGGGGCGCGGGGAACTGCGCGACCGGCCACAGCGAACCCGCACCCGCCGTCAACGATCAAGCGGCACCCCACTAGGCGGAACCCCGAATACCGCCGATGCTGCGCTCATGACAGCAAACCTGACACATCGTCATCTGACAAGACGTCAAATCCTCGGCATGGCAGCCCTGCAAACCGCAGCCACCCTCGGCTTCACCCGCATCGGCCTCGAAAGCGCCCGAGCCACCCAGCCCGACGCAGTCGACACGGCCCCCGCCATAGTCGTCGGCTCCGGCTACGGCGGCGCCGTAGCCGCCCTCCGCCTCGGCCAGGCCGGCATCCGCACCCTCGTCCTGGAGATGGGCCGCCTCTGGAACACCCCCGGCCCCGACGGCAACGTCTTCTGCTCCACCCGCACCCCGGACCAGCGCTCCATGTGGTTCCGCACCCGCACCGAGGCCCCGCTCGGCACCTTCCTCTGGCTGGACGTCGTCAACCGGGACATCAGCCGCTACCCGGGCGTCCTGGACCGCGTCCACTTCGCGCAGATGTCCGTGTACGTCGGCCGGGGCGTCGGCGGCGGCTCCCTGGTCAACGGGAGCATGGCGGTCACCCCGCCCCGCGCGTACTTCGCCGAGCAGTTCCCCACCGTCGACGCCGACGAGATGTACGGCACGTACTTCCCGCGCGCCCGCACCGCCCTCGGCGTGAACACCGTCGACCCCGCCTGGTTCGAGTCGACGGACTGGTACCGCTTCACCCGCGTCTCCCGCGCGCACGCCGAGAACGCCGGCCTGCGGACCACCTTCGTGCCGAGCGTCTACGACTTCGGCCACATGCGGCGCGAGGCGGCCGGCACCGCCCCGAAGTCCGCGCTCGCCGGCGAGGTCATCTACGGCAACAACCACGGCAAGCGCAGCCTCGACAAGACCTACCTCGCCGCCGCCCTCGGCACCGGCAAGGTCACTGTCCACACCCTGGAGAAGGTGCGCGCGATCAGCAGGGCGCCGGACGGCACGTACGTCCTGACCGCCGACCGCATCGACGCCACCGGCCGGGTCGTCGAGACCAAGGAGTACGGCTGCACGTACCTCTTCCTCGGCGGCGGCAGCCTCGGCACCACCGAACTGCTGCTGCGCGCCCGGGAGACCGGCACCCTGCCCGACCTCGCCCCGAGCGTCGGCACCGGCTGGGGCCCCAACGGCAATGTCATGCTCGGCCGGGCCAACCACCTGTGGGACACGGTCGGCGCGAACCAGTCGACCATGCCGGTCATGGGCATCGACGACTGGGCCAACACCGCGAACCCCGTGTTCGCCGAGATCGCCCCGCTGCCGACCGGCCTGGAGCACTGGGTGAGCCTCTACCTGGCGATCACCAAGAACCCGGAGCGGGCGGCCTTCTCCTACGACACCGGCTCGGGAGAGCTGCGCCTCGGCTGGACCGCCGCCCACAGCGCGGTCTCCGCCGCCATGGCCAGGAAGCTGTTCGACCGGATCAACGCGGCCAACTCCACGATCTACCGGTACGACCTGTTCGGCTCCCCCAGCAAGGTCTTCGCCGACGACTTCACGTACCACCCGCTGGGCGGCTGCGTGCTCGGGAAGGCGACCGACGACTACGGGCGCGTGAAGGGGTATTCCAGGCTGTACGTCACGGACGGCTCGCTCGTGCCCGGGTCGCTCGGCGTGAACCCCTTCGTGACCATCACGGCGCTCGCCGAACGCACGATGGCGCGGGTCCTCGCCGAGGACACCGCGCCATAGACGACCCCAGGGGTCACTTCGCGTAGATCGCCTCGATCTCGTGCGCGTAGTCCTTCGCCACCACGTTCCGCTTCAGCTTCAACGAGGGCGTCAGGTGGCCCGACTCCTCCGTGAACTGGGAGGACAGAATGCGGAACTTCCGCACCGATTCCGCCTTCGACACCGCGGCGTTGCCGTCGTCGACCGCCGCCTGGATCGCGGCCAGCAGGTCCGGGTCCTCGCACAGCGACGCCGCGGTGGAACCCGCCGGCTTGCCGTGGTCGGAGCACCAACGGCCCAGGAACTCCTCGTCGATGGTGACCAGCGCGCCCACGAACGGCCGCCCGTCGCCGACCACCATGCACTCCGCGACCAGGGCGTGCGCCCGGATGCGGTCCTCGATCACGGCCGGGGCGACGTTCTTGCCGCCCGCGGTGACGATGATCTCCTTCTTGCGGCCGGTGATCCGGAGGTAGCCGTCCTCGTCGAGCGTGCCGATGTCGCCGGTGTGGAACCAGCCGTCGGCCAGCGCCTCCGCGGTCGCGCCGGGGTTGTTCCAGTACTCCTTGAACAGGTGCTCGCCGTGCAGCAGCACCTCGCCGTCGTCGGCGATCCGCACCACCGAGCCGGGCAGCGGCTGCCCGACCGTGCCGATCTTCTGCCGGTCCCAGGGGTTGAACGCCGTCGCAGCGCAGGACTCGGTCAGGCCGTAGCCCTCCAGGACCGTGAAGCCGATCCCGCGGAAGAAGTGCCCGAGCCGCTCGCCCAGCGGGGCGCCGCCGGAGATGGCGTACTCGCCCCGACCGCCGAGGACCGCGCGCAGCTTGCTGTAGACGAGCTTGTCGAACGTCCTGTGCTTGATCCGCAGGCCGAGGGACGGGCCCGAGGGGGTGTCCAGCGCCTTGCTGTACGCGATTGCCGTGTCGGCGGCCTTGTCGAAGATCTTGCCCTTGCCGTCGGCCTGCGCCTTGGCACGCGCCGAGTTGTAGACCTTCTCGAAGACGCGCGGCACACCCAGGATCAGGGTGGGGCGGAACGCGGCCAGCTCGTCGGTGAGGTTCTTGATGTCCGGGACGCAGCCGAGCTTGATCGGCGCCATCATCGGCGCGATCTGCACCAGCCGCCCGAAGACGTGCGCGAGCGGCAGGAAGAGCAGCACCGAGCACTCGCCCGTGCGGAACAGCGGACGCAGCCGCTCCACGATGTTGCCGCACTCGGCGAAGAAGCTGCGGTGGGTGAGCACACAGCCCTTGGGGCGGCCGGTGGTGCCCGAGGTGTAGACGATGGTCGCCGGGTCGTCGGCCTTGGCGATCGAGCTGCGCTCCTCGACCGTCTCGTCCATGACGTCCTGGCCGAGCCGGCCCAGCTCGTCGAGGCCGCCGCCCTCGATCTGCCAGACGTGCTTGAGCGCCGGCAGCCGGTCGCGCACCGACTCGACGGCGGCCGTGTGGCCGTCCGTCTCCACGACGCAGGCGGTCGCGCCCGAGTCACCGAGGATCCACTGCACCTGCTCCGGCGAACTGGTCTCGTACACCGGCACGGTCACCGCGCCCGCGCTCCAGATCGCGAAGTCCAGCAGCGTCCACTCGTAGCGGGTGCGGGACATCAGGCCTACCCGGTCGCCCGGCTGGACCCCCGCGGCGATCAGCCCCTTCGCGGCCGTGCGCACCTCGGCGAGGAAGGCGGTGGCCGTGACGTCCTGCCAGGTGCCGCCGACCTTGCGGGCGATCACGGCGACGTCCGGGTGCTGCGCGGCGTTTCTGCGGACGATGTCGGTCAGATTTCCGTCCGCAGGGACCTCGTACAAAGCCGGAAGGCTGAACTCGCGCAAGACTGCTGCTCCTCATAGGGCGCCGGCGCCACGACGGTGTGTGCTGCGACGGTGCGGTCCAAGGCTCGGGCGGGTACTCGGGCATTCACTTGTTGAAATGCAGAGCACGACTGGACTGCCCGGACGTTACCCGCCGGTATGGCGTCTCCGACAGGGGGTCCCGTCGAGATGTTCGCTGCGTCACACAGTTGGGTATTCCTTCGCGCACAGTAGTCCACGCACTAACTGACTGGCCAGTAACCGCAGGTCCGGCCGCCACTGTTCACGTTTGCCGCACAGGCTTACGCTTGATCGTCATGGCACCCACACCAGCCGGAAATCACCGGACGCGCGTGCACGTGGTCAGTGACGTGCACGGCAACGCCCGTGACCTGGCCAGAGCCGGCGAGGGCGCCGACGCTCTGATCTGCCTGGGCGACCTCGTCCTCTTCCTCGACTACGCCGACCACTCGCGCGGCATCTTCCCCGACCTGTTCGGCGTCGAGAACGCCGACCGCATCGTCGCGCTGCGCACCGCCCGCCGCTTCCAGGAGGCCCGGGAGTTCGGGGCCCGGCTGTGGGCCGGCGTCGGCGAGGACCGCGCCTCGGTGATCGAGAAGGCGGTGCGCAAGCAGTACGCCGAGCTGTTCGCCGCGTTCCCCACTCCGACGTACGCCACCTACGGCAACGTCGACATGCCGCCCCTGTGGCGGGAGTACGCCGGCCCCGGCACGACCGTGCTCGACGGCGAGCGCGTCGAGATAGGCGGCCGGGTCTTCGGCTTCGTGGGCGGCGGCCTGCGCACGCCGATGCGGACGCCGTACGAGATCAGCGACGAGGAGTACGCGGCCAAGATAGAGGCCGTCGGCGAGGTCGACGTGCTGTGCACGCACATCCCGCCCGAGGTCCCCGAGCTGGTCTACGACACCGTCGCGCGCCGTTTCGAGCGCGGCAGCCGGGCCCTGCTGGACGCCATCCGCCGCACCCGGCCCCGGTACTCCCTCTTCGGACACGTGCACCAGCCGCTGGTGCGGCGGATGCGGATCGGGGCAACCGAGTGTGTGAACGTGGGGCACTTCGCGGGGACCGGGACGCCGTGGGCGCTGGAATGGTGAGGACGTCCCAGGTCGGGTGAGATCGGCGGGTCCTGTGCGCGGTAGCCTTCACGCTGCGCACTCGTGCGCACGATCTCTTAACCGGCCCGCATCTGGAGGAGCCACGGCGATGGCGGAACACACCAGCTCGAGCATCACCATCGAGGCGGCCCCGGCCGATGTCATGACGGTCATCGCCGATTTCGCCCGCTACCCGGACTGGACCGGCGAGGTGAAGGAGGCGGAGGTCCTGAAGACCGACGAGCAGGGCCGCGCGGAGCAGGTCCGGCTCGTCATGGACGCCGGTGCGATCAAGGACGACCAGGTGCTCGCGTACACCTGGACCGGGGAACACGAGGTCTCCTGGACGCTGGTGAAGTCCCAGATGCTGCGGTCCCTCGACGGCACGTACATTCTGAAGTCGGCGGGGGCGGGGGGTACGGAGGTCACGTACGCGCTCACCGTCGACGTCAAGATTCCCATGCTCGGGATGATCAAGCGCAAGGCGGAGAAGGTCATCATCGACCGGGCGCTGGCGGGGCTGAAGAAGCGCGTGGAGTCGGGCACGTAGGGATCGCGCCGTAGGGGTGCCGGTGCTGGGCCGGGTGCGGGTGCGTCGTGGCTGGTCGCGCAGTTCCCCGCGCCCCTGGGTCGGCCACCCCGGGGTACCGTTCAACCCCATGCGCACCCTCCTGATCACCGGCCCCGGCGGCAGCGGGCGTACCACCCTCGCCGCCGCCACTGCCCTGGCCGCGGCGGCCGACGGTACGGACACCCTGGTCCTGTCCGCCGACCCCACGGACACCCTCGGTGCCGCCCTCGGCGTCCCGACCGGCCCCGCCCCGGTCCAGGCCGCCCCCCGCCTCACCGCCTGGCGCCCGGACCCGGCCGAGGACTTCCGCAAGGACCTCACCGCCCTCCAGGACCGCGCCTCCTCCGCGCTCGACCTCCTCGGCGCCTCCCGCCTCGACCCCGAGGAACTCACCCCCCTGCCCGGCGCGGAGGAACTCGCCCTGCTGCGCGCCCTGCGCGACGCAGCCCTGGCGGAGCGGCATGACCTGCTCGTCGTCGACCTGCCCCCGGTGCCGCAGGCTCTCGCCCTGCTCGCGCTGCCCGAGGAACTCCGCCGCTACCTGCGCCGGCTGCTCCCGCCCGAACGGCAGGCGGCCCGCGCCCTGCGCCCCGTCCTCGGCCGGCTCGCCGGCGTCCCCATGCCCGCCGAGTGGCTGTACGAGACAGCGGCCCGCTGGGACCTGGAACTGGCCGCCGTAGAGGCGGTCGTCGCCGACCGCGACACCGTCGTACGCCTCGTCGCCGAGCCCGGCCCGGCCGGTGCCGACGCCGTCCGCACCGCCGGACTCGGCCTCGCCCTGCGCGGCCTGCGCACCGACCTCGTGGTCGCCAACCGCGTCCTGCCCGAGGCGTCCCCGGACACCTGGCTGGCCGGCCCGGTCGCCCAGCAGCGCAAGACGCTGGAGGAGTGGCGGGAGTCGTACGAGGTCCGCACCGTCGCCCACCTCGGCCGCGACCCGCGCGGCGGCGACGACCTCACCGCCCTCGCCGTGCCCGGCGCCGGCCGGGACGCCCCGGTCGTCGAGTGGCCCGTGACCGACCGGCTCGGCGCCGACGGCGTGCTCGTCTGGCACATCCCGCTGCCCGGTGCCATACGCGACGAGCTGGACCTCGTCCGGCGCGGCGACGAACTCGCCGTCACGGCGGGCCGGTTCCGCCGTATCGTTCCGCTGCCCTCGGCGCTGCGCCGCTGCACCGTCGACGGAGCCGCCCTGCGCGAGGACGAGCTGCGCATCCGCTTCGCACCCGACCCGAAGCTCTGGCCGCAGACGCGGTGAGAGGGGGTAACGTCGTAGGGACGAACCGTAGTCAGGAGTCCGTCATGAGCGAAGAGGTCCCCCCGCCCGGCGAGGCCCGCGAAGACGCCGTGGACGAGATGCGGGCGACCGACGCCGACGCCTGGGCGACCGCGTGCGCCGAGGACCTCGAGGCGGAGAAGGCCCGCCGCCGCACCCAGTACGGCCCGCCCCCGGGCTCGGCGGCCGAGGAACTGAAGAAGCTCGTCGACGCCGTCGCGGACAAGCTGTCCGGCATCCAGTCCCCCCTGTTCGGCGCGGTCGCGGGTCCCGCCGCCCAGCAGGTCGTACGCCAGGTCGTCCAGCAGGCCAAGGACGCCGTGGAACCCGTCATCGAACGCAACCCGGACGTCTTCGACCACCTGGCCGCCGCCGGGAACGAACTGCTCGCCGCCTACCGCTCCGCCGTCCAGGCCCAGGAGCGGCGCTGGACCGGCCGCGACGACCAAGACGACCCCCGTGACCTGGGCGAACGCCATGACCGGGGCGACGAGGACGGCCCCGGGGAGCGCATCGACCTGGACTGAGTCCCGGGCCCCGGCGAAGCGGCGGACGGCGCGCCGCCGCCCGGCGTGCCCAGCGTGCGGACGACGGGAAACCCGACGGCAGGGCCTCGGGTACCGTTGGCCGTAGCGGGGCTCGACCGAAACTGAGGGATTCATGGGACTCACCATCGGCGTCGACATCGGCGGCACGAAGATCGCGGCCGGCGTGGTCGATGAGGAAGGCAACATCCTCTCGACCCACAAGGTGCCGACCCCGGGCACGCCCGAGGGCATCGTGGACGCCATCGCCTCGGCGGTGGAAGGCGCACGCGCCGGGCACGACATCGTCGGCGTGGGCATCGGCGCCGCCGGCTATGTGAACCGGCAGCGCTCCGAGGTCTACTTCGCACCCAACATCCACTGGCGCAACGAGCCGCTCAAGGAGAAGGTCGAGGCCCGCGTGGGCCTCCCGGTGGTCGTCGAGAACGACGCGAACGCCGCGGCGTGGGGCGAGTACAAGTTCGGCGCCGGCAAGGGCCACCGCAACGTCATCTGCATCACGCTCGGCACGGGCCTCGGCGGCGGCATCATCATCGGCAACAAGCTGCGCCGCGGGCACTTCGGCGTGGCCGCCGAGTTCGGCCACATCCGCATGGTGCCGGACGGCCTGCTGTGCGGCTGCGGTTCCCAGGGCTGCTGGGAGCAGTACGCGTCGGGTCGTGCGCTGGTGAGGTACGCCAAGCAGCGCGCCAACGCCACCCCCGAGAACGCCGAGATCCTCCTGGGTCTCGGCAACGGCACCCCCGACGGCATCGAGGGCAAGCACATCTCCATGGCCGCCCGCCAGGGCGACCGCGTGGCCGTCGACTCCTACCGCGAACTGGCCCGCTGGGTCGGCGCGGGCCTCGCCGACCTCGCCTCCCTCTTCGACCCCTCCGCCTTCATCGTCGGCGGCGGCCTCTCCGACGAGGGCGAACTGGTCCTGGGCCCCATCCGCAAGTCCTACAAGCGCTGGCTGGTCGGCGGCAACTGGCGCCCGGTCGCCGAGGTCCGCGCAGCGGAACTGGGCAACAAGGCGGGCCTGGTAGGAGCAGCGGACCTGGCCAGGGAACCCGACCCGATCATGTAAACGACTTGAGGGGTTCGCCCCAGGGGCGCGGGGAACTGCGCGACAAGCCACAGACAACCGGCACTCGCGCACACACCCCGCGCTCCGAGCCAGTGGGCGTAAATTGATCACATGCCCCTGCTCCCCAACTCCCGTACCGAACCCGACGGTTCCGCGGTCATCAGGGTCCTCAGCTACAACATCCGCTCCATGCGCGACGACACCGACGCCCTGGCCCGTGTCATCCGCGCCTGCGCCCCCGACCTGGTCCTGATCCAAGAAGCCCCCCGCTTCTTCCGCTGGCGCAAGAAACTCGCCCGCCTGGCCCGCGCCTCCGACCTGGTCGTCGTCACCGGCGGCGCCACCACCACAGGCCCGGCGATCCTCAGCTCGCTCCGGGCGGGCATCGAACGCACGGAGGACGTCCTCCTGCCCCTCACCCCCGGCCTGCACCGCCGCGGCTTCGCCACAGCGGTCGTCCGCTTCGCCGGCACCCGTCTCGGCGTCCTGAGCTGTCACCTGTCGCTGCAGAAGGACGAGCGCTACGACCAGGCCGGCCTGCTCCTGGACCGGCTCGCCGGGCTGGGCGTGGAGCACGCGATCGCCGGCGGCGACCTGAACGAACGCCCCGACGGACCCGCCTTCCGACGGCTGGCCGCCGGTCTGACCGACTGCCGGGCCGCCGCACCCTGGGGCGGCGAGCACACCTGGACCCCCGCCGACCCCTACCAGCGCATCGACGCGATCTTCGCGACCAGGGGCATCGAGGTGCTGGGCTGCGGCGTACCGCTCGAACAGCCCGGGGTGACCGAGGCAGACCTGAGGGCGGCCACGGACCACCTCCCGGTCCTGGCCGCCCTCAGAATCCCCGCCGGCTAGACGAATCCCGCCGGCTAGACGACCGCCCCGCGCCCCGGGTCGTCGTCCTCGTCATCCGTGCGCATCCGCATCACCAGCGTCGCGAATCCGCCGAGGAAGCCTCCGATGCCCAGCGTGGCCAGCCACCACGTCATCTCCCAGCCGAGCAGCACGGCCAGCAGGAGCAGCACCGGCCCGCCGAGCACCCCGAGCCAGGCGAACTTCGCGGTGACGTCGGCGGACGGCAGCGGGGGCGGCTCCGGCGGCACGAAATGGCCCTCGTCGTCCTCGTCGAAGTCGTCCTCGGTGGGCTCGGGCGCGGAGTAGTCACGCGGGCCGACGCCGGGCGCGAAGGAGACGGAGCCGCCCAGCGGCTTGGCCGGCTCGTCCCCGGACTCCTCGGCCTCCGGCCCCTCCGGGTCGGCGGGCTTCGCGGCCTCCCCGGCCGACCCGGCCGTGTCCGCCCGGTCGTCGTTGGTCACGGGCTCCAGCAGCGCCAGGTCCTCGACCGACTTGAACGGCTTGGCGCCCGGCGGGTCCGGCGGCTCCTCGCCGTACCCGGCGACGATCGCCGCCCAGGCGGCCTCCTCGTCGAACGGGACGCCCTGCTCGTCCGGCTCGCGGCCCTCGCGGTCGGAGTCGTGCTCAGCCACCTGCGGTCGTCCCTTCCTTGCCGAGACCGGGCTCCTTGACGAGGCCGGGTGCGAGCCGGTCGATGAACGCGAGGCTCTCCTCGTGGATCCGGTCCGCGTCATGGTCCAACGTGGCGACGTGGTAGCTCTGTTCCAGGATGACCTCTTTCACGTCGGTCGACGAGATGCGGCTGAGGATACGGGCCGAGTCGGCGGGCGGCACCACATGGTCCTGCGGGCTGCGCAGCAGCAGCACCGGCTGCGTGACCTGCGGCAGCTCGCCGTCGACGACCTGGAAGAACTGCCGCAGGGAGTGCGCCGCGTGCAGCGGCACCCGGTCGTAGCCCAGCTCCCTGCTGTCCGGTTTGGCGATGTCGCTGGCGATGCCCTTCGTCGCCGGGACGAGGTGGCGGATCACGGGCAGGGCGTGCGCGGCCAGGCCGTGCACCTTGTTCGCCGGGTTGACGACCACCACGCCGCTGACGGCGTCGCCGTGCTTCGCGGCCAGCCGCAGGGCCAGGGCGCCGCCCATGGACAGACCGGCCACGAAGACCTTCTCGCGGCGCTCGCACAGGAGGCGCAGCTCGCGGTCCACCTCCGCGTACCAGTCCTGCCAGCCGGTGATCCGCAGGTCCTCCCAGCGCGTGCCGTGCCCGGGCAGCAGCGGCAGGGAGACGGTCAGGCCGTGCTCGGCGAGGTGCTCCGCCCAGGGGCGCAGCGACTGCGGTGATCCGGTGAAGCCGTGGCAGAGGAGGACGGCGACCTCCCCGCCCTCGTGGCGGAACGGCTCGGCTCCGGCAAGGACCGGCACCTTCGGCCTCCTGGTCGTGAGAAGGGACGGACACGATCACGGATGGTCACGGAACGTCATGGAAGGGGTCGCACGTCGTTCGCGGGACCTTCACCGTACGCGACCGCACTGACACCGACCAGGGCCGTCGGCGCCTTTGACGGCGCGCCGGGTTAAGGTCTGAACGACACATACAGGAGGCACTCGGTTGTTGTACGGCGCGATGAAGGTCGCTGTTGGGGGACCGCTGAAGGTCGCCTTCAGGCCCTGGGTGGAAGGCCTGGAGAACGTACCCTCCGAGGGCCCCGCGATCCTGGCGAGCAACCACCTGTCCTTCTCGGACTCGTTCTTCCTGCCCGCGGTCCTGGACCGCAAGGTCACCTTCATCGCGAAGGCGGAGTACTTCACCACGCCCGGGGTGAAGGGCCGGCTGACGGCCGCCTTCTTCAAGGGCGTCGGCCAGCTCCCCGTGGACCGCTCCGGTGCGCGCGGCGCGGGTGAGGCCGCCATCAAGAGCGGCATCGAGGTGCTGGAGCGCGGCGAGCTGTTCGGCATCTACCCGGAGGGCACGCGCTCGCCGGACGGCCGGCTCTACCGCGGCAAGCCGGGCGGCCTCGCGCGCGTGGCGCTCGCCACCGGCGCGCCCGTCCTCCCGGTCGCCATGATCGACACGGAGAAGATCCAGCCGCCCGGCAAGGTCATGCCGAAGCTGATGCGGCCCGGCATCCGGATCGGCAAGCCACTGGACTTCAGCCGCTACCAGGGCATGGAGCACGACCGGTTCGTGCTGCGCGCGGTGACCGACGAGGTCATGTACGAGATCATGAAGCTCTCCGGCCAGGAGTACGTCGACATCTACGCGACGGCCATGAAGCGGCAGCTCGCGGATGCGGCGAAGGCGGAGAAGGCGGCCAGGGCCGCGCTCGCGAAGGCGGAGAAGGAACAGGCCGAGAAGGAAAAGCAGACGGAGCAGCGGCGGACCGAGCCCTAGTCGGGGCCCGGGCCAGGGGCGGGGGACATGGCCAGGCGCGAGCGTGTGATGAGGATGTCGGTCGAGCAGCCGCTGTGGCGTGCGCTGACCGCCTACCGGGTGCTCACGATGCTGTACGCGGTCGGCCTGTTCGCCACCGCCCACGACGAGTTCGCCCGCCCCTGGGTGGCCGTCGCCTACTTCGCCGTGCTGTGCGCGTGGACCCTGGCCACCCTGCCCAGGGTCGCGAGCGCCGCCCGCTGCACCAAGCGGTTCCTCGCCGCCGACCTCACCGTCGCCATCGCCGGCATCCTGCTCACGCCCGTCGCCGACGCGCACGAGCGGGTGCAGGCGGGCGGCCCGACCCTGCCGTCGATATGGACCGCCGGTGCCGTCCTGGCCTTCGCCATCAAGGGCGGCTGGCGCTGGGCGGCCCTGGCCTCCAGCCTGGTGGCCGTCGCCAACCTGGTCGAGCGCGGCAGCCCGGCCCGCGACACCGTCCACAACGTCATCCTGGTCTGCATCGCCTCCATCGCCATCGGCTACGTCGTCGAGGTCGCCCGCGCCTCCGAGCGCACCCTCGCCCGCGCCCTGGAGATCGAGGCCGCGACCCGGGAGCGGGAGCGGCTCGCCCGGGACATCCACGACAGCGTGCTCCAGGTGCTGGCGATGGTGCAGCGGCGCGGGGCGGTGATCGGCGGCGAGGCGGCCGAGCTGGGCCGGATGGCCGGCGAGCAGGAGGTCGCGCTGCGCACCCTGGTCTCCGGCGGGCTGGTACCGGTCTCCCGGGTCTCGGAGGACGCCGCCCAGGGCGCGGTCGTCCGGGCCGTCGAGGAGGAGCCCGAGGAGAGCGGCCCCGTCGACCTGCGCGCCCTGCTCGCGCCGTACGCCGGGGCCAGGGTCAGCCTCGCCGAGCCCGGCGCGCCCGTGCCGCTGGCGCCGGTCGCCGCCCGGGAGGTGGCCGCCGCGGTCGGGGCGGCCCTGGACAACGTCCGCAAGCACGCCGGGGAGCAGGCGCGCGCGTGGATCCTGGTCGAGGACGAGCCGGACGAGGTGATCGTCACCGTCCGGGACGACGGGCCCGGCATCCCGGAGGGGCGGCTCGACCAGGCCGAGGGCGAGGGGCGGCTCGGCGTCGCCCTGTCGATCCGCGGCCGGCTGCGCGACCTCGGCGGCAGCGCGGAGCTGATCTCGGTGCCGGGGCAGGGCACGGAGGTCGAGTTGAAGGTACCGAAGGACCTGACGGACGTACGGGGGAAGGCGGAGCGGCGATGATGGAGAGCACGGAGGACAGGCGGGACCCGATCAAGGTCATGGTGGTCGACGACCACCCCATGTGGCGCGACGCCGTCGCCCGTGACCTGGCCGAGTCGGGCTTCGAGGTGGTCGCCACCGCGGGCGACGGCGACCAGGCCGTGCGCCGCGCCAAGGCCGCCGCACCCGAGGTGCTCGTGCTCGACCTGAACCTGCCCGGCAAGCCCGGCGTCCAGGTGTGCAAGGAGGTCGTCGCCGCGAACCCCGCGCTGCGCGTGCTCGTGCTGTCCGCGAGCGGCGAGCACGCCGACGTCCTGGAGGCCGTGAAGTCCGGCGCGACCGGCTACCTGCTGAAGTCGGCCTCCACCGAGGAACTCCAGGACGCGGTCCGCCGTACGGCCGTCGGCGACCCGGTCTTCACCCCCGGCCTCGCCGGGCTGGTCCTCGGCGAGTACCGCCGCCTGGCCTCCGAACCCGCCCCTGCACAGGACACCGACGAACCGAAGGCGCCCCGGCTCACCGACCGCGAGACCGAGGTGCTGCGCCTGGTCGCCAAGGGCCTGAGCTACAAGCAGATCGCCGAACGCCTGGTCATCTCCCATCGCACGGTGCAGAACCACGTGCAGAACACCCTCGGCAAGCTCCAGTTGCACAACCGCGTGGAGCTGGTCAGGTATGCGATAGAGCGCGGCCTCGACGACGAGTGAGGCGCACGTCACACTGACCCTTCGTCAGGCACCTGCGGCGAAGGGACTGTTCCATGCGCGTCGGAGTACTGACCGGAGGCGGCGACTGCCCCGGCCTCAACGCCGTCATCCGGGCCATCGTCCGCAAGGGCGTACAGGAGTACGGCTACGACTTCACCGGCTTCCGGGACGGCTGGCGAGGACCCCTGGAGAACGACACCGTCCGGCTCGACATCCCCGCCGTGCGCGGCATCCTGCCCCGCGGCGGCACCATCCTCGGCTCCTCGCGCACCAACCCGCTGAAGGAGCGGGACGGCATCCGGCGGATCAAGGAGAACCTCGCCGGGCTGGAGGTCGAGGCGCTCATCGCCATCGGCGGCGAGGACACCCTGGGCGTGGCCGCCCGGCTCTCCGACGAGCACGGCGTGCCCTGCGTGGGCGTCCCGAAGACCATAGACAACGACCTGTCCGCCACCGACTACACCTTCGGCTTCGACACCGCCGTCGGCATCGCCACCGAGGCCATCGACCGGCTGCACACCACCGCCGAGTCCCATATGCGCGTCCTGGTCGTCGAGGTGATGGGCCGGCACGCCGGCTGGATCGCCCTGCACTCGGGCCTGGCCGGCGGTGCCAACGTCATCCTCATCCCCGAGCAGCGCTTCGACGTGGAGCAGGTGTGCGCCTGGGTGACCTCCCGCTTCCGGGCGTCGTACGCGCCGATCGTGGTCGTCGCCGAGGGAGCCATGCCCAAGGACGGCGACATGGTCCTCAAGGACCAGACGCTGGACTCCTTCGGGCACGTCCGGCTGTCCGGTGTCGGCGAGTGGCTCGCCAAGGAGATCGAGAAGCGCACGGGCAAGGAGGCCCGCACGACGGTCCTGGGCC
Source organism: Streptomyces lomondensis (assembly GCF_014651035.1). Taxonomy (GTDB): domain Bacteria; phylum Actinomycetota; class Actinomycetes; order Streptomycetales; family Streptomycetaceae; genus Streptomyces; species Streptomyces lomondensis. The sequence goes on from NZ_BMWC01000001.1 coordinate 1,231,667, forward strand.
ATGTCCAGCGCGGCGGCACCCCCAGCGCCTTCGACCGCTGGCTCGCCACCCGTTTCGGCCTGCACGCCATCGACTGCGTCCGCGACGGCGCCTTCGGCACGATGGTCGCCCTGCGCGGCACCGACATCGTCCGCGTCCCCATCGCCGAGGCGACGGCCCGCCTGAAGACGGTGGATCCGAAGCTGTACGAGGAGGTCGGGGTGTTCTTCGGCTGACCGCCCCGCTTCCGGTGCCGGCCGGGGCCGCGCGGCCCCGGCCGGCACGGGACTACACCGAGGGCGTGCTCGTGCCCCGCAGCTGCCCGATCAGTTCCCGCACGACCCGCGCCCCGTTCAGCGTGAGCACCGACTCGGGGTGGAACTGCACACCGGCGAACCCGGGCCCGCGCAGCGCGTGCACCTCCCCGTTCGCGGCGTGGGAGACCTCGACCCCGTGGGCCGCCAGCTCGGCCGCCGCCTCGTCGTCGCAGCGCGCCACGAAGCTGTTGTAGAACCCGACGGTCTCCCGCCGCCCGAACAGCTCGATCTCCGTCTGCGCCCCCTGGTACGGCACTTCCTTCCGTACGATGTCCAGCCCCAGCTCGGCCGCGATCAGCTCGTGCCCGAGGCAGACGCCCAGCACCCCCTGCCGTTCGCCCCGGATCACCTCGGAGGTCAGGGCGCGCAGCGTCCGCATCTTCGGGTCCGCCAGGTCGGACGGGTCCCCCGGCCCGGGCCCCAGCACCACCGGCCCCTCGTGCCCGAGCACGGCCTCCCGCAGCCCCGGCTCGTCGTACCGCCGCACGGTCACCTCCAGGCCGCCGGCGCGCAGCACGTGCGCGAGCATCGCCGTGAAGGTGTCCTCACCGTCGACGACCAGGGCGTGCCCGGCCAGTTCCGCGGACCGCTCCTGCATCCGCAGCCAGAACGGGGCGAGCGAGGCCCGGCGCCCGTCGAGCGCGGCACGCACGCGTGGATCGTCGGCGAGGCGGGCGCGGCTCCGCTCCTGGCGCGGCCGGGACGGCCCTACCCCCAGGGCCGCCAGCACACCGGCCGCCTTCGCATGGGTCTCGGCCACCTCGCTCGCCGGGTCCGAGCCGCGCACGAGGGTCGCGCCGACCGGCACCCGCAGCCGTCCGCCCGCGTCGATGTCGGCGGTGCGGATCAGGATGGGGGAGTCGAGGGTCTGTGCCCCGCCCGAGTTCCGGCCGAGCAGCGCCAGCGCCCCGGCGTAGTAGCCCCGCCCGCCGGCCTCGTGCCGCTCGATGACCCGGCAGGCGTTCTGCACCGGCGACCCGGTGACGGTCGCCGCGAACATGGTCTCCTTCAGGACCTCCCGCACATCCAGCGAGGACCTGCCGCGCAGCTCGTACTCGGTGTGCGCGAGGTGCGCCATCTCCTTCAGCCGGGGTCCGATCACCACACCGCCCATGTCGCCGACGGTGCACATCATCTTGAGCTCCTCGTCGACGACCATCGACAGCTCCTCGATCTCCTTGCCGTCGGCGAGGAAGTCCAGCAGGTGCTCGGGCGTCGGCCCCTCGGCGGGGTAGCGGTAGGTGCCGCTGATCGGGTTCATGACGACCGTGCCGCCGGACATCCGGACGTGCACCTCCGGGCTCGCCCCGACCAGGGTCCGCTCCCCGGTGTGCACGACGAACGTCCAGTACGCCCCGCGCTCGCCCTCCAGCAGCCTCCGGAACAGCGCCAGCGCCTCGGCCCGGCCGAACCCGGGGATCTCGCCCTGGTACGTCCGCCGGATCACGAAGTTCGCGCCCTCGCCCCGCCCGATCTCCTCCCGCAGCACCCGCCCGACGATCTCCGCGTACTCCTCGTCGCCGACGTCGAAGCCGCCGCGCTCGACGCGCACGTCCCGCGCCGGGAGCTGTTCCAGCGCGTCGGCCAGCGGGATGCCGTACGTCTCCTCGGGCGTCAGCGCCAGCAGGGGCGTGCCGTCGTCGCGGACGTCGAAGCCGCGCTCGCGGATCTGCCGGAAGGGGACGAGCGCGAGGCTGTCGCCGGGGAGGTCGCGCAGCCGGTCGTACGGGGCGACCGGGCCGATCAGGACCTCCACCAGCTCGTGGTCGTGACCGGGGGTGCGGCGGCGGAGCAGGGCGAAGGGACGGGGATCGTCCAGCAGCTGTGCCAGGTCCATGGTTCCTCTTCCGTCGAATCACGTCGATGTCGGTGAGGAACGACCCGGGAAACACCGAAGGCCGCCCCTCGGGCGGCCTTCGCGAAGTCGTGTGTACGCGCAGTCAGCGGGCCGCCGGATGAGCGGTCCACCACCAGGTCTGGGTCGAGTGCGCGAACATGCGAGGCACCCTACCCCAAGTCCGAGGGGCGTACCCGGTGTCTCAATTACTGGGCATCGGTCAGGGCGCCCGACACGACCCCGTAATGTTGAGGTCGTGACCGTGAACGCTAAGACCAGCGCGAGCGCTGGCAACACCTGGCGAGACCTGCCCGCGGCGCAGCAGCCCGAGTACCCCGACCCCGAGGCTCTGCGCGCAGTCGTTGCGGACCTCGAGTCGTATCCGCCGCTCGTCTTCGCGGGCGAGTGCGACCAGCTGCGCGCCCGGATGGCGGCCGTCGCCAAGGGAGAGGCGTTCCTCCTCCAGGGCGGCGACTGCGCCGAGGCTTTCGACGCGGTGTCCGCCGACCAGATCCGCAACAAGCTCAAGACGCTGCTCCAGATGGGCGCCGTGCTCACGTACGCCGCGTCCGTGCCGGTCGTGAAGGTCGGCCGGATCGCCGGCCAGTACTCCAAGCCGCGCTCCAAGCCGACCGAGACCCGCGACGGCGTGACGCTGCCGACGTACCGGGGCGACTCGGTCAACGGCTTCGACTTCACCGAAGAGGCCCGGATCCCGGACCCCGAGCGCCTGAAGCGGATGTACCACGCCTCGGCCTCCACGCTGAACCTGGTGCGTGCCTTCACCACCGGCGGCTACGCCGACCTGCGCCAGGTGCACGCCTGGAACCAGGACTTCGTGAAGTCGTCCCCGTCGGGGCAGCGCTACGAGCAGCTCGCTCGCGAGATCGACAACGCGCTCAACTTCATGCACGCCTGCGGGGCCGACCCGGAGGAGTTCAAGACCGTCGAGTTCTACTCCTCGCACGAGGCGCTGCTGCTCGACTACGAGTCGGCCCTGACCCGCGTCGACTCGCGCACCGGACAGCTGTACGACGTCTCCGCGCACATGGTGTGGATCGGCGAGCGCACCCGGCAGCTGGACCACGCGCACATCGAGTTCGCCTCGAAGATCCGCAACCCGATCGGCATCAAGCTGGGCCCGACGACCACGGCCGAGGACGCGCTGCAGTACATCGAGCGCCTCGACCCGGAGCGGGAGCCGGGCCGGCTGACCTTCATCGTCCGCATGGGCGCCGACAAGGTCCGCGACAAGCTCCCCGAGCTGGTCGAGAAGGTCACCGCCTCGGGCGCCACCGTGGCCTGGGTGACCGACCCGATGCACGGCAACACCTTCGAGGCTGCCTCCGGGCACAAGACCCGCCGCTTCGACGACGTGCTCGACGAGGTCAAGGGCTTCTTCGAGGTCCACAAGGAGCTCGGCACCCACCCGGGCGGCATCCACGTGGAGCTGACCGGCGACGACGTCACCGAGTGCGTGGGCGGCGGCGACGAGATCTTCGTCGACGACCTGCACCAGCGCTACGAGACGGCCTGCGACCCGCGGCTCAACCGCAGCCAGTCGCTCGACCTGGCGTTCCTCGTGGCCGAGATGTACAGGGACCAGTAACAGGTACGCCTGTTACCGGGCATCGACTGGGGCGCGGATCACATACGATCCGCGCCCCTCTCGACTTTTGCGGCTCCCACCCGGCGGGTAAGGTTAGGTTAGCCTCACCGATCAACGGGGACGGCACCATAGAGCGAACCCGTCGGGAGGTGGACCGCGTGTACGTATGCAGTTGCTTCGGGATCACCGAGCAGCAGGTCAAGCAGCATGCGGACAGTGGCGCCTGCACCCCCCGCCAGATAGCCTCCGCCTGCAAGGCGGGTACGGACTGCGGGTCCTGTGTGCGCCGAATCCAGGCGATCCTGGGCAGGGGTGCCTGCCCTCGCCGTGAACTGGCCGACCGCGGTCAGCCCGTACTCGCGGAACTGGAAGACGCCGCCTAGCCTCGCTAGCTCGGCTGCTCGATCTGCTGCGCGAGGTACAGCGCCTCGCCGAGCTTGTCGATGAGCTCCAGCTGTGTGTCCAGGTAGTCGATGTGGTGCTCCTCGTCCTCGAGGATCGACTCGAAGAGGTTTGCCGACGTGATGTCGCCCTTGCTGCGCATCACCTCGATGCCGCGCCTGAGGCGGTCGATCGCCTCGACCTCGACCTGCCGGTCGGCCTGGAACATCTCGGTGACCGTCTGGCCCACCCGGACGTGGAACAGGCGCTGATAGTTGGGCAGACCGTCCAGCATGAGAATGCGCTCGGTGATCTTGTCCGCGTGCTTCATCTCGTCGATGGACTCTTCACGCGTGTACTTGGCGAGCTTGGTCCAGCCTTTGTTGTCCTGGATCCGGTAGTGCAGCCAGTACTGGTTGATCGCCGTCAGCTCGCCGGTCAGCTGCTCGTTCAGGAATTCGAGGACCTCGGGGTCGCCCTGCATCGCAGAGGCTCCTTCCACGGGGGGAACTGGCAGGTTGCGCCGCATGATTCCACCGGCGGCGAAGATCGTCCAGTAAGTCTTCACTTAGTAAGTAAGGGCATGCTTAGTTCTATTTGCCCCGTTTGAGGTGACCCCCGTCAGGGGCATCACCCGAGGTCTGTCAGGATGGAGTCATGGGTCAGCCGGTGGGACGCGAATCGGGAGAAGGGCACGATTCAGCAGGAGCGACGCAGCCCGGCCTGCCGCCGGGGCAGCGGGTGCAGCGCGGCTGGCCGGTCACGCACTACGGGCCCGTCCCCAAGTTCCGGCCCGAGCGGTGGGAGTTCCGGGTCTTCGGCGCCACCGCCGACGGCGGCAAGCACTGCTGGTCCCACGAGGAGTTCACGGCCCTGCCGCACACCACCGTCGTGGCCGATCTGCACTGCGTCACGAAGTTCAGCATGCTGGGCGCCGAGTGGGGTGGCATCCCCGCCCGCACGATCCTCGACATCGCCCCGCCCGCGGACGACGTCACCCATGTGATGGTGTGGGCGGAGTACGGCTTCAGCTCCAACCTCCGCCTGACCGATTTCACGGCCGACCACACCCTCTTCGCCACCCACAAGGACGGCGAGCTGCTCACCGCCGAGCACGGCTTCCCGCTGCGGCTGATCGTGCCCCACCTGTACGCCTGGAAGGGCCCCAAGTGGGTGCGCGGCGTGGAGTACATGACCGCCGACCGGCGCGGCTTCTGGGAGGAGCGCGGCTACCACAACATCGGGGACCCCTGGCGGGAACAGCGCTACTCGTACCAGGAGGGGCCCGGGGACGGCCCCGAGCTCTGACCCCGGCGGCGCGCACGCCGAGGGCGGTCACCGGCCGGTGGGGGCGCTGGGCGGCCCCCGGGGGGCGCACGTTCCGTGCATGGGGCGCTACCCTTTCAGTCTTGCCTGGTGGGCGCCGTCCCGTGCGGACCGTACCGCCGGGCTCGCGGTGTTCCGCTTGAGGTCGGTCGGGCCAACGCTGTCGGGGGACGATGTGGGGCTGTTCGGAGAGCGCCGTACCTTCCTGGAAGGACTGGGGCCGGCGGATCGTGACGCCTTGGCCGGCTTAGGCACCCGGCACGACTACCCGGCTCACGAGACCCTCCTGTCGGAGGGCGAGCGCACGACGTTCGCCGTGGTGATCCTGGAGGGCTGGTCCGCCGTGTGGACGGCGACCGAACGCGGCGGACGGCTCATGCTGGGCCTGCGCCAGGCCGGGGAGGTCGTGGGCGACATGGCGGCCCTCGACGGACGTCCGCGCAGCGCCTCGGTGAGCGCCCTCGGGCCCTTGACGGGGCTGGTCGTCCCGGGGGAGCGGTTCCGTCGCTTCCTGGCCGCCCGCCCCCGCGCCAACGCGCTGATCATGAGCCAGCTCACCGAGCGGCTGCGCAGCGCCGACCACGAGCGCCGTGCCCTGGCCTCCATGACCGTCCTCCAGCGGCTGTCCGAGCGGCTCGTCGAACTCGCCGACCGCACCGGGCGGGTGGAGCGCGAGGGCGTCACCATCCGGCTGCCCCTCGCCCAGCACGAGCTGGCCGCGTCGGTCGGATCCACCCGCGAGGCCGTGGCGAAGGCGCTGCGCCTGCTGCGTGAGCAGGGCCTGGTGCGGACCGGCCCGGGCACGCTCGCCGTCGCCGACCTCGAACCCCTGCGCCTGCTCGCGGGCGGGGCGCAGCACGGCAGAGACACCTGATCACACCGACTTGCCCCCGCTGTGTAAACGGCTACAGCGCGGCCCCGCCGGCACCGCCAGCATCGGGGGTACGGCCGTCGGGATGTCGGGGAGCACGAGGAGAGGCCGATGGAAGCGGAAGACGAGTACAACGTCATCATCAGCGTGGACGCCGAGGGGTCGGGCAGACTGACCGATCCCGAGAAGGACCGGATGCGCGCCAGACTCTACGAGGTCACGGGGCAGGCCTTCGAGAAGGCCGGCCTCCGCCCGCCACGCCTGTACCAGGAGGACCGCGGGGACGGCGTCCTCAGCTTCGTGCCGACCTGTGTGCGCCGCAGGGTGGTGGGGGAGTGGCTGGAGTACCTCCACCAGAACCTGCGGGAGGTCAACCGCGACCTGCGCACCCCGCTGCGCCTGAGGGTGGGCATGCACATCGGTCCGGTCAGGGCCGACGCCCACGGCCGCTCCGGCCGCGCCGTCGACCTGGCCTGCCGGCTGTGCGACTGCGCCACGGCGAAGGCGGTCCTCGCGGCCGCTCCCCAGAAGTCCCCGCTGGTGGCGGTGGTCTCCGACCGGCTCCACGAGGAGGCCGTGCTGTCCGGCGGCCGCTGGGTGGAACCGGATCATTACCGCCGCTACGACGTGGAACTGAAGGAGGGCGGCAGCTCGGCCTGGTTCATCGTGCCCGGGCTGCCCCAGCCGCCGGAACCCGAGCCCGCCGACGAGACCGACGGCCCGGGTGGTCGTGAGGACACCCCGTCCGGGCCGGGCGGCACGCCCGCGCCCCGGGATCCCGCCGCGGCGCCCAAGGGGCCGGCGGCGCAGCACGCGAAGGTCGTCCAGGAGGTCCACCAGCACGGCAACGGGCAGTTGTGGTCCGGCAACTTCGAGAACATCAACATCGGCCGCCCCGGGACCGGCGGGAGTGACCGGTGAGCGCGGACAACGCCGCACCCGCCGGTCCCGCGCCGGGCGGCGCGCAGCCCGGGCAGCCCGGCAACGTCAAGCCGGCGGCGGGCGCCCAGCGGGCCGACCAGGCGCCCCAGCCCGACCAGGCGGCGGCCGGCCCCGACCAGAACGACGTCATCGGCGCCGCCGCCGACGCACTCGCCGAGGACGGGCTGCCGGGCACCTCGGCCGCCGCCTCCCGCGTCTACCGGGCGTCCTCCCACGGATCCGGCAACCTCTTCAGCGGCACCTTCGAGTCCATCACCGTGCTCGGCATGCCCGAGGCCGCCGGCCAGCTGCGCGCGGGCCCGCTCCCCGCCGACGAACTGCGCACCCTGCGCCGGGTGTTCCAGGAACCGGAGGAGTACGGCGCGTGGAAGGCACGGCTGCGGTCCGACCGGCTGATCGTGCTGTGCGGGCAGCCCGGCACCGGCCGCGCCTACACCGCCCTGTCCCTGCTGGACGACGTGACCCGGGGCCATGTCTCCCGGCTCGACCCCCGGTCCGACCTCGCCGAACTGGAGGAGAGCCAGATCGAACCGGGCCACGGGTACGCCCTGGAGCCCGCGGACTCGGGCCTGCCGGACGAGACCGGCCTCGACCGGCTGTGCGAACTCCTCGGCAAGCAGGAGTCGTACGCGGTGCTGCTCGCCACCCCCGAACCGGGCGACGTCCTCTCCCGGCGCGGCCGCTACTACTGCCGGCACACCCCCGCGTCCGCCGCCGACGTCGTCGACGGCCACCTCGCCACGGAACTCGAGGAGGATCCCGGCGACCTGTACGAGCGGGCCCGCGAACTGGCGACCGACGCCGCGGTGCTCGAAGCCACCGGACTCGACGAGTTGCTGCCCGCGGAGGCCAAGCGGTTCGCCGCCCTCCTCGCCCGGCAGGTGCGCGGTGACCTGACCCACGACGAACTCCTCGCCCGCTGCCGCCGGTTCGCCGAGGAACAGGCCGCCGACTGGTTCGCCGGCGGTGCGCTCGCGGAGAGTCCGCAGCGCTTGCGGGACGCGGCCTACCGCATCGCCGTGGCCGTGCTGGGCCGCGCCTCCCTCAGCGCCGTCGCCGAGGCCGCGGAGATCCTCGCCTGGGAACTCGCCGTCACGGCCGACCCGGAGGCCAACCCCGGCCGCCCGCTCTTCAGCGACGGCGTCGACGCCCGGCTGGCCTCGGCCCGCGCGGTGGCGGACACCGGCGTGGAGCAGGTCGGGGACGAGGACGTGCCGGTGCGTACCGTGCGCTTCCGGGGCGAGGCGCTCGGCCCCGCCGTCCTCGGCCACCTGTGGCAGCACCGGCACAACGTGCGCGGACCCGTCCTGCGCTGGCTGGCCGGACTGTGCGAGGACTCCCGCCCGCAGGTGTGGGTCCGCGCCGCCATGGCCGCCGGTCTCCTGTGCGGGCTCGACTGCTCGCACACCGTCCAGGAACTCGTGCAGCCCATGGCCCAGGCCCCGCAGGCCCGCCGCCGCCTGTTCGCCGCGACCGTCCTCGACGTGGCCGTCACCACCCCGGAGGTCGGTACGGCCGTCCGCGCCCTGGTCCGGCACTGGGCGACCCAGGGCGACGAGCACCTGCGCTGGACCGCGGGCGCCGTGCTCGGCCGGGGACGGGCCACGGCCACGGTCGCCGACACCCTGGACCTCCTGGGCCGCATCGGCGTCTGGGAGGACGGCACGCTGCGGGCCGCCGCGGGGGTCCAGGTCGCCCACCTCGCCGGAGCCCACTGCGATCCGCTCGTCCTCCGGCGCATCCGGGCCTGGCTGTCCGACGCGCGACGGCCCCAGCAGGACCTCGGCCTGCAGAGCACCGTCTTCCTCGCCTCCGTCTCCGCGACAGACCTGTGGAACCAGCACCCGGACCTCGCCGACCGCGGCGACTGGCCCCTCATGCTGGCCCTCGCCGAGGCCCGTCCCGAGCTCGCCAGGGAGCTCGCGGGGCTGCTGTGGACGGCCCTCCAGACCGGCCGGTCCTACGAGGCGGCCCTGGACACGGTGTCGGACTGGCTGCGCCGGAGCGCCGACCAGCCCTGGGCGTCGCGGCTGGAGTCGTTCCTGCCCCTGCTGGTGCACGGCCAGGACGACCGGGACCGGCTGCTCGCCCTGCTCAAGGAACTGTCCGAAGACCCCGACCAACCACTGAACGACCAGCAGGTCCGCCGCTTCCACACGGCGGTCCAGGGAGCGGGTACACGATGACGCAGAACGGATGGGGCCAGCAGTGGCCCCAGCAACCGCAGAACTGGCAGGCGGAGTTCGCCCTGCCGCACGATCTGAGAGGGCCCTTCATCAGGGAGTTCACCCCGCAGGGCGGCTACCGGCATCTGCACAGCCAGGTGGCCTCGGTGCTCTACTACCGCAACGGCGGGCACAGCGTGGTCACGGTCCGCGGCGCCGAGCACCACAACAAGCCGCTGATGGGCAAGCCCACCTCCGTGTGCTGGATCGCCCGCGGCCAGCACCAGGTCTCCTTCCAGCTGGAACTGCCCACCTCCGGCGACCGGTCCCGGTTCAAGGCCGGCGCGGACGTCAACTGGGAGGTGCGGGACTTCCATCTGGCGGCCGAGAAGCGGGTGGTGGACGTGGAGCGCATGCTGCGCCCGCCGCTGGAGAGCCGGCTGCGCGGCGTCAGCCGGCGCTACGGCCTGGACTCCGCGCAGCAGGTGGACGAGGCCATCCAGGACGAGCTGGCCAGCGGCCGGTGGAACGACTTCGGCGCCGACCTCGGCCTGGTCACCCAGGTGTTCATCCGCATCGACCTCGGCCAGGCCGCCGCCGACCACCACGCCCAGATGGTGGCGGTGGAGAAGAGCACCGAGGTCCAGCAGGCCATGGACACCGCCCAGAAGGCGCGGGTCATGGCGAACATGGAGGACGCGCAGAAACTCATCAGTGCGGGCGAGGCGACCCAGTACGCGCATCTGCTCGCGCAGGACCCCAGCCGCGCCCAAGACATCCTGGCCGAGCTCCAGCGGCAGGCACGCGCCCAGCGGCAGGGCGCGCTCGACTACCTGACCAACCTGATCAACCAGGGCGTGGTCCAGCGCCACCAGATCGACGACCAGGTACGGGCGCTCATCGAATTCAGCCGCACGGCCTCCTCGACCGTGTTCCAGAACGGAGTACCGCCGGCGCCGACCGCGCTGCCGGCCCCGCCCGTGCCGCCGCATCCGCCGCTGCCCCCGGCGGCCCCGTCCGACGCCCCGCCGATCCCGCCGCCCGCCGCCCCGGCGGACGCCGCCGAGGAGACGGACACCCCTCAGGACGACACCGGTGTCGGAGGGCGCGCGTGACGGCGGCCCAGCCCGTGCCGCAGTCGGACACGGCCGACCACTACGTCGCCGAACGGCTGCTGGTGACCGTACGCGAGGACCTGGGCCGTGCGGACGTGAAGGCGTCCATCCTGCTCTCGGGCGCCGTGGCGGCACCGGCGCTGGTCCTCGGCCGGGGCGGGGCGCTCCCCGCCTCCGGGGCCGCTCTGGGATTCCTGGTGGCCGGCGGAGCGCTGTGGGCGGCCGGGACGCTGCTGCTGCTCGCGGTGATCGCCCCGCGCACCGGCACCCTCCGGACGGCACCCGGTGCGACGTTCTACGGCGACGCGCTCGGCGCCCCGGACGCGGAGGCGCTGCGTGCCGCGGTCACCCGGGCCGGACAGGACCGGGTGGCCTGGCTGCTGGTCCAGTTCCAGGACGTCAGCGCGATCCTGGCGGCGAAGTACCGCTGGCTGCGCTGCTCCATGGCCCTGCTCGGCGCGGGGCTGCTGCTGGCGGCCGTCGGGGTCGCCGTGGGCTGACCGGCGGGACCGTCTCCCGGTCCCGCCGGCGGCGCGTCAGCCGTCGCGCAGCTTCTTCAGCCGCTCCACGTCCGCCGCGTGCCCCTCCTTGCCGCCCGGCGTCTCGATGATCAGCGGCACGCCCTCGGTGGCGGGGTGCGTCATCAGCGCCCGGAACGGGTCCTCGCCGATGTGGCCGGCGCCGATGTTCTCGTGCCGGTCCTTGTGCGCGCCCACCACGTCCTTGGAGTCGTTGGCGTGGATCAGCTTCAGCCGGCCCTCGCCGACCGTTTCCACCAGCAGGTCCAGCGTCCGGTGCATGCCGCCGGGGCCGGTCAGGTCGTGCCCGGCCGCGAAGATGTGGCAGGTGTCCAGGCAGACGCCGAGCATCGGGTGGGCGTCCAGCGCCTCGAAGTACGGGCCGAAGTCCCACGTCCGCGAGCACAGGGAGGCGCCCTGGCCGGCGGTCGACTCCAGCAGCAGGTACGGGTCGTCGTCGTGGGTCAGCTCGTCGAGCAGCGGCAGCAGGTGCTCCCGGACCTGCTTCAGCGCCACGGACCGCTCCCGGCCGCCGGTCGCGCTGCCGGTGTGCACCACCACGCCCAGCGCCCCGATCTCCCGCCCGCGCCGCAGCGAGTGCCGCAGCGACTCCACCGACCGCTCCACGGTCGCCTCGGTGTGCGAGCCGAAGTTGATCAGGTAGGGGGCGTGCACGTACGCCGGGATCGACTCGGCCTCGCACGCGGCGCGGAACGCCTCGTCCTGCTTCGGGTTCCCGAGCGGAGTGGCCCAGCCGCGCGGGTTGGCGACGAAGACCTGGACGGTCTCCGCCTCGAGGTCACGGGCGTACGACAGGCCGACGGAGTGGAGCCCGCCGGCCACGGGGACGTGGCCGCCCACGGGATTGCGGGAGGGGCCGGACAGCTGAGGGTTCACCTGTTCAGGGTGTCATGCGTCCGGCCCTGCCCCGTCCACGGGCTCCCTGCCCGCGACCGTCACCTGATCTTGATGGTGATCGTCGAGCCCTTGGGCGCCGGCTCCCCGCCGGCGACGGACTGGCTCTCGACGGTGTCGCCGAACAGGCCGAGCAGACCGCGGTCCTCGTCGACCTGGAACCCGGCGCCTTCCAGCTTCCGCTTGGCGTCGTCGACGCTGTCGCCGACCACGTCCGGCACCTCGACCATCTCCGGGCCCTTCGACAGCGTCAGCGTGACCGTGTCGCCTTCGGCCGCCTGACCGCCCGCGTTCGGGGTCTGCCGGGCGACCTGGCCCTTGTCGAACTCGGAGGAGGTGACCCGCTCGGTGGCGATCTCCACCTTGAGACCGGCGTCCTGGAGCTCGGACCTCGCGTCCGCCAGGTCCGAGCCGGTGACGTCCGGGATGTCGACGGGGCTGCCCTTGCTGACGACGAGCGCGACTGCCGTGCCCGCACGCACCTTCGTGCCGTCCGCCGGCTGCGCGGAGATCACCGAGCCGCGCGGCACGTCCTCGCTGAACTCCCGGGTGACCATGCCCGGCTCCAGCCCGTCCTGCTTCAGCTGGGCCCGCGCCCGGTCCAGCCGCTGGCCCTCCAGGGCGGGCACGCGCACCGTCTCGGGGCCGTCGGAGACGGTGATGCTCACCGAGTCGTTGCCGCGGATGCGCGTCCCGGCCTTCGGGTCGCTGCTGATGACCTGGCCGCGCCGCACGGTGTCGCTGTAGGCGTGCTCGACCTCGCCGAGCTCCAGACCGGCCTCCCGCAGCCGGTCCTCGGCCTGGTCCTGGGTCTTCGCCAGCAGCGGCGGGACCTCGGTGAACTGGCCGGAGTTGATGTACCAGACGCCGGTGCCCAGGCCGAGCACGAGCAGGACGGCGACGACGATCGCCACCGGGCGGCGCCGGGACCCAGGGCGGCGCCGGGACGGCGGGGGCGGCGGCGACCGGAAGCGGCTGGTGCGGTTGAGCACCGCCTCGTCGTCCTCGTTGACGGGCAACGGACGCGGTGTCGTCAGTGCACGCGGGATCACGCTCGTCCGGTCGTCGGCGTTGTCGTGCTCCGCCGTGAGCGCCTGCGGCGGCACCACGTCCAGCTGGTCCGCGCTCAGCCGGCTGCGCCCGTCACGGACCTGCGCGAGCAGCGCGACCGCGTCGTACGGGCGGATCTCCGGGGTGCGGGCCGTCGCCGAGGCCACCATCTCGTCCAGCTCGTACGCCAGGCCGGGCACGGCGGCCGAGGGCGGCGGGACGTCCTCGTGCAGGTGCTTGTAGAGGATGACGGCGGGGGAGTCCCCGTCGTGCGGCTTGTCGCCGGTGAGCATCTCGTAGAGCATCACCCCGCACGCGTACACGTCGACGCGGGGGTCGGCGGTGCCGTTCTCTATCTGCTCGGGGGCGAGGTACGAGACCGTGCCGAGCACGGTGCCCGTGGTGTTCGTCACCGTGTCCACGGCCCGGACCAGGCCGAAGTCGGCGACCTTGACCCGGCCGTCGTCCCCTATCAGGACGTTCTCGGGCTTCATGTCCCGGTGCACGAACCCGGCGCGGTGGGCGGCGCCCAGGGCGGCCAGCACCGGCTCCAGGATGTCCAGGGCGGCGCGCGGCTGGAGCGCCCCGCGCTCGCGCAGCACGTCCCGGAGGGTGCAGCCCGCGACGTACTCCATGGCCAGGTACACGTACGAGCCGTCGGTGCCCTGGTCGAAGACCTGCACCACGTTCGGGTGGGCCAGCCGGGCGACCGACTTCGCCTCGCGGATGAACCGCTCGACGAACGAGGCGTCGACCGCGAGGGAGGGGTGCATCACCTTGAGCGCGAGGACCCGGTCGAGCCGGGTGTCCACGGCCCGGTAGACCGTGGCCATCCCGCCGACCGCGATCCGCGCGTCGATGCGGTACCGGCCGTCGAGCACCTGCCCGACCAAGGGGTCCTGAAGGGTCGTGTCCACGCAGGCGAGTGTACGAGTCGTGACCGACAGCCCCGTCCCCCCGGCGGATTCGGGGTGGGACTGCAGCCGTCCTGTGACGTGTCCCCTACCGGAAGGCGGGGCGCTCCGGATCCAGCACGGCCAGGCCCTCGGCCGGTGACGACGCCTCCGCGAAGTGCCGCCGCGGAATCCGCCCCGCCCGGTACGCCAGCCGCCCCGCCTCCACGGCATGCCGCATGGCGTCGGCCATCAGCACCGGCTCCTGCGCCCGCGTCACCGCTGAGGCGAGCATCACACCCGCGCAGCCCAGCTCCATCGCCAGCGCCGCGTCGGACGCCGTGCCGGCGCCCGCGTCCAGGATCACCGGCACGCGCGCGTGCTCGACGATCAGCTGGAAGTTGTGCGGGTTGCGGATGCCGAGCCCGGAGCCGATGGGCGAGCCGAGCGGCATGACCGCGGCGCAGCCCACGTCCTCCAGCCTGCGCGCCAGCACCGGGTCGTCGTTGGTGTACGGCAGCACCGTGAACCCGTCGTCGACCAGCGTCTCGGCCGCCTCCAGCAGCTCGATCGGGTCCGGCAGCAGGGTGCGCTCGTCGGCGATGACCTCCAGCTTGATCAGGTCCGTGCCGAGGGCCTCGCGCGCGAGGCGGGCCGTGAGGACGGCCTCGCCGGCGGTGAAACAGCCCGCCGTGTTGGGCAGGACGCGAATGCCCAGCCTGTCGAGGACGGACAGCACCGAGCCGTGCACCGAGGGGTTCACGCGGCGCATCGCGACGGTCGTCAGCTCCGTCCCGGAGGCGACCAGCGACCGCTCCAGCACGTCGAGGCTGGGCGCCCCGCCCGTGCCCATGATCAGGCGGGACGTGAAGGACGTACCCCCGAGGACGAACGGATCGTCGGCCATGGTCAGCCTCCTTGGACGGCGGTGAGGACCTCCACGCGGTCCCCCTCGGAGAGGGGCGTGGACGGCCACTGCGTGCGCGGGACGACGGTTTCGTTGAGGGCGGCGGCCACTCCTGAGGGCGAGGTGGTCAGCGAGTTCACGACGGCGTCGAGAGCCGTGCCGGGCCGGACGTCCCGGGGCTCCCCGTTGACGGAGATGATCATGCGGGCTGCTCCGTGAGTGCGGTGGCGGTGCTGAAGCGCTTCGGGGTGAAGGGGCGGGCCTCCTCCGGGAGTTCGCCCGTCGCCAGCACGTGCGCCATGGAGTCGCCGGTGACCGGCGTGAGCAGGACGCCGTTGCGGTAGTGCCCGGTGGCCAGCAGCAGTCCCTCCAGCCCGGTCGGGCCGAGCAGCGGCGCGTTGTCGGGGGAGCCGGGGCGCAGCCCGGCCCGGGTCTCGGTGAGGGGCAGCTCGGTGATGCCCGGGACCAGCTCGTGGGCGTCGCGCAGCAGCTCGTACACGCCGCCCGCGGTCACGGTGGTGTCCCAGCCCAGCTCCTCGCTGGTCGCCCCGATGACCAGCTCGCCGCTCTCGCGCGGCACCAGATAGACGTGGCTGCCGCGCACGACCGCGCGCACGGTCCGGCTGAGGAAGGGCCCGTGCCGCCGCGGCATGGTCAGCCGTACGACCTGCCCCTTCACCGGCCGCACGGGCGGCAGCACGTCCTCCGGGACGCCGGCGAGCCGCCCGCTGAGGCTGCCCCCGGCCAGCACGACCTGCCCGGCGCCCAGCCCGGTCCCGTCGGCGGTGACGACACCGGCGGCCCGGTCCGCCACGACGGTCAGCCGCTCCGCCCACGCGCGGTGGAAGACCACGCCTTCCCGCTCGCACGCGGCCACCAGCGCCCCGGCCAGCCGCCGCGGGTCGATCTGGTGGTCGCCGTCGACCCGCAGCCCGCCGCGCACGCCCGGCGCGAGCATCGGCTCCAGGCGGCGGCACTCCCGCCCCGACAGCCACTGCGACTCCAGGCCCGACTGCTGCTGAAGTGCGTGCAGTTCGCGCAGATGGGCCCGGTCGTCGGCGTCCAGCGCGACGGCGAGCGTGCCGCACCGCCGGTAGCCGAGGTCGTGGCCGGTCAGCTCGGTGAGCTCGGCCGCGAAGTCCGGGTAGCGCCGTGCGGAGGCGAGGTTCAGGCCGAGCAGGGTCTGCTCGCCGTAGTGCAGCTCCGTGACGGCGGCCAGCATGCCGGCGGCCACCTGCGCGGCTCCGCCGCCCGGCTCGGGGTCCACGACGGCCGTGGCGAACCCGCGCTGCGCGGCCCGCCACGCGGTGACCAGGCCGATGATCCCGCCCCCGATGACGAGGACGTCTGACGTTCGCGTACGCGACATGGGCGTCCA
Organism: Streptomyces lomondensis; assembly: GCF_014651035.1. Taxonomy (GTDB): domain Bacteria; phylum Actinomycetota; class Actinomycetes; order Streptomycetales; family Streptomycetaceae; genus Streptomyces; species Streptomyces lomondensis. The sequence goes on from NZ_BMWC01000001.1 coordinate 1,247,870, forward strand.
GCCCCTCCCTTCGCCGGCATGACCCGGATCAGGTTCGTACGGTCGGAGGCCGCCAGCCTCCCTCTCAGCCCGGTGCGTCCGGGCTCCCGCGAGTGCCTTACGTTGGCCACCCACCCTAGCCCGATGCCGTACGGCGCAGTAAGGGAGCCACCCGCCATGGCCCGATCCCTCGACGGTCTCGTCCTCGCCCCGGTCGCCGACCAGGCACCGGGCCAGGTCGGGACCCGCACCCGGTTCACGTACCACGAGAAGGACGGCGAGATTTGGGCCGAGTACACGGGCGGGGACGTCGTACGCGGACATCTCGTGGGTACCCGGGAGGGCGACAGACTGGACTTCCGGTACGTACAACTCAAGGCGGATGGGACCACATCCTCCGGGCACTGCGTGTCGACGGTCGTGGAACTGCCCGACGGGCGGGTGCGGCTGGAGGAGAGCTGGGAGTGGGAGTCCCAGTCGGGCAGCGGGACGAGCGTTGTGGAGCAGGTCACGGCGCATGAGCACTGACTGACGAAATGTCAGTTGTCTATGGTGATCAGGTGAGCGAGCAGACGCAGGAACCAGGTTCGTCCGCGCCGCGGCGCGTGGTCGTGGCGGGCGCGGGCATGGCCGGTGTGCAGACCGCGGTCGCCCTGCGGGAGCAGGGGTTCACCGGCGCCGTGATCCTGATCGGCGCCGAACCCCACCAGCCGTACGACCGGCCCCCCTTGTCCAAGGCCGTCCTGCTCGGCAAGGCCGAGGGCTCCGCCTTCGACGTCGACTTCGAGGCCCTCGGCATCGAGCTGCGGCTCGGCTGCGAGGTGCTGGGCCTGCGCCCCGGCGACCACGAGCTGGACACCGAGGACGGGCCCGTGCCGTACGACGTCCTGGTCGTCGCGACCGGGGCCGAACCGATCCGGCTGCCCGGCGCGGAGGGCGTGCCCGGCGTCCATCTGCTGCGCACCCTGGACGACGCCGAGCGGCTGCGGCCGGTGCTGGCCCGCCGGCACGACATCGTGGTCGTCGGCGCGGGCTGGATCGGCGCGGAGTTCGCCACGGCCGCGCGCGAGGCGGGCTGCGCGGTGACCGTAGTGGAGGCCGCTGAGCGGCCGCTCGCCGGGGCCCTGCCCGCCGAGGTGGCCGCCCCGATGGCCCGCTGGTACGCCGACGCGGGGGCCGTGCTGCGGACTCACGCGCGCGTGGAGCGCGTCGAGCCCGGCGAGGTGCTCCTCGACGACGGCTCGCGGCTGCCCGCGGACGCGGTTGTCGTCGGCATCGGCGCCCGCCCGGCGACGGCGTGGCTGGCCGGCTCCGGGATCGCGCTCGGCACGCACGGCGAGATCGTGGCCGACGAGCACCTGCGCACGTCCGCGCCGGACGTCTACGCGGTCGGCGACTGCGCCTCCTTCCCCTCGGGGCGGTACGGCGAGCGCCTGCTCGTGCACCACTGGGACAACGCCCTCCAGGGGCCGCGCACGGTGGCGCTGAACATCATCGGCCGGGCCACGGGGGAGACCCCGGCGGTCTACGACCCGGTGCCGTACTTCTGGTCCGAGCAGTTCGGCCGGTTCGTGCAGTACGCCGGGCACCACGCGGCCGCCGACACCACGGTGTGGCGGGGCGACCCGTCCGGCCCGGCCTGGACGGTCTGCTGGCTGCGCGCCGAGCGGCTGGTCGCGCTGCTGGCGGTGGGCCGCCCCCGGGACCTGGCCCAGGGCCGCCGCCTGATCGAGTCGGGCACGCCGATGAATCCGGTGCTGCTCCAGGACCCGGCGAGGCCCCTGAAAGCGGCCACGGCGTAGGGGCCGGGGACCGGTCTCCGGCCCGGCGCGTCCGCCCAGGTGGACGGGGCTGACTTCCGACTGTCAGTGGCGGATGGCAGGCTGGTTTCCGTGACCGAGATTGACGCAAAGATCGATGCTCTCGTCCCCGCCTGGCTCACCCTCCCCGACATCGCCGAACAGTTCGGCGTCGAGGTGACGCGTGTGCGGCAGCTGGTCAAGGAGGGCCAGCTCATCGCCGTACGCCGCGGTGAGAACCGCGCGCTGCACGTTCCCGCCGCCTTCATCGACGGGGACAAGGTCGTCAAGGGCCTGTCCGGCACCCTGACGCTCCTGCGGGACGACGGCTTCACGGTCGAAGAGATGCTGGAGTGGCTGTTCACCCCCGACCCGTCCCTGCCCGGCACGCCGGCGCAGGCGCTGAGCGAGAACCGCGGCACGGAGGTGAAGCGCCGCGCCCAGGCGCTCGCGGTCTGACCCGACCTCGACCGAACAACCGTCCGGCACCGCGAGAGCGGGGCCGGGCCTGAACAACCGCCCGGTGTGTGGGCCGTGGCCCGTGGGGGTCACGGCCCGGGGGTCGGCCGCGCCTGTTCGGGGCCGTGGGCCTCCGGGCCGCCGGGCCGCCCTGAGGGCAGGCGTAAGGTGCCCGAGGCGGTCGACGCGGGGACCTGGAGCTCCCGCGGCGCACGCCACCGGCATACGGGCGCTTCGCACCCGAACCGCACGGACACCCGGGCGCTTCGCACCCGAACCGCACGGACACCCGGGCGCTTCGCACCCGAACCGCACGGACACCCGGGCGCTTCGCACCCGAACCACACGGATCACCCGGGCGCGCCCGCGCCACCGACACCCAGGGGGACACGCATGACCGGCACCGCCGCCACCGCCCGGGCCCAGCTCGCCGACGCCCGGGTCTACCTCTGCACCGACGCCCGCAAGCGGCAGGGCGACCTCGCGGAGTTCCTCGATGCCGTGCTGGCCGGCGGCGTCGACATCGTGCAGCTGCGGGACAAGGGCATGGAGGCGGCCGAGGAGCTGGAGCACCTGGCCCTCTTCGCCGACGCCTGCGCCCGGCACGGCAAGCTCCTCGCGGTCAACGACCGCGCGGACGTCGCCCATGCCGTCGGCTCCGACGTGCTGCACCTCGGCCAGGGCGACCTCCCGGTCCCCGCGGCCCGGGCCGTCCTCGGCGACGACGTCCTGATCGGCCGCTCCACCCACGCCGAGCCCGAGGCCGCCGCGGCCGCCGTGCAGGACGGCGTGGACTACTTCTGCACCGGCCCGTGCTGGCCGACCCCCACCAAGCCCGGCCGCCACGCCCCCGGCCTGGACCTCGTCCGGTACACCGCGGCCCTCGGCACCGACCGCCCCTGGTTCGCCATCGGCGGCATCGACCTCGGCAATCTCGACCAGGTCCTGGACGCCGGAGCCCGGCGCGTCGTCGTCGTACGGGCGATCACCGAGGCCGACGACCCGGGCGCGGCGGCGGCCGCGTTCGCGAAGCGGCTGCGGGAGAACCAGTGACGCCGGATTGTCCAAAGGGTGGACAACAAGTAGACAAATAGGGCAAATATGCGCGTCCGGTTGGGGGACCGACCGCCCCTGGCTAACCTGCCGGTATGGCCCTCGGCACCGCATCCATCAGGTCGGACCACGCGCGCACCGTCCGCGACATGCTCGCGACCGGCAAGACGACGTACTCGTTCGAGTTCTACGCCCCCAAGACCCCGAAGGGCGAGCGGAACCTGTGGAACGCGCTGCGCCGGGTCGAGGCGGTGGCACCCGACTTCGTCTCCGTGACCTACGGCGCCGGCGGCTCCACCCGCGCGGGCACGGTCAAGGCGACCGAGGCGATCGCCTCCGACACCACCCTCACGCCGATCGCCCACCTCACCGCGGTCGACCACTCGGTGGCCGACCTGCGCAACATCATCGGCCAGTACGCCGACGCCGGGATCCGCAACATGCTCGCCCTGCGCGGCGACCCGCCCGGCGACCCGATGGGCGAGTGGGTGCCGCACCCCCGGGGCCTGGCCTACGCCTCCGAGCTGGTCGAGCTGATCAAGGCGTCCGGTGACTTCTGCGTGGGCGTCGCCGCCTTCCCGGCGATGCACCCGCGCTCCACCGACTGGGACTCCGACGTCCGCCACTTCGTCGACAAGTGCCGCGCGGGCGCCGACTACGCCATCACGCAGATGTTCTTCCACCCGGAGGACTACCTCCGGCTGCGCGACCGCGTCTCGGCCGCCGGCTGCGACACCCCGATCATCCCCGAGGTCATGCCGATCGCCAGCGTGAGGTCGCTGGAGCGGATCGGCTCGCTCACCAACGCCGCGTTCCCGCCCGCCCTGAAAGAGCGGATCCTCACAGCAAAAGACGATCCGGCCGCTGTACGCTCCATTGGGATCGAATTCGCCACGGAGTTCTGTGCGCGGCTGCTCGCCGAGGGTGTGCCCGGCTTGCACTTCATCACGCTCAACAACTCCACCGCGACACTGGAAATCTACGAGAACCTGGGCCTGCACCAGCGACCGCAGGCCTAGACCGTTCGCACCGGTATACGACACACTGCGTAGCGGCCACTGGGAGAGGGGCGTACATGGGCTGGGCGGTCCTCTACATCGCGTTCGGTATCGTCGCGCTGTGGCTCTTGGGCGAGGTGCTACTCCAGTACAAGGCGCGGCTGCGCTGGCGCCTGCTCGCCTTCGTCGGCTTCCTCGGCGTCGTCGTCGGTGTCCTGATCCCGTCGGTCGTGGTGATCGGACTGGGCGCGGCCGCCTTCGCGGTCGGGCAGACCTACGTCACCCTGTCCTTCCGCAGCGGCTTCTCCTCCGGCTGGGCGATGAACGCCCCGATGCTGGGCGGCAGCAAGCGCCGCCGCGGTGAGCGCGGCCGCCAGGAGCCGACCCTGGAGGTCTCCGGCCTGGAGGCGGCCGAGAGCGGCCACGGCGACGAGGGCGCCGACTACCGCCGCGACACCGCCGCCTACGGCCAGGACGACGACTACGACCACGACGACGTCTTCACGCCGTCGCGCCCCGGCCGCCCGGCCGACGCCGAGACCACCGCCGTCTACGAGCCGCAGCCCGTCCCCGAGGACACCGGCGGCTACGGCGTCTACGGCGACACCGGATACCAGGGCCAGCCCCACGACCAGTACGCCGCGCAGGCCACCGACCAGTCCTACGCCTACGACTACTCGGGCTACGGCCAGCAGCAGGGCTACGACGCCAACGGCCAGCAGCAGTACGCCGCCTACTCCGACCCGTACATCGGCTCGTCGAACTACGGCACGGGCACGTACGAGACCGGCTACGGCGACCAGCAGTACTACGGCCAGCAGCAGGGCTACGGGCAGGAGCAGTACGCCGGCACCTATGGCGGCGAGACCCCGCCCGGTGGCGAGACCCCGCCCGGCGGTGTCTGGGTCCCGCAGCAGCGCAACACCGACGAGTACGGGCAGGAGTTGCCGCCGGAGCAGCCGTACCCCTACCAGGGCGGCGGGCAGCAGCAGACGCACGGGAACGGCTTCGACGAGCAGTACCGTTTCTGAAGACCGTTTCTGAAGCCCTCGGCCTCGGAGCCGGGGCCGGTTACCGTGAGCCCCGGAAGTCCGGTCCCTCCACGATCAGTCCCGCGACCAGTGCGCCCGACATGCCCGCGTGCGGCAGTCCGCCGCCGGGGTGCGCCCAGCCGCCGACCGTGAACAGGCCGGGCACGCGCGTGCTGTTGGACGGGTGCAGCAGGCGCCCGCCGGCCGCCGCCAGGGCCGGCACGGGCACCGCACCGCCCGCCGCGCCGGTGGCCTCGGCGATATGGGCCGGGGTGCGCACCTCGTGCCAGAGGAGGCGGTCGCGCAGGCCGGGTACGGCGCGTTCGGCGGCGGAGATCATGTCCTCGGCGAGTGCGCCGTAGGACTCATCCGGCCGTGCCGGCACCGCCGCCGTGAGCGTCACCGACTCGTGGTCCGCCGGGGCCAGGTGCGGGTCGTCGGGCCGCAGGACCGTCACGGTCGGATGCGCGTTCCCCGCCGCCGTGCCGAACAGCGCCGCCAACTCGGCCTCGCGGTCCTGGGTGTGCACCACCGTGCGGTGGGCCGTGCCCTCGGGGCGGGCGCCGCGCAGGGCGAGCAGGACCGTCAGCCGGCTGGCCGTCGCCCGCTGGGCGGGCACCTCGCCGTCGCCCCGCACCGCATGTCCCGCCGCGAGCCGGTCCAGCACGCCGGGCGCGACGCCGGCCACCACGGAGTCGGCCTCCGCGACCGTCCCGTCCGCGAGTTCGACCCCCGAGGCCCGGCCGTCCTTCTCCAGCACGCCGGTCACCTCGGCGCCGAAACGGAACTCGACCCGCCGGGCCACACACCGCTCGTACACCGCGCGCGCCAGCTCGCGCATGCCCCCGCGCACGTACCAGATCCCGAAGGCGTGCTCCATGTACGGCAGTACGGCCGTGCTCGCCGGGGTGACCCGGGGGTCCAGGCCCTGCGCGAGGGCGTAGCCCTCCAGGAGCGCCGTGAGCCGGGGGTCGCGCAGCTCCCAGGCGCCGACCTCGGCGAGCGTGCCCGCCCGGCGGGTGCGTAGCAGCCGCTTGTGGGGCACGGACGGGTAGGGCTCGCGCTCGGCCAGCACCTGCCAGTTCGGCCACAGCGGCTCCTCCAGGAGCGGGCGGCGCGTCCGGTCCCAGGCCTCGCGGGCCCGCACCAGGAAGTCGCCCCAGCGCTGTCCGGCGCCCGGGCCGAGGGCCTCGTCCAGGGCGGCGACGACGCCCGCGCGCGAGGCGTTCGGCAGGGACACCCGCGTGCCGTCCGCGAACACGTGCCGGGACGACGGGTCGACCTGGACCAGCTCGACGCAACGCTCCAGCGGCTCCTTGCCGGTCTTGACGAACAGGTCGCGGTAGACGGCGGGCAGCGGGAGCAGGCCGGGGCCCGTGTCGAAGGAGAACCCGTCCCGCTCGAAGCGGCGCAGCGCCCCGCCGTACGTGTCCGTCCGCTCGTACACCGCCACCCGGTGGCCCGCGACGGCCAGCCGGGCGGCCGCCGCCAGCGCGCCCATCCCGGCGCCGATCACCGCAATCCGTGCCATGCCAGGGACTTTATCGGCCCCCACTGACAGCCCCCGCCGGCAACCTCCCGAGTACGGGCACGGAGGTGATCGTGACCAGCCGGCCGGGGGAGGCTCTGGGGCCGCGTGCGCAGGACTGAGTATCCGTACCTAGTGAGGGAGTTGAGTACGCGCGCGGATGGGGGACGACCTGCGGAAACGAGAGAGTGGAGGCACGGAGAGGGGCACGGCTCCGGCACCGGCGACACGGGGCGCCGGAACGGAGCCGGCCCACGATCCGCTCCTTCCGCCGACGGTGTCGGCGGGAGCGAGGCACGGGGGAGAACCGGGGGACGACCGAACGGGGGTCCTGCGGGGGGACGTACGGGGGAGCAGGAAAAACGGGGGAGCAAGGAAGGCGCCGGTTCGAGGTGGCCCGCGGGGGACGCGGCCACAGCGGACCGGCGCTTTCGCATCCGCGCCGGGGCTGCCTTCAGCGGCAGCCGCTCACCCGCCCCTGGAGCAGTCGGGACAGGGCCGCGTGGACGTCGTCCAGGGAGCGCTCCGGCTGGAAGGACTTCCAGTCGAGCGCGGCCACCAGGACCATGCCGACCAGCGCGGACGCCGTGAGTGAGACGTCGATCTCCTCGCTGAACTCGCCGCCCGCCACGCCGTCGCGCAGGACGCCCTCCACGACCGCGACGGCCTGCTGCCGGACCACCATCAGCGTGGACTGCCAGGCGCGGTTGGTGCGCCACAGCTCGGCCACGTAGAGCTGGGTGAAGGCCGGGTAGCGGTCGATGAAGACCAGGCCCGCGCGGATCATCGCGTCCAGGGCGTCGACCTTGCCGCCGCCCTCCCGGGCGGTCCGCTCGGCCGCTTCCCGCAGGGAGGCGGTGAGGAGGCCCACCCCGTGTCGCAGCAGTTCCTCGAAGAGGACGGACTTGCTCGCGAAGTTGTAGTAGACCGTGCCCTTCGCGACCCCGGCACGCTCGGCGATCTCGTCCACGGTCGTGGCGGAGAACCCCTGCTCGGCGATGAGCGTGACGGCCGCCTCGTAGAGCTTCTGCCGGGTGGCCTCGCGGCGCGTGCTGCCGCCCGACGCGGCACTGCTGCTTTCCATGGCCCTGATTGTCACAGGAACCTTTCCGGGAGATGTGCCGGTGGGGCTCACAGGCTCAGCTCCGGGTGCAGCCGGTTTAGCGTCCACACCTGGCGCCGGCGGGCCGCCACGGCGGTCAGCGCGAGGGCGCCCGCGGTGAACGCCGTCAGCACCACGCACGCGTGCCACACCGGTTCGAGACCACCGCCGGTGATGAGCCGCCGCAGCGCCTCGACGACGTAGCTCATCGGCAGGAAGGGGTGGAGCGCGTTGAAGAAGCCGGGGCTGGTCTGCACGGGGTACGTGCCGCCCGCCGAGGTCAGCTGGAGCATCAGCAGGGCGAGGACGAGGATCCGGCCCGCGGCCCCGAAGCGCGCGTTCAGCCACTGCACGATCGCCGCGAAGCACGCCGTCACCAGGAACAGGAAGGCCACCGTCCCGGCCGCCCGCGCCATCTCCAGGCCGATCGCCCAGTGCAGCACCGACATCAGGGCCACCGTCTGGAGCACCCCGATCGCCACCACCGGCAGCCAGCCCGCCAGCGCGATCCGCCACGCCGAGGCGCCCGCGGCGAGCGCACGGCGGTTCATCGGCGCGATCAGCATGTACGCCACCATCGCGCCCACCCACAGGGACAGCGGGATGAAGTACGGGGCGAATCCGGTGCCGTAGTTGGGCGCCTTGTGCAGGTCCTGGGAGGCGAGCCGCACGGGGTCGGCCATGACCTCGGTGCGCCGGTCGCGGTCCTGCTTGTCGTAGTCGGGGATCTTCTCCGCGCCGTCGTGCAGCCCGCCGGCGAGCTTCCCGGAGCCGTCGACGAGCTTGAAGATGCCGCCGTTGAGGTCGTCCGCGCCCGTCTTCAGATCGCCGACGCCCTTGTCGAGGTCGACGGCGCCGGTCTTGGCCGCGCCGAGGCCCTTGTGCAGCTTCTTCGCGCCGGCGGCGACCTGGGCCGCCCCGTCGTTCAGCTTGTTGATCTTCTTGACGGCGTCGTCGAGGTCCTCGGAGAGGTGCGGCGCGCGGTCGGCGAGGGCCTGCGACTGCTTCTGGAGGGTGGCGAGGTTCTTGTCGAGCGTCGCCAGGTCGCCGTCCTGGTCCGCGATCAGCGTATTGAGGTCGTCCGCGATCACGGTGACGTCGGCGGCCGCGTCCTTGGCCTTCTTCAGGTCGGAACAGGCGGCGTCGGGCAGGACGGGGTCCTCGCAGCGCCTGGCGTAGACGTCGGTCAGCGTGCCGGACGCCTCGCGGGCGCCCTTGGCGGCGGTCGGGGCCGTCTTCACCAGGGTGTCCAGGTGCTTGCGGATCATCCCGGAGGAGTCGGCGACGAGCCGGGCCGTGTCGCCGATGGTCTTCTCGTTGCCCTTCAGGAAGGGGCGGACCTTGCCGGCGGTGCCGTTGACCTTGTCGGCGAGCGTCTGTGTGCCGTCCGCGACCCCCTGCGAGCCGTCCGCCAGGGCGCCCGCGCCCTTGGTGAGCTTCTTGAGAGCCTTGGACAGCTTGCCGCTGCCGTCCTTGGCGTCCTTCAGGCCGTCGGCGAGGTCCTTGGAGCCCTTCTCGGCCTTGCCGATGCCGCCCTTGAGCTTGTCGGCGCCCTTCGCCGCCTTCACGGTCTCGCCGTGGATGCCGGAGAACGACACGAAGATCTTGTCCAGGAAGGACCGCGACGTCTTCGTGGACGCGGCCTGGCGCACCTCGCCGAACACCGTCCGGGAGATCTGCCCGACGATGTAGTTGTTCGCGTCGTTGGTGCGCACCTGGAGGGCGCCGGTCTCCGGGGAGTCGCCGGAACTGGAGGCGATCCGCTCGCTGAAGTCGGCGGGCAGGGTGAGCGACAGGTAGTAGCTGCCGTCCTCGACGCCCTCCCGGGCCTCGGCGGCGCTCACCTCGCGCCAGTCGAAGGTCTTGCTCTCGCGCAGGCCCTTCGCGATGTCGTCGCCCGCCGTGATCTTCTTCCCGTCGGCGGTCGCCCCCTTGTCGTCGTTCACGAGCGCCACGGGGATCCGGTCCAGCCGGCCGTACGGGTCCCAGAACGACCACAGGTACAGCGCGCCGTACAGCAGCGGCAGCACCAGCAGCGCGACCAGCGCGGCGCGCGGCAGCTTCCCCCGGCCGAAGCGGCGGAGCTCAAGCGCGGCCAGTCTCGGCGAGCGCATCGGCCTTCTCCTCTCCCTGGTCGGCCCGGTCGCCCGCGCCGCCCTGCTTCTCGCGGGTGGACACCCGGACGGCGTCCTCGGGGGCCTCGCTGCACACCGCGAGGACCGTCGTCCCGGCCTCGGTGAGGGACCTGAGCAGGGCCCAGACCTCGTCCCGCTCGCTGTCCGAGAGCTTGAGGTCGGTGTCGTCGATGCCGAGCAGCCGCGGCCGGCCGACCAGCGCGAGGGCGACCGACAGCCGCAGCGCCTCCAGCCGCTCCAGATCGCGTACGGCGGTACGGGGACCCTTGGGCAGCGCCTCCAGGTCGAGACCGGCGGCGGCGAGCGCCGCGTCGACGCGCCGCCCGGCCTCGGCCGCCCGCTCGCTCGCGGGCCGCAGCAGCCCGCGCAGGGAGTCGCCGAAGCGCCGCTGGAGCAGCGCCCGTTCCCGCAGGTGCTCCCCGGCGGTCAGGGCCGGGTCGAGGTCGGTGACCCCCGGGACATGCGCCAGGGCGCTGACCCGCCGCACCGCCGACGACTGCTTCGGCAGCCTGGCGTCACCCACGGCGGCAGTGCCCTCCGTGACCTTCATCCGCCCCGTCAGCGCCAGCAGCAGGCACGTCCGGCCGGACCCGGACGGGCCCTCGATCGCGATGAGCGATCCCGGCCCGGCGTCGACGGAGATCCCGCGGACCGCCCACCCCCTCGGCCCCTTGATCCCAAGGCCCTCGGCGGCGACCCGCACCCCTCCCGCCCCTTCCCCCACGAGACTCCCCTGAATTTGAACTGACTGGTCAGTGCAAAAACTACTCCGAACCTACGATCGAGGCAAAACCGCAGGTCAGAACGGATTGTCAGTGCCATACCTCACGATGGGTCACATACGGCACTTCGTAACGGACGTGCCGTCACACAGACGACAGGAGGTTCGTCATGGCCAGCTACCACGCAGCAGCCGCCCGCCGGCGCCGCGCCACCGGCCCTGCCCCCTCACTGACCGGCCCGGCGAGCGACGTGCACCCCGTGCTGCGCCGGGCCACGGCCCCGCCCGCCGCCCTCGACCTGCTCGCCCAGGCCCGCGCCGGCCTGGACGAGGCCGCCGTCCTGGAAACCCCGAACGAGCGCTACGCGACCGCCCACCTCGCCGCCCTGCGCACGGCCGCCGCCGTGCTCGCCGCCCGGGGCCGGCCGGAGACCTCGCCCCGGGCCCGGGCCAAGATCCGAAGCGCCTGGGAAGTGCTCCCCGAGATCGCGCCCGAACTGACCGAGTGGAGCGCGCTGTTCGCCTCCGGAGCCCGCCGCCGCGCCCGGGCCGAGGCGGGCATCCAGGGCGCGGCCACCGGCCGGGACGCCGACGACCTGATACGCGACGTGGCGATGTTCCTGCGCATCGTCGAACGCATGCTGGTCCTCCAGCCGGTCCTGCCGCAGCCGCGCCCGGACCAGGACCGGCCCGAGGCCCCCGGGCCGGGGAGGGACATGCCGGACGCGGGCTGACCGGCCGGCGGAGTCTCGGTACCGTGCCATGCCGGAGGCGGGCCGACCGGCTGAGGGAGTCTCGGTACCGGGTCATGCCGGCCGCCGCGTCCGAGGCAATAGGGTGGGGGACGCCTGAAGTCTTCCCTCCCCGTGGCCGGGGCCCGGGGAAGGCAGCCCGTTCGCTCCGCCGCGCAAGAGGCGGTGCCGCGCCGAGGAGTCAACTGACGTGTCGGACCCGATGCGCCCCCGCGCCTCACTCCGTACCGCCGTGGTCTGGGAGGTCCTCCAGGACGCCCTGGACCGCCGGGTCAAGGCCACGGGCCGGGAGTCGCTGGACGTCCTCGACACCGGAGGCGGCAGCGGCAAGTTCGCGGTGCCCGTCGCCCGGCTCGGCCACCGCGTCACCGTCGTCGACCCGAGCCCGAACGCGCTGTTCGCCCTGGAGCGCCGCGCCGCCGAGGCCGGTGTCGCCGACCGGGTCAAGGGCGTGCAGGGCGACGCCCATGGCCTCTTCGACGTGGCCGAGCGCGGCGGCTACGACGTGGTGCTGTGCCACGGCGTCCTGGAGTACGTGGACGACCCGGCCGAGGGCGTCCGCAACGCGGTGGCCGCCCTGCGCCCCGAGGGCGTGCTCAGCCTGCTCGCGGCCGGGCTCGGCGGTGCCGTGCTGGCCCGCGCCCTGGCCGGCCACTTCAAGGAGGCCCGGCAGGCGCTCGACGACCCGAACGGACGATGGGGCACGGGTGACCCGGTGCCGCGCCGCTTCACCGCCGAGCAGCTCACGGGGCTGGTCGAGGGCGCGGGCCTGCGGGTCGGCGCCGTGCACGGGGTGCGGGTCTTCGCCGACCTCGTGCCCGGGGTCCTCGTGGACACCGAGCCCGGAGCGATGGAGGCGCTGCTGAAGCTGGAGGAGGCCGCGGCCGAGCTGCCGGCCTTCCACGCGGTGGCCACACAGCTCCATGTGCTCGGCGAGACTGGCGGGGCCATCGAGACTGATGAGACCCCTGGGGCTGCCGAGGTCTGAGCCACTTCATGAGGCACCGCCGTTGATCAGCGCCTTGGCTGTGCATGGAGTACGCCACAGGCCCCCCGAATGGGGGCTTCGCGCCGTATGATCGAGGGAGACCGTTCCGGCATGACGGGTCGGCCGCCGGGGAATGGAAGCCTCAGGCGAGTCGGGACGTCCATGGCGGGTTCCGGTTGCCAATTGGCGCAGAGGGGCGGGTTTCACGGGGGCGATTCCCTGCCTATCCTGAAGAGACCCCCCGGGTCGCCCCGGCGACTGCACGATGAGGAGGACTCCGTGCCGCTCTCGGAGCACGAGCAGCGCATGCTCGAGCAGATGGAGCGAGCGCTGTACGCCGAAGATCCCAAGTTCGCGTCGGCGCTTGAGGGAAGCGGGCTGCGTACGTACACCCGGCGGCGGGTCTACCAGGCGGTCGCGGGCTTCCTCGTAGGTATTGCGCTCCTCATGGCCGGTATGGTCGCCAAGCAGGTCTGGCTCAGCGTCGTGGGCTTCCTCGTCATGCTGGGCTGTGCGGTGCTCGCCGTGACCGGCTGGCGCAAGGCCCCCAAGCCGGGCGAACAGGCCGCCGGTGCCGCCGGAGGGCCGCAGGCCCGCCGTCAGGGCAGGCAGCGGCGCTCCATGATGGACCGCATCGAGCAGCGCTGGCAGAAGCGCCGTGACGAGCAGGGCGGCCATTAGCCTGCCCCCCACAGTTCTCCAGGACTACTGAACACGTACGTCAGGGGGTGACCACCGACCCGGTGGTCACCCCCTGACGCATGCCTGTGCGGCGGTTGCCGACGTCCCTGGACGGCTGCCTAGGGCAGAGGCAGAGAGGGATGACCTGCCGGGAGCGGCAGCGGGGCGGCGGCCGACCGAGCCGGCAAGGCCGACAGAGACGGCCGGGGCCGGCCGGACGCACCCGCGTCCGGCCGGCCCCGGCCGTCTCCGTCCTCAGCCCTGCTGACCCGACGCCTTCCCCCACGTCGGCCGCAGTGCCAGGGTCCGTTCCCGGACGCCCGACCACCAGGCCGATGCCGCCCACAGCACGCGGACGGTGGAGCGGGGGGCGAGGAGGGCGCGCAGCCTGGTCGGGCGGGTGACCGCGGCGCTCAGGCCCGCCGTCGCGCGGTGGACGTCCTCCGTGAGGCCCGCGGTCGGGCGGGGACGCGGGGCGTACAGGACCTGCTCCACGGCGTTCGCAACCCGGTGCACCGAGGCCGCGGCCGTCTCGTCGAGGCTGCCCAGCCGGACGATGCGGGCGGCCGCCTTGCGCGGGGTCTGCGACTCCTCCGGCGCGATGCCGAAGTCCCACGCAGTGTCGGTCAGCTCCTGCCAGACGGCCAGCGTGTGCGGCACCACGTCCGCCTCGCTGCGGCCGTGCGCACCCAGCCGCACCGCGCGGGTCCGCAGACGCCACAGCATCGGTGCCATGGGGAGCGCCAGCGCGGCGAGGCCGGCGAGGGCCCACGCCAGGATCGCGTACCACTTCGGGCCGCCGTCGTCCGTGGGCAGCGCCGCTGCCGGGGACTCGCTCGCGCAGCCGCCGTCCAGCTTCTTCTGCTCCGGGGTGCAGGACTCGCTCGCCGAGGGCGTCGGGGAGGGCGCGGCCGACGTGGACTGCGTCGGGCGCGCCGCGTCCGGCACCGAGCTGCCCGGGGTGTCCGGCACGGTGTAAGACGGGATCGAGCCGCGGTTCGGCGTCGGCTCGAAGCGGGTCCAGCCCACACCCTCGAAGTACAGCTCGGGCCAGGCGTGCGCGTCGCGCAGCCCCACCGACACCGAGCCGTCCGCCTGCGGGGAACCGGGCGCGAAGCCCACCGCGACCCGGGCCGGTATGCCCAGGGAGCGGGCCATCGCCGCCATCGCGAAGGAGAAGTGCACGCAGAAGCCCTGCTTGTCCGTCAGGAAGCGGGCGATCGCCTGCGAGCCGCTGCCGACCTGGACCTGCGTGTCGTACTCGAAGCCGCCGGTCACGGCGAAGTAGTCCTGGAGCTTGACCGCCTGGTCGTACGGGGTGGTGGCGCCCGCCGTGACCTGGCGGGCGGTGCGGGCCACGATCGACGGCAGGGAGTCGGGCAACTCGGTGAAGTCACGCTCGATGGCCGGGGGCGGCGGGGCCGCCGCGGCCAGCTGCTCCGCCGTCGGCTGCACGTCCAGGCTCTTGACCTGGTACGTCAGCCCGCGCGTGTTCTGCCCGTGGTCGCCGACCAGGGTCATGCCCAGGGGCTCGTAACGCCAGTTGCCGCTGATGTCCACGCCGCTCGGCGGGTACGGCATGGGCAGCCAGTCCTGGGCGTACCAGTCGGCCGCCGAGATGGTGGTGTCGACCTCCGTGCGCTTGACCTCGGGGCTGAGGCCGATCGGGTCCGGGAACGAGCCGTCGGGGACGGCGGTGATCGACCGCCTCGACGGCTTCCACGTGGTGCCGTCGAAGTCGTCCAGGGACACGATCCGCAGGTACAGGTCCGAGACGTCCGCCATCTTGGTTCGCACGGACAGGACCTGCTGCTCCTCGTCCGCGTTCAGGCTGTCGCGCAGGGACACCAGCGGGTTCACGGCGGAGATCGTGCCGCCGCCGCCCGTGCCGCCGCCCGCGCCCGCTCCTACGGAGTCCAGCAGGCCGCCGTTCATCGCGGGCAGGCCGAGCGGCACCACCAGGGCGATGCCGAGCGCGACCACGCCGATGCGCCGGCCGGTGCGGACCGGGGCGATGGCGCCGCTCGGCTCCCCGCCGGCCGCGCGCGGGGCCCCGCCGAAGACCCGGCCCCACTGGGAGAGCCGGTCCCGCCCCTCGGCCAGGAGCAGCATCAGATAGCCGGCCGCCGCGACCAGGAACCACAGCCAGTCCATGCCCCCGTCGGACAGCCCCGCGGCCACCGAGTACAGCGCGAGCAGCGGCAGACCGGCCGGGGCGGCGCTGCGGAACGTCACCGCGAGCAGGTCCACCAGCAGCCCGATGATCAGCACGCCGCCGATGAGCATCAGCCGGATGCCGTCGGACTCCAGGGGCGCCGGAATCGCGTACCGCGCGATGTCCTCCCCGCCCTGCTGGAGCAGGAGCGCGAAGCGGTTGACGGCGTCCGGCCCGGGGACCAGCCCGGCGAGGGCCTGCTCACGGGCGAACACGAACGTCAGCAGCAGCACCGCGACCACGGCCTGCGCCGCCACCGTCAGCGGGCGCGCCAGCGGCACCCGGCGGGCCGCGGCGCCCACGCCCGACTGGATGGCCAGCAGGAAGGCCGCCTGCACGATCCACGTGGCCGGTTCGACGAGGGGCAGCAGGGCGCACGCGGCCATCAGCGTGGCCGCCCACGCGCCCAGCGTCAGTCGTACCCGCCCGCTCATCACGGTCCCTCCCCGCCGCCCGCGGCGGCCATGCCCCTGCGCTCCCGGTCGGCCTGCCGCCACAACTCGTCCAGCGAGGCGCCCCGCGGCACGCCGAGGGCCGTCCAGCCCGCCTCGCGCAGCATGCGCAGCCGCTCTCCGCTTTCGTCCAACGGGCCGGGCACGTCGTTCGGTTCCCGCACCCAGGTGTCGCTGTCCAGCACGAAGGCGACCGCGCCCGGGCTGCGCTGCCGCATCCTGGCCAGCACGGCCGCCTGCTCCTCGTCCAGGTCGCCGAGGAAGGCCACCAGCAGCCCCTCGTTCCCGCCGCGCAGCACGTCGTAGGCCCGGGACAGGCCCGCGCCGTCGGAGTGGTCGATCACCGCGAGGGTGTCCATCATCAGCCCGGCCGCGTCCGCCGACTCCTGGCTCGCGCCCGCGAAGCCGTCACCGCCGTCGCCGGGCACCGCGTTGCCGGTGTCCGTCAACAGCCGTACCGAGAAGCCCCGTTCGAGCATGTGCACCAGCACGGAGGCGGCTCCGGCCACGGCCCACTCGAAGGCCGAGTCGGGCCCCGCGCCCTGGTAGGCGATGCCCCGGGTGTCGAGCAGGACCGTGCAGCGGGCGCGCTGCGGCTGCTCCTCGCGGCGCACCATCAGCTCGCCGTAGCGGGCCGTGGAGCGCCAGTGCACGCGGCGCAGGTCGTCGCCGTAGCGGTAGCCGCGCGGGATCACGTCGTCCTCGCCGGCCAGCGCGAGCGACCGCTGCCGCCCGTCGCCGTACCCCTTCGCCTCGCCGCTGAGCCGCACCGGAGCCAGCGGTTCCACGCGCGGGATCACCGTCAGGGTGTCGTACGTGGAGAAGGACCGGGTCAGCTCGCACATGCCGAACGGGTCGGTCAGGCGCAGCTGGAGCGGGCCCAGCGGGTAGCGGCCGCGCAGGTCGGAGCGGACCCGGTAGGACACCTCGCGCCGGCCGCCCGCCTCCATGCGGTCGAGCACGAAGCGGGGCCGGGGACCGAGCACGTACGGCACCCGGTCCTGGAGCATCAGCAGGCCCGTGGGCAGCCGCGAGACGTTGTCCATCCGCAGGTGGACCCGGGCCTCGCTGCCGGCGGGCACGCGCGCGGGGGAGAGGCGGCGGCTGCCCGCGACCCGGTAGCGCGTGCGGTACAGCACCGTCGCGCACACCAGCGGCAGCACCGCCAGGAGCAGGCCGACCCGCAGCAGGTCGCTCTGCCCGAGCACGTACGAGCAGACGGCGGCCGCGACGCCGGCGGCCAGGAAGGAGCGTCCGCGGGTGGTCAGACCGGCCAGGGCGGTGCGGATGCCGCCCTTCTCGCCCCGGTCGGCCTCCGTCTGCCCCGTCCCCGCGGTGGTCATCACAGCCTCCGCGGCGGCTGCTGGGGATACGCCGGAACGCCCCGGCCCAGCCCGCCGAAGCCGCTCTGCTGCTGGGGTGCGGCGGGCACCGGCGTGCGCTGGAGGATCTCCTCGACGACCTGCTCGGCCGTGCGGCGGTTCAGCTGGGCCTGGGCGGTGGGCAGCAGACGGTGGGCCAGGACGGCGACCGCGAGGGCCTGCACGTCGTCCGGCAGCGCGTACTCCCGGCCGCTGAGGGCCGCGGACGCCTTCGCCGCGCGCAGCAGGTGCAGCGTCGCGCGCGGGGAGGCGCCCAGTCTGAGGTCGGGGTGCGTGCGCGTGGCGCCGACCAGGTCGACCGCGTAGCGCCGGACCGGCTCGGCGACGTGCACGCCGCGCACCGCTTCGATCAGCTTGAGGATCTCGTGCGCGTGGGCCACGGGCTGGAGGTCCTCCAGCGGTGAGACGCCGCCGTGCACGTCCAGCATCTGCAGCTCGGCCTCCGCGCTGGGGTAGCCGACCGAGACCCGGGCCATGAAGCGGTCGCGCTGGGCCTCCGGCAGCGGGTAGGTGCCCTCCATCTCGACCGGGTTCTGCGTCGCCACCACCATGAAGGGGCTGGGCAGTTCGTAGGTCTTGCCGTCGATGGTGACCTGGCGCTCCTCCATCGACTCCAGGAGCGCGGACTGCGTCTTGGGCGAGGCGCGGTTGATCTCGTCGCCGATCACCACCTGGGCGAAGATCGCGCCCGGCTTGAACTCGAAGTCGCGGCGCTGCTGGTCCCAGATGGACACACCGGTGATGTCCGACGGCAGCAGGTCGGGCGTGAACTGGATGCGCCGCACCGAGCAGTCGATGGACCGCGCCAGCGCCTTGGCCAGCATCGTCTTGCCGACTCCCGGGACGTCCTCGATCAGCAGATGTCCCTCGGCCAGCAGCACGGTCAGCGAGAGCCGTACGACCTCGGGCTTGCCCTCGATCACGCCTTCCACCGACTCCCGCACGCGCTCCACCACGGCGGTCAGATCAGTGAGGCTCGCTCGATCGTCATAGGTCGTCACCCGGCCCTCCTCGGCCTTTCCCCTGCTCCCAGGAAGCACGGGATACCCCATTTTCCCGGGCCGGCGCCCCAAGACGCGGGCCGGCCCACCCCGAACCACGGGCACCACGCGTGAAAGGTTCCGCGCGACGCCACTCCCGCATTCTTGCTGCCGTTACCGATTCGTGTCACTCGACTGTGGACAACTGGCCGCGATATGTCGGTGTTGCGACCATTCGAACGCGTGACTGACAGGGTTTCGACAGCTACCGCAGGTTGTTTCTCCGGGGTGGGCCACCAGGTCAGGAGGCGGGGTCGACCTCGCGCAGCAGGCCGGTCCGCACGTCGAACACGAATCCCCGCACATCGTCGGTGTGCGGCAGGAACGGCGAGGTGCGCACCCGCTGCATCGACTGCCGGACGTCCTGGTCGACGTCCCGGAAGGACTCCACCGCCCACGCCGGGCGCTGGCCGACCTCGGCCTCCAGTTCGTTGCGGAAGTCCTCGGTGAGGGTCTCCATGCCGCAGCCGGTGTGGTGGACGAGGACGACGCTGCGGGTGCCGAGCTTGCGCTGGCTGATCGTGAGGGAGCGGATCACGTCGTCGGTGACGACGCCGCCGGCGTTGCGGATCGTGTGGCAGTCGCCCAGCTCCAGGCCGAGCGCGGCGAGCGGGTCGAGGCGGGCGTCCATGCAGGCCACGACGGCCACGTGCAGGGCGGGCCTGGCGTCCATCCCGGCGTGGGCGAAATCGGCGGCGTACCGGGTGTTGGCGTCGACGATACGGTCGGTGACCGTGCCGCCGGCGGGTCTGGCGCTCTCCGAACCTGTGGGTACCGATGCAGAAGTCGTCATAGTCATGACGTTACTGGTCAGACCCTGCCCAGGCCTCCGGGGGGAGGGGGCTGGGAGTGCCGGCGAGTGAGGGGTGTGAGGTAACCCACAAGGGTGGTGTGCCGCGGGCGACGGCCGGCCGCCGGGCCAGGTCGCGACGCGCAGGCCGGTTGATTGACCGCGAGACAGGGTGGACTAAAGTGACGCGAAGCGGGAGGCGAGACTCTCCCCGCTGGACTGATTACTTCGGAGATCCCGGCGGCGACCGGAGATCTCCCCGCGTGCGCGGCGCGTACGTACGGCTCGGCCTCCTCCCGCTCCCGGTCGGCTGACGCTTCCGGCGCCGGCAGGCCTCCCCTTCGCGAGCGGGCGGGGACCCGGCGGTGCGTACGGGCCCGCCGGATCTGAGAGGGCCCCTTGAGCCAGAGTCGACACGTCCCCGTGATGCTCCAGCGGTGCCTGGACTTGCTGGCACCCGCCCTGGAGGGGCCGGACGCGGTGGTCGTCGACTGCACCCTCGGGCTCGGCGGCCACAGCGAGGCGCTCCTGGAGAGGTTCCCCGAGGCCCGGCTCGTCGCCCTCGACCGCGACAAGGAGGCGCTGCGCCTGTCCGGCGAGCGCCTCGCGCCCTACGGGGAGCGCGCCACCCTCGTCCACGCCGTCTACGACGAGCTGCCCGAGGTGCTGGGCAGGCTCGGCATCGCGCGCGTGCAGGGCGTCCTGTTCGACCTGGGCGTCTCCTCCATGCAGCTCGACGAGGCCGACCGCGGCTTCGCCTACGCCCAGGACGCCCCGCTCGACATGCGCATGGACCAGACGTCGGGGGTCAGCGCCGCCGAGGTCCTCAACACGTACCCGCCGGGCGAGCTGGTGCGCATCCTCCGGGCGTACGGCGAGGAGAAGCAGGCCAAGCGGATCGTGTCGGCGATCGTGCGCGAGCGCGAGAAGGAGCCGTTCAGCACCAGCGCGCGGCTGGTCGAGCTGATCCGGGACGCGCTGCCGCAGGCCGCCAAGCGCACCGGCGGCAACCCGGCCAAGCGCACCTTCCAGGCCCTGCGCATCGAGGTCAACGGCGAACTCGCCGTCCTGGAGAGGGCGATCCCGGCCGCCGTGAAGGCGCTCGACGTGGGCGGGCGGATCGCGGTGCTGTCGTACCACTCGCTGGAGGACCGCATCGTCAAGCAGGTGTTCGCGGCCGGCGCCGCCACGACGGCGCCGCCCGGGCTGCCCGTCGTGCCCGAGCGGTACCAGCCGCGGCTCAAGCTGCTCACGCGCGGTGCCGAACTCCCCACCGAAGAGGAGATCGCCGAGAACCGGCGGGCGGCACCGGCACGGCTGCGCGGGGCCCAGCGCATCAGGGAGGACGTCGAGTGAGGCGCGTGCAGGCCGGACCGAGGGAGCCTCAGTGAGCAGCACACCCGAGTTGAAGGGGCGGGCGGCACGCCTTGCGCGGCTCTTCCCGACCGGCCCCGGGCAGGCGGCCCGCACCCCCTTCGTCCTCCTGGTCGTCCTCCTCCTCGGCGGCGGTCTCATCGCCCTTCTGGTGCTGAACTCCGCCCTCAGCGAAGGCGCGTTCAAGCTCGACGACCTCCAGCGCGAGACCAAGAACCTCACCGACGAGGAGCAGGCCCTCCAGCGGGACATCGACGCCTACTCCGCGCCCGAGGCCCTCCAGCGCCGCGCCCGCGAACTCGGCATGGTCCCCGGCGGCGACCCCGCCTTCCTCGGCCCCGACGGCACGGTCAAGGGCGTCCCGAGCCCCGCCGCCGGCGCCCCGCAGACCACCGCCCACACCCCCCTGATCCTCGCCCCCGAAGCCATGCCCGACGGCCCCGCCCCGACCCCGACCCCCGGCAGGTGACGGAAGTGTCCGACAGGGAACCCCCGCGCTGCCGCGTACCGGGCCTCGCCGGGCCTGCCGGCCTGCCTGGACCCGGCGTTCGCCCGGTCCTCGGCGCGGTTTCCGCTCGCGGGTGCGCGGCGGGCCGGGCCTTCGGCCGGGTGACGGAGGTGCCCGCCGGGCAGTCGCCGCACCGCCAGGTGCCCGGTCCCGCAAGGGCTGCCGGCCCCGAGGTCCGGAGCCGCGTGTCCGGTTGCGTAAGGGCCGCCGGTCCCGAGGCCCGAGGCCGTCGCGGCGTGCGCCGTGCGGCCGGTCGCCGTCCCGGGTCGCGTCCGGCCCGCGTGCGCGTGATCCGCCGGCCGGCCTTCGACCCGGACCGGAGCCGGGCGCCGAGGCCGTGCCGGTCGCCTCGCGGCCGGCGAAACGCGTCCGGGGCGCTGCCGCCCGCCGCGCACGGCCCGGCGGGGTGCCTGCCGGCCGTACCATGCCGCCGAAGTAGCCGTCGGCGCCTGACGGCGCGGCCCCCGCGCCCCGGTCCGCGGCGACGGCGGCCGTCCGGGCCCCGCGCCGAGGGCGACGGCCTCCGCCCGCGCCGCGGTCGCCCCGGCCTGCGTGCGGGCACCGCGTCCGTCAGTCCCCAGCCCACCCCGACCCCCGGCAGGTGACGGAAGTGTCCGACAGGGAACCCCCGCGCCGCCGCGTGCCCGGCCCCGCCAGGCCCGCTCGCCCCGATGCCCGGCGCCGTCCCGGGCCCGGTGCCCGTCCGGCCCGTCCGGCCCGGCGGCCGGGGCCCGGCCGCCCGGCGGCGTCCAAGCCGCTGCGGCTGGGCAGCCCCCGCCCGCGGCTGCGGCTGGTCGGGCTCGCGCTGACGCTCGTGCTGGTCGCCTTCGTGGTGCGGCTGTTCCAGGTGCAGGCCGTCGACGCGAGCACGTATGCCGCCAAGGCCGAGCGGAACAGGTACGTCGGGCAGGTGCTGGCCGCGGACCGCGGGGAGATCACCGACCGGTCCGGTGTGGCCCTGGCGACCAGCGAGGACGCCTACGACATCACCGCCGACCCCACGATGTTCGCCCCCGACCAGCTGAAGATCTCCGACGGGCCCGAGCAGGCGGCGGCCCTGCTCGCGCCGATCCTCGGCCAGGAGCAGGAGGCCCTGGTCAAGAAGCTGCGGCCGAAGAACAAGGCCCTCCGCTACGTCAAGCTGGCCTCCCGCCAGACCCCGCAGGTCTGGAAGCAGATCAAGGACCTGAAGTCCGCCCTCGCCAAGAAGGCGGAGACGGACAAGTCCACGCACAACGTCCTCGCGGGCGTCTTCTCGGTCGCCACCAGCAAGCGCGTGTACCCCAACGGCGACCTCGCCGCCGGGATACTGGGCTGGGTCAACGGCGAGGACAAGCCCGGCGGCGGCATCGAACTCCAGCTGAACAAGCAGCTGGCCGGCAAGGACGGCAAGATCCGCTACGCCCAGTCCGGCGGCCGTCTCGTCCCCACCGCGGGCTCCACCGAGACCCCCGCCGTGCCCGGCAGCGACGTCGAGCTCACCATCGACCGCGACATCCAGTGGGCCGCCCAGAAGGCCATCAGCGACCAGGTGAAGGAGTCGGCGGCCGACCGCGGCTACGTCATCGTCCAGGACACCCGCACCGGGCAGATCCTGGCCATGGCCAACTCGCCCGGTTTCGACCCCAACGACCTGTCCGACGCCGAACCGGACGCCCTGGGCAACGCGGCCCTCCAGGACGCCTTCGAACCCGGCTCCACCGCCAAGGTCATGTCGATGGCCGCCGTCCTGGAGGAGAACGCCGCCACTCCGACGACCCACGTCGTCGTGCCCAACCGGCTGCACCGCGGCGACCGGCTCTTCAAGGACGACGTGAACCACCCGACCTGGTACCTGACGCTCAACGGCGTCCTCGCCAAGTCCAGCAACATCGGCACCATCCTCGCCACCGGCCAGCTCGGCAAGTCCCAGGCCCAGGCCAACAAGGTCCTCTACGACTACCTGCGCAGGTTCGGCCTCGGCAGCTACACCGGCCTCGGCTTCCCAGGCGAGACCAAGGGCATCCTCGCCCCGCCCGACAAGTGGTCGACCTCGCAGCAGTACACGATCCCTTTCGGCCAGGGCGTCTCCATCAACGCCATGCAGGCGGCATCGGTGTACTCGACCATCGCCAACGGCGGCGTCCGCGTGGAACCCACGCTCGTCCGCGGCACCAAGGGCCCCGACGGCCGCTTCACCCCCGCCCCCAAGCCCGAGAAGACACGGGTCGTAAGCGAGAAGACGGCGAAGACCCTCGCCCAGATGCTGGAGTCCGTCGTGGACGACGAGGAGGGCACCGGCACCAAGGCACGCATCCCCGGCTACCGCGTCGCGGGCAAGACGGGCACGGCCAACCGCGTGGATCCGGCCACCGGCAAGTACAAGGGCTACACGTCGTCGTTCGCCGGATTCGCGCCCGCGGACAAACCCCGCATCACCGTCTACTGCGCCATCCAGAACGCCACCCAGGGCAACTACTTCGGTGGCCAGATCTGCGGCCCCGTCTACAAGCAGGTCATGGAGTTCGCACTGAAGTCCCTCCAGGTCCCGCCGACCGGAGCCCCGCCCGCGAAGCTCCCGGTCACCTTCAGGCGCTGACCGGCCGCAAGCCCCGGTCAGCACGGAATCAGCCAGGAACCACCTCGTGACAACGATCACCCCCGACCCCGGGAACCAGAGCGCCCCCGGCCCCTCGCTTCGCCCGGAGGCGGGTACGCCCGGTACGCTCACCGCCGTGCCACACGCTGATCAGTCCCAAACCACCCAGAAGGGCCATCCCGTGACATACCCCGGGCCGCCCAGGCCGGTGCAGGTCTCCGCCACACCCCTCGCGGAACTCGCCGATCAGCTGGGTGCCCCCGCGCCGGAGAGCGCCGCCGAGGTCACGGGCATCACCCACGACTCCCGCGCCGTGCGCCCCGGCGATCTGTACGCCGCCCTCCCGGGCGCCCGGCTGCACGGTGCCGACTTCGTCGACCAGGCTGCGGGCCTGGGCGCCGCCGCCGTGCTGACCGATCCCACCGGCGCCGAGCGCGCCGCGGCCTCCGGGCTGCCGGTCCTGGTCGTCGACGACCCGCGCGCGCAGATGGGCGAGCTGGCCGCCACGATCTACGGCCACCCCGGCCGGGACCTGCTCCAGATCGGCATCACCGGCACCTCCGGCAAGACCACCACCGCCTACCTCGTCGAGGGCGGCCTGAAGACCGTGAAGTCGACCGGCCTGATCGGCACGGTCGAGATGCGCATCGGCGACGAGCGCATCAAGTCCGAGCGCACCACGCCCGAGGCCACCGACCTCCAGGCCCTGTTCGCCGTCATGCGCGAGCGCGGCGTCGAGGCGGTCGCCATGGAGGTCTCCAGCCACGCCCTGGTCCTCGGCCGCGTCGACGGCTGCGTCTTCGACATCGGCGTCTTCACCAACCTCAGCCCGGAGCACATGGAGTTCCACTCCGACATGGAGGACTACTTCCGGGCCAAGGCGCAGCTGTTCACCCCGAAACGCGGCAAACTCGGCGTGGTCAACGTCGACGACGAGTACGGCCGCAGGCTGGCCAACGAGGCCACCGTCCCGGTCGTCACCTACTCCGCCGAGGGCCACCCCGACGCCGACTGGCGCGCCGAGGACGTCGAGGTCGGCCGACTGGACTCGACGTTCACCGTCATCGGCCCCAAGGGCGAGCGGATCGCCGCCAGGTCGCCGCTGCCGGGCCCCTTCAACGTGGCCAACACCCTCGCCGCGATCGTCGCCCTGGCCGTCGCCGGCCTCGACCCGCAGGCCGCCGCCGACGGAGTCGCCGCCGTACCCGGCGTGCCGGGCCGCCTGGAGCGCGTCGACGCCGGGCAGCCGTACCTCGCGGTCGTCGACTACGCCCACAAGACCGACGCCGTCGAGTCCGTGCTGCGCGCCCTGCGCAAGGTCACCGAGGGCAGGCTGCACATCGTCCTCGGCTGCGGCGGCGACCGGGACACCACCAAGCGCGCGCCCATGGGCGCCGCCGCGGCCCGGCTCGCCGACACCGCCGTACTGACCTCCGACAACCCCCGTGGCGAGGACCCCCTCGCGATCCTCGCCACGATGCTCCAGGGCGCGGCCTCCGTGCCCGCGCACGAGCGCGGCGAGGTGCAGGTCTTCGAGGACCGGGCCGCCGCGATCGCCGCCGCCGTCGCCCGCGCAGAGCCCGGCGACACCGTGCTGGTCGCGGGCAAGGGCCACGAGCAGGGCCAGGACATCGCCGGGGTGGTCCGTCCCTTCGACGACCGCCAGGTGCTCCGCGAAGCCATCCAGAAGACCCAGGGGATGAACTTGTGATCGCCCTCTCCCTCGCCGAGATCGCAGAAGTCGTCGGCGGGCAGACGCACGACATACCGGATCCGTCCGTCCAGGTCACCGGCCCGGTCGTCCGGGACTCCCGCGAGGCGGTGCCGGGCAGCCTGTTCGTGGCCTTCGCCGGGGAGCGCGTGGACGGCCACGACTTCGCGGCGGCGGTCGTCGAGGCGGGAGCGGTGGCCGTGCTCGGCACCCGGCCCGTCGGCGTGCCCGCGATCGTCGTGGACGACGTCCAGGCCGCCCTCGGTGCCCTCGCCCGGCACGTCGTACGCCGCCTCGGCGCCACCCTCGTCGCCCTCACCGGCTCGGCGGGCAAGACCAGCACCAAGGACCTCATCGCGCAGGTCCTCCAGCGCAAGGCGCCGACGGTGTTCACGCCCGGCTCGCTCAACAACGAGATCGGGCTGCCGCTGACCGCGCTCAGCGCCACCGAGGAGACGAGGTTCCTCGTCCTGGAGATGGGCGCCCGCGGCATCGGACACATCCGCTACCTCACGGAACTGACCCCGCCGAAGATCGGCCTGGTGCTCAACGTCGGATCCGCCCACATCGGCGAGTTCGGCGGCCGCGAGCAGATCGCCCAGGCCAAGGGCGAACTCGTCGAGTCCCTCCCGGAGGAGGGGACCGCCGTCCTCAACGCGGACGACCCCTACGTACGGGCCATGGCCTCCCGTACGAAGGCGAAGGTGATCTTTTTCGGAGAGTCCGGCGAAGCGGACGTTCGCGCCGAGAACGTGCGACTCACGGACACCGGACAGCCCGCGTTCAGGCTTCACACACCCTCCGGTGCAAGCGACGTGACCATGCGCCTGTACGGTGAGCACCACGTGTCGAACGCGCTCGCCGCGGCCGCCGTCGCCCACGAGTTGGGCATGTCCGCAGACGAGATCGCCGTCGCGCTCTCCGAGGCGGGCTCCCTCTCCCGCTGGCGGATGGAGGTCACCGAGCGCCCGGACGGCGTGACGGTCGTCAACGACGCCTACAACGCGAACCCCGAGTCCATGAAGGCCGCGCTGCGTGCGCTCGCGGCCATCGGCAAGGGGCGTCGCACGTGGGCGGTGCTCGGCAAGATGGCCGAGCTCGGGGACGAGGCTCTCGCCGAGCACGACGCGGTCGGACGGCTCGCCGTCCGGCTCAACGTCAGCAAGCTCGTCGCGGTCGGTGGCAGGGAAGCCGCCTGGCTGCAACTGGGCGCATATAACGAGGGTTCGTGGGGTGAGGAGTCGGTGCACGTGTCCGACGCACAGGCGGCGGTCGACCTGTTGCGCAGCGAGTTGCGCCCGGGGGACGTCGTGCTCGTGAAGGCGTCCCGTTCGGTCGGCCTCGAGAGCGTTGCCCAGGCGCTGCTCGAGTCCGGTGCCGAGGGTGAGGTTTCCGCCCGATGATGAAGCAGATCCTGTTCGCAGGAGTCATTGGTCTCTTTCTCACGCTGGTCGGCACCCCGCTGCTGATCAAGCTCCTCGCGCGCAAGGGCTACGGCCAGTACATCCGCGACGACGGCCCGCGCGAGCACGCCAGCAAGCGCGGTACGCCGACCATGGGCGGCATCGCCTTCATCCTGGCGACGGTCGCCGCGTACTTCCTGGCCAAGGTCATCACGGGCTATCTGGACCCGGAGGCCGACGCGGCGCCGACCTTCTCGGGTCTGCTGGTGCTCGGCCTGATGGTCGGCATGGGCCTGGTCGGCTTCCTCGACGACTACATCAAGATCGTCAAGCGGCGCTCGCTGGGCCTGCGGGCCAAGGCGAAGATGGCCGGCCAGCTGATCGTCGGCATCGCCTTCGCGGTGCTCTCGCTCCAGTTCGCGGACAACCGCGGCAACACCCCGGCCTCCACGAAGCTGTCGTTCATCACGGACTTCGGCTGGACGATCGGCCCGGTGCTGTTCGTGGTCTGGGCGCTGTTCATGATCCTCGCGATGTCGAACGGCGTGAACCTGACCGACGGTCTGGACGGCCTGGCCACCGGCGCCTCGGTGCTGGTCTTCGGCGCCTACACCTTCATCGGCGTCTGGCAGTTCCAGGAGTCCTGCGCCAACGCGGGCACCCTGACCAACCCGGGCGCCTGTTACGAGGTCCGCGACCCGCTCGACCTCGCGGTGGTCGCCTCCGCGCTGATGGGCGCCTGCCTGGGCTTCCTGTGGTGGAACACCTCGCCGGCCAAGATCTTCATGGGCGACACCGGTTCGCTGGCACTCGGCGGTGTCCTCGCCGGCCTCGCGATCTGCTCCCGCACCGAGCTGCTGCTCGCGATCCTGGGCGGCCTGTTTGTCCTGATCACCATGTCCGTGGTGATCCAGGTCGGCTCCTTCCGCCTCACCGGAAAGCGCGTCTTCCGGATGGCGCCACTCCAGCACCACTTCGAACTCAAGGGCTGGTCCGAAGTGCTCGTCGTGGTCCGCTTCTGGATCATTCAGGGCATCTGTGTGATTGTCGGACTGGGCCTCTTCTACGCAGGATGGGCAGCGGACAAGTGACCTCCTCGGAGCCCTTCGACTTCCAGGGCAAGCACGTCACCGTCGCCGGGCTCGGCGTCTCCGGCGTCCCGGCGGCCAAGGTGCTGCACGGCCTCGGCGCGACCGTCACGGTCGTCAACGACGGCGCCGACGAGCGCGCGCGGGCGCAGGCGGCCGAGCTGGAGGCGCTCGGGATCACCGTGCGCCTGGGCGACGGTGACACCTTGCCGGAGGGCACCGAGCTGATCGTCACCGCGCCCGGCTGGAAGCCGGACAAGCCGCTGTTCGCGGCGGCGGAACAGGCGGGCGTCCCGGTCTGGGGCGACGTCGAGCTGGCCTGGCGCCTGCGCGGCCCCGACGCCGCCCCCTGGCTGGCGGTCACCGGCACCAACGGCAAGACCACCACCGTCCAGATGCTGGCGTCGATCCTGAAGGCGGCGGGCCTGCGCACGGCCGCCGTCGGCAACATCGGCGTCTCCCTGCTGGACGCGGTGCTCGGCGAGGAGCGGTACGACGTCCTCGCCGTCGAGCTGTCCAGCTACCAGCTGCACTGGGCGCCGTCCCTGCGCGCCCACTCGGCCGCGGTGCTGAACCTCGCCCCCGACCACCTCGACTGGCACGGCTCCATGGAGGCGTACGCCGCCGACAAGGGCCGCATCTACGAGGGCAATCGCGTCGCCTGCGTCTACAACGTGGACGCCACCGACAAGCCGTCCACCGAGGACCTGGTCCGCGAGGCCGACGTCGAGGAGGGCTGCCGGGCCGTCGGCTTCACCCTCGGCACCCCGGCGCCCTCCCAACTCGGCGTCGTGGAGGGCATCCTGGTCGACCGCGCCTTCGTCGAGAACCGGCAGAAGAACGCCCAGGAGCTCGCCGAGGTCGCCGACGTCGACCCGCCGGCCCCGCACAACATCGCCAACGCCCTCGCGGCAGCCGCCCTCGCCCGCGCCTACGGCGTCCCCGCCAGGGCCGTACGGGACGGACTGCGGGCGTTCACCCCGGACGCCCACCGCATCGCGCACGTGGCCGACGTGGACGGGGTCGCGTACGTCGACGACTCCAAGGCCACCAACACGCATGCCGCGGAAGCCTCGTTGGCGGCGTACGAGTCGATCGTGTGGATCGCGGGCGGGCTCGCCAAGGGCGCGGCCTTCGACGAGCTGGTCGCCAAGTCGGCGAAGCGGCTGCGCGGTGCCGTGCTGATCGGCGCGGACCGCGCGCTCATCCGGGAAGCCCTCGCGCGACACGCCCCGGAAGTACCCGTCGTCGACCTCGACCGGACCGACACTGGGGCGATGCGCGCGGCGGTTCGGGAAGCACGGCGGCTCGCCCGCCCCGGTGACACGGTGCTGCTGGCTCCGGCGTGCGCCTCCATGGACATGTTCGTCAACTACAACAAGCGCGGGGACGCTTTCGCGGACGCCGTTCGTGAGCTCGGCTCCGCCGAGGGCTGACCCGGGTCCGCCTCGCCCGGCGGTCGTGCCGGGCGTACCTGGGAGGGACGCGTGACACGGATGCGGCTGGTGCCCGAGCAGCGGCCGGGGGGCCTTCGCGGTGGAGCGTTCCCCCCTGGAACGGCGGGGTGACCAGCGATGCCCACCAGCCGCACCGGACGGCCCCCGGTCCAGCGCGCTCCCAAGCGCCCCGCCCCCTCCCGCCGGTCCCTGCGCGACAACCCCGTCCTGAACTTCTACACCCAGGCGCGCAGGGGCTGGGACCGGCCGCTGACCGCCTACTACCTCATCCTCGGCGGCAGCCTGCTGATCACCGCGCTGGGGCTGGTGATGGTCTACTCGGCCTCCCAGATCACCGCGCTCCAGATGTCGCTGCCGGGCTCCTACTTCTTCCGCAAGCAGCTGCTCGCGGCGGTGATCGGCGCCGGTCTGCTGTTCGCCGCCTCACGCATGCCGGTGAAACTGCACCGCGCCCTCGCCTACCCGATCCTCGCCGGCGCCGTCTTCCTCATGGCCCTGGTGCAGGTCCCCGGGATAGGAGTGTCGGTCAACGGCAACCAGAACTGGATCGCGCTCGGCGGCTCCTTCCAGATCCAGCCCAGCGAGTTCGGCAAGCTCGCCCTCGTGCTGTGGGGAGCGGACCTGCTCGCCCGCAAGCAGGACAAGAGGCTGCTGACCCAGTGGAAGCACATGCTGGTCCCGCTGGTGCCGGCCGCCTTCATGCTGCTCGGTCTGATCATGATCGGCGGCGACATGGGCACGGCGATCATCCTCACGGCGATCCTGTTCGGCCTGCTGTGGCTGGCGGGCGCTCCCACCCGGCTGTTCATCGGCGTCCTGTCGATCGCCGCGGTGCTCGGCACCGTCCTCATCACGTCCAGCTCGAACCGCATGGCGCGCCTGCAGTGCCTCGGCGCCACCGAACCCCAGTCCGGACCCGTCGACTGCTGGCAGGCCGTGCACGGCATCTACGCCCTCGCCTCGGGCGGAATCTTCGGCTCCGGTCTGGGTGCGAGTGTGGAGAAATGGGGCCAACTCCCCGAAGCCCACACCGACTTCATCTTCGCCGTCACCGGTGAGGAACTGGGCCTGGCGGGGACGCTGTCGGTACTCGCCCTCTTCGCGGCTCTAGGCTATGCGGGTATCCGCGTGGCCGGACGCACGGAGGACCCCTTCGTGAGGTATGCCGCGGGAGGTGTGACCACCTGGATCACGGCCCAGGCCGTGATCAACATCGGTGCGGTGCTCGGTCTGCTGCCGATCGCCGGCGTCCCCCTCCCGCTGTTCTCCTACGGAGGGTCCGCCCTGCTGCCGACCATGTTCGCCATCGGGCTGCTGATCGCGTTCGCGCGCGACGAGCCCGCTGCGCGGGCGGCGCTTGCGATGCGGCAACCCCGCTTTGGTAGAAAGCGGGGGGCTGGGGGAACCGGTTCCGGTCGGAGTCCCCGGAGATGGAACACGATGCGACGGCGCGCCTCGGCGGCGCGCTCGTCCGGAGAGCGGTGAATTTCGGTGCATGTCGTACTCGCCGGCGGAGGAACCGCGGGCCACATCGAGCCCGCGCTCGCCCTCGCGGACGCCCTGCGCAGGCAGGATCCGACCGTGGGCATCACGGCCCTGGGCACGGAGCGCGGCCTCGAGACACGTCTCGTACCCGAGCGTGGGTACGAACTCGCGCTGATCCCCGCCGTACCGCTGCCACGCAAGCCCACCCCCGAGCTGATCACCGTCCCGGGCCGGCTGCGCGGCACGATCAAGGCGACCGAGCAGATCCTGGAGCGCACCAAGGCGGACGCCGTGGTCGGCTTCGGCGGCTACGTCGCCCTGCCCGGCTACCTGGCGGCCAAGCGCCTGGGCGTGCCGATCGTCATCCACGAGGCCAACGCCCGCCCGGGCCTGGCCAACAAGATCGGCTCGCGGTACGCCAGCCAGGTCGCCGTCTCCACCCCGGACAGCAAGCTGCGCGGCGCCCGGTACATCGGCATCCCGCTGCGCCGCTCCATCGCCACCCTGGACCGGGCCGCCGTCCGCCCCGAGGCCCGGGCCGCCTTCGGGCTCGACCCGAACCTGCCCACGCTGCTGGTCTCCGGCGGCTCCCAGGGCGCCCGCCGGCTGAACGAGGTCGTGCAGACGGTCGCCCCCTGGCTCCAGCAGGCCGGGATCCAGATCCTGCACGCCGTCGGCCCGAAGAACGAACTGCCGCAGGTGCAGCAGATGCCGGGGATGCCCCCCTACATCCCGGTAAGTTACCTGGACCGGATGGACCTCGCGTACGCCGCGGCCGACATGATGCTGTGCCGCGCGGGCGCGATGACCGTCGCCGAACTCTCCGCCGTCGGGCTCCCGGCCGCCTACGTCCCGCTGCCCATCGGCAACGGCGAGCAGCGGCTCAACGCCCAGCCGGTGGTCAAGGCCGGCGGCGGCCTGCTGGTCGACGACGCGGAGCTGACCCCCGAGTGGGTCCAGCAGAACGTCCTGCCCGTGCTCGCCGACCCGCACCGGCTGTACCAGATGTCCCGCGCCGCCGCCGAGTTCGGCCGCCGGGACGCCGACGACCTGCTCGTCGGCATGGTGTACGAGGCGATCGCCGCCGCCCGTGCACACCGCTAGGACCGTATGACGGAAGGCAGGGAGCGTGGCCGGATCGACCACCGCCGAGCGCGGTGAACGCCAGCAGGAGTCGTCCGGCCCGCCGCCCGTCAGGCGTCTGCGGCGGCGCCACCTTCGGGTGATCGTCATCCTGGGCCTCGCCCTGCTCTTCTTCGGCACCCCGACGCTCTGGCTGTTCTACGGCTCCGACTGGCTGCGCGCCGAGACCGTCTCCGTCTCCGGCACCCGGGTCCTGACGCCGGCTCAGGTCGAGGCCGCCGCCGACGTCCCGCTCGGCGAGCCGCTGATTTCCGTCGACACCGATGCGATCGAGACGCGGCTGCGCCAGAAATTGCCCCGAATTGACGCGGTTGACGTGGTCCGTTCCTGGCCCCATGGAATCGACCTGAAAGTGGTTGAACGGACTCCGGTTCTGATTGTCCAAAAGGGCGGAAGGTTCGTCGAAGTGGACGATGAAGGTGTCCGTTTCGCTACGGTTTCCGAGGCGCCGAAAGGCGTGCCCGCACTGGAATTGACGCTGTCGCGGTCCAGCTCCGCGGCGGCCAGCCTGCGCCGCTTCGGCGAGTCCCGGCTGGTGCGCGAGGCGGTCGCTGTCGCCCGTGCCGTTCCGGCCGCCGTCGCACGCGACACACGCACCGTCAAGGTCCGTTCCTACGACGACATCTCGCTGGAGTTGAGGGGCGGCCGCACGGTCACCTGGGGAAGCAGCGAGAAGGGCGCGGCGAAGGCCCGTACGCTCACCGCTCTGATGAAAGCCTCGCCGGACGCGCGGCACTTCGACGTCAGCGTCCCCACCGCGCCCGCGTCATCAGGGAGTTGACGCACATCCGCGCAGGCCAGCACCCTGGTTGGGCAGTGCTACGGCTGATCACATAGGGTGAAAAGAAAAACGGGAGGTTCGGCGTGTTCGTTGAACGTGCGCCACTTGTCGACTTAGTGTCCTGTTCAGAAGACTCCAAGGAACAGACACACTGGTAACCCTAAACTTCAGGGTTAGGGTTCGGGTCGGCGATACGGACCGTCCCATTCGGCATCAGTCGTCGGGTCGCGGGGCGCAGGGCGTCACGGTGATTCGGCGACACGTAACTCGAGGCGAGAGGCCTTCGACGTGGCAGCACCGCAGAACTACCTCGCAGTCATCAAAGTCATCGGTGTCGGCGGCGGTGGTGTCAATGCCATCAACCGGATGATCGAGGTCGGTCTCAAGGGCGTCGAGTTCATCGCCATCAACACCGACGCGCAAGCTCTGTTGATGAGCGACGCCGACGTCAAGCTGGACGTCGGCCGTGAACTCACCCGCGGACTCGGCGCCGGAGCCAACCCGGCCGTGGGCCGCAAGGCCGCCGAGGACCACCGCGAGGAGATCGAGGAGGTCCTCAAGGGGGCCGACATGGTCTTCGTGACAGCCGGTGAAGGCGGCGGCACCGGCACCGGCGGCGCGCCCGTCGTGGCCAACATCGCCCGCTCGCTCGGTGCCCTCACCATCGGCGTGGTCACGCGCCCGTTCACCTTCGAGGGGCGGCGCCGCGCGAACCAGGCCGAGGACGGCATCGCCGAGCTCCGCGAAGAGGTCGACACCCTCATCGTCATCCCGAACGACCGGCTGCTGTCCATCTCGGACCGCCAGGTCTCGGTGCTCGACGCCTTCAAGTCGGCCGACCAGGTCCTCCTCTCCGGTGTCCAGGGCATCACCGACCTCATCACCACCCCCGGCCTCATCAACCTCGACTTCGCCGACGTCAAGTCGGTCATGTCCGAGGCCGGCTCGGCCCTGATGGGCATCGGCTCGGCCCGCGGCGACGACCGCGCGGTGGCCGCCGCCGAGATGGCGATCTCCTCGCCGCTGCTGGAGGCGTCCATCGACGGCGCCCGCGGTGTGCTGCTCTCCATCTCCGGCGGCTCGGACCTCGGCCTGTTCGAGATCAACGAGGCCGCCCAGCTGGTGAGCGAGGCCGCCCACCCCGAGGCCAACATCATCTTCGGCGCGGTGATCGACGACGCCCTCGGCGACGAGGTCCGCGTCACCGTGATCGCCGCCGGCTTCGACGGGGGCCAGCCCCCGGCCCGCCGGGAGAACGTCATCGGCTCGGCCTCGGCCAAGCGCGAGGAGCCGGCGCCGGTGCGGCAGACCGAGAGCCGCCCGTCCTTCGGCTCGCTCGGCAGCGTGACCCCGAAGGAGGACCCGGAGCCTGCTCCGAAGCCGGTCGAGGACATCCCGGTCGCCCCGCCGGTCCCCCCGGCGCCGCGCACCTACTCGGACAGCGCGGCCGAGGAACTGGACGTACCGGACTTCCTCAAGTGATCCTTCTGACGTGATAGGACAGTGCGAGAGCGTGAGCGGCGCCCACTTCGCCTTCACCGACCGGTGGGGCGGGGTGAGCGCCGCTCCGTATGAGGAGCTCAATCTCGGCGGAGCGGTCGGAGACGACCCGGACGCCGTACGTACCAACCGGGAACTGGCCGCCAAGTCCCTGGGCGTCGAGCCGGACCGGGTGGTCTGGATGAACCAGGTGCACGGGGCCGAGGTGGCCGTGGTGGACGGACCGTGGGGATCTTCGTCCGACATCCCGTCGGTCGACGCGATCGTCACGGTACGGCGGGGGCTCGCCCTCGCCGTGCTCACCGCCGACTGCGTGCCGGTCCTGCTCGCCGACCCCGTCGCCGGGATCGCCGCCGCGGCCCACGCGGGCCGGCCCGGCATGATCGCCGGAGTCGTCCCGGCCGCGCTACGCGCGATGACGGAGCTGGGCGCCGAGCCCTCCCGGATCGTCGCCCGCACCGGACCCACCGTCTGCGGCCGGTGTTACGAAGTGCCCGATGCGATGCGCGCCGAGGTGTCCGCCGTCGAGCCGGCGGCGTACGCCGAGACGAGCTGGGGCACGCCGGCGGTCGATGTGAGCGCCGGGGTGCACGCGCAACTGGAACGGCTCGGGGTGCGCGACCGGGAGCAGTCGCCGGTGTGCACGCTGGAGTCGCGCGATCACTTCTCGTACCGCCGCGACCGCACCACCGGGCGGCTCGCGGGCTATGTGTGGCTGGACTGACAGGACATGACGGACCGTAAGGACGAACTCGCCTCAAATCTGGCGAAAGTTGAGCGGCGCATCGCCGACGCGTGTGCGGCCGCCGGCCGGGGGCGCGAGGAAGTGACCCTGATCGTGGTCACCAAGACCTATCCGGCGAGCGATGTGCGGATGCTGTCGGAACTCGGTGTGCGCCATGTCGCCGAGAACCGCGACCAGGACGCGGCCCCCAAGGCCGCCGCTTGTGCGGATCTACCCCTTACATGGCATTTTGTCGGTCAACTTCAGACCAACAAGGTGCGCTCGGTGGCCGGTTACGCGGATTTCGTGCAGTCCGTCGATCGTTCCAAGCTGGTCACCGCTCTGTCGAAGGAGGCCGAGCGGGCCGGGCGCGAGCTGGGGTGTCTCCTCCAGGTCGCACTGGACGCCGGTGAGAGCGGGCGGGGCGAGCGCGGCGGCGTGGCGCCCGACGGAATCGAAGAGTTGGCCGACCTCGTCGCCGGGGCTCCGGGGTTGCGGCTCGGCGGACTGATGACCGTCGCCCCGCTCACCGGGGAGTACGCGGGACGCGAACAGGCGGCGTTCGAGCGGTTGATGGATTTGTCGACCGACCTGCGCCGGAGTCATCCGGCTGCCACCATGGTCTCGGCAGGCATGAGTGCGGACCTCGAACAGGCCGTGGCGGCCGGAGCGACACATGTGCGCGTCGGCAGCGCGGTACTCGGAGTCCGCCCCAGGCTCGGGTAACGTCGCCAAGAAGTCGGACCACAGCAGAAAATATGGTCATTGCCGCCGAAAGGCGGATTCAAGGACCTCGTGGATCGCGGGCACTTGGCAGTCGTCAGCCGATCCACCACAGAGCGGAGGACTCAGAGCATGGCCGGCGCGATGCGCAAGATGGCGGTCTACCTCGGCCTCGTGGAGGACGATGGGTACGACGGCCGCGGATTCGACCCCGACGACGACTTCGAACCAGAACTCGATCCGGAACCCGAGCGGGATCACCGGCGGCACGAGCCGTCCCATCAGCCTCACATCTCACATCAGCCCCAAAGGGACGAAGAGGTACGAGTCGTACAGCCGTCCGCGCCTCGTGAACCGGCCGCCCGTTCCGCTTCGCTCCCCGCGGAATCCGGCCGCCCGGCGCGCATCGCGCCCGTGGCATCCATCACACAAGAACGCGCAAGCCTGGAGAAGAACGCACCGGTGATCATGCCCAAGGTCGTGTCCGAACGAGAGCCTTACCGGATCACCACGCTCCACCCACGGACCTACAACGAGGCCCGTACCATCGGGGAACACTTCAGAGAAGGCACCCCGGTGATCATGAATCTGACTGAGATGGACGACACAGATGCGAAGCGACTTGTCGACTTTGCGGCCGGTTTGGTGTTTGGTCTTCACGGCAGTATCGAGCGGGTGACGCAGAAGGTGTTCCTGTTGTCGCCTGCTAACGTCGATGTCACGGCGGAGGACAAGGCCCGCATCGCAGAGGGCGGGTTCTTCAACCAGAGCTGAGACGCACCACCGGAAACAGCAGTAGAACAGCACTACACAGCAGGGCACTGGGGAGAGGGAAGCAAGAGGTCATGAGCGTGGTCCTGGATGTCGTCTACATCGCGCTGATGTGCTTCCTCATCGTGCTCATCTTCCGGTTGGTCATGGACTACGTCTTCCAGTTCGCCCGCTCATGGCAACCCGGCAAGGCGATGGTGGTCGTTCTGGAGGCCACCTACACTGTCACTGATCCACCGCTCAAGCTTCTGCGGCGGTTCATTCCGCCGCTGCGTCTCGGGGGCGTGGCGCTCGACCTGTCCTTCTTCGTACTGATGATCATCGTCTACATCCTGATCTCGATCGTGAGCCGGCTGTGAGCGATGTGAACTACGGTCTTGCCGAATGCCGACGACTACGTTGAGGTGAAGAGATGCCGTTGACCCCCGAGGACGTGCGGAACAAGCAGTTCACGACCGTCCGCCTCCGAGAAGGCTATGACGAGGACGAGGTCGATGCCTTCCTCGACGAGGTCGAAGCCGAACTGACCCGCCTGCTCCGTGAGAACGAGGACCTGCGCGCCAAACTGGCCGCGGCCACGCGCGCTGCTGCGCAGAACCAGCAGAACATGCGCAAGCCTCCGGAGCAGCAGCAGGATCAGCAGCAGCAACAGCAGCAGGGCATGCGCGGTCCCGGCGGTCCCGTTCCCGCCGGCATATCGGGCCCGCCGCAGCAGCAGATGGGTGGCCCCATGGGTGGTCCGCCCCAGCTGCCGAGCGGTGCCCCGCAGCTGCCCGCCGGTCCCGGCGGTGGCCAGGGTGGCCCTCAGGGTCCCGGTCCGATGGGCCAGGGTCCGATGGGTCAGGGCCCCATGGGTGGTCAGCCTCCCATGCAGCAGCAGATGGGTGGTCCGATGGGCGGCCCCATGGGCGGTCCGATGGGCGGCCCCGGTCAAGGAGGCCCCGGTGGCGACAGCGCCGCCCGTGTCCTCTCGCTGGCCCAGCAGACCGCCGACCAGGCGATCGCCGAGGCCCGTTCCGAAGCCAACAAGATCGTCGGCGAGGCGCGTTCGCGTGCCGAGGGTCTGGAGCGTGACGCCCGTGCCAAGGCCGACGCCCTGGAGCGGGACGCGCAGGAGAAGCACCGTGTCGCGATGGGCTCGCTGGAGTCCGCCCGCGCCACGCTGGAGCGCAAGGTCGAGGACCTGCGCGGCTTCGAGCGCGAGTACCGCACGCGCCTGAAGTCGTACCTGGAGTCGCAGCTGCGTCAGCTGGAGACCCAGGCCGACGACTCGCTGGCCCCGCCGCGCACTCCGGCGACCGCCTCCCTCCCGCCGTCCCCGGCGCCTTCCATGGCCCCGGCCGGCGCGAGCGCCCCGTCCTACGGCGGCGGCAACCAGACGATGGGCGGCGCCCCCTCGCCGTCCGGTCCGTCCTACGGCGGTCAGCAGCAGATGTCCCCGGCGATGACCCAGCCGATGGCGCCGGTGCGTCCGCAGGGTCCCTCGCCGATGGGTCAGGCGCCCTCGCCGATGCGTGGCTTCCTGATCGACGAGGATGACAACTGACGGCCTGATGGCCAGTAGTACGGCGTAGACGTCGGCAGCGTTCAGGGCGAGGCCCCGGGTTCACCCCGGGGCCTCGCCCTTTTGCCACGCGTGTTCGTGTCTGCGCAATCCCGTTCTGCGTACGCAACGCCGAAGGCCCGGACCCGCCAAGATCTTTGGGGGGTCCGGGCCTTCGGTCCGAGAGGTCCTGAGGGTTACGCCTTGCGCAGGCGGAACGTCAGGGACAGGCCCTCGTCGGTGAAGGGCTCGCCGTAGGCGCCGTCCGCCTCGCCCTGGGCGAAGTCCGTCGCCAGGACCTCGTCGGCGATCAGGCCGGCGTGATCGGTCAGGGCCGCGACCGTCGCCGCGTCCGTGGCCGTCCAGCGCAGTGCGATGCGGTCGGCCACGTCGAGGCCGCTGTTCTTGCGGGCCTCCTGGATCAGACGGATCGCGTCACGGGCCAGGCCCGCTCGGCGGAGCTCCTCCGTGATCTCCAGGTCCAGGGCGACCGTCGCGCCCGCGTCGGACGCCACGGACCAGCCCTCGCGCGGGGTCTCCGTGATGATGACCTCGTCCGGAGCCAGTGTGATGGTCTCGCCGTCGACCTCCACCGACGCCGTGCCCTCGCGCAGGGCCAGGGACAGGGCGGCCGCGTCCGCGTTCGCGATGGCCTTGGCCACGTCCTGGACGCGCTTGCCGAACCGCTTGCCCAGCGCGCGGAAGTTGGCCTTCGCCGTGGTGTCGACGAGACTGCCGCCGACCTCGCTCAGCGTCGCCAGGGACTCGACGTTCAGCTCCTCCGTGATCTGCGTGCGCAGTTCGGAGCCCAGCGCCTCGAAGCCGGTGGCCGCGATCAGCGCGCGGGACAGCGGCTGACGCGTCTTGACGCCCGACTCCGCGCGCGTGGCACGGCCCAGCTCCACCAGGCGGCGCACCAGCACCATTTGCTTCGACAGCTCCGGGTCGATGGCGCTGAGGTCCGCCTCGGGCCAGGAGGAGAGGTGGACCGACTCCGGGGCACCGGGGGTGACCGGGACGATCAGGTCCTGCCAGACCCGCTCGGTGATGAACGGGGTCAGCGGGGCCATGAGCTGCGTCACCGTCTCGACGACCTCGTGCAGCGTGCGCAGGGCCGCCTTGTCGCCCTGCCAGAAGCGGCGGCGGGAGCGGCGCACGTACCAGTTCGACAGGTCGTCGACGAACGCGGACAGCAGCCTGCCGGCGCGCTGGGTGTCGTAGGCGTCGAGGGCCTGGGTGACCTGGTCGGTGAGCGCGTGCAGTTCGGACAGCAGCCAGCGGTCCAGGACCGGGCGGTCGGCCGGGGCCGGGTCGGCCTCGGACGGGGCCCAGCCGGACGTCCGGGCGTACAGGGCCTGGAAGGCGACCGTGTTCCAGTACGTCAGGAGGGTCTTGCGGACGACCTCCTGGATCGTGCCGTGGCCCACGCGGCGGGCCGCCCACGGGGAGCCGCCGGCCGCCATGAACCAGCGGACCGCGTCGGCGCCGTGCCGGTCCATGAGCGGGATCGGCTCCAGGGTGTTGCCCAGGTGCTTGGACATCTTGCGGCCGTCCTCGGCGAGGATGTGGCCGAGGCAGACGACGTTCTCGTACGACGACTTGTCGAAGACCAGCGTGCCGACCGCCATCAGCGTGTAGAACCAGCCGCGGGTCTGGTCGATGGCCTCGCAGATGAACTGCGCCGGGTAGCGGGCCTCGAACAGCTCCTTGTTCTTGTACGGGTAGCCCCACTGCGCGAACGGCATCGAGCCCGAGTCGTACCAGGCGTCGATGACCTCCGGCACGCGGGTGGCCGTCTTGCCGCAGCTGTCCTGCGGGCAGGCGAAGGTGACCTCGTCGATGAACGGGCGGTGCGGGTCCAGGCCCGACTGGTCGGTGCCGGTCAGCTCGGTCAGTTCGGTGAGGGAGCCGACGCAGGTGAGGTGGTCGTCCTCGCAGCGCCAGATCGGCAGCGGGGTGCCCCAGTAGCGGTTGCGGGACAGGGCCCAGTCGATGTTGTTGTTCAGCCAGTCGCCGTAGCGGCCGTTCTTGACCGTGTCGGGGAACCAGTTGGTGCTCTCGTTCTCCGCGAGGAGGCGGTCCTTGATCGCCGTGGTGCGGATGTACCAGGAGGGCTGCGCGTAGTAGAGCAGCGCGGTGTGGCAGCGCCAGCAGTGCGGGTAGCTGTGCTCGTACGGGATGTGCTTGAAGAGCAGGCCGCGGTTGCCGAGGTCCTCGGTGAGCTTCTCGTCGGCCTTCTTGAAGAAGACGCCGCCGACCAGGGGGACGTCCTCCTCGAAGGTGCCGTCCGGGCGGACCGGGTTCACGACCGGCAGGCCGTAGGAGCGGCAGACCTTGAGGTCGTCCTCACCGAAGGCGGGGGACTGGTGGACCAGGCCCGTACCGTCCTCGGTCGTGACGTACTCGGCGTTCACGACGAAGTGGGCCGGCTCCGGGAACTCCACCAGCTCGAACGGGCGCTGGTACGTCCAGCGCTCCATCTCGGCGCCCGTGAAGGTCCGGCCGGTGCTCTCCCAGCCTTCGCCGAGGGCCTTGGCGACCAGCGGCTCGGCGACGACGAGCTTCTCCTCGCCGTTCGTCGCGACGACGTAGGTGACCTCGGGGTGCGCGGCGACCGCCGTGTTGGAGACCAGGGTCCACGGCGTGGTCGTCCACACCAGGAGCGCGGCCTCGCCGGCGAGGGGGCCGGAGGTGAGCGGGAAGCGGACGTAGACCGAGGGGTCGACGACCGTCTCGTAGCCCTGCGCCAGCTCGTGGTCGGACAGGCCCGTGCCGCAGCGGGGGCACCAGGGGGCGACGCGGTGGTCCTGGACGAGGAGGCCCTTGCCGAAGATCTCCTTCAGCGACCACCAGACCGACTCGATGTACTCGGGGTCCATCGTGCGGTACGGCTCGTTCAGATCGGTCCAGTAGCCCATGCGGGTCGTGAGCTCTTCGAAGGCGTCCGTGTGCCGGGTCACCGACTCGCGGCACTTCGCGTTGAACTCGGCGATGCCGTACGCCTCGATGTCCTGCTTGCCGGAGAAGCCGAGCTCCTTCTCGACGGCGAGCTCCACCGGGAGGCCGTGGCAGTCCCAGCCGGCCTTGCGGGCCACGTGGTAGCCGCGCATGGTGCGGAAGCGGGGGAAGACGTCCTTGAAGACGCGGGCCTCGATGTGGTGGGCGCCGGGCATGCCGTTGGCGGTGGGCGGGCCCTCGTAGAACACCCACTCGGGGCGGCCCTCGGACTGCTCCAGGCTCTTGACGAAGATCTTCTGCTCGCGCCAGAAGTCGAGCACCGCGTGCTCGAGGGCGGGCAGGTCGACCTGGGCGGGTACCTGGCGATACGTCGGCGATGTCATCAGCGGGCTTCCTCCGGCGGACTTGCTGCCTTCCGTCCGGAGGGACGAGAGCCGTGTCATTCCGTACGCCGGTTTCGGCGCGCTCCCGCGGTACCACCCTCCTTGGCCCGCCGACACCGGGTGCGCGTCGGTGAGCCCCCTCATTGGGGTCGCGATGCCGGTTCTACTTGCTCGCGTGAGCTTTCTTCCGGCGGCTCCGGGGTGATCTTCACGTCGCGCTCACCCCCGGGCTTCCACCGTCCCCGGGTCGCTCTGGGCTGCGTACGCCGCTACTCGTCCCCATCCACGCTTTTCGCTCCGCCCAGTGTACGGCGCCGGGCGGACAGCGGCCGACCGCTTTTCGGGGCCGCCGGGGGTGGGGTGCCATGCGGAGTGGCTTATGGGTTTGATGACCCGAATGGCGAGGTATGGGTGTTCGGATCCTGGGACGTCCGGCTCGGCGGATTACCGGGCGGGGAGCTGGGCACAACGGATGCAGGTTCGCCGCGCGGCGTGCGCGAGGCGGGCGAATCGGGCCGTGTGCCCCGTTGCCGCGGGACTCGAGTCGATTTATCGTCCCAGCACGATTCGCGAGCAAGATCACAATATGTGAAGGGGCCGCGGCCATGGTGGCGAAGAAGACCGCCGTACAGCAGCCGGCGTCCGGCAGGTCCGCGGGGACCTCCGGTGGTGCGGCCAAGGACGTGGGTGGGAAGAAGTCCACGCAGGGGGGCTCGGCGGGGCGGGCGGCGAAGGGGGCGGCGGGGAAGGCGACCGAGGGGACGAAGGCGGTTGTCAAGAAGACGAAAGCGGCGGTCAAGAAGGCGGAGGTGACGGCGAAGGCTGTGGCCGAGAAGGGCGTGGCCAAGAAGGGTGAGGCCAAGAAGGCCGCATCCGGGAAGGCCGCACCCAAGAAGGCCGCCGCCAAGGCTCCGGCCGAGAAGGCGTCGGCGGAGAAGGCGTCGGACGAGAGAGCGACGGCCGAGAAGACAGTGGCCAAGAGGGCCCCGGCTGAGAGGGCCCCGGCCAAGAAGGCCCCGGCCAAGAAGGCGGCCGGAAAGGCTCCGGCCAAGAAGTCTCCGGCCAAGAAGGCGATCGTCAGGGAGGCGGCGGGTAAGGAGACGGCGGGCGAAAAATCGGTCGTCAGGGAGGCGGCGGCCAGGAAGGCGGTCGTCAGGGAGGCGGCGGCCAGGAAGGCGGTCGTCAGGGATGCGGCGGCCAGGAAGGCGGCGGCCAAGAAAGCGGTCGGCAAGGGGGCGGCAGGTACGGAGGCGGCGGTCAAGAAGGCCGGCGCCGAGGAAGCCAGGGAGGCGGCGGGTACGGAGACGGCGGCCAGGAAGGCGGTCGGTAAGGGGGCGGCGGAGAAGAGGGCCGCTGTCAAGAGGGCGAAGGCCGCCAAGGCCGGCGCCGCGCGGAAGGGCGCCGAGGGCGTTGCCGGGCAGGGCGCCGCAGGCGAGAGCACCACCACTAAGGGCCCGGCCGGGAAGGGCGCTGCCCGGACCGGCGCGGGCACACAGGACACGGCCGGGAGCAGCACGGCCAAGAAGGCGCGCGCGGCCGAGGCCGCGACGCAGACGGGAGCGACGACGGTGGGTGCGAAGAAGACTCCTGGCGCGGCCACGGCGGCCAAGACCGCCGTGCCGAAGGCACGGGCCGGCGCGGCGGACCCCGGTGAGCTCGCGGTACGTCCGGGCGAGGACCCCTGGACGACGGAGGAGGTCGAGGAGGCGCGCGCCGAGCTGATGTCGGAGGAGGCGCGGCTGCGCGAGGAGATCACCTCGTCGGAGCGGTCGCTCGCCGGTCTGATGCGGGACTCCGGGGACGGCGCGGGCGACGACCAGGCCGACACCGGCACCAAGAACATCACGCGCGAGCACGAGCTGGCCCTGGCCGCCAACGCGCGCGAGATGCTCGTCCAGACCGAGCGCGCGCTGGAACGCCTGCACGCGGGCACCTACGGCCTGTGCGAGAACTGCGGCAACCCCATCGGCAAGGCCCGGATGCAGGCCTTCCCGCGGGCCACGCTGTGCGTGGAGTGCAAGCAGAAGCAGGAGCGCCGGTACTGACCGGCCGCCGAATGCCTCCTGAGCACGTGGGGTGCGCGGGGTGTGCCGTACCCTCGTCCTCAGTCAGGCACCTAGGTTGAGGGACTCACGTGGCAGAGGCGGAGCGCATCATCGGTACGCCGGACACACCGGACGCGGCCGGGAACGGGCAGGACCGGCCCGGCGAGTCCGGCACCGACGATACGGCGGCCACGGCCGGCCGGCCCCGGGGCAGGCGCCGTATCGGGGTGCTGTTCGGTGTGGCCGCGTTCGCGTACGCCCTCGACCTGATCAGCAAGATGATCGTGGTGGCCAAGCTGGAGCACCACCCGCCCATCGAGATCATCGGGGACTGGCTGAAGTTCGAGGCGATCCGCAACGCGGGCGCGGCCTTCGGCTTCGGCGAGGCCTTCACCGTGATCTTCACCATGATCGCGGCGGCGGTGATCGTGGTGATCGCCCGGCTCGCCCGCAAGCTCTACAGCCTGCCCTGGGCGATCGCGCTCGGCCTGCTGCTCGGCGGTGCGCTGGGCAACCTCACCGACCGGATCTTCCGGGCGCCGGGCGTCTTCGAGGGCGCGGTCGTGGACTTCATCGCGCCCAAGCACTTCGCCGTGTTCAACCTGGCCGACTCGGCGATCGTGTGCGGCGGCATCCTGATCGTGCTTCTGTCGTTCAAGGGGCTCGACCCGGACGGGACCGTCCACAAGGACTGAGCGCGCGTGCGGCCGTGTCGGAGCCGTCCGGCATACTCGACGGGTGAGCACGATTCCCGAGATCCGTACCCTGCCCGTGCCCGACGGCCTGGAGGGCGAGCGCGTCGACGCCGCCATCTCCCGCATGTTCGGCTTCTCCCGGACCAAGGCGGCCGAGCTCGCCGCCGC
Source organism: Streptomyces lomondensis (assembly GCF_014651035.1). GTDB lineage: Bacteria > Actinomycetota > Actinomycetes > Streptomycetales > Streptomycetaceae > Streptomyces > Streptomyces lomondensis. The sequence goes on from NZ_BMWC01000001.1 coordinate 1,292,013, forward strand.
GGGGAAGGTCACGGTCGACGGATCGGTGGTCGGCAAGTCGGAGCGCGTGCACGGCGGCGCCTGGCTGGAGGTCGAGATGCCGCAGGCGCCCGCGCCGGTGCAGGTGGTGGCCGAGCCGGTCGAGGGCATGGAGATCGTGCACGACGACGATGACGTGGTCGTGATCGTCAAGCCGGTCGGCGTCGCGGCCCACCCGTCGCCGGGCTGGAGCGGGCCGACCGTCATCGGGGGGCTGGCCGCCGCCGGGTACCGGATCTCCACCTCCGGGGCCGCGGAGCGCCAGGGCATCGTCCACCGCCTCGACGTCGGCACGTCCGGGCTGATGGTGGTGGCCAAGTCGGAGTACGCGTACACGTCGCTGAAGCGCCAGTTCAAGGAGCGCACGGTCGACAAGCGGTACCACACGCTCGTCCAGGGCCACCCCGACCCGACCAGTGGCACCATCGACGCCCCCATCGGCCGGCACCCCCAGCACGACTACAAGTGGGCGGTCACGGCCGAGGGCAAGCCGTCCGTCACGCACTACGACCTCATCGAGGCCTTCCGCGCCGCGTCCCTGCTCGACGTGAAGCTGGAGACCGGCCGCACCCACCAGATCCGCGTCCACATGGCCGCCCACCGGCACCCCTGCGTCGGCGACCTGACCTACGGCGCCGACCCGACGCTCGCCAAGCGCCTCGGCCTGACCCGCCAGTGGCTGCACGCGGTGCGGCTCGGCTTCGAGCACCCCGGGGACGGGCAGTGGGCCGAGTTCTCCTGCGACTACCCGGAGGACCTCCAGAAGGCCCTGGACCAGGTCCGGGAGGAGACCTACGCGTGAGCACCCCGGGGTACGTGGTGCGGGTCGCGCGGGACCCGGCCGACCGCGAGGCGTGCTTCGCGGTGCGCAAGGAGGTCTTCGTCGGCGAGCAGGGCGTGCCGGAGGACCTGGAGTACGACGCGTACGACGCCGGGGCCGTCCATGTGCTGGCGGTCCGGGAGGACGGCGTGCCGCTCGGGACCGGGCGGCTGCTGTTCGGGGAGGCGGCCGTGGCGCAGACCGGCGCCGACCCGTCCGTGGGCTCCCTCGGCCGGCTGGCCGTGACCGGCCACGCACGCGGGCTCGGTGTCGGCGTCGCCCTGGTGCGGGCCATCGAGGACGCGGCACGCGCGCGTGGGCTCACGGCCATGGACCTGCACGCGCAGTCGCACGCGCTGGGCTTCTACGAGCGGCTCGGCTACGAGCCGTACGGCCCGGAGTATTTGGAGGCGGGCATTCCGCACCGGGGGATGCGGCGTTCGCTCTAGCCCGTCGCGGCGGGTGCTGAAACGGTTTGTCGCTGGAGTTGCGTGGCAGGCTTGAGGGCAGTCCTGTGAACCGCTGACCTTCCGGAGCGCTGACCGTGGATCAGTTGGCCCTGTTGTTCGTGCTGCTGCTCGGGGCCGTGATCAGCGTCCCGGTCGGGGACCGGCTCGGGGTGCCCGCGCCGGTGCTGATGACCCTGCTGGGCATAGTCCTCGCCCTGCTCGAGTTCGTGCCGAACGTCGACATCCCGCCGGACCTGATCCTCCCCCTGTTGCTGCCGCCCCTGCTGTACGCCGCCGTGCGCCGCACCTCCTGGCGGCAGTTCACGGCGAACAAGAGACCGATCTTCCTGCTGGCCGTGGCGCTGGTGTTCGTCACCATGGCCTGCGTGGCCGCCGCGGCCGACGCGATCGTGCCGGGGCTGCCGCTCGCCGCGGCGTTCGCGCTCGGCGCGCTGGTCGCGCCGCCGGACCCGGTCGCGGCGACCGCCGTCGCCGGGCAGCTGGGGCTGCCGCGCCGGCTGGTGTCGATCCTGGAGGGCGAGGGGCTCTTCAACGACGTGACGGCCATCGTCCTCTACCACGTGGCGATCGCCGCCGCCGTCAGCGGGACGTTCTCGCCCTGGAAGGCCGGGCTCGACCTGGTGCTGTCGGCCGTGGTGGCCGTGGCCGTGGGCCTGGCGCTGGGCTGGGGCGCGAACAAGCTGATGGAGCTGCTCGGGGAAGCGACGCTGCAGATCGGGCTGACCCTGCTGGTGCCGTACGCCTCCTACGTCATGGCCGAGGAGCTGCACGGGTCGGGCGTGCTCGCCGTGCTCACCACCGCGCTGTTCCTCGCGGAGCACGGCTCCGACGCCGACGACGTCATGACGCGGCTGGCCGGGCACACGTTCTGGAACATCGTCGACACCCTCGTCACCGGCGTGGCGTTCGGGCTGGTCGGCCTTGAGCTGCACAACGCCATCCACACCGCGTCCGGGCGGTGGGGCGAGCTGCTCGGGTGGGCCGCGGCGGTGGTGGGCGTCGTCGTGTTCGTACGGCTGCTGTGGCTGCTGCCGGCGACCTGGCTGACCAAGCGGCTGCACGCGCGGCGGGACTACGACGAGGACATCCCGGTCAGCTGGCGCGAGACCGTGGTGATGTGGTGGTCGGGGATGCGGGGAGTGGCGTCGGTCGCGCTGGTGCTGGCCATTCCGCTGGAGACGGATTCGGGGGCGCCGTTCCCCAGCCGGGACGAGATCATCTTCATCGCGTTCGGGGTCATCATGGCGACGCTGGTGGTGCAGGGGCTGACGTTGCCGTGGCTGGTGCGACGGCTCGGGGTGAAGGCCGACACGGACCAGGAGAAGGAGTTCGCGAAGGCGCTGGCGGTCCGGGCGGCCAAGGCGGCGAAGCGGAGGCTGCGGGAGATCGAGGAGGACGAGGAGCTGCCGGAGGAGCTGTCCGAGCAGATGCTGCGGCGGGCCTTCGACATCGGGGTGCGGATCAGTCCCGAACTGGCGGAGGACGAGCGGCGGGAGGCGTACCGGGAGCGGGCGCGGCGGGTGAAGCGGGTGCGGCGGATCCAGCAGGAGATGCTGAGCGCGGCGCGGCATGAGGTGCTGGCGGCGCGGAGTGAGCCGGGGGCGGATCCGGAGGTTGTGGACCGGGTGCTGCGGCATCTTGACGTGCGTAGTCTGCGGTGAGTTGCCCACCCACGAGCTGCCCGTAGCTGTCACCCGAGAGGTCCTGGAATCCCGTGGGGGTGGTTCGCCGTCGGCGGTCGGCGGTTGACGGTCGGTGGTTGGGGCGTCGTAGGGTCGTCCGTATGGCACGAAATGTTGTAATCAGTGGTGGAGGTACCGGAATTGGGCTTGCGGCGGCCCGGGTGTTCGCCGCGGGCGGGGATCAGGTGCTGTTGCTCGGGCGGCGGGCCGCGGTGCTGGAGAAGGCCGGGGTGCCCGGCGCGCTGACATACGCGGCCGATCTCGCCGAGCCGGCGGACGTGCGGGGCGTCGCCGCCTTCGTGGAGCGGGAGTTCGGGTCCGTGGACGTGCTCGTGCACAGCGCCGGAGGCAACGGGCTGCTCGAACCGGACGCCGCAGGTGATGATCCGCTGGAGGCCGTCGCGCACACCTGGAACGTGAACTTCCGGCTCAACACCCTGACCGCCGTCCTGCTCACCGAGGCTCTGAAGCCGCGGCTCGCCGAGCCCGGCGGGCGGGTGCTGTTTCTCGGTTCCATCGCCGCCTACCGGGGATCCGGGAGCGGGGCGTACGCGGCGGCCAAGGCGGGTCTGCATCCGTACGCCCACGATCTGGCGCGGGAGCTGGGGCCGCGCGGCATCACCGTGAACGTGGTCGCGCCCGGCTACGTCGAGGACACCGAGTTCTTCGGGGACGCGATGGACGAGGAGCGGCGGGCGCGGCTCGTCGGCGAGACCTCCACCGGGCGGGCCGGGACCCCCGGGGACGTCGCCGAGACCCTGCACTGGCTCGCCTCCCCGGGCGCCGGGCACATCACCTCCCAGATCATCCAGGTCAACGGCGGCGCCGAGCGCGGTCACTGACCGGAGCACCGGCAGGAGGGCTGTCCGCTCCAGGGCAGCCCTCCTGCCGTGCCGTCAGCGTTCCGGGCGGGCCGAGCCGTGGAAGCGGCGCTGCTGGTGCGGGACGCCGTCCGGGGACGGGCGGTGGCCGTTCCGGGACGGCGGCAGGATCGCGTCCGCCGTGTTGACCCGGGGCAGGGCGTACGGATGCTCCTCGGCCAGCCAGCGCACCATCTGCTCCCGGACGGCGACCCGCGCGGTCCAGATGTCGTCCGCGTCCTTCGCCGTCACCAGGGCCCGCACCTGCATGGTGTTCGGGGTGGTGTCCGTGACGGACAGGTCGTAGGCGCGGCCGTCCCAGGCCGGGCACTCGCGCAGGATGTCGCGGAGCTTCTCGCGCATCGCCTCCACGGGGGCCGTGTGGTCGACGTGCCAGAAGACGGTCCCGGTCATCTGCGGCGTGCCGCGCGACCAGTTCTCGAACGGCTTGGACGTGAAGTACGACACCGGCATGGTGATCCGCCGCTCGTCCCAGGTGCGCACGGTCAGGAACGTCAGCGTGATCTCCTCGACCGTGCCCCACTCGCCGTCCACGACGACGGTGTCCCCGATGCGCACCATGTCGCCGAAGGCGATCTGGAACCCCGCGAACATGTTGCTCAGGGTGGACTGCGCGGCGACACCGGCGACGATGCCGAGGATGCCCGCCGAGGCCAGCAGCGAGGCGCCCGCCGCGCGGAACGCCGGGAACGTCAGCAGCATGCTCGCGGCGGCCACCACGCCGACGATCGCCGACACCACCCGCATGATCAGCGTCACCTGGGTGCGCACCCGGCGGACCCTGGCCGGGTCGCGGTGGGCCCGGGCATTGGCGTACCGGCTGTACGACGTCTCCACGATCGCCGCCGCGATCCGGATCACCAGCCAGGCGGCCGACCCGATCAGCACCAGGGTCAGCGCCTGGCCGATGCCCTCACGGCGGCTCTCCAGCAGCTGCGCCTCGTCGTACGCCCCTCTCAGCAGGGCCACGAGGAGCACGAGCTGGTACGGGATGCGGCCACGGCGCAGCAGCCCCCACAGCGGGGTGTCGTGATGCCGGTCGTCGGCCTTGCGCAGCAGGAAGTCGGTGGCCCAGCCGATCACCAGCGTGAGCACGACCGAGCCACCGACCACGATCAGCGGTCGTAGCAGGTTCTCCATGCCCCCGAACCTAACCGGCTCGCCGGGGGCATGAACATGTGACTTCGGCGGCGTCCTGGGTAGTGCCGCGATCTCGGCTCGTCATACCCGGCTGGCACCATGGCTTCATGAACATCATGCTCTTTCACTCGACGCATGGGCTGCGGCCCGCGGTGCTCCAGGCCGCCGACCGGCTGCGTGCGGCCGGACACGAGGTGTGGACGCCCGACCTCTTCGAGGGGCGCACGTTCGAGACGGTCGAGGAGGGCATGGAGCACAAGGAGAAGATCGGCAAGGAGGAGCTGCTGAAGCGGGCCGTGCTGGCCGCCGCGCCCTACTCGGACCGCGGGCTGGTGTACGCGGGCTTCTCGCTCGGCGCCTCCATCGCCCAGACCCTCGCCCTCGGCGACGACAAGGCGCGCGGGCTGCTGCTCCTGCACGGCACGTCGGACATCGCGCCGGGCGTCACGGCGGACGGCCTGCCGGTCCAGCTGCACGTGGCGGAGCCGGACCCCTTCGAGACGGACGACTGGCTCAGCGCCTGGTACCTCCAGATGGGCCGCACCGGCGCCGACGTCGAGGTGTACCGGTACGCCGGGGCCGGCCACCTCTACACCGACCCCGACCTGCCGGACTACGACGCGGAGGCCGCCGAGGCCACCTGGCGGGTGGCGCTCGGCTTCCTCGAAACCCTGTAGCGGCGGTCACACCGGGTCGTACACGCGCTCCATCTTCTGCGTGCCGCTGCGCGTGCGGTACGAGCGGGACCACGTGGCCGTCGCGTCGCGCTTCGTGCGGTCGGACAGGACGTAGTAGTCCATCTGCGCGCGGTCGGCCGTGATGTCCAGGACGCCGTAGCCGTGGCGGTCCGTGTCGACCCAGTGGACGTGCCGGTTGGCGGCGCGGATGGCCGGCGAGGCGATCGCGGAGACCGTGCCCTCCGGCACCTTGACGAGGTCGTCGAGGTTGTCGGAGGTGACCGAGGTGACGACGAACTCCGTGGCGGCCGACGGGGACAGCGGATAGGTGCCGGCGTCCACCGGCACGTCGTTGGCCCAGGCCATGTGGATGTCGCCGGTGAGGAAGACGGTGTTGCGGATCGCGTTCGTCCGCAGGTGCGCCAGGATCTCCCGGCGGTCGTCGGTGTAGCCGTCCCACTGGTCGGTGTTGAGGGCGAGGCCCTCCTGCGGCAGGCCCAGCAGCTTGGCCAGCGGCTTGAGCAGGTCGGCGGAGAGCGAGCCGATGGCGAACGGCGAGATCATCACGGAGTTGCCGACCAGCCGCCAGGTGGTGTCGGACGCCGTCAGGCCCGCCTTGAGCCAGTCGAGCTGGGCCCGGCCGGTGAGCGTGCGGTCCGGGTCGTCGACCGCGCCGTTGCCGACCCCGACCTGCTGCGAGCGGAAGGACCGCAGGTCCAGCAGCGAGAGGTCGGCCAGCTTGCCGAAGCGCAGCCGGCGGTAGGTGGTGCCGGCGATCGCCGGGCGCACCGGCATCCACTCGAAGTAGGCCTGCTTGGCGGCGGCCTGGCGGGCGGACCAGACGCCCTCGGCGCCCTCCGTGTGGTTCTCGGCGCCGCCCGACCAGGCGTCGTTGGCGAACTCGTGGTCGTCCCAGATCGCCACGACCGGGGCCGCCGCGTGCAGCGCCTGGAGGTCCGGGTCGGTCTTGTACCGCGCGTGCCGGACGCGGTAGTCGGCGAGCGTGACGATCTCGTGGGCCGGGGCGTGGGGGCGTACGACCCTGCCGCGGGTGCCGTACTCGCCGGTGCCGTACTCGTAGACGTAGTCGCCGAGGTGCAGCCAGGCGTCCAGGTCGCCGCGGGCCGCGAGATGGCGGTACGCCGAGAAGTACCCGGCCTCCCAGTTGGCGCAGGAGACCACGCCGAAGCGGAGGCCCGCGACGGCCGCGCCCTCCGCCGGGGCGGTGCGGGTGCGGGCGGCGGGGGAGTCGGTGCCGCCGGCGGAGAAGCGGAACCAGTAGTCGGTGGCCGGTTCCAGGCCGCGGATGTCGGCCTTCACCGTGTGGTCGGAGGCGGCCGTCGCGGTGGTCGAGCCCTTGGCGACCACGGTGGTGAACGCCTTGTCCCTGGCGACCACCCAGCTCACCTCGGTGTCCGGGCCGAGCCCGGAGCCGGGTATCGCCTCCGGGACCGGGGTCACGCGGGTCCACAGCAGCACGCCGTCCGGCAGCGGGTCACCGGAGGCGACGCCGTGCAGGAAGGCGGGGGCCTGGGCGGCGGCGCGCGCCGGCAGGGAGGCGGCGAGCGGCCCGGCCAGGACAGCGGTCGCCGCCGCGGCCTTGACGACCGTACGGCGGCGCGGCGTGAGGGAGTTGAGGCCCTCTGACGTGTTCGATGATCTGTATCGACTGGTCACGACCGATCAGGTTACTGATCGGTATGCACCAGAGCGGGCGAACTCCGGAAGTTCGCCCGCTCTTCACGCGGTGGCCGGTACCCGACCCGCCGTCACTTCTTGAGGGCCTCGCCCACGACCCGGTTGAAGTCGGCCACCGTCATCAGCGGCGTGCCCTGGCTGTCGGCGGTGAGCTGCTTGCCGTCCATGACGAAGCCCGGCGTGCCCGTCACGCCGTCCTTGTTGTCGTCGAAGGTCTTCGACATGGCCATCGCCCAGGCGTCGTAGGTGCCCTTCTCGACCGCGTCCTGGAACTTCTTGTTGTTCTTCAGCTCGGGGACGGTGTTCGCGACCTCGATGAGGTAGCTGTCGTCCTTGAACTTGTCGGTCGTCTCCTCCGGGTGCCACTTCGCGGAGTACAGCGCGGCCTTGTAGTCGAGGAACGCCTTGTCGCTCACGTCGAGCGCGGCGCCCAGGGCGCTCAGCGCGTTCTTCGAGCCCTCGCCGTTGTCCTTGTCGTCGATGAACGTGGCGCCGATGAACTGCATCTTGTACTTGCCGTCGTCGATGTCCTTCTTCACGGTCGGACCGACGGTCTGCTCGAACTGGGCGCACACCGGGCAGCGCGGGTCCTCGTAGACCTTCAGGGTCTTCTTCGCCGACTCCTTGCCGATGACGACCGTGGTCCCGTCGGTGCCCGTGGTGTGGGCCGGGGCGACGACCTTCTCGTCCTTCACGGCCTCCCAGTGGGTCGGCTTGTTGGCCTGTACGACCGCGTAGCCGATGCCGCCGGCTATCGCCAGGACGCCGACGATGGAGCAGGCGACGACGATCTGCCGCTTGGCCTTGGCGCGCTTGGCCTCGCGCTCGCGCTCGGCGCGCAGCCGCTCACGGGCCGCCGTCTTCGCCGCCTGGCTGTTCCTCTTGCTCATGGTGATGTTCTCCGTTGGGGACGCGCACACCTCGTGTGCGGGATACGTAAGGGGGACCGTCGGTGCTCGAAAGCGCTCTGCGCGGAGGCGGGTGCCTCACGCGAAGGCGGGCGAGCGGGGCGGTCCGCGCCGTCCCAGGGAGTACGCGAGGACCAGATCGCGGGCGGTGGGCGTGCGGTCGGCGGCGCGCGGCGCTGGCCGGCGCCCGGCCGGGGGCCGCTGCGTCGTCACCGCGGCGGCCGCCAGCAGCAGCGGCCGGAACGAGGTCGCCGCCACCGCCCGCAGCAGCTCGGCCAGGGCCCGCTCGCCGCGGCGCAGCCAAAGCGCGGCCAGGAGGCCGACGCCGAGGTGTGCGCCGAGCAGCAGCCAGGCGGTGGCCGGGTCGGCGTGGGCGATCACGGCCGCGAGGCGCTCCGTGCCCGTGGCACCTGCCATGCGGGCCAGTGGGGTGCCGACCTCGCCGCCGCCGCACAGCACGTCCAGGCCGACCGATCGCAGCGGCCCGGCGACCGGGCCGCCGGCCCGGCCGTAGCAGGCGTGCTGGCCCGTGGTGAACACCGTGTCGGCGGCGAGCTCCAGCGGGATCAGCAGGGCCGCGATCCTCCCGAAGGAGCGCTCGCGGCCCGCCAGGGCGTACGCGATCACGAACACGGCGGCGGCGACCGCGGCCACCGTGCCCAGGGGGAGCGGGGCCCGGGACAGCAGCACGTGCGACGCGGTGCTGAGCGTCACGACCACTGCCGTGAACAGCGCCGCGCGTACGGCCCTGAGCTGGTTCCCGGATATGTCCATAGCGAGAGGAGAGTCTGTCACGTGGTCCGGTAAGGGACCCCTAAAGGATGCCTGTGAAGGGTCTTCCCGTCACAGACCTGGAATCCGCCCGTTGCGGAACAGGTCCACGAAGATCTGGTGGTCGGCACGCGCGCGTGCCCCGTAGCCGTGCGCGAAGTCGGTCAGCAGCGACGCGAAGCCGTCCTCGTCGGCCGCGATCGCCGCGTCGATGGCCCGCTCCGTGGAGAACGGCACCAGGGACTCGCCGGACTGGTCGTCCGCCGCCGAGTGCATCGTGGCCGTCGCCCGGCCGAGGTCGGCCACCACCTGGGCGATCTCCTCCGGGTCGTCGATGTCGCCCCAGTCGAGATCCACCGCGTACGGCGAGACCTCGGCGACCAGCTGGCCCGCGCCGTCCAGCTCCGTCCAGCCCAGCCACGGGTCGGCGTGTGCCTGGAGGGCGCGCTGGGAGATCACCGTGCGGTGCCCCTCGTGCTGGAAGTAGTCGCGGATCGCCTCGTCCGTGATGTGCCGGGAGACCGCCGGGGTCTGGGCCTGCTTGATGTAGATCACGACATCGTTCTCCAGGGCGTCGCTGTGGCCCTCCAGGAGGATGTTGTACGACGGCAGCCCCGCCGAGCCGATGCCGATGCCGCGCCGGCCGACGACGTCCTTCACGCGGTAGGAGTCCGGGCGGGCCAGGGAGCTGTCCGGGAGCGTCTCCAGATAGCCGTCGAAGGCGGCGAGGACCTTGTAGCGGGTGGCCGCGTCCAGCTCGACGGAGCCGCCGCCCGGCGCGAAGCGGCGCTCGAAGTCGCGGATCTCCGTCATCGACTCCAGCAGCCCGAAGCGGGTCAGCGAGCGGGCGTCGCGCAGCGGGTCCAGCAGCGGGCCCTGGGCCGTGTCCAGCGTGAAGGGCGGCACCTCGTCGCTCTTCGCGCCCGTGGCCAGGGCGTGGATCCGCTCGCGGTACGCGCCCGCGTACACCCGCACCAGCTCGGTGATCTGCTCGTCGCTGAGCGCCTTGGCGTACCCGATCAGCGCGATGGAGGCGGCGAAGCGCCCCAGGTCCCAGGTGAAGGGGCCGACGTAGGCCTCGTCGAAGTCGTTGACGTTGAAGATCAGGCGGCCGTTCGCGTCCATGTACGTGCCGAAGTTCTCCGCGTGCAGGTCGCCGTGGATCCACACGCGCGAGGTGCGCTCGTCCAGGTACGGGCCGCTCAGTATCCCCTCGCGGTCGAGGTCGTGGTAGAAGAGGCACGCCGTGCCCCGGTAGAAGGCGAAGGCCGAGGCCGCCATCTTCCGGAACTTCACGCGGAACGCGGCCGGGTCGGCGGCGAGCAGCTGGCCGAAGGCGGTGTCGAAGACGGCGAGGATCTCCTCACCGCGGTGCTCGTCGTCGAGCTGCGGGAACGACATCGCTGGGTGCCTCCTGGTGCATACGTCTGGGGACGGCAGGTCCGCCCCCTTCCTAACGTGCGGCGGTCCGCGGGAGTGCCCGCGAGCCCCGCATGAAGGTACGCGGGTCAGCCCTCGGAGTGTCAGTGCCGAGGCATAGACTTCGACGCTGTCCCCCAGACTGTCCGCAGCCTGTCGGGCCCCATTCGACGTACGTTTTCTCTGGAGGCCGCAGCCGTGTCAAAGCCGCCGTTCACGCACCTGCACGTCCACACCCAGTACTCGCTGCTGGACGGTGCCGCGCGGCTGAAGGACATGTTCAACGCGTGCAACGAGATGGGCATGACCCATATCGCCATGTCCGACCACGGCAACCTCCACGGGGCGTACGACTTCTTCCACTCCGCGCAGAAGGCCGGGGTCACCCCGATCATCGGGATCGAGGCGTATGTCGCGCCCGAGTCGCGCCGCAACAAGCGCAAGATCCAGTGGGGCCAGCCGCACCAGAAGCGGGACGACGTCTCCGGTTCCGGTGGCTACACCCACAAGACGATGTGGGCGGTGAACAAGACCGGCCTGCACAACCTCTTCCGGCTGTCCTCCGACGCGTACGCCGAGGGCTGGCTCCAGAAGTGGCCCCGGATGGACAAGGAGACCATCGCCAAGTGGTCCGAGGGCATCGTCGCCTCCACCGGCTGCCCCTCCGGCGAGGTCCAGACCCGGCTGCGCCTCGGCCACTTCGACGAGGCCCTGAAGGCCGCCGCCGACTACCAGGACATCTTCGGCAAGGACCGCTACTTCCTGGAGCTGATGGACCACGGCATCGAGATCGAGCACCGGGTCCGCGACGGCCTGCTGGAGATCGGCAAGAAGCTCGGCATCCCGCCCCTGGTCACGAACGACTCGCACTACACGTACGCGCACGAAGCGACCGCCCACGACGCGCTGCTGTGCATCCAGACCGGCAAGAACCTCTCCGACCCGGACCGCTTCAAGTTCGACGGCACCGGCTACTACCTGAAGTCCACCGACGAGATGTACGCCATCGACTCCTCGGACGCCTGGCAGGAGGGCTGCGCCAACACCCGGCTGATCGCCGAGATGGTCGACACCACGGGCATGTTCGAGAAGCGCGACCTGATGCCCAAGTTCGACATCCCGGAGGGGTACACGGAGGTCAGCTGGTTCCGCGAGGAGACCATGCGCGGCATGCACCGCCGCTTCCCGGACGGCATCCCGGACGACCGCATGAAGCAGGTCGAGTACGAGATGGACACCATCATCTCGATGGGCTTCCCGGGCTACTTCCTCGTGGTCGCCGACTTCATCATGTGGGCCAAGAAGCAGGGCATCGCGGTCGGCCCCGGCCGAGGCTCCGCGGCCGGCTCGATCGTCGCCTACGCCCTCGGCATCACCGACCTCGACCCCATCCCGCACGGCCTGATCTTCGAGCGGTTCCTCAACCCCGAGCGCATCTCGATGCCCGATGTCGACATCGACTTCGACGAGCGCCGGCGCGTCGAGGTGATCCGGTACGTGACGGAGAAGTACGGCGCCGACAAGGTCGCCATGATCGGCACGTACGGCACCATCAAGGCCAAGAACGCGATCAAGGACTCCGCGCGCGTGCTGGGCTACCCGTACGCGATGGGCGACCGCATCACCAAGGCCATGCCCGCCGACGTCCTCGGCAAGGGCATCAACCTGGACGGCATCACCGACCCGAACCACCCGCGCTACTCGGAGGCGGGCGAGGTCCGGGCGATGTACGAGAACGAGCCGGACGTGAAGAAGGTCATCGACACCGCCAAGGGCGTCGAGGGCCTGGTGAGGCAGATGGGCGTGCACGCCGCCGGCGTGATCATGTCCAGCGAGACCATCACCGACCACGTCCCGGTCTGGGTCCGGCACACCGACGGCGTGACCATCACGCAGTGGGACTACCCGAGCTGCGAGTCGCTCGGCCTGCTGAAGATGGACTTCCTGGGCCTGCGCAACCTGACGATCATGGACGACGCCGTCAAGATGGTGAAGTCCAACAAGGGGATCGACATCGATCTCCTGAGCCTCCCGCTCGACGACCCCACGACCTTCGAACTGCTCCAGCGCGGCGACACCCTCGGCGTCTTCCAGTTCGACGGCGGCCCCATGCGCTCCCTGCTCCGGCTGATGAAGCCGGACAACTTCGAAGACATCTCCGCCGTGTCGGCCCTGTACCGCCCGGGCCCGATGGGCATGAACTCCCACACGAACTACGCGCTGCGCAAGAACGGGCAGCAGGAGATCACGCCCATCCACCCCGAGCTGGAGGAGCCGCTCAGGGAGGTCCTGGACGTCACCTACGGCCTGATCGTCTACCAGGAGCAGGTGCAGAAGGCCGCCCAGATCATCGCCGGCTACTCGCTCGGCGAGGCCGACATCCTCCGCCGCGTCATGGGCAAGAAGAAGCCCGAGGAACTGGCGAAGAACTTCGTCCTCTTCCAGGAGGGTGCCCGCAAGAAGGGCTTCAGCGACGAGGCCATCCAGGCGCTGTGGGACGTGCTGGTCCCCTTCGCCGGCTACGCGTTCAACAAGGCGCACTCCGCCGCGTACGGACTCGTCTCGTACTGGACGGCGTACCTCAAGGCGAACCACCCTGCCGAGTACATGGCCGCGCTCCTGACGTCCGTGAAGGACGACAAGGACAAGTCGGCCGTCTACCTCAACGAGTGCCGCCGCATGGGCATCAGGGTGCTCCCGCCGAACGTCAACGAGTCGATGTCCAACTTCGCGGCCCAGGGCGACGACGTGATCCTCTTCGGCCTGTCCGCCGTCCGCAACGTCGGTACGAACGTCGTCGAGTCGATCATCAGGTGCCGCAAGGCCAAGGGGAAGTACACCTCCTTCCCGGACTACCTCGACAAGGTCGACGCGGTCGTCTGCAATAAGCGCACCACCGAGTCGCTCATCAAGGCCGGCGCCTTCGACTCCATGGGCCACACCCGCAAGGGCCTCACCGCGCAGTACGAACCGATGATCGACAACGTGGTCGCGGTCAAGCGCAAGGAGGCCGAGGGGCAGTTCGACCTCTTCGGCGGCATGGGCGAGGCCGACAGCAGCGAGCCGGGCTTCGGGCTCGACGTGGAGTTCTCCACGGAGGAGTGGGACAAGACCTATCTGCTCGCCCAGGAGCGGGAGATGCTCGGTCTGTACGTCTCCGACCACCCGCTGTTCGGCCTGGAGCACATCCTGTCCGACAAGGCCGACGCGGGCATCTCCCAGCTGACCGGTGGTGAGCACGCGGACGGCGCGGTCGTCACCATCGGCGGCATCATCTCCGGCCTGCAGCGCAAGATGACCAAGCAGGGCAACGCCTGGGCGATCGCCACCGTCGAGGACCTCGCCGGCTCGATCGAGTGCATGTTCTTCCCCGCGACGTACCAGCTCGTCTCGACCCAACTCGTCGAGGACGCCGTGGTGTTCGTCAAGGGCCGCCTCGACAAGCGCGAGGACGTGCCGCGGCTGGTCGCGATGGAGCTGATGGTGCCGGACCTGTCGAACGCGGGCACCAACGCGCCCGTGGTCCTCACCATCCCGGCCACCCGGGTCACCCCGCCGCTGGTCAGCCGCCTCGGCGAGGTCCTCAGCCACCACAAGGGCGACAGCGAGGTCCGGATCAGGCTCCAGGGACCGACCAAGACGACCGTGCTGCGCCTGGACAGGCACCGCGTGAAGCCGGACCCGGCCCTCTTCGGTGACCTGAAGGTGCTGCTCGGGCCGTCCTGCCTGGCGGGATGACGAGGCAGGACGCGGACGGCTCTTGATGCGCGTGAGGGGCGTACCCGGTACCTGGGTACGCCCCTCTTACATGCGCGTGGGTCTCAACGACCCGTCACACCGATGTCAGTTGTGGCCGAAGCTGCGCTTCCGCTTGCGGGACGCCACGTCACCGGGGGTCAACTCGACCTCGGGCTGGGGCTCCGTCTCCGCCGTGGGACGGCGGTCCGCTCGCTGACCACGCTCGGTCGGACGCTGCTGCTTACGCTCACGGTTCTTGTTCTTGGCCATGGTGATGCCTCCTGTGGGGGATCTAGGGGCCAGGGCCGGGACCAGATTCACACAGGCAGACAACGATCGCATGTCGGACAATTACCCTGCGTGACAGGGGGAGTCGGAGCAGGGTGGCGCGAAACGCCACGCCGAAGATCGAGTTCCGGCCGTTAACCTCCGCGCCGTCGGGCAGACTCGAAGCAAGCCCGAAGCAAACCTCCTGGGAAGAGGGTGAGTCGCGTGGACCGCTGCATCGTCCTGGTGGACGCTGGGTATCTGCTGGGAGCCGCGGCGAGTCTCCTCGCCGGGGAGCCCTCACGGTCCCGCATCACCGTCGACCACACAGCCCTCATCCACGGGCTGCGCGAGCGCGCCGAGTCCGACACGCAGCAGCCGCTGCTGCGCATCTACTGGTTCGACGGCGCCCCCGACCGCGTCCCGCAGCCCGAGCACCGCAGGCTGCGCGTGATGCCCCGGGTCACCGTCCGGCTAGGCGCCCTGACCCGCAGCGACGGCCGCTGGGCGCAGAAGGGCGTGGACGCCGCCATGCACGCCGAGCTCACCGAGCTGGCCCGCAACCGCGCCTGCTCCGACGTCGTCCTCGTCACCGGCGACGGCGACCTGCTGCCCGGCATGATGGCCGCGAAGGAGCACGGCGTCGCCGTCCACCTGTGGGCCGTGCAGGCCGCCGACGGCGACTACAACCAGTCCGAGGACCTGGTCGCCGAGGCGGACGAGCGGCGCGTCCTGGACCGCGCGTGGATCACCAAGGCCGTCCGCGCCAAGGAGCACACCGGCGTGTGCGCCCCGCAGCCCGCGCCCCGGCCCGAGATCGCCGCGATCCTCTCCGCGCCCCTGCCCGACTCCGCCCTCGCCGCCCCGCCCGAGCGGCCCGCCCCGCAGCCCCAGCACCCGGCGGCCGGCCCCGGGCCGAACGGCACCGACGAGCGGGTGCCCGCCGCCAAAGGGGTCCCCACGCCCAAAGACCTGGCCGCCCTGCGCGCCCCCGGCACCCAGCCCGCCCAGCCCCCCGCCTCCGCCACCCTCCGCTGGTCCTCCGACAAAGGCTGGGTCGACCGGCCCGCGGCCGAGCCCCCCGAGGCCGCCTCGATGCCGACGCTCGCCCAGCTGACCACCGCGGAGCAGCGGTGGGCCGACCGCGAGGAGGACATCACCACCGTCGGCGGCGACCCCTTCGAGGTGGGGCAGGTCTTCGCGCGGCGCTGGGTGGGACGCCTCGGCGACCAGGGCCACCTGCAGAAACTGTCCGGGATGTACCCGCGCATCCCGCACCGCGTCGACGGCGAGCTGCTGCGCTACGCCGCCCGCTTCGGCCTCCTCGCCCACAAGGACGACCAGATCGACGAGCGGGACCGCTACGCCATCCGGGCCGGCTTCTGGAAGGAGATCGGCGTGCGCACGGGCGTGGAGCACACCCCTGTCGGCGACTGAGGACTTTGCCGACGGATTTCCCGTCCTGGACCGACCCGAGGGCGGACCGGGGCCGCCGACCCCGTAGTCTCGTCCCTTGTGAGTACGCGCGCGGCACAGGCATTTCGGCACGATGGTGGCGTCGTGTGCGCGGTGCGCGGGCTGACCAAGACCTATCCGGCGGTCCGGGGCCGGCGCGGCGCGCCCGGAACCCCCGAGGTCCGGGCCACGGACGACGTGACGCTGGACATCCGCCGCGGCGAGATCTTCGGCCTGCTCGGGCCGAACGGCGCCGGCAAGTCCACCCTCGTACGACAGCTCACCGGGCTGATGCGGCCGGACGGCGGCAGCGTGGAGATCCTCGGGCACGACATCGTGCGCCACCCGGAGCGGGCCGCGCGCATCCTCGCCTACCTCGGCCAGGAGTCGACCGCCCTCGACGAGCTGACCGTGTCGCTCGCCGCCGAGACCACCGGTCGGCTGCGCGGCCTGGACGTCCGGCGGGCGCGGGCCGAGCGGGACGCCGTCCTCGACGAGCTGGGGCTCACTCCGCTGGCCGGGCGGCCGCTGAAGAAGCTCTCCGGGGGCCAGCGGCGCCTGGCGTGCTTCGCCGCGGCGCTGGTGGGGGAGCGGCCGCTGCTCGTGCTCGACGAGCCGACCACCGGCATGGACCCGGTGGCGCGGCGGGCCGTGTGGTCCGCGGTCGACCGGCGGCGGGCCGAGCGCGGGACGACCGTGCTGCTCGTCACCCACAACGTCATCGAGGCCGAGACCGTGCTGGACCGGGTGGCCGTGCTCGACCGGGGGCGGGTGATCGCCTGCGACACCCCGGCCGGGCTGAAGGAGCAGGTCGCCGGCGAGGTGCGGGTCGACCTGGTGTGGCGGGACACGGCGCCGCTGCACGTCCCCGAGGTGGCCGCGCTGCGGGACCGGGCCGTGGAGTCGGGCCGCCGCTGGACGCTCCGGCTCGGGCCCGAGGAGGCCCGGGCGGTCGTCGCGACCGTCACCGGCGGGGCCGCCTTCGCCGCGCTGGACGACTTCACGCTGGCCACGCCGAGCCTGGAGGACGTGTACCTGGCGCTGGGCGGTGCGGTACAGCAGGGGCTGGTGAAGGTGTGAGGAACGTGAGGAACACCGAGGCCTTGAGTGCGTGGGCCGCCGCGTACGTACCGAACAGGGCGACTGCCGCAGTGGACCCGACGAAGGGGAGCAGCGCGACGTGAGTGTCGTACCCGCCGATGTCCTGCCGGGCGGTGCCCTGGCCGTGGAGGAGCCCGCCGCGTGCGCGGCCGAGCTCGGACCGCGGGCGCGGCTGTGGCCTTCGCTGGCGGCCGTGTACCGGGCGCAGCTGTCCCGGGCGCGGGTCGCGCGGATCCCGCTGCTGTTCGTGGCGACCTTCCAGTCGGTCGGGATCATGGTCCTGATGCGCGGGGTCGTGGACGACGGGGCGGAGGCGCAGGCCGTCGTCGCCGGGTCGTCGGTGCTGGTGGTCGCGTTCGTCGCGCTGAACCTGCTCGCGCAGTACTTCGGGCAGCTGCGGGCCAGCGGCGGGCTCGACCACTACGCGACCCTGCCGGTGCCGCCCGCCGCGGTGGTGCTGGGCGCGGCGGGCGCGTACGCGTCGTTCACCGTGCCCGGGACCGTCGTGACGGCGGTGTTCGGCTGTGTGCTGTTCGGGCTGCCGCTGGCCCACCTGTGGGTCCTGGTGGCCGTGATCCCGCTGGCGGGCGCCGCGCTCGCCGGGCTCGGGGCGGCGCTCGGGCTGCTCGCGCCCCGGCCGGAGCTGGCCACGCTGCTGGGGCAGCTGGGCATGTCGGCGGCGCTGCTGCTGGGTGTGCTGCCGGCGGACCGGATGCCGGAGGCCGTCCGCTTCGCGCGGGACCTGCTGCCGTCGACGTACGGCGTGGAGGCCTTCGCGCGGACGTTCGGGCCGCGTCCCGACTGGGCCTTCGTGCTCGGTGACCTCGCCGTGTGCGGGGTCGTGGGCGTCGTCTCGCTGGGCGTGGCGACCTGGGCGTACCGCCGGGCGGCCGTCCGGTGAGCGGGGAGGGGTCGTCCGGTGACGCGGCGCACAGGCGCGCCTGGCACGATGGCAGGGTGACCGCACCACTGACTCCGCCACCGCCACCGCATGAACATTCCGCACAGGGTTCGTGGCAGCCGCCGGCCGAGGCGTCCGGGGCTCCGGCTCCCGGGGTCCAGCATGCCGAGTACGCCGGGCACGGCTGGTACGGGCAGGACGGCCCCGGGATGCGGACGGAAGCGCGGGAGGCCGGTGTGGTCGCCCTGGCCGTGGCGCTCGGCGGGGTGCTGCTGGGCGTGCTGTGGTGGTGGCTCGCGCCGCACGTGCCGTTGGTCGGTGACGTGGCGGAGGGCAACTGGGTCGTCTACCTCAAGGACACCGAGGGGGAGCAGGCCGTGGGGGTGGACGGCACGTTCACCCTGCTCGGGCTGGGCCTCGGGGTCGTGAGCGCGCTGGTCGTCTTCCTGCTGCGGCGGCGTGGGGGTGTGCCGCTGGTGGTGGGGCTGGCGCTCGGGGGGCTGCTCGGGTCGCTGCTCGCCTGGCGGGTCGGGGTGTGGCTCGGGCCCGCGGAGGACGTGGTCGCGCATGCGCGGGAGGTGGGCAGGGGGGTGACGTTCTCGGCGCCGTTGAAGTTGGGCGCGAAGGGGGCGTTGCTGGCCTGGCCGCTTGCCGCGCTGGTGCTGCACCTCGGGCTCATGGCGTTGTTCGGGCCTCGGGATCCTGAGCCGGAGTTCGCGGACGGGGCTTATCAGTCACCGCCGGCTGCTTAAGAATCCGGCGTGGGTGCTGAGGGCGGGTGGGTGCGCAGCCCGGCGTAGCGGGGTGCCGCTCTCTTTGGGACGGGTGCCGCCCTTAGCGGCACGATTGCCCGCAGCTAGGGCCTGTCGTTTGGATCAGGTCGCAGGGAAGTGACGGTGCTGTTCAGTGCCGGTGAGCGGGGTCATGGGGGTACCTCCCTGCTCGAGCGCAGCCGAGAGCTTGGGGGAGCGTGCAGCTGCAAGGCGGAGGAGGGAGTCGACGCGGAGCGTCGGGGACCGACGACAACGCGGCAGATGCGCGTGCCAGACCCCGCGTCTGCGGCGTGATCCAAACGACAGGCCCTAGGTGCAGTCAGGCGCGGCCGATCGGGGCCAACACGGCCTCCGTCAGCTTCTGCAAGTCCTCCGGAGCCAGCTCCACCTCCAAGCCCCTCCTCCCCGCCGACACGCAGATCGTCGGGTGCGCCGAGGCCGAGGCGTCGAGGACCGTCGGGAGTTTCTTGCGTTGGCCCAAGGGCGAGATGCCGCCCCGGACGTACCCCGTCGTGCGTTCCGCCAGTGTCGGGTCGGCCATGGTCGCGCGCTTGCCGCCGACCGCCGCTGCCAGGGCCTTCAGGTCCAGCTGGCCCGCCACCGGGACCACCGCGACCGTCAGTGTGCCGTCGACGTCCGCGACCAGGGTCTTGAAGACGCGGTCCGGGGAGACGCCCATCGCCTCGGCCGCCTCCTCGCCGTAGGAGGGGTGGGAGGGGTCGTGGTCGTAGGCGTGGACCGTGTACGCCGTGCCGGCCGCCGTGAGGGCCACCGTCGCCGGGGTGCCGCCCGGCTGCTGCTTCTTCGACTTCTTCGCCATGCGTCCGCTCAGTTGAGGCTCGTCGGGCCGCGCGTCAGATCCGACGCCGGCAACGACGGCAGACTACGGATGATCGCCGTCTCCGAGCGAAGGAGTTTCAGCTCGTCGCGCAGGCGGGACGCCGTGTCGGGGGCCTGGAGCAGGCGCTGCTTGGTCGGGGTGTCCAGCATCATCGCCGCCGCCACGAGGTACGACACCACGCCCGGCTCGTCGGGCAGTTCCGTACCGGTCGTCAGGGACCGTTCCCGCGCGCCCGCCAGGCGCTTCTGGTACTGGCGGAACGATCGCAGCACCCCCTCGGCCAGCGGCGCCGCCTCGTCGCCGGGTTCCTCCGGCAGCGGCTCCAGCTCGGCCGTCAGGAAGGGGCCGGACGCCTCCACCGACAGCAGCTTCACCCGGGACGTGCCGGTCGCCAGCACCTCGAAGGAGCCGTCGGTGCGCTCGCGGATCGTCGCCGCGTCCGCGATACAGCCCACCTTGTGGAACGCCTTGGCCGGGTCCGTGCCGAAACCGGCCAGCGGCCCCCGCTCGGGCAGGGCAGTCGGGTCGGGCATGCCGGGGGCGCTCGGGGCCACCTCGTGGCCGTCGCGGATCGCCACGACGGCGAACCGGCGCGGCTCGTCCTCCGGGGTCTTCAGCAGCTCGCGCATCATGGCGCGATACCGCTCCTCGAAGACGTTGAGCGGGAGCACGAGCCCCGGGAACAGCACCGAGTTCAGTGGGAAGAGGGGGAGCCGGACGGTGGTCACGACGCAAAAGCCTAATGGTCGCCGGAGCGGACACGTCCGCCCCGTTCACTCCGTGGATGCCCGGAGGGCTCGCCGGCGGCCGCGGCGCGGACGTCGTCGCGGATCCGGAGGAAGTGGCCGAGCGGGTCGTCCGACACCTGGTCCCAGGGGAACGAGGTGGCGTACGGGCCGTTCAGGCGCAGCTGCTCGGCGGCGTCCGGCCAGCGCTCCAGGCGCACCAGGACGAAGATGAGCAGGTTCCGCATCCGGGCGGGCCAGGGGTCGGCCGCCGGCAGCCGCGGGGACAGCGCGATCGCCCGGTCGGCGGCCGCGTCCAGCCGCTCGCGCGGCACCTCGGGCCCGCAGCCGTCGGTGAGGTAGCCGAAGGCCGCCCGCACCCCGAGCGCCTGGACGAGCGCGTCGGCGGGCGCGTCCTGCGCGGCCCGGTCGGCGAAGTCGAAGCACTCGTGGTGGGAGCCGTGCCAGGAGGTGGCCAGGTAGCGCAGGGCCGCCACATGACAGCCGTAGTGGTGTGGGGCACGGCGTACGGCCGCCGCCCACAGTTCTTCGAAGTACTTGTGCCCGGCCTGCGCGCCCCGGGCGTGGTCGAGCGCGAGCCGCCACGGCACCGGGTCCCGCTGGTCGCCCCGGGCCGCCGCCGTGATCAGCGGACTCACCTCGCGCAGCACCTCGGCCCGGGCCGGTGACTGCCAGGCGCGGTCCACCGCCAGCTGCGCCCCGACCAGCAGCGCGTCCGGGTCCTGCGGGGCGGTGGCGAGCCAGGCGTCCAGCCACTCGGGGCGCGAGCGCGCGAAGGCGGCCAGCCGCGTCACGTAGCGGTCGCGGCGCTCCCACTCGGCCGCCGCACGGGTGGCCAGGAGCAGCCCCGCGGCCGGTCCGTGGTCGCCCCGGGCGGCGGCGACCAGCGCGGGGCTCAGCCGCGCGTCGGGCGCGTCGAGCAGCACCTCGTCGTCGGCGCACGGCTCGCCGGCGGGGTGCGAAGTGGTCCTTGTCATCCGGCTCGCGCGGATGAACGGCAGCTGCATTGCCATGGTGCCGACCATTGAAAGTCCGCTGGTCACAGCGGCGCCAGAGTGTTCATCGAACCTGCGGAAAGTTGTACGCCCGATGGTCAAGAGAGTGCAAAAACGTGACAGTTCAACAACCCTGGTCACAAGAGCACCATCAGTTGCGCCGCAGCAGCCGGGTCGCCCCCGCCGCCACGGTCGTCGCGAGGACCCAGCCCAGCAGGATCATCGCCGTCGCCAGCCACTGCCAGCCCCCGCGCAGCTGCCAGAAGCCCACCTGGCCCAGGTCGATGACCGGCAGCAGCAGATCGAGGGTGAAGAGCGTGGGGTTCCACTCCGGATGCTCGCCCCGCTTCAGCGGTGGATGGCCCGCCTGCGCGAAGGCGAGGGAGCCCGCGGCCCACAGCACCGCCATCCATATGGCGGCCCGGCCCGGCCGGTATCCGTAGGCGACCGTCCAGTCCTGCGCGTAGCCCCACAGCTTGGCGGCGAGCGGCAGGCTCTCGCGGTGCCGGCGCTGCTTGGCGAGCAGCACCTCGCGGGCGTCCTCGTCCTCGCCGCCGGCCCGCAGCACGGCCGCGAGCCGCTCGTACGGCTCCGGGTTGTACTCGGCGGTCGCCGCCGCCACCCACTCCAGCCGCTCGGCCAGGCTGAACGGCCCGCGCGGCACCAGGTTCTCGTAGGCGAAGCCGCCCATGTGCAGCCGCCCGGGGCCGGGCCAGGCGTCCGCCCGGTCCATCAGGTTGATGATCTTCGCCCCCGACAGCACCACCCGCCCGCGCGCCGGCTGCTCCCCGAGGAACCGCAGCTCCGGCGTCTGCACCCGGCGCAGCGACAGCTCCTGGTCGTCGGTGAGGGTGAACCGGGCCTGCTCGAAGTCGACGGCGTCGCCGAACCGGCCGTCGTCCAGCCGGATCCCGCCCTCGCACGCGAACCGCTGGATCCGCGTGCCGCGCGCCGGGGTCATCCCGCTCATCGCCTGGGCACCGACGCCCGCCGGGGTCAGATACAGGCTGCGCTCGACGGTCAGCTGCGGTGCGTTCAGCGCGAGCCGCTCGTAGGGGTTGGACAGGCGCGCGCCGCGCAGGCTCAGGGAGACGCCGATGGTCGCGGCGCGCAGGCTCAGCTCGCCGTGCGACTCCAGCAGCTCGGCCTGTAAGTCCTGGCCGACGGTGATGCCGTCCCCGGCGATCGACCGGCCGCTGCGGTCCCGGTGCACGATCGCCTGGTTGAGCATCAGGTCCGTGCCGATCTGCGCGTCCGTGAGCCGGATGCCGCGGTGGAACCGGCAGCGCGGCAGATGCAGATCGCCCTCGGTGTGCACCCGGGCCGCCTCCAGCCGGGGCACCGAGCAGTCCACCATCCGTACGGTCGTGAAGCGGGCCTCCGGCAGCAGCACGTCCTGCTCGAACCGGCACTGGCGCATCTCGACGTACGGCACGACCGTGCCGCCCGCGAGGTCCAGGGAGCCGCTGACCTGCACGCCGACGAGCTTCAGCGACGACACGCGGCCGGCCAGGGCGGGCGGGCCGTCGAGGAGCAGCCAGCACACGATCCGGGCCCGCACGGTCCGGTCCTCGCCCCAGGGGTGGCCGCCGTGCGGATCGTCCACCACCGCGTCGCCGCTGCTCAGGTCGTACACCGTGCCGTTGCGGAACGCCTGCCACATGCCGGCCTCGGCCGCGGTCAGGTCGTCGGGCAGATCTCCGGCGCGGACGCCGGCCCCCTCGGTCACAGCTCTTCCTTCCTCCCCGGGTACTCGCGGGTTCGTTCCTTCGTACAACTGTTCATGCCCGCTGAGTGACGCCCCGAAAGCAGGACGTGACGGTGATCTTCCGGATTCCTGCGACGCGCTGTATCAGCCATTGATACGCGCGCACGGTGCGTGACCCGGGTCTGAGAGAATTGAGCCCGTGATCTCCCGAATCGATCTGCGCGGCGACGCCCTTCCCGAGGGCCCCGCCCTGCGTGACCTGCTGCCCCGAGCCGAGTTCGACGTTCAGGCCGCCCTGGAGAAGGTGCGTCCGATCTGCGAGGACGTGCATCATCGGGGCGACGCGGCGCTGATCGATTCCGCCGAGCGGTTCGACGGGGTCAGGCTCGACCAGGTCCGGGTCCCGGCCGCCGCGCTCACGCGCGCGCTGGAGGAACTCGACCCGGCCGTGCGCGCGGCGCTGGAGGAGTCCATCCGCCGCGCCCGGATCGTCCACCGCGAGCAGCGCCGCGCCCCGCACACCACCCAGGTCGTGCCCGGCGGCACCGTGACCGAGAAGTGGGTGCCGGTCGAGCGGGTCGGGCTGTACGCGCCCGGTGGCCGGTCGGTGTACCCGTCCTCCGTGATCATGAACGTGGTGCCCGCGCAGGAGGCCGGCGTCGAGTCCATCGCGCTCGCCTCGCCCGCCCAGGCAGAGTTCGGCGGCCTGCCGCACCCGACGATCCTCGCCGCCTGCGCGCTGCTCGGCGTCGACGAGGTGTACGCGGCCGGCGGTGCCACGGCGGTCGCGATGTTCGCCTACGGCACCGAGTCCTGCGCGCCCGCGAACATGGTCACCGGCCCCGGCAACATCTGGGTCGCCGCCGCCAAGCGCTACTTCACCGGCAAGATCGGCATCGACGCCGAGGCCGGCCCGACCGAGATCGCGGTCCTCGCCGACGACACGGCCGACCCGGTGCACGTCGCCTCCGACCTGATCAGCCAGGCCGAGCACGACCCGCTGGCCGCCGCCGTCCTGGTCACGGACTCCGTCGAGCTCGCGGACGCCGTGGAGAAGGAGCTGGAGCCCCAGGTCGCCGCGACCAAGCACATCGACGACCGGATCGTCCCGGCCCTGTCCGGCAAGCAGTCCGCGATCGTCCTGGTCGACGGCATCGACGAGGGCCTGAGGGTGGTCGACGCGTACGGCGCCGAGCACCTGGAGATCCAGACGGCCGACGCCGCCGCGGTGGCCGGCCGGGTCAAGAACGCCGGCGCGATCTTCATCGGCCCCTGGGCCCCGGTCTCGCTCGGCGACTACGCGGCCGGCTCCAACCACGTCCTGCCCACGGGCGGCTGCGCCTGCCACTCCTCCGGCCTGTCCGTCCAGTCCTTCCTGCGCGGCATCCACATCGTCGACTACACGAAGGACGCGCTGGCCGAGGTCGCGCACCACGTGGTGACGCTGGCGGAGGCGGAGGACCTGCCCGCGCACGGCGCGGCGATCAAGGCGAGGTTCGGCTGGAAGGTGCCCGAGAGCAAGTGAACGGCGTACGTATCGACGATCTCCCCGTACGGGACGAGCTGCGCGGCAAGTCCCCCTACGGCGCGCCCCAGCTGGACGTCCCCGTACGGCTGAACACCAACGAGAACCCCTACCCGCTGCCCGAGCCGCTGGTCGAGCGGATCGCCGAGCGGGTCCGTGAGGCGGCCCGGAACCTCAACCGCTACCCGGACCGGGACGCGGTCGAGCTGCGCACGCAGCTGGCGAAGTACCTGACGGACACGTCCGGCCACGAGGTCGGCGTGGCCAACGTCTGGGCGGCCAACGGCTCCAACGAGGTCATCCAGCAGCTGCTCCAGACCTTCGGCGGCCCGGGCCGCACCGCGATCGGTTTCGAGCCCTCGTACTCGATGCACGGGCTCATCGCGCGCGGCACCGGCACGGGCTGGATCTCCGGCCCCCGGGGCGACGACTTCACGATCGATCTCGCCGCCGCCCGGAAGGCCATCGCCGAGAACCAGCCGGACGTCGTCTTCGTCACCACCCCCAACAACCCCACGGGCAACGCGGTCCCGCCCGAGACGGTCCTCGCGCTGTACGAGGCCGCGCAGGCGGCGAAGCCGTCGATGGTCGTGGTCGACGAGGCGTACATCGAGTTCAGCCACGGCGACTCGCTGCTGCCGCTGCTGGAAGGCCGCCCGCACCTCGTCGTCTCCCGCACGATGTCGAAGGCGTTCGGCGCGGCGGGCCTGCGCCTGGGCTACCTCGCCGCGCACCCGGCCGTCGTCGACGCCGTCCAGCTGGTCCGGCTGCCCTACCACCTGTCGGCCGTCACCCAGGCGACCGCCCTGGCCGCCCTGGAGCACACCGACACCCTGCTCGGCTACGTCGAGCAGCTCAAGGCCGAACGCGACCGCCTGGTGCGCGAACTGCGCGCCACCGGCTACGAGGTCGTCGAGTCCGACGCCAACTTCGTGCAGTTCGGCCGGTTCGAGGACGCGCACACGGCCTGGCGGCAGATCCTCGACCACGGCGTGCTGGTCCGGGACAACGGCATCCCCGGGTGGCTGCGCGTGTCGGCCGGAACCCCCGAAGAGAACGACGCGTTCCTCGACGCGGTTCGTGCACTGAAGAAGGAGCAGAGTCAATGAGCCGTGTAGGACGCGTGGAGCGGACGACCAAGGAGACGTCGGTCCTCGTCGAGATCGACCTCGACGGCACCGGCAAGACGGAGATCTCCACCGGCGTCGGCTTCTACGACCACATGCTCGACCAGCTCGGCCGGCACGGTCTGTTCGACCTGACCGTGAAGACCGAGGGCGACCTGCACATCGACTCGCACCACACCATCGAGGACACCGCCCTCGCGCTCGGCGCCGCGTTCAAGCAGGCCCTCGGCGACAAGGTCGGCATCTACCGTTTCGGCAACTGCACGGTCCCGCTGGACGAGTCCCTCGCCCAGGTCACCGTCGACCTCTCCGGCCGCCCCTACCTCGTGCACACCGAGCCCGAGAAGATGGCGCCGATGATCGGCGAGTACGACACCACGATGACGCGGCACATCCTGGAGTCCTTCGTGGCCCAGGCCCAGATCGCGCTGCACGTGCACGTGCCCTACGGGCGCAACGCGCACCACATCGTGGAGTGCCAGTTCAAGGCGCTCGCCCGGGCCCTGCGGTACGCCTCCGAGCGCGACCCGCGCGCGGCCGGCATCCTCCCGTCCACGAAGGGCGCCCTGTGAACGGCATCTCGACCCTGCTGATCGTCGTCGGCCTGTTCCTCGTCGGCGGGATCTACTCCTTCGTCAAGCAGAAGATGCCCAAGGGCCTGATCGTGCTGCTGTCGATCGGCGCCGCGATGTGCCTGGCCGCCGGCGTCCTGAGGCTGGAGGTGTGGAATTGAGCGCCCCCCGGAAGAAAGTGGTCGTCTTCGACTACGGCTTCGGCAACGTCCGCTCCGCCGAGCGCGCCCTCGCCCGCGCGGGAGCCGACGTCGAGATAACCCGTGACTACGACAAGGCCATGAACGCCGACGGCCTGCTCGTGCCCGGCGTCGGCGCCTTCGCCTCCTGCATGAAGGGCCTGCGCGAGGCGCGCGGCGACTGGATCGTCGACCGCCGGCTCTCCGGCGGCCGCCCCGTCATGGGCATCTGCGTCGGCATGCAGATCCTCTTCGCGCGCGGCATCGAGCACGGCGTGGAGAGCGAGGGCCTCGACGAGTGGCCCGGCTCGGTCGAGCCGCTCCAGGCCGAGATCGTGCCCCACATGGGCTGGAACACCGTGGACGTGGCGCCCGGCTCGCAGCTGTTCGCCGGCCTGGACGCCGACGCGCGCTTCTACTTCGTGCACTCCTACGCCGTCCACGACTGGTCGCTGGAGACCCACAACCCGGCGATGGAGGCCCCCAAGGTCACCTGGTCCACGCACGGCAAGCCGTTCGTCGCGGCCGTCGAGAACGGCGCCCTGTGGGCCACGCAGTTCCACCCCGAGAAGTCCGGCGACGCCGGAGCCCAGCTCCTCACCAACTGGATCGGAACACTGTGAGCAAGCTCGAACTCCTCCCCGCCGTCGATGTCCGCGACGGCCAGGCGGTCCGTCTGGTGCACGGCGAGTCCGGCACGGAGACCTCCTACGGCTCCCCGCTGGAGGCCGCCCTCGCCTGGCAGCGCTCCGGCGCCGAGTGGCTGCACCTGGTCGACCTGGACGCCGCGTTCGGCACCGGGAACAACCGCGAGCTGATCGCCGAGGTCGCGAAGGCCATGGACATCAAGGTGGAGCTGTCCGGCGGCATCCGCGACGACGACACCCTCGCCGCCGCCCTCGCCACCGGCTGCACCCGCGTCAACCTCGGCACGGCCGCCCTGGAGACCCCGGAGTGGGTCGCCAAGGTCATCGCCGAGCACGGCGACAAGATCGCCGTCGGCCTGGACGTCCGGGGCACCACCCTGCGCGGCCGCGGCTGGACCCGCGACGGCGGCGACCTCTACGAGACGCTGGAGCGCCTCAACCAGGAGGGCTGCGCCCGCTACGTCGTCACGGACATCGCCAAGGACGGCACGCTCCAGGGCCCCAACCTGGAGCTGCTGAAGAACGTCTGCGCGGCCACGGACCGCCCGGTCGTCGCCTCCGGCGGCGTGTCCTCGCTGGCCGACCTCCGGGCCATCGCCGACCTCGTGCCCCTCGGTGTCGAGGGCGCGATCGTAGGGAAGGCGCTGTACGCGAAGGCGTTCACCCTGGAAGAAGCCTTGGAGGCTGTGTCGTCATGACGTCCGAAGCCGTACGGCGGGTGCAGAGCGGAAGTCCCTGGGAAGAGAGTTTCGGTTTCGCGCGCGCCGTGGCGGCGGGTGATCGAGTGCTGGTGGCGGGCACGACACCCTTCAAGGGCGATGTGCTGTACGGGGAGGGCGATCCGTACGAGCAGGCCAAGGCGGCCTTCACCAGCGCCGTCGAGGCGATCGGCGAGTTCGGGCTCGGCATCGGGTCCGTGGTCCGTACGCGGATGTATCTGGCACACACGCGCGATCTCGACGAGGTGGGCCGGGCGCACAAGGAGCTGTTCGACTCCGTGCGCCCGGTCGCGACCTTCCTCGTGGTGGACGGCTTCGTCGACCCGCGCGTCCTGGTGTCGGTGGAACTAGAGGCATACAGAGGAGCCGTGGATTCATGACCCTGGCGGTCCGAGTCATCCCCTGCCTGGACGTGGACAACGGCCGGGTCGTCAAGGGCGTCAACTTCCAGAACCTGCGCGACGCGGGCGACCCCGTCGAGATGGCCAAGGTGTACGACGCCGAGGGCGCCGACGAGCTGACGTTCCTGGACATCACCGCCTCGTCGGGCAACCGCGAGACGACCTACGACGTGGTGCGCCGCACCGCCGAGCAGGTGTTCATCCCGCTCACGGTCGGCGGCGGCGTCCGTACGGCCGAGGACGTGGACAAGCTGCTGCGGGCGGGCGCCGACAAGGTCGGCGTCAACACGGCCGCGATCGCCCGCCCGGACCTGATCCGCGAGATCGCGGAGCGCTTCGGCCGCCAGGTCCTGGTCCTGTCGGTGGACGCCCGCCGCACCGAGTCGGGCACCTTCGAGGTGACCACCCACGGCGGCCGACGCGGCACCGGCATCGACGCCGTCGAGTGGGCGCACCGGGCCGCCGAGCTGGGCGCCGGCGAGATCCTCCTCAACTCGATGGACGCCGACGGCACCAAGGACGGCTACGACCTGGAGATGATCCGGGCCGTGCGCAAGCACGTCACCGTCCCGGTCATCGCCTCCGGCGGCGCGGGCAAGCTGGCGGACTTCCCGCCGGCCATCGCGGCGGGCGCGGACGCGGTGCTGGCCGCGTCGGTGTTCCACTTCGGGGACCTGCGGATCGGCCAGGTCAAGGAGACCCTGCGCGAGGCGGGCCACCCGGTGCGGTGACGCCTTTGCCCAGGAGCCCCGGTCGCATGCCGCGGCCGGGGCTCCTCCGTGTCCTCAGATCCCGAGCTGCTTGGCCTCGTGCAGCTTCGCGATCGCGTTCTCGTCGCCGTCCAGGTCGACCTTGGCCGCGCTCTGCCGGCCGTAGGAGAACAGGACCAGCTCGGACGGCTCGCCGGTGACCGTGACCACCGGCGTGCCGCGCTGGGCGACCGCCGTCTGGCCGTCCGGGCGGCGCAGGACCAGGCCCGTCGGGACACCGCGGCCCATGAGGCGGGCGGTCCGCTCCAGCCGGGACCACAGGGCGTCCTGGAAGACCGGGTCGAGCTCGCGCGGCGACCAGTCGGGCTGGGCGCGCCGGACGTCCTCCGCGTGGACGTAGAACTCGATGATGTTCGACATCTCGTCGACCGGCTTGAGCGAGAAGGGCGAGAAACGCGGCGGGCCCGTACGGATCAGCTGGATCAGCTCCTCGTACGGCTTGTCCGTGTACTCCGCCATCACCCGGTCCAGGCGCGGCGCGAGCTGCTTGATCAGTATCCCGCCGGCGGCGTCCGGGCGGCGCTCGCGCACCACCACGTGCGCGGCGAGGTCCCGGGTGGTCCAGCCCTCGCACAGGGTGGGCGCGTCCGGGCCCGCGGTCTCCAACAGGTTGGCGAGGAGAAGTCGTTCACGCTTGGCATGGGTCGACATGGAGCCAGCCTACGACCGGCTTCGGGGTCCGCCCAGTGGACACGGCACCTGCGCTGTCAGTGGCGCGCGGCACAATGGTCGGCATGACCAGCACGCCCAGCCGCCTCGACCCGGCGATCGCCGCGCGCCTCAAGCGCAGCGCCGACGGCCTCCTGCCCGCCATCGCCCAGCAGTACGACACCGGAGAGGTGCTGATGCTCGGCTGGATGGACGACGAGGCGCTGCACCGCACCCTGACCACCGGCCGGTGCACGTACTGGTCGCGCAGCCGCCAGGAGTACTGGGTCAAGGGCGACACCTCGGGCCACTTCCAGTGGGTCAGGTCCGTCGCCCTGGACTGCGACGCCGACACCGTGCTGGTCAAGGTCGACCAGGTCGGCGCCGCCTGCCACACCGGCGCCCGCACCTGCTTCGACGAGGACGTGCTCCTCAAGGACGGCGGTTCCGACCCCTCCGCCACGGATCAGTAAGGTCAGCCGCCATGGACCTCGAGACGTTCCGCAAGCTCGCCACCGACCGGCGGGTCATCCCGGTCACCCGCAAGCTCCTCGCCGACGGCGACACGCCGGTGGCGCTCTACCGCAAGCTCGCCGCCGAGCGCCCCGGCACCTTCCTGCTGGAGTCCGCGGAGAACGGCCGCTCCTGGTCCCGCTACTCGTTCGTGGGAGTCCGCAGCGCCGCCACGCTCACCGAGCGCGACGGGCAGGCCCACTGGCTCGGCGCCCCGCCCGTCGGCGTCCCGGTCGACGGCGACCCTCTCGCCGCGCTGCGCGCCACCATCGAGGCCCTGCACACCCCCCACCAGGAGGGCATGCCGCCCTTCACCGGCGGCATGGTCGGCTACCTCGGCTACGACATCGTCCGCCGCCTGGAGAAGATCGGCCCCGGCGAGCGGGACGACCTGAAGCTGCCCGAGCTGACCATGCTGCTCACCAGCGACCTGGCCGTCATGGACCACTGGGAGGGCTCGGTCCTGCTGATCGCCAACGCGATCAACCACAACGACCTGGAGGCGGGCGTCGACGAGGCCTACGCCGACGCCGTCGCCCGTCTCGACGCCATGCAGGCCGACCTCTCCCGCCCGGTCGCCCAGCCCCCGGCGGCGCTCCCGCCCTCCGAGCTGCCCGAGTACACGGCGCTGTGGGGCGGCCCCGACTTCCAGGAGGCCGTCGAGGACATCAAGGAGCGCATCCGGGCCGGCGAGGCCTTCCAGGTGGTCCCCTCCCAGCGCTTCGAGACGCCGTGCACGGCGAGCGCGCTGGACGTCTACCGGGTCCTGCGGGCCACCAACCCGTCGCCGTACATGTACCTGTTCCGCTTCGACGGGTTCGACGTCGTCGGCTCCTCCCCGGAGGCCCTGGTCAAGGTCGAGGACGGCCGGGCCATGGTCCACCCCATCGCCGGCACGCGCTGGCGCGGCGCCACCCCGCAGGAGGACCAGGCCCTCGCCGAGGAACTGCTCGCCGACCCCAAGGAGCGCGCCGAGCACCTCATGCTCGTCGACCTGGGGCGCAACGACCTGGGGCGGGTCTGCGAGCCCGGCTCGGTCGAGGTCGTCGACTTCATGTCCGTCGAGCGGTACTCGCACGTCATGCACATCGTCTCGACGGTGACGGGCCGCGTGGCGGCCGGGCGCACGGCCTTCGACGTCCTCACCGCCTGCTTCCCGGCCGGCACCCTGTCCGGCGCCCCGAAGCCCCGCGCCATGCAGATCATCGACGAACTGGAACCGTCCCGGCGCGGGCTGTACGGCGGCTGCGTCGGCTACCTCGACTTCGCCGGCGACTCCGACACCGCCATCGCCATCCGCACGGCCCTCCTCCGGGACGGCACGGCGTACGTCCAGGCCGGCGCGGGCATCGTCGCCGACTCCGACCCGGTCGCCGAGGACACCGAGTGCCGCAACAAGGCGGCGGCGGTCCTGCGGGCGGTCCATACGGCGAACCGCCTGGGAAAGGCCTGAGATGCACCCCGGGTGACGGTTCGCCCGGGGTTCAGGCGATAGTTGGTACGTGACTGCTGCACCTCACCCCCGTTCCGAAGCCGCCGGATCCGCCCGGGCCGGCCGTCTGAGCCTCGCCGTCGCGCTGCTGTGCGGCGCGCTCGGCGCGGCCGTGGCGCTCCTCGCCACCCGGCAGCAATGGGCGGAGGGCACCGCGACGGTCGCGGGGGGCGCGTTTCCCCTGACCGCCAACGGCAGCGACGTCACGGGCGTCCCCGCGGCGCTCGCCATAGTGGGCCTCGCCGCGCTCGTCGCCGTCTTCGCCGTCCGCCGGGCCGGCCGGGTCGTCGTGGCCCTGCTGCTGGCGCTGTCCGGCGCGGGCACCGTCGCCGCCGCCCTCCTCGGCGCTTCCGACAGCTCCGCGCTCGACGAGAAGGCCGCACAGGCCTCCGGCGACACCTCCGCCGCGGTGTACTCCCTCAGCCACACCGCCTGGCCGTACGTCGCGGCCGTCGGCGGCGTCCTGCTCCTGCTGGCCGGACTGCTCGCCCTGCGGTACGGCCGGCTGTGGCCCGCGATGTCCGGCCGCTACGAGCGGGGCGGCACGCCCCAGCCCCGCCGCAAGGCCCCCGCCGTCGACCCCGACCGGCCCGAGGACCTGTGGAAGGCACTGGACCGGGGCGAGGACCCGACCGGGGCCTGAGTCCACACGGGGGACCGGGGGTACTCCAGACGCACCCCCGCTCACCCCGCACGCGCGCGTGCGGGACAATGGGCGCGAGCGTCCTGCTCAGACACGCACACAGCAACGAGGAGCAAGCAATGGCGGGCAGCAGCCACGGTCACACCCCGGCCGCCTGGACCGGTGTCATCATCGCCTTCATCGGTTTCTGCGTCGCGGGCGCGTTCATGGTGATGGACCAGCCGCTGGGCTTCTGGGCGGGCATGGTCGTCGTGCTGCTCGGCGGTGTCGTCGGCGGCATCATGCGGATGATGGGCCTCGGCCAGCCCAAGGAACTGCACCAGCCGCACCGGATGACGGGCGACCGCGAGCCGGCCGGCGCCAAGGGCTGATCAGCGCGACCGCGTGGTCGCGGGAGGGGCGGCCGGCACTGGGGTGCCGGGACCGCCCCTCACGCGCGTGCGGGGCACAATGCCTGTGTGAACGCCGACAGCCGAAGGGCGACGCCCACCCTCCCGGGCCGCCTGGCCGTCCCCGCCGGGGTCCTCGCGGCCGTCGCCGCCGCCTTCGCCTACGTGGGCGCGGTCGACCCCAACGAACCCGGCCACTACCCCGTCTGCCCGCTGCTGCGCTACACGGGCCTGTACTGCCCCGGCTGCGGCGGACTGCGCAGCGCGCACGCGTTCGTCCACGGCGACCTCCCGGCGGCCCTGCACGCCAACGCCCTCGCCGTCCTCGGCTATCTGGCCTTCGCCGCGCTGTGGACCGTATGGGTGGTCCACGCCGTCCGCGGGCGCCCGCTGCGGATCGACCCCCGCCCAGGGCTGGTGTGGAGCCTCGGCGCGTTGCTGCTGGTCTTCACGGTTGTCCGGAACCTGCCCTTCGGTGGCTGGCTCCATCCTTGATCAACTGGCGGATGTCCAGGTAGTGGGACCGCCGTCAACCGGATGCGAGGCCTACGCCCCGCTGCGGATACCATCGCAGTGACCATCGGTTTTCGATCGGTCGCTGGAACTTCAAGAGTCTGGAAGGGGGCCGCTCGCGTGAGTGTGCTCGACGAGATCATCGACGGAGTCCGTGCCGACCTCGCGGAGCGGCAGGCGCGCGTCAGCCTCGACGAGCTCAAGGAGCGCGCGGCGAAGGCTCCCGCGGCCAAGGACGGCGCGGCCGCACTGCGCGGCGACGGCGTCAAGGTCATCTGCGAGGTCAAGCGCTCCAGCCCCTCCAAGGGCGCGCTGGCCGCGATCGCCGACCCGGCCGGCCTCGCCGCGGACTACGAGGCGGGCGGCGCGGCCGTCATCTCCGTCCTCACCGAGCAGCGGCGCTTCGGCGGCTCGCTCGCCGACCTGGAGGCGGTCCGCGCCCGCGTGGACATCCCGGTCCTGCGCAAGGACTTCATCGTCACGTCGTACCAGCTGTGGGAGGCCCGGGCCTACGGCGCCGACCTCGCCCTGCTGATCGTCGCGGCCCTCGACCAGCCCGCCCTGGAGTCCCTCATCGAGCGCGCCGAGTCCATCGGGCTCACGCCCCTGGTCGAGGTGCACGACGAGGACGAGGTCGAGCGCGCGGTGGACGCCGGCGCCCGGGTGATCGGCGTCAACGCCCGCAACCTCAAGACCCTCGAGGTCGACCGCGGCACCTTCGAGCGCGTGGCACCGGAGATCCCCGACCGCGTCATCAAGGTCGCCGAGTCCGGCGTCCGCGGCCCGCACGATCTCATCGCCTACGCCAACGCCGGCGCCGACGCGGTCCTGGTCGGCGAGTCCCTCGTCACCGGCAAGGACCCCAAGACCGCGGTCTCCGACCTGGTGGCGGCGGGCGAACACCCCGCACTCCGGCACGGCCGGAGCTGATCACCCGCTAGGCTTGCCCCGATGACTCTCACCATGACGACCGTGGACCGGTACGCCCGCCTCGCGCGCGGCTGCCGCCCCCGCGGCTGCCGAGCCCCCGCGCGCCGCGTCCACGGCCGCCGGGTCCGCTACGTCATCGGTGACGAACCCGGGCAGGTCAACGGCATGCGATGGCAGGGTTTCTAGGGGCGCGGGGAACTGCGCGACAAGCCACACACGGCCCGCAGCCAACAGACGATCCCCGCCCCCACGGCGACTAGTGCATCCCACACACTCACCGTGAAGGTTTCCGCATGCCCAGCCAGTTCTTCATCCCCGACCCCGAGGGGCAAACCCCCAACTCCGAAGGCTACTTCGGAGCGTTCGGCGGCAAGTTCATCCCCGAGGCCCTCGTCGCCGCAGTCGACGAGGTGGCCGTCGAGTACGACAAGGCCAAGCACGACCCGGAGTTCGCCAAGGAACTCGACGACCTCCTGGTCAACTACACCGGCCGCCCCTCCGCGCTCACGGAGGTGCCCCGGTTCGCCGAGCACGCCGGCGGCGCCCGGGTCTTCCTGAAGCGGGAAGACCTCAACCACACCGGCTCCCACAAGATCAACAACGTCCTCGGCCAGGCCCTGCTCACCAAGCGCATGGGCAAGACCCGCGTCATCGCCGAGACCGGCGCCGGCCAGCACGGCGTCGCCACGGCCACGGCCTGCGCCCTCTTCGGCCTCGAGTGCACGATCTACATGGGCGAGATCGACACCCAGCGCCAGGCCCTCAACGTCGCCCGCATGCGCATGCTCGGCGCCGAGGTCATCGCCGTGAAGTCCGGCAGCCGCACGCTGAAGGACGCCATCAACGAGGCCTTCCGCGACTGGGTCGCCAACGTCGACCACACCCACTACCTCTTCGGCACCGTCGCCGGACCCCACCCCTTCCCGGCCATGGTCCGCGACTTCCACCGGGTCATCGGTGTCGAGGCCCGCCGTCAGCTCCTGGAGCGCGCCGGCCGCCTGCCCGACGCGGCCGTCGCCTGCGTCGGCGGCGGCTCCAACGCCATCGGCCTCTTCCACGCCTTCATCCCGGACCCGGACGTCCGCCTCATCGGCTGCGAACCCGCCGGGCACGGCATCGAGACCGGCGAGCACGCGGCCACCCTGAGCGCCGGCGAGCCCGGCATCCTGCACGGCTCGCGCTCCTACGTCCTCCAGGACGACGAGGGCCAGATCACCGAGCCCTACTCGATCTCGGCCGGCCTGGACTACCCGGGCATCGGCCCCGAGCACTCCTACCTCAAGGACTCCGGCCGCGGCGAGTACCGCGCGGTCACCGACGACGCGGCCATGCAGGCCCTGCGCCTGCTGTCCCGCACCGAGGGCATCATCCCGGCCATCGAGAGCGCCCACGCCCTGGCCGGCGCCCTGGAGGTCGGCAGGGAGCTGGGCAGGGACGGGCTGATCGTGGTCAACCTGTCCGGCCGCGGCGACAAGGACATGGACACCGCCGCCCGCTACTTCGGCCTCTACGACACCGACGCCGAGGTCGCCGCCGACGCGGACACCGACACCGCCGAGATCGAGGGGGACGCCAAGTGAGCGGCAACATCCAGCTGTTGAGCGACACCCTCGCCACGGCGAAGTCCGAGGGCCGCTCCGCCCTCATCGCCTACCTCCCGGCCGGGTTCCCGACCGTGGACGGCGGCATCGAGGCGATCAAGGCCGCCCTCGACGGCGGCGCGGACGTCGTCGAGGTGGGCCTGCCGCACAGCGACCCCGTCCTCGACGGCCCGGTCATCCAGACCGCCGACGACATCGCCCTGCGCGGCGGTGTCAAGATCGCCGACGTGATGCGCACGGTCCGCGAGGCCCACGAGGCCACCGGCAAGCCCGTCCTCGTCATGACGTACTGGAACCCCATCGACCGCTACGGCGTCGAGCGGTTCACGGCCGAGCTGGCCGAGGCGGGCGGCGCGGGCTGCATCCTGCCCGACCTGCCCGTGCAGGAGTCGGCGCTGTGGCGGGAGCACGCCGAGAAGCACGGCCTCGCCACCGTCTTCGTCGTCGCGCCCAGCAGCAAGGACGAGCGGCTCGCCCGGATCACCGCGGCGGGCAGCGGCTTCGTCTACGCCGCCTCCCTCATGGGCGTCACCGGCACCCGCGCGACGGTCAGCTCGCAGGCCCAGGACCTGGTGGAACGCACCCGGGCCACCGGCACCGACCTGCCGGTCTGCGTCGGCCTCGGCGTCTCCAACGCCGCCCAGGCCACCGAGGTCGCCGGCTTCGCCGACGGCGTGATCGTCGGCTCGGCGTTCGTCAAGGCGATGCTGGACGCCCCGGACGACGCGGCCGGTGTCGAGGCCGTCCGGGCGCTCGCCGGTGACCTCGCCAAGGGCGTGCGCGGACAGGCGTAAGAAAGCGGGAAGTCATACGGGTCCCTCGTACGGGTGGACCTGGGGCCGGGGAGGCGCGGTGCGCCTCCCCGGTTCGTTTCCGGGGTGTGAGCGAGAAGAACCGTGAGGGAAAGCGCACCGCCCGCGAGAAGCTGGCGGTCGAGCGTGAGAAGCAGAAGTCCGCGGAGAAGCGCCGGCGCGCGCTGATCGTGGGCGGGGCCGTCGTCGCCGTCCTCGGACTCGCGGCGGTGATCGGCGTCGTCGCGGCCAACGCCGGCAAGGATGACGACAGCGAGGCCTCGGGCCCGGTCGTGGCCCCCTCGGGAGCCCAGGGCAAGGACGGCCTGGCCATCCCGGTCGGCAAGGACAGCGCCAAGTCGACGCTCACGGTGTGGGAGGACTTCCGCTGCCCGGCCTGCAAGTCCTTCGAGACGGCGTACCGGCCGGTGATCCACGAGCTGACGAACGCCGGCCAGCTGAAGGTGGAGTACCACCTGGTCACCCTCATCGACGGCAACATGCGCGGCAGCGGCTCCCGCAACGCGGCCAACGCCGCCGCCTGCGCCCAGGACGCCGGCAAGTTCCCCGCGTACCACGACGTGCTCTTCGACAACCAGCCCCCGGAGATCGACGACGCCTACGCGGACAACGACAGGCTGATCGAGCTCGCCGGCAAGGTCGACGGCCTGGACACCCCGGCCTTCCGCAGCTGCGTCGAGGACGGCAAGCACAACTCCTGGGTCGCCAAGTCCCACCAGGCCTTCGACAAGGGCGACTTCTCGGGCACGCCGACCGTGCTGTTCAACGGCAAGGACATCTACCAGGACCGGACGATGACCCCGGCGAAGCTGAAGCAGATGGTGCAGGAGGCGAACAAGGGGTAAAGAGTTTTCTCACGCCCCTGTTATGGACCCGTAGCCGGGCCGCCTGCCCCGGGCCCGGTTCGGCACGGTAGCGTCGACCTTGCCATGGAACTTGCCTTCATTCCCAGCCCGTCGCGCGGGGTGCTGTACCTCGGCCCCATTCCGCTGCGCGGCTACGCGTTCTGCATCATCATCGGCGTCTTCGTTGCCGTCTGGCTCGGCAACAAGCGCTGGATCGCCCGGGGCGGGCGGGCCGGCACGGTGGCCGACATCGCTGTCTGGGCCGTCCCCTTCGGCCTCGTCGGCGGCCGGCTCTACCACGTGATCACGGACTACGAGCTGTACTTCAGCGAGGGCCGTGACTGGGTGGACGCCTTCAAGATCTGGGAGGGCGGCCTCGGCATCTGGGGCGCGATCGCGCTCGGCGCGCTGGGCGCCTGGATCGGCTGCCGGCGCCGCGGCATCCCGATGCCCGCGTACGCCGACGCCGTCGCGCCGGGCATCGCCCTCGCGCAGGCGATCGGCCGCTGGGGCAACTGGTTCAATCAGGAGCTGTACGGCAAGCCCACCGACCTGCCGTGGGCCCTGGAGATCACGTCCTCGGCGGACGGCCGGGTGCCGGGCACGTACCACCCGACGTTCCTGTACGAGTCGCTGTGGTGCATCGGCGTCGCGGTCCTGGTCATCTGGGCGGACCGCCGCTTCCGGCTGGGGCACGGGCGGGCGTTCGCGCTGTACGTCGCCGCGTACTGCTCGGGGCGCGGCTGGATCGAGTACATGCGCGTCGACGACGCCCACCACATCCTGGGCGTCCGGCTGAACGTCTGGACCGCCATCCTCGTGTTCCTGCTCGCGGTCACGTACCTGGTGCTGTCGTCGAAGAAGCGGCCCGGCCGGGAAGAGGTCGTGGAGCCCGGTGCCTCCGACGGTGGAGCCGCCACGGACGACGAGGGTAAGACCGACGCCGAGGGCAAGGACGGCGACGCCGAGGACGAGGCCAAGAACGAGGCCGGGTCGGCGAAGAAGACCTGACGGTCGGCTGTACGCGGCGAGGGGCGCCCGGAACGGTCCGGGCGCCCCTCGCCGCGTCTAACGACGGCGCGCCAGGGACAGCGTGCGCTGTGCCGCCGTCACCACCGCCGCGTCGATGAAGCGGCCGTCCGGGAGGGCCTGGGCGCCCTGGTCCGTCGCGGCCGCCTTGATGATCGTCTCCGCCTGTTCGATCTCCTGCTCGGTGGGCAGATAGACGCGCTCGATCACCGGGAGCTGCCGGGGGTGGATCGCGGCGCGGCCCAGGAAGCCCAGGGCGCGGCCGTGCGCGCAGGTGGCGGCCAGCCCGTCCAGGTCGCGGAGGTCCGGGTGGACGGACTGCGCCGGCGGGGGCAGGCCCGCCGCCCGGGCGGCCGTGATCACCCGGGAGCGGGGCCAGTCCAGGCCCGTGTCGGCACGTACGCCGAGATCGGCCCGCAGGTCCGCCTCGCCCAGCGCGATGCCGCGCAGGTGCGGGTGGGCCGTGGCGACGGCGTACGCCTGTTCCACGCCGAGGGCCGTCTCCAGCAGGGCGTACAGGCCGACGGTGGTCCGGTGGGCGATGTCGGTGATCTCGGCCGGGGAGGTCACCTTGGGCAGGCGCAGTCCGGACAGGCCCGGGGCCTTCGCGAGGGTGGCGATGTCCTGTTCCGCCCAGGGGCTGTCCAGGGCGTTGACGCGGACGTGGACCGGGACCGCGGGCGGGTCGCCGAGCAGCTCGGCGGTGGCGGCGCGGGCGTACTCCTTCCGGTCGGGGGCGACCGCGTCCTCCAGGTCGACGACGACGACGTCGGCGCCGGAGGCGAGGGCCTTCGCCACCACGTGGGGGCGGTCGCCCGGGGCGTAGAGCCAGGTGAGCGGGGGCGCCGTCACAGGGCGCCCTCCGCGCGCAGCGCCGTGAGGTCGGCCGGGGACAGGCCGAGCTCGGTCAGGACCTCCTCGGTGTCCGCGCCGTGCGGGCGGCCGGCCCAGCGGATCGCGCCGGGCGTGGCGGAGAGGCGGAAGAGGACGTTCTGCATGCGCAGCGGGCCCAGTTCCGGGTCGTCGACGGTGGTGATGGTGTTCAGGGCCTGGTACTGCGGGTCCGCCATCACGTCCCGGACGTCCTGGACCGGGGCCACTGCCGCCTCGGCCTTCTCGAAGGCGGCCAGGACGTCGGTGCGGGTGCGCTCGGCGATCCAGCCGCCGACCGCCTCGTCCAGGACGTCGGCGTGGCGGGCGCGGTCGGCGCCGGTGGCGAACCACGGCTCGTCGACCAGGTCCGGGCGGCCGACCAGGTGCATCACGCGTTCCGCGACCGACTGGGCCGAGGTGGAGACGGCGACCCAGGTGCCGTCGGCGGTGCGGTAGACACCGCGCGGGGCGTTGTTGGGGGAGCGGTTGCCGGTGCGCGGCTGGACATGGCCGAGCTGGTCGTACCAGAGCGGCTGGGGGCCGAGGGCGGCCAGGATCGGTTCGATCAGGGCCATGTCGACGACCTGGCCCTCGCCGGTGCGGTCGCGGGCGGCCAGGGCCGTCAGCACCGCGTATGCCGTGGTCAGGCCCGCGATGGCGTCGGCCAGGCCGAACGGTGGCAGGGTCGGGGGCGCGTCCGGTTCGCCGGTGATCGCGGCGAAGCCGCTCATCGCCTCGGCGAGGGTACCGAAGCCGGGGCGGTGCGCGTAGGGGCCGAACTGGCCGAAGCCGGTGACGCGGGCCAGGACCAGGCGGGGGTTGGCGGCCGACAGCTCCGGCCAGCCCAGGTCCCACTTCTCCAGGGTGCCCGGGCGGAAGTTCTCGACGATCACGTCGGCGGTGGCGGCCAGGCGCAGGAGGGTGGTGCGGCCGCCCGGCTTCGACAGGTCGAGGGTGATGGTGCGCTTGTTGCGGCCGAGCATCTTCCACCACAGGCCCACGCCGTCCTTCGAGGGGCCGTGGCCGCGGGAGGGGTCCGGTTTCCTCGGGTGCTCGACCTTGATGACCTCCGCGCCGAAGTCACCGAGCAGGGTGGCGGCCATCGGGCCGGCGAAGAGGGTGGCGAGGTCGAGGACGCGGAGGCCGGTGAGGGGCGCGGGCTGGGGCGCGGTCATGAGCGGTGGGTCTCCCGGTGGGTGAGGTGGGCGAGGGTGTCGAAGCCGATGCCGTTGAAGTCGCTGATGGAGGTGGTCAGGCGGTTCTTCAGGGGGGCCGTCCAGCGGTCGGGCAGGGCCGCGGGGTCCTTGGCCAGCAGGCCGGCGATGCTGCCGGCGGTCGCGCCGTTGGAGTCGGTGTCCCAACCGCCGCTCACCGCACGGCAGATGGAGCCGGAGAAGTCGCCGTGCGCGTGGGTGAGGGCGGCGGCGATCAGGGCGGTGTTGGGGACGGCGTGCACCCAGTGGTGGGTGGCGGCGTGGGCGGCGTGGAGTTCGTCGACGACCGTGTCGAAGTCGGCGTGCTCGTGGGCCAGTTCGATGGCGTGGCGGACGGCTCGGGCGAGGCGGGAGCGGGGCGGGACGACGGTGAGGCCGGTGCGCAGGCAGGCGTGGATGTCGTGTTCGCTTGTCGCGGCGGTCGCGATGGTGGCCGCCGCGAACATCGCCGCGTAGACGCCGTTGGCGGTGTGCGTGAGGGTGGCGTCGCGGTGGGCCTGTTCTGCGGCGGCGGCCGGGTCGCCCGGGTTGGTCCAGCCGTGGACGTCGGCGCGGATCAGGGCGCCGATCCATTCGCGGAACGGGTTGCGGTGGCGGGCGGTGTGCGGGGGTTCCAGGCCGGTGAGGAGGTTGCGGTAGGCGATGCGTTCGGCGGTGAAGGTGCGGCCGGCGGGGAGTTCGTCGAGCCAGGTGCGGGCCACGTCCGTGGTGGTGAAGGCCTTGCCGTGGCGTTGGAGGACGAGGAGGTTGAGGAGGGGGTAGTTGAGGTCGTCGTCCTCGGGCATGCCGTCGATGTTCTCGGCGAGGGAGGTTTTCGCCGAGCGGCGGTTCCAGGGGTGTGCGGCGAGGAGTTCGCTGGGGACGCCGCGTTCGGTGAACCAGGTGGTGAGGGGCCAGTTGCCGGTGGACTTGGCCAGTTGGCGGATGGCGTCGAGGGGGAGTATCTCGACTGGTTTGCCGAGGAGGCAGCCGGTGGCTCGGCCGAGCCAGGCGGCTTCGAGGTGCGACTGCGCGGGGTGCGGACTTCGGCTGCCCGCAGACGGTGGCCACTCAGGGCATGCAGCCCTGATCTTCCCCAGGTCCGTCGGTTCGTCGTCGGCCAACGTGCTGGGGAGGTCCGCCAGTTCGTCCAGGAGGTCTTCTGCCAGTTGGCGGAGGTAGCGGGACGTCGGTGTGGGGGACGCGCCTGCCGTCGTGGGGGCCTCCGGGCCGCCTGCCGCTCGCCAGCGGGACGCGATCCTCGACGGTTCTCGGCCGTCCTGGGTCGCCTGGCGGAGTTCGTGGCCGATGAGGTCCTCCGGCTGGACCCAGGTCAGTCGGAGCATTCCTGGCCTCCGAGGGACGCGAAGGCCTGTTCGTGGGTGCGGCGGCGGGTCACGTCCCGGGCGAAGAT
This sequence comes from Streptomyces lomondensis, assembly GCF_014651035.1. Lineage (GTDB taxonomy): Bacteria > Actinomycetota > Actinomycetes > Streptomycetales > Streptomycetaceae > Streptomyces > Streptomyces lomondensis. Next base: position 1,333,857 of record NZ_BMWC01000001.1, read on the forward strand.
CTCGCGCGTGACGGCGGTGAGCGTGGTCGCCGGTTCCCAGAGGTCCAGGCGGCTCGCCTCCGCCACGGTCTTGGCCCAATCCTCGGGGACCGGGGAGCCGAGGGCGCCGACCAGGGCGCCCGCCATCGTGGCGATGGAGTCGCAGTCGCGGCCGTAGTTCACGGCGCCGAGAACCGCGTGGCGGTAGTCGCCCTGTGCGACGAGCAACATGCCCAGGGCGACGGGGAGTTCCTCGATCGCGTGGAGGCGGGACGGGCGCCGGGCGCCCAGGGACGGGGCGCGGTAGTCGGGGCCCACCGTGTCGTAGGGGGCCACCGCCTCGCGCAGCGGGCGCAGCGCCGACTCGAAGTCCGGGTGGCGGCTCGCCTCCTCGCAGACCCGCTCGATCGCCGTGCGGGTGCCGTCCTTCGCGAGCGAGAGGCACGTCGAGACGATCGAGTCGGGCGTCGCGCCCGGGGTGCACGCCGCCGCGACCGCAGCGGCCAGGACGCCCGCCGCCTCCCGGCCGTACGACGACTGGTGCGCGCCGGCGACGTCGAGGGCCTCGGCGTACGCCGCCGGCGGGTTGGCCGCGTTGACCAGGCCGACCGGGGTCATGTACATCGCCGCCCCGCAGTTGACGATGTTGCCGGTGCCGGCCTCGCGCGGGTCGGCATGGCCGTAGTGGAGGCGGGTCACGAGCCATTTCTCCGCGAGGAAGATCCGCTGGAGGGGCAGGGCCTCGGTCTCCAGTTCCGGGATCCACCGGGGTTCGGTCATCAGGTCCGGGACCAGGTGGTCGGCGATCGCGTAGGCGTCGAGGTGGTCGCGGACCCGGGCGTAGACGCGGACCAGGGCGTGCGTCATCAGGGTGTCGTCGGTGACGTGGCCGTCGCCCTTGTGGTACGGGGCGAGGGGGCGGGCCGTGCGCCAGTCGTCGCCGTGCCAGGGGCCGACGATGCCGTGGACCCGGCCGCCGTGGCGTTCGAGGATCTGCTCCGGCGAGTAGCCCTCGACGGGGCCGCCGAGGGCGTCGCCGACGGCCGCTCCGACCAGGGCTCCGGTGATCCTCTCGTCCAGCGAGGCGTTTTGGTGCGGTTTGGGCTGCATGGCCGCATCATCCACCCGGGCGGGCCGGTTGTGCGGCTTCCAGGAGTCCGGCGAGTTCCACGAGGTCCGTGCCGGTGAGGCGGGGCAGGACGCAGCCGGAGAGCGTGCGGCAGGTCTCCCGCCAGGAGGCCGGGATCGACGCGCCGCCGCCGAGGGCGCCGGTGAGGGCGCCGACCAGGGCCGGGGCGGAGTCCGCGACGCGGGACAGGCAGGCCGCCGCGGGGATCGCCTCGGCGATACGGCCGCCGGCCGCGGTGGCCAGGGCGAGGGCGACCGGGACCGTCTCGGCGGCGGCGATGCCGTAGCTGTAGACGTGGTCGACGATCTGGTGCTCCAGGGGCGGGACCAGGGCGAAGGCGCTGTCCGCGGCGGCGGCGAGCTTGAGTGCGTGCCGGGCGTTGCGGCCGATCTCCGTCTCCTCGGGGAGTTCGGCGAGGGCCGCGGTGACGCAGGCGTCGACGTGCGCGCCGGCCAGGGCGAGGGCGAGCGCTGCCGCCATGGCGCGGGCGCCGTGGACGCCGTCGCCGTCCTGGGTGTAGCGGGCGTCGAACTCGGCGAGATCGGCGGCCCGCCGGGGGTCGCCCGGGTGGGCCACGGCCAGGACGCAGGCCCGTACGCAGGCGGCGTCGTCGAAGTAGTGGGGGTTGTCGTGGCCGGTGGCGGGTGGGCGCAGGCCGGTGGCGAGGTTGCCGAGGCCGGCGCGGACGGAGATGCGGGCGCGCAGGGGGAGGACGGCGGACTCGATCTCCGGGGCGCGGTCCGCGGCGGCGGCCACCTCGCTGGCGACGGCGTTCCAGGTGAGGTCGATCGCGGCTCGGGTGCGGCGGTCTCGGCTGAGGTCGTTCAGGACGGTGTCGTCGCCGGCGCGGAGGAGGGCTTCCGCGGCGAAGGCCGCCCATTCGGCGTCGTCGGAGGGGCCTAGGCGGAGGGGCTCGGGGGGCTGGTTCAGGGCGATGGGGACGGGGAGGGTGGTCGTCGCGTTGTGTTCGGCGAAGGTGTCGAGTTCGCGGGTGAGGCGGCGGGTCCAGTCGGGCATGCGGGCGGCTCTGTGGCGGGCCGCCGGCCAGCCTGCGGCGTCGCCGGCTGCGAGTCCGAGCAGGAGGCCTTCGGCCTTTTTGTCTCCCGCCCGCGCACCGCCCGTAACTGTCTCCCGAGGGGTCCTGGTCTCCCGTGGGGCGCCTTCGCCGTCGGCGGCTGACGGTTCGTGTGTCGTCATGAGGGGGTCTCCGTTCCGTCGACCGCCAGGACGAAGTCCGTCGGTTCCGGCTCCGTGCCGCGTGGTGCCGGTGTCAGCAGGTCCGCCACGTCCAGGACGTGGTAGCCGGCCATCGCGGGGAGGCATGAGCCGCGGGCCGGCGTGATGGCCGCGGCCCACGGCGCCGGGATCGCCGACACGCCCCGCGTCGCACCCGCCAGCGCCCCCGCCACCGCCGCCGTGGTGTCCGCGTCCCGGCCCATGTTCACCGCGGTCAGGACGGACTGCTCGAAGTCGCCGTCGGCCGCCGCGTACGCGCCGAAGGCGAGGGCGACCGCCTCGGGGGCCAGGTCGGTCCAGGGGTAGCCGCCGATGACGACCGCGGAGCGGACCGCGCGTTCGCCGCGGTGGGCCACCGCCACGGCGCGGCGCAGGCACCGGGCCGTCCAGGAGTCGTCGGGCACGACCGCGAGCGCGGCGGCCACGACCGCGATCGGCGGGGCGCCGGCCATCGCCGCCGCCACGCCCGCCGCCACCGCCTGGCCGCCGTAGATGCCCTCGCCGTCGTGGCTCACCGAGCCGTCGATCGCGACCAGCCGGCCCGCCTCCGCAGGGCGGCCCGCCGCGAACACCCCGAAGGGGGCCGCGCGCATGGCCAGGCCGTCGCTCCAGGCGTGCCGGTGCTGGGCGGAGATGGGGGCGGCCAGGCCCCGGCGCAGGTTCTCCAGCGTGCCGCGCTCGCTGAAGCCGGCGCCCCGGAAGGGGCCCTCGTCGCGGTCGGCGATCAGCTCGTGCCAGGCCGCCTCCACATGGGCCGGGGTGAGGGCGGAGCCGTGCCGGGCCAGGAGGAGGCCGGAGAAGATCGCGTACTCGGTGTCGTCCGTGCCGGCGGGGTTCTCGGCGACGTAGCCGGTGATACGGCCCCACCGCGCGCGGATCTCGGAGGGTTTCATGTTCTCGGCCGGGGCCCCGAGGGCGTCACCGATGGCCAGGCCCAGCAGTGCGCCGCGGGCCCGTGCGCGGAGTTCGGCGGCGTCCCCGGGCGCCGGGACGGAGGGGATGCAGGCGATCGATGCCATACGGCATGTGTCCCACCGGGGCGGCCGGCCCGAGCCTCAGGAGCCCCAGCATCACCCGGTCGACAGCTGCGCGCCCCCATGATCAAGTGAGCGGAGAAGGGTAAAACCGCAGGTTAGCGCAGCCTTTCCTTGCTGGCGAGGGCGGAATCCAGGGCGTAGTTTGTGTGTTGTAAAAATCTGGAACTTGTCCAAACAAGGGGAGCGGATCTTCCATGGCCATCATCGAGACCGAGGCGGCGCTGCACGAGGCGCACCGGGACAACCACACGCACCGGGACGTGAACGGCGGCTGGCTGCGTCCCGCGGTGTTCGGTGCGATGGACGGTCTCGTCTCCAACCTCGCCCTGATGACCGGTGTCGCGGGCGGGTCGGTCAGCCAGCACACCGTCGTCCTCAGCGGGCTCGCGGGCCTGGCCGCCGGTGCCTTCTCCATGGCCGCCGGCGAGTACACCTCCGTGGCCTCGCAGCGCGAGCTCGTCGAGGCCGAGCTGGACGTGGAGCGCCGAGAGCTGCGCAAGCACCCGAAGTGCGAGGAGGCCGAGCTCGCCGCGCTCTACCGGGCCAGAGGGGTCGAGCCGCGGCTGGCCGGCGAGGTCGCCCGGCAGCTGTCGAAGGACCCTGAGCAGGCGCTGGAGATCCACGCCCGGGAGGAGCTGGGCATCGACCCCGGCGATCTGCCCTCGCCCACCGTGGCCGCCGTGTCGAGCTTCGGCTCCTTCGCGCTGGGGGCACTGGTCCCCGTCCTGCCTTATCTGCTGGGTGCGAGCAGTCTGTGGCCGGCCGTGCTGCTGGCACTGCTCGGGCTCTTCCTGTGCGGTGCGGTGGTGGCCAAGGTGACGGCGCGGACCTGGTGGTACAGCGGGCTGCGGCAGCTGTTCCTGGGAGGCGCGGCGGCTGGTGTGACGTACGCCCTGGGCACACTGTTCGGAACGGCCGTAGGATAGCTCGGCTCGGACTTATGCGATGGGCCGCATAAGTAGCCGTTACTCGCTGGTTTCGAATGTGCAACCACGGGGCATGAGCCGTAAGCGCTGCGGGCAACGAGGCCCGCCGCGCATCCAGCGGAGTGGGCGAAGGCGCCCGTTCCGCCCTCGGGCCCGACGGGCATCGATCTCACCCGGTCGTTCCGTGCTGGCCCCCCATAGCTTCCACCGCGGGCGCGGTACCCCCGCCGCGAACCAGCGGTGTCCGCATGTTGGAACGGGTTGTCCCGGTACCCGAGAACCGTTCCATCATGTAACCTGCACGAAATTTTGCGATCACGCAGAGGGCCAACGTCGTCCCTCGGCACCATGCACATGCCACAGACGACGGGAGAGCCGATGCGTACGCCGCGCCAGCCGTCCCAGCATTCCGCGAATGGCCAGAACTGGTCGTTCATGGATGCTCGCCCTGCTGCGCAGGGTATGTACGACCCCCGCAACGAGCACGACGCCTGCGGCGTCGGCTTCGTCGCCACCCTCACCGGCGAGGCGTCCCACACCCTGGTCGAGCAGGCTCTGACCGTTCTGCGCAACCTCGAACACCGCGGTGCCACCGGCTCCGAGCCGGACTCCGGCGACGGCGCCGGCATCCTCTCGCAGGTCCCGGACGCCTTCTTCCGTGACGTGGCCGGATTCGAACTCCCCGAGGCCGGTGCCTACGCGGTCGGCATCGCCTTCCTGCCGGAGGACTCCGCCGCCGACGCCGTCTCGCAGATCGAGACGATCGCGTCCGACGAGGGCCTGACCGTGCTCGGCTGGCGCGAGGTGCCGGTCGCTCCCCAGCTGCTGGGGGCCACCGCCCGTTCGACCATGCCCCTGTTCCGGCAGATCTTCGTCAGCGACGGCGTCTCGCAGGGCATCGACCTCGACCGCAAGGCCTTCGTGCTGCGCAAGCGCGCCGAGCGCGAGGCCGGCGTGTACTTCCCGTCGCTGTCCGCGCGGACCATCGTCTACAAGGGCATGCTGACCACCGGCCAGCTGGAGCCCTTCTTCCCGGACCTGTCCGACCGCCGGTTCGCCTCCGCGATCGCGCTCGTGCACTCCCGGTTCTCCACGAACACGTTCCCGTCGTGGCCGCTGGCCCACCCCTACCGCTTCGTCGCGCACAACGGTGAGATCAACACCGTCAAGGGCAACCGCAACTGGATGGCGGCCCGCGAGTCCCAGATCGTCTCCGACCTGTTCGGCGGCCAGGACAAGATCGACCGGATCTTCCCGATCTGCACGCCCGACGCGTCCGACTCCGCCTCCTTCGACGAGGTCCTCGAACTCCTGCACCTCGGCGGCCGCTCCCTGCCGCACTCCGTGCTGATGATGATCCCGGAGGCGTGGGAGAACCACGACTCCATGGACCCGGCCCGGCGCGCCTTCTACCAGTTCCACTCCACGATGATGGAGCCCTGGGACGGCCCGGCCTGTGTCACCTTCACCGACGGCACCCAGGTCGGCGCGGTCCTCGACCGCAACGGCCTGCGCCCCGGCCGCTACTGGGTCACCGACGACGGCCTCGTCGTCCTCGGCTCCGAGGTCGGCGTCCTGGACATCGACCCCGCGAAGGTCGTCCGCAAGGGCCGCCTCCAGCCCGGCCGCATGTTCCTCGTGGACACCGCCGAGCACCGCATCATCGAGGACGACGAGATCAAGGCCGAGCTCGCCGCCGAGAACCCCTACGCGGAGTGGGTCGAGGCCGGCGAGATCGAGCTGTCCGACCTGCCCGAGCGCGAGCACATCGTGCACACGCACGCCTCGGTCACCCGCCGCCAGCAGACCTTCGGCTACACCGAGGAGGAGCTGCGCGTCATCCTCGCGCCGATGGCCAAGGCCGGCGCCGAGCCGATCGGCTCGATGGGCACCGACTCGCCGATCGCGGCGCTGTCGGACCGCCCGCGGCTGCTCTTCGACTACTTCACGCAGCTGTTCGCGCAGGTCACCAACCCGCCGCTGGACGCCATCCGCGAGGAACTGGTCACCTCCCTGCGCTCCTCGCTGGGCCCCCAGGGCAACCTGCTGGAGCCGTCGGCCGCGTCCTGCCGCAGCGTCCTGCTGCCCTTCCCGGTGATCGACAACGACGAGCTGGCCAAGCTCATCCACATCAACGCCGACGGCGACATGCCCGGCTTCAAGGCCGCGACGCTCTCCGGCCTGTACCGGGTGCACGGCGGCGGCGAGGCCCTGGCCGCCCGGATCGAGGAGATCTGCGCCGAGGCCGACGCCGCCATCGACAACGGCGCCCGCCTGATCGTCCTGTCGGACCGGCACTCGGACGCCGAGCACGCGCCGATCCCGTCGCTGCTGCTCACCGCGGCCGTCCACCACCACCTCATCCGCACCAAGCAGCGCACCCAGGTGGGCCTGCTGGTCGAGGCCGGCGACGTCCGCGAGGTCCACCACGTCGCCCTGCTCATCGGCTACGGCGCCGCCGCCGTCAACCCGTACCTGGCGATGGAGTCCGTCGAGGACCTGGTCCGCGCAGGGACGTTCCTCCCCGGTATCGAGCCCGAGAAGGCCATCCGGAACCTCATCTACGCCCTCGGCAAGGGCGTGCTGAAGGTCATGTCCAAGATGGGCATCTCGACCGTCGCCTCCTACCGCGGCGCGCAGGTCTTCGAGGCCGTCGGTCTCGACGAGGCCTTCGTCGACAAGTACTTCAACGGCACGGCCACCAAGATCGGCGGCGTCGGCATCGACGTCATCGCCAAGGAGGTCGCCGCCCGGCACGCCAAGGCCTACCCGGCCTCCGGCATCGCCCCGGCGCACCGCGCGCTGGACATAGGCGGCGAGTACCAGTGGCGCCGCGAGGGCGAGCCGCACCTGTTCGACCCGGAGACGGTCTTCCGCCTCCAGCACTCCACGCGCGCCGGCCGGTACGACATCTTCAAGAAGTACACCGAGCGCGTGAACGAGCAGTCCGAGCGGCTGATGACGCTGCGCGGCCTGTTCGGCTTCAAGTCGGACCGGCAGCCGATCTCCATCGACGAGGTCGAGCCGGTCTCCGAGATCGTCAAGCGGTTCTCCACGGGCGCCATGTCGTACGGCTCCATCTCCCAGGAGGCGCACGAGACCCTCGCCATCGCCATGAACCAGCTGGGCGGCAAGTCCAACACCGGTGAGGGCGGCGAGGACCCGGAGCGCCTGTACGACCCGGCCCGCCGGTCGTCCATCAAGCAGGTCGCCTCCGGCCGCTTCGGTGTGACCTCCGAGTACCTGGTCAACTCCGACGACATCCAGATCAAGATGGCCCAGGGCGCCAAGCCCGGCGAGGGCGGCCAGCTGCCCGGCCACAAGGTCTACCCGTGGGTCGCCAAGACGCGGCACTCGACGCCCGGCGTGGGCCTGATCTCCCCGCCGCCGCACCACGACATCTACTCCATCGAGGACCTCGCCCAGCTGATCCACGACCTGAAGAACGCGAACCCGCAGGCGCGGATTCACGTGAAGCTGGTCTCCGAGGTCGGCGTCGGCACGGTCGCCGCGGGTGTGTCGAAGGCGCACGCGGACGTGGTGCTCATCTCCGGCCACGACGGCGGTACGGGCGCCTCGCCGCTGACGTCGCTGAAGCACGCCGGCGGCCCCTGGGAGCTCGGTCTCGCCGAGACTCAGCAGACCCTGCTGCTCAACGGCCTGCGCGACCGGATCGTGGTCCAGACGGACGGCCAGCTGAAGACCGGTCGTGACGTCGTCATCGCCGCGCTGCTCGGCGCCGAGGAGTTCGGTTTCGCGACCGCGCCGCTCGTCGTCTCCGGCTGCGTCATGATGCGCGTCTGCCACCTGGACACCTGCCCGGTCGGCATCGCCACGCAGAACCCGGTGCTGCGCGAGCGGTACAACGGCAAGGCCGAGTACGTCGTGAACTTCTTCAAGTACATCGCCGAAGAGGTCCGCGAGATCCTCGCCGAGCTGGGCTTCCGCTCCATCGAGGAGGCCGTCGGCCACGCCGAGGCCCTCGACGTCACCCGCGCGGTGAACCATTGGAAGGCGCAGGGCCTGGACCTGGAGCCGCTGTTCCACGTGCCGGAGCTGCCCGAGGGCGCGGTGCGCCACCAGCTGATCGCGCAGGACCACGGCCTGGAGAAGGCGCTCGACAACCAGCTGATCAAGCTCGCCGCGGACGCCCTGGCCGCCTCCGACGCCACCGAGGCCCAGCCGGTCCGCGCCCAGGTGCAGATCCGCAACATCAACCGCACGGTCGGCACCATGCTCGGCCACGAGGTGACGAAGAAGTTCGGCGGCGCGGGCCTGCCCGACGACACCATCGACATCACCTTCACCGGCTCCGCCGGCCAGTCCTTCGGCGCGTTCGTGCCGCGCGGCGTCACGCTGCGCCTGGAGGGCGACGCCAACGACTACGTCGGCAAGGGCCTCTCGGGCGGCCGGATCGTCGTCCGCCCGGACCGCGCGGCCGACCACCTCGCCGAGTACAGCGTCATCGCCGGCAACACCATCGGCTACGGCGCCACCGGCGGCGAGATGTTCCTGCGCGGCAAGGTCGGCGAGCGGTTCTGCGTCCGCAACTCCGGCGCGACGGTCGTCTCCGAGGGCGTGGGCGACCACGGCTGCGAGTACATGACCGGCGGGCACGCGGTGGTGCTCGGCGAGACGGGCCGCAACTTCGCGGCCGGCATGTCCGGCGGTATCGCGTACGTGATCGACCTGGACCGGGACAACGTCAACGTCGGCAACCTGGACGCGATCGAGGCGCTGGACGACACCGACCGGCAGTGGCTGCACGACGTGGTCCGCCGCCACCAGGAGGAGACGGGCTCCACCGTCGCCGAGAAGCTCCTGGCCGAGTGGGACACCGCCGTCGAGCGCTTCAGCAAGATCATCCCCAGCACGTACAAGGCAGTGCTCGCCGCCAAGGACGCCGCCGAGCGAGCCGGTCTCTCCGAGACCGAGACCCACGAGAAGATGATGGAGGCGGCGATCAATGGCTGACCCGAAGGGCTTCCTGAACCACGGGCGCGAGGTCGCCAAGTCCCGCCCCGTCGAGGAGCGCGTCAAGGACTGGAACGAGGTCTACGTCCCCGGCTCCCTGCTGCCCATCATCAGCAAGCAGGCCAGCCGCTGCATGGACTGCGGCATCCCGTTCTGCCACAACGGCTGCCCGCTGGGGAACCTGATCCCCGAGTGGAACGACTACGCCTACCGCGAGGACTGGTCCGCCGCCTCCGAGCGGCTGCACGCGACGAACAACTTCCCGGAGTTCACGGGCCGCCTGTGCCCGGCCCCGTGCGAGTCGGCGTGTGTGCTCGGCATCAACCAGCCGCCGGTCACCATCAAGAACGTCGAGGTCTCGATCATCGACAAGGCGTGGGAGACCGGGGACGTCGCCCCGCAGATCCCGGAGCGCCTGTCCGGCAAGACCGTCGCGGTCGTCGGCTCGGGCCCGGCGGGCCTCGCCGCCGCCCAGCAGCTGACCCGCGCCGGCCACACCGTCGCCGTCTACGAGCGCGCGGACCGCATCGGAGGCCTCCTCCGCTACGGCATCCCCGAGTTCAAGATGGAGAAGCGGCACATCAACCGCCGTATCGAGCAGATGCGCGCGGAGGGCACCCGCTTCCGCACGGGCATCGAGATCGGCCGCGACCTGAAGGCCACGGACCTGAAGAAGCGCTACGACGCGGTCGTCCTGGCCGTCGGCGCCACCACGGCCCGTGACCTGCCGGTGCCCGGCCGCGAGCTCAAGGGCATCTACCAGGCCATGGAGTACCTGCCCCTGGCCAACAAGGTCCAGGAGGGCGACTTCGTGGCGCCCCCCATCTCGGCGGAGGGCAAGCACGTCGTGGTCATCGGCGGCGGCGACACCGGCGCGGACTGCGTGGGCACCGCCCACCGCCAGGGCGCGGCCTCCGTCACGCAGCTGGAGATCATGCCCCGCCCGAACGACGAGCGGCACCCGGTCAACCAGCCCTGGCCGACCTTCCCCATGCTCTACAAGGTCACCTCGGCCCACGAGGAGGGCGGCGAGCGCGTCTACTCGGTCTCGACGACCCACTTCGAGGGCGACGAGGACGGCAACGTCCAGTGGCTGCACCTCACCGAGGTGGAGTTCATCGACGGCAAGCTGACGCCGAAGCCGGGCACCGAGCGCAAGATCCCCGCCCAGCTGGTGACGCTGGCGATGGGCTTCACGGGCACGGACCGCGAGAACGGCCTGGTGGACCAGTTCGGCCTGGAGCTCGACGCGCGCGGCAACATCGTCCGCGACGACGACTACCAGACCAACGTGCCGGGCGTGTTCGTCGCCGGTGACGCCGGCCGCGGCCAGTCGCTCATCGTGTGGGCGATCGCCGAGGGCCGCTCGGCGGCGCGCGGGGTGGACCGCCACCTCACGGGCGCCAGCGAGCTGCCGGCGCCGATCCGCCCGACGGACCGTGCGCTGATGGTCTGACGCGCACCCCCGATACGTCCCGCACAAAGGCGTGCGGAACACAGACGGCGCCTGTCCCTTGTCCCCGACCGGACGAACGGGCAGGCGCCGTCGCATGTCCTCAGCCGTCGTTGCGGCCGCCCCCGCTCCCGTCGGGCCACACCTGGACGTGGTCCTCCTCCAGCTCCAGCAGCACCCGGTCCCGCATGCCCAGAGCCGCCGTGTACTCGGCCGGCAGCTGGAAGCGGCCCGCGCGGTCGAGCATCGCGTACTCACGGGCCACCAGGGACTCCCGGCCCGTCTCGTCGACCTCGGTGCGGCGCAGCACCTCCGTCGCGGTGCGGCCGTCGCGGATCGCGACCGTGCGGCGGACCTCGCCGGCGACCGTCTGGTCGTGCGTGACGATGACGATCGTCGTGCCCAGCTCCTCGTTGACCCGGCGGAACGCCGCGAAAACCTGCTGCCCCGTCGCCGAGTCCAGCTCGCCGGTCGGCTCGTCGGCGAGCAGCACGGCGGGGGTGTTGGCGAGGGCGACGGCGATCGCGACGCGCTGCTGCTGGCCGCCGGACATCTGCTGCGGCCGCCGGTCCCGGCAGTCGGCGACGCCGAGCAGGGACAGCAGCTCCTCCGCCCGTCCGGCCCGTTTCCGCCGCGAGCGGCCCGCCAACTGCATGGGCAGGGCGGCGTTCTGCGCCGCCGTCAGATACGGCAGCAGATTGCGTGCCGTCTGCTGCCAGACGAAGCCGACCACCTCACGCCGGTAGCGCAACCGCGCCTTCGCGTCCATCGTCAGCAGATCGTGGCCCGCGACCTTCGCGGCGCCCGCGGTCGGGACGTCGAGGCCCGCGAGGATGTTCATCAACGTCGACTTGCCGCTGCCGGACGCCCCCACCAGGGCCATCAACTCGCCCTGGCGCACCAGGAGATCGAGCCCCTGGAGCGCCTGCACCTCGATGGCGTCCCCGCCACCGCGCTTGGCGAAGATCCGCACCAGCCGGTCGCAGGAGATCAGGGCGTCGTGCCCGTACGCGGGTCGGTCGCGATGCCGCGCCGCCCGCCGCTCCAGCTCCGTGAGCGACTCCGTCGTACCGCTCATCGCATGTCTCCCGCCCTGAGGTGAGTGATCGGTGTCCGGCGTCCCGCCCACCAGGCCTGCGCGACGGCCACCGACCCCGCCAGCAGCACCGCGCCCGCGGCCGGCAGGGCCAGCGACCACACGTCGGCCCGCAGCACGGCCCCCTCCGGCCCCGTGCCGCCGGACGCGCCGGCCAGGGCGAGCCGGTCCAGGTCGATGCCGGGGGCGAGCAGCCGTACCGTGGCCCAGCCGACGGCCGTGCCCCCGCCGGCCGCGAGCAGCGCCTGCGGCAGCGCCTCCAGGCCGAGCAGGTGACGCCCCTGGCGGCTCGTCAGGCCCAGGGCGCGCAGCCGGGCCAGCAGCGCGGTCCGCTCCGGCGCGGACCGCAGCAGGCCGAGCACCAGGGCGAGCAGGGCGTACCCCGCGCCCGCGACGACGGCCCAGACGTAGATCCGTTCGGCGCCCGCCTGAAGCGGTGAGTCGGACAGCGCCGCGCGTTCCTCGGCGCGCAGTGTCACGGAGAGGCCGGGCCCGGCGCCGCGCACGGCCGCCCGCAGTGCCCGCGTGTCGAGTCCGGCACCGGCCGCCAGCAGGGTCGTGGGACCGCCGGAGCCCTTCAGGCCCGCCGCGTCGACCAGCAGGAACTCGCCCTCGGGGACGGCCGGGGTGTGGGGGAGCACGGTGGTGATCCGCACCGTGACGGCTCCGTCCTCCGTCACGATCCGGCGCGGCGCCCGCCCGAGCCGCTCGGCGACCCCGGGGGAGGCGACGGCGTCCAGCGCCCCGCCCCCGGCCCCCAACCGGTCGGCCGGGAAACCCCCGAGGCCCATCCGCCGGGCCAGCTCCGCGTAGGTGTCCGGCTCGACCCCGGCCACGGGCAGCGATCGCGTCTCGTCGGAGGCGCGCTCCGAGGCGTACGTGAGGCCCACGGCCGTGACCTGCCGTACGCCCGCCACAGCCCGTACCGCACGCACCAGTCCGGCCGGGAGGGGGCTGCCGTCGGTCGTGGAGATCCGCGCGTCCGCGCCCGTCTCCAGCAGCGCGGCCCGGTCCCGGGCGTCGGCCACGCCCTTCAGCACGGACCCTCCGAACGCGGCCGTCGTCAGGGCCGTCAGCAGGGCGAGCAGCGGCAGTGTGGCGACCGCCGCCGGTGAGCGGCCCGCGTGGGCCAGCGACAGGAACCCGACCAGCCCGCGCAGCCGCCCGGCCGGGCCGGCGGCCCACCGCAGGGGCAGCGGGTACAGCCGGACGAGGACCAGCGCGGCGGCCAGCCCGACGAGCACCGGGGCGGCGCTCACCAGCAGATCGCCCGCCCCGTCCGTACCGCGGCGGCGCAGCGCCGCCACCGAGCCGACGGCCAGTACCAGCACGGTCAGTTCGGCGACCGTGCGGCGCCCGCCGGGCCTGGCGCGGGCGAGGTCGTCGCGCTCGCGGTGCGCCCGCGGCCTGCGGTGCGCCACGACCGCGCGTACCGGCAGCGCGGCACAGGCGAGCAAGGCCACGGCGCCCGCCCCGACCACGGCGGGCAGCGGCCGGGCCTCGTCCACGACGAGCACGGCGAGCAGCAGGCCGCACGCCGCCGCGGGCACCGCGGGCACCGCCGTCTCGGCCAGCAGCCGCCCGGCGATGCCGCGCAGGGAGCCGCCCCGGGCCCGCAGCAGGGCGAGTTCGGCGTCGCGGCGGGCGGCGGCCAGACCACCGCTCATGACCAGGACGACGACGGCGACCGCGGCCATTCCGAAGGCCGCGACGGCGACCACGGGCGCGATCGCGTCACGGGTCTCCGTGTGGGAGGCGACGACCTGATCCAGGTCGGTGGACAGCTGCGCCGTCGCACCGGCGGCCCCGCGCATCCGCACCAGCCCCGGCCCGTCCTCCAGGGAGGCGACCGCCTCGACGAGCGCCGAGGTGTCCGCCCCGGTGAGCCGCCCGGTCGCCGGCGCGAACCGCCAGTACTTCTCCGGCTCGCCCTGGCCGCCGAGCAGCGCCGGCGCGGCCCCGGGCGCCAGCAGGACGCCCGCCTCCCAGTAGAACTGCGGCGGCCGGCCGCTGGTGTCGGCCAGGGCAGGGGTGCGCAGGACCGGTTCGGCGGACCAGTAACTCCGCCGCGGCTGCCGGGGTTCGAGGATGCCGGTGATCCGTACGGTCAGCGGTCCGTCCGGGAAGCCGGCCAGGGTGAGCGTGGCGCCGGTCCGCAACCGCAGCGTGCGGGCGGTCTCGGTGGTCACGGCGCCTTCCACCACCCTGGTGTCCACGGTCACCGGTGTGCCGGCGGTGGGCAGCCGGCCCTCCCGCACGGTGGCGTGGCGGGCCGCTCCCGACTGCGTGACCAGGGTGAAGCGGGGCGGCAGCCCGTCCGGCCGGGGCAGCGACGGGTCCTGTGCCTCCAGGCTCTTGGCGGTCCGCACCCCGTACGCCGACTGGGCCGGGTCCGCCCGCAGCGGCTCGGGCAGCAGCGCCCGCGCCTTGCCGTCGACCGCCGCCAGCGCCTCCGGCCGCACCGCGTCCGCACGGGCCTCGTCGGGCAGTTCGAGACCGGGCTGCGGCGCCCTCAGCTCCAGCACGGTGGACTCGGCGGATGCCGCCGCGACGGCCTCGCGCAGCCCGTCCGTCTCGTACGCCTCGACCGCCCGCGGCAGGACGGCCGCGAGGAACGCCGTGACCAGCACCAGCACGCCGAAGGCGACGGTGGACCAGGGCGCGGTCCGCAGCCGGGTCCGCACCCATGGCGCGCCCTGCGCGTTCGGCGGCATCTCAGTCCTCCCCCTGGTGGCGGAGCGCGACCGCCGGCTCGGCACGGCGCAGCGCCGACGCGGCGGTGATCAGCAGGAGCGGGGCGGCCACCCCCACGAGCAGCAGGGCCACCCGGGACACCGGGAGGTCGACGAGGACCGGCGGGACCGGCCGCGCCGCATCGGAGGTCAGCACGATCAGCGGGACGACGGCCCGCGTCAGGACGGTGCCGAGAGCGAGCCCGGCGAGCAGACCGGCGCCGATGAGCAGGGTCTGCTCCGTCGCGACCAGCCGGGCGAGGTCCCGGCGGGGCGTGCCCAGGGCGCGCAGTACCGCGAACTCCGCGGCCCGCTCCCGCCGCGCCCCGGCGGCGCTCACCGCGAAACCCCCGGCGGCGAGGGCCGCGGCGGCCACCGCCACCGCCGTCAGCGCCGAGCGCGGTCCGGCGCCGAGCGGATCCCGCAGCAGCTCGGCCGCCGTCTCGTCCCGCACCAGCACCTGCTGCGGTCCGAGATCCGGGCGCGCCCGCAGCGCCGCGGCGACCTCGGGGGCCTTGCCGGGGGCGGCGCTCACCCACCACTCGGTGGGGGCGAGCGGCGCACTGGCCCGCTGGGCCAGCACGGCGTCGACGGCCCGCAGATCGAGCAGCAGCGCCCCACCGGCCACGGTCTCTCCGTCCGGGCCGGCGGCGGTGGTCGGCAGCTCCTCCACCGACCGCACGATCCGCACCCGCAGCTCCTCCCCGGACAGCGGTACGTCGACGGTGTCGCCGGGCCGGGCCCCGGCCGCCCGCAGGAAGTCCCGGGTGGCTACGGCGGACAGGCGCGGCGGCGGCCCGTCCCCGGCGGTGGTGACGCGGACGGTGTAGATCGGCGCCGCGCCGTAACCGTCGTCGCTGCCGGCGCCGGTGCCGTACGAAACGGTCAGCGGCGCGGTCCCCGACACGGCGGGCTGCGCGGCCGTACGGGCGAGGACGGTGCCGTTCTCCGTCACGGTCCGGTCGCCCCGCCAGCGCGTCCCGGCGGGCACCGCGACGGTCCGCGCGGAGCCGTCGCGGCCGGTGGCGAGCAGCCGTTCGACGGTGAACCGGTGTCCCTCGGGACGGCCGACGGGGGAGGTGTCGTCGAGCTGAAGTCCGGTCAGCCGCAGCGGTCCGGCCGGGGCGGCACGACGGCCCGTCGCCGTCATGTCCAGGTCGAGCGTGGTGCGGTGGACCCGGCCGTCCACCGGGACGTTCCCGGCCCCCAGCCGGTAGGCGATGCCGTACCGGTCCTCGACGACCACGGTGAGCAGGGGCGCGCGGCCGGAGGGGGAACGTCCCGTCCGGGGCCGTACGTCGGTGATCCGCACGTCGAGGGCGAGCCGCCGGGTGCCGTCGGGAAGGAGCACGGGCCGGTCCTTGTCCTGCGCGGGCGGCGCTAGGGCCCGCAGCAGCTTCGCCGGGGGCTCGTCGGCGAGGTCGCCGCGCATCAGCATCCCGTTCCCGACGCGGGCCGTGTCCAGGGCGAGGACCGTCGCCTCGCGGCCGCCGGACAGACCCAGGGCGGCGCGGTGCGCGGGAGCGGCGTCCCGGGCCCCGGGCAGCGCGGTGTAGAGGCCGGTCTGCCCGGGGCTGCCCGGCCGGTGGTCGAGGACCCGCACGGAGGCGCCCGTCCGGAAGTCGGCCTGGTCGTCCTGCGACCGGTCCCAGGACGCGCCGTGCCCGATCGCCAGCATCCCGGTCGCCACGGCGATGACCAGCAGCAGCACCGGCCCCGCCCCGCGCAGCGGGCGCCGGCTGAACTGCCAGCCCGCCAGCGCCGCCGGCAGCCCCCGCCCGCGCGCGGACCGCCGCTCGGCGAGCCGGGCCGCGAGCGGCAGCAGACGCAGTGTCAGCACCGTGCCCGCCAGCAGCGCCAGCGCGGGCGCCGCGACCAGCAGCGGATCGATGCCCAGCTGCCCGGCCCGGTCCCGGCTGAGCACCCCACCGCCGGTGGCGCCGGCCTGCCGGTCGAGCTGCCAGTACGCCACGCCCGCGATCAGCAGCAGCCCGGCATCGGCTCCGGCGCGCACGGGCACGGCCGACGCGGCGGCCCGGACCCGACGCAGCCTCACGGCAGTGCCCGCCGCAGCCGCCAGCGCGGGCGCCACGACCGCCGCCGCGCACGCCACCGCCACCCCGGCGGCGACCAGCCAGACCGGGCCCGACGGGGCGGCGTCGAGCCGCAGCCCGATCCGGTCGAGCGAGGACCACCGGGCCAGCAGCCGGGCCAGCGGGCCGGACAGCAACGCGGCACCGACCGCGGCGGGCACCGCCAGCAGCAGCGCCTCCAGCGCGGCGAGTGCGGCGATCCGGCCGCGCGCCGCGCCCCTGGCCCGCAGCAGCTCGGTCTCGCCCGCCCGCTCGCCGTCCAGCAGCCGGGCCACCAGCAGCAGCGCGTAGCCGGCGAGCAGCACCAGCTGCACGGAGACGATCACCAGGGTGGACCGGGACACCAGCAGGGCCCGCCCGGTCCGGTCGAGCACCTCGGGCAGCGCGGTGCGCACGTCCGCCTCGCCCCCGAGTGCCGGGTCCGCGCGCAGCGCCCCGGCCGCGCGCAGGGCCGCCGCGCGGAGCGCGCCGATGCCGTCGGTGGTGAAGGTCCGGTAGTCGGCCGTCGCCACCCAGCCGGTGCCGTCCCCGGAGGTGCGGCCGGAGGCGAGCACCGACCCATCGGCCAGCAGCGGCCCATACGTGGTGAAGGCGACGGTGCGCACGCCCTGGCCGCCGAGCGTGTCCGCCTGCCAGTAGGGATCGGAGCTGTCGGCCGCCCGGTACACGCCCGTCACCCGCACCCGGAGCGGCTCGCCGCCCAGCCGGTCGGTGAGCGTGAGGCGCGCTCCGGGCCGGAGCCTCAGCCGTTCGGCGGCCGTCTCGGGCAGGGCGACGGGCACGGCGGCGGTGCGGGCGGCCGGGGCCGCCCCCGGCAGGGTGCCTGAGACCAGCCGGATCCGGGACCGGTCGAGGGCGGCGAGGTGCGTGAGGTCGGGTTCCCCGGCGCGGGCGTCGGCGTCCTGGAGGGAACGGGGCAGGGCGTACGGCCCGGACCGCTCCAGCCTCCGCACGGTCACCGGCAGTCCGCCGAACGCCTCCCGCGCCCCGCGCACCACGGCCCGCTGGGCCGCGTCCCGCCGCTGCCGGGGCACGTCCGCCTCGACGACGAGGGAGGCCGAGGCCGCGGCCCGGCCGCCCAGGGTGGTGCGCAGCGCCGCGTCCCCGACGGAGCCGGAGAAGGCCGTGAGGGCGGCGAGCACCGAGGCGGTCAGCAGGACGGCGAGCAGGGCGGCCGTGAGGAGCAGCCGATGCGCCCGCAGGCGCAGCAGCAGTAACCCCGTCACTCTTCCGCCCCCACCCCGTCGGCCGAGCCCTCTTGCCCCAACTCGGCATGCATATCACGGAGTTAACCGCCAGGCACACGCGTTCGAACCCGGGTCGTTCCGCTCTTGACCGTCCGGACCGGTTCCGGATGGGATGCGGTGATGACCGAGAACACCAGCCCGGGGCCCGGTGCCGCCCTCGCCGACGACGCGTCCGGTGAGCCGATGCTGCGGGTGGCGGACGTGCACCACTCCTACGGCACGGGCGCCGCGGCCGTGCACGCGCTGCGCGGGGCCTCCTTCGCCGTCCGGCGCGGTGAACTGGTCGCCCTCAAAGGCCGTTCGGGCTCCGGCAAGACGACGCTGCTCCACCTGATCGGCGGCCTCGACACCCCGCAGCGCGGCCGTGTCGTCGTCGGCGGCACCGACCTGTCGGCGCTGAGCGAGAGCGAGCTGCTGGCACTGCGCCGCGACCGGATCGGTTTCGTCTTCCAGTCCTTCGGGCTCATCCCCATCCTCACCGCCGCCGAGAACGTGGGCGTGCCGCTGCGGCTGCGCCGGGCCGAGCCGCGCGCACGGGAGGAGCGGGTGGCGCTGCTGCTGGCCCTGTGGGACTCACCGGCCACGAGAGGCAGCGGCCCGCCGAGCTCTCCGGCGGGCAGCAGCAGCGCGTCGCCATCGCCCGGGCCCTCGCCAACCGCCCGGCCCTGCTGCTCGCCGACGAGCCGACCGGCCAGCTCGACGCCGCCACCGGCCTGGCGGTGATGGAACTGCTGCGGGCCGTGGTCCGCAGCGAGGGCGTCACGGCCCTCGTCGCCACCCACGACCCCCAACTCCTCGGCCTTGCCGACCGCGTGCTGGAGCTGAGCGACGGAGTGGTCGTCGAGGGGTGAGAGGGTGGGGGCCATGGTCGCGATCAGTCTGAGCAAGGTCGAGGAGACCGCTCCCGCGCTGGTGAACCTCTACAAGAGCGCCGGGGCCTCCCTCACGAAGCACGGCCTCGACGGCATGCGCGCCGCCGTCTACCTCGTGGTCGACTACTCCGGGTCCATGAAGCCGTACTACAAGGACGGCAGCGTGCAGGCGCTGGCCGACCGGGTGCTCGGGCTGTCGGCGCATCTCGACGACGACGGCAGCGTGCCGGTCGTGTTCTTCTCCACGGACGTCGACGCCGAGACCGAGATCGCCCTGGCCGGCCACCAGGGCCGGATCGACCGGATCGTGGCCGGGCTCGGGCACATGGGGAAGACCAGCTACCACCTGGCGATGGACGCCGTCATCGACCACTACCTCGACAGCGGGACGGCCGAGCCGGCCCTCGTGGTCTTCCAGACCGACGGCGGGCCGATCAACAAGCTCGCCGCCGAACGGTATCTGTGCAAGGCGGCGAAGCTCCCGCTGTTCTGGCAGTTCATCGGCTTCGGCGACCCGGGCAGCAAGCAGTTCGACTTCCTGCGCAAGCTGGACGAGCTGGCCGTGCCCGACAAGCGGGCCGTCGACAACGCCGGGTTCTTCCACGCGGGCCAGGAGCCGACGAAGGTCTCGGACGCCGAGCTGTACGACCGGCTGGTGGGGGAGTTCCCCCAGTGGCTGGCGGCCGCCAGGGCCCAGGGGATCGTGCGGGATCCCGGCAGCCGCTGAGCCGTCCGCTCGCCCCCTTGGCCCAGCCGCCCCCACGCCCCGTTTGCACCGCCGCGCAGCCGTGCCACGCTGGGAAGGATCCGACGGGGAGGCGACGACGCATGGGCGACGACGGCGCACGACGGGTGTACGGGACGGCATCCGCCCGCAGGAGGCCTCCTGCCGGCAAGGGCGAGAAGCTCGCCGACTGGGCGGACGGGCGGCTCGGTCTCTACGGGCTGGCCAAGGCCAACATGCGCAAGGTCTTTCCGGACCACTGGTCCTTCATGCTGGGCGAGGTCACCCTCTACAGCTTCATCGTGCTGATCCTCACCGGCGTCTACCTCACCCTGTTCTTCGAGCCGAGCATGCAGGAGGTCGTCTACCACGGCTCCTACACGGAGCTCAACGGCGTGCTCATGTCCAGGGCGTTCGAGTCCACGCTGGACATCAGCTTCGACGTGCGCGGCGGGCTGCTGATACGGCAGATCCACCACTGGGCGGCGCTGGTCTTCATCACCGGCATGATGGTGCACATGATGCGGGTGTTCTTCACGGGCGCCTTCCGCAAGCCGCGCGAGCTGAACTGGGTCTTCGGCTGGACCCTGCTGATGCTCGGCATCATCACCGGCCTGACCGGCTACTCCCTCCCCGACGACCTGCTGTCCGGCACCGGCCTGCGCTTCGCGCACGGCGCCATCCTGTCCATCCCGATCGTCGGGACGTACGTGGCGTTCTTCCTCTTCGGCGGGGAGTTCCCGGGCGACGACATCATTTCGCGCCTGTTCCCGGTCCATGTGCTGCTGCTGCCCGGGATCATGCTGGGCCTGGTGACCGCCCATCTGATCCTGGTCTTCTACCACAAGCACACCCAGTTCCCGGGCCCCGGACGCAAGGAGCGGACGGTCGTCGGGATGCCCTTCCTGCCGGTCTACATGGCCAAGGCGGGCGGCTTCTTCTTCCTCGTCTTCGGCGTCCTGACCATCATGGGCGCGATCGCCCAGATCAACCCCGTGTGGGCGTTCGGCCCCTACCGCCCCGACCTGGTCACCACGGGCGCCCAGCCCGACTGGTACCTCGGGTTCTCCGAGGGGCTGATCCGGGTGATGCCGGGATGGGAGATCAACCTGTGGGGCCACACGCTGGCGCTCGGCGTGTTCATCCCGTTCGCGCTCTTCCCGCTGGTCATGCTCGCCATCGGCGCCTACCCCTTCATCGAGGCGTGGATCACCGGCGACAAACGCGAGCACCACATCCTGGACCGGCCGCGCAACGTGCCCGTGCGCACCGGCCTCGGCGTGGCCTGGCTGACGCTGTACGCGGTGCTGCTGATCGGCGGCGGCAACGACATCGTCGCCACCCATCTGCATCTGTCCATCAACGTGATCACCTGGTTCGTGCGGATCGGCGCCTTCGTGCTGCCGGTCGTCGCCTTCATCGTCACCAAGAAGATCTGCATGGGCCTCCAGCGCCGCGACCGCGCCAAAGTCCTGCACGGCAGGGAGACGGGCACCATCAAACGGCTGCCGACCGGCGAGTACACCGAGGTGCACGAGCCCCTCTCGCAGGCCGAGCTGTTCACCCTCACCCAGCACGAGCAGAACCCGCCGTACGAGGTCGGGCCCGAGGTCGACGCGGGCGGCGTCCGCCGCAAGGTCAAGCGCTCCGAGCGGCTGCGCGCCCGGCTGGCGAAGGCCATGTTCGGGCCCGACGCGCGGATCGAGAAGCCGACGGTGGAGGAGTACCGGGAGATCACCAGCGGCGACCACCACCACTGACCGGGCCGGAGTCCCCGGCGCCCGTCACGTGTCGCACTCCAGCACACTCCGGCACAGCGCGCACCGCGCCCGGACCCGCCCCGTCACCGGCACCCTGATCCGCTGATGGCACGTGGGGCAGGGAAACGACACCCGCAACCGCCCGACCCCGTCGGGGGAGAACGCGTAGCGCACACCCGGCTGCGGCCCCGCCGCCGCATGCCGCCGGTCCCGCGCGTACCGCCGCCGCCCCGCCCACCCCGCCGCGGTCAACGGCGGCTGCTGACCGTCGCGGCGGGCCAGCTCCCTCCCCTTCACGTACGCCGTGTACGCCTGCGGACTGGTGAACCACACCGACGGATCCTCGTCGAACACCAGCGCCCGCTTGGCCAGCACGTACCCGAACTCCTCCGGCGTGAGATACCCCAGCTTCTGCGACGACGCCCCGTCCTCCCGGTACGCGTCCAGCAGCAGCCACCCCGCGCCCAGATACGTCGTCGCCGTGTCCGTCAGGATCTCGTTGTCCCGCACGCCCGGGAAGGACAGGTCCAGGCGGTGCAGGTACACATGCATCACCTCGTGGGCGAGGGCCGCCCCGATGTCCCGCCGATGCGTACGGAACCGGTCGTTCAGCTCCACGAAGTACTCGGGCCCGGCCGCCAGCTCGACGTTCGCGGCGTGCCGCATCTCCCGGAAGCTCACGATCAGCCGCGCGTCCGGCAGCCGGTAGTGCCGCACCAGCTCGCGCGCCACTCGCTGCGCCCCCAGGTACAGGTCGTCGGTGTCGCAGAACGCCACGTCGGCGGGGAGGACACTGGTCGCGAACGTCTGGATCGTGTCGTACGACAGCCGCTTGTACAGCGCCGTGATGGCGGCCCGCACCGTCTCCAGATGCGGGTAGCCGTGCTCGACCGGCCCGTCGTTCGCCACGCCTCACCCCCAAGACGCCCCAGAACCCGGTTCCACTGTACGAGGGTGTGCCACGCCGCGGACCCGCCGCAGCGCCGCGAAAACCGGTCGTCACCGCCCGGGACCTCCGGCAGAATCCGGGCCGTGACCAGTGAACAGCGCTCCGTCGCCGCCTCGCTCCAGGTGGGCGGCGAGGACGACGACCTCGACAAGCGGCTCGACGAGGAGCTCACCGCCTTCAACACCGCCGCCACGGACGGCATCCCCATCGAGGCCCTCTCCGTCCGCGCCACCGACGACTCCGGCGACCTGGTCGGCGGCCTCACCGCCTGGACCTGGGGCAGCCTGTGCTCGGTGGACATGCTCTGGGTGCGCGAGGACCAGCGGCACGCCGGCTGGGGCAGCCGGCTGATGCGCGCCGCGGAGGCCGAGGCCGTCCGGCGCGGCTGCACGGACATGATCGTCTCCACGTACAGCTTCCAGGCGCCCGCCTTCTACCCCCGGCTCGGCTACCGGGAACGGGCCCGTATCGAGGGCGTGCCCGGCGGCCACGAGGACGTCCACTTCCACAAGCGCCTCGGCCCGGCCGATGCGTGAGACGCCCTGCGGCCGCCCGGCCACCAGCCTCTAGGCTGACCCCTCATGACCACCAGCAACACCGCCACCGGTGACGTCGACCCCGCCGTCCGCGAGGAGCTCGCACGGCTGCGCGACAGCATCGACAACATCGACGCGGCCGTCGTCCACATGCTCGCCGAGCGCTTCAAGTGCACCCAGCAGGTCGGCCACCTCAAGGCGCGGCACCAGCTGCCGCCCGCCGACCCGGCCCGCGAGGCCCGCCAGATCGCCCGGCTGCGCGCCCTCGCCGAGAACGCCAAACTGGACCCGGCCTTCGCCGAGAAGTTCCTGAACTTCATCGTCGCCGAGGTGATCCGCCACCACGAGCGCATCGCCGACGAGGCACTCAACGGCTCCGCGACCGCCGGTAACTGACCTCGGGGGAGTGACACGGCGGCCCGCGCCCGGCATGCTGCGCTGTGCACAGCATGTCAGCTGACGAGCACTGCGCGTCAGTGTCCCGCACTTACTCTGGTCCTCCACGAGGGAGGGGCGTCGGGCCATGCCGTCGGATACCAGGATCCTCATCGTCGACGACCACGAGGACACGCTGTACGCGCTGGAGAGCGCCCTGGCCCCGCTGGGCTATCTGCTCGGCCGGGCCACCAGCGGCGACGAGGCACTCAAGCAGGTGCTGCGCGGCCAGGTCGGCCTGCTCCTGCTCGACGTGCGCATGCCCGGCGTCAGCGGACTGGAGGTGGTGCGCTACATGCGGCGCGTCGAACAGACCCAGCACATCCCCGTCATCCTGCTCACCGGCTTCGGCGCCGACCACGAACTGACCACCGCCGCCTTCCGGCTCGGCGTCGCCGACCTCGTCCTGAAACCCGTGGACCCCTGGGCCCTGCGCACCAAGGTCCGCTACCTCTACGACACCCACCGGCGCCACCTCGCCCTCGAACGGGAGGTGCGCCGGCTGCGCGCCGCCGTCCGGGAGCACACCGAGACCCCCGCACACCCCCCGCGCCCCGGACTGCCCCATCCGGAGGCCCGCGTGCCAACCCAGCGGCCCATGGGGGCGCACGCCGGGGAGCTCGAAAAAGACCGCACGTAGACCGGACATCGGTCGCATACCGATCCGCCTCTGTGCCATGCCCTTGCCATCAGGCAGCATGTCCTGCATGTCCGTACTGACGCGCGACGAAGCGCAGACCCGAGCAGAGCTCCTCGACGTCCACCGCTACACGATCGAACTCGACCTGAACGGCGGGGACGAGACCTTCGACTCCCGCACCCTGATCAGGTTCAGTGCCCGCGCGGACGGTGACACCTTCGTCGAGGTCAAGCCCGCCGAGCTGCACTCCGTCACCCTCGACGGACAACCCCTGGACCCGGAAGCCCTCGACGGCAACCGGCTGCCCCTGAAGAACCTCACCGCCGGCGAGCACGAACTGCGCGTGCACGCGGCCATGCGCTACTCCCGCACCGGCGAGGGCATGCACCGCTTCACCGACCCCACCGACGGCGAGACCTACGTCTACACGCAGCTGTTCCTGGACGACGTCCAGCGTGTCTTCGCCGCCTTCGACCAGCCCGACCTCAAGGCCGTCTTCGAGCTGTCGGTGACGGCCCCCGAGGACTGGACCGTCCTCGCCAACAGCGTCACCGAACGGGCCGACGGCGTATGGCGGGCCGCCCCCACGCCGCTGATCTCCACCTACCTCGTCGCCGTCGCCGCCGGCCCCTGGCACTCCGTGCGCACCGAGCACCGCGGCCTGCCCTTCGGCCTGCACTGCCGCCGCTCCCTCGCCCCCTACCTGGACGCCGATGCCGACGAACTCCTCGACGTCACACGCGCCTGCTTCGACCGCTACCACGAGAAGTTCGACGAGCCCTACCCCTTCGACTCCTACGACCAGGCATTCGTCCCCGAGTTCAACGCCGGCGCCATGGAGAACCCCGGACTGGTCACCTTCCGCGACGAGTTCGTCTACCGCTCCGCCGTCACCGACACCGAACGCCAGACCCGCGCCATGGTCATCGCCCACGAGATGGCCCACATGTGGTTCGGCGACCTCGTCACCCTCAAGTGGTGGGACGACATCTGGCTCAACGAGTCCTTCGCCGAGTACATGGGCTACCAGACCCTCACCGAGGCCACCCGCTTCACCGACACCTGGACCGACTTCGGCGTCACCCGCAAGTCCTGGGGCTACGACGCCGACCAGCGCCCCTCCACCCACCCCGTCGCCCCCGAAGCCGTCGACGACACCGCCTCCGCCCTGCTCAACTTCGACGGCATCTCCTACGCCAAGGGCGCCAGCGCCCTGCGGCAACTGGTCGCCTGGCTCGGCGAGAAGGACTTCCTCGCCGGCATCAACAACCACTTCGCCCGGCACAAGTTCGCCAACGCCACCCTCGCCGACTTCATCGACAACCTCGCGAGCGCCACCGAACGCGACGTCCACGCCTGGGCCGACGCCTGGCTGCGCACCACCGGCGTCGACACCCTCACCCCGCGCGTCGCCCCCGGCGAGAACGGCACCTGCGCCCTCACCGTCGACCGCGCCGGCAGCCGCCCGCACCGCATCGCCGCCGGCCTGTACGACCGGGACCTCGGCGACGACGGCGGCCACCTCGTGCTGCGCGAACGCCTCCACCTGGACCTGCCGCAGACCGCCGCCCACCCCATCGGCAAGCGACCGGCCCTGCTCCTCCTCAACGACGGCGACCTCACCTACGCCAAGGTCCGCTTCGACCCCGAGTCCTTCGAGACCGTCCGCAAGGACCTGTCCGGCCTGCCCGAGGCGCTCACCCGCGCGGTCGTCTGGAACGCCCTCAGGGACGCCGTCCGCGACGGCGAACTCGCGCCCGGCGCCTACCTGGAGACCGCCCGCGCCCACCTCCCGCTCGAAACCGACCTCGCGATCGTCCAGGGCGTCCTCGCCTTCGCGTCCACCTACATCGCCGCCCGCTACGTCACCCCCGAGGAGCGGCCCGCCGCGCTCGCCACCCTCTCCGAGCTGTGCCGCGACCTCATCCGCCGCACCGAGGACGGCGACAACCCCGGCCTGCGCCTGATCGCCGTACGCCACCGCATCGACGTGGCCGCCCACCCCGACACCATCGCCGCCTGGTTCGCCGACGGCACCGTCCCCGGCGGCCCGGAGCTCGACCCCGAGCTGCGCTGGCGCGTGCTCGCCCGGCTCGCCGTCCTCGGCGCCACCGACGAGGCCGCCATCGCCGCCGAACTGGACCGCGACCCCAGCGCCACCGGCCAGGAGGGCGCCGCCCGCTGCCGGGCCGCCCTGCCCGACCCGGCGGCCAAGGCCCGCGCCTGGGAGGCGATGTTCGGCTCCGACGACCTGTCCAACTACCTCTTCGCCGCCACCGCCCGCGGCTTCTGGCAGCCCGAACAGGCCGAGCTGGTACGGGAGTACGTGCCGCGCTACTACGCCGACGCGGTCGCCGTCGCCGACCGCCGCGGCCCCGCCATGGCCGTGGCCGCCGGCCGGGACGCCTTCCCCGCCCACGCCGTCGACGAGGACAACCTCCGCCTCGGCGAGGAGTGCCTGCGCGACGCGGCACCGACACCGGCGCTGCGCCGCAAGCTCGTCGACCAACTCGACGACCTGGCACGGGCGTTGCGGGTCCAAAGGGCCCGGGAGGTCTAGGGCCTGTCGTTTGGATCACGCCGCAGACGCGGGGTCTGGCACGCGCATCTGCCGCGTTGTCGTCGGTTGCCGACGCTCCGCGTCGACTCCCTCCTCCGCCTTGCAGCTGCACGCACCAGACCCCGCTCACCGGCACTGAACAGCACCGTCACTTCCCTGCGACCTGATCCAAACGACAGGCCCTAGGACCGAAGGCGTAGGGCACGGGCGGGGCAACTGGTCCCTTACGCCGATGTGGCGGGCCGGTCGCCCCTCCTAGCCTCGGGCCGGAGTGGACGATCAAGCCCGAGGAGCCCTTCGTGATCGCAGTGACCGGTCCCACCGGAAACGTCGGCCGCGCCCTGGTCGAACGCCTCGTCGCCGCCGGCCGGCCCGTGCGGGCGCTGACCCGCGACCCGCAGCGGGCCCGCCTGCCCGCCGGCGCCGAGGCGGTACGACTCCAGCACGACGACCCGGCCGCCCTGTTCGAAGGCGCCACCCAGCTGTTCCTGTACGTCCAGGCGGGCGGCGACCGCACCCCCGGCCTGCTGGCGGCGGCCCGCGCCGCCGGGGTGCGCCACGTGGTCCTGCTGTCCTCCTCGATCATCGACTCGGGCGCCGACGAGAACCACCCCATCCACGTCATGCACGCCACCGCCGAACAACACGTCCGCGACAGCGGCCTGGCCTGGACGTTCCTGCGGCCCGGCGGATTCGCCACCAACGCCCTCCAGTGGGCCCCGCAGATCCGCGCCGGCGACACCGTCCGCGGGGTCTTCGCCGACGGCCGGACCGCCCCCGTCCACGAGGACGACATCGCCGCCGTCGCCGAACGCGCCCTCCTCGACGACGGCCACGAGGGCGCCGCCCACCGCCTCACCGGACCCGCGGCGATCACCAACGCCGGGCAGGTCGCCGCCATCGGCCGGGCCCTCGGCCGCGACCTGCGCTTCACCGAACTGCCCCCGGACGAAGCGGGCCCCGAACTGTTCCCGCACGTCCCGCCGGCCATGCTCCAGGACCTGCTGAAGACCTTCGCCGCCACCGTCGGACAGCCCCCGGAGATCACCGGCACGGTCCAGGAGATCACCGGCAGGCCGGCCCGCCCCTTCGCGGCCTGGGCCGCCGACCACGCGGCCGACTTCAAGAACTGAGAACCGAGAACCGAGAACCGACACCGGCGGCCGGAGACCCCGCCCGGGGCACCGGCCGCGCGGCTCCGACACGTTTTCCCCGTACGGACGTACCTCCACCCGGGTCCCGTCGTTGGGCTATCCGGGCGCACCGCCCCGCGCCCCGGAGGACAGCCCATGAGCACGCCGCCCCTCGCCTCAGGACCCCAAGGCCCGAGCGCCCTGCGGCCCTTGCTCGACACCGTGCTCCACGCGCTGGACACCGGCGCCCGGGCCCGGGGCGGGCCACTGCCCGCGGGCGGGCCGGGCGTGGTCGCCGCGCGCCTGCGGGAGACGGTGGGGGAAATCCTGCCCGACCAGGGCGACCCGCACGCCCTGCACGCCCTGGTCCACGCGTTCGCCGAGGGCGCCGCCGACCCGGCACACCCCCTGTGCGCCGCCCACCTGCACTGCCCGCCCCTCGCCGTCGCCACCGCCGCCGACCTCGCCGCCTCCGCCCTCAACCCCTCCCTGGACTCCTGGGACCAGGCCCCGGCCGCCTCGGAACTGGAGACGATGGTCGCGCAGACCCTGGCCAGGGAGATCTACGAGACCGGGCAGACCGCAACCCCCGACTCCCTCATCACCACCGGCGGCACCGAGTCCAACCAACTCGCCCTGCTCCTCGCCCGCGAGGCGTGCGGCGGCACCGTACGGCTCGTGACCGGGGCGAACGCCCACCACTCGCTGCCACGCGCCGCCTGGCTGCTCGGACTGCCCGAACCCGTCGTCGTACCCGCCCCGGGCGGCACACTCGACCCCGCCGGGCTCGACGAAGCCCTCACCCACCTGCCCCGGCCCTCGCTCGTCGCCGCCACCGCCGGCACCACCGACGCCGGGCTCATCGACCCGCTGCCCGAGATCGCCGCCCGCTGCGCCGCCCACGGCGCCCGGCTCCACATCGACGCCGCCTACGGCGGAGGCCTCCTCTTCAGCGACCAACACCGCACCCGGCTCACCGGCCTCGACACCGCCGACACCGTCACCCTCGACCTGCACAAACTCGGCTGGCAACCGGTCGCCGCCGGCCTCCTCGCCGTCCGGGACACACGCGACCTCACCGCCCTGCGGCACCGCGCCGACTACCTCAACGCCGCCGACGACACCGAGGCCGGCCTGCCCGACCTGCTCGGCCGGTCCCTGCGCACCACCCGCCGCCCCGACGTCCTCAAGCTCGCCGTCACCCTCAAGACCCTCGGCCGCCGCGGCCTCGCCGCCCTCGTCGACCAGGTCTGCGCCCGCGCCCGGGAGTTCGCCGCCCTCGTCCACGACCACCCCGGCCTCGAACTCCACGCCCCGCCCGCCATCAGCACGGTGCTCTTCCGGCCCGCGGGCGCCACCGACGCCACCGTGGCCGCCGTACGCCGCGCCCTCCTCACCGACGGCCGAGCCGTCCTCGGCCGGGCCCGCCTCGACGGCCGGCTCTGGCTCAAGGCCACCCTCCTCAACCCCGCCACCGGGCCCGACGACCTGGCCGCCCTGCTGCACCTCGTGGCAGCGCGCCGAGCGACACTCGCGGAAGGACACACCCCCCGATGAACCCCCCACCGACCCCCGACCCCACCCCCACGCCCCACCCCCACCACGAGCCCGACGCCCCCCGCGACCTCGTCGGCATCGGCATCGGCCCCGCCAACCTCTCCCTCGCCGCGCTCGCCCACCCGCTCGGCGACCTCGACACCGCCTTCTACGACCAGCGCCCCGCCTTCGGCTGGCACACCGGCCTGCTCATCGAGGGCGCGACCATCCAGGTCCCCTTCCTCGCCGACCTGGTCACCCTCGCCGACCCCACCAGCCCCTGGACCTTCCTCAACTACCTCCGCTCCCGCGAGCGGCTCTTCCCCTTCTACTTCGCCGAGCGCTCCCACATCCAGCGCGCCGAGTACGACGCCTACTGCCGCTGGGTCTCCGAAAGCCTCCCGGGCCTCCACTTCGGCCACCAGGTCGACGCCGTCCGCTGGGACCCCGAACGCGACCTGTTCGAGGTCGACTTCACCCAGCTCGACACCGACGGCGAAGCAGAGGCCCTCGGCCGGACCTACACACGCAACGTCGTCCTCGGCATCGGCACCGAACCCCACATCCCCGACCCCCTCAAGCCCCTCGTCGAAGCCCCCGGCGTGCCCGTCCTGCACGCCGCCGACTACCTCGACCACCGCGCCGCACTCCTCGCCGCCGAGCACGTCACCGTCGTCGGCATCGGCCAGTCCGGCGCCGAGATCTTCCTCGACCTGCTGCGCAACCGGCCCGCCGGGCGCGAGAAGCTCCACTGGCTGGGCCGCACCGAGGCCTTCGCACCCATGGAGTACTCCAAGCTCGGCCTGGAGCACTTCACCCCCGACCACACCCGCTACTTCCACGCCCTCCCCGAGACCGCCCGCGACCGGCTCATCGCCGGGCAATGGCAGCTCCACAAGGGCATCGACGCCGCCACCATCGCCGCCATCCACGACGAGCTCTACCGCCGCACCCTGCACGGCGGCTGGCCCGACGCCGTCCTCACCCCCGGCGTCCGCGTCCGCACCGCCGGCCGCGTCGCCACCACCAAGGTCGAACTGCACCTGGAACACGCCCGGCAGGACAGCCGCTCCCGCCTCACCACCGACGCCGTCGTCCTCGCCACCGGCTACCGCGAACGCCCCCTCGACCGCCTCCTCGCCGGCCTCGACCCCTACATGCGCCGCGACAGCCAGGACCGGCCGCGCGTCGACGAGGAGTACCGGCTCGTCCTCGACCCGTCCGTCACCGGCACGGCGTACGTCCAGAACGCCGAGACCCACACCCACGGCGTCGGCGCCCCCGACCTCGGCCTCGTCGCCTGGCGCGGCGCGATCATCCTCAACTCCCTGACCGGCCGCGAGGCCTACACACTCCCGCGCCGCACCGCCTTCACCACCTTCGGCCTCACCCAGCGCCGGCAGGTCCCGCCGCCCCGCGAGGCACCGGCCCTCACCCCGCTCGTCGACGACCGAAGGTGACGAAGGACGCCGCTCAGAAGACGGGCGTGCCGTTCCGCGTGAGCCGCCAGTCCACCGCGGCGAACTCGGCCGGGTCGATCGACCCCTTCGCCTTCACCCAGGCGATCATCGTGTTGCGGATCTCGTCCGAGTTCGACCACAGCAGCCGGGCCGCGGCGACATGCGGGAAGTTCCCGCCGCCGTTGGCCCGGTAGTTGTTCACCGCGAACACGAACGTCGCGTCGTCCGCGAGCGGCTGCCCCCCGAACCGCACGTCCGTCACCCGCGACCCGGCCGGCTTCGCGATGTCGATCTCGTACGACAGACCGCTCACCACGTCGTAGTTGTAGTCCGGCGTGCCGTTCGCGTTCGTCAGCTTCGCCGGATCCACCGGCGCACCCGGCGCCGTCTGCACGAAGTAGCTCGCCGAGTACTCCAGATACGCCTTCATCTGCGCACCCGTCATCAGCCGCGCCTCCAGCGTGTTCTCGAACACGTACAGACCCGCCACGTCCCGGATCGTCACCTCGCCCGCCGGGATCCGGGCACTGCGCGAGAAGCACGCCGCCTGCGACAGCACCGGCAGCGCCGCGTACTCCGTCCCCGCCAGCGCCTGCTGCACCGTGTCCGCCTGGATGTGGTTGATCAGATCGATGATCGGCACGTCCTTGTACGGCGCCTCGGCCGACGTCATCTCCGCCGCGTTCGTGCCGATGACCTGGTTGACGTACGCCACGACCTTCTCGTGCTCGTCCGACAGCAGCCGCACGATCTTCGGGTCCTCCTCCACGGTGTTGGAGTTGAGGACCTGCGCGCCCGCCTTCTCCACCGCCCAGCGGCCCTTGCGCCACACCAGCTCGAAGTCGAACAGCGTCAGCCGCTGCCCCCACTTCAGCGGCTCCGACAGCAGCACCTGCTTGCCCGTCTCCTTGTTGGTGACGAAGTACTCCGGGATCTCCGTGTGCGCGTGACCCACCAGGATCGCGTCGATGCCCGGCACCTGCTCGGCCACCAGACCCGCCGCGTTCTCGATGTACGGCAGCTGGTCACCGTAGGACGACGTCCCCGACGAACCACTGTGCGCCGACACGATGACCACGTCCGCGCCCATCGACCGCAGCCTCGGCACCCACTTCGCCGCCTGCTCCTCCAGACCCGGGAACGTCATCTTCCCCTGCACGTTCGCCTTGTCCCAGATCGCGATGCCCGGGTTGGTCAGCCCCAGCACCGCCACCTTCACATCCCGCCCGAACGGCGTGCGCAGCCGGTGCATGCTGTACGGCGGGAAGGCCGGCCGCAGCGTCTTCGCGTCCAGCGCGTTCGCGCCCAGCAGCGGGAAACGGCACTGCTCCTCGAACTTGCGCAGCACCGGGATGCCGTAGTTGAACTCGTGGTTGCCGAGCGCCGCCGCGTCATAGCCCATGGCGTTCATCGCCTGCGCCATCGGGTGCACCGGGCCGCCCTCGGCGGTGATCGGGTCGACCTTGGCGTAGTAGTACGACAGCTGCGTGCCCTGGATCGTGTCGCCCGCGTCGATGAGCAGCGTGTTGCGGCGGCCCTTCTCCGCGCGCACCCGGTTCACGAGGGTCGAGACCTTCGCCAGGCCGACGTCGTTGTGGGCCTTGTCGTCGAACTCGGCGTCCGTGAAGTAGTCCCAGTTGAAGACGTTGCCGTGCAGGTCCGTCGTCCCCATCACGGTGAACGCGTACCGCTTCTCGCGCCCCCGCGAGCCGCCTGCCTCGGCCGCCTCGGCGCCCGGCGCCGCGACGGCACCGGCCAGCGCCACCCCCGCCCCGGTCACGGCGGACTTCTCCAGGAACTTCCGGCGGTTCAACGGCATGGCTGGCACTCCTCGCGGAATCTGTGAACAACGCGCGTAGATAACGCGCGTAGATTCTGACCCGTTCATGACCTCCCGCAACAGACCCGCCAGGTTGCGATCTGATGACTCGGTCCGCCCACTCCAGGCCTCCGGCCAGCCAAGACATGACAGAGTGGGGCGTATGACCGCGCCCACGGCAGACGCCTCCCAGCCCGCCGTCCCCTACGGCACCCCCGACGCCCCGCGCATCGCCGTCCGCGGCGAGGCCCGCCTCGAAGTCGACCCGGAGATCGCCCGCATCGGCATCACCGTCGCCGCCCGCGGCCGCGACCGCCGCTCCGCCCTCGACGACCTCACCCGCCGCAACGCCGGCGTCCTCGACCTCGTCAAGTCCTACGGCGACGCCGTCGAACGCCTGGAGACCGGCGCCTTCTCCATCACCCCCGAACTCACCAAACACGGCCGCGGCGAACGCGTCCGCACCTACCACGGCAGCGTCCACATCACCGCCGAACTCACCGACTTCACCGCCCTCGGCGAACTCACCACCCGCCTCGCCGACCTCGAACTCACCCGCGTCGACGGCCCCTGGTGGGCCCTGCGACCCGACTCACCCGCCCACCGCGAAGCCCGCAAGAAAGCCGTGACGGAAGCCGTCCAGCGCGCCCGCGAGTACGCCGAGGCACTCGGCACCACCCTCTCCGCCCTCGTCGAACTCGCCGACATCGGCGCGGAGAGCAGCCCGCCCGCCTACCCCCAGGCCCCCGGCCGCATGCGCTCCGCCGCCTACGGCGCCGCCGCCGAAGACGCCCCCGCCGCCCCCCTCGACCTCGAACCCCAACGCCAGCGCGTCCACGCCCAGATCAACGCCCGCTTCACGATGGTGCCGCCGCAGCTGTAAGCCCCCGGGAAGCGAATTCCGAAAACGCGACCGAATTCCTTGAGGGCGCCTCAGGGGTGCTCATCGGAGCGCCCCGCCGCACAATTCAACACTTGTCAATAACGCTTCATGCAAAGTCTGTTGAGTGGTCACGCACGCCCAATTCTCTACCCACCGGTAACTCATAGGCTCGGACCCATGCGCCGAGCAAAGATCGTCTGTACCCTTGGGCCCGCCACCGACTCGTACGACCAGATCAAAGGCCTGGTCGACGCCGGAATGGACGTAGCCCGCTTCAACCTCAGCCACGGCGGACACGTCGAACACGAGGAGCGCTACCACCGGGTCCGAAAGGCCGCCGACGAGACCGGCCGCAGCGTCGGCGTCCTCGCCGACCTTCAAGGCCCGAAAATCCGGCTCGGCCGCTTCACCGAAGGCCCCGTACTCCTTGAACGCGGCGACACCTTCACCATCACCGTCGAAGACGGCACCGAAGGCGACGGCCGCATGTGCGGCACCACCTACGTCGGCCTCGCCGACGACGTCACCCCCGGCGAACGCATCCTCGTCGACGACGGCAAGGTCTGCCTCCAGGTCACCGAGATCGACGGCCCCCGCGTCCACACCAAGGTCGTCGAGGGCGGCGTCATCTCCGACCACAAAGGCCTCAACCTCCCCGGCGCCGCCGTCTCCGTCCCCGCGTTGTCGAAGAAGGACGAGGACGACCTCCGCTGGGCCCTGCGCACCGGCTGCGACGTCATCGCCCTCTCCTTCGTCCGCAGCGGCCGCGACATCCAGGACGTCCACCGCATCATGGACGAGGAAGGCCGCCGCCTGCCCGTCATCGCCAAAGTCGAAAAACCCCAGGCCGTCGAGAACATCGACGACATCGTCGCCGCCTTCGACGGCATCATGGTGGCCCGCGGAGACCTCGGCGTCGAAATGCCGCTGGAGCAGGTCCCGATCGTCCAGAAGCGCGCGATCAAGCTGGCGAAGCGCAACGCCAAACCGGTGATCGTGGCGACCCAGATGCTCGACTCCATGATCGACAACGCGCGGCCGACGCGGGCGGAAGCCTCCGACGTCGCCAACGCCGTCATCGACGGTACGGATGCGGTGATGCTCTCCGGCGAGACGAGCGTCGGCAAGCACCCGATCGAGACGGTCCGCACGATGGCCCGCATCGTCGAGGCGGCGGAGGAGGACATCCTGGCGAAGGGCCTGCCGCCCCTGACGGAACGCAACAAGCCCCGCACCCAGGGCGGCGCGGTGGCCCGGGCGGCGGCGGAAATGGGCGACTTCCTGGGCGCGAAGTTCCTGGTCGCCTTCACCCAGTCCGGCGACACCGCCCGCCGCCTCTCCCGCTACCGCTCACCCATTCCGTTGCTGGCCTTCACACCTGACCAGGCGACGCGCTCCCAGCTCGCCCTGACGTGGGGCGTGGAGACGTTCCTCGGCCCGGAGGTCGGTTCGACCGACGCGATGGTCGACCAGGTCGACGAACTCCTCCTGCGCTACGGCCGCTGCCGGCAGGGCGACACGGTCGTCATCACGGCCGGCTCCCCGCCCGGGGTATCGGGCTCGACGAACATGGTCCGGGTCCACCACATCGGAGAGGACGACACCCCGCGGTAGGAGGTCGTCAGTACTTGGGTCCGACGTGGGCGTCCATGAGGGCGACTGAGGCTTTGCGGGCGATGGAGATGTTGAACGCGTTTGCCTGTTTCCAGCCGACACCCACCTGGTCCAACGCATTGGTGAAAAGACGGACGATGTCGGCAGAGCGGTTGGTGAAGAAGTACCGCGGATACTCGTAGCGCTTCCGCTCGCCGCCGACGATTCGGGTCGTCCAGTTGGTGATCCGGCAGCCGTCGGAGTGGATGAGTCCGCGGATGAACTCCCAGGGGTGGGCCTCGACGATGACTTGCTGCCAGGGATCGAGGGCGATAGGGCGTTCGTGCTTCTTGCCGGGGCCATGCTGGGGGAAGAGGTACGGCCAGTGCCTGCTGTAGCTGACCACCGAGACGTATCCCTGTGCCTGGACGCGGTAGGTGCGCCCGGTCGGGCTGATGGCACGCATGGCGGTCTCGCAGGCGTCGATCAGGCCCGGCCATGAGTCCGCGCAGGCGATCCTCAGGTAGTAGCCGGTGCCGCGAGGGTGACCGCTGATGCAGCCATCACCGAGATAGAGGCCCAGCAGGTAGGCGTACGCTCGCTCATCGGCAGGTGGTCCGGGGTCTGGCGGCGCCATGCGGGGCAGCGGCTCAAGGCGGTCCTGCCAGGAACGAATCGCGGCCCGTGAGATGCCCGTTTCACGGCTCACCGAGTTCAGGCTGCGGCCCTGGGCCACCAGTGCGAGTGCTCGCTTGCGTGTGCTGAGGTCGTACATGGGGCCACTGTGGGAGGCCGATCATGGCGACACGCAGCAAAAAGCGGATGTTCACGAGAACGTGGACATCCGCTTGCAAGTGGTGACCTTGGAATCCAAGGAAAAGTGCCCCGGGTCGGACTCGAACCGACACTGTATGGGTTTTGAATCCATTGCCTGCTGCCAATTGGGCTACCGGGGCCCGGTGAATCCAAGGTTGACCTCGACCCACTGCCTGACCACCATACCGCAGCTAGGTACGCTCTTGGGAGCAGTACCGGCCTGCCCCGTACCAAGGAGCCCACGTGAGCGCCCCCGAGTCGCCCCAGCCTGTTGACGTGCCTGATGAGGACAAGTCGCACGTGCCTCCGATGACGACGCGGGTCGTCATCGCCGAGGACGAGGCCCTGATCCGGCTCGATCTCAAAGAGATGCTGGAGGAGGAGGGGTACACCGTCGTCGGTGAGGCCGGTGACGGTGAGCAGGCCGTGGAGCTGGCCCGTGAGCACCGCCCCGACCTGGTGATTCTCGACGTGAAGATGCCGAAGCTGGACGGCATCTCCGCGGCGGAGAAGATCGCCGAGGAGAGCATCGCGCCGGTGCTGATGCTGACCGCGTTCTCGCAGCGGGATCTCGTCGAGCGGGCCCGGGACGCCGGTGCCATGGCCTACCTCGTCAAGCCGTTCAGCAAGACGGACGTCGTGCCGGCGATCGAGATGGCCGTGTCGCGGTTCACGGAGCTGAAGGAGCTGGAGAAGGAGGTCGCCGACCTCACGCTCCGGCTGGAGACCCGCAAGCTGGTGGACCGGGCGAAGTCGATCCTGCAGACGGAGTACGGGCTGACCGAGCCGGCCGCGTTCCGGTGGATCCAGAAGACGTCGATGGACCGCCGTATGTCGATGCAGCAGGTCGCGGAGGCGGTCATTCAGGACGCCGAGGAGAAGAAGGCCAACAAGGGCTGATCGATACAGTAAAAGAGGCCCGCCCTCCCTCCGGTTCGGAAGGGGAGCGGGCCTCTTCGTATACGGGCGGGGCCTCAGTCCTCGCCGAGGTACGCCTTCCGTACCGACTCGTCGTGCAGCAGGTCCTGCCCCGTCCCGGAGAGGACGACGTTGCCGACCTCCATGACGTGGCCCTGGTCCGCCAGGGACAGCGCCGCCTGGGCGTTCTGTTCGACGAGGAGGATGGTCGTGCCCTGGGACTTCAGCTCGGAGATCGTCGCCATGATCTTCTGCATCATGATCGGGGAGAGGCCCATGGAGGGCTCGTCGAGCATGAGCAGCTTGGGCTGGGACATCAGGGCGCGGCCCATGGCGAGCATCTGCTGCTCACCGCCCGACAGGGTCCCCGCGGCCTGCTTGCGGCGTTCCCCGAGGATGGGGAAGAGGTCGTAGGCGCGCTGGATGTCCTTCTCGATGCCGTCCTTGTCCTTGCGGAGGAACGCTCCGAGCTGGAGGTTCTCGGCGATGGTGAGGCGGGGGAAGATGTGCCGGCCTTCGGGGGAGTGGGCGAGGCCGAGGGAGACGATCTTGTGGGCGGGGACGCCGTTCAGGGGCTTGCCGTCGAAGACGATCTTTCCGGACGTCGGCTTCAGGAGGCCGGAGAGGGTGCGCAGGGTGGTCGTCTTGCCGGCGCCGTTGGTGCCGATGAGGGTGACGACCTGGCCTGCTTCGACGCTGAAGGAGATGCCTTTGACGGCTTCGATCTTGCCGTAGGCGACCCGGAGGTCTTCGACCTCGAGGAGTGCGGTCACTTGGCTTCTCCCTTGGTGCTGCTGGTGGTGCTGGTCGCCTCGGCGGCGGCTTCGGCGGCTTCGACCTCGGCGGCTTCGGCCTCGCCGGGGTCGCCTTCGAACGGCTCTCCCAGGTACGCGGCGATGACGCGTTCGTCGGCCTGGACGACTTCGGAGGTGCCTTCGACGAGCTTCTCGCCCTGGACGAGGACGGCGACGCGGTCGCAGAGGTTGAAGACGAAGCGCATGTCGTGCTCGATGAGGAGGACGGCGATGCCCTTGTCGCGGATGGCGAAGACGAGTTCTTCGGTGGCCCGGGTTTCCTGGGGGTTCATGCCGGCGGTCGGCTCGTCGAGAAGGAGCAGGCCGGGTTCCGACGCCAGGGCGCGGGCGATCTCCAGCTTGCGCTGTTCGCCGTACGGCAGATTGCGTGCCAGGTGGTCGCGCTTGTGGGCGAGGCCGATGAACTCGAGGAGTTCCATGGCGCGTTCCTCGCTGGCGCGTTCGGCTTTCTTGAAGCCGGGGCCGCGCAGGAGGGCGGACCAGAGGCCTTCCTTGGTGCGGGTGTGGCGGCCGACGAGGACGTTTTCCAGGACCGTCATGTTGGCGAACAGGCGGATGTTCTGGAAGGTGCGGGCGATGCCGGCCTGGGTGACCAGGTGGGGTTTGGGCGGGAGGACGGTGCCCTTGTAGGAGACGGTGCCCTCGGTGGGGACGTACAGGCCGGTCAGGCAGTTGAAGAAGGTGGTCTTGCCGGCGCCGTTGGGGCCGATGAGGCCGACGATCTCGCCGGCGTTGACCGTGAAGTCGACGGAGCGGACGGCGGTGAGGCCGCCGAAGCGCATCGTGACGTCGCGGGCTTCGAGTAC
The DNA here is from genome assembly GCF_014651035.1 of Streptomyces lomondensis. GTDB lineage: Bacteria > Actinomycetota > Actinomycetes > Streptomycetales > Streptomycetaceae > Streptomyces > Streptomyces lomondensis. Next base: position 1,372,014 of record NZ_BMWC01000001.1, read on the forward strand.
AGGTGTGGTCATGATGGTTACGCCCCCGCCTTGGTGACGGCCGGTTCGTCGGTCAGCGTGGTCTGTTTGGGTACGTCGAGTTGGCCGGTCTCGTGGAATTCGAGCTGGCGCCGGCGGTTGGCGATGATGCCTTCGGGGCGGAAGCGCATCAGGAGGATGAGCGCGATGCCGAAGGCGAGGAGTGACTTCTCCTGGAGGAAGACGAGCTTCTCGGGGAGCAGGTAGAGCAGGGCGGCGCCGAGGAGGGGTCCGGCGACCGTGCCCATGCCGCCGAGGACGACCGCGGCCAGGAGGAAGGCGGAGTTGGGCGGGGTGGATCCGGCGAACTGGTAGGGCGTGGGGACGACGCTGTAGGTGACGTGGGCGCTGACGGTGCCGGCGAGGCCGGCGAGGGCGGCGCCGAGGGCGAAGGCGATGAGTTTGACGCGGAAGCCGTTGATGCCCATGGCGGTGGCGGCGGTCTCGTCCTCGCGAATGGCGATCCAGGAGCGGCCGATGCGGGAGTCGGCGGCGCGCGTGTAGACGAGGACCACGATGGCCATGATGAGGACCATCAGCAGGTAGTAGTTGGCGAAGCGGCCGAGGGTGAATCCGCCGATGTCGTGGGCCTGGCCGAAGTTGAACCCGAGGAGGTTCAGGTCGGGGATGTTGGCGATGCCGTTGGGGCCGTTGGTGACGTCGGGTCCGGAGTCGCCGTCCATGTTGTTGACGGCGATGCGGAAGATCTCTCCGAAGCCGAGGGTGACGATGGCGAGGTAGTCGCCGCGCAGCCGCAGGGTGGGGGCGCCGATGAGGACGCCGAAGACGAGGGAGGCGGCGGCGCCGGTGAGGGCGGAGGCCCAGAAGGGGAGTTGGACGCCGGAGAGGGTGGAGAACTCGGAGCCGGAGACGAGGGCGGCGGTGTAGGCGCCGACGCCGAGGAAGGCGACGTATCCGAGGTCGAGGAGTCCGGCGAGGCCGACGACGATGTTGAGGCCGAGGGCGACGGTCCCGAAGATCAGGATGTTGACGCCGATGTTGGCGTAGTGGTCGTCGGTCTGGGTGAAGGGGAAGGCGATGGCCGCGGCGAAGCCCATGGCGAGGGTGAAGCTGCGGTTGCCGGCGACGATCGCGGAGAAGCGGTCGAGGAGGCCGGCGGTGTGCAGGGCCCAGATGGCGAAGGCGACGACGAAGAGGTAGCCGACGAAGAGTTCGCCGTACTCGGTGTCGATGCCGTAGGTGAAGACGCCGAGGCCGATGATCGTCACGACCGTGATGACGGCGCGCTGGACCCAGGGCGCGGAGGCCTCGGGGGCGGGGATCCGGTCGGGCTTGGCGACGTAGGCCTTGAGGGCTTCCTTGGTGCCGTCGCCGGTGCGCTCCTGGGGGAGGGCGAAGGCGCCGATGAGGGGCAGGAGGGCGGCGATGGCCGCGATCCAGCCGCCGGGTTCGAGGTTGACGACGCCGCCGAGTTCGACGCTGATGGCGATGACGGTGAACCAGGTGACGGCGAATCCGCCGAGGGCGGTGAGGACGAGTGGTGCGTTGTTGCGGGCGGGCAGGAGCCAGCCGAGTCCGCGGATGCCGTAGGCGGCGAGCGCGAAGAGGGCGGTGAGGACGCCGGCGGTGAAGGTGAGCCACTGCAGGCCGCCGGGGTAGCCGTTGATGGTGAGGTCGCCGGGGAATTCGTCGGTCCAGGTCCAGGCGAGAAAGGCGGAGGCGGCGGTGGCGATGCCGCCGGCGAGGAGCAGGGCGCGGGCGGCCGCCAGGGGCAGCGGTATGAGGCCGCGCGGTGCGGGCGGGGTGGGCACGGCGTCCGGGGCGGGGGTCTTGGTCGTCTCGGTCATGTGATCACGCCCTGTCCGCGACGCGCTCGCCGAGCAGGCCCTGTGGCCTGAAGAGGAGCACGAGGATGAGGAGGCAGAAGGCCCACACGTTGGCCCAGCTCTGGCCGCCGAGCTGCTGCATGCCGGGGATCTCGTCGATGTAGGCGGAGGCGAGGGTCTCGGCGATGCCGAGGACGACGCCGCCGAGCATGGCGCCGTAGATGTTGCCGATGCCGCCGAGGACGGCCGCGGTGAAGGCCTTGAGGCCCATGAGGAAGCCCATGCGGTAGTCGACGTTGCCGTACTTGAGTCCGTAGGCGACGGCGGCGACGGCGGCGAAGAAGCCGCCGATGGCGAAGGCGATGACGATGATGCGGTTGGTGTCGATGCCCATGAGCTGTGCGGTGTCGGGGTCCTGCGCGGTGGCCTGCATGGCGCGGCCGGTGCGGCTGCGGCGTACGAAGAAGGCGAGGGCGGCCATGCAGATGACGGCGGCGAGGATGAGGAAGATGTCGGCGTCCTTGATGGTGATGGAGCCGATGTCGTGGGTGGCGTCGAGGCCGGGGAAGGCGCGGGCGCGGTCGGCGCCGGGGTAGAAGTTGCGCACGACCTCCTGGAGGGCCAGGGAGAGGCCGATGGCCGTGATGAGGGGTGCCAGTCGTGGTGCTCCGCGCAGTGGCCGGTAGGCGAACCGTTCCGCTCCGACGGCGATGAGGATGGCCACGAGGGCGCCGCCGAGGAGCATGAGGGGTACGGCGAGGGCCATCGAGGTGCCGTCGGGGAGGATGTAGAAGTAGACCGTGAGGGCGCCGAAGGCCCCGGTCATGAAGATCTCGCCGTGCGCGAAGTTGATGAGCTGGACGATGCCGTACACCATCGTGTAGCCGATGGCGATCAGCCCGTACATCGAGCCGAGAAGCAGCCCGTTGGCCAGCTGCTGCGGCAGGGTGTTCACCGCATGGCCTCCATGTCGCTGGTGGTCGTGTGCACTGGATGCGTGCGTGGTCGCGTGCTGTGTGGGGGTGTGAGAACGGGCCGCGCGGTCGGGGTCCTCCTTCCGCGCGGCCCGTGGTGCGGCTTGCTGGCGTGGCAGGACTACTGGAGGTCGGCGGTGCCGGTCTCCACGTCCTTCCAGGCGCCCTTCTCGACCTGGTAGACCGTCAGCTGCTTGTTGGTGGTGTCGCCGTACTGGTCGAAGGAGATCTTGCCGGTGAGGCCTTCGAAGTCGGACTTCTGGACTCCGTCGACGACCTTGGTGCGGAGGTCGTTGATGTCGGAGGGCAGCTTGCCGCCGTTGGCGTCGGCCGCGGCCTTGACGGCCTTGATGATGGCCGTGGTGGCGTCGTAGGCGTAGGCGCCGTACGCGCCGTAGTCGCCCTTGTAGCCCTTGTCCTTGTACGTCTGGATGAACTGCTTGGCGGCGGGCAGGGTGTCGGCGGGGACGCCGATGGCGGTGACGAGGTCGCCCTCGGAGGCCTTGCCGGCGGCCTCGATGTAGGTGGAGGCGTACATGCCGTCGCCGCCGAACAGCGGGATCTTGACGCCGGCGTCCTTGAGCTGCTTGGTGATCAGCGCGGACTCGTCGTACTGGCCGCCGTAGTACAGCAGGTCGGCACCGGAGTTCTTGATCTTCGTGACGAGGGAGCCGAAGTCCTTGTCGCCGGTGTTGACGTGGTCGGTCGCGACGACCTGGCCGCCGAGCTTCTTGAACTGCTCGTTGAAGATCTTCGCGAGGCCGGCGCCGTAGGTCTGCTTGTCGTCGACGACGAAGGCCTTCTTCTTCTTGAGGCCGTTGTAGGCGTAGCCGGCCGCGAAGCTGCCCTGGAGTTCGTCGGTGGTGGCGGTACGGAAGTACGTCTTGAACGGACGCTTCTTGTCCGTCTGCCAGTTCTTGCCCTGGGTCAGCTCGGGGGCGGTGTTCGCGGGGGAGATCTGGACCATGTTGGCCGAGGCGAACACCTGCTGCATCGTCTGGGCGACGCCGGAGTTCAGGGGGCCGACGGCGCCGACGACGGTCTTGTCGCCGACGAGGTTGGTGGCGTTGGACTGACCGGTGGCGGGCTGCGCCTTGTCGTCCAGGGCCTTGAGCTTGAACTTGACGCCCGGGACCCAGTTGTTCTTGTTGGCGTCGTCGACGGCTATCTGGGCGCCGTACTGGATGCCGAGGCCGGTGGTGGAGTTCTCACCGGACAGGGGGGCGTCGACGCCGATGGTCAGCGTGGTGCCGCTCCCGCTGTCTCCGCTCTTGTCACCGCTGTCGTCTCGGGAGCCGCAGGCGGTGAGAGTCAGAGCTCCGGTCGTGAGAACGGAGGTAAGAATCACCAAGGAACGCTGTCGCACAATCAGTCCTTTCACAGGCAGGCCCCGCCCTGGTCGGGGGGTGAGTGCCGCGCTGGTACCGAACTCCCGATGTGGAGCGGTGACTGGCCGTGACTCTAAGCCCGGGGTAAGGGCAGGGTCAGCGGCGCGGGCTGGCTTGTGACTTTCTTGTTATGACGTGGTGGATGTCCGGTCTCGTCGGCGGACCCTCTCGGTGGGTTTGGTGGATTTTCGCCGAAGTCCGCATTGTGAGAACGCGCACTTCCGCTTGGCCATGGTCGAGATCACGCGGTTGCCGGGGCGCGGGCGGCGTGAACGGGATCGGAAAGGTCCCGGGCGGGGGCGCGGCCGAAGAGGAAACGGTGGCGTTGTATTGCGCGTGTGTTACGGAGCGTTACGTCGAGAAAGGGATGGTCCGCTTCCAGGGGGAGTTCCGCGCCATGGGAATCGGCGATTTCCGTGGCCCGGACTTCCTGCTTTCGCAGGGGAGTCGAGGCCGGGGCGGCGGGTTCGCACGGGCCGACCGCCCCGCCGCTCCGGGCGGTGCCGGAGGCGGCGGGGCGGTCGGCGGGGGCGGCCGCGGTGCGGGGTCAGGGCAGGCGCACGAACGGCGACAGGAACGCGCGGGCGCCGGGAGTGTCCAGGCGGTAGGTCACGTTGGTCGCGTAGCAGGGGGTGTCGCCGGTGATGGTGGTGGTGACGAGGATGTTCTTCCCGCCGATCATGGCGAAGTTGGGGCCGCCGGAGTCGCCGTAGCAGGCGCCGCCGTTGCCCTGGGGGGCGGTCATCGCCAGGCGGGCCCAGGAGTCGTTGAGGGCGTCGAAGGTGACGGGCGCCTTCATGCGGACGCCGCCGCCGGGGTGGGTGTGGCCGCCGGGGCCGGTGACGGCCTCCTGGGTGCCGTAGCCGGCGACGAACCAGTCGGTGGCGTTCAGTCCCCGCGGGCCGAGTCTGCCGAGTTGGCCGGCCGTGGGCAGGGTGGCCGGGGTGAAGCTCCAGCGGGCCTTGACCTGGGCGGCGGGCAGTTCGACCACGGCGATGTCGTGGGTGTCGGAGGCGGGCCCCGGGTAGTCGGGGTGCGAGTGGGCGGTGCCCTCGACGGCGACGGCGGCGGCCTGTGCGGCCGGGTCGCCGGGGTGCTTCTTCGCCGCCGCGTCGAGCCCGGACTGCACGTCCTGGTCCAGGGAGACGTAGAACCGCACGTTGTCGGGCCAGTCGGTGGTGCAGTGCGCGGCGGTCAGGAAGGTGTTCGCGTCGATCATGGTGCCGGAGCAGACCCAGTCGACCCGGTCGGGGGTCGTGGGGTCGCCGTCGTTGTCCCAGGTGGCCACGAGCGCGCCGACCTCGGTGCGTTCGGGGGCGGGCGTGGCGTTGTAGGAGTTGATGGCGGAGGACGGAAGCGCGGTGGCGAGCACCGCGGCACCGGCCGCGGCGGCGACGGCGAGAGCGCGTACGGAGGTCAAGAGAAACCCTTCTACGGGTGGGACGGGCCTTCTCCTGTGGGGGTGGAGCGTCAGTGAAGCGCCCGGAGGCGGCCGCGACAAGGGCGCGCCCGCCTCTCCAGGGTTTTCCCTGCGTGGGTTTTCCTGCGTCGGTTCTCCTGCGGCGTTCAGCTCGCGGCGCGGATGAACTCCTCGTCGCCCGGCCGCACGTCGCGCAGCAGGCAGGTCAGCCGGGCCGTGCACACCCTTTTGCCCTTTTCGTCCGTTATGACGATTTCGTAGGTGGCGGTCGAGCGCCCCCGGTGCACGGGCGTGGCCACACCGGTGACCAGGCCGGAGCGCACCCCGCGGTGGTGGGTGCAGTTCAGGTCGACGCCCACGGCGATCTTGGAGCTGCCGCCGTGCAGCATCGAACCGATCGAGCCGAGCGTCTCGGCCAGCACCGCGGAGGCCCCGCCGTGCAGCAGTCCGTAGGGCTGGGTGTTGCCCTCCACCGGCATCGTCCCGACGACCCGGTCCGCCGACGCCTCGCTGATCTGGACGCCCATCCGGGTCCCGAGGTGACCGGCGGAGAACAGGGCCGGGAGGTCCACGCCGAGCGCGGCGTACTCGTCGACGACCTCTTGCGGGAACTTGACATGCTGCTGCTCACCCATGGGGCCCGGCTCCGTTCGTCCTGATCACTCGGCTGCCTCTGTGACTGAGCGAACGCTCAGTCGGTCGCCGATTGTTCCAGACGCACCACGACGGACTTGCTGGCCGGGGTGTTACTGGTGTCCGCCGTGGCATCCAGCGGCACCAGCACGTTGGTCTCCGGGTAGTAGGCGGCGGCGCAGCCCCGGGCCGTCGGGTAGTGCACGACGCGGAAACCGGGCGCCCTGCGCTCCACGCCGTCCTTCCACTCGCCGACCAGGTCGACGTACGCGCCGTCCGCCAGCTTCAGCGCCCGCGCGTCCTCCGGGTTGACCAGCACCACCCGGCGGCCGTTCCGGATGCCCCGGTAACGGTCGTCCAGGCCGTAGATCGTGGTGTTGTACTGGTCGTGCGAGCGCAGCGTCTGGAGCAGCAGGCGGCCCTCGGGCAGCTCCGGGTACTCCACGGGGGCGGCGGTGAAGTTGGCCTTGCCGGTGGCCGTCGGGAAGCGGCGCTCGTCGCGCGGGGCGTGGGGGAGCGCGAAGCCGCCGGGGCGGGCCACGCGCGCGTTGAAGTCCTCGAAGCCGGGGATCACCCGCGCGATGCGGTCCCGGATCGTCGCGTAGTCCTTCTCGAACTGCTCCCAGGGCGTGCGGCTGCTCTCGCCGAGCACGCGGCGGGCCAGGCGGCAGACGATGGCCGGCTCGGACAGCAGCTGCGCGCTCGCGGGCTCCAGCCGGCCCCGGGAGGCGTGCACCATGCCCATCGAGTCCTCGACCGTCACGAACTGCTCGCCGCTGCCCTGGAGATCGCGCTCGGTGCGGCCGAGCGTCGGCAGGATCAGGGCGCGCGCGCCCGTGACCGCGTGCGAGCGGTTCAGCTTCGTCGACACGTGCACGGTCAGCCGGGCCCGCCGCATCGCCGCCTCGGTGACCTCCGTGTCGGGGGAGGCCGAGACGAAGTTGCCGCCCATGGCGAAGAAGACCTTCGCCTCGCCGTCGCGCAGGGCGCGGATGGCCCGGACGACGTCGTAGCCGTGCTCGCGCGGCGGCGCGAAGCCGAACTCCTTCTCCAGGGCGTCCAGGAACGCCGGGGCGGGGCGCTCGAAGATGCCCATCGTGCGGTCGCCCTGCACGTTGGAATGCCCGCGCACCGGGCACACGCCCGCGCCCGGGCGGCCGATGTTGCCGCGCAGCAGGAGGAAGTTGACCACTTCCCTGATCGTGGGCACGGAGTGCTTGTGCTGGGTGAGGCCCATCGCCCAGCACACGATGGTGCGCTCGGAGGCGAGGACCATGCCCAGGGCCTTCTCGATGTCCTCCTGCGTCAGGCCGGTCGCCTTCAGCGTCTCGTCCCAGTCGGCGGCGCGGGCGGCCTCGGCGAACTCCTCGAAGCCGTGCGTGTACTCCCGGACGAACGCCTCGTCGACCGCGCCCTCCCGCTGAAGGATCAGCTTGTTCAGGAGGCGGAACAGCGCCTGGTCGCCGCCGATGCGGATCTGCAGGAACAGGTCCGTGAGCGCCGCGCCCTTGAGCATGCCCTGCGGGGTCTGCGGGTTCTTGAAGCGCTCCAGGCCCGCCTCGGGCAGCGGGTTGACGCTGATGATCCTCGCCCCGTTGTCCTTGGCCTTCTCCAGGGCGGACAGCATGCGCGGGTGGTTCGTCCCCGGGTTCTGGCCGGCGACGATGATCAGATCCGCCTTGTACAGGTCCTCCAGCAGGACGCTGCCCTTGCCGATGCCGATCGTCTCCGACAGGGCCGAGCCGGACGACTCGTGGCACATGTTCGAGCAGTCGGGCAGGTTGTTCGTGCCGAGCTCGCGGGCGAAGAGCTGGTACAGGAACGCGGCCTCGTTGCTGGTGCGGCCCGAGGTGTAGAAGACGGCCTCGTCCGGGGAGCCGAGGGCGGCGATCTCCTCGGCGATGATGTCGAAGGCGCGCTCCCAGGTGACCGGCTCGTAGTGCGTGCCCCCCTCGGGCAGGTACACGGGGTGGGTGAGGCGGCCCTGCTGGCCCAGCCAGTAACCGCTGCGGCCCGCGAGATCGGCGACCGGGTGCGCCGCGAAGAACTCGGGCGTGACCCGCCGGAGGGTGGCCTCCTCGGCGACGGCCTTCGCGCCGTTCTCGCAGAACTCCGCCTTGTGCCTGTGCTCCGGCTCCGGCCAGGCGCAGCCCGGGCAGTCGAAGCCGTTCTTCTGGTTCACGCTGAGCAGCGTCAGCGCGGTGCGCTTCACACCCATCTGCCGTTGGGCGACGCGCAGGGTGTGCCCGATCGCGGGGAGCCCCGCTGCCGCGTGCTTCGGCCCGGCGACCTGCGGTGCGTCCTGAACCGGATCGCTCTTGGGCGGTTTCGACGCCATCGCACGCTCCCCTTCGACTGCACTGTGAGGTACGTCTCCGATCCTCCCACGCTGCGGTGACATCGGGTGAGGGCGGGTTCGGGAAATGCCGGGACGGGCGGGCGTGCCGTGCCCCGGCGCGGGTGGGTCCGGCCCCGGCACCCTCGGGGCCGGGGCCGAGTGTCAGTGGGGCGTGGCAGGATCGGGGGCGTGGCAGAGACAGCATCGAAGACGACCGACAAGACCTCCGGCGGCAGCCGTCCGCGACTGATGCTCATGGACGGGCACTCGCTGGCCTACCGCGCGTTCTTCGCGCTGCCCGCGGAGAACTTCACCACCGCGACGGGCCAGCCGACGAACGCGATCTACGGCTTCGCGTCGATGCTGGCCAACACGCTGCGCGACGAGGCGCCCACGCACTTCGCGGTCGCCTTCGACGTCTCCCGCAAGACCTGGCGCTCCCAGGAGTTCACGGAGTACAAGGCGAACCGCTCCAAGACCCCGGACGAGTTCAAGGGCCAGGTCGAGCTGATCTGCGAGCTGCTCGACGCGATGGGCGCCGCCCGCTTCGCGATCGACGGCTTCGAGGCGGACGACGTCATCGCCACGCTCGCCACGCAGGCCGAGGCCGAGGGCTTCGAGGTGCTGATCGTCACCGGCGACCGGGACTCGTTCCAGCTGGTCAGCGAGCACACCACCGTGCTGTACCCGACCAAGGGCGTCTCCGAACTGACCCGTTTCACCCCGGAGAAGGTATTCGAGAAGTACGGGTTGACGCCCGCGCAGTACCCGGACTTCGCGGCGCTGCGCGGCGACCCGTCCGACAACCTCCCCGGCATCCCCGGCGTCGGCGAGAAGACCGCCGCGAAGTGGATCAACCAGTTCGGCTCCTTCGCCGAGCTTGTCGAGCGCGTCGACGAGGTCAAGGGCAAGGCCGGGCAGAACCTCCGCGACCACCTGGAAGCGGTCAAGCTCAACCGCCGGCTCACGGAGCTGGAGCGGCGGGTGGAGCTGCCCAAGGGCGTCGCCGACCTGGAGCGGGCCGCCTACGACCGCAAGGCCGTCGCGATGATCCTGGACACCCTTGAGATCAGGAACCCCTCGCTGCGCGAGCGGCTCTTCGCCGTCGACCCCGGCGCGGAGGAGGCCGAGACCACCCCGATCAGCACGGACGGCGTGCAGCTGGACGGCACGGTGCTCGCCACCGGCGAGCTGGCCCCCTGGCTCACCGAGCACGGCACCGGGCCCCTCGGCGTCGCCACGGTCGACGCCTGGGCGCTCGGCACGGGCTCGGTCGCCGAGGTCGCGCTCGCCGCGCCCGGCGGAGCGGCCGCCTGGTTCGACCCCTCCCAGCTGGACGAGGCCGACGAGAAGGCCTTCGCGGCCTGGCTCGCCGACGCCGGCCGGCCCAAGATCTTCCACAACGCCAAGGGCGCCATGCGGGTCTTCGCCGAGCACGGCTGGAGCGTCGAGGGCGTCACGATGGACACGGCGCTCGCCGCCTACCTGGTCAAGCCGGGCCGCCGCTCCTTCGACCTGGACGCGCTGTCCATGGAGTACCTGCACCGCGAGCTGGCCCCCGCCGCCGCGGCCGACGGCCAGCTCGCCTTCGGCACGGACGACGGCGCGGAGGCCGAGGCCCTGATGATCCAGGCCCGCGCCGTCCTCGACCTGGGCGAGGCCTTCGCGAGCCGTCTGGAGGACGTCGGCGCCGCCGACCTGCTGCGCGACATGGAGCTGCCCACGTCCGCGCTGCTCGCCCGCATGGAGCGGCACGGCATCGCGGCCGACCGGCCCCACCTGGAGGCCATGGAGCAGATGTTCGCCGGCGCCGTCCAGCAGGCGGTGAAGGAGGCCCACGCGGCGGCCGGGCACGAGTTCAACCTGGGCTCGCCCAAGCAGCTCCAGGAGGTCCTCTTCGGCGAGCTGGCCCTGCCCAAGACCAAGCGGACCAAGACCGGCTACACCACGGACGCCGACGCGCTGGCCTGGCTGGCCACGCAGACGGACAACGAGCTGCCGGTGATCATGCTCCGCCACCGCGAGCAGGCCAAGCTCCGCGTCACCGTCGAGGGCCTGATCAAGACGATCGCCGCGGACGGCCGGATCCACACCACCTTCAACCAGACCGTCGCCGCCACCGGCCGCCTGTCCTCCACCGACCCGAACCTCCAGAACATCCCGGTCCGCACCGACGAGGGCCGCGCGATCCGCCGCGGGTTCGTCGTCGGCGAGGGCTTCGAGTCCCTGATGACGGCCGACTACAGCCAGATCGAGCTGCGCGTGATGGCCCACCTCTCCGAGGACGAGGGCCTGATCGAGGCGTTCACCTCCGGCGAGGACCTGCACACCACCGCCGCCTCCCAGGTCTTCGCGGTCGAGCCGACCGCGGTGGACGCCGAGATGCGCCGCAAGATCAAGGCCATGTCGTACGGCCTGGCCTACGGGCTGTCCGCCTTCGGCCTCTCCCAGCAGCTGAACATCGAGGCGGCGGAGGCCCGCGCCCTGATGGACGCGTACTTCGAGCGGTTCGGCGGAGTACGGGACTATCTGCGCCGGGCGGTCGACGAGGCCCGGGCGACCGGCTACACGGCGACGCTCTTCGGACGCCGCCGCTACCTGCCCGACCTCAACAGCGACAACCGCCAGCGCCGCGAGGCGGCCGAGCGGATGGCCCTCAACGCGCCCATCCAGGGCACGGCGGCCGACATCGTCAAGATCGCCATGCTCAAGGTGGACAGCGCGCTCAAGGACGCCGGGCTCGCCTCCCGCATGCTGCTCCAGGTCCACGACGAAATCGTCCTGGAGATCGCCCCCGGCGAGCGGGCCGCCGCCGAGGAACTCGTCCGCCGCGAGATGGCGAACGCCGTACACCTCCGCGTCCCGCTGGGCGTCTCGGTGGGCGCGGGGCCGGACTGGGAGTCGGCGGCACACTAGGCCGCTGCGCCGGCGGGGGCGGGTCGGGGACGGGGGCTCGTCGGGTGAGCCGGCGCGTGCGCGTGACGGCCGCGCCGGCCGGCGTTGTCCGGCAAGGCCGGCGGGTGTGGCGGAGGCTCCGGGGCGGGGGCGCCCACCTCGACCGGGCCTCCGGCCCGGCCCGAGCGCCCGCCTGCGCGGGCGGTACTCGCTCCGGTTGGGTTCGTGCCCGAGTCGGGGACTTGCCCTTGGCCGAGGCCCTTGACGCCGAGGCCCTTGACGAAGGCCCTCGCCCAGCCCGGCCCCCGCCCCACCCCCGCGAAACCCATCACCCGCCTGGCCCCCGAGAAAGCGCCCCACCCACCGGCGGTCGTAAGGATGCGGGCATGGGTATACGCACGCTCCTCAGCCGCTCGGCGTCAGGCGTGGCGCTCATACGGGGCGCGTCGGTCCCGGTGTTCGCGGCAGCCGCAAGCACCGGCCGCGTCCCCACCGGCCGCTCCACGGCCCTGCGCCGAACGGCGGCGGACCTCCGGCAGCGCCTGGCTCATGGATGGTGGCTGACCAGCCCGGCCGGCGTGGCGGCCGTGTCCGCCGGAGCAGGGCCCACCGGCCGCGAGGCCCCGCGGCCCGTCACCGACCTGCCCGCCGTCCCCGACCGGACCGCCGGGCCCGACCGAACCGCCGGGCCCGACCTCACCGGCCGCACAGCCGCCACCGCCCCACGCCCGGGCACCCCCGACGCGCCCGGCAGGGCGTCCCGCCCCTGGGCCGAGCTGGCCCGCGGCTACCTGACCCTCGTCCTCACCCTGCTCCCGCGGCCCCGCCCGGCGCACACCACCATCACCGTGTACATCGCGACGACCGGCAACCCCCTCAGCGAACGGCCGGACGGCTCGGCTCCGTCTCACCGGCGCGGTCGCGACCATCGGGGGCCGGAACCGGACGCCACACCCTGACCCCCACGGCGTACAGCAGCAGCGCCGGGACGAGCCCCGCCCCCGCGCCGAAGCACACCGTCGGAATGATCTCCCACGGCTTCGCGGCCGACCCCCAGTAGGCCCACCACCGCGACGCCCGCTGCACCGCCCCCACGAGCGCGAAGCCGCCGATCACGGCAGCGGCCCACCAGCGGTCCCGCACCGAGAGCACAGGGACCCCCACCGGCTCACGCCCGGGCACCCGCCGCAGCGCCCGCGCCACGAACACGGCGATCACGACCGCGGCCACCGCCGAACCGCCGTACTGGAGGTACCAGTACAGCGGCGAGCCCGCCACCTCCCGCCCCAGCACGGGAAACACCCGCATCCCCCACTGGTCGAGATGCGTGAACGCGTCCCACACGACGTGCGTCAACGCGCCCAGCACCGCGGACACGTACCACCACACCACCAGCGACGGCCGCACACGCGCGCGTGGCGCCCCGCACCGCACCAGGGCGGCAACCCGCCCCTGCCGGGCCCGCGGCAGCAGCGCCACCAGCGGCTCGCACACCAGCAGCCACAGCCCCACGAGCGCCCAGGCGACCAGCACATCGACCGTGAACACGCCCGGGAACGAGTGCGTGACGTCCCCGAACTCCATCGCCCCGGACAGCACACTCGCCGCGTAGTAGGTCATGTCGGGCGCGAAGGAACCCGCCACGAGCACGGCGGGCACCAGCCGGCCCCGGCCGCTCCCGTCGGTGCGCACGGCGGGCAGTACGGCCGCCGCGTGGCTCAGCGTGAACGGCAACTCGGCTCCTCGCGACGGTCGTTACCAGGGCGGTCGGGAGGCCTCAGTATGCGGGATGCCGCCCACCGGGCGTCCGCCGCGCTCCGACCCATGACCAACTGGTGAAAAACGGGCACGAACGGGTGCCCGAGCAAAGGAAGTTGTCGTAGGGTCGCCAGGGTCACCGTGCCGTGGGCCGGAGACAGGCCTGCCGGAGGGCAACCACTCGGGCCGGTCGATCGTCACAACAGAGCGAACGCAACAGAAGTACGCGAACGCACCACACAGAGCGCGAGAGACAGAGACGGGCGCTCGGGCGTCCACGGGAGGGGTTCACTCTATGGCGGCGCAATTCGGCAGGAGGCTGCGCAAGGGGGCGGCGACCACCGCCGTGGCCGCGGTAGCGGTCGCGGCCCTGTCCGCCTCCCAGGCTCCGGGCGTGAACGACCACGGCAGACAGACCGCCGCGGACGCCGGCCCGTCGCCCGAAGCGAGCGCCTCCGACGGCAGCGCCACCGGCAACTCGCCGTACTACACGGACCTGCCCCCGCTCAACAGCCCCAACCCGTCGCCGTCCACCGGCCCCGGCCCGGGCGGCCAGGGCACCACGGAGGCGGGCATCCCCGCGACCGTCCTCGACGCCTACAAGAAGGCCGAGTCCGCGTTGCGCGAGACCAAGCCCGGCTGCAACCTGCCCTGGCAACTCCTCGCGGCCATCGGCCGGGTGGAGTCCGGCCAGGCCCGCGGCGGCCGCGTCAACGCCGACGGCACCACCCTCTCGCCCATCCTCGGCCCGCAGCTCGACGGCAACGGCTTCGCCCTCATCCGGGACACCGACAACGGCGCGTACGACGGCAACAGCACCTACGACCAGGCCGTCGGCCCCATGCAGTTCATCCCGTCCACCTGGGCGTGGGCCGGCCGCGACGGCAACGGCGACGGCAAGAAGGACCCCAACAACATCTACGACGCCGCCCTCGCCGCCGGCCACTACCTCTGCCGCAACAACTGGGACCTGTCCGACCAGGGCGACCTCGACCGCGCGATCCTCAGCTACAACAACTCGCGCGAGTACCTGAACCTCGTCATGAGGTGGCTGGAGTACTACCGCAAGGGCACGCACGAGATCCCGGACGGCACCGGCACGCTGCCCGACGACCGCAGCGACGACGGCGCCGGCGCGAGCCCCAGTCCCTCCACCCCGGGCACCCCGGCCACCCCGGGCACGTCGGCTCCGGCCACCCCGAAGCCGAAGCCCAGCCCCCCGTCCGAGGAGCCCGGCGGCGGCACGACCCCGCCGAAGCCGCCGACCACCCCGCCCGACACCCCGAGCACACCGCCCTCGACGCCTCCCACCCCCACCGACACGGTGCACCACCTGGAGGACGCCGGAACGGCGAAGCTCACCGCCATGGCCGGCGACGCGTTCACCAAGAGGATCAGCACCCGCGCCGAGACGCAGGCCGGCAAGGCCGTCGGCAAGGTCCGGATCCGCTTCACGATCCTCGGCGACACGGACACCACCTTCACCGGCGGCGAGAGCGTGGCCACGGTCGCCACCAACAGCTCCGGCGTGGCCGTCGCACCCGCCCTGCTGGCGGGCGAGAAGACGGGCGACGTCACCGTCCGCGCCACCGTCGTGGGCCGTACCCTGCCCGGTCTCGACTACACGGCCACCGTCACCGAGCGCGCCGCCGACGCCCTCGCCCGTACCGGTGACGCCGCGCTGACCTGCACCCCGGGCGGCGAGTTCGCCGACCAGGTCGAGGTGAAGGCCACGTACAAGGGCGCAGTCGCCGACGGCGTCGCGGCCACCGCCACGCTCATCAAGTCGGCGGACGACCCCACCGCCAACGACAAGGGCCCGTACTTCAAGGACGCCGACGGCAAGGCCGTACGCACCCTGACGGGCCTGAAGACGGACGCGAAGGGCCTGTTGCGGCTGCCGAAACTGTACGCGGACGACACCACCGGCACGTTCCTGCTCCGCGTCAACACCGTGGGCGGGGCGACCCTCACCGTCGAACTGACCGTGGCGGCCGCCGAGACGTCCTCGCCGAGCCCGTCGGCCAGCCCGAGCGCGTAGCCCCCAAGTACGACACGCAGCGCCCCTCTTACAGAGGGGCGCTGTTGTGTGCGCGACGTGTTCTCATCTCCGCCGCCCGTTGCTACGGTGCCGAGAAACCTGACGGTGTATCAGCTCGACCCGTGGGGAGGCCCCGTATGCGTGCCCTCATCGCCGCCGCCACCGGTCTCGCCCTCGCGTTCGCCGTGGTCCTGACGTTGACCGCCCTCGGCTCCCCCTCGGGCGGGACGTCCCCGAAGCCACTGCTGACGACGGTGCCCGCACACCCCTGACCGCCCGCCCGGGAGGGAGGCCGAGATGCGCCGCAAGGCCGGCCTGGTCCTGCTCGCCCTCGCCGTGTTCTTCGCGGCACTGTCCCCGCTGCTGCGCTGGTACGCCTTCCCGCGCCTCGCCAAGATCCCCGCGAACCACTACCAGGACATGGTCCTGGAGGCGAAGGACGCCACCCTCCTCGACTACGGCACCATGCGGGCGAAGAAGGTCCCCCAGGTCACGATCGTGCAGACCCTCAAGGGCAACGTGGAGGCCTCCGAGCGGATCGAGGAGTCGGCGGGCCGGGACGTGGTCGTCTGGGACGGCCTGTCCTACGTCGTCGGCCCCGACGGCAAGATGGTCTCGAAGATCCCCGAGCGCTACATCTTCGACGCCCACACCCAGGAACCCGTCCACGCCACCGGCGAGATGGTCGACGGCGACCCCGTGCGCCGCGAGGGCATCGAGTTCAAGTGGCCCTTCCTCACGGAGAAGCGCGACTACGCCTACTTCGACGCCCAGGCCCGCGTCACGGCCCCCATCCACTACAAGGGCACCCGGGACTTCCGCGGCCTGGAGGTCTACTACTTCGAGCAGACCATCCCCTGGACCAAGGTGAAGATCCCGAAGACCCTGCCCGTGGCGGGCCTGACCCCCGAGTCGGTCGCCGAGACCGGCACCACCCGCTGGTACACCACGGTCCGCAAGTTCTGGGTCGAACCCCTCACCGGCGCCCCCGTCTACGGCGAGGAACTCCACCGGGAGGAACTGCGCGGCGGCACCCTCCTCGGAGACCGCGACAAGGTGACCGCGTTCGCCGGCCACGTGAAGATGCGCGAGGACTACATCGAGCACACGGTCGACCTGGTGAAGTCCCAGCGCCTGCTCATCCTGCTCATGACGTCCTGGCTGCCCTGGGGCTCCCTGACCCTAGGCGTCCTCCTGTTGGCCCTCGCGCTCTACCTGGAGGCCCGGAGCCGCCGCCCATCGGGCCCGGCCTCCACCGCGACCGAGGAACCGTCACCCGTCAGCGCCTGAGCCGCGCGTTGGTGTACCGGGTCGGCTCGGCCGCGGCCGGGTCCTCGGGCCACGGATGCTTCGGATACCGCCCGCGCAACTCCGCGCGCACGCCCTTGTAGCCGTCGCGCCAGAAGGACGCGAGATCGGCGGTGACGGCGGCCGGCCGCCCGGCCGGGGACAGCAGATGCACGAGCAGCGGCACCCCGGCGACCCGGGGCGACTCCTGGAGCCCGAACATCTCCTGAAGCTTCACGGCGAGCACAGGCTGTTCCGGCCGGGAGTAGTCGATCCGGATCCTCGAACCGCTCGGCACGGTCATCCGCTCCGGGGCCAGCTCGTCCAGCCGCCCGGCCTCACCGGACGCCCACGGCAGCAGCCGCGCGAGCGCCTCCCCGGCATCGATCCGCGCCAGATCGGCCCGCCGCCGCGCCCGGCCCAGCTCCGGCTCCAGCCACTCCTCCACGCGCGCGTGGAGCGCCTCGTCGCAGACGTCGGGCCAGGGCTCGCCGAGATGCAGCCGCAGAAACGCGAGCCGCTGCCGCAGGACCCCGGCCTCGGCCGACCACCGCAGCAGCCCGAACCCCTCCCGCCGCAGCCCGTCGAGCAGCGCCCCGCGCACAAGCCCGGGACCGGGATCCTTCAGCGCCCGCACCGCCAGCTCCACGGCCCCCAGCCGCTCCACCCGCCGCGCCACGACGTCCCCACCGTCCCAGCCCACCTCGTCCCGCTCCTCCAGCAGCGCCCCCGCCGCGACCCGGGCCATCTCCTCGTCGACCGCGGCCGCCAGCTGCACACGCGCGTGCCCCTTCCCCACGGGCCGGTCGGCCACGGCGACGGCGATCCAGGAAGCACCCCGCAGGGCGCTCCCGTCACCGATCTCGGCACGGGTCCCGGACACCATGAGGTACGACCCACCGTCGCGCCTGGCGATGCGCTCGGGGTAGGCGAGAGCGGCGACGAGCCCGACCTGCCGATCCTCGGAGAGGTTCTCCCACGCCTCGACCCCGGCCTCCAAAGGGCTGTTTCGGGCGGGTGGGTGGGAAACACCCGAAACAACGGCCCGCAGCCGCCGAACCTCACCACGCCACCGCGAGGAATAGGCGTCACCCCCACGCCGAGCCCGACGCAACGCACCGGCCAGATCATCCCCGTACTCCCGCGGAGCCTCCTCGCTCAACAGCGCGACCACTTCCGCAGCCCGCTCGACACCCACGAACGGCACGGCATCCACCAAGGCCCGCCCCAACCGCGGATGAAGCCCCAGCCGAGCCAGGGCAACACCCCGCTCGGTTGCCCGCCCGACGGAGTCGACGGCCCCCACAGCCCCCAACACGCCCCGAGCCGCCGCCATACCCCCGGAGGGCGGCGCATCCAGCAGCGCCAGCCCCGACGCGTCCGGATCCCCCCAGCACGCCACGTGCAGCGCGAACGCCGTCAGATCGGCCACCTTGATCTCCGGTGAGGGAAAACGCGGCAGACGCGCTTCCTCGGCCTCCGCCCAGCACCGGTACACCGCTCCCGGCGCCTCACGCCCGGCCCGCCCCGCCCGCTGCCGTCCGGCCGCCTGGGACGCCCGCACCGTCGTCAGCGCGCTCAGCCCGCGCGCGTGGTCCACCCGCGGCTCCCGCGCCAGCCCCGAGTCCACGACCACCCGCACCCCCGGCACCGTCAACGACGACTCCGCCACGGACGTCGCCAGCACCACCCGCCGCCGCTCCCCGGCCTCCAGCACCGCGTCCTGCACGGCCGCCGGCGCCCGCCCGTGCACCTGGAGCACGTCCACGTCACCGAGCCCCCCGAGCTGCCCGGCGACCCGGGCGATCTCCCCGACACCCGGCAGGAAACACAGCACGTCCCCGTCCCGCTCGGCCAGCGCCCGCCGCACCACCGACGCCACATGCGTCAGCAGAGCCGGGTCGACCCGCATGCCGTGCGGCGGCCGCACGGGCCGCGCCGGCGGCGCCCACACCACCTCCACGGGATGCGACACGCCCTCCGCCTCTACCACCGGCGCGTCGCCCAGCAGGCGCGCCCAGCCCGCCGCGTCCGTCGTCGCCGAGGCGGCCACCAGCCGCAGCTCCGGCCGCAGCGTCTCCCGTACGTCCCACAGGAACGCCGCCACCGTGTCGGCGTCCAGATGCCGCTCATGGCACTCGTCGAGCACCACCACGTCCACACCGGCCAGCTCCTGGTCGCGCTGGAGCCGCTGGAGCAGCACACCGGTCGTGACGACCTCCACGCGCGCGTGCCGCCCGACGACCCGTTCCCCGCGCACGGTGTAGCCGACGCTCTCGCCGGGCTTCTCGCCCAGCAGCCACGCCATCCGCCGCGCCGCCGCCCGGGCCGCGATCCGCCGCGGCTCGGCGACGACGACCCGCCGCGCGGGCCCCTCGCCCAGCAGGCCCGCCAGCACGAGCGGCACCAGCGTCGTCTTGCCGGTGCCGGGCGGCGCCACCAGCACGGCGGTGCCGTGGCCCTCCAGAGCGTCGTCCAGACCGGGCAGGGCGCTGCGGACGGGCAGCGTCTCCAGGGCGTCGTAGCGGATCACGCACTCAGTCCCGTACGCACACGAAGATCGCCGTGCCCGGGATCAGGTTCCCGCGCAGCGGCGACCAGCCGCCCCACTCGGACGTGTTCCAGGCCGGCCACTCCGGCTCCACCAGGTCCACCAGCCGGAAGCCCGACGCCACGACGTCCCGGACCCGGTCCCCGAGCGTGCGGTGGTGCTCGACGTAGACCGCGCGGCCCTCCTCGTCCTGTTCGACGTAGGGCGTGCGGTCGAAGTACGAGCCCGACACCGACAGCCCCTCCGGCCCCGGCTCGTCCGGGAAGGCCCAGCGGATCGGATGCGTCACCGAGAAGACGAGACGGCCGCCGGGCCGCAGCACCCGGTGCACCTCGCGCAGCACCTGGCGCGGGTCGGCGACGAAGGGCAGCGCCCCGTACGCCGAGCAGGCCAGGTCGAACGAACCGTCGGCGAAGGGCAGCGCGCCGGCGTCGGCGCACACCAGGGGGAACGTTCCGCCGATGCGCAGTGCGTGCTGCAACTGCCGGTGCGAGATGTCCAGGGCGACCGGGCGGGCCCCCTGGGCGGCCAGCCAGCGCGAGCACTGGGCGGCGCCGGCGCCGATCTCCAGCACGTCCCGGCCCTTCAGCTCCTCCGGCGGGCCGAGCAACTCGGCCTCCACCTCGTCCAGGCCCTCGGGGCCCCACACGAAGCGGTCGTCCCCGAGGAAGGTGCCGTGCTCGACCTGGTACTCGTCCGCGTTGCGGTCCCACCAGCCACGGTTGGCGCGGGAACTCTCCGTGACACCGGCGGCACGCCGGGTGGCCTCGGCTTCGGACGCTTCGGGCTCTTGGATGATCGGCTCCCTCGTCGTACTCTTCCGTCCAGCCGGTCCCGGAGGTCACGAAGGGGTCGTCGAAGGGCCCGCGTGGCCTCGAACGACACGACCTGTGCCGGGTATGCGGTGTTCCGCCCCGCGTGGGCGGCTTCGCGCATTGACCCTGCCCGGCTGCCCCCGTATGCTACAAGTTGCGCTGCGGGCCTGCGCACCTCAGACGTAGCAGGCTGCGCTCGCATCTGTATGTATGTCCCCTCGGTTGTCGAGGCGCCACCGTTTTTGTGTGGCGCTTCCTTGGCTGTCCGGCTTCTGCAGAGCGAAACGGGCTCCCGGCGTAGCAGTACCTACGACTTCAATGTCCGTACCGGAGCCCTTTCCCACATGACGAGCAGCACCGAGACCACCGCCACCACCCCGCAGGTAGCGGTCAACGACATCGGTAACGAGGAAGCCTTCCTCGCCGCGATCGACGAGACGATCAAGTACTTCAACGACGGCGACATCGTCGACGGCGTCATCGTGAAGGTCGACCGGGACGAGGTCCTGCTCGACATCGGTTACAAGACCGAAGGTGTGATCCCGAGCCGCGAGCTCTCGATCAAGCACGACGTCGACCCGAACGAGGTCGTCGCCGTCGGTGACGAGATCGAGGCCCTTGTTCTCCAGAAGGAGGACAAGGAAGGCCGCCTGATCCTCTCGAAGAAGCGCGCCCAGTACGAGCGTGCCTGGGGCACCATCGAGAAGATCAAGGAAGAGGACGGGATCGTCACCGGTACCGTCATCGAGGTCGTCAAGGGTGGTCTCATCCTCGACATCGGCCTCCGTGGCTTCCTCCCGGCCTCCCTGGTCGAGATGCGCCGCGTCCGCGACCTCCAGCCCTACGTGGGCAAGGAGCTCGAGGCCAAGATCATCGAGCTGGACAAGAACCGCAACAACGTGGTCCTGTCCCGCCGTGCCTGGCTGGAGCAGACCCAGTCCGAGGTCCGCCAGACGTTCCTCACCACCCTCCAGAAGGGTCAGGTCCGTTCCGGCGTCGTCTCCTCGATCGTCAACTTCGGTGCCTTCGTGGACCTGGGTGGCGTCGACGGTCTGGTCCACGTCTCCGAGCTGTCCTGGAAGCACATCGACCACCCCTCCGAGGTCGTCGAGGTCGGCCAGGAGGTCACGGTCGAGGTCCTCGACGTCGACATGGACCGCGAGCGCGTCTCCCTGTCGCTGAAGGCGACCCAGGAAGACCCGTGGCAGCAGTTCGCCCGCACCCACCAGATCGGCCAGGTCGTGCCCGGCAAGGTCACGAAGCTGGTTCCGTTCGGTGCGTTCGTCCGCGTGGACGAGGGCATCGAGGGTCTGGTCCACATCTCCGAGCTGGCCGAGCGCCACGTGGAGATCCCGGAGCAGGTCGTCCAGGTCAACGACGAGATCTTCGTCAAGGTCATCGACATCGACCTCGAGCGCCGTCGCATCAGCCTCTCGCTGAAGCAGGCCAACGAGTCCTTCGGTGCCGACCCGGCCGCGGTCGAGTTCGACCCGACCCTGTACGGCATGGCCGCGTCCTACGACGACCAGGGCAACTACATCTACCCCGAGGGCTTCGACCCCGAGACCAACGACTGGCTCGAGGGCTACGAGAAGCAGCGCGAGGAGTGGGAGCGCCAGTACGCCGAGGCGCAGCAGCGCTTCGAGCAGCACCAGGCGCAGGTCATCAAGTCCCGCGAGGCCGACGCCGCCGCTGCCGCCGAGGGTGGCGAGGCCGCCGCTCCGGCCGCGTCCGGTGGCGGTTCGTACTCCTCCGAGGGCCCGGACAACTCCGGTGCGCTGGCCTCGGACGAGGCGCTGGCCGCGCTGCGGGAGAAGCTGGCGGGTGGGCAGAGCTGAACGCCCACTGAGCAGTAGCTGTTCCTGAGCAGTAGCTGTTCCTGACTGAGGGTCCGCACCTTTCGAGGTGCGGGCCCTCAGTGCTTGCCGGTCGGCTGCCGGCCGGTGGGGGCTTGTCGCGCAGTTCCCCGCGCTCCTCAAGAGGGTGGTGGCCCGGCTGGCAAGATCGAAGTTCTCCTCCTCCGGGGAATGCCCGTGCCCGCAAGGGCGTTGTGCCGTACGGACACGAGGAGGAGCGGTCACTGTGCTTGATCCGCAGGGTTTGTACGCATGGGAGCCGAAGGGCCTGGCCGTCGTCGACATGGCGCTGGCACAGGAGTCGGCCGGACTTGTCATGCTCTACCACTTCGACGGATACATCGACGCGGGCGAGACGGGTGACCAGATCGTCGACCGCCTGCTCGACTCGCTGCCGCACCAGGTCGTCGCCCGGTTCGACCACGACCGGCTCGTGGACTACCGCGCCCGCCGCCCGCTGCTGACGTTCAAGCGCGACCGCTGGAGCGACTACGAGGACCCGGCCATCGAGGTGCGCCTCGTACAGGACGCCACCGGAGCGCCGTTCCTGCTGCTGTCCGGCCCGGAGCCGGACGTGGAGTGGGAGCGCTTCGCCGCGGCCGTGAAGCAGATCGTGGAGCGGCTCGGCGTCCGCCTGTCCGTGAACTTCCACGGCATCCCCATGGGCGTCCCGCACACCCGGCCCGTCGGCCTCACCCCGCACGGCAACCGCACCGACCTCGTCCCGGGCCACCGCAGCCCGTTCGAGGAGGCGCAGGTGCCCGGCAGCGCCGAGTCGCTCATCGAGTACCGCCTGCTTGAGGCGGGGCACGACGTGCTGGGCGTCGCCGCCCACGTCCCGCACTACATCGCCCGCTCCCCGTACCCGGACGCGGCCCTGACGGTCCTGGAGGCCATCACGGCGGCGACCGGACTGGTGCTGCCCGGCATCGCCCATGCCCTGCGCTCGGACGCCCACCGCACCCAGACGGAGATCGACCGGCAGATCCGCGAGGGCGACGACGACCTCACCGCGCTCGTCGAGGGTCTGGAGCACCAGTACGACGCCGTCGCGGGCGCCGAGACCCGCGGCAACATGCTCGCCGAGCCGGTGGACATCCCGTCGGCGGACGAAATCGGCCGGGAGTTCGAAAAATTCCTGGCGGAAAGAGAAGGCGACAACTGACGCCCCTCTAGGGGCGCGGGGAACTGCGCGACCAGCCCCCACGGCCCGCACCCGAAAACCTGGCCTCCCAGCGGAGCGTCTAGGCTTCGGCTCATGCTGAAGGTGGGCCTGACCGGCGGCATCGGCGCCGGCAAGAGCGAGGTGTCACGGCTGCTCGTCGAGTGCGGGGCCGTGCTGATCGACGCGGACCGCATCGCCCGGGAGGTCGTCGCACCCGGCACCCCGGGCCTCGCCTCGGTCGTGGAGGCCTTCGGCGAGGAGATCCTCACCGCCGACGGCACCCTGGACCGGCCGAGGCTCGGCTCCATCGTCTTCGCCGACGCGGCGAAACTCGCCACCCTCAACTCGATCGTGCACCCCCTGGTGGGCGCCCGCTCCCGCGAGCTGGAGCAGGCCGCCGCCGAGGACGCGGTCGTCGTCCACGACGTCCCGCTCCTCACGGAGAACGGCCTGGCACCGCTGTACGACGTCGTGATCGTCGTCGACGCGAGCCCCGAGACCCAGCTCGACCGGCTCGTACGGCGGCGCGGCATGACCGAGGAGGACGCCCGCGCGCGGATGGCCGCCCAGGCCACACGCGAGCAGCGCCGGGAGATCGCGGACATCGTCATCGACAACGACGTGCCGTTGGAGGAGCTGGAGCGCCGCGTGCGGGACGTGTGGGCCGAGCTCCGGCGCAGGTCCCGGGCGTCCCGGCCGTCTCCTCAGGAATAGCGGCCCCGCGAGGGGGCGTTGAACCCCTTCAGTGAGGGAAGGACTCTGCCGTGCCCGAGACCAGCGGATCGACCGGACGTACACCGGAGACGCACGTCATCGACTTCCGTGCCGCCGAGCAACTGCTCGCGGCGCGGGACCCGCGGGGCGCGGTGAAGTTGCTCGACCCGGTCGTCGCCGCGCACCCGGAGAACACCGCCGCGCGGCTGCTGCGTGCGCGTGCCTTCTTCGCGGCGGCGCAGCTGAGGCCGGCGGAGCTGGAGTTCTCCATCGTCCTGGAGCGTGAGCCGGACAACGCGTTCGCGCACTTCGCGCTCGCCCGCACCTATGAGCGGCAGGGCCGCCCCGACCAGGCGAAACGCCATTTCCGCCTGGCGGCCGCGCTGGACCCGAAACCGGAGTTCTTGAAGGCGGCGCGCTTCGAGTCGTGAGGCCGGGCCCGGTCGGCTCAGGGGCGGTCGTCCGGCGGCCGGTAGGGCGGGATGCCGGGGCCCGGCTGGTAGTGCGGGCCCTGGCGGATGTGCCTGCGGACGACGGCGAGGTCGATCGTGACGACCAGCAGCAGCACGCCGCAGGCGATGGCCCAGCCGGTCCGCCCGGCCAGGGTGAACGCGACCGTCCCGAAGAGCGCCCAGACCAGCCCCCACAGGCTCAGCCAGAAGCGCGCCCGCAGGGCACTGCGCGCAGTCCTCGGTTCACTGCCCGTACGCATCGTCCGATCACCACTCCTGCTTGCAACGTACTCTTCGTGGCGGGGGTTCACCAAAGGCCGACAGGGGGAAGCCGCGCATGCTGCCGGACGCCGACATGCTGCCCGAGATTCTGCTCGACCTCGCGGTGCCGCACGAGGACATCAACGACCTGGTCGCCCTGCGGCGGACGCTCACCTCGGACGCCGGGGCCGTACGGCTGCTGGAGGAGTGCGTCGAGGACCTCGTACGGGACATCGGGGAGGTGGGGGTCGAGGTCCCGCTCGCCGAGCGGCTCGCCCAGGCCCCGGCGGCGCTGGGCCCGTACTTCGCCGTGTACGTGTTCGTCGCGGCGCTGCCGCACACGCGCGCGTACCACCGCGAGCGGGGTGTCCCGGCCGACGTCAGCCGCCGTACCCTCGCCGACCTCGGGCGGAACATGGCGCACCACCGACGGCAGCACGGCAGCGGAGGGATGCAGGTCCCCCGGTGGCTCACGCGCCACTTCCGCGGTGAGCTGTACCAACTGGGCCGGCTCCAGTTCGAGCGGGCCAGGCTCGGACAGCGCACGGGGCGGGCGATCGCGGCGGCCGGGCTGGACGTGGCACCGGGGGAGCCCTGCCTGAACCTGCACATACCGGACTTCCGCGGGCCGCTGTCGCCGACGGCCTGCGACCGGTCCCTGGAACTGGCAGGGGAGTTCTTCGCCCGCCACTTTCCGCAGGAGCGGTACCGGGTCGCCGTGTGTGAATCCTGGCTGCTCGACCACCAGTTGAAGCGGTATCTCGGCCCGGACTCCAACATCCTGCGCTTCCAGGAGCGTTTCGCGATCGCCCGCGAGCCGGGTGCGGAGCCGGAACCGGCGGACACCGAACCCGTCCGGTTCGTCTTCGGCGACCCGGACCTGCCGGTGGTGAGCCTGCCGAGGCGCACCTCCGTGGAGCGGGCCGTGGGCGACCACCTGCGGACGGGCGGCCACTGGTACGGGGGACGCGGCTGGTTCCCGCTGTAGCCGCGGTGGCCCTGGTCCCGGCGCGCCGCCCGTCTGTTCACTCGGTCGGGTGAAGGCGGCCGGGGCGGGAACGGGCGTGCGGATGCGGCCCGTTGGACGGGCATGAAGCCGAACATGCGTGAGGGGTACGAGGGGACGGGACCCGGGGCCATCACCCCGGACGGCTGCGCCGTGGAGCTCTACTCACGGCTCCCCGTGGGGGAGGAGCCGGGCATCATCGCCGCCGCGGTGCCCGCGGGCGCGCGGATCCTGGAGCTGGGCAGCGGGGTGGGGCGCATGACGCACGCGCTGCTGGAGCGCGGGTTCGCGGTCACGGCGGTGGACGAGTCCGCCGACATGCTGGAGCGCGTGCGCGGTGCGCGGACGATATGCGGTCCCATCGAGGACCTGGCCCTGGGCGAGACGTTCGACGTGGTGCTGCTCGCCTCGTTCCTCGTGCACGCGGGGGACCCGGAGGTGCGGCGGGGCCTGCTGCGCACCTGCGTGCGCCATGTCGCGGAGGGTGGCTGCGTGCTGATCCAGCGGGAGGGCGAGGACTACCACGCGAACGTGCCGCGCGAGCGGGTCGACCCCAGCGGCTTCACCGTCCGCATCGTGTCGTCGGAGCCGGTCGGCGACGGGGTCAACTCGGTCCGCGTGGAGTACGAGTTCCCGGACGCCGTCTGGACGCAGACGTTCCGGGCCCGGCCGCTGACCACGCAGCAGTTCGAGGAGGCGCTGGAGGAGGCGGGACTGAAGGTCGACCGGCATCTGACGCGTGATCGGACCTGGGTGCGGGCGGTGCCGACGGCCCGGGCGGCCGGGCAGCGATGAGTTCTGCGACGAGGGGCGGTCTACCTCTGCGACACCACACGGACCGCTTCCCCCAGGAGACCTCCATGGCCGAGACCACCGCTCCCGTCGGCGCCGCCCCGTCCGCCCCGGCCGGCGTCGTCATCGCCGAGTCCGCGACCGCCCGCGGGCGGCGTGCCCGGATCGCACTGCGCGGTCTGCAGATCCTGCTCGCCCTCTTCTACGCGATCGCGAGCGCCCTGCCCAAGCTGATCGGGCACGCCTCTGCTGCCGAGTCGTTCGACAAGATCGGCTGGGGCAGTACGGGGATGTACGTCATCGGCGCGCTCGAACTGGCCGGAGCGGTCGCCCTGTTGATTCCGGTGCTCCAGTCGGTGGCGGCGATGGCGCTGGGCGCGCTGATGATCGGCGCGTTCATCGTGCAGATAGCCGTCTTCGACGGGCAGTACGCGGCGACGCCGCTCATCCTGCTCGTGCCGCTCACCCTCATGGCCTGGGCGCGGCGGGGCCACAACGCCGAACTGCTGCGGTTGCTGCGGCGAGGGGCGTGACTAGGCCGTGTTTTAGGTAGCGGGTGGCTCTTGGGCGGATAGTTCTTCGGCCAGTTCCATACAGCGCAGGCGGGCTGGGGAGAAGTCGTAGGGCATCTTGCCGGTGGCTTCGAGCACGCTCATGGAGTCAGCCTCCCGCCTGCCAGAGCTGAGGTCGGCCTCGTCCTCGCCGTCATCGGCGGTAGCAGGGTGCAAAGTGTCCCAGGCGTCGAAGAGGGCATCGTCGTCTTTCCCTAGGCCGGACTCCTCGATGACGGCCTGCAGGGCGCTTTCGAAGGCGTGCCGCTCGACGGCCACTTGAGCCACCCGTGGATCATCGACGGTGACGCTGTCATCGAGTGCCTCCTCGGCGTCATCGATGCGGTCGGAATCCTCCCGCAGAGTGGGATGCGTGGCCAGGACGACGAAGCGGGTGGCCTGGATGGCCGCGCCGAGCGGGCCGAAGATCCGCTCAGTGACCAGCAGACTGTCCAGGTCCGCCTGACGCAGGGAGCCCTCAGGCAGGCTCTTGAGGCGTTCGGTGACGAAGTCGGAGAGCAGGCCCATCCGGCTGCCTTCGGTGCGCATCCGCTGCACGGCGGTCCGCTGCCGCCGCAATTCCGCCTCCTGCTCGGCGAGGGTTTCCTCCAGCCGCTCCAGGATGCCCGCGATACCGTCTCCGCTGTCCGCACCGGCGGAAGCCGTGCCGGTGGTAAAGGCGTCACGGATGTCGTCCAGGGCGATCCCGGCGTCGGCCATCTTGCGAATCCACAGCAGGCGGATCATGTCCTCGTACCCGTAGCGGCGGCGGTCATCGCCGCCCCGCTCAGGCTCGGGGAGCAGGCCGATCTCGTGGTAATGGCGAATCGCCCGCGGCGTGGTGCCGGCGAAGGCCGCCGCGTCACCGATCTTGACCTGGCGAGGTGGCATGAACGGCGAATGCATGAGCAAGGACCTTTCCTCAAGGGACCGGGACGTAAGTCCACCGGACCACATGCCGCTACGGAAGGTGCAACCCCATACACACCGCCCCGCGCCAATGCCAGGAAACGCGCTGTTCCTCCGTAATGACCGCAGGCCCGTCCTTTCCTGCTGGGGCATCCGCACGACGGCAGACTGAGGGTTCACAGCCACTGATGAATCGCCGCGACCTGAACCGTCGCCTCGAACCGAACCGCAAGTTTGTCGAACCGGGTCGCCACGGCCCGGTGCTGCTTGAGACGGCTGATCCCGCATTCGACCGCATGCCGGGCCTTGTAGTCCTCGCGGTCGAAGACGGGCGGACGGCCACCGCCACGGCCGCGGCGCCTGCGGTTGCGGACCCGACCGACCGGCTCAGGAATCGTGCACCTGATGCCACGTCTGCGCAGGTAGGCGCGATTCGCGCGTGAAGAGTACGCCTTATCGCCTCGCACCCCCAACGGGCGGCTTCTCGGCCGGCCGACACCAAGCCGGGGCACACCGATCGCGTTCAGGACCGGCTCGAACTGCGGACTGTCACCGCGCTGCCCGGCGGTGATCAGCAGCGACAACGGCTTCTGTCCCTGC
Organism: Streptomyces lomondensis; assembly: GCF_014651035.1. Classification (GTDB taxonomy): domain Bacteria; phylum Actinomycetota; class Actinomycetes; order Streptomycetales; family Streptomycetaceae; genus Streptomyces; species Streptomyces lomondensis. The sequence continues at coordinate 1,400,225 of NZ_BMWC01000001.1, forward strand.
TCACACGCCAGATGAATCTTCGTGGTGAACCCGCCTCGCGACCTGCCCAGTCCATGGTCTTCAGGTTCGGCGCTCACTCCGCCCGGCGGTTCCTTCTGCACAGCACCGCGCCGGCGGGCACCGGCAGCATGCTGGTGTGCCCGGCAGATGGTGGAGTCGACGTTGACCTCCCAGAAGATCAGCCCGGCCGCATCAGCCCTCGCCTGCAACAATGTCAACAGCCGGGCCCACACACCCCGACGCTGCCATCTCCGGAACAGTCCATACACCGTCTGCCACGGTCCGTACTCGAACGGCAGGTCCCGCCAAGGAACTCCGGTCCGAACCCGCCACCGCACACCGTTTACCAGCCGCCGACAGCCAGGCCACCTGCGACTTATGCCCACCGCAGGCAGCAACGACTCCAGCACCGACCACTGCTCATCAGAAAGATCCCCTCGCCCCACATCTTGCTCATCACCGTGCAGGGCGCGCACAGGAATCAGAACCTTAAAACACGGCCTAGTCGACCCTGACCACGTACTTGCCGCGCACCCCGCCCGCCTCCAGCGCTCGATGGGCGGCGGCCGTCTCCTCCAGCGGGAAGACCGTGTCCACCGCCGGCCGCAGCTTTCCCTCCGTCACCTGGCGGGCGAGGTCGTCGAAGTGCGCGCGGCCGGGGTTGCCGCTGAAGAAGCGCACCCGGCCGCGTCCGTGGACGGCGCTGGCCGCGATGTAGCCCAGCGAGGCGGCCGGCCGCGTCGGGTCGAAGGCGATGGCCACCATGCGTCCGCCGGGCTTCAGCAGTCGGCGGAAGGCACGCAGGCCGGTGCCCACCGTGTCCAGGACGACGTCGAACAGGCCCAGTTCCGCCGGGGACACGGCCCGGTGGTCGACGGCGTGGTGGGCGCCGAGCGTGCGGACGAAGTCGAGGTTGGCGGCGCGGGCCAGGGCCGTGACCTCGGCGCCGTACGCCCGTCCGAGCTGGACGGCGGCGTTGCCGACGCCGCCCGCCGCGCCCCGCACGAGGAGCCGTTCGCCGGGGCGCAGCGCGGCCTTGTCGCGGAGGGCCGTGACGGCGGTGGTCGCCACCGGCAGTGCGGCGGCGGCCACGAGGTCCAGCCCGTCCGGGACCTGGCCGAGCCGCTCGGGCCGTACCGCCACGTACTCGGCGGCGCTGCCGAACCCGGAGACGCGGCCCACGATGCCCCACACCCGGTCGCCGACCGCGATACCGGTCGCGCTGGTGCCGAGTGCGGCGACCTCGCCGGTGAAGTCCAGCCCGGTGCGCTGTGGGAACGACCGGCCGGTGAGGAGGCGTACCCGGCCGGAACGGGCCGCCAGTTCGCCGCCGTTCACGCTGAACGCGCGCACGCGCACCAGGACCTCGCCGGGTGCCGGCCCGGGGCGCGGCACCCGGCCCACGTACAGCACCTCGGGGCCGCCGAAGCGGTCGAACAGTACGGCTCTCATCGTGCGGTCGTCCATCGTGCTCACCTTCGCCACCAGTAACCGTGAGGGGGATCCGGGCGCCGAGCGTAGGCTGCCAAGCGGACGAGATCGTCCACTTGAGCCGGAGGTGAGAGACAGTGGTGGGGGATTCCTCTCGGATCGCGGGTCAGGACGGCTTGCGGGCGGACGCCCGGCGCAATCGGCAGCGCATCCTCGCGGCTGCCCGCTCGGTCTTCGCCGAGCACGGCATCGACGCGCCCATGGCGACCGTGGCCCGGCGGGCGGGGGTCGGCGTGGCGACGCTGTACCGGCGTTTCCCGACCCGGGACGCCCTGGTGCGGGCCGCGTTCGCGCAGCAGATGGACACCTGCGCCCGGGCGCTCACCGAGGCGCTGGCCGACCCCGATCCGTGGCGGGGCTTCCAGCGGCTGGTCGAGACGGTCTGCGCACTCCAGCGGGAGGAGCGGGGCTTCCCGGCCGCGTTCGCCGCGGCCTTCCCGGACAGCACGGGAGAACACGCACGGGCACGGGAACGGGCCGAGCGGGACTTCATGACCCTGGTCCGCAGGGCTCAGGCGGCGGGCGCGCTGCGGCCCGACTTCCACCCCTCCGACCTGGTCGTTGCCCTGTTGTCCCACTGCGGTCTGGTCACCGCGCTGCCGGGGGACCGTGCGGCGTCCCGGCGGCTGGTGGCGTATCTGCTCCAGTCGTTCCGCGCCGAGGCGGCGCACGGGGCGCTGCCGGCGCCGAGCGCACTGTCGCTGCGCAGTCTGCCGCTCGCGGCCGGCGGCTCCACCGGGCACGCCTAGACCAGGGCGGGGCTGATCGCGTAGACCACGGTCCGGCCTGATTGCCCAGACCAGGGCCCGGTCTGATCGCCTAGACAAGGGGCAGACCTGATCGCCGTGTTCCGCGGCCTCGCCGGGTCCGTCGGGACGGACTTCTCAGGGCCTCGGTCGGCTCGAGCCGCTGCCGAAGCCGCCGGGGCCGGGACCGCCGCCAGGGCCGGGGCCGCTGCCGGGACCGGGGCCGCCGCCGGGGCTGGCCAGTCCGCGGAGGCGTTCCAGCTCGCGGCGGTCCCGCTTGGTCGGGCGGCCCGCGCCGCGGTCGCGGATGCCGGCGGGGGCGACGGCCTCGCGGGGCGGGGGCGGCGGGGAGTTGTCGATGTAGCACTGGGCGGCCACGGGGGCGCCGACCCGCTTGCGGATCAGCCGGGTGACGACGACGACCCGCTCCCGGCCGTCGTGCCGCAGGCGTACCTCGTCACCGACGCGCACGGCGTGCGCGGGCTTCACGCGCTCGCCGTTGACGCGCACGTGTCCGCCCCGGCAGGCGGTGGCGCCGAGGGAGCGGGTCTTGACGAGGCGTACGGACCAGATCCAGCTGTCCACGCGGACCGTCTCGCCGCCCTGCGGCCCGGCGGCCTCGGCGGCGGCGATGGCCGCGGCGACCTTGGGGTCCAGGGCCTTCGCGGCCCCGGCCCCGGCCGCGGAGTCGCGCGCGCCCTCGGCCGCCGTGTCGTCGGTTCCGCCCGTCCTGTCGTGCTCCGCACCTGGAGAAGCCATGTCCCCGACCTTAGTCCTCCGAGTGGCCGGGCCGGGCAGGGATTTCGACCGCGACCGAATCTGCCAAAGCAGTTTTGCAAAAGTAGTTTTGCTAAATGGCGGCCGCGGCCTACCCTCCCGGCATGGACAGCGACGAGCACAGGCGCGTACTCGACCCCGAGCGCGACACCGCCGCACTGAAGGCCCTCACCCACCCCCTGCGCATCCGGTTGCTCGGGCTGCTGCGGCAAGACGGGCCTGCCACCGCCAGTGAGCTCGCCGCGCGGACGGGGGAGTCGTCGGCGTCGACCAGTTACCACCTGCGGGTGCTGGCGAAGTACGCGTTCATCGCGGAGGCCGAGCACCGTGACGGGCGGGAGCGGCGCTGGCGGGCGCTGCACACCCTGACGTCCTGGAGCAACGAGTCGATGGAGTCCTCCGCCGCGGGCCGGGCCTTCGTCAGCCTGGCGCGGCGGCGGCAGATCGAGCATCTGGAGGCGTCCCTCGCCCGGCACGAGGCGGACCTGGCCGCCGGGCGGCTCGGTCAGGAGTGGGTGGAGCCGTCCGGGATCAGCGACCTCATGCCCCGGCTGACGGCCGAGTCGCTCACCGAGCTCTGGGACACCGTCGCCGGGAAGCTGGAGGAACTGACCGCCCGGGACGCCGACGACCCGCGCGCCGAGCACGTCGTGCTCCTCACCGCCGGTCTGCCGCTCGCCCCGCGGGAACGGAACGACGGCGACACCGAGGGCCGTGCCCCCGACGGCAGCACCGGGGGCACGGCCCCCGAGGTCAAGCACGGGGGCACGGCCCACGACGGCAAGCCCGAGGGCACGACCCCCGAGGCCGCCTCATGACGGACCTCGTGACCGAGCCGCCCGGGGCGCGGACCGCGCGCCGCCGCTACGTCACCGTCTGCGCGCTCCTCTGGCTGCCGCCGGGCCTGGGCATGGCCTCGATGGTCCTGCTGTTCGGCGAGCGCGGCATGTCCCTGACCACCGTCGCGGGGCTCTTCGCGGCCCACTCGCTGACCGTCGCGGCGCTGGAACTGCCCACGGGCGGCCTCTCCGACGTCCTCGGGCGCCAGCCGGTCCTGGCCATGGCCGGTGCGCTCAACGTCGTCGCCTGCGTCCTGGTCGGCCTCGGCACCACCGCCTGGGTGCTCACCGCCGGCATGGTGCTCATGGGCGCGGCCCGGGCCCTGGCCAGCGGTACCGCCGAGGCCTGGTACGTCGACACCGTCCAGGCGTGCTCCGGCCCCGGCGCCGAGTTACGCACCGGTCTGGCCCGGGGCGGCTCCGCGACCTCCGCCGCCCTCGCGGCCGGCCTCCTGCTCGGTGGTGCCCTGCCCTGGCTGCTCGGCCTGGGACCCGATCTCGGTGCCCGGCTGGGTGAGGCGACGTCCGGGGCGGTGCTGCCGCTGTCCGTTCCCCTGCTGCTGGGAGCGGCGGTCAGGGTCGTCTTCGTCTGCTACGTACTGGCCGTCCTGCGCGAGCCGCCGCGACCACCGGCCACCCTGCGTGCCGTGCTGCGCGGCGTCCCGGTCACCGTCCTGGGCGGACTGCGGCTGGGTGGACGGGACGCGCTGGTGCGCCGGATCCTGCTCACCGCCGCTGCCGCCGGCGGCGGCCTGGCCGCCATCGAACTGCTGATACCTGGCCGTGCCGTGGCGCTGACCGGCGCGACCGGCTCCGGGGCGATGGTCTACGCCGCTCTGTCCTGCGCGGGTTTCGTCTGCTCCGGTGTCGGCAGCCACCTCGCGCCCCTCGCCGCCCGGGTCGCGGGCAGCGGCGAGCGGGCCGTGCTCGCCGGTTTCGCCGCCGGGGCGGGCGGCCTGCTGCTGCTCGGCATCACGGCGGCCTCCGTCCACCCGATGGCCACGGCCCTCGCGGTCCTCGGTTTCGGGCTCGTCTACCTGGGGCTCGGCGCCGCCTCCCCGAACGAGAACGAACTGCTGCACCGCCGCGTCCCCGGCGCGGGCCGCGCCACCGCCCTGTCCGTCCAGTCCCTCGCCCAGCAGCTGGCCGGCGCGCTCACCGGTCTGGTCGTAGGGGGCCTGCGGCCGGGCCCGCTGCCCTGGTTGCTGACGAGTGCCGTCCTGCTGGCCGGCGCCCTGCTCTGGCTCCGCCGGAGCGGGGAACGGGCCCCGCAGGCCAGCGGCGTCTGAGCTCCGCAGGCCAGCGGCGTCTGAGTTCCGCAGGTCAGCGGCGTCTGAGCCCGCATACCGGCGGATCGGGACCGGCCCCGGGGATGTCGCCCCACTGTGCCCGCGACCCCCGCCTGCCCCTACGGTGGAGTGATGGACTCCAGCGGTCTCCCTCACCTCGACCGGCGCATCGCGGACTGCCGGGCCTGCCCGCGGCTGGTCTCCTGGCGTGAGGAGACGGCCCGGGTCAAGCGAGCCGCCTTCGCGGACTGGACGTACTGGGGGCGGCCGGTGCCCGGGTTCGGGCCGGCGGACGCCCGGCTGCTGATCGTGGGACTCGCCCCCGCGGCCCACGGCGGCAACCGCACCGGCCGGATGTTCACCGGCGACCGCTCGGGAGACGTGCTGTACGAGGCGCTGTACGACGTCGGCCTGGCCTCCCAGCCCACCGCCGTGCACGCCCACGACGGTCTGGAGCTGTACGGCGTGCGCGTCACCGCGCCCGTGCACTGCGCCCCGCCCGCCAACAAGCCCACCCCCGAGGAGCGGGACACCTGCCGCCCCTGGCTCGTGCAGGAACTGCGGCTGCTGCGCCCGACGCTGCGGGCCGTCGTGGTGCTCGGCGGCTTCGGCTGGCAGGCCGCGCTGCCCGCGTTCGCGGAGGCGGGCTGGTCCGTGCCCCGGCCCCGCCCCGCCTTCGCCCACGGGGCCCGCTACCTCCTCGACGGCCTGGAGCTGTTCGGCTGCTTCCACGTCAGCCAGCGCAACACCTTCACGGGCCGGCTCACCCCCGCGATGCTGCGCGACGTCCTGCGCACGGCCGCGCGGGCGGCCGAACTGCCGACGGCCAGCTGACCGAGCCTGGGGGCATCCCTTAGGGAACCTCTTCGCCGAACAGGTGCCGCACCGTGGAGCGATAGTTGGTCCGCACGTGCGTGAGCGCGTGCGCGCGGGCCCGGTCCGGGTCGCCCGAGGCGATCGCCTCGTACAGCTCGCGGTGCTCCACCAGGAGCTGGGGCCACTCCTCGTTGCGCCGGGTCATCCAGCGCAGCCGGCCGGCGACCGGTTCCAGGGCCTCCGTCAGCAGGCTGTTGCCGGCCATCGCCACGATGCGGTCGTGCAGGCGGCTGTTGATGTCCGTGATCGCCTCGGCGTCCCCGGCCTCGGTGGCGGTGGCCGCGCGGTCGAGGAGCTCCTGGACCGCGGCGAGGTCCTGCGGGGTCGCGCGGGACGCGGCGAGTCCGGCGGCGTAGACCTCCAGGGCCTCGCGCAGTTCGAACAGTTCCTTCACGTCGTTCGGCGTGAGACGGCGCACGACCGTGCGGCGGGGGGTCTCGAAGTGGACGAAGCCCTCGGCGACGAGTGCCCGGATCGCCTCCCGGACCGGCACGCGCGAGACCCCGAAACGCTCCGCCAGCTCGCGTTCGACCAGGCGGTCGCCGGGACGGAGGCTGCCCGCGATGATCTCCTGGCGCAGATCGGCCGTGACGCGCTCGCGCACCGCTCCGAGGGGTTCGATCTTCGTCATGGAGCCCATCTTCGCCGACGCGAGGTGTCTTTTACGCGGCGTTAACAAGAGCGACATCGGTCAGAACGGTTGACGAGGGCACCATGAGCGCAGTTTGGTATACCAAAGCCCCCCGCAGAGCAGTCCTCCGTCGTCCCCTTGCTCATGGAGGCCCCCGTGTCCCTGGCCGACCGTGCCCCAGCCACCGGCGCCCCGGCGTTCGTCCCCGATCCCCGGCTCACCAACGAAGACCTCGCCCCCGCGAAGAAGCGCAACTGGAAGGTCTTCGACCTCTTCGCCATGTGGATGTCCGACGTCCACAACCTCGGCAACTACACCTTCGCCGCCGGCCTGCTCTTCCTGGGCATGAACGTCTGGCAGATCTTCACGTCCCTGCTCGTCGGCTTCGTGATCATCTACATCGGCATGAACTGGATGGGGAAGATCGGGCAGCGCCACGGCGTGCCCTTCCCGGTCGTCAGCCGGATCGCCTTCGGCGTCTGGGGCGCCAACATCCCGGCGCTGATCAGGGCCGTGATCGCCATCATGTGGTACGGCATCCAGACCTACCTCGCCTCCGTCGCCGTCAACGTGATGCTGCTCGCGGCCTGGCCGAGCCTGGAGTCGTGGACGCACAACTCCTTCCTCGGGCTGGACGCGCTCGGCTGGGTCTCCTTCATCGCGCTGTGGCTGGTGCAGGCCGCGATCATCAGCCGGGGCATGGAGTCGGTCCGCAAGTTCCAGGACTTCTGCGGCCCGGCGATCTGGCTCGTGATGATCGCGCTGGCCGTGTGGATCCTCGCCAAGGCGGGCTGGACGATCTCGCTGACCTCGACCCCGCACCCGGTCTCCGTGGGCGAGCAGTGGCGCCAGTGGTTCGGCGCGATCGGCCTGGTCCTCGCCACCTACGGCACCCTGATGCTCAACTACTGCGACTTCTCCCGCTTCTCGCCCGACTACAAGACGGTCAAGCGCGGCAACTTCTGGGGCCTGCCGGTCAACTCCACGGCCTTCGTGATCGTGTCGGTCATCGTCACCGCGGGCGCCTTCGAGGTCTTCGGCAAGGAGATCACCGACCCGGCCTACCTGGTCGCCGAGATCGGCAACACCTGGGTGCTCGTGCTGGGCGCGCTGACCTTCGCCATCGCCACCATGGGCGTCAACATCGTCGCCAACTTCGTCTCGCCGGCGTACGACCTCGCCAACGTCTGGCCGCAGAAGATCACGTTCAAGATCGGCGGCATGATCAGCACGGTCGCGGCGCTGCTGGTCACCCCCTGGAACCTCTTCTCCAGCCCGACGGTCGTGAACTACTTCCTCGGCGGCCTCGGCGCCTTCCTCGGCCCGCTGTTCGGCGTGATCATGGTCGACTACTACTGGGTCAAGCGCGGCCGCGTGAACGTCGACGAACTGTTCGACGCCACGCCCGGCTCCCGTTACCACTACCGCAAGGGCGTCAACCCCAAGGCGCTGTGGGCGTTCCTGCCGGCGGCCGGTGTCGCGGCGGTGCTCGCGCTGGTGAAGACCTTCAGCGACGTCGCGCCGTACTCCTGGTTCATCGGCACGGCCATCGCGGCCGGCCTGTACGCGGCGCTGTGCCGCCCCGAGCGCGCCACCGCGGAGGTCTGAGCAACGTGCGGATCGTCGTCACCAACTGCAACACCACGCAGGAGATGACCGAGGAGATCGTACGAGGTGCCCGGGCCGCCGCAGGCCCGGGCACCACCGTGACCGGACTGACCCCCGCCTGGGGGCCCGCGTCCGCCGAGGGCTGGCTCGACAGCTACCTGTCCGCCGCGGCCGTCCTGGACACGCTGCGCACCTACGACGGACCGCCGTACGACGCCGTGGTCATGGCCGGCTTCGGGGAGCACGGGCGCGAAGGCGTACGGGAGCTGGTGGACGTACCGGTCGTCGACATCACCGAGGCGGCGGCGCACCTGGCCTGCCTGCTGGGCCGCCGCTACGGCGTCGTCACCACGCTGGAGCGGTCCCGCGGCCAGATCGAGGACAGCCTGGAGACGGCGGGCGTCGCGCGCAACTGCGCCGCAGTCGTCGGCACGGGCCTGAACGTGCTCGACCTCGGCGACGACGAGCGCACCGAGACGGCGTTCCTGGCCGCCGCCGAGCGGGCCTGCGCGGCCGGGGCGGAGGTGCTGGTGCTGGGCTGCGCCGGCATGACCGGGTTGCAGCGGGTGGTCGGGGAGAAGCTGGGCCTGCCGGTCGTCGACGGGGTTGCGGCGGCGGTCAAGCTGGCGGAGTCGCTGGTGGTGCTGGGGCTGACGACGAGCCGGGCGGGGAGCTACGCCGAGCCGCTGCCGAAACGGCGGGTGTGGGGAGGCCCGAACCGGTAGGTCATGACGGGCCGTCGAGCGGGAGGTCGTCGCGATGGGCCCCGTAGAACGCCACCTGGCGGGCCATGACCTCCCGCATCGAGGTGCCGCGCGGGATGCCGTACACCGTGCCGGGGAAGTCCAGCGCCTCCTGGATCTGCCACAGTTCGTCGTGCTCGCCGGGGGCGAAGAGCCGGGCCCGGGGCGCGCCCGCGGCGATCCAGCCGATGGGCAGGACGGTGCCGGGCGGCAGCACCGAGTTGACGTGCAGCACGCTGTGGATCCGCAGCTCGGAGCCGGTGCCCGCGACGGCTCCCGGGAAGACGCAGGCACCGGTGGCCACGAAGACCTCGTCCTCCAGGGTCGCCCCGTTCACATGGGCGTGCGGCCCGACGAGCACGGCGTCACCGATCACGGCGGGATGCCGGGCCCGCCCCCGCACCAGCGCGTTCTCCATGACGACGACGTCCGAACCGACCCGCACCTCCCCGTCCTCGGCGGTGAGCACGGCCCCGTGCAGCACCCGGCTGCGCTCACCGAGGACGACGGCCCCGCACAGGACGGCCGTCGGGGCCACGTAGGCGGACTCGGGGACGACGGGGCGCCGCCCGCGGTGCTCGATCAACATGGGGACACTCCTGCGGCCGGACGGCTAATCGGGAACGACGGCTGTCGCCGTAATCTCCACCAGCTGTCCCGGGTATCCGAGGCACGCCACGCCGATCAGCGTCGAGGAGTGCGGTCCGGTGCTGAGCCCGGACGACTCGACGACGGCCCAGACGGCGGAGAGCACCGCGGGTTCGCCGCTCACCACGTACACGTCGGTCGACACGACATGCGCCAGGTCGCTGCCGACCGCGCGCAGTTGCTCCCGCAGGTTGCCGATCACCTGCTCGGCCTGCCGCACCGGGTCTCCCTCACCGATCAGGTTCCCGTCGGCGTCGAGGGGGACGGAACCGGCGAGGAAGGCGAGCCTGGTGCCGGCCTCGACGACGGACGCGTGGGAGTAGGCGGGCGGCGGGAAGAGGCTCGGGACGGTGACGCGCTGGATCACGGGGTCTCCGGTCTGGGGCGGCGACAGAACAACCACCGATCATGCGGGGTCCCGAACCCGGGCGCACCCGTATTTCGTTTCACGCCGACCGGGCTGTCCCCCTACGCTGCCCTGGAACCCGACCGTCGAGGAGCCCGCCGTGCCCACCCCATCGGACCGTCGCCGTCAGACTCGCGACGAGGGCGTCCACCTCGCCCAGACCGGCCCGGCCCACGAGTCCCTTCTCGTTGGTGACCCACTCGCCGCGCGCCGCCAGCACCGCGTGCGCGGTCTGGGTCGCCGCGAGGGCGATCGCGCCCGCGACCTGCGTGACCAACCTTGTTGATCGCGAGTTCGGCGACGAGCAGGTACGTCGGGATGCCCGCCAGGTGGAACATCAGGGGCTCGACGCGGAAGCGGCCCCGCTCCGCTTCCGCCAGCTCGTGTGCGACGACGTCCAGATCGCGGTAGTGGACGTCCACACGCCGCCCGTCGATCGTCAGCCAGGCGCCGCCGTTGAAGACGCCGCCGCCCCACGCGCCGATCTCGGAGACCTCGCCCTCCCAGCCGAGCGCCCGGAGGTCGTCCGGGTCGAAGGCGCCCCGGTAGTAGACCGCCAGGTCCCAGTCGCTGTCCGGGCGTTCGGTGCCCTGGGCGCGGGAGCCGCCCAGGGTGACCGCCCGGACGGTGGGGAGGGCGGCGAGGCAGCTGCGGGGCGAACTGCCGCGCCCAGCGGCCTATCCCCGCGCCCTGCGTGAGACCGCCCCGCCGCACTGGCACGGCATGGCCGCGGCCACCCTGGCGTACGCGAAGGCGGGCCACGCCCCCAAGGGCGCCTCGTCCGGGCGGTCGCCGACGCGGAGGCGCTGCTCCGCGGCGGACGAGCCGGCGGGGCTTGAGGACGCTCAGTGCCGGGCGAACTGGACGCGGCTCGGCTGGGCGGTGTCCGGGCGGAGGGCGATGCCCTCGACGGTGAGTTGTTCGCCGTAGATGTCGGTGAGCCGCAGGGGGCCGCCGCAGCCGGTGCCGTCGGGGGAGAGGAAGTAGTTGTATTCGGTGCGGGTCAGGCTCCGCCAGCCGCTGCCGGTGGCGACCTCCAGCCGGGCCAGGGGGTTGCGGTGGCCGAGTGCCTGGATGCCGCACCAGTGGCGGCTGGAGCCGGTCTTGTAGCGGATCGAGACCGTGTCGGACGTGCTGGGGCTCAGCAGGCTCCAGGTGATCGGTATCCGGCCCGCGGAGAGGCCGGCGAGCTTCGCGAAAGCCTCTTTGCTCAGGTCGAGTTGCCCGGGGGCGCAGGGCAGCGGGCATTCGTTGGTGATCCGGACCGTGACGGAGGCGCCGTTCGCGGCGCGGACGAGGACGTACGCCCCGCATGCCTTGGACGTCTCGTAGTCGGTGTGGTTCATCGCCGCGACCATGAGATCGGGGCTCGGGCCGTACAGGCAGGCGCCGTCGCCGTCCGCGGCGTCGTAGTGCGTGGCGACCCCCTGGTAGGAGACCTGGGGCTTGATCCGCCCCGCCAGCGGGGCCGAGCCGGACACCGCCCGGGGTGAGGACGGCGGGCTGCCGGCGGGCGAGCGCCGAGCGGGGGCGGGGGTCGTGGTGCGTGCCGGGGCCGGGGTCGCCGTGGACGGCTTCGGCTTCGGTGTGGCCTTGGCCTTCGCTTTCGGTGCCGTGGGCGTGGTGCTCGCCGGTGGGCTCGTGGCGGGCTCGGCCGCGGCTCGCACGGTGTCCGGCTCACCGCCGGGGCGCAGTGCCAGCACCAGGGACACGAGGAGTGCGACGGCCGCCAGGGCTACCGCGGAGAAGAGGGCCGAACGCCGTCTGCGAAGGGGACGCCGGTGGGAACGGGAGGCCACGGATGAGTCCTTACGTGGTTCAGGAGAACACGCGCTTGCGACTCGTCAGTGGTCGCCGGGCACCGAAAGGTTGCCGGGGCCGGTTGCCGGGGCCGTCCCACTCCCGATTGCGTTCATAAAGAACCCGGCTTCCGACCGGTCCGTCACGTTCCGGAAACCTTTCCTCCAGGAACCCCGCCTACCGTGGGCACCGACCCCGCCCGGCCACCGTCGCCCGAAGGCCCACCCCTGCCTCCGACGAGACGACAGGAGCCCTGTGTCCCGGCCCACCCGTGTCCCCCTCGCGCTGCCGCCCTGGCTCGCGCATGCCCTGCGTGCTCAGCGGGGGCCGGTGCCCTGGAGCGCGGTGACGCGGGGGGCCCTGTCCGCCGGGCCGCTGTTGCTGGTGGCCGTGCAGGTCGGGCACACCTCGCTCGGCGTCGTCGCCGCCATCGCCGCCATGCTCGCCGGGATCAACGACCGGCCGGGGAGCCGGCGGGCCTCGGTCAAGCGGATCGGGGTGCCCGCGCTGGGCGGTGCCCTGGGGCTGGTGATCGGGACGTACGCCGGGCAGGAGACCGGCGCGGTCGTCCTGACCGTGATCCTCACCCTGGTGGGCCTGGTCGCCGGGGGGATCAGCGCCATTGGACCCGTCGCGTCCGCCGTCGGCACCCAGCTGCTCGTCGGTTCGGCGATCGGGGCCGGGATGCCCCTGCCGGAGCCGGGGTGGGAGCGCGCGCTCGGCTTCCTCGCCGGGGCCGGGTGGCTGCTCGCGCTCCGGCTCGTGCTGCCCACGCCCGGCTCCCTCGCCGGTGACTTCCGGTTCGACGGGGAGCGGCAGGCCGTGGCCGGCGTGTACGACGCCGTCGCCGAGCTCCTCGACGCCGTCGGCGGGCCCGAGGCCACCCGCCGCCGGGCCGCGCTCACCGCCGCCCTCGACCACGCGCAGGACGCCCTGGCCGGGCCCCGGCTGCGGCGGTACGCCTCCTCCTCCGCCGAGCGGCGGCTGCACGCGCAGTACGCCGCCGCCCTGCCCCTCGCCGAGGCCGCCACCGCACTCGCGTGGGCCGGCGAGGCCGTCTCCGAGCGGGCCTCCGAAGGCCCCCGGCGGCTCGCCGCCGCGGTCCGCGGCAACAGCCACACCGGGCCGCTGCCCGCGCCCTCCCGCTCGGCGCCCGCGCTGCGCGCCCTCGACGACGCGCTGCTGCACGCCGCCGAGGTGTTCGACCAGGGCAGGGGCGGAGACCTGCACACCCGGCCCCGTACCGCCCGGGACCGGCTGCGCGCCGCCTTGGGCAGCGCCGGACGCGAGTACGGGCTGCGCGTCGCCCTCTGCTTCGGGGCCAGCTCGGCGGTCGCCCAGGCCCTGCACCAGACCCAGTGGTACGGGCAGCACGAGCACTGGTACTGGCTGCCCGCCACCGCCGTCTTCCTCGTCAAGCCCGACCTGGGGCCGCTCGCCTCGCGGGTGCTGAACCGGGCCGCCGGCACCGTACTCGGCGCGCTCCTCTTCGCCGGGTTCGCCGCCGTCCTGCCCCGGCCGGAAGGGCTCATCGCGCTCGTCGCCCTCAGCGGTGCGCTCATCCCCGTCGCCACCCGGCACTTCGCCGCCCAGACCGCCGTCGTCACCGTCCTCGTCCTCGCCCTGGTCATGGTCGGCGGCGAGCCCCAGGCCTCCGCGGGCCGGATCGGGGAGACGCTGCTGGCCTGCGCGATCGTGCTGATCGTCGGGCATCTGCCGATGCCGGGACAGCGGGGCGGCGGTGTGCGCGCCCGGCTGGCGGCGGCGAACGAGGCCGCGCACGCCTACCTCACCCACGTCCTCGACGAGGCGGACACCCACGTCCTCACCAGGGCCGACGCCCCGCGCATCGGGACCTCCGGCACCCCCTCCGACCCCCGCGCCGCCCGCTGGACCCTGCGCCGCGAGGCCTACCGCACCCTCGCCGAGGCCCGCACGGCCATCTCCCTCGCCGCGCACGAACTGCCCGCCCTCGCCCGACACACCGAGGGCGCGGACGAGGTGGCCGACGTCCTCGAACGCCTCGTCGACACCACGACCGCCTGCGCCGTGCACCTCGACGACACGGGCCAGATCGGCCCCCGCCACCGGGAACGCCTCGCCGCCGTCCTCGCCGACCTCGCCGGACCGGTGGAGCGGGCGGGACTACGGCTGCCCCGGACGCCCCTCGCCGGGTAGCAGGCCCAGCACCGCCACCAGCCGGCCGTCCCGCACCGTCCGCGTCCCGAACCCGTGGCCCGCGACCGCCCGCTCGGCCTTCCGGGCGATCTCGGCGGCCCGCGTCCCGTCCGGCGGTTCCCAGCACAGGCAGAGCACCCCTCCCGGCGCCAGCCAGCGGCGCAGCGCCGTCAGTTCCGCGTCCGCCGGGCGGGTCCAGAAGAGGTTCACGTTCACCGCCAGGACCTTGTCGAAGGAGCCGGCGGCGAAGTCGGCGTCCTCCAGGGACCGGACGTGGAAGGCGGCCCTCCCGGCCGCGACCGCCTCGCTGTTGCGGCGGCGTGCCGCCGCCACGGCCGTGGCGGAGCGGTCGACGGCGGTGACGGTGCCCGTGGTGAGGCGGGCGAAGATCAGCGGGATCGCGACTCCCCGGCCGCAGCCGATCTCCAGCACGCGGTCGCCGGGGGCGGGGTCGAGGATCCCCACCGCCCACCTCAGGCGCTCCGGGACGTCGATGGTCCTCAGCCGCCGATCCGCACCCACACCGGGGCGTGGTCCGACCCGGGCGCGCCCCGCCGCTCCGCCGGGTCGGGGCCGACCGACGGCAGCCGGGGCGGGCCCTCGCCGGGCAGGCCCGTGCCCGCCGCCGTCACCCGGTGCACCAGACGGTGGCTGACCAGTATGTGGTCGATCAGCTCGGGCCGCCCGGAGTTGACGCGGGACCAGCGCTGTCCGGCCGGGATGAGCGGGGCCACGTCCCACAGCCGTGTCGCGTCGCCCTGGTCGGGCCTGTCGTATCCCGGCGTGCCGATCTCCGAGCCGGGCGGGCCGAGCAGGATCTGGGTGGTCGCCGCCTGTGTCTCGTCGTTCAGGTCGCCCAGTACCGCCACGTCCCGGGCCCGCCCGTCGCCCTCCAGCAGCTCGTCCGCGAGGGCGCGCAGGGCCGTCGCCTCCGCCGCCCGCCGGTACAGGGCGTAGGCGCCGTAGCGGGCCCGTTCGCCCTCGTCACGCGGGTGGAAGCGGCCGTCCGGGTACGACAGCAGCTTGGACTTGAGGTGGCAGACGGCCACCCGCAGCGGCCCGTCCTCGACCTCCACGGCCAGCAGGCCACGCCCCGCCCGCGCCACCGTCAGCCCCGAGTCGTCCACCTGCACGGGACGCAGCTGCGCCGGGAACGCCGTCGTGTCGGCCACGACCGTCAGGGGCGCACGGCTCAGGAACCCGACCCGTATGCCCCGGCTGTCCGCGTGCTCGGACAGGGCGAGATGCCAGTCGTCGTCGAGCATCCCGGCCAGGTCCTTCAGGGCCTCGGGGTCGCCGACCTCCTGCACGCCGAGCAGCGCCGGGTCGAGTTCGGTGATCACGGCGGCCAGCGCGGCGAGCTTCGCCCCGTACGCGGCGTCGTCCTCCGGGCCGTACGGGCCGCCGGGCCGGTAGAGGTTCTCCAGGTTCCAGGTGCCGAGGAGCATGCCGGGCTCCTTTCCGAAGCCGACAGGCGGGGTGGTGAGGCCAGGGTGCCTGCCCGGCCGGCCCCGCGACAGAGCCGCGACGGGATGTGCGGTTCGGCTCCTGCCGCCCTACGACGTCGTCGTACGTTGGCGTGATGACGCCTTCTGCCGCGGACAGTCCCGCCGACCTCATCATCAGCGCATGTACCGTCCTCGTGCACGACGATCAAGAGCGGATCGGGTTCGAGGAGGACGCCGCGATCGTCGTACGGAACGGGCTCGTCGAGGCGGTCACGACCTCGGCGGCGGTCGCGGACCTGCCCGCCGCCGAGCGGATCGACGCCCGCGGCCAGGTCGCCCTGCCCGGCCTGGTCAACTGTCACACGCACGCGCCGATGGTCGCGCTGCGCGGCCTCGCCGAGGACTTGCCGACCGAGGAGTGGTTCAACGGCGTCGTCTGGCCCGTCGAGTCCAACCTCACGGCGAAGGACGTCGAGTTGGGGGCGCGGCTCGCCTGCGCCGAGATGATCCGCGGCGGCGTCACCTGCTTCGCCGACCACTACTTCGCCATGGACGCGGTGGCGCGCGTGGTCGCGGAGTGCGGCATGCGGGCGCTGCTGGGGGAGGCCTTCTTCTCCTCGCAGGGGCCCGAAGACCGGGAGCGGTCACTGGAGTTCGCGCTCCGCCACCGGGACTCGGCCGACGGCCGCATCACCACCGCGCTCGCGCCCCACGCCCCCTACACCGTCGTCGACGACGACCTCGCCGCCACCGCCGAGCTCGCCCGCACGCACGGCCTGCCCGTGCACCTCCACGCCGCCGAGAACCGCGATCAGACCGAGACCAGCCTCACCCGCCACGGCGTCACCCCGGTCGAGGTCCTGGCCCGCACCGGCATCCTCGACACGGACGTCCTCCTCGCCCACGGCACCGGCATCGTCGACCGCGACCTGCCCCTCCTGGAGCGGGCGGACGGTCGTACGGCCGTCGCCACCGCGCCCCGCGGCTACCTCAAGTTCGCCTGGCCCGACACCACACCCGTCCGCGCCCTGCGCGCCATCGGCGTCGACGTCGGACTCGCCACCGACGGGGCCGCCTCCAACAACTCCCTCGACGTGTGGGAGTCGATGGCCCTCACCTCGCTGGTCCAGAAGTCGGCCGAGGGCGACCCGCGGTGGCTGACTCCCGCCAGGCCCTGCACCACGCCACCCTCCAGAGCGCCCGCGCCGTGGGACTGGGGGACACGGTGGGCAGCATCGCGCCGGGCCGCCGGGCGGACCTCGTCCTGGTCGACCTCACCGGGCCGCACACACAGCCCGTCCACGACCTCGCCGCCACCCTCGTGCACAGCGCCCGCTCCGCCGACGTGCGCACCACGATCGTCGACGGACGGATCCTGATGCGCGACCGGGAACTGCTGACGATCGACGTGCCGGCGGTGGTGCGGGAGCTGCAGGAGCGCCTGCCCGCGCTCGTCGACCGAAGCCACGGCCGGCGCATCCAGGAGTACGACACCTGACGCCCCGGAAACCGATCGCGAAAATTCCTCCGGACAGCGATGAGTTCCGCCCCTCCCGCCGGTCACCACCCCGGACGGACCGTTTGTCACAGGAGGGCCCATGTCGCTTCCGGAGATCGTCTCGCGCGAGCAGTGGCGCGCGGCGCGCGCGGAACTGCTGGTCAAGGAGAAGGCCGTCACCCGCGCGCGGGACGCGCTGGGCGCAGAGCGGCGCGGACTGCCCATGGTGGAGGTCGAGGAGGAGTACGTGTTCGAGGGCGGGGACGGCAAGGCCACCCTGCTCGACCTGTTCGAGGGCCGGCACCAGCTGGTCGTCTACCACTTCATGTTCGCGCCGGAGTGGGACGCCGGCTGCCGCAGCTGCTCCGGATTCCTGGACCAAATAGGGCATCTCGCCCATCTCGAGGCCCGCAGTACGTCGTTCGCGGCCGTGTCCCGGGCTCCGTACCCGAAGCTCCTGCCGTTCAAGGCGCGGATGGGCTGGACCGTACCCTGGTACTCCTCGTACGGCACCGACTTCAACCGCGACTACGAGGTGACGCTCGAACGCGACGGCGAACTCGTCGAGCGGCCCGGCCTCAGCTGCTTCCTGCGGGACCGTGACCGGGTCTTCCACACCTACTCGACGTACGAGCGCGGGCTCGACGGCCTCGGCTCGACCACCAGCCTGCTGGACCTCACCGCGCTGGGCCGGCAGGAGGAGTGGGAGGAGCCCAAGGGGCGCGCGTCGGCTCTTGGTGCGCCTGCGGGGAATGAGCGCACCCGATATCACGATGAGTACGACGACTGATACGGAAAGTGAACATATAAGCCAGGCGGCTGAGAGGTTGGTCACACTTGACGGTGAACGCGTGTCAACTACGTCTCAGAACCGTCACTTCGTGAGCCGTTCACCCCATGGTTGGCGTTTAACTCTACGAGTACAGCGCTACATGGAGGTGCAGGGTGAACGGGCGAACGGTGCTCGAGAGCTTTCCCGCCGGTGGGCCGCGTGGCTCCTGGCCGGCGGAGGAGTTCGCGCAGGCGCGGCGTCTGGAGGGCCTGCCTGCCGAGGTCGTCATGGACCTCGCGACGGACATGTTCCTGGTGATCGTGCGCAGCGGGGACGGTGCCGACGCCACGGCGTGACCTCGTGGCTCAGCCCGCCTTCGGCGCCGGCACCTTCGGGACCGGCGCGACCGCCGGGGGCGTCCTGGTGAACTGCTCCGCCTGGAGCGCGTACAGCTCGGCGTAGAGCCCGCCGGTGGCCAGCAGCTCGTCCGGCGTCCCGGACTCCACGAGCCGGCCCTGGTCCAGGACGTGCACCAGGTCAGCATGGCGTACGGACGCCAGCCGGTGCGTGATCAGCACGACCGTCTGGCCGCTGTCGGCCAGGGCGCGGATCCGCTCGAAGACCTCCAGCTCGGCCCGGGCGTCCAGGGCCGCCGTGGGCTCGTCCACGATCAGGATGCGGCCCCTGCGGTAGGCCGCCCGGGCGATGCCGAGGCGCTGCCACTGGCCGCCCGACAGTTCGTGCCCGCCGCTGAAGTTGCGGGCGAGCAGCGTGTCCAGCCCGCGCGGCAGGTCCGCGACCACCGTCTCCGCCCCGGCCTCGGCGATGGACGCGGCCAGCCGCTCCTCGCAGACCGGCGCCGACGTGCGCCCCAGGGCGACGTTCACCCGGGCCGTGAACGGCCACCGCTTGAAGTCCTGCGCCACCATCGCGATCCGCTCGGCCAGCCGGTGCCGGTCGGCGGTCGCCGCGTCCACGTCGTCCCACAGGATCCGCCCCTTCTCCGGCGTGTACAGCCCGGCGAGCAGCTTGACCAGGGTCGTCTTGCCGGAGCCGTTCTCGCCGACCAGCGCCACGATCCGGCCGAGCGGCAGGGTGAGCGTCACGTCGTCGAGGGCGGGGCGGGCGTTGTCGCCCGGGTAGCGGAACGTGACGTTCTCGAAGCGGATCTCGCGCGGGTCCTCCGGCAGCGGCCGGCCGCCCTCCGGGATCGCCCGCTGCGCCGCCTCCGCGTACAGCCGGTGCAGGTCGCCGACGAAGAGCGCCTCCTCGTGCAGCGCGTTGACCTCCACCACGAGCGTGTCGAGGCTCTGCGAGCCGGTCCGGATCGCGATCACGGCCGTACCCGCCACCGACAGGGCCATCGCCCCCGTCAGCAGCAGCCCGCCGAGCGTCGCATACGTCGCCACCGTCGCCAGGCCCGTCCACGCCGCCGCGATCAGGCCGGTGCGGGCGGCCAGCCGGGCGAGGCGGGCCTGCTCGGCCTCGGCCGTCTCCGACATCGCACGGAAGTGCCGCAGCAGGAACGCGCCCACGCCGTGCACCCGGATCTCCGGGGCGGCCTCGGGCTCGATCAGCAGGTTGCCGAGCAGCCGCCCGGCCCGGGCGTGCTGCACCCAGGCGTGGAAGGACTCGTAGCGCCGCCGGGCGACGGTCAGCGCGCTCCAGGCGCTCGGCAGGGTCATGGTCACCAGCAGCGGCAGCAGGGCCGGGTGCAGCACGGTCAGCACGCCGGCCGCCGCCACCAGCGAGATCATCGCGTTGATCACACGCGTCCCGTAGGCGATCATCCGGCGCGCGGAGGCGGCGCCGTACTGCGCGGTGTCCAGCAGCTTGTGGAAGGCGTGGTCCTCGATCGCGGCCAGCTCCACGGCCGCGGCCCGCTCCAGGTACTGCTCGGTCGCGACCCTCTCCACTTTGGGCTCCAGGCGGCCGGTGGCATACGTGCTGGCGGCCCGCAGCAGTGCCGCGACCAGCATCACGACGGCCACGGTGACCAGGGCCGGGACGGCTCCGCGCAGCCGGTCCTCGATCGGCCCGCCGCCCATCAACCGCGCTAGCACACTGTTGACCGCGAGCAGGCTCACCGCCTGCGCCACGCCCCGGCCCGCCTCGGCCGCCAGCACGATCCGCGCGGCGCCCCGGTCGGCCTGCCGGGCGAGCCGGAGGCTGGACGCCAGCAGGGACGGCAGCCGGGTGATCATGGCGCGGAAGTTCAGCTCCAGGAACGCGTCGGCGTGCTGGTTCCAGCCCATGTCGTAGCGCAGCGGCCCGCCGAAGAGCAGCCGCTCCGATTCGGACACCTCCGGCGCGGTCCGCTTCTTCGCCACCGTCGACCGACCTCCCGCTCGTGGCCCGTTCATGGATGAACGGTCACTATTGCGGTGCGGTGCCCGCCCGGGCAGGGCGCAGCCCGGGGCGCCGGATGCGCGCGGGCGCACGACCCGGCCGAAGGCCGCACGGAACGGCGCGGAGTCGCGGGGTGGTCGTGCGAGGGAGCGGCGTCCGTGCCCTTCGGCGTCCCGTCCCTTCGGGGCACGGCCCTCACGCGCTGTCCGGCTGGTCCGGGTCCTTGGGCGCTGTCCGGCCGGTCTTGGTCTTCGGGCGCCGATGGGCGGGTTCTGGTCTTCGGGTGCTGTCCGGCTGGTCCTGGTCCTCGGGCGCTGTCCGGCCGGTCTTGGTCCTGGTCCTCGGGCGCTGTCCGGCCGGTCTTGGTCCTCGGGCGTCGACGGGCGGGTTCTGGTCCTCGGGCGTCGACGGGCCGGTCCCGGTCCCCGGAACGCTGTCCGGCCGGTCCTGGTCCTCGGACGCCGACCGGCCGTTCGCGGCCCCTACGCGCTGACCGGCCGCGACCAGGACGGGGCCGTGCCCGTCACGCGGCACAAGGCCAGGTACAGCGGGATCGGCGGGGTGTACGGCAGCGTGCCGTCCGGGCGGTGGATCAGCTCGGGGATCTCCGGGGCGTCCGGGACGACCGCGCCGGTGGCGTAGTGCGCGGGGGCCGGCCACTCCAGGGCGTGGTCGGAGTCGGACGGCACCAGCCACCACCAGGTCGTCCCGTCGGCGTAGACGCAGCCCACGCGGGGCAGCCGGGGCATGACCAGCGGGCCGAGACGGGCCGGCACGGCGACGGCGTCGAAGCCGAGCGGGGCGGTCATGCCCTCGGGCACCGGCAGGCGCAGGGCCGGGCCCGGTGCGCGCAGCCCGCGCCGGAGGCGGGCCAGGGTGTCCAGGTTCAGCACGCGGCCGCCGTGCGCGGACGTCATGCCGGCCCCCGCTCTCGGTGACGCTCCTGGGCGGGCACCTCCGGCGCGCTCTTCGCGTGGCGCACCCGGGTTCCCTCCCCGTCGCCCGAACCGTCGGACGGACCGGGCTTCGGGCGGGTGCCCCAGCCCAGGTCGTTGCGGGGCCCGGCCGGGTCGTCCGGAGCGTCCGCCGTGCGCGGCAGCTCGGCCCAGACCAGCAGCCCGGGGCCGTGCTCGTGAGCACCCCAGGCACGGCAGAGGGCGTCGACGAGAAGCAGTCCCCTCCCGTGCTCCTCCTCGGGCCGTGTCCGGCTGGCGGCGTGGGGCTGGCCCGGGGCGCAGCCCTCGTCGCGCACGGCTATCCGCACCAGGTCGTCGCCGTCGTGCAGCTCGCACACTATGTGGGTGCTCGCCGTGTGCACGAGGGCGTTGGTGACCAGCTCGGACACCACCAGGGCCGCGCTGTCGCACGTGTCCTCGCACACCGACCAGCCGGTCAGCCGGGCCCGCGTCAGCCGTCTGGCCTGTGCGGGGGAACCCGGATGCGCGGCCAGCTCGAAACGGAACCGGCGCTCGGCGGCCCCGAGGGGACCCGCTCCAACACCGAGGCCGGGAAGGCCTGCGGCGGCGTCTGTTCCTAAGGGCGCGGACGGAATCACGCTTGCCACTATCGCCCCGCCGGGAACACTTGGCAAGTGTCACTCTGAAAATTGCAGAGTGCTGTGTGGCGGTCTGGAAGGCCGTGGCACACTGCTCGCAACAGCACCCCGCGCGGCGCCAGTTGAGATCGCCGAAGCTTCGTTCGAAACGTTTGTTTGGATCGACTCTTCGAAAAGGTCTTCGAATGGCGCCGCAGGGCTGTCAGCGTTCTTTTGTGGCCGGCTCGTCAGAACTCTTCGTGGAGGTGGAGCGTGAGCGAACCGCGGTCCGCGCCGACTGTCGGGCAGGTCGTCCTCGGTCGGCGCCTGTCGGACCTGCGGGAACGCGCCGGGATGAAGCGCGAGGAGGCCGCCCGCATCCTCCGCGTCGCCCCCGCCACGGTCCGCCGTATGGAAATGGCCGAGGTCGCGCTCAAAATCCCGTACCTGCAACTGCTTCTGAAGGCCTACGGAATCTGCGAGGAGGAGGCCGACGCCTTCGTCCAGCTGGCGGAGGAAGCGAACAGGCCCGGCTGGTGGCAGCGTTTCCACGACATCCTGCCCGGCTGGTTCTCGATGTACGTGAGCCTGGAAGGCGCGGCCAGCGTCATCCGCAGCTACGAACCGCATTTCGTCCCCGGCCTGTTGCAGACCGAGGAGTACGCGCGCGGAGTGCTCCGCTCGGGCGCCATCGGCCAGACCCGGCCCGAGGACATCGAGCGCCATGTCGCCCTGCGCATGCAGCGCCAGGACCTGCTCACCCGCGAGGACGCGCCCCGGCTGTGGGTCGTGATGGAAGAGACCGCGCTGCGGCGCCCGGTCGGCGGCCCGGAGGTGATGCGTGCCCAGATCGACAGGCTGCTTCAGGCCACGAAGCTGCCCAACGTGACGTTGCAGGTCGCCCCGTTCGCCAATGGGCCGCACCCGGGCACGTACGGACCGTTCGTGCTGTTCCGATTCGCCATGCCCGAACTGCCGGACATGGTCTACAGCGAGTACCTGACCGGCGCGGTCTATCTGGACGCGCGCGTCGAGGTGGCGACCCACCTCGAGGTCATGGACCGCATGGCGGCGCAGGCCGCTACGGCACATCGCACGAAGGAGATCCTCCGGGATCTCCGCAAGGAGCTGTGAATGGATCGCATCAAGCCGCGCAAACACGTCTACAACGGCATGCCCGCGCGTGACTTGGGCAGCGAAGGCTGGCACAAGCCGTGGAGCGGCGGCAACGGCGGCAACTGCCTGGAGGCGATGAAGCTCGCCGACGGCCGGATCGCCGTCCGCCAGTCCACCGACCCGGACGGTCCGGCGCTGATCTACACCACCGACGAGATGACGGCCTTCATCGAAGGAGCCAAGGCGGGGGAGGCGGACTTCCTGCTGTCCTGATGTGTTGCGGTTTCTCTGGCTCGACTTCCTATCCATGGTGCTGAATTGACTACCCTTTGTCCCTTACGGAGTGCCTCATGACCGGGCAGGACCCCACCTCGGCCGTCCAGATCGACACGACCAGACCCCATCCCGCGCGGATGTACGACTGGTACCTCGGCGGCAAGGACAACTACCCGGTCGACGAGGAGATGGGCCGCCAGATGCTCGCCCTCGACCCCAGGGTGCCGGTGATGGCGCGGGTCAACCGCGCGTTCATGCACCGGGCCACGCGCTGGCTGGCCCGCAGCGGCGTACGCCAGTTCCTGGACATCGGCACCGGCATCCCGACCGAGCCCAACCTCCACCAGGTCGCCCAGGAGACCGCCCCCGACGCCCGGGTCGTCTACTGCGACAACGACCCGATCGTGCTGGCCCACGCGGCGGCCCTGCTGCGCGGCACCGACGAGGGGGTGACCGAGTACCTCCAGGCCGACGTGCGCGACCCGGACGCCATCCTGGAGGGCGCGCGGAAGGTCCTGGACTTCACCCGGCCCGTCGCGCTGTCCCTGATCGCGCTGCTGCACTTCGTCTCCGACGAGGACGGCGCGCACGACCTGGTCGGCCGGCTGCTCGCCGAACTGCCCTCCGGCAGCTACCTGGGGATGACCCACGCGACGGCCGACTTCACCCCGGAGGAGTCGAAGGCGGCCACCGAGAAGCTCCGCGCCGCCGGCGTCACCCTGGCCCTGCGCTCCCGCGAGCAGTTCACCCGCTTCTTCGATGGCCTGGACCTCGTCGAGCCCGGCGTCGAGGTGCCGCACCACTGGCACCCCGAGCTGGGCGAGCCCGTGCCCGGGCAGGACGACGGGGTGATCCCCGGGTACGGGGCGGTGGCCCGCAAGCCGTAGCTCCACGTTGCTCCACGACGTTGCTTCACGGGTCGGTCAGGGCGGCGGCAGGGCACCGCACAGCGCCTCCAGGGCCGGCCCGTAGGCATGCTCGGACGGGGTCGCGTACCCCACGACGAGGCCGTCGCTCACCGGCATGTCCGCCTCCGGGTGCCGGAACGCGGCGAGGCCGTCGAGGGCGATGCCCTGCCAGACGGCGGCCTTGACCGCGGACGCCTCGGTGCCGGGCGGCAGCCGCAGCACCGCGTGCAGCCCGGCCGCGACGCCGGTGGCCTCGATGTGCGGCGCGTGCTCGGCGAGCGCGGCGACGAGCCGGTCCCGGCGGCTCCGGTACCGCTGCCGCATCCGCCGCACGTGCCGGTCGTACGACCCCGAGGTGATGAAGTCCGCCAGGCTCAGCTGGTCGAGGACGCTCGCCCACGCCTCCCGTTCCCCCTTGGCGGCCAGGACGGCGCCCACGTACCGCTCCGGCAGCACCATCCAGCCCAGCCGCACCGCCGGCGACAGGCTCTTGCTGACCGAGCCGAGGTGGATCACACGCTCGGGGTCGAGCCCCTGGACGGCGCCGACCGGCCTGCGGTCGTAGCGGAACTCCCCGTCGTAGTCGTCCTCCAGGACCAGCCCGCCACGCGCGCGTGCCCAGTCGATCACGGCGGCCCGGCGCGCGGGGTGCAGCGGGCCGCCGGTCGGGAACTGGTGCGCCGGCGTGAGCAGCACGGCCCGCTCGCGCCCCAACCGGTCGACCCGGGCGCCGTGTTCGTCGAGGGGCAGCGGCACGGTCCGCACACCGGCGGCGGCGAGGACCTCCCGGTGGAACCCGAGCCCGTACGCCTCCACCGCCAGGGGCCCGCGCAGGACGGCCCCGCCGAACAGCAGCCGCAGCGCGTGCGCGAAACCGGAGCAGATCACGATCCTGCCCGGCTCGGTCCGCACGCCACGCGCGCGTGCCAGGTACTCGGTGAGCGCCTCCCGCAGCTCGACCCGCCCGGCCGGGTCGCCCGGCCCGAACACCTCGTTCGGCGCCTGCTGGAGCGCCCTGCGGTAGGAGGCCAGCCAGGCGGCGCGCGGGAACGCGGAGATGTCCGGGGTGCCCTGCGTCAGGTCGTGCCGTGGTCCACGCGCGCGTGGCGGCGCCTTCCTGGGCACGCGGGCGGCCGGCCGCAGCGGCTCGGCCCGCTCCGCGACCCGGGTCCCCGAGCCTTGCCGGGCGGTGAGCCAGCCTTCCGCCACGAGCTCCGCGTACGCGTCGGCCACCGTGTTGCGGGCGACGCCGAGGTCGGCGGCGAGCGAGCGGTACGGCGGCAGCCGCGTGCCCGGAGCGAGCCGCCCGCTGCGCACGGCCTCGCGCAGGGCCCGGATCAGCGCCGCACGCCGACCACCCGGACTGGACAGCTCCAGATGCAGGTCGGCCCCGATCCGCTCCGCTGAATTGACCCACGAATCCGCCATGGAAATGCACCCTACCGTGGGTCTTTCGGGCCCGTAGGTTGAGGGACATGACGACGAACACGAGCACGAACAGCACCCCTGTGAAAGCCCCCCGGCTGGAGTTCGCCAAGTCCGCCCCGAAGGCCTTCCGGGCCCTCATCGCCTTCGACGCCGCCGCCCGTGAGGGCCTCGACCCGGCCCTCGTCGAACTGATCCAGATCCGCGCCTCGCACCTCAACCACTGCGCGTACTGCCTCCACATGCACACCAACGACGCCCGCAAGGCCGGCGAGAGCGAGGACCGGCTGCACATGGTCGCCGTGTGGCGCGAGGCCCGCCACTTCTTCACCGAGCGGGAGCAGGCGGCCCTCGCCCTCACGGAGGCGGTCACGATGGTCGCCGACGCCGGTGTCCCGGACGACGTGTACGCCGAGGCCGCCGCACAGTTCGACGAGCGGGAACTGGCCCAGGTGCTCGCCCTGATCCTCACGATCAACACGTGGAACCGGGTGGCGCTGTCCACGGGGAAGGCGGCGGGGACGGACGAGAGGTGACCGGAGGCGCTGATGACCGGAGCGGCTACACCGCCATGGGCCGGTCGTACGGTCCGATCGGGGCGGGCAGCGTGGAACTGCCCGTCAGATGGCGGTCTACGGCGGCCGCCACCGCCCGCCCCTCGGCGATCGCCCAGACGATGAGCGACTGCCCCCGGGCGGCGTCCCCCGCGGCGAACACGCCGGGCACGTTCGTGGCGAAACCGGCGTCGCGCGCGATCGTGCCGCGGGGCTCCAGCTCCAGCCCCAGCTGGTCGACGAGCCCGTCCTGCCGGTCGGGCCCGGTGAAGCCGAGCGCGAGCAGTACGAGGTCGGCGGGGAGCGTCCGCCCGGTGCCGTCCACCGGGCGGCGCCACGCGTCCACCTCGACCAGGTGCAGCGACCGCACATGCCCCTCCGCGTCGCCGTCGAAGCGCAGCGTGGACGCCGCGAACAGCCGGGCGTCCGCGTCGGCCACCGGAGCGGTCCGCAGGTCACGGGCCTCCTCGTGCGCCGCGGACAGCCGGTAGACCCGCACCGGATACGTCGGCCAGGGCTCGGTGTCCTCGTCGCGCTCCGCGGCCGGTAGCGCGTAGATGTCCACCTGGGTCACGGACGCGGCGCCCTCCCGTACGGCCGTGCCCAGGCAGTCCGCCCCGGTGTCGCCGCCGCCGACGATGACGACGTGCTTCCCGGCGGCCGACAGCGGGGACGTCTCCAGATCGCCCTCGCACACCCGGTTGGCCAGCGGCAGGTACTCCATCGCCTGGTGAACACCCGTCAGCTCCCGGCCCGGGACGGAGAGTTCGCGCCATGCCGTCGCCCCCGTCGCGATCACCACGGCGTCGTAGCGGGTCCGCAGCTCGTCGGCCCCGATGTCCCGCCCGACCGCCGTCGACGTGCGGAACTTCGTCCCCTCGGCCGCCATCTGCTCCAGCCGCCGCTCCAGATGGTGCTTCTCCATCTTGAACGCGGGGATGCCGTACCGCATCAGCCCGCCGAGCCGGTCGTCCCGCTCGTACACCGCGACCGTGTGCCCGGCCCGGGTCAGCTGCTGGGCCGCGGCCAGCCCGGTGGGCCCCGAACCGATCACCGCGACCGTCTTGCCGGACAGCCGCTCCGGCGGGCCCGGCTTCGCGAAGCCCTCCTCCCACGCCCGGTCGGCGATCGCGCACTCGACGTTCTTGATGGTGACGGCCGGCTGGTTGATCGCCAGCACGCACCCCGCCTCGCACGGCGCCGGGCACAACCGGCCCGTGAACTCGGGAAAGTTGTTCGTCGCGTGCAGCCGGTCGGCGGCGGCCCGCCAGTCCTCCCGGGACACCAGGTCGTTCCACTCGGGGATCAGATTGCCCAGCGGACAGGCGTCGTGGCAGAAGGGGATGCCGCAGTCCATGCAGCGGTCGGCCTGCTTGCCGATGATCGGCAGCAGCGCCCCGGGGACGTAGACCTCGTTCCAGTCCCGCACCCGCTCCTCGACCGGCCTGCGCGGCCAGTCCTGGCGGGGCGTGGTCAGGAAACCCTTGGGATCGGCCATGGCCGTCTTCCTTGCGTGCGCGTGTGACAGGCCGTGCGTCGTCGGGCGGCACTCTTCCCGCCACGATACGTCCGCGTAGGCGTGCGCGCAGAGGGCCGGGCGGTGTCTGCCGCTGGGTGCCTGCCGCTGGGTGCCGGGCCTGCCGTCGGCGCCGGTGCCGGTCGGCGTGTGGCGCGGGCGTCAGGTGAGGGCCAGGACGTACGCCAGGGCCGCCCCGGCCGAGGCGACCGTGCGGACGTGGTTCCACATCGTCCACTCGCGCACATACGCCGGCCAATACGCGGCCGCCTCCGACGTGCCCGGCTCCAGCTTGGCCAGCGCGTCGTTGCGCGGCACGTTCGCGACCATGGTGAGCCCGAACGAGCCGAACAGGTACAGCGCACTGCCCACCAGCAGCTCCACCGTCCCCTCGTCCGGCCACACGACGAACGTCACCACGGCGATCACCGCGCACAGCACCGCCGAGCCGAGGAACACGGCCATGAAGGGCGGTGTCACCGCGGCCACGTTGATCGCGTGCATCGCGGCCACCCCCTGCGCGGGCGGCAGCGTGGCCAGGCCCCGCATGACGAAGGTCGAGAAGCCGCAGAACACCCCGGCCACCAGACCGGTCCCGAGCACACCCAGCACCGTCAGCACGAAGTACGGTCCGTCGATCATGTCAGCCTCTCCCGCCCGTCGAGCCGGGATCCTGCCCGGCACCCTGCCTCACCACAACTGAAATCCCGTACGAGCACAGCGACCATGGCCCAGCGGCGCGGGGACATACGCGAACGTCCACCGTCCACCGTCCACCGCCCACGCCCACCGCCCACGCCCACCGCCCACTGTTCACCGGACGGCCGTGTCCGGCGCCGCTCAGCTCACCCCGCGGAACCGAGCCCCGCCTCGGTCCACCCCCTCAGCACCGTCTCCACCGCCGCCGAGATCCGCCGCCGCGCCTCGTGCCGCGGCACGCCGCTCATCAGCAGCCGGTCGTACGGCGTGTCCAGATGCCGTACGGACGCCACCACCGCCGACGTCACCGCCCCCTCGGTCAGCGCCCGCCCCGCCGCGCTGCGGCCCACCCGCCCGCTGCCCCGCTCCGAGGCGTGCGCGGCGATGGCCCGTGCCCGGTCGGGCGGGCACCCGGGGAACAACCGCCGTATCTCCGTCGCGAACGCCTGAGCGAACAGTTCGTCCTGGGCCGCCCGCCGCCGCGCGTCCCGCACCCGGCGCCGCCGTCGCGCCTCGGCGTCCGCGAGGCACCGCTGCTCGGCCCGGGCGAGCGCCGCCTCCTCGACCAGGACGCCCTGCCGCTCGTAACGGCTCCTGCGCCGGTTGAAGCGCACGACCACCGCCGACAGCGTGCTCTCCTCCCGGGCCCTGCGCGTCAGCGCGGTGTCGCCGCGCGGCAGGAACACCAGATGACCGAGGTCGGCGCAGTCGAGGCAGCGCGGGGCGCCGTCCTCGACGACGAGCAGCGGCAGCGACCCTCGCCGGCACTCGGCGCAGTGCCGCCGCTTGAGGGGCTGGAAGACGACAAGTCCGGGGTGGGACGGGGGCGTCGCGCGAGGGGCCATGGGGGGTTCATTCCCCCTGACGACAGCGCGCGCACTACGTGCGCCCGGGAGGGGCGGCGCGCGAACTACGTCGTCCCGGGAGGGGCGGCGCGCGAACTAGGTGCGTCCGGGGAGGGGCGGCGCGCGAACTAGGTGCGTCCCGGGAGGGGACGGCGGCGACCCCCGGGACGTCCTGCCGCGGCCTGACGCATCATGGGCCGTGTGCGACTCGAAGCGATCACCTGGGACCGGCTCGTCGACCTGCTCGCCGAGCGCCTGCTCGACCTGAAGCCCGCCGACGGCAGTCCCTGGCCGCGCATCGCCTTCGACGGCGCCCCCGCCGCCCGCCCGGGCGACCTCGCCCAGCGGGTTTCGGAAGCGCTCCGCGTCCGCGGCCGCTCCTCGCTCGTTGTGGGCACGGAGGGCTTCCTGCGCCCCGCCTCCGTACGGCTGGAGTACGGCCACCGGGACGTGGAGGCCTACTACAGCGGCTGGTACGACACCGGCGCCCTGTGGCGCGAGGTGTTCGGCCCCCTCGAAGCCGGCGGTGACGGCCGCGTCCTGCCCGACCTGTGGGACCCGGCCGCCGACCGGGCGACCCGCAGCCCCTACGTCCAACTCCCGCCCGGCGGCGTGCTGTTGCTGCACGGGCCCTTCCTCCTGCGGCACTGGTTCCCCCTCGATCTGAGC
Source organism: Streptomyces lomondensis (assembly GCF_014651035.1). Taxonomy (GTDB): domain Bacteria; phylum Actinomycetota; class Actinomycetes; order Streptomycetales; family Streptomycetaceae; genus Streptomyces; species Streptomyces lomondensis. The sequence continues at coordinate 1,429,866 of NZ_BMWC01000001.1, forward strand.
GTCCACGTCCTGCTCTCGCCCGGCGCCCTGCGCCGCCGTACGCCCGAGGCCGAGCACTGGACCCTGCCGGCCTTCGAGCGCTACGAGCAGGAGACCGACCCGGCTGGCACGGCCGACGTCCTGGTACGGGCCGACGATCCGCGCCATCCCGCGTGGGGTGGCTGAACGGCTGTCCGACGAGGCGCGACTCGGTGCGGCGGGGGCAGGGCGCGGCTCCGTGTGCGGGCGCCCCGGGGCACGGCGAGAATGAAGGGCGCCGGGACTCGCGGTGTGTCCCGCACCGCGCCGGCCGTCCGGCACCGGGAGGTACTCCATGACCACCGCCGGAGACATCATGCACCGCGGCGCCCAGTGGATCCCCGCCCACGAAACCCTCGACCGCGCCGCCCAGCTCATGCGCGAACTGAACGTCGGCGCCCTGCCCATCAGCGACGAGAACGAGCGGCTGTGCGGCATCCTCACCGACCGCGACATCGTCGTCGGCTGCGTCGCCATGGGCCACGACCCCGCCAAGGTCACCGCGGGCGAGATGGCCAAGGGCACCCCCCGCTGGATCGACGCGGACGCCGATGTCAGCGAGGTGCTCCGCGAGATGCAGGAGCACCAGATCCGCCGGCTGCCCGTCATCCAGGACAAGCGCCTGGTCGGCATGATCAGCGAAGCCGATCTGGTCCGGCACCTTGCGAACGACCAGATCGCCTCCTGGGCCGAGAGCGTCTACGCCAGGACCACCACCCGATAGGTCACCTCGCGGGCCCCTGGCGCGGGTCCCTGGTGCGGGTCCCTGGTGCGGGTCACCCGCCCTGGTCAGAGCCAGCCGCTGCGCCGGAATCCCCGGTACAGCGTCAGGCACGCGACGGATATCACGCCGAGGACCATGCCGTAGCCGTACTTCCAGTGCAGCTCCGGCATGTGGTCGAAGTTCATGCCGTACACCCCGCAGACCATCGTCGGCACGGCGATGATCGCGGCCCACGCCGTGATCTTCCGCATGTCCTCGTTCTGCGCGACCGTGACCTGCGCGAGGTGGGCCTGGAGGATGGAGTTGAGCAGTTCGTCGAACGCGGCGATCTGCTCCTTCGCCCGCAGCAGGTGGTCCGAGACATCGCGGAAGTACGCCTGTATCTCGGGGTCGACCGCGCGGATCGGCCGGGTGGCGAGATCCTCGAGCGGCCGGCTGAGCGGCACCACCGCCCGCTTCAGTTCGAGGAGTTCCCGCTTGAGCTGGTAGATGCGCCCCGGGTCCGCCCGCGCGCCGTTCTCCGCGAACACGTCCGTCTCGACCTGGTCGATGTCCTCCTGCACCGAGTCCGTGACGGTCAGATAGTCGTCGACCACATGGTCCGCGATGGCGTGCAGCACCGCGGACGGGCCCTTGGCCAGCTGCTGGGGGTCGGACTCCAGCTCCTCGCGCAGGGGGCCCAGTGAACCGTGCCGCCCGTGCCGCACCGTGATCACAAAGTCCTCGCCGACGAACACCATGATCTCGCCGGTGTTCACCACCTCGCTGGTGGCCGTGAGCTCCTCGTGCTCGACGTAACAGACCGTCTTGAACACCGCGAAGAGCGTCTCGCCGTAGCGCTCCAGCTTCGGGCGCTGGTGGGCCTCGACGGCGTCCTCCACGGCCAGAGGGTGCAGGTCGAAGAGCTCGGCGATGCCGGCGAACTCCCGGTCGTTCGGCTCGTGCAGCCCGAGCCAGACGAAGCCCTCCCGGCTCTTGCGCACCCGCTCCACGACGTCCACCAGATCGCCGCGCGCGGGGGTGCGGACGCCGTCCCGGTACGTCACGCAGTTGACCACCGAGGAGCCCAGCGGGGACCGGGCCGGGTGGCTCAGGTCGACGCGGGGGCGCCGCCGGGCCAGCCGAGCCACCTTGCGCAGGCCGCCGACCCCGCCGAGGCTCGTGACCTTCCGCAGATTCCCTGCCATGGACATCCGGATCTCCTTGCGTGGAACTCCTCGCGCCGTTCCTGCGCCTTGGCGCGTCAGTCTGCCAGGCCGACGTGAGCTGCGGGTAAGCCTGTGGAAACGGCTCGTTCCGCTTGGTTCCCGGCTGTGGACGAACGACGTGCCGCCGCCGTCGCCCCCTGGGACATCGACGCGTGCCGGTGCGGTGTGGTTCTCCGTGCCGGAGCGTCGACCGTTACCGACAAGTCGGATAAATGGGATGATCTCGGCATGACGCGAACCGATGGGTACCTCCTCGACAACCGGCAGCCCGAGGCGGCAGAGCACTTCAGCGCCTTCGCCGCTCTCTTCGACCCCACGACGTTCCGGCATCTCGAGGCGCTCGGCATCGGATCCGGCTGGCGGTGCTGGGAGGTCGGTGCGGGCGGCACCTCCGTGGTGTCCTGGCTGGCGAAGAAGGTCGGCCCGACCGGACGGGTCGTCGCGACCGACACCGACACCGCACGGCTCGCCCCGGCCGCCCGGCCGCCCGTCGAGGTGCGCGTCCACGACCTCGGCGCGCAGGAGCCGCCGGGGGAGGGCTTCGACCTGGTGCACGCCCGTCTGGCCCTGGTCCACGTGACCGACCGGGAGCGGGCGTTGCGGTCCATGGTCACGGCCCTGCGCCCCGGCGGGCGTCTCCTCGTCGAGGACGCCGACCCCACCCTTCAGCCCCTCCTCTGCCCCGACGAGCACGGCCCCGAGCAGCAGCTCGCGAACCGGCTGCGGCAGGGCTTCCGCAAACTGCTCGCCGACCGCGGGACCGAGCTCCCCAGCGGCCGCACCCTCCCGCGCCTGCTCCGCGAGGCAGGCCTGACCCGTGTCCACGCCGACGCCTACTTCCCCCTCGCCTCCCCCGCCTGTGCGGCCCTGGAGTCCGTCACGATCCGCCAGGTCCGTGATCAGCTGGTCACGGCGGGCCTCGCCACGGACCAGGACATCGACCGGCACCTGGTGAACGTCACGTCCGGCGCGCTCGACCTGACCACGGCGCCGATGATCTCGGCGTGGGGGCGCAAGCAGTAGCCGCCGGCTGGGTGGCGGGTGGCGGGTGGCGGTGCCGGGCGGCGGGCGGCGGTTGCCGGGCGGCGCGCGCCGTGCACCGTGCACCGGGCGTCGTGCACCTGGCGCTAGGCACAGGGCGCCGGGGACTGGGCGCCGGGGACTGGGCACCGGACACCGGGCACGGCGGCGCGTGTCGGGCATACGTTGGTCGGGCCGGTCTGTCGGGCAGGGCCGTCAGCCCGGCGAGGGCGGTCTGTCGGGCAGGGCCGTCAGCCCGGGGCGAGGGCGGTCTGTCGGGCAGCGCCGTCAGCCCGGCAAGGGCGGTCTGCCGCCCACCCGTTCCACGGCCCGCGCTCCCGCCCGGCAGCCCTCCCGCGCCGCCTCCACCGGCCCCGCGCCGGCGAGCAGCGCGGCGAGGAACGCGCCCGTGAAGGCATCCCCGGCGCCCGTGGTGTCCCGGGGCGTGGCCGGTGCGGCGGGCACGCGGGCGCACACCCTCCCCGAGCGGGCGACGAGCGCGCCCTCGTGGCCCTGCTTGGCGACGACCAGGGGGACGCGCAGGCTCAGTGCGGCAGCCGCCCCGGCCGTGTCGGTCAGCCCTGTCAGCAGGCAGGCCTCGTCCCGGCTGGGCAGCAGTACGTCCACGCCCTCGACGAGTGCCAGGAACCGCTCGGCGCCGAGCTCCCCGAGGAAGCCGGCCGACGCCGGGTCGAGGCTCACCGGCACTCCACGCGCGCGTGCGGCTTCGAGGGCCACCGTCACCAGGGCGCGACTCGGCTCGGAGAACAGGAGGTACCCCGACAGGTGAAGCCGGGCGACCCCGTCGAGCAGCGCGTCCGACCAGTCGGCGGGTTCGAGCCGCAACGACGCGCCGCTGTCGGTGAGGAAGGTCCGCTCCGCCGAGGCGCCCCCGTCCACCAGGCAGATCACTGTGCCGGTCGGCGCCCGCAGGTCGACGACGAGCCGGGGACGCACGCCCTGGGCCGTCAGCTCGCGCTCGTGCCAGGCGGCGGCCTCCGCGCCCACGCGACCGAGCAGCCGCACCTCCGCGGCACCCCGGTGCGCGGCCCAGCACGCCACGTTGGCGCCGGCCCCGCCCGGCACCGTCCGGATGGCGGCAGCCGTGTCCGTCCCGGCCGCGAGGGGCCCCCGGTGCCGCGCGACGACATCGGTGATGACGTCCCCGACCACGAGCAGTGCCTGGCCTTCCGCGGAGCCCCCGTCGGCCGCTGCCGAGCGCACCCCGCGCGCCGCGTCGCCGCCCCGGGGCCCGGCCCCGGCGCCGGTCATCCCCGGGCCCAGGCCGCCGCGATCCGCGCCGCCAGGCGTACGTTGCCGCGGACCGCCGCCAGGTTGGCGCTCAGGGAGGCGCCGTCGGTGTGCCGTACCAGGTAGTCGAGCAGGAACGGGGTGACCGCCTGGCCGGTGATGCCCTCCTCCTCGCACGCGTGCAGCGCGTCCGCGAGCACGCGTGCGTGCAGCTCCGGATCGAGCTGCTCCTCCTGGGGGACGGGGTTGGCGACGATCAGCGCCGACTCCGGCCCGTCGAGCGCGTCCTGGGCCCGCATGACGCCCGCCACCTGTTCCGGCGTCCGCAGCGTCCAGTCCACCGGATGCCCCGAGTCGGACAGGTAGAAGCCCGGGAACCGGTCGGTGCCGTATCCGGCCACCGCGACACCCAGCGTCTCCAGCCGCTGTAGCGTCGCCGGCACGTCCAGGATCGACTTCACCCCGGCACACACCACCGTGATCCGCGTTCGCGCCAGCAGCCCCAGGTCGGCCGACTCGTCCTGCGTCACCGTCCACTCCCGGTGCACCCCGCCGAGCCCACCCGTCGCGAACACCCGTACGCCCGCCAGCGCGGCCAGCAGCGCGGTCGCCGACACCGTGGTCGCCCCGCTCGCCCCGGAAGCCACCGCGAGCGGCAGATCGCGATGGCCCAGCTTGCGGATCCCGTCCTCGTTCGCGACCCGCTCCAGCTGCTCCTTGTCCAGCCCGACATGGGGCCGCCCGTCCAGGACGGCGATGGTCGCGGGCACCGCGCCCTCCTGCCGCACGGCCGTCTCCAGCTCCAGCGCCACCTGGAGGTTGCGCGGCCGGGGCAGCCCGTGGGCGATGATCGTGGACTCCAGGGCCACCACGGGCCGGCGCGCGTCGATCGCCTCCCGCACTTCTTCGGACACCACCAGCACCACGCGCCTGCCTCCTGTCAGCCGGTCTTCCCTCATCTCTGGCGGGCGGCGCGCCGGGCCAAACCCTTGCGGGCTGTCGGAGACCTCACGAGCCTGGAGTGCATGACGGACCACACACCACGCCTCGACCACGTCGTCCTCTGGGTGCGCGACCCGCTCGCCGCCGCCGACTTCTACCAGAAGGCCGTCGGCTTGGAGGGGCTCAGGCTCGCCGAGTTCGCCGCCGGCGAGGTGCCGTTCCCTTCCGTGCGCGTCAACGACGAGACGATCCTCGACCTCATGCCGCTGACCTTCGCGGCACGCATGACGATGCTGCCCGGCGCCGCCGACAGCGCGGGGCACCCCGTCAACCATGTCTGCCTGTCGCTGCCCCGCGGCGACTTCGACGCCCTCCTCAGCCGCCTGGAGGAGCGCTCCGTACCGGTGTCGGACCTCTCGTACGACTCGTTCGGAGCTCGGGGCAAGGCCACGCGCAGCTTCTACTTCCGCGACCCGGACGGCAACGTCTTCGAGGCACGGCACTACGACTGACCAGGCCCGGGCCTCAGAACAGCGGCTCCGGCAGCACCCCTTCCAGGGCGAGCAGCCTCCGCTTGGTCTCCAGCCCGCCCCCGAAGCCGCCGATGCCGCCGCCGCTCTCGACGACCCGGTGACAGGGCACCACCACCGGCAGCGGATTGGCGCCCATCGCCATGCCCACGGCCTGGGCGGCGCCCGGCTGGCCGACCCGCCCGGCCAGATCGCCGTACCCGACGACCGTGCCGTACGGCACGCCGGAGGCCAGTTCGCGCAGGACCTCCCGGTTGAAGCCGGAGATCAGCGACCAGTCCAGCGGCAGGTCGAAATCGCGTCGCTCACCCGCGAAGTACGCCTCGAACTGCCGTATCGCCTCGGCCAGCAGCGGGGATCCGGGCGCCTCGACGGGCTCGGTGCCGAGCCGCGACGCCAACCGCTCGACCGCCCGGTCCCGCACCGCGTCCGTGGCGTGGAACACGACGTTGATCAGGCCGTCCCGGCCGGCGGCCAGCAGCAACGGCCCGATGGCGCTCTCCACGACCGCCCACACGACTCGCGGCTCGACCTGCCCCTGACTGTCCATGCGCCCACGGTACGACCCGCCACTGACAACGCCGCCCGACGGGACGACGGATCACCCGCGCACGGCCTTGCGCACCACATCCGGCTTGTTGGTGATGATCCCGTCGACCCCGTATCCGGCGACCCGCTGGGCCGTCGCCGCGTCGTCGACCGTCCAGGTGAAGACCTCCATCGGCCTGCCGTGCGGCCCGTCGAACGCCTGCACCGAGGCCACATAGGCCGGTGAGAGCGAGCCGTGCGAGGGGTTGATCTGGTCGGCGAATCCGGCGTAGTCCAGCAGGTCCGACACCGGCGGCGTTCCCAGGAAGCCGGTCTTCACACCGGGCTTCAGCTCGTGCACCGTCCGGACGCTGTCCGCGCTGAAGCTCTGCACGATCAGCCGGCCCGCCAGATGCGAGCGGTCGAGCCAGCCCTCGTTGCTGAGGACCTTCAGCGTCTGCCGCTCGATGCCCGGGTACAGCTCCGGGTTCTTGATCTCCAGGAGAAGCTTCTGGTGATGGTGCTCGACGCGGTGCACGAACTGCTCCAGCGTCGGCACGCGCGCGCCCGCGTACGCGGGGCCGAACCAGCTGCCCGCGTCGAGACGGGCGATCTCGGCGGCGGTGAAGTCCTTCACCTTCCAGGGGGCCCGGCCGGGGAAGACCTCCTCGACGTCGGTGGTGCGCCGCAGGTTGTCGTCGTGGAGGACGACCAGCTCGCCGTCCCGGGTCCGCTGGACGTCGTTCTCCACCCACCGGATGCCCAGCTCCGCCGCCTTGTCCACGGCGGCCAGCGTGTTCTCGGGCGCGTACGCGGAGGCCCCCCGGTGCGCGATGACCACCGGCGAGGCGCCGGCACCGGCCGCCCGCGCGGGGGAGACGGGGAAGAGGAGGGCGGCGGTCCCCAGGAGTGCGGTGGTCGAGGCGGCAACAGCGCGCGCGTGCATGCGTACTCCTCGCGTCGAGCGATCACAACGTCACGGACAGCACCACCGTGACAGCAGAGGGTCAACGCGAGAGGGGTACAGGATGGCCACACGTTGAACGGAGGTGACCCAACTCCGCTCACTGGTACCGCACAACTGGGGCAAGGCCGTGTTTCTTTGCCGGAAAGTCGTTCGACCATTCCGGTGGGGGTCATACTCTCTGCGTCAACCCTGACCGCTCGTGCGGTCCTGGGAGGGGGCGCACATCAGGAATTCCGGGACGCAAAGGGCGGGAAGGGCAGCCGCGCATGCAGGGCACGGTCGACGGATTCAGCTACGGTCTGGTCACACCCCTGGTGGCCTACCTCATGGCCTGCCTGGGCGGCGCCCTGGGCCTGCGCTGCACCACCAGATCCATGCTCGTCGCCCAGTCCTGGCGCCCCGGCTGGCTCGCCCTCGGCTCGGCCGCCATCGGCTCCGGCATCTGGACCATGCACTTCATCGCGATGATGGGGTTCACGATCCACGGAAGTCCGATCCACTACGACAAGTCGATGACCTTCGCCAGCCTGGCCGTCGCGATCGTGATGGTCGGCATCGGGATCTTCATCGTCGGCTACAAGGGAGCCCGGGGAACGGCCCTGTTCACCGGCGGCACCATCACCGGCCTGGGCATCGCCTCGATGCACTACCTCGGCATGGCCGGCATGCGCCTGGACGGGAAGCTGGAGTACAACACCTTCACCGTCGGCGTCTCCGTAGTGATCGCCATGGGCGCCGCCACCGCCGCCCTGTGGGCGGCGGGCCAGGTCAGAGGGCTCCTGTGGAGCGTGGGCGCCAGCCTCGTCATGGGACTCGCCGTCAGCGGCATGCACTACACCGGTATGGCCGCCCTCAGCGTCCACCTCCACGGCACGGCCGAACCCACCACGGGTGAGTCGCCCGCGGCCCTGCTCGCGCCCATGCTGATCGGTCCGCTCGCCTTCCTGCTGCTCGCGGGTGTCGTGGTCATGTTCGACCCGCTGATGGTCATGGGGAAACCCACCGTCGCCCCCGTCGAGCAGCGGCCCGGCATCCCCGCCCACACCCACACCGCCGTCCAGCACTCCGCGCACCGCCTGCGGCTCCGGCCCCGCCGCACCATGGAGCACCAGGGCTCCCGCACCCCGCAGAACCGCTGATCCCAGCCCGTTGTCAGTGCGGGGTCGTACGGTGGAACCCATGCGGCCCGTTTCCCAGATCGAACGCACGGTGGCGCCCTTCGAGGTCGTCAGCCCCTACCAGCCGAACGGCGACCAGCCGGCGGCCATCGCCGAGCTCGCCCGGCGCATCCAGGCAGGCGAGAAGGACGTCGTCCTGCTCGGCGCTACCGGCACCGGCAAGTCCGCCACCACAGCGTGGATGATCGAGAAGCTCCAGCGCCCCACGCTCGTGATGGCGCCGAACAAGACGCTGGCCGCCCAGCTGGCGAACGAGTTCCGCGAGCTGCTCCCGAACAACGCGGTCGAGTACTTCGTCTCGTACTACGACTACTACCAGCCCGAGGCCTACGTCCCGCAGTCGGACACCTACATCGAGAAGGACTCCTCGATCAACGAGGAGGTCGAGCGCCTGCGCCACTCCGCGACCAACTCGCTGCTCACCCGCCGCGACGTCGTCGTGGTCGCCTCGGTCTCCTGCATCTACGGCCTCGGTACGCCACAGGAGTACGTGGACCGCATGGTCCCCCTGCGCGTCGGCGAGGAGCACGACCGCGACGAGCTGCTGCGCCGCTTCGTGGACATCCAGTACACGCGCAACGACATGGCCTTCACCCGCGGCACCTTCCGCGTCCGCGGCGACACCATCGAGATCTTCCCGGTCTACGAGGAGCTGGCCGTCCGCATCGAGATGTTCGGCGACGAGATCGAGGCGCTGTCCACCCTGCACCCGCTCACCGGCGAGATCATCAGCGACGACCAGCAGCTGTACGTCTTCCCGGCCTCCCACTACGTCGCAGGGCCCGAGCGCCTGGAGCGGGCCATCAACGACATCGAGAAGGAGCTGGGCGAGCGCCTCGCCGAGCTGGAGAAGCAGGGCAAGCTTCTGGAGGCCCAGCGCCTCAGGATGCGCACGACCTACGACATCGAGATGCTCCGCCAGATCGGCTCCTGCTCCGGCGTGGAGAACTACTCGATGCACTTCGACGGCCGCCTGCCCGGCTCCCCGCCCAACACCCTGCTGGACTACTTCCCGGACGACTTCCTCCTCGTCATCGACGAGTCGCACGTCACCGTCCCGCAGATCGGCGCCATGTACGAGGGCGACGCCTCCCGCAAGCGCACCCTCGTCGACCACGGCTTCCGGCTGCCCTCCGCCCTGGACAACCGCCCGCTGAAGTGGGAGGAGTTCCAGGAGCGCATCGGCCAGACGGTCTACCTGTCCGCGACCCCGGGGAACTACGAGCTCTCCCGCTCCGACGGCGTCGTCGAGCAGATCATCCGCCCCACCGGCCTCGTCGACCCGGAAGTGGTCGTCAAGCCCACCGAGGGCCAGATCGACGACCTGGTGCACGAGATCCGGCAGCGCACGGAGAAGGACGAGCGCGTCCTGGTCACCACGCTCACCAAGAAGATGGCCGAGGACCTCACCGACTACTTCCTGGAGCTGGGCATCCAGGTGCGCTACCTGCACAGCGACGTCGACACCCTGCGCCGGGTCGAACTGCTGCGTGAGCTGCGCTCCGGCGAGTACGACGTACTCGTCGGCATCAACCTCCTGCGGGAGGGCCTCGACCTGCCCGAGGTGTCCCTGGTGGCGATCCTGGACGCCGACAAGGAGGGCTTCCTGCGCTCCGGCACCTCCCTGATCCAGACCATCGGCCGCGCCGCGCGCAACGTCTCCGGCCAGGTCCACATGTACGCCGACAAGATCACCCCGGCCATGGCGAAGGCCATCGACGAGACCAACCGCCGCCGGGAGAAGCAGGTCGCGTACAACAAGGAGAAGGGCATCGACCCCCAGCCCCTCCGCAAGAAGATCAACGACATCGTCGCCCAGATCGCCCGTGAGGACATCGACACCGAGCAGCTGCTCGGCTCGGGCTACCGCAAGGCGAAGAAGGACGGCGGCGGCACCAAGGCGCCCGTGCCCTCCCTCGGCAAGGCGGCCGAGATGGCCAAGCCCGCCAAGGGCAAGGGCAAGGCCAAGGAGACGGTGCCGACCGACCGCCCCGCGGCCGAACTCGCCGAACAGATCGAGGAGCTCACCACGCGCATGCGGGCCGCCGCCGCGGACCTCCAGTTCGAGATCGCGGCCCGGCTGCGCGACGAGGTCTCCGAGATGAAGAAGGAGCTGCGTCAGATGAAGGAGGCGGGCCTGGCCTGACAGCGGACCGCGTACGCGCAGTGTTGCAAGACCGACACAAAGTGCGGACCGGGGTACGTCGCTGTCAGTGCTCCTGCGTAGTGTTCAGATCAACCGCGACTGCGCGGCAACAGGGGACGTTCGAGAGGGGAATCAGCGCGTGACCGTCAACATGACCAAGGGTCAGGCCATCAGTCTGCAGAAGAACGACGGTGGCAGCCTGACCGCGGTGCGCATGGGTCTCGGCTGGCAGGCGGCTCCTCGGCGCGGCCTGTTCGGCTCGCGTACGCGAGAGGTCGACCTCGACGCCTCGGCCGTCCTGTTCGCGGACAAGCAGCCGGTCGACGTCGTCTTCTTCCGCCACCTGGTGAGCGACGACGGCTCGGTGCGCCACACCGGGGACAACCTCGTCGGCGGTGTCGGCCAGGGCGGCGACGACGAGGCGATCCTCGTCGACCTCGCGCGCATCCCGGTCCACATCGACCAGATCGTCTTCACCGTGAACTCCTTCACGGGCCAGACCTTCCAGGAGGTGCAGAACGCGTTCTGCCGCCTGGTCGACGAGACCAACGGCCAGGAGCTCGCCCGCTACACGCTCGCCGGCGGCGGCCAGTACACGGCCCAGATCATGGCGAAGGTGCACCGCTCGGGCTCGGGCTGGACGATGACGGCCCTGGGCAACCCGGCCAACGGCCGCACCTTCCAGGACCTGATGCCGTCGATCCTGCCGCTCCTCTGAGAGCGCGCGGGACCGGGACCGCAGGGGCCGGCGAGCGGCACACGACACCACACAACGACACAGGGGGACGAAGGCGATGACGGCCGAGCTGGTGCGGGGGCAGAATCACCCGCTCTCCCAGGTCCGTCTCGAGATCCGGGTCTCGGCCGGCACGCCGATCGTGGCCGCGGCCGCGCTCAGCGACGAGAACGGCAGGATCCACGGCGTGGAGTGGGTGGCCCACCCGGGCGCGCCCACCCAGCCGGGTCTCGAGGTCTCCCGCCAGGCCGCCGCCGACCATCGTCTCGCGGTGGACCTGGACGCCGTGCCGGAGGCCGTCCACCGTGTCAGCGTGCTGCTCGCCCTGCCCTCCGGCGGGCCGGGCCCGGTCCGTTTCGGCGCCGTGGCCGCCCCTTTCGTCGCCGTCACCGGCCTCGACGGCGCCGAGGTCGCCAGCTACACCATCACCGGCCTGGACGCCGAGTCGGCCGTCGTCGCCCTGGAGCTCTACCGCCGGCAGGGCGCCTGGAAGGTGCGCGCCATCGGCCAGGGCTACGCGGGCGGCCTCGCCGAACTCCTCACCGACCAGGGCCTGCCGCAGGCCCAGCAGCTCGCCCGCAGCATCAACGACGCCGTGGCCCAGGGGCTGGCCCGCTCCGTACAGGCGCCCCCGCCGCGCACGGCGGACGGTGACCGCTCCCGGCAGGCGGCGGCCCCCGCCCTCGGCCCGGACCAGGGCGGCACCGCGCCCCAGCCCGGCACCGCGCCCCAGCCCGGCCCGGTCCCGGCGATGTCCCCGTACGGCGGGCAGACGTCCGGCGGACAGGGGCAGCCGCCGGAGTATCCCGGCGCCGGATCGGACCCCTCGGCCGTCACCCAGCCCTCCGCGCCCACCGCGGGCGGCCCGATCGACTACAGCCATCCGCGCCGCCGGAACGCCGCTCCGCCCCCGCCCCCGCCGACCGCGCCCCCGGCCGCACCCGGGCAGCCCGCACAGCCTGTCGCCGGCGACGCGACCGGCTGGTCCATGGAGGAGCGGCTGTACAACCAGGTGTGGGGCATGTTCGAGGACCTCGCCCGCACCACCGCCGCCTACCGCAGTGCCGTCGACTTCGCCGAGTCCCGCATGGACAAGGAGCTCGAGCAGGTCCTGTCCGACCCGCGCAGCCGGATCGGCGGGCAGGGCGACGCCGCCCGCGAGGCGGCCCGAGCCCGGCACGCCCAGCTCGTCGACCAGGCCAGGGAGGCCCTCGACCGGGACCTCGCCCAGCTCAAGGCCGAGGCCGATGTCGTCGAACCGGCCCTGCCGCCCGCGTACGCCCGCTGGGACAGTCCCGTGTGGCACGGCTACCGGGTGCCGATGGAGATCCCCATGGCCCTGCGCCTGGGCGACCTCCATCTCCCCGAGGCCGACCGGATCCGCATCCCGATGCTGGTCCGGCTGCCGCTGGAGCGCGGCCTGTGGATCGACAGCGGACGGACGGAGTCGTCCGAGGGACTGTTCACCGACTCGCACGCGCTGGGACGTCTCGCCATGGAGACGGCGGTCGCGCACGCGGCCCGGCTCCTCGCCGCCTACCCGGCGGGCGAGTTCACCGTCCATGTCATCGACCCGGCCGGCTCGGGAGCCCAGCCGCTGGCACCCCTCGTGCAGACCGGTGTGCTCGCGGCCCCGCCCGCGCTCGGCGCCGCGGGGGTGACGGACGTGCTGACCCGGCTCACCCAGCGGGTCGACCTGGTGCAGATGGCGGTCCGGGGAGGCGCCGCCGACTCCCTCCCGCCCGGCTTCGACACCTCACAGCAGCTGCTGATCGTCAACGACTTCCCGCACGGCTTCGACGACCGGGCCGTGAACCAGCTGCGCTACCTCGCCGACGAGGGGCCCGCCTTCGGCGTCCACCTGATGATGGTGGCCGACCGCGAGGAGTCCTCCGGCTACGGGCCTTTGCTCGACCCGCTGTGGCGTTCGCTGCTGCGACTGACCCCGGTGCCCGACGACCACCTTGCCGACCCGTGGGTCGGTCATGCCTGGACGTACGAGCCGTCGCTCGTACCGCCCGGAAGCCAGGTCCTCCAGCAGGTGCTCACCCAGGTCGCGGCCGCCCGTACCAAGTACTCGTAAAGCCTGTTGACCAGGAGTTTTGGGCTTTCTTTTGCCAAGCGCTTTACCTTCTCTTGGTGATTGGGTACTGTTGGCGGCACGGAGGGGAGTACTCCCTGTCTGCTGCGGCGTACCCGTCAATACGGACCAGGTCGATACGGCCTGTTCCCGGGGCGTCGGCCCATCGTTGGGTGGAAGAGACCTCCGGCAGCTACGACGCTGACACTTGCCGTAACGACTGCCGGAGGCGCAGTGGATGTTTCCGTGACCTTGTGGGTTTTGACGATCGTGGGCCTCGCCGCCCTGATCGCGGTCGACTTCTTCATCGGCCGAAAGCCACACGACGTATCGATCAAGGAAGCCGGGATCTGGACAGTCGTCTGGATCGTCCTGGCCGTACTCTTCGGGCTCGGCCTGCTGGTGTTCGGCGGCGGCCAGCCAGCCGGTGAGTTCTTCGCCGGCTTCATCACCGAGAAGTCGCTGAGCGTCGACAACCTCTTCGTCTTCGTCCTGATCATGGCGAAGTTCGCGGTGCCGTCGCAGTACCAGCAGCGGGTGCTGCTGATCGGTGTCCTCATCGCCCTGGTCCTGCGAGCGATCTTCATCGCCGCCGGTGCGGCGATCCTCGCCAGCTTCTCGTGGGTCTTCTACCTCTTCGGCGCCTTCCTGATCTGGACCGCCTGGAAGCTCATCCAGGAGGCCCGCGCGGACGAGGACGACGAGGAGTGGGAGGAGAACAAGCTGCTGAAGGCCGCCGAGCGCCGCTTCGGCGTGGCCGACCGCTACCACGGCACCAAGCTGTGGATCCAGGAGAACGGCAAGCGGGTCATGACCCCGATGCTGGTCGTGATGCTGGCGATCGGCATGACGGACGTGCTGTTCGCCCTCGACTCCATCCCCGCGATCTTCGGCCTGACGCAGGACCCGTACATCGTCTTCACGGCCAACGCGTTCGCCCTGATGGGTCTGCGCCAGCTGTACTTCCTCATCGGCGGCCTGCTGAAGAAGCTGGTCCACCTCAGCTACGGCCTGTCGATCATCCTGGGCTTCATCGGCGTGAAGCTGGTGCTGCACGCGCTGCACGAGTCCGGGGTGCACGTCCCCGAGATCAGCATTCCGGTCTCGCTCGGCGTGATCTGCTCCGTCCTGATCGTCACCACGATCACCAGCCTCCGGGCCTCCAAGAAGCAGGCGGAGGCCGAGGCGGCACAGGTGCAGAGCGGCAGCGCTCCGAAGGACAGCATCGACGTCTGACCACGGCGGACGAAGGAACAACCATCACCGGGACCGGTGGTCGGCAATTCGCCGGCCACCGGTCCCGGTGCTTGCTTGTTCCTGAGCGCGTTACGGCCCCACACACCGCATGCTCCTGAAAGGACCGCGACCATCCGCGCCGCTATCTGGCGCTGATCGAGTTCGAGTCGTACGAGGAGGCCATGCCGCTCTGCCTCGGCGAGCGGGTCTACACCAACTGCGACTTCCTGGACGCGCGCGAGCTCAAGTAGCCCCGGCCTCCTACCGAACGGGACCCGCACGACCGGAGTGCGGGGCCCCTTCCCGTCTGCGACGATCACAGCATGATCGATCGGCGCAGGCCGCTCACGGCACAGTGGACGACCCTGGTGCCGCTGCTCGCCGCCGTCCTCCTGGTCCTCACCTGGGGGCGCGATCTGCCGGCCGTGGTCGTCGCGCTGGTGACCCTGGTCCTCGCGGGAGCCGTCCTGGCCGCCGTGCACCACGCCGAGGTGGTGGCCCACCGGGTCGGCGAACCGTTCGGCTCCCTCGTACTCGCCGTCGCCGTGACGATCATCGAGGTCGCCCTCATCGTCACCCTGATGGTCGACGGCGGGGACAAGAGCTCGACGCTGGCCCGCGACACCGTCTTCGCGGCTGTGATGATCACCTGCAACGGCGTCGTCGGCCTCTGTCTCCTGGTCGCCTCACTGCGGCACGGCACGGCCGTCTTCAACCCCGAGGGCACCGGCGCCGCGCTCGCGACCGTCACCACCCTGGCCACGCTCAGCCTGGTCCTGCCGACGTTCACCACCAGCAAGCCGGGCCCGGAGTTCTCCACCGTCCAGCTGACCTTCGCGGCGCTCTCCTCGCTGATCCTGTACGGCCTGTTCGTCGCGACGCAGACCGTGCGGCACCGCGACTACTTCCTGCCGATCACCCGGCAGGGCGAGGTGATCACCGCGGAGAAGCACGCCGAGGCACCCACCGCCCGTGCCGCACTGATCAGCCTGGGGCTGCTGGGCGTGGCCCTGGTCGGCGTGGTCGGTCTGGCCAAGGGCGTTTCACCCACCATCGAGTCCGGAGTGGCGGCGGTCGGGCTGCACCACGCCGTCGTCGGCGTGATCATCGCGCTGCTGGTGCTGCTCCCGGAGACCATCGCCGCCCTGCGCTCCGCCCGTCGCGACCGCGTCCAGACCAGTCTGAACCTCGCCCTCGGGTCGGCGATGGCCAGCATCGGCCTGACCATCCCCGCCGTCGCGCTCGCGTCCGTCTGGCTCTCCGGCCCGCTGGTGCTCGGCCTCGGCGCCACGCACATGGTGCTGCTCGCCCTGACGGTGGTGGTGGCCTCCCTGACCGTGGTGCCGGGCCGGGCCACGCCGCTCCAGGGCGGGGTCCATCTGGTGCTGTTCGCGGCGTACCTGGAGCTGGCGATCAACCCGTAGGCCCCCGGCGACCCGTAAACGCTTGCGCAAGCGCTCGCGTAAGCGTTTACGGGGAACCGGGGCCGTCCGCGGCACCGGCACGGCACGGCACGGCACGCCACCGCACCCACCGCGCCCCATGCCCTCCACCAACCTCACCCCGAAGCAGCCTTCGCAGCCGCCCCCACCGGCACCGGGCGCGTCTCCGGCAGCAGTGCGAAGCAACCCAGGCTGAGCAGCGCGATCGCGGTCAGATAGGCGGCCACGCCCCACGGCACCCGCCCGCCCTGCTCGGCGAGGGCCGTCGCCACGATCGGCGTGAGCGCGCCCCCGAGGACCCCGCCGAGGTTGTAGCCGACCGCGGCGCCGGTGCAGCGCACCCGCAGTTCGTACAGCTCCGGCAGATACGCGGCGATCACGGCGAACATCGTGATGAAGGCGAGCATCGCCCCGAGGAAGCCCAGGAACATCGGCAGTGGCGCGCCGGTGGCGAGGAGCGCGACCATCGGGAACATCCACAGGGCGGCGGCCGCGCACCCGGCCAGGCACAGGGGCCGCCGGCCGTAACGGTCCCCGAGCATGGCCACCAGCGGTGTGAGCACACCCTTCACGAGCACCGCGCCCATGATGCAGGTCAGCATGACGCTGCGGCTCACGCCCAGCCGTTCCGTGCCGTAGGCGAGGGACCAGGTCGTCACGGCGTAGAAGATCGCGTAGCCGATCGCGAGGGCCCCGCCGGTGAGCAGGAGGAGTCGCCAGTGGTGGCGTACGACCTCGGCGAGCGGCACGCGCGCGTGGTCGTCGATCTGGAGGAAACTGGGGCTTTCGGCGAGTGACGAGCGCAGCCACAGCCCCACCAGGGCCAGCACGCCCGCCGCCCAGAACGGCACCCG
The DNA here is from genome assembly GCF_014651035.1 of Streptomyces lomondensis. Lineage (GTDB taxonomy): Bacteria > Actinomycetota > Actinomycetes > Streptomycetales > Streptomycetaceae > Streptomyces > Streptomyces lomondensis. Next base: position 1,446,726 of record NZ_BMWC01000001.1, read on the forward strand.
CCACCCCCACGCGGCGAACTGCGCCTCGGACAGCGTCGCCGACAGCCCCAGCACCACACCGTTGGCGAGCAGGAACCCCAGCGCGGGCCCGACCTGCGGGAAGCTCGACCACAGCCCGCGCCGCTCGGCGGGCGCGTGCTCCACGGTCAGCAGCACCGCACCGCCCCACTCCCCGCCGAGCCCCAGCCCTTGGAGGAAGCGCAGGACCAGGAGCAGCAGGGGAGCGGCCACGCCGATCGTGTCGTACGTAGGCACGCAGCCGACCGCGACCGTGGCGGCACCGGTCAGCAGCAGGGAGGCCATGAGGACCGGCCGCCGCCCGCGCCGGTCCCCGATGTGTCCGAACAGCACCGACCCCAGCGGCCGGGCCACGAAGCCGACGCCGAAGGTGGCGAAGGCGGCCAGTGTCCCCGCCACCGGCGAGAAGGTCGGGAAGAACAGCGGCCCCAGGATCAGGGCCGCCGCTGTTCCGTAGACGAAGAAGTCGTAGAACTCGATGGCCGTGCCGGCGAGGGAGGCGGCCGCGAGACGCGGCATGGAGGGTGCCCTTACGGTGCGTACGTCGTGCATGCCGCGTCAACTACCCACGGTGACGGCGGGTTACGGGGGCGCGCGGAGGGTCTGGGGGCCCTCAGTACGTCACCGTGATGCGCCGGGCGGGCCCGTCCACGCGCACGGTGCCGCCGTACGGGATCACCAGCTGCGGATCGGTGTGCCCGAAGTCCACGTCGAAGACGATCGTGGTGTCGGGGGCGTAGGTCCGCATGGCGCGCAGGACGGCCTCGCGCTGGTCGGCCGCGTAACGAGCGGCCTCCTCGGGGCTGTTGGGGCGCTCGAAGAACCAGGTCTTCGGGCGGCCCATCAGCAGGGCCGGGAAGCGCCGGAGCAGCCCGCGCTCGCCCATGTTCCGCAGGGTGTAGTAGACCTCCGTGGCGCTCGGCATGTCCTCCGAGGTCTCCAGGAGCAGCACACCGGCGTCGTACTCGGAGTGGTCCTGGGCGATCTCCCGGTCGGCCATCAGCAGCCAGCCGACGATCTCCAGGCAGCCGCCCCAGGTGCGGCCCTCGACCACCCGGTCGGCGTTCACCCAGGTCCAGCCGGTCCCGGGCCGGGTCTCGGGCTCCGCGTCGAAGGTCGCCGGGTCCGCCCAGTCGCGGTCGATGTCGCGCCACCGATCGGCGGGCCTCAGTTCGTACGGGCCCGAGGTGAACAGGGCCGCCCGCAGGGAGTCGGCGGTCTGCGGGTGCATGGCCCCGGGGCGGCCCAGCTCGCCCATCACGCTGCCGCCGTGGAAGCCGACGATGCCGCTGTTGCGCAGGAACGCGAGCAGGTTGGTGTTGTCGCTCATCCCGAAGAACGGCTTCGGGTTCGCCCGGATCAACTCCCGGTCCAGGCAGGGCAGCACGGTGATCTGGTCGTCCCCGCCGATCGACGCGATGACGGCCTTGATGTCCGGGTCGGCGAAGGCGGCGTGGATGTCGTCGGCCCGCTCCTGGGGCGTCGACCCCATCCTGCGGGTCGCCGGATACTCGACCGGCTCCAGCTCGTACTCCTTGCGCAGCCGCTCCAGGCCCAGCTCGTAGGGGAGCGGCAAGAGTTCCGGCAGGCCTCCGGAGGGCGAGATCACGGCGATGCGGTCCCCGGGGGACGGCTTGGGAGGGTAGAACAGGCTCGTCATGCCGGGAGGCTACGGCCCGGCGCGCCGGCGGCGCACCGTGATAAACCGGCTGTGAGCAGCGGTCCCTCGCGGGCCGCCCGACCCTGACCGGACCGGAGGAACCGTGCCCCGCACCCTGGCCAACGCCCCGATCATGATCCTCAACGGCCCCAACCTGAACCTGCTGGGTCAGCGCCAGCCGGAGATCTACGGCTCCGACACCCTCGCCGACGTCGAGGCCCTGTGCGCCAAGGCAGCGGCCGCGCACGGCGGTACGGTCGACTTCCGCCAGTCCAACCACGAGGGCGAGCTGGTCGACTGGATCCACGAGGCGCGGCTGAACCACTGCGGCATCGTGATCAACCCGGGCGCCTACTCGCACACCTCCGTCGCCATCCTGGATGCCCTCAACACCTGTGACGGCATGCCGGTGTTGGAGGTCCACATCTCCAACATCCACCAGCGCGAGTCGTTCCGGCACCACTCCTATGTCTCGCTGCGCGCCGACGGGGTCATCGCGGGCTGCGGGGTGCAGGGGTACGTGTTCGGTGTGGAGCGGGTCGCGGCCCTGGCGGGGGCGGGCACGGCAGACACCTGAGCCGGTGTCTGGTGCCCGTTCACCGCTCCCCGCCCGTGTGTGTAAGCCCCGCCGACCAGGACGGCCGCCCCTTACAACCGCCCCGCCTCCACGATCCGGCGCAGGAAGCGCCGCGTGCGCTCCTGCCGCGGGTCCCCGAAGACCTGCTCGGCGGTGCCGCGCTCCAGCACCACGCCGCCCTCCAGGAAGCACACCTGGTCGGCGACCTCACGCGCGAAGCCCATCTCGTGCGTGGCCAGCACCATGGTTATGCCCTCTTCCTTCAGCCCGCGGACGACGGTGAGCACCTCGCCCACCAGCTCGGGATCGAGGGCGGCGGTGATCTCGTCGAGCAGCAGCAGCCGGGGGCGTACGGCCAGGGCGCGGACGATCGCCACGCGCTGCTGCTGGCCCCCGCTCAGCCGGTCCGGGTACTCGCCCGCCTTCCCGCCCAGCCCCAGCCGCTCCAGCAGCTCACGCGCGCGTGCCTCGGCCTCGGCCCGGGGCACGCCGTGCACCCGGCGCGGAGCCAGCGTGATGTTCTCCAGGACCGTCATGTGCGGGAACAGGTTGTACGCCTGGAAGACCACGCCGATCCGGCGGCGCACCGCGTCCTGGTCGACACGCGGATCGGTGATCTCCTCGCCGTCCAGCCAGATCGCCCCGTCGTCGATCTCCTCCAGCAGGTTCGCGCACCGCAGCAGCGTGGACTTGCCGGAGCCGGAGGCGCCGATCAGCGCGGTGACCGTGTGCGGGGCGACCTCCAGGTCGACGTCCTGCAGCACGACCGAGCCGCCGAAGGTCTTGCGGACGGACTCCATCCGGAGCACGGGCGTCTCGCTCATGTGGTTCCTCCCTGGGCCCGCCGGCGGTCCATCCGTGCCGTCACCCAGTCCGTCAGGCGGGTCATGGGGATGGTCAGGGCGACGAAGACCAGCCCGGCGACGATGTACGGCGTGTAGTTGAGGCTGCGGCCGACGATGATGTCGGCGGCCCGTACGGCGTCCACCGCACCGCCGATCGAGACGAGCCCGGTGTCCTTCTGGAGCGACACCAGGTCGTTCAGCAGGGGCGGCACCTGGCGGCGCACCGCCTGGGGCAGCACCACGTACCGCAGCGCCTGCCGGTTGCCGAGCCCGAGCGAGCGGGCCGCGGCGCGCTGCGAGGGGTGCACGGACTCGATGCCGGCCCGGAACACCTCGGCGACGTACGCCGAGTACGTCAGGGTGAGCGCGGTGCCGCCGAGGAGCACCGGGTCGACGGTCACCCCCTGGAGCCGCAGCGCCGGGACGCCGAGCACCACGATCATCAGGTTGATGATGAGCGGCAGCCCCCGGAAGAAGTCCGTGTACGCGGCGGCCAGGAACCGCAGCGGGAAGAACACCGGGCCGCGCAGGGTCCGGGCGACGGCGATCAGCATGCCGAGGACGAGTACCGCGGCCCCGCAGACCAGCAGCAGCCGCACGTTCAGCCACAGCCCTTCGAGGACCTTCGGGAACGCCTCGCGCGCGTACCCCCAGTCGAAGAACGTCTCCTGAGTGCGCGGCCAGCCCGGCGCGTTGACGACGACCAGGTAGAGGACGGCTCCGGTGACGAGGGTCGACACCGCCCCGATCGCGGTGGCGCGCCGGGCGCGGGCGCGCTTGTGGCGCTCGCGGTCCAGGCGCCGCTGCGACGGGACGTAGTCGTCCGGGGCGTCCTGCTTCTCGGAGCCCGGCTCCGTTTTGTGCACCGTCACTTGAGCACCGGCGCGTCGACGGCGTCCGACAGCCACTGCTGCTCGATCCGCGCGAGCGTGCCGTCGCCGCGCAGCGCGTCCACGGCCCGCGAGACGCAGGGGGTGAGCGCACTGCCCTTGTCGAGCACGAGACCGAACTGCTCCGGCGTTCCGCCCTGGTGCTCGAACTGGCCGACGATCGTCGCGTCCGTGACCTCGGCACCGGTGATGTAGAAGGCGGTCGGCAGGTCCACGACGATCGCGTCGACCTGGCCGTTCTTCAGGGCGGACTTGGCCTGGTCGTTCTTGCCGTACACGGCGGCCGGCCGCGTGGGCCGCACCACGTCGTCGATGTAGTCGAGGCTGGTGGTGCCGACCTGGGCGCCCAGCTTCACGCCCTTCAGGTCGGCGACGCTCTTCGCCTTCGCGGCCTTGGAGCCCTTCAGCGCGACGACGGCCTGGCGCACGTCGTAGTAGCCGGACGAGAAGTCGACGGCCTTCTTGCGCTCCTCGCTGATGGACACCTGGTTGATGTCGAAGTCGAACGTCTTCTCACCGGGCGCGAAGGCCTTGTTGAAGGGAACGGTCTGCCAGGCGACCTTGTCCTTGCCGTACCCGAGCTCCTCGGCGACGGCGTACGCGACCGCCGACTCGAAGCCCTTGCCGTTCGCGGGGTCGTCGTCCTTGAACCAGGGCTCGTAGGCGGGTTCGTCGGTGGCGATCGTCAGCCTGCCCGGGGTCTCGGTGGCCAACTTGCCCTTGGCGCACGCGTTTCCGGCCGATGTCGAAGGCTTGCCCGAGGACGACGCGTCCGGCTGCGGGGCACAGCTCACGGCGGTGGCGAGGAGGGCGACGGCGGCGGCAGCACGGCGCAGGGCACGCGGGGCAGGATGCATGGCGGGAGACTGGCAGCCGACGGACCCGTTTGTCGAGGTCACGGCAACAGACGTCCGGATGGTGGGACCGGGTGTTGCGATCAGATGAACGCGCCCCGCACGCCGCCGCGTTCGGTGGAGGCCGGGGCCGCCGGCCGAGGGCGGGGATCGACAGGCCGGCGGCCCATCCGCCCAGGAGCCGTCTTCCTGCGCGGGGCTGCTACCAGTTGACTGCGCAACTACGTAGAAGGGGAGCGTATGTGCGACGCCAGCATGTGCGAATGATTCACACGGGGCGCGTGCGCGGCCCGCCGCTGCACAGGCGTGCGCCCCGCGCGGTCGCTCACCACCCGCGCGCGTGCCACTCCGGCAGCTGCGGGCGTTCCGCGCCCAGGGTCGTGTCGTTGCCGTGCCCCGGATAGACCCATGTCTCGTCCGGCAGGACGTCGAAGATCTTGGTCTCGACGTCGTGGATGAGACTGGCGAACGCCTTGGGGTCCTTGTGGGTGTTGCCCACACCGCCGGGGAAGAGACAGTCCCCCGTGAACACATGGGGATGTCCGTGCGGGTCGTCGTAGACGAGGGCGATCGAGCCGGGTGTGTGCCCGACCAGATGGCGCGCGGTGAGTTCCACGCGCCCCACCCGGATGGTGTCACCGTCGTCGACCAGCACGTCGGTCGGTACGGGGATGCCCTCGGCGTCCTCCCGGCCCGCGTACGTGCGGGCGCCGGTGGCCGCCACGACCTCGGCGAGCGCCTGCCAGTGGTCGCCGTGCCGGTGGGTCGTGACGACCGACGCGATGCCGTCGTCACCGATCATGCCGAGCAGCGTCTCCGCCTCGTTCGCGGCGTCGATCAGCAGCTGCTCGTCCGTGGCCCGGCAGCGCAGCAGATAGGTGTTGTTGTTCATCGGACCGACCGCGATCTTGGTGATCATCAGGTCCTTGAGCTCGTGCACGTCGGCAGGTCCGCCGACCGTCACCTGTCCGCTGTACGTCATGTCCGCCAGCCTATAGCGGGGGAGCCGCCCGGGCCCTGGAGCGGGGGAGCGGGGGAGCGGGGGAGCGGCCCGGGCCTAGAGCGGGGGCAGCGCGGGGAGCGGGCCGCCGGCCGGCTGCAGCGCGGATCCGGTACGGCGGCCGGCCAGCCAGCCCAGCAGGTCGGCCGGCGGTCCGGTCACGGTCACCTCGGGGCCGCCGTCCGCCTCCCGTCCCGTGCTCCACGCGCGCGTGCCGTCCGTGAGGCGCGTGGGCGGCACGTCGGGGTGCCCGGAGAACCGGTCGGCGAGGAAGGCGATCTCCCGCTCGGTGAACTCCGCCGGAAGATCCTCCAGCTCGTACCCGATCCCCAGGTCCACATGGTGCAGCTCCACCTCCACCCACCGCCGGAACGGCACCCGGGACGCGGAGTCCGTGACCCCGCCCCGCAGCTCCACGGTGCGCGACCAGTCCGCCGGAGCCTCCCCGGCCTCCTGGAAGCGGGCCGCGCTCTCCCGCAGGTCGGCGAGGTGGACGTAGAGGGCGCGCGGGGCGTCCCGCTCGATGTCGGCGTCCCGGGCCTCGCCGGAGACGTACATGGGGCGGCCCTCCAGGACGTTCACGAGGGCGTCCGCGTTGCGGGCGAGGTGGGCCAGGACGTGGCCGCGGCTCCAGCCCGGCAGCCGTGACGGCTGCGTCACAGACGCGTTGTCCAGTTTGCCGACTGCGGTCAGCAGCCGGTCCGTCGCGTCACGTACAGACGCCAGGTCATGCGCGTGATCAATCATGGTGCTGACCCTAGCTCCGCCACACCTTCGGGTGAAGGTGGTGAGCCAGTGCCGTAAATCGAAAGCACGTGCTATATGGTCGGACGTGGCGTCGGGCATGCTGGAGAGCCGGGGTTTGTTGGCAACCCGTGAATCCGACCGGCGTTGTCAGTGGCTCCCCCTAGTCTGAGAAAGCACGGGGGCCCCGCCCCTGTCACTTCTCTCAAGAAAGGTGCGGACCGGCGTGGCCGACCGTCTCATCGTTCGTGGAGCGCGCGAGCACAACCTCAAGAACGTCTCGCTCGACCTCCCGCGCGACTCGCTCATCGTCTTCACGGGCCTGTCGGGGTCGGGCAAGTCCTCGCTGGCCTTCGACACGATCTTCGCCGAGGGACAGCGGCGCTACGTGGAGTCGCTCTCCTCGTACGCCCGGCAGTTCCTCGGCCAGATGGACAAGCCGGACGTCGACTTCATCGAGGGCCTCTCCCCGGCGGTCTCCATCGACCAGAAGTCGACCTCGCGCAATCCGCGCTCGACGGTCGGCACGATCACCGAGGTCTACGACTACCTGCGCCTGCTCTTCGCGCGCATCGGCAAGCCGCACTGCCCCGAGTGCGGCCGCCCCATCTCCCGCCAGTCGCCGCAGGCCATCGTCGACCGGGTCCTGGAGCTGCCCGAGGGCAGCCGCTTCCAGGTGCTGTCGCCGTTGGTGCGCGAGCGCAAGGGCGAGTTCGTCGACCTCTTCGCCGACCTCCAGACCAAGGGCTACTCCCGCGCGCGGGTGGACGGCGAGACGATCCAGCTGTCGAACCCGCCCACGCTGAAGAAGCAGGAGAAGCACACCATCGAGGTGGTCGTCGACCGCCTCACGGTCAAGGACAGCGCCAAGCGCCGACTCACCGACTCCGTGGAGACCGCCCTCGGCCTGTCCGGCGGCATGGTCGTGCTCGACTTCGTCGACCTCCCCGAGGACGACCCCGAGCGCGAGCGCATGTACTCGGAGCACCTGTACTGCCCGTACGACGACCTGTCCTTCGAGGAGCTGGAGCCCCGCTCCTTCTCCTTCAACTCGCCCTTCGGCGCCTGCCCGGACTGCACCGGCATCGGCACGCGCATGGAGGTCGACCCGGAGCTGATCGTCCCGGACGAGGAGAAGAGCCTCGACGAGGGCGCCATCCACCCCTGGTCGCACGGCCACACCAAGGACTACTTCGGCCGCCTCATCGGCGCCCTGGCCGACGCGCTGGGCTTCCGTACGGACATCCCCTTCGCGGGCCTGCCGCAGCGCGCCAAGAAGGCCCTGCTCCACGGCCACAAGACCCAGGTCGAGGTCCGCTACCGCAACCGCTACGGCCGCGAGCGCCGGTACACCACGGCCTTCGAGGGCGCCGTCCCCTTCGTCAAGCGCCGGCACAGCGAGGCCGAGAGCGACGCCAGCCGCGAGCGCTTCGAGGGCTACATGCGCGAGGTGCCCTGCCCCACCTGTGAGGGCACGCGCCTGAAGCCGATCGTCCTGGCGGTCACGGTCATGGGCAAGTCCATCGCCGAGGTCTCCGCGATGTCGATCAGCGACTGCGCGGACTTCCTGGGCGAGCTGAAGCTCACCGCCCGCGACAAGAAGATCGCCGAGCGCGTGCTGAAGGAGGTCAACGAGCGGCTGCGGTTCCTGGTCGACGTCGGCCTGGACTACCTCTCGCTGAACCGCGCGGCCGGCACGCTCTCCGGCGGCGAGGCCCAGCGCATCCGCCTGGCCACGCAGATCGGCTCCGGACTCGTCGGCGTCCTGTACGTCCTGGACGAGCCGTCCATCGGCCTGCACCAGCGCGACAACCACCGGCTGATCGAGACCCTGGTCCGGCTGCGCGACATGGGCAACACCCTCATCGTCGTCGAGCACGACGAGGACACCATCAAGACCGCCGACTGGATCGTCGACATCGGCCCCGGCGCCGGTGAGCACGGCGGCAAGGTCGTGCACAGCGGCTCCCTGAAGGAACTCCTCGCCAACGACGAGTCGCAGACCGGCCAGTACCTGTCCGGCAGGAAGGCCATCCCGCTGCCCGACATCCGGCGACCGCTGGACCCGTCCCGGCAGCTCACGGTGCATGGCGCCCGGGAGAACAACCTTCAGGACATCGACGTCTCGTTCCCGTTGGGCGTCTTCACCGCCGTCACCGGCGTCTCCGGCTCCGGCAAGTCGACCCTGGTCAACGACATCCTGTACACGCACCTGGCCCGCGAGCTGAACGGCGCGAGGAGCGTGCCGGGGCGGCACACGCGCGTGGACGGCGACGACCTCGTCGACAAGGTCGTGCACGTGGACCAGTCGCCCATCGGCCGCACCCCGCGCTCCAACCCGGCGACGTACACCGGCGTCTTCGACCACATCCGCAAGCTGTTCGCCGAGACCACCGAGGCGAAGGTCCGCGGCTACATGCCCGGCCGCTTCTCCTTCAACGTCAAGGGCGGCCGCTGCGAGAACTGCGCGGGCGACGGCACCATCAAGATCGAGATGAACTTCCTCCCGGACGTCTACGTCCCGTGCGAGGTCTGCCACGGCGCCCGGTACAACCGGGAGACCCTGGAGGTCCACTACAAGGGCAAGTCCATCGCCGAGGTCCTGAACATGCCGATCGAGGAGGCCACCGAGTTCTTCGAGGCCGTCCCCGCCATCGCCCGGCACCTCAACACGCTCAAGGACGTCGGCCTCGGTTACGTTCGCCTCGGCCAGGCCGCGACCACCCTGTCCGGCGGTGAGGCGCAGCGCGTGAAGCTCGCCAGCGAGCTGCAGAAGCGCTCCACCGGCCGCACGGTCTACGTCCTGGACGAGCCGACCACCGGTCTGCACTTCGAGGACATCAGCAAGCTGCTGAAGGTCCTGTCCGGCCTGGTCGACAAGGGCAACACGGTCATCGTCATCGAGCACAACCTCGACGTGATCAAGACCGCCGACTGGATCGTCGACATGGGCCCCGAGGGCGGCGCAGGCGGCGGCCTGCTCGTCGCCGAGGGCACGCCCGAGCAGGTCGCCGCGGTCCCGGCCAGCCACACCGGCAAGTTCCTCCGGGAGGTCCTCGGCGCCGACCGCATCAGCGACGCGTCCTCCGTGAAGGCACCGCGCCGCACGGCGGCCAAGAAGACGGTCCCGGCACAGGCCAGCGCGACCAGGACGGTCAACAGCAGCGCCGCCAAGAAGACAGCCGCCAAGACCACCAAGGCCGCCGCGAAGAAGACCACGCGGACGACCAAGGGCTGACGGCCCCCGCCGAACGACGCGCAGTGCCCCACAGGAAACTCCTGTGGGGCACTGCGCGTCGTCGTACGGTCAGGCGTCCTTCGGCTCCACGAACTGCATGTCGAGCTGGATCTTCACCACTTCGCCGAGCAGTCCGGGGGCGAAGTCGAGCCCGAAGTCGCTGCGCCGGATCTCACCCGTCGCCTCGAACCCGGCGTGCCGGCTGCCGTCCATGGGGACGTCGACCAGCCCGCCGAACTCCACGGCGAGCGTCACCGGGCGGGTCACGTCGCCGATCGTCAGCTCGCCCTCCATGGTCCAGTCCTCGCCCGCGCCCGACACCCGCGTCGAGCGGTACGTCATCGTCGGGCGCTTCGCGACGTCGAGCAGGTCGGAGGCGCGGACGTGCGCGTCCCGGTCGGCGTTGCCGGTGTTGACCGAGGCCAGGTCGACCGTCGCGGAGACCCGCACGTCCTCGACCCGTTCCCCGACGAACAGTTCGGCCTCCAGCCGCTCGAAGCGCCCCCGCACCTTGGCGATGCCCAGGTGACGGATGGTGAAGTTCACGGAGGAGTGGAACGGGTCGAGGGCCCACTGCCCCGGAGCGAGCGGCAGGGGAGTGGCGGCGGTGGCGGTGTCATTCGTCATGCCCTCCACCCTGAGGGCTGCGCGGCCCGTGAGGGAGACCGGCCGGAGCCTGGTAGTGACGGGGCCACCCTCCGCGCTCGCGGGCGCTGTACGTTCGGCGGGTGAGCGACAACGAGTTGGGCACGTACCTGCGCACCTGGCGCGAAGCCGTCACCCCCGCCGAGGCCGGCCTGCCCACGGGACCGCGGCGGCGCACCCCGGGCCTGCGGCGCGCCGAGCTGGCCACGCTGGCCGGCATCAGCGTCGAGTACCTCACCCGGCTGGAACAGGGCCGCGACCGCAACCCGTCCGCCCAGGTGCTCGGCGCCCTCGCCGACGCCCTGAACCTGTCTCTCGGCGACCGGATCCTGCTGCGCCGCCTGACCAAGGAGGCGGACGGCGGCGACCCGCTGCTCTGCGCGGCGGCCCCGACGCTCAGCCGCACGGCGCGCCCCACCGTACGGGCCGTACTGGACCGCCTGGAGCCGGCCCCCGCCGTGGTGGTCAACTGGATCGGCGACGTCCTCGCCCACACGGCCGGGTACGACCGGCTGGTCGGCCCCATCGGCCTGCTCGACGACGAGCGGCCCAACCTGCTCCGGTACCTGTTCACCGACGAGCGGGCACGCACCGCCTACCGCGACTGGGACAAGGTGGCCGACGACCTCGTCGCCCGGCTCCGGCACGGCGTGCCCCTCCGGGACCCGTACCTCGCCCAGCTGGCCGACGAGCTGACCGTGACGGCCGGGGCGGAGTTCGCCGACCGGTTCGCCGATCTGACCACGACACCCCGGCGGACGGGCTCCCAGCACCTCGAGCACCCGGAGGCCGGTTCCCTGCGACTGCTGCACGAGACGCTCGCCCTCCCCGACGAGGGACAGCGCCTCATCGTCCACCTGCCCGCGGACGACGCCACGGCCGCGGCCCTGGACCGCCTCGACGGCCGCCGCCCCGGCGCGCTGCGGGCGGTGGAGGACACCGGCTGAGGCACTTTGCGCGCTGCGGGCGGTGGAGGACACCGGCTGAGGCACCTCGGCGGACCGCGGCCGCGCGGGAGGCCCCGTACCCGTCAGCCGTCCAGTTCGTGCGCGTACGGCGGCTCGGCCCCCGCGCGCGAGCACGTGATCGCCGCCGCCCGGGCCGCGAAGCCCAGCAGCTCCGCCCAGCCGTCCGCCCCCAGGGCGGCCAGTGCCCGGGCGCTGAGCGCGTCCCGCGCCGCGAGTCCGTGCAGCAGGGCCGCGTTCACCGTGTCGCCCGCGCCGATCGTGTCCACGACGTCCACCCGCTCGCCCGGCACCGCGTACTCGCCGTCGGCGGTGAAGGCGGTCAGCCCGTCGCCGCCCCGGGTGATCACGACCGCCGCCGGTCCGGCCGTCAGCCACTCCTGGGGCGTGCCGCCGAGCCACCGGGCGTCCTCCTCGGACAGCTTCAGCAGCGTCACCGACGGCAGCCAGTTCTTGAACCGCGCCCGGTAGGCGTCCGCGTCCGGGATCAGCCCGGCCCTGATGTTCGGGTCGAGCGCGGTGAACACGCCTTGCGCGGCCGCCGAGCGCATCAGCTCCTCGTACGCGCTCGCCCCCGGCTCCAGCACCAGCGAGCAGGTCCCGAAGGAGACCGCGCGCGTGTCGTCCGGCAACACGGAGGGCGCCGCGAACAGCCGGTCCGCCGTCCCCTCGACGTAGAAGGAGTACGCCGCCGAGCCGTCCTCGCCGACCGTGGCGACGGCGAGCGTCGTCGGCTCGGTGCCGCGCTGCACCGGTGACACGTCCACCCCGGTCTCGCGCAGCCGGTCCAGCAGGGCCTCCCCGAAGGCGTCGTACGACACCCGGGAGCAGAAGGCGGCGGGGGAGCCGAGGCGGCCCAGCGCCACCGCCGTGTTGTACGGGCCGCCGCCGAGCGCCGGCTGAAGGGCCGCCAGGGCGCCCGCGCCCTGCGGTACCAGGTCGATCAGTGCCTCACCGGCGACGACGATCACGACGGGGTTCCTTTCTCGGACGGGCAGCCGCACGAAGTGCGGTGGACGAAGGTGCAGGGCAGCCGCACGGTCCGGGCGGGCCGGTCCGGCTCGTCGAGACGCTCCAGGAGCACGCGTACGGCCCGGGCGCCGATGTCTTTGCTGGGCTGCGCGATCGCGGTGAGCCGGGGCGCGAACAGATCCGCCCAGGCGAAGTCGTCGAAGCAGCACAGCGCGAGGTCGCCCGGCACGGACAGGCCGTGGGCGCGCAGGGCCCGCAGCGCCCCGATGGTCATGGCGTTGTTGCCGGTGACCAGCGCGGTGGGCGGCGCGGCGAGGGACAGCAGCTCCGCGGTCGCCTGCTCGGCGCCGGCCGATTCCGAGTCGCCGTGCACCAGGAGCCGCTCGTCGTACGGCAGGCCCGCGAACGCGAGACCGCTGCGGTAGCCCATGATCCGCTCGCTCGTGGTGCTGAGCCCCGGCCGCCCCGCCACCAGCCCGATCCGCCGGTGGCCGAGCCCGGCGAGATGGGTGACCAGCCGGGACGTCGGTTCGGCGTTGTCGGAGCAGACCTGGTCGAAACGCGGACCCCCGTCCGTCCCCGGCGCGTCCACCAGCCGGTCCAGGAACACGGCCGGTACGGCGTGCCGCCCCAGGTAGGCGAGCAGCCCCCGCGGATCGGCGGAGGGCGCGACGATCATGCCGTCCACCCGGCGCTCGTGCAGCAGCTGGACGACCTTGCGCTCGTGCTCGGGGTCGTCGTGCGGATCGGCGATGAGCAGGCTGTAGCCGGCCTCCAGCGCGGCGGCCTCGACGCCCTGGAGGATCTCCGTGAAGTACGGATTGCTGATCGCCGACACCGCCAGCCCGATGGACCGGGTGCGGGACGTCACCAGGGAACGGGCCAGGGTGTTCGTGGTGTAGCCGAGCTCCTCCACGGCGTCCAGGACCGCCTGCCGGGTGTGCGGCAGCACCGGCCGGGTGCCGTTCAGCACGTGCGAGACGGTCGCCACGGAGACACCGGCGCTCCGTGCGACGTCGGCCATGGTCGCCATGCCGCTCCCTCCTCCTCTTCCGGCGGGGAACGTATCGCATTCGCGGCCGGACGTAAACGCTTACGCAAGCGTTTACGTCCGAAGGGCCGCGCAGCACCATGCCTGGCGCCGAGCGCCCCGAGGCCGGACCCGCTACTCCCAGTCCCAGCCGATCCCCAGGAAACCGGCCCGCACCCGCGGCTCCACCAGGTGCACCGACCGGTGCCGGCCGCTCATCGCCAGCTCCTGGCACCCAGTGCGCGGCGCCGCCGCCGAATGCTGGGCGAACCGGTGGCAGCGCAGCGGAAGCGCCGCCGCGTCGAAGCACACCTGGAGCGCGTACTGGCCGCCGGCGGAGTCGAAGCCGCGGACGTACTCGCGCGAGACCCCCGCCGTGCCGTCCTCCACGCTGTACCGGAACAGGAACGTGTCCCCGGCCCGCAGCCGGGTGTCGAAGAGCAGCTCGGCCGCGAGCACCCCCGTGTCGCTGTGCCAACGGACGCGTCCGGTACGGCAGTTCTCCAGGGCGTGCACCCGAATGCGCTCCGGCACGGCTCCCCGGTCGCCGTGGTGGACGGCCACGAAGCGGTCGACGCCGTCCCGGTGGGCGCGCACGATGTGGTGCGACTCGCGCTCGGCCAGCTCGCGCCGCGCCCCGATCCGGAGCCGCTCGTGGTGCCCGAGGGTGTGCAGGCCCCCGTCCGGCGGACAGCCCAGCTCGGCCAGCAGCTGGTCCAGGACCCCGGAGGCCTCGACGAGGGAGCGGTAGGACCGGGCCGCGGACCGCTGCCCGGACGGGCCGTCGCCGGACTCGGCGAGCAGCCGGATCAGAGACTCCTCGGGCAGCTCCAGGATCTCCTCCAGCGCGCGCACGGCCCGCAGCGACTCGGGGCGCTGCGGACGCCTCGCACCCTGCTGCCAGTAACTCAGGCTGGTGACGCCGACCTTCACGCCGTGGCGGGACAGATGGTGCTGCACGCGTTGCAGGGGCAGCCCGCGGGCGGCGATCGCGGCACGCAGGGCGACGTGGAAGGGGCCGCCCCGCAGGGCCGAGTCCAGTTCCGCGGTGGCGACGTCCGCGTGCTGTGGGGCGTGCGGCATGCAGGGGCCTCTCTGTGAGTCGGCGACGGCTGGTCAGACCGTTCGCGCGGGCCGCCCGGGGCCGTCCCGCCGACGCAGGGGAGGTCTTCACATCCGTACGCCGTCGTTCAGGGACCCGAGTTCCCCCGCATTGAAGCGTGTTGACCTGGTCCCGACAACACCTGATGCCGGACGGTGACGTAGCCCGGCCCGGGACGCTCCGGACATGCGAACACCCAGGCGCTCCGGACATACGAACGCCCGGGGCGCGGCCCCGGGCGTTCGCGGCAGGCGGTGAGCTTCTAGGAGTGTTCGCCTCCGGCCCGCTCCTCCAGGGCCAGGCGCTTGGCCCGCACTATGTCGGGGTCGCGCGGGTCCAGGACGTCGCGCAGCGCGAACGCCTCGTCCGCGTACCGGCGGGCCCGGACGGTCCGCCGGGTTTTCTCGATCCGCATCCGCTTCATCTGCGCAGCCCTCCGACCCGTGGCCCGCCCGCTCCGCACCCGAAGCGGCCGGCCCGCACTGACAACCTGTGTCTGCACCGACACGGCCTCCGTCCGCCGGACGACGCCGTGTCCCCGTGGGAAGCCTGCATTCCCGCTCCCGGCCCGCCGTAACCCCGCCGCGGGACATGCCGTTGGAAACTGCCTCCCGCCGAGCCCGTGATCGAGCCACGCGCTCCCGCCGGACTGTCGGTCCCCGCCAGTAGGGTGTGAGACATGGCCGACCCCTCCAGCTACCGCCCCAAGCCGGGTGAGATCCCCGACTCTCCGGGGGTCTACAGGTTCCGTGACGAGCACCGCCGGGTGATCTACGTCGGAAAGGCGAAGAGCCTGCGCCAGCGCCTGGCGAACTACTTCCAGGACCTGGCGGGCCTCCACCCGCGCACCCGCTCCATGGTCACCACGGCCGCGTCCGTGGAGTGGACGGTGGTGTCCACGGAGGTCGAGGCGCTCCAGCTGGAGTACTCGTGGATCAAGGAGTACGACCCCCGGTTCAACGTCAAGTACCGCGACGACAAGAGCTACCCGTACCTCGCGGTGACGATGAACGAGGAGTACCCGCGCGTACAGGTGATGCGCGGTCACAAGAAGAAGGGCGTGCGCTACTTCGGTCCCTACGCGCACGCGTGGGCGATCCGCGACACGGTCGATCTCCTGCTGCGCGTCTTCCCCGTGCGCACGTGCTCGGCCGGCGTCTTCAAGAACGCCGCCCGCACCGGCCGCCCCTGCCTCCTCGGCTACATCGGCAAGTGCTCGGCCCCCTGCGTGGACCGGGTCTCCGCCGAGGAGCACCGCGAACTGGCCGACGAGTTCTGCGACTTCATGACCGGCCGGACGACCACGTACATCCGCCGCCTGGAGAAGCAGATGGGCGAGGCGGCCGAGGAGATGGAGTACGAGCGGGCGGCCCGCCTGCGCGACGACATCGAGGCCCTGAAGAAGGCCATGGAGAAGAACGCGGTCGTGCTCGCCGACGCGACCGACGCCGACCTGATCGCCGTCGCCGAGGACGAGCTGGAGGCGGCCGTCCAGATCTTCCACGTGCGCGGCGGACGCGTCCGCGGCCAGCGCGGCTGGGTCACCGACAAGGTCGAGGAGATCACCACCGGCGCCCTCGTGGAGCACGCCCTCCAGCAGCTGTACGGCGAGGAGACCGGGGACGCCGTCCCCAAGGAGGTCCTGGTCCCCGCCCTGCCCGACCCCGTGGAGCCCGTCCAGGAGTGGCTCGCCGGGCGGCGCGGCTCCGGTGTCTCCCTGCGCATCCCGCAGCGCGGCGACAAGAAGGCCCTCATGGAGACGGTGCAGCGCAACGCCCAGCAGGCGCTCGTGCTGCACAAGACCAAGCGCGCCTCGGACCTCACCACGCGCTCGCGCGCCCTGGAGGAGATCGCCGACGCCCTCGACCTGGACAGCGCCCCGCTCCGGATCGAGTGCTACGACATCTCCCACCTCCAGGGCGACGACGTCGTCGCGTCCATGGTCGTCTTCGAGGACGGGCTGGCCCGCAAGAGCGAGTACCGGCGGTTCCAGATCAAGGGCTTCGCAGGCCAGGACGACGTCCGGTCCATGCACGAGGTGATCACCCGCCGCTTCCGCCGGTACCTCGCCGAGAAGGAGAAGACCGGCGAGTGGACCGAGAACGAGGACGGCACCGCCGAGAACTCCGCGGACGGCCTCAAGGACGACGACGGCCGCCCCAAGAAGTTCGCCTACCCGCCCCAGCTCGTGGTCGTCGACGGCGGCGCCCCGCAGGTCGCGGCCGCCCAGCGGGCGCTGGACGAACTCGGCATCGACGACATCGCCGTGTGCGGCCTGGCCAAGCGCCTGGAGGAGGTCTGGCTGCCCGGTGACGACGACCCGGTCGTCCTGCCCCGCACCAGCGAGGGCCTGTACCTGCTCCAGCGCGTCCGTGACGAGGCCCACCGGTTCGCGATCAGCTACCAGCGCACCAAGCGGTCCAAGCGCTTCCGCTCCAGCCCCCTGGACGACGTCCCAGGGCTGGGGGACACGCGCAAGCAGGCACTTCTGAAGCACTTCGGTTCGTTGAAGAAACTGCGATCCGCCACCATCGACCAGATCTGCGAGGTCCCGGGCATAGGCCGCAAGACCGCCGAGACGATCGCGGCGGCCCTCGCCCAGGCGGCCCCGGCCGCACCCGCCGTCAACACGGCGACTGGAGAGATCATGGAAGAGGAACCCGGCACCATGGGTTCCAGTGGGGAGCCCGTGACGATGGGCGCCCCGGACGAACGACGGGGGCAGGAGACATGAATGTGAACGAGCACGACGGGCAACACGAGCAAGCCGGAGACGGAGCACAGGTGAGTACGGGCACGCCCAACGACAAGGCCCCGGCCCCGGAGGCGGCCATCCCCGAGCTGGTGATCATCTCCGGCATGTCCGGAGCGGGCCGCTCGACGGCCGCGAAATGCCTGGAGGACCTGGGCTGGTTCGTCGTCGACAACCTGCCGCCCGCGCTGATCCCCACCATGGTGGAGCTCGGCGCCCGCTCCCAGGGCAACGTGGCCCGGATCGCCGTCGTCGTCGACGTCCGCGGCCGCCGCTTCTTCGACAACCTCCGCGAGTCGCTGGCCGACCTGGAGGCGAAGAACGTCACCCGGAGGATCGTCTTCCTGGAGTCCTCCGACGAGGCCCTGGTGCGCCGCTTCGAGTCGGTGCGCCGCCCGCACCCCCTCCAGGGCGACGGCCGCATCGTCGACGGCATCGACGCCGAGCGCGAGCTGCTGCGCGAGCTGCGCGGCGACGCCGACCTCGTGATCGACACCTCCAGCCTGAACGTGCACGAGCTGCGCGCCAAGATGGACGCCCAGTTCGCGGGCGAGGAGGAGCCGGAGCTGCGGGCCACGGTGATGTCCTTCGGCTACAAGTACGGCCTGCCGGTCGACGCCGACCTCGTCGTCGACTGCCGCTTCCTGCCGAACCCCCACTGGGTCCCGGAGCTGCGCCCGTACACGGGCCTCAACGAGGAGGTGTCGGGTTACGTCTTCAACCAGCCCGGCGCCAAGGAGTTCCTCGACCGGTACACGGAGCTGCTCCAGCTCATCGCCACCGGCTACCGCCGCGAGGGCAAGCGTTATGTGACCATCGCCGTGGGCTGCACGGGCGGCAAGCACCGCTCGGTCGCCATGTCGGAGAAGCTCGCCGCCCGGCTCGCCGCCGAGGGCGTGGAGACGGTGGTCGTACACCGGGACATGGGACGCGAATGACACGACGTACTCCGCGGCTGAGCCGGCTGCGCCGGGTGATGCCCGAGGGCAACACCGGCGGAAAGGGCGGCCGGCCCGCCGAGGCCCGGGGCGGCCGACCGCGCCGCCGCGGCACCCAGCCCAAGGTCGTCGCCCTCGGCGGCGGCATGGGCCTGTCCGCCTCGCTCGCCGCCCTGCGCCGGATCACCGGCGACCTCACCGCCGTCGTCACCGTGGCCGACGACGGCGGCTCCAGCGGCCGGCTGCGCGACGAGCTGGGCGTGCTGCCGCCCGGCGACCTGCGCAAGGCGCTGGCCGCGCTGTGCGGCGACGACGACTGGGGGCAGACCTGGGCCCGGGTCATCCAGCACCGCTTCCAGTCCAAGGGCGACCTGCACGAGCACGCGGTCGGCAACCTGCTGATCGTCGCCCTGTGGGAGCAGCTCGGCGACCACGTCCAGGCCCTCGACCTGGTCGGGCGGCTGCTGGGCGCGCAGGGGCGCGTGCTGCCCATGTCCGCCGTCCCGCTGGAGCTCCAGGCCCTCGTCAAGGGCCACGACCCGGATCGCCCGGACGAGGTCGAAACGGTCCGCGGCCAGGCCACCGTCGCCCTCACCCCGGGCGAGGTGCAGTCCGTGCACCTCGTGCCGAACGACCCGCCGGCCGTGCCCGAGGCGGTCGAGGCCGTCCTGGACGCGGACTGGGTCGTGCTCGGCCCCGGCTCCTGGTTCTCCTCGGTCATCCCGCACCTGCTCGTCCCCGAGCTGCTGGACGCGCTCACGCAGACCAAGGCCCGGCGGGTACTCTCCCTGAACCTCGCCCCGCAGCCCGGAGAAACCGAGGGCTTCTCCCCGCAGCGTCATTTGGAGGTTTTGGGACGACACGCCCCTAAACTCGCCCTGGACGTGGTGCTGGCCGACGAGGCCGCCGTGCCCGACCGCGCCTTGCTGACCGATGCCGCCAAGCGGTTCGGGGCCGCGGTCGAGCTGGCGCCGGTGGCCCGGCCCGACGGGACCCCGAGGCACGACCCGGAGCTGTTGGCCGCCGCGTACGACCGTATTTTTCGGATGCATGGAAGGATCGGCCCATGGCGATGACGGCAGCGGTGAAGGACGAGATCTCCCGGCTCCCCGTCACCCGGACCTGCTGCAGAAAGGCGGAGGTCTCCGCCATCCTGCGGTTCGCCGGCGGCCTCCACCTGGTGAGCGGTCGGATCGTGATCGAGGCGGAGCTGGACACCGCGATGGCGGCCCGCCGCCTCAAGCGGGACATCCTGGAGATCTTCGGCCACAGCTCCGAGCTGATCGTGATGGCTCCGGGCGGGCTGCGCCGCGGTTCGCGCTACGTGGTGCGGGTCGTCGCGGGCGGCGACCAGCTGGCCCGCCAGACCGGCCTGGTCGACGGGCGGGGCCGCCCGATCCGCGGCCTGCCCCCGCAGGTGGTCTCGGGGGCCACCTGCGACGCCGAGGCCGCCTGGCGTGGCGCGTTCCTGGCGCACGGCTCGCTCACCGAGCCCGGCCGCTCCTCCTCCCTGGAGGTGACCTGCCCGGGCCCCGAGGCCGCGCTCGCCCTGGTCGGCGCCGCCCGCCGCCTCCAGATCCCCGCGAAGGCCCGCGAGGTGCGCGGTGTGGACCGGGTCGTCGTCCGCGACGGCGACGCGATCGGCGCCCTGCTCACCCGCCTCGGCGCCCACGAGTCGGTGCTGGCCTGGGAGGAGCGCCGGATGCGCCGCGAGGTGCGCGCCACGGCGAACCGGCTCGCCAACTTCGACGACGCCAATCTGCGCCGCTCGGCCCGCGCGGCCGTCGCCGCCGGTGCCCGGGTGCAGCGCGCCCTGGAGATCCTCGGCGACGACGTGCCCGAGCACCTCGCCGCGGCCGGCCGGCTGCGCATGGAGCACAAGCAGGCCTCCCTGGAGGAGCTGGGCGCGCTCGCCGACCCGCCGCTGACCAAGGACGCCGTCGCCGGCCGCATCCGCCGGCTGCTGGCCATGGCCGACAAGCGCGCCTCCGACCTCGGCATCCCGGGCACGGAGGCGAACCTCTCCGAGGAGCTGGCCGACAACCTCGTGGGCTGACCTCACAGGCCGTCATCACACCGGTGCCGACGCCCACTTGGGTGGTCGGCACCGGTGTGTGCGTGTCATTGAGGCGCCCTTGACTCGATCATGGACTGTCATGAGCCTGGCATCTGTTCGCTGCTGTGGCGAACCCACGCTAGGGGGGTTCATGAGACGAAAAGCGAGATCGATCCTCGCTGTCGGCGCGCTCCTGATCGGCGGAGCGAGCATCGCACCCATTGCCCAGGCACAACCGTCACGCCCGGCCCCGTCCGACCCGGACGAAGTCAAGGTCTTCCGCGCCGACGTCACCCAGCGGCAGGTCCCCCTGCTGCTGGCCGCCGGCCAGGACGGCCACGAACTCGGTGGGCAGGTGCCCGAGAAGGGCACCGGCACCGTAGAGCTCCAGCTGACCGACCAGCAGGCGAAGAAGCTGCGGAAGCAGGGCGTCGACCTCACCGAGCATCAGCTCTCCGCCAAGGCGGAGGCCCGCGTCGAGGACGCCGCCGAGGGCGTGTTCCGGCCGTACAGCGGCAAGGGCGGCCTCAAGGAGGAGATTCTCCGGACCGCCCAGGAGAACCCGGGCCTGACCAAGGTCGTCTCCATCGGCAAGTCGGTCAAGGGCCAGGACATCCTCGCCGTCAAGCTCACCAAGGGCGCGAAGAAGACGAAGGACGGTTCCAAGCCGTCCGTCCTCTACCTGTCCACCCAGCACGCGCGCGAGTGGATCACGCCGGAGATGACCCGGCGCCTGATGCACCACTACCTGGACAACTACAAGAAGGACCGGCGCATCAAGAAGATCGTCGACTCCACCGAACTGTGGTTCGTCCTCGCGGCCAACCCCGACGGCTACGACCACACGTTCGCCGCCGACGGCAACCGCCTGTGGCGCAAGAACCTGCGGGACGTCGACGGCGACGGCGCCATCACCACCGGCGACGGCGTCGACCTCAACCGCAACTTCGCCTACAAGTGGGGCTACGACGACGAGGGTTCGTCCCCCGACCCGACCAGTCAGACGTACCGCGGCGCGGGCCCGAACTCCGAGCCCGAGACCAGGGCGATGGACGCCTTCATGAAGCGGATCGGCTTCACGTACGGCATCAACTACCACTCCGCCGCCCAACTCATCCTCTACGGAGTCGGCTGGCAGGTGGCCACCGAGAGCCCCGACGACGTCCTCTACGAGGCCCTCGCCGGCACGCCCGAGAACCCCGCGGTGCCGGGTTACCACCCGCAGCTGTCCTCCGAGCTGTACACCACCAACGGCGAGACGGACGGCCACGCGTCGAACGTCAACGGCACGGCGATGTTCACCCCCGAGATGTCGACCTGCCAGACCGCCTCGGACTTCGACCCGAACGACGCGTGGAAACCGGCCGACTGCCGGTCGATCTTCACGTTCCCGGACGACGAGAAGCTGATCCAGCAGGAGTTCGCGAAGAACGTACCGTTCGCGCTCTCCGTCGCCGAGTCCGCCGCCCGCCCCGACCGGCCGGCCTCCTCGGTCGGACTGAGCGCGGCCGACTTCACCCCGGCCGCGTTCCCGACGTCGTACTCGCGCGGCGCCGACCAGGAGGTCTCCGTCGTCGCACGGAAGTCGCTGCGCGACAAGGAACTGCGGTACCGCGTCAACGGCGGCCGCACCGAGGACATGGCGCTCAAGCCCTGGAAGGGCGGCGAGACCTACGGCGGCGAGGACAACCTGTACTTCGACGAGTACCGGGCGAAGGTCAAGGACGGCGACCCGGGCGACAAGGTCGAGGTGTGGTTCACCGGGGAGACCGGAAACGGCAAGAAGGTCTCCAGCGAGCGCTTCACCTTCACCGTCGCCGAGCGGCCCCGGGCGGACGCCCTCGTCGTCGCCGAGGAGGGCACGGCCGCCACACAGGCGCAGAAGTACGTCGACGCCCTCAAGGCCAACGGCCGCAGGGCGGTCGTCTGGGACGTCGCCGAGCGGGGCGCGCCGGACGCACTGGGCGTGCTGAGCCACTTCGACACCGTCGTCCACTACACGGGCGCGGGCGTCCCCGGCAACGCCACCCAGCTTCAGCTGCGCGCCTTCCTCAACGAGGGCGGCAGGCTCATCGAGGCCGGCGAGCAGGCCGGCGGCAGCGTCGACCTCGGCGGCGGCGCCCTGTCCGACGACTTCAGCCAGTACTACCTGGGCGCCTACAACCGGACCTCGGCCGCCGGAGCCACCGGCTTCACCGGCTCCGGCGAGCTCGGCGGCTTCACGGGCCCGCTCGCCGCGGCGCCCGGCAACCCGCTGGACAAGGCCGGCCGGTACGGCGTCACCTCAGACGAACTGCCCGCCGACAAGTTCCCGCAGTTCGCGAGCGAGGGCGCCGGGCAGTTCGCCGGAGCGGTCAACCCCTACGGCCCGTACGCGGGCTCCTCGATGGCCGCCGCCGTCCACACCGACGCCGCCTACAAGCGCCTCACCCGCACCGTCGACCTCACCGGCGTCACGGCGGCCGACCGGCCCACCCTGCGCAGCCGGCTGATGTGGGACACCGAGCCCGGCTACGACAACGTCCTGGTCGAGGCCCACACCACGGGCGCCGACGACTGGACGACCCTGCCCGAGGCGGGCGGCGCCACCAGGGCCACGGTGCCGACGGAGTGCGAGGGCGGCTTCTACCTCCGCGAGCACCCCTGGCTGAAGCACTACCTGACCCAGTCGGACGACGGCTGCACCGCCACCGGCAGCACCGGGTCGTGGAACAGCCTCACCGGCAGCTCCGGCGGCTGGCAGCAGGTGGACTTCGACCTGAGCGCCTACGCCGGCCGGAACGTCGAGGTCTCGATCAGCTACGTCACCGACTCGGGCACCGGCGGTTACGGCGTCCTGGCCGACGAGGCCTCGCTCGTCGTCGGCGGTACGGCGAAGGAGACCGAGGGCTTCGAGACCTCGCTCGGCGCCTGGCGGGTCGCCGGACCGCCCGAGGGCAGCCCGGCCGTCCTCAAGGACTGGACGCGCACCGGGGCGCTGTTCCAGACGTACGGCGCGGTCACCACGGACGACACCGTGCTGCTGGGCTTCGGCCTGGAGCACGTCGCCACGTCGGCCGACCGGGCGGCACTGATGAGGAAGGCCCTCGCTTCCCTGGACGTGTGACCTCCCCCGAAGGGGGAACTCCGCGGTGAACAGGCACCAACTCCGCGTAGCGAAATCGAGTGATCCTGCTCTCGGAGGCGGGCGGTCCGTACCCCTACTGGCCGGTACGGACCGCCCTGCCGTGTATGGGGCATCTGGATGTCACCACCGGGGCCTCAGGGAGGTAGGGTCGGAGTCGGTCGGGGACATCCCAAACAGAGCTCGCCGGCTCTTCATGGCCGGCGTACCAACGAGGAGATCGGTTCGTGACGATCCGCGTAGGCATCAACGGCTTCGGCCGCATCGGTCGTAACTACTTCCGCGCGCTGCTGGAGCAGGGTGCAGACATCGAGATCGTGGCTGTCAACGACCTGGGTGACACCGCGACCACGGCTCACCTGCTGAAGTACGACACGATCCTGGGCCGCCTCAAGCAGGAGGTCTCCCACACCGCCGACACGATCACGGTCGACGGCAAGACCATCAAGGTCCTGTCCGAGCGCAACCCCGCCGACATCCCGTGGGGCGAGCTGGGCGTCGACATCGTCATCGAGTCGACCGGCATCTTCACCAAGAAGGAAGACGCCGGGAAGCACCTGGCCGGCGGCGCCAAGAAGGTCCTCATCTCGGCTCCGGCCAAGGACGAGGACATCACCATCGTGATGGGCGTCAACCAGGACAAGTACGACCCGGCGAACCACCACGTCATCTCCAACGCCTCCTGCACCACCAACTGTGTGGCGCCGATGGCCAAGGTTCTCGACGAGAACTTCGGCATCGTCAAGGGCCTGATGACGACGGTGCACGCGTACACGAACGACCAGCGCATCCTGGACTTCCCGCACAAGGACCTGCGCCGCGCCCGTGCCGCCGCCGAGAACATCATTCCCACCACGACCGGTGCCGCCAAGGCCACCGCGCTGGTCCTGCCGCAGCTGAAGGGCAAGCTGGACGGCATCGCGATGCGCGTCCCGGTCCCGACCGGCTCGGTCACCGACCTGGTCGTCGAGCTCGGCCGCGAGGTCACCAAGGAAGAGGTCAACGCCGCCTTCCAGAAGGCCGCCGAGGGCGAGCTCAAGGGCCTCCTCGACTACACCGAGGACCCGATCGTCTCCTCCGACATCGTCAACGCCCCGGCGTCCTGCACCTTCGACTCCTCCCTGACCATGGTCCAGGAGGGCAAGAACGTGAAGGTCATCGGCTGGTACGACAACGAGTGGGGCTACTCCAACCGCCTCGTCGACCTCACGGTCTTCGTCGGCGACCAGCTCTGATATCCAGAGCAGGCACCTCGATGTGAGAGCAGGGCTCGGGCGGCGCAGGGACGCGTCGCCCGAGCCCTGCCTCGCGTCCTGATCATGTTGGATCACGAGCGCTTCCGAGCGATCACGAGCCCTCACCAGGAGTCCCCTTCATGAAGACGATCGACGAACTTCTCTCCGAAGGCGTCGCCGGCAAGCGGGTCTTCGTCCGCGCCGACCTGAACGTGCCGCTGGACGGCACCACGATCACCGACGACGGCCGCATCCGCGCCGTGCTGCCCACCGTCAAGGCCCTCGCCGAGGCGGGCGCCCGCGTGGTCGTCGCCTCCCACCTGGGCCGCCCCAAGGGCGCCCCGGACCCGGTCTTCTCGCTCGGCCCGGCCGCCGCGCGCCTCGGTGAGCTGCTCGGCGCCGACGTGGCGTTCGCGACCGACACGGTCGGCGAGTCCGCCCAGGCCACGGTCGCCGGCCTCGCCGACGGCCAGGTCGCGGTCGTCGAGAACCTCCGCTTCAACGCCGGCGAGACGAGCAAGGACGACGCCGAGCGCGGCGCCTTCGCGGATCAGCTCGCCGCCCTCGCGGACGTCTACGTCGGCGACGGCTTCGGCGCCGTGCACCGCAAGCACGCGTCCGTCTACGACCTCCCGGCGCGGCTGCCGCACTACGCCGGCCACCTGATCGCCACCGAGGTCGGCGTCCTCAGGAAGCTCACCGACGACGTCAAGCGGCCCTACGTCGTCGCCCTCGGCGGCGCCAAGGTCTCCGACAAGCTCGCCGTCATCGACCAGCTGCTCGGCAAGGCCGACCGCATCCTCATCGGCGGCGGCATGGCCTACACCTTCCTCAAGGCCAAGGGCTACGAGGTCGGCATCTCCCTCCTCCAGGAGGACCAGATCCCGGCCGTCACCGAGTACATCGAGCGCGCCGAGAAGACCGGCGTCGAGCTGGTCCTGCCGGTGGACGTCCTCGTCGCGACCGAGTTCCCGGACCTGAAGACAAAGGCCCCGGCCCACCCCACGACCGTCGCCGCGGACGCCATCCCGGCCGACCAGGAGGGCCTCGACATCGGGCCCGAGACCCGCAAGCTGTACGCGTCCAAGCTCGCCGACGCCGCCACCGTCTTCTGGAACGGGCCCATGGGCGTCTTCGAGCACCCCGACTACGCCGAGGGCACCAAGGCGGTCGCCCAGGCCCTCATCGACTCCCCGGGCTTCACCGTCGTCGGCGGCGGCGACTCCGCCGCCGCCGTGCGGACCCTGGGCTTCGACGAGACGGCATTCGGCCACATCTCGACCGGTGGCGGCGCCTCCCTCGAATACCTCGAGGGCAAGACGCTCCCCGGCCTCGCCGCACTGGAGGACTGACCTACATGAGCACGCGCACGCCGCTGATGGCGGGCAACTGGAAGATGAACCTCAACCACCTCGAGGCCATCGCGCACGTCCAGAAGCTCGCCTTCGCCCTGGCCGACAAGGACTACGAGGCCGTCGAGGTCGCCGTCCTGCCGCCCTTCACCGACCTGCGCTCCGTGCAGACCCTGGTCGACGGCGACAAGCTCAAGATCAAGTACGGCGCCCAGGACATCTCGGCGCACGACGGCGGTGCCTTCACCGGCGAGATCTCCGGCCCGATGCTGGCCAAGCTGAAGTGCACGTACGTCGCCATCGGCCACAGCGAGCGCCGCCAGTACCACGGCGAGACCGACGAGCTGGTGAACGCCAAGGTCAAGGCCGCCTACAAGCACGGCCTGACCCCCATCCTGTGCGTCGGCGAGGAACTGGAGGTCCGCGAGGCGGGCAACCACGTCTCCCACACCCTCGCCCAGGTCGAGGGCGGTCTGAAGGACCTGCCCGCCGAGCAGGCCGAGACCGTCGTGATCGCCTACGAGCCCGTCTGGGCCATCGGCACCGGCAAGGTCTGCGGCGCCGAGGACGCCCAGGAGGTCTGCGCGGCGATCCGCGGCAAGATCGCCGAGCTGTACTCGCAGGAGCTGGCCGACAAGGTCCGCATCCAGTACGGCGGCTCGGTCAAGGCCGGCAACGTCGCCGAGATCATGGCCCAGGCCGACATCGACGGCGCCCTGGTCGGCGGCGCCTCGCTGGACGCCGACGAGTTCGTCAAGATCGTGCGCTTCCGCGACCAGTGAGTATGCGCTAACGGCGATTCGTCGTACCCTTGCGGGGTCCAGCGCTGTGCTGGGCCCCGCGTCGTCCATCCGCATCCGAGGAAGTTGGTCCAGCCGTGGTTCTGGGGTTCTCCATCGCCCTGATCGTCTTCAGCCTGCTGCTGATGCTGCTGGTGCTGATGCACAAGGGGAAGGGCGGCGGCCTCTCCGACATGTTCGGTGGCGGCATGCAGTCCTCCGTCGGCGGCTCCTCGGTCGCCGAGCGCAACCTCGACCGGATCACCGTCGTGGTCGGTCTGCTGTGGTTCGCGTGCATTGTCGTCCTCGGCATCCTGATGAAGGTGAACAACTGACCGAGGCGCATTCCGCACGGAACTCGTACGTGAGGCCCCATGTTCGGTACGCGCAGCTGAGCGCGGCCTATCATGGGGCTTGCGTCTAGGTGTGAGGGTTGTAACTCCAATCACTGGACGCGCGTTGGGCCTTACGTAGACTGAGGCGCTCGCAGCGAAGCGGAACGCCGACTCGCTTCGCGGCACCATCACGCAGGGAGTTACGACCGTGGCAAGTGGCAACGCGATCCGGGGAAGCCGGGTCGGGGCGGGGCCGATGGGCGAGGCCGAGCGCGGCGAGTCCGCGCCCCGGCTGCGCGTCTCCTTCTGGTGCTCCAACGGACACGAGACCCAGCCGAGCTTCGCCAGCGACGCGCAGGTGCCCGACACCTGGGACTGTCCCCGCTGCGGCTTTCCGGCCGGCCAGGACCGGGACAACCCGCCGGACCCGCCGCGCACCGAGCCCTACAAGACGCACCTGGCGTATGTGCGGGAGCGGCGCAGCGACGCGGACGGCGAGGCGATCCTCGCCGAGGCGCTCGCCAAACTGCGGGGCGAGATCTAGGAGTTGAGACCGGCCGGGCACCAGCGGGTGCCCGGCCGGAGCTGCTTTACCAGGCCGCCGCAGACCCATTGTCAGTGGTGCCCTCTACGGTTTGTGCATCGGACGAACCATGAGGGGGAGCGGTGGCGACGGTCGAGGCGGGGAACATGCGCGCGCCCGCGTGGCGCGGGGGCTTCGGGCGGCTGTGGAGCGCCGCCGTGCTGTCCAGCTTCGGTGACGCGCTGCGCACGGCCGCGCTGCCCCTGCTGGCCGTCACGCTCACCGACGAGCCGCTGCTCATCGCCTCCGTCACGGCCTGCGGCTATCTGCCCTGGATCGTCTTCGGCCTGCTCGGCGGGGCCGTCGCCGACCGCGTGGACCAGCGGCGCGCCATGTGGCTGGTGGACGCGTTACGGGGAGCGCTGGTCGCCGCCTTCGCGGTGGCCGTCGCCCTCGGCCACGCATCGATCGGCCTGCTCATCCTGCTGGCCTTCGCGCTCACCACCCTCCAGACCCTCTTCGACAACGCCGCCACGGCGCTGCTGCCCGCCCTGGTCGACCGGGACGCGCTCGGCAGCGCCAACACCCGGCTGATGACCGGCCAGCGCATCGCGGGCGGGCTGCTCGGCGGGCCCGTCGTGCCGCTGCTGCTGGCGGCCGGGGCGGCCGTGCCGTTCGCGGCCGACGCCGTGACCTTCCTGGTGGCCGCCGCGCTGATCGCCTCACTGCCGGCCGCCGAGTCCGACCGGAAGCCGAGACCTGCGGGCAGCACGCTGCGCCGGGAGATCGCCGAAGGGCTGCGCACACTGGCGCGGGACAGGGCCCTGCGCGGACTGTGCGCCGCCACCGCCCTGTGCAACATCGGCATGGGCGCCCTCATCGCCACCCTCGTGGTCCTGGTGACCGGCTGGCTCGACGCGGGCAACGCGGGATACGCGGCGGCCATGACCGCGTACACGGCCGGCAGCCTGGCCGGGGGAGCCGTGGGCGGCAGGCTCGTCGCCCGCTTCGGACGGATGCGCATGGTGCTCGTCGCCGGGACCGTACAGACCGCCGCGCTCCTCGTCATGGGCTCGGTGCGCGGCATGGTCGCGCTGGTGGCCGCACTAGCCGTCTTCGGGTTCATGGGAATGGTGTGGAACGTCAACACCACCACGCTGATGCAGCAGCGCAGCCCCGCCGAACTGCTGGGCCGCGTGAGCTCCGCCTACCGGACGCTCGCCGTCGCGGGCGCGCCCCTGGGCGCGCTGCTGGGCGGAGCCGTCGCCACGGCCTGGGGCGAGAACACCCCGGCGCTGCTCGCCGCCGCCTTCTTCGCTCTGTCCGTCACCGCGCTGATACCCGCGCGCCGACCGGACGTACCTGTTGTTGCGCCGCAGGACGGTGCGACGACAGGCCGCGGCAACCGCTGATCAACTAGGTTGGGACCGGCAGCGGGGCAGGTACGCAGCAGCACAGGCAGGACAGGAAAGAAGGCTGAAGTCCGAGATGAACACAGACGGCCGTACCCGGCTCAACCAGATGTCCGAGTGGACGGCCCTGGCCAAGCACCGCGAGGAGCTGGGCGAGGTCCAGCTGCGCGAGCTGTTCGCCGCCGACGCCGGGCGCGGCACCGCGTACACCCTCCGCGTCGGCGACCTGTATGTCGACTACTCCAAGCACCTCGTCACCGACGACACCCTGCGGCTGCTGCGCGAACTGGCCGCCGCCACGGACGTCTTCGGGCTGCGGGACGCCATGTTCCGCGGCGAGAAGATCAACACGACCGAGAACCGGGCCGTGCTGCACACCGCGCTGCGCGCGCCGCGGGACGCGGTGATCGAGGTCGACGGCGAGAACGTGGTGCCCGGGGTGCACGCGGTGCTCGACAAGATGGCCGGCTTCGCGGACCGGGTGCGCTCCGGGGAGTGGACCGGGCACACCGGCAAGCGGATCCGGAACATCGTCAACGTCGGCATCGGCGGCTCCGACCTCGGGCCCGCGATGGCGTACGAGGTGCTGCGCGCCTTCACGGACCGCTCGCTGACCCTGCGTTTCGTGTCGAACGTGGACGGCGCCGACCTGCACGAGGCGGTCCGGGACCTGGACCCGGCGGAGACGCTGTTCATCATCGCCTCCAAGACGTTCACCACCATCGAGACGGTCACCAACGCCACCTCCGCGCGCTCCTGGCTGCTGGCCGCGCTCGGTGACGAGGCCGCCGTCGCGAAGCACTTCGTCGCCCTGTCGACGAACGCCGAGAAGGTCGCCGAGTTCGGCATCGACACGGCCAACATGTTCGAGTTCTGGGACTGGGTCGGCGGCCGCTACTCCTATGACTCCGCGATCGGCCTGTCCCTGATGATCGCGATCGGCCCGGACCGCTTCCGGGAGATGCTCGACGGCTTCCGCATCGTCGACGAGCACTTCCGGACCGCGCCCGCCGAGTCCAACGTGCCGCTGCTGCTGGGCCTGCTGGGCATCTGGTACGGCAACTTCCACGACGCCCAGTCGCACGCGGTGCTGCCGTACAGCCACTACCTGTCCAAGTTCACCGCCTATCTCCAGCAGCTCGACATGGAGTCCAACGGCAAGTACGTCGGCCGGGACGGGCGTGAGGTGGAGTGGCAGACCGGGCCGGTGGTGTGGGGCACGCCGGGCACCAACGGGCAGCACGCCTACTACCAGTTGATCCACCAGGGCACGAAGCTGATCCCGGCGGACTTCATCGGCTTCGCCCGTCCGGTCGCCGAGTTGAGCGACGAACTGAAGGCGCAGCACGACCTGCTGATGGCCAACTTCTTCGCCCAGACGCAGGCGCTCGCCTTCGGCAAGACACCGGACGAGGTGCGGGCCGAGGGCGTGCCGGAGGAGCTGGTGCCGCACAAGACGTTCCGGGGCAACCACCCGACGACCACGATCCTCGCCCCCGAGCTGACGCCGTCCGTCCTCGGCCAGTTGGTCGCCCTCTACGAGCACAAGGTGTTCGTGCAGGGCGCGGTGTGGGACATCGACTCCTTCGACCAGTGGGGCGTGGAGCTGGGCAAGGTGCTCGCCAAGCGCGTCGAACCCGCGCTGACGGAGGGCGCCGAGGTCGAGGGTCTGGACGCCTCCACCAAGGCGCTGGTCGCGACGTACCGGGAGCTGCGCGGCCGGCAGTGACGACCGCGGGCGGGAGCGGGAAACGCGGGCGGCAGCGCGCCGTCCGCTTCCCGTGAGATCAGGCGACCGCGCTCAGCGTGTCCGCCAGCCGCCGCCGCGCCGACCGGGCTGCGGGCACGGCGGCCAGCGCCGCCGCGCAGAGCACCGCCGCCGCCCCGAGCAGCAGCATGAGCGGGGCGGACGGGCCCTGGGCGATCCCGGCGCCGATGCCGCTCGATCTGCCCTGGGCGTCGATCAGCCAGTGGGCGAGGGACAGCCCCAGGGCGCTGGCGGCGAGGACGGCGGCGAGGGCCGTGAGGCCGGTGGCCGTGACGGTGATCGCCGTGATCTGCCGGGGGGACAGGCCGATGGCCTTCAGCGCGAGCAGGTCCCGTTCGCTCTCGCGGACGGTGCCGCCGATCGCGGTCAGCAGCTCGATGAGCCCGATCAGCGCCAGGACGGCGATCAGTCCGGCGACGACCGCGCGCAGCGGGGAGAGCCCGTCGGCGGGGTTGGTCACGGTGTGCACGTCCAGATGCCCGCGCCCGGCCGTGGCGAGCCGGTCGGCGACCTCGCGGGGGTCGGCACCGGGGTCCAGGCGCAGCTCGTAGAGGGTCGGGTGGAGGCCGGGGTCGTTCGCGCGGAGAGTGTCGAGGGACGTGGAGATGACCCGGCCGGCGTTCTCCGGCTCGATGCTGCGGCCCACGATGTGCAGGATCTGCGGCTGGTCGCCGACGGTCATCCGCACCCAGTCGCCGACGCGCACGTCCAACAGGTCGAGCAGCCCCTGTCCGGCCACGGCCTCGTCGGCGCCGCGGGCGGGGCGGCCCTCGGCGAGGGTGTACGGGTAGGGGTCCTGGTGGGTGCCGAGGCCGCGCAGGGCGATGGTCGCCGTCTGGCCCGGGACCAGGGCGGCCGTCTCGACGCCCGGGTAGGCGGCGGCGACCTGCGGGTCGTCTTCCAGGAGCGTGCGGGTCTGCTGCTCGCTCAGGCCGGCGTCGGCGCGGACGCTGAGCGTGGTGGGCAGACCGATCTGCTCGGGCCTGCTGTGGAAGCGGTCGATGGTGGTCCAGGCGCTCATCGCCACGACGATCAGCAGCAGCGGCAGCGTGAGGCGGGCGACCGTGGCCAGGGACCGGGGGCGGCGGGTGAACGCCTTGTGCCAGCCCAGCACCAGCGCGGGCGGGATCCGCGCCCCGAGGGCGCGGCGTGCCAGGTCGGAGAGCTGCCCGGTCCGGGGAGCCGCGGGCCGCAGCCCGAGGACGCGGCGCAGGCCGCCGGTCAGCCGCCCACCGGGCGTAGCCGCCGCGGGCCGCGGTCCAAGGGCCCGGCCCGTCGACCCGGACAACCGCCCGCCGAGCGCCGCCGCGGGCCTCTGCACCGGTACCGGCGGCACACGGCCCGCCCGCCAGGCGGCCAGCCCGGTGGTCGCGCCGATGAACAGCACCGCGCCCACCGGCACCACGAACAGTGCGAGCGTGTGCCCGGGCAGCCCCTGCCACACGCCGACCGCGTCCCCGAGCCGCCCCGGGATCCGGCTGCCGAGGGCCTCGGCGAGCCCGGCGGCGGCCACGGCGCCCAGCAGGGCGTAGGCGAGGTGCTGGAGCAGGAAGACGCGCACCACCTGGCCGGGGGTGAAGCCGATCGCCTTCAGTACGGAGAGGTCGCGCAGGTGACCGCGGATGCGGGTGCCGATCGCGCCGTGCACGGCGAGCCCGGCGGCGACCAGCGCGCCCAGCCCGAACAGGCCCAGCACCTGGCCGAGCAGCCGGTTGTCGCCCTGCGCCTCGGCCCGGGCCTGCTGCCAGGTGGACACCTCGCCGATCGCCCCGGCGCCCAGCACGGTCACGGCCCGCTGGACGACGTAGGACGTGTCGCCCGGGTCCGTCAGCCGCAGCCCGATCACCTGGCCGCCGGGGTCCGGCACCGCCGACGGCAGTGCCCACACCAGGCCCGGCTGCTCACCGGGCCGGTAGCGGGGCTCGGCGCTGTCGGCGAGGCCGACGACGGTCAGCCGGCGGGCGGTGCCGGGCACGGTGAGGGTGTCGCCGGGCTCGGCCAGCAGGGCGCGGGCGAGGCGGCTCTCCAGGACCACGCCGTTCGGGGTCGCGGGGTCCAGCCAGTGGCCGGAGACGATCGGCGGGCGGCCGACGGAGGGCCGTTCCGGGGTGCCGCGCAGCTCGACGGAGGCGCGGCTGCCGCGCGAGGCGACGGTGGCGGAGGCGGTGGGGTAGGGGCCGGCGACGGAGTCGACGCCGTCCAGCGCGGTCAGCTTCCCGGTGTCGGCGGCGGTGTCGGTGTGCAGCCACACATGGGCGCCGTGTGACTGCGTGAACACCCGCTGCCAGGGGTTGGTCGCGTACCCGAACAGGGCCGTGGCCAGCAGCAGGGAGGCGACGATGCCCGCCGTGGCGAGGACGAGGAACAGCGCCTCGCCGCGGTGCGTGCGCAGATCGGAGTGCGCCCAGCGCAGGGTGGCTCGCATACGGGTCAGCCCTTCCGGGGAGCGTCGTACACCCGCATGTCAGTCCTTCAGCTCCAGAACGCCGGAGATCCCGGCCCGGCGTGGCGGGGTGCCGCCGTCGAGGGTCGCGTCGTCGGCGATGCGGCCGTCGAAGAAGCTGATCACCCGGTCCGCGGCGCTCGCCAGCCGGGCGTCATGGGTGACGAGCAGGATCGTCTGGCCGCGCTGGTGGAAGCGGGACAGCAGCCGCATCACCTCGCGGGTGCCCTTGCTGTCGAGGCTGCCCGCGGGCTCGTCGGCCAGCAGCAGCGGAGGGTGGTTGACCAGGGCCCGGGCCAGGGCGACGCGCTGCTGCTCGCCGCCGGACAGTTCGCCCGGCATGCTGCGCTCCTTGCCCGTCAGGCCCAGCTCGGCCAGCAGCCGCTCCCGCTCGGCCCGCGCCTGCTTCGGCGGGGTCCCGGCGAGCAGCGCCGGCAGCTCCACGTTGTCGGCGACGGACAGGCTGGAGACGAGGTTGAAGAACTGGAAGACGATCCCGATCCGCTTCCTGCGCTCCACCGCCCAGCGGGCCTCGCTGTAGGTGTCGGTGGACTCGCCGTCGAGCCAGATACTGCCCGCGTCCGGCCGCTGGAGCCCGCCGAGCAGATGCAGCAGCGTCGACTTGCCGGCGCCGGACGGGCCGGTGATCGCCACGAACTCGCCGTGCCGTACGCACAGGTCGACCCCGCGTACGGCATGGGCGGGCGCGCCCTCGCCGTGGTGCGTCTTCACCAGCCCCTCGGCGCGCAGCACAGGAGCGGGACGGTCGTCGCTCACTCCAGCTCCTCCAGCTCTTCCTGGCACCGCTCCAGCCAGTCGAGGTCGGCCTGCAGGTGCAGCATCGCGCCCTCGATCAGCAGATGGGCGATGCGGTTGTCGCGATCTTCGGCGGCGGCCAGCCTCGACAGCTGCCGCATGGTGTTCAGGTACTGACGCCGCTGCTGGTTGATCAGGGAGATCTGGTCGGCGAGCCCGGTCTGCGGAGCGAGCGCCAGCTTCATGAAGAACTCGTCCCGCACCCGCGGCTCGTCCTCGGGCTCCTCGAACCAGGCGCGCAGCGCCTCCCGCCCGGCCTCGGTGAGGTGGTAGACCTTCTTGTTGGGCCGGCTGGACTGCGCCACGTCCTCGCCCTCGATCAGTCCCGTCTTCTCGAGGCGGCCGAGGGTCACATAGATCTGGCCGACGTTCGGCTGAGGGTACGCGGAGCCCAGCAGTTGCTCAAGGTCCTGCTTGAGCTCGTAGCCGTGGGCGGGGCCGCGGGCGAGGAGAGCCAGGAGGGGCAGGCGCACGCGTGCAGTCCTCCTGTCTGGTCAATGTGCTCCAGGCCCTAGTATCGCCCATACCTAACAGGTATACATGGCCTCTGATTCCGGGCAAGGGTGCCCGTCGCCGGTGTACAGGGAGGAACCTATGCGGTGGATCCATGCCGCAGGTAGGGGCCTTCTCGTGCTCGTCGTGGTCCTGACCGGTTACGTCGCCGCCGGGGCGCAGGCGGGGGAGCCCGTCGGCGGCGGCCGCGGACCGCTCACCCTCGCCACCGCCGGAGACCTTACCGGCTACCTCGGTCCGCTGCTGGAGGGCTGGAACCGCACCCACCCCGGCGAAAAAGTGACCCTCGTCGAGTTGCCGGACTCCGCCGACGAGACCCGGGCCCAGATGGCCACCGACCTGCGCGACGGCGACCGCAGCCGGTTCGACGTGCTCAACATCGACGTCAACTGGACCTCGGAGTTCGCCGCGGCGGGCTGGATCCGGCCGCTGCCCCGCGACCGCTTCCCGCTGAAGACCTTCCTCCCGCCGGTCGTGGACACGGCGACCTACGACGGACAGCTCTACGCCGTCCCGTACGTCACCAACGCCGGCCTGCTCCTCTACCGCAAGGACGTCCTCGCGAAGGAGGGCGTGCAGCCGCCGCGCACCTGGGCGGAGCTGGAGCGGTACGCGAAGACCATCGCCCCGAAGTACGGCCTCGACGGCTACGCCGGGCAGTTCCTGCCGTACGAGGGCCTCACCGTCAACGCGGCCGAGGCCGTCTACTCGGCGGGCGGCTCGATCCTCGGCGACGAGGGCGAGCGCGTCACCGTCGACTCGGCGGCGGCCCGTGAGGGCATCGGCTTCCTGGCGCGCGGCGTGCGCGAGGGCTGGATCCCGAAGGAAGCGCTGACCTACAAGGAGGAGGAGTCCAAGCAGGCCTTCCAGGACGGCCGGCTGCTCTTCCTGCGGAACTGGCCGTACGCCTACGTCGGCGCCTCCGCGCCCGGCTCGAAGGTCGCCGGCAAGGTCGGCGCCGTACCCCTGCCCGGACCCGACGGGCCGGGGACGAGCGTCCTCGGCGGCTCCAACCTGGCCGTCAGCGCGCACGCCCGGCACCCCGACTCCGCCGCCCGCCTGATCGCGTACCTCACCAGCGAGCGCGTCCAGCGGCAGGTCCTCACGCGGGGCGCTCTGCCACCCGTACGGGCCGATCTCTACGCGGACCCCGCGCTCATCCGCCGCTTCCCGTATCTGCCGACCCTGCGCGAGAGCGTGCTCGCGGCCGAGCCGCGCCCCAAGAGCCCGCACTACGACCAGGTCAGCCTGGTGGTGCAGGCAGCCGTACAGGACGCGATGACCGGGCGCCAGACGCCCGAGGCGGCGGTGCGCCGGCTGGCCCGCGAACTGGCGGCCATCTCCAGCCGCTAGTTACGTGTTAGGTAACGAGCCCATCTCATCTGCCTTGGCTTTGCCCGGCTAAGTCCCTATTTGCGGCCCCAACTGGTCGGTATCTTCCGTTCTTTTCGTTGACACCCCTCTGATACAGATACCTAACATGCATGCATGTTGAGTAAGCACCACTGGTGGCGGGACGCGGTCATCTACCAGGTGTACGTCCGCAGCTTCCTGGACAGCACCGGCGACGGCATCGGCGATCTCGCCGGGGTCCGGGCCGGGCTGCCGTACCTGAAGAAGCTCGGCGTCGACGGGATCTGGCTGAGCCCCTTCTATCCCTCGCCGCAGCACGACCACGGCTACGACGTGGCCGACTACTGCGACGTCGACCCGCTCTTCGGCGACCTCGGCGAGTTCGACCTGCTGGTCGGGACAGCGCGGCGGCTCGGCATCAAGGTGCTGCTCGACATCGTCCCGAACCACTGCTCCAGCGAGCACCCCTGGTTCCGCGAGGCCCTCGCCGCCGCACCCGGCAGCCCGGCCCGGGCCCGCTTCCACTTCGCCGACGGCCGCGGCCCGGACGGCTGCGAGCCGCCCAACAACTGGCACTCCATGTTCGGCGGCCCCGCCTGGAGCCGGGTCACCGAGCCCGACGGGCGGCCCGGCCAGTGGTACCTGCACATGTTCGCGCCCGAGCAACCCGACTGGAACTGGCGCAACCCCGAGATCGCCGCCGAGTTCGACCGGATCCTCCGGTTCTGGCTGGACCGAGGCATCGACGGCTTCCGCATCGACGTCGCCGCCGGCCTCTTCAAGCACCCGGAGCTGCCCGACTCCGACGACCCGGAGGCCGATGCCCGCACCCGCGACTCGGTCAACCCGCTCGCCTGGAACCAGCCCGAGGTCCACGACGTGTGGCGCCGCTGGCGCTCCATGTGCGAGGAGTACACCGAGCGCGACGGCCGCGAACGCCTGCTCGTCGGCGAGGTCTCCGTCCCGACCGCCCGCGAACACGCGCAGTACGTCCGCCCCGACGAACTGCACCAGGCCTTCTTCTTCGACCTGCTCAGCGCCCCCTGGGATCCGGACGCCTTCCAGAAGGTCATCTCCGAGGCCATGCAGGACATCGCCGGCACCGGCTCGACCGTCACCTGGGTCCTCAACAACCACGACCAGGTCCGCACCGTCACCCGCTACGGCGAACCCGCCACCGAGGGCAGCGGCCTCGGCGCCGCCCGCGCCCGCGCTGCCGCCCTGCTGATGCTGGCGCTGCCCGGGGCCGCGTACATCTACCAGGGCGAGGAGCTCGGGCTGCCCGAGGTCGTGGACCTGCCCGACGACGTGCTCACCGACCCGATCTTCCGCCGCACCGGCAGCCGGGCCCGCATCCGCGACGGCTGCCGGGTGCCGCTGCCCTGGTCGGGGCAGGCCTCGCCGTTCGGCTTCACCTCCGGCGTGGAGGGCGCCAAGCCGTGGCTGCCGCAGCCGGAGTACTTCGCCGAGTACGCCACCGACCGCGCCCTCGCCGACACCCGCTCCTTCTGGCACCTGTACCGCGACGGCCTCCAACTGCGCGCCGCCCTGCCCCAGCTGGGCGAGGGCACGCTGCGCTGGCTGGACGCCCCGCCCGGCGTCCTCGCCTTCACCCGCGGCGACGACCTGGTGTGCGCCGTCAACTTCGGCACCGCTCCCACCCCCGCGCCGGTCTCCGGCGCCCCGCTGCTCGCCAGCGGCCCCTGCCCGCCCGGAGTGCTCTCCGGCTCGACGGCCGCCTGGTGGATCCGTTCCTGAACGCCCCGCAAGTCAACTCCCCGAAGGGACATCAACGATGATGCGACGACGTACCACCCTGCTCACCGGCTGCACCGGCATCCTTGGCGGACTGGCGCTCGGCGCGACCGCGTGCGGCGGCGGCCCCGTCACGGCCGGCGGCGGCGACAAAGCGCTCAGCGGCCAGGCGGTCACCGTGGCCGGAGTCTGGTCCGGCACCGAGCAGAAGAACTTCCAGAAGGTCCTGGACGCCTTCACCGAGAAGACCGGCGCCAAGACGCAGTTCACGTCCACCGGCGACAACGTCTCCACCGTCGTCGGCAGCAAGATCGAGGGCGGCAACGCCCCCGACGTCGTGATGGTCCCGCAGGTCGGCGTGCTCAAGCAGTTCGCGCAGAAGGGCTGGCTCAAGCCGCTGTCGAAGAAGACCGAGCAGTCCGTCGACGCGGGGTACGCCCCCGTGTGGAAGGAGTACGGCAGCGTCGACGGCACCCTCTACGGCCTGTACTTCAAGGCCGCCCACAAGTCGACCGTCTGGTACAGCCCCGACGCCCTCGCGCAGGCCGGGGTGAAGCCGCCGAAGACGTACGACGAGATGCTGAAGGCCGGGCAGACCGTGTCCGACTCCGGTCTCGCCGCGTTCTCCGTCGCCGGGCAGGACGGCTGGACCCTCACCGACTGGTTCGAGAACATCTACCTCTCCCAGGCCGGACCCGAGAAGTACGACGCCCTCGCCGCCCACAAGCTGAAGTGGACGGACGCGAGCGTGGTCGAGGCACTGGAGACGCTGGGCAAGCTCTTCAAGGACAAGCAGCTCATCGCCGGCGGCCAGAAGGGCGCCCTGAACACCGACTTCCCCGGCTCGGTGGAGAAGGTGTTCGGGCCGGAACCCGAGGCCGGCATGGTCTACGAGGGCGACTTCGTCGCCGGTGTCGCCAAGGACCAGTTCGGCAAGAAGGTCGGCGAGGACGCGAACTTCTTCCCGTTCCCCGCGGTCGGCGGCGGCGAGGCGCCGGTCGTCAGCGGCGGTGACGCGGCCGTCGTCCTCAAGGACGGCAAGAACCAGAAGGCCGCCCAGGCCCTCCTGGAGTACCTGGCGACCCCGGAGGCCTCGGCAGTCTGGGCCGAAGCCGGCGGCTTCCTCTCCCCGAACAAGAAGCTCGATCTCGCCTCCTACGGCGACGACGTCACCCGCGCCACCGCCAAGTCCCTCGTCCAGGCCGGGGACTCGGTCCGCTTCGACATGTCCGACCAGGCCCCTGCGGCCTTCGGCGGCACGAAGGGCGCCGGCGAGTGGAAGCTGCTCCAGGACTTCCTGCGCGACCCGTCCGACCCGAAGGGCACCGCGGCGAAGCTGGAGGCCGCGGCGGCCAAGGCGTACCAGGACTGATCCGCCATGACCGCGACCCTCGTGAAAGAGACGAGTCCCCCGCCGCCGCCCGTCACGACCGCCGACCGCACCCGGCGACTGCGGCGGCGCGGGAAGATCATCGCCCTCCTCTTCGTGCTGCCCGCGCTGCTGCTGCTCGGCGCGCTCGTCGTCTACCCCGTGCTGTTCAGCATCGGCCGCAGCTTCTTCGACGCCTCCGGCACGACCTTCGTCGGCGGCGAGAACTACACCGAGATGTTCCGCGACCCCGCGACCCTCAGGGCCGTCCGCAACACGGCCATCTGGGTCGTCGTGGCCCCTGCCCTGCTCACCGGACTCGGCCTGATCCTGGCCGTGCTGGTGGAGAAGATCCGCTGGGCCACGGCCTTCAAACTGCTCCTCTTCATGCCGATGGCGGTCTCCTTCCTCGCCGCCGGCATCATCTTCCGGCTCGCCTACGACGAGGACCCGGACAAGGGCGTCCTCAACGCCGCGGTGGTCTCCGTCCACGACGCCTTCAAGGGCGAGTCCTCGTACCCGACGGCCCGGGCGCGCGACGGGCAGGGGCTGACGAAGGAGAAGGACGGCTCGTACCGCACGACTTCCACCGTCTCGCCCGGGGACACGGTGACGCTCGGCCTGGTCGGGGTGCAGCCCGGCGACCTGCCCGGCGACGCCCGGCCCGCGTCCGGGGCGGCGGGACGGCAGGCCGCCGCCGGCGAACTGCGCGGGGTCGTCTACCTGGACTTCACGCCCGGCGGGGGAGGGGAGCAGGGCAAGGTCGACGCGCGGGAGAGCGGACTGCCGCAGATGAAGGTCGAGGCGGTGCGCGACGGCAAGCCGGTCGCCACGGCGACCA
The DNA here is from genome assembly GCF_014651035.1 of Streptomyces lomondensis. Lineage (GTDB taxonomy): Bacteria > Actinomycetota > Actinomycetes > Streptomycetales > Streptomycetaceae > Streptomyces > Streptomyces lomondensis. The sequence goes on from NZ_BMWC01000001.1 coordinate 1,486,630, forward strand.
CCGCCTCCGACGGCTCCTTCCGCTTCGAGGGTCTCGAAGCCGGCTCGTACCAGGTGACACTGCCGTCCTCCAACTTCGCCGCACCGTACGAAGGTGTCTCCTGGCTCGGACCGGCGCTGGTCACCCCGGCGATCATCGGGGCGTACCTGTGGATCTGGACCGGCTTCGCCATGGTGCTGATCGGGGCGGGCCTGTCGACGCTGCCCCGGGACGCGCTGGAGGCGGCGCGGATGGACGGCGCGAACGAGTGGCAGATCTTCCGCCGCATCACCGTCCCGCTGCTGGCCCCGGTCCTGACGGTCGTCTTCGTCACGCTCGTCATCAACGTGATGAAGGTCTTCGACCTCGTCTACATCATCGCGCCCGGGCCCGTGCAGGAGGACGCGACCGTCCTCGCGACGCAGATGTGGCTGGTGTCGTTCGGCGGCGGCAACAACCAGGGCCTCGGCAGCGCGCTCGGTGTGCTGCTCCTGCTGCTGGTGGTTCCGGCCATGGTGTTCAACGTCCGCCGTTTCCGAAGGAGTCAACGATGAACGCGGTACGGCGCGGACTGGGCAACGGGGTCGTCCAGGCCCTCCTCGTCGTAGTGGGCCTGGTGTGGATGACTCCGCTGGCCGGGCTGTTCCTGTCCTCGTTGCGGTCCGCCGAGGACACGGCGAAGGGCGGCTGGTGGACGGTGTTCTCCAGCCCCGGGCAGCTGTCCTTCGACAACTACTCGGCGCTGCTGGGGAACGCGGGCATCACGCAGGCGTTCTGGAACACGGTGCTGATCTCGGTGCCGACGACGGTGCTGGTCGTGGTCGTCGCGGCGCTCGCCGGGTACGCCTTCGCGTGGCTGGACTTCCCCGGGCGGGAGGCGATCTTCCTCGTGGTGGTCGCGCTGCTGGTGGTGCCCGTGCAGATCGGTCTGCTGCCGGTGGCCAAACTCTTCGGCCAGCTGGGGCTGTTCGGCACGATCCCCGGTGTCGTCCTCTTCCACGTGGCCTACGGCCTGCCGTTCGCGGTGTTCCTGCTCCGGAACTACTTCGCCGAGATGCCGAAGGAGATGCTGGAAGCCGCGCGGATGGACGGCGGCAGCGAATGGCGCATCTTCACCCGGCTCGTCCTGCCCGTGGGGCGGCCGGCGATCGCCTCCCTGGCCATCTTCCAGTTCCTGTGGGTGTGGAACGACATGCTGGTCGCGCTGCTGTTCGCGGACAGCTCCTCGCAGCCGCTGACGGTGGAACTCCAGTCCCAGATACGGCAGTTCGGCAGCAACATCGACGTCCTGGCGCCGGGGGCGTTCGTGTCACTGGTGGTTCCGGTGGTCGTGTTCTTCGCCTTCCAACGGCACTTCGTGCAGGGCGTGATGGCCGGCTCGGTGAAGTAGGACGCCGCCCCCGCGCCGCCCCGAGGCACTCAGGGCCCGGGGAGGCGGGCGAGGGCCTTGGGAGCCAGCTCCTGGGCGAGGGAGCACAGCACGTCCCTCGGCGAGTCGCCGGTGACTCCCACCGAGACCACCTCGGTCCGGCCCTCGGCGGTGGGTCCGGCCTTCCCGTACTCGACCTCGACCGCGCAGTTCGGCAGACTGCGCCCGAGCAGGTCCCCGTACTCGTCGGCGGGGCTGTACTGCACGGCCGCCGTGCGTCCCCCGACCGTGAGCGGGCGTCCCTCCAGTGCCTCGTCGAGGTGCAGGAAGAGAACGTACAGGTGCGGTTCGTCGATGCTCTCGGCGCCCCAGGAGCAGCTCTGGCCGGTGAACGTGTCGTACCGCTTCCCGGGGTCGATGTCCGGGACGCGTGCGGCCTCGCTCTTCTTGAGCAGGTCGCACGCGTCCTGGTTCGCCAGCGAGTCGGGGGCGTGGCGGGCGGAGGGGAGGTCGCCGGTCTTGAGCAGACGGATGACGTCACCGGCGGCGGCGTCGGCGATCGGGCAGGCGCGGGAGCCCGACTCGTCTCCGTAGACGCCGATCGCGACGGTCGCGGTACGTTCCCGCAGCACCACGTCCCGCGTGCAGTTCACGCTGCCGGTCAGGTCGCCGCGGTCCTCGCTCTCGTAGACGGTGACGCCGTCCCGCAGCACGGGCGTCGGAGGAGGATCGTCCGGGGCGGTGTCGCTCGCTGCGGCCTGGAGCTCCACGAACACCGAGACGGACTGGTCATCCGGTCCGTCCAGCCGGATGTCGCACTCACCGTAACCGTTCCCCTGGTCGTACTCGGTCTTCCCGAACTCCGCCAGCACCTTCTCGTCGATCAGCCGGCAAGGGTCCGAGCCCCGCAGCTCCTCGGGGGTGACCGACAGGGAGACCGCGCTGGGCGTGGGCCGTCCGGAGCCGGCCGAGACGGTGGGCGAAGCGCCCGGAGAAGCGTTGTCCTGTGCGGAGCATCCCGCCGCGAACAGCGAGAGGGCCGACACCGCCGAGACCACGACCGAGGTACGGCCGCGCCTGTTCGTTCCGTTCACCCGAGTCCTCCTTCGCTCCTGCACCCGCAAGTCCAGTGGCGAAGGGATTGTTCGGAAAGCCGCCGCGGCGCGGCGAACAATGCCGCGTCGGCCTGGAGGCGTGGTCGCACCGGGCATCGCACACGCCGGAGCGGCCGGAGACCCCTGGGTCAGAGGCTCCGGCCGCTCCGGTGATGAGGCCGATCGTCGTCCGCGACGCTCACGCCGAGGCCGGCGGATACAGCGAGCGGGGGAGCTGTGAGGCCGCCGCCCCGTCCAGCAGCCACAGCGTCCGGCTGCGGCCGTACGCCCCCGCCGCCGGGGCCTGGATCTCGCCCGCGCCCGAGAGGGCGATCGCGGCGGCCTGGGCCTTGTCCTCACCGGCGGCCAGCAGCCACACCTCACGGGCGGAGCGGATCGCCGGCAGCGTCAGCGTCACCCGGGTCGGCGGCGGCTTGGGCGCGCCATGGACGCCGACGACCGTACGCTCGGTCTCCCGCACCGCCGGCAGCTCCGGGAACAGCGAGGCCACATGCGTGTCCGGGCCGACGCCCAGCATCAGCACGTCGAAGGTGGGGACGGGGCCGTGGTTCTCCGGGCCCGCCGCCCGTGCCAGTTCCTCCGCGTACGCGGCCGCCGCCGCGTCCACGTCGGTGCCGTAGGGGCCGTCCGACGCGGGCATCGCGTGCACCCGCTCCGGGTCGAGCGGCACCGAGTCGAGCAGTGCCTCGCGTGCCTGCGTGACGTTGCGGTCCGGGTCGCCCTCGGGGAGGAACCGCTCGTCGCCCCACCACAGGTCGAGCCGGCTCCAGTCGACGGCGTCCCGGGCGGGCGCCGCGGACAGCGCGGCCAGCAGGCCGTTGCCGTTGCGGCCGCCCGTCAGGACCACGGACGCCGAGCCCCGGGAGGCCTGCGCGTCCACGATCCTGGTGATCAGCCGGGCCGCCGCGGCCTGCGCCATCAGCTCCTTGTCCCGGTGGACGACCAGCTGCGGTGCCGTACTCACTTCACCTCCGCCTTCCGTGCCGGTTCCGGCGCGGGCGGTTCCTGCTTCACCGGTGCCTGCGCCGTCGCTTCCGCGGCGGGAGCTTTCGCAGCCGTTTCAACGGGAGCGGGGAGGGCGAGTCGGGCCCGCCCGTCACTTTTGGGCACCGACCACGCGGCCTTCAGCCGGTCCACCCCGTACCGCAGGGCCGACGCGTACGTGTCGTCCGGGTCCAGCCGCCGCAGCTCCTCCGCGATCAGCTCGGCCGTGTCGCGGCGCTTGAGAGCCACCGCCCGGTCCGGCTGGCCGTCGATGGAGAGCGTGGCCAGGGAGCCGTCGGCCCGGTCCAGGGTGATCGGGCCGCAGTTGGTGTCCATGCGGACGGCCGTCAGACCGGGGCCGCCGGACAGCGAGCGCTTCACGGGCACGTCCAGCCGGTCCGCGAGCCACATCGCCAGCAGCTCGCAGCTCGGGTTGAACTCCTCGCCCTCCACCTCGACGGCCCTGACCTCGCAGGCGACCTGGTCGAGAGCCGCCGCCAGCATCGAGCGCCAGGGCGTGATGCGGGTCCAGGACAGGTCCGTGTCGCCCGGCGTGTAGGTCCCGGACCGGGTGGCCAGGTCCCGGACCGGCTGCTCGGAGGCGTACGTGTCGGTGACACGGCGTTGGGCGAGTGCGCCCAGGGGGTCCTTCGCCGGGTCGAGCGGCGCGTTCACCGGCCACCACACCACCACCGGCGCGTCCGGCAGCAGCAGCGGCAGCACCACCGACTGGGCGTGGTCGACGACCTCGCCGTACAGCCGGAGCACCACCGTCTCACCGGTGCCGGCCTCCGCGCCCACCCGGACCTCCGCGTCCAGGCGGGACTGCGTGCGGTCGCGGGGCGAGCGGGAGACGCGCTTGATGACCACGAGTGTGCGCGAGGGGTGCTCGTGCGAGGCGTCGCTCGCCGCCTTCAGCGCGTCGTAGGCGTTCTCCTCGTCCGTCACGATGACCAGCGTGAGCACCATGCCGACCGCCGGGGTGCCGATCGCCCGGCGGCCCTGCACCAGCGCCTTGTTGATCTTGCTGGCCGTGGTGTCCGTGAGGTCTATCTTCATGGCCGGCGCCAGCTCCGTCCGTGTCGCTCGAGCATTTCGTCCGCCTCGACGGGCCCCCAGGTACCGGCCGGGTACTGGGCGGGCTTGCCGTTCTTGTCCCAGTACTCCTCGATCGGGTCGAGGATCTTCCAGGACAGCTCGACCTCCTCGGTACGCGGGAAGAGGTTCGAGTCACCGAGGAGGACGTCCAGGATGAGACGCTCGTACGCCTCCGGGCTGGACTCCGTGAAGGACTCGCCGTACGCGAAGTCCATCGACACGTCCCGGATCTCCATCGACGTCCCGGGCACCTTCGAGCCGAAGCGGACCGTGACGCCCTCGTCCGGCTGGACGCGGATGACGATCGCGTTGGAGCCGAGCTCCTCGGTGGCCGTCGTGTCGAAGGGGGAGTGCGGTGCCCGCTGAAACACGACCGCGATCTCCGTCACGCGCCGGCCCAGGCGCTTGCCGGTGCGCAGATAGAAGGGGACACCCGCCCAGCGGCGGTTGTCGATCTCCAGCTTGATCGCGGCGTACGTGTCGGTCTTCGACGAGGCGTCGATGCCGTCCTCGTCGAGATAGCCGATCACCTTCGCGCCGCCCTGCCAGCCCGCCGAGTACTGCCCGCGGACGGTGTCCCGGCCCATGTCCTTCGGCAGCTTCACGGCGCCGAGCACCTTGGTCTTCTCGGCGGCCAGCGCGTCCGCGTCGAACGAGGCCGGCTCCTCCATGGCGGTCAGCGCCAGGAGCTGGAGCAGGTGGTTCTGGATGACGTCCCGGGCGGCGCCGATGCCGTCGTAGTAGCCGGCCCGGCCGCCGATGCCGATGTCCTCGGCCATGGTGATCTGCACATGGTCCACGAAGGACCGGTTCCAGATCGGCTCGAACATCGTGTTGGCGAAGCGCAGCGCCAGGATGTTCTGGACGGTCTCCTTGCCCAGATAGTGGTCGATGCGGAAGACCTGGTCCGGGGCGAAGACCTCGTGGACGACCTTGTTGAGCTCCTCGGCCGAGGCGAGGTTGTGGCCGAACGGCTTCTCGATGACCGCGCGCCGCCAGGAACCGCCGGTCTGGTCAGCCAGCTGGTGCTTCTTCAGCTGCTGGATGACCACCGGGAAGGACTTCGGCGGCACGGACAGGTAGAAGGCGAAGTTGCCGCCCGTGCCCTGCGCCTTGTCCAGCTCCTCGATGGTCGAGCGCAGCCGCTCGAACGCGTCGTCGTCGTCGAACGTGCCCTGCACGAAGCGCATGCCCTGGATGAGCTGCTGCCAGACCTCCTCGCGGAAGGGCGTGCGGGCGTGCTCCTTGACCGCGTCGTGGACCTCCTGCGCGAAGTCCTCGTGCGCCCACTCGCGGCGGGCGAAGCCCACCAGCGAGAAGCCCGGCGGCAGCAGGCCCCGGTTGGCGAGGTCGTACACGGCGGGCATGAGCTTCTTCCGTGACAGATCGCCCGTGACGCCGAAGATGACCAGGCCCGACGGCCCCGCGATACGCGGGAGCCGCCGGTCCGCCGGGTCACGCAGCGGGTTGCTGCTCGACACCGGTTCAGCCCTCCGAGGGGGCGAGGCGCCGAAGCTCGGCCTCGGTCGACTTCAGCAGGTCGGTCCAGGACGCCTCGAACTTCTCGACGCCCTCGTCCTCCAGCAGCTGGACCACGTCGTCGTACTTGATCCCGAGCTGCTCGATCGCGTCGAGGTCGGCGCGCGCCTGCTCGTACGTGCCGGCGATGGTGTTGCCGGTGATCTCGCCGTGCTCCTCGGTGGCGTACAGGGTCGCCTCGGGCATGGTGTTCACCGTGTTCGGCGCCACCAGCTCGTCGACGTACATGGTGTCCTTGTACGCCTTGTCCTTCACGCCGGTGGACGCCCACAGCGGACGCTGCTTGTTGGCGCCCTCGCGCTCCAGCGCGTTCCAGCGGTCCGTGGAGAAGACCTCCTCGTACGCCTGGTAGGCGAGCCGGGCGTTGGCGATGGCGGCCTTGCCGCGCAGCGCCTTGGCCTCTTCGGTGCCGAGCGCGTCGATCCGCTTGTCGATCTCGGTGTCGACGCGCGAGACGAAGAAGGACGCCACCGAGTGGATCTTGGACAGGTCCAGGCCCCTGGCCTTCGCCTTCTCCAGGCCGGACAGGTAGGCGTCCATCACCTCGCGGTAGCGCTCCAGCGAGAAGATCAGCGTGACGTTGACGCTGATGCCGTTGCCGATCGTCTCGGTGATGGCCGGCAGGCCCGCCTTGGTGGCCGGGATCTTGATCAGCGTGTTGGGCCGGTCCACCAGCCAGGCGAGCTGGCGGGCCTCGGCGACCGTCGACTTGGTGTTGTGCGCCAGGCGCGGATCGACCTCGATCGAGACCCGGCCGTCCTGGCCGCCGGTGGCGTCGAAGACCGGGCGCAGGATGTCGGCGGCGTCCCGGACGTCCGCCGTCGTGATCATGCGGATGGCCTCTTCGACGGTGACCTTGCGGGCAGCGAGGTCGGACAGCTGCTGGTCGTAGCCGTCGCCCTCGGAGATCGCCTTCTGGAAGATCGTCGGGTTGGTGGTGACGCCCACGACGTGCTGCTGGTCGAGCAGTTCGGCGAGGTTGCCGGACGTGATCCGCTTGCGGGACAGGTCGTCCAGCCAGATCGCGACGCCTTCCTCGGAGAGGCGCTTGAGTGCGTCTGTCATGGAAATTCCATCTCCTACGTGTCGTATGTAAGCGTCAGCGCTGGGCTGCGGCGATCGATTCCCGGGCGGCGGCGGCCACGTTCTCGGCAGTGAAGCCGAACTCGCGGAAAAGGACCTTGCCGTCGGCCGACGCACCGAAGTGCTCCAGGGAAACGATGCGGCCGGCGTCCCCGACGTACTTGTGCCAGGTGAGACCCACCCCGGCCTCCACCGCGACACGCGCCCGGACGGACGGCGGCAGGACGCTGTCCCGGTACCCCTGGTCCTGCTGCTCGAACCATTCCACCGACGGCATCGACACCACGCGCGTGGGCACGCCGGCGCCCTGGAGCTGCTCGCGCGCCTCGACGGCGACGTGCACCTCGGAACCCGTGGCGATCAGAATGACCTCCGGCTCGCCGCCATCGGCCTCGAACAGGACGTAACCACCGCGCGCGGCATCGTCGTTGGGCTCGTAGGTCGGCACGCCCTGACGGGTCAGCGCCAGACCGTGCGGCTGCCCCTTGCCGAACTCCTTCGTCCAGCGCCGGAGGATCTCGCGCCAGGCGATCGCGGTCTCGTTGGCGTCCGCCGGGCGCACGATGTTCAGCCCCGGAATCGCCCGCAGGCTGGCCAGGTGCTCGACCGGCTGGTGCGTCGGGCCGTCCTCACCGAGACCGATGGAGTCGTGCGTCCACACGTACGTCACCGGCAGGTGCATCAGCGCCGACAGCCGCACCGCGTTGCGCATGTAGTCGGAGAACACCAGGAAGGTGCCGCCGTAGATCCGCGTGTTGCCGTGCAGCGCGATGCCGTTCATCTCCGCGGCCATGGCGTGCTCGCGGATACCGAAGTGGATCGTGCGCCCGTACGGGTTCGCCTCCGGCAGCGGGTTGTCCGCCGGGAGGAACGACGACGTCTTGTCGATCGTGGTGTTGTTGGAGCCGGCCAGGTCGGCCGAGCCGCCCCACAGCTCCGGGATCACCGCGCCGAGCGCCTGGAGCACCTTGCCGGAGGCGGCACGCGTGGCCACGCCCTTACCCACCTCGAAGACCGGGATCTTCTCCTCCCAGCCGGCCGGCAGCTCGCCCTTGGCGATCCGGTCGTACTCCGCGGCGCGCTCGGGGTTGTTGTCCCGCCACTGCTGGAAGGACTTCTCCCACACCGCCCGGGCCGCCTGGCCCCGCTCGATCGCCTTGCGGGTGTGCTCGATGACCTCGTCGGTGACCTCGAAGCTCTGCTCGGGGTCGAAGCCCAGCACCCGCTTGGTCGCCGCGACCTCGTCGTCACCCAGCGCCGAGCCGTGCGCGGCCTCGGTGTTCTGCGCGTTCGGCGCCGGCCAGGCGATGATCGAGCGCATCGCGATGAACGACGGCCGGTCGGTGACGGCCTTGGCCTTCTGGACCGCCTCGAAGATCGCGGCCGGGTCCAGGTCGCCGTCGGCCTTCGGCTCCACGCGCTGCACATGCCAGCCGTAGGCCTCGTACCGCTTGACGGTGTCCTCGGAGACGGCCGTCTCCGTGTCGCCCTCGATCGAGATGTGGTTGTCGTCCCACAGCAGGATCAGATTGCCCAGCTTCTGGTGCCCGGCCAGCGAGGACGCCTCGGCGGAGATGCCCTCCTGGAGGCAGCCGTCACCGGCGATGCAGTAGATGAAGTGGTCGAACGGCGACTCGCCCTCGGGGGTCTCCGGGTCGAACAGGCCGCGCTCGTAACGGGCGGCCATCGCCATGCCCACCGCGTTGGCGACACCCTGCCCGAGCGGGCCGGTCGTCGTCTCCACACCGGTCGTGTGCCCGTACTCGGGGTGACCGGGGGTCTTCGAGCCCCAGGTGCGGAACGACTTCAGGTCGTCCAGCTCCAGGCCGAAGCCGGCCAGGTACAGCTGGGTGTAGAGGGTCAGGGACGAGTGGCCGGCGGACAGTACGAAACGGTCCCGCCCGACCCAGTCGGCGTCCGCCGGGTCGTGCCGCATCACCTTCTGGAAGAGGGTGTAGGCGGCAGGCGCCAGGCTCATCGCCGTACCCGGATGGCCGTTACCGACCTTCTGTACGGCATCGGCGGCCAGGACACGCGCGGTGTCGACGGCCCGCTGGTCCAACTCGGTCCACTCGAGGTCTGTGGTGGTCGGCTTGGTGCTCACCCTGGGTCAGGGCTCCTCTCCACATGTCGGATGCCGGTGTATCGGGGCGCCCACCGGCCGCAGTCGAGCCTACCCCCGTGGGACGTGCGTTCTTTCGAGTCACTCCAGAGTGCCGGGGCCGATCCCGATCCGCCTCCTGACTGGGCCGTACCGCATTTCGACAGGTGAATACGGAGCCGCTCATCCGGGTGCTCAATCGAGCCTCCGCGCGCCCTTCGGAAGCCGCCTCCCAACACGACCCGACCCCCGCGAATGTCCGCCTCTGGGCAACGTCTAAAGTGGCGTGGTACGCGCGAGCCTTTACCGGGACTTCACACGGGTGAGGCTTGCTGGGATGTCTCTGTAGGGGTGTGCGTGACGGCCGTTGAATCCCGTCCAGCGGGGATGCTAGGGGCGGACCAGAGCCCGGCCCACCGGCCGTTCGGGGCCCGTGTCAAGGCGTTCGTGGCTCTCACCAAGCCGCGGATCATCGAGCTGCTCCTGATCACCACCGTCCCGGTGATGTTCCTGGCGCAGCAGGGCGTGCCCGACCTCAAGCTCGTGCTGCTGACCTGCATCGGCGGCTACATGTCCGCGGGCGGAGCCAACGCGCTCAACATGTACATCGACCGCGACATCGACGCGCTGATGGACCGCACCTCGCAGCGCCCGCTGGTCACCGGCATGGTCAGCCCGCGCGAGTGCCTCGCCTTCGGCATCACCCTGGCGATCACCTCCACCCTGCTGTTCGGCCTCACCGTGAACTGGCTGAGCGCCTGGCTCTCCCTCGGCGCGCTCCTCTTCTACGTGGTCGTCTACACGATGATCCTCAAGCGCCGTACCTCGCAGAACATCGTGTGGGGCGGCATCGCCGGCTGCCTGCCGGTGCTGATCGGCTGGTCCTCGGTCACGAACTCGATGTCGTGGGCGCCGATCATCCTCTTCCTCGTCATGTTCTTCTGGACGCCGCCGCACTACTGGCCGCTCTCCATGAAGGTCAAGGAGGACTACGCGCGCGTGGGCGTGCCGATGCTGCCGGTGGTCGCCTCCAACAAGGTGGTCGCCAAGCAGATCGTGATCTACAGCTGGGTCATGGTCGCCGTCTCGCTCCTGCTGACCCCGCTCGGCTACACCGGCTGGTTCTACACCTCGGTCGCCCTGCTGGCCGGCGGCTTCTGGCTCTGGGAGGCACACGGCCTCCAGAACCGCGCCAAGGCGGAGGTGACGGGCGCCAAGCTCAAGGAGATGCGGCTGTTCCACTGGTCGATCACCTACGTGTCGATCCTGTTCGTCGCGGTGGCGGTGGACCCGTTCCTGCGCTGACGTACGTCACAGCGCCCTGCCCTCGCCAGTCGATCTACCCGTGAGTAGCATCCTGGCCATGGCAGACACGCAGCAGGCAGACCCGAAGGCCGAGCGCACGGCGGCCCGGCTGGCCAAGCAGATCAGCTCCTTCTCCAAGGCCCACGGCGGCGCCGAGGGCCAGGTCGCCTACCTCGGCGAGCGCGGCGCCCGCATCGTCCTCGTCGGCGAGGACGGCAACTGGGGCGACCTGGTGGCGCCCTCCTACGAGATCGCCGAGAAGGCGGTGGAGAAGTCGGGCATCACCCGCCACGAGTCCTTCGACGGCGAATTCGCGGCGAAGGTCAAGACGGGCCGCTACGAGTGGTCGCGCATGGCGGGGATCCAAGTAGGCGGCCCGAAGAACAGCTGACCTTCCTGGGGGCGCGGGGAACTGCGCGAGCAACCACAACGGATCCGCACCCGCCGAACACACCCCGCCCCCCACCCCCGGACCGCGACCTCAACCCGGTTCACCCGTTAGGACCCTTAGGAACAACAGGGTCCACACCGGGAGGCCCGGATGATCGAAACGCCGTCCCTAGTGGACCAGTACTGCCACGGAGTACTCCGCACAGAGCTGGGCCTCGGCACCTTCGAGGCCCACCTCTCCCGCACGGAGGGCCCACCCGCCCCCGGCACCACCCTCTTCGACACCCAGACCGGCTTCGCCGTAAGACGCTGGTGCCCACCCCTGCTCGGCCTCGAACCGCACTGTACGCCCGCCCGCTACCTGGCCCGCCGCCGCGAACTGGGCGTCCTGGAGTCCGGCCGCCGTCTCCTGCGCGGCAGCGGCATCACGACCTATCTGGTCGACACCGGCCTGCCGGGCGACCTGACCGGACCCGGAGAGCTGGCCTCCGCCGGGGCGGCCGAGGCCCACGAGATCGTCCGCCTGGAACTGCTCGCCGAGCAGGTCGCCGACACCTCCGGCACCGTCGAGTCCTTCCTCGCCAACCTCGCCGAGTCCGTGCACGCCGCCGCCGCGCACGCCGTCGCCTTCACCTCCGTCGCGGGCGTACGGCACGGCCTCGCGCTCGCGCCCGAGCCGCCCGGGCCGGGGGAGGTGCGGGGGGCCGTCGGCCGCTGGCTCGCCGGGCGGGGAGTCGGCGGGGAGCTGAGCGACCCCGTGCTGCTGCGGCACCTGCTGTGGAGCGCGGTCGCCTCGGGGCTGCCGCTCCAGCTGCACGCGGGGCTCGGCGCGGGCCTGCGCATCGACCGTACGGACCCGGTGCTGCTGACGGACTTCGTGCGGGCCACGGCCGGGCTCGGCACCGACCTCGTCCTGCTGCACGGCTACCCGTACCACCGGCACGCCGCGCACCTCGCCGGCGTCTTCCCGCACGTCTACGTCGACTCCGGCGCCGCCCTGGTCCGCACCGGCGCCCGGGCCGCCACCGTCCTGGCGGAGATCCTGGAGCTGGCCCCCTTCGGCAAGATCCTCTTCTCCAGCGGGGCCCAGGGGCTGCCCGAGCTGCACGTGGTGGGCGCCCGCCTGTTCCGCGAGGCCCTCGGCCGGGTGCTCGGCACCTGGGTCGCCGAGGGCGCGTGGTCCCTGGCCGACGCGCAGCGGGTGGCGGGGATGCTGGCGTCGGGGAACGCGCGCCGGGTGTACGGGCTCGACTGAACCCTGGTCAGGGTGGCTTCTAGGCCTTGCTCAGGGTCGCCTCGGCCGCCGGGCCGGGCACGTCGGCCACGAACTCCGGCCGTTCGCGCAGCGACAGCACCACCCGCAGGACCCAGATCCACATCACGGCCGAGCCGAACATGTGCAGGCCGACCAGGACCTCGGGGAGGTCGGTGAAGTACTGGACGTAGCCGATGACGCCCTGCGCGAGCAGGATCAGGAACAGTTCGCGGGTGCGGTTCAGTGGGTCGCGCGGCGCGTCGACCGCCTTGAGGACGAACCACAGGGCGAACGTCAGCGTCACCACGATCCACGCCAGCACGGCGTGCAGCTTGCTCACCGTCTCCCAGTCGACCGGCATCCGCTCGACCTCGCTGGAGTCGCCCGCGTGCGGGCCCGCGCCGGTGACCACCGTGCCGACCAGGATGAGCAGCACGGCCGCCGCGACGAGGAACCACACCAGCTGCTGCACGGCCTTGCCGACCAGCGGGCGCGGCGGGGCATCGCCCTCACGGGTGCGCTGCCACATCACCGTGGCCACCGCGATCAGCGCGGACGTCGCCACGAAGTGCGCCGCGACCGTGTACGGGTTGAGCCCGACCAGCACCACGATGCCCCCGAGCACCGCGTTGCTCATCACGATCCAGAACTGCGCCCAGCCCAGCCGGGTCAGGCCGCGCCGGTACGGCTTCTGGGAGCGGGCGGCGATGATCGCCCAGCCGACGGCGGCGCACAGCACGTACGTCAGCATGCGGTTGCCGAACTCGATGGCGCCGTGGACGCCCATCGCGCTGGTCGCGGTGAGCGAGTCGGCGGTGCACTTCGGCCAGGTCGGGCAGCCGAGGCCCGAGCCGGTCAGCCGTACGGCTCCGCCGGTGACCACGATGAGCACCGACATCATGATCGCGGAGAGGGCCGCGCGCTGGACCGTCCGGGGTTCCGGGGTCCAGCGCTCGGCGATGAAGGCAAGGGGGTTGCGCAGGGCCGCCGTGGCGTCGGCGCGGGTCACTTTTGGCACGCGACCCATCGTAGGACGCCGCTTGTGCACGCTTTCACGAGGGTCCGTCATCGACCTGCCCCCGCCTTACTCCCAGCGGAAGAACCGTCCGGCGGCCGCCAGCCCCACGACCGCCCAGACGGCGAGGATTCCCAGGTCTCCCCAGGGCATCCCGGCCCCGTGCTGGAGCACGTCCCGCAGCCCGTCGGACAGCGCCGAGATGGGCAGCAGGCCGAGCACGTCCTGTGCGCCGGAGGGGAACTTGTCGAGCGGGACGACGACCCCGCCGCCGACGAGCAGCAGCAGGAACACCAGGTTCGCCGCGGCGAGCGTCGCCTCGGCCTTCAGCGTCCCGGCCATCAGCAGGCCGAGGCCCGAGAAGGCCGCCGTACCGAGAACCAGGAGCAGCAGCACGGCGAACGGGTTGCCCTGCGGCGACCAGCCCAGCGCGAAGGCGATCACCGTCAGCAGGACCACCTGGAGCACCTCGGTGACCAGCACGGACAGCGTCTTGGCCGTCATCAGGCCCCAGCGCGGCAGGGGCGAGGAGGCGAGCCGCTTCAGGACGCCGTAGCGGCGCTCGAAGCCCGTCGCGATCGCCTGGCCGGTGAACGCCGTCGACATCACCGCGAGCGCGAGGATGCCTGGCGCGAGGAAGTCGACCGCCTCTCCGGAGCCCGTGTCGACGATGTCCACGGTGCTGAAGAGCACCAGGAGCAAGGTCGGGATGACGACGGTCAGCAGCAGCTGCTCGCCGTTGCGCAGCAGCATCTTGGTCTCGAGCAGGGCCTGGGCCGCGATCATGCGGCGGAGGGGGGCCGCGCCGGGCTTCGGCGTGTACATCCCGGTGCCGGTGGCGGTCATGCGCGCAGCTCCTTGCCGGTGAGCTCCAAGAAGACGTCCTCCAGGGTGTGCCGTTCGACCGAGATCTTCTCCGGCATCACGCCGTGCTGGGCGCACCAGGAGGTGACCGTCGCGAGGAGCTGCGGGTCGACCTTGCCGGTGACCCGGTAGCAACCCGGCGTCAGCTCGGCGGCCGAGCAGTCGGCGGGCAGGGCCTTCAGCAGCGAGCCCACGTCCAGGCCGGGCCGGCCGGTGAAACGGAGGGTGTTCTCGGCGCCGCCGCGGCACAGCTCCTCCGGCGAGCCCTGGGCGATGACCCGGCCCGCGTCGATGATCGCCACGTCGTCGGCGAGCTGCTCGGCCTCGTCCATGTAGTGCGTGGTGAGGATCACGGAGACGCCGTCGGCGCGCAGATCCCGGACCAGATCCCAGGTGGCGCGGCGGGCCTGCGGGTCCAGCCCGGCGGTCGGCTCGTCCAGGAAGACCAGCTCCGGGCGCCCGACCACGGCCATCGCGAGGGCGAGCCGCTGCTGCTGCCCGCCCGACAGCCGCCGGTACGTCGTACGGCCGCAGGAGCCGAGGCCGAGGCGCTCGATGAGCGCGTCCACGTCCAGCGGGTGCGCGTGCAGCCGGGCCACGTGGCGCAGCATCTCGTCGGCGCGGGAGCCCGAGTAGACGCCGCCGGACTGGAGCATCACGCCGACGCGGGGCCGCAGCGCGGCGGACTGTCTGACCGGGTCGAGGCCCAGGACGCGCACCGTGCCGGAGTCCGGCTTCCGGTACCCCTCGCAGGTCTCGACCGTGGTCGTCTTGCCCGCCCCGTTGGGGCCGAGCACGGCCGTCACACCCTCCCGGGCCACCAGGTCGAGCCCGTCCACCGCGGTCTTCGGGCCGTACCGCTTCACCAGGGCCTGGACCTGGACCACGGGCTCACTTCGCATGGGTCCAGAGTCTAGGTACGAGTGCGGGGGCCCGGGTCGGCGGGTGCGGCTACTCCTCCTCGCGCGGCCGGTGCACCGCCAGCCACCGCTCGGCGTAGGCCACCGCGTCCGCCACCGGGAACAGCCGCGCCTCGGCCGCCCCGACCTTGCCGCGTACGACGGGACGGTCCCGTTCGAAGTCGTGGCCCAGCTCGTCGAACCGGTCCGAGCTGATCGACACCTCGGTCACCGTCTCCCAGCCCTCGGGCCCCGGCCGGCCCACGGCGACGCGCGGGGACGGTATCCGGTACTCGGCGAGGTGGAAGCTGGTGCAGGAGGCGTAGCCGGCGCCGAGTAGCAGGACCCGGGCGCCCATCGCCTCCAGCCTCGCGAGCGGGCTGCGCTCGCCGAGCCGGCAGTCGGGCGCGTGCCCCTCGGTCACCTCCGCCGCGCGCGGGCCGATCGCCGCGAACGAGGTCTGCGGATGCGCGCTGCGCAGCGCGCCGGGCCAGGTGCGCACGGTCTCCGGGACGACGCCGACCCTGCGCGCGGGCGTGATCCGCGGGTCGTACGCGGGCATCGTGGCGCGGATGGCCGCCCACCACTCGGGGGGCACGGGCGGATCCGCCCACACGGCGGGGTCGGAGAGGTCGCCCGTCTGCGTCGGGACCACCACCGTGCCGTCCGGGCCGAGCGCGTCGAGCAGGGCCCGCACCACGGTGACGGCGCCGCCGTTGACCCAGCCGAGAGAGCTGAGCGAGGTGTGCGCGAGGAGGGTCTCGCCGGGCCGGACGCCCAGCTCGCGCAGCTGCGTGCGCAGGGTGTCCAGGGTGACAAGAGGGCCGGTGGGAGGGGGTGTGGGCATGGTTCGGGAGTGTCCCGGAAGCGGCTGCGGCATGCCACCGGTTTGATCGAGCAGAGATCGTTTCCGCAGGTCAGATTAGGTATACCTAAGTGACGCAGGGCACCGTCGGGCGGGCAGGACGCGGCTTGCCCGCCCCTGATGAATTACGCAACAATGGCGTTGTGAAAAACGTCGGCGAGGCTCGGGAGACCCCCACGGGGGCCCCGCAGGAGGAGCTCGCGACCGGGGAGCGGTCCACCCGCAACCGGGTCGCGCGGTCGATCCTGGACCACGGCCCCTCGACCGTCGCGGAGCTCGCCGACCGGCTGGGTCTCACCCAGGCGGCCGTACGCCGGCACCTCGACGCCCTCGCGGGCGACGGTGTCGTGGAGGCCCGCGAGCAGCGGGTCTACGGCACGCGCACCCGCGGCCGTCCCGCCAAGGTCTTCGCCCTGACGGACTGCGGCCGGGACGCCTTCGACCAGTCGTACGACAAGCTCGCGGCGGACGCCCTGCGCTGGATCGCCGACCGCGAGGGCGGCAGCGAGGCGATCGCCGCCTTCGCCCGCGCCCGGATCGCCGCGCAGGCGAGCGCGTACCGCGAGGCGGTCGCGGCCGCCCCGCCCGAGCAGCGGACCGAAGCGCTGGCCAAGGCGCTCAGCGCGGACGGGTACGCTGCTACGGCGCGCAGCGCGCCCCACCCCCAGAAGGGTGAACAGCTCTGCCAGCACCACTGCCCGGTCGCCCACGTCGCCGAGCAGTTCCCCCAGCTGTGCGAGGCGGAGACGGAATTTTTCGCCGAGCTGCTCGGTACGCATGTACAGCGGCTCGCCACCATCGCGCACGGCGACGGCGTCTGCACGACGTTCATCCCCAAGATTTCCCACAACGCATCCGCAAGCACGGCCGGGAGGAACCCCGCATGACTCTCCCCACGGAGACTGCCCACCCTGAGCTCGAGGGCCTGGGCAAGTACGAATACGGCTGGGCCGACCGGGACGATGCCGGTGCGTCGGCGCGTCGCGGCCTGGGCGAGGACGTCGTCCGGGACATCTCCTCCAAGAAGAGCGAGCCGGAGTGGATGACCAAGCTCCGCCTCAAGGGCCTGCGCCTCTTCGAGAAGAAGCCCATGCCGAACTGGGGCTCGGACCTGTCGGGCATCGACTTCGACAACATCAAGTACTTCGTGCGCTCCACCGAGAAGCAGGCCGCTTCCTGGGAGGAACTGCCCGAGGACATCAAGAACACCTACGACAAGCTCGGCATCCCCGAGGCGGAGAAGCAGCGCCTCGTCGCCGGCGTCGCCGCGCAGTACGAGTCGGAGGTCGTCTACCACCAGATCCGCGAGGACCTGGAGGAGCAGGGCGTCATCTTCCTCGACACGGACACCGCGCTGAAGGAGCACCCGGAGCTCTTCAAGGAGTACTTCGGCACGGTCATCCCCGCCGGTGACAACAAGTTCGCCGCGCTGAACACCGCCGTGTGGTCGGGCGGCTCCTTCATCTACGTCCCGCCGGGCGTGCACGTGGAGATCCCGCTCCAGGCCTACTTCCGTATCAACACGGAGAACATGGGCCAGTTCGAGCGGACCCTGATCATCGTCGACGAGGGTGCGTACGTGCACTACGTCGAGGGCTGCACCGCCCCGATCTACAAGTCGGACTCGCTGCACTCCGCGGTCGTCGAGATCATCGTCAAGAAGAACGCCCGCTGCCGCTACACGACCATCCAGAACTGGTCGAACAACGTCTACAACCTGGTCACCAAGCGCGCCGTCGCCTACGAGGGCGCGACCATGGAGTGGATCGACGGCAACATCGGCTCCAAGGTGACGATGAAGTACCCGGCCGTCTACCTGATGGGCGAGCACGCCAAGGGCGAGACGCTGTCCATCGCCTTCGCCGGCGAGGGCCAGCACCAGGACGCCGGCTCCAAGATGGTCCACATGGCGCCGAACACCTCGTCCAACATCGTCTCCAAGTCGGTGGCGCGCGGTGGCGGCCGTACGTCCTACCGCGGTCTGGTCGAGATCGGCGAGGGCGCCCACGGCTCCAAGTCGAACGTGCTGTGCGACGCGCTGCTCGTCGACACCATCTCCCGCTCCGACACGTACCCCTACGTGGATGTCCGTGAGGACGACGTGTCCATGGGCCACGAGGCGACCGTCTCCAAGGTCTCCGAGGACCAGCTCTTCTACCTGATGAGCCGCGGCCTGAGCGAGTTCGAGGCGATGGCGATGATCGTGCGCGGCTTCGTCGAGCCCATCGCCAAGGAGCTCCCCATGGAGTACGCGCTGGAGCTCAACCGGCTGATCGAGCTGCAGATGGAAGGCGCGGTCGGCTGACCCCGCCCCGTCCGGCACACACGTCTTACTCAGAAAGCGAGCACTACGACAGCCATGGCTGAGGCTCAGACAATCCCGGTGGGCTCCACCACCGCCGGCCAGATCGCGGTGGCCGCAGAGTCGACCGTCGCCACGCGCATGAGCGCGCCCCCCTCCTTCGACGTCGCGGACTTCCCCGTTCCGCACGGCCGTGAGGAGGAGTGGCGGTTCACCCCGCTGGAGCGCCTGCGCGGGCTGCACGACGGCACCGCCGTCGCCACCGGCGAGGGACTGAAGGTGGAGATCCAGGCCCCCGAGGGCGTCACCGTCGAGACCGTCGGCCGTGACGACGCCCGGCTCGGCAAGGCGGGCACCCCGGCGGACCGGATCGCCGCGCAGGCGTACTCGGCGTTCGAGAAGGCCGGCGTGGTCACCGTCCCCAAGGAGACGGTCCTCACCGAGCCGATCCGGATCGCCGTGCACGGCGAGGGCGGGACCGCCTACGCCCACCAGGTGATCGAGCTGGGCGCCTTCGCCGAGGCCGTCGTCGTCATCGACCACACCGGTGACGCGGTGCTCGCAGCCAACGTCGACTACCTCCTGGGCGACGGCGCCAAGCTGACGGTCGTCTCCGTCCAGGACTGGGACGACAAGGCCGTGCACGTGGCCCAGCACAACGCCCTCGTCGGCCGGGACGCCTCGTTCAAGTCGGTCGTGGTCACCTTCGGCGGCGACCTCGTGCGGCTGCACCCGCGTGTGTCCTACGCCGGCACCGGCGGTGAGGCCGAGCTGCTCGGGCTCTACTTCACCGACAAGGGCCAGCACCAGGAGCACCGCCTCCTGGTCGACCACAACACCCCGCACTGCAAGTCGAACGTCGTCTACAAGGGCGCGCTCCAAGGCGACGACGCGCACGCCGTGTGGATCGGCGACGTGCTGATCGAGGCCAAGGCCGAGGGCACCGACACCTACGAGATGAACCGCAACCTCGTCCTCACGGACGGTGCGCGGGTCGACTCGGTGCCGAACCTGGAGATCGAGACCGGCGAGATCGTCGGCGCCGGTCACGCCTCCGCCACCGGCCGCTTCGACGACGAGCAGCTCTTCTACCTGATGGCCCGCGGCATCCCGGCCGACGAGGCCCGCCGACTGGTGGTCCGCGGCTTCTTCGCCGAACTCGTCCAGCAGATCGGTGTCGACGACATCGAGCAGCGCCTTCTCGTGAAGATCGACGAGGAGCTGGAGGCGTCGGTCTGATGACGGCCTTCGTACGCGCCTGCGGACTCGGCGAGCTGGAGGAGGACACCCCGAAGCGGGTGGAACTCGACGGCACGCCCGTGTCCATCGTGCAGACCGAGGGCGAGGTGTTCGCGATCCACGACATCTGCTCGCACGCGAACGTCTCCCTGTCGGAGGGCGAGGTCGACGACTGCCACATCGAGTGCTGGCTGCACGGCTCGCGCTTCGACCTCCGCTCCGGCAAGCCCGACGCCCTTCCCGCGACGCGCCCCGTCCCCGTATACCCCGTAAAGATCGAAGGGGACGACGTGCTCGTCTCCCTCACCCAGGAGTCCTGAGGCACCCATGGCAACGCTTGAAATCCGAGACCTGCACGTCACCGTCGAGGTCGAGAACGGCACGAAGGAAATCCTCAAGGGTGTCGACCTCACCGTGAAGCAGGGCGAGACGCACGCCATCATGGGCCCCAACGGCTCGGGCAAGTCGACCCTCGCCTACTCCCTCGCGGGACACCCGAAGTACACGATCACCGGCGGCACCGTCACCCTCGACGGCGAGGACGTCCTGGAGATGTCCGTCGACGAGCGCGCCCGCGCCGGCCTGTTCCTCGCCATGCAGTACCCGGTCGAGGTCCCGGGTGTGTCGGTGAGTAACTTCCTGCGCACCTCCGCCACCGCCATCCGCGGCGAGGCCCCCAAGCTGCGCACCTGGGTGAAGGAGGTCAAGGAGGCCATGGAGCGCCTCAACATCGACCCGTCCTTCGCCGAGCGCAACGTCAACGAGGGCTTCTCCGGCGGTGAGAAGAAGCGCCACGAGATCCTCCAGCTGGAGCTGCTCAAGCCGAAGGTCGCGGTCCTCGACGAGACCGACTCCGGCCTGGACGTCGATGCGCTGCGCGTCGTGTCGGAGGGCGTGAACCGCGTCCGCGAGACGGGCGAGGTCGGCACGCTGCTGATCACCCACTACACGCGCATCCTCCGCTACATCAAGCCCGACCACGTGCACGTCTTCTCCGGCGGCCGGATCGTCGAGTCCGGCGGTGCCGAGCTCGCCGACAAGCTGGAGGAAGAGGGCTACGAGGCATACACGAAGGGTGGCGTATCCGCGTGACACAGCTGCCGGGCCTCCTCGACACCGAGGCGCTCCGCAAGGACTTCCCCATCCTGGACCGGCAGGTCCACGACGGCCGGAAGCTCGTGTACCTGGACAACGCGGCGACCAGCCAGAAGCCGCGCCAGGTGCTGGACGCACTCAGTGAGTACTACGAGCGCTACAACGCCAACGTCCACCGCGGTGTGCATGTGCTCGCCGAGGAGGCCACGGCGCTGTACGAGGGCGCGCGCGACAAGGTCGCGGATTTCATCAACGCGCCCTCGCGCGACGAGGTGATCTTCACCAAGAACGCCTCCGAGTCGCTCAACCTCGTGGCGAACATGCTGGGCTGGGCCGACGAGCCCTACCGCGTGGACTCCGAGACCGAGATCGTCATCACGGAGATGGAGCACCACTCCAACATCGTGCCGTGGCAGCTGCTCGCGCAGCGCACGGGCGCGAAGCTGAAGTGGTTCGGCCTCACCGACGACGGCCGCCTGGACCTGTCGAACATGGACGAGGTCATCACCGAGAAGACGAAGATCGTCTCCTTCGTGCTGGTCTCCAACATCCTCGGCACCCAGAACCCGGTCGAGGCGATCGTGCGCCGCGCCCAGGAGGTCGGTGCGCTGGTCTGCATCGACGCCTCGCAGGCCGCGCCGCACATGCCGCTGGACGTGCAGGCCCTCCAGGCCGACTTCGTGGCCTTCACCGGCCACAAGATGTGCGGCCCGACCGGCATCGGCGTCCTCTGGGGCCGCCAGGAGCTGCTGGAGGACCTGCCTCCGTTCCTCGGCGGCGGCGAGATGATCGAGACCGTGTCGATGCACTCGTCGACGTACGCCCCCGCCCCGCACAAGTTCGAGGCGGGCACCCCGCCGGTCGCCCAGGCGGTCGGTCTCGGCGCGGCGATCGACTACCTCAACTCGATCGGCATGGACAAGATCCTCGCCCACGAGCACGCGCTCACCGAGTACGCGGTGAAGCGGCTGCTGGAGGTCCCCGACCTGCGCATCATCGGCCCGACCACGGCCGAGGAGCGCGGCGCGGCGATCTCCTTCACCCTCGGCGACATCCACCCGCACGACGTGGGCCAGGTCCTCGACGAGCAGGGCATCGCGGTCCGGGTCGGCCACCACTGCGCCCGGCCGGTCTGCCTGCGCTACGGAATTCCTGCGACCACGCGAGCGTCGTTCTATCTGTACTCCACGCCGGCTGAGATCGACGCACTGGTCGACGGCCTGGAGCACGTACGGAACTTCTTCGGCTGAGAGGCGTGCGGAAACCGTGAAGCTGGATTCGATGTACCAGGAAGTCATCCTGGACCACTACAAGCACCCGCACGGCCGGGGCTTGCGGGATGGCGACGCCGAGGTGCACCACGTCAACCCGACGTGCGGTGACGAGATCACGCTGCGCGTGAAGTACGACGGCACAAGGATCGAGGACGTCTCGTACGAGGGCCAGGGCTGCTCGATCAGCCAGGCGAGCGCGTCCGTGCTGAACGACCTGCTCGTCGGCAAGGACCTCTCCGACGCGCGGAAGATCCAGGAGACCTTCCTGGAGCTGATGCAGTCCAAGGGGAAGATCGAGCCCGACGACGCGATGGAGGACATCCTGGAGGACGCGGTCGCGTTCGCCGGGGTGTCCAAGTACCCGGCCCGGGTCAAGTGCGCCCTGCTGAGCTGGATGGCCTGGAAGGACGCGACGGCCCAGGCGCTGGGCGGAGCCGACGCCGAGAAGGAGACGACGGCATGAGCGAGACCGTGGAGATGAAGCCGGCTTCGGAGGAGGAACTCCGCGAGGCCCTGATGGACGTCGTCGACCCCGAGCTGGGCATCGACGTCGTCAACCTGGGCCTGATCTACGGCATCCACGTCGACGACGCGAACATCGCGACCGTCGACATGACCCTGACGTCGGCGGCCTGCCCGCTGACGGACGTCATCGAGGACCAGGCCAAGTCCGCCACGGACGGCCTGGTGAACGAGCTGCGCATCAACTGGGTCTGGATGCCGCCGTGGGGCCCCGACAAGATCACGGACGATGGCCGGGAGCAGCTTCGCGCGCTCGGGTTCAACGTCTGATCCACCGGCTGACGTGGGGCGGCACCTTCCGGGGTGCCGCCCTTACGCATGCTCAGGCCAGCCCGGCGACCATCTGGAACGACGCGTCCGAGTGGTACCGGTGGCTGTTCTCGTAGGGGTCCAGGCGGATCTGGAAGTCGCGGTGGCGCAGGAAGCGGCCCGGGTAGTTGACCGACTCCAGGCTGAGCGTGCCCGACGGGGACCAGTAGTGGGGGCAGAACGTGGCGTCCTTGCGGAAGAGGGAGGAGCCGTCGTTCGTGTTCGCGACCAGGACGAAGCTGCGGTGGCGGAGGTAGCGGCCGTCCGCCGTCCTGAAGGAGTAGCAGGAGGGATCGGCGAGACCGGCGACGCGCCGGAAGGTGGCGTCCTCCCGCTGCTCGGGTCCGGAGCCGATCTGGTCCAGGCGGACGTAGCCGTCGCGCACGCGCCAGTGGCGGTCGGGGTAGTTGACCGAGCGTATGGAGGTGCCGTCGGAGGCCGGCGGCTTCGAGGGCTTCGACGGCTTCTCGGACGCCGGCGGCTTGGGTGCCTTCTCCTGCGGCTTCGGCGTGGGGGCGGCGCTGGTGGGCGCGCTCGTGGTGGGGGTGGGGGACGGGCGGCCGCGGTCCGCGTCCGGGGTGGGGGAGCCGCTCTTGGAGGGCGTCGCGAAGGAGATCAGGCCGCCCGGGGCCGAGCTGCCGAGCGTGGTCGGCTCCGCCGCCTGGGGGGCCGGCTCGCCCGACTCGTTCTCCAACACGGTGATGGCCGTGACGCACGCGCTGACCGTGGCCAGGGCGAGGGCGCCCGCCAGCCAGAGCCGACGCGTTCCCGGTGCCCGGGTGGTGTCCGGGGCCCAGCCGCTCTCCCAGGGGCGGTCCTGCGGCGGCCGGGACTTCTCTTCTGACATGCGCTGTTCCTCCGGCGGGGCACCCTTGACGGCGGCGCAGTTGTGGGGGCCCGGTGTGTGATCGGTGGCCACCGTAGTGGACCTGCGGGACTCCTGGGGCGCGTTTGGTGAGAGCGATTTCTCTCCGATATCCACGACCCCGTTGCGTACGGTCGTACACATGTTGCGTACGCTTGTACACATGGGTTATCTGCTGCTGGCCGGCGCCATAGCCGCCGAAGTGGGCGCGACCACCGCCATGAAGTACAGCGACGGCTTCAGCAGGCTCGGGCCCTCGCTGCTCACGCTCCTCGGCTACCTCGTCTCCTTCGGGCTGCTCGCGCAGACGCTGAAGACCGTCTCGGTCGGCACGGCCTACGCCATCTGGGCCGGGGCCGGCACCGCGGCCATCGCCACGATCGGGATCGTCTTCCTGGGCGAGGGCATGACCGTCGCCAAGGCCGCCGGGATCGCGCTGATCATCGCCGGGGTCGTGGTGCTGAACCTGGGAGGTGCCCACTGATGCCCCGGCGCCACGACCCCGAGCGGCGGCAGCGGATCATCGACGCGGCGATCCGGGTCGTCGGCACCAAGGGCATCGCGGGGCTGAGCCACCGCACCGCCGCCGCCGAGGCCGACGTGCCGCTCGGTTCCACGACGTACCACTTCGAGACCCTCGACGAGCTGCTGGTCGCGGCGCTGCGGCAGGCCAACGAGGGCTTCGCCAAGGTCGTCGCCGGGCGCGGCGGCCTGGAGGACCCCCGGACCGACCTGGCGGCCGAGCTCGCCGGGTGGATGGGGGAGTGGCTCGCGGGCGACCGTACGGGCGTGGAGCTGGAGTACGAGCTGTACCTGGCCGCCCTGCGCCGGCCCGCCCTGCGCCCCGTCGCCGCCGAGTGGGCCGCGGGAGTCGCCGAGCTGCTCTGCCGGCGTACGGATCCCGTCACCGCGCGGGCCCTGGTGGCGATCATCGACGGCATCTGCCTCCAGGTGCTGCTGACGGGGGTGCCGTACGACGAGGCGTACGCGCGGGAGGTGCTGGGGCGGGTCCTCGCCGGGGCCCGCGGGTGAGGCCGGCGGCGGGGTGTCCGTGCTGCTGAGAGGCTCCTCCGCGGGGCGGATACCGCCCGTCCCGTGAGACGCCCCCGCACCGGTTCGCATCGACCGCCGTCCGCCGGTTAGGTTGCCCTCATGACCGACACGACTGCTCCTCGCACCACCGGCGCCGTGGCCGCCGGCCTCGCCACGATCGCCGCCGACGGCACCGTCCTCGACACCTGGTTCCCCGCGCCCGAGCTCGTCGACGAGCCCGGCCCGTCCGGCACCGAGCGGCTGACCGCCGAGCGTGCCGCGGAGCTGCTCGGCGGCGGCGCGACCGCGGCGATCGGCCCGGACGCCCGCCGGGGCGTCGAAGTGGTCGCGGTCCGCACGGTCATCGCCTCGCTCGACGAGAAGCCGATCGACGCGCACGACACCTACCTGCGCCTGCACCTGCTCTCCCACCGCCTGGTCAAGCCGCACGGCCAGAGCCTGGACGGCATCTTCGGCTTCCTCGCCAACGTCGCCTGGACCTCGCTCGGCCCGGTCGCCGTCGACGACCTGGAGAAGGTCCGGCTCAACGCCCGCGCCGAGGGCCTGCACCTCCAGGTGACCTCCGTCGACAAGTTCCCGCGCATGACCGACTACGTGGCCCCCAAGGGCGTCCGGATCGCCGACGCCGACCGGGTCCGCCTCGGCGCCCACCTCGCCGAGGGCACCACCGTCATGCACGAGGGCTTCGTCAACTTCAACGCCGGCACGCTCGGCACGTCGATGGTCGAGGGCCGTATCTCCGCCGGTGTCGTGGTCGGCGACGGCTCGGACATCGGCGGCGGCGCCTCGACGATGGGCACCCTGTCCGGCGGCGGCAACGTCATCATCTCCATCGGCGAGCGCTGCCTGATCGGCGCCGAGGCGGGCGTCGGCATCGCCCTCGGCGACGAGTGCGTCGTCGAGGCCGGCCTCTATGTCACCGCCGGCACCCGCATCACGATGCCCGACGGCCAGATCGTCAAGGCCCGCGAGCTGTCCGGCGCCTCCAACATCCTCTTCCGCCGCAACTCGGTCACCGGAACGGTGGAGGCGCGGCCGAACAACGCGGTGTGGGGCGGGTTGAACGAGATCCTGCACAGCCACAACTGATCACGGGCGGCCGTGACCTGCGGCCGCCTTATCGATCAACGTCCTGACCTGCTGCTGAGCTGTCGGCAGTTGTCGACGTTGGTCATCGTTGAGCGCCCTTCCACGGCCCGAGGACGGCCCGGGAGGGCGCTCGTGCATGAGCCCTGACTTCTGTTGCCCGCCTGCCTGGTCTACTTGCTTCTAGCTTGCGCGCTCAGAATGACCTCGAATGCCAGGAACCGAACGAGCTCAATGTCCGGCCACAGAGCTTCCGCCTCTTCACTTTGCGGTAGCAGTGCCGGAACACTCTCAAATTTTGGATCATCCTTGGCGTGCACAATTCGGTTTCGGATTCTGTAAACCCGGTCTGCAACTTGGTGCGGTAGCGGCTTTGTTCGATTTTCGGTATTTATGCTTTCGATAATGCCGTGGATTGGCCCGTTCTTCGTGAAGTGCTTCCCCCAGTCGCTTTCAGTGAAGAAGTCGACAAGACTCCCTCCCCGAACGAACTCTTCCAGGAGAGTCCTCAGTTGCATCGATTCTGACACTGCCGCCGCATTTTCGCCGACCGTGAGAAGTCGCATCAGGTACTTGTCGTCGCGGCGATCGAAGCGCGGGTCTGAAAGCTCCAGTTCTAGTTTTCGGATTGCGCTCCGACGTGTCGCAAGTGGGAAGAAATTTTCTAGTACTTGATAGTAGGAGAGGAATGACAAGGGTGGGTTGCCGGATGCACTCCCTGCAAATCCGAAGAGAACGGAAACTTCTGGGTCGATTTTCGTTTGAGGGAAGCGTACGACCCTGTTGGGGCGAGCGCGCCGAAAGGGGCGGCGATCAGATTTAGAGGGCCAACGAGCGACACGAGCCTTGATATTGTTTCGTACGTCAAGTTCGTAGATGAGAGAGTTAATGATTGGTTCGGCTTCGTCTTCGATCTCAGGCACGGTCATCTCTCGACCGAACTCGATCTTCAGGCTTGCGAGGTATCTCGGGCGAACTGTAAAACCTTCATTGGCGAGAACGTGACAGACTGGAGATGGGCTGGAAAGCTCCATGCAGCAGCGTTCGTCGACAAGGTGCAGCCTAAACTGCTCAATATTGCCTCCGACGCGCGGGAGTGCGAGGGTGGGGAAGGCGCGCTGATTGCTTTCGCTATGCTTGCGGCAAGTGTCAAAATCGTCAGCGACGAGCCTAGTGAATGACCGCACGAGCTGATCCCGAATCATGAATTGCGTGTTCGGGCGTAGTAGAACCTCGATGTAACCTTGGTCTTCGAGTACAATACCGGCCCACCGTGTGGAGACGCGTGGCTTGTGATTCAGCTGCTCAAGTAGCTCTGCGGCTCGGTCGCGGGGCAGGTGTGTTTCATCGGAAGTGCTGCCATCCCACTTCGGGTTCGGCTGAAAGATGAGACGAGAATTTTGAATCTGCTTGAAGTCGATTTCGTAACTGGCGAGCTTTCGAATTAGATTCTTTTCTAGATCTGTGGGTGCGCCAGGGTCGGGCCGTACACTTCCGCTTTCTTCTTCGCTGGTTTCTTCTGAGACTTCTTCTTCGACGTCCGGCCAATCGCCCTCGGCCCTCTCGTTGGCCGCGTCCTGACCCGTCATGTTTCCCCCACTCGTTCGTGCTTGTGTTGGTAGATCGTAGTGGCAACGACGGGTCGGCGGAGCGGCTTTGGGCTGGAGCTGCTTTGGGGCGAGTGATCATGGCCCCGTAAGCTTCCGGCGAGTCGGGCAGTCTGTGGACCTGCCCGTTAAAGCACGACGTTGGGGCCATGATCTTAGAGGCTCGCCCCAAAGTGGCTGCCTAAAGCCGTGGAGCCGACCGCCCCAGCCACAGAGGGTGTCTCCCGCTTCCTTGCCCGCAGTCGCCGAGCGCGCCGCCGGGCGCGGCCAGCCGGGGCGAAGACAGGAGGCAGGCCGCGCCGCAGAGGCGGCGCGCGCCCGCGCCGTGCGCGGGCACTTGATGAAGTAGGGAAACTCTTACCGCGACAGAGATTCAGCGGCCGGTCTCCGGCTTCAGCGACATGCGCAGTTGGGCTACCGTGCGATCTATGACCTCTGGACTGGACACGCCCCCAGGTGCGGCCGAGCTGGCCGAATCGCTCTTGCCTCCGCTCGGGAACCGCTGGCTGCACACTCAGGCCGTGGCGGCGCGTGCTCGTGAGGCTTCGGCGGCTGTGTCCGTAGAGGATCAGGATCTCCTCGTCGCTGCCGCGTGGTTGCACGACATCGGCTATGCCCCGGAACTGCGGGAGACGGGATTCCATCCCCTCGACGGAGCTCGCTACCTGGAGACGCTAGGGGCGCCGTCCCGGCTCGTCCGGCTGGTCGCCCACCACTCGGGTGCCGTGTACGAGGCCGAACAGCGTGGGCTGTCGGGAGAGTTGGCCGTGTACGAGCGGGAGGACTCTCCCGTCCTTGACGCCTTGATCTACGCCGACATGACGACCGGTCCGGCTGGACAGTCCTTCGACTTCGACCGCCGTATCGACGAGATCTTGGAGCGGTACGAGCCGGGCAGCGAAGTGCACAACGCGATCAGCAAGGCGCGTCCGTACCTCGGGGCCGCCGTGGAACGGACGCGCGCTCGCCTGGGTGATCAGCCGACGTAAGGCTCCGGCCGGTTCGCCAACCCGTGATCGATCCGCATCCGCATCGACGGATGGATGTTCAGGCTGTCCAGCCGACTGGGGTGGACGAACGCCACTTCCTTGCTCTCGCTGCTGGTGCGCAGCTCGCCGCCGACGATGCGGGCCTGGAAGCAGATGGAGAACTGCTGCCGCACTTCACCGTCGTCGTACGCCATGACGTGGGCCGGGTTGGTGTAGGTGCCAACCAGGCCAGTCACCTCGACGTCGAAGCCGGTCTCTTCTTTCGTCTCCCGTACGGCTGCGTCGGGTGCTGACTCGCCGACGTCGACCCCGCCGCCGGGCAGGGCCCAAAGGTCGTTGTCCGTCTTGTGGATCAGCAGGATTTCCCCGGCGTCGTTCAGCGCCACCGCGGTTACGGACGGGACGATGCTGTTCGCCTTCGGGGCGTTCGGATCGTTGAAGTAGTCGACTCGGGCCATGTCTCCAGCCTCGCACGTCTGGCAGGTAAGCCGAGATGTCCGTGGACCAGGTGCCGGTTCCGCCGGCGCCCCCAGCCCTGGCCCCCGAAGACGCCGAGCCGTTGTTACGCGGGCCGACCGCGCTCCCATGTGTAGTCGAAGCTCCGCATGTAGTGCCGGAAGGTGCGGGCGCCGGGGATGTACCGGAAGTGCAGCACCGGGTTCTGACCGGCCGGTGCTCCGAGCACGTGCGGGTTCACCAACACGTCGTCGTCGAACCGATAGATCGAGTTGTACAGGATCGTGTCGTGCAGCCGGACCTCTACGCCCGGCGTCGTCATCGCCGGTTCGAGGTAGCGCCGGGTGATCCGGGCACGCGCGGCCAGGTCGCCACCTATGCCTTCCTCTTCGCCGCGCTGGCGGACCATCTCCGAGTCGGGGTCGCCGAGCAGGACCCGGACCTGGGCTCCGGCCTTGGCCTTGTCCACCAACTCGTAGGGTAGATCGGGGTGGTTGTCGAAGAGGAACAGGCCCGCGTACACGAGGATGTCCACCTGGTCCTTCGCCTTCTCGATCAGCGATGACCACAGTGCGGCCGGTACGGCGCCCCGGTGCGGGTAGTACGTGATCAGCTCAGACGTGCTCGCAGACTCTGCCTGCTTCTCGACGGTGGGCCATAGGTAGACCTCGTCGACGCCGAGGAAGCTCGCGGCCTTCCAGCGGTGCCCCCGGTGCGGCGTGCGGTTGGTCGTGATCCAGCGCTCCACGCTCTTGGGGTCGACCCCAACGTGCTGGGCTACCGACTGGATGGTCTCGCCCTTCGCTGAAATCGCCGCGCGCAGACGCTCGTTCGCCATGGCGTGCCCTCTCGTGGGACGTATCGGGGACGTTTTGACGATAACTCAGACGTCCCTAAACGTCCATACGGACCGTGATGCGTCCACCACCTCTCGCGGTCTCCTGATCTCACCGGCGATGAACGCCGGTTCCAAAACTCCCTCAGATCAGGAGAACAGACGATGCGTCAGATTCCCGTCGACACCTCCACTGCGACCGTGATGGTCGCCCAGACCCCGGAGCCCAAGGTTCGTGACCGCCGTACCGGCGAGATCGCCACGGACGCCGAGACGGGCGCGAAGCTGATGACGGTGAGCGTGATGTTCGCCCTCAACGGCGAGGTCGAGATCCTGAACGTCACCGTGCCGGAGAGCGGCATCTCGGACGAGCTGGCGATGGGTACCCCGGTCGCGCTGACGGGGCTGATCGCCCGGCCGTGGGAGAACGAGTTCAACGGCCAGAAGCGCCACGGCATCGCGTTCCGTGCGGTCGCCGTCACCTCGCTCGCTGCCGGTGCTGAGCAGGCGAAGGCGGCCTGAGCCATGACCTGGCTGTCCGTCGCCCTGGTGCTGGTCGTCGCCGCTGCGGGTCTCCTGCGGTGGCGGCGCCCCGCCTGGTACTGGCTGACCTTCGGCGTCACCCTGGCGACCCTGCGGGTCCTCCTCCGATACCCGTCCGTGATGGACGCCTGCGGCCTGACCGTTCCGGCTCCCCGCTGGCGCCTGGCCCTGGCGCGGGTGACCAACCGTCCCGTTCCCGGCCCTCGGGCTCCGCGCATCCTGCGGGTACGACCGACCCGGACCGGCCTGGTACTGCGCCTGAAGCTCCGGCCCGGGCAGGACGCCTTCGACGTGGCGGCGTCGTGTGATCGGCTGCGGCATTCGTTCGCGATGTACGGCGTCACCTCCCGCGAACTGCGCTCCGGCGTGATCGAAGTGCGGATGACCGGCTATGACGTGCTCAAGCGGGTGCAGATGCCTGCCAAGTGCGACACCCGGCCGATGCGGATCCCGGTCGCCCTGCGCGAGGACGGAGCCGTTCACTTCAGGGACTACCGGGCTGTTCCACACGCGCTCACGCTCGGGGCCACAGAGTCCGGCAAGTCCGTCTACCAGCGCAACCTGGTGGCCGCGCTTGCCCCGCAACGGGTCGCGTTGGTGGGCATCGACTGCAAGCGAGGAGTGGAACTCTTCCCGCTGGCCCGTCGGTTCTCTGCGCTGGCCGACAACCCGGACACCGCCGCCGAGCTCCTCGACGCGCTTGTAGAGCACATGGAAGAGGTCTACCAGCTCATCCGCGCCGAGCAGCGAATCACGGCGGACGTACCGGATGCGGAGATCGCTGCCGACATCTGGGACCTGCCGGAAGATCTGCGGCCCGTGCCGATCGTGGTCCTGGTGGACGAGGTCGCCGAACTCGCCTTGTTCGCAACCAGGGAGGAGGAGAAGCGCCGAGACCGGATCATCACCGCCCTCGCGCGGCTGGCACAGCTCGGCCGGGCGGCCGGGATCTACCTGGAGATCTGCGGGCAGCGCTTCGGCTCCGAACTCGGCAAGGGCATCACCATGCTGCGCGCCCAGCTCACCGGCCGCACCGCCCACCGCGTCAACGACGAGTCCAGCGCGAACATGGCCCTCGGCGACATCGCACCGGATGCCGTCCTGGCCGCGATCCAGATCTCTACCGACACGCCCGGCGTCGCCATCACGGGTGACTCGACCGGCGGTTGGGCCCGGATCCGAGCTCCGCACACTTCGCTTCGGCAGGCCGTCAATACCTGCAACCGGTACGCCGATCTGGTCCCGGACCTTCCTGCCTTGGCTCCCTTCCGGCCCGCACTCGGCGGTCCTGAGCCGATCTCGGCCCCGGCCGTCGAGTCCGCCCCGGCCGCTGCCTGATCCCGCCTCGTCCTTTGCCCACCCCTCGTGAAGGAGGTGACGACATGACCCGCTCGATCCGCCCCGACGCCGTCCTGGTTCAGGCCGTGATCGCCGGAGCCCTGTCCTTCGCCCACCTGCATGACCTGGCCGCCGCTGCTGGACAGACGGGCTGGAAGGCATGGGCTTACCCGGTCAGTGTCGACCTGCTTCTGGTTGCCGCGTGGCGACGGCTCCGCAATGACGGGCCGTCCCGGCTGGCCTGGTGCTGGTTCATCGTCGCCCTGTTCGCCTCGCTGGGCGCCAACGTCGCCACCGCCGGGTTCCTGGACCTGGAACACCCACCCGCCCTGCTCCGGCTCGGCGTCGCCGGGTGGCCCGCCCTCGCCTTCCTCGGCGGCACGCTTCTCGCCCATGCACCCCGGTCCTCCGGTGACCCGGTGCCGGATCCGCCGGCACCGGCAGCCCCGGTCACCGAGCCGATTCCGGAGCCGGAGCCCGAGTCGGTCCCGGCCGTTGACGACACCCCGGAGCTTCCGGCTGCCGAACCCGCCCCGGCTGAGCCTGCCCCCGCCGTGCCTGCTCCTGCTGTGCCGGTCCCGGCCGCGCTGGTCGACCACGCTCGCAAGGTCGCCGACGACCACCGCGCCCGTACCGGTTCGCCGATCGACACCGACACCTTGCGCGCTCGCCTCGGCGTCCCGCCCCAGCTCGCCAACGCCATCGCCGCCCGACTCGCTTGACTCGAAGGGAGAGACACCGTCATGCCCGCTCGTGACCACTTCCACTCCGTGATGCGGATCGGCCCGGTGCAGATCGGCACCCACCGCGACCGCCACGGCCAGACCAAGCACGCCGCCGTGTGCACCGCCGACCGGTGCGGCTGGTCCTCCGACTACTCCAGCCAGTCCGCCGCCCAGCTCGCCGCCCGCACCCACCGCTGCAAGGTCCGCTAGGAGGCCTCCGCCATGGAAGTACCGCTCTGGCTCGCGCTGCTCGTCGTCGGCTACCTCGGCGTCAAGCTCATCCGCCCGCCCGCCTGGCTCATCGCCGTCCTGCTGCTCGGCGGCTTCCTCCTCGCCGACAGCGTCCTGGCCCCCGCCATCGACACCTTCATCAAGTAGCCGAAGGGAGAACCGCTGATGTTCCGTCCGAAGATTCCGACCATGCCCACGCCGACCGGCCACGTCACGCCGCCCGCCGTGGTCGAGCCGACCACCGTTGTCCCGGCCGCCCAGACCACGCAGCCCGCCCCGGCGGTCCCGGCCCCCGCGCCGTCCCGGCCGACGGTTCAGCTCACCCCGGGCACGGACCTCGCCTTGGTCGGCGGCGGTACCGCTGTGGTCCTGGTCGTCGGCGCCGTCCTGGTCTCCATGCTCCTGGCGGTCGCCATCACCGGCGCCTCGGTCGCCGTCTGCGCCGTCGTCCTGCGCTCCCTGCTCGCTTCGGAGACGAAGCGACGCTGACCGGCCCCCGGAGCGGCATCAACCGCCAAGTCTCGTCCGCTCCGGGCGCCGGCCCTGTCCGATCTCGCAACCGGAAGGAATCCCCAGCATGACCGATCGCACCGCACCCGCGCCCCGTATCTGCCCGAACTGCGACGGCTTCGCCACGGTCGCCATCACCACCGGCAGCCGCGACCGCCACGGCCTCCTCCCCACGCTCACCGTCGACTGCCGGGCCTGCAACGGCACCGGCACCGTCCCGGCCCGCCGCGTCCCGGAGGGTGCGCGTGCCTGACCTGCTCGACCCGACCACCCTCGGCGACCTGCTGAGGGTGGCTTCGGCATCCGACTATGACCGCTGGCACGAGCAGATCCGCCGCACCGGCGGCTGCGCCGACCCCATCCACCTCACCGGCTGGACCCTGCACAAGGACAAGACCACCGGCGAGACCCTGCACCACTACACCACCGCCAACGAGCCGGGCGGCCGTCTGCGCGTCGCATGCGGCAACCGCCGCGCCTCCCGCTGTCCCTCCTGCGCCTGGACGTACGCGGGCGACACCTACCACCTCATCCGCGCGGGCCTGGCCGGAGACGACCGACGCGACATCCCCGCCACCGTCCGCGACCACCCGCGCGTCTTCGCCACCCTCACCGCCCCCTCCTTCGGCCGGGTCCACAACCGGCCCGACCGTGGCCTCTGCCGCTGCGGTATCCGCCACGGCGCCGATGACCCCGACCTGGGAACGGCCCTGGACCCGGCGACGTACGACTACGCGGGCGCTGTGCTGTTCAACAACCATGCCGGGCAGCTCTGGCAGCGCTTCACCAACCGCCTGCGCCGCGAGATAGCCGCCCGCGCTGGCATCACCCAGCGGGAGCTGAAAGAGTGCGCCCGGCTCTCCTACGGCAAGGTCGCCGAGTTCCAGAAGCGCGGAGCCGTGCACTTCCACGCCGTCATCCGCATCGACGGCCCCGACGGACCCGAGACCGCCCCGCCCGCCTGGGCCACGGTCGACCTCCTCGCCGATTCCATCCGTGCAGCTGCCGCGCACTCCTACACCTCGGTCTCCGTCCCGGTCGCCGACGACCAGCCAGCCCGCTCCTTTCGCTGGGGTACGCAGCTCGACGTCCGGCCGGTGAAGGCCTTCGGCGACGGCTCCCAGATCACCGAACAGGCCGTGGCCTCCTACGTCGCCAAGTACGCCACCAAGGCCGCCGAGACCACCGGCACCCTGGACCGCCGCATCGGCGAACTCGCCGAGCTCGACCGCCACCAGGTCCCAGACCACACCCGCCGTCTCATCGAGGCCTGCAAGGAACTCGACCCGCTCTACCCGGAACGGCGCCTGTGGGCCTGGGCTCACATGCTCGGCTTCCGGGGCCACTTCTCCTCCAAGTCCCGCCGGTACTCCACCACCCTCGGCGCCCTGCGCCAGGCCCGGGCCGACTACCGCGCCGCCCAGGAACACGCCGCCCTCGGCTTGGACGACCGCGAGCCGGACACCGTCCTGGTCCTGGCCGACTGGCAGTACGCCGGACATGGCCACACCCCCGGCGAATCCGCCCTCGCCGCCACCATCGCCCGCGACCTCCAGCTCAACCGCGAAACCGCCCGCGAAGCGCTCGCCGCGCTGCCAGATGAAGGGGAGTGGTAACCATGCCGACTCGACTGCCCGATCGGTATCTCACGCCTGAGGACCTGGTCCAGCTCTTCGAGCTGCCCAGCGTCGAGACCGTCTACCAGTGGCGGAGGAAGCACATAGGGCCCCGCGGCTTCAGGGTCGGTCGGCATCTCAGGTTCGACCCGCAGGACGTACAGGCATGGGTCAAGTCCCGCATGGAAGGGGCTGCTGCCTGATGGCCGGACACGTTCAGGATCGCTGGTACAAGGCCCTTCCCGGCCCGGACGGCAAGACTGTCAGGGTCAAGACCGACCGTTTCGGCGTCGGCCACCGCTACCGCGCCCGGTACATCGCGCCGGACGGCTCGGAGAAGTCGAAGAGCTTCCCGGACAAGCAGAAGCGCAAGGCCGAAGCCTGGCTGTCCAACATCGAAGCGGACATGTCCCAGGGGCGGTACATCGACCCGGCTGCGGGCTCGGTGACCTTCGCGCAGTACGCCAAGGAATGGATGGCGGCGCTGACCATCGACCCGGTGACTCGTGAGAGCGTGGAGATTCGTCTCAGGGTCCACGCCCTTCCGTACCTCGGCGATCGGCCCATGGCGTCCTTCCGGCCCTCGCACCTTCGGGCATGGATGCGACAGCTGGAGGAGACGGGACGTGCGGCGTCCTACCGACGGTCGATCTTCGCCAACGTGTCGGCCGTCTTCACGGCTGCCGTGGAAGACCGGATCATCGCGGAGAACCCGTGCAGGGCCCGTTCGGTGCGCGCACCCTCCCTCGACGGGCGCAAGGTCAAGCCCTGGTCCCTCGACCGTGTCATGGCCATGTACAAGGCGCTGCCGGACGCTTACCAGGAGATGGTTTCCCTTGGGGCTGGCTGTGGGCTCCGACAGGGCGAGATCTTCGGCCTTGCCGTTGAGGACATCGACTTCCTCAGCGGCACGGTTCACGTAGTCCGCCAGGTAAAGCTCATACGCGGAGTGCAGGCGATCTTCGGCCCGCCGAAGGGTGGCAAGGAACGTCACGTACCGCTGCCCGAGACAGTCTCCTTCGCGCTGGCGGCCCACATCACGAAGCACGAGCCGGTAGCGGTCACCCTGCCGTGGAAGAGCCCGGACGGCCCGCCCGTCACGGCCTCGCTGCTGTTCGTCAACGCCCGGCGTCAATGGCTCCACCGGTTCCGCTTCAACCGGTCCGTATGGCGTCCGGCTCTCACTTCGGCCGGCATACCGCTCGGACGCGAGAACGGCATGCATGCCCTCCGTCACTTCTACGCCTCCGTGCTCCTGGACGCGGGGGAGAGCATCAAGGCCCTGAGCGAGTACCTGGGTCACCACGACCCGAGCTTCACTCTCCGTACGTACACGCACCTGATGCCGAACAGTGAGGCGCGCACCCGGGCCGCCGTGGATCGCGTCTTCCGGGACCCGGAGAGCACCGATGACGGCCCCGAAACGGCCCCTGAGGCGGGTTGATCGTCTGACCTGCTCATGATTCAGAACAGCCACAACTGACGATCCCGTACGGATGACCCGGCGTGACCTCGCGGTGGTTTTGGCAGATGAACGGGTGGACGCAGTGTCCGATCATTCGCCGAACCGACGAAACGAGGACCGGGGCATGAGGAACGAGCGGGGGCGGGCCGTGGGGCGCTGTCTGGTAGGGGCGGTCGCGGTGCTGGCGGTGTACTGGCTGCCGACGGGGGCCGCGCACGCCGACGAGACCAACAAGGACTCGCACAACGGCCCCCGAATCGGGCTGATCAACACGGGCCAGGTCGACGACCCGATGGAGGACGTGCTGGAGCACACGCTGCTGTTCGGTGACGGGTACGCCTGGAACTGAGCCGCCGGAGGGCACGTCGACGGGGCGGCCCGTATCGCAGACGCCTGCGATACGGGCCGCCGGTTCGTTCGCGGGGAAGGAGTGGAAGACGTCCTCCTTCGTCCTCGACGTGCGCACCGGGAAGATCACGCGCTGATGCTGCCCGCCGATCACGTGCTGATCAGGTCCTTGTGAGCAGGTCCCTGTAGAGCGAGAGCAGCACGTCGGCCGTCTTGCGGTCGGCGGGCCGCAGGGGGGCGCGGACCGGGCCCGCGGGGAGGTGCAGTGCGGTGAGGAGCGCCTTGGTGGTGACGGTGCCCGGCAGGCCCGCCGACATCACCGCCTCGATGAGCGGGGTGGCCTGCTGCTGGAGGCGGGCTGCCTGTGTCGTGTCGCCCGCGTCGAACGCGTCCAGTACGGCGCGCAGGTGGTTCGGGATCACGTTGGCGACCGTGCTGACGTAACCGGTGCCGCCCACCGCGTACAGCGCGAGATTGTGCTCGTCGCAGCCCGCGTAGTACGCCAGGTCCGTGCGGGCCAGGATCTTCTGGGCGGCCAGGAAGTCATGGGAGCAGTCCTTGACCGCGACGATCCCGGGGTGCTCGGCGAGGCGGAGGATCGTCTCCGGTTCGATGCGGGTGCCGGTGCGGGCCGGGATGTCGTAGACCATGAGCGGGAGGCCGGTTGCCTCGGCGATCTCGCGGAAGTGGGCCTCGATCGCGTCCTGCGGCGGACAGCTGTAGTACGGCGACACCACCAACAGGCCGTCCGCGCCCGCCTTTTCGGCCTCCCGGGCCAGGTCGGCGGTGTGCCGGGTGTCGGGGGTGCCGATGCCGGCGATGATCGACGCGCGGTCGGCGACGGCCTCGCGGACCGCTGCGATCAGGGCCGACTTCTCGGCGTCCGTGGTGGTGGGGGACTCGCCTGTCGTGCCGGAGAGGACGAGGCCGTCGCAGCCGTTGTCCACCAGGTGGGCGGCGAGCTGTCGGGCGCCGTCCAGGTCGAGGGCGCCGGAGGCGGTGAACGGGGTGATCGTGGCGCAGAGGGTGCGGCCGAAGGGTGGGATGCGGGTGGGTGCCGGTGTGGTCATGCGAGTAGTGTCGGCAGGCTGATTGTGTAGCTCTACTTAATTTTGCTACAGGGTGTATGTAAGCGTTGCTTCTCGTTTTTTGGTGGGGGCGGCGGGGTGGCGGAGGGCCGGGGCGCAGGGGTAGTGAGGGGTCGGCCGGGTACTCGGGGTCCTACTTCGAGAGGAACTGCGAGAGGAGGCGGAACACCGTGACCGGGACCATGGATCAACGGGCCGTGCGCGACGAGCACCACTCCGTGGGTGAGCTCGTCGGACAGGCCGCGGAGCAGCTCTCCCGGCTCGTGCGGCAGGAAGTGGCTCTCGCCAAGGAGGAGCTGGCCGAGAAGGGGCGGCGGGCGGGACGTGGCGGTGGGCTGCTCGGTGCGGCGGGTGCTGTCGCGTACGCCGGGCTGCTCGCGCTGGCCGGTGCGGGTGTCGCGGCTCTCTCGCTGGTGCTGCCCGTGTGGGCGGCGGCGCTGATCGTGACCGGGGTGCTGTTCGTGATCGCGGGTGTGCTGGCCGCGGCGGGGCGGGGGCAGCTGCGCCGGGCTGCGCCTCCGACGCCTGAGGAGGCTCTCGGCAGTGTCAGGGCCGATGTGGAGGAGATCAGGGAAAGGGCGCATCGATGACGGAGCCGACCGGTGGGGCGAAGGGCCCTGACGAGCTGCGACGGCAGATCGAGCGGACTCGTGGTGAACTCGGCAACACCGTGGAGGAGTTGGCCGGGAAGGCGGATGTGAAGGGGCGTGCGCGGGCTCGGGCCGCTGATCTGCGGGACAAGGCCGGGGCGATGACCGTGCAGTTGCGGAGCAGTGCGGCGCAGGCGGGGCATGCCGTGCAGGACAGGGCGGCGCATGCGGGGCCTCGGCCGGTGCGGACTGTTGTGCAGGCCGGGATGCGGCATCCGGGGCCGGTGTTGGTGGCTGGGGCGGCTGCGGGGGCCGTGGTGGCTGTGGGGGTGGTGCGGTGGAGGCATGCGCATGGGCATCGGTGAGGGGTGCCTGCGGCGGCCTGCGCGGGTGTGCTGGGGGTGCGCGTAGCGCCTGACGCCGGGTGTGGGTCGGGGCCGCGCCGGGGGGTGTCCGTCCTCGGAACGGCGCGATGGGGTGTCACACCGACTGACTGGCGTTGACGCGCCAACCGCTGCGGGCGGACACCCCCCGACACGGCCCCTTGCGTCGTCCGGCGGCTGCGGGTCCGCTCAGCTGCGGGCAGTCGTGCCGCTGGGGCGGCACGGGTGGGCGCAGCGGCACCCCGCTCCGCCGGGCTGCGGACCCACCTGACCCCTGCTTGACCTCAAGCTTGGTCGAGGTTGAAAGGTGGGGTGTGGACGCAGTCGGCGTACACAACTGGAGTGTTCCATGAGCCGTCGGACCGAACAGCACCCCGATCTCACCGATCCTCGGATCGGTGCTCCCTTCTTCAGTACCTGGCGGGTGGGGACGCCCGAACGGCAGCGGCAGGCCGTGGAGGCCATCGCACGCGCCTGGGAGCGCCGGGCGTGGCCCACCGGCGATCTGCTGGGGTACCACGTCTATGCCGGGCACGACGGGGACACCTTGATGCACTACTCGCAGTGGCGGAACGAGCAGGCCTACGAGGCGTTCGTGAAGACCCACCGGCAGGAGCGGGTCGACGAGATCGACACCGCCGTGCCGGGGATCGAGCGGGTGGGGCTCGGGCGGTACCGGCGTTATCGCAGTGCTGGGAGGCAGGGCGCGGCGGCGCCCGTGCCGGGATGTGTCGTGGTCGTCGATGTGCACGTCGAGGGGCCCGACGCGGAGCGGCAGCGCGCCTGGGTCGACGCGGTGTTCGAGGCCATGGCGAGTGAACCGGAGCCGCACCCCGGCGGCATCTCGGCCCACTTCCACCTCAGCACGGACGGCACCCGGGTCCTCAACTACGCCGAGTGGGAGAGCGCCCAGGCGCACATCGATGCCCTGGCGGCGCCGGGGAACGGTGTCGGCTCGGCGACCAAGGAGTGGGAGCGGGTGCAGAACTGGCCCGGGCTGCTGGAGAGCGGCTCCGTCAGCCGCTACGACCACGTCCTCGGGCTCGTGCCCTGAGCGGTGGGCCGGCCGAACACCGGGTTCGGCCGGCCCTGACCGGCCGTCCTACGGGCGGAACCGCAGGACCTGCGGGTCGTGGTCGCTGATCTGGTCGTGGAACTCCGCGTTGACGTGCACGCTGTCGTACTCGAAGTCGCAGTCGCGGCGGATCGACGGGCTGATCAGGATCTGGTCGAGGACCTGGCTGTTGCCCTGGTAGACGTACGAGTAACGCTCGCCGCGCGGGAGCGACTTGATCGCCGACCAGAGTTCGCCGCGGCCCTCCAGGAGCTCGGTGGTCCGGGAGAACTCGAAGTCGTTGATGTCGCCGAGCGTGATGACGTCCGCGTTCTTCTGGGTGTCGAGGATGTCCTTGACGAAGGCGTTCACCAGCGTCGCCTGCCGGTGGCGCTGCGTCTCGGAGGTGCGGGACGGCGGCTGGTACTGGGAGGTCAGGCCCTGGTCGCCGCCCTTGGAGTTGAAGTGGTTGGCGATCACGAAGACCGTGCGGCCGCGGAAGACGAACTCGCCGGCCAGCGGCTTGCGGCTGTTCTTCCAGGCCTCGTCGGCGGGGGCGATGCGGCCGGGGCTGAGCGTCAGGTGCGCCTTGCCGCGGATCTTCGTCACGCCGGTGGCCGTCGTGGCGTCGCCGCCCGCGCGGTCCGCGAAGGAGACCCGCTCCGGGTTGAACAGGAACACCTGGCGGATGTTGCCGCCCGGCTCGCCGCCGTCCGTGTTGTTGGCCGGATCGATCGAGCGCCAGTCGTAGCGCGGGCCGCCGGCCGCGGTGATCGCGTCGATCAGCTTCGTCAGGGTCTGGTCGGCGGCGACCGTACCGTCGTTCTTCGCGCCGTTGTTGTCCTGGATCTCCTCCAGGGACACGATGTCCGGCGACTGGAGGTTGTTCACGATCGCGGAGGCGTGGGCGGCGAAGGTGGCGTCGGACGGGTCCAGGTTCTCGACGTTGTACGTCGCGACCGCGAGTTCCGAGGAGCGCTGCTTGCGCGTGGTCTCGCGCTGGTGGTTCGCGCTCTTCAGCGTGCCGAGCTCGCTCGCGACCAGGGTGTAGCCGCCGAACTGGTTGTAGTCCAGAGGGCCGGTGGTGGTGCCCGTGAGGGTGTCGCCCACGTTCGCCTTCGGGAAGTCCGCCGTCGAGCCGAGGGACTGGATCTGGAGGCGGCCCGTGTTCTGGGCGTCGTAGGAGCCGTAGACCGTGCCGCCGTTGCGGCTGCGGTTCTCGTACGGCTTCACCGTCACCCACAGCTCGGTGTACGGGTCCGTGGCGCCCACGACGCGTGTGTCGGCGACCCGGGTGGTCATGCCCTCCAGCGACTCGTAGTAGTCCAGGGCGTACTTCCCGGGCTGGAGGGGGAGCGCGTTGATCGAGCCGTTCGCGGCCGTGTCGCCGGCCGGGGCGTAGGCGGCGGGGACCGACCCGGCGGTGATGGCCGTGGCGGCGGGGAGCTGGTTGCCGCTGGACAGGACCGTGGTCGTCGGCTTGGTGATCTCCGTCAGGGACTGGTTGCCGGAGGCGGTGCCGCCGGGGACGTACTCCGCGACCGTGCCGCTGACCGTGACGGAGTCACCGACCGCGACCCCCTTCGGCGTCGAGCTGGTGAAGACGAAGACGCCCTCGCTGGTCGCCGGGTCGGCGTCCGCGGCCGGGTCCTGGATCCAGAAGCCGCGGGACGATCCGTAGGTCCGTATGCCGGTGACGATTCCGGCCACGTCCGTGACCTGCTTGCCGGCGTACGGGGATATCCGGGTGCTGCCCTGGATGTCGTGGATGCGGACCGACTCCGCGTGCGCGGGGGTGGTGAGGACGATCGTGGATGCCGCGGAACACGCGGCGGCGACGGTGAGCGCGGCGAGGCGCGCGGACGACTTGCTCGGCAACGGGATTCCCTCCGGGGACGTGACAGGGCGCCGGGACGAGGGTGGTGCGTGGGGCTGACTGGCTGCCGCGACCTGTGGGGCGGGGCGGTGTGACGCGCGTAGACGGCGGTGGACGGGCGGGCGCGGTGGGGCAGGCCTGGTGAACAAGTGTCCGCCGACCTCTACGCGCGTCAATCTCCAGCCTGGTCACGCCACTTGTCAAGGTTTCGGCCATGTACGTCGCCCGACGGGGAGATGAAGTGGGCGGCATGGGTGGAAATCCGTCTAGGCTGAGCGGCTGAGTCGTATGAGGCGCCGCTAGGAGAAACAGCCGATGTCAGACAGCTCCCCCTTGCCGCCGGTGCGGCTGCACCCCGAAGCGGAGCTGGCGCGCGACGCGCTGTCCACGCCGTTGCTGTCCCGGGCCGCCCGGCTCGCCCGCTGGGCCGGGCCGGACACCCGGGTCGACGCCGGGGGCGGGCTCGTCGACGAGCAGGTGCCGGCCGCCGCCGAGGTGCTCGGGCTGAGCGGGGACGACGCCGCCGCCGACGCCAGCGAGGCGTGGCGGGT
Organism: Streptomyces lomondensis; assembly: GCF_014651035.1. GTDB lineage: Bacteria > Actinomycetota > Actinomycetes > Streptomycetales > Streptomycetaceae > Streptomyces > Streptomyces lomondensis. Next base: position 1,528,441 of record NZ_BMWC01000001.1, read on the forward strand.
GGCCGTGGACGCCGGGCTCGTCGAGGTCGTCGACGAGGAGGAGGGCACCGTCAGGGCGGGCGGGGACCTCGCACTGCTCACCGGCGGATCCCCGCAGGACGTGCTCGCCGTGTGGCTCGCGGCCCTGGAGACGGTGCTCGCCGACGCGAGCGTGCCCGACCTGGACGGGCTGGTGGACGAGGACGGCGAGGTCGACCTCTCCGCCCTCGACTGGGACCCGGAGGCCGAGGCCGAGTTCCTCGACGGCGTGCTCGGCAACCTCTACCTGCTGACCGCCGGCGGGGACACGTCCGGCGGCGCCCCGGTGCCGCTGCCGGCGCTGGCCGCCTCGGTGATCGTGCCCAGCGACATGGGCGAGCCCACCAACGACGTCCTGGAGCAGGTCTCCGACGCGATGATGCGGCTGGACGACCAGTTCCGGATGCTTCAGCCGGTGGGGCTCGTGGAGTACCAGCCCGTGGACGAGGCGCTCATGGCCGAAGCCGACGAGGAGCCCGCGGCGCCCCTCGACGAAACCGACGTCTCCCGCTACGGCATGGTCCGGCTCACCCCGCTCGGGCTGTACGGGATGCGCGCCCGGCTGCTGGAGGCCGGGTTCCAGGCACCGGCCGTCGGGGACCTCGCGGACAAGGGGGCCGACGCGCTGCTCGACGGCACGGCCACGTTCCCGCCGGCCGCGGCGCAGGCCGAGACCGAGCAGTGGCTTCAGCGGCGGGAGCCGCTGGCCGCGGCGCGGGAGTTGCTGGCGGCGGCAAGGGGTTCCGATGCCGGGGCGCCGCTGCGGCGGTTGCGGTGTCAGCAGGCCCTGTCGCTGGTGGGGGCCTCGGCCGAGCCGGCGTTGCGGGAGGTGCTCGACGATGCCGAGTTGGGTGGCCTGGCCCGTGTCTGGCTCACCGAGCACGGTGCGGTTGACGTGCCTGCGCCGTCGGAGGCGATGGTCTACTGGCTGACCATCGATACGGTGGCTGCGCAGCTGGCGGCGGAGGGCAATTCCGAGGAGCTGCGGGCGTTGGTCGAGGGGCTTGCGCGGCAGCACGGTGGGTTTTTCGAGGCTGTCTGGCGGGTCGATCATCCCGCTACCGCTGATGTGCTGGAGGCGATGGGGCGGTTGCATCCGGACAAGAAGGTGGCGAAGGAAGCGCGGAAGGCGGCATTCAAGGCGCGGTCCCAACAGGGTGGTTGATCCCGTCTGACGGGCGCGGGTTCGTCGTGGCTTGTCGCGCAGTTCCCCGCGACCCTGGGGGGTTGTTCAACCGGCGTTCACATGTGGGCGGGACGGTTGCGCCGAACGAGGTTCGCCACCCTCCACGGCATCCCCCGTCACAGGAGACACCCATGTCGCTCACCCGCAGGGACTTCGCCAGAAACTCCGCGATCACCGGTGCCGGTGTCGCGCTGGCGGGCAGTGTCGGCGCCCTCGCCACCGCGCCGAACGCCCTCGCGTCCTTCGACACCGACAGTGCGGAGGGCGCGGCGGACGCCCGGCACGGTGTCGGCTACGGGCCGCTCGTCCCGGACCCCGAGGGGATCCTCGCCCTGCCCGCCGGGTTCACGTACCGGATCATCACCTACAGTGGCAGGACCAAGCTGGAGTCGGGCGAGTTCACGCCGTCCAACCACGACGGCACCGCCGCCTTCGACGGCCCGCGCGGCACCACCCTGCTCGTCAACAACCACGAGCTGAAGGGCCCCCGCGCCAACTGGAAGCACCCGGTGCCGCTCACCGAGGGCCTCGTCTACGACCCGGCCGCGTCCGGCGGCTGCACGGTCGTCGAGGTGCGCCCCGACGGACGTGTCGCCGAGTGGGTGGGCATCGCCGGCACCTCCACCAACTGCGCGGGCGGGGCCACGCCGTGGGGCACCTGGCTGACCTGCGAGGAGAACTCCGACAAGGCCGGCGTCAACGGCATGACCAAGGACCACGGCTACGTCTTCGAGGTCGACCCCGTCGACCGGCGCGCCAACCGCGACCCCAAGCCCCTGAAGTTCTTCGGCCGCTACGACCACGAGGCCGTCGTCATCGACCCCAAGCGCGGCCACGCCTACCTCACCGAGGACGACGACGAGCCCAACGGCCTCTTCTACCGCTGGGTCCCGCCCAAGGGCTTCACCTACGGCCCGGGGAAGTTCCGCGAGCTCGCCGACGACGCCGGTGTCCTCCAGGCGCCCAAGTGCTACGACTCCGGCGGCCGGTTCGTCGACGACCTGTCCCGCGCCACGAAGACCGGCACCGTCTACGGCGTCGACTGGGTGGACGTGCCCGACCGCGACGCCCGGACGACGCCGGTGCGCAAGCAGTTCGGCGACGGCGAGGTCACCCGCGCCCGCAAGCTGGAGGGCATGTGGTGGGGCGACGGCGGCGCCTACATCGTCTCCTCGTACGCCCGTGAGGAGAGCCCCGTACAGCACGACGGCCAGGTCTGGTTCTACGACCCCAAGCGCCGCACCCTGACCCTGAAGGTCCTGCTCGGAGTGAACCCCGACCCCTCCAAGGACGGTGCGTTCGACGGCCCCGACAACATCACCGTCTCCCCGCACGGCGGCATCATCCTGGCCGAGGACGGCGAGGGCGTCTCGCACCTCTTCGGCGCCACCGACAGCGGCCGCACCTACCCGATCGCCCGCAACGACCTGAACGTCGGCACCGAAGAGGAGCCGGAGTACAGCGAATTCGCCGGCGTCACCTTCTCACCCGACGGCAAGACCCTTTACGCCAACATCCAGGACCCGGGCATCCTGGTGGCGATCACCGGGCCCTGGAAGCGCCAGAAGCGGTAATTAATTCGCTCGCAGGTCCCGTACCGCGCCTCCTACAGTGAGATCACAACGTCACGCACCTCCCGGTGCGATGGCAGCGGCTACTTCTCTTCCAAAGAATCCGACGCCGCCGCCGACTTGATCTCGGGAGGCGCAGCATGTGGTGGGTGCCCGGTGCGCAGGCAACGGTTACTTCATTTGATCGGACGGTTGCGGGTTCGAGTCCCGTCAGCGACTTCGGGTCGCTGTAGCTCAATGGGCAGAGCATCCGGATAAGTCCGTCGCCGACTTCTGTTCTCGGGCACCCGCCTTTCTCATGTGCCGCGCTTCCCTCGGAAACCTGTAAAGAATTCGGGGGAATTCACCATGGCGCGATTCAACGGCAAGACCGCGCGGGCGCGTCCCGTCTCGCGCGTGACATCCACGGGACGTGTGCTGCGCACCTATGAGGGTGGACGCGGCCGCGAGCGCGACGCGCGCTCCGAGCTGTTCCTGCTCGCCGTGTCGAACTTCGTCGGGCAGCGGACCCTCTACGAGTCCGGCGCCGGCCGCGACGACCGCTTCGCCGAGCTGGTGCGCGAACTCGCCGTCACCGACCCGGAGTGGACGGCCGGCCTGCTCGGCTGGCTGCGCGGCGAGGGCAACCTGCGTACTGCCTCGGTCGTGGGCGCCGCCGAGTACGTCAAGGCCCGCCTGGACGCGGGCGCGACCGGCGGCCCGTCCAACCGGCAGGTCGTCGCCTCCGTGCTCCAGCGGCCCGACGAGCCCGGCGAGCTGCTCGCGTACTGGACCGCCACCTACGGCCGCAACGTGCCCAAACCGGTCAAGCGCGGCATCGCCGACGCCGTACGCCGGCTCTACCACGGCAAGGCGCTGCTCAAGTACGACACCGCCGCCAAGGGCTACCGCTTCGGCGACGTCCTCAACCTCGTGCACGCGGCCCCCGACCCGGACAAGCCGTGGCAGGGCGAGCTGTTCCGGTACGCGCTCGACCGGCGGCACCACCCCGACACCGCCGTGCCGCCCGCCTCCGACCGCGTCCTCACCGCGCACCGCGCGCTCATGGCGCTGCCCGTCGAGGAGCGGCGGGCGCTCGTGACCTCCGAGGGCGGTGCCGAGCGGCTGGCCGAGGCCGGGGTGACGTGGGAGATGCTGGCGGGCTGGCTCCAGGGGCCGATGGACAAGGCGGCCTGGGAGGCCGCGATCCCGTCCATGGGCGCCATGTCGCTCGTGCGCAACCTGCGGAACTTCGACGAGGCCGGGGTGTCCGACGAGGTCGCCGAGCGGGTCGCCGCGCGGATCAGCGACCCGGCGGAGGTCGCGCGCTCGCGGCAGTTCCCCTTCCGGTACCTCGCCGCGTACCAGCACGCGCCGTCGCTGCGCTGGGCGTACGCGCTGGAGCGGGCCCTCGGCCACTCGCTGGCCAGCGTGCCCGCGCTGCCCGGCCGGACCCTGGTGCTCGTGGACCGCTCGGGCTCGATGTTCTGGTCGCGGCTGTCCGACCGCTCGAAGCTCACCTGGGCCGACGCGGCGGCGGTCTTCGGCACGGCGCTCGCGCTCCGGGCCGAGCGTGCGGACCTCGTCCAGTTCGGGTCGACGAGCGACCGCGTGCGGTTCCGCGAGGGCGAGTCGGTGCTGAAGATCCTCGACCGCTTCGGCGACCTGGGCGGCACCGACACCACGGAGGCGGTGCGCCGGCACTACCGCAAGCACGACCGGGTGCTGATCGTCACCGACGAGCAGTACACGCGCCACCACCGGGGCGACCCGACCGAGCAGGTCCCGGCCGACGTGCCGGTCTACACCTGGAACCTCGCCGGACACCGGGCGGGCCACGGCCCGTCGGGCACCGGGAACCGGCACACCTTCGGGGGCCTCTCGGACGCCGCTTTCCGGATGGTTCCGCTGATCGAGGCCTCCCGGGACGCCGACTGGCCCTGGGCGGCCTGAGCGACCGTGGCCCGCACCACGTGGGGAGTGCGGGCCACGGTCCTGGCCGGGGCCTTGTTGAAGGACGTACTGACATCTAACATTTCAGTTCATGGAAGCCATCCGGCCCGTGCCCCGCACCCTGCTCAGGGACCGGGCGTACGCGGTGATCCGGGACGCCATCGTGGCCGGGGACATCGAACCCGGCGCGGTGGTGCGGGACGCCGAGCTCGCGGAGCGGCTCGGGCTGTCGCGGGCGCCGGTGCGGGAGGCGTTCTCCCGGCTCGTCGACGACGGGCTGCTGGAGAGCAAGCCGCAGAGCTACACCCGGGTGACCCCGCTCGTGGCCGCCGACGTCCGGGACGCCGCCGCCGTGGTCGGGGCCATGCACGAACTCGTGACCCGGGTCGCCGTGCCCCGGCTGGCCGCCGCGGACCTCGCGGCGATGCGCGCCGCCAACGGGCGGTTCGCCGCGGCCGTGGGAGCCGGAGACGTCGACGCGGCCCTGCGCGCCGACGACGAACTGCACGACGTCCTCGTCCGGGCCGGCGGCAACCGCGCGGCCGCCGCGACCGTGGCCCGCTACACCCCGCTCATCCGCCGGCTGGAGCGACGGCGCTTCGGCGAGGGCGGCAGCTGCCGCTCGGCCGGGCTGCACGAGCGGCTGATCGAGGCCTGCGCGGCCGGTGACGTGGCCGAGGCCGTCCGCGTCACGGCGGAGATCTGGCGGGGGCTCGAAGAGCTCGCCGACTGAGACGAGCCCCCGGTCCGGCGAACCCCCGACCCAGCCCCCGACCCAGGAGGACCCATGTCCCTTTCCTCGTACGCGCGTTACCCCCTGCTCTTCGGGCCCTCGCCCGTCCACCCCCTGGAACGCCTGACGGCGCACCTCGGCGGTGCCTCCCTCTGGGCCAAGCGGGAGGACTGCAACTCCGGTGTCGCGTACGGCGGGAACAAGACGCGCAAGCTGGAGTACCTGGTCGCCGACGCGCTCGCCCAGGGCTGTGACACGCTCGTGTCGATCGGCGGGGTGCAGTCCAACCACACCCGCCAGGTCGCCGCCGTCGCCGCCCGGGCCGGGCTCAAGTGCGTGCTGGTGCAGGAGAGTTGGGTGGAGTGGCCGGACGCCGTGTACGACAAGGTCGGCAACATCCTGATCAGCCGGCTCGCCGGGGCCGATGTGCGGCTGGTGAGGGCCGGGTTCGGGATCGGGTTCAAGGAGAGCTGGGAGCAGGCGCTGCGGGAGGTCGAGGAGACGGGCGGGAAGCCGTACGCCATCCCGGCCGGTGCCTCCGACCACCCGCTCGGCGGCCTGGGCTTCGCCGGGTGGGCGTACGAAGTGGCCGAGCAGGAGCGGGAGCTGGGCGTCTTCTTCGACACCGTGGTCGTCTGCTCGGTGACCGGGTCGACGCAGGCCGGCATGGTCGCCGGGTTCGCCGCGCTGGAGGAGGCGGGCGGGCGGCCCCGGCGCGTGCTCGGCATCGACGCCTCCGCGAAACCGGCCGCCACCCGGGCCCAGATCGCCCGCATCGCGCACCGCACGGGGCGGCTCATCGGCGTCGGACGGGAGCTGACCGAGGCCGACGTCGAACTCGACGAGCGCTATCACGCGGGCGTCTACGGCATCCCCGACGAGACCACCCTGGCGGCGATGCGGCTCGCGGCCCGGACGGAGGGCATGGTCACCGACCCCGTGTACGAGGGGAAGTCCATGGCCGGGCTCGTCGACCTGGTGTCCCGGGGCGAGATCGGCCGCGACTCGACCGTGCTCTACGCCCACCTGGGCGGGCAGCCGGCGCTGAACGCATACAGCGCCCTGTTCTAGCCGTCCGGGCGGCGGCGTACGGGAATCAACCGGCCGGTCAGCGGGTTGTGAGCGGTTACCCGAGGCCCTGGAGGAGCCGTCATGTCCGACGAACCAGCCGTCCGGGAACTCCGTCTGGTCGTGACGGTGGACGACTACGACGCCGCGCTGCACTTCTACCGGGACGTGCTCGGACTGCCCGAGCGGGCCGCGTTCGCCTCGGAGGACGGGCGGGTGACGATCCTCGAGGCCGGGCGGGCCACGCTGGAGCTGACCGATCCGAACCACGCCGCGTTCATCGACGAGGTCGAGGTGGGGCGGCGGGTGGCCGGGCACGTCCGGGTCGCCTTCCAGGTGGACGACTCCGTCGCCGTGACGGCGAAGCTGGCCGCCGCCGGAGCCGAGGTGATCGCCGAGCCGACGCGCACCCCCTGGAACTCTTTGAACTCCCGGCTCGCAGCCCCGGGCGCCGTCCAGCTGACGCTGTTCACCGAGCTCGACGGCTGACGGGCCCGCCCGGCCGCCCCTGCCGGGCGGTGTCCGGTGCCGGATACAGTGCTCAGCGTGTGGACGGACAATCAGCGCGCGGAGCCGGGTGCCGAGCGCCCCGACGGTACGCGGCGCCGGGCCACGATCCACGACGTCGCACGACTGGCCGGGGTGTCACGCCAGACGGTCTCCCGCGCGGTCAACGACAAGGGTGAGATCGACCCGGCCACCAAGGAGCGGGTCCTGGAGGCGGCGCGGCTCCTGGACTACCGGCCGAGCCGGTTCGCGCGCGGACTCGTCCAGAAGGGGGCGGTGACGGCGGGCCTGGTCATCCCGGACCTGCGCAACCCCTTCTTCCCCGAGGTGGCCGCGGGCGTGCTGGAGGCGGCCGAGCAGCGCGGCTGGCAGGTCGTGGTGTGGGACTCCCGTATCGACGAGGCCCGGGAGCGGCAGGCGCTCGACGTGCTCTCCCACCAGGCGGACGCGGTCGTGGGCTACTTCAAGGACCCGGACGACGTGCTCACCCGGCATCTCGGGGGTGTGCCGCTGGTGCTGCTGGAGCGCGGCCCGCAGCAGACCCGGTTCGCGGCCGTCGGCATCGACGCCGCCACCGGTGTCGAGCAGGGCATGAACCACCTGTTCCGCGCGGGGCACCGCAGGATCGGCATGCTGGACGGCGTGCACGGCCCGGGCCCCCGCAGACTGGCCTTCCTGGAGCAGGTGCGGCGGCTCGGCCTGCCGGTTGACGAGGACTGGATCGTGGTGTGCCCCGAGCACAGCGTGGCGGGCGGCGAGGCCGGTATGGAACGGCTGCTGCGGGCGCGGCCCGGGGTCACCGCGGTCTTCGGCTTCAACGACCTGATCGCGGTCGGGGCGATGCGCACCGCCCGCCGCCATGGCCGGAGCGTTCCGGACGACCTGGCCGTGCTGGGCTTCGACGGCCTCTCCCTGGGCGAGTTGGTGGAGCCCGCCCTGACCACCCTGCACATCGACAAGCGGCAACTGGGTCGGCTGGCCGTCGAGCAGGTGGCCCGGCTGCGCGCGGGTGAGGAGCCGCTGCGGGGCGCGGACGCGTGGGTGACGCCCGAGTTGGTGGTCCGCGAGTCCGCCTGAGTCCGCTTCCTTCGAGCCCGTAGATCGGCTGCGCACTTCCCTTGACACCGGTTTTCGGGCGCCCCGATACTCGACGGCAACGCTCACGTGAACGTTCACGGCCCCCCAGAACCCCCACCGCGACACCGTCGGCCCGTCTACAACGCGGCCCGCCGACATCGTTGTCTTCCCCCCTTCCCGGAAGCGTCCCCCCATCCCCGTGAGAACGGGCCCGCGGCATTGCTGTGCCCTGCCGCGGCCTGCCCGGAAAGCGAGTGCGCGCCCATGGAACACCGAACGATGTCCCGCAGACGTTTTCTGGGGGCCTCCCTGGGCGGCGCGGGCGCCGGCCTGCCGGCGCTGACCGGATGCGGCGCCGAGGAGGGTTCGGCCTCCGCCAGCACCGGCCACCTCAGCCTCTGGTACTGGAAGGGCTCCCTGAGCGACAAGCTCCTCGCCACCGCGGCGCGCGGCGTGCCCGGCCTGCCGGGAGTGCGGGTGAAGGGCGCCCAGATCCCGGACGGCGACATCGACTCCAAGGTGCGCACCAGCCTGGCCGCCCGCGCCTACGTGCCGGACCTGACGGTCGTCAACAACGACAACCTCGCCACGTTCTTCCCCGACGAGAACGAGTTCCTCGACCTGCGCACGCTCGGCGCGGAATCCGTCCGCGACCAGTACCTCGAGTGGAAGTGGAAGGCCTGCTTCACCCCGACGGGCCGGATGATCGGCTTCCCCCTCGACGCCGGCCCCACCGCGCTCTACTACCGCCGGGACCTCTTCGAGAAGGCCGGACTGCCCCACGAACCGGAGGACGTCGCCGCAGAGCTCGCCACCTGGGAGAAGTTCATCGCCGCCGGACGGACGCTGCGGGCGAAGGGCCCCGGCAGGCCCTACCTCGTGAGCAACATCGGCAACGTCTTCCAGCAGGTGCTGCTCCAGAGCCCCCGGCAGTTCGTGGACGCCGACAACCGCTTCATCGGCGACCAGGCGCACATCCGGCGCGCCTGGGACCTGTCCGTGGACATCCTCCGCCAGGGCCTCAGCGCCCGGATCACCGACGGCACGCCCGACTTCAACGCGGCCATGAGCGGAGGCCGGGTCGCCACCATGACCACGGCGGTGTGGGCCATCAACGGCCTGAAGGACACCGCGCCGAAGACCTCCGGTTCCTGGCGGCTGACCACCCTGCCGGACGGCCCCTGCAACTACGGCGGCTCGTACGTGACCCTGACCCGCTACTGCCGGGACCCCGAAGCCGGCTTCGCCTTCCTGAAGTGGCTGCTCAGCCCGGCCAACCAGCTCAAGAGCTACCAGGAGATGGCCCTGTTCCCCACCACTCCGGCCGCCTACGCCGACCCGGCGATGCACACGCCCGACCCCTTCTTCGGCGGCCAGCAGCCCATCGACGTCTTCGGCCCGGCCGCCGAGAAGGCCCCGGTCGTCTACTTCAGCCCCTACGAGGAGACCGCCAATACCCCGTTCTTCCAGGAGCTGACCAATGTGGAGATGCTCGGCAAGAACCCCGAGCGGGCCTGGCGGGACGCCGTGCACACGGCGGAGACCACTCTGTCACGGCTGGGGGTGAGCTGACATGGCCACGGTTCTCGACCCGGCCGGTGCGCCGGCGGCCGGCGAACGGCGGCTCGCCCGCAGCACCGGATCCACCCCTCCGGGCGGACGCGGACGGTACCTCCCGCCCCTCCTCGCCATCTCCCCCTTCTACGTGCTGTTCGCCGTGTTCGGCGCCTTCCCCGTCGTCTTCTCCATGTACCTGTCCTTCCAGGACTGGGACGGCATCGGGGACATGCGCTTCGTCGGGCTCAAGCAGTACGGCTGGCTGCTGCAGGACTCGGTGTTCTGGCACTCGGTGCTCAACACCTTCGAGATCTGGTTCCTGTCCACGGTGCCGATGCTGTTCCTGGCACTCGTGCTGGCGTTCCTGCTGCACTCGCAGGTCCGCTTCGCAGGCGCCTACCGGGTGGCGTACTTCATCCCCAACGTCACCTCCATGGTCGCCATGACCATCGTCTTCGGCTCGGTCTTCGCCCAGGCGGGCCTGGCCAACTCGGTCCTCCGGGCCGTCGGGCTCGACGGGGTCGGCTGGCTGTCCTCCGAGTGGGGCATCAAGTCGTCCGTGTCCCTCATGATCATCTGGCGGTGGGTCGGCTACAACGCGCTGATCTTCCTGGCGGGCATCCAGGCCATCCCCACCGAGCACTTCGAGGCCGCGCGCGTCGACGGCGCGAACAGTCGGCAGACCCTCTTCCGGGTCGTGGTGCCGCAGTTGCGCCCGGTGATCCTGTTCGCCGCCATCACCTCCACCATCAACGGCCTGCAGATCTTCACCGAGTCCCAGGTGCTCTTCCAGTCGACCGACGTCGGAACCACGGGCGGACCGGGCCAGGAAGGGATGACCATCGTGCTCTACCTGTGGCAGAAGGCCTTCAAGGAGCACCAGTTCGGCTACGGCGCCGCGATGGGCTGGCTGCTCTTCGCGATCATCGCGATCTTCACGATCATCAACTGGCGGCTGGTGTCCGGCTCCGACGACGACCGCCGGCCGGGCATCGCCGGTCTGCTGCGCCGCAAGGGGGCCCGCGATGGCCGCTGACCACAGGGCGACCGGCAACGCCGGGCTCGCGATCGGCTCCGGCAGCAGGCTCTCCCGGATCTGTGTCCGGGCGGCGCTGCTGCTCGGGGTGGTGATCTCGCTGTTCCCCTTCTACTGGCTGGTGGTGATGGCCTCCGGCACGACCGAGGACATCTACCGGTACCCGCCCAAGCTGGTGCCGGGGCCGCATCTGCTGGACAACATGGGCCGGGTGCTCGACACCATCGACTTCTTCGGCTCGCTGTTCAACACGGTCGTGGTCGCCGTGGTCGGCACCGTGCTCGTGCTGTTCTTCGACTCGCTGGCCGCGTTCGCCTTCGCCAAGTACGAGTTCCCGGCGAAGAAGTTCCTCTTCGGGATGCTGCTGGTCACGTACATGATTCCGGCCCAGCTCTCGCTGGTGCCGCAGTTCGTCACCATCGCGGAGTTCGGCTGGGCCGGCTCGCTGAAGGCGCTGATCATCCCCGGCGCGGCCAACGCGTTCGGCATCTTCTGGATGCGCCAGTACGCGCAGAACTCGCTGCCGGACGAGTTGCTGGACGCCGGGCGCATCGACGGCGCCGGCTTCTTCCGCCTCTACTGGACGGTCGCCCTGCCGCTGTTCCGCCCGGCCCTGGCCTTCCTCGGCATCTTCACGTTCATCGGCATCTGGAACGACTACATCTGGCCCCTGGTCGTGATGATCGACCCCGAGAAGGTGACGCTCCAGGTGGCCCTGGCGAACCTGAACGTCCTCTACAACGCCGACTACGCCCTGGTCATGGCCGGTGCGCTGATGAGCGTCATCCCGTTGATCGTGGTGTTCCTGTTCGGGGCGCGGCACTTCCTGCGGGATCTGGCCGCGGGGGCGATGAAGATGTGAGCGGCCGGGCCTGGCGGGGCTCCGTCTCGGTAAGGTGCGGAGAGGGTCCCCGGTTCGTGAGGAGTGACTGCATGGCCCAGGTCAGGCCTATGCGGGCGGATGCTCGGCGCAACTACGAGCGGTTGCTCGCGGTGGCCGTGGAGGCGTTCGCCGAGCACGGGGAAGGGGCGTCGCTCGACGACATCGCCAAGCGGGCCGGGGTGGGCTCCGGCACGCTGTACCGGCACTTCCCGACGCGGCGGGCGCTGCTGGAGGCGGCCTACCTCGACCGGATCGAGGCGCTCGCGGCACGCGCCGACGCGCTCGCGGCCGAACGGGCGCCGGGCGAGGCGCTGGGAGAGTGGCTGTACGAACTCGGCGTCGGCATGATCCGGATGCGCGGCCTGAAGGCGCTCCTCGGCCCGGCCGTCACCGAGGGCGACTCGGCTGTGGCCACGGCCTGCGGCGACTCGGTGCGGAGCGCGGCGGGCCGGCTGGTCCGTGCGGCCCAGCGGGAGGGCACGCTCCGGCCGGACGTCGAGCCGATCGATGTGCTCCGGCTGGCCCACGGCGTGGCGACGGCGTCGGAACTGGCGGACGGGGAGGGCAGGCACATCCGCCGTTATCTCGGGTTGCTGACGGAGGGGCTGGGGTCTCGGGGGCGTTGAGGGCTCGCCGGCGCATGCAGGGGCATCGTTGAGGGGTGCCTGCGGCGGCTGTGACTGCTTGTGGGGGTGCGCGCCTTCGCCTGACGCCGGGTGTGGGTCGGGGCCGCGCCGGGGGGTGTCCGTCCTCGGAACGGCGCGATGGGGTCGGACGCCGACTGACTGTCCGTTGACGCGCCAACCGCTGCGGGCGGACACCCCCCGACACGGCCCCTTGCGCCGTGCGGCGGCTGCGGGCGCGTCGTGGCTGCCGGTGAGGCGATCGTAGCGCTGGGCTTGTGCCCCCGGCAGGTGGGCCGGGGGGCATTCCCGAGGTGGCGGGTGTCAGAGGGCCTGGGCCGCCGGCTTCACCATCCCCCTCACCGTGCGGGACTTCACGAAGTCGCCCATGGCCGTCATGTCCCACTCGCCGGAGAACTGGCGGATCAGCTTGGCCATCATCACGCCTGTCTGCGGCTCGGCGCTGGTGAGGTCGAAGCGGACCAGTTCCTCGCCGGTCGTGCCGTCCAGGAGGCGGCAGTAGGCCTTGGCGACCTCCGTGAACTTCTGGCCGGAGAAGGAGTTGACCGTGAAGACCAGGCCGGTGACCTCCTGGGGGAGGCGGCCGAGGTCGACCGTGATGACCTCGTCGTCGCCTCCGCCTTCGCCCGTGAGGTTGTCACCGGAGTGCCGGATCGCGCCGCCGACGATCTGGAGCTTGCCGAAGTAGCAGCTGTCGATGTGGTTGCGCTGCGGCCCGTAGGCGATGACCGAGGCGTCCAGGTCGATGTCCTTGCCGCGGTACGCGGGTTCCCAGCCGAGGCCCATCTTGACCGAGGAGAGCAGGGGCCGGCCGCCCTTGATCAGGGAGACGGTCTGGTTCTTCTGGAGGCTGACGCGGCCCTTGTCGAGGTTGATCTTCCCGGCGCCGGGCGCGGGCGGCGGAGGCGTGGCCGGGGCGGCCGGGGGCGCCGCGGGCGCGGTGACGGGCGGGGCCGGCGGCTGCACGGGGGCCGGCGGCGGGGTCACCGGCTGGGGCGGGGCGGCGGCGGTCGGCTCCTCCACCGTCACACCGAAGTCCGTGGCGATGCCCGCCAGGCCGTTGGCGTAGCCCTGGCCGACCGCGCGGGCCTTCCACTGGCCGTTGCGCTGGTAGATCTCCACGATCACCAGGGCCGTCTCGCTGCCGAGCTGCGGGGGCGTGAACGTGGCCAGGACAGAACTGTCGTCGGCGTTGCGGATCGTCGCCGTCGGCTCGATGCCCTGGAAGGTCTGGCCCGCGGCGTCCGGGCTGGCCGTGACGACGATCTTCTCGATGCCCGGGGGGAGGGCGGCCGTGTCGACGATGATCGCGTCGGGCGCGGAGCCGCCGCCCGAGCGGTACGTCACGCCGGGGCCCGACGGCTGGTTGTAGAAGATGAAGTCGTCGTCGGAGCGCACCTTGCCGTCGGCGGTGAGCAGCAGGCCCGATACGTCGAGCCGCACCGGGGCGGCGACGTCCACCGTCACGCGAGCGGCGGACAGGGGGATGTTCGAGCCGGGGGTCATAGCTGTCATGCCGGGTGAACGAGCGAGGCGGTTTTGCCGTTCCCTTACTCTGCGGCCAATCGGGTCAGCGGCGGTTGCGGGGGTGGTCGCGGGCGGTGCGCTCGTTGCCCCGCTTGTAGTTGCCGGTCCAGCGGGCCATGACGAGCTGCGGGTCGGAGGCCTCGACCTCGGCGAGGAACTGTGCGGCCCGGGGGCCGTTCAGGGTGGTGGCGGGGCGGCCGTGGTGGGCGATGCTGACGGTTCCGCCGGTGTGCTGCTCGTAGGTGAATCCGTGGGGTCTCGGCATGCCGCGAGCGTACGGGGGCGGGGGCGGGCGCCCCACCGAATTACGCCCGTCCCCGTCCCCCGCCCGTCCCCGTCCGCGGCGGACCGTCGCCCTACGGCACGACCACGATCTTGCGGCCGACCCCCGCCGCGAACTGCTCCAGCGCCTCCGGGTACCGCTCCAGCGGGATGCGGTCGCTGATGAAGACCTCCGGGTCGAGGACCCCGTTCGCGAACAGCTCGGCCGCCCGCTCGAAGCTGTGCAGCACCGCCATCGAGCCCGTGATGGTGATCTCCTGGTTGTAGATGCGGTACGGGTCGATCGTCACGCGCGTCGCGTAGTCGGCCACGCCGAACTGGAGGAACGTGCCCGCCTTGGCCACCCGGTCCAGGCCGTCCTGGATCGCCGCCGCGTTGCCCGTGGCGTCGACGACCAGGTCCCAGCCCTGCGGGCGGTCCAGTTCGTCGGGGCTGGCGGCGGACGCCGAGACGCCGAGGCGGTGGGCCGTCTCCAGGCGGGCCGGGTTCACGTCGACGACGTCCACGCTCGCCGCGCCCGTGCGCTTGGCCAGCTCCAGCATCATCAGGCCCATCGTGCCGGAGCCGTAGATCAGCACGTGCGCGCCGAGGCGGGACTGCAGGACGTCGTAGCCCCGAACCGCGCAGGACAGCGGCTCCACGAGTGCCGCGTCCTCGGTGCGGACGTGGTCGGGGAGCTTGACGCAGTTCGCCACGGGGGCGACCGCGTACTTCGCCGCGCCGCCGGCCGTCGTCACGCCGATCGCCGCCCAGCGTTCGCAGAGGTTGTTGTGGCCCGTACGGCAGTAGCGGCACTCGTAGCAGTAAAGGGACGGGTCGACCGCGACCCGGTCGCCCACCGACAGTTCCGTGACTTGGGTGCCGACGCCGACCACCTCGCCCGCGAACTCGTGCCCGGGCACGATCGGCAGCTTCGGGGCGAACTCGCCCTGGAGAATGTGCAGGTCCGTGCCGCACAGCCCGCAGGCCGCGACCTCGACGACGACCTCGCGCGGCCCTGGCGTCGGGTCCGGGACCTCGGCGACGACGGCCCTGCCCACGGACTCGATGACGGCGGCCTTCATTTGACGGCTCCCAACGACAGGCCCTGGACCAGCTTGTCCTGGGCGGCGAACCCCGCGGCGAGCACCGGCAGGGAGATGACGAGCGACGCGGCGCACACCTTCGCCAGGAACAGGCCCTGGCTGGTGATGAAGCCGGTCAGGAAGACGGGGGCGGTCTCGGCGACCACGCCCGTCAGCACCCGGGCGAAGAGCAGTTCGTTCCAGCTGAAGATGAAGCAGATGAGGGCCGTCGCGGCGATGCCGGGCAGGGCGATCGGGGCGACCACGCGTGCGAGGACCGTCGGCAGCCGGGCCCCGTCCACCCGGGCCGCCTCGATCACCGCGACCGGGATCTCGGCGAGGAAGGACTGCATCATCCACACCGCGATCGGCAGGTTCATGGAGGTGTAGAGGATGACCAGCAGCCAGATGTTGTCGAGCATCCCGGCGTTCTTGGCGAACAGGTAGATCGGCAGCAGGCCCGCCACGGCCGGCAGCATCTTCGTGGAGAGGAAGAAGAACAGCACGTCCGTCCACTTGCGGACGCGGTTGATCGACAGCGCGTAGGCCGCCGGGAAGGCCAGCAGCAGGACCAGCAGGGTCGAGGCCACGGACGCGACCGTGGAGTTGATCAGCGCCGGCCAGGGGCTCGCGCCGCCGCCCGCGCCGAAGAACTCGCGGTAGCCGTCCAGGGTCAGGGCGGCCGCGAACGAGGGCGGGTTGGTCGCCGCGTCCTGCTCGGAGTGGAAGGACGTCAGCGCCATCCACGCGATGGGCAGGAAGAACGCGATGCCGAGCAGCCAGGCCAGCAGGCCCAGGCCCGCTCCCTTGCCTCGGACACGGCGGGCACGCAGGGCGTTCGTGCTCATGCGCGGGACACCTCCTCGCGGAACAGGGACGACACCACGCGCAGGGCGAAGGTCGCGATGACGATCGAGCCGATGACGACCAGGACGCCCGCGGCCGAGGCGAGGCCGTTCTCGTGGGCCTGGTAGAAGCTCTGGTAGACGGTGTAGGGGAGGTTGGCGGTGCCCAGGCCGCCCGATGTGATCGTGAAGACCGCGTCGAAGTTCTGGACGATGTAGATCGAGCCCAGCAGGGCGCCCAGTTCGAGGTAGCGGCGCAGGTGCGGGAGCGTCAGGTGGACGAAGATCTGCCAGTCGCTCGCGCCGTCGACCCGGGCCGCCTCGATCTGCTCGTGGTCGCGGCTCTGGAGGCCGGCGAGCAGGATCAGCATCATGAACGGGGTCCACTGCCAGACGAGCGAGGCCTCCACCGCGAGCAGCGGGGTGTTCGAGATCCAGTCGGGCTGTGGGCCGCCCACATAGTGCAACAACCCATTGAACAGGCCGTATTCAGGGTTGTAGAGCACATGCTTCCAGAGCAGGGCCGCCGCGACCGGTACCACCAGGAAGGGCGCGATCAGCAGCGTCCGGACGATGCCCCGGCCGCGGAACCTCCGGTCCAGCAGCAGGGCCAGGACCAGTCCCAGCACCAGGCTGGCCAGGACCACCGCCACCGTCAGCAGCACGGTCGTCCACACCGACTGGCGCAGGTCCGGGTCGGTGAGGACCTCCTGGTAGTTGTCCAGGCCCGTGAAGTGGCGGGCGTCGGGATAGAGGCTGTTCCAGTCGAAGAAGGAGATCACCAGTGTGGCCACGAAGGGCAGCTGGGTGACGACGATCATGAAGATCAGGGCGGGGAGCAGCGGGGCGCGGGTGGCCCAGGCGCGCAGGCGGGCGGAGGGCCGGCGGACCGGGGCGGGCGTCTCGGGAGCGGCCACGGGGGCCGTTGTCATGGCGGTCATCGTCCCTCGTACTCCTCGGAGATCTTCTCGGCGAGCGCCTGCGACTTCGTCAGGGCCGACTCGACGGACTGGCGCCCGGCGATGGCCGCGCTGATCTCCTGGGAGACCTTGGTGCCGAGGTCGGTGAACTCGGGGATGCCGACGAACTGGATGCCGGGCGCGGGCCGCGGCTGCACGCCGGGGTCGTTCGGCCGGGCCGCCTCGATGGCCTCCCGGGTCATCTCCTGGAAGGCGGCGGCCTCCTTGCGGTAGGCGAGGTCGGCGTAGGTGGACGCGCGCTTGCCGGCCGGGACGTTGGACCAGCCGATCTCGTCGCCGACCAGCTGCTCGTACTCCTTGCCGGACGCCCAGGAGACGAACTTCCAGGCGTTGTCGGGGTTGCGGGAGGCCTTCTGGATGCCCCAGGCCCAGGTGTAGAGCCAGCCGGAGGACTCCGTCTTCTCGACGGGGGCGGGGGCGTAGCCGACCTTGCCCTTGACAGGGGAGTTCGCCGCCTCCAGGGAGCCGGCCGCGGAGGTGGCGTCGTACCACATGGCGACCTTGCCCTGGGTCATGTTGTTCAGGCACTCGGCGAAGCCGGACTGGGCGGCGCCGGACTCGCCGTGCTCGCGCACCAGGTCGACATAGAACTTCGTCGCCTTCTCGAACTCGGGGGAGTCGAGCCGCGCCTTCCAGTCCTTGTCGAACCAGGTGCCGCCGAAGGTGTTCACGACCGTGGTGAGCGGTGCCATCACCTCGCCCCAGCCGGGCAGGCCGCGCAGGCAGATGCCCTTCATGCCGGGTTCGGCCCCGTCGGCCTTCGCCGCGAGGTCCGCCACCTGCTGCCAGGTGGGGTGCGCGGGCATCTTCAGGCCCTTCGCGGCGAACACGTCCTTGCGGTACATGAGGAACGACGACTCGCCGTAGAAGGGCTGGCCGTAGAGCTTGCCGTCCTCCGCGGTGAGGGACTGGCGCATCGGCTTCAGGATGTCCTGCTCGTCGTAGCCCGGGTCCTCGGCGACGTAGCTGTTCATCTCGTGCAGCCAGCCGTTGCGGGCGTAGATCGGTATCTCGTAGTTGGACAGCGTGGCGACGTCGTACTGGCCGGCCTGGTTGGCGAAGTCCTGGCTGATCTTGTCGCGGACGTCGT
Organism: Streptomyces lomondensis; assembly: GCF_014651035.1. GTDB lineage: Bacteria > Actinomycetota > Actinomycetes > Streptomycetales > Streptomycetaceae > Streptomyces > Streptomyces lomondensis. Next base: position 1,546,441 of record NZ_BMWC01000001.1, read on the forward strand.
TCTCGGGCAGGACCGTGAAGTTGACCTTGATGCCCGTCTCCTTGGTGAAGTGGGCGCGGGTCAGCTTCTGCAGCTCGACCATCTGGGGGTTGTTGACCATCAGGACGTTGATGGCGTCGCCGCCGGATCCGGCCCCGCCCGCGCCGACCCAGCAGCCGGAGAGCAGCGGGGCGAGCAGCGTCCCTGCGGCGGCCAGGGCGAGCGTGGCTCGCGGTGGCCGTCGTCGGCTCTGGGTTCGCATGGATCGCTCCTGGATGTATGGGGAGATAAGGGGCAGGGCGGGGCGTGGAGGTGCCCTGTGGGGGAGGTGGTGGGGTGGGTCAGACGCGGATGACCTGGGGCCCGAGCAGTGAGTAGCGGTGGGCCTCGGCCGCGGGCAGCAGGGTGCTCGTCACGATCGTCTCCAGCGTGCCGACCTCGGCGAACCGGCAGAAGCTGACCGCTCCGAACTTGCTGTGCACGCCCGCGAACACGGTGCGGCGGGCGGCCCGGATCGCCTGGGCCTTGACCTCGCTGACGGCCGGGTCGGGGGTGGTGAGGCCGTGCTCGCGGGAGATGCCGTTGGCGCCGATGAACGCCAGGTCGACGACGAAGCCGGCCAGCATCTTCGTCGTCCAGTGGTCGACGGTCGCGAGGGTGCCGGAGCGGACCCGGCCGCCGAGCAGGAGGACGGACATGGAGTCGGTTCCGGCCAGCGCGCCGGCGACCGGCAGGGACGCGGTGACCACGGTCAGCGGCCGGTCCCGGGGGAGTGCCTCGGCGATGAGCTGCGGGGTGTAGCCCTCGTCGACGAAGACCGTCTCGGCGTCCCCGAGCAGCTCGGCGGCCGCGGCCGCGATGCGGCGCTTCTCGGGGACGTGGCTGGTGGCGCGGAAGGCGAGCGTCGTCTCGAAGCCGGCGCTCTCCACGGGGTAGGCGCCGCCGTGGGTGCGGCGGAGCAGGCCGTGGTCCTCCAGGACGCGGAGGTCCCGCCGCACGGTCTCCTTGGCCACGCCCAGTTCGGCGGCGAGGGCGGTGACGTCGACGGAGCCGGCGCGCCGCGCGGCCAGCACGATCTCGCGCTGGCGTTCTTCCGCGGTTCTGGTCATGGCCGTCACCCGCCTTCCTGCCGTACTGCCCGTTCGGGCCCTCGGTCGGGCCATGGAGGAAGTTCTACAGCGGGTGTTCCGCGGTGGCCAGGTCCGTTGCGGGCGCGATCCTGCCCGGGTGTGCCCGTTCGGTCTTGAGGGTGTGGGGGCTGCCGCGGGGAGGTCGTGGCCGTCCGCGGGTGCGTTGTGGCCGGTCGCGCAGTTCCCCGCGCCCCTGAGGGCGCTGCCCGAATGCCCGAGCGGGCAGGCCCGTTCTGTGCCCGCCCGCCCGTGTGCGACGACTCTTTCCGGTCAGTACGGCCAGATCGGCGGGTCCGTCACGAAGTGGCCGCCCAGGTAGGCGTGCGCCTCGTTCTCCGGGTCCAGCTCGCCCTGCTCGGCGATGAGCTTCTCGGCCCAGGGCTCGGAGTCGTCCTGCGGCTCGTAGCCGAGTGCGCGGGCGGTGGTGAGGTCCCACCACAGCCGGGTGTTGGCGGAGGAGCCGTGGACGACGGTGTGGCCGACGTGCTCGGCGGTCAGGGCCGCGTGGAAGAGGCGGGCGCCGTCGGCGGGGCTCATCCACACCGAGAGCATGCGCACGCTGGTCGGCTCGGGGAAGCAGGAGCCGATCCGCACCGAGACCGTCTCCAGGCCGTGCTTGTCCCAGTAGAGCTGCGCGAGGTCCTCGCCGAAGCACTTGGACAGGCCGTAGAAGGTGTCCGGGCGGCGCGGGGTGTCGATCGGGATCAGCGGGTCGTCGCCCTGGGGGCGGGGGGTGTAGCCGACGGCGTGGTTGGAGGAGGCGAAGACGATCCGGCCGACGCCCTCCTCGCGGGCGGCCTCGTACAGGTGGTAGGTGCCCTCGATGTTCGCCTTGAGGATCTTCTCGAAGGGGGCTTCCAGGGAGATGCCCGCGAGGTGGATGATCGCGTCGACGCCCCGGACCGCCTCGCGCACGGCGTCCTTGTCCCCAAGGTCCGCGGTGATCGCGTCCGGCGCGCCCTCGACCGGGCGCATGTCGAGCAGGCGCAGGTCGTAGCCGTAGTCCGGGAGCAGGTCCCGCATCAGGGTGCCGAGGCCGCCGGCGGCGCCGGTGAGCAGGACGGTGCGGGGAGCGGGCATCCTCGGGTCTCCTTGATCGCCAACCGTGCACATGAGCGCACGGCATTCATATGCGTGGACACGCTAAGGAGGTGGGGCGGAGCCCGTCAAGTGTGCCGCGGAAGGGGCGAATTCGCTGGTGCGTCGCGGGTGCGCGCGCTTGACCGGCACCAAGGCGGCGCCTTAGCGTGGAGTCGTTCAGAAATGTAGACGCCAATCATGAATATGGAACCGGGAGAGCTCGTGACGTCAGCCCCTCTCGCCGCTCGACTCAACGTCCCCAGCGGGCCGCTGTTCTTCCCGGTCACCGCCTACGGACCCGACGGCTCCGTGGACCTCGACACCTACCGCACGCATGTCCGTCGCGGGGTGGAGGCCGGAGCCGCCGCCGTGTTCGCCTGCTGCGGCACCGGCGAGTTCCACGCGCTGACGCCCGAGGAGTTCGAGGCGTGCGTACGGGTCGCCGCCGAGGCGGCCGAGGGGCGGGTGCCGGTCGTCGCGGGCGCCGGGTACGGCACCGCGCTCGCCGTGCGCTACGCCCGCCTCGCCGAGGCGGCCGGGGCGGACGGACTGCTCGCCATGCCGCCCTACCTCGTCGTCGCCGGGCAGGAGGGGCTGCTGCGGCACTACCGGGAGATCGCCGCCGCGACCGCCCTGCCGGTCGTCGTCTACCAGCGCGACAACGCTGTCTTCACCCCGGAGACCGTCGTCGAACTGGCCCGCACGGACGGCATCATCGGCCTCAAGGACGGGCTCGGCGACCTCGACCTCATGCAGCGCGTCGTCAGCGCCGTCCGCACCGAGGTCCCGGGCGACTTCCTCTACTTCAACGGCCTGCCGACGGCCGAGCAGACCCAGCTCGCCTACCGCGCCCTCGGCGTCACCCTCTACTCGTCCGCCGTGTTCTGCTTCGCGCCCGAGCTCGCCCTCGCCTTCCACCAGGCGCTCCGCAACGGCGACGACAGCGTGGTGGAGAAGCTGCTGGACGGCTTCTACCGCCCCTTCGTCGAACTGCGCGCCCAGGGCCGCGGGTACGCCGTCGCCCTCGTCAAGGCCGGCGTACGGCTGCGCGGACTGGACGTGGGGGAGGTCCGGCCCCCGCTCCACGAGCCCACGGAGGATCATGTCAAGCAGCTCGCCGAACTGATCGAACGCGGCTACGCGCTGCTGGAGGAGGCCAAGTGAAGGCGTCGGCATTCGTCTACCCCTGGGACGTCAACGGGGACCCGGAGGCGCCCGCGCGGATCGCCGCGCTCGGCGTGCAGCAGGTGACGCTCGCCGCCGCCTACCACTCCACGCGCGCCCTCACGCCCCGCCACCCGCGCCACCGCATCGTCACCGCCGAGCACGCCGCCGTGCTGTACCCGGCGGGCGACCGCTGGGACGGACGGGAGCTGCGCCCCTACCCGGCCGGTGACTGGGCTCCCGGTGACGCCTTCGGGGAGGCCGCCGCCGCGCTCGTGGACGCCGGTGTGGAGGTGCACACCTGGGTCGTCCTCGCCCACAACTCCCGCCTCGGCGCCGAGCACCCGGACACCTCCGTCGTCAACGCCTACGGCGACCGCTACCCCTGGGCGCCCTGCATCGCGCAGCCCGCCACGCGCGCGTACCTGACCGACCTGGCGGCCGAGGCGGCCGTCCGTCCCGGGGCACGCGGCACCGAGCTGGAATCCCTCGGCTGGTACGGCCTCCAGCATCTGCACGCCCACGACAAGACCGGCGGCGTCGGCCTCGGGGACGCCGGGCAGTACCTGATGGCGCTCTGCTTCTGCCCGTCCTGCCGGGAGGGCTACGGCCGGTACGGCCTGGACGCCGACGAGCTGGCGGCCGCCGTGCGGACCGCGCTGGAGCCGGTGTGGCAGGGCGGGCCCTCGGACGGAGGCTGGCCGGGCATCGAGAAGCTCCTCGGGGAGACGTTCGCGACCACCACGCGCGCGTACCGCGACGAAACCGCCCGCACGCTCCAGGAGGAGGCCGTCGCCGCGGTCCGGGCCGCCGCGCCCGATGACTTCCAGGTGCTGCTGCACGCGGACCCGGTGTCGTACCACGTGGGCGCCAACCCCGGGGTGGACCCCGCGCACATCCTGTCCGTCGCGGACGGCGTGGTCGTCCCCTGCGCGGGCGGCACCGGCACGCTGACGCCGTTCGCCGCGCAGGGCCGGGAGGGCGCCGTCATCGCCGCCAACTTCACCGTCGTCTCCGGCATGGGCGGCAGCCCCGGCACCCTCGCCGCCGACGCGGCCGGGGCACGGCGGCTGGGCGCCACCGAACTGCGGCTGTATCACGCCGGGTTGGCGTCCGACGGCGACCTGGAGACGGTCCGCTCCGCCCTCGCCGGGCTCTGAGACGGCGGGGCGGACGTCACCTGTGGGGGACGGTTTCGGCCCTGGCCGAGGGAGGGAACAGCGGGACCGCCGTCACCAGCAGGACCACGCCCAGGGCCACCAGCACCAGCCGGTGGCTCACCAGCTCGACCAGGGCCGCCCCGGCGGCCAGTCCGGCCACGTTCGGCGTGTACACCAGGGTGTTGGCCGTGGCGGTGACCCGGCCCAGCAGCGGGCCGGGGGTCTCGCGCTGCACCGAGGTCAGCGTGGCGATCAGCACGGCCGGCAGCCCCGCGCCGATCGCCGCGCTGCACACCAGCGCCGGCGGGTCGGACGGCACCGCCCGCAGGGCCACCGCGAGGGCCAGCAGGGCGATGCCGCAGGCCGCGAAGCGCCGCACGCCCAGCCGGCGCAGGGCGGTGCCGGAGAGCAGGCCGACCGCGACCGACCCGGCGCCCTGCACGGCGTACAGCACACCGGCGTACGCGGGGGAGTGCCCGAGGTCGTCGACGACGGCGTAGACCATCGCGCCGTTCAGGCCCGCGCACAGCATGGTGGCGCCGCCCGCCAGCACCAGGGGGCGCAGCACGGGGTGTCCCCACAGGTGGCGGGCGCCCTCGGCCGTTCGCTGCCGGCGGCTGCCCTGGGGCGGGCCGGGTTTTTCCTCCCGTACGCGCAGCCCCGCGTAGAGCCCCGCGGCCAGTGCGAACGTCGCCGCGTCGAGGAGGGCGACGCCCGCGCCGCCGTACGCCGCGTACAGGCCCGCGCCCGCCAGCGGGGCCAGGAGCTTCATGCCCTCGGTGGCCGTCATGCGCAGGCCGTTGAAGTCGCCGAGCAGGGACGGGTGGACGGCGGTCGCGACGAGAGCGGACTCGGCCGCGTCGTGTACGGCGCCCGCCGCGCCGTACACGAACAGCACCGTATACAGCAGCCACAGATCGCCCGGGGAGTCGACGCTCACGAGGGTGAGCAGCAGGACGCCCAGGAGCACGTTCACGCCGATCAGCAGCGGCTTGCGGCGGCCCCGGTCGGCGAGGGTGCCCAGCAGCGGGCCGGCCAGGGTGGGCAGCCACAGGGCGAGCATGCACAGCGCGGCCAGGCCGTCCGAGCCGGTGAGGTCCTTGACCCACACGCCGGACGCCAGCCACAGGGCCGAGGTGCCGAAGCCGGAGACCACCACGCCGGAGAGGTAGAGCCCGGAGTCGCGGTCGCGCAGGACGCGCACGAGGGGCCGGGTCGTCTTGGTCGTCATGCCTGGCCATCGTCGGGCTAAGGACCCGGCGCGGGGATCGGGCAGGTGCCCTAGAAGAGAGCCGGCCGGCCGATGAGTTCCAGGGCCGGCGTCGGTCTACCTCCCGAGACCACGCTTCGAAGGAGCAGCGCATGACCGACACCACCGGGACGACCGGCATGACCGGCATGACCCTCGACCTCGGACCGCAGACGGAGGTCGTGGCGCGGCTGGCCGCCGGCGTCACCGACGAACAGCTGGCCGGTCCGACGCCCTGCCCCGAGTACGCGGTGCGCCACCTGCTCGGCCACCTGGCGGGACTGGCCGTCGCCTTCCGCGACGCCGCCCGCAAGGATCTCGGCGTCACGACCGACACCAGCCCCGACTCCGCGCTCCCGGACCTCGCCCCCGGCTGGCGCGAGGAACTGCCCGAGGTTTTCGCCGAACTGGCCGAGGCCTGGCGCGACCCGGCCGCCTGGACCGGCATGACCCGGGCCGGCGGCGTCGACCTGCCCGGCGAGATCGCGGGCCTCGTCGTCACCGACGAGCTGGTCGTCCACGGCTGGGACCTGGCCCGCGCGACCGGCCAGGCGTACACCCCCGACCCGGCCGCGCTGCAGACCTGCCACGACTTCCTCGCCGCGTCGGTCGACGACCCCGGCCGCGGCGACATCTTCGGCCCGGTCGTACCCGTCGCCCCGGACGCGCCCCTGCTGGACCGGGCGGTGGGGTTGAGCGGGCGGGATCCGGGGTGGAAGCCCAGGTCGTAGAAAGCGATTGCTGCTTCCTTCGTCAGAAGCATTGACGAAACAAACGCGCCCTCTTAACGTCATCGCGTCGTACTTCGTACGTCATATATGAGACGCGATACGCGAGATCCGATACGCGATCCATCGAGACCGCGAGATCCGAGAGGCGCGCATGACCTCTGTGCCCACGCCGATCCCCTCCCGCACGCAGTACGTGCTGGAGGGGATCAAACACCGCATCCTCACCGGGCAGTTGACGCCGGGACAGGCGCTGGTCGAGACCGAGCTCGCCGCGCAGTTCGGGGTGTCGAAGACCCCGGTGCGCGAGGCGCTCAAGACCCTCGCCGGGACCGGGCTGGTCGTGATGAGCCAGTACAAGGGCGTCACGGTGCGCATGGTGGACGCGGACATGGCGCGCGAGGTCTACGACGTGCGGCTGCTGCTGGAGCCCGAGGCGCTGAAGCGCGCCGTGCACCGCGGGGCCTCCCTGGAGGCCGCCCGTGACGCGCTGACCCGGGCCGACGCCGCCACCGACACCGCCGAACGCTCGCTCGCCAACCGGGAGTTCCACCGCGCCCTGTACCTGCCCTGCGGCAACCCGCTGCTCGGCCGGATGCTCGACGAGGTCCGCGACCAGGCCGCCCTGGTCTCCGCCGTGGCCTGGGCCGCCTCGCCCTCCTGGGAGCGGGAGGCCGGCGAGCACCGGGACATCCTGCGGCTCGCCCTCGACGGCGACGCCGACGGCGCGGCCCGCGCCCTCCACGCCCACATCGCGTCGTTCGTGCAGCGCGCTTTCCCCCAGGCAGCACTGGAACAGGAAGGTCAGGAATGAGCAGCGTGGCGTTCGAGACCCAGCGGGCGGCCCTGGCCGACGTGGTGGCGATCCCGGTGACCCCGTTCGCCGAGGACGGCTCCGTCGAGCAGGACACCTACCGGGCCCTGCTGCGCCGCCTGCTCGACGGCGGCATCACCACCCTCACCCCGAACGGCAACACCGGCGAGTTCTACGCGCTGACCCCGGAAGAGCGCCGGCTCGTCACCGAGTTGACCGTCGACGAAGCCGGTGAGCGGGCCACGATCCTAGTCGGCGTCGGGCACGACATCCCCACCGCCGTCGCCTCCGCCCGGCACGCCCGTGACCTCGGCGCCCAGATGGTGATGGTCCACCAGCCCGTCCACCCGTACGTCTCCCAGGCCGGCTGGGTCGACTACCACCGCGCCGTCGCCGAGGCCGTGCCCGAGCTGGGCGTCGTCCCGTACATCCGCAACGCGCAGCTCACCGGGGCCCGCCTCGCCGAACTCGCCGACGCCTGCCCGAACGTCATCGGCGTGAAGTACGCCGTCCCGGACGCGGCCAGGTTCGCCGCGTTCGCCCGGGACGCGGGTCTTGAGCGGTTCGTGTGGGTGGCCGGGCTCGCCGAGCCGTACGCCCCCTCCTACTTCTCCGCCGGCGCCACCGGCTTCACCTCGGGGCTCGTCAACGTCGCCCCCGCCGTCTCCCTGAACATGATCGAGGCGCTGCGCTCCGGCGACTACCCGGCCGCCATGAAGGTCTGGGAGCAGATCCGCCGCTTCGAGGAGCTGCGCGCCGCGAACGGCTCCGCCAACAACGTCACCGTCGTCAAGGAGGCCCTGGCCTCCCTCGGCCTGTGCCGCCGCGAGGTCCGCCCGCCGAGCCGGACCCTCCGGGAGGACGAGCGCGCCGAGGTCGCCGCGATCGCCGCGGGGTGGTCGATATGACCGGCCGACTGCGTCCCGAAGACCTCCGAAGCCACCAGTGGTACGGCGCCGAGGGCCAGCTGCGCACCTGGTCCCACAACGCCCGGATGCGCCAGCTCGGCTACGAGGCGGAGGAGTACCGGGGCCGCCCGGTGATCGCCGTACTGAACACCTGGTCCGACATCAACCCCTGCCACGTCCATCTGCGCGAGCGCGCCGAGGCGGTCAAGCGGGGCGTGTGGCAGGCCGGCGGCTTCCCGCTGGAGTTCCCGGTCGCCACGCTCTCCGAGACGTACCAGAAGCCGACCCCGATGCTCTACCGCAACCTGCTCGCGATGGAGACGGAGGAGCTGCTGCGGTCGTACCCGATCGACGCGGCGGTGCTGCTCGGCGGCTGCGACAAGTCGACGCCCGCGCTGCTCATGGGCGCGGCCTCGGCCGACGTACCGTCCCTCTTCGTGCCCGCGGGGCCGATGCTGCCGGGCCACTGGCGCGGTGAGACCCTCGGCTCCGGCACCGACATGTGGAAGTACTGGGACGAGCACCGCGCGGGCAACCTGACCGACTGCGAACTGCGCGAACTCCAGGGCGGATTGGCGCGTTCCCCCGGTCACTGCATGACCATGGGGACCGCGTCGACGATGACCGCGGCGGCGGAGGCCCTCGGCATGACGTTGCCGGGCGCCTCCTCGATCCCGGCCGTCGACTCCGGGCACGAGCGGATGGCCGCCGCCTCCGGACGCCGTGCCGTGGAGCTCGCCTGGACCGCGCTCAAGCCGTCCCGGATCCTCACCCGCGACGCCTTCGAGGACGCCGTCACCACAGTGCTCGGGCTCGGCGGCTCCACCAACGCCGTCATCCACCTGATCGCGATGGCGGGACGCTGCGGGGTCGACCTCACCCTCGACGACTTCGACCGCATCGCCCGCACCGTGCCGGTGCTCGCCAACGTCCGGCCCGGCGGACGGACGTACCTCATGGAGGACTTCTACTTCGCCGGCGGCCTGCCCGCCTTCCTCTCGCGGATCACCGACCTGCTGCACCTGGACCGGCCCACCGTCAACGGCACCCTGGGAGAGCAGATCGAGGGCGCCGTCGTCCACAACGACGACGTCATCCGCACCCGCGAGAACCCGGTCGCCGACGAGGGCGGGGTCGCCGTACTGCGCGGCAACCTCTGCCCCGACGGCGCCGTCATCAAGCACATCGCCGCCGAGCCCCACCTGCTCAAGCACACCGGTCCCGCGGTCGTCTTCGACGACTACAAGACCATGCAGCGCACGATCAACGACCCCGAACTGAACATCACCGCCGACAGCGTGCTGGTGCTGCGCAACGCCGGACCCAAGGGCGGGCCGGGCATGCCCGAGTACGGCATGCTGCCGATCCCCGACCGCCTGCTGAAGCAGGGCGTACGGGACATGGTCCGGATCTCCGACGCCCGGATGAGCGGCACGAGCTACGGCGCGTGCGCGCTGCACATCGCGCCCGAGTCGTACGTCGGCGGGCCGCTGGCCCTGGTCCGCAGCGGTGACTCGATCACCCTGGACGTCGAGGCCAGGGTCCTTCAACTCAACGTAGATGACGAGGAGTTGGAGCGCAGAAGGGCGGAGTGGACGCCGCCGCCCGCCCGGTACGAGCGCGGCTACGGCGCGCTCTACAACGAGCAGATCACGCAGGCCGACACCGGCTGCGACTTCGAGTTCCTCGCCCGCCCGGGCCGGGTCGCCGACCCGTACGCGAGTTGAACAGGCGCGACTCGCACGCCACCGAACGACCCACGTGCCACCGCAGGACCCAAGCGCCATCGCACCACGCACGGGCCACTTGCCCGGCGCACGCGCCACCGCACCACCCACGCACCACCCGCACCACCCAGGCACCACCCACGCACCTCAGCACGACCCGGCACGACCCTGCCCAGGAAGAAAGCGCTTCCCGCGCACGCACCGACGCACGACGTACCACGACGTACTGAGAACGGAGAACAGTCATGGCCCAAGCCGCAGCCGTGGCGAAACCGCCCGCGCCACCCCGGCGGCGCCGTGCCTCCGCCACCCCGCGCAGACTCCCGTACCTGCTGATCGCCCCGGCCGCCCTGCTCATGCTGGGCTTCATCGCCTACCCGGTCATCAGCGTCTTCTACTACAGCCTGCAGAACTACAACCCCACCAAGCCCTGGCGGAACGGATTCGCGGGCTTCGACAACTTCGTCCACGCCTTCACCGAGGACCCGATCTTCTGGGACACCCTGGTCTTCAGCGCCAAGTGGGTCTTCGTCGAGGTCGGACTCCAGCTGCTGTTCGGTCTCGCGCTGGCCCTCATCGTCAACCAGACCTTCGTGGGCCGGGGCCTGGGGCGCGCGATGGTCTTCTCGCCGTGGGCCGTCTCCGGCGTGCTGACCTCCGCGATCTGGGTGCTGCTCTACAACTCCCAGACGGGCATCACCCGTTACCTCGCGGACATCGGCATCGGCTCCTACGGGACCAGCTGGCTGTCGGACACCTCCACCGTCTTCCCGGCGGCGATCGTGGCCGACCTGTGGCGCGGGGTGCCGTTCTTCGCGATCCTCATCCTCGCCGACCTCCAGTCCGTCTCGAAGGACCTGTACGAGGCCGCCGAGGTCGACGGGGCGAGCCGGATCAAGCAGTTCTGGCACATCACGCTGCCGCACCTGAAGGACGCCATCATCCTGTCCACGCTGCTGCGGGCGGTGTGGGAGTTCAACAACGTCGACCTGCTCTACACCCTGACCGGCGGCGGACCCGCGGGCGAGACGACCACGCTGCCGCTGTACATCGCCAACACATCCGTCGACGCCCACAACTTCGGCTACGCGTCGGCCCTGACCACGGTGGCGTTCGTGATCCTGCTCTTCTGCTCGATGGTCTACCTGCGGCTGAGCAAGTTCGGAGGCGAGAGCAAGTGAGCGTCAAGGAAGCGACCAAGACGGCGCCCGCCCCCGTGCGCGCCACCCCCGAACCGCCACGGCCGGCGAAGCGCAACCGGGCCTGGGACGAGGCGCCCCGCTGGCAGATCTACCTGCCCCTGGGGATCTACCTGGTCTTCACCCTCATCCCCTTCTACTGGATCCTGCTGTTCGCCCTGCGCCCGGCCGGCTCGACCTCGCTGGTGCCCTGGCCGATGACCTTCGACCACTTCGAGAAGGTGTGGACGGAGCGCAGCTTCGGCACCTACTTCACCAACAGCGTGCTCGTCGGCGTCGCCACCCTGGTCATGACGACCCTCGTCGCCCTGGCCGGCGGCTACGCCCTCGCCCGGTTCGACTTCAAGATCAAGCGGGCGTTCATGCTGGCCCTGCTGTGCTCCCAGTTCGTGCCGGGCGCGCTGCTGCTGGTCCCGCTGTTCGAGATCTTCGCCGAGCTCCAGATGATCAACTCGCTCGGCAGCGTCATCCTCGCCGAGACGGTCTTCCAGCTGCCGCTGTCGATGATCCTGATCAGCAACTTCATCAAGAACGTGCCGTACTCCCTGGAGGAGGCGGCCTGGGTGGACGGCTGCAACCGCATGACGGCCTTCCGGATCGTGGTGCTGCCGCTGCTGCGGCCCGGCCTGATCGCCGTCGGCTCCTTCGCCTTCGTGCACTCCTGGAATCACTTCCTGTTCGCCCTGATGTTCCTCAACAACCAGGACAAGCAGACCATCCCGGTCGGCCTGAACACCCTGATGAGCGCGGACAGCGTCGACCTGGGCGCCCTCGCGGCGGGCGGCATCATCGCGGCCGTGCCGGTCGTGCTCGTGTTCGCCTTCATCCAGAAGTGGCTGATCACCGGCTTCAGCGCGGGGGCGGTGAAGGGATGAGGGTCGGACAACTGGCCGTCGCGGCCGGGCTGTTGGGGGTGCTCTGCGTTCCGGCGCACGCCGAGGCCCGCGACCTCGGCCGCGACACCCTCCCGGCGAACGACGGCTGGGCCTCCGCGGGAGAGGGCACCACCGGAGGCGCGGCCGCCGACGCCGAGCACGTCCACACCGTGACCGACCGCGCCGGGCTCGTCCGCGCCCTCGACGGCGGCAGCGACACCCCGAAGATCATCAGGATCGCCGGGACCATCGACGCCAACACCGACGACGACGGCGACCGCCTGGACTGCTCCGACTACGCCACCGGCGGCTACGGCCTGAAGAAGTACCTCGCCGCCTACGACCCGCGCACCTGGGGCTCCGCCAGGCCCAGCGGCCCGCAGGAGGAGGCCCGCCAGGCCTCCGCCGCCCGGCAGGCCGAGCGGATCGTGCTGCCCGTCGGCTCCAACACCACGATCATCGGCCTCGGCGACAAGGCGGTCCTCAAGGGCGCCAGCCTCCAGGTGCGCAACGCGGACAACGTGATCATCCGCAACCTCGAACTGCGCGACGCCTACGACTGCTTCCCCGTGTGGCAGCCCAACGCCGGCGGCCTCGGCGACTGGAAGGCCGCCTACGACAACCTCTGGCTGGCCGGCGCCACCCATGTGTGGGTGGACCACATCACCGCGTCCGACAAGGGCCACCCGGATGCCGAGGAGCCCGCTTACTTCGCCCGCACCTACCTGCGCCACGACGGCCTGTTGGACATCACCAACGGCTCCGACCTCGTGACCGTCTCCTGGAGCCGGTTCGCCGACCACGACAAGGCGATGCTCATCGGCAACGGCGACACCGCCACCGGCGACCGCGGAAAGCTCCGGGTCACGCTCCACCACAACGAGTTCGAGTCGGTCGTCCAGCGCGCCCCGCGGGTCCGCTTCGGCCAGGTGCACGTCTACAACAACCGCTACGAGATCACTGAGGACGACTACCGCTACTCCCTCGGCGTCTCCACCGAGTCGAGGATCCACGCCCAGAACAACGCCTTCCACGCCCCCGGGCACGTGGAGGTCGCCGACCTGGTCAAGAGCTGGAACGGCAGCGCCCTGCACCAGAGCGGCACGCTCTTCAACGGCTTTCCGGTTGACCTGCTCATGATCTACAACGCCTACAACTCGGGCAGTGAGCGCGATCTGACCGGCGACGTCGGCTGGACGCCCACCCTGCACGGGCGGATCGACAGCGCCGCGGCGGCGGACCGGGCGGTGGCCCGTGGCGCGGGAGCGGGGAGGATCCCATGACCGGCCGCATGATCGACACCATGATCACACCTGTGCCCGTCGTCCTCGCCGGCGCCCGCGGCCACGGCCGCTGGCACGTGGAGAACATCCGCCGGCTCCAGAAGAAGGGCCTCGTCCGGCTGGCCGGCGTCTGCGAGCTGACACCGCTGACCGCGGAGGAGCTCGACGGCCTCGGCACCCCCGAGCAGTCCGCCGACTTCGGCGCCCTGCTGGACTCCACCGGCGCCGCCGTCGCGATCATCTGCACGCCGATCCCGACCCACACCGACCTCGCGCTCACGGCGGCCGAACGGGGCGTGCACCTCCTGCTGGAGAAGCCCCCGGCCCCCTCCTACGCGGAGTTCCGCCGGATGGCCGACGGGGTCGCCGCGGCCGGTGTCGTCTGCCAGATCGGCTTCCAGTCGCTCGGCTCGCACGCCCTGCCCGCCATCCGCGCACTGGTCGGCCAGGGCGCGATCGGGCAGCTGGTCGGGCTCGGCGGAGCCGGTGCCTGGGTGCGGGACGAGAACTACTTCCGCCGGGCGCCCTGGGCGGGCAAGCGGCGGATGAACGGCGTCGACGTGATCGACGGGGCGCTGACCAACCCCCTCGCGCACGCCGTCGCCACCGCCCTCGCCCTCGGCGGCAGCACCCGCGCCGAGGACGTCGCCGCCATCGAGACCGAGCTGCTGCGCGCCAACGCCATCGAGTCCGACGACACCTCCTGCGTCCGGATCACCACCGCGCAGGGCCACCCGGTCACCGTCGCCGCGACCCTGTGCGCCGAGCAGGCGGACGAGCCGTATGTCCTGGTGCACGGCAGCAGCGGCCGCATCACCTTCTGGTACAAGCAGGACCGCGTGCTGCTCCAGCGCGCCGGGCACGGCCCGGAGGAGTTCGAGCACGGCCGCACCGACCTGCTGGAGAACCTCGTCGACCACCTCACCACCGGCGCCGACCTGCTGGTCCCGCCGGACGAGACCGGCGCCTTCATGAAGGTCGTGGAGGCCATCCGCAAGGCTCCCGACCCGGCGCCGCTCCCGGACACCGCCTGGCACCGGATCCCCGGCGAGAACCGCCGCGTGGTGCCCGGCATCGACGGGCTCGTCGCGGCCGCCGCCGACACCCTCTCCCTCTACTCCGAGCTGGGCGCCCCCTGGGCGCTGTCCGCGGAGCACCTGTCGAAAGAGGTGAGCACCAGATGACCAGCAGCAACGACACCGCGGTGCTGCGTGTCGCCGGACGGCCGGTCGGCCGGTACGTCACCCGGCCCGAGCTGCCGGTCCGGCTCTCCCCGCGGCCCTTCCTGCACCCCGTCACCACCCTGGCCGGCACGGCGGTCACCGAGCTGAGCCCCGCCGACCACACACACCACCTCGGCGTCGGTGTCGCCGTTCCCGACGTCGAGGGGTTCAACTTCTGGGGCGGGCGCACCTACGTCCGCGACCAGGGCCCGACCGAGCTGGACAACCACGGCTCCCAGCGGCACGTCACGTTCCAGCTGCGCGACCCGGACGGCTTCGTGGAGGAGCTGCGCTGGGTCGCCGCGGGCGGCGAGCTGCTGCGCGAGCGCCGTACGGTCGCGGCCACCGAACTCACCGACCAGGCCTGGGCGCTGGACCTCACCTTCTCCCTCACCAACGTCACGAAGAGCCCGCTGTCGATCGGCAGCCCCGCGACCAACGGCCGCCCGGGCGCGGCCTACGGCGGCTTCTTCTGGCGGGCCCGCAAGGAGGCCGCGGCCCCGGACGTCTTCACCGCCGGCACCGAGGGCGAGGCCGAGGCGCACGGCAGGCGCGCCGACTGGCTCGCCCTGGCCGGCTCCACCTGGACGCTGGTCTTCGCCGGGGCCACCGAACAGACCCGGCGCGACCCGTGGTTCGTGCGGACCGGGGAGTACCCCGGGGTGGGCTCCTCGCTGGCGCACGAGGAGCGGCTGCCGATCCCGCCGGGCGAGACCGTCGTCCGCCGGGTCGTCACCGTCGTCGCCGACGGCCGCCTCGGCCGGGACGCCGCCGCGGCCCTCGTCCGGAAGGCGGTGAGCCCGTGAGCCCCCGGACCTACCGCAACCCGATCCTCGACGCCGACTGGTCCGACCCGGACGTCGTCCGCGTCGGCGACGACTTCTACCTGACGGCATCCAGTTTCGGCCGCGCCCCCGGACTGCCCTTGCTCCACTCCCGTGACCTGGTGAACTGGACCCTGGTCGGCCACGCCCTCGAACGGCTGGAACCGGCCGAGGAGTTCGCCACGCCCCGCCACGACTGCGGCGTCTGGGCCCCGTCCCTCCGCTACCACGACGAACGCTTCTGGATCTTCTGGGGCGACCCCGACCAGGGCGTCTTCCAGGTCAACGCCCCGCAGATCAGAGGCCCCTGGACCCGCCCGCACCTGCTGAAGGCGGGCAAGGGCCTGATCGACCCCTGCCCCCTGTGGGACGAGGAGACGGGCGAGGCCTATCTGGTCCACGCCTGGGCCAGGTCCCGCTCCGGCGTCAAGAACCGCCTCACCGGCCACCGGATGCGCCCCGACGGCACCGAACTCCTCGACGAGGGCAAGGTGATCGTCGACGGCGACCGCATACCCGGCTGGTTCACCCTCGAAGGCCCCAAGCTCTACCGGCACGACGGCTGGTTCTGGATCTTTGCCCCCGCCGGGGGAGTGGAGACCGGCTGGCAGGGCGCCTTCCGCTCGCGCGGCTTCTTCGGGCCGTACGAGGAGCGGATCGTCCTGGAGCAGAAGGACACCGACGTCAACGGCCCCCACCAGGGCGGCTGGGTGCGCACCCCGTCCGGCGAGGACTGGTTCCTGCACTTCCAGCAGCGCGGCGCCTACGGCAGGGTCGTACACCTCCAGCCGATGCGCTGGGGCCCGGACGGCTGGCCGGTGCTCGGGGACGACGGCGCGCCCGTCGCCGAACACCGCCGCCCCGCCCTGCCGCCGCAGCCGCCCGCCGCGCCCGCCACCGACGACGACTTCCCCGGCGGACGGTTCGGCCGCCAGTGGCAGTGGACGGCCAACCCCGGCGACGGCTGGGCCACCCAGCACTCCGGGGACGGACTGCGGCTGACCTGCGTCCGCTCGGCCAACGCCCACGACCTGCGCAAACTCCCGAGCGTGCTCACCCAGCGGCTGCCCGGCACACCGTCGGCCATCGAGGTGGAGCTGCGGCTCGACAGCGACGAGCCGGGCGCGCGGGCCGGGCTCGCGGTGCTCGGGGACGCGTTCGGCTGGATCGGGCTCCAGCGGGGCACGGACCGGACCGTGCACCTGGTGCACCGGTTCACGGAGGCCGTCGCGGACCGGGAGCGGGACGCCGACCATCCGCGGCTCGCCCCCGGGGGCCGGGCCCGGCTGCGGATCGAGATCGGCGCCGGGGCCCGCTGCCGCTTCTCCTACGACGTCGGAGAGGGCTTCCGCCCCTCCGGCCCGGTCTTCGCCGCCACCCCCTGGCGCTGGGTCGGGGCCCTGCTCGGCCTCTTCGCCCTCGCGCCCGCCGGACCCGGGCACGCCGGTGCCGCGACCTTCACGCGGTTCAGAGTCACGCCCGCATAAGTCACCCCCGTACGCCTGTTGGGAGCCGCAATGACGCACTTCCGGAGCAAGCGCTTGCCGAGACCGGGGCACGGCAAGATCGTGGCCACCGTGCTCGGCCTCGCCGCCGCGCTGGGACTCGGGGCGATCGGTGACGCGCAGGCGGCGGCGCCCTCACCGCAGGCCGCGCCCGCCGCCGAGCGCTGGACCGACCGGCCGCACGGCTTCGCCTCCCTCGCCGGCGGCACCACCGGCGGGGCGGGCGGCAAGGTCGTCACCGTCACCGACCAGGCCGCGCTGGCCAAGTACGCGGCGGCCGAGGAGCCGTACGTCATCCGCGTCAAGGGATCCCTGGACATGGACCCCTTCGGCACGGAGATCCCCGTCGCCTCGGACAAGACCATCATCGGCGTGAGCGACACCGCCGAGATCGTGCACGGCGGGTTCACCCTGGACCCCGGCACGCACAACGTGATCATCCGCAACCTCACCATCCGCGACACGGCCATCGAGGGCAACTGGGACTGCAAGGACACCGACTACGACGGCATCCGCCTCGACACCGCGCACCACGTGTGGATCGACCACATACGGTTCTCGCGGATCTGCGACGGCCAGCTCGACATCCGCAAGGACAGTGAGTACGTCACCGTCTCCTACAACCAGTTCACGGACAACAACAAGACCTTCGGCATCGGCTGGACCCCGAACGTCAAGACGCAGATCACCGTCGACCACAACTGGTTCCGGGGCACCAAGCAGCGCAACCCGTCCGCCGACAACTGCGCCTACGCGCACCTCTACAACAACTACCTGTCCGCGCAGCTGTCCGACGGCGACCCCGTGTGGACGTACGGGAACTGGTCGCGCGGCAGGACGAAGATGGTCGTCGAGAACAGCTACTACGACGGCGTCCAGCACCCCTACCAGGCCGATGCCACCGCCGAGCTGGTGCAGCGCGGGTCGATCCTGAAGAACACCACGGGCCGGCACGACGCCTGGGGCACGGCGTTCGACCCGCGCGAGTTCTACGCCTACCGGCTCGACCCGGCCGCCGCCGTGCCCGCGCTGGTGAAGCGGTTCTCCGGACCCCAGCAGCGGATCGGCGGCCCGGTCACCCTGCACGTCCCGGGCGACTACCCGACCGTCCAGGCGGCCGTGGACGCCGTCCCCGACGGCAACGACGTGCCGGTGCGGATCGCCGTCGCGCCGGGCACCTACCGCGAGAAGGTGGTCATCCCCGCGAGCAAGCCGCACATCGAGCTGCGCGGCACCGGACGGCACCGCTCCGACACCGTCATCGTCTTCGACACGCCCGCCGAGTACGGGGGCTCGACGGGGAGCGCCACCGTCCGGATCGTCGCGAACGACGTCACCGCACGCCACCTCACCTTCAGCAACGACTTCGACGAGGCCGCGCACGAGCTGAAGGGCGAGCAGGCGCTGGCGATGAAGACGACCGGCGACCGGATCGTCTTCGACGACACCGCCTTCTTGGGCAACCAGGACACCCTGATGACCGACAGCCCCAAGCTGACCACCGTCAGCCGGGTCTACGTCCGCGACTCCTACATCGAGGGCGACGTCGACTTCGTCTACGGGCGGGCCACGACGGTGATCGAGCGGTCGGTGATCCGGGCGCTGAGCCGGGGCTCGGACACGAACAACGGCTACATCACCGCGGCTTCGACCTGGAAGGGCAACCCGTACGGGTTCCTGATCACCAGGTCGAGGATCGTCAGTGACGCCCCCGCCGGGACCTTCCACCTCGGCAGGCCCTGGCACCCGGGCGGTGAACCGGACGCGATCGGCCAGGTGCTGATCCGGGACACCGAACTGCCCGCCGCGATCAAGACCTCTCCGTGGACCGACATGAGCGGGTTCTCGTGGAAGGACGCGAGGTTCGCCGAGTACCGCAACCACGGACCGGGCGCGACGGTCACCGCCGACCGTCCGCAGCTGACCCACCAGGAGGCGCGGTCCCACACCGTCGCCGCCTACCTCAAGGGCACGGACGGCTGGGCCCCCCACGGCCACCACTGAACCCAGGCCCACCACTGACCCCCACACCTACACAGTTCGCTGGATCCAGAAGAAGAGAGCCGACCAATGAAGATCAGCAATCGCACCAGCAGCAGAGGCGGGCGCCGGACGTCGGCCGCCGTCGCCCTGGGGGCCGTGCTCGCGCTGACCGCGACCGCCTGCGGCGACGACGGCAGCGGAGCGGGCGGCGACAAGGGCTCCGAGGGAAGCGGCAAGGGAAAGATCGTCTTCTGGGACAACAACGGCGGTGTCCGCACCGAGATCTGGAAGGAGGTCATCGCCGACTTCGAGAAGGCCAACCCGGACATCAAGGTCGAGTACGTCGGGATCGCCTCCACCGAGTACCAGTCCAAGGTCGACACCGCCCTCCAGGGCGGCGGCCTGCCGGACGTCGGCGGTGTGGGCGCGGCGATGCTCGCCGGGTTCGCCGCGCAGGGCGCGCTGGAGCCGCTCGACGACCGGCTCGGCAAGTCGTCGCTGAACGGCAAGCTCAACAAGGACATGGTCGAGTCGCTCAAGGCCGCCGGTGGCGGTGACGACAAGCTGTACTCGATCCCGACCTCGGCGAACAACGGCGTGCTGTACTACCGCACCGACCTGTTCCAGAAGGCGGGACTTCAGGAGCCGACGACCTGGGAGCGGTTCTTCGAGGCCGCGGAGAAGCTGACGAACAAGGGCAAGAACGAGTTCGGGTACACCATCCGAGGCGGCGCGGGATCCATCGCCCAGGCGCTGGACGCCATGTACGGGCAGTCCGGGATCACGTCGTTCTGGGACTCCAGCGGTGAGAAGACCACGGTCAACGACCCGAAGAACGTGGCCGCGCTGGAGAAGTACGCGAAGCTGTACAAGACGGTCACTCCGGCCGCCGACCTCAACAACGACTTCACGAAGATGGTCGCGCAGTGGGACTCCGGCACGATCGGGATGCTGAACCACAATCTCGGGTCGTACCAGGACCATGTGAAGGCGCTCGGGGTCGACAAGTTCCGCGGTATTCCGCAGCCGACCGGGCCCGGTGGGAAGCGGGTGCAGGTCTCCAACCCGGTGGACGGGATCGGGCTGTTCAAGAGCTCGAAGAACAAGGACGCCGCGTGGAAGTTCATCGAGTTCGCCACGTCCAAGGCGGAGAACTCGAAGTTCAACGAGGCGGCGGGGCAGGTGCCGTCGAACACGGACGCGGCGCAGGACGCGTGGATTTCGAAGGCCGAGCCTACGAAGTTGGCTGCGCAGGCGCTGTCGGACGGGTCGACGACGATTGTGCAGTTGCCGTACTACCTGCCGGACTGGAACACGATCTCCAAGGCCGACAATGAGCCGAACTTCCAGAAGGTGCTGCTCGGGAAGATGAGTGCGAAGGAGTTCTTGGACACGATGGCTGAGCAGCTGAATGCGGCTCAGGAGGAGTGGAAACAGCAGAACGGATAGTTTTCTGGGTTTCGTCGTGGGGCGGTCTGTGGTGTTCAGGCTGCGGGCCGCCCCGTGGCTGGGCGCGCAGTTCCCCGCGCCCCTGAGGGCGTGCCCCGCCCCCTGTTGAAAGGAACTCTGCATGTCTCTCAGTCGAAGACAAGTCACCACCGCAGCCGTCTCCGTGCCTCTTGCTCTCTCCGTCGGCGGTACCGCGCACGCGCGAGGTCACCGCACCCTCTACATCGCCGGTGACTCCACCGCCGCCCAGAAATACGCGAATGCCGCGCCCGAGACCGGGTGGGGAATGGCGCTTCCCTTCTTTCTTCAGCGCTCCCGGCCCGTTTCCAATCACGCCGTGAACGGGCGGAGTTCGAAGAGCTTCGTCGATGAGGGGCGGCTGGACGGGATTCTCTCGGTGATACAGCCCGGGGATTTCCTGCTCAACCAGTTCGGGCACAACGACGAGAAGAAGGAGGACCCCGCGCGCTACACCGAGCCCTGGACGACGTATCAGGACTATCTGCGGATGTATGTCGAGGGCGCCCGGGCGCGGGGAGCGCGGCCCGTGCTGGCCACGTCCGTGGAGCGGCGGCGGTTCGACGCGGGTGGCAAGGCCCTGCCGACGCACGGGGAGTACCCGGCGGCCGTGCGGGCCCTCGCCGCCGAGGACGGGGTCGCGCTGCTCGACATCCAGGCGCTGACGATCGCCCGGTGGCAGGAGCTCGGGGTCGAGGAGACGAAGAAGTACTTCAACTGGACCGCGACCGAGCAGGACAACACGCACTTCAATCCGCCGGGAGCCATCGAGGTGGCCCGGCTGGTGGCGCGCGAGCTGCTGCGCACCCGGGTGCTCGGGCCGCGCGATGTGCGGCGGCTGGACGAGCGGATCCCCGAGTCCTGGATCACCTGGCCGGAGCCCGCCGCCGCGTAACACCCCGTCCCTGACAAAGGAGAGCCGCACCATGTACGCACGCAAATGGCATGATCATGACAGGAAGTGGACGGTCGCCGCTCTGGTCGGCTGTACCGCTCTCGTGCTGTCTCTGACCGGTACCGCCGCTCACGCCGGGGGCCGTGATCTCGGCCGTGAGGTGCTGGGCGCGAAGGACGGCTGGGCGTCGGAGGGCGCGGGGACCACCGGTGGGTCCCGCGCCGATGCCGAGCACGTCTACACGGTCACCAGCTGGGCCGAGTTCAAGCGGGCGCTGGCGGACGGCGGGAACGCACCCAAGATCATCAAGGTCAAGGGCATGATCGACGCCGTCTCGCAAGGCTGTGACGCCTTCGTCACGGGGGGCTACGACCTCCAGCAGTACCTGAAGGACTACGACCCGGCCGTCTACGGCAACGACAAGGTCGCCATGGGTCCGCAGGAGGACGCGCGGGTCGCGTCCGCCGCGAAGCAGGACTCGGAGATCAAGGCCCACATCCCCAGCAACACCACCATCGTCGGCGTCGGAAAGAACTCCGGCATCCTCGGCGGCAGCCTCCAGATCAGGGACGTCTCGAACGTCATCCTGCGCAACCTCACCATCGAGGCCCCGCTCGACTGCTTCCCCAAGTGGGACCCGACCGACGACAACCACACCGGCAACTGGAACTCCGAGTACGACACCGTGGTCGTCTACGGCAGCGATCACGTGTGGATCGACCACAACACGCTCACCGACGGGCGCTACCCCGACAGCGAGCGGCCGGTCTACTTCGGCAAGGTCTTCCAGCAGCACGACGGGCTGACGGACATCGTGCGCGGCTCCAACCACGTGACGGTGTCCTGGAACCGCTTCGAGAACCACGACAAGAACATGCTGATCGGCAACGGCGACGGGCTCGCCGCCATCGACGCCGGCAAGCTCAAGGTCACCATGCACCACAACCTCTTCGAGGGGATCCTCCAGCGCTCTCCGCGCGTGCGGTTCGGGCAGGTCGACGTCTACAACAACCACTACGTGATCACCGAGGACCAGAAGGACGACTACTACATCTTCGGTGTCGGCATCTCCTCGCAGCTGTACGCCAGCCACAACGCCCTCACGCTGCCTCCGGGCACCAGCGTCGGCAAGGCGCTGAAGAAGTGGAGCGAGGCGCCGCTCACCGCCGAGAAGAACTACGTCAACGGCAAGCTCACGGATCTGATCGCCGTGCACAACGCGGAGATCCCCGGCGAGACCCTTCAGCGGGGTGCCGGATGGACGCCGACGCTGCGCACGAAGGTCGACTCGCCCAAGGCCGTGCCGTGGATCGTCGAGCACCGCGCGGGCGTCGGGCGCCTTCGCTGACACCGCATGGACCGGGGCCGGGGCACATCGCCCCGGCCTCGATCCCCCATCCCACAAGAGCCGCACCGCGAAGGAGCAGCCGTATGCCCTCGCAACCCCGACCTTCCCTCTCCCGCCGCCGATTCGTCCTGGCGGGCGCCGGCGCCGTCGCGGCACTCGGCCTCGCGCCGGGTACCGCCGCCGCCCGCCCCCGCCCGTTCGGCCGCTACGGCTCCCCGGCCGCCCGCCGCACCGAGCGCACCCTGTACGTCCATCCGGGCGGCGCCGGTGACTTCACCTCCGTCCAGGCCGCCGTGACCGCCGCCGCGGGCAGTGGCTGGACGCTGGTCGTCGCGCCCGGCACGTACCGGCAGACGGTCGCCGTCGACCCGAGCCGCACGGAGATGACCTGGATCGGGGCGAGCGAGGACCCCCGTGACGTCGTGATCGTGTACGACAACGCCGCCGGCACGCCCAAGCCCGGCGGCGGCACCTACGGCACCACCGGCTCCGCCACCACCACCGTGCAGGCCGACGGGTTCACCGCCCGCTGGATCACCTTCGCCAACGACTGGCTGCGCGCCGACCACCCCGGGGTCACCGGCACCCAGGCCGTCGCCCTCAAGGTCCAGGGCGACCGGTCGGCCTTCCACCACTGCCGGTTCCTCGGCCACCAGGACACCCTGTACGCCGACTCGATGGCCCTCGGCACCTTCGCCCGCCAGTACTTCGCCCACTGCTACGCCGAGGGCGACGTCGACTTCGTCTTCGGGCGGGCCACCGCCGTCTTCGAGCACTGCCACTTCCGGACCCTGAACCGGACCGACCTGGCCGGAGCCCCGTACGGCTTCGTCTTCGCGCCGTCGACCGCCGGTGCCAATCCGCTCGGCTATCTGGTGACCAGGAGCCGCGTCAGCAGCGAGGCCCCCGACGGCTTCTACAAGCTGGCCCGGCCCTGGGTGCCCAGCTCCGACACCACCGCCCGGCCCATGCTCACCGTCCGCGACACCCGGCTCGGCTCGGGCATCGACGCGGCCGCGCCCTACGCCAACATGTCGAACTCCCACCCCTGGCAGTCGATGCGGTTCGCCGAGTACCGCAACACCGGCCCGGGCGCCAGGATCACGATCCCCGAGAACCGGCCCCAACTCACCCCGGAGCAGGCCCGGTCCGCCACCCGTGCCGCCTACCTCGGCGACTGGGAGCCGTGGAAGGAGGCCTGCTGAATGCACCGGCGAACCTCACCGGATTCGCCGGCGGGCTGGTCGCCGCCGGTGCCGCACCCGCCTTCGCCGCGGCCGACCGCCGCATTCTCCACGTCCGGCCCGGTGACTCCGTGCAGGCGGCCGTGGACACCGTGGACGGGCCCGGCTGGACCGTCGTCGTGCACCCGGGGACGTACCGCGAGGTCGTGAAGGTCCCGGCCCGGGCGGCCGGGCTCACCCTCCGGGGCGCCACCCGGAACCCGCGGGACACCGTCATCGTCTACGACAACGCCAACGGGACTCCCAAGCCGGACGGTTCGGGCACCTACGGCACGGCCGGCTCCGCCACCTTCACCTCGGCGGCCCCCGGGCTGACCGTCCGCGACCTGACCCTGGCCAACGACTGGCTGCGCGCCGACCATCCCGAGATCACGGGGACGCAGGCCGTGGCGGCGTACACGTACGGCGACCGGACCCGCTTCGAGAACGTCCGGCTGCTGGCCCACCAGGACACCCTCTTCGTCGAGACGACCGCCCTGGACGCCTTCGACCGGCAGTACTTCCGGCACTGCTATATCGAGGGCGACGTCGACTTCGTCTTCGGGCGGGCGACGGCCGTGTTCGAGGAGTGCCACTTCCGCACGCTGGCGCGGGACGTGGACTTCACCCCCAAGGGCATGGTCTTCGCCCCCTCCACGGCCCGGGCGAACCCGTACGGCATCCTCGCCGTCCACTGCCGTATCACCTCCGGCGCCGAGGACGGGGCGTACAAGCTGGCCCGGCCCTGGGTGCCGTCGTACGAGACCACGGCCTGGCCGTCACTGGTCGTGCGGGAGACCCGGATCGGGCCGGGCATCGACGCGGTGGCCCCGTACACGAACATGCGCGAGGCCTATCCCTGGCAGAGCATGCGGTTCGCCGAGTACCGGAACTCGGGGCCGGGAGCCGCCGTCTCCGTGCCGGAGAACCGGCCCCAGCTCACCCGCGACCAGGCCCGGTGGCACACCAAGGAGACCTACCTCGGCGACTGGCGGCCCGGTGCGTAGGGCCGCCGCTCTCCTCCTGGGCGTGTGCCTGCTCTGGTCGGCCCCGCCGGCCTCCGCCGCCGAACGCGGGCCCGTCGGCTGGGCCTCGACCGGCCCCGGCACGAGCGGCGGGGCGGGCGGCCGGACCTGGACCGTGGACACACGCGCCGAACTCAAGGAGGCGCTCGCCAACGGCGGGGAGCCCACCGCCCCCAAGGTGATCCGGGTCGTCGGCGACATCAACGGCCACGAGAGCGACGACGGCTCCCTGCTCGGCGAGCAGGACTACGCGCCCGGATACGACCTCGGCAAGTACATGTCCTGCTTCGGAGAGGACGGCTCCGCCTGGTCCGACACCCGCTTCGACTACTGCAAGCAGCAGCGGCAGCTGCGCCAGACCGGGTCGAACAAGGAGAAGGCGCAGATCCAGCTCACCGTGCCGAGCAACACCACGCTCGTCGGCGTGGGCCGCGACGCCCGGCTGCTCGGGGTGTTCCTGACCGTCAACACCGGCCGGAACATCATCGTGCGCGACCTGCACCTGGAGGCACCCGTCGACCACTTCACCAGCTGGTCCCCGGACGACGGCACGCGCGGCAGCTGGAACGCCCGCTTCGACGCGCTGACCGTGATCACCGGCAAGCACCTCTGGATCGACCACTGCACCTTCACCGACGGCCGGTTCCCCGACCGCGAGGCGCCCCTCGGCTTCCACGGCGAGCGGGTGCAGCGGCACGACGGGCTGCTGGACATCGAGGACGGCTCCGACTTCGTCACCGTCTCCGACAGCCGGTTCGAGGACCATGACAAGGCGATCCTGATCGGGTCGGGCGACGGGCGCGGCGACCGGGACCGCGGGCACCTCAAGGTGACCTTCGCCCGCAACCTCTTCGACGGCATCGGGCAGCGCGCCCCGCGCGTCCGCTTCGGGCAGGTGCACGTCGTCAACAACGTCCACCGGGGGCGGGCGCCGCTCTACGCCCTGGGCGTCGGCGTGGAGTCCGCGATCTTCTCCGAGCGCAATGTCTTCCGCTATCCCGGGGGAGGACCGTCGCTCGCCGTCGCGGACTACGGGGGTGACCGGTTCCGCGACACCGGCTCCTGGTTCAACGGCCGGCCCGCCCGCCTGAACGCCGTGGCGAGCGGACTCGGCCTCGGGAACGACGTCGGCTGGGACCCGGCCGACGTGTACGACTACCGCGCCGTCACGTCCCCGGTGGCGGTCGAACGGTATGTGCTGCGGCACGCCGGGGCGGGGAGGCCGCATGGACGCCCATGAAGCGCTGGGGCGGCGGACGTTCGTGGTCGGGGCCGGGACGGCTCTGTTCGCCGGGGGAGCGGTGAGCGGGGCGGAGGCGGCGGTCGTGGACGGCCCGCTGCCCGACTTCCATCCGGCGCTGAAGGACGCCCTGACCTTCCCGCTCGCCTGGGGCCGGTCCCCCCTCCGCGACTTCCGTGCCTGGCGGCGTGCCGCCCGGGCCACGGTCGAGGAGCACCTCCTCGTCGAACGGCAGGACCGGACCCCCTACGCCCCGGAGTTCACCGACCGTGCCCAAGGGGACGGCTACAGCCGCGAGTCGGTCACCGTCTCCCTCACCCGCTACGAGCGCGTACGGGGCGTCCTGCTCACCCCGCACGGCCGCGGGCCCTTCCCGGCCGTGCT
Organism: Streptomyces lomondensis; assembly: GCF_014651035.1. Taxonomy (GTDB): domain Bacteria; phylum Actinomycetota; class Actinomycetes; order Streptomycetales; family Streptomycetaceae; genus Streptomyces; species Streptomyces lomondensis. The sequence continues at coordinate 1,572,854 of NZ_BMWC01000001.1, forward strand.
GCTCCTGCACGACCACGGCGCCAGGTTCGACATCGGCAAGGAGAAACTCGTCCGGCCCTGGTACGACGACACCCGCCTCGCCTCCGCCCGCGCCTGGGCGGACAAGTACTTCAGCGGGCGGTTCGTCGGTGACGAACTGGCCCGGCGGGGCTATGTGGTGCTGTGCCTGGACGCGCTCGGCTGGGGCGACCGCGGCCCGCTCGCCTACGAGCAGCAGCAGGCCCTCGCCTCCAACTTCTACAACCTCGGCTCCTCGCTCGCCGGGCTCATGGCCCGGGAGGACCAGCGGGCCGCCGCCTTCCTGGCGGGGCTCGACCGGGTGGACGCCCGGCGGGTCGCGGCCGTCGGATTCTCCATGGGCGCCTACCGCGCCTGGCAGACCGCCGCCCTCAGCGACGACATCGCGGCCGCCGCGAGCGTGTGCTGGATGACCGGCCTGAAGGAGATGATGGTGCCCGGCAACAACACGCTGCGCGGGCAGTCGGCGTACTACATGCTCCATCCGGGGCTCGCCCGGCACCTCGACATTCCCGATGTGGCGAGCATCGCCGCGCCCAGGCCGATGCTGTTCTTCAACGGAGGGCTGGACACGCTCTTCCCGGCCGAGGGCGTACGGGTCGCCCACGACAAGCTGCGTGCCGTCTGGCGGTCGCGCCACGCCGAGGAGCGGATACGGACGAAGACGTGGCCGAAGCTCGGCCACGTCTTCACCCACCAGATGCAGGACGAGGTCTTCAGCTGGCTCGACGACGTCCTGTGAAGGTCACCGCCGTACCGGCTTGATCCCCTCCAGCGTCGGTACCACCGGCAGAATCGTGCCGTCGGCCGCGAACTCCATGCGGTCGATGGTCGTCTCGCGGTGCATGCCGTCGCCGCCCGGCTTCCCGGGGCCGTTGAGGGCGAAGCGGTGGTAGACGGCGTACCAGTCGTCGGTGCCGGGGGCGTTCACCACCGAGTGGTGACCGGTGCCGAGGATGCCGTACTCGGGCCGCTTCTCCAGGATCGTCCCGCGCTTGGTCCACGGGCCGAGCGGGGACGGTCCGGTCGCGTACGCCACGTGGTAGTTCTCGCTGCGCGTGTCGTCCTCCGACCACATGAAGTAGTACGTGCCCTTCCGCTTGATCACGAAGGAGCCCTCGCGGAAGTTGGCCGGGGTGATGTCCTGCACCTTCGACGCGTCGTACGACACCATGTCGTCGTTGAGCGGGACGACGTACCCGCGCCCGTTGCCCCAGTACAGGTACGCCTGACCGTCGTCGTCCGTGAAGACCGACGGGTCGATCATCTGGCCCTTCAGGGAACCGCCCTTGGCGACGAGCGGCTTGCCGAGCGCGTCCTTGAAGGGGCCGGCGGGGGAGTCGGCCACCGCCACGCCGATCTGCTGCTCGGCGCAGAAGTAGAAGTGGTACTTGCCGTTCCGCTCGGCGATCGCGGGCGCCCAGGCGTACTTGTCGGCCCAGGTCACGTCCGGCCCGAGGTCGAGGATGACGCCGTGGTCCTTCCAGTGGACCAGGTCCTTCGACGAGTACGCCTTGAACTTGGTGCCGCTCCAGCCCTGGAAGCCGTCCGTCGTCGGGTAGATCCAGTATCTGCCGTTCAGGTAGTGGACGTCGGGGTCGGCGTTCAGGCCCGGCAGCATGGGGCTGCGCGTGCGGACCGCCTCGACCGTCCAGGTGCGCTTGGTGCCGTCGGCCGCCGTCACGGTGTACTTCTGCGGCGTGCGGAAGTCGCGCCGGGTGCCGGACTTCGGGCTCAGCGTGGCGCCCTCGCCGACCCACAGCTTCGGGGCGAGGCCGCGCAGATCGGCGTCGGGCTCCATCGGCAGGACGACCTTGGAGGCGCTGTCCGTGACGATCGAGTACCCCTTCTGGTGCTTGGCCGTCGCGTCCACCACCGAGGTGGGCGTCGACGGGTACGCGGCCAGCAGCCGGTCGTACTCCTCCTGCGTCACCGGCAGGACCGTGCCGTGCCGGGGGCTCGCCGGGAGCTGGTAGTTCGTGGACGGGGTCCACTTGCCGGAGGCGAGGTCGGTGGTCTCGAACGGGATGTAGCCGCGGCCGCCGTACTCGTCGATGAACAGGTACCACTTCTTCTCGGTGTTCGACTTGAACACCGTCGGGCCCTCACCGCGGTCCATCGCGCCCTTGCCGATGCAGTCGGCCACGAAGTCGTACTTCGTCGAGGTCAGGGAGGTGGACTTCTCCCCGGTGATGAACTTCGAGCAGGGGCTGGAGGAGCTGGGGTCCCGCTCGTCCTTGGTGTAGCGGTAGTACTCGTCCTGGTACTTCACGACCGTGGAGTCGATCACCGAGTAGCCCGGGTCGTTCCAGACCTTCGGCTCGCTGAAGGTGCGGAAGTCCTTGGTCGTCGCGTACAGCATCTTGTTGTACGTGTTGCCCTTGTGGTCCGGGTCGTCGTCGGCGTACAGCTTCGACGCCCAGAAGACGACGTACGCGCCGAGCTCGTCGTCCCAGTAGGCCTCCGGGGCCCAGGTGTTGCCCGCGTTGTCCGGGGAGACCTTCACCAGGCGCTGGTCGGTCCAGTTGACCAGGTCGGTGGACTCCCAGACCATGATCGACTTGCTGCCGTGCCGCTGGACCTGGTCCCAGCTGCCGCTGGAGTTCTTGTACATCCGCAGGTCGGTGGCGATCAGGTAGAACTTGTCGCCCTTGGGGGAGCGGATCACGAACGGGTCGCGCAGGCCCTTCTCGCCGATCGTCGACGTCAGGACCGGCTTGCCGGCGTTCAGCTCGCGCCAGTGCAGCGGGTCGTTGCCGCGGCTGAGGGCGTAGCGGATCTGCTCGCCGTCGGCGGTGCCCTCGCCCGTGAAGTAGGCGAAGAGATAGCCGGCGTACTTGGACTGCTTCACGGGTGGTGCTCCGGGATCTGCGGTGCTGGGCGGTGCGGTGAGGAGGGTCAGGAGGAGGCCGGTCAGGGCCACGAAGGGAAGCAGAAGCGTGCGGGGGCGCATGACACTTCCTGTCGGAGTGTGGGGGATTCTGTTGGGTGGCGGCCTTCGGAGTGTCACCGGAGGGGGGTAGGGCGTCAACGGGTGTGCGTGAGGCCGTTGGTTCCGAAACTTTCGGAACATCGAGGGGCCGGCGGCAACCCTTTCCCGGCGCGGCGGCGACTGATGGTCGGAAACGGGCCGAAGCGGGCCCCTTCGAACCGTTTCCGTCCCCGACTCCCCAGGAAAGGAACGCTCCGTGCTGCTCAGCGCCGGACGCCACCGCAGGACCCGTACGCTCTCCATCGCCGCCGCGGTGGCCTGTGCCGCGGGGGCGGGCGGCGTCTACCTCGGGCTGACGACCGGCGGCGCGCGGGCCGCCTCCGCGACCGTCACCGTCTCCACCACGGCCCAGCTCGAAGCGGCCGTGAAGAACGCCACCGCCGGCACCACCATCCAGGTCCGCGGCGGCACCTACTACCCGGCCGCGACCCTCAAGTCCACGGCGAGCGGCACGAGTTCGGCACGCATCACGCTGCGGGCGCACGGCGGCGAGAAGGTGCGGATCGACGGCTCCAAGCTGCCCGCCGGCTCCTGGCTGGCCGCCGTCCACGGCGACCACTGGACCGTCGAGAACCTCGCCTTCGTCAACTCACCCGCCCAGGGCTTCGTCGCCACCTCCTCGGCCGGCGGCATCTTCAGGAACCTCGTCACCGCGGACAACGGCGACTCCGGCTTCACCCTGCGCGGCGACGGCACCACCGGCAACCTCGTGCAGAACCTGGACAGTCACGGCAACTACGACCCGGCCGGCCACGGCCAGAACGCCGACGGCATCGCCGTCAAGTTCGGCTCCGGCACGGGCAACAGGATCACCGGCGCCCGGCTGTACAACAACTCCGACGACGGCCTCGACCTGTGGCAGTTCTCCTCGCCGGTCACCATCGAGCACTCCTGGGCCTTCGGCAACGGCGAGAACCGCTGGAACGACGCGGCCTTCGAGGGCAACGGCAACGGCTTCGAACTGGGCGGCGGGGGCGCCTCCGTCGCCCATGTCGTCAACAACAACGCGGCCTGGGACAACACGCTGCACGGCTTCACCGAGAACTCCAACACGGGCGCCATCGCCCTGAACCGCAACACCACGTACGCCAACGCGCAGCACGGCTTCTACTTCGCCACCGGCACGGCCCGCCTCGGCAGGAACCTCGCCGTGAGCGACAAGGGCGGCCGCGCCGAGCTGGGCTCCTCGACCGTCTCGGCCGGCAACAACTGGGACAGCGGCGTGGCCACCCCGCCCTTCAGGTCCACTGACGCGACCGGCGCGTACGGGGCGCGCACGGCGGACGGCTCCCTGCCCGCGACCACGTTCCTGACGACCGGCTCGACGACCATCGGCTCGACGATGGACTAGGTGTGCTGCCTACGACGACGCCCCCGCCGGTGCGAACCGGCGGGGGCGTCCTGCCTACCGGCCGAGGGGGGCTCGGCCGGGGCTGCTCGACCGTCCGGAGGGGGGCTCCGGAGGGTCGGGGGCGCCGGGACGTCCGGCTGGGGGCCCGGACATCCGGCATCCGGCCGCACCGAGGGGGGTCTCGGTCCGGCCGGAGCTCACACGTGCCGCGGCATCACTGGTAGCTGATGTCCGAGGCCTTGAACTTGCAGGTCTTGCCGTCCGGGCCGGCCGGGGTCAGCTCCTTGGGCTCCTTGCCCGTGTTGTTGCCCTCGAAGCGCACACACGTCTTGATCTTCTTCTTGCTGTCGCCGTGGATGCGGATCTTCGACAGCGTGGCCGTGTCGCCGTAGTTGGCGTTCACACCGACGATCGAGTTCATCGGCGCCGTGACGTCGATGTCGTCGAGCACGATCGTGCGCTTGTACTGCGTCTTGCAGTTGCCGCAGGAGCGCACGAGCTTGCCGGCGTTCTGCACCTGGAAGCCCGACACGTTCAGCGTGCCCGCTCCGTTGAACTGGAGCACCTTGTCGTCGGCGTTGCGCGCGCCGCCGCCGATCACCTTGTACACCGCCGACGACGACTTGCCCTTGAAGCTGGCCGCGTCCTCGCCGACGTCCGTCCACCAGACGTTCTCCAGGGTGCAGCTGCCCTTGCAGTGCACGCCGTCCGCGGCCGGGGTGCCGATGATGACGTTCTTGAGGACCGCGCCGTCGGCCAGCTCGAAGAGCGGGTCCTGGCCCTCGTCCTGGCCGCCGCCGCCGAGCGCGCCGGTGCCGTAGAACATCTTCATCCCGCCGTCGCGGACACCGGAGACCGAGATGGTCTTCGCCACGGGCGCCTTGCCCTTGTCCGTGGGCCAGGAGGACGCGGCGCCCGCCGTCGACAGCAGCGACGTCGTGATGATCGCCGCTCCCGTGATGCCGAACGCCGACACTCCGGCGATCAGCGCCCGCCGCTTGGTGACCCGGCGGCGATGGCGGACGCGCTGTTCTGCTGGTGCAGTCATGTACCGATTCCTCAAATGGGGGGTGACTCTTGCGCCTGGTGGTCGCCACTGGTGAGGAAAGGGTTGCCGCGTCTTCAGGAATTTTTCACGAGTCGTCGTCCGCGTCGTCGTCCACGGCGGCGAAACCGCCGCCCACGGACAGCCGTTCCGCGCCGGCGGCGGCCGTCACCGTGTAGCGGTCCGCGCCGGCGTCGCGGCCGCCGCGGTCGTGGTCGAACTGCCCCGCGAACACCCACTCGCCCGCCGGGACCGTGCGGCCCTCCTTGAGGGTCCAGGTGTAGACGAGGAAGCCGCCCTGCTGCGCGACCGTGAGGGTGAAGTCGTGCTCGGGCAGGGAGCGCCAGGCACCGGCGTCGGAGACCCCACCGGTCTGGGCGACCCGCAACCGCACGGTCAGGTCGGTCAGTTGCTCGCGGGTCTTGAGGGTGATGTTGCTCTGCGCCCAGAAGTCGTTGCTGTGCGGGTCCACCGAGCCGTCCGACCACAGCGGCCCGTCCTCCGTGGCCGCGGGCGGCCGCTCGGCGGCGGGCGGGCTCGGCGTCTTCGAAGGCGGCGGGCCGGACTCCCGCTGCTCCGGCGGGCTGCTCGGCGTCGGGTCCACCGGCGGCGCGGGCGCCCGGCTCGTCGCCTCCGGCGACGGCGTGGGCGTCGGCGACGTCGCCACCTCCTGCTGCTGCGGGGCGGTCTCCTCCTTCACCGCGGACGCGACCGCGTAACCGCCCACCGCCAGCACGCTCGCCACCGCGGCCGTCGCACCGGCCACCCGCATCCAGCCGAACACCGGCGGACGCGTCGCTCGGTGGCCGGAACCGGCCGGACCGGCCATGCCGCGCTCGACCCGGGCCAGGATGCGCTCCCGGTCGGGCTCGTGGCCCCCGGCCGCCTCGTGCAGCCGGGTGCGCAGGTCCTCGTGCACGTCCCGCCGCATGGTCATCGGTCCCTCCCTCCGCCCTCACCCGTGCGCAAGCCTTCCACGGCGGGTGAGCAACGGGGCGCGCCCACCGCCGCGTGCATCCGCTGCGGCACTCCCTGTGTGCCCAGCAACCGCTGGAGTTCGGCCATTCCCTTCGAGGTCTGGCTCTTCACCGTACCGACCGATACGCCGAGGGCGAGCGCGGTGTCCTTCTCCGACAGGTCGAACGCGTGCCGCAGCACCACACAGGCCCGCTTGCGGAACGGCAGCCTGCGCAACGCCTCCTGGACGTCGACCACGCCCGCGACGTCCGGGTTCTCGGTGTTCTCCTCGCGCTGTGACCAGAACAGGGCGATGCGCCGCCGCTCCCGCACGGCACTGCGGATCCGGGTGCGGGCCAGGTTGGCGACCACACCGCGCGCGTAGGCCGCCGGGTGGTCGGCCGCGCGCACCCGGTCCCAGCGGTGCCACAGCGCCAGTAACGCGTCCGCCGCCAGGTCGTCGGCGGTGTCCGATTCGCCCGTCAGCAAGTAGGCGAGGCGGGACAGTTCGGCGTAGTGGCGCTCGAAGAAGGCGTGGAACTCCACGGAGGCGGCGTCGTCGACGACTGTGCCCACGGGCGACCTCTCCTCGCAGCGGCTTCGGGCACTCCCGGCCGGAGGGTGCCGGTGAGTGTCATGTAGATGACATGTGATCATCCGGGGGAGGTCCGGACGAGATCGGGAAGCGTAGCAGCGTTCTCAGGATGGTTCGTACGGAGCTTCGAACGGCGTATAGCGGGCCGGACTCTGATTCCGTAACACGAAGAAAACCTGAACGTGGTTCAACGCAGGAACAATCCAGCCAGCATCCGCACACCGATCACCCAGGCACCGAGGAGCACCAGCCATGTCCGAATCGCAGAAGGTGGCCGACCGGCCCGACGCCGCACCACCCGCGGTGAACAGCGTCGACCGGTTCTTCAAGATCTCCGAGCGGGGGTCCACCTTCGGCCGTGAGATCCGCGGCGGCTTCGCCACGTTCTTCACGATGGCCTACATCCTTGTCCTGAATCCCATCATCCTGGGCAGCGCCAAGGACAAGTTCGGGCACCAGCTGGACGCCGTCCAGCTCACCACCGCCACCGCCCTGGTGGCCGCGGTCATGACGATCATCATGGGCGTGGCCGGGAACCTGCCCCTCGCGCTCGCCGCCGGGCTCGGCCTGAACGCCGTGGTCGCCTTCCAGATCGCCCCGCTGATGAGCTGGGACGACGCGATGGGCCTGATCGTCCTCGAAGGCCTGCTGATCTGCGTGCTGGTGGTGACCGGCCTGCGCGAGGCCGTCATGCACGCCATACCCCAGCCGCTCAAGCAGGCGATCAGCGTCGGCATCGGCCTGTTCATCGCCTTCATCGGCTTCGTCGACGCCGGGTTCGTCAGCCGCATCCCGGACGCCGCGAACACCACCGTCCCCGTTCAGCTGGGCGGCACCGGCACCCTCACCGGCTGGCCGATGCTGGTCTTCTGCCTCGGCGTGCTGCTGACGATCGGACTGCTCGCCCGCCAGGTCAAGGGCGCCATCCTGATCAGCATCGTCACCATGACCGCGCTGGCCATAGTGATCAACTCCATGGCGGACATCAAGAGCTGGGGCCTGACCACACCCTCCTGGCCCGACAAGCTCGTCGACGCCCCCGACTTCGGGCTCCTCGGCGGCTTCGACCTGTTCGGCGCCTTCAGCGCCCCCGGCGTCGGGGTCATCACCGTCGTCCTGCTGGTCTTCACCCTGATCCTGTCCGACTTCTTCGACACCATGGGCACGGTCGTCGGCGTCAGCGCCGAGGCGGGCCTGCTCGACGAGGAGGGCAAGGTCCCGAACCTCGGGCGGGTGCTGCTGATCGACGGTGCCGCGGCCGTCGCGGGCGGCGCGGCCTCGGCCTCCTCCGCCACCTCCTACATCGAGTCGGCGGCCGGCGTCGGCGAGGGCTCGCGCACCGGCTTCTCCAACCTCGTCACCGGCGGCCTGTTTGCCCTCGCGCTGTTCCTGACCCCGCTGCTCACCATCGTCCCGCTCCAGGCGGCCGCCCCGGCCCTGGTCGCCGTCGGCTTCCTGATGATGACCCAGGTCAAGCACATCGACTGGGACCGCTACGACATCGCCATCCCCGCGTTCCTCACCATCGCCGTGATGCCGTTCACCTACTCCATCACCAACGGCATCGGTGCCGGCTTCCTGGCCTACGTCGCCATCAAGGCCGTGCTCGGCAAGGCCAGGGAAGTGCACTGGCTGCTGTGGGCCACCTCGGCGCTGTTCCTGGTGTACTTCGCGATCGACCCGATCGAGCAGCTCCTCGGAGCCAAGTAACGGCGAAGGGCCGCCCCCGGGGGGAAGGGGGCGGCCCATCTGTACAGACGCCTCTGGGGCGGCTGGGGTTCAGTCCTTCAGCGCGGCTTCCATCATCGCCTTGGCGACCGGCGCCGCCAGGCCGTTGCCGCTGACCTCCGAGCGGGCCGCGTTCGACTGCTCCACGACCACCGCGACGGCGACCTCCTTGCCCGACGAGTCGGACTTGCCGTACGAGGTGAACCAGGCGTACGGCACCTGGCTGTTGTTCTCGCCGTGCTGGGCCGTACCCGTCTTGCCGCCCACGGTCGCGCCCGGGACCTGGGCGTTCGTGCCCGTGCCCTGCTCCACGACCGTACGCATCGCCGACTGGAGCTGCTCGGCGGTCGAGGAGGAGAGGATCTCCTTCGTGCCCGCCTCGTCGTCGTAGTCCTGCAACACATCACCGCCGCTGTTGGTGATCTGCGAAACCATATGCGGCGAGACCAGCTTGCCGCCGTTGGCTATGGCCGCCGACACCATGGCCATCTGCAGCGGGGTCGCGGTGACATCGAACTGGCCGATGCCCGTCAGGGCCGTCTGCGACGGGTACATGTCCGACGGGTACACGCTGGTGTAGGCCCGGACCGGCACGTCCAGCCTGTCGTCGTTGAAGCCGAACTTCTCGGCCATCGCCTTCACCTTGTCCTGGCCCAGCTGGACGGCCATCTTGGCGAAGACGTTGTTGCACGAGTACTCCAGCGCCGTGCGGATCGTGGCGTTCGTGCAGGGCGCGTTCGGGTTCTCGTTCGTCAGGTCGCGGGTCGTGCCCGGCAGCGTGTACGGGTCCGGGCTGACCGTCTTCTCGTCCACCGACGAGTACAGCCCGTCCTCCAGCGCGGCCGCCGCCACCACCAGCTTGAACGTGGAGCCGGGCGGCAGCGGCTGCCGCAGCGCGCGGTTGACCAGCGGCTTCTCCGGATCGGAGGTGAGCTTCTTCCAGGCAGCCCCCGCCGTGTTGGCGTCCGTCAGCGACGACGGGTCGTACGACGGGGTCGACACGACGGCCAGGATCTTCCCGGTCTTCGGGTCGATGGCGACGGCCCCGCCCTTCTTGTCGCCGAGCGCGTCGTACGCCGCCTTCTGCACGCCCGGGTCGATGGTCGTGACCACGTTGCCCGGCTCGGCCCGCTGGTTGGTGATGGTGTCCATCACGGACTTCAGCCGGCTGTCCGTGCCGTTGAGGAGGTCGGTGTAGATGCCCTCCAGCTGGGTCGGCGCGTACGCCTGCGACGCGTAACCCGTCACCGCCGCGTACAGCGGGCCGTCCGTGTACGTGCGCTTGTACTTGAGGTCGCTGTTCTTCGTCGGCGCCGAGCCGGTGATCGACCGGCCGGCCACGATGATGTTCCCGAGCGGCGCCGAGTACGTCTCGATGGCGTTCCGCCGGTTGTCCTTGTCGTCTGCGAGCGCCTGGCCCTCGTAGAACTGCACCCAGGTCGCCCTGACCAGCAGGGCCAACACCAGCAGCAGCGCGAAGACCGATGCGCGCCTGATCGTCTTGTTCATCCCGAACAGGAGGACGAGCGAGGCCGGGCGGATCGTTCCCGCACGTCCGGTTTTCTCATCCGCCGTTAAGAAAGCCCGCTTCGTACGCCGCGATGACCGCCTGCGTGCGGTCCCGGGTGCCCGTCTTGGCCAGCACCGCCGCCACGTGCGACTTCACCGTGGCGGGACCGACCTCCATGCGGCGGGCGATCTCCGCGTTGGTCAGCCCCTGCGCCATCTGCTGCAGCACCTCCCGCTCGCGTCCCGTGAGCTTCGCCACCCAGGCGGGCGGCGCCGGGCGCGCGCGGGCGTGCTCGGTCGCGAGCGTGCGCACGGCCGCCGGGAACAGCAGGCTGTCGCTGCGCGCCACCAACCGGACCGCCTGCACCAGCGCGTCGGCGTCCGCCCGCTTCAGCAGGAACCCGGCGGCTCCGGCGCGCAGCGCGTCGTACACGTAGGAGTCGTTCTCGAACGTCGTCACGACGACGATCCGGGGCGGCTCGTCCAGCGTGGCGAGGATCCGCTCGGTGGCGCGGATGCCGTCGACCTCCGGCATCCGGACGTCCATGAGGACGACGTCCGGCCGCAGGTCCCGGACGACCGACACGGCCTCGGCACCGGTGGCCGCCTCGCCCACCACCTCCAGGTCCGGCTCGGCGGAGAGGATGGCGCGCAGCGCGGTGCGCACCATGCGCTCGTCGTCGGCGAGGACGACACGGATCGGGGTCGGGCGGGTCATGCGCGTCCTTTCATGCGGGCCCGCCGGGTGCGGGTCCCTTGATCGGCAGGCGTACGTGCAGCCGCCAGGTCCGGTCGGCAGGGCCGGCCGTCACGGTCCCGCCCAGCAGCCTGACCCGGTCCGCGATGCCGCGCAGCCCGTGGCCGCCGCCGGGGCGGGAGGGTGCGGGGCCGGTCACCGGATTCTCCACGGTGATCTCCAGATCCCCGCCCGCCCGGACGATCCGCACGTCCACGGCGACCCGCTCACCGGCGTGCTTGAGGGCGTTGCTCAGCCCTTCCTGCACGATGCGGTAGGCCTCGCGGGACAGCAGCGGGGGCATGGTTTCGGGGTCGGCGTCGACCGTGGCGGACACGCGGGCGCCGCCGGCCCGGGTCCGACGCAGCAGGCCGTCGAGGTCGGCGGCGAGGGTGGGCGCCGGGGCCGTGCCGGGGGCGTCGCCCTCGCGCAACACGCCCAGGACGGCGTCGAGTTCACCGACGGTACGCCGGGTCGTGTCCTCGATCGCGGCCAGCGCCTCCCGGACGAACTCCGGGTCGGAGTCGAGGACCCGGCGCGCCGCACTCGCCTGGAGGGTGACGGCGCTCAGCGCGTGGCCGACGGAGTCGTGCAGCTCCCGCGCCAGCCGGTTGCGTACGGCGAGGTCGGCGGCGTGGGCCTCGGCGGCGGCGAGCCGGTCCTCGGGCGACGGGCCGAGCAGCGCCGGCGCCCAGCGGGCCAGCAGCGCACCGCAGCCGGCCGCGCAGCCGGCGAGGGCGGCGAGCGACACCGCGCCCGCGACCGGGGCGAGTGCCAACACCCAGGTCTGTTCCCATACTTCGGGCAGCCCCAGCCGGCCGTCGCGGAGCCCCGAGAGGAGGGGCAGCAGGATCAGCACGGCGGCGAACGGCGGCAGGGCCAGCGACATCCCCGCGATGATCCCGCCGACCCCGAGATGCAGCGTGAACCAGGCCGCCGTACGGCCCTTCTCGCGCCGCGTCCGGGCCGGTCCGAAGGCGAGCCGGTCCGCGTCGACGCCGCACAGCCAGCGCACGGCGGCGGCCTCCAGCGGCCGGGTGAGCGGGAACAGGGAGGTGACGGCGGCGATCGGCAGGCCCACGCCGAACGAGCCGAGCTGGAGGGGCAGGGAGCCGAAGACGTCCGTGGAGCCGGTGAACGGGCTGATGATCACCGAGCCGACCAGGACGTACGGCATGGCGAGCGCGCCGCCGAGGATCAGATGCACCCAGCGCAGGCGGGCCCGCCGCCCGAACAGGAGCCGGGCGGCCTGCCTCACGCGGCCCGCCGTGCGGCCCTGGCCGAGCGCTCGGCGAAGTAGTAGACGCCGATGGCGGCGACGAGGAGGCCGACGAGCATCTGCCCAGCGTAGGCGAGGCTCATCAGCGGCGTAGGCCGGTCGGCGATGTCCTCCACGCCGCCGAGGGAGGCCAGCGACAGCCAGCCGCCCCAGCAGGCCACGGCACCGGAGCCGACCCAGGCGAGACCGAGCGGCACCGCCACGGGCAGGGCCCGGCCGCGCCGGAAGGCCAGCAGGAGGCCGCCGGTGACGGCCGCGAGCAGGAAGAGCACGTACACAGCCTCCAGGACGTAGAAGTCACCGCCCCGGTCCGCCGCCCGGCCCTCGCTGAGACCGGCGGTGCCGCCGCCGGCCCACAGGACGTGCAGGGTGAGGGGCGGCAGGGCGAGCACGGCCGCCGCGACGGCGAGGGCCCGGTGCGCCGGACCGACGGCACCGACGGGCAGCTCCCTCACCCGGCCGCGCCACAGGTACCCCCAGCGGTCGCGGGCGTAGAGCACGAAGAGGCCGCCGAGGGCGAGCCCTTGCAGGATGAACCCCGAGTACACGACGGCGAACACCCACTCGTCCAGGAAGGCCTCCCGCCCCGGGGACTCTCCCGCGCCGAACGCCTTCACGACCAGCTGCGCCGGGAACCCGGCCATGATCGGCGCGAGCAGCCCGGTGGCCACCCACACGGGGAACGCCAACAGCCACGCGGGCACCCGCAGCCCCCACGGCCGGGTCAGCACCAGCGCCAGCACGATCACCGCGCTGTCCACCAGGACGGAGAGGCTGTTGATCACGGCCATGCCGAGGCGGTCGTCGAGCAGCGCGCTCCCCTCGGGGATGCCGACGCGGCTCCCGGCCACCCAGGCGCCCTTGAGAGCGAGGTACGGCACACAGGAGAGGACGGCGACGGCGCGCAGGAGCCGCCGGGGGCGGCCGAGACCGACGGCGGGGCGGGGAGCGATCGACTGAGTCATGCGATCAGGCTCGCGCGGGGGAGCCCGACCGCACCTCCTGCGGGGCGACGATCCGCCTCCGCCGGACGGGGGAGGGCGGCTCAGCCCTCCGGGATCAGCAGCCGTCCGGGATCAGCAGCCGTCCGGGATCAGCAGCCGTCCGGGATCAGCAGCCGTCCGGGATCAGCAGCCGTCCGGGATCAGCAGCCCTCCGGGATCAGCAGCTCTCCAGGATCAGCTGCCGTCCAGGATCAGCACCGTCTCGTCGATCTCGGCTCCCCGGGCCTGCGCGTAGCCCCGGGCCGCGGCCACGGCACGGAACCCGCACTTCTCCAGCACCCGCAGTGACCCCGCGTTGTCCGAAGCCGCCCGGGCGTACAGCGGGCGCTCGGGCACCTCGGCCAGCAGCGCCCGCAGGGCCGCCGTGGCGATGCCCTTCCCCCAGTAGGCGCGGTCGACCCAGTACGTCACCTCGCGTTCGCCCGGCTCCCCGTACACCGCCGCGCTGCCGACCACGTCGCCGTCGGCCAGGACGGTCCGCACCACGGCGGACGAGGCCCGGATCTTCGCCCAGTGGGCGTCGAAGGCGTCCCGGTCGGCGGGGTCCTTGGCGGTGAAGGCCGCCATGTGGAGAGCTTCGGGGTCGTTCATCTGCCGGAAGAAGACCGGCAGATCGCTGTCGTGGACCTGGCGCAGCTCGATGTTCATGCCTCAGAGCCTACGGGTGGCCAGTGTCAGCCGGTCCCGCGCGTCGAACAGCGCGTCCTTCACCAGCTGTTCGTGCGCCGGCGTCAGCCGCGCCACCGGCACCGAGCAGCTGATCGCGTCCCGCGCCGGCGTGCGGTACGGGATGGCCACGCCGAAGCAGCGCAGCCCCAGGGTGTTCTCCTCGCGGTCCACGGCGAAGCCCTGCTCCCGGACCTGGTGCAGCTCCTCGATGAGCTTCTCGCGGTCGGTGATCGTGTTCTCGGTCAGCGCGGGCAGCGTCTCCGGGAGCATCTTGCGGACCTGCTCGTCGGAGTACGTGCTCAGCAGCGCCTTGCCGAGGGAGGTGGAGTGCGCGGGCAGGCGGCGGCCGACCCGGGTGAACGGGCGCAGGTAGTGCTGCGACTGGCGGGTGGCCAGGTAGACGACGTTCGTGCCGTCCAGGCGGGCCAGGTGGATCGTCTCCGTGGTGTCGTCCGAGAGCCGGTCCAGCGTCGGCCGGGCCGCCGCGACGACCTCGTCGCCGTCGATGTACGACGTGCCGACCAGCAGGGCCCGCACCCCGATGCCGTACCGCGTGCCCGTCGCGTCCGTCTCCACCCATCCCAGCTCGACGAGCGTGCGCAGCAGCATGTAGAGACTGGACTTGGGGTACCCGACGGCCTCCTGGACCGACGCCAGGGAGTGCATACCGGGGCGCCCGGCGAAGTACTCGAGCAGTTCAACCGTTCTTACCGCGGACTTGACCTGTGCCCCGCCGCCCGTCTCGCCAGCCGACATCGCCCTTGACCCCTTCGTTCGACGGGAAATAGTCTCCACAGCATATTCATCATCAGAGACAGCGTTCAGTATATCGAACGCCCCTGGTGGATAACCCAGTACTGCGGCATTACATGTGTGGAGGGACCCGCGGTGGCAGCAGCACCAGTCTGGAGTGTCGACCCCCGAACCGGGAAGCAGCGTGAACAGGTTGCGGTGGAGGCCACAGCCCAGGAGGTGGACGCCGCCGTCCGCGCCGCGCACGAGGTGCGCGGCGCACTCGCCGACCGCACGGTCCGCGCGGCCTTCCTGCGCAGCGCCGCCGAGGAGCTTCAGGCGGCCAAGGACGGACTCGTCGAGACCGCCGACGCCGAGACCGCGCTCGGCCCGGTCCGGCTGACCGGCGAGCTCGCCCGCACCTGCTACCAGCTGCGGGCCTTCGCCGACATCGTCGACGAGGGCGCCTTCCTCGACGTCGTCATCAACCACCCCGACGACACCGCGACCCCGCCCATCCCGGACCTGCGCCGCTACAAGGTGCCGCTGGGCGTCGTCGCCGTCTACTCGGCGTCGAACTTCCCCTTCGCCTTCTCGGTCGCCGGCGGCGACACCGCGAGCGCCCTCGCGGCCGGCTGCCCCGTCGTCGTCAAGGCCCACCCGGACCACCCGGCGCTGTCCGAGTACGTCGCCAAGGTGCTGCGCCGGGCCGCCGCCCGACACGACATCCCCGAGGGTGTCGTCGGCCTGGTCCACGGCTTCGAGGCCGGTGTCGAGCTGATCAAGCACCCGCTGGTCGCGGCGGCCGGCTTCACCGGTTCCATCCGCGGCGGCCGGGCCCTGTTCGACGCGGCGGCCGCCCGCCCCGTGCCGATCCCCTTCCACGGCGAGCTGGGCTCCCTGAACCCGGTCGTCGTCACCGAGGCCGCGGCCGCCGAGCGCGCCGAGGCGATCGGCACCGGCCTCGCCGGTTCGATGACGCTGGGCGTCGGCCAGTTCTGCGTGAAGCCGGGCCTGGTCCTCGCGCCGTCCGGCGCCGCCGGTGACGCGCTGCTCAAGTCCCTGACCGACGCCGTCAGCGACACCGACGCCGGGGTCCTGCTCGACCACCGCATGCGCGACAACTTCGTCGCCGGTGTCGCCGAGCGCGCCCAGCTGCCCGACGTCGACTCGCCGGTCACGCCGGGCGCGGGCGGCGAGCACACCGTCAGCGCGGGCTTCCTCACCGTCCCGGCGAGCAGGCTGGCCCAGGAGGGCGAGCACGACCTGCTCCTGGAGGAGTGCTTCGGGCCGGTCACCGTGGTGGCCCGCTACGAGGACGAGGCCGAGGTGAAGGCCGTGCTGTCGCGGCTGCCGGGCAACCTCACGGCGACGGTGCAGCTGTCCGAGGAGGAGGCGGCGGGTGAGGGCCGTGGCGCGGAGCTGCTGCAGGAGCTGACGCCGCTGGCCGGGCGTGTGCTGGTGAACGGGTGGCCGACGGGTGTTGCCGTCGCGCCGGCGCAGCATCACGGGGGGCCGTACCCGGCTACGACGTCGACGTCCACGTCGGTGGGTGGTACGGCGATCGAGCGGTGGCTGCGGCCGGTTGTTTATCAGAACGCTCCGGAGGCGCTGCTTCCGGCGGAGCTGCGGGATGAGAACCCGTTGGGGCTGCCTCGTAGGTTCAACGGGCAGCTGGAGCGTTAGCGCCGTAGGGGTGCGGGTGGATTGCGGGCTGCCGGTTCGTTGTGGCTTGTCGCGCAGTTCCCCGCGCCCCTGAGGGTCGGACCTGGAAGACTGAGTCGAATGGATCTCGAACTTCCCGAACTTCCGTTCCCCCTGCGCACTTACGGGCCCGAGGCGCAGTGGTCCTATGAGGGTGGGGTGCTGACCGGGTGGGCCGGGGCGCGGCAGGATCGGTTCGTTCCGCCGACCGATGAGGGGCTGGACCCCGCCTCCGACGCGCCGCGGCTGCTGGGGGCGCCCGAAGGGGACTTCCAGCTGATCGCCAAGGTCACGGTCGGGTTCGGCGCGGCCTTCGACGCCGGGGTGCTCTACGTCCACGTGGGGGAGCGGGCCTGGGCGAAACTCTGCCTGGAGTACTCCCCGGACGTGCCCACCGTCTGCACGGTCGTCACCCGGGGCCACTCCGACGACGCCAACTCCTTCACCGTCGACGGCAGTTCCGTCTGGCTCCGGGTGAGCCGCACCGGCCGCGCCTTCGCCTTCCACGCCTCCCGCGACGGCGAACGCTGGACCTTCGTCCGCCTCTTCACCCTCGGCGACGAAGAGGAGACGGGCGCGGCCCTCGTCGGCTTCATGACCCAGTCGCCGATGGGGGAAGGCTGCGTGGTGACGTACGACCACATCGAGTTCAGGCCGCACTGGCCGAAGGACCTGCGGGACGGCAGCTGAACCCCCGGCACAGCCGACCGGGAACCGCGCCGCCGCCGGGCACGTCCTCCGCGGCATGATCGAAATGAACCGCCCCGTCGCCTCCCTGGTGATCCGGACCGTGCTGCCCGCCGAGGCCGAGGAGGTCGCCGCGCTGCACCGGCGGGCCCGGGCCACCTACTACCCGGACGGCTTCCCGGACGACGGGGCCGACTGGCGGGCCCGGTGGCGGGAGGCGATCGCGCGGCCCGACGGGCGGGTGCTGTGCGCGGTGCGCGACGGCCGCATGGCCGCAATCGCCTCCTTCCGCAGGCCGGAGGGGGGCCCGGCGGGCGTCGTGGAGCTGTTCCAGTTCCACGTCGACCCGGACCGGTGGCGGTCCGGCATCGGTACGGATCTGCACACCGCCTGCGTGGAGGAGTGGCGCGTCGACGGTGTCCGGGCGGCCGTGCTCGCCGTGCACGCGGGCAACGAGCGGGCGCGGGGCTTCTACGCCCGGCAGGGCTGGGTGCCCGACCCGGAGCATCCGGCCCGCCCGGACGATCATCACCTCCGGCTGCGCTTCACGGTGCCGGGGGAATGAACCGCGCTGCTTGAACGTTCATGCACCCGGCGGAGGGAGTCTCCGTCTCCGTACGACCTGGAGAGAGCCGGACACATGCGCGTCGAGATCTGGAGCGACATCGCCTGCCCCTGGTGCTACGTGGGCAAAGCCCGCTTCGAGAAGGCGCTGCGGGACTTCCCGCACCGCGACGAGGTCGAGGTGGTGCACCGCTCCTTCGAGTTGGACCCGGGCCGTGCCAAGGACGACATCCAGCCCGTGATCACGATGCTCACCAAGAAGTACGGGATGAGCGCCGCGCAGGCCGAGGCCGGTGAGGACAACCTGGGCGCCCAGGCCGCCGCCGAGGGGCTCGACTACCGCACCCGCGGCCGTGACCACGGCAGCACCTTCGACATGCACCGCCTGCTCCACTTCGCCAAGGAGCAGGGCCGTCAGGAGCGGCTGCTCGACCTGCTGTACCGGGCCAACTTCGCCGAGGAGCGCTCCGTTTTCAATGATGATGAGCGCCTGGTGGAGCTGGCCGTGGCCGCCGGGCTGGAGGCGGAGGCCGTCCGTGCGGTGCTCGCCGACCCCGGCGCCTACGCCGACGACGTACGCGCCGACGAGCGCGAGGCCGCGCGGCTCGGTGCGAGCGGTGTGCCGTTCTTCGTTCTCGACCGCAAGTACGGCGTCTCCGGCGCCCAGCCCGCCGAGGTCTTCACCCAGGCCCTGATCCAGGCGTACGGCGAGCGCGCGTCCCTGACGATCGTCGACAGCGCAGACGGCGCCGACGGCGCCGACGCCTGCGGGCCGGACGGCTGCGCGGTGCCCCAGCGCTGAAACGCCCAGCTCGGGGCGTACGTATAAGCGCTCCTTAGCGACATCACGCAGAAATCGGCAATGGACGGGGGGATCCCGGGGCCGCAGAGTGGTCCCATGGAGACCTTCGAGAACCTCGTCCGTGCCGAGTTCGCCCCGAAGCACACCTACCTCAACACCGCGAGCAACGGGCTCCTGCCCGCCCGTACCGTCACCGCCCTCGAGCAGGCGGTGCGGATGCGCGCCGACGGCACGCCCCTCGGTCCCCTGTACGAGAACGTGGAGACCGTCCGCGCCTCCTTCGCCCGGCTGGCCGGCGTGCCGGCCGAGCGCGTCGCGACCGGGGCCTCGGTCGCCGAGTACGGCGGGCTGATCGCCGCCTCGCTGCCCGCCGGAGCCGAAGTCCTCACGGTGGAGGGCGACTTCGCCTCGCTGGTGAACCCGTTCCACGTGCGCGGCGACCTCAAGGTGCGCGCCGTGCCCCTGGAGCGGCTCGCCGAGTCCGTCCGGCCCGGCACCGCGCTCGTCGCGGTCAGCACCGCCCAGTCCGCCGACGGCCGGCTCGCCGACCTGCCCGCGGTGCGCGCGGCCGCCCGGGCGCACGGTGCCCGCACCTACGTCGACGCCTCCCAATCGGCCGGCTGGCTGCCGATGGAGGCCGACGCGGACGACTTCCTCGCCGCCGTCGGCTTCAAGTGGCTGCTCGGGCCGCACGGGGCCGCGTTCTTCGTCGCCCCGCAGGACTTCGGCGGGCTCACACCGCTGCTCGCCGGGTGGGCCGCCGGTGAACTCCCCTGGGACAGCTGTTACGGCCCCGTCGAGCAACTCGCCCATTCTGCACGGCGGTTCGACATCAGCCCGTCCCTCTTCACCTACGCGGGGCTGCGCGCCTCCCTGGAGCTGATCGAGGAGATCGGCGTCGACGCCGTGCACGCCCACGACGTCGCCCTCGCGGACCGCTTCCGCGCCGGGCTCGCCGAGCTGGGCCACGAGCCGGTCCCCTCGCCGGGCTCGGCGATCGTGTCCGTGCCGGGGCTCGGCCACCGGCAGGGGGAGCTGAGCCGGGCGGGCATCCAGGTGTCCGACCGGGCGGGGAATCTGCGGGCCGCGTTCCACCTCTACAACACGGCGGCGGACGTGGACCGACTGCTGGACGTCCTGGCCGCATGACACAACCGGGTGGGGCCTCCCGTCCCACACGAGGAGGCCCCACCCGGCAGCTGTGTCACACGGTCACTTCACCGGCGAGAACGGTCACCGCACCGGCGTGAAGTCCCGCGCCCCGATGAACTCCGGTCGCCGCACCGGCGCCGCGAACGGTTCCACCGCCGGGTTCTCCACGCTGTTGAACACGATGAACACGTTGCTGCGCGGGAACGGCGTGATGTTGTCGCCGGAGCCGTGCATGCAGTTGCAGTCGAACCAGGTCGCCGAACCGGCCCGGCCCGTGAACAACTTGATGCCGTGCTGCGAGGCCAGCTGGGTCAGCGCCTCGTCGGACGGCGTGCCCGCGTCCTGCATCTGCAGCGACTTCTTGTAGTTGTCCTTCGGCGTGGCCCCCGCGCACCCGAGGAACGTCTTGTGCGACCCCGGCATGATCATGAGCCCGCCGTTGGTGTCGTAGTTCTCGGTCAGCGCGATCGAGACCGACACCGTGCGCATCCGCGGCAGACCGTCCTCGGCGTGCCACGTCTCGAAGTCCGAGTGCCAGTAGAAGCCACTCGCCCCGAAGCCCGGCTTGACGTTGATCCGCGACTGGTGGACGTACACGTCCGAGCCGAGGATCTGCCGGGCCCGGCCGACGACCCGCTCGTCGCGCACCAGCTCGGCGAACACCTCGCTGATCTTGTGCACCTCGAAGACCGAGCGGATCTCCTTGGACATCGGCTCGACGATCGACCGCTCGTCGGCACGGATGTCCGGGTCGTTCACCAGCCGGTTCAGCTCGTTGCGGTAGACGGCGACCTCGTCGTCCGTGATGAGCTGGTCGATGGCGAGGAAGCCGTCGCGCTCGTAGGACAGCAGGTCGGCCGGATCGATCGGGCCGGGCGCGTCCGGCGCGCCCCAGACGACCGGATCCTGACGCGGGGTCAGCACCTCGGTGGCGCCGCGACTGGGATAGAGGTCGGGGAGACCGGTGGTGGTGTCGGTGATGGTCGTCATGGAAACGTCACACCTCCTCGGTGAGCAGCGGGTATACGCCGTTCTCGTCGTGGTCCTCCCGTCCGGTCACGGGCGGGTTGAACACGCAGAGGCAGCGGAAGTCCTGCTTGACCCGCAGCGTGTGCCTCTCGTGCCCGTCCAGGAGGTACATGGTGCCGGGCGTGATGGTGTACTTCTGCCCGGTCTCGTGGTCGGTCAGCTCGGCCTCGCCCTCCACGCAGACGACGGCCTCGACGTGGTTCGCGTACCACATCGACGTCTCCGTACCCGCGTACAGGACCGTCTCGTGCAGGGAGAAGCCCACCTTCTCCTTGGCGAGGACGATGCGTTTGCTCTCCCACGTGCCGGACGCGGCCTTCACGTGCCGGTCGGTGCCTTCGATCTCCTTGAACGAACGGACAATCACGGTGCTGCGATGCCTCCTAGATGGGTGGTGCCGGTCGGTCGGTCAGGCGGTCTCGCGGACGGCGCGGGCCAGCGTGGTCAGCCCCTCGTCCAGTTCCTCGGGCGTGATGGTGAGGGCGGGGAGCAGCTTCACGACCTCGCTCTCCGGGCCGGACGTCTCGATGAGCAGCCCGAGTTCGAAGGCGCGCTTGGCGATCTTGCTCGCGCGGGCCTTGTCGTGGAACTCCATGCCCCACACCAGGCCGCGGCCCCGGTACTCCTTCACGTCGGCCAGGTTCTCCTCCGTGATGGAGATCAGCGCCTGCTCGACCTGCTCGCCGCGCTTGCGGGTCTGCTTCTCCATCGCGGAGCCGTCCGCCCAGTACGTCTCCAGGGCCGCGGCGGCCGTGACGAAGGCGGGGTTGTTGCCGCGGAAGGTGCCGTTGTGCTCGCCGGGCTCCCAGACGTCGAGCTCGGGCTTGAACAGGCAGAGCGACATGGGCAGGCCGTAGCCGCTGATCGACTTGGAGACGGTGACGATGTCCGGCGTGATGCCGGCCTCCTCGAAGGAGAAGAACGCGCCGGTACGGCCGCAGCCCATCTGGATGTCGTCGACGATCAGCAGCATGTCCTGCCGCTCGCACAGCTCGGCCAGGGCGCGCAGCCACTCGGGCCGGGCCACGTTGATGCCGCCCTCGCCCTGCACGGTCTCGACGATCACGGCGGCCGGCTTGTTCAGGCCGGAGCCCTGGTCCTCCAGGATCCGCTCGAACCACAGGAAGTCCGGGACCTGGCCGTCGAAGTAGTTGTCGAACGGCATCGGCGTGCCGTGCACCAGCGGGATGCCGGCGCCGGCCCGCTTGAAGGCGTTGCCGGTCACGGCCAGCGAGCCCAGCGACATGCCGTGGAAGGCGTTGGTGAAGGACACGATCGCCTCGCGCCCCTTCACCTTGCGCGCCAGCTTCAGCGCGGACTCCACGGCGTTGGTGCCGGTCGGGCCCGGGAACATGACCTTGTACGGCAGGTCACGCGGGCGCAGCAGCAGGTTCTGGAAGGTCTCCAGGAACGTGCGCTTGGCGGTGGTCGACATGTCGAGCCCGTGCGTGACGCCGTCCCGCTCCAGGTAGTCGATCAGCGCGCGTTTCAGGACGGGGTTGTTGTGCCCGTAGTTCAGTGACCCCGCTCCGGCGAAGAAGTCGAGGTACTCATGGCCGTCCTCGTCGTACATGCGGCTGCCCACCGCACGGTCGAAGACGGTGGGCCAGCCGCGGCAGTAGCTGCGCACTTCGGACTCAAGGGTCTCGAAGACACTCAGGTCGGGCTGGGTGATGGTCACGACGAATCGCTCCTCGGTACGTGGGGGAAGTCTGCGAAGTCTGCGGGGAGTCGGGGGGGAAGTCTCAGTGGGGCAGCGGGCCGATGCGGTACAGGACCTCGGGGTCGTGCGGCCCGTCGGGGAACAGGCCCGTGTCGAACAGCACCTCGCGCTCCAGCCGGGCGCCGTGACGCTCGGCGAAGGACGTGAACAGGCGCTCCGAGGCGGTGTTGCCCGGAGTGATGGTGGTCTCCACCGTCGTCACCCCGCGCTCGGCGACGGTCCGCGCGACCAGACCGTCGAGCAGCGCGGCTGCCAGCCCGCGCCCGCGGTGGGCCTCGTCCACCGCCACCTGCCAGACCAGCAGGGTGCGCGGGCTGTCCGGCCGCACGTACCCGGTGATGAAGCCCATCGGCTCGCCGTGCTCGTCACGCGCTACGGCCGACGTGGCCGCGAAGTCGCGGCACCACAGCAGATAGCTGTAGGACGAGTTCAGGTCGAGAACCTTCGAGTCCTTCGCCATCCGCCACAGTGCGGCTCCGTCAGCCACCGTGGGGCGGTCGATTTGCGGATCTGCTTGTACGGCAGTCATGCGAATTGAACTTACCCAGCGAAATTCAAAATTGCATCGCCGGTTGGGGTTACGTATGAGCGTGGTCTGTGTTATCGCGCGGGCGCGAGGGTGAAGGTGGGGCGGCGGAGAAATGCCCGATCTTGTCCGGGTAATACCGGGCAAAATGGTCACAGTGTGTAACGCGTCACAGCCGTGTAACCCCCACGAGATCCCCCCGAATTACCCCGCCGAGTGTCCTCAAAATCTGCGCGTTTAGGACGGAGAAAAGCGGGCAGAAGAATACGGGAAGCTGTTCTTGAAAGAATTCCTAATTGTGTGCCAGCTTACATATGGGACAGTCCGGAAAGCACCTGGAATTCAGACACCGGTCACTCCGTCGATACGTTCCCGCAGGAGATCGGCGTGACCGTTGTGCCGCGCGTACTCCTCGATCATGTGAATGAGCACCCAGCGCAGACTGACCTCCATCCCGGGCACCGGCCCCCCGGCGACCCGCCCGACGTGCTCCAGCGGCAGCCCGGCGCACAGCTCCCGCCCCCGGGCGATCTCCCGCCGCCAGATCCCGAGCGCCTCGTCGAGCCCCCGGCCGGGATCCAGCGCGTAGCCGCTCTCGTCGTCGAACACGGGCGGCACGTCGAGGCCGCCGGCCACCCGCTGGAACCAGTTCCGCTCGACCTCGGCGAGATGCTGCACCAGCCCGAGCAGCGTCAGCGACGACGGCGGGGCCGACGGGGTCCGCACCTGCGCGTCGTCCAGCCCGGCACACTTCAGCCCCAGCGTGGCCCGGTGGAAGTCGAGCCAGCTCTCGAGCATGGCCCGCTCGTCGCCGGTGAGGCGGGGGACCGGGCGGCCGTCGGGGAGGGCGGCGGTGTCGGAAGGCGTGTCGGTGGTCATGCGGGGAGCATGGCACGGGTCAGAGGCGTCGCCGTGTGCTTCCCTTCGCCGACCGGCGTCATCCAGCCGCGGCGGCTACCGCCACGCTGCCTCGGCGGCTCGCAGTGCCCCCTCCACATCCACCGACAGCCCCTTCTCGGAGAGCGCGACCCCCAGCGCCGCGAGACTGGCCCGCACGGCCCCCGGCGTCGCATCGGCCCCGTAGTGGTTGACCCGGATCATCTCCTTGGCCAACGCACCCCCGCCGGCGGCGACCGGCACCGCCGGATCCGCCTCCAGCGCCCGCGCCACCAGCTCCGACGCCACCACCCCGGCCGGCGCCCGCAGCGTCGTGGCGACCGGCGCCGCGTCCCGGGCCTCTTCCACAAACGGCTCAAGACCGCCCCCGAGCGCGACCGCCCCGGCCCGCGCGGCCGCGGCGGCGGAGGCGTGCCGCGCCATCACCGCGTCGAGACCCACCGCCTCGATCCGCTCCACACACGCCTCCAGCGCCAGCATCTCCAGCTGCGCGGGCGCGTGCAGCAGCGCCCTGCGGCCGCCGTCGATCCACCGCTCCTTCCAGTCGAGGAGCGACAGATACGACCGGCGCGGCGCCTTCGGGTTCGCCGCCATCCGGGCCCAGGCCCGCTCGCTCACCGACACCGCCGACACCCCGGCCGGACCGCCCATCGCCTTCTGCGCCCCGATCACGCACAGGTCCACGCCCCACGCGTCCGGCAGCACCGGCTCGGCGCCGATCGACGCCACCGCGTCCAGGTAGAACAGCGCCCCGTGCGCCCGCACCACCTCGCCGATCTCCGCCACCGGGTTGGTGTTGCCGGTCGCCGCCTCCGCGTGCACCAGGGACACGAAGTCGATCTCCGGGTGCTCGGCGAAGGCCTGCCGGATCTGCTCGGCCGTCACCGCCGTGTGGAAGGGCACCGCCAGGTCGACCACCGTGGCACCGCAGTCCCGCAGCCAGTCGCCGAAGGTCTGCCCGTACGGCCCCGTGATGACGTTCAGCGCCGTCGTGCCCGGACCGGCCGTGGCGCGGATCGCGCCCTCCAGCGGCAGCAGCGCCTCGCCCTGCATGATCACGACGTCCTGCTCGGTGCTCAGCAGCCGCGCCACACGGTCCTCGATCGCGGCGAAGCGGTCCGCGCCGAGCGGGGCCAGGTCCAGAAACGGATGCGTCACGGCAATGCTCTCTTCACTCACAGGTTCGACGGCATCGAGGGTAACCGGCGGTCATCGCCCCCCTGCGCGGCGGAGCCCGCGGACACCGGGCCCCTTCAGGCCGCGCCTGTCGGCTCACTAAGGTGCGTGACATGAGCGATCACGCGGTGCTGCACGTGAGGGGACGGGTGCTCGTCGGGCCCGAGGACGTCCGGGACGAACTGTGGGTGGTCGACGGCCGCGTCTCCTACGACCGTCCCGCCGGCGCCCGCGACATCCGCACCGTCGAGGGCTGGGCCCTGCCCGGCCTCGTCGACGCGCACTGCCACGTGGGGCTCGACCGGCACGGCGCGGTCCCGCAGGACGTCGCCGAGAAGCAGGCGCTGACCGACCGGGACGCGGGCACGCTGCTGATCCGCGACGCGGGCTCGCCCTCCGACACCCGCTGGGTCGACGACCGCGACGACCTGCCGAAGATCATCCGCGCCGGCCGGCACATCGCCCGCACCCGCCGCTACATCCGCAACTACGCCTGGGAGATCGAGCCCGAGGACCTGGTCGCCTACGTCGCCCAGGAGGCCCGGCGCGGCGACGGCTGGGTGAAGCTGGTCGGCGACTGGATCGACCGCGACCTCGGCGACCTGTCGGCCTGCTGGCCCCGCGGGGCGGTGGAAGCGGCGATCGCCGAGGCGCACCGGCTGGGCGCCCGGGTCACCGCGCACTGCTTCGCCGAGGACTCCCTCCAGGACCTCGTCGAGGCGGGCATCGACTGCATCGAACACGCCACGGGCCTGACCGAGGACCTGATCCCGCTGTTCGCCGAGCGGGGCGTCGCCATCGTCCCGACCCTGGTCAACATCGCGACCTTCCCGCGGCTCGCCGACGGCGGCGAGAGCAGGTTCCCGCGCTGGTCGGCCCATATGCGGCGGCTCCACGAACGCCGCTACGACACCGTCCGCAACGCCTACGACGCCGGGATCCCCGTCTTCGTCGGCACCGACGCCGGCGGCGGCCTCGCCCACGGCCTGGCGGCGGCCGAGGTCGCCGAACTGGTCACCGCCGGCATCCCGCCCGTCGAGGCCCTGGCGGCGGGCACCTGGCGCGCCCGCACCTGGCTCGGCCGGCCCGGCCTGGACGAGGGCGCCCCGGCCGACCTGGTCGTCTACGACGAGGACCCGCGCACCGACGTACGCGTCCTGGCGTCGCCGCGCCGGGTGGTGCTGAACGGGCGCGTGGTCGGGTAACCGCGGGGAACGTCGTCCCGGCACGCCGCCGGAGCTGACCTCCGGGCCCCAGGTCCCCGGATGGCAGGGCACGGAGACCTCTGGAAGCGTGGAACGCGGAAGGGGGGCGGACTCTGCCGGGCGGGAGGTCCCCATGCGCATCGCACCCCTGGCCGGACTGGTGGCCGTCGTCCTGACCCTCGTCGGCTTCCTGCTCCTCGGCGACACACCCGGCTACGACGCCACCGGCTCCGAGGTCAGGGCGTTCTACGCGGACCACGAGGTCCGGACCGGCGTGAGCCTGTACCTGCTGGTGCTGGCGGCGGTCTTCTTCGTCTTCTTCGCCGCGCACCTGGCCCATGTCGTCCGGGACGTCCCGGCCGGCGGCGGCTGGCTGCACCGGGTGGTCCTGGGCGGCGGGCTGCTGCTCGCCCTCGGCTTCCTGACCGGCTCCGCGCTCACCCTGGCCCTGGTGGACCTCGCCGACGAGCCGACGGCGTCCGGCCCGGCGCTCCAGGCCCTCAACACCCTCAACGAGGACTTCTTCATCCCCTTCGTCGCCGGCCTGGGCGTGATGCTGCTGGGCGCCGGCCTGGCCACCGTCCGCGCCGCGGTCAGCCCCCTGCCCCGCTGGCTGGCCTGGGCCGCTGTCGTGATCGGGGTGCTGGTCTTCGTCCCCTGGGCCGGGTTCTTCGCCTTCATGGCCGGCGGCCTGTGGATCGCCGTCACGAGCGTCCTGCTGTTCCTCCGCCCCCAGGACGGCGCCCCGGCCGAGACCGTCACGGCCGGGGCCGCCCGCAGATGAGCCGTCAGCGCTCCAGCGCACGCTCCAGCGCCCGGAGGAAGCCGTCACTCGTCCCCCGGTCCCGCACCGCCAGCCGCAGCCACTCCTCGCCCAGACCGGGGAACGTGTCGCCGCGGCGCACGGCATAGCCGAGGTCGCGCAGGCGCCGCCGTACGGCGGACGCGTGCGGCAGGCGGACCAGGACGAACGGGCCCTGCGCGGGCCCGGCCACCCGCAGCCCGGCCGGGGCGAACCGGGCCAGGCCCGCCAGGAGATGGGCCCGGTCCGCCGCGATCCGGTGGGAGGCGTGGGCCGCCTCCGCCAGCGCCCGCGGCCCCACGCACGCCTCGGCCGCGGCCAGCGCCGGCGTGGACACCGGCCACAGCGGCTGCGCCCGCTCCAGCTCCTCGACGGTCTCCGGCGCCGCCAGCACGTACCCGATCCGCAGCCCGGCAAGACCCCACGTCTTGGTCAGGCTGCGCAGCACCACGAGACCGGGCACGTCGACCCGGCCCGCCAGGGCCTCCCGCTCGCCCGGGACGGCGTCCATGAACGCCTCGTCCACCACCAGCACCCGCCCGGGCCGGGCGAGGGAGGCGATCGCGTCCGCCGGGTGCAGCACCGATGTCGGGTTCGTCGGGTTGCCGACCACCACCAGGTCCGCGTCCTCGGGGACGGCCGCCGGGTCCAGCCGGAAGCCGTCCTCCTCGCGCAGCAGCACCCGGTCGACCGTGTGCCCCGCGTCCCGCAGCGCCGCCTCCGGCTCCGTGAACTGCGGATGCACCACGACCGGCCGCCGCACCTTCAGCGCCCGCGCCAGCAGCACGAACGCCTCCGCCGCGCCCGCCGTCAGCAGCACCCGCTCCACCGGCAGGCCGTGCCGGCCCGCCACCGCCGCGCGGGCGGCCCGCCCGTCCGGGTAGGCCGCGAGCCCGCCCAGCGACCCGGCGATGTGCTCCCGCAGCCACGCCGGAGGTGTGTCCGCGCGGACGTTCACCGCCAGGTCGACGAGCGAGCCGCCGTCGTCCCGGACCTCCGCGTCCCCGTGGTGCCGCAGATCGGGCCCGTCCTCAGTGGGCATGCGAGTGCGCACCGTGGTGGTGGCCGTGGCCGTGGCCGTGCCCGTGGTGGTGATGCCCGTCGTCGTCCGGGTGGAAGTGCGGCTGCTGCGGCATCCCCACCTTGTCCTCGAAGCCCGGCAGCGCGATGCGGTACACGCACGAGTCGCAGTTCATCCGCAGATCGCCCTTGAGGGCCTCCTCGTACCGCTCCCACACCAGGTCCAGCAGCTCCGGCTCCGGACCGATGACGTCGGCCGAGCGCACCTCGACCTCCGGGTGCGCCGCCGCCCAGCCCTCCGTCTGCTGCCGCACCCGGTCCGGCAGGATGCCGGTGAACAGGAAGTAGGGGAGCACCACGATCGTGCGCGCGCCCAGCCGCACGCACCGGTCGAGCCCGCTCGGCACGTCCGGCGCCGCCAGCGACACGAACGCCGTCTCGACCCCCGCGTACCCGCGCCCCTCCCACAGCAGCCGCGCCGCCTTGTGCACCTCGGCGTTGGCGTCCGGGTCCGTCGACCCGCGCCCCACCAGCAGCACCGTCACGTCGGAGCGGTCCCCGGGCGTACGTCCGGAGCCGGCGCCCAGCGCCTCGTCCAGCCGCCGCTCCAGCACGCTCAGCAGCGCCGGATGCGGGCCGAGCGGACGCCCGTACGTGTACGAGATGCCCGGGTGCCGTTCCTTCTCACGCGCCAGCGCCGCCGGGATGTCGCCCTTGGCGTGCCCGGCCGACACCAGCATCAGCGGTACGGCGGCGAACCTCCGTACGCCCTGCTCCACCAGCTCGGTCACGGCCTCGCCCAGCGGCGGCGGGGACAGCTCGATGAAGCCGCCCGCGACGGGCAGTCCGGGGTGCCGGGCCCCCAGCTCCCGTACGAAGTCGCGGAACGCCTCGGCTCCGGCGTCGTCCCGGGTGCCGTGGCCGGCGATGAGCAGGGCGGGCGGGGTGGTCACAGTTTCTCCTCGGCGGAAGTGGGGTGATACAGCAGGGCGTTGAGCGCGGCCGCGGCGACCGCCGACCCGCCCTTCTCGGACACGTTGCTCACGGCCGGCAGCCCGCTCTCGCGCAGCGCGGCCTTGGACTCGACCGCGCCGACGAAACCGACGGGCAGTCCGATGACGAGCGCGGGGTCGGCGTCCAGGGTCAGCAGCTCCTCCAGCGCGGTCGGCGCGTTGCCGATCACCCAGAGGGCACCCGGGCCGACCTGCTCGTAGGCGAGCCGGATCGCGTGCGCGGACCGGGTCAGCCCCGGTCCGGACTCGGCGTCCTTCAGGCGGCAGACGGTCTCGCGCCGGGTGATGCCGGCCCCGACCATCTCCACGTCCACGACGACGGGCGCCCCGGCGTGCAGCGCGGCGTGCGCCTTCTCCAGGTCGGCCTCGGCCATGACGAGGTCGGTGGCGTAGTCGAGGTCGGCCGCGGAGTGGATGACCCGCTCCACGACCGCCCGGGTCAGCGGCGGGAAGTGCGAGGTGTCCAGCCGGGCGCGCAGCCGCCGGTAGGACTCCACCTCGATGGGATGCACGACGCGGTTCACTCGGCGCCCTCCTGCGCTGTCTGCCAGCGGTAGCCGCGCGGCGTCACCATGCGCCCGGCGATCTCCCGGGTCGCGGTGTTGCCCACGGTCACCACCGTCATCATGTCGACCGTCGCCGGGTCGAGGGCGCCCAGGGTCGTGAGCCGGCTGGACTCGTCCGGCCGTGAGGCGTTCCGTACGACACCGACCGGTGTCTGCGGCTTCCGGTGCTCGGCGAGGATCGCCAGGGCCTTCGGGAGCTGCCAGTCGCGGCCGCGTGAACGGGGGTTGTAGAAGGTGACCACGAGGTCCGCCTCGGCCGCCGCCCGCACGCGCCGCTCGATGACCTCCCAGGGGGTGTGGAGGTCGGAGAGGCTGATCGACACGTGGTCGTGGCCGAGCGGCGCACCGAGGATCGCGGCCGCCGCGAGGGCCGCCGTCACCCCGGGCACACCGACCACGTCGATGTCGTCGGAGGCCTCGGCGAGCGCGGGGGAGGCCATGGCGTACACGCCCGCGTCCCCGCTGCCGATCAGCGCGACGGCCTGCCCCTTGCGGGCCTCCTCGACGGCCGTGCGCGCCCGCTCCTCCTCGGCCCCGAGCCCCGACTCCAGGATCCGCGTGCCGGGCCGCAGCAGGTCCCGGATCTGGTCGACGTACTGGTCGAGACCCACGAGCACGGCAGCGCGCCGGAGTTCGGCCTTGGCACGCGGCGTCAGCAGGTCCCGGGCGCCGGGCCCGAGCCCGACCACCGCCAGGCGCCCGCGCCCGGGCCGCCGTACGACGGCACAGGTCGCCATCGCCGGGGTGCCGTCGGCGCGCTCCGACTTCCGCTTGGGCACGAGGAGTTCGCCGCCGCGCAGGAGCGCCGAGGCCTCCGCGACGGAGGGCGTGCCGACGGCGGCGAGGGGCGCGTCGGACGGGTTGGGCACCTCGACCCCGGACAGTTCCCTGGCGGGGTACGTCACCAGCGGCACCCCGAGCCGCCGCGCGGCCTCGACGATGCCGGGCTCCCCGGCCTTGGCGTCGACGGTGGTGAGCTCGGCGAGGCTGCGGGCCGACAGCCCCGCCTCCCGCAACGCCGTCTCGACCAGCCCCAGCACCTCTTCGGCGGGCACGCCCGAGGAGGCGCCCACCCCGACGACGAGGGACGGGGGCCGCAGCACCACTTCCCGCTCGGCCGCCTCGACGAGCCGGTCGGTCAGCCGGATCGTGTACGCCCCCTCCGCCGTGACCGGGAGCGGCGGCAGCGGCCAGGCCACCTCGGCCCGCAACGCCACCGCCTCGCCGTCGAGCAGTGCCCGCGACACCCCGGCGACATCGCCCTCC
The DNA here is from genome assembly GCF_014651035.1 of Streptomyces lomondensis. Taxonomy (GTDB): domain Bacteria; phylum Actinomycetota; class Actinomycetes; order Streptomycetales; family Streptomycetaceae; genus Streptomyces; species Streptomyces lomondensis. Next base: position 1,603,601 of record NZ_BMWC01000001.1, read on the forward strand.
ACGGGGAGGCCGAGCGTGTCCAGCCCGGGCAGGTCCACGGCGTCCGTGGCCGTGGTCACGACGGGCTCGGCGCCCAGCACCTCACCGACCTCGCGGGCCAGTTCGTTGGCGCCGCCTCCGTGCCCGCCGGCCAGCGACACGGCGAAGCGCCCGCCCTCGTCGACGCAGACCACACCCGGGTCGCTCGCCTTGTCCGCCAGCAGCGGGGCGACGATCCGTACGACCGCGCCGGTCGCCAGGAAGCACACGAGCTGCTCGCACTCCGCGAACGCCCGCCGGACGGCGTCCCCCACGGGTCCTTCGTACACGCGGGTGCGGTCCGGCCACGCCGCGGCCAGCCGGTCCCGCGCCGCCGCCCCCGCCGCGGTGGCGGAAATGAGGCCGATCACTGGGCAACTCCCTCACGATCCAGGGGCTCACGGACGCCCCACAACAGGAAAACCGGATTGGTCGCCGCCAGCCGGGACACCTCACCCGGCAGCGGCGCGAGCCGGGACGACTGCAACAGCACCCCGTCGCAGGAGAACCCGGCGCTCGTCAGCGCCTGGCGCGCGGCCGGCACCCGGTCGAGCGCGGCCATCGCGACGACCACCGCGCGCCGGGCCCGCCGGGCGCACGCGGCGACGATCGCGGGCAGCTCCCGCCCGCCGCCCCCGACGAACACGGCGTCCGGGTCGTCGGCGAGCTCCTCCAGCGCGGCCGGCGCGGCGCCGTGCACCACGCGCACGTCCACGCCGTGCGCGGCGGCGTTGGCGCGGATGCGCTCCACCCCGTCGGGCGCCTTCTCCACGGCGACGACCGCCGCCCCGAGCCGGGCGCACTCCACGGCCACCGAGCCGGACCCCGCGCCCACGTCCCACACCAGGTCGCCCAGCCGGGGACCCAGCCGGGCCAGGGCCAGCGCCCGCACCTCGAACTTGGTGATCATCGAGTCCCGGTGCGCGAACTCCGCCTCGTCCAGGGCCCAGCCGGCGGGCCGCTCCCCGGGCCCCGCGACCGTCCGCAGGGGGCCGAGCGCCCGCGCCTCGTCCAGGCACAGCACCACGTTCACCGCCGTGCCCCAGTCCCGGGCGGCGGCCTCGGCGGGCGTCACCCGCTCCACGCGCTCGTCCGCCGAGCCGAGCCCGGAGGCGACAACCAGCACCCGGTCCCAGCCCGCCAGGGCCGCACCCAGCTCGGCCGGACCGGCACCCGGCCCGGTCAGCACGGCCGTCTTGGCCCGCGCCCGGCACACGTTGACGGCCGTCCGCAGCCGACGCCCATGGGCGCTCACCACCACGGCGTCGTCCCACGGCAGCCCGACCCGCGCGAAGGCGGCGGCCACGGACGACACCCCCGGCCGCACGTCCAGCAGCTCCGGCCCGAACCGCTCGGCCAGCACCCGGACGATCCCGAAGAACCCAGGGTCCCCGGAGGCCAGCACCACCACCGGCCGGTCCTTCGCGACGTACTCCCCGATGGTGTCGAGGGCAGGCGCGAGCGGCCCGAGCACGACCCGCTCGGCGCCGTCCGGCAGCCGGGCGGCGTCCAGATGCCGCCGCCCGCCCACGACCAGCTCGGCACCAGCGAGGACGTCACCGGAAGGCGCCGCCCCCGTCCCCGTGCCGATCACCGTGATCACGTACTCGCCCCCCGCTCGCGCAGCGCCCGGCGGGCCTGAGGGTCGGCCTTGCGGTAGCCGTGGAAGTGCCCCGGGTGGTACAGGTGCGAACGCGTGCCGTGGGCGTCGAGGGCCGGGCCGACCAGGAACAGGGTGTGCTTCCAGAGCTTGTGCTCCTTGACCGTCTCCTCCAGCGTGCCGATCGTGCACTTCACGACCAGCTCCTCCGGCCAGGTCGCCTGGTACGCGACCACGACCGGGGTCGTCGTCGGATACCCGCCCTCCAGCAGCTCCCGCACCAGCTGCCCGCTGCGGGCGGCCGACAGGAACACCGCCATGGTGGTGCCGTGCTTGGCGAACTCGCGCACCTCCTCCCCGGGCGGCATGGGCGTCTTGCCGCCGCCCAGCCGGGTCAGCACCACGGACTGCGCGACCTCCGGGATGGTCAACTCGCGCTGCGCCAGCGCCGCCACGGCGGAGAAGGACGACACACCGGGCACGACCTCGGTGGCGATGCCGATCCCGGCACACCGGTCGAGCTGCTCCTGCGTACCGCCCCACAGGGCCGGGTCACCGGAGTGGATACGGGCGACCTTCAGACCCTCGCCGTGGGCCCGCTCGTACACGGCGACGACGTCCTCCAGGGACATGGCCGCCGAGTCGAGGATCTCCGCGTCCGCACGCGCGTGCTCCAGGACCTCGGCCTGGACCAGGCTGGCCGCCCAGATCACGACGTCGGCCTCGGCGATGGCGCGCGCGGCGCGGAACGTCAGCAGGTCGGCGGCGCCGGGGCCGGCACCGACGAAGGTCACTTTGCCGGCGGGGGCGTCGGCCATGGGGTTAGGTCCTCTCGTACAGGGATTTGACGGTGATGAACGGGCGGGTCGGGTCAGAGCTTTCCGCCCCGGCCGCCGTCGCGCCGGGCGGGCGCGATGAGCGTCGACAGGTAGGGCAGGGGAGCGCCGTCGAGGTCGGCGGCCGGGCGGATCGACTCCTCCGTCAGCCCCAGCGCCGACCCCCACACCGCGTCGCCGATCCGCCCGGTCTCCCGCAGCGCCTCGGCGACTTCCTGCGCCTGCCGGCCGAACTTGTAGGCGACGACGGTCCCGGGCCCGGCGAGGGCCTCCTTGAGCACGGTCGCCCCCGCGGTGACGGGCACGAGCGTGAGCGGCTCGGTCCCCTCGGTCAGCACGGCACCCGACCGCGCGGCGAGGTCCTGCATCGCGGTGATCCCCGGCACGGTCTCCACGACGGTCCCCGGCACGAGCCCGGCGATGGTCTGCGCGAGATAGGTGAAGGTGGAGTACACGTTGGGATCGCCGATGGTCGCGAAGGCCACCGCGGCGTGCTCGCGCAGCAGTTCGGCGACCCGCGCGCCCGCCGCGTCCCAGGCGGACTCGCGCCGCGCCCGGTCGCTCCGCTCGTTCAGCGCGAACACGACCCGGACGACCTTCTCCTCGGGCACGTAGTGCGACACGGTCGCCTCGGCCCGCCCGCGCTCGCCCGTGTCCATCACGGGCACGACGACGACATCGGCCTCCCGCAGGGCGTTCACGCCCTTGACGGTCACCAGCTCCGGATCCCCGGGCCCGACCCCGACTCCGACCAGCCTGCTGCTCATGACGTCCGGCACCTCTCCACGAACCGACGGGCGACACCGGGCTCGGACGCCCAGTGCGTGTGCAGATAACTCGCGTGCACACCGCGCTGTACGAAACCTTCGACCCGCGGCCGGGGGGTGCGGACGCCCCAGGCGGGCTCCGCCCCCGACCCGGGCTCCACGACGGTCCGGTGGAACTCGTGCCCCCGCATCCGCGTCCCCGCCGCCGCGAGCACACTGTCCCCGACCGCCACGGCGTCCCGATACCCCAGCGTGAGCCGCTCGCTCATCCGCGCCCCGGCGTCCAGCACCCCGCACATCGGCAGCCCGTCCAGCTCCCGGCACAGATACAGCAGCCCGGCACACTCGGCGGCCACGGGAGCACCACGGTGCGCCAGCTCGGCGACGGCCTTCCGCAACGGCTCGTTGCCGGACAGCTCGGCGGCGTACACCTCGGGGAACCCGCCCCCGATCACCAGCCCGCGGGTCCCTTCGGGCAGTTCCTCGTCCCGCAGCGGATCGAAGGGCAGCACCTCGGCACCGGCGGCGGCGAGCAGCTCGGCGTGCTCGGCGTAGGAGAAGGTGAAGGCTTCACCACCGGCGACGGCAACGACCAGCCTGTCCGGCGTTTGAGGACGAGGCCGTTCAGGCCGATCGGGGGTCCAGGGGGCGGAGCCCCCTGGCGGGGTCGAAGGGGCGGAGCCCCTGGAGGACGGGAAGGGTAGGGGCGGCGGGGGCGAGGCAACGGCCTCAGCCACATCCCAAGCCGCACACGACAACGCACCCGCACTCCGCGCCAGCGCGACCAACGCCTCCAGATCACACCCGGCGGCAACCTGCGCCCCCATCGCCGCCACGGCCTCCACCGCAGCGGCCTGCCGCTCGGCAACGGGAACCAGCCCCAGATGCCGCGACGGCGTCTCCACCCGAGCCACCCGCCGCAGCACGCCCAGAACAGGAACTCCGGCCGAATCCAGCGCCTCCCGCAGCAACTCCTCGTGCCGGTCCGACCCGACCTTGTTCAGGATCACGCCCCCGACCCGCACCTCCGGATCCCAGGACGCGAACCCGTGCACCAGCGCCGCCACCGACCGCGACTGCGACGACGCGTCGACGACCAGCACCACCGGCGCCCGCAACAACTTCGCGACATGAGCGGTGGAGGCCAGCTCCCCTTCCCCCGCCGCCCCGTCGTACAGCCCCATCACGCCCTCGACGACGGCGATGTCACACCCCCGCGCCCCGTGCAGGAACAACGGCCCGACCAGCTCCGGCCCGCACAGATACGCGTCCAGGTTCCGCCCCACCCGCCCGGTCGCGAGCGCGTGATACCCGGGGTCGATGTAGTCCGGCCCGACCTTGTGCGGGGACACGGCGAGCCCCCGCGCGGCGAGCGCGGCCATCAGCCCCGTGGCGACGGTGGTCTTGCCGCTGCCCGAGGAGGGCGCGGCGATGACCAGCCGGGGTACCGCAGTCACCACTCGATGCCTCTCTGGCCCTTCTGGCCCACGTCCATCGGATGCTTCACCTTGGACATGTCGGTCACGAGGTCGGCGAAGTCCACGAGCTTCTCCGGAGCGTTGCGCCCCGTGATCACCACGTGCTGGGTGCCGGGCCGGTTCCGCAGGACGTCGACGACCTCGTCGGTGTCGACCCACCCCCAGTGCATCGGGTAGGCGAACTCGTCGAGCACGTACAGCCGGTACGTCTCGTTCGCCAGGTCCCGCTTGACCTGCTCCCAGCCCTCCCGGGCCTTCTCCTCGTTGTCCATCTGGGCGTCCCGCTGCACCCAGGACCAGCCCTCGCCCATCTTGTGCCAGGCGACGGACCCGCCCTCGCCGGAGTCCCCGAGCACCCGCAGCGCCCGCTCCTCGCCGACCTTCCACTTCGCCGACTTGACGAACTGGAACACCCCGATCGGCCACCCCTGGTTCCAGGCCCGCAGCGCGAGGCCGAAGGCGGCGGTGGACTTGCCCTTGCCCACGCCCGTGTGCACCACGACCAGCGGCCGGTTCCGCCGCTGGCGGGTGGTCAGGCCGTCGTCGGGAACCACACTCGGCTGTCCCTGCGGCATTACGCGGCCCTCCTCTGTACGTCCTTCACCAGTCCGGCGATGCTGTCGGCCCGCAGCTCGTCCAGCGTCACGGCCGTGCCGCCCAGCTCACCCGCGAGCTGCCCGGCGAGCCCCAGCCGCACCGGCCCGGACTCGCAGTCCACGACGACGGAGGCGACACCGTCGGCCGCGAACAGCCGCGCCGCCCGCCCGGCCAGGGCGACCGGCTCCGGGCCACCGGTGGCCCGCCCGTCCGTCACCACCACCACCAGCGGCCGCCGCGCCGGATCCCGCAGCCGCTCCACGCGCAGCACGTCGTGCGCGCGCAGCAGCCCGGCCGCGAGCGGCGTCCGCCCGCCGGTCGGCAGCGACTCCAGCCGGGCCGCCGCCGCGTCCACCGACGAGGTCGGCGGCAGCGCGACGTCCGCGCCCGAGCCCCGGAAGGTCACGAGCCCCACCTTGTCCCGCCGCTGGTAGGCGTCCAGCAGCAGCGACAGCACGGCGCCCTTCACGGCGCTCATCCGCTGCCGGGCCGCCATCGAACCGGAGGCGTCCACGACGAACAGCACGAGATTGCCCTCGCGCCCCTCCCGGGTGGCCTGCCGCAGATCGTCCCGGCGCACGACCAGGCCCGGCCCGGACCGCCCGCGCGCCCGCTGGTGCGGCGCCGCGGCCTGCACGGTCGCCGCCAGGTGCAGCTTGGTGAGCGCGCCCCGGGGCCGCCGCGCCCCGGTGGTCCGCCCGTGCTCGGTCCGCGCCCGCGAACGCCGCCCGGCGGCCCCCTCGCCGATCCCGGGCACGCTCAGCACCTTCGCCTTGAACGGCTCGGAAGCCCGTACGGCCGACTGCTCGCCACCTCCCGACGGCTGCGGCTGCCCGTCCTCCCCGGCCTCGGGCCGGGCCCCGGTGTCACCGCCCTCGGGACCCTCGCCGGGGTCCGGCTGCCCGCCGCCCCCGCCGCCCCCGTCCGGCCCCGGGTCCGGGTCGTCGTCCTCCGAACCGCCGAACTCCTCCAGCGTCTCGTCGAGCTTGTCCTCGTCCAGCCCCGGCGCGTCGAAGGGGTTGCGCCGCCGCCGGTGCGGCAGCGCCAGCAGCGCCGCCTGCCGGACGTCCTCCGCGAGCACGTCCGTACGCCCGGCCCAGGCCGCCAGCGCGGTCGCGGTCCGGGCCATCACGATGTCGGCGCGCATGCCGTCCACCTCGAAGGCCGCGCAGGTCGCCGCGATCTGCCGCAGCGCCCCGTCGCCCAGCCGCACGGTCGGCAGCAACTCCCGCGCCGCCACGATCCGCGCCCGTACGGCGGCCTCCTCGTCCGCCCACCGGGACGCGAACCCGGCCGGATCGGCGTCGTAGGCCAGCCGCCGCTTCACGACCTCCACCCGCTGGTCCGGCTCCCGCGAGGCCGCGACCTCCACGGTCAGCCCGAACCGGTCGAGCAACTGCGGCCGCAGCTCGCCCTCTTCGGGGTTCATCGTGCCGACGAGCAGGAAGCGGGCGGCGTGCCGGACGGAGACACCCTCGCGCTCCACATACGACGCCCCCATCGCGGCCGCGTCCAGCAGGAGATCGACCAGGTGGTCGTGGAGGAGGTTGACCTCGTCGACGTAGAGGATCCCGCGGTGCGCGTCCGCGAGCAGGCCGGGCTCGAAGGCCTTCACGCCCTCCGCCAGGGCCCGCTCGATGTCCAGCGCGCCCACGAGCCGGTCCTCGGAGGCCCCGACGGGCAGCTCGACCATGCGCGCGGCCCGCGTCTCGAACGCCCCCGGCTCGTGCGGCCCGTCCGGGCAGGCCGGGTCGGGGGAGCCGGGGTCGCAGGAGAACCGGCAGCCGGAGACGACGTCCAGCGCGGGCATGAGCGCCGAGAGGGCCCGCACCGCCGTCGACTTGGCGGTGCCCTTCTCACCACGCACCAGCACACCGCCGACCGCCGGCGACACGGCGTTCAGCAGCAGCGCGAGCCGCAGGTCGTCCTGGCCGACGACGGCCGTGAACGGAAAGGGGGTGGTCACTTGTCGTCGCCCTCCAAGTCGCCTTCGAGCTCCAGGTAGGTGGCGCGCAGCCGTTCCAGCGTCTCGGCGTCCGGCTCCGCCCACAGCCCGCGGTCGGCGGCCTCCAGCAGCCGCTCGGTGATGCCCCTCAACGCCCACGGGTTGGACTTCTTCATGAAGTCCCGGTTCTCCGGGTCGAAGACGTACTCGGCGCTGAGCTTCTCGTACATCCAGTCGTCCACGACCCCGGCCGTGGCGTCGTACCCGAACAGGTAGTCCACGGTCGCCGCCATCTCGAAGGCACCCTTGTAGCCGTGCCGCCGCATGGCCGCCATCCACCGCGGGTTGACCACCCGGGCGCGGAACACGCGGTGCGTCTCCTCGCCCAGCGTGCGGGTCTTCACCTGATCCGGGGTGGCCGAGTCGCCGACGTACGCCTCGGGGCTCGCGCCGGTGAGGTGGCGGACCATGGCGACCATGCCGCCGTGGTACTGGAAGTAGTCGTCGGCGTCGACCAAATCGTGCTCGCGCGTGTCGACGTTCTTCGCGGCGACCGCGATCCGCCGGAACGCCGTCTCCATGTCCCCGCGCGCCGCCCGCCCGTCGAGCCCCCGCCCGTAGGCGTAACCGCCCCACACCGCGTACACCTCGGCGAGGTCCGCGTCGGAGCGCCAGTTGCGGGCGTCGATCAGCGGCAGCAGACCGGCCCCGTACGCCCCCGGCTTGGAGCCGAAGATACGGGCGGTCGCGCGGCGCCGGTCGCCGTGCTCGGCGGTGTCCTCGTCGGCGTGGGCCCGGACGTAGTTGGACTCCGTCGGCTCGTCCAGCTCGGCCACCGCGCGCACGGCGTCGTCGATCAGCCCCACCACGTGCGGGAACGCGTCCCGGAAGAAGCCCGAGATGCGGACCGTCACGTCGATGCGCGGCCGGCCCAGCTCCGCCAGGGGGATCACCTCGAACCCGGTCACCCGCCGCGAGGCGTCGTCCCACACCGGGCGGCAGCCCAGCAGTGCCAGGATCTCGGCGATGTCGTCGCCCTGGGTGCGCATGGCGGAGGTGCCCCACACGGTCAGCCCGACGGACTTCGGGTACTCGCCGGTGTCCTGCAGATACCGCTGCACCAGCGAGTCCGCGAGCGACTGCCCGACCTCCCAGCTCAGCCGGGACGGGATCGCCTTGGGGTCGACGGAGTAGAAGTTGCGGCCCGTCGGCAGGACGTTGACCAGGCCGCGGGTCGGCGACCCGGAGGGACCGGCGGGGACGTAACCGCCGTCCAGGGCGCGCAGGATGTGCCCGATCTCGTCGGTGGTCTTCGCCAGCCGGGGCACGACCTCGGTGCAGGCGAACTCCAGCACGGCGACGGCCTCGGGCAGTTCGGTGCCGAGCACCTCAAGGACCAGCGGCGCGCTCTCGGCGGCCGCCCAGCCGCGTTCCTCCATGCCCTCCGCGATCCGCCGGCACAGCTGCTCCAGCAGGTCGATCGCGTCGGCGGCGCTGCGGGACGGGCCGTCGACCAGATCCGTCAGCTCGACGGGCACCTTCAGCGGAGCCCCCGGCTCGGCCAGCAGCTCCTTCTCCACCAGCCCGAAGTGCTCCGCCAGCGACGCCCGCAGCCCGGGCAGCGCGTTGGCCTGCCCGCCCCACACCTGCGAGGCGCGCAGCACGGCCAGCACCAGGTTGACGCGCGGCTCACCGACCGGCCCGCCGCCCAGGATGTGCAGGCCGTCGCGGATCTGCACGTCCTTGATCTCGCACAGATAGCCGTCGATGTGCATGACGAACTCGTCGAACGCCTCGTCGTCCGGCTGCTCGTCGACGTGCAGGTCGTGGTGGAGCTCGGCCGCCTTCACCAGCGTCCAGATCTGCGCGCGCACGGCCGGGGCCTTCGCCGGGTCCAGGTCGGAGACGAGCGCGTACTCGTCGAGGAGCTGCTCCAGCTTCGCCAGGTCGCCGTAGGTGTCGGCGCGGGCCATCGGCGGCACGAGGTGGTCGACGACGGTGGCGTGGCCGCGGCGCTTGGCCTGGGTGCCCTCGCCCGGGTCGTTGACGATGAACGGGTAGATCAGCGGCAGGTCGCCGAGGACCGCGTCCGGGGCGCAACCGCCGCTGAGCCCGAGGCCCTTGCCCGGCAGCCACTCCATGGTGCCGTGCTTGCCCATGTGCACGATGGCGTCGGCGCCGAACGAGTTCTCCAACCACCTGTACGCCGCCATGTAGTGGTGCGACGGCGGCATGTCCGGGTCGTGGTAGATCGCGATCGGGTTCTCGCCGAAGCCACGCGGCGGCTGGATCATCACCACGACGTTCCCGAACTGCAGGGACGCCAGCACGATGTCGTCCCCGTCGACATACAGGCTGCCCGGCGGCTCGCCCCACGCCTCGGTCATGGCGTCGCGCAGCTCCGGGTCGAGCTTGTCGAACCAGGCCCGGTAGTCCGCCAGCGGCACCCGCGCGGGCGCGGCGGCCAGCTGCTCCTCCGTCAGCCACTCCACGTCGTGCCCGCCGGCGTTGATGAGCCGGTGGATCAGCTCGTCACCCTCGTCCGGATGGCCCTCGACGACGTACCCGGCGTCCCGGAGCGCGTCCAGCACCCGCACCGCCGAGGCCGGGGTGTCGAGCCCGACCGCGTTGCCGACCCGCGAGTGCTTGGTCGGGTACGCGGTGAAGACCAGCGCGAGCTTCTTCTCGCCGTTCTCCTTGTGCTTCAGCCGGGCGTGCCGTACGGCGATGCCGGCGACCCGCGCGGCCCGCTCCGGGTCGGCCACGTACACGGGCACGTCGTCCGGGCCCTGCTCCTTGAAGGAGAACGGCACGGTGATCAGCCGCCCGTCGAACTCCGGGATGGCCACCTGCATCGCGGCGTCCATGGGGGAGAGGGCGGCGTCCGACTCCTCCCAGGCCTGCCGCGAGGACGTCAGGCACAGGCCCTGGAGCACGGGGACGTTCATCTCGGCGAGGGCGCCGATGTCCCAGGCCTCCTCGTCGCCGCCCGCCGAGGCCTGCGAGGCGTGCGTGCCGCCGGCGGCCAGGACGGTGGCGACCAGGGCGTCCGCCCGCCCGAGGATCTCGTACAGCCCCTCGTCGGCCCCGCGCAGCGAACCGCAGTACACGGGCAGCGCGTTGGCGCCCTGGGCCTCGATCGCGTCGCACAGGGTGTCCACGAAGGCGGTGTTGCCGCTCAGTTCGTGGGCCCGGTAGAAGAGCACGCCGACGGTCGGGCGGCCCTCGCTCTGCGCCCGCTCGCCGTGGACGCCGTACTCGGGCATCTTCCGCGGCGCGGCGAAGCCCTCGCCGGTGAGCAGCACGGTGTCGGACAGGAACCGGGCCAGCTCGGTGAGGTTCTCCGGCCCGCCCTCCACGAGGTACTTCAGCGCCTCCGCGACGACACCGGCCGGCACGGACGACTCGGCCATCAGCTCCGCGTCCGGCACGGCCTCGCCGCCCAGCAGCACGGTGGGGATGCCGGAGGCCTTCAGCGCGGCGAGCCCGTCCTCCCAGGCCCGCTTGCCGCCGAGCAGCCGCACGACGGCGAGGTCGGCGCCGTCCAGCAGCGCCGGCAGCTCCTCGCGGACGTCCACGCGGGTCGGATTGCCGATCCGGTACGAGGCACCGGTGGCGGCCCGGGCCGCCAGCAGGTCCGTGTCGGCGGTCGACAACAACAACACTGTGCTCATGCGGGTGCTCCCGGTGGAATGAAGGGCAGTCCTTGCGGAGCGCCGGACTCGATGAGCCGCCACAGCGCGTCCGTGTCCGCGTGCTGTTCGATCAGGTCGCCGAGCCGGTCGAGCTGCTCCTCGCGCAGCGCGGCGAACGAGGTGTCCGGGGCCGGCACGAAGCGGCGGCCCGCGGCGGCGGCCACCTCGCGCAGGAAGGCCCGCCGGAAGCCGTCCGACTCCAGCGAGCCGTGCCAGTGCGTCCCCCAGGTCTCGCCGACCCGGCAGCCGTCCAAGAAGGGCTCCCCGCCGGCGACTTGGGCGACGCCGTGGTGGATCTCGTAACCCTCGACGTGCTCCCCGAGGGCCTCGCCCACCGGCCGGGTGAGGGTCTTCTCGCGGGCGAACCGCACCCGCACGGGCAGGACGCCGAGCCCGTCGACATGTCCCCGGCGGCTCTCGACGTCGTCCTCGATGTGCTCGCCGAGGATCTGGAAACCGCCGCAGACGCCGAGCACGGGCCGCTGCTCGGCGGCCCTGCGGACGAGGGCGTCGGCGAGCCCCCGCTCCCGCAGCCACTCCAGCGCGCGCACTGTGCCCCGGGTCCCGGGCACGACGACGAGGTCGGCGTCGGCCAGCTCCTCGGGCCGGTCCACGAACCGCACCACGACCCCCGGTTCGGCGGCCAGCGCGTCCACGTCCGTGAAGTTGGACATCAGCGGCACGGCACACACGGCGACGCGCAGCACGTCCTCACCGAGGGGCGGCGCGACGACGGACTCCCGCACGGCTCCCCGCAGGGAGACGCGCAGCCCGTCCTCCTCGTCGATCCCCAGCCCGTGCCGGAACGGCAGCACGCCGTACGTCCGCCGCCCCGTGAGCCCGTGCAGCATGTCGAGCCCCGGCTCCAACAGGGAGACGTCCCCACGGAACTTGTTGACGAGGAACCCGGCGACGCACGCCTGGTCCTCGGGCGACAGCAGCGCCACGGTCCCGAAGAAGGAGGCGAAGACACCGCCCCGGTCGATGTCGCCGACGACGAGCACGGGCAGCCCCGCGTTGCGGGCGATGCCCATGTTCACGATGTCGGTCCGCCGCAGATTGATCTCGGCGGGAGAACCGGCCCCCTCACAGATCACCGCGTCATACGTGCCCCGCAACTGCTCCAGACACTCCAGCACCGTCCCGAGCAACTTCTGCTGCCGCCCGCCGTGATACCCGCGCGCACTCAGCTCCCCGACCGGCTTGCCCAGCAGCACGACCTGACTGCTCTGCTCGCCACCGGGCTTGAGCAGCACGGGATTCATCAGCGCGGTCGGCTCGACCCGGCAGGCCTGTGCCTGCATGGCCTGCGCCCGCCCGATCTCGGCGCCCTCCCGCGTCACGAATGAGTTGAGGGACATGTTCTGCGCCTTGAAGGGCGCGACCTTGACGCCCTGGCGCACCAGCCACCGGCAGATCCCGGCCGTCACGACGCTCTTGCCCGCGTCGGAGGTGGTCCCTGCGACGAGAAGCCCACCGCTCATGCTCACTTCCCCCTCTTCAGCAACCGCGCACCGGCGCACACCCCGAGCGCCAGCCAGGTGACCCGTCGCGAAAGCCGCACGGCCCGTTCGACGTCGCGCCGGACGACGGCACGCCCCTCCGTGTTCAGCACGGGCCGGTGCTCCACCCGCCCGCCGTACGACAGCGTCCCGCCCAGCCGCACCCCGAGCGCCCCCGCGAACGAGGCCTCCACGGGCCCGGCGTTGGGGCTCGGATGCTTCGCCGCGTCGGCCCGCCAGGCGCGCACGGCCCCGCGCGGATCCGGCCCGGCCAGCGCCGCGAGGACGGCGGTCAGCCGCGCCCCCGGCCACCCCGCGACATCGTCCAGCCGGGCGGAGGCCCACCCGAAGCGGCGGTAGCGGGCCGACTTGTGCCCGACCATGGCGTCCAGGGTGTTGACGGCCCGGAACCCGAGCAGCCCCGGCACCCCGCCGACGGCACCCCACACCAGCGCCCCCACGACCGCGTCGGAGGTGTTCTCGGCGACGGACTCGACCACGGCCCGGGCGATCCCGTCGGCGTCGAGGGCCTGCGGATCCCGCCCGCACAGATGCGGCAGCCGCGCCCGGGCCGCCTCGACGTCCCCCGCCTCCAGGGCACGCCCGATGGCCTCGGCCTCCCGGGCGAGCGAAGTCCCCCCGACGACGGCCCAGGTGGCGGCACCGGTCAGCACGACGGAGGCGGCGGAAGAAGCACGTACGGCACGCGCGGCCAGGGCCCCCAGCGCGACGGCGCCTCCCGCGCACACGCCGGCGTGCAGCGCGCCCCACCCGCGGTGGTCCCGCCACAGCACCCGCTCCACGGCACCCGCGGCCCGCCCGAACGCGGCGACCGGATGCCCCCGGCGGGGATCGCCGAGCAGCAGGTCACCGATCAGGCCGGCGGCGGCGCCGTACGCGAAGACGCGACCGGCACCCATGGGCTCAGCCGGCCAACGGGGCAGACAGCGGTGGGGTGCTGAACCTCGATCGGCAGCCGCGCATGGCGATATGTCCTCACTCAGGGTGTCCACGCCCTGGTTCGACGAGACCGGCGGCGAGAGTTCCTGGCTCCCGGGGATGGCTACCCCGGTGACAGTGGCGGGACCGCGCCGGACTCACACCGGCTTCCTCTCCTGCCGCCGTACTGGCCCCGGAAGTCCACCACGGCCGCGAACCGTCGTCAACTTGCTGTTGACCAGCGCGGGGAGAGTGTGGAGAACCCCACACCGGCCCCCGCGCGCACGACGCCCGGGCGGCACAGGACCGAAGTCCCATGCCGCCCGGGCGACATGAAGGCGTGGTCGGGCCGTCAGGCCACGATCAGATAGATCCCGTATCCGACAGCCGCCGCGCACGCCGCGAAGCACGCGTACGCGCCGGTGACCGCGAGGCCCGCGGTGCCGCCCTCCGCCGCCGCCCGCTCGCGGCGGGACAGGCCGGTGATGCCGAGGGTGAACAGGCCCACCAGGGCCACGGTGACCACGAGGCTGACGCCGAAGACGGAGCCGAGGGCCGCCCAGTCGATCTTCATCTCAGAAAACTCTTCCTTGTTGCCGGTGGGCGGGTCAGACCGTGGTGGTCGTGGAGGGCGTCCGCTCGGTACTGGCCTGGGCCGGGAACGGAGGCACCGGGTCCGTCGTCGCCGTGCCGGCGGGCGGCGGTGTCACCGCGGCCATCGCCGTGGTCACCACGCCGGCCGGCTCCTCGTCGGTGTCGCAGACGTTGGTGTGGTCGACGACCTCGCGCCGGGAGATCTTCCAGATCGCCGCGCTGGAGGCGACGAGGAAGACGGCCACCACGGCGGTGCCCCAGTCGCCGAAGCCGGTCACGTACTCGGCGAGGGCAGCCACCAGGGCCGCCGCCGGCAGCGTCAGGCCCCAGGCGACGAACATCCGCGTCGCCGTCGACCAGCGGACGACACCGCCCTTGCGGCCGAGTCCCGCGCCCATGACGGAGCCGGACACCGAGTGGGTGGTGGAGAGGGAGAAGCCGAGGTGGGAGGAGGCCAGGATGACCGTCGCCGCGCTGGTCTGGGCGGCGAAGCCCTGCTGCGGCCGGAGGTCGGTCAGGCCCTTGCCCATGGTGCGGATGATGCGCCAGCCGCCGAGGTACGTGCCGAGCGCGATCGCGATGCCCGCGGAGAGGATGACCCACATGGGCGGGTCGGAGTCGGGCGCGACGGCGCCGCCGGCGACCAGGGCGAGCGTGATGACGCCCATCGTCTTCTGCGCGTCGTTCGTGCCGTGCGCCAGGGAGACCAGGCCCGCGGAGGCGATCTGGCCGGCCCGGTAGCCCTTCTCGGACGCCTTGCCGTCGGCCTTCCTGCCGAGGGAGTACGTCAGCCGCGTGGCGAGCATCGCCGCGATGCCCGCGACCAGCGGGGCGGCGATCGCCGGGATCAGCACCTTGGTGACCAGCACGTCACCGTGCACCGCGCCGACGCCCGCCGAGGCGATCGTGGCGCCGATCAGGCCGCCCATGAGGGCGTGCGAGGAACTGGACGGCAGACCGACCAGCCAGGTCAGCAGGTTCCAGAGGATCGCGCCCACCAGGGCGGCGAAGATGACCTCGGGACGGATGCCGGCCTCGTCGACGAGGCCCTTGGAGATCGTGTTCGCGACTTCCACGGAGAGGAAGGCGCCGACCAGGTTCAGGACCGCGGACATGGCCACCGCGACCTTCGGTCTCATGGCGCCCGTGGAAATGGTCGTGGCCATCGCGTTCGCGGTGTCGTGGAAACCGTTCGTGAAATCGAACGCGAGTGCGGTCACCACCACAATCGCGAGGATCAGCGAGAAGCTTTCCATTTACCCAGGCAATCGTTCGAGGTCATTGGCTGGACGAACGTAGGTAACCCGAGTGAACGGAAGATGAACTGGGAGGGGCGCGGGGGTGTCCGCGCCAGAGGGTTGCCGTGCCGCCCTGCTGTCAGGCTCCCCGCGCCCCCCGGAACTAGGCGCCTCTGGCGAACCTCTTCAGCCGATCGAGTGACCCATTGAACACGTTCTGGTCGCCCGGAAGGGTGCCGCTGCCGTTGTCGTGCTGCCAGATGGTCCAGGACGACCAGCCGGCCGGCAGCGTGCCCGGGCTCGCCGCGTCGTAGCGGGCGATCCACAGCGGGTGGTCCGCGGCGAAGGCGCGGCTGCCGCCCGTGCACATGTTCCACCAGTGGGTGGTGGTGTAGATCACCGGGCGGCGGCCGGTGAGCCGCTTGACCTCGTCGCTGAACGACTTGATCCAGCCGACCATCCCCGCCTTGCTCAGGCCGTAGCACTTCCGCTTCTTGTCGTACGGGTTGTATTCGATGTCGAGCGCGGGCGGCAGTGTCCAGCCGTCCGCGCTCCAGCTGCCGCCGTTGCCCACGAAGTGCGCCGCCTGCGCCTGGCCCGACGACCTGTTCGGCAGCGCGAAGTGGTACGCGCCGCGCACGAGGCCCGCCTGTCGCGAGCCGTTGTACTGCTGGCCGAAGTAGGGGTTGCGGTAGGTGGTGGACTCGGTCGCCTTGACGTAGACGAACCTGGCGCCCTTCCTCTTCGCGCTCTGCCAGTCGACGTTCTTCTGGTGGGACGAGACGTCGTGTCCCTTCGGGCGGCTCGCCGCCGAGGCCGGCGCCTCGGCGAGTGCGGTCCCTCCCAGAGCGAGTGCCGCCACGTACACCGCGAGCCATCGGCCGCGGCGGCGGGTCGGTGTGTGGTCACGGGCCATGTTTCCCCCCGGAATGGCGACGTGCACGGAAAATCCCCCAGAGCGTACTGGAAGATCGTTGAATGCCCGAAGATCCCCGGCCAAGAGAGATCCCGAGGGGTTTTGTGGTGGTCTGCGCCCTTACGGATGGTCGGCTTCCGGCCGTAAAGTGCCCCGGCCCGGCGGCGAGTTGAGAAACCGGCTGGCAGGATCGCCGCATGGCTGAGCAGCGAGGTGACGAGCGGGGCGGACGGGATGTCCGGGGCGGCGGACAGGATGAGGGGGAGTCGCGGCGGAGGAGTGTCCGCCCTGAGGAGGCGCGCGCCTGGGAGGACCTCGTCGCGACGGCCCGCCGGACGGTCTCCGAGGGGCTGGTCGTCGGCACATCGGGCAATGTCTCGGTACGGGTCGAGGACACCGTCCTGGTCACACCGTCGGGCGTCCCCTACGACCGCCTGACGCCCGGCGACGTGACCGGAGTCGACCTCGACGGCCGGCAGGTCCTCGGCACGCTCGTCCCGACCAGCGAACTGCCCATGCACCTCGCCGTCTACCGCACGACCGACGCCCGTGCCGTCGTCCACACCCACGCCGTGCACGCGACGGCCGTCTCGACGCTCGTGAGCGAGCTCCCGCTGATCCACTACATGGCCGCCGCGCTCGGCGGGCCCGTCCGGGTTGCCCCGTATGCCACGTACGGCACCGACGAGTTGGCCGAGAACATGCTCCGCGCCCTCGCCGGCCGCTCCGGCTGCCTCCTCCAGAACCACGGCACCATGACGTACGGCGCCACCCTCGACCAGGCCTACGACCGCACGGCCCAGCTGGAATGGATGTGCCGCCTGTGGCTGACCGCCACGTCGGCGCCGGGCCTGTCCCCGAGCCTGCTGTCCCGGGAACAGCTGGCGGAGGTGCAGGAGCGCCTGCGCGGCTACGGCCAGCGAGGCTGACCGGCGAACCCGCGCTCCCACGGAACCCGCATCACCGGCCTCCGCCGCCCCACCCGGGAACATCACCCCACCGCGATCCCCCACTGGTCGGTGGCCGGGTCCGCCAGGACACTGGATCCGTGCGCACTGTCAAAGCGACGGCCGCTGCCGTCACCGCCGTGATCGGGGCCGGTGCCGCCGCGGTGGCCGCCGGCCGGTTCGCCAGCGACGCCGCGCTCAAGGCGCCTCCCGGCAGGCCCCTGCCCACCGAACCCCGGCTCACCGTGCACGGCACCGCCGCCGGGCAGATCAGCCTCACCCGGGACCTGGCCGCCCTGCGCCCCGGCCGCTACGGCCTGTCCGGGAACGGCTCCCACGCGGTCGTCGGCCCGGTCCTGGCCGACGCCCCGCACACCGCCGACACCGTCGTACGCCGCCTGGAGAGCGTCACGCACGGCACCCTGAAACCCGGCGACAAGGCCTGGCTCACCCCGAACCTGTACGTCGGCGACCCGAAGGCCGCCCTCGGCCTCGAACACGCCGACGTCGACGTCCCCGGCGAACTCGGCGCGCTGCCCGCGTGGTTCGTGCCGGGCGCCCGGGACACCTGGGTGATCGCCGTGCACGGCCTGGGCACCACCCGGGAACTCGCCATGAACGTCATGGGGTTCCTGCACCGCAGCCGCTTCCCGGTGCTCGCCCTCGCCTACCGCGGCGACCTCGGCGCACCCCGCCCGCCCGACGGCCTGAACCACCTCGGCGAGACCGAGTGGCGCGACCTCGACGCGGCGATCCGCTACGCCGTGCGCTACGGAGCCCGGCAGGTCGTCCTGCACGGCTGGTCCACCGGCGCCACCATGGCCCTGCGCGCCGCCGAGCGCTCGGGGCTGCGCGACCGCGTCTCCGGACTCGTCCTCGACTCCCCGGTGCTCCACTGGGAGACCACCCTGCGCGCCCTCGCCGCGGCCCGCCACACCCCGGGCGTCCTGCTGCCGCTCGCGGTCCGCGCCGCCCAGGGCCGCACCGGCCTGTACGGCGACCGCGTCGCGAGGACCGCCCCGCACGACGGCCTCAGCGTCCCCACCCTCGTCTTCCACGGCCCGGACGACACGGTCGCCCCCTGGCAGCTCTCCCGCCGCCTCGCCGACGCCCGCCCCGACTTCGTCGCCCTGCACACCGTCCGCAACGCCCCCCACGGAGCGATGTGGAACGCCGACCCGCAGGCCTACGAAGAGGCACTCCGCCGCTTCCTGACCCCCCTCATGTGATCACGCACCCCCCGTTCACGCCCCCTTCGCCCCGTCGCAACCACGTCCCGTCCCGCTCCCTACCGACCGGTCGTGATGATTCCGTTTAGCGTCGTACCACTGGCCTGTTCCCTGCCCTCGACCACTCCCGGGAACCGGTGCGTTGGCCATCCCCGTCGCCCGCGGTGACATTCCGTTTGGGTTTTCGGACCGTCAACCGGAAGACTGCCCCCGTGACGTCCCGTATCCCGCGCGACTCCAGGCTCCGACTCGTCCGCCCGCGACCCCTGGCCGCCGCCCCCAGAGCGATGAACCAGCGGCGCTCGCGCCGCCCCGCACCGCGCCCCCCGGAGGGCACACCGGCACCGGCCGAGCTGGCCGGAATGGCACGCTCAGGTCTCGCCGACGCGGCCCGCGTCGCCCGCTGGGCCGACGCCGCGCTCGGCCCCGGCGGGGACAGCGCCACCGCCGACGGCAAGGCCACCCTCTCCGACGCGACCGCCGAACGTGCCGCTACCGACCTGGGCCTGACCCCGGCTCAGGTCAGAGCCGACTGGGACACCGCCCGCCTCGCAGGCCTCGTCGAGGTGCACGGCGACAGCGCCCGCCCCGGCTGGCGGCTGCGCGCCTGGGACCGCGACGACAGCGCCGTGCTGCGCGGCTGGGTCGCCCTCTTCGACGCCTGGTCGCTCGCCTGTCCGGAACCCGAGGACCACGAGCCCGCCGCCGTCGCCGAGGTCGTCTCGGCCATGCCGCAGGTGCTCTCCTTCCTCCAGCTGTCCGCCGGCCCCGTCCCCGTCGAGCAGCTCCTCGACCTCCTGGAGCAGCGCGTCACCGAGCTGCGCACCGCCCGCTGCGAGATCCCCTACGGCCCCCAGCCCGAGCCGGCGGCCGAACCCGAGCCCACCGACGCCCCGCTCGCCCCCCTCCTCGACTGGGCCCTGCGCGCCCTCGCCTCCGTCGGCGCCCTCACCTACGGCGACGGCCAGGCCACGCTCACCCCGCTCGGCAGCTGGGCCGTCTGGGTCAAGCTGGAGCAGATCTGCGTCGCCGCGCAGAGCCCCGCCGGGAACATCGAGCAGGCCGCCGAGGACATGCTCCGCGGCTGCGCCCAGCTCCGCCCGAACGCGGCCCGCGCCGAGTACCGCGCCTGGCTCGCCGCCCGGACCGTCGGCAGCGCCGTCACCGAACTCCTCGGCGCCGCCCGCGGCGAGGACGCCCTGCTGCGCGGCCTCGCCTTCGAGGCGCTGCGCGTGGTCGGCGCCCCCGCCGAGCCGGACGTCCGCGCCGTGCTGGAGGAGCCGACGCTCAGGCCGTACGCGCTGCTGTGGCTGGCCGAGCACGACGGCGTCGACCCCGAGGACGCCCACGAGGTCCTCACCCGGGAGGAGGCGACCTGGCTGTGGGTGGACACCGCCGCCGCCGTCGCCGACCACGGTGAGGCCCCGCTGCTCGTCCGCCACCTGGAGTCCGCGGTGCAGCCGACCATCCCGATGCTCCTGGACGAGGTGCGGGCCGTAGGCCACCCGCGCACCGTGCAGGTCCTGGTCGCGCTCGCCGCCGCACACCCCGACCCGGCCCTCGCCAAGGCCGTACGCCGGGCCGCCTTCCAGGTGCACACGGGCGGCAGCTAGGGCCGACGCCCGCTCCCCGGGGGGCGTCAGCCCGCTATCTCGGGCGCGTACGTGCCGAAACTCCACACATTGCCCTCGAGGTCCTGGGCCATGTAGTCCCGAGAGCCGTAGTCCTGGTCCGTCGGGGGCATGAGGATCTCCGCGCCGTGGTCGACGGCGCGGCGGTGGTGCGCGTCCACGTCGTCCACCACCACGTACACCCCGGTCGTGCCCGCGTCCTTCATGGCCGCGTCGAACACACCGCCGCGGCCCTTGCTGCCGACCATCACCGCGCCGTTGCCCTGCACCAGCTCGGCATGCAGCACCGAGCCGTCCTCGCCCTCGAACACCGACAGCTCCGTGAAGCCGAAGGCCTCCGTGAGCTGCCGGATCGCCGCCTTGGCGTCCGCGTACAGCAGCGTCGGGTAGATGCTGGGACGCCCGCCGGAGGTGCCTGCCATGGCGATCACTTCCTCGTGTCTCGCTGCCCGGAAGCCGGAATCCGGCCTGCTGCTCAGTTTTCCACCGGCCACTGACAACGGCCCTCCGGCCGGGCGGCGGACCTCGAACACCCGAACGCAGAAAAAGTGGTTGCACGGCCCCGTTAGACTGTCCCCATGGCCATTCTCCTCGCGCATTAGACGGCGGGAACGTCCTCAGCCGCCCATCCCGCCCCCGTATCCGCCCTGGAGTCTGTCCGTGATCTCCGCCTCCGGTATCGAGCTGCGCGCCGGTGCCCGCGTCCTCATCGAAAACGCCACCTTCCGGGTCGCCAAGGGCGACCGCATCGGCTTGGTCGGCCGCAACGGCGCGGGCAAGACCACCCTCACCAAGTGCCTCGCCGGCCAGGGCATGCCCGCCGGCGGCACCATCACCCGCTCCGGCGAGGTCGGCTACCTCCCGCAGGACCCGCGCACCGGCGACCTCGACGTGCTCGCCCGCGACCGCATCCTCTCCGCCCGCGGCCTGGACGTACTGATCCGCAAGATGCGCGACAACGAACAGCGCATCGCCAACGGCAAGGGCGCCACCCGCGAGAAGGCGCTCAAGCAGTACGAGCGCCAGGAGACGGAGTTCCTCACCAAGGGCGGCTACTCCGCCGAGGCCGAGGCCGCCACCATCGCCGCCGCGCTCAACCTGCCCGACCGGGTGCTCGGCCAGCCCCTGCACACCCTCTCCGGCGGTCAGCGCCGCCGGATCGAGCTGGCCCGCATCCTGTTCTCCGACGCGGACACGCTGCTGCTCGACGAGCCGACCAACCACCTCGACGCCGACTCGGTCATCTGGCTGCGCGACTACCTGAAGACCTACCGCGGCGGCTTCATCGTGATCTCCCACGACGTCGACCTGGTCGAGACGGTCGTCAACAAGGTGTTCTACCTGGACGCCAACCGCGCCCAGATCGACATCTACAACATGGGCTGGAAGCTCTACCAGCAGCAGCGCGAGGCCGACGAGAAGCGCCGCAAGCGCGAGCGCGCCAACGCCGAGAAGAAGGCCGCCGCGCTGCACTCGCAGGCCGACAAGATGCGCGCCAAGGCCACCAAGACGGTCGCCGCCCAGAACATGGCCCGCCGCGCGGACAAGCTGCTCGCCGGCCTGGACGCGGTACGCCAGTCCGACAAGGTCGCCAAGCTCCGCTTCCCCGAGCCCGCCCCCTGCGGCAAGACCCCGCTGATGGCCGAGGGCCTGTCGAAGTCGTACGGCTCGCTGGAGATCTTCACGGACGTCGACCTGGCCATCGACAAGGGCTCCCGGGTGGTCATCCTCGGCCTCAACGGCGCGGGCAAGACCACCCTGCTGCGCCTGCTCGCCGGCGTCGAGCAGCCCGACACGGGCGCGGTCGTCCCCGGCCACGGCCTCAAGCTCGGGTACTACGCCCAGGAGCACGAGACCCTCGACCCCGACCGCACGGTCCTGGAGAACATGCGCTCCGCCGCGCCCGACATGGACCTCGTCGAGGTCCGCAAGGTGCTCGGCTCGTTCCTGTTCTCCGGCGACGACGTGGACAAGCCCGCCGGTGTCCTCTCCGGCGGCGAGAAGACCCGCCTGGCGCTCGCCACCCTAGTGGTGTCCTCGGCGAACGTGCTGCTCCTCGACGAGCCGACCAACAACCTTGACCCGGCCAGCCGCGAGGAGATCCTCGGCGCGCTGCGCACCTACAAGGGCGCGGTCGTCCTCGTCACGCACGACGAGGGCGCCGTCGAGGCGCTCCAGCCGGAGCGGATCATCCTGCTGCCGGACGGCGTCGAGGACCTGTGGGGCGCCGACTACGCGGACCTCGTCGCCCTCGCTTGATCGAATGCGTGATCAACGGCGTATGGATCATTCGGCCTAGCGGTGATCCATCATCTGTGTGAGATCTCCTCGTACCGAGGTGTGTCCTACATCGATTGCGCGGCCGAGCCCCCGATTCTTCCGGGCTCGGCCGCGCCGCCTTTCTGACCTGGCATTTCCCGGGGCAATCCGTTCGGCCGTACGGACGCCACTCTGCGGAATTCCGGATTCCGCATGTGGGGGCGCGCTCCCGTCGTCACAACCTTGTCTCACGGACCTTGCCGAATGGGTGGCCATCAGGGCCCGGAGGGGTGATCATGAGGAGACCAGAGCGCACTTCCCATGAGGAGGCACGGGTGGCCGAGACTCTGAAGAAGGGCAGCCGGGTGACCGGCGCCGCGCGCGACAAGCTCGCGGCAGACCTGAAGAAGAAGTACGACGCCGGTGCGAGCATCCGGGCGTTGGCCGAGGAGACCGGCCGCTCGTATGGCTTCGTGCACCGCATGCTCAGTGAGTCGGGCGTCACGCTACGAGGGCGTGGCGGGGCGACGCGGGGCAAAAAGGCCACGGCCTGACCCCGGGTGGCCCCACGGCTTCGATGGTGGCCACCCGGTCGGCCTGCTGATCGGCCGGGTGGTTACTGTGCAGTCACTTAAGTGTGGCGTGCTACGGCGGGACAGCCGTCGCACGGCACCGAAGACGACCGCACACATCGGAGGCGTCCCATGGCTTCGCCCGACAAGGACCTCGTTCCCGTACTCGACAAGGACGGCGTACGGCTCACCGTCGACGACGCGATCGCCACGGTGACGCTGACCAACCCGGCCAAGCGCAACGCGCAGAGCCCCGCTCTGTGGCGGGCGCTGACCGAGGCCGGGCGGCAACTGCCGGGCTCCGTCCGCGTCGTGGTGCTGCGGGCCGAGGGCAAGTCCTTCTCGGCCGGGCTCGACCGGCAGGCGTTCACGCCCGAGGGCTTCGACGGGGAACCGTCGTTCATCGACCTCGCACGGGGCGGTGACGCCGAGTTGGACGCGACCATCGCCGAATACCAGGAGGCGTTCACCTGGTGGCGGCGCAGCGACATCGTCTCCGTCGCCGCTGTCCAGGGGCATGCCATCGGGGCGGGCTTCCAGCTCGCCCTCGCCTGCGACCTGCGCGTCGTCGCCGACGACGTGCAGTTCGCCATGCGCGAGACCAGCCTCGGACTCGTGCCCGACCTGACGGGCACGCATCCGCTGGTCGGACTCGTCGGATACGCCCGCGCGCTGGAGATCTGCGTGACCGGGCGCTTCGTCACGGCCGAGGAGGCCGTCAGCACCGGCCTGGCCAACCTCGCCGTGCCCGCCGGCCAGCTCGACGACGCGGTCCGCGACCTCACGGCGGCCGTCCTCGCCGCGCCCCGCGACGCCGTCATCGAGACCAAGGCCCTGCTGCGCGGCGCACAGGACCGCACCTACGAGGCCCAGCGCAGTGCGGAACGCCAGTCCCAGGCGCGACGGCTGCGGGACCTCGCGGGCGTCGGCGACTGACGAACCCCGGGCCGCGTGTGCGGTCAGCCGATCGCGCTCACCAGTACCGCCACCGTCGGGTGGTCCGACAGTGACGTCCTGACCGCTGTGCGGACCGCGCGGGCCACGTCCCGGACCCGGTGGTCCGCGCCCACCGCCAGTTCCACCCGGACGTGGCGGTGGGGCAGCGCGCCGCCGCCCGGGCGTTCCTCGATATGCACCGGATGGCCCATCGCGCCGGTCAGATGGAGCACGCCCGGCACCCCGAGGGCGATCGCCGCCACCCGGCCCTCGTCGCCCTCCTCCATGGGCGCGGCCCGGGGCGGCTCGGGAAGACGTACCGCGGGCCCGGGTTCCGACTCCTCGTCCAGCAGCCCCGTCACGCGCAGATCCACCTCCCGCACCGTCAGACCGATCCGCTGCGTCGCGGCGGTCGCCAAGGTCGCCCGCAGCAGGGACGCCGTCGTCGGCAGCGGCTCCGAGGCCGTGGCCGCGAACTCGGCCGTCACCCGCAGCGGACCGGGCGGCAGGGCGCTCGGCGGCGGGGGCACGGCCGGCTCCAGGACCTCCGCCGGATCGGCCAGCGCGATACGCAGCGCGTCGACGCGCACGCCCGGAGCGTCCCTTGCCGCGCGCCGCAGCAGCGCCTTTGCCGCCTGCTCGGCGATCCACGCGCCGTCCCGCGCGTCACCCAGCGGCAGAAGCCTGCCGAAGCCCAGCTGATGTCTCACTGCCCGCGTCCACCGGTCGGCCGTCATTCCTCCAGCCTGCCGCATCAGAGGCGCGCAACCACGTAACCGTGCTTACGGTGGTCGCAGGACGACAACCGAAAAGGACGTACGGCGATGACTGACATGACCGAGAACCGGGGCGGGGAGACCGAGACGCCGGCGGCACGCCGGAGTCCGCTGACCAAGCGCGGCGGGGGAGACCCGGGCTCCCGGGGCCGGACGACCATCGCGGACGGCGTCGTGGAGAAGATCGCCGGGCTCGCCGCACGCGACGTGGACGGCGTGCACGCCATGGGCAGCGGCCTGTCGCGCACGTTCGGAGCAGTGCGCGACCGCGTGCCCGGCGGCCAGAAGTCGGGCGTGACCCGCGGTGTGAAGGCCGAGGTCGGCGAGGTGCAGGCCGCCCTCGACCTGGAGATCGTCGTCGAATACGGCGTGTCGATCGCCGACGTGGCCCGGGAGGTACGAGAGAACGTCATCACCGCCGTGGAGCGGATGACCGGCCTGGAGGTCGTCGAGGTCAACATCGCGGTGAGCGACGTGAAGCTGCCGGACGAAGAGGAAGAGGAACCGGAGCGCAGGATCCAGTGAGATACAGGGCACCGGGCAACACAACGGCTGAGGAGCTGAGGAGCGCATGAGCATGGCCGTGGTCGGCATGATCGCCGGCATGGCGCTGGCCTTCGCCGGATATTTCGGCGGATTCGGTGCCTTTCTGCTGGTGGCGGCGCTGGGCGCCGTCGGCTTCGTCGTCGGCCGGTTCCTGGAGGGGGACATGGACTTCGGCGACTTCTTCCGCACTCGTGGCGAACGGCGGCGGTGACGCCCGTGAGCGCGGGGGCCGGTGAACTCGACAGACCTCTGGCGGTCGTCCCGCCGGGGGAGCGCGGCGCGACCCGGATCGCCGACCGGGTCGTCGCGAAGATCGCCTCCCAGGCGGCCCGCGAGGCCGTCGGGACGCTGCCGCCCGACGCCGGCCGGCCGTCCGCCTCGGTCGTCGTCCACCACCACGTGGCCCACGTCCGCGTCCACGTCGAACTCGACTACCCCTGCGACATCGGCGACCGCTGCCGCCGGGTGCGTCGCCAGGTCGCCGAGCGGGTGAGTGCCCTGGCGGGCATGCAGGTGCCGGAGGTCGTCGTCCAGGTGGAGCGGCTGCACCTGGTCGCGGAGCCCGGCGCGGTACAGGGGAGGACGCGATGAGCGAACCCCAGGACAGGGAACCGTCCGAGGCCGAGGGCACCACACAGCGCCTGCCGGTCCTGGAGAAGCCGGGTGCCCCCAACGCACCCGACCGGTCGGCGTCGTCGGACGGGCCGCCGTCCGTGCTCGACGGCGAGGGCGGACGCGCGGGCCGCTTCTGGTCGGCGCGCCGCATCTCCGCGGCCCTCGTCGCCCTGGTGCTCCTGGCTCTGGCCGGGCTGTTCCTCTACGACATCGTCGCCGTGCGCGCCGACCGGCCCGGCATGCACTGGCGCCGGGAGCTGGCCCGGCAGCTCGCCGAACGGCCCCTGGACGACATCTGGGTGCTCATCGGGGCCGGGGTCGCCGCCGCCCTCGGGCTCTGGCTGCTGTTCCTGGCCGCCACACCCGGCCTGCGGCACGTGCTCCCGATGCGCCGGACGCACGCCGACGTCCGCGCGGGACTGGACCGGGACGCCGCCGCGACCGCGCTGCGCGACCGGGCGATGGAGGTGGCCGGCGTGCAGTCGGTGCGGGTACGGGTGCGCCGGCGCCGGGCGGACGTCCGCGCCCTGTCCCACTTCCGTGACCTGGACGACGTACGAACCGAACTGGACGCCGTGCTCGCCGACGCGGTCAGCGGACTGGGACTGTCCCGGCCGCCCTCGCTGTCGGTGCGCGTCCGGCGGCCCGGCAGGAAGGGGTGAGGACGGTGCTCAGGGTCGTCAACCGCGTGTTCCTCGGGCTGGTGGGCCTGGTCCTGCTGGTGCTGGGCGGCTCCGTGCTGGCCGTCGGCCTCGGCGCCCCGGCGCCCTCGTGGTGGATCCACCACGACCGGCACGACGTGCTGCTCAGCGAAGCCGAACGCACCCGCTGGCGTGACGACGGCTGGTGGTGGCCCGTCGTCATCGCCGTGCTCGCCGTCCTCCTCCTGCTCGCCCTGTGGTGGCTCGTCTCGGTGCTGCGCCGGCGCCGCCTCGCCGAGGTCCTCGTCGACACCGGCGACGGCGAGGGCGCGCTCGTGCGCGGCCGGGCCCTGGAGAACGTCCTCACCGAGGAGGCCGGTCGCATCGACGGCGTCGACCGCTCCCACGCCCACCTGACCGGCCGCCGCAGCGCCCCCGAGGCCCACGTACGCCTCGCACTGGAGCCGCAGGTGGATCCCGGGGCCGCGTTGAACGACTTCACGACCGGTGCCCTGACCCACGCCAGAACGTCGGCGGGCCTGGCGTCGCTTCCGGCGGAGGTACGACTGAGAGGCGTCCGGCACCATGCGGAAAGGGTGAGTTGAACGTCCTCAGCCGGCACCCTCAGAACCCGTGCCGTGCTCCTCCGTCGACGGGAACCATCACACCCGTCAGATAAGAAGCAGCCGGCGACAACAAGAACGCCGCGACGCGCCCGAACTCCTCCGGCGCCCCGTACCGCCGCAACGGAATCTGCGACTCCGAAGCCGCCCTGGTCGCCTCGGGATCCGCCGACAACGCATCCAGCTCGCGCACGCGATCCGTGTCGATCCGCCCGGGCAGCACACCCACCACCCGAACGCCCCGCGGCCCCAGCTCGTCGGAGAGCGACTTGGCGAACCCGGCCAGCCCCGGCCGCAGCCCGTTCGAGATCGTCAGCCCCGGGATCGGCTCGTACACCGACCCGGACAGCACGAACCCGATGACACCCCCGGCCTCCAACTCGGCGGCCGCGGCGCGAGCCAGCCGCACCGCACCGAGGAACACCGACTCGAACGCCGCCTGCCACTGCTCGTCCGTGTTGTCCGCGACGAACCCGGCGGGCGGCCCGCCCACGCTGACCAGGACACCGTCGAGGCGGCCGAAGTGCTCCCGCGCGGCCCCGACCAGCCGGGCCGGTGCCCCGGGATCGGCGTTGTCGACGGCCACCCCGACCGCGTTCGGGCCCAGCGCGGCCGCCGCGTCGGCGACGCTCTTGCCGTCCCGCCCCGAGACGACCACCTTCGCCCCGTCCGCGACGAGCTCACGCGCGGAGGCGTTGCCGAGGCCCCGCGTGGCCCCCGTGACGACGTACACCCGGTCCTTCAGTCCAAGATCCATGGTCCCTATCCTGCCCCGTCCTGCCCGAACAGGGCGAGGGCGGTGTTCACCAGGCCGATGTGGCTGAACGCCTGCGGGAAGTTGCCGAGCTGCCGGCCCGTCACCGGGTCGAACTCCTCGGAGAGCAGACCGACGTCGTTGGCGAGCCCCACCAGCCGCTCGAACAGCTCCCGGGCCTCCTTCGTACGGCCCGTCATGTGCAGGGCGTCCGCCAGCCAGAACGAGCACACCACGAAGGTGCCCTCGCTGCCGGGCAGTCCGTCGACGTCGACGTCGACGTCGTCCGAGTCGGTGGTGCTGTAGCGGCGCAGCAAGCCGCCATGGTCCAGCTCCTTGCGGACCGCGTCGATCGTGCCGATCACCCGCGGATCGTCGGGCGGCAGGAACCCCACGCGCGGGATGAGCAGCAGCGCGGCGTCCAGTTCGCGCGAGCCGTAGGACTGCGTGAAGGTGTTGCGTTCCGGGTCGTAGCCCTTCTCGCACACCTCGCGGTGCACCTCCTCGCGCAACGCGCGCCAGCCGTCCAGGTCGCCGTCCAGCTCCGGATGGCGCTCCAGGGTGCGCACGGCACGGTCGGCAGCGACCCACACCATCACCTTGGAGTGCACGAACTGGCGCCGGCCGCCGCGCACCTCCCACAGTCCCTCGTCCGGCTGCCGCCAGTGCGTGCGCAGGAAGTCCAGCAGGGCCGTCTGGAGCGCCCACACGTCCGGCTGCGGGGACAGGCCCGACTCGCGGGCCAGCGACAGGGAGTCCATGACCTCGCCGTAGACGTCCAGCTGGAGCTGGTTCACGGCGTCGTTGCCGATGCGGACGGGCGTGGACTCGTCGAAGCCGGACAGCCACGGCAGCTCGAACTCCGGCAGCCGCCGCTCGCCCGCCAGGCCGTACATGATCTGCAGGTCCGCCGGGTCGCCCGCGACCGCGCGCAGCAGCCAGTTGCGCCAGGCCTCGGCCTCCTCCTGGTAGCCCGCCGCCAGCAGCGCGCCCAGCGTGAGGGTGGAGTCGCGCAGCCAGCAGTAGCGGTAGTCCCAGTTGCGCACCCCGCCCGGCTCCTCGGGCAGGGAGGTCGTGGCGGCGGCGACGATACCGCCGGTCGGGGCGTAGGTGAGCGCCTTGAGGGTGATCAGGGAGCGGACGACGGCGTCCCGGTACGGTCCGTCGTAGCGGCAGCGCGACGCCCAGGCCCGCCAGTCCTCGACGCTGTGGCGCAGGGCTTCGAAGGGGTCGACGAGCGGCGGGCGCGGCTCGTGGGAGGGGTGCCAGGTCAGGACGAACGCGACTTTCTCCCCCTTCCGGACCGTGAACTCCGCGTGCGTGCCGAAGTCCTCGCCCCAGCTGCGCACCTTCGGCTCGCTGCGCAGCCATGTCGAGTCCGGACCGGCGACGGCGACGCGGTGGCCGTCGGACCGGCGCACCCACGGCACGATCGAGCCGTAGTCGAAGCGCAGCTTGAGGACGCTGTGGAGCGTCACCTCGCCGTCGAGGCCCTCGACGACGCGTACGAGATCGGGGGCGCGGTCGCGCTGGGGCATCAGGTCGGTGACGCGGACCGCCCCCTGGCCGGTCTCCCACTCGGTGTCCAGGACGAGGGTGTCGCGGCGGTAGGCGCGCCGGGTGCACCGGTCCGCCCCCACCGGGGCGATGCGCCAGTAGCCGTTGTCCTCGTCACCGAGCAGCTTGGCGAAGCAGGCGGCCGAGTCGAAGCGGGGCAGGCACAGCCAGTCGACGGATCCGTCCGTGCCGACCAGGGCCGCGGTCTGCTCGTCGCCGATGAGTGCGTAGTCCTCGATGCTGGGGTGCACGGAGTGCGGGTTCCCGGCAAGTCGGGGCGGCAATCCGGGCAGGGGCCGCGGGAGTGACATGCCGTCGGCGGCCGGGCACCGGTGCCCGGGCGCATCCGGCGGCAGGGCCTGGTCGAGCACCCATGGGCCGATCAGCACGGCCGGCGTGAAGACGACGGTGATCAGCACGGTCGGCACGAGCCGCCGTCGGCGTGCGCGCCGCGGCCACTCGCCGCGCGCCGCGCGGTACGCGTCGGGGTCGGGAAGCACCCGGCCGGCCAGTTGCGTGGAGCGCCTCGCACAGTTCCTGCTCGGCGCGGCCGTGGCCGGTGCGGTCCGGACCGGTGCCGCGCGACGGATGGCGTCTCCATGCGTCATCGCCGGTCGCCCCCGTGCTCGGCAACGCCGCGGTGGTCTGCGCGCGGGCGGTCAGGGCCCCGGGCTCGCTGCCGCTCTCCAAGGCGCCGTAGGCCGGGATGAACGTCGACGGCTTGGACCATCCGCGCTCTACGTCGAGGCCCGCATCGACGGGCCGGGCGAGCCGCTGGCGCCGCGGTGGTCAGACCGCCGCCGGTTCCGCCTCGCTGGTGTCCTTCTGCCCGGCCGCCGCCTGCGCCCGCTCCCGGGCCTCGCGGCGGGCCAGGATCACCCAGCCGACCGGGACGGCGGCGGAGAACAGCCACCACTGGACCGCGTACGCGTAGTTCAGCGCCGCGTCCTCCTTGCCGGGGTCGCCCAGCAGCTCGGGCGTGTCGCCCTTGGGCTCAGGGGCCGTCTGGGCGATGTAGCCGCCGAGCACCCGGGCGTCGAGGCGGCGTGCCTCCTGCTCGCTGTTGATCAGCATGATCTGCCGGTCCGGCAGGCCCTTGAGGTCCTTGATACCGCTCGCCGCGGTCGTCTCGCTCGGCATCAGCCGTCCCTGGACGGTGACCTCGCCGCGCGGCGGTGCGGGGACCTTGGGGAACGTGGTCTGGCTCGGGCCGTCCGAGGGGATCCAGCCCCGGTTGACCAGCAGCACCTTGCCGTCGTCGAGGACGAACGGGGTCAGGACGTGGTAGCCGACCTCGTCGTCGGAGTTGGTGCGGCGGCGGACGACGACCTCGTCCTCGGTGTCGAACCGGCCCTTCGCGGTCACGGTCCGGTACCGCTCGGCGCTGGTCACGGTGTGCCCGGGCGCGGTCAGCTGCTCCACCGGCACCGGCTTGGCGGCCAGCGCGTCGGTGACCAGCTGGTTCCGGGCGGTGCGCTCCTCGTAGCGGTGCATCTGCCAGATGCCCAGCCTGATCATCGTGGGGATGAGAAGCAGGGCGATCAACGTGAGGATCACCCACTGCCGGGACATCAGGAAGCGGTACACCCCACGACCGTACAACTCGGTCGTGGGGTGCATTCAGGCGGGTACGGGTTCAGACCTTGTCGACAATTCCCACCTTTCCCTCCGCGCGGGCGCAGTGGGCGCCGCAGTACCAGTGGCCGTCGGCCTCGACGCCCTGGCCGAGGATCTGCACGCGGCAGTGCTCGCAGATCGGGGCCATACGGTGGATCGCGCAGGCGAAGCAGTCGAACACGTGTACAGCGCCCGCCGCATGCACCTCGAAGGTCATTCCATAATGATTGCCGCAAACCTCACATGTCGCCATGCGCCACAGGGTGAGCCGTCCCCGCGGTGGGGGCGAGCGGGCGCCGGGCGAGTCGCCCGGCAATCACCCGTCCGTACGGTCGGCCGCCCCTCGGCGTCCGGTCACCCCTCCGACGCCGGCTCCACGTCCGCGAGGAGTTGCCCGAACGCCGCCTCGTCCACGACCGGCGTGCCGAACTGGCGGGCCTTGACCACCTTGGACGTGCCCGAGTCCGGGTCGTTCGTGACGAGCAGGCTGGTCAGCCGGGACAGGCTCGTCGCCACGTGCAGCCCGGCCTCGGTGGCGCGGTCCTCCAGCAGGTCCCGCTCGACCGATGTGTCACCCGAGAAGGCGACCCGCATGCCCTGCTTGAGTCGCCCGCCCGGCTGATAGCGCCCCGGGTTGGGGTAGGGGCAGGCGGGCCGCTTCCGCGAGGGGCGCCAACTGCCCGGCCGGTACCCGCCGTAGCCTGCCTGCTGCCCGATGCGGGGCGAGGCGGGGCGGTCCGACCACTCGGTCAGCGGCCGGCACTCGTGGAGCGGCAGCCGTACGCCGCTCGCCGCCGCGGCCTTCAGGCTCGGCCGGAACGCCTCCGCCAGCACGCGCGCGTCGTCCAGCGCGTGGTGCGCCCGCCGCTGGACCACGCCGAAGTGCGCGGCGAGGGACTCCAGCTTGTGGTTGGGCAGCGGAAGCCCGAGCTCCTTGGAGAGCGCGATGGTGCACAGCCGCTGCCGCACCGGCGCCTCGCGCTGCGCGCGCGCGTACTCCCGGGCGATCATCTGCCAGTCGAAGACGGCGTTGTGCGCGACGAGCACCCGCCCCGCCAGCCGGGCCGTGAACTCCTCGGCGATGTCCTGGAAGAGGGGCGCGCCCTCCAGCGCCTCGCTCGTCAGCCCGTGGATCCACACCGGGCCCGGGTCGCGCTCCGGGTTGACCATCGTGTACCAGTGGTCCTCGACCTCGCCGCGCGCGTCCAGCCGGTACACGGCCGCGGAGATGATGCGGTCGTCCCGGGCCAGGCCCGTGGTCTCCACGTCAACGACCGCGTACCCCTTGGGATACGCGGTCGGCCACGACGTGGGAGAGAGGGCGGCGGTCGTCAGGTCTTCCAGCATGGTCCCTGAGGATACGGGCCGGGACTGACACCGCCGTCCGCCAGGTGCGTCCGGCCCGTTCTTCCGACACTCCCTCAGGCGTGTTGTCCGGTCTGTCCGTTCGCGAGTCGTACGTCCGAGCGATGTCCGGCACTCCGTATTGGTGGAGATCGCCAAGAAGCAAGCGCGTACCGTCGGTAATACTTGTGGGTAACAACGTCTGGTGGGGGCCGGGCGGCGGTCCTACGGTGCAGGCATGCCGAACCTGCCCGATGTCGTGCTGTGGTCGATACCCGCGTTTGTGCTGCTCACCGTGGTCGAGATGGTGAGCTACCGCCTCCACCCCGACGAGGAGGCGGCGGGCTACGAGGCGAAGGACGCCGCGACGAGCATCGGCATGGGGCTCGGCAGCCTCGTCTTCGACTTCCTGTGGAAGATCCCGATCGTCGCCGTCTACACGGCCCTCTACGAACTCACGCCCCTGCGCGTTCCCGTCCTGTGGTGGACGGTCCCGCTGATGCTGCTCGCGCAGGACTTCTTCTACTACTGGTCCCACCGCGGCCACCACGTCGTCCGCATCCTGTGGGCCTGCCACGTCGTCCACCACTCCAGCCGGAAGTTCAACTTCACCACCGCGCTGCGCCAGCCCTGGACGTCCCTGACCGTGTGGCCGTTCTACGTGCCCCTCATCGCCGCCGGGGTGCACCCCGCCGCGCTCGCGTTCTGCTCCTCCGCGAACCTCGTCTACCAGTTCTGGATCCACACGGAGCGGATCGACAGGATGCCCCGCTGGTTCGAGTTCGTCTTCAACACCCCCTCGCACCACCGGGTCCACCACGCCTCCCAGGGTGGTTACCTCGACCGCAACTTCGGCGGCATCCTCATCGTCTGGGACCGGCTGTTCGGCTCGTTCGTCGCCGAGACCGAGCGGCCCCGGTACGGACTGACCAAGAACATCGACACGTACAACCTGCTGAAGGTGGCGACACACGAGTACGTGGCGATCGCCAAGGACCTGAGGGCGGCGCGCAGTTGGAGCGAGCGCGCGGGGCGGGTGTTCCGGGGGCCGGGGTGGGGGCCTGCGCGGGCGCAGGCTCCGGCGCCGACCGCCGGGTCGGGTACGGCGGCGCCTCCGGCTACGGCAGCAGCTACGGCGACGGCAACAGCTACGGCAACAGCTACGGCAACGATTACGGTTACGGACCCGGCCACAGTGACAGCCGCGGCTAAGGCCCCTGCTGCGGGCTCGGCCGAGACTCAGGACACGGCCTCATCGCCGGTCGGCGAGAGCGCGCGGGTGGGGAAGGGCGCGTCGGTCGGCGAGAGCGCGCGGGTGGGGGAGAGCACGTCCGTCGGCGAGAGCACGCAGGCGGACAAGAGCGCGCCCGCAGGCGAGAGCGCGCGGGTCGGGAAGAGCGCAGCCGCAGGCGAGAGCGCGCGGGTCGGGAAGGGCCCAGACGCCGGCCAGAGCACGCGGGTCGGGAAGGGCCCAGACGCCGGGAGCACGCGGGTCGGCAAAGGCGCAGACGCCGGGAGCACGCGGGTCGGCAAAGGCGCAGACGCCGGGAGCACGCGGGTCGGGAATGGCACAGACGTCGGGAAGAGCGCACCGGCGTGACCCCCTCGCGCCTCCTCCTCGCCGCCTTCGGGCTCGCCGGCGCCGCCGACCTCGTCAGCCTCGCGCTCGGTTTCGACGCCGGGCACGTCGTCGCCAAGCCCCTGCTGATGCCGCTC
Source organism: Streptomyces lomondensis (assembly GCF_014651035.1). GTDB lineage: Bacteria > Actinomycetota > Actinomycetes > Streptomycetales > Streptomycetaceae > Streptomyces > Streptomyces lomondensis. Next base: position 1,637,489 of record NZ_BMWC01000001.1, read on the forward strand.
CTGGCCCTGTGGGCCGCCCTGCGCCGGGCGCCCCGGCCGCTGCTCGCCGCCCTGCTGTTCGGCTGGGGCGGAGATGTCCTGCTGTTGTCCGACGCCGAACCGGCCTTCCTCGCCGGCATGGGCAGCTTCGCGGCGGGACACGTCTGCTACCTCGTCCTCTTCGGGACGTACGGCAGCCGGAACGCGGTCCCACGCGCGCGTGCGGGCCTGCTCGCCCTCGGCTACGCCACCGCCCTCGCCGCGACCGTCGCGCTGCTGTGGCCGGATCTGCCCGCGGACCTGCGCGTGCCCGTCGCCGGGTACAGCCTCCTGCTCACGGCCATGGCGTACCGGGCCGCCACCCGGCTCGGCCTCTTCACCGGACTCGGCGGCGCGCTCTTCCTGCTCTCCGACACGCTCATCGCGACCGGCGTCGCCGACTGGCCGCAGCCGCCCGCCCCCGACTTCTGGGTCATGCTCACGTACATCGCCGCGCAGGCCCTGCTGGCCGGGGGAACGCTCGGGGCGCTCAACGCGCGCAGGGCACCGGCCGCGACGTACGGCGAGATGCGGGCCGTCTGAGCCCCGCCGGTGTCACCAGCGGATGGGCACCGGCAGCGCCGTCAGCAGCCCGGACACCGCGACCACCAGGCCCAGGACGACGACCTCCGCCCGGGCCGGCGCGCAGGCCGTCAGCGGATCGGCCGCCCGGCGCAGGCGGCGCCGCGCCCACAGGGCGAGCGCGGCCACGGCGATCGCGAGGAGCACCTTGGCGAGCAGGGCGCGCCCGTACGCCGTCGCCGTGAGCTGCTCCAGGACCGTCTCCGGCGGCATCCGGCGCAGTGAACTCCCCACGCCCGTCGCGGTGATGGCGGCCAGCAGCACGGCCGCCACGCGCGCGTAGAGGCCCAGCAGGGCCGCACCCGCCTCCGTGCCCTGCCGGCCGTGCCACAGCCGCAGGATGCGCAAGGCGTGCAGCAGCCCGCCCGCCCACAGCGCAGCGCAGGTCAGGTGGACGAGCGTCAGCGCGGAGCCGGTCAGCGGGGCGTGCTCGGGCGCGGGGTGCGCGCGCAGGGCCTCGGCGACGATCACGGCGGCCAGCGGCCACACCTGCGTGGCCGGCCGGCGCGACATGGCGCACAGCCCCGCCACGAGGAACGCGTTGACCTCCAGCAGGGCGAGCTTGCCGTCCCGGGAGGCGTAGAGCCCGCCGACGTCGATGTCCGACAGGCCGTCAGGGACGAGATTGCCCGTGGCCACGACCGAGGCGAGCCCCAGAGCGGCGACGAAACCGGCGGTGGCCGCGAAGGGCGACCAACTCGGGGGCACGCCCGAAGGCCCGATCTCCGCGCCCGGTACGGACCGCGCCAGCCGGTTCACGAACAGCTCGCCGACCGGTATGCACAGCGCCGCGAACAGCACCGTACGCAGCAGGGCTATGCCCCCGGCGCCGGGCGCTTCCGCCTCCCCGGTCCCGTCCAGCGCGACGGACGGGCCGAGCAGCGGGATCAGCGCGGCCAGTGCCACCAGCACCAGGACGGCGGCGGCCCGGCCCGCACCGGCACGCCCCTTCGCCTCGGCCACTCCGGGTGAAGATCCTGTCAAGGTCACCCCAGGATCTTCACCACCTCCACAGGGCCGGGCAAGTCAGAAGAACAATCCTGCCGCAGGCACGAAGCGGGCCGGGCAGGTGTTCCCGCCCGGCCCGGATCGTCTTCACATCAGTTCTACTTGGTCACCGCGTCCAGCGCGTCCGTGATGCCCCAGCCGTAGAAGCCGTTGCGGTTCTTCGAGCCCTCGCACACCACGTCGATCTTGCCGTCGGCGTCGATGTCGTACGGGTCCGTGCACGGCGTGGCGTCGGCCTGCGCGTACAGCAGGGCCTTCACCAGGGCCGGGGAGGCGTACGGGTGCGTCGACTTGATGAGCGCGGCGACGCCCGCGACGTGCGGGGACGCCATCGACGTACCGGCCATGTAGCCCCACTTGCCGCCCGGCAGCGTGCCCAGGATGAGGCCGCTCGTGGCCGGCGCCTCCGGCTTCTGGTACGCCGTCGAGTCGCCGCCCGGCGCGGCTATGTCGGCCACGCCCAGACCGTAGTTGGAGAAGGACGACTTGATGCCCTTCGCGCCCGTCGAGGCGACCGTGACGACACCCGGCAGCTGGGTCGGGATGTCGAGGCACTCGGACGGGTCGACGACCCGCTCGCCCGGCGTGGTGTCGTTCGGGGACGACGGGTCGGCGATCTCGTCGGACGCGAGGTCGTAGTTCTCGTTGCCGGCCGCCGCGACGTTGACCGCGCCCTTCTTCTCCGCGTACCGCGAGGCGCGCGTGACGGCCTCCACGAGCGCCTTCTGGTCCGGGTCGTTCTTGCAGTTGAAGTACCAGGGGTCGGTGTAATAGCTGTTGTTCGTCACGTCGACCCCGTGCTCGGCCGCCCACACGAAGCCGCAGACCACGGCCTCCGTGTAGAAGAAGCCGGCCGTGGTGGACACCTTGATGCCGGAGACCTTCACGCCGGGCGCGACACCCGTCATGCCGACGCCGTTCTTGGCGGCGGCGATCTCACCCGCCACGTGCGTGCCGTGCGGGCTCTCCGACGCGCCCGGCCGCCAGGCCCCGTCGGAGGTGTCCGGCTTGCCCGTCACGCAGTTGACCGACGCGCCGCGGTCGAAGTTGGGCGCGATGTCCGGGTGGGTGTCGTCGACGCCGGTGTCGATCACGGCGACCGTGACGTCCTTGCTGCCCAGCGACTTCTCGTGCGCCTTGTCCGCCTTGATGGCGGGCAGATCCCACTGCAGGGACTCCAGCGGGTCCTGCCCGGCCGCCGCCTCAGCCTTCGCGACCTCGGCCGCGCTCAGCACCTTCGGCGCGCCCAGGTCGCCCGTCGACGCCGCGGGCAGCGGCGCGGTGCGGGTGGCGCCGGCCGACTCCACGCCGCGCACCGTGCGGATGCTCTTGGCGAAGTCCGGGTTCGAGGAGTGGACGACGATGACGCCGATCTGGTCGTACGACGTCACGATCGTGCCGCCGGCCTTGGCGACGGCCTTCTTCACGTACGCCGAAGTGCCGTGTCCCGGCTTGACGTTGACGACGTAGCTGAGGGAGGTCGCGTCGGCCGGGGCCGCTGCGGGGGCCGGGGCCGGGGCGTCCTCGGCGGCCGTGGCCGCGGTGTTCGGCAGGAACGCGAGGGCCGTGGCCATGGCCATCCCGGCCGGGATCGCGGCGGCGCGGCGGTAGCGCGCGTGCGGCGCTGTCATGCTGTCTCCAGTTCGTTCGCGGTACGAGCGGGCTGTGCGGAAAGTCGTGAAGGCGCGGTCACTTGACCGCGCGCAGCGCGTTGACGATGCCGTGGCCGTAGAAGCCGTTGACGCGCTTGCCGCCCTCGCACACCGCGTCCTGCGTGCCGTCGCCGTCCTGGTCGTAGGACTCGGGGCAGGCGGTCCGGTCGGCCTGCGCCTTCAGCATCGCCTGGAGCTGGGCCGGAGACGCCCAGGGGTGCTTGGACTTCAGCAGCGCGGCGACACCGGAGGCGTGCGGGGAGGCCATCGAGGTGCCCTGGAGGAAGGCCCACGCGCCGTTCGGCATGGTGGACAGGATGCGGCCGTCCTTGGACGGCGTGTCCGGTATCTGGTAGCGGCGGTCACCACCCGGGGCGGCTACGTCGACGACGCCCTTGCCGTACGTCGAGAAGTACGACTTGACGCTGTTGACGCCGGTCGAGCTGACCGTGACGACACCCGGCAGCTGGGTCGGGATGTCGAAGCACTCGTGCGGGTCGATGGTGCGCTCGACGGGCGTGGTGTCGTTCGGGCTGGAGTCGTCGACGATCGCGTCCGCGTCCAGGTCGTGGTTGGAGTTGCCCGCTGCGGCGACGTTGAGCGTGCCCTTCTTCTGCGCGTACAGCTGCGCCCGGTTGACCGCGGTGACGACCGCCCGCTGGTCCGGGTCGTCCATGCAGTTGTAGAGCCACGGGTCGACGTAGTAGCTGTTGTTCGTGATCTCGACACCGTGGTCGGCGGCGAACACGAACGCGCAGACGACGCTCTCCGGGTAGAAGAGGCCGCTCGCCCGGTCGGTCACGTTGATGCTGGACACCTTCACACCAGGAGCGACGCCCGCCACGCCGATTCCGTTGCGCGCGGCGGCGATCTCACCGGCCACGTGCGTGCCGTGGTAGTCCTCCGGGGTGTACGGCCGCCAGGCGCCCTCGCTGGTGTCGGGCTTGCCGCCGGCGCAGTTGGCGGACTGGGAGGCGGAGAAGTTCGGGGCGATGTCGGGGTGGGTGTCGTCCACGCCGGTGTCGATCACGGCGACGGTCACCTTGCGGCTGCCCGGGTTGATCTGCGCGGCCCGGTCGGCGCCGATCGCGCGCAGGTCCCACTGGTCCGCTTCGAGGGGCTCGCTCTCGGGCGTCTGCGCCGAGGCGGCCTCGGTCCGCTTCGCCTGCGCGGCGGTCAGGTACTCCGCCGCCCCCTCCTCCTTCGTCCCCGCGGCCGTCAGCGGCGCCGTCCGTGTCGCACCCGCCGACTGGACCCCGCGGGCCGTGCGGATGGTCTTGGCGAAGTCGGCGTTCGAGGAGTGGACGACGATCACGCCGATCCGCTCGTACGTGGTCACGACCGAGCCGCCGGCCTTCCCGATCGCCTTCTTCACCGACGCGATCGTGTGCCGGTCGACCTTGGTGTTGACGACGTACGCCAGCTTCGGCGCGTCGGCCGACCGGGTGGCCGGCTCCGCCTGCGGGGCCGCCGAGGCGGCGGCGGGCAGGAAGCCCAGCGAAGCGGTCAGCGACAGCACGACGGGCACGGCGAGGGCGAGCCGGCGTCTGGAACGCAGATGAGACATGGGGTCTCCACATCCTCCGGAAACGAAACCGGCCCGAGGCACAGGTGGTGCTCGGGCAGGTACATGACGAGGTGGTGCAGGGCGAAGCTATCCCGGGCTCTCGCTGGCCAGCAACGTTTTGTCGAAACGACTTCGGAAAGAACGCGACGCGGTTGAACCGCTCCTCGCGTGCCGCCGTGACGTTGGACAGGGAGCGCGAGGACACTCGCCTCCGTCCCCGTACCTACCGCTTCCGTCACTACGAGGAGACTCCGTGGCCACCGACGCACCGCCCCCCTCGAAAGAGCAACACAAACTCCCCTCACCCGAGGAGTTCAGCGAGGTGCAGGAGAGCGCGGAGTTCGGTGAACTGCGCCGCTCCTACCGCTCCTTCGCCTTTCCGCTGACCGTCGCCTTCATCGCCTGGTACCTGCTGTACGTCCTGCTGTCGAACTACGCGGGCGGCTTCATGGGCACCAAGCTGTTCGGCAACATCAACATCGCCTTCGTCCTCGGCGTCGCCCAGTTCATTACCACGTTCCTCATTGCCTGGTGGTACTCGAAGCACGCCGCCGCGAAGCTCGACCCCAAGGCCGAGGCCATCAAGTCCCGGATGGAGGGCGGCGCATGAGCCCCGCAACGCAGACCCTTATCGCCGCGAACGAGGCCAGCGAGCACCGCCCGCTGATCATCACCCTGTTCGCGCTGTTCGTCCTGGCCACCCTCGGCATCACCATCTGGGCGGGCCGCCAGACCAAGGACGCCGCCGACTTCTACGCGGGCGGCCGCCAGTTCAGCGCCTTCCAGAACGGCCTCGCCGTCTCCGGCGACTACATGTCCGCCGCCTCGTTCCTCGGCATCGCGGGCGCGATCGCCATCTTCGGCTACGACGGCTTCCTGTACTCCATCGGCTTCCTGGTCGCCTGGCTGGTCGCGCTGCTGCTGGTGGCCGAACCCTTGCGGAACTCCGGCCGCTACACCATGGGCGACGTGCTCGCGTACCGCATGCGCCAGCGCCCGGTCCGCACCGCCGCCGGCACCTCCACGATCGTCGTGTCGATCTTCTACCTGCTGGCCCAGATGGCCGGCGCGGGCGTCCTCGTCTCGCTGCTGCTCGGCATCACCTCCGACGCCGGCAAGATCCTCATCGTCGCCCTCGTCGGCCTCCTGATGATCGTCTACGTCTCCATCGGCGGCATGAAGGGCACCACCTGGGTCCAGATGGTCAAGGCCGTGCTGCTGATCGGCGGCACGCTCCTGATCACCTTCCTGGTGCTGCTGAAGTTCAACTTCAACATCTCCGACCTGCTCGGCACGGCCGCCGAGAACAGCGGCAAGGGCGCCGCCTTCCTGGAGCCCGGCCTCCAGTACGGCGCGACCGGCACCTCCAAGCTGGACTTCATCTCCCTCGGCATCGCCCTGGTCCTCGGCACCGCCGGCCTGCCGCACATCCTGATCCGCTTCTACACCGTGCCCAACGCCAAGGCCGCCCGTAAGTCCGTGAACTGGGCGATCGGCATCATCGGCGCCTTCTACCTGATGACCATCGCCCTCGGTTTCGGCGCCGCCGCGCTGATCTCCCAGGACGAGATCATCGCCTCCAACCCGTCCGGCAACACGGCGGCCCCGCTGCTCGCCCTGCACCTGGGCGGCGTCGACTCGGCCTGGGGCGCGATCCTGCTCGCCACGATCTCGGCGGTGGCCTTCGCCACGATCCTCGCCGTGGTCGCCGGCCTCACCCTCGCCTCGTCGTCCTCCTTCGCGCACGACATCTACGCCAACGTCATCCGCAGGGGGAAGGCCTCCGGCGCCGAGGAGGTCCGCGCGGCCCGCTGGGCGACCGTCTTCATCGGCATCGTCTCCATCGGCCTCGGCGCCCTCGCCCGCGACCTGAACGTGGCCGGCCTGGTCGCGCTCGCCTTCGCGGTCGCGGCCTCCGCCAACCTGCCGACGATCCTCTACAGCCTGTTCTGGAAGCGGTTCACCACCCAGGGCGCGCTGTGGTCGATCTACGGCGGCCTGATCGTCGCCGTCGGCCTGGTGCTGTTCTCGCCCGTCGTCTCCGGCGACCCCAAGGCGATGTTCCCCGACGTCGACTTCGCCTGGTTCCCGCTGAAGAACCCGGGCATCATCTCCATCCCCTTCGGCTTCCTCATGGGCTGGCTCGGCACGGTCCTGTCCAAGGAGGAGCCGGACGTCAAGAAGTACGCCGAGCTGGAGGTCAGGTCCCTGACCGGCACCGGCGCCCACTGAGCACGGCTCCCCACCCGCGGCCGCGTCGTAGGAACCTCCAGGTGCCTGCGGCGCGGCCGCGTTCCACGTCGTGGGATCGGGCCTGTCGAGTTGTCAGTGGGGTCACGTAGGCTCACAGGTGTCGGAGAAGAAGTGCTCCGGGCACGATCCGCGTCGAGGGAGGGGGCCCACGTGCTCATCGACACCTACGGCCGAGTGGCCACCGACCTGAGGGTCTCGCTGACCGACCGGTGCAATCTGCGCTGCGCCTACTGCATGCCCGAGGAGGGCCTGCAGTGGCTGGCCAAGCCGGACCTGCTCACGGACGACGAGATCGTCCGCCTGATCGACATCACGGTCACGTCCCTGGGGATCGAGGAGGTCCGCTTCACCGGCGGCGAGCCCCTGCTGCGCCCCGGCCTGGTCGGCATAGTGGAGCGCGTCGCGGCCCTGGACCCCCGCCCTCAGATGTCCCTCACCACCAACGGCATCGGCCTGAAGCGCACGGCAGCGGCCCTGAAGGCGGCCGGCCTGGACCGGGTCAACGTCTCCCTCGACACCCTCCGCCCGGACGTCTTCAAGACCCTCACCCGCCGCGACCGCCACAAGGACGTCATCGAGGGCCTGCACGCCGCCCGCGACGCCGGCCTCACCCCGGTCAAGGTCAACTCCGTCCTGATGCCGGGGCTCAACGACGACGAGGCCCCCGACCTCCTCGCCTGGGCCGTGGAGCACGACTACGAGCTGCGCTTCATCGAGCAGATGCCGCTGGACGCCCAGCACGGCTGGAAGCGCGACGGCATGATCACCGCGGGCGACATCCTGGCCTCCCTGCGTACGCGCTTCGACCTCACCCCCGAGGGCGAGGAGAAGCGCGGCTCGGCCCCGGCGGAGCGCTGGCTGGTCGACGGCGGCCCGCATGTGGTGGGCGTGATCGCCTCCGTCACCCGCCCCTTCTGCGCGGCCTGCGACCGCACCCGCCTCACGGCCGACGGCCAGATACGCACGTGCCTGTTCGCCCAGGAGGAGACGGACCTGCGCGCCGCGCTCCGCTCCGGCGCCCCCGACGAGGAGATCGCCCGCATCTGGCGCCTGGCGATGTGGGGCAAGAAGGCGGGCGCGGGCCTGGACGACCCGTCGTTCGTCCAGCCCGACCGTCCCATGTCGGCGATCGGCGGCTGAGCAGGCCGGCGTGTCGGCCGGAGGACGCCTCGATGTGTCAGTGGTGATCGCCGCCGTGTGAGGTGATCATCGGCTGGCCGCGAGATTCCTGTCGATCCTCTCGTGCAGCGCGATTCCGAGGGAAACGGACACGTTGAGAGACTCGGTCGAGCTCATCATGGGGATCGAAACCGAGGCGGAAGATGCTTTCTCGAACAGATCGGAAGGCCCGCCCTTTTCGCTGCCGAACAACAAGGCCAGCCGATCCGGACTGTCTCCCAGTTCCTTCACGGAAATATCGCCGTCCGCCTTGAGCGTCATCAGCCGCATACCGCTGTCCCGAATGAAGTCAAGGGCCTCCTCGCGACCGGAGAGGACGACGGGAAGCGAGAAGACGTAACCCCGGCTGGCCCTCTGCAGACGCCGGTCCGCGATGCTGGTGATGTCACTGTCGACCAGGATGATCCCCGACGCTCCGAGCGCGAGCGACGTCCGTACGATCGCGCCGATGTTCCCGACGATCTTCACCCCGTCGAGAACGACGACGTCCCCGCTCCGGCCTGCGATATCGCTGAACCTGGCCGGGCGGGGGACGCGGGCGATGCCGAACGTCCTGGCCTTCCGCTCGCCCTTGAACAACTGATTGACGATCGACGAGTCGATGAGGCGGACCGGAATGTTCTGCCGCCGGCACAGATCCAGCAAATCCGATGGAAAAGGACTGCTGTCACTGCCGTAGACCTCGATGAAATCCACCCCGGCCGCGATGGAATGCATGAGGGGCTCGACGTCCTCGATCAACGTGGTCTTTACGTTGGATCGCGAAGGCTTGGTGACATCGATGATCCGCTGCACCGCGGGATCGGACGGGTTTGCGATGGTGTCCAACTCAGTCATGGTCGTCCTACCGGCTGCTGTTCGGCAAAACCTGGATCATACACCTGGGCTACGCCGAGCCGTGAGCGGACTCCCACTCCTTCAGGAGAACCACGTCCTTCAAGAACCCCCGCACGCCGAGGAACTGCGACAGATGCTCGCGATGCCCCTCACAGGCCAGCCACGTCTTGCGCCGCTCCGGCGTATGGATCTTCGGGTTGTTCCAGGCGAGGACCCACACGGCGTCGGCTCGGCAGCCCTTCGCGGAACAGATCGGCGTCTCGTCACTCACTGCTTCGTCTCACCACTGCACACAGAAAAGGCGACGCCGAGCAGCCACGGGGGGAGCTGCCCGGCGTCGGTCCGTCGCTCCGACGGGGGATGCGGAGCGCGTACGAAGTATGTCACGGGTAACCCCGGCCCCGGCACCGGAACAACATGATTGATCTGAGCTTTTCTTGAGCTTGGCGGGAAGATGGCTTCCGTTTGTGATCGCCCCGGGCGTCCCTACCGCTCGTGCGGCTCGGTCCGCGCACCCGGCACCGGCCCGGACACGGCTTCTTCCGCGACGGATTCCGCCGGCCCGTCCTGCGTCGCCGCCGGCTCGATCATCGGGCGCACCGGCGGCGCCACGAACGTCGACGGCAGAGACGGCGCGTTCTCGCGCCCGGCGTTCGCGATCACCACCGCGATGTACGGCAGGACCAGTCCGAGCACCAACGCCACGATGGCCACGTGCCGTTCGACGTTCCACAGCGTGGCCGCGAGGATCACGGAGATCGTGCGGATCGTCATCGAGATCACGTACCGGCGCTGCCGCCCGCGTACGTCCTCCTGGAGTCCCGCCCGGGCGCCGGTGATCCGGAAAACCTGGACGTTGCCGCCGCCATGCTGCTTCCGCATCGCATTCCACCATCCGCCCGTATCGGACTCTCCCCGCCCCGTAGCCGTCCCCGGCCGGCCGGGGAACCTGACCAGGACAGCTTCCACGTTACGCCGCGGCTGCGCCGGCTACGAGACCGGGGCCTCTCCCGCCAGGGCGAACCCGCTGCGCCGTAGCGCGTACGGCGCGCGTCGGCATGCGGCGTAGGGCACCTGGGCCGACACTGGCTGTAGTGCTCACGTCGAGCCGTACGAGGAGGCAGCGATGGGCTGGTTGTGGGCGATCATCGTGGGACTGGTGCTCGGCCTGCTCGCCAAGGCGATCATTCCGGGCAAGCAGCACGTCCCGCTGTGGCTGACCGTCATTCTGGGCATGCTCGGCGCCATCGGCGGCAACGCCCTCGCGCGGGCGGCCGGTGTCGACGCCACATCGGGCATCGACTGGTGGCGGCATGTCTTCCAGCTCCTGGCCGCGGTGGTCCTCGTCGCCATCGGTGACAGGGCCTACACGGCGGTCCGGGGAGGCAGGCGCCGGGCATAACGGCGAACTAGCGCAGGGTCAACGGGGTACACGGCGAAGGGAGCGGCCTCCGGCACCGGAGACCGCCCCCTTCCCCCGCACGCTCAGCCGCTCGTGACCTCGACCGCCGCCAGGTTCTTCTTGCCCCGGCGCAGCACCAGCCAGCGGCCGTGCAGCAGGTCCTCCTTGGCGGGGACGGCGTCCTCGCCGGCGACCTTGACGTTGTTCACGTACGCGCCGCCCTCCTTGACCGTGCGGCGCGCGGCCGACTTGCTGGCCACCAGGCCGACCTCGGCGAACAGGTCGACGACCGGACCGAGCTCGGCGACCTGGATGTGCGGCACCTCCGACAGGGCCGCGGCCAGCGTCCTCTCGTCGAGCTCCGCCAGCTCGCCCTGCCCGAAGAGTGCCTTGGACGCGGCGATCACGGCGGCCGTCTGGTCGGCGCCGTGCACCAGCGTCGTCAGCTCCTCGGCCAGCGCGCGCTGCGCCGCCCGGGCCTGCGGGCGCTCCTCCGTCTGCCGCTCCAGCTCCTCCAGCTCCTCGCGGGAGCGGAAGGACAGGATGCGCATGTACTTCGAGATGTCCCGGTCGTCCACGTTCAGCCAGAACTGGTAGAACGCGTACGGCGTCGTCATCTCCGGGTCGAGCCAGACGGCGCCGCCCTCGGTCTTGCCGAACTTGGTGCCGTCCGCCTTGGTCATCAGCGGCGTCGCCAGCGCGTGGACCGCGGCGTCCGGCTCCAGCCGGTGGATCAGGTCCAGGCCCGCCGTGAGGTTGCCCCACTGGTCGCTGCCGCCCTGCTGGAGCGTGCAGCCGTAGCGCCGGTAGAGCTGGAGGAAGTCCATGCCCTGGAGGATCTGGTAGCTGAACTCCGTGTAGCTGATGCCCTCGGAGGACTCCAGGCGCCGGGCCACGGAGTCCTTCGTCAGCATCTTGTTGACGCGGAAGTGCTTGCCGATGTCCCGGAGGAACTCGATCGCGGAGAGGTTCGCCGTCCAGTCGAGGTTGTTGACCATGACGGCCGCGTTCTCGCCCTCGAAGTCCAGGAACGGCTCGATCTGGGCGCGCAGCTTGTCGACCCAGCCGCCGACCGTCTCCGGGTCGTTCAGCGTGCGCTCCGCCGTCGGGCGCGGGTCGCCGATCAGGCCCGTGGCGCCGCCGACCAGGGCCAGCGGCCGGTGACCGGCCTGCTGGAGCCGGCGCACGGTGAGCACCTGCACCAGGTGCCCCACGTGCAACGACGGTGCCGTCGGGTCGAAACCGCAATAGAACGTGACGGGACCGTCCGCGAGCGCCTTGCGCAAAGCGTCCTCGTCAGTGGACAGGGCGAACAGCCCGCGCCACTTCAGCTCGTCGACGATGTCCGTCACGGTTCTCGTATCTCCTTGAGTGGGCTGGTAATCAGGTACGAGGTTATACGCCCTGGCTGACAGAGCTCATATTGAAGTCCGGCACCCGCAGGGCCGGCATCGCAGCCCTGGTGAACCAGTCGCTCCATTCCCTGGGCAGCGTCTTTTCCGTCCGCCCGGCCTCCGCGGCCCGGCCGAGCACGCCCACCGGCGACTCGTTGAACCGGAAGTTGTTCACCTCGCCGGTCACCTCGCCGTTCTCGACGAGGTACACACCGTCCCGGGTCAGTCCCGTCAGCAGCAGCGTCGCCGGGTCGACCTCGCGGATGTACCACAGGCAGGTCAGCAGCAGCCCCCGCTCGGTGCTCGCGACCATCTCCTCCAGGGAGCGGTCCTCGCCCCCGTCCAGGATCAGGTTCTCGATGCCCGGCGCCACGGGCAGCCCCGTCAGGCCCGCGCTGTGGCGGCTGGTCGTCAGGTGCGCCAGCTCGCCCTCGCGCATCCACTCGGTGGCCTTCAGCGGCAGACCGTTGTCGAACACCGACTGGTCGCCCCCGGAGGAGTGCGCGATCACGAAGGGCGCCGACTCCAGACCCGGCTCGTTCGGGTCGCTGCGCAGGGTCAGCGGCAGGTCGGTCAGCTTCTCGCCGACCCGCGTGCCCCCGCCCGGCTTGGAGAACACCGTGCGGCCCTCCACCGCGTCCCGGCCCGACGCCGACCACATCTGGTAGATCAGCAGGTCCGCCACGGCCGTCGGCGGCAGCAGCGTCTCGTACCGGCCGGCGGGCAGCTCCAGTCGCCGCTCGGCCCACCCGAGGCGCACGGCCAGCTCCGCGTCCAGCGCCGCCGGATCGACGTCCTTGAAGTCCCGGGTGGAACGCCCGGCCCACGCGGAGCGCGTCCGGTCCGGCGACTTCGCGTTCATCTCCAGCGTCCCGTTCGGCTGGTCGTGACGCAGCCGCAGCCCCGTGGACGTCCCCACGTACGACGACACCAGCTCGTGGTTGGCGAAGCCGTACAGCTCGCGGCCGCCCGCACGCGCGCGTGCGAAGGCCTCGCCGAGCGCCGGCGCGAAGTCGGCGAACACCGCCGAGGACGTCTCGGCGGGCGCCTCCGTGAACTCCGGCGACCGGTCCACGCCCGTGAACAGGGGCTGCGCGTCCTCGGCGGGAGCGGCGCCGCGCGCCGCGGCCTCGGCGGCACGCACCAGGGGCTCCAGCTCGTCGGCGGTCACCGCCGACCGTGACACGACCCCCGAGGCCGTGCCCTCCTTGCCGTCGACCGTGGCGATCACGGTGAGCGTGCGCCCGCGCGTCACGCCGTTCGTGGTCAGGGCGTTGCCCGCCCAGCGCAGATTGGCGGTGGACTGCTCGTCGGCGATGACGACACAGCCGTCCGCCCGGGACAGTTCCAGGGCACGCTCGACGACCTCGTGCGGCTTGGTGGTACGCGGGCTCATCGACCGGCCTCCTGCGTGGTGTTGAGGATGTTGACGCCCTTGAAGAGGGCCGACGGGCAGCCGTGCGACACGGCCGCCACCTGGCCCGGCTGGGCCTTGCCGCAGTTGAAGGCGCCGCCCAGGACGTACGTCTGCGGTCCGCCCACCGCGGCCATCGAGCCCCAGAAGTCGGTGGTCGTCGCCTGGTAGGCCACGTCCCGCAGCTGCCCGGCCAGCCGCCCGTTCTCGATCCGGTAGAAGCGCTGCCCGGTGAACTGGAAGTTGTAGCGCTGCATGTCGATCGACCAGGACCGGTCGCCGACGACGTAGATGCCCCGCTCCACGCCGCCGATCAGATCCTCGGTCGACATCCCGGCCGGGTCCGGCCGCAGCGACACGTTGGCCATGCGCTGCACCGGCACATGCCCGGGGGAGTCGGCGTACGCGCACCCGTTGGACCGCTCGAAGCCGGTCAGCCGGGCGATCCGCCGGTCCAGCTGGTAGCCGACGAGCGTGCCGTCCTTCACCAGGTCCCACGACTGCGCCTCGACGCCCTCGTCGTCGTACCCGATCGTGGCGAGCCCGTGCTCGGCGGTGCGGTCGCCGGTGACGTTCATCAGCTCCGAGCCGTAGCGCAGCTTGCCCAGCTGGTCGAAGGTGGCGAAGGAGGTACCGGCGTAGGCGGCCTCGTAACCCAGCGCCCGGTCGAGCTCGGTGGCGTGCCCGATGGACTCGTGGATGGTCAGCCACAGGTTGGACGGGTCGACGACCAGGTCGTACAGGCCCGGCTCGACGCTCGGGGCGCGCATCTTCTCGGCGAGCAGCTCCGGGATCCGCTCCAGCTCGCCCTCCCAGTCCCAGCCGGTGCCCCGCAGGTACTCCCAGCCGCGTCCGGCCGGCGGCGCGAGCGTGCGCATCGAGTCGAACTCGCCGCTGGACTCGTCCACCGACACGGCGTTGAACACCGGGTGCAGCCGCACCCGCTGCTGCGTGGTCACGGTCCCGGCCGTGTCGGCGTAGAACTTGTTCTCATGGACGGTGAGCAGCGAGGCGTCCACGTGGTCGACCCCGTCGGCCGCCAGCAGCCGCGCGCTCCACTCGGCGATCAGCCCGGCCTTCTCCTCGTCGGGCACGGTGAACGGATCGATCTCGTACGACGAGATCCAGGTCTTGTCGGCGTGCACCGGCTCGTCGGCCAGTTCCACCCGCTCGTCCGACCCGGCGGCCTTGATCACCTGCGCGGACAGCTTCGCCATCGCCACCGCCTGCCCGGCGACCCGGGCGGCGGCGTCCAGGGAGAGGTCCACGCCGGACGCGAACCCCCAGGTGCCGCCGTGCACCACCCGCACCGCGTACCCGAGGTCGGTGGTGTCCGACGACCCGGCGGGCTTGGCGTCCCGGAACCGCCAGGAGGCGTTGCGCACCCGCTCGAACCGGAAGTCCGCGTGCTCGGCACCCAGCGCACGCGCGCGTGCGAGGGCCGCGTCGGCGAGGGCGCGTAGGGGGAGGGCCGTGAAGGCCTCGTCGATGGTATGAGGCACCGCCGTCTCTTTCTGTCGAGGTGACCGTGGTTGCCGTACTTGTGACTGCTCCGATCATGTCGCCTCGTCCCGCGCCCGGGCCACGAGTTTCCGAACCGATGACCGCGCGTTTCTGTAGGGACCCGACAGTGAGTCCCGTACGCCACTGTCGGTGCCCGATTGTCCGCGGGCGTGCCCGGACCGATAGGTTTTCGGGGAAGCCGCCTGTCATCGCCGCCTGTCGTCCAGGCGCCCGGGCGGGGTATCAGACCGCTACCGAAAGGGTGATCCGTTGAGCCGCTCGGTTCTCGTCACCGGAGGCAACCGGGGCATCGGCCTCGCCATCGCCCGCGCTTTCGCCGATGCCGGCGACAAGGTCGCCATCACGTACCGCTCGGGTGAGCCGCCGGCCGGCTTCCTCGCCGTCAAGTGCGACATCACCGACGCCGAGCAGGTGGAGCAGGCCTACAAGGAGATCGAGGAGAACCACGGCCCCGTCGAGGTCCTCGTCGCCAACGCCGGCATCACCAAGGACCAGCTCCTGATGCGCATGTCCGAGGAGGACTTCACCTCGGTCATCGACACGAACCTCACCGGCACCTTCCGCGTCGTCAAGCGCGCCAACCGCGGCATGCTGCGCGCCAAGAAGGGCCGCGTCGTCCTCATCTCGTCGGTCGTGGGCCTGTACGGCTCGCCGGGGCAGGCCAACTACGCCGCCTCCAAGGCCGCCCTGGTCGGCTTCGCACGCTCCCTCGCCCGGGAACTGGGCTCGCGCAACATCACCTTCAACGTCGTCGCACCCGGCTTCGTCGACACCGACATGACCAAGGTGCTCACCGACGAGCAGCGCGCCGGCATCGTGCAGCAGGTGCCGCTCGGCCGGTACGCGCAGCCGGAGGAGATCGCCGCGGCGGTGCGGTTCCTCGCCTCGGACGACGCCTCGTACATCACTGGAGCCGTCATCCCCGTTGACGGCGGACTGGGAATGGGTCACTGATCACCATGAGCGGAATTCTCGAGGGCAAGCGCGTCCTGATCACCGGTGTGCTGATGGAGTCCTCCATCGCCTTCCACGCCGCCAAGCTGGCCCAGGAGCAGGGCGCCGAGATCATCCTCACCGCGTTCCCGCGGCCCACGCTGACCGAGCGCATCGCGAAGAAGCTGCCCAAGCCCACCAAGGTCATCGAGCTCGACGTGACCAACGACGAGCACCTGGGGCGCCTGGCCGACATCGTCGGCGAGGAGCTCGGCGGCCTCGACGGCGTCGTGCACTCCATCGGCTTCGCCCCGCAGGACGCCCTCGGCGGCAACTTCCTCAACACGCCGTTCGAGTCGGTCGCCACGGCCATGCACGTCTCGGCGTACTCCCTGAAGTCGCTCACCACGGCCTGCCTGCCGCTGATGCAGAACGGCGGCTCGGTCGTCGGCCTCACCTTCGACGCGCAGTACGCCTGGCCCCAGTACGACTGGATGGGCCCGGCCAAGGCCGCCCTGGAGGCCACCAGCCGCTACCTCGCCCGCGACCTGGGCAAGCAGAACATCCGCTGCAACCTGATCTCGGCCGGCCCGATCGGCTCCATGGCCGCCAAGTCCATCCCGGGCTTCGGCGAGCTGGCCTCCGTGTGGGACAGCCGCTCCCCGCTGGAGTGGGACCTGAAGGACCCCGAGCCGGCCGGCCGCGGCATCGTCGCGCTGCTGAGCGACTGGTTCCCCAAGACCACGGGCGAGATCATCCACGTGGACGGCGGTCTGCACGCCATCGGCGCCTGATCCTCCCGACACCGCTGCCGTACGCCGTCGACGCCCCGTTTCCCGCAGTGCGCGGGGAGCGGGGCGTCACCCGTTCGGCCCATCCGGCCGGGCGGGGGAGGGCCGCAACTGGGCACTCTGGAGTACGCGTTCACCACGCGAGCCCCTCCCCAGCACGGCCGAGGAGGTCCCCTTGTGCGCTTGTCCCGCCGAACGGCCTCACTGTCCCTCGCCGTCGCTCTCGTGATGACCCTGGCGTACGAGGCGGTGCCCCACGCGCGCGTGCCCGCCGACGAGCAGGAGTCGGCGGCGCCGTTCGGCGCCGCGTGCCGGATCCGCGTCACCGGCTCGAAGGTGACCGCGTACTGCCACAACCCCTATCCGGAGCCCGACCGCGTGAGCCTGCACGTCGAGTGCGCCCGCTGGTGGGACATCGACACCGACAGCTCCCCGATCGAGGCCGGGCCCGCGCAGACCGTGCGGCTGGCCGGGCGCTGCTGGAAGGAAGTCGGCGACGTGTGGATCAGTCACCGGCGGGGGAGCTGATCCCGCCCAGGCGGCACAGGAACGGATAGCGGGCGGCCTCCGCCGCCGCCTGCGCCGCGTCGCCCGCGCGGATCGCGTCGAGCAGCCGCCCGTGGTCCATGTACGTCTCCGGCGTCAGCTCCTCCCCGACGTCCTCGCGCAGCCAGTCCCGCAGCACCTCGCCCAGGTCCGCGTACATGGCGGTCATCACGTCGTTGTGGGAGGCGGACACCACGGCCAGGTGGAAGGTCGCGTCCGCGGTCACGAACGCCTCCGCGTCACCTGACTCCCAGGCCTCCTCACGCCGCAGCAGCAGCGCGTCGAGCTGCTTGAGGTCCTTCTCCGTGCGCCGCTCGGCGGCCAGCCGGGCGGCGGCCGACTCGAGCGTGGAGCGCAGCTCGGCGATGTGCCGCGGGTCGGCCTCGGCGAACCGCCGCTGCATCACGCCCGCCAGCTCGCTCGTCGCCACGACGTACGTGCCGGAGCCCTGGCGGATGTCCAGCAGGCCGTTGTGCGAGAGCGCGCGGACGGCCTCACGGACCGTGTTGCGGGCGACACCGAGCTGCTCGACCAGCTCCGGCTCGGTCGGGATACGGGAGCCGACCGGCCACTCGCCCGAGGTGATCTGGGCCCGCAGTGCGGCGATGACCTGCTCGGACAGCGCCGAACGACGGGGATGGCTCAGGGGCATGGCTCACCTTCCCACGATCGGGGCGCCGGAGGGCAGCCGGGGAGTGGACAGTCAATCATCCTATGATTCTATGATGGCCCTCATGGCTAGTGAGGAAACCCGGACGATGACGCCCCCGACCGCACGCAGCTCGGCCGCGCCCGCCGCCCGGGAACCGGGCGGCACGTCCACGCGCGCGTGGACGATGCGGCTGCTCGTCCTCGGCATCGTGCTGTCCGCGCTGAACCTCCGCCCCGCCATCACCAGCCTCGGCGCCCTCCTGGAGGAGGTCCGCGACGGGCTCGGCATGAGCGGCAGCGTGGCCGGCCTGCTCACCTCCGTGCCGCCGCTGTGCTTCGCCGTCTTCGGCGTCACGGCCCCGCGGCTCGCCCGCCGCTTCGGCGCGGGCGCCGTGGTCTGCGCCGGCATGGCCGCCATCGCCACCGGCCTGCTGCTGCGGCCGTACACCGGAAGCACGGCGGGCTTCCTGGCCGCCAGCGCCCTCGCCCTGATGGGCATCGCGGTCAGCAACGTCCTGATGCCGGTCATCGTCAAGCACTGGTTCCCCGACCGCGTCGGTTCCATGACCGGCCTGTACTCGATGGCGCTCGCCCTGGGCACCTCGCTCGCGGCCGCCGTGACGGTGCCCCTGACCGACGCCCTCGGCGGGAGCTGGCAGTCGGGCCTGGCCCTGTGGGCGGGGCTCGCCGTGGCGGCGGTGCTGCCGTGGCTGCCGTTCGTACGAGGACGCCTGACGGCGCCCGGGGCGAGGCAGCGGGACGGCGACGGGCCCGCGCCCGACAGGCGAGCCGCGACAGGGACGCAGGACTCCGTGCGGACGGAACCCGCGCGCGCGGAGACGCCGAAGCTGCGGATCACCCGCAGCCGTACCGCCTGGGCCCTGGCCGTCTTCTTCGGCCTCCAGGCCACCGCCGCCTACATCACCATGGGCTGGATGGCGCAGATCTTCCGGGACGCCGGTGTGCCCGCCGGCACCGCCGGGCTGCTGCTGGCTGTCACCATGGTCATGGGCGTGCCCCTGGCCTTCGTCATACCGCGCCTGGCCACGCGGCTGCCCCACCAGGGCCCGATCGTGCTCGCCCTGGGCGTGTGCGGCCTCGCCGGCTACGCCGGGCTGTACCTCGCCCCGGCCGCCGGCGCCTGGGCCTGGGCCGTGCTGCTCGGCGTCGCCAACTGCGCCTTCCCGCTCGCCCTCACCATGGTCGGCATGCGGGCCAGGACCGGGCCGGGCGTCGCCCAGCTGTCGGCGTTCGCGCAGAGCACCGGCTATCTGATCTCCATCCCGGGGCCGCTCCTGGTGGGCGTCCTCTACCAGCACAGCGGGGGCTGGGGCCTGCCGATCGCGCTGATGAGCGCCCTGATGGTCCCGCAGATGGCGGTCGGCTTCCTGGCGGGCCGCGACCGCACGGTGGAGGACGAGGCGGCCCGCTGAGCCCCGCCTCGCGGGGCGTGGGGCCACCCCCGGGGCGCCCGGCGTCCGGGAGGGTGCGAGACTTGCCCCATGCCAGTGCTCGACCCGAATCCCCAGCACGGTCAGAAGAAGATGCTGCTCGTGTTCGGCGCCTTCTTCGCGATCTTCATCGTCATCGCCGTCATCGCGACCATCGCCTCGCCATGACCGGCCCGCGCCCGGCCATGGTGGGGCTGGCCCCCCTGTCCCCTAGGGGGTGAGGGTCAGGGTCAAGTGGGTGGATCACCGGATGGGTTGGCGGCCGCGGATTCCGTAGCTTCGAGGTGTGGCCACGAGAAGCGTGCCACCGACCGTCCGAAGAGCGGAGGCACGATGTCGGCTCCTACGCACATCCGGCCCCACCCGGCGACCCGGGCCGGCGCCGACAGCCGGCTGCCCTGGTGGGCCCTCGCCCTGCCCGTGCTCGCCTTCACCGCGCTGCTCGCCCTGATCCTGAACCCGTCCGACGCCCACGCGGCCGCGGGCGACCCCGCGATCACCCACCTCTTCGAGCGTGCGCAGCGGCTGATAGTCCGCTGAGCACGGCCGGATCCGCCGGTCAACTCCCTGCGCCCCGTGGCGTGTTTCATGCGAAGCTGGATCTCATGAGCGTCGCAGAACCCCGCAGGATTGCCCTCTTCCGCCATGCGAAAGCCGACTGGCCACAGGTGACCGATCACGAGCGTCCGCTCGCCGACCGGGGCCGAATGGAGGCGGCGGAGGCCGGGCGCAGGCTCGCCGACACCGGCATCCCCTTCGACCTGGCCCTGTGCTCCACCGCGGTCCGGACCCGGGAGACCTGGAAGCTCGCCGTCCAGGAGTTCCCACAGCGGCCGAAAACCGTCTACGAAGAGCGGATCTACGAGGCCTCGCCGGGCGAACTCATCGCCGTGCTCAACGAGACCCCCGACGACGCGCAGAACATCCTCATGATCGGCCACAACCCGGGCATCCAGGGCCTCGCCGACGTCCTGGCGGGCTCGGCCGAGGGCGACGCCCGCGAGCGGATGGCCCGCCGCGGGTTCCCGGCCGCCGCCTTCGCCGTCCTGTCCTTCACCGGCGAGTGGAAGAGCCTGGAGCCGGGCGTGGCCACGCTGCGGGACTACTGGGCGCCGGCCGAGTGACCGTCACCGCGTGACAGGGGCCCGGCACCGGTGCGGTGCCGGGCCCCCCGACGGTTCAGACTGTGTCGACGGTGTCCGCCGCCTCGACCTCTTCGCGCGTGATGCCCAGCAGGTACAGGACGGTGTCCAGGAAGGGAAAATTCACCGCCGTGTGCGCGGCCTCGCGCACCACCGGCTTGGCGTTGAAGGCGACGCCCAGACCGGCCGCGTTCAGCATGTCCAGGTCGTTCGCCCCGTCACCGATCGCCACCGTCTGCGACAGCGGCACACCCGCCTCCGCGGCGAACCGGCGCAGCAGCCGGGCCTTGCCCGCGCGGTCGACGATCTCGCCGGTGACCTTGCCGGTGAGCCTGCCGTCGACGATCTCCAGCGTGTTGGCCTGGGCGAAGTCCAGCCCGAGCCGCTCCTTCAGATCGTCGGTGACCTGGGTGAACCCGCCCGAGACGACACCGACTTGGTAGCCGAGCCGCTTCAGCGTACGGATCAGGGTGCGGGCACCCGGCGTCAGCCGCACCTCGCTGCGCACCTTGTCCACCACCGAGGCGTCCAGCCCCTCCAGCAGCGCCACGCGCGCGTGCAGGGACTGCTCGAAGTCCAGCTCCCCGCGCATCGCGGCCGCCGTCACCTCGGCGACCTCGTCCTCGCAGCCGGCGTGGGCGGCGAACAGTTCGATGACCTCGTCCTGGATGAGCGTCGAGTCGACGTCCATGACGACCAGGCGCTGCGCGCGCCGGTACAGGCCGGCGGCGACGACCGCCACGTCGATGCCGAGCTTCGCCGCGTCGGGCGCCAGGGCGGTGCGCAGCGGCTCGGTCTCCACGCCGGACACGGCGAACTCGACGGCGGTCACGGGGTACTTGGCGAGCCGGAAGATACGGTCGATGTTGCCGCCGGTCTTGGTGATCCGCGCGGCGACCGCGGCCGTCGCCTCGGCGGTGAGCGGGTGCCCGAGCACGGTGACCAGGGAGCGGCCCAGCCCGCGCGGCCGGTTGTCGCCGAGGCCGGAGATGATCTCCGCCTGCATCTTCATCGACTCGGCCCAGCTGTGGACGGTCGCCCGCAGATCTCCCTCGAGCCCGGGGGGCGGCTCGGTCACGAGCGCGCACAGCACCATTCGGCCACGCGTGACGACCTGCTCGATGTCGACGACGTCGACGGAGTAGGCGGCGAGGGTGTCGAAGAGGCCGGCCGTGATGCCCGGCCTGTCCTTGCCGAAGATCTTCACAAGGAGGGTGGGGACGTCAGAGGACGAGGTCTGCGAAGCGCTCATGGTGTCTCCACCGTATCCGGCAGGCAGGGCGTACCGCCCGTGAGGTCCGCCTGGCGGACGGCGAACACTGGGTGTCGCGTCGATGGCGTGAATCTTACGTACCGGTACGACGTCCCCGGGCCGCCGGTGTCACCTCCCGCCCCGTGGTTTCCGCGGCGGCGGGGAAGGAGGCGGCGGGGGCGGCGGCCCGTCGTCCGGCCGGGCCGGCGGCCTGTTCCCGCCCCTCGGACCGGGCGGCTGGCGGGGGCCTCGCGGGGGTGGCCCGACCGGTCGTGCCACGGTGGGGGCGCCGTACACGTCGCCGCCCCCTGCGGACTCACCGCCTGGCCGCGCTTCCTCCGAGGGCCTGGCTTCACCGGGGTGCGGGGGTTCTCCCGGGCGCCGGGGCCGGTCAGGGCGTTCGTCCGGCCGTGGGGGCTGGTCCGGGCATTTGTCCGGCTGAGGGGGCTGGTCCGGGCGTTCGTCCGGCTGCGGGGTCCGGTCGCGCCGGGCGGCCTCGTCGGCGGGCCGTGCGTCCTCCGGCTCGCGCAGCCCGTCCGGCACCCGGAGGTACGGATTGGTGGCCGGGTTCGGCGGCCGGTACGGCACACCCGGCGCGTACGGCCCGGCCTCCTCGCCGTACGCCGCCCGCGCGGCGCCGGACCCGTCCCGGGCCTGAGACCGCCCGGGGCGGACGTCGTGTCCGTCCTGTCCGGGGCCGGACCCAAGCCCCGCCGAGTCCGCAGGTGCTTGCCCTGCGCCGGCCTGGCGGGCAGGGGTCTGCCCTGTGCCTGCCTGTGCCGGGCCGGCCCCAGGTACCGCCGTCCCCGCTGGTGCTTGCCCTGCGCCGGCCTGGCCGTCAGGGGTCTGCCCTGTGCCTGCCTGCGCCGGGCCGGTCCCTGTGCCCGCCGACCCTGCACCGGTGTGCCCTGTGCCCGCCGACCCTGCCCCTGGCTGCCATGCCCCTGGCTGCCCCGTGCCCGCGGACCCCGCGCCGCCGTGCCACGCGCTCGCCTGCCCTGCCCCTGCCCCTGCCCGCCCAGCCCCGTCCCAGCCGTCTGCCCCCTTGGCGCCCAGCGCCCCACCGGGGCTGATGGGGCTGGTAGCCCTGGTAGCTCCGGCAGCCCCGGTAGCCCCACCGTCCCTGACCGTCGCCCCACCCGCCCGGGCCAACGCCGCCGCCGACCGCCCCGCCGCCCCGCTCACCCACGCGAGCAACGCCCCCACCGCTCCGGCCCCCGCGCCCCACACCGCGCCCAGCAGCAGGGCCATGCCGAGGTGCCCGTGCAGTTCGATGCCCGCGCCGAAGGCGTCGAAGCCGAGCACGGACAGGGACGCGGTCACGGACACGTCCGTCAGCCAGGCCAGCAACGGCAGGGCGAGCGCGGTCGCGACCCCCAGCCGCAGCGCACACCGCCCCGCGAAACCGAGCGCACCTGAACCCCGTACGCCTGAGGAGCCCCCCGAACCCTCCGAACCCCCCAAACCCCCCGAACCCCCAGTACTCCCGGAACCCCGGGACTGCTGCATGTACCCGACCGCCGAGCCCCGCCCCGCCCCGGAAGCCCACCGGGCCGCCGAGCCCCGCCCCGCCGCGGACCCCCACCCGGTCACCGCACCCCGCACGACCGCCCCTGCCCCGTCGCCCCCCACCGGCGTCCGCACCGCCGTCAGCATCCCCGCCAGCAGCATCATCAGCGCCGCCGCCACCCCCAGCAGCCACACCCTCCCATCCAGCTCGGCCAGCCGGCCCAGCGTCACCGGCTGGTCGGAGCGGACCGTGAGGAGGTCGTCCAGCGGGTCCGGCAGGAACCGGGTCAGTTCCCCCGTCGCCCGGCCGTCCCACGGCACGAACAGGCCGATGGGGACGCCCGTCCACACCCCGTTCGGCGCCCCGAGCAGCGCCGCGCCGGCGATGCGCTCGGGGCGGTCGTCGCCGACCGCCGCGTACGCCGCCGCGGCGAAGCCCGCCGCCACCGCCACCAGCAGCACGGTCACCACCGCGGACACGGCCGGCCGTACGACCCGGTGCACGGCCTCCCAGCCGCGCGGCAGCGGCGTACGGCGCGAGGCCAGCAGGGCGATGAGGAGGATCCCGGCCGACCAGCCCAGCCCGCCGAGCAGCGTGGGTGCGGTGTCGACCGTGAAACCGACCGCGGCCTGCGCGTCGACCAGATCGCCGAGCCGGTCCGGCAGCAGCCCCCCGATGTCCCCGAGCCCCGGGATCTCGACGCCCCCGCCCCCGCCGGTCACGTCGTCCAGCCCCAGCGACCCGCCGTCGATCGTGATGACGTCGTGCCCCGCCCAGGCCAGCCCGCCCAGCATCGCAACGAACAGCGCGACCAACGCGCCCGCGCGCGCCAGGAGTTCGGCCGGTGATATCACAACTCCCGCCGCCCGCAAGGACCGAAGGAAGAAGTACGACAGCAGCACCGCCCCGACCAGGCTCACCCCCAGTGGCGTGATCTCGATGGCCGTGTCCGCCTCCGCGCTCGTGAGGCCGAACGCCGACACGTCACCGGACGGCGTGACCGAACCACCCGCCGCAAGAGCCACCACAGCAGCGGTCATCGGCCCCAACGAGCCCGCCGAGTCCGCCTCCAGCAACCGCAGACCCAGCGCCGCCGTGCCCGCCATCCCGATCAACGCCCAGCTCACGGCGGCGACGGCGGACATCAGCACGTCCCCCCACGGCACGCGCGCGCCGTACCCCGCCGTCTCCGCACCTGCGCCAGCACCCATGGCAGACCCCCCGATCCGCTGCGCGGCAGGGAACACCGCGCATGCCCCCCTCTCGTCGAAATACCACTCTCCGGCCCGTTTTCAACCCCGTCAACGGAATCAACCGATGCGTCCGAACGCGGTCTTCACAAGGCCCGACTTTCGGTCAGGGGGCCGCTCCTGAAATAGTTCCCCCCGATGTTCGACATCCCTAGACTCCCCATGTCGGGGGTAACTCGGGGGACAACTCAGTGGGGCATGGAGTGCCGGAACTCGTACTGGAATCAAACGGACGTACCTGGACGCTCGATCCGTCCAGGGCATACACCCTCGGACGTGATCCGCAGGGGGACGTCGTCTTCGACGACGCCAGGGTCTCCTGGCGTCACGCCACGGTCAGCTTCAACGGCCGCAGTTGGGTCATCGAGGACCACGGCAGCACCAACGGCACGTTCGTGCAGGGGCAGCGGATCCATCAGATGGAGCTCGGCCCGGGATCGGCGGTGCACCTGGGCAACGCGACCGACGGACCGCGCCTGAACCTCTCCGGCGCCGCCGCCTCCGTCGCCACGCCGCAGGCCCAGCCCCAGCAGCAGCCGTACGCCGCGCAGGGCGCGAACCCCGGCTGGGCGCAGCAGGCACCCGCCCAGCAGACGCCCCACCAGCAGACGCCCCACCAGCAGGCGCCTCACCAGCAGGCGGCGCAGCAGGCCCCGCAGGCCGGCTGGCAGCAGCCGCAGCAGGCCGCCGCGCACATCCCGCAGCAGCAGGGCCCCGGCGGTGTCGCGGGGGCACCGCCGGTCTACGGCGACCGCAGCCCGACCACGTTCCACCAGTTCTCCCTCGGCCGCGTGATGCGCATCGGCCGTGCCCTGGAGAACGACCTGGTCGTCTCCGACCTCCAGGTCTCCCGGCACCACGCCGAGTTCCACTCGACGCCCGACGGGCGCATGGAGATCCGCGACCTCGGCTCCCACAACGGCACGTACGTCAACGGCCAGCCCATCGCCAAGGGCGGCGCGCAACTGCTCGGCCCGAGCGATGTCGTCGGCGTCGGCCACTCGACGTTCCGCATCGTCGGCGACCGGCTCGAGGAGTTCGTCGACACCGGTGAGGTGTCCTTCTCCGCCCGCCACCTGACCGTCACGGTCGACGGCGGCAAGCAGATCCTCAAGGACGTCTCCTTCGGCGTCCCCGAGAAGTCGCTGATCGCGGTCATCGGCCCGTCCGGTTCCGGCAAGTCGACCCTGCTCAAGGCGCTCACCGGCTACCGCCCCGCCAACCAGGGCGAGGTCCTCTACGACAACCGGAACCTGTACAAGCAGTTCGCCGAGCTGCGCCAGCGCATCGGTCTGGTCCCGCAGGACGACATCCTGCACAAGGAGCTGACCGTCAAGAAGGCCCTCAAGTACGCGGCCAAGCTCCGCTTCCCCGCCGAC
The DNA here is from genome assembly GCF_014651035.1 of Streptomyces lomondensis. Taxonomy (GTDB): domain Bacteria; phylum Actinomycetota; class Actinomycetes; order Streptomycetales; family Streptomycetaceae; genus Streptomyces; species Streptomyces lomondensis. Next base: position 1,663,224 of record NZ_BMWC01000001.1, read on the forward strand.
ACCACGGCGGCCGAGCGCGAGGCCCGGATCGACGAGGTGCTGCGCGAGCTCAAGCTCGACATCCACAAGGACAAGAAGGTCACGTCCCTCTCCGGCGGCCAGCGCAAGCGCGTCTCGGTGGCCCTGGAGCTGCTGACCAAGCCGTCGCTGATCTTCCTGGACGAGCCGACCTCCGGCCTCGACCCGGGCATGGACCGCGACGTCATGCAGCTGCTGCGCGGCCTCGCCGACGACGGCCGCACGGTCCTCGTCGTCACCCACTCCGTGGCCGAGCTGGCCCTGTGCGACAAGCTGCTCGTGATGGCGCCCGGCGGCTCCGTGGCCTACTTCGGCCCGCCGGAGGAGGCGCTGAACTTCTTCGGCTACGACACCTGGGCCGACGTCTTCTCCGCCTTCGAGAACTACCGCGACTACGACTGGGCGGGCCGCTGGAAGGGCTCGCAGCACTACCAGATGTACGCCGCGGACATCGACGCCGTCGCGCCGCAGTCCGTACAGGTTCCGCCGATGCAGGCGATGAAGCCGCCGAAGCCGCAGGGCTGGATGTCCCAGTTCGTCACGCTGGTCCGGCGGTACGTCTCGGTGATCGCCTCCGACAAGGGCTTCCTCGCCCTGATGGTGATCCTGCCGGCCGTGCTCGGCGCGGTGAGCCTGCTCATCGACGCCGACCGGGGCCTGCTGCCGAACCCGCCCAACCCGCAGACCGGCCGGATCATCCCGAACGGCACGGCCACCACGGTCCTGCTGATCCTCGCGGTCGGCGCCTGCTTCGCGGGCGCGGCGAACTCCGTCCGTGAGCTGATCAAGGAACGGGTGATCTACGAGCGGGAGCGCGCGACCGGCCTGTCCCGGTCGGCGTACCTGATGTCCAAGGTGTTCGTGCTCGGCATGATCACCGTGCTCCAGGGCCTGCTGGTCGGCGTCATCGGCTTCTCCAGCCGGGAGATCCCCGAGGAGGGCCTGGTCCTCGGCAGCGCGACCCTCGTCGAGCTCTCCATCCCGATCATGGCGCTGGGCTTCACGTCGATGATGTTCGGCCTGATCATCTCGTCGCTGGTGAAGACCGCCGAGAAGACCATGCCGCTGCTGGTGATGTTCGCGATCATCCAGGTCGTCTTCACCGGCTGCCTGTTCGCGCTGCACGGCTCGATCGGCGTCAACCAGTTCTCGTTCCTGATGCCGTCGCGCTGGGCGGTCGCCGCCGCCGGTGCCACGCTGGACTTCAACAAGATCAGCCCGCCCGAGACGGCCGGCGACAACGACCCGCTGTGGGAGCACACGGTCGGCGCCTGGGCCATGGACATGGGCGCGTTGCTCGCCCTCGGCGTGATCTGCGGCTTCTTCGTGGCCCGCTTCCTGCGCCGCCACGAGCCCGAGGTCATGCGCAAGTAGGCACCGCTCCGCCACGCCCGAAGGGCGGCACCCCCTCAGTCGGGTGCCGCCCTTCGGCGTTCGGTTCAGCGAGCAGAGGTCCGCGCCAGCCTCAGTACGCGCCGAAGACGTTGTCCATGGAGCCGTACCTGTCGGCCGCGTAGTTGCAGGCGGCGGTGATGTTGGCGACCGGGTCGTAGATGTCCCAGGACGTGCCGGGCACGTGGTAGGCCTTGAAGGTCGGCGGGATGACCTGGAGCAGGCCCTTCGACGGGACGCCGTTGATGGCGTTGATGTCCCAGTTGTTGATCGCCTTCGGGTTGCCCGAGGACTCACGGATGATGTTGCGCTTGATGCCGTCGTAGGAACCCGGGATGCCGTGCTTCTTCATGACGTCGAGCGACTCGCGGATCCAGCCGTCGAGGTTGTTCGGGTAGCTCTTCGCGGCGGCCTTCTTGACCTGGGCGCGCTTGGCGTCGCGGCTCGCGGCCTCCTTGGCCTTGCGCGCGGCCTCGGCCTTCTTCTTCGCCGCCTCGGCGGCGGCCTTCTTCTTGGCGGCGGCCGCGGCGTCGGCCTTCTTCTTCGCCGCTATCTGCTCGGCCTTCAGGCTGGCACCGGCCATCTGGTCGGTGACGCTCGCCTTGACGTCCTTGATCTGCTCGGTGCTGAACGCCACCGCAGCCGGCTGAGCGGCCTCGGTCGTGGTCTTGGTCGACGCGTCGCTCGGCACCGCGGAGAGGCCGATGGCGGCGGCGCCGAGGGTGGCGACACCCGCCATGGCGATCTTGTGGTGACGGGTCAGGGTACGACTGTGGCCACGGCTGAAGATGTTCTTGGGCATGGTGGTGTGGACCTCTTCGAATAGCGCGGGAGTCGCTCGGCGTCCGGCGTTGGACGGGTGTGTTTCCGACACGAACGCCGCGGGGGAGAACCCACGGCGCTGAGCGACGCCAGCAATTCTTAGCGGCCGCAAAATGGCGTGGCAAAGGTGTGACGTACGATGCCCGATAGTGGATCAGGGAGGGGCAAATCGGTGCAGATTGGACTGTATGCGCCGCTCAAAAGGTGGGGCTTTGTCTCCTACGCCCTTTCGTACGTGACGTGCGTCCTATGCGCGGGCTCACATCGGGCAGCGCCCGGTCTCACCGCCAGTTGCACAAGCGATGCTCTGTGTGAGGGCTTGTCGCCCTACGGCTAGCTCCCCTACGGCTAGCTCCCCTGCGGCTCGCTCCCCTGCGGTAGGACGAGGTGCACGTCCCCGAACTCGTGCCACAGGTAGCGGCCCCGGAGCGCGGCCTCGTAGCCCCGCTCGATCGCCGCCCGCCCGGCGACGGCCTCCAGCATCAGCAGATGCGAGGCCTCCGGCTCGTGCAGCCCGGTCAGCAGCCCGTCCACCACCCGCACCCCGCGCTCCGGCGTCACCACCAGACCGGTCCACCCCGCCCGGGGCCGCACCACCCCGTCGGCCCCCGCCGCCGACTCCACGGCCCGTACGGCCGTCGTCCCCACCGCGACGACCCGGCCCGCACCGGCCCGCACGGCGTTGATCAGCCGCGCGGACGCCTCCGGCACCGCGAAACGCTCCGGATACGGCGGCTCGTGCGCCTCCGCCGACGCCACCCCCGTATGCAGCGTGACCGGCGCGAACCACACCCCCCGGCTCACCAGCTCCGTCACCAGCCGCTCCGTGAAGGGCCGCGCCGCACTCGGCATCTCCGCACTGCCCGCCCCGTCCGCGGACGGCAGCGCGAACACCGTCTGGTAGACGGACAGCGGCTGGTCCCGCTCCGTGTAGGCGTACCGAATGGGCCGCCCGTACTCCCGCAGCAGCCCCGGCACCCCGGCCCCGGTCACCCGCGCCCACCACAGCCGCTCACTCCGCCCGCTCAGCGGCTCCTCCAGCACCAGCCGTACACCCCCCGGCAGGCACACCTCCGTACCGGCGGGCCCTCCCGCCCGCGCGCGCGTGGTGCCCCGCCCGTCGGGCTCCCGCAGCTCCACCGCCCAGCGGCCGTCATCCCCGCGGGTGGAGAAGTGCACCACCACGCGCGCGTGCCCGAGCCTCCCGTCGACGGCCGCCGCCAGCGTGGCCGAGGTGTTGACCACCAGCAGATCCCCGGCCCGCAGCAGCCGCGGCAGCTCCGTGAACGTGTGATGCGCCACCTCGGCACCCCGCGACACCAGCAGCCGTACGGCGTCCCGGCCCAGGTCGGGCCCCCGCTGCTCGACGGGAACCCGGGCCGACAACTCCTTGGGCACGCGCACGGCCAGGGTCATCGCGCCCCGTCCACCAGAGCCGCAGCCCCGTACCGCCCGCTCGCCGGCCGCTCGTCCAGCAGCCGCAGGAACCCCGGCACCACGGCGGCCGGCTCCGGCCGCGGCTCCTCGTCGTCCGGTACGGCCGCCGCGTACAGGTCCGTGGCCATGTCCCCGGGATCCACCGCCCAGACCCGCAGGCCCGGCTCCTCCACGGCGAGCACCGCCATCAGCTGGTCGAGAGCCGCCTTGGAGGCCCCGTAGCCGCCCCAGGTCTCGTACGCCTCGGCGGCCGCGTCCGAGCTGACCGCGACGACCGCACCCGCCCGGGAGGCCCGCAGCAGCGGCAGCGCCTCCTGGACCAGGCCGAGACCCGCCACCAGGTTCACCTCCAGCGCCCGCCGCAGCCCTTCTAGGGGCAGCTCCTCCAGCCGCACCAGCGGCTCGGCGCCGAGCGCGCTCGCGTTGTGCACCAGCAGGTCGACGCCGCCCAGCCGCCACGCCGCGGCCACCAGCTCCGCCCGGTGCCCGGCATCCGTGACGTCCCCGGGCAGGGCCGTCACGCGCGTGCCGTACCCGGAGACGGCCCCGGCCGCGTCCGTCAGGGCCTCGGCGCCCCGGGCGTCGAGCACCAGATCCCAGCCACGCCCGGCCAGGGCCTCGGCGAGCGCCCGCCCCAGGCCCTTGGAGGCCCCGGTGATGATCGCAACCGGCATGATCAGCTCCCTCGTCGTGATCGCGTGCCCTCAACGTAGGAACGGGCCCACCCGGGCCGCCTCGGACGCGGGCCGCAATCCACCGGGTCCCTTCGCCCTACGCCGCCCGTCCGGCGCCCTGGGATCTAGGCCACGCCGCCCGGCCGCTCGGTCCCGCGACCTAGGCCCACCGGACCGGCCGCCTGCCGCCACCGGTCCGATCCGCGCTGTCACCGCCCGCCGGTACCGTGAGGACATGAGCCACGGTCCCCGGTCCGGCCTCGCCGCGGTGAGCTCCGCGTTGCTGGCCATGAGCAGGCATCTCGAGGTGCGCGACGTCCTCAAGACGATCGTCGCCTCGGCCCGCGAGCTGCTCGACGCGCAGTACGCCGCGCTCGGCGTCCCGGACGACCACGGCGGCTTCGCCCAGTTCGTGGTCGACGGCGTCAGCGAGGAACAGTGGAAGGCCATCGGCCCCCTCCCGCGCCAGCACGGCATCCTCGCCGCGATGCTGCACGAGGCCAGGGTCGAGCGCCTCGCAGACGTCCGCGAGGACCCCCGCTTCGAGGGCTGGCCGAAGGCCCACCCGGACCTGGTCGACTTCCTGGGCCTGCCGATCCGGGACGGCGACGAGGTCATCGGCGCGCTGTTCCTCGCCAACAAGAACTGTCCGAGGCCCGGGGGCGGTTGCGGCTTCACCGCGGACGACGAGGAACTGCTCGGCATCCTCGCCCAGCACGCGGCGATCGCCCTCACCAACGCCCGCCTCTACGAACGCAGCCGCGAACTGACCATCGCCGAGGAGCGCTCCCGCCTGGCCCATGAACTGCACGACGCGGTCAGCCAGAAGCTGTTCTCCCTCCGCCTGACGGCCCAGGCCGCGGCCCGCCTGGTGGACCGGGACCCGTCCCGTGCCAAGGGCGAACTCCAGCAGGTGGCGGTCCTCGCCGCCGAGGCCGCCGACGAACTGCGCGCCGCGGTCGTCGAGTTGCGCCCCGCCGCCCTCGACGAGGACGGCCTCGTCGCGACCCTCCGGACGCAGATACAGGTCCTCGACCGCGCCCACAGCGCCCGTGTGACCTTCGCCGGCCGCGGCGTGAAGGCCCTGCCCGCCTCCCAGGAGGAGGCCGTCCTGCGCGTCGCCCAGGAGGCCCTGCACAACGCCCTGCGCCACTCCGGCGCCGACCACGTCGACGTCACCCTGGACCGCCGCGGCAGCGGAGCCGTCCTGCGGGTCACGGACGACGGCAGCGGCTTCGACCCCCAGGCGGTCCGCCGCGCGGGGCGCCACCTGGGCCTGGTCTCGATGCGGGACCGGGCGAGCGGCGCCGGGGGCACGCTGACCGTGGAATCGGCGCCCGGCAAGGGCACCACGATCGAGATGGAGGTCCCCGGTGGCTGACGCGATCAAGGTACTGCTCGTCGACGACCACCAGGTCGTCCGCCGGGGTCTGCGCACGTTCCTCGAAGTGCAGGACGACATCGAGGTCGTCGGCGAGGCCGCGGACGGCGCCGAAGGGGTCGACCGCGCCGAGGAGTTGCGGCCCGACGTCATCCTCATGGACGTCAAGATGCCGGGCATGGACGGCGTCGACGCACTGCGCAGACTCCGCGAACTCGACAACCCCGCGCGCGTGCTGGTCGTCACCAGCTTCACCGAGCAGCGCACGGTGGTCCCGGCCCTGCGCGCCGGCGCCGCCGGCTACGTCTACAAGGACGTCGACCCCGACGCCCTCGCCGGAGCCATCCGCTCGGTCCACGCCGGGCACATCCTCCTCCAGCCGGAGGTCGCCGGCGCCCTGCTGTCCCAGGAGGAGGCCAACTCCGGACCGGGAAGGGCCGGTTCGCTCACCGAGCGGGAGCGCGAGGTGCTCGGCCTGATAGCGGACGGCCGCTCCAACCGGGAGATCGCCCGCGCGCTCGTCCTCTCCGAGAAGACCGTCAAGACCCACGTCTCGAACATCCTCATGAAACTCGACCTGGCCGACCGAACCCAGGCCGCCCTGTGGGCCGTTCGCCATGGCGTGACCGGCTGAGACGCTCGCCCCACGGCAACACGGAGGGTTCCGTTCCGGACTGAGATTCATACTGTCGTGGGAAAGTCCCTCACATGGCGCATCCTCAGTGGATCTCCGCCGTTCTCCAGTGCGTGCTGCGGCGCCTGCCGCGGCAATCGCAAGGAGGGCTCAGAAGTGAAGAACCTGAAGAAGGCAGCGGCCGTGACGATGGTGGCCGGTGGCCTGCTGGCCGCGGGCGCGGGCGTGGCCTCCGCCACCAGCGCGCACGCCGACGGCCAGGCCGTGGGCTCCCCGGGCGTCGGCTCGGGCAACGTCGTCCAGGCCCCGGTGCACGTCCCGGTCAACGTCTCCGGCAACAGCGTGAACGTCGTGGGCGTCATGAACCCGGCCTTCGGCAACCACGCCGTCAACCACTGACGCTCCACCTCCGTCTCCGAGCCGGAGGTGAAACCGGCCTCCCGGGCCTGCCCGGGAGGCCGGTCGGTCTGCTGAGCTGCGGGCATGCGTGCCGCCTGGGGCGGCACGGGTGGGCGCAGGCAGCACCCCGCTGCGCAACGCCCCGCCCTCAGCTACAACGCCGAGCACCAGCACAACCGACACTCACCGCACCCCCCGCTCCCGCTCCTCCACAACGGAGTTGTACGCAGCGACCTGCGCCCGCCGAGCCGTCCGCTCCACCGGCCGCAACGCCTCCCGCCGCGCCCCCATCTCGGACGCACTCACCGCACCCCCGTGCCCACTCTCCGTCGCCACCGCGATCAGCGTCCCCACCCGCTGCGCCAGCTCCAGCACCCGCACCGCCCGCGGCGGATACCCCGGCGCCAGCACCTCCCGCCCCCGCTCGGCCCGCGCCCGGTACGCGTCGACCGCCGCCTCCGCCACCGGCCCCGACCCGGCCACATCCAGCCGCGTGAGCACCTCGGTCGCGTCCCGCAGGGCCTCCGCGAGTTCCCGCTCCGCCTCACCCAGCGACGGCACGTCCGCGGGCGGCGCCTCCCGCACGGGCAGCACGTGCCACACGACCTCGACATGCACATCGCCCTCGGGCCCGGCCTCGTGCACCTCCGGCACCATCCCGAGCGCGGCCCCGTAACAGAGCACCGCCTCCTCTGCGTCCAGCGCCCGCGCGTTGAACTCCGGCGGCCCGCTCAGCCCCAGCGGATGCCCCGGCGCGGGCAGCGCGACCCGCAGCCCGGTCACCCCGAGCGCCCGCAGCCGCCCCAGCGCCAGCGTGAGCCCGACGGGCGCCGGCTCCCCGGGCAGCTCCGCCACCCGGTGCACCGCGTCCTCGCCGACGATGGCGAGCACGGCGTCATCCGGCGAGACAAGCCCGGCCAAAAGGGCATTTCCCCAAGCTGCGAGACGTCCAGCGCGCGGTTCCGTGAGCATGCTCCCACCCTAGGACCCTCCAAGGACCGGACCGAGGGAATGTCCCGGCCGACCGGTGGCGTAGATTTCATGGAGGGCTGCGCCCACCGGCGCGGCGGACCGAGCCACAGGCGTACGCGACAGCCGAGACCGGCCACACTGCAAGGGGAGACAACGCGCTCATGAGCGATGTTCTGGAGCTTCAGGACGTATCCGTGGTCCGCGAGGGCCGGGCTCTGGTGGACCAGGTCTCCTGGTCGGTCAAGGAGGGCGAGCGCTGGGTCATCCTCGGCCCGAACGGCGCCGGCAAGACCACTCTCCTCAACCTCGCTTCCACCTACCTCTTCCCCAGCTCGGGCACCGCCGCCATCCTCGGCGAGACCCTCGGCAGGCCCGGCACCGACGTCTTCGAACTGCGCCCGCGCATCGGCATGGCCGGCATCGCCATGGCCGACAAGCTCCCCAAGCGCCAGACGGTCCTGGAGACGGTGCTGACCGCCGCGTACGGCATGACCGCCACCTGGCACGAGGACTACGAGGAGATCGACGAACAGCGCGCCCGCGCCTTCCTCGACCGCCTCGGCATGAGCGAGTTCCTGGAGCGCAAGTTCGGCACGCTCTCCGAGGGCGAGCGCAAGCGCACCCTCATCGCCCGTGCCCTGATGACCGACCCCGAGCTGCTGCTCCTCGACGAGCCCGCCGCCGGCCTCGACCTCGGCGGCCGCGAGGACCTCGTGCGCCGCCTCGGCCGGCTCGCCCGCGACCCGATCGCCCCCTCGATGCTCATGGTCACCCACCACGTCGAGGAGATCCCCCCGGGCTTCACCCACGTCCTCATGATCCGCCAGGGCAAGGTCCTCGCCGCGGGCCCGCTGGAGCTCGAACTCACCTCCCGCAACCTCTCCCTCTGCTTCGGCCTCCCCCTCGTCGTCGAACAGGCGGGCGAGCGCTGGACCGCCCAGGGCCTCCCGCTGTCCTGACCCGGCCCCACGGGACGCAAATCCCCGGGTAAGAAGGGCATTTCACACGCCGGGCGCCCTGTCGGCGACAGGGTCCGCGGACCTACCATGACCATGTGGAAATCGACGCATGGCTGTGGTGGCTGATCGGCGCGACAGCGCTCGGCATCGCGCTCGTGGTCACCGCGATGCCCGAACTCGGCATGCTCGCGGTGGGCGCGATCGCCGCGGCGGTGGTCACCGGCGTCTTCGGCGGCGGAGCCGTCGCCCAGGTCGCCGTCTTCGCCGTCGTCTCGACCGCGGGCATCGCCGTCGTACGCCCCATCGCCAACCGGCATCGGGCACAACGACCCCAACTCGCAACGGGTGTGGACGCGTTGAAGGGCAGACAAGCCGTCGTCCTGGAACGCGTCGACGCCTCCGGCGGCCGGATCAAGCTGGCCGGAGAGGTCTGGTCGGCCCGCGCCCTCGACACCGACCGCGCTTACGAAGTAGGCCAGGAAGTGGATGTCGTGGACATCGAGGGAGCCACTGCGATCGTCATGTGACCTCGCAGGACGTAACTGGTGAGAACTCCTCGCGAGGTACGCGACGGTCTGTCAGACTCGACCAGCAAGATCTTCGACAACCATAGGATCTGCCGAAGGTGCCGAGGCGGAGAAGGGTACGGGGAACGGACGATGGAACCGGTCATCATCGTATTGATCATCCTGGTGGTGTTGGTCTTCATCGCCCTGATCAAGACGATCCAAGTCATCCCACAGGCCAGCGCGGCCATCGTCGAGCGCTTCGGCCGCTACACGCGGACACTCAACGCGGGCCTCAACATCGTCGTCCCGTTCATCGACACCATCCGCAACCGCATCGACCTGCGCGAACAGGTCGTCCCGTTCCCGCCGCAGCCGGTGATCACCCAGGACAACCTGGTCGTGAACATCGACACCGTCATCTACTACCAGGTGACCGACGCACGGGCCGCGACGTACGAAGTCGCCAGCTACATCCAGGCGATCGAGCAGCTCACCGTCACCACGCTGCGCAACATCATCGGCGGTATGGACCTGGAGCGGACCCTCACCTCCCGCGAGGAGATCAACGCGGCCCTGCGCGGCGTCCTCGACGAGGCCACCGGCAAGTGGGGCATCCGCGTCAACCGCGTCGAGCTGAAGGCCATCGAGCCGCCCACCTCCATCCAGGACTCGATGGAGAAGCAGATGCGCGCCGACCGCGACAAGCGCGCCGCGATCCTCCAGGCCGAAGGTGTCCGGCAGTCCGAGATCCTGCGCGCCGAAGGTGAGAAGCAGTCCCAGATCCTGCGCGCCGAAGGTGAGGCCAAGGCAGCGGCCCTGCGCGCCGAGGGCGAGGCCCAGGCCGTCCGTACGGTCTTCGAGGCCATCCACGCCGGCGACCCGGACCAGAAGCTGCTCTCCTACCAGTACCTCCAGATGCTCCCGAAGATCGCCGAAGGCGACGCCAACAAGCTCTGGATCGTCCCCAGCGAAATCGGCGACGCCCTCAAGGGCCTCTCCGGCGCGATGGGCAACTTCGGCGGCATGGGCGGCGGTTCCGGCAACGGAGGCGCGTCCGGCGGCAGCGTCCCCGCCCAGGAACGCCGCGAGAAGCCGTCCATCGACTGACCCGGCACACAGGAAGGGGGCCCGCTTCTCAGAGAAGCGGGCCCCCTTCCTGTGACGGCTAGGCGGCAGGCTGGGCCAGCCACTCCGGCAGCGCGTCGAAGTCGTCCTGCCCCAGCGCCAGCAGCATCGCGTCCGCCGGAGTCGGCTCGAACGGCTGCCGCAGCAGCGGCATCCCCGCCTCCTCCGGAGTCCGGTTCGCCTTGCGGTGATTGTCCTGCGCACACGAGGCCACCGTGTTCAGCCACGTGTCCTGACCGCCCTGCGACCGCGGCACCACGTGGTCGACGGTCGTCGCCCGCCTCCCGCAGTACGCGCACCGGTGCCGGTCCCGGACCAGCACACCCCGCCTCGACCACGGAGCTCGTCTTCGGAAGGGCACCCGCACGTACTGGCAGAGCCTGATCACACGGGGCGCCGGTATGTCGACCGCGGCTCCCCGCATCCGCAGTTCGGGGTGGGCCTGCTCGACGACGGCCTTGTCCTGAAGCACCAGAACGACGGCTCGGTTCAGCGTCACCGTCGACAGCGGCTCGAAGCTCGCGTTGAGTACCAGCGTGTCCCGCATACCAGCCCACCTCCCGTGTGCACCGGCCCACCCCCTGGCGGGCTGGGATCAACTCTGGCCGGGCACGCCGAGATGGACAACGCAATATCTGCTGCTCCCACGGGGGGTGACCCCCGCGGCCCCCGGCAACAAAAATGCCCGCTCCTGATCAATTCCAAGACCAGGAGCGGGCAAACGTTCCGTGAACGCTGGGATTGCTCGGCGGCTCGCTCAGCCCTCGGCGGGCACCTCGTACTCACCGATCAGCTGGGCCCGCGCGATCGTGTGGAACCGCAGGTTGAAGCCCACGAACGCCGGCGTGGCATCCGCGTCCGGACCGAGCTTCTCCTGGTCCACGGCGTACACCGTGAACACATACCGGTGCGGCCCGTCACCGGCCGGCGGCGCGGCCCCGCCGAACTCCTTGGAGCCGTAGTCGTTACGAGCCTGGATCGCGCCCTCGGGCAGCCCCTCGAACTTGCCGCTGCCCGCACCCGCCGGCAGCTCGGTCACCGACGCCGGGATGTCGAACACCACCCAGTGCCAGAACCCGCTGCCCGTCGGAGCGTCGGGGTCGTAGCAGGTCACGGCGAAGCTCTTGGTCTCGGGCGGGAAGCCCTCCCACCGCAGGTGCGGTGAGGTGTTGCCGGCCGCGTAGACCTGAGCGTCCTTGAGCGTCGCCCCCTCCTGGACGTCCTCACTCGTCACCGTGAAGGACGGCACGGGCGGATGGAAGTCGTGGGGGAGCGGCCGCCGCTTGAGCTCGGTCACCTCGGTACCTCCTGATCGGTTCTTGCAGTCGAACCCGAGCCTAGGGCCTCCCCTAGAACCAGTTGCGCTTGCTGCCGACTTCGGAGAGCCACTGGTTGATGTACGCCGTCCAGTCGGTCCCCTGGTAGTCGTTGAGCCCCACCTGGAAGGACCGGAAGGTGTCGCTGCCCTCGCTGAACAGACCCGGCTTCTTGTCCATCTCGAGCACCACGTCCATGGCGTGCTCGTCGGCCACGAAGCTCAGCTCCACCTGGTTCAGCCCCCGGTACTGCTGCGGCGGGAAGAACTCGATCTCCTGGTAGAACGGCAGCTTCTGCCGCGTACCCCGGATGACACCGCGCTCCATGTCCGCGTTCTTGAACCGGAAGCCCAGCTGGAGGAACGCGTCCAGGATCGCCTTCTGCGCCGGCAGCGGATGCACGTTGATCGGGTCCAGGTCACCCGAGTCCACGGCACGCGCGATCTCCAGCTCCGTGGAGACACCGATGTTCATCGAGCGCAGCGCCTGCCCGTCGATCATTGTGATCGGCGTCTCCCACGGGATCTCCAGCCCGAACTGCACCGCGTGCACCGCGTTCGCCTGGAGCTCGAACGCCCCGCCCAGCCGCGACTTCGTGAACTCGATGTCCTGCTTGTACTCCTGGTCGCCGCTCTCCACCTCGACCTTGGCCTGGAGCCCGACCGAGAGCCCCTCGATCTGCTGGTTCACGGACCCGCCCTGGATCCGCACCTCACCCTGGACGACACCGCCCGGCACGACGTTGATCTCGTGCAGCACCGTCTCGACGGAAGCCCCGCCGGCCCCCAGGCTCGCGAGCAGCTTCTTGAACGCCATGACTCTCCCTCTCGCCCACTACGGGTGGATCCTTGATCCCTAAAAACGCGATCCGGCCGTGGCCGGTTCCATACCCTCACCCTGGCAAGCCCGGTGCCCGTCGGCCACCCCACCGCACCGTCCGTCTCCAGTACCCTCGGACGGCATGATCGCGACCCCCGACCGTACGCCCCTGCCCAGGGAGTTCTTCGACCGGCCCGTCCTCGATGTCGCCCCCGACCTCCTCGGCCGCATCCTGGTACGCACCACCCCGGACGGTCCGATCGCCCTCCGCCTGACAGAGGTCGAGGCCTACGACGGCGCCGACGACCCCGGCTCCCACGCCTATCGCGGCCGCACGGCCCGCAACGACGTGATGTTCGGTCCGCCCGGGCACGTCTACGTCTACTTCACCTACGGCATGTGGTTCTGCATGAACCTGGTGTGCGGTCCCGAGGGAAAGGCGAGCGCGGTCCTACTCCGCGCCGGCGAGATCATCGAGGGCGCCGAGCTGGCCCGCACCCGTCGACTCTCGGCCCGCAACGACAAGGAACTGGCCAAAGGACCGGCCCGTCTGGCCACGGCCCTGGACGTGGACCGCTCCCTGGACGGCACGGACGCGTGCACCTCGGAAGACACCCCTCTCCGCATGCTGACCGGCACTCCCGTGCCCTCCGACCAGGTACTCAACGGCCCCCGCACCGGTGTGGCCGGCGACGGAGCGGTGCACCCCTGGCGCTTCTGGATCGCCAACGACCCGACGGTCAGCCCCTATCGGGCCCATGTCCCGAGGCGCCGCCGAAGTTGACGCGTCCAGGCAAGGTGCGTAATGTAGCCCGAGCCGCTTGAACCGGGTACGGCGATCGCCTGCAGCCGGAAGCGGCCAAACCACTACCTAGCTACTCCCCTCAGCAGGGGCGAATTCGGCGTGCCCGCATGCCTGAATTCGGCGCCGGACGGACTCGATTATGAGTTGGACGGGGAATCGGCTAACGTAGTGAATGTCGAAAGGCCGAACGAGCGAAAGCCCGGGCCGGACGGCAAATCCCGCCGACAGGGAATCGGATCGAAAAAGGATCTGATAGAGTCGGAAACGCAAGACCGAAGGGAAGCGCCCGGAGGAAAGCCCGAGAGGGTGAGTACAAAGGAAGCGACCGTTCCTTGAGAACTCAACAGCGTGCCAAAAGTCAACGCCAGATATGTTGATACCCCGTCTCCAGCATCAGCTGGGACGAGGTTCCTTTGAAAGAACACAGCGAGGACGCTGTGAACGGTCGGGCCTATTCCGCCTGACTGTTCCGCTCTCGT
>NZ_BMWC01000002.1 GCF_014651035.1 Streptomyces lomondensis
CGGCGGCGCCGGCCGCTGACCTCGATGGCCAAGCGCGAGAGTGGACCTCGGCCGCGCCCCGGCGAACGGTGACGCCGGCCGCTGACCGCTCGACGGCCAGGCGCGAGAGTGGACCTCGGCCAGGCGCGAGGGGGCGACGGCGTCGGGCCCGACCGCTCGATGACCAGGACGACGGGCAGGAGCCGACCGGGCCGGCTGATCCGCGGCGTCAGTCGCGTGGATGCGTGAGGCCGTACGCCAGACCCCGTGTGCCGTGGGCCAGGAGCAGGGCCCCGGCCGTGATCCAGCCGCCGCTGCGCCGCCGCAGCCCCCAGGCCGTGAGGGACACGCCCGCCGCCATCTGGGCGAGGGCCAGGGCGCGGGCCCTGGGGCCGCCGGTCCAGGGCATCCAGGGGCCGAGGCGGCTGTGGTCGACGGTGCCGCGGTCCGCGCGGACCGCGGCACGCCAGCCCGGCCACTCGACCGGGAGGCTGTCCGGCCGGAGCGCGGCGGCTTCCCGGAGCCGGTGGGCCGGTTCTCCGGGGGCCAGTCCGGGAGGCAGCGCGACGCCCACGCGCGCGAGGACCGCCAGCAGGCCGCGCAGGCGGGTGCGGGCGTCTCCCGAGGAGTCGGGTTTCGTCAGCTGGTCGAGGGCCTGGAGGTCCAGGACGGGGTCGAGGCCCACGCGCGCGGCGAAGGTGCGCATCGCCTCGTCCTCCCCCACCGGGACACCGCTGGTGAGCCAGACGAAGCCGACCGGGCGGCGGAAGCCGGACGCGAGCGTGAAGCCCGCGTGGTCGGCGTCCCACCAGAGGGCGAGGACGGACCAGGGCGCACCGACGGCGAGGGCCGTGGCCCAGCCGGTGACGACGCGGTCGACGGGCTCGGCGCCGTCCCGCCAGGGCCGCCCCTCGGGGACGAGAACACTCCAGTCGTCACCCGCCCGGGTGAGCTGCATGGGTTCGCGCAGCAGGTGCGCGACGGGGGCGACGGCCCCGGGCGCCGCCCGGCACAGCAGCAGTGCCCCGGGCGCGGGACCGGCGCGGGCAGCTTCCGTCATGGTCACACGCTAGGGCGATTCACCCCTCTTTGAGCACTTTTGCTCACCCCGCCATCCCCAGAACGAGTGTCTTGACTTTCCCCGACCACGATATATCGTGAATGGGACAAGACGCGATATGGCGCGTCGAATCGGGGAGGTCTGCACCATGTCCGAGTGGTCCGTCGCGGAACCGAGCAAGCTCACGTTCGACGAGCCCGTGAGCACCCTTCACGTACGCCTCGTCAACGGAACGGTGAACGTGGTGGGCACGGACGAAGGTTCCGCCCGCCTGGAGATCTCCGAGATCGAGGGACCGCCCCTGGTGGTGACCCATCAGGACGGCACCCTCACGGTCGCCTACGAGGACCTGCCCTGGAAGGGCTTCCTCAAGTGGCTGGACCGCAAGGGCTGGCGCCGCAGCGCGGTGGTCTCCCTGGCCGTCCCGGCCGCCACGCGGGTGGAGGTGGGAGTGGTAGGCGCGGCAGCCGTCATCTCCGGCATCCAGGGCCCCTCGGCGGTGAAGGGGGTCACGGGCGACACGACCCTCGTGGGCCTCTCCGGCCCCGTCCGCGCCGACACGGTGTCGGGCAGCCTGGAGGCCCAGGACGTGACCGGCGATCTCCGGTTCAACTCCGTCTCCGGCGACCTCACCGTGGTCCAGGGCTCCGGCCCCTCCGTGCGGGCCGACTCGGTCAGCGGCTCGATGATCGTCGACCTCGACCCGGACGGCCCGACGGACGTGCGGCTGACCAGCGTCTCGGGCGAGATCGCGATCCGGCTGCCGTATCCGGCGGACGCGGAGGTCGAGGCCAACACCGCGAGCGGCGCCGTCTCCAACGCCTTCGACGGCCTGCGGGTGCACGGCCAGTGGGGCGCCCACAAGATCACAGGCCGCCTCGGCGCGGGCACCGGCAAACTGCGGGCCACCACCGTCTCCGGCTCGATCGCCCTGCTGCGCCGGCCGGCCCATGAGGACGAGGACGACGCCCCCTGGGACGCGCGCCCCGGCAGCGACGGCTCCCCGGCAACCCCGGGAAGCGGCCCGCAGGACGACTCGGGAGACAATTCCGTCTCCGGCCCGGGCGCCGACGCCACCAGCGCCCCGGCCGACGGTACGACCGACAAGAAGGTGCTCTGACATGCCCCCCGTCTTCGCCCACGGCCGCCTCCGCCTCTACCTGCTGAAGCTGCTGGACGAGGCCCCCCGTCACGGCTACGAGGTGATCCGCCTCCTCGAGGAGCGCTTCCAGGGGCTGTACGCACCGTCGGCGGGCACGGTCTACCCGCGCCTGGCCAAGCTGGAGGCCGAGGGCCTGGTCACCCACACCACCGAGGGCGGCCGCAAGGTCTACTCGATCACGGACGCGGGCCGCGCCGAACTGGCCGACCGCAGCGGCGAGCTCGCCGACCTCGAGCTGGAGATCCGGGAATCGGTCGCGGAACTGGCCGCCGAGATCCAGGCCGACGTACGCGGAGCCGCGGGCGACCTGCGCCGCGAGATGCGCGCGGCGGCGACCGAGGCCCGCCGGGACAACGGCACCCGGCCCCCCGGCGCGGAGGACGCCCCCTACGGCGACTTCTCCCAGTACGGCGACAAGGAGGCCTGGCGCGTCGCCAAGGAGGAGATGCGGCGCGCCAGGCAGGAGTGGAAGGAACAGGCCCGGCGCGCCAAGGACGAGAGCCGCCGCGCCCGCGAGGACGCCCAGCGCGCCCGCCGCCAGGCGAAAGAGGCCCAGGAGCAGGCCCGCGCCCAGGCGCAGGAGCAGGTGCAGCGCATCGCCCGCCGGGTCCAGGAGCAGGTGCAGGACCACTTCGCCCGCGGCGACTGGCCCACGGGCCTGCGCGAAGGCCTGAGCGAACTGGCCAAGGAGATGGGCGAGTTCGGCAAGGACTACGGCAAGGAGTTCGGCTTCGACTGGACCGGCACGGCCAAGCCGGCGCCGGGGCCGGCCGGCTCACAGCCCGCGGAGGGCTTCCCAGCCTCCTACGAACCGGCCTGGGCCCACGAGGACGCCGCAGACTCCACCGGCGACCCCGCCCGCGACCTGGACCGCCTCCTCGACCGCTTCCGGGACGACATCCGCGACGCGGCCCGCGACCACGGCGTCACCCCCGACCAGCTCCGCGACGCCCGCCGCCACCTGTCGGCGGCGGCGGCCCACATAGGGGCGCTCCTGCGCACCCCGAAGAAGTAGGAGACCGCGTTCATCCGGCCTTGGCCTCGCCACCACGCCCGTAGAGCACCCGCACCAGGGACTCGTACGTCACCCCGTGGTCGGCGAGGACCTCGGCCGGCACGCCCGGGCGCATGGTCAGGGCCAGCAGGATGTGCTCGTCCCCGATGTGCCGGTCCCGCTGGGCGAGAGCCACCCGCAGCGACCTCTCCAGCACGTCCTTGGCCCCACTACCGAAGGAGGAACGCCCCGACCACCACCCCTTGCCCTTCCGGCCACCGGCCATCGCACCGACCCCGTGCACCTCCTCCACCCGGGCGACGATCTCCCCCACATCGATCCCGAGCCCGGCGAGCGCGTCACTCTCGGCCCGGGACAGCCCGGCCCGCCTCTGCGCCTCACGCAGAGCCTCCCGCACGAACTCCCTTCCCTCACCGAGCCCCGAAGCCGCGAGCGCGAAGGCTCCACGACTGCCGTCCCGGTCGAGCAGGGCAAGCAGCAGATGCTCCGGCTCCACACACTGCCCGCCCCCACCACCCCCCTCCACATACTCGAAGGCGCTCTTCACCACATCCCGGGCGTCTTTGGTGAACCGCTCGAACATCAATGCCTCCCGTACTTCTTGTGCACGGCCTGCCTGCTCACACCGAGTTCGGTGGCGATCTCCTGCCACGACCAGCCCTGGTTGCGCGCATTGCGCACCTGCACGGCTTCCAACTGCTCCAGCAGCCGACGCAGCGCGGCGACGGCCCGCAGGCCGACCCGCGGATCACGGTCACCGGCCCGCTCGGCCAGATCGGTTGCTTCGGTCATGACGTCAACCTACGTTGACACCCCGCGAATGTCAACCGCAGTTGACACGCCAAACGGCCGGCCCGAAACCGGACCGGCCGTTCGACTCACACCCGACGCACCTCAGGGATTGGTCAGCACGACCTTCCCGAACTGCTCACCAGAAGCGAGCCGCTCGAAGCCCTCACGCGCCCGGTCCATGGGCAGGACCTCATCGATGACGGGCCGCACACCCGTGGCGGCACAGAAGGCGAGGAGATCCTCCAGTTCGTCCTTGGTCCCCATCGTGGACCCGACGACCTTGAGCTCGAGGAAGAAGATCCGGGTCAGCTCGGCGTGCGAGGGCCGGTCGCCACTGGTAGCACCGGAAATCACCAGCGTGCCGCCGGGCTGCAGCGACTTCACGGAATGCGACCAGGTGGCGGCCCCGACGGTCTCGATCACGGCGTCGACCCGCTGCGGCAGCCGCGCCCCCGACTCCAGCGCCTCCACGGCCCCGAGTTCCACGGCCCGCTTCCGCTTGGCCTCGTCCCGGCTGGTGGCGAAGACCCGGAGCCCGGCGGCCTTCCCCAGCACGATGGCGGCCGTGGCGACACCCCCGCCGGCGCCCTGCACGAGCACGGAGTCGCCGGGACGCACCCCCGCGTTGGTGAACAGCATCCGGTACGCGGTGAGCCACGCCGTGGGCAGACAGGCGGCTTCCTCGAAGGACAGCTCCTTGGGCTTGGGCAGGATGTTCCAGGTCGGCACGGCGACCTGCTCGGCGAAGGTGCCCTGGTAGCGCTCGGTCAGGATGGAACGGGGCTCCTTCGGCCCGACCCCGTGCCCACTCTGTCCGATCACGGAGTGCAGGACGACCTCGTTGCCGTCCTCGTCGACGCCGGCGGCGTCACAGCCGAGGATCATCGGCAGCTTGTCCTCTGCGAGGCCTACACCGCGCAGGGACCAGAGGTCGTGGTGGTTGAGGGAGGCGGCCTTGACCGTGACGGTGCTCCAGCCGGGGCGGGCCTCGGGAGCCGGGCGCTCTCCCAACTCCAGGCCGGACAGCGGCTGGTCGCGGTCGATTCGGGCGGCGTAGACAGCGAACATGACCTTGACGATAGGTTCCCCGACGAACCGAAGGAACCATACGGCCCTGTGAGACACGCCCTCTTGCCAGGTCCGGGCAGTTCGGTCCGCTGCCGGGTGGGTCCCACAGCCCGGCGGAACGGGGTGCCACCCTTAGCGGCACGCTTGCCCGCAGCTAGGGTGAGCGACCACGCGCCCGCACCCGCCGGACGACGCAAGGGGCCGTGTCGGGGGGTGTCCGCCCGCAGCGGTTGGCGCGTCAACGGACAGTCAGTCGGCGTCCAACCCCATCGCGCCGTTCCGAGGACGGACACCCCCCGGCGCGGCCCCGACCCACACCCGACGCGAAGGCGAAGACGCGCACCCCCACCCCACCCGCGCAGGCCGCCGCAGGCACCCGGCACCCGCACACCACCCGAACAGCCGCACCCAACGGCAAAGAAATGACCCCGCCCACACCCGGACGGGGCCACCTCACAACACAACCAACCGGCAACGTCAGCGCCGAGCCACACCCTCAGCCCGGGCCGCCGCCGCCACAGCCGCCGTCACCGCCGGCGCGACCCGCTCGTCGAACGGCGAGGGAATGACGTAGTCGGCCGCGAGGTCGTCCCCGACCACCGCCGCCAGCGCCTCCGCCGCAGCCAGCTTCATCCCCTCGGTGATCCGAGTCGCCCGCACCTGAAGCGCCCCCGCGAAGATCCCCGGAAACGCCAGCACGTTGTTGATCTGGTTCGGGAAGTCCGACCGCCCGGTGGCGACAACCGCAGCGTACTTGTGCGCGACCTCGGGATGCACCTCAGGGTTCGGATTCGCCATGGCGAACACAAACGCACCCTCGGCCATCGACGCGACCGCGGACTCCGGCACCGTCCCGCCCGAGACCCCGATGAACACATCGGCCCCGGCCAGCGCAGCCTCCAGCGACCCGCTGATCCCCGCCTTGTTCGTGAACCCGGACAGCTCCCGCTTCACCGGCGTCAGATCGTCCCGGTCCGCCGACACCACGCCCTTGCGGTCGGCCACCGCGACATCCCCGATCCCGGCTTCGACCAGCATCTTCGCGATGGCGACCCCGGCCGCACCCGCGCCTGAGATCACGGCCCGCAGATCCCCCAGCGCCCGCCCGCTCAGCCGCGCAGCGTTCCGCAGGGCGGCCAGCGTCACGACCGCCGTACCGTGCTGGTCGTCGTGGAAGACCGGAATGTCCAGCCGCTCCTGGAGCTTCCGCTCGATCTCGAAGCACCGCGGCGCCGAGATGTCCTCCAGGTTGACTCCGCCGAACGAGGGCGCGAGCCGCACCACCGTCTCGACGATCTCGTCGACGTCCGTGCAGTTCAGCGCGATCGGAACGGCGTCCACGCCGCCGAACTGCTTGAACAGGATCGCCTTGCCCTCCATCACGGGGAGGGAGGCCTCGGGCCCGATGTCACCGAGCCCCAGCACGGCCGTACCGTCCGTCACGACGGCGACGACCGACGACTTCCACGTGTAGTCGTGCACCAGCTCCGGCTGCTCCGCGATCGCGCTGCACACCTTCGCGACGCCGGGCGTGTACGCCAGGGACAGGTCGTCCTTGTCACGGACGGGCACCGTGGCCTGCACGGCCATCTTGCCGCCGCGGTGCAGCGCGAACGCCGGGTCGAAGGAGTCGAGGGGCTCCGCACCGCCCTCGTGGCCCGTATCGCCGGTCTTGCTCTCGCTGCGAGGATTGACAATCTCCGCTGCCACTTCGTTTTACCCCTTAAATCTTCATCGGTTTGAGGGTGGCCACTCCTGGTGAGGCGTGGGCGGGACCGCGTACGGCCATGGTCGTGCTGTGTACGTGATACGTACGGGCGCGTACGCGACGGGCGCGCCGCACACGCGCCCTGAGCCCCGGATGAGGGGTGTAAAGACCCTTCTTACCGGACGGACGGCACCGACGACGAGTCCATAACGCGAAGGTCACACACCGGCGCCCTGACTCATCGTCCAAAATCGGGACAAGGTCTGGACAAACGATCGAAAACCACTCAAGCGTCGGCGAAGCCCTCGGCTCCCGTAGCGAAATCCCGGGATATGCCGAAGATCTTCCGGCCGGAGGGAGAGATTCCCACAGAAGGTCCGGCCGTGATGTACCGGAGTGGTGCGGTTCGGGGGTCGCCCGTTATCCGATTTTGACATGGCTGGCCCCCAGAATGGCGCCGTCCGAATGGCAAGATGCCGTAATCACACGAGGTCGCGACACTCGAAGACGTGTGTTCTCGTCGACCCACGGCACTGCCGACCCCTCGGCAGTCCACGGCTCTGCCGGCACCGCCGGCAGTCCACGGCACTGCCGAACGCATCGGCAGCGCCCGCCCCATCGGCAACTCCACCCATCCGCCGGAGGAACCCACCATGACCGCAAGCTCCACCCGTCGTACGACCGCCGCGCGTTCCCGGCTAGCAGCGGTCGGTGCGATCGCGGTCGCAGGCGCACTGATGCTCACCGGATGCGGTGACCAGACCAAGGACAACGGGTCGGACAGCGAGACCGCGACGGCGGCGGCCCCGCTCGCCGACAAGCTGCCGAAGTCGATCCGCGACAAGGGCGTCATCAAGGTCGGTTCCGACATCGCCTACGCCCCGGTCGAGTTCAAGGACAGCTCGGGCAAGACGGTCGGTATCGACCCGGACCTCGCCGCCGCCATGGGCAAGCAGCTCGGGGTCGACTTCCAGTTCGAGAACGGCACCTTCGACACGCTGATCACCGGTCTGCGCTCCAAGCGGTACGACATCGCCATGTCCGCGATGACCGACACCAAGGACCGCCAGGAGGGCATCGACTCCGACACCGGCAAGCAGGTCGGCGAGGGCGTCGACTTCGTCGACTACTTCACCGCCGGTGTCTCGATCTACACCAAGAAGGGTGACGACCAGGGCATCAAGACCTGGTCCGACCTGTGCGGCAAGAAGATCGTGCTGCAGCGCGGCACGGTCTCCGAGGACCTCGCCAAGGCGGAGTCGAAGAAGTGCCCGGCCGGCAAGAAGATCGCCATCGAGCCCTTCGACAACGACCAGCAGGCCCAGACCCGCCTGCGCGCGGGCGGCGCCGACGCCGGCTCGTCCGACTTCCCGGTCGCCGCCTACGCCGTGAAGACCTCCGGCGGCGGCAAGGACTTCCAGCTGGTCGGCGAGCAGGTCGAGGCCGCGCCGTACGGCATCGCGGTCGCCAAGAACCAGACGCAGCTGCGGGACGCCCTCAAGGCCGCGCTGGACGCGATCATCGACAACGGCGAGTACGACAAGATCATGAAGAAGTGGGGCGTCACGGACGGCGCCGTCAAGGAAGCCACCATCAACGGCGGCAAGTGACCGCGACACAGCGGCACTGAAAGGCAACACCCGTGACTGTTGACATCGACAAGACGACGGGCGACACGCCCCCGGCCGGGCCGGAGGCCATCAAGGCCATCCCGGTCCGGCACTACGGGCGGTACATCTCCGCCGTCGTCGCCATCGCCCTGCTGGCCGGGGTCGTCTACGCGTTCTCCCAGGGCAAGATCAACTGGGACGCGATCCCGGACTACTTCTTCGACGACCGGATCCTGGACGGCGTGGGCAAGACGCTCCTGCTGACCGTGCTGTCCATGGTGATCGGCATCGTCGGCGGCGTCCTGCTCGCCGTGATGCGCCTGTCGAAGAACCCGGTGACCTCGTCGATCGCGTGGTTCTATATCTGGTTCTTCCGCGGCACCCCGGTCCTGGTGCAGCTGATCGTCTGGTTCAACCTGGGCCTGGTCTTCGAGTACATCAACCTCGGGCCGTTCTACAAGGACGAGTGGTCGGACTTCATGACCCCGTTCCTGACGGCGCTGCTGGGCCTCGGCCTCAACGAGGCCGCGTACATGGCGGAGATCTGCCGGGCCGGTCTGCTCTCGGTCGACGAGGGCCAGACCGAGGCGTCGCACGCGCTGGGCATGAGCCACACCAAGACGCTGCGCCGGATCGTCATCCCGCAGGCGATGCGCGTGATCGTGCCGCCGACGGGCAACGAGGTCATCAACATGCTGAAGACGACCTCGCTGGTCTCGGTCGTCCAGTACCCCGAGCTGCTGCGCGCCGCCCAGGACATCGGCCAGACCTCCGGCGCCCCCGCCGAGATGCTGTTCCTGGCGGCGGCCTGGTACCTGCTGCTGACCTCGGTCTTCAGCATCGGCCAGTACTACCTTGAGCGGTACTACGCGCGTGGCTCGAGCCGGTCGCTCCCGGCCACGCCGTTCCAGAAGATCAAGGCGAACCTGCTGTCCCTGTCCAACCGCTCGGCGTCGACGGGAGGCACCGCATGACCGCCATGGTGAAGGCCGAGGGCGTCCACAAGTCCTTCGGCCCCGTCGAGGTCCTCAAGGGCATCGACCTGGAGGTGAAGTCCGGCGAGGTGTTCTGCCTCATCGGCCCCTCCGGCTCCGGCAAGTCGACCTTCCTCCGGTGCATCAACCACCTGGAGAAGATCAACGCCGGCCGCCTGTACGTCGACGGCGAGCTGGTCGGCTACCGGCAGAAGGGCGACAAGCTCTACGAGCTGAAGGACAGCGAGGTCGCCCGCAAGCGCCGGGACATCGGCATGGTCTTCCAGCGCTTCAACCTGTTCCCGCACATGACGGCCGTCGAGAACGTCATGGAGGCACCGGTCCAGGTCAAGGGCGTGAGCAAGGGCCAGGCCCGGCAGCGCGCCCTGGAACTGCTGGACCGGGTGGGCCTGGCCGACAAGGCGGGCAGCTACCCCTCGCAGCTCTCCGGCGGCCAGCAGCAGCGCGTCGCCATCGCCCGGGCGCTCGCCATGGACCCGAAGCTGATGCTGTTCGACGAGCCGACGTCGGCGCTCGACCCGGAGCTGGTCGGTGACGTCCTGGACGTGATGCGCGACCTCGCCGAGTCCGGCATGACGATGATCGTCGTCACCCACGAGATGGGCTTCGCCCGCGAGGTGGGCGACAGCCTGGTCTTCATGGACGGCGGTGTGGTGGTCGAATCCGGTCACCCGCGCGAGGTGCTGACCAACCCGCAGCACGAGCGGACGAAGTCGTTCCTGTCCAAGGTCCTCTGACGGTACGCACGGCGAAGGGGGCGGTACGGAAATCTCCGTACCGCCCCCTTCGCGCGGTCTACTTCAGGGCCAGCAGCAGGGTGTCCGAGGGCGAGCACCACACCGGCCTGGCCTCGCCGAATCCCTTCTCGCGCAGCACGCGCGCGTGCCATTCCACCGACGGCATGTCACCGTCCGCGTGGTCGCCGTAGATCTCGTAGCGCCGGGCCGTGGGCTCGGCGAGGACCGGGTCCTTGGCGGCGAGCTGCCACCACTCGGTCCAGCCGAGGACACCGGATTCCCTGGCCTGTTCCATGCGGACGTGGCGCTGGGCGCGCTCGGCGGCGTTGATCCGGGGCGTCGTCTCGTCGATCATGTGGTCCGCGTTCATGAAGACACCGCCGTCGCGGACGACTCCCGCGACCTGGCCGTAGAGGTCCGCGAGGGGTTCCCGGTGCAGCCAGTGCAGGGCCGTCGCGGTCAGGACGGCGTCGTACGAGTCGTACGGCAGCTTCGCGGGCCAGTCGGGGTCCTTGAGGTCGGCGGTGACGAGGGTGACCCGGTCGTCGCTCGCGAAGGTGCCCTCGGCGATGGCGAGGAGCGCCGGGTCGAGGTCGACGCCGGTGCTGGTGGCGTCCGGGAACCGGGCGAGCAGCCGGGCGGTGATGCTGCCCGTGCCGCAGGCGAGGTCGAGCACGCGCGGGGCGGTGCCCACGAGGGCCTCGACCATGTCGAGCATGATCCGGAACCGCTCCTCGCGGTCGGGCAGGTACCACTCCTGCTGCCGGTCCCAGCTCTTCTGCCAGGCCTGCCAGTCGGCGGTGGCGGTCGTGGTGTCCGCGTCCGTCATCGAGCCCCTCCCTCGTAATACCCTGGAAGCACCATCAGCTGTTACAAGTGCGCGCTCACGACAATAAAGCCCCTCCGTAAGGACTACAAGTGGAACTGGCCTATTACTCGGACTACGCCGTGCGCCTCGTCAACACCGAGGAGCCGGCCCGGGGCAAGGACACCCTGACGTCGGTCGAGGCCGTCCGTGACCTGTTCGGCGGCCAGCAGTCGGCGGCCCGCCGCGCCACGGACGCGGACGTGACCCGCTTCCGCTCGGTCCGGGCCCGGCTGCGCGCGGTCTTCGAGGCGGCCGACAGCGGTGACGAGCAGCTCGCCGTGGACCTGCTGAACTCGCTGCTGCTGGAGTTCCCGGTGAGCCCGCAGATCTCCGGGCACGACTTCCGCGACGACGACGGCCGGCCCCTGTGGCACATGCACCTGGCGGACCACCCGTCCAACGCGACCGCGGGCTACGCGGCGATCGCGGCGATGGGCCTGGCCTTCCACCTGACCGAGTACGGCGTGGACCGGCTCGGCCTGTGCGAGGCCGCGCCCTGCCGCAACGCCTACCTGGACACCTCCACCAACCGCTCCCGGCGCTACTGCTCCGACCGCTGCGCGACCCGCGCCAACGTGGCGGCCTACCGGGCCCGCAAGCGCCTGGAGGCGGCCCGGCCCGACCTGCCCGAGAAGACCGGCCTGGCGGCCGACAGCGCCCAGCCGAGCAGCGCCCAGGGCGAACGCCGGCCGGGCCGGAGCGGCCGGTAGCGGAAGCGGACCCGCCCCAGCACCAGGTCGTCGGGCACGACGCCGTAGTCGGTGCTGTCGCCGCCGGCGTACGTGTTGTCCCCGAGCACCCACCAGCCGTTCTCGCGCCGCTGGGCGACCCGCTTGACGACCAGCAGGTCCTGCTGGAAGGGATGCCGCAGCACGACGACGTCACCCGGCTTGATCCGGGCCCCGTAGTGCACCAGGAGCCGGTCCCCGTGGTACAGCGTGGGCACCATGGACGGCCCGGTCACCTCGGCCACCCCGAACGGCGCGGCCGGCCTTTCCCGCTCGGACTCCTGCGACAGCTCCGGCATCACCCGGCACCTCCCCGGTTCTTCCTCCACCAGTCTCAGTCTCACCCCGGACTTTTGTCCTAAGCCCAAGGGGGCACTCGCGAAAACCCTTGCCCCAGGGAGTAATGTCCCCTGTGAGAAGACGATCACGAGGAAGGAATGCTCCATGCTTTCCCGCCTGTTTGCCCCCAAGGTCAAGGTCAGCGCACACTGCGACCTTCCCTGCGGTGTGTACGACCCGGCCCAGGCCCGCATCGAGGCGGAGTCGGTGAAGGCCATCCAGGAGAAGATGGCCGGCAACGACGACCCGCACTTCCAGACGCGTGCCACCACCATCAAGGAGCAGCGCGCGGAGCTCGCGAAGCACCACGTGTCCGTGCTGTGGAGCGACTACTTCAAGCCGCCGCACTTCGAGAAGTACCCGGAGCTGCACCAGCTGGTCAACGACACCCTGAAGGCCCTGTCGGCCGCCAAGGGCTCCACCGACCCGGCGACCGGCCAGAAGGCGCTGGACTACATCGCCCAGATCGACAAGATCTTCTGGGAGACCAAGAAGGCTTGATCGCCCCGTACGGCGAAGGGGCCCGGCCGCCGATCCGGCCGGGCCCCTTCGGCGTACGTGCTCAGTGGAACTGAGGCACGATCAGATAGATCCCGTACGCCACCACGGCCGCGCAGGCGAGGAAGCACAGGGCGGCCTGACCGAGGCCGAGGGCGCTGGTGCCGCCCCGGTCCTCACGGGCGCCTTCCAGCCGGGCGAGGCCGAGGACGCCGAGGGCGAAGACGACGACCACGGCGACGGTGGCGCCGATGCTCACCGCGGTGACCTGGCCGAGTGCGGTCCAGTCCAGATGCATGTCGACTCCCGGTAGTTCAGGCGGCCGTGCCGACCTTGGCCGGCGGCTCGCTGCGGAGGGTGACCTCGTGCGCGTCGTTGACGTTGTGCGCGTGCACCGGGTTGCGGCGCGAGACGGCCACGATGCCCGCGGCGAGGGCCGCGCCGACGAGCGCGACGACCGCCGTACCGAGGTCGCCGCCGTTCTGGACGACGGCCGCGGCCAGGCCGCCGACCAGCGCGGCGGCGGGCAGGGTGATCATCCAGGCGACCGCCATGCGGCCCGCGACGCCCCAGCGGACCTCCGCGAGCCTGCGGCCCAGCCCCGCGCCGAGGATGCTGCCCGAGGCGACCTGGGTGGTGGACAGGGCGAAGCCGAGGTGGGCGGAGGTGAGGATGACGGTGGTGGAGGCGGTCTCGGCGGCGAAGCCCTGCGGCGACTGGATCTCGGTGAGGCCCTTGCCCATGGTGCGGATGATCCGCCAGCCGCCGAGGTACGTACCGAGGCCGATGGCGAGACCGGCGGACGCGATGACCCACAGGGGCGGGCCGGCGTCGTGGCCGAGCGCGCCGGCCGAGATCAGGGTGAGGGTGATGACGCCCATGGTCTTCTGCGCGTCGTTCGTGCCGTGGGCGAGGGAGACCAGCGAGGCGGAGGCGATCTGGCCGACGCGGAAGCCCTTGGTGACGGAGTCCTTGCGGGCACGGTCGGTGAGCCGGTAGGCGAGGTAGGTGGCGAGCAGCGCGGCGATCCCCGCCACGAGCGGCGAGGCCACCGCGGGCACCAGCACCTTCTCGACGACCTTGCCGAAGTCGACGCCCTGGCTGCCCGCCCCGACCCACACGGCCCCGATCAGCCCGCCGAACAGGGCGTGCGAGGAGCTGGAGGGCAGTCCGACGAGCCAGGTCAGCAGGTTCCACAGGATCGCCCCGACCAGCCCCGCGAAGATCATTCCCGGGGTGACGAGGGTGTCGTCCACGATGCCGCCCGAGATGGTCTTGGCCACCTCGGTGGACAGAAAGGCACCGACGACGTTGAGGACACCGCTGATCAGGACCGCCGTTCGGGGAGCGAGCGCGCCGGTGGCGATGGACGTGGCCATCGCGTTCGCCGTGTCGTGGAATCCGTTGGTGAAGTCGAACGCGAGTGCCGTGACGATGACGACCGCCACGAGGAACGTGATGTGGTCCATTCCTGAATGCAAACAAGCGCAGGCCAATGGGCGGGGAACGGCGAGGCAAAGGCTGGTCAAGGTTCACGCGGGTGGCCGTGGCGACTGCCTCTACGATCGCGCCCATGAGGATCCACTGGACCTACGCCTTCGCCGACCGGCCGCGCGAGGCCTTCGACGCCGCCTGTGACTTCTGGACGGCCGCCACCGGCACCCGGCTCTCCGAACTCCGCGGCGAGCACCGCGAGTTCGTCACCCTGCTCCCCGACGACGCCGACGCGTGCGTGAAGGCGCAGGCGGTGCGCTCGGGGGACGGCGGCGCGCATCTCGACTTCTGCGTGGACGACCTGCCGGAGTTCGCCGCCTCGGCGGTGCGGCTCGGCGCACGCGTCGTGGAGGACCTCGGGTCGCTCGTCGTGCTGCGCTCACCCGGTGGGCAGTTGTTCTGCGCGGACCCTTGGCGCGGGCAATCGTCACGTCCGGGCGTGGTGCGGGGCAGCCGACTCGACCAGGTGTGCGTGGACGTCCCGCCCTCGGCCTACGACGCCGAAGTCGCCTTCTGGAGTGGGCTGTTGGCCGGCTGGCAGTCGCGGCCCGGCGCCCTCCCGGAGTTCCATGTGGTCGAGCCACCGCCCGGCCTGC
Organism: Streptomyces lomondensis; assembly: GCF_014651035.1. Lineage (GTDB taxonomy): Bacteria > Actinomycetota > Actinomycetes > Streptomycetales > Streptomycetaceae > Streptomyces > Streptomyces lomondensis. Next base: position 14,650 of record NZ_BMWC01000002.1, read on the forward strand.
CGGTCCGGCTGCTCCTGCAACGCCTCGGCGAGGAGCGCCCTGCCTCGGCCCACCTCGACCTCGCCTGCGCGGACGTCGAGGCGACCCGGGCGTGGCACGAGGAACTCGGGGCCAGGTTCGTGGCCCGCTTCTCCGGCTGGACGGTGATGCGCGACCCGGCGGGCGGCACGTACTGCCTGACGACCCGGGATCCGGAGACGGGGAAGCTGCGGGTCTAGGGCCATCAGAAGGGCCTAGTTCCTCAACCGTGCCGCGCGTGCCTGGAGATAGCGCTGCTCGGGCAGGCTGAGGGTCTGGGCGGCCGCCGACTCGTAGGCGGCCCGGGCCGCCCGGGGCTCGCCCGCGCGCTCCAGGAGGTGACCTCGTACGGCGTCCAGGCGGTGGCCCGTCAACTCGTCTTCCAGGGGGTCCAGTTCGGCCAGTCCGGCGCGGGGCCCGTGGACCATGGCGACGGCGACCGCGCGGTTGAGGCGTTCGACCGGGCCGGGGACCAGCCCGACGAGGACGTCGTAGAGGCCCAGGATCTCGGCCCAGTCCGTCTCGGCGGGCGACGGCGCCTCGTCGTGTACGGCGGCGATCGCGGCACGCAGCTGGTAAGGGCCCGGCCGGCCTCGGGACAGGGCCCGGGTGACCAGGGCGACGCCCTCCTCGATCGCCGCCCTGTCCCAGCGGTCGCGGTCCTGCTCGTCGAGGGGGATCAGCTCGCCGTGCGGTCCGCTGCGCGCGTCGCGGCGGGCGTCGGTCAGCAGCATCAACGCGAGCAGTCCGGCCACCTCGCAGTCGTCGGGGAGCAGCCGGTGGACCGTGCGGGTCAGCCGTACGGCCTCGCCCGCCAGGTCACGGCGCTGGAGGGTGGTGCCGGAGGTGGCCGTGTACCCCTCGTTGAAGATCAAGTAGAGGGTTTGGAGCACGGACGGCAGCCGCTGTTCCCAGCGGTCCGGGCGTCCGAAGCGCACGCCCCGCACTTTCTGCTTGGCCCGGCTGATGCGCTGCGCCATCGTCGCCTCGGGGACCAGATACGCGCGGGCGATCTCCGCCGTGGTCAGACCGCCGACCGCGCGCAGCGTGAGCGCGATCTGCGCGGACGGCGACAGGTCCGGATGGCAGCACAGGAAGAGCAGCGAGAGCGTGTCGTCCTCGCGGGGCGCCCGTTCCCCGGGCGGCGGGGCGTTGAAGGCGTCCCGGGGCGTGAGGGCCGCCGCCCGCTCCTCGCGCTGCCGCCGGGCCTCCTCGCTGCGCAGGGCATCGGTCAGCCGCCGCGAGGCGACCTTGATCAGCCAGCCGCGCGGATTGCCGGGCGCGCCTGCCGAGGGCCACTGCCCCGCCGCCGCGAGCAGCGCCTCCTGTACGGCGTCCTCGGCGGCGTCGAAGTGCCCGTACCGTCTGACCAGCGCGCCGAGGACCTGCGGCGCGTTCCGGCGCAGCAGGTCCTCGATCTCGGGTGTGCTCCTCACCGGCGGTGCCGTCAGCCCGGGCTCGTCAGATGTCCCCGGAGCCGTCCATGATCGGGCGGATCACGACCGGGTACTCGGGGGCACCGGCCGGCTGGGGGCAGCGGGCGACGCGCTCGGCGATCTCCGTGACCCGCTCCAGGCTCTCGCACTCCAGGACCCAGTAGCCGGCCAGCAGCTCCTTGGTCTCGCTGTACGGGCCGTCGGTGATGACGGCCTTGCCGTCGTCGCCGAGGGTGACATGCCGGGTCTGCGCCGGCTCGGCCAGGCCCTGCGCGTCGACGAGCTCGCCCGTCTCGGAGAGGTCGTCGTTGATGGCGCCCATGTAGGAGAACATCGCCTTCAGCTCGTCCTCGCTCCACACCGGGGAGTGCGCCGACGCCCTGCCGCGCATGGCGTCGTAGTCCGCCTGTGCGCCCTGCACCATGACCAGGTACTTCATCAGTCCGCTCCTTCGGCTCGCACCGCCCTGCCGGGCGGCTCTTCACAGGGGACGTCGGAGCCGGGCCGGGCTTCTCGACACGGACTCAGGAATTCCTGGCGACGGTTTCTCCCGGGGCCGCCTCGTGCGGGGTCGTCGCAGCTGGGGCGGTGCCCGCGGCGGGCCGGGCGCCCTCAGCGGTGTGGCCGCTCACCGTGCCCTCCGCTGCGCGGGCCGCGCACGCGGGGTTGTGGCAGGGACCCGCCACCCATCGCGGTACCCACGCGCCCAGGGTCTTGTGGCGCCGGACGACTGTCTCCACTGGCTGTCCGCAGGCCGGACAGGCGTGTTCTTCGCTGCCCATGTCCTCAGAGTAGGCCGGTCGGGGACTCAGCGCTTCCTGCCGTACGTCCGCACCAGCACGCCGTTGCCGAACGCACGCACCGACTCCAGCGTGAACTCCGAGATGGCGAACCCGGAGCCGAACATGGGCATGCCCGTGCCGTACACGAGCGGGTACGTCTTGATGACGAGCTCGTCGATCTCGTCGAGCAGTGCTCCCGCGATGCGCGAGCCGCCGCACAGGTAGATGCCGAACTCGCCCTCCTCCGCCTTCAGTTCGCGGACCTTGCCGACCAGGTCGTCCGCGATGATCTCGACGTTCGGGTCGGGCGACTCCTTCAGGGTGGTGGAGGCGACGTACTCGCGCAGGTGGGCGTAGGGGCGGGTGATGCCGTCCTTCAGGGCGATGTCGTAACTGGCGCGGCCCTGGATGATCGTGTCGAACCGCTTGTTCTCCAGGTCGTCGATGCCGATGGCGCGGCGGCCCTGGGTCCAGATGGTCTCGGGGTGTTCCGCCTTGAGGAAGGCGAGGAACTCCTCGTCGACGAAGGGGATCATCGACGACGCGTCGCCGCCCGGGTCCCCGATGAAGCCGTCGATGGAGCAGGCGATGAAGTACGTGAGCTTTCGCAAGCCGGTCTCTTTTCGTAGGCTGTCGGCGCAACGACTTCAGTTGTAGTACTTCTGATGTAGTGGTTGCAAGGGAATAACCGCGATCCGTCGAAGTGGGAGAAGGGACTCCGCATGGCCAGCAACCCCGAGCGCCGGGCCGCGCTCATCGACGCCGGTGTCGAGGTGCTCGCCCGGGAGGGGGCGCGAGGGCTGACGTACCGCGCGGTGGACGCGGAGGCGGGCGTGCCCGTGGGCACCGCCTCGAACTACTTCACCGACCGGGCCGACCTGCTGCGCCAGATCGACACCCGGCTGCATGTGCGGCTCGCGCCCGATCCGGACGTGGTCGCCGAGCTGATGACCCGGCCGAAGGACCGCTCGCTGGTCGCCGCCTTCATGCACGACCTCATGGCCCGCGCGACCCGCGACCGCACGGGCTATCTGGCCCTGATGGAGCTGCGCCTGGAGGCCACCCGGCGTCCCGAACTGCTCGCCTCCTACACCAAGTCGGTACGCGGCGACCTGGAGGAGGCCATGGAGTTCCACCGCACGGCCGGGCTGCCCGGCGGTGACGAGTCCGTCACCGTGCTGTACCTGGCCATGCTCGGACTGCTCCTGGAGCACTTGACCCTGCCGGGCGTCCTGGAGGGGGTACTGCCCGGGGTGGGCGTACCGGACGGGCTGGTGGAGCGGATCGTGGCGACGGTGCTGCGGGAGGGGCCGGAGGGCGGAGAGGCCAGAGGGACCTAGGCCCCAGAGAGGCAGGAGAGGTCCGAGGGGCCGGAGGGTCAGAGGCCGGAGAGGCCGGAGAGGCCGGAGAGGCCTGAGGGCCGGTGCTAGGAGGGCCGGGCCGGCCAGGAGGACTAGCGCCAGCCGGTCAGGGCCAGGGCCAGCCCCGACCGGTCGGGGCTAGGACTGGTCGGGCAAGGGCTAGGACTGGCCGGGCAGGGCCAGGACCGACCGGGCAGGACCACGACCGGGCCGCGCAGGACCCAGGACCAGGACCGGGCCGGGCCGAACCGGGCCGAACCGGTCTAGGAAGCCTCGTGTGGCCGGGGCTCGCGCCACATCGGCCACATCGGCGGGCCGTCCGGGAGGTCGAGGGCCGGGCCGGCCGGCTCGAACCCGAGGCGCTCGTACAGCTTGCGGCTGCGGGCGTTGCTGGCCTCCAGGTAGGCGGGCCGTCCCTCGCGGTCGCAGCGGTCGAGGACCGACTCGATGAGCGCGGTGCCGAGGCCCTCGCCCTGGCGGTCCGGGGCCACGGCGATCATCCACAGGTACTCGTGGGCCCGCCCGGAGGGGTGGATCGCGGCCGTCAGCCGGCCGATCGCCTCGATGCGCTCGTTGTCCGGGTCGACGGCCTCCCGCGCCTGGGCCGGACCGTCGTCCTCGGCGTCGCCGTCATGGTCGTCGGCCGGCACGGACAGCCACAGCGCGCAGGCCGAGCCGTCCTCGGTGACGTCGATCCGGCCGGCCTCGAGCACGGTGTCGGTGAAGGCGGCCATGAGCCCGGGGTGCTTGGCGCGGCGGTCCTCCGCACCGGGGAAGACCCAGCCGCTCACGGGGTCGTCCCGGAACGCCTCGTCCAGGAGCCGGACGACCAGCTCCCGGTCCCCCTCGCCCGCCGTCCGGATCGCCACGCCCATGTCCCGCCCCTTCGCTCGTCCCGACGGGCGTTGATCGTAGGACGGTCGGGGGCCGCCCTGGAGGCTGGGGCGGCAGCTTGGCGCGATTCCGTCGAACGACTTGATCGAGCCAGGCGCCCGGATGGGGGCGGGCCCCGCACACCGTGGGGAAGTGCGGGACCCGCCGGCCGGAGTCCGGTGGCCGTGCGAAGTCAGGTGCCGCACGGCCCCGGCGCTCCGGGGTCCTGCCCTTCGGACGCCCGAAGGGTCACCGGGTGCTGCCGTTCGCCGGCCACGCGCCGGCCGTCAACTGCTGCGCCGCGTCACGAACTCGGCGAGGGCCAGCAGACCGCCCGCCGCCTCCGGGTCCGGCACCGCGCGCGCCAGTTGCTGCATCGCCCGGGCCATCCGGTCGGCCGCCTGGCCCTGTGCCCAGTCACGGCCGCCCGCGCGCTCCACGGTCAGGGCGATGTGGTCCAGGTCCTCCTTCTCGCGGGGGCGGGCGTACAGTTCGGCGAGTTCGGCCGCCGCCGCTGTGCCGGAGGCGAAGGCCGCGACGACCGGCAGGGACTTCTTGCGGGCGGCCAGGTCCGCACCGACGGGCTTGCCCGTGCGGCTCGGGTCGCCCCATATGCCGATGACGTCGTCGATGAGCTGGAAGGCGAGCCCGGCCTCCCGGCCGAACGCGTCCAGCGCCGCCACGTCCGCGTCCCCGGCGCCCGCGTACAGCCCGCCGATCGCGCACGCGCACCCCAGCAACGCGCCCGTCTTGGCCTCCGCCATCGCGAGCACCTCGTCCAGCGTGACCTCGCCGGCGCCGCGCCGCTCCATGGCCGTGTCCGCGTGCTGCCCCGCGCACAGTTCGACCACGCAGTCCGCGAGCCGGGCGGCGGCGACCCGGGCCGCCGGATGCGGATCCTGCGCGAGCAGCCGCAGGGCCAGCGCCTGAAGGGCGTCCCCGGCGAGGATCGCGTCCGCGTCGCCGAACACGGTCCACGCGGTGGGCCGGTGGCGGCGGACGGCGTCCCGGTCCATCACGTCGTCGTGCAGCAGCGTGAAGTTGTGGATCAGCTCCACCGCCGCGGCCGCCCGGACCGCCTCCGCCCGTGCCTCGGGTCCCCCGAGGGCGGCCGCCGCGGCGAGGACGAGCGCGGGACGGATCGCCTTGCCGGAGCCGCCCTCGTCCGGGGTGCCGTCCGCCCGCTCCCAGCCGAAGTGGTAGCGCGCGATCCGGCGCATCGGCCCGGGCAGTGAGCCGAGCGCGGCCCGCAGCACCGGATCGACCTCCGCCCGGGCCCGCTCCAGGAGCATGACCGCCTCGTGCCCCTCGGCCGGTCCCGGCCGGCCGTCCTGCTGCGTCCCGATGGGGCCCCGCCTTTCCGGAGCCCCGGCCGCTCGCCGGGGCTCGGCGCCGCGCTGCCCACCGGGGGCGGGCAGCGTCGTCTCCGCCTCGAACTCCACATCCGTGAGGGACTCACCCATGGGACCGCCTCGGAGAACGAGCGGACGGTGGCGCTTCCGCTGCCGCTGGGCGCGTGCCCCGAGGATGTACCCGCCCTGCCGGGCGGGGACACGGCCGACGCACCGGAAGCGTCACGTCCAGCGGCCGATCTCGACGTTCTCCAGGACGCCCAGCGCGTCCGGTACCAGGACCGCGGCCGAGTAGTAGGCCGTGACCAGGTACTTGATGATGGCCTGTTCGTTGATGCCCATGAAGCGCACCGACAGGCTCGGCTCGATCTCGTCCGGGATGCCGGAGGCCCGCAGGCCGATGACGCCCTGGTCGCTCTCGCCGGTACGCATGGCGATGATCGACGTCGTACGGGCTTCCGTCACCGGGATCTTGTTGCACGGGAAGATCGGCACCCCGCGCCAGGTGGGGATGCGGTTGCCGGCCATGTCGATGGTCTCGGGGACCAGCCCGCGCTTGTTGAGCTCCCGGCCGATCGCGGCGATCGCGCGCGGGTGGGCGAGGAGCAGCTTGGTGCCGCGGCGCCGGCTGAGCAGCTCGTCCAGGTCGTCCGGGCCGGGGACGCCGTCGTGCGGCTGGATCCGCTGGTCGTACTCGCAGTTGTGCAGGAGCCCGAAGTCGCGGTTGTTGATGAGCTCGTGCTCCTGGCGCTCCTTCAGCGCCTCGACCGTCAGCCGGATCTGCTGCTCGGTCTGGTTCATCGGCTGGTTGTAGAGGTCGGCCACGCGCGTGTGGATGCGCAGCACGGTCTGGGCGACGCTCAGTTCGTACTCACGGGGCCGGGCCTCGTAGTCGACGAAGGTGTGCGGGATGTCCGGCTCGCCGGAGTGGCCGGAGGCGAGGTCGATCTCCTTCTCGCCGTACTTGTTGGAGCGCTGCCGGGGGATCGCGCGGCGCTGCTCGAGGTGCTCGCGCAGCGTGTCCGAGCGCTCCGCGATCTGCTCGAACTCCTGGCGGGGCAGCACGAGTACGGTGCACGCGGTGAGCGCGCGGGCCGTGTACTCCCAGATGGCGTCCTCGTTCAGGAGGGCCTCGTCGCCGAAGTAGGCGCCGTCGGCGAGGACTCCGAGGGACTCGTCGTCCCCGTACGGGCCCGTGCCGATCTTCTCCACCCGGCCGTGCGCGAGCAGGTACACCTCGTCGGACTGGCTTCCGAAGGAGGCGATCACCTGGCCCGCCTGGATCTCCCGCTGCTCGCAGCGGCGGGCGATCTCGGAGAGCACCTCCTCGTCCTCGTACGACCGCAGCGCGGGCAGTTCGCCCAGCTCCGCGGGGATGATCTCGACGCGGTCGCCGGTCTTCACGAACGTCATCCGTCCGTCGCCCACGGCGAAGGTCAGTCGCCGGTTCACGCGGTACGTACCACCCTGGATGTCCACCCAGGGCAGCATGCGCAGCAGCCAGCGGGAGCTGATCTCCTGCATCTGCGGCACGGACTTGGTCGTGGTGGCCAGGTTCCGCGCGGCCGCCGTGCCGAGACTCTGCTGCGGCTTGGTCTCCTCCGCGCGGACCTCTTCGCCTACCGACATAGAGAACTGCCCTCCCGTTTGTGATCGACGCCCCGGGCATCGACGTGCATGCGCAAGCCTTCCGCACGCGGCGCCGCGGTGGTATTACCCGAAAGAGCGGGAATGGATCTTCGTACCCCTGGGCAGAGGGGGCACATTTCGGGTGTTCGAAGGAGCCGCGACCCGGCCCCGGACCGGGTGGCGACAACCCGTGGGAACCTGTCGGTAATGCCTCTGGGGCGCGTCCGGGGCCGGACCTAGCGTGGTGAACCGTCCCCGCCACCCACTCCAGAAACGGCCCCCTCCATGCAGTACATCGCGCCGATCGGCATCGGCGTCCTCTACGCCCTGTTGATGTCCCTCGTCCGAGAGCCTCACCGGCGGCGTCTGAACGCGCTGATGGTCGCCGGTGCCGGTGCCGCGTATCTCAGCGGCGGCGGTCTGGGCGGCTGGGAGTTCGCCTTCACCGCGCTCGTCACCTATGTCGCCTTCCGCGGCCTGGAGTCGTGGACGTGGATCGGCGTCGGCTGGCTGCTGCACACGGCGTGGGACATCGTCCACCACGTCAAGGGCAACCCGATCGTCCCGTCCGCCCACACCTCGTCCCTGGGCTGCGCGATCTGCGACCCGGTGATCGCGCTCTGGTGCCTGCGGGGCGGACCGTCGCTCATCGAGCTGGTGCGCGACCGGCGCCGGCCCGGGCGGCCGCGGCCCGAGCCGGGCTCCCGGGAAGGTCTCGGCCCCGAGTCCCCCTCCCCCACCCCCGGGTGACAATGGCCGGGTGACCAGCCCCGGCCCTCCCGGCCTCGCCGCACTGCGCCCCCGGTTGCCCTCGCCGGTGCAGGAGGTCGTCGACGGCCGGTTCGAGCGCCGGGGCGTCCGGCTGCTGCTGAAGCGGGACGACCTGATCCATCCGGAGCTGATCGGCAACAAGTGGCGCAAGCTGGCGCCGAACCTCGCGGCGGCGGCCGGCCGTACGGTCGTCACCTTCGGCGGCGCCTGGTCCAACCACCTGCGCGCGACGGCCGCGGCCGGCCGGCTACTCGGCATCCCCACGGTCGGTGTCGTACGCGGCGACGAGCTGGCCGGCCGGCCCCTCAACCCCTCGCTGGCCCGCTGCGCGGCGGACGGCATGCGGCTGCACTTCGTCGACCGGGCGACGTACCGCCGCAAGTCCGAGCCGCGGACCCTGGCCGACGTCCTGCGCGCGGCGGACGCCGAGGAGGCCTACGTCGTCCCCGAGGGCGGCAGCAACGCCGAGGCCGTACGCGGCTGCCGGGCGCTCGGCGCCGAGCTGCGCGGCCGGGCCGATGTCGTCGCCGTGGCCTGCGGCACCGGCGGCACGCTGGCGGGACTGGCCGCCGGTCTCGGCCCCGGGCAGCGCGCCCTGGGTGTGCCGGTCCTCAAGGGCGGCTTCCTGACCGCCGACACGGAGGCTTTGCAGCAGCGGGCCTTCGGCGGCCCGCGCGGCGCCTGGAACCTGGACGACCGCTTCCATTTCGGCGGCTACGCGCGCGTGCCCGACGAGCTCGACGCCTTCGCGGCGGACTTCGAGCACCGTCACGGCCTGCCCGTCGAGCGCCTGTACGTCGCCAAGCTGCTGTACGGGCTCGTCGCGCTTGCCGGGGAAGGGGCCTTCCCGCGCGGGACGACGGTGGCGGCCGTGGTCACCGGCCGCCCCTTCCCCTGACGGTCGGCGCGGTCCCTACGCCGCCTCCCGGAAGGCCGCCGCCTCCTCCAGGTCCAGCCTGCGCAGCAGGGTCCGCAGCATCTCGTCGTCGATGTAGCGGCCGTCCCGGAGCCTGACGAACACCTCCCGCTCGGCGCTGATCATCTCCCGCGACAGCCGCCGGTAGGTGTCGTCGACGGACTCCCCGGTGACCGGGTTGGCCTGCCCGAGCCGTTCCCAGACGGCGTTGCGGCGGCGCTCCAGGACGGTGCGCAGCCGGTCGGCGAGCGGGGCGGGCAGGGCGTTGCGCTCGTCGGAGAGAAGCTCGTCCAGGCGCCGCTCGGCGGCCCGGGAGGCCTGGGCCTGGGCGTTGGCCTCGGCGAGCGTCTCGGCGTGCGCGTCCCGCCCGGGGAACTTCAGCAGACGGATCAGCGGGGGCAGGGTCAGGCCCTGCACGACCAGGGTCCCGATGACCGTCGTGAAGGTCAGGAACAGGATGAGGTTGCGGTGCGGGAAGGGCTCCTCCCCGTCGTGCATGGTGAGCGGGATGGAGAAGGCGATGGCCAGCGAGACCACGCCCCGCATCCCGGCCCACGCGATGATGAACGGCCCCTTCCACGTGAGGCTCTCCTCGCGCTCACGGATCCGTGCCGACATCAGCCGCGGCAGGAAGGCCGCCGGGTACACCCACACGAACCGGGCCGCGACCACCACCAGGAAGATGGCGAGCGCGTACCAGGCCGCCTCGGCGCCCTCGTACTCGCCGAGCCCCCTCAGCACCACCGGCAGCTGGAGGCCGATCAGCGCGAACACCGCCGACTCCAGGACGAACGCGACCATCTTCCACACCGCTTCCTCCTGGAGACGGGTGGCGAAGTCGACCTGCCACGCGCGGTGTCCCAGGTAGAGCGCGACGACCACGACCGCGAGGACACCGGAGGCGTGCACCTGCTCGGCGGTGGCGTACGCGACGAACGGGATCAGCAGGGAGAGCGTGTTCTGGAGCAGCGCCTCCTTCACGTGCGTGCGCAGCCAGTGGATCGGCGCCATCAGCACCAGCCCGACCAGGACGCCGCCGACCGCCGCGAGCAGGAACTCGCCGATGCCCCCGGCCCAGGTCGCGCCCTCGCCGACGGCGGCGGCCAGGGCGACCCGGTAGGCCGTGATCGCGGTGGCGTCGTTCAGCAGGGACTCGCCCTGGAGGATCGTGGTGATCCGCGAGGGCAGTCCGACCCGGCGGGCCACGGCCGTGGCCGCGACCGCGTCCGGCGGCGCCACCACCGCGCCGAACACCAGGGCCGCCGTCAGCGGCAGGTCCGGCACGATCAGGTACAGGGCCCAGCCGACGGCGAAGGTCGCGAACAGCACGTACCCGACGGACAGCATCGCCACCGGCCGCAGCTGGGCGCGCAGGTCGAGGTAGGAGCTGTCGGTGGCGGCCGTGTGCAGCAGCGGGGGCAGGATGAGCGGCAGGACGATGTGCGGGTCGAGGGTGTAGTCGGGCACTCCGGGGACGTAGCTGACCAGCAGCCCGGCCGCCACCAGCAGCAGCGGCGCCGGCACCGGCGTGCGCCGCGCGGCCGCGGCGATCACGGCGCTGCCCGCCACCAGCAGCAACAGTGGCATCACGCCCATCGTTCTCGCCCCACCCTCTTTTTCGACGCGGTCTTCCGCCCGACCGTCGTAACCTGGCAATCATGAAACAGTGCACGCATGCCGACGCGCTGCCGCACCCCGAACCCGGCCCGCTCAGCGAGACGTGTCCGGAGTGTCTGGCGGAGGGCATGGATCCGGTGCAACTACGGCTGTGCCTCACCTGCGGTCACGTCGGCTGCTGCGACTCCTCCCCGGGGAGGCACGCGGCGGAGCACCACAATCAGTCCGGGCACCCTGTGATGCGGACTCACGAGCCCGGGGAGACCTGGCGGTGGTGTTTCGTCGACCATGTCCTTGTGTGACTCGACAGGACCCCGGCGCAGGACGGTTCGACCGTCTGACGTCTGGGTACGTCAATCCGGCGCGCGCTCTTCCCATTTGGGCCCGCCCAACCCCTAGACACGGAGCGTGTCCACAGGTTTACTGTGAGTGACGACAGGGGTTGGGGTCCCGGGGACAGGACCGTCGAGAGCGCGATAGCGTCACCGCTGAACCACGTATCGCGTTACCTCCGGGGGGCAACCCTCGGCCCTAGAACGCTTGTACCACCATGGAGGTGAGGGTGTCCCAGATCGCAGGCGAGCCCGCGACCCAGGACTTCGTGGAAGTCCGGCTGCCGGCCGCGGGTGCCTACCTGTCGGTGCTGCGTACGGCCACGGCCGGTCTCGCGGCCCGTTTGGACTTCACCCTCGACGAGATCGAGGACCTGCGCATCGCGGTGGACGAGGCCTGCGCGATCCTGCTTCAGCAGGCCGTGCCCGGCTCGGTGCTCAGCTGTGTCTTCCGCCTCGTCGACGACTCACTCGAGGTCACCGTCTCGGCACCGACCACGGATGGTCATGCCCCCTCGCGGGACACCTTCGCCTGGACCGTCCTGTCCGCTCTGGCGGGCAAGGTCTCCTCTGCCGTGGACAAGGACAAAACCGTTTCGATCAGCCTCTACAAACAGCGCGGCGCGGGACCCGGGCCGGCGTGAGGAACGAGGACGGGCCGGTGCGGGACGAAGAGCGCAGCACACGAGAGCTGCCGGCCGAGGGCACAGGCACGGGCACGGGCGGTCCGAGCGGGGCCCGGCCCATGGCGGACGGCATCGACGGCATCCCCGAGCAGGCCCGCCCGCATCCGGAGGACGACTCCGCGGGGGCCGTCCTCCCGGACGGCGGGCGGCAGGACCGGGACAGTGCCATGCGGAGCGCGCCTCCGGGCGGGGGGATCACCGCATCCCCTGTCCAGGGGGGTCCTCCCACTCGCGGGAAGTCGAGAGTGGCGGAGGAGGCGAGGGCTCGGGGAAGGGCGACGGGCGGGACGATGAGCGAGCACGAGCGACACTCCGAGGACGAGACGCCGAGCGCGCACCAGGCACAGGGTGCGCAGCACGGCTCTCCGGACCGCAGCGGGGCGCGCGAGATGTTCCTCAAACTGCGCACCCTGAGCAACGGCAGTCCCGAGTACGCGGAGCTGCGCAACCAGCTGGTCCGCATGCACCTGCCGCTCGTGGAGCACCTCGCACGCCGCTTCCGCAACCGCGGCGAGCCGCTGGACGACCTCACCCAGGTCGCCACGATCGGGCTGATCAAGTCGGTCGACCGCTTCGACCCGGACCGCGGCGTGGAGTTCTCCACGTATGCGACCCCGACGGTCGTCGGCGAGATCAAGCGGCACTTCCGCGACAAGGGCTGGGCGGTGCGCGTCCCGCGCCGGCTCCAGGAGCTGCGCCTGTCGCTGACCACGGCCACGGCCGAGCTCTCGCAGCTGCACGGCCGCTCCCCCACGGTCCACGAGCTCGCCGAGAAGCTGGCGATCTCGGAGGAGGAGGTCCTGGAGGGCCTGGAGTCCGCCAACGCGTACTCCACGCTGTCCCTGGACGTCCCCGACACCGACGACGAGTCCCCGGCGGTCGCGGACACCCTCGGCGCCGAGGACGAGGCGCTGGAGGGCGTGGAGTACCGGGAGTCCCTCAAGCCGCTGCTGGAGGACCTGCCGCCGCGCGAGAAGCGGATCCTGCTGCTGCGGTTCTTCGGCAACATGACCCAGTCGCAGATCGCGCAGGAGGTCGGCATCTCGCAGATGCACGTCTCCCGGCTGCTGGCGCGCACGCTGGCGCAGCTGCGGGAGAAGCTCCTCGTCGAGGAGTGACGCCTGAGGTCGAGGAGTGACGCCTGAGGAGTGACGGCTACTTCGCCGTATCGCCGGAGTTGCCGGGCCCGCGGATCCCGAGGGCCCGGGTCGTCTCGGGGTTCACCAGCAGCACGAGCGCCGCGACGGCCACGACCGCGAGGGCGATCCCGCCCGGGATGGCCATGCTGTCGGCCTGGAGCAGGTTGTAGGCCACCGGCAGCGCCATGAGCTGGGTGATGACGGCCGGGCCGCGGCTCCAGCTGCGGCGCCCGAGCAGCCCGCGCGCGGCGAGCAGCGGCAGCAGCGCGAGCACGACCAGCGTGATGCCCCCGGTCACGGCCTGCTGCCGGTCGTCCGGGTGGCCCGTGAAGCCGAGGACGAGAATCCAGACGCCGCCGACGACCAGCGCGAGCCCCTCCAGTGCGGCCAGCAGCGCGGCGTACGTCAGTCGCCGCGGGCGGGGGCCGGTGGTTTCCACGGTGGTGGTGGGGGTCTGCTCACTGCTCACCCCTGAAGGGTAGCCCTCGTCGTACGCGCCCCCCGTGGCGAGGTTCGCTCCCGCTCTCTTACCCGATCCCTACCTCGGCCTGTGCCCGGTACCCCCCAGTAGGTACGCTGCCAGTCATGCGTGCACTCCTCGTGGTCAATCCGGCGGCAACCACCACAAGTGCGCGCACACGCGACGTACTGATCCACGCGCTCGCCAGCGAGATGAAGCTGGAGGCGGTCACCACCGAGTACCGCGGCCACGCGCGCGACCTGGGCCGCCATGCGGCGGACAGCGACGACATCGACCTGGTGGTGGCCCTCGGCGGCGACGGCACGGTCAACGAGGTGGTCAACGGCCTGCTGCACGCCGGCCCCGCCCCCGGACACCTCCCCCGCCTCGCCGTGGTGCCGGGCGGATCCACCAACGTCTTCGCCCGCGCCCTGGGCCTGCCCAACGACGCCGTGGAAGCCACCGGCGCCCTGCTGGACGCCCTGCGCGACGGCAGCGAACGCACCGTAGGCCTGGGTCTGACCTCGGGCACGCCGGGCACGGAGGACGAGGCCGTGCCGGCCCGCTGGTTCACCTTCAACGCGGGCCTCGGCTTCGACGCCGGCGTGGTCGGCCGGGTGGAGCAGCACCGCGAGCGCGGCCGGAAATCCACACACGCTCTTTACGTACGCCAGGTCCTGCGCCAACTCCTCGGTGAACCGAACCGCCGATACGGGACGATCACGCTGGAGCGGGCCGGGGAAGACCCGGTCACCGATCTGGTGCTGTCCATAGTCTCGAACACCTCACCGTGGACGTTTCTGGGGAATCGCCCGATCTATGCGGCACCTAAGGCCTCGTTCGATACCGGCCTCGATCTCTTCGGTCTCAGCCGCCTGTCCACCGCGGCGGTTGCCCGGTATGGCACCCAGTTGCTCACTTCGTCCCCCGAGCGCGGACCCCATGGAAAGCACGCCACCTCTCTGCACGACTTGACGGAGTTCACCTTGCATTCGAAGGTGCCGCTCCCCCTCCAGATGGACGGTGACCACCTGGGGCTGCGAACGAGCGTGACGTTCACAGGCGTACGCCGTGCACTGCGTGTGATTGTGTGAGCAGAACTGGCTAAAGTCCTTTCACTCGAACGTTTAGGCCAGGATCCACCCCATGGAAGTACGGCTGTGACCTAGTCGACACCGAAGAATCAAAAAAAACTTTCCGGAAGGGGTTGTATCCGCCGCTGAGGTTTGCGAGTCTCTACGTGGCGATCGGGACGGCCCGCAACACCGGCCTCCACTGATCACCAGAACCCCTCTTCAATTCACAGGACCCACGCCAGGGAACCTGGCGGTCGGCCCTTCACTTGTTGAGGGATTCGTGAAAGCGTTCACATTCACAAGCACACCCTGCACGTAATACCAAGGAGAGGTAGCAGCCATGGACTGGCGTCACAACGCCGTTTGCCGCGAGGAAGACCCCGAGCTCTTCTTCCCCATCGGCAACACCGGTCCTGCGCTGCTGCAGATCGAGGAAGCCAAGGCCGTCTGCCGTCGCTGCCCGGTGATCGAGCAGTGTCTGCAGTGGGCGCTCGAGTCCGGCCAGGACTCCGGCGTCTGGGGTGGTCTCAGCGAGGACGAGCGCCGCGCCATGAAGCGCCGTGCCGCCCGCAACCGGGCCCGTCAGGCCTCCGCCTGACACCCCACCCCTGCTGACAGCCTGAGCTTGGCGGCGCGTACAGCGAGTACGCATCTCCCGCCCCCGAGCCGCAGCGCGCAGTTCCCCCGATGCGCTTACACAGCAGCAGCGAGCTTTAAGCCCCGGGCCACCAAGTGGCCCGGGGCTCAATGCTGTTCACGGCCCCTTCCCTGACGGGCTGGGGCCCCTCCTACCGCGGTGACCTGCTACTTCTGTGACCGCACCGGAATGTCGAGGATCACTCGGGTGCCGCGCTCCGGGGCCTGGACCATGTCGAAGGTGCCGCCCAACTCGCCCTCCACCAGGGTCCGTACGATCTGGAGGCCGAGGTTGCCGGCGGTGTGCGGATCGAAGCCCGCCGGCAGGCCGACGCCGTCGTCCTGGACGGTGACCAGCAGTCGGGCCTCCTTCGTCGTGCCGCCGCGGATCGCCGACACCTCGACCGTGCCGGTGTCGCCCTCGCGGAAGCCGTGCTCCAGAGCGTTCTGCAGCACCTCGGTCAGCACCATCGACAGCGGGGTGGCGACCTCGGCGTCGAGGATGCCGAAGCGGCCGGTGCGCCGGCCCGTGACCTTGCCCGGGGAGATCTCGGCGACCATCGCCAGGACACGGTCGGCGATGTCGTCGAACTCCACGCGCTCGTCCAGGTTCTGGGAGAGCGTCTCGTGCACGATCGCAATCGATCCGACGCGCCGCACCGCCTCTTCGAGGGCCTCCCGGCCGCGGTCGGACTCGATGCGCCGGGCCTGGAGACGCAGCAGGGCCGCCACCGTCTGGAGGTTGTTCTTGACCCGGTGGTGGATCTCCCGGATCGTCGCGTCCTTGGTGATCAACTCGCGCTCGCGGCGGCGGAGTTCCGTGACGTCCCGCAGCAGGACCAGCGAACCGATGCGGGTGCCCTTGGGCTTGAGCGGGATCGCCCGGAGCTGGATGACCCCGTCCCTGGCCTCGATCTCGAACTCGCGCGGCGCCCAGCCGCTGGCGACCTTGGCGAGCGCCTCGTCCACCGGGCCCCGGGTCGGGGCGAGTTCGGCGGTGGTCCGGCCCAGGTGCTGGCCGACGAGGTCGGAGGCGAGGCCGAGGCGGTGGTAGGCGGACAGGGCGTTCGGGGAGGCGTACTGGACGATGCCGTCGGCGTCGAGCCGGATGAGGCCGTCGCCGACGCGGGGCGAGGCGTCCATGTCGAGCTGCTGGTTCGCGAACGGGAAGGCACCGGCCGCGATCATCTGGGCGAGGTCGGAGGCGCTCTGGAGGTAGGTGAGCTCCAGGCGGCTCGGGGTGCGCACGGTGAGGAGGTTGGTGTTGCGCGCGATGACACCGAGGACGCGCCCCTCGCGCCGTACCGGGATCGACTCGACCCGGACGGGGACCTCCTCGCGCCACTCGGGGTCGCCCTCGCGCACGATGCGGCCCTCGTCGAGGGCGGCGTCCAGCATGGGGCGGCGGCCGCGCGGGACGAGATGGCCCACCATGTCGTCCTGGTACGAGGTCGGGCCGGTGTTGGGCCGCATCTGGGCGACCGAGACGTACCGGGTGCCGTCGCTGGTGGGGACCCACAGGACCAGGTCGGCGAAGGAGAGGTCGGAGAGCAGCTGCCACTCCGAGACCAGCAGGTGCAGCCACTCGAGGTCGGTGTCGTCGAGGGCGGTGTGCTGGCGTACGAGTTCGTTCATGGAGGGCACGTGGCGAGCGTACCCGGGCGTTTGTACGGCTCTGAAATACCGGGACCGGGATGGTACGGCCCTGGAACGGCCGGCCGCCGGAAACACCCGCGGGCCGCGGCGCCTGAGAGGGACCCTCAACCCTCCCGGCACCGCAGCCCGGAGCAGTATCGGCCGTGGGGTGTGCGGTCCCGGTCGGCCGAAGGATGAGGAGCCGGGGCAGTCAGGGCAGAGAGCCTCGGTTCCTCGGTCCGCCTTCCTGTGCGGGGAAGGCGGAGGCTGGTGCACGCTGCACACGCGCTCTCGTCACGCATTCTGGACTAGACCACTCGGGGGTGTCCATGCGTTGGAGGCTGTTCGTTGTTGTTATTTCCGCGACGCGCCGGGCGCACCGGCGTCCACCACGCAGCCTAACCCGTGTGGGTTCCTGTGCGGGGCCAGATGGACATGGCAATTTCCGCGACCGCCTCCAGTTCCTCCCGGCTCGCCCCGTCGCGTGCCTGTTGTGACATGCCCTGGATCATCGCTCCGGTGTGCCGGGCCAGGGCGGCGGCGTCGGTGCTCGGGGGCAGCACGCCGGCGGCGACATCGGCCCTGATACGGCTCTCGAAGGCGGCGATGTTGGCGTTGCGGCGGTCCCGCAGCGACTGTTCGACCTCGGGGTTCGAGCAGTTCGCGGCGGCGTGGACCACGAGGCAGCCGTGCGGATGGCCGGGTTCGGTGTACGCGACGGCGGCCTCCCGCAGCGTGCGCTCGACGGCGGCCCGCGCGGTGGGTTCCTCGGCGAGGGCGCGGTCGGTGAACGCGCCGTACCTCGTGCCGTAGACGCGCACGACCTCGTCGAAGAGGGACCGCTTGTCGCCGAAGGCCGCATAGAGGCTGGGGGCGCCGATGTCCATGACGCGCGTGAGGTCCGAGACGGACGTGGCCTCGTAGCCGTGCTCCCAGAAAGCGAGCAGCGCCTTCTCCAGGGCGGTCTCGCGGTCGAAGGAGCGGGGGCGGCCGCGGGGCCTGCCTCTGGTCTTGCCCTCGGCGCGGGCGGTTCCGTCCTCGTTCACCATGGGGTGCATTTTATAGCGGGCACTAGAGAAATGTCGGCGGGCTGTTGTACGGTCATTTCTGTAGCGACCGCTAGGAAAATACGAAGGGGGCGCCGCCATGGGCGTGCTCACGGGCAGGACGGCACTCGTCACGGGGGCGAGCAGGGGCATCGGGCGAGGGATCGCCGAGCGGCTGGGGCGCGACGGCGCGCGGGTCGCGGTGCACTACGGCAGGAACGAGGCGGCGGCGAAGGAGACGGTCGCGGCGATCGAGGCGGCGGGCGGCTCGGCGTTCACGCTGGGTGTGGAACTGGGTGTGCCGGGAGACGCCGAGGCGCTGTGGGAGGAGTTCGACCGGCACGCGGACGGGCTGGACATCCTGGTGAACAACGCGGGGATCGGCAACACGCGGCCGATCGGGGAACTCGGCGAGCGGGAGTACGACAAGGTCTTCGCGGTGAACGTGAAAGCACCGTTCTTCATCCTCAAGCACGGCATGACGCGACTGCGGGACGGCGGCCGGGTCGTCAACATCTCGTCGGGGCTGGCCCGGACCGCGGTGATGCCGGACAACATGGCGTACGCGATGACGAAGGGCGCGCTGGACGTCTTCTCCCGGGACCTGTCCAAGGTGCTGGGCCCGCGGGGCATCACGGTGAACTCGGTGGCGCCGGGGATCATCGACACGGACAACACGGCCGGGCTGCTGCGCGGCAGTGCCGACGGCTGGGCGAAGGCCGCGGCGATATCGGCGCTGGGCGGCGTGGGCGAACCCGCCGAGGTCGCCGACGTGGTGGCGTTCCTGGTCTCGGACGGCGGGCGGTGGGTGACGGGGAGCTGGGTGGATGTGACGGGGGGTTCGCTTCAGTGAGTCTCCGTCACCTTCGCCAGGGCGCGAGGGGCGTCCGGGTCCTGGCCGCGGGCGATGGTGACCTCGTAGGCCAGGAGTTGGAGGGGGATGATCTCCAGGATGGGCTGGACCTCCTCGGCGACGCCTTCCGTCGGCAGGACGAAGCCGGCCGACGCCTGCTCGACCTGGCTCCTGGGGCCGATGACGACGAGGTCGGCGCCGCGGCCGCGCAGCCGGTCCAGGACGGGCTGGAGCGCTTCGCCGCCCTTGCCGTCGGTGACCACGGCGATGACCGGGGAGACGTTGTCGACCATGGCGAGCGGTCCGTGCAGCAGGTCGGCGCCGGAGTAGGAGAGGGCGGGGATGTAGCTGGTCTCCATCAGCTTCAGGGCGGCCTCCTTGGCCGTGGGATAGCCGTAGCCGCGTGAGGTGATCACCATGCGCTCGGCGAAGCGGTAGCGGGCGGCGAGGGCGCGCACCTCGTCCTGCCGGGCGAGCAGTTGCTCGGCGAGGTCCGGCAGCACGTGCGCCTGCGCGCCGTCGCCGCCGCGCAGGCCCTCGACGAACAGGTAGAGCGCGAGGAGGGAGGCGGTGTAGGTCTTGGTCGCGGGGAGGGCCTTCTCCGGTCCGGCCATGATGTCGATGTGGTACTCGGAGACGCCGGCGAGCGGTGAGTCGGGGTTGTTGGTGACGGCCAGCGTGATCGCGCCGGCCTCGCGGGCGGCCCGGGTGGAGGCGACCAGGTCCGGGGAGCCGCCGGACTGGCTGACGGTGATGACGAGGACGTCGGTGAGGTCCGGGCGGGCGCCGTAGGCCGTGGTGGTGGACATCGAGGTGAGCCCGCAGGGATGGCCGAGCCGGATCTCCAGGAGGTACTTGGCGTAGAGGGCGGCGTTGTCGGAGGTGCCGCGCGCGGTCAGCAGGACGAAGCGGGGTGTGCGGGCGGCGATCCGCCGTGCCACGTCTCGGATGGCGGGAGCGCCGTCGGCCAGGATCCGGCGCAGGACGGCGGGCTGCTCCGCCATCTCCCGGGCCATGGTCCGGCCCGGGAGTTCGCTGAGGGGGTCCGGTGTGGCGGCGGCGGTCATGACGGGGTCCTTCCGGTGCGCGGGCGGATGCAGGTCCCATTCCACTCCCCCGGGTCGCGGAACGCCCGCGCGGGAGGGCCGATGTGCACGCCGCGGTCACGGAAGGACCGGCTCTGTTCACCCGCCGGAGGCCTGGTCGGCACGGTCGGGTCGTCCCTGCGGGAGGGGCGGCGTTCACCCTGGGAGGGGCGGGTCCGCTCTGTTAGATTGGTCTAAACCACACGACCCTCCCGGGTCCGGTCCCAGGTGAGCATTCCTCTCAGATCGGCAGGCCCAGCGTGGAAGTTGTCATCGTTCCGGACGCCAAGGCGGGCGGCGAGCTCATCGCCGAGGCCATGGCCCAGCTGCTCCGGCGCAAGCCCGGCGCTCTGCTCGGCGTGGCCACCGGCTCGACGCCGCTGCCCGTGTACGAGGCACTGGCGGCCAAGGTGCGCTCCGGTGCCGTGGACGTCGCGCGGGCGCGGATCGCCCAGCTCGACGAGTATGTGGGGCTGCCCGCCGACCATCCGGAGTCCTACCGCTCGGTGCTGCGGCGGGAGGTGCTGGAGCCGCTCGGGATCGCGATGGACCAGTTCATGGGTCCGGACGGCACGGCCGCGGACGTGCAGGGGGCGTGCGAGGCGTACGACAAGGCCCTCGCGGACGCCGGGGGCGTGGACCTTCAGCTGCTCGGGATCGGCACCGACGGGCACATAGGGTTCAACGAGCCGTGCTCGTCGCTGGCGTCGCGGACGCGGATCAAGACGCTGACCGAGCAGACCCGGATCGACAACGCGCGCTTCTTCGACGGCGAGATCGACCAGGTGCCGCACCACGTGATCACGCAGGGCATCGGCACGATCCTGGAGGCCCGGCACCTGGTGCTGCTCGCCACCGGCGAGGGCAAGGCGGACGCGGTCGCGGCGACGGTGGAAGGGCCGGTCGCCGCGGTGTGCCCCGCGTCCGCGCTCCAGCTCCACCCGCACGCGACCGTCGTCGTCGACGATGCCGCCGCGTCGAAGCTGAAGCTCGCGGACTACTTCCGGCACACGTACGCCAACAAGCCGGAGTGGCAGGGCATCTAGCCTGTCGTTCGGATCAGGTCTCAGCGGCCGAGGGGCCCGGTCCCCAGGGCGTCGTCCTCGGACGGCTCGTCCTGGGCGTGCAGGCCGGCCACCCACAGTGGCATCAGCCAGTGGACCACCAGGACGGCGATGAGCAGGGGGCCGGCGTAGGCCTTCGGGGCGTGGCCGTCGGCCATGCCCGCGACCAGCAGGCCGAGTACCGCCGTCGCCAGGAGCAGGGTCGTCGCGCGGTGGGCCCGGGCCAGGACGCGGCTGCGTTCGGCGGACTGCCGCTCGTCCAGGGCGCGTTCGCGCAGTTCCAGCAGGCCCCGGGTGGCGCTGTTGATCACGCCGGTCGCGACCATCCAGGGCACCAGCAGCACCGCCATCACGGCGATGGTCCACAGCGGCTCGCCCTCGGCGAGGAAGAGATGGGTCATCAGCCCGCCGATGGCCGCGGTGAGGGTGATGTGCGCGGCGACGGCCAGACGGCGGCGGGCCGCCGTGGCGTACCAGGCCGCCCCGCGGCGGTCGTTCATCAGTCGCAGCATGCTCCGGTCGTAGCGGGTCAGGCGCGTCGTCGTCATGGCTGGTTCCTCCCGTATACCTCGTCCGTGAGCGGCCGGAACGGTTCGAGGGAGAACAGGGCCTCGACCGGCAGTCCGAAGAACTTCGAGATCTTCAGCGCCAGGTCGAGGCTCGGGTTGTACTGCCCCCGCTCGATGTAGCCGATGGTCTGGTAGTGGGCTCCCACTGCCTCGGCCAGGCTCTGGCGCGACACCTTCCGTTCGGCGCGCACCACGGCCAACCTGTTGTGCACCTGCTCGCTCATGTATAAGAAGTACTATATTCAGACGCAGCCTTACAACCCATGGGTCCTGGTTGAGCCTTACCGCCCCGTGATTCCGGCGATCACCTCGGCCGCCGCCCGGCCGCAGACGCGGGCCGCGCCGTGCGTGGCGATGTGCAGGGCGCCGCGCGGGGTGGCCTGGGGGACGCCCATCTCGACCACGATGGTGTCGGGGCGGGCGGCCAGCAGGGTGTCGAGGGCCGAGGCCATCCAGGGGTGGCGGTGTTCGTCGCGGACGACGGCGACGACGCGGCGGGGACCGGCCGCCTGGAGGGCCGCCCGTCCGGCGCTCTCCCCGGCCTCCCTCTCCGTGCCGTGACCGGTGCCCCCGGCGTCCCCAGTGTTCCCGGCGGAGAAGCTGCCCGTGACGGTGCCCGGCAGGAGGTGGGTCAGCTCGGCGGCGACGCCCCATGGTGTCTCGTCGCCGACCGCGATGTTGGCGACGGGGGTGAGGGCGGCGACGTAGGGCGGTTCGGTGAGGGGCTCGAAGGCTCCGGGGCTGCCGAGGCCCGGTGCGGGGGTCACCGTGAGGGCGCGGCGGGCGGCCTCCAGGCCGATCTCGCCGCCGGGCGGGTCCTCGGGCGAGCGGCCCGCCGAGCCGGTCCAGCGGGCCAGGGCCCGCACGCGGTCGGCCGCGTCGGCGAGGCGTTCCTCCGGGAGTTCGCCCGCGCGGACCGCCGTGACCAGGGCGTCGCGCAGGCGCAGCACGGTCGCGTCGTCGGACAGGCCGCCGCCCACGCAGATCGCGTCGGCGCCCGCGGCGACGGCGAGGACGCTGCCGCGTTCGATGCCGTAGGTGTCCGCGATGGCGCGCATCTCCATGCCGTCGGTGACGATGAGGCCGTCGTAGCCGAGTTCGCCGCGCAGCAGGCCGGTGAGGATGCGGCGGGAGAGGGTGGCCGGGCGGTCGGGGTCCAGGGCCGGGACCAGGATGTGGGCGCTCATCACGGCCCGGGTGCCGGCGGCGATGGCGGCACGGAACGGGGTCAGTTCGCGCTCGGCCAGCACCTCGGCGGAGACGTCGATGCGCGGCAGGGCGTGGTGGGAGTCGACGGCCGTGTCGCCGTGGCCCGGGAAGTGCTTGGTGCAGGCGGCGACCCCGGCGGACTGGAGGCCCGTCACATAGGCGGCGGTGTGCCGGGCGGCCAGGCCGGTGTCGGCGCCGAAGGAGCGGACGCCGATGACCGGGTTGGCCGGGTCGGAGTTCACGTCGGCGGACGGGGCCCAGTCGAGGTTCACGCCGCAGGCGGCCAGGCGGCGGCCCAGTTCGTGGGCGACGCGGTGGGTCAGCTCCACGTCGTCGACCGCGCCGAGGGCGTGGTTGCCCGGGAAGGAGGAGCCGGACCGCACCTCCAGGCGGGTCACGTCGCCGCCCTCCTCGTCGATCGCGACCAGGACGTCGTCGCGCTCGGCGCGCAGCTGGGCGGTCAGGGCGGCCAGTTGGCCCGGTGAGGCGATGTTGCGGCCGAAGAGGCCGACGGAGGCGAGGCCCTCGCCGAGGCGGCGCAGCAGCCAGTCGGGGGCGGTGGTTCCGGTGAAGCCGGGCTGGAGGACGGTCAGGGCGTCGCGGGTGAGGGTGTCGGTGCCACGGGCGATTGTCGTCATCGGGTGAGGTCATCCCTTCACGGCGCCCGCGGTCAGGCCCGCGGCCATCTTGCGCTGGACGAGGAGGAAGAGGGCGACGATCGGCACGGCCATCATCGTGGCTCCGGCCATCATCGGGGCGTATTCGGTGCCGTGCTTGGTGGTGAAGTTGCCGAGCCAGACGGTCGCGGTCTGGTTCTTCTGGCTGAGCAGCATCAGGGCGTAGAGGTACTCGTTCCAGGCCTGGATGAAGCCGTAGACGGAGGTGGCGACCATGCCGGGGGCCAGGAGCGGGAAGACGACCCGGAGGAAGGCGCCCGTGCGGGAGCAGCCGTCGACCATGGCCGCCTCCTCCAGTTCCTTCGGGATGTTGACGATGAAGCCCCTCAGCGTCCACACGGTGAACGGGAGGATGAAGGTCAGGTACGTGATGATGAGGCCGGTGAGGCGGTCGTACTGGCCCAGGTCGTTGAGGAGCAGGAACACCGGGATGATCATGGCGACCAGCGGGACCGTCTGGACCGCGAGGATGCCCACGATCACGATCTTGCGCCCGCGGAAGGCGAACCGGGAGATGGCGAGCGCGGCCAGCAGCCCGACGACCATGCCGATGACGACCACCGCCAGCGACACCACCATGCTGCGGCCCACCGGGCCCCAGAAGTCGGCGATGTCCAGCGCCCGGCCGAAGTTGGCGAAGGTGAGACCGGTCGGCAGCAGGCTCGGGTCCGGGTCGATGGCGTCCTTGGCGGGCTTGAACGCCGTGTTGAGCATCCAGTAGAGCGGGAAGCCCGCGGTGAGGAAGACCAGGAGGCCGAGGAGGTTCCAGCCCAGCCGCGCGTGCTTGCGGCGGCCGGCTCCGGCGAGCGTACTCATTCGACCTCTCCGATCTTCAGCATCTGCCGCATGTAGACGGCGACCACGCCGAGCAGCAGCAGGACGGTGATCAGCGCGATGGCCGAGCCCTGGGCGTAGTCGTTGACGACGAAGGCCCGGTCGTAGGAGTAGGTGTTGAGGACCTGGAACTCCGGCTCGGGATGGCCGTTGCGCATGACGAACACCTGGGGGAAGACGCCCATGTCCCAGATGACCGACAGGGTCGTGAGCATCACGATGATCGGCTTGAGGACGGGCAGGGTGACATAGCGGAAGACGCCCCAGGAGCCGGCGCCGTCCAGGCGGGCCGCCTCCTCCAGTTCCTTCGGGACCTGGGTGAGACCCGCGCTGAGCGTGATGACCACGAACGGCACGGCGCCCCACACCACCAGCAACATGATCACGGCGAGGCCCTCGGGCCCGCTGGCGAACCAGTTGTGGCCGATCATGTCGATGCCGGGCAGCTTGCTGAGCAACGCGTTGAAGACGCCGTAGTCCGAGTCGAAGAGCCACTTGAAGACCGTGGTGGCCACGATCACGGGCATGCCCCAGCTGGCCACCAGGACGATGTTGATGAGCACCTTCAGCCAGCCGGAGACCCTCTGGAGCAGCAGGGCGAGCGCCATGCCGATCACCATCGTGAGGACGACGGCGCCGGTCGCGAAGACGATCGTGCGGAGCACGACGGTCCAGAACTCGCCGTCGCCCAGCACCTTGGCGAAGTTGTCGAACCCGACCGACTCGGCCGGCTGGAAGCCCCACAGCTGGGACTGCCCGAACTTCTGGAAGGACAGGGTGACCAGCCGGGCCAGCGGATAGCCCATGACCAGGGCCAGGATCAGCAGGCAGGGCGCGAGCAGCAGCCAGGGGACCGCGGTCCCGCCCGGCCTGTGCTGCCCGCTCGGCCGCCGGTCGTCGGGGACCGGCGGTGGTGCCTGCCGCGGGGGCGGCACCTTGGCAGGGGTGGTGGTGTCTGCGGCACTCATCGCGCGCTCCTCGGCGGTCCCTCAGGTCTTGACGGGCGGCGGGGCTCCACCGACTGGGGAGCCCCGCCCGCCTGGGTCACTTGGTGTTGATGACCTTGTCGATCGCGGCGTCCGCCTCCTTGGCGGCGGCCTCGACCGACTTCTTGCCGGTGCCGATGCTCTGGAGCATGGTCTGGAGGATCTGCGCCTTCTCGACCTGGCCCCAGCCGGGGGCCATCGGGACGAACCAGTTGGACTCGGCCGCCGTCGCGGGGACCGCCGTCTTCGGGTCGTTCTTCAGCGTCGCGAGGTCGGTCTTGTTGTTGGGCAGGTTGCCCTTGGCCATCAGGCCCTTCTGACCCGAGGAGCCGGCGAACGCGTTGATCCACTCGGCGGCCAGGGCCTGGGCGTCGGACTTCACCGGCACGGCGAGGTCGGAGCCGCCGAGGAAGACGGGCATGTTCCTGCCGGAGGGGCCGGGCATCACGAAGTTCTCGAGGTTGCCCTTGAGCTTGCCGGTCTTGTCGTTCTTCGGGTCCTCGGCGGTCGCGCCCTCCCAGGCGGCGGCGAAGATCATGGCGGACTTGCCCTGGCCGTAGACGATGTAGCGGTCGGACTCGTCCTTGGTCTTGTCGCCGTGCATGTAGGAGTCGACGACGTTCTTGAACTCCTTGAGGCCCTTGAGGGACTGGGGCGAGGAGAGGGAGGCCTTCCACTGGCCGCCCGACTCGGTGGCGATGGCGCCGCCGGCGTCGTAGACGAAGGACATGGCGGCGTACCAGTCGCGGGTGGGCTGGTACCAGGCGCTGAACTTGTCGCCCTGCTTCTTCTGGATCTTGTCCAGGGCGGCGGTCAGTTCCTCGTAGGTCTTCGGGGGCGCCTTGACGCCGACCGAAGCCGCCACGTCCTTGCGCCAGTTGGCGACGCGACCGCCGGCGTAGTACGGGACGCCGTAGGTCTTGCCCTCGTAGGTGACCGAGGCCTTGAGGCCGTCCAGCCAGGCGGCCGAGTTGTCGAACTCGGCCGGGTCGAGCGGGGCGAAGGCGCCATTGACCATGTAGCCGAGCATCTCGGTGTTGCCCATCTCGACCACGTCGGGGGCCTTGTCCGTGGCGAGGACGGCGTCGAGCTTGGCGTTCTTGTCGGGCCAGCCGTAGTACTCGTGGTTGATCTTGAGGCCGGGGTGCTTCTTCCGCATCGCGGCGTCGGCGGCCTTCACCAGCTCCGGCCAGTTGTTCTGGGCGTCGACGGTGAGCCAGACGGTCAGCTCCTTGGCGTCCGCGCCGCCCTTGTCCGAGCCGCCGCCCTCGCCCCCGCACGCCGCGATGGAGACCATCATGCCCGCGATACCGATCGCGGCTGTCAGCTTGCGCTTCACGCCACCCTCCTCAGGGATGCCCACACAACCCCCCTGCCTCCCCGCAGTGAACGTGGGGCCGGGCCTGGACCAATGGTGTAGACCAGCAGGTGGAGCTTGGACCAGACCAGGAAGCCTGTCAAGGCTCCCGAGACGGCGCTGACCAGCTGTTATGCGACCTACATATGCAGGAACCTTTAAGTAAGAAGCCAGCGAAAACCCGGGCGGGCACGGCATACTGCGGGTAGACCACAGCGATGCGTGGACTAGACCAAAAGAGGCGCCGACGGTATACAAGTGGGATCGTGTCGGCAGACCCAGCCGGGAAGGCGGAGCATGAGCACCGACGTCAGCAGTGCGGAGAACGAGACCGGGGCGCCCGTCCGTACCGCACGCGTGCCCAAGTACTACCGCCTGAAGAAGCACCTGCTCGACATGACGGAGACCCAGGCGCCCGGCACGCCGGTCCCGCCCGAGCGCACGCTGGCGGCCGAGTTCGACACCTCCCGCACGACCGTGCGCCAGGCGCTCCAGGAACTGGTCGTCGAGGGCCGGCTGGAGCGCATCCAGGGCAAGGGCACGTTCGTCGCCAAGCCCAAGGTCTCGCAGGCGCTCCAGCTGACCTCGTACACCGAGGACATGCGCGCCCAGGGCCTCGAACCCACGTCGCAGCTGCTGGACATCGGGTACATCACCGCCGACGACCGGCTCGCCGAGCTGCTCGACATCACCCCCGGCGGGCGCGTCCTGCGCATCGAGCGGCTGCGCATGGCCAACGGCGAGCCGATGGCCATCGAGACCACCCACCTGTCCGCCAAGCGCTTCCCGGCCCTGCGCCGGTCCCTGGCGAAGTACACGTCCCTCTACACCGCCCTCGCCGAGGTCTACGACGTCCACCTCGCGGAGGCCGAGGAGACCATCGAGACCTCGCTGGCCACCCCGCGCGAGGCCGGCCTGCTCGGCACGGACGTCGGCCTGCCGATGCTGATGCTCTCCCGGCACTCGCTGGACCGGGACGGCCAGCCGGTGGAGTGGGTGCGGTCGGTGTACCGGGGGGACCGGTACAAGTTCGTGGCGCGGCTCAAGCGGCCTCAGGAGTAGGCCTCAGGAGCAGTGCACGCGGTGTAGCGGAACGTCTGTTCCTGCTCTACGTTCCTCCCGTCGCCGCATGGACGGGAGGGCTCCCCCAGTGCGTACCGCGAAGCCCCGCACCATCGCCTTATGGACCCTCGTCGCGCTGGTCGGCGCGGCGGGCTGGACCGTGCTCGCGCTGTCCCGGGACGAGGAGGTCTCGGCCGCCTGGATGGTCGCGGCCGCTCTCGGGTCGTACGCGATCGCCTACCGCTTCTACGCGAAGTTCATCGCGTACAAGGTGCTCAAGGTCGACCGGACCCGGGCCACCCCGGCGGAGCGGCTGAACAACGGCATCGACTTCCACCCCACCGACCGGCGCGTGCTGCTCGGCCACCACTTCGCGGCGATCGCGGGCGCCGGCCCGCTGGTCGGCCCGGTGCTGGCCGCCCAGATGGGGTACCTGCCCGGCACGATCTGGATCATCGCCGGCGTGATCTTCGCCGGCGCGGTCCAGGACATGGTCGTACTGTTCTTCTCCACCCGGCGCGACGGCAGGTCGCTGGGGCAGATGGCCCGGGACGAGATCGGCCCGTTCGGCGGGGCGGCGGCCCTCCTCGCCGCGTTCGCCATCATGATCATCCTGCTCGCCGTGCTGGCCCTGGTCATCGTCAACGCCCTCGCCGAGTCCCCCTGGGGCACCTTCTCCATCGGCATGACGATCCCGATCGCCCTGCTGATGGGCTTCTACCTGCGGGTGCTCAGGCCGGGCCGGGTCGTCGAGGTGTCGCTGATCGGCGTCGCGCTGCTGCTGCTCGCGCTGGTCGCGGGCCGCTGGGTGGCCGAGTCGTCCTGGGCCGGGACGTTCACGCTGGCGCCCGCGACGCTGGTCGTCTGGCTGGTGGCGTACGGGTTCATCGCCTCGATCCTGCCGGTGTGGATGCTGCTGGCGCCGCGCGACTACCTGTCGACCTTCATGAAGATCGGCACGATCGTGCTGCTGGCGCTGGGCGTCGTGATCGCGCTGCCGACGCTGAAGATGGACGCGGTGACGGACTTCGCCTCGCGCGGCGACGGGCCGGTCTTCGCGGGCTCGCTCTTCCCGTTCGCCTTCATCACCATCGCCTGTGGCGCGCTGTCCGGCTTCCACGCGCTCATCTCCTCCGGCACCACCCCGAAGATGATCCAGAAGGAGACGCAGGTCCGGATGATCGGCTACGGCTCCATGCTGATGGAGTCGTCGGTCGCGGTGATGGCGCTGATCGCGGCGAGCATCATCGACCCGGGTCTGTACTTCGCGATGAACGCGCCGGCCGGGGTGATCGGCACGACGGTGGAGAACGCCTCACAGGTCGTGAGCGGTTGGGGCTACCAGATCTCCCCGCAGGACCTCGCGCAGGCCGCGAAGAGCGTCGAGGAGGCGAGCCTGCTGTCCCGCACGGGCGGCGCGCCCACCCTCGCCGTCGGCGTCTCGGAGATCTTCTCGAGGGTCACGGGCGGCGGCCTGAAGGCGTTCTGGTACCACTTCGCCATCATGTTCGAGGCGCTGTTCATCCTGACCGCGCTGGACGCCGGGACCCGCGTGGGCCGGTTCATGCTCCAGGACATGCTGGGCAACGTCTACCGGCCCTTCCGGAACGTGAGCTGGAAGCCGGGCCTGGTGCTCACGAGCGCGCTGGTGTGCGGACTGTGGGGCTACTTCCTGTGGGTCGGCGTCCACGAACCCCTCGGTGGCATCAACCAGCTGTTCCCGATCTTCGGCATCTCCAACCAGCTGCTGGCGGCGGTCGCCCTGGCGGTGTGCACCACTCTGCTGGTGAAGAGCGGCCGGCTCAAGTGGGCCTGGATCACCGGGATCCCGCTCGCCTGGGACGCGGCGGTGACGCTGACGGCGAGCTGGCAGAAGGTGTTCTCCAGCGACCCCAAGGTCGGCTTCTTCGAGCAGCGCCGGGTGTTCCAGGACGCGATCGACCGGGGCGAGGTGCTGCCGCCCGCCAAGAGCATGGACGACATGCACACCGTGGTCACCAACTCCACGGTGGACGGCGTCCTCTCGGCGGTCCTGGCCCTGCTGGTCGTGGTCGTCATCGCCGACGCGGCCCGCGTGTGCGTCCGGCACGTACGCCGCCCGGCGCTGTCCTCGCTGAGCGAGGCGCCCTACGTCGAGTCGGGGATCGTCGCCCCGGCCGGGTTGTTCGCGACGAAGGAGGAGAAGGAGGAGGCCCGTCATGCGGTCGGCGCTGAGCCGCGCGTATAGGGGTGTGTGCTGGTACCTGCGGGAGTTGACCGGCGAGTCCGCCTACGACCGCTATGTCACGCATGTCCGGCGACAGCATCCGGACGCGGAGGTGCCGTCCCGCCGCGACTTCGAGCGGATGCGCACGGAACGCCAGGAGAAGGACCCCCGCCAGGGATTCCGCTGCTGCTGAGGACTGCTGTCGGAAACTGATTTCTTTTGAGTACCGCATTACGGACGAGGGGTTCCGTTCTCGCCACACCCTGACCTAGATTGCCTGCGCATTGCACAGGTGATCACTGAGGGGACGGAGCCGCCTGATGTCGCAAGCCCCGGAAGAGAGCAGAGGGCCGGTGGTGACGCCTGTGCGCGTCGTCATCGCCCTGTGCCTGATAGCGCCCTTCGTGGCGATGCTGTGGGTCGGCTCGTACGCCAAGACCGACCCGGCGTTCATCGGGATCCCGTTCTTCTACTGGTACCAGATGGCGTGGGTGCTGATCTCCACCGCGCTGACGATGGTCGCCTACAAGCTGTGGCAGCGTGACCAGCGCGCCCGTCGGGGAGGTACGCGATGAAGGACGGCGTGAACGGCGTCGCACTCGCCGTCTTCATCTTCTTCTTCCTGCTCGTCACGGTCATGGGCTTCCTGGCCGCGCGCTGGCGCAGGGCCGAGAACGAGCACAGCCTCGACGAATGGGGCCTGGGCGGCCGCTCGTTCGGCACCTGGATCACCTGGTTCCTGCTCGGCGGCGACCTGTACACGGCGTACACGTTCGTCGCCGTCCCCGCGGCGATCTACGCGGCGGGCGCGGCCGGCTTTTTCGCGGTGCCGTACACGATCCTGATCTACCCGCTGATCTTCACGTTCCTCCCCCGCCTGTGGTCGGTGTCCCACAAGCACGGCTACGTGACGACCTCCGACTTCGTGCGCGGTCGCTTCGGCTCGAAGGGCCTGTCGCTGGCGGTGGCGCTGACCGGCATCCTCGCGACCATGCCGTACATCGCGCTCCAACTGGTCGGCATCCAAGCCGTGCTGGACGTGATGGGCGTCGGCGGCGGCGAGGACACCAACTGGTTCATCAAGGACCTGCCGCTGCTGATCGCCTTCGGCGTGCTCGCCGCGTACACGTACTCGTCGGGCCTGCGTGCCCCCGCGCTGATCGCGTTCGTGAAGGACACCCTGATCTACATCGTCATCGCGGTGGCGATCATCTACATCCCGATCAAGCTGGGCGGCTTCGACGAGATCTTCGCCAAGGCCGGCGAGGCCTACGGCCAGACCAACCCGGCGACGGGCGCGCCGCGCGGTGCGCTGGTGCCGCCGGAGGCGGGGCAGTGGACGTACGCCACGCTGGCGCTGGGCTCCGCGCTCGCGCTCTTCATGTACCCGCACTCCATCACGGCGACGCTGTCCTCGAAGAGCCGTGAGGTGATCCGCCGCAACACCACGATCCTGCCGCTGTACTCGCTGATGCTGGGCCTGCTCGCGCTGCTCGGGTTCATGGCGATCGCGGCCGGGATCAAGGTGCAGAACGGGCAGCTGGCGATCCCGCAGCTGTTCGAGACCATGTTCCCGGACTGGTTCGCGGGCGTGGCCTTCGCGGCGATCGGCATCGGCGCGCTGGTGCCGGCGGCCATCATGTCCATCGCGGCCGCGAACCTGTTCACCCGCAACATCTACAAGGACTTCATCAAGCCCGACGCCACGCCCGCGCAGGAGACCAAGGTCTCCAAGCTGGTCTCCCTGCTGGTGAAGGTGGGCGCCCTGGCCTTCGTCCTCACCATGGACAAGACGGTCGCCATCAACTTCCAGCTGCTCGGCGGCATCTGGATCCTCCAGACCTTCCCGGCCCTGGTCGGCGGCCTGTTCACCCGCTGGTTCCACCGCTGGGCGCTGCTCGCGGGCTGGGCGGTCGGCATGATCTACGGCACGGTCGCCGCGTACGGCGTCGCCTCCCCGACCCAGAAGCACTTCGGCGGCTCCTCCAAGGAGATCCCGGGCATCGGCGAGATCGGCTACATCGGTCTCACGGCGTTCGTCCTGAACGTCGTTGTCACCGTCGTCCTGACCTTCGTCCTGAGGGCCCTGAAGGCCCCCGACGGCATCGACGAGACCAAGCCGGAGGACTACACGGCGGACGCGGGCGACCCCGGGGTCCAGGTGGAGCTTCCGCCCGCGACGGCGGGCACCTCGCACTGAGTTGTAGGTGACAACGGGCCGCCGGTGAGAAACCGGCGGCCCGTTGTCATACCCGTCCCGCACACTCGGACCATGGACATCCTCATCCGGCGAGTGAAGCCCACCGAGTACGACGCCCTCGGCGAGATCACCGCCCAGGCCTACCTGCAGGACGGCCTCCTCGACTTCGGTGAGAGCGACTGGTACCTCGGCGAACTCAAGGACGTGGCCAAGCGGGCCGCCGCCGCGGACGTCCTGGTGGCCACACGGGGTGAACACCTCCTCGGTGGCGTCACCTTCGTCCCCTCCGGCGGCCCCATGGCCGACATCGCCCGGCCCGAGGAGGCCGAGATACGGATGCTCGCCGTCGCCCACGAGGCCCGCGGCCGCGGCGCCGGAGAGGCACTCGTCCGCGCCTGCGTCGACCGCGCCCGTGCGACGGACGGCTGCGTCCGCGTCGTCCTGTCGACGCAGCGCACCATGCACTCCGCACACCGCATCTACGAACGCCTCGGCTTCGTCCGTGTCCCGGAGCGCGACTGGAACCCGATTCCGGAGCTCGACGACATCACTCTCCTCGCCTACGAGTTGACGCTCTGAAGTCATCTGCGACACAACATATAGGGGCGTGATCCTTACCCGGCACAAGATGTATGCTCATGCTCGCTGTCGCCGCAGGGGAATCCGGTGCGAATCCGGAACTGTCCCGCAACGGTGTACCCATGCCTCTTTGTGCGTGTATGGGAGTCAGTCCGAGGACCTGCCGACAGCGCACCCGGCCAACCGGCCGGTGTGCCCTGACTTCCGGGCCTCGTGGAATGGGCCGGTGGACGCGACGCCCCGTGCGCTCGCGTGCTCCCCCCTGCCCTCGGCGAGGCCCCGTGCCGAGCGAGGGAGAGCCCCACGTGACCATCGCGCCAGCGGATCCGGTCTCAGCCGCCGAAGACGAGCACGACGCTCCCGGTGCCGCGCTGCTGCGGATCCTGACCGAGCTGACCGCCGACCTCCCCGACGCCGACCCCGGCCGGGTCGCCGCCGCCGCGCTGCGCGGCCGGTCCGCGCGGGCGGACGGGACGGAGTTGCGCGAACTCGCGACGGAGGCGGCCGCCGGCCTCATCTCCGAGGATCCCGCCTACTCCCGGCTGGCCGCCCGGCTGCTGACGATCGGCATCCGCGAAGAGGCCGCCTCACAGGGCGTCACGTCCTTCACCGAGTCCGTCGCGGTCGGCCACCGCGAGGGCCTGATCGCCGACCGCACCGCCGAGTTCGTCCGGCTGCACGCGGCCCGCCTCGACGCGCTGATCGACACCACCGCCGACGACCGCTTCGGCTACTTCGGCCTGCGCACGCTGCACAGCCGCTACCTGCTCCGGCACCCGATCACCCGCAAGGTGATCGAGACGCCCCAGCACTTCATGCTGCGCGTGGCGAGCGGCCTCGCCGAGGACGACACCCTCCGCGCCGTGGACGAAGTCGCGGCTCTCTACCGGCTGATGAGCCGCCTCGACTACCTGCCCTCCTCCCCCACCCTCTTCAACTCCGGTACGCGGCACCCTCAGATGTCGTCCTGCTACCTCCTCGACTCCCCCAAGGACGAGCTGGACTCCATCTACGACCGCTACCACCAGGTCGCCCGTCTCTCGAAGCACGCCGGCGGCATCGGCATCGCCTACGCCCGTATCCGCGCCCGGGGTTCGCTGATCCGCGGCACCAACGGCCACTCCAACGGCATCGTCCCGTTCCTGAAGACCCTCGACGCCTCGGTCGCCGCCGTGAACCAGGGCGGTCGCCGCAAGGGCGCCGCCGCGGTCTACCTGGAGACCTGGCACTCCGACATCGAGGAGTTCCTGGAGCTGCGCGACAACACCGGCGAGGACGCCCGCCGCACGCACAACCTGAACCTCGCGCACTGGGTGCCGGACGAGTTCATGCGCCGCGTGAACGCCGACGCGCAGTGGTCGCTGTTCTCCCCCGCGGACGTGCCCGAGCTGGTCGACCTGTGGGGCGAGGAGTTCGACGCCGCGTACCGCGCGGCCGAGGCCAAGGGCCTCGCCAGGAAGACGCTGCCCGCCCGCGAGCTGTACGGCCGCATGATGCGCACCCTCGCGCAGACCGGCAACGGCTGGATGACATTCAAGGACGCCGCCAACCGCACCGCCAACCAGACGGCCGAGCCGGGCCACGTCGTCCACTCCTCCAACCTCTGCACGGAGATCCTGGAGGTCACCAGCGACGGAGAGACGGCGGTCTGCAACCTGGGGTCGGTCAACCTCGGCGCGTTCGTGAGCGACGGGGACATCGACTGGGAGCGCCTGGACGAGACCGTCCGCACGGCCGTCACGTTCCTCGACCGGGTCGTGGACATCAACTTCTACCCGACCGAGCAGGCGGGCCGCTCCAACGCCCGCTGGCGCCCCGTCGGCCTCGGCGCCATGGGCCTCCAGGACGTGTTCTTCAAGCTGCGCCTGCCCTTCGACTCGCCCGAGGCGAAGTCCCTGTCCACCCGGATCGCCGAGCGGATCATGCTCGCCGCGTACGAGGCCTCCGCCGACCTCGCCGAGCGCAACGGCCCGCTGCCGGCCTGGGAGAAGACCCGTACGGCCCGGGGCGTGCTGCACCCCGACCACTACGACGTGGAACTGACCTGGCCGGAGCGCTGGGCGGCCCTGCGCGAGCGGATCGCCACGACCGGCATGCGCAACTCCCTGCTCCTCGCCATCGCGCCCACGGCCACCATCGCCTCCATCGCGGGCGTCTACGAGTGCATCGAGCCGCAGGTGTCCAACCTGTTCAAGCGCGAGACGCTGTCCGGTGAGTTCCTCCAGGTCAACTCCTACCTGGTGGACGAGCTGAAGCGGCTCGGCGTGTGGGACGCCCGCAGCCGGGAGGCCCTGCGCGAGGCGAACGGCTCGGTCCAGGGCTTCGCCTGGATCCCCGAGGACGTCCGCGCGCTCTACCGCACGGCCTGGGAGATCCCGCAGCGCGGCCTGATCGACATGGCGGCGGCCAGGACCCCGTTCCTGGACCAGTCCCAGTCCCTGAACCTCTTCCTGGAGACGCCGACCATCGGCAAGCTCTCCTCGATGTACGCCTACGCCTGGAAGTCCGGGCTGAAGACCACGTACTACCTGCGCTCGCGCCCGGCGACCCGCATCGCCCGCGCCGCCCAGGCCACCGTCCCCGTGCAGCAGCCTGCGCCGGAAGAAGCGGTCGCCTGCTCCCTGGAAAACCCCGAGTCCTGCGAGGCCTGCCAGTGATGACCACCCAGAACCTTCTCGACCCCGGCTTCGAGCTGACTCTGCGCCCCATGCGCTACCCGGACTTCTACGAGCGCTACCGGGACGCCATCAAGAACACCTGGACCGTGGAGGAGGTCGACCTCCACTCGGACGTCACCGACCTCGCCAAGCTGTCACCGGCGGAGCAGCACCTGATCGGCCGGCTGGTCGCCTTCTTCGCGACGGGCGACTCGATCGTCGCGAACAACCTCGTGCTGACCCTCTACAAACACATCAACTCCCCCGAGGCACGGCTGTATCTCTCAAGGCAGCTCTTCGAGGAGGCCGTCCACGTCCAGTTCTACTTGACGCTCCTCGACACCTACCTCCCCGACCCGGAGGACCGCGCGGCGGCCTTCGCTGCCGTGGAGAACATCCCGTCCATCCGGGAGAAGGCCGAGTTCTGCTTCAAGTGGATGGACTCGGTGGAGAAGCTGGACCGGCTGGAGTCACAGGCCGACCGCCGCCGCTTCCTGCTCAACCTCATCTGCTTCGCCGCGTGCATCGAGGGCCTGTTCTTCTACGGTGCCTTCGCCTACGTGTACTGGTTCCGCAGCCGGGGCCTGCTGCACGGCCTGGCCACCGGCACCAACTGGGTGTTCCGCGACGAGACGATGCACATGTCGTTCGCCTTCGACGTGGTCGACACCGTCCGCAAGGAGGAGCCGGAGCTGTTCGACGACCGGCTCCGGCAGGAGGTGACGGACATGCTCCGGGAGGCCGTCGAGGCCGAGCTGCAGTTCGCGCGCGACCTGTGCGGTGACGGCCTCCCGGGCATGAACACCGAGTCGATGCGGCAGTACCTGGAGTGCGTCGCCGACCAGCGGCTGACCCGCCTGGGCTTCGCCCCGGTGTACGGCTCGGAGAACCCCTTCTCCTTCATGGAGCTCCAGGGTGTTCAGGAGTTGACCAACTTCTTCGAGCGGCGGCCCTCCGCGTACCAGGTGGCGGTGGAGGGCACCGTCGACCTGGACGAGGACTTCTGAGCCGGCGCGCCTTCGCGGGCCTCCTGGGCCTCCCGGATCCGACGGTCTACGCGCCGGTCGCGCACGAGGCCGATCACGGACGGGAGGACCAGGAGGACCAGCGTCCCGAGTACGAAGACCATTGCGATGAGTGTCTGTGCCTGGTTCGTGTCCATGGACACCACTGTCGCGCCGATGACTCCTTACCGGCAGTGGCAGTACTGCCGTAGACCCTCGAATTACTGCCACGGGCGGTGCACACTGGGGGCATGCTCCAGAACGTGGCCGTCGTCCTCCTCGACGGCGTGAACCCCTTCGAGCTCGGCGTGGTGTGCGAGGTCTTCGGCACCGACCGCAGCGACGACGGACTACCGGTCTACGACTTCGCCGTCGCCTCGGCCGAGGGCCCGGCGCTGCGCATGAACTCGGGCATCTCACTCCAGGTCGAGCACGGCCTGGAGCGGCTGGAGACGGCCGATCTGATCGCGGTGCCGGCCGGGCACAGCTACGCGTCCCGTACGTTCCCGCCGGAGCTGCTGGACGCCCTGCGCCGCGGGGTCGACCGCGGCGCCCGGGTGCTCAGCGTCTGCTCAGGCGCCTTCGTGCTGGCCGCCGCCGGGCTGCTGGACGGCCGCCGCTGCGCTGTGCACTGGAAGCATGCGCGGGACCTCGCCCGGCGGTACCCGCGGGCGGTCGTCGAGCCGGACGTGCTCTACGTCGACGAGGACCCGGTGATCACCTCAGCCGGCACGGCCGCCGGCATCGACGCCTGCCTCCACCTGGTCCGCAAGGAGCAGGGCTCGGAGGTCGCCAACAAGATCGCCCGGCGGATGGTGGTGCCGCCGCACCGCGACGGCGGCCAGGCCCAGTACATCGAGCGCCCGCTGCCGCACTCCGAGGCCGACACGATCGGCGACGTGCTGGCGTGGATGGAGCGGCACCTCGACGAGGAGGTCACCGTCGAGCAGCTCGCCGCCCGCGCCCACATGTCGCCGCGCACCTTCGCCCGTCGCTTCCAGCAGGAGACCGGGACGACTCCCTACCGCTGGATCCTGCGCCAGCGCGTGCTGCTGGCCCAGCGGCTGCTGGAGGCGACGGACGAGACGATGGACGCGATCGCCGGTCGAACGGGGTTCGGCAACGCGGCCGCGCTGCGCCACCACTTCGTCCGGGCCGTGGGCACGACGCCGAACGCCTACCGGCGGACGTTCAGAGGCCCCGAAGCGGCCTGACGATCACCGGGCCGTCACCTCGGCACCGGCCGCAGCAGCAGCTCGTGCGGCCGGAGCGTGATGCCGACGCGCGTGCTGTCGTTGGAGCCGGCCACCTGCTCGAAGCGGTACTTGGTGGCCAGCGCCGCCGTGATCAGCGTCAGCTGGGCCATCGAGAAGTGGTCGCTCGGGCACTTGCGGTTGCCCGTGCTGAACGGGCTCATGGCGTGCTTCGGGATGTCCTTGACCCGGTCCGGAAGCCAGCGGTCCGGGTCGAACTCCAGGTGCCGGTCGTACGACTTCGGATCGCGCTGGATCGCATACGGGCTGTAGACGATGTCCGCCCCGGCCGGAATGCGGTAACCGCCGAGTTCCGTGTCCCGTACCGCCCGACGCGTCAGAATCCAGACGGCGGGACTCAAACGCATGGACTCGACGACGACATTGTTGGTGTGCCTGAGTCCTCGGACGTCTGCAAATGCCACCGGCCTCCCACCGGTGACGGCTTCTACTTCGTCACGCACACGGTCGGCGTGTTCCGGGTGTTCCGCGAGCATATGCAGCAGCCACATGATCGTGGACGCCACGGTTTCGCTGCCGGGCGTGAGGATCGCGACGACCTGGTCGTGGATCTCCTGTTCCCCGATGGGGTCGCCATTCTCGTCCGTCGCCTCCAGCAATGCCGTCAGCAAATCGTCCGGCCTTTGACCGGATGCGCGGCGCTCGGCGACGATCTCGTCGACCAGGAGATGCAAATCGGCCAATGCCCGGTTGAATTCGCGGTTGGCCGGGAGCGGCAGCCTGTACAGCGGTCCGAGCGGGATCACCATCCGCCGGTACATGCCGCGGAAGACGGTGGCGAGCGCGACGCACAGCCGCTCCGCCCGCTCGTCCATGTAGTCGCCGCGCAGCAGGCAGCGGGCCGCGATGCGCACGGCCACCCGGAACGACTCGGAGGTGCAGTCGATGGTCCGGCCGGGCTTCCAGCGCTCGGTCAGCGCGTGCGCCTCCTCCTCCATGATCGGCCCGTAGGCGGGGATGGCGTCGAGCCGGAAGGCGGGCTGGATGGTGCGCCGCTGGCGCCGGTGCCGGGGGCCGTTGGCGGTGGCCACGCCTTCCTTGCCGAGCAGGCCCTCCAGGGACTCCCACAGCGGCCCGGCGATGATGAAGTCGTTGCTCAGCGCCAGTGCGCCGGTGAGGGCCGGGGTGGTGACGGCGTAGACCGTCTTCGGCCCGAGCTTGAGGCGGACCACCTCGCCGTGGTCACGCAGCCGGGACATGAACGCCAGCGGGTCGCGCACCAGCCTCCAGCCGTGGCCGAGGACGGGGACCCCGCCACCCGCCCGGGGCGGCTCCCCCGGCTCCGGGACCACGGGAGCTTCCGGCTTCACAGACTCGACGGTCATTTCTCACCTGCCGCTTCGTTGTTGACGTACGGGGGCGTGGACCGGTCGTCCCAGCTGTCGACCATGTACCGGCCGGACTCGTGGTGGAACCAGTAGACCGAGCTGAACCAGTTGCGCATATTGCTCAGACAGGCCCGGACGGCGGTGCTCAGTTCCTTTCCGCGCACCGTGCCGTCGGCGAGGTCGTCGGCGAACCGTAATGCCTCCCGCTCGACGTCGAGGAATTCGGTGACGCATTCCTCGACACGGCTCCGGACTTCCGCGACCGCCTGTTCCAGGGTCAGCCCCTCATGGGTGATGAGGCTGATTCCGAGATTGTGCACCTCGTCGCCCGCTATTTCCTTCGGAAGCGAGCAGAGGTCGTTGTACCAGGCGGCGAATTCCTGGCTCAGCAGCGCCGCCCGACGGTATGCCGGGTGTTTCCGCACGGAGTCGGGGAGTTCGCATCCGGCGGTCGGCTCCAGCAGATCCGTCCAGATCCAGTGCGCGAAGGTGAGCCGGCGCAGCTGGAGGTATTCCTCGACCGTCGGCACGATTCCGTGGGTGCGGTTGTGGAACTCGCGGTCGTAGGCGTCGATCACCGCGTGGAAGTGCCGGGCGAAGCGGAGGTTCCACGTCGTCGGCAGGAACGCGTACAGCCGCAGCACGCTGTCCGCGAACCCGGCGACCAGTGGGTCCTCGTGGTGCAGGTGCTCCCCGGGGGAGTCGAGGGCCGTGTGCAGCCGGTCCCGCAGCCGCCGCCAGGCGACCGGACGGCCGTGCACGATGTCCCGGTCGTGGCGGTCGTCCCAGACGAAGAACCAGGCGCTGTAGTCGGCGATGGCCTGCATCACCTCGTCGGAGGCACCGATGTAGTACCCCGCCATGAGGTCGGTGTAGCACAGGCCGTCGGCATATTCCTCCACCTTGTCCGCGGGCATGAGCCGTTTTTCCAGGAGCCAGGCCCGGGTCTTCTCCTGGCACTTCGGCCAATACGGGTGGAGTTGCCTTGGAAACGCCGCCTCGATCACCGGTAGGGAGAGCGACGGTGGTACTGCGATCGTGGTCGGTGCCGATGTGGTGCCGTGTGACAAAGCATGCACGAACTAACCCCTCTCAGCCGCCAGTTGGCGCGGGCGCCCCTCCCTTCGTGCCGGGCGTGCGCCGTTGCATACCCCGCACATCCCATTCAGCACTACAACTGACCGTTCTGGGAACGCATTTGCTTCATTCACTACCCCACAGTGCCGGGAACCTCCCGTTGTGTGACTGGTGTGGGATCGGCAGGAGAGCAGAAGCGATCGAACGTGCGACGGACAGGCGAACGACACAGACGAACGGCGCCTGTTCAGGGTGGGAAACCCGAACAGACGCCGTGCGCCTGGTGCGGCTGGGATCTCAGTCGTTGGCGACCACGGGGTACCGGGGCTCGTTCTCGGCCATCTGCCGCAGCGCGTCCTTGCGCTCGCGCTTGGAGAGCCGGTCGATGTACAGGTATCCGTACAGGTGGTCGGTCTCGTGCTGCAAACACCGTGCGAAGTATCCGGTGCCGCGCACCTTGATCGGGTTGCCCTGCTCGTCCTGCCCGGTGACCTCGGCGTAGTCGGGCCGGGCCAGCGGCGCGTACGCGGTGGGCACCGACAGACAGCCCTCGTTGCTGTCGTCCAGCCGGCGCTTCTCGGCGGGCAGTTCGACGAGCCTGGGGTTGCAGACCACGCCGGTGTGGTGGACGCCCTCGTCGTCCGGGCAGTCGTAGACGAAGACCTTCAGGTCGACGCCGATCTGGTTGGCGGCCAGGCCCACGCCCTCGGCGGTGCGCTGGCTGGCGAACATGTCCGCGACGAGCTGCTGGAACTCCTCGCCGAAGTCGGTGACGTCCTTGCACTCCTTGTGCAGCACCGGGTTCCCGACCACCGTGATCGGCCGCGAGGTCCCCCGCTCCCGCCAGGCAGCCTCGCGCTCCTCGCAGTCCTCCGTGTCGATCACGTACCCCTCGTCATCGACGGGGAGCACACCCGCGCGCTGCTGATCGGTGTCCTGCTGAGCCATGACGTTACGTACGCCTTCCTGAAACAAACCGGGCTGAGATGCTGATACAGGTTACGCGGGTGTCGGACGCCCATTTCTGGGGGCGCGGGGAACTGCGCGACCAGCCCCCACGGCGCGGCACTCGACAACGGCGCTAACAGACCTCTTCCAAATCCCGCCAATCCCGAGAATCCGGACTGTCGGCCACCCACCCGTCCAGCAACCCCCGAACCAGCGAAGCCGGCGCAGCCAACCCGCACTCCCGCTCCGGCACCCACAGCTGCCCGTCCGTCCGATGCCCCAGCGGCCCGGGATGCCCCGGCTCACTGTGATCGTGCGGATCCAGATGCTCCCCGTCGCCCTCGTCGGACGGCATCCGGGACTCCGAGCACATCCGGCACAGCAACCGCACCGAGGAGGACCAGTCCTCCGCGGCGAACCCCGCGTCCGCGGCCAGCTGCTCCAACGCGTCCCGATCCGCCTCGGTGGCCGCTTCCAGCAGCACGACCCAGGTCGGCACCGGCGACGGCGCCCACAGCTCGATCTCGTCGAACACCGGGTAGGTGTGCCCGGCGGCCGTGGTCCGCTCCCCGTGCGGCACGCCGTCGTGCAGCACGACCTCGCCCCAGCGCCGCCCCGACGACGGCAGCGGAATCGACAGCACCTCGATCCGCGCGGGATCCAGCCGCCGCCCCCACACGACCTCGGCCTCCCCCTCCGGGGACAGCCGCACGGCCGCGCTGCCGAGGTCCATGCCGACGGGCTCACCGGAGTCGTGGGACGCCCCCGGCACCCGCAGCCCGTAGGCCTGCCAGGCGCGCCGGGCCAGCGGCCAGTCCTGGAGGGCGGTCGCGGCGATGCCGACGTTCCACCAGTCGGGCGCGCCGGTGTCCCGGTCGAGCAGCGCCACGGCCCGCAGGCCCGCCGCCCGCGCCTGCTCCCAGTCGTGCCGGAACTTGTGCAGCAGGGCGAGGTTGAACCAGGACTCGGACAGCCAGGGCTCAAGATCGGCGGCACGTGTCAGCAGTGCGCCCGCGTCCTCGTACCGGCCGTCGCCGATGAGCGTGAACGCCCGGTCTGTGGCCTGCCGCCAGGAGGCGGAGGGCCGGTGCCGTCCCTTGCCGAAGATCCTCACGATTCCCTGCCAGTTCCGTGCGGTGGGCTGGCCGTAGCCGTGCTTCGAGCCCCCGGACACCTTCTCCTTCGCATCCAACCACGTACGGCCTCCAGGGCGCTCATTACCCATGGGTTACCCAGCCAGGGGCAGGGTCAGACTGCTCCTTGCCAGGACCCGGGCCAGTGATTCCACCACCTCCGGCGCGTACTCCCCGGCGGTGGCGAGCCGGAGTTCCTCCAGCGCCGTCAGCGGCCCGCCGGGCCCGCCTTCCCGGGACTTCTCCTCGTACGCGTTCACGGCCCGGACGATGCGTGCGGCGAGCGGCTGCTCAGCGTAGGGGTCGGCCTGCCGCTCCACCACCACGGCGACCGCCTCGTCCACCCCCGTCTGCCGTACGACGGCCCCGCCGAGCAGCGCGATGCGCCGCTGTTCCGCGGCGGGCAGGCCGGCGGTGGCGCCCGCCGGCACCGGGTCGACGAGGCTCAGCTGGCCGATGTCGTGCATGAGCGCGGCGTACTCCAGCACGGCCAGCTCGGGCTCGGTCAGGCCGAGGTCCCGCCCGACCGCCTGGCTGAGCGCGGCGACGCGCCGGGCGTGTCCGGCCGGGGTGTAGCCCGCGACCTCGGTGGCGCGGGCGAGGGAGGCGATGGTCTGCCGGTAGGTCGCCCGGACGGCCGCGTACCGCCGGAACGACATCTGGGCGAGCAGCAGCGGCACGGAGAAGACGGGCAGCGCCCACAGCCCCACGACCGCGACCCCCAGCGCCATCACCGCCCCGGTCGCGATGACGGCGGACCCGATGCCGTACAGGGCCCGCAGCTGGTCCCGCAGCACCGGCCCGAAGGGCCAGCCGGTGCGGGAGTGGGCGAGGGCGGCGGCGAGCACCGCGTCGCACAGGGCGGTCAGGGACAGCAGCGCGAGCAGCAGCAGCGCGTAGGCGGGGCCGCCCCAGTCGTCGAACATGCCCCGGTTGTACGGGGGCTGGAAGCACACGGCGACGAAGCCGACGGTGAGCACGCGGCGTGCCAGGTGGTCGAGCACGGGCCCCTGGCCGCGTGCGATGTGCGGCACGCTGCCGAGCAGCGAGGCGGCCAGGACGACGGCGACGACCTGGGCGAGGCCGTGGTGCGTGGCCCGGCCGCCGGCCTCCCCGAGC
Source organism: Streptomyces lomondensis (assembly GCF_014651035.1). Lineage (GTDB taxonomy): Bacteria > Actinomycetota > Actinomycetes > Streptomycetales > Streptomycetaceae > Streptomyces > Streptomyces lomondensis. The sequence goes on from NZ_BMWC01000002.1 coordinate 57,636, forward strand.
AGCGCGTACGACAGGGCCGCGGCGGCGCCGAGCGGTGCGGGCTCCCTGACCTGTGCGCCGCTGCGCCGGGTGAGTTCCCCGACGGTGACGAGGACGCCGAAGGCGAGGGCGACCCGGCGTTCCTCCAGCCCGCTGGAGAGGGTGGCGGCGAGGGAGCCGGCGGCGACGAGGGCGGCGCAGGCGTGGACGAGGGTGAGCAGCGGGGGCGACCGGTCGGCGCTCATCGGTGCGCTCCGGGCCGGCTGGAGACGGGCGCACCGGGCGGGGGGACCCGGGGCGGTGGTGCGCCCTCCGCGCCCTCCGCGCCCTCGGCGCCCTCGGCGTCGTCGGCGGTCACCGCGGGGCGCCACCCCGTCCGCCCCACGGCCTCGACCAGGGCCGCGACCATCACCGGATCGAAATGGCTGCCCGCGCACCGCTCCAGCTCCGCCAAGGCCACCGGGACGGGCCGGGCCCTGCTGTAGCAGCGGGTGGAGGTCATGGCGTCGAAGGCGTCCGCGACGGCCACCACCCGTGCGGACTCGGGGATCTGACTGCCCACCAGCCCGTACGGGTAGCCGGTGCCGTCCAGCCGCTCGTGGTGGTGGAGCACGGCGGCCCGGGCCTCCCCGAGGAACCCGATGCCGCGCACCATCTCGTGCCCGTACTCGGGGTGCAACTCGATCACCCGCCGCTCCTCGGGCGTGAGCGGCCCGTTCTTCCTGAGCAGCCGGGTGGGCACGCCGAGCTTGCCCACGTCGTGCAGGATCCCGGCGAACCGGAGCACCTCGACGCGATCGTCGTCCATGCCCAGCTCGCGGGCGATCATCATGGAGGCCTGTCCGACGCGCTCGCTGTGCCCGCGCGTGTACCCGTCCTTGATGTCGACGGCCTGGACCAGGGCCCGGATGGTCGCCTGGTGGGCGGCCCGTTCCCGGTGGTACTGGGCGAACGTCCACCAGGAGACGCACATCGGCAGCAGCACGAGCAGGGCGGCCACGGGGCCGTACGGGCTGCGCCACAGCACGGCCATCATCAGCCCGGCGAGGCCGTGCACGGCGATCGGGGCGAGGGAGCGCGCCACGAGTCCCCGCCAGGCCCGCCGCATGGGCACCCGCTCCGCCATGGCGAGGATCCCGCCGTCCAGCAGCGCGAGCACCAGGCAGAACGCCAGCACGGCCGCTCCGGCAGGACCGAGCGCGTAGGGGACGTCACCCGCGCAGACCGCGTCCCGGCCGCCGAGCAGCCAGTGCACCTTGGCCGCGGCCCACACGCCGACGACGAGCTGGGCGGCCCGCCAGGTCCGCCGCAGCGCCACGGGCCGCTGCTCGACCTGCGAGAGCAGCGCGCCGGGCACCGCCACCAGGGCGGCGGCGGGCGCGGGCAGCAGGAAGGCGGCGGCGAGCAGCACGGGGTAGAAGGTCCCGGCCGGGTGGGAGATCCCGACGAACCGGGACCGGGCGACGCGCTCGCAGCCGGCGTACAGCGCGGCGAGCAGCGCGACCGCCCACCAGGGCGTGCGGACGCCCGGCAGCGGCAGCAGGCAGAGCAGGGCGGCCGCGGCGACACAGGCGATGTACACCCGTGCTCGTGCCGGTACCGCTTCCATGAGCCCCCTCCCCGGCCATGTCCGTCAGGCCCGGAGCCTAGGGTGGGGACAGGGGGCTCCACGGGCCGATAACCCGCGGATTAGCACGTTCGAGTGACGCGTTCGAAAATGACTACCCCCCGACAGGGGGGGTAGTTGAAAGGCGCAGGAGTCTCAGGATTCCTGCGGCGTGGCAGGCGAGGCCGTGACGTCCTGGTCGGGGACGGCCTGGCCGGAGCGGATCAGCTCGATCCGCCCCATGACCTTGTCGCGCAGGTCGCCGGGCACGTCGTCATGTCCGCAGCAGCGCTTGACCAGCTTCTTCACGGCCTGTTCGAGCCCGTACTTCTCAAGACAGGGCGAGCATTCCTCGAAGTGGTGCTCGAACTTCACGCAGTCCGAGTCCGGCATCTCACGGTCGAGGAACTCGTAGAGATGATCGAGGATTTCGCTGCAATCCGTCTCGTGCGGCTCTCCGCAGCTCATGACCCCGAGCCTTTCGCTTCGTTCGACTCTCCGGCGCCGGCCGGAACCATCCCGCGCTCACGGGCGTAGTCCTCCAGCATGCCGCGCAGCTGACGGCGGCCCCGGTGCAGCCGGGACATCACCGTACCGATGGGTGTCCCCATGATGTCGGCGATCTCCTTGTAGGCAAAGCCCTCGACGTCCGCGAGGTACACGGCGATGCGGAACTCTTCGGGGATCGCCTGGAGCGCTTCCTTCACGTCCGAGTCGGGCAGGTGGTCGAGCGCCTGCGACTCCGCGGAGCGCAAGCCCGTCGACATGTGCGACTCGGCACGGGCGAGCTGCCAGTCCTCGATCTCCTCGGCCGCGGAGCGCTGCGGTTCACGCTGCTTCTTGCGGTACGAGTTGATGAAGGTGTTGGTGAGGATCCGGTACAGCCACGCCTTGAGGTTGGTGCCCTCGCGGAACTGGTGGAAGGACGCGTACGCCTTGGCGTACGTCTCCTGCACCAGGTCCTCGGCGTCGGCCGGGTTGCGCGTCATGCGCAGCGCGGCCGAGTACATCTGGTCGAGGAACTCCAGCGCGTCCCGCTCGAAGCGCGCGCTGCGCTCCGCGGCCGTCTCCGCGCCCGTGCCGCCCTGGCCCTCGGGCTGCTCCGCCTGGCCGTGTTCGGTCCCTGCGTCGGTCCCAGTGACCGGACCCACCTCCTCCAGTGTTCTCGTGAGACCGAGACCGGTCCCACCCGAATCGGAGGATAGACGACGATCCGGTCCGCCCGCCGCCCGAATAGGGGCGGTCCTGGCCGCGTGCAGCACCGTCCAGTCCAGGTCGGCACGGCTGCTGCGGCTCGGGCAGTAGATCGAACCCATGCGGCGGACTTCCTCTCCTACGGCGTCGGTGCTGGTCCCCAGCACGTACGTCCCGCACAACAGAGGCCGGCGCCCCGGCATTCCCGAAGCTTTACCCGAGTGACCCGGTCCACTCCACGACCGCGTCCGTGATGACCGCCACGGCCTCGTCCTGCGAGATCTCCGCGCGCTTCGGCACGGCGAAGCCGTGATCTCCGTGCGGCACCTCCACGAGGTCGTACGGCCCCTCCGGGAACTCCTCGGGCCTGCCGAACGGGTCGTTCCCGCCCTGGACGACCAGGGTGGGCACCCCGGAACCGAGCAGTTCCCCGGCGCGGGACTTCTCGGGCTTGCCGGGCGGGTGGAGCGGGAAGCTGAGGGCGAGGACCGCGTGGGCGCCCAGCTCGCGGGCGGTCCGGCAGGCGACCCGGGCCCCGGCACTGCGCCCGCCGGACACCACCGGCAGTCCGGGCTTCGCCAGCGCGGGCCAGATGCCGCGCCAGCCGGCGTCCAGCGTCTTCGGCGCGGGCGCCACCTTCTTCCCGGCCACCCGCCAGGGCTGCTCCACGCGGGCGACGGTCACACCGTGGGCGGGCAGGACGGCGGCCAGGGCTTTCAGGTCACGGGCTTCGATGCCCCCGCCGGCGCCGTGGCTGACGGCGAGGACCAGCCGGGCCTTCTTCGCCTGGTGCCAGGTGATACGGGCGGTTCCGGCTTCGGTCTCGACCGTCTCGGTGGTCGCGTCGGTCACACTCATCACGTCCGTCACATTCGTCACGTCAGAAAAGTGTGCCCTCCACGGGCCCTTCCAGCTCCTTCAGCAGCTCCGGCCCGTTGTTGCGGACGTTGCTGACGGCCGTGGTGACGGGGTAGGCCCGCATCAGCCCGGCGGGCGGCGGGGCGAGCAGCTCGCGCAGGCCGTCGGCGTCCGTGCGGGCGGGGTCGAGCCAGGCGTCCCAGCGCTCGGGCGTGAGCATCAGCGGCATCCGGGGGTGGATGTCGGCCAGCGCCCGCGGTCCCTCGGCCGGGGCGACGGCGAGCGGGCTCTGCTCGGCCTCGGTGGTGATCACGGAGCACGTCACCCACCAGGCCTGCGGGTGGTCGTCCGGCAGGGTCCGGTCGCGCCAGAACTCGTACAGCCCGGCCATCGCGAAGACCGACCCGTCCGCCGGGGTCACGAAGTAGGGCTGCTTGCGGGGCCGCTTCTTCTTCCCCTCGACCTCCAGCTCGCGCTCCTGCGTGCCGGTGACCCACTCGTAGTAGCCGTCGGCGGGCAGGATGCAGCGCCGGGAGGTGAAGGCGCGGCGGTAGGACGGCTTCTCGTGGACGGTCTCCGCGCGGGCGTTGATCATCCGGGCGCCGCCCTCGGGGGTCTTCGACCAGGACGGGACGAGCCCCCACTTCAGCTTGCGCAGCTGCCGAACCGGCCGCGGGTCGTCCGCGTCTTTCAGGGGGCGGTCCAGGACGGCGTAGACCTCCTTGGTGGGCGCCACGTTGTAGTCGGGCTCGAGGGTCTCCTCGGGCTCCCACTTCTCGACCTCAAAGATTCCTGCGAGATCCTCTGGCCTACGACTCGCTGCATACCGTCCGCACATACGTGCCACACTGCCAGATTCCCCACGACCACAGGGAGCCATCGCCGCACATGGACAGCACCGCAACCGCCTCGCTCGCCTCCCTCTGGGACGAGGTCTCCGGCACCCAGCCCGACCCCGACCTCTGGGTGGTGATCGCGACCCTGGTCGCCGCGCTCGCCGTGGTGATCCCGCACGGCCTGTGGCGTATCTCCCGCAACGCCATCACCATCGCCCACGAGGGCGGCCACGGGCTCGTGGCCCTGCTCAGCGGCCGCACCCTCACGGGCATACGGCTGCACTCGGACACCAGCGGCCTGACCGTCAGCCGCGGCAAGCCGTACGGCATCGGCATGATCCTCACCGCCGCCTCCGGCTACACCGCCCCGCCCCTGCTCGGCCTCGGCGGCGCGGCCCTGCTCGGCGCCGGCCGCATCACGCTCCTGCTGTGGCTGGCCACGGCCCTGCTGCTCGCCATGCTCGTGATGATCCGCAACGCCTACGGCGCCCTCACCATGATCGTCACCGGCGGGCTGTTCGTCCTGGTGTCCTGGCTGGCCGGCCCCCAGGTCCAGGCGGCGTTCGCGTACGCGGTGGTGTGGTTCCTGCTGCTCGGCGGGGTGCGTCCGGCGTTCGAGCTCCAGGCGAAGCGGGCGCGGGGCGGGGCGGGCGACTCGGACGCGGACCAGTTGTCGCGGCTGACGCACGTACCGGCGGGGTTGTGGTTCTTCCTGTTCCACGCGGTGTCGCTGTGCTCGCTGATAGGCGGAGGACGCTGGCTCCTGGCGCTGTGACGCGCCACGGGGAGGCAGCGCGGGGGCGCGGGGCTGCGTCGATGTGCGGCCTCCGCCGCGTGGCGCGACCGGCCCCACGGCGCCGCACCCGCACGACGGCCTGCTTATAAAGTAAAGGCATGGCCCCGAACACCGCAGACACCGCCCTCTGGCCCGCCCCGCACGCGAGCGGAGCCGTCGACGCGACGGTCCACGTGCCCGGGTCCAAGTCGGTCACCAACCGCGCCCTGGTCCTCGCCTCCCTCGCCTCCGAGCCCGGCTGGCTGCGCCGCCCGCTGCGCTCCCGCGACACCCTGCTGATGGCCGGCGCGCTGCGCGCGATGGGCATCGAGATCGAGGAGGGCGTGGGCCCCGACGGCACGGGCGAGGCCTGGCGGGTGCTCCCCACGGACCTGCGCGGCCCGGCCACGGTCGACGTGGGCAACGCCGGCACGGTGATGCGGTTCCTGCCGCCGGTCGCCGCGCTCGCCGACGGCCCCGTCCGCTTCGACGGCGACTCCCGCTCCTACGAGCGTCCCCTGAACGGCGTCATCGACGCGCTGCGCCAGCTCGGCGCCCGGATCGACGACGACGGCCGCGGCGCCCTGCCGTTGACCGTGCACGGCGGCGGTGCCCTGGACGGCGGCCCGGTCGCGATCGACGCGTCCTCCTCGTCGCAGTTCGTGAGCGCCCTGCTGCTGTCCGGCCCGCGCTTCAACCAGGGCGTGGAGGTCCGCCACACGGGCGCCACGCTGCCCTCCATGCCGCACATCCGCATGACGGTGGACATGCTGCGCGCGGTCGGCGCCCAGGTGGACACGCCCGAGTCGGGCGGCGAGCCGAACGTCTGGCGGGTGACGCCGGGCGCCCTGCTCGGCCGGGACCTGGTCATCGAGCCGGACCTGTCGAACGCTCAGCCGTTCCTGGCGGCGGCGCTGGTGACCGGCGGCAAGATCGTCATCCCGGACTGGCCGGCCCGCACCACCCAGCCCGGTGACCGGCTGCGCGAGATCTTCACCGAGATGGGCGGTTCCTGCGAACTGACCGAGTACGGGCTCGTGTTCTCCGGCTCCGGCTCGATCCACGGCATCGACGTCGACCTGAGCGAGGTCGGCGAACTGACGCCGGGCATCGCGGCGGTCGCGGCCCTCGCCGACTCCCCGTCGACCCTGCGCGGCGTCGCCCACCTGCGGCTGCACGAGACGGACCGGCTGGCGGCGCTGACGAAGGAGATCAACGAACTCGGCGGTGACGTGACGGAGACCGCCGACGGTCTGCACATCCGCCCGCGCCGCCTGCACGGTGGGATCTTCCACACGTACGACGACCACCGCATGGCCACGGCCGGCGCGGTCATCGGCCTCGCGGTCGAGGGCGTGCAGATCGAGAACGTGGCGACGACGGCCAAGACCCTGCCCGACTTCCCCGACCTGTGGACCGGGATGCTCGGGGCGTAGGACGCAGGGATCACGTCATGCGCCGCTACGGCAAGCACACCGACGAGGACGACATCCGCACCCGTCCCGGCCGCCGGAACACCCGTCCCCGGACGAACATCCGGCCCAAGCACGAGGACGCCGCCGAGGGCCTCGTCCTCACCGTCGACCGGGGCCGTCTGACCTGCCTCGTCGAGGACCGAGTGGTCATGGCGATGAAGGCCCGCGAGCTGGGCCGCAAGGCGGCGGTGGTCGGCGACCGCGTGGCGCTCGTCGGCGACCTGTCCGGCCAGAAGGACACGCTCGCGCGGATCGTGCGCATCGAGGAGCGGACCTCCGTGCTCCGTCGCACGGCGGACGACGACGACCCGTACGAGCGCGTGGTCGTCGCCAACGCCGACCAGCTGGCCGTCGTCACCGCCCTGGCCGACCCCGAGCCCCGGCCGCGCCTGATCGACCGCTGCCTGGTCGCCGCCTACGACGGCGGCCTGGACCCGCTGCTGGTGCTGACCAAGTCGGACCTCGCCCCGCCCGACAAGCTGCTGGAGCTGTACGGCGACCTCGACATCCCCTTTGTCGTCACCAGCCGCGCGGAGCTGGAGTCCGGCGTCGCCGTCGACCGGGTGCGCGAGCAGCTCGACGGCAAGATCACCGCGTTCGTCGGCCACTCCGGCGTCGGCAAGACGACCCTGGTCAACGCGCTGGTGCCGCAGGAGCGGCGGCGTTCGACCGGGCATGTGAACGCGGTGACGGGCCGTGGCCGCCACACCACCACCTCCGCGCTGGCGCTACCGCTGTCCGGCGGCGACGGCTGGGTGATCGACACGCCGGGCGTACGGTCCTTCGGGCTCAACCACGTGGACCCGTCCCGGGTCATCCACGCCTTCCCCGACCTGGAGCCGGGCACCGAGGGCTGCCCGCGCGCGTGCAGTCACGACGAGCCGGACTGCGCGCTCGACGCGTGGGTGACCGAGGGGCACGCCGATCCGGCCCGGCTGTACTCGCTGCGGCGGCTGCTGGCCACGCGGGAGCGCACGGAAGGCGACTGACCTCCGGGTTGTTTGTGATGGCGTGCGGACGGTAAGTGCATAATCGCACCAAGCCGGATGCAAGCCTGAGCAAAACGCGACGAAGCGGTCACTGAACGTGGGCTGCGGGAGGACATCACATGGCGTGGCTGCTGGTCATCGTGGCCGGGTTGCTCGAGACCGGTTTCGCCGTGTGCCTGAAGTTGTCACACGGCTTCACACGGCTGTGGCCGACGGTCGCGTTCTGCGTCTTCGCCCTCGGCAGTTTCGGGCTGCTGACGCTGGCTCTGAAGCGGCTCGACGTGGGGCCCGCCTATGCGGTGTGGACCGGCATCGGGGCGGCGGGGACGGCCATCTACGGCATGGTGTTCCTGGGCGACCTGGTGTCGACGCTGAAGATCGTGTCGATCAGCCTGGTCATCATCGGCGTGATCGGGCTGCAGTTGTCGGGCTCGGCGCACTGACGCCCCGTCAGCCGGGTTGCCGGTGCAGGGCGCTGCGGACCAGGTCGGCGACGCCGCCCTCGCCGGGCGGCGCGGCCACGCAGGACAGGGCGAGCCGGACGGCGAGTTCGCAGGAGCGGGCCAGGTCGGCGGTGTCGGACTTGGGCGTGCCCGGTCCGGCCAGGACGGTGACGGCGCGGTCGCGGACGAGTGCGACGAAGTCACCGGGTGTGGGCAGGGGGCCGTCGGCGCGGCGCTGGGCGGGTACGGCGGAGGTGGAGGGGACGGCCGACAGGGTCGGGGAGGGCAGCCGTTCGCTCCAGCAGCCGGTGAGCATGGCGCGGACGAGGGCGTTGTCGCGGGCCGCGGAGGTGGTCCACTCGGCGGTGGCGGTGAGCCGGTCGCGGGGGTCGCTGGGCCCGGCGAGCGCGCGGTCGACCCCGGCGAGATAGCCGTCGGCTTCCCTTCTCACGAGCGCCCGGGCGAGTCCGTCCTTGCTGCCGAACTCGTTGTACAGCGTCTGCCGGGACACTCCGGCCGCCGCGGCCACGTCCACCATCCGTACGGCGGACCACGGCCGGCGCGCCAGCGCCGTGTAAGCGGCGTCCAGTAGAGATTCCCGCGCTGCTGGCATCATCGCCTCCCCTTGGGGCGAGCGGCTCTGCGCCCAGATTTGACGCGCGTGAAACCACTGTCAAGGGTTCGCGAACGCATGCGGGGGCGCGTTTCGGCCGCGTCGCGCGGGCGGTTGGCCGCGCGGAGCACCTCGCCGCACCGAGTTGCGCACCCACCCGCCCCCGGCACCCACACCTCGCCCCCTCAAGCGGGCGCCCCACCACTCCCCCACCCACACAAACCCCCTGTAGCCCCACCCCCACCTCGGCAGATAGGTTCGTCACATGCCCGACTACCTCGACGACCTGCGCTTCGCCCACGTCCTCGCCGACGCCGCGGACGCCGCGACGACGGACCGGTTCAAGGCCCTCGACCTCAAGGTCGAGACCAAACCGGACATGACCCCGGTGAGCGAAGCGGACAAGGCCGCGGAAGAACTCATCCGCGGCCAGCTCCAGCGCGCCCGCCCCCGGGACGCGATCCTCGGCGAGGAGTACGGCGTCGAGGGCACCGGCCCCCGGCGCTGGGTGATCGACCCCATCGACGGCACCAAGAACTACGTACGCGGCGTCCCCGTCTGGGCCACCCTCATCTCGCTCATGGAAGCCGGCGAGGGCGGCTTCCAGCCGGTCGTCGGCGTCGTCTCCGCCCCCGCGCTCGGCCGCCGCTGGTGGGCCGCGAAGGGCCACGGCGCGTTCTCCGGCCGCAGCCTCACCAAGGCCTCCCGGCTGCACGTCTCCCGCGTCTCCAAGCTCTCCGACGCCTCCTTCGCGTACTCCTCGCTGAGCGGCTGGGAGGAGCAGGGCCGTCTGGACGGCTTCCTGGACCTCACCCGCGAGGTGTGGCGCACGCGCGCGTACGGCGACTTCTGGCCCTACATGATGGTCGCGGAGGGCTCCGTCGACATGTGCGCCGAGCCGGAGCTGTCCCTGTGGGACATGGCCGCCAACGCGATCATCGTCACGGAGGCCGGCGGCACCTTCACCGGGCTCGACTCCCGCCCGGGCCCGCACAGCGGCAACGCGGCCGCGTCGAACGGCCTGCTGCACGACGAGTTGCTCGGATACCTCAACCAGCGCTACTGAACGCCCCCTTGTTGACCCTCCCTTTGCCTGCCACTCTGGGAGTCCCCCCACTTGTGAACTTGTGAAACGCTGAACAAACGGCGGGGACACTCCCAGGAGGTGGCTCCATCCATGCTCGTCCGTGACGCCATGAGCACCGTCGTCCTCACCATCGGCCCGACCCATACGCTCCGCCAGGCCGCCGCGCTGATGTCCGCCCGCCGGGTGGGCGCGGCCGTCGTCCACGACCCCGACGCCGGCGGCATCGGCATCCTCACTGAACGCGACATCCTCAACTCCGTGGGCCGGGGCCAGGACCCGGACACCGAGCGCGCCCACGCCCATACCACCACCGACGTCGTGTTCGCCGCCCCGACCTGGACCCTGGAGGAGGCGGCCGGCGCCATGACGCACGGCGGTTTCCGTCACCTCATCGTGCTGGACCGCGACGAGCCCGCCGGCATCGTCTCGGTCCGCGACATCATCCGCTGCTGGGCACCGGCGCGACAGCAGGTTCCGGCGTAACAGCACGGACGGGCCGGGCCCCCCTTCCGGGGACCCGGCCCGTGCACCACCGCAAGCGGTCCAGCGCTGGAGTTCAGCCGCGCAGGGCTTGGACCGCGGCCTCCAGCCGCTTGCCGTAGTCCCCGTCGGCCCGACGGAAGTTGTCGATCGCCCGCTCGACGATGTCGTCGCGCGAGACCTTGGCGATGAAGCCCGCCAGGTTGGCGATCAGGCGCTCCTTCTCGTCCTGCGACATGAGCCGGTAGAGGTTGCCCGCCTGCACGAAGTCGTCGTCCTCGGCGTGGACCGGCGCGGGGTGGTTGCCCGTGGCGCCGCTCACGGCCGTGGCGGACCACAGCGGACGGTCCGTCTGGAACGGGCCGCCGAAGCTGTTCGGCTCGTAGTTCTTCGCGCCCTTGTGGCGGCCGTCGTAGAGATACCCGTCACGGGAGTTGGTGCGCGCCACGGTGGCGTGCGGGCGGTTCACCGGCAGGTGGTCGGCGTTGATGCCGACGCGGTAGCGGTGGGCGTCGCCGTAGGCGAACAGGCGGCCCTGGAGCATCTTGTCCGGCGACGGGCCGATGCCCGGCACGAAGTGGGCGGGGCTGAAGATCGACTGCTCGACCTCGGCGAAGATGTTCTCCGGGTTGCGGTTGAGCTCCAGCTTGCCGATCTCGACGACCGGGTAGTCCGCGTGCGGCCAGACCTTGGTCAGGTCGAACGGGTTGAAGCGGTACGTCGCCGCCTCGGCCACCGGCATGATCTGCACGCCGACCGTCCAGGTCGGGTATTCGCCGCGCTCGATGGCCTCGCGCAGGTCGCGCTGGTGGGAGTCGGGGTCCTCACCGGCGAGCCGGGCGGCCTCCGCGCTGGTCAGGTTCTTGATGCCCTGGTCCGTCTTGAAGTGGTACTTCACCCAGAAGGCCTCGCCGGCCGCGTGGACTCGGGCGACAGGCTCCAAAAGTCCCAGACGTTGTCCGCCTCGGTCGAGCCGGTGTACGGGTCGCGCTTCTGGGTGTGGATGAAGTCCGGGAACTTGATGGCGTCCTTGATGAAGAACACCGGGGTGTTGTGAAGGTGCCGTAGGCGCCCGCACCGCGCGTGTGCACCACGCGCTCCGGGATGCGCTCGCGGTTGAAGTGGGCGAGCTTCTCCAGCAGGAGCTGGTCCTGGACGAGCACCGGGCCGCCGACGCCCGCGGTCTCGCTGTTCTGGTTGTCGGCTACCGGAGCCCAGGCCTCCATCGTCACGATCCTACAATAGACAATGTCTAAAGCAAGCAAGCTTCTAAAGTCACACCTGTTCGGGACCTGGTCCCCTTTGCTGTTAGGCTGGTGGCCATGAGTGACCTTCTGGAACGGCTGCGCGGACGCGGATGGCGGATGACCGCGCAGCGGCGCGTCGTGGCCGAGGTCCTCGACGGCGAACACGTCCATCTGACGGCCGACGAGGTCCACGCCCGGGCCGTCGCCAAGCTGCCCGAGATCTCCCGGGCGACCGTCTACAACACGCTCGGCGAGCTCGTCTCCCTCGGCGAGGTGCTGGAGGTCTCCACCGACCAGCGCGCCAAGCGGTACGACCCGAACGCCCACCGGCCGCACCACCACCTGGTCTGCGCCCAGTGCGGCGCGATCCGCGACGTCCACCCGGTCGGCAACCCGCTGGCGGACCTCCCGGACTCGGAGCGCTTCGGCTTCACGGTCTCCGACGTCGAGGTGACCTACCGCGGCGTCTGCCCGAACTGCGCGGCCGCCTAGTTCTGTCACGCGTAAGCCCCGGCACCCTGGGTGCCGGGGCTTTTTCGCTGCTCACGCGGACCGCTGAAGCCCGGGGAAAACACCGAGGGCCGGAACCCTTTCGGATTCCGGCCCTCGGCCTTCAGTAGCGGGGACAGGATTTGAACCTGCGACCTCTGGGTTATGAGCCCAGCGAGCTACCGAGCTGCTCCACCCCGCGTCGGTGAATGCAACGTTACGTCAACGACGAGGACAGATGCAAATCGCTTAACCGCTGGTCCCGCGAGCAGGGGGTACCCCCAGGCGGCAGGGGTGGGTCCCAACGCCGAGCACCCTCCAGCCCGGCCCACCTCAGGCAGCCCCTACGCAGACAGCTCCTGCCGCAACGCGTCCCGCAACCGGGCCGCCCGCTCAGCCACGGACGCCGGCCCCAGGGACACCGCCCGATCGGCCCACCGCTGCCCCTCCGCCAGCTCTCCCCGACGCGCGTAGACCAGGGCCAGCCGCAACGCCGCCCGCCCGTGCCCGGCATCAGCCGCCCGCGTCCACCACACCGCCGCCTCGGGCTCACTCCCCTCCCGGGCGAGCAGCAGCCCGAGATTGAACGCCCCGTTGCGCGACCCGGCCTCGGCCGCCTCCCGGTACCACCGAGCCGCCTCGACGACATCGCCCCGGGCCGCCGCCAGCATGCCCACCCGGACCTGCGCCCGCCGGTGCCCCTGCGAGGCGGCCCGCTCGTACCACTCCTCGCACTCGCTCCGCCGGTGCACCGGCTCCCCGAGCTCATGCGCCGGCTCCGGCGGCCGGCGCGCGTCGAGCACGGTCGCCAGCCGGTACGCCGCCTCCGCGCTCCCGCCTCCGGCCGCGCAGCGCAGATGCCGCTCGGCCTCCTGCTCGTCGCCGTCCCGCAGCCGCGCCATGCCGACCTGGAGCGCCGCCTCCGTGTGCCCGGCGGCCGCGGCCCGCTCGTACCAGCGCAGCGCGGCCTTCTCCTCGCCCCGCCCGGCGTGCAGGATGCCCAGGTTGAACGCGGCGTCCACGCTCCCGGCCTCGGCGGCCTTGGAGAACCACGGCTCCGCGCCCGCCTCGTCCCCGCCCCGCAGCAGCAGGATCGCCAGCGCGTTCGCGGCCTCCCGGTGCCCGGCGTAGGCCGCGCGCCGGTACCACTGCTCGGCCTGCGTGGTGCGCCCCTGCTCGGCGCAGAGCAGCCCGAGGTTGTACGCGCCGTTCACATCGCCCGCGTCCATCGCGGCCCGGTACCACCGCTCGGCGGTCTGGGTCTCGCCCCGCTCGGCGTGCAGCGCGCCCAGCGCGTTCGCCGCGTTGCCGTCGCCGTCCTGCGCGGCCCGCAGCCACCACACGGCGGCGTTCTCCGTGTCGCCCGCGTCGCGCAGCAGGAAGCCGAGCGCGCAGGCGGCCCGCGCCTCGCCGTCCTTGGCGGACGTCAGGTACCAGCGGCCGGCCTCCTTGAGCTCGCCGCGCTTCTCCAGGAGCGTCCCGAGGTGCAGCGCGGCACGCCGGTGGCCGCGCGCGGCGGCCTGCCGGTACCACTGCTCGGCCTCCTCGGGCACCTGGACACCGTTGTCACCGCCGGTCTCCCGCGCCGCCTTGCGGTCCAGTGCCCGCGCCAGCCGGTAGGCCGCCTCCCGGTGCCCGCGCTCGGCCGCGACCCGCATCCACTGCTCGGCACCGGCGTCACCGCGGTGCTCCAGCAGGTCGGCGAGGGCGTAGGCGCCCAGGGTGTGGCCCTGTTCGGCGGACTGGCGCAGCCAGTACTCGGCGGCGGGTTCGTCACCGCGCTCGCGGTGGTGCCGGCCGAGGGCGTGCGCGGCGGCCGCGGATCCGGCGACGGCGGCGATCCGCCACCATCCGGCGGCCTCGTCGGCGTATCCGCGCTGGTGGAGGAGGACTCCGAGGTTGTTGGCGGCGGCCCGGTCACCCGCGGCGGTGGCGGCACGCAGATGGGGCTCGGCACCGTCGAGATCACCGCGGCGCAGCAGCATGGCCCCGAGGACACTCATCGCCTCGACGTCGCCGGCCTCGGCGGCGAGCCGCTGACGCAGCTCTTCGGCCGCCTCGTCGGCGAGTTCCCCGGTCTCGTCCGGGGTATCGGTGTCCTCCCGGCTGGAAGGCTGCACAAAACGCCCTGTCTCGAACAGAGTTGCCTTGTCCCCCATAACGTCCATCGTCGCACCACCTGCAACCTGGGTACACCTGGTATACCGCAGCCAGTGAGGTCACTACAGCGTTTTGTCGACATGCCCACAGAGAGACAAGTCAAACACAGACTTCCCAACTCCCCCCGTCGGCACGGCCGCAGGCCGCACCAGCACATGCGTTCACACATCACGAAGGCCCGGATTCCTGTGTGGAATCCGGGCCTTCGGTGTCGCTCCGTCACTCGGACTTCGCGACTTCAGTAGCGGGGACAGGATTTGAACCTGCGACCTCTGGGTTATGAGCCCAGCGAGCTACCGAGCTGCTCCACCCCGCGCCGTTGTGTTCACAACCGTATCACGGCGCGGGGTGGGCATTTGACCAGGCCAGGCCCTAACTGCTCGGCTTCGGGCTCGGACTGCCGCTCGGGCTGGCGCTGGGGCTGCCACTGGGCTTGCTCTCGCCGCCCCCGGCACCCGCGCGGTCCGCGGCGGCCTGCGCCTGCTCGGCCCGCTGGAGGGCGTCCTCCAGGTCCTCCTGCGCCCGGCCGTACGCCTCCCAGTCGTTGTTCTTCAGGGCCTCCTGGCCCGCGTCGAACGCCTTCTGGGCGTCTTCCAGGGCCTGTGCGACCGTCGGGTCGTCGGACGTCGGCGGCGGTGTCGTCGTATCGCCCTCGTCCGGCGGCTCCGGTGTCGCGCCCTCCGCCCCGAAGACCTTGTTGAGGGCCTCCTCGAGCGTGTTCTCGAAGGCGGTCTGGCCTCCGTAGGTGACCAGCACCTTGCGCAGCAGCGGGTACTTCAGTCCACCACCGCGTACGTAGACCGGCTCCACGTACAGCAGTCCGCCGTCGAGCGGCACCGTCAGCAGGTTGCCGTACTCCACTTCGGAGTCGCCGCCTCTGAGGAGCCTGATGGACTCGGCGATGTCCTCTTGGGAGTTGAACTGGCTCTGGACCTGCTTGGGTCCGTTGACCGTCGTGTTCGTCGGCAGTTTCAGGATTCTGATCTTGCCGTAGTCACTGGTGCCGGCCTCGGCGTCGACCGCCATGAAGGCGCTGAGGTTGTCCCGGCCGTTGGGCGTGAAGGTCGTCGTCAGCGAGAACGCCTGCGCCTGCTGGTCGGGCATCTTCATGCTCAGGTAGTACGGCGGCACCGCGCTGCCCGACCGGTTCGTCGGGTCGTCCGGCACCTGCCACACCTCGCTGCCGCTGAGGAACGTCGTCGCGTCCTTCACGTGGTAGCGCGTGAGCAGCTCCCGCTGGACCTTGAACAGGTCCTGGGGGTAACGCAGATGGTCCATCAGCGACTTGGAGATGTCGCTCTTGGGCTCCACCGTGTCCGGGAAGGCCTTCATCCAGGTCTTCAGGACCGGGTCCTGGGTGTCCCACTGGAAGAGCTTGACCTCGCCGGTGTACGCGTCGACGGTCGCCTTCACCGAGTTGCGGATGTAGTTGACCTGGTTCTGCTGGGCCACCACCGCGCGGTTGTCGTTGGTGGCGGTCAGCGAGTCGGCCGTGGTGTCCCCGAGGGTCGTACGCGAGGAGTACGGGTAGCCGTTCGTCGTCGTGTAGGCGTCGACGATCCACTGGATACGGCCGTCCACGACCGCGGGGTAGGCGTCGCCGTCGATGGTCAGCCAGGGGGCGACCGCCTCGACGCGCTCCTTGGGCGTGCGGTTGTACAGGATCCGCGAACCGTCCCCGATGGCACCGGAGTACAGGATCTGCGGCTCGCCGAGCGCCACCGCGTACGCGGCCCGGTTGACCGGGTTGGAGAGGTTGACCCCGCTGTCGCCCTTGTAGCTGGTGGTCTTCTCGCCGTTGTCGTCGGAGTAGTCGATCTCCTTCTGGGGACCGCCGACGATCGAGTACGTGGTGGTCTTCTCGCCGTAGTAGACCCGCTGCTCGTACGTGCCGAGCTGGCCCTTGGAGGGCAGGTCGGACTCGGTGAAGACCGGGCGGCCCTGGGCGTCGGCGCTGGTGCCCTCGGCGGCGACCACTCCGTATCCGTGCGTGTAACGGAAGTGGTTGTTGATCCAGTTCTTCTTCGGGATGCCCGCGAGGTTCAGCTCGCGCAGGCCGATGACCGTGTCCTGGTCCTTGCCGTCCTTCGTGTAGCGGTCCACGTCCAGGTTGTTCGGGAACGCGTAGTAGTTCCTGATCTGCTGGAGCTGCTGAAAGGTCGGCGAGACGATGTTCGGGTCCATGATCCGGATGCTCGCCGTGGAGTCGACGTCATCGCGGAGCGTGGCCTTGTCCTCGGTCTTGCTCGTGCCCGAGTAGTCGGTGACCTTGGTGCCGTCGATGCCGTAGGCCTTGCGCGTCGCCTCGAGGTTCTTCGCGACGTACGGCGCCTCCTTGGCCTGCTCGTTCGGCTGGACCTGGAACTTCTGCACGATGGCCGGGTAGAGGCCGCCGATGAGGATCGCGGAGAGCACCATCAGGCCGAAGCCGATCACGGGCAGCTGCCAGGTGCGCCGCCACAGGGTGGCGAAGAACAGCAGCGCGCAGATGACGGCGATGCAGAACAGGATCGTCTTGGCCGGCAGGTAGGCGTTGGCGTCGACGTACCGCAGGCCCGTCCAGTTGTCCGTCGCTCTGAAGTCGCTGGACTTCACCGCGAGTCCGTACCGGTCGAGCCAGTACGCGACCGCCTTCAGGGCCACGAAGATCCCGATGAGCACCGACAGGTGCCCGGTGGCGGCCGCCGTGGCGCGGGCTCCGGGGCTGGTGACGCGCAGCCCGCCGTAGAGGTAGTGGGTGAGCGCGGCGGCGATCACGGAGAGGATCGCGGCGGCGAAGCCGAAGCCGAGCAGGAACCGGTACCAGGGCAGGTCGAAGGCGTAGAAGGAGACGTCCAGCCTGAACTGGGGGTCCTTCTGGCCGAAGGGCACGCCGTTGACCCACATCAGCCACGTCCGCCACTGGCCGGACGCGGAGGCGCCGGCGATCAGGCCCACCAGGGCCGTGATCCCGAGCAGCAGCCACTTCTTGTAGGGCGCGATGCCCATCCGGTAGCGGTCGAGGTTCTGCTGCTCCATCGACATGGCGCTCAGCGGCGGCCGCATCCGGTGGGCCAGCCAGATGTTGAAGCCGACCGCGAGGGCCATGAGCAGGCCGAAGACGAAGAAGAGCCCGATCTTGGTCCACAGGGTCGTGGTGAAGACCGACGAGTACCTCACCGACCGGTACCAGAGCCAGTCCGTCCAAAAGCCCGCGAACATGGTGAACGCCATGCCGAGGACGGCCAGGACGCCCAGCGTCATGAGCAGGGTCCGGACACGCCGGGACGGGCGGCCCACTCTGATCCGCGGCCCTGTCGGGCCTCCGCCGCGGTCCGGCATCTGGAAAGCCAAGGTGCGCACCTCGAAGTTCGCTGTCGATTCGTCAGGCCCGCGTCTTCACGGACCGTCCGTGGCCCCCGTGATCGTGGGCCCCCACCTATGCAACTTACTCACCGTTTACTCGGTTCCCGATTCCGGCCGGGAACGAGGCAGGATTGTGACCATGTCCAACACTCCCATGGCTGCGAACCCGCTCACCCGGGCCGTGCTCGAGATCGACGAGTACGTCTCCGGCCTCGGCTGGGACCAGCCGGCCCGCCTTTTCGCCCTCGTCGACACCGCACGGCTGCGGGCCGAACAGCCCTCGCTCGCCGACCGGCTCGGTCTGGGGGACGAGCCGGAGCAATCCGGCCTGACCCCGATCGAGCAGGATGAGATTCCAACGGGCAAGCCGCTCGACGAGTTCCTCGCCACCATCGCCTGGCCCGACGCGGTGGCCGGCTGTGCCCTCGCCGTGGAGCGCCTGATGCTGCCGCCGTCCGCCGAGGCCCAGGTCCCGAAGGATCTGAGCGGGGCGGCGCTGACGAAGTGGGTGGCGGAGCACCCGGACCGCCAGGAGGTCCGGATGACGGTCGCGGTCCTGCGCGACGGCACCCGCGAGTCGGCCCTGCGCCTGCGCGAGAAGGACTCCCCCACGGAGGTCCTCACCGGCTCCGACCTGGTCCCCGGCCTGGCGGAGGCACTGACGGCGACGTTCGAGGACTAGGGCCTGTCGTCCGGATCAGCACTTCGGCAGATCGGCGGTGTCGCCGCTGCGGATGTCCTTCAGGGCGCCGAGGGCGTCCTGGATGGTGTTCACCTTGATGAGGGTGAGGCCCCCGGGGGTGTCCTTGGCGGCGGCCGCGCAGTTGTCGGCGGGCGTCAGGAAGTACTGGGCGCCCTTGGCCCGAGCCCCTACGGTCTTCATCTCGATGCCGCCGATCGGCCCGACCTTGCCCTGGTCGTCGATCGTGCCCGTGCCGGCGACGAACCTGCCGCCGGTCAGGCTGCCCGGGGTGAGCTTGTCGTAGATGCCGAGCGCGAACATCAGACCGGCGCTCGGCCCGCCGACATCGGCCAGCTTGATGTCGATGGTGAACGGGAACGTGTGGTCGGTGCCCGCGGAGATCCCGACGATCGCGCGCTTCTCGCCGGTATCGTCGGAGGTCGTGGTGGTGATCGTGACGTCCTGCGTCTTGGTCGGCGTCCGCTTCTCCTTCTCCGCGGCGGCCTGTTCCTTGGCCGGCACGATCGTGAAGCGGACGTCCTGGCCGGGCCTGTGCTTCGTGACGAGCTCGGCGACGTCGGCCGGCTCCTTCACCGCCGTACCGTCGACGGCCTTGATCACATCCCCCGCGTGCAGCTTGCCCTCGGCCGGCGAGCCCTTGACCACCGTCGAGACGATCACCCACGACTTCACCGGAACGTCGAGTTCCTTCAGGGCGGCGACCTTGGCGCTCTCCTGGGACTGGCTGAACTCCTCGGCGTTCTCCTGGGTGGACTGCTCCTCGGTCTTGCCGTCCGGGTAGAGCGTCTCGCGGGGCACGACCTTGTTGTCGTGCGCGAGCCAGCCGTAGACGGCCTCGACCAGGTTCATCCGGTAGTCGGCGCTGGTGACGCGGACCGTGGTCATGTTCAGGTGGCCACTGGTCGCATAGGTCTTCCGGCCCGAGATCTGCAGCACCGGCTCGCCGCCGTGGTCTCCGAGCGTGTTCACCGTCGGCCCCGGGGACATCTCCGCATACGGCACGGGGATGAACACTCCCGCGCACAGGAGCGCGATCAGCATCAGGGTGGAGGCGAGCATCGTCGCGGTGCGGCGTGGCATGACTCGACAGTACGGGACGGTTTTGTCAGCGCACCGTCAGGGCCGCCCGTCCGAGGCGGCCCTGTGGGTTCAGGCGCCTGTGACCTGCTGTTTCTCGGCCGTCAGCTACCCGGCCGGGGCTTCTCCATGGCCTCGCGGAAGCGGGCGTAACCGATGAGTTCCGGGCCGTCCCCGCGGACCTTGCGGGTCCGGTTGGCCCAACTGCCCCAGAGGCCCGCGCCGATCGCAGCCACAAGCGGAATCAGCAACCAGGCGAGCGCCGCCATGCCGACCTCCAACCCCATTGAGCGTCCGCAACTGACTGATCAGCAGATTAACCATCCGCAGTGACAACGCTCACGCCAGGGGTGCGGTTACGCAACCGGAAGACGGCTTCCTGAATCAGCAGGCCTCCGCCCGTCTCCGGTCAGCAGGCCCCCACCCATTCCTCGGTGCCGTCGGAGAACTTCTGGTGCTTCCAGATGGGCACTTCGTGCTTGAGGTCGTCGATCAGCTTCCGGCAGGCCTCGAAGGCCTCGCCGCGATGCGGGCAGGACACGGCGACGACCACGGCGAGGTCCCCGACCCGGAGGTCCCCCACCCGGTGCACGGCCGCCAGCGCCCGCACCGGGAACTCGGCGACGACCTTCTCGGCGATCCGCCGCATCTCGGCCTCGGCGCTCGGGTGGCAGGAATACCCCAGCTCCGCCACGTCGGCGCCGCCGTCGTGGTTCCGCACGGTCCCCACGAAGAGCGCGGTGCCGCCGGCCGCGTCGTCCCCCACCGCCCGGAACACCTCGTCCACGGAGAGGGCCGTGTCCCGAATCCCGATCAGCTTGACCGGGTCCTGCGCGCCCTGCTCGCCTGGATGATCGTTCGTGGATGCCATGCCTCCATCGTGCCGCACGCGACCGACAGCCCGGAATAGAGCTATCGCCCTGCACGCGCGCGTGCGTCTTTGGAGTGTCCTACAGCGGCGTCTCTCAGATCCGGCGCCGGGCCTTCCTCGCCCGCCGCACCACCGCCGCGGCACCCAGCAGCGCCACCGTGGCGCCGGCGGCGCCCGCGGCCGTCGCGTCCTTGCGGCCCAGCCGCCGCCCGGCCACCGTGTGCCGGCCGGAGACCTCCTCCAGGAGCTCGGCCAGCACCTCCTCGTTGGTGTACTGCGGCCGCCACCCGGCGTCGTGCAGCCGGCTCCCGCTCACCACCCAGGGGTACATCGTGTACGCCAGATCCCCCGCCGGTGAGGGCGTGAGGCCGATCCGGTGGAGCCGTGCCGCCGCGCCCAGCGCGACCGCCGACGGCAGCTCCATCCGCCGGATGCCGCTGAGCTCCTCGACCTCCTCCTGCTCCAGCCACCCGTCGCACCCGACGGCCAGTTCCCCGTCGACCTTCTCCAGCACGGCGTACTCCAGCGCGCTGCACAGGTCCTCGACATGGCAGAACTGCCAGGCGGGCCGCGACCCGGCCACGACGAGCAGCCGAGGGGACTCGAAGTACCTGGTCAGTGCGGTGTCCGTGCCGCCGACCAGGACGGCCGGCCGCACCACGGTGACGTTGAGCCCCGGGTGCGCCCGCGGCGCCCGCCGCGCCAGCCGCTCGATCTCCAGCAGGTCTCCGACGCCCGTCGCCTCCGCCGTGGCCCGCAGTTCCGCGTCCTCCGACAGCGGCAGCTCGTTGTCGGGCAGCGCTCCGTAGACCATCGCCGAGGTGCACAGCACCACCCGGTGCACTCCGGCCGCCGCGGCCGCCGTCAGGACGGTCTGCGTCCCCCGTACGTTGTAGGCCGTTCGGGCGGCCGCGTCGGTCTCCAGGTCGAGATCCAGGGCCAGGTGCACCACCACGTCGGCGCCGCGCAGCTTCTCCGCGATGGCCGGATCCCGGACGTCCAGGATGTGCCACTGCGCCGCCGCGCACTCGCCGCGCCGCTCGTCGATGGCCACGACCTGCTTGACCTCGTCGGACGCGGCGAGCTGCTCGGTGAGCAGCGCGCCGACGCCGTACGCGGCGCCGGTGACCGCGACGACGGGTCCGCGCGCCGCGGGGCTCGCGGGACTGGTTGACTGGTTTCGCGCTGCGCGAACCTGCGGATCTGGGGAACTCACCGGGCGTCTCCAGCGGTTGTCTTCAGTACGAGCGCGTGCGACGCGTGCGTACCAGGTGGCATCCATCCTGCCGCAGGCCGTCAGTCGGCGAAGCACCGAGGCCCGATCCGCCCCAGGTGTCTACGCTGGGTGGTGTTGTCGGGCAGCCGTGCCGCCGGAAAGAACCGGCGGCCCTACCAGCCGAGGAATCCCGTGAGTGACACCCCATTCGGATTCGGCCTTCCGCCGGAGGAGCCGGACGACGGCGACGAGGGCAAGAAGAAGGACCAGCAGAGCGGTGGTGGTCAGGGACCTGCCAATCCGTTCGGTTTCGGCGGCCTGCCCGGAGCCGGAGGATTCGGCGGCGGCCCCGGTGGCCCCGGTGCGGACAACCCGTTCGCAGCCATGTTCGGCTCACTGAACCCCACCGACCTGGGCGCCGCGTTCCAGCAGCTGGGCCAGATGCTCTCCTACGAGGGCGGCCCGGTGAACTGGGACATGGCCAAGCAGATCGCCCGCCAGACGGTCTCCCAGGGCAGCCCTGACGGCACCAAGGACACGAGCGTCGGCCCCGCCGAGCGCCGTGCCGTCGAGGAGGCCGTCCGCCTGGCCGACCTCTGGCTCGACGACGCCACGTCCATGCCGTCGGGCGCCGGCTCCGCCGTGGCCTGGAGCCGCGCGGAGTGGGTCGAGGCGACCCTGCCCGCCTGGAAGGAGCTCGTCGACCCGGTCGCCGAGCGCGTCGGCACCGCCATGGGCGACGTCCTGCCGGAGGAGATGCAGGCCATGGCCGGCCCGCTGATCGGCATGATGCGCTCGATGGGCGGCGCCATGTTCGGCACGCAGATCGGGCAGGCCGTCGGCGTGCTCGCCGGCGAGGTCGTCGGCTCGTCCGACATCGGCCTGCCGCTCGGCCCGGCCGGCAAGGCCGCGCTGCTGCCGGTGAACATCGAGTCGTTCGGCAAGGACCTGAGCGTCCCCCAGGAGGAAGTGCGGCTGTATCTCGCCCTGCGCGAGGCCGCCCACCAGCGCCTCTTCGCGCACGTGCCGTGGCTGCGCTCGCATCTGTTCGGCGCGGTCGACGGCTACGCCCGCGGGATCAAGGTCGACACGGCCAAGCTGGAGGACGTGGTCGGCCAGTTCGACCCGCAGAACCCCGAGCAGCTTCAGGAAGCCCTCCAGCAGGGCATGTTCCAGCCGGAGGACACGCCGGAGCAGAAGACCGCCCTGGCCCGTCTGGAGACGGCTCTGGCGCTCGTCGAGGGCTGGGTGGACGCGGTGGTCCACGCCGCCGCGAAGCCCCGTCTGTCGTCCGCCGACGCCCTGCGCGAGACGCTGCGCCGCCGCCGCGCCTCGGGCGGCCCGGCCGAGCAGACGTTCGCCACGCTGATCGGCCTGGAGCTCCGCCCGCGCCGCCTGCGCGACGCCTCCCGCCTGTGGGCCTCGCTCACGGACGCGCGCGGTGTCGACGGCCGGGACGCCCTGTGGGCGCACCCGGACATGCTGCCGACGGCGACCGACCTGGACGACCCGGACGGCTTCGTGCACCGCGAGCAGATCGACTTCTCCGAGCTGGACAAGATGCTCGGCGAGGCGGCGGACAAGCCCGACCTGAGGAAGAAGGACAAGGGCGAGGACAAGAACAAGGGCGACGACGCCGAGTGAGCCTGTACGACGACGCGGTCCTCGTACTGAAGGACTACGAGGACCAGAACGACCTGCGCCAGGCCTACCTGGACCATCTGGCGGATCACCCGGACGGCCTGTGGAAGGCGTGCCACGCCGGCCACATCACGGCGAGCGCCCTGGTCATCGACCCCGAGGGCGGCCGGGTGCTGCTGACGCTGCACCGGAAGCTGCGGATGTGGCTCCAGATGGGCGGCCACTGCGAGCCGGGCGACGCCACGCTCGCGGCGACGGCCCTGCGGGAGGCGACGGAGGAGTCCGGCGTCCCGGGGCTCTCGCTGCTGCCCGGCGGCCCGGTGCGCCTGGACCGGCACCCGATCCCGCCGCCGTGCCACTGGCACTTCGACGTCCAGTACGCGGCCGTGGCACCGCCGGACGCGGGGCACGCGATCAGCGACGAGTCGCTCGATGTGCGCTGGTTCGGCTACGACGAGGTGCCGGAGGTGGCGGACGAGTCGGTCGTACGGCTGCTGGAGGCGACGCGGGCGAGGCTCGCGGCCTGAGCATCTGTAAGGGGCGACCGCCTTGTCGGCCGCCCCTTACATTCGGTCCTGCCGCGGGGTTGCGCCCCCTCAAGGGCGCGGGGAACTGCGCGACCAGCCACGTACGGCCCCGCAGCCAAGACCCGACAGCACAGCCCCCGGACCCAACCGGCCGAACCCGCGGAGCGATCAGCTCCAGACGTTGCCCTGGTTCTGCCCGCGCGCTCCCTGCTGCCCCATGCCGTACTGCGCGGCGAGGCCAGAGCCGATCTGGGCGTTCTGGGGCGGGAGCAGCTCGCTGGGCTGGACCAGCGCGAAGCCGGTGCCCATGAAGCTCAGCTCCCAGCCCTCGCCGGTGTTGCCGCGCCGCCGCCACACCCCTGAGGAGTGCGTCTGGGCCTGCATCTGCACGCGCAGGCTCGTCGACCAGGCGACGATCGCGTCGGCGTCGCAGTTGACGTACTTGTCGGGCGTCACGTGCAGCAGCAGCGGCATGCCCGAGGTCATCAGGGCGACCCTGCCCCGGCCGGTGATGTTGAGCTGGTACTTCCCGGAGCCGGAGATGCCGTACAGGCTGTCCACGGCGATGACCTCGTGGTGCAGGGAGGAGTCCATCGCCAGTACGTAGCTGCTGTCGACGGTGAGGCCGTCCTGGTCCACGTCCATGACGTGGACGTGCTGCTTGAGGTTGGCGAGGTAGACCGTGCCCTGCCCGTGGCAGCGCATCAGGTCGAGTCCCTCACCCGTGTGCGCACGCGCGCGTGCCTGGTCGTTGCTCTGGTACTCGGCGTCGAACTCGACGAGGCCCTGGTAGGCGACCATGGTGCCCTTGCGGGCCAGGATGTCGTCGTGGCCCTCCAGGGTGACGCGCAGCATCTGCTTGTTCTGGAGGCTCCAGCGCTCCTGGGTCTGCTGCTCGTTGTAGGCGAAAATCGGGCTCTGCATGACGTTCTGGCTCCCCCTCAGCCCCGGGCCCGGAGGCGGTCGGTGCTGTCCTCGCTGGGCTGGACGACGACGATGCCCTGACCGGAGAAGGCCATCTGGTAGGCCTCGCCGCTGCCGCGGCCGATCAGAGACTGGGCCCGGAAGCTGCGCTTGCCCTTCACCTTGAGGTTCGGGGACCAGGCGACGAGCGCGTCCGGGTCGACGTAGGTCTCGTCCTCGCCGCCTCCGCAGTCGACGACGATGGGCTTGCCCCGGGAGGTCAGCGCGACCCAGCCCTGGCCGGAGATCTTGGTGTTCCACAGGCCCTGCCCGGCGAACTTCGCCAGGCCCTTGACCCGCTCGACACCCCAGGTGAGGTGGGCGTCGAAGGCGAGCAGGTTGGTGGCGTTGACGGAGATGCCGTCGCCGTTGAGGTTGATGACGACGACGTTCGCGCCGTAGTCGGCGAGGTAGAGCAGGCCGTCGCCGGAGCACTTCATCAGGGGCGCGCCCTCACCGGTGAGCCAGTCCTTGGCGATCTGGCGCACGGCCGGCGGGTTGGGCTCGTACTGGACGAACCCTTCGTAGGCGACCATCGACCCCACGCGCGCGAGGAGGTCGTTTCCGGTCTGCATGGCGACCTTCAGCATGTGGTTGCCGTGGTTCTCCATGCGGGCGGTGACGGGTGCGGGGGCGTGGCCCGCGAGCTGCTGTGTCATGACGGGCTCCCTCAGACCTCGTACGGCTGGACGACGATGAAGTTGCCGGGCGCTCCCCGGAACTGGAGGTTGACGCTCTCCCCGGTGTCCCCGGGGTAGGCGTTGCGGCGCATCCGCACCTGGCTGGAGACGACGACCTGGGCGGCGGCCGACCAGGCGACCACCGCGTTGCAGTCGGCGAACGTGGTGGGCGTGACCGGCAGCACCACGGGCGTGCCGTGCGTCTTCACGACCACGGTGCCGGTGCCCTGGAACTGCATCGTGAACAGCGCGCCTCCCGGGATGCCGTGTCCCTCGATGCGGCGGACCTCGTAGGTGAGGCTCTCGTCGAACGCGAGGACGTTCTCGGCGGAGACGCAGACGGCGTCGCCCTGGAGCTCGATGGGGTGCAGCATCGTCGAGTTCTCGGCGAGGAACACCTGCCCCTGGCCGGTGCAGCGCATCAGCTGCATCTCCTGGCCGGTCGCGTTGCCCACGATCCGGCCGGCGAAGCCCGCGCCCTTGTAGCTGAAGTCGACCTTGCCCTGGTAGAGCACCATGCTGCCCTGCCGGGCCAGCACAGGCTGCCCGCCGATGCCGAGGTCGACCCGGACGAGCTTCTTGTTCTGCTGCGTCCAGCGCTGCCCCGTGGGGGTCTCCTTGAACTGCTGGAGCGCGGCGGCCACGCCCGGGCCCTGGGGAGCGGCGGCGGCCTGGGGGGCGCCCTGCTGCGGGGCTCCGTAAGGGGCCTGCCCGAACGGCGGTTGCTGCTGGCCGTAGCCCGGGGGCGGGGTGGGCTGGCCGTAGCCGGGCGGCGGGGCAGGGGCCTGGGGTGCCTGGGGCTGGCCGTAGCCGGGGGGCGGCGGGGCCGTCTGGCCGGGGACCTGGCCGTACGCCGGCGGCTGCTGCCCGGGCTGGCCGTAGGGAGCGGGCGCCGGGGCCGGAGGCGGCACCGGGGAGCCGGCGGGCGGGGTGTTCATGGGCGCGACGATGGTCGGGGCGGCGTGCACCTGGGGTGCGGGCGCCGGGGCCGGGGGCGGGGTGGCGCCGGGCGGCGTGGCCGCGGGTGGAGCGGCCGCGGGCGGCGTGGCTCCGGGTGGGGGCGCGAAGCCCTGCGCGGGAGCCGAGGCCGGAGGCGCTGCCGGCGCGGGAGCCGGAGCGGGTGCGGGAGCCTGGGCGGGTTCCGGAGTGCCGGGGGCGGCGAACGCGGGCGGGGCGAAGCCCGGGGCGGCGGCCTGCGGCTGCTGCGGGGCGGGCGCGGGCGTCTCCTCCTCGGCCACCTCGCCGCCGAAGTTCTTCAGCAGGGCGTCGAGACCGCCGTCGAAGCCCTGCCCGACGGCGGCGAACCGCCAGACGTCCTTCAGGTAGAAGTCGCCCAGCATCACGGCCCGTTCGGTGGAGAACTCCGCGCCGCTGAAGGGGTAGCGGGCCACCTCCTCGCCGCCCGCGACGATGCGGATGTAGCCAGGGGCGATCTGCGACATCTGCCCGGTGCCGTCGATCGTCGCCGTGAAGGACAGCTTCTGGATCTGCGGCGGGATCCGGTCGAGCGTCACCCGGAAGGACTCCGTGTCGCCGGCCTGGGCGCCGAGGAGCTGAATGGCCTCCTCGGGGGACTTCGGCTGGTTGTAGAAGATGAAGTACCGGTCGTCCGAGAGCCGTTCGTCGGCGTCGAGGCCGAAGCAGCTGATGTCGAAGCTCAGGCCGGGGCCGGCGATCTGTACGCCTACGTACAGATCCGTGCCCGCGGTGAGGTCACTGATCCTGGCCTTGTGGCCGCGTTGGAATTCCCTGGCCATGCGTAACGACCGTCCCCCATCCAGAACGTGAGTGCGTCGCGCCAGGCTAACGGCAAAACCGGACACCGGAGGAAGTCGGTACAGACCCGGTACAGAACCCGCGCTCAGGCGTATCGGCAGCTCGACCGCGGAAAGCGGTCACTCACCCCGCTGGGCTCTCGTCCCTCGCGTTGGGCACATGCGGCAACCGCTCGGCGGCGACCACGCCTTCGAGGTAACCCCGCGCCCGCTCCGTGCGCGGATAGGCCTTCAGCAGCTCCCAGAAGCGGGGTCCGTGCCCGGGGACGAGCAGATGCGCGAGTTCGTGGACGAGGACGTAGTCGACGACGTACTCGGGCATGCCCTGAAGGCGGTGCGACAGGCGGATGCTGCCCTCGGCCGGGGTGCAGGACCCCCATCGCGTGTTCTGGTTGGTCACCCAGCGCACCGAGGCGGGCCGGGCCCGCCCGTCGAAGTACTGGTCCGAAAGCCGCCGGGCCCGCTCGGCCAGCTCGGCGTCGCCGAGGGCCCGCCTGCTCTCCTGGGCGGCCAGCTTGTCGAGCATGACGTTCACCCAGCGCTGCTCCTCCGCCTCGGACATCAGGGCGGGGATGAGCACTACGGTGCGATCGCCCTCGCGGTACGCGGAGACCGTCCTGCGACGGCGGGTGCTCCTGCGGACCTCGATCGCGCTCGCCCCCGAGCCGCTCGGCGGCTGGCTCGTCGTGCTGCGCTGTGGCTTTCCGGCGCGGTGCAGTGGGTCGGCGGGCACGCCCCGACGTTACCGGCTGCACACGGGGAAGTCCCGATTCCGGGACGGTTCCGTGCCGATGCCCCCACTCGGCGCCCGATTTGTACGACGAATACCCGTGCCTGTGGACAACTTTCGGCAGCCCGCGGCGGATTTGGGCATGCTGGCTGTTGCCGGTGAAGCGACGGGCGGGTGCGGTCCTGGACCAGGGACCGAGGGTGCCGCAGTTGTGGCGTGCGCACACGCTCGACCGGCATACGGGGACGCTCTATGGCATACGGGGGGCCTGTCATGCATCCGATGGTGAAACCCGCGCTCAGGCGCGGCTGGCGCGACCTCAACACCGTGCAGTTCGGGATGACACCGGCGCATGCGATGACGCTCGGTCCGATGGATATGGCGACGGGCAGTTTCCTCGACCTGCTGAACGGCACACGGGGGCTGGAGCTGCTGCGCGAGGAAGGACGCCGCATGGACCTGCCCGACGGCCATGTCGACGGGCTGGTGCGTGGGCTCGCGGAAGCCGGACTCCTCGACGACGCCAGGGGCGGCGGCCCGGCCGCCGACGCCCTGCGGCGCAAGAAGGAGGTCCTGGACCGGCTGCGACCCGACCTGGCCTCCCTGTCGCTGGCCACCTCGGCACCCGGCGACGCGATCGGCCGGCTGGCCGCCCGGCGCTCGCAGCGCGTGCAGGTGCGGGGTGCGGGCCGGGTGGGTGCCGTACTGGCCGCGCTGCTGGCGGGGGCCAGCGTGGGCGAGGTCGACGTGCGCGACGTCGGCCGTGTGGAGCCATGGGATGTCGCGCCGGGCGGGCTGCCCGCGGAGTCCGTCGGCGACCGCCGGGACGAGGCGGCCCGCCGAGCCGTGCGCCGGGCGGCCCCGGACCGGCCACCGCGCCGCACGGCGGCCCAGGCGTCCCCGGAGGAAGGCGACCCCGGCTTCTCGCTGGTGATCATCGCCCCGCGGGACGATGTCGCCGTGCACGCGCCCGACCCGTCCGCCGCCGAGCCCCTCATGTCCTCAGGAACGCCTCATCTGTACGCCGGAGTCGTGGAGGGAACCGGCGTGGTCGGCCCTCTCGTCCTGCCCGGGGAGACGGGCTGCGCGGGCTGTCTGCACGAGAGCCGCGCCGACCGGGACCCGGCCTGGTCGCGCCTGGTCGCACAGTGGCGCTCCGGCAGGCAGCGGCAGGTGCGGCCCTGCGACCTGACGCTGGCCACGACCGTGGCCGGACTGGCGGCCGCCCACGCACTCGCCTTCCTGGACGGCCGGGCACCGTCGAGCGCCGGGGCCCGCTGGGAGGTCTCCGTCCCCGCTCTGCACTGGCATGCGCGGCCTGTCTGGCCGCATCCGGCATGCCCCTGCGCTGCGGCGGAGAGAGGAAAGGGGGTGCACCTCTCGGAGGACGGGGCGTCACACGAGACAATGGCGGTGCAACGGCCGTCGGAGCAGTGCCGTGAGGCAGAGGCGGAGCGGCCGGCTGGGACTTGGAGGGCGCATGTCTGATCTTCCCCGGAAGGCGGTCACCCGGACCGCCAAGCTCGCCGCGCTTCCGCTCGGCATCGCCGGGCGCGCGACCTGGGGATTCGGCAAGCGGATCGTCGGCGAGTCAGCGGAGCTCGTCGGCCGCGAGCTCCAACAGCGCACCGCTGAGCAGCTGTTCAAGGTGCTCGGCGAGCTCAAGGGCGGTGCGATGAAGTTCGGGCAGGCCCTGTCCGTCTTCGAGTCGGCGCTGCCCGAGGAGGTCGCCGGCCCGTACCGCGCCGCGCTGACCAAGCTCCAGGAGGCGGCACCCCCGATGCCGACGCGTACCGTGCACGCGGTGCTGGAGGAGCGGCTCGGCGAGGGCTGGCACGAGCTGTTCCTGGAGTTCGAGGACAAGCCCGCCGCGGCGGCCTCGATCGGCCAGGTGCACCGAGGGGTGTGGCATGACGGCCGTGAGGTGGCGGTCAAGGTGCAGTACCCGGGCGCCGGCGAGGCCCTGCTCTCCGATCTGAACCAGCTGAGCCGCTTCTCCCGCCTGCTCGGCCCGCTGATCCCCGGTATGGACATCAAGCCGCTGATCGCGGAGCTGAAGGACCGCGTCTCGGAGGAGCTGGACTACGGCCTGGAGGCCCAGGCCCAGCAGGCCCACGCCGAGGAGTTCACGGACGACCCGGACGTGGTCGTGCCGCAGGTCGTCCACCAGTCCGACCAGGTCCTGGTCACCGAGTGGATCGACGGTGTCCCGCTGTCGGAGATCATCTCGGACGGCACCCAGGAGCAGCGCGACCGGGCCGGCCAGCTCCTGGCCCGCTTCCTGTTCTCCGGCCCCGCCCGCACCGGCCTGCTGCACGCCGATCCGCACCCGGGCAACTTCCGGCTCCTGCCCGGCGGCCCGGACGGCGAGGACGACTGGCGCCTGGGTGTCCTGGACTTCGGCACGGTCGACCGTCTCCCGGGCGGTCTGCCGGGCACTATCGGCGAGTCCCTGCGCATGACTCTCGACGGCGAGGCCGAGGCGGTCTACGAGCTCCTGTGCGCGGAGGGGTTCGTCAAGGAGACCATAGAGCTGGATCCCGAGGCGGTTCTGGACTACCTGCTGCCGATCATCGAGCCGGCCCAGGTCGAGGAGTTCACCTTCACCCGCGGCTGGATGCGCAGCCAGGCGGCCCGTGTCGCCGATCCCCGCTCCCCCGCCTACCAGCTCGGCAAGCAGCTCAACCTGCCTCCGTCGTATCTGCTGATCCACCGGGTGACCTTGAGCACGATCGGCGTGCTGTGTCAGCTGGGGTCCACGGTGCGGCTGCGCGAGGAGTTGGAGGAGTGGCTGCCGGGGTTCGTCCCCGAGGACCCGGCGGACGGCGAGCGGTCGGTGGCGGAGGCGTGAGCTCCGGGCGGGAGGCAGGCCGCGCCGCAGAGGCGGCGCGCGCCCGCCATCAGCGCTGATCTGGTGCCCGCGCTTCACCACCAGTCCGAGTCCAGGCGCCCCACGATCGACCTGAGGTTCTCCCGCGAGCACGTCTCGCAGAAGTAGCGGCGGTCGCCGTTCTCCACGGAGCAGGTCCAGGTGGGTGGCGGTCCCGCGGTCAGGGCACCGGCCGAGGTGCCGCAGCGGGCGCACACGATGCACGGCGTCTCCGCCGTGGAGCCGTCGTCTCTGCCTCCGTGAGGACTCGTCACCCGGCGACGATAACGCCATGTCCGACGGCTTCGGGGACACCACGCACCGGCACCGTGGACTACGGCAGGAGCTGCGCGCGCACCTGCGTCGTGAGCACAACGCACCGCAGGGGCCGGTCCGTTCGGCACGGACCGGCCCCCGCGGGCAGAGCACGGCCTCCCGGTGCGGGAGGCCACCGCTTCAGGTGCGGTCGGTTACTGCATGACCGCCATGGCGAGCGCCCGGCGGGCACGCCGGGAGGCGCGCTCCGCCCTGCGCTGCATCCGGCGTGCGGCCGCCAGGCGCACGGCCTGTCGGTCCCGCTCCGCCTCGTGCAGTCGCTCGCGCATATGCGCGCGAGCCATGGCTTCTGGAATGAGTTGCATCTCTCGGGTCCTGTTCTGACGCGAGTCCTTCGCGCCGGTGGTGGTGAAGTCTTGGGTCGCGGAGCCAGCGGGCTCGTCAGTGGACGGCTTCATCGGGGCCTGCTTCTGGGGGTCGTGCGTGAGGGGGCGGTCGATCGTTCCTGCGGTGTTCATGCTGTGACCGGGTTCTTGCGCGGGCGGCCACGCGGCCGCTTCCGGGCGACGACGACACCCTGGACGAACAGCTCGCCACCCCAGACGCCCCAGGGCTCACGCCGCTCCTTGGCGCCGGCGAGGCAGGCCTCGACCAACGGGCAGGTCCGGCAGAGGGACTTGGCGTACTCGACGTCCGCGGGCGACTCGGCGAAGAAGACCTCCGGGTCGTAGGAGCGGCACGGGACGGGTACGCCGAGGTTCTCGATGGCGTCGTCGAGCGCGGTGAGCGCGGTGAGCGGGGTCAAGGCGGAGTCCTCCGTGGGGCCGGGCTTGGGGATCGTGTCGGAAGGCGGTACGGACGGTGCGTGCGCTTCGAGTTGCACGGTTCGTCTTCCTCGTCTGGTCGTTCCGGCCTGTTGGCCGGGGGCGGCTGGTACCGGGTTCTTTTCTTGTCCCGAGGCTCCTTCGGTCTGCAGTCCCTGGTCGGGGACAAACAGAAGGGCCGCGGATCCCGGATGGGGTTCCGCGGCCCTGAAGGCGCCGGCCTGATCGGCGATCAGGCTGGATCACTCCAGGGTTCTGGCCCACGGAAGGCCCACATCTGGTGGTGCTGCGTCGTCTGCTTCCGGAATCCGGCACCGGTCGCCGTAAAGGCATAGGCCTGCGCCTGTGCCGCTACTGCTGCTTCCAGTGCCTTGGTCGGTCGCTCATTGCGCTCACGGACAGGAAGGCCAGCGGGAGCAACGGAGGAGGACGCCGGACGCACGGCACGAATGCCGGACAGACCGGTGCCCAGGTTGGAAACGCCGAGCATGCACACGGAGACGGCCGAGCGATCGGTCATTTTCACGATGCTGGTGGAGCTGGTGTTGATGCTGATCACTGGACTCGCCTCCTCTCGGCGTCTCGGGGGACTGGGTCGACCAGTCCGACGGATATGCAAGTACAACACGGAATCAGGGCCTCCGAGAAGGCCGCTGCTCTCGTGCCTAAGAACCTATGGGGATTGCTGGGGCATGCGCAAACTATTTTTTCGACGAGTTCGTGTCAGTCCTGATCTGTCTCCTCCGTGCCGTACTGGCCTGCACAGATGGCCAGTACGTCGGCCCCGTAGCGGTTGAGCTTGCGCGTCCCGACGCCCGGGATGCGCGCCAGCTCGTGCGCGTCGTCGGGCGCGGTCTCGGCGATCGCCATCAGCGTCCTGTCGGTGAACACGCAGAAGGCGGGCTGGCCGCTGCTCCGCGCCTGGTCGGCGCGCCACTCGCGGAGCCGCTCGTAGAGGCCCTCGTTCATGTCGGAGGGGCAGTCGTCGCAGCGCATCAGCTTCATCTCGCCCGCGTCGGTCAGGGTGCGGCCGCAGACTCGGCAACGGGCGGGTGTTCGCTGGACCCGTCTCGGGGCGGAACCCCTGGTTCCGGGGATGCCGCGCTCGATACCGCCCGCAGCGCCGGCGTTCGTACGGCCGGTGGTGGCCGTCGAACCGGGGCGCAGTCCGTCGAGGAATCGGCTCGGGCGGCGGCTGGGGCGGCCGCCGGGTGAACGGGCGAGCGCCCAGGAGACGTAGAGGTGTTCCCGCGCGCGGGTGACGCCGACGTACAGCAGGCGGCGCTCCTCCTCGATCTGTTCGTCGGTCTTCGCGTAGGTGATCGGCATCATGCCCTCGGCGACACCGACCAGGAAGACGACGTCCCACTCCAAACCCTTGGCCGAGTGCAGGGAGGCGAGGGTGACGCCCTGCACGGTCGGGGCGTGCTGGGCGCTCGCCCGCTCGTCGAGTTCGGCGACGAGGTCGGCCAGGGTGGCGCCCGGTCTGGCGGCGGCGAAGTCCTGGGCGAGGTTCACCAGGGCGGCCAGGGACTCCCAGCGCTCGCGCACGGCGCCGGAGCCGGCCGGGGGCTGCGGCGTCCAGCCCTCCCCCGACAGCACGGCGCGCACCTGGGAGGGCAGGTCGACGGCGTCGTCCAGGAGGGAGTCGTTGCCGCCGAAGCGGGCCGCGCCGCGCAGGGCGACGCCCGCCTTGCGCACCTCCGGGCGGTCGAAGAACCGCTCGGCGCCGCGCAGCTGGTAGGGCACTCCGGCGTCGGCGAGGGCCTGTTCGTAGGTCTCCGACTGCGCGTTCGTACGGAACAGGACGGCGATCTCGGCCGCCGGGACCCCCGAGTCGATGAGCTCGCGGATGCGGCGGGCCGCGCCCTCCGCCTCGGCGGGCTCGTCGGTGTACTCGGCGTAGACCGGCTCGGGTCCCGGGGGGCGCTGGGAGACGAGCTCCAGGCGGTGGTCGGCGGCCCGGCCCCTGGCCTGGGCGAGCAGGCCGTTGGCGAGGTGGACGACCTGGGGGGTGGAGCGGTAGTCGCGGACCAGCTTGACGACCGTGGCGCCGGGGTAGCGGGTGCGGAAGTCGAGCAGATAGTCGGGGGTTGCGCCCGTGAACGAGTAGATCGTCTGGCTGGCGTCGCCGACCACGCACAGGCTGTCCCGCTCACCCAGCCACAGTTCCAGCAGGCGCTGCTGGAGGGGGCTGACGTCCTGGTACTCGTCGACCACGAAGTGCTGGTACTGGGCGCGGACCTGCTCGGCGATGTCGTGCCGGTCCTGGAGGACGGCCACGGTCAGCAGCAGGACGTCCTCGAAGTCGATGACGGAGCGCTCGCGCTTGACCTCCTCGTAGGCGGCGTAGAGCTGGGCGATCTCGGCGGGGTCCCGGGGGGCCTCACGGCCGGCCTTGGCGGCGGCGGGCGCGTAGTCGGCGGGGACGGTCTGGGTGACCTTGGACCACTCGATCTCGGCGGTGACGTCCCGCAGCTCGCCCCGGTCGAGCCGGATGCGGCAGGCGGCGGCCGCGTCGGCGACGAGCTGGATCTTGCGGTCGACGAGCCGGGGCATGGAGCCGCCGATCGCTTTCGGCCAGAAGTACTGGAGCTGGCGCAGGGCCGCTGAGTGGAACGTCCGCGCCTGGACGCCCGCGGCGCCGAGCTGGCGCAGCCGGCCGCGCATCTCCCCGGCGGCGCGGTTGGTGAAGGTGACGGCGAGCACGCTGGAGGGGTGCAGGATGCCGGCGCGCACTCCGTAGGCGATGCGGTGGGTGATCGCCCGGGTCTTGCCCGTGCCGGCGCCCGCCAGGACGCACACCGGACCGTGCAGGGCGGTGGCCACTTCGCGCTGCTCGGGGTCGAGCCCTTCGAGCACCGCGTCGGCCGAGTCCGGTACCTGCGGGAACAGGGTGGAGTGCGTTGCTGCTGTCACACAGCCATGCTGCCAGGTCGCGGGAGACGCCTGCGCCGGTTGTCCACAGGCAGGCATTGGTAGTCGTACTAGTGCGGCAGGCGTCACCTCCGGCACCGCCCGGGCGACGGGAATGGTGGAGCTTTCACATACGTTCCATCACCACGACCAACCGTCCCCGAGCCACCGAAGGAGCACCAGAGACATGCTGGGCACTGTGACGATGTACAGCACCACGTGGTGCGGCTACTGCCGCCGGCTGAAGAGCCAGATGGACCGCGAGGGCATCGCGTACACCGAGATCAACATCGAGCAGGACCCGGAGTCCGCCGCGTTCGTGGAGAAGGCGAATGGCGGAAACCAGACGGTGCCCACCGTCCTGTTCCCGGACGGCTCGACTCTCACCAACCCGTCGCTGGCTCAGGTGAAGCAGAAGATCGGCGCCTAGGGCCTGTCGTTTTGATCACGCCGCAGACGCGGGGTCTGGCACGCACATCTGCCGCGTTGTCGTCGGTTGCCGACGCTCCGCGTCGACGCCCTCCTCCGCCTTGCAGCTGCACGCACCAGACCCCCCTCACCGGCGCCGAACGCCACCGTCGCTTCCCTGCGACCTGATCCAAACGACAGGCCCTAGTCGCCGTGCGGTTGTGCGGGGAAGGCGGTTCCTGAGGCGGCTCAGGGGCCGCCTTCTCGTGGTTTGTCCCACACGACGACGTAGCGCCACAGCAGTGTGCGGCGGAAGTGGCAGCCGGGCAGGAGCCGGTGGGCGGCCTTCCGGATCTCTGCCCAGGACAGGTGCGCGTCTTCCATGGGCATGCCGGCCGGGCCCCGCT
Source organism: Streptomyces lomondensis (assembly GCF_014651035.1). GTDB lineage: Bacteria > Actinomycetota > Actinomycetes > Streptomycetales > Streptomycetaceae > Streptomyces > Streptomyces lomondensis. The sequence continues at coordinate 93,095 of NZ_BMWC01000002.1, forward strand.
TGCCGCCGTGCCGACGGGCGAGCAGCAGGCTCGCGGGCACGCCGCTCGCGCTGATGAGCCAGTCCAGGAGCGTCCGGTTGGCGGCCATGCCGACGATCACCAGACGGCCGCCGGGCGCGGTGAGCCGGGCGAGGCGGGTGACCGCCTCCTCGAACGGTGCGTGGTGGACCACGGCGACCGCGCTGACGAAGTCGTACGCGCCCTCACGCAGGGACGGGTCGGTGAGGTAGTCCGCCTCCAGGTAGGTGACGTTGCCCGGCACGTGCGCGTGCTCGCGCGCGAGCCTGATCATCTCCGGTGACCGGTCCACGCCCGTGACGGATGCCGCCCGTGCCGCGAGCTTGCGGGCGAGCAGCCCGTCGCCGCAGCCGGCGTCCAGAGCCGTGCCGCAGCCGTCCGGCACGGCGGCGAGCACCGCCGGGTGGTGGTGGACGTTGTGGTTCCAGTACGGGTCGGTCATGCGGGGCCGGCCCCGTCAGGCGACGCTTCTCGTCGGGAGCGGCTTGCCGTACCAGAGCTCGATCAGCCGGGCCGCGATCGAGATGCCGTAGGGCGGGAGCACCTCGCCGGACTCGAAGGCGGCGCGCAGTTCGTCGCGGGAGAACCAGCGGGCCTCGTGGATCTCGTCGCCGTCGACGTCTATCTCCGTCGTGGTGGCGCGGGCCAGGAAGCCCAGCATGAGGCTGGACGGGAAGGGCCAGGGCTGGCTGGCGACGTACTCGACCTGGCCGACGGTGATGCCGACCTCCTCGTGGACCTCGCGGCGCACCGACTGCTCGATGGCCTCGCCGGGCTCGACGAAACCCGCGAGCGTCGAGAAGCGTCCCTCGGGCCAGTGGACCTGGCGGCCGAGCAGGATGCGGTCGTCCTCGTCGGTCACGGCCATGATCACGGCGGGGTCCGTGCGCGGGTAGTGCTCGGCGCCGCAGGCCGGGCAGCGGCGGATGTGGCCGGCCGCGGCGATGACCGTGCGCTCGCCGCAGCGGGAGCAGAAACGGTGCGTGCGCTGCCAGTTCTCCAGGCCCACCGCGTGCACCATCAGGCCCACGTCACGCGCCGACAGCAGCAGGCCCGCCTCCCGCAGCCCCGCCGGGCGCGCGGACTGGTCCATACGGCCGGGCAGGGAGTCCTTCTGGAGGGCGAAGTAGCTGACGCCGTCCTCGTCGATGCCGAGGAAGTAGCGGTGGGCCTCGGTGAGGGGGGCCTCGAAGGAGGGGGTCATGACGAGTTCGGTGCGCCCGTCCGCCGTCTCGTCGATGAGGACCTGGCCGCCGGAGACCACGAAGCAGCGCGTGGAGGGGTGGCTCCACGCCGCCGCGAGCCAGGCCTCGTCGAGCCGGTGGTGCGCGGCCCGGTCGATGCCGCTCGGGGCGGTGAGCGAGATGGGTCGGTCGGCGTTGTGGTCGGTCCAGGTGGTCACGGGTGCTTCCAACTCCCCCGGTGGAACGGTTGGGTTCGGCGGACTGTTCAGCGGGACGTACGGCGGGAGGCGACCGGGTCCGGCGGGCTCGGGCGGTGCGGGGCGGCCCTTCCAGTGTGCCCCGCGCGCGCTGCCGCTCCGGACGGCGCGGAACGCTCAGGGCACAGGGCGCCAGTGCTCGGCGAGGTCACCCCACAGGTAGGCGGTGGTCTCGACGCCCTTGAGGAGCAGATCGAGCTCGACTTTCTCGTTCGGGGCGTGCCAGCCGTCGGACGGGACGGAGATGCCGAGGAAGAGCACGGGTGCGCCGAGGACGTCCTGGAGGTCCGCCGCCGGTCCGGAGCCGCCCTCGCGCGTGAAGCGGACCGGCTTTTCGAAGGCCCGGCCCATCGCGCGGGCGACCGACTGGAGGGCCGGGTGGTCCAGCGGCGTCAGGCACGGGCGCGTGGCCCCGCTGAACGTGATCTCGCAGCGGATCCCGGCGGGCACCTGCTGCTCGGCCCACGCCCGGACGGCCTTCTCCACATGGCCGGGATCCTGGCCCGCCACCAGCCGGAAGGACAGCTTCACCATGGCGGAGGACGGGACGACCGTCTTGCTGCCGGGGCCCTGGTAGCCGCCCCCGATGCCGTTGACCTCGGCGGTGGGGCGGGCCCAGACGCGCTCCAGGGTGGTGTACCCGGCCTCCCCCTGGGTGGCGTACGACTTGGCCGCGCGCAGCCACTGCCGCTCGTCGAAGGGCAGCTCGGCGAAGAGCTCGCGCTCGCGGTCGGTGAGCTCGATCACCCCGTCGTAGAAGCCCGGGATCGCCACGCGCGCGTGCTCGTCGTGCAGGGCGGCGACGAGCCGGGCGGCTACGGTCGCCGGGTTGGGCACCGCGCCGCCGAAGGAGCCGGAGTGGATGTCCTGGTCGGGGCCGTGCAGCCGTATCTCGCACTCGGCGAGGCCGCGCATGCCCGTGCACACCGTGGGGGTGTCCTCGGACCACATGCCGGTGTCGGAGACGATCACGGCGTCGGCGGCGAGCCGCTCGGCGTGCTGCTCGACCAGGGCTCTGAAGTGCGGCGAGCCGGACTCCTCCTCGCCCTCGACCAGCAGCTTGAGGTGCACCGCCGGGGCCGTGCGGCCGGTGGCGGCGATGTGGGCGCGGACGCCGAGGGTGTGGAAGAAGACCTGGCCCTTGTCGTCGGCCGCGCCGCGCGCGTAGAGGCGGTTCTCGCGCACGACCGGCTCGAAGGGTTCGCTGTCCCAGCCGTCCTCGCGGGCGGCGGGCTGGACGTCGTGGTGGCCGTAGACCAGCACGGTGGGCGCCTGGGGGTCGTCACAGGGCCACTCGGCGTAGACGGCGGGCGCGCCGGGGGTCGGCCAGACCTCGGTCGTCGGGAAGCCGGTCTCCTTCAGCTTGGCGGCGAGCCAGTCGGCGCTGCGTCGTACGTCGGGCGCGTGGTCCGGCTGGGCCGACACCGACGGGATGCGCAGCCACTCGGCGAGGTCGTCGAGGAAGGCGGCGCGGTGCTGCTCGATGTACGTACGGACGACACTGTCCGGGGTCTGGCTCATGGTCACGAGCCTATCGGCCCGCACTGACGTCCTCGGAGTGCGGTTCCTCACCGGGCTCTCCGGCGGATTCCGCACCGGATTCTCCCCGGGGCTCCCCGTCGGACGGCTCCTCCTGGAGCAGCCGCTCCAGGTCGGCGCGGTCTGGCAGCTCCTGCGGGCGTACGACCTCACCGGTGCGTACGTACAGGAAGGCGGCCGTGACCGACTCCGGGGGCACGCCCTGCTGCTCGGCCCAGGCGAGGCGGTAGACGGCGAGCTGGAGCGGGTCCGCGGTGCGGGAGCGGTTGGTCTTCCAGTCGACGATCTCGTACGTCGCGTCCTGGCCCTCGCCCTCCTTGTAGACCGCGTCGATACGGCCCCGGACGACGCGGCCGGCGATCGCGAGCTGGAAGGGGGTCTCCACGCGGTAGGGCGTGCGGTGCGCGTACTCGGTGCGCTCGAAGGCGTCCTTGAGGGCCTCCAGGTCCCGTTCGTCCGCGATCTCGGCCTCGCTGCCGGGCAGTTCCTCCGGCTCCAGCATGGGCAGCGTCAGTTCTTCGAAGCGGGCCTCGACCCAGGCGTGGAAGCGGGTGCCGCGGCGGGCGGCGGGCTGGGGCGGGCGGGGCATGGGGCGGGCCAGCTCCTGCGCGAAGCCGTCCGGGTCGGCGGCCAGGCGCAGCAGCTGGGACGCCGTGAGGGAAGCGGGCAGGGGCACTTCGGTGACGCTGTCGCGGGCGCGCAGGAGTTCGCCGGTGAGGGCGTCGAGGTCGCGGTCCCAGGAGGCGATGGTGCGGGCCTCCTCGGGGGTGAGGTGTGGGGGCTCCCCGGGGGTGAGGTGTGGGTGCTCCCCGGGGTGTGGGGGCTCCCCGGGGTACGGGTGCTCCCCGGGGTGCGGGGGTTCCGGCGGGGCCGCCTGGTGAGGGACGGTGGGGCGGCGGTCCGTGGGCCGGGCGGTCCCGACCGCCGGGGGTTCCTCGAAAGTCTCTTCGAAGTCATCGAAGGGGTCGTCGAAGGGGTCGTCGTCGAACGGATCCGGCTCGCCGTACGGAGGCTCGTCGTCCTCGGGCGGCGGGGGCCACTCCGGGTCGTCGAGGGCGTCGGGGTCGTGCACGGCTGCGGGGTGCCCGTCCTCGTGGGACGCGAGGTCCTCCAGGTGGGCCAGGACCGTCTGGGCGGCGGCGCGGCGCCGGGCCATGGCCGTCTCGTCCAGGGGCAGGGGCCACACCTGGTCGGCCGTGTCCTGGTGGAGGGCCGGGTTCTCCGCGTCCTCGGCGGGTTCGTCCGCCCAGACCTCGATCTCGCCGTGGCCGGCCTCGCAGTGCTCGTAGAGGGCCTGGAGGAACGCGGACGGTCCGCGGCGCTTCTTCTGGGTGGGCCCCCACCAGTGGCCGGAGCCCAGGAGGAGGGAGCGGGGGCGGGTGAAGGTGACGTAGCCGAGGCGGAGTTCCTCGGTGTGCTGGTGGTCCTTCATGGCTTCGTGGAAGGCCTTCAGGCCCCTGGCGTCCCAGGAGGCGACGTCGGGCAGGGTGTCGGCGTCGCCGCGCAGTTCGTGCGGCAGGACCTTGCCCTGGGAGGTCCACTTCTCGCGGCCCTGGCTGCTGGGGAAGGTGCCGGTGACCAGGCCGGGGACGACCACGACGTCCCACTCCAGGCCCTTGGACTTGTGGGCGGTGAGCACCTTGACCGTGTTCTCGCCGCCGGGGAGGGCGTTGTCGAGGCCCTTCTCGTACTGGGCGGCGGTGCGCAGGAAGCCGAGGAAGGCCAGCAGGGTCGCCTCGTTGTCGCCGGCGGCGAAGGAGGCGGCGATGTCGAGGAAGTTGGACAGGGTCTCGCGGCGGCGGGCGGCCAGGGCGTGCGGGGACGCCGACAGCTCGACCTCCAGGCCGGTGACGGCGAGGACGCGGTGCAGGACGTCCATCAGCGGGTCGGCAAGGGAGCGGCGCAGCTCGCGCAGCTCGGTGGCCAGCCGGGCGAAGCGCACGCGCGCGTCCGGCGAGAAGGGCAGCCCGTCGTCGTCCCCGTGGCCGTCGAGCGGCGTCTCCAGGAACGTGTCGAGGGCGTCCGCGAGCGAGATCACCTCGGAGGGGTCGACGCCCTCGACGGCCTCGGCGAGGCGGCGGTCCGGGTCGTCGTCGTCCGCCACACGCGCGTGGGCCACCAAGAGCCGGGCGCGGCGCCCCAGGAGGGCGAGGTCGCGCGGGCCGATGCGCCAGCGCGGGCCGGTCAGCAGGCGCACCAGGGAGGCGTTGGCGCCGGGGTCCTGGAGGACCTCACAGACGGCGACGAGGTCGGCGATCTCGGGCAGGTGCAGCAGTCCGGACAGGCCGACGACCTCGACCGGGATGTCCCGGGCCACCAGGGCGCCCTGGATCTCGGCGAAGTCGGTCGCCGTGCGGCACAGGACGGCGATCTCGCCGGGTGCCGTCCCGGTCCGGACGAGGTGGGCGACGGAGTCGGCGGCCCAGTCGATCTCCTCGGCGTGGGTGTTCAGCAGGGCGCAGCGGACCATGCCGTCGCGTTCGGCGCCGGGGGCCGGGCGGAGGGCCTCCACGCCCGCGTGGAGGGCGCGCAGGGGCTCCGCGAGGCCGTTGGCGAGGTCGAGGAGGCGGCCGCCGCTGCGGCGGTTCTCGCTGAGCGCCTGGCGGGTCGCGGGGCGGCCGTCGGCGTGGGCGAAGTGCTCGGGGAAGTCGTCGAGGTTGGCGACGGAGGCGCCCCGCCAGCCGTAGATCGCCTGGCAGGGGTCGCCGACGGCGGTGACCGGGTGGCCGGTGCCCTCGCCGAACAGGCCCGCCAGGAGGACGCGTTGGGCGACCGACGTGTCCTGGTACTCGTCGAGCAGCACCACCCGGAACTCGTCGCGCAGGGCGCGGCCCACCTCGGGGATCTTCGCGAGCTGTGCCGACAGCGCGATCTGGTCGCCGAAGTCGAGCAGGTCCCGCTGGCGCTTGGCGGCCCGGTAGCGGGTCACCAGCTCCGCGAGTTCGCGCCGGGCTGCGGCCGCCTCGGGGACCTTGCGCAGGTCGGCGTTGGTGAGCTTGGCGCCGCGCAGGGTCAGCAGCAGCTCGGCGTCATAGGCGCGCAGGGCTTCCGGGCGGACGAGGTGCTCGGCGAGTTCGGCGTCGAGGGCGAGGAGGTCACCGACCAGATCCGCGAAGGAGCGGGTCAGGGCCGGGTAAGGCCCGGGGGACTCGCGCAGCACGCGCGCGGCGAGCTGGAAGCGGGTGGCGTCGGCGAGCAGCCGGGACGTGGGCTCCAGCCCGATGCGCAGGCCGTGGTCGGCGAGCAGGCGGCCCGCGAAGGCGTGGTACGTGGAGATCACCGGCTCGCCCGGCGGGTTGTCGGGGTCGATGACGTCCGGGTCGGTGACGCCGGCCTTGACCAGCGCCTTCCGGACGCGCTCGGCGAGTTCGGCGGCGGCCTTGTTGGTGAAGGTGAGGCCGAGCACCTGCTCGGGGGCGACCTGGCCGGTGCCGACCAGCCACACCACGCGTGCCGCCATCACCGTCGTCTTGCCCGAGCCGGCTCCGGCCACGATCACCTGCGGGGCGGGCGGCGCGGTGATGCAGGCCGTCTGCTCCGGGGTGAACGGGATGCCGAGGAGCTCCTTGAGCTGTTCGGGATCGGTGATACGGGCGGGCACATCGGAGAGGCTAGCGGCGGCCACTGACAGTGGAGCCCGGGAGCGACCTGCGGGAACGAAGAAACGCAGGTCAGCTCAGTGGTGCGTTAGATCACTCGATGACCTGGCGCCCTTCCTGGCGCGCGCTGCACGAGGCCCGGAACGCGCAGTGCGTGCAGTGCTGCCCGGCGGTCGGCGTGAACCGTTCGTCGAGGACCTTACCGGCGGCCGTGGCCAGCAGCTCGCCGACCCACTCCCCCTCCAGCGGCTCCTGGGCCTGCACCTTGGGCAGGGCCTCGCCGCCGTCGCGCTGGGCGGCGCCCTGCCGGAGGTGGACGAGTTCGGCGCCGCCCGGGTCGGGGCGCACGCCGTCGAAGACGTCGTCGACGGCGCCCTCGCGGACGGCCAGCTGGTAGACGGCGAGCTGCGGGTGGCGCTCCACCTCCTTGCCGGTGGGCGCCTGTTTGCCGGTCTTGAAGTCGACCACGTAAGCGCGGCCGTCGCCGTCGGCCTCCACGCGGTCCATCTGGCCGCGGATGCGCACCTGGTAGTCGCCCGCTTCGAGGGTGACGTCGAAGTCGTGCTCGCTGGCCACCGGGGTGCGCCCGGTGCGGTCCATGACGTGCCACTTCAGGAAGCGTTCGAGCGCCACGCGCGCGTTGTCCTTCTCCTGCTCCGACTTCCAGGGCGCGTCGAAGGCGAGGGCGTTCCACACCGAGTCGAGGCGTTCCATGAGGACGGAGAGGTCGGCCGGGGTGCGCCCGGAGGCGACCTCGTCGGCGAGGACGTGCACCACGTTGCCGAAGCCCTGGGCGGCCGTCGCGGGCGCGTCGGCCTTCACCTCGCGGCCCAGGAACCACTGGAGGGCGCAGGTGTTGGCGAGCTGGTCGAGGGCGCTGCCGGAGAGGACGACGGGCTGGTCTCGGTCGCGCAGCGGCACCTTGGACTCGGTCGGCTCGAACATGCCCCACCAGCGGTATGGATGGGCGGACGGCACCAGGGGGCGGCCGTCCTCGTCGGCGAGGGCGGCGAGCCGGGCCAGGCGGCGGGCGGCGGCCTCCCTCAGGGCGTCGGAGACCCGCGGGTCGACCGTGGTGGCCCGCAGTTCGGCGACCAGGGCCGCGACGGACAGGGGCCGGCGCGGGCGCCCGGTGACGTCCTTGGGTTCGACGCCGAGTTCGGTCAGGAAGCGGGAGGGCTGGTCGCCGTCGTCCGCGGGGGCCTTGACCGCCGTGACGACGAGCCGTTCACGCGCGCGTGTGGCGGCCACGTAGAACAGGCGGCGCTCCTCGGCGAGCAGCGCGCCGGGGGTGAGGGGCTCGGCGAGTCCGTCGCGGCCGATGCGGTCGGCCTCCAGGAGGGAGCCGCGGCGGCGCAGGTCCGGCCACAGACCCTCCTGGACGCCCGCGACGACCACCAGGCGCCATTGGAGGCCCTTGGAGCGGTGCGCGGTCATCAGGCGGACCGCGTCGGGGCGTACGGCCCGCCGGGTGAGGGTGTCGGCGGCGATGTCCTCGGCGTCGATCTCCTCCAGGAAGTTCAGCGCGCCCCGGCCGCCGGAGCGCTCCTCGGCGCGGGCGGCGGTCGCGAACAGCGCGCAGACCGCGTCCAGGTCACGGTCCGCGTTGCGCCCGGCGGCGCCGCCCCGGCGGGCGGCCCGTTCCAGGCGGCCGGGCCACGGCGTGCCTTCCCACAGGTCCCACAGCGCCTCCTCGGCCGTACCGCCGCCCGCCAGCCGCTCCCGGGCCTTGCGCAGCAGCGCGCCGAGGCGCTGGGCACCGCGCGCGTACGCGGGGTCGTGCACGGCGAGGCGCTCCGGCTCCGCGAGGGCCTGCGCGAGCAGGACGTCGGAAGGCGGTGGCAGCGGATTGCCCGCGGCCCGCTCCTCGTCCCGCAGGGCCCGGCCGAGACGGCGCAGGTCTGCGGCGTCCATGCTCGCGAGGGGGGAGGTGAGGAGGGTGAGAGCGGTCTCGGTGTCGAGCCAGCCGGGCCCGGACTCGCCGGAGGGCGGGTCTTCGAGCGCACCGGCCCCCGACACCTCGGCCGTGGCCACCGCCCGAAGTGCCGTCAGCAGCGGTGCGACCGCCGGTTCGTGGCGCAGGGGGACGTCGTCGCCGTCGACGTCCACGGGCACGCCCGCCGCCGACAGGGCGCGGCGGACCGCCGGGATGGTCCGGGAGCCGGCGCGGACCAGGACGGCCATCTCGCTCCACGGGACGCCGTCCTCCAGGTGGGCCCTGCGGAGGATGTCGGCGATGTTGTCCAGTTCCGTCCCGGACGTCGGGTACGTGTACACCTCGACCCGGCCGCCGTCCCGGACGGGTGCCAGCTCGCGATGGGCGCGCACCTTCTCGGCGGGCAGGCGGGTCAGCGGCATGCGCTGGGTCAGCAGCCGGGTGGCGGCCAGCAGGGCGGCGCCGGAGCGCCGGGACGTGCGCAGCACCGCGACGGGGGCCGGGCGGCCGTCCGCGCGCGGGAACGCGTGCGGGAAGTCCAGGATGCCGTTCACGTCCGCCCCGCGGAACGCGTAGATCGACTGGTCGGGGTCGCCGAAGGCGACGAGGGTGCGGCCGCCGCCGGCCAGTGCGTGCAGCAGCCGTACCTGTGCGGGATCGGTGTCCTGGTACTCGTCGACGTAGACGGCGTCGTACCGGGCGGCGAGCCACGCGGCGACCTCGGGGCGGCGGGCGAGGAGCACCGCGCGGTGGACGAGTTCCGCGTAGTCGATCACGCCCTGGAGGTCGAGCACGTCGAGGTACTCGGCGAGGAAGGCCGCCGCGGCGCGCCAGTCGGGGCGGCCCGTGCGGCGGGCGAAGGCGTCCAGGGCGTCGGGCCCGAGGCCGAGTTCACGGGTGCGGGCGAGGACCGCGCGGACCTCGTCGGCGAAGCCGCGCGTGGTCAGGCAGGCGCGCAGTTCGTCCGGCCAGCGCACGTGCGCGAGACCGAGCCGCTCCAGGTCCACCTGGCCCGCGAGCAGTTCCCGCACCGAGACGTCCTGCTCGGGACCGGACAGCAGGCGCAGCGGCTCCACGAACAGGTCGCTGTCCTGGTGGGCGCGGACCAGGGCGTAGCAGAACGAGTGGAAGGTGGTCGCCTGGGGAGCGCGGGCCGCCCCGGTGCGCAGGGCCATGCGGTCGCGCAGTTCGACGGCCGCCCTGCGGCTGAACGTGAGCACCAGGACGCGCTCGGGGTCCCCGCCCCGGGCGACACGCTCGGCCACCGACTCCACGAGCGTGGTCGTCTTTCCGGTGCCCGGACCCGCGAGGACGAGCAGCGGGCCCGCCGCGTGGTCAACCACGGAGCGCTGCGAGGCGTCCAAAAGAGGGGGGTCCACCCGGACAGGAGGGGTACGTACCAATCGGTAAGCGCCACGGCTCCCCTGCCGCACCCGGGGGTGCGACAGGCCGCTGGTGGAGGAAGAGGAGCTCACGTGGTTCGCCGGTCCTGGTGGAAGTGCTGGTGGGCGGGCCACCGCGTGTGGCGGGCGGTGACCGAGGGGTGACGGGGACGCGTGCAGGCGACGCTACGCCGACGGGTGGGGCGGAAGCAGGGCTTCCCCTTCTTCCCGTCTGCCGCTCTACGCACTCAAGGCACGCATGCCCCTCATCTCACGAACGTACGTCATGCCGCCGGTGTGCCCCGATTCCCTCGTTCGGATCAGGGGTCACACGCGAGGCGGTCCGATGGCGGAAGCTGTCAGGTGTGACCCTCCGCGCGTTCACCGCCGTCCCACCGCGCCCGTCTCATGTCGATGTGCGGCAGGTGGCCCTCGGCGGCGCGGCTCGCCTCCTTCAAAGGCGTGCCCTCCGCCCGGTAGTGGCCGAGCGCCCGCTGCTCGTGCCCCGGGAGCAGCACGCCGTCCGCCCGGACGACGCGCCACCAGGGAACGGCTCCCCCGTAGAGCGCCATCACCCGGCCCACCTGGCGGGGTCCGCCCTCCTCCAGCCACTCGGCGACATCGCCGTAGGTCATGACACGGCCCGGCGGAATGCGTTCGGCGACGTCGAGGACCCGCTCGGCGTACTCGGGCAGCGCCTGCGCGCCCTCGTCCTCGTACCGGCCCCCCTCAGGGCTCTGCTCGCTCATCCGCCCCATCCTGCCCCACCCCACCGACAACGAAAGGCGCGTGGTCCCGAGCGTTTCCCTCGCCCGGCAGGAGCGCGTCGGGCAGACTGTCCGCCCCCGCATGTGCACCCTGATGCCCCCGTGTGTCGGTGCGGCATGCCACCATCGTGCGGGCGGTGACCGGTGATACGAGACCAAGAAGAGACGATGAAGCAGCAGGGTGCGCACCCCGAGGACCCGGAGGGCACCTCTGACGCTTCGTCGCGCCCGGGCACTCCGGACGACGACCCGAAGGCCGCCGGGAAGCAGGCCCGGAAGGACGCCGAGGAGGCCGACACCGCGCACATCGACGAGGTGGAGGGCGACGAACCGCTGCTCCCCGCGCGCGTGCACCGCCCGTCCGACCTGATGCGGCTCCTGGTGGGCGTGCTCGCCGTCGCTCTGCTGATCGGGATCGCCGCGTTCGCGCACGGCACCACCTCGGGACTCGAACAGGACATCAACAAGGGCACCGGGCAGGCGCCCGACCTGCTCATCAAGATCGCGGGACTGGCCTCCAGCATCGCGATCCTGCTGGTGCCGGTCGCCTTCGCCATCGAGCGGCTGATCAAACGGGACGGCCTCAGGATCGCCGACGGCGTGCTCGCGGCCGTCCTGGCGCACGGAGTGACGCTTGCCACGGACCTGTGGGTCGCCCGGGCCGCCCCCGACTCCATCCAGGAGGCGCTCACCCAGCCCTCCCCGGGCGACATCCACGCGCTGACCGACCCCGTGCACGGCTATCTGGCGCCGGTCATCGCGTACATGACGGCCGTCGGCATGTCCCGTCGGCCGAGATGGCGCGCGGTGCTGTGGGTCGTGCTGCTCCTGGACGCCTTCTCGATGCTCGTCACCGGGTACACGACACCGTTCTCGATCATCCTGACCGTGCTGATCGGCTGGACCGTGGCCTACGGCACGCTGTACGCGGTCGGCTCGCCCAATGTCCGGCCCACCGGGCAGACACTGATGGCGGGTCTGCGGACCGTCGGCTTCCGCCCGGTCAGCGCCTCTCGCGAGGACATCTCGGACAACCCGGACGCCGGCGACCGGGGCCGCCGCTACTTCGTCACGCTCGAGGACGGCCCGCCGCTGGACGTGACGGTGGTCGACCGGGAGCAGCAGGCGCAGGGCTTCTTCTACCGCGCCTGGCGGAACCTGACCCTGCGCGGCTTCGCCACCCGCAGCAGCCTCCAGTCGCTGCGCCAGGCCCTGGAGCAGGAGGCGCTGCTGGCGTACGCGGCCATCGCCGCGGGCGCCAACGCGCCCAAGCTGATCGCCACGTCCGAACTCGGCCCCGACGCCGTGATGCTCGTCTACGAGCACAGCGGCGGCCGCACCCTCGACTCGCTGCCGGACGAGGAGATCACCGACGACCTGCTGAGCGACACCTGGCACCAGGTGAAGGCGCTCCAGTCCCGGCGCATCGCGCACCGCAGGCTGGTGGGCGACGCGATTCTGGTGGATCGTTCCGGCACGGTGATCCTCACCGACCTGCGCGTCGGCGAGATCGCGGCCGGCGACCTGCTGCTGCGCATGGACACCTCCCAGCTGCTCGTCACTCTGGGCCTCCGGGTGGGTGCCGAGCGGGCGGTGGCCTCGGCGGTGGGTGTGCTCGGCCCGGACGCGGTGGCGGACTGCCTGCCGATGCTCCAGCCCATCGCGCTCAGCCGCTCCACGCGCGCGACGCTGCGCAGACTGGCCCGGGAGCGGGCCCAGCGCGAGCGCGATGCGGTCCTGGAGGCCTCCCGGCAGGCCAAGCAGACGCGCCTGGAGGAGGAGTCGGCCGAGGCCGTGCCCGTCCTGGAGAAGCCCGACAAGAAGGCCGTACGGGCGGAGCAGCGGGCCGAGAAGCGGGCCATCGACGAGGCGTTGGAGGAGGCGCGCGAGGAGGACCTGCTCACGCAGATCCGGCACGAGGTGCTGCGGATCAGGCCGCAGGCCCCGGTCGAGCCGGCCCGGCTGGAGCGGGTGCGGCCGCGCACGCTGATCAGCTTCATCGCCGGCGCGATCGGCGCGTACTTCCTGCTGACGCAGCTCACGCACATCGAGTTCGGGCCGCTCATCGCGAACGCCGAGTGGGGCTGGGTCGCCGCCGCCGTGCTGTTCTCGATGTTCAGCTACGTCGCGGCGGCGATGGCGCTGCTGGGGTTCGTGCCGGAGCGGGTGCCGTTCCTGCGGACCGTGGCGGCGCAGGTCGCCGGGTCGTTCGTGAAGATCGTCGCCCCGGCGGCGGTGGGCGGTGTCGCCCTGAACACGCGCTTCCTCCAGCGCGCGGGAGTGCGGCCGGGGCTGGCGGTGGCGAGCGTGGGCGCATCGCAACTGTTCGGGCTCGGCTGCCACATCCTGATGCTGCTGTCCTTCGGCTATCTGACCGGTACGGAGAAGACGCCGTCGCTGTCGCCGTCCCGGACGGTCATCGCCGGTCTGCTGACGGTGGCGGTGCTCGTCCTCGTGGTGACCTCGGTGCCGTTCCTGCGGAAGTTCGTCGTCACGCGCGTGAGGTCGCTGTTCGCGGGTGTCGTGCCGCGCATGCTGGACGTGCTCCAGCGGCCGCAGAAGCTGATCACCGGCATCGGCGGCATGCTGCTGCTGACCGCCTGCTTCGTGATGTGTCTGGACGCGTCGATCCGCGCGTTCGGCGACGAGTCCACCTCGATCAGCATCGCCAGCGTGGCCGTCGTCTTCCTCGCGGGCAACGCCCTGGGGTCCGCGGCGCCGACACCGGGCGGTGTGGGCGCGGTCGAGGCGACCCTGACGGTCGGTCTGATCGCCGTCGGTCTCCCCAAGGAGGTCGCGGCCCCGGCGGTCCTGCTGTTCCGCCTGCTGACGCTGTGGCTGCCCGTGCTGCCGGGCTGGCTGGCCTTCAACCACCTCACCCGCAAACAGGCGCTCTGAGACGCCCCCGCGACGGCCCTTCAGCACCATCGGCGCCTCCTCCCTCCTACGGCACGCGTCCCGCGCGCCCCGCACCGCGCCGCCGCAGGATGGAACCATGCCAACCCTCCTCCGGCTGCGCGCCGCCGCCCTGACCGCCACCGCCGTGCTGCTGTCCGCCGTGCTGGCGGGCTGCGGGGAGGACGACGCCGAGGACGAGGACCTCACGCGGCAGGAGCTGGACTGGGAGGAGTGCCCGGCCCCCTCCGAGGCCCAGGGCGGAGGCGCTCCGCCCTCGCCCCTGCCGGACGGCGGCGAGTGGCAGTGCGCCACGATAAAGGCGCCCCTCGACTGGGACGACCCCGAGGGCGACACGATCGACCTCGCGCTGATCCGCGCCAGGGCCGGTGACGCGAGCCGGCGCATCGGCTCGCTCATCTTCAACTTCGGCGGCCCCGGCGGCTCGGGCATCACCTCGCTGCCCGCCTTCGCGGAGGGCTACGAGACCCTGCGCACCCGCTACGACCTGGTCAGCTTCGATCCCCGCGGCGTCGGCCGCAGCGCCCCCGTGATCTGCGAGAACGATCAGGAGCTCGACGCGTACTTCCAGCAGGACGGCACGCCCGACGACGCGGCCGAGCGCACCGAACTCCTGGACAGCACCAAGGAGTTCAACGAGGCCTGCGAGCAGAACTCGAAGAGGATGCTGCCGCATGTGCGCACCACCGACGCGGCCCGGGACCTGGACCTGATGCGCCAGGTCCTCGGCGACGGCAAGCTGCACTACTTCGGCATCTCATACGGCACCGAACTCGGCGGCGTCTACGCCCACCTGTTCCCCAGGAGGGTCGGCCGTGCCGTGTTCGACGCCGTCGTCGATCCCACGCAGAACGCCGAACAGGGCTCGCTCGGGCAGGTGAAGGGCTTCCAGCTCGCGCTCGACAACTTCGCCGAGCACTGCGTGTCGCAGACCGAGGAGTGCCCCATCGGCACCAGCGCGCAGGACGTGAAGGACCGTATCGCCAGGCTGCTGAGGGACCTCGACAGCCGGCCCATCCCGGGCGTCTTCCCCCGCGAACTGACCCAGACCGCGGCGACCAGCGGCATCGCGCAGGCGCTGTACTCGCAGGACTTCTGGGAGTACCTCACCGAGGGCCTCCAGCAGGCGTACGACGGTGACGGCAGGATCCTGCTGCTGCTGTCCGACTCGATGAACGGACGCAAGGAGAACGGCGAGTACAGCAACCTCGCCGCCGCCAACTCCGCCATCAACTGCGCCGACGACAAACCCCGCTACGACACCGCCTACGTCGAGCGGAAGCTGCCCGAGTTCCGGGCCGCGTCCGACCTGTTCGGCGACTACCTGGCCTGGGGCATGATCAGCTGCATCGACTGGGCCGTGCCGGGCGCCGCCGACCACCCCGACGTGAGCGCACCGGGCGCGGCGCCGATCCTGGTCGTCGGCAACACCGGCGACCCGGCCACCCCGTACGAGGGCGCGCGGAAGATGGTGGACGCGCTGGGCGAGGGCGTCGGGGTCGAGCTGACGTACCGGGGGCAGGGGCACGGCGCCTACGACAGCGAGAACAAGTGCGTGCAGGACGCCGTGAACGGCTATCTGCTGGACGGAAAGGTGCCGCGGGCGGGGACCGTCTGCACCTGATCCCGGACCAGCCCTGACAAAGGCGCAGGTCAGAAGGTTATCCACAGGCCGGAACGGCCGACGCGGGATCTGCCTACCATGGCCTGATCGCCATCCGCGGCACGGAGCGGACGGCCTGCGAGGGGGGATGGGCACATGACGCGCTTCGTACGGTGGACCGCTCTGGCGGTCGCCTCGGCCCTGCTGGCAGCGGGCTGCGCCGGCGGCTCGTCCGAGGACGACAAGGGCGGGCTCTCCTGGAGTCGCTGCAAGGCCACGGCCGACGCCCCGGCGCCGAGCAGCGAGTGGCAGTGCGCGACGCTCAAGGTGCCGCTGGACTGGTCGGAGCCGGACGGCGAGACGATCGGCCTGGGGCTGATCCGCGCCAAGGCCCGCGGCGACGACCGCGTCGGCTCGCTCCTGTTCAACTTCGGCGGCCCCGGCGCCTCGGGCCTGTCGATGATGCCGTCGTACGCTCCGACGGTCTCCCAGCTCCGCGAGCGGTACGACCTGGTGAGCTGGGACCCGCGCGGGGTGGGCGCCAGCGAGGGCGTGCGCTGCCGCGGCGACAAGGAGATCCAGGCGGCCGAGTCGGTGGACGTCACGCCGGACACCCCCGCCGAGGAGCAGGCCTACTTCGCGGACGCCGCCGACTTCGCCCAGGGCTGCCGGAAGGACGCCGGGAAGCTGCTGGCGCATGTCTCGACCGCCGACTCGGCCCGCGACATGGACCGCATCCGCGAGGCCCTCGGCGACGACAGGATGAACTACTTCGGCATCTCCTACGGCACCGAACTGGGCGGCACCTATGCCCACCTGTTCCCGAAGAAGGTGGGGCGGATGACGCTGGACGCGGTGGTCGACCCCGGCGCCGACACGGTGGGCCATGCCCAGAACCAGGCCAGGGGCTTCCAGCGCGCGCTGAACGGCTACCTCGAATCCACCGGCCAGGACCCGGGCCAGGGCTCCCGGAAGATCGCGGACCTGCTGCGACGGATCGACGCCCGGCCCCTGCCGACGGCCACACCCGGGCGGAAGCTGACCCAGACGCTCGCGGTCACCGGCATCGTCCTGCCCCTGTACAGCAAGGACAGCTGGCCCACGCTGACCAGCGCCCTCGACGCGGCGGAGCGGGGCGACGGCTCGGAGCTGCTGGCCCTGGCCGACGGCTACAACGAACGCGACCCGTCGGGCCGCTACGGCACGACGACGCACTCCCAGCGGGTCATATCGTGCCTGGACGACAGGCAGCGGCCGACCGTGGCCCGGACGAAGCAGTTGCTGCCTCAGTTCGAGAAGATCTCGCCGGTCTTCGGGAGGTTCCTCGGCTGGGACATGGCCGGCTGGTGCCACGACTGGCCGGTGCCCGGGCAGCACGACACGCCGGAGGTGAGCGCGCCGGGCGCGGCGCCGATCCTGGTCGTCGGCAACACCGGCGACCCGGCCACGCCGTACGAGGGTGCGCGCAGGATGGCCGACGAACTGGGCAAGGGTGTCGGAGTGATGCTCACCTGGCGGGGCGAGGGACACGGTGCGTACGGCAGTGGGAGCGACTGCGTCGACTCCACGGTGAACGCGTATCTGCTGGACGGGTCGGTGCCCGAGGACGGCAAGGTCTGCTCATGACGACGGCGGGGGCTTCGGGCACCCGTGGCGCCCGAAGCCCCCGCCGCTCGCAAAGGCAGGCCGGATACGGCTCAGTACACCGGCTTGTCCGGCTCGATCTGGTTGACCCAGCCGATGACGCCGCCGCCGACGTGGACCGCGTCCGAGAAGCCCGCGGACTTCAGCACCGCGAGGACTTCCGCACTGCGGACACCCGTCTTGCAGTGCAAGACGATCTTCTTGTCCTGCGGGAGGCTCTCCAGGGCGGTGCCCATGAGGAACTCGTTCTTCGGGATCAGCCGGGCGCCCGGGATGGAGACGATCTCGTACTCGTTCGGCTCGCGGACATCGATGATGTCGATGCTCTCGCCGTCGTCGATCCACTCCTTGAGCTGCTTGGGAGTGATCGTGGAGTCGGCGGCCGCCGCCTGGGCCTCCTCGGACACGACGCCGCAGAAGGCCTCGTAGTCGATGAGCTCGGTGACGGTCGGGTTCTCGCCGCAGACCGCGCAGTTCGGGTCCTTGCGGACCTTGACCTGGCGGTACTGCATCTCCAGGGCGTCGTAGATCATCAGCCGGCCGACCAGCGGCTCGCCGATGCCGGCGAGGAGCTTGATGGCCTCGTTGACCTGGATGGATCCGATGGACGCGCACAGCACGCCCAGGACGCCGCCCTCGGCGCAGGAGGGGACCATGCCGGGGGGCGGGGGCTCCGGGTACAGGCAGCGGTAGCAGGGACCGTGCTCGGACCAGAAGACGGAGGCCTGCCCGTCGAAGCGGTAGATCGAGCCCCACACGTACGGCTTGTTCAGCAGCACGCAGGCGTCGTTGACCAGGTAGCGGGTCGCGAAGTTGTCCGTGCCGTCGACGATCAGGTCGTACTGGCTGAAGATGTCCATCACGTTGTCGGCCTCGAGCCGCTCTTCGTGAAGGATCACGTTCACGTACGGGTTGATGCCCTTGACGCTGTCGCGGGCGGACTCGGCCTTGGAGCGGCCGATGTCGGACTGGCTGTGGATGATCTGACGCTGGAGGTTCGACTCGTCGACCTCGTCGAACTCCACGATGCCGAGGGTGCCGACGCCCGCGGCGGCCAGGTACATCAGCGCCGGCGAGCCCAGGCCGCCGGCGCCCACACACAGCACCTTGGCGTTCTTCAGCCGCTTCTGCCCGTCCATCCCGACGTCGGGGATGATCAGGTGGCGGGAGTACCTGCGAACCTCGTCTACGGTGAGCTCGGAAGCTGGCTCGACCAGGGGTGGCAACGACACGGGGACTCCGTTGGTCGGTCAATCACTACGGTTGTTCTCCCCGTAACAGTGCCACGCGCTTTTTCATTCCGAGACACCTGTTCCGATACGCGAGACGAATGCGTCCCAGTAGCCGGGCAGGGACCCCCAGGGGTCGGTGCGGCCGCCGCGGTCCGTGCGGTCGGTGAACCAGATCGTCGCGGCGCCCTGCCGGCGGGCGATGCGCAGAGCCTCGTCCAGGTGGGGGCGGGGCAGGCCGTGGACGAAGTGGCAGAAGCGCTCCGGCGGGTGGCCGGCGGTCCACTCGGCCGCCTGCGACCAGCGGTAGTCGCTCCAGGGGCCGGAGAAGGTGACCAGCTGGTCGGCGAGCTCGGCGTAGCCGGGGTTCGGGTGGATGCCGTGGCCGAGGACGATGTGGGCGTCGTCACGGATCACGCGGAGCGTGGCGACCGTGCGGCGGACCTCGGGCAGCCCGGCGTGGTCCGCCGGGCAGCGGTCCAGCAGGAAGCCGTCGACCTGGTACCAGTCGACGAACCGGTGGGCGTCCGAGACCAGTTCGCCGAAGGCCCGGGAACCGTACCGGGTGTCGAGCCGGCCGAGGACGCGGACGTCCGCGTTGCGCAGCCGGCCGGCCGCGTCCAGGCAGTGCGGGTCGGGACGGGCGCCGGGACCGTCCGCCACGTTGAGGACGACCCAGTGCAGCGGGGTGCCGGGACGGGTCAGTTCGCCCCACTCGGTGAGGGCGAGGAGGGGGTGCGCGTAGCCGGGGACGCCGACGCCGGGGCGGAGCTCCGTGCTGGAGGTGCGGGGACGCGTGCTGGTCAGATGCGGCATGCCGCCTCCATCCAGATGTCCGCGAGGGACTCCTCGAGGCCGATCCGGGGGCGCCAGCCGAGCCGGTCGCGCGCGGTGCGCACATCGGCCTGCTGCCAGCTGCCGCAGCCGTCCGGGTACGGGTACGCGACCGGGGGCGCGTGGTCCGGGTCGGGGCGGGGGTGGCCGATGGCCGGGCGCAGGGCGCCGGGCGGGCCGTCGAGCTCGTGGAGGGCGCCGCCGTATCCGGCCACGCGGGCGAGGACCGCTGCGGCGTCGCGCAGCCGCACGGCGCGGCCGGAGCCGATGTTGATGACACCCTGCGCGGCGGAGAGCGAGGCGGCGTGCACGGCGCGCGCCACGTCGCGGACGTCGACGAAGTCGCGCTGCGCGCCGAGGCCGCCGAGTTTCAGCTCGCCGTCGCCGGACTGCATGGCACGGCGCATGGCCTCGGCGAGACGGCCCAGCGGGGAGCCGGCGGGGGTGCCGGGTCCGGCCGGGGAGAAGACCCGCAGGACGACGGCGTCCAGGCCGGAGCCGAGGACCAGTTCGGTGGCGGCGAGTTTGCTGACGCCGTACGGTCCGCCGGGCCGGGGCACGGCGTCCTCCGCCGTGGAGGAGCCGGGCTGGCTCGGGCCGTACTCCGCGCTGCACCCGATCTGCACGAGACGGGCGCCGCAGCCGCTGCGGCGCAGGGCCTCGCAGACGGTGGCCACGGCGACGGTGTTGTGCCGGGTGAGCTCGCGGGCGCCGCCGCGGGTGGCTCCGGCGCAGTTGACGACGACACCGGGGTGGACCGCGTCGAGGAAGCGGGTGAGGGCGCCGGGGCTGCCGGAGGCGAGGTCGAAGCGGACGTCGGCGTCGTCGCCGCGGCCGAGCGCGGTGAGCTGCACGGCCGGGTCGGCGAGCAGACGGTCGGCGACGAAGCGCCCGATGTAGCCGTTGGCTCCGATCAGCAGGACTCTCATCGCGCGGCTCCCGTCGTGGCCGGGGCTCCTGGGTGGGTGGTCATGCGGGTTCTCCTTGAGGGCGGAAGGGAGGGGTGTGACGGGTGCGGCGGGCGCCGGTGGGGCCGGTGCCCGCGGCGGTCACCGTGCGGGCTCCGGCGGTGCGTGGGCCGAGGCCCGGGTCAGCTTGCGGGTCGCGTGGATCAGGAGGGCCAGGGCCGCGGCACCGCAGGCGAGCGTGGGGACGCTGCCGGCGCCCCAGGTCGTGACGAGGATGTCGACGGGCGTGGCCAGGAGGCCGCAGCCGGGGAGGCGGGCGGCGAAGACCGTGGCGAGGGCGGCCGCCTGGACGGTGGCCGTCGCGGTGAGGACCACGGCCGGGGCGTAGCTGAAACCGTGGGTGGTGAGGAGGCGGGCCAGGAAGAGGAGGGCGCCCAGGGTGAGGGCCTCCGCGTAGGCCGCGGGCTCGTCGAGGGCCGCTGTGCAGAGGACGAGCAGGGCCGCCAGGGTGCCCAGGAACAGGGCGAAGGCGCCGAGCAGGAGCGGTCGTACGGCGGCGGCGAAGTCGTCCAGGCCGCGGCTCGCGGCGAGTCTGCGGCGGGCGCGCCCGGTGAAGAGGTGGGCGATCCAGGCCGCGGGCGCGCAGGCCAGGGCGAGGGCCAGGACGGGGGCGGCGGTCAGGGGCCAGGGGCCGTCGGCCGTGCCGGTGGGCAGGCCGTCGGGGCCCCCGGCGACGGCGCTGTCGAGCAGTCCGTTGCCCAGGAGGGAGTAGCCGATGAGCCAGGCGGTCCACGTGGTGGTTCTGCCGGGGGTGGTGCGGTCGGCCGCGCTCAGGGGTCCCCGGCGCAGGGCCGCGTGGAGGGCCAGGGCGACGGCGAGGGCGCCGGCGGCGGCCGCGAACAGACGCGACCGGCCGTGGGTGAGGTGCACGGCCGCCACGGCGGCGGCGCACAGCGCGCCCGGCAGGAGGGTCAGGAGGGCCCAGTCGGCGCATGCCCGGGGGGCGGCGGGTGCGGCGGGCGGGGGTCCGTCCCCGTCTCGCGAGGCCCGTGCGTACATCTCCTCCGCGAGGGAGAAGACGTCCCGGTGGCGGAAGCGGGCGGCGGTCCGGTCGGTGATGCCGTGTGCTTCCAGCCCCGCCGCGATCTCCAGGGGGTCGACCGCGCGTTCGCACAGCTCCCGGTGACGATGCATCAGCGCCTTCACGGGGTCGGCGGCGCCGCGGCGCGGGGCGGCGGCCTTGCGGTCGGTGCCCGTCTCCCGAGTGGACGGTGTCCGGCCAGTGACCGTTTCCGCGGGCGGCTCGCTGCTGGTGGCCGTCTCCGGTTTCGCGGGCTGCTCGCTGTCCGTTGCTGTCTCCGGGGCGGGAGAGGTCGTGCTCGCGGTGTTCAGGGTTCGCTCCGAGCGGGCGTCCCATGCCCCGGGGCTGGTCGGGGTTCCCGGCCGGTCCCGTTCGCCCAGGTCGTTCATCGTGCTCCCTCCGGGGCGGGGACGGGAGTGGCGGCTCGTACGGGGCCGTCCGTCGCCCAGCCGGGGCCACCGCGGGCGACGAGGCGGGTCGCCGGGTCGGCCCAGCGGACCGGGACGTGGGCCTCGGCCGGATAGGCGAAGGGCAGCGGTTCTCCCGCTTCGTCGAGGACGACACGGCGGATCGGCGTGCGCGAGACGATCTCCAGGTAAATGCCGTGAAATGCCTCGATGTTCTGCTCGACCGTGAACAGTTCGAGGGCACGGGCGCGAGCGGCGGCCCCCAGGCGCTCGCGGCGCTCGGGGTCGCGCAGCAGCGTCACGCACGCCTCGGCGAGGGCCCGCGGGTTGCGCGGCGGTACGACGAGGCCCGTACCGCCGATCACCTCCACCACGGCGCCGACGTCGGTCGACACCGTCGCGCGCCCGCAGAGCATGGCTTCGACGAGGCTGATCGGGAAGCCTTCGACGACGCTGGACAGGACGGTCACGGCGCCCGAGGCGTAGGCGTCGGCGGCGGCCGGGAGGTCCGGCCCGCCGATCTCCTCGAAGGACACCGGGTTGTCGCCGGCGGTGTGCGGGCCGTCGGCCTCGTCGGGGAAGAGCTGGGCGGCCAGTGTCCTGCAATGGCCGAGGTAGGCGGCGCCCTCGGCGCCGGCGGGGGCGCCGACGATGCGCAGGCGCGTCCTCGGCTGCCGCTTGCGGACCTCCGCGAAGGCGTGCAGCAGCGAGACCAGGTCCTTGGCGGGCTCGACGCGGCCGACCCAGACGAGGGTGTCCGGGTCCGCGCACTCCGGGGACTCGCCGACCTCCGCGAAGGGCCGGGCGTCCATGCCGGGGTAGACCGTGCGGAGCTTCTCCCGGTCGGCACCGCAGCGCTCCTGCCAGCGGCGGGCGTGCGTGTTGCCGGCGGTGACGGTCTCGGCCCGTGCGTAGGCCTCGGCCGCGAGCCTGCCGTGGAAGGCGGCCAGCAGGGACCGTACGGCGGGTGGGGCCTCGGGAGCGGTGAGGTAGTGCGTGCGCAGGCGCACGCCGTACTCGGTCACCAGCAGGGGCACGCCGGTGAAATGGCGGGCCAGCAGGCCCGGCAGGACGGCCGGGCCGCCGGACGCGGCGTGGCAGAGGTCGACCGCACCGAGGCCGTTGTCCTCGTACCAGTCGAGGGAGAGGGGGCGCAGGGCGCGTTCCAGGTACGCGGCCACGGTGAGCAGATCGGGTACGCGCGCCTCGCGTGCCGCGCGTTGGGCGCCGGGCGCACGACAGGCGCGTTCCAGTGTGCGTACGGCGGCCTCGGAACGGAGTGCTCCGGACAGGCCGCCCTCCTCGCGGGCGAGTTCGGCGAGTCCGTACAGAGCGTTGGCGAAACGGTCCGCCTCAGGGATCGACGTCCCTCCGGAGACCGGCCCGCCCCCGGAGACCGGCCCGCCCCCGGAGACCGGCCCGCTCCCGGATGCCGACGGACCCCCGGACGCCCCGCACAGCACGGCCGCCAGTTCCCCGAAGCACTCGGTGAAGCGCCGGCGTGCCCGGCGGCCCAGCACCACGTCGTCGTCCTCGGCCGGCCAGAGGGGCGCGGTGCGCACCCTGCGGACGTTCGGCGGCAGCGGGATCCAGCCCTCGTCCTCCTGGCGTTGGCTGCGGCTGAGTGCGTAGACGTCGAACTCGTGCTGTCCGAGCCCGCGCACCAGCCGGTCGCACCAGAGCCTGGCGTCACCGCTCACATACGGATAGCCACCCTCCGTAAGTAGTCCGATGCGCACGAGTGCACCCCCGATCTCCCGTATGGGGAGCCGCCGTTGCCCGGCGGCTCGCAGCGGGAAGAACGTATGCGGACAAGGCGGTGGTGCGACGGACGGTTGTCCGTCGCACCACCAAAAGGGGTGAACGGTCGTAACTTTCCCCTGCGGACCGCGTTCCGTCGCGCTAGGAGATCAGCCGGACACGGATCGTCATATGTGGCAGCGGCTCCCGGCGGCCCGTGACGTGGGCCGGCCCCCCGGGATGCCGGTCAGCTCTTGGGATGCGGCCAGGGGTTGGCGCGGCAGCGGATGCCGTCGTGGTCGAGGAACTTGGTCTGCTGCTGCATGACCGGGGCGAGGTCGCCGTCCTTGTCGCAGGTGACGTGGCCGTAGCCGAGGCGGTGTCCGACCTCATGATTGATCAGCATCTGCCGGTAGGCGTGGATCTCGTCGCCGTACGTCTCCGAGCCCTGGGCCCACCGGTAGGCGTTGATCATCACGCGCTCGGTCGCGGCCGAGTCGCAGGAGACGTTGTCCACGGTGGTGTCAAGGCCGGACTTGGCGCACCAGTCGGCGGTCGTGCCGGGGCTGGCGAGCGTGATGACGAAGTCGGGCCTGCCGGAGTAGATGCGCTCGAACGTACGCGCGCCGTTGTGGGCCCAGCTGCGCTGGTCGTTGAGCGTCTTCTGCACGGCGTCGGCGAAGAGCCCGCCGTCGAGACCGAGTCCCTGCTCCACGTCCACGCGGTAGGTGAACTTCTGCCCCGCGCCCGGCGCCTTGGCGATGCCGGGCACGGCGTCGAACTTCCCCGAGCCCTTGAGCGCGGCGCCGAGCGGGTACCTCCGGGCCATCTTCTCGTCGTACGTCAGCGGCGTCACGCCGGGCGCCGGGGCGGGCGGCACCCGGCCGGCCGCGCGGGACGCGGAGTCGCGGACATCGCGGGCCTGGTCGGTGGCGGACTGCGACTGCACGTCGGCACCGGCGGGGTCGTCGGCGACCTGGCCCGCGACGACGACGGCCAGCACCGTGGTGACGGCGGCGGCCGCGATGCCGGTGAAGGTACGGCTCTTGGCGCCCTTGCCCGGCGCGGGCGCGCCGGTGGGCGCCGCGTCGTCGTGGTCGGCGAAGCGCGGGTCTGCCGGGGTGCCGGCACTCCAGTCCGTGACGGAGGCGTAGGCGTCCGCCGCGTGCGCGGAGGCGGGCGTACGGGGGGCGAAGACGTCGTCCTCCTCTTCGAAGGCGTCGAGATACTCCTGCCGCGGCCCGGGCACAGAGGCCCGTCGCTGCCGCGGTATCGGAGCACCGCCCCCGCCGTTCCCCCTCAACTCACCCCAGCCGCCCCCGGCTTCCCGCTGCTCGGGATGGCCTCCACGGGCCTGCGGGAAGCCGTGCCCGGGCGTGCCGTCGGGCAACCTCGGAACGCCCTGCGCGGGAGTCCCGTCCGGCAGCCGAGGAACGCCGTGCCCGGGAGTCCCGTCCGGCAGCCGCGGAACACCACGCGGCGGCGTCCCGTCGGCAATACGCGGCACCCCGCGCGCCGGCGTCCCGTCCGAGAAGCGTGGCACCCCATGGGCGGGCGTCCCGTCCGGCCACCGCGGAACCCCCTGCGCGGGAGTCCCGTCGGGCAGCCGCGGAACACCGCCCGGCGGCGTCCCGTCGGCAACACGCGGCACGCCATGCGCGGGCGTGCCGTCCGGAATCCAACCCTCGGGCAGACGCGGCATTCCGTGCGGCGGCGTCCCGGAGGCCGGTGCCGGCCGTGGCCCCGGCATGCGGCGGGGACCCGCACCCGGCGGCGGCCAGCCGCCCTGCCCGACGCCGGGCGGCGTAGACCGGTCTCCCGGCGCAGGCCGGTCTCCCCGACCCGCGTCCGGGCGAAGCGGCACCGGCCGGTCTCCCCGACCCGTCTCCGGGCGAGGCGGCACCGGCCGACCGCCGCGGCTGGTGTCCGGCGCCTGGCCCTGGCCCGGCCGGGGTCCCTGCGCCGGCCCGGACCGGCCGTCCCGTACTGCGGTTGTGTCCGCGGTGTCGCCCTTGGCGACGGGCCCGCGGCGGCTGTGGCGTCCCACGTCGCGCCTCAGCCCCCCATGCTCTCGTCGGTGCTTTCTCCGTCGACGGCGTCGTCCCTGCGGGCGCCCGGCTCGCGCGCACCCGAGGCGACCGTACCCGCGGCAACCGACTTGCGCCCGTCCACCGCACCGGAAACCGCACCGGAAACCGCACCGGAGTCGCCCTCGTCCTCGGCATCCGGCCGGCCCGCGCCCGACTCGCCCGGGCCCGTTCCGCCCCGGGCACGCCGCGCGCGCTGCGTGCCCAACTCGCCAAAATCCTCGAGGAGTTCACGAAACGCCAGAGCAACCGTCTCCGGGTACTCCATCATGGCCACGTGCCCCGCGTCCGGCAATGTCACCAACCGCGAGTCGCGGAACGCCCGGGCCGCCTTCTGGGCCATGCGGAAGCCGACGAGCTGGTCCCGGCCGCCGTAGACGAGGAGGGTCGGCGCGAGGACGCGCTCGGCCTGGCGCCACAGTCCGTGCTGGCCGCCCAGGGTGTACGCGTTGACGATCCCGCGCGCGGAGCGCGCCATCGCGTCCCAGAAGTAGGGCAGCTTCAGCCGCCGCTCCATCTCCTGCACCGCGTTGCGGAATCCTTCCGGCGTGACCCGCCCCGGGTCCCCGTAGCACAGCGCCATCACGCCACGGACGCGCTGCTCCGCGGTCCACTCCCGGGTGAGGCGCGTGAAGAGCGGCGCGACCCCGGGCACGGCGAGCAGCCCCGTCGGCACGGCGGAGCGCTGCACTCGGATCTCCGGCAGGGCAGGCGACACAAGCGTGAGCGTACGGACCAGATCGGGCCGGACCGCGGCGACACGGGTGGTGATGGCGCCGCCGAGCGAGTTCCCGAACAGGTGCACGGGGCCGCGCCCGGTCGCGTCGAGGTAACGGATGACCGCGCGCGCGTGCCCCGTGACGGAGTAGTCGCCGTCGTCCGGGGGCGGGGAGTCGCCGAAGCCCGGCAGGTCGACGGCCTCGCTGTCGACGGCGTCCTCCAGCAGCTGCATCAGCGCCGACCAGTTCTGCGAGGAGCCCCCGAGCCCGTGGACGTACAACGCGGGAGGCAGCCCCTCGCGCGCGGGTGGTCTCGACCGCACCGTGAGCGTGACCCCGGGCAGCTCGACCGACCTGAGCCGCTCGCCCTCGGCGACCCTGACGGCCCCCACCTTCGGCAGCACATTGGCGGGCGGCACGAACGGCAGCTCGGTCGAAGACATGCGGCAATGTTACGAGACGATCACGTAGTGGCTCATGTGTTCGGCGTCACAGGAATCGGCCATACGGGAGGGGCAGATGAGAAGGGCGGATGAGAAAGGCACATGAGAAGCACCATGGGAAGCAGTCGACGGGATGCGCACTGCGTCACGTTCCGGACGCGGATCGCATAGCGTCCGGAACGGGTGTCTCCTAGGCTCGTACAGAGGGCACCCGCGTGTGACCCCTGTATTCCCAGGGACGTTCGTAGGAAGGGAGCCCAGCATGGCTGTAGACCCCACCGACCCGGAGACGTTCGAGGACGAGGACGTGCCGGAGGCGCAGGAGTACGACGTCGAGGCCCCCGAGGTCGACGCGGCCGAGCAGCACGCGGACATCGCGCCGAACCGCGACGACCCGCTGACCGGCGTCGACCCGGACCGCGCCAACGAGGCCGACCTGGTGGAGCAGACCCGGATCGTCTCGCTCGACGAGGACGACTACCGGTGACGCACGTCGCCGGCGGGCGACGGAGAGCACCATCGAGCAGGAAAGAGGCCGTATCTTGCCCGCTCTGACCCTGTTTGAAACCTTCTCAACCGCTTTCATAACCGTCCGGTCCGTGAAATTCTGCGCTCTCACCGCGCACACCACGGTTACCGAAAAGTACGATGGCGACGCGGCCAGATCCGCACGTGGACGAATATGGGAGGCGGCGTGACAGCCATCGAGCAGACAGAGGCGGTTCGCCCGCGGGGCACACGCCTGCCGCGCCGTGCCCGACGCAACCAGCTCCTGGGCGCGGCCCAGGAGGTCTTCGTGGCCCAGGGCTACCACGCGGCCGCGATGGACGACATCGCCGAGCGCGCCGGCGTGAGCAAGCCGGTGCTCTACCAGCACTTCCCGGGCAAGCTCGACCTCTATCTCGCGCTGCTGGACCAGCACTGCGAGTCACTCATCCAGGCCGTGCGGAACGCGCTTGCGTCGACGACCGACAACAAGCAGCGCGTCCGGGCGACGATGGACGCCTACTTCGCCTACGTCGAGGACGACGGCGGCGCCTTCCGCCTGGTCTTCGAGTCGGACCTGACGAACGAGCCCGCCGTGCGCGAGCGCGTCGACAAGGTCACCAACGAGTGCGCCGAGGCGATCTGCGACGTCATCGCCGAGGACACCGGCCTGTCGCGCGCGGAGTCGATGCTGCTCGCCTCGGGCCTGGGCGGCCTCGCCCAGGTGGTGGCGCGGTCCTGGCTGCACAGCGACCGCAGCGTGCCCCGCGACCAGGCGGTGCAGCTGCTCACCTCACTGGCGTGGCGCGGCATCGCGGGCTTCCCGCTGCACGGGACGGACCAGCAGCACCACTGACGGGCGCGTTGTTCCCGCCCGTTGTTCGCTCGTGGCGTTCTCGGGCGGAGCCTGTACGTCCCCTCACCGGGCTAATGTGTGCTGCGTACGGCGCGGAAGGTCGCGCAATCACTGACCGTCGGAGGGACATAGCCGTGGAGGTCAAGATCGGCGTGCAGCACGCGCCCCGCGAGATCGTTCTGGAGAGCGGTCAGAGTGCCGAGGAGGTCGAGCGGGCGGTGTCCGAGGCGCTGGCCGGGAAGTCGCCGCTGCTGACCCTCGTGGACGAGCACGGCCGCAAGGTCCTGGTCCCGGCAGACCGTCTCGCCTACGTCGAGATCGGTGAGCCGGCCCCGCGCAAGGTGGGCTTCGGCGCGCTGTAGGCGCATGCGTGGAGCGGGGCGGGGCGGCTGTCGGCCGACCCGCCCCGTTCGCGTTCTCCTCCCCGTGCGGCACAGGGGTTTTGCCACGGATGGAGCACGAGTCGCCCCCGGAGGTGGATTGGATTCCGCAGGTCAGGGGTAAGACGGGCTACGACCGATTTGGGCAGGCCGGCCATGTGGGAGGGACCCCCGACATGCTCCTGGAAGCGCTGAGCTCCGCGATCCTCGGCCTCGCTCTGGCGTGGGCGGCCACGCATCGCCTGTCGCACCGGCTCCCGGCCCGGCCGCTGGTCCTGTCGACGGGTGTCGCGGGCGCCCTGTTCGGGGCCTTCGTCATGCACAGCGCGCTGGACGCCGGGCACCTGCTGCTGGTCCTGCTCGGCGCGGTGATCGTCTCCGTGGCCTCGCTGTCGCTGCTGCTGCGCCCCGCGCGGCGCCTGCGCCGACGATCGGCGACGGCGTAGCCGAAGCCGCCAGGGGCGCGGGGAACCGCGCGCCCAGCCAGCTACGGCCCGCAGCCGCGACTCAGCCGGAACCACCCCGTCCAGAGCGCTAGGGGCTGTCGTTTGGATCAGGGCGCAGGGAAGTGACGGTACTTTTCAGCGCCGGTGAGCGGGGTCTGGTGCGTGCAGCTGCAAGGCGGAGGAGGGCGTCGACGCGGAGCGTCGGCAACCGACGACAACGCGGCAGATGCGCGTGCCAGACCCCGCGTCTGCGGCGTGATCCAAACGACAGCCCCTAGGCAGCCAGGCCCAGCGCAGCCATCCGCTTGGTGTGCGCCTCGGTGATCCGGGAGAACATCTTGCCGACCTCGGCGAGGTCGAAGCCGTCCGCGACGCCGCCGACGAGCATCGTCGACAGCGCGTCCCGGTCGGCGACGACCCGCTGGGACTGCGACAGGGCCTCGCCCATCAGCCGCCGGGCCCACAGGGCGAGCCGTCCGCCCACCCGGGGGTCCGCGTCGATCGCGGCGCGCACCTTCTCCACGGCGAAGCCGCCGTGCCCGGTGTCGTCGAGCACGGCCAGCACCAGGGAGCGGGTGTCGGAGTCCAGCCGGGCGGCGACCTCTCGGTAGAAGTCGCTGGCGATGGAGTCGCCGACGTAGGCCTTGACGAGTCCTTCCAGCCAGTCCGAGGGGGCCGTCTGCTTGTGGAACCCGTCGTACGCGGCGACGAACGGCTCCATCGCCAGGGTCGGCTCCTCCCCGATCTCGGCGAGCCGGTCGCGCAGCCTCTCGAAGTGGTGGAACTCGGCCGACGCCATCTTCGCCAGCTCCGCCTTGTCCTCCAGCGTCGGCGCCAGCTTGGCGTCCTCCGCGAGCCGCTCGAACGCCGCCAGCTCCCCGTACGCGAGCGCGCCGAGCAGGTCCACGACGGCGGCGCGGTACTGCGGGTCGGCGGAGGCCGTCGCCCAGTCCCGGGCGGCGACTGAGGTGGGTTCGGCGGCGACGTCGGTGTCCGAGGCGTTCTCAGGCTTGTCAGAGCTCGTCATGAAGCGCACAATAGCCCGCCCGCCGGGAGGCGTAAGGCCCTGGTCAATCACTGTGACGACGACTACGTGACCAAATCGGCCATCGCATGTGCGGGATTCCGGGGTATGGTGGTAATGCGCCTGCTGGTACGTCGACGTACCTCGACAGGCCGCACGTATGAGGATGCCCGGTCGGAGGCCCGATCGGCTCCGACCCGACAGCCCTCCCCGGCGTACGGCACTCCGCGTACGAGTCCCGGAGGGGACACCCTCAGCGGCATGAGCGCTAGAGCGTCGGCGCGGTCCCGTGCTCTTCGGCCCGCCCGTAGGCAGCCGACGTCCCCGGCACGGTCCGACAAGACCCCCGCGCTCGCCTCGCGCCGCCCACACAGAAGAGGCAGCACCCTGACTACGACGTTCCGAGAGCTCGGGATCCTTCCCGAGACCGCCGAGGCCCTGGAGGCCGTCGGCATCATCACCGCCTTCCCCATCCAGGAGATGACGCTCCCCGTGGCCCTTTCGGGCTCGGACGTCATCGGCCAGGCCAAGACCGGCACCGGCAAGACGCTGGGCTTCGGCCTCCCGCTCCTCGAGCGCGTCACCGTCCCCGCCGACGTCGAGGCCGGACGCGCCAAGCCCGAGGACCTCACCGACGCCCCGCAGGCACTCGTCGTCGTCCCCACGCGCGAGCTGTGCACGCAGGTCACCAACGACCTGCTGACCGCGGGCAAGGTGCGCAATGTGCGCGTCCTCGCGATCTACGGCGGCCGGGCCTACGAGCCCCAGGTCGAGGCCCTCAAGAAGGGCGTCGACGTGGTCGTCGGCACCCCGGGCCGGCTGCTCGACCTCGCCGGGCAGAAGAAACTGAACCTGAAGCACGTCAGGTGCCTGGTCCTCGACGAGGCCGACGAGATGCTCGACCTGGGCTTCCTGCCCGACGTCGAGAAGATCATCAACATGCTGCCGGTCCGGCGTCAGACGATGCTGTTCTCGGCGACCATGCCGGGCGCGGTCATCGGACTGGCCCGCCGCTACATGTCGCAGCCCACGCACATCAGCGCCACGGCGCCGGACGACGCCGGCAAGACGGTCGCGAACACCAAGCAGTACATCTACCGCGCGCACAACATGGACAAGCCCGAGATGGTCGCGCGGATCCTCCAGGCCGAGGGCCGGGGACTGGCCATGGTCTTCTGCCGCACCAAGCGCACCGCGGCCGACCTCGCCGACCAGCTCAAGCAGCGCGGCTTCGCCTCCGGCGCGGTCCACGGCGACCTCGGCCAGGGCGCCCGCGAG
The DNA here is from genome assembly GCF_014651035.1 of Streptomyces lomondensis. Taxonomy (GTDB): domain Bacteria; phylum Actinomycetota; class Actinomycetes; order Streptomycetales; family Streptomycetaceae; genus Streptomyces; species Streptomyces lomondensis. The sequence goes on from NZ_BMWC01000002.1 coordinate 123,858, forward strand.
CAGGCGCTGCGCGCCTTCCGCAACGGCAAGGTGGACGTGCTCGTCTGCACCGACGTCGCCGCCCGCGGTATCGACGTCGAGGGTGTGACCCACGTCATCAACTACCAGTCGCCGGAAGAGGAGAAGACGTACCTGCACCGCATCGGCCGTACGGGCCGCGCGGGCGCCAAGGGCATCGCGATCACGCTCGTCGACTGGGACGACATCCCGCGCTGGCAGCTGATCAACAAGGCGCTGGACCTGGGCTTCAACGACCCGCCGGAGACGTACTCCACGTCCCCGCACCTCTTCTCCGACCTCGGCATCCCCGAGGGCACCAAGGGCGTCCTGCCGCGCTCGGAGCGCAAGCGCGCCGGGCTGGACGCGGAGGAGCTGGAGGACCTGGGCGAGCCGGGCGGCCGCGGGCCGCGCGGGCGTGGCGGCCGCAGTGGCCGCGGCGACCGGGACGAGTCCCGTTCGGCCGACCGCGAGCGTACGCCGCGGCGCCGCCGCCGTACGCGCAACGGGGCACCGCTGGACGGGGCACCGCTGGACGGGGCGCCGGAGACCGCCGGCACCACCGCGCCGGAGGCCACGGCCGCCGGCGGCACCGCCGAGGCGGAGGCCGTCACGGCTCCGCGCACCCCGCGTCGCCGTCGCCGCACGCGCGGCGGTGCCCCGGCCGAGTCGGCGCCGGCCACGGCCGTCGAGTCGGCCGCGTCCGCGCCGGCGGAGCACGCCGTCGCGACGGCGGAGGGCACGAGCACGGATGCGCCCGAGGCGGCCAAGCCGCGCCGGCGCCGTACGCGCCGGTCGGAGACGCCGGTGGAGACGCAGGCGGTGGAGACCGAGGCCGCGCTGACGCCGTCGGCCACGGAGCCCGCGACCACTGCCGATGCCCCGACCGCCGCGGAGGCAACGGTGACCGCGGAGCCCGAGGCTCCCGCCACCCAGCCGCGCCGCCGTACCCGCAAGGCCGTGGCGGCATCGCCGGCCGAGTCGGCGCTCGACACGGCCGAGGGCATCACCGAGTCCGCCCCGGAGCCGACGGAGACGAAACCGCGGCGCACGCGCAAGACGGCCGCGCAGGCCGAGGCCCCCGCCGCCCCGGTGGAGGCCACGGAGGCCGCGCCGCGCCGCACGCGCAAGACGGCCGCAGCGGCGGAGGACGCGGTCGACACCGCCGAGGCCGCCGAGGCCAAGCCCCGTCGGACGCGCAAGGCCACGGTCAAGGCCGAGGACGCCGTCGACACGGCGGAGGCCACCGAGGCCGCGCCGCGCCGCCGTACCCGCAAGGCCGCCGCGACCGCCGTCACCACCGAGGCTCCCGAAGCCGCGGAGGCGAAGCCGCGCCGCACGCGCAAGGCCGCGGCCACGGCGGAGGACGCCGTCGACTCGGCCGAGGGCGCGGAGGCCAAGCCCAAGGCCCGCCGCACCCGCAAGGCCGCCGAGCCCGAGGCCGTCGCCGCCGGGATCCCGGCCCAGACGGCTCAGGAGCCGGAGGCCGCCGAGGCCGCGCCGCGGCGTGCCCGCAAGGCCACGGCCAAGGCCGAGGCGAGTGCCGACACGGCCGAGGCCAAGCCGCGCCGGACGCGCAAGGCGGCTGCCGCCGCTCCGGACGGCGAGGCCGCCGAGGCCAAGCCCCGCCGGACGCGGAAGACCGCCGCAGCGGCCGAAGCCGCCGTCGACACGGCCGAGGGCGCGGAGGCCAAGCCGAAGGCCCGCCGCACCCGCAAGGCCGCCGAGCCCGTCGCTATCCCGGCGCAGGCCGGCCAGGAACCGGAGGCCGCCGAGACAGCTGAGGCCAAGCCGCGCCGAACGCGGAAGACCACGGCGTCCAAGACGGCCGCCGCCTCCGCCGAGGGCTCACAGGACGCGGCTGAGGCCCAGCCCCGCCGCCGCACCCGCAAGGCCACGGCCACTGCGGAGTCCGCGGAGAGCTGACGCTCCACCCGACGGCCCGGTCCCACCCGCGTGGGGCCGGGCCGTCGGCGTTCCCGGGGCGACCGCCGACTCCCGGAACCCCCGACCCGCTACCCTCACCCCGTGACCAGGCACGCCACCTTCACCCCGCCCCCGGGCGCCCGCGCATACCACCTGCGCACCTCCCGCGGTGAGTTCGCCGTCGTCGACTCGTCGCCGGGGGCGGGCGCGGAGGTCAGGGGCGTCGCCCTGCTGCTGCCCGGATTCACCGGCAGCAAGGAGGACTTCAGCCTGCTGCACGAGCCGCTGGTAGCGCGTGGGTACCGGGTCGTCGCGGTGGACGGCCGGGGGCAGCACGAGTCGGACGGGCCCCGGGACGACGAATCCGCCTACGCCCAGCGGGAACTGGCCCGGGACGTGCTCGCGCAGGCCGCGGCGCTCGGCGCTCCGGTGCACCTCGTCGGGCACTCGCTCGGGGGGCAGATCGCCCGGGCCGCCGTGCTGCTGGATCCCTCCCCGTTCCTCTCCCTCACCCTGATCTCGTCCGGCCCGGGGGAGATCTCCGTCTCGCAGCAGCAGCGCGTGAAGCTGCTGCGGGACGCGCTCGCCGTGCTGTCGATGGCGGAGGTGTGGGAGGCCATCCAGGCCATGGGACCGCCGGAGGAGGTCGGCGGACCCGCCCGCGGCATCGGCGACCAGGAGCAGTTGCGCCGCCGCTGGCTGGGCAACAGCCGCGCCCAGCTCCTCGCGACCGGACGCCAGTTGTGCACGGAGCCGGACCGCGTCGCCGAACTCGCCGCCGTACTCCTGCCGTTGCACGTCCTGTCGGGCGCGCACGACGACACCTGGCCGGTGGCGCTCCTCGACGACATGGCCGTACGGCTGTCCGCGCACCGCACGGTCGTCACGGGAGCCGAGCACTCCCCCAACGCCGACCGTCCCCTGCCGACAGCCCGGGCCCTCGCCGACTTCTGGGACAGCGTCAGGAAGGGCTAGTACAGCGTCCGCAGGTGCTCCCAGAAGCCGTCGCGCAGCGCACGCCGCAGGTCGGCGTGGCCCCGGAGGGAGTACTGGAGCAGGTTCTCCGCCTCCACCAGCAGGTCCTGGTCCACCGAGCCGGGCAGGTAGGGGTGGCCGGGCAGCAGCTCGACGAGCGTGTCCCGGCCGCGGGCCGCGAGCCATTTCGCCGCGATCTGCGCGCCCACGAACCGCACGTCCTCACGGGCGGGCCGGCCCGCCGCGCTCTCGTAGGCGGGGGCCGTGCGGCGGGAGACGTACGGCTTGAAGAAGTCGAGGTCGAAGGTGCGCTGGCTGTCGACCTCCCACAGGAGGGGCTCCGCCTGGTTGCGGCCCTCCGGCGCCTCGATGCCCCAGAGGTGGACCCGGGCGCCGTAACCCTGGGCGGCCTCCACCGCCGACACCAGGTCCTCGTCGCCGCCGAGCAGGGCCGCGTCGCTGATGGCGCGGTGGCGGGCGAGGGACTCCAGGTCGGAACGGATGAGGGAGTCGACGCCCTTCTGCTGGTTGTTGGCGTTGAGGTTGCCCAGCCGCACCTTCACGTCCGGCAGCTCCGCGATGGTCTGCTGCTCCGCCGTGTGGATGCGGCGGCGGGCGCCGTCGTACCAGTAGACCCGCAGCAGCCTGCTGTCCGCGAAGATCGTGCGCGCCCGGTCGATGAGGGCGTCGATCAGGCCCTCGGCGTCCAGGTCGAACGCGCGGCGGTCCTCCGTACCGGCGACGAGGCGTCCCGCGGCCGCGTACAGGTACCCGGCATCGACGAAGATCGCGTGGGTGGAGGGCGTCTTCGCCACCTCGGCGAGCATGCGCTGGAGCAGCTCGTTGGTGCGGTCGATGCGGGCACTGAGGGCCGCGAGGTCGTCGTTCATCGCCTCCATTGTCCTGGCGGTCACGCTGCGAACACAACTGGTCCCGGTCGGTCCCGTTACGACAGTCTTACGGCTCGGTAATTAGCCGTTCGAAAAATTTCCTTAGCGTAGGGAATGTTTGAGGCATGCATCCCTGTTGACTCATATGGCACACCGCGCACCGCAGCCTGGTGGGCCGACCACCAAGTAGTTCTCCTCAGGAGGATGACCAGACGAAGGGAGAAGCCCTTGCGCTTCGAAATCATGCGACTCGACGATGTCGACGGCACGCCTGTGGACACGACCGTCGTGGACGCCGCCTCCGTCAACCGCATCGTTCAGCAGGCCGCCGCCATCGGGCAGCGCCTGTGGATCCGCCCGGCCGAGACCACGGCCTCATAACGCGCGGCTCTCCCACACACACCTCGGAGCCCCCGCCCGGCATCGGCCGTGCGGGGGCTCCGCTGTTGCGGACCGGCCTGGTCGGGGGCGTACTGGCGGAAGAGGCGCAGTCGGAGCGAGAACGGGACGGTGGACCGCATGTCGGTGACGGGCCGGTCGAACGGGGAGTTGCACGAGCAGGCCGCCGCCGAGGCCGCGCGGCGGTACGAGGAATCCACCGAGGAGCGCGAGCGGGTCGAGGGCCGGCTGGCGGCCGGCGTGCGGTTCCCGGACGACCCGGAGGCGCTCGCGGTGCGCGCCGACCGGATCCTCGACCGGGGCGGGCTCTCGCCCTCGGCGGTGGTGGCGGACCTCCACGGCGAGGCGATGGACCTGCCCGACGCCAACGAACGCATCATCAACCTGTCCAACGAGCTTCAGGCCTGGAGCTTCCTGCCCCGCGGGGTCAGGGCCGGGGCCACGGTCGCCCGGATCACCCTGCGCCGCGACGGCCGCGAGCTGCCGCACGGCACCGGCTTCCTGGTGTCGCCGCGGCTGATGATGACCAACCACCACGTCCTGCCCGACGAGGGTTTCGCGCGCCACTGCTTCGCGGAGTTCAACGCCCAGATCACGGCCGACAACCTCCCCGACACCGTCGTCCGGGTGGAGCTGGACCCCGGGTCCTTCTTCGCCGCGGACAGACGGCTCGACTTCGCCCTCGTGGCGGTCGCGCCCGTCCTGGACGGCCGTCCGCCGGGCGAGATCTTCGGCTGGAACCGGCTGAGCGTCCAGCTCGGCAAGCTGGTGCTGGGCGAGAAGGTGAACATCATCGGCCACCCGCAGGGGCGTTTGAAGGAGATCGCCCTGCGCGACAACGCGGTGCTGGTGCGGCTCGACGACTTCGTCCACTACACGACCGACACGGAACCCGGGAACTCGGGCTCCCCCGTCTTCAACGACCAGTGGGAGGTCGTGGCCCTGCACCACAGCGGCGTGCCGAAGAAGGACGCCCAGGGACGCGTCCTGCGCAAGGACGGCCGGCCCTGGAAGCGGGGCGACGGCGACGACGCGATCGACTGGGTCGCCAACGAGGGCGTCCGCATCAGCTCGGTCCTCAAGCACCTGGCCCGGCTGGACCTCGACCCCGGGCGGCGCGCCCTGCTGGCCGAGATGGGCCCGGACTCCGGCCTGGACCAGAGCATGGGCACCGCGCCGGTGCTCCCCTCCCCGGCGGGCCCCGGAACACCACCGGAGCGGACGACACCACCGGAGCGGACGACGACAACGCTGCCCGGCGTCCCGGCCCCGCAGGGCCCTGTGACGGCCGCGAGCGAGTCCCGGACGGTCGGCCCCAAGGCCGGACTCCCGGCCCGCGGCACCGCCTTCGGCGGCCGGCGGCATCTGGTCTTCCTGCACGGCAGGGACCAGCAGAGCAAGGAGCCGGTCGACCTCCGCCGGAACTGGACGGCCGGCCTGAACCGCGGACTCACCCTCGCGGCGCTGCCCCCGCTCGACCCGGAGGACGTGTGGTTCCCGTTCTACGGCACGAGACTGCACGACCTCGTCGGCGGCAGGGAGAGCACGGCCGAGGCCATCGGCCTCGACCAGCTGAGCGCCGCCGTCGCCGCCGAGGCGTTCGCCGCGGAATCACCCTCGGGCTCCTACGAGCAGCTGCTCTACGAGGCGGCTGCCCGGGCCGGCATGCCGCAGGACGGCCCGGCGGCCACGGAGGGCTTCGGGGCGGGGCTGGTCGGGGCCCTGCACCGGCCGCTGAGCTGGCTCGCCGCCAGGTCCGACCTGGACGAGTGGACCATCGCCACGTTCCTGCGGGACGTCGACCTGTACCTCGGCGACGGTGCCGTGCGGCAGGCGGTGCTGGACAGCGTCCTGGAGACGATGCCCGCCGACGGCGAACTGGTGCTGGTCACGCACAGCCTGGGCACGGTCGTGGGCATGGACCTGCTGACCCGGCTCCCCGACGGGCTCGAACCCGTCCTGCTGGTGACAGCGGGCAGTCCGCTCGGGATGGACGGCGTCAACGGACGGCTCCTCGCCCACGGCCCGCACCGGCCGCCCCGGGTGCGGGACTGGGTCAACGTCTGGTGCCCCACCGACGCGGTGGCCATCGGCTGCCCGCTGTCGGACGAGCGGTGGGGGAAGCTCACCCAGCTGGCCGTCGCCAACGGCCGCGACCGCGCGCACGACATCGACGAGTACCTCGCCCACCCGGGGGCGGCCGGCGAGATCGGCTCGGTCCTCACCGGCCGGGCCTGACAGGCCCGCTCAGCTCCCCTGGATCACCTGGGTGACGCCGTTGATGATCTGCTGCACGGCGATCGCGGAGAGCATCATGCCCGCGAGCCGTGTCACCAGCACCACGCCGCCGTCCTTGATGATCCGGATGATCACCAGCGAGTAGCGCATCACCAGCCACAGCACGACGTGGATGGCGAGGATCGCCGTCCACACCGACACCTGCGTGGCGACGGTGTGGGCCTTCTGCACGGCGAGGATGACCGACACGATCGCACCGGGCCCCGCCAGCAGCGGCATGCCCAGCGGCACGAGAGCGACGTTGACGTCCTTGGTCTGCTTCGGCTCGTCGGTCTTCCCGGTGAGCAGGTCGAGCGCGATCAGCAGAAGCAGCAGCCCGCCCGCGATCATCAGCGCGGGCACGGAGACGTGCAGGTAGTTGAGGATCTGGTGCCCCAGGAGCCCGAACACGGTGATCACACCCCCGGCGACACAGACGGCCTGGAAGGCCATCCGCTTCTGCACCTTGCCGGGCCGGCCGGCGGTGAGCGCGAGGAAGATCGGGGTGATCCCCGGCGGATCCATGATGACGAAGAGGGTCAGGAACAGGGAGCCGAAAACGGCGAGGTCGAACATGAGCGTGATGGCCTTGCGGGTATGAGTCGGCAGCGCTACCGCTGTGCCGATGAACGGACCTACGGGAGAGAAACCTCAGGCCGCTCCGCCGGCCCCCGGCACCGGAAACGCCCCGAAGGCCCGCCGCGTGATCTCCCCGTACACCTCGGGATCCGTCGTGTACTCCCCGAGCACGCACGTCTTCCGGCTGCCGTGGTAGTCCGAGGACCCGGTCACCAGAAGCCCCAGCTCCTTCGCCAGCCCCCGCAGCCGCGCCCGCGTATCCGCGTCGTGGTCCATGTGGTCGACCTCGATGCCGTCCAGCCCGGCCGCGGCCATCTCGGCGATCGCGGCCTCCGGCACCGTACGCCCCCGCTTGCTCGCCCCGGGATGCGCGAACACCGCGACCCCGCCCGCGCCCTTGATCAGCCGGATGGCCTCGAAGGGGTCGGTCTCGTGCTTCTCCACGAAGGCCCGGCCGCCGTCGGCCAGCCAGTCCTGGGTGAAGGCGTCGCTCACGGTCGGCACCACACCCAGCTCGACGAGCGCGGTCGCCACGTGCGGACGCCCGACGGACCCGTCACCGGCGATCCGCAGCACCTGCTCCCAGGTCACCGGCACGCCCAGCTCGCGAAGCTTGGCGACCATGCCCTGGGCCCGGGGCACCCGGTCGTCCCGGACCAGCTCCCGCTCGGCGAGCAGCGCCGGCTCCTCGGCATCGAACAGGTAGGCCAGCATGTGCATGCTGACGCCGTCGATCCGGCAGGACAGCTCGGCCCCGGTGACCAGCGTCAGCCGCTCGGGCAGCGCGGCGACCGCCTCGGCGTGTCCGCGGGTGGTGTCGTGATCGGTGAGCGCGACGACGTCCAGCCCGGCCGCGGCAGCCTTGCGCACCAGCTCGGCCGGGGTGTCCGTGCCGTCGGAAGCGGTGGAGTGGGTGTGCAGATCGATACGCACGACACGGACTCCAGACACGACACGAACAGGGCTGCTCAAGGATAACCGTACTTTTCAGGCCCCTGTCACACCCGAACCCGAGAAACACCCCCTACATCAACGCCCCCAAAGGGGCGCGGGGAACTGCGCGCCCAGCCACAGACAACCCGCAGCCGCCCCCGGCAAACCCCGCCCCTACGGCCCGAGCAAGCGCGGCGACAGCGCGCCACAAGGCACCAGCTCGACCTCCGCCCCCGCGTCCCGCAGATCCGTGAGCACCAGCTCGTCATACATCAGCAGCCCGGACTGCTCGGGCCACACCACGGCCCACAGCCACATCCCCAGAGCCTCGCCGGCGAAGACGGCCCGGTCGGCCGGCGCCCCGCCCACATGCCACAGCGGCGTGGGCCGCCCCGCGGCCAGCACCTTCGCCTGCGCCGGCTTGTCCACGTCCATGTACGGCCCGGGATCAGGACCCTCCATCCCCGCGTACCGCGCCCCGAGGCCGACCCCCAGCTCCTCGGCGACCAGGATCAGCTCACCCATCCCGCCGAGCGGCCCGGGCCCCGTGCAGGCCACGGCCGTGGCGCGACCGCCGGTACGGTCGTCCCCCGCACAGGCCACCCCCGTGAACAGCCAGCCCACCGGCAGCGGCCACGGCATCCACACCGGCACCTGCGTGCGGTGCACCACGACGTTGAGGGCGTCGACGCTGGGCGGTATCACGGGCTGCACCGGATGGACGGTGCCGTGCACATCGCACTGCCACGAGTCGGAGAAGAGGCCGGGAGCCCTGACCCGGCCACCGCACTTCGGGCAACTGGGTTCGCCCCTCATAGGGCCCCACGGTCCTACCCCCGCCCCGCCGCGTCAAGGACGATCACCCATCCGGACGGAACCCTTCACCAAGCACACTAGATGCAGATTGCGGGCATCGGACTCGTCGACCCGATCCTGCCGTCCATCGCCCGGGGCCTCGACGCCACGGCCGGCCAGGTCTCCCTGCTCTTCACCTCGTACTTCCTCATCACCGCCGTCGCGATGCTGGTGACCGGCTTCGTCTCCAGCCGGATCGGCGGCCGGAAGACCCTGCTGCCGGGCCTGGCGTTCGTGGTCGTCTTCGCCGGACTCTCCGGCACGTCGGGATCGGTCGGCGAACTGGTCGGGTTCCGGACGGGCTGGGGCCTCGGCAACGTGCTCTTCGTCTCCACCGCCCTCGCGGTCATCGTCGGCGCGGCGGCCGGCGGCAGCGCGGCGGTGATCCTGCTGTACGAGTCGGCCCTCGGCCTCGGCATGGCGTGCGGCCCGCTGCTGGGCGCCCTGCTCGGCGACGCCGGCTGGCGCTACCCGTTCTTCGGTACGGCGTTCCTGATGGCCGTCGGCTTCCTGTGCATCGCGGCGTTCCTGAAGGAGCAGCCCAGGCCGGCCCGCAAGACCTCGCTGCTGGCCCCGCTCAAGGCCCTCGGCCACGGCGGCCTCGCCTCCGCGGCGATCTCGGCGTTCTTCTACAACTACACGTTCTTCACCGTGCCGGCCTTCACGCCGTTCGTGCTGAACATGAGCCCGTACCGGTCGGGGGCGGTGTTCTTCGCCTGGGGCGTGCTGCTCGCCGTCTTCTCGGTGATCGTGGCGCCCCGACGGGCGCCTTCATCGGCGTGAACTACACCGTCTACACCGAGCTGGCTCTCGGCGTCTCGGACGCGCCCCGGCCGGTGGCGGGCGCGGGCTACAACTTCGTGCGCTGGTTCGCCGCTGCCGCCGCCCCCTACTTCGCGCCGAAGATCGAGGAGTGGACCGACGTCCACCTCCCGTTCGTGGTGGCGGCCGTCACAGCCGTGGCGGGCGCGCTCGTGGTCGTCGTACGACGGAAGGCGCTCACTCACGAAGCGGAGGAGCTGGAGACGCGGCACGCGACCGAGGACAGTGTCGCCGTCTACGCCAACTGACGCTTTCCGGCGAGGGGTTGGTGAGCTTCCTCACTCCAGCGGGACGGACTTCCGGGACGGATCCCGGAGGTCCGCCCCCTGGTTCAGCCACCTCTCCTGAAGCGCCTGCGCGCCGTGCACCCGCTTCCAGGCGGCCTCGTTCGGCGTCATCGGCAGCAGCGGCAGGAACCGTACGGGGTCGAGGGGCTCGTCGAGCTCCAGGTCCTCGACCAGGCCGCCCGGCTCCGCGACCAGGACCGAGGTGAAGGGGGCGCCGGGCCACAGCGGCTCACCGACGTCCAGGGAGGCGCCGGGCGCCACGACCAACCCCTCCACCTGCGGAGACGCGGCCAGCACGGCGAGCGGCCGGAGCACCTTGTCGGTGTCGGCGAGCCCGGAACGCACGGAGAGGACCAGCTCGGCGCGCGGGCCCTCGACCGGGTCGGCGACCACCGCCGTGGGGTCCGTCATGGGGTGCGCGGACATGCCGAGCGTGGCGTAGCGGACGATGTCGCCCTCCTGGAAGCGGAGCACCTCGATGCGGTCCGTGCCCAGGAAGGTGACGGCCGCGCGCGCGTCCGGTTCGCCCAGCGCGGTACGCAACCGGGCTTCGACCAGAGGAAGAACATCTGCCATGCGGCGAGCATAGAACTCGTCAGTAGCGGGCAAACAAGCGCCTTGACACGTCGGGCGACTGATACTCTTGCCCGGTGGTTCGGGGCAGCACGCAGAAGCGTCGCGATCAAGCCCCGACGCCGAAGGAACTCCCTTACGAGGGACCGGCCGGAGGAGGTGGGACTGCAATGGACCGAAGTCGACCGTGCAGTAGCACCACGCTCTTCCCGCCGCTGACGTAGCTGTTCTGGCTCTGGCTGGTCGCCACCTCTCGCACTCGCTTCACGCGGAAGAGCGCTTCGTTTCGCTTTGCCTGATCTGCCTCAGTAGCTGAATCAGTAACGAGACTCGCCACCGCGACGGTGCGGTGCTCCCCGCTTTGTGGACGTGCCAAACATCATCGGTCCCAACGTCCCCATTCCGGGTAGTTCCACCTGTCGGGTCCGGCGCCTTTCGTTGCCTGTCGCGAAGGAGCCCGCCATGTCGATGATCCGCGACCTGCGCGCCGTCGTCCGCCCGTCCCGCGTGTCGCTGCGCAAGGACGGCGGGACGTACGACGCCACCCGCAGCCCGGCGACGGCCTCCGCCGTCGTCGACTGCGCCGTCTACCGCGACGGCCGCCGCATCGAGACCGAGACCCCGCTGACCCCGCACGAGGCGGTGCGCCTGGTGCGCCGCGACGGCGGCTTCGTGTGGATCGGCCTGCACGAGCCGACGGAGGCCGAATTCTCCGGCATCGCCAGTGAGTTCGGGCTGCATCCGCTGGCCGTGGAGGACGCCGTCCAGGCCCACCAGCGGCCCAAGCTGGAGCGCTACGACGACTCCCTCTTCACGGTCTTCAAGACCATCCACTACGTGGAGCACGACCAGCTCGACGCCAACAGCGAGGTCGTCGAGTCCGGCGAGGTCATGTGCTTCACCGGACGGGACTTCTTCATCACTGTCCGGCACGGCGGGCAGGGCTCCCTGCGGGCCCTCAGGCACCGCCTCCAGGACGACCCGGAGCTGCTGTCCAAGGGCCCCTCGGCCGTACTGCACGCCATCGCGGACCACGTCGTCGACGGCTACATCGCGGTCGCCGACGCCGTGCAGGACGACATCGACGAGGTCGAGACCGAGGTGTTCTCCCCGGGGCGCAAGGGCGCGCCGCGCGGCACGGACGCCGGCCGGATCTACCAACTCAAGCGCGAGGTGCTGGAGTTCAAGCGGGCCGTGTCGCCGCTGCTGCGGCCCATGCAGCTGCTGAGCGAGCGGCCGATGCGGCTGATCGACCCGGACATCCAGAAGTACTTCCGGGACGTCGCCGACCACCTGGCCCGCGTCCAGGAGCAGGTCCTCGGCTTCGACGAGCTGCTCAACTCCATCCTCCAGGCCAACCTCGCGCAGGCGTCCGTGGCGCAGAACGAGGACATGCGGAAGATCACCTCATGGGCCGCGATCATCGCCGTACCGACGATGGTGTGCGGGGTGTACGGCATGAACTTCGACCACATGCCGGAGCTGCACTGGCGGTACGGCTATCCGGCGATCATGGGCTTCACGGTGGCCATCTGCGTGGGCATCCACCGCACGCTGAAGCGGAACGGCTGGCTGTGAGCAGCGCGGATAGGCTGGTGCCCATGACAAGCGAGCTGCTCGGCCAGGCCCTCGTCGAGGAGGCCACGAAGAAGTCCGGCCTCGTCTGGGTCCAGGGTCCCGACGGCCCGGCGCGTGCGCTGTGGCACGTGTGGCACGAGGGTGCCGCGTGCCTGGTCGGCGACGGGCCGGGCGAGCAGCCGCTGCCCGGGCTCGCCGACGGGGCCGAGGCCCGGGTGACGGTCCGCAGCAAGGACAAGGGCGGCCGGCTGGTCTCCTGGACGGCGCGGGTCACGCAGCTCGCGCCGGGCTCCGAGGCCTGGGACGCGGCGGTCGCCGAGCTGAAGGGCAAGCGGCTGAACGCGCCCGACGGCGAGGCCATGACCGACCGCTGGGCCCGCGAGTGCCGGGTGCTGCGCCTGGAGCCGACCGGGGCGACGGCCCCGCTGCCCGACGGCTCGCTGTCCGAGCCGCCGCTACCGACCCCGGCGATCACGCGCCGGCCGATCCCGGCGGGTCTGCCCCGCCTGCTGCTGAAAAAGCGCAAACGGAAGTGACCGCCTAGGACGTCGGCAGCTGCTTGCCGTAGTCCACCGTCTCGCTCTTCTCCGGCTCCTTGAGGGCGAAGTCCTGCCCCCATGCGGAGAACGTGAGGGTGCCCGCCCCACCGGCCCGCTCCAGGCGCAGCGGATACGGCTTGCCTTCGAGGGAGACCTCCAGGGTGCCGCCGGAGCCCTTGTCGCCGGTGACGCGGATGGTGCGGACGCCCGCCTGCTCGTCGTGGCCGTCCGTCGCGAGTGCGCCGTGCAGGGTCAGCAGACCGTCGAGGAGGACCGCCTTGTCCGTGAAACCGCTGAACTTCTTGTACGAAGGGTCGCCCTGCGGCACCTTCACGAACTTGCCGCCGAGCTTGGAGGCCGCCGCCGCGTCCCCCTTGCCGTCCTCGCCCTGGCCGCTGCCGTGACTCCAGAACTCGGCGTCGGCCTTGACGAAGAGCTGCTCCCCGACGCGCAGCAGCCGGAAGGTCGCCCCCTGCGTGGTGACCGACCCGGTGCCGCCGTCGGCCTTCAGCCGCATGTCGAGCGCGTACGTCCGCCCGCCGCTGACGACGCTGCCGTGCACGCGGACCGCCCCGGCGGACTCGGCCGCCGCCCGGGTCCTGCTCTGGATCTTCTCGGCGGGCAGCCGGCCCACGCCGTTCGTGCCCTCGTTCGGATCCTCCGCGCAGCCCGCGAGCACCGTTCCCGTCACGAGCAGGGCGCACATCGCGCTCGCGCGTGCGGCACTGCGGCTACGGCCCTGGCGAATCGGAGTCACAGGTGGGGCTGCCTCTCTGACGGGAGACCTGAACGGCGTACCGCAGGGTACCGGGGACATGCGGGCAGGTCGGAGCCAGTCCGTCCGGACCGGCCGCCGACGCACCCCCGATCGGGACGGGCTAGCCTGAAGCCCACCCGAGCGGGCAATTCGGAAAACACAGGCACCAGGAAAGACCCCGCACGAAAAGGAGCCGCGGCCATGGCAGCGGGCGCCCCCCGGATCTTCGTATCGCACCTCTCCGGTGTCGCCGTCTTCGACCCCGCCGGCGACCAGGTGGGGCGGGTGCGCGATCTGGTCGTCATGCTGCGGGTCGGCCAGAAGCCGCCGAGGCTGCTCGGCCTCGTCGTCGAACTCGCCACCCGCCGCCGCATCTTCCTGCCCATGACCCGGGTCACCGCCATCCAGTCCGGCCAGGTCATCACCACCGGCGTGCTCAACGTCCGGCGCTTCGAGCAGCGGCCCACCGAGCGGCTGGTCTTCGGGGAGTTGCTGGACCGGCGTGTCACGCTCACCGAGACCGGCGAGGAGGTCACCGTCCTCGACCTGTCGGTGCATCAGCTGCCGGCCCGGCGGGAGTGGGAGATCGACCGCGTCTTCGTCCGCAAGGGCAGGAAGGGAAGTGCCTTCCGGCGCGCCAAGGGCGAGGCGCTGACCGTCGAGTGGACCGCCGTCACGGGCTTCTCGCTGGAGGAGCAGGGGCAGGGCGCCGAGAGCCTGCTCGCCACCTTCGAGCAGTTGCGCCCCGCCGACCTGGCCAACGTCCTGCACCACCTCTCCCCCAAGCGCCGCGCCGAGGTCGCCGCCGCCCTGGACGACGACCGGCTGGCCGACGTGCTGGAGGAGCTCCCGGAGGACGACCAGATCGAGATCCTCGGCAAGCTGCAGGAGGAGCGCGCCGCCGACGTCCTGGAGGCCATGGACCCGGACGACGCGGCCGACCTGCTGGGCGAGCTGCCGACGGACGAGCAGGAGCGGCTGCTGAGCCTGATGCAGCCCGCCGACGCGGCCGACATGCGGCGCCTGATGTCGTACGAGGAGCGCACCGCGGGCGGTCTGATGACCACCGAGCCGATCGTGCTGCGCCCGGACGCCACCGTCGCCGACGCCCTCGCCCGCGTCCGCAACCCCGACCTCTCCCCGGCCCTGGCCGCCCAGGTGTACGTCTGCCGGCCGCCGGACGAGACCCCGACCGGCAAGTACCTGGGCACGGTCCACTTCCAGCGCCTGCTGCGGGAGCCACCACCCGCCCTGGTCAGCTCGATCGTGGACAGCGACCTGCAACCGCTCGACCCGGAGGCGGACCTGCACGCCATCGCCGGGTTCTTCGCCACGTACGACATGGTCGCGGCGCCGGTGGTCGACGAGGCCGGGTCGCTGCTGGGCGCGGTGACCGTGGACGACGTACTCGACCACATGCTCCCGGAGGACTGGCGGGAGCAGGAGTTCCACCTGGACGAGGAGGAGGTGGCTACCGATGGTGCCTGAGCGTGATCGCATGCCGGCCGGGGCCACGGCAGCGCCCCGTCACCGCACCCGGCTGGACCAGCCGCTCCCGCGGCGGCCGCGGCTGCTGCCGGAGTACGACCCGGAGGCCTTCGGGCGCATGTCGGAGCGGATCGCCCGCTTCATCGGCACCGGGCGGTTCCTGGTCTGGATGACGGTCGTCGTCACCGTGTGGATCGCCTGGAACACCCTGATGCCGCGGCACCTGCGGTTCGACGAGTTCCCGTTCATCTTCCTGACGCTCGCGCTGTCCCTGCAGGCCTCGTACGCGGCCCCGCTCATCCTGCTCGCGCAGAACCGGCAGGACGACCGCGACCGGGTCAACCTGGAGCAGGACCGCAAGCAGAACGAGCGGTCGATCGCGGACACCGAGTACCTGACCCGCGAGGTCGCCGCCCTGCGCATCGGCCTGGGCGAGGTCGCCACCCGCGACTGGATCCGCTCGGAACTCCAGGACGTCGTCAAGGAACTGGAGGAACGGCAGAACGGCCACCGTCACGACCCCGTCGTATTCCCGGCGGAACGGTCACGGGGACGTGACGCAGACGACCGCTGACAGGCTTTCCTACGCCCCGGTACGGCGCCGTACCATCGTCCTTATGGCTACGGAAGACGCGGTGCGCGAGGCACTGGCGACGGTGAACGACCCCGAGATCCACAAGCCCATCACCGAACTCGGGATGGTCAAATCCGTGGAGATCGGTGCGGACGGGGCGGTCGCGGTCACCGTGTACCTCACGGTCTCGGGCTGCCCGATGCGGGACACGATCACGCAGCGCGTGACCGAGGCGGTCTCCCGCGTGGAGGGCGTGACCCGCGTCGACGTCACGCTCGACGTGATGAGCGACGAGCAGCGCCGCGAGCTGGCGACCGCCCTGCGCGGCGGCCAGACCGAGCGCGAGGTCCCCTTCGCCAAGCCGGGCAGCCTGACCCGCGTCTACGCGGTCGCCTCCGGCAAGGGCGGTGTCGGCAAGTCGTCGGTGACGGTCAACCTGGCCGCGGCGATGGCGGCCGACGGCCTGAAGGTCGGTGTCGTGGACGCCGACATCTACGGCCACTCCGTGCCGCGCATGCTCGGCGCCGACGGCCGTCCGACCCAGGTCGAGAACATGATCATGCCGCCTTCCGCCAACGGCGTGAAGGTCATCTCCATCGGCATGTTCATTCAGGGCAACGCCCCGGTCGTGTGGCGCGGCCCGATGCTCCACCGCGCCCTCCAGCAGTTCCTGGCGGACGTGTACTGGGGCGACCTGGACGTCCTCCTCCTGGACCTGCCGCCCGGCACCGGCGACATCGCGATCTCCGTCGCCCAGCTCGTCCCGAACGCCGAGATCCTGGTCGTGACGACCCCGCAGCAGGCCGCCGCCGAGGTGGCCGAGCGCGCCGGCTCCATCGCCGTCCAGACCCACCAGAAGATCGTCGGCGTGGTCGAGAACATGTCCGGCCTGCCCTGCCCGCACTGCGGCGAGATGGTCGACGTCTTCGGCACGGGCGGCGGCCAGGCGGTCGCCGACGGCCTGACCCGCACGACCGGCACGAACGTCCCGGTCCTCGGCAACATCCCCATCGACGTCCGCCTCCGCGAGGGCGGCGACGACGGCAAGCCGGTCGTCCTGACCGACCCGGACTCCCCGGCGGGCTCGGCCCTCCGAGCGATCGCCGGAAAGCTGGGCGGCCGACAGCGGGGCCTGGCGGGCCTGTCCCTCGGCATCACTCCGAGGAACAAGTTCTGATCCAAACGCCCTCAGGGGCAGCGCCCCAAGGGGCGCGGGGAACTGCGCGACCAGCCACACACCACCCGCAGCCGCCCACTCACAAGCACCCCCACGGCGAAGGGGCGCCGAAACCAACCGGCGCCCCACACCTCACGCGTACGAGGCGATGTCCTTGACCACGGCGAAGCCGAGCCCATACGCACTCATGCCCCTGCCGTACGCCCCGACATGCACCCCGGCCGAGGTGGACCCTGCGAGCACCCACCCGAACTCGGACTCCCGGTAGTGGAACGCCGTCGGCACCCCGTCCACGGGAAGCGACAGCGTCGACCAGTCGGGCCCGTCGAGGTCATCCGCCAGCACCCACGCCGTCTCCGTCTGCTGCTCCAGCCAGTCGTCCCGCAGCGAGTGGTCCATCTGCCCGGGCCAGGTGAAGGACAGCAGCCCCACACCCGCCAGCCACGCGGCGGACGACACGGACGTGGCCTCCAGCAGCCCCGTCCCGTCGGCACTGCGCCGTGACGGGTTCGCCGCCACGGTCACCACGACCGCGAACTTCTCCTTGGCTTCCTGATCACCCCCGGCATGCTCGTTGCGCACCGTGGGCTCGTCACCATGCCCGATCGACCCGTGCTCCACGGCTCCATCGGCCGTCGTCCCGACCTGCATCAGCCAGCGCGGCCCCGTGAAGGCCTCGTCGAGGCCGTACCACGGGAAGGGCGCGCGCAGGTAGCCGTCGACCGTACGCCGGGCGGAGGGGACCTGTTGTCCGCCCTCCGCGGCCGGCGCCTGCGCGACTGCCCGACTCGTCGTCTCCATGTGCCCGGACGCCTCCTCGCTCTAGTCGGACCGGCGCGGCCCGCCCCCCATCGGGCGTACTCGTCCGGTCCGCACAACAACTCGGCAGCATAGCCACACCGCCGCGAGCAGCAGGGAAACCGCCCGGCGCGTGGGCCGCACGGGCGCCCGGTTCAGGCCGTACACAGCCCGACCGGAGTATGAGACGCGTCACGCGCGCCGGGGGCGCACGCCCCCGGAGGTGTCGCTCAGGTGGCGTCCGCGTCGAAGGGCGGGCGGTCGTCCCGGTCAGGGGTCTCGGGCTTCTTGGTCATGTCGATCCGGCCGCCGGAGGAGCCGGAGGACGAGGAGGACGACGTCTCGGAGTCACGGCTGTGGACGGCGTCGGTGACCTCGGCCATCTCCTTCTTCAGGTCGAAGCCGTTGCGGATCTCCTTGAGCCCCAGGTCGTCGTTGTCCAGTTGCTTGCGGATGAACGTCTTGGGGTTGAGGTCCTCGAACTCGAAGTCCTTGAACTCCGGGCCGAGCTCCTCCCGGATGTCGTTCTTGGCGCTCTCCGAGAACTCACGGATCTTCCGGATCGTGCGCGTCACGTCCTGGATGACCTTGGGGAGCTTGTCCGGACCGAAGACGAGCACGGCAAGGACGATGAGCGTCACCAGCTCGAGTGGTCCTATGTCATTGAACACCTGAAGCTCCTTGCGATGTCCTCGGTCCTCGGCCCTCGGTGGTCGGTGCGGGTCTTGCCGTGGTCCGGGCCGGATCCACGGTACCCGGCGATCCTGTCCGACCGGTACCGTCCCGAGAACTCCGAGTGCGGCCAGTGGGAGCGCTTTCCCGATTGTTTGCCTTGTTGCTCCCCGTACGTCTGGGTCATCACGTCTCATTCCCCGCCGGAGGATCCGAGGACGAGCGACACCGTCCGCTCCTTGCCGCCTCGCTCCAGGGTCAGCTCCAGCCGGTCGCCGGGGCGGTGCGCGCGGGTCTTGACGATCAGTTCCTCGCCGGAGTGGACGCGCTGGCCGTCGACCTCGGTGATGACGTCGCCCGCCTTGATCCCGGCCTCGGCGCCCGGGCCGCCCGCGGTGACCGGCGGACCGCCCTCGCTGCCCTCGGTGGCGACCCGGGCGCCGTCGCCGCTGTAGTCCATGTCCAGGGTGATGCCGATCACCGGGTGGGTCGCCTTACCGGTGTTGATCAGCTCCTCGGCGACGCGCTTGCCCTGGTTGATGGGGATGGCGAACCCGAGGCCTATCGAGCCCGACTGGCCGCTGTCCAGGTGGGAGCCGCTGTCCGCCGAGCGGATGGCCGAGTTGATGCCGATGACCCGGGCCCGGGCGTCGAGCAGGGGCCCACCGGAGTTGCCGGGGTTGATGGGCGCGTCGGTCTGGAGCGCGTCGACGTACGACACGTCGCTGCCGTCGCCCTTCTGGCCGCCGGCCGTGATGGGTCGCTCCTTGGCGCTGATGATGCCGGAGGTGACGGTGCCGGCCAGGTCGAAGGGCGCGCCGATGGCCACGACCGGGTCGCCGACCTGCACGTTGTCCGAGTTGCCGAGGGGCAGGGGGGCGAGGCCGCGTACGCCCTTCACCTTCACGACGGCGAGGTCGTAGCCGCTGTCCCGGCCGACGAGTTCGGCCTGGGCGGTCTCCCCGCCGTTGAAGGTCACGGTGATCTCGCCGCCGGATCCGGCGGGCTGCACGACGTGGTTGTTGGTGAGGATGTGCCCGCGGGTGTCGAGCACGAAGCCGGTGCCCGTGCCCTGCTCACCGGCGCCGCTCACATGCAGGGTGACCACGCTCGGCAGGGCCCGCCCGGCGATCGCGGCGACACTGCCGGCGGCCCGCCCGGTGGACTCCTTCCCGGCCTGCGGCAACTCGACGGTCCCGACGCCCCCGTTCCGCTCCAGGTACGTCCCTACGACGCCGCCGATGCCCCCGGACGCGAGCGCGAGCAGCACGGCCCCGCTCACCAGCGCCTTCCTGCCCCGCTTGCGGCGCTGCTCCGTGCTGGGCACGGCGGCCCCGTTCTGCTGGAGCGGGCCGACGGGCCCGGGTGCCGCGGGAGCGGCCCAGGGGTCGTAGCGCTGCCAGGGGCCGGGGGCGGGTCCCGGAGGCGGGGCGTCGGCGTGGACCGGGACGGGCGGCACCGGCACGGGGGCACTGTGCGCCTGCGTCTGCTCCGGTGCCGCGGGGACGTGGGAGAGCTGTGCCGGCACCGGCGGCGGAACGGGTGAGCCCGGCATGCTCGCCTGGCCCGGTACCGCCACCCCGTGCGTCGGTGTCGCGGCCGGGTGCTGGACCGGCGGCGCGGGCGCCCAGGGGCCGGGTTCGCCGTAGGGCGGGGTGCTGTACGGGTCGGGGTCGTGCAGGGGCTTGGGAGCGGTGTCGACCGGCACGGCGGGCTGGGCGGGAACGCCGCCCCCGGCCTCCGCGGCGGTGGAGACCGCGTCCACCGGCGCGGCGGGCTGGACGGGAGTGCCGCCCCCGGCCTCCGCGGCGGTGGAGACCGGCTCCACCGGCACGGCGGGCTGGACGGGAACGCCGCCCCCGGCCTCCGCGGCGGTGAAGACCGCCTCCGTGGACTCCGCGGCGCTCGCGGCGGGAGCCCCGGCGGGCGCCTGATCGGCCGCCGGCGCCTCGGGACGCCTCAGCTCGTAGTCGCCCGCGTCGTCCTGCTGCCGCACGGCGGGCCGCGCCAGTTCGAAGTCCCCGTCGGTGTCGACCGGGGCCGCCGGGGGCGTGATGCGCCCCCGAGCCTCGTCGGCGCCCGGCTCCGCCCCCACGGGCCCGCCCGCGCCCTCCGGCTCCCCCGAAGGGTCCTGCGGCCGTGGACGGCTCCACCACTTCGCTTTCGTGGGCTTCCCCTCGTTCATGCTCTCCCCACAGCACAGCCGCGGCACGGCTCGTCGGCGGTGGCCGCAGTTCGTCGAATCGGCGCCCGGCCGTGCTCCGGCCGCGCGCCACCCCCGGATTCAATCAGGTTCGCGGGCCGGTGCGCAGAGGCCGGTCAGCGGGCCGTACGTGAGGAGGAGGGCGGTGAGGGGGACGAGGTGGTGTCCGGGAGGGGCACGGTGAGGAGGGGCGCCGTGATCTCGGGGACCGCCGACCACGAGGTCAGGGGAGCCGGCGGGGCCGCCTCGAGCGGACGTATCAGCGGGGACATGACGGCCGCGCCGGCCATCACCGGGGCGGTCAGCGCGTGCACCACCTGGTGCCGCGCGGCGGGGTGCGGCACTCCGGGCAGCAGCGGTGCGGAGACCTCGGTCGGGGCGGCCGGGGTGTCGCCGAGCAGGCTCTGGCCGTGCACCTGCCCGAGCAGCGGACCCGTGGTCCGGCGCCGCTGGGAGTCGGGTGCCGTCGCGGGGCCTGTGCCCTGCGTGCGCATCGGTGTCACGTTGCTTCCCGTGCCGGAGCCGCCGCGGGCCTCGCTGTCGGTCGGGCTGCCGGTGGTGACGCCGCCCAGCGCGATCGCGGCCAGGGACACGGCCCCGGCGGCCACGAAGGCGAACCGCAGCCGTGAGGAGGACCTGTCCGTCTCGTGCCGGCCGACGTCGTGGATGCGGAAGCCCCGGCTTCCCGGAGGCAGGCCGCGGTGGTCGGCGGGGAGGCCGCGGTCGACCGCGGGAAGACGCCCGTCCCCGGCGGAGGACGGCAGTACGGGGAGGTGCGGCCGGGACGGGGCGTACCCGAACTCGAACCGCTCGCCGCGCTTCACCCCGAAGGCCCCGGGCGATCCGAACCGTCCGGACAGCCCGCCGGGCAGCCCTCCCCCGCCCGGCGGTGTGGCATCACCGTCCGGGCCGCCGCCCGCGGGTAGTCCCTGCAGGCGGGCCAGGAAGCTCTCGGAGGGAGGCGGCGGGGCGGCCTCCGCGAAGACGTTCTTCAGCCGGCGCTGGGCGTCCACCTCCGCCTTGCACTTCGGGCAGGTGGCCACATGCGCCAGCACGCGCTCACGCGCGTCATGACCGAGCTCTCCGTCCACCAGGGCGGAGAGTCGGTCTCCCAGGTGCTGCTCTGCGAGGTGTCCCTCGGAAGCTTTCGGCCGTGATCCGCTCACGCGCTCGCGCCCCCTCCTCCCAGGGCGGGAACACGGGGCACGAAGGAGCGGCGCTCGGCGCGCGCCTCCGGGGAGCGGTGCGCGAGGGCCTTGCGCAGCTGGGAGCGGCCCCGGTGGATCCGCGAGCGAACGGTGCCGAGCTTGACGCCGAGGGTCGCGGCGATCTCCTCGTACGACAGTCCTTCGATGTCGCACAGGACGACCGCGGCGCGGAACTCGGGGGCGAGGGTGTCGAGGGCCTGCTGGACGTCCGCGTCGAAGTGCGCGTCGTTGAAGACCTGCTGCGGCGAGGGCTCCTTGCTGGGCAGCCGCTCGGCCGCGTCCTCGCCGAGCGCGTCGAAGCGGATGCGCTGCTTGCGGCGGACCATGTCCAGGAACAGGTTCGTGGTGATGCGGTGCAGCCAGCCCTCGAAGGTGCCCGGCGTGTACGTCGACAGGGAGCGGAAGACTCGGACGAAGACCTCCTGCGTGAGGTCCTCCGCGTCGTGCTGGTTGCCGGTCAGGCGGTAGGCGAGCCGGTAGACCCGGCCGCTGTGCGTGCTGACGATCTCCTCCCACGTGGGCGGAGTCCACGCCTGCCCGTCCGCGTCGGTGGTGAAGGTCGCGGTCTGGGCGAAGCCGGCGGCGTGGTGGTCAGCAGCGGTGTCGTTCACGGATGTCGGCCTGCCCGCCGATCCCAGGAAGCGCCGAAGCACTCCTCCGCGATCCATAGGCGCAGCCGCACCTCCCCTGTCAGCTCTGGTGGTGTCCAGTGGAGCCCCTACCATAGCCACCTCGCCCGTTAGGACCGGATAAGCGGTTTTACGAGAATTTGATCTGGGCTGATACGCCTCGTACTGCTGCGTCGGCACTTGCTCGGCGTCCTCATCCACTGCCTGCCCCCCGTCCCGGCCGCTGCCACTCGCTTCTCCCTTTAAACGACCGGTCCCATCTGCGGGTTCCCGCGCCCAACGGATACAGTCACGCCCAGGCATTCACGGGGACAGGAGAGGGTCATTACCGCCAACCGGCAGACGAGCTGGGCGTTCGCCGACGCCTATGTCGCCGAGGACGAAGCGCTGCACTGGGCCCGGGACCGGGCCCGCGAGGCAGGGCTGCGCTCGGTGTCGCCCGGCACGGGCGCCGCGCTGCGGTTGCTGGCCGCCTCCGTCGACGCGAAGGCCGTCGCGGAGATCGGGACCGGCTGCGGCGTCTCCGGGATCCACCTCCTGCACGGTATGCGGCCCGACGGTGTGCTGACGACGGTGGATCCCGAGCCGGAGCACCAGCAGTTCGCCCGCCAGGCCTTCCGCGCCTCCGGCTTCGCCAGCAACCGGGCCCGCTTCATCCCCGGGCGCGCCCTGGACGTGCTGCCCCGCCTCGCGGACGCCGGCTACGACCTGGTCTTCTGCGACGGCGATCGGCTGGAGGTCATGGACTACCTCGCTGAATCGTTGCGTCTGCTGCGCCCCGGCGGGCTGGTCGCCTTCGAGGGCGCCTTCGCCAACGGCCGGACGGTGGACTCCGGCCCGCAGCCCACCGAGGTGCTGCGGCTGCGGGAGCTGCTGCGCGCGGTGCGCGAGAGCCAGGAGCTGGTGCCATCGCTGCTGCCGGTGGGCGACGGGCTGCTGTGCGCGGTGAAACGCTAGCCGACTGGCGCGTTAGTGGGGCGAAAGCCGGGGCAGGCGAAAGTCATCGGTGAGAAAACAGCCGCCCCGGCACCTCATGTGATGCCGGGGCAGCTGAAAGGGTATGGTCGCTTGCGCGTCAGCCGACGACCTTCTTGAGGGCGTCGCCGAGCGCGTCGGCCTCGTCCGGGGTCAGCTCGACGACGAGCCGACCGCCGCCTTCGAGCGGAACGCGCATGACGATGCCCCGCCCCTCCTTGGTCACCTCGAGCGGGCCATCACCCGTCCGCGGCTTCATGGCCGCCATGCTCGTTCCCCTTCCTGAAACCCAGCTCATCGTCAAAGCCGACGGCCCTGAAGAAGGGCACACGTGCGGTCCTTGAGACAGGACCCGCGACACCGGCATCGAACACATTGCTTCCAAGCCATTATCCCGCATCTCAGGACCCGATGACCAACATCAGTCGGCATCGCTTGGGCAACGCACGCGAGCAAAACCACTCAATTCGGGGATGAGACTGCGATACTCCGCCACCGCACACACTTCCGCCGAACGGATCCGGGCGAGAATTCTTTGACGCAGGTCACACGTCCGGTCCGGTCCCCGGTCGGCGATCTCCGTCATGCTGTCCTGACGACCCGGGACGTACCAGCCGGTACGTCCCCGATCCGCGACACGGAGGGGATACGCCATGGCCGACACCGTGCTCTACGAGGTGAGCGACGGACTCGCGACGATCACGCTGAACCGCCCCGAGGCGATGAACGCGCTGAACGTGGAGACCAAGGTCGCCCTGCGGGAGGCGGTCCGGTCGGCGGCGGACGACGCCGCCGTGCGGGCGGTGCTGCTGACCGCCGCCGGTGACCGGGCGTTCTGCGTCGGGCAGGACCTCAAGGAGCACATCGGGCTGCTGGCCGCGGACCGGGAGGCCGGTTCGGGGCAGACCATGAGCACGGTGCGGGAGCACTACAACCCGATCGTGCGGGCGCTGGCCGGGGCGGCGAAGCCGGTCGTGGCCGCGGTGAACGGGGTGGCGGCCGGGGCGGGCTTCGGTTTCGCGCTCGCCGCGGACTATCGGATCGTGGCGGACACGGCGGCGTTCAACACGTCGTTCGCGGGGGTCGCCCTGACCGCGGACTCGGGGATCTCCTGGACGCTGCCGCGGGTTGTCGGGCCGGGGCGGGCTGCTGACCTGCTGCTTTTCCCTCGGAGCATCGGCGCGCAGGAGGCGTACGAGCTGGGTATCGCCAACCGGGTGGTGCCGGGCGGGGAGCTGCGGGCGGAGGCCGAGAAGGTGGCGCGGGCGTTGGCCGAGGGGCCGACGGTGGCGTACGCGGCGTTGAAGGAGTCGGTGGCGTTCGGGTTGACGCACTCCTTGGAGGAGGCGCTGGAGAAGGAGGACGAGCTTCAGACTCGGGCCGGGGCGTCTGAGGATCACGCGATTGCGGTGCAGGCTTTTGTGAGCAAGGAGAAGCCGAAGTATTTGGGCCGGTGAGTTCGGGGCGGAAGCGCCGTCGGCGGGTGCGGGTGCGCTGTGGTTGCTCGCGCAGTTCCCCGCCCCCCTAGGGGGCGCTTCTGGCGACGCAGGTTTCCAGGTGGTCGTCCACCAAGCCACACGCCTGCATCAGGGCGTATGCCGTCGTCGGGCCGACGAAGCGCAGGCCCTGCTTCTTCAACGCCTTGGACAGGGCCGTCGACTCGGGGGTGACGGGCGGGACGTCGGAGAGCGTCTTGGGGGCCGGGCGCGTCGCCGGGTCGGGGGCGTGGGACCAGATCAGCGCGTCCAGTTCGCCCGGGGACCAGTCGGCCAGCACGCGCGCGTTGGCGAGGGTCGCGTCGATCTTGGCGCGGTTGCGGATGATGCCGGCGTCGGCCAGGAGACGCTCGCGGTCCTCGTCGGTGAAGGCGGCCACCGAGGCGATCTTGAAGTCGGCGAAGGCGGCGCGGAAGCCGGGGCGGCGGCGCAGGATCGTGATCCAGGACAGGCCGGACTGGAAGGCCTCCAGGCTGAGGCGCTCGAAGAGCGCGTCGTCGCCGTGGACCGCGCGGCCCCACTCCTCGTCGTGGTACGCCACGTACTCCGGGGCGAACAGGGCCCAGGGGCAGCGCGGCGCGCCGTCCGGGCCGGCGACGGCGGCGCCGCTCACGGCCGGTCCTCCTGCCCCGGGGCGGGCTTGTCCATGGAGACGTGGTGCTCCCCGGGCGTGTGCATCGGGCCGTGCGCGGAGGCCGTCCGCGCGCCCGCCAGGGCCGATTCCAGGTCGGCGATGCGGGCGTCGCGTTCGGCGAGCTCGGCGCCCAGGCGGCTGAGCGCGTCGTCCACGTCCGCCATGCGGTAGCCGCGGGCGGCCAGCGGGAAGCGGAGGCTCTCCACGTCCGCGCGGTCGACCGGGCGGTCCGGGGGCAGCGGGTCCCGCAGCCGCTCGGGGGCGGCCTCGGGCAGCGGGCCGTTCTCGCCGCCGCCCACCACGGCGAGGGTCACCGCGGCGACCACGACGGCGAGCGCGACGACCAGGAACAGGAACATAACCATCGCGGGGCCCCCACGGTCGGATGGATCGGACTCTTCGGAGTCCTCCGAGTCGGATGTTGTCAGGCTCCGATCGTGCCATGCGAGTCTGACAGTTAGGGTCGCAGGCGGCGTAAGACGGGGACGTACCAGGAAAGGTCACAGCGGATGCTCAGGCTGGGCAGGCGGGAATTCGGGCCGCACGAGCCGGTGATCATGGCGATCGTGAACCGGACCCCGGACTCCTTCTACGACCAGGGCGCCACCTTCCGCGACGAGCCGGCCCTCGCGCGCGTGGAGCAGGCGGTGGCCGAGGGGGCCGCGATCATCGACGTCGGCGGGGTCAAGGCCGGGCCGGGCGAGGAGGTCACGGCCGCGGAGGAGGCCCGGCGGACGGTCGGGTTCGTGGCGGAGGTGCGGCGGCGGTTCCCGGACGTGATCATCAGCGTGGACACCTGGCGGGCCGAGGTCGGGGAGGCCGTGTGCGAGGCCGGGGCGGACCTGCTGAACGACGCGTGGGGCGGAGTCGATCCCCGGCTGGCGGAGGTGGCCGCGCGGTATCGGGTGGGGCTGGTGTGTACGCACGCGGGCGGTGCGGAGCCGCGGACCCGTCCGCATCGGGTGGAGTACGGCGATGTCATGGCCGACATTCTCGAGGTGACGGTCGGGCTGGCCGAGCGGGCCGTGTCGCTGGGGGTGCCGCGGGAGTCGATCATGATCGACCCTGGTCATGACTTCGGGAAGAACACGCGGCACAGTCTGGAGGCGACGCGGAGGCTGGACGAGATGGTCGCCACGGGGTGGCCGGTGCTGGTGTCGTTGTCCAACAAGGACTTCGTCGGGGAGACCTTGGACCGGCCCGTGAAGGAGCGGGTGGTCGGTACGTTGGCGACGACGGCCGTGTCCGCGTGGCTGGGGGCGCAGGTGTACCGGGTGCACGAGGTCGCCGAGACGCGGCAGGTGTTGGACATGGTCTCGGCGATCGCGGGGCATCGGGAGCCGTCCGTCGCCCGACGCGGGTTGGCCTAGCCGAAGTACCAGGGGGCTCCGCCCCCTGGACCCCCGGAGCTGTGCCCCTACCGCCCCGCCTCCTTCGACACCAGTGCCACCGCCTCGTCCACGTCGTCCGTCACGTGGAACAGGAGCAGGTCCTTCTCCGCCGCCTTGCCCTGGGCGATGACCGTCTCGCGGAGCCAGTCCACCAGGCCGCCCCAGTACTCCGTGCCGAAGAGGACGATGGGGAAGCGGGTGACCTTCTGGGTCTGGACGAGGGTGAGGGCCTCGAAGAGTTCGTCGAGGGTGCCGAGGCCGCCGGGCAGGACGACGAAGCCCTGGGCGTACTTGACGAACATCATCTTCCGCACGAAGAAGTAGCGGAAGTTCAGGCCGATGTCGACGTACGGGTTCAGTCCCTGCTCGAAGGGCAGCTCGATGCCCAGGCCGACCGAGATGCCGCTCGCCTCGACGGCGCCCTTGTTGGCCGCCTCCATCGCGCCCGGGCCGCCGCCCGTGATGACCGCGAAGCCCGCGTCCACCAGGCCCCGGCCGAGCCGGACGCCGGCCTCGTACTCGGGGGAGTCCGCCGGGGTCCGGGCCGAGCCGAACACGCTGATCGCCGGGGGGAGCTCCGCGAGCGTGCCGAAGCCCTCGATGAACTCCGACTGGATGCGCAGCACGCGCCAGGGGTCCGTGTGGACCCAGTCCGAGGGCCCGCCCGCGTCCAGCAGCCGCTGGTCGGTGGTGCTGGCCTGCACCTGACCCCGCCTGCGGAGGACCGGGCCCAGGCGCTGTTCCTCCGGCGGCTGCTTCTTCCCCTCGGGGTTGCCGGTCGCCATGTGCGCTCCCTCCGTCGTGCCTGTCGTTCCGCCTCAGCGTAGATCTACGCGGGTTACGAACGAGGGACGTGAGCATGTCCGCGATGAAGCGCCGTAAACACGATGGTGTCCCGGCCGGTCAGGCGGTCAGCCAGTTCCTCAGCCGCTCCTCGCCCGCGAGGATCTTCGCGACCTCCACGCGCTCGTCCCGCTTGTGCGCCAAGTGGGGGTTGCCCGGGCCGTAGTTGACCGCCGGGACGCCCAGGGCCGAGAAGCGGGAGACGTCCGTCCAGCCGTACTTCGGCATCGGGGTGCCGCCCACCGCCTCGATGAACGCCTTCGCCGCCGGATGGGACAGGCCCGGCATCGCCGCGCCGCTGTGGTCGACGACCTCGAACTCCTCGACGCCGCAGTCCGCGAAGACCTCACGGACGTGGGCCACGGCCTCCTCGGGCGTACGGTCGGGCGCGTAGCGGAAGTTGACGGTGACGACGCACTCGTCGGGGATCACGTTGCCGGCCACTCCCCCGGTGATGCCCACCGCGTTCAGGCCCTCGCGGTACTCCAGGCCGTCGATGACCGGCCAGCGCGGCTCGTAGGAGGCGAGGCGGGCGAGGATCGGGGCCGCCGCGTGGATCGCGTTGGAGCCCATCCAGCCGCGTGCCGAGTGGGCCCGCTCGCCCCTCGTCTTCAGCAGCACCCGCAGCGTGCCCTGGCAGCCGCCCTCGACCTGGCCGTCCGACGGTTCCAGCAGCACCGCGAAGTCGCCCTCCAGCCACTCGGGGTGCGCCTCGGAGACGTGCTTGAGGCCGTTCAGCTCCGCGGCGACCTCCTCGTTGTCGTAGAAGACGAAGGTCAGGTCGCGGTTGGGGGCCGGGACCGTGGCCGCGATGCGCAGCTGCACGGCGACGCCGGACTTCATGTCGCAGGTGCCGCAGCCCCACAGGACGCCGTCCTCGTCGAGCCGGGAGGGGACGTTGCCGGCGATCGGGACGGTGTCGATGTGGCCGGCCAGGATCACCCGCTCCGGACGGCCCAGGTTCGTCCGCGCCACGACGTTGTTGCCGAACCGCTCGACCGTCAGGTGGGGCAGCGCGCGCAGCGCGGTCTCGATCGCGTCCGCGAGCGGCTTCTCGGTGCCGCTCTCGGAGCGGAAGTCGACGAGCCGGGCGGTGAGCTCCGCGGCGTCCAGCGTGAGGTCAAGCGAGGTGTCGGCCATGCCGTCGACCCTAACGCGCCAGCCTCTGTGCGCACTGTCCCCACCCGGCACATGGCACTCCGTACTCTCCAGTACCTTGTACGGCGTGCCAGAGCCGTCCTCTCCTCCCAAGCGTCGCGGCCGCCTCTTCCGATGCGGGTCCGCGTTCGTGATCCTGCTCGCGATCGCCGGTTACCTCGTCGTCCAGTACGTCACCGGGGGCACAGGCGGGCCGGGCTGCACCGTCGTCTCCGGCAAGGGAGACGGGGCGTCGTACGAGTTCACGCCCGAGCAGGCCGTGAACGCGGCGACGATCACCGCCGTGGGCACCGCGCGCGGCCTGCCGGAGCGGGCCGTGACCATCGCCCTCGCGACCGCGCTCCAGGAGTCGAGCCTGCGCAACATCAGCCACGGCGACCGGGACTCCCTCGGCCTGTTCCAGCAGCGGCCCTCGCAGGGCTGGGGCACGCCGAAGGAGATCATGGACCCGACGTACGCGGCGGGCGAGTTCTACGACCATCTGGTCAAGGTGCCCGGCTACACGCGGCTGCCGCTCACGGTCGCCGCGCAGCGCGTGCAGCGCAGCGGTTTCCCGCAGGCCTACGCCAAGCACGAGCCGGACGCCGCGCTGCTCGCCGCGGCCCTCACCGGGCAGTCCGCGGCCACGCTGACCTGCGAGGGCCGCCCGGCCGCGACCCGGGCGACAGGCCCGGACGGGGTGCGGGCCGCGCTCGCGCGGGACTTCGGGCGCGATGTGCTGGAGCCGGCCGGTGCCCAGGTGGGCGCCTCCTCGGCGGCCACGCCGACGCCGTCCCCGAGCGCCACGGACGGGGACGGCGACCGGACCGTGACGCTGCCGGTGGCCGCCGACACGAGTGCGGCCGGCGGGCGGAGCCTGGAGCAGCGCGGCTGGCAGCTGGCGCACTGGGCCGTGGCCAACGCCTCCGAGCTGCACATCGCGCGGGTCACGTACGCGGGGCGGGAGTGGGTCGCCGGGAACACCGCCAGCGAGTGGCGGGACGCCCCGGTGAAGGGCACCGCGGGGGCGCAGCGGGGCGCGGACGCGGTCCGTATCGTCACGATGGGCTAGCTCGCGCAGGGGTGCGGGGGCTCACTCTTGAGGGTTACCCGAGGGACGCGCCGGGGGCGGCGGGCGCGGGTTTTCGCGCCCCTACCCGGCCATCCATGAGAACCCTTGGGAACAAAGGGCTGGAAGGATTCGGCGGGCTTTCCGGCGGAGGCCTCTTTGCCCGTTTTTATCCGCAGCCGATAATGCGACGCATTACCAACTCTTTACGTTGCGGCGCCGCAACCTTCGCGAGCTTCGAGCGGTAGTCACTGCGTCCGAGCCGGGGCGATCAACAGCCAGTCGATCAACTCCTGGACGCGGACGGACACTTCACGAACCTCACTGTTCTCTCCCGTCGAAGGAGCACCATGTCCCTCCCCCTGACCCGCCGGATCGCCCGTGCCGCGCTGATCGTCGCTGCGGGAGCGGCTGCCGGGGTCGGTGCGGCCGGCTCCGCCAGCGCGGCCCCCGAGCTGCCGGCCACCCCGAACCTCAGCGGGCTGACCGCCGTGGACGGGGCGAACGTCGGCAACACCGTCGACGGCGCGGCCCAGAACGTCACCAAGTCCGCGGGTGACACCGGCGGCAAGACCGTCAAGAAGGCCGTTCCGGCCGCGGGCAAGACCGGCGGCAAGGCCGTCAAGAAGACCACCCCCGTGGCGCAGAAGGCGGCCGGTGACGCGGCCGGTTCCGCCGGTCAGCTCGTCGGTGACGCGGCCGGTTCGGCCCAGGGCGGGCTGCCGACGGACTCCCTGACGAAGGGTGGCGTGCCGTCCGCCGACTCGCTGCCGGTGCAGGGCCTGCCGGTCGGCTGACCCGGGTCCGGACGACCGAAGGGGTCCAGGGAGCTTCCCTGGGCCCCTTCGGCATGCGCGGCACCGCGGCAGCTCGTCACAGGCGCCGTACGGCAGCCGCCACCCTCTCGTCCGTCGCCGTCAGCGCCACGCGGACGAACTCGGCGCCCGCGGGGCCGTAGAAGTCGCCCGGGGCCACGAGGATGCCGCGCTCCGCCAGGTGGGCGACCGTGTCCCAGCAGGACTCGCCCCGGGTGGCCCACAGGTAGAGGCTGGCCTCGCTGTGCTCGATGCGGAAGCCGTGGGCGAGCAGGGCCTCGCGCAGGAGCTCGCGGCGGGACGCGTAGCGCTCGCGCTGGACGCGCACGTGCTCGTCGTCGCCGAGGGCCGCGACCACCGCCGCCTGGGTCGGCGCGGACGTCATCATGCCGCCGTGCTTGCGGATCTCCAGGAGCGGGCCGAGCACCGCCGGGTCGCCGGCCAGGAAGGCCGCGCGGTAGCCGGCAAGGTTCGAGCGCTTGGAGAGGGAGTGCACGGACACGATGCCGTCGTACGAGCCGCCGTTGACGTCCGGGTGCAGCACCGAGACGGGGTCGGCCTCCCAGCCCAGCTCCAGGTAGCACTCGTCGGAGAAGAGCAGGATGCCGTGCTCGCGGGCCCACGCGACGATCCGGGTGAGTTCCGCCTTCGACAGGACCTTGCCCGTCGGGTTGGACGGGGAGTTCAGCCAGAGGAGCTTCAGGCCGGCCGGGTCCAGCTCGGTCGGGTCGTCGTAGGCCTCGTAGTCGGCGCGGGCCAGGCGGGCGCCGACCTCGTACGTCGGGTAGGCCAGGCGCGGGTAGGCCACCCGGTCGCCGGGGCCGAGGCCCAGCTGGGTCGGGAGCCAGGCGACGAGTTCCTTGGAGCCGACGATCGGCAGAACGTGGCGGTGGGTGACGTCCCGGGCGCCGAGGCGGCGCTCCACCCAGCCGGTGATCGCGTCGCGCAGCTCGGGCGTGCCCCAGACGGTCGGATAGCCCGGGGAGTCCGCCGCGGCGACCAGCGCCTTCTGGATCAGCTCGGGGACCGGGTCGACCGGGGTGCCGACGGACAGGTCGACGATGCCGTCCGGGTGGGCGGCGGCCGTGGCCTTGTACGGCGTCAGCTTGTCCCAGGGGAAGGTGGGGAGACGGTCGGAGACTGCGGACACGGGTGCTGGCTCACTTTCTGGTACGGACGAGCCGGGCTACGGCAAACGCCTCGGCCCCGTACGGCGATCAGCGGGCTGATCGGGCCGTACGGGACCGAGGCGGCGCTGCTGCGGGCCGCTCTTACTGGTTCTGCGGCGGCAGCGCGGCGATGAAGGGGTGGTCGCGCTCGATCAGCCCCAGCTTGCTGGCGCCGCCGGGCGAGCCGAGCTCGTCGAAGAACTCGACGTTCGCCTTGTAGTAGTCCTTCCACTCCTCCGGAGTGTCGTCCTCGTAGAAGATCGCCTCGACCGGGCAGACCGGCTCACAGGCACCACAGTCGACGCATTCGTCCGGGTGGATGTACAAGGACCTGGAGCCCTCGTAGATGCAGTCGACCGGGCACTCCTCGATGCACGCCTTGTCCTTGACGTCGACACAAGGCTGCGCGATGACGTAGGTCACGCTGTCGTTCCTCCTCGATAGGGCGCTGGCGGGCCTCCTCAGGCTCCGCCGCCTGGCGCGCGGGAGCGCGGCGTCGTCGATGCCCGCCCCTAGTATCTCCGTTCCTGGGCATGATCCGAACAGGAGGGGTGAACTGACCTGTGGAAATCTCTGCCGCCGGGCGACTCGAGGTCCGCATCACCGCTGCTGACGTGGGCAAACGGGTCTCCGTACGGACCATGATCGAACATGCGGCTCCGGGTGAGAAGTTCACTGACACGGTGGGTGTTCTCACATCATGGGACAAGGGTGTGCTGCTGATCACACGGAAGGACGGCGAGCGCGTCCGTATAGCGGAATCCGCGCTGGTCGCGGGCAAGGTGGTGCCCGCCGCCCCGGCGCGTCGCCGTGGCCCGGCCGCCTCCTACGACGAACTGGCCCGGGTCGCCGCGCGGGCCTGGCGGCCCGTGGAGAGCGAGCGGCTCGGGGACTGGGAGCTGCGGGCCGCGTCCGGGTTCACGCGACGGGCCAATTCGGTGCTGCCGCTGGGCGACCCGGGCCTGCCCCTGGATGAGGCGCTCGGCGTGGTCCGGCGGTGGTACCGCGAGCGCGGACTGCCCGCCTACGTGCAGACCGCGACCGGTGCCGAGGGCACGCAGGAGCTGCTCTGCGCCGAGCTGGAGGAGCGGGGCTGGGTGCCGGAGGTGACGGCCGAGCTGTGGGTCGGGGCGCTGGCGCCGGTGGCCGACCGGGGCGACCCGGCGGGGGTCGTGCTGTCCCGGGAGGCCGGCGAGGGGTGGCTGGCCCGGTATCAGCGCAAGGGCCTGAGCGAGGTGGCGCTGCGGGTGCTCGGGAGTGGGCCGTCGGTGTGGTTCGCGACCGTGCCCGGTGCCGTGGAGGGGGCGCCTCCGGCCGCCATCGGGCGGTGTGTCGTCGACGGGCGGTGGGCCGGGTTCGCCGCGGTCGAGGTCGATCCGGAGCTGCGACGGCAGGGGCTGGGGACGGCCGTGATGGCGGCGCTGGCCCGCCGGGCCCTCGACGAGGGCGCGTCGGCCGCGTGGCTCCAGGTGGAGGCCGAGAACGCGGAGGCGCGGGCGCTGTACGCCGGGATGGGCTTCGCCGCGCACCACGCCTACCACCACTACCGGGCGCCGGACGCCGGCGGCACCGGCCGGTAATCGATCGTCGTGAGAGGGCACCAGCCAGCTATGCGTCCCCCGTATCCACCGCCCCCGGAGCGTTCCGCCGAGCTGCGGCGGCGGTTCGCCGAAGAGGCCCGGTCCGAGCGGCCCGATCTGTCGGCGCTGTGCCTGCTGGTGGGCGCGGAGGCGGACGGGGCGCTGGACGAGGCGGGCATCGACGCCGCCCAGGTCGAGCTGGACCGGCTGGCCGGGCTGCTGCCGTACCGGCCCGGCGGGCCGCGGGAGTGGGCGGTCGCCCTGCGGGAGCTGCTCGGTGACCGGATGGGCTTTCACGGCACCCCGGCCGACTACCGGCGGCTGGAGTCCTCGCTGTTGCATGAGGTGCTGGTGCGGCGCAGGGGGTTGCCGATCCTGTTGTCCGTGGTGTGGATGGAGGTGGCCCGGCGGGCCGGGGCGCCGGTGTACGGCGTGGCGCTGCCGGGGCATTTCGTGGTCGGGTTCGGGCCCGAGGAGGGCCAGGTGCTGGCGGACCCGTTCGACGGGGGGCGGGTGCTGAGCGGGCCGGACGCGGAGTTGCTGGTGGCCGGGGCGACGGGGGCGCAGCTGGACGCGGCGATGCTGCGGCCGGCCGATCCGCTGGATGTGGTGCTGCGGATCCTGAACAACGTGCGGGCGTGGGCGGCGGCCCGGCCCGAGCGGTCGGACGTGGCGTTGTGGGCGGTCGAGCTGTCGTTGCTGCTGCCGTCGCATCCGGCTCGGTTGCGGTACGAGCGGGCGCGGCTGCTGGTGCAGCGGGGGGATTTCCTGGGTGGGGCCTTGGAGCTGGAGGCCTACGCGGAGGTGGTGGAGGTCGTGGATGAGGCTGCGGCCGAGCGGGTGCGGGGGGAGGCTTTGGCGGCCCGGGCGATGTTGAACTGAGCGTTCTCGCCGTGGGGCTTCGTGTTCTCCGGCGCTGCGGGTTCGTCGTGGTTGTTCGCGCCCACGCGGCGGAGCCGCATATCGGCACAGCCCCGCGCCCCCAAAAGAGCCTCTACAACCAGCCCTTGTCTCGTGCCACCCGGACCGCCTCCGCTCGGTTGCGCACCGCAAGTTTCTGGATCGCCGTGGAGAGGTAGTTCCGGACCGTGCCCTGGGAGAGGTGCAGGGTGGTGGCCAGTTCGGCGTTGGTGGAGCCGTCGGCCGCTGCGCGGAGGACCTCGCGCTCGCGGTCCGTCAGAGGGTTCGCGCCCTCCGCCAGGGCCGCCGCCGCGAGCGTCGGGTCGATGACGCGTTCGCCGGTCAGGACCTTGCGGATCGCCTCGGCCAGCTGGGCGGCGGGGGCGTCCTTGACCAGGAAGGCGTCGGCGCCGGACTCCATGGCGCTGCGGAGGTGGCCGGGGCGGCCGAAGGTGGTGAGGATGACCAGCTTCACGGCCGGGAGTTCCGCGTGCAGGCGGGCCGCGGCCTCGATGCCCGTCGCGCCGGGCATCTCGATGTCCAGGAGGGCCACGTCGACGGCGTGTGCGCGGGCCGCCGGCAGGACCTCGTCGCCGCGGGCCACCTGGGCGACGACCTCGATGTCCTCATCCAGGCCGAGCAGGGCGGCCAGGGCCTCGCGGACCATCGACTGGTCCTCGGCCAGCAGGACCCTGATCGTGCGGCTCATGCCGGGGATCCTACGTCCGCCGCACCGGCCGCGGGCACGCGGGCGACCAGGCGGAAACCGCCCTTGAGCGGGCCCGCCTCCAGGGTGCCGCCCGCCTTGGCGAGGCGTTCGGTGAGGCCCGTGAGGCCGTTGCCGTGGCCGCGGCCCGGGCCGCCCGAGCCGTTGTCCTCGACGGTGAGTTCCAGCAGCGGGCCGTCGAGGGTCCGGCGGTGCAGCAGCTCGACCGTGCAGCGGCGGGCGCCGCTGTGCCGTACGACGTTGGTGACCGCCTCGCGCAGCGCCCAGGCGAGGGCGGTCTCGCTCTCCTCGGGGACGTCCGCGAGGTCGGGGTCGGCGGGCAGTTCGGGCAGGACGCCGGCCGCGGCCAGGGCGACCCGGGCACCGGCGAGTTCGGCGCTCAGGCGGGGTCGGCGGTAGCCGGTGACGGCCTCGCGCACGTCGACGAGGGCCTGGCGGCTGACCTGCTCGATGTCGGCGATCTGCCGGGCCGCCTCGTCGGGGTGGGCGGGCAGCATCCGGCCGGCCAGCTCGCTCTTGAGCGTGATCAGGGAGAGCGAGTGGCCGAGCAGGTCGTGCAGGTCCCTGGCCAGCCGCAGGCGCTCCTCGTTGGCGGCGAGCTGGGCGACGGTGGCGCGGGCCTCGCGCAGCGCGACGGTCGTCCGGACGAGTTCGCGTACGCCGGTCATCGCGAAGCCGCCGAGCAGCGCCGGGACGAGGAGGCCGGCCAGGTACGCGTGGCCGTCCCGGGCCGCGAGCCCGACGGCGGTCAGCAGCGCGCACGCGGCCGGGATGGTCCAGCGGGCCAGGCGCAGGGGCAGGGCCGCCCCGGACGCGATCGAGACGTAGACGAACAGCACCAGCCACTCGCGGCCCAGGGTGAGCGCGAGCAGCGTGGACTGGGCGGCGAGCACCCCGAGCGAGCCGAGCACCAGGGCGTTGCGCTCGCCGCGGCCGGTGCGGAAGAGCAGCACCATGTACCAGGTGACGAACGCGGCCAGGCCGATCCAGCCGAGGACGCGGACGCCCGTGCCGTGCCCGCCGTGCAGCAGGTCGCTCACGGGCGCGCTCAGGTAGACCAGCCAGACGCCGGTCCACAGCGACTTCACGATCCGCTGCCTGCGGTTCACCGGGCGCTGCCCGATGCCGACCCCGACGCCGCTCACGCCTTCAAGGTGTCCTTCCGGTACAGCCAAGCCGCGCCGCCCGCGAACAGGGCGAAGGACACCACGAGGACGGCGACGTCCTGGACGTGCGGGGCGCGGCTCTGTTCGATGGCCTGCCCCAGGGCAGCGTACGCGTGCGTGGGCAGCCACTTCGCGATGTCCTGGAGCCAGGCCGGGAAGGTCGTCGTGGGCATCCACAGGCCGCCCAGCAGCGACAGGCCGAAGTAGGTGATCATGGTGATCGGGCGGACGGCGTCCCCACTGGCCAGGTAGCCGATGGCGACGCCGAGCGCGGCGAAGACGAGGCTGCCGGCCCAGATCGCGCCGGTCAGGGCGAGCCACTGCCAGGCGTCCAGGCGTACGTCCTTCACGGCCGCCGCGATCACGAAGACGATGACGAGGGACGGCAGGCTGACGACGGCCGCGCTCGCGGTCTTGGCGAGGACGTAGCCGCGGCCCGGCAGCGTGGTCAGGCGCAGCTGCCGTACCCAGCCGCCCTCGCGCTCCTTGGCGATGCGCTCGCTGTTGCCCATGAGGACGGCCGTGAGAGCGCCGAAGGAGGCCATGGAGACCATCATGTAGGTCGGGAGGGTCAGGCCGGTGCCGGGGACCTGCGCGGTGCTGTCGGCGTTGCCGGCGATGATCAGGAACAGGACCGACGGGTAGATCACCGAGAAGAACAGGAACTTGCGGTTGCGCAGGGCGCGGGTGAGTTCCAGCTTGATCAGGCTGTTCACCTGGACTTCGCCTCCTCGGCGGTGGTGAGGGCGACGAAGGCCTGCTCCAGGCCGAGCCCGGCGACTTCCAGATTGCGGGGGTAGACGCCGAGGCCGTACAGGGCGTGGACGGTGGCGTCGGCGTCGGAGGACCGGATGCGGACGGTCCGGCCGGAGACGTCGAGCGCGGTCAGGAAGGGCAGGGCACGCAGGGCGGGTCGGTCGATGGCGCCCTCCAGATCGAAGGAGATGCGGCGGGCGCCCGCCCTGGCCTTGATCTCGGCGGCCGTGCCGTCGGCGAGGAGCCGGCCGCGGTGCAGGACGAGGACCCGGTCGGCGGCGGCGTCGGCCTCTTCGAGGTAGTGGGTGGCGAAGAGGACGGTCCGGCCCTGGCCGGCCTGCTCGCGCATGGTGGCCCAGAAGGCCTGGCGGGTGGTGACGTCCATGCCGGTGGTGGGCTCGTCCAGGACGATGAGGTCGCTCTCACCTGCGGTGGCCAGGGCGAAGCGGACGCGCTGCGCCTGGCCGCCGGAGAGCTTGTCGACCCTGCGGTCGGCGAGCTGCGCAATGCCCGCGCGGGCCAGGACCTCGGACGGCCGGTACGGCTTCGGGTGCAGGGCGCAGGCGAGCCGCACGAGTTCGGCGACCGTCACCCCGTCCATCAGCCCGCCGCTCTGCAGCATGGCGCCCACGCGCCCGGCCACGATGGCCTCCCGGGGGCCGGTGCCGAAGAGGCGGACCGTGCCGCTGTCTGGCTTCTTCAGGCCGAGGAGCAGGTCGAGGGCGGTCGACTTGCCGGCGCCGTTGGGGCCCAGCAGCGCCACGGTCTCCCCCGGGCGCAGGGCCAGGGTCAGTGCGTCCACGGCCCGGACGGCGTCGTATGCCTTGCTCACCTGGTCGAAGGCGACCACCGAGGCTGTCGTTGTCATACGGCCATGGTGGCTTCGGGGCGGTCGGCGAGGGCAGTGTCGGGCGTCCGGAGTGCCGGATGACAGATGTCATGTCTCCCGGGTGACGACGACGGACAGCCCCTGCCCGGTGCGGGCAGGGGCTGTGGGGCCGGCCGGACGGTGCGAGGTCAGTTCGGCTTGGTGTCGATGACGCCGACGCGCTCCGCCGGTGTCTTGCCGCGCAGGGCCTTGCGCAGCGCGGCGACGACGTCCTGCGGCGTGACGTCGCGCTTGCCGCTCGCGCCCTCGATCTGCACGCCCTCGAAGGTCGTGCCGTACGCCTCCTGGAGCGCCTTGAGGTCGTACGTCTCCACGAGCTTGCCGTCCACGGCCTTGAAGCCGAGGATCTTCGGCAGGGACAGCTTGCCGAACTGGATGCGGTGGGCCGCGTCGGTCTCGACGGTGACCAGGTCGGACATCGCGGGCTGCGCGAACTCCTTCAGGACCCGGTCGACCTCGGCGTTCGAGACGGTCGGCTGCCTGGTGGTGGTCGGGAGCGTCACCGTGGTGGCCGTACCGGTCTCCACCTGGGTGCGGTACGCCTTCTCGACAGCCGTCGTCGACTTGGCGAGGTCGATGCCCTTGCCCGCCTTGCCGTAGACGGCGACGGCCTTCCCCGGCTGGAACTTGATCGTACCCTCGGTGACCGAACCGGAGCCGCCGGCCGCGCTCTCCAGGGCGGCGTGCAGCTTCTCCTCGTCGACGGGCATGTCCGGGGCGACGACGCGGTGGTTGCCGAACAGCGAGCCGATCACGGAGACCGGGTTGTAGTCGCTCTTGGCCGCCGCGTCGGCCGTGGCGTCCATGTCGAACTGCAGGCCCGCGTTGTCCGGGTCCAGGGCGACGGTCCTGCCGCCCACGGACAGCTTCAGCTCCTTGCCGACGCGGTCGTCGAAGGCCTCGTCGAGCTTCTTGACCGCGCCGTCGCGGGTGGTGCCGCCGATGTCGACGCCGAGCACGGTGGTGCCCTTGGGCACGTCGGTGCGGTTCATCAGCAAACCGGCCCCGTAGAGGCCGCCGGCGGCGACGACCACGGCCGCGGCGAGCAGCACGAGCTTGTTGCGGCCCTTCTTCTTGGGCGCCTTGGCGGAGCTCGCCGGGGGCGGCGAGACCGGCTCGGGCAGCTTCGGGGCCGTGTGCGGGACCGGGCCGTCGCCGGGCGCGCCCGGGCCGAACGGCGAGGCCGCGCCGGGCGGTACGACGGGGATGCCGCTGGTGACAGTGTGTCCGGAGACGTTGTCGTGGCGGGGGGCGTAGCCCTGGCCGTCCGGGGGCTCGGGGGCCGGCTTCTGCGGGGTGAGGATGGCGGTGTCGTCGCTCATGCCGCCGGAGCCGGAGCCTGCGGCGCCTTGGCCGGTGGGGGTGCCGACCCCGGGGCCGGCGGGGCCGCCAGGGGCTCCCGCACCGGCGGGGCCGCCGGGTGTGCCCGGGCCACCAGGGGCGCCGGGGGCGC
The DNA here is from genome assembly GCF_014651035.1 of Streptomyces lomondensis. Lineage (GTDB taxonomy): Bacteria > Actinomycetota > Actinomycetes > Streptomycetales > Streptomycetaceae > Streptomyces > Streptomyces lomondensis. The sequence goes on from NZ_BMWC01000002.1 coordinate 162,994, forward strand.
CTATGGCGCCGGGGCCTGCGGGCGCGCCGGGTCCTCCCGGTCGGCCGGGGTCGTTGAAGGCGCCGGGGGCGCCGGGGCCGCCGGGCCTGCCAGGGACACCGGGCGCGCCGGGGACACCGGGCGTGCCGGGGACACCGGTCTCGTCGAAGGCGCCGGGGCCGCCGGGGCCACCCGGTTCACCGAAGCCGCCGGGCCCCCCGGGCCCGCTGTAGGAACCCGGGCCGCCGGGACCGCCGGGACCGCCCGGCTCGTTGAAACCGCCAGGCCCGCCGGGACCGCCCGGCTCGTTGTAACCGCCCGGCCCGCTCCGCTCATTGAAGCCGCCCGCCGCTCCGGGGCCACCGGCCGGGGGCACCATCGGGCCGTCCCCGGTGACCGGGCCGCCGGTCGGGCCGGCCGGCCCCTGGGTGCCGGGACCGCCGGGCACGCCGTTCTCGGCGAAGTTGTGGGAGGCGTTCGGACCGCCGTAGCCGTTCTGCCCGTTCTGCCCGTTCTGGCTGCCGCCGTTCTCCGAGAAGTACGGCAGCTCGTCGCGGCGCGGCTCGTCGCCACCGCCCGGGGCGGGACGCGAACCGTTGCCGAGCGGGCCCGCCGCCAGTGCCTCGGTGACGTCGAAGGAGCCGGTGCCGCCGCCGTGCCCGGGCGCGACGGGCCCGCCGGTCGCGCCGCCCGGGAGCCCCGCGCCGTTCGTGCCGCCGGACCGGGAGCCGCCCGGCGCGCCCATGGAGCCGACCACGCCGCCGGGCCGCCCGGCACCCGGCCGCGCCCCACCGGCCGCGGCCGGCCCGGACGCGCCGGGGCCGCCCGAACCGGGGCCGCCCGTACCGGAACCGCCGGCCGCCGGAGCGGAACCGCCCGGCAGACCGGCCCCGTTGGTGGAGCCGCCGCCCTGACCGCCCGGGCCCGTGCCGGACTTGCGGGGCGCGAACCAGTCGCTGGTCGGCTTGTCCTCGGCGGAAGGCTCGCCCGTGCCCGCACCCCGGGGCGTCGCGGCGCTCGGCGCCGAAGACGTCTCACCGTGCGTGTCGGTGTCGGCGGGGCTCTCCGCCTCCGTGACGGGCTTGCGCACGACGACCGGCGGAATGGGCCGCGACCCGGGGATGTTGATCCGGATCCGGGTCGTCAGCGTGGTCTCGGTCTTGCGTTCCTCCGGCCGCGTGGCCGAACGGCCCGCGCCCGTACCGCCGTCGGAGACCGTCGGGGTCCCGTACGGCGGCGTACCCGACGGGTAGGCGGCTCCGCCGCGCCCGTTGGGCCCGGAGGACGGAGTGTCAGTTTCACGACTCAAGGCAGGTTCTCCCGGTTGGCTCCGCCGCCCGACACAACCTCACGCGGGCAGCTCGGCGGCGCGCACCACCATACTGGCCACTTCTCACCCGTATCCCAGGACCGCTGGGGAAACTCACACCGGACCCCCACGGGCGCGTCCTGGCGAAGTGGTACGTCACTTGCCAAGTCGGACGGGATCGCCGTCAGGTTGCCGCCCCGGGGCAATGGTGGCGCACATCACAGCCACGCCGATGCCCCCGAGCAGGAAGACGTAGGAGCCGCCCCCCGCGGCGAAGAGGAAGTCGCCCTCCGGGCGGCTGGCGGTGAGCAGGATGACGGCGAGCATCCAGCCGGCGGCGGCCGCGACGGCCCCGGCCCGGCCGCGCGTGACACGGGCGGCGCCGAGGACGAGCCCGGCCTCACCGGCCAGGGCGAGGATCAGCCCGCCCGGGAACCACCCGGGCTGCACGAGCGCCCCGGCCGCCCCGACCACGGCCCCGAGCAGGAAGAACGCGAAGCAGGCGGCGGCCCGTCCGGCGGAGGGCGGCCGCATCGGCTGGGCGAGCATGGAGCTCCGGTCGCTCATGAGGTCTCCTCGATCCCGGCGAACAGGTCCGTCTCCCGCGCGCCGGGGCCCCGCTCGCCGCGCACCAGCTCGTAGTACTCGGTCGTGAGGATCGGCTGGGCGAGTTCGTTGGACAGCACGAAGTACGGCTCGGCCACGGTGATCTGGGTGGCGTGGGCGCGCATCGCGGCGGCCTTGGCGGCTGCGTGCGCGGTGCCGTCGACCACCGCGGTGATCCGCTCCTCGGGCACGACACCGGGCACGTCGTCGACCTCGGCGGCCTTGCTGAAGGGGGTGCCGGGCAGGTCCTCGCGGAGCCGGGCGAAGGACTCCTCCACAACGGGCCGGGGGACCCGGTTCCAGTAGACCTTGGGGATCGTCCAGCCGGTCTTGGCGGACAGCTCGGCGGCGCGCATGGCGACGCGGTGGGCCTGGATGTGGTCGGGGTGGCCGTAGCCGCCGTGGTCGTCGTAGGTGACGAGGACCTGGGGGCGTACCTCGCGGATCACCTCGGCGAGGTGGGCGGCGGCCTCGTCGACGTCGGCCTGCCAGAAGCAGGCGGGGTCGTCGTTGTCGGGCAGGCCCATCATCCCGGAGTCGCTGTAGCGTCCGGCGCCGCCGAGGAGACGGAAGTCCTGGACGCCGAGCTCGGCCATGGCGGCGGCGAGCTCGCGGCGGCGGTGCTGCCCCAGGGCGGCGCCGGTCAGGTGCGCGAGCTCGGGCGGGATGACCTCGCCGCGCTCGCCGAGGGTGCAGGTGACCAGGGTGACGTGGGCACCCTCGGCCGCGTACCTGGCCATGGTCGCGCCGTTGTTGATCGACTCGTCGTCCGGGTGCGCGTGCACCAGCAGCAGACGCCGGGAGGGCAGATCCGTCATGGATCCCACCCTACGAGGCGCCGGACCGCTGTTCGTCGCGCCCCGGCCCGTCACCCCTGGAGAGGGTCGTCCGAACGAAGGTGGCCGAAACCGGTTCTCCCGTTTCCGGATCGAGTCCCTCAGGACTCGATCTCTTCCGCATCGTCGTCCTGGTAGCGCGGCAGGCCGCTCGTCGGAATGGTCCACTCCCCGATGGTGACGTCTTCGCCGTAGACGAAATCCTTGCGGGTGGCGTAGCGGGGCCCGTCCGGGGTCCGATGGATATCGGTGAGGACGGCACCGGTGCCAGTACGAGGGTCGAAGATCGCGTAGACCGGGATGCCTAGCAGCGGGTAGTCGCGCATCTTGCCCACCCAGTCGTTGCGCGGGTTGGAGCGGGAGACGACCTCGATGGCGGCGATGAGCGTACGGGCGTCGAAGGACCCTTCTACGTCCATGTCCTCTTCGGCGATCACCATGATGTCGGGGCGGCGCATGACGCCCTCGGGTTCGTTCTCCACATCGGGCTCACCCGTATGTGCCACGAGCTCTTCCGGCATCACCTTCTCCAGGCGCTTCCGGAGTCGCAGTGTGGTCAGCTCATGCCGACCGCTGGGCGACATCATGTCGTGGACGATCCCTTCCTTGGTGATCTCGAACTTGCCCGGCAGGGTGTCGTCCGAGGACTGAACAAAGTCACGCATGGCCCGGTACAGGTGGGAGGCGCCCTGACGCGCGTCGTCGGGTGCGATGGTCATGGCGCTCGCTCCTCGTCGTCTGTGCCCAGGGGCAAGGGTCGTCACGTTCATGCTAGGCGGCCTCCTGGAGGTCGGAGCGGCAGTCGCGGCAGCGGGCTGTGGGGTCGGGCGAGCGGAAGCCGCGGTCGCAGCCGTCGCAGTTCCGCATCGGGTGCCGTACGGCCGGCGGCGGGGCGGCGGCCGGTGCGCGGAACGGAGCCTGGGGCGGGAGCTGGGCGGCGAGACGGTGGGCCAGGAAGGCGGCGGGCCGTCGTACGCCCTCGGGCGGCAGGTCGGCGGTCAGGGCGCGGCGTACAGCGGTGGGGGCGACGTCCCTCTCCAGCCAGGCGGCGACGCCGGGGGCCAGGTGGGCCGTGTCGCAGGCGGAGAGAAGCAGCCGGGGGTCGTGGCGGTGGAGGTCCGCGAGGAGGTCGGTGGCGGCTTGGAGGAGAGCGGGGGCGGGGTAGGCGGGGCGCGGTACGTCCGGGAGGGGCTTGCGGGGTGGTCGTTCCCCGCTCGCCGCCCGCGTGGGATGCGTCCTGCTTTCCTCGCACGCCTCCCGTTGCTGTGGCGGCGCCTGCTCTGACGCCGCCGCGGTTCGGGCCTCCGAGTGGTCGTGGGCCTCGGGACGGTGGCGGGCCGCCGCCGGCTGGTTGCAGGAGATGGTGCGGGTGACGATGCGGCCGGTGGGCGTGCGGTGGCGTTCACGGCGCAGGTAGCCGTGGGCCTCCAGCTCGCGTAGGGCGGCGGCGATCCGGGTGGCTCCCTCCAGGAACCGGGCGGCGAGGGTCTTGATGTCGACGCGGGCGCCCTTGGGCAGCGACTGGATGTGGCAGGCCAGGCCGATCGCGAGGAGAGAAAGCTCCGGGTGCTGGGTGAGGTGGTTGCCGATCACCGTGAAGCGGGTGGTGTGGCGGGTGTTGTCGTGAGTGAGGCCGCCGCCGGCATGAGGCCGCCGGTTCGGGTGCTTGTTGCCCGCAACGCGGGCCTGGGCGTGCGGGGGCACGCTAGGGTTCTGCGTATCCATCAGGAAGGTCCTGTCTTCCTCGGTGGTCAGGCCCTCGCACTGGGATTGCAGTCCCGGCGGGGGCCGTTTCATGTCTGCGGTTGTGGTGGTGCGTTGCGCTGAGCGTCGGGCCTCGATGGCCGCGAAAGCCAGCCGGTTTCGGGATGTTCACCCGCCCGAGTGAGCGCGACCACGGGCGGGAGGGGTGGGGCTTGGCAGGGTTCTTTCTCCCGAAGTTCTCTGTCTTTCAGTCGCCGACGGCACCGGAGCGCGCGGATGCGGGTTCCGGTGCCCTGAAGCCGAGTTCGGCCCAGACGGTTTTGCGCGGGAACCGCCCTTCGGTCACTCCCCAGCGGTCGGCCAGCGCCTCGACGAGCAGCAGACCCCGGCCCGACTCGGCCACGGCATCGGGCGCTCGAAGCGCGGGGAGCCGGTCGCCGCGCGTGTCGGTGACCTCAATGCGGATCGTGGCGCCGACCACGTACGGGCCGAGGCGGAGCAGACGGACGAGCCGGGCTGGGAGGTGGACCCGGACGACGAATGGGCACTCGCGGTGGTCGCCACGGTGGGACGGCAGTTGAGGCTCCGTCGGGAAGCGGCCGGGATGCGGGTCGGCGAGTTCGCAGTGGCGGTCAGGTACGGCGAGGATCTCGTCTACAAGGTTGAGGGTGGCAAGCGGATCCCCCGGTCGGACTATCTGGACACGGCGGACGAGGTCTTGGGTGCCGGGGGTCTTGTCGCGGCGATGAAAGAGGACGTGAAGAAGGTCCGGTACCCGAAGAAGGTGCGGGACCTGGCGCAGATGGAGGCGCGGGCGGTGGAGCTTCAGCTCTACGATCCCGTGAACACCCACGGGCTCCTGCAGACGTCGGAATACGCACAAGCGCTGTTCCGGATGCGGCGGCCTCGATACGCCGAAGAGGAGGTCGAACGGGGCGTAGCTGCTCGCATGGCCCGTAAGGCGGTCTTCGCCCGCAACTCGGCGCCCGAACTCAGCTTCATCCAGGACGAGTGGACGCTCCGGCGACGCCTCGGGGGGGGGGACGAAGGTGGTGCGTCAGCAGCTCGAACATCTGCTTGTGGTCGGACAGTTGCCGAACGTTGAAATCCAGGTCATGCCGATGGACCGCGAAGAGCACGCCGGGGTGGACGGTGGGATCGAGGTGCTGAAGTTCGACGACGGAACGGCCGTGGGCCGCTCGCCAGGAGTCGCCAACGGCCGACCGGTTACCGATCCCAGGCAACTCCGCTCTCACGCCGCGTGAGTCGACTGCCTTCATCGAGCAACTGCTGGGGGAGACATGATCCGCAAGACCTCGTCCAGGGCCGACTCGGACCTGGCGTGGTTCAAGAGCAGCTACAGCAGCGGCGCGGAGACTGACTCCTGCCTCGAGGTCGCCACCGAACCCGGCACCGTCCACGTCCGTGACTCCAAGGACGTCGAGGGTCCCCGGCTGGCCTTCGCCCCCGGCGCGTGGGCCGACTTCGTGCCGTACGCGGTCGGGGGCTGACCGGCGACTCCTACTCGACCTCCGGTACGTCCACTTCGCCGCTCAGGGAGCGGGCGATGGCCGTGAACTCGTTCAGGGCGGACGGGAGGTCGCGGACGATCTCCTCGGCGATCACCTCGGGCGGCAGACCGCTGTCCACGCTCTCGTAGTCCACGCGCCGTCCCCTCGTCCCTCGTTCGTGCCCGGCCCGCCAAGCTTACGGAACCCGACTTGGGGCAGGCGGGCATCGCGACGGACGAGGCATGGACTCCAGCCGGGGCCCGGACCTTCCCTCGGCCCCCGCCGGCATGCGCGCGGTCAGAACTTGATGCTGCCGATCATGCCCGCGATGTTGGTCGTCAGCTCGTTGATCGTGGGAGCGACGGTCGAGGAGGCGAGGTAGAAGCCGAGCAGCATGCAGACGATCGCATGCCCGGCCTTCAGTCCTGACTTCTTGATGAGCAGGAAGACGATGATCGCCAGCAGCACCACCGCCGAAATCGAGAGTGCCACGGCGGCTCACCTCCAAAGATCCACAGGGGCGCGGGGGGGGTCGGACTATGGGGGCATCAAATCCGTACAGCAGCCAGCAGGTTCATACCCACTATGCGACATTGATCATAACTATCCGTCCGTGCGCATCGATCGGCGCACGGCCGCACAAGGGGGCGCATGGCCAATATGGTCAGGGCATGACGACCGAGGCTGACTCCTTCCCCCGACGGCACGCCCGCACCCAGCGCTTCACGCTCGGCGCGCCGCGTTCGTTCACCGTGGCGCCCGACGGTTCACGGGTCGTGTTCCTGCGCTCCGGTTCCGGCACGGACCGGGCGAGTGCGCTGTGGGTCCTCGACACGGAGGAGGGCGGGGAGCGCGTGGCGGCCGACCCGCGCGCCCTGCTGGGCGGCGCCTCGGAGGACCTCTCGCCGGAGGAGCGGGCCCGGCGGGAACGCAGTCGCGAGGGCGGGGCCGGCATCGTCGGGTACGCCACCGACACGGCCGTCGAGTTGGCCTCTTTCGCCTTGTCAGGGCGGCTCTTCGCGGCCGAGCTGCGGGCCGGGACGGCGCGTGAACTGCGCACGCCCGGGCCGGTGATCGACCCACGCCCGTCGCCCGACGGGCGGCATGTCGCCTACGTCGCCCGGGGCGCCCTGCGCGTGGTGGGCGCCGAGGGTGAGGACGACCGGGCGCTCGCCGAGCCGGAGTCGGAGAATGTCTCATATGGACTGGCCGAGTTCATCGCGGCCGAGGAGATGGGGCGCTCGCGCGGTTTCTGGTGGGCTCCGGAGTCGGACCGGCTGCTCGTGGCGCGCGTGGACGACACGCCGGTGGAGCGGTGGTGGATCTCGGACCCGGCGCATCCGGAACGGGAGCCGCAGCGGGTGGCGTATCCGGCGGCGGGCACCGGCAACGCGGAGGTGCGGCTGTTCGTGATCGGTCTGGAGGGGTCGCGCACGGAGGTGGCCTGGGACCGGGCGCGGTATCCGTATCTGGCGCGTGTGCACTGGTCAGGGGCGGGTGCGCCGCTGCTGCTCGTACAGGCGCGGGACCAGCGGAGCCAGCTGATCCTGGCCGTGGATCCCGACTCGGGCGCGACGCGGATGGTGCACGCCGACGAAGATCCAACATGGCTTGATCTTTTCCCCGGGGTGCCGTGCTGGAGCCCGTCCGGGCAGTTGGTCCGGATCGCGGACGAGGGCGGTGCGCGGGTGCTGGCGGTCGGGGAACGGCCGCTCACGGGAGCGCAGTTGCATGTCCGGGCCGTGCTGGACGTCTCCGACGACGACGTGCTGGTCTCGGCGTCGGCCGGCGAGGAGGCGGCCGAGGCGGAGACGGGCCAGGTGCATGTGTACCGGGTGAACGAGCTGGGCGTGGAGCGGGTGTCGCAGGAGCCGGGTGTGCACGCGGCGGTGCGGGCCGGGGGCGTGACGGTCCTGGTCTCGGCGACGCTCGACCGGCCGGGTGCGCGGGTGCGGGTGCTGCGCGACGGAAAACCGACCATGACTGTCCGCTCGTATGCCGAAGATCCTGGTATGTCCCCCCGCGTGACGCTCACCGAGGGGGGCGCACGCCGCATCCCGTGCGCCGTGCTTATGCCTCGGGACTACGCCGGTGACACCCCCCTGCCGGTGCTCATGGACCCCTATGGCGGCCCGCACGGCCAGCGGGTGGTCGCGGCCCACAACCCGCATCTCACCTCGCAGTGGTTCGCGGACCAGGGCTTCGCGGTGGTCGTCGCGGACGGCCGGGGCACGCCGGGCCGCTCCCCCGCGTGGGAGAAGGCGGTCCGCCACGACTTCACGGTGTCGCTGGACGACCAGGTGGAGGCGCTGGAGGACCTCGCGAAGCGCTACCCCCTGGACCTGTCCCGGGTGGCGATCCGCGGCTGGTCCTACGGCGGCTGGCTGGCGGGCCTCGCGGTGCTGCGCCGCCCGGACGTCTTCCACGCGGGCATCGCGGGCGCGCCGGTGACGGACTGGCGCCTCTACGACACGCACTACACGGAGCGCTACCTGGGCACGCCGGCCGAGCACCCGGAGTCGTACGCGAAGAGCTCCCTGGTCACCGCGGACGGCCTGTCCGCCCCCGCGGAGCCGCACCGGCCGCTGATGATCGTGCACGGCCTCGCCGACGACAACGTGGTCGTCGCCCACGCCCTGCGCCTGTCCTCGGCCCTCCTGGCCGCCGGCCGTCCGCACGAGGTGCTGCCGCTGTCCGGCGTCACCCACATCACCCCGCAGGAGCAGGTCGCGGAGAACCTGCTGCTGCTCCAGGTCGACTTCCTGAAGCGGTCCCTGGGGATCACCGGCGGCTGAGCATGGCAACGGGCCGGGGCGACATGGCGCGCCCCGGCCCGTTTACGGCACCCGCACGGCCGTACGCTGTTCAGCCTGACGCGTCCGTATATCGGGATCGGGTCGGCGAAGTTGCTTGCGTGTTAACGCAGTTCGCGGGGGTTTGCGGGCACTTCGGCAGCTACCAGCTCGACCTCGAACCCGTCCGTGTCGGCGAGGTACGCGGCGTAGTGCCCGGGGCCTCCCGCGTGCGGGTAGCGGTCGGGGAAGAGGGGCTCCCAGCCGTGCGCCGGGGCGTCGCGAGCCAGCCCGTCGACGTCGGCCGGCGTCCCGGCGTGGAACGCGAGGTGGTTGAGACCCGGCCTCATGCGATCGTGCTCGCCGCCTCGCAGAGCCGGGGACCGCTCGACGACGAGGTACGTCGGACCGAGCCGCCAGCTGCGGCCGTGCTCCCACTCCTGGTACGGCTCGTAGCCGAGGCGGCCGAGGAGCCAGCCCCATGCGCGGGTCGCCCGGGGAAGGTCGGGAACCCAGAGTTCGATGTGATGCAGCAATCCAGATCCTCGAACGCCGGTTCCCGGCGCCTTCGACGAGAAGGGCCGGGAACCGGGAGCGGTGGGTCAGGCCGCGTGGACCACGTCCTTCTCCTCGGCGAAGTGGCACGCCGACTCGTGGGCCGCCGGGGTGTCCGAGCCCTGGAACCGCTCCGGGATGGCCAGGAGGGGGACCTGCTGGGCGCACTTGTCCTGGGCCTTCCAGCAGCGGGTGCGGAAGCGGCAGCCCGAGGGCGGGTTGGCCGGGGACGGGACGTCGCCGGTGAGGATGATCCGCTCGCGCCCCTCGCGGGACTCCGGGTCGGGGACCGGGACGGCCGACAGCAGCGCCTGGGTGTAGGGGTGCGTCGGGTGGTCGTAGATCTCCGTGTCCGTGCCGATCTCGGCCATCTTGCCCAGGTACATCACGCCCACCCGGTCCGAGATGTGCCGGACGATCGACAGGTCGTGCGCGATGAAGAGATACGAGAGGTTGAACTCGTTCTGCAGCTTCTCCATCAGGTTGATGACCTGCGCCTGCACCGACACGTCCAGCGCGGAGACCGGCTCGTCGCAGATGATGATCTCGGGGTTGAGCGCGAGGCCGCGGGCGATGCCGATGCGCTGGCGCTGACCGCCCGAGAACTGGTGCGGGTAGCGGTGGATGTACTCCGGGTTGAGGCCGACCACGTCCAGCAGGTCCTGGACCTTGCGGCGGCGGTCGCCCTTCGGGGCCACCTCGGGGTGGATTTCGAATGTCTCCCCGATGATGTCGCCCACCGTCATACGGGGGTTGAGCGAGGTGTACGGGTCCTGGAACACCATCTGGATGTTCCGGCGGACCGCCTTCAGCGCACGCCCGGACAGCTTGGTGATGTCCTGGCCCTTGTAGAAGATCTCGCCCGCGGTCGCCTTCTCCAGCATCATCAGCAGCTTGGCGACGGTGGACTTGCCGCAGCCTGACTCGCCCACGATGCCGAGCGTCTCGCCCTGGTAGAGGTCGAAGGAGACCCCGTCCACGGCCTTGACCGCGCCGATCTGACGCTTGAACAGGACGCCCTGGGTCAGCGGGAAGTGCTTGACCAGGTTGCGCACCTGGAGGATCGGCTCCCCGCGCTCGACCGGCGCCTCGATGGCGGCCACGGCCTCCTCGTCGGTGGCGGCGTCGACCGTCTCCACCTCGGTGACGTTGGGGGTGGCGTCCATGGACTCGTCCGTCTTCTCCAGCTCAGCCATGGATCGTCTCCTTCCAGAAGTGGCACGCGCTGCCGCGGCCGACCAGCTCGCCGCCGTCCCGCTCGGTGACCGGGTGCAGCGGCGGGACGTCCGTACGGCAGATGTCCTGCGCCATGGGACAGCGCGGGTTGAAGGCGCAGCCGGACGGGATCCGCGTCAGGTTGGGCGGCAGGCCCTTGATCGCGTAGAGGTCCTGGCCCTTCTGGTCCAGGCGCGGGATCGACTCGAGCAGACCCTTGGTGTAGGGGTGCGCGGGCCGCTTGTACAGCTCGTGCACCGGGGCGGTCTCCACGATCCGGCCCGCGTACATCACCGCGATCTTGTCCGCGACGTCGGCGACCACGCCGAGGTCGTGGGTGATCAGGATCAGGCCCATGTTGTACTCGCGCTGGAGTTCCGCGAGCAGGTCCATGACCTGGGCCTGGACCGTCACGTCGAGGGCCGTGGTGGGCTCGTCGGCGATGATCAGGTCCGGCTCCAGGGCCAGCGCCATGGCGATCATGATGCGCTGGCGCATACCGCCGGAGAACTGGTGCGGGTAGTCGCCGACGCGCTCCCTGGCGGCCGGGATCTTCACGCGGTCCATCAGCTCGATGGCCTTGGCCTTGGCGTCCTTCTTGCTCAGGCCCTGGTGGACGCGGAACATCTCGCCGAGCTGGTAGCCGACGGACAGCACCGGGTTCAGCGCGGAGAGCGCGTCCTGGAAGATCATCGCGATCTTGCTGCCGCGGATCTTGCGCCGGGCGTCGTTGGACATGGTGAGCATGTCCTCCCCCCGGTACAGGATCTGGCCCTGGGGGATCCGCCCGGGCGGCATGTCGAGGATGCCCATGATCGCCTGCGCGGTCACGGACTTGCCGGAGCCGGACTCGCCGAGCACGGCGAGGGTCTCGCCGGAGCGCACGGTGTAGTTGACGCCGTTGACGGCCTTGGCGACGCCGTCACGGGTGTGGAACTCGACGTGCAGATCGCGCACTTCGAGCAGGGGAACGTCACCCCCGGCCGCACCGCGCGGCTCGGGGACGTTCCGGGTCTCTTCGATGGTGGTCACGTACGCCCTCCTCAGCGCAGCTTCGGGTCAAGGGCGTCGCGCACCGCGTCGCCGAGCATGATGAACGCGAAGACCGTGAGGCTGAGCATGCCGGCCGGGAACAGCAGCGTGTGCGGGTTGTCCCGGATCACCTTGCTGCCCTCGGAGATGTCGATGCCCCACGAGATCGTCGGGTCGCTGAGGCCGAGGCCGAGGAACGACAGCGTGGCCTCCGCGGAGATGTAACCGCCGAGGGCGATCGTGGCCACGACGATGGTCGGCGCGATGGCGTTCGGCATCACGTGGCGGAACAGGATCCGCGTGGTGCTCGCGCCGAGCGCCCGGGCCGCCGTCACGTAGTCCGCCTGCTTGGCCGTGATGACCGAGCTGCGCGTGACCCGGGCGATCGAGGTCCAGCCCAGGCAGGCCAGGGCCAGGATCACCACGTACACCTTGCGCTCGGTGAAGGCGTTCAGGACGACCATCGTGCCGAGCAGGAACGGCAGGCCGAAGAAGATGTCGACGACCCGGGAGATCATCGAGTCGATCCAGCCGCCGAAGTAGCCCGCGAGCATGCCGAGCAGACCGCCGAGCAGGGTGACCAGGGCGGTCACACCGACGCCGACGAGGATCGAGGCGCGGGTGCCGTGGATGACACGCGAGTAGATGGAGCGGCCCTGCTGGTCGTAGCCGAACCAGTCGGGCTGGAAGAAGTGCCCCAGCTGCGGCTTGCCCAGGTAGTGGTTGACGAGGTCGCCGTCGCGCGGGTCGACGCTGGTGAACCAGCCCGGGAAGGCGGCGATCACCAGCAGCAGGACCAGCAGCACCGAGGACACCCAGAACATGGGACGGTGCCGCAGGTCGTACCAGGCGTCGCCCCACAGGGAGCGCGGCTTGTCGCTCTTCTTGCCGCTGTCCTTGGCGGGGGCGTCGACGGCCGGCGGGGCCACGGCGTCCACGGCCGCGGCGTCGGTGGTCTGGGCCTTGGTCACGTCAGGCATACCGGATCCTCGGGTCCAGGACCGCGTACAGCAGGTCGATGAGCAGGTTGATCAGGAGGATGACGAGGACGAGCACCGTCACCACACCCGTGACCGTCGAGCCCTCGCTCGTCTGGATCGCCCTGTAGAGGAGGTTGCCGACACCCTGGATGTTGAAGATGCCCTCGGTGATGACCGCGCCGCCGATGAAGCCGCCGACGTCGGTGCCGACGAAGGTGACGACCGGGATCAGCGAGTTGCGCAGCAGGTGGACACCGATGATGCGGCGCCGGGGCAGGCCCTTGGCGAGGGCGGTGCGCATGTAGTCGGCCCGCAGGTTCTCGGCGAAGGTCGTCCTCGTCAGCCGTGCCACGTATGCCATGGACAGCATGGCGAGGACGAAGGCCGGCAGGAACAACTGCGAGAAGTCCGTGGAGTCCTGGACGTTGGGCGGCAGCCAGCCGAGTTCGTCCGCGAAGATGAACCGGGCGATGAAGCCGAGGACGAACACCGGGATGGAGATCACCGTCAGGGTGAAGACCAGCACACCGGTGTCGGCGGCCTTGCCGGCCCGCAGACCGGCCCACGCGCCGAGGCCCACACCGATGATGATCTCGATGGTGATGGCCAGCAGCGTCAGCCGCAGCGTCACCGGGAACGCCTCGGCCATCAGCTCCGTGACCGGGCGTCCGGCCAGGTTCTTGCCGAAGTCTCCCTGGAGGAGATTCCACATGTAGTGGACGTACTGTTCGAGGACGGGCTTGTCGAAGCCGTACTCGCGCTTGATCTGCGCGATCTGTGCGGGATCGGGAGCCTTGTCCCCGTAGATGGCCCGGACCGGGTCGCCCGGCAGGATGTGGACCATCAGGAAGATCAACAGAGTTGTCCCGATGAAGATCGGGATCATCTGGAGCAGTCGCCTGGCGGCGTAGCGCCCCATCTTGCGCCTCCATGCCGTGAGGGGTCGGCGAGGCCTGCGCACTCATACCGCAGGGTGGGGCGTGAGGTGGAGGCCTGTGCCTACGGACCGGCGCCGCCGCTCCCCTGTCGGGAGGGGCGGCACCGGTCTGCGGTCGTGTTTCTTACTTCTGCTTGACCTGGATGGTGTCGAAGATCGGGTCACCGTCCTGGCCGTACTCGATCTTGCCCAGGATGTTGGTGGACTGACCGCTGTTGACCTTGTAGAACCAGAGCGGAATCGCCGGCATGTCCTTGGCGAGGAGCTGCTCCGCCTCCTGGTACTTGGCCACGGTCTCCTCGATCGAGCTGGCCTTGTCCGCCTCGGAGCTCAGCTTGTCGAACTCCTTGTTGGAGTAGCCGCTGGTGTTGCCGGCCGCCGTGGAGCCGTACAGGTCGCGCATGAAGTTCGAGTTGACCGGGTAGTCGAGCACCCAGCCACCGCGGTACATGGACTTGACCTGCTCGTTGTCACGGGCGTCGAGGTCGGCCTGGAAGGTCGGCTTCGGGTCGCCGGTGCACTCCACACCGGTGGACTTGCGGATCGAGTTGCAGACCGCGTCGACCCAGGGCTTGTGGTCCTGGTCGGCGTTGTACTGGATCTGGATCTTGTTGCCCGGGACGCCGCCACCCTCCTGGATGAGCTTCTTGGCCTGGGCCGGGTCGAACTTGACGATGTCGCCGAGCGCGCCCTTCTTGTAGCCGAGGACGCCCGGGGCGACGTAGGAGTCGGCCGGGGTACGCGTGCCCTGGAGGACGGTCTTGGTGATCGTCTGGCGGTCGATCGCCATGGACAGACCCTGGATGACCTTGGGGTCGATGTCCTTGAACTGCTTGGTGTAGAACGCCGGGACGATCGACTGGACGGCCGAGTACGGCTGGTCGATGGCGCGGTCGCCGAGGTCCGTCTTGTAGCTCGTCAGCGCGGTGGTCGGGACCTGCTCGATCCAGTCCACGTTGTTGGAGCGCAGGTCGGAGTAGGCGGCGTCGGCGGTCGTGTAGTTCTTGAAGTCGATGCCGCCGTTCTTGGCCTTGTTCGGGCCCTGGTAGTCCGCGAACTTGCGGACCTTGATGAGCTTGTTGTGCTCCCAGGAGACGAACTTGTACGGGCCGTTGCCGACCGGCTTCTCGCCGAACGCCTTCGGGTCCTTGAAGAAGGACTCGGGCAGCGGCGCCCACACGTCGTAGCCCAGCTTGTACGCGAAGTACGAGACCGGCTGCGTCAGCTTGATGGTGAAGGTGTTGTCGTCGACGACCTTCAGGCCGGACATCTTGTCGGTCTTCGGCTCACCCTTCTCCGGGTGCACGTCCTCGAAGCCGACGATGTCGGAGAACCAGCTGGAGTTGGTCTGGTTGTTCTTGATGTTGGCCGACCAGTTCCAGGAGTCCACGTAGGACTTGGCGGTGACCGGCGTGCCGTCGTGGAACTTCCAGCCCGGCTTGAGCTTGACGGTCCACTCGGACGAGTCGTCGTTCGGCGTGACCGACTCGGCGTTGACGTACTCGAGCTTGCCGGTGCCCGGCTCGTAGTCGACCAGGCCGGCGAAGATCGTGCGCAGCACGCGGCTGCCCTGGCTCTCCTTGGCGTTGGCCGGCTGGAGCGGGTTCTGAGGTTCGCTCAGCTGCGCAGTGACGATGCCGTTCGGGTCGGCCTTCCCCTTGTTCATGTCGTCGCCGGCACTGTCGTCGCCGCCGCCGCAGGCGGTGGCGGCCAGGGCGACGACTATCGCCCCCGCGACCCACTTGGCGCTCTTGGCACCGCGCATGGGTTCCTCCTATGAAGTCATTGGTTCACCGCAAAGGGAGCACAGACAGACCACCGCCACCGCCCGTCGCCGGTGCCGGAAATCGTCAGGTGCCCCCGCGCTCGTGAGTCGGCGCCGCCTCCAGCGAGTGACCCGTTCATCCGAGCTCTACGCGCCTAACTATCTGCCAAACGCCAGGAGCGAACCACACTCTCGAGGTCTCGGTTCGATCACAGCTCGCGCCTACATCTTCCAAAATCCGGACAAAGGGTTTGGTGAAAGATCCCTGCGAAACGGACTTGTTACACATCTATCGGTGGTGGGTGTCCGCATTCCGGACGCGAGTGAGATAAACCGCTTGCGGCTGCCGTGGCTGCCGTGCAAGGTGCCGACGGTGGTCGTCGCGCGCTCAAGGAGCCTCCGCCACAAGGACGTTGTCCGGGCAGGGCGCGGCACTTCCGCAGCAGGGTAGTGCGCATGAGGCGCTTCGGGCGGCTGCCCCCGGCAAATCGAGGGTTTTCCCTAACCCTTCCCTTCGCGTTCCCTCCGCTTTACGACAGCATCGGGCACCCCGCCTCGCGGGGTGCCCGATGTCGTCGAACGGCAGGCGTCAGCCGTGCTTGGCGCGGCTGGCGGCGCGGGCGCGCTCGCGGGCGTCCAGGTTCACCTTGCGGATGCGCACGGCCTCCGGGGTGACCTCGACGCACTCGTCGTCGCGGCAGAACTCCAGGGACTGCTCCAGCGACAGCTTGCGCGGCGGGACGATCGACTCGGTCACGTCGGCCGTCGAGGACCGCATGTTGGTGAGCTTCTTCTCCTTGGTGATGTTGACGTCCATGTCGTCGGCGCGGGAGTTCTCGCCGACGATCATGCCCTCGTACACCTCGGTGCCCGGCTCCACGAAGAGCACGCCGCGCTCCTGGAGGTTGGTCATCGCGAACGCGGTGACCGCACCGGCGCGGTCGGCGACCAGGGAGCCGTTGTTACGGGTCTGGAGCGCGCCGAACCAGGGCTCGAAGCCCTCGTGGATGGAGTGGGCGATGCCCGTGCCGCGGGTCTGCGTCAGGAATTCGGTCCGGAAGCCGATGAGACCGCGGGAGGGCACGACGAACTCCATGCGGACCCAGCCGGAGCCGTGGTTGGACATGTTGTCCATCCGGCCCTTGCGGACGCCCATGAGCTGCGTCACCGCGCCCATGTGCTCCTCGGGCACGTCGATCGTCATGCGCTCGACCGGCTCGTAGACCTTGCCGTCGACGTCCTTGGTGACGACCTGCGGCTTGCCGACGGTCAGCTCGTAGCCCTCGCGGCGCATGGTCTCGACGAGGATGGCCAGCGCCAGCTCGCCGCGGCCCTGCACCTCCCAGGCGTCCGGCCGCTCGGTGTCGAGCACGCGGAGGCTGACGTTACCGATCAGCTCGCGGTCGAGGCGGTCCTTGACCTGGCGGGCGGTGACCTTGCGGTCCTTGACGGCCGCCTTGTTGTCGGCGCCCTTGCCGGTGGCGCCGCGGCCGACCAGCGGGGAGGTGTTGGTGCCGATGACCATCGAGATCGCGGGCTCGTCGACGGTGATCAGCGGCAGCGCGACCGGGTTCTCCGGGTCGGCCAGGGTCTCGCCGATCATGATGTCCGGGATACCGGCGACGGCACAGATGTCACCCGGGCCGGCCTTCTCGGCCGGCTTGCGGGTGAGCGCCTCGGTCATCATCAGCTCGGAGATGCGCACGTTCTGGACGGAGCCGTCGCGCTTCATCCACGCGACCGTCTGGCCCTTCTTCAGCTCGCCCTGCTGGACGCGCAGCAGCGCGATACGGCCGAGGAAGTTGTCGGCGTCCAGGTTCGTGACGTGCGCCTGGAGGGGGGCCGACTCGTCGTAGGTCGGGGCCGGGATGTGCTCCAGGATCGTGTTGAAGAACGGCTCCAGGCTGGTGGAGTCGCCCGGGACGGTGCCGTCCTGCGGCTTGGTGAGGGACGCGATGCCGTCGCGGCCGCAGGCGTAGACGATCGGGAACTCGATCTGGTCCTCGTCGGCGTCCAGGTCCAGGAACAGGTCGTACGCCTCGTTCACGACCTCGTCGATACGGGCGTCCGGCCGGTCCGTCTTGTTGATGCACAGGATGACGGGCAGCCGGGCCTGGAGCGCCTTGCGCAGCACGAAGCGGGTCTGCGGGAGCGGGCCCTCGGAGGCGTCCACGAGCAGGACGACGCCGTCGACCATCGACAGACCGCGCTCGACCTCGCCGCCGAAGTCGGCGTGGCCGGGGGTGTCGATGATGTTGATGGTGATCGGGTCCCCGCCGTCCTTGGGGTGATACTTCACCGCCGTGTTCTTGGCGAGGATCGTGATGCCCTTCTCACGCTCCAGGTCGTTCGAGTCCATCATGCGATCGTCGACCGAGTCGAGCTGGTGGGCGGCGAAGGCACCGGCCTGCTTCAGCATGCCGTCGACGATGGTGGTCTTGCCGTGGTCGACGTGGGCGACGATGGCGACGTTGCGGATGTCGTGGCGCGTGGCCATAAAAGGCGTACTCCCGGAGTGGTGAGGAATGCCCTGCGCGTACGTCGGTGGTGCGCGGGCCCTGCCGGGCTCAACATGCCACGGCCTCACCCCATGGTACGGGTCCGCGCCTGCTGGGGTTAGCCGGGATGGGTCGGTGCAGGTCAGGCCCTGTTTTTCGAGGTACTCGGCGCCGATGCCCTGGCCTGGGGGCTGCCGCCCCCGGTCCCCCGCTTCGGCCTGGACGGCCTCGTCCTCAAGCGCCGGACGGGCTGGGGGTGCCGGACCTGGCCTGTCCGCAAGCGTGCTGGGCGGCCTCTCGCGCCAGAGCCGAGTCCGGGCGCTCGCCGCAGTCGGCCAGTCCCGCGAGATCGACCGTCCAGTTCCGGGCGTGGCCGGAGGCGGTCCTGCCGTCCGGGCAGGTGTAGCGGAAGTCCGCCGACACCTCCCGCACGCCGGCGTACTGGTAGAACTCGCCCGCCGCGTGCGGCGTGACGCGGTCCGTGTCGAGCTCCGGGGCCGGTTGCCTGACATCGGTGAACGCCCAGGTGTCTCCGCCGGCCTCGGACAGGGTGGGCGCGTCGGAGTCGATCTCGCCGGTCTTCTTGCCGAGGGAGAAAAGGACCTCGGCGGCGGACGGGACCGGTCCGTCGGCCCTGACGGACGGGCGCGGTGTGTGGACCCGGCGCAGCGCGTTCCGCGTCGGGCCGCCGTCCGCTTCGAGCCGTTCCGGTTCGGAGACGCCGGTCAGCCGGTCCCGCTTGTTGACGTGGGACCAGGTGAAGGTGCCGTTCGCGCAGGCCGCCGCGGTGGGTCTGTCGGTCTCGTGGTCCCGGGCAGCCCCGCCCCCGCCCGTGCACGCCGCCAGGCCCGTCGCCAGCACCCCGATGACCAGTCCGGCCGCGCGGGCCGGCCGTACCCTGCCGCGCATCCGCCGGCTCCTGTCCCCCCGTGGGCGGACGCCCGGCGCCCGCACCATGATCACTGTTGCGTTCATGATGCGGGCGCCGGGCGGGAACGGCAAGGGAGCTACCGGTTCGCGGACTCCTTCGCGG
Source organism: Streptomyces lomondensis (assembly GCF_014651035.1). GTDB lineage: Bacteria > Actinomycetota > Actinomycetes > Streptomycetales > Streptomycetaceae > Streptomyces > Streptomyces lomondensis. The sequence goes on from NZ_BMWC01000002.1 coordinate 181,746, forward strand.
AGGGGCCCGACGCCGGCTTCGCGCCCTTCTTCAGGAAGCCCATGTCCTCGTAGACCGGTGTGCCGAAGCCGAACGCGCCGGTGTTCACGAGGTTCTTGCGGGCCGCGAGGAGCTGGGGGCGCTGGAAGAGGGGGATGGAGCCGGCGGCCGCCCAGATGCGGGAGTCGGCCTTGCGGATCAGGGAGCGGGACTCGCCCTCGTCGAGGGTGGCCACGGCCTGGTCGAAGAGCTGGTCGACCTGGTCGGTGCCGACCCGGGTGTAGTTCTGCTCGACGCTCAGGGAGCCGTCGGCGGCCGGGACGGGCTTGGCGTAGACGGGGCGGGCGTCGGTGGCGGGGAAGGCCGTCGCGGGCCAGGAGTACAGGGCGAGGTCGTACTGGCCGGAGGCGATGTGGTCCTTGAAGTAGGACTCGTCGGAGACCTTGGAGATCTCCGTGCCGATGCCGACGCGCTCCAGCATGCGGGAGATGCGGTCGGCGACCGTGCGCAGCGTCCGGGAGCCGGGCCCGGAGGGGAGCACGAAGCGGAGGGTGAGCGCCTTGCCGTTCTTGGCGAACCGGGCCGCCTCCTGGTTCGCCGGGGCGGCGGTGCCCTTGGGGGCGTACGCGCCGGGGGCGCCGCCCTGGTGCGGGTGCTTGTACTGCTTGCCGTCCTGGGCGAGGTGGTCGGCGGGGTCCGGACCGCGGTGGGCCTTGTTGTCCTCGCCGACGATGTAGGTGCCGTCGTCGTCCGACTCGTCCTGCGAGGAGCCGGAGGCCTTCTCGCCCTCGGCGCCTGCCGCCTTCTCCTCTTTCTTCTTCTGCTCCTTGACGGGGCCGCCGCGTACCCAGCCGGCGTCGGCGAGCAGGGCCTGCGCCTCCTTGGTGTCCTGGCCGCCGAGGGCGCCGCTGTTGTCGGCGTAGGCGGCCTGGCCGGACAGGGCCAGATGGCTGCCGACCGGGACGGCGGGCAGGCCGAGCGGCTTGAGGACGACCTCGGCCAGCTCCTTGCGGTCCAGGGCGCGGGCGACGGCCCTGCGGACGCGCTCGTCGGCGAGCGGGCCCTCGGCGCCGTTCAGGGCGAGCTGGGTGAAGGCGGGCTCCAGCGACTTGCGGACCTCGAAGCCGCGCAGGGCCTGTTGCTGCCGGGCGTACTTCGCGGCGGCCTTGCGCAGCTTCTTGCGGGCGACGGTCTCCTCGTCGGCGGCGTCCTCGTCGGAGCCGTTGGCGACGGCCCAGGAGTGCAGGGCGTCCGCGGCGGACCGGTCGGCGCCCGGGCCCATCAGCGGGCTGCTGGAGCTCTGGGGGCGGGCGGCGACGGTGATGCGGCGGGCCGCGACCGGGTCGATCTCGGCCAGGTCGAGGGTGCCGGCGGCCAGCTCGGTGGCCCGCTTGTCGCGCGGGACGGTGCGCAGCACGATCTCGGAGAGCTTGGCGGGCTCGCCCCACCAGCGCGGGTTGCGGACGAGGGTGATCTCCTCGTCGTCGCGGTCGACCTTCTGCACCGTGAAGGGACCGGCGGTGACCTTGAGCTTCTTGCGGGCCCCGTCGTTGAAGGAGTCCGGGGTGCCCATGACGTCCTTCGGGTACAGCGGCGAGAACAGCGAGCGCCAGTCGGCGTAGGGGCGGCCGAAGGTGACCCGGACCTCCAGGGCGCTGTCGCCGCGCTCGATCTTCTGGATGCGGTCGTAGCCGGCGTTGCGGGCGGTCCAGTAAGCGGTGTCCCTGCCGGACAGGGCGCGCCACTGGGCGGCGAAGTCGGCGGCGCCGATCTCCCGGCCGTCGCTCCAGACGGCCTGCTGGTTGAGCTTGTACAGGACGACCTGCTTGGGCTCGGTCTCGACGACCTCGGCGGACTCCAGGTAGGCGGGGTTGCGCTCGGGGCGGCCGGAGGCGTTCATCCGGAACATCGACGGCAGGACGGCCTGGGCGACGCGGGTGGTGGTGGCGTCGGCGTCCGACTGGAAGGTGTTCAGGGTGTCGGGCACGGAGTCCACGGCCCAGCGCAGGGTGCCGCCGTCGGCGATCTTGTCGCGGGCGGCGGGCTGGATGTCCGGGGCGGCGTGCGGCTTGCCGGCCGGGTCCTCGGAGCCGCATCCGGCGAGCGCGGGCACCGCGAGCACGCCCGCGGTGAGGAAGGCGACCGAGCGCGTGACCGCACGCGGGCCGACGCCGTGCTGGGACATCTGTGCTACCTCCGGGAAGCCGCGGGCGTTATGATCACTTTTGGCGGTATTTGGAGTTCATCTGATGTATGCGGCCACTGAAGAGGAAAGGGTTCGGCAACACAGGGCGACACGGCGGTCACGGGCGGGAAGCCACCCGTGCGGCGCAACGCACCGCAGGGTGCGCCGACACGCCTCGGCCAATCGATGCACATCCCTTCACAGCACAAGGTGTGACGCGCAACACTCGCAGGCGCATGAACGTTGCCGCCTTGGGCCTCGAAGGACCCGCGGAAGTGAGGGCAAGTCATGTCCGTTCACGACGAACTGACGTCAGTCCAGCGCAGTCTCGACGAACTGTTCCGCTCGCTGGGGCGCCTGGAGAAGCAGCTCGGCACCGGCGGCCTGGAGATGCGCCGCGTCCGGGCCGACGCCAACCACCTGCGCGAGAGCGTCGCCCTGCTGCGCGACGCCGCCGCCACGCCGACCGCACCCAAGCGCCCCGACCTCGTCACCATCTCGGACGCGCCGTACGACCCCTCGCTGTGGGTCGACTCGGACGACGAGGGGCTCGGCGCCCGGGACCGGCGCGCTCCCTGACCGGGAGGGCGTCGAGCGACCGGCATCTCCCCCAGAAACCCGACCGGAGTCGTCAAAGTGGCCACTGGTACGGAACCCCCCGCCACCGAACCCCATCCGAGAAGCGGCGGCGTACGGGCGGGTACGCGCGCCGCGATCGCCGCCCCGCACCTGCGCACCGACCGCTGGTGGCTGGCCCCGGCCGGCACGGCCGCCGGCCTGCTTGCCTTCATCGTCTACTCGACCTGGCGGGCCTTCGCGAACGCCGACTACTACGCGGCGCCGTACGTCTCGCCCTTCTACTCCCCCTGTCTGGCGGAGAACTGCGAGCCGATGAAGGCCGGCCCGAACTGGGAGATCTTCGGCGGCTGGTGGGGGATCTCCCCCGCGATCATCATCCTGATCTTCCCGCTCGGCTTCCGCCTGACCTGCTACTACTACCGCAAGGCCTACTACCGCGGCTTCTGGGCGTCCCCGCCGGCCTGCGCGGTCGCCGAGCCGCACAAGAAGTACACCGGTGAGACCCGCTTCCCGCTGATCCTCCAGAACATCCACCGGTACTTCTTCTACGCCGCGCTCCTCGTCGCCGGCATCCTCACCTACGACACCGTGCTCGCCTTCCGCGACGAGAACTACGAGTGGGGCCACATGGGCCTCGGCACGCTCGTGTTCCTGGTCAACATCGTGCTGATCTGGGCGTACACGCTGTCCTGCCACTCGTGCCGGCACATCGTCGGCGGCAAGCTCAAGCACTTCTCCAGGCATCCCGTGCGCTACCGGATGTGGCAGTGGGTCGGGAAGCTCAACGCCCGGCACATGCTGCTCGCCTGGGCGTCGCTGGTGAGCGTGGCGCTCGCCGACTTCTACGTCTATCTCGTCGCCTCCGGCGCCTTCGACGATCCGAGGTTCTTCTGATGTCCGTGGTCGACCGGCAGGAATGGGACGTCGTCGTGGTGGGCGCGGGCGGTGCCGGGCTGCGCGCCGCCATCGAGGCCCGCGAGCGGGGCGCCCGTACGGCCGTGATCTGCAAGTCGCTGTTCGGCAAGGCGCACACGGTGATGGCCGAGGGCGGCATCGCGGCGGCGATGGCCAACGCCAACGAGAACGACAACTGGCGGGTCCACTTCCGCGACACCATGCGCGGCGGCAAGTTCCTCAACCAGTGGCGGATGGCCGAGCTGCACGCGCAGGAGGCGCCGCAGCGGGTGTGGGAGCTGGAGACCTGGGGCGCGCTGTTCGACCGCACCAAGGACGGCCGGATCTCCCAGCGCAACTTCGGCGGCCACGAGTACCCGCGCCTCGCCCACGTCGGCGACCGCACGGGCCTGGAGCTGATCCGCACCCTCCAGCAGAAGATCGTCGCCCTCCAGCAGGAGGACTTCAGGGAGACCGGCGACTACGAGTCCCGGCTGAAGGTCTTCCAGGAGTGCACGGTCACGCGCGTGCTGAAGGAGGGCGACCGGGTCTCGGGCGTCTTCGGCTACGAGCGCGAGTCGGGCCGCTTCTTCGTCCTGGAGGCACCCGCCGTCGTGATCGCGACCGGCGGCATCGGCAAGTCCTTCAAGGTGACGTCGAACTCGTGGGAGTACACCGGCGACGGCCACGCGCTGGCGCTCCTCGCGGGCGCTCCCCTGCTGAACATGGAGTTCGTGCAGTTCCACCCGACCGGCATGGTCTGGCCGCCGTCGGTGAAGGGCATCCTCGTCACCGAGTCGGTGCGCGGCGACGGCGGGGTGCTGCGCAACTCCGAGGGCAAGCGGTTCATGTTCGACTACATCCCCGACGTCTTCAAGGACAAGTACGCCGAGACCGAGGACGAGGCCGACCGCTGGTACGACGACCCGGACCACAACCGGCGTCCCCCCGAGCTGCTCCCCCGGGACGAGGTCGCGCGGGCGATCAACGCCGAGGTGAAGGAGGGGCGCGGCTCCCCGCACGGAGGCGTGTTCCTCGACGTGTCGACCCGGATGCCCGCCGAGGTCATCAAGCGGCGGCTGCCGTCGATGTACCACCAGTTCAAGGAGCTGGCGGACGTCGACATCACGGCCGAGGCGATGGAGGTCGGGCCCACCTGCCACTACGTGATGGGCGGGATCGCGGTCGCGTCCGACACGGCGGCGGCGCGCGGGGTGCCCGGTCTGTACGCGGCCGGTGAGGTGGCCGGCGGCATGCACGGCTCCAACCGGCTCGGCGGCAACTCGCTGTCCGACCTGCTGGTGTTCGGCCGCCGGGCGGGCTGGCACGCGGCCGAGTACGCGGCGGGGCTGAGCGGGGGGCGGCCCGTCGTGGACGAGGTCCAGATCGACTCCGCCGCCGCCGAGGCCCTGCGGCCCTTCTCCGCCGAGGCCGAGATCGAGGAACCGGCCGGGGGCCCGCCGGAGAACCCGTACACCCTGCACCAGGAACTCCAGCAGACCATGAACGACCTGGTCGGCATCATCCGCCGCGAGACGGAGATGAAGCAGGCCCTGGAGAAGCTGGCCGAGCTGCGGGGCCGGGCGCGCCGGGCCGGGGTCGAGGGGCACCGGCAGTTCAACCCCGGCTGGCACCTCGCGCTGGACCTCAGGAACATGCTGCTGGTCAGCGAGTGCGTGGCGCGGGCCGCGCTGGAGCGCACCGAGTCGCGCGGCGGTCACACGCGGGAGGACCACCCGGGCATGGACCGCAAGTGGCGGCGGATCAACCTGCTGTGCGCGCTCACCGACCCGACGGGCGGGCTGGCGGCGACGGACCCGGTCCGCGGCCAGATCACCCTCACCCGCGAGACCACCGAACCCGTCCGTGCCGACCTGCTCGCCCTGTTCGACAAGGAGGAGCTGGTCAAGTACCTCGCCGAAGAGGAGCTGTACGAATGAGCGGCTACACGGCCCACTTCAAGGTGTGGCGCGGGGACGTGAGCGGCGGCGGCCTGGAGGACTTCGAGGTCGAGGTCAACGAGGGCGAGGTGGTGCTCGACATCATCCACCGCCTCCAGGCCACCCAGGCCCCTGATCTCGCCGTGCGCTGGAACTGCAAGGCGGGCAAGTGCGGTTCCTGCTCGGCGGAGATCAACGGCCGGCCGCGGCTGATGTGCATGACGCGCATGTCGGTGTTCGGCCGGGAGGAGACGATCACGGTGACGCCGCTGCGGGCGTTCCCGGTCGTCCGCGATCTCGTCACCGACGTCGGCTTCAACTACGAGAAGGCGAGGGAGGTCCCGGCCTTCGTGCCGCCGGCCGGTCTCGCCCCCGGCGAGTACCGCATGATGCAGGAGGACGTGGACCGGCCGCAGGAGTTCCGCAAGTGCATCGAGTGCTTCCTGTGCCAGGACACCTGCCATGTGGTCCGCGACCACGAGGAGAACAAGCAGGCGTTCGCCGGGCCCCGGTTCCTGATGCGGATCGCGGAGCTGGACATGCACCCGCTGGACGCGGCGGCGGAGACGGGCCTCGACCGCAAGACCACCGCCCAGGACGAGCACGGCCTGGGCTACTGCAACATCACCAAGTGCTGCACGGAGGTCTGCCCCGAGGGCATCAAGATCACGGACAACGCGCTGATCCCGCTGAAGGAGCGGGCGATCGACCGCAAGTACGACCCCCTGGTGTGGCTCGGCTCGAAGATCAGGAGGCGCTCTTCAGCAGGCTGAGCGCCTCCCGGAGGTTGTGTTCCGCGATCTCCCGCATCCGCTCCGGGTACGGGAAGTCGCCCTCGATCAGCGTCAGCGGGCCCGAGACCAGGCCGAGGTGCATCGCCAGGCGGTACAGGCGCAGGCGTGTCTCGTCCAGACCCGGGGCGCGCAGGGCGTCGTAGTGGGGGCCGAAGCGGAGCCGGAGGAAGACGTGCTCCTGCTCCACGTCGAAGTACATCAGGCCTTCGATGTCGATGAGGGCCGGCTGCCCGTCGGGCGTGAGCAGGACGTGGTCCGGGCCGAGTTCGCCGTGGACGAGGGTGTGGCGGCTCCTGGGGCGGACCTCGGCGGCCAGGGCGTGGACGGTGTCCTCCAGCTCCCGGCGTGCGGCGGCGGCGCGGGGGTCGCGGGCGGCGGCTTCGGCGATGGAGCGCAACGCCCCCTCGGTGACGCGCTGTTCGCACGACCGGGCGTGGGAGGAGCCGCCGGCGTCGACCAGGGCGACCTTGCCCAGGCGGGGGCCGCCGTGGGCGTGCAGGGTGGCGAGCAGTTCGGCCATCCGGTCCATGAGCCGAGGTGCCTCTCGGGGGTCCCGGGCGAGGGCCTCCTCCAGGCTGCCGCCGGTCAGGTCCTCCACGACGGCCGCGTCGGCCGGGAGGTGCGTGTGCGTGGCGTCGGCGTACAGGAGGCGGGTGGTGCGGACGCCGGCGGCGGCCAGGCGGTCGTGGGCCGCCGTGAACAGGTCGAGGCCGGTGCCGTGGGAGAAGGGGTCGCGGGGGTCGGGGTCCGGCTGGTCCCAGTAGTCCTCGTCGGCCGACCAGACGTAGGCGACGGCCGTGGAGTCGTCGTCGAGGAAGAGCCGGTAGGCGCCCTTCTTGCTGCCGCCGCGCAGCCGCTCGACGCCGGTGAGGGTTCGGCCGGGGCCCAGGGCGGCGCGGGTGAGGGGGGCGAGGTCGGTGCGGGTGAGGGGGCGTCGGGTCGTCGTCACCGCACCCAGTCTTCCTTGTACGCCCGCCAGTCCGCCTCGCTCGCGGCGAAGTCGATGTACAGCGCGACGCCGAAGCGGGCCCGGTCCGCGTCCGTGCGGGACAGGCCCAGGCGGACGCCCCGGACGGCGGCGGGCACGGTCTCGGCGTGGCCCCAGTGGTCGAAGTTGCTCTCCCAGTAGAAGGGCAGGCCCATCAGCAGGTCGGTGGAGGGCGGGGTGACCTCCAGGGCGAGGGAGGTCTGCTGGGCGACGTAGCCGCCGTAGGTGCTCTCCAGTGGCTGCGCGGTGTCGTACGACATGACGGCGATCTGGTCGACGCGGCGGGCGACCTGGCCGAAGAACTCCTGGGACCACCACTTGGGGTGCTCGGTGAACGTCCCGGCGACGGAGTGAAGAGCCGGGAGCGGGTCGATCTGGTGGGCGGCGACGGAGAGGAGGGCGTCCCGGGAGCGGGTCTCGCGGCGCAGGGCGTCGAGGAGGCCGAGGTAGTCGCGGTCGCCGGAGTGCAGGGGCTCCAGGTCGAGGTGGATGCCGTCGTAGCCGGTGTCCAGGACCTGGCGGGCGGAGCGGACGACGGCGGCTCGGGTGTCCGGGTTCTCCAGACGCATGCCGTCCGGGCCCTCGGTGGCGAGGACGTCGCCCAGGAAGGCCTGGACGCGGACGCCGGGGAGTTTCTCGTGCACGGCGTCTATGAACCAACGGGCCCTCGGATAGACCGACTTAGGGAGCGTGCCGTCGTGTTCCAGCGGCCCCGAGTGCACATACAGATCACGGATGCCGGTGTCCTGGAGGCGGCGGGCCAGGGCGGTGACGTCGGCGTCCTTCTTACGGCCGTCGACCCAGGCGTGGCCGAGCCAGAGGGCGTCGCGGTCGCGGGTGTGGGTGCCCTCTGCGGGGTCGCCCTGGTAGTTGATGTAGAGGGCTGTTTCGGCGGTCAGGAGGGGAAGGAGGGCGATGAGCAGGGTTAAGGCCGCGCGTCTGAGCCAGCGGCGGCGGGGGCGTCCGGCCTCGGCTTCGCCTTCGGCCGGGTTGTTCCCACCCGGGGTGTCCTCGCCGTCTGCGACCGCGGGTTCTTTCGGCTCCGTGCGTTCCCTGTGGTCCATGTCCGGGTCTCCCTCACACATCGGTCTGCCCCGCGGGCCGCCAGGGGCCCGCAGGGCAGGTGGTGCCAGGGATGACGATCAGTAGGGATACCTCGGTTGCGGCCGGGCCGGTCTGTCAGGGGGCGAGGAGGATGGAGTTGTACGGCGTGTAGTTGTAGTCGGCGTACGTACCGGCGCGCTGGATCCCGCCGCAGTCCTTGCCGGCGGAGTCGTAGCAGTTGCGCGCGATGGCGCCGCCGGTCTGGTTGTTGAAGATCCTCTTCATGCCGTACTGGTTGTAGATCTTGTGGGCGCCGTAACTGTAGAACTTGTAGGTGGGCTTGTCGCCGCTCCAGCTGTCGTCCGGATACAGGCAGACGGCACCGCTCGGGCAGCCGTGGATCGTTGCCGCCGCCTGCGTCGCGTTGGCGGAACCGCCGATCGAGAGGACCAGGCCTGCGGCGAGCGCGGTGGCCACCGTCGCCGTCTTGGTGATCGTGCTTCGAATCTGGCGCATTTTCCGTTCCCCCTTGGTCTCGTTGAGCGCTCGTTTATGAGCTACTCAGATGATGGGGGCGCCCTCGACCGCGGGGCCAAGAGTTTGCAGCAGAGGGAAAACACACCGCATCACTGCCACTCGGGGGATTGCCGGCATGGCACTGCGCATCCACTTCACAGCGGACGACTTGGCACGCACGACGGTGGCCGTCGGCCCCGACATCATGTGGGAGCTGGTCAACAGCCTCCATGTCCTGCAGTCCCGGCGAGCCGCTTCCGAGTACGCGCCGTGGCTGCGCCATGTCCGGGACCGGTTCACCAGGCGGGATCTCAGAGGGCCGGTGCGGCTGCTGACCGCTCTCGTCCCGCCCAAGGGAGGCTTCCCCGACTTCCTCACCCCACCCGGAGGGGACAGCATCGGCACCTCGCTCGACCTCATCCGCGCCACCCCGGCGGCCCGGCTTCGCACCGAGCTCGACAGGCACTTCGGGCCGCGCACGCCTCCCCCGTGGTTCCGTCGGCTCGCGGAGGGTGACCGCGCCGCCCGACAGGAGCTCGACAACGCCGTCGGCACGTACTTCCGGGAATTGCTCGCACCGCAACTGTCCCTGATCAACGATTCGGTCCACACTGATCGCGCCCATTACAGCCGGGACGTTCTGGACGGTGGAACCGAACGGCTCTTGAACACCGTGTCGCCGTCGATCACCTGGGAGTACCCGACGCTGACCGCCGACTATCCGCGCGACCGGGATCTCCATTTACGCGGCCGGGGCATTTCCCTGGTCCCGTCCTTCTTCTGCACGAGCCGCCCGGTCACCCTCATCGATCCAGGCCTCCCCCCGGTGCTCGTCCACCCCGCTGCCCGCCACCCCGGCCCGCTGGACACACCTGCGTCTCTGCCCGAACTACTGGGGCGGACACGAGCCATGGCACTCTCCGCACTCACCACCCCGTGTTCCACGGGGGAACTGGCGCTGCGCATAGGCGTGTCCATCGGCACCGCGAGCAAGCACGCGTCCGTTCTGCGCGGCACAGGGCTCATCACCAGTACGCGGAGGGGTCACACCGTGCTGCACGCCCTGACACCGCTCGGCCGCGAACTGCTCGGGGGCCGCAGGCGTTGACTGCTCAGAACAGGCTCAGCAGCGCCTCCGCCGGATCCGTCAGGCCCGTTTCGCCGCCCGGCAGGGGCAGTTCGAACCAGACCGTCTTCCCCCGGGGCGTGCGGCGGGAGCCCCACGCCGCGCTGAGGAGGCCGACGAGCTGGAGGCCGCGGCCGCCCTCGTCGGTGTCGCGGGCGCGGCGGCGACGCGGCTGGACCAGGCCGGAGTCCCACACCTCGCACACCAGGGTGCGGTCGAGCAGGAGACGGAGCCGGATCTCGCCCTCGCCGTAGCGCAGGGCGTTGGTGACCAGCTCACTGACCAGCAGCTCCGTGGTGTCGACCAGGGGCTCCAGGTCCCAGCTGAGCAGCTGGGCGCGCGCGTACTCGCGGGCCCGGCCCACGCTGCGCGGCTCCCGGGGCAGGGTCCAGTCGCCGACGGACTCGGTGGGCAGGCCCTGGACACGTGCCATCAGCAGCGCGATGTCGTCCTCGCCGTGATGGGTGTCGAGCGTGTTGAGGACGTGGTCGCAGACGTCCTCCAGCGGCTGGGAGGGGTCGGCGAGGGCGCTGACGAAGGCCTGGAGGCCCTCGTCGAGAGGGTGGTCGCGGCTCTCGACCAGGCCGTCCGTGTAGAGCGCGAGCAGGGCGCCCTCGGGCAGTTCGACCTCGACCTCCTCGAAGGGCTCGCCGCCGACGCCGAGCGGCATGCCCGGCGGCACGTCCAGCATCAGGGCCGCCTCGCCCGGTTCGACCAGCACGGGCGGCAGATGACCCGCGTTGGCGAAGGTGCAGCGCCGGGTGACGGAGTCGTAGACGGCGTAGACGCAGGTGGCGAGGTACACCTCCGACAGGTCGGCCTCGCGGGGCCGGCGGGCCGCCCGGGTCGCCTGCTGGACCCCGCCGGGGGCGCCGGGGGCGCCGAGGCCGCGGGCGATCTCGTCCAACTGGGAGAGCACCTCGGCCGGTTCGAGGTCGAGCTGCGCCAGGGTCCGGACCGCCGTGCGGAGTTCGCCCATGGCGACGGCGGCACGCAGGCCGCGCCCCATGACGTCGCCGACGACGAGCGCCGTGCGGTGCCCGGGGAGTTCGATGACGTCGAACCAGTCGCCGCCGACCTCGCTGGGCCGGCCCGTGTTGGCGTTGCCGGGCAGGTAGCGGCAGGCGATGTCGAGGCCGGAGGCCTCCGGGTCGCCGGGCGGGAGCAGGGACCGTTGCAGTATCAACGCGCGCTCGTGCTCGCGCCGGTACAGGCGGGCGTTGTCGATGCAGACGGCGGCGCGGGCCGCCAGCTCCACCGCGAGATCGCGGTCCCGGTCGCCGAAGGGCTCGCTGCCCTTCGTCCGGGCGAACTGCACGAGCCCGACGACGGTGTCGTGGGCGACCATCGGCACGGCCAGCGTGGACTGCACGAGGCCGCCGTCCTCGCCCGGGACGGTCTGCGGACGGGCCGTGCGCAGGGCGTCCGCGCAGGGCGAGTTGAACGGGTAATGGTGGACCGCGCCGACCGCGACGGGCACGCCGGTGCCGGCGAAGGGCGCGTCGGAGACGGCACTGGCGAAGGCCACGCGGCGCAGCTCCGCGCTGCCGTCGGCGAGCCCGGGCGGGGTCTCGTCGCCGACCAGCAGGCCCTGGTAGAGGTCGACGGTGGCCAGGTCGCAGAAGCCGGGCACGACCACGTCGAGGAGCTGGCGGGCCGTGGTCTCCAGGTCCAGGGAGTTGCCGATGCGGGCGCCGGCCTCGTTCAGCAGGGCGAGGTTGCGCCGGGCGGCCGCGGCCTCGCGGGCGGCGGCGCGGCGCGAGGTGATGTCCGTGCCGAGCCAGGCGATGCCGATGGGGCGGCCCGAACCGCTGTGCACGCGGTAGAGGTTGACGGACCAGTGGCGGCGCTCGTCGGAGCCGGGCACGAAGCCCGTGACATGCATGTCGGTGATGGAGTTGCCGGTCTCCAGCACGCGGCGCAGCGTCGCGGCGACCCGCTCGGCCTCGCCGCGCTGGAGGTAGTCGTGGACGCCCTTGCCGCGGTGGTCGTCGGGCGCGCCGCCGAAGATGGACGCGAACCGCTGGTTGGCGCGGCGGACCCGCAGGTCCGGGTCGATCAGCAGGAAGCCGAACGGGGATTGACTGAATATCGCCTGTGAGGCGGCGAGGTCGGTCTCGATGCTGCGCAGCGTGCGGACGTCGACGACGATGCAGACGGCGGCCTTCTCGCCGTCCTCGGTGCGCGTCGGCATGACGTAGACCTCGGCGAGCCCTTCGTGGCCGCACTCCCCCTCGCCCGCGTCCTTCGGCATCCGGAAGGGCACCACGCCGGTCCACTCGCGGCCGTCGAGGATCTCGGCCATCTTGCGCATGCCCCGCTCGCGATGGCGCGGGTCGATGAAGGTCTCGATGGGGTCCATGCCGACGGCGCGGCCGGCGGGGATGCCGAAGAGGTGCTCGGCGCGCAGGCTCCACTGGTCGACGAGCCCGTCGGGGCCGATGGAGAAGGAGGCGACCTTGATGTAGTCGTAGATGGATCCCGGGGGACTGCTCTGCCACATGGCGTCCCCGGGCTGCACCCCGTCGGCCGCGAGCGCACCTCCCACCGCGGAGGCCAGGCCGTCCGCGGCCCTCGCCCTCGCGCCCTCCGACGGGTCCTCGGACTCCGTGGCCTTCGCTGGTATCTCGCTCACGCGAACCGTCCCCTCCAGCTCACCGCGTCCGGCACCGGTCACCGGGGGCGGCTGCCCGCAGTATCCAGCACTACGGTGCCGCACAACACGGTGTTCACGATCACAGCACGGTCCCGATGGTTTTTGGACCGTACCGTGAGAACACTTCCAGTCTTCTAACCAGGGGACACGTCGTCGAATCACATGTGCGGGCAACCGCCACTGGCCTGAACCAATCGCTCGACAGCGGTAAGGCGTACGTACACCGATTTTTCACTCCGGGACCGCGAGTTCGAACCACACGGTCTTGCCCGCGGCGCCGGGCCGGGTGCCCCAGCGGCGGCTGGCGGAGGCCACGAGGTGGAGTCCGCGGCCGCTCTCGTCCTCGGGCCGGGCGGCGCGTTCGCGGGGCGGGTCCGGGAGCGGGTCGGAGACCTCGACCCGCAGGACGCCGTCCAGGTCGGAGGGGCGGACCAGGCGGACGCCGATGGGGCCCGTGGCGTGCCGGAGGGCGTTGGTGACCAACTCGCTGACCAGCAGCGCCGCGAGGTCGGCGAGGATGTCGAGGTCCCAGCCGCGGAGTTGGCCGCGGACGGCCTGGCGGGCGGTGCGCACGGCGCCCGGCTCGGCGGGAAAGGTCCACTCGGCGCGGTCACCTGCGGTGTCGATCACGCCGATCACTTCCCAGCCAGCGGGCCCGCCCATGTCCGGTTTCATGGGGTTAATGGGCACATACCCGATATCCGGGGCGGGGTACCGCGCGGCGCGGCGCACTGTGGCACGAAAGGCGTACGCGGCGCCCGCACTGCGGTCACGCCGCTCTGCGCGCCCTCGGCATGCCTCAGGCGCCGGGCACTTCCCCCGCGTCGGCTCCAAGGTCTCCCAGGTGTGCGAGGGTCTGCCGCACGGCCGGGACGTCCTGGTCGAGCCAGTCCACGTCCCAGATCTCGCCGGGGCCGAGCCAGCGCAGGTCGTCGTGGTCCTCCAGGGCCTTGGGGGCCGGGGAGCCGGGCCGCAGCCGTGCGGTCCACACCTGGAGGACGTACGGGGGCTTCAGCGGCCACTCCCCCGGGACCCGCCCGCCGGCCTCGGCGTCGACGCCGAGCTCCTCGCGCAGTTCCCGCACGAGCGCCGCGTCGACGGCCTCGCCCGGCTCGACCTTGCCGCCGGGCAACTCCCAGCGCCCGGCCAGCTCGACGGGCGCGCTGCGCCGGGCGGCCAGCAACCGCCCGCCGTCGACCAGCGCGGCACCCACGACGACGATCCGCTCACTCATGCGGGGAGCCTACGGGAGCGCGGCCGGAGGACGGCTCCGTCCGCGGGTACACCGGCCCCGGGGCCCCACCCCCAGCTCCTCACGACGGTCGGACGGTCAGTCGTGCGCCGCCGCGGCCGGTCCGTTCTGGCCGAGCCGCTCGACCCAGTACAGCTGCTTGTGGCCGCGGCCGTCGAGACTGTCCGCGATCTTCTGGGCCTCGGCCCGGGTCGCGTACCGGCCCACTCGGTACCGGTTGCCGTTGTCGTCCTCGCGTATCACGAGCCAGGGCAGAGTGACCGTGCTGTCGTTCATCGCGCCCCTCCACTTCCCACCCGCGGCCTGTGCCGTGCCCCACCCGATAAGGAAACCGCAATGCGCATATGCCCGAGCCTACGCCTAACCTTCACGCAGCGAATACGGCTTTTCACAAAGAGGTACGCAACCAGCCAGAACGCAGGGGGCGCACGACACAGAACGCGCCGTCCGCGCACCCCCGCGCATCCGGCCGCGGGCATACCGCAGACGCCACGGGCGACCTGCGGGGACGGCGACCGGCCACGGACCACGGACCGCCTCGGGGGGCGACGGTCCGCACCACGATCGTGTGAGCGGGGCGCGCGGGGGGCGCGCCGCGGGGCGGATGTGAGCGTTCGCTACTTGACCGGAAGGTGGTAGGCGACCCGGTACCGATCGGCCGGGATGACCACGTCGGCCGTCTCGACCGGGCGGCCGGAGGCGTAGAACGTGCGCTGGATAACCAGGACGACATGGCCCGGGACGCCGCCCAGGACGAGCAGTTCCTCGGCGAGGCCGGGGCGGGCGCCGACCTCCTCCGTGACGTTGTCCACGATCACGTCGATGGCGCGCATGCGCTCGACGACGCCCATGCCGCCGAGCGGGCCCTCTTCGGGCAGCATCACGGGCGTCCGGCCCGTCACGGCGAGCGGCTCCCAGGACGTGGAGAGCATCATCGGCTCGCCGCTCTCGCGGTAGAGGTACTTCGTGCACATCACCCGGTCGCCCGGGTCGATGCCCAGCCGCTCGGCGACCGCGACACTCGCCTCGGACTGCTCGCTGCTGGACTCCCAGGTCCCGCACCCCTCGCCGTCGGCCTGCTCCTGGCGGAACGGCGTGGCCCCGCCGGTCGGGCGGTAGCCGGAGCGGGAGATGCGCCGGGGCACGGGCCGCTCCCGCACATACGTCCCCGAGCCGGAGCGGCCCTCGACCAGGCCCTCCGCCATGAGCACCTTGCGGGCCTCCAGGGCGACGGTGTCCGAGACGCCGTACTCCTGGCGGATTCTGGCCTGGGAGGGGAGGCGGGTGTGCGGTGGCAGCTGACCGTCGACGATCTTCTTGCGGAGATCACCCGCGACACGCAAGTACGCCGGCTGCTCACCGAATGTCACTGGCCGCTCCCATCAGGTTGTACAGACAGCGACAGCGTGGCAACCGTAGGTTGTGCCGCGCAAGCAAAGGCCAGAGAATCACTCGATGTGATGACGTAGTGGCCCTGAGGGCTTTACGCAGGCACTTTCTCCCCGCTATAGCCGCCGTCACACCTCGGCTGCGGAGTCCCCGCTCCCGCTCTCCTCGTACGACGGCGGGGTGGTGGCGAGCCCGAGGGCCTTGCGCGCCGTGACGGTCGCCGGGCCGTCCACGTACGTGTAGGCCTTGTCGTAGTGCGCGTAGTACGAGTCGGGGTCGTCGGCCCTGCTCGCCCGCGCCCACTCGTCCCGGGCGTCCTCCAGGTCCCCGACCAGGGCGGCGACCGGCTTTCGGGCTCCCGCGGGCCAGGAGTGCCGCCGCAGCGCCCCGATCTGCTCGCCGAGCACGTCGTGCACCTGGGTGGCCCAGGCCCGATGGCCGGCGAGGTCGTCCTCGGGGGTGTCCTCCGGCTCCTCGTACAGCGCCGCGTCGACGGCGTTGGCCGCCGACAGGAACGCCGCCTGGTCGGTGTCGAGCGTCGTGCGGTCGCCGCGCAGGGAGCCGGTGAGCTTGGCCTTCGCGTCGGTGTTGCCGAAGACGCAGCTGATCACGCGGTCGCCGTAGCGCCAGCTGTCCCGGGACGGCATGAGGTAGTACACGTCGACGTCGGCGGGCATCGCCCAGGTGTCCATCGCGTACTGGTCCTGGAGCGCGTAGCACCGCTCGTCGGCGATGTCGGTGATCTCGGCATCGCCCGGGAAGGCGCCGCCCGGCAGCGTGACGACCGCGAAGACCTCGCCGTCGTGCCTGCCCTCGCACGGCACCCTGTCGACGTCGTAGGTGTCGCCCTCCAGGCCGCCCGGCGCGTCGAAGCAGTCGCCCTTGCGCAGCACCAGGCTCTCGTTGCCCTGCGCGCCGTCCTTGAACTTCTCCCAGGCGTCGGACGCGGCGCCCGTGGCCAGGACCGCCGTCCACAGCACGATCCCGACGGTGGACAGCACCGACCCGGCGATCGCCAGGCCCCGGCCGCTCTGGCCGGACCGCCTGATCTGCCGCAGCGCGATCAGGCCCAGGACGAGCCCCGCGGCGGGCAGGAAGCAGAGCACGCCGAGCACGAGGGCGGCGACGGCGAGGGCGTTGACGGAGACCGGGGCGCCGTACGGGCGCCCGCCAGGGCCGTACGGCCCGTAACCCTGGGGCCCCTGGGGCCAGTTCGCCGACGGCGGGCCGTACGGGTCCGGGGGCTGCTGGTTCCCAGGGGGCGGGGGTATCGACACGGGTACGGTGCTCCTGGCTGGGGCGGTGGGCGGGGGTGCGCGGGGGTCCGTCGTACGGCTGCGCGCATCGTAAGCGGCGGAGGGACGGGGGCGGAATGCGGGCGGCGAACACGGCGATACGGGCGGTGAACGGCCTCACGGCACGCTGGGCGCCGGAGACCGGCGACGGCACGGTGTTCTCGGCGGCGGGGGTCTGGCCGCTGCTGGCTCTCCTCGCGGACGGTGCGGCGGGCGCGGCGCGCGAGGAGTTGTCCGAGGCGCTCGGGCTGCCGGCGGACCGGGCGGGGGCGGCGGGGCGGGAGGTGCTCGCGGTGCTGGCGGAAATCGACGGGCTGGCCTCCGCGCTGGGGCTGTGGACGGCACGGACGGTGGAACTGCGCCCGGAGTGGGCGGCGGGGCTGCCCGTGGCGGCGCACGGCGTGCTCACGGGGGATCCGCTGGCCGACGGGCGGGCGCTGGACGCGTGGGCCGCGCGGCGGACGGGCGGGGCCATCGGGCGAATGCCCGTCGAGCTCACGCCGCTCACGGAGTTGGTGCTGGCCAGTGCGCTGGAGCTGCGGACGGACTGGGAGGTGCCGTTCGAGGGGCACTTCGGCGGCTGGCTGGGCCGCCACGACCGGGCGGGGCTGGTGCGGGAGGTGCCGGACCTCGACGGCGTCGCGCTGGCGCGGACCGGCGCGGGAGCCGTCACGCTGGTGGTCGTGCGCGGAGTCACGGGAGTCGACGTCCATCTGCTGCTCGGCGCGCAGGGGATGGCGCCGGGTCAGGTGCTGGGCGCCGGGACGGACCTGCTGGCGGGCACGCTCGACGCGGTGCCCGGGAGCCGCCTCCCGGAGGGCGCCGTCGGTCCGGGCCTGTCCGTCTTCAAGCGGCGCACCCACACTCCCGAGCCGCCGTCCCTCACGCTGTTCACCGTGGAGTTCACGCTGCGGGCCGCGCACGACCTGCTGGCGTCGCGCGCGCTCTTCGGCCTGACCACGGCCGCCCGCCGCACCCGGGGTGCCGTTCCCTTCCCGGGCATGAGCCCCGCGCCGGTCGCCCTGCACTCCGCACGCCAGGACATGACGGCCACGTTCGGCGCGCAGGGCTTCAAGGCGACGGCGGTGACCACGCTGAGCGCGGTCTACCAGGGCAAGTCGCCGGAGGAGCCGCCGTACGAGACGACCAGGGCGATGGCGGTCTTCGACCGCCCCTTCGGGTTTCTCGCCGTTCACCGTGAGACGCGCCTCGTCCTCGCGGCGGGCTGGGTCACCGACCCGAAGCCCTTCCCGGAGGACGAGGACGCCTACGTGCTGGACACGTCAGGAGACTGACGGTCGGTCAGGGGCCAGGTCAGAACTGGAGCGCCCAGGCGTCGATCCGCCCGGTGTCGTAGCGGGCGTTGTCGCTCACGCGCAGCTTCCA
Organism: Streptomyces lomondensis; assembly: GCF_014651035.1. Classification (GTDB taxonomy): domain Bacteria; phylum Actinomycetota; class Actinomycetes; order Streptomycetales; family Streptomycetaceae; genus Streptomyces; species Streptomyces lomondensis. Next base: position 199,769 of record NZ_BMWC01000002.1, read on the forward strand.
TGTGCCGTTCGCCGCCTCCGAGGAGGCGTTCACGGAGTACGTGGTGTCGATGTTGTCCGCGCTGCCCCCGGTGCCGTACGCCTTCAGCGTGTACGCCGTACCGTCGGGGGCGATCAGCTGGACCTGGAGGTCGCCGATGTAGGTGTGGACGATGTGGACCTCGACGCCCAGGGTCGAGGGCGCGTTGCCGGAGACGCCGGAGACCGTCACCGGGGACTCGGCGGTGGCGTTGTCGGCGATGGCCTGGTCGGCGGTGTTCTCGAAGCGCGGGCCGGGCGGGGTGGTGGTACCGCCGCCGACGTTCAGGAGGCGGTTGGGCGAGCCGGTGCCGGGGCTGGTGACGACGCCGGTGGTGGCGGCGGCCGTCAGCGCGGCGGAGACCTGCGCCGGGGTGGCCGCGGGGTTGTCGGCCAGGTGCAGGGCGGCGGCTCCGGCGACGTGCGGGCTCGCCATCGACGTACCGGAGATGGTGTTGGTCGCCGAGTCGCTCGTGCTCCAGGCCGAGGTGATGGACGAGCCGGGCGCGAACACGTCCAGGACCGAACCGTAGTTTGAGTAGCTCGCCTTGGCGTCGCTCGACGTCGTGGCGCCGACCGTGACGGCCTCGGTGACGCGGGCCGGGGACCGGGTGGAGGCGTTGGTGGTCTCGTTGCCGGCCGCGACGACGAAAGTGACGCCGGAGGTGATGGCGTTGCGCACGGCCGTGTCGATGGCCGTGTCACCGGGCCCGCCGAGGGACATGTTGGCGACGGCCGGCTTGGCGGCGTTCCGGGCGACCCAGTCGATGCCGGCGACGACCTGGGCGGTGGTGCCCTGGCCGGAGTTGTTGAGCACGCGGACGCCGACGACCTTGGCCTTCTTGGCGACGCCGTAGGCGCTCCCGGCGACGGTGCCGGCGACGTGCGTGCCGTGGCCGTGGCCGTCCTGGGCGGTGTTGTCGTTGTCGACGGCGTCGTAGCCGTAGGAGGCGCGGCCGCCGAAGTCGCTGTGCGTGATGCGGACGCCGGTGTCGATGACGTACGCGGTGACGCCCTCACCCGCCTTGTCCGGATAGGTGTACGAGCTGTTCAGCGGCAGGTTCTTCTGGTCGATGCGGTCCAGGCCCCAGGACGGCGGGCTGGGCTGCGTCGCGGTGATGGAGAACGTCCGGTTCTGGACGACGGACGCGACGGCCGGGTCGGCGGCGAGACGTTTCGCCTCGGCCTCGGAGGCCTCGACCTCGTAGCCGTTCAGGGCCTTGGTGTACGTCCGCTCGATGTCGGCGCCGTACTTGTGCGCGAGGGCACGGCCCTCGGCGGAACCCGCCTTCTCGGTCTTCAGGGTGACGACGTAGCTGCCGGCGACGGCGTTCGCGGCGCCCTGGTACTGGATGCGCCCTTCGGCGGCCGGGGCCGCGCCGGCGGGGAGGGCGGAGACGAGGCTCGCGACGAGCGCCGCGGTGGCCGTCGCGCCGAGCGCGGCCAGTCTTCGCCGGGTCGGTCTCTGGGGAGTACGCATCACTGCCATCTGAGGGGTCCTCCTCAATCGGTGGTGCGCTGTGGGGTGTGGTGCACGCCCGTCGAAGCCACCCGTGGAGTCATGGTCATGTCAACCTTGGGTGACTCCTGTGCGTCAGCCGAAAGATTGAGGCCTCCACAGGAATTGCACAAGGGCCCTGCACGCACGGGCCGGGGCAACACAGGGGGGCGAGGGACGCCACGTCCCTCGCCCCCCGGTCGCCCCGGATGCCTACTCGTTGACCGTCTGGAAGATGCTGAACTCGACCCCCTGGTCATCGACGCAGTTGGCGAACACTCCAGCGGGGATGGTCACCGGCTCCCCCGCCGTGCCGCCGAGTTCACGGACGCGCTCAATGGCCGCGTTCACGTCGTCGACGCTGAAGTAGACGCGCGGGAACTGCGACGTGTCCCCGTGCGAGGTGCCGCCCATCGGGTTCGGGCCGTGAATCATCGAGTAGCCCGGGAAGTTCCCCTCCTTGAACTCCCACCCGAACAGCGACTGCCAGAACTTCGCCGTCGCCTCGGCGTCCTTTCCAGGCAGGTCGAAGAAGACGATGTCTCCACTCATGGCGCTCTCCTCATACGTGGTGATGTGCACTGATATGGATCGGCCGACGGTTGCGTCACTTCACAACGGGGCCTCGACCTGGCGCGGTCGGCTTCGACGGCCGGCACGAATCGGGCCACCGTCGTCGGGAAGTCCTCGGGAACGTCGATGGCGCACGCCCGCAATGCGGCAACGCGACCGGACGGGCGTCCGACATCACGCGCATCGGAACAGCGACTCGCCCCGGCCCGGCCGGCGTGGAACCTCGGCCCCGGGGGCGCGGGTGCTCGACATCGAACAATATCCTCATATATGCTGACGGTCGCTGGCTTCCACTATCCATACTGTAGTTGATCAGGCGTCTTGTCAATCAGGACTATAGACGATTAGCGGCCATGCCAGAGGACCACGTGAGCTGTTCGCGGGGGTTACGACTCTGACAAGTGCCGACGCATACTGAGGGAGTCGGGATCAAGCCGGTCATGGCCAGTCGCGGCACCGCGGCCCGGACGACCCAAGACCAAGCGAGGGACGCAACGGGCTCGTCAAAGCAGGTAGACGCTACGCTCGTTCCGGTGGCTGAAAGTCGCGGCCTACCACAATCAAGCAACTGAGCGTAGACAGAGCTGACGATGGGTGACATGAACCGACCGGACACCAACCCCGACGGATCTCCGACCTTGCCTCCGAACTTCGCGAAATCCATCGGATTTCTGCTGAACAAGGCCGGGCAGCTGCTCACGGCGCAGTTCGAGAGCGAGCTCGCTCCGTACGGCCTCAGCGCGCGGAACTGGGGAGTCCTCCGGTTCATCGACGTCAACGGCAACCAGTCGCAGCAGTCCATCGGTGAGCAGTTGCGTATCGACCGGTCGACGATGGTGAACCTGGTCGACGAGCTGGAGCGGATGGGCTACGTCGTCAGGCTGCGCGACCCGCACGACCGCCGGCGCTACGCCGTGACGCTGACCGAGTACGGGCGGCGCCAGCTCCGCAGTGGCCTCGACTCGGTGGAGGACAAGGTGACGGACCGGTTCCTCGAACGCATCAGCGAACAGGACCGCGAGCGCTTGGTCTCGATCTTGATCTCATTGGTCGCACCTGACGGCATCACGCCGCCGGGCGCCGGCTGACGGACCGATCCGCGTCGGCACGCCCGACGCGGGCTCAGCCACCGGCGCCCGGGGTTGCGGCGAGCCAGTCAGGCAGGCCGCCGGCGCGGGAAAGCCCCGCCCATCGCACCGCCTCAAGCATCGACGGCGAGCGCAGCGATGTCGGTCCGCCGGGACACTTCGGACGGCGATGCGCGCACGGTGACGCACAGCGTGTCATCGCCTCGTCTCAGGCGGCTTCGGGCCCACGGGCCGGGCGAGCTTGGTGTGCTTCGGCTCCCCCATCCACTCCTCGGCCAGCTCGCGCAGATCCGCGTCGATCATCTGGCTCGGATAGGCCCAGCGCAGCAGCGGTGCGGTCATGGCCGTGGTGACGAGGGCCATGACCACCATCAGCGAGTACAGGTCCGTGTCGAGCAGCCCCAGTTGCAGGCCGATGCCAAGGATGATCAGTTCGGTGAGGCCGCGGGTGTTCATGAGGATGCCCAGCGTCGTGGCCGATCGCCCGGACTGGCCGGCGACCCGTGCTCCGAGATAGGCGCCGCCGAACTTGCCGCCGATCGCCACGAGAAGGATCAGCCCCAGCTCGCCGAGTCCGTCGCCGCCCACCGTGGACAGGTCCACCTTCAGCCCTGCCACGGCGAAATACGCCGGCAGCAGCATCCAGGTGATCGTCGCAAACCGGTCCCTGATCGCCGCGCGCAGCCTCTCCGTGCCACGCCGTGGCACGATCGCGCCGGCGAGGAACGCACCGAAGATGAAGTGCAGTCCCAACCACTCACTCAGCGCGCCGGAGACAAGCAGCAGCACCGTCAGCGCACCGAGCGCCCTGGTTCCGTTCCCGTGCTCCCCAGCCCCACGTTCGAGGTCTCCTCGGGCCCGCGCCGACGCGGCCAGGAGCCTGCCGAGCAACGGCCGTACCACCGCCACCATGGCCAGGGCGTACGGCACGACCAGCAGGACCTGCCAGGAGTTCTGGCTCCCGGTGAAGGTGAGCACGGCGGCGAGCAGGAGCCAGGCGGCGACGTCCCCGACGGCCGCACTCGCCATAGCCAGCGCGCCGATCCTGGTGTGCTGGATACCCCGGTCGGTGAGGATGCGGGCCAGTACCGGGAACGCGGTGATGGACATGGCCGCGCCGATGAACAGCAGGAAGCCGAGCCGGTGTCCGACCGGGTGGTCATTCCACAGGTGCAGCGCGAGCAGGACACCGAGTCCGAACGCGCAGACGATCGACCCGATGGACACCCCGGCCGTGGCACGCCCGTTCCCGCGCAGGAGCCGGTAGTCGAGTTCGAGGCCGACGAGGAACATGAAGAGCGCGACTCCGAGGTTGCCGAGCGTGGTGAGCATCGGCCGGATGTCCAGAGGTAAGAGCGTTTCGGACAGGGCGCCGTGGAACAGGGTCGGACCGAGCAGGATGCCGGCGAGGATCTCGCCGATGACCGCCGGCTGACCGCACCACCGCGCGAGGCGCCCGAGCACATGCGCGAGCGCGAGTATCGACGCCAAACCGACCATGATCATGGCTGTTTGGTGGGTGGTCATGGGCACTCCTTCTGCACAGGTGCCGTCCTTCGCGTGGGCGAGAAAAGAGCAGCTCCGGCAGCCGGGCACCGCGTCCTGGTCATCGGTCGAGTGCGGCGCGCGAAGAACGGAGAGTTTCTTGGCGAAGGACAGCGCCGCGTGTTCCCCCGGCACGCGGCCTGCGCCCGGATGCGCCGTTCCTGACCCGCGGTGCGGATCTCACCACCTACCACCGAGTGCGGCGAACCGGGCCCGGTCGCGCGGGACGGCGCGGACGGGACTGTCCTCCCCGCACCGGCCCACGCCACCTGTGCGAGGCCGGTGCGGGAACGACCCGACTACCGCTTGTGTGCGACGAGCAGCAGCGCCGGGACCAGTACCCGGCCCTTCTCATCGGTCCCGAGAGCCGCCTCGCTGAGTTCCGGGGCCAGCCGCGCCGAAATGGTGGACGCCTCCAGCCGGTCGATCGCCCAGTCCTTCTCCACGAGCGTCCCCAGTTCGTCGGCGCTGAAGAGGGTCGGCCCCTTCGGCATCACCGACCGCGCGTCCCGGGAGAAGGTGAGGATCGAGAGCGTCGCGTCGTCGGTGGTGGATCGGGCGAGGCACGCCAGGTAGTCCGCACGCTTGTCGTCCGAGATGGCCGGTATCGTCCCCGAGTCGACGACCGCGCGGAAGCGCCGCTCGTAGCCCTGCAGCGTGGTCAGGTCGGCCACGTCGAACGTGACCGGAAGGTCGTGGTCCGCCGCCGCTTGTTTCGCAGTCGCGATGGCCGACGGCGCCGAGTCGAGCCCGACGACCGTGTACCCCCGCCGGGCCAGGAACAGGCTCGTGTCCCCGATGCCGCAGCCGGCGTCCAGGACATCGCTGCGGAACACCCCCTGCGGCTCGAGCTCGGCGAGCTTGGGCTGGGGCTCCCCGATGTTCCACGGCACCCAGGGCACGTTCTGTGCGGACTCCCGGCCCTGGTAGACGGCGTCGAAGTTGGTCTTGTGCTGCATGACGGATTCTCCTGTCGGTTGTCGGCGCGAGTCGCCTCGGACGTGGGTGGGGCGTCGATCAGCTCGGTCGGAGCACCGGGCCCGGGTCGATGCCGAGGTCGGCGAGGATCGCCTGGACCCCGGCGCGTGCTCCGCAGTTCGCCCCGCCGCCCGGGTGGGTCGACGGTCCGACGAGGAAGAAACCGTCGGCCGGCAGCCGGTACCCCATGTTCGGCATCGGCCGGTTCCCCAGGTACTGGTGGATCTGCTGCCCGAGGTGGCTCGCATCGCCGCTGGGCCAGGACGCGTTGAACCGGGCCGCGTCGAGCGGTGACTCGATGCTGCGGGACAGAACCTTCGTCGAGTCCATATTCGTGGTCAGCTCGCAGAACGTCTTGAAGATCTCGTCAAAGATCTCTTCCTTGCGGTCGTCCCAGCTCTGCCCGTCCAACTCCATGGGGGCGTACCCGAGGAGGTACAGGGTGTGCCGGCCGTCGGGGGCACGTGTCGGGTCCCAGACGCTCGCGACGACGGCGCTCGGCATGCCGACCGCCGGCGTGCCGTACTTCAGCCCGTCGAACGCCTGGCGCAGCTCCGGAAGCGGCAGCGCGAACTCCTGGATCCCGGCGCGGGTCACCTCCTCGCCGGCGGCGAACACCGGAGCCTCGCTCAGCGCGAGGTGGCCGACCAGACAGCTGAAGGCGGTCCGTTTGCCGCGCAAGGCCTTCGCGTCCCACTCGCGTCCGAACCTGTGGTCGACCATCGCCGGGATCTGGCTGATGTTGAGGTCCGCCACGACGGCCCGGGCCGCGGTGACCTCCTTGCCCGTGTCCAACCGCACGCCGGTCACCCGCTCGCCGTCGAACAGGAAGCGGTCCACCGGGACGCCGGTGCGGATCGTCCCGCCCAGGTCGACGAAGGCCCTGGCCAGAACCGAGGAGAGGGCGCCGGACCCACCGACCGGGAACCCCACGCCGTGACGGTGCAACGTCGGCACCATCGCCAGCAGGAACGCGCCCGTGCCGCCCTCCTCCGGAGCGCAGATGAGCTCGGACACCCACCGCGCGAGCGCGGCCTTGATCTTCGGGTGTTCGAACCACTCGTCGATGACGTCGAGGTAGCTCATCATCAGCAGGCGCGTCATCTCCCGCCCGGCCTCCGTCCGGCCCAGCAGGGCGAAGAACTCGCCCATCGGCAGCGGTGGCGAGAACATCGCGTCGACCAGCATGTCCAGCAGGCTGTCGGCGAACTTGTGGAAGCGCAGGTAGTTCTCCGCGTCGGCGGGCGAGATCGTGGCGATGGTCTCCGCGGTCCGGGCGGGGTCCCGGTAGAACGCGATGTGGTCGCCGTCCGGGAAGGCCACGGCGATGGCCGGGTCCGGGAAGACGTACTCGAGTCCGTACCGCGAGCGCAGGCCCAGTTCGTCGTCCCGGATCAGCGGGTTGAGCTGCACGAACACATGGGCGATGGCGTGCAGGTCGTGCTTGAACCCGGGCAGGGTGACCTCCTTGGTCACCACCCCTCCGCCGACCTCGTCGGTCGCCTCCAGCACGACGACGTCGAGCCCGGCCTTGGCCAGGTAGGCACCGGCCGTCAGCCCGTTGTGGCCGCCGCCGACGACGATCACATCATGGTCTGGCATCGATCGCTCCTTCTCGAGTGGGGTCGTTCCGGCCGGACCGACGGGATCCCGGTCCAGCAGCGCGGGGTTCGACATCTCCGGCGACGAGCGGGGACGGCGTCGGCATCCCGGCGGCCGGCCGCGCAGGCCACCGCCGAACGCGGGCGCAACGGCGGAACCGCGTGTTCGTCGGACATACCTAGTGCTGTGGCTGTTTCGGGTCCGCCCCGACGCTTGCGGCGGCGACCATCGCGGCGCAGATCTGGGCGATGTCATCGTCCGTGCAGAGGTAGGGCGGCAGGCAGTAGATCAGGTTCCGGAAGGGACGCAGCCACACGCCTTCGCTGATTGCCGCGTCGGCCGTCCGCGGGTCGACGGGGTGGTCGAGTTCGATCACCCCGATGGCGCCGAGAACCCGGACGTCGGCGACACCGTCGACATTGACTGCCGCCCGCAGTCCCTGGCGAAGCGCCCTCTCGATCCGGGTCACGTCACTCCGCCAGTCGCCGGCGGCGAGCAGACCCAACGAGGCGTTGGCCACGGCCGCCGTCAGCGGGTTGCCCATGAAGGTCTGGCTGTGCGCCAGCACCGGCGGATCCCCCTGGCGGATCCCGGCCGCGACGCGCGGCGTGCACAGCGTCGCGGCCATGGACATGTAGCCGCCGGTGAGCGCTTTGCCGAGGCACATCACGTCGGGCGTGACGCCGACGTGGTCGGCGGCGAACATGGCACCGGTGTGGCCGAATCCGGTGGCCATCTCGTCGAAGACCAGAAGCACGTCGTGCTCGTCGGCAAGGTCGCGGAGCACCCGCAGGTATCCGGGATCGTGGAAGCGCATCCCCCCGGCGCTCTGCACGACCGGTTCCACGATGATTGCCGCCAGCTCGTCGGCATGCTCCGCGATGGCCCGCGCCATGGTGTCGACATAGGCCGAGTCGAGCTGCTCGTTGTCGGTCCCTGCCGGGTCGGTGGCGTTCAGCAGGCTCGTGGACGACGACGCGGGCGGCGCCGGAAGGAATACCTGCTCGGGCAGGAGGCCCCGCCACGACGCGTGCCTCCCGTCGTCCGGGTCGCACACGCTCATCGCGTGGAAAGTAGCGCCGTGGTACCCACGGCGCCAGGTCAGTATCCGTCGTTTCTCGCTGCGGCCTGACGCACTCCAGTACTGGAGGCACATCTTCAGCGCGACCTCGACCGACACCGCCCCGGAGTCGCAGAAGAACACGTGCTCCAGGCCGTCAGGCGTCAGCTCCACCAGCGTCCTCGCGAGCCGGATCGCCGGCTCGTGGGTCAGGCCACCGAACATCACGTGCGCGAATCGACTCGCCTGATCGGCCAGTGCCTTGTCCAGCACCGGGTTGCGGTAGCCATGGATGGCAGCCCAGAACGACGACATCCCGTCGATGAGTTCCCGGCCGTCGGCGAGTGTCAGCCGGACACCTTCAGCTCCGGCGACCAGCAGCGGTTCGTCCACGCCCGGCATGGGGCGCAAGGGATGCCACACGTGGGCGCGGTCCAGGGCGAGCAGGTCGGCGGAGTCCGTTCCCGCGGCCCGGCTCGCGTGAGTCCTGGCGTCGCCCGGAGTCGCCCACCGTTGGGTGTCCCGGCCGAGCCAGGCCATCATCCGCGTGGTGTCCTCGGCTCCGGCCGCCGGCGGCAGCGCCTCACCGATCCGCCCTGGACCGCGCAGCGCCGCCTCCGGTACCTGCGCGCAGGTGTGCGCGATGTGGGCGAGCAGGGTGTCTGGCAGCCGGATCTGCCGGCCGGTCGCGGCCGCGATGTCCCAGGCGTGTACGGCGACATCCGCGACCGGGAACGCCAGCGCCCTGGCCAGGTTCTGGCGCCCGGTCGGCGTGTCGACCTTCAGATCCGGATCGGCCGCGGAGACGGCCGTGCGCGCCGCCGCCGCCGCGTCCCGCCACGCCGTCGCCGGATCAACCGCGGCCGCATCACCGGGCTGTGACGGCGCGGGGGGCGTGGGCTCGCCACGCGCGATCAGGACGATCTTGCCCAGGGTGCCGATCACGTGTCCCACGACGTCCCGGACGGACCAGTCGGAGCACGGGGACTCGGTGTCCCATGCGTCGTCCGGAACTCCCGTCAGCGTCGCGTCGAACAGACTCACCGCCTCTGCGAGTGCCGTGACGATGTCTGGCGGCGCACCGGTCCGGACGGGCGCGGAAGCTGCGGCGTTGCTCATGGATTCGACTCCTTCTCGTGGTGCGCAACCCTTACGTGGCGTCATACGAATCGGGCGGCCCGGGGCCGGGCCGTCACCGGTCGGACTCGACGAACCTGCCGGTCACCGCCACGACCCGGGTCCACCCGGCCCCGGCGTTCGCCACCGGTATCGGGAAGCACATGACGGTGAATCCCGTCGGACCGGGCAGCCGGTCGAGGTTGGCCAGCTTCTCCAGCTGCAGGTACTCGCGCTCCCGCCCATACACGTGCGCCGGCCAGAGCGTTCGCGGGTCCCCGTTGCGCCGGTAGTCCGCGATCATGCTCGCCATCGGCCGGTCCAGCCCCCACGCGTCGATGCCGATCACCCGGACGCCCCGCTCCACCAGGAACCGCGTGGCGCCACCCGACAGGCCGGGATAGGTGGTCAGGTACTCGCTGCTTCCCCACAACCGGTCGGCGCCGGTCCACAGCAGCACGATGTCCCCGTCGCCGAGCGTGTGTTCGGCGACGCCCAGTGCCTCGGTCACATCGTCCTCGCTGATCTCCTCACCGGCTCCGACGTGTCGCAGATCGAGCCGGACACCCGGACCGATGCACCACTCCAGGGGAACCTTGTCGATGCTCCGGGCCGGTTTGCCGCCACTGAGCGGGCCGTAGTGCAACGGCGCGTCCATGTGGGTCCCTGTGTGCGTCGTCAGCGTGATCGTCTCGTTCGAAATGGCGATGCCGTCCGGGAAGTCGGACGGGCTCAGTCCGAGGACCTTCGGCCCCTCCTCGTGCGTGAGGGTGTCGATGTGCACCGGAGTCGCTTCGCTCGCGGCCGGGCCGGTCGGCACGCTGAGGTCGATCAACGTGGCCATCACACGACCCTCTTGGCCTTCGCGGCACGGCGCTCCGCCTCGTCGCGGACGGCGGCCAGATGCGCCGTACTGTTGCGCTCGATGGCCCCGGCGAGCATCTCGTGGGCCTCGGCATGGGTGTACTGGCCGGCCACCTTTCCGTCCGCCCCCTCCGCGCGGGCGGCGAAGTCATGGGTCAGCACGATCTGGGTGCGGTCCGGTCCGTACGGCAGCGCCCGCCATTCCCCGCTCATGTGTTCCACGATCGGCGCGGTCTCCAGCTGGCGGTAAGCGACGACGCCCAGTTCCGGGTCCAGGTCGCGGCGGGTGGTCCACGCCTGGAGCTGCCCGCTGACGTCCACCTCGAGCCGTGCGATCTCGTAGCCGTCCCCTCGCTCTGTGATGACGGCGGACTTGGTGGCCTCGAAGAGGTTCGGGTAGTTCTCGATGTCGGCCAGCACCTCCCAGACGACACTCTGCGGCGCCTGCGCGGTCACGGTGTGCTCGGTGTGCTCCATGGGGCTCCCTCGTGAGATGTTCGGCTCGTTCAGGCCAGGTTTTCCAGGAAGGCGACCAGGTCGGCGACGGTCTCCACGGACTTCAGCGCCTTTCCGTCCGCCTTGCCCGGGGCGAGCTGGTTGACGATCTCGACGAGCTCGGCCGAGTCCACACCCAGGTCGCCGCGGAGCACAGCCCCGCTGGTGATCTCCGACGGCTCCAGGCCGACCTCGACAAGGACGTCGAACACCTGGTCGTATGTGCTCTTGGTGGTGGCCATGACACCTTCTTCAAACGGCGAATGGATCAGATGGCCCGCAGCACGCTCGCGGCGATCGTGCCGTCGGCGCCCCTGGCGAGCAGGGCGACGGTGCGGACGGGCGTCTCCAGGGGCGTGCTGACGACGATGTCCGCGTCCCGCGGGTGCCGGCAGCCCGCCACCGGCGGGATCGTTCCGTGTCGCAGGCACAGCAGGGCGACCGCCGCGTCCACCGCGGGCGCCGCGCCGAGCAGGTTGCCGGTCACCGGCTTGGCCGTGGTGAGCGGTACCGGCCCGAGCACCGAGCGGATCGCGGACAGCTCGGATTCGTCCGCGTCGGAGGTTCCCTGTGCATCGAGAGCAACGCAGTCGACGCGGTCGGTGCCGGCCTCGTCGAGCGCTGCCGTGAGGACCGCGGCGAGCGCCGACGAGCCGGACGGCCCGAACACCTCGTCCTCCGGTACGTGCCGGACGGCGAAGCCGGCCAGCCGGGCCAGCGGGACCGCGCCGCGTGCCCGGGCCGTCTCGTCGCGCTCGAGGACGAGCATCACGGCACCCTCACCGACGCAGAACCCGTCCGCCTGATCGTCCCCCGGGCGGTAGGTCCCGGTGGGCGACAGCCGGCCCGAGGTGGTACAGAACGTGTACGTGTACGGCGTGACGGGCGCCTCGGCGCCGCCCGCGAGCAGCACGTCGGCCCGCCCTTCCGCCACCGCCCGGGCCCCGTAGCCGATGGCCAGCGCGGCACTCGCGCTGTCCGCCACGAGGGTCTTGCTGAAGCCGGTCAGACCGTTTCCGATGGTGATCTGACCCTGCGGCGCCGTCGGGAACCACGCCGACGCTATGTGCGGGCTGACCGCGGTGTAGCCCCGCTGCTGCAAGCCTCGCAGGCTCGGTTCGGTGATCTCCCAGCCACCGAACATGTTGCCCATGTACACGCCGGTCCGATCGGCGTCCGCGCTCGGGGCGAGCCCGGCGTCGCCCTTGGCGGATCGGGCGGCGGAGAGCGCCAGCTGGCAGAAGCGGTCCATCCGCTTGCGCACCCTGGGGGTGAACGTGCCGATGGTCTCCCGCTCGGTCTCCTCGGCCAGGAAGCCGGCGTTCGGGCAGGGGTAGGAGTCCGTGGCGAATCGCTCGATGGGCCGCACGGCGCTCCGGCCCTCGGTCACCGAACGCCAGAGCTGGTCGGCGTCCGAGGCACCGGGCAGGGCGAGCCCGATTCCGGTGATCACCGTGCCGGTCATCGTCCGCTCTCCCCGGAGCCGGTCCTGCGCGGGCTGCCGAGTACGACCGTGGAGTGGATTCCCCCGAAGCCGCTGGACAGGCTGGCGATGACCTCTACCGGTTCTTCCCGTGCCTCATTGGGCACGTAGTCGAGGTCGCAGGCATCGCCGGGAGTGTGGTGGTTGATCGTCGGTGGGATCACGCCGTCGCCCAGGGCCAGCACGCACGCCACGAGCTCCAGCGCGTTCGCCGCTGCCAGCGCGTGGCCGACCATCGACTTGATCGAGCTGACCGGGACCCGGTAGGCGTGTGCCCCGAGCACCGTCTTGATCGCGTTGGTCTCGCACACGTCGTTCTGCGGTGTCGAGCTGCCGTGTGCGTTGACGTAGTCGACGCTCGTGGCGGGAAGCCGGGCGTCGTCCAGCGCGAGCTGGAAGGAACGGGCGAGGTGCGTTCCGTCACTGGCCAGATCGGTCATGTGGAACGCGTTCGACGTGCTCCCGAAGCCGAGGACCTCGGCGAGGATCGGCGCCCCTCGGCGGCGGGCGTGCTCCCATTCCTCGAGCACGGCCACACCGGCACCCTCGCCGAGTACGAACCCGTCCCGATCGGCGTCGAACGGCCGGGAGGCGCCCTCCGGATCGTCGTTGCGCGTGGACAGGGCACCGATCACGTCGAAGCAGGCGACGACGAACGGGGTCAGCGGAGCTTCGGCGGCGCCGGTGACCATCACGTCCGCCTCGCCGCGGCGGATCGTGTCGAGCGCGAAACCGACCGCGTCGTTGCCCCCGGTGCATCCGGTGGCCGGGGTCGTCACCGGGCCGCGCATCCCGTGCGCGTCGGCGATCGCCGCCGCGGGCCGGTTGAACGTGGCCGCGACGTGCAGGCGTGGGTGGGCCGCGGCCACGTCGATCGCGGACGTGCCGCCGCCGGTGATCCGCGGGAAGTGCTCGGTCATGAACTTCGTTCCGCCGATCGCGTTGGCCATGACGACACCGACCCGTTCCGGGGCGATGTCGTCGTCGAGCAGGCCGGCCGAGGCGATGGCCTCCTGGGCAGCTCGCATGGCGATCCGGACGACCCGGTCGTCGCCGGCGCTGTGATCGACGGAGAGGCCGGGCAGATCGCACTCGGGCAGCGTCCCGTAGATCCGGGAGGCCAGCCCGGACGTGTCGAACTCGCGGGCGGCGATCACCCCGGAGCGGCCGGCGCAGAGCCCGGCCATGAAGTCCTTGGTCCCGATGCCGTTGGGGGACAGGACTCCGAGCCCGGTCACGGCGACCCGCCTCACGACACAGCCCCACGCGTAGCGGCCACGAGCGTGCCCGGCCCGGTCGGCGACCGTAGCTGTCGGCGGACCGGCAGGCCCGCCTCGGCGAGCCACTGGCCGTAGTCGTCGAGGCTGTGTGCCGAGCCCTCACTCGTCATCAGCATCTGGAGGGAGAAGAACGCGCCGACGGGATCGGTCTCCGTGTCGTCCGGGACGATCTCGTAGAGCAGCAGCACGCCGTCGTCCGCCAGCGCCGCCGCGGACAGCCGCAGAATCTCGCGCACCTGCGCGGGCGGGTACCCGTGCAGCAGATTGCCCAGCAGCACCACGTCGTAGGGCCCGCCCCAGGGCTCGGTGAACAGGTCCCCGGACCGGTACTCGGCCCGGTCCCCCAACCCCGCGTCACGGGCGAGCCTACGGGCCTCGGACACCGAGATCTCCCGGTCGATGCCGACGACCGTGCCACCCCAGCTCTCCGTCAGAGCGCGGCCGGTGCCGCCGTACCCGCACCCCACGTCGAGGATCCGGGGCCGGGGCCGGACCAGGCCCTCGACGGCGCCGGCGATCCATCGCCCGGCGCCCACCCCGAGTGCGTCCAGATAGGGCGTGATCTTGCCCCAGACATCGTCCGCCCGGTCGGCGAAGATCTCCTTGCACGGAATGCCGCTGCGCACCGCTTCGGTGAGCTGGGGCCAGATCCGGTAGTTCAGCTCCCGGTGGATGTGCCGCATGTCCCCGAGGTAGGCACGCGAGCCGCGGACCAGGTACGTCGCGACGTCGTCGGCCAGTCGGTAGCGGTCGCCCTCGCGATGCACGAACTCCGACGCGTGCAGCGCGGTGAGCAGCGCGTGCAGGCCCCGCCTGCTCGCACCGGTGCGGCGGCCCAGATCCTCCAGCGTGTCGTTGCCCTCGGCGATGGCCGTGAAGACGTCCAGGTCGAGCGCCGTGACCAGGGTGGCCGTACGCCCCAGCCCCCAGGCGAAATCGTGGATACGGGCTGGTGTGGGTGTGGTGACGGACTGCTCAGACAAGGCTCAGCCCTCCGTCCACGACGAGCGTGGCGCCGGTTACGTAGGAGGACGCGTCGGACACGAGGAAGCGGGCGACGTCCGCGACCTCGTGCGCGGTGCCGAGTCGGCGCAGCGGAATGCGTCCCCGCTCCGCCTCGGCCTGCTCCTCGTGTCCCCGCACCAGCTTCCGGGACATCGGGGTGTCGATGAATCCCGGGATGATCGTGTTGACCCGGATCCCCGCCGGACCGTAGGCGACGGCGAGATCCCGGGTGTGCGCGACGATCCCGGCCTTGGCCGCGGTGTACGGCGCCCGGGACGGGCTCGGCTTGAGCCCGCCCGCGATGCTTGAGCAGGTCACGATCGATCCGCCCGCGGACATCGAGGGCAGTACCGCGCGGCACACGCCCGTGGTCCCTCGTAGGTTGACGTCGAGCACCCTCGTCCACAGCTCGTCGTCGAGCTCGGCCGGTGGTCCCCAGTTGTCGACGACGGCGGCGAACGTCAGGCACGCGTGGATCCGGCCGGCCCGCGCGACGACCTCGGAGACCGCGTCGCGCACCGCGTCGGAGTCGGCCACGTCGAGATGGCGGACGCCGAGAAGGGTGGTCTCCTCGGCGAGGGACTTCAGGCCCACGTCGTCCACGTCGAGGGCCATCACCGACGCTCCGGCGTCCGCGAGAACGCGGGCGGTCGCCCGGCCGATCCCGGATGCGGCGCCGGTGACGAGGCAGACCCTGTCTGTTAAGACTGTCATGTTCGTATTTCCTGTTCGTCTGCGGTGTTGGCGAAAGCGACGCCGATGCCGAGACGGCGGACCCAGACGTCCACCACGTCGCTCATGGCGGGGTGCACGGAGAAGGCGCGCAACTGCTCGAGATCGGTGAACTCCCACCGTGCGGCCACCGAGTACAGCGACTCGGTCGCCGCGTCGTCGGCCGGCAGCGGGACGTGCCGACCCGCCGTGAACCGTTCGACCACGCCCGTCCTCCGGGTGGCCTCGGCGAGCTCGTCGCGGAACCGGGCCCGATCCGTCTCGGACATCGATTCCGGATATCGGTAGAGGACGACATGCGCGATCATGCTGCTCCCTTGTCGCGGACGGTCAGCGGCTCACCCAGCCCGAGTAACGCCCGGGCGTTGCCGGATTCGATGGCGTGGAGCGTCGCCGTCGGGAGTGAGGCCCCCCGCAGCACCTCCAGCGCGCCGGCGCGCCCGAGCTCGCCGGGCGTCACCGGGAAGTCGCTGCCGAACAGGATCCGCTCCTCCCCGAGCGCCTCGAGGGCGCACCGCAGCCCGGTGGCGTCGGCGGAGTGCGTGTCCGCGTAGATGTTGCCGGCGTAGTCGCGCAGGTGGCGCAACGCGCCGGAGGCCCGCGCGGCGTCAGCGTCCGCACCGGCGAGGAGCCGGTGGATCAGGTCGAACCGGCCGAGCGCGATCGGCAGCACACCACCGAGCTGGCCGAACACCAGCCGCAGCCCGGAGTGCTGCTCGAGCCTGCCACTCAGCACCAGGCGGGTGATGCAGAGGGTCGTCTCGACCAGCATGGACAGGGCGCCGGTCAGCAGATGTTCGGCGCGTCCGGGCAGCGGCGGCTCGGACCCGAGGTGGAACTTCGCCGAGGGATGGACGAACAGGACGACGCCGCTCGCCTCGGCGGCGGCCAGCACCGGGGCGAACGCCGGGTCGTCGAGGAACCGCAGCCGGCCGGTCGAGGGCTCCAGGTAAGCGCTGTTCATCGAGATCGCGGGGATGCCTCCGTCCGTGGCCGCCCGCTCGATCTCGGTCTCGGCCGAGTCGACGAACCGGGGGTCCACCCAACGCGCGGCCTGCAGACGCCCACCGGTCCGCGTGGCCCACGCCCGCATCTCGTCGTTGACCGTGGCGATGGTGTCGGCCGGCCCTCGCCGCCGCTCGCCGCGCAGTGCGGCCGCGTGCAGCGCTGCCACGGCGTTCGAGCTGTGCGTCAGTACGGTGGTCTCGATCCCGTGCAGATCGGCGTCGGCCACCTGCCGCTCCGGGCCGTCGAACGCCGGGGACGACCAGAGCCCCGGGGGCCCTTCGGCCGTCGAACCCGACTCGGCGAGCCACTCCAGGAACGCCGACTGGACCCACGGTGGTAACCCGTGCGCGTGCGCGTCGACGACCGTCATCGTTTCACTGTCTCGACGTGGGCCCACGGCATGCCCATGTTGCGGCTCGTGGCCAGGCGGCCCTCCGCGACGCCGTCCGGTGCCGCGTCGTGGTGCGGCTGCATCACGGCCAGCTCGGCGTTGAGGCCGGAGACCATGATGATGAAGTCGTCCCGGGCGGTCATCCGGCCGATCGGGTCGATCAGATCCTTCGCCTTGGCCCAGTACGCCTCGACGTCCTTGCTGGCGTCGTAGAAGAAGCGCACGAAGGACAGCACGGTGCCGAGGAAGTCGCGCAGGCCCTCGTCGTAGGCCTGCGCGAACTCGTCCTCGCGGGCAGGCTCGTGCAGCATCGCGGAGATGGTGGCCGCGGCCGAGCTGGCGCCCTTCATCGCGAGCGTGACCCCGGTGGAGAACAGCGGGTCGATGAAGGCCGCGGCGTCGCCGACCATCAGGTAGCCGGGTCCGTAGAACCGGGAGCAGGTGTAGGACCAGTCCTTCGCCGTGCGGCATCCCGCCACCTGGGTGGCGTCCCGCAGCAGCTGCTTGGCCTCGCGCGACGTGGCGATCTTGCTTTCGAGCAGCTCCAGATTCGGCCGTGTGTCCTCGGCGATCTGGTCGTTCGGGCCTACGAATCCCACGCTCTGGGTGCCGTCGGACAGCGGGATGACCCAGAGCCAGCCGTCCGGGTGGTTCTCGACGAGGATGTTGCCGGACAGCTCGTCCGGAAGCCGCCGGCCACCCTGGTAGTAGGTCCACACGGCCAGGTTCTTCAGGTCGTCGTGCATTTCGACCAGCCCGAACTCCCGGCCGAGAATCTTGGCCTGGCCGGAGGCGTCGACGATGTAGCGGGCCTCCGCCCGGATCGGCTCCGTCCCGCGGCCGACCGTGTACGTCACGCCGGTGGCCCGGCCATCGCTGGTCAGTACCTCGCGCACCGACGCATGCTCGACGACCATGGCTCCGAGCTTGCGTGCGTGCTCAAGTAATATGAGGTCGAAATCAGCGCGCTTGACCTGCCACGTGTAGTCGTAGGGGCCGCTCTCCCCGAACGCGATGCTCCACAGCTTGCCCTCGGCTCCCCAGAGCAGCGAGATACCCGCCTTGCGGGTGAAACCGGCGGCATCGACGGCGTCCCGGACGCCGAGCTCGTCGATGACGGTGTTCAGGCCAGGTATGAGCGACTCACCTATGTGGTAGCGGGGGAACTGTTCCTTCTCCAGGACCAGCACGTCGTGCCCGGCCTTGGCCAACAGTCCGGCCGTGGTGGCTCCGGAGGGGCCTCCACCGATGACGATGGCGTCGTAAGTACGGGTCATGTCGGACGTCTCCTTCTGTTCCGTGGAACTTCCGGTCGTGTCTCAGCCGCGCGTGCCGGTGAGGGCACGCAGGTGGGTCGTGTCGCCGCAGGGATGGATCTCCTGTCCGCGATCGACCTTGCGGATCAAGCTGCGCAATGTGGTTCCGGGGCCGACCTCGACGATCCGGCTCGGCCGGTGGGCGACGATCCGACGGGCCGTCCGCGTCCAGTGCACGGGTGCGGTGATCTGGTGGGCCAGGACGTCGCGGTAGCGCTCGAGGTCGGTGACCAGCTCGCCGGTGACGCTGCTGATCATCGGCGTGTGACCACGGCGCAGCGGCAGGGCGGCGATCGTGGCCCTGAGCTCGTCCTCGGCGGGCCGCATGAGCGGCGAGTGGAACGCGCCTGCTACGGGCAGGGGCCGAGAGACGGCGATCGACTCCGCACGGATCGCCTCCCTGATCTCCTCGACGGTCGCGGCGTCGCCGGAGATGACGGTCTGCCGAGGAGAGTTGTAGTTGGCGATGACGGCGGTGCCCGGGCGCCCGTCGTCGCGTCGCCCGGGGTGCTGCGCCAGGACCCGGGCGACCTCGTCCGAGTCGATGCCCAGCACCGCCGCCATCGCACCGGGCCGCTCCTGGCAGCAGCGGGCCATGGCGTGAGCGCGCCGCACCACGGTCGCGGCGGCCTCGTCCAGATCGAGCCAGCCGCCGGCGACGAGGGCGGTGAACTCGCCGAGGCTGTGACCCGCGACCAGCTGGGGTACGACGCCTTCCTCGGTGAGGGCCCGGGTCATTGCGACACCGAAGGTGAACAGGACGAGCTGGGCCGTCCCCGTCTCGCGTAGCCGGTCCTCCGGACCGTGCACCATCGGCTCGATCACAGGACGACCCGTGACGGCCTCGACGTGCTCGAACACCTCTGTCATCCGAGGCCGGTCGTGCATCAGGTCGGCCCCCATCCCGACGACCTGACTCCCCTGGCCGGGATAGACGAATGCGGTCTGGATCGACATCTGAGTTCTCCCCCGTTAACTCCTGATGCGTCGATCATCTTTACAGATTATCTTTTATCCTGTCAATAGGCATTACTGATGATCAGTGGCAGATACGATTGAGCCAGCCCGCCGCCGCCGCGGCGGCCGCCCCCGCGGGGAGCCGGCACCGGCGCGCCGGCCGGAGGCCTCGGACTGCCGGACGCCGCCTGACCTGGTCTTCCTGATGAACCCGACACCTGAACGGACCGACCCGGTCCGGGATCGGAGCCTCGGACTCAGCCCGCTCGAGGACGATTTCCAGCCCGGGCCCGCGAGCTGCTGCACGCCGCCGGGGCGCTGCACACACCATCACCTTCCGCCGGATCCATCATCGCCATCCAAGATTGACAACAACGCAAATCATCAGTCATACTGACTAAGCGGCAATGCCGCGCCCCCGAGGTGTTCGGACGACGCAGGAGGGCCCGGTGTGACCTAGCCGCGCGACGCCAA
The DNA here is from genome assembly GCF_014651035.1 of Streptomyces lomondensis. Lineage (GTDB taxonomy): Bacteria > Actinomycetota > Actinomycetes > Streptomycetales > Streptomycetaceae > Streptomyces > Streptomyces lomondensis. Next base: position 219,251 of record NZ_BMWC01000002.1, read on the forward strand.
CGTCAAAGACCCGGCTGTACCGGTCGAGCGGACTTCATCGAGTTGCTCGCGGTCACCGGGGCGGGACGAGGGCTTGAGGGCGTTTCTCGATCCGTCGGAACTGAACCGCCACGTGGTGAGTACGTGATCGTGCGGCTTGGTTCACGAGTCATGAGGAAATGATGAGTTCCTACACCCAGCAGGCGTCGGCGGCCGAAGTCGACAGCATACTCGGCGAGTTGTTCACGAACCCGGCGTGCGCCGCCGACCCGTATCCGACCTATCATCGCCTGCGCGAAGTCGCGCCGGTGGCTCGCAGCCAAGCTGGTCACTGGGTCTTGAGCGGGTACGCCCAGGTCGTCGATGTTCTTCGATCGACCGAGGTCGGCAAAGACGTGCAGAGTTTCATCCGCGCTCAAGGCGTCGAGGACTGGGCGGACCACCCGTCTTACACACGCGTACTAGAGCACCTCATATGGTCGAATCCCCCGAAGCACACGCGGCAGCGAAAGCTGATCAGCAAGGGTTTTACAGCTCACTCCATCGCCAAGCTGGAGCCGAAGATCGAGCAACTGGTCGACGAGCTCTTGACGCCTCTCGCCGAGAACGCGGGAGAGGTGGACATTCTCCGTGAGTTCGCCTTCCCGCTGCCGGCCTCGGTGATCAGCGAGATCATCGGAGTGCCCCGGGAAGACTGGCCTCGATTCCAGCAGCTCTTCCGGGACGTGACGCTCGCGATGGAGCCGCGTCCGAGCCCGGCGCAGCTGGCCACCGCAGACAGCGCGGCAATAGCGATCGACGACTACTTCGAAGAGTTGATCGCCAAGCGGCGCAAGCGCCCGGAGGACGACCTCGTCTCGACACTGCTCGCGGCGGAGGACGATGGTGAACAGTTGAGTCACCGTGAGCTCATGAGCTTGGTTCAGTTCCTGTTCGGTGCCGGCTTCGAAAGCACGACGAACCTGATCGGCAACGGCCTCCTGGCCCTGCTTCGCAACCCCGATCAGATGCTCGCCCTGCGTCGCGAACCGGACCTGGCGGCAGGGGCCGTGGAGGAGCTCTTGAGGTATGACGCCTCAGTGCAGCTCAGTCCCCGGACAGCGCGCAACGATCTCCAGCTCGGCGACGTCACGATCCCGGCCGGCGAATCGATCGTGGCGTTGCTCGGCGCAGCGAATCGTGATCCGAGCCGATACCGCGACCCCGATCGCCTGGACGTGCGCCGGACCGATGTCAAGCCGGTTTCCTTCGGGGGCGGCATACATTTCTGCCTGGGAGCAGCCCTTGCCCGGCTCGAAGGTCGTTTTGCCCTACAGGGACTGACACGCAAGTTCTCCCGAATCGAACTCGCCGCGGAACCGGTGTGGAAGCAGTCCTTGACCCTGCACGGGCTCCAGGGGCTTCGAGTCCACCTGACGCCTGCCTAGTGTGACGCGCACGAAAAAGAACGCTCCAGCAGACACCGACAGCCACCGAGAGACTCAAGACCGGGACTTCCGGCGCATCACACCAGACCACGGCGCGCGAAGTTCAGTCTGATCGCCACACAGGAACGAGGACAAGAGTGAATCCCACAGAGGTCAGTGAACCCGGACGGAAGGCTTCCGGCCAGTTCATGAAGCCCCTACTTCCCCTTGCCCTGGCCACCTTCGCGGTCGGCACCGACGCGTTCGTCATCGCCGGCCTGCTACCCGCCATTGCTGCCGATTTCGACGTCAGCATCGCGGCTGCCGGCCAGTTAGTGACAGCATTTGCCCTGACGTTCGCTGTTACCGCACCGGTTCTTGGTTGGTTACTGAGCCCGCTGGACCGTCGCACAGCACTTCAGCTGGCACTGGTCGTGTTCACCGTGGGCAACGCGGTTACCGCGCTGAGTCCCAACTACGAACTGGCGTTGTTCTCCCGTGTCCTCACAGCTGTCGGGGCAGCCACCATTACGGCCACGGCTTCCAGCGCCGCGGTGGCGGTCACGCCGGAGGAACGGCGAGGGCGTGCGATGGCGTTTGTCATCGGCGGACTCACCGTCTCCACAGCACTGGGTATGCCGTTCGGCAACATGATCGGCCATGTCGACTGGCGCCTTACGCTCTGGGCAGTGGCTGCTCTCGGAGTCATCGCAGCAATCGGGACATCGGTGGGTCTGCCCAAAATCACGCTGCCCGCCACGAGCCTCGGCGCGCGCCTGGCGCCGCTCCGTCAGCCCAGGATGATCGTCACCTTGTTGGCGACCCTGCTGGTGATGGGCGGACACTATATGGTCTACACCTACATCGGAGCGGTGACGGCGGATGCCACCGCCGGGACGTTCACCCAGGCACTGACCCTGATTCTGCTGGCGTGGGGTATCGGCGCGGTGGTCGGCAATCTGCTCGCCGGTTACCTCGTGGACAGTCTTCCCACGATTCGCGTCGCGGTTGCGGCACTCGCTGCCGCGACAGTCCTGCTCGCCATCAGCCCTCTCGCGGTCAACAACCTGGCCGTCGTCATCGTGTGGGCCGCAATCTGGGGCGTAACAGACGGAGCCCCATCAGTGATCCAACAATATCGGCTGGTCAGCTTTGCTCCCGCCTCAGCGCCAGTCCTGTTCGGCCTCAACTCCTCCGCAGTCTTCCTGGGCGTGGCTCTGGGCGGCGGACTCGGCGGCATCGCACAGGACTGGCTGCCGGTGACGTCGCTCGGTCTTCCCGCAGCCGTCCTGGCTCTGGTCGCCACCACGCTCACCGTCGTCCACGGGAAGAGGGCCAGGACGGAAACCTCGCCGGAAGCAGCACCGGCCGGCCGATGACCCGACGTTGATGCGACGTCAGGGGGCCAGGGGGGCGGCCTCGTTCTCGAGGCCGCCGCAGAGGCGACAGTGATCGGCCGGCGCCCGCTGAACCAACCCGGCGCCGCCGGCCTCATACATTGAAGCGGAACTCCACCACGTCCCCGTCCTGCATCACATAGTCCTTGCCCTCCATCCGGGCCTTCCCCTTGGCGCGGGCCTCCGCCACCGACCCGGTCTCGACCAGGTCGTCGAAGGAGATGACCTCCGCCTTGATGAAGCCCTTCTGGAAGTCCGTGTGGATGACACCGGCGGCCTCGGGGGCGGTGGCGCCCTTCTTGATGGTCCAGGCGCGGGATTCCTTGGGGCCGGCCGTCAGATAGGTCTGGAGGCCGAGGGTGTTGAAGCCGACGTGGGCGAGCGTGGCGAGGCCGGGCTCTTCCTGGCCGACGGACTGGAGGAGTTCGAGGGCCTCGTCCTCGTCCAGCTCGGCGAGGTCCGCCTCCAGCTTGGCGTTGAGGAAGATCGCCTCGGCGGGGGCGACCAGGGCGCGCTGCTCGTTCTTGAAGTCCTCGTCGACCAGTTCGTCCTCGTCGACGTTGAAGACGTAGAGGAAGGGCTTGGTCGTCAGCAGGTGCAGGTCGTGCAGCAGCTCCGCGCGCTCGCTGTCCTGGACGATGCCGTGCGCGAAGAGCGTGTCGCCCTTCTCCAGGATCTCCTTGGCCTCCTCGACGGCCTTCACCTTCAGCGCGATGTCCTTCTTGATCCTCGACTCCTTCTGGAGGCGCGGCAGGACCTTCTCGATCGTCTGGAGGTCGGCGAGGATCAGCTCGGTGTTGATCGTCTCGATGTCGTCCTTGGGCGAGACCTTGCCGTCGACGTGCACGACGTTCTCGTCCTTGAAGGCGCGGATGACCTGGCAGATCGCGTCGGACTCGCGGATGTTCGCCAGGAACTTGTTGCCCAGGCCCTCACCCTCGGACGCGCCGCGCACGATGCCCGCGATGTCGACGAAGTCGACCGTCGCCGGCAGGACCCGCTCCGAATGGAAGATCTCGGCCAGCTTGGCCAGGCGCGGGTCGGGGACGCCGACGACGCCGACGTTCGGCTCGATGGTGGCGAACGGGTAGTTGGCCGCCAGCACGTCGTTCTTGGTCAGGGCGTTGAACAGGGTCGACTTGCCGACATTCGGCAGACCGACGATTCCGATCGTGAGCGACACGTTGCGACTTCCCGTGAGTGGAGAGGGCCAGGGGGCCAGGAGACCGGCCGATCCACCAGTCTACGGCGTGCCCCCGATCGCCCCGGCGGCATATCGAACGCTTGGCCAAGCCTCGGCCCACGGCGTGTCTGAGGGGCGATTCTGCATATTGAACGACCTAAGTTGGTGCAGTGGAGCAATACAGGACGCGACCTGCCCAGTACGCACCGCGACGCGACCGGCCGAGGCCGCCCCTGCCGCCCCAGGCGAAACGGGGAGCGGGCGGCGGGCCCGTACGGACGGCCCGGCCGCCGGGGCCGCAGCGCCGTCCGGCGCCGGTCCGGCGGCCCGCGCCCGTGCCGGCGCCCACCGCGGGGCGGCTGCCGAACCCGCGGCTGACCGGGCTGGGCAGCGGGCTGTTCTGCGCGGTGGTGATGTTTCTGCTCGGCGCGCTGTGCGCGGCGCTGTTCGGGGCGTCGCTGACGGCGTACGGCGTGCTGTTCCTGCCGGTGTGCGTGCTGACCGCCCTCTGGGTGCGCCGGGGCGACCTGATGACCGCGCCCGTGGTCGTGCCGATCGCCTTCGCCGTGGGTCTGCTGCCGGTGGCCGAGGGCGACGGAGGGGTCGGCGGCAAGCTGATGGGGCTGGTGACCGCGCTCGCCACGCAGGCCGGGTGGCTGTACGGCGGGACCCTGATCGCCGGGCTGATCGTGATCGTCCGGCGGATCAGGCTGGTGCACCGGCGGCGCACGGCAGGAGCCCGCACGCCGGCGTGACAGGCACCGGGGCCCGCACGCCGGTGTAACACGCGCTGGGCCCTCGGGGCGCCGGCAGACACCCCCTAGTGTCCGGCCGCCCGCATCGCCGCGCCCACGATGCCCGCGTTGTTCTGGAGCTGCGCCGGGACGATCTCCGCCTTGATGCCCTCGATGTGGGGCAGGAACTTGTGGGACTTGCGGCTGACGCCGCCGCCGATGATGAACAGGTCAGGCGAGAACAGCATCTCGACATGGGCGAGGTACCTGCGCACGCGGTGCGCCGCCCAGTGCTCCCACGTCATCTCGTGGTCCTCGCGGGCCTTGCTGGAGGCCCGCTTCTCCGCGTCGTGCCCGTCCAGCTCCAGGTGGCCCAGCTCGGTGTTGGGGACGAGGACGCCGTCGGTGAAGACCGCGCTGCCGATGCCCGTGCCGAACGTCAGCACGATGACCGTGCCCCGGCGGCCGCGGCCGGCGCCGAAGTGCATCTCGGCGACGCCCGCCGCGTCCGCGTCGTTCACCACCGTCACGGGCAGCCCGCCCAGCCGCTCGCCGAGCAGGGCGCGCGCGTCGGTGTCGATCCAGCTGTCGTCGACGTTCGCCGCCGTACGGATCATGGCTCCGTCGGTGACCACGCCCGGGAACGTGACCCCGACCGGGCCCGTCCAGCCGAAGTGGTCGACGACCTGCCTGACGCCGTCGGCCACCCCGTCGGGCGTGGCCGGGTGCGGGGTGAGGACCTTGTGGCGCTCCTGCGCGAGGTCGCCCTTGTCCAGGTCGACCGGGGCGCCCTTGATCCCGGATCCGCCGATGTCCACGCCGAAGATCTGCATGGCCCTACGTTACGACGTACGACTGACAGTCATAGCCTGCCGGGAGGTCACTCCCCGGAATCCTCACCGGTCCCGGCCCCGCCACGCTCGGCGACCAGCGCCGCCGCCTCCTCGCGCAGGTCGCGGCGCAGCTCCTTGGGCAGGGAGAACGTGATGGACTCCTCGGCCGCCTTGACGATCTCGACGTCCTCGAAGCCGCGCTGGGAGAGCCACTCCAGGACCTGCTCGACCAGGACCTCCGGGACGGAGGCGCCCGAGGTGACGCCGACGGTGGTCACGCCCTCCAGCCAGGCCTCGTCGATCTCGTCGGCGAAGTCCACGAGGTAGGCCGCGCGGGCGCCCGCGAGCTTGGCGACCTCCACGAGCCGCTTGGAGTTGGAGGAGTTGCGGGAGCCGACCACGATCACCAGGTCCGACTCGGCGCCCATCTGCTTCACGGCCAGCTGGCGGTTCTGCGTGGCGTAGCAGATGTCGTCGCTGGGCGGGGAGATGAGCTGCGGGAACTTCTCCTTCAGTGCGTCGACGGTCTCCATGGTCTCGTCGACGGACAGCGTGGTCTGGGAGAGCCAGACGACCTTGGACGGGTCGCGGACCTCGACCTTCTCGACGTCGCCCGGCCCGTCGACGAGCTGGATGTGGTCGGGGGCCTCGCCGGAGGTGCCGATGACCTCCTCGTGGCCCTCGTGGCCGATCAGGAGGATGTCGTAGTCGTCGTTCGCGAAGCGGACGGCTTCCTTGTGGACCTTGGTGACCAGCGGGCAGGTGGCGTCGATGGTGGCGAGGCGGCCGCGCTCGGCCTCCTCGTGGACGACGGGGGCGACCCCGTGCGCCGAGAACATGACGATGTTGCCCGGAGGGACCTCTTCCGTCTGCTCGACGAAGATCGCGCCCTTCTTCTCCAGGGTCTGCACGACGTACTTGTTGTGGACGATCTCGTGGCGGACGTAGACCGGAGCGCCGTACTGCTCCAGCGCTTTCTCGACGGCGATCACGGCGCGGTCCACACCCGCGCAGTAGCCACGGGGGGCGGCGAGCAGGACACGGCGGCCAGGCGAAGCAGACATGCGTCCCATCGTAAGGCCGCGTTCGGCGGGTCGGAGATCACGCCGCTGTGGAGTCCCTGGGAAGACTGACAGGGCGTGACGTGAGTGACGGGACGCGGGAGCGGAGGCGCGACGGCCAGGGCCGGGACGGCGGCCCCCGATGTCGGCGGCGCCCACTACGCTCGCGGGCATGGCTGTGAACACGTCCGCGGAATCCCCGCTGCCCGTCGGTGAGGTGTCGCGGCTCATCGGGGGGTGGATCGACCGGCTCGGGGCCGTGTGGGTCGAGGGGCAGATCACGCAGTTGTCGCGGCGGCCGGGCGCGGGTGTCGTGTTCCTGACGCTGCGGGACCCGTCGTACGACATCTCCGTCAGCGTCACCTGCTACCGGCAGGTGTTCGACGCCGTCGCGGACGTGGTGAGCGAGGGCGCCCGGGTCGTCGTCCTCGCGAAGCCCGAGTGGTACGCCCCGCGCGGGCAGCTGTCGCTGCGGGCCGCCGAGATAAGGCCGGTCGGCGTCGGTGAGCTGCTCGCGCGCCTGGAGCAGCTGAAGAAGGCCCTGGCGCGGGAGGGCCTGTTCGCGCCGGAGCGCAAGAAGCCGCTGCCGTTCCTGCCGCAGTTGATCGGCCTGGTCTGCGGGCGGGCCTCGGCCGCCGAGCGGGACGTGCTGGAGAACGCCCGGCACCGCTGGCCCGCCGTCCGCTTCGAGGTGCGCAACGTCGCGGTGCAGGGCGTGCACGCCGTGCCGCAGGTCGTGCAGGCCGTGAAGGAGCTCGACGCGATCGACGACGTGGACGTGATCATCGTCGCCCGGGGCGGCGGCAGTGTGGAGGACCTGCTGCCGTTCTCCGACGAGCAGCTGATCCGCACGGTCGCCCAGTGCCGTACGCCCGTGGTGTCCGCGATCGGGCACGAGCCCGACAACCCGCTGCTGGACCATGTCGCCGACCTGCGCGCCTCCACGCCGACCGACGCCGCCAAGAAGGTCGTGCCGGACGTCGGCGAGGAGTACGAGCGGGTGCGGCTGCTGCGGGACCGGGCGCGGCGGTGCGTGGCGGCGCTGGTCGAGCGGGAGGAGCGCGGGCTGGCCCACGCGCTCGCCCGGCCCTCGATAGAGGATCCGCACCGGATGATCGACGAGCGCGCCGACCAGGTGGCGGACCTGCTCGACCGGGGCCGGCGCTGTCTGCGGCACCAGCTCGACCGGGCCGACTCCGAGCTGACGCACACACACGCGCGCGTGGTGGCCCTCTCCCCCGCCGCGACCCTGAAGCGCGGGTACGCCGTGCTCCAGAAGGCGGACGGGCACGCCGTCCGCGACCCCGGCGAGGTGACGGCCGGCGAGGCCCTGCGCGCCCGGGTCTCCGAGGGTGAGTTCTCCGTACGAGTGGACACATAGGGTGAGTGGATGACCAGCGAGGTTGATGAGACGCCGGGCCGGACCGAGGCGCTCGGGTACGAGCAGGCGCGGGACGAGCTGATCGAGGTCGTCCGGCACCTGGAGGCGGGCGGTACGACGCTGGAGGAGTCGCTGGCGCTCTGGGAGCGGGGCGAGGAGCTGGCCAAGGTGTGCCGGCGCTGGCTGGAGGGGGCCCGGGCGCGGCTCGACGCGGCGCTGGCGGAGGAGGCCGCGGAGGAGTCCGGGGACCGAGCGGACGCGGAGTAGCACGGACGGTTCACTGTGAGGTGCGACACGACACGCCAGATTTGATTGAACGTTGAACTTCATTCCCGTACGGTCGAAGACATCAGCCGTACCCGCTCGAGAAGGTTCCTTCATGTCTCTCGTCCTTGACCCCGCCGCCCAGGACCTGCTCTTCCGCGAGGCCCGCACCGCCAACACGTTCACCGACGAGCCGGTGACCGACGAGCAGGTGCAGGCGATCTACGACCTGGTCAAGTACGGCCCGACCTCGATGAACCAGTCGCCGCTGCGCGTCACGCTGGTCCGCTCCGCCGAGGCCCGCGAGCGCCTGGTGCAGCACCTGGCCGAGGGCAACCAGGCCAAGACCGCCGCCGCCCCGCTGGTCGCGATCCTCTCCGCGGACAACGAGTTCCACGAGGAGCTGCCCGCGCTCTTCCCGCACTTCCCGCAGGCCAAGGACGCCTTCTTCGGCGAGCGGGCCGTCCGCGAGAACAGCGCCGCGCTGAACGCCACCCTCCAGGCCGCCTACTTCATCATCGGCGTCCGCGCGGCCGGTCTGGCCGCCGGTCCCATGACGGGCGCCGACCTGGAGGGCATCCGCAAGGAGTTCCTGGACGACGACCACACCCCGCTGATGGTCGTCAACATCGGCCGGCCGGGCCCGGACGCCTGGTTCCCGCGCTCCCCGCGCCTGGAGTTCGACCAGGTCGTCACGACCGTCTGACCGACGCGCACGGTCTGACCGACGCGCACGAGAAAGGCCCCCGGTACACGCCGGGGGCCTTCTCCATGGGTACCTCCATGGGTACGGGGTCTCACTCCGTCTTCAGCGCGTCCGCCATCTTCGTCAGCTGCGCGAACGACGCGGTGCCCGTGACGACCGTCGTCGAGCCCTCGGTGCCCTCCAGGACCAGCGCGTCGTACCGGCCGCCCTCCCAGCGGGTCCACGTCCTGCCGTCGATCTTCTCGGTCTTCCCGGTCTCCCGCGCGCCCTGTGTGGCCTCGTCGATGAAGACCGGGCGCCGCTGAGTGGACTGCTCGACCGCCACGTACTCCCCCTCGGGGTCGTGGAAGCCGAGGTGCCAGGCGTCGAAGTCGTCGCCCTGGAAGCGGACGGAGGTGGCCTTCCAGGTGTCGGGCAGGCCCTGGGGCGCGGCGATGGGGTACGAGGCGGCGCGGCGTGCCGTGAGCAGCTCGACCCGGTAGTCGACGCGCTTGAGGTCGGGCGGGCTGTCGTCGTGCGGGATGAAGAGGTATATGACGCCCGCCACGAGGACGATGACCCCCATCGAGAGGATCATGTCCCGCGCCGTCTTCTGCTTGCCGTTCGTACCTGCCACGCCCCCTATCGTCGCAGGTCTCCGCCGCGCTCATCCGTGGGGGCCCCTGCTCATTTTGCCGCCTCGGCGATAGAGTCGGTCGAACAACACCCTCATCCGGCCGTCGTCGTACAGAAAGGTGCGCTCCGATGACCGAGCATCATCACTTGCCGTCCGAACTCGATGTGCCCTCCGAGGCCCCCGACCGCAACCTCGCCCTGGAACTGGTCCGGGTGACCGAGGCGGCGGCGATGGCCGCGGGCCGCTGGGTCGGACGCGGTGACAAGAACGGCGCCGACGGTGCCGCGGTGCGTGCCATGCGGACCCTCGTCTCCACCGTCTCGATGAACGGCGTCGTCGTCATCGGCGAGGGCGAGAAGGACGAGGCCCCGATGCTGTTCAACGGGGAGCGCGTGGGCGACGGGACCGGGCCCGAGTGCGACATCGCCGTCGACCCGATCGACGGCACCACGCTGACCGCGAAGGGCATGACCAACGCGATCGCGGTGCTGGCCGCCGCCGAGCGTGGGTCCATGTTCGACCCGTCCGCCGTGTTCTACATGGACAAGCTCGTCACCGGGCCCGAGGCGGCCGACTTCGTCGACATCAACGCGCCGGTGTCGGTGAACATCCGCCGGGTCGCCAAGGCCAAGCGGTCCGCGCCGGAGGACGTGACGGTGGTGATCCTCGACCGGCCGCGGCACGAGGGCATCATCAACGAGATCCGGGAGACCGGTGCGCGCATCAAGCTGATCTCCGACGGCGATGTGGCCGGCTCGATCCTGGCGCTGCGCGAGGGCACGGGTGTCGATCTGCTGCTCGGCATCGGCGGTACGCCGGAGGGCATCATCTCGGCCTGTGCGGTGAAGTGCCTGGGCGGCACGATCCAGGGCAAGCTGTGGCCCAAGGACGACGAGGAGCGGCAGCGGGCGATCGACGCGGGGCATGATCTCGACCGGGTGCTGACGACGGAGGACCTGGTCACCGGGGAGAACGTGTTCTTCGTGGCGACGGGGATCACGGACGGGGAGTTGCTGCGGGGGGTCCGGTACCGGGCCGAGACCGCTACGACCGACTCGATCGTGATGCGGTCCCGGTCGGGCACGGTGCGGAGGATCGATTCCGAGCATCGGCTGAGCAAGCTGCGGGCTTACAGCGCGATCGACTTCGACAAGGGGAAGTAGCGCCTGTCGGGCGGGGGGTGCGGGTTGTCGGGCGGCTGCGGGCACGATGTGGCTGGTCGCGCCCACGCGGCGGAGCCGCAAATCCAACACAGTCCCGCGCCCCTGAAGGTGCGGCCCCTGAAGTCTGCTGAAAAGTAAAGGGCGTCCCCGGTGCGGTGGGGACGCCCTTTCGTGCTGCTCGGCTGTCAGCCCGCTGCTGCTATGCGGTCTGTCGCTCGGGCCGCCTTCTTCAGTTCCAGGTCGCGGCGGCGGCGTCGGGCCAGGACCACGCGGCGTTCGGCGGCGGTGAGGCCGCCCCAGACGCCGTAGGGCTCGGGCTGGAGCAGGGCGTGTTCGCGGCATTCGACCATGACCGGGCAGCGGGCGCAGACCCGTTTCGCCGCCTCCTCGCGGGAGAGCCGCGCGGCGGTGGGCTCCTTGGAGGGGGCGAAGAACAGGCCGGCCTCGTCACGACGGCACACCGCCTCGGTGTGCCACGGGGCGTCTTGGTCCCTGTCTCGCGCTGGCACCCGCGGGGCCGGAACGGCAGCTACCTGCAGGGACGAATGCGGCGGTTGCAGCACGGTCTACTCCTGACGACGGCTTCGCGAGCGAGAGACGATGCAGCAAGGCCTACCCGCTGTGCGCGCGCCTATGCACTGAGTTCCGAACCGCTGGTTTCGCCCCCGTTTTCGGGGTCCGTGGGGTGGCGTCACCGGAGACCGATTTGCCCCGGGCCTCGGCCGGATTCGCGACTGTCAATGGCCCAGGTGTTTGCGCAAACCCTTGTCGACCTTGCGTTGCACCCGGTCCAGGATGTCCGCGACGACCTTGCCGCGCCGGGGCCGCGCCTCGATGCTGCCCAGGAGGGCCCATCCGTCGATGTAGACGACCGGGGCCTCCGGTTCGCCCGAGTCGAGGGTGTCCACCTCGAAGCTGCCGAGCACGCCGCCGCCCATGCCGCGCAGCGACACGTTCTCCGGGACGCGGATCTCGACGCTGCCGAAGAGCGCGAACGACTTGACGACGACCTGCTGGTGGTCGAAGAGCGCCTCGCTGAGGTCGATCTCGACGCTGCCGAAGATCGCGTACGCGTGGATCCGGCGGCCCGCGCGCCAGCGGCCCTTGCGGACGGCGCTGCTGAAGATCGCGACCACGTTGTCGTCCGGGTCGATCGGGATGGCGCCGGCCGTGGGGCGGTACGGGGCCGGAGCCGGGCCGGGGCCCTGGCGGTGGGCGGCGGGCAGGTCCCGTATGAAGACCTCCAGTTCGCCGACCGTCTTCGCGCGCAGCACCCCCTCGACGCGCTCGGCGTGCTCGTCGGCGGTGAGACGGCCCTCGGCGAGGGCGTCGTGCAGGAGGTCGGCGATGCGGTCGCGCTCGGCGTCGGAGGCGCGGAACTCGGAGACGGCGGGCGCGGCCTGCGGGTGAAGGTCCTGCTTCTGAAGGTCCACGACAGCAGCGTACCCAAACACGATAGATCGCGACACCCCCTGTGTCGCGGCCGACCGTGACGAACTGAGCCTTACCTCACAAGGTCGCCGTCAGCGGCAGGTTCTAGTCTGGTGGGCGCTCGCCGAAGGAGGCGGGCCGCCGTCTGCCGAGTGAGGAATGGGCTGAGATGCCTGAGTTCGCGTACACCGATCTGCTCCCCCAGGGAGAGGACACCACGCCCTACCGGCTGGTGACCTCCGAGGGTGTCTCCACGGTCGAGGGCCCGGACGGACGGACCTTCCTCAAGGTGGAGCCGGAGGCGCTGCGCAAGCTCGCCGAGGAGGCCATCCACGACATCCAGCACTACCTGCGCCCGGCCCACCTCGCGCAGCTGCGCCGGATCATCGACGACCCCGAGGCGTCGTCCAACGACAAGTTCGTGGCGCTGGACCTGCTGAAGAACGCCAACATCGCGGCCGCGGGCGTCCTCCCCATGTGCCAGGACACGGGCACGGCCATCGTGATGGGCAAGCGCGGGCAGAACGTGCTGACCCAGGGCCGCGACGAGGAGGCGCTGAGCCGCGGCATCTACGACGCGTACCAGAACCTGAACCTGCGCTACTCGCAGATGGCTCCGCTCACCATGTGGGAGGAGAAGAACACCGGCTCCAACCTCCCCGCGCAGATCGAGCTGTACGCGACCGACGGCGGCGCCTACAAGTTCCTGTTCATGGCGAAGGGCGGCGGCTCGGCCAACAAGTCGTTCCTGTACCAGGAGACGAAGGCCGTCCTGAACGAGGCCTCCATGATGAAGTTCCTGGAGGAGAAGATCCGTTCGCTGGGTACGGCGGCCTGCCCGCCGTACCACCTGGCGATCGTGGTCGGCGGTACGTCCGCCGAGTACGCGCTGAAGACCGCCAAGTACGCCTCCGCGCACTACCTGGACGAGATCCCGGCCGAGGGCTCGGAGCTCGGGCACGGCTTCCGGGACAAGGAGCTGGAGCAGAAGGTCTTCGAGCTGACGCAGAAGATCGGCATCGGCGCGCAGTTCGGGGGCAAGTACTTCTGCCACGACGTGCGCGTGGTGCGCCTGCCCCGGCACGGCGCCTCCTGCCCCGTCGCCATCGCCGTCTCCTGCTCCGCGGACCGCCAGGCCGTCGCGAAGATCACCGCCGAGGGCGTCTTCCTGGAGCAGCTGGAGACGGACCCGGCGCGGTTCCTGCCGGAGACCACGGACGAGCACCTCGACGAGTCCTCGGACGTCGTGAAGATCGACCTGAACCAGCCGATGGAGACGATCCTCGCCGAGCTCACCAAGTACCCCGTGAAGACCCGCCTCTCGCTGACCGGCCCGCTGGTCGTCGCCCGCGACATCGCGCACGCCAAGATCAAGGAGCGGCTGGACGCGGGCGAGGAGATGCCGCAGTACCTGAAGGACCACCCGGTGTACTACGCCGGTCCGGCCAAGACGCCCGAGGGCTACGCGTCCGGCTCCTTCGGCCCGACGACGGCCGGCCGGATGGACTCCTACGTCGAGCAGTTCCAGGCGGCGGGCGGCTCCAAGGTGATGCTGGCCAAGGGCAACCGCAGCAAGCAGGTCACGGACGCGTGCGCCGCGCACGGCGGCTTCTACCTGGGCTCCATCGGCGGCCCGGCCGCGCGTCTCGCCCAGGACTGCATCAAGAAGGTCGAGGTCGTCGAGTACGAGGAGCTCGGCATGGAGGCCGTCTGGGAGATCGAGGTCGAGGACTTCCCGGCGTTCATCGTCGTCGACGACAAGGGCAACGACTTCTTCCAGGACCCGGCCCCGGCCCCCACGTTCACCTCCATTCCGGTACGGGGTCCCGGACTCGCCTGACGAGGGCGGTGACGAATCGCCTCCACGGGGAACAGTGGTCGCGGCGCGGACGCTGTGACACGTGGAGGTGATCGTCGATGACCGACGAGCAGGACAGGACCGAGTACCGCACCGAGCACGACTCCATGGGCGAGGTGCGGGTGCCCGCCCACGCCAAGTGGCGTGCTCAGACCCAGCGCGCGGTGGAGAACTTCCCGGTCTCCGGGCAGCGCATCGAGCGCGCGCACATCGAGGCGCTGGCCCGGATCAAGGGCGCGGCGGCCAAGGTCAACGCCGAGCTGGGGGTCCTGGACAAGGACATCGCCGGGGCGATCCAGGAGGCGGCCGGGGAGGTCGCCGCGGGCAGGTGGGACGAGCACTTCCCCGTCGACGTGTTCCAGACGGGGTCCGGGACCTCGTCCAACATGAACACCAACGAGGTCATCGCCACCCTGGCCAGTGAGCGGCTCGGGCGCCCCGTGCACCCGAACGACCACGTCAACGCCTCCCAGTCGTCCAACGACGTCTTCCCCTCCTCCCTCCACATCGCCGCCACCGCCGCCGTGACGCGCGACCTGATCCCGGCCCTGGACCATCTCGCCGGCTCCCTGGAGCGCAAGGCCGAGGAGTTCGCCGACGTCGTGAAGTCCGGGCGGACGCACCTGATGGACGCCACGCCCGTGACGCTGGGGCAGGAGTTCGGCGGGTACGCGGCCCAGGTGCGGTACGGCATCGAGCGGCTGGAGGCGTCCCTTCCCCGGCTCGCCGAACTGCCCCTCGGCGGCACGGCCGTCGGCACCGGCATCAACACCCCGCCCGGTTTCTCGGCCGCCGTGATCGAGGAGGTCGCCCGGACGACCGGGCTGCCGCTGACCGAGGCGCGGAACCACTTCGAGGCGCAGGGCGCCCGGGACGGCGTCGTCGAGACCAGCGGGCAGCTGCGGACCATCGCGGTCGGGCTGACGAAGATCGCCAACGACCTGCGCTGGATGTCCTCCGGGCCGCGCACGGGGCTCGCCGAGATCGCCCTGCCCGACCTCCAGCCCGGCTCCTCGATCATGCCGGGCAAGGTGAATCCGGTCATTCCGGAGGCCGTGCTCATGGTGTGCGCGCAGGTCGTCGGCAACGACGCCACCGTCGCCACCGCCGGCGCCGCCGGGAACTTCGAGCTCAACGTGATGCTGCCGGTCATCGCGAAGAACGTGCTGGAGTCGATCCGGCTGCTCGCCAACGCGACGCGGCTGCTCGCCGACCGCACCGTCGACGGCATCACCGCCAACCGCGAGCGGGCGCGGGAGTACGCCGAGTCCTCCCCCTCCGTCGTGACGCCGCTCAACAAGTACATCGGGTACGAGGAGGCCGCGAAGGTCGCCAAGAAGGCGCTGGCCGAGCGGAAGACGATCCGTCAGGTCGTCCTGGACAGCGGGTACGTGGAGCGCGGCGACCTGACCCTGGAGCAGCTCGACGAGGCGCTGGATGTCCTGCGGATGACGCACCCGTGACGTTTCGCGGAGCACGTACGCCCGGCGCGTGAACCGTGACACGCGCCGCAGCGTCGTATGCCTACGGCACCTAATATCTGTGCATGGCAGAGGGCGGAGCGGTGAGACGCGTGGAAACGGGTGGTGCGGCGGGCTTCTGGGCCCCCGGGAGCCGGATCCTGTGGCGGTACCGGGAGAACGGCGGCGCGCACGTCCACATCGCGCGCCCCGTCACCGTCGTACGGGACGACGCGGAGCTGCTCGCCGTGTGGCTGGCGCCCGGCACCGAGTGCGTGAAGCCGGTGCTCGCCGACGGCACCCCCGTGCACCTGGAGCCGCTTCAGACGCGTTACACCAAGCCGCGGACCGTGCAGCGCGACCGCTGGTTCGGCACGGGGGTCCTCAAGCTCGCCCGGCCCGGCGAGCCCTGGTCGGTGTGGCTGTTCTGGGAGCCGGGCTGGCAGTTCAAGAACTGGTACGTGAACCTGGAGGCGCCGCTGTCCCGTTGGGCGGGCGGCGTCGACTCGGAGGACCATTTCCTGGACATCTCCGTGCATCCCGACCGCAGTTGGCACTGGCGCGACGAGGACGAGTTCGCCCAGGCCCGGAGGGACGGGCTGATGGACGACCAACAGGTCGAAAAGGTACGGGCGGCGGGGCGGGCCGCGGTGGAGGTGATCCGCGCCTGGAGGCCGCCGTTCTCGGAAGGCTGGCAGCACTGGCGCCCGGATCCGTCCTGGGGGGTACCGTCACTGCCGGAGGACTGGGACCGTACGCCCGCGCATCTGTCCTCATGAGACCCTTGATGCGACCCCGGGCAAGAAACGTAGGATCGTCCTCCGCAAGGGCGCGCGGCGGCAACTACCGGAGCACGCGCTGAGCTTGACCGATCGTCACCGAGGGGCGGCAGGACGTGAGCGAGGGGTACGAGGGCAACACCGGCAGGGCCTGCGGTACAGGCTCCGCGGGCCGCAGACGGTCCGCCGGTGGCACAGGAACAACCTCTGACCACGCGGGAATTCCGTTCCTGGGGCACGCATTCCGGGTATCGGAGTTTCGGCGGGACCAACTGCGCGCGCGGCGCGCAGCCCCGGACGGATGGATTCGACACGCGTGACGGAGCAGCCGACCTCCTTCGAGCGCCCGCAGCCGGGCGTCGACCCCGCGGACCCCCGCGGGGCGCTCGTGCATACCTCGACACCGGCACGTGCGCCCGGCGCGGGCGCCTTACCGGCACAGAGCCGCTCCGGCGGCGAAGTCAACGCCCCGGGCACGTCGGAGCCGGGCACCTCCACGCCGTTCGGCAAGGGCAAGGACACCGTGAGCGACCCCGCCTCCGAGCACTCCCAGCCGGGTGCCGAGCAGACCGCCGAGCGCGAGACCCCTCGGCCGCGCCCGGCCCCCGAGCACATTCCGCTGCAGCCGGCCGACGAACAGGACCGGCCGGCGGCGGGCGCCGACGGGCAGGAGCGCCGTTCCGGCCAGGCCCTGCCGCCGGGCCGGCCCACGCCGATGCGGCGGGATGGCGACCGGCTCAGGTTCGTCGGTGCCGCCACCCGGCGGATCGCCCGCGGCATCGACCTCGACGAGATCGTGATGGGGCTGTGCCGGGCCACCGTGCCCACCTTCTCCGACGCGATCCTGGTCTATCTGCGCGACCCGCTGCCGGTCGGCGACGAGCGGCCCACCGGCCCGCTGGTGCTGCGGCTGCGCCGCACCGACCGGATACCGGCGGAGCGCGACACGGAGAACGGCTTCCTGCCGGCCGCGCAGCCCGAGCCGAACGAGCTGGACACGGTCGGCGCCGAGCTGTGCGAGGTACGGCCCGGCAGCGCGCTCGCCGAGGTCCTGCGGGGCGTGCGCCCGGTTTTCACCGACGCGCCCGCGGCCCGCGCGGCACTTCCCGAACTGCTCGGCGAGGGCGGCGAGTTCGCCGTACCGGACGGACAGCGCGCGATCCTCGCGCCGCTGCGCGGCCGGCGCCGGGTGATCGGTGCCGCCCTGTTCCTGCGCCGTCCCGAGCGCATCGCGTTCGAGCCGGACGACCTGCTGGTGGCCGCACAGCTCGCCACGCACAGCGCCCTGGGCATCGACAAGGCCGTGCTGTACGGCCGCGAGGCCTACATCGCGGACGAGCTGCAGCGCACCATGCTGCCCGAGACGCTGCCCCGCCCCACGGGCGTGCGGCTCGCCTCCCGCTATCTGCCGGCCGCGGAGACCGCCCGGGTCGGCGGCGACTGGTACGACGCGATCCCGCTGCCCGGCAGCCGGGTCGCCCTGGTCGTCGGTGACGTCATGGGCCACTCCATGACGTCGGCCGCCATCATGGGCCAGCTGCGCACGACCGCCCAGACCCTCGCCGGTCTCGACCTGCCGCCGCAGGAGGTGCTGCACCACCTCGACGAGCAGGCCCAGCGCCTCGGCGTGGACCGCATGGCGACCTGCCTCTACGCGGTCTACGACCCGGTCTCGCACCGCATCACCATCGCCAACGCCGGCCATCCGCCGCCCGTCCTGCTCCACCTGGGCGGCCGCGCGGAGGTGCTGCGCGTGCCGGCCGGTGCCCCCATCGGGGTCGGCGGCGTCGACTTCGAGGCCGTCGAGCTGGACGCGCCCGCCGGGGCGACCCTGCTGCTGTACACCGACGGCCTGGTCGAGTCCCGCCTCAGGGACGTGTGGACCGGCATCGAGCAGCTGCGGGAGAAGCTCGCCGCGACCGCGCAGCTCACCGGGCCGGACCATCCGCCGCCCCTGGAGGCGCTGTGCGACGAGGTGCTCGACATGCTCGGCCCGGGCGACCGGGACGACGACATCGCGCTGCTCGCCGCCCGCTTCGACGGCATCGCGCCGAGTGACGTGGCGTACTGGTTCCTGGAGCCGGAGGACGCGGCCCCCGGCCGGGCCCGCCGCCTGGCCCGGCGCGCCCTGCAGCGCTGGGGCCTTGAGGAGCTCAGCGACTCGGTCGAGCTGCTGGTCAGCGAGGTCGTGACGAACGCCGTGCGGTACGCCTCCCGGCCGGTCACGCTCCGACTGCTGCGGACGGACGTCCTGCGGTGCGAGGTGGGCGACGACGTCCCGCAGCTGCCGCGGCTGCGGCAGGCGCGCGCCACGGACGAGGGCGGACGCGGGCTGTACCTGGTGAACCGGCTGGCCCGGCGCTGGGGCGCGACCCGGCTCAGCACGGGCAAGGTCGTCTGGTTCGAGCTCAACCGCAGCTGAGAGCCGTACGCACACGTACGAACAAGCCGCAGGGCGCCCGGTGTTCACCGGGCGCCTGCGCGCTCCTACTCCTCGTCGCCCGGCTGGATCGGGTCGATCGGTCCTCCTCCTCCACCGCCGCCGCCGTCGGCCGGCGGTGTCGTCTCCGGGGCCGTGGGCGGTGTGAAGGTGGGCGGTGACGTCGTCGGGGTCGGCGGCGGGGACGACGAGGGCTTCTCCGACGTCGGCGGCGGGGACGACGACGGCTCCTTGGTCGTTGGCTCCTGCGTGGGCTCCCTGGTCGGCTCCTTCGTGGGCGTCGGCGTCCACGTCGGCTGGACGGCCGCGCCCTGCTGGGTCTCCAGGTCGAACTTGGTGACGTCGCCCATCACGCCGAAGGTGTACGCCGCCCAGATCTGCGCCGGGAAGCCACCGCCGTTGACCCGGGGTTCCCCGCCCGCCTTGTACATCGGTACCTGGGCGTGGGTCTTGTCGTCCTCGCCGAACAGGCCCACCGAGGTGACCAGGTTCGGCGTGTAGCCGGTGAACCAGGCCGACTTGTTGTTGTCGGACGTGCCGGTCTTGCCCGCGACCTGCTGGCCGTCGCGCTTGGGGTTGTTGCGTACGGATGCCTGGGCGGTGCCGTCGTCGACCACGCCGGTCAGCACCGAGGTCACCGAGTCGGCGGCCTCGCGGCCGATGGCCTGCTCGCCGACCGGGTCGGGCATGGTGACCGTCTTGTTCAGGTGCTCCGCGGACTTCACGAGGGCCGGGGTGACCTTCTTGCCGTGGTTGGCGAGGGTCGCGTAGACACCGGCCATCTCCAGGGGGCTCGCGCCCATGCTGCCCAGGGTCTGGGCGGGTACGGCCTCCATGTTCTCGGTGTCCATGCCCAGCTTGCCGGCGACCTCCACCACCTTGGACATGCCGACGTCGACGCCCATCTGCGCGAAGACGGAGTTGACGGACTTGTTCATCGCCGTCTGGACGGTGATCTTCCCGTAGTCCTCGTCGTCCTCGTTCTCGGGGGCGAAGCCGACCTTGCTGCCGTTGTCCACGACCTGGCGCTTGCTCGTGCCGTCGTAGATCGTGTTCGCGGTGATCGGCTTGCCGTCCTGCGTCTCGGCCTGCTCCTCCAGGGCGGCGGCCAGGATGACCGGCTTGAACGTGGAGGCGGGCTGGTAGTCGGAGCGGGTGGCGTTGTTGGTGTAGTGCTTGAAGTAGTCCACGCCGCCGTACATCGCGACCACGGCGCCCGTCTTCGGGTTCACGGACGCGGCACCGGCCTGGACGTCCCGGTCGACCTCGCGCTTCTCCGGGTCGAGCTTGCTGGTGAGCTGCTGCCGGACGGACTTCTCCAGCGCCGCCTGCTTCTTCTTGTCGATGTTGAGCGTGATGGTCCAGCCGCCGGCGTTGACCAACGCCTCGGCTTCCTTGGTGCTGCCGGCGATGCCCTCGGCGACGAGCTGCCTCTCCAGGGCCGCGTTGGCCGCGTTGACCAGGTAGCCCTTCTGGCCCTCCATGCCGGGGGCCGGCTTGGGCTCCTTCGGCACCGGGAACTTCATGGAGTCGCGCTCGGACTGACTCAGCCAGCCCTCCTCGACCATGTTCTTCAGGACGTAGTTCCAGCGCGCCTGCACCAGCTTCTTGCCGGTCTCCGACGCCACGGCCCAGTCGTACTGGCTCGGGGCCTGGAGCAGCGCGGCGAGGTAGGCGCCCTGCGCGACCGTGAGGTTCTCGGCGTCGGTGCGGTAGTAGGCCTGGGCGGCGGCCTGGATGCCGTAGGCGTTGCGGCCGTAGTAACTGGTGTTGATGTAGCCGGCGAGGATGTAGTCCTTGGACTTCTCCCGGTCCAGCTTCAGCGAGATGACCAGTTCCTTCAGCTTGCGCGAGACGGTCTGTTCCTGCGTCAGGTAGTAGTTCTTGACGTACTGCTGGGTGATCGTCGAACCGCCCTGCGCGCCCCGGCCGGCGAGTGTGTTGAACAGGCCGCGCGCGGTGCCCTTGAGGTCGACGCCGGCGTCCTTGTAGAAGGTCTTGTTCTCGGCCGCGACGAAGGTCAGCCGCACGTCCTTGGGGACCCTGGACAGGTCGACGACCTCGCGGTTGACCTTGCCATCGCGGGCCATGATCGCGCCGTCGCTGTACTTGTAGATGTTGCTCTGCCGCTTGGCGTCGGCGTTCCCCTCGGGGATGTCGATCACCATGTACAGCACGATGAAGGCCCCCATGCCGAGCAGGCACAGGCCGAAGAAGGTGCCGAGGATCTTCTTGAAGGTGAAGAGCCTGCGTATGCCGCTCTTCCCGGCCGCGCCCGACGAACGGCGGCGCTTGGGCGCCGCCCGGCGCCCACCGCGCTGTCGGGCGCGTCTCTCTTCCGCTCGTCCCATCGGTCCGATCCGCTCCGCTTCGTTCGTGTGTGCTCACATGTCACACAGGTTCGCCGCTCAGGTCAGCTCAGAAAGCTAACACCGGGAGATAAGAGAAAGGGCTGCCGATCCGGCCCTTTGCGGACGTGACAATCAGCACCCATCCCAACGGAACCGACGTACGAGACACGCGGAGGGTTGCCAGGACGCCGTAAAGTGATATCACTTAGATAGAAGGAAGCTAGGCAGGAGCGGCTTCCCATCGAGAACGGGGGATCACCCATGACCACACAAGACACGCAGGTCACGGCCGACGTGCCCGAGATGCCGGTGCCACGCGTGCGGGAGTTCACCGCGCACAGCATCGGCGGCGGGCTCGCCCTGCTGCTCGGCCTGCTCGGACTGCTGGCCGGCGCCGGCCTGATCGCGGCCGCCACCTCGGTGGACGCGACCGGCGCGAAGGCCGGCCTGATCATCGGCGGCATCCTGGTCGCGCTCGCGGCGTTCCTCGCCATGTGCGGACTGAACATGGTGGCGCCGGGCGAGGCCCGGGTCGTCCAGCTCTTCGGCCGGTACCGGGGCACGATCCGGCAGGACGGCCTGCGCTGGGTGAACCCGCTCACCTCGCGCACGAAGATCTCGACGCGCGTCCGCAACCACGAGACCGCCGTCCTGAAGGTCAACGACGCCTACGGCAACCCGATCGAGCTCGCCGCGGTCGTGGTGTGGCGCGTCGAGGACACCGCCCAGGCGGTCTTCGAGGTGGACGACTACATCGAGTTCGTCTCCACCCAGACCGAGGCGGCCGTGCGGCACATCGCCATCGAGTACCCCTACGACGCCCACGAGGAGGACGGCCTCTCGCTGCGCGGCAACGCCGAGGAGATCACCGAGAAGCTCGCGGTCGAACTGCACGCGCGCGTGGAGGCGGCCGGGGTGCAGATCATCGAGTCACGCTTCACGCACCTCGCCTACGCCCCCGAGATCGCCTCGGCGATGCTCCAGCGGCAGCAGGCCGGAGCGGTGGTCGCCGCGCGGCGGCAGATCGTGGACGGGGCGGTCGGGATGGTCGAGGCCGCGATCGCCCGGATCACCGAGCGGGACATCGTGGAACTGGACTCCGAGCGCAAGGCGGCGATGGTCTCCAACCTGATGGTGGTGCTGTGCGGAGACCGCGCCGCGCAGCCGGTCCTCAACACCGGGTCCCTCTACCAGTGACCGCCCCTTCCGACGGTCCGGGCCCGCAGCGCCGGCCGCAGCAGCAGCGCAAGCAGGTGCTGCTGCGGCTGGACCCGGCGGTGTACGAGGCGCTGGCGCGGTGGGCCGGGGACGAGTTGCGGTCCGCCAACGCGCAGATCGAGTTCCTGCTGCGGCGGGCGCTGGCGGAGGCGGGGCGGTTGCCGCGGGATGCGGGGCCGCTGCCTCGGCGGGGGCGGCCTCCCGGGTCTACCGGGGGCTCCGCCCCGGGACCCCCGTCGGCCTGATGTACCGGCGGGCCGGGGCGTTGCAGAACTGTGACAACCACGCCCGACCTGCGCTCCCACGCCCCCCGCCATGATCTACACACTCGGCGTATACATGCCGCGTATACACCACGTGTACAGTCCTGGTCATGTCCATCGGTCACACTCTCCTGGGGCTCCTGGAGTCCGGCCCGCGGCACGGTTACGACCTGAAGCGGGCCTTCGACGAGAAGTTCGGTCACGACCGGCCGCTCCACTACGGCCAGGTCTACTCGACGATGTCCCGGCTGCTGAAGCACGGGCTCGTCGAGGTCGACGGCATCGAGGCGGGCGGCGGGCCCGAGCGCAAGCGGTACGCGATCACCGAGGCCGGCATCACCGACGTCGAGCGCTGGCTCGCCACGCCCGAGAAGCCGGAGCCGTACCTCCAGTCCACCCTCTACACCAAGGTCGTCCTCGCACTGCTCACGCACCGGGACGCCGCCGACATCCTCGACACCCAGCGCTCCGAGCACCTGCGCAGCATGCGGATCCTCACCGACCGCAAGCGCAAGGGCGACCTGGCCGACCAGCTCGTCTGCGACCACGCCCTGTTCCACCTGGAGGCGGACCTGCGCTGGCTGGAACTGACCGCGGCGCGCCTGGACAAGCTCCGCGAGGCGGTGACCCGGTGACGTTTCCCGCTGGTTCGCTGCTCACCGCCCGGGACCTGCGCAAGGCGTACGGGCCGACCACCGCGCTCGACGGCGCCGAGTTCTCCATCCACCCGGGTGAGGTCGTCGCCGTGATGGGCCCCTCCGGGTCGGGCAAGTCGACGCTGCTGCACTGCCTCGCCGGGATCATCACGCCCGACTCGGGCTCGATCACGTACGACGGGCGGGAGGTGACCTCGATGAGCGACGCCGCGCGCAGCGCGCTGCGGCGCTCCGAGTTCGGGTTCGTCTTCCAGTTCGGGCAGCTCGTGCCGGAACTCACCTGCGTGGAGAACGTCGCGCTCCCGCTGCGGCTGAGCGGATCGTCCCGCAAGGAGGCCGAGCGGACCGCCCTGGCGTGGATGGAGCGGCTGGAGGTCGACGAGCTGCGCGGGAAGCGGCCCGGGGAGGTGTCCGGCGGTCAGGGGCAGCGGGTCGCCGTCGCGCGGGCGCTGGTCACCAACCCGCGTGTGGTGTTCGCCGACGAGCCGACCGGCGCGCTCGACTCGCTCAACGGCGAGCGCGTGATGGAGCTGCTCACGGACGCCGCCCGGTCCGCCAACGCCGCCGTGGTGCTCGTCACGCACGAGGCCCGGGTGGCCGCCTACTCCGACCGCGAGATCGTCGTACGGGACGGGAAGTCCCGGGACATGGAGCGCGTCGTATGAGTGCCCGGCAGTGGCGCAGGGATCTGGCGATGGGAACGCGGTTCGCCTTCGCGGGCGGGCGCGAGGGATGGATCCGGGCGCTGCTCACGGCCGTCGGCGTGGGGCTCGGGGTGGTGCTGCTGCTGCTCACCACCGCCATCCCGAACGCGCTGGCGGAACGGCACCGGCGCGAGCAGGCGCGCAGCGACCACACCTTCAGCCAGCAGAAGATACCGAAGGCCGACGACACCCTGATCGTCCTGGACGCCGACACCGCCTTCCGCGACCGGGACATCCGCGGGCGCCTGTTGGAGGCGGAGGGCCCGAAGGCTCCGCTGCCGCCGGGGGTCTCGGCGTTCCCGGGGCCCGGCGAGATGGTCGTCTCCCCCGCCCTGAAGGAACTGCTCGCCTCCGACGACAGCAGGCTGCTGCGCGAGCGGCTGCCTTACCGGGTCACGGGCACCGTCGGCGAGCAGGGGCTCGTCGGCTCCCAGGAACTCGCCTACTTCGCGGGCGGCAAGGGGCTCGCCGACCGGCTGGATTCCGCTTCCGGGGCGCGCATCGACAGCTTCGGCAACCCAGACCTGGGGAGGTCCGACCCCTGGGACCCGGTGCTGCTCCTGCTGGTCCTGGTCGTCTTCGTGGTGCTGCTGATGCCGGTCGCCGTGTTCATCGCCGCGGCCGTGCGGTTCGGCGGCGAGCGGCGCGACCGCAGGCTCGCGGCGCTGCGGCTGGTCGGCTCCGACAGCCGGATGACCCGGCGGATCGCCGCCGGCGAGGCGCTGGCCGGCTCCGTCCTGGGGCTGGTCCTCGGCACCGGGTTCTTCCTGCTCGGACGTCAGCTGGCGGCCTCCTTCGAGGTGTTCCGCGTCAGCGTGTTCCCGAGCTACCTGAACCCCTCTCCCCTGCTGGCCGCCCTGGTCGCGGTGGCGGTGCCGACGGCCGCGGTGCTGGTGACGCTCCTCGCCCTGCGCGGGGTGGTCATCGAGCCGCTCGGCGTGGTGCGCACGGCCAAGCCCGCGCGGCGCCGGCTGTGGTGGCGGCTGCTGCTGCCGCTGGGCGGCCTCGCGCTGCTGTTCCCGATGGTCGGGCAGGGCAACGACGACGGGACCTTCAACCAGTACCTCGTCGTCGGCGGTGTCATGCTCCTGCTCGTCGGCGTCACGGCGCTGCTGCCCTGGGTCGTGGAGGCCGTCGTGTCCCGGCTCGGCTCCGGCGGGATCGCCTGGCAACTTGCCGTGCGCAGACTCCAGTTGAGCAGCGGTGCGGCGGCCCGCATGGTCAACGGCATCGCGGTGGCGGTGGCCGGGGCGATCGCGCTCCAGATGCTGTTCGCCGGGGTGGAGGACGACTACACCGCGGCCTCGCCGTACGACGTCTCCCGGGCGCAGATGAGCGTGGACGTGGCGGACGGCGCCGACACCGCGTCCACCGTCGCGGAGTACCGCGACACCGAGGGCGTGCGCGAGGCCACCGCGTTGTCCGACGTCCACCTCGGCGACCGGCGCGGCGAGGCGGACACGTACGTCCAGATCACCGTGGCCGACTGCGCGTCGCTGGGCGAGGTGGCCACGCTGCGGTCCTGCCGCGACGGGGACGTCTTCGCCGTCCGGGGCTCGCAGTACGAGAGCGAGACCGCCCATCTGGCCAAGCCCGGCACGACCCTGTGGGCCGACCCGGACGGCCACCCGGGCTCCGGCGGCCGGTGGGTCTCCTGGACGGTGCCGCAGGACGTCCGGCAGGCCCGGTCCCGCGAGGACCCCACCGGGTACGAGCGCGGCGGCCTCCTGATCACCCCCGGCGCACTGCCGGAGAAGCTCGGGGCGTTCACCGCCACGCGGCTCTTCCTGAGCCTGGACCCCTCCGTGCCGGACGCGCACGAGTACGTGCGCAACACGGCCGCCCGGCTGGACCCGACGTCCCAGCCGATGACCTGGCAAGTCAGCGAGCGCAACGACCGCTACGACACCATCCGCACGGGCCTGTCCGTCGGTGCCGCGTGCGTGCTGGCGCTGATCGGGGCGAGCCTGCTGGTCTCGCAGTTGGAGCAGCTGCGCGAGCGCCGCAAGCTGCTGTCGTCGCTGGTCGCCTTCGGCACCCGGCGCCGCACCCTCAGCCTGTCGGTGCTGTGGCAGACGGCGATCCCGATCGGGCTGGGCCTGCTGCTCGCCGCGGCGGTGGGCATGACCCTGGGCGCGGTCCTGCTGCGGATGGCGAACACGTCCGTCCGGGTCGTCTGGCCGAGCGTGCTGTCGATGACCGGCATCGGCGCGGGGGTCGTCCTGGCGGTGACCCTCCTGAGCCTGCCACCGCTACTGAAGATGGCACGACCGGACGGCCTACGGACCGAGTAGGACGACGGCCCGGCCAGGACTGCGATGGGGGCTTGGGCCAGGACCCGTACGACCTGCGTCCGCGTGGGCCCCGGCCAGGACCACGTCAGGGACCTGGGCCAGGACCCGTACGGGCAAGCGACCGCGTGGGCCCGGGTCAGGGCTCCGTCAGGGACCTGGGTCAAGACCCGTACGGGCCTGCGACCGTGTAGGCCCCGGTCAGGGACTCCGTCAGGGACCTGGGTCAGGACCCATACGGGCACCGGCCGCGTGGGCCTCCGGGATTGGCCGCGTCAGGTGTCCTGGTCCAGGACCGGTACGGCCTGCGGCCGCGTGAGCCCCTGGTCGGACCGCGTCAGGGACCTGGGGGCCAGGACCCGTATGGCCTGCCTCCGCGTGGGCCCCGGTCAGGGCCCTGTCAGGCGCCTGGCCCGAGACCCGTACGGGCAACGCCGCGTGAACGGGGCCCGTCGGCGTCTCGGCCCAAGATCCATACAGGCTGCGGCCGCATGAGCGGGCCGCGTCAGGCGTCCCCGGTTCAGCCGGGCCCCGAAGCGGCTCGCCGCGTGCAGGCCGCGGCCGAGGCGGCGGCCGACGCCTCCGGCGGGGACCTGCCGACCGGGTGGTGCAGGCGTCGGAGGCGACCCCGCTCCGACGTCCGCACCAGGCCCAAGACTCATGGGCCCCCGGCCAGGACCACGTCAGGGACCTGACCCAAGACCGTACGGGCCACGACAGCGCGGGCGGACCGCGCCAGACGCCCCGGTCCAAGACCCATACATGCCACGGCCGCGTGGCCGGACCGCGTCAGGCGTCCCGGTCCAGGACCCGTACGGGCAGGGGGCGGAGTGCCTGGCGCAGGGCCGTTGCGAGTTCCTCGTACTCGGCGCCGCGTGCGGCCCCCGCCCGCATCGCCAGGGCGATGCGGCGGGTGGGGGCCGGGTCGGCGAAGTACCCGGTGAGGAGCTGGTTGCTGCGGGAGGTCTCGACCTTGACGGCGGTGCGCGGCAGCAGCGTGACGCCGAGGCCGCCCGCGACGAGCTGCACCAGCGTGGACAGCCCGGCGGCGGTCGTGGTGACCGGCACGTCGTCGCGGCCGGCCTCCCGGCAGATGTCGAGGGCCTGGTCGCGCAGGCAGTGCCCCTCGTCCAGCAGCAGCAGGTTCAGCTCGCGCAGCGCCTCGCGCGGAATGCCCTCGCGGCCGCCGAGCCAGTGGTCGAGCGGCGTGACGAGCACGAAGTCCTCGTCGAACAGCGGCAGTTCGGCCACGCCCGGCACACCCAGCGGCACGGCGAGCAGCAGCAGGTCGAGCCGCCCGCCGGCCAGGCCGTCGAGCAGGTTGGCGGTCTGCTCCTCGTGCACCTGGAGGTCGAGGTGCGGATACCGGTCGTGCACGAGCCGCAGCACGGTGGGCAGCAGATAGGGCGCCACGGTCGGAATGACCCCCAGCCGCAGCACCCCCGTGAACGGGGCCCGGACCGCCTCGGCCTCCTCCATGAGCGCACCCACCTCGGCCAGCACCGCCTTGGCCCGTACGGCGATCCGCTCACCCTCGGGCGAGAGCAGCACCTTGCGCGTCGTACGCTCCAGGAGCGTCACTCCGAGTGTCTCCTCCAGCGCCGAGACGGCACCCGAGAGGGCGGGCTGGCTCATGCCGATCGCCCCCGCGGCGTCCCGGAAATGCAGGTGCTCGGCGACGGCCGCGAAGGCCCGCAGCTGGGCGAGGCTGGGCTGCCTGCGCTTACTACCCACAGTCACTGATAACTACCTCCGATCAACTCGACCGAGTGTAGCTATTTCCGTAATCAATCGAGCCTGTGCCAACATCAACACCGTCCAACCCATGGGAAACGCCCGCAATCCGGGTATTTCTTCGCTGCAAGGAGAGCGTGTGCTCACTGTCGGTGACAAGTTCCCCGAGTTCGAACTGACCGCCTGCGTCTCGCTGGAAAAGGGCAAGGAGTTCGAGAAGATCAACCACAAGACCTACGAGGGTAAGTGGAAGGTGATCTTCGCCTGGCCCAAGGACTTCACCTTCGTGTGCCCGACCGAGATCGCCGCCTTCGGCAAGCTGAACGAGGAGTTCGCCGACCGCGACGCCCAGGTCCTCGGCTTCTCCGGCGACTCCGAGTTCGTCCACCACGCCTGGCGCAAGGACCACGACGACCTGCGCGACCTGCCCTTCCCGATGATGGCCGACTCCAAGCACGAGCTGATGCGCGAGCTGGGCATCGAGGACGAGGACGGCTTCGCCAAGCGCGCGGTCTTCATCGTGGACCAGAACAACGAGATCCAGTTCTCGATGGTGACCGCGGGTTCGGTCGGCCGTAACCCGAAGGAGGTCCTGCGGGTCCTGGACGCGCTCCAGACGGACGAGCTGTGCCCCTGCAACTGGTCGAAGGGCGACGAGACCCTGGACCCGGTCGCGCTGCTCTCCGGAGAGTGATCTGACATGTCCCTCGACGCGCTCAAGTCCGCGATACCGGACTACGCCAAGGACCTGAAGCTCAATCTGGGCTCGGTCATCGGCAACTCGGACCTGCCGGCCCAGCAGCTGTGGGGCACGGTCCTGGCGACGGCGATCGCCTCGCGCTCCCCGATCGTGCTGCGCGAGCTGGAGCCGGAGGCGAAGGCGAACCTGTCGCCGGAGGCGTACACGGCCGCCAAGTCCGCCGCCGCGGTGATGGCGATGAACAACGTCTTCTACCGCACGCGCCACCTGCTGTCGGACCACGAGTACGGCACCCTGCGCGCGGGCCTGCGGATGAACGTCATCGGCAACCCGGGCGTCGACAAGGTCGACTTCGAGCTGTGGTCCTTCGCGGTCTCCGCGATCAACGGCTGCGGCATGTGCCTCGACTCCCACGAGCAGGTCCTGCGCAAGGCCGGCCTCGACCGCGAGGTCATCCAGGAGGCGTTCAAGATCGCGTCCGTGATCCAGGCGGTCGGCGTGACGCTGGACGCCGAGGCGGTCCTGTCCGAGTAACCCTCGACACCGGCCTCACCGAGCAGGGCCCCGTCCACCAACAGGTGGGCGGGGCCCTGCTGTTCGCCTTTTCTCCCACCTACTCCGAGGGCACTTCCGCAGCAGGCTCCCCACTCACCGCCGTAACCCCCCGCGGCCGCACCGCATGGCGATACGCGGACTGCCGCGAATACGCCCGCAGATACCCGGCCACCGTGTTCGTCACAGCCACCAGCGGCACGGCGACCACCGCGCCCCCGATCCCGGCCACCATTCCCCCGCAGGCCACGGACAGCACCACCGCCAGCGGATGCACCCGCACGGCCCGCCCCAGAATGAACGGCTGGAGGATGTGCCCCTCGATCTGCTGCACCGCCAGCACGACCACCAGCGTCATGACAGCCGTGAACACCCCCTGGGTGACAAGCGCGACGACCACCGCCAGCGCCCCGGACACCACCGCACCCACCAGCGGGATGAACGCGCCCAGGAAGATGAACACCGCCAGCGGCACGGCCATCGGCACATCGAGGAAGTAGATCCCGAGCCCGATGAAGATCGCGTCGATCAGCGCGACGATCACCGTGCCCCGCACATACGCCGTCAGCGTCCGCCACGCCGCCGGCCCGGCCCCCGCCACCCCCGGCCGCGCCGCCGCCGGCACCAGCTTCAGCGTCCACTGCCAGATCCGCTTGCCGTCGTAGAGCAGGAACAGCGTGCAGAACACGGCCAGCAGGATCCCGGTCAGGGCCTCCACGACGACCGTGACGCCCTCGAGCCCCGCCGAGGTGATCTGGTCGGTGTTCGCGCCGACCGCCTCGCGCAGGTTCTTGGCGATCTCGTTGATCTGCTTGTCCGTGACGTGGAACGGGCTGTTCAGCAGCCAGTTCCGCAACTCGTCGATGCCGTCCTGGATCTGGCCCGAGAGGTCGTCGATGTTCTCCATGACCTGCCAGGTCACGAACCAGCCGATCAGGCCCATCACGACGAACCCGAGGATCGCCGTCAGCACCGTGGCCGGCCCGCGCGGCACCCCGTGCCGCCGCAGCCGCGCCACGGTCGGCTGGAGCAGCGCCGTGATGAGCAGCGCGATGACGAACGAGAGCACCACCAGCTGGACGGCGCTGATGACCCGCATCAGCACCCACAGCGTGCCCGCGAGGACCAGCAGCCGCCAGCCCGCCTCGGCCGCGACCCGCACCCCCCACGGCACGGCGAGCGCGGGATCGGGCCGCGCCGGGACGTCGGGCGCGTAGTCCGGGGGCGGCGGCACGTGCTCGTCGGACCGCGTCCTCGACTCGGTGTCGTCCCGCTCCCGTTCGGCCTCGGCGCGGCGTTCGTTCCACCGCTCGCTCATCTCGGTCAGTCCGGCACCGAGCCGGCCGAGCCACCCTGGCACTCGCGACATGATCCGTCCTTTTCCCCCGTCTCCGCGCACCACTTCCCCCGAAGTCGTCCGCGTCCGACCGTACATGGCGCGAGCCCCGCGCCGTGGAACGGTGCGGGGCTCGCGAAGGATGTGATCGGCCGTGGGCCGGTCGGCTCAGTACCAGTGGTTGGCCTGCCAGAAAGACCAGGCGTCACAGGGGCTGCCGTAGCGGTCGTTCATGTAGTTCAGGCCCCACTTGATCTGGGTGGCCGGGTTGGTCCGCCAGTCGGCGCCGACGGACGACATCTTGGAACCGGGCAGGGCCTGGAACATGCCGTAAGCGCCGGAGGAGGGGTTGACCGCCTTGTAGTTCCAGTCGGACTCGTGGTCCACGATGTTGCTGAAGCACTGGAACTGACCCGCCGGCACCATCTGCCGCGCCATCGCCTGGATCTGGGCGATGGTGTAGGAGGTCGCGACGGGGAAGTCGGAGATGTCCTTGGAGCGGCTGGCGGCCTCCTTGGCCTCCGCGCGCTCCTTGGCCTCCTTGGCGGCTGCCTCGGCAGCCTTCTCGGCGGCTTTCTTCTTGGCGATGGCCGTCTCGGCGGCAGCCTTGCGGGCGGCCTCCTCGGCGTCCTTCTTCGCGCTCACGTCCGCCGCGATGGCCTGTGCGTCGGCCTGCTGCGTCAGCGACGCCGTCTGCACCTGGGCCTGCTGGCCCGCGGGGATGTCCGCGAGCAGCGTGGCGCCGCTTGCCGTCGCCTCCGCGTCGTTGTTCTGCGCGGTGCTGCCCGAGGCAACGCCGACGACGCTTCCGACAGCGGTGACCGCCGTGGCCGAGGCCACTGCGAATCCCCGGACCGAGATCCGGCTCACACGGTTTCCTTCCAGCATCGCCCGCTTCGGTGACCCTCGCGGACGCAATCGTGCCCCTGGCACTGGCCTCCCCAACTGCGGGGTCACGGGAGGCACGGGCCCGGTGGGCAACTCCCCGGGGGGAGTGCCGCGTGGTGCTCGGGCGGCATACGACATCGCTATGCAGTTGACGCTGTTGCTTTTGTGGTGCCGTACCGCTGGGGGTACAGGTGTGTCGTATGCGGGGCCTGACAGGAGTGAGACTCTGCCGTAACCCGACGGGGCAAGGCAATTCCACGTTGCGTGTGAAAGCTCACATCCCGTTTGACGTCGGAGATTCACAGAAACACCCACACACGAAGGCGCCGCCCGGCTAGGCTCTTCGCCTTTCCGGACGGCGCCAACTAGCGCGTAACCACCCCTGCTTGGGGCAGGGTGGTCAGATCTGCCCGTCTTCGAGCATTTCGGTCACAAGGGCAGCGATCTGGGACCTCTCGGATCGGGTCAGGGTCACGTGCGCGAACAGCGGATGCCCCTTCAGCTTCTCGACGACGGCGACGACACCGTCGTAGCGACCGACCCTGAGGTTGTCCCGCTGGGCCACGTCGTGGGTGAGGACCACCCGTGAATTGGCCCCGATCCGGGACAGAACGGTAAGAAGTACGTTCCGTTCCAGCGACTGGGCCTCGTCGACGATGACGAACGCGTCGTGCAGCGAGCGGCCGCGGATGTGCGTGAGCGGCAGCACCTCCAGCATCCCGCGCGCGGTGACCTCCTCGATGACCTCCCGGCTGGTGACCGCCGACAGCGTGTCGAACACCGCCTGCGCCCAGGGGCTCATCTTCTCCGCCTCGGTACCGGGCAGATAGCCGAGCTCCTGCCCGCCCACCGCGTACAGCGGACGGAAGACCATCACCTTCTGGTGCTGACGGCGTTCCAGCACCGCCTCCAGACCCGCGCACAGCGCCAGCGCCGACTTGCCGGTGCCGGCCCGGCCGCCCATCGACACGATCCCGATGTCCGGGTCGAGGAGCAGGTCCAGCGCGATCCGCTGCTCGGCGCTGCGGCCCTTGATGCCGAACGCCTCACCATCCCCGCGTACGACACGGACGTTGCCCTCGGGCGTGACCCGCCCGAGCGCCTTGCCGCGCTCCGACTGGATCATCAGGCCCGTGTGCACCGGCAGGTCGGCGGCCTCGGGGACGTAGACGTGCCCTTCCTCGAAGAGGATGTCCACCTGCTCGCCGGCCAGGGTCAGTTCGGACATTCCGGTCCAGCCGGAGGAGTCCGTGATGGCGAGTTCCGCGCGGTACTCCTCGGCGAGGAGTCCGACGGAGGACGCCTTGATCCTGAGCGGGAGGTCCTTCGACACGACGGTGACGTCGAACCCCTCGGCCTGGAGGTTGCGGGCGACCGCGAGGATGCGGGAGTCGTTGTCGCCCAGGCGGTAACCGCTGGGCAGCACGCTGGGGTCCGAGTGATTGAGCTCGACACGGACGGTTCCGCCGAGGTCCCCGGTCGGGATGGGGGCATCGAGGCGGCCGTACCGCACCCGGAAGTCGTCGAGCAGGCGCAGGGCCTGCCGGGCGAAGTAGCCGAGTTCGGGATGGTTCCGCTTGGCCTCCAGTTCCGTCACCACGACGATGGGAAGCACGACCTCGTGCTCGTCGAAGCGGCTCAGGGCGTTCGGGTCGGCCAGCAGGACGCTGGTGTCGAGTACGTAGGTGCGCCGGTCGGGCTTGTGGCGCTTTGTGCTGGTCACCACGGAAGGACGTACCCCCTCGGATGAGGTCGGGGAGCGACGGAGTGGAAGCTGGGCCGGGAGGGGTGGGAAAAATCCCGACCGGTCGTCGGCCGCCCTGCGCGGGCCGAGAACCGGCCCTCCGCCTCTTCGTCCGTGCTGTGACCGCACGATCGGGCTGGTGCAAAGGGCCTCCCGGGCGGACGGCCCCGTGCCGTCCGCTGAGATCCGACACCCGTGGTTCGGGCGTCGACCTGACTGGCTTATGCCCTCGAACGAGCGTCGCCATGCCACGGCATATGACGGCGGGCCGGTGAACTCCGTGTTACACGCGTCTTCGGAGGGGTACCAGGAGGTGTTGCGACGTGGGACGTCGCACGTCCGCGGTGTGCGGCGAGGTGCGCCTCAGCCGCCGTAGCGCCGGTGGCGGGCCGCGTAGTCGCGCATGGCGCGCAGGAAGTCGACCTTGCGGAAGGCCGGCCAGAACACGTCGCAGAAGTAGTACTCGGAGTGCGCGGTCTGCCAGAGCATGAATCCGGACAGCCGCTGCTCGCCGCTGGTGCGGATGACCAGATCGGGGTCGGGCTGGTCGCTGGTGTAGAGGTGACGCCCGATCATGTCGATGTCGACGGCCTCGGCGAGCTCCTCCAGCGAGGTGCCCTTGTCCTGGGCGTCGAGCAGCATCGAGCGCACGGCGTCGGCGATCTCCTGGCGGCCGCCGTAGCCGATGGCGACGTTGACCAGTATCCCGTCGACGTGCGCGGTGGTCTCCTCGGCCTCCTTCAGGACCGTCTGCATCCCGGACGGCAGCAGGTCGGGCGTGCCCACGTGGTGCACGCGCCAGCGGCCGTCGGCGGCCAGGGTGCGCACGACGTCCTCGATGATGCCGAGCAGCGGGACGAGCTCCTCCTGCGGCCGGTCGAAGTTGTCCGTGGACAGCAGCCAGAGGGTGACGACCTCGACATCGGTCTCGGTGCACCAGCCGAGGAACTCCTCGATCTTCTCGGCACCTGCCCGATGTCCGTGGACGGTGCTGGAACCGGCGGCCTTCGCCCAGCGCCGGTTGCCGTCCATGATGACGCCGATGTGCTTGGGCACCTGAGCGTGGTCCAGGTGGCCTTCCACCCGGCGTGCGTACAGCCTGACCAGCAGGCCACGCAGCTTGTCGCGCAGGTTCACGAGATTGTCAGCCCCTCCGTACGGATCGGACAGGCCGCGGCATGCGGCCCGGTCGTGGCCGCGGGCGGTCCCTGCCCGTTGGAAGTCCCCAGGGGCGAAGCCTACCCCCGGTACCGCCGTGGGCCCGCCAACGGGTGCGGAACGAAGGGTTCCGGCCGGGGCCCGACGCGCCCCCGGCGCACAAAAGAAAACGGGCCGGTCCGTGGGGGGGAGACGGACCGGCCCGAGGGGGGGCTTCCACCATAACCCTTTGTAAGTGATGCTGCGTGCATCGGCGTGCCACAATTACTCTCCGGAGCCGCCCGGCGACGCGGCGGTGCCTGCGGAACCCCGCGTTCCTGGCTCTTCCCTGGCCGAAAAGGGGCCGCCGTGCAGGGGAATCGTGGGCTCTGAGGCGGGATCCAGAGGGTTTGCCGCATCTTGGGGCCCGCTCGGCGACTTGTCCCCGACGTCCCTCCGATGGGTGACCCCGACTGCGAACGCCCGCTTGACCCCGGCGGCGGCCCGAGGCCGGCTCGATGACGACTCAATGCTGACGGACAAGGAGGCCCTGGCACCGCGCAGCCCCCTCCACTGCGCGGTACCGCCCGCGCAGCGCTTTGCTCACGCGAATCACCTTGGTCTGAACCTATGCGAGCGGCGGCACGGAGGCGAGCCGTCGGCGATAACGATGTGAAAACTCTCGTCGCGAGGTGCAGGAGGTGCCTGTGGTGAGTGGGTGATACGAGTGAACGGCACCTCAGGGCGGCTAGGACGGGATCTGTCGCGATGGCGGGCGCGCACGCGCAGGTGCTGTCCGCGGCCGAGGTGTCGGTCGGGATGCGGGCGAGCGGGGTGACGCGGGCGGACGTAGGCCGCGCTGTGGGAGGACCCGTTCCCACCGGGGTACGGCTCACCGACGAGCAGGCCGACCACGTCGTGACGGCGATCGGCGACGCGCTCGACGGCAGGTTCCTGACCCTCGACGAACTGACCGAGGAGGTCGTCGCCCGTACGGGCCCGTGGGCCGGGGACCGGGTGATGCCGGCGTTCCAGGACCTCTGTGGCCGCGCTGGCGGCAGGTGATGCACCGGGCGGGCTGGGCGGGGCGCTGGAGCTGTTCGTGCGCCGCTATCTGCAGGCGTACGGGCCGGCCACTCCGCAGCACTTCGCGAGGTGGCTGGGGGCGCCGCCCGGTTGGGCCACGGCGCTGTTCCGTGAGCTGGCCGCCGCGGGCGGTGTCGAGGAGGTCGACTTCGAGGGGACGCCGGCCTGGGTGGCGGCGGGCGACACCGACTTCCCGGAGGGTCCCGTGCGGGGTGTGCGGCTGCTGCCGTACTTCGACG
Source organism: Streptomyces lomondensis (assembly GCF_014651035.1). Lineage (GTDB taxonomy): Bacteria > Actinomycetota > Actinomycetes > Streptomycetales > Streptomycetaceae > Streptomyces > Streptomyces lomondensis. The sequence continues at coordinate 254,841 of NZ_BMWC01000002.1, forward strand.
CGTACGTCATCGCCGCGCAGCCCCGGGAGCGGCTGTTCCCCGGGAGGGCGTACCGGCGCGCCCTCGGGGGTGGGCAGGCCGGCAACTATCCCGTGCTGCTGGTGGACGGGGTGGTGGCCGGGGTGTGGCACCAGCGGCGCCGGGGCCGTCGTACGACCGTCACGGTCGAGCCGCTCGACCGGCTGACGGCACGGCAGGAACGGGAGCTGGGCGAGCAGGTGGAGCGGGTGGGAGAGGCGCTGGAGGCGACGGCGGAGTTGGTGGTGGGAGAGGTGACGGTGGGGCCGCACGCGTGATCCGGCGTGGGTGTTCGGCCTGTGGGTGCGTCAGGCGCGGTCCGCGTGCGTCTCCCGCTTGCGTGCCTCGAAGAGGTGACGGGTGCTGTGGGCGACGAAGGGCCCTGCTGCCCGGATCCGCTCGTGCAGCGCGCGGAGCTGCGGCTCGTACGCCTCGACGGTGAAGCCGGGGACCATCCACACCACCTTGCGCAGGAAGTGCACGACCGCCCCGATGTCGTGGAACTCCATGCGCAGCCGCTCCGCCCGCAGATCGACGACGTCCAGCCCGGCAGCCTCGGCGTCGGCGCGTTCCCGGTCGGGGTGGCGGGCACCGCGCACGTCGTCCGGCTGGGGCCCGAGGAAGTGCTCGACGAGTTCGAAGACGCTGCCCGGGCCCACGTGCTGGGCGAAGTACGTCCCGCCGGGCTGGAGGACGCGGGCGATCTCGTCCCAGTGCGGGCGGACGGGATGACGGCTCACGACCAGGTCGAAGGCACCGTCGGCGAAGGGCAGCGGATCGTCCTCGGGGACGGCGACGACGGCGACTGAGCGCGGGCGGAGCAGCGCGGTGGCCTTGGCGACGTTCGGCGGCCAGCCCTCGGTGGCGACGGTGAGCGGGGGCCGCTTCGGGGCCCTGGCGAGGGCGAAGTCCAGCACCTCCCCGCCGCCGGTCTGGACATCGAGGGCGGCTCCCGCCCGGCCCAGCCGCTCGGCCATCGACACGGCGTACCCCCAGGAGGGCCGCGCCTCCGTCGCCCGACCCTCGAACCAGGAGAAGTCCCAGCCTTCGGTGGGGACGGAGGCGCCTTCGGTGACGAGGTCTTCGAAGGAGCGGTGGGGTCGGTGCGGTTGCGCTCGGTTCATCCGGTTCATCCGGTTCATTGGGTGCGGGGCGGGTGAGTGCTCGTCGGTCAGAGGTGCGGCAGGAGCGCCGCGTACGCCGCGTGGACGGTGGGGGCGTCGAGGAGGTCGGGGGCGGCGGCGGGGGCGGCGGAGGCACGCGCCATCGCCCAGCTGTCCATCAGGAGCCGGCTGAAGGCGGCGAGCGGTCCGCCGACGGGCCCCTCGCGGCGGGCCCACCGCTCGGCGATGAGTCCGCCCACTCCCGGCACGTTCTCCACGCCGCGCCACTGCGGGTCCGGCGCGGCGTACAGCACGTGGCGGACATGGCTGTGCATCAGCGCGCCGCTGCACAGCAGGCAGGGTTCGAGGGTGGTGTACAGCCGGAGGCCGTCGTCGGCACGGGCACCGGTGGGGAGCTGGGCGAGCGCGTTGACCTCGGCGTGCGCGATGGCCGTACCGGCGAGTTGCCCCGGCGGGGCGGAGGCCTCCTCGCTCCGGTTGCGCCCGGCGGCGACGACTCGCCCGTCGGCATCGACGAGGACAGCGCCGACAGGCCGGCTACCGGCCCGCAGGGCTTCCCAGGCGAGCTCGAAGGGCAGGTGCCAGGGAAGGGGAAGTGAACTGGGATGTCCGGTCACAGAACCTCTCTCTGCCGCTCAGGCGAGGACGAGCAGGACATGCTCGTCCTCGCCGTGCCGGACGGTGCCGGTCCGACGGAAGCCGTGCTTCTCGAGGAGGCGGACGGAGCCGGTGTTCCCACTGACGGGGTCGGCGTACAGGGGCCGGTTCTCCTCGCGCTCCAGGAAGAGGCCGAGGGCCCTGCTGCCGATGCCGCGTCCCCAGTACGGGCGTCCGAGCCAGTAGCCGAGGAAGCGGCGGTCCCCGTCCCACCAGGCGACGATGTTGCCGGCGACGGCGCCGTCCACGGTGACGGTCTGCACGAAGCAGGTGTCGTCACCGAGGACGTTGGCTTTCCAGTGCCGCAGGAACGCCTCGCGCGGGCGGGGCGTGAACCTCGACCGCCGGACGGCCTCCGGCTCGTGCTCGTACGCCAGGAAGAACTCCAGGTCGGCTTCCACGACGTCGCGCAGCCGGACGTCCAGGTCGTCATCGCTCATGCCGGGAGTGTGTCAGCAGCCACTGACAACGGGGCCCTCAGCGAACCAGCGGACGCACTTCTTCCGCAACGAACCGCACGAACCCTTCCGGGTCGGGCTCGTCTCCCGTCGGCTGGAGCACCACCGTGTCGGCCCCGGCCTCGGCCAGCCGCTCCACGGCCTTGGCGACGGCACCCGCGTCCCCGGCGACCCCGAGGTCCGGAACGGATTCCAACCCCTCGGCGACCAGCTCGGCACGCAGCCGGGCGTCGGCGTCGGTCCCGGTGGCGGTGAGGAGGTAGACGACGACGGAGTGCGGCCCGTCCCCGCGGCCGGCCGCCTGCCGCCCCTCCTGGATGAGCTGCCGCGCCTTCCGCACGCCTTCGGCGTTGGTGGCGGCGGTGAGGATGGTCCCGTCGGCGGCCTCCCCGGTGAGCCGCAGCGTGCGCGGCCCGGTGGCGCCGGCCAGCACCTCGCCCCCACCGCCCGCCGGCGGCCAGTCGAGGGCGACGTCGTCGAGCTTGACGTACCGCCCGTCGGTGGTCAGCCGCTCCCCGCCCAGCAGAGCGCGCAGCGCGACGAGATGCTCCCGCAACAACGTCACCGGCGACTCGACCCGGGCTCCCACCTGCCCCATCCAGTCCTGCACACCATGCCCCACGCCGACGATCGCCCGCCCCGGGAACATCCGGTGCAGCGAGGCGACCTCCATGGCGGTGATGGCGACGTTCCGCAACGGCACGGGCAACAGCCCGACTCCGACCCGCACACGCTCGGTCCACGCGAGCGCCGCGGCGGCGGTGGAGATACCGCCCTCTCTGAAACAGTCCTCCCAGAGCCAGAGCTCTTCGAGCCCTGCCTGGTCGGCGAGCTGGGCTACGGATCGGAGTCGTTCGGGGGCGAGTTGGGGGCGGAACACTGCGCCGAGTTCGGTCATGGGTGCTACCTATCCCGGACAAGCACGGGCCACACCGCGAAGAGGATGACCGCCTGCCGGACCAGCCGGGCGACGAATCGCGCGTCGGGTTGGCGGGTGGTTGACAGCGGGGTGCGACGCCCAGGGAAGCGGTGGAAACGGCGGGGTCATCAGCGCTCCCTCATCCGTTTCGTGTGTAACGGCGATCAACGCTTACTCAATCAATGTCGTCGCCTGGTTCGGCTTCCAAGGGGTTGGTGAAGCTGACCGTCCCGGCGATCTGGCGGAGGATCTCGCGGTACTCCTCGCGGCGAGACACAGCTGTGGTGCTGACTGTGAGGACGGCCAAGCGCTTGCAGTCAGGGTGCGGCAGATGGGCGTGAATCTGAAGCAGAGGCTGCTGCGAAAGGTCACTGTCAGCCGATGCCGTCAGCATGGTCTCGCTGAAAGCGGCTGGACCACAGGAGAGTTCCAAAAATTCGATGTGGGCGTGGTTTCCGGTGGCTGTGACCGCGCGCGCAGCTGTGACACCGCGGGGGGCAGGTTTGGTGTCATGCCAGGAAATGGTGAAGAGGGAGAGCAAGGGCGGGCCGATGTCTGCCCCTCTGTCCTCCACGTCGTCACGGTGCAGGCCGATTGAACAGTGGACCGTGCCGATATCGCAAAGCGCCGCCACCAGTCGCTGGCCATACGCGAATTGTGCGATGAACTGCTGACGGACCATCTCGTCGGGCAGGGAATCGAGAAATGGAGCGACTGAGGCACGCAGCTTGTCTGCATCCGGAGAGTCCGGCGCGGGGAGCAGAGCGTCGACAGGGAGAGCTGTGTAGCCGGCGGGTTCACCGAACCAGAGTTCTGCGTGGGGGTCTTTGAAAGAGTCGTGGAAGGAGATCGTGGGGGTGTCCACAGGAAGTGTCCGTTCACAGGTTCAGGGGCTGGCCGGATAAACGCCCACACGTCTACCGCGCTCGATGTCCTCTGCCGTCACGCCCCAGTCAGACAACCGCTGGCCGTTCCGCGAGTCTGCCCACTGTTCAAGTACGTGTAGGCGACGAGGCACGGTGCCTCCACGCCCGCCCACGGCGATGAGGCCGATGAAGCGTGGGTCTCCAGCGAACCAGATGCTTTCGATCTGCGCCTTCAACTTCGGCTTCGCACGGGGAGCCATTCTACGATGCCACCACTCCGTACGGAGATGCCGTGCAAAGACCAGCGCGAGCCGCTGTTCGGGGCGAGCAGGATTGGGGAACTCGAACCATCCGTGATGCTTTTCCGAGACATCTGGATGACTTGTCAGCCCATGTGGAACTCGTTGGAGAACCTGCCATGGATAGGCCCGCATGATGCGTCGCATGCGCAGCGCAGGGGGAAAGTACCGCAACTGCACCACTGCCCGATAAACGCAATAGCAGAGCGGCAACACGAAAAGGAAGCCGAAGCCCGGGGACAGAAAAACTACCAAGACGTACAGCAGGCCGATCCAGGCTGCGATCCATCCGAAGAATCCGAGGACGTTCATGAACATGTGTGCCGTCCAGGACCGCCGAGTAGGTGGATGGTCCCAGGCGACGGAGTGGTCTGCCGGGTTCACGGGCTCCCTCTTTCCCTGCAGAAAAACATCAGCGCACAAACTGGACAAGGTCGAGGATGCCACCGTTGTCAAGAATCAGACGTGAACCATCGATCCCTGCGACGGTGCCGTCCTTGATTCCGTCATCGTCTGCGTCCACCAGCTTGTTGTACAGGCCGAAGCCACCGGTGCCCACGCCGACCAGACCCGACGTGACCGCCACTGTCTTCGCAGCGGCGTCCGGGTTGCTGAGTCCGCGAACCGCACGCATGACCAATGGGTTGTCCAGCCTCGCGATGCCCTGCATGCTGTCCACGGTCTTGGTGCCGAACAGCGCAGCCTTTTGCGCGAGGGAGAGCGTTTCGCTCCCGGCCCGCAGCGCACTCACCGTCCCCTTGACGCCGGCGACGGTGGCTCCAAGGCCCGGGACAGCCCCCATGGCGTCTGCTCCTACCGACACCAGGTTGCTCCAGAAGTCCGCGTCGAACTCACCCTTCAGGAAGCCGTCCTTCAAGGACTCCAAGGTCTCAGGATTGGCGAAGAGCCTCACGCCGAGAGCGGTCGCGCTCAGCGCGGACGCCGTGAGCATCAGCGCCGCCACCATCGCGATCCCCAGGGGGCCGGCAAAGATGATCGCCACAACGCCGATGACCCCTGCGACGAAACTGAGAATGTCCGGCAGGTTGTCGCCGAGCCAGTCGAGCGCCTCGTCGAACCATCCCGGCTCATGAGGAGCAAGCTTCTTCGTCGCGTCACGGATCTTGCCGGCTCGGTGCTGGGCCTTCTCCTCGTGCTCCTCGGCAAGCTTCTTGGCCTTGGCGATGACCTTGTCGAGTTCAGCCTGAGCTTCGTCCACGGCGGAGTTCGCGCGCGTCAGCGCCTTCTGCGCCTCTTCGTGGCGAGCGCCCTTCTCGTCCATGTCAGGGTCGTTCTCGGCCTTACCCGCGCGACCCTTCGCAGCGTCCAAGGCGTCTTGGGCGTCCTTGGCGTCCTGCTCGAGACGCTTGGCACGGCGCTGGAAGTCGTCGAGTTCCGCCTCCCAATGGCCAAGCTGCTTGGCTGCCTTGCGTATGGAGTGCGCCGCGTTCTTCAGGTTCAGCGGCAGCGGACCGCCATCGAGTTGCTCGCGGAACGCGACGGCAGCGTCCCCCTTCCAGTAGCTGCCGTCGAGCAGCTTGGTGACCAGGTCATGCGTGTCTTCGAGGACCTTCGCGCAGCCAGTGAGCTTCTTGTGCAGCGCTCGAACTGTTTCCGTATCACCCGGCACCGGATTGAACCCCAGGTGCGGATAGTCCGGGTTGGGGATGCGAGGTGCCGACTTCAGGCCCTGAGGCTTGTCGTAATCCGCCCGCGACTGAGGGTCCAGGGCCGCACCTGTACGGTCGGTTCCAGGGGTGACGGTCACTTGTTGCTCCCGCTCTTGCCTTCCCTGGCCTTCTTCAGGGCTTCCTCAAGCGCCTTGTCGACTTCGAAGTAGCTGTCCTTGCTCTTCCCGATGATGTCGGCGAGATCCTCTGTCTGCTTGCCGATCTCTTCAGTCCCGTATCGCCACTCGTCCTGGAAGTGCTCGCATGCGGAGTCCAAGTCGTCCGTGCCGAGCCCGGTCACGTTCGTATCCAGCAGTGCCTTGCGCACGCCCTCGAGTGAACTCGTGGACTTCCTCAGCATCTTCATGAAGTGCGCAAGCTCGTCACCGTCAACGGCAAGCCGTTCCGCCATGCGACTGTGTTCCCCTCCCCCTGCCTGGAGCTTTCCCGAGTAAGTGACTCTAGCGTTCCGCTCACGAGACGGACGGGCGGCCACCCACAAGAGTGGCCACCGTGGATGGGCTCAGCGGTTCACAGCCTGGATCTCCTGTACGACCACGTCCTGGGTGGCGCCGAACGTGCCGTCGGGAAGGTCGCCTCCCGCGCCGCCGCTGCCGGTCCACTCGATCTTCCAGGTGACGGTGGCCTGGAGCGGGTACGTGCCGTCTCCCGAGGAACGCAGGTACTTCACTCCGCAGGGCGGTGTCCGGTTTGCCTTGCCCTTGGCATAGGGCTCGCCGATGCGGCCGTTGTTGATTTCGCAGACGCCCGACGCCGGGTAGGTCACGGCGTCCTTGGTGCCCGGTTCGATCCTGAGCGCCACGGGTTCCGCGGTCGCGGTCGCCTCGATGCCGATCACCGGTACCGAGGCGGTGACGGAGACCGGCTTGAAGTCGGCGGCGTCCAGCCAGGCCCAGGTCGGCAGGTTGACCTTGGTCGCCGCGGCGGGGGCCAGGGTCACCTCGGTGCTGGGGACGCGGATCTCCGCGTAGGCGAGTTCGGCGAGGATCTCCGGCGTGACGGCGTTCTCGACGTTGGCGGGCGGGGGGTCTCCGAGGTCCACCCAGAAGGGGGGCTCGTCACAGGAGTCCCATCCCGGCGGGAAGTCCTCGTTGACGAAGGAGTCCCAGAAGTAGCCCTCGCCGGTCTTGTCCTTGTTGAAGTCCTTGTACGGGTGCCCGTTGACGTAGCGGTCGCGCTGCTCGGCATCCCACTCGTAGCCCGTCGAACCGGCTTCCCAGGTCGGCTCCAGCGATTTCTGGAGCTGTTCCGGGGTGTACTTGGGGGCGTACCAGCAGGGCGGCGGGGTCCAGGAGGTGGAAGACGTGAGGGCGCCGGCGGAGTTGCCGCTGCCGTTCTTCGAACGGTCGAAGACGACGCCGCCGACGGTTACGGAGACGGTGCCGTCTTTGCCGGTGTTGGCCTCCTGTGTTTCGCCGTCCGTGCCGCCGAAGCCCTTTTTCGCGTGGGCGGGGCCGGCAGCAGCCAGGACGACGGCTATGAGTCCCGAAGTGAAGAGCAGGCGTCTTCCGGTACGGATCAGGGCTGGCACTTCGCACTCCCCCGCTGCGAGATCAGTCGCTCGGTGACCCAGACGCCGTTGTCGTTCTTGCGCAGGGTGCCGGCGTAGACGACGTAGCTGTCCTTCGTCACGGGCGTGACATCGGTCTTGCCGGTCTCCAGGAACTTGTTGAACGCCTTGCTCTGGTCCTCGCAGTACACGAGTGCGGCCGTGCCATCGTCCTTGACGGTCACGCTCTCGTTGTAATAGCGGGTCAGACCAGTGGTGCGGGCTTTGTGGTCGACGAACTCCTGGATGTACTTCTGGCTTTCGGCCGCGGCCGTGCCTTCCGAATAGAAGCGATAGGCCTTGTCGAGCGGATCCTGCCTGGCGATTGCCATGTCGACAGCCTTGATGCGCTGTTCGGCGTCGCTGAGCACCGCGTCCTTCTCGGTGTCGCCGGTCTTCTTCCATTCGAACTTGTAGGTTACGTCCGACGGCAGCTCGATCTTGGGCCGGCCGCCCGCGTCCGCCTCGCTCGGGCTGGGCGAGGGCGATGCCTTGTCCTCGGTCTCGGCACCCGCGATCTTGTCGCTGTCCTTGCCCTTGGAGCTGTCATCGCTCCCGCACGCGGACAGCGTCAGGGCCGCAGCGGTCAGCGTGAGCGCTGCGAGGAGGGTGGGGCGGCGGTTCACGGTCGGCTCCCGGTAAGAGGCGAGGCTTCTCTTGAGCGAACCAAAGCTATCCAGCGGTGTGGAGCCGCACCAGAGTGAAGCTTGTCGACCGGCGGGGTGTATGGGGAGGAATCGGCGATTCGCCGACCAGTTTGAGCCGTAACGGTTGCGTAACACGCCAATCGGTTCGTCAGGAGCGGGGGCGTTTCAGTCCTGAACCAGCAAAGGGCGGCATCGGACGTGCGCATGGGCCCGTGGGCCTATGTGGGGACTACTCGCGTACGGATACGTTCGGTTCGGACAAACGGTGGCACGGCGGGAGGGGCCTGGATGGGGCGGCGGTGGCGGGACGGGCGCGGGGAGTTGGTCGTGCACGGCAGTGGCGGGGGGCCGGGCGTGCGGGTGCCGTTGGAGATCGCCACCTCCTATCGGGCCCGTACGAAAGGGCTGTTGGGGCGGGATTCCGTCGAGGGGGCGATTCTGCTCTCGCCCGCCAACAGCGTGCACACCTTTCGGATGCGCATGCCGATCGATGTGGCCTATCTCGATCGCGACCTTCGGGTCATCGCCGTGCGGACCATGCCGCCGGGGCGGCTGGGGATGCCTCGGCTGCGGGCTCGGCATGTGGTGGAGGCGCGGGCCGGGGTGATGCGTGAGTGGGGGGTGCGGGCGAATGTGCGGCTCGAGGTTGTCGTGGAGGGAAGCTAGGCGTGCCGTTCCAGGCTCTGACGCCCTCGCGGTCAGAGGTCCTCTCGCCGGTGGGACCACCCGTCGGTCCTTGCCGTGGTGCCGCTCCTGCCCTGCTGGGCCACGTCGGCGCCCCGTGGCCAGTGCTCGCCGTGATCCGGTCATCACCATGGCGTCCGGCGGGGGACCCGGTTCCACCACCAGCGTCCCTTTTCCTCGTCTCGTACGGGCTTCGTGTCCGTGTACGCGGTGAAGATCCTGTCCAGTCGGGTCACCACCTCCCGCAGGGCACCGGCGTACGCCTCGCCGGCCTCTCGGATGAGTTGCTCCAGTGCGTCACGGGCCTTCAGGTCACGGTGGAACAGGTCTTCCCTGTACCGCCCGCAAGGGGCCCAGTCGGTCTCCAGTCGGCGGACCAGTCGTTCCCACACGTACAGGTCGTAGCGCACGTGGTCTTCGGCGCTCCCTGCCTTGTCCCTCGGGAAGGCGGCGAGAAGGGCGTCGAAGACGGGGGTGGCGGCATCTGACGGAGCGTCCGTCCGGTACGGCGACCCAGTAGGCGCTCGGCAGGTCCAGATCCGAGGGGTGGAGGACGGAGGTTCCCGTCCTGGCCGCCAGGCCCAGTGCCAGGTCCTTCTCCGTGTGGTCGGTAGCGGTCCTGTCCTCCACGGTGATGTCCAGTTCGAGGGAGAGGTCGCCGGGCGGCAGCAGGCGCCAGGTGCAGAGCACGGGGGCGTCCCAGTGCCGTCCTTCCTGGTCGCCGTCCGCGTCGGCGACGTCGACGGCCTCGGGGCGGATCGCGAGCAGGTCCGCCAGGGCCCGTCGCAGGCTCTCCGGGGGCAGCTCAGCGACGATGAAGAGATTCGCGATCAGCACTGCGCGCGTCACCTCGGGTTCTCAGGCAGAAGGGCTGCGGGCTGTCAGTGGCTCGGGCCTTCGCTCTCCAGGTCGAAGAGCGTGCTCTGTGCCGCTTCCGCGTTCTCCCAACGTGCCGGGCCGCCCGGCTTGACCGACAGGCGCTCCAGTGCCGCCCTGGCGTCCGGGCCGCCCATCGCGCCCAGCAGTTCGATGGCGGAGTCTGCGCCGATGTCTGCCGTCACGCAACGCTCCGCCAGGCCCACCGCCCAGTCGGCGAAGCGACCCGGGTCGGGGTCGAGAGCCAGCCAGCGGAACACCGAGTCGGTGATGTCGTCCCGCAGCACCGGGATCATGGCGAGCATCGCCGCTTCGACGTGCAGCACGACGTGCCGCCGTAGCGGATCCAGATGCGGCCGGCCCCGCCACGTGCGGACCAGCTCGTCCACACCGGACCATGTCACCTGGCTCGCGCGGGGCATGCTCTCCCCCACGGCCTGGTGAAACTCCTCCCACACATGCCACAGCAGGCCGGGCGACGGCGGCTGAGGCACACGCGGAGCCAGTTCCGGGTCTTCCAGAAGTACGGTCACCACGCGCCGGGCTTCCGCCAACCGCTCGTCGGTGCGGGGCAGTTCCGCGATCCGGCTCCAGTCGCACTCGTCCCAGGGCTGCGGCAGGGACCGCAGAGCGCGGGGCAGGACGTAGTCACCCTCCGGATCGTGCCACCGCGCGACCTGCGGGTCCCACGTCTCCTCGGCGTTCGGCTCCGTGCCCGACTCACTCATCCCTGCCGTCCCACCACAGTCTTGCCTCCGTCGTCCGCTCAGCTGATCCCCAGGTACGCCTTGGCGCTCTCCGGGTCCTTCATCTTCGACCAGTCCATCGTGCCGTTCGCGGTCCGTTCGTCGATGGCACGCTGCATCCTGCCGAGCTGGCCGGCGGACAGGCTCTGGCCCGCCACCCTCACCTCGACGTCGTTCTTCGCCATCTCTCCGGCCGCCGTCCGGGTGTCCTTCGCCGGCCTGCCGTTCCGGGCGGGCTTGAACTCACTGAAGATCGACGTCCAGCGATCCGTCGTCTCGATCTCCACGGTGGCCTTGCGGCCGGGCTCCTTGCCCGCCCACTTCCTGAGCCGTTCGACCTGATTGGCGAAGTCCGCCTTGCGCGTGGCCGAACCGGCGTTCTTGACCTCCTTGACGTGGACGGTGCCACTCCTGTCCTTGTAGACCACGTCGGCGTCGGGGATCTCGTCGAGATTCACCCTCTCCCCGTTGCCCAGGTCGGCCTCCTTCCGGTTCATCTTGCCGCCGACACCGGCGTCCACCCGGGTGCCGGGGGCCGCGTCGTCGGCGGCGCGGCGCACGGCGTTCACCTCGGCACGCGCTTCCGCCAGCTTGTTGGCGTCCGGGGCGTTCGCGACCTTGCCCTCCAGTGCCGCGGCGGCGTCGCCGTTGACGTTCTCGCGGCGCGCCAGGTCGGCGATCTCGTCGAGTGCGCCGGCCACGTCCTCCTTGCCGATCTCGGCCTTGCTCGGGTCCGGGTCGTCCTTGGCCCGGTCGACGAGCCCGTCGATCTGGTCGTCGGGCACGGAGGAGCCCTGCTCCCGCAGGGCGGCCTTCGCCGCCTCGGCACGGGCCTCGAGCGTCTGCTGCTCCGCCTCGTCCGCCTTCTTCCGGGCCTCCTCGGCCTGCTGCCTGGCCTCCTCGTCGCAGCCGTCCTCGGCGAGCACCACGTACGACCTGTCCCCGGCGCGTACGACGTGGGCGGCCGAGGGGCCGGCGGCGAGGACCGTGGTACCCGTGCCGGAGGAGCCGGTGAGGGGCGCCGGTTCATGCGGGGTGTCGCCGTACGGCATCCTGCCGACCGGGGCGGCGAGGGTGCAGCCGGATTCGCGGGCCTTCCTCTCGGCCTCGTCCGCCGCCTCGTCGGCCTCCTTCGCTGCCTGCTCGGCGCCCTTGACGTCGCCTGCCCCGGCCGCCTTCCTGGCGTCCTCGGCCGCGTCGGCGGCGTTGTCCGTGAGCTTGGCCAGATCGCCCAGCTTGCCGAGTTCGCCCAGCTTGCCGAGTTTTCCTACGAGCTTGGCCTCGCCGTAGCCGGGGATGAAGAGGGAGCCGACGTTCCATACGACCGTGGTGGCGGCGCGGGTCTCGTTGCCCTGGTTCCACTGGTCGCGGACCTCCTCCCCGATGAACATGTCGTCGAGGACCTTGCCGCCCGAGTTCAGGGTCGCGCCGCCCCAGTCGGTGAGCGCGTCGAGGTAGTCGCCGTTCGCCCATTTGCCGCCGGCGTCCTTGGCGTCCCGCGACCACTGGTCGGCGATGACGCCGCCGTAGTCCTTCAGGCCGTCCAGGGTGTCGAGCGGGTTGGTGACCGTGTCCCAGATGCCCTGGAGTTCGCCGCCGATGCCGTCCACGAAGAGGCCTTCGCCGACCTGCTTCAGCTGGTCGCCGGTGCAGCCGAAGAAGGCGCCGACGCCGGAGAAGCAGCCATCGTCCTCCTCCTCCTTGCCCTTCTCGCCGTCGTCCTCAGGTTTCTGCCGGCTCTCGGGCTGCTCGACCTCGTCGGCTTCGGGCCTGGTTTCCGCGCTGTTTCCCGTACCGCGGCGGGCTGTGACGTCCGTACCGCCGCCGTCGCCGGCCGGGGCGGGGCAGGCCGTGCCGGTGACCTTGCAGATCGCCGACTGGAGGCCGCCGAGGATCTGGGTGCCCAGGCCGCTGACCAGGAGAGCGGTGATGACCGCCACGACGACGGCGATCAGGCCCGCGTACTCCACCGCCGTCTGGCCTTCGTCACGGCGCCAGCGGATCATCCGGGGCAGGGAGAACGGGCGGCGTTCGGCGCGGTCCAGGGCGGGAAGGCGGTACCAGTCGCGGCTGTCCGCGCGAGTGAGGATGTAGAGGATGAGGAGGGGGAGGAAGAGCTGGGTGTAGCCGCGGGGTGATCCGTCGGTGATGTTGGATATCGCGCCGGTGATCAGCCAGGCCTGTACGGCGATCAGGCCGGCGCGGGTTCTCGTTCCGCCCTGCCAGGTGCGCCGGGCGAGCCACCAGCCCAGGACGCCGGGGGCTGCCGCGTAGGCGGTGAGGGCGAGGACGCCGCCGTCGACGGCGTCGTACGAGGCCGCGGTGAGCAGGACGCCGAGGCCGCCCAGGACCGTGATCGCGAAGAGGGCGTGGACGAGGGCGAGCGCGGTCGCGAGCGAGCCGGGCATGTTCCGGCGCCCGCCGGGGCCCGGCGGCCATGCGGCGCCGGCCCCCGGCACTCCCCCGATCGAGGTCATGCCCCCTCCTTCGCCCTCGGACTACGACACGGCCCGAGGGTAGGGAGGGGCAGGCGGGGCGGGATGGGTCCGTGGCCCCAAAACGGGCCCCAAATCCGGGCCCAGGCCGGAGAGTTCGTCGCTCGGGGGCACGCCGTACGCCATGCGGGGAAGGCCGGTCACCTGCTGTGGAGGGCGGTCAGCCAGGCGTCGGGGACCTCGTCCACTCCGACACTCACCTCCCCCTCCTCACTCGACCGGATGTCCAGCCAGGTGCGCCCGTGTTCGTCCTGCCGGGGCGGGCTGACACCGAGGACGGACCTGCGGTCGATCGCCAGTTCCGGGCCGTCGGGAGGTGCTGTATCGCCGTCGACGAAGAGCAGGCGTTCGTCGGTCAGGGCCAGGAAGCCGCCCCGCTGCCAGTGGTCCGGTTCCAGAGGCCGGCGCAGGCTGGAGGGCCGTACGTGGCGTACGACTTCGGTGGGGCGCAGGCTCGCGACCAGCCGGGGCGCGCAGAGCTCGGCGAGGGTGGGTCGGGAGTGGTCGGAGTCGCGCTCGAAGCGGCCGCCGCCGAAGTAGCGGGACGCGTCGGCCGCCTCGTTCAGCAGTGCCGGGATGTCCAGGTGCGCGAGGGCCACCGCCGCACCGGCCAGGTCACCCTGGTCTTCCAGGAGTTGCGCGAGGAGCGCGGACACTCCCGTGCGGGTGATGGCCGTGCCGAGCCGGAGCGCGGTCCGGCACAGTGCGATCGCGTCGGCGAGGGCCTCGGACTCGGTCGTGTATCCGAGGGCGGGGAGGTCGCGGCTCGGGTCCGGCCGGGCCTTGGTGTCGTCGGCGGACAGGTCGCGGACCAGTACGGGGTCCTGGCCGAGCCACGGCTGAGTCGGTCTGACCGGCTCGGGTGGGAAACGCTCCTCGCGCCGGTTCCCGCGGGCGTCGTCGATCATCTCGGCGAGTTCGTGCGCGGCCCTGCCGGAGACCGTGCCGACCCGCTCGTCGATCAGCGCCTGGAAGGCGCGCCGGGCCTCGGCGAGGTCGCCGCGGGCGCGCAGGTGGCGGGCCCGTGCCAGGTGCGCCTCCGCCAGGTCGAGGCGGGCGCGGGACAGTTCACTCTCGATCAGCGCGGGCTTGGCGGGGCCGTCGGCGGCCATGGCGCGCAGGACGCGGTGGATGCCCTCGGTCGCCGTCAGCCGTAGGTCGACGTGGTTGCGGCCCTGGCCGGCGGCCACGCGGTAGCCGGTCAGCGCCCGGTCGTGGCGCCGCCTCTCCTCCTGCCGGGCCGACCAGTCGAGGATGGTCTGCGTGTGGTCGCGGGTGCCGTGGTCGCGTGCGGCCCGGGTCAGGAGGTCATGCAGTGGGTAGACGCGCATGCTGTCCCGGGCGGCTCGGGCCAGCAGCGCGTGCAACAGGAAACGGGGAAGCCACACGGTCGCCCTCCAGGGTCGGGCCAGGGGTCAGGGTCAGGGTCAGGGGCCAGGGTCGGAGGCCGGGGGCCGGGGGCCGGGGGACGGGGGACGGGGGACGGGGGACGGGGGTCGGGTGGGTCGTCGGGGAACGTTCTCGGCCGCTCGGACGCCGCCCCCGCCGCCCCCGCCGGCTACGCGGGCCGGCCGGCGGCGACGCCGTCGATGATGCTCTGGTACTCCTCCTCGGCCGGAGCGGCGAGTTCCTCCTCGCGGCCGCGTTTCCCGTTGAGCACCAGCCAGTTCGGGCAGGAGTCGGTGTCGTCGGCGTCCACGGTGTGGCCGGCGCCGATCCTGCGGCCGGTGCGCGCTTCGTACACGTCGATGCGGTAGCGGGCCCGGTAGAAGGTCAGACTCGCTTCGCCCCCGTCGTAGGTGCAGATCATGTCGACCTGGCGCCGGACGACACGGCTGCACGCCACGAGTTGGACGTCGTCCGGGTCCGGCGCGGCCGTGGCCTTGCCGTCGCCCGTGGATGTGACCACCGGGTCGGTGCCGTGTTCCTCGGCGAAGAGGGCTGCGGGGTGGGGGCCGGTCGTGGTGTGCGGTGCCGACTCGGGGTACGAGGTGCCGGTGTTCGCGCAGAGGCTGGCGAAGTCCTTGAGGTAGTAGGCGCGGTCGGCCATGACGATGCCGGCGAACGGTGACAGAGTGAGCGCCCAGATCAGGATCGCCGCGACGGCCGTGAACCCGGCGCCGGTGAGGAGGCGCTGGGCGGGCGGTGCCGGTACCGGGTGCCGGGACTCGACGGACTCGATCAGGGCGTCGCGGGCGGTGACGGTGCGGAGGGTCACGTACCGCTGTTTGCCGCCGTCGAGCCAGTGGAGGCGGTGTGGGTGCGGGCTGACGCTCTCCACCGCGTGCCAGGGGATGGCGATCGTCCGGGTCGTGCCCGTTCCGTCTTCGAGGATCAGCAGGCCGCCGTCGCAGACCGCGTAGCTGCGTCTGCCGCCGCGGACCAGGATCCAGTAGGCCAGGGCGGCCCAGGAGGCCAGCAGCCAGCCGAACACGGCGAAGGGTCTGGCGCCCGGGTCGGCGTCCAGTTCGGACAGGGACCGGACGATGAGCGGGACCATCGCGGCGTCGAGCACGAGCTTGGCGATCAGGAGGGCTCGCCAGGACCAGCGCGCGTGGTGCACGCGCCGGACCGCGCCGAGTCCGGCCTCGGCGGCCGGACCCGGCAGTGAGCGTGTCAGGCGCCACTCGCCCACGGGTTCCTCCAGGTCCTCGTCGCGTCCTCGTCGCGTCGAGGTCTCGTTCCTCAGCTCTCCGAGCGGGGGAAGGAGACCTCGACCCGGCGGTTCTTCTTGCGGCCGGATTCCGTGGAGTTGTCGGCGATCGGGTACTGCTCGCCGTAGCCGCGTACCTCGTAGGTGACGCCGGAGTCGTTCAGTTCCTGGTCCAGGACGTTCTGTACGGCGTCGGCGCGCTGCTTGGAGAGGACGTCGCCGTGGGCGGAGGAACCGAGGTTGTCCGTGAAGCCGAAGACGCGGATCTTCGTCGCGTTCTGCGTCTTGATCTCCTCGGCGATCGCGGAGATACGGGCCTTCGCCTCGGCGCTGAGTTTCGCGCTGTCCTTGCCGAAGAGGACTTCGGCCTGGAGAGCGAACTTGACGTCGGCGTTGGTGTCTTCTCGGCGTTCGTCGCCGCTTTGGTCTTCTACGACCTGTTTGATGTCGAGGACTTTGGGGGTGGCCAGGGTGGCGCCTTCGGGGAGTTTCAGGTCGGGGTCGTTGGGGTCGACTTCGACGGGGGCGGAGGCGGAGGGTTCGGTGCCAGGGGGGACGCCGGGGGTTTCGTCGGCGTGGGCCGACACGGCGCCGTAGATGTTCGTGGCGACCATGAGGGTGGCGGCGGCGAGGACCAGGGCGAGGCGTGGAGTCGCCGTCCGGGTGTGGGTAGGGGTCATGGTGGCCTCACCCGGAGATCTTGATGGTGCCGCTGGAGAACGTCGGTACTTGCAGGGTGACGTCAGTGGTGCTCGCGGGTGGGGCAGGGAACTGCATGAAGACCGGGAGAGTCTGGCCGGCATCAAGGGTTCCGAAGCCGGTTGTGGTCAATGGCCGTCCATCCGTGTCACGCAGCACGTAATAGCGCTTCTTCCCCTTGGAGTCCACGAGGGTGGCGCCACCCAGTGAGGGTCCATGCTTGATGACTTCGGTTTCGTCGCCGCTCATCTGGGAGGGAATGACTACCGACTTCGCCCCATCATTCTTGAGGTTGCCGCTCACAGTGACGAACCCACCAGCATCCCTCGTGGCAGAGGTGATCTGAAGAAGGAGCCCTTCAGTGCCTTTGACTTCGGCCAGGGGTGTGTCGGACTGTCCTTCCTGAGCACTCGGCTGGGATCCGCGCCCCTCTGAAGGCGACGTCGAAGAGTTCGGCTTCTTATCCTCGCCGTCGCCACCGCCGCCACAGCCGGCCACGCCGAGGGCCAGTCCGGCCGCGAGGGTCAGCGCGACCATCCCCCTGCGGGCCTTCGCAGTGAACCGAATGCTCATCTCTCCGCTTCCTTCATCACTCGTCGTTCGCTTGTGGGTCGGCCAGGTGGACGTCGAAGAGGTCCTCGGGTTCCGGCAGAACATCGAGGTCGTCCGGGTCCAGTTCCCAGTCCCCGCCCTCGCCGCACGAAAGCTTCGGCAATACGTCGGGACCGGCGTCCTCGGCCAAGGGCTCGAAGTCGCAGCGCGCCTCGATGACGGCGGTGGCGGACGCATTGGACTGGTGGGCTTCCGAGCCCGGCACGATGGACTCGCCGACGGACTTGTTGGTTTCGACTTCGACCGTGAAACGCAGCGGACTTTGCGGGTCGCAGATGTTCACTCGGGCGTCGTTCCGAGCGGCGAGTTCGTGCGCGCGCCAGCACGAAGGAGTGATCCCTTCGGCAGTGCCCTCGAAGATGGCCTGCCACTTGGTGGGGTCGAGTACGTCCTTCACCCACGCGCCCGCGAGTTGGTCCCGCTTGTCCTGAGCCGCCGCGAGAGCCGCCGCGTCAGCGGCTGTCTGGGCGCCGTTCCTGTTCGCCGCGGCCTGGCCGACCGCGAAGTAGGCGAACGCGAGAAAGAGCAGGCCCCCCACCACCGTGATGTAGATGGGGAAGGCCTGCCCAGCGTCGCCGTAGCGGCGACGTCGCATCAAGGAGCGACCTTGGCGATCTGCGCCTGGATCTTGTTGAGAATCGTCTGGCCGATGTTCGTGCCGGTGATCGCCAGCACGATCGCCACCACCACCGCGATGATGCCCAGGTACTCGACCGCCGTCTGACCCCTGTCGCCCGCGCGGCGCTGCATCGCCTCGACCGTCGTGTTCTTCCAGCCGTTCACGCGGACCTTGGTCGCGACGGCGGTCTTCAGCATCAGGTCGCTCATGGTGTTCCCCTCCGGTTGCGGCTGTGGCGCTTTCGACACGAGGAACGTACGGCGGAACCTGCTGTCCGCCAGAGGGCCCCAGGGCCCAATTCCGGGCCCAATCGCACGGGCCCAACCGGCTGTCCCCCCAGACCGTCACCGATGCTCACCCCAGTCCTCGGTGTGAGTCCGGTGCCGTGCCGATCCACTTCGCGGCGGCCTCGGAGCGGCTGGTGCTGTGGAGCTTGGCGAAGATGCGGTTGATGTGGTTCTTGACGGTCTTCTCGCTGATGAAGCACGTGGCGGCGATCTGCTGGTTGTTCATGCCGGACGCGATGAGGTCCATGATCTCCGCCTCCCTCGTGCTCAGTTGGAACCGCGACCTGTCGGGAGCGGCCGGTCGGCCACTCGTCCACCCAGACGAAGACTGTCCCACATCCGGTTGCACTTGCGAAAGGTTTTCCGAAGAAGTAGATGGCGGCAGGATGTGCGGGAGGGTGAAATTCGCTGATGGCGACGTCCGTTGGGGTTCGATATGCGATTGCTCGGAGGCGGAAATTCCGTATGCAGTCGCACTCGATGACTGCCCAAGCCCCTCAGGCAGGGACACAGGCGCCGAGCCCTGGCTCTGGCGGAGCTGGGCCAGCAGGGCGCCCGCCGCCGAGGGAGTGAAGTGGGCCCGGCCCTCCTTGATGTCCCGTACGGCATCGACCAGCTGGTCGGCCGTGAACTCGCCGTGGACCAGGTAGCCGCCCGCTCCTCGGCGCAGGGCCTCCTGGACTATCTCCGACTCCCTGCTGTAGGTCAGCATCACGACCGGGGCGATCTGGACCAGGTACGGCAGTGCCGAGATGCCGTCGACCCCGGGCATGCGGACGTCGAGGAGGACGACGTCCGGACGGTGCTGGTGGGCGGCCTCGTAGGCCTGGCGGCCGTCGGCGGCCTCCGCTACGACCGTGATGTCGGCGCGGCCGGAGAGCAGGGCGGTGAGGCCCGCCCGGACCACGGGGTTGTCGTCCGCCACGACGACCCGGAGGCCGCGGCTCGGTGCGGCGGGGTGCGGGAGGTCGGCGAACGGGTTCTGGGGCGGTGGTGGCGGCGGCTGTGGTGCGCCGGTGTGGTGGGGCGTCGGGTCCGGCATCGGGTGCCTCCTCTCCGGTCGTGGGGGTCAGGCGGTGGGTGTGGTCAGGGCCGCGAGGGGGAGTTCCAGGCGGACTTCCGTGCCCTTGGGGTGGCCGCCGCGGCCGATGCGGATGCGGGCGCCCACCGACGCGGCCCGCTCGACCATGCCGACCAGGCCGAAGTGGCCGGCGCGGCGGAGTTGTTCGAGGGTGGTGCCCGCGGGGAGGCCGCGGCCGTCGTCGTACACGCTGATGCGGAGCAGGTCCCCGTGGACGCCTGCGTGGACGTCGACGCGGGTCGGTCTCGCGTGGCGGTGGGCGTTCTCCATGGCTTCCGAGGCGATGGTGAGGAGCTGGCGGGCCACGGCCGGCGGGACGGGCGGGACGGCGTGGTCGCCGGTGGGGCGGTAGACGGCGGGCAGGCCGGTGCGGGCGCTGAAGTCGCGTGTGCGGGCTGCCAGTTCGACCAGGACGTCCGTGGCCTGGGAGGGGTCCGATTCACGGCGCAGGTCGGCCAGGAGTTCACGGGACTCCGCGGCGGCTCGGCGGGCTGACCGGGCGACCAGCGCGGCCTGCTGTCTGACCAGGGCCGCGTCCACCCGGTCCGCGCCGGCCGAGCCGGCCAGGCCGTCGGCGGCCAGGGCGACGCCGTGCAGGGTCTTGGCCACCGAGTCGTGCATCTCGCGGGCCAGGCGGGCGCGTTCGGCGCTGACCGCTTCCGTCACGGCGAGGCGGGCCTGGACGGTGGTGAGGGCCTGGGTGGCCGCGCCGAAGCGGAGCATGAGGTTGCGCAGGCTGGAGCCGACGGCTCCGGCGATGACGCAGAGGCCGGGCAGGAGGGTCGACTCGGCGAGGCCGCCGGGGTTCGGGTTCTCCTGAGCCGCGTGGATGAGGAGGAGCAGCAGGGCCTGGAGGGAGGCGAAGACGGCCGCGCCGCGCCAGCCGTAGACGAGGCCGGCCAGGAGGGGGGTGCAGACGCTGACGTAGGCGAGGGTGCTGTCCGGGCCCGCGGAGATGAGGAGCAGGGCGCCGAAGAGGGTGTCCGCGGCGAGGAGGGTGGGGTGGCGGAGGAGGAGGGGGCCGAAGCGTTCCCAGTCTCTGAACAGGACGTAGGAGGTCATGAAGGTGACGACCACGGCTGCGCCGACCAGGCGGGTCGGGAGGCCCTCGTTGGCGTTGACCAGGGCGGCGGGGGTGGCGAGGGCGATCATGGCCAGGCGGAAGCCGAAGACCTGGCGGCACATGGCCTGGAGGGCGTTGACCTGGATGTCGATGGCGGGGTTCGCCCGGCCTTCGGCGGGGATGGGGTTCCCGCCCGTACCGGCCGGGTGGCTCTCGTCGTCGGGTGCGGGTGGTGGCCCCTGCGGGGGCTGAGCGCCGTCGGCGGCCGACCGGCCGTTCGCGTGGCCTTCCGGGCCGTGTGTCGCGTGCCCCGCCGGCTCGCTGCTCGCGGCCGTCGACGTCGGACCCACGTTCGCAGGCCCTTCCGAACCATGTGTCACGTCCCCCGCCGGCTCGCTGCTCGCGGCCGTCGGCGTCGGACCCACGTTCGCAGGCCCTTCCCAACCATGTGTCACGTCCCCCGCCGGCTCGCTGCTCGCGGCCGTCGGCGTCGGGCCCTGAGGAGGGGCATCGGCCGCGGTCTCCCAAGGCACCACCTCCTGACGCCCGCCGCCCTTGATCCGCAGCGTCGCCTCACCGCCCACCGCCTCCCACCCCGGCGGCAGCGCAGGCGTCACCGACGTCACCGGCACATCCGGCGCACCGGTGCGGACATGCGCCGGCAGCACCGTCCCCGCCGGCGGCGTCGTGATCTCCGGCGGCTTCTCCACGCGGCGGCGGCGACGGCCCAGCAGCCCGCTCCGCTCCCCTGTCATCGACACTGTGGTCGCCCCCTCCCCCTACTTGCCCGTCACCGAGCCGAAGTCCGTGCCCGAGCCGAGGATGAGGCCGGCGCCGAGGAGGAGCATCGTGGCCGGGACCATGAAGGTCGTGATCATCATCGTGGCCTTGGGGACGGCCCGGGCGGCCTTGCGGCGGGCGTTCTGGGCGTCCGTACGCCGCATGTCCTTGGCGAGGGCCACCAGCGTGTCGACGATCGGCGCGCCCAGTTCCTCCCCCTGCTGCAACGCCGTCACGAACATCGCCACCTGCTCCGAGTCGTTGCGGCGCCGCAGTTCCGCGAAGGCCTGGCGGCGGCTCATGCCGAGGTCCATCTGGCGCAGGGTGATGCGCAGTTCGTCGGCCCAGGGGCCCTCGTACTTGGACGCGACCCGGTCCAGCGCCTGGCGGAAGCCGAGGCCCGCGCTCACCACGACCGCCAGGACGTCCAGGAAGTCCGGCAGGGTCCGCTCGATGACGTCCTTGCGGATGCGGATCGCGGACCAGATGCCGACCTCGGTCCAGAACGCGCCGAAGGCCAGCAGGAGCAGGGCGACCAGGAGCTGGCCCCGCATCAGGAAGACCAGGAAGCCGACGCCGCCCAGGGCCCCGTACACCGCCCGCCGCGCCGCGTAGCGGTCGATCGTCAGGCCGCCCGGGTTGCCCGCCAGGTCGATCTTGCGGCGGTACTTCGCCACCTGCTTGGGGCCCATCAGGCGCAGCACGGCGGGGGCGTACCGCATGCCCATGCGGTCGATGAGGGAGTCGACCGCGCCGGTGCGGGTGGAGCCGACCTCCAGGGCCAGCGCGAGGTCGCCGGGCAGTTTGGCCTCGGCGCGGT
Organism: Streptomyces lomondensis; assembly: GCF_014651035.1. Classification (GTDB taxonomy): domain Bacteria; phylum Actinomycetota; class Actinomycetes; order Streptomycetales; family Streptomycetaceae; genus Streptomyces; species Streptomyces lomondensis. Next base: position 276,484 of record NZ_BMWC01000002.1, read on the forward strand.
ACATGCGGATGCCGGCGAAGATGCCCCAGACGCCGAGGCCCATCAGCAGGGCGAGAAGCAGTCCCATGGTTTGCCTCCGTGCTTCTCAGACGTCGATGCGGGACAGGCGGCGGATGAGGACGAAGCCGACGGCGTAGAGGGAGAAGGCGATGATGACCGCCGCCTGGCCGAAGGGGGAGCCGGTCATGCGGTCCAGGGCGCCGTCCTTCACCCCGTTCATCAGGAACAGGGAGCCCACGCCCAGCACCGGCACCGCGTATGACGTCATGTTCACCTGCGACAACTGCGTCCGGACCTCCCGCCGCGTCTCCTTCCGCTCCTCCAGCGTCTCCGTCAGATTCCGCAGCGCGCTCACCACCTGCCCACCCGCCCGATTCGACAACACCAGCGTCGTGACCAGGACGACCAGTTCGCGGGACGGGAGGCGGTCCGCCAGTTCGCTCAGCGCGTCGTCCATCGACGCGCCGACGGCCAGCTGGGCGGAGACCTTGCCCAGTTCCTCGCCCGCAGGGGCCTCCATCTCCTCCGCCGCCATGCCGATCGCCGTCCGCAGGGCGAGTCCCGCCTGGGTCGCGTTGGCGAGGATCCTGGACATTTCGGGGAGCTGGTTGATGAACTTCTCGATGCGTTTCTGGCGTTGCCAGTTCAGGAACTGGACGGCGACACCGATGCCCAGCAGGCCCGCCAGCGGGCCGAAGAAAGGTGCCAGGGCCGCCTGCCCGATCAGCCACAGGCCCGCGACCGTGGCCAGCATGTAGACGAAGAACTCACCCGGCGTGATGTCCAGGCCGGTCGCCGCCAGGCGGAGTTCCAGTTTCCTGCCGAGCTTGGTGCGCCGCAGGCGGCGGTCGATCCCCCGGAAGTGGCGGCGCCGGCCGCCGGCCGGGATCTGGCCGGTGGCGGACAGCCGGTCGACGAGCGCCTGCCGCTGGGCCTTGCCCGTGGCGTAGGAGTGCAGGCCGGCGACCGCGAGGACGCACGTCAGCAGGGTGATGCCGGTGGTGAGCGTGATGAGCGTGTGCAGTTCCATCGGTCGGTCCTACCTGGCTTCTCGGGTGGCTAGCTGGTCCACGGACCGGGCGATGCCGAAGGCCTGCGGGAGGGGCTGGCTCGCCATGTAGAGGCGGTCGGCGGTGCGGCGTGGGAGGGGGAAGTACTCGAAGGCGCCGTGGATACGGCCGTCGGAGGTCATCGGCTGCGCGTTGAAGCGGGCGACGGTGACCAGCCGGTACGGGTCGCTGCCGTGGCTGTCCATCAGCGCGATCTCGGTGATGCGGCGGGCGCCGTCCGCGAACCTCGTCAGCTGCACGATGACGTCCACCGCGCTGTTGATCTGGTCGTGCAGCGCCACGAAGGGGATCTCCACGTCCGACATGGACGCCAGGGTCTGGAGCCGCATCAGCGCGTCCTCGGCGCTGTTGGCGTGGACGGTGGCCAGGGAGCCGTCGTGGCCCGTGGACATCGCCTGGAGCATGTCGAGGGACTCGCCGCCGCGGACCTCGCCCACGACGATCCGGTCGGGGCGCATGCGCAGGGAGTTGCGGACCAGGTCGCGGATCGTGACCTGGCCCTTGCCCTCGACGTTGGGGGGCCGCGACTCCAGGCGGATCACGTGCGGCTGCTGGAGCTGGAGTTCGGCGGAGTCCTCGATGGTGATGATGCGTTCGCCCTCGGGGATGAGGCCGGAGAGCGCGTTCAGAAGGGTCGTCTTTCCGGTGCCCGTGGCGCCCGAGACGATGATGTTGAACTTGGCCTGCACCAGGCCCGCCAGCAGGTACAGCATGTGCTCGTCGAGCGAGCCGAGGCCGATCAGCTCCTGGAGCGTGAAGGAGCGCGGGAAGCGGCGGATCGTGAGGGTCGCGCCCGTCAGGGACAGCGGCGGGATGATGACGTTGACGCGCTCGCCGGAGGGCAGGCGGGCGTCGACCATCGGGTTCGACTCGTCCACGCGGCGGTTGACCGTGGAGACGATCCGCTCGATCGTCTGCATCAGCTGGTCGTTGGAGGCGAAGCGCAACGGCAGTTGCTCGACCCGGCCGCCGCGCTCCACGAAGATCGCGTCCGGGCCGTTCACCATGATCTCGGTGATGGACGCGTCCTCCAGGAGCGGTTCCAGGATGCCGAGGCCGAGTGCCTCGTCGACCACCCGGCGGATCAGCTGCGAGCGCTCCACCGTCGACAGGACCGGGCCCTCGCGGCTGATGATGTGCCCGAGCACCCGCTCCAGCCGGGCCCTGCGCTCGGCGGCGGCCAGCGAACTCATCTCCGCGAGGTCGATCTCCTCCAGGAGCTTGGCCCGGTAGGAGGCGACCATGTGGCCGTCCTCGCCCCGGTTGCCGTTCTCCTCGGGGGTGTTGATGCGTGCTCGCAGGCTCATGAGTCCGGTGCTCCTAGCTCGTCGCTCAGTGGTCGAGCGGCATCGTCGCGGTCTTGACCGCCGGGTCGAACGTCCAGCCCGGCACGAGGGACGGGATCCGCACGGTGGCCGTGACCGTGACCTCGTCCCCGCCGTAGGAGGCAGGGCAACCCGTGACATCCAGCCAGTCGCTCACCGCCGCCCGGCAGTCCGCCTCGTACGGCCCCTCCAGCGACGCGCTGCGCGCCCCCGTCCGGGCCGCCGTGCCCGCCTGCTGGGCCGTGTAGGCGATCAGGCCGAGCTGCACGGCCGCCAGGGCGACGAGCAGCAGGATCGGCAGGAAGCCGATGTACTCGATGGCGACCTGGCCGCGGTCGCGGCCCTTGCGGGGACGACCCATCTCAGTCCGCCTCCTCGACTGCGCCGGCATGGCCCTTGACGGCGTAGGGGAAGGACAGCGTGCCCGGGAAGAGGATCGGGACCTCCAGCCTGACGTCGGCCGTCACATAGCCGGAGCCGCCGCAGGTCACGTCGGCACCGGAGCGCCACGCCTCCGACAGGTGCCTGAGCCCTGCCTCCGCGCACGCGGCCTGCCGCGCCCCCGGCTCGGCCGCCGTGCCCGCCCGTACCGCCTCGTCCGCGGCGTTCCCCGCGAGCGTGAAGGTGTAGCCGACGAGGACGACCTGCCACAGCGCGATCAGCGTCACGAGGATCGTCGGGGTCATGCCGAGGAACTCGATGGTGACCTGGCCCCGGTCTCGCTCGCTCAAAGGCTCGCTCAAGGACACGCTCATCCCTCCCTCCGCCGCCGGAAGCTCACCGATCCCCGGTCACCGCCCCGGAACCGGCCCCCCTTCTGGGCGCCCTCGGGGACCTTGACGAGGCCCAGCTCCCCCGCCAGACCCCACAGGGCCTGCTTCACCGAGCTCTTGTTCTCCAGCTCGTGGATGCGGCCCGCGTCCACGACGCTCTGGAGTTCCTTGAAGTTGGCGGGGATCGCGGTGGCCGCGACCGGCGTGCCGGTGATCTTCTGGATCAGGGGCGGCTGGATCTCCGTGGCGCGGGAGTGCCGGTTGACGACGACGGTGGTCTCCTCGGCCTTGCGGATCTGGAGCCGGTCCCACATCCGCACCGCCCGTTTGGCGCCCCGTACGGCGACCACGTCCGGGGTGGTGACCAGCAGGGCCCGGTCCGCCATCTCCACAGCCGCCGCCCCGGCTCCGTTCAGCTGGGCGCCGCAGTCGATGACGACGACCTCGTAGCGGGAGCGCAGGGCGCTGACGATCTGCCGGGCGGCGCGGTCGGTGACGTCCTCGCCGCGTTCCCCTTCGGCCGGGGCGAGCAGCAGGGCGAGGCCGGTGTCGTGGCGGAACACCGCGTCGGCCAGGACGCGCGGGGAGATGTCGGTGATGGCGGCCAGGTCGACGACGGAGCGGCGGAACTGGACGTCCAGGTAGGAGGCGATGTCGCCGGTCTGGAGGTCCATGTCGACCAGGGCCGTGCCGCGGCCGGAGGCCTGGGCGGCCAGGGCCAGCTGGATCGCGGTCAGGGTGGCGCCGGCACCGCCCTTGGCGCCGCTGACCGTGACGACGGTGCCGCCGACGCCGGTGAAGACGTCGCCGCCGGCGCCCAGGTGCCGTCGTACGCCGACGGACCACTGGGCGACGGCCTGGACGCGGCTGGCGAGTTCCTCGTAGCTGAGGGGCAGGGCGACCAGGCCGCGGGCGCCGTAGTCCATGGCGGCCTGGAAGAGGCCGGGGCTCGCGTCGGAGGTGACGAGGATGACCCCGACGGCCGGGAAGCGCAGGGCCACTTCGCGGATCAGCTCCAGGGCGGGGACGGGGCCGATCCGCTCGTGCACGACCACGACCTCGGGCAGTTCGTCGACGGACTCGGCGGCCAGGCGTGCGAGGGTGTCGATGAGCTGGGTGGAGTCGACCACCGGGGCGACCGGCTCGGCGTCCGGGAGCTGGCTGAGCAGCGTCGTGACGGACCGGACGGCGTCCGCGTCACCGACTGCCGGGAGGATCCTCGTGGGCATGCGAGCCTCTCACTTGTCCTTCGCGAGTTCGTACGTCCGGTCCTGCTCCGGGACGGTGGTGTCGCTGCCGGGCGCGACGAGGGCGAGGCGGACGCGCTTGGCGAACGACTCGGCGTAGGTGATGCGCTGGGCGTCCAGGGCGGACAGCGCGAAGGTGATCGGGACGGCGTCGGTGGGCTGCTGGGTGCGGTTGCTCTCGTCCGGCTTCAGCGCGGCGATGTCGCCGATGTCGAGGACCTTGGCGTTGGTCACGATGATCTTCGACTGGTCGGGGTCGCCCTCGCGCTCGCCCTCGAAGGTGGCGTACACGTTGACCGAGGCGCCCGGGGTGATCTTGCCGGCCACGCCGGTCGCCGCGTCGACCATGATGGCGACCTCCTGCTGCCCGGGCCGCAGGGCCGGCTGCTGGACGATCATGTCGGACTGCAGCAGGGAGCCCGCCTGCAGCGTCGTGACGGCGATCTTGCCCTGGATCTCGCGCAGGTCGGTGACCGCGTTGTCCGACAGCCACCGTTCGGGCATCTTGATCTTCTCGAACTGGCCCGTGCTGAGGGTGGTGTAGGGCGGCACGTCGGACTTGAGCCGGTAGGCGGTGACCTCGGGGCCGACCTTGGACTTCACGTCGCTGATGACGGACAGCACACCGGTGAAGGCGCCCAGGGCGCAGACGACCGACAGGAGCAGGAGAATCACGCCGCGGCGCTGACGGGAGTTCATGAACCGTACAACCTCGTTGGGGATATCGGTCGAGCGGGATCGGAGCAGTGCTGACGAGCGGTGTCAGGGCTGTCAGGGCTCACCCGACGGCCGTTCGGTTCTCCAGCTGCCTGAGGGGCGGGCTGTCGTAGACGGGTGGTGTGGCCGAGCAGAACACGCAGCGGTCGCCGATGACGTCGATGCCGCACCAGTGGCAGCGGCTGCGCCGTACGGAGGTGACCAGTTGGTAGAGGACCGACAGGTCGGGCAGGTAGCTGCAGAACTCGATCAGCTTGCCGGTGCCCCACCAGCGGGCCGACTCGGCCGGGAGCGGGGTCTCGCGCAGTCCCTGCACCTTCCAGGAGGGGGCGAGGGTGCCGGTGACCCAGTCGGACTGGAGCTGCCCCTTGGCGATCAGCATCCAGGTGCCGAACTCGGGGCCGGGCAGGGCGGCCTCGGGCGTGATGCGGACGAGCTGGGGCTCGGGATGGGCGAGGACGCCGAACTGGCTGCCGGGCACCCAGGACTTGGCGTGCGACCTCAGGCCGACGGGGACGCGGTCGAGCCGGGCGACGGAGTTGAGCAGCGCCCCGGCGTGGATGTAGTGGACGAGGAGGCGGCCGGCCGAGGCGAGCACGCCGGGGCTGATGTCGCAGGAGGCGAGCTGCCGCAACTGGCGGGCCAGGACGGCCAGTCCGAGGGGCGGCAGATCCGGCCGGAACAGGGCGATCCGGTCGGTCTCCATGAGGGAGCGCAGGGTGTGCAGCCGTCGCTGCACGGCGGTGGGCGCGGCCTGTGAGCAGACCACGATCACATGTCCGTGGTGCTCGACCAGGGCCTGCATGTCGGCCAGCACCTGCTCCAGGGGGCGCCGTTCGACGTCCCGGAGCACGACCGCGGGCAGGGTGCGTTCGTCCTGTGGCGGCAGCGCCATGTCGGCGCTGGTCACGGCAATGGCAGTTGGCACGCGCAGCTCCCCGTTTCCCCATGCCCGTCGGAACGCCGGGTGTCACTCCGGCGCGCCGTGTCGACTTCACTGCGTGACTACCTCAGCACTGTATCCACGGCTCTGTGACCGGAGAACAGCGTTTGTGTAGCTGAGGAGCAACTGTCGTTGCACAAGATGCGCCAAATCGGGGCAGGTTGAGCATCTTGCCGGTCGTCGGCGGGGGCTTGGGCGGTCCCGGGCGGTGGGCCCAGAGGGCCCGGTGTTGACGGTGGGCCCCCGTTTGGGTCCTGAGGCCCACGCGCCCCGGAGCGCCGCGTCCCTACGCTCGCCGTCCACAGGCACAGGGCTCGGGCGAGGAGGGTGCCGTATGGCTGGCGGGGGCGGCATACGGACGTACGGACACAGACCGGTCTTCGACGACCGGGGCGCGACGGGCACCGAGTACCTCGGCATGGTCGTCGTCAGCGCGGCGATCGTGCCGGCCGTCTCGGCCACCGGCGTCGGCCAGTTGGTCCACGACAAGCTCGCCGCGCAGATCTGCGAGGTCGCCGGCGGCGGGGACTGCGGCCCGGGCGGGACCGGCCGGGGCAAGCCGCTCACCGACGCCGACTTCGAGCCGGCGCTGTGCCAGGTCTCCTCCGTCACCGACAAGGCGGGCCCCAAGGCGACCCTGGGGGCATGGCGACGGTGGCGGGCCGGGGCAGCTGGTCTCCGGTGCTCCAGTCGCCGGCCCTGGTCGCGGGCTGCGGCATGGCCGCGCTGGGCTTCGCGGTCCTGCTCTGCTTCCAGATCACCGGGGGCCATGGATGACGCTCTTCCGCTGCTGGGCCGTCGGCATCGTGGTGCTGGTCGTCGCCGAGTACGTCCAGATGACACTGGTGTACGACCCCCTGGTCGGCCCGGAGGGAGTCGGGTCGTTCGGGGCCGCGCTGGCGCTGGTGCATCTGCCGAACCTGGCGTGTGTCGTGCTCGCGACCTGGGCGGCGGCGCGGGTGCATCCGGAGCCGTGGCGGGAGATGCCGGTGCGGCACCTGGCGGCGGCGTGCGTCGTCGGCACAGGCCGGCGCGAGGACGCGACGGCGGGCAACGCGTGGTCCAACGCGGTGGGCCCGCACGTGCACGGGTTGCCCTAACCCCCAGGGCGTCCTAGAAGAACTCCGCCCACGGCTGATCCCAGATCTGCTTCACGCACAGGATCAGGAACAGGAGCCCCGCGACGGCGAGCATCACGTTGCTCACCGGGCCGTTGCGCCACTCGCGGGGCGTGCGGGGGGAGTTCAGGAGCCAGATCAGCGTGCCGGCGAGGAAGGGCAAGAAGGCCGCGCCGAGCACGCCGTAGATGATGATCAGACGGAAGGGCTGGCCCTCGAAGAGCAGGATCATGGGCGGGAAGGTCAGCCAGAGCAGATACCCGCGGAACGGCCAGGAGCGTTCGCGCTCGCCCGAGGCGACCTCCTCGCCCTTGGCCTGGCCCCGGCCCGACAGCCGGGCCACGAAGTCGGCGAACATCAGGCTCACGCCGTGCCAGACGCCGATCAGCGAGGTGAAGGACGTGGCGAAGAAGCCGATCAGGAAGAACTTCGCCGTCGCCGTGCCGTACTCCTCCTCCAGGATGTCGCCCAGCTGGATCAGGCCCTTGTCGCCGCTGGCGATCGCGACGTTCGCCGAGTGCAGCAGCTCCGCGCCGACGAACAGCATGGCGATCACGAAGATGCCGGTGGTGGCGTAGGCGACGCGGTTGTCCAGGCGCATGACCTTCATCCAGCCGGTGTCGGTCCAGCCCTTGGCGTTGACCCAGTAGCCGTACGCCGCGAGCGTGATCGTGCCGCCCACGCCGCCGATCAGGCCCAGTGTGTTGAGGATCGAGTCCTTCTCGTCCGGCAGGACCGGCAGGAGCCCGGCGAAGGCGTCGGGGATGTTCGGCGTGACCCGGATCGCCAGGTACACCGTCACCACGAACATGACGCCCACCAGGACCGTCATGACCTTCTCGAACACCGCGTACTTGTTGAACCAGACGAAGACCAGCCCGACCAGACCGCAGGCGATGCCCCACCACTTCAGGTCCATCACGTCCGGGAACAGCGCCTGGAGCGGCAGCGCGCTCGACGACATCGCCGCGGCGCCGTAGACGAAGCCCCAGACGACGACGTAGACCGCGAAGAACCACGTCGTCCAACGGCCGAGGCTCGCCCAGCCGTCGAACAGGGTGCGGCCCGTGGACAGATGCCAGCGGCCCGCCGCCTCGGCCAGCGAGATCTTCACCAGGCAGCCGATGATCGCGGCCCACAGGAGGGTGTAGCCGAAGTTGCTGCCCGCGATGAGCGTGGCGACCAGATCACCGGCCCCGACGCCGGTCGCCGCGACGACGATACCCGGCCCGATGTACTTCCAACTCGCCTTGCGCAGCGGGGGTTGGTGCGCGGCCTCGTGATCCGTGGTGTTTCCCGTGCTGTCCGCCATGCAGATCAAGAAACCGCAATGAGGCCGGGCCGACAAGAGGGCGTGGCGTAACGAACCTCAGGGGCGCGGGGAACTGCGCGACCAGCCACAACGAAACCCGCAGCCCGAAGACGGGCCCAGGCGGGCAGAACGCACCGCCAAGGCCCACCCCAGCGGTAGCGTCACGGCTGTCGCCGACCACAGCCGTCCGCCCCGCACGTGCCGAGCTCGAACCACACGGTCTTGCCCGGCCCGTCCCGGTGGCAGCCCCAGCGCCGGGCGAGCGCGTCCACCAGGAACATCCCACGGCCGCTCTCCCCGGTGCCCGCGTCCAGCACCCGGGGGACGCTCCGCTCCTCGTCGGTGACCTCGCAGCGCAGCAGGCCGTGCGCGGCGAAGAGGGTGAGCCGGAAGCGGCTCCCGGCGTGCACCAGTGCGTTGGTGGCCAGCTCGCCGACGAGCAGTTCGGCCACGTCCGCCACCTCACCGCGCTCCGCGAGCCCCCAGCCCTCCAACTGCCTGCGCACTTCCGCGCGTGCCTCCCGGACGGCGGAGGGCCGGGGTGCGTACTCGACGCTCAGGTGGCCTGCTCCCAAGGGGGGTTGCGGGAACGGGCCGTACCGGGCGTCTGGGTCCGGGAGGTGGCGCCCGGAGAGTTGCAGCATGGGATCCAGGGTGGTCCTCGGGGAGGTCCGGCGCAGGGGGAGGACTACCCGATCCCCTACCTGCTTGGGCAAGCAGGCGGCTATGCGTACTGGAGGCGGACCGTGGCGCCCTCCGTGTCGTCGCGGATGTCCACGTACGCGCAGACCTGGCGCGCGTACCACAGGCCCGGGTCGTCGGCGGGGGGCGGGACGAACCCGGCGAGCGGGTCGTCGAGCCGGCGGGCCGAGCGCAGTTCGCAGACGCAGGCGGGCGCCTCGCCCCACAGGAGGGCAGGGCCGTCGAGGGGGGCCAGGGCCGCCGCCGTCTCCGCCACGGCCGCGCCGAACAGCTCGGCGTCGGCGGCGGGCAGCCCCCGCGCCTCCGCCCAGGCCCGCACGGCGGCGGCGTGCGGCTCGGCGCAGGGCTGTGCGCCGGCCGGGGGCAGCGGCAGCGGTACGGCGTCGAGTTCGGCCGTGAGCCGCAGCGGGTCCTGGTACACGTCCGTGTCGGGGTGGGCGCGGCGGGCCGCGGCGACGACGGCGGGCCCGGCGGTGCGGGTGTCGTACGCGCACAGGGCGGTCGTGGCCATGGGCGCGAAGAGGAGGTTGGCGAGCGCCTCGTAGCGGATCCACTCGGTGGTCTCGCGGGCCGAGCGGCCGGCGCGGCCGCTCCAGACGGGCTCCATGAGGAGGTGGATCCGGCCGCCGGGGCCTGCGTGGGCGGTGACGTACGAGCCGGCCTGGGCGACGGCGTTGGCGGCGGAGCCGGTGTACCAGTCGGTGTGCGGGACGCAGGTGACGTCCTTCGCGTCCCCGCCGAGGGCGTCCCGCAGGAGCTCCAGGTTGCGGGGGTCGGCGATGGCCACGGGCGGGGGTTCGCCGGGGGCGGCGAGGCCTTCACGGAGGAAGGGCAGGGCGGCGGCGAGGAAGCCGTCGTCGGTGCCGAAGACGGCCATGCGGTGGTCGAACGGGGTGGGTTGTCCGGTGGTCACGTGATCCCCTCGGGTGGGTGTGAGGTGGTCGGTGCGGGCGGGTCAGCGCTGTGCCGTCACCCAGGCGGCGATCTGGCTGCGGTTGCTGAAGCCGAGCTTGCTGAGGATGCGTTCCACATGGCCTTCGGCGGTGCGGCGGGAGATCACCAGGCGGTCCGCGATCTGCTGGTTGGCGAGCCCTTCGGCGACGAGCTGGGCGACCTCTCGCTCGCGGCGGGTCAGGCGGACCGCGGTGTCCTCGTGCGGCGGCCGGTCGGCGGCGGACTCGCCGGGGCGGGCCAGCTCCTGGAGCGCGTGGCCGACGAGTTCGGTGAGACCGAGCCCGCCGCCCCGCCGGTGGGCGCGTTCGAACGCGTCGCGTCCCAGGGCCCGGCAGGTCCGCTCCTCGCTGTCGCGGCGGGCGGAGTTGAGGGTGTGCGCGCCCCAGCGGCCGCTGTCGATGTCGGCCCAGACGCGGTCGGCGCCGCCCAGCAGCACGGCCGCGTGCTCGTGGGCGCCGCGTGCGGTCGCGATCGACGCGAGCAGGTCGAGGGTGAGGGCGATGCCCATGACGTCGTGGACGGCGAGTTTGAGGCGCAGGGCCTCGCGGGCGTGCCGCTCGGCCCGGGGCCAGTCGCCGCGCACGGTGTGCGCGAGGGCGAGCATGCGCAGCACGTACGACCGCACCCACTGCTCGCCGTGCCGCTCGCACAGCCGCAGGGCCCGCTCGCACACCTCGACGGCCCGGTCGGCCTCACCCAGGTAGCCCAGGGCGCAGGCGAGTTCGACCTGGTCGAGGCCTACGAGGCTCAGGTGCTGGCCCGGTACGGGTCCGCGGGCGACGGTGGCCTCGAAGTGCTCCAGCGCGCCGGGCAGGTCGTCGCCGAACAGCCGGATGACGCCGATGACGTACTCGGCGTGGGCGGCTTCGGCGGTGTCGCCCAGGGCGCGGGCAAGGGCGAGGGCGTCCGTGGCGTGGCGGCGGCCCCGGGGGAAGTCCTGGGTGGCGGCGGCGAGCAGCCCGGCGACCCACAGGCCGCGGGCCCGTTCCCGGGTCGGCTCGGGGCTGGCGGCCAGGGCCCGGTCGAGCCAGTAGAGGCCCTCGCGGGGGGCGCCGCAGGCGTGCCAGTAGAACCAGAGGGTGCCGGCGAGGCGCAGCCCGGCGCGTGCCTCGCCGGGGGTGGAGAGGCTGAAGTCGAGGGCGGCGCGCAGATTGTCCCGGTCGGCGCGCAGGCGCGCGACGGCCTCCGGCTGCCCGGGCCCGAACCAGCCGCGCTCGCAGTCCTCGGCCCGCCGCAGCATCCAGTCCCGCTGCCGCCGCCGGGCGACGCCCTCCTCCCCCGCCGCCCGCCGCAACTGCTCCAGCCCGAACTGCCGCAGCGTGTCCAGCAGCCGGTACCGCACGCCGCCGGGCCCGGGCTCCCGGCAGAGCACGGACTTGTCCACGAGCCCGGCGAGAGCTTCCAGGACGTCGTCGGTCCGCAGAGCCGGGCCCGCGCCGGGGGTTCCCCCGCCGTAACAGTTTCCGTTCGTTCCCGGGTGCGGCAGCCCTGTGGCTGGTCGCGCAGTTCCCCGCGCCCCTAGGTGTCCGCCCGTACGCGCAAGTAGGAGGAGCTGGTCGTCCGGGCCGGGTTGGGTCAGGGCCCCGGTTCCCGTGCGCGCCTGCGCGGGCCGGGCAGCAGGCACCGCGGCCCCGGCCGGAACCACCTGCGCGGGCCGATGCCCCTGGCCGGGGACGGCGGGGAGCACCGGCCCGTGCCGGGCGCCTTGAGCGGAACCGGCCGGGAACGCAGGCGCGGAGCCGGCCGAGAACGCCGGCTCGGAACCGGCCATGCAAGCGGGCGCGGAACCGGCCCTGCACGCGAGCCCGGAGCCGGCCATGCAAGCACCCGCAGAACCAGCCGAGAACGCCGGCGCGGCACCGCCCCCTTCGCCGGAGTCGTCCGCCACCCCCTGCCCGTCCCGGGCCCGTTCGCCGAGGGCGTCCGTGAAGGTCCGTGCGGGCGCGCGGTCGGTCGGCGGCTCCTGGGGCTCCGCGTACCAGGCGGCAGCCTCCGGGCCGCCGTCGTCCGCGCACACCGCCTCCGCCGTCTCCAGGTCGAAGCTGCCCGCCAGGACCGTCAGCCGGGCCCACACCAGTTGCTCGGGGCCGGTGCACAGGTCGTGGCTCCAGGCGACGGCCGCGCGCAGGGTCTGGTGGCGGGGCAGGGCGGCGGGGCTGCCGGTGGTGAGGAAGCGGTAGCGGTCGTCGAGGCGGTCCAGGAGCTGGTCGACGTCGAGGACGCGCATGCGGACGGCGGCCAGTTCGATGGCGAGGGGCAGGCCGTCCAGGCGGCGGCAGAGGCGGGCCACGGAGGCCCGGTTGGCGGGGGTGAGGCGGAAGCCGGGGACGACGGCGGCGGCGCGGTCGGCGAAGAGCGTGAGGGCCGGGTAGCCCTCGGCGGCGGAGAGGTCGCCGTCCGGGTCGGGCACCGGCAGGGGCCGTACCTCCAGCAGGTGCTCCTCGGTGAGGCCCAGCCGGTGCCGGCTGGTGGCGAGGATCCGGACGCCCTCCGTGCCGCGCAGCAGGGCCGCGGCGAGCCGGGCGCAGGCGCCCGCGAGGTGCTCGCAGTTGTCGACGACGAGGAGCAGCCGCCGCTCCCGTACCTGCTCGACGAGGGCGGCCAGGGGCGGCTGCGGGGAGTGGTCGTGCAGGCCCAGCGCGTCGGCGGCGGCGAGCGGGACGAGCGCCGGGTCGTGGAGTCCGGAGAGGTGCACGAAGCGCACGCCGTCCGGGAAGGCCCGCCGCACCCGGGCCGCGATGCGTGCGGCGAGCCGGGTCTTGCCGACGCCGCCCGGTCCGGTCAGCGTCACCAGCCGTGCGCGGGCCAGCAGCTCGCGGCCCTCGGTCAGTTCGCCACGCCGGTCGACGAAGCTGGTCGTCTCGGCCGGGAGATGGTGGTCCCGTCGTGGCGCTGATCCGCCCATGATCAGCCAGTCCTCTGGGGGGGTGTGGTCCGAGGATCCGGACCACTCCGGCTCCCCTTGCGCGGACCCACACTCTCTCCCGGTTACGTACATATATGCACGCTCGGGTCACACCCGTGGGTGTACTTCGGCCGCTCCCTCTCGACCGCCGCGCCACACGCGTACACTGCACGGCCACTTTCGGTCTTGACCTGCTCATGCCATTGGCAGAACGATGTGCGCCACCCGCACACGTACGTCGCACGGAACAACCCCACCTCCCACAAGGAGATTTCATGCGGCTTCGCATACGAGGCTCCGGTGCCCGCACCGGCAGACGCACCGCGGCCCTCGCCACGCTCCTCGCCCTCGCCCTCGCGGCGCCCCTCTCCGCGACGACGCCGGACGCCACCGCCGACAGCGCGCCCAAGGCCGCCCCGTCGGCGCACGACATCCGGCAGTACGAGGTCCATCTGCACTCGACGGCCCAGGACCGCACGGCACTTCAGCGCACGGGCGTGACCGTGGACGAGGTCCACGACCACGGTGTCGTCGTCTCCGGCCGCGCGGACCAGATCAGGAAGCTGCGCGCGCAGGGCTACGAGGTCACCCCGCTCGGCGCGGTCCCCGACCGGTCCGCCGGCGAGGACGACGTCCGGGTCTTCGACTTCCCGTCGGCCGACTCGAAGTACCACAACTACGCGGAGATGACGAGCGCGATCAACTCGGTCGTCTCGGCCAACCCGTCCATCGCGAGCCAGCGCGTGATCGGCAAGTCGTACCAGGGCCGGAACATCGTCGCCATCAAGATCAGCGACAACGTGAGCACCGACGAGTCCGAGCCGGAGGTGCTGTTCACGCACCACCAGCACGCCCGCGAGCACCTCACCGTCGAGATGGCGCTGTACCTGCTGCGCGAGCTGACCTCCGACTACGGATCCGACTCACGCGTCACCAACATGGTGAACAACCGCGAGATCTGGATCGTGCCGGACATGAACCCGGACGGCGGCGAGTACGACATCGCCACCGGGTCCTACCGCTCGTGGCGCAAGAACCGGCAGCCCAACTCCGGTTCGTCGTACGTCGGTACGGACATGAACCGCAACTGGAACTACCGCTGGGGCTGTTGCGGCGGTTCCTCGGGCTCGCCGTCCTCCGACACGTACCGGGGTCCGGCGGCGGAGTCCGCGCCCGAGGTGAAGGTGGTCGCCGACTTCGTGCGCAGCCGGGTCGTCGGCGGCAAGCAGCAGATCAGGGCCGGGGTCGACTTCCACACGTACAGCGAGCTGGTGCTGTGGCCGTTCGGCTACACCTACTCCGACACCACGACCGGGATGACCGCCGACGACAACGCGGCGTTCAAGGCGGTCGGGCAGAAGATGGCCGCGAGCAACGGGTACACGGCGGAGCAGTCCAGCGACCTGTACATCACGGACGGGTCGATCGACGACTATCTCTGGGGTGTGCACAAGATCTTCGGCTACACCTTCGAGATGTACCCGAGCTCCAGCGCCGGGGGCGGGTTCTACCCGCCCGACGAGGTGATCGAGCGGGAGACCTCCCGTAACCGGGACGCGGTGCTGCAACTGCTGGAGAACGCGGACTGCATGTACCGGTCGATCGGCAAGGAGAGCCAGTACTGCAGTTGACGGGCGCGGTTCCCCGCGCCCCTAAGCGGCGTCCTCGTCGAAGTAGGCGTCCAGCACCGCGTCCAACTGCTCGTCCCACTCCTTGAAGTGGCTCCTGGCCGGCGCCTGGATCTCGATCGGGTACCAGCGCCGGTCAGGAGTGTGGACGGTGACGGTGTAGCGCTTGCCGAAGCGGGCGGTCTCCGTCTCGACCGCGCCGATCTCGTCCCACCGGAACTCGCACTCCTGGTCGTCCAGGCGGAGTCGTACGCCTCTGTGGTCGGCGACTATCCGCGCGCGGCGGTCGGAGGCCTCGAAGACGGGGCCGTCGGCCACGGCGTCCTCGTCCGGCTCGGAGGAGGACGCCGTGTCCGTTTCCTCCGGCTCGGGGGCGGCCTCCTCGGCCTCGGCGACCTCCGGTTCCTTCTCCGGCCCGTCGTCCTCCGTCCGGCCGGACGCGGGTGACGTGAGCCCGGGGATGAAGGCCGGGTCGAATCCGGCGCCCTCCAGGGGCTGGCTGCTCGAACCTATGCGCTGCTCCACAGCGGAGCAGTATGGTCGACAAACCTGTGCCGCACACAGCCAGCCCCCGCATCGTTACACGAAGAGGCTCAACACCGCCGCCACGAAGAACCCCGCCACGGACAGCACACTCTCCAGCACCGTCCAGGTCTTGAGCGTGTCCCGCTCGCTGATGCCGAAGTACTTGGCCACCATCCAGAAGCCTCCGTCGTTGACGTGCGAGGCGAAGATGGAGCCGGCGGAGATCGCCATGATCACCAGGGCGATGAAGGCCTGGGAGTGGTCGCCCTCGGACAGCAACGGCGCCACGATGCCGGCCGTCGTCACGATGGCCACCGTCGCCGAGCCCTGGGCGACGCGCAGGACCACGGAGATCAGGTAGGAGAGGACGATCACCGGCAGGCCCACGTCGTTGAACGTGTCGGACAGGGCCTGGGCGACGCCGCTGGCCTTGAGGACGGCGCCGAAGATGCCGCCCGCGCCGACCACCAGCAGGATGTTGCCGACCGGCTTGAGGGACGCGGTGGACACCGTCTCCAGGGACTTGCGGGACCAGCCGCGGCGGATGCCCAGCAGGTAGTACGCGAGGAACAGGGCGATCGTCAGCGCCACGAACGGGTTGCCGAAGAACTCGATCACCGAGCGCAGCGTGGAGGGGTCCAGCGCGATCGAGGAGAACGTCGCGGCCAGGATGAGGACCAGCGGGGTGCCGATGATGCCGAGGACCGTGCCGAGGGAGACCGGCTGCTCGCTCGGGGCGACCCCGGCAGCGCGCTGCTCGTCGACGACGGCCTGCTTGGCCTCCTCCGCCGCCTCGACCATGTCCTGCGGCACGGCGACGAAGATGCGGCGGCCGATCCACGCCGAGTACGCCCACGCGGCCACCACGGCCGGCAGGCCGCAGACGATGCCCATGAGGATGACCCAGCCGAGGTCCACGTGGAGGAGACCGGCGGCCGCCACCGGGCCGGGGTGCGGCGGCAGGAACGCGTGCGTGACGGACAGGCCCGCGAGCAGCGGCAGGCAGTAGAGCAGGATCGACTTGCCCGAGCGTTTGGCGGCGGCGTAGACGATGGGCGCCAGGACGAAGATGCCGACGTCGAAGAAGACCGGGATGCCGAAGATCAGGCCGGTCAGGCCCATGGCGAGGGGCGCGCGCCGCTCGCCGAACAGGCCGAGCAGCCGGCCCGCCAGGACCTCCGCGCCGCCGCTGACCTCGAGGATCGCGCCGAGCATGGTGCCCAGGCCGATGATGATCGCGACATGGCCGAGGATGCCGCCCATGCCCGACTCGATCGTGGAGACGGCGTCCGACCTCTGGACCGTGCCGAAGAGCTCGGTGACCGACAGGCCGGCCGCGAGGCCGACGGCTATGGAGACCGCGAGCAGCGCGACGAACGGCTGGAGTCTGGCCTTGATGATGAGGAAGAGCAGCAGCGCGATGCCGAGCGCGGCGGTGAGCAGGAGTCCGGCGGTGCCGTCGACGAGGAGGAGCAGGCCTCCCGTGTGGGGTGGGGTCTCGGCAGGGGCGGACGCGGCGAGCGGATGGGACATTCGGGGGTCCTCTGGGTAAATGCATGCGGCTTCTGGGTAGGGCGGAGCGCGACGCGGCGCATCGGGGCGCCGCGCCTCACGGACGTGCGGGAGTGGGGGTGGGTCAGCCGAGGACGGCCAGTGCGTCGATCTCGACGAGGAGGCCCGCGGGGAGACCGACGTAGACGGTCGTGCGCGCGGCGGGCGGCTGGGTCAGGCCCTGCTCCTCGAAGTACGCGTCGTAGATCTCGTTGAACTCGGCGAAGTGGGCCACGTCGGTGAGGTAGACGCGGATCATCATCACGTCGTCCCAGGAGGCGCCGCCCTCCTGAAGGATCGCCTTGACGTTGGCCAGGGTCTGGAGGGTCTGCTCGCGCAGGGTCGGCCCGGCGGGCGTGGGCGGCTTGCCCTCCTCGGCGGGCAGGAAGCCGACCTGGCCGGCGACCTGGAGGATGTTGCCCTTCTTCACACCGTGCGAGAACTTCGCCGGCGGGGTGGTGTGGGTCTTCGGGGTGAGTGCGATCTTGTCCGTCATACGGTGCCCTTCACTGGTGTTCTGCCGGAGTACTCCCCGCTGATGGCGTCCGCCGTGCGGCGCACCAGCGGCAGGAGGGTGAGGAGTTCGTCGGCGGTGACGACGACGTTCGGCGCGGAGACCGACATCGCGGCGACGACCCGGCCGTCGGCGCCGCGGATGGGGGCGGCGACGCAGTTGATGGACTCCTCGTGGCCGCCGAGGTCGGTGGCCCAGCCCTGTTCGCGCACCTTCTCCAGCTCGCGCAGGAACGCGCTCGCGTGGGGCGTCGAACGGGACGTGTACATCGGGTAGTCGAGCTTCTCCGCGACCGCCCGCCGCTCGTGCTCGGGCAGGTCGGCGAGCAGCAGCTTCGCGACGGCGGCGACGGTGATGGCTACGGGCTTGCCGATGCGGGAGTACATGCGCA
This sequence comes from Streptomyces lomondensis, assembly GCF_014651035.1. Taxonomy (GTDB): domain Bacteria; phylum Actinomycetota; class Actinomycetes; order Streptomycetales; family Streptomycetaceae; genus Streptomyces; species Streptomyces lomondensis. Next base: position 294,159 of record NZ_BMWC01000002.1, read on the forward strand.
CCGGGTAGCGGCTCTCGACCTTGTCGATGTAGAGGACCTCGTTCTCCTCGTACACGGCGAGGTGCACGGTGTGCCCGCAGCTCTCGTTGAGGCGGACCAGGTGGGGATGGGCGATCTCGCGGACGTCGAGGTTCTCCATCGCCTCCTGGGCGAGCGCGAAGAGCCGGGCGCCGAGGCGGTAGCGCTGGTCGGACTGGCGGTAGACCAGCCCGTGCTCGTGCAGGGTGCGCAGCAGGCGCAGCGCCGTGGACTTGTGCACGCCGAGGCGGTCGGCGACCTGCCCCAGGTCGGCGGGGCCCTCGGCGAGCAGCGGCAGGATGCTGAGCGCGCGGTCGACGGTCTGGCTCATGGCGTACGTACCTCCTCGTCGGCCCGCTGGGTGTCCTCGGTCCAGCCGGGGCCGAGTCGCAGTCTCCCCCATGCGGCGTCGTCCAGGGCGGCGAGCCGGTCGGCGTGCTGCCGGGTGGGCGGGGTCGCGAGGTCGCCGGGGACGGTGAGCGCGGCGGCGGCCATCAGATGCCCGTGCCGCAGCCGCTCCCGCAGGGGCAGTCCGCGCAGGGTGGCGGAGAGGAACCCGGCGGCGAAGGCGTCTCCGGCGCCGACGGCGGCGACGACCTCGACCTGCGGTGCGGGGACGAAGGTGACGTCCCGCTTCTCGAAGACGGTGGCTCCGGCGGCGCCCTGCTTGACGACCAGCACCTCGGGTTCGGGGAGGGCGGCGCGGACGGCCTCGGCGCTGCGCAGGCCCCAGGCCTCGTCCTGGCCCACGAACACGAGGTCCGCGCCCCGGGCGAGGTCGCGCAGCACCCGGGGCGCGTCCGTGTCGCGCCACAGGCCGGGCCGGTGGTTGACGTCGAAGGAGACCAGGGGGCGGCCGGGGCGGCGTGCGGTCAGCTCGCGCATCAGGTCCAGGCAGCCGCCGGACAGCGCGGCCGTGATCCCGGACAGGTGCAGCACGCGTCCGGCGCGCACCGCCGCCGGGTCGGGGTCCGTCACGCTCATCGCGGACGCCGCCGAGCCGGCCCGGTAGTACGCCACCTCGTGCGCGTCGCCGGCCCGGTCCCCGGCGGTGCGGAAGTAGATGCCGGTGGGGCGGGCGGGGTCGCGGCGGACGTGGGCCACGTCGACCCCGTACCCGCCGATCGCCTCCACCAGATGGTCGCCGAACGGGTCGTCCCCGACCCTGCTGACCCACCGCGCGGAGTGCCCGGCCGCCGCCAGCACACACGCCACGTTGGACTCCGCCCCGCCGATGCCCCGCTCGAACGACGGCACGTCGGCGAGCCGGCCCGGCCGGGAGGGCAGGAACGTGACCATGGACTCGCCGAGCGCGACGACGTCGACGACGTCGGGGGCGTTGCAGGGTCCGGTGGGGGTCACGATGTTCGTAGCTCCTCGGCGGCTTCGGTGGGTGTCGGTTCCCTTGAACGGTTTCATTGACCGGCGGTGGCCGAGATGTTAGACAGCGTTCAGCGACATACGCAATGAAGGTTGCAGATATTGCAACACCGCAGATCAGGAGGCTCCATGCCAGCCGACACTGCCGCCGAGTCCCTCGCCCGGCTCGCCGCCGAGCGCGTCGACCACCGCTTCAAGGGCCTCCCGCCGGACGCCGACGGACTGACGGTCGGCGAGCTGGCCGCCCAGCGCCGCAACCTGTTCACCGGCGGCTTCGCCACGCCCGTGCTCGCGCTGTCCGCCGAGCGTCTGGAGCACAACCTGAGGCTCATGGAGACGTACGCGGCCCGGCACGGCCTGGCGTTCGCGCCGCACGGCAAGACCTCCATGGCCCCGCAGCTGTTCCGGCGGCAGATCGAGCACGGAGCGTGGGGCATCACGCTGGCGGTGCCGCACCAGGTGCGGGTGGCGCGGGCGTTCGGGACCCGGCGCGTGTTCCTCGCGAACGAGCTGGTCGACACGGCCGCACTGCGCTGGATCGCCACCGAGCTGGACGCCGACCCGGACTTCCGTCTCGTCTGCTACGTCGACTCCGTGCGCGGCGTCGAGCTGATGGACGCGGCCCTGCGCGGTGCCGGGCGCCCGGTGGACGTGGTCGTCGAGCTCGCCGCCGGGGAAGGCGCCCGGACCGGTGTCCGTACGGAGGCGGAGTGCGCGGCGGTCGCGGACGCGGTGGCCGGCACCCGGACGCTGCGGCTGGTCGGCGTCGCGGGCTACGAGGGCGAGGTGCCGAAGGCGGACCCGGAGCGGGTCACGGCCTGGCTGCGGCGGCTGGTCGCGCTGGCCGTGGACTTCGACAAGGCGGGGCGCTTCGCGGACGTGGACGAGATCGTGGTCAGCGCGGGCGGCAGCGCCTGGTTCGACGCGGTCGCCGAGGTCTTCGCGGAGATCCCCGAACTCTCCCGCCCGGTGCTGAAGTTGCTGCGCTCGGGCGCCTACGTCTCGCACGACGACGGCCACTACCGCAAGCTGACGCCGTTCAACCGGGTGCCCGAGGAGGGCGCGCTGGAGCCGGCGTTCCGGCTGTGGACGCAGGTGGTGTCGCGGCCCTGTGCCGAGCAGGCCTTCGTCAACGCGGGCAAGCGGGACGCGGCCTACGACCTCGACCTGCCCTTCGCCCAGGTGATCCGCCGGGACGGCGCCGAGCGCCCGGCCACCGGCGTGTCGGTGACGGCCCTGTCCGACCAGCACGCGTGGCTGAGCACCACGCCGGAGGCGGATCTGGAGGTCGGCGACTGGGTCGGCCTGGGTCTTTCGCACCCGTGCACCTCGTTCGACAAGTGGCAGCTGATCCCTGTCGCGGAGGCGGACGGCACGGTCGTCGACTACGTCCGCACGTTCTTCTAGGAGGCCGTCAGCGATGGAAGAGCTCGTCATCCGGGACGCGGACGTCGTCGACGGCTCCGGCGGACCCTCGTACCGGGCCGACGTCGTGGTCGACGGCGGCCGGATCACGGGGATCGTCAAGGAGGCCGCGGCGGCCGGCTGCCAGCGGCCGAAGGCCAGCCGGGAGCTGGACGCCGAGGGCCTGGTCCTCTCCCCCGGCTTCGTCGACATGCACGCCCACAGCGACCTGGCCCTGCTGCGCGACCCCGACCACAGCGCCAAGGCCGCGCAGGGCGTCACCCTGGAGGTCATCGGCCAGGACGGGCTGTCGTACGCGCCCGTCGACGACCGGACGCTCGACGAGGTGCGCCGGGCGATCGCCGGGTGGAACGGGCCCGGGGACGACATCGACTTCGACTGGCGCTCGGTCGGCGAGTACCTGGACCGACTGGACCGGGGGATCGCCGTGAACGCGGCCTACCTGATCCCGCAGGGCACGGTCCGGGCGCTCGCCGTCGGCTGGGAGGACCGCGAGGCCACGCCCGAAGAGCTCGATCGGATGCGGCAGTTGGTCGCCGAGGGCATGGAGCAGGGCGCCGTCGGCATGTCGTCGGGGCTGACGTACACGCCCGGCATGTACGCCCCGGACGCGGAACTGACCGAGCTGTGCCGGGTGGTGGCGTCGTACGGCGGCTACTACTGCCCGCACCACCGCTCCTACGGCGCCGGCGCCCTGGAGGCGTACGCGGAGATGATCGCCCTGACCCGCGAGGCCGGCTGCCCCCTGCATCTCGCCCACGCCACCATGAACTTCGGCGTGAACAAGGGCCGGGCACCCGAGCTGCTGGCCCTGCTGGACGAGGCGCTGGCCGCCGGGGCCGACATCAGCCTGGACACCTACCCCTACACGCCCGGCTGCACGACCCTCGCGGCCATGCTGCCGAGCTGGGCGAGCGAGGGCGGCCCCGAGCAGGTCCTCAGGCGGCTGGCGGACCCCGGCACGGCGGAACGGATCCGCCACGACCTGGAGGTCACCGGCTCGGACGGCTGCCACGGCGTGCCCATCGAGTGGGACACGATCGAGATCTCCGGCGTGAACGACCCGGCCCTGGCCGACTACGTGGGCCGGACGATCCAGGAGTCGGCGGACGTGCGGCGCGAGGCGCCCTGGACGACCGCGCGCGGGCTGCTGCTGGCCGACCGGCTGGCCCCGACGATCCTCCAGCACGTGGGGCACGAGGAGAACGTCCGGGCGATCATGCGCCATCGGGTGCACACCGGCGGCTCGGACGGCATCCTCCAGGGCGCCAAGCCGCACCCGCGCGCCTACGGCACGTTCCCGCACTACCTCGGGCACTACGTGCGGGAGTTGGGGGTGCTGTCGCTGGAGGAGTGCATAGCGCACCTCACCTCGCGCCCGGCCGCGCGGCTGAGGCTGCCGGACCGGGGCCTGGTCCGCGAGGGATACGTGGCCGACCTGGTCCTCTTCGACCCGGCGACGGTCGCGGCGGGCGCCACGTTCGCGGAACCCCGCAGGCTCCCGGCGGGCATCCCGTACGTGCTGGTCGGCGGCCGCTTCGTGATCGAGGACGGCCGGCGCACGGACGTCCTGGCGGGGCGGGCGGTCCGCGGGACTCCCCCCGCGTGACCGCCCGCCCCAGGACCCTGCCTTACGGCTTGGGCAGGGTGCAGCCGCTCGCGCTCAGGTCGAGCTTGTTGTCGATGCCGAAGCAGGCCGGGATCCCGTAGGTGTGCTGGGCGTAGTTGATGCCCTTGCGGACGGTCACGGAGCCGTTCGCGTCGACCTCACAGGGGTTGTTCACCGTGCAGCGCTCGCCGTCCATGTTGCCGGTGTTGTTGACGGCGACGACCTTGTTGGTGGCCTGGTCGACGACGGGCGAGCCGGACGTGCCGCCGATGGTGTTGCAGGCGGAGGTGTAGCGGACCGAGTCCTTCCAGGTCCAGTCGCCCTCCTTCAGGGTGGGCACGAACCCGTCGATGGAGCAGCTGTAGATCCGCTTCCAGTAGCCCGAGGGGATGCTGATGGCGGTGCCGGCGACCGGGTGGGTGTCGTTCAGCGTCAGCGGGTTGATGTTGTACGAGCTCTTGATCTGCGCGTACGTGGTGGTGAGCTGGTACAGCGCGACGTCCGTGTCGGTCATCGTGCCGTAGGCGAGCTTGGCGGCGCGCAGGGTGGCGACGCGCGAGCCGGAGGCGTTGAGCAGGCCGAAGGTGCGGCTGGACGCCTTGTCGACGAGGACCTCGCCGGGGCCGGGGAAACCGGACTCCAGGCAGTGGCCGTTGGTCATCACGAGCGCCGGGTCGTTGTCCTCGGAGTCCGGCATGCGGACGACCGAGCCGGAGCAGTTGCTGAGCGAGACGGTGCCGGCGAAGTTCACGGCCTTGGCCGACGGGTTGAGGCCGGACAGCGTCTGCTCCACGGACGAGACCACGCCCGAGACGGCGGACGTGGCCGAGCCCGTGTCCGCGGCCTTGCCGACGCCCGTGGGGGCGGCCTCGGCAGCGGTCGCGGGAGCCGCGCCGGCCCCGGCTATCGCCAGGGCGCAGAACGCGGCGGCGAGAGGTTTTCTCATGGGGGGTCCCCTCTTGCGACGGAGGCGGCCGGAAATCTTCCGGCCGCCCGCAGTGTTGTCATGCACATTGTGATCGTCGCAAGGGTGACGGGGCAAGGAGTCGTTCCACAACCGGAACCAGCGCGTCCTGCCCGACCCTACTCAACCGCCCTGACGGTCTGACCACTTGGGGCCCTTGGCGCCACCGGGCCCGTGCCCCGGTTCCCGTCAGGCCTGCCTGGGCCGACGGGTTGGCGGCGGGGGGGAAGTCGTCGGGGCACCGTCCGATCCGCCGCCCGACGGGGTGCGGCTTCGCCGCACAGGCCGGTTACTTGGGACCCTTCGTGCCACCAGGACCATGCCCCGGCTTCCCCTCCGGCCTGCCCGGCGCCGACGCAGTAACAGCAGGCGCAGAAGTCGTAGGGACACCGGCCGAGGGGCTGACGGCCGGGGGCGGCGCACCGTCCGGCCCGCCGGCGGACGGGGTGCGGCTCGGCGTGGCGGGCGGGCTCGCGGACGCGGATGCGGACGCGGCGACTCCGGACGGCTCGCCGCTGTCCGCCGGGCGGTCGACGAGCGGCGCGGCGGGGGTCGAGGCCGGGCTGGCATCCGTGGGCGCCGCCGCCTGCGACTCCCCCGCCGTCGGTCCCGTACGGCCGCCCTCACCACCCCGCGTCCCACCCGAGGGCGCGCCCGAGAGGAAGAACCCGGCGATCAGAACCGCCGCCGACACCGCGCCGAGGGCGCCGACGGCGACCGCCACGCGGCGGCCCCGCCAGGGGCTCGGCCGGCGCCGGGAACGATGCCCTGCCCCGGACCGACCGCGCGCCGGCACCACCGGCAGCTCGCGCGTGTCGCCACCGCCGCCCGCGGCGCCCCTGGAGCCGGCGTCCCCCGCGCCGCCCCCGGCATCCGGGGCGCCGCCAACTCCCATGGTCCAGGTCGCCCCCGAACCGCCCTCGCCGCCCGTGGCCCCAGCACCGCCGACGACCCCCGTGCCGCCCCCGGCATCCGTGACACCGCCGACGACCCTCGTGCTACCCACGGCATCCGCGGCGCCCCCGACCCCCGTGGTCCAGGTGACCCCCGAGCCACCCCCGCCGCCCACGGCCCCAGCACCGCCGCCGACCTCCGCGCCACCCACCGCATCCCTGGCACCGCCTGCCCCCGTGGTCCAGGTGACCCCCGAGCCACCCCCGCCAGCGTGGCCGGTAGCCCCCGCGCCGCCCACGCCCCCCGCGCCACCCACGGCCCTCGCGCCACCCCCGCCGGCGTGCCCCGTAACCCCGGCAGTGCCCCCGACCCCCCGCCATCGCCGTACAGGTCCTGCCACCCGTGCGCCGCCGCCGGATCGGCGTACGCGTCGTACGCCGGGGGCGGGACCGCCTGCGGCAGGTACACGTTCGGCGGGCCCTGGGGCTCGCCGCCCGTCGCTCCGTCGGCGTATTCGAATGGCTTGGACATGGCGGCGCATTCTAGGGACCAGAGGTGCTGGTGGGGCAGCGTGCGGCGATATCCGCCCAAACCGCCGCGTCTCACGTGGCGGAAAACACGGCCCGTGACGCGATACCGGGCCGTAAGCTCCCAGACATGCAGGTGATCCAGTCGACCAAGCTCGCCAACGTCTGTTACGAGATCCGGGGCCCGGTGCTCGAGGAGGCGATGCGGCTGGAAGCCGCCGGTCACCGCATCCTCAAGCTGAACACCGGCAACCCGGCGGCGTTCGGCTTCGAGTGCCCGCCCGAGATCCTGGAGGACGTCCTCCGGAACGTGTCGTCGGCGCATGGATACGGAGACGCCAAGGGACTGCTGGCCGCGCGCCGCGCGGTCGTGATGCACAACCAGACCCTCGGCATCGAGACGGACGTCGAGCACGTCTTCATCGGCAACGGCGTCTCCGAGCTGATCGTGATGGCGATGCAGGGCCTGCTGGACGACGGCGACGAGGTGCTCGTACCCGCGCCCGACTACCCGCTGTGGACCGCCGCCGTCTCCCTGTCCGGCGGCACCGCCGTGCACTACCGGTGCGACGAGCAGGCCGACTGGATGCCGGACCTGGCCGACGTCGAGCGCAAGGTCACCGACCGCACCAAGGCGATCGTGATCATCAACCCCAACAACCCGACCGGGGCCGTGTACGACGAGGCGATGGTCAAGGGGCTCACCGACATCGCCCGCCGCCACAACCTGCTGGTCTGCTCGGACGAGATCTACGACAAGATCCTCTACGACGGCGCCACGCACACCCCGACCGCCGCCGTCGCCCCCGACCTGCTCACCCTCACCTTCAACGGCATGTCGAAGGCGTACCGGGTGGCCGGCTACCGGGTCGGCTGGATGTCGATCTCCGGGCCGCGCGCGCACGCCGACTCCTACATCGAGGGCCTGACGATCCTGGCGAACATGCGCCTGTGCGCGAACATGCCGGGACAGCACGGCGTGGTCGCCGCGCTCAGCGGGCGGCAGACGATCAACGACCTGGTCCTGCCGGGCGGGCGGCTGCGCGAGCAGCGGGACGTGGCGTACGAGCTGCTGACCCAGATCCCCGGCGTGACCTGCGTGAAGCCGAAGGGGGCGCTGTACCTCTTCCCGCGCCTCGACCCCAAGGTCTTCAAGATCAAGGACGACCGGCGGATGGTCCTGGACCTGCTCCGGCGCGAGAAGATCATGGTCGTCCAGGGCACCGGCTTCAACTGGCCGGAGCCGGACCACTTCCGCGTGGTGACCCTGCCGACGGTCGGGGACCTGCGCGACGCCGTGGGGCGCATCGGGCACTTCCTGGACGGCTACAGCCAGCCCTGACCGGACGCCTCCCTCACCCTGCGTGTGCACCCAGTCCGGGTTTGTGAACAACTCAACTTTAGACGAAATCTAAGCTAGGATGGCTTCCTGCAAGCACTCAGGAGGCCCTCCCATGTACGAACCGATCCGCACCAAGTCGGTCCACAGCACGGTGGACGGCCCCAACCCGGACTTCCCCCACCGTTCCCGTGAGGAAGAGCTGGACATCCAGCTCGCGGGCCATCTCGCCGCCCTGCTCGCCGTCACGGACGAGCTGCGCGCGAGGGAGCGCTCGGCCGACCTGGACACCGCGGCGGAGCGGCTCGCGGAACAGGTGGGCCGGTTGCGAGGAGGGCGTACGCCGCTTCGCGCGCCCATGACCGGCGCCCGGCGCGAGAAGAACGCCACCGCCCTGCACCGGCGGGCGCACGCCCTGGCGGGCCGCGCGCTGGTCGTCGCCGCCTCCCGCGCCGACACGGCGGCCGCGATCCTGGCCGCCGAGCGGATGGACGCCCACACCGCGGCTCTGGAGCCGCGCGAACTCGCGTCCCGCTGAGCCCACCCGGGCTCCCCCGACGGCCCCGGTCCGCGCGCACCCGCAGCGACGCGCGGACCGGGCGCCACAAACCATCACCCCGGCTCGCCCCCGCCCGCGGCTACGCGCGGGCGGGGGCGAGCCGGTCCGCCGGAGCGCCGAGGGCGGTGACGACGTGGCGGAAGACCACGTGGCCGTCCGCCGCCGCCTCCGCCCGCACCAGGACGCCCGCCTCCGGGGCGATCGTGAAGCCGCACGTCAGGCTCTTGTCCAGGGCCCAGGCACTGAACGGGAAGGTGCGCAGCGGACGGACGCCGGCCCGGACGGAGGTCGCCGACACGGCCGCGACCTGTGCCGGATGAGACACGATCCGGGCCGGTGCGAGCAGTTCGGCCGGCCGGGCCGCCAACGGGCTCGTCCCGTCCAGCGCGCAGTCTCCGGTCACCGTCAGGCGGTGCCCGCCGAGCGAGGCCGTCCGGGAGCGGGCCGACGGCTCGGCCGTGAAGGAGAGGTCCTCGTGCGGGTCGGCCTCCACGACGACATCGGCCGACAGCCGGACGGGATCCACCAGGGTCCTGGCCATACGCGCCACCACCCGCCCCGCCTCGGCCGACGACCGCACGTCGTGGACGCCGAGCTCGCCGACCCTGGCCGTGGCCAGGGGGCCGCGGTCGTCGTGGAGCGTGGCGGACCGGAGGAAACCGGTGACCGGATCGAGCCGCACGACCAGGCCGCGGGCACCGGGCGGCAGCCAGGCGTCGGCGGGGTCGGCCAACAACGCGTGCGGGGCCAGGAAGAGTTCGACCCACTGCTCCGCGGCACCACCACCGAGGCCGTCCCTTAGCCCCACCGCTACGCGGGCACGTACCTGGACCCGACCGGCCTGTACAAGATGGGCCACCGCTACTACGACCCCGTTCGACGCGGGTCAGCTTGCGAGCAGTGCCGTGGGGTAACCGGACAAAAACGTCCCATGGGGTGAGTCGCCCGGCTCACCCCACGGAATGTGTGGGCGAGGAGAGACGAAGTGTCGCGATTAAATCGTGAACTGTACGGCTCCGGCACCGCTGCCGTCCTGTTGGTTCGGCACGAGAGTTACTGGTATCTGGCCCGTGGCGGAAGCCTTCCCGGCGGAATGACGACGGCAGCGGTCCTCGCCGTCATCGCTCTTGCCTGCCTGGCCGCGGCATACCTCATCAAACGACAGCGTTGATCGGGGGCTTGCGCCCCACTTCTGGGTAGGCGTGCGCCGCGCCCTGCGCCCGCGCGGGATCGACGTACCGCTCCGGGAGCGCCCGAGCGCTCCGGTCGGCGTGGGTCGTCGGCCGGAGCGCTCGGTCATCCATCGGCACGTTCGTGAGCCCGCTGGGCGGGCCGCGCCGAAGCGGGCGGGAGTGAGCCTGTCGCCGCCGGGTTCCGTCGGGGCGGACGGAGGGCGGCGACGGGCCCGGAACCCCGCACGCCGTTGTGCGGGCCCCGCCAGTGCGTTCCGCGGCCGGCCGTGACGATGTTGCTGGTCAGGGCACTGTCGGTTCCAGCCGGCCGCGGAGTTCGGGGGTGGGCCTCAGCCCAGGCGCTCCACCAGCGCGCGGTACTCGTCCCACAGCTCCTTCGGCGTGTGGTCGCCGAAGGTGTTGAGGTGCTCGGGGACCAGGGCGGCCTCCTCGCGCCAGACCTCCTTGTCCACGGTGAGCAGGAAGTCCAGGTCGCTGTCGGACAGCTCCAGGCCGTTCGTGTCGAGGGCGTCCTTCGTCGGCAGGATGCCGATCGGGGTCTCGACGCCCTCCGCGGTGCCCTCCAGGCGGCCGACGATCCACTTCAGGACGCGGGAGTTCTCGCCGAAGCCGGGCCAGACGAACTTGCCCTCGTCGTCCTTGCGGAACCAGTTGACGTAGTAGATCTTCGGCAGCTTGGACTGGTCCTTGTCCTTGGCCACGTCGATCCAGTGGGCCATGTAGTCGCCCATGTTGTAGCCGCAGAACGGCAGCATCGCGAAGGGGTCGCGGCGCAGCTCGCCGACCTTGCCCTCGGCGGCGGCGGTCTTCTCGGAGGCCACGTTGGCGCCGAGGAAGACGCCGTGGTTCCAGTCGAAGGACTCCGTCACCAGCGGTACGGCCGTCGCACGGCGGCCGCCGAAGAGGATCGCCGAGATCGGCACGCCCTTGGGGTCCTCCCACTCCGGCGCGATGATCGGGCACTGCGAGGCCGGGACGGTGAAGCGGGCGTTGGGGTGGGCGGCCGGGGTCTGGGACTCCGGCGTCCAGTCGTTGCCCTTCCAGTCCGTGAGGTGGGCCGGGGGCTCCTCGGTCATGCCCTCCCACCACACGTCACCGTCGTCGGTCAGCGCCACGTTCGTGAAGACGGAGTTGCCCCACAGCGTCTTCATCGCGTTGGCGTTGGTGTGCTCGCCGGTGCCGGGCGCGACGCCGAAGAAACCGGCCTCGGGGTTGATGGCGTACAGCCGGCCGTCCTCGCCGAAGCGCATCCAGGCGATGTCGTCGCCGATGGTCTCGACGGTCCAGCCGGGGATGGTCGGCTCCAGCATGGCGAGGTTGGTCTTGCCGCAGGCGCTCGGGAAGGCCGCGGCGACGTACTTGGCCTCGCCGCGCGGCGGGGTGAGCTTGAGGACGAGCATGTGCTCGGCCAGCCAGCCCTCGTCACGGGCCATGACGGAGGCGATGCGCAGGGCGTAGCACTTCTTGCCGAGCAGGGCGTTGCCGCCGTAGCCGGAGCCGTAGGACCAGATCTCGCGGTCCTCGGGGAAGTGCGAGATGTACTTGGTCGTGTTGCAGGGCCAGGGGACGTCCTCCTGGCCGGGCTCCAGCGGGGCGCCCAGGGTGTGCACGGCCTTGACGAAGAAGCCCTCGTCGCCGAGCTCGTCCAGGACGGCCCGGCCCATGCGGGTCATCGTGCGCATGGAGACGGCGACGTAGGCCGAGTCGGTGATCTCGACGCCGATCGCGGACAGCGGCGAGCCGAGCGGGCCCATGCAGAAGGGCACGACGTACATGGTCCGGCCACGCATCGAGCCGCGGAACAGGCCGCCCTCGCCCCCGGAGCCCTGGAAGATCTCCCGCATCTCGGCGGGGGCCTTCCAGTGGTTGGTGGGGCCCGCGTCCTCCTCCTTCTCGGAGCAGATGAACGTCCGGTCCTCCACGCGGGCGACGTCGCTGGGGTCGGAGGCCGCGTAGTAGGAGTGGGGGCGCTTGATCGGGTCGAGTTTCCGGAAGGTGCCCTTCTGGACGAGCTCCTCGCACAGTCGCTCGTACTCGGCCTCGGATCCGTCACACCAGACCACGTTGTCCGGCTGCGTCAGTTCTGCGATCTCGTTGACCCACGAGACCAGCCCCTGATGACTGGTGGGGACGGTGGGAGCCGCGATGTCGCGCGCCACGATTGCTCCTAAATGAGGGATTTTTTGGTGATGTGGAGGCCCCGTGGGGGCTGCGACCCGGATGCTTCACGGTGGATCTTGGCGCTCATCCGGTGCCGACCGCACTCATTTGATCATCCGACGCATGTGCCCATCTGTCCAGAGGAGCGCACAGGTGAGCAACGTGAGGATCGCCACGGTTTCTCACGCCGCTTTACGTGCACATTGGGTTCACCTGACCGTCCATTTGCGTAACCATCATTCGGCTCCGGTGAGAGGATGGCCACTCTTAGTCGTCCAATCCGACGGACTGATAGGTCACTTACGGTTCCGTAGCTACCATTCGGCCATGACTGCGTTCGCCCCCGACGCGCCCACGGACACGCCGGCCGACGGCCGCGGTCCGCAGGCGCTCTCCTTGCCGCACCCGGTGAAGCCCAAGCTGCGCGGCTGGCTGCACCTCGGCATGTTTCCGGCCGTCCTCGTCGCGGGCCTGGTGCTGACCGCCCTCGCCGACTCGACCAGAGGACGCATCGCGTGCGGCATCTTCGCCCTGACCGCCTGCATGCTGTTCGGCGTGAGCGCGCTGTACCACCGGGGTGACTGGAGCCCCCGTATGGACGGCGTCCTGCGCCGGCTGGACCACTCCAACATCTTCCTGATCATCGCGGGCACGTACACGCCGCTGACGATGCTGCTCCTGCCGGAGGCCAAGGGGCGGTGGCTGCTGTGGGGCATCTGGGCGGCGGCCGTCGCGGGGATCGCCTTCCGCGTCTTCTGGGTCGGCGCCCCGCGCTGGCTCTACACGCCCTGCTACATCGCGATGGGCTGGGCGGCCGTCTTCTACCTGCCGGACTTCATGCGGACCGGCGGCATCGCCGTCCTGGTCCTGATCATCGTCGGCGGCGTGCTCTACAGCGCGGGCGGCGTGGTCTACGGGATCCAGCGGCCCAACCCGTCACCGCGCTGGTTCGGCTTCCACGAGGTGTTCCACTCCCTCACCCTGGCGGCCTTCATCGCGCACTACGTGGGGATCTCACTGGTGGCATACCAGCACGGGTGACCCTTCCCGCCCCCTCAGGGCCACGGCTTCGAGCCGTGGCCCTTTCTGCCGCCTTCATGCTCGCTATCACATCCTCGCCCGACCCCTGATGCCCGAGAATGACCTTCATGACGGCCCCACGCACCACCCCCGCCGACCGCCCTCAGCTGGGTCTCCGGGAGCGGAAGAAGATCAAGACCCGCCGGGCGATCCGCGCCGCGGCCTACGCGCTGATCGAGGAGCAGGGCTACGACGCCACGACGATCGAGCAGATCGCCGACCGCGCCGAGGTGTCGCCGTCGACCGTCTTCCGGTACTTCCCGGCCAAGGAGGACATCGTCATCACCGACGAGTGGGACCCGGTGATGCTGGAGGAGCTGCGGACCCGGCCGTCGGACGAGTCGTGGGCCGATGTCATGCGGCACGTGATGCGCACGGCCCTCGACCTGAGCCTCGCCGAGGAGCCCGAGGTGACGCGGCTGCGGATGCGGCTCGGGGTCGAGGTGCCCGCCGTCCGCGCCCGCATGATGGAGAGCATGGCGGCGACCGGCCGGCTGCTCCGCGCAGGCCTCGCCGAGCGCTCCGGGCTCGACCCCGACAGCCTGGAGCTGCGGGTCTTCACCATGTCGGTGCTGGGCGGCCTGCTGGAGGTCTCCCACTACTGGGCCGAGACCGGCCACCGGGACGACATCCGGGACCTCGTCGACCGCGCCCTGGACGTCCTGGAACACGGCCTGCCGACCGGAAAACCCTGAGGCCGGCGCCCGCCGCCGTGTCATCCTGACCAGGTGAACGGTCCCGAGATCCGCGTCGAGTTCGCGCCCGAGCTGCACGTCTTCGTCCCCCGGGCCCGCAGGGACGGCGCCGTGCGGGCCACCACCGACGGTGTCTCCAGCCTCGGCCATGTCATCGAGTCGCTGGGCGTGCCGCTGACCGAGGTGGGCGCGCTGGTCGTGGACGGCCGCGAGGTGCCCGTCTCGCACGTCCCGGCGTCCGGGGAGGCGGTGACGGTACGGACCGTCGTACGCCCGCAGCGGGTGCCCGGGGCTCCCCTCCGCTTCCTCCTCGACGTCCATCTCGGCACACTGGCCCGCCGGCTGCGCCTCCTCGGCGTGGACACGGCGTACGAGTCGACCGACATCGGCGACCCGGCCCTCGCGGCGCGTTCGGCGGCCGAGCAGCGGGTCATGCTGAGCCGCGACCGGGGGCTGCTGCGGCGCCGCGAGCTGTGGGCGGGGGCGTTCGTCTACAGCACCCGTCCCGAGGAGCAGCTGCGTGACGTCCTGGACCGGTTCCGGCCCGACTTGCTGCCGTGGACGCGCTGCACGGCCTGCAACGGGGTGCTGCGCAAGGCGACCAAGGACGAGGTCGCCGACCAGCTGAAACACGGCACGCACGCGACGTACGACGTGTTCGCGCAGTGCACCGCGTGCGGCCGGGCGTACTGGAAGGGCGCGCACCACGAGCAGCTGGAGGCCATCGTGGAACGCGCCCTGGCAGACTCACGCGGTCATCGCTGACCCTTCCTCACATCGCCCTTCCCGCAGGCGATGCCGTCCCTGTCGCGGTCCAGGCCCAGCGGGTCGTCCCTGCCGTTGACCTTCAGGCGGCCGTAGTCGTTCGCCTTGAGCCACTCACAGCGGGCTGCCGTCGACTTCTTCACCTCCGCCGGGAAGTCGGTCGGCACGCAGACGTTGGCCGAGCCGTAGTGGCGGTCGCAGCCGGAGATCGTCGGGCTGACCTTCTGCGACGTGCGCTTCTTGCCGGGCCCCGCGACCTTGCCCGCCGGCGCGTCCGCGAAGTCGTGGACATGGGCCGAGGCGTCCGTCGCCGTGAGGGCCTGCGGGCCCTCAAGGTGCACCCACTTCGCCACCGACGGCACCCCGTTGGCGTCGACCGCGAAGAGCATGTACCAGCCGGGCGGGGCCAGGTCGGGGTTGCTCGTCACATTCAGGTCGACGTTGTTGCCGTCGACCGACAGCGGCAGGTCCACGAACCGCTGGTTCGGGTCGGAGGAGTGCGTCACGGCGGCCGGGCGGATCAGCTCGGCCTTGGCGATGGGCCGGTCGACGGTGATCCGCTGGGTGTCGCCGTAGGTCCACTCGGTGTCGATGACGGACGTGATCTGCGGGCGCGGGCCCTTGAACAGGTACGGCGGGCTGTAGACCGACACGTCGTGGTTCCAGGAGCCGTTGCCCGGGTTGTCGCCGGTGGTCATCACGCGGCCGTCGGGCAGCAGGAACGCCGAGGAGTGGTAACCGCGCGCCTCGGGGTCGACGGCCACCGGGTCGAAGGTCTCCGACGCGGGGTCGAAGATCGACGTCTCGTAGACCGGGTTGGCACGGTTGTGCAGGGCGCCGCCCGTCTCCAGCACCTTGCCGTCGGGCAGCAGCACCGCGGAGACGTACATCTTGCCCTGGTTCCCGGTCTGCGGGACGGGCCCGTTGCCGAGGTCGACCGTGCCCTGCGGGATCGGCGGCCCGGCCACGTACGACGGGTTCGGCTGCTTGAGGTCGATGATGTCGGTCAGGCGGTTCGCCTCCGGGTTGGAGTCGATGTTGCCGCCGCCGAGGGTGAGGACCTTCTGGTCCTGCGCCGGAGGCAGCAGCACGCTGGCCGACTGGTCGCGCTCGTCCTTGTTCCGCAGGCCCGGGACCTGGGTGACGGTGTTGGCGCCGTAGTCGTAGATCGCCGAACCCGTGCCGGGGATGTTGTTGCCGAAGACGTGGCTGCCCGAGTAGAAGAGGCGGCCGTCCTGCATCAGGATCATCGACGGGTACAGGCCCCAGTACGACCAGGTCTGGTTGACCTTCCACAGCGGCTGCCACTGCTGCTCCGCCTCGGAGAACAGCTCGGCGGCGACCGAGCCGGTGGAGTCCTCGCGCAGCCCGCCGAAGGAGATGACGTCACCGTTGCCGAGGATCGTGGCCGACGGGTACCAGTGGCCGTCGTTCATGTCGTTGGTCTTGGAGTAGGTCTCCGTCTCCGGGTCGAAGACATACGAGTCCTTGTAGCCCTGGTAGCCGACGCGGCCGTCCGCCGTCGGGTAGCCCTTGTTGCCGCTCATCACCAGCACGCGCCCGTCCTGGAGCTGCACATGCCCGGCGCAGAACATGTCCTTCGGCGTGGGGATGACCTTGTAGGTGCCCTTCTCCGGGTCGTAGACCGCCGAGGTGAAGGTGCCCGCCTCGAACATCGACTCGTCGTTGCCGGAGCCCGCGATCAGCAGCACCTTGCCGTTGTGCAGGACGACGGAGTGCATGGAGCGGACCGGGTTCTGGGTCGGGAGCACGTCCCACTTGCCGTTGGCGCACTGCTCGGCCGTGCCGGTGCACTGCGGTGGCAGAACCGGGTCGGGCACCTGGTCCATCGTGTAGTCGTCGGTGGTGGCAGAGCCGGTGCCGTAGACGGAGACGCCCCAGGAGATGCGGTCGGTGCCGGCCGGGACCTCGGGGGTGCGGACCGTGGCCTCGGTCCAGGTGCCCGCCAAGTCCAGCGTCTTGAGGTCGGTCCAGTACTGCCAGCCGGCCGTCGTGTCGTGCCGGAACAGCGTGATCGCCGCGTCCGGGGTCGTCGTCTTGTACCAGAGGCCGAGGTCGTACTGCTTGCCCGGCGTCACCACCGGGGCGCACTCCGCGGACTCGGTGATCAGCGCCTTGCGGTCGCCCTCGACGCGGCGGGTCAGCTCGACCTTCATGGCCTTGGCCCCGGAGTGCGCGTCGGCCGTGGTGGTGAAGGCGAAGTCGTTGTCGCCCCAGCCGGACTTCTCCCAGCAGTACGGCATGTCACCGGTGCCGGCGGTCTCGAAGCCCGGGTTCTTGATGAGGTTGGCGGCGGAGGCGGGCTGGGGTGCGGTCAGCAGCAGGCCCGAGGTGAGGCCCGCCACGGACAGGAGCGCGGTCGTTCTGCGACGAAGGTTCACACGGCTCTCCTCGCGGTGCGGCCGTCGCGCACGGACTCCTCACGGACCCGGCGCGGCAGGTAGACCAGCGCTTCGGTGGCCACGAAGCGCAGGACGAACGTCGTGACCAGCGCGAGCGCGGTGGCGGACAGCA
The DNA here is from genome assembly GCF_014651035.1 of Streptomyces lomondensis. Lineage (GTDB taxonomy): Bacteria > Actinomycetota > Actinomycetes > Streptomycetales > Streptomycetaceae > Streptomyces > Streptomyces lomondensis. Next base: position 311,302 of record NZ_BMWC01000002.1, read on the forward strand.
CGCCCAGGTGCAGCTGGTGCACGAACACGGCGATCAGCGGGATGCGCAGCACCAGATCGGCGTTGGCGAGCAGCGCGAACCGCCCGGCCCGGTCCCACCAGCGCCGGTGCCGGCGCCGCTCGCGGAACAGCAGGTGCTCGATGAGCACGAAGTTCCAGGCGACGCCGAGCTGGTTGGCGAGGATCTCCGCCGGTACGTAGTGCATGCCGACGGCGGTCAGCGCCCACAGGCCGAGCAGGTTCGGGACGAAGCCCGTGAGCCCGATCAGGCCGAAGCCGATCATGCGCGCGACCGGCGAGGCGGCGCGCAGCCCGGCCAGATGGCGCAGGAAGCGGAAGCCTTCCTGCGCGGTCGACTTGGACTCGCCTGCGAACCGGTCCTGGAAGACGAACGGCACCTCGGTGACCGCGCGCGGGCGGCTGCGGACGGCGAGTTCGAGGAGGATCTTGTAGCCGAGCGGCTGGAGGACCTCGGCGGTGACCGCGCTGCGGCGGATCGCGAAGAAGCCGCTCATCGGGTCGCTGATGCCGTGCAGCCGACGGGGAAAGAGCGCCTTGGTCAGCCAGGTCGCCCCGCGCGAGACGGCCACGCGGTAGCTGCCCGCGAGCCCGGCCCGGCTGCCGCCCTTGATGTACCGGGAGGCGACGACCAGCCCGGCGTTCGCCCGCTCGCCGGTGGCGACCAGGTCGGGCACGAGCGCCGGCGGGTGCTGGCAGTCGCCGTCCATGACGACGATCCAGTCCGAGGTGGCCGCCTTCAGCCCCTCGACGACCGCGCCCCCGAGCCCGCCCACCGGCTCCTCGCGGTGCAGCACGGTCACCGGGAACGGGCAGTCCTGCGCCGCCTTCTCGATGACCGCGGGTGTGTCGTCGGTGGAGTCGTCGACGAACAGGACCTCGCAGGGCAGCCGGGCCGGGACGGACTCGGTGATCTGGCGCAGCAACTGCCGTACGTTCGCCGACTCGTTGAACGTCGGTACGACGATGGTGACGGCGCCCGGTTCGGGGATCTCGGCGGTCTCGACGACCTCTCCGGGGACGGTGGACTCCTGGCTCATCGCGCGCCTCCGGCGGACGTCTGGATCTGGCGGATCTCGATGCGGTCCTCGCCGGTGCCGAAGGTGGCGACCGGTTCCGAGTGCTCCATGGCGGCCTTGACGTTGGGCAGGTCGGCCGCGTCGCGCCGCACGGTCGGCGAGGCGACGACGTAGTCCAGGTCCTTCCAGCCGCGCGGCATCGTCTTCGTCACCGCCGGGTCCAGGTCGGCCTTGTAGAACCAGATGACGCCGAGCCCGGGCCGGTAGCCCTGGTGGACGAGGTCGAGCCAGAGGGCGTCGTCGACCAGCACCCGGGTGCGCTCCGGGTTCTCGACCTCGGTGGCCAGCCACTTGGAGGCGGCCTTGTAGGGGGCGTTGGCGTCGGTGGTGACGGCGGTGCGGGCGCCGTCGTACCAGTGCGGGACGACGTAGGCGCCGGCGGCCAGGGCGAGAACCGTGGCGAGCGCGTACCGGCCCACGCTGACGTAGCGTTTCTCCGCCTCGGAGCGCCAGCGGCTCAGCACCGCGTGGGCGACGGAGGCGGTTCCTCCGGCGAGGACCAGCGCGAGGAACGGCAGGGCCTGGATGACGTACATCGCGGGCAGGTAGCCGTTCGGGCGCAGCGCCAGCGCGGCGAAGATCGCGACGGCCAGGGCCGGTCCGGCCAGGGCCCGGGCGGTGACCGACCAGCGCCAGGTGGCGAGCAGGAGCAGGGCGCCCGCGAGGCCGCCGAGGGGCAGGATCCTGTCGTAGTACAGCCACGACTGGAGCACGCCCCAGGAGCCGGACCCCTGGTCGAGGATGAAGCCCGAACCGGGCCTGGTCATCTGGTACTTGACGCCGTCCCAGAGGGAGACGTGCCCGGCGCCGGGCAGCAACTCGCCCTTCAGCAGGGCGAACAGCGGGTACGAGAAGCCGATCAGGGCGCAGGCCGTGACGGCTCCAGTGAGGGCGAACTTGCGGGTGTCCTTGTGGCTGTGCCGCCACATGGTGAGGAACAGGGCGGGCAGGACGACGAGCATCGTCTCCTTGGTGAGCACGGCCGTGGCGGCCGCGATGCCCGCGCCGAAGTGGTGCCAGAGGTGGCGGCTCGGGGAGGCGGCCAGCGTGAAGGCCAGCAGCGTCCACATCACCGCGAGGTTGTCGAGGAAGATCTCCCGCTGGAGGACGACCGCCAGCGGCGAGAGGCCGAAGAACACCATGCCGAGCGCGGCCGCCCAGCGGGGCAGCGCCAGGCGGCGGCCCAGCACGTAGACGAGGACGGCGCTGATGCCGCTGATCAGCAGCATCGCGGCGCGCATGGTGCCCACCGTCATCGACTCGGGGCTGATCAGCGCCGGTATCCAGGTCAGCACGGCGATCTGGATCCAGCCCAGCGGCGGGTGGTCGTACCAGTAGGTGTAGTGGGCGAGGCCGTTGCCCTGCTGGACCGACCAGGCCTGGGCGAGGTAGGTGCCCTCGTCGTCGCTGAGGGCCGGGTAGTCGGCGATGTTCCAGCCCTGCACGACGAGGATCGCCACGAGGAGGACACCGCACAGGAGCAGGTCGGACCGGGAGGAGCGCAGCCGGCTCGGCGGCTCCACGCGGCGGTGCGCACCGGTGCCGGACACAGGCCGTCGCTGCGCGGGGACCTTCACAGGGGTCACCGCGGGAAGGGTGGAGGTCACGCGGGAACGTCCTCTCGGGTCTCACGGCTCGCTTCGGCCCGGGTGAGGTGCGCGCCGACGTGCGTCGTCAGCTCCCAGTCGTTGCGGCCGCGCTGCTCACGCCACACGGCCCGGACGGCCGCCCCGGCGAGCAGGACCTGGTAGAAGGGGCCGCCCACGATCAGCTTCAGGTAGTGCGCGAACCGCACGCGCAGCCCGTACTGCTTGCCGAAGTCGTGCAGTCCGACGATCTCGAAGACGAAGGTGACCAGAGCGGTGACGGCCGGCAGGAAGGTGATGAAGGCGATGCCGACGGGCACGTCCAGGAACAGGGCGATCGCCACGTTCAGCGGGATGACCAGGCCGGTGAAGGCCTGCATGAACGGCGTCATCAGGGTGTAGCGGGCGAGCAGCCGCTGCCCGAGGGTGGGCAGTTGCTTCCAGTCCTTCTTCCGGTACACCTGGAGGAACCCCTGGTTCCAGCGGGTGCGCTGCTTCAGCAGGGACATCAGCGAGCCCGGGGTCTCCTCCCGGGTCACCATGTCGGAGTCGTAGGCGACGACGACCTTCTTGCCGACGCTGGACAGGCGCACGCCCAGGTCGCAGTCCTCGGCGAGGCAGTTCGGGTCCCAGCCGCCGGCTTCCCTCAGGACGCCGGTGCGGACGAAGACCGTGTTGCCGCCGAGCGGAATGAAACCTTTCTGCGCGTGCAGGTGGAGCCGCGAGCGGAACCAGAAGAAGTACTCCAGGCAGTTGCGCAGGCTGTACCAGCTGGAGTGGAAGTTGATCAGCTGCACCCCGCCCTGCACGACGTCGGCGCCGGTGGTGCGGAAGGCGTGGTCGACGTGCGCGAGCAGCTCGGGGTGGACCTGGTCCTCCGCGTCGAAGACGCCGACGACGTCGCCGCGGCAGTGCGGCAGCGCCGTGTTCATGGCCTTCGGCTTGTTCTTCTTCTCGTGCGTGTCGACGACGACGCGGACCCGGGGATCACGCGCCGCGGCCCGCTCGGCCACGGCGGTGGTCTCCGGGTCGTCGTGCCCGACGATCACGATGATCTCGAAGCCGGTGTGGCTCGACTCCAGCAGCCGCTGGATCGTGTGGTCCAGCACCGCCTGTTCGTGCCGGGCGGGCAGCAGCAGCGAGAAGGAGACGTGCTCGTCCCCGTCCGGACTGCTGAACCGGGTGGAGGCGAGCACTTCCGGCGTGCGCCAGGCGTGCATCTGCCACCACAGCGTGAACGCCGCCATCCAGAACAGGGCCAGTGAAACGGCAGCGATGAAGACAGACGTCAGCAAACAGATCCCCCCAGATCCAAGACCCCCCGTCGCGACCGTCCCGTCCGTCGCGACACTGTGCAGAGATTAAGGGGGAACTGTGAAGTCTGGGGGCTGTTCCGATAAAGAGCGTGTTTCCGTTGATTCGCGGATTCAGTCGCTCAAGACCGCACGCAACCGGTCAGTTTCGGTCGTCGGGGCGTCGCAGGTGAAGTTACGGCAGACGTAGGCGGCCGGTTCACCGCCGACCAGTGGACGGTCCGCGAGCAGCGGGAACTCGTCGCTCTCCGGGGCGCCGACGGCGACCACGGCACCGGGCGCGGTGCCCAGCAGCGCCGTGCGGTGCAGGGTCCTGGTGCCCTCGTCGTCGAGGGCCGGTCCCACGATCGCGACCTCGCGCGGCCCGTCCAGCACGGCCTCGGCGACGGCGAGCCCCCAGCCGATGAAGCGGGGCACGCGCGGCCCGAGCGCCTTGACGACGCCGAGGGCCCGCTCGGCGGCCGTGCGGTGGGGCTCGGAACCGGTGTGCGCGGCGTAGCTCAGCAGGGCGCCGGCCGCCGCGGTCCAGCCGGACGGCGCGGCGTTGTCGGTCGGGTCCTGCGGGCGCCGGATCAGCCGCTCGGCGTCGGCGGCCGTGTCGAACAGGGCGCCCGACTCCTCGTCGGTGAAGCGGGCCAGGACGTGGTCGAGGAGGAACCCGGCGAACTCCAGCCAGACGCCCTCCCCGGTGACGGACGCGAGCGCGAGGAAGCCCTCCGCCACGTCGGCGTAGTCCTCCAGGACACCGGCGTTGGCACCGGCGTGGCCGTCCTTGCTGGTGCGGGTGAGGCGGGCCTGCTCGTCCAGGTGCAGCCGGACGAGCAGGTCGGCGGCGGCGAGGGCGGCCTCGACGAGGTCGGGCCGGTCGAAGTAGGCGCCGGTCTCGGCGAGCGCGGCGATCGCGAGTCCGTTCCAGGCGGCGACGACCTTGTCGTCCCGGCCGGGCGCGGGCCGCTCGGCCCTCCTCGCGAGCAGGCGCTCGCGGATGGAGGCGACCTTCTCGGCGTCGAACAGCCCCTCCTGCTGCGGCAGTTGGAGGACCGACTGGCCGTGCTCGAAGGTGCCCTCCTCGGTCACGCCGAAGTACTGGGCGGCGAGTTCGGCGTCCTGCTCGCCGAGCACCTCGCGCAGCTGCTCCGGCGTCCACACGTAGTACGCGCCCTCGACGTGCCTGCCGGTGCCGTCGTCGCTGTCGGCGTCGAGCGCGGAGGCGAACCCGCCCTCGACGGTGCGCAGTTCACGCACCATGAAGTCGGCGGTCTCCAGCGCGACCCGGCGCGCGAGCTCCGACCCGGTGGCCCGCCACAGATGCGCGTACACCCGGCACAGCAGGGCGTTGTCGTACAGCATCTTCTCGAAGTGCGGCACGATCCAGTCGCGGTCGACGGAGTAGCGGGAGAAGCCGCCGCCGAGCTGGTCGTAGATGCCGCCGCGGGCCATGCGCTCGCAGGTGTCACTCGCCATCTGGAGGGCGCCCTCGGCCCCGGTCCGGGCGTGGTGGCGCAGCAGGAACTCCAGCACCATGGACGGCGGGAACTTCGGCGCCCCGCCGAATCCGCCGCGCTGCGGGTCGTACTCCCGGGTCAGCGCGAGCAGCGCCTGCGCGAGTTCCTGCTCGCCGGGGGTCTGGGCGTCGCCGTAGGAGATCTCCCGCCCGGCGAGGTCCCGGACGATCTTCCCGGCGACCTCGGTGACCTCGTCCCGCCGGTCCTCCCACGCCTGGTGGACACCCTGGAGCACCTGCCGGAAGGAGGGCATGCCCTGGCGGGGAGCGGGCGGGAAGTAGGTGCCGAAGTAGAACGGCTCGGCGTCCGGGGTGAGGAAGACGGTCATGGGCCAGCCGCCGTGCCCGGTCGCCGCCTGCACGGCCTCCATGTACACGGCGTCGACGTCGGGCCGCTCCTCGCGGTCGACCTTCACGCTCACGTAGTGCGCGTTGAGGTACTCGGCGGTCTCCTGGTCCTCGAAGGACTCGTGTGCCATGACGTGACACCAGTGACAGCTGCTGTAGCCGATGCTGAGCAGCACGGGCACGTTCCGCTTACGGGCCTCCTCGAAGGCTTCGGCCGACCACGGCCACCAGTCCACGGGGTTGTCGGCGTGCTGGAGGAGGTAGGGGGACGTCTCGTGCGCCAGTCGGTTCGGCATGGTTCCCATCCTGCCGCAGTACCCCGCCCGCCACGCGTCAGGCGTCGCACGGGACGCCCGGCCGCCGGGCGCGCGGCACACCGGCCCACCCGGGTCTTCACACAATCGTGCCGGGCACGCCCCCTCGCCCCGATGCGCCGTCCGCAGCACACTTGACCACGACACGACCGAGACAACGAGCGAGGGACGACCGAGGGACCACCGAGGATCGCCGTTGCCGCCGGAGGGGGACGTGACATGCGGGACAGTCATCGGGCGGAGGCCGAGCGGCTGTTGGTGCGGGCCGTGGAGGAGGAGGTGCGCCGCACGGGCGGGCGCACCGACGGGAAGGTGCTGCTCGCGCGGGCGCGCGGGGCGCTCGACGTGATGGCGCGGAGCGCGTCCGAGGAGTACGAGGCCTACACGCGCGCCCTGGACGAGGCCGCGGCCGGGCAGCTGACCTTCGGGCAGCGCTACGCCCGGGAGGGTGCCGGGACGCCGCTGCTGGTGGCCGGGGTCGCGGCGGTCGCGGCCGTCGTCGCCGACATGGCCCTCGGCACGGGCACCGGCACGGCGCTGGGCGCGGGCGTCACGGTCGGCGTCGTGGGCGCCGCCGCGACGGTGGTGAAGGTGGTCGGCTCCCATCTGCCGGCCGCGCACCGCCGCGCCGGAGCCGCGAGCCAGCCGGGCGGACCGGAACAGCTGCGGCTCCAGTGGCTGACGGCGCTGGAGGTGCGGGGCATCCGGCCGTTCCTGGACCAGCAGCGGGTCCTCGCCGCCTCCACCGGACCGAAGAAGACGGGGCCGCGGCTGCGGGGCGCCGACAAGAGCGCGGCGGCCCGCGGGCGCAATGTGCTGACGCAGTCCTTCGGGCAGCTGCCGGAACCGGCGAAGCCGTTCGCCGGGCGGCGGCAGGAGCTGGCGCAGATCCGGCAGTGGGTGCAGGCGGCCCGGGCGAGCACGGAGACCCAGCCGACCGTGGTCGTCCTGCACGGCACGCCCGGCAGCGGCCGTACGACCCTCGCGGTGCACGCCACGCACGATCTGAAGGACTACTTCCGCGGCGCCTGCGTCGTCGACCTGCGCGCCGAGGGCCCGGGCGAGTCGCCGCTGCCCACCCGCGACGCCCTGCTGCACCTGCTGAACCGGCTCGGCGCGCCCCGCGAGCAACTGCTGTTCCGCGAGCGCTCCTCCCCCGACCAGCAGGTCAAACGGCTCAGCGAGCTGTACCACCAGCATCTGACCGGCCTGCCGGTCACGGTCGTCCTCGACGACGCCGCGGACGCCGAGCAGATCCGCGCCCTGGTCCCGGAGCGGTCCGACAGCCTCGTGCTCGTGACCGCGCGGCGCCCGCTGGAGCTGTCCGACCTGCCCGCGCGGGTGCACCAGCTGGCCGTGGAGCCGCTGGACGCGGCGGGTGCGGAGGAACTGCTCGGCGCGGCGGCCCAGGACCGCTCCGGGCCGTACGACGCCGAGTCCGCCGACCGGGTCCGGGAGCTGTGCGGCGGACTGCCCCTGGCGCTGCGCATCGCGGGCTCCTGCCTCGGCCCGCGCTCCCCGCGCGCCCTGGCCACCGACCTCGACGCGTACGGCCCGGTCGAGCCGGTCGAGCGCGCCCTGTGGCTGCGCTACAGCGACCAGTCCGAGACCGTACGGCGGCTGCTGCGCCGGCTGGCCCTGGCCGGCCGGGCCTCGCTGGGCGTCGCCGCGGCCGCCGCGCTGCTGGCCACCGACGAGGCGGAGGCGGCCCGTCACCTGGAGGCGCTGTCCCGTGCGGGCCTGATCGACCACGTCCGGGGCAACCGCTACCGGCTGCACGACCTGGTCCGCGCCTTCGCCCAGGCCCGCCTCCTCGACGAGGAGGAACCCGCCGAGCGCACGGCGGCGCAGGAGCGGCTGATCGTGAACTACGCCGAGCTGGCCGACTCGGTGCTGCGCATGGTCGACGGCAACATGTCGACCCGCACCAACCGCTTCAGCCCCTACGGCTTCACCTCCCTCGACGAGGCGCTGCGCTGGCTGGACGACGAGTCGAGCTTCATCACGGCGGCGCTGCGGCACGCCGAGGGCGTGAACCAGGCGGCCGTGCTGAACCTGCTGGGCGCCCTGTGCGACTACTGCCTGCTGCGCGGCGACCTCTACCGCCTGGGCGAGATCAGCGAACTCGCGCAGGCGGTCGACGAGGGCCTGCTCGTCCGCTCGGTGCAGTGGCGCACCGGCATCGCGGCCCGCCAGCTCGGCGAGCTGGACAAGGCCCGTACGACCCTGGCCTCGGTGGTCGACCTGTACCGGGAGGCGCACCACGACGCCGGGGCCGCCCGCGCCCTGTGCTCCCTCGGCATCACCCTGCACCACCAGGGCAACCTGACGGAGGCGTCGGCGAAGCTCCGCGAGGCCCTGGCCCTCCAGGCCGCCCCCGCGCTGGCGACGGACCGGGCGTGGACGATGCACGCCCTCGCGGCGGTGGAGCGGGACCGGGCCCGGCTGGCGGAGGCGCTGGACCTGCTGACCGAGTCGCTGGTCCTGCACCGCCAGGGCGAGTCCGTGCACGGCCAGGCCTGGGCCCACTTCCAGCTCGGCCAGCTGGGCCTGCGCATGGGCGACGTCCCGCGCGCCGAGGCCGAGCTGCGCGCCGCCCTCGACCTGTACGGCCGGACCCGCGACGCCCGCGGCGAGGCCTGGGCCCTGACCCAGCTGGCCCGGGCCCTGCTGGTCGCCGGTGACGCGTCCCCGGCCGTGGAGGAGCTGCGCGGGGCGGCGGCCCGGCACCGCGACAACGAGGACGCGCGGGGCGAGGCGTGGACCCTGTACTACCTGGGCCAGGCCCTGGAGGAGACCGGCAACCTGGACCAGGCGGTCCGCGAACTGGAACGCTCGCGCACGATGTTCTCCCGCATGCGGGACGTGTACGGCCTGGCCTGCGCCCGCCACCACTCGGCGCGGGTGACCCGCGACCAGCGGGCGGCCCAGACGGGCTCCCTGCGCAACTCGGGCTTCGCCCGCCAGCTCCTGGTGGACGCCCGCGCCGACTTCCAGCGCATCGGCGTCGCCCACGGCGAGGCGTGGACCTGCCTGGAACTGGCGGTCGTGGACGCGGGCAACGCCCGCACCCAGCAGGCGCTGGCCCTGTGCGACGAGGCCGTCGATCTCTTCACGTCGTACGGCGACCGCCGGGGCGAGGACTGGGCCCGCTTCCTGCGCTGCACGCTCCTGCCCTACGCGGCCCCGGGCGGCGTGGAGGTCGGCACGGCCGTCGCCCAGGAGGAACTGTCCCAGCTGTCCCGCGCCGGCCATCCCCTGCGGGACGAGAAGCTCGCCGACTACGTCGACGCCTGGGCACTGCTGCTGGAGCGCGGCGTGAGCCTGGAGGCGGGGTGGCAGGCCTGGGGGCTGGGGATGACGCCGAGCCGGCATGCGCGGGAGGTGATGGGGGTCGCCGTGGACGGGAAGGCGTGACCACCCTCGCGTCCAAAAACACGCGGGCACCCGTCGGCGGCGGTGCGGGCCGCCGACGGGTTCGCCCCTGGCGCGGGAGCGTCAGCCTTGCTTCTTGCCCTGGCCCGAGGGCGCGGCGTCCGCGGTGCCCTCTGTGTCCGGGGACCCCGTCCGGGACGGCTCCGCCTCGGACGTCTCCTTCGGGTCCGGGACCTCCGTGAAGTCGACCCGGTTCATGTGCCGGCTCATGGACTTCATCAGGGCCCACACCGCCAGGGCCATCGCCGCGAAGACGATGAAGCCGAGGACGCCGGGGGTGACCTTGTCCTCGTCGACCTCCTTGGCGAAGGAGACGAGGTGCGTCATTGCCAGGCTTGCGCTTGCGCTCATGTCAGGCATTGTCGCGGACGCCCGCGAAGAGGTCGTCCTCGGGGAGGGAGGTATCGACGAGGGACTTCGCCAGCTCGTACTCCTCCGTCGGCCAGACCTCCTTCTGGATCTCCATCGGCACCTTGAACCAGCCGCCGTCCGGGTCGATCTGCGTGGCGTGCGCGATCAGCGCCTTGTCGCGGATCTCGTAGAAGTCGGCGCACGGGATGTGCGTGGTGAGCGTGCGCTGCTTCATGCCGAACTCCTCCCAGCGCTTGAGCCACTCCCCGTAGGGGGACTCCATGCCGCGGTCGAGCATCGCCTGGTGCAGGGCCTCGGTGCGCGGGCGGTTGAAGCCCTGGTTGTAGTAGAGCTTCTGCGGCTGGTAGGCGGGGCCGTACTCGGCCTCCCGGTACTTCTCGGTGTCCGCCGCCCCCTCGAACGCCACCATCGAGATCTTGTGGGTCATGATGTGGTCGGGGTGCGGGTAGCCGCCGTTCTCGTCGTAGGTGGTGATCACCTGGGGACGGAAGGAGCGGATCTTCCGCACCAGCTCACCGGCGGCGTGGTCGACGTCCTCCAGGGCGAAGCAGCCCTCCGGCAGCGGCGGCAACGGGTCGCCCTCGGGCAGGCCCGAGTCGACGAAGCCGAGCCACTCCTGCTTGACCCCGAGGATCTCCCGGGCCTCGTCCATCTCCTTCTTGCGTACCTCGTGGATGTGCTCCTCGATGTACTTGTCGCCCTGCAGCTTCGGGTTGAGGATGGAGCCGCGTTCCCCGCCCGTGCAGGTCACGACCAGCACGTCCACCCCCTCGGACACGTACTTCGCCATGGTCGCCGCGCCCTTGCTCGACTCGTCGTCGGGGTGGGCATGAACGGCCATCAGTCGCAACTGGTCAGTCAAGACTCAATCCTCAGTAAGTCGGCGCCCTGTGTGCGTCGGCGCAATCAGCGGCTTCTATAGTGACCGAATCGGGGGGCGAATAATTCCGGGACCGGGTATCCCGGGGCCCTTCCGGGAGGTTCGTCCCGGCCCCCGCATGGAGGACGATCATGAGCACGGCGAGCACGCGACTGCCCGAGGGCCGTTACGGCCGTTCCTCGGACGAGCGCGCCGACCGCAAGCTCAAGGCCGTCGGCACCGTCCTCGCCGTGGCGCTGCTGGGGCTCGTCGGCTGGTTCGGCTACCACTACGTCGCCCAGAGCAAGATCAGCGCCGAGGTGATCAGCTTCGAGCCGGGCAAGGAGTCCGTGCGGGTGCACCTGGAGGTCCGCAAGGACGCCGGCGCCGACGGCTACTGCACCGTGCGCTCGCAGGCCGAGAACGGCGCCGAGGTGGGCCGGGCCGACTTCCGCTTCGACGGGGACGCCACCCGCATCGACAAGGTCGTCACGCTGCGTACGACCTCCGAGGGGACCACGGCCGAGCTGCTGGGCTGCCACGCCGACTGACGACAACCGGGCGTCACCTGGAATACGTAGCGCCTGACCTGCGTTGACGTGAATCTGGTGGCTTATGTCCTCCCCCTTCTGCCCCTGAATTGTTAGGCTCGTGGTTTCGCCCATCCGTGAAGGAACATGCTTCTGGGTAGGGCGATGCTTTGTATTCCCAGTACCTACGAGGAGCACCTGTGACCCAGACCAGCGAGAACGTCACCTGGCTGACCCAGGAGGCGTACAACAAGCTCAAGGCTGAGCTTGAGTACCTTACTGGTCCCGCGCGGGCGGAGATCTCCGCGAAGATCGCCGCGGCGCGCGAGGAGGGCGACCTGCGTGAGAACGGCGGGTACCACGCGGCCAAGGAGGAGCAGGGCAAGCAGGAACTCCGTGTGCGCCAGCTCACCCAGCTCCTCGAGAACGCCAAGGTCGGTGAGGCGCCCGCGGCGGACGGCGCCGTGGCGCCCGGCATGGTCGTCACGATCGCGTTCGACGGTGACGAGGACGACACGCTGACGTTCCTGCTCGCCTCGCGCGAGTACGCGAGCGCCGACATCGAGACGTACTCCCCGCAGTCCCCGCTGGGCACCGGCGTGATCGGCCACAAGGTCGGCGAGGACGCGGAGTACGAGCTGCCGAACGGCAAGAAGGCCTCGGTGAAGATCCTGAAGGCCGAGCCGTACGAGGGCTGAGCACCCGACCGACCTTCGACCTGCCCCCGGCACCGCTGCGGCGCCGGGGGCATCGTCATACCGTCGCGGACCACGCGGCCTCCTGAGCCACAGCCGTCAGCCGGTCGCCCGGCGGTACTTGCGGACCGCGAGCGTGCGGAACACCAGGATGATCACGACCGACCAGATCAGCGAGGCCCACACGGGGTGCTGCATGGGCCAGGCGTCGGGCGTCTCGAAGCCCGGCGGAAGGTTGCCGAACAACTCGCGGCACGCCTGTACGACGGCGCTGAAGGGGTTCCACTCCGCGATGTGCCGCAGGAAGGACGGCATCAGGTTCGCGTCCACGAACGCGTTCGAGATGAAGGTCAGCGGAAACAGCCAGATCAGTCCGCCCGAGGTCGCCGCCTCCGGAGTGCGCACGGACAGTCCGATGAGCGCGCCGATCCACGAGAACGCGTACCCGAAGAGCAGGAGCAGGGCGAATCCGGCGAGGACCTTGCCGAAGTTCTCGTGCGTACGCCAGCCGACGATCACCGCGACGACCGCCAGGACGACGAGGGTGAGCGCCGTCTGCACCAGGTCGGCGATGGTCCGGCCGGTCAGGACCGCGCCCCGCGCCATCGGCAGCGAGCGGAAGCGGTCGATGAGTCCCTTGTGCATGTCGTCGGCGATGCCCGCACCCGCGCCCGCGGTGGCGAAGGTGACGGTCTGGGCGAAGATGCCGGCCATCAGGAACTCGCGGTACGCCTGGGTCGAGTTGGACGAGCCGACCTGGATCGAGCCGCCGAACACGTAGGTGAACAGCACCACGAACATGATCGGCTGGATGAGTCCGAAGATGAGCATCTCGGGGATCCGGCCCATGCGGATCAAGTTCCTGCGGGCGATGACCGCGGAATCGCTGATGGCGCTCACTGGACGGCCCCCTTGCCGTTCTCCTCGTCCTTGACCTCGGCCACGTGTCCCGTCAGGGACAGGAAGACGTCGTCGAGGGTCGGCCGGCGCAGGCCGATGTCGTCGATCTCGATGCCGCGGGTGTCCAGCTCGCGGATGACCTCGGCGAGGAGCTTGGCGCCGCCGGTCACGGGTGCGGTGAGCTTGCGCATGTGGTCCTCGACCGTGACCTCGCCCTTGCCGAAGCCGGTGAGGACCTCGGCGGCGGCCTGGATGTGCTCGCGCTCGTGGACCACGACCTCGACGCGCTCGCCACCGGTGCGGGCCTTGAGCTGGTCGGAGGTGCCCTGGGCGATGACCCTGCCGTGGTCGACCACCGCGATCTCGTGCGCCAGGTGGTCGGCCTCCTCCAGGTACTGCGTGGTCAGCAGCAGCGTCGTGCCGCCGGAGACCAGTTGCTTGATGACCTCCCACAGCTGCTGGCGGTTGCGCGGGTCGAGGCCGGTCGTCGGCTCGTCCATGAACATCACGGGCGGTGAGACGACGAGGGCCGCCGCGAGGTCGAGGCGGCGGCGCATGCCGCCCGAGTAGGTCTTGGTGGGGCGGTCGGCGGCGTCCGTGAGGTGGAACTGCTCCAGCAGCTCGGCCGCGCGCTCCTTCGCCGCCTTCGCCCGCATCTGGTAGAGCTGCCCGACCATCTGGAGGTTCTCGCGGCCGGTCAGGTATTCGTCGACGGCCGCGAACTGGCCGGACAGGCCGATGGAGCGGCGGACGGCGTCGGGCTGCTTGAGCACGTCGATGCCCGCGACGACCGCCCGTCCGCGGTCGGGGCGCAGCAGGGTCGTCAGGCAGCGGACGGTGGTCGTCTTGCCCGCGCCGTTCGGCCCGAGCAAGCCCAGGACGGTGCCCTCGGGCACGTCGAGGTCGACGCCGTCCAAGGCCCGTACGTCACCGAAGCTCTTGACCAGACCTTCGGCATAAATGGCGCTTGGCATATGAATCCCCACGTCTTGGTGACTGGCCGGACAGATGCCCGGTGAGGCTTCTCACAGACACACCATAACGCGATGTATCGCGTTTCTCAATGGGCCCCGTCCATGTCCGTTACGAGGGACGAAGGCGATCTTGACCGGCTCGGCAGCCAGGTCAGTCCATGACCGTGTAGCACGCCTCGCGCAGCGCCTGACCCACCTCGGCGCAGTGCGCCGGGCCCTTCGTCTCCAGGTGCAGCTCGACCTCCGCCTCCGTGAGCCCGAGCCGTGGGTCGGTCCGTACATGGCTCACATCGAGGACGTTAGCGTCGACCACTGACAACACGCCCAGGAGAGTGGCGAGAGCGCCGGGCCGGTCGGTCAGCCGGAGGCGAACCGCCAGGTAACGGCCCTGCGCGGCCATGCCGTGCCGCAGGACCCGCTGCATCAGCACCGGGTCGACGTTGCCGCCGGACAGCACCGCCACGACCGGGCCCTCGAAGGAGCCGGGCGCGCTCAGCAGCGCCGCGACCGGGCTCGCCCCGGCCGGCTCGACGACCAGCTTGGCCCGCTCCAGGCACAGCAGCAGCGCGGCGGACAGCTCGTCCTCGCTCACCGTGCGCACCTCGTCGACCAGCCGGCCGATGAGCCCGAAGGGCACGTCGCCCGGCCGTCCGACCTTGATGCCGTCGGCCATCGTCGCCGGGTTCCCGACCGTCACCGGCCGCCCCGCCGCCAGCGAGGGCGGATAGGCCGCCGCCCCGGCCGCCTGCACGCCGACGATCCTGAGGTCCGGCCGCAGGTCCTTCACCGCCACCGCGATCCCGGCGGCCAGCCCGCCGCCGCCGATGCCGACCACGATCGTGCGGACCTCGGGGCACTGCTCCAGGATCTCCAGGCCCACCGTGCCCTGGCCCGCGATGATGTCGGGATGGTCGAAGGGGTGGATGAACACCGCGCCCGTCTCGGCCGCGTACTCCTGCGCGGCGGCCAGCGTCTCGTCGACGACCTGGCCGTGCAGCCGCACCTCGGCCCCGTAGTCCCGGGTGGCGCTGACCTTGGGCAGCGGGGCGCCCTTCGGCATGAACACCGTGGAGCGCACGCCGAGCAGCGAGGACGCCAGGGCGACGCCCTGCGCGTGGTTGCCGGCGCTCGCGGCGACCACACCGGCGGCGCGCTCCTCGGGCAGCAGGCCGGCGATCCGGACGTACGCGCCGCGCAGCTTGAACGAGCCCGTCCGCTGGAGGTTCTCGCACTTGAGGTGCACCGGCGCGCCGACCAGCTGGGACAGGTGCCTGCTGCTCTCCATCGCGGTCACCCGCGCCACGCCCGAGAGCATCTTCTGGGCGCCGCGCACATCGTCGAGGGTGACGGGCTGCAAGGAGTCAGCCGTGCTGTAGCTCATGACTCCAGCATCGCAGTTCACGGGCGGGAACGGCCGTTGTGACCAACCTCCGAGACCCGCTTTGCGCAGCGCCGGTACGACCCGCCTTCCGGCCGCGTACCCTGTCCCCCAATCAGCCAGCCCTCCACGAAGTGAGCCCCCGGCCATGCCCACAACACCTGAAATGTCGATGGACATGACGACCGTCGGTGACACCGGTCTTCTCGACACGCTCCAGCACGAGGTGGCGCTGTTCGCCCGCCGTGCCGAACAGACCCGGCTCGGCGGGGTCGGGCAGGTGCGCAACTCCATGGACCGCGCCGCGTACCTGCTGCTCAACCGGCTCGACAAGGAAGGGCCGATGGGCGTCAAGGCGCTCGCCGCGAGCATGGGGATCGACTCGTCGACGGTCACCCGGCAGGTGGCTCCGCTCGTCGACACCGGTCTGGTCAAGCGCACCTCGCACCCCGAGGACGGGCGCGCGGTGGTGCTCCAGCTGTCCCCGCGCGGGCAGGCGCGCCTGGAGGAAGTCCGCTCGTCGCGGCGGCAGTTGATGGCCGAGCTGACCCACGACTGGGAGCCGGAGGAGCGCGAGGCGTTCTGCTCGCTCCTCACCCGCTTCAACACCGCGCTGTCCTCCCGGATGGCGGCGCAGGGGGTGCCGGGGCCGGAGGCGCAGTCGCCGTCCTGATCAGCCGTACGGGATCACGGAGGGGCGGACGCCGACACCGCCCGGAGTCCATGATCCACGCGCGCGTGACGAGCGGCCGGGCCGTGCGCGGCTCTTGACCGCGGGGGCGCTGCTGGCCTGATATGAGACCGGGTCCCCGTCGCACGCGGCCGGGCCCGCATCCTCAGGGTCGCCCTCAGGCGGGAGGCGCGGTGCGACAACGGCATGCGTCCCAGGCAGTCCGGCGGGCCCGGGAGTTTGAGGCGTTCGTCGCGGGCGCGGCCGGGCGGCTGCTGCACGCCGCCACCCTGCTCACCGCGGAGGCCCCGGACGACAACCCCCGCGCGCGGCGCCTGCTGACGCTGTCGCTGGCCCGCACGTACGCGTGCTGGGACCGGCTGCGCGGCGAGGATCCGTACGACCGCACCCGCCAGGACCTGGCCACCCGCTTCGCGCGCGGCGCCTGGCACCACTACGGCGCTCTCGGCCGCTCCCGCCCGCACCCCGGCAGTCCCCTGGCCCCGCTCACCCCGCAGGAGCGGCTGATCCTGGTGCTCAGGCTCCACGAGGGCGTCGCCGAGGAGCAGACGGCGGCCCTGCTCGGCCTGTCCACGGAGCGCGTACGGGCGATCTGCCACCGGGCGACGTCGACCCTGCTGCACCGGCCTCGGGGCCCGGCACCGGCGGTGCCGGCCGCGAAGGCGGTGCCGTCATGAACCCACCCGGCGAGAGCCCACCCGTCATGAGCCCACCCGGCGAGAGCCATTCCGACGAGCGCCGTCCCGACGCAAGCCGTCCCGACGTGAGGCCTCTCGTCGCAAGCCGTCCCGACGTGAGGCCTCCCGACGTGAGCCGTCCCGACGTGAGGCCTCCCGTCGCAAGCCCTTCCGACGAGCGGGGACGGGGATGAGGGGAACCGACCGCGAGGCGGCCGTGCGGCGGCTGCTGGAGCAGGCGCCGCGGCCCGTGCCGCCCGAGATCCACGCGGAGGCGGTGCGCCGGGGCGGGCGCATGCTGCGGCGCCGGACGCTCGCCCGCCGCGCGCTGTGGCTGCTGCTGTTCGCCGCGGC
This sequence comes from Streptomyces lomondensis, assembly GCF_014651035.1. Lineage (GTDB taxonomy): Bacteria > Actinomycetota > Actinomycetes > Streptomycetales > Streptomycetaceae > Streptomyces > Streptomyces lomondensis. Next base: position 328,328 of record NZ_BMWC01000002.1, read on the forward strand.
CGTGGCGTTCACGGTGTGGGCGCTGACGGCCCGCCCGTGGGTGGAGCCGCCGTCGGACACGACTCCACCCCTCACCGGCTGGTGACCCCGCGAGGGCCCGCCCCCGTCGCCTAGCCGAGCGCCTGCTGAAGGTCTTCCAGCAGGTCGTCGGCGTTCTCGATGCCGACGGAGAGGCGCACCAGGTCGGCCGGGACCTCCAGGGCCGAGCCGGCCGCGGAGGCGTGGGTCATACGGCCCGGGTGCTCGATCAGCGACTCGACACCGCCCAGGGACTCGCCCAGCGTGAACACCTTGGCGCGGTTGCAGACCTCGACGGCCGCCCCCTCGCCGCCCTCGACCCGGAACGAGACCATGCCGCCGAAGGACTTCATCTGCTTGGCGGCGACCTCGTGGCCGGGGTGCTCCGGCAGGCCCGGGTACAGCACGCTCGTCACGCGCGCGTGCCGGGTGAGCATGTCGGCGACCTTGGCGGCGTTCTCGCTGTGCCGGTCCATGCGCACCGCGAGCGTCTTGGTGCCGCGCAGCACCAGCCAGGAGTCGAACGGCCCGGCGACGGCGCCCATCGCGTTCTGGTGGAAGGCCAGCTCCTCGCCCAGGTCGACGTCGCTGGTGACCAGGGCGCCGCCGACGACGTCCGAGTGGCCGCCCATGTACTTGGTCAGCGAGTGCACGACGATGTCCGCGCCGAGCGCGAGCGGCTGCTGGAGGTAGGGCGTGGCGAAGGTGTTGTCGACGACGAGTCGGGCGCCGGCGTCCCGGGCGACCTGAGCGACGGCGGCGATGTCGGTGACGCCGAGCAGCGGGTTGGACGGGGTCTCCACCCACACGACCTTGGTCTTCGGGGTGAGGGCGGCCCGTACGGCGGCCGGGTCGCTCGTGTCGGCGACCGACCACTCCACGCCCCAGCGGGCGACGACCTTGGCGAACAGGCGGAACGTGCCGCCATAGGCGTCGTTGGGGATGACGACGTGGTCGCCGGGGCTGAGCAGCGTCCGCAACAGGCAGTCCTCGGCCGCCAGTCCGGACGCGAACGCGAGGCCGCGGCGGCCGCCCTCCAGGGCGGCGAGGTTCTCCTCCAGCGCGCTCCTGGTCGGATTGGCGCTGCGGCTGTACTCGTAGCCGCCGCGCAGGCCGCCGACGCCGTCCTGCTTGTAGGTCGAGACCTGGTAGATCGGCGGGACGACCGCGCCCGTCAGGGGGTCGGCGGTGTTGCCCGCGTGGATCGCGAGCGTCTCGAAGTGCTGACTGATGTGCCTGTCGCTCATGGGCACCGAGGGTAGTGCGCCGACGCGAAGAGTGCCGGACTACGAGGCGGCCGGGGCTCCGGGACGGGTTTTCCACAGGGCGGCGGGGGTCGCGCGGCCAGGTTTTCCACAGGTTCGCGGAGCAGGTTGGCCAATTGTCGGCGTGGTCTGGTTCGCTTGTGGCATGGAGATTCTCTGGGTCCTGATCGCACTGGTCATGCTGGGCTTCGTGCTGCTCCCCTTCATGCGGCGCAGGCGCGGTGCGGTCGGGCTGGTCTCGCCCGACCACCCGGACGCCGCGGACCCGGCGAACTACGGCTTCGTCCGCGAGGAGGAGCTCGACATCCGCATGCCCGGACCCGATCAGGACCTGCTGGACGTCCTGGACGTGGTGCAGCGCACGCAGGACTACCGCGCGGCCCGGCAGCTCCTCGCGGGCACGGAGACGGAGGGCGAGCGGCGCTGGCAGCGGGTGCAGGCCTTCGCGGGCGCGGCCTCGCTGGAGCTCTCGCAGCGACCCGGCGGGGTGAGCGAGGCACCGGGCGGGCAGTGGCTGCGGGTGTGGCGGGCCGAGGCGCCCAAGGACGCGGGCGGCGCGGCGGTGCACGCCGAGTTCCTGGTGCAGCAGGCGTGGCGGACGGCGACGCCCGGGACGGACGAGTTCCGGATCATCATGGAGGAGGCGAAGGCGGCGTGCGGCGAGGCGGCGCTGCTGGCCCCCGGGGACCCGATCCCGTACATCGTGGAGCTGTCGGTGGCCCGCGGGCTGGGCTATTCCCAGAAGGACTTCGAGCAGCTCTGGCTGAAGATCCTGGACCGCGCCCCGAACCACATGGGGGCGCACCTGGCCGCGCTGCACTACTGGTGCGAGAAGTGGCACGGCTCGCGTGACCTGGCCTATTCGTTCGCGGAGGCCGCGGCGGCCCGGGCCCCCCAGGGCTCCCTCCTGGCGGCGATGCCGCTCTTCGCGGTGTTCGAGCACCTCCCCGAGGTGACCCTGGTCAGCAGCTTCTGGCAGAGCGAGGTCGTCACGAAGGCGGTGCACGGCGCACTGCACGCGGTGCACTCGGCCCGCCCCGACGACCCGATGCTGGCGCATGTGCGGCACATGCTGGTCTTCTTCCTGGTCCGCGGCGAGCGCTGGTCCGAGGCCATGAACCAGCTGATACACATCGACGGCCACGTGGGCGCCCTGCCCTGGACCCTGTCGGCCGACCCGGCGGCGGAGTTCGCGGTGTACCGGGCGCTAGCGGTGGCGGGCTACGAGGCGAACGGCGGCAGCCCGGCGAGCCTGCCCCACTGAGGCGCGCCCCGGGCGGGCCAGGGCGGGGCCCGTACCGGAATTCCGGGAGGTCGCGCCGCGTTGAAGGGGGCGTCGCCCCGATTGGAGACCGCATGTTCCTGCACAGCCGTACGCCCCAGCTGCCGACCCCCGAGCAGGCGCTTCCCGGCCGCCCGGAGCCGGCGTTCACGGTCCCCGACCGCCACACCGTCCTCGGCAACCCGCTGCTCGGCCCCTACCCCGAGGGCCTGGAGACCGCCGACTTCGGCCTGGGCTGCTTCTGGGGCGCCGAGCGCAAGTTCTGGCAGCTTCCGGCCGGTGTGTGGACGACCCTGGTCGGCTACCAGGGCGGCCACACCGAGAACCCCACGTACGAGGAGGTCTGCTCGGGCCTGACCGGCCACACGGAGGTCGTGCGCGTGGTCTTCGACCCGCGGCAGATCTCCTACGAGCGCCTCCTGAAGACGTTCTGGGAGTCCCACGACCCCACGCAGGGCTTCCGCCAGGGCAACGACGTGGGCACGCAGTACCGCTCGGCGATCTACACCCACACCCCCGAGCAGGAAGCCACCGCCAAGTCCTCCCGCGCGGCGTACCAGAAGGTCCTCGCGTCCTCCGGCTACGGCGACATCACCACGGAGATCGTCCCGGCACAGGGCCGCCCCTTCTACCCGGCGGAGGGCTACCACCAGCAGTACCTGGACAAGAACCCGGCGGGCTACTGCGGCATCGGCGGGACGGGCGTGTCGTGCCCGATCGGCGTGGCCAGGGCCGACGGCTGAGGGCCGGCAGCGGCACCAGGGTGTCCGGCACGGCTTGAGCACCCAATAGGGTGCCTCCGTGACTGCGCCCCTGAGTTCCTCCAGATCCCGTGCCGCGCTGCGTGTATCCGCGCGCGTTTCGGCCGAGTTGCTGCTGGTGTTGGCCGGACTGGCCGTTGCTCTGTGGTTGTTGGGCCGGATGTGGTCCGTGGTGTGGCCGCTCGTGGTCGGGCTGCTGCTGACCACGCTGACCTGGCCGCTGGCCCGGTTCCTGCGGCGTCGCGGGTGGCCGCCCGCGCTCGCCGCGTCGGTGGTGACGGTGCTGTTCCTGCTGGTCGCCGTGGGCGTCGTGGCGTTGATCGCCGTGCCGGTGGCGTCCCAGTCGGGTGAGCTGACCGACGGGGTGGTGGAGGGCATCCAGCGGCTGCGCGAGTGGGCCGCCGGGCCGCCGTTGAACATCGGGGACGCGCAGATCAACAAGGCCTTCGACAGCGCGGTCTCCCGCGCTCAGGAGGGCCTGGGCAGCATGGTGGGCGCGGTCGTCACGGGCGTGAGCACCGTGGTGAACGGCGTCGTCACCGCCGTCCTGGCCCTCTTCCTGATGTTCTTCTTCCTCAAGGACGGCCCGCGGTTCCTGCCCTGGCTCGGCCGTCAGCTGCCCGGCCGGCTCGCCACCGACGTCCCGACCGTGTTCGCGCGCGGCTGGGCCACGCTGGGTGCCTTCGTGCGTTCCCAGGCGGCTGTCGGCCTGCTGGACGCCGTGCTGATCGGCCTGGGGCTGTGGGTCCTGGGGGTACCGCTGGTGCTTCCCCTGGCGGTGCTGACCTTCGTCTCCGCGTTCGTGCCGATCATCGGCGCGCTGTTCGCCGGCTTCGTCGCGGTCCTCATCGCGCTGGTCTCCAACGGCCTGACGGACGCGCTGCTCGTGCTGGCCATCATCGTCGTGGTGCAGCAACTTGAGGGGAACGTCTTCCAGCCCATGATCCAGAGCCGGGGGCTCGGCCTCCACGCGGCCGTGGTGCTGCTGGCGGTGACGCTGGGCGGCAGTCTCGCCGGCATCGTGGGCAGCCTGCTCGCCGTACCCGTCGCCGCGCTGATCGCCGTGGTCTGGAATTACGTGCGCGAGCAACTCGTCGTCCCGCGACCCGAGGAACCGGGCCCCGGTGATCCGGGCCCCGACGAGCCGGCCACCGGCGCCCCGGTCCCGTCGTAAGAAACCGGCGCACGAACGGCACCCCCGCCCAGGCCGCGGGACACCGCCCAGGTCGCCGGGCCTCCTAGGTCGCGCACCCCCCAAGTCACGGCGCCCCGCCCAGGTCGCGGGGCGCCGTGTCGTCGCCGCGTCGCCCGTGCGCCGGATCCGCCGCGGGCCGTGGCCGCCGCGCAGCCTCCTACCCGCAAAGACCCGTAACCCCTGCCGGCAGGCAAAGCCCCGTACCCCCTGCTGCCCGGCAAAGCCCCGTAACCCACCCCTGCCCGCAAAGACCCATAACCCCGGCGGAAGCGGTTCCTCCCGCCATACGCTCCCTCCCATGGTTCTCAGCCGAGCGTTACAGGTGATCATGGTCGTCGCCCTGGCCCTCGCGGGGGCGGTCCAGGGCACAGCTCACGCCGGGGAGCGCGGGCCGGCGGACGGACGGCAGCTGCTGTTCTACAACCACGCCTACGGCGTGCTCGACCGCGAGACCGCCGACGCCATCGAGCACTCCTCCTACCTGCGCGACTTCGCGAACTTCCAGGTCCGCACCACGACCGGCTCCGGCGGGCAGACCTGGACCGGCCGCTATCTGATGGGCCGCGAGACCTACGTCGAACTGTTCGGCGTGGGCGATCTGCCCGGCCAGGACGGCACCCTCGGCTCCGCCGGCCTGGGCGTGTCGACCGAGCGGGCCGGGGACCTGGCCGCGGTGACCGAGCGCCTGCGGCAGCAGGGCGTCACCGACCCGATCGAGTTCCGGCAGACGCGCGACTTCGGTGACGGCGCCCCCGTGCCGTGGTTCGACGCCGTCTTCACCACCGGCCAGTACGACCGGTTCGGCGCCTGGGGCATGGAGTACCGGCCGGAGTACTTCGCCGACCCGCGCAGCAACACCGAGCCCGCCGCACACCCCGGTGACGTGGGCCGGGAGCGCTACCTGTCCGACGCCTACCGCGACCACCTGATGCGGGACGTGACCGGCATCCGCCTCGCGGTGACCGCGCGGGACCTCGCCAACACGGTGCCGTTGCTGAAGGCCGGCGGGTTCGCCGTCCGTTCGCTGCCGGGCGGAGGCGTCCTCGCGAAGGGCGGTGGCACCACACTGCGCTTCGACGCCGTGCCCGTCGACCAGGTGGGTCTGCAGCAGGTCGAGATGGTGCTGAACCGGCCGGTGCCGGACCGGCACGTGGAGCGGATCGGCCACTCGGACCTCGTCGTCGGCCCGGGGTCCCGCGCGGTGTGGACCTTCGGGGGCCAGGACCGGCCGAGCGCCTCCGGGTAAGGCCTAGCCGAGCCTCTCCGCCAGGAACTCCTCCCAGGTCCGCTTCCCCGCCTCGGCCCCCTCCAGCGTCAGGTTCGCCCCGGCCCGGTACGCCCGCCCCGCCTTCCCTGGGATACGGACGGGCAGCATGGGGCGGCGCCTGCCGCGCAGGCGGAGGTAGGGGCGGGCCAGGGCGGCGAGGTCGTGGACGTGCGGGCCGGTCAGGTCCGGGACCAGGCCGGCCGGGGCGCCGAGGGCCAGCTCCGCGAGGCGGGCCGCGACCTCGCGGGAGTCCACCGGCTGGAGCCGGAGACCGCCGGGGACCGGGAACACCGGCAGCTTCGCCAGCTTCTCGACCATGGTCAGCGTGAGGTCGTGGAACTGGGCGGCGCGCAGGGTCGTCCACGGGATGCCCGATTCCGCGACGGCCCGCTCCGACTCCAGCTTCGTGCGCATCCAGGCCAGCGGGACCCGGTCCGCGCCGATGACCGAGATGTAGACCAGGTGCCGTACGCCGGCCCGGGACGCGGCGCGCACCAGGGTGCGGGTCGCCTCGTCGTCGCCCTTGGGGCCGCCCGCGAGGTGCAGCACGGTCTCCGCGCCCTCGACGGCGGCCGCCACGCCCTCGTCCTTCAGCAGGTCGCCGGTGACGTACGCGATGCCGTCCGCGGCCGGGCGCGGGCTCCGGCTGAGGATCCGCACCTCGTGGCCGGACGCGCGCAGCAGGGGGACGACGTGGCCGCCCAGGGTGCCCGTGCCGCCGGTGACCAGGATCGGTGATGTCATGACTCGCTCCCCGGCTCTTCGCCTTGTGATGTCGCCTTCGCCGGTATGACGGGCAGCGGCGCGAAGGTGTGACGAGCCGGGGGCACGAAGGTTCGACGAGCGGGGCGTGAGGGATCAGCCGCCGCTGCCGTACGGCCTCGTGATGATCTCCAGGCGGTGGCCGTCGGGGTCGTCGAAGTACGCGCCGCGGCCGCCGTCGTTGTGGTTGATCTCGCCGGGACGGCTGTGGAACGGGTCCGCCCAGTACGTCAGACCGGCCTCCTGGATGCGGGCGAAGATCTCGTCGAACTCCTCCTCCGAGACGAGGAAGGCGTAGTGCTGCGGCGTGATGGCGCCGGGGCTGTCCATGAAGTCGAGCGTCACGCCGTTGGAGATCTCGACCGGGAGGAACGGTCCGTAGGGCGGGCTCACGTCGAGCCCCAGGATGTCGGCGAGGAACCGGGCCGAGGCGCGCTTGTCGTGCGCGGCGACGATGGTGTGGTTCAGCTGCACGGTCATGGTGGGCCTCCCCTCCCGACCCACGATACGGCCGTACCGGCGGTGGCCGCCCGGACGACGCCGAGGGCCCCGGCACACGGCCGGGGCCCTCACCGGGGATACGGATCAGATCGTCGCCGTGTCGATCACGAACCGGTACCGCACGTCACTGGCGAGCACCCGCTCGTACGCCTCGTTGATCTGGTCGCCGCGGATCAGCTCGATCTCGGCGCCGAGGCCGTGCTCGGCGCAGAAGTCCAGCATCTCCTGGGTCTCCGCGATGCCGCCGATCATGGAACCGGCGAGGGTCTTGCCGCCGCCGATCACCGAGAAGAGGTTGAGGGAGATCGGCTCCTCGGGGGCGCCGACGTTGGCCAGCGTGCCCTCGGTCTTCAGCAGTGACAGGTAGGCGCCGAAGTCCAGCGGGGCCGAGACCGTGGAGACGATCAGGTCGAAGGTGCCGGCCAGCTCCTCGAAGGTCTTCGGGTCGCTGGTGGCGTAGTAGTGGTCGGCGCCCAGCTTCAGGCCGTCCTCCTGCTTGCGCAGGGACTGCGACAGCACGGTCACCTCGGCGCCGAGCGCGTGCGCGATCTTCACGCCCATGTGGCCGAGGCCGCCCAGGCCGACGATCGCGACCTTCTTGCCGGGGCCGGCGCCGAAGCGCCTGAGCGGCGAGTAGAGGGTGATGCCGGCGCACAGCAGCGGCGCGGCGACGTCGAGGGAGAGGCCGTCGGGGATGCGGACGACGAAGTTCTCGTCGACGACGACCTTCTGCGAGTAGCCGCCGTAGGTGGGCTCGCCGTCCTTGCCGATGCCGTTGTAGGTCGGGACGTTGCCCTGGACGCAGTACTGCTCGCGGCCGGCCTTGCAGTTCTCGCACTCGCGGCAGGAGTCGACCATGCAGCCGACGCCCACGCGGTCGCCGACGGCGAACTTCGTGACGCCCGGACCGACCTCGGAGACGACACCGGCGATCTCGTGGCCGGGGACCATCGGGAAGATCGCCTCGCCCCAGCCCTCGCGGGCCTGGTGGATGTCGGAGTGGCAGATGCCGGCGAACTTGATGTCGATCAGGACGTCGAACTCGCCGACCTGGCGGCGCTCGATGGTGGTGCGCTCCAGCGGAGCCTTGGGCGCGGGGGCGGCGTACGCAGCAACAGTGGTCATGCCGGGGGTTCTCCTAGCAGGGTCTTCGTGCCCGGCTGCCTTCGGGATGTTCTGACCGGGCACGATCACCAGCGTGCGGGATGTCCGGGCGCTCACCCAGACCACGGTTCTGCGTACGCACAGCGTGCGTACCACTGGCGGGGTCAGGCTCGTGTGCGTACGACCGTGAATACTGGAGGGCATGGACGTACAGCCCGAACCCGCACGGACAGCCGGTGGCGGCCTGGATCCGCGTGCCGAGCTCAGCGAGTTCCTGCGCACCCGGCGGGCCCGGCTGAAGCCGGAGGACGTGGGGCTGCCCGACTTCGGGCGGCGGCGCGTGCCGGGACTGCGCCGCGAGGAGCTGGCGCAGCTGGCCGGGGTGTCCGTGGCGTACTACACACGGCTGGAGCAGGGCAACGGGCGCAACGTCTCGGCGGAGGTGCTGGACGCCATCGCGCGCGCCCTGCGGCTGTCCGGCGCCGAGCACGCGCATCTGATGCACCTGGCGAAGCCGAAGCAGCACAAGAAGAAGTCGGTGGCGCGCAGCCAACAGGTGCGGCCGGCGCTGCGGCATCTGCTGGACTCGATCGACAGCGTCCCGGCGTACGTCGTCGGGCGCCGCTCGGACGTCCTGGCCTGGAACCGGATGGCCGCGGCCCTCTTCGGCGACTGGGCGGAGCTGCCGGCCCAGGAGCGCAACTGGGCGCGGCTGGTGTTCCTCAGGCCCGAGTACCGCGAGCTGTTCGTCGAGTGGGACCGGAAGGCCTCCGACATCGTCGGCTATCTGCGCATGGACGCGGGCTGCCATCCGGACGACCCGCAGCTGTCCGCCCTGGTGGGCGAACTCTCCGTGAAGAGCGAGGAGTTCCGCCGGCTGTGGGCCGCGCACGACGTCAAGGAGAAGAGCTACGGCGTCAAACGCCTGCGCCACCCCCTGGTCGGCGACCTGACCCTGTCCTTCGAGACGTTCCGCCTGGTCGACGATGCCGAGCAGTCCCTGATCACGTACCACGCGGAGCCGGACTCCCCATCGGCGGAGGCCCTGCGGCTGCTGGCGAGCTGGGGGGCGGACGCGCTGCGCTCGGGCACCGGGGCGTCATCCGCCCCGCCGGCCTGACAGACTCCGCCGCCCGCCGCTCACCCCTGGTACGGCGGAGCCGCGCCCCACGTCCACGTGGGCACCGCCTGCTCCGCCGGAGGCTTCGCGCCCGGGCTCGAGAAGTGGACGGCGAGTCGGGTCCCCCACTCCACGTACGCCAGGAACGCCGAGCGGAACTCCGCGTCGGTGGGCAGGCCCGCCTCGTCCGCTCGGGGCCGAGCCCCGCGAACACCGGTGCCAGGAGGTCGTCCTTCAGCACCTCGTAGTCGACGCAGTGTGTGGGCCGTCATGGGCCCACAGAAGCACGAACCGCCCGCCGGAAGCTTCTCTTCCGGCGGGCGGTTCGCTAACGGGCGCTACGGATCACTTGCCGTAGTACGCGTTGTAGATCGAGATCGTCGACTTGTTGCCCTTCTTGTCGGCGATCTTGGCGTGGAAGGAGATGGCCTTCCCCTTCGCCGGGTTCTTGAAGCTGACCTTGCCCTTGGTGACGGTGAGCTTCTTCCAGGTCTTGCCGTAGTCGTACGACACGTACACCGACAGCGACTTCAGGTTGCTGCCCTTGGCCGCGCCCTCGACGGTGACCGGGATGCTGACCGTCTTGCCGGCCGCGACCTTGCTGTCCAGACCCGTGGCCGCGTTGAAGCGGGCCGTGGAGGCGGGCAGCTGCTTGAGGTCGGCGGTCTTCTTCGAGCGGAACGTCCAGCTGGCGTCGATGCGGGTGGAGGCCGCCGCGACCTTGACGCTGCGCTTGACCGACGTCGTCAGCTTGTACTCGGCGTCACCGGCCGGGACCGTGAACGGCTTCTCGCCGAACAGCGGGTCGTCGTTGCTGCCGACCTTCTTGCCGTTGCGGTACAGGGTCGTGGCCGCCGACGTGAACTGCGAGTAGCCCACGTTGCCCTTGCCGTCGGCGAACAGCGGCAGGGAACCGTAGATCTCGTTGCCCTCGCGGAAGATGCCGAAGTCGGCGTTGAGCCGCGGTCCGAAGACGGCCGTGTTGACGGTCTTGGAGTAGCTCTTGCCGGCCGCGTACTTCTGCTGGCCCATCGAGTAGGCGGCCTCGTCGACCGGGAAGCCGTCCGCGTCCACCCCGCCGTACTGGGCGAACTCGAGCTGCCACTCCACACCGCCCAGGGCGGACAGGTGCAGCGTCCGGGTGCCGGGCAGGGTCTGCTGGATGCCGATCGAGGAGGCGCTGTTGCTCCACGGCATCCAGCCCACCGCGTTGATCGCGCCCTTCTTGCCGCTCGCCGCGGCACCGAGGCCGACCTTCACCGTGGCCAGCTCACCGGCCTTGTAGTGCTTGGTGAAACCGGTGGCGAGCTGCTTGACCGGGCCGCCGGCGACGGTGTTGTACTCCTCCTTGTCGCCCTTGCTCCAGTGGCCGTCCCACTGCTGGGTCACCGAACCGTCGGTGATCTGCGGGCCGACGTGGGCGGTGCGGATGTCGGCGAAGGAGTCCAGCCACCAGCCGAAGCCGTAGCTGGAGTCACCGGCCTCCACGGTGTAGTCGGCGGAGGCGAACTCCGACTTGGTGCCCGTGGCCGGGACGGTGATGTCCACCGCCTTGGCCTTGCGGGCGTCCAGCGTGACCGTCGTGTTCTTGGTGACGTTCAGCTTGGGCTGCGCGAGCCAGTCGACGCCCTCGAACTTCTCCGGGTCGTCGCCCGCGTAGACGTGCGTGTTGAGGATGTAGGTGCCCTTGGGCAGCCGCGCGGTGACCGTGCCGTCCGCGTCGTACGGCATGGCCCCCTTGCCCTTGCCCAGGCCCGCGATGCCGGTCAGGTCGGAGCTGTAGTTCTTCGCCGGCTTGCCGTCACGGTCCAGGACGTTCAGCGTGACGTCGTACGACTCGACCTCGCGCTGCACCGCGGCGGCGGTGCGGATCGTCTGGCCGCCGCCCGTCGCCGTCACGTACGACGAGTAGGCGCCGTCGACGGTGCCGCCCAGCTTGGTGTCGACCGTGAACGGGACGGAGGCCTTGCCGCCGGCCGGGACGGTCACCGAGGTGGCCCCGAGCTTGAAGAAGCCGGCCGGGGCGGCCTGGCCCTTCGGGTTGGTGGCGGTCGCCGCCAGCTTCAGCGTGACGTCCTTCGTACCGAGGTTGCGGTACGTCAGCTCCTTGGTGACCGGCTTGTCGTCGGTGTGCGGCCACTGCTGGATGCCGAAGCTCACGGACGACGGCTCGGCGATCACGGACTGCGTGATGGCCTTGTCGACCTGGATACGGCCCGAACCCTGCTGGAACGGCGTGTACTTGCCGCCCTTCGTGGAGCCGGTGAGGGCACCCTTCAGCTCGGCGTACTTCCACTCGGGGTGCTGCTGCTTCAGGATCGCCGCCGCGCCCGCGACATGCGGCGTCGCCATCGACGTACCGGAGATCGTCATGTAGCCGGCCGGCTTCTCGCCGACCTCGTCGGCTATCTGGTTGCCGGGGGCGGAGGCCGCGGTGATGTCCACGCCGGGCGCGGTCACGTCGGGCTTGAGGGCGCCGTCCATGCCGGGGCCGCGGCTGGAGAAGTCCGCCAGCACGTCCTTGTCGTCGACCGCGCCGACGGTCAGGGCCGCTGCGGCGCTGCCCGGGGAGCCGATGGTCTGGTCGCCGAAGTCGCCCTCGTTGCCGGCCGCGATGGCGAACAGGACGCCCTTCTCCTCGGACAGCTTGTTCACCGCCGCTTCCAGCGGGTCGATCGCGGGCGTGTCGCCGCCGCCCAGGCTCATGTTGATGACATCGGCGCCCTCGGCGGCGGCCCACTCCATGCCGGCGAGGATCTCGGAGTCGCTGCCGAATCCGCTGTCGTCGAGCACCTTGCCGTTGAGGACCTTCGCGCCGGGCGCGACGCCCTTGTACTTGCCGCCGGACTTCTTGCCGGTGCCGGCCGCGATGGAGGCGACGTGCGTGCCGTGGCCGACCTTGTCGGTGGCGTCGGGCGAGGTGGTGAAGTTCTTGGCGCCGACGACCTGGCCCTTGAGGTCGTCGTGGGTGGCGTCGACACCGGTGTCCAGGACGGCGATCTTGACGCCCTTGCCGTCGTAGCCGGCCGACCACGCCTTGGGGGCGCCGATCTGCGGGACGGACTTGTCGAGGCTGGCCTTGCGGACGCCGTCGAGCCAGACGTGCGCGATACCGGAGGCGGTCTTGTCGCCGTTGGTGACCGCGTCCCACAGCTCGGGCGTGTCCTGCTGCGGCGCCTGCACGGCGTCCGCGTTCAGGGACTTGAGCGAGTGGCTCAGCGTGCCCGCGTCGCGGACGTCGGCCTTGGCGGCCGCGGCGCTGCCCTGGTAGCCGACGATGACCTTCAGGCCCTTCTTCTGGGCCTTGCGGGTCGCGGACTTGTTGAGCTCGGTGACGTCGAAGAGCCGCTGGTCGAGCTTGCCGGTGGCGACCAGCCGGGCCGCGTCGGCCGGGATCACGAGGGTGTGGCCGTCGAGCTTGCGGACCTGGACGGGTATGTCCTCACGGCCCTTGGCCCGCTCCAGACCGATGACACGGCCCTTGGCGTCCAGGGCGACCCGGTCACCGGTGATCAGCGTGATGTGGTGCTTGGCGGTGAGCGAAGCCGGCTTGGACGCGGCGGCGGTCTGCTCGCCGTTGGCCGACGCCGGGCTGGTCATACCCGCTGCGAGGGCGACGGCTGCCGCTGTGGCGACCGTGGCCGCGTACGCCCTTTTCACTTGTCTGCGCAAGTTTCCCCCTTGCAGAAGTACCGGGCGAATTCCCCGTTCACCCGGCCGGGGGTGGTCTCGTACGCATGCTCGTACACCCCCCGGAATACGCAGTATGCCGAGGGGTGATCAGCTGCTCAATAGATGAGAAGAGGCTAAGAAATCCGTCGGCTGACTGTTACACGGCTGCCGGAACTCCGTTACAGGGTTGGACGATTACGCACGCGTGTTCACCTTGACAGTGATGTGGCTGTTGTGCGAAGAGCCCGCACACGAGAGGCGGGTGAGCAGACGAGACCGCCGCCCGTCCCTTTCGGGGCGGGCGGCGGTCTTCCTACGGGGAGCTGAGGAACCGTCAGAGCTCCGAGCCGGCCTTCCAGTCGGCCCAGCTCATGTTCCAGCCGTTGAGGCCGTTGTCCGGCGCGATGGTCTTGTCGCCGGTGTTCTCGACGACCACCACGTCACCGATCATCGAGTTGTTGTAGAACCACGCGCCCGGCGTGTTCGGGTCGTCGGCGCCCTTGGCGTCCTGGAGGCCGACGCAGCCGTGGCTCGTGTTCGCGTTGCCGAAGATGGACTTCGGGCCCCAGTAGTTGCCGTGGATGAACGTGCCGGAGCTGGAGAGGCGGATGGCGTGCGGCACGTCCTTGATGTCGTACTCGCCCTTGCCGTCGTCGTCCGTGAAGCCCACGGTCGCGCCGTTCATGCGCGTCTCCTTGAACTTCTCGGACATCACCATGATGCCCTGGTACGTCTTGTTCTCCGGCGAGCCGGCGGAGATCGGGATCGTGCGGACGGTCTTGCCGTCCTGCGTGATCTTCATCTGCTTGGTCTTCGCGTCGACGTACGAGACCTGGTTGCGGCCGATCTTGAAGGTGACCGTCTTCTGCTGGACGCCGTAGACGCCCTCGGCGCCCTCGACACCGTCGAGCGCGAGCTTCAGCGTGACGGTGGAGCCTTCCTTCCAGTAGTCCTCGGGCCGGCAGTCCATGCGGTTGGCGTTGAACCAGTGGCAGGCGACCTCCTGGCCGCTGGTCGTGCTGACCGTGATGCCCTTCTGGACGGCCGCCTTGTTGGTGATCGCCTTGTCGAAGTTGATCGAGACCGGCATGCCGACACCGACGGTGGTGCCGTCGTCCGGGGTGAAGTTGCCGATGAAGCTGTTGGCCGGGGAGACCGTGGTGAAGGAGGCGTTCTCGTGGGCGACGCGCCCGTCGGAGTCCTTCGCCTCCGCCGACAGCTTGTAGGTGGTGGAGCGCTCCAGCTGCGTGCTGGGCTTCCAGCTGGTCTTGTCGGCGGATATCTGGCCGCTGACCTCCGTGCCGTCGGAGGTGGTCATCTTCACGCTCGTGAGCGTGCCCTTGCTCACCGTGACGGCGGCGGAGTTGTTGATGGAGGCGTTGTCGGAGCCGTCCTCCGGCGTGATCTTGATCTGGGCCTCGGAGGTCTTCTTGGCCGCCGCCTCGTCGACCTTCGACTGGGAGCTGTCGCCGCCGTCGCCACCCGCGGCGCTGTCGTCGCCGCCGGAACACGCCGAGAGCACCAGCACTCCGCCGAGCAGTGCGGACGCGACCGTCAGGCCCTTGCGCCGCTTACTGACCGTCATCACACGCTTCTCCATCGTTGCCGATTTCCCCAAAACCCCGAATGTTCCCGTCGAAAATCCAAGTGCCCCCGTCAGGACTCGTGAGTCCTCGTCGAGAACTTTCAACGCTACGACCGGTTCGTCCGGTTCCCCAGGTGACGCAGGTGTGGGGATCACCACGTCCGTGGCGGACGGTGCCGGACGACGCGACTGCGGTCGTGCGCCCCCTGAGACGCGAAGACCCCGGACGGCGGTTGCCGCCCGGGGCACCAATTTCCCCAGCAGTCTCAGCGGTCGCCGTCCTCGTCGTCGACGACATCATCCTCGTCCAGGTCCCAATCCGGCGAATCGGGGTCGTACTCGATCCGCTCGCTGCTCCACGAGGCCTGCTGGAGCTCCACCCCCGGCACCTGGCTGACCAGGTCGAACGGGTCGACGAGGTAGGCGAGGGCCTCCGCGGTGTCTTCCGTCACAGCGCCCTCGGCGTGGGCCCGTTCCGCCTCGGGCAGCCCGGCGTCGTCGGCGAGACGGCGCAGCGCGGACTTCGTGACCGCGTCGGCGTCCTCGACCTCGAGAACAAGTTCCACCCGAACCCGTACAAAACGTGATGTCTCTGGAGTGCTCATGGCGGGAGCGTAAGGCCAGAAGCGCCCGTGACTTTCCCGTGACCCGCGCCTTTCACTAACATCGCCCCACACGGCCAATTCGCCAGCGCCACAAGGGGATCGATATTCCGTGTCATCCGCTCGCCGTCCGTTGCTGACCGCCACCGCCGCGGCGTCCCTGCTGGGCGCCCTGTGGTTCGTCCCGTCCGCCAACGCGACGTCGGACTCGCCGGTGAGAGACGCGGTCGCGGCGAGCCCGTCGCCGCAGGTCACGGAGCAGGCCCGGATCGCCGCCACCACCGCGGACGCCTCCGTCACCGGCACCCGGCTGGCCGACACCGGCAGCTTCGACAGCACGCCGTACGTGCTCGGCGGGACCTTCTGCCTGACGCTGGGGGCCGGGTTCGTCGTGTACTCGGTCCGCCGGGAACGGCTCGGTTTCTGACCGCACTTGAGAGGGGCCCTGCCGACCGGCAGAGCCCCTTCCGTCCGGGCGGCCGTCCTGCTGGAGCGGCCGGTCGTCCTACTGGAGCGGCCCGGTGACCGACTCCACCGCGGCCAGCAGCCGCCCGTCCCGCACGAACGCGTCCGCCGCGGCCAGGTCGGGCGCCAGGAACCGGTCGGGCCCCGGGCCCTGGACTCCCGCTTCCCGCAGGGCGTCGATGACCGCCCGCGTCGCGGGCGCCGGGGTCAGCCCCTCGCGCAGTTCGATCGCGCGCGTGGCGGCGTACAGCTCGACGGCCAGGACCCGGGTGAGGTTGTCGACGGCCGTGCGCAGCTTGCGCGCCGCCGACCAGCCCATCGAGACGTGGTCCTCCTGCATCGCGGAGGACGGGATCGAGTCGGCGGACGCCGGTACGGCGAGCCGCTTCAGCTCGCTCACCAGCGCGGCCTGCGTGTACTGAGCGATCATCAGGCCCGAGTCCACACCGGCGTCGTCGGCGAGGAACGGCGGCAGGCCGTGGCTGCGGTTCTTGTCGAGCAGCCGGTCGGTGCGCCGCTCGGCGATGGAGCCGAGGTCGGCGGCGGCGATGGCGAGGAAGTCCAGGACGTAGGCGACCGGCGCCCCGTGGAAGTTGCCGTTGGACTCCACACGCCCGTCGGGCAGCACGACCGGGTTGTCCACCGCGGAGGCCAGTTCGCGGTCGGCGACCAGCCGGGCGTGGGCCATGGTGTCCCGCCCTGCCCCGGCGACCTGCGGCGCGCAGCGCACCGAGTAGGCGTCCTGCACGCGCGGCGCGTCGTCCTGGTGATGCCCGGTCAGGCCCGAGCCCTTCAGCACGGCCAGCATGTTGGCGGCGCTGGCGGCCTGCCCCGGGTGCGGCCGGATGGCGTGCAGCTCGGGTGCGAGAACCTTGTCGGTGCCGAGCAGGGCCTCCAGCGACAGGGCGGCCGTGACGTCGGCGGACCGGTACAGGGTCTCCAGGTCGGCCAGGGCCATGACCAGCATGCCGAGCATGCCGTCGGTACCGTTGAGGAGGGCGAGGCCTTCCTTCTCGCGCAGTTCGACCGGCCGGATGCCGTGCGCGGCGAGCAGTTCGGCGGCCGGGCGTACGACGCCGTCGGGGCCCTCTGCGTCCCCCTCCCCCATGAGCGTCAGCGCGCAGTGGGACAGCGGCGCGAGGTCGCCGGAGCAGCCGAGGCTGCCGTACTCGTGCACGACCGGGGTGATACCGGCGTTGAGGAGGTCCGCCATGGTCCGCGCGACCTCGGGCCGGACGCCGGTGTGCCCCGAGCAGACGGTCTTCAGCCGCAGGAACATCAGGGCGCGGACGACCTCCCGCTCCACCCGCGGGCCCATCCCGGCGGCGTGCGAGCGGACGATGTTGCGCTGGAGCTGCGCGCGCAGGTCCGGGCTGATGTGCCGGGTCGCCAGCGCCCCGAAGCCGGTGCTCACGCCGTACACGGGGTCCGGCTTGGCCGCCAGCGCGTCCACGATCTCGCGGGCCGCGGCGAGGGCGGCCACGGCCTCCTCGGAGAGCTCGACGCGGGCACCGGCGCGTGCCACGGCGAGCACGTCGGACGCGGTCACCCCTGACGTCCCCACCACCACAGTGTGCATATCCATATTCAGGAGCGTACGCAGTGAATTCGATGATGTCACCACTGGGGGCGGGGTTCACCCCTTACTGATGCGTCACACCGCCCGGGCGACTTCAGGGCGCGTGCCGGCCGCGGAACCGCCGCCGCTCGCCGTCGGCCTCCTGGGACGGCTCGTCCGCGAGCCGCACCACGGGATCGTCGGGCCCGGCCCGCCCGGCGACCACCGGCCGGGCGGCCCGCTCGGCCTTGGCCCGGTACTGGGCGGCGTCGGCGAGCCGGAACAGCCGGCGCGCCGAGCGCACGGGCCCGATCGGATCCTCGGTGGACGCGACGCCGCAGGCCACGCCGTCCCCCAGCTCCAACTCGGCGGCCCGCCGGCACAGTTCGCCGGCCGCCTTCACGACCTGGTCGGCGGGCGGCCCGACCGCGAGCAGACAGAACTCGTCCCCGCCGAGCCGGGCCGCCAGGGCCCCCGGCAGCATGGCCCCGCACAGCGACAGCACCGAGCCGAAACGCTCCAGGAGCCGGTCGCCGACGGCGTGCCCATGGGTGTCGTTGACCCGCTTGAGCCCGTTGAGATCGCAGACGACGAGACTGACGACGGCGCCGTCCCTGCGGTGCCGCTCGATCGCCCGCTCCAGGCGTACGTCCACGGCACGGCGGTTGGCGAGTCCCGTCAGCGCGTCGGTGAACGCGAGACGGCGGGCCTCCTCCAGCCGCTCGGTCTGGGCGATACCGGCGGCCACGACGGAGGCCAGGACGGTGGCGAAGTCGGCGTCGGCCCGCTCGAAGACGGGCTCGCCGGCCGGCCGGGCGACGTACAGCTCGCCCCAGGCCCGGCCGTGCAGCACGATCGGCGCGACCACGCAGCAGCCGCGGCCCCGGCGGCGCAGGGCGGCGACGCGCTGGTGGCAGTACCCGGGCTGCCCGGCGGCGGGCCCCTCGGCGGTCTCCACCCACGCGTCCGGCTCCCCGCCGCCGGCCCACTGCTCGTGCAGGAACTCGGTGATCTCCGCGAACTGGTGCACCGGGTAGGCCTCGTCCTCGGGGAACTCCTCTTCCCCCTCGGCCAGCTCACCGACGTTCACAAGGACCTTCAGCCGCCCGAGCTCCCGCTCCCACACCGACAGCGCGGCAAAGCTCCCGCCCAGCGCCCGGCACGCCCCGGCAGCCGCGGCCCGCCACGCCTCACGCGACCCGTGCGCGGCCGCCATCCCCTGAGCCAACGCGACGACGGCCGCGAGCCGTCTGTCCTCACCCATCACTCCAGGCTAGGGAGTTTCCAGCCAAACTGACCTGTTTAAGACGCGAACGGGGACGGATTCAGAGGACCGACTCAGCTGCGGGCAATCGTGCCGCCAAGGGCGGCACGGGTGGGCTCAGCCCTCACTCCCCCGGCCACTCCGGCTTCCGCTTCTCATTGAACGCCGCAACCCCCTCCGCCCGGTCCCCCGAGAACGCCACAGCCCGCCACGCCGCGTCCTCCACCTCGAGCCCGGCCCGCAGATCCAGCCCCTGCCCCAACCGCAACGCCCGCTTCGCCGCCCGCAACCCCACCGGCGAGTTCCCGGCGATCCGCGCCGCCAGCGCCAACGCCTCCTCCCGGTCCCGCCCGGCCTCCACCACCTGGTCGACGAGCCCCAACTCCCCCGCCTCCACGGCCTCCACCCGCCGCGCCGAGAAGATCAGCTCAGCGGCCCGGGCTGCCCCCACCCGCCGCGGCAGCAACTGCGTACCGCCACCCCCGGGGATCACGCCCACCGACACCTCCGGCAGCCCCACCACCGCCGTACGGTCCGCCACGATCACATCGCACGCGAGCGCCAGCTCGAACCCGCCCCCCAGCGCGAACCCGTGCACCGCCGCCACCGTCGGCACGGGCAGCTCCAGCACCCCGGTGTACGCCCCCCGCGTCACCGGCCGCTGCCGCAGCAGATCCGCGTCGCTGAACGAGTTCCGCTCCTTAAGGTCGGCCCCGACGCAGAACGCCCGCTCATGCGTCGAGGTCAGCACCACCACCCGTACGTCCCGGTCCTGCCCCAGCGCCGCACAGGCCCCGGCGACGGACCGCGCCATCTCCGTCGACACGGCGTTCATGGCCTTGGGCCGGTCGAGGACGAGCTCCGCGACATGCCCCTGCTCATGCCGCCGCACCAGCACGAACTCCCCGAACCGTTCCTCGCTCATGACACCCTCCGGTTAACGCGGGTTAACAACATCGCCGCTCCGATCATCGCAGCCGCACCCCGGCCGCGAAAGAGCGGACGCGCCCGGTTCCCGCAACCACCACCCGCCCACCCGTTCGGGTGACATCACCCCAACTCGGGCCCGACCGCCCATGGCAGCGCATAACGTGCGTCAGCCATGGCGCACAGGGGGCGCGTGCGCATCGGGAGGGACCATGATGACGACGAACAGACCGGCGAAGCCTCAATGGGACACCGGGGCCGCCACGGCACTCCGCCGACCGGAGCCGGCCGATCCCTACGAGCCGGCCCCGGCGGACCCCGGCCCCTTCGCCCCCCGTGTCCGCGGCCGGCACCGCAAGCCCCGCCCCCGCAAGGTCCTGCTCGCCGCCGGCGGCCTCGCCCTGGCCGCGGGCGCCCTGAGCCTCGTACGCCTGACCTCCGGCCCGGGCGCCGACACCGTCGGCACCGTCGAGGCCGAGCCCCGCCCGGACCCGGTCTCCACCGGCACCGACGACACCACCGACACCGCGGCGACCTTCCCCGCCGCCCCCGAGGCGAGCCCCTCGTCGCCCGCCGCCCTGGGCGGCCTCACCCCGTCTCCGGCCACCCGTGGACCGGCGGCCTCCCGCACCCCGGCGACCACCGCCGACACCCGTGGAACCGACAGGACGCCCCGGGCCGCCGCGCCCAGCGCCCCGACCGTCCCCGGCACCACGAAGGTCCCGGCCCCGGCCCCCACGGGGGACACCCCGCGCCCGGCCCCGACCTCACCGCCGAGCCGGACCGCCCCCGCCCCGGCTCCCGAGCCCGACGAGCCGAAGAATCCGCAGAAGCCGCAGGACCCCGGCCTGTGCGTGCCGGTCGTCGGCCTGTGCGTGGACACGCCGGGCGACCGCGACTGAGCACGGCTCGGCCGCGGTGGGTCACGAAGGGCTCGGCCGCGGTGGGTTGCGAACGGCTCGCGCCGCGGGTTACGACCGCACGTCCCGCCGGTGGGTTACGACCGCACGTCCCGCCGCGTGAGCAGCCACGGCTCGACGACGCCCAGCCCACGCACCGGTCGCTGCCACATCGGCTGCAACCCGAACCGGTACACCGGCGGCTCCTCGCCCTCCTTCTCCGCCGCCGCGGCCTCCTCGGCCGCCTCCGCCTCGGAGGCCGGGGCGTCCTGCGTGCGGATCAGCTCCTCGGCGAAAGCGGTGTCGACCAGGACGGCGTCCTTCGGAGCTATCGAGGTGAGCCGGGAGGCCAGGTTCACGGTCGTACCGAAGACATCACCCATACGGGTGGTCACCGTGCCGAACGCCATGCCGACGCGCAGCTCCGGCATCGTCTCGTCGTGCGCCATGGTCTCGATCAGCCGCAGGGCGATCTCGGCGGCCGTGCCCGCGTCGTCGGCGGCGTAGAGCACCTCGTCGCCGAGGGTCTTGATCAGCCGTCCGCCGTTCGCGGCCACCAGGTCGGCGGCCGTGGTCTCGAAGGCCTCGACCAGCTCGCCGAGCTCCTCCTCCTCCATCCGCCGGGTCAGCCGCGTGAACCCGACCAGGTCCGCGAAGCCGACCGCGAGCCGCCGGTCGACCATCTCCTCGTCGTCGGCGGCCTGCACGACCCGCCCGGCCGAGGCGGCGAGCTGCCGCCGCCAGACGTAGACGAGGAACTCCTCCAGCTCGGGCAGGAGCAGCTCGACGATCGGGTACGTCACCTCGGTGCGCGTCATGCCCGGCTCGGGCGGCTCGGTCAGCCCCTCCAGGAACGAGTCGATCTGCCACTCGGCGAGCCGCGCGGTGGTCTGCCCGGTGGACCGGGCCACCTGGACGGCCATCGCCTCGCTCAGCAGGCCCGCCTCGACGAGACCGGCGAGGCGCCGCAGGGCGAGGACGTCCGCCTCCGTGAGCGCCTTGGCCTGCCCGATGTCGGCGAAGCCCATCGCCCGCCAGAAGCGGGAGGCCAGTTCCATGGAGACGCCGGCGCTGCGGGCCGCCTGGAACGGGGTGTAGCGGCGCTCGGCGCCCAGGATGAGCTGTTCCAGCCGCAGGGCGAGCGGATCCTCGCCGGGGTCGCCCTGCGCGTCCGTGCCGGAACCCGAGTCGTCGACGGTCACGCGTGCTGCCCTTCCGATCTGTCACGGTCATGTATCGACCGGCCTCAACTCTACGGCAGGTGTGCGCCAGCTCACTCCGTTAGGTCTGCCGGGGGGTGAGGTGCCCGGCGTTGACCTGGCACTCGGCGTTGGTGCCACGCCCTCTGGGGGGCTGCCGCCCCCAGACCCCCGCTTCGGCCTGAACGGCCTCGTCCTCAATCGCCGGACGGGCTGAAAACACCTGGCCGGCGCCCAGCCACGGGCCGTTGATCCACTGAGCTGCGGGCAATCGTGCCGCTAAGGGCGGCACCCTTCCCAAAGAAGCGGCACCCCGCTCCGCCGGGCTGCGGACCCACCCGGCCTGAGCTCAAGCAGGCCGCAAGTGAACAATGTCCCCGGCGCCGACAGGCTCCTGCACCCCCTCCCCCGTAGCCAGCACCAACCGCCCGTCCCCGTCCACAGCCACCGCCTCCCCCACAACCGCCCGATCCCCCGGCAACTCCGCCCGCACCACCCGCCCGAGCGTCGCGCACCCCGCCGCATACGCCTCGTGCAAACCACACGCCCCCGCGTCGCCCCCGGCCGCACGCCACTTCCCGTACCACTCCTCCAGAGACCGCAGCACCCCGCGCAGCAGCGGATCCCGGTCCGTGCTCACCGCCCCGGCCAGCCCCAGTGACCCCGCCGTCGGCACGGGCAGCTCGTCGGCCCTGAGCGAGACATTGATCCCGACGCCGATCACGACCCCGTCGTCACCGGCCCGCTCGGCCAGGATCCCCCCGGCCTTGCGCTCCTCTCCCCCCACCGTGACCAGCAGGTCGTTCGGCCACTTCAGAGCCGTGTCGACCCCCGCCGCCCGCGACAACCCCGTCGCCACCGCGACCCCCGTGAGCAGCGGCAGCCACCCCCACCGCGCCACCGGCACCTCGCCCGGCGTGAGCAGCACGGAGAAGAACAGGCCCGACCGGGGAGGGGCGGACCACTGGCGGTCGAGGCGCCCCCGCCCGGCCGTCTGCTCCTCCGCGACGAGCACCGCGCCCTCCGCGGCCCTGCCCTCGGCCGCCCGGGCCACCAGGTCGGAGTTGGTGGAGCCGGTGCGCTGGACCACCTCCACCTCCGACCACAGCCCGCCCTCCCGCACCAGACCCCGGCGCAGGGCGGTGACATTGAGGGGCGGACGGTCCAGGTCCGACCAACGGCTACCGTTCGGCTCTGATGCATCTCGCGGCGTCATGCAAGCCACCCTAGGTGTGGTAAACGCCGCACTGCCGATGCGGAGGCACCCCACTACGCTACGGATGAGTAACCGTCCCCCCTTTTGAGCAGGCAGGGAGCCGCATCCCGATGTCCGAGCCGGAAGAGCAGCAGCAGCCTGACATTCACACGACCGCGGGCAAGCTCGCGGATCTGAAGCGCCGCATCGAGGAAGCGACGCACGCCGGCTCCGCACGCGCCGTCGAGAAGCAGCACGCCAAGGGCAAGCTGACGGCCCGTGAGCGGATCGATCTCCTGCTCGACGAGGGCTCCTTCGTCGAACTGGACGAGTTCGCCCGGCACCGCTCCACCAACTTCGGCCTCGACAAGAACCGGCCGTACGGCGACGGCGTCGTCACCGGCTACGGCACCGTCGACGGCCGCCCCGTCGCCGTGTTCTCGCAGGACTTCACCGTCTTCGGCGGCGCCCTGGGCGAGGTCTACGGGCAGAAGATCGTCAAGGTCATGGACTTCGCCCTGAAGACCGGCTGCCCGGTCATCGGGATCAACGACTCCGGCGGCGCCCGCATCCAGGAGGGTGTGGCCTCCCTGGGCGCCTACGGCGAGATCTTCCGCCGCAACACCCATGCCTCCGGCGTGATTCCGCAGATCAGCCTGGTCGTCGGACCGTGCGCGGGCGGGGCCGTCTACTCCCCGGCCATCACCGACTTCACGGTCATGGTCGACCAGACCTCGCACATGTTCATCACCGGCCCGGACGTCATCAAGACCGTCACCGGCGAGGACGTCGGCTTCGAGGAACTGGGCGGCGCCCGGACCCACAACGCGACCTCCGGGGTCGCCCACCACATGGCGGGCGACGAGAAGGACGCCATCGAGTACGTCAAGCAGCTGCTGTCGTACCTGCCGTCCAACAACCTCTCCGAGCCGCCGGTCTTCCCCGAGGAGGCCGACCTGGAGGTCACCGACGAGGACCGCGAGCTGGACGCGATCGTCCCGGACAGCGCGAACCAGCCGTACGACATGCACACGGTGATCGAGCACGTCCTGGACGACGCCGAGTTCTTCGAGACGCAGCCGCTGTACGCGCCGAACATCGTCACCGGCTTCGGCCGGGTCGAGGGCCGCCCGGTCGGCATCGTCGCCAACCAGCCGATGCAGTTCGCCGGGTGCCTGGACATCAAGGCCAGCGAGAAGGCCGCCCGCTTCGTGCGCACCTGCGACGCCTTCAACGTCCCGGTCATCACCTTCGTCGACGTCCCCGGCTTCCTGCCCGGCGTCGACCAGGAGCACGACGGCATCATCCGCCGCGGCGCCAAGCTGATCTACGCCTACGCCGAGGCGACCGTCCCGCTCATCACCGTCATCACGCGCAAGGCGTTCGGCGGGGCCTACGACGTCATGGGCTCCAAGCACCTGGGCGCCGATCTCAACCTCGCCTGGCCCACCGCCCAGATCGCCGTCATGGGCGCCCAGGGCGCGGTCAACATCCTGCACCGCCGCACCCTCGCCGAGGCCGAGGCCGCCGGGGAGGACCTGGAGGCGGTCCGGGCCCGGCTGATCCAGGAGTACGAGGACGCCCTCCTCAACCCCTACGTCGCGGCCGAGCGCGGCTACATCGACGCCGTGATCATGCCGTCCGAGACCCGCCGCCACGTCGTACGCGGTCTGCGTCAACTGCGGACGAAGCGGGAATCCCTGCCTCCGAAGAAGCACGGCAACATCCCCCTCTAGCCAACAGGAGCCCACATGACGATCAAGGTCGTACGGGGCAACCCGACCCCGGAGGAGCTGGCCGCCGCCCTGGCGGTGGTCAGGGCCCGCGCCGCGGCGGCAGCGGCAACGCCGCCCGGCGCGCCGACCCCTCGCGACTCCTGGTCCGACCCGTCCCGCATCGCGACCCACCGCCTGCCCCAGCCGGGGCCGACGGCATGGGGCCGCACCTACTGGCCGGCCTAGCGCTGTCTTACTCAGGGGCGCGGGGAACCGCGCACTGCGGAAAAACGCGGGGCGCCAATATGAGTACCCCTACTCAGGCGCCCCGCACCGGCCAAGCCGCACGCTGGTGCCATGCTGTGGTCCGACCCCGAGAACGAACCGCCCGAAGATCTGCGTGATACGCAGAACATGCTGCGGCGGCTGAGCGTTCTCCTGGCCCTGGCCATGGTGCTGGCGATGCTCGTGATCGGCGTGAGGTGAGTGGGTCTTGCTCGGGTGACTAACCTGAACGGCATGACTGCTCAGCGCCGCAGGCGACTCGTCCTCGCCTCCCAGTCCCCCGCCCGGCTCGGCCTGCTCCGCCAGGCCGGCCTCGCCCCCGAGGTGATCGTGAGCGGCGTCGACGAGGACGCCGTCACCGCCCCCACCCCCGCCGAGCTGGCCCTCGCCCTCGCCGAGGCGAAGGCCTCCGTCGTGGCGGCCCGGCCCGAGGTCAAGGGCGCGCTCGTGATCGGCTGCGACTCGGTGCTCGACTTCGACGGCCAGGCCCTCGGCAAGCCCGCGGACGCCGAGGAGGCCACCGCCCGCTGGAAGGCGATGCGCGGGCGGGCCGGGACCCTCCAGACGGGCCACTGCATCTACGACACGCTGACCGGCCGCTACGTCTCCGCAACGGCGTCCACCATCGTCCACTTCGGCGACCCCACCGACGAGGAGATCGCCGCCTACGTCGCCTCCGGCGAACCCCTCTACGTCGCCGGGGCGTTCACGCTGGACGGCCGCTCGGCCCCGTTCATCGACGGCATCGACGGCGACCACGGCAACGTGATCGGCATCAGCCTCCCCCTCGTCCGGCGGCTCCTCGCCCAACTGGGCGTCGGGATCACGGAGTTGTGGGAGCCGGCGGAGAAGTGACCGGGGACCCGTCGCCGCCCTTCCCGCCCGCGGGCGCGGCGTCGGCGGGCTCGGCCGGACGGTCGTACGTCATCAGCAGCAGCACGATGAGGCCCAGCACCAGCACCATGAACAGGAACGCGGGCCAGCCGACGAGCCCCCAGGTGAAGGCGCCCAGGATGCCGTGCACGACCGCCGCGCTGATCAGCAGCACGCGCCCGAGGCCCGCCGGGGGCCGGTCCCGCAGCGCCACCAGCAGGGCGACCAGGCCGCACAGCGCGTAGTAGAAGCCGAAGGCGATCCCGCCGATCTTCGACGACACCGACATCATGTGCGGATCGAGCCCGGCCAGGGACATGTCCTGCCGGTCGACGACGACCCCCAGGAACCAGTTGAGCCCCGCGATGCCGAACGCCTCGGCGAACAGCACCACCGCCACGACCCACGCCACCGGCCTGCGTATCACCGGGCCCACCCTCTTCCCTCCGAAGACACCGCGAGGCTACTAACGGGTAAACCGGGGGGCAAGGGTCCGGTGGCGGGCAAAGAATCATTGGGCCATTCGTAGGGACTCCACAAAGAAACGGAGTGGCCCGCAGCACGTGATGACAGAGACCTTGACCACAGGGGACGGCTAGGGTTTCCCGGAGGAGTACTGCGTACCGCGGTGCGACAAGGGATTTCGCGGGTCGAGCGAGCCTCGTATCACGCTCCGTGTGGGCAAGCTCACCACTGGGGACGGGTCGAAGTGTCGTGTCGGCAGTCCCTAAACTCGGCTTGTTTCAAGGAGGGAGCCTCAATCGTGCGCAAGGTGCTCATCGCCAACCGTGGCGAAATCGCTGTCCGCGTGGCCCGGGCCTGCCGGGACGCCGGGATCGCGAGCGTGGCCGTCTACGCCGACCCGGACCGGGACGCTCTGCATGTCCGCGCCGCGGATGAGGCGTTCGCCCTGGGCGGTGACACCCCGGGCACGAGCTACCTCGACATCGAGAAGGTACTGAAGGCGGCGCGCGAGTCGGGGGCGGACGCCGTCCACCCCGGCTACGGCTTCCTCTCCGAGAACGCCGAGTTCGCCCAGGCGGTCCTGGACGCGGGCCTGATCTGGATCGGCCCGCCGCCGCAGGCGATCCGCGACCTGGGCGACAAGGTCGCCGCCCGGCACATCGCGCAGCGCGCCGGCGCCCCGCTGGTGGCGGGCACGCCCGACCCGGTATCCGGCGCGGACGAGGTCGTCGCGTTCGCCGAGGAGCACGGGCTGCCGATCGCGATCAAGGCGGCATTCGGCGGCGGCGGCCGCGGTCTG
This sequence comes from Streptomyces lomondensis, assembly GCF_014651035.1. Classification (GTDB taxonomy): domain Bacteria; phylum Actinomycetota; class Actinomycetes; order Streptomycetales; family Streptomycetaceae; genus Streptomyces; species Streptomyces lomondensis. Next base: position 355,106 of record NZ_BMWC01000002.1, read on the forward strand.
AAGGTCGCGCGCACGCTGGAAGAGGTGCCGGAGCTGTACGACTCGGCGGTCCGTGAGGCCGTCGCCGCCTTCGGCCGGGGCGAGTGCTTCGTCGAGCGCTACCTGGACAAGCCCCGTCACGTGGAGACGCAGTGCCTGGCCGACCGCCACGGCAACGTGGTCGTGGTCTCCACCCGTGACTGCTCCCTCCAGCGCCGCCACCAGAAGCTGGTCGAGGAGGCGCCCGCGCCCTTCCTGTCCGAGGCGCAGGTCGCCGAGCTGTACCGCGCGTCGAAGGCGATCCTGAAGGAGGCCGGCTACGTCGGCGCCGGCACGGTCGAGTTCCTCGTCGGCCTCGACGGCACGATCTCCTTCCTGGAGGTCAACACCCGTCTGCAGGTGGAGCACCCGGTCACCGAGGAGGTCGCCGGTATCGACCTGGTGCGGGAGATGTTCCGCATCGCCGACGGCGAGGAGCTGGGCTACGGCGACCCGGAGCTGCGCGGCCACTCCTTCGAGTTCCGCATCAACGGCGAGGACCCGGGCCGCAACTTCCTGCCCGCGCCCGGCACGGTCACGACGTTCGCCCCGCCGTCCGGCCCGGGCGTGCGGCTGGACGCGGGCGTGGAGTCCGGCTCGGTCATCGGCCCGGCGTGGGACTCGCTGCTGGCGAAGCTGATCGTCACCGGCCGCACGCGCAAGGAGGCCCTCCAGCGGGCCGCCCGGGCCCTGGAGGAGTTCCAGGTCGAGGGCATGGCCACGGCGATCCCGTTCCACCGCGCGGCGGTGAAGGACCCGGCGTTCGCCCCTGAGGTGCACGGCCAGGAGGGTCCGTTCACGGTCCACACCCGCTGGATCGAGACGGAGTTCGTCAACGAGATCAAGCCGTTCGCCGCGCCGGCCGCCGCCGAGGCGGACGAGGAGCCGGGTCGCGAGACGGTCGTCGTCGAGGTCGGCGGCAAGCGCCTGGAAGTCTCCCTGCCGTCCTCCCTCGGCATGTCCCTGGCCCGTACGGGCCTCGCGGCGGGAGCCAAGCCCAAGCGCCGCGCGGCGAAGAAGTCCGGCCCCGTCGCCTCCGGCGACACCCTCGCCTCCCCGATGCAGGGCACCATCGTCAAGATCGCGGTCGAGGAGGGCCAGGAGGTCAAGGAAGGCGACCTGGTCGTCGTCCTGGAGGCCATGAAGATGGAACAGCCCCTCAACGCCCACAAGTCCGGCACGATCAAGGGCCTGAGCGCGGAGATCGGCGCGTCGGTGACGTCGGGCGCGGCAATCTGCGAGATCAAGGACTGAGGCTCGACGGACGAACGCCTACGGCGCGGCCCCGGGTCGGGGCCGCGCCGAGTCCGCTCAGCTGCGGGCAATCGTGCCGCTAAGGGCGGCACGGGTGGGCGCAGCGGCACCCCGCACCGCCGGGCAGCGGACCCACCCGGCCCCGGCACCGACGCCGAGCACCTGGCAACCCGCAGCGACTCAACCCCGTCGGCAGTCGACAACCGTCGGTGGTCAAACAACCGTCGGCAGTCAACGCCGCCGCAGATCCGCCACCCGCGCCCGCTCCGCCCCAGGACTCTGCTCCCCCAGCATCGTGGCGGACCGCAACCCACCCCCGGCCCCGGGCACCTGACGCCGAGGCCCGGGCAACGGCACATCCCGGCGCTGCTGGCGCGCCGGGACGGAGTCACCCCCCGGGCCCCCCACCCCCGCCGAAGAACCCCCCGGCCCCCCGGCCACGGCGATCTGCACACCCTGGTCGGCAAGCGCCTGAAGCTCCGTGGCCGCACGGTCGTCGTGCGCGGGCGGCTCGTCCGTCACGAGGCGCGTGATGAGATCCGTCGGCACGGTCTGGAACATCGTGTCCGTCCCGAGCTTGGTGTGGTCCGCGAGGACCACCACCTCCGAGGCCGCCTGCACCAACGCCCGGTCGACCGAAGCCGACAGCATGTTGGACGTGGACAGCCCCCGCTCGGCGGTCAGCCCGCTCCCGGAGAGGAAGGCCCGCGACACCCGCAGCCCGTGCAGGGACTGCTCGGCACCGCTACCGACGAGGGCGTAGTTCGAACCGCGGAGCGTACCGCCGGTCATCACGACCTCGACCCGGTTGGCGTGGGCCAGAGCCTGCGCCACCAGCAACGAGTTGGTGACGACGGTCAGCCCGGGCACCCGGGCGAGCCGGCGCGCCAGCTCCTGGGTCGTCGTACCCGCCCCGACCACGATCGCCTCTCCCTCTTCCACGAGATTCGCGGCGAGGTCGGCGATGGCGGTCTTCTCGGCGGTCGCGAGATGAGACTTCTGCGGAAAGCCGGACTCCCGCGTGAAACCGCCCGGCAGTACCGCACCGCCGTGCCGGCGGTCGAGGAGTCCTTCTGCCTCCAGCGCGCGCACGTCCCGCCGTACGGTCACTTCGGAGGTCTGGACGACGCGGGCGAGCTCACGGAGCGACACGGCCCCGTTCGCTCGCACCATTTCGAGGATCAATTGGCGACGTTCTGCAGCGAACACGAAACTGACAGTAACGCCAGCGACCGTCTGCTTTCAGCAGTTTGCGCTGAATAGCAGAAGATGTTCGCACGGAGCAGCGGGAAGTGGTATAGGGCCTAGTCCGGCCGCCTATGCCGTACGAATGGTCGAACACTACCCGTGACCAGCGAGGAGTCGGATTCGGCCTCAGCCGTCGCCGTTCATCTTGCGGGTGTGCAACTGCCGTGCCACCTCCGCGATCGAGCCCGACAGGGAGGGGTAGACGGTGAAGGCGTTCGCGATCTGTTCGACTGTCAGATTGTTGTCGACCGCGATCGAGATGGGGTGGATCAGTTCCGAGGCACGCGGCGCCACGACCACGCCGCCGACCACGATGCCCGTCCCCGGCCGGCAGAAGATCTTGACGAAGCCGTCGCGGATGCCCTGCATCTTGGCGCGCGGGTTGCGCAGCAGCGGCAGCTTCACGACCCGGGCGTCGATCTTCCCGGCGTCGACGTCGGCCTGGGTGTAGCCGACGGTGGCGATCTCCGGGTCGGTGAAGACGTTCGACGAGACGGTCTTCAGGTTCAGCGGGGCCACGGCATCGCCCAGGAAGTGGTACATGGCGATACGTCCCTGCATGGCGGCCACGGACGCCAGCGCGAAGACACCGGTCACGTCACCGGCCGCGTACACGCCCGGAGCGGTCGTGCGCGACACCTTGTCGGTCCAGATGTGACCGGACTCGCGCAGCCGGACCCCGGCCTCCTCCAGCCCCATGCCCGAGCTGTTCGGAACGGCACCGACGGCCATGAGGCAGTGGGACCCGGTGATGACCCGCCCGTCGGAGAGGGTCACCTCGACCCGGTCCCCGACCCGCTTGGCGGACTGCGCCCGGGTACGCCCCATGACGTTCATTCCGCGCCGCCGGAAGACCTCCTCCAGCACGGCGGCCGCGTCCGGGTCCTCACCGGGCAGCACCCGGTCCCGCGACGACACGAGCGTCACCTTCGACCCCAGCGCCTGATAGGCACCGGCGAACTCGGCACCGGTCACACCCGACCCGACCACGATCAGCTCCTCGGGGAGCTCGTCGAGGTCGTAGACCTGGGTCCAGTTCAGGATCCGCTCGCCGTCGGGCTGGGCGTCGGGCAGCTCGCGGGGATGCCCACCGGTGGCGATGAGCACGGCATCCGCCGTCAGAGTCTCTTCACTCCCGTCGGCGGCGCGCACCACGACCTTGCGCGACCCGTCGAGCGCCTGCATGCCCTCCAGCCGCCCGCGCCCGCGCATGACACGCGCCCCGGCACGCGTCACGGAGGCCGTGATGTCGTGCGACTGGGCGAGCGCGAGCCGCTTCACACGCCGGTTGACCTTCCCCAGGTCGACCCCGACCACCCGGGCGCTCTGCTCCAGGGGCGGGGTGTCGTCGGCGACGATGATGCCCAGCTCCTCGTACGAGGAGTCGAAGGTGGTCATCACCTCGGCCGTGGCGATCAGGGTCTTCGACGGCACGCAGTCGGTGAGCACCGACGCCCCGCCCAGACCGTCGCAGTCGACGACGGTCACCTCCGCACCGAGTTGCGCGGCCACCAGCGCCGCTTCGTATCCGCCGGGTCCGCCACCGATGATCACGATCCGAGTCACGTACTCCATTGTCCCGCACGCCTCAACATGCCACCGCCCCGGGGCCCGCCCCCGACGCGGCTCCGTTACGACAGTGACGCCCGGGCCGCCTGCCGTACCCTCTCCCCATGTCGCTCTACGCCGCGTACGCCGGCAACCTCGACGCGCGGCTGATGTCCCGCCGCGCCCCGCACTCGCCGCTGCGCGCCACCGGCTGGCTGAACGGGTGGCGACTGACCTTCGGCGGGGAGCACCTGGGCTGGGAGGGCGCACTGCCGACGATCGTGGAGGACCCGCTGTCCCAGGTCTTCGTCGCGCTGTACGACATCGCCCCCATGGACGAGGAGTCGCTGGACCGCTGGGAGGGCGTGGGCCTCGACATCTACCGCCGGACACGCGTGCGGGTCCACACCCTGGACGGTGAAGAGAACGGCTGGGCCTTCACCCTGAACGCGTACGAGGGCGGCCTGCCCTCCGCCCGCAACCTGGGCGAGATCGCCGACGCGGCCGAGTCGGCCGGCGCTCCGCACGACTACGTGATGGAACTCCGCAAACGCCCCTGCTGACGCCCTCTTCGTCGGAAACGACAAGACAACGATCGCCACCCCGTGAGCTCCGCCATCTACGCGCGTAGGCCATCACCGGCTACCCTCGTCGGCGTGAACGCATCTCTTCTTCCGGACGACATCCAGGGCGACCCCCACGCGGCCGCCGACGCCGCCGCGGCCCGCCTGCGCGAACTCACCGGCGCCGAGACCCACGACGTCGCCCTCGTGATGGGCTCCGGCTGGGCCCCGGCCGTGGACGCCCTCGGCGCCCCCGAGGCAGAGCTCCAGGTCACCGAGCTGCCCGGCTTCCCGCCGCCGGCAGTCGAGGGCCACGGAGGCAAGATCCGCTCGTACCGGATCGGCGACAAGCGCGCCCTCGTCTTCCTCGGCCGCACGCACTACTACGAGGGCCGCGGCGTGGCCGCCGTCGCCCACGGTGTCCGCACGGCCGTGTCAGCCGGCTGCAAGACGATCGTCCTCACCAACGGCTGCGGCGGCCTGCGCGAGGGCATGCGCCCCGGCCAGCCGGTCCTGATCAGCGACCACATCAACCTCACCGCCACCTCCCCCATCATCGGCGCCAACTTCGTCGACCTCACCGACCTCTACTCCCCGCGCCTGCGCGCCCTGTGCAAGGAGGTCGACCCGACGCTGGAGGAGGGCGTCTACGCCCAGTTCCCCGGCCCGCACTACGAGACGCCGGCCGAGATCCGCATGGCCCGTGTCATCGGCGCGGACCTGGTGGGCATGTCGACGGTCCTGGAGGCGATCGCCGCGCGCGAGGCGGGCGCGGAGGTTCTGGGCATCTCCCTGGTGACGAACCTGGCCGCGGGCATGACCGGGGAGCCCCTCAACCACGAAGAGGTCCTCCAGGCGGGCCGCGATTCGGCGACGCGCATGGGTTCCCTGCTGGCTCAGGTCCTGGACCGCCTGTAAGCAACCCGGCGGAGCGGGGTGCCGCTGCGCCCACCCGTGCCGCCCTTAGCGGCACGATTGCCCGCAGCTAGGTGCACCTGCACCCGCGTACGGCGAGAAGGGGACGTGTCGGGGGGTGTCCGCCCGCAGCGGTTGGCGCGTCAACGGACGGTTAGTCGGTACGCAACCCCATCGCGCCGTTCCGAGGACGGACACCCCCCGGCGCGGCCCCGACCCACCACCCGGCGTCAGGCGCTACGCGCACCCCCCACCACACCCGCGCAGGCCGCCGCAGGCACCCGCACACACCACAACGGAGAGGCTGACACCACACCGTGCACGACGAACTCATCGCACAGGCCCAGGCGTGGCTCACCGAGGACCCCGACCCGGACACCCGCACCGAGCTCGCCCGCCTCATCGACGCCCAGGACCACGCCGAACTCGCCGCCCGCTTCTCCGGCACCCTCCAGTTCGGCACCGCCGGCCTCCGCGGCGAACTCGGCGCCGGCCCCATGCGCATGAACCGCTCGGTCGTCATCCGCGCCGCCGCCGGCCTCGCCGCGTACCTCAAGAAGCAGGGCCACGAGAACGGCCTCGTCGTCATCGGCTACGACGCCCGCCACAAGTCAGACGACTTCGCCCAGGACACCGCCGCCGTCATGACCGGCGCCGGCCTCCGCGCGGCCGTGCTCCCCCGCCCCCTCCCGACCCCCGTCCTCGCCTTCGCGATAAGGCACCTCGGCGCGGTCGCGGGCGTGGAGGTCACCGCCAGCCACAACCCGCCCCGCGACAACGGCTACAAGGTCTACCTCGGCGACGGCTCCCAGATCGTCCCCCCGGCGGACGTCGACATCGCGCAGGAGATCGCCGCCGTCCCGTCCCTCACCACGGTCCGGCGCCCCACCGAAGGCTGGGACACCCTGGACGACAGCGTCCTCGACGCCTACCTCGCCCGCACGGACGCCGTCCTGTCCAAGGACTCCCCGCGCACCGCCCGCACGGTGTACACGGCGATGCACGGCGTCGGCAAGGACGTCCTCCTCGCCGCCTTCGCCCGCGCCGGCTTCCCGGAACCGGCCCTGGTCACGGAGCAGGCAGACCCCGACCCGGAGTTTCCGACCGTCGCGTTCCCCAACCCGGAGGAGCCCGGCGCGATGGACCTGGCGTTCGCCAAGGCCCGCGAGACCGCCCCGGATCTGATCATCGCCAACGACCCGGACGCGGACCGCTGCGCCGTTGCCGTACAGGACGGCACCGACTGGCGCATGCTCCGCGGTGACGAGGTCGGCGCCCTCCTCGCCGCCCACCTGGTCCGCCGCGGCGCGACCGGCGCCTTCGCGGAGTCGATCGTCTCCTCCTCCCTGCTCGGCCGTATCGCCGAGAAGGCGGGGCTCCCGCACGTCGAGACGCTCACCGGCTTCAAGTGGATCGCCCGCGTGGAGGGCCTGCGCTACGGCTACGAGGAAGCCCTCGGCTACTGCGTGGACCCCGACGGCGTACGCGACAAGGACGGCATCACGGCAGCGCTCCTGATCACGGAACTGGCCTCGCAGCTGAAGGAGGAGGGCCGCACCCTCCTCGACCTGCTCGACGACCTGGCGGTGGAACACGGCCTGCACGCCACGGACCAGCTCTCGGTGCGCGTCCAGGATCTCTCCCTCATCGCCGCCGCGATGCGCCGCCTGCGCGAGCAGCCCCCGACCGAACTGGCCGGCCTGCCCATCACCCGCACCGACGACCTCACCCAGGGCACGGACGACCTCCCGCCCACGGACGGCCTGCGCTACACGCTCGACGGCGCCCGGGTGATCGTCCGCCCGAGCGGCACGGAGCCGAAGCTCAAGTGCTACCTGGAGGTCGTGATCCCGGTCCCGTCACACACCGACCTCCCCGAGGCCCGCGCGAAGGCGACGGCCCTCCTGGAGTCGATCAAGCGCGACCTGTCGACGGCGGCGGGCATCTGAGACGACAGGGGAACCCTTCCGGGCGGCCTCGGACCGCCACCGCTTCCCAGAGCCGCCCGGAAGGGACCCCCGTCACCCCACCAGAACCAGAATCAGCACCAGCACCGCCCCGGCCACCGCCGGCCCCATCACCTCGTAGGCCCACCGCACGGTCACCTCACCCTGCGCCGACTCCGCCTCGCGCCGCGCCTCGTGCAGCCCGCGCAGCTCGTCCATGATCCGATCGGTCTCCGCCCGCACGGGCCCGTCGGACGAAGGCCCTCCGCCGAGGCCCAGCCCCGCGCCCATCCCGAGCGCATGACCACGCCCCTCGTCCCGCCCCCGCCCCATCTCCCGCCGCGCCTGCGCGGTCGCCCGCATCTCACGCCGCGCCGCCTTCTTGCGGGCGCGCAGCGAGACGGGCACGGCCCACAGCTGGTACTTCGCGCCGGACTCGGTGACGACCTCGTTCGAGTAGGCGGACTTCAGCGAGGCGATCCGCCCCCAGGGCACGACGACGACGCGGAAGGGGTTGCGGACCCGCAGCCGGTCGTCGCCCGCATACACGGCCGGCCGCAGCGTGAAGGCGACGACCAGCGGCACGACGAGCAGCATCACGGCGAGCGCCAGCCACGGCGTGCGCCCCTCGCCCGACACCACGGCGTCGATGCCGAGCCACCCGGTGATGGCGAGCAGCAGCACACCCCCGGCGATGGCCGGAACCGACCGGTACACCCGGTCCTCGGTCCCGGGCTCCGAGGGCTGCGGCGCTGGCGACTGGGACTCGGGGCTCGTCATGCCTCGATTCTGCCGGACCCGCCCGGCCCCGGGCTCCGGGGGTGCCCCGCCCTGGACATTCGGAGGGCTGTACAGCCGCTACGCGCGTAGATATGCTCGTCTGGTGACCATGCCCAGTACTGCACTCACCGCAGCTCACCCCCTCAAGGACGTCACCGCGTCCGACAGCGCGCTGCGCCGCTTCCTCCACGGGCTCCCGGGCGTCGACGCGGTCGGACTCGAGGGGCGTGCGGCCTCCCTCGGCACCCGTTCGATCAAGACGACGGCGAAGGCGTACGCCATCGACCTCGCCATCTCGATGGTCGACCTGACGACGCTGGAAGGCGCGGACACCCCGGGCAAGGTCCGGGCGCTCGGCGCGAAGGCGGTCAAGCCCGACCCGACCGACCGCACGACGCCCAGTACGGCCGCGGTCTGCGTCTACCCCGACATGGTGGCCGTGGCCAAGGAGGCCGTCGCCGGCTCCGACGTCAAGGTCGCCTCGGTCGCCACGGCCTTCCCGGCCGGCCGCGCCGCGCTCGACGTCAAGCTCGCCGACGTGCGCGACGCCGTCGCCGCCGGTGCCGACGAGATCGACATGGTCATCGACCGGGGGGCGTTCCTCTCGGGTCGATACTTGAAGGTGTACGACGAGATCACCGCCGTGAAGGAGGCCTGCGGGACCTCCGCACGCCTGAAGGTCATCTTCGAGACGGGCGAGCTCTCGACGTACGACAACATCCGCCGCGCGAGCTGGCTCGGCATGCTGGCGGGCGCGGACTTCATCAAGACGTCCACCGGAAAGGTCGCCGTCAACGCGACCCCGGCGAACACGCTCCTCATGCTGGAGGCGGTACGTGACTTCCGTGCGCAGACCGGCATCCAGGTCGGTGTGAAGCCGGCCGGCGGTATCCGCTCCTCCAAGGACGCCATCAAGTTCCTCGTCCTGGTCAACGAGACGGCGGGCGAGGACTGGCTGGACAACCACTGGTTCCGCTTCGGCGCCTCCTCGCTGCTGAACGACCTGCTGATGCAGCGCCAGAAGCTGGCCACCGGCCGCTACTCCGGTCCCGACTACGTGACGGTGGACTGATCACCATGGCATCGGTATTCGCATACGCTCCGGCCCCCGAGTCGCGCTCGATCGTCGACATCGCGCCCTCCTACGGCCTGTTCATCGACGGTGAGTTCGTCGAGGCGGCGGACGGCAAGGTCTTCAAGACCGTCTCTCCGTCCACCGAGGAGGTCCTCTCCGAGATCGCCCAGGCCGGTTCGGAGGACGTCGACCGGGCGGTGAAGGCCGCGCGCCGGGCGTTCGAGAAGTGGTCGGCGCTGCCCGGCTCGGAGCGCGCCAAGTACCTGTTCCGCATCGCGCGGATCATCCAGGAGCGCAGCCGTGAGCTGGCCGTCCTGGAGACCCTCGACAACGGCAAGCCGATCAAGGAGACGCGCGACGCCGACCTGCCCCTGGTCGCCGCGCACTTCTTCTACTACGCGGGCTGGGCCGACAAGCTCGACCACGCGGGGTTCGGCGCGAACCCGAGGCCGCTCGGCGTGGCGGGCCAGGTCATCCCCTGGAACTTCCCCCTCCTCATGCTGGCGTGGAAGATCGCCCCGGCACTCGCGACGGGCAACACGGTCGTCCTGAAGCCCGCCGAGACGACCCCCCTCTCCGCCCTGTTCTTCGCGGACATCTGCCGCCAGGCGGGCCTGCCGAAGGGCGTCGTCAACATCCTCCCGGGCTACGGCGACACGGGCGCCGCCCTGGTCGCCCACCCCGACGTGAACAAGGTGGCCTTCACCGGCTCCACCGCCGTCGGCAAGGAGATCGCCCGCACGGTCGCGGGCACCCGCAAGAAGGTCACGCTGGAGCTGGGCGGCAAGGGCGCCAACATCGTCTTCGACGACGCCCCCATCGACCAGGCCGTCGAGGGCATCGTCAACGGCATCTTCTTCAACCAGGGCCAGGTCTGCTGCGCGGGCAGCCGTCTGCTGGTGCAGGAGTCGATCCAGGACGAGCTGCTGGAGTCCCTGAAGCGCAGGCTCTCCACGCTGCGCCTGGGCGACCCCCTGGACAAGAACACGGACATCGGCGCGATCAACTCCGAGGAGCAGCTCACCCGCATCACCTCGCTCGTGGAGCAGGGCGAGGCGGAGGGCGCCGAGCGCTGGTCGCCGGCGTGCGAACTGCCGGAGAGCGGCTACTGGTTCGCCCCGACGCTGTTCACGAACGTCACCCAGGCACACCGGATCGCCCGGGACGAGATCTTCGGCCCGGTGCTGTCGGTCCTGACCTTCCGCACGCCGGACGAGGCGGTCGCCAAGGCGAACAACACGCCGTACGGCCTCTCCGCCGGAGTCTGGACGGAGAAGGGCTCGCGCATCCTGGCGGTCGCGAACAAGCTCCGCGCGGGCGTCGTCTGGTCCAACACGTTCAACAAGTTCGACCCGACCTCGCCGTTCGGCGGCTACAAGGAGTCGGGCTTCGGCCGCGAGGGCGGCCGCCACGGCCTGGAGGCGTACCTCGATGTCTGAGCGACTCACCGTACTGAAGACCTACAAGCTGTACGTCGGCGGGAAGTTCCCGCGTTCCGAGAGCGGCCGGGTGTACGAGGTGACCGACTCCAAGGGCAAGTGGCTGGCCAACGCGCCCCTGTCCTCACGCAAGGACGCCCGGGACGCGGTGGTGGCCGCCCGCAAGGCGTTCGGCGCCTGGTCGGGGGCGACGGCGTACAACCGCGGTCAGGTGCTCTACCGCGTCGCCGAGATGCTGGAGGGCCGCCGCGACCAGTTCACGCGCGAGGTGGCCGACGCGGAGGGCCTGTCGAAGTCCAAGGCGGCGGCGGTCGTGGACGCGACGATCGACCGCTGGGTCTGGTACGCGGGCTGGACCGACAAGATCGCCCAGGTGGTGGGCGGCGGGAACCCGGTGGCGGGCCCGTTCTTCAACCTGTCCTCCCCCGAGCCGACGGGCGTGGTCGCGGTGCTGGCGCCCCAGGAGTCGTCCTTCCTGGGCCTGGTGTCGGTGCTCGCCCCGGTGATCGCGACGGGCAACACGGCGGTCGTGGTGGCGAGCGAGAGGTCCCCGCTCCCCGCCCTGTCCCTGGCCGAGGTGCTGGCCACCTCGGACGTCCCCGGCGGCGTGGTCAACGTCCTGTCGGGCCGCACGGCGGAGATCGCCACCCCGCTCGCCGCCCACCAGGACGTCAACGCGATCGACCTCGCGGGCGCCGACGAGGCCCTGGCGAAGGAGCTGGAGATCGCGGCGGCCGACAACCTCAAGCGCGTCCTGCGTCCACAGCCTGTGGATTACGCGGAGACCCCGGGCATCGACCGCATGACGGCGTTCCTGGAGACCAAGACGGTCTGGCACCCCACGGGTTCGCTGGGCGCGTCGGGTTCCTCTTACTAGGCGCCCCCACAGCTGAAGCCCCGGCCCTCCTCCGTCCGGGAGGGCCGGGGCTTCTCCGCGTGCGCGCCTACTGCTGCGACAGCAGCCCGGCCGCCTGTCCCACCACCGGAATGCTCGCGATCGACTGGGCCTGCGCCACCGGCCCCGTCAGCGCCTGGGACGTCATCGGCTTGAAGTCGGCGAGTTTCGTGCCGACGCCGTTGTCGAGCGGGTCGACTCCCGTGCCGGCGAGCGGGTTGGGCTTGAGGCCCGCGACCGGGCCGGTGACGTAGCCGAGGGTGCCGGTGGTGGCCTGGAGGCCGGACTGGGGGTCGATCCGGCCCAGGGAGGTGGGCCGGGTGTTGACCAGGCCCAGGACCGACTCGGCGTCCGCCGCGGCCGTCGCCGTGCCCGCGCCCAGCGCCGCTCCTGCGGTCGCGAGGACGGCCAGGGCGCGCTGGGCGGTCGGCTTCTTGGGAGAGTCGTGTCGGGCCATCGCTGCCACTTCTGATGCATTCGGTAACCGATTCAACACAGAGGGTAGTTGAGGTGCGACGCGCGCATCAAAGGCGACCCGCGGGGTCGTACGGCCCCCGATGGATGCCTCACACTGGTGTCCCGTGAGTTCCCCACTGCCCATACCGACGCGAGTCGTGCTGCTCTGCGGCCCCTCAGGCTCCGGCAAGTCCCTTCTCGCGGCCCGCTCCGGCCTCCCGGTGCTCCGGCTCGACGACTTCTACAAGGAGGGCGACGACCCGACGCTGCCCCTGGTGGCGGGGAGTTCCGACATCGACTGGGACCATCCGGACTCGTGGGACGCGGACCTGGCCGTCGCCGCGATCACCGACCTGTGCCGCACCGGCCGGGCGCGCGTCCCCGTCTACGACATCGCCCTCAGCGCCCGTACCGGCGAGGAGACGATCGAGATCGGGCGGACCCCGCTGTTCGTCGCGGAGGGCGTCTTCGCCGCCGACATCGTCCGGCGCTGCCGGGAACTCGGCGTCCTCGCCGACGCGCTGTGCCTGAGCCGCGGACCGGTGCGGACCTTCCGCCGCCGCTTCCTGCGGGATCTGCGGGAGGGCCGCAAGTCGGTGCCGTTCCTGCTGCGCCGCGGCTGGCGCCTGATGCGGCAGGAGCGCTCGATCGTCGCCCGCCAGACCGCGCTGGGCGCGCACGCCTGCGACCGCGACGAGGCGATGGGCCGGCTGGCGGCCGCCGCGGCGGGCCGGTGCGCGAGCCTCCGCACGGCGGCCTGAGGTCCTGGGAAGGGCTTCTGGCGGGACTGCGCCTCTCCTGACCGCCTCCCCCGCCGGGCACAAGGAAGCGGGACTGGACAGACCCCCCGGCCCTCCAGCCCCGCTGTTGTGCTCCCCGTGCTCCCCCGTGTTCCCCCACCGTCCTGAGGAGACGCCCCCCAGCGCCTCCGCAGTTCCCCCGTGGGCCCCCTTGTGGTGCTTCCCCCAGCCTTCAGGCCACGAGCTCGCCGAAGGCGTCCTCCTCGTCACGGCCGAAGCTGAGGACCTCGTCCTCGCGCAGCCGGCGGAGCGACCGCCAGATGCTGGACTTCACCGTGCCGACACTGATGTCGAGGATCTCCGCGATCTCCGGGTCCGTGCGGCCCTCGTAGTAGCGCAGGACCAGCATGGTGCGCTGGAGTTCGGGCAGCCGGGCCAGCGCCTGCCACAGGACCGCGCGCAGCTCGGTGCCGCGCATCGCGTCCGTGTCGCCGGGCGTCTCCGGCAGTTCCTCGGTCGGGTACTCGTTGAGCTTGCGGCGCCGCCAGGCGCTGATGTGCAGGTTGGTCATGGTGCGGCGGAGGTATCCGCCGACCGCGGCCTTGTCGCTGATCCGGTCCCACGCCCGGTAGGTCGAGAACAGCGCGCTCTGCAGCAGGTCCTCGGCCTCGAAGCGGTCGCCGGTGAGGTGGTAGGCGGTGGCGTACAGGGAGGCGCGGCGCTCCTGGACGTAGGCGGTGAACTCCGCCTCCGTCAGCGAGCGGCGCTCCCCCGAGTCCTCCCTGTACGCGGCTCCCCCGTGAGCCGCCCCCTTGCTCTCCCCCGTGTGCGCGTCAACCACCGTCATGAACGCGGTGTGCTGACGCCCGGTGCCGCGAGCGCACCCCCGCCCGCTCACGGCACCGGACTTCTCGGAACCCCGGTGCACGTCGTGCAGACGCGTGATCACTGCGCTGGAGCTGGTGCCGTGCAGCGTGTTCATCTCGCGCCCCCCGTCGTGGACTTACCGGTGTGCGGCCCGCCGGTCGGGCGGGCTTCCTTGCCTGTGCCGAAAAGCTTGCCGCGGCACTTTCATGGCCGTGTCCGCCGACTGTCACAGACCTGTCACAGGGGTCGGCCACAGGACGAGCACACGTCGTCCACAGGGGTCGGAGGTACCGGCGCCGACCGTCTCGGCCCCACCGGTCGAACCCCGACCCCTCCATGGGCCAGAATGAGCCCGTGCCTTCCCTGTTGCTGATCGAGGACGACGACGCCATCCGGACGGCCCTGGAGCTCTCTCTGACGCGCCAGGGTCACCGCGTGGCGACCGCTGCCAGCGGTGAGGACGGTCTGAAGCTGCTGCGCGAGCAGCGCCCGGATCTGATCGTGCTGGACGTGATGCTGCCCGGCATCGACGGGTTCGAGGTGTGCCGGCGCATCCGGCGCACCGACCAGTTGCCGATCATCCTGCTCACCGCGCGCAGCGACGACATCGACGTCGTGGTCGGGCTGGAGTCCGGCGCCGACGACTATGTCGTCAAGCCGGTGCAGGGGCGGGTGCTGGACGCCCGGATCCGGGCCGTGCTGCGGCGCGGCGAGCGGGAGTCCAACGACGCGGCGACGTTCGGCAGCCTCGTCATCGACCGCTCGGCGATGACCGTGACGAAGAACGGCGAGGACCTCCAGCTCACGCCGACCGAGCTGCGGCTGCTGCTGGAGCTGAGCCGGCGGCCGGGGCAGGCGCTGTCCCGCCAGCAGCTGCTGCGGCTGGTGTGGGAGCACGACTACCTGGGCGACTCGCGGCTCGTGGACGCCTGTGTCCAGCGGCTGCGCGCCAAGGTCGAGGACGTGCCGTCGTCCCCGACGCTGATCCGTACCGTGCGCGGTGTCGGCTACCGGCTGGATCCGCCTCAGTGACCCAGCGGCACCACCAAGGGGGGGACCGCGGCTGGACCGCGGCGCGCAAGGGAGTTCTGTCGCGGCTGCGCTTCACGAGCCTGCGGCTGAGGCTGGTCGTCGTCTTCGGCCTGGTGGCCCTGACGGCCGCCGTGTCCGCGTCCGGCATCGCCTACTGGCTCAACCGGGAGGCGGTGCTCACCCGCACCCAGGACGCCGTGCTGCGCGACTTCCAGCAGGAGATGCAGAACCGGGCGGGCGCGCTGCCCGAGCATCCGACGCAGGACGAGCTGCAGCACACCGCGGGCCAGATGGCGGGCAGCGACCAGCGCTTCAGCGTGCTGCTGGTCGCCCGCGACCCCGACGGCAGGACCGTCTACGGCAGCTCCGGCGGGCTGAGCGGTTTCTCGCTGCGGGACGTGCCGGTCTCGCTGCGCACGGCGGTGAACAAGACGCAGAGGGTCGACGGGGCCGACAAGCATCCGCACCACCTGTACTGGCAGCGGGTCATCGACGACGACACCCCGTATCTCGTGGCCGGCACGCGCGTGATCGGCGGCGGCCCGACCGGTTACATGCTCAAGTCGCTGGAGCCGGAGGCGAAGGACCTCAACTCGCTGGCCTGGTCGCTGGGCATCGCCACGGGACTCGCGCTGATCGGCTCGGCGCTCCTCGCGCAGGCCGCGGCGACGACGGTGCTGAAGCCGGTGCAGCGGCTCGGGGCGGCGGCGCGGCGGCTCGGGGAGGGCAAGCTGGACACCCGGCTGCGGGTGTCCGGGACCGATGAACTCGCCGATCTGTCGCGGACGTTCAACAACGCGGCCGAGGCGCTGGAGAAACGGGTCGCCGACATGGCCGCGCGGGACGAGGCGTCCCGGCGGTTCGTCGCGGACATGAGCCATGAGCTGCGGACGCCGCTCACCGCCATCACCGCCGTGACGGAGGTGCTGGAGGAGGAGCTGGAGGCGGAGACCGGCAGCATGGACCCGATGATCGAGCCGGCCGTCCGGCTGGTGGTCAGCGAGACGCGGCGGCTGAACGACCTGGTCGAGAACCTGATGGAGGTCACCCGCTTCGACGCGGGCACCGCCCGGCTCGTCCTGGACGACGTCGACATCGCCGACCAGATCACCGCGTGCATCGACGCCCGCGCCTGGCTGGACGCGGTCGAGCTGGACGCCGAACGCGGCATCCACGCCCGGATCGACCCGCGGCGCCTGGACGTCATCCTGGCCAACCTCATCGGCAACGCGCTCAAGCACGGCGGCTCCCCGGTGCGGGTGTCGGTCCGGGAGGCGGACGACTCGGTCGTCATCGAGGTGCGGGACCACGGGCCCGGCATCCCCGAGGACGTCCTGCCGCACGTCTTCGACCGCTTCTACAAGGCCAGCGCCTCCCGGCCGCGCTCCGAGGGCAGCGGCCTGGGCCTGTCCATCGCCCTGGAGAACGCCCACATCCACGGCGGCGAGATCACCGCGGCCAACTCGCCCGACTCGGGCGCGGTGTTCACCCTGCGGCTGCCGCGCGACACATCGGCGGAGCAGCCCGCCGAGGAGCAGCGGAAGCCGGAGAAGGACACCGACCGGAACAAGGGCGAGGACTCGAAGGGGGACGCCTGATGACCGCACGTCTCGCGACTGTGTCCCGTCTGCTGGCCGTGCCGGCGCTCGCCGTCCTGCTGGCCGGCTGCGGCATCCGGGCCACGGAGGTGCCGACGAACTTCGGGCCGGCGCCCTCGCGGGTGCGGTGCTCGCTGGCCGAGCCGGACGGGTCGGCGCAGGCGGCCCGGGGGCTGCCGGTGCAGGTGTTCCTGCTGTGCGGGTCCTCGCTGGTGACCGTGGACCGGACCGTGCGGGTCCCGGACGGCGCGGCCGACTCCGAGCGGCGCCTGCTGGTGGCGCAGGGCCTGCTGGACCAGCTGGCGCAGTCGCCGTCGCCCGCCGAGAAGGAGGCCGGCTACAGCACGGACGTACGCGGCGGCATCACCGTGGGCGGGCCCCGGCCCGGGGACCCGGAGGACGCGCTGCGGCTGAGCATGGCGCCGGACGGCCTCACCTCGTACGCCCTCGCCCAGATCGTCTGCACGTTCTCCGACTCGGCCGCCGCCGAGGGCGACGGCTCCGTGGTCCTGGGCGGCCCCGGCGCCGGGCCCCCGCGCCGCTACGAGTGCACCGACGAGGTACGGGCCCGCCCGGGCAGCAAGGAACCGCCGTCCAAGGACGTGGCCGGGGAGTGAGGCGGCCCGGCCTGTGTGGCGCATGCCTCACAGGCCTACCGGGGGGCATCCCGGAACCGATCGCGCCGGAGGCCGCGTCTAGGGGGGCGTGCAGCGTCAAGGCTCCATCGGCGGCAGCGCCGCGTTCCGCATCCGTGTGACAGGAGGTGTCCTCCTCGTCGCACACCTCGCGTTCATCGCCTGGTTCACGCTGCGGCCGCTGGACGTGCCCTGGGTGATGCCCGCCAACCTGCGGCCGTTCGCCGGGGTCCGGGCCGATCTCGCCCTGGGCTGGCCCGAGGCGGCCCGGCACATCGGCGAGAAGCTGGCCCTGCTCGCGCCGCTGGGCGTGCTGCTGCCGATGGCGAGCGGCAGGCTGTTCGTCTCGCCGCTGGCGTCCCTGCTGCGCACGGTCGCGGCCGGCGCCCTGTTGTCGCTGGGCATCGAACTGCTCCAGACCGGCGTCCCCGGTCAGGTCGTCGACGTCGACTCGCTGTTCCTGAACACCGCGGGCGTGGCCCTCGCGCACCTCGCGCTGGTTCCCGCCGGCCGCTCCTGGCTGCGCCGCCGCACCACCGCGTCCCCGCTCCGCGCGCCCCTGGCCCCGGAGGAGCCGGCTCAGGGTCGGACCCCGACGATTCCCAGGGTCGGGATCGCCCCGTGGAGCGACGCTTTGCCCCCTTCGTCTCCGTAGCGTGGAGTGCAGATGGGGTACTCGGACGAGAGGCCTCACACCCACCACGCTGAAGGAGCCGCACATGTCCCGCCTCGCCCGCCCCACCCACGGCCGCATGATCGGCGGAGTGTGCGCCGCGCTGGCCAAGCGCTTCGGCACCTCCGCGACGACGATGCGGGTGATCTTCCTGGTCTCCTGTCTGCTGCCCGGCCCGCAGTTCCTGCTGTACATCGCGCTGTGGATCCTGCTGCCCGCGGAGGACAAGGTGCGCAACAAGGCGCAGACGGCCTGGTAACGCCGTATGCGGGAACGCCGATGGGGCGCACCCTGGTTCCAGGGGTGCGCCCCATCGGCGTGTTTGTGTCCGCCTCGGCGGGAGGGTCAGCCGACCGGAACGCCGTTCACCGGCAGGCCGTGCGTGGGCAGGCTCTGCACCGGGAGCCCGCCGAGCAGCTTGGCGGCCGGGCCGGTCGGGCCCTCGGCGAGCAGCTGCTCGGCGACCGGCTGGGCGGCGGCCAGACCGGCACTGGTCGCCGTCTGCCCCTGGCCCAGCGCCTCGCCCGAGCCCGGCAGCGTCTGGGAGAGCTGCTCCGCGGGGAGCGCCGTGGTGACGTTCTCCAGCGTCCGGGCGGTGTCCGGAAGGGCCGGGGCGGCGGCGTTGGCGGCGCCCGCACCCGCAGCGGCGAAAGCGGCACCGAGAGCGGCGACACCGAGGGTCTTGGCAGCAGACTGCTTCATGAAATGCGTCCTCGTAATGGGATGACGGGGTGTGTGAGCGGTCCAGCGACCGTAGTCACGCGGCACCGTCCGCCGCAAACATCGAAATGCGGACGGATTGTGAACACCGCCCGCATTCCCGATGCTCGAATTACCCCCGGATCAACCCTCCGACGTCACAGAACCGCTGGTAGAGGCGGTCTGACGGAACAGCCATTCGGATTTCAGCTCGGCATAACCGGGCTTGATCACGTCATTGATCATGGCCAGTCGTTCATCGAAAGGAATGAACGCTGATTTCATCGCATTGACGGAGAACCACTGCATGTCGTCGAGCGTGTAGCCGAACGCCTCGACAAGGTGCTCGAATTCCCGGCTCATGCTGGTGTGGGACATCAGGCGGTTGTCCGTGTTGACCGTTGCCCGGAAGTGCAGCCGGCGCAGCAGACCGATGGGGTGCTCGGCGTACGAGGACGCCGCCCCGGTCTGGAGGTTGGAGCTCGGGCACAGCTCCAGCGGGATGCGCTTGTCCCGGACGTACGAGGCGAGCCGCCCGAGTTCGACCCGGCCGTCCTCGTGGACCTGGATGTCGTCGATGATCCGCACCCCGTGCCCCAGCCGGTCGGCGCCGCACCACTGGAGCGCCTGCCAGATGGACGGCAGTCCGAACGCCTCGCCGGCGTGGATGGTGAAGTGGTTGTTCTCGCGCTTGAGGTACTCGAAGGCGTCCAGGTGCCGGGTGGGCGGGTAGCCGGCCTCCGCGCCCGCGATGTCGAAGCCGACGACCCCGAGATCCCGGTAGCGGTTGGCGAGTTCGGCGATCTCCAGGGCCCGGGCGGCGTGCCGCATGGCGGTGAGCAGGGCGCCGACGCGGATGCGCAGGCCCTTCTCCCGGGCGCGCCGCTCCCCTTCCCGGAAGCCCTCGTTGACGGCCTCGACGACCTCTTCGAGACTGAGCCCGCCCTCCAGGTGCTGCTCGGGGGCGTAGCGCACCTCGGCGTAGACGACACCGTCCTCGGCGAGGTCCTCGGCGCACTCGGCGGCGACCCGGACCAGGGCGTCGCGGGTCTGCATGACGCCGACGGTGTGGGAGAACGTCTCCAGGTACCGCTCCAGGGAACCGGAGTCGGCGGCTTCGCGGAACCAGACGCCGAGCTTCTCCGGGTCGGTCTCCGGGAGCTGGGAGTATCCGCTGTCGCGGGCGAGTTCGACGATCGTGGCGGGGCGCAGGCCGCCGTCGAGGTGATCGTGCAGCAGAACCTTGGGCGCCCGGTGGATCTGGTCCGGTGTCGGGGTGTTCGCGATGGTCTGGCTCGTCATTTCCGCACTCTAACTCCTACGCGCGTAGAGGGCGCGTGCTCGAATGCTTGACGTTTCCGTCGATACGTAACGGTGACCCCGAGGACGGGTTGAGTACACCCGCGCTTCTGACACTGTTCTGTCATGGCACACCAAGCGACGCCGGTTCGCAGGGCCCGGCTGGGCAGGGCACTCGGACCGGATCCGACGGCGGTGAGCGGCGTGGTGCTGCTGCTCCCCGGCGGTGACGAGGTCTCCGGTCGCAGACCCTCGCCCCTGCTGGCGACCGCCTCCGTGCGGGGCCTGGGACGCCGGCTGGCCCGGGCGGGCCGGGGCGAGGGGCTCGCCGTGCACGTGGTGCACTACCGCTGCCGCGGCTGGAACGGCAGCGAGGCGAATCTCGCGCGGGACGCGGCGTGGGCGGCCGACGAGGTCGTACGGCGTTACGGGGACGTCCCCGTCTGCCTCGCCGGGCTCGGGATGGGCGGGCGGGCGGCGCTGCACGCGGGCGGGCACGAGGCCGTGAACTCCGTGCTGGCGCTGGCGCCTTGGCTGCCGGAGGAGGATGTGGCGGCGCCGCCCGAGCCGGTGAAGCAGCTGGTCGGGCGGCAGGTGCTGATCGTGCACGGCACGAACGACGAGCGGACGGATCCCGAGTTGTCGTTCCGGCTGGCGGCGCGGGCGAAGAAGGCGAATCGGGATGTGTGCCGGTTCGAAGTGCATGCGGACGGGCACGGGTTGCAGCAGTACCGGGATGAAGTGCTGGCGTTGGCCGAGGATTTTGTGATGGGGGCCGTGTTCGGGCGGGCTGTGTCGCGGCCTGTGCGGGACGCGTTCGCTGCGCCGCCGCCGTTGGGGTTGCGGATGCCGTTGGCTGCGGGGTTCTGTCCTTCGAGGCGGTAGCGCCGTTTGAGGTGCTTGTGGTTTTCGGGGTGCGGGTTTTCTGTGGTTGCTCGCGCAGTTCCCCGCGCCCCCGATCAAGGCAACAGACTTCCCCTCCTTGAAAGCAAGAACTTCTTGAACGCCGCCACCGGGGGTGTGTCCGGTCTGCCTTCCAGCCAGGCCACGCCGATTTCGCGGGCCGCTCGGGGAGCCGTGACGGTCAGTTCCACCACTCCCGGGCGAGGGACCGCCGGCGGGGGCAGAAGGGCCACCCCCAGGCCCGCCGCCACCAGGCCCCTCAAGGTCTCCGCCTCCTCTCCCTCGAAGGCGATGCGGGGCTTGAAGCCGGCCTCCTTGCAGAGGTCGTCGGTGATGCGGCGGAGGCCGTAGCCGGGTTCGAGGGTGACGAAGGTTTCGTCGGCCGCCTCGGCCAGGCGGATGCGGCGGCGGCCGGCGAGGGAGTGGTCGGCGGGGACGACCAGGCGCAGTTTCTGCTCGTCCAGGCGGCGGGCCACCAGGTCGGGGGCGTCCGGGACCGGGGAGGTCAGGCAGAGGTCGAGTTCGCCCGCGCGGAGGCGTTCGAGCATGGCCTCGCCGTAGTTCTGGACGAGGCTGAAGCGGACCCGCGGGTGGTCGGCGCGGAAGGCCTGGAGGAGGCCCGGGACGGTCTCGGCGCCCATGGTGTGCAGGAAGCCGAAGGCGACCTTGCCGGTGGTGGGGTCGGCGTCGGCGCGCACCTCCTCGGCGGCCCGCTCGATCTCGGCCAGGGCGCGCTCGACGGAGGCGAGGAAGGTGCGGCCGGCCGGGGTGAGGGAGACCGTGCGGCCGTGGCGGGCGAAGAGGTCGACGCCCAGGTCCTGCTCCAGGCGGGCCATGGACCGGGAGAGGGTCGACTGGGGGACGTTCATCTCCTGGGCGGCGCGGGTGACGTGCTCGGTGCGGGCGACGCCGGCGAAGTACGCGAGGCGTGGCGCCAGCAACATCACCATGTCTTCTGCGTCACTGGAAGGTGACAGCCGGGGCTGTGAACTCAGTTGATGCGCCATGGGAACGATTATGACCGTTCCATGCATTGGACGGATCAGTGGTGGCGTCCGTACGTTCGAGGCATGTCTCCCGCCAGTACCGGGGCGTCCACCACCGTGGGCGCCGAAGCCTCTGTCCCTGCCGTCGACTCACGTATGTCCCCGGGCGGGCCCGGCTACCGCCGGATGAGCCTCGCCCTCTTCCTCGCGGGTGTCGCGACCTTCGCGCTGCTGTACTCCACGCAGGCGCTGCTCCCGCTGATCTCCGGCGAGTTCGGGGTGGCGGCGAGCGACGCGAGCTGGACGGTGGCCGCCGCGACGGGCGGGCTGGCGCTGTTCGTGCTGCCGATGAGCGCCCTGTCGGAGCGCTTCGGACGGCGTACGGTCATGACGGCCTCGCTGGCCGTGGCGGTGACCGTCGGGCTGCTTGTGCCCCTCGCCCCCTCGCTGGGTGTCCTGGTCGCGCTGCGGGCGCTCCAGGGCGCGGCCCTGGCCGGGCTGCCGGCGTCGGCGACCGCGTATCTCGCGGAGGAGGTCAGCCCGAAGGCGCTGGTCACCGCGATCGGGCTGTTCGTCGCGGGCAACAGCGTCGGCGGGATGAGCGGCCGGGTCATCACCGGCTGGGTCGCGCAGGAGTGGGGCTGGCGGGTCGCCGTCGGGGTGATCGGCGCGCTCGCGGTGGCGTGTGCGGTGGCCTTCCGGCTGCTGCTCCCCGCCCCGAAGAACTTCAAGGCCGGCTCGCTGCGGCCGCGCGTGCTGGCCAGGACGGTCCGTGACCACCTGTCCAACCCGCTGCTGTGCCGGTTGTACGCGATCGGCGCGCTGTTCATGACGGTGTTCGGCGGCGTGTACACGGTCATCGGCTACCGGCTGACCGAGGCCCCGTTCTCGCTGCCGCAGGGCATCATCGGCTCGGTCTTCCTCGTGTACCTCGTCGGCACGGTGTCGGCGTCCACGGCCGGACGCCTGGTGGGCCGGCTGGGCCGCCGGGGCGCGCTGTACGCGGCGGGCGGTACGACCGCCGCGGGCCTGCTGCTGTCCCTGGCCGGGTCCCTGCCGGTGGTGCTGCTCGGGCTGGTCCTCATCACCGGCGGTTTCTTCGCGGGGCACGCGGTGGCCTCCTCGGCGGTCAGCAAGACGGCCGCGTCCGGCCGCGCCCAGGCCTCGGCGCTGTACCAGTCCGCGTACTACGTCGGCTCCAGCGCCGGCAGCACCGTCGGGGCCGTCGCCTTCCACGCGGGCGGCTGGGCCGGGACGGTCGGCGTCGGACTGCTCGCCGTGCTCGGCGTCGTGACGATCACGGTCTTCGGGACGCGGGCGGCGCGGATCCAGCGGAGGCTCGCCACGGCCGCCTGAGGCCCGGGCCATGTGAGCCTGAGGGCGGAGCATTCCCCCTGCTCGGGGCCGGTTGTCAGTGGGTGCGGATAACGTCCGCGTCCGCTGACCACCGGATTCGACCAGGGGGATTTTCATGGAGTTCCGCATCGACCGCACGGCGTTCGCCGAGGCCGTGGGACGGGCGGTGCGGGCGCTGCCCGCGCGGACGCCGGTGCCGGTGCTGGGCGGGCTGCTGCTGGAGGCGGACGCGGGGCGGCTGGCCGTGACGGGGTTCGACTTCGAGGCGGCGGTACGGGTGGAGGCCGAGGCGGAGGCCTTGGCGCCCGGGCGGGTGCTCGTCCTCGGGCGGCGGCTGCTCGACGTCTGCCGGGTGCTGCCGGAGGGGCCGGTGAGCTGCGCGCTGGAGGCGTCGCGGTTCGCGGTGGAGGCGGACGGCACGCGCTTCGGGCTGTCGACGCTGCCGCTCGCCGAGTACCCGGCCCTGCCGGCGCCGCCCGCGCCGTACGGCACGGTGGACGCCGGCGCGTTCGCGACCGCCGTCGCCCAGGTCGCGGTCGCGGCCGGGCGCGACGAGACGCTGCCGCTGCTGACGGGCGTCCAACTGCGCCTGGAGGGCGGGGAGATGACCCTCGCCGCCTCGGACCGCTACCGGTATGCCGTGCGGCGGCTGGAGTGGCAGCCGGGGGCGGCGGCCACCGACGGGGTCGTGGAGGCGCTGCTGCCCGCGCGGCGGCTGCTGGACCTCGCGCGGTCGCCGGAGCGCAGTGGGGACGTGGTGATCGGGTGGGAGCCGGGCGGGGGCGGCGGTCTCATCGGGTTCGAGGGCGGGCGGACGCGGACCGCGCTGCGGCTGCTGGACGGGCGGCTGCCCGCGTACAAGTCGCTGTTCGACATGAGCGGGGCCGCGGTCGCCGAGGTGGAACGCGAGGGGCTCGCGGAGGCCGTGCGGCGGGTCGCGGTGGTGGCCGAGGCGAACAGTCCGGTACGGCTGGACTTCTCGGCCGACGGCTCCGTGCTGCTGCGCGCGGGCTACGGGGACGACGTGGCGGCCCAGCGGCTGCCGGCCACGCTGAGCGGCGCCGAGGAGGTGCCGGTGGCGTTCAACCCGGCCTACCTGCTGGACGCGCTGACGTCCTTCGAGAGCCCGCGGGTCCGGCTGGAGCTGCTGGGGGCGGGGCAGCGGGCGCTGCTGCACGCCGTGGACGAGCGGGGGGACGCCGCCGGGGCGCACCGGCATCTGCTGATGTCGGTGAAGCAGCTCGTGTGAGGCGGCTCGCGCGAAGTGGCTGCGGCGGTTCTGGATCACCGCCTCCGACCTGCGCGTTTGTGTGCTCGGGGGGCCGTTGTCAGTGGGCTGCGGTAGCTTCCGAAGTGCTGGGGCGCGAAGGCGCGTGAACAGAACTTCCACAGGGGTGGGTGGGATGGCGAACGGCACGGCGACACCGACGGATCTGGACTCCAGGCTGGAGGCACACCGGACGGAGCTGACGGGGTACTGCTACCGGATGCTCGGCTCCTCCTTCGAAGCGGAGGACGCGGTGCAGGACACGATGGTCCGCGCCTGGCGCAGCTACGACAAGTTCGAGGGCCGCTCCAGCCTGCGCTCCTGGCTCTACCGCATCGCGACCAACGTGTGCCTGGACATGCTGACCGCGGGCAACAAGCGCGCCCGGCCCATGGACCTCACCGAATCCACCCCGCTCGCCCAGGCGGCCCTCACTCCCCGACCGGACAACACCTGGCTGGAGCCCATGCCGGACGCCCGCGTGCTGCCCACGACCGACGACCCGGCGGAGGCGGCGGTCGCCAAGGAGTCCGTCCGGCTCGCCTTCATGGCCGCGCTCCAGCAGCTGCCGGCCAAGCAGCGGGCCGTGCTGATCCTGCGCGAGGTCCTGGCGTGGAAGGCCAGCGAGGTCGCGGAGCTGCTGGACACCTCGGTGGCGTCGGTCAACAGCGCCCTCCAGCGGGCCCGCGCCACCCTCGCCGAGCGGCAGGAGCCGGGCGCCGACGCGACCGTCTCCGACCCGCTGGACGAGGACCAGCAGAAGCTGCTGGACCGCTATGTGGCGGCCTTCGAGGGCTACGACATGACGGCGCTGACGGCCCTGCTGCACGAGGACGCGGTCATGACGATGCCGCCGTTCGACCTGTGGCTGACCGGCGTGCGGGACATCACCGGCTTCATGACCACCCTCGGCGCGCCCTGCGCGGGCTCCCGGCTGGTGCCGGTGCAGGTCAACGGCCTGCCCGGGTTCGCGCAGTACAAGCCGGACCCGGAGAAGGGCGGCTTCACGCCGTGGGCGGTCCAGGTGCTGGAGATCTCAGACGGCCGGATCACCGGGTTCCACTGCTTCCTCGACACCCAGCGCTGGTTCCCGCTCTTCGACCTGCCCCTCCACCTCGAAGCGGAGTCCGACCAGGTCGAGGAGCGCGCATAGGGCCGGGTGGGGGTCGCGCAGCCTGATCCGCCCGCCGGCCCGCCGGGCGGCCAGCTGGAGCCGTGCCAGCAGGTCCACGGTGGCGAGGCCCGGCGGCCCCAGGCCTCCGACATCGCACACCACGACCCGGGCACCGCTGCCGTCCAGCAGTGCCCGCACATCGTCGCTCAGCCCTCTCACCTCGTCCCGGGTGACGGGGCCGGGCAGTACGAGCACGGGCGGTGTCATGGCGTCCACGATCGGTAGACCGCGCGGGCGGTGGTAACTCATCGCGGCTGTCCGTCCTCTCGGCGCCGAGGATCACATTGACCACGGGACGGCCTTCCCCGGAGGGTTGGCTGCATGCCCCATGCATCTGCCCCTTCCGCGCTGTCCGACGCCCTCTTCGCCGGGGAGCCGACGTGCAGGGGGTGCTGAGCGGGTTCGCGGTCATCGCGGTCGTCATCGGGGTGGGCTATCTGATCGGTCGCCGGGGATATCTGGGCGACGGCGGCCGCGAGGTCCTGACCAAGCTGGCCTTCCACGTGGCGTCTCCCGCCCTGCTCTTCACGACCCTCGCCGAGGCCGACCTGTCGGTGATCTTCTCCGACCGGCTGCTGGTCACGGCGATGAGCACGGCAGCGGCGGCGGGGGTCTTCGTGGCGGTGGGCGCCGCGCGCGGCTGGGGCGTGGGCCGGACGACGATCGGCGCGCTCTGCTCCAGCTACGTCAACTCCGGGAACCTCGGCATTCCGATCGCCGTGTACGTGCTGGGCGACGCGTCACTGGTCGCGCCGGTGCTGCTGTTCCAGCTGGTCGGCGTCACGCCGGTGGCGCTCACGATTCTGGACCTGGCGAGCGGCGGGGAGAAGCGGCCGCTGTGGCAGCGGCTGCTCACGCCGCTGCGCAACCCGATCGCGCTGGGCTCCCTGGCCGGGGTGGCGGCATCGGCGTCGGGGCTCCATGTCCCGGGCCCGCTGATGGACCCACTCACCCTCATCGGCAACATGTCCGTACCCGCGGTGCTGTTGGCCTTCGGCATCTCGCTGAGGGGCAGCACGCTTCCGCTGCGCGGGGCTGAACGAGCCCCTGTCCTCCTCGCCGTGTCGCTGAAGTCGTTCGCCCAGCCGGCGATCGCCTGGGCCCTGGCCACGGGCGTCTTCGGCCTGCACGGGGCGC
Organism: Streptomyces lomondensis; assembly: GCF_014651035.1. Classification (GTDB taxonomy): domain Bacteria; phylum Actinomycetota; class Actinomycetes; order Streptomycetales; family Streptomycetaceae; genus Streptomyces; species Streptomyces lomondensis. Next base: position 381,609 of record NZ_BMWC01000002.1, read on the forward strand.
CCCTGCTCGACGTGGTGGTGACGTCGTCGCTTCCGGCGGCACAGAACCTCTTCACGTACGCGAGCAGCTATCGGGTCGGGGAGGTTCTGGCGAGGGAGGCGATCTTGTTGTCGACGGTGGTGGCGGTGCCGGTTCTGGTGGTGGTGGCGGCGCTTCTCGGGTGACTTACCTCTGCGGGAACTCGTCGGTGTCGAGCTTCAGGCCGAAGGGCTCCGGCAACTCGATCTGCTCGCCGAACTTCCCTGCGTGCAGAACCCGGTAGACGTCGCCTTGCGGTTCGCCGTAGAGCGTGATGGTGGGGCCACCGGGGGCCCAGCCGTCGATGAGCAAGTACAGCGGAACACCGGCCTGGGCATAACCTGCGGCCTTCTTGATCCGGTCGTGGGTCGCATTGGACTTGGACGTGATCTCGACGACCAGCTCGGCGGCAGCCGCTGGGATGAAGTTGCCGCCCTCGTCACGCAGCACCTGCCTGGGAGCGACTGCGAGATCAGGAATGTAGAGCCCGTCACGCGACGGGACCGCCGTGCCCAGGGTCTGATAGATGCCCCAGTGCCTGGGGATGACCTCGTACAGGGCTCGCTGAACCAGGTCAGCGATGTCGTTGTGGGCATTGGACGGCGGTGGTGCCACGGTGACGATCCCCTCGATGATCTCCACCTTGCAGCCCTCTGGCGCGTCCGTCTCCTGCCAGATCCGGACGAGGTCGTCCCACTCGTGGCCGTTGGCCGTCGAATGGTCGACTGTGAGTGCGCTCATGGCGGTCTCCAATCGGTGCGTCACCGATCCCAGCATGCCGAACGGGACCGGCGGTGGTCCACCGGCCCCGTTCACCCGAAAGGGAAAGCCCCTGGTCAGGCGATACGTTCCAGCACCACCGGCGACGCCGTGAAGGCCGTCCCCGGCGCGGCGATGTCGTACGAGCCCGCCACCGCCTCCAGCGCGTACGCGAACCGCTCCGGCGTGTCTGTGTGCAGGGTCAGCAGGGGCTGGCCCTCCGTTACCGTGTCGCCCGGCTTGGCGTGCATCTCCACGCCCGCGCCCGCCTGGACCGGGTCCTCCTTGCGGGCGCGGCCCGCGCCCAGGCGCCAGGCGGCGACGCCGATGCCGTACGCGTCGAGGCGGGTCAGGACACCGGAGGCCGGGGCCTTGATCACGTGCTGTTCGCGGGCCACCGGCAGCGCCGCGTCCGGGTCGCCGCCCTGCGCCGCGATCATCCGGCGCCAGACGTCCATCGCCGAGCCGTCGGCCAGGGCCTTCGCCGGGTCGGCGTCCCTGATGCCCGCCGCGTCGAGCATCTCGCGGGCCAGGGCGATCGTCAGCTCGACCACGTCCGCCGGGCCGCCGCCCGCCAGGACCTCCACCGACTCGCGGACCTCCAGGGCGTTGCCGGCCGTCAGGCCGAGCGGGGTCGACATGTCCGTGAGGAGCGCGACCGTCTGCACGCCGTGGTCGGTGCCCAGGCCGACCATCGTGGAGGCCAGTTCGCGGGCGTCCTCGATGGTCTTCATGAAGGCGCCCGAGCCGACCTTCACGTCCAGGACCAGCGAGCCCGTGCCCTCCGCGATCTTCTTCGACATGATCGAGGAGGCGATCAGCGGGATCGCCTCGACCGTGCCCGTGACGTCGCGCAGGGCGTAGAGCTTCTTGTCGGCGGGGGCCAGGCCGTCGCCCGCCGCGCAGATCACCGCGCCCGTGGTCTCCAGGACGTGCAGCATCTCCTCGTTGGAGAGCAGGGCCCGCCAGCCGGGGATCGACTCCAACTTGTCCAGCGTGCCGCCCGTGTGGCCGAGGCCGCGGCCCGAGAGCTGGGGGACGGCGGCGCCGCAGGCCGCGACCAGCGGGGCCAGCGGCAGGGTGATCTTGTCGCCGACGCCGCCCGTGGAGTGCTTGTCGGCCGTCGGGCGGGACAGGGACGAGAAGTCCATGCGCTCGCCGGAGGCGATCATCGCGGCCGTCCAGCGGGCGATCTCGCGGCGGTTCATGCCGTTGAGCAGGATGGCCATCGCGAGGGCCGACATCTGCTCGTCGGCCACCTCGCCTCGGGTGTACGCGTCGATGACCCAGTCGATCTGCTCGTCGCCGAGCTCGCCGCGGTCCCGCTTGGTGCGGATGACGGAGATGGCGTCCATGGCCATGACTTGCTTCCTTCCGAGGGTTCCAGAAGCCGTGCGGCCCCTCCGAGCCGGTCGCGTGACCGACGCGGAGGGGCCGCACGGGCGTTACTTGCTGAGGTGGCCCGGCCCGAAGGCCTGGGGCAGCATCTCCGACAGCGGCAGGATGCCCGCCGGGGTCTCCAGCAGGAGGTCCGGGCCGCCGAACTCGTACAGCAGCTGGCGGCAGCGGCCGCACGGCACGAGCGTGTCGCCGTGACGGTCGACGCAGGTGAAGTGCGTCAGGCGGCCGCCGCCGGTGTTGTGCAGCTCCGACACCAGGCCGCACTCGGCGCACAGGGCGAGCCCGTACGAGGCGTTCTCGACGTTGCAGCCGGAGATGATCCGGCCGTCGTCGACCAGGGCCGCCACACCGACCGGGTACCCGGAGTACGGGGCGTACGCCCGGGACATGGCGTCCCGGGCCACCGCGCGCAGCTTCTCCCAGTCGACGGCCCGGTCGGCAGCCCGGTCGGCGTCGGTCACTTGCCCTGTCCCTTCCGGTACGGCATGCCGTTCGCCCTCGGCATCCGCAGCCGCTGGGCGGACAGCGCGAGGACCACCAGGGTGATGACATACGGCGTGGCGGAGACGACCTGGTTCGGGACCTCGTCGGTGGAGGCGTACCAGGCGAACACCAGGGCGCCGCAGACCAGGGTGACGACGGCCGGCACGTACTTCTTGCGGACCACCAGCCAGATCGCGCCGATGATCAGCAGCAGCGCGCCGAGCAGCAGCAGGGCGTGGACGTTGGCGGAGCCGCCGCGCAGGTTGAGGCTGTCGGTGTAGCCGAACAGGCCGGCGCCGAGGGCGAGGCCGCCCGGCATCCAGTTGCCGAAGATCATCGCCGCGAGGCCGATGAAGCCGCGGCCGCTGACCTGGCCCTCCAGATAGAAGGGGTTGGCCACGATGGACAGGAAGACACCGCCGAGCCCGGCGAGGCCGCCGGAGATGACGACGGCGATGTACTTGTACTTGTAGACGTTGACGCCGAGGGACTCGGCGGCCACCGGGTTCTCGCCGCAGGAGCGCAGGCGCAGGCCGAACGCGGTGCGCCACAGGATCCACCAGGTGGCGGGGATCAGCGCGACGGCGATCAGGGTCAGCCAGGAGACGTTGGTGACCAGGCCGCCGAGCAGGCCCGCGATGTCGGAGATCAGGAACCAGCCCTTGTCGTTGAGCTCCCTGAGCCCGTCGGAGAGTCCGGGCACGGTGAAGCTGCCGAGGGAGTCGACCGCCGGGGACTGCTTGGCGGAGCCGCCCGCGTGGCCCTCGAAGGCGAGAGGCGCGAGGTAGCGGGTGGCGCCGAGGGCGAGGATGTTGATCGCCACACCGGAGACGATGTGGTTGACGTTGAAGGTGACGGTGACGAAGGCGTGCAGCAGGCCGCCGAGGCAGCCGCCGATGATGCCCACCAGGACACCGGTCCACGGGCCCCACTGGAAGCCGGCCCAGGCGCCGAACCAGGTGCCGAGGATCATCATGCCCTCGAGGCCGATGTTGACCACGCCCGCGCGCTCGGCCCACAGGCCGCCGAGGCCGGCGAGGCCGATCGGCACGGCGAGCTGGAGCGCGGTGGACATCTGGCTGACGTTGGTGATGCCGTCGGCGCCGGTGATGAGCCGGACGATCGAGGTGAGCGCCAGTCCGCCGGCGATGATCAGCAGCAGGACGGGCAGCGACAGGCGGCGGCCGGTCGGCGCCGCGGGCTGCAGCGTGGGCTGGTTGAGGTCGGTCGCGGTGGTCATCGGCCAGCCACCTCCTTCGTGGTGTCGTTGTTGCCGAGGACGTGACCGGCGGCCAGTTCGGCGCCGACCCGGCGCTGCTGGCGGCGCAGGCCCCACTCGCGGACGGCCTCGTAGGAGACGACGACCGAGAGCACGATCAGGCCCTGCATGATGACCGCGATCTCCTTGTCGTAGCCGTGGAAGTCCAGCTCGGGCGAGGCCTTGTCGAGCCAGGCCCACAGCAGCGCGGCGAAGGCGATGCCGACCGGGCTGTTGCGGCCGAGCAGGGCGATGCCGATGCCGAGGAAGCCGATGCCGGTGGGGAAGTTCAGGCTGTAGGTGTGGGTGTCGCCGAGCAGGATCGGCAGGCCGGCGAGGCCCGCGATGCCGCCGGAGAGCAGCATGGCGGTGAGCACCATGCGCTTGGGGTCGACGCCGCTGGCCGCCGCCGCGGTCTCCGAGGCGCCGGAGGCGCGCAGGTCGAAGCCGAAGCGGGTGCGGTTGAGGACGACCCAGTAGCCGATGCCGAGCAGCACGGCGAGCAGCACCAGGCCGTAGATCTCGCCGGCCGCGCCCATGCCGATGCCGGGGATCCAGCCGGAGGAGTGCATCTCGCCGGTGGTGTTGTTGTTGCCGACCTTCACACCGAAGACGTTCGGCAGCCACAGGTAGGCGATCACGGAGGTGGCGATCGCGTTGAGCATGATCGTGGCGACGACCTCGCTGACGCCGCGGGTGACCTTGAGGACACCGGCGATGCCGGCCCAGAAGGCGCCGGTGAGGACGGCGGTCAGGAGCAGCAGCGGGATCTGGAGGGCGGCCGGCAGAGCGACGTGGGCGCCGACGATCGCGGCCAGCATCGCGCCGAGCTGGTACTGGCCGTCGACGCCGATGTTGAACAGGTTCATCCGGAAGCCGATGGCCACCGCGAGCGCCGCGATGTAGTACATCGAGGCCTGGTTGATGACCAGCACCTGGATGTCCGAGAAGCCGATCTGCTCGAACATCAGGGCGAACGGCTCGACCGGGCTCTTGCCCGACGCGACCAGCACGATCGCGCTCAGGACGAAGGCCACGGCGAGCGCGATGACCGGTCCGGCCACCGCGAGGAGCACGCGCTCCCTGTCGAACTTCTTCATCAGCGGGCCTCGTCTTCCGGAGACTCGGGGGCGTCGGCCTTCGAGATCTCGGGGGTCTCTTCGTGCTCGAGGTGCCCGGTCACGGCACCGGTCATGGCCGAGCCGAGTTCCTCGGGGGTGATGGTGGCGGGGTCGGCGTCCGCGACCAGCTTGCCGTTGTAGATCACGCGCAGCGTGTCGGACAGGCCGATCAGCTCGTCCAGGTCGGCGGAGATCAGCAGCACGGCCAGGCCCTCGCGGCGGGCCTCGCGGATGTGGTCCCAGATGGCGGCCTGGGCGCCGACGTCCACGCCCCGGGTGGGGTGCGCGGCGATCAGGAAGCGCGGCTTGTGGCTCATCTCGCGGCCGACGATCAGCTTCTGCTGGTTGCCACCGGAGAGGGAGGCGGCGGTGACGTCGATGCCGGGGGTGCGCACGTCGTAGGCCTCGACGATGCGGCGGGTGTCCTCCTGGGCCGCCTTCGGGTCCAGCCAGACGCCCTTGGCGAGGGGTTTCTCGGTGACGTGGCCGAGGATGCGGTTCTCCCAGAGGGGCGCCTCCAGGAGCAGGCCGTGGCGGTGCCGGTCCTCGGGGATGTAGCCGACGCCCTGCTCGCGGCGCTTGCGGGTGGCCCAGCCGGTGATCTCCTCGTCGGCGAGCCGGATGGTGCCGGAGTCGGCGGCCTTCAGGCCGATGAGGGCGTCGACCAGCTCGGTCTGGCCGTTGCCCTCGACACCGGCGATGCCGAGGACCTCGCCCGCGTGGATGGTGAAGCTGATGTCGTCCAGGAGGGCCTTGCCGCCGGGGGCGGCCAGGCGCAGCTTGTCGACGCTGATGACCGGGCGGTCGGTGACCGTGGACTCGGCCGTCTCGGGCGTGGGCAGTTCGCTGCCGACCATCATCTCGGCGAGCTGGCGCGGGGTGGTCTCGGCGGGGACGGCCGTGCCGACCGTGGTGCCGCGGCGGATGACGGTGATCTCGTCGGCGACGGAGAGCACCTCGCCGAGCTTGTGCGAGATGAAGATGACCGACAGGCCCTCGGACTTCAGTTCGCGCAGGTTGGCGAAGAGGGCGTCGACCTCCTGCGGCACGAGCACGGCGGTCGGCTCGTCCAGGATGAGGATGCGGGCGCCGCGGTAGAGGACCTTGAGGATCTCCACGCGCTGGCGGGCGGCGACGCCGAGCTCCTCGACCAGCAGGTCGGGCTCGACGCCGAGGCCGTAGCGCTCGGAGAGCTCCTTGATCTTGCGGCGGGCCTTGGCGCCGATGCCGTGGAGCTGCTCGCTGCCGAGGACGACGTTCTCGAGGACCGTGAGGTTGTCGGCGAGCATGAAGTGCTGGTGGACCATGCCGATGCCGCGGGCGATGGCGTCGGCCGGCGAGGAGAAGCCGACCTGCTCGCCGTCGACGGCGATGGTGCCCTCGTCCGGCTTCTGCATGCCGTAGAGGATCTTCATCAACGTCGACTTGCCGGCACCGTTCTCACCGACGAGGGCGTGGACGGTGCCCTTGCGGACGCTGAGGTGGATGTCGTGGTTGGCCACGACGCCCGGGAAACGCTTGGTGATCCCGGCGAGTTCGACGGCGGTCACCGATTCGTTGACCGCCGCTCCGGCCGGAGGGCTGCTGGACGCGTTGATGGCGCACTCTCCTGGGGACGGGGGTCGTCTACGCGCGTAGCGCCCCTACGGCATACAGAGGGGCCGACGCACCGCGACAACGGGGTACGAGGAGCAGCCTCCCCGTACCCCGTTGAGCGGACGTAACCCCGGGGTTACTGCCTGCTCGACTTACGACTCGTCAGCTGCTCTTGACCTTGATCTCGCCGCTGATGATCTTCTCCTTGGCCGTCTTGATGGCTTCCTGGAGCTCGGCGTCGTCCGCGAACTTCGGGTTGGAGTTCGACAGGCCCACCTCGCCGGTCTTCAGATCGCCACGAACGATACCGGTCTCGGGCTTGCCGTCCTCGACCGACTTCGCCAGGTTGTACACCGCCTTGGCGACGTCCTTCATCGCCGAGGTGAGGATGAAGTCCTTGTACTTGGCGAGGGCGGCCTGCTGGTACTGGTCGGAGTCGACGCCGATGGCCCACACCTTGCTGGTGGCGGCGGCCTCGATCACGCCCTGGCCGGAGAGGCCCGCGGCCGCGTAGACCACGTCGGCCTTCTTCTCGATCTGACCTTCGGCGGCCGACTTGCCCTTGTCGGGGCTGGAGAAGCCGCCCTCCTCGGCCGTCTGGGTCAGGTACTGCGACAGGACCTTGACCTTCGGGTCGGTGTCCTTGACGCCCTGCTCGAAGCCCGCCTGGAACTTGTGGATCAGCGGGATGTCCACGCCGCCCACGAAGCCGACGACCTTCGACTTGGTGCTCCTGGCAGCGGCGACGCCGGCCAGGTAGGAGGCCTGCTCCTCGTTGAAGACCAGGTCGGCGACGTTCTTGGTGTTGATCGTGGCGTCGTCGACGATGCCGAACGTGGTCTTCGGGAACTTCTCCGCGGCACCCTTGACGGCCGCGGCGTACGCGTAGCCGACGCCGATGACCGGGTTGTAGCCCTGCTTCGCCAGCGAGACCAGGCGCTGCTCCTTGTCGGCGTCCGTCTCGCCCTCGGTGGGCTCGACGTCGGCCGTCTCGTAGCCGAACTCCTTCTGCGCCTGCTCCAGGCCCGCGTAGGCCGCGTCGTTGAAGGACTGGTCGCCCTTGCCGCCGACGTCGTACGCGATGGCGAGGCCCTTGTTCCCCTTCGAGTCCGACGACCCGGAGGTCGAGGTGCTGCCGCAGGCGGCGAGGGCGAGGGCCAGGGAGGCGGTCGCTGCGCCTGCGACCGTGATCCGGGAAATCCGGCGCATGTGTGGGTGCTCCTGTCGGGTCGCTTAGCGCCGGGACGGTTCGGCTTCGGCGCTGGCTTCGCCGCAGATTAACGCGCGTAGACCTCCCTGGAAACCCCTTCTGTCCACCTTGTTATGCGCCCGTGGCCAAGCCATCACCGGGTCTTGGCCGGGGCGTTGCCGACCGCAAACGGCGGGTGGCGCTGGGTGATCCGGGCGGGCGGTGTGCCGGGAACGGCGGAGCGGGCGGGCACCCTGGGTGCCCGCCCGCTCCGGCTGCCGTCCGACCTGTCGCGTCTACTCGGTCCGGACCTTGATGGAGCCGTCGATGATGCCTTGCTTGGCCTTGTCGACGGCCGCCTTGAGCCCCGGGACCTTGGCGTACTCGGGGTTCGCCTCGGACATGCCGACGCCGTTGACCTTCAGGTCGAAGGTCTGCGTGCCGGTCAGCGGCTTGTCGTCGTGGACGGACTTGGCCAGCGCGTAGACCGCGCCGCCGACGTCCTTGAGGGCGGAGGTGAGGATGTACTGCTTGTACGGGGCGAGGGCAGCCTGCTTGTACTGGTCGGAGTCGACGCCGATCGCCCAGACCTTCGCCTTTGCGGCGGCCTCGATGACGCCCTGCCCGGAGAGGCCGGCCGCCTGGTAGACGACGTCGGCCTTCTTCTCGATCTGGCCTTCGGCGGCGGCCTTGCCCTTGTCGGGGCTGGAGAAGCCGCCCTCCTCGGCGGTCTGGGTCAGGTACTGGGAGATGACCTTGACCTTGCCGCCGCTGGTGTCCTCGACACCCTGCTCGTAGCCGGCCTCGAACTTGTGGATCAGCGGGATGTCGACACCGCCCACGAAGCCGACGGTGTTCGACTTGGTGGCCTTGGCGGCGGCGACGCCGGCGAGGTAGGAGGCCTGCTCCTCGGCGAAGACGAGGGAGGCGACGTTCTTGCCCTCGACGACGGAGTCGACGATGCCGAAGGTGGTGTCCGGGTACTTGGAGGCCACGTTCTTCATGGCGGGGCCGTAGGCGAAGCCGACACCGATGATCGGGTTGTAGCCCTGCTTGGCCAGCGAGGCCAGGCGCTGCTCCTTGTCGGCGTCGGTCTCGCCCTCGGTGGGCTCGATGTCGGCGGTCGTGTACCCGAACTCGTCCTTGGCCTTGGTCAGGCCGGCGTAGGCGGCGTCGTTGAAGGACTGGTCACCCTTGCCGCCGATGTCGTAGGCGATGGCGAGACCCTTGTCGCCCTGGGTGTCACTGCCGCCGTTCTCACTGCTGGTGCCGCCACAGGCCGTGGCGACGAGCCCCAGCGACGCGACCCCCACCGCGACGCGGGTCAGTTTGGATATCCGACGCATCTGAAGTTCCCCATTCTCCAAAGCCCCGCAGCGGGTGCTCAGTTCGGCGCACATTAACGCGCGTAGACACTCCTGGGAACGGTTCGCCGCGGGGCCGTTATCCATTCGTGCCGATGGCCGGTTACGCCCTTGTGAACCACGGGATCGAACGGGGTCGAAAGGTGTACTCGGGGACACGGCGCGTGCCTGCTCGTCACGCGACCCAGGCTGCCTCTGGGCTGCGCCGGGCGCAACCGGAGGGTGCGCCGGGTCGGCCGGTGGGGGCGGGGTTGTGGTCAGTGTGCGGCGCCGTCGTGGCTTGTCGCGCAGTTCCCCGCGCCCCCAAGAGCGTCGGTGCTAGGGCCTGTCGTTTGGATCACGCCGCAGACGCGGGGTCTGGCACGCGCATCTGCCGCGTTGTCGTCGGTTGCCGACGCTCCGCGTCGACGCCCTCCTCCGCCTTGCAGCTGCACGCACCAGACCCCGCTCACCGGCGCTGAAAAGTACCGTCACTTCCCTGCGACCTGATCCAAACGACAGGCCCTAGCGGAGGCCGTTGACGAGGGCCGCGGCGGTGAAGAGTTCCACGCCGACCGTGATCGCCGACTCGTCGACGTCGAAGTCGCCCTGGTGGAGGTCGCGTACGTGGCGCTCGCCCGGGGTGCGTACGCCCAGGCGGGCCATCGCGCCGGGGACGTGCTGCAGGTACCAGGAGAAGTCCTCGCCGCCGAGGCTCTGCTCGGTGCCCTCGACGGACTCGACCCCGCGCCGGGCGATCATGGCGTCGCGCAGCAGCTCGGTGACGCCGGGCTCGTTGACGACGGGCGGGACCCCGCGCACGTAGTTGATCTCCGACTTGGCGCGGTGCAGGTTGGCGACCTCGTCGATCGCCGCGACCACGACGTCGGGCGCCGTCCGCCACGCCTCGATGTCGAGGCAGCGCACGGTGCCGGAGAGCTCGGCGTGCTGCGGGATCACGTTCGGCGCGTGCCCGGACTCGACCCGGCCCCAGGTAATGGCCAGCCCGCTGCGGCTGTCGAAGCGCCGGCCGACCAGGGCGGGGACGTCGGTGACGACGCGAGCGGCGGCGGTGACCAGGTCGGTCGTCAGGTGCGGGCGCGCGGTGTGCCCGCCCGGGCCGGCCAGGGCGATCTCCAGCCGGTCGCAGGCGGAGGTGATGGGACCCTCCCGGAGCCCGATCTTCCCCGCGTCCACCCGGGGGTCGCAGTGCACGGCGACGATCGCGCCGACCCCTTCCAGCGCCCCGCAGCCGATGACGTCGGCGGCACCGCCGGGCAGCACCTCCTCGGCGGGCTGGAAGATCAGCCGGACGGGGCGGGGCAGCAGGCCCTGCTTGTGCAGTTCGGCGAGGACGAGGCCGGCGCCGAGGACGACGGTGGTGTGCACGTCGTGGCCGCAGGCGTGCGCGCGGTCGGGCACGGTCGAGCGGTACGGGCACTCGGACTTGGTGTCCGGGATGGGCAGGCCGTCGATGTCGGCCCGCAGGGCGAGCATGCTGGGACCCCCGTCCCACTGCTCGCCGGCTACGCCGATGTCACAGACGAGTCCGGTCCCGACGGAGAGGACACGCGGCTTGAGGCCGGCCTTCTCCAGCCGCTCCTTGATCGCCGCGGTGGTGCGGAACTCCTGGTTGCCGAGCTCCGGGTGCATGTGCAGATCGCGTCGGAACGCGATGAGCTCGGCGCGCAGGGCGCCGGGCAGCACACCGGGAAGGACGGCTCCCCCGGGAAGAACGACCTCGGACTCCAGTGACATCAATTGCTTCACCCTCTGAAGGGTAGGGCGCCAGGGCGGTCGACTGACCCTCGATCAACAAAACTTCAACCCGTTCGGGGAAGAAAATATGACCGCCGGACGCATAGCTATCAACTGAGATGGGTAAACTCGCCCGCCTTTTGGGCCGAGTCGGGCCTCCGCACCCCACGGAGTGTGACTTTGACCACACCTGAGTCAGACTCCGGTATCCATCCATCCTCTCCACGGATACCACGCCCTGCGCGGCGAACACGGGCGCGTTCATCTGCCGGACGCCCGCCCCCGCTAGTGTGCGCCCCGTGCGCGCCCACAGCCCCGAGTTCCTTCAGGCCACCCAGACCTCGTACGACGCCATCGCCGAGGCGTACGCCGCCGGGTTTCCCGACAGTCTGACAGGGAGACCGCTGGAGAGCGCGCTGCTCACGGCCTTCGCGGAGCTGGCCCGTGTGCCCGGGGGGCCTGCGCGGCCGCCGGTCGCCGACATCGGCAGCGGCCCCGGGTACGTCGCGGCGCGGCTGCACGGCCTGGGCCTGCCGGTGTTCGGGGTCGACGTCTCGCCCCGCATGGTGGCCCTGGCCCGCCGGGCACACCCGGGGCTGCGCTTCCACGTCGGTTCGATGACGGCTCTGGACCTGCCGGACGAGACGCTCGGCGGCATCGTCGCGCTCTACTCGATCATCCATGTGCCGGACGACCATCTGCCGTCGGTCTTCGCCGAGTTCCACCGCGTCCTGGTGCCGGGCGCGCCCGTACTGCTCGCCTTCCAGTCCGGTGACGAGGACGGGCACCTGCGGCTGACCGAGCGCTTCGGGCAGGAGATCTCGCTCGACTACCACTGGCGCACCCCGGACACGGTCGCCGCGCACCTCGGGGAGGCGGGCCTGGAGCTCTACGCCCGGGTCGTGCGCGAGCCCGTGGGAGAGGAGAAACGCCCTCGGGCGTTCCTCCTGGCACACAAGCCCGACGGGGCGCCCGGGTCCGCCGCCGAGGGCCGCTAGCCCGCGGCCACCGCCCCCGCAGCTCCCGCCGTCCCGGTCGGGCCGGCCAGGGTCGTGGGACCCGGAGTAGTGGTGAAGTTCACCGTCCCGGGGGAGTTCGTCGGGCCGAGTGGGCCCGGGGTGTCCGGGACGTCCGGGGTGTTCTCCGGCTCCGCGGGGTCCGGTGGTGGTGCGGTCGACAGGCGGTGGACGTCCCGGGCCGTTCCCGTCACGCCGGACAGGAAGCCCTGTGCTCGGGGGGAGGCGTTCCGGGTCAGCCATGCCGGGTCGATGTCGCAGACCGCGACGCGGACCTCGGTGCCGGACAGGGCGAGGGGGAGGGTGTGGACGACCGTGGAGGGGAAGCTGAGGATCGTCCGGCCGATGGGGCCTCGGCGGGCGATCAGTTCGAGGGGGAGTTCGGGGCGGACGATCTCCAGGCCGGTCTCGACCGCGAGCCGGTGGAGCTTGTCCGTGCTCTCGCGGCGGTGGGCGAAGTAGCGCGTGGCACCGTGGGCCCTGGCCAGGGCGCGGACGGCCTCCAGGTAGCGGCCGTCGTCCACCACGCCCGTCTCCACCAGGGACGTGCCGACCATGTCGGCGCCCTTGGTGATGCGGGGCGGGCCGAAGCGGTCCCTGGTCCAGGCGAAGGTGTTGGCGCTGACGGCGACGCCCTCGGGGGTCTCCTCCATCGGCATGGAGGAGAAGATCTCCACCTGCCGCCTGGCCCCGGGGGTCAGCCGGCGCCGGGCCGAGGAGGACACCGGCGCGAAGATCAGGTCCCGCGGGCCGGGGCGGCCGCCCTTGCGGTGCCAGCGCACCAGGCGTTCGCCCCGGGCCAGCTGCCCGACGAACTCCATCGTCGCCGTGCCGTCGTCGACGACGACCAGGTCACGGGCGCGGGTGATCGTCAGCAGCAGCTGGACGTAGCGGGAGAAGGGGTCCCCCAGCACGATCCGGCGCGCCCTGCGGAGCAGGCCGGCCAGTCCGCCGATGGTCTGGAAGGGCGCGAGCGGACCGCCGCGCGCCTCCTCCCAGCGGACCTCGTGCCCCTCGTCACGGGCCAGGTCGGACATCCGCCGCAGCTGGCCGCGCGTCATCGGGTCGACGGGCGACAGCACCACGAGGGTGAGCCCCACGCCGGGGGCGTGCGCATGCGCCCACTCCAGCACGTTCAGCAGCTGTACCGGACTCTCGACGAACGCGAGAGTGTGGGTGCCGGCGTTCCCGGCGCGGGGGCTCATCGACGTACGACCGTCCCGTCGTAAGGGGGGTGTGGGGGGTGGTGCGCTCAGACGCCGACCGGCTCGCCCGCCGCGGCGGCGATCTCCGCCTCGGCGACGACACCGCTGACGCGGCGCAGCTTCTTCATCGGGCCGAGCTCGGACTCGTAGACCTTCTTGACGCCGTCGCCGAGGGAGGCCTCGATGGTGCGGATGTCGCGGACGAGGCGGGTCAGGCCCTGCGGCTCCACGGAGGCGGCCTGGTCCGAGCCCCACATGGCGCGGTCGAGGGTGATGTGGCGCTCGACGAAGGTCGCGCCCAGGGCGACCGCCGCGAGGGTGGTCTGGAGGCCGGTCTCGTGGCCGGAGTAGCCGATCGGGACGTTCGGGTACTCCTGCTGGAGGGTGTTGATCACGCGCAGGTTGAGCTCCTCGGCCTTCGCCGGGTAGGTCGACGTGGCGTGGCACATCAGGATGTTGTCGGAGCCGAGGACCTCGACCGCGTGGCGGATCTGCTTGGGGGTCGACATGCCGGTGGAGAGGATCACCGCGCGGCCCGTGGCGCGCAGGGCGCGCAGCAGCTCGTCGTCGGTGAGGGAGGCGGAGGCGACCTTGTGGGCGGGGACGTCGAACTTCTCCAGGAAGGCGACGGCCTCGGTGTCCCACGGGGAGGCGAACCAGTCGATGTTCTTGCTCTTGCAGTACTCGTCGATCTGGCGGTACTCGTCCTCACCGAACTCCACGCGGTGGCGGTAGTCGATGTAGGTCATCCGGCCCCAGGGCGTGTCGCGCTCGATGTCCCACTGGTCGCGCGGGGTGCAGATCTCCGGGGTGCGCTTCTGGAACTTGACCGCGTCGCAGCCGGCCTCGGCGGCCACGTCGATCAGCTTGAAGGCGTTCTCGAGCTCGCCGTTGTGGTTGATGCCGATCTCGCCGCAGACGTAGACCGGCTTGCCCGGGCCGACCTCGCGCGAACCGAACTGACGGATACGGGAGTTGGTGCTCATGGCAGGAGATGTCCTTACTTGGTGAGGGAATCGAGAGAGGGGCCGAGGATCCAGCTGGCGATCTCTCGGATCGCGCCGTCGCCACCGGGGACGGTGGTGACCGCGCGTGCGGCGCCGCGCACGACGTCGTGGGCGCTCGCGACCGCCACGGGCCAGCCGACGAGGGCGAAGCACGGGAGGTCATTGACGTCGTTGCCGACGTAGAGCACGCGCTCCGGCGCGATGCCCTGCTCCTCGCACCACTGCTTCAGCGCGAGGTCCTTGCGGTCGATGCCGTGCAGCACCGGGAGCTTGAGCTTCCGGGCCCGGGCGGCGACCACAGGGTTCTGTTCCGTGGACAGGATCAGCATCTTCAGGCCGCTCCTGCGGAGGGCCGCGATGCCGAGTCCGTCCCCGCGGTGCACGGAGACGAACTCCCGTCCGTCGGAGTCGACGAGCACCCGGTCGTCGGTCTGGGTGCCGTCGAAGTCGAGGACGACCGCGTCGATGTCGGCGGCGGTCGGGAGGGCGCCGGGGCGGTCCGCGTCGAAGAGCGGCGCGAGGGCCCGGGCGCGGGCGAGGTCGTGCGGGTCGTCGATCTCCAGCACGCGGGCGGGGTCGGTGCGGACCAGCTCGGTGCGGCCGAAGAAGCGGTGCTGGTGCTTGCGGAAGCCGGACGCCTCCATGGCGTAGGCGGCGCCGGTCTCCAGCAGGTCCTGGGGGCGGTCCTGGCGGCGGGGCCGGAAGGACTTGTCGTGGTTGACGCCGTAGCCGCCGCCGACCGCGGCGTCGGCCTCCGCGACGGAACCGGCCGCGACCTCGTCCTCCGCGTCCCGCCAGATGAACCCGTGGAAGGGGGCCACCGTCACCGCGGTGTCGGCGCCGTTCTCGGCGATCGCGCCCACGACCCCGTCGAGGTCCTCGCGGACGAGGAACGGGCTGGTGCACTGCACGAGCAGGACCACGTCCACCGGCGCGCCGTGCAGGGCCTCGTGGGCGTCCATGGCGTGCAGCACGGCGGCCTCGGAGGTGGCGGTGTCACCGGCGATGGCGGCGGGGCGCAGCACGACCTCGGCGCCCGCCTCACGGGCGGCGGCCGCGATGGCCTGGTCGTCGGTGGAGACCACGACGTCGGTCACGAGCCGGGCGCCGCGGCACTCGCGCACCGCCCGCGCCACCAGCGGGACGCCGCCGACGGGGAGGAGGTTCTTCGCGGGCACGCCCTTGGAGCCGCCGCGCGCGGGGATCACCGCGAGCACGCGGCGCACCGAGGCGCCTTTGCCCGCTTCCGGTTGGGACATGGGGTCTACTCCTTGAGCAGGGGTCTCGGGGCGGCTCACAGCTCCCCCATCCGCCGGATGACGGGCGCCACGCGCTGCACGCCGTGCCGGTAGGCGCCGCGCGCCGCCCGGCGCACGATCTGCCGGACCGGTCCGGGCTCCTTGTCGGCGGCGGGCGCGCCGGGCAGCGGGGTGCCGTCCGGGCCGAGGTGGTGGCGGGCGAGGATCCCGGGCAGATAGCCGGGCGCGGTGACGGGGGTGTAGTACGGGGTCAGCGGGGGCAGGCCGCCGGGCCGGCCGAGCAGCTTGGCGATGTGTTCGCGGGCCGCGTCGAAGGCGGAGTCGTAGGAGCCGTCCGCGACGACGCCCTGCCGGGAGACCCACTCCTCGTCCGGCACCGGCCGGTGCCCGGCGTCGAGCTGGTCCCAGGAGGCGAGGCAGCCGGAGCCGATGAAGTGGTGGTTGCCGAGCGACTCGCGGATGCCGAGGTCGGTCAGCACGACCGTGGGGATGCGGCGGTGCAGCGACTCCAGGGCGGCCGTGGAGCTGACCGTCACCAACAGGTCGGTGCGGTCGAGGACGTCGCCCATGTTCCCGTACACGAGGCGGAAGTTCTCGGGCGGGTCGAGGCGCTGCACCAGCTTCTGGTACGGCAACTCCTCGATGTGGGTGGTGTGTTCGCCGGGCTTGGAGCGCAGCTTCAGCAGCACCTCGCGCTCGGGGTGCCTGCGGGCGTGCTGCACCAGCCGGTTCAGCAGGTACGTACGGTCCTTGCGGCTTTCGGGGACCGAGGGCTGGGCGGCGAAGACGACCGTGTAGGGGTCGTGTTCACCTTCGTAGGGCGCGCCGCCGAGGAACGGCAGGGCCACCTCCGTCACCGACGAGGCGTCGGCGCCGACCCCTTCGTAGACGGCCCGGAAACGGTCCGCGTCCTGGCGGGAGTTGGCGAGGACGAGGTCCGCGCCGTGCCGCAGCAGCAGGCCGTCGGCGAGCTTCTCGTAGACGACGCCGACGTAGCCGGTGACGACGACGGGCCGCGAAGTCCTGTCCTCCCAGACGCGCTTGAGGCCGTGCAGCATCGCCTGCACACCGCCGCCCACGAGGGAGAGGACCAGCACGTCGTAGGACTCCTCGGCCATGACGCGCAGGAACTCGACCGCGGTGACCTCCCGCAGGGAGTCGGCGCGCACGCCGACTTCCTCCAGCTGGCGCGGGGTGGGCGTGGCCCGGCCGCGCAGCAGGAATCCGTCGAGGACAGGGCCGACTTGCGCGGCCTCGCGCGCTCCGGTTTCCATGGACGGTCCCGGGGCGATGCGGTGCGCGGTCAGCGCACCCCATTTCCATCGGGTGTCGGAGTCCGCGAGGACGGCGATTCGCGGGCGCTTCGGTGTACTTGCTGGCACGTCGATGACGCTAGGAAGCGAATCCTAGGTATGGCGGAACCCCGACTCAACGAAAAGTTAACAACACCCCACCGAGAGCCGAACTGGCCCGCTGGAAGGCGGGAAGTACACGGGGTGCACCGTTCTGACACATTGAGTTCACCCGGTGTACGTCCATCGGAAAGTTCCGCTGCCGGGCGGCCTCCTAACGTTTTGCGGGTGCCTAAGCTTTCCGTGATCGTGCCGTTCTACAACGTGCAGCAATATGCCCCGGACACCCTCAGAAGCCTCCGGCTGAACGCCGACCGGGATTTCGAGTTCATCCTGGTCGACGACCATTCGAAGGACGAAACCCCGGCCATTCTCGAACGAGCGGCCGAGGAACTTTCGGATGTCGCCCAGGTGCGGTACATCCGACACGAGAAGAACGGTGGTCTCGCCACCGCCCGCAACACCGGCCTGGACGCGGCACAGGGCGAGTACCTGACGTTCCTGGACGGTGACGACTGGCTGGCCCCCGGCTACCTCACCGAACTGGTGTCCGCCATGGACCGGTTGGGGTGCGACTTCGTGCGCACCGACCATGTGCAGGCCACCGCCCGGGCCCGTTCGGTGCACCGGGTCCCGGTCGGCCGCCGCTGGGAGGCGTTCGACCCGCGGGAGGCGATCCTCCCGGCGCACCGCTCCACGTCGGTGGACTACGCCTACGCCTGGGCCGGCGCCTACCACCGCCGCCTCGTCGACAAGGGCGTGCTCCACTTCACCGACGGGCTGCGCACGGCCGAGGACCGGCCGTGGATCTGGAAGCTGCACCGCGAGGCGGAGTCGTTCGCCGTGGTGAGCCTGCTGGGCGTGTTCTACCGGCGCGGGGTGGCCTCGTCCCTCACCCAGATCGGCGATGTCCGCCAGCTCGACTTCATCCGCGCCTTCGACCAGGTGATCGAGGAGACGGCCGCGGACCGCGAGGCCAACCGGCTGCTGCCCAAGGCGGTGCGGACCTACTGCGCGATCATCGCCCACCACCTCTCCAACGAAGACAGGTTCGAACCGGCCGTGGCGAGGCAGCTGCGGTCGATGAGCGCGGCGGCCATCAAGCGGATGCCGCAGGACGCGCTCCGTGACGCCCTGGAGGCCATGGACATGGACCGCGCGTCCAAGCTGCGGCGGCTGCGCCGCCGGGTGACCACGACGGGAGCGGCCGCCTGATGCCCGGAACCACTCAGATCTTCTGCGCCTCGACGCTGTACGGCGTCGCCACCCTGGCCGCCGCGATCGACTCGGACCTCTTCGAGGAGCCGGACCGCCGGGTGCTGCTGGTCTTCAACAACTCCGCGACCCCGGAGACCACCCCGGCCCTCGACGAGATGCCGGGCTTCGCGCCGCTGCGCGAGCACTTCGACGACGTGCTGTCCTGGAACGAGGCCATCCGGCCCTTCCACCCCGGGGCCTGGACCCCGCGCGCCGACGACATCCCGCTCTTCGAGCGCTATCTGCGGATGCTGTGGGGCCTCGGCGACGACCGCGTCAGCCTGGTCCTGGAGTCCATCCAGGTGGCGCCCGCGCTCACGGTGGCCCAGTTGTTCACCGACGCCCCTGTCGACGTCTACGCCGACGGCCTGATGAGCTACGGCCCCACGCGCAACAAGCTCGACCCGCTGGTCGGCACCCGCGTGCGGCGGCTGCTCCACCTGGACCTGGTGCCGGGGCTCACGCCGATGCTGCTGACCGAGTTCGGCGTGCCGGCGCACCTGGTGCCGACGCCCGCGTTCCTGAAGGTGCTGGGCGAGGTCACCGAGACCGTGCCCGAACTGCCCGACCTGCCCGGCGACTCGGCGCTGCTGCTCGGCCAGTACCTGTCGGCGCTGAACATCCTCTCCCCCGAGGAGGAAGAGGACCTGCACGTGCGGATGATGCGGGGCGCCGTCGCCCGCGGGCACCGCACGGTCGTCTTCAAGCCGCACCCGACCGCTCCGGCCCGCTACAGCCGCGCCCTGGAGACCGAGGCCGAGAAGCTCGGCGTCGACCTCACCGTGCTGGACACGCCCGTCCTCGCCGAGGTCCTCTTCGACCGCGCCCGGCCCGCACTGGTCATCGGCTGCTTCTCCACCGCCCTGTTCACGGCGTCGGCCTTCTACGACCTGCCGGTCGCGCGCATCGGAACCGAACTGCTGCTGGAACGGCTGACGCCCTACCAGAACAGCAACCGCATCCCCACCACGCTGGCGGACGCGCTGCTGCCCGACCTGGAGAGCGGCAACGCCGGCGACGTGCTGCCGGCCGAGCGGCTGTCCGACCTCGTCACTGCTGTCGGATTCACCATGCAGCCGCAGATCTACCCGGAGCTGCGTGAGCAGGCCGAGCAGTTCCTCGCCCGCCATCTCGGTCCGCGCACCCGGCGCTACTTCAAGAAGCGCCGCCTCACCTCGCTCGGGCTGCCGGGAGGAATTCCGCAGCGGCTGGCGTTCCTGCCCCGCAATTCCGCGGCACGCCGAGTGGTCCGGCGGGCGCGGGCGCTGCGCAAGGCGGTACGCCGCTGAAAGGCCCACTCGACAGGCGGTCTCGGCAACATCCAGATGAACCCATGGAGACCGGCAGGCGAAGCCTGTTGCCATCGAACGTAATTGCGTCAATTCACGTCCTAGGGTGACAGGCGCCCTGCCCGCCCCACAGGCGGCCCAGGTAAAGGACATACGAGCCACACAGAGGTTTTCAGCGTGACCGAGACGGTCGTCACCCCCCGCAAGCCCCAGCCCGGTGTCGCGGTGCTGGTCGAACCACCGGGCGCCACGACCGTCCCACGGCGCCGGCAGAGTTCCGGCGGCCGGCTGCGCGCCCTCGACGGCCTGCGGCTGGTGGCCGCGCTGATGGTGGCGGCGTACCACTACGGCGGGCGTGACGGCGAGGTCGCCGAGGCCTGGGGCTCCTCGCCGAAGCTCCAGTTCCCCACGCTGCACGAGTTCTTCGCCTACGGCTGCCTCGGCGTCCAGGTGTTCTTCGTGATCAGCGGGTTCGTGATCTGCATGAGCGGCTGGGGCCGGCCGCTGAAGTCGTTCTTCGCCTCCCGGGCCTCCCGGCTGCTGCCCGCCTACTGGGTGGCGGTCGTGCTCGTCACGGCGGTGTTCGCGCTGCCGATGGTGGCCTACAAGGCGGTCTCGCCTAGCGACGCCCTGGTGAACCTGACCATGCTTCAGATGCCGCTGGGCGTGGACCGGGTGCTCGGGGTGTGCTGGACGCTGTGGGCGGAGATCCGCTTCTACGCCCTGTTCGCGCTGTGCGTCGTGCTGCCCGGGGCGAACCGCCGCCGGGTCATCATGTTCTGCGCGGGCTGGATGCTGGCGGCGGTGATCGCCGAGAACGCGAACATGCCGCTGCTCGACATCGTCCTGATGCCCGAGTACGCGCCCTTCTTCATCGGCGGTGTCGGCCTCTACCTCGTCCACCTCGACCGGCGGGACGCCTACGGGTGGGGCATCGTGGCCGTGAGCTGGCTGATCGGGCAGCACTACGCGGTGCAGAGCCTGTGGCACGCCCCCGACGCGGGCGGGTTCTCGTACCGCTCCTCGCTCGGGATCGCCCTCGTCGTGACCTTCGGCTTCGTGGCGGTCGCGGCGATCGCGCTGGGCTGGCTGCGCTGGGCGAACTGGCGCTGGCTGACGGTGGCGGGGGCGCTGACGTATCCGTTCTACCTGGTCCACGAACATCTCGGCTGGGTGGTGATCCACGCCCTGCACCGCGGCCTCGGTCTGCCATCGGCGGCGACTTTCTCCCTGACGGTGGCGTCAATGCTGCTGCTGGCGTGGCTGCTGAACAAATATGTGGAAAAGCCGCTGACGCCACGGCTGCGGGCCGCGCTGGCCAAGGCCCGCTGAGCTGTTCACGGGACGTTCAACCCACCGTCGGTTTGGGCAACGCTCACAGAGAAGGCTCGTCTCATGACCAACGCACAAGCGACCGACAAGCACCCCGGCGAACTCGCGGACGTCCCGGGCTGGTTCCCACCGCTGGACCAGGTGCTGTTCACCTGGTTCCTGGAGCAGCAGAAGAAGCAGGGGATGAGCGGCGACCTGCTGGAGCTCGGCGTCTACATGGGCAAGAGCGCGATCCTGCTCGGCCACCACCTCCAGGAGGGCGAGAAGTTCACGGTCTGCGACCTGTTCGAGGGCGAGGCCCCGGACGGCGCCAACAAGGCGGAGTCGCAGAAGTCGTACGCCT
Source organism: Streptomyces lomondensis (assembly GCF_014651035.1). Lineage (GTDB taxonomy): Bacteria > Actinomycetota > Actinomycetes > Streptomycetales > Streptomycetaceae > Streptomyces > Streptomyces lomondensis. The sequence continues at coordinate 402,595 of NZ_BMWC01000002.1, forward strand.
CACTGACCCAGCAGGCCTTCGAGCGGAACTACCTCTCCTTCCACGACACCCTGCCGACGGTGATCGCGGGCCCCAGCTCCCTGGTGTCCGAGAAGGTGGCCCCCGACACCTGCCGTTTCATCCACATCGACGCCTCGCACCTGTACGAGCACGTGTACGGCGACATCGGCGCGGCCCACGACATCCTGCGCCCCGACGGCATCGTGGTCCTCGACGACTTCCGCTCCGAGCACACCCCGGGTGTCTCGGTCGCCGCCTGGGAGGCGGTCCTCAACCGCGGGCTGCGCCCGATCTGCCTGAGCACGCAGAAGCTGTACGGCACCTGGGGCGATCCCGAGCCGCTCCAGGAGGAGCTGCTCGCCATGCTCCGGCAGCGCTCGGACTGCGGGCTGAGCGTGCAGCAGGCGGCCGGTCACCGGCTGGTCCGCGCCCGCTCCAAGGGCATGAAGCCGCCCGCGTTCCCGCCCTCCCGGCACTACGTGGAGCCCGCGCCGGCACCGGTCCCCGCCCCCAAGGCCACCGAGTCCCGCGCGGCGCGCCCGGCCCGGCCCGCCCCGTCCCGGGCCCGCCGGCTCGCCAAGGACCTGCTGCCGCCCGTGGTCACCCGGGCCGTACGGCGGGCCCGCGCGAACCGGTCCTGACCGCGGGGTGTCATGAGACGCCGTACCGCACCCCGATCCCCTCGACCACGACGGCGAGTCCCTCCTCGAAGTGCCGGTCGTAGTCCTCGAAGATCTCCGCGCCCGCCTGGGCCGACAAGGGAAAGTCGGCCATCAGGCGGGCGCGTTCGTCCATGTCGTAACCCTCGCGGCGCTCGCCCGGCAGAGGGTGCACGCCCTGCTCCTCGGTGACGAAGCCCAGCGTGTACAGGTAGGCCGTGGTGAGCGCCCGGGCCGCCTGCGGGAGCGTGAATCCGGCGGCCGTGAACAGGCGCAGGTTGTCCTCCATCGGGCCGGCGTGCTCGATGCCGATGAAGCGTGAGCCGCTGAACACCTTCGCGCCGTCCCGGTAGCCGAGCAGGGCCGCGCGCAGCCCCCGGTTGGCCTTCAGCAGCCGTTCCCGCCAGGTGTCGGCCGGGTCGAGGGCGGCCTCGGCGACCATCCGGCGGTACATCTCCGTCGCCATCTCGTCCAGCAGCGCCTGCTTGTCCTTGAAGTGCCAGTAGAGGGCGGGCGCCTTCACGTCCAGTTCCCGGGCAATGGCGCGCAGGGTCAGGCCGTCCAGGCCCACGTCGTTCAGCAGCCGCAGCGCGGTGTCCGCGACCCGTCGGCGGTCCAGGGGCGCGCGTCGTTCCGTACTCACGCTTGACAATTTAACACCGTTAAGGAGACGCTCGTCAGCGTGCTTGCTTAACGGCGTTAAGGAAAGGGCGGGTGGGGCATGGACACGGATGTGCTGGTGGTGGGGGCGGGCCCGACCGGGCTCGCGCTCGGCGTCGACCTCGCGCGGCGGGGCGTGGCCGCGCTGGTCGTCGAGCGGTCCGGGGCGTTGTTCCCCGGCTCGCGCGGCAAGGGGATCCAGCCGCGCACGATGGAGGTCTTCGACGATCTGGGCCTGCTCGGCGCGATCCGCGCGGCGGGCGGCCCCTACCCGGTGGGGATGGTCTGGCAGGACGGGAGGCGCGCGGGCGAGCACCGGATGTTCGACCCGGCCGAGGCGAGCGAGGACGCGCCGTACGACGAGCCGTGGATGGTGCCGCAGTGGCGCACGCAGGAGATCCTGCGGGCGCGTCTGGAGGAGCTGGGAGGACGGGTCGCCTTCGGCCGGGAGGTCACCGGCCTGACGCAGGACGCGGACGGGATCCGCGCCGAGTTCGCCTCCGGCGAGACCGTCACCGCCCGGTACGCCGTCGCGGCGGACGGCGGCCGCTCGACCGTGCGCGCCCTGCTCGGCATCGGCATGACGGGCGAGACCGTCGACCCGAACCCGATGCTGGTCGCGGACGTCCGGATCAGTGGCCTGGACCGGGACAACTGGCACCTCTTCCCGCCGGGCGGGGAGAGCGACGGCTTCCTCGCGATCTGTCCGCTGGCCGGCACGGATGACTTCCAGCTGGTGGCGCAGTTCCCCGACGGGACGGCCCCGGACCTCTCCCTGGAGGGCCTGCGGAAGGTCGTCGCCGCCCGTACGCATCTCGCGCCGGAGGCCGTGACGGAGCTGCGCTGGGCCTCGGACTTCCGCCCCCGGGCGGCCCTGGCGGACCGCTTCCGCTCCGGGCGGGTCTTCCTCGCCGGCGACGCGGCGCACGTGCACTCCCCGGCCGGCGGCCAGGGCCTCAACACCAGCGTCCAGGACGCCTACAACCTGGGCTGGAAGCTGGGCGCGGTGCTGCGCGACGGCGCGGACCCGGCCCTGCTCGACTCCTACGAGGAGGAGCGGCGGCCCGTCGCCGCCGACGTGCTCGGGCTGTCCACGCGGGTGCACCGGGGCGAGACCCGGCGCGGCGGCGCCACCCGCCAACTCGGCCTCGGTTACCGGGAGTCGTCCCTCACCCGCGAGACCCGGACCGACCCGGGCCCGCTCCGGGCCGGCGACCGCGCCCCCGACGGGACGGTGGACGGCGTCCGGCTCTTCGACGCGTTCCGCGGGCCGCACTGGACGCTGCTGGCCCTGGGCGGAGCGCCGGCCCCGGTCCTCCGGGCGCCGGTACGGGTGGTACGGGGGCCCGCGCCCGGGGCGTACGGGCCCGGCCTGTACCTCGTCCGCCCCGACGGCTACGTCGGCTGGGCGGGCGGCACGGCGGCCGGACTTCCCCAGTACCTCCGCCGCTTCGGCCAGGGCCGGTGAGGGCGCCCTACGCGCCCGTCAGCGACAGCTTCACGGCGAAGCCCAGGAACAGCGCACCCGCGGCCGAGGTCGCCCCCGCCGACAGGCGCCTGCGGCGGCGGAAGGCGGCGGCCAGCCTGGTGCCGCCGAATATCAGCGCGCTGAGGTACAGCACGCTGGCGAGCTGCGCGAACGCGCCGAGGACGACGAAAGACAGGGCGGGATAGGCGTATGCCGGGTCCACGAACTGTACGAAGAAGGCGACGAAGAAGAGGATCGCCTTGGGGTTGAACAGGCTGACGACGAAGGCGCGGCGGAAGGGCCGCTCCTCGGCCGGCGCGGGAGCCTCGCCCTCGGCGGACCGCTCGCCCCGCGTCCGCCACATGCCCCACGCGGCCCGCAGCATGCCGAGGGCCAGCCACGTCAGATAGCCGGCCCCGGCGTACTTCACGATCCCGAACAGCACGGCGTTCGCCTGCAGCAGCGAGGCGACCCCGGCCGCGGACAGCGTCATCAGCACCGTGTCCCCGCACCAGACTCCGGCGGCGGCGGTGTAGCCCGCCCGCACGCCCCGTCGGGCGGCGACGGACAGCACGTACAGCGAGTTGGGACCGGGCAGCAGGATGATCAGGACAAGGCCCGCCAGGTAGGCGGGCAGATCGATGACACCGAACATGCGAAGGAGTGTCGCACGCGGGTCTGACACCCGGACAGCACGCTCCCCGCCCCGGGTCCAGGTCAGAAGGCGTCCGACGGGACGTACGTCCCCCACACCTCGCGCAGCGCGTTGCACACCTCGCCCACCGTCGCCCGGGCCTTCAGCGCCTCCCGCATCGGGTACAGGACGTTGTCGTCGCCCTCGGCGGCCTTCTTCAGGGCGGCGAGGGCCGCGTCCACGGCCGGCTGGTCGCGCTCCGCGCGCAGCTTGGCCAGGCGCTCGGCCTGCTGGGCCTCGATGGCGGGGTCGACGCGCAGCGGCTCGTACGGCTCCTCCTCGTCGAGCTGGAAGCGGTTGACGCCGACCACGACCCGCTCGCCGGAGTCGGTCTCCTGGGCGATGCGGTAGGCGCTGCGCTCGATCTCGTTCTTCTGGAAACCGCGCTCGATCGCCTCGACCGCGCCGCCCAGCTCCTCGACCCTGCCCATCAGCTCGACGACTGCGGCCTCCACGTCGTCCGTCATCTTCTCGACGGCGTAGGAGCCCGCGAACGGGTCCACGGTGGCCGTCACGTCCGTCTCGTGGGCCAGGACCTGCTGGGTGCGCAGGGCCAGCCGGGCGGACTTGTCGGTCGGCAGGGCGATGGCCTCGTCGAAGGAGTTGGTGTGCAGCGACTGGGTGCCGCCCAGCACCGCCGCCAGGGCCTGGACCGCCACGCGGACCAGGTTCACCTCCGGCTGCTGGGCCGTCAGCTGCACCCCGGCCGTCTGCGTGTGGAAGCGCAGCATCAGCGACTTCGGATCGCGAGCGCCGAACTCCTCACGCATCACCCTGGCCCAGATCCGGCGCGCGGCGCGGAACTTGGCGACCTCCTCCAGCAGCGTCGTACGGGCGACGAAGAAGAACGACAGGCGCGGCGCGAAGTCGTCCACGTCCATGCCCGCCGCCACCGCCGTGCGCACGTACTCGATGCCGTCGGCGAGGGTGAAGGCGATCTCCTGCACGGGGCTCGCGCCCGCCTCGGCCATGTGGTAGCCGGAGATCGAGATCGTGTTCCACTTCGGGATCTCGGCCCGGCAGTACTGGAACGTGTCCGCGATCAGCCGCAGCGACGGCTTCGGCGGGAAGATGTACGTGCCACGGGCGATGTACTCCTTCAGCACGTCGTTCTGGATCGTGCCCGTCAGCTGGTCGGCGCTGACCCCCTGCTCCTCGGCGACCAGCTGGTACAGGAGCAGCAGCACCGCCGCCGGGGCGTTGATCGTCATCGACGTGGAAACCTTGTCCAGCGGGATGCCGCCGAACAGCACCCGCATGTCGTCGATCGAGTCGATGGCCACACCCACCTTGCCGACCTCGCCGTGCGCCAGCGGGGCGTCGGAGTCGTGGCCCATCTGGGTGGGCAGGTCGAAGGCGACCGACAGGCCCGTCGTACCGTGGGCGATCAGCTGCCGGTAGCGGGCGTTGGACTCCGCCGCCGTGCCGAAGCCCGCGTACTGGCGCATCGTCCAGGGGCGGCCGGTGTACATCGACGGATACACACCCCGCGTGTACGGAAACGCCCCCGGCTCCCCCAGCTTCTCCGCCGGATCCCAGCCCGCCAGGGCCTCCGGCCCGTACAGCGGCTCGATCGGCAGTCCGGACTCCGACTCTCGCGCCATGGTGTGATGCCTCCCACAGAGTGACCTCGCTCACCACCATGCCCCCTGGTTCGCGGCGGGTCACGCCCGGGGAACATCTCAGGTGACATCCGGGCACGCCGGTGAGACGACGGGGGGCCGTGTGCGTACCACGGGCATGGGCAGAGCGATCGCGGCGGCACTCGCCGTACTGGCCGCGCTGACCGGCTGTACCGTGCAGCCGCAGAACGGCGACGGGAAGCGCGGCTCGCCGGTGCACATCGAGATCCCCGGCGGCACCCCGTCCCCGGCCCGCACGCCCGGCGGCAGCGGCACCGCACCCGCCCCACCCGGTGACGACAAGCCCCGCGCCGCGCCCCGCGTGCTGTGGTCCCGCGGGGACACCGGCCGGGACGTCCGCGAACTCCAGGCCCGGCTGCGGCAGGTCGCCTGGCTCTTCGACGGGCCGACCGGGACGTACGACGAGCAGACGGAGCAGGCGGTCAGCGGCTTCCAGGGCAAGCGCGGGCTGCCCCGCACCGGGGAGACCGACACCGTCACCTGGCAGCGGCTGCTGGGGATGACCCGCGAGCCGGGCAGGTGGGACCTGTATCTGATGGGCGGGCAGCCGGCCGACCCGCCGGACCCGCGCTGCACGACCGGCCGGGTGCTGTGCGTCGACAAGACCAGCAGGACCCTGCGCTGGATGATCGACGGGCGGACCGTGTCGACGATGGCGGTCCGCTTCGGCTCGCAGTACACACCGACCCGGGAGGGCGTCTTCTCCGTCTACTGGAAGTCCCGCGACCACGTCTCGACGCTCTACGACTCCCCCATGCCCTACGCGATGTTCTTCAGCGGCGGCCAGGCCGTGCACTACTCGGCCGACTTCGCCGCCCGGGGCTACGCGGGCGCCTCGCACGGCTGCGTCAACGTCCGGGACGAGGCGGCGATCGCCGGCCTGTACGCGCAGGTCCGCAACGGCGACAAGGTCGTCGTGTCCCGCTGAGTTAAGGGGAGAGAAGCTGGGGCGCGGGCGGGACCGGGGGAACGTGTCCCGCCCGCGCTCAGGTGCACGAGCCGTAGGTACGGGGGGAACCCCGGCTCCGTGCGACGGCCGATGACCAGTCGGCTCACTCATTACTGCGCCGGGGCGGTCGAAAACGTCACACCCTCGGCCAGGAAATTTCCACGGGGGACGAAACCGCAGGTCGGAGCGGTGCGAGAGAGCGCGGGGACCGGCCGCGGTCCCCATCGTCCTCGTCGCCGGCCTGCTTCTCGGCCCGCTCGCCGGCCGTCCGCTCGGCCTGGTCCTGCTTCCGGTCCTGACGCGGCTCCGGCTGCCCGTCGCCGTCCGTGTTCTTCTCCTTGTTCTTGTTCTTGTTCTTTTGCCCGTCCGTGTCCGACCGCTTGTCGTTCCGCTCCGTCGAGCGGGGGCCGGCCGTGGAGAGGACGCCCTCGCAGTACCCCCACACCCGGGTGCCGCCCGCCGCGTCCCGCAGGGCGCGCTTGCGGCCGGCGTCCAGCCGCTTGCCGTCGCGGAGGTCGCGGCAGGCGGAGGCGATCTCCCGGCGGCTGTCGCCGGGGCGGTCCCCCCGGTCGCCGGCGTCGGGCTTCGGGGAGGCGTCGTCGCGTGCCTCGCCCCGCCCGGAGCCGCCGGTGCCGCCGGTCGAGGTGCCGTCCTGGGTGTCGTCCGGGGCGCCGTCGCCGGGGGTGGACCCGCCCTGCCCGCCGTCGCTCGGCGAGGGCGACATCAGCGGGCGCTCGTGAGGAGTGACCGCGGCCGAGACCGAGGCGCCGGGCTCGGGCTCCTCGCCGCCGAACGGTGCCCTCAGCACTCCGGTTCCGGCCGCGACGGCGACTCCGCCGACCATGCCGACGGCCAGGGCGGCGGCCACCGCGAGGCGCGCGGGACGGGCCCAGCGAGGTCGCCGGACAGCGCCGGAGACGCGGCCGCGCGCGGTTCCGATCCGGACCACCCCGGCGTCGGAGACCTCGCCGGAAGCCTGCGCTCCGGGGTCCGCGGGGGTCGCGCCGGCGTCGGCGCGTTCCGCGCGCGCCTTGCGGAAAGCGGCCAGGGCCGCGGCCTCACCGGGGAGTTCCTCGCTGGTCGGCGGGGGTGAGGCGGACAGCGCGCCGAGCGTCCTGGCGAGCCGTTCGGCCTCGCCGCGGGCGGCGCCGTCGACAGCTTCGGGTGGCTCTCCGCTCAGCAAACGCTCCGCCGTTTCGCGGTCCAGCCACCTGTACTGCTCGTCGGCCATCACACATCCTTCTGCGTCCGCGCAACGCTGTGCGTCACACCTGCGGACGTCACCGCACCGCCGCGCGGTTCTCGCTGGGGCGGCAGGGCATCGAGCACACCGGCCGATTCCGGATCGGCCTGCGGGTTGTCGCCGAGCAGCTCGGCGAGCCGCTTCAGGCCCCGGTGCGCCGCCGTGCGGACAGCGCCGGGGCGCTTGCCGAGGGTCTCGGCGGCGGTCTTCGCGTCGAGGCCCACGACCACGCGCAGCACGACCGCCTCGGCCTGGTCCTGCGGCAGCCGGGCTATCAGGGAGAACGTACCGTCCGTGGCGAGCGCCTCGATGGCCTCGCCGGCCGTGTCGCACTCGGCGGCCCGGCCGGTCAGTTCGGTCTCGTCACCACCGATCGCGGGGCGGCGCCCGCGCATGCGTATGTGGTCCAGCGCGCGGTTGCGGGCGATCCGGGCGGCCCAGCCGCGGAAGCGGTCCGCGTCGCCGGTGAACCGCTCCAGGTCCCGGGCTATCTGCAGCCAGGTCTCGGACGTCACGTCCTCGGCGTCGGGGTCGCCGACCAGCGTCCGTACGTATCCGAGCAGCCGTGGGTGCACGGTGCGGTACACAGTCCGGAACGCGGTCTCATCTCCGTCCTGTGCCGCACGCACCGCGGCGGTCAGCTCCGCGTCGTCCCCCAGCACCGCGCGCCCTTCTGCGCCTGAGCCGGCGCCGCTCTCGCGGACCGGGTTCTCGCCGTCGTGGTTGCTCAATTGGTGGTTGCGGTTCGCAAGCCGCAGGTGGTTGCGGTGGTCTTGCCGCCTCCGCTCTGGCGCGAAAGGCACGTTACGACCTGAAACCACTCCCCGTCCATGTCCGCCCAGGATGCAACTAAGCCGTGACACGGTGGGGTGTGACAGAAAACGCACACCGGGCGCTGTAGGTAGTACGGGCCGCCGCGCGGCCCGTACCGCGCGACGGCCGGGGCCTCTCCTGTGGGGGGTGGCGGCCCCGGCCGTCTCCGGCACATCGCCTGACTTGGGGCGATGCCGGATACATGCCGGCGAGTGTCGCTCACGTGCTCCTCTTCCCGGGATGCTGGGGTGTCGTGGTGCGGCGGTGTTCGACTACGGCGATGAGGGCGAGCGTCACCGCGATCACCGCACTGACCGTCATCACGGGCGTGAGGAAGCCGGGGACGGCCGCCGCGTACGAACTACCTGACGACATGCGGCAGTCGAGGGCCGGCGGCAGGTAGGACACGCTGTAGCCGCTCACCTGCCCGTACAGCGCGGGGTTGGCGTCCTGGCAGGCCTGGGCGGTGCCGCTCTCGTCGAGGAAGAGCGCGATCAGGCCCCAGGCGTAGGCGACCGCGGCGAGGGCTCCGGCGAGCGCGCCGCCGCCGCGTGCCACGGCCCCCGGGCCGCCCCTGCCGATCGCCGGGAAGCCGTATCCGACGAGACCGAAGGCGGTCACGGCGGCGACGACGATGCCGATCAGCAGAGGCAGGGCGGCGGGATACGAAGAGGTCATGGCGACCACCTCACCCGCCGACGAGCTGCCGGGCAAGGCCGGGCAAGGTTGTCGTACATCTCGAAGATCTCGTTTCGGACGCGCGCTTGCGGGCTACTGCTGCCCCGCGGAGCCGCCGGTGCCGGCTCCGCGCTACGGACGACGGCTGTCGGGCTGGGCGGGCTTGCCCTGGGATCCGGACGACGAACCACCGTCGGCGGCGCTGTCGCCGCCGCTCCGCGCGGCGCCCGAGCCATTGTCCGCGGCGCCGGAACCGTTCTCCGCGTTGCCCGCGCCGGTGTCCCCATTGCCGGAGCCGTTGCCGGAGGTGTTACCGGAGTTGTTGTTGGAGGCGTTTCCTGAGCCGGCGGAACCCGGGGCCCCCGCGCTCTTCCCGGGTTGGGGGGTGGCACCGGGCTTCGCCTCGGACCGGGCCAGTTGCTCGGCGCAGTACGCCGTGACGTTCCTCTCGCCGCCCGCGGCCTCGACGAGGCGCTGCCAGGCCGTCGCGTCCATGGCCCTGCCCCGGCCGTCGACCCGCTCGTAGGCGCGGCAGTGGGCCTCGGTGTCCCGGGAGGGCGCGGGGTGGTCCGGGCGCGCGGAGGGGGAGCCGGACGCGGCGTCGGTGGGCTCGCCCGCCGAGGCGCCGGGGGCGCCGGGGGCGCGGGTGGTGGCGGGCGGGCGGCCGCGGTCGTCGCCCCCGTCCGAGGATCCGGCCGAGCCGATCGCCGCGACCGCGACACCGCCCAGCGTGAGACTGGCGAGCAGCACGGAGAGCGTGGCCTTCAGCGAACGCCCGGGATGCCACCGCTCGCGGGGCCGCCAGTCGTCCCGGCGGCGGGTGCGGGCCCGGTGCGGACCGGCGTCCCGGGCGGCCCGGAACGCGGCCACGGCCCGCTGCTCGGCCTCGGCGTCGATCCCGTCCCGGATGAGGGCGGCGGCGAGCAGCGCCTCCAGTGCGGCGTCGTCGATGCCGGGCCGGGACCCGAGGAGGCCCGGGCCGCCGAGGCCGGCCGCGCCGCGGTGGCCGGGCAGCCGGCCGTCGGCGTCCCGTGCCGCCCGGTCGCCGTACGCGGAACCTCCGGGGTGCACACGCCGACGGCCGGGGACCTCGCCGCCGCTCTGATGTTCACCCATGTCCGGTTCCGTCCCTGCTCGATCCACATGCCCCGCATGGCCCGCCGTGTTGCCACGACCCGGCCGGCCGGCCCGGCGTTCCGGGGCCGATCCATACGTTCCGCTCGTGCGCCCCGTTCAGGGCACCGGCCCCGGGGAGCCCGCCCGGCCCGCCGCCGTCGTTCACTTTGACTCCCCCAGCGTCCGTGGAGCCTCATCCGTCACACCTTCGGCGCCCAGCTGGGCGGCGAGGCGTTTCAGTCCCCGGTACGCGGCCGTCCGTACGGCACCCGGCCGCTTGCCGAGGACGCGGGCCGCGGCGGGTCCGTCGAGGCCCACCACGACCCGGAGCAGCACGGCCTCGGCCTGGTCCTGCGGCAGGCCGCTGACCAGCCGGAGTGCGTACTCGGTGGAGATGGCCTCCAGCGCCTGGTCGTGGGTGCTCTGCGGCCCGGGCAGGTCCAGGACGTCCTGCTCCAGCGTCGACGACTTCGGCCGTACCCGCCGGCGGCGCAGATGGTCCAGCGCCCGGTGCCGGGCGATGGTCGCCGTCCAGCCGCGGAAGCCGGCCCCGTCGCCCTTGAACCGCCCCAGGTCCCGGGCGATCTCCAGCCAGGCGTCGGAGGCCACGTCCTCCGCGTCCTCGCCGACCAGTCCGCGCAGGTAGCCCAGCAGCCCGGGCTGCACGATCCGGTAGGCGACCGCGAAGGCTGCCTCGTCGCCGTTCTGGGCCCGCGCGACGGCCGCGCCCAGTTCCCCGTCGTGCGCCTGCGCGCGCCGGGATTCCCCTCCCTGGCCCAAGAACCGTCCTCGTTCGTACCGAGTGCGCGGTGGACCGCTCCGACCGGAACACCCCGGATGTCCGGGATGTCCTGCCCGGTGCGCCCGCACCGCGGGGGACGCGTCCGTGCCACGTCCTCCATGGTCATCAGCGTCGGGCCGCCGAGAAGTGTCACAGCGGGCGGGAGATCGCCTCCGAGCACGGCCCGCCCGGTTCGCATTCCGCACAGCAGCGGCACGACCGCGTGACGTCTGGCCATAGCTGTGCGCTGAGTGAGTGGCAGCTGTGACAGCAGGTGCCGATGTGTCCATTTCAGGGGTGGGGTCTTGAGTCCTCGGAGCACGCGCGCGTACAAACCGCTCAGTCTGAAGAGACAGGCGTGGCTGACGGTCGGTGCCGTCGTCCTGAGCGGAGCGGGGGTGGTCACCTACGCGACGGCCGATCCGCCGGGCGGATCCGACGGCGGGTCCCAGAGCCGCAAGCCGTCCGTCCACACTGTGAAGCTCAAGGACAAGGGATCCGGGCGCAAGGGGCTGGCCAAGCAGGACACGGACCGGTTCAGCGCGGTGCTGGTGACCTGGGACGACCCCGACGCCCGGGTCCGGGGCACGGCCGAGGTGCGGACCAGGGGTCTGGAGAGCCGGCGGTGGTCCGGCTGGCAGAAGCTGTCGGCCGAGCCGGGCCAGGCGGACGGCGCGGAGCGCGAGCGGGCCGCACTGCGCGGCGGCACCGAGTCCCTGTGGACCGGCGACGCGGACGGTGTCGAGGTGCGCGTCGTGAACGCGGACGGCACGGAGGCGGGCGGCCAGCCCGCCGGCATGGACGTGAAGCTGCTCGACCCCGGCACCGACCCGAAGGGCGGCATCCGGCCCGCGGCGTACGCCGAGGAGACCCCTGTCCCTGCGACGACCGAGCCGACGGCCCCCACCGAGAGCGCCACGCCGACCGAGACCGCAGCTCCCCCCGGGACGCCCGCCCCGACCGGCACTCCCAGCGACACGGCCTCCCCCACCGCATCCACCTCCCCCTCCCCGACCTCCACGGTCCCCGCGCCCCGCCCCTCCACGGTCGTCAGGCCGCCGGTCATCACGCAGGCCGAATGGGGCGCCTCCACGGACTACGACGGCACACCGGCCTACGGCACCCAGATCAAGGCCGCCGTCATCCACCACACCGGCATGGACAGCGACAACACCCTGTCCTGCGGCCAGTCCCGCGCCCGGCTGCGCTCCATCCAGCAGGAGCACTTCGCGCGCGGCTACTACGACATCGGCTACAACTTCCTCGTCGACAGGTGCGGCCAGATCTTCGAGGGCCGCAGCGGCGGCATGGACCTGCCGGTGACGGGCGCGCACGACGTCGGCTTCAACACCGACACGGTCGGCATCTCCTACCTGGGCAACTTCGAGACGGCCCAGCCGAGCCGCGCCGCGCTCGACGCGATGGCGCGGATCGTCGCCTGGAAGTTCGGGATGTACGGCATCGACCCGACCGGCAAGGTGACCCTGACCTCCGGTGTGGACCAGAACGTCGACGGCAACAAGATCCCCAAGGGCCAGTCGGTCACGCTGCCGCGGGTGTTCGGACACAAGGACACCAACTACACCGCCTGCCCGGGCAAGAACCTCTACCCGAAGCTCTCCCAGCTCGCCTCGCTCGCCAAGACCCCGGGCATCTCGCACGCCCTGGCCACCTCGGACTACAACCGCGACGGCATCAGCGACCTCGTCGCGGGCACGCCCAGGGTGTCCGGCGGCGTCGGCACCCTGACCGTCGTCCCGGGCGGCATCGACGGCCCGGTCACCTCCGCGAGGCGCACCCTCACCCAGAACAGCTCCGGCGTCCCCGGCACCTCCGAGGGCGGCGACAACTTCGGCACCTCGACGGCGTGGGGCGACGTGAACGGCGACGGCTACGCCGACCTGGCCGTGGGCGCTCCCGGCGAGGACGACACCAGCGGCCACGCCGACCGCGGCGCGGTCACGGTCCTGTACGGCCCCGGCCTCGACTCGGGCTTCTCCTACAGCACGTCCGGCGTCACCTCCACCGGTGCGAAGCTCGGCTCCACCGTCGCCGTCGGCGACTTCAACGGCGACGGCAGGGCGGATGTCTTCTCCGCCGGCACCGGCAAGGGCGGCAACTGGAACGCCCGGCTGACCGGCGGCGCCACCGGGTACGGCACGCTCACCACGGCCACCGGGTCCGTGTCCTTCCTCGACGCCGCGGCCGGCGACTTCAACCGGGACGGCTACGCGGACATCGCCCTCAACTACCGCGACACCGGCGGCATCGGCCGCGTGGTCCGCTTCGCGGGCTCGGCGACCGGCCTGACCAAGGCGGGCGTCCTCTCCGTCAAGGGCGGCCGGTCCCTCGCGGCCGGTGACGTCAACGGCAACGGCTACGACGACATCGTCATCGGCCAGCCGTACGCCTCCGAGTCGGGCGGCTCCGCCGCCGGCCAGGTCACCATGCTCCTGGGCACCTCCACCGGATTCACCACGACCGGCATGAGGGTCGTCCACCAGGACACGGCGTACGTGCCCGGCGGCAACGAGTCCGGCGACGCCTTCGGCAGCTCCGTCTCGGTCGGCGACCACAACGCCGACGGCTACGCGGACGCACTCGTGGGCGTCCCGAACGAGGACTGGCCGCGCGACGGTGCGAACCAGGTCAACGCGGGCAACGCGGTCCTGCTGAAGGGCACCTCCTCGGGTCTCACCGGCTCCGGCTCGATCGCCGTCTCGCAGGACACCTCCGGCGTCCCGGGGGTCTCCGAGAGCGGGGACATCATGGGCTCGGCGGTGTCGCTGACGGACCTGTCCGGCTACGGGCGCGCGGACCTGACGTTCGGCGCGGCGGGCGAGGACGGCACGGACGGCATCCTGCTGCACCTGCCGAGCAACAGCACCGGCCTCGGCTACGCCGACTCGGTCATCTTCAGCAAGTCCACGCTGGGCACGCCGACGGACGCCCAGCTGGGCCAGACGCTGACGCCGTGACGACTCGTCAGCGCGGTTGAGAACAGGGGCCCCGTGCACCGCGCGGGGCCCCTGCCGCGTCCCGCGGGCCGTCCTCCGTTCGCCGGATTTCTCCGGCCGGGCGAACGGACGGCTCGGCGGGCGGGAATGACGATCACGACATTTCGCCGCCCCGCACGTGGACCGGAAACGAGCACCGAATGACACGCCTTCTGCTGCGCACCGCCGTCGCCACGGCCCTGGCCCTCGGCGCCCTCGGCCCCGCCGGACCGGCCCTGGCCTCCTCCTCCGACGGAGTGCACACCCTCCGGGTGCCGGGCGGTGATCCGCACGAGCGGTCCCTCGCGCCGCGCACCACCGAGCCGTTCAGCATGGTCGGGATCACCTGGGACGACCCGGACGCGGCCCTCGACGGCACCGCGCAGGTGCGCACCCGCTCCCGCGCGAGCGGCGAGTGGAGCGCGTGGCGGGCCCTGGACACCGACGTGCGGACGCCCGAGACCGGCCCCGACCGCCACCGCGCCGGAGTGCGCGGCGGCACCCAGCCGTTGTGGACCGGGCCCTCGGACGGCGTCCAGGTGCGCGTCGCGGGCTCGCGGCTGCCCGCCGGACTGCGCGTCGACCTGGTCGACCCCGAGAGCGGGCCGGACGGCGTGCACACCGAGGTCGTCGAACCGGACGTCGTCGCACCGGCCGCCGGAGCGCCCGCCGCCGACCGTCCCGCCGTGACGCCCCGTTCCGCCTGGGGCGCCGACGAGTCCCTGGTCAAGGACCCGCCCACCTACACCACCGACACCCAGGCGATGTTCGTCCACCACACCGCGGGCACCAACGACTACGCCTGCGAGGAGTCGGCGTCGATCGTGCGCGGCGTTTTCCTCTACCACGTGCGGAGCAACGGCTGGAACGACATCGGCTACCACTTCCTCGTCGACAAGTGCGGCACGGTCTTCGAGGGCCGCGCGGGCGGCATCGACAAGCCCGTCCTCGGCGCGCACACCTACGGGTTCAACACCGCCACCAGCAGCATCTCGGTGCTCGGCGACTACACGACGGCCACCACCAGCACCGCGGCGCGCGAGTCGGTCGCCAAGGTCGCGGCCTGGAAGCTCGGCCTGTACGGCCTCGACCCGACCGGGACGACCGTGCTGACCGCCGGTGCCGACAACGGCAAGTACAAGCTGGGCCAGAAGGTCACGCTGCACCGCATCTCCGGCCACCGCGACGGCTACCCGACCGCCTGCCCCGGCCAGCACCTCTACGACGACCTGCCCGAGATCCGCGCCCTCGCCGGGAACGCCGGCAAGCCCACCGAGCCCGCTTCGGAGCCGAGCGAGCCCTGGACCGAGGGCGTGCTCGGCCGCTGAACCTACCGCCGGGGCGCGGAGTGCACCGCGTCCCGGCACAGCAGCCGCAGCGATCCGTTCCCGGCGTAGCAGCGGCGGGCCTCGTCGATCGGGTCCCACAGGCGCCCGTCGGGGGTGCGGATCCAGTGGTCGCCGCCGCTCGCCCACCACTCGGCCCCGGTCTGACGTGCCATCACCTCACCGGCGTAGGCGCCGAAGCCACGCAGCACCTCCTCCACGGCCGCCAACGGCGCCCCCTCCCCCCGTATCCCCTCGATCATCCGGTCGATGCTCCACAGGCTCTGCGCCGAGTAGTCGAGGCGCAGCCGTGCTCCCTCGCGCATCGTCGCCACCGCGTCCGCCGCCCACCGCAGCGGCTTCGCCGCCGCCGACGGCCTGGTCTCCGCTCGAGTCGTCACACCCTGAAGAGCGCTGTGGCGAAGCGTTTCGTCACCCGGATCCGGGGGCTTCCCGCAACCCGCGCAGGACCGCCCCACCTCGCTCAAGGGACGGTCACAAGACCCTTCCAGGAAACGGGGTTTGGGCCGGTCAGAGGCGTCGGCTGTCCCGTTTTCAGCCCTGTTTCCGGATTCGGCGCGACACCACCGCGCGCAGCACCCGCCGCCCCTCCGTCGACACTTCCAGGGCCCGGCGCAGCCCGGCCGAGCCGTGCCCGGCGAGGACCTCCAGGACGACGATCTGGCGACGCAGTTCCGCGGCGACGAGCGGCGACATGCCCTCCGTACGCCCCTCGCGGCGCGCGGCGACGGACGAGGCCTCGTCCTCGGCGGTGTCGAGGAGGCGGTGGATCTGGAGGGAGGCGACGGAGCAGGCGTCGGCCCACAACCGCACCTCGGCGGCGGCCCACCCGGCGGGAGCGGCCTCGAGCATGCGGTGGGCGAGCAGGGCCGCCTCGTCCTCGGCGCCCGCGACGTCCAGCTTCCCGCGCGCCTGCTCCAGCCGTTCGCCCCACTCACCGGCGCCGGCGCCGTCGGTGAGGCTCGCCCACAGGGGGCGCAGGATCTCGTCGTCGCCGCCCAGCAGGGGCACACACCGATCCAAACAGGCCAGCCCGCTCGCGGCCAGCCCGCGTTCGTCGGCCTGTGCGATCAACTCCACCAGGCTCATCCACGCCTCCCTCCGCGGGCCTTCTTCAGGGGCCCACCAGGCCGCTGCCAGCCCTCACCCCTCACGGAACCCGCACTTCCCCTTACTGCGTGCGACGGCCCCGGAGTGTCACAGGGGCACCACGCCCAGTCTGTCGAGGAAGCGGAACAAGAGGTTTTCGGCCAGGGGATCGGGGTCTGAAGTCAGTACGTCCACCAGGGCGTCGGCGTTCACCTCGTGCCCGGCCTCGGCGGCCCAGCGGACGGCTCGCTCGGCGGCGTCGCCGGGTTCCAGGAAGTAGTCCTCCAGCGTGAGGCCCTCGCGGTCGGCCCCGAGATACCCGGCCATGGCGGCCCGCCCGAGGCAGGTCGTCCACGCCCCGCTCTCAGGCGCCGCCGCCTCCAGCACGACGCACTCGCTGTTCATGACGTAGCCGAAGAGCGCGGGCGCCCCGGTCTCCCGGGCGAGGACGTTCATGTTCCCGATGTCGCCGTCGCCGCTCGGGTACTCCCAGAGCTGCCACCCGCCCGGCGCCGCCTCACGCCGCGTCAGGCCGCCCCCGGCCCCCGCCAGCGCGTCCAGCTCGGCGAGCGGCCGCTCCCCCCGGCCCACGACGAAGTATCCCCAGTAACCCATGTCCCGGTTCCCCCCGGCATATTCGATTCGGCTCCCGTCAGAAGACCACCACAGCCGTACGGGAGTGCGCAGCCGTATGGGCCAACGCGTACCGGGTCAGCCGAGCCTGTCCGCCAGTGCCCGGAACTCCGCCCAGGACAGCTCGGGCCGGTCGGGGTCCCACAGCTTCTGGACGGTCGCCCGCAGCGGCATCCGGATCCCGGCCGCCACCTGGTCCTGCGTCTGGGAGTTCGCGAGGTCGCACCAGACGGCGAAGGACCCGCCGAGGATCTGCCCGTCGTAGCGCTCCGGCACGGCCGCGGTGCCGCGCAGCACCCGCGGTGTCCACTGCTCGTAGATCCGCTGCCCCGTCGGGTAGACGAAGGTCTGCGGCTCGCCGAGCACGTAGTACAGGAACTCGTCGTTGTAGTTGATCACCTTGCGGCCCGCGCTCAGGTACTCCGCGGGCTGCCGGGCGCCGATCTCCTTGCCGGTCCAGTAAGCGACCTGGATGTCCTTGTCTGCCTGGACGGACCCGCCGCGGAAGAAGCCGTCGTTCCACGCGCGCGGGGTGCGCTGGTGCTCGCGGACGGTGGCGGCCCGGTCGTTGAGCCAGCCGGTGGCGAGGTCGGCGACCGTCGCGCCGGAGCCGTACTTCTCCCGG
Source organism: Streptomyces lomondensis (assembly GCF_014651035.1). GTDB lineage: Bacteria > Actinomycetota > Actinomycetes > Streptomycetales > Streptomycetaceae > Streptomyces > Streptomyces lomondensis. Next base: position 419,988 of record NZ_BMWC01000002.1, read on the forward strand.
GCGGCCGCGGCCAGCTGCGGGAACGACGCCTCCGGGTTCGAGCGGGTCAGCGCCTGGTACTCGTCGCCGCCGAGGTGCCAGGACCCGCCGGGGAAGAGGTCCGCGTACTCGTTCAGCAGGTCGTCGACGATCTCGGCGCTCTCGGGCTTGGAGATGTCGATGGCGCCCTGCACCGGCGACCCCTGCGCGCTGCGCAGCTGGAGGTCGGGGTGGGCGTCCAGGACCGCGCCGAGGTGCCCGGGCGAGTCGATCTCGGGCACGACGGTGATGTGCCGGCTCTCCGCGAGGTCGACGATCCTGCGCACCTGCGCCTTGGTCAGGTGCTGCTGGGACACGACCTCAGGATGGGTGTCGGAGGCGATCCGGAACCCCTGGTCGTCGGAGAAGTGCAGCCCCAGCTGGTTGAACTTCAGATCGCCCAGTTCCCGGATCCGGTCCTCGATCCAGCCGGCCGTGAAGTTCTTGCGCGCGATGTCCAGCATCAACCCGCGCTGCGCCTTGGCCGGCTCGTCCCGCACCACGCCCTCGGGCGCCGTCCCGCCGTCGTGCGCCTCCTGCTTGAGCGTGCGGGTGCCGTAGAAGACGCCCGCGTCGGCGGGCCCGCTGATCTCGACGCGCCCGTCGCGCACGGTCATGACGTACGACTCCGGGTTCGCGCCCTTGTCGTCGTTCAGGCTCAGCCGCAGGTCCCCGGCCCGCTTGTCGCTCTTCTCGCCCTGGTACGTCAGCCCCAGCTCACCGGCGATCAGCCGCCCCTCGTCGGCCAGCGCCGGGTCGTCCACGACCACGCGGTTGCCCTTCTCGGGCCGCCAGCCCGGGCCGCGCGCCGGGGTGTGGTCGCGCACGGCGGGGATGGTGCGGGGCGCCTCGGACAGGGGATACGAGCGGGTCGGACTCGGGCTGGGGCTCGTGCCCGGCTCGGTGGGCGCGGCCGCGACCCCGCCCCGGGAGGCTCTGGCCTCCGGCCCGGTGGCGCCGCCCTCACCGCCCGAGGCCGCCCAGAGCCCGAGACTCACCCCGGCGGCGATCACGACCAGGGCTACCGCCATGGCCACGACCAGCAACTGCCGCTGCTTTCCCTGCTTCGCCGGAACCCGGCGCCTGTGCTGACTCACATCGCCAACCTAAGACCCGCCCTCGCCCGGCGCGCGTCCACCACGCGTGCGAAAACTCTCTCTCCCGGGTGAAATTCGGGCATCCGTCGGACACGTCATGGTCGTACTCGATAGCGTGACGTCACAACTCTCACAACATGCCCTGCCGACACACGTGACGCCCACGAGGACCCACGCTGCCTGCGCACCGTCTCCCAGACCTCCCCGGCCGACTCGGCATACCGGTGGAGCACTTCAACACAGCCTCCGCCGAGGATCTGGAGCAGACGCTCCTCAGCTGCCTCCGCAGCCCGCGCTGGGCCGGGCGTGTCGCGGAGCACCGCCCCTACCCGGACCTCGAGTCCCTGCTCGCCGCCGCGGACGAGGCGGCCTACGACCTGACCTGGGCCGACCTGACCGAGGCCCTGGCCGCCGAGCCCCTACCCACGCTCCCGCCGGGCACCTACTCCGCGGCCCACACAGCCCTCAGCGCGGCCCAAGCCGCCTACGAGGCCCGTTTCGGACACGTGTTCGTCATCTGCCTGGACGGCGTGGCCCCGGACGAGGTCCTCGACCGCATCCTGGAAGCCATCCGGTCACGATTGACGAACGATCCGGAAGAGGAGCGGGCCGTGACGGCGGACGAACTCCGGCACCTCGCGAGGGGGCGTCTGCTGACCGCCCTCAGGGGCGCGGGGAACTGCGCGATCAACCACTGACGGCCCGCACCCGGCAGTCCAGGCGGCACCCCCACACCCCTTGGCCGCGCTAACCCACCTGTACCCCTTTGCATGCCAGTTTGATCACACCCTGGGACCCCGGCGCAGCCCGGCGGCAGCGCCTCGCTACGATGCTGGGGGCCGGTGGACCGTACCCGGCCGGGCCCGACCGACACACCAAGCCGGCGCGGCCCCAATCCCCGCTCCCGGAGGAAACTTCCGTGCCGGCTGGAACGCTGTACCGCGGCCGGGAAGGAATGTGGTCCTGGGTGGCTCACCGAGTCACCGGCGTCCTCATTTTCTTCTTCCTGTTCGTTCACGTGCTGGACACCGCACTCGTCCGTGTGTCGCCCGAGGCCTACGACAAGGTCGTGGCCACGTACAAGACGCCGATCGTCGCGCTGCTGGAGTACGGCCTCGTCGCCGCCATCCTCTTCCACGCGCTCAACGGTCTGCGCGTCATCGCCGTCGACTTCTGGATCAAGGGCGCGCGCTACCAGAAGCAGATGCTCTGGACCGTCGTCGCCCTCTGGGTCGTGCTGATGCTCGGGGCGATCTACCCCGTCCTCGGCCACGCCGCTCGTGAACTGTTCGGGAGCTGACGCCAATGTCCACGACTGAGAAGACCGCTGCGGGCGTCGGCCCCGTCGAGGGCGGCGCCGTCTACACCGTCGACAACCCGGCGCCCCTCATCGAGGCCCCGCGCAAGCGCACCAAGAAGACCCCGAAGACCACCCGGGGCAACTTCGAGCTGGCCGCCTGGCTGTTCATGCGCCTGTCGGGTGTCGTGCTGGTCGTGCTGGTCCTCGGCCACCTGCTGATCCAGCTCGTGCTGGACGGCGGCGTCTCCAAGATCGGCTTCGCCTTCGTGGCGGGCCGCTGGGCGTCCCCGTTCTGGCAGGTCTGGGACCTGCTGATGCTGTGGCTCGCCATGCTGCACGGCGCCAACGGCCTGCGCACGGTCATCAACGACTACGCGGAGCGCGCGAACACCCGGCTGTGGCTCAAGGGCCTGCTCTACACCGCCACGGTGTTCACCATCCTGCTGGGCACGCTGGTGATCTTCACCTTCGACCCGAACATCCGCTAGGCACGGGGCTGCGAGAATCATGAAGATCCACAAGTACGACACCGTCATCGTCGGCGCCGGTGGCGCCGGTATGCGCGCCGCCATCGAGTCGACGAAGCGCAGCCGCACCGCCGTGCTCACCAAGCTCTACCCCACCCGCTCCCACACGGGCGCCGCGCAGGGCGGCATGGCCGCCGCGCTCGCCAACGTGGAGGAGGACAACTGGGAGTGGCACACCTTCGACACGGTCAAGGGCGGTGACTACCTGGTCGACCAGGACGCCGCCGAGATCCTGGCGAAGGAGGCCATCGACTCCGTCCTCGACCTGGAGAAGATGGGCCTGCCGTTCAACCGCACCCCGAACGGCACGATCGACCAGCGCCGCTTCGGCGGTCACAGCCGCAACCACGGCGAGGCCCCGGTCCGCCGCTCCTGCTACGCGGCCGACCGCACCGGCCACATGATCCTCCAGACGCTGTACCAGAACTGCGTCAAGGAGGGCGTGGAGTTCTTCAACGAGTTCTACGTCCTGGACCAGCTGATCACCGAGGTCGACGGCGTCAAGAAGTCGGCCGGTGTCGTGGCGTACGAGTTGGCGACCGGCGAGATCCACGTCTTCCAGGCGAAGTCCGTGGTCTACGCGTCCGGCGGCTGCGGCAAGTTCTTCAAGGTGACGTCCAACGCGCACACGCTGACCGGCGACGGCCAGGCGGCCGTGTACCGGCGGGGCATCCCGCTGGAGGACATGGAGTTCTTCCAGTTCCACCCGACCGGCATCTGGCGCATGGGCATCCTGCTGACGGAGGGCGCCCGCGGTGAGGGCGGCATCCTCCGCAACAAGGACGGCGAGCGCTTCATGGAGAAGTACGCGCCGGTGATGAAGGACCTCGCGTCCCGTGACGTGGTCTCCCGCTCCATCTACACGGAGATCCGCGAAGGCCGCGGCTGCGGCCCCGAGGGCGACCACGTCTACCTCGACCTGACGCACCTCCCGCCGGAGCAGCTGGACGCCAAGCTGCCTGACATCACGGAGTTCGCCCGTACGTACCTCGGCATCGAGCCGTACACGGACCCGATCCCGATCCAGCCCACCGCGCACTACGCGATGGGCGGCATCCCGACGAACGTCGAGGGCGAGGTCCTGGCGGACAACACCACGGTCGTCCCGGGCCTGTACGCGGCCGGCGAGGTCGCCTGCGTGTCCGTGCACGGCGCCAACCGCCTCGGCACCAACTCGCTGCTGGACATCAACGTCTTCGGCAAGCGCGCGGGCATCGCCGCCGCGGAGTACGCGCAGAAGGCGGACTTCGTCGAGCTGCCGGAGAACCCGGCGGAGCTCGTGCTGGAGCAGGTGGAGCGGCTGCGCAACTCCACCGGCGCCGAGCGGGTGTCGGTCCTGCGGCGCGAGCTGCAGGAGACCATGGACGCCAACGTCATGGTGTTCCGCACCGAGCAGACCATCAAGACGGCGGTCGAGAAGATCGCGGAGCTGCGCGAGCGCTACCGGAACGTGGCGATCCAGGACAAGGGCAAGCGGTTCAACACGGACCTGCTGGAGGCCATCGAGCTGGGCAACCTGCTCGACCTCGCCGAGGTCATGGCGGTCTCCGCGCTCGCCCGCAAGGAGTCCCGCGGCGGTCACTACCGCGAGGACTACCCGAACCGCGACGACGTCAACTTCATGCGGCACACCATGGCGTACCGCGAGGTCGGCGCCGACGGCTCCGAAACCGTCCGTCTCGACTACAAGCCGGTCGTCCAGACCCGCTACCAGCCGATGGAGCGTAAGTACTGATGGCTACCCCTGTTCTGGACAAGGAAGACGCGGCCGGCAAGCCCGAGCCCGGTTTCGCCGACTCCCCCTACATCACGGTCACCTTCCGGGTCCGCCGCTTCAACCCGGAGGTCGCGGCGGATGCCACCTGGGAGGACTTCCAGGTCGAGATCGACCCGAAGGAGCGCGTCCTCGACGCCCTCCACAAGATCAAGTGGGAGCTCGACGGCACGCTGACGTTCCGCCGCTCCTGCGCGCACGGCATCTGCGGCTCGGACGCCATGCGGATCAACGGCAAGAACCGTCTCGCCTGCAAGACGCTGATCAAGGACATCAACCCCGAGAAGCCGATCACGGTCGAGGCCATCAAGGGCCTCACGGTCCTGAAGGACCTGGTCGTGGACATGGAGCCGTTCTTCCAGGCGTACCGGGACGTCATGCCCTTCCTCATCACGAAGGACACGAACGAGCCCACGCGCGAGCGTCTCCAGACCGCCGAGGACCGCGAGCGCTTCGACGACACCACGAAGTGCATCCTCTGCGCGGCCTGCACCACGTCGTGCCCGGTCTTCTGGAACGACGGCCAGTACTTCGGCCCGGCCGCCATCGTCAACGCGCACCGCTTCATCTTCGACTCGCGCGACGAGGCGGGCGAGCAGCGCCTGGAGATCCTCAACGACCGCGACGGCGTGTGGCGCTGCCGCACGACCTTCAACTGCACGGACGCGTGCCCGCGCGGCATCGAGGTCACGAAGGCGATCGCCGAGGTGAAGAGGGCGCTGATCACGCGCCGCTACTGAGGACGTCCCCTTGCCGACGAGGGCCCTGTCTCCGCTGGAGACGGGGCCCTCTGGCATATGCCACACCATCGGGTGAACGCGACCGTGAAGGACGCACAGACGTCGTCCGGCCTACGATGATGGTCTCGACACCAGCCACGGGAGGCACCTGATGTCCGCTGCAGCCGTCGAGCGGCCTTACGGAAAGCGTCCGCTGATCGCGGAGGCCAACCGGCTCATGGAGCGCAACCCGGGCTACCGAGTCGAGATCATCGGAGGCCAGATCCTCGTGTCCCCACCTCCCGACGGCCCTCACGGCGATGTCATGACCGACCTGACGCTGCCTTTCATCGCGGCCGGCCTCCACGGGACGGAGTCACGACTGATCCAGGGCATCGGCCTCTGGTTGCCGACCGGGGCGGAGGACTACGCGATCCCGGACCTGTCCCTGGTGGACGCCGACTACCGGGACCACCTCATCGAGAACAACTGCTACGACCCCGTCTGCTTCCGCCTGGTCCTGGAGGTCACCTCCAGCAACTACCGGACGGACCTGCGTACCAAGGTCACCGCGTACGCGGAGGCGAAGGTCCCCGTGTATGTCATCGTCGACCGTAAGCACGAGCGCCTCCACGTCCTCACCGACCCCGTCGGGGACACGTACGAGAACCACCGCCCGCACGCCCCCGGCGAGATCGTCTCCCTTCCCGACTCCCTCGGCGCCAAGGTCACCTTGGACGTTGCGGAGATCTTGAAGGCAGGCCAAGCGAAAAAGGTCGACCGACCCGATCCGGACAGAAACGGAACCTGACCGGCCACTCAGGGCTCGGCGCCAGTCACGTCTGGGACTCCCGTGGCCAGACTGCCCGCATGGCATACCTCAGAAGGGCCGCCGCCGCGCTCCTGGCCACGACATCCGCGCTGCTCACGGCATCCCCCACAGTCTCGGCAACACCCTCCCCCGTCTTCGAGCGGGAGAACTTCAACCGCCTCCCCCTCGGCCCGGTCACCACGGGTCCCGGCTGGACCACCGACACGTCCGACGGCGCCCTCACCGTCGCCCCCAGCTCCGCCGGTCACGGCCGCGAACTCCGCATCCGCACCGAGGGCAACGGCCACGCCTTCCTCGTCTTCCCCGGCCTCGCCCCGCCCGGCAACAGCTTCTGGGCCCGCCTGCGCCTCCGCGTGGACGCCTTCCCCACGGCCCCCGACTGGGCGCACTGGACCCTCGCGGAGGCCTCCGGCCCAGACTCCCCGACCCTGGTCCGCCCACTGGGCGGCCAGTACGCCCCCACCGACCAGGGCAACTTCTGGGGTGTCGGCTCGGACCTCGGCCCCACGGGCGACTGGACGGCCTGGAAGACCTCGGCGCCCGCGCGTCCCGGTGAGTGGCAGTGCGTCGAATTCCACCTGGACGCCACTGACAACCGCGTCACCGTCTACTTCGACGGCGTCGAACAGCCCGACCTGACGGTCTCCACCCACCACCACGGCGGCACGTCGGACCCGTTCGTCTTCCCGGCGTTCGACGAGCTGAAGTTGGGCTGGCAGCTCTACCAGGCCGACCCCAGCCCGTCCTCCTACGACGTCCGCATGGACGACATCGCGCTGAGCACCCGGCGGGTGGGCGGCTGCGGGGCCTGAACAGGCCGGCATGATCGGCAGCCATGTGTTGAACATGTTCAAAAAGGGGTCTAGAGTCTCTCTCGACAGCGTTTTGAACGCGTTCAAGAAGGGTGGGGCAATGGACCGTACGGTCGTCGCCTATGTCATCTACCTGGTGGTCAGCGTCGGGCTGACCATCTGGGTGGCCCGCACGCTCAGCCGGAACGGGAGGGTCTTCCTCGCCGACGTGCTGCACGGCAACGAGAAGCTCGCCGACGCCGTCAACCACCTCCTGGTGGTCGGCTTCTACCTCGTCAACCTCGGGTTCGTCGCGCTGTACCTGAGCGGTGACGAGACCATCACCGACACGCGCGGTGTCTTCGAGGCCCTGTCGACCAAGCTCGGCGTGGTGCTGCTCGTGCTCGGCGTGATGCACCTGGCCAACGTCTACGTGCTGAACCGGATCCGGCGGCGCGGGACCATGGAGCGGGAGCAGGTGCCGCCGGTGCCGCCGCAGGGCTGGGTCGCCCCGTCGGCGCAGGCCTGAGCGGAGGCCCGCATGAACGCCACCGGCGCGAACGCCGGCGTCCCGCACGCACCCGCACCGGTCCGCCGGCTCACCGTCCTGTACGACGCCGAGTGCTCCCTGTGCGCGTTCCTGCGCGACTGGCTCCGGCGGCAGCCCCAGCTGGTGCCGCTGGAGCTGGTCCCGGCCGCCTCCGAGGAGGCCCGGCGGCGCTTTCCCGGCCTCGACCACGGCCGCACCCTCGACGAGATCACCGTTGTGGGTGACGCCGGGCAGGTCTACGAGGGACCCGCCGCCTGGATCGTCACCCTGTGGGCGCTGCGCGAGCACCGGCCGCTCGCCCACCGGCTGAGCACGCCGTCGGGTGCCCGGCTCGCCAAGGGCGCGGTGCTCGCCGCCGCCAAATGGCGCGGGGCGCAGTGGCACCGGGGGCAGCGGGAGGGGGCGCGGTGGGGCGGGCGGGTGTACCGGCGGGCGGACGGGTGGTCGTACGACCCGGACGGCGGCTGGTCCTACACCGCCCCGGGCTGCGCGGACGGCACCTGTGCCCCTCGCCCGGCGCCCGGGCGCTGACGTTAGGCTCTCTTCCCGTGCCCGCGAAGAACGACGGCCCCGGCGACGGCGCCAACCCGACCAAGTCCGAGCAGACCCGCGCGCTGATCCTGGAGACGGCCATGCGGCTGTTCCAGGAGCGCGGCTACGACAAGACGACGATGCGGGCCATCGCCAAGGAGGCCGGGGTCTCCGTCGGGAACGCGTACTACTACTTCGAGGGCAAGGAGCACCTGATCCAGGGCTTCTACGACCGGATCGCCGCCGAGCACCAGGTGGCGGTCCGGGAGATCCTGGACCGGGAGACCGACCTGGAGGCGCGTCTCGCGGGTGTGCTGCGGGCCTGGCTGGACATCGCGGCGCCCTACCACGAGTTCGCGGTGCAGTTCTTCAAGAACGCCGCCGACCCGGACAGCCCGCTCAGCCCCTTCTCCCCCGAGTCGGAGCACGCGCGCGAGGAGGCGATCAGCGTCCACCGGGACGTGCTGGCCGGGGTGAAGACCAAGGTGCCCGAGGAACTGCGGGACATCCTGCCCGAGTTGATGTGGCTGTCCCAGATGGGGCTCTGCCTGTACTGGATCTTCGACCGGACCGAGGGCCGCGAGCGCAGCTACCGGCTCGCCGAGCGCGGTGCCCGGCTCACCGCGCGCGGCGTCGCCCTGGCCCGCTTCCGGGTGCTGCGGCCCCTCGTCCGCGAGGTGCACGAGCTGTTCACGGACTTCCTGCCGGGCATGACGCGGGCGATCCCGGACCCGGCCGCGCGGCGCACCGGCGCCTAGGGTCTGCCGGGGCGTCAGATCCCGGTGAGGCTCCACAGCCGGAACACGCCCGTGCCGTCCGAGAGGTACTGGCCGCCGCCGATGTCCTCGGTGGTGACGACGTACTCCTTCGCCTGCCACAGCGGCAGCACCGGCACGTCCCGCGCGACGGTCTGCTGCACGGCGCGGAAGTCCTGGTCGGCCTCGCTGCGGTCGGCGTAGCGCCGGCTGTCGGTGATGAGCCGGTCGACCGTCTTGCTGCTGTAGCCGGTGTTCATGGCGCTGTCCGTGCCGACGAGCGCGGCGCCGAAGGTGTCCGGGTCGGGGAAGTCGGCGACCCAGCCGACGGCGTACGCGTCGAGCTTGCCGCTCGCCCACCGCTTCTGGAAGTCGGTCCACTCGTAGCCCTGGACCGTGACCTGGAACAGGCCGGTCGCCTCCAGCTCCCGCTTGATCTCGGCGGCCTCCTGCGCACCGGCGCCGCGGCCCTTGGCGTAGCCGTAGGTGAAGCGGACCGGCAGGGTCACGCCGGCCTCGGTGAGGAGCTGCCGTGCCTTCTTCGGGTCCTGCTTCGGGTAGTCGTCGAAGAACGAGGCGGTGTGGCCGGTGAGGCCGGCCGGGATCAGCGAGTACAGCGGGTCGACGGTCCCGTCGTACACGGTGGCGGCCAGCCGCTCGCGGTCGATCAGCCAGGCCATGGCCTGCCGGACCTTCGGGTCGTGCAGGGGCTTGCCCGCACGGGTGTTGAAGTACAGGTTCCGGGTCTCGGAGCCGTCCGCCTCGAAGACGCGCTGCGTGGGGTCGCTCGGGTTCAGTCCGGCGAGCACCTGCGGCGGCAGCTGGCGGGTCGCGACCTCGATCCGCTTGTCCTTCCAGGCGGTGTCCAGGGCGCCGGGGTCGCCGTAGTAGCGCAGTTCGACGGGCCGGTGCGCACCGCCCTGGACGGCGCCCTGGTAGTGCCGGTTGGGGGCGAGGACCGCCCTCCTGTCCTTCGTGTACGAGGTGAGGGTGTACGGGCCCGTGCCGTCGACACCGTCGCCGGTGCGCAGCCTGCCGGCCGGGTACTTGGTGCGGTCGACGATCGAGCCGGCGCCGGTGGCCACCTTGAACGGGAACGTGGCGTCGGGCGAGGACAGGTGGAACGTGACGGTCATGCCGTCGGCGTCCACCGAGCGCAGGGTCTCCAGCAAGGGCGCCGGGCCGACGGGGGACTTGATCCGCAGGATCCGGTCGAAGGAGTACCGCACGTCCTGGGCGGTCATCGTCCGGCCGCTCGGGAAGGTGAGGCCGGAGCGCAGTTCGCAGCGGTACGTCGTCAGGTCGCCGCGCACGAACGAGCAGCTCTTCGCCGCGTCCGGCACGGGGGCGGTGCCGCCCGGGGCGAAGGTCAGCAGCGACTGGAAGACGTTGCTGAACAGCGCCCAGGAGCCCGCGTCGTAGGCGCCGGCCGGGTCGAGCGAGGTGACGGCGTCCGTCGTGCCGACCGTGATGGTCCCGCCGTCGCTCTTCGACGGCAGGAACTGCCAGGCGCCCACGCCCGCGCCGGCCAGGACGAGCAGCGCCGCGATTATCCGTATGCGAACCGATCGCATCGGCTTTGCCCTCCCTGGGCCTCCCCGGGCCCCTTGGGCCCATGTGCGTATGCCACACCCCTTCGTGGCGGGCTCACCCAATCACAGGAGTTTGACCAGGGGGAAGGGAGATCTGATGAGTTGGGAAAGAACTTACCGATGGGCGTTTCGGTCCGGTTTCACAGCGCTCCCCTGAGGTGCGCGGTCAGGCCTGCTTCGACGCCAGCTCGATCAGGGTGATGTCCGACGGAGCGCCGACCCGGGTGGGCGGGCCCCAGGCGCCGGCGCCGCGGGAGACGTAGAGCTGGGTGTCGCCGTAGCGCTCCAGGCCCGCGACGGTGGGGTTGGCCGCGGCGGCGAGGAGGTTGCCGGGCCAGAGCTGGCCGCCGTGGGTGTGGCCGGAGAGCTGGAGGTCGACGCCGTGCTCGACGGCGTCGTGGATCTGGACGGGCTGGTGGGCGAGCAGCACGCAGGCGCGTGCGGTGTCCCGGTCGCCGAGGGCCCTCGCGTAGTCGGGGCCCTGGCCCTCGTCCTCGCCCGCCACGTCGTTGACTCCGGCCAGGTCGAAGTACGGCATCTCCCTGCGGGCGTTCTCCAACGGGGTCAGGCCCAGGCGGCGGACCTCCTCGACCCACTGCTCGGCGCCGGAGAAGTACTCGTGGTTGCCGGTGACGAAGTAGGACCCGTGACGGGCCCTCAGCTGGGCGAGCGGGGCGGCCGCGGGGCCCAGGTCCTTCACACTCCCGTCCACCAGGTCGCCGACGACCGCGATCAGGTCGGGCTGGGTCGCGTTGATCGTGTCGACGACCGTCTGCGCGAAGCCGCGGCCCAGGACCGGGCCGAGGTGGATGTCGCTGACCACGGCGATCCGGTACCCGTGCGCGGCACGCGGCAGCTTGGCCAGCGGCACGGCGACCCGCTTCACCTTCGGCCCACGCAGCACGCCGTAGGTGCCGTACCCCACGGTCCCGACAGCAGCGGCCGCGGCGGCCCCGGCGACGACCCGGGAGACGAAGAGTCGGCGGGAGGGGCCGGTGGGGGCGGGAGTGGTGGGCGCGGAGGCGGTGGGCGCGGTGGGCTCGGGCGCGGTGGGTTCGGAGGCGGTGGGCGCGGAGGCGGTGGGCGCCGTGGACTCGGGGGCGGTGGGAGCGGTGGGCTCGGGCGCGGTGGTGGTGAGCGGCTGGGGTGAGGCCTCGGGGGTGTGGTCGGCCTGCGGGTGGGGGGCGGTCGCTGTGGAGCCGGGGTCGGCGGGCGAGGCGGCTGCCGCGGCGGAAGCGGGCGCGGCGCTGCCACCGTCCGCCTGAGAACCGGCTGCCGCCGTGGAGGCAGGCGCCCCACTGGGCATGCCTGCGATGCCGTCCGCCTGAGAACCGGCTGCCGTCGCCGAGGCAGGCAACCCACCAGGCTCACCGACACCGCCGTCCGCCTGCGAACCGGCCGCCGCCGCACCTGCGGCCACCGCGGGCACCGGCGCACCGGAGGCGCCGCCTCCCTGCGGGGTGGCTGCGGTCGTGGCGGAGGACACGGCCCCGGGCGCGTCCGCGACGCCAGCCGCCTGCGAACCAGCCGTCGTCGCACCGGCAGGCACTCCATCGCCCCGGTCGACCTGCGAGGCGGCGGCCACCTCGGACGCCGCCGCATCGGCGGGCGCGCCCGCGACGCCGTCCCCCTGCGGCCCCGTTCCCCTGTCGGACGCATCGGGCCCCGGGCCCGTTCTCGCTCGCCGGTCCAGGAACCACCGCAGCGGCGGTCGTACGACCTCCCCCGCCAGCACCGCCAGGAACAGGTAGATCGACAGGGCCAGCCACAGGAAGCCCGGCCAGGCGAGGACCTGCTGGAGCCAGAAGGGAGCGCCCGTGCGCTCGGCAACCAGGGCCGTGATCGCGAGGGCCCAGCCGCCGGCGACCAGCACGGCGCCCAGGCGGCGGGTGAGCCCCGGACCCCGGGTCGTGTCGCGGAACAGGCGTCGCCACACGTACCAGTTGGCCGTCACGAGGACGGCCAGGACGAGCAGTGCGACGAGTACGAAGACGATGGGCACGGTGTCGTGTCTCCCGATTGCCGTTATGACGTCCGGCGCAGTGCGCGCAGACCACGCAACCCGATGGCCCCGATGGCCGTCCCCAATACGAAGGAAACGACGGCGAGCAGCAGGTGCACCCAGAAGTAAGCCGTGGGATGACCGTCGTCGAAGGCGAGCCCGCTGCTGTCCATGACAAGGTTCTTGACGAAAGTGATCCAGATGACCCAGCTCCACACCCCGAAGGCGAGCAGGAACCAGGAGACGGGGCGGCTGAGCTTCATGAGTCCAGTATCGCCAGAGCCTGTCCGGTTCCGTTCGCGGGGTGGGGACGGAGGCGGGACTTCCCTGCGTACTGCATGTACGTTTCCGACCGTGCCCGCTCCCAAGAAGACCGCCAGGCGATCCCTGCTGGTCACCTCCGCCGTCCTGTCGTCCCTCGCCCTGGCCGCACCCGCCGCCGTCGCCGCCCCGAGCCCGTCACCGAGCCCTTCGGGCAGCCCGTCGACGAGCCCCTCGGCCACTCCCCCGGCGTCGATGTCGACCGTCGGCGGCGCCCGGCTCGGGCGGGCGGGGACGCAGGTGAACCTGGCGAGCGGCGTGCCGGTGCTGCCGAAGGAGGTGACCGCCCGCTCCTGGATCGTCGCCGACGCCGAGACCGGTGACGTCCTGGCCGCGCACAACGCGCACTGGCGCCTCGCCCCGGCGAGCACGCTGAAGATGCTGTTCGCGGACACGCTGCTGCCGAAGTTCCCCAGGACCGCCAAGCACAAGGTCGCGCCCTCCGACCTGGCGGGCATCGGCTCGGGCTCCAGCATGGTCGGGATAAAGGAGGACGAGACGTACACCGTCCACGACCTGTGGCTCGGGGTCTTCCTGCGCTCCGGCAACGACGCCGTACACGTGCTGTCCGCGATGAACGACGGCATCGAGAACACCGTCAAGGAGATGAACGAGCACGCCGAGGAGCTCCAGGCCCTCGACACGCACGTCGTCAGCCCGGACGGCTACGACGCCGAGGGGCAGGTCTCGTCGGCCTACGACCTGACGCTGATCGCCCGCTCCGGGATGCAGAAGAAGGACTTCCGCGAGTACGCCTCGACGGTCAGCGCGAAGTTCCCCGGCGAGACGAAGAAGGACAAGAAGGGCAAGACGGTCCGCAAGGCCTTCGAGATCCAGAACACCAACCGGCTGCTGGCCGGTGACTCCGACGTGCCCGTCTACCAGGGCATCGCGGGCGTCAAGAACGGCAACACCACCAACGCGGGCGCCACCTTCACCGGCGTCGCCGAGCGGGACGGCAAGGTGCTGCTGGTCACGGTCATGAACCCGGAGAAGGACGAGCACAACGAGGTCTACAAGGAGACCGCCCGGCTGTTCGACTGGGGCTTCAAGGCGGCCGGGAAGGTGCAGCCGGTGGGCGAGCTGGTGCCGCCGAAGAGCGCCGCGCAGGCCAGTGCCCAGCCCGGCGCGAACCCCTCCGGCGAGGCCGGTGGCGCCGGGGACGGCGGCAGCGGCACGGCCGGGACCGGCGCCAAGCCGGTGGCCAGCGCCCCGGCCGCGAAGGGCTCCAGCGGCGTCGGGGTCGCGCTCGGCATCACCGGGGGTGTGCTGGTACTGCTCGCGGGCGGCGCGTTCCTGGTCAACCGCCGCTGGCCGCTGCCGGATCTGGTGCGCCGCCGGACTCGTCCGTGAGGTCCGGGAGTTCGTCCTGCTTGCTCTGCGTCGCCGTCCAGGAGGCGCAGAACAGCACCAGCTTCGAGGTGAAGTTGATCCACAGCAGCAGCGCGACGGGCACGCCGAACGCGCCGTACATGCTCTTCGCGGCCACGCCCTGGAGGTAGCCGCTGAGCAGCAACTTCAGCAGTTCGAAGCCGACCGCGCCGGTCAGCGCCGCCACGAACAGGCGGTGCCGCGTCGGCTCGACGCCGGGCAGCAGTGTCAGGACGTAGAGCAGCAGCAGGAAGTCGGCGAGCACGGCGACCAGGAACGCGGCGGTGTGCAGCAGGATCCCGCCCCAGCCGCCCTCGTCTATGCCCAGCTGCCGGGTGATCCAGCCGATCATCGCGGAGGCGACGGCGGAGGCGGCGATGGTGACGAGGAGCGCGCCGCCGAGGCCGATCAGAACGCCCGCGTCCTTGGCGTAGCGCAGGGCCGGGTTCTCCTCGTCGTCGGGCAGTTCCCACACCGCCCGCAGGCTCTCGCGCATGGAACCGGCCCAGCTGATGCCGGTGAAGAGCAGCAGCGCGCCGGCGATGAGCCCGATCGTGCCGGCGTTGTCCACCAGCCCGGCGATGTCGAGCTGGTCGGAGATGCCGGGCACCTGCTCGGCGATCTTGTCCTGAAGCGCGTTCTGCTGCGCCGTGCTGAGCGTGGCGGCGGCGATGGTGGCGGACACCGTCAGCAGCGGGAAGAGCGCGACGAAACTCCTGAAGGTCATCGCGGCGGCCAGCCGCGTCCACTTCACGCGGTCCAGCCGCTCGAACGACCGCCACGCGTGGGTGATCATCAGCCGCTCCGCCCACGGCCCGACAATCGGGAGCTTTTTCAGCCAGTCCATGATCCGACTCTGCCCTCCGCCCGGAACACCCATGTACGGGTACCCCAGAACCGCAGGACCGTGGCCAGCGCCATGCCGACGACCGCGCCGGAGACGGTGTCCGCGCGCTGCGAGGTGAGTCCGAGGCCGTAGTGGCTGACGGCGAGGCAGAGCAGTTGGACGGCGGCCCCGGCGAGGTTCACCGCGCAGAACACGGCGTACGGGCGCAGGCCCCGGGCCCGCGCGGTGCGGTAGGGGCCGAGGGCGTTGCCCGCGTAAGCGACGGAGCAGGCGGCCACGAAGGACAGGGCCTTGGCGGTGAGCGGGCCGAGGGCGGCGGGGCCGCGCAGGTACGTGAAGAGCGCGAGGTCGACGGCGTAGGCGAGGAGACCGACGGCGGCGAACCCCAGGAGTTCCCGGCGGCACGGGAGCGTGCGGCTCGGGAGCTTGCGGCCCGGGAGCTTGCGGCCCGGAAGCATGCGGCTCGGCCACGCGCGCGTGGTCACCAATTGGCCACCGCCAGGCCGTACATGGCCATCCACACCAGGCCGATGAGGGCGAGCGCCCGGTCGCGCAGGACGACGTCCTCGGGTTCCCCGGCCGTGCCGCGGTCGGCGAAGACGGCGTACCTCAGGATCGCGAGGATGAAGGCGACCATGGACAGCTGCCGCCAGGGCAGCACGCTGGTGTGCGGGACGCCGCCCTCCTCCATGGCCCACAGGCAGTAGCCGAGGACGGCGACACCGGCCGCGAGCTGCCAGACGAAGCGGAGGTAGCCGGTGGTGTACTCGGTGAGCAACGCGCGCGTGGCGCCCGCTTTTCCGGCCATCTGCACGGCCTCCGAGTAGCGCTTGGCCGACACCATGAACAGCGCGCCGAACCCGGTGGTGATCAGGAACCAGCGCGACAGCGGGATGCCGAGGGCGAGTCCGCCGACCATGGCCCGCATCAGGAACCCGGTGGTGACGACGGCCAGGTCGACGACGAGGACGTGCTTGAGGCTGACGCAGTAGGCCAGTTGCATGGCGAGGTAGGCGGTCAGCAGGGCGGCGACGGCCGGGCCGCACAGCCAGGCCGCGGCGCAGGGCGCGAGGACGCCGAGGCAGCCGCCGACGGCGTAGGCGACGGGCACGGGGACCTGTCCGGCGGCGACCGGGCGGTGCCGCTTGACGGGGTGGGCGCGGTCGGCGTCGGCGTCGCGGGCGTCGTTGACGAGGTAGACGGCGGCGGCGCAGGCGGTGAAGAGGACGAAGACCAGGGCGAGTTGGATCAGGGCGTGCCGGGCGAAGAGCTCGCCCGCCGCCGCCGGGGCCGCGACCACGAGGACGTTCTTGATCCACTGCTTGGGCCGCGCGGTCCTGACGAGACCGGCCAGGAGACCGCCCTTGCGGGGTGACGCGGACTGCTGCTCGGGGGCGCGCTGCCGCAGGATGGCCGTCTCAGCCATGGTGGGCGCCTCCTCTCATCCAGCGGGCGCCGAGCCGGGCCGTGAGGGCGCCGAGGGCGGCACCGGCCGCGACGTCGGAGGGGTAGTGGACCCCGACCACCAGGCGTGAGACGCACACGGCTACGGCGAGGGGCGGGACCGCGCGGGCTCCCAGGGCGCCGAAGGCGACGGCGGCGGCCGTGGCGGAGGTGGCGTGGGAGCTGGGGAAGGAGTGCCGGCCGGCCGTGCGCACCAGGGGCTCGACGTGCGCGGGGCGCGGGCGGCGCACGACCCGTTTCACCCCCATGCTGACGAGATGCGCCCCCGCGGTGAGGGCGGTGCCGCGCAGCCAGGCGCCGCGTCTCCTGCGGTCGACGGCGGCTCCGGCGAGCCCCGCCGCCAGCCACAGCGCCGCGTGCTCCCCCGCCCAGGACAGGGCACGCGCGGCACCGGCCACGCGCGGGTCGGTGCCGCACGCCCTGAGCGCCGAAACGATCCGGTGGTCCATGTCGTGCAGGTCGTCGAGGTCGTCCATGTGGACTCACTGTTCACGCCCACCTGGCCTGAACTCCGGCAATATTGAGCGACATCCCATTAATCACCCGTTTCGGGGAGGGATGCCATGTTCTCGAACTAATAGCTCACATGGGGGCGATACGGTCACGGACATGTCTGCCGACACCGATTCCGTCCCCGATTCCGCCCCTGACGTCATGGGCCTGGACCACACCACCGTCACCGGCTGGGGCCGCACCGCTCCGACGGCCGCCCGGCTGATCCGCCCGCGGACGTACGAGGAGGCCGCGGCGGCCGTCCGGGAGTGCGGGGCCCGCGGCGGGATCCCCCGGGGCCTGGGCCGGGCGTACGGGGACGCGGCGCAGAACGCGGGCGGGTCCGTGCTCGACATGACGGGCCTGGACCGCGTCCACGCGATCGACGCCGACGGCGGCACCGTGCTGTGCGACGCGGGCGTCTCCCTGCACCGGCTGATGGAGGTGCTGCTGCCGCTCGGCTGGTTCGTGCCGGTCACCCCCGGCACCCGCTACGTCACCGTCGGCGGGGCGATCGGCGCCGACATCCACGGCAAGAACCACCACGTCTCGGGCTCCTTCGCCCGGCACGTGCTCGCCCTCGAACTGCTCACCGCGGACGGCGAGATCCGCACGGTGATCCCCGGCACGCCCCTGTTCGACGCCACCGCGGGCGGCATGGGCCTGACGGGTGTGATCCTCACCGCGACGATCCGGCTCCAGCCGGTCGAGACCTCGCTGATGTCGGTCGACACCGAACGGGCGACGGACCTCGACGACCTGATGGCCCGGCTGGCGGCCACCGACCACCGCTACCGCTACTCGGTCGCCTGGATCGACCTGCTGGCCCGCGGCGCGGCGACCGGCCGCGCGGTCCTCACCCGCGGCGACCACGCGCCCCTGGACGCGCTCCCCGCCCGCCTGCGCCGGGACCCGCTGTCCTTCCGCACGCCGCGCCTCCCGTCCGCGCCCGCCGTCCTCCCCGAGGGCCTGCTCAGCCGGACCACCGTGGGCCTGTTCAACGAGCTCTGGTACCGCAAGTCCCCCCGCGCCCGGGCCGGCCGACTCCAGCGGATCTCCGCCTTCTTCCACCCCCTGGACGGCGTGCCCCACTGGAACCGCGTCTACGGCCGGGGCGGCTTCGTGCAGTACCAGTTCGTCGTCGGCTACGGCCAGGAGGACGCCCTGCGCCGCATCGTGCGCCGGATCTCCGAACGCCGCTGCCCGTCCTTCCTGGCCGTCCTCAAGCGCTTCGGGGAGTCCGACCCGGGCTGGCTGTCCTTCCCCGTGCCGGGCTGGACGCTGGCGCTGGACATCCCGGCGGGCCTGCCCGGCCTCGGCGCGTTCCTCGACGAGCTCGACGAGGAGGTCGCCGCCGCGGGCGGCCGGGTCTACCTCGCCAAGGACGCCCGGCTGCGCCCGGAACTGCTCGCGGCGATGTACCCGCGCCTCGACGACTTCCGCACCCTGCGCGCCGAACTGGACCCGCACGGGGTCTTCGTGTCCGACCTGGCCCGCCGCCTCGGTCTTTAGGCAACAACTAGGAGCTGTCATGAAGGACGCCTTCGGCCTCCCCCAGTCCCTGCTCGTCCTCGGCGGTACGTCAGAGATCGCGCTGGCGACCGCCCGCCGGCTGATCGCCCGGCGCACCCGTACGGTCTGGCTGGCGGGCCGTCCCTCGCCCGCCCTGGAGGAGGCCGCCGGGCAGCTGCGCGGGCTCGGGGCGGAGGTGCACACCGTCGCCTTCGACGCGCTGGACCCCACCTCCCACGAGGCCGTGCTCGGGAAGATCTTCGCCGAGGGCGACATCGACATGGTGCTGCTCGCCTTCGGGCTCCTGGGCGACCAGGCCCGTGACGAACGGGAACCGGAGGCGGCGGTGCGGGTCGCGCAGACCAACTACACCGGCGCGGTCTCGGCGGGCCTGGTGTGCGCCCGCGCGCTCCAGTCCCAGGGGCACGGCTCGCTGGTCGTGATGTCGTCCGTCGCGGGCGAGCGGGCCCGCCGTGCGAACTTCATCTACGGCTCCAGCAAGGCCGGCCTGGACGCCTTCGCGCAGGGCCTGGGCGACGCGCTGCACGGCACGGGCGTACACGTCATGGTCGTACGCCCCGGCTTCGTCCGGACCCGGATGACCGCCGGCCTGCCCGAGTCGCCGCTCGCGACGACGCCCGAGGCGGTCGCGACGGCCGTGGAGCTGGGTCTGCGGCGCCGCTCGGAGACGGTCTGGGTGCCGGGCGCGCTGCGGGTGGTCATGTCGGCGCTACGGCATCTGCCACGGGGCGTGTTCCGGCGACTGCCGATCTGATCCGCGGGTCGGGTTTCGGCGACTGCCGATCTGATCCGCAGGCCGGGTTTCGGCGGCTGTGGCCTGCCCCGCCGGGGGGCGGCTGCTGCCGGGTGCCCGGCGGCTGGTAGCTGTCCCGCCGGGGGTCCGGCAGCTGGCGGCTGACCCACCGGGACTCCTGGCGGCCGGCGGCTGACCCGCCGGGTGTCCGGCAGCTGCCAGCCGACCTGCCAGGTGCCCGGCGGCCGACGGCTGCCCCACCGGGACACCGCGCAGCTGACCCGCCGGAACTCCGGCAGCTGCCGACTGACGCCGGGCACCCGGCGGCCGGGCGGGTGACCCACCGGGACTCCGCGCGGCCGACAGCTGATCCACCGGGACACCGGCAACTGCCGACTGACCTGCCCGGGTGCTCGGAGGCTGCCGGCCAACCCACCGGGAGTCCGGCATCTGCGTTCGGACCGCGACTGGATCAGCGCGTCGGGACCGAGCCGCGCTCCACGCGTCCGGCCTGTGGCGGGACCACCGAGCCGCCGAAGGTGAACTCGCGGAGCTTGCGCCAGACCCCGTCGGCGCCCTGCTCGTAGAGGGCGAATCCCGTGCAGGGCCACTCGGCCTCGTAGCCGGCGAGTTCCTCGAAGGCGCGGTCCATCGCCGCCTCCTCGATGCCGTGCGCGACCGTGACGTGCGGGTGGTACGGGAACTGAAGTTCGCGTGCGACCGGCCCGGCGGGGTCGCGGACCTGCTGCTGGAGCTCCGTACAGGCCTCCGCGCCCGCGACGACCCGGACGAACACCACCGGCGACAGGGGCCGGAACGTGCCCGTGCCGGACAGCCGCATGGGGAACGGGCGACCGGCTGCGGCGACCTCGGTCAGATGCGCCTCGACGGCCGGCAGGGACGCCTCGTCGATCTCCGTCGGCGGCAGCAGGGTGACGTGCGTGGGGATGCCGTGAGCCGCGGCGTCGCCGAAGCCCGCGCGCAGCTGCTGAAGCCGGCTGCCGTGAGGCTCCGGGACCGCGATCGAGACACCGATCGTTACGGTCCCCACATCGTCTCCTGTCGGTTCAGTTAGCGGGCCGCTGATACGACCACCCGGTTATCGACTGTACGGCCACGGCCGGGTTACGGGCAGGCGCAACCGAAGTGATGTACGGCGCTGTTCGGTGGTACGGCTGTGCGCGGGGGTGGCGTTCAGTGCTTGGCGGGCAGGAAGCCGACCCTGTCGTACGCCTGGGCGAGGGTCTCCCCGGCGACCGCGCGGGCCTTCTCGGCGCCCTTGGCCAGGATCGAGTCGAGCGTCTCGGGGTCGTCCAGGTACTGCTGGGTGCGCTCCCGGAACGGCGTCACGAACTCGACCATGATCTCGGCGAGGTCCGTCTTGAGGGCGCCGTACAGCTTGCCCTCGTACTCCTGCTCCAGCTCGGCGACCGACCTGCCGGTGAGCGTGGAGTGGATGGTGAGGAGGTTCGACACGCCGGGCTTGTTCTCCACGTCGTAGCGGATCACGGTGTCCGTGTCGGTGACCGCGCTCTTGACCTTCTTCGCCGTGGCCTTCGGCTCGTCGAGGAGGTTGATGAGGCCCTTCGGCGTGGACGCCGACTTGCTCATCTTGATCGACGGGTCCTGAAGGTCGTAGATCTTGGCCGTCTCCTTGAGGATGTACGGCTTCGGGAGGGTGAAGGTGGGGCCGAAGCGGCCGTTGAAGCGCTCGGCGAGGTCGCGGGTGAGCTCGATGTGCTGGCGCTGGTCCTCGCCGACCGGGACCTCGTTCGCCTGGTAGAGCAGGATGTCCGCGACCTGGAGGATCGGGTACGTGAACAGGCCGACGGACGCACGCTCGGCGCCCTGCTTGGCGGACTTGTCCTTGAACTGGGTCATACGGCTGGCCTCGCCGAAGCCGGTGAGGCAGTTCATGATCCAGGCGAGCTGGGCGTGCTCGGGGACATGGCTCTGGACGAAGAGCGTGCAGCGGTCCGGGTCCAGCCCCGCGGCCAGCAGCTGGGCGGCGGCCATGCGGGTGTTCGCGCGCAGGTCCTTCGGGTCCTGCGGGATGGTGATCGCGTGCAGGTCGACCACCATGTAGAACGCGTCGTGGGTCTCCTGGAGGGACACCCACTGGCGGACGGCGCCGAGGTAGTTGCCGAGGTGGAACGAGCCGGCGGTGGGCTGGATGCCGGAGAGCACGCGGGGTCGGTCAGAGGCCATGTTCACCATTCTCTCAGGTCGCGGGGACCGGTCCGGAACCGGCCGCGAACAGATGGGAACCGATCCGTCCCCGGCGGTGTAACAAGAGTGTGAGAACGCGGGAGGGGGGCCGCATCGTCGATGAGGCCGCGGTGATCGCACGCGTACGCGCCGGAGAGCCGGAGGCGTACGCGGAGCTGGTGCGGGCCCATACGGGCATCGCGCTCAGGGCGGCTGCCGCGCTCGGGGCGGGTGCGGACGCGGAGGACGTGGTACAGCAGGCCTTCGTCAAGGCCTACAGCGCGTTGGGCCGGTTCAGGGACGGCATGGCGTTCAAGCCGTGGCTGCTGGCGATCGTCGCCAATGAGACGAGGAATACAGTGCGCTCGGCGGCGCGCCAGCGCACCCTGGTCGGCCGTGAGGCGGCGCTCATGGAGGCGGAGCCGCTGATACCGGATGCAGCGGACCCGGTGGTCGCGACGCTGGAGACGGAGCGCCGCGCGGCACTGCTGGCCGCCCTGGAGAAGCTGAGCGAGGAACACCGCCTGGTCGTCACCTACCGCTATCTGCTGGAGATGGACGAACGCGAGACGGCCCAGGCGCTCGGCGGGCCGCGCGGCACGGTGAAGTCCCGGCTGAACCGCGCCCTGCGGAAGCTGGCCCGCCTGCTGCCGGATTTCCGTCCTCGGGAAGCTCCGAAATTTCAGGAAGCCCAGGAAGCCCGGGAAGCCCGGAAACCTCGGAAAGCTCGGGAAGGGGGTGAGGAGCGTGAGTGAGTCCTACGACGACGAGTCGTACGACGGTGAGGGCGGCGCTGGTGAGGGCCGCGCCGGTGGGCGGCGTGGCGCGGGGCGGCGACCCGGTGGCGGGCGCCCGTCCGGCGCGGGGCGGCGGCCCGGCACTGGATACCGACGCGGCGAGCCCTCCCGGCTGCCGGAGGAGCTGCGGGCGCTCGGCCGGTCGCTGGACCCGCCCGGGACCGACGGGTCCGGCCGGTCCGCCGATGCCGAGACCATGGTCGAGAGGGTGCTGGGGCAGATACTCGCCGAGGGTGTGCCGGTCCCGGTGGCCGAGCCGGACCGGCCCGCCGAGCGGCTGCGGGCGGTGCGGCGCTGGACGGGGATGCGGTGGCGTTCGCTGACGGCGACGCTGTGCGGCCTGCTGACGGTGCTCGTGCTCACGCCCCCGGTGCGGGCCACGGTCCTCGACTGGTTCGACTTCGGCGGGGTCGAGGTGCGGTACGCCCCGTCGGCGACACCGTCGAGCGCCGAGGTGCCGGGCTGCCCGCGTCCTGTGTCCCTCGCCGAGGCCGAGCGGCGCACGGGCTTCCGCCCGCTGGTGCCGCCGGCGCTCGGCACGCCGGACGCGGTGACCGTGACCCGGCAGCCGCAGGGGCGGTACCTGACGACACTGTGCTGGCGGGAGAGCGGCGGCACGATACGGCTGGACGAGTATCCGGCGCGGCTGGGCGTGGAGTTCGTCAAGACGGTGCCGCAGCCTGCGGAGTGGGTGCCGCTGGACGAGGGCACCTCCCAGGCCGGCCCCTCGGACGTGGCCGTGTGGCTTCCGCGCCCCCACCTGCTGAGCTTCTGGCTGGAGGACGCACAGGGTGACCGCTTCCTGCGCGAGGAGCGCCCGGCGGGGCCGACGCTGCTGTGGACCCACGGCGGGCGGGCGACGCTCCGCTTGGAGGGTGTGGCCTCGAAGGAGCGGGCGGCGGCGGTGGCGCGGTCGCTGCGGTAGCGGTCAGGGACGGGCGTCTGTCGCGGGGGCCCGTCCCTGAGGCCTTCTCCATCGGTCCCGGTGGGGTGGGAACCCCGGAGGGTCGGGCGGTGTACCAGGAGTGACACAGCGGGTGCGGCTGCCGCGCCGCATCGGGACCGGGGAGGGTCGCATGGTGAGGATGCGTCAACTGATCGCGGTGACGGGGGCGTTGGTTTCCCTGTTCGCCGTGGCGCTGCTGGGAGCGCCGTCCGCGTCGGCCGGCGGGCCGACGAGCGTGTTCCTGGCGTCGCCCACGAGTCAACGGGCCGCGGGGCTCTATGCCGGGGACCGTGAGTACGCCGAGTTGGAGAAGCTCCTCGGCCGAGCGGGCGGCGAGCTCGACAACGCCCCGCGGGTGGAGCCGCCGGAGCTGGGCGACGGCCCGGGCGAGTGGGTCAGCATCACGTGGATGATCCACAACGTGGACCCCTGGCGACAGGACACGGTGCTCGTCGGCCGTCCACAGCCGGGGGACGTGGTGATTCGGACGGCGATGGGGACCCCGCTTCCCTCCACCGGCCAGTGGCACCGCGCCAGGCAGCCGGCCCGGCTGCACGCGTTGCTGGAGCGGCTCGGCGTGCTCGGCGAGGCCTCGGGCGCGCCGAGCACCGGGACCTCGCCCTCGGCCGCGCCCACCAGGACCACCGCGGCGAGCACGGACGAGGGTGCGCAGTGGTGGTGGGCACTGCCGGGACTGGCCGCGGGTCTGGTCCTCGGGGGCGGCGGCTCGGTGCTGATACGCCGCGCGGCGGCCCGGCACGATGCGGGGCCGCCGCGCGGGGAGCCGCGGCAGGAGTTGATCGACCGGTGAGGGTCGGGGCTGCCTGTGCCGCTCCGGTGGGTCAGCCGAGGTCGATCTCCGGGTAGAGCGGGAAGCCGGACACGAGGTCGGTGGCGCGGCGGGAGATCTCGTCCGCGATCTTCGGCTCGAGGACGTGGGCCGCCTTGGAGGGGGTGCCCGACTTGGTCGTGCCCGGCTCCGTGGTGGTGAGGACGCGGTCGATCAGGGCCGCGACCTCGTCCATCTCGGCGGTTCCCAGGCCACGGGTCGTGAGCGCGGGCGTGCCGATGCGGATGCCGGAGGTGTACCAGGCGCCGTTCGGGTCGGCCGGGATGGCGTTGCGGTTGGTGACGATGCCGGAGTCCAGCAGGGCGGCCTCGGCCTGGCGGCCGGTGAGGCCGTAGGAGGAGGCGACGTCGATCAGGTTCAGGTGGTTGTCCGTGCCGCCCGTGACCAGCGTGGCGCCGCGGCGCATCAGGCCCTCGGCGAGGGCGCGGGAGTTGTCGACGATGCGCTGGGCGTAGTCGCGGAAGGACTCCTGGCGGGCCTCCGCGAGGGCGACGGCCTTGGCGGCCATGACGTGCGGGAGCGGGCCGCCGAGGACCATCGGGCAGCCGCGGTCGACCTGGTCCTTCAGGGAGTCGTCGCACAGGACCATGCCGCCGCGGGGGCCGCGCAGGGACTTGTGGGTGGTCGTGGTCACGATCTGGGCGTGCGGGACCGGGTCGAAGTCGCCGGTCAGGACCTTGCCCGCGACCAGGCCGGCGAAGTGCGCCATGTCCACCATCAGCGTGGCGCCGACCTCGTCGGCGATCTCGCGCATGATCCGGAAGTTCACCAGACGGGGGTAGGCCGAGTAGCCCGCGACGATGATCAGCGGCTTGAACTCGCGGGCCGAGGCGCGCAGGGCCTCGTAGTCGATCAGGCCCGTGGCCGGGTCCGTGCCGTAGGAGCGCTGGTCGAACATCTTGCCGGAGATGTTCGGGCGGAAGCCGTGGGTGAGGTGGCCGCCGGCGTCCAGGGACATGCCGAGCATGCGCTGGTTGCCGAAGGCGCGGCGCAGCTCCGCCCAGTCCTCCTCGGAGAGTTCGTTGACCTGGCGGACGCCGGCCTTCTCCAGGGCGGGCAGCTCGACGCGCTGGGCGAGGACCGACCAGAAGGCGACGAGGTTGGCGTCGATGCCGGAGTGCGGCTGGACGTAGGCGTGGCGGGCGCCGAAGAGTTCCTTGGCGTGCTCGGCGGCGAGGGACTCGACGGTGTCGACGTTGCGGCAGCCGGCGTAGAAGCGGCGGCCGATGGTGCCCTCGGCGTACTTGTCGCTGAACCAGTTGCCCATCGCGAGAAGCGTGGCCGGGGAGGCGTAGTTCTCGGAGGCGATCAGCTTGAGCATCTCGCGCTGGTCGGCGACCTCCTGGCCGATGGCGTCCGCTACGCGGGGTTCCACGGCGCGGATGACGTCGAGGGCGGCGCGGTAGGCGGTGGAAGCGGTGGAGAGGGGCTCGGCTGGCATGTGGGACCTCCGGACGTTGCGTTCAGCGTTCACGGTACGGCCCAGGCGCACGGCACGGTTCCGGCACCCGGGGTTCAGCCAGGTCCGGGGGCCGCTTCCCGATGGTCGGTCCCATCCCAGCACGCCAGTCACGGCCCGGCGCCAGCCTACCGGGCGGCACGGAGTGCCGGGCGGGGCGTCCACCATCCGGGCGCTGAGTCTTCCGTCGCCCAGCTCATCTTCGTGGATGACCTAATCTCGTTCATTGCTGCGTCGCAGTAACACAGCGATTCCAGAACAACTCGCCAAGAGCGAAGGGATGTTGAGCCGCTCCTCGGACTACCATTGCGTCACCACGAACAGTGAACCGTTGCCGGTTGCAGAGAAGGAGCAGAAATGCGCCCCCCAGTGATCGAGTCAATCAAGATCGAGAATTACCGAGTACTACAGAATGTTGAAATCAGGAATCTGAAGCCTTTCACAGTACTGCTCGGCCCAAACGGCAGCGGAAAGTCCACACTGTTCGACGTGTTCGCATTCATGGAGACCTGCTTCACTCTCGGCGTACGGACCGCTTGGGACAGAAGAGGCGGCCTGCGCCAACTCCGGTCACGGAATTCCAATGGCGCGGTTGCCATCCAGATTTCCTACCGTGAGAAGCCGCGGGAAAGACTCCTGACCTATCGTCTCGAGATTACAGAAGAGAGAGGGCGCCCAGTAGTCAGCCGAGAGTGGCTGCGGTGGACCGTGAGTCCAGCGCAGGGTCGACCGCGCCACATTCTCGACTTCCAGAACGGTGCGGGGTACGTTGTCGACGAGGAAACGGCGAGTGCTCAGCAAGAAGCACTGGATGGCCCGGACAAGCTGGCCGTCAATGCTCTGGGCCAGTTCAAGTCCCACCGTCGCGTCGCGGCGCTTCGGCGATTCATTTCTGGGTGGTATCTCTCCTACCTTTCCGTAGCTGAAGAGAGGCAGTCCCCGGTTGCGGGACCACAGGAGAAGCTTTCCCAATCGGGTGACAACATCAGCAACGTGCTGCAGTTCCTCAAGGAGAACCACCCAGAACGCCTGAGCGCGGTGATCGACGCCCTGAGGGAAACAGTGCCCGCGTTGGAGAGGATCGACTACGACACTTCACCTGACGGCCGATTGGTCCTGTTTATCAAGGATGCTCCCTTCGATGATTCAGTGCTGGCCAGCAACGCATCCGATGGAACACTGAAGCTGCTTTCTTACCTGACTCTTCTTTATGACCCGGCCCCGGCGCCCTTCATCGGCATCGAAGAGCCTGAGAACCACCTGTATCCCACCGTCCTGCCCGGCCTGGCCGACCAGTGCCGTCAGGCCAGCGAGCGGTCACAGGTTCTCGTGACGACTCATTCGCATGACTTCGTCAACTCGTGCAAGCCGGACGAGGTGATTGCGCTCTACCGAGGGAAGGACGGATACACTCGAGTGGTGCGCCCGCACACCATTCCCCTAGTGACCGACATGCTGGAGAACGGGGCACTCCTGGGGACGCTCTGGCAAGAGAATTACTTCGACGATCTACCTTCGCCGAAAACCCCGGTGGCCGAGGTGGAAGGAAAGGAGCAGTGAGAAAGAAGAGGAGAGACCACCTCGGTGCAGCGAAAAAAGGAATCATCCAACTCGAGGTACTTGTCGAAGAAGAGTCGGCCAGTGAGGCGCTTAAGTCCGTCCTCGCCAAGATCACGGAGGGGAAGCGAGTCAAAGTAGGGATTCGCCAGTTCCGGGGAAAGCCGGACTTGCTGAAGAAACTGCCGGACCGTCTCAGCGGTTACGCCGCCTCGAGAAGGCGAGGTGAAGATGTGAGAGTTGTCGTCCTGGTCGACCGAGATACTGACGACTGCGTGCTCTTGAAGAGGCAGCTTGACAAAGCAACGGCCGACGCCGGTCTGGTCTCGCGCTCTCGACGTGACGGCAGCGGAACTTTTCACGTATTGAACAGAATCGCCATTCGAGAGCTTGAGGCATGGTACTTCGGTGACTGGGCTGCCGTGCTGGCAGGCTTTCCCAAGGCGCCGCGGACCGCCCCGCGCGCCTACCGAGGCAACCCGGACACACCCAGCGGCAAATGCTCAGATGCTTTTGAGGCAGCTCTGCGCGCGGAAGGTATCCGAATCTCGTCCAAGCCTGAGTGGGGGCGCAGGATTGGACCGCACCTGAACGTGGATGAGAACCGTTCCCCGAGCTTCGTCGCATTCGTCACGGGAGTCCGCGAGATACTCGACTCCTGAACCGAGCCCTCCCCCAGCTTTGACACCTGGCCACCACGCCCCCTACAAGATCACATGCGGCAGGAACCGTGCGTACTCGTCCGTGATCAGGCCCGAGGACTCGCGGATGCCCAGGCCCGCCGACTCGTTCTCCACCACCCATGCGCCGAGGACCACTCGGTTGCCGTCGAAGTCGGGCAGGGGGGCCAGCTGCTGGTAGCAGCAGGGTTCGTCGCGTGGGGTGCGGTCCGTGCCGGGCTCGTGGATCGTGACGCCCGCGCCCTCTCGGCCGAGGAGGGGCTTGGCGGCCCAGGACGGCAGGTCGCGGGGGCCGTCCAGGTAGGCAGGGAGGAGGTTGGGGTGGCCGGGGTACAGCTCCCAGAGGATGGCCAGCAGGGCCTTGTTGCTGAGGAGCATCTTCCAGGCCGGTTCGATCCAGAGGGTGGAGCCGGTGCCGCCGCCGTTGTCGAGGGTGTTCAGGACGTGGTCGGCGAAGCGATCGGTGGTGAGCCACTCCCAGGGGTAGAGCTTGAAGATGCTCCGGATGAAGCGGAGGCGCTGGTCGACGAAGCGGCCGGAGAGGCGGTCCCAGCCGATCTCCTCCATGGAGATCCAGTCGGTGGCGAGGCCGGCCTGCTCGGCGGTCTCCTTGAGGTAGGCGACAGTCATCATGTCCTCGCCGAGTTCGTCGGCGGAGGAGTAGGCGAAGTAGAGGGGGCTGCCCGGCGGCAGGAGGGCGGCCTGGTGCTTCCAGGCGTCCATGAGGCGCTCGTGGAGGGAGTTCCACTGGTCGGCGCCGGGGAAGCGCTCCTCCATCCAGAACCACTGGGGCGACGCGGCCTCGACCAGGGAGGTGGGGGTGTCGGCGTTGTACTCCAGGAGCTTGGCCGGGCCGGTGCCGTCGTAGCGGAGGTCGAAACGGCCGTAGATGGACGGGAGTTCGGCTCGGCGGTGCCAGGCCTCGGCGACCGCCCGGGCCACCCGGGGGTCGGTGATGCCCAGATCGGCGAAGCGGTCCTCGGCGACGATGTGCTCGGCCGCCGCCAGGCACATGCGGTGGAGTTCCTCGACCACCTCCTCCAGGGCCTCGATCTCCGGAAGGGTGAAGACGTAGTACGCGCTCTCGTCCCAGTAAGGGCGCAGGGAGTCGTCCGGGTAGCGGGTGAGCGGGTAGATCAGGCCCTGTTCCTCGACGGTCTGCTGCCAGCCGGGGCGGGGCTCGATGGTGCGGCGTTCCATCTGCGTACGGCCCGGTCAGCCGCCGCCGCTGCCGGAGCAGCCGAAGCCGCCCCGGTCGACGGCCTCGCTGCGGCTGAAGGTGCCGTAGTCGGCGTAGCCGCCGCTGACCTCGGCGTCGTAGTACCAGTCGGCGTCCATGCGCTGGGTCTTGCCGGTCTTCTTGCGGCCCTTGCCGACGGAGGAACCGCCGGACGACGACGTGCAGTTCTTGTCGGCGACGATCTTGTAGCCGTTGATGTAGTCGTAGCTGTCCCGGTCCACACAGCGGCGGTCCGGGTCGGAGCCGCACGCGGACAGGGCCGCCGCGAGGACGCCCATCCCGCCCAGCACCACCGTGCTCGAACGCAGTCGCCGCCGTGTTTCCGCCATGTCGGTGTCTCCCCGTGGTGTCCCCGTGTGCACTGCCGAGCGGACAGCCTAGAGATCGGTGAGAAGGGACGCGCACGAGCCCCCCGTCTACCGGCCTCCCCGTACCGTCGATTTGTGATCTTTGGAATGCTGTGCGCCCTTGGTGCCGCCGTCTGCTTCGGTACGGCGACGGTGCTTCAGGCGATCGCCGCGCGGGCGGCGGCCGCGACCGGGCCGGGCGGGGATGTGGCGCTGCTGTGGCGGGCGCTGCGGCAGTGGCGGTATCTGGCCGGGCTCGCGCTGGACGGGCTGGGTTTCGTGTTGCAGATCCTCGCGCTGCGCTCCGTGCCGATCTACGCCGTGGGGGCGGCGCTGGCCGCGAGTCTGGCGGTGACGGCGGTGGTCGCGGCGCGGCTGCTGAGGGTGCGGCTGAGCCGGGTCGAGTGGGCGGCGGTGGGGGTGGTGTGCGCCGGGCTCGCGCTGCTCGGGCTGGCGTCGGGGGCGGAGGGCGACGGGGCCGGGCCGGCCTGGCTGAGGTGGGCGCTGGTCGGCGCGGTGGCCGGGGTGCTGCTGCTCGGGGTCGCGGGCGGGCGGCTGCCGGAGCGGGGGCGGGCGCTCGCGCTGGGGCTGGGTGCGGGGCTGGGGTTCGGGGTGGTGGAGGTGGCGGTGCGGCTCATCGACGGGCTCACGCCGGCCGCGCTCTTCACCAACCCGGCGGCGTACGCGCTGCTGCTCGGCGGCGGGGCCGCGTTCCTGTTGCTGACCTCCGCCCTCCAGCGCGGGTCGGTCACCACGGCGACCGCCGGGCTGGTGCTCGGGGAGACGGTCGCGCCCGCGCTGATCGGCGTGGTGTGGCTCGGGGACCGGACGCGGCCAGGGCTGGGGTGGCTGGCGGTGCTCGGTTTCGCGGTGGCGGTGGCCGGGGCGCTGGCGCTGTCGCGGTTCGGGGAGGCGCCGGTCGAGTCGGCGGACCGCGTGGCCGCGCGGAAGTGACCGCAAGTGCTTTCCCGGCTACCGAAAGCCTTCACCTTCCGAACATCCCGAAAATTGTTTGTTGAATCTTGAACGCGAGGGGAGCGCTTTCCGTATGGGACGGCGTGGCCAGTAATCCCGTCACGGTCACCGTGGCCTATCGCGTGACGCCGGGCCGTGCGGTCGACTTTCACTCCTGGGGGTGGGCCATGCTGGGCGCGAACGCGCGGCAGCCGGGTTTTCTGGGGGGGGTGGCGTACTTGTCGACGGAGAGGCGGAGTGGCATGTCGTCTATCGCTTCGCCAGCGAGGGTTCGGCCCTGGCCTGGGAGAAATCGACGTCCCGGGCACAGTGGGACGCCCGGCTGGAGGGGATCGCCCGGGAGGCCGAGCGCAGAAGGGTGCGGGGCGCCCGGGCCTGGTTCGACGCGCAGACGCTGACGCCCGCGCCGCCGGCTCCGCCGTCGAAATGGAAACTGTGGTTCGTGAATATGAGCGCGGTATTTCCGCCAGTGCTCCTGTTCAATCTGACGGTGCTTCCCTATCTCGGTGACCTCAATGCACTGTTTCGCACGCTGCTGTTGTGTCTGTGTGTGACCGCCCTTGTCACCTGGATTCTCATGCCGCGGCTCCAGCGTTTCTTCAGGAAATGGCTGTACCCGTCGCTCCAGGCGCTGCGCGGCCGGCACAAACGCCGGACGACCTAGGTCCGTGAACGAACAGAGGGGGGTGGGCCGGTTGAAAACCCTGCTCATCGACAATTACGACTCGTACACGTACAACCTGTTCCAGCTGATCGCCGAGGTGAACGGCGAGGAGCCGGTGGTGGTACGCAACGACGCGCCCGTCGACGGCCTGCCGGATCTCCGGGAGTTCGACAACCTCGTGGTGTCCCCGGGCCCCGGACACCCGGGCCGTGCGCGTGACTTCGGCATCGGGGCCCGGCTGATCGCCACCTCCCCGGTGCCCGTGCTCGGCGTGTGTCTGGGGCATCAGGGCATCGCGCTCGGGGAGACCGCGCGGGTGGGGCCGGCTCCGGAGCTGCGGCACGGGCATCTGTCCACGGTCCGCCATGACGAACGGGACCTGTTCCAGGGCCTGCCGCAGCACTTCACCGCCGTCCGCTACCACTCCCTGGCCGTACGCGAGCCGCTGCCGGAGACGCTGGAGGCCACGGCCTGGGCGGAGGACGGCGTCCTGATGGGACTGCGGCACCGCAGCCGGCCGCTGTGGGGCGTGCAGTTCCACCCGGAGTCCGTCCTCACCGAGTACGGCCACCGCATGCTCGTGAACTTCCGCAACCTGACCGCCGAGCGGGTCGGCAAGCTGCGCGCCAAGAACACGGCGGTGCCGCCGCACGAGGGGGCCGGGCGCCGGCCCGGTGTCCCGGAGTGCGACGCGGGGGTTCGGCGGGCGAAGGTGGGGGCGGTGGTGCCGACGGCGGGGGCGGTGGTGCCGGCGGCTTCTGCGGGTCCCTGGCGTACGGCCGCCGCGGCCGTCTTCCAGGTGGCCGCCGTCTCCCAGGGCGCGGCGAGCCCGCCCGGCGGGGCCGCCCTGTCCGGCGAGACCACCTCGTCCGGCGAGACCGCCCCGTCCGGCAGGGCCGCCCTGTCCGGCAGGGCCACCTCGTCCGGCAAGGCCGCCCCGGCAGCCGAGACCGCCCCGGTGCCGGCAGCACCGTCCGCCGGGGTTGCCGCCGTCTCCCAGGCCGCGGCGAGCCCGCCCGGCAGGGCCACCCCGTCCGGCGAGGCCGCCCCGCCCGGCAAGGCCGCCCCGGCAGCCGAGGCCGCCCCGGAGCCCGCAGCGCCGTCCGCCGCCATCCCCCGGCCCCGTCGCCCCAGCCGTACCGGCTACCGGCTGCACAGCCGGCGGATCCCCGGTGCTGTCGACACCGAGGCGGTCTTCACCCGGATGTTCGCCGGGTCCCGCCGCGGGTTCTGGCTGGACAGCTCCCTGGTCGAGCCGGGCCGGTCGCGGTTCTCGTTCCTCGGGGACGACAGCGGGCCGCTCGCCGAGTTCGTGCGGTACGACGTCGCTGCCGGGCGCTGTGAGATCGAGCGGGCGGGGCGGCCGGTGCGGAAGGTCGCGGCCGGCGTCTTCGACTACCTGAAGCGGCAGTTGGCGCATCGCCGGGTGGACGCGACCGGGCTGCCGTTCGACTTCACCGGGGGCTACGTCGGCTACTTCGGCTATGAGGTGAAGGCGGACTGCGGGTCGCCCAACCGTCACCGCTCCCCCGCCCCGGACGCCGCCTGGCTGTTCGCCGACCGGGTCATCGCGGTGGACCACCAGGAGGGCTTCACCTACGCCGTCTGCCTGGCGGAGGACACCCCGCAGGCCGCCCGGGAGGCCGCCGACTGGCTGGAGAGCGCGCTGGCTGGCCTCACCTGCGTGGCGGCGGAGCGGCCGCCCCTGCCCGTGGAGCCGGCCCCGGCGGACCCGGGCGCCGCCGAGCCGTGGCTGGTGCGCGACCGGGCGACGTATCTCGCGGACATCGAGGCGTGCAAGCGGGAGTTGCGGGCGGGCACCAGTTACGAGGTCTGCCTGACCAACGCCGCCCGGTTGCCCGCCCCGCCCGACGCGTACGCGTTCTACCGGACGCTGCGCCGCGACGACCCGGCGCCGTACGCGGCGTTCCTGAGGTTCGGGGAGCTGGAGGTGGCCGGCTCCTCGCCCGAGCGGTTCCTGCGGATCGGCCGGGACGGCAGGGCCGAGGCCAGGCCCATCAAGGGCACCGCGCCCCGGGGCGACGGCCCGGAGGAGGACGCCCGGCTGCGGGACGCGCTCGCGTCGGACGCCAAGACGCGGGCCGAGAACCTGATGATCGTGGATCTGCTCCGCAACGACCTGGGCCAGGTCTGCCGGACCGGGTCGGTGCGGGTCTCCAAGCTCATGGCCACGGAGACGTACGCCACCGTGCACCAGCTCGTCTCGACCGTGGAGGGCAGGCTGCGGCCGGGCACGGACGCGGTGGACTGCGTGCGGGCCTGCTTCCCGGGCGGGTCGATGACCGGCGCGCCCAAGCTGCGCACCATGGAGATCATCGACGCGCTGGAGACCGAGGCCCGGGGCGTCTACTCCGGGGCCCTCGGCTACTTCGGGTGCGGCGGCGGCGCCGATCTCGGCATCGTGATCCGGACCGCGGTGATCGCCGGCGGCCGGCTGCATCTGGGTGCGGGCGGTGCGATCGTGCTCGGCTCCGATCCGGACGCGGAGTACGAGGAGATGCTGCTGAAGACGGCGGCCCCGATGCGGGCCCTCCACCAGCGCACGGCCGACCGCATGCGGCGGCAGGGGCCGCCGGGGAACCGGGCCGGGGCGGCCGAGGAGGCCCGGCGATGACGAGTCCGCAGGTCACCCTGCACCCGGTCGAGGCCGAGGCGCCCGGGAATCTCGCGGCCCAGCTCGCCGGGCTCGCCG
Organism: Streptomyces lomondensis; assembly: GCF_014651035.1. Classification (GTDB taxonomy): domain Bacteria; phylum Actinomycetota; class Actinomycetes; order Streptomycetales; family Streptomycetaceae; genus Streptomyces; species Streptomyces lomondensis. The sequence goes on from NZ_BMWC01000002.1 coordinate 453,673, forward strand.
AGCGGCGCGGGTGGGGCGGGCGGGCCGCCTTCCACCAGGGGCACCGGTCCTCCACCCACGGCGAGGTGCACGACCTCGCGGCCCGGGCCGCCACCGTGCTCGCCGGGCACGGGGTCCGGCCCGGCGACCGTGTGCTGCTGGCGCTGCCCGACTCCCTCGCCTGGGTGACGGCCTTCCTCGCCACCGCCCGCCTCGGCGCCGTGGCCGTCCTGGTCAATCCCGAACTCCCGGCGGCCGACCACGCGTTCCTCGCCGAGGACACCGGCGCCGTGCTGTGTGTGACGGGACCGGGCCTGGAGGACCGGTTCCCCGGCCGGGCGCGCCTCGGCGCCGACCAGCTGATGGCCCTCGCCCCGGCCGCCGGGCCCGCGCCCGCCCACCAGGTCGACGCGCACACCCCGCTCTACGTCCAGTACACCTCCGGCACCACGGGCCGCCCCAAGGGTGTCGTGCACACGCACGGCGATCCGCGGACGTACCACGACCTGGTCGGCCGGCGGGTGCTGCGGATCACCGCGGACGACGTCACCCTGTCGGTGTCGAAGCTGTTCTTCGCCTACGGCTTCGGCAACGCCTTCGTCTTCCCGCTCTTCTCGGGCTCGTCCGCCGTCCTGGTGGACCGGCGCCCCACCCCGGCGACCGTCGACGAGCTCGTCGCCCGGCACCGGGTGACGCTGCTCTACTCCGTGCCGTCCGCGTACGCCGCCTTGGTGGCCGAGCGGGGCAGCGGGCACGAGGGGTGCTTCGCCTCGGTGCGGGCCGCCGTGTCGGCCGGGGAGGGGCTGCCGGAGGGCCTGGCCGAGCAGGTGACCGCGCTGCTCGGGGCGCCGGTGCTGGAGCAGATCGGCTCCACCGAGGCCGGTCACGCGTTCTGCGCCAACGGTTTCTCCCACCACCACCCGGGCACCGTCGGCCGTCCCGTCCCCGGCTTCGAGGTGGAATTGCGCGACCGCGACGGCCATCCGGTGCCGGACGGCGAGGAGGGCGAGATGTGGGTGCGCGGGCCGACGGTGACGCCCGGCTATCTGAACCGGCCCGAGGAGACCGCGCGGGCCCTGGTCGGCGGCTGGCTGGCCACGCGGGACCGGGCGTGCCGCGAACCGGACGGCTCCTACCGGCATCTGGGCCGCGCCGACGACATGGAGATGGTCGGCGGGATCACCGTCTCCCCACTGGAGGTGGAGGCCGTGCTGCGCGGTCATCCGGCGGTGCGGGAGGTGGGGGTCGCGGCCGTGCCGGACGGGCGGGGCGCGAGCCGGCTGCGGGCGTTCGTGGTCCCGGTGCCGCCGCTGCGGGACGGTCTGGCGGACGAGCTCATCGGCCGGGCGCGGGAGAGCCTCGCCGCGTTCAAGGTCCCCCGCAGCGTCAGCTTCGTCCCGTCGCTGCCCCGCACCGCGACCGGAAAGCTCCGCCGCCATCTGCTCCGCCGGGGCGCCTGGTGAACCGCTCGGAAAGGAACGACCCCATGCGACAGCCCCTGTTCGCCGACCGCGGCTTCTACCTGGGACCGGTCTTCCGGCGTGCCGCCGACCGGCACGGGGCCGTCTTCGTCACCCTGGACCGGCCGCTGGACGTCGCCCCCGCCCTCGGGGTCGACCTGACCTACACCGTCCTGGCCGACCTGGTCGAGGAGCTGTCGGGACGGCTGTGGGAGGCCGGGGTGCGGCCCTCGGAGCAGGTCGTCGTGCACAAGGCCGACAACGTCGACATCATGCTGCTGACCTGCGCCGCCTCCCGGATCGGCGCGGTGCCGGTACTGCTGTCGCCCGCGCTGGCCCCCGAGGTGGCCGGGCAGCTCCTGGAGCGGCTGCGCCGGCCCTGGCTGATCACAGACAGCGTCACCCTGGCCGGCCTCAAGGGCCTGGACCTGCCGGGGCTCGTGCGGCGGACGCTCGCCGTGGACGACGCGCCCGGGGCGGAGCCGCTGGCGGCGTACGCCGGGGCCGAGCCGCCCCCGCCCGTCCGGCTCCACCCCCGCGAACCCGCCCTCATCACCCACAGCTCGGGCACCACCGGCGTCCCCAAACTGGCCGTGCACTGCGCGCAGACCATGTGGAACCGGCTCGTGCCGCAGCAGGCGATGGGCTGGCCCACCCGGGGCGAGACCGCGGCCCTGCACATGTCGTTCGTGCACTCGCGCTTCTACCACCTGCTCGGCGTGCTGCTGCACTTCGGCAGCCCGCTCGTGCTGATCACCGACCCGGACCCGGCCGCGGTGGGCCCGCTGCTGGTCCGGCACCGGCCCGGCATCGTGGAGACGCACCCCAACACGTTCGTGCTGTGGGAGGAACTGGCCGACGCGCCCGGCGCCCCGCTGTCCCGGGTCCGGTCGTACGGCTCGACGTTCGACGCGATCCATCCGCGTACCGTGCGGCGGCTGCTGAACGCGTCGCGGCGGCGTACGCCCTGGCTGATCCAGCTGTACGGGCAGAGCGAGACGGGCCCGGTGGCGTTCCAGGTGGTGACCCGGCGCGGCGCCGCCCGCGCGGACGGCCGCCGGGTCGGGTTCGGGATACCCGGCTTCACCCGGGTCCGCGTCACCGACGCCGCGGGCAGGCCGGTCCCGCCGGGCACGCCCGGCCGGATCGAGGCCCGCACCCGGGGCCGGATCCTCACCTACCTCGGCATGCCGGAGCGCTACGACCGCCAGCTCACCGACGGCTGGTGGGAGATGGGCGACCTGGGCCACCGCAGCCGCCTGGGCGCGCTGCACCTGATCGACCGTGAGGTGGACCGGATCGACGCCGTGCACAGCAACCTGGAGGTCGAGGACGCGCTGATGTCCCGGCTGGAGGAGCTGCGCGAGGTCGTCATCGTGCCGGGCGCGGACCGGGAGCCGGTGCCGGTGGTGTGCGTGCGCGGCGAGCGGCCCCTGGACCCGGAGCGCTGGCGGCGGGCCACGGCGGACCTGCCGGCAATGGCCGAACCGCGGCAGTGGCGGTTCGAGGACCTGCCGATGACCGCGACCTGGAAGGTGAAGCGCGTGGAGATCGCCCGGATGCTGACCGGGACCAGGGCCGAAGGCGCCCGGGCATGAGCCCGGTCGTGGTGGTGGGCGCCGGGCCCGCGGGCCTGTCGGCTGCCCTCGCGCTGCGGGCTCACGGACTCCCCGTCGTCCTGCTGGAGGCCGACCCGGAGGACCGTCGACGGCCGGGCAGCCGGGCCCTGTTCGTGCACCGCGAGACCCTCGCCCTGCTGGACGCCATGCTGCCCGGCCTCGCCGCCGAGATCACGTCGTACGGGCGGACCTGGCACACCAGGCGCACCCTCTACCGGGGCCGCGAGGTCTACGCCCGGACCTTCCCGCCCCCGTCCGGCCCGCCGCCCTTCACCAGCCTGCGCCAGACGGACACCGAACGGTTCCTGCGGGCGGCCTGCGAGCGGGCCGGCGTGGAGTTCGTCTGGGGGGCGCGCGTGGCGGGTGTACGCACCACGGAGACCGGGGTCCGGCTGACGGGTGCGGACGGACAGGTGTGGTCCGGCTCCTACGCCGTCGCCGCCGACGGGGCCCGCTCCACGGTCCGGCGCGAGCTGGGCATCGAGCTGGAGGGGACCCACGGCGAGGGCGTCCACGTCGTCGTGGACGTCGCCGACGTCCCGGGCGCCGAGCTGCCGCTGGAGCGGGTCTTCCACTACGAGCATCCGGGGGTCGGCGGGCGCAGTGTGATGCGGGTGCCGTTCACCGGGGGCTTCCAGGTCGACCTCCAGTGCCGGGACGACGACCGGCCGGAGGAGTTCGGCAGCGAGGAGGCCGTACGGCGCTGGCTGCCCGCGGTCGCCGGGGACGGCTACGGCGACCGGATCCTGTGGGTGTCGACGTACCGCTTCCTGCGCAAGGTGGCGGCCTCGTTCACCGATCCGCGCGGGCGGGTGCTGCTGGCCGGCGAGGCGGCGCATCTCTTCCCGCCGTTCGGGGCGCGCGGCATGAACAGCGGGATCGCGGACGCGGCGGCGGCTGCCGAGGCGATCGCCGCGGGGACGGGGGAGGCGGTGGCGCGCTTCGCCGAGGTGCGGCGCGCGGCGGCCCTGTTCAACAGCGCCGCGGCCGGTGCGGCCCTGGACCATCTGCGGCCGCGCCGCCGGATCGTCCGGGTCGGGCAGCGGGCGGCGGCGGCGCTGGCGCCGGTGCTGCCGTGGTGCGGATCCTGGCTGGAGCACGCGCCGTACGGGCCCCGGCACGGGGCGCCGGCCGTCGCGGGCGGCAGGTACTGAAGGAGGAACAGTTGAAGACCAGACCGGCGGTGGCGGAGGGCCTGTGGACGTGGACGCCGGGCCGCGGCCTGGCCCCGGCCCCGGATCAGGCGGCCTGTGGGCGGCTGCTGGTGGCGGACTCGTGGCTGCTGCGCGAGGGCCGGGTCCGCGCCTACGCCCGGCACCGTGAGCGGTTCTCGCGGTCCTGCGGTGAGTGCGGCGGGCCGGAGCCGCGCCGGCTCGTCGAGTTCTGGCAGGACATGACCGCCGTGCTGCCGCGCACGGGTGCGTGGTTCCCCCGGGTGGAACTCGCCGCGGGATCCCTGGAGTTGCGGCTGCGGCTGCGGCCCGCTCCGCCGCTCGGGTCGGCGATCCGGCTGTGGGCGGCGGGCCAGTCCGACCCGCGGACCGTGCCCCGCCGCAAGGGCCCGGACCTGGAGACCCTGGCCCGGATGCGCCGCCGGGCCTGCGGCGAGGGCGCGGACGAGGCGGTGCTGATCGCGCCCTCGGGCACGGTGCTGGAGTCGGCCACCGCCAGCCTCCTGTGGTGGGAGGACGACACCCTGTGCCTGCCCCCGCCCCGGCTGCCCGTCCTGCCGGGTGTGACGGCCGGGCTGGTCCAGGAGCGGGCGCTGCGCTCCGGGATCCGTATCGCGCACCGCGAGCGGACCGTGGCCGAACTGGACGGCCGTGAGGTGTGGCTGACGAACGCGCTGCACGGGATCCGGCCGGTGACGGAGTGGATCGGACGGCCGATGCGAGTGCCTCCGGCGGAACGGGCCGGGGAATGGCGGGCGTGGCTGGACGGAGTTATGGAACCGCTGCCGGAGAGCTGAATTCCAGGGGAATGGTTACGCCGGGTCGGAGGAATTCGACCCGGCGCGTTTTCCGCTGTCCGCTTCAGTTCTTCGGCACCATACGCGTCGCTATCGCGATCCGGTTGTACGCGTTGATGACGGTGGCCGCCCAGATGAGGGCCGCGATCTGGTTCTCGTCGAAGACCCCGGCCGCCTCGGCGTAGACCGCGTCCGGGACGCGGCCGTCGTGGACCAGGGTCACGGCCTCGGTCAACGCCAGGGCGGCGCGCTCGCGTTCCGTGAAGAAGGGCGTCTCCCGCCAGGCGTTCAGGGTGTAGATGCGCTGCTCGGTCTCGCCCCGGGCGCGGGCGTCCTTGGTGTGCAGGTCGAGGCAGAACGCGCAGCCGTTGATCTGCGAGGCGCGGATCCTGACCAGTTCCAGCAGTTCCGGTTCGAGTTCGGCGTCCTGCGCCGCGGAAACGGCGGCGGCATGCAGGGAACCCATTGCGGCGGAGACGTCGGGGGTGATTTTCTTCAGGGCCACACGGGACGGGGAAAGGCTTTCGCTCATGGGGTGACCATATCCTTCGCACGGCATTCCGGAGGCGAATTCCCGCGATTATCCGGGCAGTACCGCGCAGAGTGCGTCCAGCGCTCCGGACCACGCGTGGTCCGGCGGTGTCCCGTATCCCACGACCAGGGCGTCGACCGGCTCGGCGAGCGCGTCGGCGCGCCGGTAGCGGCCGAGTCCGTGGACCGCGAGTCCCTGCCAGTGGGCCGCCTGGACGACCGACTGCTCGGTGCCGGGCGGCAGCCGCAGCAGGACGTGCAAACCGGCCGCGATGCCGGTGACATGGGCCTCGGGGGCCCGGGCCGCGACGGCGGCGACCAGGGCGTCCCGGCGGCGCCGGTAGCGCAGCCGGGTGGCGCGCACATGACGGTCGTAGGCCCCGGACGTGAGGAACTCGGCCAGGGTCAGCTGGTCCAGCGCCCCGCAGACGTCGACGCCGCCCTTGGCCGCGGCGGCCTGCTCGGCGAGGTCCGGCGGCAGCACCATCCAGGCCAGCCGCAGCCCCGGCGCGAGGGACTTGCTGGCGGTGCCCAGGTAGACGACCCGGTCGGGGTCCAGGCCCTGGAGGGCGCCGACGGGCTGCCGGTCGTAGCGGAACTCGCCGTCGTAGTCGTCCTCCAGCACCAGGCCGCAGGTGCGCCGCGCCCAGTCCACGACGGCCGTACGGCGGTCGCGGTGCAGGGGCACGCCCATCGGGAACTGGTGGGCGGGGGTGAGCAGGACCGCGTCGGCACCGGCCGGCTCGCCGGGGTCCGTGCCCAGCCGGTCGAAGGGCAGCGGCGTGGTGCGCAGGCCGGACGCGGTCAGGATCCGCCCGTGCACGCCGAGGCCGTACGACTCGACCGCGACGGTCCGTGCCCCGCGTGCCCGCAGGGCCGTGCCGAGCAGCTTCAGGCCGTGGCCGAACCCGGCGCACACCACGATCCGTTCGGGGTCGGCGCGCACGCCCCGGGCCCGGGAGAGGTAGCCGGCGAGCGCGGCCCGCAGCTCGGGGCGGCCGCGGGGGTCGCCGTAGTCCAGCGCGTGGTACGGGGCGGCGTCGAGGGCGCGGCGGGCGGCCTTGAGCCACTCCGCGCGCGGGAAGGACGCGAGGTCGGGGCTGCCGGGGCGCAGGTCGTAGGCCGGGCGGGTGCCGGCCCGGGGGTGGGGTGCCGTGCCGGCCGGCGGGACGACCTCGCGCTCGGCGACGCGGGTGCCCGAGCCCTGCCGGGCCGTCAGCCAGCCCTCCGCGACCAGGTCGGCGTAGGCGTCGGCGACGGTGTTGCGGGCGATGCCCAGGTCGGCGGCGAGCGTGCGCGAGGAGGGCAGCCGGGTGCCGGGGGCCAGCCGGCCGGAGCGCACCGCCTTGCGCAGGGCATCGGTCAGCCCCCGGCGCAGGCCCGGCCCGGTCGGCTCCACATGCAGGTCGATGCCCAAAGTGGCCCAGCGTTCCGCCATGGAAATGGACCATACTCCTGGGCTGCTTTTTTCCTAGGGTCGAGTCCATGACGATCAGTGAAGAGAAGACCGCCGAGTACGCCGCCGAGCAGCCCGCCCGCCTCGACTGGGCCAAGCACGCGCCCGACGTCTACAAGGCGATGGTCCGGCTGGAGATCGCCGCCCGGCAGGGCCTCGACCACACGCTGTACGAGCTGGTGAAGATCCGCGCCTCCCAGATCAACCACTGCGCCTTCTGCATCGACATGCACACCAAGGACGCCCTCGCGGCGGGCGAGAGCGTCGAGCGGATCGTGCAGTTGAGCGCCTGGGACGAGTCCCGGCACTTCTACACCGCGAAGGAGCTCGCGGCCCTGGAACTGACGGAGGCCGTGACGGTCCTGACGGACGGTTTCGTGCCGGACGAGGTGTACGAGAACGCGGCCCGGCACTTCGAGGAGGCCGAGCTGGCGCAGCTGATCGCCGCGATCACGGCGATCAACGCCTGGAACCGGTTCGGGGTGACCTGCCGTATGACACCGGGCCACTACCGGCCGGGGCAGTACAAGTGACGACCCGGACCCGGCTGCTGGACCCGGCGGTCGCGCGGGCCCTGTCCGCCCTGAGCGCCACCGCCAAGAAGGGGCTCGGCGACCCCGCCCTGGCCGAACTCGTCGTGCTCCGCGCCTCGCAGCTCAACCACTGCGCGTTCTGCCTGGACATGCACCTCGCGATCGCCCGTGAGTACGGGGTGAGCGAGCAGCAGCTCGATCTGCTGGCCGCGTGGGAGGAGGCCGAGGACGTCTTCGACGAGCGAGAGCGGGCCGCGCTGGCGCTGACGGAGGCGGTGACCGTGCTGACCACTGGTTTCGTGCCGGACGAGGTGTACGAGCGGGCCGCCGAGCACTTCGACGAGGCCCGGCTCGCCCATCTGATCGGGCTGGTCGTCGCCATCAACAACTGGAACCGGGTGATGGTCGGCCGCCGGATCCCGCCGGGGGGTTACACACCATGAGCAAGGCCGAAGTGTTCCGCGCCCTGCATCACCACCGGGCGCCCGGTGATCCGCTCGTGCTGCCCGGGCCGTGGGACGCGGCCAGTGCCCGGGTGTTCGCCGAGGCGGGGTTCGAGGCGCTCGCCACGCCCAGCGCCGGCGTCGCCGCCTCCCTCGGGTACGAGGACGGGCAGGTCCCGGCCGACGAGATGTTCGCGGCGGTCGCCCGGATCGTCCGGGCCGTCGACGTGCCGGTGTCCGCGGATGTGGAGGGCGGGTACGGGCTCGCCCCGAAGGAGCTGGTGGAGCGGCTGCTGGAGGCCGGGGCGGTGGGCTGCAACCTGGAGGACTCCGAGGGCGGGGTGCTCAAGGACCCGCACGCGCACGCCGACTGGCTGGCCGAGGTGCGGGCGGCGGCGGGTGACCGGCTCTTCGTCAACGCCCGCGTGGACACCTTCGCCCGCGGGGTCGCCGACCCGGAGCGGGCCGTGGAGCGGGCCGCGCTGTACGTCGCCGCCGGGGCCGACTGCGTGTACCCGATCGGCGCCCCGCCGGAGGTGCTGCCGCTGCTGCGCGCCGGGATCGAGGGGCCGATCAACGTGGGGGCCCTGGTCGACGAGGGCCCCTCACCCGCCGAACTCGGCGCGCGAGGGGCCACCCGGATCACCTTCGGGCCGCGACTCCAGCGGCGGGCCGCCCGGGCCCTGCGGGAGATCGCCGCCCGTCTGACGTAGGGGACGTCAGGACAGCCACTTCTTCCACGTGGACTTGTGGCTGTCCACCCACTTCTTCGCCGCGTCCTCGGGGGACATCTTCTGCTCGGCGATCATCAGGGAGACCTCGTTCTGGTCCTCGGTCGTCCACTGGAACTTCTTCAGGAAGGCCGCCGCCTTGCCGCCGTTCTTAGCGAAGCCCGAGTTCAGGTACTTCTCCAGCGGCGTGTGCGGATAGGCGCAGGCGACCTTCTCCGGGACGGCGTCGCAGCCCTCCTTGTACGGCGGCAGCTTCACCTCGGTCATGGGGACCTTCTCGAAGAGCCACTGCGGCGCGTACCAGTAGGTGAGGAAGGGCTTCTTCTCCTTGGCGAACTGCTTGATCTGCGTGATCTGCGCCGCCTCGGAGCCCGCGAACACCACCTGGTAGTCCAGCTTCAGGTTCTTCACCAGCGCCTTGTCGTTGGTGACGTAGGACGGCGAACCGTCCATCAGCTGGCCCTTGTTGCCGCTCTCGGGGGTGCGGAACAGGTGGGAGTACTTGTTGAGGTTCTTCCAGTTCGTGATGTCGGGGTACTTCTTGGCGAGGTACGTCGGGACGAACCAGCCGATGTGGCCGGTGACGCCGAGTTCGCCGCCGCGGGCGATCGTCTTCTTGTCGTCGACGTACCGCTTCTCCTGCTCGGGGTGGCCCCAGTCCTCCAGGATCGCATCGACGCGGCCCTGGCTGAGGGCGTCCCAGGCGGGCACCTCGTCGACCTGGACGGTGTCGACGCGGTAGCCCAGCTCGTGCTCCAGCAGGTACTGGGCGACGGCCACGTTGGCCTGCGCGCCCACCCAGGACTGCACGGACAGGGTCACGGTCTTCGCGCCCTGCGCGTTGGCGAAGGGCGAGGCCTGCTTGGTCATGTCGGCGGCGCCGCAGCCGGTAAGCAGCGCCAGGGAGCTCAGAGCGGCTACCAGGGCCGTCTTGCGGACTCGCATGTCACGCTCCCTTCTTCGCGCGGCGTTCGGTGGGCTGGGTCACCCGGTCGAGCATCAGGCCGAGGCAGACGATCGCCACGCCGGCCACCAGACCGGTCGCCAGGTCGCCCTGGGCGAGGCCGAAGACGACGTCGTAGCCGAGCGCGCCACCGCCGACCAGGCCGCCGATGACGACGACGGCGAGGACCAGGACGAGGCCCTGGTTGACGGCGAGCAGCAGCGCCGGGCGGGCCAGCGGCAGCTGCACCTGCTTCAGCTGCTGCCAGCTGGTCGCGCCGAGCGAGCCGGCGGCCTCCAGCGCGGCCGGGTCGACCTGGCGCAGCCCCTGGGTGGTGATGCGCACGACGGCCGGCAGCGCGTACACGATCGCCGCGGCGACGGCCGGGGCGCGGCCGACGCCGAACAGGGCGACGACCGGGATCAGGTACACGAACTGCGGCATCGTCTGGAAGACGTCCAGGACGGGGCGCAGCATGCGCTCCAGGCGGTCGCTGCGGGCCGCCGCGATACCGACGGCGAAGCCGACGACCAGGGTGACGGCGACGGCCGCCAGGACCTGGGAGAGGGTGTCCAGGGACGGCTTCCAGACTCCGAGGACACCGATCGCGGCCATGGCGAGGACGGCGGTGAGCGCGGTGCGCCAGGTGCCGATCACCCAGGCCAGGGCGGCGACGATCAGCAGCAGCGACCACCAGGGCAGCCCCTGGAGGCCGTCGCGCACCGGGTCGAGGACCCAGGTGGTGAAGTGGCCCGCCCAGTCGGCGGTGCCGCCGATGACGGGGACGCCGGAGTACAGGTGCGCGGTCATCCAGTCGACGGCGCGGTTGACGGGCTCGGCGATGTTGACGATCCAGGCCTCGGGCCAGTCCAGCCGACCCGCGAGCCGCCCGGCGACCGCCACGGCGACGACACCGGCCAGGGCGAGGAGCCAGCCGAGGCCGCTGCGGGGCTCGGGCTCGGCGCCGAGCCGCTCCCCCGCCGCACCGGTGACGCGGTCCAGGACGACGGCCAGCAGCACGATCGGGATACCGGCGGCGAGCGCGGCACCGACGTCGACCGAGGCCAGCGCCTGGTAGACGCGGTCACCGAGACCGCCCGCGCCGATGACGGCCGCGATGACGGCCATGGACAGCGCCATCATGATCGTCTGGTTGACGCCGAGGAGCAGTTCCTTGCGGGCCAGCGGGATCCGGGCCGTCAGCAGCCGCTGGCGTGCGGTGGAGCCGAGCGACTCGACCGCCTCCAGCACCTCCTTGTCGGCGCCGCGCAGGCCGAGCGCGGTGAGGCGGGCCATGGGCGGGGCGGCGTAGACGACGGTGGCCAGGACGGCCGCCGGGACGCCGATGCCGAAGACCAGCACGACCGGCAGCAGGTAGGCGAAGGCGGGCAGCACCTGCATGGTGTCCAGGACGGGGCGCAGCACGCGGTCCATGCGGTCGGACAGCCCGGAGGCGAGCCCGAGCAGCGCGCCCACCACGACCGACGCGAGGACCGCGACGACCATCAGGGCGAGGGTCTGCATGGTCGGCACCCACATGCCGAGCAGGCCGCAGGCGAGGAACGCGACGGCCGTGCCGAGCGCCAGCCGCACGCCCGCCACGCGCCAGGCGACCAGCGCGCCCAGGGCCGTGACGCCCGCCCAGCCGATGGCCAGGAGGGTGAGGTAGACGGCCCGTACGGCGATGACGACGACGTTGCTGACGTGGCCGAAGAAGTACAGGAACAGCGGGTGGCTGTCGCGGTTGTCGATGATCCAGTCGCTGGCCTTGGCGAGCGGCTCGGAGAAGTCGAGGGTCAGCGCGCTCGGCCAGGTGCCGCTGGCCCAGCGGGCGTCGGCCAGCGGCACCAGGATCGCTGCCGCGGCGGCGAGCAGGAGGAGCTTGTGAACGGCCCGGTTCTTCAGCAGCGCGGGCAGGCCGATGCGGGGCGGGTTGGCGGTGATGGTCGCCATCACACCGCCTCCTTGGGCTGCCCGGTCCCCGGCGGAGCGGGCTGTTCCGTGCCGGCGACGACGCCGAGCAGCGTGTCGGAGTCGATCACGCCCACGCAGCGGCCCTTGTCCATGACACGGGCCGGTGCGCCGGCGCGGGCGACCGCCTCGATCGCCTCGGAGACCGTCGCCTCGGGCCGGACCGCCGGTCCGCTGCCGTCCTGGTGTCCCACGGGGCGGCGCATGGCCGTACGGACGGTCATGACCTGCTCGCGCGGGACGTCCCGGACGAACTCGCGGACGTAGTCGTCGGCGGGCGAGCCCACGATCTCCTCGGGCGTGCCGAGCTGCACGACCCGGCCGTCGCGCATCAGGGCGATGCGGTCGCCCAGCTTCAGGGCTTCCTGGAGGTCGTGGGTGATGAAGACCATCGTGCGGCCCTCCTCCTGGTGGAGCCGGACGACCTCCTCCTGCATGTCGCGCCGGATCATCGGGTCGAGCGCGCTGAACGGCTCGTCGAACAGCAGGACTTCGGGGTCGACGGCGAGCGCGCGGGCCAGGCCCACGCGCTGGCGCTGACCGCCGGAGAGCTGGCCGGGGCGGCGCTGCTCCATGCCCTCCAGGCCGACCTTGGCGACGACCGCGGCGGCCCGCTCACGCCGCTCGGCCTTGCCCATGCCCTGGATCTCCAGGCCGTAGGCGACGTTGTCGAGGACCGTGCGGTGCGGCAGCAGGCCGAAGTGCTGGAACACCATGGCGGCGCGGTGGCGGCGCAGTTCGCGCAGCCGGGAGCGGTCCATGGCGCGGACGTCCTCGCCGTCGATGGCGATGGTGCCCGCCGTCGGCTCGATCAGCCGGGTCAGACAGCGCACCAGCGTGGACTTGCCGGAGCCGGACAGGCCCATGACGACGAAGACCTCGCCCTTGCGCACGTCGAAGCTGACGTCCCGGACGGCGGCGGTGCAGCCGGTGCGGGCGCGCAGCTCGGCGGGGTCGAGGGCGGTGAGCTCGGGGTCGGCGGGGACGCGCTCGGCCTTGGGGCCGAACACCTTCCACAGGCCCTCCACCGAGAAGACGGGTGTGGTGTCCATGGTCTGCTCCGTGGGGGGTTCGAGGGTCGCGGTCACTTGGCACCACCACCGATCAGCTCGGCGGCCTTCTCCCCGACCATGAGCACGCCGATCATCGGGTTCACGGTGGTCATGGTGGGGAACACGGAGGCGTCGGCGACCCGGATGCCCTCCAGGCCGCGGATGCGCAGCTCGGGGTCGACGACCGCGAGCCGGTCGTCGTCGGCGCCCATCTTGCAGGTTCCCGCCGGGTGGTAGACGGTGTGCGCGACCTTGCGGGCGTACTCGCTCAGCTCTTCGTCGCCGGTGACGTCCGGGCCGGGGCAGACCTCGCGCTTGAGCCAGCCGGCCAGCGGCTCGGTCCTGGCGATCTCGCGGGCGATCTTGATGCCGTCGACGAGGGTGCGGCCGTCGTAGTCGTCCTCGTCCGTGAAGTAGCGGAAGTCGAGGGCGGGCTTGACCTCGGGGTCGGCGCTGGTCAGGTAGAGCCGGCCGCGGCTCTTCGGCTTGGGGATGTTCGGGGTCATCGAGACGCCGAACTCGGGCCGCTGGTAGCCCAGTCGCTCCGGGTTGTCCGTGAACGGGATCTGGTAGAAGTGGAACATCAGGTCGGGGTGCGCCAGTTCGGGGTCGCGGCGCACGAACAGGCCCGCGTCGGAGTCCATCGCGGAGTTCTCCGGGATGGGGCCGTTCGTCTCCCAGACGATGACCGACTCGGGGTGGTCGAGCAGGTTCTCGCCGACGCCCGGCAGGTCGTGCGTGACGGGGATGCCGAGCTTCTCCAGGTCGGCCTTGGGGCCGATGCCGGAGTGCATCAGCAGCCGGGGCGAGTCGACCGCGCCGGCGCACAGCAGCACCTCGTTGCGCGCCTTGACGAGGATCTCCTCGCCGTCCTTGGTGCGCACGTGCACGCCCTCGGCGCGGTTGCCGTCGAGCTGGAGCTTGTACGCCCAGGTCTCCAGCAGGATCGTCAGGTTGGGCCGCTCGTCCATCACCGGGTGCAGGTACGCCACCGACGCCGAGGACCGCTTGTTGTTCTCGGGGTGGTAGGCGAGGTCGAAGAAGCCGACGCCCTCGGTGAACGGCTTCTTGTTGAAGCCGTCGACGCGCGGCACGCCCAGCGCCTGCTGGGCGGCGTCGACGAAGTCTCGGGCGATGGCGTTCCGGTCCTTCTCGTCGACCGGGACGATGTTGTTGAGCAGGCGCGCGAAGTACGCCTCCATCTGCACCGCGCCCCAGCCCTTGGCGCCGGCGGCCTCCCACTCGTCCCAGTCGGCGGGCAGCGGCTTGAAGGCGATCAGGGTGTTGTGCGAGGAGCAGCCGCCCAGCACGCGGGCCCGGCTGTGCCGGATGTGCGAGTTCCCGCGTGGCTGCTCGGTGGTGGGGTAGTCGTAGTCGAGCTCGCCGCCCAGCAGGCCCATCCAGCGGCGCAGGGTCAGCACGTCGTCGCGGCCCACGTCGCTGGGGCCGCCCTCGATGACGGCGACGGTGACATCGGGGTGCTCGGTGAGACGGGAGGCGATGACGGAACCGGCTGTTCCGCCGCCTATCACGACATAGTCGTACTCATGGCTGGCGTGGGACATGGCGTGCTTGCTCCAGTGGGGGTGAACCGGGGGGACGTGGTCGGGCTCGAAGGGTGGGGTAGGTCAGCCCGCGAACCAGCGCACCGGCTTCGGCGCGAGGTTCTGGTAGACGTGCTTGGTCTCGCGGTACTCGGCGAGTCCGGCCGGGCCGAGTTCGCGGCCCACTCCGCTCTTGCCGAAACCGCCCCACTCCGCCTGCGGCAGGTAGGGGTGGAAGTCGTTGATCCAGATCGTGCCGTGGCGCAGCCGGCCGGCGACGCGGCGGGCGCGGCCCGGGTCGGCGGTCCAGACGCCGCCCGCGAGGCCGTACTCGGTGTCGTTGGCCAGGGCGACGGCCTCGTCCTCGGTGCGGAAGGTCTCGACGGTGAGGACCGGCCCGAAGACCTCCTCCCGTACGACGCGCATCTCGCGGTGGCAGTGGTCGAGGACGGTCGGCTCGTAGAAGTAGCCGTTCTCCGGGCGCTGCAGGGACGGCTCGGGGCGCTTGCCGCCGGAGCGCAGGACCGCGCCCTCCTTGAGGGCGGACTCGACGTACGCCTCGACCTTGGCGCGCTGCTGCTCGGAGACGAGCGGGCCGCACTCGACGCCGTCCTCGGTGCCGCGGCCGATACGGATCTTCTCGGCGCGCCGGGCGAGTTCGGTGACGAACCGGTCCCGCACCGACTCCTCGATGATGAGGCGGGCGCCGGCCGAGCAGACCTGGCCGCTGTGGATGAAGGCGGCGTTGAGGGCCTGGTCGACGGCGGTGTCGAAGCCCTCCTCGGTGGCGCAGGCGTCGGCGAAGACGACGTTGGGGTTCTTGCCGCCGAGTTCGAGGGCGACCTTCTTGACGGTGGGTGCGGCGGCCTGGGCGACCTTGGTGCCGCTGACCAGGCCGCCGGTGAAGGAGATCAGGTCGACGTCGGGGTGCTCGGACAGGCGGGCGCCGACCGAATGGCCGGGCCCGGTGACGATGTTGGCGACACCGGCGGGCAGGCCGGCCTCGACGAGCAGCTCGATCAGCGCGATGGTCGTCATCGGGGTGATCTCGCTCGGCTTGACGACGAAGGTGTTGCCGGCGGCCAGGGCCGGGGCGATCTTCCAACTGGCCTGGAGGAGGGGGTAGTTCCAGGGCGTGATCATCGCGCAGACGCCGACCGGCTCGTGCACGACGACGCTGTGGATGTCGGGCGAGCCCGCGTCCACGACCCGGCCGGGGGCCTCGCCGGCGACCAGGTCGGCGAAGTAGCGGAAGGCGTCGGCGACGCAGTCGATGTCGACGCGGCCCTCCTCGGCGGTCTTGCCCGCGTCCCGGGCCTCCAGCAGGCCCAGCTTCTCCCGGTCCCGCACGAGCAGGTCGGCGACGCGGCGCAGCAGCGCGGCGCGCTCGGCGACGGGGGTGTGCGGCCACTCCCCCTCGTCGAACGCCCGCCGGGCCGCGGCGACCGCCAGGTCGGTGTCCTTCTCGTCGCCCTCCGCGACCACGGCGAACGGCAGGGCGTCCGCGGGGTCGAGGATCTCGCGCGTGGCGCCGGAGACGGCCGCGCGCCACTCCCCTCCCGCGTGGATGGTTTCGCGCGCCTGAAGTTCGGTACTTTCCGCCATGATCGCTTTTCGCCTTCCGTTCCTGATCAGCGCCCTTGTGTCACACACGTGTCACTAAGAGACCGAGTGCGCCTGCCCTGCACCCCCGGATGCATGCGCGATCCATGGCCGAAAGTGTGCTGTGTCACGGGAGATGCGGACAATCAGGGGCAAACCACCCGTCGATCAGGTGCGGTGACGTCAGATCGTCCAGGGCTGGAAGTCCTCCGGCGGGTCCTCCCCCACCCGTCCGTCGATCGACTCGCGGATGAGGTCGGCGTGCCCGACGTGCCGCGCGTACTCCTCGATCAGGTCGACCAGGATCCGCCGCACACTCGGGGACCGCCCGTCCCTCGTGGTGAACGCGGCGAGCCGGCCGGCGTCGCCCTCGGCGAGCACCGACCGCAGGTTCGCCCGGGACCGGGCCACGGCCCCCGCCCACAGTGCGTACAGCTGCTCGGGCGTGTCCCCGGCGGCCGATCTCCACTCCGAGCCCGGCTCGGCGTCCCGGTCCCCCGCGCGCCACTCCGGCGCGGGCTCGTTCCCGAGCAGCCGCACGGACAGGTACTGGTCCTCGACCAGGGCGAGGTGCCTGAGCAGCCCGCCCAGGGTGACGGAGGAGGACGCGATCCGCACCCCCAGACCGGCCGCGTCCAGCCCCTCCGTCTTCCAGGCGAACGTCCTGCGCTGTCGCTCCAGGGAGCCGACGAGGGTCGCGACCTCGTCGCCGGCGACCGGCGGCTCCAGCGGTACCGCCTCCGTGTCCTGAGTCATGCCCCGAAGGCTAGGGCCCGGGTCTGACAACGGGCCGGGAGCTCGGCACATCCGGTCGACACCTCGGTCGACGCATCCGATTCCTTTGACTAAAGTCAAAGATTATGGAGCCAGTGTCGACGGAGCAGGTGGCGGCCTTCCGCCGGTTCAACCGCTACTTCACACGCCGGATCGGTGTGCTGAACGACCACTACCTGGGCCAGGACCGCCCGCTCGGCGAGGCCCGGCTGCTGTTCGAGATCTCCGAGAACCCGGCCGGTGTCTCCCTGCGCGAGCTCAGGAGCCGGCTCGGCCTGGACGCCGGATACCTCAGCCGGATGGCCAAGGCCCTCCAGGCCCAGGGCATGGTCCGGCTGCGCACGCACCCGGACGACAACCGGCTGCGCATGATCGAACTGACCCCGGCCGGCCGCGTCGAGGTCAAGGAGCAGAACCGCCGCGCCGACACCCTCGCCTCGGACGTGCTGAGGGGCCTGACCGCACCCCAGCGGCAGCAGCTCACCGACGCGATGGCCACCGCCCGGCGGCTGCTGCGCCTCGCGGCCATCACCGTCGAGCTGGTCGACGGCCACGCCCCGGACGCCCGCGCCTGCCTCGACGCGTACGCCGCCGACCTCGACGCCCGCTTCCCCGAGGGCTTCGACAAGGCGGACCTGGTCCGCCCCGGCCAGGTCTCGGGGGACGCGGGCGCGTTCTTCGTGGCGTACGAGGAGGGCCGGCCGGTGGGCTGCGGGGCGCTGCGGCGGCTGGAGCCCGGGGTGGGCGAGATCCGCCATGTGTGGGTGCACCCGGACGCCCGCCGCCTCGGCCTCGCCCGCCGTCTGCTCGCCGCGATCGAGCACGAGTCCCTGCGCCGCGGCTGGAACGTCGTACGGCTCGACACGCACGCCGTGCTCACCGAGGCGCGGGCGATGTACCGGGCGTGCGGCTACCAGGAGATCCCGGCGTACAGCGACCACGTCTACGGCCAGCACTGGTTCGAGAAGCGGCTGGCCCCCTGAACGCCGCCGGCCCCGCACCGGAGGAACCGGTACGGGGCCGACGGGGAGAAACCGACGGTCAGATGAGGCCGAGGCCGCGGACCGCCTCGCGCTCCTCCTCGAGCTCCTTGACGGAGGCGTCGATCCGGGCGCGGGAGAACTCGTTGATCTCCAGGCCCTGGACGATCTCGTACTTGCCGTCCTTGCAGGTGACCGGGAAGGAGGAGATCAGGCCCTCCGGGACGCCGTAGGAGCCGTCCGACGGGATGCCCATGGAGACCCAGTCGCCCTCGGCGGTGCCGTTGACCCACGAGTAGACGTGGTCGATGGCGGCGTTGGCGGCGGAGGCGGCCGACGAGGCGCCACGGGCCTCGATGATGGCGGCGCCGCGCTTGGCGACGGTCGGGATGAAGTCCTCGGCCAGCCACTTCTCGTCGTTGACGACCTCGGCGGCGTTCTTGCCGGCGACCGTGGCGTGGAAGATGTCCGGGTACTGCGTGGCGGAGTGGTTGCCCCAGATCGTCAGCTTCCGGATCTCGGAGACCGGGGTACCGGTCTTCTTCGACAGCTGCGTCAGGGCGCGGTTGTGGTCCAGGCGGGTCATGGCCGTGAACCGCTCGGCCGGTACGTCCGGCGCGGCGGCCTGGGCGATCAGGGCGTTGGTGTTGGCCGGGTTGCCGACGACGAGGACCTTGATGTCGTCCGCGGCGTGGGCGTTGATGGCCTGGCCCTGCGGCTTGAAGATGCCGCCGTTGGCCTCCAGCAGGTCGCCGCGCTCCATGCCCTTGGTGCGGGGGCGGGCGCCGACGAGCAGACCGACGTTGGCGCCGTCGAAGGCGACGTTCGGGTCGTCCGTGATGTCGATGCCCGCCAGGAGCGGGAACGCGCAGTCGTCCAGCTCCATGGCCGTGCCCTCGGCCGCCTTCAGCGCCGGCGTGATCTCCAGCAGGCGCAGCTTCACCGGCACGTCCGCGCCGAGCAGCTGACCGGAGGCGATGCGGAAGAGCAGGGCGTAACCGATCTGGCCGGCCGCGCCGGTGACGGTGACGTTCACGGGAGTGCGGGTCATGGCGTTCTCCGTATGACAGCTGGCGGTGGGGCGTCCCTGCCCCGGACGTTTGATCGATCTCTTGGCGTCAAGAGATCCATCCAGCGGTCAGGCTATCGCGCATCCGGGATCCCGGACGGCCGGGTCGGTGTGGCCCACCCCACAACACCGCCCCAAGCCACACAAAAGGCGGCCGCCCGTCCGGGAGAGGAGGACGAAGGCGGCCGCCTTGGGGGGGGGAACCGACCGTGCCGGAATCCCGTGGGGGTACCGTTCGCGTGCCCGCGATTCCCGCGGGCATGCCTCCCTCTCCCGAATTCCTTCCCGGCTCGAACGGATCGCGCCGCCTCCGGCTATTCGGTGCAGCCCCGCTGTCCGGACGCCAGCGTCGCGCAGGCCTTGGCGTCGGCGGCGTTCTTCACGGCCACCATCGGGGTGTACGCGATCGTGTCCCCGGCCACCGTGATGCTTCCGCCCTGCTTGGCCTTGCCCGCGCTGACCTGGACCTCGTCGCCCTGCGCGGCCTGGGTGATACGGCCCCAGGCCGCCTTGCAGGTCTCGCTGTAGCGGACCTCGACGACGGTCGTGCCGACGGTGACGGTCTGGGCGGTGGTCACCAGGTCACCACTGCACCCCATGCTCTCGGCGTCCTTGCCGGTGCAGCTGTCGCCGCTGCACTTCACGCCGGGCGGCAGGTCCGGGTCGGTGCTGGCGGTCGGCGCGGGCGGCTTGGCGCTGCCCTTGGTCGCGTCGCCACCGCCGGTGAGGTAGAACGCGCCGGCGATCACCACGAGCACGCCCACGACACCCGCGAGGAACGTCCCGGTCCTCCGCTTGCCGGCGGAGCCGCCGGCCCGGCCGGAGCCGGTAGGGGTGACGTCCCGCGGGGGTTCGCCGTACGAGCCCGCCCCCGCGGCCGGTGTCCGGGCGGGTCCGCCGGGCGACCCGGTGGGCCCGGTGGGAGTCCCTGCGGACGGCCCGGCGGGTGTTCCGGCCCCCGAACCGGGCCAGGACCCGGTGCCGGCGGGGCGTCCGCCCGCCGGCGAGGGGCCCTTGTACCCGGCGATGCCCCAGGAGTTGACCTCGCTCGCGCCCCGGCCGGCGTCCTCGCGCACCCCGCCGCCGGTGGAGTCCTGGACCTCGGGAGCCGTCGGCTGCGGCGGCACCGTCGGGGCCACTCCGGCCGGGCCCGCGATACCCGGCGTGACCGTGGCACTGCCGCTCCTGCGGGCGGTCTTGCCGCCGGCGGACGCCGCCTTGCCGTCGGCCGGGGAACCGCCGAAGTCCTGCCCGCCGAACTCCCCGAGCGCGGCGCGCGCCTGGGAGATCCGGATGGCCTCCATCGTCATGTCGTGCCGCATCTCCGAGCGGCTCCAGGCACGCTCGGCGAGCTCCCACATGGTCGTCAGGTGGACCGGGTTGGTCCCGGTGACCTCGGCCAGGGCGACGATCGCGCCCTTGGGCGCGAGCAGCCGGCCGTTCAGATAACGCTCCCACGACGTCTTGCTGTAGCCCGTGCGGTCCGCCACCGACGCGATGCTCAGACCGCTGCGGTCCACGAGTCTGCGCAACTGGCTGGTGAACTCCCTGATCTGTGGATCGAGTTCATCCGGCAAGGCCCTCCAACGAGGCATTGCTTCCCCCCTCTTCCCCCCGGTTCGTGCTGTTATGTCCCGCGCTGTTCGCCCCGCGCGTGGCGGCCTTGGCCGAGTCCCCGTTGTGGCTACCCACAGGGATGCGCCCACTCAGGATCTCAGTTCCCAGACCTGGGGGCGCACAGGAGCGTGGGGAGCGCGCGCGATACACCCTGGACCGTCCTGATTGTCCACGCCAACCCCGTTGTTGCACCAGTTCGTGCGAAATCGGAAGCGGGACGTACCGGAACCGTCACTTCCGTGCCACAGCGCACTGACAGCAGTTGAACAGGCAGTTCGCCGTGCACGAGGGTGGGTCGTGGCGGCGGCCCGTCCTTCCTCGGGGGAGAGGACGGGCCGCCGCTCTCGTCACTCGCTGGTGACCGTGAAGTGCAGCGTGTCCTTCAGGAACGGGATCTGAAGCCACGGCTTCGGCTGGGCCATCAGCGCCAGCATGACGATCACCAGGCCGAGGACGCCGTAGGTGACGATGTCCGTGAAGCGGGAGCGGACGGCGAGCATGCCGACGTCCGGCAGCAGCCAGCGCATCACACCGCCGCCCAGCAGGGCGACGCCGATCAGCAGTGTCCCGAGCCGGAACTGGTCGAACGCCGTCACCAGCAGGCCCACTCCGGCCAGACCGAGCACGGCGAGGACGGGCCACTGCCGCGCGGGCGCGGGCGCGTCCCCGGACGCGGCGCGGCCACCGCCCTCGGGCCGCGCGGTGTCCTTGGTGAACAGCGGGAACCGCCGGGTGACCCGCCGCGGCACCCCCTCGGCGTCGGGCGCGCTGACGGGGTCCCGGACGGTGAGGCCCTCGGACGTGTCCTGCTCGCTGGGGGTCTGCTGCTCAGCCGACACTGCGCTCCGCCGCCTCGACCACGTTGACGAGCAGCTGGGCGCGGGTCATCGGGCCGACCCCGCCGGGGTTCGGGGAGATCCAGCCGGCGACCTCGGCCACGTCCGGGTGGACGTCGCCCACGATCTTGCCCTCGGCGCTGCGGGAGACGCCGACGTCGAGGACGGCCGCGCCCGGCTTGACGTCCTCGGCGCGGATCAGGTGGGCGGAACCGGCCGCGGCGACGATGATGTCCGCGCGCTTCAGGTGCGCCGACAGGTCACGGGTGCCGGTGTGGCACTGGGTCACGGTCGCGTTCTCGCTGCGGCGCGTGAGGAGCAGCGGCATCGGGCGGCCGATGGTGACGCCGCGGCCGACGACGACGACCTCGGCGCCCTTGATCTCCACGCCGTAGCGGCGCAGGAGGGTCAGCACGCCGTTCGGGGTGCAGGGCAGCGGCGCCGGCTCGTTGAGGACGAGGCGCCCGAGGTTCATGGGGTGCAGCCCGTCCGCGTCCTTGTCCGGATCCATCAGCTCCAGGATGCGGTTCTCGTCGATGCCCTTGGGCAGCGGCAGTTGCACGATGTACCCGGTGCAGGCCGGGTCCTCGTTCAGCTCGCGCACGGCCGCCTCGATCTCCTCCTGCGTGGCGGTGCCGGGCAGCTCCCGCTGGATGGAGGCGATGCCGACCTGGGCGCAGTCGCGGTGCTTGCCGGCGACGTACTTCTGGCTGCCGGGGTCGTCCCCGACGAGGATCGTGCCGAGGCCGGGCGTGACGCCCTTCTCCTTCAGCGCCGCCACGCGGGCGGTCAGATCGGACTTGATCGCGGCTGCGGTGGCCTTGCCATCGAGAATCTGGGCGGTCATGACCCCATCCTCGCGGATGACCCCGCCACGGTTCCAATCCGGCCGCAATCCGGGCACCGCGGGGTCCCTCCGCCCGTATCCGCTCATGATCAGCGATGTTGCACTTGCACAACACATCGGGAATGCGGCTGGACAAGCCCGTCAGTGGTGAAGAACGATGACCTGACAAGTGCCGCGGGCAGCTCAACGGGGGGACGGCCGCAATCTGAAGAACTCTCCTCCGTGCGGATGCCACGCGCGTCCCCGCACTCGGAACAACGGAGGAAAGTCCGCCATGAGCTACGGCGACCCGAACAATCCCTACGGCGCTCCCCAGGGGCAGCAGCCGCAGCAGCAGCAGCAGCCGGGTTACGGCTACCCGCAGCAGCAGGGGCAGGCACCCGGCTACGGCTACCCGCAGGCCCCTCCGGTGTCCCCCTACGGCGGACCGGCCGCGCCGACCACGATGCCGAGCTCGGTGAGCGCGGCCCGCGTGATGATGTGGGTGATCGTCGGCCTCCAGGTCGTCGGCGTGGTGCTGCTCGCCTTCGCCGCCGCGGCCCTGAACGCCGCGAAGGACGACGAGTCCCTCCAGGACAACACCGCCTTCCAGGACCTGGTCGGCCAGTCGACCGGCGTGATCTGGGGCTACGTGGTGTTCGGCGTGGCCTGGCTCGTGTTCGCGGCCGTCCTGGCGACGAAGTTCAAGAACGGCGGCAACGGCGCCCGGATCACCATCCTGGTCTTCGCCATCATCACCGCGGTGCTCGGCATCTACCCGTTCGTCATCATCGGCCTGGTGCACACCATCCTGGCCGTCCTGGTGGCGGTGTTCGTCGGCAACGCCAACGGCAAGGCCTGGTTCAACCGCCCCCGCTACTGAACGGACCCGGTCGACCGGACCGTTCACGCCAATCACACCCAAGGGCCGTGTCTCACCCGTACGAGGGGGGCACGGCCCTGGCGCGTCGCCCTAGTCTGACGGTGGTAGCTGTCAGGCACGGGGAGAGCACCTTGTACAGCATCATCGCCGTACCTCCGCCGACCACGGAGGACCAGCGAAACCACATCCAGCGCCGCGGGCCGTCGGGCGGGGTGGCCCGGTGACCGAGCCCTACGCCGTGCCCGTGCCGAAGGGGTACCGGGTCGGCGTCTGGGAGGTGCGCGAGCCCATCGCGACCGGCGCCTTCGGCAGTGTGTACGCCGCCCGGCGCACCGGTGACGCCACCGGGCGGCCCGAGGGCCGCTCCCGTCCGCGCGCGGGCGATGAGGAGCTGCCGCGGACGGCCGCCCTGAAGTTCCTGCCCACCGGCACGGCCACGCCCCGCCGGCTGACCCATCTGCGGGAGCTGATCGAGCGGGAGGTCGAGCTGTACCGGCGGCTGCGGCATCCGCGGCTGGTGCGGATGTACGAGACGCTGACGGTCGACGACCCGGACCGCCCGGAGCTGGACGGCGCCACCGTCCTCGTCCTGGAGCGGGCCGAGGGCTCCCTGTCCGCGCTGCTCGCCGCCACGCCCCGGCCCGCGGCCGGCCCCGCGCTGCTCGCGCAGGTCTGCGAGGGGCTGGCCCAGCTGCACGGGGCCGGCTGGGTGCACGGCGACCTGAAGCCGGCCAACGTGCTGCTGATGGAGGACGGTTCGGTCCGGCTCGCCGACTTCAACATGGCCGCCGAACTGGAGGGCACCCACGCCTATACCCCGGCCTTCTCCACCCCGGACTACACCCCGCCCGAGCTGCTGTGGACCGAGATCGGCGAGCGCGGCCGCCGGATCCGCCCGTCCGCCGACGTCTGGGCCTTCGGCGTCCTCGCCCACCTCGTCCTCACCGACTCCTTCCCGCTGCCCGGCGCCACCCCGGTGGCCCGCCGCGACGCGGCGGCGGCCTACGCCCGCGGCACCGACGAACTGCGCCTGTCCCCCGAACTGCCGGACGACTGGCGGCGGATCGTGTCCGCCTGCCTGACCCGCACCCACGCGGACCGCATCACCGGCGAGGCGCTGCTGCGCCGGGTCGCGGCGGCCACCGGCACCGGCCACCGCCCCTTCCGCCCGCCCCGCCTGAGCCCGGCCCGCCGCGGCTTTGGCCGTACGCCGGTCGCGGCGGCCGTGGCCGCTGCCGCCACCGCCGTCGCCGCGCTCGCCTACGGCATCAGCGTCCGGGCCGACGGCGCCCCGGGCGGGGGCGGCGGTGGCTCCGGCGCGACGGCGCACGTCTCCGCCGCCGCGTACGGCGCCGCCGAACTCCGCACCGACCGGGGCATCCCGCCCGCGTACCGGCTGCTGATCGTCGAGACGGCGCACGACTGCGACCAGAAGGACGTCACCCCGGTCCTGATCGCCGCCATGCTGAAGGTGGAGAGCGACTTCGACCCGGACCTCGCGGACCCCGCCAACGACGAGTACGGCATCGCCCGCTGGACCCCGCGCGTGCTGCGCTGGTGGATGAACGAGGACGGCACCCCCGGGGAGACCGTCCCCCAACCCCCCTTCCCGCCCGCGGAGTCCATCCCGGCGATGGGCCGCTACCTGTGCTGGATCGCACCGCGCCTGCACGAGGAGCTGCCGGGCGACCGGCGGGTACTGATCGCCGCCGCCTACCGGAGGTCGTACCGGACGGTGAACAAGGCGGGCGGCGTACCGTCGGACGTACGCGGCTACGCCGACCGCGTCGCCCACTTCCTCAAGGAGTACGCGCCGCCCGGCAAGAGATGACCCGCGGGGTCAGGCGGTAGCCTCACCCCAACTGATGTGACACGAGAGCACGTTGGTGAGGACACCACTCGGGGGATCCATGTCAGACCATCGGCCGCCCAGGCCGTCCGGCACTCCGGCGTCCCGTGACGCCGCGCTCCGGCGGTCGGGGGCGACACCACTGCGGCCCGCGGATCCCGTGCGCATCGGGCCGTACGTGCCGCTGGGCCTGCTCGGCAGCGGCGGCATGGGCCGGGTCTACCTGGCGCGGCAGGCGGACGGGACACCCGGGCTCGCCGCGGTGAAGGTCATCCGGCCCGAGTACGCCGAGAACGCGGACTTCCGGCGGCGGTTCGAGCGGGAGGCCACCGTGCACGCGCGCGTGGGCGCGCCCTACACCCCGGAGCTGCTGGGCACGGGGTTCGAGCCCGACACGGAACTGCTGTGGATGGCGACGGCCTACTTACCCGGCCTCAACCTGGCGGAGGCGGTGCGCGCGTGCGGTGTGCTGCGGCCGGACGGGGCGTGGCGGCTGGTCGGTGATCTCGGGCAGGCGCTGGGCGTGCTGGCCGCGACCGGCATCGTGCACCGGGACTTCAAGCCGTCGAACGTCCTGCTGACCCGGCAGCGCGCCCACGTCGTCGACTTCGGCATCGCGCAGGCCGCCGACGCCAGCGCGATCACCACGACCGGCAACCGCGTCGGCACGCCCGCCTTCATGTCCCCCGAGTACCTCAGGGACGGCCGCTGCGACACGGCCTCGGACGTGTTCTGCTGCGCGAGCACCGTCGTCCACGCGGTCACCGGGCACGCCCCGTTCGGCGACGGCACCGGCGTCGACGTCCTGCACCGCATCGCGTCGGAGGAGCCGAACGCGGAGGTCATGGCCGAGGTACGGACGGTCGACCCGGCCCTGGCCGACCTCCTGACGGCCTGTCTCGCCAAGGACCCGTCCCGCCGCCCGGACCCCGCGGACCTGGTCGAGGCGTCGATGTCCCGGCCCCGGGCCGCGGCCTGGCAGGAGCCGCTGGACAACCGCCTCCTCGCTCGGCAGCAGGCCGGCGAGGTGCTGCGGGAGAGCCCGGTACCGCGGCCGGAGGTGCGGCCGGCGGTGGCAGGTCCGTCCCCGGGGCCGGGCTTCGGACCGCCGCCGGGTACGCCCGCGGGTGGCACCGCGGCCCGGCGGCGCCTGAAGCCGTACGCCGTCCTCGCCGCCGTCCTCACCGTGTGCGCCGTCGCCGTCACCGCCTATGTGGTCACCCGCCCGGCGGCCCCGGCCGACGCCTCCGGCTCCCCCGCCGCGACGGCCAGTGCGTCCGGCCCGGGTGACGACCACACCGGCCTGACGGGATTCGAGGCCCCGAGCCCCTCCTCCCCGTCCGGGAGGCCGACGACCCCCGAGCCCACGGAAGCCCCGCCCAGCCCGGACGAGAAGCCCCGGGAGGAGGCCCGTACCACCCCGTCGCCCCCACCGACGACGACGCAGCCCCGCCCCTCCCCCGCCACGACACCCCCGCGTCCGCCGGCCACCCCCGCCGAGCCCCCGTGGCTCACCGACTGCACCTACTACTCCGGCACCGAACTCACCCGGCGCGGCGACAGCGGCCAGCGCGTGGTGCAGGTCCAGTGCATGCTGGCCAAGCGCGGCTACGACCTGGGCGGCGCGGGCGTGGACGGCCGGTTCGGCAAGGACACCGCCAAGGCGGTCCGGGGCTTCCAGCGCGACAAGGGGCTGGACGCGGACGGCAAGGTCGGGCCCAGGACGTGGGCGGCGCTGCGCGGTTCGTAACGAAAGACGAAATTCGTAACGAAAGACGAAAAAAGGGGGGCGGCGGCCACGACCCGGCCGCCGCCCCCGCATCCGGCCTCAGTGGAAGAAGTGCCGCGTCCCCGTGAAGTACATCGTGATGCCGGCCTTCCGCGCGGCCTCGACGACCAGCTCGTCACGGACGGAACCGCCGGGCTGGACGATGGCCTTGACGCCCGCGGCGCCCAGGACGTCGATGTTGTCGGGGAACGGGAAGAACGCGTCCGACGCGACGTACGCACCCCGGGCCCGCTCCTCCCCGGCCCGCTCCACGGCGAGCTTGCAGGAGTCGACGCGGTTGACCTGCCCCATGCCGACGCCGACCGAGGCGCCGTCCTTGGCGAGCAGGATCGCGTTGGACTTCACCGCGCGGCAGGCCTTCCAGGCGAAGGCCAGCTCCGCCAGCTCCCCGGCGCTCAGCGCCTCGCCGGTCGCCAGCGTCCAGTTCGCCGGGTCGTCGCCGTCGGCCTGGAGCCGGTCGGTGACCTGGAGCAGCGCGCCGCCGTCGATCGGCTTGACCTCCACGGCGGCGGAAGGGCCGTCGGGGCAGCGCAGCACGCGGATGTTCTTCTTCTTGGTGAGGGCCTCCAGGGCGCCGTCCTCGTAGTCCGGCGCGACGATGACCTCGGTGAAGATCTCCGCGACCTGCTCGGCCATCTCCTTGCTGACCGGGCGGTTGACGGCGATCACGCCGCCGAACGCCGACAGCGGGTCGCAGGCGTGCGCCTTGCGGTGCGCCTCGGCGACGTCCGCGCCGATCGCGATGCCGCAGGGGTTGGCGTGCTTGATGATCGCGACGCACGGCTCGGCGTGGTCGTACGCGGCACGGCGCGCGGCGTCCGTGTCCGTGTAGTTGTTGTACGACATCTCCTTGCCGTGCAGCTGCTCGGCCTCGGCGAGGCCGCCGGTGCCCGAGACGTAGAGCGCGGCGGGCTGGTGCGGGTTCTCGCCGTAGCGCAGGGTGTGCTCGCGCTCCCAGGTGGCGCCGAGGAAGTCGGGGAACTGCGACTCGTCGACGGGCGCGTAGGAGGAGGCGAACCAGGAGGCCACGGCGACGTCGTAGGCGGCCGTGTGCTGGAAGGCCTCGGCGGCGAGCCGCTTGCGGGCGGCGAGGTCGAAGCCGCCGCTCTGGACGGCCTTGAGCACATCGGCGTACCGGGCCGGGCTGGTGACGACCGCGACCGACGGGTGGTTCTTGGCCGCGGCCCGGACCATCGACGGACCGCCGATGTCGATCTGCTCCACGCACTCGTCGGGCGAGGCACCGGAGGCGACGGTCTCGCGGAACGGGTAGAGGTTGACGACGACGAGGTCGAACGGCTCGACACCCAGCTCGGCGAGCTGCCGCTGGTGGTCCTCCAGGCGCAGGTCGGCGAGGATGCCGGCGTGCACGCGCGGGTGCAGGGTCTTGACGCGGCCGTCGAGGCACTCGGGGAAGCCGGTGAGCTCCTCGACCTTGGTGACGGGGACGCCGGCAGCGGCGATCTTCGCGGCGGTGGAGCCGGTGGAGACGAGCTCGACCCCGGCCTCGTGGAGCCCGCGCGCGAGGTCCTCGAGACCGGTCTTGTCGTAGACGCTGACGAGCGCCCGGCGAAGGGGCCGCTTGTTGCTCTCGGCGGTCACTGGATAACTACCTTTCGTCCCTCAATGCGATAGCCGTTGCGGGCGAGCCGCCCCACGACCTCGACGAGCAGCCTTCGCTCGACTTCCTTGATGCGCTCGTGCAGAGCGCCTTCGTCGTCCTCGTCCCGGACCTCCACCACGCCCTGCGCGATGATCGGCCCGGTGTCGACGCCGTCGTCGACGAAGTGGACGGTGCAGCCGGTGACCTTGGCGCCGTACGCGAGCGCGTCCCGCACGCCGTGGGCTCCCGGGAAACTGGGCAGCAGGGCGGGGTGCGTGTTGACGAACCGCCCGCCGAACCGGGCCAGGAACTCCTTGCCGACGATCTTCATGAACCCGGCGGAGACGACGAGGTCGGGCTCGTAGGCGGCGACGGCCTCGGCGAGGGCGGCGTCCCACTCCTCGCGGCTGCCGTACTCCTTGACCTTGCACACGAAGGTCGGCAGCCCGGCGCGCTCGGCACGCGCCAGCCCCTCGATGCCCTCGCGGTCGGCGCCGACGGCCACGATCTCGGCCCCGTACTCCTGCGCGCCGGTGGCGGCGATCTCGTCGAGCAGCGCCTGGAGGTTGGTGCCGGATCCGGAGACCAGCACGACGAGGCGCTTGGCGCGCGGGGCCACGGGCTTGGCGGCCACGGTGGTGGGCCTTTCTCGGGGGAGCGTCTGTCCAGCGGCCGGACCTTGGCGTATCACCTTGGCGTTTGTACATTCATACGAATGCTTCGCGCCCCCGGATACGGGGAAGCCTACGAACCGGCCGACCGTCAGCAACGATACCGGCACACCGGACGGCCCCCACGGGACGGGGGCATGGCCGGAAGGTAGCGTCTGGGCGGAGCGGGTTCGGGAACGCTGTCCGGGCGCGATGCGTTCAGGAGGTGACGGACCCGGCCCCCCACGCCGCACCGACTGTCCCATCCGCCCAGCCCTACTCACCAACGGGAAGACGCTCACTTGATGCCGGACCGCAGCCTGCGACTCCTCACGTTCCCCCCGCTGTCGGCAGCACAGGGAGGGGAGCGCGGCGCCGTGCTGCTGCGGGAGCGCCCCAGCTCACCGCCCGACGCGCCGTCCGACGGCGACAGCGGCGACGGGCGGGGGCGCGGCTCCCAGGAGGACAACCCCTTCGCCCCGCCGCCCGAGGGCACCCCGGACCGGCCCTGGCAGCCGCGCCGCCCGTCGGGCGACTCCGGGGAGGGCGGCGAGCGCGACCGCTCGCCCTGGGGCAGCCAGTGGAGCGACCGCCAGCCCGGCCGCTCCCAGGACGGCTTCGGCGAACGCCCCCGCGGCGGCCCCGAGGGCCCGGGCGGCCCCCAGGGCGGCGGTCCGACCATGCGCTGGGACCCGACGGACCCCGCCCAGCGCCGCGCGCGCTACGCCCTGCTGTCGGGCATGTGGGCCTTCTTCTTCGCCCTCTTCAGCTGGCCGTACGTGGCGCTGCTGCTCGGCGCGCTCGCCCTCTACTGGGGCATCAGCGCCCTGCGCGCCAACCCCCGCAGGCCCGACCCGGACTCCCCGGCCCCCGAGCAGCAGGGCCGCCCCCAGACGACGGCGGCGGTGAGCGGCCTGGTCACGGCGTCGCTGGCGATCGCCCTGGTCGCCGCGACCTTCGCGGCCCAGCTGGTCTACCGGGACTACTACACGTGCACGAACGACGCCCTCACGAACGAGGCCAGGCAGTCCTGCTCGACACTGCTCCCGGAGGAGCTGCGGGGCGTGCTGGGGACGGACGGCTGACGCCTCGCACCGCCTCACGGACGGCCCGGCTCGGAGGTCGGGTCGCCGGGTGAGGGTGTGGTGTCGCGGGGCTGCGGTGCCCGGCCGGACTGCCGGGGGTCGCGCGGCTCGGGGGCCGGGTCGGCCGGCAGGAAGTGGTAGGGCTCGAAGTCGGTGTCGGGTGGCTGCTCCTGGTCGCTGAGGCCGTACAGGGCGTCGTGGTCGAAGGGCGCGTAGGGCATGTCCGGCGTGTCCGGCGTGTTCGGTGCGGGCTCCGGGGTCGCCGGTGGCACCTCATCCCCGGCACGCCCGGGGACTCCGCCGCCCCCGGGGACTCCGGCCACCCCTGCGACTCCGGCGACTCCCGTGCGCCGGAACCAGCCGCCACCCGGACGCGGCCCGTTCCACAGCCGCCCGCTCCGGTGCGTGCCCTCGGCCGCCTCCTCCCGCTGCCTGCCGATCCTCGCCTCCTCCGCCCGGGGCGACCGGCACCGCCAGGCCCGTACCCCCACCGCCGTCGGGACCGCCACCAGCGTCAGCCACGCCAGTGTCGCGGCGCCCACCTGCCACCACACCGGCCCGAAACCGGCCAGGACGGCGGCCCCGAGCGGCCCGCCCGCCAGCGCGGCGAGCCCCGCGAGCACGGCCGCGCAGAACACGGCCGTGAGACCGGCCGCACGGGCGGTGCGCGCCGCCGACCAGACCACGGCCCGCCCGCCGCCCGGCCTCGTCGCCCCGCCCTCCCCGGGGGCCGCGCCCTTCGCCACCATCCAGCCGACGACGACACCTGCGGCCACCGGCACGGCCCCGGCCGCCCAGTGCACCGGCGTCCCCTCCCCCGCCTCCGGCACCGCCGCCAGCAGCGGAAACGGCGGCAGGAACGGAGCCGGCGCCGAGGACAGCGGGCTGACGACATGGCCGGCGCCGAGGGCGAAGCCGGGGCCGAGGGCGTAGGCGGCACCCCACACCGCCGCGTTCGGCAGCAGGGCCGCGCACAACAGCAGCACCGCGAACCGCCCCGACCAGGCCTCGGTCAGCCGGAGCAGCGACGCCTGGGCCGTCGTACCGTGCCCCACCAGCGACAACGCCACCAGCAGCGCGCCGCCTCCGACCAGCACCGCCAGCCCGGCCGCCGTCGCCCGGGCGGCGACACCCGGGCGGCCGTCCGGGCCGAGGACCAGCGGCCGTACTCCCGCCGGCAGCACGCCCAGCAGCCGCCGCAGCGGCCCGCCCGGACGGCCGTACGCCGACCACACGCCCGCCCCCGCCGCCACGGCCGCGACCAGCGGCACGCACACCGCCGTCCACACCCACGACGGCCGCAGCGCACCGCCGGCGGCGTACAGGGCGGCGGGCGCGGCGACGGCGAGGTAGCCGAGGACGACGCCCGTCCAGGCGGTGCGGGCGGGAACGAGCGGCGGTCCCTCGCCCGGCTCGACGTCCTCGCCGAAGCCGTCGTCCTCGTCGCCCGCCCCGCCGTCCGCTGCGTCCCGCGCCGCCCGGTGCAGCAACCACACGGGCAGCGCGAGCAGCAGCAGGGGCGGGATGCCCACGGGGGCGGGGACGCCGGAGAGCGTGTCGGTGCGGACCAGTTCGGCGCCGTGGGCCAGTAGCCAGAGCGCCGCCGCGACGTGCAGCGCGCCGCCGGGGCCGCTGTCGGGATACGGGGAGCTGATCCACAGCATCATCACGAGCACGGCGAACGAGGCGAGCCCCAGGCCCGCCGCGACCGCGCCGTCCGCCAGGCCGCCGACCAGTCCGGGCGTGCGGTCGCGCATCCGAAGGAGCAGGGGCGGCGACGGACGTCGGCGAGCGGTCATCTCGATCACGCCCGCCATGCTCCCAACGACACGCGCTTTCCCGTCGTAACAGGCGAACCACCGTTGTGTCGCTCAATATACGTTTATGTACTTTTCCGTACGGAGGGGCGCCCTGTGACACAGAGCCCTGCCATGCCGCTCCCCCCGCCGAAGGAGCGTCGACGCCTGCGTGAGGCCGCCTCGCTGACGCGGGCTCAGCTGGCCTCCCGGGTGGGTGTCACCAGCGAGACGGTGCGCGGGTGGGAGACCGGCCACGTCACGCCGCGCGGCCGCAAAGGGGAGAAGTACGCGAAGTTGCTGAACTCGCTGGTGCCGGAGGGGGAGGTGACGTCGCCTCATGCGAGTGCCGCCGGTTCTGACGATCCGGCATCCGGTGATCCGGCATCCGGAGAACCCGCATATGGTGACCCCGCATCTGATGAGGGGAAGACCCGGCGAGCAGGCGGGCGGGACCGGCGGAGGGCTGCCGCGGCTGCGGAGCGGGGCCGGGCTTCTACGGCGGGCGCGGGACGCGCCTCTGCGGCCGAGGCGGGACCCACCGTGGGCGCGGGACGCGCCTTTGCCGCCGGCGGGAAGCGTGCCTCCGTGGACGACCGGAGCCGGAACTCCGTCACGGGCCGGCGGCGTACAGGCGTCGCGGACCCGGGCCGGGGGCGCGCCTCGGCCGCCGACCGGCTGCGGGGCCCTGCGCCCGAACGACCGCACACGCCCGGCCCCGACCGCGGCCTCCCTCCCGTATCCGACCGAGGGCACACCCCGGCCGCCGACCGAGGCCACCCCCCTGTCCTCGACCGAGTCCGCACCTCTGCCTCCGATCGAGCCCCGGTGCGCGAGCGGAGTCGTGGGGCCGCTCGGGCCGTGGGGACGGGGCGGGCCGGTGACGCGGCCGATGTGCTGACGCCCGAGCAGGCCTTCGACGCGCTGTACGGCCTCTGCGCTCCCGCGCTCGTCCGGCAGACCTATCTGCTGACCGGTCGCCGTGAGCTGGCCCGGGAGTCGGTGGAGCGGGCCTTCCAGATCGCCTGGCAGCGCTGGCCCGAGGTGGCCCGCGACCGCGACCCGGCGGGCTGGGTGCGCGCGATTGCGTACGAGTGCGCGCTCTCTCCGTGGCACCGGTTCCGGGCCCGCTACCGCTACCCGGAGCCGCCGCCCTCGGACACGTTCGACCGCGCGCTTATGGACACCCTGCTGAAGCTCCCGCCGTCCTACCGCCGCACGCTGCTGCTCTACGACGGGGTCGGGCTCGGCCTGCCGGAGACCGCGGCGGAGACGGAGGCGAGCACCCGGGCGGCGGCGAACCGGCTGATGCACGCCCGTGAGGCGCTCGCCGAGCGGCTGCCGGAGCTGGCGGACCCCGAGGTGCTGCACTGGCGGCTGGTCGAACTGGCCTCGACCGAGCGGCTCCGGGCCGCCAAACCGCTGGTGGTGCGGCAGGGCGGGGAACGCCGGGCCCGCTTCTGGACCCGGGCTGCCATCGCCTTCACGGTGGCCCTGATCGGCGCCACTGCCCTCACCGCCCGCACGGCCCCCACGCACTACGAGCCACCCGTGCCGCGGGGAGAGACGGTCCAGGGCGTGCCGCCGCGGGTCGCACCCGGGCCGCTGTCGGAGTCGGAGCGGGAACTGCGGGCGAAGCTGCGCGAGGAGGAGCAGAAGGGGCCGGAGCGGTTGCTGCCGCAGCCGCGGTGACAGGCCGGTGGTGACAGGCCGGTGACAGGCCTGTGGGCACGGAAACGGCGGTGGGCCCGCCCCCGGGCGGGGAGCGGGCCCACTGTCAGCCGGAGTGGCGTCAGCCGGCGAGGATCTCGCGGGCCAGCTTGGCGGTCTCGGTCGGCGTCTTGCCGACCTTGACGCCGGCGGCCTCGAGGGCCTCCTTCTTCGCCTGGGCGGTGCCGGACGAACCGGAGACGATGGCGCCGGCGTGGCCCATGGTCTTGCCCTCGGGCGCGGTGAAGCCCGCGACGTAGCCGACGACCGGCTTGGTCACGTTCTCCTTGATGAAGGCCGCGGCCCGCTCCTCGGCGTCGCCGCCGATCTCACCGATCATGACGATCAGGTCGGTGTCGGGGTCGTCCTGGAACGCCTTCAGCGCGTCGATGTGGGTGGTGCCGATGATCGGGTCACCGCCGATGCCGACGCAGGTGGAGAAGCCGATGTCGCGCAGCTCGTACATCATCTGGTACGTCAGCGTGCCGGACTTCGACACCAGGCCGATGCGGCCCGGCTTGGTGATGTCGGCCGGGATGATGCCGGCGTTCGACTGGCCGGGGGTGATCAGGCCGGGGCAGTTCGGGCCGATGATGCGGGTCTTGTTGCCCTTCTTGCCCGCGTAGGCCCAGAAGGACGCCGTGTCGTGCACCGCGATGCCCTCGGTGATGACGACCGCGAGCGGGATCTCGGCGTCGATGGCCTCGACGACCGCGTCCTTGGTGAACTTCTCCGGGACGAAGATGACCGTGACGTCGGCGCCGGTCTTCTCGATGGCCTCCTTGACGGAGCCGAAGACGGGTACCTCGGTGCCGTCGAAGTCGACGCTGGTGCCCGCCTTGCGCGGGTTCACGCCACCGACGATGTTCGTGCCGGACGCCAGCATGCGGCGGGTGTGCTTCTGACCCTCCGAGCCGGTCATGCCCTGGACGATGACCTTGGATTCCTTGGTGAGGAAGATAGCCATGGTGTTCTGTGACCTCGTCCCTTACTTCGCGGCAGCAGCCAGCTCGGCGGCCTTGTCGGCCGCGCCGTCCATGGTGTCCACGCGCTGCACGAGCGGGTGGTTGCGGTCGTCGAGGATCTGGCGACCCAGTTCGGCGTTGTTGCCGTCGAGGCGCACGACCAGCGGCTTGGTGACCTCTTCGCCCTTGGACTCCAGGAGCTCCAGGGCCTGCACGATGCCGTTGGCGACGGCGTCGCAGGCGGTGATGCCGCCGAAGACGTTGACGAAGACGGACTTGACGTCCGGGTCGCCGAGGATGATCTCGAGGCCGTTCGCCATGACCTCGGCGGAGGCGCCGCCGCCGATGTCGAGGAAGTTGGCGGGCTTGACGTTCTTGTGCGCCTCACCGGCGTACGCGACGACGTCCAGGGTCGACATGACCAGGCCGGCGCCGTTGCCGATGATGCCGACCTCGCCCTCGAGCTTCACGTAGTTCAGGCCCTTGGCCTTGGCGGCCGCCTCGAGCGGGTTGGCGGCGGCCTTGTCGTGGAGCTCCTCGAACTCGGGGTGGCGGAACTCGGCGTTGTCGTCGAGGGACACCTTGCCGTCGAGGGCGATGACGTCACCGGAGGCGACCTTGGCCAGCGGGTTCACCTCGACGAGGAGGGCGTCCGACTTGACGAAGGTGTCCCACAGCTTGACGAGGACGTCCGCGACCTTGTCGGCGACCTCGGCCGGGAACTTGGCGGCGGCCACGATCTCCTGGGCCTTGGCCTTGTCCACACCGTCGATGGCGTCGACGTCGATCTTGGCGACGGCCTCCGGGCGGGTGGCCGCCACCTCCTCGATGTCCATGCCGCCCTCGACGGAGGCAATGCAGAGGAAGGTGCGGTTGGCACGGTCCAGGAGGAAGGAGACGTAGTACTCCTCCAGGATCTCCGGGGCCGTCTCGGCGATCATCACCTTGTGGACCGTGTGGCCCTTGATGTCCATGCCGAGGATGTCCGTCGCGCGGGCGACGGCCTCGTCCGCGTCGGCGGCGAGCTTGACGCCACCGGCCTTGCCACGGCCGCCGACCTTCACCTGGGCCTTGACGACGGACTTGCCACCGAGGCGCTCGGTGGCTGCGCGGGCCGCCTCAGGCGTGTCGATGACTTCACCGGCCAGCACCGGTACATCGTGCTTGGCGAAGAGGTCCCTCGCCTGGTACTCGAACAGGTCCACGCGC
The DNA here is from genome assembly GCF_014651035.1 of Streptomyces lomondensis. Classification (GTDB taxonomy): domain Bacteria; phylum Actinomycetota; class Actinomycetes; order Streptomycetales; family Streptomycetaceae; genus Streptomyces; species Streptomyces lomondensis. The sequence goes on from NZ_BMWC01000002.1 coordinate 489,147, forward strand.
TTCCGTCCCTATCAGTGATCGCGGTTCGTTGGATGCGTGGGCGTGCCGCGAAGGGCAACGTGACGTCCGCATGTGTCACAAGGGAGGCGCACACGGTGTCCGAGCGCGCGGCATGTCCGTCTCGCAGGTTATCGCCGCTTGCGGAGCCGCTCTAAATCGAGGGTCACACCTGAGCGGTGATACCTGTCACATGATGCCGCGCTCTCTGGCACGGCGTGCCTGGGGTGAGGGGCCTCACCGGGCTGGGGTTGACCCGGTGAGGCCCGCCGAACACCCCCGAAGGAGCGCAAAGTCCCTGCTAAGGACCAGGCTCTCCGGGGTGCGGGCCGGTTGGTCCCCACCCCAATGGGGACCAGCCGGCCCCATCCACGAGGTTCCGGCCCCGGACGACCGACGGCTTTCGGCCGTCCGGGGCCGGATGCCTCGTAGAGCTCTTGGGCGGATGGGTGCGGATGAGGGTGGATGGGTGCGGATGAGGGTGGATGGGTGCGGATGAGGGTGGATGGGTGCGGATGGGTGCCGGTGGGACGGCCCCCGGGGCGACGACCCACGGGGCTCCAGGGACGGGACGCGGCTGCCCCGCGTGGCCGATCTGCGACGGGGCGCGGCGGTCCGGCCGGGTGCGCCAGGTGTGCTAGCCGGGGAAGACGCTTACGTCCCGGTGTCTGTCCCGGGTTCCGTCCGCGTAGGAGCAGGCCGCGGCCCCGGGGACGAGCCTCAGCGGGGCGCGGTGGTCCAGGGTGACGGCATGCACGTCACCCTGGCGCGAGGTGCTGTTGTCGACGGTGGCCCGATGCCCGAGCGTGCCGTCAGGACGACCGCCGGGGGCGTGTTCGGCCGGGGCGTGCCGGACGTGGGCGGGCTGTCCGGCGCGGTCCGGGTCCCCGTGGTCTCGCCGGCCGGCACGGGAGCCGTGCTCGGCGTCGTATGCCCTGGTGCCCGCACCCGCACCGGTCGGCTCCATCACCTCGGACCGCTCGACGGAGACAGACCCGTCATCCGACGGCGCCTGCACACCGCCCGGCTGCGGCTGAGCCACCACCGGCACGGGAAGGGCGTGGCCGGGCAGGGCCGGACGGCTGGGCAGCCAGGGAGAACCGGGCTCTCCGGGGAGGGCGACGCCGTCATCGGGCGGGGCGGGGACGTCCGGCAGGGCGGGCAGGCTCGGCAGGTCGGGGAGGGCGGGGGCGTCGGGGACGGCGGGGGCGTCAGGGAGCGTGGGGAGCGGCGGCTGGGCGGGCAGGTCGGACAGCGGCGGGAGCTCGGGCAGCGCCGGCGCCGCTGGGGCGTCGGGCAGCTCGGGCAGCGTCGGCCCAGTCGGCAGTCCGGACAGCAACCGCAGCTCGGGCAGCACCGGCGCCGGCAGGCGTGGCGGCTTCGGTCGGTCGGGAGGTACCGGCGTCGACGGCCGCTTGGGCGACTGTGCCGGTGCAGGCTCCGTCGCCTCCGCCCCCGACTCCGCCCGGCCCCCGCTCACCACCTGGCCCACCACACCAGCGGCCCGTACGACTCGCTCCTCTACGGCCCTGACGCCGTGAGCGGCGTCGGCTCCGGGCACGACGTGAGGATCTGTCGCCTCGGTCCACCCAGCCGTGCCGTTCGTCAATACGCGCCCGCCGTCCGCCGCATGCGCCCGCTCTCCGCACAGCAGCCCGATGAGGAGCACTCCGCCCACCAGCAGCCCCACCTGGAGGGCACGCCGCCCGGCCGCCGTGCGCAGCATGCGCAGCGCGGCACCGGGCAGGGCTGCTGACCAGGTCAAGAGGGGGAGCTTCCTCCCGTGCGACGGAACAGGCGCGGAACGCGTCACGCGTTACGGGCACCGAGTCGGCACCACGCGGTACTGCCCGGCACAGCGCGACGCACCGCCGAGCAGGCGCTGATCCTCGCACGGGAGTGCGGAGGTTGCGCAAGCCCCTCCCTACTGATGACCAGTCATGTCCCTTTTAGCAACCCGATTTCGATGACTGCATCGACAAGTCGCCATCCAACCGCTCCGCATCACGCCGCATCCGGTATCGGCAACGGCCGCTTCTCGATCGCCGCCGCCATCACCTCCGGGAACAGATCGGGCGTGCAGGCGAACGCCGGTGCCCCCAACGCGGCGAGCGCGGCCGCGTGCTCCCGGTCGTACGCCGGTGCCCCCTCGTCCGAGAGCGCCAGCAGCGTCACGAACTGCACCCCCGACGCCTTCATCGCCGAGACCCGCTTGAGCATCTCGTTGCGTATTCCGCCCTCATAGAGGTCGCTGATCAGCACGACCACCGTCTCCGCGGGCCGGGTGATCTGCGACTGGCAGTACGCGAGCGCCCGGTTGATGTCCGTACCGCCGCCGAGTTGCGTCCCGAACAGGACGTCGACCGGGTCGTCGAGCTGGTCGGTGAGGTCGACGACCGCCGTGTCGAAGACGACGAGTCGCGTGGAGATCGTCCGCATCGAGGCGAGCACCGCTCCGAACACCGATGCGTACACGACCGATGCCGCCATGGATCCCGACTGGTCGATACAGAGGATGACCTCCTTCTTCGTGGACTGGGTCGCCCGCCCGTACCCGATGAGCCGCTCCGGCACGATCGTCCGGTACTCGGGCAGGTAGTGCTTGAGGTTGGCCGCGATGGTGCGGTTCCAGTCGATGTCGTGGTGTCGTGGCCGGTTGATGCGGGCGCTGCGGTCGAGGGCGCCGGTGAGGGTGGCCCGGGTGCGGGTGGCGAGCCGCTTCTCCAGGTCCTCGACGACCTTGCGTACGACGGCCCGTGCCGTCTCCTTCGTCGTCTCGGGCATCGCCTTGTTGAGCGACAGCAGCGTGCCGACCAGGTGCACGTCGGCCTCCACCGCCTCCAGCATCTCCGGCTCCAGCAGGAGCGTGGCGAGTCCGAGCCGGTCGATGGCGTCGCGCTGCATGACCTGCACGACCGAGGACGGGAAGTACGTCCGGATGTCCCCGAGCCAGCGCGCCACGGACGGCGCCGACGCCCCGAGCCCCGCCGAACGGTCCCGGCCGCCCTGCGACGTGCCGTCCTTCCTGCCGTAGAGCGCGGTGAGCGCCCCGTCCATCGCCGCGTCCTGACCGGACAGCGCGCATCCGGTGCCGTCCGCCGCGTCTCCGCCGAGCACGAGCCGCCACCGCCGCAGCCGCTCCTGCGCCGGGTCCGTCACCTCGGCCGTCATCCGTGGCCTCCCCCGCGAAGCCGCTCCCACAGGGGGATCACCGGCACGGTCGTCGTCGGCCGGCCGTCCGCCCGGGCGCCGTTCCCGGCGGTGTCCCCCTGTGCCGCCCTCGTCGTCGGCTCGCTCAGTCCGTCGGTCGTCATCCCGCCACCCCCATCAGGTCCTTTTCGGTGTCCTCTTCGTCCAGCCCGAGCAGCAGCCGCATCACCGGCAGCACGGCGTCCGCGCGCGCCGTGTCGAGTTCGGCCGCGAAGCCGGGTATGCCGGTGCCGGCGGCTGCGGTGCCTCCCTCGGCACCCGGCCCGCGTCGGACCAGTTCGCCGAGGGTCCGGCGCACCCCGGGCTCGTAGGCCGAGAACGTCCGCCGCAGCAGGGGCAGCACGTCCGTGAACGCCTCCGCCGGTACGCCGGTCAGCCACGCGTCGACCAGGCCGAGCAGCCGTTCGTCGTGCACCAGGAGCATCCCGCCGCCGGAGCCTCCTCCGACGAAGCCCTCGATCCACGCGGCCGCGTCCGCGGGCGGCGTGCCCGGGGACAGGACGAGCCCCATGAGCCGCGCCGCCTCGTCCTGCGCCAGCTCCCCGTCGTCGAGCAGGAGCCGCACGGCCCGCCCCCGGATCACCCCGGGCACGGTGTCCCGCCCGGACAGCACCCGCAGCACCGACTGCCAGCGGCCTCTCAGGTGGCCGTGTCCCGCCGCGGGGGTGTCCCCCAGGAGCCCCACGGCCCCGTGCACCGCGTCCACGTGACGCCGCATCTCCTCGGCGGCGTCCGCGTCGAGCGCGGCGCAGGCCGGGGGCAGGCCGACGAAGACCCGCTCGGCCAGGCCCGCGGCGACCTCCCCGAGGGCCCCGGTGTCCGTGCCGCGCACATCGCCGTAGCGCAGGGAGCGGACCAGGGCCGGCAGCGCCTGGGCGAGCTGGCCGACGTCCGTGTCGAGGGCCGCTCGGTCGGCGAGGATCCGCATCACGGTCGGCAGCGCGCCGGGCAGTTCGGCCAGCAGGCAGCGCTCGGCGAGCGCGGTGACGTCGGCGAGGCCCTCCGCGGCCACGGCGTCCGCCTCGGCGTTGGCGTTGGCGGCGGACAGGACGGTCGTCCCCCACACCCCCGCCTCGGCCACCCGCACGGACAGCTCGGGCTCCCAGCGCAGCCGCCATGTCTCCCGGAACGTGCCCGTACTGCCCCGCGAGGCGGCCGGTTCGCCCCAGGCGATGCCGAGCAGCCGCAGCCGGTGCAGCAGCCTGCTGCGGGCGGCGTCGGTCTCCTTGCGCAGGTCGAGCTCCACCTCCCGCTCCAGCGCCTCCGGCTTCAGCCGCAGCCGGCGCTGGAGCCGGGCGAGGTCCCGCTGCAACGGAACGGCCGGCGCCGTCGACGGCACCTCCCCCAGCACGTCCCCCACGACCAGCCGGTCCCGCACCAGCTCCAGCGGCACGTCCGAGCCCTCGCACATCACCGCCCGCACCGCGTCGGTCGTCTCGCTCAGGCCCGGCAGCGGCCGGCCGCGCATCGCGGCGAGCGTCTCGGCCAGCCGCACGGCCTCGATGACGTGCGCGGAGGAGACGATCCGGTCCTCGGCGCGCAGCAGCCCCGCCACCTTGGTCAGCCACCGCTCGACCGGCCGGTCCGGGGCGCTGAACAAGTGCCCGTACCAGCCCGGCGAGTCGATGCCGGCCCCGTACCCGCTGTACCGGGAGAGCCTGCGGTGGGTCCACGGCACCCAGGTCATGTCCGTCTTGACCTTGGGCAATCCCTTCAGCAGCGCCTTGTCCGCGGCGACGGTGGTCTTCCGCCGCAGGGCGGGCACATGCCAGGCCCCGCAGACGACGGCCACGCCGTCCTCGAACTCCCGCTGCGCCGCCCGCACCTGGAGCCGCATGTGCGCCTCCCGCACCAGGTCCCGGTCGTGTCCCCCGCTTCCGTAGGTCTCCCGCAGCGCCCCCATGGCCTCCTCGAGTGCGGTGAACGGCGCGAGCGCGTCCCCCTCCCCCACGCCCCGGTGCTCGACGACGTCCTCCCACCAGCGCTCCGGGTCGTCGTAGCCGGCGGCCTCGGCGAGCACCCCCAGCGGATCGATCCGCGCGTCGGCGGGGCCGGAGTCGCCCTCGCTGTCCGCCGGGTCGGCGTCGAGAGGGGACTCCCCCTCCGCTCCCGCCTGGTCCTCCTGCCTCCCCCAGGCCAGTGTGTGCGTGGCCGGCAGGTCGATGAAGCGGGCCGGGACACCGTGCTCCAGGGCCCAGCGGAGGGCGACCCACTCCGGGGAGAACTCGGCCAGCGGCCAGAACGCCGACCGGCCGGGTTCGTCCACGGCATGGGCGAGCAGGGCGACCGGCGGCCGCATCTCCTCGTCGGCTGCGAGCGGGATCAGCGCGTCGGCCTCGGGCGGCCCCTCGATCAGCACCACGCCCGGCCGGGTCTCCTCCAGCGCCGCCCGCACGGCCCGCGCCGACCCCGGCCCGTGATGCCGCACCCCGAGCAGCACCGGCCCCGCCCCGGCCCCCCGGCCTACGGCCCTTTCCACGTCCGTCACTTGGTTCCCCTCCCAACCCATGTCCGCCCCCCGACAAGCCCCCGCCCCGTGTCCCTCACACGCTCACCTCACGGCAGGCCCGGTAGAAGTCCTTCCAGTCGTCCCGCTCGCGGACGACCGTCTCCAGGTACTCCTGCCAGATGACGCGGTCGGCCGCCGGGTCCCGGACCACCGCGCCGAGGATCCCGGCGGCGACATCGCCCGGCCGCAGCACGCCGTCGCCGAAGTGGGCCGCCAGCGCGAGCCCGTTGGTGACGACGGAGATCGCCTCGGCCGTGGACAGCGTGCCGCTCGGCGACTTCAGCTTCGTCCGGCCGTCGGCCGTGACCCCGTCGCGCAGCTCCCGGAAGACCGTGACGACACGGCGGATCTCGTCGAGACCGTCGGGTGCGGCCGGCAGGTCGAGGGAGCGGCCGATCTGGTCGACGCGGCGCGAGACGATGGCGACCTCGGCCTCGGGGCTCTCCGGCAGCGGCAGCACGACCGTGTTGAAACGGCGGCGCAGGGCGCTGGACAGGTCGTTGACCCCGCGGTCGCGGTCGTTGGCCGTGGCGATCAGGTTGAAGCCGCGGACCGCCTGCACCTCCTGGCCCAGCTCCGGTATCGGCAGCGTCTTCTCCGACAGGATCGTGATGAGCGTGTCCTGCACGTCGGCCGGGATGCGGGTCAGCTCCTCGACGCGGGCCGTCATGCCCTCCGCCATCGCCCGCATGACCGGGCTGGGTACGAGGGCGTCGCGGCTCGGGCCGTGGGCGAGCAGCTGCGCGTAGTTCCAGCCGTACCGGATGGCCTCCTCCGGGGTGCCGGCGGTGCCCTGCACCAGCAGCGTGGAGTCGCCGCTGACCGCCGCGGCCAGGTGCTCGGAGACCCAGGTCTTCGCCGTGCCGGGCACGCCGAGCAGGAGCAGGGCGCGGTCGGTGGCGAGCGTGGTGACGGCGACCTCGACGATGCGGCGCGGGCCGACGTACTTGGGTGTGATCACCGTGCCGTCCGGCAGGGTGCCGCCGAGCAGGTACGTCGCGACGGCCCACGGCGACAGCTTCCAGCGGGCCGGGCGCGGACGGTCGTCCTGCGCGGCGAGCGTGGCGAGTTCGCCGGCGAAGGCGTCCTCGGCGTGCGGTCGCAATGCCTGGGTCGGCTCCGTCTCCCCTGCTTCGACGGACGTCGGCTCAACGGACACAGTCATGGCAAAGTCCCCCTCCAGCTCGGCCGGTTCGGATCTGGCACCAACGTTGCACCACACCACTGACAATCCGTTCTGACCTGCGGAAACACTGTGCCGGTGCCGCTCGCGGGACCGATTGTCAGTGGGGGGATCTACCTTCGATGGCATGACTCAGCAGGGGGTGCGCTGGACCGCGGACCAGGTGCTGGCACTGGCGCCTGACGCCGCATCACGCAAAGCGGGAAGCAAACTCGGCGCGGCGGGGCCGTGGTCCGAGGCGGGGAGTTCCGACGAGGGGACGGTGTGGGGGCTGTGCAAGGGCAGCGGGAGCAAGCCGTATCAGACGATCGTGGACATCGCGGACGCCTCCGGGCCCGCGTACAAGTGCAGTTGCCCGAGCCGCAAGTTCCCGTGCAAGCACGCGCTCGGGCTGCTGCTGCTCTGGGCGGGCGGCGACGGGGCGGTGCCGGCGGGAGAGGCACCGGAGTGGGCCGGGCAGTGGATAGCGGGGCGGCGCCAGCGCGCGGAGGAGAAGAAGGCCGGGGAGAGCCCGGGTTCTTCGTCTGCGTCCGCTGATCCGGAGGCGGCGCGGCGCCGGGCGGAGCGCCGGGCCGAGCGGGTCACGGCGGGCGCGGTGGAGCTGGAGCAGCGCCTGGCGGATCTGTTGCGGAGTGGCCTGGCGTCGGCGGAGCAGTCCGGCTACGGCCTCTGGGAGGAGACGGCGGCCCGCATGGTCGACGCCCAGGCGCAGGGCCTGGCCGCCCGCGTCCGGGAGTTGGGCGCCATCCCGTCCACCGGCCCGGGCTGGCCGGTGCGGCTGCTGGAGCAGTGCGCGCTGCTGCATCTCCTCGGCCAGGGCTGGCTGCGCCGCGAGCGGCTGCCGGACGGCCTCGCCGCCACGGTCCGCTCCCGCATCGGCCTGCCGGCCTCGGCGGACGGCCCGCCGGTGCGGGACCGCTGGCTGGTCCTCGCCCAGTACGACACGACGGATCCGCGCCTGACGACCCGCCGGATCTGGCTCCACGGCGCCGAATCGCACCGCACGGTGCTGCTCCTCTCCTACGGTGCCGCCGGCCGCGCCCCGGAGCTGGCGCTGCCGGTGGGGCTGACCCTGGAGGCCGAGGTGTCCGCATACCCGGGCGCCGGGCAGCCGCGGGTGGCCCTGGGCGAGCAGTTCGCACCGCCCGCGCCGGCGGCGATACGTCCGCCGGGGCTGACGACGTCGCAGGCGGCGGCCCGTTACGGCGACGCCCTGCGCGACGATCCGTGGCTGGAGTCCATCCCGGTGACGCTGGAGCGGGTCGTCCCGGTGCCGGACGGCGACTCCTGGCAGCTGGCGGACGCCGACGAGGACGCGGCGCTGCCGCTCACCCCCGCCGCGCGGTCCCGGCCGGGCCTGTGGCGGCTCGTCGCCCTGTCGGGCGGCGCCCCGGTCAGGGTCTTCGGCGAATGCGGCCACCAGGGTTTCACGCCGCTGACGGCCTGGCCCGAGGGCGCGGGCGACGCGGTGGCGCTGTGCTGAGCCATCGGGCCCTGAGCCATCGGGCGCCCGACCAGTCCGAGCAGACCCGCCCTTCTCAGGGATCCACGAATCTTTCAGGCATCACGGGACAACCGGTAAGGGTGAGCCTTCAACCACCCCTGGGCGCCCGGCGGAAAGGAAGCTCATGACCAGGACCTCCGCTCCTGTGGACGCGCCCGGCACGGGCGCTTGGGAGGGGCTCGTCACCACGGCGCTGCTGGGCACGGCCCGGCGCACCCCGCCGGGCACCGCCCCGGGCTCGGACGCACCGGTGGCCCTGCTGGACGCGGCGGCCCTGGAGACCGTACGGCGACGGGCCGGTCTGCGTCCGGCGCGGGCGGCGGAGCGCCCGCGGCCGGCCCCGGAGGACCCGCGGCCGCCCCTGCCGCCGGCGGCCGCCCGCAGACTCGCGATGCTGCTGGCCGACCGCCCCGGCGGGTCCGGCGGCGGCCGCCGGGGCACCGCGCCCGACCTCATGGAGCTGCTGCCCCAGTGGCTCGCGGCGGCGAACGCCCGTGGTTTCGCGCCGCCCCCGCAGGTGCTGCCCGCGCTGCTCGACGCGGCCCGGGGGCGGACGGACCTGCGCCCGGCCGCGCTGGAGTTCGCGGGGCCGCGGGCCCTGTGGCTGGCGCGGCTGAACCCGGACTGGCGGTTCGCCCTGCGCTCCACACCGGGCGGTGGAGCTGCCCTGCCGCACCTGGAGGACGACGACAGGACCCAGCAGCTGTGGCAGGAGGGCCTGTTCGCCGAACGGGTCGCCCTCCTGTCCGCGCTGCGGGACCGGGAGCCGGCCGCCGCGCGCTCCCTGCTCGAGACGACCTGGGCGACGGAACGGGCCGAGGACCGGCTGATGTTCCTCGACTCCCTGCGCACGGGCCTTGGCCCGGACGACGAGCCGTTCCTGGAACAGGCCCTCGCCGACCGCAGCCGCAACGTCAGGGCGACGGCGGCGGAACTGCTGTCGGCACTGCCCGGTTCGGCACTCGCCGCGCGGATGGCGGTCAGGGCGGAGGCCTGCGTGGCCATCGACCACACCCAGTCCGCGGGGACCGGGCGGGACACGCGGACCTCGCCGGACCCGCATGCCGCACCGACGATCGTCGTCGAAGCACCCCATGAGTGCGATGCGGGCATGGAGCGCGACGGCGTCGTGGCGAAGGCCCCGGCCGGGCGGGGCGAACGGTCCTGGTGGTTCGGCCAGTTGGTGGAGGCGGCACCGCTCGGGACCTGGTCGCGGCGGCTGGGCGGGCGGACACCCCGGGAGATCGTGGCGCTGCCGGTGGCCGACGACTGGCAGGGCGAGTTGCACGCGGCGTGGTGCCGGGCCGCGGTGCGCCAGCGGAACGCCGAGTGGTCGCGCGCGCTGCTCGGCGAGCCCTCGGCACCGGAGGCGGGCGGTCCGGGCGCGGTGTCCCTGGCCGAACGCGCCAAGCTGCTCGGCACGCTGGGCGCCGCCGAACGGGCCGAGTGGGTGGCCGGCTTCATCGCGACGCACGGCCTGTCCGAGGCCTTCCAACTGCTCGGCGTGTGCGCGGTGCCGTGGGCTCCGCCGCTCGGCCGGGCCGTGGTGGACGCGCTCAACATCGCTCGGGACGCGGGGAGTTATCCATGGAGTTTCAGCGGAGTCATGGGCCTGGCCGAGCGTTGCCTCGACCCGTCCGAATCCGGCCGCCTCGACGCCCTGCTGGCCGTACCGGACGAACCGGAGAACGCGTCCCCGGGAGCAGGTGGCTACTGGGCGGAGGCCTTCCAGCGCCTGGTCACGACGCTGCGCCTGCGCGCGGCGATGGTGGAGGAGATGGGGCCGGCGCAGAACTGAGGCTCACCGGCCGAGCGGGACAGCACCGGCTCGGTGCCACGGGGTGGGCCACAGCGGCCGGAAAGTGCGCGCGATCCACCACGGACCATCGCCCCGGCAGCCCCTGGCCCACTGCGTCGGCGGGCCGCCGAGCGGTCCACACCCGAACCGCCCACAGGCACCCGGAGCCGACCGGTCAGGGATGCCCCACCTCGGCGGTTCGCGAGCCCCCAGCCGGGCACGAACACCTCGCCTCAGCCAGGCACCCACGCCTCACGTCCACCACCCGCAGCGCACCGGCAACGGCCCGCCCCGAACCCTCCGGGTCAGCCGCCGGAGGCCGCCGGCTGGCGTGCGTTCGCCCGGACCCAGTCCACGATCGACGCTGTCGTCGCGCCGGGCGTGAAGATCTCCGCGACGCCCTTCTCCTTCAGCAGGGGGATGTCCGCCTCGGGGATGATCCCGCCGCCGAAGACCAGGATGTCCTCCGCGTCCCGCTCCTTGAGCAGGTCGATCACCGCCGCGAAGAGCGTGTTGTGCGCGCCGGAGAGGATGGAGAGCCCGATCGCGTCGGCGTCCTCCTGGAGCGCCGTGTCGACGATCTGCTCGGGCGTCTGGTGGAGCCCGGTGTAGATGACCTCCATACCGGCGTCGCGCAGGGCCCGCGCGATCACCTTGGCCCCACGGTCGTGGCCGTCGAGCCCCGGCTTGGCCACCACGACGCGGATCGGACCGGCTGCCACACCCATCACTGCCTCCATGAAGCGACTACATCCATCCGTTCCGACAAGTACCGCACACATCAGGCATGCCGTACATGCCGCACACACCGCACCGGCCTACCCCGAACCGCCCGGGCAAGTGAACGAACGTTATCTACAGGATCCCGCAACCGGCAGTTTCGCGACGCCGACCGAGGGGGAAATCACACGATGGGACAAGCGCAAGGGGAGCCGCAACGAGGTCGCCGTACCGCCGCGCCACCCACCACGCACCGCGGCGGTACGGCACTTCGGCGAAGGCAGGCAGGGCACGCAGGACAAGCACCGCACGCACAGCACGCAGGGCAGGCACGGCGCAACAGCGGGGAGTCCCGTCACCACAGGGACCAAGGACTCCCTCGCACCACTGGCATCACACAGGCCACACGCCACGCTCAGCCCCCGCAGCTCACGCGGCTCACGCCGTCCGCGCGGTCACGACCGGCCGCCTTCGCACCGGCTTTCCACGAGAGCACACGGGGGGCAAAGCTGTCCTTCCGCGTGCCGACAGGAGGTCGGCGATGAAGGTCACGCGGGAGGCTCTGCCCTTTCTGCCGTTCTGCCAACGCCTGTTGCCGAGCCGGCTGGCGGGACTGTCGATGGCCCTCCTGAAGGCCACCGCCCTGGAGATCGCGATCCTGGCCGGACATCTCCTCCTCTACCCCTCCGGCATCGCCCAGGAGCGGCGAGCCCCCGCCCCGCCACTGCCCACCGCCGACGGCGCCGCCCAACTGCCCACCCGGGCCAAGCCCCCGGTCGTCCTGCTGCACGGCTTCATCGACAACCGCTCGGTCTTCGTCCTGCTGCGCCGCAGCCTCGCCCAGCACGGCAGGCAGCAGATCGAGTCCCTCAACTACTCGCCGCTGACCTGCGACATACGCGCCGCGGCCGAGCTGCTCGGCCGGCACATAGAGGAAATCTGCGAGCGCACCGGAGCCCGGCAGGTCGACGTCGTCGGGCACAGCCTCGGCGGTCTGATAGCGCGTTACTACGTGCAGCGGCTCGGCGGCGACACGCGCGTGCGCACCCTTGTGACACTCGGCACGCCGCACTCCGGCACCCGAGTGATGCCCCTGGCGAACGCGCACCCCATCGTGCGCCAGATGCGCCCCGGCTCACCGGTGCTCGAGGAGCTCACTCGGCCCGCCCCTGGCTGCCGTACGCACTTCGTCAGTTTCTGGAGCGACCTGGACCACGTGATGGATCCGCTGGAGACGGCCTGCATCGACCACCCCGACCTGACGGTGCAGAACGTGCGAGTGACCGGCATCGGTCATCTCGCCCTGCCCGTGCACCCCGCCGTCGCCAACGGAATACGGCAGGTCCTGGACACGGCTCGCCCGGGTGAACCGTCCGCCGGCCGTGCCGACGGCCTCACGGTGGCCTGAGACCGGCCCGGCTCACTCACCGTTTCGCCACTCGGTCGAGCGACAGTCGGCCCTCAGCCCGTCACACCTGGCTCACAGACTCGTCATACAGACGACGAACTCCATCGACACCCCGACCAGCCTCGAACAAACATCGAACACAGGGCCAAACCCGCGCCCGCAGTCCGCCGAAACACGGCCGAATGCCCGTTTCCTGCGCGCGCGAAACCTGTCGAAGATTGTCGTGCCCGCGTACCGCCGGGTACAGTCGCCGCACTGCTCTGGCAGCCCCTGTTGTCGAGGCGAAAGAGAAGTTGGTGAACGACCGTCACCCGTCGGGGACCATGGCCCCGGCTCCGGCTTCCGACGCCACCTCGGCGCACTACACGTCGTACGGCACCCAGGAAGCCCAGTACGGCGACTTCACCACGTACGGCGACTACGCCGCCACCGGTTTTGACGCGAGCGGCACGGACGGCACCGGTTTCGACGCCACCGGGCACACCACCGCGAGTTTCGCCACCGACCCCCTCTTCGGCGACATGCCGGGCACCGGCCACGACACGGGCACGTACGACACCGGCCACTGGCCCACGGGCACGCACGAGAACCCGCACTACGACGCGTACGCGGCCCAGCACCACGCCGCCTACGACACCGGCGTCTACGACACGACCTCCTGGACGGCCGAGCAGCAGCCGCTGTCGGTCATCCCGCCGCAGGCCACGTCGCCCGACAGCACCGGGCAGTGGGACGCCGGGGCCTGGCTCCAGCCCGACCAGTCCGGCAACCCGGCCGACCAGACCCAGCAGTGGGAATGGGGCACGCAGGCCTTCGACACCGGCGCCTACGACGCCACGCAGTGGAACACCGACGGCGCCGCCGCCCCGGCCTCCGACGGGTACGAGCACCCGGCCGAGCCCTTCGACCAGCACGAGACCGCGACGTTCGAGCAGGTCGCCTACGACGAATCCGCCGGGGCCGGCTACCACGACCCCGCGTCGGACGGCGGCGATCCGGCCGCCACCGGCGAACTCCCCACCGTCGGCCCGCTCCTGGACGACCAGGAGGAGGTCACCCCGCCCCCGGCCTCACGGGCCGCCTCGCGCGCCGGGTCCCGTTCCCGCCGCCGTACGCCCCCCAAGCGCTCGGCGCTGCTGACCATCGCGGTGCCCTCGGCGTGCGTGATGGGCGTCGCCGGGATCGCCGCCGCCTCCGTCGGCAGCCTCACCGACGACGGCGCCGCGGAGGCGCACACGACCGCGGCGGACGCGCAGCCGGTGAAGCCGGCCGCCGCCAACAACAAGCTGGACACGCAGCTGCAGAGCCTCGCCGCCGGCGCCGACGACTTCGCCGACCGGGCCAGCCGTACGCAGGAGCGCATCGACCTCAAGGCCCAGCAGGCGGCCGAGCGGAAGCGGGCGGCGGAGGAGGCGGCCCGCAAGGAGCGGCTGCGGCCGAAGTTCGCCCTGCCGGTCGCGCAGCACGGACTCAGCGCCTACTACGGCCAGTCCGGCATCAACTGGATGTCCCTGCACACCGGCATCGACTTCCCCGTGTCGTACGGCACGACCGTGATGGCCGCGACCGACGGCACCGTGCGCACGCAGTGGAACAGCGCGTACGGCAACATGATGGTCGTGACCGCGAAGGACGGCACGGAGACGTGGTACTGCCACCTCTCCACGTACACGGTCCCCTCGGGTACGACCGTGAAGGCCGGCGACCCGATCGCGCGCTCCGGCAACTCCGGCAACTCCACCGGCCCGCACCTGCACTTCGAGGTGCGCCCCGCCGGCGGTTCGGCGATCGACCCGCTCCCGTGGCTGCGCAGCCACGGCGTCGACCCGGCGTAACGTCCCGGCAGCCCCCGCCGGTCGAGCCGACGGGGGGCGTCTGTCACCGGGCTACAGCTTCTCCACCGGCGCGTACCGCAGCAGCAGCCGCTTCGGCTTGGTGTCGCCGAAGTCGATCGTGGCCTCGGCGTTCGCGCCCGTGCCCTTGACCGCGACGACGGTCCCGAGCCCGAACTGGTCGTGCGTGACCCGGTCCCCGACCGCCAGCGACACCACCGGCTGCTCTGAGGCGCGGCGCGTGGCGAAACCGGACGCGCCCGAGGCCGAGGAACGCGAGCGGGACGACGACAGCGAGGAGGCCACCGCCGAGACCGGCCCGGAGGAGGCGGGAGCGGTCGCGCCCGTGCGCTTCCACTCGACGTGGGTGGGCGGGATCTCCTCCAGGAACCGGGAGGGCGGGTTGTACGACGGCTGGCCCCAGGCGCTGCGCAGCGTGGACCGCGTCAGATACAGCCGCTCCCGCGCGCGCGTGATCCCGACGTAGGCCAGGCGCCGCTCCTCCTCCAGTTCCTTGGTCTGGCCGAGGGCGCGCATGTGCGGGAAGACGCCGTCCTCCATGCCGGTCAGGAAGACGACCGGGAACTCCAGGCCCTTGGCGGTGTGCAGGGTCATCAGCGTGATGACGCCGTCGCCGTCCTCCTCGTCGGGGATCTGGTCGGAGTCGGCGACCAGCGCGACCTGCTCCAGGAAGTCGGCCAGCGTGCCTTGCTCGCCCTCGCCGCGCTCCTGCTCGAACTCCATGGCGACGGCGGCGAGTTCCTGGAGGTTCTCGATCCGGGTCTCGTCCTGCGGGTCGGTGGAGGCCTGAAGCTCCGCGAGGTACCCGGTGCGCTCCAGGACGGCCTCCAGCACCGTGGCCGGTCCGGCGCCGGACTCGACGATCGTACGGAGGTCCTCCATCAGCGTGTTGAACCGCTTGACGGCGTTGGTGGAGCGCGCGGCCATGCCGTACGCCTCGTCCACGCGCTTCAGCGCCTGCGGGAAGCTGATCTTCTCCCGCTGGGCGAGGGCGTCGATCATCGCCTCGGCGCGGTCGCCGATGCCCCGCTTGGGGACGTTGAGGATCCGGCGCAGCGGCACCGAGTCCTCCGGGTTGGCCAGCACGCGCAGGTAGGCCAGGACGTCCCGGACCTCCTTGCGCTCGTAGAAGCGGACGCCACCGACGACCTTGTAGGGCAGGCCGACGCGGATGAAGACCTCTTCGAAGACACGGGACTGGGCGTTCGTGCGGTAGAAAACGGCGACGTCGCCGGCCTTCGCCTCGCCCGCGTCCGTGAGGCGGTCTATCTCGTCGGCGACGAACTGCGCCTCGTCGTGCTCGGTGTCGGCGACGTAGCCGGTGATCTGCGCGCCCGAGCCCGCGTTGGTCCACAGGTTCTTGGGGCGGCGGGACTCGTTGCGCTCGATGACCGCGTTGGCCGCGCTGAGGATGGTCTGCGTGGAGCGGTAGTTCTGCTCCAGCAGGATCGTCGTCGCGTCCGGGTAGTCCTCCTCGAACTGGAGGATGTTGCGGATCGTCGCGCCGCGGAAGGCGTAGATCGACTGGTCGGCGTCACCCACCACGCACAGCTCGGCCGGCGGGATCTCGGCCTCGGGCGGCACGTCGACGGGGTGCTCGGAGGTGCCGACCAGCTCGCGGACCAGGGCGTACTGGGCGTGGTTGGTGTCCTGGTACTCGTCCACCAGCACGTGCCGGAAGCGGCGGCGGTAGTGCTCGGCGACGTCCGGGAAGGCGCGCAGCAGGTTGACCGTCGTCATGATCAGGTCGTCGAAGTCGAGGGCGTTCGCCTCGCGCAGCCGCGACTGGTACATCGCGTAGGCCTGGGCGAGGGTCTTCTCGAAGCCGTCGGAGGCCTGGGCGGCGAAGTCCTCCTCGTCGATCAGCTCGTTCTTCAGGTTGCTGATCTTGGCGCTGAAGGACTTGGGCGGGAAGCGCTTGGGGTCGAGGTCCAGGTCGCGGCAGACCAGGGCCATCAGGCGCTTGGAGTCGGCGGCGTCGTAGATCGAGAACGAGGACGTGAAGCCGAGCCTCTTGCTCTCCCGGCGGAGGATGCGCACGCACGCGCTGTGGAAGGTCATGACCCACATGGCGTTCGCGCGCGGGCCGACGAGCTGCTCGACGCGCTCCTTCATCTCGCCGGCGGCCTTGTTGGTGAAGGTGATCGCGAGGATCTGGCCCGGGTGCACGCCCCGCTCGGCGAGCAGGTGGGCGATGCGGTGCGTGAGGACGCGGGTCTTGCCGGAGCCGGCACCGGCCACGATGAGCAGGGGGGAGCCGGAGTGGACGACGGCGGCGCGCTGGTTGTCGTTCAGCCCCTCCAGGAGGGCGGCGGTGTCCACCACCGGGCGCGGGGCGCCGTCGCGGTAGTGGGTGTCCCGGTCCGGCGGCACGTCGAACTTCCCGCCGAACAGATCGTCCGGAATCGACTCCGGAGCGTGATCGTCCTCGGGCGGTGGCGGGGGCTCGTCCGCGGGGCCCCGCTGGGCCTGGAGGTCCGCCAGGAAGCTGTCGTCAAAGAGGCTGCTCATCGCTCTACGAGTCTAGGGCGCCCCACTGACAGCCCGCCGCCGCCCTGAGAACATCGCCGGAAGCCCGGGGCCCGCCGACCACACTTCGGCGCATTGTCACCCTCCAGTGCGACGTGATCACGGTGCGCGACGACGTCGCAATCAGGGATGACTTATAACGAATCCCCCTTGATCGCTCACTGTCCGCGACGTTCATGAATAAGGTCACGAAAATGTATCGGGCATATCACCCATCAACCTTCACAGGGGCCACACGAGTTGGCTACGGTGCGGACGGGCCGCATGACCCCCACCGGCGAACGTCGCCGGGCCGCGCGGCCTCCGCCGAGTCCGGTGCGCCACCGAGCAGCCGGAGCCGGGGACCCACCGAGAACTTGGGGTGAATCGGCCCGACTCCCTTTCCGGAGCAGGCCGTAGGGCAACCCTTCCGACATACCCGCCCGAACCCGACAGCTAACCCGGTAGGCGGAACATGGAAGGAGTCGCCTCCCTTGGCGTCGCACCGCAAGTCGCGTCCTACGGGTACGCGCGTGGCAGGCATACGGACCCCGGCCCTGGCAACGGCGGCCCTCACCTCCGTGGCCCTGCTGTCCCAGTCGGCCAACGCGGCCCCCGAGGCCGACGAGAAGCCCAGCCTGGAGGAAGTCGAGAAGAAGGTCGACGACCTGTACCGCCAGGCCGAGTCGGCGACCGACAAGTACAACGCGGCCAAGGAGAAGACCGCGAAGCAGCGCAAGCGCGTCGACACCCTCCTCGACGACGTCGCCCAGCGCACCCAGAAGCTCAACGAGGCGCGGGAGCAGCTGGGTTCCTTCGCCGCCGCCCAGTACCGCACCGGCGCCTCGGCCCCGGACACCGCGACGTTCCTGCTCGCGGACACCCCGCAGGACTACTTCGACCAGACCCAGCTGATGGACCGGATGACCGGCCGTCAGAAGGTCGCGGTCGACGACTACGTCACGCAGCAGTCCGAGACGATGCAGAAGCGCCAGGAGGCCACCGAGAGCCTCGCGACGCTCACCGAGTCGCAGGGCGACCTGAAGACCGCCAAGGCCACCGTCCAGCGGAAGCTCGCCGACGCGCGCGCCCTGCTGTCGAAGCTGACCGCCGAGGAGAAGGCGCGGCTCGCGGCGATCGAGAAGGAGAAGCAGGAGGAGGCCGCCCGCAAGGCCGCCGAGCTGGCCCGGGAGCAGGCCGAGCAGCAGAAGGCCCAGGAGGAGGCCGCGCGGCAGCAGGAGAGCGGCTCCGCGTCGGCGGGCTCCGGCTCGACGTCCACGACGGCCCCGGCCGACTCCTCGTACGCCACCAAGGCCGAGAAGGCCCTCGCCTTCGCCCGCGCCCAGATCGGCAAGCCGTACGTGTGGGGCGCCGTCGGACCCGGCTCCTACGACTGCTCCGGCCTCACCCAGGCCGCGTGGAAGGCCGCGGGCGTGACCCTGCCACGCACGACCTACGACCAGGTCGCCGCCGGCAGCACGGTCCCCCTCTCCCAGGCCCAGCCCGGTGACCTGGTCTTCTTCTACGACGACGTCACCCACGTCGGCCTCTACATCGGCAACGGCATGATGATCCACGCCCCGAAGCCCGGCACCTACGTGCGCGAGGAGTCGATCTACTACGACGGCGAGTCGGCGATCCACAGCGTGGTGCGGCCGGCCTGAGAGGCATGTAGGTTCCGATTAGAGATGTCGCTGTCCGAGTGACTTGTCGTCAACTTGTCAGTCGACACGCTCTCTTCGGTACACGGCCAGGTCCGGCGCCTGGCCGTGCCATACCGCACGGGTCCACTACCTCGTTGGTCTTCCCGGCTTCTCATCCACGTTACTCATGGTGGTTGCCAGTGTCTTGGTGTCGATGGCATCGGACACGAAGGGGCGACCATGGGGACTGGTCCAGGCGTCGCGGACGCGACAGATAGTCGGACGGTTCGGGCGGCGTACCGGCGGGCCGACGGTCGGCTGGTCGAGGCCGAACTCCACAGGGTCCCGGTGGACGAGGTCGCTGGCGGACAGCCGGTACGCGAGTTCCGTTGGTACCGGGGTCGGAAGCACTACTCGGGTTGGTACCACGCCGCCACAACGGGTCGTCTCGTGGCCTACGAGAGTCGACTGGAGCTCGCCCGCATTCTGCTTGCCGATTTCGCGCCGGATGTCGTGGAGGTCGCGGCCCAGCCGTTCCAGTTGGTCGGTGCTGACGGTGACCGCGTTCGCCGTCATGTTCCTGATCTGTTCCTCGTCCATGCCGACGGTCTGGTGACTGTCGTGGACGTCAAGGCGCCCTCACGTATGAGGGATCCCAAGGTGATCGCGCAGTTCGACTGGACACGCCGGGTGTGTTCGCGCCGCGGCTGGGTCTATGAGACCTGGTCGGGGGCTGAGCAGGCCGTCGTGGAGAACGTGCGCTTCCTGGCCGGCTACCGGCGCCGGGAGCTGGTGGAAGCCTCGCTCGTCCCGCATGTGCTGGAGGCTGCCACCTGCCAGCCGACGATCGGTGCCGTCGAAGCCGCGCTGGCCGGGCAGCACCCGTGCGAGATCGTCCGTCCGGTCGTCCTGCACCTGGTGTGGTCCGGTCGGCTCGTTGCTGACCTGCGGACTCCGCTGAACGGTGCAAGCCGGGTGCGGGTGGCGGCATGAACGCATACGCGGTGTCGCTGTTCCCGGGGGTGCGTCTCTTCTTCGGTGGTGACGTCGTCGAGGTCGTGGACATCGACGGGCTCCGGACGACGGTCCATAACGAGCGGACGGGCGAGTACAGCTCCGTTCCGCTCGGGCGGCTGGCGGCCAACGCCCGGTCGATGGATGAGCCAGCGCAGGCCGCTGCGGACGGGGTGGGCCTGCTGCTGGCGTCCTTGTCGGCCGACCAGCGTCAGCGGCTGCGGGAACGGGCCGGGCACGTCCGCGAAGTGCTCAGCGGTTACCAGTCCGGGCACGCGACCGATGCTCTGCCTGGCGAACCTCGGCCCGAATACGGCCCCGATCTCCCGCTCAAAGAGCGGACCGCTGCCAAGGCAGCTGAGCTCGGTGTCTCGCCTCGCACGCTGCAGCGTTGGTTAACCGCTTACCGGGAAAGCGGCGATGCAGGGCTCGTGGACGCCCGCGCCGGGAGGACTTCCAGCGTCGATCCCCGGTGGGAGGAAGCGGTCCGCCGCGTGGTGGCGGAGTCGGTGGCCAGCTCGACCCCTACCCGGTCGGCCCTGTTGTCGCGGGTCGAGGAACGGCTGAACAGCGAGTACGGCAAGGGCATCGTCGCCGTTCCGTCCCGGAGCACGGCCTACGCGAGGCTTGCCGTGTTGACCAAGGGCACGAACGCGGTCTCCGGCAGTGCCAAGGCACGCCGTTCGATCGCGGACAGGCCGCAGGGCGCCTACGGGCGGCTGCGGGCTGCCCGACCGGGTGAGTACGTCGTGCTCGACACCCAGGACCTGGACATCTATGCCATGGAACCGGTGACCTGCCGGTGGGTTCCGCTCCAGCTCACCGTTGCTCAAGACCTGTTCTCGCGCTGCATTGTCGGCCTGCGGGTGACGGCCTGCTCTACGAAGGCGCTCGATGTCGCCAGTGTGCTCTTCGAGGCGGCCTGCCCTCCGCTGGATGACTCGATCCGCCCCGCGCTGGCTCCTTACCACGGGCTGTGGGACGAGGTGGTGTTCACCGAGGAGGGGCTCGTGCCGGGCGGCGGGCTGTGTCCGCCGGAGACGCTGGTCATCGATCATGGGCGGGCGTTCATCTCGGCGCATGTCATCGGGGTCTGCACCCGTCTGGGCATGTCGATTCAGCCAGCCCAGCCGAAGAAGCCAACGGACAAGCCGACGGTCGAGCGTTTCTTCCGCACCTTGCGGGAGGGGCTGATCCAGCACCTTCCCGCATACAAGGGGCCCGATGTCCACAGCCGGGGTGAGGCGGTCGAGGATGCCGCGTTCTTCTTCATCCACGAGGTGGAGGAGATCATCCCTGAGTGGATCTCGGAGGTCTATCACCGGCGTGAGCATGACGGACTGGTCATTCCGCAGTGGCCGAAGCTGTCGTTGTCGCCGCTGGAGATGCTCCGCATCGGTCTATCCCGGGCCGGACGGCTGCGCATGCCCGCGTCGCCGGAGCTAGCCTTTCAATTTCTCGCGGTCAAGGCACGCACGATCCAGCACTACGGGGTCGAGGTCGACGGGATGCGCTACAACGGCCCCGTTCTGGACGGCTACCGCAACACACCCAGCCCCTACCCCGGAATGGGACGGCAGTGGCCAATCCACGTCAACCCTGACGACGTACGGTTCGTCTACTTCCAGGACCCTGCCGACGACTCCTGGCACGCGCTGCACTGGGAGCACGCACCCGCACTACACATGGCCTTCAGCGGTGAGGCCGCCGCTTTTGCCCGCAGGCTCGCCGCCCGGGAGGGTCGGCACGTCGACTCCGCGCAGGCCCTTGCGGATCTTCTGGCCCGCTGGGACCAGGGCATGGTCACCGACCGGCGCGAACGCCGCATCGCGGTGAGGTTGTCGGCTGAACGCGGGGCTCTGTCCCTGCCGGTGCTGCCGGACCAGTCCGGCCCTCTGACGCCTCCGGAGCTGCGGCTGGTGCCGGAACTGCCGGCCGGGGACAGCGATGACGAGGACGAACTGTTCGACATCCCTGAAGGCGACGACTTCTACGCCGACGCCTTCGAGGTGATCGAGTGAGGCAGCCCAACCTGTTCAGCCTCTCCCGCAAGGAGGGCTGGCGCCGCTTCGCCGACGCTCCGCCCCGGCTCCGGCCTGAGACCCTGACACGAGCCCGGCTAACCGCGCTGGGCGAGGCCGCAGCTGAGGACTACAACGACGCCCGGCACGACTGGCACGCCAACTTCGGCATCGTGCAGACTCCACAGCTCGCGGCCATTCACGACGAACTCGAACAGATCGTGGCCAGCAACCGGCAGGACGGCGACCGCATCCGTTCCGCCGCCGTCATTGACGCCCTGCCGGGTCTGGGCAAGACCACCATCGCCAACCTGTTCGGCCGCGATTTCGACCGTCAGCAGATGCGCCGTCTGTCCCCGGTCACCGAGCCCGGGCACGAACGCATCCCGGTCTTCCGTGTCGGGCTGACCTCCAACACCACCCTGCGAACCCTGAACCGGATGATCTGCGAGTACTACGGCCACCCGGCCACCGACCGGGCGAACGCGGCCGCCCTGGCCAGTCACGCCCTGGACTGTGTCCTGTCCTGCGAGACACAGCTCGGCATCATCGACGACATCCACTTCATCGACCTGGACCGCCGCGACGGCCTGGCGGTGTCCAACCACCTCAAGTGGCTCGCCAACGAACTGCCGGTGACCTTCGTCTATGTCGGTGTCGGTCTGGCCGAGCGGCGGTTCTTCGCCGACGGTCTGACCGGCAAGAACGTGGCCCTGGCCCAGACCGCACGTCGCTGGACCCGTCTGGGTGTCGATCCGTTCCGGCTCGACACCGAGCAGGGCCGCCGCCACTGGCGGAGCCTGATCAAGGCCACGGAACGCCAGCTCGTCCTTGCCGAGCACCGGCCCGGGATGCTGCTGCGCCACGCGGACTACCTCTTCGAACGCACCAGCGGGCACATCGGGTCGTACTTCACCCTGCTCATGCGGGGCTGCTACCGCGCGATCCGCAACGGCACGGAAGCCGTGACCCGCGAGGTGCTCGACGGAGTCCGGCTGGACGAAGCGTCGGAGCAGGCACGCACGCAGCTGGCCGCAGGGATGGCCCATGCGAACATCACTACCGTGCTCGGGGATGCCTTGTGACCGAGACGCGTGTGCTGCCGCTGCGGTTGCCGATTCTGCCCGGCGAGGGTGTGGACAGCTGGCTGGAAGCGCTGAGCCGTCGCAACGGCATGCCCCTCTCCGCGTTCCTGCGCGTCCTGGGCCTGCCCCGGCACTCTCTCACACGCCCACTGGTCACCGACCTGCCCACCGCTTCCCTCCGCATGCTGGAGACCCGCACCGGCCTTCCGGCCGGCCGCCTCGACCAAGCGGTGATCGGCCCCGGCTTCCCCTTCGGCCCCCGGCGTCAGCGGCGATGCCGATTCTGCCCCCAGTGCCTGGCCGAACGGGAGGGACGCTGGCTACTGAAGTGGTGGCTCCCCTGGGTCTTCGCCTGCACTGCGCACAAGGCACTGCTGCACGACACCTGTCCCGGCTGCGGCAAAGGGACACGCGTCAGACTGCCCGGACACACCCACCGCTTCCCGCCGACGGCCTGCACCATCGGTTCCCGTTTGGCATCGGTCTGCGGCACCGACCTGTCCAGCGCCGAACTTCTGCCGTTGACTTCTGATCACCCCTTGCTGGCCGCACAGTGCCGCGTCGACAGCCTGCTCGCCACCCCGGCCACGGCCCGCACGGTCCTGGATGACCTCAACCACTGCACGTCATGGCTGATGCACACGATCCACGACCACAACGTCGCTCCCATGGGCGCGACGATCCAGCGGCTTTGGCAGCACCGGCCACTGGCCACGCGGACCCCTGCCGATCGGGCCAAGCCGCTCGGCTCCGCCGTCAGCGGCGTGATCGCCCACACGGCTTTGCCCTTCCTCAACACAGATGATGACTCCTTCGCCGTCCATGCCGTCCACAACTTGCGAGCACGGCACGACACCGCGAACAAGGTGATCCCCCGAGGCATGACCGCCGAACAGTGGTCCCAGCTCTCGCCTCCCGCACAGCGCCGATTCCTGCACGCCGGCGACCACACAATGGGCGCCCTCGACCGTGTCCGGTTTGCCTCCTCCACCCCCCGCGCCCGCGTCCCCAGCCCCGGCGACCAGAGGGCGGGCGCACGCATCCGTCATGTTCCGCAACTTCTCTGGCCCAGCTGGACAGTCCGGCTCATGCCCCGGGAGGGAACGCAGGAGAACCTGTTCCGTGGCATCGCCGCCGCACTTCTCCTCCTGCCTGGCGAGCCCGACCTGAGGGCACGGGGCGTCACCGACCGCCTGGGCCCGCACCTGCCGAACGCCATGACCGTCACCTTGCAGCGAGCCCTCAAGTCCGGGCATCCCGCCGTGCTCACCGCGCTCTGCAACCTCGCCCACTACCTCGACGATCACGGCAGCCCGATCGACTACGAGCGTCGCCGACGTCTCATCCCGGTAGCCCCGATCAGCCCAGACGACTGGCGGGAACTCTGTTTCCGCACCGGCAACCAGCCCGGTGAACAGCTCAGCAGCAAGACCACCGTGGCGCCCCGCTACCTCAACGCCCAGCGCTACCTCAACCAACTGCTCACCGGAGCCGACCTGACCGACCCACGCCACCCCCTCACCCTGCGATCAGTAGCCGACCGCTCCCGCTACTTCGCCTTCCCGCCCTCCTTGACCCTCGACCAGCGCGACGCGCTCCATCAGCACGCGGTCGGCATCCTGCACGACCTGAGCATCAAGGAACCACTGACCTGGGAACCACCGCAGGAATGCGCCGACGGCCTCGCCCTCCCCGGCCGCCGCCTCGACGACCTCGACCTGGAGGAAGTGCGCCGCATCGTCATCACCGAACAACGTGCCCCACGAGAGGCGGCCAGAGCTCTGGACACCACCCTGGCCCACGTCCGGTTCGCACTGGAACGCGTTCCCCGCGAACCCCGCGCCTGGAGCAGGCGATCGAGCGTCGGTTCCTGGCGCCTCCGTCAGCAGGCCAAAGCCGTCCTCACCGCAGACTTCCTTCAACGCGAGTACATCGACGGCGGCAAGCCCCTTCGAGACATCGCCCGGGAAACCGGCATCCCGCGCCCGCTCGCCGTTGCTCATGCCCGCGCCCTCGGCGTCACCGTCCGCCGCACCCGCAAGCCTTTCCCCATGGACCCGGCATGGCTACGCGAGCAATACCTCACCCACAAGCGCTCGACCCTCGACATCGCCTCAGAACTCGGCACCGAGGACGAGACAGTGCGTCGACGTCTCAAGCGCCTGAATATCCCTCTGCGGCCACCGGGAGTGCACAGCCGCACGATCATGACCAAGACCGACGCCAACCTCCCGCGTGCCGTCCGGACCGCCGTCAAAGGCACACTCCATGGCTGGTTGCGGCTCCACCGCTTCCAGATCGCCATGCGCTTCCCGTCTCTCGACAGCGCCGCCCATTACCTGAAGGTCGAACCGAACGCCCTGGTCACACAGTTTCAGCGGCTGGAACGTGACATCGGTACGCCGCTCTTCAACCGAGCAGCCTTCGGCCGACCCCAGCAGCCCACCAAGCAGGGCCGACAACTGCTGCGCAACCTCGAAAAAAACCGAGTACAGGCCCTCATGACCACCTCACTCCAGCATGACCAGATCACGGCTCAACCCGACGATCACACCCTGGAAGCCGCCCACGCCAAATTCAGAATCCGCCGCAATCCCGGCCCACCCACCCCCTTCAGCGACATCGCTGTCGAGCGTGTCCGCATCACCGGACCGACGCTGATCCTCCTGCGGCACCTGCTGACCCGACCACAGGAGGAGTTTTACGGAGCAGAGGTCATCCCACGCACCGGCCTCGAACCAGGAACCCTCTATCCCCAGCTCAAGCGACTCGAACGCGCAGGATGGCTCACCAGCCGCCTCGAGACGACGCCGCCTGGATGAACAGAGCCACCCCTGGCCGCGGCCCCGGCAGACGCCGCACCTTCTACACCCTCACCGCTGAGGGCCACCGCGCCGCCCATCTCGAAACTCAACACCGCATCACGGCCTGAAGAAACTGTGAGGCTGGCGATGTCGGGCGGCGGGCCGCCACGGCTGCACTTGGCGGATCGAACCAGCAGTACGCGTTATCTCAGGTTCAGAAGAAGCGTCAGGCATGTTGACCGAACTAACTCAAGAGTCCGCAGGTCAGTCTCTACGGGCGGCGGGCCAGCAAGTGTGTGTCGAGGAAGCCGCGCTCGGACGCTGGGTCGTGGAGCAACCGAGCCACCGTGACGAGCCCGGCCTCGGTCAGCAACCCGGCAAACTGCTCCGCCGGCCAGCTATAGGCGGGCGCCACCTTGTGATCGAAGCGGACCGGCTCCGGCCCCTCAGTCCCGAAGAAGGACACCAGGAGCAGACCCCCTGGTGCCAGGACACGCACCTGCTCAGCAAGTAGCGCGGGCAGTTCTTCAGGTGGGGTATGGATCATCGAGTAGTGGGCCAGCACTCCACCGAGCCCGCCGTCCTCGATCGGCAGGGCCTCCATTCGCGCTTCGTCGAACCGCAGCGTCGGCTGGGCCCGCCGAGCGTGGTCGACCATGGCCGGGGAGAGATCGATGCCGAAGGCGTCCAACCCCAAGTCGTGCATCATGGCCGTCAGATGACCGGGTCCGCACCCGACGTCGGCTACCCGCAAGTTCCCCGTATCACGCACCAACTCGGCGAAGGTGCCGATCATGTTCCGTGCGAACGGCCGCGTCTCCAACCGACTAGTGAACATCGACGCATAGAGCTCGACGACCCCGTCGTAGGCCGCCCTGGTCTCATCCTGGTGTTCTAACACGGGCAGGAAGCTAACACCCCCGCCGTGCACCGCCGTTCTCCGCCCCGTACCGGCCCTTCCCCTCGGGACTGATCGTCACGTCACCTGATCACGGCACGCCCCGGGTAGTTTGGAGAAGGCACACATGCCTTACAAGTATCCGCAGACTCTTCAGCCCAGTTCGGCAGCCACGATCACCGGCTTCCCTGGCGCTCCTTGTTCCGGGCAGCGTGCCCCTGGCGTCGCTCGCCGGGGCGGATGCGAGAGAAACGGGTATAGGCGAGAGGTGAGATCCGCAACCGCTGGGCCGTGTGCAATCGTCTCTCGGATATGCCTCAGCCACCCCACGGACCGTCCCCGACCCCGCAGAGCTGGCTGCACTGTGGCGAGGGTGCCAACCCAGAAAACCTCTTCGGATGTCCCGGCATTCGTGTGTCGGGTCACACTGCGTGTCTCGCACACCTGGCCGATCTCGACCGCGATGCCTACCTTGCGGATCTGGTCCCCGGCGCCGACATCGACCACCGCGGCACTTCGTTCACCGGATCCCTTCTCGGCGCCCTCCTCAACGCCCTCCGTGACCCCGTAACTGGCCACCCTCGCGTGGGCGTCGCCAAGTTCGAGTCGGCAGTCTTCGAGGGTGACGTCTGGTTCGAGTCGGTTACCTTTCAAGACATCGCCTGGTTCGAGTCGGCCATCTTCAAGGGCCACGCCGGGTTCCAGTCAACAACCTTTAAGGACAGCGCCGGGTTCGAGTCGGCGACGTTCGAGGGTACTGCCGGGTTCGGGTTGGCGACCTTTGAGGGCAATGCCTGGTTCCAGTTGTCAACTTTCGAGGACGATGTCTGGTTCCAGTCGGCGACCTTCAAGGGCCACGCCGGGTTCAGGTCGACGACCTTCAAGGGCGTCGCCGGGTTCGGGTTGGCGGCCTTCAAGGACATCGCCTGGTTCGAGTCGGCAGGCTTCGAGGGCAGCGCCAGGTTCCAGTCGGCGACCTTCGAGAACAGCGTTGTGTTCGGAGCAGCGACCTTCAAAGGAAAAGCCTGGTTCGAGTCGGCGACCTTCAAGGGCAACGCCGGTTTCGACTCCGCGACGTTCGAGGGCAAGGCCGGATTCGAGTCGGCGACCTTCAAAGGCGACGCTTGGTTCGA
Source organism: Streptomyces lomondensis (assembly GCF_014651035.1). Classification (GTDB taxonomy): domain Bacteria; phylum Actinomycetota; class Actinomycetes; order Streptomycetales; family Streptomycetaceae; genus Streptomyces; species Streptomyces lomondensis. The sequence goes on from NZ_BMWC01000002.1 coordinate 516,435, forward strand.
GTCTGCAACCTTCAAGGAAGCTGTGACCGTAGGGCCTTTAATCTGCACTGGGCGAGTCCTGCTGTCCAGGGCGACGTTCGGCGGCCCAGTGACCCTGGCGTTTGCCGCCCATCGCCTGGAGTGTCGTCGGACACGCTGGTCATCGACAGCAGAGGTACGTCTGCGCTACGCCACGGTGGACTTTGCTCATGCGGTGTTCGAGTACCCCCTCACGATCGCCGCGGAGCCAGATCCGTTCGTTCTCGCCGACGGTCGGCAGCTGGCCGAGGATCCTTTTGAGAGGGCGCCCGATCCCGGCGTGCGGGTGGCATCGCTGCGTGGGGTGGATGCAGCCCACCTGGTCCTCGCCGACATCAACCTGTCAGGATGCCTGTTCGCTGGCACGGTCCACCTGGATCAATTGAGGCTGGAGGGCGCCTGTACGTTCGACACAGCCCCACCCGCCGTGCACTGGCGACGATGGTGGCCTATGTGGTTCGCCGAACGCCGCGTCCTGGCCGAGGAACACCACTGGCGTGCCAACCAGCCGAGGGCAGTGCAGGGCTGGAATATCGCGGTCCTCGGCGCCGGGCGCACCGGGCCATTGCAGCTCGCGCCGGTATACCGGGCGCTGCGCAAGGCCTTCGAGGACGGCAAACACGAGCCCGGGGCCGCAGACTTCTACTACGGGGAGATGGAGATGCGCCGCCACGCCGACGACATCCCCCACAGTGAACGGCGGCTGCTGACCGCGTACTGGGCGCTGTCCGGCTACGGCCTGCGCGCCTCCCGGGCCCTGGCCTGGCTCGGCGCCGCCATGCTCCTCACCATCGTCTTGCTGATGGCCGTCGGCCTCGCCAAAGACACCCCGAAGCAGACAGCGACCGGCACCGTCCCGGCCAGCGGAGGCAAGGTCACCTTCGAGATCAACAAGGACGACCCGCAAGACCCTACCGGCAACCGATTCACCGGCAAGCGCTTCGAGAAGGCTCTGTACGTCACGCTCAACTCGGTGGTGTTCCGCTCCTCTGGCCAGGACCTGACTACTTCTGGCACTTACATAGAGATGACCTCACGCCTGACCGAGCCCGTCCTTCTGACGCTCGCCGTCCTGGCTGTCCGTAACCGGGTCAAACGCTGAACCACCACCATCGGTGGCAGTTCGCCACGGAAAGTGACCCCTATCCGACGTCCCCAGTCCCCGAGCTCGGGAAGGTGTTTCAACCCGAAACACCTTCCAAGACATGCCAAGCCGGACTTGCCTAACCTGCCTGCACTCGCGATCAGCAGCCTCCGCTGAGTAAACAGGCTATAAGCCCTAGGTGACGTCCGTGCCGTCGTCGGCTACGTCACGTGCTGCACACGTGGATTGGCCTTGGCCCGGACTGATGGGGATCGCGCCGTGGCCTCGACTAGGGAGGCGGCGATTGCCAAGCCGTGGGCAGGATGAGCCCATTTGGCAGGGGGAATCCTGGTCCCGGAAGCAGGCTAGCTGGAGCAGTCCCTCCGGCATCGCTGAAGTCGACTGCACCGCCGGAGAACGTCGCTTCGTCGAAGTGAACCGTGCTGCCGGAAAACGTCGAATTGTTGAAGTGCACCGTGCCGTTGGAGAATGTCGATCCATCAAAGTCGACTGTACCTCCGGAGAATGTCGCTCCGTAGAAGCGGACCGTGCTGCCGGAGAACGTTGAACTGTTGAAGCGGACCGTGCTGCCAGAGAACATCGCCCCATCGAAGTCGACCGTGCCGCCGGACAAAGTCAACCCGACGAAGAGGACCGCGCCGCCGGAGCACCTCGACCCGTGGAAGTCGACTGTGCCGCCGGAGAGTGTCGACCTGCTGAAGCTGACTGAGCTGCCGGAGAACATCACGAAGCTGAAGTCGACTGTGCCGCCGGAGAACACCACCCCATGGAAGTCCACTGCGCCGCCGGAGAACACCGCGCCGGTGAAGTCGACCGTACCGCCGGAGAACACCGCCCCGGTGAACTCGACCGTACCGCCGGAGAAGACCGCCTCGCTGAAGTCGCCACCGTCGAAGATGACGCCAGTGAAGTCAAAGTCGTGACCTTGCCACGAGTGGTGATGGTGGAGGGGTAGACGGAGGCGGTCGCGAAGGAGCCTGACGACGGTGTGCCGGACTTCCCGCAGAGCCAGGTAAGTGTGGCGGGCTTTCGGGTCGTTCGCCGGCAGGTCGGCTTCGGCGGTGTAGGGCAGTCGGAGGTACGCGCACAGGACGTCGATGCAGGTCTGTCGCAGTTCACGGTTGGGGGCGTCGTCGGCGAGTCCAGCCAGTGCGTGGACGCCGCCGAGGCGGACTGCCGCGGGTTCTTCGCCGAGTTGGGAAACGGCAGTGGTGAAGCGTTCGGTATGTAATCGGGTGGCGTCACGGAACGCGCCGTCCTCATCGACGCGCTGGCGACGGTAGGCCACAACCAGGGCTACCAGGGCACCCGCGCCAGCCACCACGCCGAAGGCAAGCTTGACGAGATCGAACAGCGTCTTGGAGTCAATGCGCGGCTCAGGCTTCAACCCGGTTACGCCGAGCAGGTCCCAACCTGCGTAGAACACAACCGCGGCCACCAGGACCGCAGCGATGAAGGCAAGGACCAAGACGATGCCGACGGGCCACAGACGCAGACCGCGCTGTTCGGCCTGGCGCCGGGGCAGACGTGAGCTCATTACCGACAAGACTGCCCAAGGTGCACGACTGGTTGCAGCCGACAGAAACCGACAGTTAGTCCGGACGAAACCCCCGACAAGAAGGCTGGACCACACTCCGAAGCCCCAGGTCACGTCGCCACCGAACGACAATTGAAATCGGAACCTACAAGGCACCGGAGGATTTTGAGGGGCACGCGCGCGTGCCCCTCTCGTCGCGCGTGCGGCGCTCTCTAGCATCGGCGCTATGTCCGGCCCCTCCTCGTCTGCCCCCTTGTGGGCGACGTACGCGCTGACGACCGGCACCCTGTCGGTCGGTCTCGACTCGGCCGGGTACGGGGTCCTGTCCCGGATCGCCGTCGTCCTGGCCTGCGCGGCCTGGCTGGGGGCGATCGCGCACGCCGTGCGACGGGCGGCCTGGCGGGCGGAGACGGCGACCGCGCTCACCTTCGTGGCCGCGACCGCCGTGGTCGGCACCGGCCTCTCGGCGGCCGGCCGGCAGCGGTCGGCCGCGGCGCTGCTGGCCCTCGCCGCGCTGCTCTGGACGCCGCTCCTCGCCTCAGGGGTCCCGCGGCGGCACGGCACCGTGTTCCTGCGCTGCGTGGCCACCCAGGGGCTCGCCGTGCTCGGCGCCACGCTCGCCGCGGCCGAGTCGGCGGCCTGGCTCGCCCACGCGGCGCTGACGCTGTTCTGGCTGGGGCTCGTGCTCTACTGCCTCGCCCTGTTCCGCTTCGAGCCGCGGCAGGTCGGCGAGGGGGCCGGGGACCACTGGCTCGCGGGCGGCGCGCTCGCCGTGTCGGCGCTGGCCGGGGCGAAGCTCCTCAGCGCCGACAGCGAGCGCCTGTACCTGTGGAACGACGACGACCACGCCGTCCTCAGCAGGGTCACCGTCGCGCTGCTCGTACTCACCGCGATCTGCTGCGTCGCCCTGTTCACCGCCGAGCTCTTCTGGCCCCGGCGCCGCTACGACGTACGGCGCTGGGCGACCGTGTTCGCCGCGGTCGTGACGGCCACGGCCGCCCTGGCGGTCGCCGCCGCCCTCGACGCCCCCTGGCTCGACGGCCTCGGGGAGGCACTGCTGTGGTTGGCGGTGGCGGCGTGGCTCGGGTGCACCGCCTGGACGGTCGCCTCGGCGCGGGCCGGCGAAAGGCCGGGCAGGGTCAGGTCCAGAGCACGGCGATGAAGATGTTCGCCGTGGTCAGCAGCCCGACCAGGCCGAACAGGCCCTTGTCCACCTTCTCGTCGTCCCGTTTCACATAGACCAGGCCGAGGATCACGATCAGCAGGGCCAGCTTCACGCCGATCTTGATGTTGTTCACGGACTGGTCGTCGGCCTGGTTGAGGCCGACCAGGATCACCCCGGTGACCAGCATCGTCAGAGCGCCGTGCAGCATCGCGGGGGTGTAGCGGGCGGTGCCCTCGCCCATCGCCTTCATCTGAGTGAGGAAGCCGCCCAAGAGCGCGGCGATGCCGACGATGTGGAGGCCGACGAAGAGGTGGATGAGTACGTCCATGAGGCCGGAGCCTAATCAGGGCCCCTGGGCCGTCCGACACCGGCCCATCGATGCATATATGCGCCCCATAGCACCCGATCACCGTCACTCTCCTACGAATCGACGCATCGGTCATCACGCTGAGTTAAGACGACGGCGCCCAGGCCGGATCACGGTCGCATACGGTCACCACCGGTCCTCTCGGGACAGTTCCGCGCACCCGCCACCGGCCCGCACGACGGGGTTTAGCGTCCTCCACCAGGTGACCGGCTCCCCACAGCCGCCCGGGCCAGGGGCGGCAGTCGGGCACCACCGCCGAGAAGGTCCGGCGGCGGCTCCGCTCCCCCTGTGCGGGCCGTCGCCGGACGCGCAGGCCGCCCGTCCGCTCCCCCGGGCGGCCCTACGCACCCACCCGGCGGTCGAGGAAAGGACGTGGCCTCCAGGTGGCAGCGCACCGCAAGCCCCGACAGCGCCCCGCGAGCGGCGGCACGGCCCGTACGGCCGCCACGATCGCCCTCGCCGGTGCGGCGACCGCGACGGGCTTCGACGGGACCGGACACGCCGAACCACAGCTCACCCCCGGCCAGGTCAAGGCCAAGGTGGACAAGCTGTACCAGGAGGCGGAGGTCGCCACCGAGAAGTACAACGGCGCGAAGGAGAAGGCCGAGGCGGCCGGGCAGCGTCTGAAGGACCTCCAGGACCAGGCCGCCCGCACCAAGGAGCGGCTCAACTCGGCCCGCGAGGACCTGGGTTCGGTCGCCGCCGCGCAGTACCGCACCGGCGGTCTCGACCCCGCCCTTCAGCTCGCCCTGTCCGACGATCCCGACCGGTACCTGGAGAACGCCGAGTTCGTCGAGCGGGCCGGCAACCGTCAGAAGGCCGCAGTCGGGCGCGTACGCCGGCAACTCCGGGAGATCGAGCAGTTGCGCGGGGCCGCCCACATCGAGCTGACCTCCCTGAAGTCGCGGCAGACGGAGCTGAAGCGGCACAAGAAGACCATCACCGGCAAGCTCGGCTCCGCACGGCAGCTGCTGTCCCGGCTCGACGTGCAGGAACGTTCCAGACTCGGAGAAGCGCCGGGCACCGGCCGCGCCTCACGCTCCTCGACGGGCCCGCGCGGCAGCCTGGCCGCCCCCGGATCCGCCACCGCCCAGGCGCCCAACGCCCGCGCGGCCGCCGCCGTCTCCTACGCCTACCAGAAGCTCGGCAGCCCCTACGTCTGGGGCGCGACCGGCCCGAACGCCTTCGACTGCTCGGGCCTCGTCCAGGCCGCGTACCGCTCCGCGGGCGTCTCCCTGCCGCGCACGACGTACTCCCAGATCGCCGCGGGCCGCCGCGTCTCCCGCTCCGAACTCCTCCCCGGAGACCTGGTGTTCTTCTACGCGGGCATCAGCCACGTCGGCATCTATGTGGGCAACGGCCGGATGATCCACGCCCCGAACCCGTCCGCCCCGGTCCGGGTCGCGCCGCTCGACGAGATGCCGTACGCGGGTGCCACGCGGGTGGTGTGACCGGACCGGCGTCACACCAGCCGGCGAGCCGTCGCCCAGCGCGTCAGCTCGTGCCGGTTGGAGAGCTGGAGCTTGCGGAGGACCGCCGAGACATGCGACTCGACCGTCTTCACGGAGATGAACAGCTGCTTGGCGATCTCCTTGTACGCGTATCCCCGGGCGATGAGCCGCAGCACCTCACGCTCGCGCTGGGTCAGGCGGTCCAGGTCCTCGTCGACCGGCGGCGCGTCCGTGGAGGCGAAGGCGTCGAGGACGAACCCGGCCAGGCGCGGCGAGAAGACGGCGTCGCCCTCCTGGACGCGGAAGATGGAGTCCACGAGGTCCGTGCCGGTGATCGTCTTGGTGACGTACCCCCGGGCCCCGCCGCGGATCACGCCGATCACGTCCTCCGCCGCGTCCGACACGGACAGCGCGAGGAAGCGGACGGGCTGCTCGGCGTCGGCCATCAGCGCGGCACAGCGGCGCAGCACCTCCACCCCGCCGCCGCCCGGCAGGTGCACGTCGAGGAGGACCACCTCGGGCCGGGTCGCGGTGATGACCGTGACCGCCTGGTCGACGTCCGCGGCCTCGCCGACGACCTCGACACCGGTCTGCTCGGTCTGCCCGATCTCGGCCTGGACGCCCGTACGGAACATGCGGTGGTCGTCGACGAGGACCACGCGCACGCGACGCCCGGTGCCGCCGCCCGACTCCGCGGGGCCGGGCGCCTCCGCCGATCCCGCCGTACCGTTCGACTCGGTCGGGTCGCTCATGACGTCTTCTCCGCCCTCTCCATCTCCAGCTCGACCTCCGTGCCGCCGTCGGGCACCGCGCGCAGCCGCGCCGTACCGCCGTTGCGCTCCATGCGGCCGATGATCGATTCTCTGACACCCATCCGGTCGGCGGGTATCGAGTCGAGGTCGAAGCCGGGGCCCCGGTCCCGGACGGACACGAAGACCGTCTTCCCCTCGACCTCGGCGTAGACCTGCACGGCGCCGCCCTCGCCACCGTACTTGGCGGCGTTCACCATTGCTTCGCGCGCGGCCTGCATCTGTGCGGCGATCCGCTCGTCGAGCGGGCAGTCGCCGACGACCACGACCTCGATGGGCACGCCGTGCTTGTCCTCCACCTCGGCCGCGTTGCGCCGCACGGCGTCGGCGAGGTTCGCGGGTTCGTCGGCCTCGTCCTTGCCGGTGCCCTCGGGCTTGTAGAGCCAGGTGCGCAGGTCGCGCTCCTGGGCGCGGGCGAGGCGGCGCACCTCGTTCGCGTTCTCCGCGTTGCGCTGTATCAGGGTGAGGGTGTGCAGCACCGAGTCGTGCACATGGGCGGCGACCTCCGCGCGCTCCTGGGCCCGGATGCGCATCAGGCGCTCCTCGGAGAGGTCCTGTGTCATGCGCACCAGATAGGGCCCGGCGAGCAGCGTTATCCCGACGAGGACCGCGAGCGCCGCCTGAAGGACCGAGCCGAGATGGGCGGCGGAGCCCTGGAGGACGAAGATGCCGGAGACGCCGGCCGTCACCAGCAGGACACCGCCCACCGAGCGCAGCAGCGTGACCGTGCGCCGGCGGCGGCCGACCTCGACCCAGCGGGCCCGGCGGGCGTTGTCCGCCTGCCGCCAGACCAGGGCCACGCCCGCGCCGACCAGCACGGCCGGCCAGAGGTACACCCTGGCGCCGCCGCTGAGGTTCACGTTGCCCACGAAGACCATGGCCACCACGACCATGAGGAGCAGCGCCACGATCTGGCCCTTGTCGGGTCTGCGCGTGACGAGTCTGCGGCGGCCGTCGGGCGAGGTCTCCGTGGTGACCAGCGAGGGCGGCTTCTGGGCCTCTACGCCGCCGACGCCGAGCGGGACGAAGAACCAGAACGCGGCGTACAGCAGCGCGCCGAGACCGTCGGCCATGAACAGGCCGACGAAGACGAGCCGTACCCAGATCACGGGCAGCCCGAGATGGCCGGCGAGCCCCCGCGCCACCCCGCCGAGCCAGCGTCCGTCGCTGCTGCGGTAGAGCTTGCGCGGCGGCCGCGGCTCGGCGACTGGCGCTGCTGCGGCTTCCGACATGCCATTGATGGTCACACGTGCGGAAGGCCGGAGCATCAGGGTCGGCCCCGGAGACTCCCCTGATCTCCGCGGGCCGGTCCGTCGAACGCTTCCCGAGCCCTGGCTCAGGGCCGATATCAGGGTCCGGCCAGGGTCATTCCGACTGCCGCTGCGGCGCCGCGCCCGTCACCATGGACCCATGACCGATCACGAGCACGCCGCGACGGGTCCGGGACCCGGCTCCGGCCCGCGCCCCGCACCGGGCGCCGGGCCGCAGGGTGCCGCGCCCGCCGCGGGCGCGGCACCCGCCGACGCCCCCGCGCACGGGCACGCGGGCGCGGGGGCGGGCGCGGGCGCGGGAGATCAGGGAGGAGGAGCCCCCGACGCGGCCGGCCCCGCCACCGAGGCCGCCCCGGCCGGTCCGCCCCACAAGTTCCGTCGCGACCGCCGCCACAAGGCCCTGGCCGGCGTCTGCGCCGGGCTCGGGCGGCAGTGCGACATGGACCCGGTGATCTTCCGGATCACCCTCGCGGTGCTCTCCGCCACCGGCGGCCTCGGCCTCCTCTTCTACGGCTTCGCCTGGCTCGTCGTCCCGTACGACGACGAGGAGGAGAACGAGGTGCGCAAGCTCCTCACCGGCCGCGTCGACGGCCAGGCCCTGACGGCCGTGCTGTTCGCGCTGGTCGGCTGCGGAGTGTTCCTGACGCTGCTGAACAACGGCGGGGTGCTGACCTTCGCCGTCGTCCTGTCCCTCCTCCTCGCGGGCGCCGGCTACTGGTCCCGCCAGCGGGGCGCCCCCAGCCCCGACCCCCTGGCCGCCCAGGCGGCCGCCGACGCGCCGCCGGAGCCGCAGGCGCCGCCGGTGTTCCTCACGTCCCCCTCCTGGTGGCGCGACCCCATCGTCAAGGACGGCACCCACATCGGCGGCACGGGCTACCTGTGGGGCCCCCCTGACTCCGGCGACCGGGATGTCGCGGCGGCCATCAACATCAGCCTCGGCACCCAGCCCGGCACCCGCGAGGACGCACCTGCCCCGCACACCCGGCCGCCCAAGCCGCGCGGCCCCCGCTGGATCGGCGGCTGGGTCTTCCTGCTGGCCCTGCTCGCGGGCTCCCTGGGCACGAGACTGACCTGGGACGGGCACCCGCTCGGCACCAGCCTCCAGACGGGCCTGTCCTGCGCGCTCGCCGTCCTGGGCCTGGGCATAGCGGTCAGCGCCTTCCTCGGACGGACGGGGGCGGGCTCGATCCTCCTGGCGATCATCACGGCCGGCCTGCTCGCCGGCGCCGCGGCACTGCCCAAGGACATCGGCACGCACTGGACGCGCACGACCTGGCAGCCCACCGCGGTCACGGACGTACGGGAGCGGTACGAGGTGGGCGCCGGCGTCGGCACCCTGGACCTGACCCGGCTGGACGTGGCCGGGAGACAGACCGTGACGACGAGCGCCGACGTAGGCGTGGGCCAGATCAAGGTGCTCGTACCGGAGGACGTGACGGTGCGGCTGACCGTCGACGTCGGCGTGGGCGACCTCCAGCTGCCGGGCGACGACAAGAAGGACGTGGACGTGAAGCCGGGCCAGCACAGGCAGATAACCCTCTCCCCCGCCAAGGGAGTCGAGAAGTCCGGCACGATCGACCTGGACCTCCAGGTCGGCATGGGACAGGCGGAGGTGACCCGTGCTGCGTCATGAACTCCAGCCCGGAAAGCTGGTCATCGGCGCCGCCCTCATCCTGGCGGGCGTCCTCTACGCCGGTGACGCGGGCGGCGCCTGGGAGACCCCGTGGTTCGTGGCGATCCCGCTCGTCACGGGCGGGCTGTGCCTCGCGGGCGCGGTGGCGTTCCTGACGAGCCGCATACGCCGACGCCGCACGGCGGGCCGCACCACCGCCGACGGGGCAGGCCCGGACATGGCGACGTGACGGCGAGGCCCCGTCCGCCCACCGCAACAGCCCGGAGCCGGCTACCGGTACTCCACGCTCCGCTGCCGTCGCCGCGGCCGCAAGGCGGCGTCCACGGACAGCAGGGGGGCGCCCGCCAGGACGAGGGGGATCCAGGCCATGAGGTAGGCGAGGTCGTTGCCGTAGTAGTACGGGTCGGAGGCCCAGCTCACGGTCAGCCACAGGCTGAGGGAGATCAGCGCGCCGCCGAGTGCGGCCAGCCGGGCGAGGAGTCCGATCAGGGTGCCGATGCCGACGGCCAGTTCTCCGATGGCGATGCCGTAGCCGAAACCGACGGGGTTCTTCAGGGAGAGGTCGACCAGGGCGGGGATGGCGGAGGAGTCGCGGACGGCACGCATCATGTCGCCGATCGAGCCGGAACCGGCCTCCTTCATGAAGGCGCTGTCGGTCATCTTGTCCAGGCCGGCGTAGATGAAGGTGATGCCGAGGAAGACGCGGAGGGGAAGGAGGGCGTAGCGGACGGCCGTGTCCCGCCAGTCTCCTCCGCCGCGGAAGTGGGGGGTGTGCGTGTCCGTTCGCATACCGTGAGTCATCGCTGCTAGCCGCCTCTCGCGCGCCGGTGCCGAGACCCCCTCAACAGACCATACGTATGACAAACCGACCCGGCTCAATCCTGCGCATACGGTTTTTCTGACGCACGACGTGTTTGCGAGCCCCTCGTGGCTGCCGGCGCCGGGGCGTCGCGCCACCCGGCGAAGCGGGGTGCCGCCGCGCCCACCCGTGCCGGCCCAGCTACCTGGGCAACTGTCACTCCGTCACCTCCACCGCATACCGATTCGTCTCCACCCCCGCCGCGGTGACCACCTGCACCTCCACCCGCCCCGGCTCCACATCCGCAGGCACCGGCACGGTCAGCAGCGTGTCCGTCGGGTTGCGGAAGCCGCCGGGTACCGGCACCAGCGGCACGTGGACGTGCACGGCACCCACCCGCACGACCATCCGGGCCAGCCGATCGGCCGCCTGCGCCCCCGGCGGTACGAAACCCGCACCCCGGATCTCGATGTCGTCACCCGTGCGGATCGGCGCGTCCAGGTCGCCCGCCTCCCGGGCCCGCACCACGGAGAGGATGACCGGCCGGCCGCCCTCCGCGTACTTGCCCGCCAGGTACGTCGCCGCCGACACCAGCACCACCACCGCCAGTCCCCACGGCAGATCCGGCAACTGGTCCGGCCGCCTGGCCAGCCGTACCGCCGCGAAGACCAGGGCGACCGCGCTGATCACGACGTACTGGATGTCGGCGAAGGTGCCCCGCCCCGAGTCGTCGGTCAGCAGGTCGGCGGCGCGCGGCCGGTCGGCGCGCACCTTCTGGAGCCGCTGCCCCAGCACCCGCAGCCCGACCACCCGGCGCACGAGGACGGCGATCCCGCACACCACGGCGAGCACGGTCACGACCCCGGCGCCGCGGGCGAGTTCCAGCCCGGAGATCAGCGCGTCCCGCTCCCGGTGCCGGGAGGCGCCCGCGAGCCGCCCGGCCAGGACGAGCACCGAGTACGCCATGAAGAGCACCCACGCCGCGGCGACGGTACGGGAGGTGGACAGGCGGTTGTCCTCACCGATCACGGGCGCCAGCGCACCGCCCTTCGCCCGGTGGAACCACGACGCCGCGGTCAGCGCGCCGGCCACCGCAAGCGCCGCGGCCAGCCCGGCCGTACGCGCCGACGTCCAGCCCGCGCCGATGGCGGTGAGGGCCTGCCCGAGCAGCAACAGCACGACACCGGCCCACACCACAGCCGCCGTGCGGCGCCACAGGCCGGTCAGCCAGGCCCGGCCCTCGGCCCGGCCGCGCTCGGCGACGAGTTCCGCGGACTGGGCGAGTTCCTCCGAGACCCACTGGCGGGAGGCCGAGGCGGAGTGGGCAACGGCGGCCGGCAGCCCGTGCCCGGCCGCGAACTCGTCACGCCGGCGCAGGAACGCGGCGACGGCCCGCCGATGCCCCTCGCGCGCCCCGTGCGGACAGTCCCCGCAGGCGCACCCGCCCCCGTGAGGTTCACCGTGTCCGTCCCCGTGACCACCCGCGTAACCACTGGCGTAACCAGCCGGGTACCCGCCCGCATACGCACCGGCACGCGCAGCCGCGTACCCGCCCGCGTCCCCGCCGCCCTGCCCCGTCTCGCGCACCGCCACGCCCGACGCCCGCCTTCCCGCGACCCAACCACCGCCGGCCTTCCGGACCCCGGAAACACCGCTGTACAACTCCCGTGCGACGACAGCGAATTGTGCCCTATACCACCCGGTCCGCGTCCGCCCGCTCTGGTCAACACGGGTGAAGTTCGGCGTGCCGTGTTGACCTGGCTGCGAGAATTCCCTTATGGCCGAGATCATCCAGCGTGACGGGACCTGGGCCTTCGACGGCAGCACGGTCCGGATCACGCCCGGTCTGCACCGCTCCGTGCCGCTGTTCCGGCAGACGTACGGAGAGATCGCGGTGCCACTGGAGGCGGTCGCGGGCGTCGTGCTCGAAACCGAACGCAGGCGCGGCCGGATCCGGTTGCGGCTGCGCGAGGGCGCCGACCCCCTGCTCCAGGCCACGGGCGGGCGCCTGCCCGACGCGGCCGATCCGTACCGGCTGACGGTGGCGGTCGACCGGATGGGGGTCGCCGAGTACGTCGCCGAGGAGATCCGCCGCGCGCTGCTCCTCGACCGGACACCGAAGGAACCGGCGAAGGCCTATCTGCTGCCCGGCCCGCCGGTCCCGGTCTCGGTCCGCTCCTCGGACGGCACGGTCTCCTTCGACGGCACGCAGGTACGCATCGACTGGGCCGACACCTCCGAGCGGCTCAAACGCGCCACCGGCCCGCGCATCATCGACCTCGGCCACCTCGTGCGGGTCGAGTGGCTGCCGAACTCCGGCTATGAGGGCGGCTTCCTGCGGTTCGTGACCCGCGAGACGGTGTTCCCGAAGCTGCCGCCGGAGAAGGACCCGTACGCTCTGGACCTGTGGGGCAGCGCCCGCCGCGATCTGCTCACGGCGCTCGTCGCCACGGCGGTCACCGCCCGGCTGCCGCACCCGTCCACCCGGACCGCGACCGAGACCGACGGCTCCGACCCGAACGACGCGTACGCCCCCGTCCTGCCGCCCTCGTCCTCCGACCACCACGACGTACTGCTCCGCCGCCTGCGCGAGCTGGGCCGGCTGCACCGCGACGGCGTGCTCACGGACGAGGAGTTCGCGAGGACCAAGGCAGTGGTACTGCGCGGCTTCTGACACAGGAGAGAGCGATGACCGAACGAACGGGCAGGGTGATCTGCGACATCACGATCTCGGCCGACGGGTACGCGGCCGGGCTCCACCAGAGCGAGGAACGCCCGTTCGGCGACGATGGCGGCGACGGCTCGGGCGACCGGCTGCACGCCTGGATGTTCGACACCCCCGACGAGAACCGGGCCGAGGTCGAACAGCTGAACACCGCCGCGGCCTTCATCATGGGGCGCAACATGTTCGGCCCCGTGCGCGGCGCCTGGGATCGCCCGTGGAACGGCTGGTGGGGCGACGATCCGCCGTTCCACGCGCCGGTGTTCGTGCTCACCCACCACGCGCGCGAGCCGCAGCAGATGAACGGCGGCACCACGTACCACTTCGTCACCGAGGGAATCGCCTCGGCCCTGGCACAGGCACGCGCGGCGGCCGATGGCGATGGCGATGTCACGATCCTCGGCGGAGCGACCACCATCAACCAGTACCTCTCCGCCGGCCTGGTCGACGAGCTGCGGCTGCACATCGCACCGCTCACGCTCGGCGCCGGCACGCGGCTGTTCGAGGGCGTCCCGCCGCTGAGACTGGAGCAGGTGACGTCACGGCCGGCGAGTCTGGTCACACACGTGACCTACCGCGTGCTGTCCTGAGCCGGCGGCCGGTCGCGGGGCGTCGCCTCGCCCAGCAGGTCCGGCTCGCTCCGGCAGACGTCCTGCCACATCGGCTGGTAGTTGATCCACGCCACCAGGTCGCCGCCCAGCTGCTCGCGCGTCGCCACCGCCATCCGGTGGTCGATCCGGACCGGCCGCCCGGCCGCCTGCGCCGTCAGCTGCACCTGGCAGGACCGCTCCATCGACACGAACCACCAGGCCGCCGCGTCCACCGAGTCGCCGACGGTCAGCAGCCCGTGGTTGCGCAGCACGAGCGCCTTGCGGGAGCCGAGCGCGTCCGCGATGCGCCGCCCCTCCTCGGCGTCGACGACGACGCCGGTGTAGGTGTCGTAGAGGGCGTGGTCCTCGTAGAAGGCGCAGCTCTCCTGCGTGATCGGCTCCAGCAGCTCGCCCAGGGCGGCGAGCGCCCGGCCGTGCACCGAGTGGCAGTGGGCGACGGCGACCACGTCGGGGCGGGCGGCGTGGACCTGGGCGTGCACGGTGAACGCCGCCTGGTTGACGTGGTAGCGGCCCTCGACGACCTGGCCGTCCTGGTTGGCGAGCACCAGGTCGTCCACGGTGACGTGCCGGAAGGGCATGCCGAACGGGTTGACCCAGAAGCAGTCGCTGTACTCCGGGTCGCGGGCGGTGATGTGCCCGGACACGCCGTCCTCGAAGCCGAGCCGCCCGAAGATCCTGAGGGCGCCCGCGAGCCGTTCCTTGCGGTGCCGGCGCTCGTCCTCGACCGACTCGTGCATCGGCGGCATCGCGAACCGCAGGCGGTCGGTGGGCAGCGGCAGGGGCGGGGTGGGCCCGTGCATAGGTCCTCCAGCGATGGTTCCTCGTACGGGGCGGAAGCTACCGTCGGTCGGGCAGCGATGGACAGAACCGGTTCGTGAAGATGAAACGAGTGCCCCGCGAGCGCCCCCGCGAGCACCCTGCGCACACCCTTGTGCCACCGGGCTCCCCGATGCGCCACCGGGCTCCCCGACCCCACGAATAGCCGACAGAGGATGTCGGATTTCGGCGCCAGACTCTCCGTATGACAGTGAACTGGGCGGCTTTCGCCACCGCCGAACCGGATCTGGCCAGAACCGTCGAGAAGCGCTTCGGCGCCTACACGCACCACCTCCTCGCCACCCTCCGCAAGGACGGCTCGCCCCGTACGAGCGGCCTGGAGGTGCGGTTCCTGAACGGCGAACTGTGGCTGGGCATGATGCCGGACTCGCTCAAGGCGCTCGACCTGCGCCGCGACCCGCGCTTCGCGCTCCAGGCGAACCCCGGGGAGGGCACCGGCATGGGCGGCGGCGACGTCCGGATCAGCGGCCGGGCGATCGAGGTCGACGACGTGGAGACGAAGGCCGGATACGTCGAAGAGGTGGAACCGCCGGAGCCGTTCCACCTCTTCCGCACCGAGCTGACGGAGGTCGTACGGACCTACGTCGAGGACGACACCTACCTCGTCGTCCAGGTCTGGAAGCCCGGCGAGCCCCTGCGCACGATCAGGCGCACGTAGGGGTCACTCCCACTCGATGGTCCCCGGCGGCTTGGAGGTCACGTCGAGGACGACGCGGTTGACGTCCTTGACCTCGTTCGTGATCCGCGTGGAGATCCGGGCGAGGACCTCGTACGGCAGGCGGGACCAGTCGGCCGTCATGGCGTCCTCGGAGGAGACCGGGCGCAGGACGATGGGGTGGCCGTAGGTGCGGCCGTCGCCCTGGACGCCGACCGACCGGACGTCCGCGAGCAGGACCACGGGGCACTGCCAGATGTCCCGGTCGAGGCCGGCCGCCGTCAGCTCCTCGCGGGCGATGGCGTCGGCCTCGCGCAGCAGGTCCAAGCGCTCCTTGGTGACCTCGCCGACGATCCGGATGCCGAGGCCGGGGCCGGGGAACGGCTGGCGCTGGACGATCTCCTCCGGCAGGCCGAGCTCCTGGCCGACCATGCGGACCTCGTCCTTGAAGAGCTTGCGCAGCGGCTCGATCAGCTTGAACTCGAGGTCCTCGGGGAGGCCGCCCACGTTGTGGTGGGACTTGATGTTGGCGGTGCCGGTGCCGCCGCCGGACTCGACCACGTCCGGGTAGAGCGTGCCCTGGACGAGGAACTCCACCGCCGGGCCCTGATCGGCGATGATCTCGGCCTGGGCCTGCTCGAAGACGCGGATGAACTCGCGGCCGATGATCTTCCGCTTCTCCTCGGGGTCGGAGACCCCGGCCAGCGCCTTGAGGAACCGCTCCTCGGCGTCCACGACCTTCAGCTGCACGCCGGTCGCGGCCACGAAGTCCTTCTCGACCTGCTCGGTCTCGCCCTTGCGCATCAGACCGTGGTCGACGTACACGCAGGTCAGCTGGGACCCGATGGCCTTCTGGACGAGGGCGGCGGCCACGGCGGAGTCCACGCCGCCGGACAGGCCGCAGATGGCGCGCCTGTCGCCGACCTGCTCGCGGATGGCGGCGACCTGCTCCTCGATCACGTTGCCCGTGGTCCAGGACGGGGTCAGGCCCGCGCCCCGGTAGAGGAAGTGCTCCAGCACCTGCTGCCCGTGCGTGGAGTGCATCACCTCGGGGTGGTACTGGACGCCGTAGAGCTTCTTCTCGTCGTTCTCGAAGGCGGCGACCGGGACGACGTCCGTGGAGGCCGTGACGGAGAAGCCCTCGGGGGCGGCGGAGCAGGCGTCGCCGTGGGACATCCAGACGGCCTGCTCGGCGGGGGTGCCCTCGAAGAGGGTGGAGGACGCCTTGGAGACGTGCAGGTCGGTGCGGCCGTACTCGCGGGCGCCGGTGTTGTCGACGGTGCCGCCGAGGGTCTGCGCCATCAGCTGGAAGCCGTAGCACATGCCGAAGACGGGGACGCCGGCCTCGAAGAGCGCGCGGTCCAGGCGGGGCGCGCCCTCCTCGTAGACCGACGAGGGGCCGCCGGAGAGGATGATCGCCGCGGGGTTCCTGGCGAGGATCTCCTCGACCGGCATGGTGCTCGGCACGATCTCGCTGTAGACCCGCGCCTCGCGGACGCGACGGGCGATGAGCTGGGCGTACTGCGCGCCGAAGTCGACGACCAGGACGGTGTCGGCGGCGTTGGCAGCGGGAGTCGCTGATGACACGGGGTGCCTTCCGGCGGTGGGGCGGGGGTCTTGTGCCACCCGATTCTACCGGGGGCGGCCGGGCACCTTCCGGGCGCCGGGCAGCCGCCCCGTCTCAGGATGCGAACCGGCTTGGACGTCTCTGGCGTGCGGTGCATACTTGCCCCCATGTTCAAGCACCAGACGTTCGTCTTTACCTATGGCATCCGGCCCACCGGACGCCATGGTCGTGCTGCTTGAGCAACTGACAAGCGACTTCCCAGGCGCCCCGGGCCGACAAGGCCCGGGGCGTCTGCCGTCGTCGGGGCCTTGCCGGACCGGGGCACCCCTTGACGACGAGGAGCCCCTCTCATGACCGCCACCGACGTGACCGGCGCCCGTACCCCCGAGGCCGCCGATGTGATCACCGGAGCCCGCGAGCGGATCGACGCGCTCGACGACCGGATCATCGGCCTGATCCAGGAACGGGCGGCCGTCTCGGCCGTCATCCAGGAGGCGCGGATCGGCTCCGGCGGCCGGCGCGTGAACCTCTCCCGCGAGATGGAGGTCCTCGCCCACTACCGGGAGGCCCTGGGCAAGCCGGGCACGACTCTCGCGATGACCCTGCTGGAGCTGTGCCGCGGCAAGATCTGAACCCCCATGCGCGGGACACACGTGCGCACCCCCCTCACCCGTACGGCGCGTGACCGTCTTCCGCGCCGCCTCGTTGGTCCCGGTGTCCGTGCCAGCCAGGGGCGGGCCCGAGAGAACCACGCGTGGCTCACTGGAGCGATGAGACGTGCGGATCGTGCCGTGCGTCGTGGGACCTCGCTCCAGGGAAGTGACCGGACGGCAGGGGACAGCAGCCCGGTCACCAAGAGAACGGCCGGCCCCGGGGACGCCCGGGGCCGGCCGGCGGACCTTGCAAAAATGCACAAGGCTGGGTCAAACGGTTGCGGGCGCCGCGTTCATCCAGCACGATGCGTACACAGCCCAAGTCCCTCGGCGGACACCCGCATTGTCCGACTGCCAGAGGTAGAGACCAGCGGCGCAACCCCCCGGCGCCGCTTCCCGGCACCGGCGCTGCCCTGACGTCGGTGCTGACGAGAAGAAGGGCCCCGCGGCTCCACCCCGCGGGGCCCTTCGCTCTGCTCAGGTGCGGGTCACCGTGCCGCAGTCCTCCCGGTCGCCGTCGTCGATGTCCTTGCTCCGGTCGTACGGGTCCGTCGCCGGGCCGCTCGGGGCCGCGCCCGTGGGGCTGCTCGACGAGAACTCCGGGTGCAGGTAGCCGTCGTAGACGAAGCAGGAGGAGTTGCCGATCTCCTGGTCGTACTCCAGCAGGAGCAGGCGGCCCGGAGTGACCTGGTACCGGGCGGGGTCGGCGAGTTCGACCTCGACGACGCGGCGCACGATGGTGCGGGTGACCTCGGTGGGGCCGTCCGCCCGTACGACGGGGTAGACGAACGTGTAGTCGGCGCGCACCGCCACGCCCCCGTGCGTTCCCTTCTGGAACGTCATGCGCCCGCGCGTCTTGATCACGTCGCCGACGGGCCGCACCTCGTCGGGGTCGAAGCGGCTGAACAGGGTCAGCGGGTCGTACTTCGGGCTCGGTGAGCGCAGGGCGGTGTCGAGGTGGTCGAGGACGTCCGGCTGCTTGGGGTCGAGCACGGAGAGCGCGGCCCCGGGGCGTCCGCCACGCACCGCCGCGGGGTCGAGATTGGCGCCGACCAGCAGCTTCTTCGTCAGCTTCAGGGCCTGTTCGACGCGGTCCTTGGAGACCGGGCCGACGGCCTTCGCCTCGGGCAGGACGATGCCCGCCTCGCCGTCGGCCCAGCGCAGGGCCGGGGAACCCGCGAACGGCTCGTCCAGGGTGGGGATTTCGGGGTCCGACGCCCCGGGCGGGGCGGTGGGTGCCGTGGTCTCGGCGGGCAGGGGCGAGGCCTCGGCGGCCTGGGATCCCCCGGTACCGAAGGGGTCGCCGGGCAGCACCGACGGTTTCAGGGCCACCACCGCCACGGCTACGGCAGCGGTCACACCCAGCACCGTCCACAGCTTGCGGCGCCGGGCCGCCCGGCCGTTCATCTCCTGCCATACCGGCCCGGTTCGCCACCCTGGAGGCAACTCGCCCCGCTCCTCCTGCCGGCGCAGCCGCTCGGTCACCATCCGCGCTCGCGCGGACGGCTCCTTCGGGGCGGAGGAACGGATGTCCCGCTCGCTGTCGCGGGTGAACTGCTCCCAGACGTCGTCGGGGAGCTGCGAGGCCGACGGCTGGTCGTCGGACGGCTTTTCAGACACGAGGTCAAGATCTAAGCGGATGGTAAGCGCCTTCACAAGAAGGTCGTGGGTGTGACTCAGCCCACATAAGAATTCTGTGAATGCCAGCGCAACCATTCACAGGTTTCACGGATCAAACCTCGCGAACCAAGGGCCACACCCGCGCCCCACACGCGGAGGCCTCCCCCAACGTTCGTACCGCACCCCGCGGTACGCCGGACTCTCCGAGGTCTTCATGAAGCTTCGCCGCGCCATGGCAGCAGCGGCCGCCACGGCGGTCATAGCCCCGGTCGCACTGCTCGCGGCACCGGCCGCGTACGCGACCGACGAAACGACGCCCACGCCCAGCGCTTCCGTGAGCGAGACCGCTCCCGAGACGTCGCCCTCGCCGTCGGCGACCGAGTCCACGCCCGCCGAGACGTCGCCGACCCCGAGCGCGTCCGTGAGCGAGTCCGCTCCAGAGACCTCGAGCTCGCCCAGCACGTCCGCGAGCCCGTCGACGCCGGCGCCGACCACGTCCGAGCCCGAGGAGTCCGAGGCCCCGGACCCCGAGCCGTCGGTGTGCGAGGACACCAAGGTCGACGTCAGCATCACCGGCCTGCCCGGCAAGATCGCGGCGGGCAGCGGCTGGCACAAGTTCTCGCTGAACGTGGTCAACAACTCCGACTCCACGCTGAACGACCTCGACTTCTTCGCCGGGGCCTCCCCCGACAAGAACGGCGAGGAGCTGTTCTCCAGCAAGCAGGTCCAGCTCCAGGCCTGGGACCCCCAGGACAAGATCTGGGTCGACCTCAACGAGGGCGGCTACGCGGTCGGTTACGTCGGCTACACCGACGAGCTGCAGCCCGAGTACCAGGTCAACATCCCGCTGCGCCTGAACGTCAAGCCGTCCGCCCCGGTCGGCGCCGGCTTCTCGCTCGGCGCGACGATCTACGGCGACAGCGACGGCGAGTGCGTCGGCTTCGGTGACGTCTCGTACAAGTTCCAGATCGTCGCCGCCGGTACGGACACCGACGGCACCAAGCCGCAGGAAGGCGGCAAGGCGCCCGTCACCGACGAGAAGCCCAGCGGCAACACGCCGGAGGTCACCGGCAGCCTCGCCGAGACCGGCTCCAGCTCCGCCCTGCCGATGATCAGCCTCGTCGGCGGTGCCGCGGTCGTCGCCGGTGCCGGCGCGATGTTCGTGGTCCGTCGCCGCAAGGCCGGCGCGGAGGCGTAAGACGCAGCGCCCCGTAAGGGGCAACGCCAAGCAGAAGAGGGACCTGCGCTCGGAGGGGGGCGCAGGTCCCTCTTCTGCTGTCCGCTGCCGGTCAGTTCTCCGGCGGCACCGCAGGCATGCCCAGGAACGGCAGCCGCAGCGCGCCGAACGCCTCCGCCGGGACCGCCGGGGACTTCGGCTCGACCGGCTGGAGCCGCTGGTAGGCCGCGCCCTGCTGCGGCCGGGGGTCGGGCTCGCCCTTGTTGGGCCAGAACGACATGGCCCGCTCGGCCTGGGCGGTGATGGTCAGGGACGGGTTGACGCCCAGGTTGGCGGAGACCGCGGCGCCGTCGACGACCGAGATGCCGGGGTGGCCGTAGAGGCGGTGGTACGGGTCGATCACGCCGGTCTCGCGGGAGGCGCCGATCGGGCAGCCGCCGAGGAAGTGGGCCGTGAGCGGGGTGCCCATGAGTTCACCGATGTTCGAGCCCGCGAAGCCGTTGATCTCGGCGGCCAGCGCCGACGCGCCCTCCGTGGCGGCCTTGATCTGCTTGGGGTTCGGGGCGCCGTGGCCCTGGCGGGCGGTGAGCAGGCCGCGGCCGGCGCCCGACGGTTTCAGGTACGTCGTCAGGGAGTTGTCCAGCGACTGCATCACCAGGCCGATGATGGTCCGCTCCGACCAGCGCCGGTTGGACAGGGAGCGCAGCACCAGCAGGGGGTGCTTGGCCGCGTGGGCGAGGAAGCCCAGGACCCGTGAGGTGCCCGAGTTCCGCCCGGCGTAGGGCACCTGGAGGATGGACAGGCTGCCCATCGAGTTGGATCCCTTGCCGTAGCGGACCGGCTCGATGTGGGTGCTGGCGTCGGGGTGGATCGAGGACGTGATGGCCACGCCCCGGGTGAAGTCGACCCTGGGCGCGCCGTGTGCCTTGCGGTAGCGCCGGTCGTCGGTCTGGGCGCCGACCAGGGCCTCGGAGTTGGTGCGGGTCAGCTCGCCCAGCCGGTCCGAGATGTACGGCAGTTGCCCGCCGGCCTTCATGCGGTGCAGGAGGGTCTGCGTGCCGTAGGTGCCGGCGGCGAGGACGACCCGGCGGGCCGTGTAGGTGCGGCCCTTGGCCTTGCGGCGGTCGTCGGTGGGCAGGGTGGCGACCGCGTATCCGCCGCGTGAGTCGTCGGTGACCGAGACGACCGTCGTCAGGGGGTGGACGACCGCGCCGGCCTTCTCCGCGAGGTACAGGTAGTTCTCGTTGAGGGTGTTCTTCGCGCCGTGGCGGCAGCCGGTCATGCACTCGCCGCACTCCGCGCAGGCCCTGCGGGCCGGTCCCGCCCCGCCGAAGTACGGGTCGGGCACCTCCTGGCCCGGCTTGGCCTTCACCGTGCCGTCGGCGTCCTCGCCGTCGCCGAAGAAGACGCCGACGGGGGCGAGGTGGAAGGAGTCGCCGCAGCCCATCCGCTCCGCGGCGGCCTTCAGGTGGACGTCGGACGGGGTCATGGTCGGGTTGAGCCGTACGCCGAGCATGCGGCGGGCCTGGTCGTAGTACGGCTTCAGCTCCTCCTGCCAGTCCGTGATGTCACGCCACTGCGGGTCCTCGAAGAACGGTTTCGGCGGGACGTAGAGGGTGTTGGCGTAGTTGAGGGAGCCGCCGCCGACGCCCGCGCCGGCCAGGACCATGACGTTGCCCAGCAGGTGGATGCGCTGGATGCCGTACATGCCGAGTTTCGGGGCCCAGAGGTAGTTCTTGAGGTCCCAGGAGTTCTTGGGGAGGGTTTCGCGGGTGAAGCGGCGGCCGGCCTCCAGGACGCCTACGCGGTAGCCCTTCTCCGTGAGGCGCAGGGCGGTCACGGAGCCGCCGAAGCCGGAACCTACGACGATGACGTCGTAGTCGTATGCGTCCTGAGGCACGTGTTCTCCTCGTTGAGTTTCGCGTGCGGGTCGTTGGTGGCTGGTCGCGCCCACGCGGCGGAGCCGCATATCGATACAGCCCCGCGCCCCTAGAAAAGAAGGTCGGTCACCGGAACCTGAATGCCTTCATCAGGCGGAGACTCCTGGTCATGAACTGGGCGTACTTCTCGTCGTCCATGCCCAGGGAGGGGGCCATCGGGAGAACCCTCTGGTGGGCGATCGTCTGGGCCTCGGTGTACTTGAGGATGCCCTCGGAGCCGTGGCGGCGGCCGAGGCCGGAGTCCTTCATGCCGCCCATGGGCGACTGGACGCTGCCGTACGCGGGGGCGTAGCCCTCGTTGATGTTGACCGTGCCGGTGCGCAGGCGGGCCGCGACCTCCTGGCCGCGCCGGCCGTTCCTCGTCCAGACCGAGGAGTTCAGGCCGTACGCCGTGGCGTTGGCGCGCTCGATCACCTCGTCCTCGTTCGTGAAGCGGTAGACCGAGACGACCGGGCCGAAGGTCTCTTCCGCGCAGACGGACATGTCCGTGCCCACCCCGTCGAGGATCGTCGGCTCGAAGAAGTACGGGCCGATGTCCGGGCGCGCGACACCGCCCGCGACGACCTTCGCGCCCTTGGCGACGGCCTCCTCGACGTGCCGGGTGACGGTCTCCAGCTGGCGTTCGCCGACCAGGGAGCCCATGTCGGCGCCGTACGCCAGGGACTTGCCGAGGCGCATGGCCTTGGTGCGGGCGGCGAAGCGCTCCAGGAAGGCGTCGGCTATCGACTCGTGGACGAAGAGCCGCTCGATGGAGATGCAGAGCTGGCCGGCGGAGGAGAAGCAGGCGCGGACGGCTCCGGCGGCGGCCTTCTCGATGTCGGCGTCCTCCAGTACCAGCATGGCGTTCTTGCCGCCGAGTTCGAGGGAGACGCCGACCAGCCGGGCGGCGGCGCCCTGGGCGACCTCGCGGCCGGTGCGGGTGGAGCCGGTGAAGGAGACGTAGTCGGCGTGCCGGACGACCTCGGGGCCGACGACCGGGCCGTCGCCGAGGACGACCTGGAAGACGTCGGCGGGCAGACCGGCCTCGATGAGCAGGTCGCGGGCCCACAGGGCGGTCAGGCAGGTCTCGGTGTCGGGCTTCATGACGACCGCGTTGCCCGCGGCGAACGCGGGGAGCGCGTCGCCGACCGACAGCTCCAGGGGGTAGTTCCAGGGGGCGATCTGGCCGACCACGCCGCGCGGGTGGCGCAGTTCGCTGACCTTGGTGAGGGTCGGCATGGCGCCGGCGTGCCGCTTGGGCCGGAGGTAGGAGGGGGCCTTGCGGCCGTAGTGCCGGGCGGCGACCGCGACGGCCTGGACCTCCTCGTGGGCGTGCAGGCGGGCCTTGCCGGTCTCCAGCTGGATCAGGTCCAGCACCTCGGCCTGGCGCTCCAGCATCAGGTCGTGGAAGCGGAGCAGGACGGCGGCGCGCTGCCGCACCGGGGTCCGCGCCCACACGGCCTGGGCGGCGCGGGCCAGTTCGTAGGCCTTCGCCACGTCCTCGGGCGTGGACTCGGGGAGGTCGGCCAGCTTCTCACCGGTGAACGGCGTGTGGTTGGCGGTGCGACCGGAGCCGACCACGCCCTTGGTGAGCTGGGCGACCAGCTCGGGGGTGACCACGTCGGCGGCGGTGCGGGCGCCCTCCGGGGCGGGGGCGAGGGGGTTCGTGCCGGTCTGTGCCGTGCCGATCTCTGCCGTCTTCTCAGCGGCCTGCGCGTCCGTCATGAGGCGCAGGGTATGCCGCGGCGGAGCCTTTGGGTACCCGTCGGTAATACGGCTTCACCGACTGCACACACGGCGCCAGTGGCTGCTGGCAACGAATGCGCTGATCAGGGCATCACGCGGCGACCCGTCGTGTGATTCAGCCCTCTACGATCCCCAGCCGATCCCGGGCGCCCTTGAACAGCGCGGTGCCCTCCTTCTCCTCCGGCGTGCCCTTGGGCATGTCGACGCGCAGTTCGTACATGCGGCCGTCGTCGGTGCGGATCAGCACCTGCATGACCCGCCGGGGGTCCTCGTCCACGTTGTAGGTGGTGTCGGCGATGGCGGCGTCGTAGGCCTGGACGCTGGTGCGGGTGTACTGCGTCTCCGCCTTCTCGCCCCAGGTGACGTGGGCCTTCCGGGCCTGGTCCATCGGGGAGCCCGGTGCCCTGTCCCAGAGGAGGAGGCGGACCTGGATCGTGCCGCCCCGCGCGTCGCCGTAGACGGCCATGCGGGGCTGGTCGGTCGCGCTGCCGACTTTGGCGAACCGGCGGTAGTCGGCCGGGAGGCGGAGTACGACCGCCATGTCCGACTCACGGTGCGGGGTCCAGGCGTCGCCGGGGCCGGAGGCGGTGGGGTCCGGTGTGGTCGGGCTCGGTGCGGTGGGGGCCGGGGCGGTGGGGGCCGGCGTTGTGCCGGTGCCCTGTTCGGTGGTCTCCGCGCTGCTCGTGCCGGCGAGGTGGGTGGCGATCCCCGTGCCGCCGACGAGCAGTGCGCCCAGCAGGGCGAGGGGGCCGGGGCGGAGGAGGGTGTGGCGCTTGGGGGGTGTGGAGTCGCTCGGCGCCATGGACTCGGGCGGGGTGTGCTGCGCGGCCGGCTCGGACGGTGTGAGCTGCGCGGCCGGCTCGGACGGTGTGTGCTGCCCTGCCGACCCCTGCGGTACGGCCGTTCCGTCCCCGAGGCGTACCGTGCCGGTGTCCTCCTCCGGCTCCGGTATGTCCTCGGCCTCCTGGGGCCGCTCCCGCACCGGCTCCGTCTCGGGCCACCGCCCGGCCACGGCCTCCAGCGCCCTCGCGACCTCCTCGGCGTCCGGCCGCTGTTCGGGGTCCTGCACCAGCAGCCGTACGATCAGCGGCCCGAGCGGTCCGGCCTGCTTGGGTTCGGGCGGCTCGGCGGCGAGGATCGCGGCGAGCGTGGCCTCCGGCGTGGTCCGGCGGAACGGGGACGCGCCGTCGACGGCGGCGTACAGCAGGACGCCCAGGGACCACAGGTCGGAGGCGGGCCCGGCGATACGGCCGGACATCCGCTCGGGCGCGACGAACTCCAGCGAGCCGACGAACTCCCCGCTGGCCGTGAGGGACTCCTCGCCCTGTACGTGGGCGATGCCGAAGTCGGTGAGCACGACGCGCCGGTGCGGGCCGAGCAGCACGTTGGCGGGCTTGACGTCCCGGTGCACGATGCCGACGGAGTGGGCGGCGCGCAGGGCGCCGAGGACGGCGAGGCCGATCCGGGCCGCTTCCCGGGCCTCGACCGGGCCGCGCCGGAGCCTCTCGTGCAGGGACTCGCCCCGGACCAGCTCCATGACGATCCAGGGCAGTCCGTCGAGCGCCTCGGCCGCGTCGAGTTCGTCGGGTCCTTTGGGCCCAGGGCGTTCGTCCCGCTGCTCCGCCTCGACGACCACGTCGTGGATGGTGACGGCCGCGGGATGGTCGACGCGGGCGGCGGCGCGGGCCTCGCGGTAGAGCCGGTGGGCGGCCCGCCGGTGGCTCTCGTCCTCCGGGTCGCCGGGCAACCGGGGCTGCTTGACGGCGACTTCGCGCTGGACGAGTTCGTCGCGGGCCCGCCAGACGGTGCCCATGCCGCCGGAGCCGATGCGCTCGACCAGCCGGTACCGCCCGCCGACCAGCCGGTCCTGGGCGCCCGTCCCACCCCCGTCGTTGCTCATGCCCCCATCAGTACCCTGCTGGCCGGGCGCTTGTCGACGCGGGGCGTTTCTCAGGGGTGTTGGCCGGTTCAGGTGCCGTCGATGTCCAGGTTCGCGATGGCCGTGCCCGCCACCTCACGCCCGCGGTCGGTGAAGTCGCCCTTGCCCGGGTAGCTGACGGTGAGTTTGTACATGTCGCCGCCGGAGGTCTTGTAGTAGAAGATCCTGAACTCGCGGGGGCGGGGGTTCTCGGTGTCGTCGGTGTCGTAGGCGACGGTGTTCTCGGCGGCCTTCCCGCCCCGGTAGGCGGTCACCTTGGGGTCCGTGTCCGGGTTCTCCGGCATGTCCAGGTCGTAGCTGCCGCTGTCCTTGAACCTGCTGTCGTCGTCGTACATCTCGGCGGCCGCGGAACCCGCGATGGTGCTGCCGGTGTCCTCCGCCTTCCGGTCCAGGGTCAGGCCGATCCAGATGCTGCCGCTCCAGTCGGTGTACGTGACCCAGTGCCCCTGGTCCGTCTTCCGGTCGGGCACGGTCCGCTGGTAGCCGTCGGGGACCGCCAGCGCCGCGGCGAGGCCCTTCTCCTGGCGGACCTTCCAGCCCTCGGGCAGCGGCCCGGCGAACGGGTCCGCGATCACCAGGTACGCCGTCACCGCCGCGGCGACGACCGCCGCGCCGAGCCCGGCCCACGCCGTGCGGCCGAGCCTGACGCCCCGTCTGCCGCCGTCGCCCCGGCCGGTGACCGGGACGGACTGGGTGGGCCGGCCGGCGGGCGGGTC
This sequence comes from Streptomyces lomondensis, assembly GCF_014651035.1. GTDB lineage: Bacteria > Actinomycetota > Actinomycetes > Streptomycetales > Streptomycetaceae > Streptomyces > Streptomyces lomondensis. The sequence goes on from NZ_BMWC01000002.1 coordinate 542,752, forward strand.
CGCTGCCGCTTCCAGCAGGGCCCGCACCTGTGCGGCGTTCGGGCGGCGGGCCGGGTCCTTGTGCAGCAGGCCGTTGATGGCCTCGGCGAGCGGGCCCCGGGCGGAGGCGGGCGGTGCGGGCGTGGCGTTGAGGACGGACTGGAGGGTGGCGGGGGTGTTGCTGCGGCGGAACGGCGAGACGCCCTCCGTCGCCGCGTACAGCACCACTCCCAGGGACCACAGGTCGCTGGCCGGGCCCGGGCGCTGGCCCAGCACGCGCTCGGGCGCGATGTACTCGGGCGAGCCGACGAAGCCGCCGGTGTCGGTCAGGTTGGTCTCGCCCTCGATCCGGGCGATGCCGAAGTCCGTGAGCACCACCCGGTCGTACCGGCCGAGCAGCACGTTGTCCGGTTTCACGTCGCGGTGCAGGATGCCCGCCGCGTGGGCGGCCTCCAGCGCGCCGAGCACCTCCAGGCCGATCCGGGCGGCCTCGCGTGCGGACAGGGTGCCCTCCTGGAGCGCGGCGCCCAGCGAGCGGCCCCGCACCAGCTCCATGACGATCCAGGGCCGGCCCTCCACGACCGCGACGTCGTGGACACCGACCACCGCCGGGTGGTCGAGCCGGGCCGCGGCACGTGCCTCGCGGCGCATACGCTCGAAGGTGTTGGCGCGTTCGCGTTCGGGAAGGTGGTCCGGGACGCGGGGCTCCTTGACGGCGACCTCCCGGTCCACCGTCTCGTCCTTGGCCCGCCACACCGTGCCCATGCCGCCGTGCCCGAGCCTGGCGATCAGCCGGTACCGCCCGGCGATGAGCCGCCCGGCACCGGGTTCCTCGGCGGCTGCCGCCGACCGGGGCGGCACGACCTGGGTGGGCGTCGCGTACGGATTACCGGGTACCGGTTCCGGTGGATTCGGCGGTTGCAGAACAAAACTCGTGGGCTCGTCGGCCCCGGATCGGGCTCCCCCGTTGTTGCTCATGGGCTCATCCCTATCGCGCCGAGCGCTTCCGTATCCACCACGGACGCGAGCCGGTCACAGACCCGTGACTTCGGGCGGGGGCCTATCTCCCCTTTGTGGCGGTACGGGGCTCGACCGGCTAGGGGGTGGGGGTGGCCACGGGAGTGCTCGGAGAGGCGGGCCGGGTCGTGGGCGTGCCGGGTGCCGAACTCGTCGGCGCGGGACCGCCGTCCCCGTCGCCCTCCCCCATGAGCAGCGCCGCCGCGGACACCCCCGCCCCCGCCATCGCGGCGACCAGCAGCGCGGCCACGAGCACGCGCCGCGTGGGCTGCCGGAGGAACGGTTCCTCCTGCCGGTCCGGTCCGGGCGTGTCCTCCGGGGGCACGGGCGGCTGCCCCTCGGCCATGTCCTGCGGCGGTCCGAGGGGCCTGCGCGGTGCGTCCCGCACCGTCGGCGCGTACCCGGGCGGCGGTGACTGCGGCGTACGTCCCGTGTCGCGGAAGGCCCGCAGCATCCGCTCCGCCCGGTCCGCGTCCAGCCGCCGGTCCGGATCGCGTTCGAGCAGGCCGCGCACGACGGGCAGGAGCGGCCCGGCCTGCGCGGGCGGCTGGATGTCGCCGACGACCACCGCGTGCAGGATGCCGCCCAACGAGTCGCGGTGGAACGGCGACTCCCCGCTGAGGGCCGCGCACAGCAGCGCGCCCAGCGACCAGAGGTCGGACTCGGGCCCGGTCCTGACCCCGGACATCCGCTCGGGCGCGGTGTACTCGGGCGAGCCGACGAAGGAGCCGCTCTCGGTGAGCGTGGGGGCGCCCTGCACCTGGGCGATGCCGAAGTCGGTGAGGACGACCCGGTCGGTGCCGGCCTCCAGCAGCACGTTGTCCGGTTTGAGGTCGCGGTGCAGGACCCCGGACGCGTGCGCGGCACGCAGCGCGCCGAGCAGGGCGATGCCGATGCGCGCTGCCTCGTCGGCGTCGACCGGGCCCTGGCCGGCGAGCCGGTCGGCGAGCGAGCCGCCCTCGATCAACTCCATGACGATGTACGGGCGTTCGTCGTGCTCGACGACGTCGTGGACGACGATGATGTGTGGATGGCTCAGCTGGGCCACCGCCCGGGCCTCGCGCAGCGTACGGTCCCGCCGGCGGCGCGCGTCCGCCGCGGAGAGGGTCTCGTCGTAGGGGAGTTCCTTGACGGCCACGCCCCGGCCGAGCAGCTGGTCGGTCGCCCGCCAGACCACGCCCATGCCACCGCGCCCGAGCCTCTCCTCGAGCCGGTAACGGCCCGCGATGACACGCCTGTTGTGCCCCTCGGTCCCCATGCGGCCATCATGCCCCACCGGACGGAACCGCTCCGGGGCGCGACCTGCGGGTGGCCGAAACAGACGGCCCCCATGTCAGAAACCCCTCCGCGGTACCTCCGCGGTACCTCCGCGGTCCTGCGCGTCAGGAGGAGGTCTTTTCCTGCCAGCCCTGGAGCAGCGAGGTGAACTGCTTGCGCGCCGTCGCCCAGTCCGACGCGGGCGCGGACATGTAGAGCGCGTACTCGGTGCCGTCGCGGGCGACGTACGTCTCCTCGATGGCGCGGCGCGGGCCGGGGAACTTGGTGTCCTTCGCCTGCGCGGTCCAGGTGTACTCCCACAGCGCGCCGTTCCGGTCGCGGTAGACGTTGCGCTTCAGCGTGAGGCGCTTGTAGTCGACCAGCCGCTGGAGCTGCTGCTCCAGGTCGAGCTGGTGGGCGTACGGGTCGGCGAAGTCCGGGGAGGTGTCGACGGCTATCCGGACGAAGTGCCGGCCCCCGTCGGGCGTGTAGTCGATCTGCTTGAGCTCGCCCTGCGGGCCGTAGAGCTGGCGCTTCCAGCCCTTGGGCAGGTAGAGGCTGAAACCCGCGGGGTCGTCGCGGCGGGTCCAGCCGTCGGGCACCGAACCGCCGGGCACTTCCGTGCTCTTGGGCGTGGTCGAGCCGGATGCGGCGCCCGGCGTCTGCCGGTTGTCGTTCCACTGCTGGAGCGCCACGGCCGTGCCCCCGCCGATGATCGCCGCGAGCGCGACGACGAGGGCGAGCGTGCGCAGCCGGCCGCGCCGCCCCGAACCGGACTGCCGGGGCCCGGTCGCCGTCCGGCCGAGCATGGTGGGACGGCCCGTCGGAGTGCCTGCCGCGGGGGTACCGGCCGCGGGCGTCCCGGAAGCCGGGGTGCCGATGGCCGGGGTCCGGGCGAGCGGCGGGAGCGGCGTCCGGGTGTGCGACGCCGAGGGGGTGCCGACCGGACCCGTACCGGCCGGGCCTGTGCCGACCGAGCCCGTTCCGGCCGGGCCTGTCCCGCTGTGGGCCTCCTGGTACGGCCGCGTCCCCCCGTACTGCGTCGGCACATACGCCTGCGCCCCGCTCGGCCGCCGTCCCTCCGCCGCCTCGGCCAGCATCTGTTCGGCCTCGGAGGCGTCGGGCCGGGTGGCCGGATCCTTGCGTAGCAGGGCGGTGATGACGGGCGCGAGCGGCCCGGCGTGCCGGAACTCGGCGGCCTCCTCCTCGACCACCGCCTGCATGGTCGTCAGGGGCGTGGTGCGGCGGAACGGCGACCGGCCCTCCACGGCCGTGTAGAGCGTCGCGCCGAGGGCCCACAGGTCGGAGGACGGGCCGGGGTCGTGGCCGCGCACGCGCTCGGGAGCGAGGTAGTCGACCGAGCCGACGACCTCGCCGGTGCGCGTGATGGTGGTGTCGCCCTCGATCTGGGCGATGCCGAAGTCGGTGAGCAGGACGCGTCCGTCGCGGCCGAGGAGGACGTTGCCCGGCTTGACGTCGCGGTGCAGGACGCCGGCGGTGTGCGCGGCGCGCAGGGCCCGCAGCACCCAGAGGCCGATGCGCGCCGCCTCGCGCGGCTCGACACGCCCCTCCTCCTTGACCGCGTCGGCCAACGAGCGGCCCTCGACCAGCTCCATCACGATCCACGGGCGGCCGTCGTGCTCCAGCACGTCATGCACGGTGACGACCGCGGTGTGGCTGATCCGCGCGGCGGCCCTGGCCTCCGCCCGCGTCCGCGCCAGCAGGATGGCCTGCTCGCTCTCGGAGACGTAGAGGGCGGCCGTCAACTCCTTGATGGCCACGGACCGGTGCAGCACCTCGTCATGCGCACGCCATACTCGGCCCATGCCGCCACTGCCGATGGAGTCGGCCAGCCGGTAGCGGCCCGCGACGAGCAGGCCCTGCATCTGATTCACGTTGCCCCGCAATGGTCTTGACAGGGTCAGCGTAAGGACCCGCCCTTGCCCAGGGAACAAGCGGGGTGCCACGGTGACCGCACTGTGACGGTTGTCGCCGTCCGGGACAGGAGGGAGCCGGGAGGTGAACTCCAGCGTACGGCAGCCAGGTCAGAAGATCATTTCGTCGCCCGGTACGTCGCCGCCGCCTGCTCGAACAGCCGTGTCACCTCGTCCCGCTCCGCCTCCGGGCCGCGCACCTGGACCACGTGGTACCGCCCGTCGACCAGCATCGCGAGATTGCGCACATACAGCTCGCCCCCGTCCTCGCCGGTCCAGGTGAACTGCCCCTCGGCCATGGTCCGCCCGCCCACCTCGATCGTCTTCAGGCCGGTGGAGGTGGCCCAGCTGGAGTCGCGGTACGGCTGCAACTCGCGCTCGACTTCTCGCTGGTAGGCCATCGGGTCACTGCCGTACTCCGACGCGCTGTCCCGGCCCGGTACGACGATGAGCTCGAAGTCGCCCTTGGAGTAGACGACCTGCCCGCTGCCGTTGCGCGGGGTGCGCTCCCAGCCCTGGGCCACGGCGACCTGGAAGCCGGCCGAGTCCTTGCGCAGGGTGAAGCCGTCGGCGACCTCGGGGCCGGTGGTCTGCGTCTCGCTGGAACCGGCCGACGCCGACGGGCTCTTCTCCGGCTCGGGCGACGTCTGGTCGGTCCGGGGCTCGCTGCTGGCATCCGGCTCGGGGACTTGGCTCACCTCACCGGCGGCACCGGTGCGGTCCGCGCCCTGCGCGCCGCCGGCGTCCGACTTGGGCATGAAGAGCACGGCATAGGCGACCGCGGCGGCCATCGCGAGCAGGACCAGCAGGAGCAGGGTGCGCCCGAGGCGGTGCGGCGACCGGGACTCCTTGGCCCGCTTGTGCCGCCCGTGGTGCGCGGGCAGCCCGGCCCGCCGCCGGCGCACCAGCTCGCCCCGGCGGCGTACGACGGGCAGCCGGCTGGCGTCGGCGGGCGGGGCCGGGACCACGTGCACCCCGGCCTCCGGCTCCGGCGCCGAGCGCACCAGCGAGCGCAGCCAGCCGCGCAGCTCCTCGAAGTCCAGGCGCTCGGTGGGGTCCTGCCGCAGCAGCGACTCCACGACCGGCCGGAGCGGCCCGCACTCCTCGGCGTACGCGGGCGGTTCCGCGCACACCATCTGCACCAGCTCGGCCGTCGACTCCTCCGGGTAGGGCGCATGCCCCTGTACGGCCCTGAAGAGCAGCGCGCCGAGCGCCCACAGGTCGGTCGCGGGGCCGATCGGCGCGGCCAGCTGCCAGTTCTCGTGGACGGGTCCGGCCTGCTCCGGCGCCCAGCGCTCGGTCACGGGCCCGACGACCGCCATGCGCGCCTGCCGGGCCCGCTCGGCGGCCAGGGCCGTGGCCGGACCGCGCCGGGGTGCGGGGGTGTGGGCGACCAGGTCGTCCCACCGCGTGGCCGCGGAGGTGTCGGAGGCCGGGGGGAGAGCCGCTTGCTCCTGGCCCTGCGGCGCGGGCGCCTCGCCGGTTCCGCCGCGGGGCGTGGCGCCGTGCCAGGCGGTCGTCCGGGGGGTGCCGCCCACGCCGTAGGGGTCGGCTATCCGCCCCGGCGGGGCCGCACCGGGCGCCGCGCCCTGCCCGGGGATGTACGGCGACTGCGCCGAGCCGTTGCCGTCCGGGGCAGGGCGGGCACCGGGCAGCGCCGCCCGGCCGTTCTGCTGCGTCTCCTGGACCCGGGCGGCGGCCCGGGCGCCCGCCCGGTAGGCGGCGATCGCCCCGGCGCGCGCGGCCCGCGGGTCCTCGCTGTCGTCCACGCTCCGCCGCGCCGGCACGGCCGGGCCCCCGCCCGTGTCGGCTCCGGTCGCCGGCAGGCCCCTGGCCTCCCGCGCCTCTATGGCGGCCCGCCGCGCGGCCTCGGGATCACCCGCGCCACCGGGCCCACCGACGCCGGGCGGGCCGCCCACGCCATTGACCGGCCCGGCGGAACCACCGGCCTGCCCCGGACCACCCGCCTGGCCCGGCCCCTGTTCGGACTCCTCGAAGGCCGGAGGCGGAACCGGGTCGTACCCGCACAGCGCCTCCTCCGCCGCGCCCACCGCCAGACCGGTCAGCATCACCCGGCCGTCGTCGCAGACGAGCACCGTCCGCGCGGTGATGTTCCGGTGCACCCAGCCATGGGCGTGCAGCACCCGCAGCGCCATCAGGACATCGGAGGCCACCTCGGCCGCCCGGTACGGCGTCAGCGGCTTCTCGGCGAGCAGCGCCGCCAGCGGACGCGCGGCCACCAGCTCACTGACGATCCACAGCGAACCGCCCTCGGCGAACACGTCGAAGACCTGGTCGAGCCGGGGATGGTCGGGGATGGCCGCTGCGGACTGCGCGGCCTCGACCGCGCGTCGCACGACCGGATCCGTGGGCCGCCGGGTGCCCGGCCGCACGCCGGGCCGCCGCGCGCCGCCCTCTCGTGCCGTGAAGCCGTCGGGCAGCCCCTCCGCGTCGAGGACCTCCGCCTCGACCACCTCGGGCAACGGCACCTGCCTGACCAGGACTTCCTGTCCGCTGTAGGTGTCGAAGGCCCGGGTCTCGGTGAGTTCGTACTCGTCGGACGGCGGCAGCGGCAGGCGGTAGCGGTCGGCGAGTACCCGTCCCGCATAGTCGTCCACGTTGCCTCCCCCGGCAGCCTGGTCGGTCACATCCGTTCGCCCCACGGTCCGTTCCGGCTGCGCACGGTCCGCAAACATTTACGATACGTGCCGCAGGCAACTCACATCGTGGGGATGCCAGATCTCACTCCCCAAACCCGGGGCCGCTCATGCTCAGGACTTGGGTTCGAAGGTCTTCGTCAGCGTCCGCCAAGTCCCCTTGCGCGGCTCGCCGTTCCAGTCGGCCGCCTTCGCCGTGTACATCAGCGCGTACCCCTGCCGGTCGTCGACGACGAATCCGCGGTCGATGGTCCGGTACTTGGTGCCGCTCTCCACGTAGGTGAACTCCCAGTCGGCCGTGTTCCAGCCGCGGTAGTCCACCTGCTCTATTCGGATCCTCTTGTACTGGGCGCGCTTCATGTAGCGCTCCTGGCTCTTCCAGTCCGCCACCGGGTCGCCCTTGGGCGTGGACGTCCAGGCGATGAGCAGCTTCTGCCCGTCGGGCCCGGTGAACCGGTCGCCCGCCGCACTCGTGGAGCGGTACTTCCACCCCTTCGGCAGCCCGATCGAGTACCCCTGGTTCCCCTGATGGGTCGACACCTGCGAGGTGCCCTCACCGTCAGAGCCGTCCGACCCCGCGCGGGCGCCGGACGAGCCGCTCGGCGTGCTGTTCGAGGAGGCGGCCCCCGAGGACGCGGGACGGGTCGCCGTACCGTCCGTCCGCGTGCCACCCGTCTCGTCGCCCTTGGTGTCGGCGCTGTCCGACGCGGTGGCGACGGTCTTGCCGCCACTCCCGCCGGCCGCTCCCTTCGAGCCCTTGTCGTCCCCGCTGAGCGCTATGGCCAGCACGGTGCCGATCACGGCGAGCGCCACGACCACCGCGATGATCATCAGGGTCCGCCGCGGCACCACGTCGGTGAGCGGCGCCCTCGGTACGGGCCGGGGCGGCAGGTCCGGCGGCGTCATCACGGGCCACCCCGAACTCCCGCCGCCCGACTGGGGCTTGGCGCCCTGCGTACCCGGCGGCGGCACCACGGGCCACCCGGAACTCCCGCCGCTCGACTTGGCCTTGGCGCCCTGCGCACCCCGCTCACCGGCCCCGGCCGCCGCCCCCGACGCCACCGCCGAACCCGGCTTCGCCTTCGACGCACTCACGGTCCCGCTCCGGCCCGCCTTGCCGTCCGAGCCGGAAGAGGCCGTGCCCGCCTCGGACTCGGTGGAGGCGGCGGCCGTCCCCGCCGCGGCCTTGCGCACGGAACGCAGCGCCCCGCGCAACCGCTCCCCGGCCTCCTCGCCCCGCTTGCCCCCGGAACCCGCCGAGCCCTTCTTGCCCGACGGGCCGTCCGGCTGCGCCGGCAGCGGCACGACCTTCGTCGCGTCCAGCGGCTCCGGCTCGGACACCTCGGGCGCGCGGATGACCGCGTTCAGCAGCGCCCGGGCACCCGCGTCGTCGAGCCGCTTGGCCGGGTCCTTGGTGAGCAGCCCGTGGATGACGTCCTTCAGCGGGCCCGCGTTCTTCGGCTCCTCCAGCGGCTCGGTCATCACGGCCGTGAGGGTCGCTATGGCCGACCCCTTGTCGTACGGCGGCGAGCCCTCCACCGCCGCGTACAGCAGCCCGCCGAGCGACCACAGGTCGGCCGCCGGACCCGGCTTGTGCCCGCGCGCCCGCTCCGGGGAGATGTAGGAGGGCGCGCCGACGAGCATGCCGGTCGAGGTGATGGACGGGTCGCCCTCGACCTGGGCGATGCCGAAGTCGGTGAGCACGACCCGGCCGTCCTCGGCGATCAGCACGTTGGACGGCTTCACGTCGCGGTGCAGGATGCCCTCGCGGTGCGCGGAGCGCAGCACGTCCAGGACGGCGAGCCCGACCTCGGCGGCGCGCTTCGGTTCGAGGAGGCCGTCCTCCCGGATGACCTCGGCGAGCGACTTGCCCTCGACGAGCTCCATCACGATCCAGGGCCGGTCGTCCTCCTGGACCACGTCGAAGACCGTCACCGCGCTGTTGTTGCGGATCCGCGCGATCGCCTTGGCCTCGCGCAGCGTCCGCGTGATCAGCCGCCGCTTCTCGTCCTCGTCGATGTTCGACGGGAATCGCAGCTCCTTGACGGCGACCGTCCGGCCGAGGGTCTCGTCCTGGGCCCGCCAGACCGTGCCCATGCCCCCGCGGCCGAGCACTTCGCCCAGCCGGTAACGCCCCGCGAGGAGACGCTCCCTGTTGTCCTGACGAGTGTCCTGACGAGATGTGCCCGCCCGCTCCGCCTCCGACATGCGTCCCCTCATACAACCCGCCCTGACAGAGCCTCCATTGTCTCTCACCCGACAAGTGCCCAGCGCCCAGGGGCCCCCTGGCGAACGCCCGCGGGCCCGGCCCCCTCCGACCCGGCTGCGGCCCACCACGCACTGCCTTGCATGATGGGCCCTGACCAGGGAGGAGCCCGTATGCCGCCGCTTCGGACCTTGCTGGTGCTGACTGTGTCCCTCGCCCTCCTCGTGCTGCCCCCGGCCGACTCGTCGGCCCTCTCGGCGCCGCCCACGGACACCGTGCTGCCGCTGCTGGTGACCCGGGGCAGAGCCCCCGCCGCGGCCCTGCTGGCCCAGGAGGGAGCCACCACCCACTACGCCCACGCCGGGCGGGGAATCGCCCGGTCGGACCATTTCCGCGCCGGCAGCATCACGAAGACGTTCATCGCCACGGTCGTGCTGCAACTGGCCGCCGAGCACCGGCTGGCGCTGTCCGACACCGTGGAGCAGCACCTGCCCGGCCTGGTGCGGGGAGCGGGCAACGACGGCCGCGCGCTGACCCTGCGTTCCCTGCTCACCCACACCAGCGGCCTGTACGACTTCACCGCGGCCACCGGCGGCACCACGCCCGTCACACCCCGTCAGGCCCTGCGCATCGCACTCACCCACCCTCCGGCCGCACGCGGCCGCTTCTCCTACTCGAACACCAACTACGTCCTGCTCGGCCTGGTCATCGAGCAGGTCACCGGCCACTCGTACGCCGCCGAGGCCGAGCGCCGCATCATCACTCCCCTGCGCCTGACGGGCACCTCCTTCCCCGGATCCCGCTCCTCGCTGCCCTCTCCGCACGGCCACGCCTACGCCGCCGACGGAACCGACGTCACCGATCTCGACCCGCGGGTGGCCGGCGCCGCGGGCGAGTTGGTGACCACGCTCGCCGACCTGGACCGCTTCTACGCGGCCCTGCTCGGCGGCCGGCTGCTGCCCCCGCACTGGCTGCGCGAAATGCTCGACACCCGTGCCGCACACGGCGCGTACGGCATGGGGCTGTTTCCCGAGAGGCTTCCGTGCGGCACCACGGTGTGGGGGCACAAGGGCACATAGCCGGCAGCTATGTGCGCAGCGCGGCCACCGTCGACGGCCGGCGTGTCCTCACCTTCCGCGTGAACACGGACGCGATCGCGGATCCCGGCCTGGAACCCGCGGTGCTCACGGCCGAGTTCTGCCCCCGCACCTCGTAGAACGACCGGGTTCCGAACGAAGATCCCGGTCCCCGACACTCGTTCGGGTGATGTCGGGAGCGTCGCCCGGTTCGCGGGAACAGCCGCCTACAACGGCACGATGTCCGGCGCCCCCAGCCGCGCCGCGTCCGCCGTCAGGTCGTCCGGCTGCCGCTGGGACTCCCGCTCGGCCTCCACCCGCTTCTCGTAGTGCTGCACCTCGCGCTCGATCTGGTCCTTGTCCCAGCCGAGCACCGGCGCCATCAGCTCGGCGGCGTCCCGCGCGCTGCGCGTGCCCCGGTCGAAGGTCTCGATGGAGATGCGCGTCCGCCGGGTCAGCACGTCGTCCAGATGCCGCGCCCCCTCGTGCGAGGCCGCGTACACGATCTCGGCGCGCAGGTAGTCGTCGGCCGCCGGCAGGGGCTCGCCCAGGGACGGGTCCTCGGCGATGAGGTCGAGAAGTTCCTCGGCCATCGCCCCGTACCGGTTCAGCAGGTGCTCCACCCGCACCACATGGAGTCCGGTCCGGGCGGCGATCCGCGCCCGCGCGTTCCACAGCGCCCGGTAGCCCTCGGCGCCCAGCAGCGGCACGTCCTCGGTGACGCACTCGGCGACCCGCATGTCGAGGCCGTGCACCGCCGCGTCCACGGCGTCCTTGGCCATGACCCGGTAGGTGGTGTACTTGCCGCCCGCCACGACGACCAGCCCGGGCACCGGATGCGCCACGGTGTGCTCGCGCGACAGCTTGCTGGTGGCTTCCGACTCGCCCGCGAGCAGGGGCCGCAGGCCCGCGTACACACCCTGGACGTCGTCCCTGGTGAGCGGCACCGCGAGGACCGAGTTCACATGCTCCAGGAGGTAGTCGATGTCCGCGCTGGACGCGGCCGGGTGGGCCTTGTCGAGGTCCCAGTCGGTGTCCGTGGTGCCGACGATCCAGTGCCGGCCCCAGGGGATGACGAACAGCACGGACTTCTCCGTGCGCAGGATCAGCCCGGTCGTGGAGTGGATCCGGTCGCGCGGCACGACCAGATGGATGCCCTTGGACGCCCGGACGTGGAACTGGCCGCGCTCGCCGACCATCGCCTGCGTGTCGTCCGTCCACACGCCGGTGGCGTTGACGACCTGCTTGGCGCGGATCTCGTACTCGCCGCCGCCCTCGACGTCCTGCACCTTCGCGCCGACGACCCGCTCTCCCTCGCGCAGGAAGCCCGTGACCCGCGCACGGTTGGCGGCTTTCGCGCCGTAGGCCACCGCCGTGCGCACCAGCGTCGCCACGTACCGGGCGTCGTCCATCTGGGCGTCGTAGTACTGCAACGCACCGACCAGCGCGTCCTTCTTCAGACAGGGGGCCACCCGCAGGGCGTGATTGCGCGTCAGGTGACGGTGCATCGGCAGCCCCCGGCCGTGGCCCCGGGCCATGGACATGGCGTCGTACATCGCGACGCCCGACCCGGCGTACAGCCGCTCCCAGCCCTTGTGCTGCAACGGGTACAGGAACGGCACCGGCTTCACCAGATGCGGGGCGAGCCGCTCCAGCAGCAGGCCGCGCTCCTTCAGGGCCTCGCGGACGAGCGCGAAGTCGAGCATCTCCAGATAGCGCAGCCCGCCGTGGATCAGCTTGCTGGACCGGCTGGAGGTACCGGACGCCCAGTCGCGCGCCTCGACCAGGCCCGTGGACAGGCCTCTGGTCACGGCGTCGAGCGCGGTGCCCGCACCGACCACGCCTGCGCCCACGACCAGCACGTCCAGCTCGCGCTCGGCCATCGCTGCGAGTGACTCGGCGCGCTGCGCCGGTCCGAGTGTCGCTGTCCTCACCGCTGCCTCCCGCTCTTCGGTCGTGCCGACCGCACCCGTCGGGCGCAGCCCCGTCCGTTCCCCCCTGCCCAAATTCTGACCGGGTTGCCCGACTTCAGCCACCACGGGCCATGAGCCTGTGGACAACGCGCACGGAACACTCACCGAAACTCGGCCGAGCAATCCCGCATATCGGTCATATTTACTCCTAGTCTGACATTGCGCTCGCCCGTCCTGTCCACAGGGCTTGCGCACCTGTCCCACTTCGGCTATCGGGAAGGACGGCCACGCCATGCCCGCAGATCTCGCCGTCATCGGACTCGGCCCGTACGGCCTGCCCCTGGCCCAGGCCGCCGTCGCCGCCGGCGTCCCCACCATCGGCTACCGGACCGGCCCCGAGGCCGGCTCCCTCAGCCCCGCCGAACTGCGCCGGATGCTCTCGGGGGGCTTCCGGCCGACCACCGACCCGGCCGAGCTGGGCCGTGTGCGCACGGCGGTCCTCTGCGCGCCGACCCCGCCGGGTGCGGACGGCGGGCTCGACCTGGGCCAGCTGGAGGCCGCCGCCCGCACCCTGGCCGCCCATCTGCGCCCCCACACCACCGTGATCCTTGAGTCACCTGTGTACCCGGGGACGACAGAGGAATTCCTCCGTCCGCTCCTCGAAGAGGGCTCCGGCCTGCGCGCGGGCCGCGACTTCCACCTCGCGTACTCCCCCAGCCGTGTCGACCCCGGCAACCGTGACGTCACGCCCGCCACCACCCCCAAGGTCATCGGCGGTCTCACCCCGGCCTGCACTGAGTCGGCCGCCGCCTTCTACGGACGGCTGACCGACAAGGTGGTACGCGCGCGTGGACCCCGCGAGGCGGAGACCGTGCAGCTGCTGGAGACCAACTACCGGCATGTGAACATCGCCCTCGTCAACGAGATGGCGGTCCTCTGCCACGATCTCGGCGTCGACCTGTGGGACGTCATCCGCTGCGCGGAGACCAAGCCGTTCGGCTTCCAGGCCTTCCGCCCGGGCCCGGGCGTGGGCGGGCACTCGGTCCCCCAGGACCTGACCGCCCACGGCGGCCGCGGCCTGCGCATGGTGGAGCTGGCGCAGCAGGTCAACAGCCGCATGCCCGGCTACGTCGTCCAGCGCGCCGCCACGCTCCTCAACGAACACGGCAAATCGGCCCGAGGCGCACGCGTGCTGCTCCTCGGCGTCACCTACAAGCCCGACCTCGCCGACCTCCAGGGCACCCCGGCCCAGGAGATCGCCCTGCGCCTGATGGAACTGGGCGCCTCGGTCAGCTACCACGACCCCCACGTCCCCGCCTGGAGCGTCCTCGACCGCCCGATCCCCCGCGCGGACTCCCTCTACGAGGCGGCGGCCGACGCGGACCTGACCATCCTGCTCCAGCAGCACCGCACGTACGACCTCCAGGGCCTGTCGGTGAAGGCCCAGCTCCTGCTGGACACGCGGGGGGCAGCGCCGATGGGGGCGGCGCATCGGTTGTGAAAGGGGGCGTGCGGGGTGCATGAAGCCTGAGGACTGGTGGCATGCGGCGCACGGCGCGGGTACCTTACGGAAACAAGGTGGAGCCCACCGCAGGGGGTACTGCGGCAGGTTCCTGGATGGATCACGGAGTGTCCGCCCCTAGTTCTCGTGGGGGCGGACGCTCACCATCCGAAACAAGGTGGAGCCCACCGCAGTGGTCGCTGCGGCAGGCTCCTGGATGGATCACGGAGTGTCCGCCCCTAGGCTTCGTGGGGGCGGCCGCTCACCATCCGAAAAGCCGCAAGATCCACCTCCTCCGGCACTGCACCATCCGAAGACGGAGTCGATCCCAGCGGGTGGGCTTGCGGTGGCGTCCCATGGGCGCCCCCTTCCACGACGCTGCCCATTGACCCGGTAGACAGCACGTCGGATTCGGGCCGGGCCCCGAGGGCCGGGGTCCGGAACCGTGTTCCTTGGAAGGGGGCACCCAGAAGAACCTGGGGCGCCGATCACGGACACTAGCGCCTCGAAACCGCCCTCACCGGGGCCAACCGGCCCAAAAGCAACCGTGCGCCCCCCTACGGCAACACGCGCCCCGTGCAAGCCAGTTGGGCATGCGAAAGGGCCCGGCCACTCCGGCGAGTGACCAGGCCCTTGTCAGTCCTGAAGCGGACTACCGCCGGTGCTGCGAGTCCGCCACCGTCACCTCGACCCGCTGGAACTCCTTCAGCTCGCTGTAGCCGGTCGTGGCCATGGCCCGCCGCAGTGCGCCGAAGAGGTTCATCGAGCCGTCGGGCGTGTGGGACGGGCCGGTGAGGATCTCCTCCAGCGTGCCGACCGTGCCGAGGGCGACCTTCTTGCCGCGGGGCAGCTCCTCGTTCACGGCCTCCATGCCCCAGTGGTGGCCCTTGCCCGGACCGTCGGTCGCACGGGCCAGCGGGGAGCCCATCATCACCGCGTCCGCGCCGCAGGCGATCGCCTTGGGCAGGTCGCCGGACCAGCCGACACCGCCGTCCGCGATCACGTGCACGTACCGGCCGCCCGACTCGTCCATGTAGTCACGGCGGGCCGCGGCCACGTCGGCGACCGCCGTCGCCATGGGGACCTGGATGCCGAGCACGTTGCGCGTGGTGTGCGCGGCGCCGCCGCCGAAGCCGACCAGGACGCCGGCCGCGCCCGTGCGCATCAGGTGCAGGGCGGCGGTGTACGTGGCGCAGCCGCCGACGATCACCGGGACGTCGAGTTCGTAGATGAACTGCTTCAGGTTCAGCGGTTCGTGCGAGCCGGAGACGTGCTCCGCGGAGACCGTCGTACCGCGGATGACGAAGATGTCCACGCCCGCGTCGACGACGGCCTTGGAGAACTGGGCCGTGCGCTGCGGGGAGAGCGCGGCGGCCGTGACGACGCCCGAGTCGCGCACCTCCTTGATGCGCTGCCCGATCAGCTCCTCCTTGATGGGAGCCGCGTAGATCTCCTGGAGGCGCCGGGTCGCCGCCTCGGCGGGCAGCTCGGCGATCTCGTCGAGCAGCGGCTGCGGGTCCTCGTACCGCGTCCACAGGCCCTCGAGGTTCAGCACGCCGAGGCCGCCGAGCTCGCCGATGCGGATCGCGGTGGCCGGGGAGACGACCGAGTCCATGGGGGCGGCCAGGAACGGCAGCTCGAAGCGGTAGGCGTCGATCTGCCAGGCGATCGAGACCTCCTTCGGGTCCCGCGTACGGCGGCTGGGGACGACGGCGATGTCGTCGAAGGCGTACGCCCGGCGGCCGCGCTTGCCGCGCCCGATCTCGATCTCAGTCACGTCTGTGGCCTTTCCCTGATGCGTTTCAGCGTCTTCCAGTATCGCCGACGGGTACGACAAGGGCGGCCCCTGTGCTTCCGGGACCGCCCTCGGCCGAGCCTCACGCGCGCGTGCGCGTCACTTGTTGCTGTAGTTCGGCGCCTCGACCGTCATCTGGATGTCGTGCGGGTGGCTCTCCTTGAGGCCCGCGGAGGTGATCCGGACGAAGCGGCCCTTGGACTCCATCTCGCCGATCGTCGCGGCGCCCACGTAGCCCATGGTCTGGCGCAGACCGCCGACGAGCTGGTGCAGCACGTTGGCCAGCGGGCCCCGGTAGGGCACCTGGCCCTCGACGCCCTCGGGCACGAGCTTGTCGTCGGAGGAGACCTCCGCCTGGAAGTAGCGGTCCTTGGAGTACGACCTGCCCTGGCCGCGGGACTGCATGGCGCCCAGGGACCCCATGCCGCGGTACGACTTGAACTGCTTGCCGTTGATGAACATCAGCTCGCCCGGCGACTCCTCGCAGCCCGCGAGGAGGCTGCCCAGCATCACCGTGTCGGCGCCGGCGGCGAGCGCCTTGCCGATGTCGCCGGAGTACTGCAGGCCGCCGTCTCCGATCAGCGGGATGCCCGCCGGACGGGCCGCGAGGGAGGCCTCGTAGATGGCGGTGACCTGCGGGACGCCGATGCCGGCGACCACGCGGGTGGTGCAGATGGAGCCCGGGCCCACGCCCACCTTGATGCCGTCGACAC
The DNA here is from genome assembly GCF_014651035.1 of Streptomyces lomondensis. GTDB lineage: Bacteria > Actinomycetota > Actinomycetes > Streptomycetales > Streptomycetaceae > Streptomyces > Streptomyces lomondensis. Next base: position 558,800 of record NZ_BMWC01000002.1, read on the forward strand.
CGGCGTCGATGAGCGCCTGGGCGCCGTCACGCGTGGCGACGTTGCCGCCGATCACGTCGACGGAGACGCTGGACTTGATCTTCGACATCCAGCTGAGGGCGTTGCTGTTGTGGCCGTGCGAGGTGTCGACGACCAGGAAGTCCACACCGGCCGCGGCCAGGGCCTGCGCGCGCTCCAGCGCCTCGGGGCTGGCGCCCACGGCGGCACCGACGAGGAGGCGGCCCTCGGCGTCCTTCGCGGCGTTCGGGTACTTCTCGGCCTTGACGAAGTCCTTGACCGTGATGAGGCCCTTGAGGACACCCGCGTCGTCGACCAGCGGCAGCTTCTCGATCTTGTGCTTGCGCAGCAGCTCCATGGCCTCGACGCCGGAGATGCCGACCTTGCCGGTGACCAGCGGCATCGGGGTCATGACCTCGCGCACCTGACGGGTGCGGTCCGTCTCGAAGGCCATGTCCCGGTTGGTGACGATGCCCAGCAGCTTGCCGGCCGGGTCGGTGACGGGGACGCCGCTGATGCGGAACTTGGCGCACAGCGCGTCGGCCTCGGCGAGCGTCGCCTCGGGGTGCACCGTGATCGGGTCGGTGACCATGCCGGACTCGGACCGCTTCACCAGGTCGACCTGGTTGACCTGGTCCTCGACGGAGAGGTTGCGGTGCAGCACACCGACCCCGCCCAGCCGGGCCATCGCGATCGCCATGCGGGACTCGGTGACCTTGTCCATGGCGGCGGACAGCAGGGGGATGTTGACCCGGACGTTGCGGGAGATGCGGGACGAGGTGTCGACCGCGTTCGGGAGCACCTCGGATGCGCCCGGCAGCAGCAGCACGTCGTCGTAGGTCAGCCCGAGTGTCGCGAATTTACCGGGCACTCCGTCGACGTTTGCAGTCATGACACCTTCCCCAAATGGCCTTGATCGGTGCGGATGTCCATGCTAACGGGAAGGACAGCTGTCTCATTCCACGGTTCCTGCCCGCACCGGGCTTCGTATGTTCGTACGGAAGCGGCGCACCGCCTGTTCAATGAAGGGGCTACTGCTCGGCCAGCGCCCGCAGCCGGCTCAGCGCCCTGTGCTGCGCCACCCGGACCGCGCCGGGTGACATTCCCAACATCTGGCCCGTCTCCTCGGCCGTGAGCCCCACCGCGATGCGCAGCAGCAACAGCTCCCGCTGGTTCTCGGGGAGGTTGGCCAGGAGCTTCTTGGCCCATTCCGCGTCGCTGCTGAGCAGGGCGCGCTCCTCCGGCCCCAGGGAGTCGTCCGGGCGCTCGGGCATCTCGTCGGACGGGACGGCCGTCGAGCCGGGGTGGCGCATCGCCGCGCGCTGGAGGTCGGCGACCTTGTGGGCGGCGATGGCGAAGACGAACGCCTCGAAGGGGCGCCCGGTGTCCCGGTAGCGGGGCAGTGCGAGGAGCACCGCCACGCAGACCTCCTGGGCGAGGTCCTCCACGAAGTGCCGGGCGTCGCCCGGGAGGCGGGACAGGCGGGTGCGGCAGTAGCGCAGCGCCAGGGGGTGGACATGGGCGAGCAGATCGTGCGTGGCCTGCTCGTCCCCGTCGACGGCGCGGTGGACGAGCGCGCCGATCGCCCCTTGGGCATTGACCGCCTCGTCGTCGCGCATCGGTCCATGGTGCCTTGCGGCCGCCGGGTCCGTGGCTCCGCGCCCGTTGTTGTGCACCGAAGCGTTATGAGCAGGTGCGCCGGAACTCATCCCCTGCGCCCTCCCCTTCCGCTCGACCGACTCGTCCCCGAGGAACTCCACACCCTCAAGGATGCGGCATCCGCGGCGAAACGAGCAGCGGGCACCCGGCAGACCCCCGGTCCACCCCCGCCCACCTGGCTTTCCGTGCCCTCACCGCGACCGCCACGACCTGCGCGGTCGCCCCTGGGGCCTGCCGTTCGGATCATCCCGGGGACGCGGGGCCTCGCCTGCGCCCTCCCGAGCTCTCGACCTCGCTCGGGCAGGGACAGATCTCCTCCGGCGGCGTCGTCGGCCGCCGGCTTCCGCACGCGCGTGCAGGGCTCGCGCGGGGGCATCCGCGTGCCCCCGCTCTCCGGCCCGCGCCGGAGGATGCCGCGCGTCGAAGCCGGCCCTGACAAGATGCCGTCAGTTTCCTGCGGCCTGATCCAAACGACAGGCCCTAGCGCACCAGACCCCACCGGAAGCCGAGCGCCACGGCATGGGCCCGGTCCGAGGCGCCGAGCTTCTTGAACAGGCGCCGGGCGTGCGTCTTGACGGTGTCCTCGGAGAGGAACAGCTCACGGCCGATCTCCGCGTTCGAGCGGCCGTGGCTCATGCCTTCGAGGACCTGGATCTCACGCGCCGTGAGCGTGGGCGCGGCGCCCATCTCGGCGGAGCGCAGCCGGCGCGGGGCGAGCCGCCAGGTCGGGTCGGCCAGGGCCTGGGTCACCGTCGCGCGCAGTTCCGCGCGGGAGGCGTCCTTGTGCAGATAGCCGCGGGCACCGGCGGCGACGGCGAGCGCCACACCGTCCAGGTCCTCGGCGACGGTGAGCATGATGATGCGCGCACCGGGGTCGGCGGACAGCAGCCGCCGGACCGTCTCGACGCCGCCCAGGCCGGGCATGCGTACGTCCATCAGAATCAGGTCCGAGCGGTCGGCCCCCCAGCGGCGGAGGACTTCCTCGCCGTTGGCCGCCGTCGTCACGCGCTCGACACCGGGCACGGTCGCGACCGCGCGGCGGAGCGCCTCTCGGGCAAGCGGGGAGTCGTCGCAGACGAGGACGGAAGTCATGGCCGCCCTCCGCAGCTGATGCGCGTCACCTTGAGCCTCCAGGCTGGTACGAAATCGTCACCTGTGCGGTCGACCGTCTCGGACGCCCGCCCGAGCGCTTGTTCCTTCAACCGCCTCGCACTCTCAACGACGGTCACTCGAAAGAGTTACGGGGCCGGCTGCCATCTTCGGCACTCTACGTGAGGGCACGGACACGGTGCAGATATGCGCAACAGACCCTCGAACTTTCATCACAACCTATGCCCCATTCAGACCCATTTCTTCCGCTTTGGCAGTGTCTGGAGCTAGATTCGCAATGAGTCATATTTTCATCTCCTTAGATCGTAGTTGTACGGTCTTGGACACCGGATCCGCCAAGAACGGCTACAAGGGGTCACGTAATGGCAGATTTCTCCCGCCTTCCCGGACCGAACGCGGACCTGTGGGACTGGCAGCTGCTGGCTGCCTGTCGCGGGGTGGACAGCTCGCTCTTCTTCCATCCGGAGGGCGAGCGCGGGGCGGCTCGGAGCGCTCGCGAGAACTCGGCCAAAGAGGTCTGCATGAGGTGCCCGGTGCGTGCCGAGTGCGCTGCCCACGCGCTGGCGGTGCGCGAGCCGTACGGCGTGTGGGGCGGACTGACCGAGGACGAGCGCGAAGAGCTGATGGGGCGGGCGCGCAACCGGCTGGTGTCGGCATCGGCATCGGGCGGGCACGCCGCCTCGAACAACTGAAGGAACGTTTCTGCGAAGAGGCACGCGCACGCGTGCCGTTGGTTTTTGGCGCGGGTGAGCCGTTGCTAGCGGTGGGCGGCCCGGGCCAGCTGGTCGAGCGTCGCCGACACCGCCGGGACCTGCGCGAGGTCGGGCAGGGTGAGCGCGACGATCTCCCGCCGCACCGCCGGCTCCAGCGTCACGGTGCGCGCTCCCCGGGGCCGTACCGACTCGACGGCCAGCTGGGGCAGTACGGCCACGCCCAGTCCGGCCCCGACCAGGCCGACGACGGCCGGGTAGTCGTCCGTGGCGAAGTCGATGCGCGGGGTGAAGCCGGCCGCCGCGCACACCTCGACCAAGTGGCCCCGGCAGCGCGGGCAGCCCGCGATCCACGACTCCTCGGCCAGCTCGCCGATGGCGACGGACTCCGCGCCCGCGAGCCGGTGCCGTTCCGGCACGAGCGCGACGAGCCGGTCCGTCAGCAGGGGCCGTACGACGAGGTCGTCCCACTCCCCGGCGCCCGCCGCTCCCTCGTAGCGGAAGGCGAGCGCCACGTCGCAGTCGCCCTCGCGCAGCAGACCGACGGAGGCGGGGGGCTCGGCCTCCTCCAGGGAGACCCGGGTGCCGGGGTGGGCCGCGCGCAGTGCGGCGAGGGCCGTGGGCACGAGGGTGGAGCTGCCGCTGGGGAAGGAGACGAGCCGGACCCGGCCCGCGCGCAGCCCGGCGATGGCGGCGACCTCCTCCTCCGCGGCCGTGAGCCCGGCGAGGATCCCGGCGGCGTGCCGCACCAGGGCCTCACCGGCCTGGGTCAGGCGCATCTCGCGTCCGGTGCGGATCAGCAGGGGGGTGCCGACGGACGTTTCCAGGGCCTTCATCTGCTGGCTGACGGCGGGCTGCGTGCAGCCCAGTTCGCGGCCCGCGGCGGAGAAGGAGCCGGTGGCCGCGACGGCGCGCAGGACGCGGAGATGACGAGCTTCGATCACCCTTTGAGGATAAGTGACCCTTTGACGGCGTACTGAATAATGCGTCGACGCTTTGAGGGGCGGTCGCTTACCGTGCGGGCATGAAGCTTCTGTCTGTGAATCTGGGCCGTGCCGAGGCTGTGCCGTACACGGACAACCCGGAGGGTGTGACCGGGATCGACAAGCAGCCGGTGGCGGGGCCGGTGCGGGTGTCGGCGCCCGGGCCCAAGGGCGTCGGCGGCAGCGGGCTGGCCGGGGACGCGGTGTGCAAGCTGGAGCACCACGGCGGCAACGACCAGGCGGTGTACGCGATGGCGCGCGAGGACCTGGACGAGTGGGAGCGCGAGCTGGGCCGGACCCTGGCCGACGGCGCGTTCGGCGAGAACCTCACGACGGCGGGCCTCGACGTGTCCGGCGCGCTGATCGGCGAGCGCTGGCGCATCGGGCCCGAGGTGGTGCTGGAGGTCACCTCCGGGCGGATCCCGTGCCGCACGTTCCAGGGCCATCTGGGCGAGAAGGGCTGGGTGAAGCGGTTCACGCAGCGGGGCGCGCCCGGGGCGTATCTGCGGGTGATCGAGCCCGGCGAGATCCGCGCGGGCGACCCGGTCGAGATCGTGCACCGGCCGGACCACGACGTGACGGTGGCCCTGCAGTTCCGCGCGGTGACGACCGAGCGGACGCTGCTGCCGCGGCTGCTGGCGGCGGGCGAGGCGCTGCACCCGGAACTGCTGAGGACGGCGCGGGAGTACGAGGAGAAGTACGGGGACTGACCGCGGCTCACCACGCCCGTCTCCACCGACCCTTCACCACGGACGGCCCCACGGGGAAGCGGAGGTGCGCGGTCCAGGTCACTACGCTTCTGCCATGACAACGGCTCTGATTACGGGATCGACGGCAGGCATCGGGGCCGCGTTCGCGCGGCGACTGGCGGCCGACGGGCACAACCTGGTGCTGGTCGCCCGCGACACCAAGCGGCTGCGGGAACAGGCGACCGAGCTGCACGACCGGCACGGCATCGAGGCGGAGGTGCTGACGGCCGACCTGGCCGGGGACAAGGGCATCGAGGCGGTGGCCGACCGCCTGGGCGACCGCAGGAACCCCGTCGACCTCCTGATCAACAACGCCGGCTTCGGCAACAAGGGCCGCTACCTCGACGTCCCCATGGCCGACGAGCTGACCATGCTGAAGGTGCACTGCGAGGCGGTGCTGCGGCTGACGTCCGCGGCGGCCGAGGCCATGCGGGAGCGCGGCCGGGGCGGCGTCGTCAACGTCGCGTCGGTGGCCGCCTTCCTCCCCCGCGGCACCTACGGCGCGTCCAAGGCCTGGGTCGTGCAGTTCACGCAGGGCGCGGCGCGCGACCTGGCCGGCAGTGGCGTACGGCTGATGGCGCTCTGCCCCGGTTTCGTCCGCACGGAGTTCCACGAGCGGGCCGGCATGGGCACGGACAACATCCCAAGCTGGATGTGGCTCGACGCGGACAAGCTGGTGGCGGCGGCGCTCAGCGATCTGGCCCGGGGGAAGACGGTGTCGATCCCGGACCCGCGGTACAAGGCGCTGATGGGGGCGGCGAAGCTGGTGCCGCGGGGGGTGCTGGGGGCTGTGTCGTCCAAGACGGGGCGGAAGTACGGGCCGCAATAGGCGCCCCGGGGTGCTGCCCGCAGGCGGACTTCATCGCGTCGGCCGCCTCCACCACGAGCGGAACCACGTCCGGTGCCTGTCGGAGAAGGGCGGGCAGGGCCGACACCCACTCGCCGCCCTGAAGGGCCAGGGCGGCGAGCCGTCGGGCCCGTTCGCCGTCGGTCGTCGCGGCCGCGATGCGCGCCCAGGCCCTGGACACCATCGCCGGAACGGAGAGCGTCCCCGCGAGTTCCTCGGCGCGGGCGCACTCTCCCGTCTCGGCCAGCACCTCGACCACGGCGAGCGTCCCTTGCGCGCGGTCGTACGGGTCCTCGATGGTGCGCAGCGTTTCCATGGCACGCTCGTGGTGCCCGAGGGCGGTCAGGGCCTCGGCCACGGCTGTGGCCCCGATGTACCACGCGGACCCGCTCGGCCGGTCCGGTGGCGGCATGGCGTCGAGCGCGGCCCGGGCGGCCTCGCCCTCGCCCGCCGCGGCCAGGGCCCGGACCAGAGCGCTCAGCTCCATCGTGGACGGTTGGTCGTACTCGCCCTCCATCGCGATCACTTCGTCGACGATGCGCCGCGCCCTGTCGGTGCGACCCGTTTCGGTCAGCGTCACGGCGAGCGAGCAGAGCGCCGATGCACGGGCCCCGAGCGCGGCGCCCTTGCGCACCTGGGCCTCGGCCGCTTCCACGTCGCCGGCTTCGGCCAGACCGCAGGCGAACGGCACGACCAGCGGCGACAGGATGCCCGCGAGTGCGGAGTCCGCCTCGTCCTCGGCCGTCATCACCGCTACCGCCCGGGCCACCTCACCGGACCTGGCCCAGCCCTGCACCACCGGGGCCAGGAGGTGTCGCCGCTCGTAGTCGTCAGGTGCCCACCCGGCCAACGTCTCCGCCCGGTCCAGCTGTCCGGTGGCCGTGCGGGCGGCGACCAGCGCCCGCAGGGACCAGATGTACTCCCCTGGAGTGGTGTGGGGCTCGCTCCGGCGGTCCGCGACCAGCGTCCCGGTCCCGTCGAGCACCGAGAGCGCCGCTTCCCGGTGCCCCGCTTCGGCCAGCGCCGTGGCGGCGACGCCGAGTTTCCGGGCGGCCGTCAGCGGATGGAGCACGCGCGTCCGGCTCTCGACGGCCAGCAGGATCCGCGCGGCCTCGTCGCGCCGTCCTGCCCGCGCCAGTGCGGCAGCCACCTCGAGAGACGCATGGGTGTGCTCCACCGGGTGGGCCAGGGAATCGGCGAGACTCCGGGCCCGGTCCGGGTCTCCGGACTGCGCCAGAGATTCGACGACCTCGTAGAGGGCTGACGGGCCCTCCGTCCGCGGGCCGAGGGTGCGTGCCAGCGATTCGGCCCGCTCGACCTCGCCCCCGTCCGCCATGACGCGCACGATCGAGCACAGCGCCGCCGACGCGACATCCGCGGCAGGGATCTGCCGGGCCAGGGCCTCGGCCTGCGCGTAGCGCCCGGCTCTCGCCCGGGCCTCTGCCACTTCCCACAGCGTGTGGTGGTGTGCGCGAGGGGCAAGTATGCCGAGCAGTGCCTCGGCTCGGTCGAGCTCTCCGGCCCGCGCCAGCCGCCTGGTCAACTCCGCCGCGGCCTCCTCGTGGTCCGCCTTGCCGTGCAGGCCGGCCAGGACCCCCTCGGCCCGGTCGAACTCGCCGGCCCCGGCCAGGAGGCCCACGACCTCGTCGGCCTCCGCACGGTCCCGCGCCCACGTCTCGGCCTCGGCGCAGAGGGCATCGGCGCGTCGGTGCTGCCCGGACTCGCGCAGTGCGGAGGCCACCGTGATCAGTGCGGCGGCGCGGGCTTCCGGTTCGATCGCTCTCGCCATCGCCTCCGCCTCGGCGTGCCGGCCTGCCGCCGCGTGGGCCGACAACACCGCGTCCTCCATACCGGTGCGGCACGCCAGGTTCGGTGCGCCGTCGACCAACTCCTGTGCGAGATCCCACCGCTGGGCCGCGAGGCAGGCCTTGCCGACCTGAACGTACGTATGGACATCGAGGTACAGGGTGCTGACCGTCCGCGCCAGCGCTGCCGCCCGGTCGAACTGCCCGGCCCGGGCGAAGAGGCCCGCCACCGCGCAGCGCGCCAGGTCGTCCCGGCTCTGTCCCTCACCCTGGCGCACGGCCTCCGCCGCCTCGACGAGCAGGTCCAGCGCCCCGTCACGGTCGCCCTGTTCCAGCAGCACGTCGGCGACGGCGGCCAGGCCGATGCCCCGGCGATGGCCGTTCGGGAGGCTGCGGGCCAGTGCGACGGCCCGGCCGGTCCGCCCGGCCAGGGCCCAGGCGTGCGGCAGGGAGTCCGGGGCGCCCGCGCTGCGGTCGACCAGCCGTTCCCGGTGGATCGCCAGGCGCAGTGAGTCGAGCGGCCGTCGCGCACCGCGCTCGATGATCAGGTCCTCGGCGAGGTGGATCTCGTTCACGGCGGACGCGTCACTGCCGGTGAGGGCCAGCATGCGCTCCTGGCGTCGGGTGTCCGCCCCGCACCGGAGCATCCGCTCCAGGTCACCGGTGGACCGGAGCATCCGGAAGTACCCCCGCAGCAGATACTCGGGGGTCTCCTCCGGCCAGTCGCGCTCACGCCACTCCTCCGCCCAGGCGTGCAGCTTCGCGCGGTAGTGGTCCATCTCGGACGTGCCGAGCATCTCCTCCGCCTGGGCCTGCAGCTCCTCGTGCCCGAGCAGGTAGACGTCGACCCGCAGGCCGAAGGTCCGCCCCGCCCGGGTGCTCAGGACATCCCGCACCCGGTACGGAACCGCTCCGGTCAGGGCTGCCAGGTCCTCGGCCGTCAGGCCGCCGCCCGCCACCGCCACCAGGCCCAGCAGGTCGTGCTCCAGGCCGCCCGCCTCGATCAGCCGCTTCAGCTCCCGTTCGGCCTCCGCGCGGATCGCACGGGCGTACGGGGACGGCGCCAACGTCCGTACGATCGCGGGATCGCGGAGCGGATGGTCCTCGGGTACGTCACCGGGCAGCGGCGGATTGAGCCGCCCCGCGACCAGGACCCGCATCCCCGCCTCCGGGCGGATGGGCAGCAGACTCGCGATGCTGTGGGCGTCCGGGCCGGTCGTGACGCCGCGGTCCTCGTCCAGGCCGTCCACCAGCAGGACCAGGCGTTCACCGCGCTCGGCGCAGGCGCGGGCGGCGGCACCGTACAGGTACAGGAGATGGGCCTCGCGGGTCGCCACGGTCAGGTGGGCGGGCAGGGCCTCGCCGGACAGCTCCGCCAGCTGTTCGAGTACGACGTCCACATACGCCACGACGTCGTTCTGGGCGCCCAGGCGGGCCGTGATGAAGAACGGGACGATCCGCACGCCCTGCGGAGGGTGCAGGGCGAACCACGACAGCAGCGCGGTCTTGCCCGCCCACGCCTCCGCACGCCACCAGGCGTACGGGGGGCCGGAGTCGGCCGTGCAGAAGGCGGACAGCTCGGCGAGTTCCCGCTCGCGGCCGACGAGTTCGCCGGGGGCGATCCTGCGGACCTGCTCCCAGTACGCCGAGCGCACCTGCCGGGTGAAGAAGAGGCGGTTGTGGTCGCCGGTGACGGCCACCCCCACGTCCCGCCCCGCGGCCACCGACCGCCCCGCCCGCTTCCCCCACCACCGCATGCCGTCATGATGCCAAAGGGCCGAGAGGCACCCACGCGCCCCGCTTGGGATGATGGAGCTGTTCAGCCGGACCCAGGGGGGCCGGAGGCGAGGCCATGACGTTCGTACAGCTCATTGAATGCAGGACCAGCCGGCTCGACGAGATGAACCGGCTGATGGACCAGTGGGTCGAGCAGACCCGGGGGAAGCGGACCGCGACGCACAGTGTGGTGGCGAAGGACCGGGCCGACGCGTCGCACATCGTCGAGATCGTGGAGTTCCCGTCGTACGAGGAGGCGATGCGGAACTCGGGGCTCCCGGAGACCGACCGGATCTTCCAGGAGATGGTGGCGCTCTGCGACGAGACGCCGACCTTCACGGATCTGGACGTGGTGCGCGACGAGCAGCTGAACGCGGCCACCGCGCGCAGGTTCTTCGAGCTGGCGCCCGGCCGGGGCGACGCGCCGCCGTTCAACGACGTGTTCGTCGAGGACTACCACGACCACGATCCCGCCAATGTGCAGGACGTCATCGGGCTGGACGCGGTGCGGCGCGAGGTGGAGGTCTGGCGGGGCGGGTTCGACTTCTCGTTCACGATCGAGGACCAGCTGGCGCAGGGTGACCGGGTGTGCACCCGGTGGACCTGGCGGGGGCACCACAAGGGCGAGTTTCTCGGGATCCCGCCGACCGGGAAGGACGTCACCATGACCGGGACGACGATCCACCGCTGCACCCCGGACGGGAAGATCGCCGAGGGCTGGTGGCAGTACGACCGGCTGGGGCTGATGCAGCAGCTCGGGGCGCTGGACCCGCTGGAGCTGTGAGGCGCGCAGGTACCTGAGGTGAAGCGGGAGAAGCCCCCGTGCCGCCGAGGCGGTACGGGGGCTTCTGCCACGAGGTCGGTGCCTCAGTGGGCGTGGCCGTGGCCGTGGCCCGCGGCGGCCGGCTCCTCCTCTTCCTTCTTCTCGACGACCAGGGTCTCGGTCGTGAGGAGCAGGGAGGCGATGGAGGCGGCGTTCTCCAGGGCGGAGCGGGTGACCTTGACCGGGTCGATGACACCGGCCTTGATCAGGTCGCCGTACTCGCCGGTGGCGGCGTTGAAGCCCTGGCCCTTGTCGAGCTCGGCGACCTTCGAGGTGATGACGTAGCCCTCGAGGCCGGCGTTCTCGGCGATCCAGCGCAGCGGCTCGACGACCGCGCGGCGGACGACCGCGACACCGGTGGCCTCGTCGCCGGTCTTGTCGAGGTTGCCCTCCAGGACCTTCGCGGCGTGGACCAGAGCCGAGCCACCACCGGAGACGATGCCCTCCTCGACCGCGGCGCGGGTCGCGGAGATGGCGTCCTCCAGACGGTGCTTGCGCTCCTTGAGCTCGACCTCGGTGGCGGCACCCACGCGGATGACGCACACGCCGCCGGCCAGCTTCGCGAGGCGCTCCTGGAGCTTCTCGCGGTCCCAGTCGGAGTCCGTGGTCTCGATCTCGGCCTTGATCTGGGCGACGCGGCCCTGCACGTCGTCCTTCTTGCCGGCGCCGTCGACGAGCGTGGTGTCGTCCTTGGTGACGGTGACGCGGCGGGCGGAGCCGAGGACGTCCAGGCCGACCTGGTCGAGCTTGAGGCCGACCTCCTCGGAGACGACCGTGGCGCCGGTGAGGACGGCCATGTCCTGCAGCATCGCCTTGCGGCGGTCGCCGAAGCCGGGGGCCTTCACGGCGACGGCGTTGAAGGTGCCGCGGATCTTGTTCACGACCAGGGTCGACAGGGCCTCGCCCTCGACGTCCTCGGCGATGATCAGCAGCGGCTTGGAGGAGTTGGACTGGATGACCTTCTCCAGCAGCGGCAGGAGGTCCGCGATGGCGGAGATCTTGCCCTGCGTGATGAGGATGTAGGGGTCGTCCAGGACGGCTTCCATGCGCTCCTGGTCCGTCACGAAGTACGGCGACAGGTAGCCCTTGTCGAAGGCCATGCCCTCGGTGAAGTCCAGCTCCAGACCGAAGGTGTTGGACTCCTCGACGGTGATGACACCGTCCTTGCCGACCTTGTCCATCGCCTCGGCGATGAGCTCGCCGACCTGCTGGTCCTGGGCGGACAGCGCGGCGACGGCGGCGATGTCGGACTTCTCGTCGATCGGGCGGGCCGAGGCGAGCAGGTCCTCGGAGACCGCGGCGACGGCGGCGTCGATGCCCTTCTTCAGGGCGGCCGGGGAGGCACCGGCGGCGACGTTCTTCAGGCCCTCGCGCACGAGCGCCTGGGCGAGCACGGTCGCGGTGGTCGTACCGTCACCCGCGATGTCGTTGGTCTTGGTCGCCACCTCCTTGACCAGCTGGGCACCGAGGTTCTCGTACGGGTCCTCGATCTCGACCTCGCGGGCGATCGTGACACCGTCGTTGGTGATGGTGGGGGCGCCGAACTTCTTGTCGATGACGACGTTGCGGCCCTTGGGGCCGATCGTCACCTTGACCGTGTCGGCAAGCTTGTTGACGCCGCGCTCGAGGGCGCGACGGGCGTCCTCGTCGAACTTCAGGATCTTCGCCATGGGAGCGTGAGCCCTCTTCCGGAATCTGGGGTAACGGCACTGCGCCCCGGGCGCCCGGCTTCTTATCGATCGCGGGGGCCAGGGGCGCAGTTCAAAGCAGCGTGCTTGGGGTGAATTACTTCTCGATGATCGCGAGCACGTCGCGGGCCGAGAGGACGAGGTACTCCTCGCCGTTGTACTTCACCTCGGTGCCGCCGTACTTGCTGTAGAGCACGACGTCGCCGACGGAGACGTCGAGCGGAAGACGGTTGCCGTCCTCGAAGCGGCCCGGGCCCACGGCCAGGACGACGCCCTCCTGGGGCTTCTCCTTGGCGGTGTCCGGGATGACCAGGCCAGAGGCGGTGGTCTGCTCGGCGTCGAGCGGCTGGACCACGATGCGGTCCTCGAGCGGCTTGATGGCAACCTTGGAGCTGGTGGTCGTCACGATCCGACCTCCCCCTTCGGAGATCTCACGGGGTTAACTGTCTGAGGTGGCGACCAGGTCGATCCGTCGTCGCGGGTGCCGGACCTGCCCGTCGCTGTGTTGGCACTCTCCTTCGTCGAGTGCCAGAGCCGAGACTATGACCGCGATTAGCACTCGGTCAAGCGGACTGCTAATTGCGGGCGGCGCGTCGGCCAGGCAGGTTGCCGCGCGGGGCCGTCCGGACCCTCACAGGTAGTCCTCCAGCCGCCCCACCCGCAGGCCCTTCCCCTCGATCTCCCGCAGCAGTCGCAGCGTCCGTTCGGTCAGGGTCAGGGACGCGTCGCCCGAGGGCACGGAGACGATGTCGCCGGGGCGCAGGCCGGGCCCGTCCCTGGTGTACGTCAGTTCGCCCTCGGCGCCCAGGGACGCCCGCCAGAGCACGACCGCCGTGATGCCGCAGTCGGCCGCGGCGCGCAGGGTCGTCGTGTCGTAGGTGCCGTAGGGCGGGCGGAAGAGGCGGGGGCGGATGCCGAAGCGGGAGCGGAGTTTGTGCTGCTGGCCGCAGATCTCGGCGCGCTGGCCGGCGTAGGGCAGGCCGCGCAGGGCGGGGTGGTCGAGGGTGTGGTTCTGGATGGACGCGCCGACCGCGCGCAGCCGGGCGAAGTGGCCGTAGCCGGGCCCCACGACGCTGTCCGTGAGGAACATGCTGACCGGGAGCCGCCGGGCGCGGACGAGGCCGACGAAGCGGGGGTCGCGCTCGGCGCCGTCGTCGTAGGTGAGGAAGACGACCGGGTCGCGGGTGGGGACGTGGTCGACGACGGGCGGGAGGGGGTGGGCGTGGCTCGCCGCGTGCGTCGGGGACTGGGCGCGGCCGTCGGCGGTTCCCGGCCGCTCCCCCGCGGCGCCCGCGCAGCCGACCAGCAGGACCGCGCCCGCGCACAGCACGGCGGCCGCCGGTCGCCGCCTCACAGGTAGTCCTCCAGCCGCCCCACCGCGTACCCCTCGGCCGTGACCTTGTTCAGGAAGCGGCGGATCATGTCCGGCATCGTGCCCTTCCACTGGGCGGGGCCCCGGAAGTGGGTGAGGACGATGTCGCCCGGGCGCAGCTTCCGGTCCGCCTCGCGGTACTCCCAGCGGTCGGCGAAGACCTCCTCGTTCCAGAGCGGGACGTACTCGATGCCGCAGGCCTTGGCGGCGCGCAGGGTCGCCCGGTTGTAGCTGCCGTAGGGCGGGCGGAAGAGGGTGGGGCGCTTGCCGAAGCGCTTCAGGATGTAGCGCTGCATGCCGCAGATCTCGCGTTTCTGCGCGCGGTACGACAGGCCCGGCAGATAGGGGTGGTGGAGGGTGTGGTTGTTCAGCACCACGCCCCTGGCCTGCATCTTCCGGAAGTAGCGGGGGTCGTCCTTCACCAGGTAGCCGCTGAGGAACGCGGTGTACGGGACGTCCAGGTCGCTCATCATCCGCAGGAACGCCCGGTCCTTCTCGGCGCCGTCGTCGATGGTGAGGAAGACGACCTTGTCCCGGGTGGGGATCCTGGTGAAGACGGGCGGGAGGTCCGACTCCTCGTGGCCCTTCACCTCGAAGCCCTCGCGGGTCCTGATCCTGGGCTTCTCCTCGGGGGCCGGCGGGGCGGGCAGCGGGGCCCTCTTCAGGTCCCAGCGGTGCGCGGCGGCGCCCCGGGCGGCGTGCGCGGCGCGCAGTTTGGAGGCGTAGGACTCGAGCGCGCGGGCCGGGGGCGCGTCGAGGGGCTGCTGGCCGCCGGCCGGGGTGACCTGGTCGCTGCCGCCCTGCGCGCAGCCCGAGGCGATGGCGGCGAGGGCGAGCACGGCGAGGCCGACCCGCGCACGGCCAAATGCCCGGCTTTTGTCATTTTGTACGACTGCTCGCATGGTGCCGGATCCTCGCAGCCGACCCGGGTGAACCCGCCCCGACACCGCGGCCGACGGCCCACCATCCACCGACTGGCCCACACACCCGCCTCCTGCCGCCGTGGCCGACAATGAACCGGTGAACGACCTCGCCCCTCTCCTCACCCCAGAAGGCCGCGCCCTCCTCGACGAGGTGCGCGACACCGACCCGGCGCGGGAACTGGCCGTCGCGACCCGGCTGCGCCGCGAGCATCCGGCCGAGCTGGTGTCGGCGGCGCTCGGCCAGGCGCGGCTGCGGCAGCGGGCGGCGGTGAAGTTCGGGGCCGAGGACGCGGGGCGGATGTTCTTCACGCCGCACGGGGTGGAGCAGTCGACCCGGGCGAGCGTGGCCGCCTACCGGGCCCGGCGGATGGCGGAGCTGGGCGTGGCCTCGGTCGCCGACCTGTGCTGCGGCATCGGCGGCGACGCGATCGCGCTGGCCCGCGCCGGGATCCGGGTGCTGGCCGTGGACCGGGACCCGCTGACGGCCGCCGCGGCGCGGGCCAACACCGACGAGCTGGGCCTGGCCGACCTGATCGAGGTGCGGGAGGCGGACGTCACGGACGTGGACACGGCCGGCTATGACGCCGTCTTCGTCGACCCGGCCCGGCGCGGCGGCCGCGGCCGGATCTTCGACCCCGAGGCCTACTCACCGCCCCTGTCCTGGGCGGTGTCCGCCGCCCGCCGGGCCTCCCGCACCGCCGCGCTGAAGATCGCCCCCGGCATTCCGCACGAGGCGGTCCCCGAGGACGCCGAGGCCGAGTGGATCTCCGACGGCGGGGACGTGAAGGAGGCGGTGCTGTGGTTCGGCACCGAGCCGGGGGCGGTACGGGCCACCCTGCTGCCGGGCCCCCGCACTCTGCTCTCCCGTGCCCTGCCCGATCCCCCGGTCCGCCCGCCCGGCCGCTACCTCTACGAGCCCGACGGCGCCGTCATCCGCGCCCATCTGGTCTCGGAGGTCGCCGACCAGGTCGACGGCGGCCTGCTCGACGCGACCATCGCGTACGTCACGGCCGACGCGCTGCGCCCGACCCCGTACGCCACGGCCTACGAGATCACCGACCACCTCCCCTTCAACGTCAAGAAGCTGAAGGCCCTGCTGCGGGAGCGCGAGGTCGGCACGCTGACGGTGAAGAAGCGCGGCTCGGCGGTCGAGCCGGAGGACCTCCGCAGGAAGGTCAAGCCGCAGGGCCCGAACGCGGCGACGGTGTTCCTGACCCGGGTGGCGGGGGCACCGGCGATGCTGCTCGGCCACCCCGCCTGACGTTCAGGTCTCCTTGGCCGCCCGCCCCAGCAGCAGCTCCCGCTCCCTCTCGTTGCGCGTCAGCGAAGCCGCCCGCTCGAACTCCGCGCGGGCCTCCGTCGTACGGCCGAGGCGGGAGAGGAGGTCGCCGCGCACGCTGGGGAGCAGGTGGTAGTCGCGCAGGGCGGGGTCGTCGGCCAGGGAGTCGACGATGGCCAGGGCCGGGCCCGGGCCCTCGGCCATCGAGACGGCCACCGCGCGGTTCAGTTCCACGACCGGGGACGGGGAGCGGGCGGCCAGGAGGGCGTAGAGGGTGGCGATGCGGGGCCAGTCGGTCTCCTCGTACGTGTACGCGTGCGCGTGGCAGGCGGCGATGGCGGCCTGGAGGAGGTACGGGCCCGGGGCGCCGGAGGAGGTGGCCTCGGCCCTGCCCAGCGCGGCGATGCCGCGGGCGATGAGCATGCGGTTCCAGCGGGCGCGGTTCTGGTCCTTGAGGAGGACCGGTTCGCCGGAAGGGCCCGTGCGAGCCGCCGTCCGGGACGCCTGGAACTCCAGGAGCGCGGTCAGGCCGTGCACCTCCGGTTCCTTCGGCATGAGCGCGGAGAGCACCCGGGCCAGCCGCAGGGCGTCCTCGCACAGGCCCGGGCGGAGCCAGTCGTCGCCGGCCGTGGCGGCGTAACCCTCGTTGAAGACGAGGTAGATGACGTCGAGGACCGAGCCGAGACGGGCCTCGCGGTCGGGGCCGTAGGGCACCTCGAAGGCGATGTTCTTCGCGGCCAGGGTGCGCTTCGCGCGGACGATGCGCTGGGCGACGGTCGGCTCGGGGACCAGGAACGCGCGGGCGATCTCGGCCGTGGTCAGACCGCCGAGGAGACGCAGGGCGAGGGCGGTGCGGGCCTCGGTGGACAGCACCGGGTGGCAGGCGGTGAAGACCAGGCGGAGCAGGTCGTCGTCGAAGTCGTCCGGGTCGGCGGGCTCCTCCGGTGGAGACACCGTCGACAGGTCCCGGCCGATCTCCGCCAGCTTGCGGGCGTAGTTCTCCCGGCGGCGGACCAGGTCGACGCCGCGGTTGCGGGCGGTGGCCATGAGCCAGGCGCCCGGGTTGTCGGGCACGCCGTCCCGCGGCCACTGCTCCAGCGCGGCGACCAGCGCGTCCTGCGCGAGTTCCTCGGCGATGCCGACGTCCCGGACGACCCGGGCGACGCCGGCGATGATGCGGGGCGACTCGATGCGGAAGACCGTTTCGATGGCTGTGCTGGTGCCGCTCGGGTCGGCGGTGGTGCCGCTCGGGTCGGCGGTGGGCTGCGGGGTCACAGCCCACCATCAGACACCCGTGGCGCCTCCCGGCCAAGGCGGACCGGTCAGCCCTCGGCGATCTGCCGGACCTCGGCGGTGATCGTCCAGTAGTCCTCGTGCAGGGACAGGAACCGCTTGGTCCACTCGACCGCCTCGGCCTTGTCCTTGCACTGGCTGATCGAGTAACCGCCGATGACCTCCTTGGTCTCGGTGAACGGCCCGTCGGTGACGGACAGCTCCCCGCCCTCCCAGGTCACCCGGGTGCCGTCCGACGTCGGCGTGAGCCCGGCCGTGTCCAGCATGACCCCGGCCTTGGTGATCTCCTCCAGCAGCTTGCCCATCCGCTCCTGGAGCTCGGGGCTCGGGCCCTCGGCGGGGGCGTTCTTCTCGTCGATGCGGATCAGGGTGAGAAAGCGCGGCATGGTGACTCCTCGGGGCTCTGTGGGGCGAGGCCGTTCCTCGCTCTCACCCCTGCGTCGATCGGGAGACGCCGGGATCGACACCCTCGCCGGATTTTCTCCGAGATTTTTTCCGGGCCTCGTCCGTGCAGGTCAGCGCAGTGACTCCCACAGCTCCCGGGCCTCCGGCTCGTCGGCCACCACCCGGTTGGGGTCCGACGGCGCCCGCACCACCGGCATCGTCACCGTCCGTACGCCGCTCGCCGACAGGCCCTCAAGGCTCTGGCCGAGCCGGGTCAGCTCGCTCAGGGAGTCCAGGCCCGTGTCGGTGGTGAGGCCGGCGGTGACCGCGTCCGCGACCCGGTACAGCTTCGCCGGGTCGGTGAGCAGGTCCTGGGAGGCGATCTGGTCCAGCAGGGCCTTCACCAGCTTCTGCTGGAGCCCTATGCGACCGAGGTCGCTGCCGTCGCCGATGCCGTGGCGGGTGCGGGCCAGGGCCAGGGCCCGGGTGCCGTCCAGGTGGTGGGTGCCCGCCTTCAGCCGCAGATGGCTGTCCTCGTCGGCGATGTCCTCGTCCGTGGTGACGGTGACGCCGCCGAGCGCATCCACGAGCTTCGCGAAGCCGGAGAAGTCGATCTCGATGTAGTGGTCCATCCGGACGTCGGTGATCGACTCGACCGTCTTCACCGCGCAGACCGGACCGCCCACCGCGTACGCGTTGTTGAACATCGAGTTGTACGCGACCGCCGTCGACCCGCCGGACGGGCGCGGGCAGGACGGGCGGGTGACCAGCGTGTCGCGCGGGATGCTCACCACCGTCGCGCTGGTCCGCCCGGCGTCGAGGTGGACGACCATCGTCGTGTCGGAGCGGGCGCCGGCGCTGTCGCCGCCGCCGAGCCGCTGGTTCTCCCGGCCGCTGCGCGAGTCCGAGCCCAGGACCAGGATGTTGAGGGCTCCGCTGGGCAGGGCTGCCGACGGCGACGGCGTGCTCACCGGTCTGGGCGGGCGGTTGTCGCCCAGCGCGTTGTCGATGTCGACGCTGGTGATGTTGCTGTCGAGATGCCAGTAGGCCCAGCCCGCCGCCCCGAGGCCCAGCACCAGCGCACCCGCCAGGGCGAGGCCGGCGATCCGCAGCGCTCTCGACCGCCGGCCCGCCTCCCTGCCCTCGGTCCCGTTCCCGTCGAGTCCCGTCACGGGCAGGAACATAAGTCCGAATTATTACGAGCAGGGCCCCCCGGCCGATTTTCTTCGGAAATTCTCAGACTTCCCGGCCTCGCCTCACCCCAGGGTCACCGTGGGCACCGGGTTGCTCCCGCTCCACGAGCCGTTGAAGCCGAACGTCACCGAACCGCCGTCCGGCACCGGCCCGTTGTACGAGGCGTTCGCGCAACTGACCGCCGCGCCGGTCTGGGTGCAGCTCGCGTTCCACGCCTGCGTGATCCGCTGCCCGGCCCCGAACGTCCAGTTCGCCTTCCACGACGACAGCGAGGCCCCCGAGCAGGCGATCCGCACCTGCCCCGTGAAGCCGGTGCTCCACTGGCTGGTGACGCTGTAGGTCGCCGTGCAGACCCCCGTCGGCGGGGTCGTCGTCCCGCCGAGCGCCTCCGCGATGGCGTGGTACGCCGGTTTCGGCGCGTAGTTCTCGTCGTACGGCGTCGCCGCGCCCTGGCCGGGGAAGGTGTCCGGGATCCAGGAGTCGGAGTCGGTGAAGCCCCAGACGGTGACGCCGGTACAGCGCGCGACCGCCACGCAGGCGTTCATGACCGCCTTGTAGTCGGCGGCCTGCTGGGCCAGCTTCGCCTGCGTCGCCGGGAGTTGCATCCGGATGTCCAGCTCCGTGATCGCCACGTCCACGCCCAGGTCGGCGAAGCGCTGGATGTTCTGCTGCATCGTCGAGGGCACCTGGCCGACGATGAGATGGGCCTGGAGCCCGACCCCGTCGATCGGAACCCCGCGCTCCTTCAACGACTTGACCAGGTTGTACAGGGCGGTGCTCTTCGCGTTGACGCCCTCCACGTTGTAGTCGTTGATGTACAGCTCGGCGCTCGGGTCGGCGGCCCGGGCCCAGGTCAGCGCCTGCGCGATGTAGTCCTGGCCGAGGGTGGTGTGGAAGAGGGTCGGGCGGTAGGTGCCGTCCTCGTTGAAGGGCTCGTTCACCACGTCCCAGGCGGCCAGCCGGCCCTTGTAGCGGCCGACCTCGGTGGCGATGTGGTCCTGGACGATGGCGCTGAGCTGGTCCCGCGTCCAGCTGCCGTTGGTCAGCCAGCCCGGATTCTGCTGGTGCCAGAGCAGGGTGTGCCCGCGCACCTGCTGGTCGTGGGCCTCGGCGAAGTTCACGATCTGGTCGGCCTCGGCCCAGTTGTAGCTGCCCCGGCTCGGCTCCACCGAGCCCCACTTCATGGCGTTGCCGGGGGTGAGCCAGTTGAACTCGCGCCCGGCGATCTCGCCGTAGGTGCCGGTGAGCTTGGAGCCGGTGACCGCCGTGCCCATGACCTTGCCCTTGGCGTCGGCGAGGTCGCGCAGCGGGGCGTCGGCGGCGTGCGCGGCGGGGGCGGCGAGCAGCAGGGAGCCGGCCGTGACGACGCCGGCCAGCAGGGTGGTGAGTAAGCCCGATCTCAGCGATCTCATTGCGGGTGCCTCCGAAAGTTTCGGTGGTGCAACCGATTGGCTTCGGTGCAGTGTGGAGGCGCCCGCACCACCCGTCAATACAGCAACGGGCCTTTCACGCGGGCGCCGCCGTGCTGCTGCGCACCACCAGGCTCGTCGCCAGCTCCACCCGGGTCGCCGCCGGGCCGCTCTCGTCCCGCCCGAGGTCCAGGACCAGCCGGGCCGCCGCCTCGGCCATCTCCGTCAGCGGCTGCCGTACGGTCGTCAGCGGCGGTCCGACCCAGGGCGCCACCGGCAGGTCGTCGAAGCCGACCACGCTCAGGTCCTCGGGGATGCGCAGCCCCAGCTCGCGGGCGGCCTCGTAGAGCCCGAGCGCCTGGAGGTCGTTCCCGGCGAAGACGGCGGTCGGCCGGTCCGGGCGGCGCAGCAGCTCCAGGCCCAGCCGGTAGCCGGCCTCGTGGTGGAAGTCGCCGTTCGCGATCAGCGCGGGGTCGACCGGCAGCCCGGCCGTCTCCAGCGCGGCCCGGTAGCCGTCGATCCGGGCGCGGCTGCACATCATCTGCGTCGGCCCGCTGATCGCGCCGATCCTGCGGTGCCCCAGCTCGACCAGGTGCCGGGTGGCCGCGAGACCGCCCTGCCAGTTGGTCGCGCCGATCGACGGCACGTCGGCCCCGGGGTCGCCGGCCGGGTCCATGACCACGAACGGGATGGAGCGGCTGGTCAGCAGCGCGCGCTGCGACTCGTCGAGCCCCGACAGGACCAGGACCACCCCGTGCGGGCGGCGCGCGGCGACCTGGTCGGCCCAGGTCCGGCCAGGGGTGAGCCGCCCGGCGCTCTCCGACAGCACCACGCTCAGCCCGGCGTCCCGGGCCACGTTCTCCACGCCCCGGATGACCTCCATCGCCCAGGAGCTGTCCAGCTCGTGGAAGACCAGGTCGATCAGCGGCGAGCGGGTCGCCTCCGCACGGCGCCGCCGGTAGCCGTGGGCGCGCAGCAGCTCCTCGACGCGGGCCCGGGTGGCCGGGGCGACATCGGCCCGGCCGTTGAGGACCTTCGAAACAGTCGGCGCCGACACGCCGGCCTCACGGGCGATCTCGGCGAGCGTCGCGGTCTGCGCGGTGCGCCCCTGCGTCCGGGTTTGCGTCCGGCTTTCAACGGGCTCCGGGGATGTCATGGCGGCGATCGTATCCCTGCGGGGCCTCTTGACGAAGTCTCCGCGGCGCCATAGGTTCCCGGAACATTCGACGTGCATATCGAAACATTCGCAGAAGCGGGTGCGGGAAGCGGTCGTCAGCACGGCTCACGCGCTCGTCAGCACCGTTCGTGAGAGGGCCGTCCGTCCACCCGACAGGAGCTTCATGACCACCGCGCCCTGGCGTGACCCCGCCCTGCCCGCCGCCGCCCGCGTCGACGACCTGCTCTCCCGGATGACCCTGGAGGAGAAGACCGCCCAGCTGTACGGCGTGTGGGTGGGAGCCTCGACGGACGGTGACGGAGTCGCTCCCCATCAGCACGACATGGCCGTGGAACACGACTGGGAAGAGCTGATCACCCGCGGCCTGGGCCAGCTCACGCGCTCCTTCGGCACCGCCCCCGTGGACCCGGCGCTGGGCGCGCAGGCCCTGGCCCGCGCCCAGCGCCGTATCACCGAGGCCGGCCGCTTCGGCATCCCGGCGATCGCGCACGAGGAGTGCCTGGCCGGCTTCACCGCCTGGCAGGCCACGGCCTACCCGGTCCCGCTGGCCTGGGGTGCGACCTGGGACCCGCCGCTGGTCGAGGAGATGGCCCGCCGCATCGGCGACGACCTGCGCGCGGCGGGCGTCCACCAGGGCCTCGCGCCCGTCCTGGACGTCGTACGCGATCCGCGCTGGGGCCGCGTGGAGGAGACCATCGGCGAGGACCCGTACCTGGTCGGCACGGTCGGCACGGCCTATGTGCGGGGCCTGGAGTCGGCCGGGGTCGTCGCCACGCTCAAGCACTTCGCCGGGTACGCCTCCTCGGCCGGCGCCCGCAACCTCGCCCCCGTACGGGCGGGCACCCGCGAGTTCGCCGACATCACCCTGCCCCCTTTCGAGATGGCGTTGCGCGAGGGCGGGGCCCGCTCGGTGATGGCCGCGTACACCGAGACGGACGGCGTCCCGGCCTCCGCCGACCCCGAGCTGCTCACCCGGCTCCTGCGCGAGGAGTGGGGCTTCACCGGCACGGTCGTCTCCGACTACTTCGGCATCGGCTTCCTGCACACCCTCCACCGGGTCGCCGGCACCCCGGCCGAGGCGGCCCACGCGGCCCTGGAGGCCGGCATCGACGTCGAACTGCCGAGCCTCAAGTGCTACGGCGATCCGCTGGTGGACGCGGTCCGCTCGGGCGAGATCCCCGAGGACCTCGTGGACCGCGCGGCCCGCCGCATCCTGCTCCAGAAGTGCGAACTGGGCCTGCTCGACCCCGACTGGACCCCCGAGCCGGCCGCCTCGGTCGACCTCGACTCCACGGGCAACCGGATCCTGGCCCGCCGCCTGGCCGAGGAGTCGGTGGTCCTGCTCGACAACCCCGACGGCCTGCTCCCCCTCGCCCCCGACACCCGGATCGCGGTGGTCGGCCCCCGGGCGGCCGACGCCCTGGCCATGCTGGGCTGCTACTCCTTCCCGTCCCACGTCCTCACCCACCACCCGGACGTGCCGACGGGCATCGAGATCCCGACCGTCCTCGACGCCCTGCGCACCGAACTCCCCGACGCCAAGGTGACGTTCGCGCCGGGCTGCGACGTGACGGATCCGGACACCGCGGGCTTCGAGGAGGCGATCGCCCGCACCGCCGACGCGGACGTGTGCGTGGCGGTCCTCGGCGACCGGGCAGGCCTGTTCGGCCGCGGCACCTCGGGCGAGGGCTGCGACGCTACGGACCTCGCCCTGCCGGGCGCCCAGGGGGAGCTGCTGGACGCGCTGGTCGCGACGGGCGTCCCCGTGGTGCTGGTCCTGCTGACCGGCCGCCCGTACGCCCTCGGCCGCTGGGACGGCCGCCTGGGCGCGGTCGTCCAGGCCTTCTTCCCCGGGGAGGAGGGCGGCCCGGCGGTCGCGGGAGTGCTGTCGGGCCGCGTGAACCCGTCCGGCCGCCTCCCGGTGAGCGTCCCGCGGGTCCCCGGCGGCCAGCCCTGGACGTACCTCCAGCCGCCCCTCGGCCTCGCGGGCGAGGTCAGCAACCTCGACCCGACCCCGCTGTACCCCTTCGGCCACGGCCGCTCGTACACGACGTTCGCCTGGGAGGACTTCACCGGCGGCGAGCGCACGGAGATCGGCACGGACGGCTCGTACGACCTCTCCGTGACCGTCCGCAACACGGGCGACCGCGAGGGCGCGGAGATCGTCCAGCTGTACCTGCACGACCCGGTGGCCTCCGTCACCCGGCCCGACGTGCGCCTGATCGGCTACCAGCGCATGGAACTGGCGCCGGGCGCGGCGAGCCGGCTGACATTCCGGTTCCACACCGATCTCTCGGCGTTCACCGACCGTTCAGGTCGCAGGGTGGTCGAACCGGGCGCCCTGGAACTACGTTTGGCGGCGTCCAGCACGGACGTACGCCACACCGCGCACCTCACGCTCACGGGCCCGGTCCGGGTCACCGGGGGCGACCGGCGGCTGCGGTGCGAGGCAGAGGTGTCGGGGGCGGGGTGACCCTCAGGGGGTGACCCTCAGGGGGTGGCGATGGACAGGCTGGTGCACCACGAGTTGCGGGCCGTCTTCTCGGTCCTGGCCGCCACTGCCGTCGCCCTGACGGCATCAGTGCTGTTCCACGGCTTCTCCCCGCCGTCCGACACCGGCCGGCTGGCCCTGTACGCCGCCGGCGTGCTCGCCCTCCTGCTGGTGTGGACACTGCTGAGGGCGTCCAGGCTCAGGTGGTTCAGCGAAGTACGGAACTTCGAGAAGGCGGTACCGGTCGAGGACATCGACCCCCCAGGGGCCGCCGAGCGGCTCCTGCGCCACCGGCCGTTCAGCCCGCGGCTCTTCGTGGGGTACGTGCTGGGCGCGGTACCGCTGGCCCTGTGGCAACCATTGACGACGGGGATCTTCCTGTGGTCGGCTCTCGACTGGCTGAGCGAGGCCGCGGTCGCCGCCCACTGGGAGCGCCGCAACGGCCTGCTGCTGTGGCGGGGCCGCGTCGACAGCAGGCCGTGGGAGCTCTCGGTCAGCCGTCGCCCACCGACTCGAACCGCCACCGGTGCACAGCCCGCGTGACCAGCTCCCCGTCCGGCTCCGGCAGCTCGGGCAGCTCGGCGTCGTACGGGGCGTCCCACCAGGTGATGACGAGGACCCGGTCCTGAGGAGCGCGCAGGGTCTCACGGCGCAGCGGCTCGCGGGGCAGGTCCTGGGCGCGCGCCCAGGCGAGCAGGTCCCCGCCCCGCCCGGGCACCGCCCGCGCCTCCCACATCAACGCGACCGTCACGAGTAGAGGTTCTCCTCGCCGGCCTCGTGGACGTGGTCGTGCGCGGGAACGGCGGGCACGTGCGGCTCCGTCACCGGCAGCGAGGAGTCCGCCGGCAGGTCCCAGCCGGACGCGGCACGGTTCCGGGCCACCATCTCGGCGCCGAGCGCGGCGACCATCGCGCCGTTGTCCGTGCACAGCTTGGGCCGCGGCACCCGCAGCCGGATCCCGGCCGCCTCGCAGCGCTCCCGGGCCAGGGCGCGCAGCCGGGAGTTGGCGGCCACGCCGCCGCCGATCATCAGGTGGTCGACGCCCTCGTCCTTGCAGGCCCGGACGGCCTTGCGGGTCAGCACGTCCACGACCGCCTCCTGGAAGGAGGCCGCCACGTCCCGCACCGGCACCTCCTCCCCCGCCGCCCGCTTGGCCTCGATCCAGCGCGCCACGGCCGTCTTCAGCCCCGAGAAGGAGAAGTCGTAGGCCGGGTCGCGCGGGCCGGTCAGGCCCCGGGGGAACGGGATCGCGTTCGGGTCGCCCTCCTTGGCGTACCGGTCGATGACCGGGCCGCCGGGGAAGCCGAGGTTCAGCACGCGCGCGATCTTGTCGAAGGCCTCGCCGGCCGCGTCGTCGATGGTCGCGCCCATCGGGCGGACGTCGGAGGTGATGTCCGAGGACAGCAGCAGCGAGGAGTGGCCGCCGGAGACCAGCAGCGCCATCGTCGGCTCGGGCAGCGGGCCGTGCTCCAGCTGGTCCACGCAGATGTGCGAGGCGAGGTGGTTCACGCCGTAGAGGGGCTTGCCGAGCGCGTACGCGTACGCCTTCGCCGCGGAGACGCCGACCAGCAGGGCGCCGGCGAGTCCGGGACCCGCGGTGACGGCGATGCCGTCGAGGTCGCGGGCGCTCACCCCCGCCTCCTTCAGCGCGCGGTCGATGGTGGGGACCATCGCCTCCAGGTGGGCGCGGCTCGCGACCTCCGGGACGACGCCGCCGAAGCGGGCGTGTTCGTCGACGCTGGAGGCGACGGCGTCGGCCAGCAGGGTGGTCCCCCGGACGAGGCCGACGCCGGTCTCGTCGCAGGAGGTCTCGATCCCCAGAACGAGGGGTTCGTCAGCCATGGATCTCGGTTCCTTGTACGGAGTTCTCGGGGGCGGTCAGGCGCATCACCAGGGCGTCCACGTTGCCCGGCTGGTAATACCCGCGCCTCACGCCGATGGGTTCAAAACCGAACCGCTCGTACAGCTTCTGCGCGCGGACGTTGTCGACGCGGCACTCCAGCATCACCTCGGCGCACTCGAAGGCGGTCGCCGCGCGCAGCAGTTCGGCGAGCAGCCGCGCGCCGAGGCCGGTGCCCCACAGCTCGCGGGCGACGGCGATGGTCTGCACGTCGGCCTGCTCGCCGGAGGCGACCAGACCGGCGTACCCGACGATCCGGGAGCCGGTCTCGGCGACCACGTACCGCCGGTTGGCCTCGGGCCCGCGCGCATGGGCCAGCTCGGACCAGAACATGCCCCGCGACCAGGCGTCGTCGGGGAACAGATCCCGCTCCAGCTCCAGCACGGGGTCGATGTCCCACCAGCGCATCTCGCGCAGCACACACGTCACGGGCTCGGTCACTTGGGGGTGACCACCTTGTAGTTCTTGGGGACCTGGGCGTCGGGGCGGCGCAGGTAGAGCGGCCGGGGCGCGGGCAGTTCCTCGCCCGCCGCCAGTTTCTCCGCGGCCAGGCGGGCCAGGGCCGCGGCGGACACGTGCTCGGGCTCGTGCGCCTGCGGGAAGGTGTCCGGGTAGAGGAGCGCGCCCGCGCCGACCGCGGGCAGGCCCTTCACCTGCTCGGCGATGTCGGCGGGCCGGTCGACGGCAGGGTCGGTGACGCGGGTGCGGGAGTCGGCGTAGCGCGCCCAGTAGACCTCCTTGCGGCGGGCGTCGGTCGCGACGACGAACGGGCCCTCCAGGTCGGCGGCGCAGGCGAGGCCGTCCAGCGTGCACACGCCGTGCACGGGGACGCCGAGCGCGAGCCCGAAGGTGTCCGCGGTCATCAGGCCGACCCGCAGCCCGGTGTACGGGCCCGGGCCGATCCCGGCGACGATGCCCGTGACGGCGTCGAGCCTCAGACCTGCCTCGGCGAGCACCCGGTCGATCGCCGGCAGCAGCAGTTCCCCGTGCCGCCGGGCGTCCACCTGACTCGACGAGGCGATGACGTCCTCGCCGTCGTGCAGCGCGACGGTGACAGCGGGTGTGGCGGTATCCAGAGCGAGCAAGAGCACGCAAACAGCCTACGGCTCCCCGGGGCCCGTGTCGGACGTACCTGTCGGCCCGTCACCTGCTGCTACCGTCACCTACCGTCACGGCAGGGACTACGACGCGGAGGTGGCCGCCGGTGGCAGTCAGCAGCTCGGGAATCGTGGCCGGGCTCACCGCCGCGGCCCTCGCGACGGTCGGCTACCTCGCCCACCAGGCGGCGCAGACCGTCCCGGCCGGGCTGGGCAGGGCGCAGCCGGGCGCCGCGCCGGCGGTCGCTCCGTCGAAGGCGCCCCAGGCCCGGAAGGACCCCGCCGCACTGCCCGCCGGGTCCGGCAAGGGCGCCCGGGTCGTGTACTCGCTGCGCGGCGACCGCGTGTGGCTGGTCGGCGCCGACGAGACGGTCACCCGCACGTTCGAGGTCGACCCGAGCACGGTGGACCCGGCCCCCGGCAGCTACACGGTCACGTCCCGCTCGAAGGCGGTCACCGGCTCCGATGGCCTCCCCGTCGAGCACGTCGTGCGGTTCACCAGCGTGGACGGCGTGGTCATCGGCTTCAGCGCGGCCGTGGACGGCTCGACCGCCGCCCCCGAGCCGAAGGTGCGCACGGGCGGTATCCGCGAGTCGCGCGCGGACGGCGAGGCGATGTGGACCTTCGCGACGATCGGCCGCAAGGTCGTCGTCGTGCGCTAGCGGCTGCGCCAGGGCCTGATCCGAACCGACAGCCCCTAGGCGGCCTCGCGGTGGTCCGCCACCGGCTCGGCGAGCTCCGGGTCGGGAGCGCGCGGCGGCGTGGAGATCAGCGCCGCGGCCTGGCCCGCCGCCAGCAGGTCACGCATGGTCACCCCGGCGACCGCGAACGGCAGCGGCTGCCCCTTGCTCTCTGTAGCCGACATGGACGCCTCCTGAAAGGCCGGGGGCGGACGTAGTTAGGTACACCTAACTACGGACTGGATACCATGTGACCACGCACAAGACGCCGAACGCAACATCTTGCCGACGTCTTGTCGGAACGTTCATCAAAAGACCGCACGGCGGGGCGCCGGCCGCTCAGGCGCCCTGCGGGATCACGCGATGAGCACGGTCAGGTCAGCGGACGCCCAGCGTTCGCCCAGACCGGTGATCGTCATGTGCCGGACCTCGTCGGTCGTGTCGCCCACCGCCCGGTGGATGACGACCTGGAGCCGGTCCTCGGTCAGCTCCTCGACCTTGCCCTCGCCCCACTCCACGACGACCACGGACTCCGGCAGCGAGACGTCGAGGTCGAGGTCCTCCATCTCGTCCAGCCCGCCGGAGAGCCGGTAGGCGTCGACGTGGACCAGCGGCGGCCCGTCGCCCAGGGAGGGATGCACCCGGGCGATCACGAAGGTCGGCGAGGTGACGGCCCCGCGCACGCCGAGCCCTTCGCCCAGCCCGCGGGTCAGCGTCGTCTTGCCCGCGCCGAGCTCCCCGCTGAGCATCACCAGGTCGCCCGCGCGCAGCAGTTTCGCGAGCCGGCGGCCCAGCTCCCGCATCTGCTCGGGGGACGTGACGACGATCTGGACGGATCCGGACTCAGCCGGGTTGTGCGGTGCTGCTGGTGCTTCCATAGCCCTTCACGGTAGCTCCTGCGGGCACGGCACCCGTGCGGGTGAGCAGGTCGGCGAGGCGGTCGGTGACCACTTCCGGGTGTTCCAGCATCACCAGGTGCCCCGCGTCCGGCACCAGCACCAGCTCGGCGTCCGGCAGCAGGTCGGCGATCGCCTCGCTGTGCTCACTGGGCGTGACCAGGTCCTGCACGCCGGCCAGGACGAGGACCGGCATGTCCGCGAAGTAGGCGAGGGCCTCGGTCTTGTCGTGGTCGTTGAACGCCGGGTAGTACTCGGCGACCACGTCGATCGGCGTGCTCTCGATCATCCGCTCGGCGAACCGGGCCACGGCCGGGTCGACGTCCCGGGACGCGAACGAGTACCGCTTGATGACCCCGGCGAACAGGTCCGCGGTGGCCCGGCGCCCCTTCTCCACCAGCTCGGCCCGCTGCCCCAGCGCCTTCAGCACCCCGGGCAGCACCCGCCGCACCGCGTTGACGCCCGCGACGGGAAGCCCGTAGTTGACCTCGCCGAGGCGCCCCGACGACGTCCCGACGAACGCGACTCCGAGGACCCGCTCGCGGATCAGCTCGGGGTACTGGTCGGCCAGCGCCATCACCGTCATGCCGCCCATGGAGTGCCCGACGAGCACGATGGGCCCCTCGGGGACGGCAGCGTCGATGACGGCCTTCAGGTCGCGGCCCAGCTGCTCGATGGTGACCGGCTCGTCGTCCCGGTGCTGGGCGACGCCCCGGCCGGACCGGCCGTGGCTGCGCTGGTCCCAGTGCACGGTCCGGACGACGCCCCGCAGGGCCGCCCGCTGGAAGTGCCAGGAGTCCTGGCTGAGGCAGTAGCCGTGGCTGAAGACGACGGTGACGGGCGCGGGTGCCTTGCGGCCGAAGAGCCGCCGGCGGCGCGAGCCCATGGCCGGGGCGGCTTCCGGGTCGACGTCGTCGACCTCGTAGTACAGCTCCGTGCCGTCGTCGGCGAACGCCTTGCCGGGCATGCCGCGCAGCGAGCCGTAGGGTCCCGCCGAGTCCAGAGCCAGCCGGGCCTTCTGGCGCATGCCGCGGCCGACCGTCATCCGCTCCAGGGCGACACCGGCGGCCGCGCCCGCGGCCACCACGCCTATCGCGACGCCGGCGATGCCGGTCGCCCGGCGCCAGCCTCCCGCGGCCGTCGCGGCGGAGGCCGCGACGGCCGCGGAGGCGACGTCCGCGACGACCTCCGCACTGCTCTCGCTCACGTACCGCTCCTCTTCGCCGGGCTGCCGATCGGGTGACTCACTGGGTCGGATGATGTCGTGTGGCTGTGTGGCCGGTGTTACCAGGGTGCCTGTCGTTCTTCGGGTGACCGGTTCCCCTGTGCGAGTTACCCGTCCTGTTCCTCATTCACATAGACGCGGGGAACACGCGTTCCGATCCGGGTCACGATCTCGTAGGCGATGGTTCCGGCCGCCTGCGCCCAGTCCTCGGCGGTGGGCTCCCCGCGGTCCCCGGGCCCGAAGAGGACCGCCTCGGTGCCCGGGGCGGGCTCGTCGCCGCCCAGGTCGACGACGAACTGGTCCATGGCGACCCGCCCGGCGATCGTGCGCCACTTGCCCTCGACCAGGACCGGGCCGGCCGAGGAGGCGTGCCGCGGGATGCCGTCGGCGTAGCCCAGCGGCACGAGGCCGAGGGTGGTCTCGCCGGGCGTCACGTACCGGTGTCCGTAGCTGACGCCGTGCCCGCCCGGGACGTGCTTGACCAGGGCGAGCGAGGCGGACAGCGTCATCACCGGGCGCAGCCCGAAGTCGGCCGGGGTGCCGAGCTCGGGGCTCGGCGAGATGCCGTAGGTGGCGATGCCGGTGCGGACCAGGTCGAAGTGGCTCTCGGGGAGCGTGAGGGTGGCCGGCGAGTTGGCGATGTGCCGGACCTCGGGCCGGACGCCCTGCTGCTCGGCGTACGCGACCATCTCGCGGAAGCGGCCGAGCTGGGCGGCGATGGCGGGGTGCCCGGGCTCGTCGGCGCAGGCGAAGTGCGACCACAGCCCCGTGACGCGCAGCAGCCCCTCGGCCTCGGCGCGCAGCGCCGCGCGGACCAGCTCGGCCCAGTCGCCGGGCTGGCAGCCGTTGCGGCCGAGCCCGGTGTCGGCCTTGAGCTGCACGCGAGCGGGCCGGTCGGCTCCCCGGGCGGCCCGGGTGACCTCCTCCAGGGCCCACATCCCGCTGACGGAGACGTCCAGCTCGGCGTCGATCGCCTCGCGCCACGGCCCGCCGGGCGTCCACAGCCAGCACATGATGCGGCCCGGCAGCCCGGCGGCCCTCAGGGCGAGGGCCTCCTCGGGCGTGGCCGTGCCCAGCCAGCTCGCCCCCGCGGCGACGGCGGCGCGGGCGCACGGCACAGCCCCGTGGCCGTACGCCTCGGACTTCACCACGGCCATCAGGGCCGCGCCCGGCGCATGGGCACGCAGGGCCCGCACATTGGCCCGCAGGGCGGCCAGGTCGATCTCGGCGCGGGCCCGCAGGGGCGCGGTCCGCAGGGCTGTTCTCTCGCTCATCGCGCCCAGTGTCTCAGAGCGCCCCGACACGCCCGAGCCAGCGGCCCACCCGGAGGCCGTCTACGTCCCGGGCCGCCGCCCCCACACGAACACCCGGTCGCCCTTCTTCAGCACGCCCCACAGCCTCCGCGCGTCACCCACGGTGAGGTTCACGCAGCCCATCGAGCCGACGGCGGTGTGGAGGCTGCCGTAGACGCCGTGGAAGGCCTGTCCGCCGCTGAAGAACTGGGAGTACGGCATGGGCGTGTTGTACAGCGTCGACCAGTGGTTCTTGTGCCGCCAGTAGATCTTGTGCCACCCGGCGCGCGTCCGGTATCCGGCCCGCCCGCTGCGGATGGGCACCGCCCCGAACACGACCTGCCTGCCCTTCTGTACCCACATCAGCTGCCGGCTGAGATCCACGCACGCCACGGGGTAGGCCCGCACCGGACACTTCCCGGCGGCGTTCGGGTTCCGCCGGGCCGACAGGTACCGCATCCGCGACCAGGTCACCGGCCCGGCGAACCCGATGGCCGGCTTGATCCCCTGCCGCACCTGGAACGCCCGGATGGCCCGGCAGTCCGCCGCCGACTGCCTCCCGTCCACCCTCAGCCCCAGCCACCGCTCGACCTGCCGCTGATACGGCCCGGCCTTCCGCGTACAGCTCACCTGCGCGACCGCCTCCCCCAACGGCACGTACTCGACGAGCGCGTACGTCCCCGCCACCGCCCTGCGCGGCTCGACGGCGTCCTCCTCGGCCGACGGCGTGTACACCACCGGCGGCAGCGCCTGGTCGGGCGTATCGACGGACCAGGGCTGGGCCGGCCCCGGCGCGACCCCCGGGACCAGCTCGCCCAGGGGGCCGGGAGCCGGCGGCACGGGAGCGGCACCGGCGACTCCGACGGGCAGCGCGGCGACGACGGCGAGCAGGAGGGCGAGGGCACGGCCGGCGGTACGTCTGCGGGTCATACGATCAGAAAACCGCGGCCGGCCGCGGCCCCCGGGCCGCCGCGCGGCACGGGTCACCCAGAGGCATCAGCCACACTCAGCCCGTCCGGCGCTTGAGGACGAGGCCGTTCAGGCCGAAGCGGGGGCGACCCCACCCCCACAGCAACCCCCACCGACCCGCACGCGCGCACTCACCCCAGCACGTTCCGCCAAGCCCCGGGAATGCCCTCCGCCACGTCATGCGCCCCCACCGGCGCCCCCTCCGCCGCCAGCCGTCCCGCAAGCCCGTGCACATACGCCCCCACACTCCCCGCGTCCACCGCCGACAGCCCCGCCGCCAGCAACGACCCGGCCAGCCCCGACAGCACGTCCCCGCTCCCCGCCGTGGCCAGCCAGGACGTCCCCGTCGGATTCACCCGCACCGCACCGCCCCCGGAGTCGGCCACCAGCGTCGTGGACCCCTTCAGCAGCACCGTCGCCCCGTACCGCCCCGCCAGCTCCCGCACCGCCGCCAGCCGAGCCCCCTCGACCTCCCCCCGCTCCACCCCCAGCAGTGCCGCAGCCTCCCCGGCATGCGGTGTCAGCAACGTCGGCGCCCGGCGCCCCCGCACGACACCCACCTCCGCCAACCGCAGCCCGTCGGCATCGACCAGCACCGGAACGTCCGCCGCCAGCACCTCCCCCACCGTCGCCGCGTCGTCCCCGGCCCCCGGCCCCACGACCCACGCCTGCACCCGCCCGGCGCGCTTCGGTCCCTGGTCCGACACGAGCGTCTCGGGGAAGCGCGCGATGACCGCGTCCCCGGCCGGCCCGACGTACCGCACTGCCCCGGCCCCGCCCCGCAGCGCCCCCGCGACGGCGA
Organism: Streptomyces lomondensis; assembly: GCF_014651035.1. Lineage (GTDB taxonomy): Bacteria > Actinomycetota > Actinomycetes > Streptomycetales > Streptomycetaceae > Streptomyces > Streptomyces lomondensis. The sequence goes on from NZ_BMWC01000002.1 coordinate 591,330, forward strand.
GCACGGCGGCCCCGGGGTACCGCGCCGACCCGGCGGCGATCCCGACGACCCCCCGCCGGTACTTGTCGCTCTCCGCCCGCGGCACCGGCAGCAGCTCGGCCACATCCGCGTGCTGCAACGCCTCCAGCTCCGGCTCGGCCGGCAGCTCCAGCCCGATGTCGACCAGCCGCACCGAGCCCGCGTACTCCCGCGCCGGGTCGATGAGCAGCCCCGGCTTGTGCGTCCCGAAGGTCACCGTCAGATCGGCCCGGACCGCGACACCGCGCACCTCCCCGGTGTCGACGTCGACCCCGCTCGGCAGATCGACGGCGACGACCGCGCCCCGCGACCGCCCGGCGGCGGCCGCCAGCGGCACCGCGTCCGGCCGCAGCCCGCCCTTCCCGCCGATCCCGACGATGCCGTCGACGACGAGGTCGGCCCGCTCGACCAGTTCCTCGACCCCACCGGCCCCGACGGCCTCGCCGACCCCCACGGCCCGGCCCCCGGCCCGCCGCAGCGCCGTGAGCCCCGCGGCGTGAGCCCGCTCCGGCGCGAGCAGCACCGCCGTCACCCCGGCCCCGCGCCGGGCCAGCCGGGCCCCGGCGAACAGCGCGTCACCCCCGTTGTCGCCGCTGCCGACCAACAGCACGACCCGGCTGCCGTACACCCGCCCCAGCAGATCGGCGCAGGCCGCGGCGAGCCCGGCGGCGGCGCGCTGCATCAGCGCCCCCTCCGGCAGCCGCGCCATCAGTTCCCGTTCGGCGGTCCTGACCGTGTCCACGCTGTACGCACTACGCATGCGGTCGAGTTTCCCGTACGACCGCCGGACCACTCCCCCGTATCCCGCACAACTCCGATCCGTGTCGCATCCATTGACGCTTTGCCGTCCCTTTGCCAGACTCCCGGCGCGCAGAAAGCGCTTGCGCACCCCCCACATTCGACGAAACCGAGGCCTCCATGGGACGCAGAGCCGCATTCCTCGCCGCCGCGGGTGCCACCGCCCTCCTCACCGCCGCCGGCACCATGACCGCCCCCGCCACGGCCGCCCCCACCCGAGCACTGGCCTGCGGAGACGGCTCCTACCAGGCCGAGGCCGTGCAGAGCGGCAGCAACTGGACCGCCCGGCGCGGCGGCAGCACGGTCTACACCGGCACCGACATGCGCGCCGCCGTCCAGGCGGCGGTCAACAGCCTCAGCGCGGGCCGCACATCGAAGGAACGGGTCGTGGTCCGCGGCTCGGGCTCGATCTCGGCGGGCTCGCGCATCTCGCTCCCGAGCTACACCGTCCTCGACGTCTGCGGCACCATCAACGTCACCGGCACCGGCTCGGGCGACCAGGCGCCGGTGTACTCGCGCGGCACGCGTGACGTGGAGGTCCAGAACCTCAAGCTCACCGGCACGCCGCTGTACGGCATCTTCATGCGCAACGTCCAGAACGTCGTGCTCGGCCAGATCGACATGCGACTCTCCCGCGGCCTGGGCATCCGCATCGACAACCGCGGCGACACGAGCCAGTGGACGCGCAACGTCCGCATCGACAACGTCTACGTCTCCGGCGCGTCCAGCCACGCGGTCGAGACGTACGGCGTGGACGGCATCACCATCGGCACGGTGACGGCCCGCAACGTCGGCGAGTCGGGCCTGCTGCTCAACCAGACCATCAACGCCAACGTCACCAAGGTCGACGCGGAGAACGCGGGCACGGGCACCGGCTACGCCGCCTTCCGCATGGCCAACCGCAACGGCCGGGTCGGCAGCGGCTACCCCACCAACATCCGGGTCGGCGAGGTCACAGCCCGCGGTGGCGGACGCGGCGTGTTCTGCGTGTCGGAGAGCGGCGGCGCCGTCATCAACAAGGTGACGCTCTCCAACACCGGCAACAACTCGGTCCTGATCGAGAACTGCTACAACGTCAACCTCGCGGCCCAGAGCGGCACGATCAACGGCGGCGGCGAACTGCGACTGGCCGCCCGCTCGGACTTCCCGAACAACAAGGACATCACCATCCAGAACCTGACGGTCACCAACTCGGCCATCAGGGAGAGCCCCTGCGGCGAGAACACGACGTTCCGCAACATCACGCGGGTGAACAGCAGCCAGACCATCTGCTGACCGGGCCCCACCGCCCCGGAGCCTCCGCCCTCACCGGGCGGAGGCTCCGCCGCCCAGGAGACTCAGCGCCCGCACAGCGTCGCGCTCGACACCCGCGATGTCCCCGAGGACGGCGCCAAGCCTCCAGCCGCGCGGAAAGCCGCTCACCCCTCCGCGATCACCACGGCGGAGGCCACCCCCGCGTCATGGCTCAGGGACACGTGCCAGGACCGCACTCCGAGTTCGGCGGCCCGGGCGGCCACCGTCCCGGTCACCCGCAGCCGGGGCTGCCCGCTGTCCTCGACACACACCTCGGCGTCGGTCCAGAGCAGCCCGGCCGGCGCACCCAGCGCCTTGGCCAGGGCCTCCTTGGCGGCGAACCGCGCGGCCAGCGAGGCGACGCCCCGCCGCTCCCCGCTGGGCAGCAGCAACTCCCGCTCCACGAACAGCCGCTCGGCCAGCGCGGGCGTCCGCTCCAGGGACGCCGCGAACCGATCGATCTCGGCGACGTCGATCCCGACCCCGATGATGCTCATGCCAGCACCCTACGGTCATGCCGGGGCGCCCCCGACGACACCGGGCCCGTTGGCCGCCGCCTAGCATGATCCGCATGGAATGGGACGGCTTCACCGACCGCGGGCGCTACAACGACTGGTACCTGAAGGAGCGGGACCGGTTCGCGGACCTGGCCCGGGACGCCGACTGGGACGGCGTGTTCGGGGAGCTGGTGGAGCATCCCGAGCGGGTCAATCTCGCCCGCCCCGGCAACCGCAGCGGATTCGCGCCGCTGCACCAGGCCGCCTGGCACGGCGCCGGGATCGCGGTCGTCTCCCGGCTGATCGCGCACGGCGCCTGGCGCACCCAGCGCACCCGGGACGGACGGCTCCCGGTGGACATCGCACGGGAGCGGGGCCACACGTATCTGCTGGAACTGCTGGAGCCGGTCGCGGTGCGGCAGCTCCCCGCCCCCGCCGATGCGCTGGAGCGCCACTTCCACGCGATGCTGCGGGAGCGCACCGGCCGCTGCTTCGACGAGATCGAGCACCTCCTGCCACCGCTCGCGCCCCTGACGGAGGGCCTGGACGTGCGGATCTTCTTCCGGGTGGCCGGCATGATGGGCGGCTTCCACTACCGCCTCCACACGGACATCGTGCACGTGCACGGCAGTTCGCGGATGGACGGCGACCACGGGGACTTCTACCAGGTGACCCCCGATGGCTGGACCAAGCTCCCCTACAGCCCCGGACGGCCATGGCCCTGGTCCTACCCGGACTGAACCCCCGATCTCCAACTACCCCTCCCCCTTGTACAGTTCGCGATGATCGCGATGAGCAAACGGCATCGCGCCAAACGGGAGGACGCACAGACCATGAGGTTCAAGTCGCTGGGGACCGCGGCCACGTCGATGGCTCTCTTCGCCACGGCCCTCACCGGCACCGTGGCGACGGCGGGCACCGCCGCAGCCGCTCCGCAGGACTGCAGCAAGGCGATCGTGAACGTGAAGGCCAAGGAGACCGTCAACGTCCGCTCCGCGCCGAAGAAGACGGCCACCGCCCTGGGTATCTGGGGCAAGGGCCAGCGGGGCGGCATCTGCAACGACGGCAAGGCCTACAAGGGCGGCTCGTACACGGCCTGCGGCAAGACCAGCAACATGTGGTACTACGGCGGCGACAAGGTGAACGGCTGGGTCCCGAAGACCTGCATCAACTGGTAGTCACCAGCCGATATCGAGGGCGAACGGCGACCGGCCGTTCGCCCTTTCCGTCGCCGCGCTACTCCACCGTCACCGACTTCGCCAGGTTCCGCGGCTGGTCCACCTCGTTGCCCCGGGCCGTCGCCAGCTCGCACGCGAACACCTGGAGCGGCACCGTGGCCACCAGCGGCTGGAGCAGGGTCGGCGTGGCCGGGATCCGGATCAGATGATCCGCGTAGGGCACGACCGCCTCGTCGCCCTCCTCGGCGATGACGATCGTCCGCGCTCCCCGCGCCCGGATCTCCTGGATGTTGGACACGATCTTGTCGTGCAGCACGGACCGCCCCCGGGGCGAGGGGACGACCACGACCACCGGCAGGTCCTCCTCGATCAGCGCGATCGGCCCGTGCTTCAACTCGCCCGCCGCGAACCCCTCGGCGTGCATGTAAGCCAGCTCCTTGAGCTTCAGCGCGCCCTCCAGCGCCACGGGGTAGCCGACGTGCCGGCCGAGGAACAGCACCGTGTCCTTGGCGGCGAGCGTGCGGGCCAGCTCGCGGACCGGCTCCATCGTCCCCAGCACCTGCTCCACCGCACCGGCGATCGAGGACAGGTCCCGGATCACCGCCCGGATCTCGTCGCCCCACTTGGTGCCCCGCACCTGGCCCAGGTACAGGGCGACCAGGTAGCAGGCGACGAGTTGCGTGAGGAACGCCTTGGTGGAGGCGACCGCCACCTCCGGCCCGGCGTGCGTGTACAGCACCGCGTCCGACTCGCGCGGGATCGTCGAGCCGTTGGTGTTGCAGATCGCCAGGACCTTGGAGCCCTGCTCGCGGGCGTGCCGCAGCGCCATCAGCGTGTCCATGGTCTCGCCGGACTGGGAGATGGCGATGACCAGCGTCTGCGCGTCCAGGATCGGGTCCCGGTAGCGGAACTCGCTCGCCAGCTCCACCTCGCACGGAACGCGCGTCCAGTGCTCGATGGCGTACTTGGCGATCATCGCGGCGTGGAAGGCCGTACCGCACGCGACGATGACGACCTTGTCGATCTCCCGCAGCACCCTCGTGGGGATCCGCACCTCGTCCAGGGTCAGCGAACCGGAGCCGTCGATACGGCCCAGCAGGGTGTCGGCGACCGCCTTGGGCTGCTCGGCGATCTCCTTGAGCATGAAGTAGTCGTAGCCGCCCTTCTCCGCGGCCGAGGCGTCCCAGTCGACGTGGTAGGAGCGGACGTCGGCCGGGCGGCCGTCGAAGCCCGTCACCGTCACGCCGTCCCGGCGCAGCTCCACCACCTGGTCCTGGCCCAGCTCGATCGCGGAGCGCGTGTGGGTGATGAACGCGGCGACGTCCGAGGCGAGGAAGGCCTCGCCCTCGCCGACGCCCACCACCAGCGGCGAGTTCCGCCGGGCGCCCACCACCACGTCCGGCTCGTCGGCGTGCACCGCGACCAGCGTGAACGCGCCCTCCAGCCGCCGACACACCAGCCGCATCGCCTCGGCGAGGTCCGCGCAGGAGGAGAACTCCTCGGCGAGCAGGTGCGCCACGACCTCGGTGTCGGTCTCGGAGGCCAGCTCGTGGCCGCGCTCCGCCAACTCGGCCCGCAGCGCGGCGAAGTTCTCGATGATGCCGTTGTGCACGACGGCGACGCGGCCCGCGTTGTCGATGTGCGGGTGGGCGTTGGCGTCGGTCGGGCCGCCGTGCGTGGCCCACCGGGTGTGCCCGATGCCCGTCGGGCCCGTCGGCAGCGGCCTGCCGTCCAGTTCCTTCTCCAGGTTGAGCAGCTTTCCGGCCTTCTTCGCCGTCGCCAGCCCGCCGTCGGCCAGGACGGCGACGCCCGCCGAGTCGTAGCCCCGGTACTCCAGCCGCTTCAGCCCGGCCATCACGACCTCGAGCGCCGACTGCGGCCCCACGTATCCCACGATTCCACACATGGAACGGCAGCTTAGGGTCGATTCCCGCGCCGAACCGGCCGCAGCGTGCCCGAAATCGGAAATTCCCACCGGGGTAGGAAGCTCGGAAGCGCTGAGCCTCCTGCTCTCAGACCTTCGCCCGATACGCCCTCATCGCCAGCGGATAGAAGACGAGTGCGATTCCCGCCGCCCAGACCAGGGACCACAGCACCGGCTCCGCCACCGGCCCGCCGACCAGCAGCCCGCGGAAGGCGTCGGACAGATGCGTGACCGGGTTGACGTCGCTCCACGCCTGGAGCCAGCCGGGCATGGTGTCGACGACGACGAACGCGCTGCTGGTGAAGGTGATCGGGAAGATGAGCGTGAAGGCGAACGCCTGCACCTTCTCCGCGTCCCCGGCCAGCATCCCGATCAGCACCGCGCTCCAGGACACGGCCGCCGCGAACACCACCAGCAGCAGCGCGCCGAGCAGGAACCCGCCGAATCCGCCGGTGATGCGGAAGCCGAGCGCCAGACCGAGGCCGATCATCAGCAGCATCGCCCACACGTGCTTGGCGAGGTCGGCGGTGATCCGCCCGATCAGCGGGGCGGAGCGGGCGATGGGCAGGCTGCGCAGCCGGTCGAAGACGCCCTTGGTGAGGTCGGTGTTGAGCGCCATCGCCGTGTACACCGTCATGAACAGGGTGTTCTGCACGATGATCCCGGGCAGCGCGTACTTCAGGTACGCGTCGGGCGATCCGGCCATCTGCCCGCCCAGCACATAGGTGAACAGGAACACGAACATGATCGGCGTGATGCTGTAGTCGACCAGTTCGAGCGGGTTGTGCTTGACGGCGACCAGGCTCCGCCAGGCCATCGTGAAGGTCTGCCGCAGCCCGGCGAGGGGCGGCACCCGGCCCGACCCGGTGACCGGCGCCGTGACGGTGGTGGCGGTCATGACCGGCTCACCGCCCTCTCCAGCTCGCCCTCGTCCCGGACGGCCGCGCCGCCGTCCTCCTCGGGCTCGCCCGGTTCGGCCCGGTGGCCGGTCAGGGCGAGGAAGACCTCGTCGAGCGAGGAGCGGCGCAGGGCCAGCTCGCCCACCGCGATGCCCTCCCGGTCCAGCGCGCGCACGACGGCCGGCATCAGCTCGGGGTCCTTCACCGGCGCGGTGACCCTCTCGCCCTCGATCCGGGCCTCCGGGCCGGCGGCCCCGGCCACCAGCGCGTGCGCCCGTACGAGGTCCTGCCCGAGGATCGGCCGGAGTTCCAGGACCTGCCCGCCGACCTGGGCCTTCAGCCGGTCCGGCGTCCCCTCGGCGATCACCCGGCCCTTGTCGATCACCACGATGTCGTCGGCGAGCACATCGGCCTCGTTCAGGTACTGCGTGGTCAGCAGGGCGGTCGCCCCGTCCGCGACCAGGCCGCGCAGCAGGTCCCACAGCTCACCGCGGCTGTGCGGATCCAGGCCGGTGGTCGGCTCGTCGAGAAAGAGGATGCTGGGCCGGCCGACGAGGCTGGCCGCGAGATCCAGCCGCCGCCGCATGCCTCCCGAGTAGGTCTTCACGGCCCGCCCGGCCGCGTCCGTCAGCTGGAAGCGCTCCAGCAGCTCACCCGCCCGCGCCTTGGCCTCCCGCCGCGGCAGCCCCAGCAGCCGGCCGATGAGCAGCAGGTTCTCCGTACCGGTCAGGTTCTCGTCCACCGCCGCGTACTGCCCGGTCAGCCCCACCAGGGAGCGCACCACCCCGGCCTCCCGGACCACGTCGTGCCCGGCGACCCGGGCCCGGCCGCCGTCCGGCCGCAGCAGCGTGGCGAAGATCCGCACCGCGGTCGTCTTCCCCGCGCCGTTGGGACCCAGCAGCCCGAGCACCGTGCCCTTGCGGGCCGCCAGATCGACACCGGCCAGCGCCTGCGTCTCCCGGAACCGTTTGACCAGGCCTTCCGCCTCTATCGCATACGTCATGGTCACCCCTCGGCGTCCGTGGACCCCGGGCCGGGCCCACCCTTCCCACAACTGTGACGCACGCCACTGACATTCCTCCCCTTGGCCGGATTTCTCCCCCGGGGACGGGCCGAAAGCCCGCGTGACGGATCCCACCCCACCGCCCGTTCGTGCGCCCGTCACAATGGACTGTGATCTCTCCGGTCTCCCCGATGCCCCGGAGCGCCCACCGGCCCCGCCCGGAGGCGACTCCCTACGTCGACCTCACCCGAGCCGAGTGGAGCGCGCTGCGCGACAAGACGCCGCTGCCGCTGACGGCCGAGGAGGTCGAGAAGCTGCGCGGCCTCGGCGATGTCATCGACCTCGACGAGGTGCGGGACATCTACCTCCCGCTGTCCCGGCTTCTCAACCTCTACGTCGGGGCCACGGACGGCCTGAGAGGAGCACTCAACACGTTCCTCGGCGAGCAGGGCTCCCAGTCCGGCACCCCGTTCGTCATAGGCGTCGCCGGCTCGGTCGCTGTCGGCAAGTCGACGGTCGCCCGCCTCCTCCAGGCCCTGCTCTCGCGCTGGCCGGAGCACCCGCGGGTCGAGCTGGTCACCACCGACGGCTTCCTGCTGCCCACCAAGGAGCTCCAGGCCCGCGGCCTGATGTCGCGGAAAGGTTTCCCCGAGTCCTACGACCGCCGGGCGCTGACCCGCTTCGTCGCCGACATCAAGGCCGGCAAGGACGAGGTCACCGCCCCCGTCTACTCCCACCTGATCTACGACATCGTCCCCGACGAGAGGCTCACGGTCCGCCGCCCCGACATCCTGATCGTCGAGGGCCTGAACGTCCTCCAGCCCGCCCTGCCCGGCAAGGACGGCCGCACCCGGGTCGGCCTCGCCGACTACTTCGACTTCAGCGTGTACGTCGACGCCCGCGTCGAGGACATCGAGCACTGGTACCTCGCCCGCTTCCGCAAGCTGCGCGCCACCGCCTTCCAGAACCCGTCCTCGTACTTCCGCAAGTACACCCAGGTCTCCGAGGAGGAGGCCCTCGACTACGCCCGGACGATGTGGCGCACGATCAACCGGCCCAACCTGGTCGAGAACATCGCCCCCACCCGCGGCCGCGCCACCCTCGTGCTGCGCAAGGGCCCGGACCACAAGGTGCAGCGGCTGAGCCTGCGCAAGCTGTGACGCCCTGGCGAAAAGCCTGTTAGATGGTCGCCATGCTCCATCTGCGCCTGATCACGCCGTGCGAGAAGACCGACGACGTGGTGCGGCTGATCGAGAAGACGGTCGGCACCACGCACCTCGTCGTGCTGCCGGACAGCGCCCGCGACCCCGCCGGGGACGTGGTGATGTGCGACGTGGCCCGCGAGGCGGGCGACGAACTGCTCACCGGGCTGCGGGAGCTGGGCCTCGACTCCAGCGGTTCCATCGCCGTCGAGTCCATCGACCTGTCCCTGTCCGCGCGCGCCGACAAGGCCGAGGCCGACGCGCCCGGCGAGGGCGCGGACGCGGTCCTGTGGGAGCACCTGAGCGACGCGACCCACGAGGAGTCGACCCTCTCCGTCACCTACCTGGCGTTCATCACGCTCGCCACGATGATCGCGGCCTGCGGTGTGGTCCTGGACAACGCGATCCTGATCGTGGGCGCCATGGCGGTGGGCCCGGAGTTCGGCCCGCTCGCCGGCATCTGCACCGCGATCGTCCAGCGCCGGCCACGCCTGGCCCTGCGCTCCCTGACCGCCCTGCTCGTGGGCTTCGCGGCGGCGATGGCGGTGACGGTCGGCTTCAGCCTCTTCATGGACGCCGTCGGCCTGTTCACCCAGGACCAGTTGAAGGCCGACCGCCCCAACACCGGCTTCATCTACGCCCCCGACTGGTTCTCCTTCGTCGTGGCGGTCCTGGCCGGAATCGCCGGCACCCTCTCCCTGACCTCCGCCAAGTCCGGACTCCTGGTCGGCGTGGCCATCTCCGTCACCACGGTCCCGGCCGCCGCGAACGCCGCGGTGGCCCTGAGCTACGGCGACACGAAACAGACCTGGGGCTCCACGGAGCAACTCCTGCTGAACCTGCTGGGCATCATCCTGGCGGGCACGGCAACGCTGGCGGCCCAGAAGTGGTTCTGGTCCAGACAGCGCAAGAACACGCCCTGAAGGGCAGCTCCCCAGGGGCGCGGGGAACTGCGCGACAAGCCACGAAGCACCCGCAGCCCGCCCACAACAGAACCCCCGCCCCCTGCCCGGTCATCAACCAAGCGCGGACTTCACCACATCGGCCAGCCGCCCCGCCACAGACCGAGCCTGCTCGATATCCGCCGCCTCCACCATCACCCGAACCAACGGCTCGGTCCCGGACGGCCGAAGCAACACCCGCCCCGTAACACCCAGCTCCCGTTCCGCGTCAGCGACGGCACTCGCGAGCTCCGCGGACGTCTTCACCCGCGACCTGTCCACGTCCGGCACATTGATCAGCACCTGCGGCAGCCGCTCCATGACCGAGGCCAGCTCCCGCAGCGGACGCCCGCTCCCGGCCACCCGAGCCGCCAGCAGCAGCCCGGTCAGCGTCCCGTCGCCGGTCGTCGCATGGTCGAGGACGATCACGTGCCCGGACTGCTCGCCCCCGAGGGCGAACCCGTGCTCCTTCATCTCCTCCAGCACGTACCGGTCACCCACGGCCGTCTGCACCAGCCGGATGCCCTCCCGCTCCATGGCCAGCTTGAAGCCCAGGTTGGACATCACCGTCGCCACGACCGTGTCGGACCGCAGCGCGGACTGCTCCCGCATCGCCAGCGCGAGCACGGCGAGGATCTGGTCCCCGTCCACCTCCTCACCGGTGTGGTCCACGGCGAGGCACCGGTCGGCGTCGCCGTCGTGCGCGATGCCGAGGTCGGCCCCGTGCTCGACGACGGCGGCCTTGAGCAGGTCCAGGTGCGTCGAACCGCACCCGTCGTTGATGTTGAGCCCGTCCGGCTCGGTCCCGATCGTGACGACCTCGGCCCCGGCCCGCTGGAACGCCTCCGGCGAGACCCGGGCGGCCGCGCCGTGCGCCTCGTCGAGGACGACCTTCAGCCCCTCCAGCCGGTTCGGCAGGACACCCAGCAGATGCGCGACGTACCGGTCGAAGCCCTCGCCGTACTCGCGCACGCGGCCCACCCCGGCGCCGGTCGGCCGGTCCCACGGGGCGCCGGTGCGGTGCTCCTCGTAGACGGACTCGATCCGGTCCTCCAGCTCGTCGGCGAGTTTGTGCCCGCCGCGGGCGAAGAACTTGATGCCGTTGTCGGGCATGGCGTTGTGGCTCGCGGAGAGCATCACGCCGAGGTCGGCGCCGAGCGACCCGGTCAGGAACGCCACCGCGGGCGTCGGCAGCACGCCGACCCGCAGGACGTCCACACCGGCGCTGGCGAGGCCCGCGACCACGGCGGCCTCCAGGAACTCTCCGGACGCGCGGGGGTCCCGCCCGACGATCGCGGTGGGCCGGTGTCCCTCGAACGTGCCCGCCTCGGCCAGTACGTGCGCCGCGGCCACGGAGAGGCCCAGGGCCATCTCCGCCGTCAGATCCGCGTTGGCGACACCGCGCACGCCGTCCGTGCCGAAGAGTCGTCCCACTGTGCTGTCCTCCGAATTGCTGAAGAGAATGCGGCTCACATCCCCTGAGTACATCCCTGAGACTGTCCGGGGGCGGTAGGGGTTGTGTAAACGAACCGCCCCGGCAGCACGTCCGTGCCGCCGGGGCGATCGTTGCGAAGCCAGTCGCCAGGACAGGCGACTCGATTAGCGCTTGCTGTACTGCGGGGCCTTGCGGGCCTTCTTCAGACCGGCCTTCTTGCGCTCGACCGCACGGTCGTCGCGGCGGAGGAACCCGGCCTTCTTCAGCGGGCCGCGGTTGTTGTCGACGTCCGCCTCGTTCAGCGCGCGGGCGACACCGAGACGGAGCGCACCGGCCTGACCGGAGACACCGCCACCGGCGATGCGGGCGACGACGTCGTAGCGGCCCTCGAGCTCGAGCACCTTGAAGGGCTCGTTGACTTCCTGCTGGTGCACCTTGTTCGGGAAGTAGTCCTCGAGGGTGCGACCGTTGATCTTCCACTTGCCGGTGCCCGGGACGATCCGGACGCGGGCGATGGCGTTCTTGCGACGGCCCAGGCCGGCGGCCGGCTGGGGCTCGCCGAAGCGGGAGGCCATGGACTCCGAGGTGTACTCACCCTCGACGGGGACCTCGGACTCGGTGGTGTAGCTGTCGATGTCAAGCTCTTCGAGCGGCTGCTCGGCAGTGGTCTCGGCCACGATTCTCCTCAGATTCTCTTCAGTCTTAGGGGGTGGCCGGACTTACTGCGCGACCTGGGTGATCTCGTACGGCTGCGGCTGCTGCGCGCCGTGCGGGTGCTGGTCACCCTTGTAGACCTTCAGCTTCGAGAGCATCTGACGGCCCAGAGTGTTCTTGGGGAGCATGCCCTTGACGGCCTTCTCGATGGCCTTCTCGGGGTTCTTGTCGAGCAGCTCGTCGTAGCGGACGGAGCGCAGACCACCCGGGTAGCCGGAGTGGCGGTACGCCATCTTCTGGGTCCGCTTGTTGCCGGACAGGTGCACCTTGTCGGCGTTGATGATGATGACGAAGTCACCAGCGTCGACGTGCGGCGCGTAGATCGGCTTGTGCTTGCCCCGGAGAAGGGTCGCTGCGGTGGTGGCGAGACGGCCCAGGACGACGTCCTGAGCGTCAATGACGTGCCACTGGCGCGTCACATCGCCGGGCTTGGGGCTGTACGTACGCACGGTTCGTAGCCTTCGCTTCGAGTGAATGGTCCTGAACAGGTCACCGAAACGATCACGACAGCCTTGACCGCACTGCGGTGACGCAAACCGCGTGCTGGTCGCTGGTCATCGGCCCGGTGGACCGGTGTAAGGGCCCGTCCCGTGAGAATGAGCAAGCCAATACACAACGAACAAGCAGAATACCGGGGCTGTGGACAAGGGTCAAAACGCGGGATCACCGCCGACGACCGGTCACGGGCAGACACAGGACGGCACACACAGTGACGACTCTCCACAGCGTCCGCCGCCGCACCGGCCGGACGTACGGGACCACCGACGACAGCACCACGTCGACGCACACCCCGGCACCCCACCGCAGCACGGAACCGCCACCGCGCGGACGGCGGGACGCGCGCACCACCCCGACCAGCAGCGACGGCCACACCCCGGCCTGGAGCGGCAGCCAGGCCAGCAGGCACGCCAGCAGCACCACAGCCGGCAGCAGTCGCCCCAACCACCCGCAGATGTCGCTTTTGCCCGTCGTCATGGGAGGAACGCTAGGGGCTCCGGGGTCGCTCGGCGCGGACCAGCACACCCCATGTCCCGTCTAAGATGCGCCCCATGAGCTTTGGGCAGGGGGGACCTCAGTCCCAGTGGGATCCCTGGAAACCGCAGTCGCAGCAGCCGTGGAACAGCGGCGGCGGCCAGTCTCCGGACTGGGCCGCGCTCGCCGAGGCGTCCGAGGCCCGTAACAAACGACGCCGGCTGCTACTGGTCGGCGGCGGCGCGCTCGCCACCGTCGCGATCGGTGCCGCCGTCGCCGTGGCCGTGGTGTCGGCGGGCGGCGACAACCAGGCCAACAACCCGGCCTCCCTGCCCTCCGCGGACATCCCGAGCGGCTCCGCCTCGGCCCCGTCGTTCGCCCCGACCAGCGCCCCGCCCCCGCTGAACCCGAAGGACTTCATCTCCAGCGCGAAGAAGGACAAGGCCCCGCTCAGCCCGGAAACCCTCTTCTCCGGCACCCAGCTGACGTGGAACGAGAGGGCGTTCAAGAAGGGCCCCACGGCCGACACGAGGAGCTGCGCCACGGCGGCGGGCGGCACGCTCCCCAAGATCCTCACCGAGAACGACTGCACCCGCCTGATACGCGTGACCTACACCACGGACGGCATCGCGGTGACGGTCGGCGTGGCGGTCTTCGACACCGAGGCCCAGGCCCTCAAGGCCAAGACCCAGACCAACAAGAAGAGCTTCGTCAAGTCGCTCTCCGGCGGCGGTGTGAAGTCCTTCTGCGACGCCGGGTTCTGCCGCACGACGAGCAACTCCTACGGCCGCTACGCCTACTTCACCAACGCCGGCTTCCTCAACGGCAAGGACGTGACGCCGAAGGACACCGAGGTGTTCGCCGTGGGCGACGACCTCCAGGACTTCACGTTCGACCGGATCCGCCTGCGCGGCGAGGCCCAGGCGTCGGCCGCGGCCGAACAGTAGGCGTCAGCAGCACCCCGCCGACGGCAGCGACCGCTTGTTCCGCGCCTCCTTGTTGCGCGCGGCGAGCAGCTCGTCGGCCGGGTAGCCGACCTCCTCCAGCGTCAGGCCGTGCGGCCGTACGACGTGCACCGCGGAGTCCCGTACGCCGGCCGCCAACACCTTCCGGGGCCAGTCCGGGGGCCGGTGCCCGTCCCCCACGAACAGCAGCGCCCCGATGAGCGAGCGCACCATGTTGTGGCAGAAGGCGTCGGCCCGCACGGTCGCGGTGATGATCCCGTCGTCGCCCTTGACGAGACTCAGCTCCTGGAGCGTCCGGATCGTCGTCGCGCCCTCCCGCTTCTTGCAGTAGGCGGCGAAGTCGTGCTCCCCGAGCAGCCCCCGCGCCGCCTCGTTCATGGCGTCGACGTCCAGGGGCCAGTCGTGCCACAGCACATGGCTGCGCAGCAGCGGGTCGACGCCCCCGGGGTTGTCGGTGACCCGGTACGCGTACCGTCTCCAGACCGCCGAGAAGCGCGCGTTGAAGCCGCTGGGCGCCTCCCTGAGGGCCCAGACCCGCACGTCCCGGGGCAGCCGCCCGGCGAGCCGCTTCAGCAGCTTCTGGTGGTGCTCGGCCCACACCTCACGCGGCAGATCCACATGCGCGACCTGCCCCCGGGCGTGCACCCCGGCATCGGTACGCCCCGCCACGGTCAGCTCGTACGTCTCCCGCGACCGCGTCACGGTCCGCAGGGCGTCCTCGATCTCCCCCTGCACGGTCCGCCGCCCCCCGGCCTGCTTGGCCCACCCGGAGAACTCACTCCCGTCATACGACAGATCGAGCCGGACACGGACGTACCCGGGTGCCACTTCATCACTCACGTACAGATCCTCTCAGAACACAAAAGCGGGCCCGTCCCTCGAAAGGAACGGACCCGCCAACGCCCTCCGAAGGGGCGCGGGGAACTGCGCGACAAGCCACCACGAACCCGCAGCCGCAAGCGCACAGCCCCCGGCAGAACGCTTACGCGTCCTTCGACTCCTCGGCGCCAGCCTCATCGGCCTCGACGCCCTCGTCGGACTTGGCCTCGACGGCCTCGTCCTTCTTCAGCGCGTCTTCCTTGACCGCACGCTTGGTCGCGGCCTCGGCCTCGCCGGTCGCCTCCTGCGCCACCGTCAGACCCTCGACCAGCTCGATGACAGCCATGGGCGCGTTGTCGCCACGGCGGTTACCGATCTTGGTGATACGGGTGTAGCCACCCGGACGGTTCTCGTAGCGCGGGCCGATCTCGGTGAAGAGCGTGTGGACGATGCTCTTGTCCGTGATGACCTGGAGCACCTGACGGCGGTTGTGAAGGTCGCCCTTCTTCGCCTTGGTGACCAGACGCTCGGCGTACGGCCGCAGCTTGCGGGCCTTCGCCTCGGTGGTGGTGATACGACCGTGCTCGAACAGCGACTTCGCGAGGTTCGCGAGCATCAGCTTCTCGTGCGCGGCGCTGCCGCCCATACGGGCACCCTTGGTGGGCTTCGGCATGGTGTTTCTCCTAGGTGTCTGCCCCGGCCGTATCAGGTACCGGGGTCAGTATCCGAGCGAGCGGTTGCCCGTCGGAGATCCGGGGTGCGCCCCGGAAGGGGCGCGGGGAACTGCGCGATCAAGCACAGCGCACCCGCACCCGAGTACGGACCGGAAGGCCCGAGCTCTCAGTACTGCTCGGTCTCGACGAACCCGGCATCCGCGTCGTCGTCCGCGCCGAACGCGTCCGCCGCAGCGGTGGGGTCGAACCCGGGAGGCGAGTCCTTGAGCGCCAGGCCCATACCCGCCAGCTTCGCCTTGACCTCGTCGATCGACTTCGCACCGAAGTTGCGAATGTCGAGCAGGTCCGCCTCGGAACGAGCCACGAGCTCACCCACAGAGTGGATGCCCTCACGCTTGAGGCAGTTGTACGACCGAACGGTGAGCTCCAGCTCCTCGATCGGCAGCGCCAGATCGGCGGCGAGGGCGGCGTCCGTCGGGGACGGGCCCATGTCGATGCCCTCGGCGTCGATGTTCAGCTCGCGGGCGAGACCGAACAGCTCGACCAGGGTCTTACCGGCGGACGCCATGGCGTCACGCGGCCGCATGGCCTGCTTCGTCTCGACGTCGACGATCAGCTTGTCGAAGTCGGTCCGCTGCTCGACACGCGTGGCCTCGACCTTGTAGGTGACCTTGAGGACCGGCGAGTAGATCGAGTCGACCGGGATCCGGCCGATCTCCTGGCCGACCTGCTTGTTCTGCACGGCGGAGACGTAACCGCGGCCACGCTCGACCGTCAGCTCCATCTCCAGCTTGCCCTTGCCGTTGAGCGTGGCGAGGACGAGGTCGGGGTTGTGCACCTCGACACCGGCCGGCGGCGCGATGTCGGCGGCGGTGACCAGACCCGGGCCCTGCTTGCGCAGGTACATCACCACGGGCTCGTCGTGCTCGGACGACACGACCAGCTGCTTGATGTTGAGGATCAGGTCGGTGACGTCCTCCTTGACGCCCGGCACGGTGGTGAACTCGTGCAGCACGCCGTCGATGCGGATGGACGTGACCGCCGCACCCGGGATCGAGGAGAGGAGGGTCCGGCGCAGGGAGTTGCCGAGGGTGTAGCCGAAGCCCGGCTCCAGCGGCTCGATCACGAACCGGGAGCGGAACTCGTCGACGACCTCTTCGGTCAACGAGGGACGCTGAGCGATCAGCATGTGTGGATCAGATCCTTCAGTCGGGGGCGCCCGCTATTTGACGCCCGACTTGAACCGTCCCCGACAGAAAGGGACGGGTACTGCAAGGGTACGGGCGATACGGCCCTTTTACGGAGCCGTACCGCCCGAAACCTCAGTCTGCGTGAAGGAGCCTCGCGTCAGACGCGGCGACGCTTCGGCGGACGGCAGCCGTTGTGCGGGGTCGGCGTGACGTCCTGGATGGAGCCGACCTCGAGGCCCGTGGCCTGGAGGGAGCGGATCGCGGTCTCACGACCGGAACCCGGGCCCTTCACGAACACGTCGACCTTGCGCATGCCGTGCTCCTGGGCGCGGCGGGCGGCCGACTCGGCGGCCATCTGCGCGGCGAACGGCGTGGACTTCCGGGAGCCCTTGAAGCCGACGTGGCCGGCGGAGGCCCAGGAGATCACGTTGCCGGACGGGTCCGTGATCGAGACGATCGTGTTGTTGAACGTGCTCTTGATGTGCGCGTGGCCGTGAGCGACGTTCTTCTTTTCCTTGCGGCGCACCTTCTTGGCAGCGCCCTGACGTCCCTTGGGGGGCATCTATAACTCCTACGGGAGGTGGTCGGTCCTGCAGCGAAGACCGCTGACGAGCGTCCGCTGAGGACTACTTCTTGCCCGGCTTCTTCTTGCCGGCGATGGCGCGACGCGGGCCCTTGCGGGTGCGGGCGTTGGTGCTGGTGCGCTGACCGCGGACGGGCAGACCGCGACGGTGACGCAGACCCTGGTAGGTACCGATCTCGACCTTGCGGCGGATGTCGGCCTGGATCTCGCGACGGAGGTCACCCTCGGTCTTGATGTTGTTGTCGACGTACTCGCGGATCGCGACGAGCTGCTCCTCGGAGAGGTCGCGAACGCGGGTGTTCGGGTCGACGCCGGTGGCGGCCAGCGTCTGCTGCGAGAGGGTCCGGCCGATGCCGAACACGTAGGTGAGGGCGATCTCCACGCGCTTGTCGCGCGGGATGTCAACACCGGAAACGCGTGCCATTCAATGGCTCCAGTTGCTTGTCGGAGGTCTTCCGCAGAACCGACTCCCAGCCGCCGTACCAGGTACGAACTGGGTCCCCGGCCTCCGAACCGGGGGTGTCAGGCGAACAGCCATTCGCCTGGATCCTGCGTATGAACATATTCAGCTTGCGTCGCGCGAAACTCTGCGAGGGATGCAGAGGGATCGGCCGTACGTCAGCCCTGGCGCTGCTTGTGGCGCGGGTTGTCGCAGATGACCATGATCCGGCCGTGACGGCGGATCACCCTGCACTTGTCGCAGATCTTCTTGACGCTCGGCTTGACCTTCATGGGTGTGAGGTTCTCCGGGTCAGTGCCACCACCCCGGGAAGCCGGGGCACAGGCAAGATCTACTTGTAGCGGTAGACGATCCGGCCACGCGTCAGGTCGTACGGAGACAGCTCCACCACGACCCGGTCGTCAGGGAGGATGCGGATGTAGTGCATACGCATCTTGCCGCTGATGTGTGCCAGGACCTGGTGGCCGTTCTGGAGCTCGACCTTGAACATGGCGTTCGGAAGAGACTCGACGACAGTGCCCTCGATCTCGATGGCACCTTGCTTCTTGGCCACGCTTCGCCCTTCGAATCGACTACCTTGATCGGCCCAGTGCGAGCGCACGCAGACATGCGGATGCACAAGAGCCGACGAGTCAGTCTACGTCAGGGCCCTCGGAAACACGAATCGAGAGAGTCTGCCCGTACCGAGAGAGCTTTAAGCGCGCCCCGAAGGGGCGCGGGGAACTGCGCGACAGCCCCCACGCGCCCGCAGCCGCCGGCCGGCAGGGCCACCCTTCCCGGAAGGCGCTCAGCCGAGGGGATCCGGCGCCGCGACGATCCCCAGCTCCGCGAGCTTCGCCTTCCCCCCGTCGGGAGACGTCAGCACCAACGGCCCCTCCTCCGTCAACGCGACGGAGTGCTCCCAGTGCGACGACCACGTACCGTCCGTCGTGACGACCGTCCAGTCGTCCTGGAGGACCTCCGTCTTGGGCGTGCCCAGCGACACCATGGGCTCGATGGCGAGGCAGAACCCGGGGACCAGCTTGGGCCCCTTCCCGCGCCGCCGGTCGACGTAGTTCAGCAGGTGCGGGTCCATGTGCATCTCGGTGCCGATGCCGTGACCGCCGTAGTCCTCGATGATCCCGTACCGGCCGCCGCCCGGCTTGGGCTGGCGGCGGATGTATGTCTCGATGGCCCGGGAGACGTCGACCAGGCGGTTGCCCTGCTTCATGGCCGCGATGCCGGCCCACATCGACTCCTCGGTCACCCGGGAGAGCTCGACCAGCTCCGGAGCGTGACCGGATCCCACGAAGGCCGTGTAGGCGGCGTCGCCGTGCCAGCCGTCGATGATCGCGCCGCAGTCGATGGAGATGATGTCCCCGTCCTTGAGGACGACGTCGTCGGACGGGATGCCGTGCACGACGACCTCGTTCACGGACGTGCAGATCGTCGCCGGGAAGCCGCCGTAGCCGAGGAAGTTCGGCTTGGCGTTGTGCTCGGCGAGCACCTTGCGGGCGACCTGGTCCAGATCCTTCGTCGTGGCTCCCGGCACGGCGGCCTCGCGGGTCGCCGCGTGGATGGCGGCGACGACCAGCCCCGCCTCACGCATCTTGGCGATCTGCTCAGGGGTCTTGATCTGCACCATGGGGGCTACGGCCTTTCTGGACCTTCGGCGACAACGAACGCCTTCAACGATACGGGGCCGTGCGGCCGGCCCCGCCCACACAGCAGCCGCGGCTCCCCGAGGGGAACCGCGGCCGTAGCTGCGTACGAACGACTACTTGTCGCCCTCGCCACGCTTGAGCGCCTCCATGGCGCGCGTCGTGACGTCCTCCACCTTGCCGAGCGCCGAGATCGTGACCACCAGGCCCTGCGCCTTGTAGTAGTCGATGATCGGCTCGGTCTGCGTGTGGTAGACCTCCAGCCGCTTGCGGACGGTCTCCTCGGAGTCGTCGCCCCGCTGGTAGAGCTCGCCGCCGCAGACGTCGCAGACGCCCTCCTTGGCCGGCGGCTTGTACGTCACGTGGAAGACGTGCGCCGACTCGTTGCGGCAGACGCGGCGGCCGGCGATCCGCTTGACCACCTCGTCCTCGGGGACCTCCAGGTCCAGCACCGCGTCGAGCTGCATGCTCTCGGTCTCCAGCAGCTCGTCCAGCGCCTCGGCCTGCGAGACGTTGCGCGGGAAGCCGTCCAGCAGGAAGCCGTTCTCGGCGTCCGGCTGCTCCATGCGGTCCTTCGCCATCGCGATGGTGACCTCGTCGGGCACGAGGTTGCCCGCGTCGATGTAGGACTTCGCCAGTTTGCCGAGTTCCGTCTGCTGGCTGATGTTGGCCCGGAACAGGTCGCCCGTGGAGATGTGCGGGATCGACAGGTTCTGAGCCAGGAACGCGGCCTGCGTTCCCTTACCGGCGCCCGGCGGCCCGACGAGGACGATTCGCATCAGCGGAGGAACCCTTCGTAATTGCGCTGCTGGAGCTGGCTCTCGATCTGCTTCACCGTCTCCAGGCCGACACCCACGATGATCAGGATGCTGGTCCCACCGAACGGGAAGTTCTGGTTTGCCCCGAAACCAACCAACGCCATCGTCGGTACGAGAGCGATCAGACCCAAGTACAGCGAACCCGGCCAGGTGATCCGGTTGAGTACGTAGCTCAGGTACTCAGCGGTCGGTCGGCCAGCCCGGATGCCCGGGATGAAGCCACCATACTTCTTCATGTTGTCGGCGACTTCCTCGGGGTTGAAGGAGATCGCAACGTAGAAGAACGCGAAGAAAACGATCAGCAGGAAGTACGTGGCGATGTAATACGGGTGGTCGCCCTTGACGAAGTGTTGCTCGATCCAGGTCTTCCAGCCAGAGGTGCCTCCGGCGAACTGGGCGATCAGCGCCGGGATGTAGAGCAGCGACGAGGCGAAGATGACGGGGATCACACCCGCCTGGTTCACCTTCAGCGGGATGTAGGTGGACGTACCGCCGTAGGAGCGGCGGCCGATCATGCGCTTGGCGTACTGCACCGGGATACGGCGCTGGGCCTGCTCGACGAAGACCACCAGGCCGACCATGACGAGGCCGACCGCGATGACGGTGCCGAACTCGATCCAGCCGTCGGCCAGCGAGCCCTGCTCCTTGATCGCCCACAGGGCGGACGGGAAGGTGGCGGCGATCGAGATGAACATCAGGATCGACATGCCGTTGCCGATGCCGCGGTCGGTGATGAGCTCACCGAGCCACATCACGGCCGCCGTGCCGGCGGTCATGGTGATGACCATGGTGATGGTGACGAAGATCGACTGGTCCGGGACGATCTGGCTGGCCACCGGGCAGCCCTGGAACAGAGCGCCGCTGCGGGCGGTGGCGACGAGGCCGGTGCCCTGGAGGATGGCGAGGGCGATCGTCAGGTAACGGGTGTACTGCGTGATCTTCGCCGTACCGGCCTGGCCCTCCTTCTTCAGGGCTTCCAGGCGCGGGATCACCACGGTCAGCAGTTGGAGGATGATGCTCGCCGTGATGTACGGCATGATGCCCAGCGCGAAGATCGTGATCTGGAGCAGCGCGCCGCCACTGAACATGTTGACCAGACCGAACAGGCCCTGGTTGGCCTGGGCAGCGTCGATACAGGTCTGGACGTTCCGGTAGTCGACGCCCGGGATCGGGATGTGCGTACCGATCCGGTAGACCACGATGATGAAGAGCGTGAAGAGCAGCTTCTTGCGCAGGTCGGGCGTCTTGAACGCCCGGGCGAACGCGGTGAGCACGGTGCCTCCTGCGACCCCCGCGCAACTGCGTCAAGGGTGACGGTCTTGAGGTTCGACGAATAAGTAACGGTCAACTGCCGCTCAGAGTGCCCGAAGTGCAGCACCCTGTGAAAAGTGGGCAGTGCAGGCCACCTTACCGGCGAGACTGCCGCCCTAGGAACGACCAACCGGGGATACCCCATTTGTGGGGTATCCCCGGTCGGGATCGCTCAGGTCATCCGAGACGCCTGTGGAGTTCAGACGAGCTCGGTGACAGAACCGCCGGCGGCGGTGATCTTCTCCTTGGCGGAGCCGGAGACGGCGTCGACCGTCACCTGCAGCGCCACGGAGACCTCGCCCTGGCCGAGCACCTTGACGAGGCTGTTCTTGCGAACGGCACCCTTGGCGACCAGGTCCTCGACCGTGACCTCCCCACCCTCGGGGTAGAGGGCGGCGAGCTTGTCCAGGTTCACGACCTGGTACTCGGTCTTGAACGGGTTCTTGAAGCCCTTCAGCTTCGGGAGGCGCATGTGGAGGGGCATCTGCCCACCCTCGAAGCGCTCCGGAACCTGGTAGCGGGCCTTGGTGCCCTTGGTACCACGACCGGCCGTCTTACCCTTCGACGCCTCACCACGACCGACACGGGTCTTGGCGGTCTTGGCGCCCGGGGCGGGACGGAGGTTGTGGATCTTGAGCGGGTTCTGCTCCGCCATGATCAGTCGACCTCCTCGACCGTCACGAGGTGGCGGACGGTGTGCACCATGCCGCGGAACTCGGGGCGGTCCTCCTTGACGACCTGCGTGTTGATCCCCTTGAGACCAAGGGAGCGCAGGGTGTCACGGTGGTTCTGCTTGCTGCCGATGTAGGACTTGACCTGCGTGATCTTGAGCTGCGCCATGATCACACACCCGCCCCGGCACGCGCACGGAGAAGAGCCGCGGGGGCGACGTCCTCAAGGGGCAGACCACGGCGGGCCGCGATCTCCTCGGGACGCTGCAGGCCCTTCAGGGCCGCCACGGTCGCGTGCACGATGTTGATGGCGTTGTCGGAGCCGAGCGACTTCGACAGCACGTCGTGGATACCGGCGCACTCGAGCACGGCACGCACCGGACCACCGGCGATCACACCGGTACCCGGGGACGCGGGCTTGAGCAGCACGACGCCGGCAGCCTTCTCACCCTGGATGGGGTGCGGGATGGTGCCCTGGATCCGGGGGACCTTGAAGAAGTGCTTCTTGGCCTCCTCAACGCCCTTGGCGATGGCGGCCGGCACCTCCTTGGCCTTGCCGTATCCGACACCCACGGTGCCGTCACCGTCGCCCACCACGACCAGCGCGGTGAAGCTGAAGCGACGACCACCCTTCACAACCTTGGCGACGCGGTTGATCGCGACGACGCGCTCAACGTACGCGGTCTTCTCGGCGGCAGCAGCGCCGCCGTCACGGCCCTTCCGGTCCCGCCGCTCGCCGCCACCGGCACCGCCACCGCGGCGCTGGGGTCCAGCCATTGGAATTACCTCTCTCTGTTTCCGCTAGCTACGGAACCGACTCAGAACTTGAGTCCGGCCTCGCGGGCGGCGTCCGCCAGGGCGGCGATGCGCCCCGCGTACTGGTTACCACCACGGTCGAACACGACCGACTCGACACCGGCGGCCTTGGCACGCTCGGCGACCAGGGCGCCGACCTTCTTGGCCTGCGTGGACTTGTCGTCCTCGCCACCGCGGATCGAAGCGTCCAGGGTGGACGCCGATGCCAGGGTGTGGCCCTTCAGGTCGTCGATCACCTGCGCCACGATGTGGCGGTTGGAGCGGGTCACGACCAGACGGGGACGCTCCGCCGTACCGTTGATCCGCTTGCGGATCCGGATGTGACGGCGCTTGATCGCGGCGCGCTTGTAGGCGTCGCCCTTCAGGATCTTCTGCCCGTATGCCATGGCTTACTTACCCGCCTTTCCGACCTTGCGGCGGATGACTTCGCCCTCGTACTTGACGCCCTTGGCCTTGTACGGGTCGGGCTTGCGCAGCTTGCGGATGTTGGCCGCAACCTCGCCGACCTTCTGCTTGTCGATGCCCTCGACCGAGAAACGGGTGGGGGTCTCCACCTTGAAGGTGATGCCCTCGGGGGCCTCGACCAGGATCGGGTGGCTGTAGCCCAGGGAGAACTCCAGGTTGGAGCCCTTCGCCTGGACGCGGTAACCGACACCGCTGATCTCGAGCTTCTTGACGTATCCCTGGGTCACACCGGTGATCATGTTCGCCACCAGCGTGCGGGACAGGCCGTGCAGGGCCCTGCTCTGCCGCTCGTCGTTCGGGCGGGTCACCTGGAGGGTGCCGTCCTCGCCCTTAGCGATCTCGATCGGCGCGACGACGGTGTGGGTCAGTTCGCCCTTGGGGCCCTTGACCGCGACCGTCCGGCCGTCGATGGTGACGTCCACGCCGGCGGGAACCGGGATGGGGAGCTTGCCGATACGCGACATTGTGTCTCTCCTCCGTTCCCGAATTACCAGACGTAGGCGAGGACTTCCCCACCCACGCCCTTCTTCTGCGCCTGCTTGTCGGTCAGGAGCCCGTGGGACGTGGAGATGATCGCCACGCCCAGGCCGCCCAGGACCTTCGGCAGGTTGGTGGACTTCGCGTACACCCGGAGACCGGGCTTGGAGATCCGCTTGATGCCCGCGATGGAGCGCTCACGGTTGGGGCCGAACTTCAGCTCCAGGACGAGGTTCTTGCCGACCTCGGCGTCCTCGACCTTCCAGCCCGTGATGAAGCCCTCCTGCTGGAGGATCTCCGCGATGTGAGACTTGATCTTCGAGTGCGGCATCGCCACGGTGTCGTGGTACGCCGAGTTCGCGTTCCGCAGACGCGTCAGCATGTCTGCGATCGGATCAGTCATGGTCATGAATTGGCCTTCGGCCTCTCTCGCCGGGGTTTCCTGGTGCGCCATCCCTCTCCCCGATCCGAGACGGGACGGGTGCGGCGCGGTGGACCTACGGCGTAGTAAGTCGTACGGGCGGCGACAGACGCCCAACCCCACAAGCCTAAGGCATGCGGGCTGGGCGTCTGACCGCCCCTAGATTTACCGAGAGCCTGGGGAATCCCGAATTACCGGGACTACCAGGAGCTCTTGGTCACGCCCGGCAGCTCGCCACGGTGAGCCATCTCACGAAGGCACACGCGGCACAGGCCGAACTTGCGGTACACGGAGTGCGGGCGGCCGCAGCGCTGGCAGCGGGTGTAGCCACGCACACCGAACTTGGGCTTGCGAGCAGCCTTGGCAATCAGAGCCTTCTTCGCCATCTCGCTCACGCCTCCTTGAAGGGGAAGCCGAGGTGACGAAGGAGCGCGCGGCCCTCAGCGTCGTTGGTCGC
Source organism: Streptomyces lomondensis (assembly GCF_014651035.1). GTDB lineage: Bacteria > Actinomycetota > Actinomycetes > Streptomycetales > Streptomycetaceae > Streptomyces > Streptomyces lomondensis. The sequence goes on from NZ_BMWC01000002.1 coordinate 615,971, forward strand.
CGTGGTGACCACGGTGATGTCCATACCCCGGACGCGGTCGATCTTGTCCTGGTCGATCTCGTGGAACATGACCTGCTCCGTGAGACCGAAGGTGTAGTTGCCACGGCCGTCGAACTGCTTGGGGGACAGGCCGCGGAAGTCGCGGATGCGCGGCAGCGCGAGCGACAGGGTGCGGTCCAGGAACTCCCACATGCGGTCGCCACGGAGCGTGACGTGGGCACCGATCGGCTGGCCCTCACGCAGCTTGAACTGAGCGATGGACTTGCGGGCCTTGGTGACGGCCGGCTTCTGACCGGTGATCGTGGTGAGGTCGCGGATGGCGCCCTCGATCAGCTTGGAGTCGCGGGCGGCGTCGCCCACACCCATGTTGACCACGATCTTGACGAGGCCGGGGATCTGCATGACGTTCTCGTACTTGAACTCGTCACGCAGCTTGCCCGTGATCTCCTCACGGTACTTCTGCTTCAGGCGCGGAGTGGTGGTGGTCGTCATCAGATGTCCTCACCCGTCCGCTTGGCAACGCGGATCTTGTTGCCTTCGTCGTCGAAGCGGTAACCGACGCGGGTCACGACCTTCTTGCCGTCCTTCTCCACGACCAGCTGGACGTTGGAGACGTGGATCGGCGCCTCGGTGGTGACGATGCCGCCGGCCTGCGAACCGCGAGCCGTCGGACCGGCCTTGGTGTGCTTCTTGACCCGGTTGACACCCTCGACCAGGACACGGTCCTCGCGGGGGAAGGCCGCGATGACCTTGCCCTGCTTGCCCTTGTCCTTGCCGGTGATGACCTGGACCAGGTCGCCCTTCTTGATCTTCATGCTCACAGCACCTCCGGCGCGAGGGAGATGATCTTCATGAACTTCTTCTCGCGCAGCTCACGGCCGACCGGGCCGAAGATACGGGTGCCGCGAGGGTCGCCGTCGTTCTTCAGAATGACGGCGGCGTTCTCGTCGAAGCGGATGTACGAGCCGTCCGGACGGCGGCGCTCCTTGACGGTGCGAACGATGACCGCCTTGACGACGTCACCCTTCTTCACGTTGCCACCGGGGATCGCGTCCTTGACGGTGGCGACGATGACGTCACCGATACCCGCGTAGCGGCGACCGGAGCCGCCGAGCACACGGATGCAGAGGATCTCCTTCGCACCCGTGTTGTCGGCGACACGCAGTCGCGACTCCTGCTGGATCACGTCTATCTCCTGATCGTCTGCCGGTTCCCCGGGGGCCGCTCACCGAGCGGGCCCCCGGAGCCTGGCGGAACTGACCTGCGGGTTTGCCCCGCAGGAATTACTTGGCCTTCTCGAGGATCTCGACGACGCGCCAGCGCTTGGTCGCGGACAGCGGCCGGGTCTCCATGAGGAGGACGCGGTCGCCGACACCCGCGGCGTTCTGCTCGTCGTGGGCCTTGAGCTTGTTCGTACGACGGATGACCTTGCCGTACAGCGCGTGCTTGACGCGGTCCTCGACGGCGACGACGACGGTCTTGTCCATCTTGTCGCTGACGACCAGGCCCTCACGGGTCTTGCGGAAACCGCGGTCCGTCTTGGTCTCTTCAGTCACGTTGCTCTCGCTCATGCGCTCTCCACCGTCTCGATGCCCAGCTCGCGCTCACGCATCAGGGTGTAGATCCGCGCGATGTCCTTGCGGACGGCCTTGAGCCGACCGTGGTTCTCGAGCTGGCCCGTCGCCGCCTGGAAGCGGAGGTTGAACAGCTCTTCCTTGGCCTCGCGGAGCTTCGCCAGAAGCTCCTCGTTGCCCAGCTCGCGCAGCTCCGACGCCTTGGTACCGGCCGACATCACGCTTCACCTGCCTCGCGCTTGACGATCTTGCACTTCATCGGCAGCTTGTGAGCCGCACGGGTCAGGGCCTCGCGCGCGATCTTCTCGTTGGGGTACGACAGCTCGAACATCACGCGTCCGGGCTTGACGTTGGCCACCCACCACTCCGGCGAACCCTTACCGGAACCCATGCGGGTCTCGGCCGGCTTCTTGGTGAGGGGGCGGTCCGGGTAGATGTTGATCCAGACCTTGCCGCCACGCTTGATGTGACGGGTCATCGCGATACGAGCGGCCTCGATCTGACGGTTCGTCACGTACGCCGGGGTCAGCGCCTGGATGCCGTACTCGCCGAACGCAACCTGCGTGCCACCCTTGGACATGCCGGTGCGCTTCGGGTGGTGCTGCTTGCGGTGCTTGACCCTACGGGGGATCAGCATTTCGGTCAGGCCTCCGTTCCGGTGCTCTCAGCCGGAGCGGCGGACGCGGGAGCCTCGGCCTTGGGGGCCTCGGCACCAGCGGCCTGCTGCGGCTTGCGACCGCGCCGCTCGCCACCGCGGCCACCACGGGCCGGGCGGTCGGCACCGCCACCGCGGGCCGGGCGGTTGCCCGCACGGGCGGCAGCGTTCTCGGCGCGGACCTCGGCGATGTTCTTGACGTCGCCCTTGTAGATCCAGACCTTCACACCGATGCGGCCGAAGGTCGTCTTGGCCTCGAAGAAGCCGTAGTCCACGTTCGCGCGGAGCGTGTGCAGGGGCACGCGGCCCTCGCGGTAGAACTCCGAGCGGGACATCTCGGCGCCGCCGAGGCGGCCACCGCACTGGATCTTGATGCCCTTGGCGCCGGCCTTCATCGCCGACTGCATGCTCTTGCGCATGGCACGGCGGAAGGAGACGCGGGAGGAGAGCTGCTCGGCGACGGCCTGGGCAACCAGCTGAGCGTCGGTCTCGGGGTTCTTGACCTCGAGGATGTTCAGCTGGACCTGCTTGCCCGTGAGCTTCTCGAGGTCACCGCGGATGCGGTCGGCCTCGGCGCCACGGCGGCCGATGACGATGCCCGGACGGGCCGTGTGGATGTCCACACGGACGCGGTCACGGGTGCGCTCGATCTCGACCTTGGAGATGCCGGCGCGCTCCATGCCGGACGTCATCATCCGACGGATGGCGACGTCTTCCTTGACGTAGTCCTTGTACAGCTTGTCGGCGTACCAACGCGACTTGAAGTCGGTCGTGACACCGAGCCGGAACCCGTGCGGGTTTACCTTCTGGCCCATTACCGGGTTCCTTCCTTGCTGCTGACGACCACGGTGATGTGGCTGGTCCGCTTGCGGATCCGGTAGGCACGGCCCTGGGCACGCGGACGGAACCGCTTCAGGGTCGGGCCCTCGTCGACGTAGGCCTCGGAGATGTAGAGGCTGTCGACATCGGTGTGGTCGTAGTTGTGCGCGGCATTGGCGATGGCGCTGTCCAGCACCTTGCCGACCGGCACGCTCGCGGCCTGCGGGGCGAAACGCAGGACCGCCTGAGCCTCCGTGGCGTTCAGGCCACGGATGAGGTCCACCACACGGCGGGCCTTCATGGGCGTGACGCGGATGTACCGCGCCTGGGCCCTGGCTTCCATGGTTGTCCCTTCGATGTTTGTCATGATCATTCGCACCCCGCTGACTAGCGGCGCTTCGACTTCCGGTCTTCCTTGACGTGGCCCCGGAAGGTGCGGGTCGGCGAGAACTCGCCGAGCTTGTGGCCGACCATCGACTCGGTGACAAACACCGGGATGTGGGTCTTGCCGTTGTGCACCGCGATCGTGTGGCCCAGCATGTCCGGGACGATCATCGAGCGGCGGGACCAGGTCTTGATGACGTTCTTGGTGCCGGCTTCGTTCTGGGCTTCCACCTTCTTGATCAGGTGGTCGTCGACGAAGGGCCCCTTCTTCAAGCTACGAGGCATCTCAACCCGTCCTTAGCGCTTCTTGTTCGTCTTGCGGCGGCGGACGATGTACTTGTTCGACGCCTTCTTGGGCGAACGAGTACGGCCTTCCTTCTTGCCCCACGGGGACACGGGGTGGCGGCCACCGGAGGTCCGGCCCTCACCACCACCGTGCGGGTGGTCGACCGGGTTCATGACCACACCACGGACGGTCGGGCGAACGCCCAGCCACCGCTTACGGCCCGCCTTGCCCCAGTTGATGTTGGACTGCTCGGCGTTGCCGACCTCGCCCACAGTGGCGCGGCAGCGGACGTCGACCAGCCGGATCTCACCGGACGGCATGCGCAGGTGGGCCATCTGGCCCTCCTTCGCGAGCAGCTGCACCGAGGCGCCGGCGGAGCGGGCGAACTTGGCGCCGCCGCCCGGACGCAGCTCGATGGCGTGCAGCGTGGTACCGACCGGGATGTTGCGCAGGGCAAGGTTGTTGCCCGGCTTGATGTCGGCCCCGGGACCGTTCTCGACGCGGTCGCCCTGCGACAGGCCACGCGGCGCGAGGATGTAGCGCTTCTCGCCGTCCGCGTAGTGCAGCAGCGCGATGCGCGCGGTGCGGTTGGGGTCGTACTCGATGTGCGCGACCTTCGCCGGCACGCCGTCCTTGTCGTGACGACGGAAGTCGATCACGCGGTAGGCGCGCTTGTGGCCACCACCCTGGTGGCGGACGGTCACACGACCGGAGTTGTTACGGCCACCCTTGCTGTGCAGGGGGCGGACCAACGACTTCTCCGGCGTGGACCGCGTGACCTCGACGAAGTCGGCGACGCTGGCACCACGACGGCCAGGAGTCGTCGGCTTGTACTTGCGGATACCCATTTCTCAGTCCTCGTCCGATTCCGGACGATCCTGACCGCTTACGCGGTCGGACCGCCGAAGATGTCGATACGGTCGCCCTCGGCGAGGGTCACGATCGCGCGCTTGGTGGACGCACGCTGGCCGAAGCCGGTGCGGGTCCGCTTGCGCTTGCCCTGGCGGTTGATCGTGTTGACCCCGGTGACCTTGACCGAGAAGACCGACTGGACGGCCTCCTTGATCTGGGTCTTGTTGGCACGCGGGTCCACGACGAAGGTGTACTTGCCCTCGTCGAGAAGCGCGTAGCTCTTCTCGGAGACGACCGGCTTGAGCAGCACGTCACGGGGGTCCGTGAAGGACTTGCTCAGCGGGGTCTCGACGGTGTTCTTGCCCTCGGTGGCGTGGCGACGCGCCTTCTTGACGCGGGCTTCCTTGGCCTTCTTCGCGGCCTTGGAGGCGATAGCGGGGTGACGGATAGCCATCAGACCTCGCTCCCTTCGGTGTCATTGGCCTTCGGGCCGGACACGAAGGACTCGAAGGCAGCCTTGGTGAAGACCACGTCGTCCGAGACGAGAACGTCGTACGTGTTCAGCTGGCCCGGCTCCAGGATGTGGACCTGGGGCAGGTTGCGGGCGGACAGCCACGCGGCCTCGTCGGCGCGGTCGACGACCAGGAGCAGGTTCTTGCGCTCCGAGATCTTGCCGAACAGCGTCTTGGCGGCCTTCGTCGACGGGTTCTCACCCTCGACGACGCCGGAGACGACGTGGATGCGGTTGTGGCGGGCCCGGTCGGTGAGGGCGTGGCGCAGGGCCGCGGCCTTCATCTTCTTCGGGGTCCGCTGCGAGTAGTCACGCGGCACGGGGCCGTGCACGACGCCACCACCGGCGAACTGCGGCGCGCGGGTCGAACCCTGACGGGCGCGACCGGTGCCCTTCTGGCGGTACGGCTTCTTGCCACCGCCGCGGACCTCGCCACGGGTCTTGGTCTTGTGCGTGCCCTGGCGGGCAGCGGCCAGCTGTGCGACGACGACCTGGTGGATCAGCGGGATGCTGACCTTCTCAACGCCGAAGATCTCCGCGGGGAGCTCGACGGAACCGGCCTTGTCGCCCGCCGGCGAAAGGATGTCAACAGTGCTCATTACCTCAGGCCCCCTTGGCCGCGGTGCGGACCAGGACGAGGCCGCCGTTCGGACCGGGAACCGCGCCCTTGATGAGCAGCAGACCCTTCTCCGCGTCAACGGCGTGGACGGTCAGGTTCTGGGTGGTGACCCGCTCGTTGCCCATGCGACCCGCCATGCGGAGGCCCTTGAACACACGGCCCGGGGTGGCGCAGCCACCGATGGAACCGGGAGAGCGGTGCTTGCGCTGGGTGCCGTGTCCGGCGCCGAGGCCACGGAAGTTGTGGCGCTTCATGACACCGGCGAAGCCCTTGCCCTTGCTCTTGCCGGTCACGTCGACCTTGACGCCGGCCTCGAACACCTCAGCGGTGATCTCCTGGCCGAGCGTGTACTCGGAGGCGTCCGCGGTGCGGATCTCGACGAGGTGACGACGGGGAGTGACGTCGGCCTTGGCGAAGTGGCCCTTGAGGGGCTTGTTCACCTTGCGCGGGTCGATCTCGCCGAAGGCGATCTGGACGGACTCGTAGCCGTCGACGTCGTTCGTACGGACCTGGGTGACGACGTTCGGCCCGGCCTTGACGACGGTCACCGGGACGACACGGTTGTTCTCGTCCCAGACCTGAGTCATACCGAGCTTCTCGCCCAGGATGCCCTTGATCTGCTTAGCCATCTCTCAGATCACCGGCCTCAGAGCTTGATCTCGATGTCGACACCGGCCGGGAGGTCGAGTCGCATCAGAGAGTCAACGGTCTTGGGGGTCGGGTCGAGGATGTCGATCAGGCGCTTGTGCGTGCGCATCTCGAAGTGCTCGCGCGAGTCCTTGTACTTGTGCGGCGACTTGATGACGCAGTACACGTTCTTCTCAGTGGGCAGCGGCACCGGGCCCGCGACCGACGCACCAGTACGCGTCACCGTCTCGACGATCTTCTTCGCCGAGGAGTCGATGACCTCGTGGTCGTAGGCCTTGAGCCGGATGCGGATCTTCTGTCCCGCCATGGCTACTCAGTAGTCCTGTCTCTCTTACGCTCTGGAACCCGGTGGATTCCTTCTGCTGCCTTCGTTCCTCCGACCCACGCGGTCGGGCGTGTCGCACTCTCGCTGACACAGATGTCCCTTGTTCGAACATCCCTGCGGGATTGCGCACGGCCCTGCCGGAACCGCGAGCCGGGGGCTGAAGGCCCACCGGGTGCCTGGCCGGTGCCGCACCTTGCTTCCCGAAAGATTCCCGTACGTCCGCCCCAGCGCTGCCGTGTGGCAGTTAGGGCGACGAGTACTGTGGGACTCGCTTCCGGTCCTCCCGGCGGGAGGCGCGCAGCATCAACACTCGACCGAGCAACTCGGACAGTCTGCCATACGGGGCAACGCCGACGCCAATCGAGCCGGAGAGAATACCCCGGGGGTGACGTAGGTCAAACCAGGGGCGCGCCCGGCGCACGCCGGGAGGCCCGGGCCCGCCGGAGGTCGCCCGCGGACCCGGTGGCCGCTCGGGGAGCGAGCGATGAGAAGCAGCTCGCCGTCCGGGGACCGCAGGGCAGAGACGTCTGAGTCCTCGGCCAGTCGTACGCGCAGCCAGCCGTGCTTCGTGCCGGCGGCCACCAGACACGTGGCGTCTTCGGACAGGACACCGATGGCGCGAGCACGAGCCCTCCAAGCCTCGTCGAGGCGGCGCGGGGCGTCGGCAGCCCGCCGTTCAGTAGGAAGCCGTTGGCTGAATTCTGCTCGTGAGCTTCTGCAGGGCCTCGTCGGGTGTGGGGGCCAGCAGCCAGACGCTGTCCATACCGGCATAGACCGAGCCGTCCTCCGCCATGGCCAGATGCTGGTTTCCGCGGTCGCGCATGCCGATCGGGTACAGGTCGACGCCCGCCTGCTCGGCGAGGTCGTCGATGATCTCCGCGTCCCAGAGCGCCAGCAGCGGATCCAGCGAGAACTCCATCCACGGCATCGAGTCCCACGGCTCCCGGTAGGACACGCTCACGGCGCCGAACTCGGACAGGAAGGACCGCGCCGCGTCGTGGATCTCGAACTCGCCGGTCTGCAGAAGGATGCTTTCCCACGTCTGCGTGGGCACGGACCGGCCCGGGAACCAGCCACCGGCCCGCAGTACCCGGTCGGTCTCCTCCGGCCAGCGGGACCCGGCGTCCGGGCCGGTCTCCACCGTGTGCAGTCGCCTCCAGAAGGGGTCCTCGGCCGTCGGAACACCGGGCGTCCAGAGGGCAGACCGGGCACCCTGCACCTCGACCAAGCGGGCCAGCGCCCGGTCGGTGGTCGGGGCGAGCAGTTCCACACGGTCTCCCCTCATGAGGTGAAGGGCTCCGTCCTCGGTGATGCCCAGGAAACTGGCGCCCTCGTCCGCCGTGCCCACGGGGTAGAGGGGCGCTCCCGCTTCCCGGCCGGCCCTCGCGAACCGCTCGTCCTGCCACTGGGCGCGGACGGGATCGAACCGGATGGCGGACGACGTGGTGATCGAATCGGCGGGCCAGCCGTAGGTCACCAGCCCGCCGAATTCGGAGAGGAACCGGCGTGCCTCGTCGTGGGCCGCAAAGGCCCCACGCTCGTGCAGGACCGACTCCCAGGTGACGGTCGGCACCGAGCGCCCGGGGCGCCAGCCAGCGCGGCGCAGTACGTCTTCGGTCTGCGGAGACCAGTCCCGCGTGTAGCCATCGCTCACTTACAACACCGTCCGAACGCCTAGTTCTTCGAGAACGTGCCTGCACGACGGGCAGGCCGGTTTGGGTTGGCCGTGAACCGGATTGCCCGGCGCGCGTACCTCCACCGCCGCCATCACCCCGCCTCGGGGGTCGACCCCCGCCCTCATGGCATGCGACAGGGCTTCGGCCTCGCCGCACTTCGAGTGCGCGCCACCGACCTGCTCCTTGATGTGGTCCGGGACCCGATCATAGGCAGCCTGCACATCGGGGTGGAGATCGTGGCTGCCCCCGCCCTTGATGCTGGCGCCGTGGAAAGGCGTTTCGTGCCCCGGAACCGACAGTCCCGCAGCACTCGTGGGCCTGGTCCTCTTGCTCGCTCCCGGTTTCTGCTGTTCCAGGTCCGCCCGCCGCTCGGCGGCACTGCGGGCCGCGTCCTCGCAGGAAGGCGCGAGGCCGAAGGGGTCGACGGCCGTGAACGGGTTGGCCACGTAGGTGCGCGGATTCGGTCCCGGAGACAGACCGAGCGGGTCCAGGGACGCGTACCGTCCCGTCTCCGGGTCGTAATGGCGTTGATAGTTGTAGTGGAGTGCCGTCTCCGGATCGTCGTACTGTCCTGGGAAGCGCAGTGGACAGTACGCACCGTCCGGACCCACGGATCGAAGCGGCGCCCCCCACACCGTGGTCCGAGCCCGCCAGGCCACTTCCCCAGGTTCCGTGACCATCTCGGTGGGGGTCCCGACCAGGTCCGTGACGATGGAGTAGAACTCGCGGTCGATCCACTCCTGGGACAGGTCCGGCGACGCCACTCGCTCGATCTGTGTGATGGGACTGAAGCGATCCTGCTCCCAGTCCCACACAGTGCACCGGGGGGCCTCGTCGACCGCCCTGGTGACCTGTTCGGCCAGCACGAAGCCGTCCCAGACGAACGTGGTCTCCTCCACCACCGTTTCGCTGTCCGGCCCGAGCCGCCGTTTGGCTATGCGGCGGCCGTACGGGTCGTACGCGTAAGTCCAAGCGGTCCCGTCCGGGGTGGTCACGGCGACCAGACGGTCCTGGCTGTCCCATGTGTAGCGCCACACGTCGGGCTTGCGGGACAACCGCTTCTTCCGCCGGACGACGACCCGGCCTTGGTCATCGTACTCGTAGCTGATGTCCCCGGCCCGGCGGAGCGGTGCGTGTTCTCGGGGCGGTACCGCCTGGGCGGGCGACGCGAGGTGCCACTCCCCCTCGGCGAGGTTGCCCGCCGCGTCGTATGCGTAGCGTTCGGACCAGTCCGCCGCTCGCACAGCGGCGACTCGGCCGTGGCCGTCTACATCGACGACGCGGTCACCCTGCAGCATGTCGGTGATCGCGGCGACCGTGCCGTCAGGCCGGTATCGGTAGGCGCGGTGCTGGAGACGCTCGGGTTCCTCCACCGGGACAGGTCCGTTCACCGGACCGGCAGCGGTCAGGGTCTGAGAGCTCAGCCTGCCGACCGCGTCCCAGGTCTGGCTCAGCGTGACCCCGCCCACGCGCCGTTCGGTCTCACGCCCGGCCTGGTCGTAGGCGAACGCGACGGTTCTTCCGGCCGTCCTCAGCAGTACGGGCCGGTCCCGCCCGTCGTACTCCCACACGCTCACCGCGTTCGACGGGGTCACGCGGCTCACGCGCCTGCCCAGGACGTCGTAGGCCGAGCGCACGGTGGCTCCGTTGCAGGTCTCCGCCAGGATCCGGCCCCGGGCATCACGCTCGTAGGCCAGTTCCGCCCCGGGGCCGGCCACTCGGCGGACCTGCCCGCGGGCGTCGTACTCGTAGCGGGTGACGCCCTCGGCTGTCCGCTGCTCCGTCACCTTGCCGAGGTCGTCGCGGACATAGTCGATGGACTGGCCCGCGCCGTTGGTCTGACCGATGAGACGCCCGGTTGCGTCGAAGCGGTAGGACTGGATCCGGCCGCCGAAATCCCGCTCCCGGACCAGACGGCCCGCCTCGTCGTAGAAGTACTCCCATGCGTGGCCTTGCTGGTTGGTCACGGAGGTGACACGCAGTTCGCCGTCGTAGGCGAACCGCACCTGCGAGCCGTCGGGGTCCGTGCGCGCCAGCAGCAGGTCGAAGCCGCCGTACTCGAAGCGAGTCACCCGGCCCTGTGCGTCGACGTGCTCGACGAGGTTGCCCTCGGCGTCGTAGCGGCGTCGCTCCGTGCTGCCGTCGGGCAGGTCCAGCCCGAGCTGGCGGCCCTCCGGGCTCCAGCTCATCCGTGTGACGGACCCGTCGGGGCCCGTCTGCGTGACCACCCGTCCGAACGCATCGCGGATGTACCGCGTGATGCCGCCCTCGGCGTCCGTGACCGTGTGGGGCAGGCCCGCCGCGTCGGGCTCCAGCACAGCGGTACGACCGAGCGCATCGGTGACCGTGGTGAGTGCGCCGTCGGCGCGGTACCGGTAGCTGACACGGGCTCCCGCGGGGTCCGTCTCGGCGATCAGATTGCCGCGTTCGTCGTACTCCAGGTGCCACGCGTGGCCATCGGCCTGGACCACGGTGACGGGCTGCCCCCACGCATTGTTCTCGGCCGTCTCCCGGCTGCCGTCGGGCCGGATGACGGCAGTCGGGGCTCCGGTGCCGTCGTACGTGTAGCGGGTCGTCCGGCCGCCTGCGTCCGTCCGTGCGAGCAGCCGGTCGTAACGGTCCCACTCGGAACGGGTGTTGTGCCCCAGAGGGTCGGTCACGGAGACGAGTTGGTAGCGGTCGTTCCAGCGGTACGTCGTCGTGTTGCCCGACGCGTCGGTGTAGCGGGTCTCGCGGCTGTCGGTGTCATAGGCGATGGTGCACCGGAGGAGGCCGTCGGTGCCCTCACCGGCCACGCAGCGGTCCTGGTCGTCGTAAGTGAAGCGGTACCAGTAGCCGTTGCGATCGGTCCAGGAGGTGATGCGGGAGTGGTCGTCGTACGTGAGCTTCAGCGGGAGACCGGTTGAGTCACGGATCTCGGTGAGGTCGCCTTCGGGGCTGTAGTCGAAGCGCCTGAGCAGCGTGCCCTCGGAGCCGGCCTCCGGATCACGCAGCCTCAGCGCGGTGACTCGCCCGTTCTCCGTGTCAACGTGAACGTGTCGGCCTCCGGAGTCCCGCACGGCGACCGGCGTGCCGTCGGCGCTGCGGTCGATGTCGATCCGGTAGCCATTGCGGTCGGTCAGGGCGACGAGGAAGAGAGAGAACGCCTCGTCGCTGGCGGCCGGCCGCTGCGGGGCAGCGAAGTGACGGGTGACTGCCGTGAGCGGATCCGTGATGCTGACCGGCGCCCCGGGGCCGCCGTCCCAGTGCATCGGCCGGCGTGGCCCTTCCTGTGGCATCACCGAAGCGCCGGGCTCGGGCACCGGATAGAGGAGGATCATTCCGTCCTCAGTGGCGTAGACGGCGCCCTGATCGTCCAGCTCCAGACGTTCGTCCAAGGTCGAGGCCCAGGACGGGCCGAAGGAACGCCCGGCCCGGTAGGACGACAAGTGGGTACGCCGCAGGATCAAGGGCAGCAGGCCGGGCAGCTCGACATCGGTCTCGGCCATGTACATCTCGCCGGAGACCATGTCGATCGGGTCGCCGTTCAGGCACCGTCCCTTACCGGGCTTGGCGCGTGCCACGGCGTCATCGGCCTCCCTACGGAGCCCCTTCTTGCCGAGTCCCTTCGCCATGGCCGTGAGTCCGCCCTTGCCCAGGGCCTTCATCCCCTTGGCCAGGCCGCCGAGGGTGGTCAGCCCTTTCATGCCTGGTATGCAGTCCAGCGCGGCCAGCCCCACATCCCATAGGGACGCTTGGCCCTTGGAATACTTGTAGAGGGTGTCGGCGAGCACGACTGCCGCCGCGATCAGCACGATCGCGCCCAGGATCGGACCGCCGATGATCATCGCGACGATCCCGACCACCGCGACGACGACCTTGCACACCGCGACGATGTTGTCCCAGTTGTCGGTGAACCAGTCCCCGACCTCCTCCCACCACGACCGGTTCTGAATACCGGCGTCGGAGGCCTCGTCGATCTTCGACTTCGCCTCCCGCGCGGCCTCCTCACGCATCTTGCGCGCGTCCTCGGCCATCTTCTTCGCCGCGGTGAGAGCGTCCTGCGCATCGGAGACGTCCGACTGGGCTTTCGACTGGGCCGACTTGGCGTGCTGCGCCTCCCGGGTGGCGGCGCGGACCTTGGCCTCGTCCGGCTTGTCCCCATCTGACTTGCTGCCGGTCGGGTCGTCCTTGTACTTGTCCGCTTCCTTGGTCGCACGGGTCATCCACGAGTCGGCCGAGGTGAGGCGCGACTGGGCCGAGGAGAGGTTGTCGCGGGCCTCACGGCCTTTGATGAGTGCCTTGTCGGCCAGCGATTGCGCCCGCTCCAGCTTCGGCCAGAAGTCCGCCAGCGCGTCTCCGCACATCTCGTACGACTTCTTCAGCTTCTTGAGGTTCTTCGGGACGTCGGCGAAGTCCTCCTTGAAGACATCAGCCGACTTGCCCGCCCACTCAAGAAGCGTCCCCTCCCCCGCCATGCCCTTGACCAGACGCAATGCGTCGGAGACATCGTCGGCGAAGTCGTGCAACTGCTTCGCGAGTGTGCGCACCCGCTGCGGGTCACCAGGGGTCGGGTCCTTGTCCAGATCCAGGACATGCCAGTCCGTCGGCCTGTGCCCCGCCATATCGCAACCCCCGTCACGCCCACACCACATCAACAGCCGTATGCACACGTGAACTTACAAGGCCCAACCGTTCGACGGAAAGTTCCGCCCTGCACAGGGACTCACCACGTCAGTGCCATTGCTCGGGGTTGAGAGCCGCGGCAACGAACACGTCCCCGGTTGCGACGGTCAGGTTAGGCTGCCCCACCCACAGTGCGACTCTCTCGCGATCGCACGCACGGAACTCGAAGACGAAGTGTTCGGCGATGGCCGGCCGGTCCAGGGGGAGTCCATCGCGATCCACCGCCGCATTCGCGCGATCCGCGCCCTGGCAGAGGACTGAGACGAACAGGGGGAAGTGTTCCGCCTCCAGGAGTCGATCCGCGTCGTGAATGACGCCCGCGATCCCGACTCCACCCGTCACCGCACCTCACAGGTCGTCCAGGCAGTCCACCAAGGCGTCCCAGTTGCTGCCGAAATGACCAGGAAAGCGCAGGACCTGCGCGAACGAACGGCAGACCGCTGCCTCGGTCATCAGGTCGCGGGAGTCGAAGTGGTGGACGCGCCCTCCCTTCACCTCCAGCTCAGACAGCTGCCGATGGACCTCGGCCGCTCCCTGCGGCGCGAAGATGGCCCAGGGCTCCGAAGTCCCTGTGATGTCGAACCCGGCCATACCTGACTTCTTCAGCTTCTTGAGGTTCTTCGGGACGTCGGCGAAGTCGTGCAACTGCTGGCGTACACGGACCGCAGCCGCCAGGCTTCCAGCCGGTCCCGCACCGCCGCGTACACCCACCGCCTCTTGAACCACGAAGGCAGCTTCCGGAGCGGTACGAAGGTCAGGACGTCCCTGATGGGGTGCTCGGCGACTCCGCCGGGGCCTTCAGCGCGCAGGGCCGCGTACAGCTCGGGGGTCAACTCCCCATGGAGCCGGGCGGCATGACCGGCCGCCGTGAAGGCGAACCCCTGCTGACCGGCGTCCGGCAAGTGCATCGCCCTGACGATCCGCGGCGACGCCTCAGCCAGCGGGCAGTGAAATGCCAGGCCGATCACCGCCGTCCCGAGATGGGCCTCGCCCCGCTCGAACGCGGCGTCCCATTCCTCCAGGTCATCGAGGCCCAACAAGCCCTGCCCGCTCGCCCAGTCCCACCCGGGGGACATCAGCCCGTGAACCGGAACGTCGAAGTGATCGCGTCGAAGATGTCGAAGAACGAGTCCGCGAGGTCCAGGACCTGGCTGCTGCCGGCGACCAATGCCACCTTGCCCTCCTGGCCCGGGACGGGGATGTACGTCTGCATCAGCACAGCCCTGATCGTGCGGTTGAGCGCGTCGCCCGGTACGGCGATGTCCTCGATGCCGTACGTGCGTGCCGCCGGGCCGACTCCGGGGATGTCGACCGTCGTCACCTTGCGCCAGGAGTCGCCCTCGCGCTTCGCCTCCTTGACCGCGAGCTGGCTCGCGATGACCGCCGGGTCGTTCGACAGCGGCTCGCCGCGCTCGTTGCGGCCGCCGACCAGGGAGACGGTCACCGAGCCCGTGATCGGCGTGTCTCCGCCGAAGCTCTCCGCCATGCAGCCGCAGTACAGGGCGCCCGACTTCCACGCGTCCGCGGCGGCCTTCCGGAGGAAGTCGACGTACGCGTCCCGGTACTGCTCCAGCTCCGGGCGCTGGCGCACGCGTTCGGTCACCATCCGGCGGATCGAGTCGTCCCGCGACTCCGGCCGTACGTCGAACTCCCACCAGGACTCCGGCACCTTGATCCGGAAACCGCCCCGCTCGACGGTCAGTGCCTCCATGTAGCGGGCCATGACGCCGGCCTCCCCGTTCGCTCGATCACTCGTGCGGTCATCGTCCCATCGCCCGGGGGCGGGATGCGACAAGATCAGCGGCGTGAGACGGATGAGACAGCGAGCAGCCCTGAACCTGGCCCTGGCAGGTGCGGAGATCGAGCAGCGGAGGGGGCAGTGGTCCGCGGGCGGGGTCGGGAGCGAGGTCCAGGTGTCCTCCGTGCTGTGGACCGACGACCGCGCCGGTCTGGCGGTACGGTTCGGCTCGGCCGGCTGGGCCGTCCAGCTGACCGCAGAGGTGCACCGCAGCGGCTGGGCTCAGCTCCATTTCGTCTCGCAGGGCAAGGTCGTGCAGGAGAGTCGGCGCGTCGGCTCCGTCGAGGCGTTCGTCGCGCTGCTCGACGATGCCGTCGCCCGGGCCGCGCGGATCAGTCTGCAACCCGCACAGCTCCTCGCCACCACCTGCACGACCGGCTGGCTGGACTGGATCCACGGGGAGCTGTGGCTGCTCCCCGGCCACCTGGTCCGCATCCGCGGCGGCCTGCTCGCCACGATGGTGACCGGGTTCAGCGGGCCCGACCTGGCCGCCCCCGACACCCACCGGGCCCTTGCCTACGACCCCGACGCCATCCGCTCCGCCCACCGCACCAACAAGGTGCTCCCCCTCGCCGAGATCGCACACGCCCGGCTCCACGGCGGCCTGACCACGTCCGGAATGACGCTGACGATGGCCGACGGGACCCGTCACAAACTGCTGTGGATGTCCACCGAGCCCGCACGCCGCGTCCTCAGGGACCGGCTTCCGCCGCTCCTGGGCCCTCGGCTGACTCACTGAGTTCGTCCACCGTCCAGAAGGGCGAGCCCTGCGGCGGGGCCGGGCGTACGGAGAGCGTGCCGAAGTCGATGTCCGCGTCCGCGACCGGGTCCCCGACCGGCAGCCGACCCCGCTGATCCGGGCGGTCGGAAGTCATGCCCCAGTGTTACCGCCAGCCGCGGCGGGACCGAAGGCTAGTGGCCCGCACGCTCCAGTTCCGGGACGCCCGACACGAATCCCGACCAGGTGGCGGGCGAGAGGGCCAGCCGGGCGCCGTGGGTGTGCTTGGAGTCCCGGACGTGGATGGTGGCGGTGTCCGGGGCTATCGCGATCTCGACGCAGGACTCACCATTGGTGCCGCTGCTGTAACTGCTCTTGAACCACGCCAGTTCGGCCGAGGCCTTGCGAATCATGTCTCTCCCAGCAGTTCCTCGATAAAGGCCAGCGACTCCCGTGGTGGGAGGGCCTGCGCACGGAGGCTTCCGTACTGCAGCTCCAGGATGCGGAGATGCCTGGGGTCGGAGACGGGTCTGCCGTTGTACATGCCGTCGGCGCGTCCCACCGCCGTACCGTCCGGAAACTTCAGCAACTCGATCCTGCCATCCAGCCCCGGATGGGCCTCGGTGTTCGTCGGCATCACCTGAAGGGCGACGTTGTTCAAGCGCCCCACCGCCAGCAGACGTTCGAGCTGCTGCCTCCACACCATTGTGCCCCCGACTTGTCGGCGCAGCGGTGCCTCTTCCAGGACGAAGTGAACCGATGGGGCCGGATCTCGTTCGAAAACCGTCTGCCGCGCCATACGAGCAGCCACCATGCGTTCGACGTCGTCCGACGAGTAGGGCGGCTGCCAAGCCTCGAACAAGCACCGCGCGTGCTCCGGTGTCTGCAACAGCCCGTGGATGCTGTTGCACTCGTACACACCGATCTCTACCGCCTTGCCCTCCAGCTTCCCCAGCTCCCGCACCTTCTTGGGATACCGGACCCTCTTCACGTCCTCCCACGTCGCCGCAATCAGCCCACCCGCCCCCAGCACCCGGTCCGCCGTAACGAGGTACCCCTGCCGGGGAATCCGCTTCCCGCCCTCGATCTTGTAGACCAGGTCCTCCCCGTACCCCACCGCCGCTCCGAACTCGGCGGCCCGCATCCCCACCGCCTCCCGCCGCAGCTTCAGCTGCCGCCCCACCGTGGCGATGACCGCGACGCCCCAGTCGTCGTCGGGGTCGACCTCCCACCCCGGCTCGTCCGCCTCGCTCTTGAGCCGTCCCGTCTCCGCCGCCTCGGCCGTCATCCCGCACCCTTCCGTCGCACGACCCTGCCTCAGCGCCCTACCCGCACGCCCGACGCCGACAGCCCGGACACCACCGGACAAGCTCCGGACAGTCACCGTACGCACCCGCTGAGTCACTGTTCACGGTAGGCGCCGACGGCCACGCTGGGTGACGTGAAGCAGAACTCCCCCGAACTCGAACGCGAACTCGAACTCGCCACCCAGGTCCGCAACTTCAGCCTCCAGCTGTCCCCCACCCCACGCGGAGCCCGTCTCGCCCGTCTCCTGGCGACGGAACAACTGCGTTCCTGGGGACTGCCCTTGGACCCGGCGGCGCAGCTCGTCGCGGAGCTGTCGACCAACGCCGCGACTCACGGCCGCATCCCGGGCCGCGACTTCCGCCTGCTCCTCTACGTCGTCGCCGACACCCTCCGCATCGAGGTGACCGACACCCGCGACGACCGGCTTCCGACGCCGCAACTCCCCGACGCGGAGGCCGAGTCCGGCCGCGGACTGCTCCTCGTCGACGCGTTCGCCGACCGCTGGGGCGTCACCCCGGGCCTGCCCCCGCGCAAGACCGTCTGGGCAGAAGTCGACCTCTGACCGAGCCGCCCTGGGCGAAGCGCCGCTGTCAGTGCGGCCCCATACTCTGCCCCCATGACCCGCACCACCCCACCCCGCCCCCTGGACGTCACGGCCCTCTACCCCGAGCTCGCCCCGCTCGCCCGCACCACCGTCCGACTCCCCCCCCCGGGCGGAAACTCCGTCAGCCACCGACAGTTCCCTCGGCGGGCCCCTGCTGTGGCCGGCCGACGAACCCTGGCCGAGCTGCTCGGAGCACAGCGGCCCCTGGCACCTCGGTCTCGCCCCGGCCGACGTCCGGCTCCGGCGGCGGATCCTCACGGAGGCATGGGCGCGTCCCCGCGCCGACGGGGAGGACCTGCTGACCGCCGAGGAGCGGGTGATCGTCGACCGGGCGACCAGGAAGACCCGCATACCGCAGAAGGGCCCGGTCCCGATGGTGCCCGTGGCCCAGCTCTACGCCTCCGACGTCCCGGGCCTGCCCTGCCCGGACGGCGCCGATCTGCTCCAGGTGCTGTGGTGCCCCTTCGACCACGACCCGGACTACCTGCCCCGCGCGGAGCTGCGCTGGCGCACCGCCGGCGATGTGGTCGCACCCCGCACCGACGTCCCGCAGCCGTCCGTCATCGGCAGCGCCGACTACCTGCCCGAGCCCTGTGTGCTGCACCCCGAGCCGGTCACCGAATACCCGGCCCCGCACGAGCTGCCCGAAGAACTCGCCGAGCGGATCAGCGCCTGGGAGGACGAGATCGAGGAGGAGGCCGAAGACGAGGAAGCCGCCGTCTGCTACCAGTACGACCTCTCCGTCGCCCCCGGCACCAAGGTCGGCGGCCACGCCCCCTGGAGCTTCTCCGACCCCTTCCCCATGTCCTGCCCGGAGTGCGGCTCGGGCGTCCGCCCCCTGCTCACCATCGACGGCGCCGAATGGGACGGCGGCAGCGACAGCTGGCGCCCGCTGGAGGACGCCGGCTACACGGGCCATCACACGGACGGCCCGGCCTGCGCCACCCACCTCAACATCGGGCGCGGCTACTGCCTGCAGCTCTACGTCTGCGAGACGTCGTACGACCACCCGCATCTGCAGAACATGCAGTGACCTCCCCGGAGACCTTCCGGACACAGCAAAGGGGCCCGCACGACCGAAGTCGTACGGGCCCCTCCGAGCCACTCAGGTCAGCAGACCCTCAAGCCAGTCCGAAGACTCACTTGGTGATCTTGGTGACCTGGCCGGCGCCCACGGTCCGGCCACCCTCACGGATGGCGAACTTCAGGCCCTCCTCCATGGCGACGGGCTGGATGAGCTCCACCTTCATCTCGGTGTTGTCACCCGGCATGACCATCTCGGTGCCCTCGGGGAGGGTCACCACGCCGGTCACGTCCGTCGTGCGGAAGTAGAACTGCGGGCGGTAGTTGTTGAAGAACGGCGTGTGGCGGCCACCCTCGTCCTTGGACAGGATGTAGGCCTGGGCCTCGAACTCCGTGTGCGGGGTGACGGTGCCCGGCTTGATGATGACCTGGCCGCGCTCGACATCCTCGCGCTTGATACCACGGAGCAGCAGACCGACGTTCTCACCGGCCTGACCCTCGTCCAGCAGCTTACGGAACATCTCGATGCCCGTAACCGTGGTCTTGGTCTTCTCTTCCTTGATGCCGATGATCTCGACTTCCTCGTTCACCTTGAGCACACCGCGCTCGATACGGCCGGTGACGACCGTACCGCGACCGGTGATGGTGAAGACGTCCTCGATCGGCATGAGGAACGGCTTGTCGACGTCGCGCTCCGGCTCCGGAATCGCGGTGTCGACGGCGTTCATGAGCTCCAGGACGGACTGCGTCCACTCCTTGTCGCCCTCCAGCGCCTTCAGCGCGGAGACCTTGACGACCGGGCAGTCATCGCCCGGGAACTCGTACTCGGAGAGGAGCTCACGGACCTCGAGCTCGACGAGCTCCAGGATCTCCTCGTCGTCCACCATGTCGGCCTTGTTCAGGGCGACGACGATGTACGGCACGCCGACCTGGCGGGCCAGGAGCACGTGCTCCTTGGTCTGCGGCATCGGGCCGTCGGTGGCGGCGACCACCAGGATCGCGCCGTCCATCTGCGCGGCACCGGTGATCATGTTCTTGATGTAGTCCGCGTGACCCGGGCAGTCGACGTGGGCGTAGTGACGCGCCTCGGTCTGGTACTCGACGTGCGCGATGGAGATGGTGATACCGCGCTGGCGCTCCTCGGGCGCCTTGTCGATGTTGTCGAACGGGGTGGCCTCGTTCAGGTCCGGGTACGCCTCGTGCAGCACCTTGGTAATAGCCGCCGTCAGGGTGGTCTTACCGTGGTCGATGTGACCGATGGTGCCGATGTTGACGTGCGGCTTAGTCCGCTCGAACTTCGCCTTCGCCACTGGGGTCCTCCTGTGGAGTGGTTCTGTACGCCTTACTTCATCGGCGCCAGGTGATCTTTGCTGTCAAAACCCGGGGCCCGGGGCATTCACCCGAGAATGCGGGGGAATGCCCCACGAGGCTCCGGAGTCAAGCCTACGGCGTCTGGACGGGGTCCGTTACTCGCCCTTGGCCTTCGCGATGATCTCCTCGGCGACGTTCCGCGGAACCTCGGCGTAGGAGTCGAACTGCATCGAGTAGCTTGCGCGACCCGACGTCTTGCTGCGGAGGTCTCCGACGTAGCCGAACATCTCCGAAAGAGGCACGAGACCCCTCACGACGCGGGCACCGGCCCGCTCCTCCATGGCCTCGATCTGACCACGGCGGGAGTTGATGTCGCCGATGACCTCACCCATGTAGTCCTCGGGCGTGGTGACCTCGACGGCCATCATCGGCTCGAGCAGCACGGGGCTGGCCTTGCGCGCGGCCTCCTTGAAGGCCTGCGAACCGGCGATCTTGAACGCGAGCTCGGAGGAGTCGACCTCGTGGTAGGCACCGTCGAGCAGCGTCACGCGGACACCGGTCATCTCGTAACCGGCGAGGATGCCGAACTGCATGGCCTCCTGCGCACCGGCGTCCACCGAGGGAATGTACTCCTTCGGCACACGGCCACCGGTCACCTTGTTGATGAACTCGTACGAGGCGTCGCCGCCCTCGATCGGCTCGATCGCGATGATGACGCGGGCGAACTGGCCGGTACCACCCGTCTGCTTCTTGTGGGTGAACTCGACCTTCTCGACGGCCTTGCGGATCGTCTCACGGTAGGCGACCTGCGGCTTGCCGACGTTGGCCTCGACCTTGAACTCGCGCTTCATGCGGTCGACCAGCACCTCGAGGTGCAGCTCGCCCATGCCGCCGATGATGGTCTGGCCGGTCTCCTCGTTCGTGTGGACCTGGAAGGACGGGTCCTCCTCGGCCAGACGCTGGATCGCGACGCCGAGCTTCTCCTGGTCGCCCTTCGACTTGGGCTCGATGGCGACCTGGATGACCGGCGCCGGGAAGTCCATGGACTCCAGGATGACCGGGTTCTTGTCGTCGGACAGCGTCTCACCGGTGGTGGTCTGCTTCAGGCCCATGACGGCGACGATGTCGCCGGCGCCCACCGACTCGATCTCCTCACGCTTGTTGGCGTGCATGCGGTAGATCTTGCCGATGCGCTCCTTCTTGCCCTTGACGGAGTTGAGCACCTGCGTGCCCGACTCCAGGCGGCCCGAGTAGACCCGGACGAAGGTGAGCTTGCCGAGGTGCGGGTCGCTCATGATCTTGAACGCCAGCGCGGCGAGCGGCTCGTCGTCCGACGGCTTGCGGGCGATGACCTGCTCCGGGTCCTTGGCGTCGTGGCCCTCGATGGCCTCGACGTCGAGCGGGGAGGGCAGGTAGCGCACGACCGCGTCGAGCAGGGGCTGAACGCCCTTGTTCTTGAACGCGGTGCCGCAGAAGACGGGGGTGACGGTGGTGCCCTCGCCCTTGCCGGACGCGATGGTGATGCGACGGATCGCGGCGTAGAGCTGCTCCACGGTGGGCTCGGTGCCCTCCAGGTACAGCTCCATCAGCTCTTCGTCGTTCTCGGCGACGGCCTCGAGCAGCTTGCCGCGGTACTCCTCGGCAGCCTCGGCGTGGGTGTCCGGGATGTCGACGGTGTCGTACATCTCGCCCTTGGTCGCCTCGGCCGACCAGACCAGGGCCTTCATCGTCACGAGGTCGATGACGCCCTTGAAGTCCGCCTCCGCGCCGATCGGCAGCTGCATGACCAGCGGCTGCGCGCCCAGGCGGTCGGAGATCATGTCGACGCAGCGGTGGAACTCGGCACCGGTGCGGTCGAGCTTGTTCACGAAGCAGATACGCGGAACGCCGTAGCGGTCCGCCTGACGCCACACCGTCTCGGACTGGGGCTCCACGCCGGCGACGCCGTCGAACACCGTCACGGCACCGTCGAGCACGCGCAGGGAACGCTCCACCTCGACGGTGAAGTCGACGTGGCCCGGCGTGTCGATGATGTTGATGGTGTGGTCGACGTCTTCCAGCGGCCAGTGGCAGGTGGTGGCAGCAGAGGTGATCGTGATGCCACGCTCCTGCTCCTGCTCCATCCAGTCCATGGTGGCAGCGCCGTCGTGGACCTCACCGATCTTGTACGAAACGCCGGTGTAGAACAGGATCCGCTCGGTGGTGGTCGTCTTGCCCGCGTCGATGTGGGCCATGATCCCGATGTTGCGGACCCTGGCCAGGTCAAGCGAAGTGGTAGCCATAAGGCTTCAGTCTTCTCTCGGTCTCGATGGGGTCTGCGACTACCAGCGGTAGTGCGCGAAGGCCTTGTTGGACTCGGCCATCTTGTGCGTGTCCTCGCGCTTCTTCACAGCGGCACCCAGGCCGTTGCTGGCGTCGAGGAGCTCGTTGAGCAGACGCTCGGTCATGGTCTTCTCGCGACGGGCGCGGGAGTAACCGACGAGCCAGCGCAGCGCCAGGGTGTTGGCACGGCCGGGCTTGACCTCGACCGGGACCTGGTAGGTGGCACCACCGACACGGCGGGACTTGACCTCGAGGGTCGGCTTGATGTTCTCGAGAGCGCGCTTCAGCGTGATGACCGGGTCGTTGCCGGTCTTCTCGCGCAGGCCCTCCATGGCGCCGTAGACGATGCGCTCGGCGGTGGAGCGCTTGCCGTTCAGCAGCACCTTGTTGATCAGGGAGGTCACCAGAGGAGAGCCGTAGACCGGGTCGATGATGACCGGACGCTTCGGGGCGGGGCCCTTACGAGGCATTCTTACTTCTCCTTCTTGGCGCCGTAACGGCTGCGGGCCTGCTTGCGGTTCTTGACACCCTGGGTGTCGAGGGAGCCGCGGATGATCTTGTAGCGAACACCCGGCAGGTCCTTCACACGGCCGCCGCGCACGAGCACGATGGAGTGCTCCTGCAGGTTGTGTCCCTCACCCGGAATGTAAGCCGTGACCTCGATGCCGCTGGTCAGACGCACACGCGCGACCTTACGGAGGGCCGAGTTCGGCTTCTTCGGAGTGGTCGTGAACACACGCGTGCAGACGCCACGACGCTGAGGGGAACCCTCGAGTGCGGGCGTCTTGTTCTTCTCGACCTTGTCCTGCCGGCCCTTGCGGACCAGCTGCTGGATCGTAGGCACTACTTCTCCGGTTTCTGTGTGCCGATAGGTGAAGCTAACCTGGAACGTCGCCGACCCACGCGGTCGGGTGTGTCGAATCCCGCGGACTCCCGCCGCCAGGCAGAATTAAGCGCGGATCACGGTGGCCGGTTACGGCTCGACGTGCGGTTGATGGCACGCACGAGAGCCAGGGCACACCCCAGGCACAAGGTCTGAGCGTACCTATCGCATTCGCTGCGGTCAAAACAAATGGGCGCCGCCCGCATCGCCAGGCGGAACATGTCAAGACCCTCAGCCGTTATCGATCTTCAATTCGGTGGCGGCTGTCCGATTTGCACATATTCCTTGCGCCTGGGTCAGCCGGCCGCGATGGACACCACCGTAAGCAACACCACTACGAGTGCCCAGCCGGCGGTGGACAACCACCCGAGCACCAGACCGGTCAGCGCGAGCCCGTCCCCCAGCTCCCCGCGGCTGCGGATCTCGGCCCGCGCGATGTGCCCCAGCACGACGGCCGGAATCCCGGTCAGCCCCATGGTCGGCACGCACAGCAGCCCGCACACGCCGGCCGCGACCGCCTTGCCATTCGTCTGCGGCCGCGGCACGGGCAGGAAGGTCCGCGGCACCGGCGCGGCACCGGCGGACTGCGGTACGGGCCCCTGCGGCAGGTCGGCGACGAGCAGCGCCAGCTCCCCCACGGTCCGCGCCGCGTAGGCCCGCGCCACCCGCTTCTCGAACTCGGCGTGCTCCATCCGGCCCTCGCCGTACCCGGCTCTGAGCACGTCCACGGCGCGTTCCCGGTCGGCGTGCGAGGCGAGCATCGACGGGGCGCTGGGGCCCTGCCAGGGTTGCCAGGACGGATAGGGCGGCTGCGACACGGAGCACCTCCCCTGGAGCCGGAGTCCTTCCATGATGCGCCGAAGCGGCGTTTCCGGCACCGGTGCGTCCACCGCCGGGCGCGCCGGCACGCCGAAGGGCGGCCACCCCAAAGGATGACCGCCCTCGGCTCAAGCGACTCGCTTACTGGTTGTACGGACCGTAGTCGTAGTCCTCCAGCGGGACGGCCTGGCCGGAGCCCGTGCCGAACGGCGAGTAGTCGATGTCGTCGTAGCCCACGGCCGAGTACATCGCGGCCTTGGCCTCCTCGGTCGGCTCGACCCGGATGTTGCGGTAGCGGGACAGACCCGTACCGGCCGGGATGAGCTTACCGATGATGACGTTCTCCTTGAGGCCGATCAGGGAGTCGGACTTGGCGTTGATCGCCGCGTCCGTGAGGACCCTGGTCGTCTCCTGGAAGGACGCCGCCGACAGCCACGACTCGGTCGCCAGCGAGGCCTTGGTGATACCCATGAGCTGCGGACGACCGGAGGCCGGGTGACCGCCCTCCTGGACCACACGACGGTTCTCGGTCTCGAACTTCGAGCGCTCGACCAGCTCGCCGGGCAGCAGCTCGGCGTCGCCGGACTCGATGATCGTCACACGGCGGAGCATCTGCCGGATGATGATCTCGATGTGCTTGTCGTGGATCGACACACCCTGCGAGTTGTAGACCTTCTGGACCTCGCCGACCAGGTGGACCTGGACGGCACGCTGGCCCAGGATGCGCAGCACGTCGTGCGGGTTGGTGGCACCCACGGTGAGCTTCTGGCCCACCTCGACGTGCTCGCCCTCGCTGACCATCAAACGCGCACGCTTCGAGATGGGGTAGGCCATCTCGTCGCTGCCGTCGTCCGGGGTGACGACGATCTTCTTGGTCTTCTCGGTCTCCTCGATCCGCACGCGGCCGGAGGCCTCGGAGATCGGGGCGACACCCTTCGGCGTACGGGCCTCGAAGAGCTCGACGACACGCGGCAGACCCTGGGTGATGTCGTCACCGGCCACACCACCGGTGTGGAAGGTACGCATCGTCAGCTGGGTGCCGGGCTCACCGATGGACTGGGCGGCGATGATGCCGACCGCCTCACCGATGTCGACCAGCTTGCCGGTGGCCAGCGAACGGCCGTAGCACATCGCGCAGGTGCCGACGGCGGACTCGCAGGTCAGGACCGAGCGGGTCTTGACCTCCTCGACGCCGCGGGAGACGAGCTCCTCGATGAGGACGTCGCCCAGGTCGGTACCGGCCGGGGCCAGCACCTGCCCGTCCACGACGATGTCCTCGGCGAGGCAGCGCGCGTACACGGACGTCTCGACGTCCTCCGCCTTGAGCAGCGTGCCCTCGGCGTTCCGGTCGGCGATCTTCAGACGCAGACCGCGCTCGGTGCCGCAGTCCTCCTCGCGGATGATGACGTCCTGGGAGACGTCGACCAGACGACGCGTGAGGTAACCCGAGTCGGCGGTACGCAGAGCGGTGTCCGCCAGACCCTTACGGGCACCGTGCGTGGAGATGAAGTACTCCAGCACGGACAGACCCTCACGGAACGACGCCTTGATCGGACGCGGGATCGTCTCGTTCTTCGCGTTCGACACCAGACCACGCATACCGGCGATCTGACGCATCTGCATCATGTTGCCTCGTGCACCCGAGTTCACCATCATGAAGATCGGGTTGGTCTTCGGGAAGTTGTCGTTCATCGCCTCGGCGACCTCGTTGGTCGCCTTGGTCCAGATCGCGATGAGCTCCTGCGTGCGCTCGTCCTTGGTGATCAGACCGCGCTCGTACTGCTTCTGGACCTTCTCGTCCTGCGCCTCGTAGCCGCGGACGATCTCCTTCTTCGCCTCGGGGACGACGACGTCGGAGATGGCGACCGTGACGCCGGAACGGGTGGCCCAGTAGAAGCCGGCCGCCTTCAGGTTGTCGAGCGTCGCCGCCACGATGACCTTCGGGTAGCGCTCGGCGAGGTCGTTGACGATCTCGGAGAGCTGCTTCTTGCCGACCTCGTAGTCGACGAACGGGTAGTCCTCGGGCAGCAGCTCGTTGAAGAGCGCACGGCCCAGGGTGGTGTTCAGCCGGAAGCTGTCACCCTGCTGCCACTCGGGCTCGCCCTCCTCGCGCGCCGGCGGGGTCCAGCCACGCGGCGGGATGGTGCCGACCGGGAAGCGGACGTCGATCCTCGACTGGAGCGACAGCTCGCCCGCGTCGAAGGCCATGATCGCCTCCGCGACCGAGGCGAACGAACGGCCCTCGCCCTTCAGCTCGCGCATCTCGCCGTCGGTGGTGAGGAAGAACAGACCGAGGACCATGTCCTGGGTCGGCATCGTCACCGGACGGCCGTCGGCGGGCTTGAGGATGTTGTTCGAGGACAGCATCAGGATGCGGGCCTCGGCCTGCGCCTCCGCGGACAGCGGCAGGTGCACGGCCATCTGGTCACCGTCGAAGTCCGCGTTGAACGCGGTGCAGACGAGCGGGTGGATCTGGATGGCCTTGCCCTCGACCAGCTGCGGCTCGAAGGCCTGGATGCCGAGGCGGTGCAGCGTGGGCGCACGGTTCAGCAGAACCGGGTGCTCCGCGATGACCTCTTCCAGCACGTCGTACACGACGGTACGGCCGCGCTCGACCATCCGCTTCGCGCTCTTGATGTTCTGCGCGTGGTTCAGGTCGACCAGGCGCTTCATCACGAACGGCTTGAAGAGCTCCAGCGCCATCGCCTTCGGCAGACCGCACTGGTGCAGCTTCAGCTGCGGACCGACGACGATCACGGAACGCGCGGAGTAGTCCACACGCTTACCGAGCAGGTTCTGACGGAAGCGGCCCTGCTTACCCTTCAGCATGTCGCTGAGGGACTTCAGCGGGCGGTTACCGGGACCGGTGACCGGACGGCCGCGTCGGCCGTTGTCGAACAGCGCGTCGACGGCCTCCTGGAGCATGCGCTTCTCGTTGTTCACGATGATCTCGGGCGCACCGAGGTCGAGAAGGCGCTTCAGGCGGTTGTTCCGGTTGATCACGCGGCGGTACAGGTCGTTCAGGTCGGAGGTCGCGAAGCGGCCACCGTCCAGCTGCACCATCGGACGCAGGTCCGGCGGGATGACCGGCACGCAGTCCAGGACCATGCCCTTGGGGCTGTTGCTGGTCTGCAGGAACGCGGAGACGACCTTCAGGCGCTTGAGCGCACGGGTCTTCTTCTGGCCCTTGCCGGTACGGATGATCTCGCGGAGGCGCTCGGCCTCCTCCTCCAGGTCGAAGGACTCCAGGCGCTTCTGCAGCGCCGCGGCACCCATCGAGCCGTCGAAGTACGTGCCGAAGCGGTCGCGCAGCTCGCGGTAGAGCAGCTCGTCGCCCTCCAGGTCCTGGACCTTGAGGTTCTTGAACCGGTTCCACACCTCGTCGAGACGGTCGATCTCGCGCTGCGCACGGTCACGCAGCTGCTTCATCTCGCGCTCGGCACCCTCGCGCACCTTGCGGCGCACATCGGCCTTGGCGCCCTCGGCCTCCAGCTCGGCCAGGTCGGTCTCGAGCTTCTTGGCGCGGGCCTCCAGGTCGGCGTCGCGGCGCTGCTCGATCTGCTGGCGCTCGACGGAGACGTGGGCCTCCAGCGAGGGCAGGTCGCGGGTGCGGCGCTCCTCGTCGACGTACGTGATCATGTACGCCGCGAAGTAGATGACCTTCTCGAGGTCCTTGGGAGCCAGGTCGAGCAGGTAGCCCAGGCGGCTCGGGACACCCTTGAAGTACCAGATGTGCGTGACGGGCGCGGCCAGTTCGATGTGGCCCATCCGCTCACGGCGCACCTTGGCGCGGGTCACCTCGACGCCGCAGCGCTCACAGATGATGCCCTTGAAGCGGACACGCTTGTACTTGCCGCAGTAGCACTCCCAGTCCCGGGTCGGACCGAAGATCTTCTCGCAGAAGAGTCCGTCCTTTTCGGGCTTGAGCGTGCGGTAGTTGATCGTCTCGGGCTTCTTGACCTCGCCGTGGCTCCACTGACGGATGTCGTCAGCGGTGGCCAGACCGATCCGGAGCTCGTCGAAGAAGTTGACGTCGAGCACTATGCGTCAATCCCTCTCAGGGTTGTAAGTCATGGGGTCTGATACGGGGGTCCTGGGGCCGGCCGGGCTCATGACGAGCCCGGCCGAACTCCCGTCAGACCTCTTCGACGCTGCTCGGCTCGCGCCGGGACAGGTCGATGCCAAGCTCCTCCGCAGCGCGGAAGACGTCCTCGTCGGTGTCGCGCATCTCGATGGACATGCCGTCCGAGGACAGCACCTCCACGTTGAGGCACAGGGACTGCATCTCCTTGATGAGCACCTTGAAGGACTCGGGGATGCCGGGCTCGGGGATGTTCTCGCCCTTGACGATGGCCTCGTAGACCTTCACGCGGCCGGTGACGTCGTCGGACTTGATGGTCAGCAGCTCCTGGAGGGCGTACGCGGCGCCGTAAGCCTCCAGCGCCCACACCTCCATCTCACCGAAGCGCTGGCCACCGAACTGGGCCTTACCACCCAGCGGCTGCTGGGTGATCATCGAGTACGGACCGGTCGAGCGGGCGTGCAGCTTGTCGTCGACCAGGTGGTGCAGCTTGAGGATGTACATGTAGCCGACCGAGATCGGCTCCGGGAACGGCTCACCGGAGCGGCCGTCGAACAGCCGCGCCTTGCCGGACGGGAGCACCATGCGCTCGCCGTCGCGGTTCGGGATGGTGTGCTCCAGCAGACCGGCCAGCTCGTCCTCGCGGGCACCGTCGAAGACCGGCGTCGCGACGTTGGTCCGCGGCGGCACCTGGTCGGCGTCGATGGCCTGCAGGCGCTGCGCCCACTCGTCCGCCAGACCGGAGACGTCCCAGCCCTGGCTGGCGAGCCAGCCGAGGTGGATCTCCAGGACCTGCCCCGGGTTCATTCGGGACGGGACACCCAGCGGGTTGAGGATGATGTCGACCGGGGTGCCGTCCTCCAGGAACGGCATGTCCTCGATCGGCAGGATCTTCGAGATGACACCCTTGTTGCCGTGGCGGCCGGCGAGCTTGTCACCGTCGGTGATCTTGCGCTTCTGCGCGACGTAGACGCGCACCAGCTGGTTCACACCGGGGGGAAGCTCGTCGCCCTCCTCGCGGTCGAAGACGCGCACGCCGATGACCTTGCCGGTCTCGCCGTGCGGCACCTTCAGCGAGGTGTCACGGACCTCACGGGCCTTCTCACCGAAGATCGCGCGCAGCAGGCGCTCCTCGGGGGTCAGCTCGGTCTCACCCTTGGGGGTCACCTTGCCGACGAGGATGTCACCGGCGATGACCTCGGCACCGATACGGATGATGCCGCGCTCGTCGAGGTCGGCGAGGACCTCCTCGGAGACGTTCGGGATGTCCCGGGTGATCTCCTCGGGGCCGAGCTTGGTGTCACGGGCGTCGACCTCGTGCTCCTCGATGTGGATCGAGGAGAGGACGTCGTCCTGCACGAGGCGCTGCGACAGGATGATCGCGTCCTCGTAGTTGTGACCCTCCCACGGCATGAACGCCACGAGCAGGTTCTTGCCCAGCGCCATCTCGCCGTTCTGGGTGGCCGGACCGTCGGCCAGGACCTGGCCCTCGATGATCCGGTCGCCCTCGTTGACGATGACCTTCTGGTTGACCGAGGTGCCCTGGTTGGAGCGGGCGAACTTGGCCAGGCGGTACGTGATGTACGTGCCGTCGTCGTTGGCGGTGGTGATGTAGTCCGCGGAGACCTCCTGGACCACACCGGGCTTCTCGGCCTTGACCACGTCGCCGGCGTCGACCGCGGAGCGGTACTCCATGCCGGTGCCGACGAGCGGGGACTCGGACTTGATCAGCGGCACGGCCTGCCGCATCATGTTCGCGCCCATGAGGGCACGGTTGGCGTCGTCGTGCTCCAGGAAGGGGATCATGGCGGTCGCGACCGACACCATCTGGCGCGGCGAGACGTCCATGTAGTCCACGTCCTCGGGGCCGACGTAGTCGACCTCGCCGCCCTTGCGGCGGACCAGCACGCGGGCCTCGGCGAAGCGGAGGTCGTCCGTCAGCGGCGCGTTGGCCTGCGCGATGACGAAGCGGTCCTCCTCGTCGGCCGTGAGGTAGTC
Organism: Streptomyces lomondensis; assembly: GCF_014651035.1. GTDB lineage: Bacteria > Actinomycetota > Actinomycetes > Streptomycetales > Streptomycetaceae > Streptomyces > Streptomyces lomondensis. The sequence continues at coordinate 645,850 of NZ_BMWC01000002.1, forward strand.
GACCTGATCGGTGACCTGGCCCTCGAACACCTTGCGGTACGGGGTCTCGACGAAACCGAACGCGTTCACGCGGCCGTAGGTGGCGAGCGAGCCGATCAGACCGATGTTCGGGCCTTCAGGGGTCTCGATCGGGCACATGCGGCCGTAGTGCGAGGGGTGCACGTCACGGACCTCGAAGCCGGCCCGCTCACGGGACAGACCACCCGGGCCGAGCGCGGACAGACGCCGCTTGTGCGTCAGACCCGACAGCGGGTTGTTCTGGTCCATGAACTGGGACAGCTGGCTGGTGCCGAAGAACTCCTTGATGGAGGCGACGACCGGCCGGATGTTGATCAGGGTCTGCGGCGTGATCGCCTCGACGTCCTGGGTCGTCATCCGCTCGCGGACGACACGCTCCATACGCGCCAGACCCGTACGGACCTGGTTCTGGATGAGCTCGCCGACGCTGCGCAGGCGGCGGTTGCCGAAGTGGTCGATGTCGTCGGTCTCGACGACCACGGACGTGCCGTTGTCCCCGACCGTCTCGGTCTCGCCGGCGTGCAGCTTCACCAGGTACTTGATCGTCGCGATGATGTCCTCGACGGTCAGGATCCCGGCGTCCAGCGGGGTGTTCGTGCCCAGCTTCTTGTTGACCTTGTAGCGGCCGACCTTGGCCAGGTCGTAGCGCTTGGGGTTGAAGTACAGGTTCTCCAGCAGCGTCTGCGCGGCCTCACGCGTGGGGGGCTCGCCCGGGCGCAGCTTGCGGTAGATGTCGAGCAGCGCGTCGTCCTGGCCCTGGGTGTGGTCCTTCTCCAGGGTGGCGCGCATGGACTCGTACTCGCCGAACTCCTCGAGGATCTGCTCGGTGGTCCAGCCGAGCGCCTTGAGCAGGACGGTGACGGACTGCTTGCGCTTGCGGTCGATGCGGACACCGACCATGTCGCGCTTGTCGATCTCCATCTCCAGCCAGGCACCCCGGGACGGGATGATCTTGGCGGAGAAGATGTCCTTGTCGGAGGTCTTGTCGATGGAGGAGTCGAAGTAGACACCGGGCGAACGGACCAGCTGCGACACCACGACACGCTCGGTGCCGTTGATGACGAAGGTGCCCTTGTTCGTCATGAGCGGGAAGTCGCCCATGAAGACCGTCTGGGATTTGATCTCACCGGTCTCGTTGTTGGTGAACTCGGCGGTGACGAAGAGCGGGGCCGCGTACGTGAAGTCGCGCTCCTTGCACTCGTCGATCGAGTTCTTCGGCGGCTCGAAGCGGTGGTCCCGGAACGTCAGCGACATCGACCCGCTGAAGTCCTCGATCGGGGAGATCTCCTCGAAGATCTCCTCGAGCCCGGACTTGGTGGGGACGTCCTGACCGTTCTCCAGAGCCTCCTCGACCCGACTCTGCCAGGCCGTGTTGCCGAGCAGCCAGTCGAAGCTCTCGGTCTGCAGCGCGAGCAGGTTGGGAACCTCGAGAGGCTCCTTGATCTTTGCAAAAGAGATGCGCAGCGGGGCGGTGCTGGCGCCGTTGTTCGTATTCGCGGTCGAGGCGTTGCGCGAGGCGGCCAAGAGGGGGTCCTTCCGAGGGCTCGGACTCACTACGCGCGTACCGGCCCCTCTCCCGTACACGGAGACAAGCTGTGCCGACGGGGCCGAAAGGCCTGGTCAAACGTGGTCTTGTCTCGATGCTCGGGCGAGGGCAGACCCCTGGTGACGGGCAGGGGACAGCTAACAGGCAGCGCAAAGGGTCAGTGTAGCCACTTGGCACACTGATGTCCAGTCCGGGTTCTGGAACCCGTGTTCACCCTCGTTGTTCCACTCCTGCGACAAGGCGCTGCCCTCAACGCACGTTGATACTGCCCTCTTCGTCGCCGATCCATACCTCGGATTCGGATCCTTGTGACGACGCGTCCTGAGAATTGCGCGCTGCGTGCGGTTCGTCAAGGCCCCCCTGCCCGATCCGGGGCCGGCCCAGAGACACGACGAAGATCACCATACCCCCCGCCACAGAGGGTGCAAGGCAACCGTGGCCGGACCCCGGAAACGCCGAAGAGCGACCACCCGGATGGATGATCGCTCTTCCGCGCTTACGCGTTACACGTCCTGGGGACGCGTCGTGGATCCTGGCGGATCCGAGAGGTCTTACTTGACCTCGACGGAGGCACCGGCGCCCTCGAGGGACTCCTTGGCCTTGTCGGCGGCCTCCTTGTTGACCTTCTCCAGAACCGGCTTCGGCGCACCGTCGACCAGGTCCTTGGCCTCCTTCAGGCCCAGGGAGGTCAGCTCGCGCACGACCTTGATGACCTGGATCTTCTTGTCGCCGGCACCGGTGAGGATGACGTCGAACTCGTCCTTCTCCTCCTCGACCGGGGCGCCCGGGCCGGCCTGGCCCGGACCGGCCATCATGACCGGGGCGGCCGCGGCGGCGGTGACGTCGAACTTCTCCTCGAACGCCTTCACGAACTCGGAGAGCTCGATGAGGGTCATCTCCTCGAACTGCGCGAGCAGGTCTTCCTGGCTGAGCTTCGCCATGATTGGCGGTCCTTCCACTAAATCGGCAGGTGCCGGATGTACATGTGAGGCGGGCGTACTACTGGCCCGCTACGGTCGCCGCGTTCAGGCAGCGGCGGCCGGGATGCGAGCCGAGTTACTCGGCACCGCCCTGCTCGTCCTGCTTGGCACGCAGCGCGTCCACGGTGCGGACGAGCTTCGACGGCAGCGCCTGGAAGACAGAGGCAGCCTGGGACTGCTTGCCCTTCATGGCACCGGCCAGCTTGGAGAGCAGAACCTCGCGGGACTCGAGGTCCGCAAGCTTCTTGAACTCATCTGCGGACAACGCCTTGCCGTCAAGGACGCCGCCCTTGATGACCAGGTTGGGGTTGTCCTTGGCGAAGTCACGGAGACCCTTCGCCGCCTCGACCGGGTCACCGGTCACGAAGGCGACGGCCGACGAACCGGTGAAGAGGTCGTCGATCGTGGTGATCCCGGCCTCGTTGGCCGCAATCTTGGTCAGCGTGTTCTTCGCCACACGGTACTGAGCGTTCTCACCGAGTGAACGACGCAGCTGCTGGAGCTGCGCCACGGTGAGACCGGTGTACGCGGTGATGACGGCGCCGTTGGAGTTGCGGAACTTGTCCCGCATCTCCTCGACGGCATCGACCTTGTCAGGCCTCGCCATGAGCCTCGGCCTCCTTCCGGGTGATTCGGACCGCGCGGACCCGAAGGAGGACTGGGGAAAACGAAACGCCCCTGCGCAAGCGCACGGGGCGTGGCTCGACCGGTTTCACGCATGCACGGGGCAGCGGACTCCGGGAGCTTCTCCTGTGTCACCTGCGCGGGCCGTCCGCCGTTCAGCGGATCCTTCGGCCACCGCGCCCTCGTCCGAGCGCGCGGTAACGACCAGCGGTCTTTGGCTTCTCCAGGAGGGTACGGGAGCGGACCGCTGTCAAGCAAATCCGCCCGTACGACGGATCAGCTCGTCTCGAGGTCCTTGAACATCTCGGCCAGGTCCGCGACGTCCTTGGCGGGCGGGGCCGTGATGGTCACCGGCTTGTTGTAGTCGAGGAAGGTGATGGTCATGTCGAGCGGGCCCTTGGCGGCGTCGCCCTTCATCCGGAACTGCTTGGTGTGGTCGTCGCCGTCGACCCACATGTCCATCGTGAGCTTGTCGATGCCCATCTTCTCGTACTGCTTGATGCTCTTCTCGCGCCGCTCGCGGGTGTCCGCGTCCTCCTTCTTGAGGGAGGTGCGGAGGTCGGCGAGGGTGACCGTGCCCGTGTAGTGGGTGGTCTCGACGCCGTCGACCTTCTCGGAGCCGACCTTCTTCACGTCCTTGGCGCCCGTGAGGAAGGTGGACTCGGCCGCCGGGTTCTGCTCGGCCTGGCTCGCGGACCCCATCTGGTCCAGCTCCTTGCCGGCGTCGGAGCCGGACAGGTCGAACTTGATCCAGGTCTTGCCGTCCATCTCCTTGGCCATCTCGGCTCCCCCACCGATGTACATGGCCTTGTCGACGAGGCGGATCTCCGCTTCGCCGGCGGTGGCCGGCTCACCGGAGGCCGAGACCTTCATGCTCATGGCGATCGAGGGCTTCAGGCGCATCGACGCCTCGCCCTTGAGCTGGCCCGAACCCGGAGCCGTACCGCTCATGCGGTAACGGAGCGACGTGATGTCCTCCGTGTTCTTCGCCGCCTTGGCGACGGCGGCCGCGGGCGTCATCTCCGGCGACTGCTCGGATCCGCAGCCGACGGCGCCGGCGGCGAGGATCAGCGCGCCCAGGCCGGCGGCAGGTATGGAAGTTCTCATTGATTCCCCCCAAGGAATACATGCTTGCCCCACAGCAAGGCCGTGAGCGTATCCCAGAGGGGCACAAGTGATCTATCCGTATTCCCGGTGACCTCGGGACGTACCGGCCCGCTTCCGCATCAGGTCCTCGAAGTCGCCCGTGTCGGACACCGGGGGCCGCTGCGCCCGGACCCGCACGCCGTAGTCGCCGTAGTGCGCGGTCTGGGTCATCAGGCCCGTCGTCATCCGTGCCTTCTCCACCTTCTTGACCAGCAGGTTCCGCTTGTCGATCCAGATGTCGACGGTCTCGGTGGTGACGCCGGCCGCGGTGAGCTGCTTCTTCAGGCCGGCGTCGGTGACGTCCGCCGCCGCCACGGTGCCGGACCAGTGCGTGGCGGGCCGGCCGCGCACGGTCTCCTCGCCGACCTTCCTGACGTCCTCGGAGGCGAGCAGGAGCTTCACGGACTGGTTGGGCGTGCCGGTGCGCATCTGGTCGCCGAGGTGGGCGCCGGAGCCGCCGGTGAGGGCCTCCAGGTCGTCGTAGGCGTACCGGATCCATCTCTTGCCGCCGGCCTGCTCGGCGAACTTCTCGCCCATGCGCGCGTAGTAGGCGTCGGGCAGGTAGCGGGCCTCCATCGAGGTGCTGCCGAGCCGACGCATGGTGTCGGCGATGGTGCCGCCGGTATACGTGATGCTCAGGGTCCCGGTGACGCCGTCGCTCCAGCCGAGCGTGCCGTCGGCCGTCATGGACATCAGCGAGCCCATGGTCGTCGTGGACTCGACCCGGGCGGACCCGGCCCGCTCGGTGGCGCGCTCGGCGGAGCGCAGAGCCGCGAGGGAGCTGCCGCGCACGGCGTGGTCGTCCCTGCCGGGGCGGTCGGAGGCGTCCGGGGAGGTGCAGGCGGCCGGCCCCGTCAGCGCGGTCGCCACCGCGAGCACCAGGCCCGCGCGGCGCACGGTCGTGACCTGCATACGTCCCCCGTTCGTCTCCGGTTCCCGCACGTTAACCCAGGCGACCGGCGTACGTACCGGAAAAGGGAACGGGCCCCGCACCTGGAAGAGGTGCGGGGCCCGTGACCGGTTGGGTGAGCCTCAGGCTCAGACCGCGGCCGGGTCCTCCTCGACGAGGAGGTTGCGGGTGCGGTTCGGGTCGACCGGAATGCCGGGGCCCATCGTGGTGGTGATGGCGGCCTTCTTGATGTAGCGGCCCTTGGCGGCGGACGGCTTCAGACGGAGGATCTCCTCCAGCGCGGCGCCGTAGTTCTCCACCAGCTTGGTGTCGTCGAAGGACGACTTGCCGATGATGAAGTGCAGGTTCGCGTGCTTGTCGACACGGAACTCGATCTTGCCGCCCTTGATCTCGGTGACGGCCTTGGCGACGTCGGGGGTGACGGTGCCGGTCTTCGGGTTCGGCATCAGACCACGCGGACCGAGCACGCGGCCGAGGCGGCCGACCTTGCCCATGAGGTCCGGGGTGGCGACGACGGCGTCGAAGTCCAGACGGCCCTTCGACACCTCGTCGATCAGCTCGTCGGCGCCGACGATGTCGGCGCCCGCGGCACGCGCGGCCTCGGCACGGTCGCCGGTCGCGAAGACCAGGACCCGGGCGGTCTTACCGGTGCCGTGCGGGAGGTTCACGGTGCCACGGACCATCTGGTCGGCCTTGCGCGGGTCGACACCCAGACGGAAGGCGACCTCGACGGTGCCGTCGAACTTGGTCGTGGAGGTCTCCTTGGCGAGACGGACGGCCTCGAGCGGGGCGTAGAGCTTCTCCCGGTCGATCTTGGCGTCCGCAGCGCGAAGGGACTTGCTGCGCTTGCTCACTACTGCTCCTGTGGATTCTTAGGAGTCGTGGTCCGGGCCGAGCAGGCCCTGCCACTTCTGCTGATGGGGTGTGGGGCTCAGCCCTCGACCGTGACGCCCATGGAACGGGCGGTGCCGGCGATGATCTTCTCGGCGGCGTCCAGGTCGTTGGCGTTGAGGTCGGGCATCTTGGTGGTGGCGATCTCGCGGACCTGGTCGCGCGTGATCTTCGCGACCTTGGTCTTGTGCGGCTCGCCGCTGCCCTTGTCGATGCCCGCGGCCTTCAGGATCATCTTGGCGGCCGGCGGGGTCTTGGTGATGAAGGTGAAGGAACGGTCCTCGTAGACCGTGATCTCCACCGGGATGACCCAGCCACGCTGCGACTCGGTCTCAGCGTTGTAGGCCTTGCAGAACTCCATGATGTTGACGCCGTGCTGACCCAGCGCGGGGCCGACAGGCGGGGCCGGGTTGGCGGCACCGGCCTGGATCTGGAGCTTGATGAGCCCCGTGACCTTCTTCTTCTTGGGAGGCATGTGCTCTCTCCGGGTCCTAGTGAGAGTTTTCCAGCCTCCAATCCGGATCATCCGGATGGAGGCATACCGCACAACGATAACGGGTATCCATGTGCGGCCAAAAACCGAGCAGGTCAGACAGGCTCGGAAGCCCGCCTGACCTGTTCGGAAGCCGTACGTCCAGAAGCGTCAGTTCTTCTGGATCTGGTCGAAGGAGAGCTCGACCGGCGTCTCGCGGCCGAAGATCTCCACCAGGCCCTTGACCTTCTTCGAGTCCGGGTTGATCTCGTTGATGGTCGCCTGGAGCGTGGCGAACGGGCCGTCGGTGACGGTGACCGAGTCGCCGACCTCGAAGTCCAGCACCTGGACCTCGACCTTGCGCTGCGGAGCCGGCTTGCCCTCGGCCTCGGCGGCCTCGCGGGCGGCCTTCTCCTCGGCCTCCGGGGCGAGCATCTTGACGATCTCGTCCAGGGTCAGCGGGTACGGGTCGTAGGCGTTGCCCACGAAGCCGGTGACGCCGGGGGTGTTGCGGACGACGCCCCAGGACTCGTTCGTCAGGTCCATACGGACGAGGACGTAGCCCGGGAGCTTGTTCTGCTTGATCGTCTTGCGGTCGCCGTTCTTGATCTGGACGACCTCTTCCTGCGGCACCTCGGCCTGGAAGATGTAGTCCTCGACGTTCAGCGAGACGGCGCGCTGCTCCAGGTTGGTCTTCACGCGGTTCTCGTAGCCGGCGTAGGTGTGGATGACGTACCACTCGCCGGGGAGGACCCGCAGTTCCTCGCGGAGCTTCTCGATCGGGTCGCGGTCGTCCTCGGGCTCTTCCTCGGCCTCGTCCGCGACCTCTTCGTCGGTCTCCGCCTCGGCGGCGTCGTCGTCCGCGACGGCGTCGGCAGCCTCGACCTCGGCGGAGGCCTCGGTGTCCTCGCTGTCCGCGCCCTCGACGGTGTCGAGCTCGTCCTCGACGGACTCGACCGGCTCGATGGCGTCGTTCACGTTCGGGTCAGACACGGTGGCTGCTTCTTCCTGGATACATAGGGGTGGAACATGCGAAAGGAGCGCCGGGTACCTCGGCGCTCTTCGCTGGCGACTCAGCCGAACACGTACTTGGCGGCGTTGCTGAGCCCATAGTCAATCACGGTGACCAGGCCGATCATGATGACGACGAAGATGATCACCACGGTCGTGTACGTCGTGAGCTGGTTGCGGCTCGGCCAGACGACCTTGCGCAGCTCCGCGACGATCTCGCGGTAGAAGAGGGCAAGGCGCTTCAGCGGGCCCTTCTTGCCGCGCTTGCCGCCCTTGCGGGTCTTCTTGGACTCCGGCGCCTCGTCCTGGGCATCAGGCATGTCGATGGAGCCCACGGCGTCCGTCACTCGTCCTCACCTGATTCCGGGTCGTGGCCGTGCCGCGCCCGGTCTGAGCCGCACGGCGGTGCATTGCTGTACGTACATGCGCACACATCCTGGCGAAGGTGTGTGTAGCAGGGCCGGAGGGACTTGAACCCCCAACCGCTGGTTTTGGAGACCAGTGCTCTACCAATTGAGCTACGACCCTTTGTGTGCCACCCAACGTACCGCATCCGTCCGGATGCTTGGTGTGCACCGAACGGGCGCGGCCTGCGAGAGGCCAACGAGGTGAGAGTGTACGTGGTCTGCGGCCGGTCGTCGAACAGAAAGGGCCCGCGAAAGGCCTCCTCGGCGGAAGATCGCCGGTGGAGCGGCGACGTCCCGCGGGGATATCGACTGAAGATCGACCTGGTCGGGCGGGCGATCCGGACTGTTGTTCAGGGGTTTGCCCGGCGTTGTTCAGTCTGTGAAACCCCCGTGCCGCGCGCGTTTCCTGTCTGAAACGATGGGGCCCATGAGCGCTGCAACCCCTCCCACCGAGCGCCGGGTCTCCGCCCGAGTCGGCGCGATCTCCGAGTCCGCCACCCTCGCCGTGGACGCCAAGGCCAAGGCCCTCAAGGCCGCCGGGCGGCCGGTGATCGGCTTCGGCGCCGGTGAGCCCGACTTCCCGACCCCGGACTACATCGTCGAGGCCGCGATCGAGGCCTGCAAGAACCCGAAGTTCCACCGCTACACGCCGGCCGGCGGCCTGCCCGAGCTGAAGGCCGCGATCGCCGCGAAGACGCTGCGCGACTCCGGCTACGAGGTCGACGCGTCGCAGATCCTCGTCACCAACGGCGGCAAGCAGGCCATCTACGAGGCCTTCGCCGCGATCCTCGACCCGGGCGACGAGGTCATCGTGCCCGCGCCGTACTGGACGACGTACCCGGAGTCGATCCGGCTGGCCGGGGGTGTCCCGGTGGAGGTCGTCGCCGACGAGACGACCGGCTACCGGGTGACCGTCGAGCAGCTGGAGGCGGCCCGTACGGAGAAGACGAAGGTCGTCCTGTTCGTCTCGCCGTCGAACCCGACCGGCGCCGTCTACAGCGAGCAGGAGACCGAGGCCATCGGTCACTGGGCCGTGGAGCACGGCCTGTGGGTGCTGACCGACGAGATCTACGAGCACCTGGTCTACGGCGACGCCTCCGCGGTGTCGCTGCCGGCGGTGCTGCCCGAGCTGCGCGACAAGTGCGTCGTGGTCAACGGTGTCGCGAAGACGTACGCGATGACCGGCTGGCGGGTCGGGTGGATCATCGGCCCGAAGGACGTCGTCAAGGCCGCGACGAACCTTCAGTCGCACGCCACGTCGAACGTGTCCAACGTCGCCCAGGCCGCCGCGCTGGCCGCCGTCTCCGGTGATCTGGTCGCCGTGGCGAAGATGCGTGAGGCGTTCGACCGGCGCCGCAAGACCATCGTGCGGATGCTGAACGAGATCGACGGCGTGGTGTGCCCGGAGCCGGAGGGCGCGTTCTACGCGTACCCGTCGGTGAAGGCCCTGATCGGCAAGGAGATCCGGGGCAAGCGGCCCAAGGACACGGTGGAGCTGGCCGCGCTGATCCTGGAGGAGGCCGAGGTCGCGGTCGTTCCGGGTGAGGCGTTCGGTACGCCGGGGTATCTGCGGCTGTCGTACGCGCTGGGTGACGAGGACCTCGTCGAGGGCGTGAGCCGGATCCAGAAGCTGCTGGCGGAGGCGCGGGACTGACCTCCGCTTCGCCGGCCCTCGGGCCCCTGGGGCACATACCGAATTCGGTATGTGCCCCATTTGTTTGTGCGAGCAAGACCACTAAAGGGGAAACAGCTACCGGGACGGCTGAGGCGTACGGCAGGATCCTGGGATGGAGCGTGTACGTGATGTCTCTGAGCTGCCGAAAGCCCATCTGCACCTGCACTTCACCGGGTCGATGCGGCCCTCGACCGTGCTGGAACTGGCCGACAAGTACGGCGTCCGGCTGCCCGATGCGCTGAGTGAGGCGCTGACCAGCGGGGAGCCGCCGAGCCTGCGGGCGACGGACGAGCGGGGCTGGTTCCGCTTTCAGCGGCTGTACGACGCGGCGCGCTCGTGTCTGCGGGAGCCGGAGGACATCCAGCGGCTGGTGCGGGAGGCCGCGGAGGAGGATGTGCGGGACGGGTCGGGGTGGCTGGAGATCCAGGTCGACCCGACGTCGTACGCGCCGCGGCTGGGCGGGCTGATTCCGGCGCTGGAGGTCATCCTGGACGCGGTGGAGACGACCTCGCGTGAGACCGGGCTCGGGATGCGGGTCCTGGTCGCGGCGAACCGGATGAAGCATCCGCTGGACGCGCGGACGCTGGCGCGGCTGGCGGTGCGGTACGCGGACCGGGGGGTCGTCGGGTTCGGGCTGTCGAACGACGAGCGGCGGGGCATGGCGCGGGACTTCGACCGGGCGTTCGGGATCGCCAGGGAGGCCGGGCTGCTGTCGGCGCCGCACGGGGGTGAGCTGGCGGGGCCGTCGTCGGTGCGGGACTGTCTGGACGACCTGGGGGCGAACCGGGTGGGGCACGGGGTGCGGGCCGCGGAGGATCCGCGGTTGATGAAGCGGCTGGCGGACCGGCAGGTGACGTGTGAGGTGTGTCCGGCGTCGAACGTGGCGCTGGGGGTGTACGAGAAGCCGGAGGACGTGCCGCTGCGGACGCTGTTCGAGGCGGGGGTGCCGTTGGCGCTGGGCGCGGACGATCCACTGCTGTTCGGGTCGCGGCTGGCGGCGCAGTACGAGATCGCGCGGGTGCATCACGGGTTCACGGACGCGGAGCTGGCGGAGCTGGCCCGGCAGTCGGTACGGGGGTCGGCGGCGCCCGAGGGGGTGAAGGCGGAGCTGTTGGCGGGGGTGGATCGGTGGTTGGTGTCGTAGCGCCTTCGCGTCGGGGATGGGTCGGGGCCGCGCCGGGGGGTGTCCGTCCTCGGAACGGCGCGATGGGGTCGGACACCGACTCACTGGCGTTGACGCGCCAACCGCTGCGGGCGGACACCCCCCGACACGTCCCCTTGCGCCGTCCGGCGGCTGCGGGCGCGTGGTCGCTGCCCTAGAGCTGCGGGCAGTCGTGCCGCTGGGGCGGCACGGGTGGGCGCAGCGGCACCCCGCTACGCCGGGCTGCGGGCCCACCCGGCCTCAGCACCGGCGGCGAGTGCCTACAAGCTCACACCCACTGTCACCGGCTCGTTGACCAGCGTGATGCCGAAGACCTCTCGTACGCCGGCCACGACCTCGCGGGCCAGGGCGAGAAGGTCCTCCGTCGTCGCGCTCCCTCGGTTCGTGAGGGCCAGCGTGTGCTTCGTGGAGATACGGGCCGGACCGTCGCCGTACCCCTTCGTGAAGCCCGCCTTGTCGATCAGCCAGGCCGCGGAGGTCTTGGTGTGCCCCTCACCGGCCGGATACGCGGGAGGCTCCACCCCCTCGCCCAGCCGCTCCCGCACGCGCACGCGGAACGCCGCGAAGTCCGCGTCGGAGAGGATCGGGTTGGTGAAGAAGGACCCGGCGGACCAGGTGTCGTGGTCCTCGGGGTCGAGGACCATGCCCTTGCCGGCGCGCAGCTTGAGCACCGTGTCGCGGGCGGAGGCGAGCGGCACGCGGTCCCCGGCCCCGACACCGAGCGCACGGGCCGTCTCGGCGTACCTCAGCGGGGCGGAGAGGCCGTCGGCGTCCTCCAGGGCGAAGCGGACGCGCAGGACCACGTAGCGCTCGGGGTCGGACTTGAAGCGGCTGTGGCGGTAGGAGAAGGCGCAGTCCTCGTTGGCCAGGGTGACCGTCTCGCGGGTCTGGCGGTCGTAGGCGACGACCTCGGTGATCGTCGAGGAGACCTCCTGGCCGTACGCCCCGACGTTCTGGATGGGGGTCGCGCCCGCCGAGCCGGGGATGCCGGCCAGGCACTCGATGCCGGCCAGGCCCGCCTCGACCGTGCGGGCGACGGCGTCGGTCCACACCTCGCCGGCCGCCAGCTCCAGCCTGGTGCCGTCGAGGGCGAAGCCCTTGGTGGCGATGACGAGGGCGGTGCCCTCGAAGCCCTTGTCGCCGATGACCAGGTTCGAGCCGCCGCCGATGAGCAGCAGGGGCGTGCCCGTCTCGTCGGCTTCGCGGACGACGGCGATCACCTCCTCGTCCGTCGTCGCGGTGACCAGCCGGGTCGCGGGGCCGCCCAGCCGGAAGGTGGTCAGCGGGGCGAGGGGGGCGTCGTGGAGTTCCTGCACGGGCTCAAGAGTACGAGACGGCACTGACGGCGCCGGGCACGCGTGCGTGCGGCCCCGCTCTAGGGGAGCGGGGCCGCACGCACGCGTGGTGCTTTTCAGGGCAGGCGGTGGAACGCCCGGGTCAGTGGGAGGCGGTCTCCAGGACGGGCGCCGGAGTGGCCTGGGCCGTATGCTTCTCGGTCTGTCGCCGGGTGGGTATCACCAGGGCCGCGACGCCCGCGAGGCCGACCACCGCGGAGCCCGTCACCAGGGCGGGCCGCATGCCGTCGACGAAGGCCTGGCCGGTCTCGTAACCGCCCTGGGCCGCGAAGATCGACGCCATGACGGCGATGCCGAGCGCCCCGCCCACCTCGCGCAGGGCGTTGTTGGCACCGGAGGCGATGCCCTGCTCCTGCGAACGGACGCTGGCCATGACCAGGTGGGAGGCCGGGGCGAAGAACAGGGCCATGCCGATGCCGCTGACGATCAGGGCGGGCAGCTGGGCGGCGTAGGAGGCGTCGGCCGTGGCCACGACCGCCATGTAGCCGAGGCCCAGGGCCTGGAGGAAGAGGCCCGTGGCGACGACCGGGCGGCCGCCGATGCGGTCGGCGAGGATGCCGGCGATCGGCGCGACGAGCATGGGCATGCCGGTCCAGGGGAGCATGCGCAGGCCCGCCTCGGTGGGCGAGTAGCCGAGGACGCCCTGCATGTACTGGCTGAGCAGGAAGATCGAGCCGAACATGCCGAGGAACATCAGCAGGCTCGCCGCGTTGATGCCGGCAAAGGCCCGGGAGCGGAACAGCCGCATCGGGAGCATGGGGTTCTTCGCGCGCGTGCTGTAGAGGACGAAGCCGGCGAGCAGCGCGGCTCCCGTGAAGAGGCCCATGAGGACCAGTCCGCCGGTCCAGCCGTCGACGGGGCCGCGGACCAGGCCGTAGACGATGCCGAAGAGGCCGCCGCTGGCGAGCAGCGTGCCGGGGATGTCGAGCGGAGCACCGGTGCCGTGGGACTCGGCGAGGCGCAGCCGGGCGAGCGGCAGCAGGGCCAGGCCCAGCGGGACGTTCAGCCAGAAGATCCACTGCCAGGAGATGTGCTCGGTCAGGGTGCCGCCGACCAGGGGTCCGGAGGCGACGGCCAGGCCGTTGACGGCGCCCCAGATGCCGTACGCCATGCCGCGTTTGGCGGCGGGCACGGCCGCGGTGAGCAGGGTGAGCGTCAGCGGCATCATCACCGCGGCTCCGGCGCCCTGGACCGCGCGGGCGGCGATGAGGGAGTCGATGCCGGGCGCCAGGGCCGCCGCGGCGGATGCCCCGGTGAAGACGGTGAGCCCGGCGATGAAGAGCCGGCGGCGGCCGAAGCGGTCGCCGAGGGCCGCGCCGAACATCAGCAGGACGGCGAAGGTGAGCGTGTAGGCGCTCACGGTCCATTCCAGGTCGTGCAGGGCTCCGCCGAGGTCCTCGCGGATGGAGGGCAGGGCGGTGGTGACGACGAGGTTGTCGAGTGCCGCCATGAACCCGGCGACGCTGGTGATCACGAGGGCCCAGGCGGCTTGCCCGCGGCGTGCGGTCTGCTGTGACATTGCTCCCCCAGGAGATTGATTCCGTCGATTGCTTAGTTATTGATCACTTACTTCTGCGGTCATGAAAAGGCGCGACGTCCTCGCCCTTCCTTGTCAGTGCTCCAGCCGGCCCTTGGCGCGCGCCGAGGGGTACAGCCCCTCCCAGACGCGGTGCTCGGGCGGGAAACCCATGCCGACCAGGCAGTTGACGAGCATCCCGTACGCCAGGAACGTCGTCGTCTCGTTGACGTCGGCACCCAGCGGCAGATGGACGGTGTCCCACAGCCGCATCCAGCCGGCGCGCACCGACTCGCCGAACTCGTGGTCGCCCTCCTGCTCGGCGGCGGCGACGGCGACGTACATCTGCATCTGCATCATCAGCCGTTCCGGCCGCTCGGCGATGACCCGGGTGTACGCGTTCGCCATGGCATGCAGGGCTTCTTCGCCGTGCAGACCCTCGGAGGCCTCCGCGAAGGTGCGGATGGTGTCCTCCACGCAGCGCTCGGCCGCCGCCAGGAACATCGCCTTCTTGCCGGGGAAGAGCCGGAAGAGGTACGGCTGCGAGACACCGACGCGCCGGGCGATCGCCTCGGTCGACGTGCCGTGGTAGCCGCCGCGCGCGAACTCCGTCATCGCCGCGCGGATGACGCTCTCGCGCCGCTCTTCCGCACTCATCCTGACCATGCAGCGAAGTTAGTACTCAATCACTAACTAAGTCAAGCGCTTCTCCACACGCCCGACGAGTAAGGGGCGCCCACCTGGGAGAGCGCCCCTTACCTCGTGACTTCGCGTCGCCGGCTCAGGCCAGTCGTACGACCGCCCGCGACATGCCCAGCACCTTCTGCCCGGCGCTGGTCGCCGTCAGGTCCACGCGGACCGTATTGTCGTCGAGCTTGGCCGCGACCTTGCCGCTGACCTCGATCTCGGCGCCCTTGTCGTCGTTCGGCACGACGACCGGCTTGGTGAAGCGGACGCCGTACTCGACGACCGCGCCCGGGTCGCCGGCCCAGTCGGTGACCACGCGGATCGCCTCGGCCATGGTGAACATGCCGTGCGCGATGACGTCCGGCAGGCCGACCTCCTTGGCGAACCTCTCGTTCCAGTGGATCGGGTTGAAGTCGCCGGAGGCGCCCGCGTACTGGACGAGGGTCGCGCGGGTCACCGGGAAGGTCTGCGCGGGCAGTTCGGTGCCGACCTCGACGTCGGAGTAGGAGATCTTCGCCGTCATGGGATCGCTCATGCCTCCTCGGCCGCGCGGGCCACGAGCTTGGTCCAGGCGGTCACGACGTGCTCGCCGGCCTCGTCGTGGACCTCGCCGCGGATGTCCAGGATGTCGTTGCCCGCGAGGGACTTGATCGCCTCGATGGTCGAGGTGACCGTGAGCCGGTCGCCGGCGCGGACCGGGCGGCGGTAGGCGAACTTCTGGTCGCCGTGCACCACCCGGCTGTAGTCCAGGCCGAGCCGGGGGTCCCGGACGACCTGGCCGGCCGCCTTGAAGGTGATCGAGAACACGAAGGTCGGCGGGGCGATGACGTCGGGGTGGCCGAGCGCCTTGGCGGCCTCCGCGTCCGTGTACGCCGGGTTGGCGTCCCCTACCGCCTCGGCGAACTCACGGATCTTCTCCCGGCCCACCTCGTAGGGCTCGGTGGGCGGGTACGTCCGCCCCACGAAGGACTGGTCGAGCGCCATGGCCCGGAACCTCCTGGTTGCTCTACTGACCGGTATGGGTCATTCAACGACGCGAGGCCGCCCCCGATCACTCGGGAACGGCCTCGCGTACGAGCCTGTTTTATCGCGTTTCGCGGTGCGCGGTGTGCGCGTTGCAACGCGGGCAGTGCTTCTTCATCTCAAGACGGTCCGGGTTGTTACGCCGGTTCTTCTTGGTGATGTAGTTCCGCTCCTTGCACTCCACGCAGGCCAGCGTGATCTTCGGGCGGACGTCGGTGGCAGCCACGTGAGTGCTCCTTGACGAACGGATTGATTCTGATTAACGCAAGAAGAGTAGCCGATCGAAGGACCGACCCCGCAATCGGCTACTGAGAGTAGCGGTGACCGGACTTGAACCGGTGACACAGCGATTATGAGCCGCTTGCTCTACCGACTGAGCTACACCGCTTTGATGCGGCCGGTCCCGCCTCGCGACGGGAGCCGTTCACACCAGAGCCCCAAAACGGAATCGAACCGTTGACCTTCTCCTTACCATGGAGACGCTCTGCCGACTGAGCTATTGGGGCGAGCGATGAAGACATTACACGCTCGCCCGCCGTTCGCCCAAATCCGTTTCGAGGCATCCGCCCCGGGCGCCCGGACCGTCCTCCCAGCCGTCTCCCGCGTGCCTCCCGTTCCGCACGGCGGACCACACCGGTACGACTATTGCGCTCCTCCCCGCGACGGGCGGGAGGCCGCCCTAGGCTCGACTCACTCTGAGTGATCATGCGTCCTCGCGTGCGCAGCCGAGCCCCTGGAGCGCGATGCCCGACAGCCAGCCGCAACCACCGCCCCCGTCGTCCTCGCCGGGTCCCGCCGACCCGTCCTCGCTGCTGCTGTGCGGGGCGCGGCTCACCGACGGCCGGACCGTGGACGTACGGCTGGGCGGCGGGCGCATCGAGGCGGTCGGCACGGCGGGCAGCCTGGCGGCGGGCGCCACGCGCGCGTGCGGGGCGCGGGTGGACCTCAGCGGCTATCTGCTGCTGCCGGCCCCGGCCGAGGCGCACGCCCACGCCGACACGGCCCTGTCGGCCGACGCCGAGGGTCCGGTCTCGTACGAGCCCCAGGACGTCCAGCGCCGGGCGACCGAGGCCGCGCTGCTCCAGCTCGGGCACGGGGCGACGGCGGTGCGGGCGCACGTGCGCGTGGGGGACGTCCAGGGGCTGGGCGCGCTGGCGGCCGTGTTGCGGGCGCGGCGGGCGCTGCGGGGGCTGGCCGAGCTGACGACGGTGGCGATGCCCCGGGTGCTGACCGGGGTGGCCGGGGCGGACGGGCTCGCGGTGCTGCGGGACGCGGTGAAGATGGGCGCCTCGGTGGTGGGCGGCCGGCCGGATCTCGACCCGGATCCGACGGGGTACGTCGAGGCGGTGCTGGAGGTCGCCTCCGAGCACGGCTGTCCGGTCGACCTGCACACGGACGCCGGGGATCCGGCGCGGCTGGCCCGGCTCGCGGCCATGGCGGGCGGGCTGCGTCCCGGGGTGACGCTCAGCCCGTGCGGCGACCTAGGCCGGCTCCCTTCCGAGGTGGCCTCGCGGACGGCCGACCAGCTCGCGGCGGCCGGGGTGGCGGTGGTGTGCCTGCCGCAGGGCGGCTGCTGCGGCGTCGACCGGCGGGGCGCGGCTCCGGTGCGGCTGCTGCGCGCGGCCGGGGTGCGGGTGGCCGCCGGGAGCGGGGCGCTGCGGGACGTGTCCAATCCCGTGGGGCGCGGCGACCCGCTGGAGGCGGCCTATCTGCTGGCCTCGCGCTACGGGCTGGCGCCCGAGGAGGCGTACGACGCGGTGAGCTCCTCGGCGCGGGCGGTGCTCGGGCTGCCGGAGGTCCGGGTGGAGGCGGGGTTCCCGGCCGAGCTGCTCGCGGTGCGCGGGGACCGGCTGGCGGGGGCGCTGTCGCTGGCGTACAGCCGGGTGGTCGTGCACCGGGGGCGCGTGGTGGCGCGGACCAGCGCGGTGCGGGAGTACTGCAGTTCGGCGGCCTCGGTGGAACTGGGGCTGCCGCGGCAGGGGCGGGGCGAGGTGTCGTAGGGCCCTCGGCGGGTGTGGCCCAAGTCGTGCGGCGGACGGGACCGTCCGGGCGTACGGTCGAAGGCATGCGCATTGTCATCGCTGGTGGTCATGGTCAGATCGCGTTGCGGCTGGAGCGGCTGCTCGCCGCGCGCGGGGACGAGGTTGCGGGGATCATCCGCAAGGCCGAGCAGGCCGACGATCTGCGGCAGGCCGGGGCGGAACCGGTCGTGCTCGACCTGGAGTCGGCGTCCGTCGACGCGGTCGCGGAGCGGCTGCGGGGTGCCGACGCGGCGGTCTTCGCGGCGGGCGCGGGCCCGGGCAGCGGGGCGGCCCGCAAGGACACGGTGGACAAGGCCGCGGCGGTCCTCTTCGCGGACGCGGCCGTGAGGGCGGGCGTACGGCGCTTCCTGATCGTGTCGTCCATGGGCGCCGACCCGGAGCACCAGGGCGACGAGGTCTTCGACGTGTACCTGCGCGCCAAGGGCGAGGCGGACGCGTATGTGCGCGGCCTGGAGGATCTGGACTGGACGATTCTGCGCCCCGGTCGGCTCACCGACGACGCCGGCACCGGCCTGGTCCGCCTGGAGGCGCACACGGGCCGCGGCCCGATCCCCCGCGACGACGTGGCCGCCGTCCTGGCCGAGTTGGTGGACACCCCCGCGACGGCCGGGCTCACCCTGGAGCTGATCAGCGGGCCGGCGCCGGTGTCGGTGGCGGTGAAGTCGGTGGCGGGGAACTGAGGTTCGCGGCCGGGGCTCGGCTCCCGCGGCCGTCGAACGCCTAGAACAGGGGCAGTTGGCCCGGGAACTCCGGGACCGCGTAGCCGTCCAGGGACGGTTGCTCCGGGCCGAGGCGGGCCTGGCGGCGGGAGCCCGGGCATGAGGTGAGTTCGCCGTGCTCGCGGGCACCGGGCGGGTCGTGGCGCGCGTACCGCCCGGCGACGACGGCGATCTCTCGGCGGCACTCGGGGCAGGTTCTGCGGCGGGAGGACATGGGGCCAGTGTGCCGCGCGTGCGGCCCGCGCATGCCTCTCCCCTGCCGCCCGTCCGTCACCGCCACGCTGCTCGCCGCCGCCGTCGCCACGCCGGTGACGGGCCGGCTCGGCGACATGTACGGCAAGCGACGGATGCTCCTGATCAGCCTCGTCATGCTGGTGGCCGGCTCGGTGACCGCCGCGCTCAGCGACTCGCTCGCCCCGATGATCGTCGGACGGGCGCTCCAGGGCCTCGCCTCGGGCGTGATCCCGCTCGGCATCAGCATCATCCGCGACGAACTGCCCGCCGAGCGGCTCGGCTCGGCGACCGCGCTCATGAGCGCCTCCCTCGGGGTCGGCGGCGCCCTGGGCCTGCCCGCCGCCGCGCTGATCGCGGACAACTTCGACTGGCACGCCCTGTTCTGGGCCTCGGCCGGACTGGGCGCCGTCGCCCTCGCGCTGGTGCCGGTCATCGTGCCCGAGTCCCGTGTACGCACCGGCGGGCGCTTCGACCTGGCAGACCGCCCTGCCGTCCCAGAACGGGTTCAAGGCCGTCCCGGCCATCGGGGCGGGGGCCGCGCTGCTCGCCTCCATTGTCGCCTCGTTCATTCCGCGGCAGCGGACGGCGGAGGCGGGGGTGGAGGAGCCGGCGGGTGTGGAGGAGCCGGGTGCCGACGGGCCGGGTGTCGCCGAGTCGGTTGTCGTGAGCGCGCCCGTCGTCGCCGTCGAGGGTGGCGGGGCCGGGGTCCCCGTGCGGGGCCGTGGGCTCGGGGCGGAGCGGGTGCCGGTCGGCGGGGCCGCGGTGACGTTGATCTCGCTGGGCGGGAAGCAGCTCGGGCGGTCGGTCTCGCGGGCCGACGGGGCGTACGGCGTGGCCGCTCCCGCCGCCGGCTCGTACGTCCTGATCGCCTCGTCGGAGGGCTGCCGGCCGCAGGCCGCCACGATCGTCGTGGCCGGCGAGCCGGTGGCGTACGACGTGCTGCTGAGCGGCGCCGGCGGCCTCGCCGGTGTGGTGCGGTCCGCGGACGGCGGGACGCCGGTCGCCGAGGCCGTGGTCATCGTGACGGACGTACGCGGGGACGTGCTGGCCACCGGACGGACCGACGTGCTGGGCGAGTTCACCGTCACCGACCTGGTGCCGGGCCCGGTGACCCTCGCGGTCAGCTCCCCCAAGCACCGGCCGCTGGCCCAGGTCGTCGAGGTCGGCGGGGCCGGGACCGCCCGGGTCGAGCTGGAGCTGCGGCCCGGCGCGCAGGTGCGGGGCACGGTGCGCGGCGGGGGCGCCCCGCTGGGCGACGCGCGGGTGACGCTGGTGGACGCGGCGGGCAACGTGGTCGCCACGACATTGACCGGCGTCGACGGGGCGTACGCCTTCTCCGACCTGGACACCGGCGCGTACACGGTCACGCGACCGGCTACCCGCCCCAGGCGGCGCCGGTGACGGTCACGGGCGCCGGCGTGGACGACCACGACATCGAACTGGCCCACGCGAGCGAGTAGGCCGCGGTCTGCCAGGACAGACGCCCCGTCAGGCAGGGCGTGCTCAGCCGGTCGCCGTGCCGAACCACCTCGGCAGCCGGCCGAGCAGCTCCTCCTGGTCCTCGCCGACCCACGCCACATGGCCGTCCGGGCGCAGCAGCAGCGCGGGCACGTCCAGTTCCTCGCCGACGTCGACGACATGGTCGACCCGGTCCGCCCAGCCGTCCACCGACAGCCGGCCGCCGGTCTGGTCGAGCAGCAGCCCGCGGCCGCGGCGCATCAGCTCGTAGAGGCGGCCCTGCTTCAGCCGCACGTCGCGCAGTCGCCGGCCGAGCAGCTCGTGGCCCTCGCCGAAGTCGTAGCGGACCGAGATCGCGGTGATCTTCTCGATGAGGTACCGGTTCACCTCCTCGAAGTCCATCAGTTCCGCCACCAGTCGGCGCACCGCCTGGGGCCCCGGCTCGGGCGCCAGCAGCTGCATCTGCGCGCGGGTGTTGTCCAGCACGGCGGCGGCCACGGGGTGGCGTTCGGCGTGGTAGCTGTCCAGCAGCCCCTCGGGCGCCCAGCCCCGCACTTCGGCGGCCAGTTTCCAGCCGAGGTTGAACGCGTCCTGGAGCCCGAGGTTGAGCCCCTGCCCGCCGGTCGGCGGGTGGATGTGCGCGGCGTCGCCGGCCAGCAGGACCCGGCCGGTGCGGTAGCGCTCGGCCAGCCGGGTGGCATCGCCGAAACGGGAGAGCCAGCGCGGCGAGTGCACGCCGAAGTCGGTGCCGGCGTAGGCCCGCAGCTGCCGTTTGAACTCCTCGAAGGTCGGCGGGACCGCGCGGTCCTCGGCCACTCCCTCGGCGGGCACGATGACGCGGTACGCCCCGTTCTCCAGCGGCATGGTGCCGAACCGGAAGTGGGTCTTGCGGACCTCGGCCACCACGGCCGCCAGTTCCTCCGGCGACGCGGCCACCTCCATCTCGCCCAGCAGCGTCTCGGTCCTGCTGGGCTCACCGGGGAAGCCCACGCCGAGCAGCTTGCGCACCGTGCTGCGGCCGCCGTCACAGCCGACGAGGTAGCGCGAGCGCAGCCGCGTGCCGTCCGCCAGCTCGGCGGTCACGCCGTCCTGATCCTGGCTCAGCCCGACCAGTTCGCACCCGCGCCGGATCTCGGCGCCGGCCTCGGCGGCGTGCTCGGTCAGCAGGCGCTCGGTGAGGGTCTGCGGGATGCCGAGGACGTACGAGTGAGCGGTGTCCATCCGGTCCGGCCAGGGCTTCATGATGGCGGCGAAGAACCCGCCGGTCTCGTACTTCGTGCCGAGCGGAAGGAAGCGGTCCAGCAGTCCGCGCTGGTCCAGCACCTCGATACTGCGCACATGCAGACCGAGCGCACGGGTCTGCCCGGTCGGCTCCGCCAGTTTCTCCAGCACCACCACGTGCAGTCCGCGCAGCCGCAGCTCCCCGGCCAGCAGCATCCCGGTCGGGCCTCCGCCGGCAATGATCACATCAATCAAGGCAAACCCCATTTTTCGCCCGTTTCTGGCCTCAGGCCGAAGATTCTGCGGCACAACGGGGGGCTTGCCGCAAGGCCCCCAGTGCGCTATATGTTGAGAGTGGCAAGGAGTGGATGACTCCTTGCCTTTCCTTTTGTCATCTGGGCCGCCTGTGTTTCTTTTCGCGGGGGTGGGTGTTCCCGTCGCTTCGCATACGCACGGTCCCAGATGATCGTCCGCATGGGGTCTCGTGTGTCCGAGGTGGAACTGCCGCCTCTTTTCTGCCCCCTGGAATCCGCCATTCACCCGCGTGTCCGGCAGGTCGAGAAACGCGCCGTGGAGTGGATCGGCAACAGCGGAATGTGCGCATCCGAAGAGGAAATGGCCTGGGTCGTCGCCACGCACAGCGCCGATTTCTACGCCCGGTTCGCCCCGGGCGCCGACGACGACCGGCTGCTGGCGACGGCCCTGTGGGTGTACTGGGGTTTCGGCTTCGACGACGCGCGCTGCGACAGCGGGCCGCTCAGCACGCGCCCGGCGCAGTTCAACGCGCTGGCCTGCCAGGTGCAGCGGGCGTGCGAGGCCGACACAGCGACCGGCGCGGACCGGTACATCGGCGCCCTGCGGGACATCGTGCGCCTCTTTCGCGCGCTCGGGACGCCCGCGCAGGTCACCCCGTTCGCGCACGCGCACCGCGCCTGGCTGTCGGGAGTGGCCTGGCAGGTCGGCAACCAGGCGCTGGGCCGGATGCCCGGCCTCGACGACTTCCTGACGATGCGGCTGCTGGCGGCGGGCGGGGAGCCGACCTTCGCGATGCTGGAGATCGCGGCGGGCGCCGAGGTGCCGGACCGGGACCTGTACCGGCCCGCGGTACTGGCGCTGAAGGAGATGGCCATCCTGGTGCCCGCGCTCGACAACGACCGGCACTCGCTGCCCAAGGAACAGGCCCGGGACCAGGCCGACCAGAACATCTACACCGTGCTGATGCACGAGCGGGATCTGACGCTCCAGCAGGCGGTGGAGGCCGCGAACGGGCTGCGCGACCGCGTCCTGCTGCGGTTCCTCCAGCTGCACGACCGCGTCCGCCCGACGGCCGGCCCGGAACTCGCCAGCTACCTCCAGGGGCTGCGGTACGGCATCCGCGGCAACAACGAGTGGGGGCTGCGCGTGCCCCGCTATCTCAGCCTCGGCCACTGGCCCGACGCGATGGAGGACACCGCGCTGACCTGGGCCGAGGATCCGTCGGACACTCGGCCGGGCCCGCTGGAGGGCGCCCCCGGCGTCGCCTGGTGGTGGGACGAGGACCTGGGCTGAGCCCGGCCTCAGTGGCCCGTGGCCAGGTCCAGGGTCCACCAGGGCCCACCGTCGCCGTCCGCGACGCCGACCCCCGCGTGGGTGTAACGGCAGGTGAGGATGATCGCCCGGTGCGGGGCGCTGTCCATCCAGGTCCGGACGGCGGCCTGGGGCGTGCCGACGCCGGCGGCGATGGTCTCGCCGGTCTGGCGGAGGTGGTAGCCGGCGGCCCGCATCCGGGCGGCCGGGCTGCTGCCGTCGGTTCCGGTGTGGGCGAGGCGCCGGCTGCGGGCCATGTCGGCGCTGTGCGCCTGGGCGGCGCGGTTGAGGGAGGTCCGCAGCCGTACGGGCCCGCAGCCGACCTCGGCCCGGTGCCGGTTGACGGCGGCAACGACCTCGGCGGCCGCGTCGCCGCGGGAGGAGGCGGTGCGCTCCCGGGGTTCCTGCAGCCGTCCGGCTTCCTGGAATGGCCCGCGTTCCTGAAATGTTCCGCGTTCCTGAAATGGTCCGGGCACGGGCCACAGAGGCGCCTCGTAGTGCGGCGGCGGAATCGGCACGGGCGGCCCGGCCCAGGCGAGAAGGGTGCCTGCCAGGGCGAGTGCCGCCCTGCGCATCCCGGTCATCTTTTCTCTCTTCTTTTCTCTATGTCCTGCGCGGTGCAGTGGACACCGTACCGATATTTATTTCCGCTGTTGTGCCCAGCCGTTCGTTCGGGAGAAAAGGGCATTTCCCGGACCGGTGCGGAGGGCACGAATGGCTAGGCTGGTATCCGCTCATCCATTCTTTCCCTGCTCTTCCGTTCCCTTTCTCTCTCGGAGGTTTCTCATGTCGCTGCGGGTTCGCCGCATCGCGGTCATTTCGCTCGCCGCGCTGGCTCTCACCGCGGGCGGGACGGTGGTGGCCGCCGGCGCCTCGGCACGGCCGGCGGACACCACCATCGGCAACCCCGGCCCCGACGGTTTCGGCGGCGGCCACGGCGGTGGCCACGGCGGCCACGGCGGCCACCACGACGGGCCGCTGCACTTCGGGCCCTTCGAGTTCCCCCGCTACGGCTCCGTCTCCGGCGGCTTCTCCTGGGGTGTGCGGGACTAGCGGGAACCGATCACGTCGAGGGCCGTCCTGCGGGCAGCCGACAAGCCATGTACGCGGGCAGCCGACAAGCCATGTGCGCGGGCAGCCGGCCGGGTCAGCGCTTCAGCGTGGTCGCGCTGGCGACGAGCACCAGGACCACGCACCCCAGGATGAGCAGCGCGTCGCGGACGAACAGTCCGGTGACGCCCGTGTGCGTGGCGGCCTCGCCGGCGGCCTGGACGGCGTACGTCATCGGCATGGCCTTGGCGACGGCCGACAGGGCGCCGTACATCTCGTCGCGCGGCACGAACAGGCCGCACACCAGGAACTGGGGCAGCACCCCGGCGGGCAGGAACTGCACCGCCTGGAACTCGTTGCGCGCGAAGGCGCTCACGAGCAGGCCCAGTGCCAGCCCGAGCAGCGCGCCGAGCATGGCGATGACCATCAGCAGATAGGCGGGGCCCTTGATGTCCAGGCCGAGCGGACCGATGGACAGCAGCGTGGAGAGGACGGCCTGGAGCAGGGCCAGGAAGGCGAAGGCGAGGCTGTAGCCGAGCACGATGTCGAGCCGCCGCACGGGCATCGTCAGCAGCCGCTCGGCGGTGCCGGTGGTGCGTTCCCGCAGCGTGGACACGGACGCCACCAGGTACATCACGATGACCGGGAAGATCCCGAAGACCTGGGGCCCGACCCGCTCGAAGGTGGCCTCCGAGTCGTGGAACATCAGCTTCAGCAGCACCATGAGCATGCACGGGATGGCCAGCAGCAACGCGGTGCTGCCCTTGTCGCGGGAGATCTGCTGGAGCACCCGGACCGCGGTCGCGCCGGTGATCGTGGGCGAGAACGGCAGCCGCTCGGCCAGTCGGACGCCGCTCACCGCGCCGTGTCCGCGGCGAAGTAGGTCCGTTCCGCTTCCGGGGCGCCGCCCTGGTCGAGGAAGCCCGGCAGCGCGGGCAGCAGGCTCTGTTCCGCGGCCCGCCGCCGGGCGCGTTCCTCGGCGTCGGACGCAGCCTGCACCAGGTGCATGAACGCCTCTTCCACATCGTCGCAGCCGGTGTGCTCCAGCAGCGTCTCCCGGTCGGCGCCGGCCAGCAGCCGCCCGGACCGCATCAGCAGGAGCCGGTCACAGCGGTCGGCCTCGTCCATGACATGGCTGGAGATCAGCAGCGTGGTGCCCTCCTCGGCCAGCCGCTGGAAGACCAGCCACAACTCCCGGCGCACCATGGGGTCCAGGCCGACGGTCGGCTCGTCCATCACGAGCAGGTCGGGCTTGTTCAGCAGCGCCACGGCCAGCGACACCCGCGAGTACTGGCCGCCCGACAGCCGGGCGACCAGCTTGTCCGCGTACGAGGCCAGGTCGACCTCCTTCACCACCCGGACCACCGCGTCCTCCCGGCGCCAGCCCCGCATGCCGAGGGCGGCGGCGAAGTAGCGCAGGTTCTCCAGCACCGTCAGGTCCGCGTAGACCGACGGTGCCTGGGTGACGTAGCCGACGCGGGTCCGCAGCTGCGGGGCGCCGGCCGCGTATCCGAGGACCTGGACGTGGCCCGCCGTGGTCTGCTGCACGCCGACCACGGAGCGCAGCAGCGTCGTCTTCCCGCAGCCGCTCGGCCCGAGCAGGCCGACGATGCAGCCGCGGGGGACGGTGAAGCTGACGTCCTGCAGGACCGTGTGGCGGCCGCGGACCACCCGCAGCCCGTAGGCGGCCACGGCGGGGAGGTCCCCCGGCAGCGCTGCGCTCGTCTCGGTCTGGTGCACGACTCCACTGTGTTTCGTCACGATCGGTTCCGCTCGGAGCGGCCGCGGTACGGCCGGGGCTGCGGCGGTGGGTTGCGGCCATCGGCCAGGACGTGCCGCACGGCCATGGACCGCCGCACAGACAACGGCCCACCCGGACCGAAGTCACGGCTCTTGTCCCCGTCCGCCGGGATGGCCGTATCCGGCGGCCGGGCTCAGGACTCGCGGCGGGTCATCGCCCAGGCGATGTCCTGGAGTTGCCGGTAGGTGTCGGGGGTCAGCCGCGCCCACGACAGCGCCCGCAGCGCGGCCGCCACCTGGCGGCGGGCCTCCTGCTCCGCAGCCTCGCGGCCACCGGCCTCCGCCACCAGCTCGCGCGCCAGGGCGACGTCCTGTTCGTCGAGGGGGCGCGAAGAGGCATACAGCGCACGGAGCCGGTCGGCCGCCGCGCCCTCGCCGCTCAGGGCCGCCACCACGGGCAGCGACTTCTTCCGCGCCGCGAGGTCGGCCCCCACCGGCTTGCCGCTGCGCGAGGTGCGGCCCCAGATGCCCAGGATGTCGTCGGCGCACTGGAAGGCCACGCCCAGGCGCCGCCCGAACTCCCTCAGTCCCCGTACCCGTTCGCCGTCCGCTCCGGCCAGGATGCCGCCGAGGGCGCACGAACACCCGATCAGCGACCCCGTCTTGCCCTCCGCCATGGCGAGGTACTGGGCCACCGACACCTCCGGCGCCTTCTCGAACACCACATCGCGGCTCTGCCCCTCGACCAGCTCCATCAGGGCCGAGACCAGCTCCTTCACCGCTTCCGCCGCCCGCCGCCGGTCCACGTCGGCGAGCACCCGCATCGCCGACACGAGCAGGGCGTCGCCGGTCAGCACCGCCGCCGGGGTGCCGAACACCGACCAGGCGGCCGGCCGGTGGCGGCGCAGGGCGTCGCCGTCGATGACGTCGTCGTGCAGCAGGGTGAAGTCGTGCACCAACTCCACGGCGACCGCGCCCGGTACGGCGGCCTCCGGGCTGCCGCCGACCGCCGCGGCGGACAGCAGGGCCAGGGCCGGGCGGACGGACTTGCCGGTGCGGGACGCCGTCGCCATCGGTGTGCCGTCGGCCTCGCACCAGCCGCAGTGGTACCCCGCCACCCGGCTCTCGGCCGCCGGCAGTGCGGCCAGGGCCGACCGGAGGGCGGGGTTCAGCAGGCCGTCGACCCAGCCCAGACGTGGAAATGTGCCGACCGGCGCCGGGTCGGTGATCTGCGCCATGTACTGCTCCTCAAGACATGAACGGGGACCGCGTTCGGCTCGACTGCCGGTCACGCACCCGCCTCAGTCAATCGGTGGCCACACGCCCCGGAGAAGCCGCAGCGCACCGCCCGTCCAAAGATCACTTACCCGGACCAGCCCTGCTACGGTGCATCTAGCCGACAATCGGGCCATGACACCGGCGAGTTGCGGGCCGGGCCGGAACAGTGGTGGTCAGCGCGCTGCGGGAGCGGGCGAGAGCCCGCCGACGCCGCCGTCAGCGTCAACCTCCGGCTGACGCCCGGAGGCTGCGGCACCGTTTCTGCATACGACCGCCGAGTGATCTCCGTGCGCGTCCGGCGGGCCTGGCCGGGCAGGTCGCCCATGCTGCTGCGCGTGATCGTTTCCCTGGCACGAGCCTGTGCTGCCGCCCTGCTCGGCACCGCCTGCACCTTCGCCCTGTCCTGCCCCGCGCATGCCGCGAAATCCCTGCCCCTGGACCAAGCCGTCGCCGCCCTGCCCCAGGCCGCGGAGTCCCGGGACGGCTACGAGCGGGCCAGCTTCACGTACTGGAACGCCGGCGCCAACCCCGACGACGGGTGCGACACCCGCGACGAGGTGCTGATCGCCGAGGCGGTCGAACCACCGGCCACCGGCCCCGACTGCAAGCTGAAGGGCGGCACCTGGTCGTCCTACTACGACGCCCGCCAGATCACCTCGGCGGCGGCCATGGACGTCGACCACATGGTGCCGCTGCCCGAGGCCTGGGACTCCGGCGCCTCCCAGTGGAAGGCATCCCGCCGCGAGGCATACGCCAACGACCTCGCGGACCCGCGCACGCTGGTGGCCGTCTCCGCCGCCGCGCACCGCAGCAAGGCCGACCAGGATCCCGCCGAGTGGCTGCCGCCCAACAGCAAGGCGACGTGCCGCTACATCGTCGAGTGGACGGCGGTGAAACTGCGCTGGAGCCTCACCGCGGACACCGAGGAGCGCGAGTCCCTCGCCCGCCTGGCCGAGGCTTGCCCGGATGCCACGGTGACGTATACGCCGGCGCCGTAGCCCCGGGGGGCCGTGGCTGGTGTGGTCTGTGCTGCCGGTGCTGTCGGTGTCACCGCACCGGCAGCACCGTTGTTCGGCGCGCATCGGCAGGCGTCACGCCGCAGGTGAGACGCATCACCCAGAACCCAGCGGGGCCAGCACGCAAAAGACCCCCTCCCACCTGCGTCTCCGCAGATGAGAGGGGGTCTTCCCCAGTGTGGCGGCGCTAGGATTCGAACCTAGGAAGGCTGAGCCACACCGCCGGGGTAGCTGCCCGGCGAGCCGCTTTTTCGGCGGCGCTCCGTGGCAACGACGTAAACAATACCCGATGTGGAGGGGTGCTTCGCCACCCGATTGATCGGCGCCCGGGGGGCGGGGGGTGGCTAGGCTTGTCCGGATGCGGCCAGGGGCCTGAACAGGTCCGCCGGCTGCCACGTACGCCGGTACGCACGACACGCACCCCGATACAAGGAGCCACAGGACATGGCCGACTCCAGTTTCGACATCGTCTCGAAGGTCGAGCGGCAGGAGGTCGACAACGCCCTCAACCAGGCCGCCAAGGAGATCTCGCAGCGCTACGACTTCAAGGGCGTGGGCGCCTCGATCGCGTGGTCCGGCGAGAAGATCCTCATGGAGGCGAACTCCGAGGACCGGGTGAAGGCTGTCCTCGACGTCTTCCAGTCCAAGCTGATCAAGCGCGGCATCTCGCTGAAGGCCCTGGACGCGGGTGAGCCCCAGGTCTCCGGCAAGGACTACAAGATCTTCGCGTCCATCAAGGAGGGCATCTCCCAGGACAACGCGAAGAAGGTCGCGAAGATCATCCGCGACGAGGGCCCCAAGGGTGTGAAGGCGCAGGTGCAGGGCGAGGAGCTGCGGGTCAGCTCCAAGAGCCGTGACGATCTCCAGGCCGTCATCACCCTGCTGAAGGGCAAGGACTTCGACTTCGCGATGCAGTTCGTGAACTACCGGTAGGCCGGTCGGGGGCCCCGGGCTCCACGGTCTGCGCGGGTACGGGGAAGGGTGGGCGCCTGCCGGTGCTCACCCTTCTCGTCTGCCGGCTGCGGTCGGCGCGCGGTCAGTCGCGGGAGTGGCCGAACAGGAGGCGGTAGGCGATCAGGAGGACGAGCGATCCGCCGATCGCCGCGGCCCAGGTCGTGCCGTCGTAGAAGTCTTTGGTGATCGGGTGGTCCATCCAGCGGGCCGATATCCAGCCGCCGATGAACGCGCCCGCGATGCCGATCAGGGTCGTGCCGATGAGGCCCCCCGGATCGCGCCCCGGCAGCAGGAACTTCGCGATGGCTCCGGCCAACAGTCCCAGGATGATCCAGCTGATGATCGTCATGCCGTGAACCTGCCCTTTCACGCTGTGCCCGCACTGTCCCGGCCATGTGATGTTGCTCCCGGCAGGCCGTGGCCGTGCGTCGTACGTCGGGCGTCCCGCGTGCGTCGTCCTTGCCGCGCGCGTTCGCCGTCCTGGTGGGGAGGACGCGTTGACGGCGCTCGGCGGTTGCGCCGGTCAGGGGCCTCTCACCGGGTCTGCCGGTGCGGGATGGGAAGTCCGGCCTCTTGGGCGGGTGTTGTGCGTCCTGGTCGGCACTCGGGTCGGCAACTGCTCGGTCGCGGTCATGGGTTCATGATGCGGGCCGACGCTGACAGCCGGGCGGGCCTGTGGACAACCCCTGGCCTGTGGACAACCGGGCGGCCTCGGCGGGCCGTCAGCGCACCGCGAACGGCTGGTCCGTCCGTACGATGTCGCGGCCCAGCGGGAGCAGCGAGACCGGGATCAGCTTGAAGTTGGCGATGCCGAGCGGGATGCCGATGATCGTGACGCACAGGGCGATACCGGTGACGATGTGGCCGAGCGCCAGCCACCAGCCCGCGAGCACCAGCCACAGCACGTTGCCGACGCAGGACGGCGCGCCCGCGTCACGGCGCTCGACCGTCGTGTACCCGAACGGCCACAGGGCGTAGACGCCGATGCGGAAGGCCGCGATGCCGAACGGGATGCCGATGATGGTGATACAGAGGAGCAGGCCCGCCAGCATGTAGGCGAGGAACAGCCAGAAGCCGCTCAGGACGAGCCATATGACGTTCAAGATGGTCTTCACTGGTTCCCACCTGCCATTTTTTCGAGCCGGGCGATGCGGTCCGCCATCGGCGGGTGCGTGGAGAACATCTTCGAAAGGCCCTGGCCGGGCCGGAACGGGTTCGCGATCATCATGTGGCTGGCGGTCTCGATGCGGGGCTCGGGCGGCAGCGGCAGCTGCTTCGTGCCGAGTTCGAGCTTGCGCAGGGCGCTGGCCAGGGCGAGCGGGTCGCCGGTGAGCTGGGCGCCGGAGGCGTCCGCCTGGTACTCGCGGGAGCGGCTGATGGCCAGTTGGATGAGCGAGGCGGCGAGCGGGCCCAGGATCATGATCAGCAGCATGCCGAGCAGGCCGGGGCCGTCATCGTCGTCGGAGCGCCCGATCGGGATCAGCCAGGCGAAGTTGACCAGGAACATGATCACGGAGGCGAGGGCGCCGGCGACCGACGAAATGAGGATGTCGCGGTTGTAGACGTGGCTCAACTCGTGGCCGATGACGCCGCGCAGCTCGCGCTCGTCCAGGAGGCGCAGGATGCCGTCCGTGCAGCACACGGCGGCGTTGCGTGGGTTGCGACCCGTGGCGAAGGCGTTGGGCGCCTCCGTCGGGGAGATGTACAGGCGCGGCATGGGCTGGCGGGCCTGTGTGGAGAGCTCGCGGACCATGCGGTAGAGCCCCGGGGCCTCGAACTCGCTCACCGGGCGGGCGCGCATCGCGCGGAGGGCCAGCTTGTCGCTGTTCCAGTACGCGTACGCGTTGGTGCCGAGCGCTACCAGGACGGCGATGACGAGCCCCATGCGGCCGAAGAAGCTGCCGATGACGATGATGAGTGCGGACAGTCCCCCGAGGAGGACTGCTGTCCTGAGCCCGTTGTGCCGGCGGTGCACGGTACGCCCTCCAAGTGGTGCGGCAGGGGGACCCTTGCTTGCTGTTCTGCGGTGCCACTGGTGCCGTGATGTCACGTCCAGTGGACCCTCCCGTACTGGTCAACGCCAGGCGGGAGGCACTAGTTCCCTTGTGCGTGCGGGGCGGGCCGTGGACCGTACGGGTGACGGCCGCAGGCGCGCCACGCACGCGTGCGGGGCCGAGTGCCCACACGCGCGTGGCGAAAGCGTGACCGGTGTGGCGGCCGGGGTCGGAAGAGCCCGGCGGCCGGCGTCAGAAGAGCCCGGTGTCCGTGAAGCGCAGGACCAGCTGGGGTGCTCCGGACAAGGCGATGCCGAGGACGCCGGTCAGGGCGATCGCGGCGGTGAGCGGGGCGGGGACGCGGTGCTTCTCGGGTTCGCCCTCGGGGGCGCGGAAGAGCAGGGCCGTCCACTGGAGGTAGTAGAACAGCGCGATCACGACGTTGACGGCCATCACCACGGCCAGCCAGCCGAGGCTGGCGTCGACGGCCGCCGAGAAGACGGTGACCTTGGCGAAGAGGCCGATGATGCCCGGCGGCAGCCCGGCGAGGCAGAGCAGGAAGAACGCCAGGAGCAGCGCGGGCAGCGGGCTCGACGCGTACAGGCCGCGGTAGTCGGCGACGCGGTTGAGGGACTTCGTCCGGCCGACCAGCGCGGCCACCGCGAAGGCGCCGAGGTTCACGGCGCCGTACATCAGGGCGTAGGCGACGGTGGAGCCGATCGACTTCTCGGCGTCCCCGGAGTACGCGGCTGCGGCGATCGGCACCAGGAGGTAGCCGGCTTGGCCGACGGAGGACCAGGCGAGCAGGCGTACCGCGCTGTACGCGCGCGTGGCCTGCTGGCGGAGGGCTCCGGCGTTGCCGACGGTCATGGTGAGCGCGGCCAGGGCCGCCAGGGCCGGGCCCCAGACGTCGGCGTACGACGGGAGGGCGACGACCGTGACGAGGATCAGGCCGGTGAAGCCGACCGCCTTGCCGATGACCGACAGATAGGCGGCGATCGGCAGGGGGGCGCCCACGTAGGTGTCGGGCACCCAGAAGTGGAACGGCACGGCGGCCGTCTTGAAGGCGAAGCCGACGAGGGTGAGGACGACGCCGGTGTGGGCGAGCGTCTGGAGCTGCCCGTCGACGCTCTGGACGCGGTCGGCGATCTGGGTGAGGTAGAGGGTGCCCGTGGAGGCGTACAGGAAGCTGATGCCCATGAGGCTGACCGCGGTGGCGGTGACCGAGGACAGGAAGAACTTCAGGGCCGCTTCGGAGGACCTCCGGTCGCCGTGCTTCAGGCCGACCAGCGCGAAGGCGGGCAGGGAGGCGACCTCCAGGGCGACGATCAGGGTGGCGAGGTCGCGGGAGGCGGGCAGGAGGGCGGCGCCGGCCGCGGAGGACAGCAGCAGGAACCAGTACTCGCCCTCGGGAAGCTCCCTGCGGGCGTCCTTCAGGGCGGTGACCGACAGGAGGGCGGCGAGGAGGGCGCCGCCGAGGACCAGGAACTGGATGACCAGGGTGAAGCGGTCGGCCGTGTAGCTGCACACGGCGGCGTCACCGGTCAGGCAGAAGGTGCTGCGGTCGCCGTCCAGGAGGGGCAGCAGTAGCAGCGTGGCGGCGGCCAGGCCGGCCACGGACGTCCAGCCGAGCAGCGCCTTCCGGTGCTCGGCGACGAACAGGTCGGCGACCAGGACGGCGAGTCCGACGACCGCCGCGATGGTGGGCGGCGCGATCGCGAGCCAGTCGACGGACTGGACCAGCGACGCGGCCAGGGACGGGGCCGGGGAGCTCATCGGGTGCCTCCTGCGAGGAGCTGCTGGACGGCCGGATCGCTCAGGCCGAGGAGGGCCTTGGGCCACAGGCCCGCGACGACGGTGAGGACGACGAGCGGCGTCCAGGCCGCGAACTCGTACGAACGGACGTCGGTGAGTTTGGGGACATCCTGCGGCAGGGCGCCCATGCAGACACGGCGGACCACGACCAGCAGGTACGCGGCCGTCAGCAGCGTGCCGAACGCGGCGATCGCCATGAAGGTGAGGAAGGCGGGGCGGCTGAGGCCGTCGGCGGGCCGGAACGCGCCGAACAGGGCCAGCATCTCGCCCCAGAAGCCGGCCAGGCCCGGCAGGCCGAGGGAGGCGACGGCGCCGAACGCGAGCAGGCCGCCGAGGCGCGGGGCCCTGCCGTACAGGGCGGCGCCGGTCTCCTCGGCGAGGGTGTCGAGGTCGGTGGTGCCGGTGCGGTCCTTCAGCGCGCCGACCAGGAAGAAGAGCAGGCCGGTGATGAGGCCGTGGGCGATGTTGGCGAACAGGGCGCCGTTCACGCCGGTCGGGGTCATCGTCGAGATGCCGAGCAGGACGAAGCCCATGTGGCCGACGGAGGAGTAGGCGATGAGGCGCTTCAGGTCGCCCTTCGCGCCCTGTTTGGCGAGGGCCAGGCAGGCGAGGGACCCGTAGATGATGCCGACGACGGCGAGGGCGGCGAGGTAGGGCGCGAAGGTGCGGAAGCCGTCCGGTGCGATCGGCAGCAGGATCCGGACGAATCCGTACGTACCCATCTTCAGCAGGACGCCGGCCAGCAGGACCGAGCCGACGGTCGGCGCGGCGGTGTGGGCGTCGGGCAGCCAGCTGTGCAGCGGCCACATCGGCGTCTTCACGGCGAGCCCGATCCCGATCGCCAGAACGGCGATGACCTGCACGGATGTGGTCAGCGACCGGCCGTTGTCAGTGGCGAGTGCCATCATGTCGAACGTGCCCGCTTTGATCCCGATCAGGAGCAGGCCGAGCAGCATGACCACCGAGCCGAGCAGCGTGTAGAGGATGAACCGCCACGCGGCCTGGCTGCGGCCCTCGCCGCCCCAGCGGGCGATGAGGAAGTACATCGGGATGAGGACCATCTCGAAGGCGAGGAAGAACAACAGCAGGTCGAGGACGGCGAAGGTCGCCAGCATGCCGGACTCGAGGACGAGCAGCAGGGCGACGAAGGCCTTCGGGGTCGGACCCGCGGGCATCTTGAAGTACGAGTAGAGCGCGCAGAGGAAGGTCAGCAGCGCGGTCAGGACCAGAAGGGGGAGGGAGATGCCGTCGATGCCGAGGTGGATGCGTACGTCGAGGGCGGGGATCCAGCTGATGTCGGTGCTGGCCTGCATCTTCGACGGCTGGTCGTGGTCGAAGCCGAGCGCGAGGACGATCGCCGCGATGAGGACGGCGCCGGTGACGGTGACGCCGTGCCGGAGCACGGCCTGCTCGGGTGACTTCCCCTTCAGCCCGGGCGGGGCCGGCAGGAGAGCCGCGGCGGCGCCGAGGAGCGGGCCGACGACGACGAATGCCAGAAGGAACTGCATCACGGACTCGTTGATATCGATCACGCCTGCTCACGCTCCCGTGGCGACGAGGACGACGGCGACCGCGAGGACGACGGTGCCGGCGAGC
This sequence comes from Streptomyces lomondensis, assembly GCF_014651035.1. Lineage (GTDB taxonomy): Bacteria > Actinomycetota > Actinomycetes > Streptomycetales > Streptomycetaceae > Streptomyces > Streptomyces lomondensis. The sequence goes on from NZ_BMWC01000002.1 coordinate 679,956, forward strand.
AGCGCGCTCACATAGGTCTGGACGTTGCCGGTCTGGGCGCGTCGTACGGCGGCGCCGAGCCAGCGGGGCAGCGCGCCCGCACCGCGTACGTAGGTCTCGACGACCTCGCGGTCGAGGAACCGGACGAGGCTCGCTCCGGCCTGGACCGGGCGGACGAAGAGGGCCGTATACACGGCGTCCATGTGGAAGCCGGCGGCCGCGTGCCGGTGCAGGGGGCCGAGCAGCAGCCGTCCCGGGTCCGCGGGGTCGGGCGCGTAGGCGATGTCGCCGTAGGCCGGTTCGTGGGTGGCGATGGCCTCCGCCTCGACCCGGGCGGCGTCGCCCTCCGGGTGGGCCGCGACCGCGCCCAGCGGGACGCGTGCCGCGAGCGCGGTGGTGTGCCGCCAGGCACCGTAGGTGACGATGCCGCCGACCAGGGCCACGCCCGTGCCGAGCACGGAGGTGGTCAGGGTCGGGCCGAGGTCGCGGCCGTCGAACCAGTCGGGCAGCAGGCGGAACGTGAACCCGCCGAGGGCCAGGGACGGCACGGCGAGCACCCACAGCACGACGGTCATCGTCAGCGGCTGCCTGCCGTGGTCGGGGGCTTCGGCGCCCCGGCCACGGAAGGCCAGCAACCACAGCCGCATCGCGTAGGCGGCGGTGAGCACGGCCGTGAGCAGACCGGCGACGAGGACGATCCAGCCCGCGGCGGCGGGGGCGTGCTCGGTGTGTCCGGTGACGACATGCTCGGCGACTCCGAGGACGGCCTCCTTGGAGAAGAAGCCGCTGAACGGCGGGATCGCGGCGAGCGCGAGGAGCGCCACGGTCATCGTCCAGTAGGCGTCCGGGACGCGGTCGCGCAGATTCCGCATGCGGGACATGGCCGCGAGGGAGTTGGTGCCGGCGGCGTGGATGATCACGCCGGCCGCGAGGAACAGCAGCGCCTTGAAGGCGCCGTGGGACAGGAGGTGGAAGACGGCGGCGCCGCGGTCGCCGACGGCCAGGGCGCCGGACATGTAGCCGAGCTGGCCGATCGTCGAGTAGGCGAGGACCCGCTTGATGTCGTCCTGGGCGAGCGCGGCGAGCGCCGAGCCGGCCATCGTGACGGCGGCCATGACGGCAAGGACGACCATCGCGGCCTGGGAGGCCTCGAAGACCGGGAGGAGGCGGGCGATGAAGTAGACACCGGCGGCGACCATCGTCGCGGCGTGGATCAGCGCGGAGACGGGGGTCGGGCCCGCCATCGCGTCGGGGAGCCAGGTGTGCAGCGGGAACTGCGCCGACTTGCCCGCCACGCCCGCGAGGAGCAGCAGGGCGATCAGCGTCGGGTGGTCGAGCGAGCCGCTCGCGACGGCGCCGAGGACCCGGGTGATGCGGAACGAACCGGCGTCGGTGGCCAGGGCGAACAGGCCGATCAGGAAGGGGACGTCGCCGAGCTTGGTGACCAGGAAGGCCTTGAGGGAGGCGGCGCGGGCCTCCGGGGTCTCCCAGTAATGGCCGACCAGGAAGTACGAGCAGATGCCCATGACTTCCCAGCCGACCAGCAGCACCATCAGGTCGCCGGAGTAGACGACCAGCAGCATCGCGGAGGTGAACAGGGAGACCAGGGCGGCATACGAGGGGTAGCGCGGGTCGTCGCGCAGGTAGCCCGTCGAGTAGATCTGCACACAGGAGGCGACCAGGCCGACCAGGACGGCGACGAGGGCGGCGAAGCCGTCGACGTGCAGGGCGAGTTCGATCGGGACCGACCCGGTGGGGGTCAGTTCCGTGGCCGCGTCGACGGCCGCGTCACCGCCCTGGCGTACGGCGACCAGCGCGGCGAGCACCAGGGAGGTGAGGGTCGGCAGGACGGCGAGCGGGCGGGCGAAGCCCGGGGCGGTGCGGCCCAGGAGCAGGCCGGCGACGGCGCCGAGGAACGGAAGGAGGGGGACGAGGACGGCGAGGGTGGTCGTGGTCACGCGGTGGCCTCAGCCTTCTGGGCCTCGCCGGACTGCTCGGCCGCGAGGGCGTCGCTGTCGGGGCCGTCGGGGTCGTGCAGTTCGGAGGTGTCGCGGAGCTTGTCGATGTCCGCGGTGCCGCGGTTGCGGTGCACGGCCAGGACGATCGCCAGGCCGATGCCGATCTCGGCGGCGGCGATGGCGATGGTGAACAGCGTCAGGGCCTGGCCGGAGTGCAGGGTCTCCTCGGCGGTCTTGCTGAGCCAGACGTCGAAGGCGACCAGGTTGAGGTTGACGGCGTTGAGCATCAGCTCGACCGACATCAGGACGAGGATCGCGTTGCGGCGGGCGAGGACGCCGTACAGGCCCGTGCAGAAGAGAAGGGCGGAGAGCACGGCGGGATAGGCGAGGTGCATCAGCTGGTGCCTTCCTTCTCGCTCCGGGGGCCCTTCTCACTCCGGGGGCTCTTCTCGCTCCGGGCGGCCGGGGTGCTCTCGGCCGCGGTCGCCGCCCCGGCCTTCGCCTTGCGGGACAGGACGATCGCGCCGACCAGGGCGGCGAGGAGGAGGACGGAGAGGGCCTCGAAGGGGAGGACCCAGTTCTGGAAGAGGCTCGCGCCGGTGGCCTCGGTGGACCCGGCGGCAGGGCCGTCCAGGTCGATCCAGGTCGTGCGGAAGGCGTCGACGACGACCCAGACCAGGGCGGCAGCGGCGGCGACGGCCACGGTCAGGGCGGCCCAGCGGTTGCCGGAGTCGGCGTCCGGGGAGCGGCCGATGGGGGCCCTGGTGAGCATCAGACCGAACAGGAGGAGGACGACGACGGAACCGACGTAGATGAGGACCTGCACCCAGGCGATGAACTCGGCGGTGAGCAGGAGGTACTCGACGGCCAGGCCGCCGAGGGTGACCACCAGCCACAGGGCGGCGTGCACCAGCTGCCGGGTGGTGACGGTGACGATCGCGGCGCCGAAGGTGACCAGGCCGACGAGGAGGAAGGCGATCTCGACGCCGGTCGGGGAGAGGAAGCCGTGGGTCTCGGCGGCGGCGGTCGGGGCGTGAGCCGTGAGGTGGGCGGCTGTTGTCGCGAGGGTCATGGCGTGCCCTCCTGCCCCGGCTTCGGCTGGTCCGTCTGCTGCTTGGAGTCGCCGTGCGGGCGGGTGGGGCGCTCGGCTGCCCGGGCCTGCTCGTCGGCGTGCGGTTCGGTGGGCGGCGGGGACTGCTGGGCCGCCAGCTTCTCCGCGGCCTTGCGGGCGGCGGCGAGTTCCTTCGGCTCCTCCGCGCCGGGGTCGAGGGCCGGCGGGGCCGGGACGGTCCACATCCACTCGCGGAGCTTGTCGCGCTCGTGGGTGAGGTCGCGGATGTCGGTTTCGGCGTACTCGAACTCCGGGGACCAGAACAGGGCGTCGAAAGGACAGACCTCGATGCAGATACCGCAGTACATGCACAGGGAGAAGTCGATGGCGAAGCGGTCGAGGACGTTGCGGCTGCGTTCGCGGCCGCCGGGGGTCGCCGCCGGGATCGTCTCCTTGTGGGAGTCGATGTAGATGCACCAGTCCGGGCACTCGCGGGCGCACAGCATGCAGACCGTGCAGTTCTCCTCGAACAGGCCGATCACGCCGCGGGTGCGGGGCGGGAGGTCGGGCTGGGCGTCCGGGTACTGCGCGGTGACGGACTTCTTCGTCATCGTGCGGAGGGTGACGGCCAGGCCCTTGGCGAGGCCACTGCCAGGAATGGGGGCCATGGTTACTGGATCACCACCTTGACGATGCCGGTGAGGGCGATCTGGGCGAGGGAGAGGGGGACGAGGAGGGTCCAGGAGAGCTTCTGGAGCTGGTCCTCGCGCAGGCGGGGGTAGGTGACGCGCAGCCAGATGACGAGGAAGGCGAGGACGGCGGTCTTCAGCAGGGTCCAGACCCAGCCGAGGCCGTCGGCGCCCCAGGGGCCGTGCCAGCCGCCCAGGAAGAGGACGGTGGTCAGGCCGCACAGGACGACGATTCCGGCGTACTCGGCGAGGAGGAAGAGGGCGAAGCGCAGGCCGGTGTACTCGGTGTACGCGCCGAAGATGATCTCCGAGTCGGCGACGGGCATGTCGAAGGGCGGGCGCTGGAGTTCGGCGAGGCCGGCCACGAAGAAGACGATCGCGCCGACGATCTGCCAGGGCAGCCACCACCACTCGAAGGCGTCGAGGATGCCGGGGATCGAGACGGTGCCGGCCGCCATCGCCACCGAGGCGGCGGTCAGCAGCATCGGCAGTTCATAGGCGAGGAGCTGGGCGGCGGTGCGCAGGCCGCCGAGGAGGGAGAACTTGTTCGCGGACGCCCAGCCGGCCATGAGCGAGCCGAGGACGCCGACGCCCATGACGGCCAGGACGAAGAAGACGCCGGCGTCGATGACCTGGCCGACGGCTCCCTCGTCGGGGCCGATGGGGATGGCGAGCAGGACGAGGAGGTAGGGCAGGAGGGCGACAGCTGGGGCCAGTTGGAAGATACGGCGGTCCGCGCCGGCCGGGACCACGTCCTCCTTCTGCGCGAACTTCACGCCGTCGGCGATCAGCTGGGCCCAGCCGTGGAAGCCGCCGGCGTACATGGGGCCGAGGCGGCCCTGCATGTGAGCCATGACCTTGTGCTCGGTCTGGCCGATGATCAGGGGGAAGGTGAGGAAGACGACGAAGACGATCAGGAGTCGCAGGGTGACGTCGAGCACGTCGTTCACCGCGGGCCTCCTGTGGCGTCTGTGGGGTCAGTGGGGTCTGTTGGGTCTTCGGGGTTGTCCGCGGGCTCGGAGTCCTTCGCGGGCTCGGGCTTCTCCGGGGCGGCCGGCGGCTCGGGGGTCGGCAACGGCGCGGCCTCGGGCGACGGTTGGGGTTCCGGTTCCTCGAAGGCCGGGCGGGCGTGGTGCCAGGGGGCGTCCGTGCTGCGCGGGGTGCGCGAAGCGCGGCCCGACTGACTGTCGCTGCGCCTCTCGCTCGCGCTGGCGCTGCCGTTGCCGTTGTCGCCGCGGTCGGATGCCGCCCGCTGACTCGCGCTGCCCTCCGATGCGCTGCGCGCCCGGCGGGGGCCGGCAGGGTTGTCCGCCGCGGTGTCTGTGGGGGCGTCTTCCGGGGTGTCTGCCGGGGTCCGCTGCGACGCCGAGCCTTCGCTCGCGCTCCGCGCGCGGCGCGTCCCAGCCGACGCGCTCGGCGTTCCGGCCTCAGTGGACGAGGGCCCAGCCCCAGCGGACGAGGGCCCAGCCCCAGCGGACGAGGGCCCAGCCCCAGCGGTCGAGGGTCCGGACGCAGGGGTCGATGGCCCAGCCTCAGCGGTCGATGGCCCGGACGCAGTGGTCAACGGTCCCGTTTCCGTGGCCGGCGACTCCGGCCCGGTGGTCCCGGCAGCGGCCTGGCTCGCGGAGCCTTCCGCCGCCGTACGAGCACGACGCGGTGCGGTCGGGGAAGCCGTGCCCGTGTCACCGGCAGCGGCCTGGCTCGCCGAGCCCTCCGCCGCGGAACGCGTCCGCCGCACCGGACGCTCGCCCGCCGCTGGGCGGGCCGCGCGGGCCGGCCGGTCGCCCGTCGCGCCGCGGGCCGCGCCCCGGGCCGGACGGGCGGGGGCCGGAGGGAGCTGGCCCTTGAGGGGGCCCCATTCGTTCGGGTCGGGGACGCCGGGCGGGAGCATCTGGCGGCGCTTGGGGCCGCCGTGTTCCGACTCGCCGGGTTCCTTCGCGCCGGGCCAGGCCTTGGCGACGCGGGCGGCCAAGACGAAGTCCTTGCGCAGGGGGTGACCCTCGAAGTTCTCCGGCAGGAGCAGGTGGTCCAGCGCCGGGTGGCCGTCGAAGGTGACGCCGAACATCTCGTGCGTCTCGCGTTCGTGCCAGGCGGCGCCCGCGTAGACACCGACCGCCGAGGGCAGGGCGGGAGCCTCGTGCGGCACCGTCGTACGCAGGAGGAGTCGTCGTACGGGAGAGAGGGCCGCGATGTGTGCCGTGACGCGGAAGCCCGTGCCCGGTTCGTCGACCGCGCTCAGCCAGTCGAAGTAGGTGCAGCCGAGCCGGTCGCGGGCGGTCTCCAGAGAGGCGATCCAGGCAGCGGAGGGTACGTCGACCGTCAGGACCTCGTACGACTCCTCGGCCGTGGCGTCCGGGCCGAAGAGTTCCCCGACGTCGGCGGGCAGCCAGCCGACCGCGGTCATCGTCCCTCCTCGGACGTCGCGTCTGTGGCCGGGGCCGGGGCCGGCGGTCGCACCAGCCCGCTCTCCAGCGCCGCCGCGGACGGGCGGCTCGTGCCGTACCGCTCCCCCAGCGACTCGCGGGCGATCTTCTCCTGGAGCTTGAGGATGCCCTGGAGCAGCGCCTCGGGCCGGGGCGGGCAGCCGGGGACGTAGACGTCGACGGGGATGATCTGGTCGACGCCCTTGGTGACGGAGTAGGAGTCCCAGTACGGGCCGCCGCAGTTGCTGCACGCGCCGAAGGAGATGACGTACTTGGGTTCCGGCATCTGCTCGTAGAGGCGCTTCACCGCCGGCGCCATCTTGTCCGTGACCGTGCCGGACACCACCATCAGGTCGGCCTGGCGGGGGCCCGGCGCGAACGGGATGACGCCGAGGCGGATGAAGTCGTGGCGGGCCATCGACGCGGCGATGAACTCGATCGCGCAGCAGGCGAGGCCGAAGTTGAAGACCCAGAGCGAGTAGCGGCGGCCCCAGTTCAGGATCACCTTCATCGGCTCGGGCGCGAGGCGCGCGAGGGCACCCAGCCGCTTCGGCTCGGGCAGCAGAACAGGCTCGGGGGTCACGTCCATGCCAGGACGCCCTTCTTGTATGCGTAGAGCAGGCCCACGGCCAGGAAGCCGAGGAAGATGAACATCTCCACCAGGGTCGTCGCGCCGTAGCCGGGGGCGGCAAAGACGGTCGCCCAGGGGAACAGGAAGATCGAGTCGACGGCGAAGATCACGTAGAGGAAGGCGTAGACGTAGTAGCGGACCTGGGTGTGGGCCCAGCCCTCGCCGACGGGGTCGACGCCGCACTCGTAGGTCAGGAGCTTCTCGGGCGTGGGGACCACGGGCCGCAGCAGGCGGCCGGCCCCGAAGGCGACGGCGACGAACAGCACGCCGACGACGGCGAGCAGTCCGACGACCGAGTAGGACTGGAAGTAGTCCGCCGCGACGACGGTCGTGGTGACGACGGTCGGTTCCGGCACGTCCGTCCCTCGCTCCCTGAAAAATCGGACCTGGATCCTGCGCCGACCCCGCGGCTCACCCGGACGCCGCTGTTCGACGATCTGTACGCACGGGAGTCTAGGCCCTGATAAAGGCAGGGTAAGCAGCCCGTCACGCCCTGGCATGCGGGGGTGGGGTTTTCCTCAGGTGATCCTGGCGGTCCACCTCATGGCGCGGCTGCCCGCCGCCCGGCACGCTAACGCATATGACCCAACGCTTCCCGTCCCCGGGCACGAAAGAGGCCACGGCGGCGGCCGGGCAGGACGACCGTCCGCCGCCGGCCCGTCTCGCCTACGACCGGCACACCTGGAAAGAGATCGCGCACCTGCTGGCCAACCTTCCGGTCGCGCTGCTCGGTTTCACCTACGTCGTGACGGTGCTGTTCACCGGTTTCGGCCTGACCGTCACAGTGGTCGGGTTCCCGCTGCTCGCGGCCGGACTCATGGGCGCGCGGCAGTTGGGCAGGATGGAGCGGGCGCGGGCCCGGGCACTGCTCGGGGTGCGGGTGGACGAGCCGAGCCGGCTGCGGCTGCGCGGCGGGGGCGGCTTCTTCCAGCGGTTGTGGATGCAGCTGAAGGACCCGGTGGGCTGGCGCACGGTCCTGTACGAGTTCATCCGGCTGCCGTGGGGCGTCCTCACCTTCACCGTCACGCTGACCTCGCTGTTCGTGCTGTGGCCGGTGCTGCCGTTCATCGCGCGGGGCCTGACCAACGCCGACCGGGCCATGGTGCGCGGGCTGCTGTCGCCCTCCGACGAGCTGGAGCGGCGCATCGCCGAGCTGGAGTCGGACCGGGGGGTCGTGGTCGACACGGCCGCCGCCGACCTGCGGCGCATCGAGCGGGATCTGCACGACGGGGCGCAGGCCCGGCTGGTCAATCTGGCCATGGGTCTGGGCCTGGCCAAGGAGAAGGTGCTGGAGGACCCGGACGCGGCGGCGACGATGGTCGAGGAGGCGCACGGCGAGGTGAAGCTGGCGCTCCAGGAGCTGCGGGACCTGGCCCGCGGGATCCACCCGGCGGTCCTGACCGACCGCGGCCTGGACGCGGCCCTGTCCTCGGTCGCCTCGCGCTGCACGGTCCCGGTGAAGGTGTCGGTCGACCTGCCCGCGCGTCCGGCAGCGGCCATCGAGGGCATCGCCTACTTCACCGTTTCGGAGCTGCTCCAGAACGTCAGCAAGCACAGCCGGGCGAAGTCCGCGTCGGTGGATGTGTGGCGGACGGACGACCGGCTCCTCATACAGGTGTGGGACGACGGCCGCGGGGGCGCGAGCCTCGACGGCGGTACGGGGATGAAGGGTCTGGCCGACCGGCTGGACGCCGTCGACGGCCTGTTCGTCCTGGAGTCGCCCGAGGGCGGCCCGACGACGGTCACGGCGGAGCTGCCGTGGCGCGACCGCACGGACGCCTGACGCTGTCGAACGGGCCGGAAGTCCGGAGGTAGGGAAAACCCCCCGCTCAAGACGCCGACGGACTCCATGGTCCGCCGACCTGCGGCGCAGCAGGGTGGAGGTACGAGGGAACAGCCGTAGGACGAGGAGAAGGACGACACCGATGGCCACGGAGTACGGACAGGGATACGGGCTCGACGGCGGGCCCGCGTTCCCCGGGAGCACCGAACGGCGGCACCGGCTGCCCGCCGCGCTGCGGGCGCCGGTCGAGGGCCGCACCTGGCGCGAGCTCGGCCACGTGCTGCTCAGCCTGCCGATCAGCATCCTGCTCTTCACCTACGCGGTCACGATGGTGTCGCTGGGGGCGGGCCTGCTGGTGACGTTCCTCGGCATACCGGTGCTGGCGGCGGCGCTCGCCGGCTGCCGAGGTTTCGGCGCGCTGGAGCGGATGCGGGCGCGGGCGCTGCTGGACCTGGAGGTGGCCGAGCCCGAGCCGCTGCGGATGCGGAAACCGGGCGTCATGGCGTGGATGGGTGCCGTCCTGAAGAGCGGCGCCTCGTGGCGGGCCCTGCTGTACGCGGTGCTGCATCTGCCCTGGGCGGTGTTCTCGTTCGCCGTCACCGTGAACGTCTGGGCGCTGGGCTGGGGGCTGCTGACGTACCCGCTGTGGTTCTGGGTGTTCCCGATGTACGCCGGCCAGGACGGGGTCCAGCTGTACGGCGACGAGACACACCGGGTCTACCTCGACAACCCCTTCGAGATCACGGTGACGGCGCTGGTGGGGCTGCTGTTCACGATCGCCACGCCGTGGATCGTGCGGGCGCTGACGATGGTGGACCGGCTCATGGTGCACGGGCTGCTCGGGCCGTCGCGGCTGGCCTCGCGGGTGGTGGAGCTGGAGTCGGACCGGGGGGTCGTGGTCGACACGGCCGCCGCCGACCTGCGGCGCATCGAGCGGGATCTGCACGACGGGGCGCAGGCCCGGCTGGTGGCACTGGCGATGGATCTGGGGCTGGCGAAGGAGAAGCTCCAGGAGGATCCGGAGACGGCCGTGCGGATGGTGGACGAGGCGCACGGCGAGGTGAAGACGGCGCTCCAGGAGCTGCGGGACCTGGCCCGGGGCATCCACCCGGCGGTGCTGACGGACCGGGGGCTGGACGCGGCGCTGTCGGCGGTGGCGTCGCGGTGCACGGTGCCGGTGCGGGTCGAGGTCGATCTGGCGGAGCGCCCCGCGCCGGCGATCGAGGGGATCGCGTACTTCACGGTCTCGGAGCTGCTCCAGAACGTCAGCAAGCACGCGCGGGCGACCTGGGCGGGCGTGGAGGTCTGGCGGACGGAGAACCGGCTGATGCTCCAGGTCGTGGACAACGGCGTGGGCGGGGCCGACATATCCCAGGGGTCCGGGCTGGCGGGGCTGGCGGAGCGGCTCGACGCGGTGGACGGGATCCTGGTGGTGGACTCGCCGACGGGCGGGCCGACCCGGGTGACGGCGGAGCTGCCGTGGCGTGGGGAGCACGTGCGGTGACCTCGGCGGAGGCTCGGCCCCCGTGACCTGGCCGACCGGTCGGCCAAGGGGCCAAGGGGCCAGGGGTCCGACCGGGCCCGGGGGGCGAACCCCCTGGCCCCCGGCTTTCGCCCACCCGCCACTCGAATCGGCCAGATACGAGCCCCCGGGTCCGGCCCCCCGGAGTCCAGCGCCCCGGAGCCCGCCCCACGGAGCCCAGCCCCCAGAGTCCAACGCCCCGAAGCCCAGCCCCCAGAGTCCAGCCCCCCGAAGCCCAGCCCCGCAAAGTCCGCCCCCTAGGAGCCCGGGCCACCGGAGCCCGGCCCACCGCATCCGATTCGCGTCGCCCACCCCCATCCACCCCCGGATGCTGAAATGCTGGACCCGTCGCACGGGTGGGCGCGGAGCCGTTGTGGGCTGCGGACGGGCGGCGTCGGGCTGTGGGGGGCCGAACATCGTGGAGGACAGGGTGCGGGTGGTCATCGCCGAGGATTCAGTGCTGCTCAGGGAGGGCCTGACCCGGCTGCTGACCGACCGCGGGCACGAGGTCGTCGCCGGGGTCGGTGACGGCGAGGCGCTGATCAAGACCATCACGGAGCTGGACGCGCAGGGCGAGCTGCCGGACGTCGTGGTCGCCGACGTGCGGATGCCGCCGACGCACACCGACGAGGGGGTGCGGGCGGCGGTGCAGCTGCGCAAGGCGCACCCGGGGCTCGGGGTGCTGGTGCTGTCGCAGTACGTGGAGGAGCGCTACGCCACGGAGCTGCTCGCGGGGTCCAGCCGGGGTGTCGGCTATCTGCTGAAGGACCGGGTGGCCGAGGTGCGGGAGTTCGTGGACGCGGTGGTCCGGGTGGCCGAGGGCGGTACGGCCCTGGACCCGGAGGTGGTGGCGCAGCTGCTGGGCCGCAGCCGTAAGCAGGACGTGCTCGCGGGGCTCACCCCGCGGGAGCGGGAGGTGCTGGGGCTGATGGCCGAGGGGCGGACGAACTCGGCGATCGCCCGGCAGCTGGTGGTCAGCGACGGGGCGGTCGAGAAGCACGTCAGCAACATCTTCCTCAAGCTGGGGCTGTCTCCGAGCGAGGGGGACCACCGCCGGGTCCTGGCCGTGCTGACCTACCTCAATTCATGACACTCCCGACATGCGAGTCAGGGTGCTCAATCGTCTCAAAGTCGTGTCCAACATGCGAATGACCGGAAGAAGGCGACCCTTGCGGTCGTAGGGTTGATCCTGGGAAGGCCTGCGGGAAGGCCTGTCCCGGACAGCCGCCTCTGAGGGAGGTCCAGTTCAGTGACCAGCCAGGTCAGTAGCCCAGCGGAGCAGGCCGACGGAGCAGTCGTAGGAGAGCAGCGCAAAGCGGCGGGTGCGAAGGACGTCCGCCGTCTCGACCGGGTGATCATCAGGTTCGCGGGGGACTCGGGTGACGGTATGCAGCTCACCGGTGACCGCTTCACCTCGGAGACCGCGTCGTTCGGCAACGACCTGTCGACGCTGCCGAACTTCCCGGCCGAGATCCGGGCGCCCGCCGGGACCCTGCCGGGTGTGTCGTCCTTCCAGCTGCACTTCGCGGACCACGACATCCTGACGCCCGGTGACGCGCCGAACGTGCTGGTGGCGATGAACCCGGCCGCGCTGAAGGCGAACATCGGCGACCTGCCGCGCGGTGCCGAGGTGATCGTCAACACGGACGAGTTCACCAAGCGGGCGATGCAGAAGGTCGGCTACGAGACCAGTCCGCTGGAGGACGGGTCGCTGGACGGCTACAGCGTCCACCCCGTGCCGCTGACCACGCTGACCGTGGAGGCGCTGAAGGAGTTCGACCTCACCCGCAAGGAGGCCGAGCGCAGCAAGAACATGTTCGCGCTGGGCCTGCTGAGCTGGATGTACCACCGGCCCACCGAGGGCACGGAGAAGTTCCTCAGGTCGAAGTTCGCGAAGAAGCCCGACATCGCGGCGGCCAACATCGCCGCGTTCCGGGCCGGCTGGAACTTCGGCGAGACGACGGAGGACTTCGCCGTCTCCTACGAGGTCGCCCCGGCGGCCGCGGCGTTCCCGCCGGGTGTCTACCGCAACATCTCCGGCAACCTCGCCCTGTCGTACGGGCTGATCGCGGCGAGCCGGCAGGCGGATCTGCCGCTGTACCTGGGGTCGTACCCGATCACCCCGGCGTCGGACATCCTGCACGAGCTGAGCAAGCACAAGAACTTCGGCGTGCGGACCTTCCAGGCCGAGGACGAGATCGCCGGCATCGGGGCGGCGCTGGGCGCGGCCTTCGGCGGTTCGCTGGCCGTGACGACGACGAGCGGCCCGGGCGTGGCGCTGAAGTCCGAGACGATCGGCCTGGCGGTCTCCCTGGAGCTGCCGCTGCTGATCGTGGACATCCAGCGCGGCGGCCCGTCGACCGGTCTGCCCACCAAGACCGAGCAGGCGGACCTGCTCCAGGCGATGTTCGGGCGCAACGGCGAGGCGCCGGTGCCGGTGGTCGCGCCGCGTACGCCGGCGGACTGCTTCGACGCCGCGCTGGAGGCGGTGCGGATCGCGCTGACGTACCGGACGCCGGTGTTCCTGCTGTCCGACGGTTACCTGGCCAATGGCTCGGAGCCCTGGCGCATCCCGGACCTGGAGGAGTTGCCGGACCTCGGGGTGCAGTTCGCGCAGGGCCCGAACCACACGCTCGACGACGGCACCGAGGTGTTCTGGCCGTACAAGCGGGACCCGCAGACGCTGGCCCGTCCGTGGGCGATCCCGGGCACGCCGGGTCTTGAGCACCGGATCGGCGGCATCGAGAAGGAGGACGGCACGGGCAACATCTCCTACGCCCCGGCCAACCACGACTTCATGGTGCGCACCCGGCAGGCGAAGGTGGACGGCATCGACGTCCCGGACGTCGAGGTGGACGACCCGCACGAGGCCAGGACGCTCGTCCTGGGCTGGGGTTCGACGTACGGGCCGATCACGGCGGCGGTGCGGCGGCTGCGCAGAGCAGGCGAGTCCATCGCGCAGGCGCATCTGCGTCACCTCAACCCCTTCCCGCGGAATCTGGGCGCGGTGCTGGAGCGTTACAACAAGGTGGTGATCCCCGAGATGAACCTCGGGCAGCTCGCCACGCTCATCCGGGCGAAGTACCTGGTCGACGCCCACTCGTACACCCAGGTCAACGGCATGCCGTTCAAGGCGGAGCAGCTCGCCGCGGCTCTGAAGGAGGCCATCGATGGCTGAGACGTCCAGGCAAGGCACGGGCACCATCGAGGCGCTTTCCCTCGTCCCCAAGGCCGAGGGCAAGCAGTCGATGAAGGACTTCAAGTCCGATCAGGAAGTGCGCTGGTGCCCCGGCTGCGGCGACTACGCCATCCTCGCCGCGGTGCAGGGCTTCATGCCCGAACTGGGGCTGGCGAAGGAGAACATCGTCTTCGTCTCGGGCATCGGCTGCTCCTCCCGCTTCCCGTACTACATGAACACGTACGGGATGCACTCCATCCACGGCCGCGCCCCGGCCATCGCCACGGGTCTGGCCAGCTCCCGCCGGGACCTGTCGGTGTGGGTCGTCACGGGTGACGGCGACGCGCTGTCCATCGGCGGCAACCACCTCATCCACGCGCTGCGGCGCAACGTCAACCTGAAGATCCTGCTGTTCAACAACCGGATCTACGGTCTGACCAAGGGCCAGTACTCGCCGACCTCCGAGGTCGGGAAGATCACGAAGTCGACGCCGATGGGCTCGCTGGACGCGCCCTTCAACCCGGTGTCGCTGGCGATCGGCGCGGAGGCGTCGTTCGTGGCGCGGACGGTGGACTCCGACCGCAAGCACCTGACGGAGGTGCTGCGCCAGGCCTCCGCCCACCAGGGCACGGCCCTGATCGAGATCTACCAGAACTGCAACATCTTCAACGACGGCGCCTTCGACGCGCTGAAGGACAAGCAGCAGGCCGAGGAGGCCGTGATCCGGCTGGAGCACGGCAAGCCGATCCGCTTCGGCGGCGACCTGGCCAAGGGGGTCGTACGGGACGCGCTGACCGGTGACCTGAAGGTGGTCGCGGTGACGCCGGAGAACGAGGACCAGGTGCTCGTCCACGACGCGCACTCGCCGTCCCCGACCACGGCGTTCGCGCTGTCGCGGCTCGCCGACCCGGACACCCTGCACCACACCCCGATCGGCGTCTTCCGCGCCGTCGACCGGCCGGTCTACGACACGCAGATGGCCGACCAGCTCGACACCGCCATCGAGCAGCACGGCAAGGGCGACCTGAGCGCGCTGCTGGCGGGCGGCGACACCTGGACGGTCGTCGGCTGACCGGCCGCAGCACCCGAGGGGCCCGGGACCGCTAGGAAGCGGCCCGGGCCTCGTCGTATGCCCGGCGCGCCTGCTCCACGTCGTCCATGCGCTGGTGGGTCCACTGCGCGAGGGCCCGCACCTGCTCGGCGGCCTCGCGGCCCAGGCCGGTGAGGGAGTAGTCGACGCGGGGCGGGATGACGGGCTTGGCGTCTCGGTGGAGCAGCCCGTCGCGTTCCAGGGTCTGGAGGGTCTGCGTGAGCATCTTCTCGCTGACGCCCCGGCCGCCGTAGTGGCTGATCGCCCGGCGCAGCTCGCTGAAGCGGTGCGGGCGGTCCAGAAGCTCGATCAGCACGAGCACGCCCCAGCGGCTGGTGACGTGCTCCAGGACGAGCCGGTAGGGGCACAGGGCCTCGCCATCACTTACTGCCATGCCAGTACCTTACTTCAAAGTGGGTACTTTCCATGAGTTAGCGCGCCTCCTACGGTTAGTGCCATCGCACCCCACAAGGAGAGTTTTCACCATGAGCATCGTCGTCACCGGAGCCACGGGGCACCTCGGCCGCCACGTCGTGGAGCAGCTGCTGGAGAAGGTCCCCGCCGAGCAGATCACCGCGGTCGTGCGCAACGCGGAGAAGGCCGCCGACTTCGCGGACCGCGGTGTACAGATCGCGCTGGCCGACTACAACGCCCCCGCCTCCTTCGACGGCCTGTTCTCCGCCGGTGACAAGGTGCTGCTGATCTCCGGCAACGAGTTCGACAAGGGCCGGGTGCGGCAGCACAAGGTCGTCATCGACGCCGCCGCGGCGGCCGGTGTCGCCCTGCTCGCCTACACCAGCGCCCCGGGCAGCCTGACGGCCGCGCTCGCCGACGACCACCGCGGCACCGAGGAGGCCCTGCTGGGCTCCGGCGTGCCCACCACGCTGCTGCGCAACGGCTGGTACCACGAGAACTACACCGAGAACCTCGCCCCGGTGCTGGAGCACAACGCGGTCGTCGCCGCGGCGGGCGAGGGCAAGGTCTCCTCCGCCTCCCGGGCCGACTACGCCGCTGCCGCCGTCGCCGTGCTGACCGGCGAGGGGCACGAGAACAAGACGTACGAGCTGGGCGGCGACACCCCGTGGAGCTTCGCCGAGTACGCGGCCGAGCTGAGCCGGCAGACCGGCAAGGAGATCGCCTACAACGCCGTCTCCCCCGACGCCCTGGTCTCCATCCTGACCGGCGCGGGCCTGCCCGAGCCGTTCGCGCAGATCCTCGCCGGTGTCGACGCCTCGATCGAGAAGGGCGAGCTGGTCGTCTCCACCGGCGACCTGTCCCGACTGATCGGCCGTCCCACCACGCCGTTCTCCGAGGCCATCGCCACCGCGCTCAAGGGCTGAACTCCCCCGGCGGGCCCTTGAGCCACCCCACCCCCGGCTGTCATGACCGTATGCCGATACGGGCATGACAGCCGGGGGCACTCGGCGTTACCGTCGTGCGGGCGGAACACGCCACGCGCGAAGGAGGGGCCCGTGACCGGCAAGCCGAGGGGTGAGCGGCACATAGGACTGCTGAACGGCTTCGCGGCCTACGGGATGTGGGGGCTGGTCCCCCTGTTCTGGCCCCTGCTGAAGCCGGCCGGCGCTCTGGAGATCCTGGCCCACCGGATGGTGTGGTCGCTGGTCTTCGTGGGCGCCGCACTGCTCGTGCTGCGCCGCTGGGCCTGGGCCGGTGAGCTGCTCCGGCAGCCCCGCAGGCTGGGGCTGATCACGGTCGCCGCGACGGTGATCACCGTCAACTGGGGCCTGTACATCTGGGCCGTGAACTCCGGGCACGTCGTCGAGGCCTCGCTCGGGTACTTCATCAACCCGCTGGTCACCATCGCGATGGGCGTGCTGCTGCTGAAGGAGCGGCTGCGGCCCGTGCAGTGGGCGGCGGTCGGGACCGGCTGTGCCGCGGTCGTCGTGCTGACCGTCGGCTACGGCCAACCGCCGTGGATCTCGCTCTGCCTCGCCTTCTCCTTCGCCACGTACGGGCTGGTGAAGAAGAAGGTCAACCTCGGCGGCGTCGAGTCGCTCGCCGCCGAGACCGCGATCCAGTTCCTGCCCGCGCTCGGCTTCCTGGTGTGGCTGACCCTGCGGGGCGACGCCACCTTCGGCACCGAGGGCGTGGGGCACGCGGCCCTGCTCGCCTCGGCCGGCATCGTCACCGCGCTCCCCCTGGTCTGCTTCGGCGCGGCCGCCATCCGCGTGCCCCTGTCCACCATCGGCCTGCTCCAGTACCTGACCCCGGTCTTCCAGTTCCTGCTCGGCGTCCTCTACTTCCACGAGGAGATGCCGCCGGAGCGCTGGGCCGGCTTCGCGCTGGTGTGGCTGGCGTTGACGCTGCTCACCTGGGACGCCCTGCGCACCGCCCGCCGGGCCTCCCGCGCGCTCACCACCGAGATCAGCGTGCCCAGCGCCACCAGGACGACCGGCACGGTCAGCGCCGCGCGGAACGCCGACAGCGTGGCCTCCGGGCCGGACCCGGTGGACGCCAGGCCGTAGACCGCGGTCACCGCCGAGATGCCGATCGCGGAGCCGAACTGGGTGGCGGTGGTCAGCAGCCCGCCGGCCAGGCCCTGCTCCGACTCGGTGACCCCGTCCGTCGCCGCGATCGTCAGCGGCCCGTAGGCCAGGGCGAAGGCGAGACCGGACAGGAGCAGCGTCGGGAACATCATCGCGTAGGACCAGTCCATGCCGACCGGCAGGAACAGCGCGTAGGCGGCCACGGCCAGGACGAAACCGCCGACGATCACCCGGGCGTTGCCGAAGCGGGCGACCAGCCTGGGGGTGAGCGTCGGCGCGAGGACGGCGTCGATGCCCATGACGAGCAGGGCGACGGCGGTCTGCAGGGACGACCAGCCGCGCAGTTCCTGAAGGTAGAGCGTGACGACGAACTGGAAGCCGAAGAAGGCGCCGAGGAACAGCAGCGCCCCCAGGTCGGCGCGCACGACCTGGCTCTTGCGCAGGATGCCGAGGCGGACGAGCGGGTCCGGGCAGCGGCGTTCGACCGCGACGAAGGCGGCGGCCAGGAGCAGCGCCGCGAGGCCGGTGGCCAGGGTGAGCGGCCAGGCGTGCAGGCCGTGTTCGAGGCGGACGACGGTGTAGGCGGCCAGCAGCATGGCGCCGGCGGCGGTGATCGCGCCGGGCAGGTCGAAGGTACGCCGGCGGGCCGGCGGGGCGTCGCTGCGGGGGATCAGGCGCACGGCCGGGACGAGCAGGGCGGCGGCCATCAGCACGGGCGCGAAGAACACCCAGCGCCAGCCGATCTCGGTGAGCAGGCCGCCGATCACCAGGCCGAGGGAGAATCCGGCCGCACCCGTCCCGGCGAAGACCAGCAGGGCCTTGTTGCGCTGCGGTCCTTCCTCGTACGACGTGGTGATCAGCGAGAGCGCGGCCGGGGTCATGAACGCGGCGGCGACGCCGGTGACGAACCGGGCGACGATCAGCATCCAGCCCTCGGTCGCGAAGCCGCCGAGCCCCGAGAAGGCGAGGAAGACGGTCAGCCAGAGCAGGAACATCCGCCGTCGCCCGAGCAGGTCGGCGGCTCTGCCGCCCAGCAGGGTGAATCCGGCGTAGCCGAGCACATAGGCGCTCATCACCCAGGCCGCGGTGCCGGTGGTCAGGCCGAGGTCGGAGCGGACGGCCGGGATCGCCACCGCCATCATCGCGACGTCGATGCCCTCGAGGAAGATCGTTCCGCACAGGACGAGCAGCAGCGCCCAGGCACGGGTGCCCATGAATCAACACTCCTCTGGTGGGGATCGGTTACGCAAGCGAGGGTCGGTTCCCTCTTGTAACCACGACCACCCTGCGGCAGCATCGACAGATTATGGAAGAAGGCACTTCGAAGTCACCGAATTACTGCCAGGGCACCGTCGACTACGGCGACGCCGATCCCTTCCAGTGGGACACCCGCGAGGACTGCCAGGTCCGGCAGATCCTCGACCGGATCGCCGACAAGTGGTCGCTGCTGGTCATCGCGCTGCTGGAGAACCGGCGGCTGCGCTTCACCGAGCTGCGCCGGGAGATCGACGGGATCAGCCAGCGGATGCTGACGGTGACCCTGCGCTCGCTGGAGCGGGACGGGCTGGTGAAGCGGACGGTGCACCCGGTGGTGCCGCCGCGCGTCGAGTACGAGCTGACCTCGCTCGGCCGGACGCTGCACACCACGATCCAGTCCCTGGTGACCTGGACGGAGAAGCACCAGGACGAGATCGCGGCGGCCCGGACCGCGTACGACGCCCGGGAGGCGCGGGCCGCGGAGGCTACGGCGTCCTAGGGGGTGTCGTCCTGGCCCGGTGCGCCCGGACCTTCTCGCGGTTGCCGCAGTGCTCCATCGCGCACCAGCGGCGGCGGCCCGGGCGGGAGGTGTCGACGAAGAGCAGGTAGCAGTTGTGGGCGCCGCACTCGCGGACGCGGTGGCCGTAGGGGCCGGTGAACAGGTCGATCGCGTCGCGGGCGACCGTGGAGAGCAGCTGGGTGCCGGTGGCGCCCGGGGCCCAGGCGCGGCTGCCGTCCGGCGCTATGCGGGCGACGAGCGCGGGTTCGGCCGCGGCGGTGTTGACGGCGTCCAGGTGGGCGGCCCGCGGCGGGCGGCCGTGGGCGCGGTCGGCGGCGAGCAGGAACACGGCGTCGCGCAGGGTGCGGGCGCGCTCCAGCTCCTCGGCGGAGACGGTGAGGTCCAGCCCGGCCGGAAGACGGCTGCGTCCGGCCCAGGCGACCAGGTCGGCGGGCTCGTGCAGCACCTCCCAGCGCGCGAAGGCGCCGGGGCCGCCGGTCGTCGTCAGCTCCAGGCACAGGGCGCCGGGGTCGAAGCGGTAGGGCTTCCCCTCGGACGAGACCAGCGTCAGTCCGGGCGCCCGGTCCGGCGTTTCCCCTGCGCGTCCACTCACCTAACCAGTATAAGTGGTTACATGACGCAGACACCCGCATCACCCGCCCCCGTGCACTGGAAGGTCGTCATCGACGCCAACGACCCGCACGCGCAGGCCGACTTCTGGGCCGCCGCCCTGAGGTACGAGGTCGAGGACAACAGCGCCCTCATCGAGAAGCTGCTCGGCTTCGGCGCCCTGCCGGAGGAGGCCACGGTCGCGTTCCACGGCCGCCGCGCCTTCCGGGACCTGGTCGCCGTACGGCACCCCGAGGACCCGTTCGAGGAGGAGAGCGGGACCGGGCTCGGGCGGCGGCTGTTGTTCCAGCGGGTGCCGGAGGCGAAGACGGCCAAGAACCGGCTCCACCTCGATCTGCACCCGGGCGAGGGGCGGCGCGAGGAGGAGGTCGCCCGGCTGGAGGGGCTCGGGGCGAGTGCGCTGCGGCGGGTGAAGGAGCAGGGCGGCGAGTGGGTCGTGATGGCGGACCCGGAGGGGAACGAGTTCTGCGTGCAGTGAGGCGGGCCGGTGCCCTCAACACCCTGTCTGGTTCAGTATCTTGACGGAGAGTCAGTAACAGCTTCACCATCCAGGCACCCCATTCACTGTGGGTTGCCTGTGGACACCCCGCGGGCTTCCCGAAGGAACTCGGAGCCCCCACATGAAGCTCTCCGTTTCCGCGCGCGCCGTCGCCGCGGGCGGCATGGCAACCGCCCTGCTGCTGGCCGGCGGTGCCGTGGCCGACGCCGCCTCCTCCGCTCCCTCCAGAGCGGCCGCCGCGCCGGACATACCCCTGGCGGGCGTCAAGGCCCACCTCTCCCAGCTCCAGTCCATAGCCACCGCCAACGGCGGCAACCGCGCGCACGGCCGCCCCGGCTACAAGGCCTCGCTCGACTACTTGAAGGCGAAGCTCGACGCGGCCGGATACACCACCACGGTCCAGCAGTTCACCGCCTCCGGCCGCACCGGCTACAACCTGATCGCCGACTGGCCCGGCGGCGACCCGAACCAGGTCGTGATGGCCGGCTCGCACCTCGACAGCGTCTCCTCCGGGCCCGGCATCAACGACAACGGCTCCGGCTCGGCCGCCGTCCTGGAGACCGCCCTCGCCGTGTCCCGGGCGCAGTACAAGCCCGCCAAGCACCTGCGGTTCGCCTGGTGGGGCGCGGAGGAGATCGGCCTGGTCGGCTCCCGCCACTACGTCAACCGCCTGGCCACCGGCGACCGTTCGAGGATCAGCGCCTACCTGAACTTCGACATGGTCGGCTCCCCGAACCCCGGCTACTTCGTCTACGACGACGACCCGGCGATCGAGAAGACCTTCAAGGACTACTTCGGCGGCCTCGGCGTCCCGACCGAGATCGAGACCGAGGGCGACGGCCGCTCCGACCACGCGCCCTTCAAGAGCGCGGGCGTGCCGGTGGGCGGCCTCTTCACCGGCGCCAGCCGGGCCAAGACGGCAGCGCAGGCGGCCAAGTGGGGCGGCACGGCCGGGCAGGCCTTCGACCGCTGCTACCACTCCTCCTGCGACACCACCGCCAACATCGACGACACCGCCCTGAACCGCAACAGCGACGCCGTCGCGCACGCGGTGTGGGAGCTGTCGGAGTAACGCCCGCGGCTACTGCCGGCGAGCCCGTTCGGTGAGACGGCCCATGCGGGCGCGGGCCGACTCCAGCTCCTCGATCTCCTCGGCGGCCGGGCCGTCCTCGGCGGCGAGTTCGGTCCACAGGCCGATCAGGTCACGCCCCAGCTCCAGCCCCGGCGCCGGGTCGCGCACCGCGCGCCAGGCGGTGGCCGCGCTCCGCACGTTGCCGTAGGCGCCCTCCGCGTCTCCGGCACGGCGATAGGCCCGGGCCAGGTCGATCGACAGGTGGAAGGCGCGCAGCGGGTCGCCCGCCAAGTAGGCGATGTACGCGGTGAGTTCACGCAGCCGGAGCACCTCGGGGTGCTCCGGCCCCAGCGTCCCGGACGCCTGGGCGACGGTCTGGTCCGCCAGCCCGCCCGCCACGTCGATCCGGCCCTCCTTCACGGCCTCGTTGATCCGCGCGACCGGCTCCGCGAGGAGGGCCGGAGCGGCGGAGTCGCCCGGGGCGGTGAGGGGTTCGTCGCCGAGCACGGCCTCCGCCACGGCGTCGAAGCCGCGCGCGGGCGTGGGCTTGGAGTCGGGATCGACGGCGAGCAGCGCCGCGTCGGGGACCGGCTCGGGTTCCGCAGCGGGTGCGGCTTCGGGGACGGGGAGCGGCCTCACGTCCGTGGGAGGCAGCGGCCTCACGTCCATGGGAGGCAGCGGCCTCACGTCCATGGGAGGCAGCGGCCTCGCGTCCATGGGCGGGGGCGGGCCGAACTCGCCCGTGGGGGGTGCGACCGTGCCGGGGGGCGTGGCCGGAGCCGGTGGTGCGTCTTCCGGTACGGCCGCCCGCAGCTGGAACGTCGGTACGGGCTCGTCCGCCGGCTGCGGCTCGGGCACCGCCCGCAGCGGGAACGTCGGGGCCGCGCCCTGGCCGGACTCCGGCATGGGACGCAGGACATGCGTGGCGCTGTCGCTCGCAGGGGGCTCCTGCTCCGCCGGGGCCGTACGGACCGGCTCGGCGGTGAAGCGGCTGGAGCCGTCCGGGTCGACCTGGAGCGGCACGACGTAGCCGATGCGCTCGTCGCGGACCGTGGCGAGGACGGGGTGGCCGGTGGCGAGGGCGATGTGGTGGAGGCGGTTCAGGACGGCCCGCTGGATCTCCTCTCCGGGTGCCGCGAAGACCGGGACCCCGCCGACCGACGCGCCGTCGGACGCGCCGCCCGTTCCCTCTCCGCCGTCCGTCCGGACCCCGGGGACATGGACGTCGATCGGCGCCGCCGGGGTCGCCGCGCGTGCGGCCTGCTTCTGTTCCCGCTTCTTCTCGCGGCTGAGTCGAGACATCGTCCCCTCACTCGGCGTCGTACACCTACTGTCGAGTGTGTCCGCTCGCCCCCGTTTCTCACGTCACCGCGGTGTCACAGGCTCGTCCCAAGGGTCACGGGCGTCGGCTCCGGTCGTTCCGGATGGCATGAGGACCGGCAGCACGAGGGAGGAGAGGGGCATGCACACAGGCATGCGACAGGGACCGGAGATCTGGATCCGCGGCCCGGTGACGACACCCGAGCCGGGGTGGCCGGAGCCCGCCCACGCCCCTGCCGGAGCACGGCGTTTCTCCTGGGTCGGCACGCACGGCGGCGCGGGCGTCTCCACCCTCGCCGCGGTCTACGGCGGCCATGACAGCGGCCGCGCCTGGCCCGGGCCCGGCGACCCCGCCTCGGTGCTGCTGGTCGCCCGGACGCACGCGGCGGGGCTCGACACGGTCGCCGGTGCGGTGGAGCTCTTCCGGCGCGGCCAGGCCCCGCCGGGGCTCGACCTCGACGCCGTCGTCCTCGTGGCCGACGCCCCGGGCCGGCTGCCGCGCCCGCTCGCCCAGCGGGTCAAGTCGCTGGAGTCGGCCATCGACGTGTACCGCGTGCCGTGGGTGCCGTCCTGGCGGCTCGGCGAGCTGGGCCGTCCGCCGCGCGAGACGGAGGCCCTGGCCCGGCTGACGGGAGCGGCGCGCTGACGGCCCTCGCCCTGTCGGCCGGGGAGATCGCGGCGGGCGTACGGGCCCGGGAGTTGCGCGCGGTCGACGTGGTCGCGGCGGCGCTGGAGCGGATCGAGCGGGCCGATCCGGAGCTGTGCGCGTTCCTTGAGGTGTGGCGGGAGGAGGCGCTGGCGCGGGCCGGTGAGGTGGACGGGCTGCTGGACCGGCGGACCGCGGGTCCGGCGCTGCCGCTGGCCGGTGTGCCGATCGCCGTGAAGGGGCGGAACGGGCTGCGTGCCGCCGGCCCGCTGCTCGCCGCCGGGTGCGTCGCCTTGGGGGCGACCTCCGTGCCCGGGCCGGGGACGCCCTGGCAGACCTGGGGGCTCGGCGCCCGGGGCCGGACCGTCAACCCGTGGCGGGCCGACCGGACGCCGGGCGGCTCGTCGGCCGGGGCGGCGGTGGCGGTGGCGGTCGGTCTGGTGCCGCTGGCGACGGGCGGCGACGGAGCAGGGTCGGTGCGGATCCCGGCGGCGTGGTGCGGGGTGACCGGGCTGAAGACCACGGGCGGACGGCTGCCCTCCGCCGACCGTACGGGTCTCGCCGTCCCCGGCGTGCTCGCCCGCACGGCGTCGGACGCGGCCGCCTGGTGGCAGGTGGTGTCGGGCGAGCCGACGGCCACCTGCCCGCCCCTCCCCGTCACCGCCGTCTGGTCGCCCGACCTCGGTTTCGCCGAACCCGACCCGGAGCCCGTCGCCCTCGCCCGGTCGGCGGCGGAGCGGCTCGTGGCGGCGGGTGTCGTACGGCTCGTACGGCCACGGGTGCCGCTGCGGCTCAGGGACCCCGGGCCCGCGTGGCTCGCGCTGCGCGGGCGGGGTTCGCCGTCCGGCCTCGACCCGGCCGGGCCCGGTTCGCCGTCCGGCTCCCGCCTCGACCTCGCCGGAGCCCACCTTGTCCGGGCCGAGAACAACCAGCGGCTGGCCCGTCTGTTCGGCGGTGCCGAGCTGCTGCTGACCCCGACGGCCCCTACCGCGCCGCACGGCCACGACGGACCCGGAAATCGCTACTCGACCTCGCTCACCTGGGCGTTCAACCTCAGCGGGCATCCGGCACTGAGCCTCCCGGCGGGCTACGGCGCCGACGGCTGCCCGGCCGGTCTCCAGCTGGTGGCCCGCCACGGGCGGGAGGCGCTGCTGCTGGCCGTGGCGCGGGAGGCGGAGGCGCGGATGGGGAGCTGACGGGCAGCCCTGGCGGATTTGGTTGCACGCGCATATGATGCAAGCGCGTGTAATTGACGTACGCCGATCTTTCAGGGGGACACCCATGACCCGCCGCTTCCTCTTCGTCCTGGGCAGCGCCCGCGCCGACGGCAACACCGAGCTGCTGGCCCGCCGGGCCGCCGAGCAGCTGCCGCCGGACGTCGAACAGCAGTGGCTCGACCTCACCGAGCATCCGGTGCCGGACTTCGAGGACCTGCGGCACGACAGCGACCACGTCCGGCCGACCGAGGGCAACGTGGCCCTGCTGCTCGACGCCACGCTCGCGGCGACGGACATCGTGATCGCCTCGCCCCTGTACTGGTACTCGGTCTCCGCGCACACCAAGCGCTACCTGGACTACTGGTCGGGCTGGCTGCGCACGCCCGGCCTCGACTTCAAGGAGACCCTGGCCGGGCGCACCCTGTGGGGCGTCACCGCCCTCGCGCACCGGGAGCAGGTGGTCGCCGACCCGCTGGTCGGAA
Source organism: Streptomyces lomondensis (assembly GCF_014651035.1). Lineage (GTDB taxonomy): Bacteria > Actinomycetota > Actinomycetes > Streptomycetales > Streptomycetaceae > Streptomyces > Streptomyces lomondensis. The sequence goes on from NZ_BMWC01000002.1 coordinate 704,389, forward strand.
CGCTCAACAACTCGGCCGCGTACATGGGGATGCGCTTCGGCGGAGTGCTGCTCGGCAACGGCAGCAAGCCCGGCGACGTGCTGAACGACACCGAGGCGCTGACCCGCGCGAAGACGTTCTTCGCCCAGGAGGCCCCGCTCGCCCGGTTCCTGTACGAGGAGTGAGCCCCGGCGCGGGGTGACTCCTGGCGAGAGTGAGTCCTACGCGGTGATGTCCTTGGCCATGAAGCGCGCCCACGCCGCCGAGCCGAACACCGCCGCGTACAGGGCCTGGAGGCCGAGGTTTTTCGCCAGCTCGTCCCAGTAGACCGGCTCGCGCATCAGGTCGGCGAAGGACAGCCAGTAGTGCGAGAAGAAGTACGGCTGGAGGGCGTGCAGTTGCGGGATCTGGTCGAGGATCTGAACCGTGATCAGCAGGCCCACCGTCGTCGCCATGGCCGCGATGCCGCTGTTGGTCAGCGTCGAGACGAACAGGCCGAGCGCGGCGACGCCGATCAGTGACGCGGCGACGGCCAGGGCGATCAGCAGGGCTCTGCCCAGGCCCTCGGCGAAGCTGATCCGCGTACCGGAGATGGTCGTCAGATCGCCGAGGGGGAAGAGGAGCGCGCCGACCGTCAGCGCCGAGAGGGCGACGACGAGGGTGGCGGCCAGGCAGAAGAGGACGACCGTCGCGTACTTGGTGAGCAGCAGGCGGGTGCGGCCGGCCGGGGCGACCAGGAGATAGCGCAGCGTGCCGGCGTTGGCCTCGCCGGCGATCGCGTCGCCCGCGACGACACCGACCGCCATGGGCAGGAAGAACGGGAGCGTGGCGGCCAGGGCGGTGAAGACCAGGAACAGGCCGTTGTTGGTGATCTGCGAGATGAAGGCCGGCCCGCCGCCCCCGCCGGGCGACGAACCGTCGCTCGTCTCGATCTTGATGGCGATGCCGACCAGGACCGGCACGCCCGCCAGCACGGCCAGCAGCGCGAGGGTGCGCCAGCGCCGGAAGGTGGTGGCGAGCTCGTTGCGCAGCAGCCCGAGGGTCCACAGCGGGCTCACCGGCCGTACGGTGCCCGCGACTTCAGCCCGCGACATCGAAGCCCTCCCCGGTCAGCGCCACGAACGCGTCCTCCAGCGAGGCCCGTTCGACCGTGAAGCCGCGTACCCGGACCCCGGCGGTCACCAGCGCGGCGTTCACCTCGGCGAGGTCGCGGTCCGGTGGCTCGCCGGTCACCCGGTCGTCGGTGACGGCGATGTCCCCGACGCCCTGCTCCTTCAGCACCCGGGCCGCCTCCGCCGGATCCGGCGTGGTCACCACCAGCCGGCCGCGCGCCCCGGCGGCCAGCTCGGCGACCGGGCCCTGCGTGATCAGGCGGCCCTGCGCCATCACGGCCGCGTGCGTGCAGACCTGCTCGATCTCGTCGAGCAGGTGGGAGGAGAGGAAGACGGTCGTGCCGTCCGAGGCCAACTCCCTTATGAGGGTGCGGATCTCGCGCATGCCCTGTGGGTCGAGGCCGTTGGTCGGCTCGTCCAGGACGAGCAGCCGGCGCGGCTGGAGCAGCGCGGCCGCGAGGCCCAGGCGCTGCTTCATGCCCAGCGAGTACGCCTTGGCCTTCTTGCCCGCGGCGGCCGTCAGGCCGACCCGGTCCAGGGCCGCGGCGACCCGGGAACGCCGGGTGCGCGGATCGGCGGCCGGGTCGGCCGAGTCGTAGCGGATCAGGTTGTCGCGGCCGGAGAGGAAGCCGTAGAGGGCCGGGCCCTCGATGAGGGCGCCGACGTGCGGCAGCACGGCGCGGGTGGCCCGGGGCATGGGCTGCCCGAGGACCCGCGCCGTGCCGGAGGTGGGCTCGATGAGGCCCATCAGCATGCGGATGGTGGTGGTCTTGCCGGAGCCGTTGGGGCCGAGGAAGCCGAAGACGCTGCCCGCCGGGACGGTCAGGTCGAGACCGTCGACGGCGAGTTGTCCGCCGCGGTAGCGCTTGGTGAGCGCGCGGGTGGCGATGACCGGTTCCCCGTCGCTGTGCTCCGGCTCCGTGGCGGACGGTTCGCCCATCGGCTTCCTCGTTCTCTCGACGTCCCGCAGGGGTACGGGACTTACTTCCCGGCGTCGGCCGCCTTCACGAGCGCGTCCTTGGTGACCATGCCGACGTAGACCTTGCCGTCGTCCGTCATCAGGGCGTTGACCAGGCGGGTCGAGAAGACCGTGCCCGAGCCGAACTTGCCGGTGACCTTGTCGCCGAGCGAGTCCATGAAGCCGCCGAGCTCGCCGCCGCCGGCCTCGCCGGAGGGCATGCCCTCGCCGCCGGTGTCGAAGACGGCTATGGAGTTCCAGCCCTCGCCGATGGTCTTCATGCCGTCGAGGCCCTTGCCGAGGTCGTCCCCGGACTTCGGGGCGTGCCTGCGCGCCTCGCCCTTGTCGGACTTCTCGTCGAAGTCCTTGCCGGCCTCCTTCTCCTCGGTGACCTTCGCCCCCTTGGGCGGGGTGAAGTCGAAGTTCGACGCGGCCGGCTTGGCGAAGCTGACCTGGGTGAAGCCCGCGTCGACGACGGCGGCGCCGCCGCTCGCCGGGGTCAGCGTGAACTTCAGCGGCATACCGGTCTTGGCGTCCACGGCCACGGTGACCGCGCCGACCGTCGAACCGGACTGCTTCGGCTTGATGAGCAGCTTGTAGGCGTCCCGGCCGGCGACCTGGGCGGTGCCGTCCACGGTCACGGAGGTCGTGTCGTCGACGGCCTTGAGGGCCTCCTCGGCGAAGTCCTTCGGCAGGGCCGGCGGCTGCCGCTCCTTGTCGCCCTTGGGGCTCTCGGAGACGGTGCCGTGGTAGACCTCGTTGGACTTGCTGTCGTAGCCCCAGACGTCCTTGCCGTTGTGGATGACGCTGTACTCGGCGGCGTTCTCCAGCAGCGACAGCTTCTGCTTCTCCGGGCCGTCGGCGGCGACGCGCAGGGTGTGCGTGCCGGAGGCCAGTTCGGTGAGCTTGGCCGTCGGGTCGGCGGAGGAGCCGCCCTCGCCCCGGCCCGCGGCGCCGGACATCAAACTGGACTCCAGACCGCCGAGGTTCGGCAGGCCGAGGTCCGTGCTGATCTTCACCGTGCCGGAGAGCTGCTCGACGTCCGACTTGGCGATCTTCTCGATGAGCTGCTGTGCGGTGATCTTCGGGAGGTCGGGGTCGCCGGAGTCGGCGAGTGCGGGGACCAGGCCGATCGTCGCGGCGGCCACCCCCATCACCGTGACCGGGACGACGTACCGAGCGGCTTTGCGGCGCCCGGAGCGCTGCTCGTCGACCTCCCCGGCGGTCGTGTTGTCGTCGGATGCGTACGGTGCCATGTGTGCCCTACCTCCGTGGTCGGCGGCGGCTGTCCGTGTCGTCCACGCACTCGTCCCTGAGCCGCCATTCTCACCCGAACAGGTGAGGAGTGGTGTTTTCCGTGGCTTCCATCTGACCAAATCGGCCAGGGACATACGTCAGACCCCGGGCTCAACTCCACGTACTGCTGCGGTATGACACGAGAGGGCGGCTTCTCCCCCGACCCGTAGGGGTCATGTGCGAAACGCCCGCTATCCGGCCCGGTGCACCACCGCGTCGCACAGCTCCACCAGCGCCGTCTTCGCGGCGCACTCCGGCAGCGGGGCCAGTGCCGAGCGGGCGTCCTCGGCGTAACGGACGGTGTCCCGCCGGGCCTGCTCCAGCGCCGGGTGGGCCCGCAGCAGGCGCAGGGCCTCGGCGTGCCGGGCGTCGTCGGTGAGGTCGGAGTCCAGCAGCTCGCACAGGGCGATGTCGTCCGCGAGCCCGAGCCGGGCCGCCCGCTCCCGCAGCCGCAGCACCGGCAGCGTGGGGATGCCCTCGCGCAGGTCGGTGCCGGGGGTCTTGCCGGACTCGTGGGAGTCGGAGGCGATGTCCAGGACGTCGTCCGCGAGCTGGAAGGCGACGCCGAGCCGCTCGCCGTACTGGGTCAGCACGTCCACGACCGTCTCGTCGGCGCCGGACATCATCGCGCCGAACCGGCACGAGACCGCCACCAGCGAGCCCGTCTTGCCGCCCAGCACGTCCAGGTAGTGCTCGACCGGGTCCCGGCCGTCCTGCGGTCCGGCCGTCTCCAGGATCTGCCCGGTCACCAGCCGCTCGAACGCCTCGGCCTGCACCCGCACCGCCTCCGGGCCGAGGTCGGCCAGGATGTGCGAGGCGCGGGCGAAGAGGAAGTCGCCGGTGAGGACCGCGACGGAGTTGCCCCAGCGGGCGTTGGCGCTCGCCACCCCGCGGCGCACGGTGGCCTCGTCCATCACGTCGTCGTGGTACAGCGTGGCGAGGTGGGTCAGCTCCACGACCACGGCCGACGGCACGATCCCGGGCGCGTACCGGTCGCCGAACTGGGCGGAGAGCATCACGAGCAGCGGCCGGAACCGTTTGCCACCGGCCCGCACCAGGTGCTGGGCGGCCTCCGTGATGAAGGGCACCTCACTCTTGGTGGCCTCGAGCAAGCCTTCCTCGACAGCCGCCAGTCCGGCCTGGACATCGGCTTCCAGAGCCTGGTCCCGCACGCTCAGCCCGAACGGCCCGACGTCGGTCACGAGGGGTCTCCTGTCTGCTGGTGTCTGCCGGTGATCACACGGATTGTCGATAGGTCGCTGCCATCACTCGAGTCAGCGTATCCGGTCACGTTTCGATCACCTCCAGCGCCCATGGTTACAGGCCGGGCGCCAACAGACATATATCGACTTTCCAGGACGTAGCTGTTTATGTGCGATTTGCCGTATTGAGGAAGCAAATTCCCCTTGCGGGATATTGCGCCCCAGGTCGTGATCAGTGAGTTGAATCACTTCTCCCTCTCGGCAGCCGTACCCCCGCACCGTCCCGTACCCCCGTTCGCGGAAAGCAAGTTGAGCCTTGGCATCCGCAAAGGATCAAGCGACTCATATCCCCCGACCAAGGTCAACGGGCTCGATATGTGACTCCGGTGCTTGTTCCCGACATGTGCTCTCGCATACGTTCCGGGCCTGTCCGGCGGACGCCGAATCCTGCCGCCGCCCGGACTCCCCACACGAACCGACTCACTCACGCAGGGCAGGAGCGGGGGACCCAGGTAAGTCGCCGGTCCGCACAGCGGAACGGCTCGGGGTGAAGCCGCGCACGGCAGCACAGCGCCGTACGCGGCCGGGCACCTCCCGGCCCGAACCCGACAGCTCACCTCGCAGGCGCCGGAGAGGAACATCGCCATGCCCGGACGAGGTAAGCACCGTCGCCCCAGAACCAGCCCGCTCACCCGAGGTGTCGTCGCCGTCGGCACCGGCGGAGCGGCACTGACCCTCCCGCTCCTCGGCGCGACACACGCCAGTGCCGCCCAGCCGGCCCAGAGCGCGCCCGCAGCCGCCCAGGCCGCGCCCCAGGCGGCCCAGCCCGCCAAGTCCCTCACGTACACCGTGACCAAGGGCGACACGCTCTACCGCATCGCGGACAAGTACGACGTCTCGGGCGGCTGGAAGCAGCTCTACAAGGACAACCGCGCCGCCGTCGGCGACGACCCGGGGCTGATCCGCCCGGGCCTGAAGCTGAAGGTGGAGACGGCGAAGGCGGCCGCCGAGAAGAAGGCGACGCAGTCCTCCGCCCCGGCCAAGCCGGCCGGTGGCGTCGCCAAGGCCACTCAGGCCTCCGCGAAGACCTACGCGAACAACCTGGACGGCTGGATCCGCGAGGCGCTGGACATCATGGCGCAGCGGGGGATCCCCGGGTCGTACGACGGCATCTACCGCAACATCATGCGCGAGTCGTCCGGCAACCCCCAGGCGATCAACAACTGGGACTCCAACGCCGCCAAGGGCACCCCCTCCAAGGGCCTGCTCCAGGTCATCGACCCGACCTTCGCCGCCTACCACGTGCCCGGCACCCCCTACGACCCGTACGACCCGGTCGCCAACATCACGGCGGCCTGCAACTACGCGGCCGACCGCTACGGCTCGATCGACAACGTCAACGGCCCGTACTGAGCCGTCCCGCCCAGCAGTCGCTCGAGGACGACGGCGATGCCGTCGTCCTCGTTCGACAGGGTGACCTCGTCGGCCACGGCCTTGAGTTCGGGATGGGCGTTGGCCATCGCGACGCCGTGGCCGGCCCAGTCGAACATCGGGATGTCGTTGGGCATGTCGCCGAAGGCGATGGTGTCCGCCGACCGCAGCCCCAGGTGCTCGGCGGCCAGGGCCAGGCCCGTCGCCTTGGTGACCCCGCACGGCTGGAGCTCGACCGTGCCGGGCCCCGACATCGTCACCGTCGCCAGTGAGCCGACCACCGAGCGGGCCGTCGCCGCCAACTCGTCGTCCGTCAGGTACGGATGGCGCAGCAGCACCTTGCTGATGGGCTCGCCCCACAGTTCGTCGCGCCGGTCGACCCGGACGGCGGGCAGGGTCGGGTGCGGCATGAGATAGCCCGGCTCGATCAGCGTCAGCCCGTCGACCCCGTCCTGGTCGACCGCGGCGTACACCTGCCCCACCTCGGCCTCGATCTTGCCGAGGGCGGTCTCGGCCAGTTCCCGGTCCAGGGTGATGGACCACAGCAGCCGGTCCGCGCCGGCGTCGTACACCTGCGCGCCCTGCCCGCACACCGCGAGCCCCGTGCAGCGGAGGTCGTCGAGGAGCGGCCGCACTCTCGGTGCCGGCCGGCCCGTCACCACGAGGTGCTGGGCACCGGCGTCCGCCACCCGCGCGAGCGCGGCGAGAGACCGGTCGGAGAGGGTGTCGTCGCCGCGCAGCAGCGTTCCGTCCAGGTCGGTGGCGATGAGTGAATATGCGATGGGTGCGGCCATGATCAGAGAATACGGACAGCGCGCCCCTTCGTTTCATCGCACGGCGCACGCCGATTGCCCGGTTGAAGGCCTCTGCACCAGTTGGCAACAACATGGTCCGCTACCTACCGTCGAGGCCGTCTCGGGCGGTACCTTCCAAGTGTCCAGGGGGGACTTGATCGGGGGGTCGAGTTGAGCAGTGGGCGCATTCGCGTGGTGGGGCCCGGGGAGCTCGGCGAGGGGGAAAGGGAGCGCTGGCGCGCGCTGCGCGCCGCCTCGGAGGCGCCGCGCAGCCCTTTCATGGAACCGGAGTTCACCGACGCCGTCGGCCGGGTGAGGCCGCGGGCCCGGGTCGCGGTGGTGTACGAGGGGCGGGAGCCGGCCGGCTTCCTGCCGTACGAGCGCGGGCCGTTGGGGCAGGGCCGGGCGATCGGGCTCGGCGTCTCGGACGTCCAGGGCGCGATCCTGCGGCCCGGACTGGGCCTGGAGACCGGCGAACTGCTGCGTGCCTGCGCGCTGTCGAGCTTCGCCTTCGACAACCTGGAGGCAGAGCAGCGGCTGTTCGTCCCGTACGCGGCGGAGGAGCACACCAGTTACGTCATCGACGTGGAGAAGGGCTACGAGACGTACGAGTCGGCGCTGCGCGCCCAGTCACCGAAGTTCCTGAAGACCACCGTGGCCAAGGAGCGCAGGCTGGGCCGGCAGGTCGGCGAGGTGCGGTTCGTGTTCGACGAGCGCGAGCCGGCCGCGCTGCGCACGCTCATGGGGTGGAAGTCGGCGCAGTACCGCAGGACGGGCCGCCGCGACCGGTTCGCCCAGGAGTGGATCACGCGGCTGGTCGGGCAGCTGGCCCGGACCCGGGCGCCGGAGTGCAGCGGCACGCTGTCCGTGCTGTACGCCGGTGAGCGGCCCGTCGCCGCGCATTTCGGGCTGCGCTCGGCATCCGTGCTGGCCTGCTGGTTCCCGGCCTACGACCCGGAGTTCGCGAAGTACTCGCCGGGTCTGGTGCTGCATCTGCGCATGGCCGAGGCGGCCGCCGCCGCGGGCATCGGCCTGCTCGACCTGGGGCGGGGCGCGGCCGAGTACAAGGACGCGCTGAAGACGGGCGAACTGCCCGTGTACGAGGGCGCGGCGACGCGGCCGGGGGCGGGCGCGGCGCTGCACTGGCTGAGCCGCGAGCCGGCGCGCCGCGCGCACCGTTACGTCCGCAGCCGGCCGCGGCTCGCGTCGCTGGCCGCGCGGACCCTGAAGGGCGCGGCCCGGCTGCGCCGTGCCTGACACAAGTCGTACTGACACAGGTCATATCTGACACAGGTCGTACCGGACACGGGTCGTACCTGACGACGAGGGGGGAGGGCGCATGGCCCGTTCGGCGCGTGCGCGGGAGGAGATCCGGCGGTTCCTGGACATCGGGGCGGTGCAGGTCGCCGAGCTGGACGTCGACGGCGACCAGGCGGTGCTCAGACCAGGCCCGGGGAGTCCGCCGGTGACGCACGGCGAGGTGTTCGTGCTGGTCAGGATGGGCGGGCGGCCGGTGGGCACGCTGCTCGGGCGGGTGCCGGAGGGGGCGGACGCCACGGCCGTGCTGGCGGCGCGGGCGCGGGCGGAGTGTGCCCCGGCCGTGGCGGACGACCCCGGGGAGCCGCCGTACACGAGTGTCGTCGTCGCCACCCGGGAGCGCGCCGGGCAGCTCGCCCGCGCGCTGGACTCGCTGCTGGCTCAGGACCATCCGCGGTTCGAGATCGTCGTGGTCGACAACGCGCCCGTGACGGGCGAGACGCGGGAGCTGGTCGAGCGGAAGTACGCCGAGCGGGTGCGGTACGTGTGCGAGCCGGTGCCCGGTCTCGCGGTCGCCCACAACACCGGCCTCGCGGCCGTGCGCGGCGAGGTGGTCGCCTTCACCGACGACGACGTGGTCGCCGATCCGCGCTGGCTGACGGAGCTGACCGCGCGTTTCGGCGCCGACGCCGGACTCGGGTGCAGCACGGGGCTGATCCTGCCCGCGCGGCTCGCCACACCGGCCCAGGTGCTCCTGGAGAGCCACGGCGGCTTCGCGAAAGGCTTCACTCCAAGGACGTACGACCCGGAGCGCCCGCCGGGCGACGAGCCGCTGTTCCCGTTCACGGCGGGGCGGTTCGGCTCGGGCGCCAACATGGCGTTCCGGACGGCGGTGCTGCGGTCCGTCGGCGGTTTCGACCCGGCCACCGGTGCCGGCACGGCCGCCCGGGGCGGCGACGACCTCTACGGCTTCGTCCGCGTCCTGGCCGACGGCCACCGGCTGCGCTACACGCCGTACGCCCTGGTGTGGCACCACCACCGGGAGACCTGGCGGGACCTGGAGACGCAGGCGTACGGCTACGGCGCCGGGCTCACCGCCTACCTCACCGCCGTGCTGGTGAACCGGCCCGCGCTGCTGCCGGCGTTCCTCGCGAGGCTGCCGCGCGGCCTCGCCCACGCCCGCGCGCTGACCGCCGTACGCGAGACGGAGCGGGTGGACGGCGGTGGCCTGCCGGGTGATCACGATGTGCGGACGCATCCCTGGCCGCGGCGGCTGTCACGGTTGCAGCGCAGGGGGATGGTGTACGGGCCTGTCGGATATGTGCGGGCGCGGAGGGCGCTGCGCGCGAGGGTTCAGGGGGCGAGATGAGGACGACGACGAGCAGGCGCGGTGCGGGGCAGGGGGACGGCAGAGGCCGGGCGGAACGGGGGGCGCAGGACGGTGAGGGCCCGATACGCCCGGGGCGTTCAGCGGCTGCGCCGAGCCCGGGTGGCGTCCGCGCCCCGGCCATCCCGGTCTTCCTGTACCACTCGGTGATGGACGACCCGCCCGGCTGGATCGCCGAGTTCACGGTCACGCCGCAGCAGTTCGCCGCGCATCTCGACGCCGTGGTCCGCAGCGGCCGTACGCCCGTCACGATCAGTGCGATCGCCGACCATCTGGCCGGGCGGGCGCCCCTGCCGCCCCGGCCCGTGCTGCTCACCTTCGACGACGGCTTCGCCGATCTGCCCGGCCCCACCGCCGAGGCGCTGGCCGAGCGCGCGCTGCCCGCCACGGCGTATCTCACCACCGGCGCCATCGCCCCGGGCGGCCGGAGTCTGCTGCCGCCCGCCCCGATGATGCCCCTGGCCCGGGCGGCGGAGCTGGAACGTTACGGCATGGAGATCGGCAGCCACACGGTCACCCACGCGCAGCTCGACACGCTGTCCGCGAAGGACCTGGCGTACGAGCTGCGGGCCTCGAAGGCCGTGCTGGAGGACGCCCTCGGGCACGAGGTCCGCCATCTCGCCTATCCGCACGGCTACAACAGCCCCCGGGTGCGGGCCATGTCGGCCCGGGCCGGCTACGAGACGGCGGCCGCCGTACGGCACGCGCTCAGCTCCGACCGCGACGAGCGCTACCGCATCGCCCGGCTCATCGTCCGGCGCACCCACACCGTCGCCGATGTCGAGGGCTGGCTGGCGGGCGCGGGCGCCCGGGTCGCGCCGTACCGGGACGGGCCGAAGACGATCGCCTGGCGGTGGTACCGGCGGGCCCGCGCGATGGTGCGCGGGCCCGAGTTCGCGGGCTGACCGGGCTTACTTCAGCGGCTGGTTGAGGTACGGGTCGGAGACCGCCTTGCGCAGGCTGTCCCAGGCCGCGTCGTTCGCCAGCGCGAGGTTGCAGTGCGGTCCGGGGTCGCGGTAGTTCCACTGCAGGGCGGCCTTGACGCCCTCCAGACCCTTCAGCACCCCGGGCACCTGCGCGTACCACTCGGCCTGCCGCTGCGGGCGGGCCGAGTCCGCGGCCGTGCCGAACTCGGAGAGCATCAGCGGCTTGTCGTCGGAGATGTTCTGGCGGATCCAGTCGTGCGTGGCGTTCTGGGTCTGCGCGAAGGTGAGCCAGCCCGCGTCGTGACAGCGGTAGTAGTTGTACTGGTTGTAGCCGACCCAGTCGACGTACTCGTCGCCGGGATACATCCGCTTGATCACGTCGGCGTGGTCGAGGTACCCGGTGGTGATCCACGTCCACACCACGTTGTCGACGCCCAGCTCGCGGAACCGGTCGTGGATGTGCCGGTACGCCTTCACGAAGTCGGCGGGCGTGCCGTTGGCCGGGGTGCGGGTGTCCATCTCCAGGTCGAAGGAGAGGAACACCTTCTTGCCGTAGTCCTTGATGCGCCGGGCCTGGACGTCGATGACCTTCTCGTCCAGCTCGCCGGCCGCGATCTGCTTCCAGGTCGGCTGCTGCTTCTTCGTGCCGCCCCACCACTTGCTCTCCCAGGACAGCAGCAGCAGGTGGTCCCGGCCGACGCGCTGCTCCTCCGGGGTGAGCAGCTGGCCCTCCCTGCGGGTGCCCTCGGGCAGGGACATGTCGTGGTACGTGTACACGATGTCGAGTGCGCGGCCCACGCGTTTCTCGTAGGCGCGCACCTTCTCGGGCAGGTCGTCCCGCTCGTGCGGCACGAACGCGCCGAACCAGGCGCCGCAGGGCGGTTCCAGGAGCGCCGTGGGGCGGCAGTCCGCGTCGGCCCCGGCGGCTCCCTGTTCCGGTCCTGAGGCGTCCCGGAGGGCGAGTACGGCGACCAGGACCGCGCTGACGACCGTGGCGGACGTGATCAGCAGGCGGCGCCGGCTCGATGCGAAGGGGCCGGCGGCCCGCTGCTGTTCTCCGGGTGGCTTCCTGCGGTGCTGTCCGGTCGTGACGGGGTCGCGGCGAAAGGGACGGTGGGGACGGTTGAACCTCACTGAGCAGAACCCTTCGGTGTCCTCGGCGTCGTCCTGGGCGGCGGGGAGGCGCGCAGCGGCGGACAGAACGCGGCGAGCGTGGTCAGCAGCGTCAGCGTCAGCAGTACTCGCTGTGCGCTGAAGGTGTGCGTGGCGATCAGCACGGTGGCGACGAGCATCACGGCGCCGATGCTCAGGAACAGCGTCAGCATCAGCCGCTCCAGCAGGTCGGAGTGGCGGGCGAAGTCCGGGTCCCGGCGCTCGACGGGCCCTTCGGCGGGCCGTGCTCCCAGCGCGGGGGCGCAGACTCTGACCATGGCCGCGCCCGGGCCCGCCGCCAGGAAGAGCGCGACCGCGGCGCCCCGCAGCGGCGATCCGCCGGGCAGGGCGAGCGCGGCGAGCGCCAGCCAGCCGCCGAACGGCGGCAGCATCCGGACCACGAGTTCCTGTGGTGTCATCGCTCCGCCCCCCGCGGCTGCTTCAGTTCGTAGAGCCATCCGGCGCTGTTCTCCGCCACGAGCCGGAACCGGGGCGAGGCGTCGACGGACGTCCGGATGCGGTCCAGCTGCGCCCCGGTGAGCTGTCCGTTCATCTCGGAGTTGGCCAACTGCCCCTGCGTGAGCAGGAAGTAGGCCCGGGCGGGCCGCTCCACCCCGGCCATGTCACGGGCGAGGGTGGCGGCCGGGTCACGCACGATCCGGTCGACGTGGCTGCGGGCGTCGTCCAGGAACCAGTAGTGGTCGATGCTCCAGTAGGAGGCGTACGCGTGCGGGTAGTTGCGGTTGGCCGCCACGACGAGCGAGCCCTCGGGCGCCTGGTCGAAGAGCTGCCGTACGAGGGCCACCTCCTGCGGCGGGAAGTAGTTGATCCGGTCCTTGCCCGAGTAGCTCGGCACGAACGCCAGCGTGCCGAGGAGCAGGGCGGCCGGCGGCACCCACGCGCCCAGCCGCCGCCAGCGGCCCTTCGCGGGCGCGGCCTGCCGGCCGCCGGCCTCCTGCGCGGCGGCGTCGGCGGCCAGCGTGCGGACCTTGGGCAGGATCGCGGCGGCGGCGAAGAAGGCGGCGCCGGGCAGCATGAACAGCAGCACCCGGAAGATCATCTCGCTGCCGTAGCTGCTCGCCGCGAACATCGGCAGCGGGGCCGCCGCGACCAGCAGCAGGGGCCGGGCCCGGTGGCGCAGCACCCGTTGGCGCAGGACGCCGACGGCCGCGAGCAGCAGGACGGAGCCGGACAGCAGCCGAGCGGCCCAGGAGGTGGCGATCGCTCCGGTGCCGGTCGGGGTGGCGCCGTAGCCGGTCTCGACGTTGGCGCCGACGTCGCCCACGGAGCGGATCATGTCCGGCATCGCCGCGGACAGGAAGGGCAGCGCGGCCGTGACGCACCAGGCCAGGAAGATCACGACCGTGGTGGCCACCGGGACCCAGTCGCGGTAGCGGCGGCTCAGGCACAGGGCGATCAGGCAGACGACCAGCATGCCCGGGGTGAGCTGGTGGGAGATGACGATCGCCGTGATCATGACGGTGATCACCACCGTCCACACGGCCTGCCGCGGCCGCCCGCGCCGCCCGGCGGACCGGCCGAAGCGGCGCAGGACCACCGCCAGGACGCCCACGTGCAGCGCGTACGCCACGGACTGGGGCGAGAAGTAGTCCTGCCCGACCCAGTTGGCGACGTAGAAGAGCCAGACCGCGGTCCAGATCAGCCGCCGGTCCTCGGTGAAGGTGCGGTAGATCAGCAGCAGCGGGAGCAGCAGCATCAGGCTGGAGACCAGCGGCCACCAGGCCATGAACATCGCCGCCGACTCCACGCCCAGCAGCCGCACCAGGGCGGCCTGGGCCGCGAAGAAGCCCGGCCACTGGTCGTAGACCGCCATGTCGCCGACCTGGTCGGCCGTCTGGAGACCGCCGGCCGTCAGCAGGTGGTCGATGACCGCCTCGTGCTTCCACGCCCAGGCGTACAGCGGGGTCGGGTAGAGCACGGCCTGCGTGGCCCGCTCCATCACCAGCAGCCCGAGGACGTACGCCGTCGCCCAGGCACCCGGCCGGCGCGGATCGCGGACCGTGCACCAGAAGCCGGCGGTGAGCACCACCAGGCCGGCCCAGAAGGCCGGGTGCAGCGCGGTGACCAGCCCGTAGTCGTCGAGCCGCGAGACGTCGGTGTGCCGCATGGCGTACGCCCAGAGCGCCAGTGCGACGAGCAGCGGCACGCCGGGCCAGGCCAGAGCGCGGCGCCCGGACCAGACGGGGGGCAGGTCGGACAGATCCGTCACGGGCTCATGGGCGGGGCTCGACGACTCCGAGGAGGAGGGGCTGGAGGACTGGCTGGAGGTCTCGGGGTCGTTGCCGGGCATGGCCGCGCCGTCCTGTGCGGGTGTGGGTTCTGGCGTGGATCTCTCCCGTGGAGTGACTGGCGGACGCACGGCGGTTCCCCCCTGGCGGTTCGGCTCTTTTCGGCTCTTTGCGCTCTTTCGGCTCCGGGCGGTCAGTCGCTGGACCGGCCGGTCGGTTCTCTGCGGTGCGGCAGCCCCCGGGCCGACGCGGCACGGCGCAAGAGCGGCAGGAGCAGGACGAGTACGGCGAGTACGGCGAGCAGGGGCGGCGCGACCGGTGCGAGCGCCTCACGCCCCACCCAGCCGCCGACCGCGACGAGATACAGAACCCCCCAGCGCCCCGGCCACGACAGCCGTCCGCCCGCGCTCGCGAGCAGCGGCCACAGCGGTACGAGGCACAGCAGCAGGCAGACCGGCGGTGCCCAGCGCAGCAGCGGCTCGGGCCCGTCGAGCCCCAGTGCGTCCGCGAGGAAGCCGGCCGTCTTCTCGTACAACGCCCCGTCCACCGGCCGCGGTTCCCGCCCGAGGGCGACCGGTGCCGCGTACAGGGCGAGCAGGGCCGCGGACAGCGCCGTGCCGGGCAGCCACGGGTCGCGCCGGGTGCACAGCGTGACGGCGGCGACGAACACCACGAGCAGCAGGCCGCCCGCCGTGAGCGACGGCACCGGCAGGCCCTCCAGCAGCTGACGCCCTGTCAGTGCCGTGTCGGTGGCGCCGTCCAGCCAGGGCAGGTCGCGCAGCGGCGCCCAGAAGAAGACGGTGGCGACACCGAGCAAGCTCCACAGGGCACCTCTCAGGCGCCGCTCCCGCGTCCGGTCGTCGGTCCCGGCCGGTTCCTCGCGCAGGAGCGTGCCCTCTCGCACCCGCGAACCGTCCCGGTCCCCGGCCGCGTCCGCCATGGCCTCGGCGGCGACTGCGTCCTCGGCATCCGTCCCCTTCTCCCCCGCCTCCGGCTGGTGCGGGCGGACGATCAGCGCCAGCGTGTCCGCCTGGAGCGCCTCACGCTCGTATCCGGGGCGCCCTATGAACAGCGTGACCGTGTCCTCGTCGCCGTCCTTGGGCTGGTACGCGGCCCGGCGGGCCCAGGCCGTGCCGTAGCCGGCCGTGGCGTTCAGCCGCGCCCAGCGGGTGCCGTAGGAGGGGGTGGCGGTGGTGCGGACGGCGGGCGCGCTGTCGTGGGGGCGCAGTGCCGCGCGCAGCCCGGCCGTGGAGACGACGGCGATCAGCGTCATGCTCAGCAGCACCGCCCAGCCGGCGCCCGCGATCCCGGCCGGGGTGAACAGCACGGCCGCACAGCCCAGCACCAGGGCGCACATGGCTCCTTGGAGCGCGGCCAGCACACCCGTGCGCCCCTGGACGCGCAGTACGCCGATGTACAGCTCCACCACCACCCGCGGCAGCGCGCCGAGGGCGAGCAGCCGCAGCACCGTCGAGCCGTGCTCGGCGTAGTCCGGGCTGAACGGCGTGAGGATGTACGGGGCGAAGAGGACCAGCACCAGCACGACCGGGACCAGCAGCAGCGTCATGCGGCGCAGCGCGCCCCGGACGCCGTCGGCGAGCTGGCGCGGGTCGTGCGAGGCGTGCGCGGTGAGCGAGGAGGCCATGTTGATGGCCATGAACTCCATCGTGCCGCCGACCGTGTACGCCACGTAGAAGTAGCCGTTCTCCGCGGCGCTGAAGCGGACCGCGACCATCACCGGCAGCAGGTTGATCATCGCCAGGCTGAACAGGGCGCCCAGGGAGTCCCCGGCCAGGAAGCGGCCCATCTCCCGGACTTTCGGGGGGTCCTTGTCGCGGTCGCCCGCCGCCTGGCGCGGGATGAGCCGGCGGAAGATCAGCCAGCCCAGCGGCAGGGTGGAGAAGGCGATCGCCACCGCCCAGGACACGAAGATGCCGAGGACGGGCAGCGTGCCGGCGAAGACGGCCAGCAGGGCCAGCTTCCCGACCGAGAACACCGCGTTCCCCGCCGGGACCCACTCCGCCTTGCGCAGCCCGGTGAGCACCCCGTCCTGGAGGGTGAGCAGCGCCCAGGCCACGCACGCCGCGACGAACACCGCCCCCGCCATGGGCGTGCCCAGCGGCGCGTACGACGCCCCCCACGCGTCGAGCGTGAGCAGGAAGACGGCCGCGGCGAGCGCCACGACCAGCGAACTCGCCACGTACGTGCCCCACACCAGACGCCCGGTCTCCCGTCCCGCGCGCGGCACGAAACGGACGACGGCCCCGATCATCGTCGTCGCGGTGATGCTGGCGAGCAGCCGCATCGCGGCGATGGCAGCGGAGCCCTGGCCGACGGCCTCCTCCGAGTAGTAGCGGGCGGCCACCAGCCAGAAACCCAGGCCCAACACGGCGGACACGCCGGTGCTGAGCATGAGGAAGTAGGCGTTCTTGAACAGCGAGTCGTGGCCGTGCCCGCCGCCGGCAGGTTTCGGTCCGCCGCCCTCGGCGCGCGCGGCGGCGGGCTCGTGCACCTGGATCTCAGTCACGGGACTGACCCGGCCCTCCCCGTGTCGGCCTGCTCCCGGACGGCTCTCCCGGGGCTTCGACCGGTCGGGCCCCGGACCGCTCCAGCACCTCGACGACCGTCCGCGCCCGCAGCGGGTCCACGGGCAGCGCGTGCCGCGCGAACCAGCGGGCCGCCTCCGGGGCCGGTGAGGGGTCGGTGAACTCCGCACCCGCGTAGTCGTCCAGCGGCGGGTCGTAGAGGTAGCCGACGACCACGCCCCGCCGCGCCAGGGCCGCCATCGCCACGTCCCGGTCCGCCACGAACAGCGGGACGCGGAACAGCGGCTGCGTCCCGTAGGCGTCGCGCGGCTTGGCCCAGGGCGTGGACAGCAGCAGCTCCGTGCCCGCCCGGCAGGCATCCAGCACGTCGTCCAGCCCGTCGAGCTTGTGTCCGATGCGCCGCAGCCGCAGCGGGCCGGACTCCAGGCGGTAGTCGTGCATGTCGACACGCACCCACGGGTGGTGGGCGTCGAGCCCGGGTGCCCGGTGGGCGGCCCGCGCGAGGTCGTCGGGGCGCAGCGGCATCCTGATCTCCTCGCGGTCCGCCAGCCCCAGCAGCCGGACAGCCGCCCAGGCGGCACGCCGCAGCCGCAGCCCGCGCACCGCCGCCTCCGCGAACGGCCGGACCGCGTAGGCGAGTTCGGAGCTCAGTCGGCGGGGAGTGAGCAGCCCCGCGCAGGTCTTCTCCACCGCGTCGCGCAGCCCCGGATCGGCGAGGGACAGCATGCCGCCGGCCTTGGCGCCCACGTGCTTGGACAGGCTGAACACGGAGGCATCGCCCCACGCCCCGACCGGCCGGTCCCCCGCCCGGCTGCCGATGGCGTGCGCCGCGTCCTCGAACAGCGGGATGCCCAGCGCGTCGCACTTCTGCCTCAGGCGCGGCGCCGGGTCCGGGTTCCCGTACAGGTTCGTCGTGAGCACGGCCGACACCGAGCCCCACACCTCCTCGGGCACGGCATCGATGTCGATGGACGCATCGAGCGGATTCAACGGCGCCTGCACCGGCCGCAGTCCGGCCGCGAGCACGACGAAGAAGATCACGTCGTCGTTGACCGGCGACATCAGCACCCGGCCGCCCGGCGGGCACCAGTGGCGCAACGCCACGTACAGCCCGAGACGGCACGACGGTACGTACACACATTCCCGGCCGAGCCGGACGCGCATGGCCTCTTCCAGCCGCTTCGGCTGGGAACCACGCCGCGCCGAACCCGGACCGGCCTCCCCAATGGCCATCCGCCCCCCTGGTGTGCCGTAGGAACGCCCCCTCCCCGAGGCCTTCCGGCACCCGCCCAGAGTCGCCCCGTTCGCACCGCTCCGTCAAGATTGCGTCGCGTCCTGTGGATAACTTCCGGCACGTACGCATGTGACGCCCCGTCCGCCGCGCCGGACGGCGACGAGCCGGCCCGCCCCCTCGTACCCGGGCCCACCAGCCCCGTCCGCCCGTCTCCGCCTCCTCGGACTCTGCCCGGAACCGCCACGTCACCCGTAACGTGTGGCACGACCACGAACACGTGGCGACGACATGGCACACCCGAAAGCGAGGCAGCACCCGATGCCCCCCTTCGATGTCCCCGAGGGCGATCCCTTCGGTCCGCACAACCTGCCGTACGGCGTGTTCTCCCTCCCCGGCTCGTCCCACCGGACGGTGGGCGTCCGGCTCGGCGACCACGTCCTGGACGCCGGTGCGGCGGCCCACGCCCTCGGCTCCCCGTACGCCTCCCTGCTCGCCCGGCCGACCCTCAACCCGCTGCTGGCCGCGGGCCGCACGGCCTGGTCGGACGTGCGCCGGGCGCTGACCGCCTGGGTGACCGTGCCGTCCCACCGCGAGACCGTCGAGCCGCTGTTCCACCCCCTGTCCGCCGTGACCCTGCACCTGCCGTTCGAGGTCGCGGACTACGTCGACTTCTACGCCTCCGAGAACCACGCCCGGAACGTCGGCCGGATCTTCCGCCCCGACGCCGACGACTCCCTCACGCCCAACTGGAAGCACCTGCCGATCGGTTATCACGGCCGCTCCGGCACGGTCGTCGTCTCGGGCACGGACGTCGTGCGCCCCTCGGGCCAGCGCAAGGCGCCCACCGACGCCGCTCCCGTCTTCGGCCCGTCCGTACGCCTGGACATCGAGGCGGAGGTCGGCTTCGTCGTCGGCGTGCCGTCCCGGATGGGCGAGCCGGTGGCCCTCGCCGACTTCCCCGAGCACGTCTTCGGGCTGTGCCTGCTGAACGACTGGTCCGCCCGTGACATCCAGGCCTGGGAGTACGTCCCCCTCGGCCCGTTCCTCGGGAAGTCCTTCGCCACGTCGGTGTCGGCGTGGATCACCCCGCTGGACGCCCTGGAGGAGTCCCGGGTGGCCCCGCCGGCCCGGACGCACGAGCTGCTGCCCTACCTCGACGACGGCGACGAGGAACCCGGCGGCTACGACCTGCGGATCAGCGTCGCCGTCAACGGCCACGTCGTCTCCGAGCCGCCCTTCTCCACCATGTACTGGACGGCCGCTCAGCAGTTGGCCCACATGACCGTGAACGGCGCCTCCCTGCGCACCGGCGACCTGTACGGCTCCGGCACGGTGAGCGGCCCGGCCGACCGGGAGCGCGGCTCCCTGCTGGAACTGACCTGGAACGGCCGCGACCCGCTCGAACTCCCCGACGGCAAGCGGACGTTCCTGGAGGACGGCGACGTGGTGACCCTCTCGGCCTGGGCCCCCGGGCCGGACGGCGTGCCGGTGGGGCTGGGCGAGGTGACGGGCCGGGTGGTGCCGGGAGCGGCGTGAGCCCACCCCGGTTCCGGACGGGATGCCCGGGCCGGTTCCGGACGGGATGCCCGCCCCGGTTCCGTACGGGATACCCGGGTGGAGGGGACGACCCGACGCTCCTCCCCGGCCGGGGTCTGGCCGGCAGTCGCCCCTCCCGGCCCTTCCGATGGCGTTCGCCCCCTGACTCACACCGCCCGGACCGTCATACTGGGCGTCGGGCGGTGTGCCCGCACGCGCGCGGTACCCGGCACCTTCGCCGCGCTCGCCGCGGTCACCGGTGCGCACAGCAGCCGCGTCATCGGTGCGCACCGCAGCCGCGTCACCGGTCAGCACGGCAGTCGTGCCGCCGGTGCGCGCTGCGACCGCCCTCCCCCGCACGACTCGTAGCCGCCCCTCTTCCGACCAGGAACCGGAGCCCGTGGCAATGACCGTCTGCCTGCTCCTGCTGAGCGTCGTGGCCGTGACGGCCGCCGTACCCGTGCCCCGTGCGCTGACCCGGGCCACCTGGCCCGAGCGGGAACCGGTGGTGGCGCTGTGGGTGTGGCAGTGCCTGGTCGCCACGGTCCTGCTGTGCTGCGTGACGGCGCTCTCCCTGGGTGCCGCCGCCGTCTTCGGCACCGTCCGCGCCCAGCTCTTCGCCCCCGCTCCGCCCGCCGTGACCGCGGCGTACGACCTGTCCACCGCCCCGCCGTGGGCCGCCGCCCTCACCCTGCTGCTGGCCTGCGGCGCCGCCTGGACGACCGCGATGCTCGCGCGGGAACTCGTCGAGGCCCGCAGGCGCCGCGCCCAGGCCCGCGCCCACCTGCGCGAACGCGCCCCCGACCTGCCGGCCGGCCTGCCCGCCGCCCGGGGACCGCTCCTGGTCCTGGAGGACGAGTACCCCGACGCCTGGTGGATGCCCGGCAACCCGCCGCAGCTGATCGTCACCACCGGTGCCCTGCACCGCCTCACCGGCCACCAGCTGGACGCCGTCCTCACCCACGAGCGCGGCCACGCCCGCGCCCGCCACGACTGGCTGCTGCACCTGTCCACCGCCCTGGCCACCGGATTCCCCCGCATCCCGCTGTTCGCCCACTTCTGCGACCAGACCCACCGCCTGGTCGAACTCGCCGCCGACGACACGGCCTCCCGCCGCTGCGGCCACCTGACCACCGCCCTGGCCCTGATCGAGCTCAACCAGCACCGGGGCGTCCTGTCCTGCGCCTCCAGCCACCGCCTGCTGGGCGAGCGGGTCGACCGCCTCCTGGAGCCGCCGCCCCGGCTGGGCCGCCGGCACCGGGCTCTGACGACCACGACGGCCGCGCTGGTGCCGCTGCTGCCCCTGCTGATCGCGTTCGCACCGGGACTGACGGCGCTGTCTTAGCCGGACCGTTCGGGCCATGCCGGACCGGCTGGGCCGTGGGCCGGACCGGCTGGACCACGGGCCGGGTCGGCTGGGTCTAGCCACACCGGCTGGGCCATTGCCAGACCGGCTGGGCCATGGGCCGGACCGGCTGGATCCAGGCACACCGGCTGGACCATCGCCGGACCGGCTGGGCCATGGGCCGGACCGGCTGGATCCAGGCACACCGGCTGGACCATCGCCGGACCGGCTGGACGATGGGCCACACCGGCTGGATCTAGCCACACCAGCTGGACCATCGCCGGACCAGCTGGGCCATGGCCACACCGGCTGGGCCCTAGCCACACCGGCTGGTCAAGCCGGACCAGCTCAGGAGCCGTTGGCGGATCCCCCTACGGGCCCGACGCCCCCCAGGGCGAGCCCGGCCCTATATCCAGTCCTCGGGCTCCGGCTCGGCGTCCAGCTCCGGCCAGTCGTCCGGTCCGCCCGTGTCCTGGCCGGGTGCCTGGCCCGGAGTTGAGCCGGTGGTCGGAGCCGAGTCGGCCGCCGGAGTCGAGCCGGGCGGCCCGCCCAGGGACGCGAGCACCTCCAGCACGCCCTCCCCGTACGTCGCGAGCTTCTTCTCGCCGACCCCGCTGATCCCACCGAGTTCGGTCACCGACGCCGGCCACACCGTGGCGATCTCCCTCAGCGTGGCGTCGTGGAAGATGACGTACGCCGGGACGCCCTGCTCGCGGGCCTGCTCGGCGCGCCAGGCGCGCAGGGCCTCGAAAGCCGGCAGCAGTTCCTCGGGCAGCTCGGCCGCGGCCGTCCTGGCCTTGCGCTCGCTCCGCCCGGAGCCGGAGGACGACGAGGAGCCCGACCGGGAGGTCACCGGCTTCTTCGGCTCCTTGCGCAGCGGCACCTCACGCTCCCGCCGCAGCACCGACCCGCTGGCCTCCGTCAGCACGAGCGTGCCGTACTCGCCCTCCACGGCGAGCAGCCCCTGGGCCAGCAACTGCCGGATGACGCCCCGCCATTCGCCCTCGGTCAGGTCGTCGCCGATGCCGAACACCGACAGCTGGTCGTGGTCGAACTGGATGACCTTGCCGGTCCGCTTGCCCAGCAGGATGTCGACGATCTGCACCGCGCCGAACTTCTGCCCCCGCTCCCGCTGGAGCCGTACCACCGTCGACAGCACCTTCTGCGCCGCGACCGTGCCGTCCCAGGTCTCCGGCGGGGTCAGGCAGGTGTCGCAGTTGCCGCAGCCGGCCGGGTCCGGGTCCTGGCCGAAGTAGGCGAGGAGCTGGCCCCGGCGGCACTGCGCCGTCTCGCACAGCGCCAGCATCGCGTCCAGGTGGGCCTGGGCCCGGCGCCGGAAGGCCTCGTCGCCCTCCCCGGACTGGATCAGCTTGCGCTGCTGTATGACGTCGTTCAGCCCGTAGGCCATCCAGGCCGTCGACGGCAGCCCGTCCCGGCCGGCCCGGCCCGTCTCCTGGTAGTAGCCCTCGACCGACTTGGGCAGGTCGAGGTGGGCGACGAAGCGGACGTCCGGCTTGTCGATGCCCATGCCGAAGGCGATGGTCGCCACCACGACCAGGCCGTCCTCCCGCAGGAAGCGGGACTGGTGGGCCGCGCGGGTGCCCGCGTCCAGGCCCGCGTGGTAGGGCACCGCCTCGATGCCGTTGCGGCTGAGGAACTCGGCGGTCTTGTCGACGGAGTTGCGCGACAGGCAGTAGACGATGCCCGCGTCGCCCGCGTGCTCCTCGCGCAGGAAGGCCAGCAGCTGCTTCTTCGGGTCGGCCTTCGGCACGATCCGGTACTGGATGTTGGGCCGGTCGAAGCTCGCCACGAAGTGGCGGGCCGTCGGCATGTTCAGCCGCTCGGTGATCTCCTGGTGTGTCGCGCGCGTGGCCGTCGCCGTGAGGGCGATCCGCGGCACGTCCGGCCAGCGCTCGCCGAGCAGGGACAGCGCGAGGTAGTCGGGCCGGAAGTCGTGGCCCCACTGGGAGACGCAGTGCGCCTCGTCGATCGCGAAGACGGAGATCTTGCCGCGCGAGAGCAGATCGAGCGTGCTCTCCAGCCGCAGCCGCTCCGGCGCCAGGTACAGCAGGTCCAGCTCGCCGGCGAGGAACTCGGCCTCCACCACCCGCCGCTCGTCGAAGTCCTGCGTGGAGTTCACGAACCCGGCGCGCACGCCCAGCGCCCGCAGCGCGTCCACCTGGTCCTGCATGAGGGCGATGAGCGGCGAGACGACCACGCCCGTACCGGGCCGGACCAGGGACGGGATCTGGTAGCACAGCGACTTGCCGCCACCGGTCGGCATGAGCACCACGGCGTCGCCGCCCGCGACCACATGGTCGATGACGGCTTCCTGCTCGCCGCGGAAGGCGTCGTAGCCGAAGACCCGGTGCAGCGCGGCCAGCGCCTCGCTCGCGTCGGCGCCCAGCGGCCCGGCGGGGCCACCGCCCGCACCCGTCCCGGCCCCCGTTCCGGTCACCGCGTCCAGTTCCGTCATCACACCCGTCCCGCCCGTAGCGCCCATCGTTCCGTCCCCCCGTGCGTCGCGCCTCGACCACTGCGTCCACCATAGGCGCCCGCACCGACAGCCCCGGAGTTATCCACAGGTCCCACCCGGTGGATGCGACAGGCCCACACGGGCGTTCGACTCAGCTCAATGGACGGCTCGCCTGGCACGCCCCCACGGGCCGGGCGATGCTGCTCACGCGGGACGGGGGAGGCCCGCAACCCCTGATCGGGCGCCTCGGCGCCCCCTCGACGGGCGCCTCCTTCCTGGCGCCCCTCCCGCAAGGAGCGACACGACATGTCACCCCTCAAGGCCGCCTGCGCTCTCGCCCTGACGACCGCGCTCTCACTCGCCGCGGTCCCCGCACACGCCACCTGGAAGGACCCCGGGCCGGAGAACGAGCTCGACCGGACCTACGCCGCGACGTCCAAGTACCGGAACCTGAAGCGCGCGATCAAGGACGACTACTTGCGGAACAACGCCTGCGTCGCTCTCCTCGGGGAAGGCGGCATGGGCTACCACTACGTCAAGCAGCAGCTCATCAACTCCACCGACCCGGCCCAGCCCGCCGGACTCGCCTACCACAAGGACAAGAAGGGCAAGAAGCGCCTCGGAGCCGTGGAGTGGATCGTCCGTGACGCCGACCAGAACGTGAAGACGGACTGGGACCGTCCGGTCATGTTCGGCGACCAGAAGTTCGACGGGCCGGAGGAGATCCCCGGGCTGGGCGTCGTCTACACGCTGCACGCCTGGATCTACAAGGACAACCCCCGGGGCGTCTTCTACCCCTGGAACCCCAGGGTGACGTGCCCGTGACCCGCCCGCGTCCCTGAGGGCTCACGCGCGAGCGGGACCCGGCTCCCGAAGGAGACCGGGTCCCGCTCGCGCGTACCGCCCAGGGGGTGTCAGCGGACGAACACGCCCGCCTGCCCCGCCAGGTCCAGGAAGTACTGCGGCGCCACACCGAGCACCAGCGTGACCGCCACGCCCACCCCGATCGCCGTGATCGTCAGCGGCGACGGCACGGCCACTGTCGGGCCCTCGGGCCGCGGCTCGCTGAAGAACATCAGCACGATGACGCGGATGTAGAAGAACGCCGCGATCGCCGACGAGATCACACCGATCACGACGAGCGGGGCCGCACCGCCCTCCGCCGCCGCCTTGAACACGGCGAACTTCCCGGCGAAGCCGGAGGTCAGCGGAATGCCCGCGAAGGCCAGCAGGAACACCGCGAACACGGCAGCCACCAGCGGAGACCGGCGCCCCAGCCCCGCCCACTTGGACAGGTGCGTCGCCTCACCGCCCGCATCGCGCACGAGCGTGACCACCGCGAAGGCGCCGATCGTCACGAACGAGTACGCGGCCAGGTAGAACAGCACCGACGACACACCGTCCGGCGTGGTCGCGATGACACCCGCGAGGATGAACCCGGCGTGCGCGATCGACGAGTACGCCAGCAGCCGCTTGATGTCGGTCTGCGTGATCGCGACGATCGCACCGCCCAGCATGGTGACGATGGCCACGGCCCACATGACCGGCCGCCAGTCCCAGCGCAGGCCCGGCAGGACGACGTACAGCACCCGCAGCAGCGCGCCGAACGCCGCCACCTTCGTCGCCGCCGCCATGAACCCGGTCACCGGGGTCGGCGCGCCCTGGTACACGTCCGGCGTCCACATGTGGAACGGCACCGCGCCCACCTTGAACAGCAGGCCCATCACCAGCAGCGCCGCGCCGACGAGCAGCAGCGCGTCGTTGCCCATGGTGTCGGCGAGCGCCGGGTTGACGTCCTGGACCGTGCCCTCGACGACCTGCGCGATCGTCGCGTACGACATCGAGCCCGCGTAGCCGTAGAGCATCGCGATGCCGAACAGGGTGAACGCGGAGGCGAAGGCGCCGAGCAGGAAGTACTTGACGGCCGCCTCCTGCGACATGAGCCGCTTGCGGCGGGCCAGGGCGCACAGCAGGTACAGCGGGAGGGAGAAGACCTCCAGCGCCACGAACAGCGTCAGCAGGTCGTTGGCCGCCGGGAAGATCAGCATGCCGGCGACGGCGAACAGCAGCAACGGGAAGACCTCGGTGGTGGTGAACCCGGCCTTGACCGCGGCCTTCTCGCTCTCGCTGCCCGGCACGGACGCGGCCTGCGCGGCGAAGGAGTCGACCCGGTTGCCGTGCACCACCGGGTCCAGCCGCCGCTCGGCGAAGGTGAACAGGCCGACCAGGGCAGCCAGCAGGATGGTGCCCTGGAGGAAGAGGGCCGGTCCGTCGACGGCGATCGCGCCCATCGCCGCGATGCGCGCCTTGGTCGTGCCGTACCCGTCGGCCGCGAGGGCGACGACCGCGGCGAAGGCGGCCACGAGTGCCACGACGGACACGAACATCTGGACGTAGTAACGCGACTTGCGTGGGACGAACGCCTCGATCAGGATCCCGATGATCGCCGCTCCGACGATGATCAGGGTGGGCGCCATCTGTCCGTACTCGAACGTCGGCGCGTCGATCTTGGTGATCGGTTCGACCGCGGTTGTCCACAGGCTGTGGACGGCTGATGCGCTCACTTGGCCGCCTCCACCTCGGGCTGGGGGTCCTTCTTCTGTACGTCGGACATGGTCTGCTTGACCGCCGGGTCGACGATGTCCGTGACGGGCTTCGGGTAGACGCCCAGGAAGATCAGCAGTACGACCAGCGGCGCGACCACCACGAGTTCCCGCACCCTGAGATCAGGCATCGCGCTGACCTCCGGTTTCACCGGGCCCGTCATCGTCCGCTGGTAGAGGACGAGGGTGTAGAGGGCGGCGAGGACGATGCCGAAGGTGGCGATGATGCCGATCACCGGGTAGCGCGTGAACGTGCCGACCAGGACCAGGAACTCGCTCACGAACGGCGCCAGTCCGGGCAGGGACAGGGTCGCGAGGCTGCCGATCAGGAACGTGCCGGCGAGCACCGGTGCGACCTTCTGCACTCCGCCGTAGTCGGCGATGAGCCGCGAGCCGCGCCGGGAGATCAGGAAGCCCGCGATCAGCATCAGCGCGGCGGTCGAGATGCCGTGGTTGACCATGTAGAGCGTCGCCCCGGACTGGCCCTGGCTGGTCATCGCGAAGATGCCCATGATGATGAAGCCGAAGTGGGAGATCGACGCGTAGGCGATCAGGCGCTTGATGTCGCGCTGGCCGACCGCGAGCAGCGCCCCGTAGATGATGCTGATCAGGGCGAGGACGAGGATCGCGGGCGTGGCCCACTTGCTGGCCTCCGGGAAGAGCTGGAGGCAGAAGCGGAGCATCGCGAAGGTGCCGACCTTGTCGACGACCGCCGTGATGAGCACGGCGACCGGGGCGGTCGACTCCTGCATCGCGTTGGGCAGCCAGGTGTGCAGCGGCCACAGCGGCGCCTTCACCGCGAAGGCGAAGAAGAAGCCGAGGAACAGCCAGCGTTCGGTGCTGGCCGCCATCTCCAGCGAGCCGTTGGCCCGGGCCTCGGCGATCTCGGTGAGCGAGAAGTTCCCGGCGACCACGTACAGGCCGATCACCGCGGCCAGCATGATCAGGCCGCCGACCAGGTTGTAGAGGAGGAACTTCACCGCCGCGTACGACCGTTGCGTCGCCGCCGCCTTCTCGCCGTGCTCGTGGGCACGGTCCCCGAAGCCGCCGATGAGGAAGTACATCGGGATCAGCATGGCTTCGAAGAAGATGTAGAAGAGGAAGACGTCGGTGGCCTCGAAGGAGAGGATCACCATCGCCTCGACGGCCAGGATCAGGGCGAAGAAGCCCTGCGTGGGCCGCCACCGCTTGCTGCCGGTCTCCAGCGGGTCGGCGTCGTGCCAGCCCGCGAGGATGATGAACGGGATCAGCAGGGCGGTCAGCGCGATCAGCGCCACCGCGATGCCGTCCACGCCCAGTTCGTAGCGGACGCCGAAGTCCGCGATCCAGGCGTGGGACTCGGTGAGCTGGTAGCGCTCGCCGCCCGGGTCGAAGCGCACGGCGATGACGATCGCCAGGACCAGCGTGGCGAGCGAGACGAGCAGCGCCAGCCACTTGGCGGCGGTGCGCCGCGCGGCCGGTACGGCGGCCGTGGCGATCGCCCCGACGGCCGGGAGCGCCGCTGTCACTGTCAGCAGAGGAAAGGACATCGGTATCAGACCGCCCTCATCAGCAGGGTCGCGGCGACGATGACCGCCGCGCCGCCGAACATCGAGACCGCGTAGGAGCGGGCGAAGCCGTTCTGCAGCCTGCGCATCCGCCCGGAGAGGCCGCCGACCGAGGCCGCCGTGCCGTTGACGACGCCGTCGACCAGGGTGTGGTCGACGTAGACCAGGGACCGCGTGAGGTGCTCGCCGCCGCGGACCAGGACGACGTGGTTGAAGTCGTCCTGGAGCAGGTCGCGCCGGGCGGCCCGGGTGAGCAGCGAGCCGCGCGGGGCGACGGCCGGGACCGGGCGGCGGCCGTACTGCGCCCAGGCGGCGGCGACGCCGATGACCATCACGGCGACCGTGGACAGCGTGACCGTGAGGGCGCTGACCGGCGGGTTGCCGTGGTCGTGGCCGGTGATCGGCTCCAGCCAGTGCAGGAAGCGGTCGCCGATGCTGAAGAATGCACCGCCCGCCACCGACCCGACGGCCAGCACGATCATGGGGATCGTCATGACCTTGGGCGACTCGTGCGGGTGCGGCGGGGTGTACTCGCCGCGCGTCTCGGCGGCGGGCTCCACGTCCGGCTGGGCCGGGGACGGCGTCGGGGCGTTGCGCCAGCGCTCCTCGCCGAAGAACGTCATCAGCATCACGCGCGTCATGTAGTACGCGGTGATGGCCGCGCCGAGCAGGGCGCAGGCGCCGAGGATCCAGCCCTCGGTACCGCCCTTGGCGAACGCCGCCTCGATGATCTTGTCCTTGGAGAAGAAGCCCGACAGGCCCGGGAATCCGATGATCGCGAGGTAGCCGAGGCCGAAGGTGACGAAGGTGACCGGCATGTACTTCCGCAGGCCGCCGTACCTCCTCATGTCCACCTCGTCGTTCATGCCGTGCATGACCGAACCGGCGCCGAGGAACAGCCCGGCCTTGAAGAAGCCGTGCGTCACCAGGTGCATGATCGCGAAGACGTAGCCGATGGGGCCGAGGCCCGCGGCGAGGATCATGTAGCCGATCTGGGACATGGTCGAGCCGGCCAGGGCCTTCTTGATGTCGTCCTTCGCGCAACCGACGATCGCACCGAAGAGGAGCGTGACGGCACCGACGATGGTGACGACCAGCTGCGCGTCCGGTGCGCCGTTGAACACGGCCCCGGAGCGGACGATCAGGTAGACGCCCGCCGTCACCATCGTCGCGGCGTGGATGAGGGCCGAGACCGGGGTCGGGCCCTCCATCGCGTCCCCGAGCCAGGACTGGAGCGGCACCTGGGCGGACTTTCCGCAGGCGGCGAGCAGCAGCATCAGGGCGATCGCGGTGAGCTTGTCCTCACCGGCTGCGCCGGCGAGCCCGGCCTCCTCGTGGCTGCCGAGCACCGGCCCGAAGGCGAAGGTGCCGAACCAGAGGAACATCAGCATGATCGCGATGGACAGGCCCATGTCGCCGACGCGGTTGACCAGGAAGGCCTTCTTCGCGGCCGTGGCGGCGCTGGGCTTGTGCTGCCAGAAGCCGATCAGCAGGTAGGAGGCGAGGCCGACGCCCTCCCAGCCGACGTACAGCAGCAGGTAGTTGTCGGCGAGGACCAGCAGCAGCATCGCCGCGAGGAACAGGTTCAGGTACCCGAAGAAGCGGCGGCGCCGCTCGTCGTGCTCCATGTACCCGACGGAGTACAGGTGGATCAGCGATCCGACGCCCGTGATCAGCAGCACGAACGTCATGGACAGCTGGTCGAGCTGGAAGGCGACGTCCGCCTGGAAGCCCTCGACCGGGATCCAGCTGAACAGGTGCTGGGCCATGACGCGGTGTTCGGCGTCCTGGCCGAGCATGTCGGTGAACAGGACCAGGCCGAGCACGAAGGAGACGGCCGCGAGCAGCGTGCCGATCCAGTGGCCGACGGCGTCCAGCCGGCGTCCGCCGCACAGCAGGACCGCCGCTCCGAGCAGGGGCGCCGCCACCAGCAGCGCAATCAGGTTCTCCACGATTCTTCCGACCCCTTACAGCTTCATCAGGCTGGCGTCGTCGACCGAGGCCGAGTGGCGGGCGCGGAACAGGGACACGATGATCGCGAGCCCGACCACGACCTCCGCGGCGGCGACGACCATCGTGAAGAAGGCGATGATCTGGCCGTCGAGGTTGCCGTGCATGCGGGAGAAGGCGACGAACGCGAGGTTGCAGGCGTTGAGCATGAGCTCGATGCACATGAACACGACGATCGCGTTGCGCCTGATCAGCACGCCGGTGGCGCCGATCGTGAACAACAGGGCCGCGAGGTAGAGGTAGTTGACGGGGTTCACTTCGACGCCTCCTCGGGCCGCTTGAACGTGGCCGGCTCGATGGCCTTCCGCCCCAGGCGCTCCTCGGCACGCTGCTCCAGGGCCCGCAGGTCGTTGAGCGCCTCCTGCGACACGTCCCGGATCTGGCCCCGCTCGCGCAGCGTCTTGCTGACGGTGAGGTCGGAGGGGGTGCCGTCGGGCAGCAGGCCCGCGATGTCGACCGCGTTGTGCCGGGCGTAGACACCGGGCGCCGGCAGGGGCGGCAGCTGCTTGCCCGAACGGACGCGTTCCTCGGCGAGTTCGCGCTGCGTCTTGGCCCGTTCGGTGCGCTCGCGGTGGGTGAGCACCATGGCGCCGACGGCGGCCGTGATGAGCAGGGCGCCGGTGATCTCGAACGCGAAGACGTACTTGGTGAAGATGAGGGCGGCGATGCCCTCCACGTTTCCGCCCGCGTTCGCCTGGCCGATGCCGTTGAACTCTCTGAGGGAGGCGTTGCCGATCCCGGCGATCAGCAGGACGCCGAAGCCGAGCCCGCACAGCAGGGCCAGCCAGCGCTGGCCCTTGATGGTCTCCTTCAGGGAGTCCGCCGCGGTGACGCCGACGAGCATCACCACGAACAGGAACAGCATCATGATCGCGCCGGTGTAGACGACGATCTGCACGACGCCCAGGAAATAGGCGCCGTTGGCGAGGTAGAACACCGCCAGGATGATCATGGTCCCGGCGAGGCAGAGCGCGCTGTGCACGGCCCTCTTCATGAGGATGGTGCACAGGGCGCCGATCACCGCGACGGTGCCGAGGATCCAGAACTGGACGGCCTCTCCAGTGGAGGTGGAGTAGGCGGCGAGCTGGGCGGTCATCGGCCGATCACCTTCCCCGACGCCGGTTCGGTCCCGCCGAAGGTCGAGTCGGCCTCCTGGACGACCTCGCCCTTGGAGTGGGCGACCTGCTGCTCCGTACCGGGCGCGGCCTCGGTGACCAGGCCCCGGTAGTAGTCCTGTTCGTCCGTCCCCGGGTAGATGGCGTGGGGCGTGTCGACCATGCCCTCCTCCAGACCGGCGAGCAGTTGCTCCTTGGTGTAGATGAGGTTGGCCCGGCTGGAGTCGGCGAGCTCGAACTCGTTCGTCATCGTGAGCGCGCGCGTGGGGCACGCCTCGATGCACAGGCCGCACAGGATGCAGCGGGCGTAGTTGATCTGGTAGACGCGGCCGTACCGCTCGCCCGGGGAGTAGCGCTCCTCGTCGGTGTTGTCCGCGCCCTCCACATAGATGGCGTCGGCGGGGCAGGCCCACGCGCACAGTTCGCAGCCGACGCACTTCTCCAGGCCGTCCGGATGGCGGTTGAGCTGGTGCCGTCCGTGGAAGCGCGGAGCCGTGGTCTTCTGCTGCTCCGGGTACTGCTCGGTCAGCCGCTTCTTGAACATGGCCTTGAAGGTCACGCCGAAGCCGGCCACCGGGTTCTGGAAACCGGGCTTGGTGTCCTTGGGTTCCTCACCCATCGAACGCTCGAGTTCCTCAGCCATCGGACGCCTCCTTTCCATCCGTAGTTCCGCCCAGAGATTGGTCACTCTGAGTATCGGGCCCACCACTGACAATCAGCTCCCGCTCACGGCGCGAGCGGCGGCGCGGGACCGGTGGAAGTTCCTGTCCCGGCAGGGGCGGTACGGGGAATCCGCCCGCCATCGGGTCGAACGCGGCCGGGGGCTCGGCGGGCGGTTCGGCCCGCTTCGACTTCTCGCGGAACATGTCGGCGACGAAGGAGAGCAGCAGCACGGCGAGCACGCCGCCACCGACGTAGAGGGCGATGTCGGCGAAGTCGTAGCCCTCGTTCCGCATGGCCCGGACGCTCGCGACGAGCATCAGCCACACCAGCGAGACCGGGATGAGAACCTTCCAGCCGAGCTTCATCAGCTGGTCGTAGCGGACGCGCGGGAGGGTGCCGCGGATCCAGATGAACATGAACAGCAGCAGCTGGACCTTGACCGTGAACCACAGCAGCGGCCACCAGCCGTGGTTGGCGCCCTCCCAGAAGGTGCTGATGGGCCAGGGGGCCCGCCAGCCGCCGAGGAAGAGCGTGGTGGCGACGGCCGAGACGGTCACCATGTTGACGTACTCGGCGAGCATGAACATCGCGAACTTGATCGACGAGTACTCGGTGTTGAAGCCGCCGACCAGGTCGCCCTCGGACTCCGGCATGTCGAAGGGGGCGCGGTTGGTCTCGCCGACCATCGTCACGATGTAGAGGATGAAGGAGACTGGCAGCAGCAGGATGTACCAGCGGTCGGTCTGCCCCTCGACGATCGTGGACGTCGACATCGACCCGGAGTAGAGGAACACGGAGGCGAAGGCGGCGCCCATCGCGATCTCGTAGGAGATCATCTGCGCGCACGAGCGCAGACCGCCCAGCAGCGGGTACGTCGAGCCGGAGCTCCAGCCCGCCAGCACGATGCCGTAGATGCCGACCGAGGCGACCGCGAGGATGTAGAGCATCGCGATCGGCAGGTCGGTGAGCTGCATCGTGGTGCGCTGGCCGAAGATCGAGATCTCGTTGCCGGCCGGGCCGAAGGGGATCACCGCGATCGCCATGAACGCCGGGATGGCCGCGATGATCGGCGCGAGGACGTACACCGCCTTGTCCGCGCGCTTGACGATCACGTCCTCCTTCAGCATCAGCTTGATGCCGTCGGCGAGCGACTGGAGCATGCCCCAGGGGCCGTGCCGGTTGGGGCCGACGCGCAGCTGCATCCAGGCGACGACCTTGCGCTCCATGACGATGGAGACCAGCACGGTCACCATCAGGAAGGCGAAGCAGAACACCGCCTTGATGGCGACCAGCCACCAGGGGTCGGTGCCGAACATCGAGAGGTCTTCAGCGGCGAGGTACGGGCTCATGCCTCCACCTCCTTGGGGGCCTCGCCGGCGAGCGTCGCCGGGCCGATGCGGACGAGGGAGCCGGGCCGCGCCCCGGTGTCGGAGGCGACGCCGCCGCCGGTGGAGTTGAGCGGGAGCCACACCACCCGGTCGGGCATGTCACTGATCTGGAGCGGCAGTTCGACGACTCCCTGGGGGCCGGTCACCGCGAGGAGGTCGCCCTCCTTGACGCCCGCCTCGGCGGCCGTCGCGGCCGACACACGCGCGCGTGCGGCGTGCCGGGTTCCGGCGAGTGCCTCGTCGCCCTGCTGGAGCAGGCCCTGGTCGAGCAGCAGCCGGTGCCCGGCGAGTACGGCCTCCCCCGCGGCCGGCCGGGGCAGCGCGCCCGCGGTCTCCACGGGTTCGCCGGCCCGCGGGCCGTCCCAGGCGCCGAGCCGGTCGATCTCCGCGCGCACGGTGCGCAGATCCGGCAGTCCGAGGTGGACGTCCATGGCGTCGGCGAGCATCTGCAGCACGCGCGCGTCGGACGGCGCGAGACGCCGGGTCATCTGGTCGGGCTTGAGCGCCGCCTCGAAGAAGCGGACGCGGCCTTCCCAGTTGAGGAAGGTGCCGGCCTTCTCGGCGACCGCCGCGACGGGCAGGACGACGTCGGCCTTGCGGGTGATCTCGCCGGGCCGCAGTTCGAGCGAGACCAGGAAGCCGACCTCGTCGAGCGCGGCACGCGCGCGTGCCGGGTCGGGCAGGTCGGCGATCTCCACGCCCGCCACCAGCAGGGCCTGGAGTTCGCCGGTCGCGGCGGCCTCGACGATCTGGCCGGTGTCGCGGCCGTAGCGGTGCGGCAGGCCGGCGACGCCCCAGACGGCGGCGACCTCGTCCCGCGCGCGCGGGTCGGTCGCCGGACGCCCGCCCGGCAGCAGCGAGGGCAGCGCGCCCGCCTCGATCGCACCGCGTTCCCCGGCCCGGCGCGGGATCCACACCAGCCGGGCGCCGGTCGCGGCGGCGGTGCGGGCGGCGGCCGTCAGACCACCGGCCACCGCGGCCAGCCGCTCGCCGACGACGATCACCGCGCCCTCGGCGCGCAGCGCCTCGGCGGCCGCGGCGCCGTCGCCCTCCAGGCCGGCGTTGCTCGCGAGCGCGTCCAGCCACTCGGTCTCGGTGCCGGGAGCCGCCGGCAGCAGCGTGCCGCCGGCCTTCTCCAGGCCCCGGGTGGCGTGGGTGGCGAGCGAGAAGGTCCGCTGCCCGTGCCCCCGCCAGGCCTTGCGGAGCCGCAGGAAGACGCCGGGCGCCTCCTCCTCCGCCTCGAACCCGACCAGCAGGACGGCCGGCGCCTTCTCCAGGGCGGTGTACGTGACGCCCGTGCCGTCGAGGTCCCGGCCGCGTCCGGCGACCTGGGCGGCGAGGAAGTCGGCCTCCTCGCCGCTGTGCACGCGCGCGCGGAAGTCGATGTCGTTGGTGTCGAGCGCCACGCGCGCGAACTTGCTGTACGCGTAGGCGTCCTCGATGGTGAGGCGGCCGCCGGTCAGGACGCCGGTGCGGCCCCGGGAGGCCAGCAGCCCCTGGGCCGCGATCTGGAGCGCCTCGGGCCAGGAGGCCGGTTCGAGGTCGCCTTCGGCGTTGCGCACCAAAGGCGTCTCCAGCCGGTCCCGCTGCTGGGCGTACCGGAACGCGAAGCGCCCCTTGTCGCAGATCCACTCCTCGTTGACCTCGGGGTCGTGGGCGGCGAGCCGCCGCATGACCTTGCCGCGCCGGTGGTCGGTGCGCGTGGCGCAGCCGCCGGAGCAGTGCTCGCACACCGACGGGGAGGAGACGAGGTCGAAGGGGCGGGAGCGGAATCGGTACGCCGCCGAGGTCAGCGCGCCGACCGGGCAGATCTGGATGGTGTTGCCGGAGAAGTACGACTCGAACGGGTCGCCCTCGCCGGTGCCCACCTGCTGGAGCGCGCCGCGCTCGAGCAGCTCGATCATCGGGTCGCCCGCGACCTGGTTGGAGAACCGGGTGCAGCGGGCGCACAGCACGCACCGCTCCCGGTCCAGCAGCACCTGCGTGGAGATCGGGACGGGCTTCTCGAACGTCCGCTTCCGCCCCTCGAAACGGGATTCGGCGTCGCCGTGCGACATCGCCTGGTTCTGCAGCGGGCACTCGCCGCCCTTGTCGCAGACCGGGCAGTCCAGCGGGTGGTTGATGAGCAGGAGCTCCATCACACCCTTCTGGGCCTTCTCGGCGACCGGGGAGGTGAGGTGGGTCTTCACCACCATCCCGTCGGTGCAGGTGATGGTGCAGGACGCCATGGGCTTGCGCTGGCCCTCGACCTCGACGATGCACTGGCGGCAGGCGCCGGCCGGATCGAGGAGGGGGTGGTCGCAGAACCGGGGGATCTCGATGCCGAGCTGTTCGGCGGCCCGGATGACCAGGGTGCCCTTGGGCACGCTGATCTCGATGCCGTCGATCGTCAGCGTCACGAGGTCCTCCGGCGGGACCGCCGCCTCTCCCCCACCCGCGGGAGCGTTGGTGGTCACGGTCATGCGTTCACCTCCGTGCGGTCGGCCCAGGCCGTCGACTTGGCCGGGTCGAAGGGGCAGCCCCGGCCCGTGATGTGCTGCTCGTACTCCTCGCGGAAGTACTTGAGCGAGGAGAAGATCGGCGAGGCGGCGCCGTCGCCGAGGGCGCAGAAGGACTTGCCGTTGATGTTGTCGGCGATGTCGTTCAGCTTGTCGAGGTCGGACATCCGTCCCTTGCCGGCCTCGATGTCGCGCAGCAGCTGCACGAGCCAGTACGTGCCCTCGCGGCAGGGCGTGCACTTGCCGCAGGACTCGTGGGCGTAGAACTCCGTCCAGCGCGTGACGGCACGGACCACGCAGGTCGTCTCGTCGAAGCACTGGAGGGCTTTGGTGCCGAGCATGGAACCCGCGGCGCCCACTCCTTCGTAATCAAGAGGGACGTCGAGGTGCTCGTCGGTGAACATCGGGGTCGAGGAGCCGCCCGGCGTCCAGAACTTGAGGCGGTGCCCGGGGCGCATGCCGCCGCTCATGTCGAGGAGCTGGCGGAGTGTGATCCCGAGCGGCGCCTCGTACTGACCGGGGCTCGCGACATGGCCGGACAGGGAGTAGAGCGTGAAGCCGGGCGACTTCTCACTCCCCATCGACCGGAACCATTCCTTGCCCCGATGCATGATCGCGGGAACCGAAGCGATCGACTCGACGTTGTTCACCACAGTCGGGCACGCATAGAGGCCCGCGACGGCAGGGAAGGGGGGACGGAGCCGCGGTTGACCCCGGCGGCCTTCGAGCGAGTCCAGCAGTGCGGTCTCCTCACCGCAGATGTACGCGCCCGCGCCCGCGTGCACGGTGATGTCGAGGTCGAGTCCGCTGCCCAGGATGTTCTCGCCGAGGAAGCCCGCCTCGTACGTCTCGCGCACGGCAGAGTGCAACCGCCGCAGCACCGGTACGACTTCACCACGCAGATAGATGAAGGCATGCGACGACCTGATGGCGTAACACGCGATGATCATGCCCTCGATGAGGCTGTGCGGGTTCGCGAAGAGGAGCGGGATGTCCTTGCACGTCCCCGGCTCCGACTCGTCGGCGTTGACAACTAGATAGTGCGGCTTTCCATCCCCCTGGGGAATGAACTGCCACTTCATGCCCGTGGGGAATCCCGCGCCGCCGCGCCCGCGCAGACCGGAGTCCTTGACGTACGCGATCACGTCGTCCGGCGACATGGCGAGCGCCTTGCGAAGCCCCTCGTACCCGTCGTGCCTTCGGTACACGTCCAGCGTCCAGGACCTGTCCTCGTCCCAGAAGGCCGACAGCACCGGTGCGAGCAGCTTCTCGGGGCTCATGTCTTTCAGCTCGGCTGCCAAGGTCATCACTCCCCCTCCTCGGCGACAGGCCCGGCCGGGTGGGCGGGGTCGGAGGCCGACGTGTCCTGCGGCGCGTCGTGCGAGCTCAAGTGCTCCGTCGGTGACGGCTCGTGCGGTGCCCCGGTCCGGGCCGCCTCGCCGCGCGGATGCACCACGCGCGCGGGGGCGCCCTCCCCCTTGGCGAGCTTCAGGCCGACCAGGGAAGCCGGTCCCGCGCTTCCCCCGGCCTCGACGGCCCCGTCCCGCTCGTCGGGGAAGCCGGCCAGGACCCGGGCGGTCTCCTTGAAGGTGCACAGGGGAGCCCCGCGCGTGGGCGCGACCGGCCGTCCCGCGCGCAGGTCGTCGACGAGGCGCTTGGCGCTGCTGGGGGTCTGGTTGTCGAAGAACTCCCAGTTGACCATCACGACCGGCGCGAAGTCGCAGGCCGCGTTGCACTCGATGTGCTCCAGGGTGACCTTGCCGTCGTCGGTGGTCTCGCCGTTGCCGACGCCCAGGTGCTCCTGGAGCTCCTCGAAGATCGCGTCCCCGCCCATCACGGCGCACAGGGTGTTGGTGCACACCCCGACCTGGTAGTCACCGCTCGGCCGGCGCCGGTACATGGTGTAGAAGGTGGCGACGGCGGTGACCTCGGCCGTGGTGAGGCCGAGCATGTCCGCGCAGAACCGCATGCCGGTGCGCGTGACGTGCCCCTCCTCCGCCTGCACGAGGTGCAGCAGCGGCAGGAGGGCGGACCGGGAGTCCGGGTAGCGGGCGATGATCTCGCGCGCGTCGGTCTCCAGCCGGGCCCGGACGTCGTCCGGGTAGGCGGGTGCGGGCAGTTCGGGCATGCCCAGGCTGACGCCCCGCTCGGAAGATGAGGTGGTCACCGGTCGACGCCTCCCATCACGGGGTCGATGGACGCGACGGCGACGATGACGTCGGCGACCTGGCCGCCCTCGCACATCGCCGCCATGGCCTGAAGGTTGGTGAAGGACGGGTCGCGGAAGTGGACCCGGTAGGGGCGGGTGCCGCCGTCGGACACGACGTGCACCCCGAGTTCGCCCTTGGGCGACTCGACCGCCGTGTACGCCTGTCCCGGCGGGACGCGGAAGCCCTCGGTGACCAGCTTGAAGTGGTGGATCAGGGCCTCCATGGAGGTGCCCATGATCTTCTTGATGTGGTCGAGGGAGTTGCCGAGCCCGTCGGGTCCCAGGGCGAGCTGGGCGGGCCAGGCGATCTTCTTGTCGGCGACCATGACCGGGCCGGGCTGCAGCCGGTCCAGGCACTGCTCGACGATCCGCAGCGACTGGCGCATCTCCTCCAACCGGATCAGGAAGCGGCCGTAGGCGTCGCAGGTGTCGGCGGTCGGGATGTCGAAGTCGTACGTCTCGTAGCCGCAGTACGGCTGGGCCTTGCGCAGGTCGTGCGGCAGGCCGGTGGAGCGCAGGATCGGACCCGTCGCGCCGAGGGCCATGCAGCCGGCCAGGTCGAGGTAGCCGATGTCCTGCATACGGGCCTTGAAGATGGGGTTCCCGGTGGCGAGCTTGTCGTACTCCGGGAGGTTCTTCTTCATCTTCTTCACGAACTCGCGGATCTGGTCCACCGCGCCGGGCGGCAGGTCCTGGGCGAGTCCGCCGGGGCGGATGTACGCGTGGTTCATCCGCAGGCCGGTGATCAGCTCGTAGATATCGAGAATGAGTTCACGATCACGGAATCCGTAGATCATGATCGTGGTGGCGCCGAGCTCCATGCCGCCGGTGGCGATGCACACCAGGTGCGAGGACAGCCGGTTCAGCTCCATCAGGAGCACACGGATGATGGAGGCCCGGTCCGGGATCTGGTCCTCGATGCCGAGGAGCTTCTCGACGCCGAGGCAGTACGCCGTCTCGTTGAAGAACGGCGTCAGGTAGTCCATGCGCGTCACGAACGTGGTGCCCTGGGTCCACGTCCGGTACTCGAGGTTCTTCTCGATGCCGGTGTGCAGGTAGCCGATGCCGCAGCGGGCCTCGGTGACGGTCTCGCCCTCGATCTCCAGGATCAGGCGGAGCACGCCGTGCGTGGACGGGTGCTGCGGGCCCATGTTGACGACGATGCGCTCGTCGTCGGCGCGGGCCGCGGTCTGGACGACCTCGTCCCAGTCCCCGCCGGTGACGGTGTAGACGGTGCCCTCGGTGGTCTCGCGCGCCGCGGCGGCGGCGTCGGATGCGTGCGACGTGCTCATGAGTACGACCTCCGCTGGTCCGGAGCCGGGATCTGGGCGCCCTTGTACTCGACGGGGATGCCGCCGAGGGGGTAGTCCTTGCGCTGCGGAAAGCCCTGCCAGTCGTCCGGCATCATGATCCGCGTCAGGGCGGGGTGGCCGTCGAAGACGATGCCGAAGAAGTCGTACGTCTCGCGCTCGTGCCAGTCGTTCGTCGGATAGACCTCGAACAGCGACGGGATGTGCGGGTCGCTGTCGGGGGCGCTGACCTCCAGGCGGATCAGCCGGTTGTGGGTGATCGAGCGCAGGTGGTAGACGGCGTGCAGCTCGCGGCCCTTGTCGTTCGGGTAGTGGACGCCGCTGACGCCGGTGCACAGCTCGAAGCGCAGGGCCGGGTCGTCGCGCAGGGTGCGGGCGACGCGGACCAGGTGCTCGCGCTCGATGTGGAAGGTCAGCTCGCCCCGGTCGACGACCGTCTTCTCGATGGCGTTCTCGGGGAGCAGCCCCTGCTCCTCCAGCGCGCCCTCCAGCTCATCGGCGACCTCGTCGAACCACCCGCCGTAGGGCCTGGTCGCCGGTCCCGGGAGCCGGACCGAGCGGACCAGGCCGCCGTAGCCGGAGGTGTCGCCGCCGTTGTTCGCGCCGAACATGCCGCGCTGGACGCGGATCTCCTCGCCGCCCTGGCCGCGCTGGCCGGGGAGGTTGGAGGCCGACAGGTCCTTCTCGGGGTTCACGCCGTTGGCGCCGTTCGCGTCGCTCACCGCAGCAGCCCCTTCATCTCGATCGTGGGCAGGGCCTTGAGCGCCGCCTCCTCCGCCTCGCGGGCCGCCTCCTCGGCGTTCACGCCGAGCTTGGAGGACTGGATCTTCTGGTGGAGCTTGAGGATGGCGTCCATCAGCATCTCCGGCCGTGGCGGGCAGCCGGGGAGGTAGATGTCGACCGGCACGATGTGGTCGACGCCCTGGACGATGGCGTAGTTGTTGAACATGCCGCCGGAGGAGGCGCAGACCCCCATGGAGATCACCCACTTGGGGTTCGGCATCTGGTCGTAGACCTGCCGCAGCACCGGCGCCATCTTCTGGCTCACCCGGCCGGCGACGATCATCAGGTCCGCCTGGCGCGGCGAGCCCCGGAAGACCTCCATGCCGAAGCGCGCCAGGTCGTAGCGGCCGGCGCCGGTGGTCATCATCTCGATGGCACAGCAGGCGAGGCCGAACGTGGCGGGGAAGACCGACGCCTTGCGCACCCAGCCCGCGGCCTGCTCGACGGTGGTCAGCAGGAAGCCGCTCGGCAGCTTTTCTTCGAGTCCCATGACTTTGTGGCCCCTCAGTCCCATTCCAGGCCGCCGCGCCGCCATACGTACGCGTACGCGACGAAGACGGTGAGCACGAAGAGCAGCATCTCCACGAGCCCGAAAAGACCCAGGGCGTCGAAGGTGACGGCCCAGGGGTAGAGGAAGACGATCTCGATATCGAAGATGATGAAGAGCATCGCCGTCAGGTAGTACTTGATGGGGAAGCGCCCGCCGCCGGCCGGCGTGGGGGTCGGCTCGATACCGCACTCGTAGGCCTCGAGCTTGGCCCGGTTGTACCGCTTGGGCCCGATCAACGTGGCCATGACCACGGAGAAGATCGCAAAGCCTGCCCCGAGGGCTCCCAGTACGAGGATGGGCGCATAAGCGTTCACCGCTCCTCGCTCCTCTCAGTCGGCACTGACTGCTGGCGGTTTGCGTCGGACTCACATCCGCCCCGTCAGTCCCTCGAACCCCGCCTGTCCCGGCGAAGATCGGGAACATGTGAAGCAGGTCACAAGCCCAACCGCGTGCATCTTATGCCCGACGCTCTGTGATCTGCGACACGGGGTATTGCACAAGCTTTGTGATCTCCACCACCTGACGATCGATCATGAAGTCGGATGAGCGGTGATCTTCACACCCGAAGCGTCCGAGTGATCACCAGAGGTGACATTTTGGCTCGTCGGCGCAGGCTAGAGGGTGCGTCTCAATATCAAGAGAGTTCCCGTGCATGCAAATTGGCGATGGACTCGATCTCTTGATAGAGGCGCGTTCACACCTTGGAGGAGGAAGGGAGGGGGGTGTGGACGCGTGCACGCGTTCACGATCTTCGCGAGGCCGTGACCCGGTCGTGATCTACGCGCCGGGACGCGGCCGTCGCGGCAACCGTTCCGTGACCTCCGTCACATGGATAAGAGGTTCATGAGAACGGGGCTTGGCCATTCATCGCAACCAGTGGTAGGCGCGGGGCAATTCGGGCGTATTGATCAAAGACCGTGATCACAGGCCGGTTACGAGGCGCCCGCAATGTCCGTTACGGCGTCAATAAAGGGCCTCGTTCGGGGGTTTTGGAGGCCCGATTGAGCAACTGTGGCGCAGCACACGTTTCTTGAAGATATGAAGGAGCCCCTGGTACCGGTTATTCCCATGTCCCACACCGCTCACATACGCAGCCACCGGAAACCCCGCCGCAGCGCGACCTCTGCGATCGCCATGCGTGCCGGAGTTGCCGGTGGCGTTCTCAGCATGGCAGCGGCGGGTGCGTCGGCCTCGGCGAACGCCGCCGAGCCGGTGACGCAGACCATCGAACTGCCCACCCTGACGGCCGATATGTCCGCTCAGGTCGCCCAGTCCGCGGCCGTCACGCAGCAGGCGGCCGCCGACTACGAGCTGCGCGCCGAGCGTGACGCCGCCGCCGCCGAGGCAGCCGCGGAGGCCAAGAAGGACCTCGCCGAGGCGAAGAAGAAGGCCGAGGCCAAGAAGAAGGCGGCCGAGGCCGCCCGCAAGGCCGCCGCCGAGCGCGCCGCGCGCAGCGCCGAGCGGGCCACGCTCTCCGCCTCCGCGTCGGCGTCCGCCTCGGCGTCGGTGTCGGCGCCCGCCAGCGGCAGCGTCGCGACCGTCATCGCCTTCCTGAAGGCCCAGGTGGGCGACGCCTACGTCATGGGCGCCACCGGTCCCAACGCCTGGGACTGCTCCTCCCTCGTGCAGGCCGCGTACAAGCAGGTTGGTGTGGACCTGCCGCGCGTCTCGCAGGACCAGTCGATGGCCGGCACCGAGGTCTCGCTGTCCAACCTCCAGGTCGGCGACATCCTGTACTGGGGTGGCAAGGGCTCCGCGTACCACGTGGGTGTCTACATCGGGGACGGCAAGTACCTGGACGCGGCCAACCCCTCCAAGGGCGTCGTCATCCAGGACCTGTCGGGCTACCCGGCGTCGGGCGCGGTGCGCGTCCTCTGACATAAACGCACATACGGGTCAGAGGGCCGCTGCCGCTCGGGGGCAACGGCCCTCCCGGCCTGTCCGAGGGACCCCGGTATGGCTTCAAGGCCCTCCAGGGCCCCGCAGGGCGCCTAGCCGACGTCGAACGTGTTCGGCAGCCCCAGCCGGTACCGCAGGTCGTCCACGCGCTTCAGGGGCTCCAACTCCGGCGGCCGGTACAGCTCCCACACCCGGCAGCGCTCGATGTCCGAATCATCCGCATCCAGCAGGGCGTTGACGGCGAGTCGCGCGGACTCGTTGGCGCCCTCCATCGACGCGAGGTCGACGTCGGTGCGGACGTAGTCGCCCGCGAGGAAGAAGTTGGGCACCTTCGTGCGGGCCGTCGGGCGGTTGTGGAGCGTGCCCGTGGGGTGGACGAGGAGCTGCTCGCGGTTGCGCGGGTCGGGGCCGCCCAGGCCCGTCACCGCCGGGTCCATGAACCAGCCCAGCCGGTCCTCGTCCCGCAGGGTCGTCCTGCCGGCGTCGTTCAGCCCGTCCTTCAGCTGCGCCCAGAGCTCGGCGACGACCTCCTCCTTCGTGCACTCCTTGGCCGTCTTGCCGTACAGGATGCCGCGCTTGTCCCATTCCGAGATGATCGCGGAGAGGCAGTCGCGGGCCTGCCCGTCGCCGTAGTCGCGCGGGAAGTCCCGTCCGTCCCAGAACTGGGCCTGGCCTATGGCCGTCACCGACCAGGGCGAGTCGAGGCAGTTGACGTGGCCGTGCACGACCGGGGTCGGGGTGCGCAGGTAGAACATCACGCCGGTCATCCAGTCGGTCTGGAGCGCGTCGCACCGGGCGAGCTGCGGGTCGGCGGCGCGCAAGGCCCGGCCCCAGGTGAGGCGGGCGTGTTCGACTGGCAGGGCGCTGACGTAGTGGTCGGCGGTGACCACGCGCTCCGGGCCGCCGTCCCGTGGCGAGACGCGTACGCCGGTCACGCGGCCCTCGCCGTAGAGGACCTCGTGGACCTGGGTGCCGAGGGCGAACTCGACGCCGAGGGAGCGCAGGTGCCGCTCCCAGGGGTCGATCCAGGCCTCGCTCGTGGGGGCGTTCAGGACGCGGTCGACGTCGGCGTCGGGGCCGTCCATGCCGCGGCCGAGCAGGCCCCACAGCAGCAGCGCCTCGATGATGACCCGGCCGACGGTCCTGGTGGACGCCACCTCCGCGCGGGTGGCGACTAGGTTGCGGGTCTGGCCGATGCCGAGGACCGTGCGGTACTCCTCGCTCATCTCCTCGGCGCGGATGAAGTCCCACCAGGCGACCTTCTCCCACTGGCCCTCGCGGCGGGCCTCGCAGCTGGTGAGGTGGACGAGGAGGCGGTTGGCGAAGTAGGCGGCCTCGTGGGCGGGCAGGCGGGTGCCGAGGTCGAGGACGGAGAGGATCTGGTCGCGGATCCAGGACGGGGTGAGGTCGCCGGGGCGGGGCGGGGTGGTGGCGCGCCGGAGGGGGAAGTGCAGGTCCGGGCGGCCCGAGCCGCGGGCGAACAGCGCCTCGGTGCCGGAGCGGAGGTTGCCGCGGACGCCGTCGGCGTTGCCGGCGAAGGGTATGCGGCGCATGGTGTCCGGGAGGTTCCGGTAGAAGCCGGGGAAGAAGCGGAAGCCGTGCTCGCCGGGGAGCGGTCTGCGGCCGCCGGTGCCCGTGCCCGGGACGTCCATCGAGCGGGCCTTGCCGCCGAGGGCGTCGTAGTACTCGTAGACGGTGACGGCGTAGCCGCGCTCGGCGAGTTCCTGGGCGGCGCTGAGGCCGGAGACGCCGCCGCCGAGGACGGCGACGCGCTTGCCGGCGGAGGCGGGCCCGGCGCTCGCGGCGCCGACGCCCGGCCCCAAGGCCACGCCGACGCCCGGGCCTAAGGCCACGGCGCCCGCCGCTCCCCCGGTCGC
Source organism: Streptomyces lomondensis (assembly GCF_014651035.1). Taxonomy (GTDB): domain Bacteria; phylum Actinomycetota; class Actinomycetes; order Streptomycetales; family Streptomycetaceae; genus Streptomyces; species Streptomyces lomondensis. Next base: position 747,721 of record NZ_BMWC01000002.1, read on the forward strand.
GGCGAGGAAGCGTCTGCGGGAGTGGCCGGACTGCTCCTGGGACTGCTGCGCGTGTTCTGTTGTCATGAGCACGGAGGGTAGGGAGGGGCTTCCCATGCCGGAAGCCCGGTTCCCGCCAGCCGTGGGTCAGGCCTTCGGCGCCACCTTGCTCAGCCCGTTGATGATGCGGTCCATCGCGTCGCCGCCGGTCGGGTCGGTGAGGTTCGCCAGGAGCTTCAGCGTGAACTTCATCAGCAGGGGGTGCGTGAGACCGCGCTGCGCGGCGATCTGCATGACCTTCGGGTTGCCGATGAGCTTCACGAAGGCGCGGCCCAGCGTGTAGTAGCCGCCGTAGGTGTCCTTGAGGACCTGCGGGTAGCGCTGGAGGGCCATCTCGCGCCCGGCGGGCGTCGCGCGGGCGTGCGCCTGGACGATGACGTCGGCGGCGATCTGGCCGGATTCCATGGCGTAGGCGATGCCCTCGCCGTTGAAGGGGTTCACCAGGCCGCCGGCGTCGCCGACCAGCAGCAGGCCCTTGGTGTAGTGCGGCTGGCGGTTGAAGGCCATGGGCAGCGCGGCGCCGCGGATGGGCCCGGTCATGTTGTCCGGGGTGTAGCCCCAGTCCTCCGGCATGGACGCGCACCAGGCCTTCAGGACCTCGCGCCAGTCCAGCTCCTTGAAGGAGTCGGAGGTGTTGAGCACGCCCAGGCCGACGTTGGAGGTGCCGTCGCCCATGCCGAAGATCCAGCCGTAGCCCGGCAGCAGGCGGTCCTGGGCGCCGCGGCGGTCCCACAGTTCGAGCCAGGACTCCAGGTAGTCGTCCTCGTGCCGCGGGCTGGTGAAGTACGTCCGCACCGCGACACCCATCGGGCGGTCCTCGCGGCGGTGCAGGCCCATCGCGAGGGACAGCCGGGTGGAGTTGCCGTCGGCGGCCACGACGAGCGGCGCGTGGAAGGTGACCTCGCGCTTCTCCTCGCCGAGCTTGGCGTGCACACCGGTGATCCGGCCCGTGCGGTCGTCGATGATCGGCGCGCCCACGTTGCACTTCTCGAACAGCCGGGCGCCGGCCTTCTGGGCCTGCCGGGCGAGCTGCTCGTCGAAGTCGTCGCGCTTGCGGACCAGTCCGTAGTCGGGGAAGGAGGCGAGGTCCGGCCAGTCGAGCTGGAGCCGCACCCCGCCGCCGATGATCCGCAGGCCCTTGTTGCGCAGCCAGCCGGCCTCCTGGGAGATGTCGACGCCCATCGCCACCAGCTGCTTGACGGCGCGCGGGGTCAGGCCGTCGCCGCAGACCTTCTCCCGGGGGAACTCGGTCTTCTCCAGCAGGAGGACGTCGAGTCCCGCCTTGGCGAGGTGGTAGGCGGTGGTGGAGCCGGCCGGCCCCGCGCCCACGACGATCACATCGGCGGTGTTCTCGGAGAGGGGCTCGGTCACGACGGTCACGGCGGGATCTCCCCCAGTTCGAAATCTGCGTGCCGACCGGCACAGGACATGGGCAGTCTATGCAGCGGCATTCATCACCCGGCTGAAGGGCTGCCCCGTGAACCGAGCTCTCCCCGCTGTGCGGCTGCGCGTCCCCACCCATGAGGACGCGTTCGCCTGGCACCGGCTCTTCGACGACCCGGACGTCATGGAGTACCAGGGCGGCAGGGCCGCGGAGTTGTCGGTGTACGAGGAGCTCACCGCACGGCAGCGCCGGCACGACGCGGAGCTGGGGTTCTGCCTGTGGACCGTGCTCGACGGGTCCGGGCAGGTCATCGGCTTCACCGGGGCCCAGCCGTGGGAGCGGGAGTGGGGCCCGGCGGGCGAGATCGAGATCGGCTGGCGGCTGGGGCGGGAGCACTGGGGCAGGGGGTACGTCACCGCCGCCGCGCGGCAGACGCTGGAGCGGGTGCGGGCGGCCGGCGTACCGGGCGTCGTCGCGCTGGTCGACGCCCGCAACAGCCGGTCCATCGCGGTGACGCGGCGACTCGGGATGCGCCTCGCCCAGACGCTCACGACGCCGGCGTCGGACCGGGCCGGGCACTGCTACCGGCTCGACCTCCCCGTCGGCGACGCACAGTAATCGACTGTCACAGAAAGACATCTTTCGCTTCCGGCCGGTGCGGGGCGGGAGTTACCCTTCCTGTACCGCTGGGGGTGACATCTGTGCACATATCCCGCAAGACACCCGAAGTGCGCGTACCGCATCTGGTCGGTCTGATGGCCGTGGACGCGCGCGAGACGGCCCGGGCGCGGGGGCTGTTCCTCAACGCGCCGGACCGGCCCGACTTCCACCTCGCCGTCGTCGACTACGTCGTACGCCAGTACCCGCAGCCCGGCGCCGAGGTGCCGCGGGACTCGATGGTCTACGTGTGGTTCGACTTCGGCCCGGGCGAGGGCGGCGGGGGCGTGCACGAGCCGCGCCTCCCGCGACCGCCGAGGGGCGGACTCCAGCGGGAGCTGGACGAGCCGGGCGACCCGTCCATGGTCCCCAGCTCGCCGTAAGCGCCCTCAGGCCTCCTTGAAGCCCCGGTGCAGGGCCACGATCCCGCCGCTCAGGTTGCGCCAGGCCACCCGCGACCAGCCGGCCTTGCCCAGGCGCTCCGCCAGGGCGGGCTGGTCGGGCCAGGCGCGGATGGACTCGGCGAGGTAGACGTAGGCGTCGGGGTTGGAGGACACGGCCCGGGCGACCGGCGGCAGGGCGCGCATCAGGTACTCGGTGTAGACCGTGCGGAACGGCGCCCACGTCGGGTGCGAGAACTCGCAGATCACGATCCGCCCGCCGGGCCGGGTCACCCGCTGCATCTCCCTGAGGGCGGCGTCCGTGTCCTGCACGTTGCGCAGCCCGAAGGAGATGGTGACGGCGTCGAAGGTGTCGTCCCGGAAGGGGAGCCGCGTCGCGTCGCCGGCGGTGTACGGCAGCCAGGGCTGCCGCTGCTTGCCGACCTTGAGCATGCCCTGGGAGAAGTCGCACGGGACGACGTAGGCACCGGTGCGGGCGAAGGGCAGCGAGGAGGTGCCCGTGCCCGCCGCCAGGTCGAGGATCCTCTGCGCGGGCCGCGCGTCGACGGCCTTGGCGACCTCCTTGCGCCATCGCCGGTCCTGGCCGAGGGACAGCACGTCGTTGGTCAGGTCGTACCGTTCCGCCACGTCGTCGAACATCGAGGCGACTTCGTGCGGCTGCTTGTCCAGGGATGCGCGGGTCACGGGCCCATTCTTGCAGCACGCCGTCACGGCAGGAGCCTGGGCTTCCGCCGCGCCGCCACGTCCTCCACCCATCCGCACAGCAGCACGAACACCGCGATCAGCACCCAGCCCACGCCGAACAGGAACCACTGGCTGTCCAGCGGCAGGTACGCCTCGAAGGCGGGCACGTCCCAGAACCGGTCGATCAGCGGTACGGCGAGGACGAGCGCGATCTCGTGCCAGAGGTAGATCGTGACGGCCCGCGCGTTGAAGACGGTCACGAGCCGGTCGAGGCGCCGGAACCGGGCGAGCCCGGCGAAGTCGGTCCGGAAGCGGGCCTTCGCGTACATCAGCAGCGTCACGAACCCGGCCGACCAGAAGGCCTGCGCGAGCGGGTTCTCGTCGAGGTCGTACGTGCCGTACTCGGCCTGGTGCGCGAGGGCGTACCAGCCGCCGAACGCGAGGGCGCCCAGCGCGAGCGGGACCACCGCGGCGGGCTTCAGCCGGGCCAGGACGCCGTCCTCGTGCGCGAAGCCGAGGAGCCAGCAGCACAGGAAGGTCGCCAGGTCCCACAGCGCGGCACCGAGCCGGTCGTCCGGCGGCTGCCAGGCGTACTGGAGAGCCAGGACCGGGATCAGGGACGCCAGCAGTACAGGGACGGGCGCGAGCCGGAAGAGCCGCAGCAGGAGCGGGGAGAGGAGCACGAACCACAGGTAGGTCCGCAGGTACCAGAGGATCTCCCAGGCCTGCTCGCCCCAGGCGCTGCCCGGCGGGTCGCCGAGCGGCACGATCCAGTAGACGATCTGCCAACCGGGCATCCAGCCGTGCACCAGCATCGCGCCGACCACGAAGACGCCCCAGAACCAGAAGGGCGGCAGCAGCCGGCGGACCCGGGATCCGATCACCGTGGGCGCCGGGCGCCGGAGGGACCGCGCCATCAGGGTGCCGGCCAGGCCGAACATGACCCCCATGGACGGGAAGACCAGTCCGGCCCAGGCCCAGCCGAAGGTGTGGTACGCGACGACGCGGACCAGGGCGACCGCGCGGAGGGTGTCGAAGTAGCGGTCGCGGCGGGCCGGCGCCGTCGTGCGGATCCGGTCCGCGACCACCGCGCCCTTGCTGTGCGCCCCCATCAGCCCGCCCCCGCCGGCGTCCCCACCTCGCCCGTCCGCTTCAGCTTCTGCCAGCGCAGCCGGCCGCCGGTGAGGGCGGTGACGCAGGAGTGGATGAGGACGAGGTACATCATCTGCCGGTAGGCCAGCTGCTGGAGCGGCATCATCAGCAGGTAGCGGTACTTCTCACGGTCGAGGCGGAAGGCGTACGCGGCGCACAGGAGCTGGACGCCCAGCACCGCGAACCAGGCCAGCAGGGAGGCCTGGAAGTCGACGAAGATCATCGCGTAGACCGTGAACACGTCGATGAGCGGGGCGAAGACGGGCGTGACGATCTGGAAGAGCACCACCAGCGGCATCCCGACCCGGCCGAAGCGCCCCGAAGGCCCCTTGTCCGTCATGGTTTTGCGGTGCTTCCACAGCGCCTGCATGGTGCCGTAGGACCAGCGGTAGCGCTGCGACCACAGCTGCTTGAGCGAGCCCGGCGCCTCGGTCCACGCGCGCGCGTGCTCCTGGTAGACGACCCGCCACCCCGCGCGGTGCAGGGCGATGGTGATGTCGGTGTCCTCGGCGAGGGTGTCCTCGCTCATGCCGCCCACCTGGAGCACCGCCTCGCGGCGGAACGCCCCGATCGCGCCGGGGATGGTGGGCATGCAGCGCAGCAGGTCGTACATGCGCCGGTCGAGGTTGAAGCCCATCACGTACTCGATGTGCTGCCAGGCGCCGATGACGGTGGTGCGGTTGCCGACCTTGGCGTTGCCCGCGACCGCGCCGACCTCCGGGTCGGCGAAGGGCTGGACGAGCTGCCGTACGGTGTCCGGCTCGAAGACGGTGTCGCCGTCCATCATCACGACGATGTCGTACCGGGCGCTGCGGACACCGTGGTTGAGCGCCGCCGGCTTGCCCGCGTTGGCCTGGCGGATCACGCGGACGTTGGGCATGCCGAGGGACTCGGCGATGTCGGCCGTGCCGTCCGTGGAGCCGTCGTCCACGACGATGATCTCGATCGGATGCGTGCTCCGCGCCAGCGAGTGAAGGGTGTTGGCGATGCACTCCTTCTCGTTGTACGCCGGGACGATCACGCTCACCGGCCGGGTGACCGGCGGCCCCCAGCTGAAGCGGCGCCGGTTGCGCTGCCGGTGGTGGCGGCGGGCGAGGAGCAGCATCATCCCGAAGCGGCCCATGACGGCGACGCCGACCACCATGAGTCCGACGGACAGCGTCGGCACGGCCCACTCGGCGACCGTGACGGCCGCGACCAGGGCCCTGCCCTCGTAGAGGATCGCGCCGGTGGCCTCGCGGTGGGCGGCCTGGAGGCGCGTCCCGCCGGCTTGGGGCGCTCCGGCCGGCGCCTGCTGCTTCTCCATGACGCCGCTGATGGTGGTGAAGGTGTAGCCCTTCGCCCGCATCTTCTCGATGTACTTCGGCAGCGCGGCGATGGTCTGCGAGCGCTCGCCGCCCGCGTCGTGGAAGAGGACCGAGGCGCCCTTGTTCTTCTCCGGCGTCGCCCACTGGACGATCTTCGCCACGCCCGGCCGCTTCCAGTCGTCGCTGTCGGTGTCGACGAAGACGCTGGTGTAGCCGTCCTGGCCGAGCTTTTTGTACACGGGCCAGCTGTAGTTGTCGATGGCGTCCGTCTGCGAGGAGTACGGCGCCCGGAACAGGGTGGTCGTGATGCCGGCCGCGCCCGCCAGCGCGAGCTGGGTCTGCTCCATCTCGCGCCGGACGCGGGCGTCGCTCTGGTACGACAGGTCGACGTGCGTGAAGGTGTGGATGCCCACCTCGTGGCCCTGCTCGACCATGTCCGCCACGATGCCCGGGTAGCGCGACACCATCGAGCCGACCAGGAAGAACGTGGCGGGCACGTCGTACTTCTCCAGGATCTCCAGGACCTCGGGCGTCCAGGTCGGGTTGGGGCCGTCGTCGAAGGTGAGCGCGATGGTCCTGTCCGGGACGGAGACGGTCGTGGCCTGTCCGCCGCGGAAGGTGACGATCGGCCCGCCGTTCAGGACGTCGTCGGGTACGTCGCTGGAGCTGGCCCCGGTGCGGACGCGCTGGTCGCCGCCGACCTCGGCGCGCAGATAGCCGTCGAGGAGCATCACGCAGACCAGGGCGAGCAGGAGCAGCAGGGCGAGGATGACGCGCGGCCTCTGGAGCGCGGCGGCCCTGCCGGCGGCCCGCTCCATCCGGGAGGGGGCGCGGCGGCGACCGCGGGAGGGGGTGGTCGTGGTCATACGGCGGCCCCGGTCAGTCGGAGGCCGCGGCGGCGGACGCGGTCGGGAGTGGTGTGGGAACGGCGGTTCCGGCGCCGGGCGGTGCCGTCGGGACCCCCGGGGCGCCGGGACCGCCGGGGCCGCCCCCGGGCCCCGCGCCCGCGAACGGCAGCAGCTGCGACGGCGTGAGCGAGGTGCCCCAGCCCATGAAGGCGGCGCCGAGGACGGCCGCGTACCCGAGGCAGCCGGCCCCCAGCAGGAGGCCGATCCGGCGCAGCAGCCGGGCCCGGCGCCCGGAGGTGTCAACGAACACGGGTCCTTCGGCGCCTCGTCCGGGCGCGGCGGACCCGTTGCCGCGTTTGCGGCGGCGACCGCGAGGGGCGCGGCTTTCGATGGCAGGCTCGGAATGCATTCCCCGGACACTAGGGCGCCTTTATGTGCCCCAAACTCGGGTTTTCATGTGAGAGACCCATGAGAAACGGCCCAAGCTGTTCTTTCTCTGAGAGTTCTCGGGAATGCCCGCGGAACTCGCCGTGAGTGACCGACCTCGTGAGACGTTTGCTGGCGGGAAACGTACTTCCTGTTTGACCCCCACCTCACGAGAACGGGAGCGCACGTCATGAGGAGTTACCGGAAACCGGCGGCGATCGGGCTGGGCTGCCTGCTCGCCCTCGCCACCGCGGGATGCTCCGGGCAGGGCGACGCGGCCCCCGCGGCTCCCGCGAGTCCCCCGGTGACGACGGCCGCCCCCGGTACCTCGCCGCCTGCCGGGACCGGCACGTCGTATGCCCCGTACGTCAGCTCCACGGAAGCCGCCGGCACGGACTCGGCGGGCTCCCCCGCGACGTACAACCTGGCCTTCGTCATAGCCGACGGCGGCGACTGCACCCCGCGCTGGAACGGCACGCACGCCATCGGCGACGCGGCGATCGCGTCCCGGATCGCGCGGCTCAAGGAGGCCGGCGGCCAGGTCCGGGTCTCCTTCGGCGGCGCCTCCGGCAAGGAGCTCGCGGCCAACTGCGACAGCGCGTCCGACCTGGCGGCGGCGTACGACGAGGCGCTCGACGCGGCCGGCGCGACCCTGGCCGACTTCGACATCGAGGGCGACGAGCTGGCCGACTCCGCGTCCATCGCCCTGCGTTCGCAGGCGATCGCCCGGTTGCAGCGGGAACGCGCCGACCTGGAGGTCTCCTTCACCCTCCCGGTCATGCCGTCCGGCCTGGGGAAGGACAGCCTGGCGCTCCTCGCCTCCGCCAACGACAACGGCGTCCAGGTCTCGACCGTCAACCTGATGACGATGAACTACGGCACGTCCTACGACGGCGACATGGGCGGCTACGCCCTCACGGCCGCCGAGGCCGCGCACACCCAGCTGAAGAAGGTCTTCGGCACGTCGGACGCGGCCGCCTGGCGGGGCATGGCGCTCACCTCCATGATCGGCGTCAACGACGTCAAGGGCGAGACCTTCACGCTCTCCGACGCCGCCCAGGTCCGTGCCTTCGCCGAGGAGAAGGGCATCGCGTGGGTGTCGATGTGGTCCACGGCCCGGGACCGGCAGTGCCCGGCCGGCTCCGGGTCCGGTGAGGCGGCGACCGACTGCAGCGGGGTGACGCAGAGTTCGGGAGCGTTCGGGAAGGCGTTCGCGGGCTGACGCGCCGACGTGCGCGTGTCGCGCGGCCCAGCGACGGCAAGGCGACGGGCTCGTGACGCGCCGCCCAGCGACAGCGAAGCGGCGGGACGACGACACGCAACCCAGCGACAGCAAGGCGACGGACGCGTGACACGCAGCCCAGCGACAGCGAGGCGACGGGACAACGACACGCGGCCCAGCGGCAGCGAAGTCGCGGCGCCTGGAATGCGGTTCAGCGGCGCCGGTGTACGAGCCGGCCCGCGCACACCGTCGCGACGCACTCCCCCGCGTCGTCGAAGACGGCGAGGTCGGCGCGGCCGGTCGGGACGATCGCGGGCCGGGGGGCGCGTGGCAGGACGACGACGTCGTTCCGCTCGGCGGCGGCCCGGAGTTCCGCCGAGTCGACGTACTCCTCCAGGACCGCCACCGCGCCGAGCTTCAGCACCGCGTGGACGCGTTCGCGCGGACTCGGCGCGTCCGGCAGCGGGCCCTCGTGGACGCGGGCGGGGCCGAGGGTCCCGGGCCAGCTGCGCACGCGGGCCTTCGGGAACGCCCCGCGCACGTCGTCGAGGGTCCCGACGGCACCGATACGGTCCCGTCCGACGGCCACGGCGCCGCCCTTGACGGGATCGGAGTCCCAGGTGACGCGGACCGCGTCCGCCGTGTGGATGGTCTCCAACTCTTCTCCGCGACGCGCTAGTTGGAGGCGATCAGCTTCAGCTCGGGATGAGCCGTGCCGCCCTCGATGGCCGTGGACGAGATGTGCGAGACCACGCGGTCGTCGACGGGGTCGTTCGCCGGGTCGTCGTGGACGACGAGGTGCTCGTACGTGGTGGACCGCTGGGCCGGGACCCGGCCCGCCTTCCGGATGAGGTCGATGATCTCCATCCGGTTCGACCGGTGCTTGGCACCGGCCGACGACACCACGTTCTCCTCCAGCATGATCGAGCCGAGGTCGTCGGCGCCGTAGTGCAGGGAGAGCTGGCCGACCTCCTTGCCCGTGGTCAGCCACGAGCCCTGGATGTGGGCGACGTTGTCGAGGAACAGGCGGGCGATCGCGATCATCCGCAGGTACTCGAAGAGGGTCGCCTGCGTCCGGCCCTTCAGGTGGTTGTTCTCGGGCTGGTAGGTGTACGGGATGAAGGCGCGGAAGCCGCCCGTGCGGTCCTGCACGTCCCGGATCATCCGCAGGTGCTCGATGCGCTCGGCGTTGGTCTCGCCGGTGCCCATGAGCATGGTGGAGGTGGATTCGACACCCAGGTTGTGCGCGATCTCCATGATCTCCAGCCAGCGCTCGCCGGACTCCTTCAGCGGGGCGATGGCCTTGCGGGGCCGCTCGGGCAGCAGCTCGGCACCGGCGCCGGCGAAGGAGTCGAGCCCGGCGGCGTGGATGCGCTGGATCGCCTCCTCGACGCTGACCTTGGAGATCCGCGCCATGTGCTCGACCTCGCTCGCCCCCAGGCTGTGGATGACCAGCTGCGGGAAGGCCCGCTTGATGGCGGCGAAGTGCTTCTCGTAGTACTCGACGCCGTAGTCCGGGTGGTGCCCGCCCTGGAACATGATCTGGGTGCCGCCCAGCTCGACCGTCTCGGCGCACCGGCGCAGGATGTCGTCCAGGTCGCGCGTCCAGCCCTTGGCGGTGTCCTTGGGCGCGGCGTAGAACGCGCAGAAGCGGCACGCCGTGACGCAGACGTTCGTGTAGTTGATGTTGCGCTCGATGATGTACGTCGCGATGTGCTCGGTCCCGGCGTACCGGCGCCGCCGTACGGCGTCGGCGGCGGCTCCCAGCGCGTGCAGCGGGGCGTCCCGGTACAGCACGAGCGCCTCGTCCGGGGTGATCCGCCCACCGGCGGCAGCGCGGTCGAGGATGGGCTGAAGGTCGGCCTTCTCGGTCACCGGGCGTCCCTTTCGTAAGGGTTGTGGACGGACCAGCCCAGCGTACGCCAGGGGTTCGGGGCGCCGGACGTCAGGCCGTGCGGGCGGGTCCGGGGAGCCGCGCCGGCGCGGTGGCCGGCGTCCAGAGGCGCTGCGGCCGGTGACGCCGGGCGAGCCAGAGCACGATGCCGGCGTAGAGCAGGTCGGCGGCCACGGCGGCGAGGGCCAGGGACAGCGGGGCGTCGGCCGCGGTCTCGTCGGACGACAGCCCGCCGACGACCGCGGCGGAGGCGCCGAAGGCCAGCAGGTTGTTCAGCACGTGCAGGGCGATGGCCGCCTCCAGCCCGCCCGTGCGGATCGTCAGCAGCCCCGAGACCAGTCCGGACACCAGCAGGCCGGCGAAGCCCCAGCGGGTGCCCCAGCCGTGGGCGGCGGCGAACAGCACGGCCTGCGGGACCACCGCGAGCCACGGTGACCGCACGAAGGCCCCGACGGCCTGGGTCAGCCAGCCCCGGAAGACGTACTCCTCGGCCGCGGCCTGCAACGGGACGAGGGCGGCCAGCACGGCCAGGGAGACGAGGAAGGAACCCCAGCCCACCCACACGTCGGACCCCTCGGAGGAGCCCGGCAGGAGGAAGGCCGTCACCGTCAGCAGGGTGAGCGGGAGCACGGCGGCCAGCAGGCACCGGCCCAGCCAGCCGGCCCGCAGCCGCCCGGCGACCGACGACACGGTGCCGACCGGTCTTCGCCCCGGCCACAGCACGGCCAGCAGCACCAGCGGCAGGGCGATCGCGAGGGAGATCAGCTCTATCGCCGTGTTCCCGAGCGGCCCCAGGTCGACGCCCCCGTCGGGCAGTTCGGGCAGTCCGGCCATCGCCCCGACCACGTAGGAGGCGACGACCAGGGCCATGACGAGCACGACGTACCCGCCGAGCACCAGCAGACTGCCGACCAGCGGCCGCCACCAGCGGTGACGGCCCGTTGCGCGGTCCAGACGGTGGTACGGGACGCCGGTGGGGCCGGGCAGGGCTTCGGTTGTCATGATCACAAGCATGCCAACCGGGGCAGACCGGGGGCGTCCGCCCCCAGAAGGAGAACCTCCGGCCGGAGATCAGGCCGTGTAGGCGCCCACGAGGAGGCCGAGACAGGCCCCGGCGATCAGGAACGGGCCGAAGGGGATGGCCGTCTTGCGGGTGGCCCGGCGGGTGAGGACGAGGGCGGCGCCGTACAGGGCGCCCAGGAGGAACCCGGCGAACGTGCCGAGCATCACCGTCGGCCAGCCGTACCAGCCGAGTACGGCGCCGGCGCCGAGGGCGAGTTTGACGTCGCCGAAGCCCATGCCCGCCGGGTTGACGAGGAAGAGGACGAAGTAGCCGCCGCCCAGGGCGAGGGAGCCGAGGAGGGCGGTGGTCCACTGCCCCCCGTGTTCGGGGACGAGCGCGGTGAGGCCGAGCAGGGCCAGGGCGGCCGCGGCGAAGGGGAGGGTGAGCGGGTCGGGGAGGCGCCGTACGCGAAAGTCGACGACCGTAAGGAGGACGCCGACGGGGGCGAGGAGCAGCCAGACGCCGAGCTCGGGGCGGGTGCCGGTGGCGGCGGCGAGGGCGGCGCAGAGGAGGGCGGTGGCGATCACCAGGGGTGTCGTGCGCGGCCCGTAGCGGCCGGGCGCTGCGCACTCCCGGCACCCCGCGCGCCCCAGCCAGCCCCGGACGGCATGCCCGGCGGGGCAGTGCTCCCGCCACGGCTCGCCCGAGGGGGCCGAGAAGCGGTACGCCGCGCGCGGCAGAAACGCTCCCGCCGCCGCGCCCCACAGCGCGGCGGCGACGACCAGCAGCCCGGTGCTCATCCCGCCGCGGCGATCGCGTCACGCCACGTCGGCAGCAGCTCGTCGAGCAGCGCCTCGGTGCGCGGCGGCAGCCCGCGGGCCCCGCTGCGGCCGATGAGGTCCGTGGCGAGCGCGGTCAGCCGGGAGGTGTCGCCGGTGGCGTGCGTGGCGCGCAGCAGCTCGTGCCACAGGCGCTCGTCGGCCGGGGCGGTGCGCAGGGCCGCGTTGAGGGCCTCGATGGCCTTCTCGGCGCGGTTCTTCTCCATGTGGAACTCGCACAGCGCGAGCCCGGTGTCCGCGACGAGCAGCGGCAGCTGAGCGTCGATGATCTCGTGGGTGAGCCACCGGTAGCGGCCCTCGGGCCGGTCGGCGAGCAGCGGCCCGCGCACGAGCACGAGCGCGTCGGTGAGCAGCCGCCCGCGCACGGCCCGGCTGTCGACGCCCCTGCCCTGGGTGGCCTCGTAGTAGAGGGACCGCAGCACGTCCAGGTCGGAGACGACGGACTTGGCGAGCGTGAGCCGCCCGGTGCTGTCGGTACCGAGGCGGCGGGTGCCGTCGGGGTCGGTGCCGAGCCAGTCGCGGAGCCGGTCCAGCAGCGCGTCGCGGACGTCGTCGGTGACGCCGCGCGGCCACAGCGCCGAGGACAGCACGCGCGGGTGCACGCCCTCGCGGTGCAGGAGCAGCAGCGCGAGCGCCTCGTGCAGCAGGGCGCTGCGGTCCCCGTCCGGGGTGTCCAGGCCGATGATCTCGTACGGCCCGACGAGCCGGGCGTAGACGGCCGGCCGCCCCTGCTCGCTGATGTCGACGAGGAACGGCGGCCGGTTGGCCGGGCCGCCCTCGGGCCCGTGCTCGGGGTCGGCCTCGACGAACAGCTCGACCACGGCCCGCTGTTGGGCGGCGGGCAGCAGCTGGGCGTCGAGTTCGAGCCCGAGGAGGGGCGCGAGCAGCTTGCCCTGGCCGGTGATCTCCATCTCCCAGGCGGCGCCCGGCAGATCGCCGGACTCGGTGCCGACGAGGTAGCCGATGCCGAGCCGGCCGGCGTCGGCGGCGAGTTCGGCGAGCTTGACGGCGTCCTCGGCGGACGGCTGGGCGGCGAGCAGCACGAGGTGCGGGGCCCAACGGGTGTGCTGGGCGGGCCCGGTGCGCCCGGTGAGGACGGAGTCGTGCCCGGCGGCACCCAGCGCGCCGCGCCGCTGCCGCGTCTCGGCCTCCATGGTCTCTACGAGCGCCTCGACGTCCTCCAGGTGCCGGATCCGGTTCGGGGCGAGCGGCGTCAGGTCCTCGCCGAAGCCGACGAGCGTGATGGTCATGCGGTCGGACCAGCCGTTGGTCGCCAACTCGGCGGCGACGGACGCGAAGACGGCGGCCCGGTCGGCCTCCCGGCCGCTCAGCGAGACGATGCCGGGCACGGCCTCCAGGTTGAGCAGCAGCCGCGAGTCGTCCATGGTGCCGAGGCTGACGAGCCCGGGGTACGGGGCTGCCGTGTCGACGTCGTCGTAGCGCTCGGCGTCCGTCCGGGACAGCATCCAGAAGGTCTGGTCCTGCCCCTGCTGCCAGGGCGCGGGCGGCTTGCCGGCGGGCTGGGCGAGCTGGAGGTGCAGGTCGCCGTTGCTGAGCCAGGCCGCGTAGACGACCGGCAGCGCGCGCGACTCCTCGGCGAGGGAGGCGGCGAGACCCCGCAGGCTCCGGTCGAGCAGCCGCACGCCCTCGGGGTCGGCACCGACGAGCAGCGCGTCCTGGACGTCCTGCGCGTCACCGCTCGGCGTGGGCGGCTCCATGCCGCGCCGCCCGCCGACGGCCCCGAACGCCGACTGCCACAGCGCCTGCCGGCGCCGCCGCCCGAGAGCGCCGAGAAGACCGGCGGCGAGGAGCGGTGCGGCGAGCAGGGCTTCGGGGAGGCCGAAGGAGCTCTCGGACTCGGCGTCGACGCCGGTGACCTGCTGGTGCCCGGTGTCGGGGGCGGGCCGCTGCTGGTCCGGGAGGGACACCTGGGAGGCACCGCCGCCCTGCGCGTGGTCGCTGCCGCCCTGGGCGCCGCCTCCGCCCTGGGCGTGGTCCCCGGTGAGGGCGTAGTCGGAGATCTGCTGCTGGACGTCCGGCGACACGTTGGGCGCCTCGTCCGGCAGCTCGACGAGCTCGCCGCCGCGGGCGTCGCCCGGCATCTCCATGATCCAGCCGGGCCGGATGAGGCTGGCCTCGGAGAGCTTGGACCCGTCGGGCTGGATGCGGTCCTTGTTGAGCTCGAAGATCTCCTTGTAGCGACGCCCGTCACCGAGGTGCCGCTCCGCTATCTCCCACAGGGAGTCGTGGTGACGTCCCTCGGGCGGCTGGATCCGGTAGTACTTCGTGTCGCCCTGCTGGGCGGTGCTGCCGCCGGCCTCGGCGTGCGAGGCGGCGTGCGAGGCCTGCTCGGCCAGGGCGGAGGCGGCACCGGCGGCCTGCTCCTGCTGCTGTGCGAAGAGCCCGGGGGTCGCCTGGGCGGCCGCGACGGTCGGCTTCTGGTTGGCGTCGTAGCTCTGCCCGAGCTGCGACAGCCCGGGCGTGAAGCTGGCCGCCGTGGCGCCGACGAGCAGCAGCGCGGCGACGAGCTGCCGCGCGAGCAACTGGCTGGGCCCGGCGCCGGGAACCCGCCCCGGCACGCCGACACCGGACAGCGCGGCCTTCATCTCCACCAGCACGCACGCCGTGAACTGCGCCCAGGCCAGCCACACCACGACGGTGAGGATGTTCAGGAACGTCTGGACGGTGATCTCCTGCTGGAGCCAGTCCAGGCTGGGCACCCCGCTCGGCAGCGGCCACCCGATCTGCGTGGCCAGCGCGAGGGGCACACCGACGAGCAGCACGACCAGGGCGACGAACGCCAGGAACGCCTTGACGAAGTCCCCGAACGACCGCCGCCGCACCCGGACCGGCTGCGGCGTCCGGTTCCTCGGGGCCGGCGTTCCCGTCGTACTTCCCGTCGAGCTTGACGAGCTTGAGGTGCGGCGTCGCGGCATGGCGGGTGTCCTGGGGTCGTGTGTGGAGTGCGGTGAGGCCGAGCTGTGAGGTGAGAGGTGTGCTGAGCCTACAGAGATCTTATTGACTCTTATGGGGGTCGTCGAAGGGCGGAGGGGACGAACGCCGGCGGCGTCCGTTTTGCCCCTGTGTTCCGCGCGCTTGCACCCATCGACCGGATTGCCGGGGCCGTCTCTTCGCGACTGCCACGCACACTCCTCACCTTCCCCACACAGTCCGCCATGGCCATTCAGGGGAGTGTCACCAGCCCCTGATAGCTTCGTTCTCTGTTGCACACACCGAACTTCGGGGGAGAAACCGTGGCCCGCCGCGCTCTGACCACCACAGCCGCCGCGTTCGCGGCGACGGCAGCCCTTCTGCTCACGGCATGCGGCGGGAGCGGCGACGACGGGTCGTCGGACGACATCAAGGGAGCGGGCACCGGTGCGAGCAGCCCTTCGGCTTCCCCGTCCGCGGTTGCCGGTCGACCCGACGTCAGCCTGCCGAGTGACCTCAAGGTCGAGTTCGACCTCGCGAAGCCGTCCGACACACGCCACGCGGCCGCCCTCGACAGCGCGGAGAGCTACATCCTGGCCCTGAACCACGGCATCACGGCCCAGGACCCGGAGGATCCGGCGTACCGGTTCTACTCACTGGGAAGCGCCTCGAAGTACGCGAAATCGCAGATCCAGGCGTGGGTCGAGGACGGCTGGACGGCGACGGGCACGGACAGCTACTACAAGGGCAGGACCGATGACGTCGGCAGCTCCGGCGGCGTCCTCGTCACGATGTGCCGGGATCAGGGCAAGTTCTACGGCAAGAACGTCAAGACGAAGAAGATCCGGTACACGAAGGAAAGCCTCGACGACTTCCAGGAGTTCCGCCTTTTGATGAAGCCGCCCCAGGGCTCCCAGAAAGTCTGGAAGGTTTTGCAGATCGAGGTGCAGGGGCGAGTGGAGGACTGCCGGCGATGAGGTTCGCGGGAAGCGCTCTGGCCTGGTCCGCCGCACTGACCGCTGCCACCGTGCTGTGGTCCGGAAGCACCGCGTACGCCGCGGGCCCGGAAGACAACACCAACGTGCCGCCGGCCGACGAGCAGAGCGGCGGCGGCACGGACGGCAAGGGCGGTCTGTCGGCATCCGTCTCCAACATCAAGGTCACGTACGTGAGTGGCGGTGACGGCGGCGGCGGCGGGGAAGGAAACCTCGGCACGGTCGACCCCGACTGGAAGCCACCGGCGTGCTGGTACGAACCTGCCTTCAGCCCGGAGCAGTTGAAGAGGTTCGTGGACAGGGACGGTGGTGGTGACGTCGGCATCCACGAGTCCTGGTTCGGCAAGGGCCTGTGGACCGATCACTACCGGGACGGCAAGCCGGCGGACAACTTCGATCTGCACGCGCCGACGAACAGCTCCGCCGAGGGCTACAAGAACTACAACCTCGGTAAGGACGGGTATTTCTGGCGAGGCGTCGCTCCCAATCCCAGCGACCCGGATTCCTGGGACTGCGGCCGCATCATGTTCTGGGTCGACGCGGGCGAGGTCCCGGACGACCCCAACTCGCCCACGCCGCAGACCCTCGCCGAGTACGCCTACAACAAGGTCAAGGTCCCCGACACCAAGGTCGAGCTGAAGCCGGAGGGCAAGTCCACGGTCAACCTGCCCACCTGGGTGTGGCTGGACAAGGGCACCTTCAAGGACATCAAGGTCCGGGCCGAGCTTCCCAACACCGGCCTGTGGGCGGAGACCACGGCCAAGCCGGTCGCCCTGCACCTGGAGCCGGGCACCGAGGACGCCGAAGTCTTCCCCGCCTCCGGCGACTGCCAGATCAACGACGACGGCAGCATCGGCACGCCGTACACCAAGGGCGCCGCCGAGAAGACCCCGCCGTGCGGCATCCGCTACCTCCGCGCCACCGACGGCACGCCGTACCAGCTCTCCGCCAGCGTCACCTGGCAGATCACCTGGGAGGGCTCCGACGGCACCGGCGGCGACCTCCCCGACGGCACCTTCGAGACGACCCAGGACATGAACGTCCAGGAGATCCAGTCGGTCAACCGCTGAGGAGGGCCGTGGAGGACAGGGCCATGGACTGGGAGGCATTCGAAGCCGCGTGGTGCGACAACGGCTGCCGTGCGATCGCTCGTCTGGCCGCCGCGCACCCGGAGGAACGCCTGTACGCCGCCGCGTTCCACCTCTTCTACAGCGACGGCTCGCAGATCCTGCCCCCGGCCCTCGCCGCGAACGCGGAGTCCGCCGTGACGAAGCCGTACGAAGTCTCCACCCGCTTCACGCCTGCCGAATGGCGCTGGGACGTCATCGACGAGGCGAGCGAGGCGATGCGGCCGTGGTACGAACGGCTCACCGCGCTGGCGCAGGCGAGTGGTTCGGAAGCGGAGACCGACGCGCTCGACACCGCGCACGACCGGGCGATCGCCCGGATCTGCCGGAAGATCACGGCGTCCGCGCGCCAAGGACGGGTGCACCCGAACCTGCCGCCGGACTTCGTCGTGGCCGTCCTCGCCGACGAGCGGGGCGACGAGGCTGCCGACCTGCTGCGGGCGAGCGTCGACCCGCGGGTGCTGGCGACGGTCCCGGGGCTGCTCTCGCACGTCGATTCGTACCGGCAGTGAGCCGTGCCCTCGCGGTTGAGCCTCAACGGCAGGGCGGGCTGACACGCAGACGACGATCCGATCCACCACGGAGGAGGACACCAGTGGCCCGCCGCGCTTTGCCCGCTACCACGGCCGTACTCACCGCGACCGCGGCGCTCCTGCTCACCGCCTGCGGCGGGAGCGGCGGCAGTGCTTCTTCGGACGCGATCAAGGGTCCCGGCAAGGGGCAGGGCAGTCCGCCGGCTCCGGCGTCGGCCTCGGCGTCGTCCGGCCCCGAGCGCCCCGAGATCACCATCACCGACAGCTTCCGGCTGACGTTCGAGAACTGGACGAGCAGCGACCGGGGCGAGCAGGCGGTACTCACCGACGCCAGGGAAGAGCTGCGGGCCGGCTACGCGGCGATCATCGAGAACGACCCCGACAGCGAGGCCGTCGCCTTCTACGACACCGAAGGGGTCCTCGGGCAGACCAAGGAGTGGATCAAGTCCTACACGGACAAGAACCTCACCGTCATCGGCAAGCTGCCCGCCTTCGACCCCAAGGTCACCCTCGCCCCGAACGGCAGGGGCGCGTCGCTCAGCTACTGCACGGACGAGACCGACGCGAAGACCAGGAACCGCAAGACCGGAAAGGTCGAGGGGAACCCGGCGGGCACGAACCCCTACGTCCGCTACTCGGTCTCGCTCACGAAGAACGCGCAGGGCGTGTGGCAGAACTCGTCGCTGCACGGTGAGCGAGGGGGATGCTCCAGGTGAGGGGGCGGTACCGGGCGATACCCCTGATCGCCACGTCCCTCGTCGTGGCGCTGCTAGGCTCGACACCCGCCGCCGCGTTCGGCGGCTCGGGCAGCGACGTGCGAGGCGGCAGCGACGACAGCGGCGAACTGACCGCCTCCGCCCAGCACACCCGGATCAAGGTCACGCAGACGAGCGGCCCCACCGGCGGCAAACAGGGCACGCTGTCGTCGGCGGACGTGAACTGGGAGCCGCCGCTGTGCTGGTACGAGCCCGTCTTCACGCCCGAGCAGTTGAAGAATTTCGCGGAGAACGACGGCAGCGGCGACGCCGGTCTGCGTGACGGTGGTACGGATCCGAGCTGTGGACCGACCACTTCAGGGACGGCAAGGACGCGAACACCATCTTCACCGAGCCGTCCACGGTGAAGGGCTACAAGAACTACAACCTCGGCGAGAAGGGCTACTTCTGGCGCGGAGTCGCACCGGACTTCAACGCCCTGGACGACACGTCGATGTGCAGCCGGCTCATGTTCTGGGTCCCCGCGGGCGAGAACCCGGACGTACCGAACGCGCCCACTCCGCAGACCCTCGCCGAGTACGCCTACGACAAGGTCAAGGTCCCCGGCACCGAGATCGAGCTGAAGCCGGAGGCCCGGTCGACGGTCAACCTGCCCACCTGGGTGTGGCTCGACAAGGGCACCTTCAAGGAGGTCAAGGTCCGCGCCGAACTCCCCGGAACGGGCCTGTGGGCGGAGACCACCGCCAAGCCGGTCGCGCTCCACCTGGACCCGGGCACCGAGGACGCCGAGGTCTTCCCCGCCTCCGGCGACTGCCAGATCAACGACGACGGCTCCATCGGCACCCCGTACACCAAGGGCGCCGCCGACAAGACCCCGCCCTGCGGAATCCGCTACCTCCGCGCGACGGACGGCACGCCGTACCAGCTCTCCGCCAGCGTCACCTGGAAGATCACCTGGCGGGGCTCCGACGGCACCGGCGGCGACCTCCCCGACGGCACCTTCGAAACCACTCAGGACATGAACGTCCAGGAGATCCAGTCGGTCAACCGCTGATGCGGTGACGCACGGAGGCGAAGGGTCAGGCGCGCGTCATCAGGGCTTCGAGCGCCTGGTCGTAGGCACGGAACCCCGCTTTGCCGTGCTCCGGTGTGCCCGCGTCGGGACGGAGGATGCCCGGCAGGTGGGCGACTCGCCACGCCCTGAAGACGAGCGGTGGGGCGCTCCTGCCGGTCCCGTCCGCGATCTCGCACGCGATCCCCAGGGCCTCGGCGACCATGGCCGCTTTCCGCCGGACGTCCGGGACGTCCCCTTCCGCCGCGATGGCCGAAGTGACCAGGGCCTGCAGAAGATACGTCAGTTGCAGGTCGGCAGCCATGTGACACATGCGGCGGACGGCGTCCGGCCGTTCCAGGTCCTCCAGCCGGGACGGGATCCCCTCGATCGCCCCCGACCAGAGCAGCAGGGCCGGGGCCGTCACCTCGTGGTCCCGCAGATAGCCGAGCTCATCGGCGATGGCCATCGTGGAGTCGGAGAATCCACCGATGCCGCGGATGAGCTCCAGTACCCGGCCGATCTCGTCACGCCGCCGGATCACCAACTCCCCGACGGAGGCCGTACCGAGGCTCCATGTACCGGTCGCGGACACCGCACCGACCTCGACGACGCCTCCGAGCGGCCCGAAGACCTCGCGCGCCAGCACGCTTTCCGGGACGGGCACAACCTGACCTTTCACTAACTCCGTGCGACCGACGGCACCTTCGAGACCGCTCAGGACATGAACGTCCAGGAGATCCAGTCGGTCAACCGCTGCCCCACGAAGATAGTCCGGCCGCCACTGGCCCGCCGGAAACGCCATGTGAGATTTGCCGTGTCTGCCTGCCCGCCTCGGATCGAGCAGGCAGGCCCGAAGCAGCACCTACCCGGCGCACTGCAGCTCCTGCTCGAGGAGCGACAGATACGCAGCAAGTCCGGGGGCGACAACCTCACACGGGATCGATCCCTCGGTGTATACGCCGTCTTCGACACGCGCAGGCGGAAGCCGGTACACGGTCGACTCGTCCGAAGTGCTCAAGGCGAAGAGAGCGCCTCCCCCATCAGACCCGAAAACCACGACGGAGTCCTCACGCGAGCCCACGATCCGTGTCGGGAGGTCTCCCCGCATCCCTCCCAGCGTCTGGTCGACCGGGTGCACGAAGAACCCTGAACCCACGTCCGGGAGGCTGACCCGGTCCACGTGCCGATAGAAGGTGATCAGTTCCTGGGGCAGGTCGTCCAGGCTCGAGGACTCTCCCGACTCGGACGTCGAAGCGGGTACCACACAGTTGTCGTCGGGCGGGTAGCCGAATGTGGACTGGAACCGTTCCATGAAGGTGGAGGTGAGCGTCTGCATACGACTCAGCCACTCCTCGGTCAACTCACCAGTAATAGTCACGGAACCCCTTCCATGAGTCCGCCGAGGTGAGGTCACGTGAACTTACAAGGCACAGTCGTTCGACGGGAAGATCGGCCCGGGGTACGGTGCCGGTGGGACCAGAGCCTCGGACGTTGGGGGACTGCCGTATGGGCAAGGGCAAGAGCGACCTCGCGCTCCCGCTGACCGAGTTGGAGAGCTACGGGCGCCGGCTGCGTTCCATCAAGACCCGGCTGAATCACACCAAGAAGCTCTTCGACTCCTACAAGGACGACATCGGCGACGGCAGCGTCAATGACGCGCTCGGTGATTTCGAGTCCAACTGGGAGGACGGGCGTGAGGACATCACGCAGCAGCTCGATGCGCTGGCGAGTATGTCCGATGCCGTGGTGCGCGAGTTCAAGAAACTCGACGACGAACTCGCCAAGCAGGTGAACGACGCCATGAAGACCGAGGACAAGCGGGGCGGAAAGGGCGGTAAAGGGGACGGCGGGGGCGGTAAGTAAGCCGCCGACCGGCATACCGGCATACGGAAAGGCCCCGGATCGGAGATCCGGGGCCTTTCGCGTGCGTTTCGTCAGGAAGCGACGGCGGCGTTGAGGTGCAGGTCCGCCGCGACGCCCTGGGGCGAGACGGCGAGGCCCAGGCCACCGCCGACACCGGCGTTGAGGCCGGCAGCCGACGTCTCGACGTAGACGCCGGCTGCGGCGCCGGCACCCGCGGCGACGCCGCCCGCCTGGCCGCCGGCAATGGTGTCCAGCTCGGCGTCGGACATCTGGGCGGTCTCGATCTGCGGGGTGAAGGCCATGAGGGGTGGTTCCCTTCGTTTCAAAAATTCGAAGTGCTGGAGCGCGACTGATCAAAGCACGTCGGGAGAAGGGTCGGCCAGTCAGCGGATATGGACGCGCGGTGACTTTCGCCCGCCCAATTCATGACTGTGACCATTCGGTCATCGAAAGGTCCCTCACCTTCACATGTCCCACCGATCCGGCGGACGGAATCACGCCGCCCGCCCCTGGAGGTGAGCGGGGCTCGTTTTCTACCCGCGTTCCCTACGACCTGTCGGTGAACGGTGTGCAGATCCGTGGGAGTTTCGGGATCAGCGGTTCACCGACTGGATCTCCCGCACCGCCACGTCCTGGGTCGTACCGAATGTGCCGTCGGGGAGGTCACCGCCGTCGCCGTCCGTGCTGGTCCAGCTGATCTTCCAGGTGACCGTGGCCCGCAGTGAGTAGGGGCCGTCGGAGCCCGTCGCGCGCTGGTAGCTCACGCCGCAGGGCGGTGTCCGGTCGGCCTTGCCCTTCGCGTACGGTTCGCCGATGCTGCCGTCGTCGTTGATCGCGCAGTTGCCGGAAGCGGGGTAGGTCTGGGCGTCGGCCGTGCCCGGCTCGATGTGCAGGGAGACCGGCTCCGCCGTGGTGGTCGCCGACAGGCCCGTGCCGGGCAGGCTCGCCGTCACCGACAGCTTCTTGAACCTGGCCTTGTCGAGCCAGACCCAGGTGGGGAGGTTGACGGTCGACCTGCCCGCCGGGGCCATCTCGATCTCCGTGCCGGGGACGGGGAGTTCGTCGTAGGCGTACTCGGCGAGAACCTGCGGGGAGACGGCCAGGGGCTCGTTCGGGGGTTGGCCCTCGTCGACCCAGAAGGGCGGCTTGTCGCAGGACATGGCTTCGGGGTCGTCCTTGCGGTTGGGGTTCACTGCCGCAGCCCAGAACATTCCCTCGCCCTGCTTGTCGAGGTTGTAGTTCTTGTAGGGGTGCCCGTTCTTGTACCGCTGGTCCAGCATCTCACCGATGATGTCGCCGATACCGTCGAGGAACGCGATGCCGTCCATGCCCCGCCACGCCTTCACCGTGGCCTGGATCTCCTTGGGCGAGAACGCCGGTTCGTACCAGCAGGCCGGGGGCGTCCAGTTGCTGTCGGCCGAGGACAGTGAGCCGGTCCTGGCAGTACTGCGAGCTCCGTTGACCGTCGTCCGCACCTTGGTCTGGACGGTGATGTTCCGCCCCTTCGTACCGCCCTGCGCGTCGCCCAGGCTGGCCCCGTCGCCCGTTTTGCTTCCGGCCTGGGCCATCGACGGCACGAGAGCCAACGGGAGGGCGAGCAGGGTGGCGATCCGCACTCGCGAACGCATGGGGATCAAGGCCGGCACCGCTCCGCTCCTCGCTCGGACGACACCTTGACGGTCTGCCAGACTCCCTGGGCGTTCTTCTCCATGCGCGCGTTGTAGGAGACGTAGTCGTCCGCGTCACCGGGCGTCCTCTTGACCTGCTTGGTCTTGCGGTCCTTGCTGTAGGACTTCGTCTCGTCGCCGCAGTACGTCACCGTGGCGGACGTGGTGCCGTTCAGCGTGACGTCCCGGTCGTAGTAGCGCGTGACGCCGGCCCACGAGGTGCCGGAGTCGTAGAAGGACTTGATGTACGTCGCGGCAGCGAGCAGCGCGTCGCCCTTGCTGTAGAACTTCAGGGCCGGGTGCTTCCCGGCGTCGACGGTGATGGCCTCGTCGATCGAGTTGATCATCCGCTCGTTGTCCGCGAGCACGGCGTCCTTGGCCTCGTCGCCGGTCGTGCCGCCCTCGAAGACGTTCTCGACGTCGGACGGCAGCTTGATCTCCGGCCGCTCAATGCCATCACCCGCGGCCGACTCCGACGGCGCCGCCGACCCCGGCCCCGTGTCGGCCCCCGCGATCTCGTCGCTGGTCTTCGAGTCCGAGCCGCCGGAACTGTCCGAGCCGCCGCAGCCCGTCAGCAGCAGCGCCACCGCCGCGGTCAGGGCGGTGGCGGCCGCCGTGGTCGTGCGTGTGCGCATGGGGTTGTACCTCCAGTGGGGGGAATCGTGCTCAGCGGAGCCGCGAGGGGCGGGGAACGAGGACGGCGGGCCTCAGCCGACCTCGTTCTGCGCCACCGCCTGTCCGTGGACCACCACGTCACCGCCGTAGAACATCCCGGTGAAGACCGGGGAGTACGTGAGCTGCACCTCGACCTCCACCTGCTCGGCGTCCGCCGCCACGCAGTGGGTCGCCGCGATGTCCGCGCCCGTCATGTCCATCTCGCGGGCGAAGGCCTTCACGCGGGCGTTGCAGTTCTCGAAGTTGATCGGCGCCGGGCCGCCCTCGTTCTCGTAGAGGGCATCGCGGTCGATGTCCTGCGCGGCGTAACGGGCGGCCTGTTCGGCGATGTCGGCGGCGCGCTCCCGCTTGGAGATGGACAGGCCGCCGTCGATGACGAACGCCGACAGGGAGAGGAAGACCAGGGCGAAGATGATGACCGCTCCGGCGCCCGAGCCCCGGTCGTCCAGATGGGCGCGACGGGCGGCCCAGCCCGACCGCCGGTCCAGCCGCAGGTGTCTCACGCCGACCTCCGGAACGGGTCGAGCGGGGAGCTGAAGCTGGCCGACAGGGTCGTCGGGATGTCGAGGCCGAGCATGGCGAGGCCCCGCACCTGGCAGCTCACCTCGACCGTGAAGATGGTGTCCGGCTCGAAGCCCTGGCTCGTCTGGACGACCGACACCGGGCCCGAGCAGACGTCCGCCAGGTTCGCCTCCGCGGCCTTCTTGGCCTCGGCCATGGCCAGGGCGTGGTTCTTCTGGATCGAGCCCGCGCGGGCCGCGTCCCGGGCCGCCCCGTCGAGTGCTCCCCGGCCGTCCACGAGCTGGCCGAAGGCCACCAGGACGAGGATGAAAAGGATCATCACCGGTGCGAGGATCACGACTTCCACCGTGGACAGGCCCCGGTCGTCCCCCGGCCGGCGGCTCTTGAGCGAAGGAGAGACGGTCATTCAGTTCCCTTCCTCCTGTACGAACCGCTCCACCGGCCCGGCCGACTGCGCGTGCACCGTCAGATCCAGCCCGGGAAACACCGTGGGCACCCTCGCCGCGATCTCCACGCCCACCGTGTTCGGCTCCGGCTGGAGCATCGTCACGTCCGGGGACAGCACCAGCTGCGGGCCCAGCTGGCGGATGTAGCTGTCGACCACGTCCCGTGCCTCGCCCCGCCACGCGCCCGGCTGTTCGTCGGCCGTGGCGCGCGCCTTGCGCGCTCCGGCCTGGGCCGCCGCCTGGGCCACGTGGTCCGCGAAGAAGTACAGGGCGAACTGCACCGTCGCGAAGATCATGAAGAAGAGGACCGGGGTGAGCAGCACGAACTCGATCGCGGTCATGCCTGAGTCGCCGCGGGCGGCCGCGCGTCTGCGTGCGGTCTCCACCCTGCGACGTACTCGTCTGCTCACGTCTGCCGGCATCCCCGTGAACCCCGTTGCCCCTGAGAAGATCAGCAGGTCTTGCCCGCGTCGGCGCCCTTGATGCAGTCGCCCACCTTGTTGGCGCCCTCGCTCAGCGCGGCGTTGATGATGGCGGCCACGACACCGACGATCGCCACGACGACCGCCGAGATGATGACCCACTCGACCGCGGAGGCACCGCGGTCCAGTTCACCGGAGCGGGCGCGCTCGGTGCGGGCCTGGAGGAAGGTGACGAGGAAGTCCACGGCGGGGATGCCGGTGTGGAAGGTGCGTCCGTTCATGACGTCTTGTCCTTTCGAGATCCGTTCGGGGAGGTTCTTCAGTCGGTAGGCCGGCTCACTGCACCTGGAACACCCGCATCGCCGCCGGAAAGATCAGGAACACCAGGAACCCGGCGCACAGCAGCAGCTGCGCCACGAGCATCGACTGGGACTTCTCGCCCGCGCTGCCCTCGATCTCGGCGAGTTCGCGGTGCCGCATGGTCTCGGCGCGGGAGGCGAGGGACTCGCGCACCTTGGCGCCGTCGTCCGCGACCAGGGCGAGGGAGGCGGAGAGGTCCTTGAGCTCCTCGACGCCGATCTCCTCACCGAGCTGGCCGAGCGCCTGCCACTGGCTGAGGCCGGTGATACGGGCGTCGGAGAGGGCGTTCTTGATGCGCTGGCTGGCCCAGCCGTCGGACACCTCGGCCGCCGCCATCAAGGCCTCCGGCAGACCGCGTCCGCCGGCCAGGCTCATCGACACCAGGTCGAGGTACGCCCCGATCACGCGCCGCAGGTCGCGCCGCTTCTCGGCCGCGTCCCGCCGTACCTCCAGGTCGGGCAGGAAGAAGAAGACCACCGCGCACAGCAGCGCCAGCCAGACCGGGATGATCGGGCTCCTGCCGAAGCCCAGCGTGTAGACGATGGCGAACAGGAACGGGCCGAAGAACAGGCCCGCCACGCCCAGCAGCACCTTCGTCGCCAGGAACTTCTCCCAGCTGCGGTCCAGCACGGCCAGGTCCGCGCGCAGCGAGCGCTGCTCCCAGCCCTGCTGGAGGTAGAACTCGGAGACGCGGATGCCGACTTCGGCCCGCAGCGAGCCGAAGCGCCCGGTGTCCCGCTCGGTGCGCGCCGACTCGTACGCCGAGCCGCGGGCCCGCATCGCGTCGATCCGCGCGACCTGGGAGATCGCGCTCCGCTTGCCGGGCATGAGGGCGCGGACGAGGGCGTAGATGCCCAGGCCGATGACGGCGCCGACGACGAGCGGCATCGTGAGGTTCACCGGCGTACCCCCTCTTCCTGCGGCAGCTGCTGCTGGGGCTGCTGCGACGGCGTCCTGGGACGGACGAACTGGACGGCTGCCTCGTCACGGACCAGGAAGCGTTCGGGCGTCTCGATGGTGGACAGCTTGCGCAGCCACCAGAAGCCCAGCGCGAACAGGCCGCAGACACAGGCCAGGACGAGCTGGCCGACGGCCGTGCCGTACGGCTCCACGAAGTCGCGGTTGAAGATCGACAGGCCGAGGACGAAGGCGATGGAGACCGCGACGACGATCTGCACCGAGCGGCGGGTCGAGGCGCGCTGCGCCATCACGCGCTGGCGCATGTCGACCTCCTCGCGGGCCGACTTGGCCAGGGCGCCCAGCACCTGGCGCAGACCGGGGCCGCGCAGCCGGGCGTTGAGGATCAGGGCCGCGACGATGATGTCGGCGGAGGCGTCGTCGATCTCGTCGGCGAGGTGCTGGAGCGCCTCGGGCAGCGGGGTGCGGGCGCGCAGGCGGTCGACGAGGGCGTCGAGGTGGGGCCGCAGGACGGGGGCGGCGGCGCGGGCGGAGGCCGGGATGGCCTGCTCCAGGCCGACGGCGCCGGCGATGGTGTCGCGCAGGGACTCCGTCCAGGAGGCCAGGGCCTCCACGCGGCGCATGGCGGCCCGTTCCTCGCCGGCGCCGCCGAACAGGCGGTCCCAGAAGAAGACGAGGACGCCGGCCGCGATGCCCGCGACGGCCCAGCGGGTGAGGACGAGGACGACCAGGCCGACGATGGCGGCGAGCGAGCCGCGCTGACCGGCGAAGCGGATGAGTTCGCTCGCCCGCTGGGCGGCCTTCTGCTTCTCGTGGTCGGGCTTGGCGGGCAGTCCGCGGACGGCGACGAGCAGGAGGGCGAGGCCGCCGCCGACGGCGACGCCGCTGCCGATCGAGTACAGGACGGTGGTGGAGAACAGGCCGCCCATGGTGCCGAGCGAGCCGAGTGCGGCGAGAGTGGTGGTCATCGCCGGCTCACCCCCAGGTCCCGGACGGCCGGTAGCCGTGTGCCATCAGTTCCTCCAGGCAGGCTATGGGGGCGTGCGGCACGACCCGGCCGTCGGGGGCCTCCGCGAACACCTCGCTGGACAGGACGCGCCCGTCGACGCCGTTGACCTCGCGCACGGAGGTGACCATGCGCTGGAGGCGGCCGCCGTTGCCGAAGTTGTTGCGCCGCTGGATGAAGACGACGAAGTTCACCGCGCCCGCGATCAGCATCTGGCTGGCCTCGATGGGCAGCCGCTCGGAGGCCTGCAACGCGTACGTGGAAATACGGTTGAACACCTCGCTGGAGCTGTTGGCGTGGATCGTGGACAGCGAACCGTCGTTGCCCTGGGACATCGCGTTGAGCATCGTGACGATCTCGTCGCCGAGGACCTCGCCGACGATGACCCGGGAGGGGTTCATACGCAGCGACCGGCGCACCAGCTCCGCCATCGAGATGGCGCCCTGGCCCTCGGAGTTGGGCAGCCGCTCCTCGAAGGCGACGACGTTGGGGTGCAGGTCGGGGAAGGTGTCGAGGCCGAGCTCCAGGGCCCGTTCGACGGTGATGAGGCGCTCGTGCGGCGGGATCTCGTTGGCGAGGGCGCGCAGCAGCGTGGTCTTACCGGCGTTGGTGGCGCCGGCGATCATGATGTTCTTGCGGGCGCGGACCGCGCAGGCCAGGAAGTGGGCGACCTCGGGGGTGAGCGTGCCGTTGCCGACGAGGTCGGAGATGAACACCTTGCCCATGCGGGCGCGGCGGATGGACAGCGCCGGGCGCCGCGCCACGTCCATGACGGCAGACAGTCGCGAACCGTCGGGCAGGCGCAGGTCGAGCTGCGGGTTGGCCGAGTCGAAGGGGCGGGAGGACAGGCCCGAGTAGGCGCCGAGGACCTGGATGAGCTCGATGAGCTCCTCGTCGGTCTCGGCGACCGGGTCGCCCTTCTCCTCGCGCCCGTCGGCGTATCCGACGAAGACCTGGTCGCAGCCGTTGATGTCGATGTTCTCGACCTCGGGGTTGTCCAGCAGCGGCTGGAGCCGGCCGACGCCGAACAGGGCGGCGTGCACGGCGGCCGCGTACTGCTCCTCGGTCTCGGCGTCCAGCGGCGTACGGCCCGCGTTGATCTCGGCGCGGGCGTACTCCTCCAGGATCTGGGCTATGACGGCACGGGCGTACTGCCGCTCGTCCTCCGTGGACATCGGAGTGACGTTGTTGAGCTGGTCCTGTCGGCGCTGCTCGGCGATGCGGTCGCCGGCGTCCTGGCGGAACCGCTTGACCAACTGGTGGTCGACAGCGGTCATGCGCCGGCCCCCGCGTGGCCCTGCATCTGGCCAGGGTGGCTGTGCTGCGTGTGGTGGGGCTGCTGGGCCTGGTTCGCCTGGGCGGAGGCGGCCCAGGCGGCGCCGTACTGCTGGTAGAGGTCGGCGGCGACCTTGCGGGCCGAGCGGATCAGCAGCGACTTGTCGAGACGGCCGCGCTTGCGGCCGGCCAGCTGGTCGGCGCCGGCCGGGTCGTCGGCGATGGTGCCGACCACGCGGGCGCCGGTCTGGGCGTGCACGAGCATGTCGTTGACCTGCGAGGCGAGCTTGCCCGCGGTGGCCGTGTCGGCGATCAGGACGACGCCGATCATGGGCATGGCGAGGCTGGCGGCGCCGCGCGGTCCGCCGTGCAGCTTCCCGGCGAGGGCGGCGGCACGGTCGCGGACCCGCGCGAGGGCCTCCGGCTCGGTGCGCGAGATGAGCAGCACCAGCGAGGCGTGCGGGAACAGTTCGACGGCAGGGGTGTCCCCGCTGACGCGTCCGCAGTCGGCGATGACGTCGGCGGCGGCGTGCGGGGAGTCGGCGAGGGCGGCGAAGGCGTGCCCGAGGGTGGGCCACAGGCCCGCGAGCCCGGCGGCCTGCTCGGCGATACCGAGCCCGACGAGCACCTCCAGTCCCCCGCTCAGCGGCTGTACGTGGTCCCAGAGCTGGTCGGGGACGAGGCCGCGGCGCGCGGTCGCGGCGATGGACAGCATGCCGGTGTTGGGGTTGAGCGGTCCGCCGTGCGCGGCGGCACTGCGGTAGACGAGGTCACCGCCCGCCGGGTCCGCCTCGGCGAGCAGGACGCGCCGCGGCCAGACCGCCGCGAGGGCGACGGCCGCGGTGGTGACGCCGGGGGAACCCTTGTCGGCGGCGAGAGCGATGAGCGCCATGGGGTGGGTGCCGCCTTCTAATTGCCGGGGACGTGCACGATGGCGACCTCGCCCGCGGCCGCCGCGGTGGCGAGCGCGGCCGCGTCGGCCTGGTCGACGAGGAGGGTGAGCGAGAGGTTGCCCGTGCTCACGGTGGCGTCGTCGTCCGCCGCGACGGTGTTCACGCGCGCGTTGTCGACGAGGCCGCCGCCGGCGGACGAGGTGCCGCTCGACGAGCCGGAGCTGTCGCCGGAGCTGTTCGAGCCGGCGCTGCTGGTGCCGACGCGGTAGGCGGAGACGAGGTCACCGGGCTTGATGTCCGAGGGGTACTGGCCCTCCTTGAGGGCGAGGCCCACGGAGGCCTTGCCGGCGGGGAGGCTGGCCTTCTTGGCGAACATCTGGCCCATCACGACCGTGTCCGGGTAGATCGTGGTCTTGGCCTTGAGCGTCTTGAGCGTGCTCAGCTGCGACCACTTGACGTAGTTGATGCCGGCGTCGTCGGCGACCATCACGGAGGTCACGTTGTCACCGACGGACTCCCCGGCCTGGATCTCCTTCGTCACCTTGACGACCTCGATCCGGTCACCGGCCTGGAGCACGAGCATCGTCGCGCCCAGCGCGCCCACCAGGATGAGCAGCACGGCGAGGGCGGCCAGTGCCGGTTTGCGCTCGCGAGGCGGTGTGGGAAGCCGGTCACCGACCGACGGCTGAGCCGGAGTGGCGGAACGACCGGCGCCCGCCCCCGTACGCTCTTGGATCTTCACGCAACCGCTCCCCGTACACCCAAGAATATATCTGTCAAATTGCTTTCAAAGTCGGACACTTCACCCGCGTCCACCCGCACGGAGATGTGCGGGACGGGCCGGACGTACCCGCCCGACCTGGGCGAATAGCCAGCACTGGGGGTGAGTGTCAAGCCATCGCACCGTATCAGCCGCACATAAGCCCCTCAAGGCGCGTCCTGCCTCCTGGACCTCAGGTTGCGGGCTGTTATCCATCTGCAACGTCATAAGGGCTCAGCCCCGTCGTGAACAGAGCCGGAACGGGACGCCCCCTGTGCGCCAGCGAATCGGCACCCACCCCAACCGCCCCGCGCGACGGGCTTGTTCGTCACCTGTCGGCCATCATGCCTGCACGATTCACTCACGAAGCCGGAAGGGGAGCGCCGGACGGCCCCGCCTCGTACCGCGCACGTCCAGGCCGTCACCGGTACCAGTCCTCTCCCCCGCTGCCCAACGCCTGCCGGACATAGACGGACAGGTCGGTGGCCACGAGAGTGCGCTCGTCCGTCTCGTGGTCCCAGACGTACACGCCCGCATCCCCGGTGTCCTGTACGAAGGCGAACTGGTCGCCCCCACCGTTGTCGCCGAAGAACAGCAGTGGTTCGAACGGCCGGTGGAGCGAGCGGAGGCCGGGGTCGGTGCGGAAGGTGAGGTTGTCGTTCAGGATGCGCTCGGCGGGCCAGACGACATCCTCGCCGTAGGGGCCCTCGATCCCGTCGGTCTCCAGCAGGAGGGAGCGCAGGGCCGGCGGCAAGGGCTGGCCGAGGGACTCCTCGATGCGGTGGAGGACGGCACGGGGTGCCGGTGGGCGCAAGGCCCCCGTCCGCAACTCGTCGACCATGTCACGCCACATTCCGGCCTCCTCGTCATCGGCCCTCCGCCGCCCCGACAGCCACGACCCCACCACAACCAGGCGATCTATAGCACTCGCGAACCCCCGAGTAGAGTGCCGCGCGGACAGCGAGCGGACCGCGGGGGGGCTCAACGGTGAGAACAGTCACGGCAAATGGGGCATACGCAGGACCTATAGCGGCAGGGAGCAGCGGGTGGCTGCGCGTGCTCCGTCTGGTTCTGGCCCTCTGCTCGCTGACGGCGGTCTTCGCAACCGCCACCCCGGCCCGGGCGGCGGACGCCCCCGCTCCCACCCAGGCCGCCTACCTCGCCGAGCGGCTGCGGGAGAACCCGGTCTACGTCAGCGACCAGCTCCCCCGCGCCGTACCGCGGTCCACGGCACCCGACTTCGCGCGGCTCGCGAAGAGGACCGGCGTGCCGACCTACGTGCTGGTCCTCCCGCTCGAAAGCGTCAGGCAGGGCAAGGAGCTGCTCGGCGCGGTGCACGACCGGCTGGGCCGGGACGGGTTGTACGTGCTGGTCGACGACAGTTCGGTGACGGACGCCGCGGCCTACGGCGTGCGCGCTCCGGCCGACGACGCCTGGACGGCCCAGCTGTACGAACTGCCGTATGACGCGGGCCCGTTGCTGAGCTTCGAGCGGTTCGCGGACGTCATCGCCCAGGGCCCCGAGAAGGCCTCGGCCCGCGCCGAGGCGGCTCGGGAGAAGTACGAGGGCGACGAGCCCGCCGCGATGTACATCGGCCAGGCCGACCGCCGCAACCAGTCGTTCCTCACGGGCGTCCTGCTCACCAGCGTCCCCCTGCTGATCCTGCTGACGGCGGCGTACGTGCGGCGTCTGCGCCGCCGCCGGTACTCCGGGTCCGCCAAGAGCGCCACCGCCCGTGCCGGGCGCCGGATACCCGCCGGTGTCGCCGTGGTCACCGCCGCGCTGATCGCCGCCGTCGCGGTCGCCCTCACCGCCCTCGCCGTCTTCGACCAGACCAGGTCGAGCGCGACGGAGCCGCCCACCCCCGCCGAGCTGTCCGCCCGGGTCGAACGCGTCGCGGCGGGCCTGAAGCAGGACCCCGTCTACGCCGACCCGGAGAGCCCGCGGGTGCTCGACGCGCGCCAACTGGACCGGCTGCACGACCGGATCCGGGACTTCCGGCGCTCCGACGGCGGCGGGCCGGTGTACGTCTCGCTCGTGCCGCAGACGCACGAGAGCGAGGCGGCCGGCGACGCGGAGCTGTTCGCCGCGGCGGTGCGGGCCAAGGTGGGCGAGGACGGGGTGTACGTCGTCGCCGATCCGGGCGACGGCACGATCGACGTCTACAACCACGGCCTGCGCCTGGACGCCAACCACCTCGCCCTGGACCTGCCGGAGTCCATCGAGCTCGGCGACAGCAGGGCGGACGACGCCGACGACCACCTCCTCGGCGAGCGCCTCGACGCGCTGATGACCTTCCTCGACGAGACCCCGCGCACGGACCGCCCCACCGAGGGCTTCACACCCGCCCCGGCGCCGAGTTCCGCGGAGGAGACCGCTCTTCCCCCGCTGTTCGCGACCGACTTCTGGCCGGGTCTGGCCGTGGGCGTCTTCGCGGCTCTCCTGCTGTCCGCCGTCCTGGCCGGAGTGACGGCGCTCGTGCTGCGCCGGCGGCGGCCGGCACCGGTGCCGGCCCACCTCCTGCCCCTCACGGCACCCACGGAGCCGTCGGCGTCCTACCTCCGGCGTACCGCGTACACCGAGATCAGCGCCCTCGCACGGGAGTTCACCCAGTCCGGCGAGCGCAGCCCCCGCGCCGGGGACTGCCTCGACGCGGCACTGCTCCTGGTCGACGGCGACCCCGACCGCGCCCGGAAACCGGGGCTGGATCCCGCGACCCTGGTCGCCGTCATCGCGCTCGCCCGAGCGGGCCGTGCCGCGCTCGCCGGCGAGAAGGCCGACCTGTGCTGCGGCGTCAACCCTCTGCACGGGCCCGGCGTCAGCCTGCATCACGTCCGCGTCGCCACCGAGGGCAACAGCCGGCGCCTGCTCCCCGTCTGCGAGTACTGCCGCAACACGGCCATCGCCGATCCCCGCGGCGTTCCGGCCCTGCTGATGAGGCTGCCGGCCTCGTCCGGCGGCGGCCGCGTGCCGTACTACGAGGCGACCGACGGCCCGCTGGCCGCCGTACCCAAGGGCATCGCCCGGCTCATCGACAGGGTGAGGGAGACCGCGGGTGTCCACTGACGTCAGGCGCGTGCTCGCCACCCTCGCGGCGCTGCTGCTCGCGGCGCTCGGCACGACCACCGCCCGGGCGGCGGACGGCGACGGCCCGAGCGCCGGGCAGCGCATCGCCGAGGCGTTGCGCACCTCGCCCGTCTACGTCGACGAGGCGTACGCCGATGCCGTACCGCCGTCCCGGCAACGGCAGTTGGCGGACCGGATCCGCCGCACGGGCCTGCCCATCAAGGTCGTCCTCACCCCGCTCACCAAGGGCGACGCCTTCGACGGCGACTCGGCCGTGCTGGCGGAGACGGTCCGCGACCGGCTCCCGGAGCAGCGCGAGCTCATCCTCATCACGACGGACGGCGCCTTCCCGGACTCCCTCCAGGGCTACGAGTGGCCCGCCCCCACCCACCAGGCCCGGGACGCCGTGGCCGCCGCCGGCTTCCTGGACGAGATGCGGCACGCGGGGCTGGCGGACCTGACGGCGAAGGCCGTGGATCTGGTGGCGGAGGGCAAGGGCACGCAGCGGTACGAGGAGGCGACGAAGGACCCGGGCGGCCCGGCATCGCCCGAGGCACAGGCTCCCACGTCCGGTTCCGGCGGATCGGGCCGGTGGCTCTGGCCGCTGATCGCCGTATCCGCCCTGGCCCTGACCGCACTCGCGATCCGCGCCCTGGCCCGTTCCCGCTCACGCCATCCGGCCGTTCCCCAGCTGGTGTTCGCGACGGCCCGCGCGGCCGACGAGGCGGAGCTGCGGCGCCGGGCGGAGGCGGAGGTGCTGGCCCTGGGCGAGGCGACCCAGGCCGCCGACGTCGCCACGACACCCGGCCTCCAGCACGCCCTCGACGCCTACGCCGCCGCCGGCCGGGTCCTCGACAAGGCCCGGGGCCTGCCGGACCTGGCGGGCGTGCTGGCTCTGGCGCTGGAGGGCCGCGACGCCCTCGCAGACACCCCCGGCCTCCCCCTCTGCTTCTTCAACCCCCTGCACGGCCGCGCCGCCCGCCGCACCGGCTGGCGCCCGCTCGGCCGCCGGGACCGGCTGGATGTGGCGGTGTGCCAGGAGTGCGGGGACGCGCTGCGGGACCGCCGCGCCCCGGAGGTGCTCACCGACACGGCCGCGGACGGCCGTACCGTCCCCTACTTCGAGCTCCCGGCCGGGCGGAGCGTCTGGGCGGCGACCGGGTACGGCTCGCTGATGCCGCCGTCGGAAGGGCTCGGCAGGGCGCGTTGATCAGCCGGGCGGCCGGTCCTCCCGCAGGGCCGCGAACAGGGCCCGGGCCCGCCGGTCGTCCCACTTCACCGCGCTGCCCTTGGACGTCCGCAGGTCCGGGTCGGCCACCGGCACGTTGAGCTGCCGGCCCCCGCCGGACGCGGCCTTGCGCAGGGCCTCGAACAGCGACATCAGGTCGGGCAGTTCCGTCTCCTCGTCCACGATGAGCGTGTCGAGGCCGGCGCGCAGGGTCGGGAAGGACCTGGAGGGGTCGGCGAGGGTGGACGGGGTGGCCGCCTTGCGGGCGAGGGCGGCGAGGAACTTCTGCTGGTTGCGGGTGCGGCCCAGGTCCCCCTGCGCCTCCTGCTTGCGCTGCCGTACGAAGGCCAGCGCCTCGGCGCCGTCGAGGGTCTGGCAGCCCGCGGGCAGATCGGCGCCGGAGTCCTTGTCGCGCACGGGCTTGTCCAGGCACAGGTCCACGCCGCCGACGGCGTCCACCACGTCCACGAAGCCGGCGAAGCCGATCTCCGCGTAGTGGTCGATGTGCACGCCCGTGTTGCGTTCCACGGTCCGCACCAGCAGGTCGGGACCGCCCAGCGAGAACGCCGCGTTGAGTTTGTCCGGCGCGGCCCGGTAGCTCCGGCCCGTGTCGGGGTCGACGTAGGGCGGGAGGGTCACCCAGGAGTCGCGCGGCAGGCTGAGCATCGTGGTGCCGCCCGCTCCGGTGTGCAGCAGGATCACCGAGTCGGTGCGGCGGCCCTCGGCCGAGCCGGTGTTCAGCTCCTTCCTCTCCCGCTCGGTCAGGCCCTCCCGGCTGTCGGAGCCCACGACCAGGTAGTTGGTGCCCTCGCCGCGCGGCACCCGGCCGGAGAGCGTGCCGAGGTCGACCTGCTGGTTGAGCCGGGTGTCGGCCCAGACGTACGTACTGGCACCGGCGAGCAGCAGGACGGACGACAGCACGGCCGCGCCGCGCAGGAACCGGCGGCCCTTGCCGGCGCGGCGCCGCGGGTTCCTGCTGCCGCCCCGCCGCCCACGCTCGTGGACGCTGCCGTCGTAGCGGCCGGGCGCGGCCGGCGAGGGCATGCCGGGCAGGGGCGCCGTGCGGGTCGACGGCGGTGGTGCCAGGAGGGACCGGGGCGGGACGCCTCTCGGGTCCTGCCCCGCCTGGTGGTCTCCCGGAGGGTCGGTCCAGTCGTTCATCGGCCCTTCCCGCTGGCTCAGTGGGGGTCAAGGCATGGGCACGCTCCTATACGGAACGGGCCCGCCGATCTGTTCAGCGGCCGTCCCGGAGCGCTTCATCCGCTGCCACCTCAGCCGGCTGCCGAACAGCAGCGCGACCAGCGACTGGATGACGACGAGATACATCAACTGCCGGTAGACGAGGATCTGGAACGGCATCGACCACAGGGCCCGGACCGGCTCGCCGTCGAGTCTCAGCGCGTAGCCGGAGCAGACGATCTGCACGCCGAGGAAGGCGAACCAGACGCCGGCCGACTCCAGCGGGTCGCGGAACAGCACCCCGTACAGGGCGTAGACGTCGATGACGGGCGCGAGCAGCGGCAGCGCGACCTGGAAGAGCGCGAGATACGTCAGCCCCCGCCGCCCGAACCGCCCGGCGGGGCCGGTCCCGACCAGCGCCCCGCGATGCTTCCACATCGCCTGCAACGTGCCGTAACACCACCGGTACCGCTGCCGCCACAACTGCCGGAGCGTGGTGGGCACTTCGGTCCAGGCGACGGCGGACTCCTCGTACAGCACCCGCCAGCCGGCCCGCCACAGGGCCATCGTCAGGTCGGTGTCCTCGGCGAGGGTGTCCTCGCTGACCCCGCCGACGCCGATCACCGCGTCCCGCCGGAAGGCCCCGATGGCGCCCGGGACGGTCGGCATGCACTCCAGCACCTCGAACATGCGCCGGTCGAGGTTGAACCCGAAGACGTACTCCAGGTGCTGCCAACGGGCCAGCAGACTGCGCCGGTTGCCGACCTTGGTGTTACCGCTGACGGCCCCGACAGCCGGGTGCGCGAGCGGCTGAACGATCCGCTCGATGGCATCGGGCTCGAAGACGGTGTCGGCGTCGACCATCACGACGATGTCGTACCGCGCCCGGGCGAGCCCGGTGTTGAGGGCGGCGGCCTTGCCGGAGTTGGCCTGCCGTACGACTTCGACCCGCGGATCCCCCATGTTCTCGGCGATGTCGGCGGTCCGGTCGCTCGACCCGTCGTCGATCACGATGACCTGGAGCTGCCGGTGGGTGGAGCCGAGCAGCGACCGCAGGGTCGACCCGATCCCGGCCTCCTCGTTGTACGCCGGGACGAGCACGGTCACCGGCCCGGACGTCTCCCGCATCCAGGGCGCCCCGGTGCGGAACCGCTCCAGCCGCCGCACATGGGCCCGGGCGAAGAGCGCGAGCAGCAACAGCCGCAGCACGCCCAGCCCGCCGGCGACGCCGAGGACCCAGATCATCGCGGTGGAGAAGGCCTGCCCGAGGCGCGTGACCTGGATCAGCCCTGCCCCCAGCCACCGTTCGACCACGGACGGGGAGCTGTACGGAACGAGCCCGAGCCCCTCGGACACGGTGGTGAACCGATCGACGCTCCTGCTCTTCAACAGCCGCCGCGCCTCCAGATAGGCGCTCTCCGTCTGGCTGAGCTGCCGGACGATTCCCTGCGCGGGCCTGCGCGCCCCCCTGTCGGCGGCGACCAGCACATATCCGTACCCGGTGGCCCGCCGCGCCGCCTGCCACTCGCGGCCGCACAGGGTGTCGGGGGTGGTGGTCCGCGGCATCCGCAGCAGATTGGTACGCACTCCGGCGGCGCCGGCCAGTGCGCTCTGGGTCAGTTCGAGCTCGGACCGGAAGCGGGGCGCGGACGACTCGCCCAGCACGGCCCCGGTGTACGTGTTCGACCCGATCTCATGCCCCTCGGCACGGATGCGCCGGATCAGCTCCGGGTGGCGCGCGGCCTGGGCCCCGTGCACGAAGAAGGTCGCGCGTGCCCGATTGCGGCGCAGCAGATCCAGCAGCCGCGGGGTCCAC
This sequence comes from Streptomyces lomondensis, assembly GCF_014651035.1. Classification (GTDB taxonomy): domain Bacteria; phylum Actinomycetota; class Actinomycetes; order Streptomycetales; family Streptomycetaceae; genus Streptomyces; species Streptomyces lomondensis. The sequence goes on from NZ_BMWC01000002.1 coordinate 785,029, forward strand.
ACCGGGTCGGGCCCCCCGTCGAAGGTGAGCGCCACGGTCCGGGCGGGCATGGACCCGGTCCGGATCCCGTCCCGGTTGATCCCGATCACGGGCCCGCCCTTCGCGACGGCCTCCGGCACGGGCGAGACACAGGGCGTCCGCGCCTTCGCGGCGTCGACCTCGTGCTGGGTCCAGCCCTCGAAGATCAGCAGGGCGAAGACGAGGGGGAGGGTGAGGGCGAGCAACAGCCAGTGGGCCCGGGGGTCTCGGGACTGTTTGTGGCGGGCTCTGGCCTGGCGGGGTGGGGTGTGGGGGGATGCGGGGCTGGTCAGGGGGCGACACCGCCCCCGGGCTCCGACCACGTGCCGGCTCCCGGGTCCTGCGCATGCCGTCTTCTCCACGAGCCCCGCTCGTACCGACCGGACGGAACGGACGTCGTACTCGCTTGCGGGCTAAGGGAGTTACGCATGAGGCGCGAGTGTAGTTTCGGAACTCCGGCCGCAGGGCCGGAACGGCAAGCTTCACAGGTGAGCGGGACAGCGGGAGAGGGAGGGGCGGGGTGACTCCGACCACGGTGACGGGCGGGTCGGCGCGGGAGACACCACCACGTCGGGCCAAGGCGGCGCGCATCGCGGCGGGCACGACGGCGGGGGTCGCTTCCCTGGTCCTGGCCCTGCTCCTGACGACGACTCCCGAACGCTTCGGCCTCTCCCCCTCCCCCCAACTCTTCGAACGGGTCCGGGCCGAGGACCGCGCCTCCGACGCCTTCATCTTCGTCTGGGCCCTGATCGCCCTCCCCGTCGCGGGAGTGCTCCACACTCCCCCGGCGCTGGCCAGGCGCGCCCGGATCGGCGCGGGCTGGGCGCTGATCGCCGGGTACTGGCTGTACGTCGCACTGATGGCGCTGGTGGCGTGGCAGGTGCGGGAGTTCTTCCCCGGGCCGGACGCTCCCGGCAAGAACGGAGGCCTGTTCGGTGCGGCGATCCTGATGGTGATCGGCACGCCGCTGTTCGCCGTCGGCTCGGGCGGGGTGTTCCGTACGCCAGGAGGCGAGGGCGCGCGGATCCGCGACCACCTCACCGCGGTCACGGTGCTCTGCTGCACTTTCATCGGCCTGGTCACGGGCCTGATGTCCGGTTATCACTTCGCCTTCCCGCGGGACGGCTACCCGGCCATGTTCCTGCCGGGCGGCATCCTCTGGGGCCTCCTGGCGGGCGCCGCCCTGGGCATGCGCGTCGGCGCCCTGCTCACGAACTCGCCGGACAGCCGCCGCAGGATGACCGACGACGCGGGGTCCTTCGCCCGCACATCGACGGCCGTGCTGGCCTGCTGCCTCTGCGTGTCCCAACTGGGCTGGCTGCTCCCCGGCTGGGCGGTGGCCCTGATCGGCCTGCCGGCTCCATACGTGCTGTTCGTGGTGGCGGGGCGTTATGAGGAGACGGTGGGGCGGTGGGTGCGGTACCGGCAGATCGAGCTGCCGAAGGGGGCGCTGTGGGCACCGCGGTAGTGCCCTATAAGATCCCGGCTTGGCCTTGCCCACTCGGAAGTTCGCTCTGGTGAAACCGAAAACCTCACCGGTACCGTCAGTGCCCTCACTGAACTTCTGTCTCTCACGGGGAGCCACTGTGAAGCGCCGCCCATTGCCCGTTGCTGCCGCGTTGGCGACAACGGCAGTACTGCTGTTGACGGCCTGCGGCAGCGGGGATGACAAGTCCGGCGACAACGACAAGATCGCCGGCGCCGACCAGGGAGCGGAGACGCCGAAGGAGTCGGCATCACCCTCAGGAGTGCCGGCAGGGGACAAGCCGGACGGCGTGGACGTGTCCCTGCCGAAGGACATGGACCTGGTCTTCGACTGGAACAAGCCGAAGGACAAGAACGAGGCGGCTGCGATGCAGGACGCGGCGAACTTCGTCCGGGCCATCTATCGAGGCGTCGACAAACGCACGACCAAGGATGCCTCCTTGGTCGCCTACTCGACAGGCGATGGGACGAGGTACGCGAAGACGCAGATCGAAGCCCGGCTAGAAGGCGGCTGGACGGCATACGGCACACGGCGCCATTACCAGGCCACCACCCGGTCCGCACCGAACGGCAACTCGGTGGAGGTTGCGTTCTGTGTGGATTCGAGCAAGTTCTACTCCAAAGAGGTCAAGACCGGAAAGGTCCTGAAGGGCGCCCCCAGCATCACGGACTTCGACTACTTCAAGATCATCATGGTCAAGCTCCCCACGGGAGATGGTCTGTGGCAGGCGTCCAAGGTGTACGTCGAGGCCAAGGCGGCGAAGTGCCAGTGAACAGATCACTGCGTCTAGCCCTCAGCACAGGTGCAGCTGCCCTGGGGCTGACCATGGGCGTACTCGCCCTCGCGGAACCGGCCTACGCGGGAGAAGAGCCGGCCAATACCCAGGGTGCCAACACAGAACAGTCGGGCGGCGGCAACGGCACCGGCATCTACGCCGCCGCCCGCATCCAGTACTCCGGATCCGTCGCCAAGGGCGGCGGCACCGGAAACGTGACGTCCTCCGACGTCAACTGGACGCCTCCGCCCTGCTGGTACGCCCCCTACCTCGGCGCCAAGGACTTCAAGAAGAAGATGTCCAAGGACCTCGAGAGTCAGCTCAACACCCCCGGCATGGGCGGACACGCGGGCGCGGCCCTGAGCGAGATGCAGCGCCACTACGAGGACGAGTACGGCTGGACCGACACCCCCGGCTACAAGGACTACAACGTCGACAAGGACGGCGAGGGAATGTTCTGGGCCGCTGTCGAGAACCCTAATGAGCCGGACCTTCTCAAGCGGACCTCGTGTAACGACCTCCCCTTCTGGGTCGAGAACGGCGAGGCGCCGCCGCCCCAGTACGAAGAGGCCATCACCCCGGAGATCCTCGCCGCTCTCGCCTACCAGCACATGGAGCTCCCCGACACCGAGGTCACCCTCGCCCCTGAGGCCAACACCAAGGTGAACCTGCCGACCTGGGCCTGGCTCGACAAGGCCGTCTTCGACGAGGTCCAGGCGACGGCGGCCCTCAACGTCCCCGGCTTCAACATCCAGGCCACCACCACCGCCAAGCCGGTGTCCCTCAAGCTGGAACCGGGCACCGAGGACGCCGAGACCTACCCGGCCTCCGGAGAGTGCACCATCAACGCCGACGACTCCATCGGCGAGCCCTACGCCAAGGGCAAGGCCGACGAGACACCGCCATGCGGAATCAAGTACCTCCGCTCCTCCGGCAACGGCACCTTCAAACTCCAGGCCACCATCACCTGGGACATCGCCTGGACCGGCACCGGCGGCGCGGGCGGCGACCTGCCGAACGGCACCTTCGGCAACGCCCAGGCCGTCACCGTCCAGGAGATCCAGTCCGTCAACAGGTGACGGGCCGAGAAGCAGACAGAAAGCGCGGAAGGCTCGGCCAAACCCCAACGCCGTAAGTCAGCCGCCCCTTCACGGCAGTACGAGCGGCATCCGGGCAAGCGGGGTACGAGCGCCAACTCGAGGGAGTGGAGATAGTGGCGACAATCCCGGCGGAAAGCTCACAGGAATCGCGGGCCATGAAATTCCTTGCCGCGTGCACACTGGTACCGATTCTCTGTTTCGCCTTTCAGGACCTCGGCAGCAAGTACGGAGGAATGGACTGGCTCACCAAAGATTACGCGGCATGGCCGTTGATGATTGCGCCTGTACTGATGCTGGTCCTGTTCCTCAGGAGCCGAGAACTCATCCGCAACCCGCGGATGGGTTCCAACTTCTCCCAGACGATCAAGATCGTTGCCGCCATGTACCTGTTCTTGAACATCATCGTGGCCATCGGCTACAGCCGGCTGGCCGTGATTTCGGTGCTCTCCTCCCTGACGATCCTGGTGGCCGACCGACAGCTCAAGAAGCATGCCCGCGGCCACCTCCCGTCGAGGTGACCGCTCCCCGCGGCTACGAACTCGACCTGCCACCCGGCTGGGTCCGCATCCCCCTTTCACCCCGAGTAGCAGACGGGCGACGGCAAGGCCCCAGCACCAGCCAACGAGGCAGCGGTGACAAGACTCTGGGCGATGGACGCACCTTCATATCGGCAGACGCTGCGTGCGCTTGACCGAGTCAGGACACCGCACTAGTGAATCGAGACGCTTCAGTTCATGGCCCCGGACGGCGCACACTGCGGTATCCGGAGCCACCGCCTGCTTGGGCACGATCAGGACACATCCAGCCCCCGAGAGCCCTTTACACCCCGGATTGCCCCCGTTCTCGCGGAAGTTCGCTCTGGCGAAACGGGGAAACTCACCGATACCGTCAGTGCTCTTGACTGAACTTCCGTCTCACGGGGAGCCACTGTGAAGCGCCGCCCATTGTCCGCTGCTGCCGCGTTGGCGACGACGGCCGTACTGCTGTTGACGGCCTGCGGTAGCGGGGACGACAGCTCGAAGAGCAACGACAAGATCGCAGGCGCCGATTCCGGCGACACGGCGACGTCGTCATCACCAAGCGCCAGCGCATCCGGTCCCGCCGACAGGCCCAGGATCACGTTTCCCGAAGGTGTGGAGAACAGGTTCGAGGGCTGGAAGACGGGTGATCCGACCAAGGATGCAGTGCTGTCCGATGTAACGCAGACGGTGAACGCGGTGGACGATGCGATCCTCCGCGGCGACACGAACTCTGCGACCCTCGCGTACTACCGCCAGGGCAAAGCGCTCGTGAGCGCGCAGAAGTGGGTCCAGGCCTGGCTGGACGAGGACCTCACGTGGACAGGCGTTACGCGCTACTTCGACCCGAACGTCAAGGTCGCGGACAGGGACACGGCCGCGGTCGTCTACTGCGCCGACGAAAGTAAGGCCTACAACAAGAACCGCAAGACCGGAACGGTGGACAAGTCACCGTCCGACGAGAGCCCGTACGTCACGTACAGCACGCAGCTCAAGAAGAACAGCAAGGGGGTCTGGCAGACCACGGAGGTGCTGTCGAAGAGAGGGGACAAGACGTGCGCGCCCTGACCCGTGGCACAACCACAGCAATTGCTCTCGTCGTGGCTTTCGGAATGACCTCAGGCGCCGCCGAGGCAAAGGGCCCTGGCGCGTCCGAGGCTGAGGTCGACACCAGCGGCATGAGGTCCGGAAGCGACCTCGTCTCCATGATCAGGTACACAAGCACCACCACGGGCGGTAAAGGCAAGGGCAACGTCACCCCTGTGGGCAACTGGACCCCGCCCGCATGTTGGTACGAACCGCGCTCCGCTGAGGAGTTCTCCAAGTACGTCGAGAACATGTACGACGAGACGGTCAACGCTCCGGGCCAACACAGCTATGCCAAGTCTGCCGTCGGTATGTTCCGCAACGAATACAAGGACGGAAAGTACAAGAACTACAACCTCGACAAGAAGGACGAGGGCAACTGGTGGGTGGCCGTCCGCGACGAAGACCGCTGGACGGAGCCCGAGGCCCAGCTTTGCGACAAGCAACCCTTCTGGGTCGAGAACGGTGCCACCCCGCCCGTGGAGAACGCGGTCACCCCGCAAGTCCTCGCCGAACTCGCCTACAACCGCATCCAACTGCCGACGACCGAAGTAACCCTCGCCCCCGAGGCGACCACCAAGGTCAACCTCCCCACGTGGGCCTGGCTGGACAAGGCCAGGTTCAAGGAGGTCTCCGTCACCGCCGCGCTCAACGTGGGCGGCCTCAACATCCAGGCCACCACCACCGCCAAGCCGGTCTCGCTCAAACTGGAGCCCGGTACGCCCGATGCCGAGACCTACCCCGCCTCCGGCGAGTGCACGATCAACGACGACGGCTCGATCGGCGAGCCGTACGCCAAGGGCAAGGCCAACCAGACCCCGCCGTGCGGCATCCGGTACCTCCGCTCCTCCGGTGACGGCACCTTCAAGCTGCAGGCCACCGTCACCTGGGACATTACGTGGACCGGCACGGGCAACCCCAACCCGACGCAGCTCCCCAACGGCACCTTCGGCAACGCCCAGAACGTCACCGTCCAGGAGATCCAGTCCGTCAACAGGTGACGGGGCCGGAGACGGGACACTCTGCTCGGCACAGCGCCTCGCGGACTCCGCGAGGCGCGACCCTAGCGGTTCACCGCCTGGGCCTCCTTGACGGTCACGTCCTGCTCGAACGTGGACAGCCCGTCCGGCAGCCCCGGCTGCCGCGGCGGCCCGTCCGGGTCGGCCGAGTCGGTCCACGTCACCTTCCAGGTGATGGACGCCTTGAAGGGGTAGGTGCCGCTGCCGGAGGAGCGCAGGTAGGTGACGTTGCAGCCCGCGTCCCCGCTGTCGGCCGTGTAGCCGTTCTTGCCCTTGACCAGGTCGTAGGTGCAGCTCTGCGGGTCGGCGTCGGAGGTGCCGGCGTCGACCTTCAGCGCCACAGGGGTGGCGACGGTGGTCGCGGCCAGCTGAACGCCCTTGTAGTCGAGGCTCGCCGTCGTCCACACGCGATCGAGATCGCCCTTGAACGCCACCCGCGTACCGAGATTCACGAGCAGCCGGTCAGCGCGCGGCTTCAGCTCGACAGGGGGTGCGGGCAACTTCGTGGAGTTGAAGGCGAGTTCGGAGAGGATCTCGGGAGTCACCTTGTTCGGGTCCGGCTGCGGGTCGGCAGGCGGAACCCAGATCTCCCAGTTGTCCGTCGTGACGGGGCACGCCTCGCTGTAGGTGTCGTCACGGAACTGCACCTGCCACCACAGCCCATCGTCACCCTTGTGGTAGTCCTGCTCGTCCCGCTTCTTGGCGTAATCGGCGGCGGGTTTCCCCGCCCCGGCATATGCGGTCTTGATGAACTTCTCGTATTCCTCCGGCGTGTACATCGGCTCGTACCAGCACACCGGCGGCTTCCAGTTGGCGTCCGAGGAGGTGGCGGATGCAGTGGAGCCGCTCGAGGCGGGAGCGCTCTGGCTGATACGGATGTGGGCACCGATGGATCCGTTGCCGGATTCGGCCCCGGCATCAGGGCCGGAACCGGCACCCGGCTGGTCGGACTCAGTGGTGCCGCCGTCGCCGCCGACCTGGACATCGCCCGCGTACGCCGGACAGCCGAGGCTCAGCGCCACGAGCAGTCCCGCCGCGGCGGCCGAACGAAGAACCGGACGAGCAGTCCGTGCCCCTATCCCTGGACGCACGACGCGTCCCCCTTCTTCCAACTCTGCTTCAGCACCTGCCAGTCACCACGCGCGTCCTTCGCGGCCTGGAGCGTGTACAGGATGAAGTCCTTGTCGCTCGGCTGGGTGCGCAACACCTTGTTGGTGCTGATCTCCTTGCTGTACCCCTTGCTCTGGTCCTCGCAGTAGCGGACCGCTGCGGTCTTGCCGTTCGCCACGTCCGTGGCCTCGAAGCCGAAGTACCGGTAGTCGCCGCTGACAGTGAGCCCGTCCTGCTTGACCGTCGCGACCCGATCAGCCCAGTAGGTGAGGGCGGACGCAGCAAAGTAGCGGTTCATGTTCTCCGTCTGGCCGCTTCCCTTGCCGAAGGCCTCCAGGCGGGCCTGAGCCGAGTACGCCACATCGCGCAGGAGGGCGTCCTTCGTGGCATCCCCCGTCGGGTCGTTCTCGACGGTCACCTTGACGTCCGACGGAAAGTCGAAGGTCGGCGCGTCCTTCTCAGGCGTGGCAGAGGCGGACGGCGTCGACGCCCCCGTCTCCCCCGTACCGGCTCCCGCGATCTCGTCGCTACTCGATCCGTCGCCCGAATCGCTGCTGCAACCAGCCCCAGAGAAGGTGACAGCAGCAAGGAGGCAGGCCGTAGCCACCCTCCGGCGCGTGGTCAACATGGCGCCCGTCCTCAGATGTAGATGGTCGGCGTGCTCGAGGATGATCCCATGCGGGACCGCCGCCGACCCAAACCCCCAAGGGGCCGCCGCGATCGTGTGACCTTTGTGAAGACCTCTTCACGACCGCGACCGCCCGCCTCGGCGAGCGGATGCCCAGGTCTACCTTTGGGGAGACGCACTCGACGCGCGCACACCACCACACCACCCGCGCGCATCAACAACAACCACTACGCCAGGAATTGCCAAGCCTTTAGCAGAGTTCGCACTGGCGAACCGAGGAACCCGGCAGCTAGCGTCAGGGCTCCCGGCTGATCGTTCTCGCTTCTCGGGGGAGTCACTTGAAGCGCCGCCTTCCACTCCGCACGCCGCCGCGTCCGCCGTGCGTCGCCCGCCGCTGATCCCGCGCATGCGGGGTCCGTTCGCTCCGCAGGCCGCCGCCCACCGAAGAGACTGAAATCCCAGATGAGCGATCTGCGCCTCGAAGACACCATATTCGAGCACCTGAAGAAGACCTTCTCCTCCATCAGCGACCGCATGGAGGACGCCCGCCGCAGCCTTCGAGGCGCAGACGCCTCGGCCGTCGGCGAGAGCCAACTCGTCGAGGACGTCCAGGACTTCGCCGACGACTGGGGCTACGGCATCAAGCAGCTCGGCAAGCACACCCACGGCGCCGTGAAAATGATCAACAAGATCGGCGAGACGTTCGACGGCCTCGACCTGGAGCTGGCCCAGTCGCTCAAGGCCAAGAAGAAGGGCAAGTAGCGTGGCTGGTCAGCGTCCCCCTCTTCCCAACATCGGCTGGGACCCCACCCCTGGAAGCGTGGAGGACACCCGGGAACTCGCCAAACGGCTGGGCAAGCTGGCGGGCGAACTGGGCACGGCGGTGCGCGAGTTGGAGCGGATCGAATGCGGCGCCTGGAAGGGCAAGACCGCGATCGCCTTCACCGAGTACATAGGCCAGGACGTCACCCCGCTCATCCGCAAGAGCCACGAGTCCTTCGACAAGGCCTCGCGCGCACTGCATCGCTGGGCCAACGAGCTCCAGGACTTCCAGGACGAGACGGACCGGCTGGAAAAGGCGGCCGGGGACAAACTCGACGCCAAGGCCAAGGCCAAGGAAGGGACCGAGGAGTACGGCAAGGCCTCCGGCGACGTCACCGGCCTCATCCAGAAAGTCCACGACCTCGAGGACCGCTACAAGCAGGCCGCCGCGAAGATCAGCAAGGAACTCGACAAGGCCGCCGACATCGCCCCCGACGAGCCGGGCTTCTGGGAGAAGCTGGGCCAGGGCATCGCGGACGCCTGGGACGCCACCGGCGACTGGCTCAAGGAACACGCCGACCTGATCAAGGCGATCGGTGACGTGCTCGGCGACATCACCGCCGTACTCGGCATGCTGGCCATCGTCACGCTTCCGTTCCCGCCCCTGGCAGCCATCTTCGGCACCGCGGCACTCATCGGCGCCGGCCTCACCCTGGCCACTCATGGAGTAGCCAAGGCTGCTGGTGCGGATGTGAGTTGGGCTCAGCTCGGACTCGACGCGGTAGGGCTGCTGCCCGGCATCGGAATGTTCGGCAAGGGAGTCAAGGTGGTCGGCGCGGGCAAGGCCGCACTGACCGCTGAGAGACTCGGCAAGGGCTTCAGCGCGACCAAGATCGGCAGTTCGCGCGTCCTGACGTCCTTCGGAAAGGAATCCGCGGACATTGTGGGAGGGTTCGGCAAGGCCGGCTTGGTGAAGATCGGCGGCATCTCGGACGAGGTCTTCGAGGTCGCACATGGCAGCAGCGGATTGATGTCCCGTATGGGGGGTCTCTCCTACGCGGGCTACCATCAAGGCCAGTTGATCGGCTCCAAGGGAGCCAACCTGATTCCGGGGGTGAACATCAATCCTTTCGGGGCAGGCGGTATAGCCCTCGACGCCGGCCTCAAAATTGCTCCCAAGATCTACGGCCATGTGACGGGCGACTAGCCCAAGGACTCGCCATCCACTCCAGGTGACCGCAAAAAAGGATCTGTATGGATATGAGCGTCTGGCTGCCCGAATCAGGAGAAACCCTTATCGCCCGTGCTCCGCTGACTTTCGCCACCGGTGCAGCCACGCCGGTCAAAGGAATGCGATGGTTTCGCGACACCGAGCGCAGGGACATTCAGAACGAACTCGACGGTTGGCCCGAAGGCCCTGCTTACACGCCCCGCTCCGCCGGCGGTACCGCCGCACGGAACACCGTGAAGGGCGCCGCCATGGCGGTAGGCGTAGCCGTCATGGGCCTCCTGTCGTCTCAAAGCGGCAGCGTCGGCCCTGGCCGTTCAGACAAGGGCTCGAACACCTCTCACGACCGAGCCGACGAGGTCGAGGACTTCCCCGTCATGTGGGCCGCCCCGGGCACCATCGCCCGTACCCTGCCCTGGCAGCTGGACCCCGCCCGCTCGCCTCAGGACCAGTACCGCACACACGCGGTGATCACCGACCGCCGACTCGTGATCGTGGGCTTCCCCTACATGAAGGGGGACGAAAAGCGCATCAGCGACGAATTCCTCTGGGAGACCCCTCGGTCCAGCATCGAAAAGGTCGAGCTGCGGGACTTCAAGATCGGAAACGACGCGAAGATCGCATTCACGGATGGCTCATGGTGCAGGGTGAGCAGCATCAAGCGGGAGAGGCTCACTCGCTATCTGATCGAACCCCCTGACTTCATTCCACTGGAATCACTCGCCCCGGCACAGCGCCATACCGCCGAGAGATTCACCGCAGCCCAAGCGCCGGATGCCCAACCCCCTCTGGTCAAACGGAACCCGTGCGGCTGTTTCCGTATCGAGGTTGTGGCACCGAGCACCATTCACGCGTCCTTCGGCCACTCCGGGCTGAACACTGTGATGGACGCGAACGGCACGGAACTCAGCCTGACGGAGTACCACCAAGAGGACTTCCTCACCTGACCAGGCTCTGCACTCGACCAGAACGGTGCACCACTTCACATGACCCCCGCCGCCGACTCCACGACCGCTCAGCACGTCAGTGCCGCTGGTCGGAACCTCCCTCCCCTCTGGTTCCTCGCCCCCGAGGGCTTCTTCGCCCTTCCCCTGGCCGCCACCCCGGAGGAACGCAGCGAGCGCGCGCTGCACTTCGTACGAGAGCTGTACTCCCGAGGCGACGAAAGCATCTGGGAGCCTGCCGCCCCCTACTACGCGGCCATAGCCGAACTCATGGGGGACACCGGTGTCTCCTACGCGGCCATGGGCCTGTTCTCCACAGTGGAGGAACCTGACGCCCCGGCGGGACACGTACTCCGACACGAACCCGCGGAAGGCGTGGCCCAATGCGCCCTCACCGTGGCCATCGCTCCCACGGACCAGGCCGGCGCGGACACCGACGTCGTCGCCCAGGGCATCCTCGCAACGCTCTCCGGCGACCCGTACAACGATGCCATCTGGCTCGACCTGCCGTGTGGCCCAGCAGTGTCCTGCGTCACCGTTCGCGAGTACAGCCTCAGCCCCGAGCTGTCCGCGACCGGCGAGGAAACGAAGCTCCGCACGGGGCAGATCCAGGTCCATGTGCCGTTCCCGACGGGGCCGTACACAGCGATCTTCACGCTTTACACCGCCTCGATGGACCACTGGGCCGAGATCTACCGCTTGATGTCGGCGGTCCTGCAGACGGTGTCCTTCGTCGACCCGGCGGAAGATGTTGCTGACGGGTCACCAGAGGACGACTACGAGGGCGCTTGACCTGCCTTGAGGGCTGCTCGAAGCTGGCTCTCCTGGTAGCGGTGCTCCGCCCGAATCATGCTCCCCTACGATGCTCCTCGGTATCCGCAGGCACCATTCGCGCCGTGGCCACCAACTCGTCAGCCAAACAAGTAACCTCGTCAGCCTCCTTCGGTTGCCACAACCTGACCGTGACAACACTCAGCTCTCCGAGACCGGGAGGGAACATGGCGTACTTGATCAGGCCAGCCGCCCGCTTGCGGCCGAGGCCAAAGCGTCCCTTCTTGTTCAGATCGGCCCGGACTCGAACAGTTGGACCGACTTCCAGGCTCAGGTGCCGAACATCCGGCTCTGTGACCACGGCGGCCCCAACGGACTGCAGGAGTAGCGGAACTACTTCGACCGGCGACGGCCTCGGTTTTCCCTCTTCGCCGTAGGTGTCCTGTCTGAAATCCGCGACTACCTGACCTTCGGGGGTGTATCGGGCAGCCGCAAGATTCGATTCCTCCCTGTTCAGATCGAGCGCAAGGCGCCTGAGTTCCCGGGTCAGCTTGCGTGTCGTCACCGTGAGTCTGGAAGGCTCGAACTGCGTCGTCGCTAGCACGGTGGCCACGGCCCAGGCATCCACCCAATCGACGCTCTCCAGCGTCAGGTCGAGCCATCCCGACTTGAAGTCGAACTGGTACACGTGCTCGTCGACTGACACGCCAACCTCTTTGTCGTTCATCACCATTTCCTGTCAGTGAAAGGCCATAAGGAACGACTTCAGAAGTCAACCGTCACAGTCTGCGCGATGCTGTCCGCCGCCATTTCCATTTCTTCCGTAATACCGGGCACTGTCCACGACACCAACAGCATGACGGCGCTCTCGGCTCCGGTCGGCAGGATCCCGTAAGTCAGTGTTTCCATCAGGACGCCGGGTCCACTGCGTGAAGCCGAGTCAGCAGCGAAATCCTGACGGATGCGTACGGCCTTGCCGACCGGCAGATCCGTACGCGTAATGTGTGGAGGGCCGAAGTCGTCAGCGCGGAAGGTCTCGGCGAGCCAGTCCAGCGTGATCCTGGGGACTGTTTTATCGGGGTGAATAAGATCGACTTCCAGGATCGCCAGCGCGGTGTCGAATCCGTCAGGGAAGAAGGCGAACGCATAGAAAGGGTCTCGGCTGCGACTGTCGTCCGCCCGAGCCTGCAACTCTTTCCTCAAGGTCCGCTTGTCCAGTTCGTAGCCCGCTGCCTTACTGCGGTCACGTAGCTCCGCAGCAGTACTCTTGGCCCAGCTCTTGACGTCGTCCGCCGGCTCGAGCGGGAGCGGTACCCAGTCGGTCGGAACGACAATGCCGCAGGCACTGATGTCACTCATGGCCGCCGTCACCGCCCACCCACGCCAACGACGCGGCCACCGCGTCGAAGAGCTGGACCATCGCATCCGCTATCTGCACCAGGGGAGTGGAGAAGGTCAGCAGTAGACATCCGTCGGCTCTCGGGACCGGCAGTTGGTAGTCGAGCGTGACCGAGGGAAGAGTCTCCTCAGGACTACCCGGCAGACCTGGTGGAGCCGGGCGTTCAGGCTGTCCTGTCGACCTGCGGGTGCGCACCGCAGGCCCCGAGGAGAGTTCGACCACGGACACTTCCAGCTCTTGGTCGGCGGAGAGGCGGGCAGCAATGTCCTGCACCGTCGACTGCCCTCCGCCCTGCGGCGGCAGGAGCGTGACGAGCAGAGAAGCCGGGATGGTGAGGGCGCCGGCCTTCTGCAGGCTCAGGTACAGCTCGATGCCACCGTCCCGGAATGCTGCTGCTGCCTGCGCCAGGAGACTTTCACGCAACTGCCGCTTGAGGTGAGGTGCGTTGTCGACTCCCTCGAACTGCCGGTTGATCAGTGCGTCGACCGAGCGCTCACGGAGCTCCGGTTCGATGCGCACGCGGAACCATCCCTCCGGCAGAAGCAGCCGGTAATCAGTCGGCGGTGCGATTCTGCCACTGCCTTCGGGCGTGGTCATGGTGGCTCCGATGTGGTCGGCTGATCTCATACGTTGGCCTCTGCCTTCTCGATCACCTTGTCGTACGAGAAGCGGCTGACAAGCGCACTCGCCACCGCGGGAACCAGAGCCGCCGCGATGGTCAGCGCGGACAACAAGCCCGCCAGAAACGCCGGCAATTCGTCGCTGAAGAGACCGGCCAGCAGCACAGCGCTGAAGAGCGGGAGCGCAAGGAGTTCGTTCCTGCCGATGACAGAGCGGTACCAGTCGGTCTCCTTGCGGGCTTCCTCTGCTTCCATCGGTGACATCTTGCGGACGTCCGCACCGAGCATGTGCCCCTGCCACCAGACGCTGGCGTTCTCGGCAATCCGGAGCTTCTCGTCCGCAACAGGAACTGCCAATGCCGCCTTCAACTCAGCCCAGCGATCTTGTCCCTGCTGTCCCTCGAACCAGTGCTTCCAGGGCAGCAGCGCCCGTGCGTCACCATTGCGGTCCCGGAACTCGACAGCGAGCGGCTCCCCCGTCGTGGAGGCGACAAGTCGCACCACCCTTGCCACTCCGTGCGCACCGGCCCGTCCGAGCCAGCGTTCCTCCCCCACCGTGTTGGTGAGGACCACGTCGTAGGGCAGCACCCGAACGGAAGCCGTTCGCAAGAACCGCCGCGTCGCTCCGGCTCCCGAGGACGGCCTGAACATCAGGGCTCCGGCGAACAGGTTGCTTCTTCTGTTCCGCCACCACGCCGCGATGCGCACGACGCCATCTGATGCGGGAATCAGCAGAAGGGCACACGCAGCCACTGGCATGGCCCAAACCAGATCAGCGGAGAAAGCGGTCACGACAGCGACGAACCACCCGAACATGCCGAGCCCTCTTGCCCAGCTGTGCCAGCGAGGCAGGTCGGCATGGACAGCACGGTCCGGTCGGATTCCACGACTTTTTCCCTGCGCTTCAACGCCGCCGGCAGGCTGCGCGCCCTCCTCCAGCGGTATTCCAAGAGTGGCGACAAGGTCCCTGAGACCAGTCCGGTTCAGGCACTTCGACGGCTCCAGGTCCATGGCCCCGACCACCCCCGCCTCGGGCAACCATGCTGCGAGCGGTACACGCAGAACCTCCCGCTCCCCCTCGCCCTTGAAGACCAGGACGCCCCAGCGTTCCACGGGACGCTTCTGCACGGTCTCCCAGAGATTGCCAGGCGGGTGGAAGACCGCACGGCAAATACCATCGGCACCGACCTCATACCGGCGCTCCCGGAACCGAGCGTCGCGAACCACCAGGGTGTGCCCTTCGGCGTAGAGCCGGGCCCGCCGCACGGCGTGGGCATTGTGGGGCAGTGCACCCGCGGGGCGCGCGACCGGCTCGGCCGGTTGCCGTAGCGACGCATTCAGTCCAGGTTGCTCAGCCATTGCTTGCCCTGATCATCCGTTACTCGTTGTGGTGGCATCCTTGATCCCGGTTGCCGACCAAACCCCGTCGCCCAGTCCTTGCACCCCCACAAGATCACCGATCTTCCCAGTGATCTCGCCCTTGTCGAGCAAGTCGGTGGTCGACGCCACAGCGGTGGAGCCGGCCCAGATCCGGGTCTGGGTCTCGAACACGTCGGTGACGGCCTTCACCGCACTGTCGGCCCGCAGACCTTCCGACATTTGATCGAGGCTCCTTTGCAGGCTCGTGACACCAGGATCATTCAACCCTGGGCGGGCCCCCGACCAGGTATCGGCCCGTCCAAGCTGCCGGAGGTTGCTCAGGCTCAGGTCCTTGACGGCCTTGAAACTGTCCACCGATTCCTTCCAGATCAGCTTGGGGTTGAAGGCATCCGCCATCCGCTGGGCGCCGGGGAACCAGCCCTTTGGTGCCTTGGCGATCGCCTCGGCGCCGGCCTTGCCGCGCAGGGCACCACCGCTTTCTCGATTGGCCTGCTTCCATGCGTCGTTGACGGCCTTTTTGTACGCCGCGGAGTCGGGCTTCGCGGTGATGCTGTCCCTGAGCATTTTCGCCCTCGCCGATCGGCCCACGCTCTTGGCTGCCTCAGACGCCCCCTTGGCTCCAGCGAGCGCGCCCCGGCCGATACCCAATGTCGCAATTCCTACGACGTCGAGGGCGACATCGAACCAGCTTCCTTTACCAGCCAGTGCCAAAAGGGTGTGCCCCAAGAGCGAGACCAGGGTAGCCGCAAGCGCGATGGTGCCGAGAACCCCGGCAAGGACCTGCCCAACAATTGGGATCCACCCGACCATGAGCGCCAGCGTCCCACAAATGGTAGAGACCCAACCGGAAACTTTGAGGACATCCTCTATCCAGCCAGAATTGTCGTTGACCCAGTCCTTGAACTTGTCCCAGCCACCGTCCTTCAGACCGTCATGATCGATGGCGTGCCGGATGGAGTCACGCGCCCTCTTTGCGGCAGCATCGCGTACGTCCTTTGCCGCCTCGAGATCCTTCTTCGCCCGCTCCAAGGCCAAGCTCGCCGCGTCCTGGCGCTTCTCCAGTTTCTTGCGGTCCGGATCGTCGTCGGCTGTGGCCTTCGGAAGCTTGTCGATCGCGGTACTGCTCGCGTTGTGCTCGTCATGCGCGTCCCGGGCATCACGAAGCGCCTTGTCGGCCATGGCCTGCGCGCGGTGGAGTTCCGAGGCGTACTGGCTGGAGCAGACGCCCTCGATCACCTTCTCCCCGAGGGCATCAGCAGCGGCATCGTAACGCTTGAACGCCTTCCGCAGCTTCCCCTCAGCCTCTTCGGCATCCTTACGAAATTCTTCTGCCGTCTTACTCTTCCACTCATCAACAGACGCCAGCGCTTTGATCTCGTCCGCTTGCTTCTTGATCGCCTCTGCGGTTTTCCGGAGCTCTCGACCCAGCTTTGCGACTTCATCCGGATCCCCGGGAATCGGGTCGGATGCCTCGCCGATCACCGCCCACTCTTCAGCTCGCGGACGCGTCACTTGGCGCCTCCCCCGGAATTCGGCTTCTTCTTGCCTGCATTCCGCAGCGCCTCGGCAAGTTGGTGATCGATGTCCTCGTACGACTTCGCCGCCGTGGAGAGCAGCTTCGAAAGGTTCTCCAGCTCCTCCGTGAGTCGTTCCCGATGGATCTTCCAGTTGTCACCGAACTCGTCGAAGACATCGACCAGTCCTTGGTCGCCCAGGGCGGCCACCCCCAGCCCTTCGGCAGGATTGGCGTTCTTGTCGAACTCCCGGTGGATCTTCGATAGAGACTTGGCGCTTTCCTTGATGCGTTCGATATCTGCAGTCTGGTCCGACACGGATCCCCCCGCTGCGAGGCGTACTGGCGCGCGTCGGTGGGGCGGACCGCAGAGCCCGCCCCACCGCCGTGGATCTTCTAGCAGAAGCTCACTTGCTCCGAGCCTGCTTCGCCAGCTCCTCGTCGATCTGCTCGAACTTGTCCGCAGCCATGGTCAGGTAGTCGCCCATGCCGTCCAGGCCGTCCAGCGTGGTCTTCGTGCCCTGCACGAACTCGTCGAAGTTCTCGTCGAACGCCTTCGACGACGACTTCGTGACGTAGCCGGACTGCACGAGGTTGTTGATGTACTTGCGGAGGCCCTCGAGCTTCTCCTGGAGCTTTTCCTTCTCCTTCACGACATGCTTGGCAGCTTCCCGCATGTCCTGATATGTGATGTCAAGGTCCTTGGCCATGAAGCCGCTCCCTCTCACAACGCCGCAGGGCCAACCCCCGTGGCTCCCTGTTTGCGGACCCATTGTGTGATCGTCCGCTCTTGCGTCAGCAGCTTACGGGTGTGGCCAGTGGGGCCAAACCCCCGCTTGTGAACGAGCCGTCATGAAGTCGTGTACGACGTTGCCATCGGGAACGTCATAACGCCTCCCCACTGCCCCGCCCCGACCTCGAACGGATATCGTCGCTACGACTGTGGCCCGCGTTGCGGAAGCGGCCATGGCGACCACAGAGGCCACACCGGCCCAGTGGCACGGGGAGGACTAGTCGTGCGCCTGACTCTGACCGTCGTCGACCCGTACGGCGGTGGCACCGCCGACGTCGTGCTCGATGCCGATCCTGAGTCCACCGTGGGGGACATCGCCCTGGAGCTGGCCAAGCAGGTCGGGCACAGCGGGGCGCAGATCATCCCGCTCGGGCAGCACCGGCAGGCTCCGGCCAACAACGCGCCCCTCGTGTACGTGGACGGGTACGCCGTCGATCCGAACGCCACCGTCGTCGGATCGCCCCTGCGCGAGGGCGCCGTCGTCAGCCTTCAGGATCCGTCCGGGTGTCTGCCCGGTGAGCCCACCGGTCTGGTCGAGTTGCGTGTCGTGGGCGGGCCCGCCGCCGGGTTCGTGCACCGGCTCGGCGTCGGGCGCTACGACATCGGCAGCGGGGCGGCGTCGTACGTCCGGATCGACGATCCCGAGGTCGACGCCCGGGCCCTCACCCTCTCCGTCGCCACCGACGGCACCTGCCAGGTCGCCGTCCATATGGACAAAGAGCACGTCACCCTCGACGGCAAGTCCCTCGCCGACGAGGAAGCAGAGGAGCAGGGCAGCAGTAAGAAGAAGGGGCAGGAGAAGAAGCAGGAGAAGAAAGAGGAGAAGAAGGGCGGGGGTTCCGAGTGGCCCCTCGGGGCTCAGATCGGGATCGGCAACACCCTTCTCGAGCTCACCCGTTACACGCCCCCGAACGCCGCCCTCAAGTGGTCCGACGACGGTATCGGGCTGGACTACAACCGTCCCCCGCGGCTGCGTCCCCCCGAGCGGCAGACCAACTTCCGGCTGCCGTCGCCGCCTCGCGAGTACGAGGCCCGGCCGCTGCCGTGGCTGATGGCGCTGACGCCGCTCGTCGGTGCCGTCGTATCAGTGATGATCTTCCAGCGCTGGTACTACCTGATCATGGCGGCGCTGAGCCCGTTCCTGCTCTTCGCGAACTACTACAACGACAAGAAGCACGGGCGTAAGTCCCACGCCAAGCAGGTCAAGGAGTACGAGGAGCAGAAGGAGCGGATCGAGAAGGACGCGCAGGACGCCCTCGTCACCGAGCGGAACGACCGGCGGCACGCCATACCCGACCCCGCCACTGTTCTCGCCCTGGGCACGGGGCCGCGGACCCGTCTCTGGGAACGGCGGCGTACCGACCGCGACCATCTCCTCCTCCGTGTCGGGACCGGGCAGTTGCCCTCCGAGGTCGTGCTCGACGACCCCGAGCAGGACGACCACCGCCGGCAGGTGACCTGGAAGATCGAGGACGCCCCGGTCGCGCTGCACCTGCGCACCCTCGGGGTCGTCGGCATGGCCGGGCCGGGGGACTCCGCCCGGGCCCTCGGGCGGTGGGCCGTCGCGCAGACCGCCGCCCTGCACAGCCCGATGGACGTGCAGTTCTACGTGCTGAGCGAGAACGCCGCGCAGGAGTCCTGGGACTGGGTGCGCTGGCTGCCGCACGCCCGGCCGTCCGGCGGGCAGGACGTCAACGCGCTCATCGGGACCGACGCCGAGACCGTCGGCGCCCGCATCGGCGAGCTGACGCAGATCCTCGACGCGCGGAAGAAGGCCGCCGAGCAGAACAAGTCGCAGGGCGGTTCGAGCTTCAGCGATCCCGACATCGTCGTGGTGTGGGACGGGTCGCGGCGGCTCAGGTCCCTCCCCGGCGTCGTACGGCTGCTGCGCGAAGGACCCTCCGTGTCCATGTTCGCCATCTGCCTCGACGCCGAGGAGCGGTTCCTGCCCGGCGAGTGCCAGGCCTACGTCGTCGCCGAGCCGAAGCCCGAGGAGCACGAGCCCGACCGGCAGGTGCAGCAGGCCCAGCAGGTCGCCGGCGGTTTCCCCTCCTTCCAGGCCTGGCACACCACCGCGCAGCAGCCCGAACAGGCCGGCCGTACCGAGCGGTTGCGGCTGCGGGTGGAGGAGGCGGGTGCCGAGCGGCTGAAGGACGTACGGCCCGACTTCGTCTCCCCGGCCTGGTGCCTGCGGCTCGCCCGGTCGCTGTCGCCACTGCGTGACATCAGCGGTGAGACCGAGGACTCGGCCCTGCCCGCCTCCAGCCGGCTGCTGGACGTGCTCCAGCTGGAGCCGCCGACGAGCGACGCGATCGTGGCGCGCTGGCGGATGGGCGGGCAGTCGACGCTGGCCGTCATCGGTGAGTCGTACGACGGTCCGTTCGGGATCGACATCCGCAAGGACGGGCCGCACGGTCTCATCGCCGGTACGACCGGTTCGGGTAAGTCGGAGCTGCTGCAGACCATCGTGGCGGCGCTGGCCGTGGCGAACACGCCCGAGAACATGACGTTCGTGCTGGTCGACTACAAGGGCGGCGCGGCGTTCAAGGACTGCGTCCATCTGCCGCACACCGTCGGCATGGTGACCGACCTCGACGCCCACCTGGTGGAACGCGCCCTGGAGTCGCTGGGCGCCGAGCTGCACCGGCGCGAGCACATCCTGGCCGCCGCCGACGCCAAGGACATCGAGGACTACCAGGATCTGGTGCGCCGGGATCCTTCGCACCAGCCGGTGCCCCGGCTGCTCATCGTCATCGACGAGTTCGCCTCGATGGTGCGTGACCTGCCCGACTTCGTGACGGGCCTCGTGAACATCGCCCAGCGTGGCCGGTCCCTCGGCATTCACCTGCTGCTCGCCACGCAGCGGCCGTCCGGCGTCGTCTCCCCCGAGATCCGCGCCAACACCAACCTCCGTATCGCGCTGCGTGTGACGGACGGCGGCGAGTCGACCGACGTCATCGACTCGCCGGAGGCCGGGCACATCTCCAAGAGCACCCCGGGCCGCGCCTACGCCCGCCTCGGGCACGCCTCCCTGGTCCCCTTCCAGTCGGGACGCGTCGGTGGCCGCCGGCCCGGTGCCGCCGACCCGGCCGTGCTGATGCCCTGGGTGGGCCCGCTGACCTGGGAGGACCTGGGCCGGGCGGCGCTGGCCAAGCCCAAGGCGGAGGCCCGTGAGGACGAGGAGATCACCGACCTGAAGGTCCTCGTCGACACCATCCGCGACGCCAACCGCTCGCTCGGCATCCCGCCCCAGCACAGCCCGTGGCTGCCGGCCCTCGACGAGACGCTGCTGCTGGACGAGATCGAGGTGCCGGCGTTCGCGGGCGGCGCCGGCAAGCTGCCGCCGGCCCCGTACGGCATCGAGGACCTGCCCGCCAGCCAGTCCCGCCGCCCGGTCGTCGTGGACTTCTCGTCCTTCGGCCATCTGATGATCGGCGGTGCGCCGCGCAGCGGCCGCTCCCAGGTGCTGCGCACGCTGGCGGGCTCGATCGCCCGCACCCACTCCGTCGCCGACGTGCACCTCTACGGCATCGACTGCGGCAACGGCGCGCTCAACGCGCTGACCCGGCTGCCGCACTGCGGCGCGGTCGTCGGCCGCAACCAGACCGAGCGGGTCGTGCGGCTCGTCAACCGGCTCAAGGGCGAGATGGGCCGCCGCCAGGACCTGCTGGCGGACAAGGGCTTCGCGGACATCGGCGAGCAGCGGGCCTCGGTCTCCGAGGACGAGCGGCTGCCGCACATCGTCGTGCTGCTGGACCGCTGGGAGGGCTGGGTGCCCACGCTCGGCGAGATCGACCACGGTTCGCTTACGGACGAGTTGCAGACGATGATGCGCGAGGGCGCGAGCGTCGGCATCCATCTGGTCCTCACCGGCGACCGGACCCTCCTGGTCGGCCGTATCGCGACCCTCACCGAGGACAAGTACGGTCTGCGGCTGGCCGACCGCAGCGACTTCTCGGCGCTCGGCATCCCGGCGCGCAAGGTGCCGGAGGAGATCCCGCCGGGGCGGGCCTTCCGCAACGAGTTCGGTACGGAGACGCAGTTCGCGCTGCTCGCCGAGGACACCAGCGGGCAGGGCCAGGCCGCCGCGCTCGCCGCGATCGGAGAGGCCGCCGCGGCCCGGGACGCGTCCGTGCCGCGCACGCGCCGCCCGTTCCGTGTGGACAGCCTGCCCAGCCGTATCTCCTTCCCGGAGGCGTGGGAGCTGCGCGACCCGGACCTGTCCCGCTCGCGCCTGTGGGGCCTGGTCGGCATCGGCGGCGACGAGATCATCGGCTTCGGCCCCGATCTGGCGCAGGGCGTACCGGCGTTCGTCGTCGCGGGCCCGGCCAAGTCGGGCCGCTCGACGGTCCTGCTGAACTTCGCCCACTCGTTCCTGTCCCAGGGCACGCGCCTGGTGATCGCGGCGCCGCGCCAGTCCCCGCTGCGCCAACTCGACGGCACGGACGGCGTCCTGAAGGTCTTCACCGGCGACGACATCGACGAGGACGAGTTCGAGGAGCTGATCGACCAGGCGTCCCTGGAGGAGCCGATCGCGGTCCTCGTCGACGACGGCGAGATCCTGGAGGACTGCGACGCGGAGAGCCAGCTGAAGAAGCTGGTCTCGCGGGGCGCCGAGCGCGGCCTCGCCCTGGTCATCGCCGGTGACGAGGAGGACGTGTGCAGCGGCTTCTCCGGCTGGCAGGTCGATGCGAAGAAGGCCCGCCGCGGCATCCTGCTCTCCCCGCAGGAGTCCTCCAGCGGCGACCTCATCGGCGTGCGCCTGTCCCGCAGCATGGTCGGCGGCCAGGTCGCCCCCGGCAAGGGCATGCTGCACCTCGGGGACGGGGAGCTGCGTACGGTCGTGGTGCCGGGATGAGGCGTTGAGCGGGGGTTCGGCGAAGCCGAAGCGGAGGAAGGCGGCGGGGGCCGCCCTGCGGTACGAGCACCGGCCGGGGTGGTCGGTTCGCTGCCCGGGCTGGCTGCGGGGTACCTGGTCGCCGGGGTGATCGGCACGACCATCCGGCCCAAACGGCGCCGCGATTGGGACTACGGCTGCTACAGCCAGGGCGGCTCGTGCTGGGTGCATGTCCACTTCCCGTACTCGTCAAGTACGGCGGTCGGTCCTCTACCGGACCTTCGACATCCGAGCGTCTCTAATCAGCTAAGTGATCCTATGCAGGACGTGGTGTCTGGCATGGGTGGTGTCCACCGTGGAGGGGTGGCGTGGGCGTGGAGGTGGAAGCCTGCGCCCAGTGCTGCGCCTCGTGGCCGGTGTCGGCTGGTGGTGGATGTGCTGATCGTCGTCACGCCCTGGTACCGGTGAGCTGCACGGGGCAGCCGTCTCCGGCCCGTGGGTGCGTGTCCCTCCGGACGCTTGCCCGCCGGACCGCTTGGGCCGGTGGGGGAGGGTGCCCTGCGTCGCCTGGGCGCGGGGCGTGTGGTGCGGCGCCGGGTGGGGCCGGTCTTGGACCGGTCCTGCCGACGGGTCTGGACGGTGGCCGGGGTGATCACGGCGGTGGCTTCGAGCCGGTCGACCACGCTGCGGATAGCCATCGCGCCGCTGGTGCGGTCGGTGGCGGTCTTGGTCTGGTGAGTCAGGCCGCGGGCGGCGATACGCTGCCATGCTCCAGTGTCGCGGTCGCCCTGCCAGCCGCAGTCCCGGTTCGGGCACAGGGCCCATTTCCAGCCGGTGTGGTGGGCCGGTCGGGGGCTTTGCGGTGGCGCAGCGGGACGAGACAGCGGGGGCAGTGCCGGGAGGTGTTCCGGGCCGGGACGGTGACCACGGCGATGCCCGTCTCGGCGGCCAGGTGCCGGATCCGTTCGACGATCTTCCCGCGTACCTGCTGGGAGAGGCGGGTGTTCAGGGTGCGGCCCATGTGGCGGGCCTCCATGGAGCGGAGGTCTTCGACGTAGATCACGCTCGCGCCGGCGGTGAGGGCCTGGTCGACCGTCCAGCGGGCGGCGGATGAGGCCAGGGTGTCGTTGAGGTTCGAGCGGCGGGCGGCCACGCGCTGGATCTCGTCGGCGAGGATGGCGTGCTTGCCGGTCAGCGGGTGCGTGTCGGCTTGGGCGATGAGCCGCTGGTAGTGGTCGGTCTTGGCGTGCAGGTGCTCGCTCTCGCGGCGCAGGCGGTGCTGTTTGGCCAGGACACCGGCCGCCCGGAACATGCTCCCGGCCCCGAGAGCCGTGATGCGCCCGTCGTCGTGCAGGCGCACCGCGCCCGCGCTGAGCAGTGTGTTCAGCCCCCAGTCCACACCGAGCGCGACCGTGTGCCCGCTGCGCCGGGCCTTCGGCACGGCATGGGTGTAGGCCAGATCCACTCGCACCCCGCCCCCGTGCACGCGCAGGGTGGGCAGGTGCAGCAGCGCGCCGGGCGGGATCGTCGGCGGCAGCGCGATGGGGCATGCCACCCACGTCCAGTCCTTGTACAACTGCGGGTCGGGACGGGTGGGCAGCTGCAACCGCAGCAGCGCCCGGCCCGGATCATCCCCGCGCCCGATCGTGGCCTGCTGCCGGTCACACGCGGACAGCAACAGCATCCCCGCACTGTGGGGTGCGGCCTCCAGCTCGAACACGCCGGCCGGCAGCCGGCCGTGCTTGTGCTGGAAGGCGGCGATCTGCCGGGTGCGGGAGGTGATGACGCCGGAGGGCAGGTCCCGGCCGCCGGGGATGGCCTCGCGGACGGCGTCCCACTCCCGCGCAGTGCGCTTGCCGGGTTCGGCGGGCCACGTCTTCAGGACTGCGGTGGTCACATCGGCCCGCCACTTCACCGACCGAAGCAGGCGCCCGGCCTGCTCCTGGGCCATCCGCACGATCCGGTCGTTGACCCGCAAGCCCCCAGGCGGTGCGGCGGTCCAGCCCAGACGGCGCAGCGCCATCCACGCCTTCGACGGCAGCGCCCGGCCCCCGGCATCCACACCCGAAGCCAGCGCATCCACGTCGGCGGCATTCCAGTGCTCGGCCAGCAGTTCGGCGGCCATCCCGGACACCAGATCAGCGGCCCAGCCCACCCGCTTCGCCAGCACCGCCGCGGTGAGGACCTGCCCGGTCTTCTCCTCCACCCCGCAACGCAACAGGCCAGGGGCACAAGCGGTGCGGGCCGTCTCGCCCTCGCCCAGCGGCAGTCTCCGGCTCACCCGCACCCCCCTTCCCCATGCGTGGTGCTGTCATCCGATCAACGACACCCCCGCGAAAAGGTCACGCATTCGAACCACGCACTCACACACGACACCGCCACCAGTTCCGGACACACGGCATGACGCCAACCGATGACCAATCACTACGATCCCGAAGGAAACGCGGGAGCCTGAGGACGTCCCGACTCCTCGCTATCCGAGCGGTACTGGAGATCGTCGCCGACCGGCGTGAGGTGGACGGTCGTGGGGGCCGGGCCGATCGACACGCCCGTGGACGTCATGCGGCGTCGACCTCGCGCCGGAACCGGGCCCGGAACTCGTCGTCCAGCGCGAAGTGCGGGTGCACGATCTTCACCGCGACCGTACGGCCCCCTGCGCTGCGGCCCAGGTAGACCCGGCCCATGCCGCCGGAGCCCAGCCGGCCGAGCAGCCGGTAGGGCCCCACGACCGTGGGTTCGTCGACGTCGAGCGGCCGCATGGCGTCACCCCTCCCCCGTGGGCGCGCGCAGGCCCTCGCCGGCCCCCGTACGCGCGCACTCCCCAGCAGCGTAGTGCCGGAGCAGTGCCCCGCTCACGGCTGGAGCAGGTCCACCTTCACGTCCGCCGGGAACCCGGTCGTCGGGCCGACGCGCCGCGCGAACTCGGCGACGGCCTCCAGCTGCGGGCCGCCGAAGCGGAAGTCGAGGGTCGTGAAGTACCGGGCGAGGGTCGCCTCGTCGAAGGCCTCCCAGCGGGCGGCCTGCTCGGCGACCTTGCCGACCTCTTCGAGGGAGAGGTTGCGGGAGTCGAGGAAGGCCTCGTGCACCCGGCGGGTGAGGACCGGCTCACGCTCCAGGTAGTCCCGGCGCGCCGCCCAGACCGCGAAGACGAACGGCAGGCCCGTCCACTCCTTCCACAGCGCCCCCAGGTCGTGCACCTCCAGCCCGAAGCGCGGCCCGTCGAGCATGTTCGCCCGCAGCGCCGCGTCGCCGATGAGGACGGCGGCCTCGGCCTCCCGCATCATCAGGCTGAGGTCGGGCGGGCAGGTGTAGTAGTCCGGCTGGACGCCGTAGCGCTCGGCGAGGAGCAGCTGGGCGAGGCGGACGGAGGTGCGGGAGGTCGACCCGAGGGCGACGCGGGCGCCGTCCAGCCGGTCCAGGGGGACCTGCGAGACGATCACGCACGACATCACCGGGCCGTCGCAGCCGACGGCGATGTCGGGGAAGGCGACCAGGTCGTCCGCGTGCTTGAGGAACTCGACCAGGGTGATCGGACCGATGTCGAGATCGCCCTGCACCAGCTTCTCGCTGAGCTTCTCCGGGGTGTCCTTGGTGAGCTCGAAGTCGAGGAGCGTGCCCGTTCTCGCCAGCCCCCAGTACAGGGGCAGGCAGTTCAGGAACTGGATGTGGCCGACGCGCGGCCGGGTGCGAGGATTGTCCACGTCGTGAGGCTAGCCCTCACGGCGTACGGGGCGGCGCGCGGCCCCGCTGTCGGCGCGCGAGCCGGCCTCATGCGCCTTCACCGCCAGTCGGCCGGGGATGTTCAAACATTCGGGTGACGTGATCTTGACCCCTATTGCATTCCGGTCTCCGCGTGCTAGGCTCGTCGCAAGTTGCAGTTTGGTTTCCCTTGCAGTACAGAGCCTGCGGAGCATGTGACCGCGGGCTCTCGTCATTCACAGACATATGCACTTGTGCGGAATTCTCTTCACACTTGCTGGTTCTGGAGCAGGGCAACCCTTTTGGGCCCAAGGAGGGCTTATGGCTACCGGAACCGTTAAGTGGTTCAACGCCGAAAAGGGCTTTGGTTTCATCGCCCAGGAGGGCGGCGGCCCCGACGTCTTCGTCCACTACTCCGCGATCAATGCGACCGGATTCCGGTCCCTCGAGGAGAACCAGCAGGTGTCTTTCGACGTCACGCAGGGTCCGAAGGGCCCGCAGGCTGAGAACGTCACGCCGGTCTGATAAGCAGTACCCAAGGAGCCCCGCGCCGTCAGGCGGCGGGGCTCCTGCCTTTTCCCGGCCGCACCCCTTCGTGAATTCTTGGCGAATTCTTCTCCCCGGTGGTCAGACCGGGAGAATGTTCGGATGCGGAACAGCGAAGAGAACAGCGGCTCCCCCAGCGTCCCGCCCGGGAACAGCCGCCTCGCGACCGGCCTGTCGTCCGGCCTCGCGCTCGGCACGGCGGTCGGGCTGGTGCTCGGTATGACCGTCTTCGACAACATGGGCCTGGGGCTCGCCCTGGGCATGGGTCTGGGCACGGCGATCGGTGCGGGGGCGGGTATCGGGGCGGCTCTCAGCGTCGGACAGGGGCGCGAGGGCCACGGGAACGGGCCGACGCCCCAAGGCCCCGGGAACGGACCGAAACCCGACGGCCAAGAAGACGGACCGACGCCCGAGAGCCGAGGAGACACCCCCGGCCAATAAGCTCCGGGCCCATGACCCACGCCGACTTCCTCACCGACACCCGCACCTTCTACGACACCGTGGCCGAGGACTACGCCCGGCACTTCCGGAACTACCTCGCGGCCACGCCGCTGGAGCGGGGCCTGCTGGCCGGTTTCGCGGAGCTCGTCGGTGCGGGGGGCGAGGTCGCCGATCTCGGGTGCGGGCTCGGCGAGGTGACGGGATACCTCGCGTCCCGGGGGCTGTCCGTCTTCGGCCTGGACCTGTCGGAGTCGATGCTCGCGATCGCCCGCCGCGAGCACCCCGGGCTGCGGTTCGCGCAGGGCTCGATGCTGGAGCTGGACCTGCCCGACGGCTCGCTCGACGGTGTCGTGTCCTGGTACTCGACCATCCACACCCCGCTGGACCGGCTGCCGGACGTCTTCGCCGAGTTCGGCCGGGTCCTGCGGCCCGGGGGCCATCTGCTCCTCGCCTTCCAGGCCGGCGACGAGCCCCGCCGCTACGAGGAGGCCTTCGGGCACCAGGTGGCCCTGGACTTCCGCCGACGCCGTCCGGAGCGGGTCGCCGAGCTGCTGGCAGCCGCCGGGTTCGCCCTGCGGGCACAAATGGGACGAGAGCCCGACGAGACCCTCGGCGAACCGACCCCCCAGGCGTTCCTCGTGGCCCGCAAGCCGCCGGTGGCCGCCTAGGTCCGCTGTCCTGGCCCCTCCCCCTCTCCCTCTACGAACCCCCTACGAACCCCCCGCGACATCCCTCGCCGCGATGTACCCGAACGTCATCGCCGGCCCGATCGTCGACCCCGCGCCCGCATAGCTGTGGCCCATCACCGCCGCGCTCGCGTTGCCCGCGGCGTACAGGCCCGGGATCGCCGAGCCGTCCTCGCGCAGCACGCGGGCGCGGGCGTCCGTGCGGAGGCCGCCCTTGGTGCCGAGGTCGCCGGGGACGATGCGGAAGGCGTGGTAGGGCGGGAGCCAGAGAGGGGCCAGGCAGGAGTTGGGGAGGACCGACGGGTCCGTGTAGTAGTGGTCGTAGGCGCTGTCGCCGCGCTGGTGGTCGAGGTCCTCGCCGCGCAGGGCGAGCGTGTTGAAGCGGTCGACCGTGGTGCGCAGGGCGGCCGGAGGGACGCCGATCGACGCGGCCAGGGCGTCCAGGGTCCAGGCCTGGTGCGCGGCGCCGGAGTCGTACCACTCGGCGGGCAGCGGCAGCGTCGGGGCGATGTCCTTGAAGAGGTACCGGTTGCGGTAGTTCTGGTCGACGATCAGCCAGGACGGGATCGCCGGGTCCGTGCCGTGGACGTCGTACATGGTGTGGACGACGTCGCCGTAGGGGGCGGCCTCGTTGACGAAGCGCCGGCCCGAGGCGTTGACCAGGAGCCCGCCGGGCAGCGTGCGTTCGGCGAGGCAGAAGTACGGCCGGCCGGGGAGCGGGATCGCCGGGCCCCACCACGCGTCGTCCATCAGGTCGAGGGCCGCGCCGAGGCGTTCCCCCGCCCGGATGCCGTCGCCGGTGTTCTCCTTGGCGCCGACCGTCCAGTCCGTGCCGATGGGCTGCCGCTGGAAGCGTTCGCGCATCGCCGCGTTGTGCTCGAAGCCGCCGGAGCCGACGATCACGCCCCGGCGGGCGCGGACCAGGCCGGGGGTGCCGTCGCGGGTGACGACGGCACCGGTGACGGTGCCGTTCTCGACGTGCAGGTCCGTCAGAGGGGTGTTCAGCCACACCGGCACCCCGGCGGAGGCGAGCCCCGCGCGCAGGCCCGCCGCCAGGGCCTGGCCCATGGTCAGGGGCTTCTGCCCGAGTGCCGCCGCCTTCGCGCCCCGCGCGAGGCACTGGGCGGCGACCGCGGCGCCCCGGGCGTTCACGGCGGCCAGGGCGAGCCACTTGTAGTCGGCGCCGAAGACGACCATGCCGGCGGGGACGTCCATGTACGGCGGGTTCAGACGGGCCAGTTCGGCGCCGAGGACCGTGCCGTCGAGCTGGTCGGGTTCGATGGAGCGGCCGTTCGGGAGGCCGCCGGGCAGCTCGGGGTAGTAGTCGCTGTAGCCCTCCATCCAGCGGAAGCGCAGGGGGCTGTGGGCCATGACGAGGGAGATCGCCGCCGGGCCGTGGGTGAGGAAGGCGCGCTGCCGGTCGGCGGGGACGTCCGGGCCGACGACCGCGGCGAGGTAGGCGGCGGCCTTGGCGGGGGTGTCCGGGACGCCGGCCGCCAGGATCACCGGGTTGTTCGGGATCCAGATCCCGGCGCCGGAGCGGGCGGCCGACCCGCCGAAGGTCGGCGCCTTCTCCAGGACGACGCAGCTCAGGCCGTGCCGCGCCGCGGTCAGCGCGGCGGTCATCCCGGCGGCGCCGGACCCGATGACGACGACGTCGTACGTGCCGAGCGGGCGTAAGTCGGCGGCGTGGGCGCCCTGCCGGACTCCCGCGGCGACCGCGAGCCCGGCCCCGGCGGCACCGGCCAGCAGTCGTCTTCGGGACGGGGCTCCGGAGGTCTCCGCGGGGTTCGTGCCTGTGGTCATGGCGACTCCAGCCCGGCTCGGGAACGTGAGAGGGGTGGGGAATGTCGCGCGGGGGTCTTGTGAAGTCAAGGCCCTTGTCCGGGTGGAGCCGGCCCGGCCTACTCCAGGCCGATCGCCGCGCAGTCCGCCTTGTACTTCGGGGTGCAGATGTCCTTCACGGTGTACACGCCGTCCGTGATCACCGTCTCCTTGATGTTGTCCTTGGTGAGGGCGACCACCGGCACGAGCATCGCCGGGATGTTCTTCTGCGTGGGGCTGTCGACCGTCTCCCGGGTCAGCGCGGCGAACTCGATCGAGCGGCCCTGGACCTTCGCCACGGCGATCTTCGCGGCGTTGGTCGCCTCCAGCAGGAAGGACTTGTACACGGTCATGTACTGCTCCCCCGACACGACCCGCTGCACGGCGTCCAGGTTCGCGTCCTGCCCGGTCACCGGGGGCAGCTTGGTGGCGCCCGCCTCCTCCAGTGCCTCGATGACGGCGCCCGCCATGCCGTCGTTGGCCGAGTAGACGGCGTCGATGTTGTCCAGCCCGACGGTCTTGATCGCCTTCTCCATGTTCGCCTTGGCGATCGCGGGCTTCCACTCCTTGGTGTCGTACTGCTGGACGATGTCGACCTGGCCCTGGAGTTCGCCGAGCGCGCCGCTCTTGAAGCGTGCCGTGTTGGGGTCGGCGGGGTCGCCGTTCATCATGACGACCTTGCTGTTCTGGGCCTTCTCGCCGAGTTCCCCGAGGATGGCGCGGGCCTGTACCTGCCCGACGAGTTCGTTGTCGTGGGAGACGTAGGCGTCGATCGGGCCCTCGGCGAGCCGGTCGTAGGCGACGACCGGGATGCCGGCGTCCTTGGCCTTCCGCACGTCCGGGGCGATGGCCTTGGAGTT
This sequence comes from Streptomyces lomondensis, assembly GCF_014651035.1. Lineage (GTDB taxonomy): Bacteria > Actinomycetota > Actinomycetes > Streptomycetales > Streptomycetaceae > Streptomyces > Streptomyces lomondensis. Next base: position 815,072 of record NZ_BMWC01000002.1, read on the forward strand.
CAGCGCGTCGACGAGGATGACGTCCACCCTGTCCTCGATCATCTGCCGGAACTGTCGGCTCTGTCTGGAGACGCTCGCCTGGGCGTTGGCGTAGCGGACCTTGCCCTTGTTCTCGGTGAGGGAGGCGATCTCCTGCTTGATGAGCGGGTAGTCGAACTTCTCGAAGCGGGCCGTGTCCCGGTCGGGCAGCAGCAGGCCGACCGTGATGTCGTTGCCCTTCTTCACGGTGGCGTCGTCACTCCCGCCGTCACCGCACGCGGCGAGGGACAGGGCCGACACGGAGACCGCCAGGGCTATCGCGACGGGGCGCACAGCGGTCCGACGGGTGTTACGCGCTTTCACTGGTGGTGCCTTCCGTGGGGGAGCATCGCGACGAGGTGGCTGAAAGCCAAGGGGCAGACACCTTGCGCCGTCAAGAACCGCGTGTGAAGACCTCGCAAAGGTGCCTCACCGCGCGTACAGCCCCTCCACCTCCGCCGCGTACGTGCGCAGGACCGCCTCGCGGCGGAGTTTCATCGACGGGGTCAGGTGGCCCGCCTCCTCGGTGAAGTCCTCGGGGAGGATGGCGAAGCGGCGGATGGACTCGGGGCGGGAGACCATCTTGTTGGCCTCGTCGACGGCGCGTTGGAGGACGGCGCGGAGTTCCTCGTCGTCGAGGAGGAGTCGGGGCGGGACGGGGTGTTTGCCGTTCATGCGGCGCCAGTGGCTGACGCCGGCCTCGTCGAGGGTGATCAGCGCGGAGACGTAGGGGCGGCCGTCGCCCAGGACGAGGCACTGGGAGATCAGCGGGTGGGCGCGCAGCCAGTTCTCCAGGGGCGCCGGGGCGACGGACTTGCCGCCCGCGGTGATCAGCATTTCCTTCTTGCGGCCGGTGATGGTCAGGTAGCCCTCGTCGTCCAGTTCGCCGATGTCGCCGGTGGCGAGCCAGCCGTCGGGGGCGGCGGGGACGACGCCGCCGGCCTGGGGGTCCCAGTAGCCGCGCAGGACGTGGTCGCCGGCGACGAGGATCTCGCCGTCGGCGGCGATGCGCACGCGGGTGCCGGGCAGCGGCCAGCCGACCGTGCCCAGGCGGGGTTTGAGGGGCGGGGTGACGGTCGACGCGCCGGTGGTCTCCGTCAGTCCGTAGCCCTCGAAGATCTCGATGCCGGCGCCAGCGTAGAAGGCGGCGAGGCGGCGGCCGAGGGGTGAGCCGCCGCAGATGGCGTAGCGGACCCTGCCGCCCATGGCGTTGCGGATGCGGCGGTAGACGAGCGGGTCGTAGAAGACGCGGGCGGCCTTGAGGGCGCGGGAGGGGCCGGGGCCCGTGCCGGTCTGCCGGGCCTCCATCGCCTCGCCGTAGCGCCGCGCCACCGACACCGCGCGGTCGAACGAGGTCACCCGGCCGCCCGCCTCGGCCTTGGCGCGGGCGGAGTTGAAGACCTTCTCCAGCATGTACGGGATGGCCAGCAGGCAGGTCGGCCGGAAGCTCGCCAGGTCCGGCAGCAGGTGCTCGGCCTTGATGCTCGGCGCGTGCCCCAGCCGGACCCGGGCCCGGACGCAGGCGATCGCCACCATGCGGCCGAAGACGTGGGACATGGGCAGGAACAGCAGGACGGAGGCCTCTTCGCTGGTCCTGGCCCGGAAGACGGGGTAGAGCAGCTCGATGGCGTTGTCGACCTCGGCCAAGAAGTTGCCGTGGGTGAGCGCGCAGCCCTTGGGGCGGCCCGTGGTGCCCGAGGTGTAGACGAGGGTGGCGAGGGTGTCGGGGCCGAGCATGCCGCGCCGCACCTCCACCTCCGGGTCGGTCAGATGCGCGCCGGCCTCCGCGAGCCGGTCCACGTGGCCCTTCTCCACGACCCACACGTGCTTGAGGTCGGGCAGCCGCTCCCGCTCCGGGCCGAGGGCGGCGGCCTGCCCGGCCGTCTCGGTGACCAGGGCGACCGCGCCGGAGTCCTGGAGGATCCAGCGGGCCTGGAAGACGGAGGACGTGGGGTAGACGGGGACGGTGACCAGGCCGGCCGCCCACGCGGCGAAGTCCAGGACCGTCCACTCGTAGATCGTCCGGGCCATCACCGCGATCCGGTCGCCCGGCATCAGCCCCTCGGCGATCATTCCCTTCGCCACGGCCATCACCTGGCCGGCGAACTGGGCCGCCGTGACGTCGCTCCAGCGCCCGTCGGCGTCCTTGCGGCTGAGCGCCACGGCGCCCGGGTCCGCGCCCGCGTTGTCGAACGGCAGGTCGGCGAGCGACCCGTGCGTCCACGGCGGCGCCAGCGGCGGCACGGACGCCTCCCGCACGACCCCGTCCAGGCGCCGGACCTCGGGCGCGACCAGCACCGGTCCGCCGTACACGTCGCCGTAGGCGGAGGAGGGATACGCAGTGGACACGGGCGGCTCCTGGGGCGTGCAGCGCTGACTGCTTGCTGCATGACGTACGTGCCTCGCACGCCGAGGCGCTCAACCGGCTGAACCCCCAGAAAGGGGTTGGTGACGGCAGGAAGGGGATCGTACGGCGCTCACGTGGCGGGTTTGTGCGGGTTCGGGGATGGTCCGGAGCCGGGCCTGTGCATTCTCGGGGGTTATGTGAGGGTCTTTCAGGTTCGGTTCACCGGGGCGCTCAGGCCCGCTCCAGGACGGCCGTCACCCCCTGTCCGCCCGCAGCGCACACGGAGATCAACCCCCGGGCGGGCGCGTCCCGTTCGGCCAGCAGCTTGGCCAGCGTGGCGACGATCCGGGCGCCGGTGGCGGCGAAGGGGTGGCCGGTGGCGAGGGAGGAGCCGGCGACGTTCAGCCGGGCGCGGTCCACCGTGCCGAGCCCCCGCTTCTCCCAGGCGGCGAGCGTCGCCAGCACCTGGGAGGCGAACGCCTCATGGATCTCGACGAGGTCGAAGTCGGCCAGGCCCAGCCCGGCCCGCTCCAGCAGGCGCGGGACCGCGTACGCCGGTGCCATGAGCAGCCCGTCCTCGCCACCGGCGACATCGCCGCCCACGAAGTCGACGGCCGCCGTCTCGTACGCCGTGAGGTACGCCAGCGGCTCCAGGCCGCGTTCCCGGGCCCACTCCTCGCTCGCCAGCAGGACGGTCGCGGCACCGTCCGTCAGCGGCGTCGAGTTCCCCGCCGTCATCGTGGGGTCGGGGTGGTCGAGCCCGAACACCGGCTTCAGCGTGGCGAGTTTCTCCACGGTCGAGCCGGGGCGCAGGTTCTGGTCGCGGGCGAGGCCCCGGAAGGGGACCACCAGGTCCTGGAAGAAGCCGCGTTCGTACGCCCCCGCCAGCCGCTGGTGGCTGGTCGCGGCCAGTTCGTCCTGGGCCTCGCGGCCGATGCCCCAGGCGCGGGCCGTGACGGCGGCGTGCTCGCCCATGGACAGTCCGGTGCGCGGCTCGGCGTTGCGCGGGATGTCGGGGACGAGGTGGCCCGGGCGCACCTTCGCCAAGGCCTTCACGCGCGCACCCAGCGACTTCGCCCGGCGGGCCTCCAGCAGGACGCGGCGCAGGGTGTCGTTGACGCCCAGGGGCGCGTCGCTGGCCGTGTCGGCGCCGCCCGCGATCGCCGAGTCGGTCTGGCCGAGGGCGATCTTGTTGGCGGCGGCGATGACGGCCTGGAGGCCGGTGCCGCAGGCCTGCTGGATGTCGTAGGCGGGGGTGCGCGGGTGGAGCTTGGAGCCGAGGACGGTCTCGCGGGCGAGGTTGAAGTCGCGGCTGTGCTTGAGGACCGCGCCGGCGACGAACTCCCCGACCGCGCCCGGCTCCTTCAGGCCGTACCGCTCGACGAGGCCGTCCAGGGCGGCGGTGAGCATCTGCTGGTTGGAGGCGGTGGCGTACGGGCCGTCGGAGCGGGCGAAGGGGATGCGCGCTCCGCCGATGACCGCCACGCGCCGCACCGACATCTCCTGGGGGCTCATCTCGACCTGCTCCTCGCCTGTGACGTAGCCTTACCTCCGGTAACCTTACTCCAGAGTAAGCAAATGCGAACAGTCATCCGAGCCGGGAGTCGCCATGGCCGACCGCTATCTGAGCTTCACCGGTACCGCGCCGGGCCGTTTCCTCACCCGACGGCTCGGTCTGCCGCAGCCCGCGGCCCTGGTCCGCTGGTCCCCCGAGCGGCCCGCCCTGGCCGGCGGCCTGCGCCACCTCACGGCCGGCACCTCCGGCCTGGACCTGCCGCCGGTCCTCGCCCGTACGGGCATCGGCCCGGCCGGCTCCGACCGGGCCGCCGCCGTCGTCCTGGACGCGACCGGGGTCCGGGACGTCGAGGGACTGGCCGAGGTCCACGCCGCCCTGCATCCCGTCGTACGGTCGATCGCCGCGAGCGGCCGCGTGGTCGTGCTCGGCGCCCCGCTCGACCCCGCCGACCACCACCAGGCGGCGGCCCAGCAGGCCCTGGAGGGCTTCACGCGCTCGCTCGGCAAGGAGATCGGCCGGGGCAGGACCGTGAACCTGGTCCGGCTCACGGACGCCTCGGCGGCCGAGTCCACGCTCCGGTTCCTGCTCTCGCCCAAGTCCGCGTACGTGAGCGGGCAGGTGATCGAGGTGGGACCGCCCCAGGAGACCACCACCCCCGTCGACTGGGCCCGCCCGCTCACCGGCCGCACCGCCCTCGTCACCGGCGCCGCCCGCGGTATCGGCGAGGCCGTCGCCGAGACGCTCGCCCGGGAGGGTGCCCGGGTCGTCGTCCTCGACGTGCCGCAGGCCGGGCAGGACGCCCGGCGCGTCGCCGACCGGCTCGGCGGCACCGCCCTGCTCCTCGACATCACCGCCGCCGACGCGGGCGCGCGGATCGCCGAGGCCCTGCCGGACGGCCTGGACCTGCTGATCCACAACGCGGGCATCACCCGCGACCGGCGGCTGGTGAACATGCCGGCCGAGCGCTGGATCTCCGTGCTGGAAGTGAACCTGGCGAGTGTGCTGCGCACGACGGACGCCCTGCTGAAGGCCGGGACGCTGAAGCGCGGCGGCTCGATCGTCGCCACCGCCTCCATCGCGGGCCTGGCCGGCAACGCGGGCCAGACCAACTACGGGGCCAGCAAGGCGGGCGTCGTCGGCCTGGTCCGCTCCCTCGCGCCGCGCGCCCTCGCGGAGCACGGCGTGACGGTCAACGCGGTCGCGCCAGGCTTCATCGAGACGAAGATGACGGCCGCGATCCCGCTGTTCATCCGCGAGGCGGGCCGCCGCATGAACTCCCTCGCCCAGGGCGGCCTCCCGGTCGACGTCGCCGAGACCACCGCCTGGCTCGCGCACCCGGCCTCGGGCGCCGTCAACGGCCAGATCGTCCGCGTCTGCGGCCAGAGTCTGCTGGGTGCCTGATGACCGACACCGCGCTCGTCCTCACCGCGTCCCCCTCCCTCGCCCCGCTCCTCGCCCGTGGCGCCCTGCTGTCCCCCTTCAAACGCCCGTCCCCCGACGCGGAGTTCCCCCGCACCCGGCTCGTCCTGCCCGGTCTGCGCGTCGACCTCGCGCGGCTGGCGGCGTACGAGCGGGTCTGCGGGTTCCCGACCGGAGCGGACGCGCTGCCGCTGACCTATCCGCACGTTCTGGGATTCCCCCTGGCCATGCGGCTGATGAGCGGCCGGGACTTCCCGCTGCCGCTGCTCGGCCTCGTCCACACGTCGATCACGATCACGCGGCACGCGCCGCTGCCGGCGACGGGCACCTACGAACTCTCCGTCCACGTCGAGGAGTTGGCCCCCCACCGCCGCGGCACCCAGGCCACGGTCGTCACCGAGGTGCGCGGCACCGGGGACGTCGTATGGGAGTCGAAGAGCACGTACCTGGCCCGGCACCGCACGGAACGCCCCAGCGAGGCGCCCGTCAAGGAGATACGCAAGCCGCTGCCCGCGGTCGCCGAGTGGCGGCTCGCCGGGGATGTCGGGCGGCGCTATGCAGCCGCCTCCGGGGACCGCAACCCGATCCACCTCCACCCGCTCACCGCCCGGCTGTTCGGCTTCCCCCGGGCGATCGCGCACGGCATGTGGACGGTGGCCCGCTGCCTCGCCGCGCACGGCACGCCGGACTCCTGCCATGTACGGGCGGACTTCAAGGCACCGGTGCTGCTGCCCGGGACGGTGACGTACGCGGCACAGGACGGCCGGTTCGAACTGCGCGGCCGGGAGGACCGGCTCCACCTGACGGGGGACGTCTACCCCACCTGAGCGTCCGGCTGCTCCTCCGGGGGTGACCAGGGCCGGTCCGCCATGAGGTCGCCGAGTCCGGCCCAGGCGAAGTTCATCATCGTGGCCGCGGCTTGGCGGGCCGTGACGCCCGGGGTGGCGTTGGCCCAGGCGGCGAGCGACTCGGCGGCGCCGACCAGGGCCGCGGCGAGCCCGGCGACCTCGCGCTCCGGCAGATCGGGGTCGCGGTGGGCCTCGCGGGCCCCGGCGAGGATCAGCTGCGTCACGAACGCGACGATCTCCTCGCGCATCGCGGCGACCTCGGCGGCGAACGGCTCGCCGTGCGTACGGGCCTGGAGGTGCAGGACCGACCAGGCGTCCGGGTTCTCGGCGGTGTGCGCGAAGAACGCGCCGAGACCCTCCCACAGTTGCCGGTCGGCGGGCAGGTCGCGGCGGACGCCGGCCCGTACCGCCTCGACGAGGGCCCCCGCCTCCCGGCGGATGCAGGCCGTGAAGAGGTCTTCCTTCGAGTTCAGGTACAGGTAGACCAACGGCTTGGAGACGCCCGCGAGTTCGGCTATCTCGTCCATCGACGCGGCCATGTAGCCGCGTTGGCCGAAGATCCGCACGGCGGCGTCCAGCATCTGCTGTTCACGGACCGCACGCGGCATCCGCTTCGTCTTCACGGCACCCATACCGCTTAGCGTACGGTCCCCCCGGCCGGCCCTCGGCCGGGAAACCCGCCGAGGAGCGGCCAGGGGCCGTCGTTGCGTCAGGCCGCGGCGGGCACCTGCTCGGGCCGCGTGTCCCGCGGCTCGTCCAGGGAGGAGCCGTCGGCCGTGGCGTAGGCGTCACGGTCGAGCAGGTTCTCGCGGGCCGAGACCAGAACCGGGATCAGCGCCTGCCCGGCGACGTTGGTCGCGGTGCGGATCATGTCCAGGATCGGGTCGATCGCGAGGAGCAGGCCCACGCCCTCCATCGGCAGGCCGAGGGTGGACAGGGTCAGGGTCAGCATGACCGTCGCGCCGGTGAGGCCGGCCGTGGCGGCGGAGCCGACCACCGAGACGAACGCGATCAGCAGGTAGTCGCCGACGCCCAGCCGGATGTCGAAGATCTGGGCGACGAAGATCGCGGCGATCGCCGGGTAGATCGCGGCGCAGCCGTCCATCTTGGTCGTCGCGCCGAACGGCACCGCGAAGGACGCGTACTCCTTCGGCACACCGAGCCGCTCGGTGACCTTCTGGGTCAGCGGCATGGTGCCCACGGAGGAGCGGGAGACGAAGGCCAGCTGGATCGCGGGCCAGGCGCCCTTGAAGAACTGGACCGGGTTGACCTTGGCGACGAGCGCGAGCAGCGTCGGGTAGACGCCGAACAGCACGATGAGGCAGCCGACGTAGATGTCGGCGGTGAACGTCGCGTACTTGCCGATCAGGTCCCAGCCGTAGGTGGCGATGGCGTAGCCGATGAGGCCGATCGTGCCGATCGGGGCGAGCCGGATGACCCACCACAGCGCCTTCTGGAGCAGCTCCAGGACGGATTCGCTGAGGGCGAGGATCGGCTGGGCCTTCTCGCCGAGCTGGAGGGCGGCGATACCGGCGACGGCGGCCATGAAGACGATCTGGAGGACGTTCAGCTCGGTGAAGGGCGTGATGACGTCCGTCGGCACGATGCCGGTCAGGAAGTCGATCCAGGAGCCGGTGTCCTCGGGCTTCGCGCCGTCCTTGGGCGTGAGGCCGGTACCGGCACCGGGGTTGGTCACCAGGCCGATGACGAGACCGATGCTCACCGCGATCAGCGAGGTGATCATGAACCACAGGAGGGTCCGCGAGGCCAGGCGGGCCGCGTTGTTGACCTTCCGCAGGTTGGTGATCGACACCAGGATCGCGAAGAAGACGAGCGGGGCGACGGCGAGCTTCAGCAGCCCGATGAAGGTGTCACCGACCTTCTCCAGGGTCGTGACCAGCCAGGACAGATCCTGGCCACGGGCGAGCCACCCGAGCAGCACACCGAGGACGAGACCGGCGATGATCTGGGCCCAGAAGGGCACCTTGAAGAATTTCAGGCGTGAGGACACGGACTGACTCCGTTGGGGGACGCGTAGGGAGAACTGACGTGGGAGACGACGGGGGTTGCGTGACGTCAGGGACGACAGAAAGCGGACGCGCACCGACAGAGATCCACGTGCAGACGCGCCACGAGCGGAACGCTCCGGGGCGGAAGAGACGCGACTGCTGACTTCATAGCATCGACCTTAACACCTGAGCTTTGAGGACCTCAAAGCCTGGCTTTGATAGGTGACGACCCACACACACCCATACAAGGCAAAGCGCCCCGTTTCCGCGCATGTGCGGAAACGGGGCGCTGTACGCCGGTGAGGTGAGCTACGAGGTCTGCCCCTGAGCCCGGGCGGTGTCGTCGGCCACGTCCTCCTGGCTGCGGTTGGCCTCCAGGTTGGCCTTCATCCGGTCGACCCGCTGCACGATCTGCACGGAGGCCCGGTCCCGCTCCTTGCGCAGGACGACGAAGCTGATCGGCGCGGAGATCAGCAGGGCGAGCAGGACGACCCACAGGCCGTTGCTCTCGCCGAGGCCGCGCGGGGCGAGGCCGGAGTAGACGGCGCCCCAGACGACCACGAGGCAGCCCACGAAGATCCCGAGGCGCATCAGCGTGTAGCGGAGCATCTCAATCCACTCTTCCGGTTCGAACGGCCAGAACGTACCCAAAGGGGCACCGTCCAGTGAAGCACGCCGGACGGCCGATCTTGCAGCGGGGTCAGTTCAGCGGGAGGAGCATGATCACGTCATCGCGGTCGTCGCCCGGCCCCACCCGGATGGCGCCCGGGATCCGGCCTACCTCCTTGTAGCCGCACGACTCGTAGAACCGCTCCAGCCCGAGTCCGCCCCGGCAGGTCAGCCGGATCGCCTCGATCCCGTCGATCCCCCGGGCGGCGTCCGCCGCCGCGGCCAGCAGATCGCGGCCGTACCCCTTGCCCTGGTGGCGCGGATGCACCATCACCGTGTACAGCCACAGCCAGTGCGTCATCAGATGGTGCGTGTTGAACGTCAGGAACGCGGTCGCCGCGACCCGCCCCTCCTCGTCGTGCCCGACGAGGAGTCTGACCTGCCCCTCGGACATCGACGCGAAGTGCTTGAGCAGCCAGGGACGAATGTCCTCCCGCGTCACCGGCGGCACGAATCCGACGGCTCCGCCCGCGTTGGAGACATCGGCCCACAGGTCGAGGATGCCGTCACGCAGCTCGGGGGTGACAGCGGGATCGAGCGTGAAGGTAAGGGGCATGCAGGGATTGTAACTATTACCCCAACGCCCGCGCCGCCACTTTCAGATCCGAGACCAGCCCCTGGTACGCCGCCTCCCGGTCGTCGGCCCGCAGCACCGCCGACGGATGCACGGTCGGCACCAGCCGCTCGGGCCGCCCGTGGATCTCCTCCTCCAGCACTGTGCCACGCACCTGCGAAACCCGGAACGAGGACCCGAGCAGCGCCTTCCCGGCGGTGGCCCCCAGCACGACGATCAACTCCGGCTCCACGACCGCCAGCTCCGCGGCCAGCCAGGGCCCGCACGCGGTCATCTCCCGCAGGTTCGGCGCCTTGTGGATCCGCCGCTTCCGGGGCTCGGCCTGCGTGAACTTGAAGTGCTTCACAGCATTGGTGACATAGGCCTCGTCAGGATCGATCCCCGCCTCTTCGAGGGCCCGGTCCAGCAGCCGCCCGGCCGGCCCGACGAACGGCTTCCCCTGCCGATCCTCCTGATCCCCGGGCTGCTCCCCCACGAGCATGACCCGGGCATCCTGACGGCCTTCCCCGAACACGGTCTGGGTGGCGTCCCGGTGCAACGGACAGCCCCGGCAGTCGGCAGCGGCCCGCCGCAGAGCAGCAAGCCCACCCCGCTCAGGAACAAACGGTTCAGCGGTATAGGCATCCTCAGGCGCCTTGGTGCCAACCATGCCCTCCGGGTACCCCACCCAGGGGCGCGGGACCCTGTCGATATGCGGCTCCGCCGCGTGGGCGCGACCAGCCCCCACGCACCCGCACCCAAAACTCAGACCCGCATCGGCTGCGGCGATTCGCGCCGCAACGGGTCGGGCCCCTCAAACTCCCGAATGATCTCGTACCGCGTATTCCGCTCCACGGGCCGGAACCCCGCATCCCGAATCAGATCCAGCAGATCCTCACGGGTCAGCTTGTTGGGCGTACCGAAGTTGTCGGCGTCATGGGTGATCTTGTACTCAACCACCGACCCGTCCATGTCATCGGCACCATGCTGCAAGGCCAACTGCGCGGTCTGGACGCCGTGCATGACCCAGAACACCTTCACATGCGGCACGTTGTCGAACAGCAACCGCGACACCGCGAAGGTCTTCAACGCCTCCGCCCCCGTCGCCATCTGCGTCCGGGCCTGAAGCCGGTTACGGACCTTGCCGTCCTTCACGTCCACGAAGTCGTGCTGGTACCGCAGCGGGATGAAGACCTGGAACCCCCCGGTCTCGTCCTGGAGCTCACGCAGCCGCAGCACATGGTCCACCCGGTGCCGGGGCTCCTCGATGTGCCCGTACAGCATCGTGCACGGGGTCTTCAGCCCCTTCTCGTGCGCGAGCCGGTGGATCCGGGACCAGTCCTCCCAGTGGGTCCGGTGGTCCACGATGTGCTGCCGGACCTCCCAGTCGAAGATCTCCGCACCGCCACCCGTGAGCGACTCCAGCCCCGCGTCGATCAGCTCGTCCAGGATCTCGGACGCGCTCATCCCGGAGATCGTCTCGAAGTGGTGGATCTCGGTGGCCGTGAACGCCTTCAGCGACACGTTCGGCAGCGCGGCCTTCAGCTCGCGCAGCGACCGGGGGTAGTACCGCCACGGCAGGTTCGGGTGCAGCCCGTTGACGATGTGCAGCTCGGTGAGGTTCTCCGACTCCATCGCCTTGGCGAGCTTGACGGCCTCCTCGATGCGCATCGTGTACGCGTCCTTCTCCCCCGGCTTGCGCTGGAAGGAGCAGTACGCGCAGGAGGCCGTGCACACGTTGGTCATGTTGAGGTGCCGGTTGACGTTGAAGTGCACGACGTCGCCGTTCTTGCGCGTCCGCACCTCGTGCGCGAGGCCGCCGAGCCAGGCCAGGTCGTCCGACTCGTACAGCGCGATGCCGTCCTCACGAGTCAGCCGCTCACCGGAGCGGACCTTCTCCTCCAGCTCGCGCTTGAGCCCGACGTCCATACCCACACCTTTCTGAGACAGCCCGACCAACCGTACGCCTACGCCTCTTCCGGCAGTTCCCCGACCCGGTTCTCCCACTTCGTGGAGAGCACGATGGTGGTGCGCGTCCGGGAGACACCCTTGGTCCCGCTGAGCCGCCGGATGATCTTCTCCAGGCCGTCCACATCGGCCGCCCGCACCTTGAGCATGTACGAGTCGTCGCCCGCGATGAACCAGCAGTCCTCGATCTCCGAGAGGTCCCGCAGCCGCTGCGCCACGTCCTCGTGGTCCGTGGCGTCGGAGAGCGAGATGCCGATCAGGGCGGTGACGCCGAGGCCGAGCGAGGCGGCGTCGACGGTGGCCCGGTAGCCGGTGATGACACCGGCCGCCTCCAGCCGGTTGATGCGGTCGGTGACGCTGGGTCCCGACAGCCCGACGAGGCGTCCCAGCTCCGCATAGGAGGCCCGGCCGTTCTCCCTCAGGGCCTGGATGAGCTGCCTGTCCACCGCGTCCATTGCGATCGAAGCCTTCCGCTGAAGTTGTCGTTGAGTCCGATGAGGTTCGGGTGCGCTCAGCCGGCGCGGTGTGCTCCGCCGCCGAGCTCACCTTGCCAACGGCGGTAGAGCCGGTGCGGCACGCCCGCCGCGTCGAGTACGCGTCCGGCGACGAAGTCCACCAGGTCCTGGATGTGCGTCGCGCCCGCGTAGAAGGCGGGTGAGGCGGGTACGACGGTCGCGCCCGCGTCGTCGAGGGTGACCAGGTGCCGCAGGGTCTGGCCGTTCAGCGGGGTCTCGCGTACGGCCACGACGAGCGGGCGGCCCTCCTTCAGGGTCACGCTCGCCGCCCGCTGCAACAGGTCCTTCGACAGCCCGAGCGCGACTCCGGCCACGCTCGCGGTCGAGGCGGGCACGATGAGCATGCCCTTGGTGGGGTACGACCCCGAGGAGGGGCCGGCGGCCAGGTCACCGGCGCTCCAGTGCCGTACTGCGTCGAGGTCGACGGAGAAGGTGTCCGGCTTGCCGTCGGCGCCCCGGGACAGCCATTCGCGCAGGTCGTCCCGCCAGTGGGCGTCCCGGAAGGAGATCCCGGTCTCGTCCAGCAGGGTGAGCCGGGAGGCCCGGGACACCACGAGGTCGACGCTCTCGCCGGCGGCGAGGAGGGCCCGCAGCACGGCAGCGGCATACGGGGTGCCGGAGGCGCCGGACACCCCTACGATCCAAGGCGTACGCGGTGTCTCGCCTGGCTTGACTGGGTTCACAGGACCGAGCCTATCCGGCGTCGCAGGGTGGGAACCGGCCAAGGGGTGCGGGCCGTTGCACAGACGGGGATGAGCGAGCACTGGGGGTCGCCATGTCGAATGTGCAAGCCGGGTGGTCGAGGAGCGACCGCGCAATGACCGCGGGCAAGCTGATGCTGGCCTGGGTCGCGCTGCTGTGGCTGCTGGAAGTGGTGGACACGGCGACCGGTCACGCGCTGGACGGCTTCGGCGTCACCCCGCGCGATCCGTCCGAGCTGGCCGACGTCGTCCCGTCGGCGTTCATCCACTTCGGCTTCGCCCACCTGACCGCGAACACGCTGCCGCTGCTGGTCCTGGGCTTCCTCGCGGCACTCACGGGCCTACGGCGTTTCCTCCTGGTCTGCGCGCTGATCGTGATCGCGGACGGCCTGGGCGTCTGGCTCATATCCCCGGCGCACACCAACACGGCGGGCGCCTCCGGCCTGATCTTCGGCCTCTTCGGCTTCCTCCTGGTCACCGGCTTCGTCGAACGCCGCCCGCTGGGCATCCTGGTCGGCATCGTCATCGCCGCGATCTGGGGCGGCTCCATCCTCACGGGCCTGGCCCCGACCCAGACAGGCGTCAGCTGGCAGGGGCATCTACTGGGGCTGCTGGCGGGCATCGCAGCAGCGTTCCTGTTCAGCCGCCGCCCGACCCGGGGCCCACGGGAAGCCGACTGGTCTCGACCGTGAGGCGCCCGATCCTGGTCTCGACGGTGACCCTGCCGCCGTACGGGAGCATGTCCCGACCGCGGTAGCCGTCGGGGCCGGGGTTCCAGAGGGTGATGACGTGCCCCTTCTGCGGGTCGAAGATCAGGTAGTTCGGGATGCCCCGGGACGCGTACTGCTTGTTCTTGACCTCGTAGTCGTTACGGACGCTTTCCGGGGACACCACCTCGACGACGAGCTCGATCAGGTCGGCCGGGTACGCGATGCGGTTCTCGGCCACCGCATCGGCCGGGACGACGGCGAGATCGGGGCAGAACTCATGGGCGTCGTCGAAGGGGAACACGACACCGCTGACGACGTCCCACCCTGGCGGCAGCTGCGGTTCGACGACCGCCCACAGCCGCTGAACGGTCTCCCCGTCGAACGGCCGCACCGGGCTCGCGACGACACTGCCTTCCACGATCTCCACGTGAAACCCCGGGAACGCGTCCTCGAAGCGGGCGAGCTGAGCGCGAAGGCGGTCCATGGGCCGCACCGTATTCAGACGGTCAGACCACGCACCAGCAGATCCAGCAGCGCGCACACGAAAAGGGCGATGCCGATGAAGCCGTTGACACTGAAGAACGCGCGGTTCACGCGCGACAGGTCGTGCGGGCGGACGATCGAGTGCTCGTACAGGAACGCGGCGGCGACGATCATCAGGCCCAGCCAGAAGAACGTGCCCGCGTCGGTGGCCAGGGCGTACCAGACGAACAGGGCCGTCGTGAGGGCGTGGCAGACCCGTGCGCCCCAGATGGCCGCCGGGATGCCGAAGCGCGCGGGGACGGACATGACGCCGATCTCGCGGTCGGTCTCGACGTCCTGGCAGGCGTAGATCAGGTCGAAGCCGCCGATCCAGATGCCCACGGCGAGACCGAGTATCACCGCGTCCCAGGACCAGGACCCCGTGATCGCCAGCCAGCCGCCGATCGGGCCCATCGCCTGGGCGAGACCCAGGATGGCCTGCGGGAAGTTCGTGAACCGCTTGCCGTACGGGTAGACCACCATCGGGATCACCGCGATCGGCGCCAGCGCCAGGCACAGCGGGTTCAGCAGGGCCGCCGCCCCCAGGAACACGGCGAGGGCGATCAGCGCACCCGTCCAGGCGTGCTTCACCGACATCGCACCGGTCACCAGTTCGCGGTGCGCCGTACGCGGGTTCCTCGCGTCGATCTCCCGGTCGATGATCCGGTTGACCGCCATGGCGAAGGTCCGCAGCCCCACCATGCAGACGGTGACCAGCAGCAGCCGGACCCAGTGGATGTTCCCGTCCCACTGGTACATCGCCGTGAGCGCGGCGATATAGGCGAAGGGCAGCGCGAAGACCGAGTGCTCGATCATCACCAGCCGCAGGAACGCCTTGGTGCGTCCCGGCTGCGGGATCGCGGCGGAAGCGGAGGTCACAGGCCGTACTCCTTCCAGCGGCGGTCCACCTTCGCCGCCGTCTCGGGATCGGACTCCACCATGTCGGGCCAGCCGCCGTCGCGGGTGTAGCCCTCCTCGGGCCACTTCTTCGTCGCGTCGATCCCGGCCTTGCCGCCCCAGAACTGCTGGTAGGAGGCGTGGTCGAGGTGGTCGACGGGGCCCTCGACGACCGACAGGTCGCGGGCGTAGTCCGTGTTGCCGAGCGCCCGCCAGGCGACCTCGTGCAGATCGTGCACGTCGCAGTCGGAGTCGACGACCACGATCAGCTTGGTCAGCGACATCATGTGCGCGCCCCAGATGGCGTGCATGACCTTCTGCGCGTGCTTCGGGTACTTCTTGTCGATCGAGACGATCGCGCAGTTGTGGAAGCCGCCCGCCTCCGGCAGGTGGTAGTCCACGATGTCCGGCACGATGATCTTCAGCAGCGGCAGGAAGAAGCGTTCCGTCGCACGACCGAGCGGTCCGTCCTCCGTCGGAGGCCTGCCTACGACGATCGACTGGAGCAACGGCCGCTTCCGCATCGTCACGCAGTCGATCTTCAGCGCCGGGAACGGCTCCTGCGGCGTGTAGAAACCGGTGTGGTCGCCGAAGGGCCCCTCGGGCAGCATCTCGCCCGGCTCCAGCCAGCCCTCGATCACGACCTCCGCCTGCGCCGGCACCTGGAGCGGCACGGTCTTGCAGTCGACCATCTCGATCCGCTTGCCCGCGAGGAACCCGGCGAACAGGTACTCGTCGATGTCCCCGGGCAGCGGCGCGGTGGAGGCGTACGTCACGGCGGGCGGACAGCCGAAGGCGATCGCGACGGGCAGCCGCTCGCCCCTCCGCGCCGCCACCTGGTAGTGGTTCCGGCTGTCCTTGTGGATCTGCCAGTGCATGCCGATGGTGCGCCGGTCGTGCCGCTGGAGCCGGTACAGGCCGAGGTTGCGGACGCCCGTCTCCGGGTCCTTGGTGTGGGTCAGCCCCAGGTTGAAGAACGACCCGCCGTCCTTGGGCCAGGTGAACAGGGCGGGCAGCTGGTCGAGGTCGACGTCGTCCCCGGTGAGCACGACCTCCTGCACCGGGCCGTCCTTCACCTTCTTCGGCGGGACGTGCGTCATCGCGCCGAGCTTGCCGAACGCCTCGCGCACGCCCACGAACCCGTGCGGCAGCTCGGGCTTCAGCAGCCCGCCGATCCGCTCCGAGATCTCGCCGTACGACTTCAGGCCCAGGGCCTTCAGCAGCCGCCGGTCCGTGCCGTACACGTTCATCGCGAGCGGCAAGCTCGACCCGCGTACGTTCTCGAAGAGCAGCGCGGGGCCGCCGGCCTTCTGCACCCGGTCGACGATCTCCCCGACCTCCAGATACGGGTCCACCTCGGCCTTGATGCGCTTGAGGTCGCCCTCGCGCTCCAGCGCCCTGAGCAGGGAGCGAAGATCGTCGTAAGCCATGGGGTCCAGTATCCCCGAGCGGCTACCCTGGCCTGGAACCGCCCACCGCTTTCGCTGAGAGGCCGCGCATGCTCCGGGTACTGATGTTCCTCGTGCCGCTGGCGCTGAGCGTGTACGCGTTCATCGACTGCATCAGCACGAAGGACGACGACATTCGTCACATGCCGAAGCCGTTGTGGGCGATCCTCGTGCTGCTGTTTCCGCTCGTCGGCTCGATCTCCTGGCTCATCGCGGGCAAGAAGAGGAGCGCGGCGGGGGGCCGTCCCCGGCCCCGGCAGTGGGTGGCGCCGGACGACAACCCCGAGTTCTTGAAGTCCCTCGACGACGAGGAGAAGAGGGACGACGAGCCGTAGTCCTCAGAGAGCGGCCGTGAACGCGGACCAGGCGGACCGGGCGACGAGCAGGACGGGTCCGTCAGGGTTCTTGCTGTCGCGGACGGTGACGGTTGCGGAGAAGCCGGGGGCTATTTCGATGCAGTCCCCGCCGTTTGTGCCGCTGTAGCTGCTCTTGATCCAGGTTGCCGCGCTGAGTTCGTGACTGCTCATCGTGCTCGTACCCCTTCATCAAGTCGCTGATCAGAGCGGCTGATTCGCGGGCGGACAGCGCGTCGGCCCTGAGCACATCATAGGTGTGGCGATGCCTCGCGAAGAGGGCCGGATTGTCGTTGAAATGGCCTTGATCCAGCGACTCGGAGTACACCCACTGGTGCCCGTCCGGCAGCGTGATCAGCGACATGGACGTGTTGGGGCGGTCGATGTCCGGGTCGTCGGCGGGTACGACCTGGATGCGGATGTTGGGACGCTGTCCCACCTCCAGCAGATGGGCGAACTGGTCGCGCATGATCGCCGTGCCGCCCACCCTGGTGCGCAGGCAGCTCTCGTCGAGTACGGCCACGAACAGGGGTCCGTCCGGGGCGAGGAAGCGTCGCTGTCGGCTCATCCGCGCCTTGACGCGCTCTGCCACCTCGTCCTGGTCCACGATGTGCCGGGCGAACAGCGCCCACGCGTAGTCCTGCGTCTGCAACAAGCCCGGAATCACGTTGGCCTGGTACGACAGCAGCGAGACAGCCTCCGCGTCCATACGCACTCGCCGCTCGAACCAGTCGGGATGCTCCACCTGCGGATACCAGTCGATCCGGCCCCACAGCCGAAGCAACACCCCACCCGTACCCAGAAGTTCGTCACAGGACTTGGCGAACGTGTCCTGGGGGACCCTCGTCCCCGCCTCCACCCGCGCCACATGCGACCGGTCGCACGGGATCTGCCTCGCGAGGCCCTCCTGCGTGAGCAGCGCCGCCTCGCGGAAGTGCCGTAGCACCTCCCCGAACACCGCCGCCGTACTCGCGCCCGACTCCGCCCCGCCGTTCCGTCGGCTCACGGCTTCCCCCTCCGTGACAGTGCACCGGTGTCACACGCCAAGCATTGAACCGGACCATTCCCCTGCGCAACGCTCGATACACCGAGAGTGACGGAGGTGCACCAAATGGAACCGGGAACGCTCGTCTACGACCAGCGGGCGCGCAGGGTCGGCGAGTACCAGGACAAGTCCGGCCCGCACGTGATGCTGCGCCCGGTCGGCGGCGGCCGGGAGTGGCAGGCGGACGCGGCCGAAATCAGGGTGGCGACGCTGGAGGAACGGCTCAGTGCGGGCGTCCGCGCGGCCAACGACCGTTCCAGGGAAGGGCTGTCGGCCGATCCGAACCGGCCTCCGCTGCCCGTGCGCGGGTGCGCGACGTGCGAGGAGCTGTCGGTCCGGCGGGACAGGGCTCGGGTGGCGTTCGACGCGAGTGCCGTGACGGACGCGAACGTCCTGCTGCGCAAGCACCAACGCGAGGAGCACGGCGGGGAGTCGGCGACCGGCCGCAGGATCTTCCGGTACGTGCCGTACACGATCGTGCAGGACGCGTCCGCCCTGCCGGAGTACCAGGCGTACTGCGTCTCCGGCGAGGACGCGGACTGCGGGGCGAGTTCGGGGCCGTGCCGGGCGCCCGGGGAGGTGGAGGAGTGGCAGCGCAGGCACACGCAGGAGACGCGGCACCTGCGCTACCGCCGTAGTTTCGCCGACTACGCGGTGCTGGAGAGGCAGGGCTGACGCAGCTGCTGCGGGACGCCCTCCGCGATGAGCCGGCCGCCGCCGGATCCGCCCACCGGCCCGAGGTCGATCAACCAGTCGGAGGCCTGGATGACATCGAGGTTGTGCTCGATGGTGACGACCGAGTGCCCGGCGTCGACGAGGCGCTGGAGGACGTCGAGGAGGCGGGCGGTGTCGGCGGAGTGCAGGCCCGTCGTCGGCTCGTCCAGCAGGTACAGGGCGCGTCCGGTCGTCCGCCGTCCCAGTTCCTTGGCGAGTTTCAGGCGCTGGGCCTCGCCGCCGGAGAGGGTGGTGGCGGGCTGGCCGAGGGGGAGGTAGCCGAGGCCGACGTCCGCCATCCGCCGGAGCCGGGTGGCGACCGCCGGGACGTCCGCGAACACGGTCAGCGCCTCGTCCACGGTCGCTTCGAGCACCTCGGCGATGTCGTGGCCCTCGTGGCGGACGGAGAGCACCTCGGGCCGGAAGCGGCGGCCCTTGCAGCCGGGGCAGCGCACCTCCACGGCCGGGAGGAAGTGCATGCGGACGGTGAGGACGCCCGCGCCCTCGCAGCGTTCGCAGCGTCCGCCCGGGACGTTGAAGGAGAAGTGGCCCGCGGTCAGGCGGCCCTGGCTGCGGGCCGCGAAGACCTCGCGGATCGGGGTGAAGACGTCCGAGTAGGTCGCCGCGTTGGAGCGCGGGAGGCGGCTGATGGGCTCCTGGTCGATGAGGACGGCCTTGGAGAGGTGCTCCCAGCCGTCGATGCCGTCGTGTTCGGCGGGCAGTTCGCCCGCGCGGTGGAAGTGCCGGCGGGCGGCCCGGCCGAGGATGTCCAGCAGCAGCGTCGACTTGCCGGAGCCGGACGGGCCCGTGACCGTCACCAGGCGGCGCAGCGGTATCCGTACGGTGAGGTCCTTGAGGTTGTGGGCCCGGGCCCCGCGGATGACGACGGCCGTGTCGCTGTCGCCGCGTGCGCGTGACCGGGGCGTGGACAGCCGGCCCGACAGGTAGGCGCCGGTCACCGAGCCCTCGGTGCGGGCGACCTCGTCCGGCGTGCCGGCCGCGACGATCCGGCCGCCGTCCCGGCCCGCGCCCGGGCCGACGTCGACCACGTGGTCCGCGGCGCGCAGCACCTCCAGGTCGTGCTCGATGACGAGCACGGTGTTGCCGAGGTCGCGCAGACGGCGCAGGACGTCGACCAGGCGGGCGGTGTCCGAGGGGTGCAGGCCGATGGTCGGCTCGTCGAGGACGTAGAGCACGCCGGTGAGTCCGGAGCCGAGCAGGGCGGCCAGGCGCAGCCGCTGCGTCTCCCCGGCGGAGAGGCTGGGCGTGGCCTGGGCGAGGGTGAGGTAGCCGACGCCGACGTCCACCAGGCGCCGTACGCGCTCCTCCAGGTCGGCGACGACCGGCTCCACGAGCAGCCACTCGTCGCCGTCCGACTGGCTTCGCAGGCCGGTCAGCCAGGTGGCGAGGTCGGTCAGCGGAAGCGCGGCCGCCTCGACGATGGTGAGGCCGTGCACGGTCACCGCCCGGCTCTCCGCCCGCAGCCGGGTCCCGCCGCAGTCGCCGCAGGGCTGCTTCACCAGGCCCTGCTGTTCGGCCCGTTCGCGGTACTCGGGGTCGTCGGCGCGGTCGGTGTAGCGGCGCAGCAGCGCGGTCGCGACGCCTTCGAAACGGCCTGCGGAGACGGTCGCCGGTGGGTCGGTGTCCGGGAAGTGCCGCCGGAACTCGGGGCTTTCGACGCCGTGGAGGAGCAAGTCCCGTTGCCGGGCGTCCAGCTCGTCGACCGGCTGGTCCGCGTCGAAGGTGAAGCCGTAGTGCGCGGCGGCGGCCCGCAGCACGGGCAGGCTCCACTCGGTGTACTTCGCGTTCCAGCCCCGTACCGCCCCCTCGGCGACCGACCGGCCGCCGTCGACCAGGCGTTTGGCATCGGGGCGGATCACCTCGCCCAGGCCGGTGCAGGCCGGGCAGGCGCCCGCGGGCTTGTTGAAGGAGAAGGAGCCCATGACCGGTTCGGGCACGAGGGTGCCGCAGTGCGGGCAGGGCCGCTGCTCGGCCTCGGCGTCCTCGTCGGGCTCGCTGTCGTCGGCGTACGACGGCGGAATGCTCTGCTTGCAGCCGGGACACGGCCGTACGCCGATGCGCGACCACAGCAGCCGCAGATAGGTGAAGACCTCGGTGACCGTGCCGACCGTGGAGCGCGGGCTGCGGTTGGTGTGGTGCTGGTCGACGCTGATCGACGGGGACAGGCCGGTGATCGAGTCGACGGCGGGCTTGCTGACGAAGCCGGTGACCATGCCCAGCGACTCCAGGTACTGCCGCTGGCCCTCCTGGTGGAGGGTGTCGAAGGCGAGCGTGGACTTGCCGGAGCCGGACAGGCCGGTCATGACGACCAGCTTGTTCTTCGGGAGGGAGAGGGAGACGTTCTTGAGGTTGTGGAGACGGGCGCCGGTGACATGAATGCAAGGGTCAATGCGGGATTCAATGCGGGAGTCCATTCCTTCAAGTCTTCCATTGAAGCCCGATATTGAGACTTATGAGCTGTCAACGAGCTGCTGTCTGCCATAACCTTCAAATCGATGACGAACGACGACCGCCGCTTGCGCCCCGTCGACCTGGCCCGCCTGGCCGGTGTCTCGACGCAGCAGATCCGCAACTACGAGGAGGCCGGGGTACTCCCACCGGCCGCGCGGACCGCGTCCGGCTACCGCGTCTTCGGGGAGGTGCACCGCCGTGCGCTGCTGGCGTACCGGACCATGCTCCGGGGATACGGCCCGGTGACGGCGACGCGCATCATGCGGACCCTGCACGGCGGGGACGCCCCCGGCGCACTCGCACTGGTCGACGCCGCGCACGCCGCGCTGCACGAGGAGCGGGTGTCCCTGCGGGCGGCGAGCGAGGCGCTGGAGCTGCTGGCGGCGGAACCAGTCGGGATGCTCCCCCGATCCGGCGGCGGGCTGCGCATCGGCGAGGTGGCCGCCCTGCTGGGCGTACGCACCTCCGCGCTACGGGTATGGGAGGCAGCCGGCCTGCTCACCCCGTGCCGCGAGCGCGGCACGGGCTACCGGCTCTACGAACCCACCGATGTCCGCGACGCCCGACTGGTCCACACCCTGCGCCGCAGCCACTACCTGTTCGACCAGATCAGGCCGGTCCTGGAGGGCCTACGGCGCGAGGGCAGCACGGAGGCACTCCGCGCGGCGATCACGGCGCGGGGGGAGGCCCTGACGGCGCGGACGCGGGGGATGGTGGAGGGGGCGGGGGCGTTGCATGCCTACCTCGACGCCGCCCTCGCCGAGGCCTCGACGTAGCGCCGAAACCCCTGAGCCAAGGGCTCGAACCCACACGCGGCGTAGAAGGAGTGCACGTACGCGTCATCCGCCGCCAGCAACTGCACCTTGTAACACTCGGCGGCCTCTCCCAACCGCACGGCGGCGTCCATCAGCAGCCGCCCCACGCCGCGCCGCCGGTGGGAACCGGCCACGACGACGTTCTCCACGAACAGAATGGACCGCCCACCGCGGGTGAGATTCGGCATCACGATGCAGTCCGCCGTACCGGCCACGCGGCCCTCGACATCGGCCACCAGGACGGTCCGCCCCTGCTGCGCCGCTATCGCCGCCCAGACGGCGTCCACGGACGCGCGGGACAGCGGTGGATCTTCCGGGTTCAACTCGCCGTAGAGGGCGAGCAACTGGGGGAGGTCCGCTTCGGTGGCGGGGCGGGTTTTGATCATCATGGGGTGAGCGTAGGGCGGATCTGACCACACCTTCGGGGGGCCGCCGTGAAGTCCTCGGCCAGGGGACCTCTTGGGCCGCTACTCTCCTGGGCTCCCGAGTAACAGCCGCTGCCGACGCGAGGAATGCCAGCATGGACGACGAACCGCTGAAGGACTGGGCGGAACGCCGCGACGCGAGGATCGGCCGCCTTCGTGCCGTACCGGTCGTCTCCAGCGACGGCCCCCGGGGGTCGCATCTACAGCCGGATGCCCCACGTGTCATCGAGCGCTGGAACGGGCACGCCTGGGAGCCGTACGCCTACGCCGCCGACCTGACGGAGGCGAAGGCGCTCCTCTACCCGGAGGCGAACGGGGCTGCGCCTGCGGGGCCGGCGCCGAAGCCGCTCGGTCCCGGCACCGGGAAGCATCGCAGGCCTCCGGCGCCCAGGTAGAACGGGCGCGGGCATCCCCCTATCGCCGTCAGCCCGGGCCGTGATGAGTCCGGCCCTGACCCGGCACCTCTCCGGCTCGGCCAGCACGGGGACGTCCACGCGGGTGCGGGGAGCACATGCTGTTCTCGCAGGACGGCGAATCCTACGGGGGACCATCCCCGCGGGTGCGGGGAGCACTCGTCCAGCTCGATGTCCTGCCAGTCCATCGGGGGACCATTCCCGCGAGTGCGGGGAGCACGCTGCCTTGGCCTTCTTGTTGAGAAGGTAGCCGGGACCATCCCCGCGGGTGCGGGGAGCAGTGCCACACCCACACCCGCAGGGGGCCGGTGTAGGGACCATCCCCGCGGGTGCGGGGAGCAGCCGCTCGCGCAGATCATCGGCGCTGAGCTGGTGGGACCATCCCCGCGGGTGCGGGGAGCAGGGCTCTGGGCGGGAACGGGTGCGCTGCGGGGAGGGACCATCCCCGCGGGTGCGGGGAGCAGCCTCGGCGTCGGGGCTGAACACGAGCAGTGCGGGGACCATCCCCGCGGGTGCGGGGAGCAGCGATACGACCCCCCGACCGCGACGCAGGTCCGGGGACCATCCCCGCGGGTGCGGGGAGCAGACTGCGCTGCTGTGCGGCCACCAGGGGCAGCCGGGACCATCCCCGCGGGTGCGGGGAGCAGAACTCGCCCGACCACCACTTCACACGGATCGAGGGACCATCCCCGCGGGTGCGGGGAGCAGCCGTCGGGGTGGATGGTGACGAGGGGCTGCCCGGGACCATCCCCGCGGGTGCGGGGAGCAGCGGCGTCGTCGTCGACCCGTCTGTCCTGCTCTCGGACCATCCCCGCGGGTGCGGGGAGCAGATGTCGGACGTCTCGGTCCTGATCAGGTAGCCGGGACCATCCCCGCGGGTGCGGGGAGCAGCCCGACGCCCGCCCGATCATCGCGGTCTCGCGGGGACCATCCCCGCGGGTGCGGGGAGCAGGAGGGGATGCACGAGGCACGGCGCGAAGCGTCGGGACCATCCCCGCGGGTGCGGGGAGCAGTTGAAGCCCGACCCCGACGCGGCGGTGCCGACGGGACCATCCCCGCGGGTGCGGGGAGCAGTTCGACAGGATCGACGGGAACAGCGTCATCGTGGGACCATCCCCGCGGGTGCGGGGAGCAGATATCCCAGCCGGCGTCCTGCATGGCCCGCAGGGGACCATCCCCGCGGGTGCGGGGAGCAGGTCGCGCCCTTCGGCCTCGGCGAGTTCGTCGAGGGACCATCCCCGCGGGTGCGGGGAGCAGTGCCTGGGGTGACGGTGTGGCCGCTGCTGGTGAGGACCATCCCCGCGGGTGCGGGGAGCAGTTCCACGCCTGGAACGACCTCCCTGAGCGCACGGGACCATCCCCGCGGGTGCGGGGAGCAGGCTTCAGGCGCCCTGCTGATGGCCACAGAGCCGGGACCATCCCCGCGGGTGCGGGGAGCAGAGCGCCTGCACGGTGAGCTCGGCGTTGTCGACGGGACCATCCCCGCGGGTGCGGGGAGCAGGGCGTGAGCACCGCTTCGGGCTGGCGCAGGTGGGGACCATCCCCGCGGGTGCGGGGAGCAGAGTTGTTCGGAGCGGACCCAGTCGGGGCGGGGGGGGGACCATCCCCGCGGGTGCGGGGAGCAGATTGACCGCCAGCGTGACGATAAGCCCCGCAAGGGACCATCCCCGCGGGTGCGGGGAGCAGCAGTGGTCCGGTGTCCGCTCGCCCACCGGGACGGGACCATCCCCGCGGGTGCGGGGAGCAGGTGGGGCGGTCGCCGTGCTGGGGTGAGGGGTTGGGACCATCCCCGCGGGTGCGGGGAGCAGTTGGCGGAACGGATCGCGGAGCACGTCAAGCAGGGACCATCCCCGCGGGTGCGGGGAGCAGGAACCGAGGTCGATACCGACGATGATCCGGTCGGGACCATCCCCGCGGGTGCGGGGAGCAGACTGGATGACCTGCGGTGTTATGGCGGGGAGGACATGGTTTCGCTGATTATCAAGGATTCCGGCAAATTAGACATGACGCACCCCCGAGTCCCCTGGCGCTCTGCTGCAGATCCACAGCAAGCCGATCAGCATAAGGTGTCTGTGGGTGGATTTCTTGAGGATCTGCCTATTCGCGGATTCCGCTGTCTGCCGCCGCAGCCTCGCTGTATCAATCGTTCATGAGCGGTGGGGGAAATGCCAAAGCCGGCATGTTGCGTCGCCTCGGGAAAGCGGCACGGTCGGTGTGGGCCAAGCATGATCGGGATGCTGAGGGCTGGCTGCCGTTGTGGCGGCACATGGAGGACAGTGCCGCGGTGGCCGGGTTGTTATGGGACCAGTGGCTGCCTGTAGGAGTGCGACGGCTGGTAGCCGAGGCGTTGCCGGAAGGGGAGTCCGACGCTCGCGCCCTCGCGGTATGGCTCACCGGCGTGCACGACATCGGCAAAGCCACCCCCGCCTTCGCCTGCCAGGTCGATCAGCTTGCCGACATGATGCGGGACCAGGGCCTGGAGATGCGCTCGGCCAAGGCGATGGGACCAGATCGTCGTATCGCTCCGCATGGTCTTGCCGGGCAGCTCCTGCTCGGGGAATGGCTGGAGGAGCGACACGGGTGGGCGTCCGCTCGGACCGGGCAGTTCACGGTCGCCGTGGGCGGGCATCACGGCGTGCCGCCCGAGCACGGCCAGATCAAGGCCCTCTATGAGCACGAGGAATTGCTGCGTACTCCCGGCCCGAGCAGCCGTGTCTGGCAGCAGGTGCAGACCGAGTTGTTGGATGCCTGCGCGCGCAATTTCGGCGTAGGAGAACGGCTCGGTGAGTGGCGAAAAGTGAGCCTGCCACAGCCGGCACAAGTGCTCCTCACCGCACTGGTCATCGTCTCCGACTGGATCGCCAGCAATCCGGATCTCTTTCCGTACTTCCCCGACGGGGCGGATCGCACCCACGAGGAGCGTATTGACGCGGCGTGGCGTGGACTTGATCTACCGACCCCCTGGCGGGCCGAGGAGCCTGCACTGAGTGGGCAGGAGTTGTTCGTCTCCCGCTTCGGGCTCCCTGCCGAAGCCAAGGTGCGCCCTGTCCAGGAGGCGGCCGTAGAACTGGCCCGGGAGATGGAGACTCCCGGATTGATGATCGTCGAGGCCCCCATGGGAGAGGGCAAGACAGAAGCGGCGCTCGCCGTGGCAGAGATCTTCGCCGCGCGCTCGGGTGCGGGCGGGGTGTTCTTCGCCCTGCCCACCATGGCCACCGGCAACGCCATGTTCCCGCGCCTGATCGACTGGCTGGATCGGCTGCCCGGAGTGGCGGGTTCACGGCGCTCAGTGCACCTGGCTCATTCGAAAGCAGCTCTCAACGAGGACTTCGCCGGCCTCATGTCCCGTGCAGGGCGAGTCGCGGCCGTCGACTTGGACGAGGCGGAGGCCGAGTCCCGTCAGCGTCCGGACGAGCGGCGTGCTGGTGCCGAACTCGTGGCGCATGCCTGGTTGCGGGGCCGCAAGAGGGCCATGCTGGCCTCGTTCGTGGCAGGCACCATCGATCAACTGCTGTTCATGGGGCTGAAGAGCAGGCACCTGGCCCTTCGTCACCTTGCCCTCGCCGGCAAAGTCGTCGTCATTGACGAGGCGCACGCCTACGACACCTACATGAGCGTGTACCTCGACCGGGTGCTGTCATGGCTGGGGGCCTACCGAGTCCCCGTGATCGTGCTGTCGGCGACGCTGCCCGCCACGCGTCGTCATGGGCTCCTACAGGCGTATGCGGGAGCCGGCATCGAGTCCACCGCCGGGGGCGGCATGGACGCCGGTGATTACCCACTGCTCACCGCCGTCACTCCAGGAGGCACTCCCGTGGTACGCGGTCCCCGAGCGTCCGGCAGGACCACGGATGTCGAGGTGGAGTGGCTCGCCGACGACATGGACGTACTCGCGGACCGGTTGGAGAGCGAACTCGTCGGTGGCGGATGCGTTCTGGTCGTGCGCAATACGGTTCGGCGAGTGCTGGGGGCTGCCCGCGTCCTGCGGGAGAGGTTCGGTGACGACGACGTCACCGTCGCGCACTCGTGCTTCGTCGACATCGACCGGGCAGCGAAAGACAGAGACCTGCTCCAGCGCTTCGGCCCGCCGGGGAAGGCCACCGGTCGTCCCGAAAGGCGTCACATCGTGGTGGCCAGCCAGGTGGCAGAGCAGTCCCTGGACGTGGACTTCGACCTTCTGGTGAGCGATCTGTGCCCTGTTGACCTGCTCCTCCAGCGCATGGGTCGGCTGCACCGACACCAGCGTGGGGAGGACCAGAGCGAGCGGCCCGAGCTTCTGCGAACGGCTCGATGCCTTCTCACAGGAGCCGACTGGGGCGACCGAGTCATGGACGTCCCCGAGCCGGTGCGGGGCTCGATCGCCGTGTACGGGCTGTACCCGCTGCTGCGCTCTGCCGCGGTCCTGCTGCCCCATCTGGAAGGCGGGACGAAGCGTCCGGTACGGCTGCCATCGGACATCAGCGCGCTCGTGCGGGGAGCGTACGGGGAAAGACCGGTTGGGCCGGAACTCTGGGCGCTTGCGCTGGCTGAGGCTCGTGTGCAGTTCGACGAGCACCGGGCGGATCAGGCCGAGCGTGCCGCCGTCTTTCGCCTCGGCGATGTCGGGCGGCCGGGCAGAGCGCTGTTCGGCTGGGTCGCTGCGGGGGTGGGGGACGTCGACGACACTCGGACCGGGCGGGCTCAGGTCCGGGACAGCCGCGAGGCCTTGGAGGTCGTCGTCGTACAACGACGTGCCGATGGAAGCCTCGCCACCCTGCCGTGGCTGGAGGCGGACCGGAAGGGAAGGCAACGCGGAGGGCTGGAGCTGCCGCAGGATCAGCCGCCCACACCGCTCGCGGGCCGTACGGCGGCGAGTTGCGGACTGCGGCTGCCTATGCAGTTCTCCTACGCGGAAACCATGGACCGGGCCATCGAGCAACTGGAGCAGCTGTACTTGCCAGCCTGGCAGGGCAAGGACAGCCCCTGGCTCTCCGATCAGCTGATTCTCACGCTCGACGAGGAGTGCCAGACCCGCCTGGCAGGCTTCTCACTTCGTTACAGCCGTCTCGACGGCCTGGAGGTGACCCGTGACAGCTGAACCGCCCGCGTCGGGCGGGAGCACGATCCCGTCGTTCGACCTGACCAGGAGGCCGTGGATCGAGGTCCTCAGACGTGATGGGTCGCAGGACGAGTTGTCGTTGCGTCAGGTGTTCGCCCAGGCAGACGACCTGCGCCGCATCGTGGGGGAACTGGCCACCCAGGAACTGGCTCTGCTACGCCTCCTGTTAGCCGTTGCCCACGACGCCCTCGACGGTCCCGGCGACACCGAGGAATGGGCGGACCTGTGGGGCGACCCCGAGTGTTTCGCGCCTGTCCAGGCCTACCTGGATACCCACGCCGAGCGCTTCGACCTCCTCCATCCCGACGTCCCGTTCTTCCAGACCGCCGGGCTCCGCACCGCCAGGGACGAGGTCTTTCCGCTCAACCGGATCGTGGCCGACGTCCCCAACGGCGAGCCGTTCTTCACCGCCCGTATGCCCGTCGTGGGGCGGCTGACCTTCGCCGAGGCCGCCCGCTGGGTGGTCCACGCCCACGCCTACGACACGTCCGGTATCAAGTCCGGCGCGGTGGGCGACGACCGGGTCAAGGGGGGCAAGGTCTACCCGCTCGGCACAGGTTGGGCCGGCCAACTCGGCGGCGTCTTCGCCGAAGGCGGCACCTTGCGCGAGACCCTGTTGCTCAACCTCATCGCGGCTGACACCCAGGAACTGGAGGTCGCGGCACATGATCGGCCGGCCTGGCGGCGCGAACCGTGCGGTCCGGGCGGTTCCGAACGCCCCGCGACCGGCCCGCGCGACCTCTACACCTGGCAGTCGCGCCGCCTGCGGCTGCACTTCGACGAGGCTGGCGTCCACGGTGTCGTCCTCGGCTACGGCGACCCACTTGCGTCCCGGAACATGCACCGCCGGGAGCCGATGACCGCATGGCGGCGCAGCACCACCCAGGAGAAGAAACTGCGGCAGTCACCGGTCTACCTGCCCCGTGAGCACGACCCGGCCCGTTCGGCCTGGCGGGGCATCGCCTCCCTCGTCGCCGACCGCACGGAGGCCACACAGGGAGCGGAGGCAGCCATGTACCTCCGTCCAGGCGTCCTCGAATGGATCGCCAGGCTGGTCACCGAGGGGCAGCTGCCGCGCCGTTCCCTCGTCCGGGCCCGTGTGATCGGTGCCCGATACGGAACGCAGCAGTCCGTGGTCGACGACATCATCGACGATCACCTGACGATGCCCGTCGTGCTGCTCCACCAGCAGGATCGCACGTACGCCCAGCAGGCCATCGGCGCCGCGGAGGACGCCGACCTGGCGGTGAGAGCCCTCGGAGACCTCGCCGCCGACCTGGCACACGCCGCTGCAAACGACCGGGAAGGGCCCCGCGCAGCGGCCCGCGAAACCGGGTTCGACATGCTGGAGGAGCCCTACCGCCGCTGGCTGTCCGACTTGGCCGAGGCCGGCGACCCGTTCGAACAGCGGGGCGCATGGAAACAGGAGGTGCGCCGCCTGGTCGGCCGGCTCGGCGACCGCCTCATCACGGCCGCGGGCCATGCCGCCTGGCAGGGCAGGACCATCGCGGACAAGAAGGGCACCCAGTGGCTCAATGACGGCCTCGCCGACACGTGGTTCCGCGCACGCCTGGCCAGGGCGCTGGGGGACCCCGGCGATCGCGAGGGCCTGCCTGAACCCGTCCATTCCTCGGCCGGCACGCCGGACACCCCCGTCCTGCCCGACACGGAGGCCCACGTATGACCACCACCCCGGCAGCCCCGCCCTCGACTCGCTCCCGTGTCGCCGAACTGGCGGCCGCACGCATCACGCTGTGGCAGGAGGGATACCTCCGCGACAGCCCCAGAGAGGTCGCCGCGCTCGCGCGCCTGCGCCGCGGTGCAGGCCGGGATGCCGCTGAGATGCCCGACCTGTGGAGCCTCGTCGACACCGGTCCTCTTCACGCCGACGCCTCCCGGTCGCTGAGCGAGCAGGAGTTGAGCCGGGCCGAGGACGCCCTGTACGCGGTCCTGACTCTCTGGGCACTCCACCAGCAGTCCCGCGGTGCGCGAATGCACCGCCCGCACACGCGCACACGACCGACGGGCCTGGGCGCAGCCGTACGACACCTGATGCCGCCGGGCGGAATCGACGAGCCCGTCCGCAAACGCCTGGTGCGTGCCGGTACAGCGCCCGACCTGGTCAGCCTCACCCAGAGGCTGCGCGACATCGTCGTCCTCCTGCGCCGCGCGGACGTCCCACTCGACTACGGCCTGCTCGCCGGACAGCTCTACGCCTGGCAGTGGCCGGGCGGGCCCGGCGCCGTCCGCCGAGAGTGGGGCCGCTCCTTCCACCAGACCTGGCAGCAGCCCGGACCAGCCGGTGAACACCCCACGACTCCGCCCCACACCACGGACACCCACAAGGACGCCTCGTGAACCGCATCTTCCTGGACGTGCACGCTCTCCAGACCGTCCCGCCCAGCAATCTCAACCGGGACGACACCGGCGCACCCAAGTCGGCCGTCTACGGAGGCGTGCCACGTGCCCGCGTATCCAGCCAGTCGTGGAAGCGGGCCATCCGCACCTACTTCCGTGACGAGCACCTGCTGGATCCCGGCGAACTCGGCGTGCGCACCAAGAAGGTTGTGGAGCTGCTTGCCGAGCGGATCTCGCGACTCGACCCGGCCCTGGCCGCCGAGGATGCACTGCGGCTCGCCGACGAGACGGTCAGGGCCACCGGTCTCAAGACCGAAGTTCCCAAGAGGAAGGCCGACCAGGCCAAGGACGGTGCGCCGGCTCCCGCCCCGGAGAGCAAGTACCTGGTGTTTCTCAGCTCCCGCCAGCTCGACGGTCTGGCCCGATTCGCCCTCGACGGCGCGGCCGACATCACGGCCTTCCTGAAGGACAAGAAGAACAAGGACCGCGCCCGCGAGATCGCCGACACCCGACACTCCGTGGACATCGCCCTCTTCGGCCGCATGGTCGCCGACGCCGCGGACATCAGCGTCGACGCCGCGGTGCAGGTCGCCCACGCCATCAGCGTCCACCGAGTGGAGAACGAGTCCGACTACTACACCGCCGTCGACGACGAGAACACGGAGGGGGAGACCGGCGCAGGCATGATCGGCACCGTCGACTTCAACTCCGCCACGCTCTACCGCTATGCGGCCCTCGGCGTGCACCAGCTCGCCGCCAACCTCGGTCAGGGACTACGCGAGGACGAACCGCGAACCGAGCCTGTGCGCCGTGCCGTCGAGGCGTTCGTGCACAGCTTCATCGCATCTCTGCCCACCGGAAAGATCAATACGTTCGGGCACCACACGCACCCCGACGCAGTCGTGGTCAAACTCCGTACCACCAGGCCGGTCAGCTTCGTCGCCGCCTTCGAGGAGCCGGTCCACAGTGACGGAGGCGGTCATCTGCGGGAGGCCGCCGAGCGGCTCGCTGCGTACGTTCCGGAGATCGAACGCGCCTACGGTGACAAGGAGACAACCCTCACCTGGGTGCTGCGCGTCGGCCCGAGCACCCAGAAACTCGGTGCCCTCGGCACCGAATCCGACTCCCTGCACGATCTCGTGACAGCCGTCGGTCGAGCCGTGGCGGATCGCCTGGAAGAACCCGCATGAGCCGCCGCACGAGCGTGCTCGCCCTCCGCCTGGCAGGCCCCCTGCAATCGTGGGGGGCCTCCTCCCGATTCACCCGCCGTACCACCGAGTCCGCCCCCACCAAGAGCGGCGTCGTCGGCCTGCTCGCCGCCGCAGTCGGCATCGACCGCGACGACGACACACGCCTCGGCCCCCTGGCGGCACTGCGGTTCGGAGTCCGCATCGACCAACCCGGCACCCGCATCCGGGACTTCCAGAAAGCGGTGCATCCGGTCACAGAAAAAACCATGCCGCTGTCGGAGAGGTTCTACCTCGCCGATGCTGTTTTCGTCGCCGCGGTCGAGGGCGAGCACCCTTTGCTCGCCGAGTTGTACGCCGCACTCCAAGCTCCGGTGTACGCACCGTTCCTCGGCCGCCGCTCCTGCCCACCCTCCGGGCCGGTCGAACTGGGCCTGCACGAGAACGCCTGCCTGGAGGACACGCTGAAGGAACTTCCCTGGCAAGCGTCCGGCTGGTACCGCAGGCGCCACCGCCACGAGCCCCCCGACAGGCTGACCGTCCTCCGCGAGAAAGCGGCCGACGAACAGGGGGCCACAGACGTCCTACGCGACCAGCCGATCAGCTTCGCGGCAGCTCACCGCCGCCACGCGTTGAGGACGGTCGTCACCACCCAGGTGCCCATGCCACCCGACCCGCTGGACGGGCCCCAGCATCACGATCCGTTCGAGGCACTGTCCGAAGTGCCGGAGGAAGAGAGCGCCTGATGTACCTCTCCCGCTTCCGCGTCAACACCGCGCGGCCCGGTGCCCGACGCCTGCTCTCCTCGCCGCAGGCCATGCATGCGGCCGTGATGTCCTCATTCCCCCACCTGTTACCCACAGACGTCCCGGTCCCCGACGCGCCGCGGGTGCTGTGGCGTCTGGACCAACGTGCTCGTGCCGAGGTGGTGCTGTACGTCGTCAGCTCCGACCGGCCCGACCTCACCCACCTGGTCGAACAGGCCGGCTGGCCCGCCGCAGCGACCGCCGATCCGCAGAACCCCGGCTGGCAGACGAGGCCCTACGCACCCTTCCTCGACCGCCTGGCCACCGGCGACCGCTGGTCCTTCCGCCTGACCGCGAACCCCGTGCACACCATCCGCCGCAAGGAGGGCGAGCCCCGGAAGGTCACCGCCCACCTCACGCCGGTCCACCAGATGGGCTGGCTGCTCGACCCGCAACGCCAGGAACGCTGCGGTTTCCGGATCCTCGAAAAGCCCGACGACCGGCGCCTTCTGCCCCACGGCACGACCCACCGCGGCAGACCGCACCCAGGCGACCGGTACGAGTTGTCCATCGGTGACACACGCTCGCTGTCCTTCGACAAAGCCCGTGGCACGGACGGCAGTCGCCGCGGCAAGCCAGTCACGCTCGTCACCGTCACTTTCGACGGACGGCTGGAGGTCACCGACCCCGACGCCCTGCGCCGCACTCTGACCCAGGGCATCGGTCGGGCAAGGGCGTACGGCTGCGGTCTCCTGACCCTGGCCCCCCTTGCCCCTTCCACGCGGCAGACAGCATGAGCACGGTCTCCCGGCGCCCGGGGCTCAGCCCGAGACAGCTCACCCGCACCGGTGAACGGCTCTCCTTCGTCTACCTGGAACGCTGCACGGTGCACCGCGACGCCAACGCCATCACGGCCCAGGACGCGGAAGGCACCACCCATATTCCGTCGGCCACGATCGGCACTCTCCTCCTCGGCCCGGGAACACGCGTCACTCACCAGGCCATGAGCGTGCTGGGCGAGACAGGTGCGGCCGTTTGCTGGGTCGGCGAACAGGGCGTGCGCTACTACGCTTCCGGCCGCGCCCTCAGCCGCTCCTCCGCGCTCATGGAGGCCCAAGCCCGGCAGTGGGCCAACCCGCGCAGCCGACTTGCCGTGGCACGGGCCATGTACCGTCTGCGCTTCCCGGACGAGGACCCCGCCGGCCTCACTCGACAGGAACTCCTCGGCCGGGAGGGAAGACGAGTCAAGGAGTGCTACCGCACAGAGGCTGCCCGTACCGGCGTCCCCTGGCGTGGCCGCCGCTATGTCCCCGGTGACTTCACGAGCGGCGACGCCGTCAACCAGGCCGTCACTGCCGCCGCCCAGTGCATGTACGGCATCTCTCACGCCGTCGTCACCTCGCTGGGATGCAGCCCCGCCCTCGGCTTCGTCCACTCCGGCCACGAGCTGTCCTTCGTCCTGGACATCGCCGACCTCTACAAGACAGAGATCGGAATCCCACTCGCGTTCGACGTGGCCGCACAGGACGAGGAGGACGTAGGCCCTCGCACGCGCCGCGCGCTGAGAGACCGCATCAACGAGACCTCTTTGCTGCACCGATGCGTTGACGACATCAAACGACTCCTACTGCCGCCGGAGACGGCCGACTCCACGGACCAGGACGTCGTAACGCTCCAGAGCGATGGCGGCCATCAGGTCGCTTCCGGCATCAACTACGACGGACCTGACGACTACGGGGATGAGCTCTGGTGACGATCATCGTGCTCACCAACTGTCCGGCCGGCCTGCGCGGCTTCCTCACACGCTGGCTGCTGGAGATCTCCGCGGGCGTGTTCGTAGGCAATCCGTCGGCCAGGATCCGCGACGTCCTCTGGGACGAGGTCCGGCAGTACGCAGGCCAGGGCCGCGCCCTACTGGCCCACACCACCAACAACGAACAAGGCTTCACTTTCCGCACGCACGACCACACATGGCACCCGACGGATCACGAGGGCCTCACCCTGATCCACCGCCCCAACCTGAGCGCACCCGCCCCCGACCGACGGTCGGGCTGGAGCAGGGCATCCAAGCGCCGACGCTTCGGAGGACGCTGATGCGCATCGAGCCCCGCATGACCGATTTGCCGGATTCAAAGAAAGTGCTCGAATACGGCACCCGGAGCTGGTAAATCCCCAGCTCACCCAGCCTGCTCCCCGCACCCGCGGGGATGGTCCCATCCCCGGCACCGCGCGGCCGACCGTACCGCCCTGCTCCCCGCACCCGCGGGGATGGTCCCGACAACGAGACCGCGTGCAGCGTGGCGGTGAGCTGCTCCCCGCACCCGCGGGGATGGTCCCGTGGTGGGCTTCTGGAACGCCTTGGGGACCTTCTGCTCCCCGCACCCGCGGGGATGGTCCCTGGCCGCAGGACCCGCAGGCGCCCCAGGACCACTGCTCCCCGCACCCGCGGGGATGGTCCCGTCACCGTAGACATCATCCCCTGAACAGGAGACTGCTCCCCGCACCCGCGGGGATGGTCCCTTCGCCCCGACGCCCGCGAAGTCCTCCTCAGACTGCTCCCCGCACCCGCGGGGATGGTCCCCTGTGGGCCATCGCCGACCAGTGCCCCGGTGACTGCTCCCCGCACCCGCGGGGATGGTCCCTTCAACCGTTGCCGGGCCTCGGGCGAGAGCCGCTGCTCCCCGCACCCGCGGGGATGGTCCGACCTCTCCAGCGTCAAGCTGTCCACGGCCGTCTGCTCCCCGCACCCGCGGGGATGGTCCCTCCTCGCGGACCGGAAACGACAACTCGTCAGGCTGCTCCCCGCACCCGCGGGGATGGTCCCACGGACCCGATCGCGCCCTTGATGGAGCCGAGCTGCTCCCCGCACCCGCGGGGATGGTCCCCGACCCGGCTGACCGTCGCGCAAGCGCTGGTCCCTGCTCCCCGCACCCGCGGGGATGGTCCCTGCTGCTGTCCCACATCGAGGCGGGCACGGTCCTGCTCCCCGCACCCGCGGGGATGGTCCCTGGCGGTCCTGATCGGGATCCTGTGGGGCAGGCTGCTCCCCGCACGCGCGGGGATGGTCCCACCAGCGCGCCGGGGGTCTTGAGGGCGGTGGCCTGCTCCCCGCACCCGCGGGGATGGTCCCCCAACCGTCACAAGGCGTGGTGCTCATGAAACCTGCTCCCCGCACCCGCGGGGATGGTCCCCTCGAGGTAGCCGTCCGTGCGGACGTCCAGCTCTGCTCCCCGCACCCGCGGGGATGGTCCCGACAAGATGGGCCGCCCCGTCGTCCGAACCATCTGCTCCCCGCACCCGCGGGGATGGTCCCATGCGGCACGACTGGCAGCCGCTGCGCGAGGGCTGCTCCCCGCACCCGCGGGGATGGTCCCCCCCCGTATGCCCCCGGATTAGGTGAACAGCAGCTGCTTCCCGCACCCGCGGGGATGGTCCCTTCCAGCTCACCGACCCGCAGACGCTCACGGTCTGCTCCCCGCACCCGCGGGGATGGTCCCGGCAGCGTGAACGTGCCGTAGTCCCGACCGTTCTGCTCCTCGCACCCGCGGGGATGGTCCCGCCGTCACCAACCGGCTCAAGATCGCATCGGTCTACTCCCCGCACCCGCGGGGATGGCCCCTACCCGGCCGCCGCCTGATGTTCGGCCGTTGGCTGCTCCCCGCACCCGCGGGGATGGCCGCTATTCGGCCTCCTTCGTCGAACGGAGCGCTGTCTAGTACCTGGGCCTAATGCGCTGCACTGAGATCAGGGCCTGAGCCACCCGCCCTGCGAGGGCCCCCGGCGCATACAACCGGGGCGGAGCCCGAAAGCGCCGCCCCGCCCTAAGTAGCCTCAGCTCAGGGCCACACCAAGCAGTACGGCTGGTGCCCCGCCTCATGCAACCGATGTGAGAAGTCCTGCCACTCATGCAGCAGTTGGTACACGTTGAACGCATCCCGGGGCCCACCCCGGTCCGGCACCGTCGACCAGATGAAGGCTGCCGCGCCCACCGCCTCCTCGCCGATCCCGCGCAGGGGGTCGACGACCGTCATGGGGAGTTTGACGACCGCGTAGTCGGGGTGCAGGACGACCAGTTCCAGGGGCGGGACCTTGTGCAGGGGGACGCCCTCGATGCCCGTGAGGACCATCGCGGCCATGGTCTCCGGCTTGATCTTCGTGAACATGCCGTTCATGCCCAGCTCGTCGCCGCCGAGCTCCTCGGGGCGCATCGAGATCGGGACGCGGGCCGCGGTCGCGCCGTCGGGCGCGCCGAAGTACTTGTACGTCACCCCCACCCGACCACCATTCCTGCTCCCGGCCCGAAGATCGTCCACCCGGCGTTCAGTACGTCCGGCGAGCCGCTCCGGTTCACTCGGCAGCCCCTGAGCCTGACGTGTTTCCTGCGTGTCCTCCGCCTCGCGCCGGTGCCTTCCCCGCCGGGCACGTCGAGGACCCAGGTCATCAGTCCCCTCGCCCAGTCCGCCACCGCGATGCATATCTCCACCCGACTGCTTTTCTAGGACGCGTCGCCCCCGCCGCGCAACCCGATCATCGTGTCAGTGACCTCCCCCACGGCCGCCCGCCGAAACGTGCGCTGAAACATCTGTCCGCAGGATCTTCGCAGCCTCTGACCACGCCGGGCCGTTTGAGCTGTGTGTATCAGGTCCCAGTCTCGCAGACGCCGGCGGGCCCGGGGCCGGTTGTCCCACCCGGGGGTTTCGTCGTCCCGCCCGAGGGTTCCCGTTGTCCCGCCCGGGGATTCCCGTTGGCGTCCCGCCCGGCAGTCCCCCTCGCCCCGCCCAAGGCCCCCGGTCGTCCCACCCCCCCTCCCCGCCACCCCCCTGGCCTACCCTGAACAGGTCACTGGCACCCGGAGCCCGACAACGTCGGAGAAGGTCGGAGAAGTCGCAGGTCATGAGCGAACTGGCATATCCGTATGAAGCACCGGCCTCGCAGGCTCTGTTCGACCGTGCGGCGGCCGTCACACCCGGTGGCGTGAACTCGCCGGTGCGGGCCTTCCGCGCCGTCGGCGGCACACCCCGGTTCATGGTGTCCGGCACCGGGCCGTATCTGACCGATGCCGACGGGCGGGAGTACGTCGACCTCGTGTGTTCCTGGGGGCCCATGATCCTCGGGCACTCGCACCCCGAGGTCATCGCCGCCGTGCAGGACGCCGTCGCCCGCGGTACGTCCTTCGGTACGCCCGGTGAGGGCGAGGTCGCGCTCGCCGAGGAGATCGTCGCCCGGGTGGAGCCGGTCGAGCAGGTGCGGCTCGTGTCCAGCGGGACCGAGGCGACCATGTCCGCGATCCGGCTCGCGCGCGGGTTCACCCAGCGCAGCAAGGTGATCAAGTTCGCCGGGTGCTACCACGGGCACGTCGACTCGCTGCTCGCCGCGGCGGGCAGCGGCGTCGCCACCTTCGCGCTGCCCGACACCCCGGGCGTCACCGGCGCCCAGGCCGGCGACACCATCGTCCTCCCCTACAACGACCTCGACGCCGTACGGGAGGCCTTCCGGGCCCACCCGGGTGAGATCGCCTGCCTGATCACCGAGGCCTCCCCGGGCAACATGGGCGTCGTCCCGCCCGCCGACGGGTTCAACCAGGGGCTCAAGGACCTCTGCGCGGAGAACGGCGCGCTGTACATCTCCGACGAGGTCATGACCGGCTTCCGCACCAGCCGCGCCGGGTGGTTCGGGATCGACGGTGTCGTGCCCGACCTCATGACCTTCGGCAAGGTCATGGGTGGCGGCTTCCCCGCCGCCGCTTTCGGTGGGCGCGCTGACGTGATGGCCCACCTCGCCCCGGCCGGGCCCGTCTACCAGGCCGGCACCCTGTCCGGGAACCCGGTGGCCACCGCGGCCGGGCTCGCCCAGCTGCGGCTGCTCGACGACGCCGCCTACGGCAAGGTCAACGCCGTGTCCCGGGAGATCCAGGGCCTCGTCACCGACGCGCTGACCAAGGAGGGCGTCGCGCACCGGCTGCAGACCGCCTCCAACATGTTCTCCGTGTTCTTCACCGACCGGCCCGTGCGGAACTACGAGGACGCCAAGGCGCAGGAGTCGTTCCGCTTCACCGCCTTCTTCCACTCGCTGCTGGCGAACGGCGTCTACCTGCCGCCGTCGTCCTTCGAGTCCTGGTTCGTGTCCACCGCGCACGACGAGCGGGCCGTGCAGCGGATCGCCGACGCCCTCCCGGCGGCGGCCCGGGCGGCCGCGGAGGCAACGGCATGAGCGGCGAGGCGAGCGGCGACATCACCGTCGTCCACGTCATGCGGCACGGCGAGGTCGCCAACCCGGACGGCATCCTCTACGGCCGGCTGCCCGGCTACCACCTGTCCGAGCTCGGCCGCCGCATGGCCGACCGGGTCGCCGAGCACCTGGCGGCGCGCGATGTGACGTACGTCGTCGCCTCGCCGCTGGAGCGGGCGCAGGAGACGGCCGAGCCGATCGCCAAGGCGCACGGGCTGGACCTCGCCACCGACGAGCGGCTGATCGAGGCCGGCAACATCTTCCAGGGGAAGACGTTCGGCGTCGGGGACGGGGCGCTGCGCAGGCCCGGCAACTGGAGACACCTGGTCAACCCGTTCCGGCCGTCCTGGGGCGAGCCGTACGTGGACCAGGTCGTGCGGATGATGAGCGCGCTGAGCGCGGCGAAGGACAAGGCCCGCGGGCACGAGGCGGTCGTGGTCAGCCACCAGCTGCCGATCTGGATCGTGCGGTCGTACGTCGAGCGGCGGCGGCTGTGGCACGACCCGCGCAGGCGGCAGTGCACGCTCGCCTCGCTGACGACCTTCACGTACCAGGGCGACCGGATCGTCTCCGTCGGCTACACCGAGCCGGCCCGCGATCTCGTCCCGGCGCATCTCCTGGCCGGCGCCAAGCCGGTCAAGGGGAAGGACAAGGCCTTCGGCGCGTGAGCCCGCGGACGCCCTGAAGCGGGCGTTCAGCGAGCGCGTGAGCCCGCGCAGGGGGTGTTCGGCAGGCGCGTGAGCCTTTGCCGTTCGCCCCCTTCTGCTCGCTTATGATCCCTCCGTTACGGAAACCGCACATTTCAGCGGAACCTCCCTGTTCATCACATCCTCTGACTGGGTGACCAGCACGATGCGATGAATCGGGGATGCCATGCGCGCTCTCACCCGCAGGGGAATGCTCGGAATCGGCGCGGGAGCCGCCGCCGTCTCGCTCGCCGGCTGCGCCGGCCTCACGGGGTCGGACGAGTCGAGCCACGCCGACGGTTCCGGCGGCGACAAGACCCAGGGCGGATCCAAGCCCAAGCCCGCCGCCCGGCCCATCGGCGACGGCTCCACCGCCTACACCGGCAAGCAGCCCCACCAGCCGGGCAGGCCGGAGCCGCTGGAGCCGGGTCAGGCCCCGCCGCAGTTCGTGGTGTTCTCCTGGGACGGGGCCGGCGAGGTCGGCAACGGCCTCTTCCCGCGCTTCCTGGACCTCGCCAAGGAGCACGGCGCGAGCATGACCTTCTTCCTTTCGGGGCTGTACCTGCTGCCCGAGTCGAAGAAGCGCCTCTACGACCCGCCGAACAACCCGCGCGGCGCCTCCGACATCGGCTACCTCACCGACGCGCACATCAAGGACACGCTGGCGAACGTCCGCCGCGCCTGGCTGGAGGGCCACGAGATCGGCACGCACTTCAACGGGCACTTCTGCGGCGAGGCCTACGGCTCGGTCAAGAACTGGACGCCGCGGCAGTGGCGCAGCGAGATCGACCAGGCGAAGTCCTTCGTGACGGAGTGGCGTACCAACACCGGCTGGCGGGACCTGCCGCCGCTGCCGTTCGACTACGACAAGGAGCTCGTCGGCGGCCGTACGCCCTGTCTGCTCGGCCAGGACAACCTGCTGCCCACCGCCCGTGAGCTCGGCTGGCGGTACGACGCCTCCTCCCCGGGCGGCCGTCAGGTGTGGCCCGTGAAGCGGCAGGGGATCTGGGACCTGCCGTTGCAGCAGATACCTTTCCCCGGCCGGGGCTTCGAAGTCCTCTCCATGGACTACAACATGCTGGCCAACCAGTCCCTGAACTCCACCAAGGCGCCCGCGCACAACTACCCGGGCTGGCGGGAGCAGTCGGCACAGTCGTACATCCAGGGATTCAAGCGGGCATACGAGACAAACCGGGCGCCGTTCTTCATCGGCAACCACTTCGAGCAGTGGAACGGCGGCATCTACATGGACGCCGTCGAGGAGGCCTTCAAGCACATCGCGCGGGAGAAGGAGAAGGGCGCCGATGTGCGACTCGTCTCTTTCCGGCAGTACGTCGACTGGATGGACGCGCAGCGGCCCGAGGTGCTCGCCAAGCTGCGTACCCTCGACGTCGGACAGCAGCCGGCAGGCGGCTGGCGGGAGTTCCTGAAGGCGACCCCCACGAGCTCGGGTACACCCTCCCAAAACGCCGCCTGAAATGCGGTTTTCCGCCCGCAAGGGGGGTGGGCGAGATCCCCAGAACGGACATGCGAAACTTTTCACATGAGTGCCGCCAGCCGCGCCCCCCTGCGCTCGACCCGCACCCGCCGCACCCTCACGGGCCCCCGCCGCGCCGCCCTGCTCACCGCCGGTGCCGCGGCCGTCGCGCTGATGCTGTCCGCGTGCAGCTCGGGCGGGACGTCCAGCGGAGGCGGTGACACCAACTTCGTCCTCGGCAAGGACGGCATCGCCACCGCGGACAAGGGCGAGCGCGCGAAGGCCCCGGACCTGTCCGGCAAGACCGTCGACGGCAAGCAGCTCGACGTCGCCGCCTACAAGGGCAAGGTCGTCGTCGTCAACGTCTGGGGCTCCTGGTGCCCGCCCTGCCGCGCCGAGGCGCCCGGCTTCGAGAAGGTCTGGAAGGACCTCGAGGGCAAGGGCGTCCAGTTCGTCGGCATCAACACCCGCGACACCAGCACGGGCCCGGCCCTGGCCTTCGAGAAGGCGTACGGCATCACGTACCCGAGCCTGTACGACCCGACGGGCAAGCTGATGCTCCGCTTCGAGCGCGGCACCCTCAACCCGCAGGCGATCCCCTCCACTCTCGTCTTCGACCGGGAGGGGAAGATCGCCGCCCGCTCGCTCCAGGCGCTGAGCGAGGAGAAGCTCCGCAAGATGATCGCCCCGGTCCTCGCGGAGAAGTGACGTGACCTCGGCAGTCACCACGCTCGCGGCGACGGGCTACAACGGCACGGTGCTCAACGGCGCCCTGCTGGTGGCCCTGCCCATCGCGCTGCTCGGCGGTCTCGTCTCCTTCTTCTCCCCGTGCGTCCTGCCGCTCGTCCCCGGCTACCTGTCGTATGTGACCGGCGTCACCGGCACCGACCTCGCCGAGGCCCGGCGCGGGCGGATGGTCGCGGGCGCCTCCCTGTTCGTGCTCGGCTTCACCGCCGTGTTCGTCTCCTCAGGGGCGCTGTTCGGCTACTTCGGCGACACGCTCCAGGCGAACCGGGGCGTGCTGTCCAAGGTGCTCGGCGGGCTCATGATCCTCATGGGCGTGTTCTTCATGGGGCTGATGCCCTGGATGACCCAGCGCGAGTTCCGCCTCCACAAGCGGCCCGTGACCGGGCTGGTCGGGGCGCCGCTGCTGGGCGCGCTGTTCGGGATCGGCTGGACGCCCTGCATCGGCCCGACCCTCGCCTCCGTGCTGGCGCTCTCCTCCAACCAGGGCAGCGCGGGCCGCGGGGCGATTCTGACCGTCGCGTACTGCCTCGGCCTCGGGCTGCCCTTCGTGCTCGCCGCGGTCGCCTTCCGCAAGGCGCTCGGTGCCTTCGGCTGGGTCAAGCGCCACTATGTCTGGGTGATGCGCCTGGGCGGCAGCATGATGATCATCACCGGTCTGCTGCTGCTGACCGGCGCCTGGGACCGCATCGTGCAGGAGATGCAGACCTGGTCCAACGGCTTCACTGTGGGGATCTGACCGATGAGCAAGACCAGCACCACCGACCCGGCCCCCGCCGGCGGCCCCGAGGACCAGGACCTCGGCGACGCCGGAGCGCAGCTGTCCACCGCCCCCAAGGAGGACGGGCCGGGCCTGCCCTCGCTGGGCGTCATCGGCTGGGCCCGCTGGTTCTGGCGGCAGCTCACCTCCATGCGGGTCGCGCTGCTGCTGCTCCTGCTGCTCTCGCTCGGCGCGATCCCCGGCTCGCTCATCCCGCAGACCGGCATCGACGCCACCAAGGTCGCCGAGTTCCGCAAGAACAACCCGACCCTCGGCGACGTCTACGACAAGCTCGGGATGTTCCACGTCTACAGCTCGGTGTGGTTCTCCGCGATCTACATCCTGCTGTTCGTCTCCCTCATCGGCTGCATCGTGCCCCGCACCTGGCAGTTCGTCGGCCAGCTGCGCGGCCGCCCGCCGGGCGCGCCCCGGCGCCTGACGCGGCTGCCCGCCCACACCACGTGGCGTACGACGGCCGAGCCCGAGCAGGTCCGCGAGGCCGCGCTCGCCCTGCTGAAGAAGCGCCGCTTCCGCGCGCACCTCGCCGGTGACGCGGTCGCCGCCGAGAAGGGCTACCTGCGCGAGGTCGGCAACCTCGTCTTCCACCTCGCCCTGATCGTGATGCTGATCGCCTTCGCCTGGGGCCAGCTGTTCAAGGCCGAGGGCTTCAAGCTCGTCGTCGAGGGCGACGGCTTCTCCAACACCCTCACCCAGTACGACGACTTCAAGTCCGGCAACCTCTTCACGCAGGACGACCTGAACCCCTTCAGCTTCCGCCTGAAGGACTTCGAGGGCACCTACGAGGAGAGCGGCCCGAACCGGGGCACCCCGCGCACCTACCAGGCGACGGTCGACTACAGCGTGGGCGCCTACGGCAAGGACCAGCACAAGACCATCAAGGTCAACGAGCCGCTCACCATCGGCGACACCAAGGTCTACCTCGCCAGCCACGGCTACGCCCCCGTCGTCACCGTCCGGGACGGCAAGGGCGACGTCGTCTACCGCGACGCCGTGCCGCTGCTCCCGCTGGACGGCTTCGCGACCTCCTCCGGCGCGATCAAGGTCATGGACGGCTACCGCAACGCCAAGGGCCAGAAGGAGCAGCTCGGCTTTCAGGCCTTCTTCGTGCCCACCTACCACGGCGGCGCGATGGTCTCCCAGTTCCCGGCGCTGCTGAGCCCGGTCCTCGCGCTGAACGCCTACCACGGCGACCTCGGGGTCGACTCGGGCCTGCCGCAGAGCGTGTACCAGCTCGACAAGACCAACATGAAGGAGTTCAAGGACTCCCAGGGCAAGCTGCTGAAGAAGCTGCTCAAGCCCGGCCAGACCATGCAGCTGCCGAACGGCGCCGGCTCGATCACGTTCGAGAAGGACATCAAGGAGTGGGCGCAGTTCCAGATCACCCAGCAGCCGGCCAGCGGCTGGGCTCTGGGCGGCGCCGTCGCCGCGATCTTCGGCCTGGCCGGCTCGCTGTTCATCCAGCGCCGCCGCGTCTGGGTGCGCGCGGTGCGGGGCGCCGACGGCGTCACCGTCGTCGAGATGGCCGGCCTCGGCCGCAGCGAGTCCGCCAAGGTCCCCGAGGAACTGGGGGACCTCGCCGGGATCCTGTACGACCAGGCGCCCGCAGCGCCCGACCCCGCAGATTCCCCCGACCCCGACCAGGAGCCGGGCACCACAACCCCCGTACCTGCCGAAGGGGCTGAGAAGAAGTGACGCTCGCCGCCGCGACCAACGAACATCTCGCCAATATCAGCAACACGCTGATCTACTCCGCGATGGCTGTCTACACGCTGGCCTTCTTCGCGTACATCGCCGAATGGCTCTTCGGCAGCCGCAGCAAGGTCGCCCGGACCGCCGCCGCGCTCACGGCCAAGTCCGAGGCGAAGAAGGCGCCCGCCGTGACGGTGAACCAGGCGGGCGGCACCGCCGTGCTGGAGCGGCCGAAGGTCACCGTGCGGGCCACGGCCGGTCAGCGCGACGTGCCGGACGGGCCCGGGGCGCACGGCGGTGACGAGCAGGGCGACCTGTACGGCCGGATCGCCATCTCCCTCACCGTGCTCGCCTTCCTGATCGAGCTGGGCGGCGTCATCGCCCGCGCGGCCTCGGTGGAGCGGGCGCCGTGGGGCAACATGTACGAGTTCAACATCACGTTCTCCACGGTCGCGGTCGGTGTGTACCTCGGGCTGCTGGCGCTGAAGAAGAACGTGCGCTGGCTCGGTCTGTTCCTGACCACCACGGTCCTGCTCGACCTGGGCCTGGCCGTCACGGTCCTGTACACGGCCAGCGACCAGCTGGTCCCCGCCCTGCACTCGTACTGGCTGTACATCCACGTCTCCACGGCGATCTTCTGCGGCGCGGTCTTCTACGTCGGCGCGGTCGGCACGATCCTGTACCTCTTCAAGGACTCCTACGAGAACAAGCTCGCGAGCGGCGGCACGCCCGGCACCTTCGCGACCTCGGTCCTGGAGCGGCTGCCCTCCTCCGCCTCCCTCGACAAGTTCTCCTACCGGGTCAACGCGGCCGTCTTCCCGCTGTGGACGTTCACGATCATCGCGGGCGCCATCTGGGCCGGTGACGCCTGGGGCCGCTACTGGGGCTGGGACCCCAAGGAGACCTGGTCCTTCATCACGTGGGTCGCCTACGCCGGCTACCTGCACGCCCGCGCGACGGCCGGCTGGAAGGGCCGCAAGGCCGCCTACCTGGCCCTCATCGCCTTCGGCTGCTGGCTGTTCAACTACTACGGCGTGAACATCTTCGTCTCCGGCAAGCACTCCTACGCGGGCGTGTAGCTCCCGTACCGTCGAAGGCCGGTTCGCGTGACCTGGGTCACGGGAACCGGCCTTCGGCGTACGGACAGGCAAAGAGATGTGGATACGAATCTGCGAAGACGCGTCCGCGCGGGGGATCACGACGCCTTCGGCGACCTCTTCGACGCGTACGCGCGCTCCGTCTACAACCATGCCTACCGGCTCACCGGCGACTGGGCGAGCGCCGAGGACGTCGTCTCGCTGACCTTCCTGGAGGCCTGGCGGCTGCGCCGGAAGCTCGACGAGGACGGCGGTTCCCCGCGCCCCTGGCTGCTGGGCATCGCCACCAACGTCACGCGCAACACCCGCCGCGCCGCCCGGCGGCATACGGCGGCCGGTCGCCCGGCTGCCGCGCGAGGAGCCGGTGCGGGACTTCGCCGACGAGGTCGCGGCCCGCGTGGACGACACGGCTCAACTGGCCCTCGTACAGGTGGCGTTACGGCACCTGCGGCGCGCCGAGCGGGAGGTGCTCGCGCTGTGCGTATGGTCCGGGCTGGACTACGCGGCGGCCGCCGAGGCGCTCGGGG
Organism: Streptomyces lomondensis; assembly: GCF_014651035.1. GTDB lineage: Bacteria > Actinomycetota > Actinomycetes > Streptomycetales > Streptomycetaceae > Streptomyces > Streptomyces lomondensis. The sequence goes on from NZ_BMWC01000002.1 coordinate 860,067, forward strand.
TGCCGGTGGGGACCGTACGGTCACGGCTGTCGCGGGCGCGGACAAAACTCGCGAAACATACGGCGTACCGAGCACCCCGCCCCGGCCCGGAAGCCGTCCAGGTGGCCGCGGACCGCGCTGGTGGCGTCCGCGGCCGCCGCCGTGGCCGCGACCCTCGTGGTCGCCCTGCCGTCCGACGAGTCCGCGGCACCCGCCTCGAAGGAGGCCGCGGCCCTGCTGGAGGACATCGCGCTGGCGGCGGAACGGGCCGACGAACCGGCCGGTATCAAGGACGACCAGTTCGTGTACATCAAGAGCAAGGGCGGCTGGACCACCCAGAACGGCGACGGGCCCGCGAAGCTGGAGCCCGTCCGTCAGCGCGAGATCTGGCTGTCGGTGGACGGCTCACAGGCCGGCATGCTGCACGACCCCGGCGTCAGGTCCGACCACGAACTGCTGGAGAAGCCGGCACCCGGCGCCCCGTCCGACACCACCTACCGCCACCTCCAGACCCTCCCCACCGACCCCGACAAGATGTACGACTGGCTGAACAGCGTCAGCGAGGGCAGCGACAGCAAGGACGAGGCGAACTTCGTCCTCGTCGGCGACCTCGCCCGCGAGTCGCTGATGCCGCCCGCCCAGGCCGCCGCGCTCTACCGGGCCGCCGCGAAGATCTCCGGCGTCTTCGTCGTCGACGACGCGGTCGACGCGGCCGGACGGCACGGCGTCGCGGTCGCCCGGATCGACGACGGCGAACGCGTCGAGCTGATCTTCGACCGGAAGACGAAGGAGTTCCTCGGCGAGCGCGAAGTGGCGGTCGAGGACCTCGAGTACGGCTTCGAGAAGGGAGAGGTGACCGGCCGCTTCGCCGTCCTGGAGCGGGCCGTGGTGGACCGGCGGGGCCAGCGCCCGTAAGGGCACCTCACCGCCTGGTGTGAGGGGCGCGGTCCGCGACCGACAGGATGATGTCGCGCAGCCGGTCGGCGTACAGCCGCAGGTTCTTGTGGGCGACGTCGGTGTCCGGGTGGCGGGCGGCGAACCACAGCCCCTCGTGGAGCCGGGTGACCCAGGCGCAGACCTGGTCGCCGTACGACACCCGGATCAGGCCGTAGGCGTTCCGCTCGGTCCAGCTCGTGGAGTGCGGGATGTCCCGGGTGTCGGTGAACGACACGATCGAGTACATGTCGGGGGAGGTGGGCCGGAAGTCGGCGCCGAGCAGCCGCAGCACCCGGGCGAGCGGCATGCGGGCCAGCGGGCGGGTGGCGTGCAGCGCGGCGCGTACGGTCGTCAGCGCGGCGGGGAAGTCGGGCGTCCGGGCCACGGGCACCTCGATCGGCGCGCCGCCGACGTACCAGCCCACGGAGTCCGAGTACGCGGACTTCGCCCGGGTGTGGAAGGGCACCACGGTGCGGTAGACGGGCTCGCCGCCGATCTCGTGGACGATCAGGGCGGTCGCCGCCAGCAGGCCGACCAGGGTGCCGCCGCAGGGGCGGCAGTACGCCTCGAACGCGGCGGCGGCGTCCGCGTCCACGAGCATCTCGCGCATCAGCTTCTGGGTGGGCAGCGCGCCGCCGGGTTCCAGGCCGAGGTCGACGGGGAAGCCCGGCAGCCGCCCGTCGCAGCGCTGGATGAACTCCCGCCAGCGGGCGACGGTCTCGTGGTCGGCGTCGATCCGGTCCGCATCCGCCCGCTCGGCCTCGCAGAAGTCGACGTAGCTGCTGACCGGGGTCTGCTCCGGGGTGCGGCCGGTGCGGTGGGCGGCGTACAGCTCGTGGATCTCGGCCGGGAGGCGGTAGATCGAGAACGCGTCGACGTTGCTGTGGTCGAAGGCCATGTACACGCTGGTGCAGTCGTCCCGGACGACCGCCGCGTAGATGAGGTTGGGCCAGCGCAGCGCGTCCGCCGTGGTGTCGAAGCGGTGCTGGAGGTGCCGGGCCAGGGCCGCCGGGTCGCCGAACTCGCCGACGTCCTCGCGGTGGAGGGACACGGCGTCGGCGTCGAGGGTGAAGCGGCGGATCGCGTCGCCGGGGCCGCCCGCCCAGCGGAAGCCGCTGCGCAGCGTCTCGTGCCGGAGGGTCCAGCCGCGCAGCGCCTCGCCCAGCGCGTCGAGGTCGGCCCGGCCCGGGAGGTCGAAGGCCGCGCCGATCCAGGTCGGCACGAACAGGCCGTCGTCGCGCACGGTCCGCGCGGTCCGCAGATGCGACTCCTGGATGTAGGCGGGCGGCCGGGAGTCCTCCGGCAGGTCCTTCGCCGTCGCGACGGTCGCCGGACTGAGCGTCCATTCGACGAGTCGTCCAGGCCGGACCTCGCAGCGCTGGATGTCAGTCATTCGCACGGGGCGTCTCCGTTCGCAGTTGGGACAGACCCGATCAAGGGAATGCCGAGCCCGCGACCGGCCACACCGGGTGTCGCCACATTTCAGGGGAACGGATGGCATGTCGAACGGCGATACGGGGCCACGCCGTCGCCCTCGGTTGACGGCGCTCGGCATACCAGCCGATCAGCGGCTCTTTCCGGGTTCAGGCGCCGATGTCCTCGTTCCAGAGCGCCGGGTGCCGGGCGATGAAGTCGCGCATCAGGGCGGTGCAATCGGCGTCGTCCAGCAGCACGATCTCCACGCCGTGTCCGGCGAGCCAGTCGTGGCCGCCGTGGAAGGTGGCCGCCTCGCCGATCACCACACGGGAGATGCCGAACTGCCGGACCAGCCCGGAGCAGTACCAGCAGGGGGACAGGGTCGTCACCATCGTCGTGCCCCGGTACGAGCGTTGCCGCCCGGCCGCCCGGAAGGCCGCCGTCTCCGCGTGCGTGGAGGCGTCGTCGTCCTGGACGCGCCGGTTGCGGCCGCAGCCCAGCAGGGTGCCGTCGGCGCCGTAGAGCGCGGCACCGATCGGAATGCCGCCCTCGGCGAGCCCGGCGCGGGCCTCCTCGAGGGCGGTGGCGAGCCAAGCGCGTGCCTGTGCGTGATCCATGAGGTCACTCTGCGGCCACCCGGGCAGGGGGGCAACGCGCGGCGGCTCCCACCGCCCGGTCACGCGTCACCGGCGCCCGGCCGGTCCCGCTCCCCCTCCCCCTGCCCCCGGGCCACCGGTGCCGTCGTGGCCCGGGGGATCAGCTGCGTCGGCAGGACGACGTGCCGCCCCTGCTCGCCCTCGGGGTCGTCGATGAGCTTCAGCGCCAGCTCCCCGGCCTGCCGGCCCATCTCCGACGGTGACTGCGCGACCGTGGACAGGTCGAACCAGTCGGCCGGCGGCTGGTCGTCGAAGCCGAGGACGGAGATGTGCTCGGGGACCGCGATCCGCGTCCTGCGCAGGTTCCAGACCAGGGCGACGGCGACCTCGTCCTGCTCGGCGAAGACGGCGGTGGGCGGCTCGCGCAGGCTCAGCAGCGTGCCGAGCACCTCGGCGGCGGCGCGCTTGCTGCCGGCCCGGGTGGCCACCACCAGGTCGTCGTCGAGCGGCACCCCCGCTTCGATGAGCGCCTGCTGATAACCCACCAGCCGTTCTTCGGAGCTGAAGGAGAAGCCCCGCGCACCCGTGGTCTGGACGAAGGCGATCCGGCGGTGGCCGAGGTTGAGCAGGTGGCGGGTGCCGTGCAGGGCGCCGGCGACGTCGTCGGCGTAGACGCTCGGCCGTCCGTCGACGTGCCGGCTGACGTAGATCACCGGCATGCCGAGGTCGTCCAGCCGGGCGGTCTCCTCGTCGGTGAGGTCGAAGGAGAACACCAGGAGCGCGTCGGCGTTGCGGCGGGCCGGGAGGTGCTGGAAGAACGCCGTGCGCTCGGCGAGGTCCGGGATCTCGTAGACGCTCAGCTGGAGGCCCGCCGCGCGCAGCAGCGTGGCCAGGCTCGACAGGGCGGAGCCCATGAACCACGAGTCGAGCGTGGGCACCAGCACCGCGATCGTCCCGGTCCTGCCCGTGACCAGGCTCGCGGCCTGCCGGGACACGGCGAAGTTCAGCTCGCGCGCGGCCTTCTCGACACGGGCGCGGACCTCCGGCGAGACGGTGGACAGCCCGCGCAGCGTGCGCGAGACGGTGGAGGTGGAGACCCCGGCCCGTTCGGCGACGTCGGCCATGGTGGGGTGCCGCTGAGCTGGTGGCATGAGCGGACGCTAGCAGCGGCCGTGTCGGTCGTGCGGGGCGCGTAAAGCAGTTGACCGTCCCCGGTCGCCCTCGGGCACGATCACGGTTCCGCCACCGTCCGCCGCCCGCACGAGAAGGAGCCCGCCATGCCCGCAGCCCCGTTCCCGGACCTCACTCGCCCCGGCACGCTCGTCATCGGCACGCGGCACGCCGACGGCCCCGACCGTCAACGGGCCCTCGTGGAAGCCGAGTCAGGAGCACTCGCCACCCCGCCGCCCGGCCTCGCCGCGGTCAGCTGGTTCCTGAGCACGGACGGGGAGACCGTGCTGACGCTCGCCCAGTGGGACGACGACACGGCGGTTCCGCTCGCCGGTCCGCCCCGCTACCGCCTCGACCGCAGCCTCGCCGAAGAGCACGAGACCCGTGTCCCCGGCTGCCTGATCACCGCCGCCTTCGATGTCGACGGGCCCGAGCGGCAGCGCCACTTCACCGACGCGGTGATCGCGGCCCAGCCGCGTGAAGGCGGCCACCCCGGGGCCGTCTCCGCCCACTTCCTGCACAGCGTCGACGGCAGCCGGGTGCTGCTCTACACCGAGTGGACCAGCGCCGAGGCCCACCAGGAGGCCGCCGAGGCGGGCGACCACGACAAGGGGCACGAGCTGTTCTCGGGGACACCCGGGGTGCGGCTCACGCACGGGGGGCGGTTTCATCTCCGGCACGCGCTGCGGTGGGGGCCCGCGAGGTGACCGGCCGCCCCGGGCGTCATGCCGTCCGCCGCGCGGCGCTCACTTCGTCCCCACCACCCGCAAAGCCCCCACCACCAGTGCCCGCGTCACCGCCACCACCTCCCGCAGCGACACCCGTTCCGCCGCGCTGTGGGCCACCTGGATGTCCCCCGGCCCGAATTGCAGCGTCGGGATTCCGGCCCCGGCGTACAGCCGCAGGTCGCTGCCGTACGTCGCACCGCGCTCGCGCAGGGCGGGGCCGCCCGTGGTGTCGGCCCAGGCGCCCCGCAGGATGCCGGGCAGGGGGTGGCCCGGCGGGAGGCGGCCGGGGGCGAATTGGCCGCCGGGCCAGGTCACGGTCGGGGGGTGGTCGCGGAGCCAGGGGTCGGTGGCGCCGGCCTCGGCCACGCACTGCTCCAGGGCGTGGCGCGCCTCGGCCGGGTCCTCGTCGAGGCGTACGCCGAGCCGGCCCTCGGCGACCAGCAGGTCGGGCACGCTGCTCGCCCAGTCGCCGGAGCGCACGGTGCCGACGGACAGGGCGTAGGGGATGGGGTACTCCGCCAGCAGCGGGTCGGGGTCGGTGTTGCGTACGGTCTCCAGCCGGGCCAGGGCCCGGTGCAGCGGCAGGTACGCGTCGATCGCGCTCACGCCACGCTCCCGGGAACTGGCGTGGGCGGCCCGGCCGGGGACCGTGACGCGGAACGTCAGGGCACCGGCGTTGGCGGTGATCAGCGTGCCCGCGGTGGGCTCGGCGATGACGCAGGCGTCGCCGCGGTGCCCCCGCCGGAGGGTGCCGAAGGCGCCGAGGCCGCCGTCCTCCTCGCCGACGACGAAGTGCACGGCGATCCGGCCGCGCAGCCGGATCCCGGCCGCGCGGATCGCGGCCAGCGCGGCGAGGTGCGCCGCCAGCCCGGCCTTCATGTCGCAGGCGCCGCGCCCATGGACGACGTCCCCGGTCACCCGGGGCGTGAACGGGTCGCCGTCCCAGGCGCCGAGGTCGCCGGGCGGTACGACGTCGACGTGGCCCTGGAGGATCAGGGTGGGCCCGTCGCCGCCGTCCGGTGTGGTGCCGACCAGGCCCCAGGCCTCGTCGCGGGGTGCCTCCGTGCCCGGGAAGTCCGGGTCGGCCCGCAGCGCCGGCAGGTCCATGGACCACAGGTCGGTGTCCAGGCCGAGCCGCTCCAGCCGGGCCGCCAGCAGGTGCTGGAGCTCCGACTCGGCGGGGCTGCCGGTCACGCTGGGTACGGCTATCAGCTCCCGCAGGGTGCGGGCCAGGGCCGCCTCGTCGATCTCCGCCAGGGCGGCGGCCTCCTCGTCACTCAGCACGCTGCCGGTCCTCCCCTCACCCAGGGCGCGGCGATCGCAGCCCCGCACGCATATCTGCTCAGCCCGGCCCGTTCATACGCGGCGAGGCGGCCCGGATACGGCGAGGCGACCCGCATGCGGCGAGGCGACCCGGATGCGGCGAGGCGGCCCGCATGCGGCGAGGCGACCCGGATGCGGCGAGGCGACCCGGATGCGGCGAGGCGGCCCGTGTGGGCGGGTGCGGGTGTCAGTCGATCCCGCCGCCCACCGTGAACCCGATCACCGACCCGCCCCCGTCCCGCCGGAACGCGAACGGCGCTCCCCCGTGCGCGAGCGCCACCTCGCGGACGATGGACAGGCCCAGGCCGGAGCCCGGCAGGGAGCGGGCGTCGGCCGCGCGGTAGAAGCGGTCGAAGACCCGGTCGAGGTCCTTCTCGGCTATGCCGGGGCCCCGGTCGAGGACCTCGACGCGGATCACGCCGGGCCGGGCGGGCCCGGCGACGGCGATCTCGACGGGGGCCGTGCCGCCCTGGTCGAACTTCACCGCGTTCTCGACGAGGTTGGACAGCGCCCGGGTCAGCATCCCGGGCCGGCCGTCGGTCGTGGTGTCGCCGCTCGCACGCAGCACGATCCGCCGGCCGCTGCGGCGCCGGGCGAGGCCCGCCACCTCCTCCGCGATGTCGGCCAGATCCACCCGCTGCGGCGGTTCCGTGTCGGACTGCCCGGCCGCGAGGTCGACCAGCTCGTTGACCAGGTCGGTCAGTTCCCGGGCCTCCTGGCCCAGGTCGGCGACGAGTTCCTCCCGGGTCTCCGGCGGCAGTTCGTCGATCCGGCGGAGCAGGGAGATGTTCGTCCGCAGCGAGGTCAGCGGCGTACGCAGCTCGTGGCCCGCGTCCTGGACCAGGCGGCGCTGGTCCTCCTCGGACTGGGCGAGCCGGCCCAGCATGCGGTCGAAGGCCCGCCCGAGCCGGCCCACCTCGTCGTGGCCGGCGACCGGCACCTGGATGCCGAGGCGGCGGGTGCGGGCGACGTCCTCGGCGGCGTCCGTGAGCACGACCAGGCGGCGCGTGATCCGCCGGGCCAGCCACCAGCCGAACAGCCCGGCGCCGATCACCACGGCGGCCATCAGGAGGAGCGTGCGCTGCTGGAGCGCCCGCAGCAGGTCCTCGACGTCGCTGAACTCCTGCGCGACCTGCACCGCGCCCCGGCCGCCGCCGAGGGAGACGGTCGCGACGCGGTAGACGTCGTCGCCCACGTCGACGTCCCGGTGCTGGACCACCCGCCCGGAGACGGCCGCGGCGGCGATCCGCACGTCGGCGCCGGTGACCGGCAGCCCCGGACGGCCCGGGTCGACGACATGCCCGTCCGGGCCGAGCACCTGCACATCCGTCCGCGCGGGCCGCACCAGGTCGTGGCCCGGCGCGGCGGACGAGAAGTCGCCGGGCGTCATCCGGTTCTGGCTGACCTCGTCCCGCAGGTCCTGCACGACCTCGTCGAACACCGTCTGCTGGTCCACCCGCACCAGCCGGGCCGCCGCGCTGTAGGACAGGATGCCGACCAGGATCGTCACGGCCGCCGTCACCGCCGCGAACGACACCGCGAACGTGGTGCGCAGCGAGACCAGTCCCGGCCGCCGCCCGGCCAGCAGCCGGCGGAGGCGGCCCACTCAGTCCTCCCGCAGCACGTAACCCACGCCGCGCACCGTGTGGATCAGCTGCGCAGCGCCCGGCTCGTCGAGCTTGCGGCGCAGGTAGCCGACGTAGACGGCGAGGTTCTTCGAGCCGGGCCCGAAGTCGTAGCCCCAGATGCGGTCGTAGATCGTCGAGTGGTCCAGGACGATGCCCGTGTTGCGGACCAGCAGCTCCAGCAGCTCGAACTCGGTGCGGGTCAGCTCCAGCTCGCGGGCGCCCCGCCAGGCCCGGCGGGCCTGCGGGTCCATGCGGATGCCGGCCGCCTCGATGAACCGCTCGAGGACCGGCCTGGGCGCCTCGGCGGGCGCGGTCGCGCTCCCGACGCCGACCGGGCTGGTGCGGCGCAGCAGGGCGCGCAGCCGGGCGAAGACCTCCTCCACGTCGAAGGGCTTCACCACGTAGTCGTCGGCGCCGGCGTCCAGGCCGGCGATCCGGTCGGCGGTCTCCACGAGGGCCGTCAGCATCAGGATCGGCGTCCGGTTGCCCTCGGCGCGCAGCACGCGGCACACCTGGAGGCCGTCGATGCCGGGCATCATCACGTCCAAGACGAGGACGTCCGGACGGTTGCGGTGGGCCTGCGCCAGCGCCTCGACCCCGTCGGCGACCGCCATGACCTGGTAGCCCTCCAGGGTCAGGGCGCGCTCCAGGGCGTTGCGGATGGCGCGGTCGTCTTCGGCGAGCAGCACTGTTTGGGGCACGCGTCCAGTGTGCCCCGCCGCCGGGTTTCCGGGACCGGATGAGCTGCACCGGAGCGTCCTTCTTACTGGCCTCTCACCAGGGGTCACGCAACCCCAGGCCGGGTGCCTACCGTCCTCTCACCCTCGGGCCCGCGCGAGCCGGGAGGCGTGCGTCGGCGCGTCCGGCACGTCCGCCGGGCGGCCGACGGCGAACTCCTTGCGCAGCACCGGTACGACCTCCTCGCCGAGCAGGTCGATCTGCTCCAGCACGGTCTTCAGCGGCAGCCCGGCGTGGTCGACCAGGAACAGCTGCCGCTGGTAGTCGCCGGCGTACTCGCGGAAGGCCAGCGTCTTCTCGATGACCTGCTGCGGGGAGCCGACGGTCAGCGGCGTCTGGTCCATGAAGTCCTCCAGCGACGGCCCGTGCCCGTACACCGGGGCGACGTCGAAGTAGGGCCGGAACTCGCGCACCGCGTCCTGCGCGTTCTTCCGCATGAACACATGCCCGCCGAGCCCGACGATCGCCTGCTCGGGCGTGCCGTGCCCGTAGTGCGCGTACCGCTCCCGGTACAGCTCGACCATGCGCCGGGTGTGGTCGGCCGGCCAGAAGATGTTGTTGTGGAAGAAGCCGTCGCCGTAGTACGCGGCCTGCTCGGCGATCTCCGGCGAGCGGATCGACCCGTGCCAGACGAACGGCGGTACGCCGTCCAGGGGGCGGGGCGTGGCGGTGAAGCCCTGCAAGGGTGTGCGGAACTTGCCCTCCCAGTCGACGACGTCCTCGCGCCACAGCCGGTGCAGCAGGGCGTAGTTCTCGATCGCGAGCGGGATGCCCTGCCGGATGTCCTGCCCGAACCAGGGGTAGACCGGGGCGGTGTTCCCACGGCCCAGCATCAGATCCACCCGGCCGTCGGCCAGGTGCTGGAGCATCGCGAAGTCCTCGGCGATCTTCACCGGGTCGTTGGTGGTGATGAGGGTGGTGGCCGTGGAGAGGATCAGCCGCTCGGTGCGGGCGGCGACGTAGCCGAGCATGGTCGTCGGCGACGAGGGCACGAACGGCGGGTTGTGGTGCTCACCGGTCGCGAAGACGTCGAGCCCGGCCTCCTCGGCCTTCAGCGCGATCGCGACCATGGCCTTGATCCGCTCGCGCTCGGTCGGTGTCCGGCCAGTGGTGGGGTCGGGCGTGACGTCGCCGACGCTGAAGATCCCGAACTGCATGCTCGCTCACCCTCCAGGTTGTTTACTCTTCAACCATACAGTGGAGTGGTGTCCGGAGCACTGCACCTCAGAAGTGGTACGGGTCCCCGGTGTCCAGGACGAGTACCCGCTGCCGGTCGTTCCCCCGGTGACGGTCCACCGCCCCGCCGCCCCACACCGTCTCCAGCTCCACCACCACCTCCGACGGCGCACCCAGCACCCGCACCCGCAGGGCGATCCGCTCCCCCGCCCCGTCCGCCGGCAGCGCCCCCGTCCGGCACAGCACCACCTGCCGCCCCGACCGCGCACACCCCTCCGGCAGCTCCTGCCGGTCGGTCAGCGGCGCGGACCACCGCAGCCGCACGGTCGCGTCCGCGACGGGGGCCGGGCCGTGGTTGCGCGGCGTGAACGCCAGATCGACGAGCCCGGCGGACATGACGGCGAACCCGTGATAGGCGAGATCGGCCTCGGGCGCGGCACCGCCGACCGCGGCGGCGCGGCCGCCCTCGGACCCCACCGCCCCTGCCTCCGCAGGCACCCCCGCCCCCACCAGCAGCCCCACCACGACCGCGCCCCACACCACACCGATCCGCACTCTCCCCATACCGCCCACTCCTCAGCCGCCGGGACACCCGCGCACTCGTATGCGCACTGGCACTCGCACTGCGATGTATCCCACGCGGAGCACCCCGCAGGCGCCGTCCATCAGGTGACACCGCGCCCTCGGCGCCCCACCCCGCATGCCAAGCTGCCCGCATGTCGATCCTGCGTTCCGCCGCCCTCTTCGTCCTCGCCGCGCTCCTGGAGATCGGCGGCGCGTGGCTGGTCTGGCAGGGCGTGCGCGAGCACAAGGGCTGGCTCTGGGCCACCGGCGGCGTCCTCGCGCTCGGCGCCTACGGCTTCGTCGCGACGTTCCAGCCCGACGCCCACTTCGGCCGCGTCCTCGCCGCATACGGCGGCATCTTCGTCGCCGGCTCGATCCTGTGGGGCGTGGTCGCGGACGGCTACCGCCCGGACCGCTGGGACATCACGGGCGCACTGATCTGCCTCGCGGGCATGGCGGTCATCATGTACGCCCCGCGAGGAAACTGACCGGCCCCCCTCAGGAACCTCAGAACGGCTCGTCGGGCAACAGCCCCAACTGCCCGAGGAAGTCCATCTCGTCGAAGTACAGCCGGTAGTCCACGATCCGCCCGTCCCGCACGGTGGCGATGTCCACCCCGCGGATCCTGATCTCCTTCTGCGTCGGCGGCAGCGTCTCGCCGTTCGGCAGCTCCAGCGGCCCGGTGTTGCGCCCGCTGAAGATCCCCTCGTCGATGGCCGTGTCACCGATCTCGTAGGAGTGCAGCGGCTGGAACGTCGCCTCGGGGACCGCCTCCTTCATCGTCCGCCAGTACTCGACGATGTTGTCGCGCCCGCGCAGCTCGCCCTCGTCGGGGGTGAAGGCGACCGCGTCCTCGGCGTACAACTCGGCGACGGTGTTCAGATCGGCGTGCGTGGTGACCGCGTCCGTGAGCCGGTCCATGACCTCACGTGCCTCGCCCATGATCCACCTCCAGGGAAACAGGGGATCACCCGCCCTCATTCTCCCACCGTGGGGCCCACCTATCCTGGCGGGAAGCGCTGCCACCCAAGTCGGCCCGCACACCACGCCCGAGGAGCTCCCATGGCCACCGCCGCCCCGTCCGCAGCCTCCCGCATCGCCGTCGTCACGGGTGCGAGCAGCGGAATCGGCGCCGCCACGGCCCGACAGCTCGCCGCGGCCGGCTACCGCGTCGTCCTCACCGCCCGCCGCAAGGACCGCATCGAGGCGCTGGCGGAGGAGATCAACGCGGCGGGCCACCAGGCCACGGCGTACGCCCTCGACGTCACCGACCGCGCGGCGGTCGACGAGTTCGCGACGGCCTTCCGGACGATCGGGGTGCTGGTGAACAACGCGGGCGGCGCGCTCGGCGCCGACCCGGTCGCGACCGGCGACCCGGCGGACTGGCGGCAGATGTACGAGACGAACGTCATCGGCACGCTCAACCTCACCCAGGCCCTGCTGCCCAAGCTGATCGCGAGCGGCGACGGCACGGTCGTGGTCGTCTCCTCCACCGCGGGCCACGGCACCTACGAGGGCGGCGCGGGCTACGTCGCCGCCAAGCACGGCGCCCACGTCCTCGCCGAGACCCTCCGCCTGGAGATCGTCGGACAGCCGGTCCGCGTCATCGAGATCGCCCCCGGCATGGTCAAGACGGACGAGTTCGCCCTGACCCGCTTCGACGGCGACGAGGAGAAGGCGGCCAAGGTCTACGAGGGCGTCGCCGAACCCCTCACCGCCGACGACGTCGCCGACACGATCACCTGGGCGGTCACCCGCCCCGCCCACGTCAACGTAGACCTCCTGCTCCTCCGCCCCCGCGCCCAGGCGTCGAACACGAAGGTGCACCGGGAGGCGTGAGGCCCCCCGGTCATCAGCCCTTCACGCAGACGACCTGCTTGAGCTTCGCCACGACCTCCACCAGATCGCGCTGCTGGTCGATGACCTGCTCGATCGGCTTGTAGGCCCCGGGGATCTCGTCCACGACGCCGGAGTCCTTGCGGCACTCCACACCCCGGGTCTGCTCCTCCAGGTCCTTCGTCGAGAACCGGCGCTTGGCCGCGTTGCGGCTCATGCGCCGGCCCGCGCCGTGCGACGCGGAGTTGAAGGACTTGTCGTTGCCGAGGCCCTTCACGATGTACGAACCCGTGCCCATGGAGCCGGGGATGATTCCGTAGTCGCCGGAACCCGCCCGGATCGCGCCCTTGCGGGTCACGAGCAGGTCCATGCCCTCGTACCGCTCCTCCGCGACGTAGTTGTGGTGGCAGGAGATCTCCGGCTCGAACGTCGGCTTGGCCTTCTTGAACTCCTTGCGGACCACGTCCTTCAGGAGCGCCATCATGATCGAGCGGTTGTACTTCGCGTACTCCTGCGCCCAGAACAGGTCGTTGCGGTACGCCGCCATCTGCGGGGTGTCCGCGACGAAGACCGCGAGGTCGCGGTCGACCAGCCCCTGGTTGTGCGGGAGCTTCTGGGCCACGCCGATGTGGTGCTCGGCCAGTTCCTTGCCGATGTTCCGGGAACCGGAGTGCAGCATCAACCAGACAGAGCCGGTCGTGTCCGTGCACACTTCGACAAAATGATTTCCGGATCCGAGCGTTCCCATCTGCTTGGTGGCACGTTCCTGACGGAATTTGACCGCTTCCGCAACCCCGCCGAACCGCCCCCAAAAGTCGTCCCACCCAGCCGTACCGAACCCGTGCAGCCGCCCCGGATCCACGGGATCGTCATGCATCCCTCGCCCCACCGGAATGACCTGCTCGATCCTCGACCGCAGCCGCGACAGATCCCCGGGCAGGTCGTTCGCCGTCAGGGACGTCCTCACCGCCGACATCCCGCAGCCGATGTCGACGCCCACCGCCGCCGGGCACACCGCGCCCTGCATCGCGATGACCGAGCCGACCGTCGCGCCCTTGCCGTAGTGGACGTCGGGCATGACGGCCAGGCCCTTGATCCACGGCAGCGTCGCGACGTTCCGGAGCTGCTGGAGCGCCGAGTCCTCGACCGTCGCCGGGTCGGTCCACATCCGGATCGGTACCTTCGCGCCAGGCATTTCTACATAAGACATAGCGTCCTCAATCCCCCGTAAACGAACAGAAGTCCTCAAGAGCACTTACCGGAGCCAACGTCGACGAAAAGGAAATCGGACCGGCGTCCACGGCTGTGCGTGCGATACACATTGTGTTCATCGGCCGCCCCGCGGCGGCAAGCCAATATCCGCGTCGAGAGGAGCCACCACGTGCAACGGAAGGCGTACGCACCCGGTATCGCCGCGCTCCTCGCGGCGCTGCTGGCCGGCTGCACCGGCGGCTCGGGCGACGGCGGCCCGACCGACGACTCCAACCCGGGCGACGCCGGCACGGCTTCGGCCGCCGCCGAGCCCGGCCGCTACCGCACGCTCCCCGAGCCCTGCGACGCGCCCGGCCAGAGCCTGCTCGACGAACTCCTGCCCGGCATCCGGCAGATCAGCGACCGGGAGCAGCGCGAGAAGGCCTACGAGGGCGAGGCGACGCTGACCTACGACACCGACCGCAAGGTCGGCTGCCGTTGGAAGGTCGACTCCACCCAGGCGACCGACCATCTGCTCGTCGACTTCGAGCGGGTCGTCTCCTACGACAACGCCGTCAGCGACGACAGCCAGGCCGAGCAGCTCTTCGCGGAGAAGGAGGCGGCGGCCCACCTGCCGGAGCCGACCGCCACCGAGTCCGTCGCCGCCGGCAGCACCCCGGCCGGCGGTTCCTCGGCCGCACCGAGCGGCTCACCCAGCGGCTCACCGGCCCCCAGTTCCTCCCCGTCCGGCTCGTCGTCGCCCTCGGCGTCCACCTCCGCCACCCCGACCGAGCTCCAGCCACGCGTCCTGGAGGACCTGGGCGACGAGGCGTTCCTCGACGACGAGCTGAGCAGTTCCGGTTCGACGGCCAAGCAGCGGACGGTGACTGTGGCGTTCCGCACGTCCAACGTCATCGTGACCATCGAGTACGCCGAGCAGCCGACGGCGATCGGGGTCGTCCCGGACAGCCAGGAAATGCAGGACAGGGCCCGGAAACTGGCCTCCCAGCTGGCCGATTCGCTGGGCGGCTGAGGCCCCTTCACGCCCCCTTCACGGGCACGCGCAAAGCACCCGAAGAAGAACACACCGCCGCCTCACCGCGTACCGTGACCACTCGGACCCGTCCCGACCGCAGGAACCACGAGCGTCATGAGTGAAGGAACCATGCAGCGACGAGCACAGCGAGAAGAGCGAGACCAGCGAGCGAAGCGCCTGAACCGCGTCCTTGTCTGCGCGGCCGCCGTCCCCGTGATGCTGGTCGCCGCCGGCTGCTCCTCGGACTCCGGCTCCGGCGACAGCACCGACAAGGCCGCGAAGGCCGCCGCCTCGGCGTCCGCGAGCCCGTCGCCGACCGTGCAGGCGGCGGCGTACGGCAAGCTCCCGGAGCCGTGCAAGGCGCTTTCGAAGAAGACGCTGGAGGACCTCGTTCCGGAGAGCAAGTCCGGCAAGGAGGGCAAGTCGGACGACATCTCCACGCGCGGCAGCTGCTCCTGGAACAGCCTCGACAACAACGGCGTGAAGGGCTCGCAGTTCCGCTGGCTGAACGTGTCGATGCTGCGCTTCGAGTCGGACGTCACACGCGGCCCGGCCGACGAGCTCGCCCACGAGTACTTCGAGAAGCAGGTCCAGGACGCCCAGGCCGCGGAGGGCGCCAAGGGCGTGAAGTCGGAGCCGGTGCCCGGGACGGGCGACGAGGCGACGGCCGTGCGCTACGAGCTGAAGAAGAAGGAAGGCACCTTCAAGCAGCAGACGCTCGTGGCGCGCGTGGAGAACGTCGTCGTCACCCTGGACTACAACGGCGCGGGCCTGGCCGGTGACAAGTCCCCGAGCGCCGAGGACCTGCTGAAGGACGTGAAGAAGGCCGCCAAGGAGGCGGTGGCGGCGGTGTCCGAGGCGAACGGCGCGGGCGGCGGCAAGGCGAGCGGCGCGCCGTCCAAGTCCCCGTCCGGCTCCCCGTCGAAGTCGGCGTCCGGGGAAGCCTCGGACGAGCCGTCGAAGGACGCGTCGGAGTCGCCGTCCAAGAAGCCCGTCTCGAAGAGCTGAACAAGCCCGACGGGAACCGGCCACCCGTCCTCCGCACATATGTGCCACCCTGTTGCGCGCAACAACACGCAAGGGGAGGGGAGTACGGGTGGCCGCGCCACTGCAACTGACTCGGACGCACCGCGTTCTCATCGGCGTGGTCGTGGCCGGCGCCGTGATCATCGCCGGCATCGGCTTCGCCGGTTCGTACGCGGCCGTCCGCGAGTTGGCCCTCCAGAAGGGCTTCGGGAACTTCTCCTACGTCTTCCCGATCGGCATCGACGCGGGCATCTGCGTCCTGCTGGCCCTGGACCTGCTCCTCACCTGGATCAGGATCCCGTTCCCGCTGCTCCGCCAGACGGCGTGGCTGCTGACGGCGGCGACGATCGCGTTCAACGGCGCGGCGGCCTGGCCGGATCCGCTGGGCGTGGGCATGCACGCGGTCATCCCGATCCTGTTCGTGGTCGCGGTCGAGGCGGCCCGCCACGCGATCGGCCGGATCGCCGACATCACGGCCGACAAGCACATGGAGGGCGTCCGCCTCACCCGCTGGCTCCTCTCCCCCGTCCCGACGTTCCTCCTCTGGCGCCGCATGAAGCTGTGGGAGCTCCGCTCCTACGACCAGGTCATCAAGCTGGAGCAGGAACGTCTCGTCTACCAGGCCCGCCTGCGTTCCCGCTTCGGCCGCTCGTGGCGCAGGAAGGCCCCGGTGGAGTCGCTGATGCCGCTGCGGCTGGCGAGGTACGGCGTTCCGCTGGCGGAGACGGCCCCGGCGGGGCTGGCGGCGGCGGGCATAGAGCCGGCGCTGATACCCCCGCCTCCGCCCCAGGCCGACCTGGACGCGGTTCGTGCCGCCGGGGCGGCTCCCGACCCGCAGAGGGCGGCACCTCCCGGCGAGCAGCGCCCTCAGCTCGAGAGCAACCACGAAGCCGGGTACCCGGAACCGGAACCCGAGCCGGACCAGAGCCCTTGGTTCAACGCCCCCCGGGAGGTCGAGTACCAGGGCGGCTACGACCCGGCCTACGACCCCGACCAGTACGCCCAGTGGATCGCCGGGGAACAGGACGCCGAGCGGCACCAGCCCGAGTACGACCCGGCCCCCTCCCCGGAGGACACCGGCAGCTTCCCCATCCCGGTGGGCCCCAACCGCACCCGGGAACTGGGCGACGGCGGCGGCGCCCCGCCGGCTCCCGAGCCGGACGAGGAGGCGTACTACCAGGTGTTCCGCCAGTCGATAGACGGCAGCTACCCCACGCCCCGCGCCCTCGGCGACAACATCCAGGCCACGTACGGCACGACGCTGAGCCCGGGCGAGCTGAAGTCCCTCGTGGAACGCTTCCAGAAGCGCCACACGGCGGAGCTGGAAGAGGACCACATCGCGTGAACGCATAAGAGCGTGAACGCATAAGAAAAGGGGCCCTCGGGTGAGGGCCCCTTCTCTTTCGACCTCTTACGACGAAACCGCCGCTACTCGCCGAGCAGGTGCCGGACCCGCTCCTGCCCCACCGCCAGCAGCAGCGTGGGCAGCCGCGGCCCCGTGTCCCGCCCGACCAGCAGGTGGTACAGCAGGGCGAAGAAGGACCGCTGGGCGGTCTTGATCTCCGGCGGCAGTTCCTTCGGCGTCGCGTCGGCGGAGAACCCGGCCTGCACCTTGGGCACGCCGTAGACGAGGTGGGTCAGCCCGTCCAGCGACCAGTGGTCGGCCAGGCCGTCGAGCAGCAGCCGCAGCGACTGGAGCCCCTGCTCGTCGAGCGACTTCAGCAGCTCGGCGTCGGGCTCGTCCCGCACGATGGTCCGCTGGTCGGCGGGCACGTGCGTGTTGATCCAGGCCTCGGCCTTGTCGTACCGGGGCCGGGCCTCCTCCAGGGAGCCCAGCGGCCGCGACGGGTCCAGCTCGCTGAGGATGCGCAGCGCCTGGTCCTCGTGCCCGGCGGTGATGTCGGCGACGGACGCCAGCGTCCGGTACGGCAGCGGCCGGGGCGTGCGCGGCAGCTCACCGGCGGCCGTGCGCACGGCACGGGAGTGCGCGGCGGCGTCGGCCGGCAGGGCGCTGCCGTCGGCGACCTTGGCGTCCAGCCGGTCCCACTCGTCGTAGAGCCGCTGGATCTCCTGGTCGAAGGCGACCTTGAAGGACTGGTTGGGCCGGCGGCGGGCGTAGAGCCAGCGCAACAGCTGCGGTTCCATGATCTTCAGGGCGTCGCCCGGGGTGGGTACACCGCCCTTCGAGGACGACATCTTCGCCATGCCGGAGATGCCGACGAAGGCGTACATCGGCCCGATGGGCTGCTTGCCGCCGAAGATCCCGACGATCTCCCCGCCGACCTGGAACGAGGAGCCCGGGGAGGAGTGGTCGACACCGCTCGGCTCGAACACGACCCCCTCGTAGGCCCACCGCATCGGCCAGTCGACCTTCCAGACCAGCTTGCCGCGGTTGAACTCGTTCAGCCGGACCGTCTCGGAGAAGCCGCACGCGGTGCAGGCGTACGTCAGCTCGGTGGAGTCGTCCTCGTAGGACGTGACGGTGGTGAGGTCCTTCTCGCAGTTGCCGCAGTACGGCTTGTACGGGAAGTAGCCGGCGGAGCCGGAGCTGCCGTCGTCCTCGGCGGCCGCGCCGGAGCCCTCGGCGGCCTCCAGCTCGGCCTCGTCGACCGGCTTCTGGCCCTGCTGCTTCTTGGCGGGGGCCTTCTTGGTCCGGTACTGGTCGAGGATGGCGTCGATGTCGCCGCGGTGCTTCATGGCGTGCAGGATCTGCTCGCGGTACACGCCGGAGGTGTACTGCTCGGTCTGGCTGATCCCGTCGAACTCCACGCCCAGCTCGGCCAGCGACTCGATCATCGCGGCCTTGAAGTGCTCGGCCCAGTTCGGGTGCGAGGAGCCCTTCGGCGCCGGGACGGACGTCAGCGGCTTGCCGATGTGCTCGGCCCAGGACTCGTCGACGCCCGGGACACCGGCCGGGACCTTGCGGTAGCGGTCGTAGTCGTCCCAGGAGATCAGGTGTCGCACCCGGTAGCCGCGGCGGCGGATCTCGTCGGCGACCAGGTGCGGGGTCATGACCTCGCGGAGGTTGCCGAGGTGGATGGGGCCGGACGGGGACAGCCCGGACGCGACGACGACGGGTTTGCCCGGGGCCCGGCGCTCCGACTCCTCGATGACCTCATCCGCGAAACGGGAGACCCAGTCGGTGGTCTCGGTGCTCTGAGCCACGATCGGCACGTCCTTCTTTCTGCATCGGGCAGCCGGTACGGTCGCACGGCTGACCGCCCTATTGTCCCAGACCCCCTCGCGCCCGGGAAAACGGCTTTACCCCCCATGGGATACTGGCCGTGTCTATCGATTCCCTCGAGGAGAACGGCACCCTTACCTATGGCCTCGGTCACGTCCCTCAGCGACTCCGTCCACCAGCGCCTCGCGGCGGCCCTGTCGGCAGCCCTGCCGCAGGCCGGCTCCGCGGACCCGCTGCTGCGACGAAGCGACCGGGCCGACTTCCAGGCCAACGGGATCCTGGCCCTCGCGAAGAAGGAGAAGGCCAACCCGCGGGAGCTGGCGACGCAGGTCGTCGCCGGGGTCGAGGCGGGCGAGGTGATCAAGGACGTCGAGGTCTCCGGTCCCGGCTTCCTGAACGTCACGGTCACCGACCGGGCGATCACCGAGAACCTCGCCGCGCGCTACGCGGACGACACGGGCCGCCTCGGCGTGCCCTCCGCAAAGAACCCGGGCACCACGGTCATCGACTACGCCCAGCCGAACGTGGCGAAGGAGATGCACGTCGGCCACCTGCGCTCCGCGGTGATCGGCGACTCGGTGGTGCGGCTGCTGGAGTTCACGGGCGAGTCGGTGGTCCGGCGTCACCACATCGGCGACTGGGGCACCCAGTTCGGCATGCTCATCCAGTACTTGGAGGAGCACCCGCACGAGCTGGACCACAAGTCGTCCGAGGTGAGCGGCGAGGAGGCGATGTCGAACCTCGACCGCCTCTACAAGGCCGCCCGCAAGGTCTTCGACTCCGACGAGGAGTTCAAGACGCGCGCCCGGCGCCGGGTGGTCGACCTCCAGGCGGGCGACCCGCAGACGCTCGCCATGTGGCAGAAGTTCGTCGACGAGTCGAAGATCTACTTCTTCTCCGTCTTCGACAAGCTGGACATGGAGATCCGCGACGAGGACATCGTCGGCGAGTCGGGTTACAACGACATGCTCGCCGAGACGTGCCGCCTGCTGGAGGAGTCGGGCGTCGCGGTCCGCTCCGAGGGGGCGCTCTGTGTCTTCTTCGACGACATCAAGGGCCCGGACGGCAAGCCGGTCCCGCTGATCGTGCAGAAGTCGGACGGCGGCTACGGCTACGCGGCGACCGACCTCTCGGCGATCCGCGACCGCGTCTTCACCATCAAGGCGAACACGCTGCTGTACGTGGTGGACGCCCGCCAGTCGCTGCACTTCAAGATGGTCTTCGAGACGGCCCGGCGCGCCGGCTGGCTGAACGGCGACGTCGAGGCGGTGCAGCTCGCCTTCGGCACGGTCCTCGGCAAGGACGGCAAGCCGTTCAAGACCCGTGAGGGCGAGACGGTCCGCCTGGTCGACCTCCTCGACGAGGCGATCGACCGCGCGTCGGCGGTGGTCCGGGAGAAGGCCCAGGACCTCTCCGAGGAGGAGATCGCCGAGCGGGGCACCCAGGTGGGCATCGGCGCGGTGAAGTACGCGGACCTGTCGACGTCGGCGAGCCGGGACTACAAGTTCGACCTGGACCAGATGGTCTCGCTGAACGGCGACACGTCCGTCTACCTCCAGTACGCCTACGCCCGTATCCAGTCGATCCTGCGCAAGGCCGGCGAGTCGCGCCCCGCGGCCCGTCCGGAGCTGGACCTGCACGCGGCGGAGCGGGCGCTCGGCCTGCACGTGGACGCGTTCGCGGCGACGGTCGCGGAGGCGGCGGCGGAGTACGCCCCGCACAAGCTGACGGCGTACCTGTACCAGTTGGCGTCGCTCTTCACGGCGTTCTACGACAAGTGCCCGGTGCTGAAGGCCGAGTCGCCCGAGCAGATCGAGAACCGCCTGTTCCTCTGCGACGTCACGGCCCGCACGCTCCACCAGGGCATGGCTTTGCTGGGCATCCGGACGCCCGAGCGGCTCTGATACCGCCCTGTCGTGACAGGCCGAGGGCGGCACCCCCTGTGGGGTGCCGCCCTCGGTGTCGTCGCGGGAGGCCGGTCAGCGCTGGGCCGTGCTGTTCGCGCCGTCCAGGGCCTCCCGGATGATGTCCGCGTGCCCGGCGTGCTGGGCGGTCTCCCTGATCAGGTGCAGCAGGATCCGGCGCACGGACCAGGACCCGGGCTCGGGCGGCGACCAGGGCGTCTTCGGCAGGGGCACGCTGTGGTCCAGGTCCGGCAGCCCGGCCACGGCTTCCCCGGTCGCCCGGGCGGCCGCCGCGTAGCGCTCCAGGAGGGCGGGGAGGGTGTCGCCCTCGGCCATGCGGTACTGCCCCATGTCGAGCATGCCGTCGGGCAGTTCACCGTCGCCCTTGACCATGAGCTGCGTCCACACCTCCTCTCCCTGCGCGAGGTGCTTCACGATCCCGCCGAGGGTCAGTTCGCTCACGGTCGTACGCCGGGCGGCCTGCGCGTCGGTCAGTCCGCGCACGGTGATCAGCAGCAACTCCCGCTGCTCCGCGAACGCCTCCAGCAGGTCCGTCTTCTCCGAGGAAGTGGTCATGGAAGGAGCGTAGGAGGCAATTAGGTCAGGACGTGTCCCCTGTCGGATCGGTGTCCCCTGTCGGATGGGTGTCCCCGCCCGTCCCATCGCCCGGCCGGACCGTTTGTCAGTGGCCGGCTCTACAGTCACCACCATGGCGACACTTCCGAACCCCCTGCCGACGCTGGCGGCGGACCCGAGCGGACGCGCGCTCGGACTGCACCTCCCCGCCGGGGCGCTCGTGGACACGACCGACGAGGGCCCCTGGCACGAGCCGTTGCTGTGGTGCGCGGACGAGCGGGCCGTGCCGGGCGGCTGGACGGCGCTGGAGCCGGCCCGCCGTACGGGACTGCTGCCGGTCGTCCTCGACGTGGGGGACGGCCATGGGGGCCCGGACCGCTGGGAGTTGGCGCCCGGCGCGGTGTCGTACCCCGGGGACCACGACGCCGAGGAGGTCCTGGCGGAGTACTGGGAGGAGTACGCCGCGGAGGGCGACGCCTGGCCCGGACCGGCCGGCGACCTCCCGCAGGACCGGGACCCGGACGCGGTGGCGGCGGGCATCGCGGACTCCCTGCTCTCCGACGGCGGCCCGCTCAAGGCCCCGCACCTCGCCCTCGTCCCGGCCCGCCGCAGCGCCGACATCCCCACGGCGATCGGCTGGACGGGCCCGGCGAACCACGAGGGCGACACGGCCCGGCTCAGCGCGGTGCTGCGCTCCTGGGAGGACCGCTTCGGCATCCGGGTCGTCGCGCTCGGCTTCGATCACCTGCTGGTGTCGGTCGCCGCCCCGCCCACCACCGTGACCGACGCGGAGGCCCTCGCCGCCGAGCACTTCGCGTTCTGCCCGGCCACCATAGGCCAGGGCAGCGACCCGACCATCGAGGCCTACGCCGCGCACCAGATCCTCGACCGGCCGACCTGGCACTTCTGGTGGGACTAGACGGACCGGGGTGATGCCGAACTCCTCCTCCCAGGAGCCGGCGCCCCCCTAGGCCCGGGGAGCCGCGCCCCGCAGACCCTCCCCGAGCCTGCGCAGCCCCTCCCCGATCTCCTGCGGCGCCTGCGTCACGAAGCACAGCCGCAGGGTCGTGCGGTCGGGCGTGCCGGCGTAGAAGGGGACGCCGGGGACGTACGCCACGTCGTGCCGCACCACCTGCGGCAACAGGGCCGTCGTGTCGTACGGCTCCGGCAGGCTCGCCCAGAGGAACATGCCGCCCTCGGGGCGGGTCCAGACCGACCCCTCGGGCAGCGCCCCGGCCAGCCCCGCGAGCATGGCGTCGCGGCGTTCGCGGTAGACGCGGGCGACGCGCGTGATGTGGGCGTCCAGGTCGCTGTCGGCCAGGTACCGGGCCGCGGCGAGCTGGTTGACGGTCGGGGTGTGCAGGTCGGCGGCCTGCTTGGCGACGGCACAGGCGCGCCGCAGCTCCCCGGGCGCGCGCAGCCAGCCCAGCCGCAGTCCGGGCGCCATCACCTTGGAGAAGCTGCCGAGCAGCGCCGTACGGTCCTCGGCGCCGGGGTGGGAGGCGATCCACGGCACGCGGTCGCCGTCGTAGCGAAGCTCCCCGTAGGGGTCGTCCTCGACGATCCACAGCCCGTGCCGGGCGGCGACGGAGGCCACCGCGGCGCGCCGGCCGGCGGGCAGCGTCCGGCCGGTGGGGTTCTGGAAGGTCGGCACGGTGTAGAGCAGCTTGGGCCGCTCGCGCACCACCAGGTCCGCCAGCGCCTCGGGGTCGAGGCCGTGCTCGTCGCCGGGCACCGCCACGACGCGCGCTCCGGCGAAGCCGAAGGCCTGAAGTGCGGCCAGATAGCAGGGGTTCTCGACGAGGACGGTGTCCCCGGGTTCGAGCAGCGCGGTGGCCAGGAGGGAGAGGGCCTGCTGGGAGCCGGTGGTGACGAGCAGGTCGTCGGGGCCGGTCGGCAGGCCGCGCTCGGTGGTGCGGGCGGCCAGCGCGGCTCGCAGCCCGGGCTCGCCCTCGGTCGTGGAGTACTGCAACGCCCGCGCGGGCACCTCGGTGAGCACCGCCCGGTACGCGGCCGCGATGGCCTCGGCGTCGAACAGCTCCGGCGCTGGCAGCCCGCCCGCGAAGTTGATCACCTCGGGGCGGGCGGTGACGGCGAGGATGTCCCGCACGGGAGAGCCGCCGACCGAGCGCGCCCGCGCGGCGAGCCGCGGCGCGGGAGAGCGGGTGGGCGTGGGCGTGGGCTCGGTGACGGTCATGGCACGGCTCCTTCGGCTGCGGGACGGCTCGTGCGCCGCAGCCTAGGGAAATACGTGCCGCCTACAAGAATATTCCGGGATCCGGACAGCCCCGGGGGGAACGGCCGGGCGGACGCCCACAGGCGCCCCTCGCTCAGCCCTCGCTCAGCCCTCGCCCAACCCCTCGTTCAGCCCTTGGCCCCGATCGCGGCGTACACGTTGATGTCCGCGTCCGTCACGTCGTTGATGTCGCGGTAGCGGACCTTCTCGATGTCGTCGAGGCCGGCGAGGAAGGACTCATCGGGCTGCTCGGGGACGGGGGCCGCGTGGTCGGGCCGCCAGCGGTGCGCGGGGACGATCCCCGGGTCGGCGATCTCCAGCCGGTTCTCCGTGAAGAACCGCTCGACCTCCGCCCGGGACCGCAGCACGAAGGTGAACCCCCGCTCGGTGTACGTCCGCTGGACCGCGCGGATGTTCTCGGGGTTCAGGTCCTCGGTGAGGTGGCTGAGCACCAGCCGGCTGCCGGCGGGCAGCGCGTCGAGCAGCTCGCGCACCAGCGGGTACGCCTCCCCGTCCTCGACGAAGTGCAGGATCGCCACCAGGCACAGCGCGACCGGCCGGTCGAAGTCCAGGGTCTTGGCGGCCTGTTCGAGGATGCCGGCCGGGTCCCGCAGATCGGCGTCGATGTAGTCCGTGCGCCCCTCGGGCCCGCTGGTGAGCAGGGCGCGGGCGTGCGCGAGCACGACCGGGTCGTTGTCGACGTAGACGACCCGCGTGTCGGGCGCGGTCCGCTGCGCGATCTGGTGCACGTTCTCGGCGGTCGGCAGTCCCGTACCGATGTCGAGGAACTGCCGGATGCCGTCCTGCTCCACCAGCGTGGTCACCGCGCGGCGCAGGAAGTCGCGGTTGTGCCGCACGTCGAGGTACCCGCGCGGGTTCGCGGCGAGCGCGGCGGCAGCGGCGTCCCGGTCCGCCGGATAGTGGTCCTTGCCGCCGAGGAAGACGTCGTAGACCCGCGCCGGGTGCGCCTTGCTGCTGTCGATCCTCCTCCGCAGCTCGGCGAGGTCCTGGCTGAGGGCGTCACCGGACATGGGCGTCTCCCTGAAGAGTAGGTGGTTCAATCAGCAACCACTCCGACGGTCAACAACCTAACGCCCCAGGGAACTTGAAGGTGCCCTCCCCCGACTAGCGCAGCTTCTGGGCCACTTCGGTGGCCCAGTAGGTGAGGATGTTCCGCGCGCCGGCCCGCCGGATCCCGGTCAGGGCCTCCATGATCGCCCGGTCCCGGTCGATCCAGCCCTTCTCGGCGGCGGCCTCGATCATCGAGTACTCGCCGGAGATCTGGTAGGCGACGACCGGCACGTCCACGGCGTCCGCGACCCGGGCGAGGATGTCCAGGTAGGGCCCGGCCGGCTTGACCATCACCATGTCGGCGCCCTCCTCCAGGTCGAGGGCCAGCTCGCGCAGGGACTCGCGCGCGTTCGCGGGATCCTGCTGGTAGGTCTTCCGGTCCCCCTGCAGGGACGAGGCGACGGCCTCCCGGAAGGGCCCGTAGAACGCGGAGGCGTACTTGACGGTGTAGGCGAGGATGGCGACGTCCTCCCGCCCGATCTGATCGAGGGCGTCGCGGACGACCCCGACCTGCCCGTCCATCATCCCGCTGGGCCCGACCACATGGGCGCCGGCGTCGGCCTGCACCTGGGCCATCTCGGCGTACCGCTCCAGGGTCGCGTCGTTGTCGACCCGCCCCTGCGCGTCGAGCACGCCGCAGTGCCCGTGATCGGTCGTCTCGTCCAGGCACAGATCGGACATGACGAGCAGATCGTCCCCGACCTCGGCCCGCACGTCCCGGATGGCGACCTGGAGAATCCCGTCCGGATCGGTCCCCGGCGTCCCGAGCGCGTCCTTCTTGGACTCCTCCGGCACACCGAACAGCATGATCCCGGAGACCCCGGCCGCCACCGCCTCCGCGGCCGCCTTCTTCAGGCTGTCCCGCGTGTGCTGCACGACCCCGGGCATCGCCGCGATCGGCACCGGCTCGCTGACGCCCTCGCGCACGAAGGCCGGAAGGATGAGGTCGGCGGGGTGCAGCCTGGTCTCGGCGACCATCCGACGCATGACGGGATTACTCCGCAAACGCCGCGGCCGCGCACCGGGAAAAGATCCGTACGTCGTCATGCCCTCTACGCTACGCCCGCCCCCTGCACGCCGATGCCGACGCGATGTCGGCTGCCCCAGCTGCGCCCACCACCCCCCAGGTCCATCCTGAAGACAACAACGACAAGGACATGGACCCCGACGGCCGAAAAGACCCCGCCGCCGCCGTCCCTCCGTACCCGCCCCCACGGAGGACGCGATGACCGCCCCCCACCACACCCCCGACCTCTTCGCCCTGTCAGAAATCCACGGCCCGGTCCTACGCCCCGGCGACCCCGCCTACGCCGACGAGGTCACCGGCTTCAACCTCGCCGCCCTCCACACCCCCGACGTCGTCATAGGAGCCACCGGCGCCGACGACATCGTCACCGCCATGCGCTGGGCCAGAGCCACCGGCACCCCCGTCGCCGTCCAGGCCACCGGCCACGGCGCGAACTTCCCCATCGAGCAGGGCCTGCTGCTCAACACCGCCCGCATGACGGACGTACGGGTCGACCCCACCACCCGCACCGCCACCATCGCCGCGGGCGCGAAGTGGAGCCACGTCATGGCCGCGGCCGCCCCCCACGGCCTCGCGGGCCTGTGCGGCACCTCCACGGACGCGGGCGTCATCGGCTACACCCTCGGCGGCGGACTCCCCGTCCTCGGCCGCGCCTACGGCTACGCCGCCGACCTCGTCCGCTCCTTCCAGGTCGTCACCCCGGACGGCCACCTGCGCGAGACGGACCCCCAGCACGAGCCGGAACTGTTCTGGGCACTGCGCGGCGGCAAGGGCAACGTAGGCATCGTCACCTCGCTCGTCACCGAGCTGCTCCCCCTGCCCCACCTCTACGGCGGCGGCGTGTACTGCGCCGGCGAGCACACGGAGGCCCTGCTCCGGGCCTGGGTGGACTGGACCCGCACCGTCCCGGACGAGATGTGCAGCGCGTTCACGATCCTGCGCCTGCCGCCCATCCCGCAGATCCCCGAACCCCTGCGCGGCGGCTTCTGGGCCCGTGTCGCGATCGCCTGGCCCGGGGATCCGGCCGAGGGCGAGGCACTGATCGCCCCGATCCGCGCGGCGGCCCCCGTGGCCGTCGACACGGTCGAGGTCATGGAGCACGCGGCGCTGGACCGCATCCACATGGACCCCCAGGACCCGCTCCCCGCCAGGGAGTCCTGCCTCCTGCTGCGCGACCTGCCCCCCGACGCAATCCGCACGTTCCTGGAGCAGGCCGGCCCCACGGCCGGCGCCGACTTCCCCCTGCTGATGGTCGAGCTGCGCCACATGGGCGGCGCGATGTCCCGCCCGTCCCCCGTCGAGGACGCCGTCTGCTCCCGCGACGCGCTGTACTTCCTGGACTCGGTCGGCGTCCTGGCCGCACCACCCGCCGCCGAAGCCATCGAACAGGCGACACAGCAGCTCTACACGGCCATGGCCCCCTACGGCACCGGCCGCACCATGGTCAACATCCACGGCACCCCGGGCGACGAACAGGACCGCGCCCGCGCCTGGACCACGGAGGTCTACGAACGCCTACGCCACGACAAGGCCACCTACGACCCGACCAACCTCCTGCGCTACGGCCACGCGGTGACGCCCGCGTAGCCGCAGCCCACACCTTCGCCGACGCTCAGGTCGTCGAACGCCGCCGCCGCGCCCCCGGCCGCCTCTCACTCGGCCGCGTCACCGGATCCCCGGCCTCCAGGGCCGCGGCCCGCCGCTTCGCGCCGAAGTCGGCCAGGGCCTCCGCCAGCTTGAGCACGGACGGCTCGGGCGCCATGACGTCCACCCGCAGCCCGTGTTCCTCGGCGGTCTTGGCCGTGGCCGGGCCGATACAGGCGATGACGGTGACGTTGTGCGGCTTGCCGGCGATGCCCACAAGGTTCCGCACCGTCGAGGACGACGTGAACAGCACGGCGTCGAAGCCGCCGCCCTTGATCGCCTCGCGGGTCTCCGCCGGCGGCGGCGAGGCCCGCACGGTCCGGTAGGCCGTGACGTCGTCGACCTCCCAGCCCAGCTCGATCAGCCCGGCGACCAGCGTCTCCGTGGCGATGTCGGCACGCGGCAGGAAGACTCTGTCGATCGGGTCGAACACCGGGTCGTACGGCGGCCAGTCCTCCAGCAGCCCGGCGGCCGACTGCTCCCCGCTCGGCACCAGGTCCGGCTTCACGCCGAAGGCGATCAGCGCCTTGGCGGTCTGCTCGCCGACGGCCGCGACCTTGATGCCCGCGAAGGCACGCGCGTCGAGCCCGTACTCCTCGAACTTCTCCCGCACGGCCTTGACCGCGTTCACCGAGGTGAAGGCGATCCACTCGTAGCGGCCCGTGACCAGGCCCTTGACCGCGCGCTCCATCTGCTGGGGCGTACGCGGCGGCTCGACGGCGATGGTCGGCACCTCGTGCGGCACGGCCCCGTACGACCGCAGCTGGTCGGAGAGCGACACCGCCTGCTCCTTCGTGCGCGGCACGAGCACCTTCCAGCCGAACAGCGGCTTGGACTCGAACCACGCGAGCTGGTCGCGCTGGGCGGCGGCGGAACGCTCACCGACCACGGCTATCACCGGCCGGCCGCCCTCAGGCGAGGGCAGCACCTTGGCCTGCTTCAGCGTCTGCGCGATCGTGCCGAGGGTGGCGGTCCAGGTGCGCTGCCGGGTGGTCGTACCGGCGACGGTGACCGTCATCGGGGTGTCCGGCTTGCGGCCCGCGGAGACGAGCTCGCCGGCCGCCGCCGCGACGGAGTCCAGCGTCGTGGACACGACGACCGTGCCGTCCGAGGCCCCGACCTCCGTCCAGCACCGGTCCGACGCCGTCCGCGCGTCCACGAACCGCACGTCCGCGCCCTGCGCGTCCCGCAGCGGCACACCGGCGTACGCGGGCACGCCGACCGCGCTCGCGATGCCGGGGACGACCTCGAAGGGCACCCCGGCGGCGGCGCACGCCAGCATCTCCTCGGCGGCGTACGTGTCGAGGCCCGGGTCACCGGACACCGCACGCACGACCCGCCTGCCGCCCCGCGCGGCCTCCATGACAAGATGTGCGGCATCCCGCACCGCGGGGACGGCCACGGTGGTTGACGTACCGTCAACTACCGTCAGCTGGGGCGTCCCTGTGCCCGGAGTCGGCTCCTGGGAAGGATCCGCGTCCGTGTGCACCTCGGAGACGCCCTGCCTGGCGTGCTGACGTACGACGTCGAGCACCTCGTGCTCGGCGACGAGGACGTCCGCGTTCGCCAGCGCCTCGACGGCGCGCAGAGTAAGCAGTCCCGGATCTCCGGGTCCGGCACCCAGGAAGGTGACGTGCCCGTGTTCAGGACCGGCGGAAAGGGTGGTGGGGCTCAATGTGCTCGCTCCCCCATCAGACCGGCCGCGCCCTGGGCGAGCATCTCGGCCGCGAGTGCGCGACCGAGCGCCGTTGCCCCGTCATGCGTCTCGGGCACGGGACCGGTGGTGGACAACTGCACCATGCGCGTGCCGTCGGTGGTGCCGACGACGCCGCGCAGGCGCATTTCCTTGACAACCTGCCCGTCGGCCAAAAGGTCGGCCAGCGCGCCCACGGGAGCGCTGCAACCGGCCTCCAGGGCGGCGAGCAGTGACCGCTCGGCCGTCACGGCGACCCGCGTGAACGGGTCGTCGAGTTCGGCGAGCGCGGCGACGAGGTCCGCGTTGCCCGCGGTGCACTCGACCGCCAGGGCCCCCTGGCCGGGGGCGGGCAAAACCGTGTCGACCGACAGGAAGTCGGTCACCTCGTCACCCCGGCCGATCCGGTTCAGTCCGGCGGCGGCCAGCACGACGGCGTCGAGCTCACCGCCCCGCACGTATCCGATCCGGGTGTCTACGTTGCCGCGGATCGGGACCGTCGCTATGTCCAGGCCGTGGCTGCGCGCGTACGCGTTGAGCTGGGCCATGCGGCGCGGCGAACCGGTGCCGATGCGCGCCCCGGAGGGCAGGTCGGTGAACTTCAGCGCGTCCCGGGCGACGATCACGTCCCGCGGGTCCTCCCGCACGGGCACGGCGGCCACGACCAGTTCGTCGGGCTGTGTGGTCGGCAGGTCCTTCAGCGAGTGCACCGCGAAGTCGACCTCGCCCTTGAGCAGCGCGTCGCGCAGGGCGGTCACGAACACGCCCGTGCCGCCGATCTGCGCGAGCGCCTCGCGCGAGACGTCGCCGTACGTGGTGATCTCGACGAGCTCCACGGGCCGCCCGGTCACCCGGCTCACGGCCTCGGCCACCTGCCCGGACTGGGCCATGGCGAGCCTGCTCCGCCGGGTGCCGAGCCTCAGCGCCTTGTCAGTCATGCCGGGCCTCGGTCTCTCTGGGTGGTGCTGTCCTCGGCCCGGGAGACGGCGGCCACCGTCTCGGGGTCGAGGTCGAACAGGGTCCGCAGCGCGTCCGCGTACCCGGCGCCGCCGGGTTCGGCCGCGAGCTGCTTGACCCGCACGGTCGGCGCGTGCAGCAGCTTGTCGACCACACGCCGCACGGTCTGGGTGATCTCCGCGCGGTGCTTGTCGTCGAGGCCGGGCAGTCGCCCGTCCAGCCGGGCGATCTCGCTGGCCACGACGTCGGCGGCCATGGTGCGCAGGGCGACCACGGTCGGTGTGATGTGCGCGGCCCGCTGGGCTGCCCCGAAGGCCGCGACCTCGTCGGAGACGATACGCCGGACCTGGTCCACATCGGCAGCCATCGGAGCGCCCGCGGATGCCTCCGCCAGAGATTCGATGTCCACCAGCCGCACCCCGGCCAGCCGGTGCACGGCCGCGTCTATGTCGCGCGGCATCGCCAGGTCGAGCAGGAAGAGCACGGGCTCGGGCCGCCGCGGCTCCTCGACCGGCTCGGGCCGACGCCGCTCGGGGATCCGCCCGACGGTGGCGACGGTCGCGGCGAGCGCGGCGATGGCGTCGGTGTCCGCGGCCGGGTCGAGGGGGCCGGCAGCTCCCGGCCGGGGGCCCGCGCCGCGCTGGGCGCCGCCCGCCGTGCCGTTGTCGACCCACGCCGCGTGCTGCTCCAGGTCCGCCGCGGCCATCCCGGCCACGGCCGCCTCGCCCAGTACGGAGAATCCGGCGGTGCCCTGCACCGCGGAGAGGTCCAGCGGGCAGCCGTCCTCGCTGCCGAGGCTGGTGGCCGACGGACCGCCCTGCCGCGTGTCCGGCCCGGCCGTACGGCCGGAGCCGCCGCCCGGCGCCGCCGGTCCGTCGCTACCGATCCCTGCGGACGGCGCGGGCGTACGGCCCTCGACCGCGGCCGCGACGGACTCGGCGGTCAGGACCAGGCCGGTCGCGCCGGTGCAGGAGACGGCGACGTCGGCACGTGTCAGCTCGGCCGGCACCGACTCCATCGGTACCGCGCGGGCCAGCACGTCCGTGTCGTCGCCCTCGCTGAGGATCTGGGCGAGCCGCTCGGCACGGTCGAAGGTGCGGTTGGCGACGACGACCTCGGCGACACCGGCCCGCGCGAGCGTGGCCGCGGCCAGGGAGGACATCGACCCGGCACCGATGACCAGGGCCTTCTTGCCCCGGGCCCATTCCTGGACGTCGCCGCCGCGGGCCAGCTGCTCCAGGCCGAAGGTGACCAGGGACTGGCCGGCGCGGTCGATGCCGGTCTCGGAGTGGGCGCGCTTGCCGACCCGCAGGGCCTGCTGGAACAGGTCGTTCAGCAGCCGGCCCGCGGAGTGCAGCTCCTGCGCCCGGGCCAGGGAGTCCTTGATCTGGCCGAGGATCTGCCCCTCGCCGACGACCATCGAGTCCAGCCCGCAGGCCACCGAGAAGAGGTGGTGGACGGCCCGGTCCTCGTAGTGCACGTAGAGATATGGAGTGAGCTCCTCCAGGCCGACCCCGCTGTGCTGGGCGAGCAGCGTGGACAGCTCGGCGACACCGGCGTGGAACTTGTCCACGTCGGCGTAGAGCTCGATGCGGTTGCAGGTGGCGAGCAGCGCGGCCTCGGCGGCCGGCTCGGCGGCGACCGTGTCCTGGAGCAGCTTGACCTGCGCGTCCGCGTTCAGCGAGGCCCGCTCCAGGACGCTGACCGGGGCGCTGCGGTGGCTGAGTCCGACGACGAGGAGGCTCATGCCGGCATCACGGCGGGCATGTCCCCGTCAGGCCCCTGGTCGGCGGACTCGCTGCGGGCGGCGGCCGTGGGCAGGGCGCCGTCGCCGCTCGCGGCCTCCTCGCCAGCCTTGCGCTGCTCGTGGAAGGCGAGGATCTGCAGCTCGATGGAGAGGTCGACCTTGCGCACGTCGACGCCGTCCGGGACGGACAGCACGGTCGGCGCGAAGTTCAGGA
Source organism: Streptomyces lomondensis (assembly GCF_014651035.1). GTDB lineage: Bacteria > Actinomycetota > Actinomycetes > Streptomycetales > Streptomycetaceae > Streptomyces > Streptomyces lomondensis. Next base: position 891,663 of record NZ_BMWC01000002.1, read on the forward strand.
TGGAGGTGACACCGGCGGCCACGAGCCGGTCGCAGACCTGCTGGGCGGCACCGGCGGGAGTGGCGATGACACCGATCGACACGCCGTTGTCCTGGATGATCTTCTCCAGGTCGTCGGAGTGCTGCACGGGAATGCCGGCGACGGGCTTGCCCGCCATGGCCGGGTCGGCGTCGATCAGCGCGGCGACGCGGAAGCCGCGGGAGGCGAACCCGCCGTAGTTGGCGAGGGCGGCGCCGAGGTTTCCGATACCGACGATCACGACCGGCCAGTCCTGGGTGAGCCCCAGTTCGCGGGAGATCTGGTAGACGAGATACTCGACGTCGTAGCCGACACCCCTCGTGCCGTACGACCCGAGGTACGAGAAGTCCTTGCGCAGCTTGGCGGAGTTGACCCCCGCCGCGGCCGCGAGCTCCTCGGAGGAGACCGTGGGGACCGAGCGCTCCGACAGTGCGGTCAGCGCGCGGAGGTACAGCGGAAGCCGGGCGACGGTGGCCTCGGGAATCCCTCGGCTGCGGGTCGCCGGTCGGTGAGTTCGGCCAGTTGCCACGGTGCTCCTGCGGGTAGAGCGGGGCTGTAGGCGGTCATACGTCCCTACATGACCGCCCCGTCGAAAGCAGGCTATGTCTTTGTGAACGCGTGCACAAAGATGGTGTCCGTTTTGCCCGCCCAACGTGACCGGGCTCACGCGCCCCCGGCGCACGCCTGGGGAACCGGCGCATACGCGCCGCCGTTCCTTGCCTTCTGGGGGCAAAACAACACACTTCCTCAGTGAATCCCGCCCCCGAGACCAAGTCGCCGTCGATCCTAAGCGACTTTGGGGGCCGCTTTGGACTGCTCGGTCAGTCGTCCCACCGGCGGGGTCAGTCGGTCAGCGCCTTGCGCAGGCGGCCCTCGTTCACGCGCCAGAACGTGTGCTGCCTGCCGTCCACCAGCACGACCGGGATCTGCTCCCAGTACTGGTCGTGCAGTTCCCGATCCTCGGTGATGTCCTTCTGCTCCCAGGGGACTCCCAGATCACCGCACACCTTCTCCACAACGACCTGCGCGTCATCACAGAGATGACAGCCCGGCTTGCGGATCAGGGTGACGAGCCGGTCCCGAGGGGGCCTGCGACGGAAGAGAGGGCTCATGTCGGCCATTGTCGCGCGCCACGCGGCGAGGGGAACCCCCGCGAACGGCCAGGGGACACGCCGACCGGGTCCGTCCCGAGCGGCATCTTTAACGACACGCTTGCCGAGAGTTCACAGGCTTCAAACCTCGCGACTCCGGAACCCCCGAGCAAACTGGCTATGCTCACGCCATGGCCGCTCTAGGATGGCTCACTCCCCGTAGGCGCTCCGCCACGGCGCGGAGCGTTTTGGCAGGCGAGGCCTCGGCGGAGGCAGCACGCAAGTCCTCACAGGAGGCTGCCGGCGCGACCGAGGAACCGCAGTTCCCGGTCCACGGCGACGACCGGGCCGCCGCCTTCTTCGACCTGGACAACACCGTCATGCAGGGTGCCGCGATCTTCCACTTCGGGCGCGGCCTGTACAAACGGAAGTTCTTCGAGACCCGCGACCTCGCCCGGTTCGCCTGGCAGCAGGCCTGGTTCCGGCTGGCCGGGGTCGAGGACCCCGAGCACATGCAGGAGGCCCGCGAGTCGGCCCTCTCCATCGTCAAGGGCCACCGTGTCGCCGAGCTCCAGTCGATCGGCGAGGAGATCTACGACGAGTACATGGCCGAGCGCATCTGGCCCGGCACCCGCGCCCTCGCCCAGGCCCACCTGGACGCGGGCCAGAAGGTGTGGCTGGTCACGGCCGCCCCGGTCGAGATCGCCCAGGTCATCGCCCGCCGCCTGGGCCTGACCGGCGCCCTCGGCACGGTCGCCGAGTCGGTCGACGGCGTCTACACCGGCAAGCTGGTCGGCGAGCCGCTGCACGGCCCCGCGAAGGCCGAGGCCGTCCGCGCCCTGGCCGCGGCGGAGGGCCTGGACCTCGGCCGCTGCGCCGCCTACAGCGACTCGCACAACGACATCCCGATGCTCTCCCTGGTGGGCCACCCCTACGCCATCAACCCGGACTCCAAGCTGCGCAAGCACGCCCGCGAACTGGACTGGCGCCTGCGCGACTACCGCACCGGCCGCAAGGCCGCCAAGGTCGGCATCCCGGCCGCCGCGGGCGTCGGCGCGGTGGCCGGCGGCACGGCTGCCGCCATCGCCCTGCACCGTCGGCGCCGCTGACCACACGATCAAAGCGGGACACCTTCGTTTACGGGATGACAAACCCCGTAAATCCAACTGGCGTACCCCCACAACCTCGTATCCAGTCCTCTTGGCTGCACACGGCCACAACACGCCCTGGACTCAGCCGCAATACGAACCTTTCCGATCAACAACCGTTCATCCATCGGCACTTGATGCGGTGTCAATCGGTTACGGAAGCGACGCAATCGATGATTTGAGCAACTCGGTGTAGCAGCACCTGCACGAAGCGTTATTCTCCTCAGACGCAAACCGGTACCCCTCCGTCGCTACGACGGGTGAAAGGTCCCGCACTGCACGTGATGGAAGCTCTGCCTCTGGGAGTCCCGTGTACCCACACGTCGGGGTTGACGCCTCGGGCCTGGCTACGCTGCGCGCAACGGTCCTGGACCTGTTGCGCGGCTTCGTCCCCACCGCGTACGCCGTCCCCGCATTCGCCACCGCCGCGCCCGTCGGCCCGTGCTACGCACTGGCCGACGGCAGCGCCGCGGTCGGCAGACGAGGCCGCCCGTCCGGGGCGGCCACCGCCCGCCGTCCGGCGGCGGACAGCGACAGCGCCCGGATGATGGACCTCGTGGAGCGTGCCCAGGCCGGCGAGGCCGACGCCTTCGGGCGCCTCTACGACCAGTACAGCGACACCGTGTACCGCTACATCTACTACCGAGTGGGAGGGAAGGCGACCGCCGAGGACCTCACGAGCGAGACCTTTCTGCGTGCCCTGCGCCGCATCGGCACCTTCACCTGGCAGGGCCGTGACTTCGGCGCCTGGCTCGTCACCATCGCCCGCAACCTGGTCGCGGACCACTTCAAGTCCAGCCGCTTCCGGCTGGAGGTCACCACCGGCGAGATGCTCGACGCCAACGAGGTCGAGCGCTCCCCCGAGGACTCCGTCCTGGAGTCCCTCTCCAACGCCGCCCTGCTCGACGCGGTGCGGCGACTCAACCCCCAGCAGCAGGAGTGCGTGACGCTCCGCTTCCTCCAGGGCCTCTCGGTCGCCGAGACCGCCCGTGTCATGGGCAAGAACGAGGGCGCCATCAAGACCCTCCAGTACCGGGCCGTCCGCACCCTCGCCCGGCTCCTCCCGGAAGACGCCCGCTGACCGGACGGCACCCTCGGCGACGGTCAACTCACTTTCCGTGAAAGTCCGTTGACTTCCCCATCCGATCGTTCTCCGTCCGTAACCCAAGTGCCAAGCCGCTCGTTGTGCGGGATGCAGGCTCCCTGTGGTCACCCCCTGGCCGACTCCGATCACTCGATCGTGTGGTTGTAGTCAGGGCGTGCAACCCTCAGGACCCCCTGGGGAGTCGACCGTCATGACGAGAGGAGGTGCCGCCAGTGATCGCGAACGTATCGGCGCACCGGCGGGCGAACGCCTTCGCCCAGGCCTTGGAGGAGCAGTCCGAGCAGGGCACGGCGGCCGAGCAGTCCGAAGGATCGCCACCGGCCCCGGCAGCCGTGGAACCGGCCGAAGGGGCACGCCTGCTGGCGCTCGCCTCCGGTCTCGGCGCGCTGCCCAAGCCGGAGCTCGACCCGGAGGTCAAGGTCGTCCAGCGGGCCCAGCTGGTGGCCGCGTTCGAGGCCATGCTCCAGGAGGGCACCGCGGGAGGCGGGGCGACGGACCGTGCGGTCCCCGAGCAGCGCTCCAGCCGGGCCCGCGGCGCCCACCGCGCGGGCTCGCTGAGGAAGTTCCGGCCGCGTTCCCGCCTGGCCAAGGGCCTCACCGCGGGCGGGCTCAGCGTGGGTGTGGCCGCGAGCGCCTTCGGCGGCGTCGCCGCCGCCAGCTCCGACGCCCTGCCCGGCGACTCGCTCTACGGCCTCAAGCGCGGCATCGAGGACGTCAAACTCGGGCTGGCCGACAGCGCGGACGAGCGCGGCCTGGTCTACCTCGACCACGCCTCCACACGGCTCAGCGAAGCCCGGCGCCTGATGGAGCGCGGCCGCAGCGGCCCCCTGGACCACGAGTCCCTGGGCGAGATCCGCCGAGCCCTTTCGGGCATGCGGCACGACGCGTCCGAGGGCCACCGGCTGCTCAGCGAGGCGTACGAGCGCGACCCGGACTCGCTCGGCCCCATCCAGGCCCTGTCCGCGTTCTCCCGCTCCCACCGCGAGGCCTGGGGCGAACTGCGCGAGCGGCTCCCCGTCCAGCTCGGGGACGTCAGCGAGCAGGTGTCGTCGGTGTTCGACGCCATAGAGGAGGACGTCGCCCCGCTGCGGTCCCTGCTGCCCGAGCCCCCGGCCCAGGGCGGCGGCGACGGCCGGCGGCAGGGCGCCTCCGAGTCGGCCTCCACCGGCTCCTCCGCCACCGACCGCTCGGCCCAGCCCAGCGACAGCGGCGGCGGCCGCACCGACAAGGGCGGCACCGGAAGCGGCAGTCCCAGCCGCTCGGCCGGCTCCGACAGCGACGGCCTGCTCGGCGGCAACACCGGCGGCCTGCTCGACCCGCCGCAGGACAGCGACGCGAGCACCTCCCCGTCGGCGGACGGCACCACACCCGCCCCCGAGCCGGATGTGACACTCCCGCCACTCCTGCCGGACCTGCTGCCCGGGCTGGGCATCGACGGCGAGGACGCCGACTAGCCGGCGGCGGTACGACAGTGGGGGCGCCCCTTCGGCAAGGGGCGCCCCCATCGTCGTCAGGACACGAAGTCGCAGGGATCAGAAGAAGACCGACCGCCGCTGCACCAGCAGCTTGTACAGGGTGTGCTGGATCTGCTCCCGGACCTGGTCGGTCAGGTTGAACATCAGCATCGGGTCCTCGGCCGCCTCCGGCGGATAGCCGTCCGTCGGGATCGGCTCGCCGAACTGGATCGTCCACTTGGTCGGCAGCGGCACCGCCCCGAGCGGCCCGAGCCATGGGAACGTGGGCGTGATCGGGAAGTACGGGAAGCCCAGCAGCCGGGCGACCGTCTTGGCGTTGCCGATCATCGGGTAGATCTCCTCGGCCCCGACGATCGAGCAGGGCACGATCGGCGTCCCGGAGCGCAGGGCCGTCGAGACGAAACCGCCGCGGCCGAAGCGCTGGAGCTTGTAGCGGTCCGCGAAGGGCTTGCCGAGGCCCTTGAAGCCCTCCGGCATCACCCCGACCAGCTCGCCCTGCTCCAGCAGCCGAGCCGCGTCCTCCGCGCACGCCAGGGTGTGGCCGAGCTTGCGGGCCAGTTCGTTGACCACCGGCAGCATGAACACCAGGTCCGCGGCGAGGAGGCGCAGATGCCGGCCCGCCGGGTGGTTGTCGTGCACGGCGACCTGCATCATCAGGCCGTCCATCGGCAGCGTCCCGGAGTGGTTGGCGACGATCAGGGCGCCGCCCTCGGACGGGATGTTCTCGATGCCCTTCACCTCGACCCGGAAGTACTTCTCGTACAGCGGGCGCAGCAGGGACATCAGGACCTGGTCGGTCAGCTCCTCGTCGTAGCCGAAGTCGTCGACCTCGTAGTCCCCGGTGAGGCGGCGGCGCAGGAAGGCGAGGCCGCCCGCGATCCGCCGCTCCAGCCCGCCGTCGCCGTCCCGGGACCGCTCCGGCGGCTGTTCCTCAGAAGTCACGGGAACATCATCCTGCGGAACGGCCCTGGTGGGCAGGGGCTGCACCTCACGGACCGGCGCGGACTCCGTGCCCGGGCGCCGGTTCCCCGCGCTCCGCCGCCGCTGGGGGCGCTGCACGGCGCTCCCGCGGGACCGGTCGTCGTCGAACGGAATGACCTTGGCATCCGCCATCGTTGATGCGCTCCTCAGTCGGCGCTCTGCGTCGGGCTCTGGCCGCCGCCCGCGAGGGGCAGCGCGGCGATCCGGTCGACGGCCCCCGCGAGGGCCTCGGGCGGAAGAAGTCCGGGGCCCTGGCTGCGGGCGAAGTCCGCGAACGTCTCCGCGGTCGTGTACTTGGGCTGGAATCCCAGCGTCTCGCGCATCTGGCCCGTGGCCACGACCCGGCCGTGGGTGAGCAGCCTGATCTGCTCGGGCGAGAAATCCGTCATGCCCAGCGTACGCACCAGCGAGCCGGCCCAGGTGACGGCCGGGAGCAGCAGGGGCACGGTGGGGCGCCCGAGGCGCCGGGAGCACTGGGAGAGCAGCAGTACGCCGTCGCCGGCGATGTTGAAGGTGCCGCTGTTGAGGGTGCCCCGCCGGGGTTCGTGCGAGGCGATGCGCAGCACCTCGATCACGTCGTCCTCGTGGACGAACTGAAGCCGCGGGTCGTAGCCGAATACGGTCGGCAGGACCGGCAGCGAGAAGTACGAGGCGAGCGGGGTGTCCGCGGTGGGGCCGAGGATGTTGGCGAACCGCAGCACGCACACCGCCACGTCGGGCCGGCGCCGGGCGAAGCCGCGCACATAGCCCTCGACCTCGACGGTGTCCTTGGCGAAGCCGCCGCTGGGCAGGGACTTCGGCGGGGTCGTCTCGGTGAAGACGGCCGGGTCGCGGGGCGCGGAGCCGTAGACGTTCGTGCTGGACTTCACGACCAGCCGCTGCACGGCCGGGGACTTCTGGCAGGCACCGAGCAGCTGCATGGTGCCGATGACGTTGGTCTCCTTCTGGGAGGCCCGGTTGCCGCTGCCCAGCGGCGTGCCCGTCACGTCCAGGTGGACGATCGTGTCGGCGCCCGTCTCGGCGAGCACGCGGGCGATCGTGGGCTGCCGGATGTCGGCCTGGACGAAGTCGGCCCCGCCCAGATGGTGCTCGGGCGGCACCGCGTCCACCGCGACGACCCGGTCCACCTCGGGATCACGCTGGATCCGCCTCACGAACCGGCCCCCCAGCTGACGGGCCACTCCGGTCACGAGCACGACCTTGCCCAAGATCAGCGCCTTTCTTCCAGAACCTCTTGTCCCGCCGCGTTCCCCCGTGTGGCCAACTTAGCGGTTCGGGGTTGCGCTGTGATGACCGCCCGATGCGCGAAGTGACGACAAGCAGCCGGACGTACGAGCCGATACACCTGTGGCCCCCCACCAGTGGGTGGGGGGCCACAGCAACGCTCTCGCGGTGTCCGCGTCGCGAACTTACTTCTTGTTGCGACGCTGAACGCGCGTGCGCTTGAGCAGCTTGCGGTGCTTCTTCTTCGCCATCCGCTTGCGCCGCTTCTTGATAACAGAGCCCACGACTACCCTCGCTCACTTCTCATCACTCGGTTGTTTGGGCGCCATGGGCCCACACGACCTACGAGGGGCTAGCCTACCCGCCCGAGCGCTGAGGTCGTAATCGAGGGGGCCAGGGTGATCCCGAGTGCCCTGTGAGGGACCACCCCGCCCCAGCCGTCAGGCGGTTTCCACCCCCACGTAACTCTCGCGGAGGTACTCGTGAACCGCTTGCTCCGGGACGCGGAAGGACCGCCCCACACGGATCGCGGGCAGATGACCGCTGTGCACCAACCGGTACACGGTCATCTTCGACACTCGCATCACCGAGGCGACTTCCGCCACGGTAAGGAACTGAACCTCGTTCAGAGGCCTCTCGCCAGCTGCAGCCATGACACACCTGAACCTTCCGCACTCGACGGCCACCGGCTTCCCCTTCCGGTGACTCTTCGTCGCTGCGTGCTCACTCCCCAATGTAGGGGCGGGTGATGCGAGTGGGGAAGAGGTGCACCCATCGGCGGCCTACTGTGACAGACACGCCCGATTGAGTACGTAGCGGGTAAGCGGCAGGTAGTAATCAGACCGCACGCCGTCATCAAGTGGAACGACGACGGACACGGACCCCTCGGCCTCCCCCACGAACGGCGCCGGGTCGTCCGTATCGGCCGGCCCGATGGCCTCGAACCCCAGCTGACCTGCCCCGCAGACCCATCCGTGGTCCCCGATCACCAGCTCCGGGAGGGGCCCTCCGGTCTCCGCGACAGCGGCCAGTACGGTACGAATCGGGAGGGGTGAGTGCGTATGTGCGCCGGGCTCACAACCGGGGCGTTTTGCGCCGGGGGTCCGCACCAGCGCGACTCCTCGTACGTAGTCGAGGTTGTACGTGCGTAGGCCGAACCGGGTCGTTATGTCGACACAGCGACCCTGCGCGGGGGTGAGGACGGCACACCCCGCCGCCGACAGCGCGTCTGCCAGAGCGGCGTAGAAACCGAGCAGCCGGTGGGGGTGCCCGGTGCCGAGGAGCACGGGCGCGCCCCGCCGGGCGGCCTCGGCGAGACGTTCCGCGAAGGCGTCCAGCGCGGCCAGGGTCCGCTCCGGATCGATCACGTCCTGGCCGGAAGTACGTCGGGAATCGGCCGAAACCCCGCACCTGTCCGCCATCAACTCGATCAGATCCGGCTGCTCCCAGGCATCTTCGGGGTCGAGCCCGAGGAGGACGCGGGGGTCCCGGGCGGCGAAGAGCCGGTAGCTGCGCAGGCTCTCCTCGCGCGAGGTCGCCACGGTCCCGGCGAGCCGTGCGCCGACCAGGTGCGCACGAAGGGCTTCGGGTGTCAGCACCTTGCGATCGTCCGCGACCACCGCCCCACATGTCCCGGGAACGGGCGAACACTGCACGGTCGGCGTACGGCCGGCCTCACGACCGGGCCACTCGCACGGCCGGCCTCACACCGAGCCACTCACACCGGCCGACCTCACGACCCGGGCCACCCACACCGGCCGACCTCACCACCGGGCCACCCACACCAGCCGACCTCACCACCGGGCCACCCACACCAGCCGACCTCACCACCGGGCCACCCACACCAGCCGACCTCACGCCGGCCCCCTCACGCCAGCAGCCCCCGCAGCGGGAACACCGCCCGTCGGGCCGCCAGCACCGCCTGGTCGAGCCGGTCGGCGGGGTCGTAGCCCTCCTCCCAGCCGGACCAGGAGACGGGCCAGCGCCCGTCCGTCATCCGCGCCGGGGCCAACTGCCGTGTCCTCGCGAACACTTCCTGCCGCCAGCCCTCGGGGATCATCGCCTCGGGCTCGACGGCCCGGCCCGCCGCGATCGCGACCAGATGCGTCCACGACCGCGGTACGACGTCCACCACCGCGTAGCCGCCCCCGCCCAGGGCCACCCACCGCCCGTCCGCGTACGCGTGCGCCAGGTCGTGACAGGCCACCTGCACCGCCCGCTGCGCGTCCAGCGACACCGCCAGGTGCGCGAGCGGATCCTCGAAGTGCGTGTCGGCCCCGTGCTGCGTCACCAGCACCTGCGGCCGGAAGTCCGCGATCAGCTCCGGCACGACCGCGTGGAACGCCCGCAGCCACCCGGCGTCCCCGGTCCCGGCCGGCAGCGCCACGTTCACCGCCGAGCCCTCCGCGGAGTCCGCCCCGGTCTCCTCCGGCCACCCGGTCTGCGGGAACAGCGTCCGCGGATGCTCGTGCAGCGAGATCGTCAGCACCCGCGGGTCGTCCCAGAACGCCGCCTGCACCCCGTCCCCGTGATGCACGTCGACGTCGATGTACGCGACCCGCTCGGCTCCGAGCTCCAGCAGCCGGGCGATGGCCAGCGAGGCGTCGTTGTAGATGCAGAACCCGGACGCGCCGCCCGGCATCGCGTGGTGCAGCCCGCCCGCGAAGTTCACCGCGTGCAGCACCTCACCCCGCCACACCGCCTCCGCCGCCCCCACCGACTGCCCGGCGATCAGCGCCGACACCTCGTGCATCCCGGCGAACGCCGGATCGTCCATCGTCCCCAGCCCGTACGACTGGTCCGCCGCCCCCGGATCCGCCGACGCGGCCTTCACCGCCGCGATGTAGTCCTCCCGGTGGACGAGCCGCAGCGTCGACTCCCCGGCCGCCCTCGCGGCGACCACCTCCACCTCACGGTCGAGCCCGAAGGCGTCGACCAACCTCCGGGTCAGGGCGAGCCGGATCGGGTCCATCGGATGGCCCGGACCGAAGTCATAGCCCGTTACTGCCTCGTCCCACATCAGCTGTGCGCGGCCGCTCATGCCCGCCACCGTATCGGTCCGGTTGAGCGGCGAACGACCGGGCGTACACCAGCGTCACCAGCACCAACACCATCGGCACGAGCATGGCCCCGCGGTAACTCCACACATCCCCGAGCGCACCGACCAACGGCGAACCGATCAAAAACCCCACATAATTGAAGACATTCAGCCGCGCGACGGCAGCATCCGAAGCCCCCGGGAACAACCTGCCGGCCGCCGCGAACGTCTGCGGCACCAGCACGCACAACCCCAGCCCCAGCAGCGTGAACCCGAGCATCCCCACCCACGCCCCCGGCGCCCCCGCCACGACCGCGAACCCGCCCGCCGCCACGAGCGCACCGGCCCGCACCACCGCCACGGCCCCGAACCGCCGCACCCCGAAGTCCCCGATCGCCCGCCCCAGCAGCGTGGTGACCATGTACACGTTGTACGGCACCGTCGCCATCTGCTCCGAAGCCCCGAGCACGTCCTGGAGGTACTTCGCACTCCAGTTGGACACGGTCGAGTCCCCGATATAGGCGACCGTCATCACCAGACACAACGGCAGCAGCCACTTGAACGCGACGGCCTGCTCCCCGCCCGCTGCCGCCTCCTCCGCCGCCGGAGCCGCGCCCCGGTCGTCGACGTACCACCGGCTCCCCACCAGCACCGCCGGCAGCAGCACCGCCACCACGGGCAGATACGACACCCACAACGCCAGATCCCAGTGCGCCCCGACCCACGCCAGCGAGGCCCCGACGATCCCGCCCAGGCTGTAGGCCGCGTGGAAACTGAGCATGATGCTGCGCCCGTACGACCGCTGGAGGCTCACCCCGAGCATGTTCATCGACGCGTCCAGCACCCCGACGGCGAGCCCGAACGCCGCGAGCGCGACGCCCAGTTCCACCATCCGCTCCCCGGCCCCGACCCCGAGCAGCGCCAGCAGCACCACGGGCTGGGACCACCGCAGCAGCCGGCTCGGCGGCACCCGCTTCACCAGCCGCCCGGTGGTCACACTCCCGACCCCGGCCAGGATCGGCACGGCGGCCAGAAAGGCGGGCAGCAGCGCGTCCGACACCCCGTACCGGTCCTGGATGGCCGGGATCCGCGTCACGAGCAGAGCGAAGGCGACCCCCTGCACCAAGAAGCTGAACGCCAACGAGGCCCTGCCGCGCCGCAGCACATCAGTCATGGCGGCGAGCGTAGTGCCCCGGCTTACCCGTGGGTAGGTCCAGCCAAAGATGAATTCTCCTCAGCTTCCGCGCTCACTCACGCCAGCAGGTCGGCCAGCTCCCCCATGTCGGAGAAGAGCCGGGTGGCCCCGGCCAGCCGCTCGGCCGGCGTCATGGCGGTGAACCCGTACACGTCCATCCCCGCCGCGACCGCGGCCCGCACCCCCAGCGGACTGTCCTCGACGACGACGCACCGCTCCGGCGCGACCCCCATCCGCCCGGCGGCGTACAGGAAGAGGTCGGGCGCCGGCTTCCCCCGCCCGACGTCCTGCGAACTGAAGATCCGCCCCTCGTCGAACCACCGGTCCAGCCCGGTCGTCCGATGCCCCACCCGAATCCGCTCATGACTCCCGGAGGAGGCCACGCAGTACGGCACGGAGTCGGCGGCGAGCTTCTCCAGGACGTCCACGGCACCGCCCACCGGCTTCAACTCCTGCTCGAAGGCCGCGAAGACACGCGCGTGGAACACGTCGTCGAAATCCACCGGCAGCCGCTGACCGGTGCGCTCCGCCACGAGTTCGTGCACACGATGCATGGCGGAGCCCATGTATTCCCGGATCGAGTCCTCGTACGACGTCGGGTGCCCGAGCTCGGTGAGGTAGGCGGCCAGCAGCCGGTTGGAGATCCGCTCACTGTCCACCAGGACACCGTCGTTGTCGAAGATCACGAGGTCATATCGCATGACCAGACCTTAGACGGCCCCGATCTTCCCGACACCGGCCCCGGCCCGTACCAGCGAGGGCACGTTGGCCACCGGATCCAGCGTGTACGGGTAGAAGGTCCGCGGCTCGGTCACGCTGCCGTTGGTCTCGCACGTCCCCGATCCGACGAACTGGTTGCCGCGCTGCACCAGCCGCCCGGGCCCGGAATCGGCGTACCCGCTGGCCGAGTAGCAGGGATGGGGGACGTTCTCGAAGTAGTTCCCCTCGACCAGCACGCCGGCGTTCATCGTCGACGCGACCCCGTACAGCTCGTTGTTCCGGTAGTAGTTGTTGTACACGTGCACCGGCTCACCGAACCGCACCCGCGGGTTCCGCTGCTTCGACCCGTCGAAGAAGTTGTGGTGGATGCTCACCTTCAGCTTCCCGGCGTCCTGGCCGCCGTTCCCGTCCGAGTGACCGATCAGCATGTTCTTGTCGGTCTTGTTGAACCAGTTCCAGGACACGGTGACGTACTCGGCCGCCCGGTTGATGTCGAGGGCACCGTCGACGGGAGCCACGAACTCGTTGTGGTCGATCCAGATGTGGTGCGACTGCTGGCCGATATTGACGGCATCGTCCTCGGCGTTGGTGAACTTGATGTTGCGCACGATGACGTTGTACGAGCGGTAGAAGTCGAGCCCGCCACCGTTGATGACGGCCGACGAACCGACCCCCACGATGGTCTTGTTGGGCCGGACCCCCTGCTTGCTGGTGATGTTGATGGTGCCCTGCACCTTGATGGTCAGCGGCCCCACGGTGTCGATGTAGTCGAGGAACTGCTCGGACGTGGTGGCGGTGACCGTGGCGCCCCCGGCCCCACCGGTCGTGCCGTTCTGCCCGAGCGCGTTGACGGCGGCGAACCCGGTGGGCGACGTCTCGGCCAACGGCGCCGGCCCAGCGGCCGTCGCCTGGCCACCGAGACCCAACGCACCCAGCAGGAGGACGAGCGAAAGCGTTAACGAGGACGATCTCATGGGGGTACCTCCTCCGATAGAAAGCGCTTTCCAGACGCCTCGAAGGTAGGGCCATGTTCTGGACATGTCAACACATGATTACGGCCAGATTGCATCAGACAACGCAGAAAACCCCCGCATCAAATGATGCGGGGGTTTCCTCAATATTTGTTCGGCGGCGTCCTACTCTCCCACAGGGTCCCCCCTGCAGTACCATCGG
>NZ_BMWC01000003.1:0-573440 GCF_014651035.1 Streptomyces lomondensis
CACCGGCACTGAACAGCACCGTCACTTCCCTGCGACCTGATCCAAACGACAGGCCCTAGGGCCTGATCCGAACAACACCCCCTACGACCGGAGCAGCCGCAGGTCGACCGACTCCGCCAGGGCCGCCAGCCCCGCGTCGCCCGGATGCAGATGGTCCCCGCTGTCGTACGCGGGCAGCATCCGGGACGGCCGCTGCGGATCGCGCACCACCGCGTCGAAGTCGAGCACGCCGTCGAAGACCTCGCCGTCCCGGATCCACTCGTTGACCGCGACCCGCTCGGCGTCGACGGCGGCCGTGCACCGCGCCTCGCCCTCGCAGGGCAGGATCGTCGCCGCGAGCATCCTCACGCCCCGGGCGTGCCCGCGCGCCGCGATCTCCCGCAGCCCGGCGATCACCTGCTCCGCGGAGGTGTCCCACCGCAGGTCGTTGACGCCCTCGAAGACGACCGCCGTACGTACCGACGGCTGGGCGAGGACGTCCCGGTCGAACCGGTGCAGGGCGCTCACCCCGGCGGTGTCCGTGGACACCCCGTCGCCGGGGTAGCGGTCGGTGACCACGCGGTTGCCCGAGACGCCCTGGTTCAGCACGCCGTAGCGCGGGACGGTGTTCTGGGCGAGCAGCCGGTCGGCCAGGACGTCGGGCCAGCGCCGGTTCGCGTCCACCGTGGACCTGTCGCCGTCGGTGATCGAGTCCCCGAGCAGCACCACGGACCCGGGCCCGCCGCCCACGTCGACCCCGGCGAGCAGCGGCCAGCTGCTGATCACGGACGTGTACGCCCCCGCCGAGCCGTCCGCCGCGTGGTCGCCGGGCTCGCTGACGTACGACCGCTGCTGGGCGAGCCGGTGCACGGGCGCCGCCGCCACCGTGCCGGGCAGGTGGAAGCTCACCAGCAGGTTGGTGTCCGCGGGCACGGCGAAGCCGAGGGGATCGCTGTAGGCCTGCGCGCCGGCCGGGATCTCCACGCCCGCCGCACCGCCGAAGGACAGCGGCACCGGAGTGCCCCGCGAGGCCGCGCCCGACGCCTGCACCGCCACCGTCGCGCTCCCGATCCGCACCGGAGCCGCCGCGAACGTGTTGTCGAACCGCACCCGCACCCGGGGCCCGCCGGCCGAGGTGTGCACCACCAGCCGCAGCGTCCGGTCGGTCCAGGGCCCCACCGCGGCGTAACCGCCCGTGGACGTCGCCCAGCTGCCCGTCCAGCCCTGCGTCGCGGTCCGTACCGACAGCGCGAAGACATGCAGCCCGGCCGCGCGCGGCAGCCGGACCGAGGCGACCGCGCGCCCCGGCGCGAGCGGCACCGTCACGACGTACAGGCGGGCCCGCTCGGCGAGTTGCCCGCCGGGCGTGTTGATGTGCGGCAGGGCCACCGCCTTCGTGGCGAGCGGACCGGTGCGCCAGTCCGGCGCGGTCAGCCGGTAAGCGGAGCGCGTGCCGTTCGCGTACGTGATCGTGCCCGGCCCGCCCACCTCCGTGCCGGCGGTGCCCGCCACCAGGAAGGCGAGGGCGTCACCGCGCCCCGTGACGCGGACGTCCTGCCCGGCGGCCCGGACGTTGTCCGGCTCGCCGGGCTGCCGCTCGGGCCAGGTCAGCCGGGCCCCCTGGACGGTGAGGGTGCGGCCGGGTGTCCAGCCGGCGGCCCTGAGGTCCCGCGCCGACAGGGAGGCGCCGGCACCGTCGAAGTCGGCCCCCGCGGGCCGCTCGTCGTCGCTGACCGCGACGTTGTCGAACAGTCGCTCAAGCGGTACCGGCGCGGCCGGTCTCTCCTCGGCGGCCTGCGCCGGCACCGCCGAGATCAAGGACCCGCACAGGGTCAGGACGACCAGGACCCCCCGGACACATCGGCGCACGGCCGACTCCTCCCGCTCATCGACACACGACGCGACACCACGAAACGCAGGGACGGAACACGGCGACGGAACAGACGACGTACCGAAGACGTAACGACAGCCGATACGCAAGACGCACGGTGAAGCTAGGGAGACAACAGGGACTCGTCAACGAGCCAGGGGCGAACACGGCGTGAACTCGACCGTCACCGACGGCCCGCGCGCCTGTGGTGCGTACGGCGGTACGAATGACACGCTGGACGTATGAACATCCCTTTCCTGGGCAACCGGCGCCAGAAGGTGGGGTTCCCCGATCCGGCGGGCATCGCGGAACTCCTCGCCGAGTGTGAACTGCTCCGCTCCCAGGCGTCCCGGGCGGGTGTCCGGCTGGACGACTCGGCGGCCTCGCTGGAGGCGCTGGACCAGCTCCTGCCGCGCTGGCGGGACGACGAGGAGACGCTGCCCTGGCTCGGCAACGACGCCGGGCTCTACCTGGGCACGGTCATCGTGCGCACCGTCCCGGGAGCCGCCTGGGAGATCCGCTCCGACGGGCAGCCCGTCGTGCGGCTGGACTCCGGCCGGGAGTTCGACGTCGTGGACTCCGGGCACGAGTGGGCCGCGAACGGCGTGCCCGAGCTGTCGCAGCTGTACGCGGAAGTCGCGGAGGCATGAACGCCATGGCCAGAACCTTTGGCCCAAAGTCCGACGTAAATACGGCTAATGATCGAAAAGTGCGTGTCGCCCGACAAGTCTGATCTTGCCTGGATACGTTGCGGCAACCACCACACAGCTGAGAGTGAGTAGGGCTGAGCATGGCCGTCGATCCGCTGATCGAGCTGCGTGACGTCAACAAGCACTTCGGGGAGCTGCATGTCCTGCGGGACATCAACCTCACCGTCGGCCGGGGAGAGGTGGTCGTGGTCATCGGCCCGTCGGGGTCGGGAAAGTCGACCCTGTGCCGGGCGATCAACCGGCTGGAGACCATCGAGTCCGGACAGATCGTCCTGGACGGGCAGCCGCTGCCGGAGGAGGGCAAGCCCCTGGCCCGGCTGCGCGCCGACGTCGGCATGGTCTTCCAGTCGTTCAACCTCTTCGCCCACAAGACCGTCCTGCAGAACGTCTCCCTGGGGCAGGTCAAGGCCCGCGGGCGCCGGAAGGAGGACGCCGACAAGCGCTCCCGGGAACTCCTCGACCGGGTCGGCGTCGCCGACCAGGCGGACAAGTACCCGGCGCAGCTCTCCGGCGGTCAGCAGCAGCGTGTGGCCATCGCCCGCGCCCTGGCCATGGAGCCCAAGGCGATGCTCTTCGACGAGCCGACCTCGGCCCTCGACCCGGAGATGATCAACGAGGTGCTGGAGGTCATGCGGCAACTGGCCCGCGACGGCATGACCATGATCGTCGTCACGCACGAGATGGGGTTCGCCCGCTCGGCCGCCAACCGCGTCGTCTTCATGGCCGACGGCCGGATCGTCGAGGACCGCACCCCCGACGAGTTCTTCACCAACCCCAGCAGTGACCGCGCCAAGGACTTCCTCTCCAAGATCCTCAAGCACTGAACGGGCGGGCACCGGACGGCTCATCGCATCGGACCTCGACTACGATGTGCCCTTCATCCCTGTCGGAGAGGGGGACTTCGCCGAATTCCGCCGACACCGCCCGGGGTGAGCAGACCGCCCGCCCGGTCCGCGGGGCGTTCCCGCCGGGCGCGGACCCCATGGCGCTGTCGGCCACGGGGGCGGCGGTTCACATCGGCCAGGCCCGTCCGGCGGCAGCCGGAGATCACTGCTCGCGCAGCGGGACCGACACGTACGACGGGTCGCTCACCGGCGAGGAGAAGGTCAGCTGCGCGCCGGACGGGTTGTGCTCGATGTAGAGCGGGTCGACCGTGTCGACGACCAGGGCGAGGCGATGCCCGGCCGGGACGTCGTAGGCCGTGGAGTACAGCTCCAGGTCGACGCCGAACGGCTTTCCGGGGGTGCGCCCGTGGAAGGTGTACGGCGCGTGGGTGACCAGCTTGCCGAGGCCGAGCGGCCCCACGTCGTACAGGTAGGCGACGAGGGTGCCGCTCTCCTTGGCCGGTGTGAGGGTTGTGTGCAACTTCGCCGTCCCCCGTACCTGTTGGGCGGTGGCGTACTTCTCCGACTGCCACACGGCGGCCCAGCGGCGGGGGAGCAGCGGGATCGAGGCCATCGGGGGCAGCTGGGCCATCTGGTCGAGGATGCTGGACAGGAAGACGACCCCGCCGTCCGCGCCCGAGTTCACGTTCGCGTGGATCGTCTTCGAGCCCGCGAGGGCGATCTTCCGGTCGTTCGCGCCGACCGACTTCCAGTCCGGGTAGCCCTCGTAGCCGCCCGCGGAGCGGGACTTGAGCTGGACGGGCAGCTCGCGGTCGATGCCGTTGGCCTCGCCCCGCAGGTAGTGGTCGAACCAGCGCCGGGTGTCCTTCCACACGTCGTTGGGCAGCCCGAACAGGCCGGTCAGCTCGGCGGTGGCGTGGTCCCCGGGCCGCAGCTCCAGCCGCTTGGGGCCGGTCAGCTTCTCGTGGAAGTCGGCGTACTGGTTGGGCGGGAAGACCGAGTCGCCCCAGGCGTTGGCGAGCATGATCGCCGCGCCGTTCTTGTTGATCTGGTCGACGTACGTAACAGCGGAACGTTTCTTCCCCCAGGCGATGAGCTCCGGCTCCTTCGCCAGATTGGAGTTGTAGAAGTCGTCGAAGACCTGCCGGAGTTCGGCGCTCTGCCGGCCCGTGACGATGCTCGCGCCGTCCAGCAGGGCGGCCGCCTGGACGTGCTGGGTGCGCCCGGCGTAGATCGAGCCGATCAGGTCGGCCCAGCCGCTCAGCGAGGCGACCGCCTTGACCCGTTTGTCATGGGCGGCGGTGAGCAGGCTGATGCCGGCGCCGTAGGAGACGCCCGCCATGCCGATGTGCCCGGCGTCCGAAGGGGTGTTCGCGAGCGCCCAGTCGATGACCTTCGACGCGTCGGCGACATCGGGTGGGCCCGCCACTTCTATCTCGCCGCCCGACTGCCAGAAGCCGCGCACGTTGTACGTGACCACGACGTATCCGGAGTCGGCGAGCTGCTGCGCCTGCGCCAGGTACTCGATCTGGGGCAGGCCCCAGCTCGTGGGCAGGACGAGCAGCGGGAAGCGGTCGGTGCCGCGGGCGCCGGCCGGGGTGACGACGTTGGCCTTGAGGACGGTGCCGCCCTCGCCGGCGATGTCGACGAAGCGGACGGGGTTCGGCGCCGCCTGGGCGGTGGGGGCGATTCCGAGGGCGGTGCCGGCGACCAGGGTCGCCGAGACGGCGCCTACGGCGGTGGTGCGCAGGGCCTTGCGGTGATGTCCCACGGGTCACTCCTCACTCGTGTCAGTGCAAAGTGACCGAACGGTAACCGTGCCCCCTTACCAGTGGTAACCCGTCGGTAAGTTACGTGGCAGTAACGATTGTTGAGCAGTGGAGGACTTCAGGAGGCGCGGTGTGTACTGCGTGGAGCCGCGGCGGGCAGCGGCGTCTGGGCCGCACGGGTCACGTCCTCGACCAGTTCGACGACGTCCGGGCCGTACGCCTGGGAGTTGATCACCTTCAGCAGCAGCACGAAGGAGCTGCCGCCGTACTTGCGGGCCAGCCGCTCGTGGTTGCGGGCGAGGTAGCGGGTGGTTGCCTGGTTGGTGATCGACGTCTGGCCGCAGAAGAGGAACACCGGACGGGTGTTCTGGCTGCGCTCGGCGGTGAGCCGGGCGAGCAGCGCGTACTCCTCCCTGCCGTTCTCCACGCGGTAGCGCTCCGAGCCGACCAGGAACGAGCCCCGGTCCGGGCCCGGTTCGGCGTCCACGTTCACTCGCACACCGGGCAGCAGGGAGGACAGATGGGCCGCCATCCGGCGGTTCGACGCCGGGCCGCCCACACAGAACTCGGTGCGCTCACCGAAGCCCTGACGCGCGGTGTCGTGCGGGAGGATCTGGGCGTGGGCGTTGCAGTCCTTGATCAGCGCGGCGAGTTCGAGCAGCGCGAACACGTCGTAGCGCATCACCGCCAACTCGGGTCCCGCGGCACCGCGGTTCACCACCAGCAGCGACTCGGAGTTGTCGGGCAGCCCGAAGAACGCCTGCTTCCGGCGGAGCCTGCGCCGGTACAGGTAGGTGCGGGCCACCCAGCCCAGCGCGGCGCTGATGCCCGCCGCTATGACGCCCAGGACGATGTTGCGCACGTCGTCGTTCATGGGCGCGCATGGTAGCGGGCCCGACGCACCGGGGTTCGACGCCTGCCTGACGCGGCCATGGCGATGAATTAAGCTGCGCGAACGGCCTTTGACTGGAGGTGCGGATGCGTCGCCCTGTCGCACGGAATCTGACGGTCCTGGCGGTCTCGGCCGCCGTGGTGGCTTCGGTGGGGGCGGCAGCGCCACCCGCCGCGCAGAGCCCCGGGGGTGAGAAGACCCCCCTGGCCGTCGGCTACGGCGGCGCCGTCTCCAGCGTCGACCCGGACGCCTCCGCCGCCGGGATCGAGGTCCTCAGGAAGGGCGGCAACGCCGTCGACGCGGCCGTCGCCACGGCCGCCGCGCTCGGCGTCACCGAGCCCTACTCCGCCGGCGTCGGCGGAGGCGGCTACTTCGTCTACTACGACGCCGACTCCCGCACGGTGCGCACCATCGACGGCCGCGAGACCGCCCCGCTGAGCGCCGGCAAGGACCTGTTCGTCGAGAACGGCAAGCCCGTCCCCTTCGCCGAAGCCGTCAGCAGCGGCCTGAGCGTCGGCACGCCGGGCACGCCCGCCACCTGGCAGACGGCGCTGGACAAGTGGGGCACCAAGCGGCTCTCCAGTCTGCTGAAGCCGGCCGAGCGGCTCGCCCGCGACGGCTTCACGGTCGACGAGACCTTCCGCGCGCAGACGGCGGCCAACGAGACCCGCTTCCGCTACTTCCCGGACACCGCCGAGCTGTTCCTGCCGGGCGGGCGGCTGCCGGTCGTGGGCTCCACCTTCAGGAATCCCGATCTCGCGCGCACCTACGCGGAGTTGGGGCGCAAGGGTGTCGGGGCGATGTACCACGGCCCGCTCGGCCGGGACATCGTCGACACGGTCAACAAGCCGCCGGTGGACCCGGACTCGGGCTGGAACGCCCGCCCGGGCGACCTGTCCGCCACGGACCTGGCGGCGTACCGCACCAAGCTCCAGGCGCCCACCAGGACCTCGTACCGGGGCCTCGGCGTCTACTCCATGGCGCCGTCCTCCTCCGGAGGCACGACGGTCGGGGAGGCGCTGAACATCCTGGAGCGGACCGACCTGTCGAAGGCGAGCGAGGCGGAGTACCTGCACCGGTACATCGAGGCGAGCCGGATCGCCTTCGCGGACCGGGGGCGTTGGGTGGGCGACCCGGCCTTCGAGGACGTGCCGACGAAGGAGCTGCTGTCACAGCGGTTCGCCGACTCGCGGGCGTGCCTGATCAAGGACGACGCCGTGCTCACCAGTCCCGTGGCGCCCGGTGATCCGCGTGACCCGCAGCCGTGCGGTTCCGGCGGTACGGCCGCTCCCACGACGTACGAGGGGGACAGCACCACGCATCTGACCGTGGCCGACCGGTGGGGGAACGTCGTCTCCTACACCCTCACCATCGAGCAGACCGGTGGGAGCGGGATCACCGTGCCCGGGCGGGGGTTCATCCTCAACAACGAGCTGACGGACTTCTCCTTCACGCCGGCGAATCCCGCGGTGCACGACCCGAATCTGCCGGGGCCGGGGAAGCGGCCCCGGTCCTCGATGTCGCCGACGATCGTTCTCGACCGGCAGGACCGGCCCGTGGTGGCGCTGGGGTCGCCGGGCGGGGCGACGATCATCACGACCGTGCTGCAGACGCTCACCGGGTTTTTGGACCGGGGGTTGCCGCTCGTCGACGCGATCGCGGCGCCTCGGGCGAGTCAGCGGAATGCCGCGCAGACCGAGCTGGAGCCGGGGCTCGACCGTGAGGTTCGGGAGCGGCTGGAAGCGATCGGGCACGTCTTCAGGTCGAACCCGGAGATCGGGGCGGCTACGGGGGTTCAGCGGTTGCCGGGTGGGCAGTGGCTTGCCGCCGCCGAGACCGAGCGGAGGGGTGGGGGGTCGGCCATGGTGGTGTGGCCTGTGCGTTGAGGGCCGGGTGCGGGCGGGCGGGGGCTGGTCGCACAGTTCCCCGCGCCCCTAGGACGAGGGCGCTGCTGTCTCTTGAGTCCGAAACACCAAGTGACCGTCCTCCACGTCCACCGTCACCCGGCCGCCCCGCTCGACCCTGCCGTCCAGCAACAGCCGTGACAGTTCGTTGTCGACCTCGCGTTGGATCGTGCGGCGCAAGGGGCGGGCGCCGTACTCCGGTTGGTAGCCGCGGTCGGCCAGCCAGTCCACCGCCCGGTCGGTGAAGGTCACCGTGATGCCCTTGTCCTGGACCAGGGAGCGGGTGCGGTCCAGGAGGAGGTTGGTGATCTGGCGCAGCTGCTCCGTGGTGAGCTGGCGGAAGACGACGATCTCGTCGATGCGGTTGAGGAACTCGGGGCGGAAGTGCTCGCGCAGGGGGCGCAGGATCTGCTCGCGGCGGGCTTCCTCGTCGGCGTCGGCGCCGCCCGACGCGAAGCCCACGGAGGCGCCGCGGCGGGTGATGGCCTCGGAGCCGAGGTTGCTGGTCATGACGATGACCGTGTTGGCGAAGTCCACCGTCCGGCCCTGGGAGTCGGTCAGCCGGCCGTCGTCGAGGACCTGGAGCAGGATGTTGAAGACGTCCGGGTGGGCCTTCTCGACCTCGTCCAGCAGGAGCAGTGAGTAGGGGTGGCGGCGGACGACCTCGGTGAGCTGGCCCGCCTCCTCGTGGCCGACGTAGCCGGGCGGGGCGCCGACCAGACGGCTGACGGTGTGCCGCTCCTGGTACTCGCTCATGTCGAGGCGGACCATGCGGTCCTCGCTGCCGAACAGGGCCTCGGCGAGCGCCCGGGCCAGCTCGGTCTTGCCGACGCCCGTCGGGCCGAGGAACAGGAAGCTGCCGATCGGCCGGTCGGGGCTGGCGAGCCCGGCGCGGGAGCGCAGCACCGCGTCCGAGACGACCCGTACGGCCTCGTCCTGGCCGACCACCCGCTGGTGCAGATGCTCCTCCAGGCCCAGCAGGCGGTCCTTCTCCTCCTGGGTCAGGCTGCTGACCGGGATGCCCGTCTGGCGGGACACCACCTCGGCGATCGCCTCGGCCCCGACGACCAGGTCCTGGCCCTCGTCGACCTCGCCCTCGCCGCCGGCCTCGGTGATCCGCTGCTTCAGCTCCATGATCCGGTCGCGCAACTGGGTGGCCTGCTCGTACTGCTCGTCCGCGACCGCCTGGTCCTTGTCCCGGGTCAGCTGCTCCAGCTCCCGCTCCATGGCCCGCACGTCCGTGCCCTTGGTCCGGGCCCGCAGCCGCACCCGGGCACCGGCCTGGTCGATCAGGTCGATCGCCTTGTCCGGCAGCCGGCGGTCGGTGAGGTAGCGGTCGGACAGCTCCACCGCGGCGACCAGGGCCTCGTCGGTGTAGCGGACCTGGTGATGGGCCTCGTAGCGGTCCTGGAGGCCGCGCAGGATCTCGATCGCGTCGGCGGCGGTCGGCTCCGGCACCATGATCGGCTGGAAGCGGCGGGCCAGCGCCGCGTCCTTCTCGATCCGGCGGAACTCCTCCAGCGTGGTGGCGCCCACGATGTGCAGCTCGCCCCGGGCCAGGGCCGGCTTGAGGATGTTGCCGGCGTCCATCGAGCCGCCCTCGCCGCCACCGGCACCGGCGCCCACGACCGTGTGCAGCTCGTCGATGAAGATGATGAGCTGGTCGGAGTGGGCGCGGATCTCGCCGACGATGTTGTTCATCCGCTCCTCGAAGTCGCCCCGGTAGCGGGTGCCCGCGACCACGCCCGTCAGGTCCAGGGCGACCACGCGGCGCCCGATCAGCACGTCCGGCACGTCCGCCTCGGAGATGCGCTGCGCCAGCCCCTCCACGATGGCGGTCTTGCCGACGCCCGCGTCACCGATCAGCACCGGGTTGTTCTTGCCGCGGCGGGAGAGGACCTCGACGGTCTGCTCGATCTCCTGGTCCCGGCCGATCACCGGGTCGATCCGGCCCTGCCGGGCCAGCTCGGTGAGGTCACGGCCGTACTTGTCGAGGGTCGGCGTGTTCGTCGGGCGCGGCCGCTCGGCCTGGGGAACCTCCGGCGCCTCGGGCGGCTCGGAGGGGGCGAAGCGGGCCGCGTTCAGGATGTGCCCGGCGGCCGAGTCGGGGTTCGACGCCAGGGCGCTGAGCACGTGCTCCGGGCCGATGTAGCCGTAGCCGCGGGCCCGGGCCATGTCGTGCGCGTCCAGCAGGGCCCGCTTGGCGGCCGGGGTGAGGGAGAGCGCGGTCGGCGGCGGCGCGTCGTTCGGGCTGTGCTGGGCCGGGCCCGACCGCTCGTCGATCTGCGACGCCAGCGAGTCGGGGTTCGCGCCGGCCTTGCTGAGCAGGGTCCGGGTGGGTTCGGTGGCGAGCGCCGCCCGCAGCAGGTGCTCCGTGTCGAGGTCGCGGCTGCCGTGCTCGGCGGCGTACTGGGCGGCGCCGCGGACGAGCTCCCGGGCCGGCTGGCTGAGCAGCCGGCCCAGGTCGATCTGCCGGGGACCCGGACGCGGTCCGCCGAAGAAGCGTGCGAGGAATTCTCCGAAGGGATCCGAGCCGTAGCCCTCCGGGCTGCTGAAGCCGCTGCTCATGGGCCTTCCGTTCCCGGCGTCCCCGGCGCGCGGGCGGGGGACGCCCTCGCTGGTCGACGTGCCGGGGTCGGGTAACCCGGGTGGCAGCCCGTTACACCTGGGGCGCGCTCGTACAACACCTTCGCACGATCGCCGACAAGGGGCACCTTCGGGGCATACCCGGGTGAATCCGGCGGATGTCAGCGTGCGGTCAGGATCCTCGGGCCGGACTCCATGATCGCCACCGTGTGCTCGGCGTGGGCCGCGCGGGAGCCGTCGTCCGTCATCAGGGTCCAGCCGTCGGGGGCCGCGTGGAAGGTGTCCGTGCCGCCCGCGATGACCATGGGCTCGATCGCCAGCGCCATGCCGTGCCGCAGCCGCATGCCGCGCCCCGGCCGTCCTTCGTTCGGCACGCCGGGGTCCTCGTGCATCCGGCGGCCGATGCCGTGGCCGCCGAAGCCCTCGGGGATGCCGTAACCGGCGGCGCGGCAGACCGTGCCGATCGCGTGGGCGATGTCGCCGATGCGGTTGCCGACGACGGCCGCCTCGATGCCGGCCGCGAGGGCACGCTCGGCGGTCTCGATCAGGCGCAAGTCGGCCTCGCGCGGAGTGCCGACGACGAAGCTGAGCGCGGAGTCGCCGACCCAGCCGCCCAGTTCGGCGCCGAAGTCGATCGACACGAGGTCGCCGTCGCGCAGGCGGTAGCGGGTCGGGATGCCGTGCACGATCGCGTCGTTCACCGAGACGCACAGAACGGCGGGGAAGGGAGTCGGCGCGAAGGACGGCCGGTAACCGAGGAAGGGCGAGGTCGCGCCCGCCTCGCGCAGCACGTCGTGTGCCACCTCGTCCAGTTCCAGCAGGGAGACGCCCACGCCGGCGGCCTTCTGCGCGGCCGTCAGAGCGCGGGCGACGACCTGGCCCGCCTCGTACATGGCGTCGATCGATGTGTCTGTCTTCAGCTCCACCATGCCAATTACTATACCGGTATTAGAATGGGGTCATGGTGCGCACCCCTCTCACCCCCGAAGAGCGCGAACGCGGCGAGCGGCTCGGCAAGCTGCTGCGTGAGGCGCGTGGCGACCGGAGCATGACGGAGGTCGCGGCGACCGCGGGCATCTCCGCGGAGACCCTCCGGAAGATCGAGACCGGGCGCGCCCCGACCCCGGCCTTCTTCACGGTGGCCGCGCTGGCCGGTGCGCTCGGGCTGTCCATGGACGAGCTGGCGGGACAGTGTGTCCTCGTGCCTCTCTGAGGTGCGTGCTGAGACTCCTGCGCCCCATGTGAAAACTCCTTGTAGCACTGCTGTAACACGACTGGTGTTGCCTACTGGGCGGAGTGCTCCGTTCTGGCGGGAGTTGAGCGATGGCGGCGGATCAACTCCCGGCCGAAGTACGGGAGTTCGCGAATTACCTGGACGGTCTGCTGGCGCGTCTCGACCCGTCCGGCGGCTGGTACGCGGTGTTCTGGCAGCGTGACCCCGAAGGCATGCGGGCCTGTCTCGACGGGCGTGAGATGCCGCCCTGGGACGTGGTCGAGGCGCTGTTGCGGGACCTCGCCGGGCAGTACGGCCCGGGGGGCGCGGGCCCGGAGACGGAACGCGCCCGGGCCCTGCATGCCGCCGCGCTGGCCGCGTTCGACAGCAGGCCCGGCGGCCGTGACGCCCTCGGGGACCTGCTGGACGTCATGCTCCGCGAGCAGCGGCTCGCCGCCGAACGCCAGGCCGGCCTGGCCCGGCAGCTGGCCTCCGCCACCACCCGCGAGGAGGCCGACGCCCTGCGGCTGGACCTCGCCTGGGCCCGGGACGACCACGAGCGAGCGACCGTGCGCTGCGCGGAACTCAGAGCGCGGATGGCTTACCTGGACGGGCAGCGGCAGGGGGTGCCGCCGCTGCACAGGGACGATCGCGAAGCCGGTTCCGGGTGGTGGGCCGACGGGGACGGACCGGAGGCCGCGCCGCGTGCGCAAGGCGCGCGGGGTGCGCGGGGTGCGCGGGGTGGTGAGGCGGCGGGCAGTGTGCGCGGGTACGGCACGGGGCCGGTGGTTCCTGTTGCGCCGGAGGCCGGGGATGCGGTCGCGGGCGAGCGCGGCCCGCTGAGGGGCGGGGTGTTCCGGGAAGCCGTCTCACCTGGGGTGTCCCATGCCTTCGCGGGGCCGGGCCCGGCTCCGGCGGAGCGTGGCCCGGCTGCGGCGGGTCCAGACCGAGCCTCGGCTGGGTCGGGTTCGGGTTCGGTTTGGGCTGGGCCGGGTTCCGCTTTGGCGGGTCCGGACCCGGGTCCGGGTCCGGATTCGGCGGAGTCGGGCTGGGCGTCGGCTGCTCCGGGTCGGGCCCCGGACGGGTCGGGTTCGGCTCCGGCGGGTCCGGGTGCGGCCTCGGCTGCCGAAAGCTGGGCGCCGACGGATCCACGTCCGGCCCTGGCCCAGTCAGGCCCGGCTCCGGCGGCTCAAGGCCGGGCTCCGGGCGCCTCAGCCCCGGCCCAGTCCGCCCCAGGCCCGACCCTCGCCGCCCATGGCCCGACCCCGGCCCCTCAACGCCCGGGCCCGACCACCCAAGGCCCGACCCCGGCCATTCCCAGCCAGTCCGCAACCGCTGCGACCCCGTCCCCGGTCGCTCCAGCCCCTGCCCCGGCCGCACCCGAGCCCCCGGCCCCCCAGCCCCCCGCCCCCAAGCAACGCAAACGCCGTCGCGGGAGTGCCCGCTTCGCCGGGATGGTCGAGGAGGAGGCTGCGCCGGTCGTCGTGCCGCCCGCCGCCGTGCCGACGATGCCCGTGCCCGCGCCGGCCACCGGCCATACCCCGCGCGGCGCGCGCTTCGCCGGGGCCGCCGAGGAGGCGGTGGTGGAGCACGCGGCGCCGGAGGCCGGCGCGGTCGGCGCGGCGGAGCGGGCGGAGGTCGTGCGGGCCGTCGAGACGCTGGCGCGGCTGCGGAGCGAGGGGCGCAGCGGGGAGGCGCACGCCCTGCTCGTCGAGGCCGCGTACTGGGCCCCCGCCCGGTTCCCGCTGCTCGCCCACGAGCTGGAGCGGGCCGGGCTGGGGGCGCACTGGCAGACCCTGCTCTGGGAGGCCGCCTCGCTGCCCGCCGGACGGCTGGTCGCCGCCGCGGACGCCCTGGTCGCGGCCGGGCGAGCGGAGGACGGGCAGCAGATGCTGCGCCAGGGGGTCGCCCGGCCTGCGTGCGAGGTCGGGGAGGCCGTCCTCGGGCTGGTCGCCGAGGGGCGCCGGCGCGAGGTGCGCGCGCTGCTCGACGCCTACGTGCGGGCCCGTACCCCCGAGGAGGCCGCCCGCAGCGCCGAGCCCGATCCGCAGCGCCTGATGCCGCTCCTGCTGGAGGCCGCCCAGGGCGTGTCGGACGAGCGCCACTGGGATCTCCTGCACGCCCTCCGGGTCGCCGGATTCCCCGCCTGACCGGCGATATCGTGCCACCGGCGACTCACCCACAGGAGTGCGAATCGCACCCGGCCCCGCGGGTTGGCGACGATGGTCTTGGCAAGCCCGGGCCGGAGGCTTACGTTCGTGGCTCTACGGCCCGTCTCTACGGGCGTAGAGGCGCAGACGTCGCGTCGAAGGAGCAGCTCATGGCCAACGTCGTACGTGCCGCTCTGGTCCAGGCCACCTGGACCGGCGACACCGAGTCCATGGTGGCGAAACACGAGGAGCACGCCCGCGAGGCGGCCCGCCGGGGCGCGAAGATCATCGGTTTCCAGGAAGTCTTCAACAGCCCCTACTTCTGCCAGGTCGAGGAGCCGGAGCACTACCGCTGGGCCGAGCCGGTCCCCGACGGGCCGACCGTGCGGCGGATGCGGGCACTCGCGCGCGAGACCGGCATGGTGATCGTCGCGCCGGTGTTCGAGGCCGAGCAGCCCGGCTTCTACTACAACACCGCGGCCGTGATCGACGCCGACGGCACCTACCTCGGAAAGTACCGCAAGCACCACATCCCGCAGCTCAAGGGCTTCCGCGAGAAGTTCTACTTCAAGCCGGGCAACCTCGGCTGGCCCGTCTTCGACACCGCGGCCGGCAAGGTCGGCGTGTACATCTGCTACGACCGCCACTTCCCGGAGGGCTGGCGGCAACTGGGCCTGGCCGGAGCCCAGCTCGTCTACAACCCCTCCGCCACCCACCGGAGCCTGTCGTCCCACCTGTGGCGGCTGGAGCAGCCCGCGGCCGCCGTCGCCAACGCGTACTACATCGCCGCGATCAACCGCGTCGGCCAGGAGGAGTACGGCGACAACGACTTCTACGGGACGAGCTACTTCGTCGACCCGCGCGGGCAGTTCGTGGGGGACGTCGCCAGCGACAGCAAGGAGGAACTCGTCATCCGGGACCTGGACCTCGACCTCATCGAAGAAGTGCGGCAGCAGTGGGCCTTCTACCGCGACCGCCGCCCCGACGCCTACGAAGGGCTGGTGCAGCCGTGACCGACGACCTCCTGGGCCGCCACCGGGCCGTGCTCCCCGACTGGCTCGCCCTCTACTACGAGGAGCCGATCGAGATCACCCACGGCGAGGGCCGCCACGTCTGGGACGCCCACGGCAACCGGTACCTCGACTTCTTCGGCGGCATCCTCACCACGATGACCGCGCACGCGCTGCCCGAGGTGACCAAGGCGGTGAGCGAGCAGGCCGGGCGGATCATCCACTCCTCGACCCTGTACCTCAACCGCCCGATGGTCGAACTCGCCGAGCGTATCGCCCAGTTGAGCGGCATCCCGGACGCCCGGGTCTTCTTCACCACCTCCGGCACCGAGGCCAACGACACCGCCCTGCTGCTGGCCACGGCGTACCGGCGCAGCAACACGGTCCTGGCGATGCGCAACAGCTACCACGGCCGCTCCTTCAGCTCGGTCGGCATCACCGGCAACCGCGGCTGGTCCCCGACCTCGCTCTCCCCGCTGCAGACGCTGTACGTCCACGGCGGCGTGCGCACCCGCGGCCCGTACGCCGCCCTGAGCGACGACGACTTCATCGCGGCCTGCGTCGACGACCTGGTCGACCTGCTCGGCCACACCCGCCCCCCGGCCGCGCTGATCGCCGAGCCCATCCAGGGCGTCGGCGGCTTCACCTCACCGCCGGACGGCCTCTACGCCGCCTTCCGCGAGGTGCTGCACGAGCGCGGCATCCTGTGGATCGCCGACGAGGTGCAGACCGGCTGGGGCCGCACCGGCGAGCACTTCTGGGGCTGGCAGGCCCACGGGCGCAGCGGGCCGCCGGACATCATGACCTTCGCCAAGGGCATCGGCAACGGCATGTCCATCGGCGGGGTCGTCGCCCGCTCCGAGATCATGAACTGCCTGGACGCCAACAGCATCTCCACGTTCGGCGGCACCCAGATCACCATGGCGGCGGGCCTCGCCAACCTCACCTACCTGCTGGAACACGACCTCCAGGGCAACGCCCGGCGGGTCGGCGGCCTGCTCATCGAGCGTGTGCGGGCCGCCGCCGCGCAGGTACCGGCCGTCCGGGAGGTACGCGGGCGCGGGCTGATGATCGGCCTCGAGATCACCAAGCCGGGGACCGACGAGGCCGACCCGCAGGCCGCGGCGGCCGTCCTGGAGGCGGCCCGCGAGGGCGGCCTGCTGATCGGCAAGGGCGGCGGCCACAACACCAGCTCGCTGCGCGTCGCCCCGCCGCTGTCCCTCAACGTCGCGGAGGCCGAGGAGGGCGCCGCGATCCTCGAGAACGCTCTGAGGAGCATCCAGTAGCAGTGCACTGAGCAAGGGAACCGTCACCATGACCACCACCTGGGATTCCCTGGAACCGGCCCTGTCGGTGCGGCAGGTCCTCACCCTGGAGCGGGTGCTCGCCGGGGAGCCCGAGGTGGTGGCCGGCGCGAGCCACCTCGACCGGCCGGTGCGCTGGGTGCACGTCGCCGAGGCCGCCGACGTCGGGGTGATGCTCAGCGGCGGCGAGATGGTCCTCACCACAGGCGTGCTGCTCGCCGGCGACGAGGACAAGCAGGCCGAGTACGTCCGCTCGCTGCACCGCGCCGAGGCGGCGGCGGTCGTCCTCGGACTCGGTCGCGCCTTCCCCTCCCCGCCGGACGTGATGCGCCGGGCGGCCGAGCGGTGCGGGCTGCCGATGATCGTCCTGCACCGGCCCTTCCCCTTCGCCGAGCTGACCGAGGAGGTCCAGTCCCGGCTGGTACGGCGCAAGTTCGCCGCCGTCAGCCTCTCCGAGGCCGTCCGCACCGAACTCACCGCGCTCATCACGGCGGGCGCCCCGCTGCAACGCCTGCTCGACGAGGTCGCCCGGCACAGCGCCTGCCCGGTCGTCGTCACCAACCTCGCCCACCGCGTCCTCGGCACGGCGGGGGAGCGGCCGGCCGTGGACGACGTGCTGCGCGACTGGGAGCGCATAGCCCGCCAGGCATGGGGGCACCGCCCAGGCCGTTCAGGCACTGGGGGAGGCACCGAGGGTGACGGCTGGATCCGGGCCGAACTGGGCGGGCGCGGGGAGCGCTGGGGCCGGATCGTGCTGTGCGGCTACCGCGGCGACACCGCCACCGGGCAGCTGCTGGCCGACCGCGCCGCCGAGGCCCTCGTCCTGCACCGCATGCTCGGCGGCGGCGCCGCGTGCTCCTGGGAGGAGCAGTCCGCGCAGAGCCTGCTGACCGACCTGGTCAGCGGCATCGTCCCGGCACGCCAGCTGCTGCCCAGGGCGCGCGCGGCCGGGCTGCCGGTCAACCGCCGGACCTTCGTGCCCCTGGTCGTCCGCGACGGCGACCCCTCCCGGTTGGACCGGCTGCTGCGGCTGCTGGGTCTGCCCGGGCTGGTCGCCGAACTGGCCGACGGGGCCACCGCCGTGCTGCTCAGCGTCCCCCGCGACCAGGACGCGGACGCCCTCGCCGCGCACTTCGCGACCCGGCTGCGCACCGAGTCCGGCCCGGACCGTACGGTCGTCGCCGCGGCCGACCCTCGCGTCGCCTGGGACGACGTACCCACCGGCCTGCGCGAGGCCCAGCACGTGGCGGACGCGGTGGCCGACTCCTCCGCCGCCCTCGACCTCCCGCCGGTCGTCCGCCTGAAGGACGTCCATCTGCGGGGCCTGATCCGCCTGCTGCGCGACGACCCGCACGTGCAGTCCTTCGCGGAGCGGGAGCTGGACGGGCTGCTGCGCGAGAGCGACGAGGACCTGCTGTCCGTCCTGCGGACCTACCTCGCCACCGGCCGCAACAAGTCCCGCACCGCCCAGCTCCACCACGTCTCCCGGCCGGCCCTCTACCGCCGCCTGGAGGCCATACAGGGCCGCCTCGGGGTGGACCTCGACGACTTCGAGCAGGCCGCCTCGGTGCACATCGCCCTCCTCGCGCATGACGCGCAACAACAGTGAAACACGCGACCACCTGGGAAAACGGCGGTGAAACATGGGCCCACGGCAGAGTGACACGGTGGCACGCCGCACGCCCTCGGACGTGACACGGTGCAACTCAACGACGCCTTCCGCCCTCCCTAGGCTCACGGCACACCGAGCGACCGGAGGTCCCGATGAGCCGAGTGATCCGTGCCGCCGTCTTCCAGACCGCCTGGACCGGCGACAAGGAGTCGATGATCCAGGTCCACGAGCAGGCGGCCCGCGACGCCGCCGCGCAGGGCGCCCAAGTCCTGTGCTTCCAGGAGCTGTTCTACGGACCGTACTTCTGCCAGGTCCAGGACCCGGCCTTCTACGAGTACGCCGAGCAGATCCCCGAGGGCCCGATCGTCCGCCGCTTCCAGGCCCTCGCCAAGGAACTGGGCATCGTCCTGGTGCTGCCCATGTACGAGGAGGAGCAGCCGGGCGTCCTCTACAACACCGCCGCCGTGATCGACGCGGACGGCTCCTACCTCGGCAAGTACCGCAAGACGCACATCCCGCAGGTCAGGGGCTTCTGGGAGAAGTTCTACTTCCGCCCGGGCAACTCCGACTGGCCCGTCTTCGACACGGCCGTCGGCAAGATCGGCGTCTACATCTGCTACGACCGCCACTTCCCCGAGGGCTGGCGGGCCCTCGGCCTCGCGGGCGCCGAGCTCGTCTTCAACCCCTCGGCCACCTCCCGCGGCCTGTCCGGCTACCTCTGGCAGCTGGAGCAGCCGGCGGCGGCCGTCGCCAACGAGTACTTCATCGGCGCGATCAACCGGGTGGGCGTCGAGGAGTACGGCGACAACGACTTCTACGGCACGTCGTACTTCGTCGACCCGGAGGCCCAGTTCGTCGGCGAGGTGGCGAGCGACAAGGAGCCGGAACTCGTCGTCCGCGACCTGGACATGGCCAAACTCCGCGAGGTCCGCGACCGCTGGCAGTTCTACCGGGACCGGGCGCCCGGGGCGTATGGCCCCCTGACGGCTCCCTGAAGGGCGCCCGGGCTGCATCGTCCTTGAAGGGGCGCGGGGCTGTATTCGATATGCGGCTACCGCCGCGCGGGCGCGAGCAACCACCCACAACCCGCACATACCGACTGCGAGGAGCGACCACGACATGAGCAGCCGTACAGTCATCCGCGGCGGCCTCGTCATCACAGCCTCCGACGAGATCCACGCCGACGTCCTGATCGAGGACGGCCGCATCGCCGCCCTCGCAACCTCCGGCACCCCCGCCGCCGAGGCCTTCACCGCAGACCGCACGATCGACGCCACCGGAAAGTACGTCATCCCCGGCGGCGTCGACGCCCACACCCACATGGAGCTCCCCTTCGGCGGCACCTTCGCCTCCGACACCTTCGAGACCGGCACCCGCGCCGCCGCCTGGGGCGGCACGACCACGATCATCGACTTCGCCGTGCAGAGCGTCGGGCACAGCCTGCGCGAGGGCCTGGACGCCTGGCACGCCAAGGCCGAGGGCAACTGCGCCGTCGACTACGGCTTCCACATGATCGTCTCGGACGTCAACCAGGAGACGCTCAAGGAGATGGACCTGCTGATCGAGGAAGGCGTCACCTCCTTCAAGCAGTTCATGGCCTACCCGGGCGTCTTCTACAGCGACGACGGCCAGATCCTGCGCGCCATGCAGCGCTCCGCCGAGAACGGCGGCCTGATCATGATGCACGCCGAGAACGGCATCGCGATCGACGTCCTGGTCGAGCAGGCGCTGGCCCGCGGCGAGACCGACCCGCGCTACCACGGCGAGGTTCGCAAGGCCCTGCTGGAGGCCGAGGCCACCCACCGCGCCATCAAGCTCGCGCAGGTCGCGGGCGCGCCCCTGTACGTCGTCCACGTCTCGGCGATGGAGGCGGTCGCCGAGCTGGCCCGGGCCCGCGACGACGGGCTGAACGTCTTCGGCGAGACGTGCCCGCAGTACCTGTTCCTGTCCACCGACAACCTCGCCGAGCCGGACTTCGAGGGCGCGAAGTACGTGTGCAGCACGCCCCTCAGGCCGCGCGAGCACCAGGCCAAGCTGTGGCTGGGGCTCCGGACGAACGACCTCCAGGTCGTCTCCACCGACCACTGCCCGTTCTGCTTCGTCGGGCAGAAGGAACTCGGCCGCGGCGACTTCTCGAAGATCCCCAACGGCCTGCCGGGCGTGGAGAACCGTATGGACCTGCTCCACCAGGCCGTCCTCGACGGGCACATCTCCCGCCGCCGCTGGATCGAGATCGCCTGCGCCACCCCGGCGCGGATGTTCGGCCTGTACCCGAAGAAGGGCACCATCGCGCCGGGCGCCGACGCCGACGTCGTGATCTACGACCCGCACGCCGAGCAGGTCATGTCGGCCGAGACCCACCACATGAACGTCGACTACTCGGCGTACGAGGGCAAGCGCGTCACGGGACGGGTCGAGACGGTCCTCTCGCGCGGCGAACCCGTGATCACCGAGCGGGAGTACACCGGGCACGCCGGGCACGGCGTGTACACCCCGCGCTCCACCTGTCAGTACCTGAACTAGGGAGTGGCGATGGACTTCGGACTCGTCCTGCAGACCGACCCGCCGGCCTCGCGGGTGATCAGCCTGATGAAGCGCGCGGAACGGAACGGTTTCTCCTACGGCTGGACCTTCGACTCCGCCGTGCTGTGGCAGGAGCCGTTCGTGATCTACAGCCAGATCCTGGCCAACACCACGAAACTGAAGGTCGGGCCGATGGTGACCAACCCGGGCACCCGCACCTGGGAGGTCACCGCCTCCACCTTCGCCACCCTGAACGACATGTACGGCAACCGCACGGTGTGCGGCATCGGGCGCGGCGACTCCGCGATGCGCGTGGCCGGCCGCAAGCCCAACACCCTGGCCCGGATCAGCGAGGCCATGAAGGTCATCCGGGCCCTCGGCAGCGGCCAGGAGGCCGACCTCGGCGGCACGGTGATCCGCTTCCCGTGGATCAGGCCGGGTGCCGAACTGCCCGTGTGGATGGCCGCGTACGGCCCCAAGGCCCTGAAGATGACCGGCGAGGAGGCGGACGGGTTCATCCTCCAGCTGGCCGACCTGTATCTGACCGAGTACATGGTCAAGGCCGTGAAGGACGCGGCCGTCGCCGCCGGCCGCGACCCCTCCGAGGTGACCATCTGCGTGGCCGCCCCGGCCTACGTCACCGAGGACGACTCGCCCGCGGCGCTCGCCCACGCGCGCGAGCAGTGCCGGTGGTTCGGCGGGATGGTCGGCAACCACGTCGCCGACCTGGTGTCCAAGTACGGCGAGCACTCCGCCGCGGTGCCGGACGAACTCACCGACTACATCAAGGCCCGCGAGGGCTACGACTACTCCCACCACGGCCGCGCCGGAAACCCCGACACCCAGTTCGTGCCGGACGAGATCGTCGACCGGTTCTGCCTGATCGGCCCGGTCGAGCGGCACGTGGAGAAGCTGAACGCGCTGCGCGACCTGGGCGTGGACCAGTTCGCCGTCTACGACATGCACGACGCGCAGGAGGCCGTGATCGACGTGTACGGATCGCGGGTGATCCCGGCGGTCAACGGCTGACCCTCCTGCCCGGCACACCCCCTCGAACTCCCCCTTCCCGGCGGCTCGGGAAGGGGCCCAGGACGCTCGCGAGCGCACCCCCCATCGGCGCCACCCGCATGGCCTTTCCCGTCCCACCTCCCCTGATTGGCCTGGCCCATGACCGATACCGCTCCCACGGCCACACCGCCGACCACCCAAGTCACCCTCGCCGACGGCCGGGTGGAGATCGCCCCGGGCGCCCCGGCGCCGAGCGGTCCCTACGCCAACGAGGACCTGCTGCCGGTTCCCGTCGAGAAGCGCACCTGGACCACGTACAACTTCTCCGCGCTGTGGGTCGGCATGGCCCACAACACCGCCTCCTGGACCCTGGCCTCCGGGCTCATCGCCGTCGGCATGGACTGGAAGCAGGCGGTGTTCACCATCGCCCTGGCCAACGTGATCGTGCTGATACCCATGCTGCTCACCGGGCACGCGGGACCGAAATACGGCATACCCTTCCCGGTCTTCGCGCGGGCCTCCTTCGGCATCCGCGGGGCCAACCTGCCCGCCGTCGTACGGGCGCTGGTGGCGTGCGGCTGGTTCGGCATCCAGACCTGGATCGGCGGCGAGGCCATCTACTTCCTGGCCGGCAAGCTCGTCGGCAGCGGTTGGACGGACGCGGCGAAGGTCGGCGGCTACGCCTGGACCATGTGGCTGTCGTTCGCGATCTTCTGGGCGCTCCAGGTCGTCATCATCTACCGGGGCATGGAGACGATCCGCCGGTTCGAGAACTGGGCGGCGCCCTTCGTGCTCGTCGGCGCTTTCGTGATGCTGTGGTGGATGAGCGACAAGGCGGGCGGCTTCGGACCGCTGCTCGACCAGCCCTCCAAGCTCGGCTGGGGCGCCGACTTCTGGACGCTGTTCGCCCCCGCCCTGATGGGCATGATCGGCTTCTGGTCCACGCTGTCCCTGAACATCCCCGACTTCACCCGCTACGGCAGGAGCCAGAAGGCGCAGACCTGGGGCCAGGCCCTCGGCCTGCCGACCACCATGACCCTCTTCGCGTTCCTGTCGGTCATGGTCACCTCGGGCAGCCAGGCCGTCTACGGCGAGGCCATCTGGGATCCGGTGCAGCTCGCGGCCAAGACCGACAACACGGTGGGCCTGCTCTTCGCGCTGGTCACCGTCCTGGTGGCGACCCTGTCCGTCAATGTCGCGGCCAACCTGGTCTCACCGGCGTTCGACTTCTCCAACATCGCGCCCCGGAAGATCAGTTTCCGGGCCGGCGCCCTCGCCACCTGCGTCCTCGGTGTGCTGATCTTCCCGTGGAAGCTGTACTCCGACCCGCAGGGCTACATCTTCACCTGGCTCGGCCTGGTCGGCGGCCTGCTCGGCACCGTCGCGGGCATCCTCATCGCCGACTACTGGATCCTGCGCCGCTCCCGGCTCGACCTCGCCGACCTGTACCGCACGGGAGGCCGCTACTGGTACGCGGGCGGCTGGAACTGGCGGGCCGTCGTCGCCTTCGTGGCCGGCGGTGTCCTCGCCGTCGGCGGCGCGAGCTTCAAGCCGCTGATCGACGGCCGCCCCATCCCGGCACTGGCCGGTCTGGCCGACTACGGCTGGGCGGTGGGCCTGGGCACGTCGATGGTGCTCTACCTGCTGCTGATGGCGCCGCGGCGCCGCACGCTCTGACGCGGCCCGGTGACGCTGGAGGGCGGACGGATCAGCCCTTCTCGCTCTCCAGCGCGGCCACCGCTTCCTTCGCGGCCTTGATGGCGCCCTTGTTGATCGTGTCCGTGTCGGGCGCCTTCTTCGACTCGAAGTCGCTGCCGTTGTACGTGACCGTCACCAGCGCGTTGGAGGTGCGCGCGACCACGACGCCCTCGCGGGTCTGCTGCTTGTCCTCGGTGGTGAGGTTCACGACGGAGTAGGCGCTGTCGCCCAGCCCGGGGACGGCCCCGCCGCCGCTGTTCTTCTCGGTGCTCTCCCGGTACGCCTTCTCCGCCGCCTCGTCCGACCCCATGACCTCGTACGACACGTCGAGCCAGCGGTAGTCGTAGCCCTTGAGCGCGTTCCAGGAGCAGGTACGGCGCAGCTCCGAGTCCGTGGACGGGATCTCCTTGCCGGCCGTCTTGGCGCCCGGCACCAGCGACTCGATCGTCTTCTTGGCGACGCTCTGACACGGGGCGGGCGCGGCCGTGAACGCCTTCGACACGGTCGACGTCGACGGGGCGGACGCCGACTGCGTCCCGGTCTTCTCGTCGGCCGGCTTGTGCTCGGCGGCCTGCGGCGCGGCGAGCGGACCGGACGACAGCGCCCAGCCCGCCGCGGCGAGCACGGCCACCGGGGACAGGCGTGCGGTCAGGGCCAGGGGCAGAGGTAGGGAACGCACGGCGCCCTTCTCGTGGGGGACGGAGGGTGCGGAGCGGGTCCGCACGGCGGACGGGACGACAGTGTCACATGAGTCCCTGTGGTGCGGAAGTGCGGTCCGGCACACAGGCTGCGGGAATACCATTCGCACCGACGCGGTCGCGCTGCGCAGCCTTGACCCATGCCTTCGCGAGGACATCCTCGCTTACTACACCCTCGGCAAGGAGGACGCCCGCCTCAGACAGGGGCCGGGCCGCCTAGAGTTCTGGCGCACGCAGGACGTGCTCCGACGTCTCCTGCCCGCGGGCCCGGCACGCGTGCCGGACGTCGGCGACGCCCGTGCCTTGCCCGCACGGGACGCCGCGTACGACGCCCTCCCAGGAGGACGGCAGCCTCTTCACCACCGCCTACCTCGCCCGGCCGGACGAGCCGCCACGAGAGTTCACCGAGGCGGGGCTCGCCGTCGACGGCCAGTACGACGTCGAGGGGGTCGCCTGGCTCATGGCGGCGTGGAACGGTGGCTGGACGACCCGGAGCGCCGCGAGGCCGTCCTGTTCGCGACCCGCCGCACGACCTCGAACAGCACGGCGGCCGCACCATCGAAGGTGTCGGCGTCCGGGTGGCCCAGCGGATCCTGGCGAGGAACATCCCGTGCAGGTGGGCGTGTGCGAAGCGCAGCCAGCGGGCCTCGCAGTGAAAGCCCAGCACGGCCTGGGCCACCGCCAGGGTCACCAGCTCGGCATCGGTCAGCCGGGGGTTGGACACCCTCCCTACGTCTGGGAACCCTGCAATCGGAACTACTCGTCTAGTGCTGTGACCGCGTCGGTCCGCCGGGTTGGTGGTCGCCCCGTTCAGCCTGCGAGCGAGCGGTTGCATGGTGCTTCTGTGTGGTGGTGTCACCTACAGGAAAAGCGATTGCCTTGAGGCCAGGGCTACGCCACCGAGGCCGCGCTGTGCATGACCCGAGATCCCGCCGACGACTTCGACGACCCCACCGTGCCCGAGGGACCACTGTGTCCGAACGTGCTGTACCGCATCGCCCGTGGTACGAGCATCTGACGTTCTGCGCTGGGTCGTTCGATCAGGCCACGGTGGCGAGGGGGCGTCCGCCCCAGCGGACGCCCGACGGAATTCGGAACTGTCCGCTTCGCCCTTTCAGGGCACGTATGCTCACCGAGTCATCGCACTCAGCGTCGAGCAAGCGGCGATATCCGGCGCCATCGCTCCCGAGTCGCAGAGGGCTGTCCGCACAGGCATGGCCAACGGTTGAGGTCCGTCGGCGGAGGGTATGTCAGACGCGTCGGAGCCACCACGTCGACGCCGGGGGCGGAAGGAGGCGGTGGCGCGGTGGCCGGGTCCTGACGTCTTCGGGGGCTTCCATGACTATGGCCGAACGGCCGATGGTCGGAGTGGGCGTCATGCTGCTCAGGGGCTCCACCACGCTGCTGGGGAAGCGGTTGCGGGCGCACGGTGCCGGGGCCTACGGCTGGTGCGGCGGTCACGTGGAGTTCGGCGAGTCGCTGGAGGAGGCAGCCGCCCGGGAGGTCATGGAGGAGAGCGGCCTCAAGGTCCACGATCTCAGCCTGCTCTGCGTGAGCAACGTCCGCGAGTACGGACGCCACTACATCGACGTCGAGTTCCTCGCGCATGACTTCGAAGGAACCCCGAGCGTGAGGGAGCCGGACCGGCTGGAGAGCTGGGCGTGGTACCCGCTCGACGCGCTGCCCAGCCCGCTGTTCCTGCCCGTTCGACTGGCGCTTCGCAGCTATCGGACGGGACAGGTGTACAACCCGTGAGCCACCGTGTCGGGGCACCATTCGATTTCATCCGGGCTGGTGATCGATGAGAACGTCGGACGGGACGACGAGTGCTCCGAGTGCACCGACGTGCTATCCCCGTTTGGACTTCGTCACGCAGCCGATCCCGGAGGCCCTGTGCGGCGTCGTGGACGACTCCACCATTCTCCTGGCCGACGGCCACAACTTCCCCATCGTGCGGGGCCTGGGTGAGACGGTGCTCGTCACGGAACCGCATGTCGACACCGTGCACGACATCCGGACCAAGTACCGGTACGCCAAGGTGGTCGCCGTCGGTGGATGTTCGGTGCTGGACGTCGGCCGGGCATGCGCCGAACCGGGATCCTTACGGGTGTTCCCGTCGATTCTCTCCAACTCGTGCTTGAGCACGGACCGCAGTGTGCTGATCCGGGACGGCGTTCGTACCAGCAGGCGTACCGTCGCACCGGTCACCACGGTGATCAGCGAACCCTCCGTCCGGGCAGCCCACAGGGGCCCTGGCGTCAAGTGGACGATCTCGGGCCTGGGCGACCTGTTCAGTTCGCTCAGTGCCTCGATCGAGTACCAGTGCTCCCGCGGCGACGACAGGACCAACGTGTCGCTCAATCGAGTGACATCCTGCGTCCCCGTCGTTTGGGCGGCTGTGGAATGGGTGCTCGGCAGCCCGGTGCCGGTGAGTGAACTGGACCTGCGTTCGCTGGCCCGGTATCTGCACGAGTCGTCTCTCGACGTGCTCCGCCTCGGGCACACCAGGCTGAACGCCGCTAGCGAGCACCTGCTCTGCTATCGACTCCAGGAGAGGTATCACTACCCCGCCGACCGTGCGACACACGGAAGCCTGGTCAGCATAGGCACGTTGCTCGTGTGCGCGACGTTTTCCCGGAGCAGTGGAGAGCGCGATTTCTACAGGATGATCCGCCGGCTCTACGAGAAGTCCGGACTGCCTGGAACCTATGGGGACTTGGCCCGAATCGGTGTCCGGCGTGAGCACGTCCTGCGCGGGCTTGCCGACCTGGCCGACACCGACTGCCTTCTAGGACGGTTGTATCGGAAGTACGGGTGCCGCCTGGTCGACGACGTCTTCGGCTGACGCGAACCCTCCACCAGTGGGTCCATCGCCGAGAAGGGGAGCGGATGGTTCAGCAAACGGACGAGTGGCGGGCCGACGCCCCTCGACCGGACATCGTGGTGACGGGGAACTCGGTCATGGACCTCCTCTACCGTGTGCGGTCCCTGCCGAAGTGGTCCGGGGCCGTACCGGCCTCCGACGTGACCGTGCTGCCAGGCGGCAAGGGGTTCAACCAGGCGCTCGCCGCGGCCCGGCTGGGTGCCCGGGTCCACCTCCTCAGCGCCGCGG
Organism: Streptomyces lomondensis; assembly: GCF_014651035.1. Lineage (GTDB taxonomy): Bacteria > Actinomycetota > Actinomycetes > Streptomycetales > Streptomycetaceae > Streptomyces > Streptomyces lomondensis. The sequence continues at coordinate 26,884 of NZ_BMWC01000003.1, forward strand.
GGCAGGACCAGTGGGGTATGCGGCTGAAGGAATCGCTGGCCGACGAGGGAGTGGACGTCTCCCACTTCATGCTGAGGGAGGGCGCTCCCACCTCACCTGTGGCAGTCCTCGTGGGCCCTGGTGGAGAGACGGCCTTCGTGGGGTGGAAGCAGCCCCCGCCCCTGCAACTGCGCGACACTGACATCGAGGTGGCCCGCCCTGTTGTCAGCGGCGCGGACATCCTGATGGCCACGCTGGAAATACGCCCGGCCGCCCTGCTGCAGCTCTTCCAGATCGCGGCGGAATCGGGAGTCACCGTGATGCTCAATCCGGGGCCCACTCCCGACCTCGCCGACCTGCCGGAGGTCGGCAAGCTTCTTCCCTACGTGGACGTCCTGGTACCGAACCGTGAGGAGGCGTCTCTCCTGGCGCACGGCGCGGGTCTCGGCGAGCCGAGCGGTGCCGAGGAACTCGCCGCCGCGCTGCACGGAACGGGCATCCCCGTCGTCTGTGTCACCGACGCGGGCAGCGGATGCGCTGTGGCGTCGGCCGAGGGGACGTTTCGGTCGCCAGGATTCCCCTCCCGGGTGCGAGACGCGACAGGGGCAAGTGACGCGTTCTGCTCCGCGCTTGCGGTCAGCAGGGCCGCAGGAGCGGGACTTCGCGCCGCCGCGGCCTACGCCAATGCCGCCGGGGCCCTCACCGTACGCACGGTCGGGTCCTCCTCCGCCCTCCCTGACGACCGGGACATACAGCGTGTGCTGTCGGCATCGACCAGTGAGCCCCTGACGCAGAGGCCGGGAACTCCTGATGAGTGAGCGTCCCGCCGAGATCAACGCCCGGAATCTGCAGGGCGCCCAGATCGGCGACGGGGGCCACCAGGCGAACATCTGGAACAACACCTGGATCACAACAGGTCCGTCCGTCCAGTGGCCCATGCAGGTGGGACGGCCTCCCACCCGGCCGGCGGCCTTCCAGCAGCGGCACGCCATGTCCGCGATGATCTCGCGGATACTGGACGACGGCGGTGCCACCGTGCTGACGCAGGTGGTGGCGACCGGCGGCGGTGGCGTCGGCAAGACGCAGCTGGCCGCGCATACGTTCCTCCGGGCTCGCGACGAGGGCATCCAGCTGCTGCTGTGGGTGAACGCCATGTCCCGGGAATCGATCGTCAGTACGTTCGCCCAAGCGCGCATCGAGACCAGCCCCGGTGCCCTGCACGCCCAATCCGCCGATGTCCTCTGCGACCGCTTCCTCGACTGGCTCAGCACCACCAGGACGACGTGGCTGATCGTCCTGGACGACGTGAGCGATCCCGCCGACCTGGTGGGACTGTGGCCGGAAGGGCCGGCGGGGCGGGTGCTGGTCACCACGCGGCGCCGGGACTGCGCGCCGGCCGGCGCTCGGCAGATCACGGTGGACGTGTTCACCCCCGAGGAGGCGCACGCCTATCTCCTCCGCAGACTCGGTACCCCTGGTGCGCAGGACACCCATCCTCAGGTGCTGGACGAGGCCGCCGCGCTCGCGGACGACCTGGGGCGGCTGCCGGTCGCGCTGGCACAGGCTGCAGGTGTCATTCGCAACCAGGGCATCACGTGTGCCCAGTACCGGACATCCTTCGCGCAGCGGTCGCAGCGGCTTGACCACCTTTTCCCCAGGGACGCGAGTGCGGACGGCTACGCGCACACAGTCGCCACGACATGGTCCCTGGCCGTCGATCGCGCGGACCAGCTCCCTCCCAACGGACTGGCCCGTCCGGCTCTGTACGTGGCAGCCGTCCTCGATCCGAACGGCGCTCCCGACTCGATCTGGTCGGCCGAGTCCGTACGCCGGTTCCTGGCCGCGACACGGTTCCCCGCGCGGTCAGGGGTCACTCCGGCGGAGGCCAGGGCGGCACTGCGCAACCTGCATCGGCTGAGCCTGGTGACCCACGACCCCGCCGGGGGCTCAGTGGCGATCCGCACACACGCCCTCGTGCAGCGCGCGGTTCTCGACCCGCTGCCGGCCGACACCCGCGATGCCGCGGTGCGCGCCGCGGCGGACGCCCTGGCGCAGGACTGGCCGGAGATCGAGGACGACCCTGAGCACTCGCGCGTGCTCAGGCACAACGTCGCCGCCCTTGCAACCCATGAGGGCGCGGCACTGTGGCAACCCCGGCTGCACAGCGCACTGTTCCGGGCGGCCGGCAGCTTGGGTGAGCTGGGTCTGATCGACGGTGCGGTCGCCAACTGGGAGACACTCACAGCCACGGCGACCCGGCACCTCGGCGCCGACCACCCGGACACGCTGGCGGCCCGCTACGGCAAGGCCTACTGGCTCGGATCGGCAGGCCGCGTCACCGAAGCGCTCGAAGCCATGAGCGCGCTGCTTGAGGACCGGGCCAGGCTTCTCGGTCCGGAGCACCCGGAGACCCTCAACACCCGGCACAATCTCTGTGACTGGCAAGGAGCCGTAGGGGACGCCGCCGCCGCGGCGGCGGCACTGCGAACGCTGTTGCGGGACCGGCTGCGGTTGCTGGGGCCCGACCATCCGCACACCTTGAGCACCCGGCACAGCCTGGCCCGCTGGCAGGGTGTGGCCGGCGATCCGGACGGGGCGGTCCGGGAGTTCGACCGTCTGGTCGCCGACCGCAGTCGGGTGATCGGTCCGGACCATCCGGACACGCTGGCGGCCCGTCACGCCCTGGCGTGCTTCCGTGGAGTCGTAGGTAACCATCGGGACGCGGTGGCGGAGCTGAGGGCACTGCTGAACGCGAAGCTGGAGCTACAAGGTTCGGATCATCCCAGCACTCTGACGACCCGTCATGACCTGGCCTGCTGGCAAGGCGCCTCCGGGGACACCGCCACCGCGGTATCGGCCCTGACGGCACTGTTGGAGGACAGACGGCGGGTGCTGGGCGTGGACCACCCGCGCACCCTCACGACGCGTCAGGACCTCGCCGATTGGCTGGGAGAGACGGGGGACGCCGAAGGGGCCGCGCAGCTTTTCCGGGCACTTCTGGACGACCGGCTCCGCGTACTGGGTGGGCGACACCCGGACGTCACCATCACCTTGCACGGTCTGGCGTTCTGGCTCACCGAGGCGGGCCATACGAAACATGCGGCGGCCGTGGCGCGGGAATGGCAGCAGGCCACGGCAGCGAGCGGTCGCACGGCCTCGACCACCGGACTACGACCGGGGCCGGACGGCTGGCGCGAAGGCAGGGCGCATCGGTGGCTGACGCGCTGGTCCAGCCGGGCGCTCCAGTGAGCCGACCGGCTGGCGTTCCTCACTCCGCACCGTCCTGCTGTGTGCCGAAGCTGTTGTGCTGGTATCCGAAGTCGCCGATCTGCACGCCCTGTGAGTCGCGTACGTCAACCCTGTACTTCCCGCTCGCTGCACCCGTGGGGTCGGCGATGCGCATGATCTGGGCCGACGTGCGCAGTGCCTGTTCGTCGCCGTCGGCACCCGTCTCGGCGAGGTACCTGCGTACGGCCGCCGCGAACGTGTCGGGATCCTGCGCGTGGAGATCGAGGGCGGCCGGGGCCTGTGGATGTCGCGCGAACAGTTGCCGGAGCCGGTCACGCAGTGCGGTGTGGGCACTGTTGACGGCGAGTGTGGCTGATTGACCGACCGCGGCGGTACCACCAATCGCCAGGGCCGCGAGGATCAGGTCGGCGCCTTCCATGCATCCCCCCGGAGTCGCGCGTTCGGACTCCCATCATGACGCAACCGGGGCATGTCGGCCACAGTCACCTGACCTGTGGGTTGTTGAGTGGTACCCGGGCAACGAGGTGGAACTGCCGTGGGGCGGTCCTCAACCTGAAAGGGAGCGGAAGAAGCTCGGCCTCGTGCTGAGCCCAGGGGGCCAATAGGAAAGAGGCGCATGGCGGTCGATAACCTGCTGGGGGAGCGGGCCGGTCCTGGGCGCCGATCGGTCCGGCCGATGCGCGGAAACAGCGAGGTGAGAGCCCCATGTTCACCACCCGCCCCACCCTCCAGGGCACCTTCGGCATGGTGTCCTCCACCCACTGGCTCGCCTCGCAGTCGGCGATGGCCGTCCTGGAGGACGGCGGCAACGCCTACGACGCCGCCGTGGCCGGCGCCTTCGTGCTGCATGTCGTCGAGCCGCACCTCAACGGCCCGGCCGGCGAGGTGCCGATCCTGCTCGCCCCGGCCGGCGGCGAGGTGCGGGTGCTGTGCGGGCAGGGCGTCGCACCCGCCGGGGCGACCGTCGCGCACTACCGCGGCCTCGGCCTGGACCTCGTGCCCGGCACCGGGCCGCTGGCCGCCGCCGTACCGGGCGCGTTCGACGCCTGGATGCTGCTGCTGCGCGACCACGGCACCAAGTCCCTCGCCGACGTCCTGAAGTACGCCATCGGGTACGCCCAGCACGGCCACGCGCCCGTGGAGCGCGTCGGCGAGACCGTCGAGACCGTGCGCGCGCTCTTCGAGACCGAGTGGACCACGTCCGCGCAGGTCTACCTGCCCGGCGGCAGGGCACCGCGCCCCGGGGAGCTCTTCCGCAATCCCGCGCTCGCCGCCACCTGGAAGCGCCTGCTCGCCGAGACCGCCGGGGCGGGCGGCCGGGAGGCGGAGATCGAGGCCGCCCGGCAGGTTTGGCGCACCGGCTTCATCGCCGAGGCCCTCGTACGGCAGTCCGCGCGCCCCACCCTGGACACCAGCGGCGACCACCACACGGGCACCCTCACCGCCGCCGACCTCGCCGCCTGGTCCGCGACCTACGAGACACCGGCGACGTACGACTGGAACGGCTGGACCGTGTGCAAGCCGGGCCCCTGGAGCCAGGGCCCGGTCCTGCTCCAGCAACTCGCCCTGCTCCCGCCCGAACTGCCCCCCTACGGCTCGGCCGACTACGTCCACCTCCTGGTCGAGGGCTGCAAACTCGCCATGGCCGACCGCGAGGCCTGGTACGGGGACGCCGCCGAGGTGCCCCTCGACGACCTGCTGTCCGCGGAGTACAACACGGCCCGCCGCGCTCTTGTCGGCGAGCGGGCCGAGCACGACCTGCGGCCCGGCAGCCCCGGCGGACGCACCCCGCGGCTGTCCGCGCACGCGCGCGTGGCCGCCGCCGCCCAGGAGGGCTTCGACGCCCTGGGCATCGGCGAGCCGACCGTCGCCAAGCTCCCGACCTCGCCCGTGCCCGGCGAACCGGTCGTCACCGCCGACGGGAGCACCCGCGGCGACACCTGCCACATCGACGTCGTCGACCGCTGGGGCAGCATGGTCTCGGCCACGCCCAGCGGCGGCTGGCTCCAGTCCAACCCCGTCGTCCCCGAACTCGGCTTCCCGCTCGGCACCCGGCTCCAGATGACCTGGCTGGAGGAGGGCCTGCCCGGCTCCCTCACCCCCGGCCGCCGCCCCCGCAGCACCCTGTCCCCGTCGATCGCGCTGCGCGACGGCGTGCCCGTCATGGCGTTCGGCACGCCCGGCGGGGACCAGCAGGACCAGTGGCAGCTGCACTTCCTCCTGGCCGTCGCACTGCGCGCCCAGGTGCGCGGCGGCCCCGACCTCCAGGGCGCGATCGACGCCCCGAACTGGCACAACGACAGCTTCCCCGGCTCCTTCTACCCACGTGGCATGCGCCCGGGGAGCCTGACCGTGGAGGCCCGCACGGACCCGGCCGTCGTCGCGGAGCTGCGGCGGCGCGGCCACGAGGTGACCGTCGGCGCCCCCTGGTCGGAGGGCCGGCTCTGCGCGGTCGCGCGGGACCCGGAGACCGGCGTCCTGTCGGCGGCCGCGAACCCGCGCGGCATGCAGGGATACGCGGTCGGCCGGTGACCGGCCCGCACCCGCCGGTGTTCATCGCGATGCCACCCGGGGTGCACCGGGCGGGTGTGGATTGTCAGTGGCACGTGTTGTGATGGAGGGGTGATCGACAGCAACGAAACCATCGAAGAGTTTCTCGCACAGCACGCCTCCGACGTCGAAGAAGCGATCCGCAAGGCCGCAGCCGCCGAGATCATGCCGCGCTGGCGCCAGCTCGCCGCGCACGAGGTCGACGAGAAGAGCGGCCCGCACGACCTGGTGACCGACGCCGACCGCAAGGCCGAGCTGTACCTCACCGAGGCACTGGCCGCCCTGCTGCCCGGCTCGGTGGTGGTCGGCGAGGAGGCGGTCCACGCCAACCCGGCGTCGTACGAGGCGCTGCGCGGCGACGCCCCGGTGTGGATCGTCGACCCGGTCGACGGCACCCGGCCGTTCGTGCGCGGCGAGGCCGGGTTCTGCACGCTGGTCGCGCTGGCCCACGGCGGCACCCTGCTCGCGTCCTGGACCTACGCGCCCGCCCGCGACCGGCTCGCCACCGCCGAGCGGGGCAAGGGCGCCTACCTCGACGGCGAGCGGCTGTTCGCCGGTGTGCCGGAGCCGGGCCGCGACCTCCGGGTGGCCCACTCCCATCCGGACTACACGACGGACGAGCAGAAGCACGCCCTGCTCGGCCTGCGCACCGAGGGTGTGGCACCGCGCGCGTGCGGCTCGGCCGGCCTGGAGTATCTCGCCATCGCCCGGGGCGAGTTGGACGCCGTGGCCTTCTCCTGGGAGGCGGCGTGGGACCACGCGGCCGGACTGCTCCTCGTCGAGGAGGCGGGCGGCGCCCACCTGACCCGCGCGGGCGATCCGTTCCGCATCACGGGCGGCAACGACCTGCCGTTCACCGCGGCCCGCGACGCGGCCACGGCCCGGCGCGTGGCGGGACTGCTGTCGGGCGGAGCGTGAGCCCGCCGGAAGCACGACGAGCGGTCACCGACCGTATGCGTCCCGTAGCCCTGATCACCTCAGGGCTGCCCCCGCGCCCCGGAGATCACCCGCGGCCGGTGACTGTCAGTCCCCGGGCATATCCTGATCCTCAGTGGCCGTCGGCTGACGAAGGGGTCCGAAGGTGCCGTCGATGCTCGATGCCGTCGTAGTGGGTGCGGGGCCGAACGGACTGACCGCGGCCGTGGAGCTGGCCCGCCGCGGCTTCTCCGTCGCCGTCTTCGAGGCCCAGGGCACGGTGGGCGGCGGGGCCCGCACCGAGGAGCTCACCCTGCCCGGCTTCCGGCACGACCCGTGCTCGGCGGCGCACCCGCTCGCCATCAACTCGCCCGCCTTCCGCGCCCTGCCGCTGGAGCGCTACGGCCTGGAGTGGCTGCACGCCGAGCTGCCCATGGCCCACCCCTTCCCGGACGGCACGGCGGCCGTGCTGGCCCGGTCGGTGGGCGAGACGGCCGCCTCCTTCGGCCCGCGCGACGCCGGGGCGTACCGCCGGCTCGTCGAGCCCTTCCTGCCCAAGTGGGACACCCTCGCCCGGGACTTCATGTCCCTGCCGCTCACGGCACTGCCCCGCGACCCGGTCACCCTCGCCCGCTTCGGCCTCGTCGGGCTGCCTCCGTCGACCCTGCTGATGCGCCGCTTCCGCGACGAACCGGCCAGGGCGCTGTTCGCCGGGCTCGTCGCGCATGTCATGGCGCCGCTGGGTGGCTTCGCCACCGGCGCCATCGGCCTGGTCTTCGCCCTCGCGGCGCACGCCCGGGGCTGGCCCGTCGCCCGCGGCGGCTCCCAGGCGATCTCCGACGCCCTCGCCGCCCTCCTGCGCGACCTCGGCGGCAGCGTCCACACGGACTACGAGGTCAAGCGCCTGGACGACCTGCCGCCGGCCCGGGCGTACGTCTTCGACACCTCGCCCACCGCCCTGGCCCGTATCGCGGGCTTCGGCGACCACTACGCCGGCTACCGCTACGGGCCGGGCGCCTTCAAGATCGACTACGCGCTGGACGGCCCCGTGCCATGGACCGCGAAGGAGGCCCGCGTCGCCGGGACGGTGCAGATCGGTGCCAGCCGCGCGGAGATCGGCGCGGCCCTGCGCGCGGCGTCCCGGGAGGGCCGGGCTCCCGACAAGCCGTTCATGATCACGGTCCAGCCGAGTGTCGTCGACCCGACCCGGGCCCCCGCCGGCAAGCACGTCTTCTGGGCCTACGGCCACGTCCCGCACGGCTGGACCGGTGACCTCACCGACGCCATCGAGCGCCAACTGGAGCGTTTCGCCCCGGGGTTCCGCGACCGCGTCCTGGCCCGCGCCACGGCGGGCCCGCCCGAGCTCGCCGCCCGCAACGCCAACTACGTCGGCGGTGACATCGCCTCCGGCGCGGTCTCCGGCCTCCAGCTCCTGCTGCGCCCGAAGCTCACCCTGTCCCCATACCACACCCCTCACCCGGCCGTCTTCATCTGCTCGTCGGCGACCCCGCCGGGCCCCGGGGTGCACGGCATGTCGGGACACAACGCCGCGAAGGCCGTATGGAAGCGACTGAGGCAGACATGACCGCCATCGAACTGGTCCAGGGGGACATCACCCGCGAGAGCGTCGACGCGATCGTCAACGCGGCCAACTCCTCGCTGCTGGGCGGGGGAGGGGTCGACGGGGCGATCCACCGCCGCGGCGGCCCCGCGATCCTGGAAGACTGCCGCAAGCTGCGCGCCTCCCACTACGGCAAGGGCCTGCCCACGGGCCAGGCGGTCGCCACCACCGCCGGGAACCTGGACGCCCGCTGGGTCATCCACACCGTCGGCCCCGTGTACAGCGCGACCGAGGACCGCTCCGGCCTCCTCGCCTCCTGCTACCGCGAGTCCCTCCGCGTCGCCGACGAACTCGGCGCCCGTACCGTCGCGTTCCCCGCCATCTCCACCGGCGTGTACGGCTGGCCGATGGACGACGGCGACCGGATCGCGGTCGAGACCGTGCGTTCGGCGGACACGGCGGTCGAGGAGGTCAGGTTCGTGCTCTTCGACCGGCAGGCGTACGAGATGTTCTCCCAGCAGCTCCGCTGAGGCACTGCGGGCGGGCTCAGACGGGCTCGGGCTCGAAGTGCCGCAGCAGGTCCCGGCCGGGCTGGACGACGCCGTAGCTGCTCTCCGGTACGGCGTTCCAGACGCCGGGGAGATCGCCCAGCGGCTCCGACACGACGAGGCGGGTGTCGTCGGAGATGTGCTTCAGGAACGCGAGGTCGGGGTGGAGGGCGCGTACGTCCTCGACGCGGCTGCTGTAGTACAGCGACCGCGCGTCTCCGCCGCTGGCGTACCGGAAGAACCACATCCGTTCCCCGTCGGTCACCGCGACCGTCATCTGGAGGGGCTCCGGCACGCCGTGCTCGTGCCCGAGCCGCTCGATGAGCCCGGCCATACGGGCCACCGCGCCCGGCGGGTCGGCGTCGAGGCCGAGGGTGAGGGCCACGTGGAACATCACCTCGGAGTCCGTCGTGCCCTCGATCGACGGGAACAGCGCCGGGTCCACCGCCATCATCAGGTCCCGGCGCAGCTCGGCGAACCCGGTGATCGCCCCGTTGTGCATCCACATCCAGCGCTCGTGGCGGAAGGGGTGGCAGTTGGTCTGCTGCACGGCCGTCCCGGTGGAGGCGCGCACATGGGCGAAGAACAGGGGCGAGCGGACGTGGTCGGCGATCTCCCTCAGGTTGCGGTTGCTCCAGGCCGGGCCCGTGTCCCGGATGACGGCCGGACTGCGCAGGTGCCACGCGTACCAGCCGACGCCGAAACCGTCGCCGTTGGTCGTCTCGAGCCCCATCCGCGCGTGCAGGCTCTGATCGATCAGCGAGTGCTGCGGGCGGTAGAGGACGTCGTCGAGCAGCACGGGAGTGCCCGAGTAGGCGAGCCAGCGGCACATGGTCGGTACCCCCGTTCCGAGCCGGCCGCGGCGGTGCCGCGCGGCTCTATGGGTGGTGGTGCGGATACGCCTTCCGCGCGAGTACCCGGAACTCGCGGCCCTCCCCCTCGCACTGGTGGGACCCACGGCCACCTGGGGTGACGCGCCACCGGACGGCCACGCCCACGGGCCGTGCCTCCGCCGCCGGAGAGCACGGCCCTGGCCGGTTGCGCGGTGCTTGGCCCCATGGCGCTTGGTGCGCGCGGCGCCCGGTCACGCAGTGCGTGCCCGAGTGCCGCTCCGCGTCACGGCCGGCACCCGATCGCGCGGTGCCGGGTCTAGCGCGGCACCCGTCCGCGCGGCGTCAGGCCCCGCGGGCACTGGGTCCCGCGGGCCTGGTCCGGCGCGGCTCCTGGTCCTGCGGTGGGCGTGGCCGCGTGCGGTGCCGCGGTCTTGTGCGGCGTCTGGCCGTGTCGGGCGGTCGGGTGTGGTGCCGCGTCTGGTCGTGTCGGGCGGCCACGTGTGGTCGTGTCGGGCGGCCACGTGTGGTGTCGTGTCCTGTCCGGTATCTGGTCGTGTCGGGCGGCCACGTGTGGTGTCGTGTCCTGTCCGGTATCTGGCCGTGTCGGGCGGCCACGTGTGGTGTCGTGTCCTGTCCGGTATCTGGCCGTGTCGGGCGGTCACGTGTGGTGTCGCGTCCTGTCCGGCGTCTGGCCGCGTCGGGCGGCCACGTGCGGCGCGTGGCTCCGCGCCGCGCCTGGCTCCGCGCCGCGCCTGGCTCCGCGCCGCGCCTGGCTCCGCGCCGCGCCTGGCTCCGCGCCGCGCCTGGCCCTGCCCCGCGCCCGGTTCCGTGCCGTGCACGGCCGCTCGCCGGCCCCCGTCACGCGCCCGTCACGCCCGGCGTCTCGTCACCGCGTCACCGTCTCCGCCACCCCCTCCGTGTCCGTCGAGCGGTCCCGCGACAGCGTCAGCCGTGGCCAGGTGCTGATGTCGCGTTGCATCTGGCGGTCGTGGGTGGCCAGGATGACCGCCGCGTAGGTGGTGCGCAGGGCTTCGGTGAGTTCGTCGACCAGGGCGATGGACAGGTGGTTGGTGGGCTCGTCCAGCAGCAGGACGTGGGGGCGGGCCGCGACGGCCAGGGCCAGGTCGAGCCGGCGCTGCTGGCCGACCGACAGCTCGGCCACCGGCTTGTCGGCGTCGCGTGAGGTGAGCAGGCCCAGCGAGCCGAGCCCCACCACCTCGCCCTCCTTCAGCACACCCGCCGTGACCAACTGCGCGGTGTGCGCCTCGTAGAGGTCACGGGCCCGCCGGTGCGCCGCCCGCGGCGACTCCTGCCCGAGCAGTCGCAGCCGCACCCCGCGCGCCCGGTGCACCCGGCCCGTGCCCGGGGAGAGCCGCCCGGCCAGGACGGACAGCAGCGTGGACTTGCCCGCCCCGTTCGGACCGGTGACGGCCAGCCGGTCGCCGGACGTCACCGACAGGCTCGCCGCCCGGTGCAGCCGACCGTCGACCGTCACCTCCTCCGCACGCAGCAGGACGACGCCCGGCCGGGCGGGCAGGCCGGGCAGCGAGAGGCGCTGCGGCGGCACCGGCGCGGTGACCTTGTGCCGCTCCAGGTCGTCCTGGCGCCGGTGCACGGAGCGCACCAGGGCCCCGGCACGGGTGGCGCGCTGATGCTTGCCGGTGCCCTTGCCCGGACGCCACCCGGTGATCTGCCGGTTCTGCGCCTCGGACAGGGCCTGCTGGAGCCGGTGGTGCTCGCTCCGCTGCTGCTCGTACTCCTCCTCCCAGCGGGCCAACTCGGCCTCGCGGCCCTCGCGGTAGCCGGCGTAGCCGCCGCCGTGGACGGCCGGGCGGCCGTCCCGCGTGGGGTCGAGGTCGAGGATCGTGGTCGCCACGTCCGCGAGGAGCGCCCGATCGTGGCTGACCACCACGACGCCGCCCGGGTGGGCGCGCAGCCGTGCGGTGAGGTAGTCCAGCCCGGCCAGGTCCAGGTGGTTGGTCGGCTCGTCCAGGAGCAGGAAGTCGTACTCCGCGCCGAGCAGACAGGCCAGCCGGATCCGGTAGCGCTGGCCGACCGACAGCGTGGCCAGCCGACGGGCACGGTCGCTGACCGCGCCGAGTCCGTCCAGGGCGACGTCCACGCGGCGGTCGGCGTCCCAGGCGTCCAGGGCCTGTGCCGCCTCCAGGGCATCGGCGTAGGCCTGTTCGGCCCCGGGGCACTCCGCGGCGAGTGCTTCCGCGGCGGTGTCCAGGTTCCGCAGGGCCGCGCGGGCGTCGGCCAGGTGCTCGTCGACGAAGTCGCCGACCGTGCGCTCGTCCTCGGCGGGCATCTCCTGCTCGGCCAGGGCGAGGGTGCCCACGCGGTGCACGGTTCCCGCGTCCGGCGCCAGGAGGCCGGCCAGGACGTGCAGCAGGGTCGACTTGCCGCGGCCGTTCTCGCCGACGACACCCCACCGGGAACCGGGGGAGACCTTCATCTCGACGTCGTGCAGCACCGTGCGGCCCCCGCGCTCGACGCGGATTCCGGCACAGGTCAGCTGGGCCCGGGCACGAGCGGGCAGGGTAAGGGTGGTCACGTTCTCTTCCTCCGTGAGGAGGGCACACTTCACCCCCGGTTCGGGGGGATGCGAGCGGGCCTTCTGATCCGACGGACGGCCGGGCCCCAGGACGGGGCGGGCCGTGGGCGACGTCGCGGCTCCCGGCGCCTCAGCCCGTGTGCGACACGGCGTGTGAGGGGCGCGGAGCCAGTGGCCCGGATCAGAGGTAGAGAACGTAACTCACACCAGCATGCTAACAGTTGCGGCCCGAGCCGCCCCTCCGCACGCTCAGGCGCGGGCGCGCACCAGCAGGAGCGCGACATCGTCGTCGGGCTCCGGACGCAGCGCGCCGAGGAGGCTGTCGCCGGCCCGCTGCAGGCTGGGGCCCGGGGTCTCCAGGAGGCGGGTCAGCGTGCTGAGCCCGGTGTCGATCGGCTCCCCGCGGTTCTCGACCAGACCGTCGGTGTAGAGGGCGAGCAGGGAGCCCGGCGCGAAGTCGACTTCGACGGTGCCGAACTCGACACCCCCGACCCCGAGCGGAACGCCGCCCGGCACGTCGACGAGCTTCGCGCCGCCGTCCGCCCCGGCGAGCACGGGCGGCAGATGACCCGCGCTGGACAGGGCGCAGGTGCCGCGCCCCAGGTCGCACACGGCGTACACGCAGGTGGCGATCGCGTCGCCGAGCGAGCCGGCGATGTCGTCGAGGTGCCGCAGCAGCTCGGCGGGCGGCAGGTCGAGGCGGGCCAGCGCCCGCGTCGCCGTGCTCAGCTGCCCCATGATCGCCGCGGCCTGGACGCCCTTGCCCATCACGTCCCCCACGACGAGCCCGGTCCGTCCCGGCCCCAGCGGCAGCACGTCGTACCAGTCGCCGCCGACCTCGCTGAGGGCCGGCCGGTAGCGGGCGGCGATGTCGAGCCCCTCCCGCTCGGCGGGCGTACTGGGGAGCAGACTGCGCTGGAGGGTCAGCGCGGTGCCGCGCTCCCGTCCGTAGAGGCGGGCGTTGTCTATGCAGATCGCGGCGCGGGCGGCGAGTTCCGAGGCGAGCAGCTGGTCCCGGTCGTCGAAGGGGCGCTCATTGACCGTGCGGTACAGCGAGAGCGTGCCGAGCACCTTGCCCCGGGCCATCAGCGGCAGCGCCAGGTAGGAGTGGGCGCCGGCCTCGTGCAGGGCCTGGGCGGCCCGCGCGTCCCGGGCGAGGCGGCGCAGCATCTTCGGGTCCACGCGCTCGACCAGGACCGGGCGGGCCCGGCGGACGCACTGCGTGATGACCCGTGACGAACCGTAGGTCGCCAGCTCGCCCACCGGATCGGCGGCGTGGATGGCGTCGGTGGGATAGCCCGCCGCGACGGCCAGCGCCCGGAACTCGGCCGGGGCGCCGCCCGACACGGGCGTGATGGTGCCGTGGGCCACGACCGACTCCAGGACGTCGACGGCCGCCAGGTCGGCCAGTTGCGGCACGACCACCTCGGCCAGCTCCCGGGCGGTCTGCTGGAGGTCGAGGGTGGTGCCGATCCGCACGCCCGCGTCGGCGATCACCGACAGGTGCTGGCGGGCCTGGGCGACCTCGGCCGAGGCCTGCTGGCGCTCGGTGATGTCCAGCACGGCCATCGCGAGACCGAGCACCCGCCCGTCGGTGTCCTCGATGCGGTGGTACGACTCCGAGTAGGCGCGGTCCTGGGCGTCCGCCACCGTACGGCCGATGGTCTGCTGGTCGAGCAGGGGTGTGCCGGTCTGCAGGACGTGCCGCATCCGGGCCTCGATGGCCGCCACGTCCAGGCCCGGCAGCACCTCGCCGATCCGGCGCCCCACCACGGCCTCCTCGGGGACGCCGTTCATCCGCTCCAGCGCGGGGTTCACGCCGACCCAGCGCAGGTCGTTGTCGAAGACGGCGATGCCGAGCGGGGTCTGGTTGACCAGGCTGTGCGAGAGGGCGAGGTCCCGCTCCACGTTCCGTACGGTCGTCGCGTCCGCGGCCAGGCCCAGCAGGTGGGGCTGCCCGCCGGGGTCGAGGAGGCGCATCGTGCGGAACTCCACGGCGCGGTCCGTGCCGTCGCGGTGTCGCAGCGGGAAGACACCGGCCCACCGGCCCCCCGAACTGACCTGCGCGAACAGCTCCCTGCCGCGGGGGCGGTTCTCGGGCGCGACCAGGAGTGTGTCGGCGCGCTGCCGCAGGGCCTCCTCGGCGGTGTAGCCGAGCAGCTGCTCGATCTCGGGGCTCCACAGGGCGATGTGCCCGGTCCCGTCCAGGACCACGGCGGCGACCTTCAGCAGGTCCAGCAGCCCGCCGGGTGCGGCCGTGACGGCGTCGCGGTCCGAGGTCGCATACCCGTTCATGCGAGCCGCTCCTTCCGGCGCGGCAAAGGTACCGCCAAGATCCGTTGCTCAGGCTGTCCGATGAGGTCACATTACGGTCGGGAGAGCGACACTGTCGCGCCGAAATGACAAAAAAATCGCGGCTCGGTCCGCAGAGAATCGTGGCTCGGTCCGCAGAGAATCGTGGGCCGGTCCACGGAGAGAGGGGAAGAGGCATCTTGGGTGACTGGACATTGCGGGAGAGCCTGGCCACCGCGTCGGGGACCGTGCGCTGGGACCGGCTCGGGGACCCCGGGGGCGAGCCGGTCGTGCTGCTGCACGGGACGCCCTTCTCGTCGTACGTGTGGCACGAGATCGCCCCCGCTCTCGCCGCCTCGGGACATCACGTCCACGTGTGGGACATGCCGGGCTACGGCACCTCCGAGATGCACCCGGGCCAGGACGTCTCGCTGGGCGCTCAGGGCGAGGTGTTCGGGGAGCTGCTGGCGCACTGGGGCCTGCGGGAGCCGTCCGTCGTCGCCCACGACTTCGGCGGGTGCGTGGCACTGCGCGCCCATCTGCTGCACGGGGCCCGCTACCGGCGGCTCGCGCTGGTCGACCCCGTGGCCTTGAGGCCTTGGGGTTCCCCCTTCTTCCGGCTGGTCGGCGAGCACAGCCACGTCTTCGAGCAGGTGCCGGCCGCGCTGCACCAGGCCCTGGTGCGCGAGTACGTCACCTCCGCCAGCCACGCCGGGCTGCGCCCCGCCACGCTCGACGCGCTGGTCCGGCCCTGGACGGGGGAGCGGGGACAGGCCGCCTTCTACCGCCAGATCGCGCAGGCCGACCAGCGCTACACCGACGACATCCAGCCGCTGTACCCCACGATCGACCTGCCGGTGACGGTCTGCTGGGGCACCGAGGACACCTGGATCCCCTTCGCCAAGGGGCGGGAACTGGCCGCCCTGATCCCGGGCGCACGGCTGGTGCCCGTCCCGGAGGCCGGTCACCTCGTCCCGCTGGACGCGCCCGCCCGGCTGACGAGCGAGATACTCGCCTTCCTCAGGGGCTGAACGATCTGCGTCGGGGGCTAATCATCAGGACCGCACAAAGTCCGACGGGGTCATTGCTTCGGTTGTGTTCGAGTCCTAGGGTGTGCCTGCTCAGCAGTTGCTCCGTCACCGTCAGTTGCCACGATTCTCAACAGAAACACCCATCACCGGTGGGCAGTTGAGGAGCGCATCTGACGTGCCCTCAGTCCGTGCAGCACCCTGTCGAACCGAGGAAGGCCACGGTCATGCCGCACCCGCACCCGTCCCCCGCCGACCGGCCCGTCGTCAGCCGTCGTCGTCTGCTCGAAGGCGGCGCCGCCGTGCTCGGCGCGCTCGCCCTGTCCGCGTCGCCCGCCACGGCGTACGCGGCCGGCCGGCGACCGGCGGCGGACGGCCCGCCGGAGTGGAACGACGGCCTGTCCGTGTACCGCGTGGGCACCGAGCCGCCGCACACCACGCTCACGCCGTACGCGGACCTCGGACAGGCCCTGGCCGGTGACCGCGAGCGCTCGCCGTACCGGCTGAGCCTCGACGGCACGTGGAAGTTCGCCTACGCCGACCGCCCCGACGACCGGGACGCCGACTTCCACCGCACCGACGTCGACGACTCCGGCTGGGACACCATCCCCGTGCCCTCGGCCTGGCAGCTGCACGGCTACGACTTCCCGATCTACGTCAACATCACCTACCCCTGGTGGGGCCCGAACGGCGGCGGCGAGGACGCGCAGCCGCCGGCCGCCCCGACCCGCTACAACCCCGTCGGCCAGTACCGCCGTACGTTCACCGTCCCCCGGAACTGGTCGGGCCGGCGCACCTTCCTGCACTTCGAGGGCGTGAAGTCCGCCCACTACGTGTGGATCAACGGCGAGCTGGTGGGCTACCACGAGGACTCCTACACCTCCGCCGAGTACGACATCACCGCCCACCTCAAGCCGGGCACCAACCAGATCGCCGTCGAGGTGTACCGCTACTCCGACGCGGAGTGGCTGGAGGACCAGGACATGATCCGGCTGAGCGGCATCTTCCGCTCGGTCCACCTGTACTCGACGCCCAACGTGCACCTGCGCGACTTCAAGCTCGACACCCCGCTCGGCGACGGCTACACCTCCGCCGAGCTCAAGGTCACCGCGCACGTCCGCGACTACGGCGGCGAGGGCGCGGGCCGCTACACCGTCGAGACCCAGCTGTACGACGCCCGCGGTCACGCCGTCTGGTCGCGGCCCCTGAACCTGCCCGCCGACGTCCCCGACGGCGACGAGGCCACCGTCGAGGCGTCCAGAGCCGTCCCCTCGCCGCGGCTCTGGTCGGCCGAGCACCCGAACCTCTACACCGCCGTGCTGCGGCTGCGCGACCCGTCCGGCAAGGTCGTCGAGACGCTCTCGCACCGGGTGGGCTTCCGCGAGTTCGCGCTCAAGGACGGCCTGATGCGCATCAACGGCAAGCCGGTGTCCTTCCGCGGCACCAACCGGCACGAGATGCACCCCGTCACCGGCTCCGCGCTCACCCGCGCGCAGATGGTCGAGGACATCGAGATCATCAAGCGGCTCAACATCAACAGCGTCCGCACCTCGCACTACCCCAACAGCCCGCTGTGGCTCGAACTCGCCGACGAGTACGGCCTGTACCTCGTCGACGAGACCAACCTGGAGACCCACGGCATCCGCGACCGGTACCCCGGCAGCGGCCACCCCGAGTGGACCGAGGCGTGTGTGGTGCGCGCCCAGAACATGGTCCACCGCGACAAGAACCACGCCTCGGTGGTCATCTGGTCCCTCGGCAACGAGGCCGGCGGCGGCACCACGTTCAACGCCATGTACGACTGGATCCGCTCCTACGACCCCACCCGCGTCATCCAGTACGAGGGCGACGACCGCCCGGGCATCAGCGACATCCGCTCCGAGATGTACGACAGCCCGCAGCGGGTCGAGCAGCGCGCCAAGGACACCAGTGACACCCGGCCGTACGTGATGATCGAGTACTCGCACGGCATGGGGAACTCCAACGGCAACTTCAAGAAGTACTGGGACATCGTCCGCCGCTACGACGTCCTCCAGGGCGGCTGGATCTGGGACTTCGCCGACCAGGCCCTGCGCTGGCCCACCCCCACCCGCAAGCTGCTCACCGAGTCCGGCCCGGGCGCGCTGCGCGGCGAGATCATCGCGCCGGCCGGCACCTTCGACCGCGCCAAGGGCGTCTCCGGCGGCACCGTCTTCCCCCGCGACCCCGGCCTCGACCTCACCGGCTCCCTCACGCTGGAGGCCTGGGTCACCCCGGACGTGGCCTACGGCCACCAGCCCATCCTCGCCAAGGGCGACACCCAGTACGCCCTCAAGCAGACCGACAGGAACCTGGAGTTCTTCATCCACGGCGGCGGCCAGTGGGTCACCGCGAACTGGGCCCTGCCCGACGACTGGACGGGCAAGGAGCACCACATCGCGGGCGTCTTCGACGCGGACGCCGGCACGCTCACCCTGTACGTCGACGGCCAGGTGCGCGGCACCCGCACCACCACCCGGCGCCCCGCCGTCAACACCGCGTCCCTGGCGCTCGCCACCGATGTCGACAACCCCACCCGCGAGTTCAGCGGCACCATCCGCCGGGCCCGCGTGTACGCCCGCGCGCTCAGCGCGTCGGAGCTGGCCTCCGACAGCCGCGGTCCGGACGACGAGGGCGTGCGGTTCTGGTTCGACGCCGCCACCGTCGGCGTCACCGAGCAGCGCCCGCGCGACAAGACGTTCTACGCCTACGGCGGCGACTGGGGTGACAACCCGAACGACGGCGCCTTCGCCGGGGACGGCATCGTCCTGCCCGACCGCGCCCTCACCGGCAAGTCCGCCGAGGTCAAGCAGATCTACCAGGCGATCAACGCCACCTCGGCCTCGGGCGGCCCCGGCGCCGTCACCCTCACCAACGAGTACCTCTTCACCGACCTGCGCGAGTTCGACGGCCGCTGGTCCCTCGTCGCCGACGGCAAGGTCGTCCAGCGCGGCCGGCTGACCCGCGACCAGCTCAGTGTCGCACCGCTGACCAGCAAGGACATCAAGGTCCCGGTCCGGCTGCCCGCCAAGCCCGAACCCGGCACCGAGTACTTCCTGGAGCTCTCCTTCACCACCAAGGAGCGCACCAAGTGGGCGAAGGCCGGCTTCGAGGTGGCCAAGCAGCAGCTCGCCCTCGACGCGGGCAGCCCGGCCGTGAAACCAACGCCGCTGAGCAGCGTGCCCGCCCTGCGCCACACCGACGGCGACACGACCGTCACGGTCAAGGGGAAGGGCTTCTCCGTCACCGTCGACAAGAGCAGCGGCACCATCACCTCGTACGAGGCGGCCGGCACCCCTCTGATCACCTCCGGGCCCGTCCCGAACTTCTGGCGGGCGCCCACCGACAACGACCGGGGCAACGGCCACCACACCCGCAACCAGACGTGGCGCGACGCCGGGGCGCGGCGGAAGGTGGCGGACGTCCGGGTGCGGCCGCTGAGCGACCGGGCCGTCGAGATCACCTGCACCGGCACGCTGCCCACCAGCGCGCAGTCCACCTACAGCACGACCTACACGGTCTTCGGCAACGGCGAGATCAAGGTCGACAACACCCTGCACCCGGGCGCGGCGAACCTGCCGTACATCCCCGAGGTCGGCACCCTGCTGTTCCTGCCGCGCCGCCTTGACCGGCTGCACTACTACGGCCGCGGCCCCGAGGAGAACATGTGGGACCGCAACAACGCCACCGACGTGGGCCTGTACTCCGGCACCGTCTCCGGGCAGTGGACCCCCTATCTGCGCCCCCAGGAGAACGGCAACAAGACCGACGTCCGCTGGGCCGCGCTGACGGACTCCGGCGGCCGCGGACTGCTCGTCTGCGGTGAGCCGCTGGTGGAGGTGAACGCCTCGCACTTCACGCCCGAGGACCTGTCGGTCGGGGCCCGCCACGACTACCAGCTCACGCCCCGCGACGCGGTGGTCCTCCGGGTCAACCACCGCCAGACGGGCGTGGGCGGCGACAACAGCTGGGGCGCGCACCCGCACGACGAGTTCAAGCTGTTCGCCAACCGCGACTACGCGTACACCTACCGGCTGCGTCCCCTGACGGACGTGACCGACGCGATGGCCCTCTCGCGCCGCCCGACAGCGGCGGAGTAGGCGGAGCGGACCGGGGCACGGGCCGGGGAGCGCGTTCGGCTCCCCGGCCCGTGCCCCGTGCTGGCAGCGGTCCCATCGCCATGGGGACCACCGGCGGCCTACGCGCCGACCGTACGGCGCCGCCGTACCCCCACCGCCACGGCGACCGCCACCGGCCCGGCGGCCAGCAGCGCCGCCAGCGCCCCGTACCCGTACGTCAGCGTCGTCGCCGCGGCCACCCCGGCGACGAGCAACGGGCCGCCCGCGTCCCCCAGTTCGCGCCCGAGCTCGGCGGTGCCCATGGTCTGGCCGAGGCGTTCCCGAGGGGTGGACGAGGCCAGGGCCGCGAAGCCGAGCGGGGTGATCAGGCCGGTGCCCGTGCCGATCAGGGCGGCGGCGAGCAGGACGCCCGGCAGGCCGGGCAGCATCGCCGAGGCGAGACCGGCCGCCGTGAGCAGCAGACCGGCGGTGAGCCCGGAACGCGGCGTGATCCGGCCGGTGTCCAGGGCCCGCCCCGCACGCGGCTGGACGACCGCCGCGCAGGCGGCCAGCACCGATACCGCGGCCCCGGTCGCCACCGTCCCCAGCCCGGCCACCGCACCCGACACCGGCAGGAAGCCCACCCCGACCGACAGCGCGGCCGTCGCCCCCGCCAGCGCCGCCGTCGGGACCAGGAACACCGGGTCGGCCAGCCGCCGCGCCAGGTCCAGCACCGTCTGCCGGGCCCGGGGAAGGGGCGCCACGACGGGCACGGCCACCAGCGCCCACACCGCGACCCCGGCGCCCAGCACCGCCAGCACGGCGAACAGCAGCCACAGCCCGCCCGCCCACATCAGCAGCCCGCCGAGCAGCGGCCCGAGCGTGTAGCCGACCGACTTGTAAAAGCCGTAACTACCGAACGCCCGCCCGTGTTTCGCCGCCGGGTTCAGCCGGGCCACCAGGGCGGCGGCCGCCGGCGAGACGCCGAGGCCGCCGCGCCCTGCCCGAGCCGGGCGGCCCACAGCCAGCCGGGGGAGCCGGCCAGGGCGTACACCGCGGAGGCGGCGGCGAAGGCCAGCAGCCCGCCCAGCAGCACGGGCCGCGCGCCCACCCGGTCGGCCAGCGTGCCGAACACCGGCTTCAGCAGCACCTCCGCCCCGTCGTACAGCGCCAGCAGCCCGCCGAGCACGAGCAGTGAGGTGACCGCGTCCTCGCCGGAGGCGCCCAGGTTCGCGGCGATGCCGTGCGCCCCGAAGGCGGTGGTGAAGCCGGCCGCGTACAGGGGCCACATCCGGCGCGCGGACGCCGGGGCCGGCTCACTCGGCGGTGTCACTGATGCCCAGGCGCAGGTGCTCCACGTGGTACACGGCCTGGTCGAGCAGCTCGGCGACATGGTGGTCGTGCAGCGCGTAGACGACCGAACGGCCGCGTCGCTCGCCGACCACCAGGCCCAGGTTGCGCAGCAGCCGCAGCTGGTGCGAACAGGCCGACTGCTCCATGCCCACCTCGGCGGCCAACTCCGTGGCCGGCAGCGGGCCTTCCCGCAGCCGCGCCAGGATCAGCAGCCGGGAGGGTGTGGACAGGGCCTGGAGCGTGGTGGCGACCTTCGCGACGTTGTCCGCGTCCAGGCGTACGCGCTCGCTGGCGTCCTGCGCGGGGATGACGGCTCCATGACCCATGACGTCATCGTACCGGCCCCCACACGAACACATGAATGAATCTTCATCTGTGCCTGCCGGGCGGTGCCGCGCGCACAGGTCGATGTCGGATTCTCGCCAGACCCGGCCCCCGCCGGTGCCCGATGCTGGACGCATGCAGATGGGGATGCACACCGACACCGAGCGCTGCGTGCGCGCCGTCCAGTCCAAGGACGCGCGGTTCGACGGATGGTTCTTCACGGCCGTCCTGACGACCCGCATCTACTGCCGACCCAGTTGCCCGGTGGTGCCGCCCAAGCCGGAGAACATGGTCTTCCACCCGAGCGCGGCGGCCTGCCAGCAGGCCGGGTTCCGGGCCTGCAAGCGGTGCCGGCCCGACACCAGCCCGGGCTCGCCGGAGTGGAACCAGCGCGCCGACCTCGTGGCCCGCGCCATGCGGCTGATCGCGGACGGCGTCGTCGACCGCGAGGGCGTGCCGGGCCTGGCCGCCCGGCTCGGCTACAGCACCCGGCAGATCGAGCGCCAGCTGCTCGCCGAACTGGGCGCCGGCCCCCTCGCGCTCGCCCGTGCCCAGCGCGCACAGACGGCCCGGCTGCTCATCGAGACGACGCCCCTGCCGATGGCACAGATCGCCTTCGCCGCCGGCTTCTCCTCGATCCGCACCTTCAACGACACGGTCCGCGAGGTCTTCGCCCTGTCCCCGAGCGAGCTGCGGACCCGGGCGCCGAAGACGAGCACCGGCGGTACCGCGGGCGCGCTGACACTGCGCCTGCCGTTCCGCGCCCCCCTCAACCCCGACAACCTCTTCGGCCACCTGGCCGCCACCGCCGTACCCGGCGTGGAGGAGTGGCGCGACGGCGCCTACCGGCGCACGCTCCGGCTGCCGTACGGCCACGGCATCGTGGCCCTCACCCCGAACCCCGACCACATCGCCTGCCGCCTCACCCTCAGCGACCTGCGCGACCTCACCGTCGCGATCAGCCGCTGCCGCCGCATGCTCGACCTGGACGCGGACCCGGTCGCCATCGACGACCAGCTGCGCACGGACCCGGTCCTCGCCCCGCTGGTCGACAAGGCACCGGGCCGCCGGGTGCCGCGCACGGTCGACGAGGCGGAGTTCGCCGTCCGGGCCGTGCTCGGCCAGCAGGTCTCCACGGCCGCCGCCCGCACCCACGCGGCCCGCCTGGTCACCGCGCACGGCGACCCGGTCGACGACCCCGAGGGCGGCCTCACCCACCTCTTCCCGTCCCCCGAGGCACTCGCGGAGGCCGACCCGGAGTCGCTGGCCATGCCCCGCACCCGCCGGGCCACCTTCACCACCCTGGTCCGCCGGCTCGCCGACGGCTCCCTCCAGCTGGGCGTGGAGAGCGACTGGCCGCAGACCCGCGCGCAGCTCCTGGCCCTGCCCGGCTTCGGCCCCTGGACGGCCGATGTGATCGCCATGCGCGCCCTCGGCGACCCCGACGCCTTCCTCGCCACCGACCTCGGCATCCGCCGCGCCGCCCGGGAACTGGGCCTGCCCTCGACCCCGGCCGCGCTCACCGCCCGCGCGGCGGCCTGGCGCCCCTGGCGGGCGTACGCCGTCCAGTACCTCTGGGCGACCGACAGCCACCCCATCAACTTCCTTCCGGTATAGGGACGTTCCATGAAGCAGCACACCGTGACCGACAGCCCGTACGGCCCCCTCACCCTCGTCGCCGACGACGGCGTCCTGTGCGGCCTCTACATGACCGAGCAGCGCCACCGCCCCCCCGAGGAGACCTTCGGCCCGCGCGACGACACCCTCTTCGCGGAGGCGGAGGAGCAGCTGAAGGCCTACTTCGCGGGCGAGCTCAAGGAGTTCACCGTCGAACTGCGCCTGAATGGCACCCCGTTCCAGCGCGCTGTCTGGGACCGGCTGCGCCGCATCCCGTACGGCGAGACCCGCACCTACGGCGAACTCGCCGACGCCCTCGGCACCCCCACCGCCTCCCGCGCGGTCGGCCTCGCCAACGGCCGCAACCCCGTCGGCATCATCGTCCCCTGCCACCGCGTCATCGGCGCGAACGGCGGCCTGACCGGCTACGGCGGCGGCCTGGACCGCAAGCGGCGCCTGCTGGACTTCGAGCGGGGCGCCGCGCTTTTCAACTGAGCGGATCCTCAGTCTAGTCAATTTTGACTAGACTGAGGGCATGCCGGAGAAAACGATCCCGATCCTCCCGTGCCGGGCCCTCCCGCCCGTTCTCGACTTCTACACCGCCCTCGGCTTCGAGGTGACGTACCAGCAGCGCAGCCCCAACCCGTACGCCGTCGTGGAACGCGGCGGCATCGAGCTCCAGTTCTTCGCGACGAGCACTGCGAGCCCGACCGATCGCTCAGCACCTGCTACGTCCTGACCGACGACGTCGACGGCCTCTACCAGGCGTTCCGCGCGGGGCTCCGGGCGGCGTACGGCAGGGTCCCCACCCGGGGGCTGCCGCGGTTCGGGTCGGTCAAGGACATGTCGTACGGCGTGCGGCAGTTCCTGATGACCGATCCCGGCGGCAACTGCGTCCGCGTCGGGCAGCGCACCGGCGAGACCCGGGACCACGGACCCGCACCCGAGGAGACCTTCGCGCGGGCCCTGCACCACGCGTCCCTCCTCGCGGACTCCAAGGGCGACGCGGCGGGCGCCGCGAAGGTGATCGACCGCGTGCTGGGCATGACGGACGAGACACCGACGCGCCTCCAGCTGCTTCAGCTCCTCGTCCTGCGCGCGGACGCCGCGGGACGACTCGGCGACCAGGAGACGGCGGCGACCGCCCTGGCCCGGGCCGCCGCGGTCGACCTCACCGACGCCGAGCGCGACCTGGCCCGGGACGCGCTCACGCGCCTGGAGGACCTGCGGGCCGCTCCTCGGCCGTGAGGCCGCGCAACACCTCGGGCAGGGCCGTGCCGATGGGTTCGCGGACGATCTCGTCGGCACGGTCGTCGTACGGCGTCGGCTCCGCGTTGACGATGATCAGGCGGGCGCCGTGGTCGGCGGCGACACCGGCGAGGCCGGCGGCGGGCTGGACCTGAAGGCTCGTGCCGACGGCGACCATCACCTGGCAGGCCTTGCTGATGGCGACCGCCTCGCCGAGCACGACGGGGTCGAGCCGCTCGCCGAACATCACCGTCGCCGACTTCATGATCCCGCCGCACTCCAGGCACGGCGGATCGTCCTCACCGGCCTCGACCCGCGCGAGCGCGTCCTCCATGGGGCCGCGCGCGTGGCAGCCGGTGCACACGAAACTCCGCGCCGTGCCGTGCAGTTCGAGCACCTTGCGGGCGGGCATCCCGGCGAGCTGGTGCAGCCCGTCCACGTTCTGCGTGATCACCCGCACGGGCACCCCGGACCGCTCCAGCTCGGCGACCGCCCGGTGCGCGGCGTTGGGCTCCGCCTGGAGCGTCCGGTTCCCGCGCCGCATCTGCCAGGAGCGGCGGCGGATCTCCGGGTCGCCCATGTAGTACTCGTACGTGACGAGCTTCTCGGCCTCCGGATCCCGCCGCCACAGCCCGTTCGGCCCGCGGTAGTCCGGGATCCCGGAGTCCGTGCTGATACCGGCACCGGTGAGCAGCGCGACGAGTGGCTTGACCATGTCACCGAGGGTAGGCCGGGCCGTACCGGAGCGGCGAGCGGATATCGAACGGGGCGGTGCCGAGCGGACGGCCCGGGTCAGGACACCCGGTGGCCGTTCTCCAGCTCCGCCGTGCCCGAGCCGTCCGCCAGGACGTCCAGCCCGGCCAGGACCCGGCGGCCGAGCGCGCCCGGCAGGTACTCGGTGAGCTCCTCGCGTGCAACCAGCCGCCAGGACAGCAGCTCCTCCTCCTGGAGACGGATCGCCTTGAGGTCGTCCTCGCCCAGCACGCCGCCGTCGTACAGGTAGGCCACCAGCGGCGGCCGGCCCGTGCCGTGCACCCAGTCGACCGCCAGCAGCCGGCCCAGCTCACGGTCCAGGCCGATCTCCTCGGCCGTCTCGCGCCGCGCGCCCTGGCGCGGGGTCTCGCCGCCGTCGGACTCGACGGTGCCGCCCGGCAGCGCCCAACCCTCCCGGTAGTTGGGCTCGACGAGCAGCACACGGCCCTCGCCGTCCCGGAACAGCGCGGCGGCGCCGGCCAGGACGCGGGGCAGGGACGCGATGTAGGCGGCGAAGTCAGGTGAGGTGGTCATCGGTGCAGGGTAACCACCGGCTGCCGCCTCATCCGCACGGGAACCGGTTCCCACCGGTCAGGCCGCCGACTCCGCCAGCCGCACCGTCCGCTCCGCCAGCTCGCTGATCCGCACCCCGTCGAAGCCGAACACGGCACTGCGGACCGTGTCCTCCAGCGGAGCCTTCCACTGGTCCGGGATGGCCGCCGCCCCGCCGAACACGCCCGCGACGGAACCCGCCGTCGCGCCGTTGGAGTCGGTGTCCAGGCCACCGCGGACGGTCAGCGTGATGGTCCGGGTGAAGTCGCCGTCGCCGTAGAGCAGGCCGGCGGTCAGGACGGCCGCGTTCGGGACGGTGTGGATCCAGCCCATCCCGAGGGTCTCCTCCGCGAGCGTGGTGAGCGTGTCCTCCCAGGACAGCCCGGTGTCGTGCAGGGAGGCCACCCGGCGTACCGTGCGGGCCAGGCGACTGCTCCCCGGGATCACGGCCAGGGCCTCGTCGACGGCGTGCCGCACCGTGGGCGCCGTGAACGCCGCCGCGATCAGCGCCGCCGCCCACATCGCCCCGTAGACCCCGTTGCCCGTGTGCGACAGCACCGCGTCCCGCCGGGCCAGCGAGGCGGCCCGGCGCGGCACGCCCGGGCAGGTCCAGCCGAAGATGTCGGCCCTGATCAGCGCCCCGATCCACTCCTGGTACGGGTTGTCGTACGTCGCGGTCAGCGGTGGCTTGAGCCCGTTGGCGAGGTTGCGGTACGCGACCCGCTCGGCGGTGAACGTCTGCAGGTACGGCAGCCGCAGCAGCCACAGGTCGCCGACCTGCTCGGTGCTGAACCCGAAGCCGTGCGTCTCCAGCAGGTCCAGGCCGAGGATCGCGTAGTCGACGTCGTCGTCGCGGCAGCTGCCGTGGATGCGGCCGCGGACGCACTGGCGCCATTCGGGGCGCAGCTCGAAGCCGTCGTGTTCGCTGATCGGCTCGGGCAGGTAGTCGGTCAGCGGCAGCGCGGCGGCCTCCCGCAGGTAGCGGTCGATGCGGTCGCGCGTCCACACCTCGCCCTGCTCGACCGGCTTGCCGAGCATGTTGCCCGCGATGCGGCCCTGCCAGCCGCCGAGGATGCGGTCGGTGAGGTCTGTCTCCGTGCGCGCAAGGGCCATGGTGATGGTCTACCCGGTTTCAGCAGGACGCCCCAGGGGCGGGTGCTGCGGTGTGCGCGCGGCTGCGGGTCCGTTGTGGTTGGTCGCGCCCGCGCGGCGGTAGCCGCACATGTGACACAGCCCCGCGCCCCTGAGCCCGGTCCATAGGATGGGCGGAGGCTGACGACTGGGACTTCCTCCGGTTAAGGTCGCTGCGGCGCGACTGGCCCTGACGTGCGTGAGGGCCCGGAGAGCAAGGGGAGTGCGAGTGGCGGACGATGCAGTGAGCGATGCCCGCAGGACACAGCGGGTGCTCGTCGCCGCGGACAAGTTCAAGGGGTCGCTGACGGCCGTGGAGGTCGCCGAGCGGGTCACGGCCGGGCTGCGCCGTGTCGTGCCGGACCTGGAGGTCGAGGCGCTGCCCGTGGCCGACGGCGGCGACGGCACCGTGGCCGCGGCGGTCGCGGCCGGGTTCGAGCGCCGGGAGGTACGTGTCGCCGGCCCCCTCGGCGACGAGGTGACGGCGGCGTTCGCGCTGCGGGAGGGCACCGCGGTCGTGGAGATGGCCGAGGCGAGCGGCCTCCAGCGGCTGCCGGCCGGCGTCTTCGCCCCGCTCACCGCCTCCACCTACGGCTCCGGCGAGCTGCTGCGGGCCGCCCTGGACGCGGGTGCCCGCACGATCGTCTTCGGGGTCGGCGGCAGCGCCACCACGGACGGCGGTGCCGGGATGCTGTCCGCGCTGGGCGCCCGGTTCCTGGACGCCGACGGGGAGCCCGTGCCCCCGGGCGGCGGCGGTCTCGCCGAGCTGGCCACCGCCGACCTGTCGGGCCTCGACCCGCGCCTCACCGAGATCGAGTTCGTCCTCGCGAGCGACGTGGACAATCCCCTGACCGGCCCGAAGGGCGCGCCCGCGGTCTACGGCCCGCAGAAGGGCGCCTCGCCGGACGACGTGGCGGCCCTGGACGCCGCCCTCGCGCACTTCGCGAAGACCCTGGAAGGACCGTTCGGCCCGAAGGCCGCCGAGTACGCCGCCTCGCCGGGCGCGGGAGCCGCCGGCGGCATCGGCTACGGCGCGCTGCTGCTGGGCGCCCGTTTCCGCCCCGGCATCGAGGTCATGCTCGACGTCCTGGGCTTCGCGCCCGCCCTGGACCGTGCCGACCTGGTCATCACCGGCGAGGGCTCCCTCGACGAGCAGACCCTCCACGGCAAGGCCCCGGCGGGCGTCGCCGCGGCCGCCCGAGCCGCCGACAAGGAGGTCGTCGCGGTCTGCGGCCGCCTCGCCCTGCGCCCCGAGGTCCTGGGCCGGGCCGGCTTCCGGCGGGTGTATCCCCTCACGGACGCGGAGCCGGACGTGGCGAAGTGCATCGCAGAGGCGGGGCCGATCCTGGAGCGGGTGGCGGAACGCGTCGCCAGCGATTTCCTGACCTGAGACAGCGCCTCCTGTCCGACCGTGCCGGGCGGCGGGTGGGCACAGGCTCAAGACAAGCAAAGGGCCCCGAACCGAAACCCGGTCCGGGGCCCAAGCCAGTGCAACGCTACGGCAGCTGCGCCGCCCGCGCCTCACGCCGGTTGTCGCGGAAGTTGTTCACCCGCCGGGCCGTCGCGAACAGCGGGATCACCGCCCCCATGACCAGCTGGAGCGCACAGCCCGTCTGGAGCAGCAGCTGCCCGCTCGGCGCGTCGAACGCCCACGCCGCCAGCAGCCCCATGCTCAGCACGATCCACGACAGCATCGCCACGGCGAGTCGACCCCGCGGCTTGGGGTACTCCACGCGCGACACCATCAGCCACGCCGTCCCCAGGATCGCCAGCAGCGTCGCCACGAAGGGCAGCTCCAGCAGCACGATGGACACCACCGTCAGCGCGCCGAACGGCGACGGCATGCCCTGGAAGGTGCCGTCCTTGACCGTGACGCACGAGAACCGCGCAAGCCGCAGCACCACCGCCAGCAGGACGACGATCGCCCCGACCGCCGCCACCCGCTGGTGCGCGTCGTCCGCGACCATGCCGTACACCAGCACGAAGTACGCCGGCGCCAGGCCGAAGCTGATCAGGTCGGAGAGGTTGTCCAGCTCCGCGCCCATGGGGGAGGAGCGCAGCTTGCGCGCCACCAGCCCGTCGAAGAGGTCGAAGACCGCCGCGCAGAGCATGAGGATGACCGCCGTGGCCGCGCTGTGGCGGGCCATGCCGGTCTCCTGGCTGCCCGTGAGGTGCGGGATCAGGATGCCGGTGGTGGTGAAGTACACCGCCATGAAGCCGCACGTGGCGTTGCCGAGCGTCAGGGTGTCCGCTATCGACAGGCGCAGAGAGAGGGGCATCTCCTCTTCTTCGTCGACCTCGTCGGCGTCCGGGACCCAGCCGGCCTTGGTGTCAGGATCAATCACGGTCAATGCGAGTCACCCCAGCCACGGTCTTCTGTCCCACCTCGACCGCGACCTCCACGCCCTCGGGCAGGTAGAGGTCGACACGCGAGCCGAAGCGGATCAGGCCGATCCGCTCGCCCTGCTCGACCTTGGTGCCCTGGGGCACGTAGGGAACGATGCGGCGGGCGACCGCGCCGGCGATCTGGATCATCTCGATGTCGCCGAGCTCGGTGTCGAAGTGCCAGACGACGCGCTCGTTGTTCTCGCTCTCCTTGTTGAAGGCGGGAACGAAGCCACCGGGCACGTGCTCGACCGACGTCACCGTGCCGGCCAGCGGCGCGCGGTTGACGTGGACGTTCAGCGGGCTCATGAAGATCGCGACGCGGGTGCGGCCGTCCTTCCACGGCATGATGCTCTGCACCACACCGTCGGCGGGCGAGATGACCCGGCCCTGGGCGATCTCGCGCTCGGGGTCGCGGAAGAACCACAGCATCCCCGCCGCGAGCGCGGTGGCGGGAACGGCGACGGCCTTGGCGGCGCCGGAGCGGCGGGCCCGGGCCAGGCTGAGGGCTGCGGTGGCGACGGTCGGAAGGAGCCACGGCGATGCTCCGCGCGCGAGGCGTACGCCGGCCCGGCTGTCGCGAGGTGCAGAGGTTTGGCTGTGGGGCATGGATGACCTTCGTAGCGGATGATGCCGCACTCTGACGGGGGACGGCGGCTTTCCGGCGATCGTAGCGGCTCGGGGCCCTAACTGGGTAAGCCAGGCAGCCGAGTCGGCGGCCGAAGAGTGCTGACGGGGTGTGATCTTCTTCTCCAAGAAAACACCCCGTATCCGGACATCTAGCCCTGGAATCGATACTCTTCGAGCAGCCGCCTGCCGATGATCATTTTCTGGATCTCGGCGGTACCTTCACCGATGAGCAGCATCGGCGCCTCACGGTAGAGGCGTTCGATCTCGTACTCCTTGGAGAAGCCGTAGCCGCCGTGGATCCGGAAGGCATCCTCGACGACCTCCTTGCAGTACTCGGAGGCGAGGTACTTCGCCATCCCAGCCTCAAGGTCGTTTCGCTCCCCGGAGTCCTTTTTGCGAGCTGCGTTCACCATCATCGCATGCGCGGCCTCGACCTTGGTAGCCATCTCGGCCAGCTTGAACTGAATGGCCTGGTGCTGGGCGATCGGCTTCCCGAAGGTGTGACGCTGCTGCGCGTACTGGACACCCAGTTCGAACGCACGCTGAGCGACGCCACAGCCACGTGCCGCCACGTTGACGCGGCCGACCTCCACGCCGTCCATCATCTGGTAGAAACCACGGCCGGTGACCCCGCCGAGCACACGATCGGCGGGAATCCGCAGGCCATCCATGATGAGCTCGGTGGTGTCGACACCCTTGTAGCCCATCTTGTCGATCTTCCCGGGGATGGTGAGGCCGGGGCGGACCTCGCCGAAGCCGGGCTCCTTCTCGACCAGGAAGGTCGTCATCGACTTGTGGGGCGCGGTGCCCTCGGGGTGACCTTCGTCACTTCGCACCAGGACGGCCACCAGGGACGACGTCCCGCCGTTCGTCAGCCACATCTTCTGGCCGTTCAGGACGTACTCGTCGCCGTCCCGTACCGCCTTCGACGTGATCGCCGAGACGTCCGAGCCGAGGCCCGGCTCCGACATCGAGAACGCGCCGCGGATGTCGCCGGCCGCCATCCTCGGCAGGAAGTGGTCCTTCTGCTCCTGCGTGCCGTGCTGCTTGAGCATGTACGCCACGATGAAGTGCGTGTTGATGATGCCGGACACCGACATCCACCCGCGGGCGATCTCCTCCACGCACAGCGCGTAGGTCAGGAGCGACTCGCCCAGGCCCCCGTACTCCTCGGGGATCATCAGGCCGAACAGGCCCAACTCCTTCAGCCCGTCGACGATCGCTTGCGGGTACTCGTCGCGGTGCTCCAGCTCGGTCGCGACCGGGATGATCTCCTTGTCGACAAAGTCCCGGACGGTGGAGAGGATCTCCTGCTGGACGTCCGTCAGACCGGCGGTCTGGGCGAGTCGCGCCATGGCTACTTCTCCTGCTCCCTGAGCTCGGGGCGGCCGGGCTGCTCGCCGCCGCGCTCCTTGATGTACGTCTCGGTCGGCACCATCACCTTGCGGCGGAAGACGCAGACCAGCGTGCCGTCCTGCTTGTAGCCCTTGGTCTCGACGTGGACGATGCCGCGGTCGTTCTTCGACTTCGACGGCCACTTGTCGAGCACGGTCGTCTCGCCGTAGATCGTGTCGCCGTGGAAGGTCGGTGCCACGTGCCTGAGCGACTCGATCTCCAGGTTGGCGATCGCCTTGCCGGAGACGTCCGGGACGGACATGCCGAGCAGCAGCGAGTAGATGTAGTTCCCGACGACGACGTTCCTGCCGAAGTCCGTCGTCTGCTCCGCATAGTTCGAGTCCATGTGGAGCGGGTGGTGGTTCATGGTGAGGAGGCAGAACAGGTGGTCGTCGTACTCCGTGACCGTCTTGCCGGGCCAGTGCTTGTAGACCGCCCCGACCTCGAACTCCTCGTAGGTGCGTCCGAACTGCATCGCCGTCACGCCTCCGGGATCTCGAACGTGCTGGTGCGCCGCATGCCGGCGGCACGGCCCTTGCCCGCGATGACCAGGGCCATCTTGCGGCTGGCCTCGTCGATCATCTCGTCGCCGAGCATCGCGGAGCCCTTCTTGCCGCCCGCCTCGGACGTGTAGTAGTCGTACGCGTCCAGGATCAGCTCGGCGTGGTCGTAGTCCTCCTGGGACGGCGAGAAGATCTCGTTGGACGCCTCGACCTGGCCCGGGTGCAGCACCCACTTGCCGTCGAAGCCGAGGGCGGCGGCGCGCTGGGCGACCTCGCGGTAGCCCTCGACGTTGCGGATCTGGAGGTAGGGGCCGTCGATCGCCTGGAGGTTGTTGGCGCGGGCGGCCATCAGGATCTTCATCAGGATGTAGTGGTAGGCGTCCGCCGGGTAGCCGGGCGGCTGCTCGCCCACGACCAGCGACTTCATGTTGATCGACGCCATGAAGTCGGCCGGGCCGAAGATCATCGTCTCGATACGTGGACTGGCTTGAGCGATCTCGTTGACGTTGTTGAGGCCCTGCGCGTTCTCGATCTGCGCCTCGATGCCGATCCGGCCGACCTCGAAGCCCATCGTCTTCTCGATCTGCGTCAGCAGCAGGTCCAGCGCCACGATCTGCTGGGCGTCCTGCACCTTCGGCAGCATGATGCAGTCGAGGTTCTGGCCGGCGCCCTCGACGACCGTGACGACGTCCCGGTACGTCCACTCGGTCGTCCAGTCGTTGACCCGGACCACCCGCGTCTTGCCCGTCCAGTCGCCCTCGTTGAGGAACTTGACGATGGTGTGCCGCGCCTCCGGCTTGGCGAGCGGCGCGCACGCGTCCTCCAGGTCCAGGAAGACCTGGTCCGCCGGGAGGCCCTGCGCCTTCTCCAGGAAGCGGGGGTTGCTGCCCGGTACGGCCAGGCAGGAACGCCGCGGGCGGAGACGGTTGACGGTCATGCGGGGACCTCCAGGGGGTCGAGCTGGTTCGCTTTCCGGATCTCGTCGACGATGCGGCCGATGATTCCGGTGATGTCGAAGTCCTTCGGGGTGAAGACCGCGGCCACTCCGGCTGCCCTGAGCTGCTCGGCATCACCGTTCGGGATGATGCCACCGGCGATCACCGGTATATCTGTGGCACCGGCCACACGGAGCCGTTCGAGGACGTCCGGCACCAGCTGGGCGTGCGATCCGGACAGGATGGACAGGCCGACCGCGTGCACGTCCTCGGCGAGCGCCGCGTCCACGATCTGTTCGGGCGTCAGCCGGATGCCCTGGTAGACCACCTCGAAGCCGGCGTCACGCGCGCGCACGGCGATCTGCTCGGCGCCGTTGGAGTGGCCGTCCAGGCCCGGCTTGCCGACCAGGAAGCGCAGCTTGCCGACGCCCAGGTCCTTGGCCGTCAGCTCCACCTTGCGGCGCACGTGGGCGAGCGCGCTGCCCTCTTCCGCGGGGACGGCCACCGGCGCCGACGAGACGCCCGTGGGCGCCCGGAACTCGCCGAACACCTCGCGCAGGGCCCCGGCCCACTCGCCGGTCGTCGCCCCGGCGCGGGCGCACTCCAGGGTGGCCTCCATGAGGTTCTCGGTGCCGCGCGCGGCCTCCTTCAGCCGCTCCAGGGCCTTGCAGGGCCGCGGATGGTTGAAGGGCGGCTGGTAGCGGCTGTCGCGCCACTGCTGGAGCGCGGCGACGACCCGGGCCTCGACCTCCGGGTCCACCGTCTGGATCGCGGTGTCCAGGTCGGCGGTGAGCGGGTTCGGCTCGGTGCCCTCGAAGATGTTGACGCCGACGATCTTCTCCTGGCCGGACTCGATCCGGCCCCGGCGCTCGGCGTGCGAGGCGACCAGCTGCGACTTGAGGTAGCCGGACTCGACGGCCGCCATCGCGCCGCCCATCTCCTCGATGCGGTCCATCTCGGCGAGCGCCGCCTCGACCAGTCCCTCCACCTTCGCCTCGATCACCTTCGAGCCCTCGAAGATGTCCTCGTACTCCAGCAGGTCGCTCTCGTACGCCAGCACCTGCTGGATGCGCAGCGACCACTGCTGGTCCCAGGGGCGGGGCAGGCCGAGGGCCTCGTTCCAGGCGGGGAGCTGCACGGCACGCGCGCGTGCGTCCTTGGAGAGGGTCACGGCCAGCATCTCCAGGACGATCCGCTGGACGTTGTTCTCCGGCTGCGCCTCCGTCAGGCCGAGGGAGTTGACCTGGACGCCGTAGCGGAAGCGGCGCTGCTTGGGGTTCTCGATGCCGTACCGCTCGCGCGTGACCTTGTCCCAGATGCGGCCGAACGCCCGCATCTTGCACATCTCCTCGATGAAGCGGACGCCCGCGTTCACGAAGAAGGAGATGCGCGCCACGACATCGCCCATGCGCTCCTGCGGCACCTGGCCGCTGTCGCGGACCGCGTCGAGGACGGCGATGGCGGTGGACATCGCGTACGCGATCTCCTGGACCGGCGTGGCTCCCGCCTCCTGCAGGTGGTAGCTGCAGATGTTGATCGGGTTCCACTTCGGCATGTGGGAGACCGTGTACGCGATCATGTCCGTCGTCAGGCGGAGGCTCGGCCCCGGCGGGAAGACGTGCGTCCCCCGGGACAGGTACTCCTTGACGATGTCGTTCTGGGTCGTGCCCTGGAGCTGGGTGATGTCCGCACCCTGCTCCTCGGCGACGACCTGATAGAGCGCCAGCAGCCACATGGCCGTGGCGTTGATGGTCATCGAGGTGTTCATCTGCTCCAGGGGGATGTCCTGGAACAGCCGGCGCATGTCACCGACGTGCGCGATCGGCACGCCGACCCGTCCCACCTCGCCGCGGGCGAGGATGTGGTCGGAGTCGTAGCCGGTCTGCGTCGGCAGGTCGAACGCCACGGACAGACCCGTCTGGCCCTTGGCGAGGTTGCGCCGGTACAGCTCGTTGGACGCCTCGGCGGTCGAGTGCCCCGCATACGTCCGCATGAGCCACGGCCGGTCCTTCTGACGCTCTGTCATCTGCGGCTCTCAGACGTTCCGGAAGCGGTTGATGGCGTCGACGTGCTGGGCGCGCTTCTCCTGGTCGCGCACGCCCAGGCCCTCCTCGGGGGCCATGCACAGCACGCCGACCTTGCCCTGGTGCAGGTTGCGGTGCACGTCGTAGGCGGCCTGGCCGGTGTCCTCCAGGGAGTACACCTTGGACAGGGTCGGGTGGATCTTGCCCTTCGCGATGAGCCGGTTGGCCTCCCAGGCCTCGCGGTAGTTGGCGAAGTGCGAGCCGATGATCCGCTTCAGGGACATCCACAGGTAGCGGTTGTCGTACTCGTGCATGTAGCCCGAGGTGGAGGCGCAGGTGGTGATCGTGCCGCCCTTGCGGGTGACGAAGACGCTCGCGCCGAAGGTCTCGCGGCCGGGGTGCTCGAAGACGATGTCGATGTCCTCGCCGCCGGTGAGCTCGCGGATGCGCTTGCCGAAGCGCTTCCACTCCTTGGGGTCCTGGGTGTTCTCGTCCTTCCAGAACCTGTAGCCCTCGGCGTTGCGGTCGATGATCGCCTCGGCGCCCATCGCGCGGCAGATCTCCGCCTTCTGCGGCGAGGAGACGACACAGATCGGGTTGGCGCCGCCGGCCAGCGCGAACTGGGTGGCGTAGCTGCCGAGTCCGCCGCTCGCGCCCCAGATGAGCACGTTGTCGCCCTGCTTCATGGCGGCGCCGTTGCGGGAGACCAGCTGCCGGTAGGCGGTCGAGTTGACCAGGCCGGGAGCGGCGGCCTCCTCCCAGCTGAGGTGGTCCGGCTTCGGCATCAGCTGGTTGGACTTGACCAGCGCGATCTCGGCGAGGCCGCCGAAGTTGGTCTCGAAGCCCCAGATGCGCTGCTCGGGGTCGAGCATCGTGTCGTTGTGGCCGTCCGAGGACTCCAGCTCGACGGACAGGCAGTGCGCGACGACCTCGTCACCGGGCCGCCAGGCGTTGACGCCCGGGCCGGTGCGCAGCACGACGCCCGCGAGGTCGGAGCCGATGATGTGGTACGGCAGGTCGTGGCGCTTGGCCAGCTCGCTGGTGCGGCCGTAGCGCTCCAGGAAGCCGAACGTCGACAGCGGCTCGAAGATCGACGTCCACACCGAGTTGTAGTTGACCGAGGAGGCCATGACGGCCACCAGGGCCTCGCCCGGGCCGAGCTCGGGCAGCGGCACCTCGTCCAGGTGGATCGACTTGCGGGGGTCCTTGTCGCGCGTGGCGAGCCCGGCGAACATCTCCGTCTCGTCCTTGTGCACGGTGATCGCGCGGTACGACTCGGGCAGCGGGAGGGCGGCGAAGTCCTCCGACGTGGAGTCGGGCGACTGGATCGCGGCCAGGATGTCCTTCACGGTCACGGTGTTGCCTCCGGCGGTGAGCGCCCTGAGGGAGGGGCGCCGATGGTTACGTCGGTGCTGCTGAGGGTTGAGGGGTGCCGTCGGTTCGGCGGTGGTGCTGTTCGGCAGCGCTGGTGGCGCGGGAGGTTGCCTGTGACGCAGGCGTCCGGGCACGCGGGCACGGGGCTCGCTGGGACGGTTGCCCGGACCTCTTCAACGTATGACACCGCGTGTCACCCCGCAAGGCACTGAGTGCCAGAACTTGCTCTCAGATGAAATCTTTACGTAACAAATGAGCGATGATCGATCGAATCGTGCTATGGAACGCGCTGAAAAGGGGTCCTGACATGCCAAAACGGCCACCCGGTCGGGGTGGCCGTCATCACAAGGGCGGAGTGGCTCAGCGCTCCTTGAGCGCCTGCTCGATCGTCCGCATGACCTCGTCCAGCGGGGCGTCGGTGCGGGCGACCGTCACCAGGACCTCGCCCTGCGCCGAGGCCGTGGCCGCGGCCGGCTGCGGTTCCGTGGCGCGCCCGGCGCCGATCCCGGTGCCGAACGTCTTGCGCACGATCGCGAAGGCGTGGTCGAGCTGCGCCTCCACGTCGCCCTGTCCGCCGGCCCGCAGCCAGCGCCGCAGGACGTGGTTGTGGGCGGTGACCACGGCGGACGCGGCGACCTCCGCCAGCAGCGGGTCGTCGTTGGCGTCGTCGGCGTGCGCGCGCTCGTCGAAGTGGCCGAGGAGATAGCGGGTGAAGAGCCGTTCGTAGCGGGCCACCGACGCGATCTCCGCCTCGCGCAGGGTGGGTACCTCGCGCGTCAGCTTGTAGCGGGCGACCGAGATCTCCGGCCGGGCCGCGTACATCCTCATGACTTCCTTGATGCCGCGGCACACCGTGTCGAGCGGATGCTCGTGGGCGGGCGCGGCGTTGAGGACCGCCTCGGCGCGGATCAGGGTGTCGTCGTGGTCGGGGAAGATCGCCTCTTCCTTGGAGCGGAAGTGGCGGAAGAAGGTGCGGCGGGCGACCCCGGCCTGGGCCGCGATCTCGTCGACGGTGGTCGCCTCGTACCCCTTGGTCGCGAACAGCTCCATCGCGGCGGCCGCCAGTTCCCGGCGCATCTTGAGCCGCTGGGCGGCGGCACGGGAGCCTGCGGCACTCTCCGGCGCGTCGGTCGTAGCTGGTGTACGTGAGGACTTGGCGGGCTGGGACATGCCCCGAACGTACTGCATGTGCGCAGCTCGATGCGCATGACCTGGTTCTCCGCCGCCGCCGGAGGGCGGGGGAGGGGCGGCCCGGCCGGCCGGGTGGTGCCGGTCCGGGCCGAGCAGGCCGCCCCACTCGGAGCCGGACCGGAACCAGTCGCCGGGACGCTCAGCGCTTGGCATATTCGCGGAAGCCGCGGCCGGTCTTCCGGCCGAGGCAGCCCGCGGCCACCAGGTGCTCCAGCAGCGGCGCCGGGGCGAGCCCGGGGTCGCGGAACTCGCGGTGCAGGACCTTCTCGATGGCGAGCGAGACGTCGAGCCCGACGACGTCCAGCAGCTCGAACGGGCCCATCGGGTAACCGCCGCCCAGCTTCATCGCCGCGTCGATGTCGTCGAGGGTCGCGTAGTGCTCCTGCACCATCTTGATCGCGTTGTTGAGGTACGGGAACAGCAGCGCGTTCACGATGAAGCCGGCCCGGTCGCCGCAGTCCACCGCGTGCTTCCTGATCCGCCCGCAGACCTCGCGGACCGTCGCGTGGACGTCGTCGGCCGTCAGCACCGTGCGGACCACCTCGACCAGCTTCATGGCCGGGGCCGGGTTGAAGAAGTGCATGCCGATCACGTCCTGCGG
Organism: Streptomyces lomondensis; assembly: GCF_014651035.1. Classification (GTDB taxonomy): domain Bacteria; phylum Actinomycetota; class Actinomycetes; order Streptomycetales; family Streptomycetaceae; genus Streptomyces; species Streptomyces lomondensis. The sequence continues at coordinate 64,488 of NZ_BMWC01000003.1, forward strand.
GCGCGAGGTGGCCCGGGCACAGGCGACGACCGGCAGGGACGAGGTGGTGGTGGCCAGGACCGCACCCGGCTTGCAGACCTTGTCCAGCGCGGCGAACAGCTGCCGCTTGACCTCCAGGTCCTCGGCGACCGCCTCCACGGCCAGGTCGACGTCGGCGAAGTCGTCGTACGTGCCCGTGGCCGTGATGCGGTCCAGGGTCTCGGCGGCGGCCTCGGCGGTCATCCGGCCCTTGTCGACCGAGCGGGCCAGGGACTTGCCGATCCGCGCCTTGGCGGTCTGGGCCTTCTCCTCGCTGCGGGCGGCCAGCACGACCTCGAAACCGGCCTTGGCGAAGACCTCGGCGATCCCGGAGGCCATGGTGCCCGAGCCCGCGACGCCGACCGAGCGGACCTCCCGGCCCGGGACCAGGTCGCCGCCCTCCAGCGGGGTCAGCGCGTCCCGCACGACCGTGCCGCTGCCCGGCGCCTCGTACGTGTAGAAGCCGCGTCCCGCCTTGCGGCCGGTCAGGCCCGCCTCGCTGAGCTGCTTGAGGATCGGGGCCGGGGCGTGCAGCCGGTCGCGGGAGGCGGCGTACATGGCCTCCAGGACCGTGCGCGCGGTGTCGACGCCGATCAGGTCCAGCAGCGCCAGCGGGCCCATGGGCAGCCCGCAGCCCAGCCGCATCGCGGCGTCGATGTCCTCGCGGGAGGCGTACTTCGCCTCGTACATCGCGGCGGCCTGGTTGAGGTAGCCGAACAGCAGGCCGTCGGCGACGAAGCCGGGCCGGTCGCCGACCGCGACGGGCTCCTTGCCCAGGTCGAGCGCGAGGTTGGTGACCGCCGTGACGGCTGCCGGCGCGGTCAGCACCGAGGAGACGACCTCGACCAGGCGCATCGCCGGGGCCGGGTTGAAGAAGTGCAGGCCCAGCACCCGCTCGGGACGGGCCGAGTCGGCGGCCAGCCGCGTCACGGACAGGGCGTTGGTGCCGGTCGCCAGGATCGTCTCGGGGCGCACGATCCCGTCGAGTTCCCGGAAGATCTGCTGCTTGACCTCGTACGACTCCGGCGCCACCTCGATGACCAGGTCGGCGTCGGCCGCGGCCCGCAGGTCGGCGGAGGTGCGGACGCGGGCGAGGATCTCCGCGCGGTCCTGTTCGGTCAGCCGCCCGCGCTCCACACCACGGGCGGTGGAGGCCTCCAGGGCGGCGACGCACTTCGCGGCCTGGGCCTCGCTGATGTCGATGCCGACGACCTCGCGGCCGGCCTTGGCGAGGACCTCGGCGATGCCGGTGCCCATCGTGCCGAGGCCGACGACGGCGACGGTCCGCAGCGGGGACAGGGACGAGTCGGAAAGGGGAGTGGCCATCGCGGGACTCCAGGATGAGGGTGACGACGGGGAACGCGTCCCGGGTGCGCCGGCTACGGCCCGGCAAGGAGCCGGGTCCCGGGCGCACCGGGGGCGTGAGAAGTGCGGGTGTCTGCCGGGCTGCTGAGCGCACACGCCCGGTGCCGCCGCCACGGGCGTGCACACGCCCGGGGATGAACGGCTGTTCCGACCGGCCCTGTCCCGGGGCCGAGCCGTACTGCGGTACCTGAGGCACCGAACCGACTGCTCTCACGACGGCCGCGTCACCAGACCGCCGCGAGGAAAGCGAGTGGGTAACTCGCTCGTCTGAGCTTAACTGGCGGGTAACGAGCACGCCAGTCCCCATGTTTGTGATGTACGTCCCGCACCGCGGACCAGGGTCCTAACCTCGGTGTCATGGACGAAGAGTTGCGATCACTCACGGAGCGCTTACGGCAGGAGTCGGGGGCGTCGCCCGCGTTCGAGCGGCTCGTGGCGACCGACGACCTCGACGCCCTGGTGGCGGTGCTGACCGAACCCGGGCAGCCCCTCTGGGCGCGGGAGCTGGCCGCGTTCCGGCTGGGGCTCGCTCGGGACCGGAGGGCCTTCGAGGCCCTGGTGCTGCTGCTCAACCACCGCGACCCGCCGCGCTGCGCCTCCGCCGCCTACGCCTTGGCCCGCCTCGGCGACCCGCGCACGGCGCGCGCGGCCGCCGCCCTCGCCACCAACGAGTTGCGTGTCGCCTACGCCCTGCAGCCCGTGCGCCTCCTGGTCGAGCTGCGCGCCCCGGAGGCGGTGCCCGCGCTGATCACCACCCTCCAGCGCCGGCTGCGTCCGCACGATCCGTACCGCCGCGTGGCCCTCGCCTGCGTGGACGGGCTCGGGGCGCTGGGCGACGGCCGGGCCAGACCCGTACTGAACGAGGCCCTCGCGCATCCGGCGCTGGCCGAGGCGGCGGTGCGGGCGCTGGGGCGGATCCCGAAGCAGCGGTGAGCCCTCAGCCGGGGAGCCCCTTGGTGTACCGCACCTCCGGGACCGTGACACCGTCCACCTCGAAGGGCTCCTCGGCGCAGTCCGGGCGGAAGCCGGTCCGTTCGTAGAAGCGGCGGGCCCGGTCGTTCTCCTTGAGCACCCACAGGAGCACACGGCCGTGGCCCGCGGCGGAGCAGCGCGCGACCGACTCCGCGAGCAGCGCCCGCCCCGCGCCGCGCCCGACCTGCTCCGGATGGACGTAGAGGGCGTACAACTCGGCGTCCACCGTGACGACTTCGCCGTCCCGGTAGGGACCGTGGCACGCTCAGCCGACGATCTCGCCGGCGGTGTCCTCGGCAACTAGGTTCTGCACACTGCTGAGACCGCTCATTCCGCCACCACCGCGAACGCCTCGACCTCCATCAGGAACTCCGGGCGCACCAGCCCGGCGACCCGCACGGCCGACGCGGCGGGCAGCCGGTCGTCGGGTATGTGCTCGGCGCGGGCGGCCCGGATCGCGGGCATGTGAGCCATGTCCGTGACGAAGTAGGTGAGTTTGACGACGTCGTCGAAGCCGGCGCCCGCGGCGGCCAGGCAGCGCCGGAGGTTCTCGAAGACCTGGCGGGCCTGCGCCGCCGGGTCGCCCTTGCCGACCAGCCCGCCCCGCTCGTCGAGCGCGAGCTGACCGGCGATCGCGACAAAACGCCCGGTGCCCATGACCACGTGGCTGTACTGGGCCGCGGCGGCCACTCCGGCGGGGGCGGGGATCCTCGTCAGCTCGCTCATGGGTCCATGGTGGACCATGGGACTGACAACGCACGCCCCCGACGGACGGGCCGTCAACTGCTCAGCCGCGGAAGCCGAGCAGGCCGTGCAGCGTCGAGCCCTTCGCGGAGGCCGACCCCGCCTTCTCCGAGGCGGTCCCCTCGGCCGACGCCGTGGGCTTCGGGTCCGGCAGCGCCTCGCACACCGCGTCCGCCGCGCCGTACCCGCGCGGCACGGTGCCGTCGGTCAGATACGCCGCCAGGTGCTCGTCCAGGCAGGCGTTCCCGCTCAGCGTGATGCCGTGGTTGCCGCCGCCCTCCTCGACCACCAGGCTGGAGCGGGCCAGCAGATGGTGGACGGTGACAGCGCCCTGGTACGGAGTGGCCGCGTCGCCGGTCGCCTGGAACAGCAGCACGGGCGGCAGTGCGCCGTTGGCGACGTTCACCGGGCGCAGCGAGTCCACCGGCCAGAACGCGCACGGCGCGTTGTACCAGGCGTTGTTCCAGGTCATGAACGGCGCCTTCTCGTACACCGCCCAGTTGTCCTTGCGCCACTGGCGCCAGTCGCGCGGCCAGCCGGCGTCCCGGCACTGCACCGAGGTGTAGATGCTGTAGCCGTTGTCGCCGGAGGCGTCGACCGCGCCGTGGTCCTCGTACGCCTGGACGAGCGGCTCGGTGTCCTGCTCGTTCACGTACGCCGCGAACGCCTCCGCCAGGTCCGGCCAGTAGCCGTTGTAGTAGCCGCCCGGGATGAACGTGTCCTCCAGCTCCGAGGCGCCCACCGTGCCGCCCGCCGGCCTCTTTGCGAGGGCGGACCGCATCGCGTACCACTTGGCCTCGACCTTCTCCGGATCGGTGCCGAGCCGGTACGTCGCGTCGTGCTTGGCGACCCAGGCCAGGAAGGCGCGGTGGCGGTCGTCGAAGGCCACGTCCTGGTTGAGGTTGGCCTCGTACCAGACGTCCGTGGGGTCGACCACCGAGTCCAGGACCAGGCGCCGGACCCGCTCCGGGAAGAACTTGGCGTAGACCGCGCCCAGGTAGGTGCCGTAGGAGTAGCCGAAGTAGTTGATCTTCTTGGCGCCCAGGGCCTGCCGGATCGCGTCCATGTCGCGTACGGCGCTGGTGGTGTTGATGTACGGCAGCACAGGCCCGTACTTCTTGCCGCAGGAGGCGGCGAAGGACTTGGCGCGGTCGAGGTTGGCCTTCTCGATCGCGGGTGTGGCCGGCAGCGAGTCGGGACGCACCGCGTCGAAGTGGCCCGGCTTGCAGTCCAGGGCGGGTTCGCTCGCCCCCACGCCGCGCGGGTCGAAGCCGATGACGTCGTACTGGGCGGCGACCTTCTCCGGCAGCGAGGACGCGACGAACCCGGCGAGCCTCAGGCCGCTGCCGCCGGGGCCGCCCGGGTTGACCAGCAGCGGGCCCTGGTAGGTCTTGGCGGTGTGCGGGACGCGGGACAGGGCGAGGGTGATCTGCTTCCCGTGCGGCCTGCGGTGGTCGAGCGGGACCTTCAGGGACGCGCACTGGAGCGTCGGGTAGGTGTCGGTGGCGCAGTTCTTCCAGCTGAGTCTCGCGGTGCGCTCGGAGGTCGCGGTGCCCGGTGCGCTCGCCTCGGCGGGAACGGCCGTGAAGGTCCCGGCCAGGACGACGGCGGCGCCGCACAGCGCGGCTGCGCGTTTTCTCATGGAGTCCTCCCAGGACGGCGGGACGTCGGGCCGCGAGGGTCACCGTCCTCGCCGCATCGTCCCGGAAAGCAGTCCCGGAAGAACTCATTCCGTCAAATTCATGACCCAATTGGATCTTCGGATGCGCTCGTATGCTCTTACGGACGCGCTCGTGTGCTCTTAAATGAGCGTGAGTTGGGTCGGCCCGGACACCGGGGGCTCCGCCGCCGGCTCGGGAGGCCGGATCCGCCGCGGCATCCCCGCGCGCGTGGGCCCGATGCCGTACTCCTCGGCCAGTTCGTGCACCTGACGGGTGATCCGGCGCTGGTACCACTTCGGGGCGTAGGAGCCCTCCGCGTACAGCCGCTCGTAGCGGGGCACCAGGTACGGGTGGTGCTGCCCCAGCCAGGTCATGAACCACTCGCGGGCGCCGGGCCGCAGATGCAGCACCAGGGGCGTGACGGAGGTGGCGCCGGAGGCCGCGATCGCCCGTACGGTCGCCCGCAGTTGGTCCGGCCGGTCGCTCAGGAAGGGGATCACCGGCGCCATCAGCACACCGCAGCCGATGCCGTGCTCGCCGAAGGCCCGGACGACCTCCAGGCGCCGCTCCGGCGCGGGCGTGCCCGGCTCGACGGTGCGCCACAGCTCCTGGTCGGTGAAGCCGACCGAGACGGAGATGCCGACGTCGGTCACCTCCGCGGCCTGCCTGATCAGGTCCAGGTCGCGCAGGATCAACGTGCCCTTGGTCAGGATCGAGAAGGGGTTCGCGTGGTCGCGCAGGGCCGAGATGATGCCCGGCATCAGCCGGTAACGGCCCTCGGCGCGCTGGTAGCAGTCGACGTTCGTGCCCATCGCGATGTGCTCGCCCTGCCAGCGGCGCGAGCCGAGCTGCCGGCGCAGCAGCTCGGGTGCGTTGATCTTGACCACGATCTGGCTGTCGAAGCCGAGGCCCGTGTCGAGGTCGAGGTAGCTGTGCGTCTTGCGCGCGAAGCAGTACACGCACGCGTGCGTGCAGCCTCGATAGGGGTTGACCGTCCACTGGAACGACGTCCGGGAGACCGCCGGCACCCGGTTGATGATCGAGCGGGCCCGGATCTCGTGGAACGTGATCCCCGCGAACTCCGGCGTGTCGAAGGTGCGGGTCGTGACCGCGTCCGCGCCGAACAGCGCGGCATCGGCCCGGCTGTGTTCGGAGTCCACTGTGAGGTTCTCCCAGCGCATGACGCCTCCTCGGTAGCACTGAACACAGAATAGAACACATGTTCCCTTGATCGTGCGAGGGTGTTTTTCGAACGGGTGCGACCGGGTTGGGCGACCCCGATTTGGGGGGCCGGGCGGCGGGGTGGTTGGCTTGCCCCGACCCCCGAGCAACCATGTCCCTGGAGGAAAGCGATGGCGCAGGTCGAGGCCACTACGGAGCGGATCGTCGCGGCGGACGCGGAGACGGTGTTCGACGCCCTCGCCGACTACAGCGGCACGCGCGCGAAGTTGCTGCCCGAGCAGTTCAGCGAGTACGAGGTCCGCGAGGGCGGCGACGGCGAGGGCACCCTCGTCCACTGGAAGCTCCAGGCCACCAGCAAGCGCGTGCGCGACTGCCTCCTGGAGGTCAGCGAGCCCACCGACGGAGAGCTGGTCGAGAAGGACCGCAACTCCTCCATGGTGACCACCTGGCGGGTCACCCCGGCCGGCGAGGGCAAGTCCCGTGTCGTCGTGACCACGACCTGGACCGGCGCCGGCGGCATCGGCGGCTTCTTCGAGAAGACGTTCGCGCCCAAGGGCCTCGGCCGGATCTACGACGCGCTGCTCGCCAGGCTCGCCACCGAGGTCGAGAAGTAGCTCCGCCCCCAAGGCGCAAACCTCAAAGGGGTGTTGGGCCCCTCACCGTTTCGGGTGATCTTCTGGTGGCTCTGCCGTATGCCGTAACTCGTCGCGCTTGCTCATAGTTGTCGCTTTTACGCGGGAATTGTGCGGCGGCGCGACGAGGGGAGCGGTAGGTGGGCGGGATCACTCTGGCGCAGGACGAACCGGCGGTGGCACCGCCCGGCACCCCCGCAGCACCACCGCCCCCGGCCGCCGAACTGAGCCCGCGCCGGGTGCGGTTGGTCTTCCTCGCGCTCATGCTCGCGCTGCTCCTGGCCGCCCTGGAGCAGATGATCGTCGCCACCGCGCTCCCGAAGATCGTCGGTGAACTGCACGGCCTGGACCGGATGTCCTGGGCGATCACGGCGTACCTGCTCACCGCCACCGTCGGGCTGCCGATCTACGGCAAGCTCGGCGATCTCCTCGGCCGCAAGGGCGTCTTCCAGTTCGCCATCGTCGTCTTCGTCGCCGGCTCCGCGCTCGCCGGCCGGGCGCAGACCATGGACCAGCTGATCGCCTTCCGCGCCCTCCAGGGCGTCGGCGCGGGCGGCCTCATGATCGGCGTCCAGGCGATCATCGCGGACATCGTGCCCGCCCGGCGGCGCGGCCGCTACATGGGCCTGATCGGCGCCGCCTTCGGACTCGCCTCCGTGGCCGGACCCCTGGTCGGCGGCTACTTCACCGACCACCTGTCCTGGCGCTGGTGCTTCTACGTCAACGTGCCCTTCGGGCTGGTCACGCTCGCCGTCGTCGCCGTCGCGCTGAAGCTCCCGAAACCGGCCGCCAAGGCCCGGCTGGACCTCCTCGGCGCGCTGCTGCTGACCGCCGCCTCCACCTGCCTGGTGCTGCTGACCAGCTGGGGCGGCACCGAGTACGCCTGGGACTCGCGCGTGATCCTCGGCCTCGGCGCCGGAGCGGCCGCCGCGACCGTCCTCTTCCTCGTCGCCGAGCGCTTCGCCGCCGAACCCCTCATCCCGCTGCGGCTGTTCCGGGACTCCGTCTTCAACGTCACCGGCCTCGTCGGCGTGGTGACCGGCGTCGGGCTGTTCAGTGCCGCCAGCTACCTGCCGACCTACCTCCAGATGGTCGACGGGGCCTCCGCCACCGAGTCGGGCCTGCTCATGCTGCCGATGATGGCCGGGATCGTCGGCGCCTCGGTCATCGCCGCGCAGCTCATCAGCCACACCGGCCGCTACAAGGCCTACCCGATCCTCGGCGGCGCCCTGTCCGTCGCCGGCATGTGGCTGCTGTCGCGCCTGGAGGCCGGCACGCCCCGGCTGCACTACAGCATCTGGATGGCCGTCCTCGGCGCCGGTATCGGCATGGTGATGCCGGTGCTGATCCTCGCCGTGCAGAACTCCGTACGCCCCGCCGACCTCTCCACCGCCACCAGCGCCAACAACTACTTCCGGCAGATCGGCGGCAGCGTCGGAGCCGCCGTCTTCGGCACCCTCTTCGCCGACCGGCTCGCCGACGCCCTGGCCGACCGCCTCCCCCCGCGCGCGGGGACCCGGCTGCCCGACCCCGAGTCGATCACCCCGCAGCTCGTGCACTCCCTGCCCCCGGCGTTGCGCGACGGCTACATCCGGGCGTACGCCGACGCCATGCCGCGGATCTTCCTCTACCTGGTGCCGGTGCTCGTCCTCGGACTGGTCATCGCCTTCTTCCTCAAGGAGAAACCCCTGGTGTCCCACAACGCCCCCGTAACCGACCCGGACACGGCGCCGGGGACCGCCCCCATCCCGCAGGCACGCGCCGCGTACGCCGGCGGCGTCCCCGTCTGCGGTTCGGTCCAGCACCACGACGGCACCGTCGTGCCCCGCGCCGCGCTCACGCTCATCGACGTCACCGGGCAGCAGACCGGGCGCGGCGCGAGCGGCGAGGACGGGCGCTACGCGCTGGCCACCCCGGGCCCGGGGTCGTACGTGCTGATCGCCGCGGCCGGCGGACACCAGCCGCAGGCGGTCTCCGTGACCGTCGGCGAGCGCCCCGTCGAACTCGACATCGTCCTCGGTGGCGCGGGCAACCTCGTCGGCAGCGTGGTCACCGCCGACGGCACGCCCGTACGGGACGCCACCGTCACCCTCACCAACGTGCACGGCGAGGTCGTGGCCACCACCCGCAGCGGCCGCGAGGGCGGCTACGTCATCACCGAGCTGGTGGCCGGTGAGTACACCCTCGCCGCCAGCGCGCCCGCCTTCCGCCCGGCCGCGCTCCCCGTCACGGTCCAGGCCGCCCGCGAGACCCGCCGGGACATCGAGCTGGCCGGCGGCGCCGTGCTGCGCGGCACCGTCCGCGCGGGCGGGGGACGGCCGGTGGAGGACGCGCGCGTGACGCTGCTGGACGTGGCGGGCAACGTCGTCGACACCCTCACCACCGGCCCCGACGGCACCTTCCGCTTCGTCGACCTGTCCTCCGGCGAGTACACCGTCATCGCCGCCGGTTACCCGCCCGTCGCCACCGTCCTCCAGGTGGCCGGAGGCGGACGCACCGAGCGCGACCTCCAGCTGGGGCACGAGGACTGAACCGCACCGGCGCGCGGGGTCGTACGCCGGTGCGCACCCCGCGCGGGCAATTCCCGCGTTGCCCCACCTCACCACCGGCGGGAGCCGTACCGTGGTGCCGCCGGCACAGATCTTGCGGATCCGTGGGGAGAGAGGGCCTGGGCCATGGACCGTGGCACCGAGACGGACACCACCCCCAGCCCCGTGGCCGGAGACGGCACGGTGACGGAACCCACCGGCCGCGTCCCCCTGGCCGTGGTCGTCGTCGACCGCCAAGGCCTCGTGTCCCACTGGAGCCGGGGCGCGCGGCGCCTGTTCGGCGTCGCCAAGGAAGCGGCGATCGGCCGCGCGGCCCTCGACCTGCTCCCCGTCTCCGGAGCCCTGCCCGAGGAGCGGGACACCCTCCCGTACGCCGCCGGTGAGGGCCTCGGGCCCGACCTCGAATCGTCCCTCGACCAAGGGCTCTCCTACCCGGCCGCGGGCCGCGCCCGGCTCACCGCGCCCGGACGCGAGCGGGTCGACGTCCTGTGGTGGGCCTACCCGCTGGTCGGACCCGGGCCCGAGCGGCTGCTCGTGCTGGCCGCCGACGCCGACCGACTGCGCGCGGCGGACGTGGCGTTCGAACGGATCGCGCCCGGCTTCGCGCTGCACACCGACTTCCCCGGCTCGGAGGACCTCGCCCGCCGGCTCCCCGAGATCCTGCCCAGCATGAGCGTCGGCGAGAGCGCCCGCATCGTCGCGCAGGTCCTCGAACTGGGCTACCCGGTCCTGGAGTTCAGCCAGAACGAGCGGGTGCCCGTCACCCCCGACTGGGGAGTCGCCCGGCGCGCCGAGCGCCGGGCGCGCCGCGAACGGGCCGCGCGGGCCCTGGCCGCCGGGGAGCCCGTCCCCGAGGAACTGCGCGACGAGGGCGAGGACCTGGAGTACGCCGCCGTCCGCGAGCGCCTGGAGTTCCTCAACGAGGTCAGCGGCCGCATCGGCACCTCCCTCGACCTGTCCCGCACGATCCTCGAGGTCAGCAGGGCCGTCGTACCCCGCTTCACCGACGTCGCGGGCACCTACCTGCGCGAACAGGTCGTCGCCGGGGAGGGGTTCCCCGAGGGCGTGCCCGACACCACCACCCTGTGGCACCGGGTCGCCGTCGAGCACACCGACGAACCCGGCCGCTGGGACGACGTCGTCCCCGTCGGCGAGGCCATGCCGTTCCCGGCGCACACGCCGTTCTTCCAGTGCATGACCAGCGGCGAGCCCGTCCTCGTGCCGCGCGTCAGCGAGGAGATGGGGCACGCCATCGCGGCGCAGTTCGACAAGCGCGACATCCGGCCGCTCATCACCGGCCGCTCCATGCTGGTCGTCCCCCTGAAGGCACGCAACGTCGTCCTCGGGTTCATGATCCTGCTGCGGCACCCGGAGCGGCCCGTCTTCAACGACATGGACCGCGTCACCGGCGCCGAACTCGCCGCCCGCGCGGGCCTCGTGCTCGACAACGCGCGCATGTACACCTTCCAGGAGAACGTCGCCGAGACGCTCCAGGACAGCATGCTGCCGCACATCCCGCCCCGCATGGCGGGCTGCGACATCGCCACCCGCTATCTCCCCGGCACGCTGCTCGGACGGGTCGGCGGCGACTGGTTCGACGCGGTGAAGCTGCACGGCGGGCGCACGGCGCTCGTCGTCGGCGACGTCATGGGCCACGGCCTGAACTCGGCCGCCATGATGGGCCAGCTGCGGACGGCCGTGCAGACCATGGCCGGACTCGACCTGCCCCCCGCCCAGCTGCTGCGCAACCTCGACGACCTCGCCCAGCGCCTCGGCGACACCTACCTCGCGACCTGCCTCTACGCCGTCTACGACCCGATCGCGAGCGAACTGCACCTCGCCAACGCCGGGCACATCCCGCCCGTCCTGGTCCGTGCCGACGACGGCCGCAGCGAACTGCTGGACCTGCCCACGGGCGCGCCCATCGGCGTCGGCGGCGTGCCCTTCGAGGCGGTCCGCGTGCGCGTGCGGCCCGGCGACCGGCTGGTGATGTGCACCGACGGGCTGGTGGAGGTGCGCGGCGAGGACATCGGCGTGGGCCTCGCGACCCTCTGCGCGTCGGCCGCTCACCCGGCCGCGTCCATGGACGAGGCCTGCGACACCATCATCCGCGCCCTCAACACAGGGGGCGGGCGCAAGGACGACGTGGCCCTGCTGATGGCCCGGCTCAACGGCATGGAGCCCGACGACGTCGCCGAATGGCGGCTCGCCCTCGACCCGGCCGAGGTGGGCCGGGCCCGCGCGGTGGTCCGCGAGCAACTGCACGACTGGGGCCTGGCGAAGCTGGCCGCGCCCGCCGAAGCCATGGTCAGCGAACTCGTCACCAACGCCGTACGGCACTCCCACAGCCGCCCCGTCGCCCTGCGTCTGGTCCGCGGCGACACCCTGCTGTGCGAGGTGGACGACGACGACCACGAGCTGCCGATCCTGCTCGACGCGGGCCCGCTCGACGACGCCGGACGCGGCCTGCGCGTCGTCAGCACCCTGTCCCGCGAGTGGGGCAGCAGCCGGACCAAGGCCGGCAAGACGGTGTGGTTCGAACTGACCCTGCCGCGCCGCTGAACACCAGCGCGCCGCACGCGAGGCGAAGGAACGCGCCGCGTTCTTGTGGCCGCGGCCGAGGCGCGGTACACCGTACTCGCCCGTCACTCATGGCGGGATCCGTTCGCACCCTGGGGAGTCGGACATGAGCGTGACGAGGCGGTACCGGGAGGCCTGGGAGGGGTTCTGGCGTGAGGCGTCCGACGAACCCGGGGCGGTGATCTGGGACGCGGAACCGGCCCTGACCGCCGGTCCGCACCTCGCCCTGTTCGAACCGCATCTGGCCGATCCCGCGCTGCCGTTGGTGGACCTCGGCTGCGGCAATGGCACCCAGACCCGTTACCTCGCCGACCGCTTCGGGCGGGTCCTGGGCGCCGATCTGTCCGCCGCGGCCCTCGACCACGCCCGGCGGGCCGACCCGGCGGGGCAGGCGACGTACCGGCAGCTGGACGCCGCCGAGAAGAGCGAGGTCCAGGCCCTGCACGCGGAGCTCGGCGACACCAACGTCTATGTGCGGGGCGTCCTGCACCAGTGCGAGCCGGACGACCGGCAGGCGCTCGTGGACGGCATCGCCACGCTGGTCGGCGACCGCGGCCGCGCCCTCCTCGTGGAGCTGTCGGGGGCCGCCAAGCCGGTGCTGATGGGCCTGGCGAGCGGCCCGGCCGGTCCGCCGCCCAAGCTCGCGCCCGTGTTCCGGCACGGCCTCGCACCCGGCGAGGTGTCGGACGAGGCCGTGCCCGAGTATCTGCGCTCGGCCGGTCTCACCGTCCTCGCGAGCGGCGAACTGCCCCTGAGCACCACGGAGTACCGCCCCGACGGCACCCGCATCGAGCTACCCTCCCGCTGGCTGGTGGCGGGGCGCACGGGCTGACGCGGCCGGTCAATGGTCCGGGCCGCCGCCCAGCCGGTCCGACCGCGTCCCCGGGCACGACAACGCCTTCGCGGCCACCGGCCACGGCATGCTCGGCGTCACCCTCGGCCCGGTCACCGGGCACCGGCTCGCCGAGTACGTCGCCACCGGGCGGCGGTCCGCGGCGCTCCTGCCCTTCCGGTTCGACCGGCTGCGGAGCTGAGCGCGGACGCGGCCTGGCGAGGGTTGTTTTGTCGGTGTACGGTCACCTTTCCCGGTCCGTGCACCTGCCTCGTCCCCCGGAGGACAGTCATGCCGATGCCCTGGTTACGGATGCTGGTCGCGTCGACGGCGGCGATGGTGCTGGCCGGCCCGTCCGCGGTCGCCACGGCCGCCGCGCCGGACAAGGACGGGGTGGCGGCGAGCGTCCACACCGCCGGGCGGGTCAAGGACGCCGGAGACGTGCTCCAGTACAGCTGGCCCGGCGTCTACTTCGAGGGCCGGATCCGGGGCACCGGCGTCGGCATCGTGCTCGACGACCCCGCCGCCGACTACGACGTCCAGGTCGACGGAGCCACCGTCGCGACCCTCGTCACGCCGGGCCGGACCACCCACTGGGTCACCGGCCTGCGCGACGGCGTGCACACCGTCCGGCTCGTCAAGCGCAATGACACCCCCTGGAGCACCAGCGCGTTCGGCGGCTTCGTCGCCGCGCCGGGCGGCGCCGTACTGACCCGGCCGGCCGCGCGGAGCCGCCAGATCGAGTTCGTCGGCGACTCCCTCACCGCGGGCTACGGCAACCTCTCGGCCTCCCGCGACTGCGACGGCGAGCAGCTCAAGCGCACCACCAACGCCGACATGAGCTACGGCGCCCTCACCGCGCGGCGGCTGAAGGCCGACTACCAGCTCAACGCCTACTCGGGCCTGGGCATGGTGCGCAACTACAACGGAGGCAACCCGGAGGTGACCTACCGCACCTTCTACGACCGCGCGCTGCTGAACGTGCCGGGCGACGTCTGGCAGAACCCGGGCACCTGGCGCCCGCAGCTCGTCGTGGTGTACCTCGGCACCAACGACTTCTCGACGCCCGTCAACCCCGGGGAGCCGTGGACCGACGAGAGCCTCGCCGCCGCCTACCGCGGCGCCTACAGCGGCTTCCTGCAGAAGCTGCGGACCCGCTACGGAGCCGGGACCACCCTTCTGGCCGTCGGCACCGGCCCGTTCTCAGGACACGTCGAGCAGGTCGTCCAGGACCGCACCGGCGCAGGCGACCGCCGGGTCCGCTACTGGCACCTCGACGCCACCGGCCTGGACCACACCGGCTGCCACTGGCACTACTCGGCCCGCGACCACCGGCTCCTCGCCGACCGGCTCACCGCGTTCATCACCGAACTGCCGATACGGTGGTGACCGCCTCGTAGCCGGTTCCGCCCGCAGCGCGTAACGTGACGAACCATGAAGATCTGCACCCTGGACGGCTCGTCATGAGAATCCTCATCAGCGCCGACATGGAGGGCGCCACGGGGGTCACCTGGCCGGACGACGTGATGCCCGGCGCGTCGCAGTGGGAGCGCTGCCGCTCGCTGTTCACCTCCGACGTCAACGCCGCCGTGCTCGGCTTCTACGACGGCGGCGCCGACGAGGTCCTCATCAACGAGGCGCACTCGACGATGCGCAACCTGCTGCTGGAACAGCTGGACGAACGGGCCCAGATGCTCACCGGCCGGCACAAGGCCCTGTCCATGGTGGAGGGCGTGCAGCACGGCGACGTCGACGGCATCGCGTTCGTCGGCTACCACGCGGGCGCCGGCATGGAGGGCGTCCTCGCCCACACCTACCTCGCCAACTCCGTCACGGGCGTCTGGCTGAACGACGTACGGGCCAGCGAGGGCCTGCTCAACGCGCACGTCGTCGCCGAGTTCGGGGTGCCGGTCGTGCTGGTCACCGGGGACGACGTGGCCTGCGAGGACGCGCTCGGATACGCGCCCGAGGCGCTGAAGGTCGCCGTCAAGGACCACGTGTCGCGCTATGCGGCCGTGTGCCGCACGCCCGCCCGCACCGCGGCCGACATCCGGGCGGCGGCCAAGGAGGCCGCGTCGCTGGCGGTGCGTCACGAACCCGTGCGCGGCGGTCCGTTCACCGTCGCCGTGGAGTTCGACGCGGAGCACCTGGCGATGGCCGCCACCGTCGTGCCGGGTGTGGACCGGATCGGGGAGCGGAAGGTGGCCTACACGAGCGAGACCATGTACGAGGGCATCCGCGCCTTCAAGGCGGTCACCACGATCGTCTCGGCCGCGGTGGAGGAGCAGTATGGCTGAGCAGGCGGACGGGCAGGCGCTGGACGAGGTCGTGACGTTCACGTCCGACCTGATCCGGATCGACACCACCAACCGGGGCGGGGGCGACTGCCGGGAGCGGCCCGCCGCCGAGTACGCCGCCGCGCGGCTCGCCGAGGCCGGCCTCGAACCGACGCTCCTGGAACGCACCCCGGGCCGCACCAACGTCGTCGCCCGCGTCGAGGGCACCGACCCCACGGCCGGCGCGCTGCTGCTCCACGGCCATCTGGACGTCGTACCCGCCGAGGCCGCCGACTGGAGCGTGCACTCGTTCTCCGGGGAGGTCCGCGACGGGATCGTCTGGGGGCGCGGCGCCGTCGACATGAAGGACATGGACGCGATGATCCTGGCCGTGGTGCGCTCCTGGGCGCGCCAGGGCGTGCGGCCCCGGCGGGACGTCGTCATCGCGTTCACCGCCGACGAGGAGGCCAGCGCCGAGGACGGCTCCGGATTCCTCGCCGACGAGCACGCCGGGCTGTTCGAGGGCTGCACCGAGGGCGTCAGCGAGTCGGGAGGTTTCACGTTCCACGACGGGGCCGGGCGGCAGATCTACCCGATCGCGGCCGGCGAACGCGGCACCGCCTGGCTGAAGCTCACCGCGCGCGGACGCGCCGGGCACGGCTCCAAGGTGAACCGGGACAACGCGGTGACGCGCCTCGCGGGGGCCATCGCCCGGATCGGCGCGCACGAGTGGCCGCTGCGGCTGACCCCGACCGTGCGCGCCGCCCTCACCGAACTCGCCGCGGTGTACGGCATCGAGACCGACCTGACCGACGTGGACGCCCTGCTGGACAAGCTCGGCCCGGCCGCGCAGCTCGTCGAGCCGACCATCCGCAACAGCGCCAACCCGACCATGCTGGACGCCGGTTACAAGGTCAACGTGATTCCCGGGGAGGCCGTGGCACACGTGGACGGGCGGTACCTGCCCGGCGCCGAGGACGAGTTCCGCAGCACCCTCGACCGGCTCACCGGGCCGGACGTGGAGTGGGAGTTCCACCACCGCGAGGTGGCCCTCCAGGCGCCGGTGGACTCGCCGACCTTCGCCCGGATGCGGGCCGCCGTCGAGGAGTTCGCGCCGGAGGGGCACGTCGTGCCGTTCTGCATGTCCGGCGGCACGGACGCCAAGCAGTTCTCCCGCCTCGGCATCACCGGCTACGGCTTCACACCGCTGAAGCTGCCGGAGGGCTACGACTACGGCGCCATGTACCACGGGGTCGACGAGCGGGTCCCGGTCGAGGCACTGCACTTCGGGGTGCAGGTGCTCGACCGGTTCCTGCGGACCGCCTGAACGAGTGGGGGAGACAGTGCGGACGCTGGCGTACGGGGCGTGGCCCTCGCCCATCGACGCGGCCCTGGCCGCCGCGCACGACGGGCACCCGGAGTACGTGGACTTCGTCGGCGTCGAGGTGTGGTGGACCGAGCCGCGCCCCGCCGAGGGCGGCCGGCGCACCCTGGTGCGGCGGCACACCGACGGCCGGGAGGAGTCCCTGCTGCCCGCGCCGTGGAACGTGCGCAGCCGGGTCATCGAGTACGGCGGACACCCCTGGGCGGCCCTGCCGGGCGAGGACGGCCCGCTGGTGGTGTTCGTGAACTTCGCCGACCAGCGGCTCTACCGCTGCGAACCGGGCGGCGAGCCGCGCCCGCTCACGCCCGTGTCCCCGGTGGGCGGGGGCCTGCGCTGGGCGGAGCCGCTGCTCCGGCCGGAGCGGGGCGAGGTGTGGTGCGTGCTGGAGGAGTTCACCGGCGACGGGCCCACCGACGTGCGCCGCGTCCTGGCCGCCGTTCCGCTGGACGGCTCCGCCGCCCAGGACCGGGGCGCCGTGCGGGAACTCACCGACGACCGGCACCGGTTCGTCACCGGCCCGAAGCTCTCGCCCGACGGGCGGCGGGCGGCCTGGCTCGCCTGGGACCATCCCCGCATGCCCTGGGACGGCACCGAACTGGTCCTCGCCGACATCGGCCCCGACGGCACCCTGCGCGGTGCCCGGACCGTGGCCGGCGGACCCGGCGAGGCGATCGCCCAGGCCGACTGGACCCACGACAACCGCCTGCTGCACGCGAGCGACCGCACCGGCTGGTGGAACCTCTACCTCGACGGGGAGCCGCTGTGCCCGCGCGAGGAGGAGTTCGCCGACGCGCTGTGGAAGCTGGGGTCGAGATGGTTCACGCCCCTGGCGAGCGGTCTCGTCGCCGTCGTGCACGGCCGGGGCGCCACCGCCCTCGGCGTCCTCGACCCCGAGACCAGCGAGGTCGTCGACGCGGCCGGGCCCTGGACCGAGTTCGCGCCCACCCTCGCGGCCCACGGCGAACGGGTCGTCGCCGTCGGGGCCAGCCCGCGCAGCGCCTACGAGGTCGTGGAACTGGACACGCGCACCGGCCACGCCCGCGTCATCGGCGCCGAGCACGACGACGCCGTGGACCCCGCCTACTACCCCGAGCCGCAGATCCGCACCTTCACCGGCCCGGACGGACGCGACATCCACGCCCACATCTACCCGCCGCACCACCCCGGCTGCGTCGCGCCCGGCGACGAACTGCCGCCGTACGTCGTCTGGGCCCACGGCGGGCCCACCGGCCGTGCGCCGCTCGTGCTCGACCTGGAGATCGCCTACTTCACCTCGCGCGGCATCGGCGTCGCCGAGGTCGACTACGGCGGCTCCACCGGATACGGCCGCGCCTACCGCGACCGGCTGCGCGAGCAGTGGGGGGTGGTCGACGTCGAGGACTGTGCCGCCGTCGCCCTCGCCCTCGCCGACGAGGGCACCGCCGACCGCGACCGGCTCGCCGTCCGGGGCGGCAGCGCGGGCGGCTGGACCGCCGCGGCCTCGCTCACCACGACCGACGTCTACGCCTGCGGCACCATCAAGTACCCCATCCTGGACCTCAGCGGCTGGGGCACGGGGGAGACCCACGACTTCGAGTCGCAGTACGTGGAGAGCCTGATCGGGCCGCTCGCCGAGGTGCCCGCGCGGTACGCGGAGCGCTCGCCCGCCACCCACGCCGACCGCCTCCGCGTGCCGTTCCTGCTGCTCCAGGGCCTGGACGACGTGATCTGCCCGCCCGTCCAGTGCGAGCGGTTCCTCGCCCGGCTGGAGGGCCGGAAGGTGCCGCACGCCTACCTGGCCTTCGAGGGGGAGGGACACGGCTTCCGCAGGGCCGAGACCATGGTGCGCGCCCTGGAGGCCGAACTCTCCCTGTACGCCCAGGTGTTCCGCCTGAACCCGCTGGGCGTCCCCACCCTGGAGCTCACCAAGTGACCCCGCAAGTGACCCCGCTCGTCCGGCCGCCCCGGCTCGCCCCAGGTGCGCGCGTCGCCGTCGTGGCGCCCAGCGGGCCCGTGCCCGAGGAGCGGCTCCAGGCCGGGCTCGACCTCCTGCGCGGCTGGGATCTCGACCCCGTGGCCGCCCCCCATGTGCTCGGCCGGCACGGCGAGTTGGGCTACCTGGCCGGCACCGACGCGCAGCGGGCCGCCGACCTCCAGGACGCCTGGTGCGACCCGTCCGTCGCCGCGGTGCTGTGCGCCCGGGGCGGGTACGGGGCCCAGCGCACGGTCGACCTGCTCGACTGGACGGCGATGCGGGCGGCGGGCCCGAAGGTGCTCGCCGGGTTCAGCGACATCACCGTCCTGCACCAGGCGTTCGCCACCCGCCTCGGCCTGGTCACCCTGTACGGACCGGCGGCCGCCGGTGTCGACTTCCTCAAGAACGCCCGCGCCCAGGACCATCTGCGGGCCACGCTCTTCGAGCCGGAGTCCGTGCGGACCATCACCGCCGTGCCGCCGGGCGGTGCCGCACTCGTGCCCGGCCGGGCACGGGGCGTCACGCTGGGCGGCTGCCTGAGCCTGCTCGCGAGCGACCTCGGCACCCCGCACGCCCGCCCAGGGGCCCGGGGTGGGCTGCTGCTGATGGAGGACGTCGGCGAGAGCCCGTACCGACTGGACCGCTACTTGACCCAACTCCTGCGCACCGGCTGGCTGGACGGGGTCGCCGGGATCGCGCTCGGGTCGTGGGCGAGGTGCGGACCGTACGAGGAGGTGCGCGCGGTCCTCGCCGACCGGCTCGGCGGGCTCGGCGTCCCGGTCGTGGAGGAGTTCGGGTTCGGGCACGGCGAGGGCGCGTTGACGATGCCCCTGGGCGTCCGGGCCGAACTGGACGCCGAGGTGGGCACGTTGACGCTGGACGCGCCGGCCCTGAGCTGAGCCCCCCTGCTGAAATCCTGTCAAGAAACCCTCGTTTCGGTGGTTGACGCCCCCTGACACGTGTCACACCATGACTACCGGCCGGTACCTACTGGTCGGTATTCCGGGTTGCCCTCACCGTGGAGGTCCGTGTGTCCCGACGCGCGCCCAGATTCCGCGCACCCCTCGCTCTCGCTCTGGGCGCCGTCCTGGCCGCCCCGCTCGCCCTCACCCCGCCCGCGACCGCGGCCGGCTCCTACTCCGTCACCCCGCTGAAGTTCACCGTCCAGGCGGGCGGGCGGGCCTGCACGGTCGACGCCGACCTGTACCGCCCCACGGGCGTGGACCGCGACCACCCGGCGCCCGCCGTGCTCGGCACGAACGGCTTCGGCGGCAGCAAGTCGGACGGCTCGACGGACACCATCGGCAAGGCCTTCGCCCAGCGCGGCTACGTCTCCCTCGTCTACTCCGGACTTGGCTTCGGCCGCAGCGGCTGCCTCATCTCCCTCGACGACCCGGACATCGACGGCGCCGCCGCCTCCCAGCTGGTCGACTTCCTGGGCGGCAAACGCGCCGCCGACGACGGCACCACCGCCGACTTCGTCACCCTCGACGCGCCCGGCGACCCACGCGTCGGCATGATCGGCGGCTCCTACGGCGGCGCCGTCCAGCTGGCCACGGCCGCCGTCGACCACCGCCTCGACGCGCTCGTCCCGATGATCACCTGGAACGACCTGGCGTACTCGCTCGACCCCAACAACGCCGTCGGCGGCACCGGCGTCCCCGGCGTCTTCAAATGGCAGTGGACCAACGGCTTCTACCTCATCGGCGAGGGCCAGCCGCTGCTCCAGCCCAGCCTCGACCCGTCCCGGATCAACTCCCTCGGCTGCCTGCACTTCGTCACCGAGGCCTGCCGGACCGTCCACACCCTCAACTCCGGGCGCTACCCCGCCGACCGGACCGCCGAGCTGCTCGCCTTCGCGCACCGCGTCTCCCCGGCGTCGTACCTGCACCGCGTCGAGACACCCACCCTGCTGGTCCAGGGGCAGGCCGACACCCTCTTCAACCTCAACGAGGCGACCGCGACCTACCGGACCCTCAGGTCCCAGGGCACCCCGGTGAAGATGATCTGGCAGTCCTGGGGCCACAGCGGCGGCCCCGGAGCGGCCTCCGGCGAACTCGACCTGTCGAAGGGCAACCTGGAAACCAGCTACGTGGGCCGGCGCGTCCTCGCCTGGTTCGACCGCCACCTGCGCAAGCAGACCCACGTCGACACCGGGCCGGCCTTCGCCTACCACCGCGACTGGATCACCGACCCGGACCGCACCTACGCCACCGCCGACCGCCTCCCCGCCCTCAGCCGCACGCTGTACCTCTCCGGCGACGGCACACTCGTCGACCACCGCGACAAGGTCGTCCGCGGCAGCCGCGGTTACACCAACTGGCCGTTCCCCACCAGCCATTCCGAGAGCTCGCTGGCCGGCCTCCTCGGCGTGCCGGACACGCCGCCGCGCGACACCAAGGGCACCTACCTCGACTGGACCGGCGCACCGCTGGAACGCCCCCTCGACGTCGTGGGCGCCCCCCGGGTCACGCTCCGGGTGCACTCCCCGAAGGCCGAGCGCACCCAGAACTCCGGCGACGCGGCCGACAAGCTCGTCCTCTTCGCCAAGCTCTACGACGTCGCCCCCGACGGCACCCGCACGCTGGTGCGCCGCCTGGTCGCGCCGGTCCGCGTGCCGGACGTGACCAAGAGCTTCACCGTCACCCTGCCCGGCATCGTGCACCGGTACCAGACGGGGCACCGGCTGCGGTTCATGATCGCGGCGAGCGACGACGCCTACTTCGGCAACCGGGGGATCAAGCCGGTGACCGTGATCAGCGGGCCGCGGAACACCGGCGTGCTCCGGCTGCCGGTCGCCGGATCCTGAAGAGGCACGGCCGCGCGGTTACTGTGGCGGGGTGCCGCACAACGCATCCCGCTACCTCGCGGAAGGCCCCCGGGTGGGCATACGCCACTTCACCTACGAGGACGGCGCCGAGTTCACCGCCCGCGCCCGGGAGAGCAAGGACCTGCACCACCCGTGGCTCTTCCCGCCCCACACCGCCCCCGCCTACACGGCGTACGCGGGCCGGCTGATCGAGGACCCCTCCAAGGCCGGCTTCCTGGTCTGCGAGAAGACCGACGGGGCCATCGCCGGGTTCATCAACATCAACAACATCGTCGAGGGCGGCTTCCAGTCCGGGGCGCTGGGCTACGGCGCCTTCGCGCACGCCGCCGGGCGCGGGCTGATGCGCGAAGGGCTGGACCTCGTGGTGCGGTACGCCTTCGGGCCGCTGCGGCTGCACCGGCTGGAGATCAACGTCCAGCCGCTGAACGCCGCGTCGATCGCCCTGGCCCGCAGCTGCGGGTTCCGCCTGGAGGGCTTCTCGCCGAAGATGCTCTTCGTCGACGGGGCCTGGCGCGACCACGAGCGCTGGGCGATCACCGCCGAGATGGTGGGGGAGCCGGGGCGGCGCTGAGGCCGGCCCCGGCTCGTGTCACGGGCGGCGGTCCACGTACTCGTAGACCGACCCGTCCGGGTGCAGCGCGATCAGGTTGCGGCCCGCCGGTGAGGCGATGGGGCCCGCGATGATGTGGGCGCCCAGCTCGGTCAGCACCTTGTGGGTCTCCTCGACGTCCGTCACGGCGATCGTCGCGGCGACCTTGCGGAGCAACTCCAGCTCGGTCGGGGGACCGCTCATCAGCAGGAAGCAGCCGATCGCCGCCACCTGGACACCGCCCCGTTCGAAGCGCTGGGCGGGGCCACCCGCCAGCCGCTCGTAGAAGGGGATCGCGGTCTCGAGGTCGTCGACGCAGACGCGCAGTGTGGCACCGAGAATCTCCATGTCGACGAGCCTAGTTACGCGCCGGGGGCCGAGGGTACCCGGCCGGGTATGAAGCCGTTGGATCACCTGGAGCATCTGGACAAGCACCTGGTCGACGAGCTGGCACAGGTGGCGCGCGAGACCGTACGGGACGAACTGCGCGAGCAGACCCGCAAGCAGCGCCGCAAGGCCGCGCTGTACGCCGCGTCCGGTGCCCTCGCCCTGTACGCGGGCGCCGCCCTCGCGCTCGCCGTGGGCCTGGCCCTCGCCCTCGGCCTGCCCGACTGGGCCGCGGCGCTGATCACCGCGGTGATCCTGGGTGTCGCGGCGTTCGTGCTGCGCGGCATGGCCCGGCCGTCCCGCCCGGGCGAGCACGCGGCCGGTACGCGGCTCCCGGGCCGTGCGGGAGCGGACCAGGCGGCTGCCGGGGGCATGCCGTATCCGCCCGTGCCGCCGGCCCCGCCCGCCGGGACCGCTCCCGGCACCGTGCCGCCGCGGCCGGCGGACGACCCGGACGTACCCCACCACAGGGCGTGATGCCGGGTGCGCACGCCAGGGACGGCGCGCCGGCGTGGCCGGGTGGTCGTGGTGACCGGGGCCAGTGGCGGTGTCGGACGGGCCACGGCCCGGGCCTTCGCCGCCCGCGGCGACAAGGTCGCCCTGCTCGCTCGCGGGCGTGAGGGGCTCGCCGCCGCGGCGGACGAGGTGCAGCGCGCCGGCGGCGAGGCGCTCGTCGTCACGGTGGACGTCTCCGACGCCAAGGCCGTGGAGGACGCCGCCCAGCAGGTCGTCGACGCCTACGGCCGCATCGACGTCTGGGTCAACAACGCCTTCGCCGGGGTGTTCGCGCCGTTCACGGAGGTCGCCCCGGACGAGTTCCGCCGCGTGACGGAAGTGACGTATCTCGGCTGTGTGTTCGGCACCCGGGCCGCCCTGCGCCACATGCTGCCGCGCGACCGCGGCACGATCGTGCAGGTCGGCTCCGCACTCGCCTACCGGGGCATTCCGCTCCAGTCGGCGTACTGCGGCGCCAAGCACGCGATCCAGGGGTTCAACGAGTCGCTGCGCTGCGAGCTGCTGCACGCGCGCAGCCGGGTGCGGACGACGATGGTGCAGCTGCCGGGCGTCAACACCCCGCAGTTCGACTGGGTGCTGAACCGGATGCCCGGGCGGGCCCGGCCCGTCGCGCCCGTGTACCAGCCGGAGGTCGCGGCCCGGGCGATCGTGCACGCGTCGTCGCACGCGCGGCGCCGGGAGTACTGGGTGGGCGGCTCCACGGCCGCCACGCTCATCGCCAACGCGGTCGCCCCCGGGCTGCTGGACCGCTATCTCGCGCGGACGAACTTCGACGCGCAGCAGGACGAGGGCCGGCCCGACGGACCGGCGAACCTGTGGGTCCCGGCGGACGGCCCGCACGGGCAGGACCACGGGGCCCACGGGCGCTTCGACGACGAGGCGACGGACGGCAGCCCGCAGCAGTGGGTGTCCCGCAACCGAGGCCGGCTGGGCGCGGCCCTCACCGTGGGAGCCGGGGCGCTGGCCACGCGCAGGCTGGTCCGCCGCTGATCGGACCAGGTCCTGGGCGACGCGGTGTTCCTTCACCTCCTGCGTGCGCGGGGAGAGTCCGTGCACCGTCCACCCCCTTCCGTGCACCGCCCACCCCTTGGAGCGGGCGGTGCAGTGGCATGGGGCCCTGCCTCGTCAGACGGCCTGCTGGAGCTGGGGCAGCACCTTCGTGCGGTAGAAGTCGAAGAAGCCGCGCAGGTCCGGGCCGATCTGGTTGACGTAGACCCGGTCGAAGCCCGCGTCGGCGAACTGCTTCAACTCCGCCACGTGCTCGTCCACGTCGTCGCCGCACACCCGGTTCTCGCGCACCATGTCCTCGGTGACCAGCTGCTGCGCCTGCTCGAAGTGCTTGGGGGAGGGCAGCACCTGGCCCAGCTCGCCCGGCAGCTGCTCGTTCGCCCAGAGCCGGTGCACGGTCCGTACGGCCTCGTCCTTGTCGGTGCCGTAGCAGACCTTGGTGCCGCCGCTGACGAGCTTTCCGCCGCCTCCGCCCTTGCGGTACTGCTCGACCATCGTCTCGTCCGGCTGGATCGTGATGTAGCCGTCGCCGACGCGGGAGGCGAGCTGCGTGGCCGCCGGGCCGAAGCCGGAGATGTCGATCGGGATCGGCTCGTCGGGGACGGTGTACAGGCGGGCGTTCTCCACCGTGTAGTGCGGGCCGTGGTGGTTGACCTCCTCGCCGGTGAACAGCCGGCGCATCACCTGGATGGCCTCCTCCAGCATGTCCAGACGGACGTGCGCCGGCGGCCAGTGGTCGCCCAGGATGTGCTCGTTGAGCGCCTCGCCGGAGCCGACGCCGAGCCGGAAGCGGTTGTCCGTCATCACCGCGCTGGTCGCCGCGGCCTGCGCCACCACCGCCGGGTGCATGCGCACGGTCGGGCAGGTCACCGCCGTCTCTATCGGCAGCGACACCGCCTCGGACAGCGCGCCGATCACCGACCACACGAACGGGCTCTGGCCCTGCGCGTCGTTCCACGGGTGGTAGTGGTCCGAGATCCACAGCGCCTGGAATCCGGCCTGCTCGGCCATCCGCGCCTGCTCGATCAGCTCGGCGGGTCCGTACTGCTCGCACGAGAGGAAGTAACCGTACTCGGGCATGGGGAAGTGCCTCCGCGACATCGGCGGTCCGTATCCCGCACCGGGTACCCGGGCGCGGGGCCGGAAACCGGTGGCGTGCGGGCCCGGCGGACGTTTGGGGGCCCTGGCCAGGGGGACGCGGAAGGCTCCCGAGGTACGCGACAGCGCCGGAGGCGAGCCAACCGTGAGTCGACCCCGCATCCTGATCGTCGGTGCCGGCTTCGCCGGGTACCGCACGGCCCGCACCCTGTCCCGGATGACCCGGGGACGGGCCCACATCACCCTGCTGAACCCGACCGACTACTTCCTGTACCTGCCCCTGCTGCCCCAGGTCGCCGCCGGGGTCCTGGAGCCGCGCCGGGTGACGGTCTCCCTCTCGGACACGCTGCCGAACGTACGGCTGGTGCTGGGCGAGGCCGAGCGGATCGACCTCGACGACCGCACGCTGCACTACACCGGCCCCGAGGGCGAGGGCGGCACGCTCGCCTACGACCGGCTGGTGCTCGCCGCGGGCAGCGTCAACAAGCTGCTGCCCATCCCGGGCGTCGCCGAGCACGCGCACGGCTTCCGCGGGCTGCCCGAGGCGCTGTACCTGCGCGACCACGTGACCCGGCAGGTGGAACTCGCGGCCGCCGCCGACGATCCCAAGACGTGCGCAGCGCGCTGCACCTTCGTCGTGGTCGGCGCCGGATACACGGGGACCGAGGTCGCCGCGCACGGGCAGATGTTCACCGACGCGCAGGTCCGCCGGCATCCGCTGCGGCGGGGCATGCGGCCGCGCTGGATGCTGCTGGACGTGGCGCCGCGGGTGCTGCCCGAGATGGACGAGAAGCTGTCCGCCACCGCCGACCGGGTGCTGCGGGAGCGGGGCGTGGACGTGCGGATGGGGACCTCCGTGAAGGAGGCCACGCACGACGGGGTCGTGCTGACCGACGGCGAGTTCGTCGAGACCCGGACGCTGGTGTGGTGCGTGGGCGTACGGCCCGACCCGCTGGTCGAGTCCCTGGGGTTGCCGATGGAGAAGGGGCGGCTGCTCGTCGACCCGCATCTCCAGGTGCCGGGGCGGCCCGAGCTGTTCGCGTGCGGTGACGTGGCCGCCGTGCCGGATCTGGAGAAGCCGGGGAGCTATACGCCGATGACGGCGCAGCACGCCTGGCGGCACGGCAAGGTCGCGGCCGAGAACGTCGCCGCCTCGCTGGGCCTCGGCGGGGCGCGGAAGCCCTACCGTCACCGCGACCTGGGCTTCGTCGTCGACCTGGGCGGTGCGAAGGCCGCCGCCAACCCGCTGGGCGTGCCCCTGGCCGGGGTGCCGGCCGGTGTGGTGACGCGCGGCTACCACCTCGCCGCGATGCCCGGCAACCGCGTCCGGGTCGCCGCCGACTGGCTGCTGGACGCCGTACTGCCGCGCCAGGCCGTGCAGTTGGGGCTCGTACGGTCCTGGTCCGTGCCGCTGGACACGTCGTCGCCGGAGCTGGCCCGGGTGCCGGGCGGTCCGGAGCAGCGGCAGGAGGTGAGTGCCCGGTCCGGGCCGGGGGCGGCGATCGCGGCCGACACACGTGAGGGGGAGACCGGCACCGGCGGCTCCGGCCAGGGCCGGGCCGGGGACGAGCCCGCGAAGGGGCAGCCCGGATCCGGAACGGCGAGTACGCGACCCGGGTCCGGGACCGCCGAGCCGCGCTCGGAGGCCGAGACGGCGAAGGGCCGCCCGGGCGCCGATCCGGCCGTGCGTCGACCGCCCGGCTCCGGGATCGCGGAACCGCGCTCGGAGCCCGAGACGGCGAAGGGGCGACCGAATGCGCCCAGGAGCCAGGCCGGTGATGAGCCCACGAAGGGGCAGCCCGGTGGTGAGCCTGCCAGGAACCAGCCCGGGCCCGCGAAGGGACAGCCCGGCGGCGAGCCAGCGAAGGGGCAGCCTGGTGGTGAGCCCGCCAAGAGGCAGCCGGGTGGCGAGCCGGCCAGGAACCAGCCCGGCGGCGAGCCCGCCAAGGGGCAGCCGGGTGGTGAGCCCGCCAGGGGACAGCCGGGTGGCGAGCCGGCCAGGAACCAGCCCGGCGGTGAACCCGCCAAGAACCAGCCCGAGCCCACCCCCCAGCCCCCCGGCGACAAGCCCCCGGCCGACCAGCCGCCCCCGGAGCCCGGCGCCGCGCCCGGCCCCGTCAAGCGAACCGACGTCCCGGACGACTCCGCGAAGGGAGACTCATGAACACCGGTGAACTCACCGACCTCGGACAGCAGCTGCGCGTGGACAGTGTCCGCGCTGCCGCCGCCGCGGGCTCCGGGCACCCGACGTCCTCGATGTCCGCCGCCGACCTGATGGCGGTGCTGCTCGCCCACCACCTCCGTTACGACTTCGACCGCCCTGCCCACCCCGGCAACGACCGCTTCGTCCTGTCCAAGGGACACGCCTCACCGCTGCTGTACTCCGCGTACAAGGCGGCCGGCGCCATCGACGACGAGGAACTGCTCACCTTCCGCAAGCTGGGCAGCCGCCTCGAAGGGCACCCCACACCGCAGCGCCTGCCGTGGGTCGAGACGGCCACCGGCTCGCTCGGCCAGGGCCTGCCGGTCGGCGTCGGCATCGCGCTGGCGGGCAAGCGCCTGGACCGCACCGGCTACCGCGTCTGGGTGCTGTGCGGCGACAGCGAGCTGGCCGAGGGATCCGTGTGGGAGGCCGCCGAGCACGCCGGGTACGAGCACCTGGACAACCTCACCGTGATCGTCGACGTCAACCGGCTCGGCCAGCGCGGCCCGACCCGGCACGGCCACGACCTGGACGCCTACGCCCGCCGCTTCCAGGCCTTCGACTGGCACACCGTCGAGGTCGACGGCCACGACGTGGACGCCATCGACCGCGCCTACGGCGAGGCCGCCTCCACCAAGGGCCAGCCCACCGCGATCCTCGCCCGCACCCTCAAGGGCAGGGGCGTCGAGGGCGTCCAGGACCGCGAGGGCCTGCACGGCAAGCCGCTGCCGGAGGCCGAGGACGCGATCGCCGAGCTGGGCGGCCCGCGCGACCTCCGTGTCCGGGTGCAGGAGCCGCCCGCCGCCCGCATGCTGCACTCCGTCCAGACCGGGGACTTCGAACTCCCGACGTGGGACAAGGGCGAGGAGGTCGCCACCCGCAACGCCTTCGGGCAGGCGCTCGCCGCCCTCGGCACCGGCCGCGGCGACATCGTCGCCCTGGACGGCGAGGTCGGCGACTCCACCCGCGCCGAGTTCTTCGCCAAGGAGCACCCCGACCGCTACTTCGAGTGCTACATCGCCGAGCAGCAGCTGGTCGCCTCGGCGGTCGGCCTCGCGGCCCGCGGCTGGGTGCCGTACGCCGCCACGTTCGCGGCCTTCCTGACCCGCGCGTACGACTTCATCCGGATGGCGTCCGTCAGCGGCTCCGGCATCAACCTCGTCGGCTCGCACGCGGGCGTCGCCATCGGCCAGGACGGCCCCAGCCAGATGGGCCTGGAGGACCTCGCGATGATGCGGGCGGTGCACGGCTCGACCGTGCTGTACCCGTGCGACGCCAACCAGACCGCGCGGCTGGTCGGCGCCATGGCCGGCCTGGAGGGCATCCGCTACCTGCGCACCTCGCGCGGTGAGAGCCCGGTGATCTACGGCCCCGACGAGGACTTCCCGGTCGGCGGCAGCAAGGTGCTGCGCTCCTCCGA
This sequence comes from Streptomyces lomondensis, assembly GCF_014651035.1. GTDB lineage: Bacteria > Actinomycetota > Actinomycetes > Streptomycetales > Streptomycetaceae > Streptomyces > Streptomyces lomondensis. The sequence continues at coordinate 92,688 of NZ_BMWC01000003.1, forward strand.
CCGCGACCGGCTGACCTTCGTCGCGGCGGGCGTCACCGTGCACGAGGCCCTGGCCGCCGCGGACGCCCTGGAACAGGAGGGCATCCGGGCGCGGGTGATCGACCTGTACTCCGTGAAGCCCGTCGACCGGGCCACCCTGTGCCGGGCCGCCGAGGAGACGGGCTGCCTGGTGACCGTGGAGGACCACCACCCGGAGGGCGGTATCGGGGACGCGGTCCTGGACGCGTTCACCGACGGGCGCCCCGTACCGCGCCTGGTGCGGCTCGCCGTACGGTCGATGCCGGGCTCGGCGTCCCCGGCGGAGCAGCTGCACGCCTCGGGCATCGACGCGGAGTCCATCGCGGCGGCCGGACAGCTGCTGGTGGAGGAGGCGGTCGTGCGGTGAGCGGCGCCGACGGCACGCGCAGGGTGCGGGCGGGCCGCCGCACGGTGCAGGTGCACCGGCCGGACAAGGTGCTCTTCCCCGGCGGCGGCGACGCCAAGGAGTACACCAAGGGCGACCTGGTGGACTACCACCGGGCCGTCGCCCCCTTCATGCTGCCCCACCTGCGCGGCCGCCCGCTGATGCTGGAGCGGCACCCGGACGGCCTCGACGGGCCCACGTTCATGCAGAAGAACACCCCGGACCACTACCCGGAGTGGATCACCCGCGTCGAAGTGGCCAAGGAGGGCGGCACGGTCCGCCACGCCGTCTGCGACGACACCGCCACCCTCCTCTACCTGGCCGACCAGGCGAGCATCACCCTGCACCGCTGGCTGTCCCGCGCCGACAGCGTCGACCACCCCGACCGGCTGGTCTTCGACCTCGACCCGGCAGGCGACGACTTCGAGGCCGTACGCGCGGCCGCCCGGCTGCTGGGAGAGCTGCTCGACGAGCTGGAGCTGCCCTCGGCGCTGATGACCACCGGATCGCGCGGCCTGCACGCCGTCGTCCCGCTGAACGGCCGGCACGACTTCGACGAGGTGCGCGCCTTCGCCCGGGACGCCGCCGACACCCTCGCCGACGCCCACCCCGACCGGCTCACCACCGCCGCCCGCAAGAAGGACCGCGGCGACCGGCTCTACCTCGACATCCAGCGCAACGCCTACGCCCAGACCGCCGTCGCGCCCTTCACCGTCCGGCCCCGGCCGGGCGCGCCCGTGGCGACCCCCATCACCTGGGAGCAGCTGGACGACCCGGAGCTGCACGCCCGCCGCTGGACCATCGCCGACGCCGTCGAGCAGGCCCGCACCAACCCCTGGTCAGGCCTGCTGAACCGGGGCCGGGCGCTGGGACCGGCCCGGCGGCGGCTGAACGCCCTGCGCGGCTGAGGCACCCGCGCCTTCCGCCGGGCGGCGGCAGATGCATGGCTCGGGAGAGGTTTGGCGAACACGCTTGCGGCCACACGGAGGGGGAGGTGGCCATGTCGAACACAAAAAACACCCAAGAGTCGCAGAGTTCACAGAAGTCTCAGGACTCACAGAATTCCGGCACTTCGAACGACAACCAGACGGCCGACAACCGGCCGAGCCCGATGGAGGTACTGCGCCAGGCGCGCGGTCAGCTCGCGGAACTCACCGGCATGGACCCCGAATCCGTGTCGTCCTTCGAGCAGACGGAGGAGGGCTGGTCGCTGGAGGTCGAGGTGCTCGAACTCGAGCGCGTGCCCGACACGATGAGCCTGATGGCGAGCTACCAGGTGGAGCTCGACTCCCAGGGGCAGCTCACCGGATACCGGCGCGTCCGCCGCTATGAGCGCGGGCGGGCCGACGCGCGCAGGTCGGGCGGCCGCTAGGCCCGCCCGACCGGACCCACACCCACAGACGAGGAGGAACAGCCGGCATGACTGTAGTACCGGCACAGCAGACCGGCGGCGGAGGCGGCAGCAGCGGCCTCTACGACGTGCTTGAACTTGTTTTGGACAGGGGGCTCGTCATCGACGCATTCGTGCGAGTCTCCCTGGTCGGCATCGAGATCCTCAAGATCGACGTCCGCGTCGTCGTCGCCAGCGTCGACACCTATCTGCGCTTCGCCGAGGCGTGCAACCGGCTCGATCTGGAGGCCGGGCCGCGCAAGGCCCCGGGCCTGCCCGACCTGGTCGGGGAGATCACCGAGTCCGGCGCCCACGGCAAGTCCAAGGGGGCGCTGTCCGGCGCCGCCGAGACCATCTCCGACGCCTTCAAGCAGGCGCGCGGCGAAGGCTCCGAGCGTGAGACCGAGTCCCGTCCGAGGGCCCGCAAGAGCACGACGGCCCGCCGGAAGGAGGAGCAGGAGTGAGCACCTACGTCTATGGCATCGCGGCGAGCTCACACCCCGGGCTCCCCGAGGGTATGGGCGGCGTCGGTGACCCGCCCCGCCCGGTGCGCATCCTGCGGGAGGGCGATCTGGCGGCCGTCGTCAGCGACGCCCCCGAGGGGCTGCGGCCCAAGCGCAAGGACCTGCTCGCCCACCAGAACGTGCTCAGCGAGGCGGGCGCGGCGGGCTGCGTGCTGCCGATGCGGTTCGGCAGCGTCGCCCCGGACGACAACGCGGTGACCGGGGTGCTCGCCGAGCGCGCCGAGCACTACAAGGAGCGCCTGCGGACCCTGGACGGCCGGGTCGAGTACAACGTCAAGGCCAACCACGTCGAAGAGGCCGTGCTGCACCAGGTGATGGCCGAGAACCCGGAGATCCGGGGGCTCGCGGAGGCCAACCGGCAGGCGGGCGGCGGCAGTTACGACGACAAGATCCGGCTCGGCGAGATGGTCGCGGCAGCGGTCAAGGCCAGGGAGGCCGACGACGCCGCCGCTCTCCAGGACATCCTGGAACCCGTCGCCCAGGCCGTGAGCGTGGGCCCCGAGTCCACCGGCTGGCTGGCCAACGTGTCGTTCCTGGTGGACCGGGAGGCGGCCGAGAACTTCCTGGCCGCCGTCGAGCAGGCCCGCAAGGACCTGCCGCATCTGGAGGTGCGGGTCAACGGCCCGCTGCCGCCGTACAGCTTCGTCGAACCCGGCCCGACCGAGCCGGCGGGCACCGCGGCGGGTGGCACGGACACCGGAGCGGGGTGACGACGTGGGCCTGATCTCGGAGGTGCTGCTGCTGCCGTTCGCACCGGTGCGCGGCAGCGCCTGGGCCATCAGACAGGTGCTCCAGGAGGCCGAGCGGATCTACTACGACCCCGCCACGGTCCGGGCCGAACTGTCCCGCCTGGAGGAGCGGTTGGAGGCCGGAGAGATCTCGGAGGAGGAGTTCGACCGCCTCGAGGACGAACTCCTCGACCGGTTGGAGACCGGCGCGCGCAGGAGCACGGGAACAGGCGACGGGACGACACGATGAACCGAATGGGACTGGGCCTCGCAGTGGGGGCGGGATACCTCCTGGGGCGCACCAAGAAACTCAAGATGGCGATGGCCGTCGGCGGCCTGGTCGCCGGAAAGAAGCTGAACCTGAGCCCGCGCATGGTCGCGGACCTGGTCCAGCAACAGCTGAAGAACAACCCGCAGTTCAAGGAGATCGGCGACCAGCTGCGCGAGGATCTGCGCGGTGTCGGCAAGGCGGCCTCCGGTGCCATGGTCGAGCGGCAGCTCGACGCGGTCGCCGACCGGCTGCACAGCCGTACGTCCCAGGTGCGGGACCAGCTGGCGGGCGCGGTGCCCGGCGCGGGGCGCGACACCGACGCCGAGGACACCGAGGACGAGGAGCCCGAGGACTCCGCCGCGCAGGAGGACGAGGAGCCCGAGGACTCTGCTGAAGAGCCCGAGGACTCCGCGGAACAGGAGGACGAGGAGCCGGAGCCGGCGGCGAAGAAGGCCCCGGCGAAGAAGGCGCCCGCCAAGAAGGCGGCGAAGAAGGCCCCCGCCAGTAAGGCCCCCGCGAAGAAGTCGGCGGGCCGGAAGGCGGCGGCGAAGAAGACCACGGCCGCCAAGAAGGCGACCGCCGGGAGCAGGGGCGGCAGCGCCCGGTCCCGGCTGCCGAAGGGAGGTGGTGAGGGATGACCGACACCCTCGGATCGGCGACCTCCGCCGCGCGCGGAGCGACGAAGAATCCGCTCACCGACGTGGCCCACAGCGAGGCCGCCGACCGGCTCAAGGCCGAACTGCAGGAGTACCTCGCCGCGCAGGCCACCCGCATGCTGACCGGTGTGGGCCGCAAGCTCGGCGAGACCACCAACAAACTGAACGACATCGCCGAGGGCAACAGCCCCGGCTTCGGCAAGCTCGCCCTCGAGGGCGGCCGCAAGCTCACCGAGGGCAAGGGCCCGCTGCGTGCCGCACTGGAGACCGGCGGCTCACGCGTCAAGGACAAGGTCACAGGCGCCCTGAAGAACCTGGGCGGCGGCAAGGGTAAGCGCTCGGCGGGCAAGAAGCCCACCGTCATCATCGAGCACGTCGACATCGGCGTGCCGCTGCGCACGGCGTACGACCAGTGGACCCAGTACCAGGACTTCAGTACGTTCGCGAAGGGCGTCAAGAGCGCGAACAAGGCCGACGAGACCACGTCGGACTGGCAGCTGAAGGTCTTCTGGTCCAACCGCAGCTGGAAGGCTCGGACGACGGAGCAGGTGCCCGACGACCGGATCGCCTGGACGTCGGAGGGAGCCAAGGGCACGACGAAGGGCGTGGTCTCCTTCCACCGCCTCGCCGACAACCTCACCCGGGTCCTGCTGGTCATCGAGTACTACCCCACGGGGCTGTTCGAGAAGACCGGCAACATCTGGCGCGCCCAGGGCCGCCGGGCCCGGCTCGACCTGAAGAACTTCGTCCGCTTCGTCACGATCAAGGGCGAGACGGAGGACGGCTGGCGCGGCGAGATCCGCGACGGCGAGGTCGTCCGCAGCCACGACGACGCCGTCGCCGAGGAGGAATCGGAGGAGGAGCGCCCCGAGGACGAGGAGCCCGAGGACGAGGAGCCGGAGGGCGAGTACGAGGAAGAGGAAGAGGAAGAGGAAGGCGAGGAAGAGCCCGAGGCCGGCTACGACGAGGATGCCGAAGGCGAGGAAGAGTCCGAGGAAGAGCCCGAGGAAGAGTACGAGGACGAGCCTGCTGAGCAGTACGAGGACGAGTACGCGGAGGGCGGGAGCCGGCGATGACGATGTCCAGCAGGATGCCCGAGCCCTACGGCCAGGGGAGCGGCGCCAACCTCGCCGACATCCTGGAACGGGTGCTCGACAAGGGCATCGTCATCGCGGGTGACATCCGCATCAACCTGCTCGACATCGAACTGCTCACCATCAAGCTGCGGCTGATCGTCGCCTCCGTGGACAAGGCGAAGGAGATGGGCATCGACTGGTGGGAGACCGACCCGGCCCTGTCCTCGCGGGCCCGCCGCGACGAACTGACCCGTGAGAACGCCGAGTTGCGCGAGAGGCTGGCCCGGCTGGAGGAACTGGAGCCGGGCCGCGCGGAGAAGAAGGAGGCACCGTGACCGGACTGCGGTACGTCTACGCCGTCTGCCGCCCCTTCGGCACGCCGCTCCAGGCCCAGCTGACGGGGGTGGCGGGCGATCCGCCCAGAGCGCTGACCCACCACGGCCTCGTCGCCGTGGTCAGCCACGTGCCGGAGCGGGACTTCGCGGAGGAACCGCTCCGCGCCCATCTGGAGGACCTGGACTGGCTGACCGAGACCGCCCGTGCCCACCAGGGCGTGATCGACGCGCTCACCACCGTCACGACCCCGCTGCCGCTGCGGCTCGGCACCGTCTTCCGGGACGACAGCGGCGTACGGACGATGATCGAGGCCCGCGAGGACGACTTCCGGCGCACCCTCGACCGGCTGGAGGGCCGCGTCGAGTGGGGCGTCAAGGTGTACGCCGAATCCGAACCGCAGGAGAGCGCCCGGCCCGCGCAGAAGGCCACCTCGGGCCGGGACTACCTGCGCCAGCGGCGCATGCAGACCCGATCGCACGAGGAGATGTGGCAGAAGGCCGAGAATTTCGCGACCCGGCTGCACGAGAGGCTTTCCGTATTCGCGGAGGATTCCCGGCTGCATCCCCCACAGAATCCCGCCCTTTCCAAGGCGACCGGGCGGAACGTATTGAATGCCGCCTATCTCGTGCCACGCGCGCATTCCGAGGAATTCGTGGAAATGGTGGACCGTACCAAGGACGAGATGCCCGGAATGCGCGTCGAACTCACCGGGCCCTGGGCTGCCTATTCGTTCGCCGGGGAGACCACATGACCGACGGCCACATGACCGACGGAGAGAAGCCGTGACCGTAGTGGAACGCCGTGAGGTCGCCCTCGTGGACCTGCTCGACCGGCTGCTCGCCGGCGGTGTCGTGATCACGGGGGACATCACGCTGCGCATCGCCGACGTCGACCTCGTCCGTATCGACCTGAACGCGCTCATCAGCTCGGTGAACGCCCAGGTGCCCTCGCCCTTCGAGGAGTTGTTGTGACCGCCCCCGAGAACCCCCGGCCCGACCCGCGGCCGCGCCGCAACCGGCTGGACCTGGAGCCCGACACCGTCGAGCGCGACCTGGTCAAGCTCGTGCTGACGGTGGTGGAGCTGCTGCGCCAGCTCATGGAGCGCCAGGCGCTGCGCCGGTTCGACGTGGGGGATCTGAGCGAGGATCAGGAGGAGCGGATCGGGCTCACGCTGATGCTGCTCGAGGAGCGGATGGCGGAACTGCGCGACCGCTACGGACTGCGGCCCGAGGACCTCAATCTGGACCTCGGGCCGCTCGGACCGCTGCTTCCCCGGGACTGACTCGGTCCCGGGGAAGCGGTACGGCTCATTCACCTCGGTGGCTTCATCACCACCTGTACCAACGGCCCCTGCCGCCGGCTGCCGACGTCCCACGGACGAAGAATCCGAGCAGCCACAGGACGAGAACCGCCAGCGCGATCCACCAGAGTACCTTTACTGCAAATCCGGCGCCGAACAGAACCAAGGCCAGAAGCAGCACCAGCAGGATGGGAACCATAATTCGAACCTCCTGCTTTCCGGGTGTCCCCGAAACGGTGTTTCAGGCTTCCTTTCGGCAGAGAATTTCTCCGTGCAGCACGCTGAACCAGCCGTCCTCCCGCGTCCCCCACTCCCGCCAGGCCTCGGCCACGCCCCGCAACTCCTCCGTGGTGGCGTGCCCGCCCTGCCGGGCCCGGTCCGCGTACGCCGACGCCAGTGTGCGGTCGGCCCACAGTCCGCTCCACCAGGCCCGCTCCTCGGGCGAGGCGAAGGTCCAGGTGCCGGAGGTCGCCGTCACGTCCGTGAGCCCGGCCCGCAGCGCCCACGCCTTCAGCCGGCGTCCGGCGTCCGGCTCACCGCCGTTGGCGCGGGCGACCCGGCGGTAGAGGTCCAGCCAGTCGTCGAGCCCCGCGGACGCCGGATACCAGGTCATCGCCGCGTAGTCGGCGTCCCGCACGGCGACGAGGCCGCCGGGCCGGACGACCCGCTTCATCTCGCGCAGCGCCTGCACCGGGTCCCCCACATGCTGGAGCACCTGATGGGCGTGGACGACGCAGAACGTGTCGTCCGGGTAGTCCAGCGCGTGCACGTCGGCGACCGCGAAGCCGACGTTGGCCAGGCCCCGTCCGGCCGCCGTGGCCCGCGCCTGCTCCAGGATCTCCGGCACCCGGTCGACACCGGTGACGTGCCCGTCCGGTACCAGTTCCGCCAGGTCGGCGGTGATCGTGCCCGGCCCGCAGCCGATGTCCAGGATCTTCATGTGGGGCTTGAGCGAAGGCAGCAGGTACGCGGCCGAGTTGGCGGCGGTCCGCCAGGTGTGCGAGCGCAGCACCGACTCGTGGTGCCCGTGCGTGTAGACGGCGGTCTCCCGTGGTTCCGGCATGGCGGATCCCACCCCTTCCGTTCCGGTCGGCAGGAGATCACCGTACGCAGGCCACCCGAATAATGAGACCCAGGTATCACGATGTGGTCTGACGGAGTATCAGTAGCCGGTGATCGGCCGGTACACGGTCAGCGCCTCGGGCAGCTTCTCCAGCTCCACGCGGCCCTCCACCTCGGTCACTTCGCCGTCGTAGGCGAGGAGCGTGCCGGGCGCCACATGGTCCAGCCGCAGCCGCGCCACCTGGACGGCCGCGTGGGCGGGGGAGCGGGTCAGGGGCCCCGCGAGGGCGGCGGCGAGCAGCCGCGCGGCGGGCCGGCGGCCGCCGTGCACGACCCGCACGTCGAGGTGCCCGTCCGCCAGATCCAGCCGGCGTCCGGACGCGAGTCCCATGCGGTGGTAGGTGCCGTTCCCGGCGAACAGCAGCCACAGGGGGCGCCTGCGGCCCTGGAACTCGGCCTCCAGCGGGTGCCGGCCGGCCCGCAGCACGCGCACGGCCGCGACCACGCCGGCCGGCCAGCCGCCGATCCGGTGCGACCAGCGCTCCCGCTCGCGCACCAGCTCCGGATAGACGCCGATGCTGCACGTGTTGAGGAAAATGCCGTGCTGGTCGCCGCAGGAGTACCGCCCCACGTCCACGCGCACGGCGTCGCCCTGACGCAGCGCGCGGGCGAGATCGCGTACGTCCTCCACGCCCAGGTCGTAGGCGAAGTGGTTCAGGGTGCCGCCGGGCAGTACCGCGAGGGGCAGGCCGAAGCGGAGGGCGACCCGGGCGGCGGTGTTCACGGTGCCGTCGCCGCCGCACACCCCGAGGACCCGGGCGCGGGACGCCGCCTTCTCCAACTCGCCCGGCACGTCCTCCGGTTCACATGCGACGACCTCGGCGCGCGGCAGGGCGTCCCCCAGCGCACGGGCCCGCTCGGCGGATCCCGAGGCGGTGTTCGCGACGAGGACGAGACCCTCGCCCTCCAGCAGCGCCGGGACCTCGGCACGGGGGCGGGCCGGCGGGGTGACCTGGCCCCGCGTCGGCACCAGGCCCCGGACGGCGAACGCGGCGCCCACGCCCAGGGCGGCGCCCGCCAGGACGTCGCTCGGGAAGTGGGCGCCGGTGCTGACGCGGGCGAGGGCGACCGAGGCGGCCACCGGGGTGACGACCGCACCCCAGGCCGGGGACTCCAGGGCGACACCGGCCGCGAAGGCGGCGGCCGACGCGGCGTGCCCGGAGGGGAACGACGTGGTGACCGGCCGCCGCCTCAGCCGCCGGACCAGCGGGACCGGGGCGAGTACCGGGCGGGGGTGGCGGACCGTGCGCTTGCCGAGGGCGTTGACGGTGAGGGAGGCGAGGCCCCACGAGGCCAGCCCGCGGGTCGCCGCGCGGCGGGCGCGGGGGGTGCGGCTCGCCGCGAGGGCGGCGGCGGCCGCGAACCACAGCGCACCGCGGTCCGCGCCGCGGCCCAGCCCGGGCAGTGCGAGGCCGGACCCCGCACCGCGCCGGGCCGCGGCGGCCTCGAAGAGACGGCAGTCCAGAGCGAGGGCGCGGTCGCGCAGGGGATGGTGCCCGGGCTTCAGGGTGGTGAGGTCCAGGTCGGGGCTCGTCATGGGGTGCGGGTACCCGGCGGGGGTGGACACACCGGCCGCACCGGGGCAGGCTCATGGCTGATCATGGTGACCGAACAGGGGGAGACGACGACATGAGCGGGCGCGTGACGGCGGTCAGCAGCAACGGGGAGTACTCGTTCACCAAGCCGAACCGGGACAGCATCACTCTGCCCGCCGGCGTCGGTGTGGAGGGGGACGTGCACGCCGGCGTGACGGTCAAGCACCGCTCGCGCGTCGCGCAGGACCCCACCCGGCCGAACCTGCGCCAGGTGCACCTCATCCACGAGGAGCTCTTCGCCGAGGTCGGCGAGGACGGGTTCCAGGTGGCGCCCGGCGAACTCGGCGAGAACATCACCACCCGCGGCATCGACCTGCTCGGCCTGCCGACCGGCACGCTGCTGCGCATCGGCGACTCCGCGGTCCTGGAGGTCACCGGCCTCCGCAACCCCTGCATCCAGATCGATGCCTTCCAGGAGGGCCTGCTGAAGCGGGTCGTCGGCCGCGACGAGGCGGGGAACGTCGTGCACAAGGCCGGGATCATGAGTGTCGTGCGGGAGGGGGGCGTGGTGCGGCCCGGCGACGCGATCGCAGCGGAGCTGCCTGCCGGGCCCTACCGGGCGTTGGAGCGGGTCTGACGGTTCTGCGTGTTGCCGGGCGCGCGGCGTCCGTGCCGGGGCCGAGGCGTTGCGCAGCCCGACGCGACGGGGTGCCGCTTCTGTGGGACGGGTGCCGCCCCAGCGGCACGACTGCCCGCAGCCAGGGCTGGGCGGGAGCCACGGCGTGCCCGCACCCGTGTGCCGCGTTGCGCAGCTCGGCGCGACGAGGTGCCGCTGCGCCCACCCGTGCCGCCTTGAGTGGCCGACTGCCCGCAGCTAGGGCGACTACAGCGGCCCGCGGCCCGCAGCTAGGGCGACTACAGCGGCCCGCGGCCCGCAGCTAGGGCGGCTACAGCGGCCCGCCGCCCGCAGCTAGGCGGATCGCGCGGGCCCGCGATCAGGACGGCCGGGCGGGAGCCACGACGCACCCGCAGTCGCCGGACGGCGCAAGGGGACGTGTCGGGGGGTGTCCGCCCGCAGCGGTTGGCGCGTCAACGCCAGTGAGTCGGTGTGAGACCCCATCGCGCCGTTCCGAGGACGGACACCCCCCGGCGCGGCCCCGACCCACACCCGGCGAGAAGGCGCAACGCGCACCCCCCGAAGCAGCCACAGGCCGCCGCAGGCATCCGGAAATGCGTTTGCCCGGCACCCGAGCCGCCGCAGAGAATCGCGCCCATGGGTCACCTCGAAGCCGCGCACCTGGAGTACTACCTGCCTGACGGAAGGGCGCTGCTGGGCGATGTGTCGTTCCGGGTGGGGGAGGGCGCTGTCGTCGCCCTCGTGGGGCCCAACGGGGCCGGGAAGACGACCCTGCTCCGGATGCTCGCCGGTGAGATCAGACCGCACGGCGGATCCGTCACCGTCGGCGGCGGACTCGGCGTCATGCGGCAGTTCGTCGGATCCGTACGCGACGAGACGACCGTACGCGACCTGCTCGTCTCCGTCGCGACCCCCCGCATCCGCGAAGCCGCCCAGGCCGTCGACGCCGCCGAGCACGCCATCATGACCGTCGACGACGAGGCCGCCCAGCTGAAGTACGCCCAAGCCCTCGCCGACTGGGCCGAGGCCCGCGGCTACGAGGCCGAGACGCTGTGGGACATGTGCACCACGGCCGCGCTCGGCATCCCCTACGACAGGGCGCAGTGGCGCCAGGTCCGCACCCTCTCCGGCGGTGAGCAGAAGCGCCTCGTCCTGGAGGCCCTCCTGCGCGGCACCGACGAGGTGCTCCTCCTCGACGAGCCCGACAACTACCTCGACGTCCCCGGCAAACGCTGGCTGGAGGAACGGCTCGCCGAGACCCGCAAGACCGTCCTGTTCGTCTCCCACGACCGCGAACTCCTGGCCCGCGCCACCCAGCGCATCATCTCCCTGGAACCCGGCCCCGCCGGCGCCGACGCCTGGGTACACGGCGGCGGCTTCGCCACGTACCACGAGGCCCGCCGCGAACGCTTCGCCCGCTTCGAGGAGTTGCGCCGCCGCTGGGACGAGAAGCACGCCCAGTTGAAGAAGCTGGTACTGAACCTCCGGCAGGCGGCCAGCATCAGCGACGTGCTGGCCTCCCGCTACCAGGCCGCCCAGACCCGCCTGCGCAAGTTCGAGGAGGCCGGCCCGCCCCCGGAGCCGCCCCGCGAGCAGGACATCAGGATGCGCCTCAAGGGCGGCCGCACCGGCGTCCGGGCCGTCACCTGCGAGAACCTGGAGCTCACCGGCCTGATGAAACCCTTCGACCTGGAGGTCTTCTACGGCGAACGCGTCGCCGTCCTCGGCTCCAACGGCTCCGGCAAGTCCCACTTCCTGCGCCTCCTCGCCGGCGACGACGTCGCGCACACGGGGCACTGGAAGCTGGGCGCCCGGGTCGTGCCCGGCCACTTCGCGCAGACGCACGCCCACCCGGAGCTGGAGGGACGTACGCTCCTCGACATCCTGTGGAAGGAGCACGCGCAGGACCGTGGCGCCGCCATGTCCCGGCTGCGCCGCTACGAGCTGACCAACCAGGCCGAGCAGACGTTCGAACGCCTGTCCGGCGGCCAGCAGGCCCGCTTCCAGATCCTCCTGCTGGAGCTCCAGGGCGTGACGGCCCTGCTCCTCGACGAGCCGACCGACAACCTGGACCTGGAGTCCGCCGAGGCCCTCCAGGAGGGCCTGGAGGCCTTCGACGGCACGGTCCTCGCGGTCACCCACGACCGCTGGTTCGCCCGCTCCTTCGACCGCTACCTGGTCTTCGGCAGCGACGGCCGGGTCCGGGAGACCCCGGAACCGGTCTGGGACGAACGCCGCGTGGAACGGGCGCGATAGCAGCGCACCTGGGGGCGCGGGGACCTGCGCGACCGGCCACGACGCGCCCGCACCCGCGCCGGTGCCGCGCCCCTGCGGTGAAGCGGCGCGCAGGTCACTTCCAGCTGGTCACTTCCAGCGGAGCAACGCCCCGAGTCCGCCGACCGGAACCTCCTGCTCGGCAACGGCCAGTGCGCCGGCGTCCGACGCCACCGCCGACCGGATCAGCGCGTCGTCCGCCCGGGCCGGCCAGGAGTGCTGCTCGCCGAGGACCTTCAGCTCCGTGCGCCGCATCGCCAGCTGGTCCGGGTCCTCGCCGATCCACACCTCACGGTGCGTGTCCGGCCCGTCCAGCCTGATCAGCAGCTCGTCGATGCGATGCTCGCGCGCCGCCTCGACCAGCGCGGGCACGCCCTCGACGGCCCCGGCCCGGCCCTCGTCGTCCGGGTTCCGGGCGGCCCGGAACCGCTCCAGCTCCGCCTCGGCCTGCCGCGCCACATGCTCGGCGCGGGCCCGCTCGACGTCGTCGTCGAGGAGCCGGCTGCCCGTGCCGTGCGGCGCCTCGACGACCAGATCGTGCAGCCGCTTGGGCAGCCGCTCGTACACGGACCGCCGCTCACGGGTGTCACCGACGAGAATCAGCAGGTCGGCCCGTGTCTCCTCCTGGCACACGGCCAGCGCGTCGGCGATCTCCGCGGCGTTGTGCTCCCAGGTGTTCTCCACCCGCAGCTGGAAATGCCGCTCGGACCAGTCCACGGAACTCGTCCGGTGCACCGGCCACTGGCGCCCGGTGACGCCACCGGCGTCCTCCCGGCCCAGCGCGCTGCGCAGCTCGAAGTCCGCGCCCTTGCGGTCGACGTAGGCGACCACGCACACCGGGTCCTCGCCGGCCAGCTCCAGCAGGGGCGCGACCCGCGGCAGCGGGGCCCACTCGGCCCAGTCGCCGCCCCGCGGGGGACGGGTCAGCGGCGGGTCCAGGACGACCTGCCCGGCCAGGGCGAACAGGGCCCGGCCGTGGGGTTCGGAGGAGTGCCGCAGATCCTCGATCGCGCTCTGCACGGCCCGGCAGGTCGCCTCGTCCGCGCCCTGGTCGGCCAGCTGCCTGGCCATCGCCTGGGCCGTGAGCTGCCGCTCGTGGGGGGTGTCCTCCGTATGCCGGGAGGTGTCGACGTACACCGAGGCCCAAGGCCCGGGGTGTTCGTACAGTGGGTGCAGAAAGGCGAGATCCATGGCTCCCTCCCGGATGCCGCTCGGGTAGTGCTCACTTGCTCCCCAGGCGGGTACCCGGACCACATGAACGAACACGACGAGCGGGGCGACACCATGACCGGAGTGGACCCTGACCGGCTGGACGACCAGCAGCTCATGAAGGAGCTGGAGACCATCCACCGCACGCGCCACGACACGCTGCTCTACGGCTCGAACGACGCGCTGCGGGCCCACAACGAGCGCATGGCGCAGCTGGAGGGCGAGTACCTGCGCCGCAACCCGCGCCGCCCGGTGGCCGCGGGCCGCACACGCGAAGGGGCCCGGGAGCGCGGGAGCGGGGAGTCGACGACTCCCACGACCCCGGGCACCTGAGCCCCTCCGACGACCCCCGGCACCTGAGCCCCTCTAAGGACAGGCCCGGGAACAGGCCACCCGGCCAGACGACCCCGGCGGCCACGCGGAACGGAAACGGAACGGACCGGACCGGAAAACACCCGGCCCGGCCCCGCTACTCGGCGCGCTGCCGGCGCGCCCCGCTGCTCAGCGCCGCACCGGCGGACGCCCCCAGTGCCGATGCGCCGCGATCGCGTCCACGAACGCGTTCAGGAACTCCTCGCTCGCCGGGCCGGGCGACGTGTCCGTCACGATCCCCTGGTCGGCGACCACCCGCTGGAACTCCGTCGACAGATGGAGCCCCTCGGGCTCCAGCGCCGACAGGACCCCCACGCCCGAGCCGAGCGCACCCACCGGCTTGCCGTGCCGGTAGGCGTCCCGCACGAACCGCACCGCGTCCGGGTCGGCCGCCGTCGGCGGGGTGCCGACGGGCCCGCCGGGCAGCAGCACCGCGTCGTACAGCACGGACGCCACGGTCGGCAGCGCGCGGTCGACCGCGTACGTCTCGCCGTCGGCGCCGGTGATCGTCCCGTCCGCCGGGGCCAGCGCCTCGACGATCGCCCCCTCGGCGGCCAGCCGCTCCCGCACGGAGGTGATCTGCTCGGCGTCCACCCCGTCCGTGACGAGCACCGCGATCTGCCGGGTCCGGATCGAACCGTCCCCGCGCAGCGACTCCAGACTGAGCGCGGGGGAGGACAGCTTGGACGAAGCCCCCGCACCGGACGGCTCCGGCACCCCGACACCTCGCGCCACCTGCACCGCCAGCTCCCCGTCGACCTTGGCCAGATGCTCGACCGTACGCGCCCGCACGGTCATCGCGCCCACCTTGCCGAGCTCGAACCGGAACGCCTCCACGATGTGCTGCTTCTCCCAGTCCGCCATGCTGTTCCAGAACATCGCGGTCTGGCTGTAGTGGTCCTGGAAGCTGGGACTGCGCCGCCGGATCTTGTGGCCGTCGACCCGTTCGGCGTAGTGGGTGTAGGCGCTTCCGCCGGCACCCGCGTGGGCCGGGCAGCCCCCGCCCAGAGAGTTCGGGAAGTAGTTCGTGCCGGAGTGGATCGCGCTCTGGTGGTAGCCGTCGCGCTGGTTGTTGCGCACCGGCGCGACCGGCCGGTTCACCGGCAGCTGCGAGAAGTTGGGCCCGCCGAGCCGGATCAGCTGGGTGTCCAGGTAGGAGAAGTTCCGCGCCTGGAGCAGCGGGTCGTTGGTGAAGTCGATGCCGGGGACGACGTTCGCCGTGTGGAAGGCGACCTGCTCGGTCTCCGCGAAGAAGTTCTCCGGGTTGCGGTCCAGCACCATCCGGCCGATCGGCCGCACCGGCACCTGCTCCTCCGGGATGATCTTCGTCGGGTCGAGCAGATCGAAGTCGAACGCGAACTCGTCCTCCTCCGGCACGAGTTGCACGCCCAGCTCCCACTCGGGATACTCGCCCGCCTCGATCGCGTCCCACAGGTCACGCCGGTTGAAGTCCGGGTCGCGGCCCTGGCACTCCTGCGCCTCGTCCCACACCAGCGAGTGCACGCCGAGCCGCGGCTTCCAGTGGAACTTCACGAACGTGCCCTTGCCGGCCGCGTTGACGAACCGGAAGGTGTGCACGCCGAAGCCCTGCATCATGCGGTAGCTGCGCGGGATCGCCCGGTCCGACATCAGCCACATGATCGCGTGCAGCGTCTCGGGCTGGAGCGAGACGAAGTCCCACAGGGTGTCGTGCGCGGACGCGCCGGTCGGGATGTCGTTGTGCGGCTCGGGCTTCACCGCGTGCACGAAGTCCGGGAACTTGATGCCGTCCTGGATGAAGAAGACCGGGAAGTTGTTCCCGACCAGGTCGTAGTTCCCCTCCGACGTGTAGAACTTGGTCGCGAAGCCGCGCACGTCCCGCACCGTGTCCGCCGACCCCTTCGGGCCCTGCACGGTCGAGAACCGCACGAACACGGGCGTGCGCACGGACGGGTCCTGGAGGAAGGCCGCGCGGGTGAACTCCGCGCAGGACTCGTACGGTTCGAAGTACCCGTACGCGCCCGCGCCCCGCGCGTGCACCACCCGCTCCGGGATCCGCTCGTGGTCGAAGCGGGTGAGCTTCTCCCGGAAGTGGAAGTCCTCCATCAGCGTCGGGCCGCGCTCGCCCGCCGCCAGGGAGTCGTCGGTGTGGTCGACCTCGACGCCCTGGTCGGTGGTGAGCGGCCCGCCGGCCGGATCGTCCGCCCGGAACGCCTCGCGCTGCTCCTGCTTGCGGTCGGCGGGAGAGGCCATCAGGCGGCCTCCTGGGCGAAGACGTCGAGGAAGGTCTCGCAGAACGCCTTCAGGTCGTCCGGCTTGCGGCTGGTGACCAGCTTGTTGGCCCCGTGGTCGCAGACCTTCACCTGCTCGTCGACCCAGGTGCCGCCCGCGTTGCGGATGTCCGTCTGCAGGCTCGGCCAGGAGGTCAGCGTCCGGCCGCGCACGACGTCCGCCTCGACCAGCGTCCACGGCGCGTGGCAGATCGCGGCCACGGGGCGGCCCTGCTCGAAGAAGTCCCGGACGAACGCGACGGCCTTGCCGTCCATCCGCAGGAAGTCCGGGTTGGCCACGCCGCCCGGCAGCACCAGGGCGCCGAACGAGCCGGGCGAGGTCTCGCCCACGACCTCGTCCACGGGGAAGGTGTCGGCCTTGTCGAGGTGGTGGAACGCCTGGATCTCACCCTCCTTCGTCGACACCAGCACGGGCGCGTGGCCGGCGTCCTTCGCCGCCTGCCACGGATCGGTCAGCTCGACCTGCTCCACGCCCTCGGGTGCGACCAGAAACGCGATACGCATGATGCTCAACGTCCTTTCCCGGAGCGGTCGGCGCTCCAGTGCGCCGCGTCGCTCCTGACGTGCTTGTCGTTCTCGTTCTTCCTGTTCCTGCGGGCCGCGCGCACGCACCGCAGCAGCTCCTCGCCGTACGGCAGCAGCACGCACGTGCCGATCGCGGCGGCGATGCCCGCCAGGTAGCGGCGCGACAGCGGCCGCCGCCGCGGCACCAGCCGCCACGCGTCGGGATCGCACCGGCCGCCGCGCAGCAGCGACTTCACCTGGTCGGCGTGCAGGCACATCAGGGCGGCCAGTGCCCCGAACGGCAGCGACTCCAGAAAGCTGTGGATGTGCTGCTCGATCGGCTTGACCTCCCGCTCGCTCCCGACGGCCGTGCGGACGTCCCAGAGCGCCGTCGCCTCGTGCACCGCGGCCCCGCCCAGCTGCACGCTCAGCAGCAGCGGGTTGACCTCGTAGCGCAGCGTCAGCGCGATCGGGATGCCCACCTCGGCCATCATCAGCTGGGGGCACCTCCCACGCCCTTAAGGCAGTGGGGGAGGATCAGGGACTCCTTCGTCCCCGCCGTCTCCTCGATCCGGGTGCGCCGGTGCATCACCCAGTCGGCGACCCCGGGCACGAACCAGCTGGGCAGCAGCCCGTACATCAGGTACCGGGTCGTGGCGTCACCGACGTCGACCGTGACGCCGGTGACGCCGATCTCTTTCGCCTGGCCGATGCTCACGCACCTCCTCGGGCGTCCGGCTCGGCACGGCTGATGTCGGCGAGCGCCGACGCCGGGTCCTCGGCCTCGGCCACGTCGCCGAGGCTCACGATCCCGACCGGCAGCCCGTTCTCCACCACCGGCAGCCGGCGCACCGCGTGCTCGCGCATCAGCGTGACCGCGGTCGCCACCCGGTCGTCCGGCGTCACCGTCACCGGATCCGGCGTGCACACGGACTGGACGCTCACCGTCATCGGGTCGGCACCGTCGGCGACGGCCCGCACCGTGATGTCACGGTCGGTGAGCACACCGATCACGTCCTGACCGTCGGCCACCACCACATCGCCGATGTTCTGGGTGCGCATCAGCTGCGCCGCCTCGACGAGCGAGGCGTCCGGGCGCACGGCGACCACACCCGGAGTCATCACGTCCTTCACCAACTCGGCCATCACTGGGGCCCTCCCTCGGTTCCCAGGCCGGTGGGGGCACCGCGGCGCGCCGCGCTGCCCCCGACGCGGTCCCTACGCGTACTCCTGCGGCCCGGTCTCCCGGGCCCGGACCAGGGCCTGGGCCAGTTCCTGGACGTTGCCGTAGCGCTGCTGGCGCGGCAGCCGCTCCAGGGCCTCGACGAGCGCGTCGGGCGCCTGGTGGCCGCGCAGCTCGCGGACCAGCTCACGCGGGTTCGCGGGGAACGCCCTGCGGCCCAGGATCCGGGCCAGCTCCAGCCGTACCGACTCCAGGGACGTCGGCCGACGGCTCGGCGTCACCGGCCCGTACGTGACCTCGGGGTCGTCCTCGGCGGCCGGCTCCGGGTCGTGCCACTCCTCGCTGCGCGTGGGGTGCCCGGACCTGAGCAGACCCTGGAGTTCGTGCTTCATCTCGTCGTCCCGGTGGACGCTCAGCCGGTCGCTTCCTCGCTGCATGTTTCCCTCCAGACCTTCGGGGGTCCGCACCGCGTACCCGAACACCGGAAGCCGACACGGGTTCGGCACACCGGATCGCCGCCGTACGCGCTGGTTTGCGCCACGGTCTGCGGGAGACCCGGATCACACCCCCCACTCATCTCTGGGGAAGGACATGTCATGGCGATGCTCGCTGTGCTCATCCCGCTGCTCATGCTCGGAGTGGTGCTGGTGCTGGGCCGGTACGAGGAGCTGCTGCTGCCGCAGGACGACACCGACCGGCCCGAACCGGCCGGCGTCCCGGCCTCCGGCGTCGGACAGTAGGACCCGGGCGGTCGGCTCTCGGTCCATTGATTTCCTGAGCGTTCCAAAAACTTCCAAAGATGACTATCATTGGGTGCGACTAGTGGTGTCAGGCGTACAGTGGCGCTTCCCGAAGCGATGCGCCGTATGTCCAACAGGGGCAAGCCTTTCGTGCTGTTGGACGCAGATGTCGTAACTGATGCCGCGAGCATGTGCCTGGGCTCTCTGGGGAGGGCAGCCGAGGCCGTCGGAGGCCGCGCGGTGATCAGGCGTCGGTCGGGAGCCGTGCGTGAGGGGGGAGTTTCATGGCCGACGAGCAGGTCGTCTCTGCCGCGGCGCGGAAGATCGCAGACCTGGTCCGCGCCTTCCCGTCCGGAATCTCCGAGCGGGACCTGGCGGTGGAGGCGACCCGGCAGTACAGAAGACTGCCGGAGCAACGGCTGGCCAAGCTGGTCGCCGAGGCGGTCGACGGAGGTCTGCTCACCGCTTCGGACGGTTGTCTCATGCCGGCCGCTGCACCGGGGAGACGGGTCCGCGACCAGTCGGCGGCGCGTGACACCAAGCCGCTCGATCGTGCGTCGCCGTCAGGGAGGTCCGTCCTGCGGGTCGTCGCGCTCGACATCGAGAGCGTAGTACGCACCACCCCCACCGCACCCTACGTGGAACGACACGTCTACGAAGCGGCAGCCGTCAGATTCGGCGCCGACCCGGAATGGGCCGCGGCAGCGCCTCGCTGGCAGCGGTACCTCAGATTCCCCGGGGACAGCGACGAACTGCGTGAGGGCGCAGTGCGGACCGCCGTGCTGGAACGAGGGATCCCCGCGCAGCAGGCATGGACGGAGCTGTGCGCCTTCCTTGCGGACGCCGACGTCGTCGTCGCCTACAACGGCACGGGGCTGGACTTCCCCGTCGTCGCCGAGGCGGCGAAGGAGTCAGGCACCAGCGACCCGTTCGCCGCCGTACGCACCGTCGACGCCCTGTACCTCGCTCATGCCTTGTGGCCCACAGCCCCTACCCACCGGCTGCAGGACCTGGCGCGGGAGCTCGGCATCACCAGGAGCGACCTGCGTGCCCACACCGCGGACGGTGATGCGGCCCTGCTCGTCCGTCTTCTGGAGCGGGCCGCTGCCGAGTTCGCCGGCCAGACCCGCGAGTTACGCGAGCTTGTGGCCGACGTCTGCCCCGACTCCGACGCGTGGCGGCTGCTGCGGGAGCTCGCGGAGGGGGAGAGGGCCGCCGAACGGGAACCTCTCCTGTGGGAGCAGGCGCACGTGGCCCGTCTGCTGGCCGACGAGTTCGCTCAGCACCCACCGCGCCGGAACCCTGACGGCGAGACACCGGGACGTGGTGCCGTCGTCGTACCGGACGAGCTCCGCGGCGGCGCCGACGGCCGGGTCGATCCGACCGCTCTCGCCCGCTTCGTGCACGGCCCCCAAGTCGAACCCCGGCCCGTCCAGCAGAGGATGACCGCGACGCTGCACGACTGGACCGACGGGGGCGTCAGCGGGCTGCTGGAAGCACCCACCGGCACCGGCAAGAGCTACGCGGTGCTCGCCGCCGCACTCGACTGGCTAGCCGGTGGCGATGACCGTACGGCCGTCATCGCGACCTACACCAAACAGTTGCAGAACCAGATGGCCAAGGACATCCAGGACCTGGAGCGGGCCCTGCCCGGGGTCCTCGCCATCGCCGACTTGGTCAAGGGCAAGTCCAATCGGCTCTCCCTCGCGGCCCTCACGAAGACCCTCGCCGAAGCCTCGCGCAGACGCCGCTCCAGAACCACGACCCGCAGCCGTGCACGCTGGTCCCAGGGCCTCCGCTTCCGTGAACTCGCCGTCTTCCTCGCCTTGCGCCTGCTCGCTGCGAAGGAGCCTCCGCAGTCCTGGGCGGCGAAGTCCGTCGACCCGGTCGACCTGCCCGCCTTCTTCACCGACTACGTGGGCCCCGGCCTGTCCTTCTGGCTGGAGTCACTGTCTCAGCGCGACGGCGACTACGGCCCCGGTACGGGCAACCCTCTCACCGCGCACACCGACACGGTCCGGGAGGCCATCGGCAGCCATCGCCTCGTCCTCGCCAACCACGCGCTCGTCCTCTCCCACCTGGACGACCTGCGTGCTGTCGGACCGGAGGTGCTCCTCGTGATCGACGAGGCGCACGAACTGGAGAATGCCGCGACGTCCGCTCTGACCGTCGCCGCCGACTACCAGGACCTGGAAGCTGTGCTGTCGGAACATCAGGCCTGGATCGCGGAAGCCCACCCGGGCCCGGCACAGGACCAGGCCGCCTCCGCTGTCGCCGACCTGGAACGGCTGCTCGACGACGAACGGCTGCCCCGGATGGCGGCACAGGCCTTCGACGCGCAAGCCAAAGGAGTGGGCGTACGGATCGGTAATCGGGCGACCACGCTCGCCAGCCCTTACACCGGCACCTCCGGCACTCGGGACACCCGGCGGCTGTCGCTGCTCCTGGACCGTATCGCCAAAGCGCTCGTGGCCTGCCGCATCACACTGGAACGGTACGTCGTCCAGCACGCCGCCCACCTCGACCCGCTGGTCGAGGAACGGCTGAACGCGCTGGCATCGCACACCGACTCCCTGATCACGGCTCTCGACCGCGTCACCTCCGACCTCGGAGACTTCCTCGACCCCGCTGTCATGCTGGACGGAGCCCTCCCCTCGCGGGTCATCCACATGGAGGAACTGGCCGAACCCAAGGCAGAGCTGCGTTCTTACCGCTTCCGTATCGCCACCAGCCCCGTCGACCTGCCCGCCGATCCGGAGTGGCGGCGCTACCTGGAGTCGTTCGACCGCGTCCACTACGTCTCCGCGACCCTCCGCGTCGCGGGAGAGTGGGACTTCATGCGGAGCCGGCTGGGGCTGCCGGAGGACATGCCGACCCTGGCCCTGCCCTCCCCGTTCGACCTGCGGAACCAGGCCGAGGTGGTGTGCTTCTCCGACTTCCCGTCCTGGGCCGAGCAGGAGGAGGGCGCACTGCGCACCGTCGCTCACCAAGTGGCCGGATTCGCCACCGAGATGACACGTGCACGCTCCGACGGCAACGGGTTCGATGGCGGCGGCATGATTCTCACCACCGCCCGCTCGACTGCTGCGGGCGTCGGCTTCCACCTTGTGCAGGAGCTGCGCTCCCGCGGCCTGGACACCCCGGTCGTCGAGGCGCTCACCTTGGGAAACGGCCGCGCCTATCAGGCATTCACCAATCAGCGGGACGGCGGAGGGTTCCTCGTCGGCACCAAAGGGCTGTGGCAGGGCGTCGACGTCTCCGACGCCGAGCGGCTGCGGCTCGTCTGGATCAACAAACTGCCCTTCGCGCCCTTCGCCGCCCCGATCGTGGAAGCCCGGCGTGCCGCCGTCGCCGAGCGTGCCGAGCAAGCCGGCCACCCTGACCCGGACGGCGCCGCCACCGAGCACTACTACCTGCCGCTCGCCGCACTCCAGCTCCGCCAGGCGGTCGGCCGGCTCATCCGGTCCGACCGGCACCGCGGCGTCGTCGTCATCAGCGACCGTAAACTCGGCGGACAGAGCAGCCTGCGCCGCTCCTACCGGCGCGCCTTCCTCGGCAGTCTCGACGACGGACTGGAACGCCCCGACCCGGACACCGGCGACATCGGCGGCGGCAACGTCACCACCATGGCCGAAGGATGGCGCCGCATCTGGGAGTTCATGGCCGGTCAAGGAGTCCTGGACCCGGCCCGCGCCGCCGAGCTGTGCGCCGACGACGCCCTCGAACGGCACACCCTCCTGCCGCACACCCGGCGCATCCGCGAACTGGCACTGACTCCCGAGGAGACACGGAGGCTGCGGGAACAGGGCCTCCTCGCCGAGGAGGTCAGGGAACGCTGCGCACACATCGGCGGCCTGTTGGGGCTCTCCGACGAACCCGTGGCCCTCAAACCGGCCCAGCAGACCGTCATCACCGCCGCTGCCGAGGGCCGCAACGTACTCGGACTGCTGCCCACCGGCTTCGGCAAGAGCTTCACCTTCCAGCTGCCCGCGCTGGTCCTGCCCGGCGTCACCGTGGTGGTCAGCCCGCTCGTCGCCCTCATGCACGACCAGGCTCTCGAACTCAACCGGTCCATCGGCGGAGCGGTCCGCGCGCTGATCTCCCCGCTGCGGGAGTCCAGCAGCAGAGCCGGCAAGACAGAAGTGACTGACCAGCTCCTCGGCCGGGCCGACCACGGCATCCGCCTGATCTACGTCAGCCCGGAACGCCTCTGCCAGCGGCGCTTCCGCGAGACCGTACGGACAGCCGCAGCGGCGGGCCGGGTGACCCGGATCGCCGTCGACGAGGCCCACACACTCGCGCAGTGGGAGGACTTCCGGCCGAGCATGCGCCGGGTCAGCCGGTTCCTGGACGAACTGCGCCGCGCGCACGGTGTGGCCGTCACCGCGGTGACAGCCACCGCCAACCGCGCCGTCCACGAGGCCCTGCGCGAGGGGCTGTTCGCCCTGCCCGCCAAGGTGCCCGAGCCCGGTTCGGCCGAGGCCGACGCCGAAGCGGAACACCCCGGCGTCGTCGGCGGGCTCGTGACCGTGCGGGAGAACCCGATCCGGCCCGAACTCGCCGTATTCCGCCGCTCGCTCGACCGGCTGGGACAAGGCGGCGTGGCAGGGCTGGTGGAGCGCGTGGTCGACGCGCTCGAAGGCCACGCCATCCTGTACTGCCTCACCGTCAAGGAGGTCAACACCCTCTACACACACCTGCGCGAGTACGTCGGTGACGCAGGCGTCCGCGTGCTGCGGTTCCACGGCCGCCTGACGGAGGCGGAGAAGGCGGCCGTCATGACGGAGTTCCGGGAGGCGCCGCATGAGGGCGACGATCGCTTCGTGCCGGTCGTCATCGTCGCCACCTCCGCGTTCGGGCTCGGCGTCAACCGGCCCGATGTGCGCACTGTGATGTGCGTGTCGCCGCCCACCGACCTGGCAGCGCTGTACCAGCAGATCGGACGGGCCGGACGCGACGGCGCGGGCCGGGGGGCGGGCGCTGAAGGGCCCGTCAACAGCGGCCTTGCCCTTGCCACGAGCCGGGGACTGCGCATGGTCCGCTTCATGACCGGCCAGGAACTGGCCCCTTCTCTGCTGCGGCGCATGGGCGCCCTCGTGCTCGCACAGAACCACGGGACGCTGGACCCGGTGCGGCTGGCCGACGTCCTCATGGCCGAGGACGCGGCGACCGGCGCGTTGAGCGACGCCGAGCTGGAGGACCGGCACACCCAGGACCGCTACCAGGGCGGCATCATGCGGGTCTTCAGCGCGCTCGCCGACCTCGGAGCCGTGGAGGACCTCGGTGACCACCCGCCGTACTGCGCGGTCAGGCCCGGCGACCTGGGGCCGACGCGGTTCGGCACAGGGCAGACCGGAGCCCCTGCCGAGGAGTCCACAGCGGAGGAAGGCGAACTCGCACGGATCGAGCAGACCGTCATCGACACCGTTCTCTCCTGGGACACCCCGAGAAACGTCGACGTCCGGCTCCTCGACCAGGAACTCGCCGGCCGCTGCCCCGGCTACCGCTCGGTCGCCGATGGTCCCGCGGCCACCTGGGAACTCCTCGCCGACTTGCACGACCGCGGGCTTCTGGACGTCTCGGCGGCACCCAGCCGCCGCCTGGTCACCGGACTGGCCGTGCGCGCCCGCACCCTGCCCGACGGCTTCCTTCCACTGCTCAGCCGACGGGGCCGCCGAGCCTCGCAGGAGCTGTCCAGATTGAAGGACTTCTTCGACTCGACCACGGTCTGCGCCCAGCGGGTCTTCGCCGATTACTTCGGTATCACCGACCCTCCCGAGGGCTGCTGCACCACAGCCCGCTGCCGCTGCTCCGCCTGCTGGGACACCGGCCGTTGGCCCGTGGAGGAACGACGTCCCGCCGTCGCCGAGGCGTTCCACAGCCCACGCCCGCGCGACGGCGGCCGCATCGACACCTCGCTGCGCGACCAGCGCGTCGACCTCCAGGTCCACCGACTGCTGCAGCTCCAGCCGCAGGGGGTACATCCGCGCCGGCTCTGGCATGCGCTGCGCGGCGACGAATCCTCCTACAACCCGAGGAGCCGCAAGATGATCTCCCTGCCGAGGGCGATACGGGACAGCCGCCACTTCGGGGGTCGCGCCGACCTCCCCTATCCCGCGGTAGGGGAAAGCCTGACGAGGCTGGCCGCTTGCGGAGCCGCGGTCGAGGGCCAGGACGGCCTCTGGCGAGCGGCCCGCCCGGCACGACCCGCGGGGAACGGATCAGTGCGGAAGGAGAACCGGGCGTGACCACGATGATCACAGCCGGAACGGACGTCTGGCGGCCGTACGACCACGAGCCCGTGCTCACTCCCGCGATGACCGGGGGACACCGGACCACACCTTCCGCGGAGATGGACCGGCTCCGCCGCTACCTGGAGGCGGTCGTCGCCGACCGCCGGTGTCCGGTACACACAGCGGTCGCCTTCAACGCCGCCTACTTCGGATATGAACCAGGCGGCGAGGGCTACGGCAACGGCCCCTTCGACCTCGATGCCTTTCCCTCCCTCACCCTCGGGGACGAGGTACCGGCCCTTCCCGTCGGAGCACTGGTGCGGATCGAGACGGGCTCCGACCCGCTGTACGCCGAGATCGTCTACAAGGAAGGCCGGCACCCCGGCGCGGAGGAAGGCGTCTCGGTACCGGCCTGGATGTCCGGGGCACCTGCCGGTGTGCAGGGACCCGGCGTACAGCACGAAGCAACGGTTCCCGTGCGCCGGGAACTCCTCGTCCCCGACCTCACCGCCTTCGGCCCCGCGCTCCAGCTCAGCGAGGCCAAGCTCAAGCGGTTCCGCGCGCGACAGAAGTGGCTCAACAAGGACGGACATGTCGTCGTGGATGCCCGGTACGCCTCCGCGCCGGCGGCCGAACTCGACGACACGACGGCCTTCGTGCACAACCTGCTCACTGATCAGAGGGAATCCCTGGTGAGTCCTCTCGTTCCCGTGTCCGTCGCCCACCTGGCTGGTGGCGGCACGGAGGAGCGGATGCGGGACGCTCTCCTGGGGCTGATGGACGCGGTCGATCATGCCCTGCGCACCAGCGGCGCCCTGCGCAGCTGGGGCCACTACGCGCTGACCCGCAGCCGCATCGGAGCCGGCCTGTGCCACGACGGGCCGCTGGGCGGAGCGGACCTGCACGCCCTGGCCGGCTCCCTGGAACGCGGAGCCGTCCCGGACACCCGCCGGCGCCACGGCCTGAACGGCTCCCGAACCGTCTACACCGCGATCGGACCCTGGCTGCGCGGCGTGGACGGTGCCGAGCCGCTGCTGACCGGTGTCGAGTACGCGGTCTCGGTGTGCCGCGCCAATCTTGCGGTCACGGACTTCGTCCGCGGAGACACGGACAACGGCCTGCGCACCGAGAGCGACGTACGCATCACCCTGGACGACGACTTCGAGAGCGGCGGCATCTGGCGATCCCACCACCCGGGTTCGCAGGAGCCGGACGACAGCGACCCGCTGAGCCCGGCGGGACGCGGCTGGCGGGACACGGTGAACCCGCCCGAGCCCCGGGCCGCCGCGATCGTCCAGCAGCGCGTGCCCGAGGAGGAGCAGCCCGCCGACGCCTGTCCGGCCGACACCCCGCTCGCCGACGAGGGGATCGGCCTTCCGAACTACCTCAGGATCAACGACAGCGAGGTCTGCTGGCAGGTCCCGTTGCGCCTTGCCCACCTCATGGAAGACAGACTGCCGCTGAGCAGGATGGTCCGGGACGGGCTCGGTTACCTCGGCCTGGACACCGTCCCGGTACGGTTGGAAGTCAGCCACCCGGGAGGAATGGCCGACGTGTCGGAAGAGGTCCAGGAGGTCGTCCTGGACCTGACCAAGGAAACCGGCATGCTCCGCAACGTCCAGTGGCCCATCGATTTCTTCCCAGGACTGCGCCTCCACATCCAGTGGCCGCGCGGTGGGACGGTCTTCCGGCTGCACACGGTCGAGCTGGAAGACCCCGTCGACATCGACGGGCAGCTCGTCACCCACCGCTACGACCCCTCGGTCCTCACCCGTGAAGGCGCTCCCGGCAGCAGCCGGGACGGTGATTCGTCCGCCGGGCTGGACACCCGGCGCCTCGTGCTGCGCGCCGTACGACGCTTCGGCCGGCTCACGCCCGACGGTCACGCCCTCCTCGACCGCACCGCACTCCCCAGGGGCATTTATGACACGCCCCCGGCCCCGCACCAGGTCACCGCCCTGGAACAGGCCGTGGACGAACTCCTCGCAGAACGACACCTGTACGCGGCCACCGGCAGCCGCGGCGAGGACGGTGAGCCCCACCACCCCGCACGTGACGGCGAGTCCCCGATCGCCCTGATCGGCTACGCACCGAACCCCGTGGTAGTGCCCCGGCCGGGCCCCGGGGCCGGGTCCGCTCCGCAGAACAAGGGGACGGAGCACTTCGTCCACGGCTTCCTGCGACGGCTGCCCACGGGCTGCGAGCCGACCGACGCGCAACGCGCCGCCTACCGGGAGCACTGCCGCCACGTCGGGAAAGCGGACGGCTGGGAACTGCCCCGCGGCTACACCTTCGTTACCGCGCACGCCCGCCGCCGCTGACCGAGCCCCACACCAGTCAGGCCAAGCACCGGCACGCGGCCCTCCGCACACCGCACCACGCATCGACACAAGAGATCGGGACCGAATGACCGCCAGCTATCCCGTGGTTGCCAAACCACCGTGCTCCCCGCCGGGCACCCCTGTCGATCTGCTCGAGGAACTGGCCGCCGCGCTCGACGGACTCGGCCGGATCCTGGACTCCACCATCGACGAACTCACGGTCGGGGAAACGGAACTCGCTCTCAACTCCCTGGCTCCCAAAGACCGTCAGGCCATCATGCGGGGCCTTGGCTTCCGCAAGGTCGAGCCGCGGCGCTTCGGTCGCGTGCTGAGCGAGCAGGTGCTCAAACGGGTACAGCGGGTGGAGCCGGCCCGGAACCGCCGGCGCGCCGTATCTCACCTCACCGCCCGGATCATGAACGACATCGACCGCGTGGTCGGGGAATACGCTTCCCTCCGCACCGACACCGGGCTCGTGGATCGTTGGGGGGCACGGCTGCTGCGCCTTGCGCTGTTCGCGCGCCTCCAGGCATCGGCATACGACGCCCGTCTGCTCATGTGGGCGGCGGATCACGACTGGTTCGGTATCCAGGCGGACGAGGCGGCCCGAGACGCGGTGTACAAGGCGGCGCAACGGGTGATCGACGCGACTCCCGACTTCGACCAGCACGGCGCGCCGCACGAGGGCACAGCGGCCGAGGACCCGCGGCCGACAACAGCCATCCCGGTTCCCCGCCAACCCTTGGACGAGCCCCGGCGCAAACCTGCCAAAACCATCGTGGGGCAGGAACAACAACCCAGCGAAGAGCGACCCTCTCCCGACGATCTCACCTCGGCCGGGGAGGAACTCAAACGCGTCCTCGACGAGGCCCTCGGCGCCACCGACCGGGTGCGACTCGCCCTGCTGGACGGGCGTCCACCCGTCGACACCGATCTGGCACAGCTCGCGGCTGTCTCTCCGGCATTCGTCCGCACGCAGGCCATGCTCTCCGCAGCCGGGGTCACCGGCGTCGCTGATCGCCTCACCGAGGTTCTCACCGTCATCAAGGAGTTCCGTACGACGGCGGCGAGAAACGAGAGGGACGACCGGATCCGTCGCGTCATGGCGACCGTGCTGACCCTCGGCTGCTCACCGGAGAGCGCGGTGGCCGAGGTGATCGCGGATGCCCGACAGCGTGCCGAAGCACTGCTCGCCAAGCAGCGGTGGGACGAACAGGACGAAGCCTGTGCGCACTTCCTCACCTTGCTGGCGCGCCTCGTCGAGCTGAGCGAGAGCGACTCCCAGCAGGAGATCATCGACATCCAGCAGCAACTGTCGGTGGCGCACCCTCCGTACGCCGTAGCCGCTGTCCTTTATCAGCAAATCACCGTGACGACGGAGACGACGGACGCCACGGTTCCCGCCCGGGCCGAGGTGCCCATCAAGGGCCAGAAGAGCCGGAGAGGCACCGATGTCCGGATGGAGGCGGAGGAGTCCGCCGCATCCGACCGCGACTCCGGTGCGCACACAGGGGCAGCACATCACGTTCCCGAAGCCGCCCCTGTCGAGCGCGGTCCCTCTCCCGCAGAGCCCTCTGAGTCGCAGACCGAGCCGTCGCGAGCGGCCACAACGGAACCCGCAGGGACCGTCGAAGGCGGCGCGGACCCCGGCATCGACACAGCCACCCGCACCCGGCCGCATGACATCGAGCCGATCCTCGCCCGTCTCATCGCCGAGAAGCGCTTCGGACTCGCCGCCCACCTGTCACAGGCCGCCGACCGTCCGAAAACCGAGTCCACCGTACTGCGTCTGGCCGCCGCGTCGACGATGCTGCACTCCAGGACCGGCGCCGCGGCCCAGTTCATCGAGGAGTCCCTGCACGACTGGGACTCCCATGAGGGCAGTGACGGCGAGGGGCTGTCCCTGCTCCTGCTGCCCACCCTGGTACGCGCGGCCCTGGTGACGGGTGCACCCGTCGTCGGGGCACAGCTGAGGGAACTCACCCCGCAGCTGCCGGACGCCCTGCACGAAGTGGCGACCGCGGTGGCGGAGCGTACCCTTCAGGGCGCACTCCTTATCGCGCCGCCCCATGCCGTCATCGCAGACGTCTCCCAGACGGAGAGCAAGCTCCGTGCGGCCGTGGAAGGCTGCCAGACCCTGCTCACCGCTCCGAGGCTGCGCTACCAGCGGGCAAGTGCCATGGTGCAGCGCTGGCTGGCTCCGACCGGCCTTCTCGGCAGCGTGCTGACCGCGATTGTGAGCGGCGCCCCGGAGGCCGAGCAGCGCGCGGACGGCCTGCTCGAGAGCCTCGCCCGGCGGGCCCAGATCGAGGCGGCCATCGACGAGATGGACGGCGCCCTGCGCAGCCCGGGCGGACGCGGCATCCAGGGGTCGGGCCGCAACAACGTTCGCCAGTACGTGGAGCGTGTGCGGGACGCCGTACGGGAGTGGCGTGCCGTCAAGCGCGACTTGGAAGCGGGGCGCTCGGAGGAGAACGCGTGGGCCTTCCAGGCCGTTACCTCCCTACGGCTCTCCCTCCTCGGACTCCGCGAACGGGTCGCGGCCGACCTCACCGCGGCAGAGCGCAGTTCCGCCGCCCTGGCGAAGGCCACCGCCTCGGTGGCGCGAGACCTGTTCTCGGAGGTCTTCGGCGGACTGGACGCCGACGGCCGGGCGGTCGAGACGGGGCCCGAGCCCGATGTGCGGCAGGTCCTGGACGCCGAACTGTACAAGGCAGGGCGGAACCTGCCGGGTGAGAAGCTGACCTTGGGCGACCTCATCGAGGCCGTGGACCGTACCTGGGACGAGGCGATCGACCTCCAGGTCGGCCGAGACGGGTTCGCCGTAGTCCGCACCATCGTGGACCTCGCCGACCTGGGCGTGCTCCCCGCGGCCCGCACGCTGACCCTCTCCGAGGAGCGTCGGGCCCGGCTCACGGAGTCCGAGAGGGAGCGCCACGCGGCGCTGGCCGAGAAAGCGCGGGAACTGGCGGCCCGACTCCGCCGGTCCCAGGCGGACGAAGCGCTCACTGTCGAGCAGGACGTCAGTCTCCAGGAACTGCTGGCGGATGCCAGGGCACAACTGGAGAGCGACGGGCCCCGCGAGCTCGCGGCAGTGCGCCGCAACCTCGACCGGGTCGAGGAACTCCTGCCCCGTTACCGCAAGGAAGCCGCCGACCGGCTGCGCGCACGGCTGGCGGGGCTGACGGACGTGAGCGCGGAGGACCGTGAACGAGTCCAGCGCAATCTGGACACCGACAACCTGGCCACGGCGGCCGAACTCGTCTACTTCCTCGAACTGGGTGAGCCCGTACCGGAGATCAGGTCCGAGGATTCGCACCTGGAGGCGTTCTTCCCCGCAGCGCCCGACGCCCTGCCGGGCGGCATCGACACCGACTTGGTCGAGGCCGTCCGTGCCCGGGGCCGGTACGGCAACCAGGCGGTGCTGGACTACGCCGCGCTCTCCGAGGAGGAGGCCGAACGAGCAGCCGCAGCGCTTGAGCTGTGGAGCAAGCTGGCCGCGACCAAGGACCGTATCAAGATCAACCCGAGGGAGAGTCTCACCCCGGCCCTGTCCCTCCTCGGATACGAGGCGCGGCGGGCCCGGCCCCTGGACGATCTGCCACGCGGCAAGGACTACCGCTTCTTCGAGCTGGCGGACGTACACGTCACCGGCCGTGCCTGGGCGCCGGCCTTCGGATCGCAGATCAAGGACCGGGGAGGCAAGCTGCGCGCCCTGCTGATCTGGGGCCGCCCCACAGCGAAGTTGCTGATCAGCCGCATCTTGCAGGATCCCGACGAGAGCAGCCTGCTCGTCGTCCACTTCGGAACGCTGGACAGCAGGACCCGTACCGAACTGGCAGCCGACTCCCAGGACAGCAAACCGATCATGGTGGTCGACGACGCCGCGCTGGCCTACCTCACCGCTCACGGCAACCGGCGGGTGGACGCCGCGACGGAGACGCTGCTGCCGTTCTCCTCGGTGAACCCGTACATCAAGGAGAAGCGCGGTCAGATCGGCCGGGAGATGTTCTACGGCCGGGACCGCGAGCGCAAGAGCATCCACGACCCGGCGGGGACCCAGATCCTCTACGGAGGACGGGGACTCGGCAAGTCTGCCCTGCTCGCCGACGCGGGTGACCGCTTCGAGGAACAGCGCCCAGGCGCGTACCGCAAGCTCTACCTCAATCTGGACAAGATCGGCATCGGCAGGGGGACCGCGCTCGGCGCCGAGGCGATCTGGCCCACCCTGGACCAGGAGCTCACCAGGGAGGGTGTCCTGGAGGAGCCACGCCGCCGCGGCCCGCAGCAGGAGTCGTGGCAGAGAGTCACCGGCGGCATTGCCCGATGGCTCGAACAGGACCCCGACCGGCGGCTGCTCATCCTCCTCGACGAGTGTGACCGCTTCTTCGAGGCGGACGTGCCCGAGTGCACGGAGACCCGCCGCCTGCGCGGTCTCGGCGAGGACTCCCGGGGCCGGGCCAAAGTGGTCTTCGCCGGCCTGCACTCCGTCCAGCGTTTCACCCGGCTCGCCAGGAACGGCCCGTTCAGCCACCTGGCACAGACCCCCACGGTCGTCGGGCCGCTCGCCCCGCAGTTCGCGGCCGACCTGATCGTGCACCCGATGCGCGCTCTCGGCTTCGAGTTCGCCGACGTCGACCTCGTGAACCGGGTGCTGGGCTTCTGCTCGTACCAGCCGTTCCTGCTGCAGATCTTCGGCAGCCGGATGGTGCAGGTCATGCAGGACAAGCGGACGCGGCTTCCCCTCGCCCCGCCCCCCTACACGATCGAGGAGTCCGACGTGGACGCGGTGGAACAGGACGCCTCGCTGCGTTCGGACATCACCGCGGCCTTCAAGGACACCCTCGCCCTCGACGACCGCTACCACGTCATCGCCAACGTCCTCGCCCAGCACGCCCGGGACAACGGTCTGGAGACCCGCCTCAGTGACCGGGAGCTGCGGGAGGAGTGTGCCGGCTGGTGGCCCCAGGGCTTCGAACAGCTCGACAGTGAGGGCTTCCGCGCCTATCTGCAGGAGATGGTCGGCCTCGGCGTTCTGGCACCGAACAACGACGGGCAGGGCTGGCATCTGAGGGGCCCCAACGCGTTGCGCATGATCGGCACCGCACAGGAGATCGAGGCGCGGCTCCTCGGCGCGGAGAAGGAGTCCCGGCTGGAGGAGACCGTCGTACTGGAGAGCCGGCCCGACCTCTCCGACGGCCGGTCCGCCCCGCTCACCGTGAACCAGATCGACTACCTGCTGGGGGAGGGCGTCAACCAGGTCCGGGTGGTCCTCGGCACACAGGCGACCGGCGTCGCGGACGTGGAGCGGACCCTGCGGGAGGTGACCGGCAGGGTCGCGGGCTGGTCGGTGCCCCCGATCGGCAGCGCCAACACCTTCCGCAAGGAGCTCGCGGGCGGCCGCGCCGGTGAACGGCGGCTGCTCATCAGCGACCTCACGTGGGGCAGCGAGAAGCCCTGCCGGGAGTCCCTCGAACTGGCGAGGACCGTCCTGCCCGACACTGCCGAGGCCACCAGGTCCGTCGTCCTGGTGTCGGGGGTGGGACAGGCCGGTCTCTGGTCCGACCTCCTCACCGGTGACGAGGCCGACCACGACACCGTGGTGGTGCTGCGCCGGCACGATCCGCGGAGCCTGAAGGACTGGACGCAGCGGCACAGCCTGTGCGAGACGGACGAACGCCTGGCCCGTCTGGCGGCAGTGACCGGAGGCTGGCCGTTCCTGCTGGACAAGGCCCTGGACCTGCGTGAGCACCACCACGACCAGGACAAGGTGCTGCAGCGTCTCATGACCTGGCTGGAACAGAGCAGTGGCGCAGGGGAGTTCGTCGAGGCCGTGGGCCTGCTGGAGAGCGACACCCTCAAGGCCGGCTACTTCGCTGTCGTCGAACAGCTCGGCGCCGGATGGCACGACGACGCCTACACCGTGACCGCGGCCGAGATGGCGGGCCTGGCTCCCGACGAGGCCCTACGGGCTGTGATGTGCCTGGAGGTACTGCAGGCCCTGGACCGCGCGGGCGCGCGCCTGCGCGTCGAGCCGGTCCTCCATGCGGCGCTGGGCGTGCTCGGCGCCAAGGGATGACCTGCCGCGGCCCCGATCGCCCTCCCGGGACAGCCTGCCCAGCGGACCTGTCCGTGCTCCGGCCCACATGACGATGACAAGAGAAAGTGACCACCGTTGTCCGTACACTCCTCCCGATCCGACGTGGATGCGGCAGCAGCCGCGATCAAGGGCATCTGGTTCCCGGTCAAGGGCTCCGTGAAGAGCCTTCCCGAGGTGCTGATGCCGGACGAATCCGTTCAGGCCCTCGCTGTCGCCCACCACGACGGCGTGATGGGAGTGCTCGCCCTCAC
Source organism: Streptomyces lomondensis (assembly GCF_014651035.1). GTDB lineage: Bacteria > Actinomycetota > Actinomycetes > Streptomycetales > Streptomycetaceae > Streptomyces > Streptomyces lomondensis. Next base: position 126,123 of record NZ_BMWC01000003.1, read on the forward strand.
CGACCGCCGTGTGCTGTTCCGGGCGCAGGGGTGGACCGGCCAACGGCTCGTGTCCCACGCCCTGGGCGAGATCTCCGACTTGCGCTGGGCGGGCGGACTGGGCCAGGGAGTACTCACCCTGTCCGTCGCCGGATGGGCGGCCGAGTTCAAGAACATGGACAAGCGGGACGGCCAGAACCTCGCCGACCGCCTGCAGCAGTGGCGCCAGTGGTACGCCCAGCAGGTCGGCGTCGCTGCTCATCCCGCTCCCGGACAGCATCTCGCAGCACCGGCCCCTTTCGCAGCACAACCGTTCACCAGCTCCACACCTGCGCCCGTCCCCGCGCAGTCCGGGCCCACCACTCCGGCCACCTCAGCGCCGCAGCACTCGTCGAGGCCCGCCGGCAGTGGAGGTCTCTTCGGCCGCCGCCGGAAGGAAGCGGAGGCGGAGTCCGCCCGCCTGGGGGACGAGTTGCGTGCCCAGGCCGCCCATACCGAGGCCCTACGGGCGGAGAACCAGCGCCTGCTGGCCGAGCTGACCGCCCTCGCCGGCGCCGACGCGGCCCGCCTGGTCCAGGAGACCGAGCGCCTCCGCCGCACCCACACCGAGCACCTGACCGAGCTCCAGCGCATCGACACCGTCCTCGACGCGAAAGTGGAGGCGGCCGCCGAACGTGCCGAGAACGAGCTTCGGGGCACCCGGCAGCGGCTGCACGAGATGGAGGTACAGGCCCAGGAGGCCGAGCGCCGCCTGGCCGCGGCGCGAAGCGGTCTGGTCGTCACCGACGACCTGGTCCTGTTGCAGGAGGCCGGCATCTACGAGTACCGCCACCCGCTCGCGGACGCCTTGGCCTACAAGGCCGAACTCGACCGGATCAAGGACCAGTGCAAGGCTCTCACCAAGAACGGGCGGGCCGTCGTCGGAGTCACCGAGTGGACCGTCAACGGATCCGCTGCCGAGGGACGCCGCATGGTGCGTGACTTCTCCAAGCTGATGCTGCGCGCCTACAACGCCGAGGCCGACGCCGCCGTACGGGGCATGAAACCCCACCGCCTCGTCTCCCTCATCGACCGGCTGGTGAAGTCCCGGGAGACCATCGCACGGCTCGGCAAGACCATGCAGATCCGGGTGACCGACGAGTACCACCGGCTGCGGGTGCGCGAACTGGAACTGACCGCAGACCACTTGGCCAAGGTCGAGGAGGAGAAGGAGCAGCGTCGCGAGGAGCGGGCGCGGCAGCGCGAGGAGGAACGCCTGGAGCGGGAGATCGCCCGTGAGCGCGCCCGGCTCGACAAGGAGCGCAACCGCCTCATCCTCGCACTGAACCGGGCCCGTTCCGCAGGCCAGGCGGACCCGGCCCAGATCGCGGAACTGGAGCGGAAGCTCGGCGAGATCGACGTGGAGGAGGAGGCCATCAACCGCCGCGAGGCCAACAACCACGCAGGATACGTGTACGTCATCTCCAACATCGGCGCCTTCGGTGAGTCCATGGTCAAGATCGGCCTCACCCGCCGCCTCGACCCCATGGACCGCGTCAACGAACTCGGCGACGCCTCCGTGCCCTTCCGCTTCGACGTACACGCGCTGATCTACAGCGACGACGCCGTCGGCTTGGAACGCGCCTTGCATCAGGAGTTCGAGGACTGGAGGGTCAACAGGGTCAACGCACGACGAGAGTTCTTCCACGTGACCCCGGTGCAGGTCCGCGACGCCCTTGCCCGCCACGCGGGCCAGCATCTTCTGGAGTTCCACGAGGAACCGGATGCCCCGGAGTGGCGGGCCAGCACCGTGGCGGGACAGGGCCACCGCTGACACCGGACGGCTGAGAGGCGGCAGGGGGATACCGACAGCGATGCCCCTGCCGCCTTGGTGGCCCCCCGGACGGCTGTCAGACCCACCGGGTAATCTCGAGTTCATCGTCAACGCGGCCCGACGGGCTTCCGCTCCATCCCGGTGGAGTCTCCAGGACATGCCCCCACCCGCACGAGTCTCTTCGTGCTGCCTGGGGGAAATCCTTGCTGTTCCGCGCGTCCGCGAAAACGGTCGCCGTCATGGCACTCGACGGTTCACTGTTCCTTCACCTCACCGACCAGTTCGTCCACATGCACGGCTATCGGCCCGGCGCCTCGGAGGTCCGTTCCTGGGAGCGCAGCATCCCCGTCCTGGCCGCCGCACTCAACGACGCGGGCCTGGGGGACGTGGAGGTCATGCTGGAGTACGCGCTCCCGCTGAACAGCAAGCGCGCCGACGTCGTCCTGGCTGGAGTGCACCCGGTCACGGGAGAGTCGTCCTACGTCGTGGTCGAGCTGAAGCAGTGGAGCCAGGCACTGCCCCACGAGGACGACCCCACACTGTGCCATGTCGACGCCTACGCCCATCCGGTCCTCAACCCCATCGAGCAGGTACGCCGCTACTGTGAGTACCTCGTCAACTTCAATGGGGCGGTGGCCGAGCACGGCCACCGGGTGGCGGGAGTGGCGTACCTGCACAACGCCACCGAGTTCGGCGTGACCGGACTGCGGGAGATCGAGCGTGACGGCCGCGGACTGCTGTTCACCGCGGAACGCCGCGGAGCCTTCCTCGACCACCTTCGTACGAGGCTGAGCGACAAGCATCCAGGGGCCCGTGCGGCGGACGAACTGCGTGCGGGCGCCGCGGTGCCGTCGAAGCAGTTGATGTCCGTGGCCGCTGAGGAGGTGCGTGAGCGCACGCAGTTCGTCCTCCTCGACGAGCAGCAGGTCGCGTACCGCATGGTGCTCAACGCGGTGGAGAAGGCGAAGCACGCCGACCGCATGGAGGTCGTCATCGTCACGGGCGGCCCCGGCACCGGCAAGAGCGTCATCGCTCTCCAACTGCTCGGCGAACTCTACCGGCGTGGGGTTCCGGCGCTGCACGCCACCGGCTCGCAGTCGTTCACGAAGACGATGAGGAAGATCGCCGGAGCTCGCAAGCGGGAAGTCCAGGACCTGTTCAAGTACTTCAACAGCTTCATGACCGCTGAGAAGAACAGCCTGGGCGCGTTGATCTGCGACGAAGCCCACCGTGTCCGGGAGACTTCGGCCAACCGCTATACCCGCGCCGAGCATCGCACCGGCCGGGCACAGATCGACGAACTCATCGACGTCGCCTACGTGCCCGTGTTCTTCCTCGACGAGCATCAGGTCGTGCGACCTGGTGAGATGGGGACCGTAGCGGAGATCAAGGCCGCAGCGGAGAAGCGAGGCATCCCCTGCAATGTCGTCCCGCTGGACAGCCAGTTCCGCTGCGGCGGCAGCGACGCCTACCTGCGCTGGGTGGTCCGCCTTCTCGGCCTGGAGCCGGGTGGGCCGGTCATCTGGGAACCCGACGGCCGCATGCAGTTGCTGGTCGCCGACAGCCCGCAGGAGATGGAAGCCTTCCTCCAGGCTCGTCGCACTCAGGGATACGGCGCCCGGATGTCCGCGGGCTACTGCTGGCGCTGGTCCCCGGAACCCAAGCCCGGCGACCCGCTGCCGCCGGACGTCGTCATCGGCGACTGGGCCCGCCCGTGGAACCTGCGCGGCGACCGCTCCGTCTCCGGCGCGCCCCCGGCCGCCCTGTGGGCCACCGACCCGGCGGGCTTCGGACAGGTCGGCTGCGTCTACACCGCCCAGGGATTCGAGTACGACTGGTCCGGTGTCATCATCGGCCCCGACCTGGTCTGGCGCGGCGACCGCTGGATCACGGACCGCACGGCGTCCAAGGACCCGGTCTTCAAGAAGTCCACCCCCGACACCGACGTGGACCGCCTGATCCGCAACACCTACAAGGTGCTGCTGACCCGGGGCATGGTCGGCACGATCGTGTACTCGACGGATCCGGAGACGCGGGAGAAACTGCGGGAGCTGACGGCTGGGGTGGAACGGGAGACCGTACCGGCCTGACGGACAGGCCGAGGTTCGTCTGCGCTCAGGCGTTGTCGGAAGCCCGGCCGGGCCGGATCCTGCCGGGCTTCGCGCAGGCAGCGGCCGACCTGCGCAACGGGCAGCTCTGACCAGTCGGCTCTCGCGCCGAGCCAGGTGCGGAGCGGCGAACGTCGTGCCCGAGCCGTTATTTCCTCGTCAGGCCGTTGAGTTCACACCGGCGAAGGCGTGCAGGGCCACCTCCCCCGAGGCGCGGGGCGCGGTAGGGACGGCTCCACTCCGCGCGGCCCGCCACCTCGTCGGGGCCACCTCGACCTCCGCCGTCACCGGCTCGGATCCGACGGCCGGTTCTGGCTCGGGGGGCGTGCGGGGGGATCCGCAGCGCATGGTCGACCGCCATGTCGATCCGGAAGCTCGCCAGGCGCCCTCAGGCTGCACGCCGTAGCCCAGCCGTGGGGCGTAACCGACCGACAGGGTGATCAGGTCCTGGGGCAGGCCGGCTTTCTTCGACTGCGGGCGGCGTGAGAATCAGAAGTGGGCCGTGTGCTCGCTGTGCCCCAAGCGCTCCATCACCACCTGATGCGCCCGCCACCCGTCCGGAAACTTGGGCGGGACGTCCAGATACACCGGACTGCTGCGCGGATGCCGGTCCAGCAGGTCCGTGATTCCCGCGCGGGCCACCACCACGCAGGCGAAGCGGTGGCGGGAGAGCAGGACACACAGGCGGCCGGTCTCCAGGTGGAAGGCGGAGGCGTCCTGGCGGCCGGAGAGGGGGTGCCAGACGAGGGTGACATCGAACTCGCGGCCCTGAAGGCGGTTGGCGGTGTCCACCGTGATGGCCGTGCGGCCGCGTGCGGCGAGCCGGGATCGGACCGCGTCCGCCTGGACCGTGCGCGCCGCGCCGACCGCGATGCGCGACTCGGTGAGCGGCTCGCCGTTGACCAGCGCACCGCGCTCCAGGAGGCGGGCCGCCGTCGCCGCGAGGGCCTCGGCCATCTCCGGGTCGTCGTCCAGGGTGTGGCGGGCGGGCAGCTCCAGCAGGCCCCAGCCCGACTCCGCCGCGCGGGCCAGGACGGCGTCGTGCGGGGTCGTGCGGTGTGCCGCGCTGCGGTACGTGAGGACGCGGTCGGCGGCCTTCGTGCCGGAGGTGAACGGGTAGAAAGGGTAGAACGCCTTCTCCACCAGAGGCGCCGCCATCTCCGGCAGCCGCCAGGAGACGGGCAGTTGGTGGCGCTCCAGGTCCTCGTTGTGGGCGAGGGTGACGTCGACGGCGTTGCGCAGCGGGTCCCAGGTCAGGCCGTGCCAGCGGTCGGTGTCCACAGTCGCGAAGGGGTCGAGCTGGCCCGGGTCGCCGACGAACAGGACCCGTGAGTCCTCCGGGCCGAAGAGCGGTGCCGTGGCGAGCAGGGCATCCGACCGCATCTGGTACGCCTCGTCGACGATCGCCCAGCGCCACGGATCGCACTTGTCGGGCTTCACGTACGACCACTTCTTCGCCGTGGAGACCACGACCGGCAGGTCGCGCAGGTCTGATATGTCCTTGCTGCCCGTCACGTTGGCGTGCCGCCGCACCCGCTCCGGGAGCGTGAAGGTGCTCGCATGCAGGCGTCCGAGCGCGAGGTCCGGGTACTCCCGCGCGATGTTGTCGACCAGATCGTCCACCTGCTCGTTGGTCTGCGCGACGATCATCAGCTGGTGACCGGCCGCCGTGAGATGACCGGTGGCGCGCTTGACGAGCGTCGACTTCCCGGCGCCGGGCGGGGAGTCCACGACCACGCCCCGGCCGGTGGCCGTGTCCAGGCTGGACAGGATGCCCGCGACCGCCCGGTCGGCGAGCATGCCGGGGGCGGCAGGGGGGTCGGTGTCCGGGGCAGCGGTCATTCCCAGATCTCCTCGGCGTCCTCGTCGGTCGGTTCGTAGGGCTCGGGCGGGCCGCCGTGGGTCCACGGAGTGTCCTCCTCCGCGGGCAGGACGGACGGCATGGACTTGGGATCGACGGAGGTGTACGTGACCGTCTCGCCGACCTCGGCCAAGGTGCCCGGCGGCGCCGGGGGCTTGCGCGCCCGGTTGAAGCCGCCGTTGAGCTGGACCACCACGGTGTGCCCCTCGCCGTCCGGCACCACCTCGACGATCTGTGCCTTCTGCCCGGGGCGCGCCGGGCACTTGACCTCCTTGCCCGCGGTGAGCCGTACGGGCAGCTCGCTGTGCACGGTGATCGTCGGACGCCACACCATGGACCCGGGCCGTGGGCCGGGAGCGAAACGGTCCTCGTCGCGGGCCACGACCAGCCCCGTGAACGCCTCGCCCGACAGTTCGTACTCCGCCATCACCAAGGGGTCGTCGAACGCCCGTTCCGCGTCGTAGCGCGCCATCGCCTCCTCCAAGCGCGCCAGACGACGGGCCGCGCCCACGGCGTGGTCACGGCGGGCCTGCGGGCGGCCGTCCTCGTCGAGGTAGGCCGTGTACTCGCTGAACAGCCGACGGTCGTACGTCCACCGCTCGGCCACGTGCCCGCCCTCGGGGAGCCCGCGCAGCAGATCCACCCCGCGCCACACCAGCTCCCAGGTCGGCAGCATCTGGCCGCGTAACTCGCGGTCGATCTGGCGGCCGACGGCCTCCCGGCCACGGCCGTCGCCGGCCTCGTCGTAGCGGGACATCAGGTCGTGCAACGTCTGGTCGAAGACGACGTCCGTCGCCGGTCCCGCCGGTGGGAAGCGCAGCGGATCCTCCGCCTCACGGGCGGCCTGCGCGCCGGTGAGTCCGTCGGGCGGGTCGATCCAGGCCAGCAGGGAGGCAAGGTGGGAGTCCTCGGCGGGGCTCTGCCCGGTCGCCCAGTGGGCGGAGAGTAGCCGGGTCATGGCCTGAAACAGGCAGGAACCGGGAAACTCCGCCCGGTCCGCGAACCACGTCAGCCACTTGCCGAGGGCGGGCACGGACGGGTCCACGGCATACGGCCCCTCGACGGCACGCAGCCGGGTCAGCCGACCGAGCAGCCGGACGTACGCGATGCCTTCGCCGCCCGGGACCAGGAGCTGCGGCGCGCGCAGGAAGCGTCGACGCTCCTCCTTCTCCGCGCCGCGGCCCACGGTGTAGGTCTCCGTCTCCGCCGTACGGCACTGGTCGATGTACGGCAGCAGCAGTGCGGCAAGACGCTGGGTGAAGCGGAACCGTTCGGCTCGGTCACGTGGTTGACGCACCGTCAGCAAGGTCGGTCGCTCGCGGTCCGTCCCGGCGAGGGCGGCGAGCGGGGCGCACGCCTCTCCGGCGAGGGTGAGGGGGACCAGGACGAAGGGGTGGTCGTCGAGGTGGGCGTGGCGTACCGTCGTCAGCCGCTCGGCGCGGCCCGTCTCGGTGGCCCGGAGCGCGGCTACGGCGGCGAGCGTGCTCATGCGGCACCACCCCGGCGCAGTCGGCGCAGCCGTTCCGCCGCGCGCAACTGGTCGATGGCGGCAGTCTCGGCGGGGCCGGGCGCGTGCACACCCTCCAGGTACGCCAGGGCGGTGCGGGTGGAGTCGACGCCCGGAAGCGTGTTGCGGACCCTGCCGCCCAGCCGGGTAGGGGAGGCGCAGGCCGTGGCCTCGTCCCGGCAGTAGCGGGCCATCTCGCAGAAGGACAGGCAGTCGGGAGTGTAGGAGGCGTCCAACGCGCCCACCGAGGAGTCAAGTTCGTCCACGTCGCGGTCGGTGTCCAGGGTCGCCGAGGGCGGCAGAGCGAGTGCGAGGTCGTCGGCACGGCGCAGCCGGGTCAGCTGGAAACGCAGGGCGTCGAGTTCCTGGCGGAGGTCCACCAGACGGCCGTAGGGGCGGTTGGAGAAGTCCTTGGGGCAGATGAGCAGGAACTCGTGGGCGATCTGCTCCGGGTCGAGGTTCAGCTCCTCGAAGGTGCGGTGCAGGGCGAGGACGGACACGGCGGCCTGCTTCGCGGTCTGCGCGACAGCCGTCGGGTTCGCCTGCCCGTCGATCGCGGGAAAGGAGCGGATCTCGGCCACGTAGAACTTTCCGCCGACCCGGTGGGTCAGTGCCTGGGGCTCCAGATGAGCCGTCTGGCCGGCGACCTCCAGCGTCAGCAGCGGCCGGTCCAGAATCAGGCGCTCGTCGCTGCCGGAGGCCAGGCGGGCCAGCAGACCGCGGGTCTCCTTCGCCCGCCGGGTCAGGGAGGTGTCGCCGCCCACCGCGTTGAGGTCGGTGACCCCGGCTTCCTGCACGGGAACGCCGAGCTGTTCGCGCAGCAGCCGGATGAGTTCGGCGTAACCGCCCCACTTCACCAGGGCCTCGAACGCCTGCTCCCGTGCTATGGCGAAGGGCGACTGGCCGAAGCGTGGTTCGTAGCCCATGCGCTGGGCGAGCAGGGCCTTGTCGACGCCGGCGGCATCCAGTACAGCACGGCGGGAGCAGGCCGGGTTGGCGGTGAGGGCGGTTATTTTCCGCGCGGTGTACGGCTGTGGGGGGCGCGGCCCGCGTAGGGCGGCGAGCCGGCTGCCGGGAGGGTCAACAGGGTGCTGCGGAGGCATCTACTCTTCTTACCCGGTGTCGTGACACGGTGGTGTGCAGTGGCGGCTTGGAGACGTTCGCGGGTTCCCCGGCCGGGCGCTAGAGGCCCGCACCGCGCGCATCACGCAGGGCGTTGTGCAGCGGTGCCGCGCCGAAGAGCTGTTGGCTTTCGGTGAGTTGAGCGCATGCGCGGTCAGCGGCGGCGCCTCGCTCCGCGTCGTCGGCCTCTTGGTGGACCGCAGTTTCGGTGCGCGCCGCGGAGATCACCCGGGCCGGGTCGAGGTCGTCGTTGTCGTACGCGCCGGGGATGTTCAGCGCGAAACGGCGCAGCAGTTGCCAGGCGGCGTCCGACGGTGGATGGCCGGCCGCGGTGAGCCGTTGGATCTGCTCAGCGGTGCCGACGGCATGGGTGAGGAAGTCGACGCGCAGGCTGAGCGGTCCGATGACGCGCCGCTGGAGCGGCCAGACCGACACGGCCAGCAGACCACGCGCGGGCGTGAGCCGGTCGTGGGTGAGGGCCGCGCAGATGTAGTACGGGCGGGCGTACCCCTGGGCGTTGAAGGACCGTTCCTCGTCGCGGCGCAGCGAGGCGAGCTTGGTGGCGACGAGCGGCTCGCTGAAGAACGCCTCGTACACGGAGGAGATGAGCTTCGGAGCGGCGGGGGCGCCGAGCAGGGTGAGCGACTGGTGCACCTGTTCGCGGACGGGGACGGCTGCGTGAGCGGAACGTTTCCCTCGCGGTACCGGCTGTGAAGGGGGCGCTGCGGCGCGTGTCGCCCGAGGGGCGGGTGGGGGAGGCGGGGCCTGCTGCTCACCGGCTGCGGCCTCGGTCGCCTCCTCGGCGTCCAGCGCGTCCTCCCAGGCGGCCTCCGCCTCGCGCAGTTCGCTGCGGATCCGGGAAGCGGCAGCGGCGTCACGGGCGCGGCGGGCCTCGCGCAGCCGGGCGCGCAACTGCGACAGCCGCTCTTCCAACTCCTCCAGCGATGCGGTCATGTCGGCAGCCTACCGCTCCGGCCATTGAATTCCAAGCTGTGCCAATCTTTTCCAAAGTTCTGCGTTACGCTCGGTGGTGATGGCGCATCCGAGGTCTCGGCTGGGCCCGCTGAACACTGCGCTTCGGCCGGAAAGGGGAGGACATGGCGGACGCCACGGCATGGCGCAAGCCGCGATGGATGACGGGGGACGAGAGCCTGGTCCGGGTGGGGCCCGGGACCGGGACGGGCGGTGACGACGCGCACACCTGCCCGTCCCGGGACGCGGCCAAGGCCAGGCCGGCGGTCCGGGCGGGGGTGGCCTCCAGGTTGCCCCAGGAGCGGCTGGAGGACTTCACTCTCGGCCCGGTGTGCGAGGCCCTGGACCTGATGGAGTTCGACGGCACGCCTCTGGAGCGGGCGCTCAGCGCCCTGGCCCAGCGCCCACGGCCCCTGCATCCCGGGCATCTCGCCTACGCCGAGCACGCCGTCCGTCTCTACACCGGCCGACGCGACCCGCACGGCCTCGTACCGGTGAAGCCGTACTGGGTCGTGCGCAAGGACAACGGTCGGCGCTGGGAACTGTACGCGTGGTGGCGGCGTTATCAGTCGGCCGACGGCCGGCTGCGCGAGTACCGGCGGCTGAGGCACGCCGATGCGCGCGCGTCCGCGCCGGGCGAGACAGCCGTCGCCGCGTACGCCGCGGCCTTCGGCGCCAACGCCTCCTGGCCGCGGCGCTGGCACCAGGAGTTTCCGCTGCACCGTGCTCCGTCGCGGGTCACGCATGTACGGATCGTCGAGGTCGGCCTGGGCGACGGCTCCGAGTCCGTCCAGTTCGAGGGCACCGTCGCCGAGGCCAAGGCGTACTACGACACGCATGGCGACGCTCACGTCAGAAGCGTCGTCAACGGCGGCACCCCGCGCCCCGGCTCCGCGTGCGTCGACTGCAAGCAGTTCACGGGGTGCGACACCGTGCACCGCTCGCCTGGCGTACTGGCCTTGCCCTCGCGCAGGCTGCCGCTGCGCAAGGTCTCGGTGAGCGATCTGCGCTATCACGTGGTGTGCCCGGCCCAGGGCTTCCTGCGCTCTCTGCACCTGCCGAAGACGGACGAGTACAGCGACGCGGCCAAGCTCGGCCAGGCGGTGCACGCGTGGATCGAGAAGCTGCACCGACGGGACGGATGGCCGCCCTGTACGGCCGCCGACATGCCGGCCGAGGGCGAGAACTGGACACGCGGCCGATGGCAGGTCCCTGACGAGGAAGCCGAACTGGGCCGCAGGATGCTCCTGCAGCACGTGGCCGCCTGCCCGTTCCAGGACTCCGGACTCATCGAGCAGGCCGAGTGCGAGCCGCTCCGCGTGGTCCACGACACCGCCGCGCAGGCCCTCGTCATCGCCAAACCCGACCTCCTCTACCGGGAGGACGGCTCCTGGGTATGGCGCGAACTCAAGACCACCCGCAAGGCCCTGCGCCAGGGCACTGACCCCTTGGACACCTATCCCCAACTCGCCCTGGCTGTCGTCCTGCTGGCCCGCGGAGCGCTCGGCGGTGACCCGAGCGGCTCCCGGGTCGAGGTGGAGATCCTCCGGCCCGAGGATTCCACCCCGTACGTGATCGACCCGACCGACCCGCGGCGGGTTGCGAAGGCCGAGGCCGTGCTCCGTCGGTACGCCGGACCCTGGCGCGAGGACGACCAGTGGGAAGCCAGGCCGGGCCGGCACTGCCAGTGGTGCCCCGTCTCCCGGTGGTGTACGAGCGCCGCATCCGGCGAGAAGGCGGAGGAGGAGCAGGGATGAGCGCCCTGGACACGAGCGCCCCGCACACCGAGGACACCCGTCCCGGCTCGGAAACCGCCGCTCCCGAACCACCGGCCGCGGCCGGCGGAGGCCCGGACGAATCCCTGCTGCGGCAGATCGCCGGGGCCCTGGCCTGCCTGTCCCGGCTGCGCACGGTGCCGCATCCGGTCTACCCGGCCAAGGTGCAGAACGCCTACAACCGGCTCGTCCTGCATTGCCTGCGCCGCGGCGAGCAGCCACCGGGCAGCGTCCCGGAGATGGTCCGCTGGGCGTGCGAACGTCCCCTGCGGGCATGGCCGCTGGACCTGCCCGCCGAAGCCCGGACCGTCGGCGACCTGCTCGTCGATCCCGAGACCCGGCTGCCACACCAACTCTGCCTCGAATGGGAGGTCGACGCCGCCGACCCGGCGGCCGAACTCTTCGAGAACCAACGCATCCTCGAAGCCCTCGCCGAGTGCCGGTCCGCCAGGAACCCCAGGGCCTACACCGCCTTCCGGTCCCTGCTCACCACCAGACCGGTCCTCACCGGCGCCGAACTCGCCCTGCTGGGCGGGGACCCCGAGTGCGGCATGCTCCTCCAGCACGTCATCAAGCGGTGCTACGAACCGGTGCCCGCCTCCTACCGGCGCGCCGACGGCACGTACCAGCAGTGCGGACGCTGCCGCTGCCTGATGGTGCCCCTGCCCGACGGCGGCCACCGGTGCGAACTGGACCGCTGCCGCCGGGACGGCACGACCGGCACCGGAAACACCCTGCGTGCCGACCAGGGCGGCCTCCACCAGCTCAGCCGCCCCCTGCGGATGTTCGTCACCAGCCCGGGACTCGCCGAGACCGACCTACAAGCCGCCCTGCGCAGGAGGTTCGGCATCACCGCCGAGATGTGGCCCCACTACGACGCCTACGACCTGCGCGTCCCCCTGCCAGACGGCCGGTTCTGGGCCGTGGACGTCAAGGACCGGGTGAACCCCGTCCAGCTCGCCCGCACCCTCACGCCCTTCCGCACCGACCCGCCGTACGACCGGGCCTTCCTCGTCGTGCCCCGTTACCGCTTCCGGGACAACGAAGCGTACGGCCGGCAGTTCCGGCGCCACCTGCCCGACGCCCTGGGCGACCGGGTCACCCTCCTCGACGACCGGGCCTTCCTGCGTCTGGTCGGTGACGAGCTCGCCGCCCGCCCGGGCACACGCCCCGACGCCATGGAAGGAGACCGCCATGCGTGACCGCAGTGGCTGGCACCGCCGCTGCTCCCCGCGGCAGCTGAATGAGGTGTGGCCGGACGACCTCGGCTCCTTCCGGCCCGGTGACCTCCTCGACGTCGAACTCGGCCTGTACCTCCTGCAGAGCGTGACCCCCACCCGAGCCGCCATAGACGTATGGCCGCTGCTCGGGGGCTACCCCTACAGCGAGGCGTTCGGCGACGTACGGTCCGACGAGCAGCGCCTGCGCATCCTGCGTGCCCGGCACCACCTGTGGGACCTCAGGCGCGGACGGGCCTGGACGGAAGCGCTGACGGCGTACCTCGACGTGCCGCAGCAACTGCGCGGATACGACCTCGACGACCCGCACTCCGTTCCGCGCCGCCGGCAACCCTCCCGCGCTGCAGGACGGTTCGACGTCTTCGAGGAACTGCTCACCCAGGCACCCGAGTTCGCCACCCGCAGCCTCCCGCTCGCCGAAACCGGCGAGTACACCTTCCGCGCACAGGACCGCGTGCACGCCGTGGAATTCCCGCAGGACCTGCTGATCGGGACGGTGCCGCGCGCCCACGCTCTGGACGTGCTGCCCGGCGGACAGGGCGAACCCATCGACGTCACCTGGGCGGAACTGGAGAAGGCCGCCGAAGCGATGGACTGCGCCGAAGCCGCGTCGGCGAACGGACACGGCAACGACTGGGCCGGGCGGCTGCGCCGCGTCAAACTGCTCGTACGCGACGACGAACTCGGCCGCTTCACCCGGAAGGGGCGGCTCAGGGTCGACCGGCTGCTGCACATGGTGGGCATGGTCGGCGCGGGCAAGTCCACGATCCGCGACATCCTCACCTACCACCTGGTCACCCAGTCGCCCCGCCGCGTCACCATCGTGGTCGGCGACGTCGCCGAGACCCTCGCCGTCGTCGAGCAGTTCCACCGGCTCGGCGTACCGGCCGCGCCCATCCTCGGCCACTCCACCCGAGAGCGGAACATCAGTCGGCTGCACCGCCGTACGGCCACCGCGGGAGCCGCGACCATGCTCGGCCACGACCACTCCGGGTTCGCCTACCTGAGCAGCGCCTGTCCCGTGGACGTCCTGCGGGGCCTGGAAGCACGCCGGCCGCTCGGTATCCGGGAAGCCCCCTGCCTGGGGCTGTACACCGTTCCGGAACAGGAGGAAACCGCCGCGGCGGATCCCCTGCTCGACGAGGAGTACCCGACCGCGGAAGCCGCCCCCGCCGAAGACCGCCCCAAGCCGCAACGGCGGCTGTGCCCGCTGTGGCACCGATGCCCCCGGCACCGCGGCGCCCGGGATCTCGTCGACGCCCGCGTCTGGGTCGGCACGCCGGCCGGCCTGGTACACAGCTCCGTACCGCAACACCAGCACGACGAGCAACTGCGCTATCTCGAACTCGCCTGCCGCCTCACCGACCTGATCATCCTGGACGAGGCCGACCGCGTGCAGATGCAGCTCGACGCGGCCTTCGCCCCGGCCAGCACTCTGGTGGGCAAGTACCCCAACTCCTGGTTCGACGAGGTCGCCGTCCACAAGTTCCAGCAGATGGCGCGCGACGGACGGCTCCAGCTCTCGGCACGCGACGTCGACGACTGGACCAACGCCGTCAACACCGTCAGCGCCGCCACCGACCGGCTCTACGCCCTGCTGGTCAAGGACGACCAGCTCAGGCGATGGATCAGTGTCGACTACTTCAGCGCCTACACACTGCACAATCTGCTGCTCGACAGCTGGTTCCCCGGCCGGGCCCAGGGCGAGCAGCCACCCCCGGCCGCCCGCACGCTGGACGATGCCCTGCTGCGTTTCCGCGACGACCCGCTCCACGAACAGCCGGACCAGGGCGACGACGAGGTGACACCACTCGTGAACACCTTCGTGCACCTCACCCTGGAACTCCTCCACGCGCCCCAGGGCGCCCGCACCCGTGAACGGCTGCGCGCCACGCTCACCGGCATCGTCGGCCAGGGCTCCGCCGCCCTCGAGCGGACCGGGATCGACGTCCAGGCCCGGCGTTTCGAGTTCACGCTGATCCTCGCCGCCCTGCACAGCCGGCTCGACTTCATGACCACACTGTGGCCGCGCGTCGAAGCCGCCCTCCAACTGGAGAACGCGTCCAACCAGCTCTCCCGCAGGCCACCCAAGGACTACGAGCCGGTCATCCCCGAATCCCCCATGGGCAACGTCCTCGGCTTCCAGTTCCGCCTCGACGACCGGGAGCGGGACGGCGGCCGCAGCGGCGAGCTGCGCTTCTTCCACTGCAACGGCGTGGGCCGGGAACTGCTCCTGCGCCTCGGTGACCTGTGTTCGGTGGACGGGCGTCCCGCCCCGCACGTCCTGCTCATGTCCGCCACCAGCTGGGCCGGCACCTCCAGCAGGTACCACCTGCACACGGAGGTCGGCGCCGTGCTCCGCCCGCTGGACGACGAGGTCGAGGCCGTCCTCGGCACCGAGTTCCGCAAGGAGTTCCTCCACTGGCCCGGCGATGACCAACCCCGTCCGGTGCGCCTGTCGGGCTGCGACCCCGAGGAACGCCCGCAGGCCCTCCTGGAGATGCTGCGGCAACTGGCCGTTCCCGACCGCAGCCTGCCCGGCTCGATCAGCAGGCTGGACACCGAACTCCGCGAGATCGACGACGAGGACCGGCGCCGCCTTCTGCTGCTCGTCGGCAGCTACGAGGAGGCACGCCGGGCTGCCGAGTACCTGAACCAGGTCCCCGAGTGGAACGGCCGCGTCGTCCAGCTCGTCTCCGACGACGCCGACGCGGACACCGCCTGGAACCGGCTGCCCGAGGACACCGGGGTACGCACGCTCACCCGCGGCGATGTGAAGTCCTTCCCCACCGTGGGCGGTGACCTTCTCGTCGCCCCGCTCCTGGCGGTCGAGCGCGGACACAACATCGTGCTGCCCGGAGGCAAGGCGGCGATCGGCAGCGTCTACTTCCTGGCCCGCCCCCACCCCCGGCCCGACGACATCACGCTCGCCATCCAGTCCATCAACGACTGGGCGGTGCGGCACCTGCGCGACGTCGGCGGAGTCTTCACCCAAGGGGTCCTCGCCGGGGCCACGCCCCACGAGGCCGCCATCGGCTTCCGCAGTCGCGCCTTCCGCCAGTGGAACCGGTACCTCACCCGCCGACTGGCCTGGTCCAGCCTCCGCGACGACGAGAAGGCCGCGTTCACCTGGGACCAGCTCGTGGTGATGTGGCAGGTCATCGGTCGCCTCGTACGAGGAGGCGTCCCCGCCCGCGTGGTCTTCGTCGATGCCGCGTTCTCGCCCCGGGAAGCCGGCTTCCAGTCCACCGACACGCCCGACACCAGCCTGCTGGCCAGCATGCGCGCCGTGCTCGCCCCCTACTTCGACGACGCGGATGGCGTCACGGCCCCGGAGCCGCCGGCGCTCGACAAGTCCCTCGTACGGGAACTGTACGAGCCCCTGTACCGGGCCCTCGTGGACATGGGCTGACAGCCGTCCCTTGCTGCCCGCACCTGGACTCAGCACCCCGCCCGCACACCCAAGAGGAGAACCGAACGATGACGTATCACCACGTACGTGCGGCAGCCTATGTGCCCGACCCGGCACAGGCGCCGTTCACCATCCCCCTGCACACGCTCTGTCTGCCCGCCGGCTGGGAGGAACCACTCCAGCGCCTCCGCGAGCACGGGCAGGGCGGGGGACGGAGCACGACGTACCGCAGGGTGCCCACCCAGCAGATCAACCAGCTCATGCGCGCCACCGCCCCGGACGTCGTCACGGTCGACTCCACGGCCACCTTCGGAGCCGGCCGTCCCTGGCTGTACTGCGCGCAGCCCTATCCCGCACCCGTGACGAACCTCTACGTCGCCACCTGGCTCAGGAGTCTCCGGCGGAACCCGGAGGACCCCGAGGCCACCCGGCTCCTGCTGGACTGTTTCCGCGACCTGGACACCGGCTCGCTGAACTGGCAGCCCGCCGAGATCGACATCCTCGAGCAGGGCCTGTCCCCGGGCGGCACCGCTCTGCCCGCCCCGCACGTGTACCGCCTGCTGCCCGACGAACTGGCGGCCCGCATCGCCCGCCAGGGACCGTACGAACATGGAGGCCGGCGTCTGACCTTCCACCAGGTCGCTGGGGTGAGTGGTGCGCGCGGCGCCGGAAGCGGTGGCGCGGAACTGATGTCGTGGCCGCCCATCGAGTACGTCCCCGGGAAGGGTGACCGCCGCCCCGCCTACTACTCGGCCGTCATCCGTGTCACCGTCCGGACGGTCCCCTTCTCCGCGGTGCCACGGGTCCACCTCAGCGCCGGTGTTCGCCGTTTCGTCTCCGGGAAGGTGTTCATGCCCTACCGGAAGGGGGTCTCGGTGTACCTGCGGCCGGATGCGTCGCTCGTGCCGGAGGGGCCCGTACCGCAGCGCTTCTCGGTGGCGATGCTCCAGTGGAGGAACGGGACGACCGACTGGCGGCAGGGCGGCACCGAGGGCATGCTCGCCGCCGTCACCGCCCTCGACGCTCTGCCGTCCGCGGACCGGCTCATCAAGGAGGCCGACCACTGGATCGGTGAGGGCGGCAACGGCCGCGACGGCATCCGCCTGGCGGTGGGCCACCAGGCCGCCATGGGCAAGCACCTCATCAACACCGGACTGATGCCCAGCGAACGGCGCCGTCTGATGGAGTGGGCGGAGCAGGCCTTGGCGCCCGAATTCGTCCCCCTGCCGAAGCTGGAGCGCAGCCGTTACGCTCGGCCACCGCAGCGTCACCTCGCCAAGCTCCCCTCCGTCCCGAAGACCGCCACCCCTGAGAAGAGGGCGGAGATCCTCGCCAAGGCGGCGCCGGTCTCGGCCGAGAACGCGGCCGTGCGCCGACGGACGCTGGCCGCCGCGCTGGACGGCACCGACCTGGTGTGCGTGGTGCTTCACCAGACCGACGACCAGAGGGACCGGATCGTCGCCGCCGCTGAGAAGGACCTCGGCCTGCGGGCCCACCGCCGCGAGCAGGGCCCCGAGACCTGGGTGTGGCAGGCAGAGGAGTTGACCGTGCGGCTGCACGCACGACCGCTGGGCGTGCTGGGCGCCCCGCTCGGCGGAGACCGCGTTCCGCGCGCCGGGCGCGAGCACGACGAGGCCATCGGGGAGCGGCGCACCCAGGTCGCCGAAGCGATGGCGTCCCTGCGCGCATCGGCTCCCGGAGCACAGATCGCCCTCGTGGAGCTCGAGTGGGAGCCGTTCAAGCGGGAGAAGCGTCGCACCGACCCCAAGCACGCCATCCGCTTGGGCTGCGCGGACGCCGGCCTGGTGACCCAGTTCATCCAGCCTCTGGACACCTCGCTGGAGAAGGACAAGGCGGAAGAGGAGGCGGCTCTGCGCGCCGAGGCGGCCTGGGCGGACGCTCTGCGCCAGACGGGTATGCGGCTCGTGCCCCGGCACACCCTCGGCGAGCTGATCCCCGAGGAGCTCAACCAGGTCGCCTTCCACCTGGTGGAACGCAGGCACGACGGCCCCACCGGCAAGGCGCAGTTCACCCCCATCGCCGTGTTGCTGCGCCCCGGTGCGAAGTGCGTTCTGGGCCGCAGTGCCGACATGCACGCATGGGTGCCGTATCCGGAACTTCTCAAGGGCCTGACCGGGCGGGTGCGGGACAAGGACTGCACAACGGTGGCGCAGCAGTCCGCCCTGACCGCGGCCTTCGTCAAGAACACCCTGGCCGGGCTCCGCAGCTCGCCCACCCTCGTCCTGGCCCATGCCCAGGACCTCCGCAAGAGGTGGCCGTGGCTCAGGAACGACGGTCTGGAACAGGACCGGATCGGTCTCGACGGCGGACCGTCGCAGCGGATCAAGCTCTACGGAAAGCAGCTGCGGGTCATCAGGGTCGCCGACAGTGACCGTGACGAGACCGCCCAGTGGTGGGCGGAGCGGGAGGAGAACGACGAAGAGCTGGCAGGGCAGCAGCGCGGCGGCTTCACGATGGGGCTGTGGCTGCCCCGGACGCCCGGCGAGTCCGGCCGGGTCTTCTACAGCACGGCTGACAAGGCGAGCACACAGACGAAGCTGACCAACGACGACGCGAAGCTGACGCCGCACGTCAACGCCAAGGGCAAGAACGCCTATCGTCCGACGGCCAACGGCTGGAACCCGGAGCTTCTGGAAGTCACCGTTGCCTGCCTTCAGCCGGGTGACGACCCCGAGGCGTGGGCGGCCTTCGTCCATCAGCAGAGGATGTGCCGGGACGACTATCGGGATGTGCTCGGTTTGCCCCTGGCGCTCCACCTGGCCCGCCTCGCCGACGAATACGCGCTTCCTCACGATGAGGAAGACGTGGTGGACCCTTTGCCGGATGCGGCAGCACTGCGCTCGGAGAAGTGCAGCCCTGGCCAGCTTTCTTTCGATCTTTAAGGGGACATGTGCCACTGAAGTGTTTCGTGCTGTTGCCGATGCACACTCCCGCCCCCGCGGCCGCTACTTCTTCTTCTCACGCCCCGGCAGGAACTCCTGCATCTTCGCCTTGAAGCCCTGCTTGACCACCGATCCCCGGTCCGCGTCGCCCTTCAGGACCGACGCGGCGGTCGCCTCCATCTGGTCCCAGGTGGCGTGCGGCGGGATCGGTGGGACAGCCGGATCGGTCAGGAACTCGACCACCGCGGGACCGTCCGCCTCCAGCGCGGCACGCCAGGCCGGCTCGACGTCCTCCGGCTTCTCCACCCGGATGCCGGTCAGCCCCAGGGAACGGGCGAAGGCGGCGTACTGCACGTCCGGAAGCTCCTGCGAGGGCAGGAACGACGGCGCGCCCTCCATGGCCCGCATCTCCCACGTGACCTGGTTCAGGTCGTGGTTGTTCCACACCGCGACCACCAGCCGCGGGTCCTCCCACTGATGGCGGTACTTCGCCGCCGTGATCAGCTCCGCCATCCCGTTCATCTGCATCGCCCCGTCCCCGACCAGCGCGATCGCGGGCCGGTCCGGGTGGGCGAACTTCGCGCCGATCACGTACGGCACCCCGCAGCCCATCGTCGCCAGCGTGCCGGAGAGCGAGCCGCGCATGCCCGGCCGCATGGTCAGGTGCCGTGCGTACCAGTTCGCCGTCGAGCCCGAGTCGGACGTGACGATCGCGTTGTCCGGCAGCAGCGGGTCCAGCGCGCGGGCCACGTACTCCGGGTTGATCGGATCGGCGTCGAGCCCCGCCCGGCGCTCCATGACCTCGCGCCAGCGCGTCACGTTGTCGCACACCGTGTCGTACCACTCGCGCCCGCGGCCCTCCTCGATCAGCGGGATCAGCCGCTCCAGGGTGGCCTTCGCGTCGCCGACCAGGTTCACCTCGTACGGGTAGCGCATCCCGACCATGTGCGGATCGATGTCGATCTGCACGCCCCGAGCCTTGCCGAACTCCGGCAGGAACTGGGTGTACGGGAACGACGACCCGATGGTCAGCAGCGTGTCGCAGTCCCGCATCAGTTCGTACGACGGACGTGTGCCCAGCAGGCCGATCGAGCCGGTGACGTACGGCAGTTCGTCGCTGAGGACGTCCTTGCCGAGCAGCGCCTTGGCGACGCCCGCGCCGAGCAGCTCGGCGATCCGCTCCACCTCGGCGCGCGCCCCGGCCGCGCCCTGGCCGACCAGGATCGCCACCTTGTCACCGGAGTTGAGGATCTCCGCGGCCCGCCGCACCGCGTCGTCGGACGGAACCGCCGTCCACGAACTGCGGTCCAGGCTGGAGGGCACCATCTTGAACTCGTGGGTCGGCGGCGAGTAGTCCAGCTCCTGAACGTCCCCGGGGATGATGACCGCGGTCGGGCAGCGCCGGGCGTACGCGGTGCGGATCGCCCGGTCCAGCACGTTCGGCAGCTGCTCCGGCACCGTCACCGTCTCGACGAACTCGGAGGCGACGTCCTTGTACAGCGTGTGCAGATCCACTTCCTGCTGGTAGGAGCCGCCCATCGCGCTGCGGTGCGTCTGGCCGACGATCGCCAGCACCGGGACGTGGTCCAGCTTGGCGTCGTACAGGCCGTTCAGCAGGTGGATCGCGCCCGGCCCCGACGTCGCGGCGCACACTCCGAGACGGCCGCTGAACTTGGCGTAGCCGACCGCCTGGAACGCGGACATCTCCTCGTGGCGCGACTGCACGAAACGTGGCTCGTTCTCGGCCCGGCCCCACGCGGCGAGCAGGCCGTTGATGCCGTCGCCCGGATAGCCGAAGACCTGCTCCACCCCCCACTCGCGCAGCCTCTGCAGGACGTGGTCGGAGACCTTGGTGCTCATGTACGACCTCCCGGACGTATGGGGACAGAGCCAGCAGTACGAGTCACCCTGCGCGACGGCGGAAAACCTGACCGGGTTTGCGGGTGGGGGCCGGGGGCAGGCGCCCCTCAGTGCTTCGGACAGGAGGCACGCCCGTGGGAGCGGCGTTTCGCGCCGTCACCGGCGCCCCTGGTCCGCACCGTCTGCGCACTCCCACGGTGACTGTCCAACTCAGAGCACCCATCAAGGGAATTGCGACGCATCATGCCGACCCGAACCAGCGCGAAGCAGCACCCCCACGACGACGCCCCCGACACCGCCGAGGCCTTCCGCAGGCTCACCTCGATGCCCGCCGGCCCGGAGCGCGACGCGCTCCGGGACGAGATCGTCGAGGCCTGGCTGCCCATGGCGGACCGCCTCGCCGGACGCTTCCGCAGCCGCGGCGAGAGCTTCGAGGACCTGCGGCAGGTCGCGGCCCTCGGCCTGGTCAAGGCCGTCGACCGGTACGACCCCGAGCTCGGCAACGCCTTCGAGAGCTACGCCGTGCCCACCATCACCGGCGAGATCAAACGGCACTTCCGCGACCATATGTGGACCCTGCACGTACCTCGCCGCGTCCAGGACCTGCGCAACCGCGTCCGGTTCGCCTCCCAGGACCTGTCCCAGACCATCTCCGGCCGGCGGCCCACCGTGGCGGAGATCGCCGAGCACGCGAAGATGAGCGAGGAGGACGTCAAGGTCGGCCTGGAGGCGCTGGAGAGCTTCACCGCGCTGTCCCTGGACGCGGAGCTGCCCGGCAGCGAGGACGGGTACTCGCTGAGCGACGCGCTGGGGTCTTACGACCCGGCGCTGGACACGGTGGTGGATCGCGAGGCCGTGAAGTCGCGGCTGGCGGCGCTGCCGGAGCGGGAGCGGGCGATTCTGTACATGCGGTTCTTCTCCGACATGACGCAGAGCCGGATCGCCGAGGAGCTGGGGATTTCGCAGATGCATGTGTCCCGGTTGATCAGTCGGTGTTGTGGGCGGGTGCGGGAGCAAGTTATGCGGGATGTCGCCTAGCGTCGTGGGGGTTCCGGCGGTTTCGCGGGTGCCGGTCGTCTGTGGCTGGTCGCGCAGTTCCCCGCGCCCCTGGGTTGCTCCACTTTCACCCGGTTGGCGGGTGCTGTCCCGCTAATGGGGTCCGGTTTCGCGCGGGCCTGCTGTGGGCGGGCTGTCATGGCAGAGGGGCATGACGACCGAAGGAGGCCCCTCCATGCGCCGCAGCCTTCACGCCCTGTCCGTCGCCGTTCTCGCCGGGTCCGCCCTGGTGGGGTTCGCGCCGGGCGCCTTCGCCGAACCCGCCGCCGAGGTCAGTCCCGCCACCGTCGAGCCCGGGGGCACGCTCACCATCTCGGTCAGCTGTGACCCGACCGGGGGGCCGCCGCCCGACACCATCGACGCCACCTCGCAGGCCTTCGACGAGGGAACCGTGCCCTTGCGCAGGGTCACCGGCAACGACGACAAGGTGTCCGGCCCGGCCTACCGCGGTACGGCACGGATCGCCTCCGCAGAGAACTTCGAGGGCGATCCGGACGCCCTGGGCGAGGACTCCGCGTGGAGCGTCGACGGCACCTGTCCGGCCGCGCCCGGCGGGGAGGGCAAGCAGTGGAGCGCGACCTTCACGGTGACCCACGACCCCCGCCCCCAGCCGTCCCACCACCCCACGCACAAGCCCCCGCACAAGGCCTGCCCCGAGCCCTCGCACCACCGCGAACAGCATCACCATGAAATGCGTGACCCCGAAAACCATCACCCCGAACCGCACCACACCGACTGCGGCGGAGCGGCCGTCCAGCGCGGGGTGCGGGCCGGTGACGGCGGTGCCTTCACCGACTCCGTGCCGGCCCTGGTCGCGGGCGGGGTACTGATCGCGGGCGCGTTCGGCGCGGCCGTGCACCGGCTGCGCAACCGCGAGACCGGCACGTACCGCTGACCACCGGCGCGTACCAGCGCCCCGCACGCCCCCCGCTTCCCCCGGTCCGGCCCGCTCATGCTGTGACCGTCACAACCCGGCCGGGTGCCCATGGGGCGGCGGCACCCTGGGTACTCAGTGGCCGAGGGCACGAGCCGCACCGTACGGACCACCGGGCAGCGGACGGCGTACGCGCCGAAGGCGACAGAACACGGCGGCACCAGGCACTGCGGAGGTACGGATGCGGCGGACGGACCCGGTAGGCCACGGCCCCGTCCGGTTCGGGCCGCCGCTCCCCGAGGACGGGCTGCCCGTGCTGCCGGAGCTGTCCGCGGTGCTCGCCGCCGCGGCGTCCCGCGGCGGCCACGAGCCGGTCGGCGGCGGCCCGGCGCTGCGGGAGGCCGCCTGCGGCTACTGGGACCGGCGCGGACTGCACTGCGACCCCGGCCGCGTGGCCGCCGGCCCCGGCGCGCCCGCCCTGCTGCTCGCGCTGACCGCCGCCCTCGGCGGCGACGTCCTCGTGCCCAGACCCTGCGCCGCCTGGTGGGCGCCGTACGCACGCCTGCTGGGACGGCCCGTCTTCCACGTGCAGACCCCGCCCGAGAGCGGCGGGGTCCCCGATCCGTACGCCCTGCTGGAGACCGTGCGCCGGGTCCGCGCCGAGGGCGGCGACCCGCGCCTGCTGGTGCTGTCCGTCGCCGACGACCCGACCGCGACCGTCGCCCCGCCCGAGCTGCTGCACGAGACCGTCGAGGCCGCCCAGGGGGAGGGCCTGCACCTGGTCAGCGACGAGACCTGGCGCGACACCCTGCACGACCCGCACGACACCGTGCTGCTCAGCCCCGCCGAGATGCTGCCCGACCGGGTCACCGTCGTCACCGACCTGGCCGGTGCCCTGCTCCCGCCCGGCTGGCCGGCCGCCGTGGCCCGCTTCCCGGCCGACGAGGACGCCGACGGTCTCCACGACCGCGTGCTCGACGTCCTCACCGCGCTCGACGCCCGCGTCGCCGCCCCGGTCGCCGCGGCGGCGGCCCACGCCCTGGCGGAACCGGAACCGGTCACCGCGCGCGTGGCCACCGCCGTGCGCCTGCACGCGCGCGTGGCCGCCGCGGCGCACTCCGCCGTGGTCGGCGCGGGCGCCCTCGCCCGGCCGCCCCAGGCCGGCCGCCATCTGTACGTCGACCTGTCCCCGCTGCTCCCCGCGCTGACCGCGCACGACATCGGCGACGCCCAGGAACTGGAGGACTTCCTCTCCGCCCGTCTCGGCATGCCCGCGCCGGGCGGCCACCGCTTCGGCGACGACCTCGAAGCCCCGCGCGTGCGGCTCTCCACCGGCGCACTGGTGGCCGGGTCCGACCCGGAACGCGCGGAATGCCTCACGTCACCCACGCCGTTGGAACTGCCGCACGTGCACCGCGCGTTGATCCAACTGAAGTCGGTCTTCGACGATCTCCGCGACGACGCTCAGCGATGGGAGCCTCCTCGATGACGCAGCAGTCCGAATCGACCACGAGCACGACCACCCGGGAAGCCGACGGTCCTGCTCTCCCGTCTCCCCTCGCACCCCCGTACCCGCCCCTGGCCGAACCCCGGCCGCTGGCCGAGCGGAGAGTGTGGCCGCGCACCTTCCACGACCGGCTGACCGCCCCGCTCCCCGGCCTGAAGGCCATGGCCCGCTTCGCCCGCGAAGGCGCCGTGAGACCCGGTCCGGAAGGCCTCGCCGACATCCCCCGGCTGCCCTTCGCCCCGGCCCCGCTGCCCCGCGTCGACGCCCGCACGGTCGCCGTCACCTGGGCGGGACACGCCAGTTGGGTGCTGCAGATCGGCGGGCTGACCGTCCTCACCGACCCGGTCTGGTCCCGCCGGATCCTCGGCACCCCGGCCCGTATCACCCCCGTGGGCGTCCCCTGGGAGGACCTGCCGCGCGTCGACGCCGTCGTCATCAGCCACAACCACTACGACCACCTGGACGCCCCCACCCTGCGCCGCCTCCCGCGCGACACCCCGGTGTTCGTGCCGGCCGGCCTCGCCGGCTGGTTCCACCGCCGCCGCTTCACGCGCGTGACGGAGCTCGACTGGTGGGAGGCGGCCGAACTGGACGGCGTCCGCTTCGACTTCGTCCCGTCCCACCACTGGTCCAAGCGCACCCTCACCGACACCTGCCGCAGCCTGTGGGGCGGCTGGGTCCTCACCGACCAGCGGGGCCAACGCGTCTACTTCGCCGGCGACACGGGCTACGGGCACTGGTTCTCCCGCATCGGCCGCCGCTACCCCGGCATCGACCTCGCCCTCCTGCCCATCGGCGCCTACGACCCCCGCTGGTGGCTCAGCGACGTCCACTGCGACCCGGAGGAGGCGGTCCAGGCGGCCCAGGACCTGGGAGCGACCAGGATGGCTCCCATGCACTGGGCCACGTTCGTCCTCTCGGCGGAACCGGTCCTGGAACCCCTCACGCGAGTACGCGCGGCCTGGGAGAAGACAGGCCTGCCCCGAGAGAACCTGTGGGACATCCCGGTAGGCGCATCAAGGGTGCTGTTCGGTGACTGACCTCAAGGGGCGCGGGGAACTGCGCGAACAACCACAGACAACCCGCACGCCGAAGACCACATGACCTCCCACGGCGCTACCGCACCCGCCGCACCACACCCGGCACCGCACTGATCACCAGCGTCAGCACGATCGCCGCCACCACACCCTCCCACGGCTCATCGAACAACGACCCCCCGAGAATCCCGATCAGCTGATACGTCACGGCCCAGGCCAGACAGGCCGGAAAATTCCCCCGGGAGAACTTCCGCAGCGGCCACTTCGCCAGCAGACACGCCAGCATCACCGGAATCCGCCCCGCCGGCACCAGCCGGGACAACACCAGCACCGCGACCCCGTGCGCGGCGAGTCGCTCCTGCGCCTGCGCCAGCCGATCCTCCGGCGCCCGGGCCCGGAGCGCCTCCAGCCACCGCGACCCGTTCCTCGACTTCATCCCGCGCCGTCCCAGCCAGTACAGCGCCGCATCGCCCAGGAACGCCGCCAGCGACGCCGTCACGAACACCATCGCCAGCGAGAACGGCGCCGTCTGGTGAAACGCGACCACAGCCGCCGAACTCACCAGCGCCCCCGTCGGGATGACCGGCACCAGCGCCCCGATCAGCACCAGCAGGAAGAGCGACGGATACCCGATCGCCTGCTGCGTGGACTCCGGCACCACGGACGCCGGGGTGACGGCCGACACCGCCAGCAGGGGCAGGCCGGCCTGTGCCACGGGCGCGGACCAGGTCACCGCGCGACCTCCAGGCGCACGCTCTCCCCGTGCCCCAGCCGGTGCACCGCCACGCCGGGCGCGCGCAGCGCGGCCAACCGGACGAACTCGTCGCCCGGCGCATGGAACTCGTGGGGGCGCACGGCGTCCATCCCGATCGGCCAGTACGTGCCGTAGTGCACCGGCACCGCACTGCGCGGTGCCAGCCGCGCCAGCGCCTCCGCCGCCCGGCCCGCGTCCAGGTGCCCCTCGCCCAGGTACGGCCCCCAGCCGCCCACCGGCAGCAGCGCCACCTCGACCGGCCCGACCTCCTTGGCCATCTCGTCGAACAGCCCCGTGTCCCCGGCGAAGTACGTGCGCGCCTCACCGGCGATGACGTAGCCCAGAGCGGGGGAGCGGTGCGGTCCGAGCGGCAGCCGCCGCCCGTCGTGCCGCGCGGGCACCGCCCGGACGACGACGTCGCCGACCCGCGTCTCGTCCCCGGGCGCCATCTCGCTCACCCGCAGGTGCGCGAGCCGGCGCAGACCGGGCACGGCTCGGCGCGCGCCCCGGGGCACGAGCAGGCGCGTGCCCGGAGCGAGCCGCATCAGCGAGGGCACGTGCAGGTGGTCGGCGTGCAGATGCGACACCAGCGCCACGTCCGCGTGGTGGGCGCCGGGCGGCGGCAGGTCCCCGCGCCGGCGCCGCAGGTGCGCGAGCCGGCGCGCGAACAAGGGGTCGGTGAGTACGCGTACGTTCGAGTCCTCGACCGTGCAAGTGGCGTGACCCCACCAGGTGATCTCCACCGGCACTTCTTTGCCTCCTTCGCGCGACTCCCCGAAGCCTACGTGCAGGAGTAGGGTCGGCGGCGAAACCGGAGGTGAGGGGGGACGCCATGGTGCCGGTGAGGGTCACGGCGATCGCGAGTCTGACGCCGCTGGAGGAGCTGGACCAGGATCCGTTCCTGGTCGACTCCCGCAGCCAGCACGCGATGTGCGCCCGCTGGGCCGCCGAGCGGGGCTACGTGGTCAGCCGGGAGTTACTGGTGCGGGGGCTGCGTCCCGACCACGGCGCGCTGTGGGACGGCGTCCGGCCCGGCCTCGACCTGTTCGTGGCGCCCAGTCGGCGGGTACTGGAGAGCGCGCTCGCCTCCGTCGAGGAGTTCACCGCGGAGTGCGCGCGGCGCGGGGTGCGGGTCGAGACGGTGGGGCACGCGGAGCCCGCGTACGACGCGGCGATGAAGGCGTGCGTCCACCGCAGGCTGTCGATGCCGACCGCCGGCTACGACGGGCGCTGACACGACGGTTCGGGGGACCGGAGGCGACCCCAGGGCGTTGTGGCACTGTGGGGGAGGGCCCGTGGTCGCGACGGGCCGGGACGTGAGGTGGCTGGGCGTGCGGGGCGTGCGGTGGCGGCGGGTCGCCAGTCAGGTGGGGCGGAGCGTCGCCGTGTGGGCGGTCTCCACCGTCACCATGCTGGTGCTCGCCGGGATCCTGCCGGACTTCCGGCTCCGGTCGGCCGACGGTGACAGCGCGACCGACATCGCCGTCACGGCGGCCTTCGGCGCCGGCGCCTTCGGGCTGCTGTCGGCCGTGGTGTGGCCGCTGCTCGTCCGCCTCCTGCTCCTCGTACCGGCGCTCGTGCTCGGGCTGCTGGTGTTCTTCCTCAACGGCGCGCTGCTGCTGCTCGCCCTGCGTCTCGACCCCGGGGAGCGCGGCACCGCCGCCCCGGAGACCGCCGTCGTGGTCGCCGCCGTGATGTCGGCCGTGGCATCGGCGACCGGCGCCGCCCTGGCCGTGCGCGACGACGACGCCTACCGCCGCCGGCTGTACCGCCTCTCCGACCGCCGCCGCAGGTCCGGACCGCCCTGCCCGGCCGGCCCCGGCACGGTCTTCCTGCAACTCGACGGCGTCGGCCACGACACCCTGCTGGACGCCGTCGGCAAGGGCCTGATGCCCACCGTCGCCCGCTGGCTCGGCACCGGGGACGGCGGCCGCCCCACCCACCGCCTCACGCCCTGGCGCACCGACTGGTCCAGCCAGACCGGCGCCAGCCAGCTCGGCATCCTGCACGGCAGCAACCACGACGTCCCCGCGTTCCGCTGGTACGAGAAGGACACCCGCGAGATCGTCGTCTGCAACCGCCCGACCAGCGCCGCCGAACTCCAGCGCCGTGCCGCCGGACAGGCGGGACACGGCGGTCTGCTCAGCGTCGACGGCGCCAGCCGCGGCAACCTGTTCAGCGGCGGCGCCGAGCAGCTGGCCCTCGTGCTGTCGATCGCCACCCGCCGCCGCAGCCGCGAGAACCGCTCCCGGGCGGGCTACTTCGCCTACTTCTCCGACCCGGCCAACGCCGTGCGCACGGCCCTGTCCTTCGTCGCCGAGGCGGGCCGGGAGATCGGCCAGTCCACCCGGGCGGGGCTGCGCAAGCAGCGCCCGCGCGTCTCCCGGGGCGGCCTCTACCCGTTCATCCGCGCCTTCGCGACCGTCGTCGAGCGGGACGTCGTCGTCGCCGCCGTGATGGGCGACATGCTCGCCGGCCGCACCGCCGTCTACGCCGACCTCGTGGCCTACGACGAGGTCGCCCACCACTCCGGCCCGGCGAGCCGCGACGCGCAGAAGGTCCTGGAACGCCTCGACCGCTCCCTCGCCCTGATCGAGAACGTCGCCGAGCACGCCCCGCGCCCCTACCGGATCGTCGTGCTGTCCGACCACGGCCAGAGCCCCGGCGAGACGTTCCGCTCCCGTTACGGCCTCACCCTCGGCGACCTGGTGCGGGCGGGCTGCGGACTGCCCGTGCCGCGCCGGGCGGAGCGCACCCGCAGCGGCGCCGAGGCCCGCACCGCCGTACGGGCCGCCCTGCGCATCCCGGTCGAGGAGGGCGGCGAGCTGCACCGCCCCGCGCGCCGCTCGGAGCCGATCGTGCTGGCCTCCGGCAACCTCGGCCTGGTCTCCTTCCCGGACGTCACGCACCGGATGAGCAAGGAGGAGATCGACGCCCGCCACCCCGCGCTGCTGCCGACCCTCGCCAACCACCCCGGCATCGGCTTCCTGCTGGTCCGCAGCGAGGAGCACGGCGGTGTCGTCCTCGGCGCCTACGGCGCGGAGATCCCGCTGGCCGACCTCGACGCCGACCCGGGCCCGCTCGCCCCGTTCGGGCCGGGCGCCGCCGACGCGGTACGCCGTACGCACACCTTCCCGCACGCGGCCGACATCATGGTCAACTCCTTCCACGACCCGGCCGACGGCGAAGTCCTCGCCTTCGAGGAGCAGATCGGCTCCCACGGCGGCCTCGGCGGCGCCCAGGGCAAACCGTTCCTGCTGTCGCCGCTCGTCCTGTCCGCACCGCTGGAGGACGGGGAGGAGCTCGTCGGCGCGGAGCACGTCCACCGCGTCCTGCACCGCTGGCTGCGCGAGTCGAACGGACCGCAGGTGCCGCTGGAGACGAGCGAGGAGCGCGCCGCCTGAAACCGGGCCGTGCACGGCCGCCGCTCACCGCCAGGGGCCCGGTCTTCCGCGTGAGTTGGGCCGTAGTGTGATCGGATGGGGGCCAGGAACCCGGCAACGGGTCTCTTGGACCACTAAAGACAAGCACAGCCGGACATTTTCGAAAGGATGCGTCATGGCAGCCACGCGCTCCGCACACACCGTCTGGGAAGGCAACCTCTTCAAGGGCAACGGTGCCGTCACCTTCGACTCCTCCGGCATCCTCAGCGAGCAGCCGGTCACCTGGGCGGCCCGCACAGAGGAGCCGGGCGGGAAGACCAGCCCGGAGGAGCTGATCGCCGCCGCGCACGCCAGCTGCTTCTCGATGGCCTTCTCCAACATCCTCGACAAGGCCGGCACCCCGCCGACCAGGCTGGTGACCAACGCCGACGTCACCTTCCAGCCCGGTGAGGGCATCACCGGCATCCACCTCACCGTCGAGGGCACCGTCCCCGGCATGGACGAGGCGGCCTTCCTGTCCGCCGCCGAGGAGGCCAAGGTCGGCTGCCCGGTCAGCCAGGCCCTCAAGGCCACGCCCATCACCCTGACCGCCAAGCTCGCCTGACCCGGCCCACCCGGCGTCGCGCGGGCCCGCCCACCCGGGGCGGCCCGCGCGACGCCGTCGGTTCACGACCCGCGGCCGGGGTATGAACCAGACGCTTTCGAACCGATGGGCGGGAAGGAACGCGATGCTGCCGGGGACGTCCACGAACGCGACGGTGCTCGACTCCGCCACCCGTGACCGGACCCGCGTCCTGCTGCTGTTCAGCCTCTCCGGCCGGCTGCGCCCCCGGGACACCGCCCTCGGCGCCCTCGTCGACCGCTACGACTACGGCCGCTTCGCCTCCCACCTGATGACCAGCCAGGACGTACTCCCCGTCCCGGTGCTCGACGAGCGGGTGGCGCCGCGCCGGCTGCGGCTGCCGCACGGCGACCACGGCCTGGGCCTCGCCTCCTTGCGGCTCCTCGTCGTCACCACCCCGCGCGGCGACGCCACCCTGGTCGTGGACTGCGCCTTCGCCGGTGAGACCACGGCCGGCGACCTCGCCGTCTGGCTGGCCACCACCTGCTTCGACCGGGAGCGGATCGAACTCGACGACCGCCCGCTCCTGACGGCGCTGTCGGCACAGCTCGGCGGCCGGCCCCTCGCCCTCGGCCAGAACGTGCACCAACTCGTCTTCCCCGGCGGCCGGTTGCAGCGGGAGCTGCTCACCGCCGACGAGGCCCGCAAGGCCGTCCTGCTCAACGAGATCGTCTACCGCGGCAGGATGCCGTGGAACCCGGCCGCGCCCTACGACCCGGGCCTCGCGCCGCACCTCAGGAACCACGGCCTCACCCTGTCCGCCCTCGGCCGCGGCGTCTCCGTCCAGGCCGGCTGGGCCCCGCATGTCGAGAACGGCCTGATGCTCGTCGCCGTCGGCATGATCTCCGCCCTGTCGGTGCTCCAGCGCACCCGCCTCGCGGCGTTCGCCATGATGAAGGCCAACGAGCGGGCCCTCGCCGACTCGCCCACCGAGATCCGCTCCCTGATCTCCCGCCTCTCCGCGGGGGTCAACGAACTCCAGCTCGACCTCGCCTTCGGCGTCGAGGCCTACGTCGACAGCCTGCTGATCCCCGAGATGGTCACGGAGGCCTTCCAGTCCTCGCTGCGCGACGCGCTGGGCATCCGCGACAGCCTGGAGAACTCGGCCCGCATGGTCGAGCGGCTGACCTCGGTGATCAGCGCCCGCTCCGCCGCCCTGGACGCCGAGCTCGCCGAGCGCGACGACCGCCGCGACCGCACCGTCTCCGGCCTCCTCGCCGCCGCCACGCTGATCGCGCTGCCGCCGACGCTGCTGCTGGCCTTCTTCGGCGTGAACGGCACGAACGTGGACGAGCACCGCTCCATCCTGGACCTGCGCGCCTACGGAACGGCGTACGCGCTGGCCTGGCTTCCCTTCGTCGTGCTGGTCGTGATCGGCTGGGTCCTGCTGAGACGGGTCCGCACCGGCTCGGGCTCGCTGCTGCCCGCGCCCGACGACGACTTCGCCCCCCTCCCGCCTCCGCGCTCGCCCTCCGGGAGCCGACGACCATGACGCCACGCCCCGCCGTCTCCGCCCACCGGGGCGGCTCCGAGCGCGCCGGCCCCGCCACCTGGGAGGCCTACGAGGACGCGCTGGAGTCCGGCGCGGAGTACGTCGAGTTCGACATCCGCCGCACGGGGGACGGGGTCCTCGTCGTCTACCACGACCCCCGGGTGGGCCCCACCGGACCGCCGCTGTCCGCGCTCACCCACGCCGAGCTGTGCGAGCGGGCCGGATACGAGGTGCCGGTCGTGGAGGAGGTCATGGCACTGATCGCCGGGAGGCTCGTGGCCCACCTGGACCTGAAGGAGGTGGGCTATGAGCGCGAGGTGATCGACCGGGCCGTCGCCCTGCTCGGTGAGGACGGGCTGGTCGTGACCACGCTGGAGGACCGTTCCGTCGCCGCCGTCGCACGGGCCCACCCCGGCGTGCGCACCGCCCTCTCCCTGGGGCGCGACCGCCGCGAGCTGGCCCTGGCCCGGCTGCCCGGGACACGGCTGAGCGAGCTGTTCCCGGCCCGCCGCATCCGCGCCTGCGGGGCCCACGGCGTCGCCGTGCACCAGCGGCTGGCCAGGACCACCGTGCTGCGCGAGGCGACCCGGCACGGCCTGTTCACCATGGTGTGGACGGTCAACGACGACACCCTGATGCGGGCCTTCCTCGCCCACCCTCGCGTGGACGTGCTCGTCACCGACCGGCCCCGGCGCGCCGTGGCGCTCCGGGGGCCGATCACCCCCGCGCGGCATTGACAAGAACGCACTCAAGTTTTGTGCTGGAGTGTAGACAGAGCGCCCTGGCGGAAGGGGACAGCGATGGGACGTGCGGTCGGGATCGACCTCGGAACCACGAACTCCGTGGTCGCGGTGCTGGAGGGCGGCGAGCCCACCGTCATCGCCAACGCGGAGGGCGCCAGGACCACGCCCTCGGTCGTGGCGTTCGCCAAGAACGGCGAGGTGCTGGTCGGCGAGGTCGCCAAGCGGCAGGCCGTGACGAACGTGGAGCGCACCGCCCGCTCGGTCAAGCGGTACATGGGAGACACGAGCTGGCGCTTCCCGGAGCACGGCGACATCGACGGCACCCGCTACCGGGCGCAGGAGCTGTCCGCGCGCGTGCTCCAGAAACTGAAGCGGGACGCGGAGTCCTACCTCGGCGAGGACGTCACCGAAGCGGTGATCACCGTCCCGGCGTACTTCGACGACACCCAGCGCCAGTCGACCAAGGAGGCCGGTGAGATCGCGGGCCTGAAGGTGCTGCGGATCATCAACGAGCCGACGGCCGCGGCCCTCGCCTACGGCCTGGACAAGGAGAACGACCAGACGGTCCTCGTCTTCGACCTCGGCGGCGGCACCTTCGACGTGTCCCTGCTGGAGATGGGCGAGGGCGTCATCGAGGTCAAGGCCACCAACGGCGACACCCACCTCGGCGGCGACGACTGGGACCAGCGGATCGTCGAGTACCTGATCAAGCGCTTCAAGGGGCAGTACGGCGTAGACCTCGGCAAGGACAAGATGGCCGTGCAGCGGCTGCGCGAGGGCGCCGAGAAGGCCAAGATCGAGCTGTCCAGCTCCACCGAGACGACGATCAACCTGCCCTACATCACGGCCTCCGCGGAAGGGCCGCTGCACCTCGACGAGAAGCTCACCCGGGCGCAGTTCCAGGAGCTCACCGCCGACCTGCTCGACCGCTGCAAGGCGCCCTTCCACCAGGCGGTCAAGGACGCCGGAGTGAAGCTGTCCGCGATCGACCACGTGATCCTGGTCGGCGGCTCGACCCGGATGCCCGCGGTGACCGACCTGGTCAAGGAACTCACCGGCAAGGACCCGCACAAGGGCGTCAACCCCGACGAGGTCGTGGCCGTCGGCGCCGCCCTCCAGGCGGGCGTCCTGCGCGGCGACGTCAAGGACGTGCTGCTGCTCGACGTCACCCCGCTGTCCCTGGGCATCGAGACCAAGGGCGGCATCATGACGAAGCTCATCGAACGCAACACCACGATCCCGACGCGGCGTTCGGAGATCTTCACGACGGCGACCGACAACCAGCCCTCGGTCGGCATCCAGGTCTACCAGGGCGAGCGGGAGATCGCCGCCTACAACAAGAAGCTCGGCGTCTTCGACCTGACGGGCCTGCCGCCGGCGCCGCGCGGCGTGCCGCAGATCGAGGTGGCCTTCGACATCGACGCCAACGGCATCATGCACGTCTCCGCCAAGGACATGGCCACCGGCCGCGAGCAGAAGATGACCGTCACCGGCGGCTCGGCCCTGCCCAAGGAGGACATCGACCGCATGATGCGGGACGCCGAGCAGTACGCCGAGGAGGACCGCAAGCGCCGCGAGGCCGCCGAGACCCGCAACCAGGCCGAGCAACTCGTCTACCAGACGGAGAAGTTCCTTCGCGACAACGCCGACAAGGTCCCGGCCGACACCAAAACCGAGGTCGAGTCGGCCGTCGCCGACCTGAAGGCGCAGCTGGACCAGCAGGCGGACACTGCCGCCCTGCGCACCGGCGTCGAGAAGCTCGCCTCGGTCAGCCAGAAGATGGGCCAGGCGATGTACGCCCAGGCCCAGCAGACCCCCACCGAGGAGCCCCCCGGCACCCCGCGGGACGAGGAGGGCGTGGTCGACGCGGAGATCGTGGACGACGAGAAGGACCGGCGGGACGAGAAGGGCGGTGCCGCCTAGCGGGCCGGGGCGACGGGTGGCAGCGTCGCGCAGACCGCGTCCAGGACGGTGGCGTACGGCGTGCCGAAGTCGGTGAGGCGGCAGCGGAGCTGGTCCAGGCCGTCGCGGTGCTCCGTCAGCAGCTCGGCGGTGCCCGTGCGGGCCGAGAACTCCAGGACCGCGGGCAGGAAGTCCGGTGGTTCCTCGCCGGTGGTCTCCAGGCCGTGCGCGCGGTAGAGCTCCTCCGACGGCGCCGGTGCCGCCTCGCGCCAGACGCTCAGGTACAGGCTGTGGTCCTGCCCGGACTCGAAGACCTCGACGTAGTGCGCGGCCAGCTCCCGGGGCGGGGTGACGGCCGCGTGGTCGGCGAACTCCCTCAGCTGCGGGGCGGCTTCGCGCAGCAGCGGCAGCCGGGCGCGGAAGTCGTCGTCGGGGTACATCAGGCACAGCGCGGCCGCCTGGTACAGCACCTCGAATCCGGGCATCGGCCCTCCTTCGCGTGCGCTCCCTTGCCTGCCCCGTGGTCCCGACGCTAGGGGCGGGCCGGGGAGCACACCTGCCGACGGGGCCCGTACGGGTCAGCCCCCGGGCTCAGTAGCGCTCCCGGTACTCCCGCAGCAGCTCCTCCGTGCGCTGTGTGGAGCCCGCACGGGCCGTCATGTGGTCCAGGACCTCCAGATGCGCGGAGACCTCCTTGCGGGAGTCCAGGTACAGCGCCCCGGTCAGGTACTCGGTGAAGACCATGTCGGGCAGCTCCGGCTCGGCGAAGCGGAACAGCGAGAACGGCGCGTACGTGCCCGGATGCGGGCCGTCCTTGAACTCCGCCACCTGGAGCGTGACGCGGTCGCGGGCGGCGAACTCCAGCAGCTTGTCCAGCTGGTCGCGCATCACCCGGCCGTCGACGCTCACCGGGCGGCACAGCACCGTCTCGTCCATGATGACCCACACGTGCGGCGGGTTCGGGCCCTCCAGGAGTCGCTGCCGCTCCATCCGCAGCGACACGTGCCGCTCCACCGCCTCCGGCCCCGCGTTCCCGATCGTGCCCGCCTCCAGAACCGCACGCGCGTACCCCTCCGTCTGGAGCAGCCCCGGCACGAAGTGCGGCTCGTACGACCGGATGATCCGGGCGGCGCCCTCCAGGCTCACATACAGGCTGAACCACTCCGGCAGCACATCGTGGAACCGCTGCCACCAGCCCGGCCGGTTGGCCTCCTCGGCGAGCTCGACGAACGCGGTCACCTCGTGCTCCGGCACGCCGTACGCGGCCAGCAGGATCTGCACGTACGGGATCTTCAGCGCGACGTCGGCGGTCTCCATCCGCCGGACCGTCGCGGGGGCGACGCGCAGCACCCGCGCGGCCTCGTCACGGCTGAGCCCGGCCGCCTCGCGCAGCTCCTGGAGCCGCTTGCCCAGCACCACCTGGCCCACGGTCGGTGCGGCCCGCCGTTCACTCACGCCACGCCTCCCCAACGTGCCCAAGCCTGCGATCAGTCTGTCACGCCGCGTCGGCGGTATCACAGGGCCGGACGGTGGGAGATCGCGGGAATCGGGGGAGCGCCCGGGGCATTACCCCGCGGGTAATCGACCGGGCGCGGCCGGAACGGGATCGTGAACGCACCGGGCTCCCGGGCCGGCGCACTCCGGCCCGGGACTCGGTCCCTGCCGCACGACGACCCGACGGAGTGTGATGCCCCATGTCCGCGATCCAGCTCGCCGCGCTAGCCCGGACCTCCGAGCCGCAGTCGATGCTGCGCCGCTTCCTGGCCCTGGACGCCGTGGTCACCGGCGGCAACGCGCTCGCCTACCTGGCGTTCTCCGGCCCGCTCGGCCGGTTCCTCGGCGCCGACGCCACGCTGCTGACCGCCGTGGGCGCGTTCCTCGCGGTCTACGCGGCCGGCGTGGGCCTGCTGGCCGCCCGCCGCCGGCCGCCCGCGCTCGGCGTGCGGGCCGTCGTCGAGGCCAACCTCGCCTGGACGGTGCTGAGCCTCACGGCCCTGGCGCTGTGGCTCTCGCCGAGCACGGCCGGCGCGGTGTGGACGGTGCTCCAGGCCCTGACCGTGGCCGGGTTCGCCGCCCTCCAGTACACGGCCCTGAGGGCCCGTCAGGGCAGCAGCGCCTGAAGGTACTTGACCGTCGCCGGGTCGGCCGGGAGCAGCGTCTCGACGGCCAGCTCGGCGACGGTCACGTCCATCGGCGTGTTGAAGGTGGCGATCGAGGAGACGAACGACAGCGTCCGTCCCTCGTGCTCGATCCGCAGCGGCAGCGCGAAGTACGGCACCGGTTCCGAGGGCTCCTCCGCCGGATCCGCCTCGGGCACCGGATACGCCGCCACCTCCTCGTACAGCGCCCGCAGCGGCTCGGAGCGGTGCAGCGCGATCTGCCGCTCCATCTGCTCCAGCAGGTGCCCGCGCCAGGCGCGCAGGTTGCGGATGCGCGGCGCGAGACCCTCCGGGTGCAGCGCCAGCCGCATCGCGTTCAGCGGCGGCTCCAGCAGGGCCTCGGAGACACCGTCGACCAGCGTCATGATCCCCCGGTTGGCCGCCACCACGTTGTACAGCGCGTCCACCACCAGCGCCGGATACGGCTCGTAGCCGCCGATCAGCCGCTCGATGCCCTCCCGCAGGGCGCCCAGCGCCGGGTCGTCCAGCGGGGTCTCCGGGTAGCGTGGGGCGTAACCGGCCGCCAGCAGCAGCGCGTTGCGCTCCCGCACGGGGACGTCCAGATGCTCGGCCAGCCGCAGCACCATCTCCTCGCTGGGCCGGGAGCGGCCCGTCTCGACGAAGCTGATGTGCCGGGCCGAGGAGTCCGCGCGCAGGGCCAGCTCCAGCTGGCTGATCCGCCGCTGCTCCCGCCAGGCCCGCAGCAGCGGGCCCACGCCCTGGTCGGCGGTGGTCGGGTGAGTGGTCATGCCGGGACCGTAGTCGAGAACCGGTCGTGCCGGACAGGCACACGTCTGTGACCAGGGCTTCGGGCGTCCTGCTGTGGCAGGCTGAGAGGACACCGAGGACACCGGAGCCAGGGAAGGAGCGCAGCCCATGCCCGTCGAACCGCTGTCGCAGAAGGAGGTCGAGGACCGGCTGGCCGAGCTGCCGGGCTGGTCGCTCGACGGGGACCGCCTCACCCGCTCCTACCGGCTGGGCTCGCACTTCGCGGCGACGGCGATGGTCGTGCACATCGCCCAGGTCCAGGAGGAGCTCGACCACCACTCCGACCTCACGCTCGGCTACCAC
Source organism: Streptomyces lomondensis (assembly GCF_014651035.1). GTDB lineage: Bacteria > Actinomycetota > Actinomycetes > Streptomycetales > Streptomycetaceae > Streptomyces > Streptomyces lomondensis. Next base: position 163,273 of record NZ_BMWC01000003.1, read on the forward strand.
AGCGTCTCCCTGTCCGTGCACACGCACAGCGCGGGCGGCGCCGTCACCGAGAAGGACTTCGAGCTCGCCCGCAGGGTGGAGGACCTGGCCCCCGGGCACGGGGCACACTGACCGCGTGCTCGACTACGACAAGGAAGCGGAGCGGTACGACGCCTCGCGCGGCGGCGAGCCCAGGGCGGCCGCCGCCGCGGAAGCGGCGCTGAGCCTGCTGCCGCCGGACACGCGCAGCCTGCTCGACGTCGCCTGCGGCACCGGCATCGTGACCCGGCGGCTGGCGGCGGTGCGCCGCGGCATGCGGGTGACCGGCGTCGACCTCGCGCCGGCGATGACCCGGCAGGCCGCCGCCCGGCTCCCCGGCGCGGTCGTGCGCGCCGACAGCCGGCGGCTGCCGTTCCGGGACGGGGAGTTCGACGCCGTGTGCAGCGTGTGGCTGCTGCACCTGGCCGCCGGGCCCGCCGAGGTGCGGGCCATCGTCGGCGAGTGCGCCCGGGTGCTGCGGCCCGGCGGCGTCTACGTCACCACGGTCGACAAGGCCGCCTCCCACAACGTGGGCAGTGACATCGATGTCGTCCTGTCCTCGCGTCCGCCCAGCCCGGTCCGGGACGCGGCGGCGGACGTCGAGTCCCACGCCGCCGCCCACGGACTGGCCCCGGCCGGGCAGGCCCGCTTCACCGGCCGCGGCCAGGGCCGCAGCCCCCGCCGCACCATCGCCGACCTGCGCCGGGGCTGGTTCGTCACCCTGCCCCCCGGCGACCCGCTCGCGGAGGGCTTCGCAGCGCGGCTCGCGCAGCTCCCCGACCAGGACCGGCCCCGCCCCGCCCCGGTGTTCAGCCTGCGGGCGTTCCGGAAGGCCGGGTGAAGTCCATGGTCCAGTTGGTCAGCCAGGTCTCTCCGCCGTCGACGGAGAACGCCTGCTCCCAGCGGGCGGTCGTGGGGGAGATGCCCGACCAGACGAACCGCACGCGGACGTCCTTGCCGTCGTGGGTGTCGTCGCCGTAGAACCGGCCGCGTCCTGATTCGAACCGGCCGAAGACCGGGGGGAACAGGGTGCCGGTGATGCTGGAGGCCCAGTTCAGCGACCAGCGTTCGGTCTCCGGGTCGAAGAGCCGCAGCGTCGCGCCCTTGGCCGACAGGTGCGGCATGTCGATCTCGTCGAGGTTCGCGGTTCCGTCGAACAGCGGCCGGCAGCGGCTGGTGCCCGAGAACTCGTCCCAGCCGCTGTCCGGGTCGAGGAAGTCGGTGCGGCGGCGGTGCAGGACCTCCCAGTCGCCGTGGAAGAAGTCGAAGTCGTGCGCGCTGCTCATGTGCGGTCTCCGGTGGTTCCTTCGGGCAGGGAATCGGCCAAGTAGGCGTGCAGGTCGGGTACTTCGGGTGCGAGCAGGTGCCGCACCCAGGCGTCCCGTTCGTGCAGGATCGGCGGCAGCTCCCACACGCAGCCGATCCACGGCAGCTCCGGAGTGATGAAGTGGGTCGGGTCGCGGTCCGGGCAGCCCAGCACCGGCTGGCCCGCCGCCGCGCCCCGGAAGTGCAGGACGTTGTCCCACACCCAGCTGTACGCGTTCAGATAGGCGCCGTCGTCGCCGCCCCGGTGCAGGACGACGAAAGCCGCCGGGGGCGTGCCGTCCGGTTCCGGCAGCAGCTCCGGCAGGATGGCGTAGGCCGCCTTCTCCACCTCGGGGTCGACGCCTGCGGGGTCGGCGGTGACGTGGTAGCGCTTGACGTGCCGCCCGGCGACCTCGAGGGGCGGCGGCACGGTCAGCAGTTTCTCGCTGAAGGGCATGCCGGGACGTTAGAGCGGGTCCCCTGACATCCTGTGTCAGTGAAGTCCAGCCGACTCGTCTCCCTCCTCCTGCTGCTCCAGACCCGCGGCCGGATGACCGCCGCCCAGCTCGCCGAGGAGCTTCAGGTGTCGGTGCGCACGGTCTACCGGGACGTCGAGGCGCTGAGCGCGGCCGGTGTCCCGCTGTACGGCGACGCGGGCCACGCCGGGGGCTACCGCCTCATCGACGGCTACCGCACCCGGCTCACCGGCCTCACGCCGACGAGGCCGAGGCCCTCTTCCTCGCCGGCGCGCCCGGCGCCGCCGCCCAGCTCGGACTCGGCTCCGTCCTGGCCGCCGCCCAGCTCAAGGTCCGGGCGGCCCTGCCGCCGGAGCTGCGCGCCCACGCCGACCGGATCAGCGGCAGCTTCCACCTCGACGCCCCCGGCTGGTACGCCGACGCCGACGAGACGCCGTACCTCCCGGCCGTCGCCGACGCCGTCTGGAACCGCCGTGCCGTGCACGTCCTGTACCGCCGCTGGCGTGAGCCCACCGATGTGGAGCGCCGCCTGGAGCCGTACGGGCTGGTCCTCAAGGCGGGCCGCTGGTACGTCGTCGCGGGCCCGGGGCCGCGCACCTACCGTGTCGACCAGATCCTCCGGCTCACCGCCACCGGCGAGGAGTTCACCCGCCCGGACGACTTCGACCTGGCCGGGTACTGGGCGGCGTACCAGCGGGACTTCCACCACCGGCTGCGGACGGGCCGGGCCGTGGTCCGGCTGGCGCCGGGCGTGACGCTCCCCGGCGCGGCCGCGACCGAAGGGCAGCCCGGCGAGGACGGCTGGACCACCGTCACCGTGGCCATCGAATCCGTCGACCACGCCCACGCCGAGTTCCTGCGCCTGGGCTCCGGCATCGAGGTGCTCGAACCGCCCGGACTGCGCGAGAAGATGGCCCGGACCGCGGCCGAAATGGCGGACAGGTACGGCAACCCCCGGGCCGCCGGCGGCGACCTCTGAGGGAACCCCCCATCTCCCCAGGAGGTCCGTCAGTGAAGCACCCGCACAGGCACCGCAGACGCCGCCTGATCCTCCCCGTGGCCGTGACCGCGGCGGCCCTGGTCGGCGCCGGTCTGACCACGTTCGCCACGCAGGACGAGGCCCGGGCGGCCACCGCCCGGCAGGTCGAGAAGCTCGACCGGGGCGTGGTCAGCGTCCACACCGGCAGCGGCAACCTGATCAGCTGGCGCTGGCTGGGCACCGACCCGAACGACGTGTCGTTCAACGTGTACCGGGCCGGCACGAAGGTCAACTCCACGCCGATCACGGGCACCACGAACTACTTCCACTCCGGCGCCCCCTCCCAGGCCGACTACACCGTCCGCGCGGTGGTGAACGGCACGGAGCAGGGCGACTCGGTGCACGCGGTCCAGTTCCGCACCGGCTACAAGGACGTCCCGATCTCCCCGCCCGCCGGCGGCACGACCCCCGACGGGGTGGCGTACACCTACGAGGCCAACGACGCCTCCGTCGGCGACCTCGACGGCGACGGCGCCCTGGACATCGTCCTGAAGTGGCAGCCCACCAACGCCAAGGACAACTCCCAGTCCGGCTACACGGGAAACACGATCGTCGACGGCATCAAGCTCGACGGCACCCGGCTGTGGCGCATCGACCTGGGCCGCAACATCCGCTCCGGCGCCCACTACACGCAGTTCCAGGTGTACGACTACGACGGCGACGGCAAGGCCGAGGTCGCCATGAAGACCGCCGACGGCACGAAGGACGGCACCGGCGCGGTCATCGGCTCCTCCTCCGCCGACCACCGCAACTCCGGCGGCTACGTGCTGTCCGGCCCCGAGTTCCTGACGATGTTCAACGGCCAGACGGGCAAGGCGATGCAGAGCGTCGACTACGTCCCGGCCCGGGGCAACGTCTCCTCGTGGGGCGACAACTACGGCAACCGCGTCGACCGCTTCCTCGCGGGCACGGCCTACCTGGACGGCTCCCGCCCATCCCTGATCATGGCGCGCGGCTACTACACCCGCAGCGTGATCGCGGCCTGGGACTGGCGCAACGGCCAGTTCACCCGCCGCTGGACCTTCGACACCAGCTCCTCCACCAACAGCGGCAAGGGCTACGACGGCCAGGGCAACCACAGCCTGTCCGTCGCGGACGTCGACGGGGACGGCAAGGACGAGATCGTCTACGGCGCGATGACCGTGGACGACAACGGCAGCGGCCTGTGGACCACGAGGCTGGGCCACGGCGACGCCGGCCACGTCGGCGACCTCAACCCGTCCCGCGCGGGCCTGGAGTACTTCAAGGTCTCCGAGGACTCCAGCAAGCCCGGCTCCTGGATGGCCGACGCCCGCACCGGCCAGATCCTCTGGCAGACGGCGTCGGGCTCCGACAACGGCCGGGGCGTCGCCGCCGACGTCCACGCCGGCAGCCCGGGCGCCGAGGCCTGGTCCGCCGCCGACACCACCCTGCGCTCGGCGACCGGCGCCTCCCTGGGCCGGGAGCCGTCCAGCATCAACTTCCTGTCCTGGTGGGACGGCGACCCGGTCCGCGAACTCCTCGACGGCACCCGCATCGACAAGTACGGCACGTCCGGCGACCCCCGCCTGCTGACCGGCTCCGGCGTCTCGTCCAACAACGGCACGAAGTCCACCCCGGTCCTCTCCGGGGACATCCTCGGCGACTGGCGCGAGGAGGTCGTCTGGCGCACCAGCAACAACACGGCGCTGCGCATCTACTCGACCCCGCACGAGACCAGCACGAAGGTCACGACCCTGCTCCACGACACCCAGTACCGCACGGCCCTGGCCTGGCAGAACACGGCCTACAACCAGCCCCCGCACCCGAGCTTCTTCCTCGGCAGCGGCATGGCGACGCCGCCCAGGCCGACGGTCTACACCCCATGACACCCGTGGGTGCGCTGCCCCGGAGGACAGCGCACCCACCCCGCGTCAGCTGCAGCTCTGGTCGCCCAGCTTGAACGCGGCCGGTTTCGTGTTCGTTCCCGACCAGTTCGCCGTGAAGCCGAAGCTCACCGACGCACCCGCCGCCACCGTGCCGTTCCAGCCGACGTTCTTCGCCGTCACCGTCGTACCCGACTGCGCCGCCTCGGCGTTCCACGCCTGGGTCAGCTTCTGGCCGTCGGCGAAGGCCCAGTTCAGCGACCAGCCGTTCCAGGGGCCGGTACCGGTGTTGGTGAGCTGGACGTCCGCCTGGAAACCGCCCGACCACTGGCTGGTGACCTTGTACGTGACCTTGCAGGCGCCGGTCGGCGTGGGACCCGGCCCCGGGCCCGTCGTGCCGCCGTCGGAGCTGTCGCCGTAGATGACCCCGCGGCCGTTCGTCGAGACGTAGACACGGCCGTACACCCGCGGGTCACCGGTGATCGCCGCGCCCGTCCAGCCCCACTGGTGGGCGTCGTCGTTGACGCGTGTCCAGCTCGCGCCCTTGTCCGTGGAGCGGAAGATGCCGCGTACGCCGCCGATCTTGGCGCTGGTGTAGAGCGTCTGGTAGGAGGCGCCGGGCGCCGCCTTGCCGAAGCCGACGGTGTCGGCCTGCTCGACGTTCGGGAGCTTGGTGAAGCTCGTGCCGCCGTCCGTGGAGTGCCACAGGCCGTACGCCCCGTCCGGCGCGCCGCCCGCCAGCCAGATGTCGCCCTTCCCGCCGGGCAGGGCCTTGAAGCGGACGCTGTCGCCGCTCGGCAGGCCGGTGGCCGGGGACTCCTTGAACGTCGCCCCGCCGTCCGTACTGACGTAGAACTTCCCGGACTTGAAGCCGTAGAAGGTCCTCGGATCGACGCGGTCCGACTCGACGATCGCCCCGGCTGGGATCCCCCCGGAGGCCTGCCAGGACGTGCCGAAGCCCGTCGTGTGGTGCACGCCGGCGCCCTCGGGGCTCCACACGAACCTGCTGCCGTCCGCGGCCGAGGCGACCGTGCCGCCGCCGCTCACGCCCGAGGGGTCGGTCCCGGCGAACCAGTTGGCGCCGTTGTCCGTCGAGAACGCGATGTGCGGGCCCGAGTCCAGGTTGCCGACCCGGACGACCGTGTTCGGGTTCGACTCGGCGAAGTCCAGGCTCGTGGTCGTCGTGAAGTTCGGCTGCGTGAACATCATCGACGGGACCTTCGTCAGGTCCGTGTGGCGGAAGCCGCCGATGTCACCCAGCGCGCTCAGCAGCGGGGCGCCCGACGGGGGAGAGGCGAGGTCGTTGACCGCCGTCTCCTCCAGGCCCTGCACCATGGGCTTGACGGTGAACTTGCCGCCGTTGTCCCAGTTCCCGAGGTTCTCCGTGCCGTAGATCGTCGCGCCCGTCCCGTACATCATCCGGTTCGAGTTGAACGGGTCGATCTCCAGGGCTTCCGTCATCCAGCCCAGCTTCGGGGTCTGCTCCGGCGGTTGCGGGTTCGCGCCCCAGGTCAGCCACGGCGCGGACGAGACGTCCATCGTGTAGCGGTTCTCGCGGTTGGGGTACGAGGTGTAGTCCCACGCCTTGGTCCAGGTCGCGCCGCTGTTCGTGGAGCGGAAGATCTGCGTGTCCGGCCACCAGGCGCTGTACGCGGTCGCCATCACCGTGCCCGGCTTCTGCCGGTCCACGGTCAGCCCGCTGAAGCCGTAAAACGTGTCGGCCTCCGCAACCGGGCTGATGTTCGTCCACGCCCCGGTCCCGGTCGCGTACCGCCACAACTGGCCCTTGCCGCCGTCGTACGGCCCGCCCTTGTCGCTGTACGCGAGGTACAGATAGCCGTTCTTCGCGTCCAGGACGCCCTTGTGGGCGAGGTAGCCGGTCGGCTGGCCGGCCAGCCGCTGCCAGGTCGCGCCCGCGTCCGTCGAGCGGTACACCGCGTTGTCCTTGTCGGCGACCCCCACGTAGATCGTCTTCGTGGCGCTGCCCGACGTACCGGTGGACTCGTCGAAGGTGACCCAGACGATGCCCTGGTTGTCGCTGGAGTAGCCGGACGTGTCGCTCGGGTCCGCCACGTAGTTGCCGGCGTTGGGGAAGTTCGCCACCTGCGACCAGGTCACGCCCGAGTCCGTCGACCGCCACAGCCCCTTGCCGCTGGGCGCCCCCAGATACAGCACGCTGTTCCGGTTCGGGTCGACCGCCAGCCGCTCGCCCATGCCCCGCCCCGGCATGTTGCCGCCCAGCTTGAACGGCAGGTTCGCCTTCTGCCAGCTCGCGCCCCGGTTCGAGGAGCGCATGACCGCGCCGTTCTTCGGGTCCCAGCTGTTGGTGTACGTCCCGACCGCCGCGTACACCCGGTTCGGATCGACGGAGTCGGAGGCGATGCTCACCACACCGGTGTGCCCCCAGTCGTCCCAGCCGACCGAGTCCAGCAGCGGCGTCCAGGTCTTCGACGCCTCCTGCCAGCGGTAGGCACCGCCGATGTCTGTACGGGCGTAGGCGAGGTTCTTCTCGGTCCGGTTGAAGACGATCCCGGGAACGAAGCCGCCCCCGTCGATCCGGGCGTTCTTCCACGTGTACGTGTCGGCGGCGATCTTCACCGGCGGTGGATCGGCGGCCAGGGCGGTGGGCGCGCCCGACAACAGCCCGGCGGCCAGCGCCAGCACGGCCGTGAGGATACGGGTTCTTCGCACGGTGGGGTTCCTTCCGTGGGAGGGGGAACGTGCGAGGGCCGGGCGGCCCCCAGTGCGGGTGGGGACCGCCCGGCCGGTCGGCCTCGTCGTCAGGTGACGAGACCACGAACGCGGAGCTTCGGACGCTGTCAGGGGCGCGGGGAACTGCGCGACCAGCCACAACGGACCGGCAGCCGAAGTACGCCCGCCCCGCGGAGCGCCCGGCGGGGGCTATTCGAGAAGCTCCGCGTACGAGCCCATGGCCAACGCGATATCCGCCTGAGCCCAGAACCGGTGATACGTGAACGACGGCACCGCACCGCCCGCGAGATAGCTCTCGATCTTCGACCAGGCGGGGTCGTCCTCGTAGAAGGACCGGATCGAGTCGAACGTCGACGACGAGTTGATCGCGTCACCGTTCGGCATCGTGCCCGTCCAGCCGCTCGGGATGTACACCGGGTCGTCGAACCGGCTGTAGTCGGCCCGGTTCTCCGGGACGGCGATCCCCAGAGCGTCCTGGTGGTTGTCCCACATCCCGTCCAGCAGCTTCTTCGCCGCCGCCGCGGCCTCCGCGTCACCGGAGCGGTCGGCGTAGTACGTCAGCGTCTTGGCGTACGCGGCCGCCACACCGACGTCGTTGGTGTAGTCGACCACGCTGACGCGCAACCCGCTGTTGGAGCCGGGGTTCGACGCGTTCCAGGTGTCGGGCTGGCCCGACCACTGCAGCGTCGACGGGATGCGGAAGGTGCCGTCCGGGTTGAACGTGGTCTTGGACAGCGCCCAGTCGACCCACTTGTCGAGGACCGCCTTGGCCTGCGCGTTCCCCGTCTGCTGGTACAGCTCGGCGACCCGCTCCATGGACCACGCCTGGAAGCCGAACCACTGGTTGGACGGCGGGTCGTGGTACACGGGCTTCTCGTCGTAGTACATGCCGTAGAACGTCGACTTCCCGGCGGGCGGGGTCGCGTACCGGCCCGCCCAGCTGTTGGTCGCGCCGCCCGCGATGGCGCCCTCGTTCGACTGGAGCCAGCGGTAGAACTCCAGCTGCCGGTCGAGGGACTTGGCCCAGTCGGCCGCGCCCGTCGCCGACTTGGGCTTCAGCGGGGCGTAGTTGGCCAGCGCGTGCGCGGCCAGCGGGTTCTGGTAGCCGCCGTGGGCGTGGCTGGAGCCGATGCGCCAGGCCCAGCCGGCGCTGGTGTCGGTGGCGCCGCCCCAGGCGTAGTACCAGGACATCAGGTAGTGCGAGGCGTCCTTGCCGGTGCCCGCCGGGCAGGTCGAGGGACCGACGCAGTTGCCCACCTTCTTGAAGTACTTGTCGAACATGGAGTAGCGCAGGTAGTCGCCCATCTTGGCCGCCTTGGCGACCGTCGCGGAGACGTCCCCGCCCTTGCCCTGCTCCTTCGCCCACAGGTCCGCCCAGTAGGCGGCCTGCACGGCCCGCGCGTCGGCGTCCGGCGCGTTGGTGAACTTCCACTGCTTGGCGTAGGAGGCGTCACCGGTGAACAGGTCCAGGTAGCCGTTCTTGCCGCCGTACTTGAAGGCGTCGCAGGTCGGCTGCGGCACCGTCTCCCACACCGACTCCTGCGAACCGCGCTGGAAGGTGTTGATGTACGACGGGCCGGTGTCCGAGGGCCCCGCCTCGCACTTGCCGGGCGAGTTGCCGAAGCCGTAGACGTTGTCGACGTCCTGCAGCCAGTGCATGCCGTAGACGTCGTCCGTGCCGTACGCGCTCTTCAGCTCGGCCGCGATCGGGTCCGGGCCGACCGAGACGCCGGCGTCGAGCTTGGCCGGGTACTCGTTGGGTGTGTCCAGCTCGGGCGCGTAGGTCGCCGGCTTGGAGGCGTTGTAGAAGGAGTTGGTCGGCTGGTCGGCGCGGGTCGGGATCATGTACTTCTCCATCAGACCCCAGGCGCCGTTGAACTTCGACCAGTCACCGGTCACCTTGCCGTACATGGCCTGGAGCCACAGGAGGTAGCTGTACGCCTCCGAGGTGGTCTCATGGCCGTGGTCCGGCGCCTCGACGATCAGCGTCTCGACCGAGTGGTAGGGGATGCCCTCGGGGGAGAAGTAGCCGTTCGCCGGGTTGGTGATCTTCCCGTAGAGCTCCAGGAACCGGGCGTCGTACGCCTTCGTGGCCGCCAGCTGCGTCACGGTGACCGCGGCCTTGGCGTGTCCCGCGGCCGTCGACTCGAACACGGCCGAGCCGGTACCGGAGTTGGCGGCCGTGACGGTCACCTTCTGCGCGGTGTTCCAGTTCTGCGGGGTGAAGGTGAGCGAGGCGCCGGCCGTGACCGACAGGTTCGCGTTGCCGCTCGCGCGGGCCGAGGTCACGGTCACGTTGGAGGTGGGCTGCTTGGACAGCTTCACCTCGTAGGTGCCCGACTTGCCCGACTGCAAGCCCAGTTGGAGCGGCGAGGCCACGACGGTGGGACCGGCGGCGACCGTGATGCCGACCGGTGTGGAGTCGGCGGAGGCGCCCATGCTGTCGTACGCCTTCGCCACCAGGGAATGACTGCCCACGGTCAAATTGGAGACGGAGAGCGAGTAGGGGGCGCTGGTGTCCGTGCCCAGCAGCCTGGTGTCGTCGTAGAACTCCACCTTGCTGATCGTGGCGTTGTCCGCGGCCGCGGCGGTGGCCGCCAGCGGCACCGCCTCGCCCTGGCTGTAGACGGCGCCCGCGGCCGGGCTGGTCAGCACGGCGATCGGCGGCTGGTGCGCGCCGGTGCACGGGGTGCCGTTGACCGCGAAGGACGTCGGCGCTGTGTTGCTGCCGCTGTAGGAGAACTGGGCGCCGGTGGAGACGGCGGCGCCCGCGGCGACCCGGGCGTTGTGCTGAGCGTTCTTCACGGTGATGGTCTGGCCGGACTGCGACCAGGTGCCGTTCCAGCCGTTGCCCAGCTTCTGGTTGCCGGAGTAGGCGTAGGTCAGCGTCCAGCCGTCGATGACGTCCGTGCCGCGGTTGGTGAGGGTCAGGTCCGCCGTGAAACCGGAGCCCCAGTCGTTCGTCTTGTAGTCGACACTGCACTGGAGTGCCGCGGCCTGCGCGGGAGTCGTCCCTGAGGAGAGCATCGTCAACGGAAGCGCGAGAGCGGCGAGCGCGGCGGTCCACAGGCGCCGTACGGCTCTGCGTCTCCGGGGTGGGGGATGCATGGTGCTGGTTCCTCCTTGCGGCTCGGAGAAGTCAAGGCTTGAACCAGTGGGAGCGCTCCCATAGTGAGGACGGGTGTGGTATCGGTCAAGGTCCTTGAAGAGTCGAAAAGATTCGACGCCGTGTGTTGAGCGAAAGTCAGTTACTCCCCTGTTCTTTGCCCACACTTGGCGCTACCTTCCTTGACACCAGTGGGAGCGATTCCATCAGTCGGCGCGTCCGTCACGGCGTGCCCGAACTGCAAGGAGTCGCTCATGCGACACCCCCCCCGTTCAGTACTTGGAGCCGCCGCCGGCGTGAGAGCCCGCGTGCGGCGGACCCCTGCTGCCCCGGCGTCGGCCGCGTAGGACGCCGCACCGGCCCCGGCATGCCCCGGGAAGTCCCACCGCACCTCTGAACCCCCCACGTACCTGCGGAGACCGTACGAACCCGAAGGAAGAGGAACCCCCACTCATGAGCCGTACGAGAACTGCGTTACTGGCCGCCATGGCCCTGGTCGCCGGCGCGACCGGCACCGCGTTCGCCGTCGACCCGGGCGGCGTCGGCACCGCCGCCGTCCCGTGCACCGTCGACTACAAGATCCAGAACCAGTGGAGCACCGGCTTCACCGCCGCCGTGACCGTCACCAACAACAGCGCCGCGAAGTCCTCGTGGTCGCTGAAGTGGTCGTACGCCGGCAACCAGAAGGTCACCAGCGGCTGGAACGCCAAGATCAGCCAGAGCGGGCCCGCCGTCACCGCGGCCAACGAGAGCTACAACGCCCAGCTCGCGACGGGCGGTTCGGTCAACTTCGGCTTCCAGGGCAGCTACAGCGGCAGCAACGCGATCCCGGCCACCTTCACCCTCGACGGCGTGACCTGCAACGTCGATGCCGGCGGCCCCACGGATCCGCCGCCGGACCCGAACGGCCCCGCCAACCGGGTGAACAACCCGTACGCCGGCGCCAAGGTGTACGTGAACCCGGAGTGGTCCGCGAAGGCCGCCGCCGAGCCGGGCGGCAGCCGCATCTCCAACCAGCCGACCGGTGTCTGGCTGGACCGGATCGCGGCGATCAACGGCGTCAACGGCGGTATGGGCCTGCGCGCCCACCTCGACGAGGCGCTGCGGCAGAAGGGCTCCGGCGAGCTCGTCGTCCAGCTCGTCATCTACAACCTGCCCGGCCGGGACTGCGCCGCCCTCGCCTCCAACGGCGAGCTGAAGCCCGACGAGATCGGCCGCTACAAGACCGAGTACATCGACCCGATCAAGGCGATCCTCGCCGACTCGAAGTACGCCTCGCTGCGGATCGTCACGACCATCGAGATCGACTCGCTGCCCAACCTCGTCACCAACACCGGCAGCCGTCCCACCGCCACCCCGCAGTGCGACGTGATGAAGGCCAACGGCAACTACCAGAAGGGCGTCGGCTACGCCCTGAACAAGCTCGGTGACGTGCCCAACGTCTACAACTACGTCGACGCCGGCCACCACGGCTGGATCGGCTGGGACGACAACTTCGGGGCCAGCGCCACCCTGTTCAAGGAGGCGGCGACCACGGAGGGCGCGACCGTCAACGACGTCCACGGCTTCATCACCAACACGGCGAACTACAGCGCCCTGAAGGAGAACAACTTCACCATCAACGACAACGTGGCCGGCAAGTCCGTCCGCGAGTCGAAGTGGGTCGACTGGAACCGCTACGTCGACGAGCTGTCCTTCGCCCAGGCGTTCCGCAACCAGCTGGTCTCGGTCGGTTTCCCGTCCGGCATCGGCATGCTGATCGACACCTCCCGCAACGGCTGGGGCGGCACCGCCCGGCCCAGCGGCCCCGGCGCCCAGACCTCCGTCGACACCTACGTCGACGGCGGACGCTACGACCGCCGCATCCACGTCGGCAACTGGTGCAACCAGTCCGGAGCCGGCTTCGGCGAGCGCCCGCAGGCCAACCCGGCCGCCGGGATCGACGCGTACGTGTGGATGAAGCCGCCGGGCGAGTCGGACGGGGCGAGCAAGGAGATCCCGAACACCGAGGGCAAGGGCTTCGACCGGATGTGCGACCCGACCTACGAGGGCAACGCGCGCAACGGCTTCAACATGTCCGGTGCCCTGCCGGACGCGCCGATCTCCGGGCACTGGTTCTCCGCCCAGTTCCGGCAGCTGATGCAGAACGCGTACCCGCCGCTGTCGTGACCGGCTGAGGTCCCGTCCCCACGGGTCCGCCGGGGCTTCGGCCCCGGCGGATCGGTGCACGGGAATTTTGCGGGAGCGGCAACAGCAGTGGCCTTCTCGCGGTGCGTCGGCGCACGCTGACCGCATCCGAGCGAGAGGCTGACCACCATGGCGCACGACCACCACGAGCAGAAACACGACCATGGGCACGGGCCTGGGCACGGGCACCGTCACGGAGCTGGACACGGGCGCGGGCAGGGCCACCACCATGACCACACGGACATCGACTGGGCCGCGATGGGCCCGATGCTGGAGTCCTCGGCGGAGCTGTTCTCCTCCCTCTACGAGCGGGCCCTGGCCTGGCTGGCGCACGAGGTGACCGAACCGGGCCTGATCGTCGACGCGGGCAGCGGGCCGGGCGTGGTGTCCTGCCTGTTCGCCGAGACGTTCCCGGGCGCGCGGATCGTGGCCGTGGACGGCTCCGAGCCGCTGCTGGAACGGGCCAGAGCGCGGGCCGAGCGGCAGGGGGTCGCCGACCGCTTCAGCACGATCGCCGGTGAACTCCCCGATGTGCTCGACGAGTTGGACTACCCTGCCGACCTGCTCTGGGCGAGCCGCAGCCTGCACCACCTCGGCGACCAGCGGGCCGCGCTCGCCGCCTTCGCGGCACGGCTCGCGCCCGGCGGGACGCTGGCCCTCATGGAGGGCGGTCTGCCCCCGCGGTTCCTGCCGCGCGACATCGGCATCGGCCGGCCCGGCCTCCAGGCGCGGATCGACGCGGTGGAGGCGGAGTGGTTCACGCAGATGCGCACCGACCTGCCGGGCCATGTCGCGGTGACGGAGGACTGGCCGGCCCTGCTGGCCGGCGCGGGCCTGAAGTACACCAGGACGCACACGTTCCTCCTGGACCTGCCCGCACCCGCCTCGGACCGGGCGCGCGCCTATGTGATCACGTCCCTGTCGCGCCTGCGGGAGAGGATCACGGACGGCCTCGACGCCGAGGACCTCGCGACCCTCGACCGGCTCCTCGACCCCGGCGACGAGGCGAGCCTGCACCGTCGCCCGGACGTGTTCGTCCTGGAGGCCCACACCGTGCACACGGCGGTCCGGGCGGTCTGACCCGGGCCCTTGACTTCGAGAGCGCTTCAACTGATGGACTCCCCGGCATCGCACATCCGGCCGCAGCACAGGGGGAAGCCATGTCCGAGTCACAGGTCGCGCTCATCACCGGTGGGGGCAGTGGTATCGGCGCCGCCGTCGCACGGCAGTTGCTGGACGCCGGGTACCGGGTCGCCGTCACCGGGCGGGGGGAGGAGCGGCTGCGCGCCTTCGCCGAGGAACTGGGGCGGCCCGACGGGCTGCTGACGATCGCCGGGGACGCCGCCGTGTACGACGACGTCCGGGCGGCGGTCGACACCACGGTCAAGGCGTTCGGCCGGCTCGACACGGTCGTCGCCAACGCCGGTTTCGCCACCCACGACACGGTCGCGGAGGGCGACCCGGCCGGCTGGACCGACATGGTGCTGACCAACGTCCTCGGTCCGGCCCTGCTGATCCGGGCGTCGATCGACGCCCTGAAGGAGACGCGCGGCCGGATCGTGCTCGTCGGCAGCGTCGCCGGGATCGTGCACGGACCCGGCAACATCTACGGGGCGACGAAGTGGGCGGTGACGGGGCTCGCCGAGAACACCCGGCGGCAGGTCACCGAGTGGGGCGTGGGCGTCACCCTGGTCGCGCCCGGCCGGACGGAGACCCCCTTCTGGGACTCCTACGGCAGTCTCCCGCCCGGCCACCTCCTCACCGCCGACCAGATCGCGGACTCGGTGGTCTGGGCGATGCGCCAGCCGGCCGGTGTCGACGTCAACACGGTCGTCGTACGGCCGGTGGGGCAGCCGGTCTGAGAGGGGGGAACACGGACGGCGCCCCGGTTCCCGAACCCCTGCGGGGCCGGAACCGGGGCGCCGTCGGTGCGGGTCAGGAGCCGTTCAACGTCGCCGGGTCCGGGCCCAGACGGCGGTCCTCGTTCAGGGCGCTGATGGCCGCCAGGTCCTCGGTGTCCAGGCTGAAGTCGAACACCTCGATGTTCTCCTTGATCCGGGACGGCGTCACGGACTTCGGAATCACCACGTTGCCCAGCTGGATGTGCCAGCGCAGCACGACCTGGGCCGGGGTGCGGTTGTGCTTCCGGGCGATGGCCACGATCGCCGGGACCTCCAGCAGGCCCTTGCCCTGGCCGAGCGGCGACCAGGCCTCCGTGGCGATGCCCTGCTCCGCGTGGTACTCACGGGCGGCGTGCTGCTGGAGGTGGGGGTGCAGCTCGATCTGGTTCACCGCCGGGATGACCGACGTCTCGCCGATCAGCTTCTCCAGGTGCTCGGGAAGGAAGTTGGAGACACCGATGGCCCGGATCCGGCCGTCGGCGTGCAGCTTCTCGAACGCCCGGTACGTGTCCACATAGGTGCCCTTGTCCGGCATCGGCCAGTGGATCAGGTACAGGTCGACGAAGTCCAGGCCGAGCTTCTCCAGCGACGTGTCGAAGGCGCGCAGCGTGGAGTCGTACCCCTGGTCGGCGTTCCAGAGCTTCGTGGTGACGAAGAGCTCCTCGCGGGGGAGACCGGAGGCGGCGATGGCCTTTCCGGTGCCCTCCTCGTTGCCGTAGATCGCCGCTGTGTCGATGCTGCGGTACCCGGCCTCCAGGGCCGTCGCGACGGCCGCCTCGGCCTCGTCGTCCGGCACCTGCCAGACACCGAAGCCCAGCTGGGGCATCTCGACGCCGTTGTTCAGGATGATCGGGGGGACCTTGCTCACGAGCTCTCGATCCTTCGGTTTTGCGGTCAGGGTGTACTCCCATCGTGAACGATCACGCGCCGTGATGCGTTCCTGAGGGGAGAAGTCAGAAGCGCGCCTGCCCCGAAGGGCGGAGGTCACGCCCGGTACAGCGCCTCGACCTCGTTCGCGTACGCCTTCTCGATCGCCTTCCGCTTCAGCTTCAGCGACGGCGTCAGCAACCCGTGCTCCTCCGTGAACGGCTGGGCCAGGATGCGGAAGGTGCGGATCGACTCGGCCTGCGAGACCAGGGTGTTGGCCGCGACCACCGCGCGGCGCACCTCCGTCTCCAGATCCGCGTCGCGCACCAGCTGCGCGGGGGACATCCGCGGCTTTCCCCGCATCGCCAGCCAGTGCTCCACGGCCTCCTGGTCGAGCGTCACCAGGGCGGCGATGTACGGGCGGTCGTTGCCGACGAGGATGCACTGGTTGACCAGCGGGTGGTCCCGGACGCGTTCCTCCAGCACACCGGGCGACACACTCTTGCCGCCGGATGTGACCAGGATCTCCTTCTTGCGGCCGGTGATGGTGAGGTAGCCGTCCTCGTCGAGCGAGCCGAGGTCGCCGGTGGCCAGCCAGCCGTCGTGCAGGGCCTCGTCGGTGGCCTTGGGGTTGTTGAGGTACCCCTGGAAGATGTTGGCGCCGCGCAGCCAGATCTCGCCGTCGTCCGCGATGTGCACGGTCATGCCCGGGATGGGCTGCCCGACCGTCCCGTACCGGGTGCGCCCGGGCGGGTTGGCGGTCGCGGCGGCGGTGGACTCCGTCAGGCCGTAGCCCTCGTAGATGTGCACGCCCGCGCCGGCGAAGAACAGCCCCAGCCGCCGGTCCATCGCCGAGCCGCCGGACATGGCGTGCTTGATGCGGCCGCCCATCGCGGCGCGGATCTTGGAGTACACGAGCTTGTCGAACAGCTGGTGCTGCATGCGCAGGCCGGCGGAGGGGCCGGGGCCGATGCCCCAGGCCTTCGCCTCCATCGCGTCCGCGTACTTGATGGCGATGTCGACGGCCTTCTCGAAGGGGCCCGAGCGGCCCTCCTTCTCCGCCTTGCGGCGGGCCGCGTTGAACACCTTTTCGAAGATGTACGGCACGGCCAGGAAGAACGTCGGTTTGAACGCGGCCAGGTCCGGCAGCAGGGCCGCCGCGTTCAGCTGCGGCTGGTGGCCGAACTTCACCCTGCCGCGGATCCCGGCGACCTGCACCATCCGCCCGAAGACGTGGGCGAGCGGCAGGAACAGCAGGGTCGCCGCCTCGTCGCCCCGCTTGGAGTGGAACACCGGCTCCCACCGCTCGATGACGGTGTCCGCCTCGTACATGAAGTTGCCGTGCGTGATGACGCAGCCCTTGGGGCGGCCGGTGGTGCCCGAGGTGTAGATGATCGTGGCGACCGAGTCGGGTGTGACGGCCTGCCGGTGGCGGTGCACCACCTCGTCGTCGAGGTGCGCGCCCGCGTCGTACAGCTCGTGCAGGGCGCCGGAGTCCAGCTGCCACAGGCGGCGCAGCTGCGGCAGCCGGTCGATGACGGTGGCGATCGTCATCGCGTGGTCCTCGTGCTCCACGACCGCGGCCGTCACCTCGGCGTCGTACAGCATCCAGAAGCACTGCTCGGCCGAGGAGGTCGGGTAGACCGGCACCACCTGGGCGCCGATCGTCCACAGCGCGTAGTCGAACAGCGTCCACTCGTAGCGGGTGCGGGACATGATCGCGACCCGGTCGCCGAACCGGATGCCGCTCGCCAGCAGGCCCTTGGCCAGGGCGAGGACCTCGTCGCGGAACTCGGCGCTGGTGACGTCCCGCCACTGGCCGGAGTCGTCCTTGCGGCCCAGCGCGATGCGCAGCGGGTCCTCCTGGGCATGCTCGAAGACCACGTCGGCCAGACCGCCCACCGGAGGTGCCAACGCCAACGGAGGGTTGGTGAACTCGCGCAAACCCCGCTCCCCGCTCCTCAGCGTTCAGGTTGAGTGACGCTCCGCACAGCGTCGTGAAAGTTATCCCACCGGGCTAGGGGCGCGGGAGGGGGTGCGAAGGCGGACGATGCTCTCATCCCTGCTGGTCAGCTGGGGAAAATACGCCCACATGGGGAAGGGTCGGACAGAATCCTGACGGTTGAGTAAGTTTCGGTGCCGTAATCTCCACCGAATCTGTACGACTCCAGTGGTCGCACGTCACGCCCCCGAGCGGCTCTCTTCTCTCAGCGCGGTGGCGGCGGATTCTGTCACTCCGGTTCGTCACAGGCCCTTGCGCGGGCTGCGGTGCAGCCGGTCGCCGCCCGACAGGATCGCCGCCGCCAGGGCGTCCGCCGCGCCCTGCGCGGAGGAGCGGCGCCGGCCGTGCACCACGACGAAGTCGACCTGTCCCAGTTCCGGCAGCCCCGCCCGGTCCGGCACCCGCACCAGGCCCGGCGGGATGAAGCCGCGGGAGTGGGCCATCACGCCGAGGCCCGCCCGGGCCGCCGCGACGAGGCCGTTGAGGCTGCCGCTCGTGCACACGACGCGCCACTCGCGGCCCTGCCGCTCCAGCGCCTCCAGGGCGAGGGCGCGGGTGATGCCCGGCGGCGGGTAGACGATGAGCGGCACCGGGCGCTCCGGGTCGAGCCGGAGACGCTCCGCGCCGATCCACACCAGCCGGTCGTGCCGGACCAGCTCGCCGCGCGGGTCCTGCGGGCGCCGCTTGGCCAGGACGAGGTCCAGCTTCCCGGCGGCCAGCTGCTCGTGCAGCGTGCCCGACAGCTCCACCGTCAGCTCCAGGTCGACCTCCGGGTGCTCGTGCCGGAAGCCCTCCAGGATCTCCGGCAGCCGGGTCAGCACGAAGTCCTCCGAGGCGCCGAAGCGCAGCCGGCCGCGCAGCCGGGTGCCCGTGAAGAACGCCGCCGCCTGCTCGTGCACCTCCAGGATCCGGCGCGCGAAACCGAGCATGGCCTCGCCGTCCTCGGTGAGCTCCACCGAATGCGTGTCCCGGGTGAACAGCGTCCGCCCCGTCGCGTCCTCCAGCCGCCGTACGTGCTGGCTGACCGTCGACTGCCGCAGCCCGAGCCGCCGCGCGGCCTGCGTGAAGCTCAGCGTCTGCGCCACCGACAGGAAGGTGCGCAGATGGGAGGGGTCGTACATGAGCCCAGGTTATCGCGGTATGCGATAGCAGTGAGAGCGGCATACGGGATTCCCGATCGCCGACTGGGGGAGCAGGATGGAAGGGGGCCGTTCCGGCCCCGGGACCGACCGACGTACCAAGCAAGTGGAGCACCGTGAAACGCCTGCGCTGGCCGAGCCGGCTGCCGATCGACCCCTACATCCTGCTGCTCCTCGGGACGGTGGGCCTCGCCGCACTGCTCCCGGCGCGCGGGACGGCCGCCGATGTCTCCTCCGGCGCCTCCACGGCGGCGATCGCCCTCCTGTTCTTCCTCTACGGCGCCCGGCTGTCCACCCGTGAGGCGCTGGACGGCCTGCGCCACTGGCGGCTCCACGTCACGGTCCTGGCCTGCACCTTCGTGATCTTCCCGCTGCTGGGCCTCGCGGCCCGCGGGCTGGTGCCGGTGATCCTGACGCACCCGCTCTACCAGGGCCTGCTCTTCCTCACACTGGTCCCGTCGACCGTGCAGTCGTCGATCGCCTTCACCTCGATGGCCCGCGGCAACGTGCCCGCCGCGATCTGCGCGGGCTCCTTCTCCTCCCTCGTCGGCATCATCGCCACCCCGCTGCTCGCGGCCTCGCTGCTCGGCAGCAGCGGCGGGTTCTCCGCCGACTCGCTGCTGGAGATCGTCCTGCAACTGCTCGTGCCGTTCCTCGCCGGGCAGCTGCTGCGCCGCTGGATCGGCGGCTTCGTCACCCGCCACAAGAAGGCCCTGGGACTCGTGGACCGCGGCTCGATCCTCCTCGTCGTCTACACGGCGTTCAGCGAGGGCATGGTCCAGGGCATCTGGCACCAGGTCAGCCCCGCGCGCCTCGGCGGGCTGTTCGCCGTCGAGGCGCTGATCCTCGCCGTGATGCTCCTGCTGACCTGGTACGGCGGCAAGGCGCTGCGCTTCGGCCGGGAGGACCGGATCGCGATCCAGTTCGCGGGCTCGAAGAAGTCCCTCGCCTCCGGACTGCCCATGGCGAGCGTCCTGTTCGGCCCGCAGGCGGCGCTCGCCGTGCTGCCGCTGATGCTCTTCCACCAGATGCAGCTGATCGTGTGCGCGGTGATCGCCAAGCGGCGCGCGCAGGACCCGCCGGCGGACGTCACCCCGCGGGGGTCAGACGCAGCGTCACGAACCGCGGTCGGTACAGGGACACGTTCCGGCTGAGCTGGGCGGCGGCGCCCGTCGTCTCCAGCCAGTTGACGTCGTAGCTCAGCACGAGACGCCCGGCACGGCTCAGCACCGGATGCGCCTGCGGGTTGTAGGCGGCCACCTGCCCCGGCGGCAGCGACGGGCTGAACTCCTTCGCCGGCCCGTGCCACGGCCCCTCCGGGGAACAGGCCCAGTACGACGCCACCGTCGTCAGCCCTTTGGTGCCGGCGGCCATCGTGAACAGCACGTACGTCCCGCCGTCCCGGACGACCGAGAACGCGCTGCCCACGCCCGTGCGCTGCCCGTCCCCGAGCACCGGCCGGGGGCGGGCGCCGGGCACCCACGCCGAACCGCTCCAGTACTGCCAGGCCGACGGATCGGCGAGCCGGCCCTGGGGCACACGGGCCACGTACGCGTACGAGGCCGGGCGGGAGGCGGCCCGGCGGTCGTCGCCGCCGAAGACGTACGTCCAGCCGTCCTCCTCCACCAGCGTGGTGCCGAACAGCACGCGCCGGGACGGGTCGGGGACCAGCTGCTGGTCGAGCACCTTGACGACCGACTCCAGGCGCAGGCCGGGCAGGGACAGCGTGGCGACCTCGGTGGCGGTGGGCACGCCGTAGATCCACGGGGACGGGCCGGCCGTGCGCACCCACAGCAGCACCCGGACGACCTGCTCCGAGGAGCCGGGGGAGCGGGGTTCGACGCGGGCGGCGACCGGCCAGCGCCACTGGTTCGGCGCCGGGTCGGCGAAGAGCGGGGCGGGCAGGGTGGTCTCCAGCCGTCCGTCGCGCATCAGCACGGCCGAGTTGCGCACCAGCGGGGCGGTGGTGTCCCGCCAGGCGTAGGACTCGCCGTGCGGATTGGGCGGGCCGTACACCCGGCCCAGATAGGTGTCCGAGAACAGCCACAGCACCCGGCCGTCCGGCAGCCGCACCGAGTGGGTGCCGTCGCCGCCGGTCCAGTCGTCGGTGCGGGACGCGTCGTCGCCGTAGCGGGCGAACTCGGCGGTGAGGCCGTCGTCCGCCCGCCATGAGCCGACCGTGCGCGCCGCACAGGCGCCGTCGCCGTCCGGACTCTCGTCCCCCGGCAGGGCGATGAGCAGCGCGGCCCCGAGAACCAGGACCAGCAGCAGGCCGATCCCGGTTCCCGTGCGCTGCCGTGCTCGTGTTGCGTCTGCGTCGTCGGGCACGCCCCGTGACGTTAGTTGCTGCCGCTCACCTGGTCCATGGGCAGCCACAGGACCGTGCCCCGGGAGGCGGCGCCCCGGGCGCCGGAGGCCAACTCCTCGTCGGACAGGGCCCGGTTCCACACACGGACGTCGTCGATCGCCCCCGTGAGGTACGCCCGGCTGTCCATGCGCTGGCCGATGTGCACGCCGAACGGGGAGTTGCGGCTGACCGAGCCCGGCACGTCCGCGGTGCTGAGCGCCTCGCCGTCGAGGAAGAGCGTCAGCTGTCCTGCGCCGCGGCGCAGCACCAGGTGGTGCCAGCGGCCGTCGTTGTGGGCGCCGCTGGTCCACACCGACGCCGACCGGACGGTCGCCGCACCCGAGCGGGTGGTGATCAGCGCCCGGACCCGGTCGCTCGCCGGCTCCCCGCGCAGCCAGATCTGCGGCTGGGTGCTGCCGATGCCGCCCATCCACAGGAAGGGCTGCTCGCCGGCCGTGGCCGTGTAGCGGAAGAACAGCGACGCCGTGAAGTCCCCTTCCCCGAGCGGCAGCCGGGACCGGTACGGCAGGCGTACGGCGTCGTCGGTGCCGTCGAAGGAGAGCGCGCTGCCGCGGACGCCGGCCGTCCGCCCGGCCCCGCCGAGCACCGCCGCCGGCTTGGCGCCCGCCGCGGCGTCGCGGGTGGTCGGGTCGGCGCCCCGGCGGGGTTTCAGCCAGTCCTCGGTGAAGCGTGCGAAGCGGATCTCGTCGCGCGCGTCGACCGCGCCGCCCTCGTACAGCAGCCCCACGGTCGTGCCGTCGACCGCCGCCATGTCGGAGTAGCCGGACCAGTCGCTCGTGACGACCGTGCCCCGGTCCACGCTCTCCCAGGTGCGCCCGCCGTCGTAGGAGGAGCGGACCATCATCGTCCGGCGCCGGTCGGGGTCCGCCGGGGCGGACAGCAGCATGCGGTCGCCGAGGCGCAGCGTCGCGCCCTGGACCTGCGGGGTGTAGAGGTCCGGCAGAGCGCGGAAGGGCGTGGCGAAGCTGTCGCCGCCGTCCAGGCTGAAGGTCTGGGAACGGTGGCCCAGGTCGGTGCCGTCCTGTTCCCGGCCGCTGACGAGGACGGCCCCGTCGGCGCGTTCGGTGAGCGTCACCTCGGACGGCTTCTGCCGGAACGTGCCGTCCTGCGCAATGGGCCAGGAGTCGGTGGCGCCGACCCGCCAGTGGTCGCCGCCGTCGTCGCTGACGATGAGTGCGGCGTGGTTCGCGGAGACCCGGCTGCCGTTCCACGTCTCGGTGTTGACGCCGAACACCAGCCGCCCCGCGTGCTTGCCGCGGGTCAGCTGGATGCCGTGCACGGGGCCCGTGGCGTACCAGGAGTTCCAGTGGTCGGGCAGGATCTCGTCGCTCAGGTCGCGCGGCTCGGACCAGGTCCGGCCGTCGTCGTCGCTGTACTGGAGATGCGGGGTGCGGTCGCAGGGGATCGAGCAGTTCCCGGCGTCCGTACGGCCGGTGTTGTACGTCTCGGCCAGCAGGATCCGGCCGGTCCTGCGGTCCACGAGGGGCGCGGGGTTGCCGTGGGTGTCGCCGGCGCCCTCGTTGACGACCTGGAGCGGGCCCCAGGTGCGGCCGCCGTCGGTGGAGCGCTTGAGGACGATGTCGATGTCGGCCGCGTCACCGCAGTTGAGGACCCGGCCCTCGGCGAAGGCGAGCAGCGTGCCGGACGTGGTCCGCACGATCGCCGGGATCCGGAAGCAGGCGTAGCCGGGGTCCTGGGCGGCCTTGAAGAGGACCTGTTGCTCGAACTCCGGTAAGGCTGTGGTCGGTCGGGCATGGGCCGGGCCGGTGGGCGCGAGCAGCGCCGCGGCGGCGAGGACGGCTGTCAGGGTGGATCTCAGACGTGCGCGAAGACGTGCCGGCATGGTGCGACCTGCCCTTCATGCGTCTGTCGGCTGGACCACCGGGACATGGGAACAGACATCCGGTCATTCGGACATCCCACGTCCAATGTGTGGGCCACAGACGGTACTTGGCCTCACAGACCCCCCACAAGAAGCGTGCGTCAGGGGATCAGCACGACCTTTCCGAGGTTGGACCGCGCCTCGATCTCCCCGTGCGCCTTCGCCGCGTCCTCCAGGGCGAACTCCCCGTGGACGACCGGCTGGATCTCGCCCGCCGCGAACAGCCGCCACAGTTCCCCGCGCCACTGCTCGTACAACTCCGGCTTCCCGCGGGCGACACGGGCCATCTGGAAACCGATCACCGACTTGGCGCCCACGAGGAGGTCGTACGCCTGGATCGTGCCCCCGCCCGAGCTGAACGCCACGAGCCGCCCTTCCGGGGCGAGAGCGGCGAGGGCCGGGGTGAGCAGCTCGCCGCCGACCGCGTCCAGGGCGTAGTCGACCGGCGTGCCCCAGCTGTCGTCGCCGTACGTGACGACGTGGTCGGCGCCCAGGCTCCGGACGAAGTCGGCCTTCGCCGGGTCGGAGACGGCGCCCACGACCCGTCCGGCGCCGCGTGTCCTGGCCAGCTGCACGGCCAGATGGCCGACGCCGCTCGCCGCCGCCGTGACGAGGGCCGCCTCGCCCGGCTCGGGGCGCGCCGCCTCCAGGGCGCCGAGGGCGACCAGGCCGCTGCGGACCAGGGCGACCGCCTCGACCGCGCCCGCGTCCGCCGGGACCGGGGAGGCCATGGCCTCGTGCAGCAGCGCGAAGTCGGCGTAGCCGTGGCCGAGGCAGAGCCCCGTCACCCGGTCGCCGGTGCCGAAGCGGGTCACGCCCTCGCCGACGGCCGTGACCGCCCCGGCGATCTCGCCGCCGAGCGGGACCGGCTCCGCCGCCTCGGTGACCTTGCGCACGACCGGGAGCGTGACACCGATCGCCTCCGCGCGCACGAGCAGTTCTCCGGGGCCCGGCTCGGGGAGCGGCGCCTCCTCCACGAACAGGGGGCCGCCTCGGGATTCGTAGCGGACGCGGCGCATCGCACCTCCGGGGTCGTTGGTGATCCCAACGGATTCGTTGGGGTGCCCAACGGTATAGGAGGATCATAGGGAGAACCAACGATTTCTTGGTTAGGCTGCGGCCATGTCGGAAGCTCCCCTCCCCGCGATCCGCTCCCTGCCCAGCTGGCTGCTCGGCCGCGCCGCCGCCCGCGGCCGGGCCCTGGTGGCCGAGGCGCTGGCCGAGGAGGACATGCGGATGTGGCACCACGTGGTGCTGTCCGCCGTCCGGGACCTCGCACCCGTCGCCCAGGCCGACCTCGGCCGCGGGATCCGGCTCGACCCCAAGGACCTGGTCGGCATCCTCGACGACCTCCAGTCGGCCGGCCTGGTGATCCGCGAGCCGGACCCGAAGGACCGCCGCAAGAACGCGGTGTCCCTCACCGCGCGGGGGGCCCGGCTGCTGAAGCGCTGCGAGAAGGCGGCCCGCGCCGCCAACGACGAGCTGCTCGCCCCGCTGTCGGCGGCCGAGCGGGAGCAGTTCACGGGGATGCTGCTGCGGATATCCGGCACGGCGGACTGACGGCGCCGGCACGGCGGACTGATCTCGCCCAGGTGTCGATCACGAGCCTGGCCCCGGTCAGGCCGAGACGGGGCCCCTGCGGCGCAGGGGGCGCTCCCCGCCGGTCGGGGCCCCGCCGCCGTGTCGCGGAAGGACCTGGTCAGCCCTGTGCGGCCGCGGCCCGCAGAGCGATGCGGTCCTCACCCGCGTACACGTTCATGGAGCTGCCCCGCAGGAAGCCCACCAGCGTCAGGCCCGTCTCGGCGGCCAGGTCCACCGCCAGCGAGGACGGCGCCGACACGGCAGCGAGGACCGGTATGCCGGCCATCACGGCCTTCTGCGCCAGCTCGAAGGAGGCCCGGCCCGAGACGAGCAGGATCACTCGCGACAGCGGCAGCTCCCCGTTCTGCAGGGCGCGGCCCACCAGCTTGTCGACCGCGTTGTGCCGGCCCACGTCCTCTCGGACGTCCAGCAGCTCGCCCTCCTCCGAGAACAGGGCCGCCGCGTGCAGGCCGCCGGTCCGGTCGAAGACCCGCTGGGCCGCGCGCAGCCGGTCGGGCAGGCTCGCCAGCAGCTCGGGAGTGAGCCGGACCGGGGGAGTGTCGGCGACGGGCCAGCGGGCCGTCGTGCGGACCGCGTCCAGCGACGCCTTGCCGCACAGGCCGCACGAGGACGTCGTGTAGACGTTGCGCTCGAGCGTGATGTCGGGGATCACCACGTCCGGGGCCGTCTGCACGTCGACCACGTTGTACGTGTTGGAGCCGTCGGCCGTGGCTCCCGCGCAGTAGACGATGTTCCGCAGGTCCCGCTGCCCGCCCAGCACCCCCTCGCTCACCAGGAAGCCCGCCGCCAGCGCGAAGTCGTCGCCCGGCGTGCGCATGGTGATCGCCAGGGGCTTGCCGTTCAGTCTGATCTCCAGGGGCTCCTCGGCGACGAGCGTGTCCGGGCGGCTGGAGCCCGCCCCGTCGCGGATGCGGAGCACCTTGCGTCGTTCCGTGACTCGTCCCATGCCTGATCAGTCCCGGTTCTGTACGTGCTGGTAGCCGAAGCGGCCCTTGATGCAGAGGTTGCCGTGGGTCACCGGGTTGTCGTGCGGCGAGGTGACCTTCACGATCTCATTGTCCTGCACGTGCAGCGTCAGGTTGCAGCCCACTCCGCAGTACGCGCACACCGTGGTCGTCTCCGTCTGCCGCGACTCGTCCCACGTACCCGCCGCGCGCATGTCGAACTCGGATTTGAAGGACAGCGCGCCCGTCGGGCACACCTCGATGCAGTTGCCGCAGTACACGCACGCCGAGTCGGTCAGCGGGGCGTCGTGCTCCACGGCGATCCGGGCGTCGAAACCGCGCCCGGCGACCGAGATCGCGAAGGTGTTCTGCCACTGGTCGCCGCAGGCGTCGACGCACTTGTAGCAGAGGATGCACTTGTCGTAGTCGCGCACATACAGGTCGTTGTCGACCCTCGGTTCCTCGTTCAGGCGGGCCGCGTCCGGGCCGAAGCGGTCGGGCTTCGCCTCGTACTCCTTGAGCCACTCGGCGACCCGGGGTGTCGTCGACAGGTCGACGGAGGACGCGAGCAGTTCGAGGACGATCTTCCGGCTGTGCCGGGCCCGCTCGGTGCCGGTGCGGACCTCCATGCCCGGCTCGGCCTTGCGGGAGCAGGCCGGGACGAGGGTGCGGGACCCCTCGACCTCCACGACACAGACCCGGCAGGCGTTCTTCGGCCGCAAGGTGTCGCCCTCGCACAGGGTCGGGATGTCCTTCCCGGCCGCCCGGCAGGCGTCCAGAATGGTCGAGCCCTCGGGGACCCGGGCCTGTTCGCCGTCGATCGTGAACTCCAGCAGGCGGCGCGGGATCCCCAGCGGTGTGACGGTCATTCGTACGCCCCCAGACGGTCGATGGCGGATTCCACGGCGTTCCACGCGGTCTGCCCGAGACCGCAGATCGAGGCGTCCCGCATCGCGCGGCCGACCTCCCTGAGCAGGGCGATGTCGCCCGCGGCGGCGGCACCCGTGCGCTCCGCGATCCGGTGCAGCGCCTCCTCCTGCCGTACGGTCCCGACCCGGCAGGGCACGCACTGGCCGCACGACTCGTCGCGGAAGAACTCCGCGATGCGCAGCAGCAGCCGGGGGAGGGGCACGCTGTCGTCGAAGGCCATCACGACCCCCGAGCCCAGGGTCGTGCCGGCCTCGCGCGTGCCCTCGAAGGTGAGCGGGATGTCCAGCTCGTCGGCCCGGACGAAACCGCCGGCGGCCCCGCCGAGCAGCACTGCCCGCAGCCCGTCCCGCACCCCGGCGAGGGCGAGCAGGTCGCCCAGCGTCGCGCCGAGCGGCAGCTCGTAGACACCCGGCCGCTCCACGGTCCCGGACACGCAGAACAGCTTGGGACCGGTGGACCGCTCCGTGCCGATCGCCGCGTAGGCCGGGGCGCCCATGGTCAGGATCGGCAGGACGTTGACCAGCGTCTCCACGTTGTTCTCGACCGTCGGCTTGCCGAACAGGCCCTTCTCCACGGGGAACGGCGGCTTCGAGCGGGGCTCGCCCCGGTAGCCCTCGATGGAGTTGAACAGGGCCGTCTCCTCACCGCAGATGTAGGCGCCCGCACCGCGCCGGATCTCGATGTCGAAGGCGTAGCCCTGGCCGAGGACGTCGTCGCCGAGCAGGCCCCGCGCGCGTGCCTGGGCGATCGCGTGCTCCAGCCGGTGCAGGGCGCGCGGGTACTCGCCGCGCAGATACAGGTAGCCCTGGTGGGCGCCGGTCGCGTACCCGGCGATCGTCATCGCCTCGACCAGCGCGTACGGGTCGCCCTCCATCAGCACGCGGTCCTTGAAGGTGCCCGGCTCGGACTCGTCGGCGTTGCAGACCAGGTAGTGCGGACGGTCCGGCTGGGAGGCCGTGGCCTGCCACTTGCGGCCGGTGGGGAAGGCGGCGCCGCCGCGCCCGGCCAGGCCCGAGTCGGTGACCTCGCGGATGACCCCCGCCGGGCCCAGCTCGAAGGCCCGGCGCAGGGCGGTGTAGCCGCCGTGGGCGCGGTAGTCGTCGAGCGATGCCGGGTCGACCACGCCGACGCGGTGCAGCAGCGTCAGGCCGTCCTGACCGGCCTGCGGCACCGCCAGCGCGGCCGGGGGCTCCTCCGGCGCGGAGTCGGGGGCGCTCGCGGCGAGGACGGCCTCCTCGACGGTCGCCGGTGCCGACACCGCCGTACGGACCGGATCCCCGGCCTTGATCGCGAGCGCGGCCGGGGCGCGTTCGCACAGGCCGAGGCATGGACTGCGTTCGACACTGACGCCGCTGCCGAGGCCGAGCCGCTCCTCGATCCCGGCGCACAGCTCCGGTGCCCCGGCCGCCGCGCACGCCAGGTCCGTGCAGACGTGCAGCACGGTCGCCGGACGCGGCTTGACGGAGAACATGGCGTAGAAGGTGGCGACCCCGTACGCCTCCGCCGGCGGCACCGTCAGCCGCCGGCACAGGTAGTCGAGGGCGCCGTCGCTGATCCAGCCGACCCGGTCGTTGATCGCGTGCAGCCCCGGCAACAGCAGGTCGCGGCGGTCGCGGGCCGCGCGTCCGCCACGGGCCCACCTCAGGTCCGCGTCGGAGCGGTCGGCGCCCTCCCAGGACGACTCGGGAGGCCCCAGCAGGGCGTCCACGGCCGCCCGTTCCTCGTCCGTCGGTTTGCTGTCGCCGAAGTGCAGGTCCACAGTGCGTCACCCCACGATGGTCGCGATGGGCAGCTTCTCGATCCGGATCGCCGACGCCTTGAACTCCGCCGTCCCCGCGATCGGGCAGTTCGCCTCGATCGTCAGCGCGTTGGTGTCCACCTCGTCCGGGAAGTGCATGGTCATGAAGGCGAGCCCGGGCCGCAGCGCCGGGTCCACCCACACCGGCGCGGTCACCGACCCGCGCCGCGAGGTGACCTGGACCTCCTCGCCGACGACGACCCCGTAGCGCTCGGCGTCCTCCGGGCTCAGCTCGATGTACTCGCCGCGCCGGAGCGGAGAGGCGTAACCGCCGCTCTGCACGCCGGTGTTGTAGGAGTCGAGTCGCCGCCCGGTGGTGAGCCGGATGGGGTACCGCTCGTCGGTGAGGTCCACGGGCGGGTCGTGCTGCACGATCCCGAAGGGCGCGAGCCGCCCGCGCCTCGCCGGGTCGGTCTCCCATAACCTGCCGTGGAGGTAAGTCGGTTCGAGACCGTCGGTGCTGGGGCAGGGCCACTGGATGCCCTGGTGCTCCTCCAGGCGCTCGTACGTCATGCCGTGGTGGTCGGGCGAGACCGACCTCAGTTCGTTCCACACGGTCTCGGCGTCGGCGTACTTCCAGTCGTGCCCGAGGCGGGCGGCGAGGTCGCAGAGGATGTCGATGTCCTCGCGGGCCTCGCCGGGCGGGGTGACGGCCCTGCGGACACGCTGGACGCGCCGCTCGCTGTTGGTGGTCGTGCCCTCGGTCTCCGCCCAGCCGGCCGTGGCGGGCAGGACGACATCCGCCAGCTCCGCCGTCTTGGTGAGGAAGATGTCCTGGACGACCAGGAAGTCCAGCGCCTTCAGGCGCCGTACGGCCTGCTCGCTGTCCGCCTCCGACTGGGCCGGGTTCTCGCCGATGCAGTAGACGGCCTTGAGCGAGCCGTCCTCCATCGCCTCGAACATCTCCGTGAGGTTCATGCCGTAGTGCGGCTGGATGACGGTGTCCCAGGCCGACTCGAACTTCAGCCGGGTATCCGGGTCGAGGATGTCCTGGAAGCCGGGGAGGCGGTTGGGGATCGCGCCCATGTCGCCGCCGCCCTGCACGTTGTTCTGGCCGCGCAGGGGCTGGAGCCCCGAGCCGTAGCGGCCGACGTGCCCGGTGAGCAGGGACAGGTTGATCAGGGCGCGGACGTTGTCGGTGCCGTTGTGGTGCTCCGTGATGCCGAGCGTCCAGCACAACTGGGCGCGCTCGGCACGGGCGTAGGCGTGCGCCAGCTCGCGGATCGCCGCCGCCGGGACGCCCGTCACCTTCTCCGCGAGCGACAGCGTCCACGGCTCGACCAGGGCCCTGTACTCCTCGAAACCGGTGGTCGCCCGCGCGATGAACGCCTCGTTGGCGAGCCCCGCGTGGATGATCTCGCGTCCGATCGCGTGCGCCATCGGGATGTCCGTGCCGACGTTCAGCCCGAGCCAGCTCTCCGCCCACTCGGCGGTCGAGGTGCGGCGCGGATCGACCGCGTACATCCGGGCGCCGTTCCTGATCCCCTTCAGCACGTGCTGGAAGAAGATCGGATGCGCGAACCGGGCGTTGGAGCCCCACATCACGATGACGTCGGTGTGCTCGATCTCCTCGTACGACGACGTCCCGCCGCCCGAGCCGAACGCCGCCGACAGGCCCGCCACGCTCGGGGCGTGGCAGGTGCGGTTGCAGGAGTCGACGTTGTTGGTGCCCATGACGACCCGGGCGAACTTCTGCGCCACGTAGTTCATCTCGTTGGTGGCGCGGGCGCAGGAGAACATCCCGAAGGCGCCGCGCGCCGCCGACAGGCCCCGGGCGGCCCGGTCCAGGGCCTCGTCCCAGGTCGCCCGGCGGAAGGGCTCGTCGCGCGAGTCCCTCACCAGCGGATGGGTGAGCCGTGTGTAGGTCTTCGGGGTTCGATCGCGTTTGCTCATGCGGCGCTCCTCAGCGCGAGCAGGTCCGAGATGGCGTGCACGGTGCGCAGGGTGGGCACCTCCACGCCGGTGATCTCCGCCAGTTCGACGACCGCCGCGAGCAGCACGTCGAGTTCGAGCGGCTTGCCGCGCTCCAGGTCCTGGAGCGTGGAGGTGCGGTGGTCGCCGACCCGCTCGGCGCCCGCGAGCCGGCGCTCAATGGAGACGCCGACCTCGCAGCCGAGGGCGTTCGCCACCGCGAGCGTCTCGGTCATCATGATCTCGATGACCCGGCGGGTGCCGCCGTGCAGGCACATCTGCCGCATGGTCGCGCGGGCCAGCGCGCTGATCGGGTTGAAGGAGATGTTGCCGAGCAGCTTGACCCAGATGTCGCCCCGCAGGTCCGGCTCGACCGGGCACTTCAGGCCGCCCGCCCGCATGGCCTCGCTGAAGGCTTCGCAGCGCGCCGAGCGGCTGCGGTCGGGCTCGCCGATGGAGAACCGGGTGCCTTCCAAGTGCCGTACGACACCGGGCCCTTCCAGCTCGGTGGCCGCGTAGACCACGCAGCCGACGGCCCGTTCGGGCGCGAGCACCGCACTGACCGCGCCGTCCGGGTCCACGCTCTCGATCCGGTGGCCGTCGTACGGGCCGCCGTGCCGGTGGAAGTACCACCAGGGGATGCCGTTCTGGGCCGCCACGACGGCCGTGGTGCCGTGCAGCAGCGGCGCGATCAGCGGCCCGCACGCCGCGTACGCGTTGGCCTTCAGGCCCAGGAAGACGTAGTCGGCCGGGCCGACCTCGGCCGGGTCGTCGGTCGCGTGGGGGTGCGCGGTGAAGTCGCCGCGCGGGCTGCGCACTCGGACTCCGTGCCGCCTCATGGCCGCCAGATGCGGTCCACGGGCGATGAGATGCACGTCGGCGCCCGCGCGGTGGAGCGCGGCGCCGACGTAGGCGCCGATGGCACCGGCGCCGAGAACTGCGACTTTCATAACGAGGGAGCTCCGTTCGGTCGAGGGTACCGAGGAACTGCCGAGACTCTGTCGACGAAATATTGTCTACAGTATGGAGGTTGGGGCGGCAAGGGTCCGCGCGCCGACCGTTCGGCGCATGCCGGATACCGCTCACCGCATACGGTCGACGCGCCGCCTTCTCAACTCCCGTGCGGGTGCTTACCGTTCCGGGTTCATGAGTCCCCCCGTCGCACCGCCGGGCTGGAGCCGCTGGCTCGTCCCGCCCGCCGCGCTCTCCGTCCACCTCTCCATCGGCCAGGCCTACGCCTGGAGCGTGTTCAAGCCGCCCCTGGAGTCCGCGCTCGGCCTCAGCGGCACGCAGAGCGCGCTGCCCTTCCAGCTGGGCATCGTCATGCTGGGCCTGTCCGCCGCGTTCGGCGGCACGCTCGTGGAGCGCAACGGCCCGCGCTGGGCGATGACGGTCGCCCTGGTCTGCTTCTCGTCCGGCTTCCTGCTCTCCGCGCTGGGCGCGGCCCTGGAGCAGTACTGGCTGATCGTCTTCGGCTACGGCTTCGTCGGCGGCATCGGCCTCGGCATCGGCTACATCTCGCCCGTCTCCACCCTGATCAAGTGGTTCCCGGACCGGCCCGGCATGGCCACCGGCATCGCCATCATGGGTTTCGGCGGCGGCGCGCTCATCGCCTCGCCCTGGTCGGCGCAGATGCTGGAGTCGTTCGGCGGCGACAGTTCCGGCATCGCGCTCGCCTTCCTGGTGCACGGCCTGTCGTACGCGGTCTTCATGCTGCTGGGTGTGCTCCTGGTCCGGGTTCCGGGCAGTGCCCCGCAGTCGCGGGGACCTGCGCGGCCGGCTGCCACCGGCCCGCAGGTCTCCGCGAACCAGGCCGTCCGCACCCCGCAGTTCTGGTGCCTGTGGATCGTGCTCTGCATGAACGTCACGGCCGGCATCGGCATCCTGGAGAAGGCCGCCCCGATGATCACGGACTTCTTCGCGGACACCTCCACACCCGTGTCCGTGACGGCCGCCGCCGGCTTCGTCGCGCTGCTGTCGGCCGCGAACATGGCCGGCCGCATCGGCTGGTCGTCGACCTCCGACCTGATCGGCCGCAAGAACATCTACCGCGTCTACCTCGGCGCCGGCGCGCTGATGTACGCGCTCATCGCCCTGTTCGGCGACACCTCCAAGCCGCTGTTCATCCTGTGCGCGCTGGTCATCCTCTCCTTCTACGGCGGCGGATTCGCGACCATTCCGGCATATCTGAAGGATCTGTTCGGTACACACCAGGTCGGGGCCATCCACGGGCGGCTGCTCACCGCCTGGTCCACGGCCGGGGTCCTCGGCCCGCTGATCGTGAACTGGATCGCCGACCGGCAGGAGGAGGCGGGCCGGCACGGCGCGTCCCTGTACGGCATGTCGTTCGTCATCATGATCGGGCTGCTCGTCGTCGGCTTCGTCGCCAACGAACTCGTCCGGCCCGTCCACCCGCGTCACCACATCCCGGCACCGAAGGAGGCAGCGCATGTCCAGCCCCAGCAGTCAGAGTCCGCCTAGCCCGGACCGGCGGTGGCTGATCGCCTTCGCCTGGACGTGGGTGGGCGTGCCGCTCGCCTACGGTCTGTACGAACTCGTCCGCAAGGCGACGCAGCTGTTCACCGGCTAGGGGTCCGACGGCCGGCCGGGCGTCCCGGGCGCTGATGGAAGCCGACAACGCGGGCGGCCGTTTCCTGTCGCCTCGGCTGCCGTCGTACCCGCGAGTCACTGATCAGACTGGTGGATCCGCTACCCAAGGCAACGAGGGGGACCCGCCCACATGAACGGCTCGCGCATCGCCGCCGTCGGCCACTACCAGCCCGCCAAGGTGCTCACCAACGAGGACCTGGCGGGCATGGTGGACACCAGTGACGAGTGGATCAGGAGCCGGGTGGGCATCCGCACCCGCCACATCGCCGGACCCGACGAGCCGGTCGACGAGCTGGCCGCGCACGCCGCCGCCAAGGCCCTCGCGGCGGCCGGGCTGACCCCGGCCGACATCGACCTGGTGCTGGTCGCCACCTCCACCGCCGTCGACCGCTCGCCCAACACGGCCGCCCGGGTCGCGGCCCGCCTGGGCATCCCGCAGGCCGCCACCATGGACCTCAACGTCGTGTGCGCCGGCTTCACCCACGCCCTGGCCACCGCCGACCACGCCGTCCGCGCGGGGGGCGCGAGCCGGGCGCTGGTCATCGGGGCCGACAAGATGTCCGAGGTGACCGACTGGAGCGACCGCAGCACGTGCGTGCTCGTCGGGGACGGGGCCGGGGCCGCGGTGGTGGAGGCCGCCGGCGAGCCGGACATCGGGCCGGTGCTGTGGGGGTCCGTGCCCGAGATGGGGAACGCGGTGCGGATCGAGGGCACGCCGCCGCGCTTCGCCCAGGAGGGGCAGAGCGTCTACCGCTGGGCGACCACCCAGCTGCCGCCCATCGCGCGCCGGGCGTGCGAGCGGGCCGGACTGGAGCCCGCGGACCTCGCCGCCGTCGTGCTGCACCAGGCGAACCTGCGCATCATCGAGCCCCTCGCCGAGAAGATCGGCGCCGTGAACGCCGTCGTCGCCCGCGATGTCACCGAGTCCGGCAACACGTCCGCCGCGAGCATTCCGCTGGCCTTCTCCAAGCTGGTCGAGCGGGGCGAGGTCTCGACGGGCGACCCGGTCCTGCTGTTCGGCTTCGGCGGGAACCTCTCCTACGCCGGGCAGGTCGTCCGCTGCCCCTGATCCCCCGTCGGGCCCGCCGGGGTGTGACGCGGTCAACTCCCGGAAGCCCTGGCTCCTGTGCGCCGTAGACTGTAGACGAAAGACAATCGATACTGACTCTGCGGCGACACCGGCTTCCGCCGCGCTGTGCACGGCCCTGCCGAGGAGGGGGACCGCGATGCTGTCGACAGGCCTGCCCCAGGGGGCGGTACCCAAGCTGGAACGCCCGGGTCCGCTGCGCGACCGCGTGTACGAGGCGCTGCTCGAACTCATCACCACCCGTGCCCTCCAGCCGGGCCAGCACCTAGTCGAGAGCGAGCTGGCCGGGCATCTGGGGGTCTCCCGGCAGCCGGTGCGGGAGGCGCTCCAGCGGCTCAACACCGAGGGGTGGGTCGATCTGCGGCCCGCCCAGGGCGCGTTCGTGCACGAGCCGACGGAGGAGGAGGCCGACCAGCTTCTCACGGTCCGTACGCTGCTGGAGGCCGAGGCCGCCCGGCTCGCGGCGGCGGGCGCGGACAGCGCCGGCATCGCCGCCCTGGAAGCGCTGTGCGCGGAGGGCGAGAAGGCCGTCGAGGCCGACGACGTGGACGGGGCCGTCGCCATGAACGCCCGCTTCCACGCGAAGATCATGGAGCTCGCGGGCAACGCCGTCCTCGCCGAACTCGCCGCGCAGGTCGACCGGCGCGTGCGCTGGTACTACACGCCCGTCGCCCGCCAGCGCGGCCACCAGTCGTGGATCGAGCACCGCGAACTGATCGCGGCGGTCGCCGCCCGGGACGAGCAGCGGGCCACCCAGCTGATGCGCGAACACACCGAGCACACACGGCGGTCGTACCACGCGCGGGCGGGTTCCTGAGGCCTCACCGGCCGCGTTCCGGGGGCGCGTCGGCCGCGTTCTTAGGGCCTCACCGGCCGCGTTCCAGGGACGCATCGGCCGCGCTCCTCCGGCCTCAGCCGGCTGTCAGCACCGCCTGAGTCTGCGTCGTCTGGCCCACCAGGGTGCCGTTCTCGTCGCGCAGGTCCGTCCGGACGGCGATGAAGGAGCGGCCCACGTGCACGGGCTGCGCCTCGGCGTGGACGGTGCCCGACCGCACGGCGCGGAAGAAGTTCGTCTTCGATTCGACCGTCGAGGTGCTCGCGCCCGACGGCAGGTTGAGGAACGCGCACACCGCGCCGGCCGTGTCGGCCAGTGCCATCAGCGCGCCGCCGTGCAGGGTGCCACCCACCGTGCACAACTCCGG
Source organism: Streptomyces lomondensis (assembly GCF_014651035.1). GTDB lineage: Bacteria > Actinomycetota > Actinomycetes > Streptomycetales > Streptomycetaceae > Streptomyces > Streptomyces lomondensis. The sequence goes on from NZ_BMWC01000003.1 coordinate 198,203, forward strand.
GGCCCAGGCGAGCGTGGCCCTGACCCGAGCGGGAGCGGCCTCCTCCAGAGCGATGCCCAGCTCACCGGCGAAGGGCACCGCCCGCAACAGGGCTTGCAGGGCAGGGGCGTCGGACATACGGGACCTCCCGAGGGGGCAACCAGGACGGAGGCCAGCCTGACCCGGGCCCGCACCAACGGTCGATTACCTGCGAGGTAAGGGCCGCACCCCTCGCCTTTGTCCTGTGAGTGGAAAAAGTGGAGGGCAATTCCTGCGCGACTTCTTCCCACCCTCGGCAGCCGCTGCTACGTTCCCTCCGAAAGCAAGCCACGATGTGGCGGAAAACCGGCGCGCACAGGCCGATCGAGGCGGGGAGGGGCTCGTGAGACGCATGACCGCACGACCCGGAAACGCCCACCAGGCCCGGCTGCTCAAGCTGTTGCGCGACGGCGGCCCCAACTCCCGCGCCCAGCTGGGCGACCAGATCGACCTCTCGCGGTCCAAGCTGGCCGTGGAGGTGGACCGGCTGCTGGAGACGGGTCTGGTCGTGGCCGACGGACTCGCCGCCTCGCGCGGTGGCCGCCGCAGCCACAACGTCCGCCTCAACCCCGAACTCCGGTTCCTCGGCGTCGACATCGGCGCGACCTCGGTCGACGTCGCCGTCACCAACGCCGAGCTGGAGACCCTCGGGCACCTCAACCAGCCCATGGACGTGCGCGAAGGCCCCGTCGCGGTCTTCGAGCAGGTCCTGGCCATGGCCGCCAAACTCAAGGCCTCGGGGCTCGCGGAGGAGTTCGACGGCGCCGGCATCGGCGTCCCGGGCCCGGTCCGCTTCCCCGAGGGCATCCCGGTGGCACCGCCGATCATGCCCGGCTGGGACGGCTTCCCCGTACGGGAGGCGCTCAGCCAGGAACTCGGCTGCCCGGTCATGGTCGACAACGACGTGAACCTCATGGCGATGGGCGAGCAGCACGCGGGCGTCGCCCGCACCGTCGCCGACTTCCTCTGCGTCAAGATCGGCACCGGCATCGGCTGCGGCATCGTCGTCGGCGGTGAGGTCTACCGCGGTACGACGGGCAGCGCCGGCGACATCGGACACATCCAGGCCGTGCCCGACGGCCGTCCCTGCGCGTGCGGCAACCGGGGCTGCCTGGAAGCCCACTTCAGCGGGGCGGCCCTCGCCCGCGACGCCACGGAGGCCGCCCAGCAGGGGCTGTCGGCCGAACTGGCCTCGCGGCTGGAGACGAACGGCGCTCTCACCGCCGTCGACGTCGCCGCCGCGGCCGCCGCGGGCGACGCCACCGCACTCGACCTGATCCGCGAGGGCGGCAACCGCACCGGCCAGGTCATCGCCGGCCTGGTCAGCTTCTTCAACCCGGGCCTGGTGGTGATCGGCGGCGGGGTGACCGGCCTCGGCCACACCCTGCTCGCCGCGATCCGCACCCAGGTCTACCGCCAGTCGCTGCCGCTGGCGACCGGCAACCTGCCCATCGTCCTAGGCGAGTTGGGCCCCGCCGCCGGCGTCACCGGCGCGGCCCGGCTCATCAGCGATCACCTGTTCTCTCCCGCGTAGTCCTGTTCGACAGCACGGCTCACCAGCACAGCGCCCTGTTCTGCCCTGCCCTGAACACGCCTGTTCGACAAGCGCCCTGACACCGGCCCGCCCGCCAAGGGGAATCCGCATGGCATCAGAACCACCGCTGCTCAGCATGTCCGGCATCACCAAGTCGTTCCCCGGAGTCCGGGCCCTCGACGGCGTCGACCTCGACGTCCTGGCCGGCGAGGTGCACTGCCTGCTCGGCCAGAACGGGGCCGGCAAGTCCACCCTCATCAAGGTCCTGGCCGGCGCCCACCAGCCCGACACCGGCACCATCCGCTGGCGCGGCGAGGGGGTCACGCTCCGCTCGCCGATCGCCGCCATGCGCCTCGGCATCGCCACCATCTACCAGGAACTCGACTTGGTGGAGCACCTGTCGGTCGCCGAGAACGTCCACCTGGGGCATGAGCCGACCGCCGCCGGCTTCGTCGTCCGGGGCAAGGCGGCGAAGGAGTCGACAGCAGTGCTGCTCAAGCGACTCGGCCATGCGGAGATCGATCCGGCCCGGCTCGTCGGGGAGTTGTCCGCGGCGCAGCAGCAGATCGTGTCCATGGCCCGGGCGCTCTCCCACGACGTGCGGCTGATCGTGATGGACGAGCCGTCCGCCGCCCTCGACCCGGACGAGGTCGACAACCTCTTCCGTATCGTCGGCGACCTCACCGCCGCCGGAGTCGCCGTCGTCTACATCTCGCACCGGCTGGAGGAGATCCGCCGCATCGGCGACCGGGTGACGGTCCTGAAGGACGGGCGGGCCGTCGCGAACGGACTCCCGGCGAAGTCGACCCCGACGCGTGAGGTCGTCGCCCTAATGACCGGGCGCAACGTCGAGTACGTCTTCCCCGACCGGCCCGTCTCCCCGCCGCCCGGCGAACCCGTGCTGAAGGTCCAAGGGCTGTCCCGGCAGGGCGAGTTCGAGACGCTCGACCTGGAGGTGCGGCCGGGCGAGATCGTCGGCCTCGCCGGACTCGTCGGCTCGGGACGCTCAGAGATCCTGGAGACCGTCTACGGCGCCCGCAAACCGACGGCCGGTCAGGTGCTGGTCGACGGCCGGGCGTTGAAGCCGGGCAGCGTCCGGGCAGCCGTCCGGGCCGGACTCGGGCTCGCCCCCGAGGAACGCAAGGCGCAGGCCCTGCTGATGCTGGAGTCCGTCACCCGCAACGTGTCGGTCTCCTCCATGTCCCGTTTCTCGCGCGGCGGCTGGATCGACCGGGGCGCCGAACTCGGCGCCGCCCGCGCCGCCACCCGCGAGCTGTCGCTGAGGCCCGACAACCCGTCCGTGCCGGTGCGCACCCTGTCCGGCGGCAACCAGCAGAAGGCCGTCCTGGCCCGCTGGCTGCTGCGCGGCTGCAAGGTGCTGCTGCTCGACGAACCCACCCGCGGCGTCGACGTCGGCGCCCGTGCCGAGCTCTACGCGGTCATCCGCCGGCTGGCGGACGAGGGCCTCGCCGTGCTGCTGGTCTCCAGCGAGGTGCCCGAGGTGCTCGGTCTCGCCGACCGCGTCCTGGTGCTGCGCGAGGGCCGGGTCGTCCACACGGCACCCGCGCGCCAACTCGACGAACACCGCGTACTCGACCTGGTCATGGAAGGAAGCCCGGCGTCATGACGCAGCCCGTCTCCCCGCCCCGGGACAGCAGCACCGACAAGGTGCCCGCAGTCCAGCCCCCGGCCTGGCGCGGCCTGATGGCCCGCGCCGACGTCCGCACCCTGTCCCTGCTCGGCGTGCTCGCCGCGCTGGTCCTCATCGGCGGCATCACCAAACCCGACGAGTTCCTCGACACCCGCAACCTGCAACTCGTCCTCACCCAGGCGTCCGTCATCGGTGTCGTCACCGTGGGCATGACCTTCGTCATCGTCTCCGGCGGCATCGACCTGTCGGTCGGCGCGATCGTCGCCCTCGCCTCCGTGTGGGCCACGACCGTAGCCACCCAGGAGTACGGCTTCGCGGGCATCCTCTTCACGGCGGTCGTCGTCGGCGTCGGCTGCGGCCTGGTCAACGGGGTGCTCATCGCCTACGGCGCGATGGTGCCCTTCATCGCCACCCTCGCCATGCTGGCCTCCGCCCGCGGACTCGCCCTCCAGATCACCGACGGCAAGACGCAGATCGTCACCGTGCCCTCGGTGCTCGACCTGGGCGAGCGCGACGCCTACGTGCTCGGCATCCCGCCGCTGGTGCTGGTGTTCGCCGTGGTCACGGTCATCGGCTGGCTGGTGCTCAACCGCACCACGTTCGGACGCCGCACGGTCGCCGTCGGCGGCAACCCGGAGGCCGCCCGGCTCGCCGGCATCGACGTCCGCCGTCAGCGGCTCTACCTCTACCTGCTGTCCGGGCTGTGCTGCGGCATCGCCGCCTTCCTGCTGATCGTCCTGTCCGGCTCCGGCCAGAACACCAACGGCAACCTCTACGAACTCGACGCCATCGCCGCCGCCATCATCGGCGGCACCCTCCTGACCGGCGGCCGCGGCACCATCACCGGCTCCGTCCTCGGCGTCCTGATCTTCACCACGATCACCAACATCTTCGCCCTGAACAACCTGCAGAGCGACGTCCAGCAGATCGCCAAGGGCGCGATCATCGTCGCCGCCGTGCTGGTCCAGCGCCGTACCGCGAGCACGACTTGAGGAAAGGGTTCCCCCGCCATGCCAGAGATCACGAGCCGCAGAGGGCTGCTCTTCGGGGCCGCCGCCGTCTCCGCCGGTGCCCTCCTCACGGGGTGCACCAGCAACGAGCCGTCCGACTCCAAGGACGAGCCGGCCGGGAACAACCAGCCGGCCGCCGACGACAAGCCCGGCAAGCAGGTCACCATCGGCTTCGCCGGACCGCAGGCCGACCACGGCTGGCTCAACGCCATCAACGACAACGCCAAGAGCCGCGCCGAGAAGTACTCCGACGTCACCCTGGAGATCACCGAGGGCTCCAACGACACCGCCCAGCAGATCGGCCAGATCGAGACCCTCATCAACAAGAAGGTCGACGTCCTGGTCGTGCTGCCCGCCGACGGCAAGGCCCTCACCCAGGTCGGGCTGAAGGCGATGCGCGCGGGCATCCCGGTCGTCAACCTCGACCGGATCTTCAACACCCCGCAGGCCTACCGCTGCTGGATCGGCGGCGACAACTACGGCATGGGCCTCAACGCCGGCCACTACATCGGCGAGAAGCTCAAGGGGAAGTCCGACGCCCGCGTCATCGAACTGGCCGGCCTGGACAACCTGGAGCTCACCAAGCAGCGCACCCAGGGCTTCGACGACGCCCTGAAGAACTACCCCAACATCAGGAAGGTCGCCCGCCAGGCCGCCGAGTTCACCGTCGAGTCCGGGCAGGCCAAGATGGCCCAGCTGCTCCAGGCCCAGTCCAAGTTCGACGCCCTGTGGAACCACGACGACGACCAGGGCGTCGGCGCGCTGCGCGCCATCGAGCAGGCCGGGCGCGACGACTTCCTGATGGTCGGCGGCGCGGGGGCCCTGTCCGCCTTCCAGGCCATCAAGCAGGACGACGGCGTGCTCAAGGCGACGGTGCTGTACCCGCCGACCATGGCCGCCTCCGCGATCGACCTCGCCCGCGCCCTCGGCCAGGGCAAGGGCATCGGCGGCATGGCCGAGTTCGAGATCCCCGCCTCCATCACGCTCTACTCGGCCGTCGTCGACAAGACCAACGTCGACCAGTACATGCCCACCGGCTTCCGGTGACCGGTTCCGCCCGCACCCCCCACGTGCGCCACCCCGACCAGGACGAGGAGGACACCCGTATGGGACAGCCGCAAGCGCAGCCAGAAGGGACCGAGGCAGGCAAGCCACCCCTGCGGGTGGGGATGGTCGGATACGCCTTCATGGGGGCCGCCCACTCCCAGGGCTGGCGCACCGCGGGTCGCGTCTTCGACCTGCCGCTGAACCCCGTGCAGTCCGTGATCTGCGGCCGGGACCGGTCCGCTGCGCGGGCGGCGGCCGACCGGCACGGCTGGGCGTCCGTCGAGACCGACTGGCGCGCCCTCGTCGAACGGGACGACGTCGACCTCGTCGACATCTGCACCCCCGGCGACAGCCACGCCGAGATCGCGCTGGCCGCCCTGGCCGCCGGCAAGCACGTGCTGTGCGAGAAGCCCCTCGCCAACACCGTCGCGGAGGCCACGTCCATGGCCCGGGCGGCCGAAGAGGCCCACGCGCGCGGCCAGGTGGCCATGGTCGGCTTCAACTACCGCCGGGTGCCCGCCACCGCCCTGGCCCGCCGGATGGTCGCCGAGGGCCGCCTCGGCAGGCTGCGGCACGTGCGCGTGACGTACCTCCAGGACTGGCTGGTCGACCCCGAGTTCCCGCTGACCTGGCGGCTGCGCAAGGAACAGGCCGGCTCGGGTTCCCTCGGCGATCTGGGCGCGCACATCATCGACCTCGCGCAGTACCTCGTGGGGGAGCCCCTGGCGGGCGTCTCCGCGCTGACGGAGACCTTCGTACGGCAACGGCCCCTGCCCACCGGCGCCACCAGCGGACTGTCCGCCGTCTCGGCCGCCGGCACCGGCGAGGTCACCGTGGACGACGCCGCCCTGTTCACGGCCCGCTTCCCCTCCGGCGCGATCGCCTCCTTCGAGGCCACCCGCTACGCCACCGGCCGCAAGAACGCCCTGCGCATCGAACTCAACGGCGAGCGCGGCTCGCTCGCCTTCGACCTGGAGCGCCTCAACGAGCTGTCCTTCCACGACGCCACGGAGCCGGGCGCGGAGGCGGGCTTCCGCCGCATCCTCGTCACCGAGCCCGACCACCCCTACCTGGACGCCTGGTGGCCGCCGGGCCACGGCCTCGGCTACGAGCACACCTTCGTCCACCAGGCCCGCGACCTCGTCCACGCCATCGCCGAGGGCCGCCGCCCCGAACCCTCCTTCACCGACGGGCTCCAGGTGCAGCGCGTGCTCGCGGCGGTCGAGGAGAGCGCCGAGAAGAACTCCGTCTACACGCCGATCGCGGTCTGAGGAGGCCACCGGAATGCCGCGCACCTTCACCCTGTTCACCGGCCAGTGGGCGGACCTGCCCCTGGAGGAGGTCTGCCGCCTGGCCCGCGACTTCGGCTACGACGGCCTCGAACTCGCCTGCTGGGGCGACCACTTCGAAGTCGACAAGGCGCTCAGCGATCCCTCCTATGTGGCGTCCAGGCACCAGCTCCTCGACAAGTACGGCCTGAAGTGCTGGGCCATCTCCAACCACCTGGTCGGACAGGCCGTCTGCGACGCCATCATCGACGAACGCCACCAGGCGATCGTGCCCCGTGAGGTGTGGGGCGACGGCGACCCGGAAGGGGTCCGGCAGCGGGCCGCGGAGCGCATGAAGGACACCGCCCGGGCCGCCGCCGCCTTCGGCGTCGACACCGTCATCGGCTTCACCGGCTCCGCCATCTGGCACCTGGTCGCCATGTTCCCGCCCGCCCCCGACACGATGATCGAACGCGGCTACCAGGACTTCGCCGACCGCTGGAACCCCATCCTCGACGTCTTCGACGCCGAGGGCGTGCGGTTCGCGCACGAGGTCCACCCCAGCGAGATCGCCTACGACTACTGGACGACCCAGCGGGCCCTCGAAGCCGTCGACCGGCGCCCGGCGTTCGGGCTGAACTTCGACCCCTCGCACTTCGTGTGGCAGGACCTCGACCCGGTCGGCTTCCTCTGGGACTTCCGCGACCGGATCTACCACGTCGACTGCAAGGAGGCCCGCAAGCGCCTCGACGGACGCAACGGCCGGCTCGGCTCCCACCTGCCCTGGGGCGACACGCGGCGCGGCTGGGACTTCGTCTCCGCCGGGCACGGCGACGTCCCCTGGGAGGACGTCTTCCGGATGCTGCGCTCCATCGACTACCAGGGCCCGATCTCCGTCGAATGGGAGGACGCCGGCATGGACCGGCTCCAGGGGGCGCCCGAGGCGCTGACCCGCCTCAAGGCCTTCGACTTCGAGCCGCCGTCGGCCTCCTTCGACGCAGCGTTCGGCAACTGACCCTCCGTGAGCTCTCCGGGATGACGGCGCATCCCGGCGTACGCACCCGCCCGTACCACCGGCTCCACTCTGGAGGCATTCGTGCACGGGAACCACCGCACCACCAGCACCGCCAGAACCGAGACCCACAGACGGCGCCTGCGCCAGGCGATCGCGCTGTTCAGCGGCGCGCTGCTGGCCGGGGCCTCGCTCACCCTCACCGCACCGCAGGCCGGAGCGGCCGCCGGCGACGACGGACCGGCCATCACGGCCGAGGACTTCCAGCAGGTCACCCTCGCCAAGGGCGAGGCGGAGGTCGGCGAGCCCATGTCGCTCGCCGTCCTCCCGGACCGCTCGGTCCTGCACACCTCCCGCGACGGCGAACTCCGCCTCACCGACGCGGCCGGCAACACGAAACTCGCCGGCAAGCTCGACGTCTACTCCCACGACGAGGAGGGCCTCCAGGGCATCGGCGTCGACCCCGGCTTCTCGGAGAACCGCTTCATCTACCTCTACTACGCGCCCCCGCTGAACACCCCCGAGGGCGACGCCCCCGAGACCGGCACCGCCGCCGACTTCGCCCCCTTCGACGGGGTCAACCGCCTCTCCCGGTTCGTCCTGAAGACCGACGGCACCCTCGACACCGCCAGCGAGAAGAAGATCCTCGACGTCCCCGCCTCCCGCGGCCTGTGCTGCCACGTCGGCGGCGACATCGACTTCGACGCGGCCGGCAACCTGTACCTGTCGACCGGTGACGACACCAACCCGTTCCAGTCGGACGGCTTCACCCCCATCGACGAGCGCTCCCACCGCAACCCGGCCTTCGACGCCCAGCGCTCCTCCGCCAACACCAACGACCTGCGCGGCAAGATCCTGCGCATCAAGGTGAACGCCGACGGCTCGTACACCGTCCCCGAGGGCAACCTCTTCGCCCCCGGCACGGACAAGACGCGCCCCGAGATCTACGCGATGGGCTTCCGCAACCCGTTCCGCTTCAGCGTCGACAAGAAGACCGGCATCCTCTACGTCGGTGACTACGGCCCCGACGCCGGCGCAGCCGACCCCGCGCGCGGCCCGGCCGGCCAGGTCGAGTTCGCCCGCGTCACCGGCCCCGGCAACTTCGGCTGGCCGTACTGCACCGGCGACAACGACGCCTACGTCGACTACGACTTCGCGACGGGCGCGTCGGGAGCGGCCTTCGACTGCTCCGCCCCGAAGAACACCTCCCCGAACAACACCGGCCTGACCGACCTGCCCCCGGCCCAGCCCGCCTGGATCCCCTACGACGGCGGCTCCGTCCCCGAGTTCGGCACCGGCTCCGAGTCCCCGATGGGCGGCCCGGTCTACCACTACGACCCGGCGCTCGACTCGCCGGTGAAGTTCCCGGAGGCGTACGACGGCGACTTCTTCGCCACCGAGTTCGGCCGCCGCTGGATCAAGCGCATCACCAGCGACGCCGACGGCTCCGTGCGGTCGATCAACGACGTGCCCTGGACCGGCACCCAGGTGATGGACTCGGCGTTCGGCCCCGACGGGGCGCTGTACGTCCTCGACTACGGCCTGTCCTGGTTCGGCGGCGACGAGCACTCCGCCCTGTACCGCATCGAGAACGCCACCGACGGCCACTCGCCCGTCGCCCAGGCGGCGGCGAGCAGGACCTCCGGCCAGGCGCCCCTGCGCGTCAGCTTCTCCTCCGCGGGCACGAGCGACCAGGACGGCGACGCCCTCACCTACAGCTGGGACTTCGGCGACGGCGGCACGTCCACCGCGGCCAACCCCACGTACCGCTACAAGAAGAACGGCACCTACACCGCCACGCTGACGGTCAAGGACCCCTCCGGCCGCACCGGCAACGCGAGCGTGCAGATCGTCGTCGGCAACACCGCGCCCACCGTGGTACTGGAGACGCCCAAGGACGGGCAGCTGTTCAGCTTCGGTGACGCCGTCCCCTTCAAGGTGAAGGTCACCGACCCGGAGGACCGGCGCATCGACTGCTCCAAGGTCAAGGTCACCTTCATCCTCGGCCACGACACCCACGGCCACCCCCTGACCTCGGCGAACGGCTGCACCGGCACCATCCAGACCAGCGCCGACGGCGGCCACGACGAGGACGCCAACATCTTCGGGGTCCTCGACGCCGAGTACACCGACAACGGAGGCGGCGGCCAGGCCGCGCTCACCACGCACGACCAGAACGTGACCCAGCCCCGGCACCGCCAGGCCGAGCACTTCGGCGACTCCTCCGGCGTCACGGTCATCACCAAGGCCACCGCGCACGGCGGCCGGACCGTCGGCGACATCAACAACGGCGACTGGATCTCCTTCACTCCGTACGTCCTGAGCAACGCCACGAAGGTCACCGCGCGCATCTCCTCCGGCGGCGCCGGCGGCACCCTCGAAATCCGCGCCGGCTCCCCCACGGGCACCCTGCTCGGCAAGGCGACCGTGCCCGTGACGGGCGGCTGGGAGACCTTCCAGGACGTCAGCGCCAACCTGTCCCGCGCCCCGAGGGGCACGACCACGCTCTTCCTGGTCTTCAAGGGCAGCGGCACCGGCGCCCTGTACGACGTCGACGACTTCACGTTCACGACGAGCTGAGGGGAGGACACCGACATGCGCTCAACCAGCCGATACGCGACGGGCATCATGGGCGCGGCCCTGCTCCTGGGCTGCGTCTCCGGACCGGCCTCGTCCCAGGACGACGCCGCGGGCAAGCGGGTCCTGGTCTTCTCCAAGACCGCCGGCTTCCGGCACGACTCCATCCCCGAGGGCGTCGCCGCGGTGCAGCAGCTCGGCGAGCAGGGCGGCTTCACGGTCGACGCGACCGAGAACGCGGGCGCGTTCACCTCGTCCAACCTGCGCCGGTACGCCGCGGTGGTGTTCCTGTCGACCACGGGCGACGTCCTCGACGCCAGGCAGCAGCGGGCCTTCGAGGGCTACATCCGCGCCGGCGGCGGCTACGTCGGCGTCCACGCCGCCGCCGACACCGAGTACGACTGGGCGTTCTACGGCGGCCTCGCCGGCGCCTACTTCCAGTCGCACCCGGCGATCCAGCCCGCGACCGTCCACGTCGAGGACCACGCCCACCCGGCGACCTCGGGCCTGGAACGGGCCTGGAACCGCACCGACGAGTGGTACAACTACCGCTCCAACCCCCGGGAGAGGGCCCACGTCCTCGCCTCCCTCGACGAGTCCTCCTACACCGGCGGCACCATGCGGGGCGACCACCCGATCGCCTGGTGCCAGGACTACCAGGGCGGCCGCTCCTTCTACACCGGCGGCGGCCACACCAAGGAGTCCTTCGCCGAACCCGCCTTCCGCGAGCACCTGCTGGGCGGGATCCGCTGGGCGATCGGCGACGCCCAGGCCGACTGCCGCCCGGAGACGGGCTACCGCCCGCTCTTCGACGGCACGTCCCTGGACGGCTGGCGGCAGGCCGGCCCGGGCTCCTTCACCCTGTCCGACGACGGCACCCTGACGTCGTCGGGCGGCATGGGAATGCTCTGGTACGCCGCCTCCGGCTTCTCGTCGTACTCCCTGAAGCTCGACTGGAAGATGGCCGGCGACGACAACTCCGGTGTCTTCGTGGGCTTCCCGCCCTCGGACGACCCGTGGTCGGCCGTGCACAACGGCTACGAGATCCAGATCGACGCGACCGACGCCGCCGACCGCACCACCGGCGCGGTGTACGGCTTCAAGTCCGCCGATCTCACCAAGCGCGACCGCGCGCTGAACCCGCCGGGGGAGTGGAACACGTACGAGATCCGCGTGGAGGGCGAACGCCTCCGCGTCTGGCTCAACGGCGTGAAGATCAACGACTTCACCAACACCGACCCGGCCCGGAGCCTCGTCGACGGACACTTCGGCATCCAGAACCACGGAGCCGAGGACGAGGTGTCCTTCCGCGACATCCGGATCAAGGAACTGCCCTCGAAGGTCTCGGAGGGCGACTGAGCGGCGGCGGGCGGGGGACGCCGGACTCCCGCCCGCCGTCTTCACCTGCCCCCACTGAAGTCCCTGTCTCGTACGACAAGGAGGCCGCCGATGTCCGCGTCCCGTTCCGAGTCCCGTGTGGGGGTGTGGCTGATCGGAGCGCGCGGCTCCGTCGCCACGACCGCCGTGGCGGGCTGCGCCGCCGTGACCGCGGGCCTGCATCCGCCGACGGGCATGGTGACCGAGACACCCCCGTTCACCGGCAGCGGCCTGCCGGCCCTGCCGTCCCTCGTCTTCGGCGGCCACGACACGCTGGACTGCCCCCTGCCGAAGCGCGCCGAGGCGCTGGCGGCCGGGGGAGTGCTGCCCCCGGGCCTCCCGTCCGCCATCAGCGCCGAACTGGCCGCCGCAGACCGGGAGATCAGGCCCGGCGGCCCCCTCCCCGGCGACACCCGGGACGCGGAGCGACTGATCACCGCGTTCGCCACCGACATCCAGGACTTCGTACGACGGCACGGCCTGGCCCGCGCGGTGGTCGTGAACCTGGCCTCCACGGAACCCGCCCCCACCGGCGGCGCCCTCCCGCCGAGCTCCCTGTACGCCGCGGCGGCCCTGCGCGCCGGCTGCCCCTACGTGAACTTCACCCCCTCGACCGGCCTGCACCACCCCGCCCTCGCTCCTCTCACGGAGGCGTCCGCCCTCCCGTACGCCGGCCGCGACGGCAAGACGGGCCAGACCCTGCTGCGCTCGGTGCTGGGCCCGATGTTCGCCCAGCGGGCGCTGACCGTCCGCGCCTGGTCGGGCACCAACCTGCTGGGCGGCGGCGACGGCGCGGCCCTGGCCGACCCGGCCGCCGCGGCCGCCAAGAACGCCGGCAAGGAACGCGTCCTCGCCGACACCCTCGGCACCACCCCCGAGGGCGAGGTCCACATCGACGACGTCCCCTCCCTCGGCGACTGGAAGACCGCCTGGGACCACATCGCCTTCGACGGCTTCCTCGGCACCCGCATGATCCTCCAGACGACATGGCAGGGCTGCGACTCCGCCCTGGCCGCTCCGCTCGTCCTCGACCTCGCCCGCCTCACCGCACGCGCGCACGAGACGGGGCTGTCCGGCCCGCTCGGAGCACTCGGCTTCTACTTCAAGGACCCGGTGGGGGACGGGCCGTCGGGCCTGGCCGAACAGTACGAGGAGCTGATCCGGTTCGCGCGGAGCCTTCGGGCGCCGGGGCCCGGGGACGAGGGGGCCGACGCACGGCAGGTCGCCCGCGAGGACCGCGCGCTCGGTCCGGCGGGGCCGGGCGACGGGACGGGGGAGCCGCGGTGACTCGGCGTGCCTGCCCTCCCGGCGGTGCCGCCGCAGACAGCGGTGCCGCTGCCTTGGGCGGGAGTGTCGGTGCCTTGGACGGGAGCGTTGGTGCCTTGGGCGGGAGTGTCGGTGCCTTGGGCGGGAGTGTCGGTGCCTCGGGCGGGGGCGTCGCCGCCTCGGACGTCAGCGTCGGCGCCTCGGACGGGAGCGTCGCCGCCACGGCGCACTGTGGGGACGCCGCCCGGTCGGGCCGAGCCCGCGCCTGGGCGGAACTCCTCCGCCTCCCTGCCCTGTTCAGCGTGCCCGGCGACGCACTGGCCGGCACGGCGGCGACCGGGGCAGCGCCCAACGCCCGCACTCTGCTCGCCATCGGTTCCTCCCTCTGCCTGTACGAGGCCGGCATGGCCCTCAACGACTGGGCGGACCGCGACGTGGACGCCGTCGAACGCCCGCACCGCCCCCTGCCCTCCGGCCGGATCCGGCCCGCCGCCGCACTCACGGCGGCCTGCGCCCTGACCGGAGCCGGACTGGCCCTGGCCGCCCGCGCCGGCCGCCCCGCCCTGGCCGTCGCCGCACCCCTCGCCGCGACCGTCTGGGCGTACGACCTCGGCCTGAAGCACACACCGGCCGGACCGGTGGCCATGGGCGCGGCCCGCGGACTGGACCTGCTCCTGGGAGCCGCGTCCACCACCGGCCGCCCCCGAGCGGCCCTGCCGTCCGCCGCCCTCCTCGGCACCCACACCATCGCCGTCACGACGGTTTCCCGCCAGGAGGCCCGGGGCGGCTCACCCCTGGCCCCCCTGGCCGCCCTCGCGACGACAGCCCTGCTGACCCGCGTGGTCGCGCACCGCTCCCTACGGCACCTGACAGGCCGACAGCAAGCAGCCGCTCCTGCCCTGCCGGGCATCCCAGCCGCCCGGCCGGGACGGCAGGAGCCCGGCGGCCCACAACCCGGGGCGCTGCTGACCACCGCCCTCGCAGCCGCCTATGCCGCGACCACCGCCCGCCCCTACGTCCACGCCGCCCTCAACCCGTCACCTCCCCTCACCCAACGAGCCGTCGGCGCCGGCATCCGCGCCACGATTCCCCTCCAGGCCACCCTCGCCTCCCGCTCCAGGGGCACGGCCACCGCACTCCTCATCGCCGCCCTCGCCCCCCTCGGAGCGAGATTCGCCAAGAAGGTGAGCGTCACATGAGCCCCGAAGCCCCTGCGTCCGACAGCGGCCCCACCACGGCCCCGCGGTCGGCCGGCCCTGTGACGCCCGCCGCGCACCAGGCGCTGACCTGCGAGCACCAGGCGCTGACCGGCTCCGGGGCGACCGCTGGCCACCAGGCGCTGACCTCCGAGCACCAGGCGCTGACCGGCTCCGGGGCGACCGCTGGCCACCAGGCACCGACCTCCGAGCACCAGGCGCTGACCGACTCCGAGGCGACCGCCACGCACCAGGCCCCGGCCGCCCCCGTGACGCCCGCCGCGCCCCACGTGAGTTCCGGCCCGGGGGCGGTCCCGGGCAACCGCCGCACCACCTCCGTGCCGACCGGGTCGGCAACGCAACCCGGCGTCCTTCCTCCCCTCCGCTTCGGCTACGGCACCAACGGTCTCGCCGACCTCCGGCTCGACGACGCGCTCTCCCTCCTCGCCGACCTCGGCTACGACGGCGTCGGACTGACCCTCGACCACATGCACCTCGACCCGCTCGCCCCCGGCCTGGCCGCCCGCACCCGCCGGGTCGCGCACCGGCTGGACGCGCTCGGCCTGGGCGTCACCGTGGAGACGGGTGCTCGCTATGTGCTCGACCCGCGCCGCAAGCACGGCCCGTCCCTGCTGGACCCGGACCCCGGCGACCGGGCTCGCCGCGTCGATCTCCTCGTCCGGGCGGTCCGGGTCGCCGCCGACCTCGGCGCCCACGCGGTGCACTGCTTCAGTGGGGTCGTCCCGGACGGCACCGACACGGACACCGCCTGGAAGCGGCTCGCCGAGACCCTCACCCCCGTCCTGGACGCGGCCGCCTCCGCCGGTGTCCCGCTGGCCGTCGAACCCGAACCGGGTCACCTCCTCGCCACCCTGGCCGACTTCCACCATCTGCGCCGCGTCCTCGGCGACCCGGGACCTCTCGGCCTCACCCTCGACATCGGCCACTGCCAGTGCCTCGAACCCCGATCTCCCGCCGACTGTGTGCGGGACGCCGCGCCCTGGCTGCGTCACGTCCAGATCGAGGACATGCGGCGCGGCGTGCACGAGCACCTCCCCTTCGGGGACGGGGAGATCGACTTCCCACCGGTCCTGGCGGCCCTCGCCGCCACCGGCTACCAGGGCCTGACCGTCGTCGAACTGCCCCGCCACTCCCACGCCGGCCCGCACTTCGCAGCCCACTCCCTGCCGTTCCTCCGTCACGCCGAGCGGACCGCGGCCACCGCGTCGCCCCACCCCGCTCCGGCCCTCCAGCAGGCCGCGCCACCCCACGGCGCTCCCTCCGCCACCTCTGAAGGGAGCAGCACCAGATGACCCACCCCCGCGCCACGCCCACGGCGAGAACCGAGAGCACCCAGGACGCCCCCAGCACCAGAACCCACACCGGCCGAACCACCTCTGACACAGTCCTCCCCACCGTCCCCACCCTCCCCACGCTCGCCGACCTCCGTCACCACCTCAGCACCCACCTCGACCCGGACGCCCGCGCCTGGCTTGAGCACGCCCTCGACGAGGCGGCCGCCCACCCCGGCATCCACGGGCCCATCTCCGCGTGGGAGCTGCGCCTCGCCGAGGCGGGCCGCCGCTGCGGTGCCGCGCATGCCGACGCCGCCCGGGTGCTCATCCTCGACGCGGCCCGCGCCGGCACCGACGCCCTGACCCGCGTGTACTTCCAGGGCACCGCCGACGAGCGCCGCGCCGTCCTGCACGCCCTGCCCCACCTCGTGTCCGGCCCCGATGCCCTCCCGCTCGTCGAGGACGCCCTGCGCACCAACGACACCCGGCTCCTCACCGCCGCCGTCGGCCCCTACGCCGCCCGGCACCTGGCCCCCCACCCTTGGCGCCACGCCGTGCTGAAGTGCCTGTTCACCGGCGTCCCCGTCGACCACGTCGCGGAGCTGCCCCGGCGCGCCCGCGGCGATGGCGAACTCGCCCGCATGCTCGGCGACTACGCCGCCGAACGCACCGCCGCCGGCCGCCCCGTCCCCGAGGACCTGCACCGCGTCCTGGACCTGACCGAGTCCGTCACCCCCGCCCCCGGCACGGACCACCCCCACGGCAAGGAGTCCTGATGCGCATCTTCGACCCCCACATCCACATGACCTCCCGCACCACCGACGACTACGAGGCCATGTACGCCGCCGGTGTCCGCGCCGTCGTCGAACCCTCCTTCTGGCTCGGCCAGCCGCGCACCTCGCCCGCCTCCTTCCGCGACTACTTCGACGCCCTCCTCGGCTGGGAGCCCTTCCGCGCCGCCCAGTACGGCATCGCGCACCACTGCACGATCGCCCTCAACCCCAAGGAGGCGAACGACCCGCGCTGTGTGCCCGTCCTCGACGAACTGCCCCGGTATCTCGTCAAGGACAACGTCGTGGCGGTCGGCGAGATCGGCTACGACTCCATGACTGCCGCCGAGGACACCGCCCTCGCCGCGCAGCTCCAGCTGGCCGCCGACCACGGCCTGCCCGCCCTCGTGCACACCCCGCACCGCGACAAGCTCGCCGGTCTGCGCCGCACCCTGGACGTCGTCCGGGAATCCGCCCTGCCCGCCGAACGCGTCCTGGTCGACCACCTCAACGAGACCACCGTCAAGGAGGCCAGGGACAGCGGCTGCTGGCTGGGCTTCTCCGTCTATCCGGACACCAAGATGGACGAGGAGCGGATGGTCGCGATCCTGCGCGCCTACGGGCCCGAGCAGGTCCTGGTCAACTCCGCCGCCGACTGGGGCAGGAGCGACCCCCTCAAGACCCGCAAGGTCGGCGATCTGATGCTCGCCGAGGGATTCGACGAGGACACCGTCGACCGGGTGCTGTGGCGCAACCCCGTCGCCTTCTACGGGCTCAGCGGCCGTCTGAATCTGGACGTCACCGGCACCGAGGCCACCCACGAGGGCAACTCCATCCTGCGCGGCGCCCCGAAGGACCTGGCAAGCCCGAAGGACCCGCACGAGCCGGACCGCGGCCCCGAAGTGCCGGCCCGCGTCCCCGCCGCGGAGGCGTGAGCCATGCGCTTCCGCCACCCCGACGGCTCCACCGTCCACCTCGCCTACTGCACCAATGTCCACCCCGCCGAAACCCTCGACGGCGTCCTCGCCCAGCTCCGCGACCACTGCGAACCCGTCCGCCGCCGCCTGGGCCGCGACCGGCTCGGCATCGGGCTGTGGCTCGCCAAGGACGCCGCGCACGCCCTCGTCACCGACCCTGCCGCGCTGCGCGGCCTGCGCACCGAGCTCGACCGGCGCGGCCTGGAGGTCGTCACCCTCAACGGCTTCCCCTATGAGGGCTTCGGCGCCGAGGAGGTCAAGTACCGCGTCTACAAGCCCGACTGGGCCGACGCGGAACGTCTCGACCACACCACCGCCCTGGCCCGCGTCCTCGCCGGACTGCTCCCCGACGACGTCACCGACGGCACCATCTCCACCCTGCCCCTCGCCTGGCGCACCGCGTACGACGACGAGCGCGCGGAGACCGCCCGCACCGCGCTGCGCACCCTCGCCGAACGCCTCGACGCCATCGAGGAGCTGACCGGCCGCTCCCTCCGCGTCGGCCTGGAACCGGAACCCGGCTGTGTCGTCGAGACCACCCGCGACGCCATCGCCCCGCTCACCGCGATCGCCCACGACCGCATCGGCGTCTGTGTCGACACCTGCCATCTCGCCACTTCCTTCGAAGACCCGCACACCGCCCTGGACGCGCTCACCGAGGCAGGCATCCCCGTCGTCAAATCCCAGCTCTCCGCCGCCCTGCACGCCGAACACCCCCATCTTCCGGAGGTCCGCGAGGCCCTCGCCGCCTTCGCCGAACCC
Organism: Streptomyces lomondensis; assembly: GCF_014651035.1. Lineage (GTDB taxonomy): Bacteria > Actinomycetota > Actinomycetes > Streptomycetales > Streptomycetaceae > Streptomyces > Streptomyces lomondensis. Next base: position 215,963 of record NZ_BMWC01000003.1, read on the forward strand.
CGCTTCCTGCACCAGACCCGCACCGCCACCGCCGCCGGCCTGCGCGCCACCGACGACCTCGACGAGGCCCTCGCGGGCCACGCCCTGCCGGACGCCTCACCCTGGCGCGCCCACTTCCACGTCCCCCTGCACGCGGCCCCCGCCGCACCCCTCACCTCCACACTCCCGGTCCTGAAAGCCGCACTGACCCGGCTCGTCGGCGGCCCGACCCCGCTCACCTGCCACCTGGAGGTCGAGACCTACACCTGGCAGGCCCTCCCGCCCGAGCTGCGCCCCAAGGGCCGAGCCCAGCTCGCCGAGGGCATCGCCGCCGAACTCACCCTCGCCCGCGACCTGCTGACCGACCTCGGCCTGAAGGAGCTGCCATGAGCACCCATGAGCACCCGGACCCGGCCACCGCGGACCGCGAGCGCCCCACCCCGCTCCTCGTCCTGGACGTCGTCGGCCTCACCCCCCGTCTCCTCGACCACATGCCCCACCTCAAGGCGCTCGGCCAGTCCGGCTCCCGCGCCCCGCTGGGCACCGTCCTGCCCGCCGTCACCTGCGCCGCCCAGTCCACCTTCCTCACCGGCACCATGCCCTCGGAGCACGGCATCGTCGGCAACGGCTGGTACTTCCGCGAACTCGGCGACGTCCTCCTGTGGCGCCAGCACAACGGGCTCGTGGCCGGCGACAAGCTCTGGGACGCTGCCCGCCGCGCCCACCCCGGCTACACCGTGGCGAACATCTGCTGGTGGTACGCCATGGGCGCCGACACCGACATCACCGTCACCCCCCGTCCGATCTACTACGCCGACGGCCGCAAGGAACCCGACTGCTACACCCGGCCGGCCGCACTCCACGACGAACTCACTGACAAACTCGGCACGTTCCCTCTGTTCCACTTCTGGGGCCCCGGAGCGGACCTCGTCTCCAGCCGGTGGATCATCGATGCGACCCGCCACATCATCCGCACCCGCCACCCCGACCTGACGCTCTGCTACCTCCCTCACCTCGACTACGACCTCCAGCGCTTCGGCCCCGACGACCCGCGCTCCCTGAAGGCGGCCACCGAACTCGACACCGCCCTGGCACCGCTCCTGGACGACGCCCGCGCCGAGGGACGCACGGTCGTCGCGCTGTCCGAGTACGGCATCACCCGCGTGAACCGGCCCGTCGACATCAACCGCGCCCTGCGCCGCGCCGGTCTGCTGGAGGTGCACACGCAGGACGGCATGGAGTACCTCGACCCGATGGCGTCCCGTGCCTTCGCGGTCGCCGACCACCAGATCGCCCACGTCTACGTGCGCCGCCCCGAGGACCTCGACGCCACCCGGGCCGCGCTCGACGGCCTGCCCGGCATCGAGCAACTCCTCGACGACGAGGGCAAGAAGAACCACCATCTCGACCACCCGCGCGCCGGCGAACTCGTCGCCGTCGCGGAACCCGACGCCTGGTTCACGTACTACTACTGGCTCGACGACGCCCGCGCGCCCGACTTCGCGCGACTCGTCGAGATCCACCGCAAACCCGGCTACGACCCGGTCGAACTCTTCATGGATCCCCTCGACCCCTACGTCAAGGTCAAGGCGGCCACCGCTCTGGCGCGCAAGAAACTCGGCATGCGCTACCGCATGGCGGTCGTGCCCCTGGACCCCTCACCTATTCGCGGCAGCCACGGCCGCCTCCCGGCGAGCGACGACGACGGTCCGCTCCTCATCTGCTCCACCCCCCGCGCTGTCGGCGACCGCGTCGCGGCCACCGATGTGAAGTCACTGCTGCTCCGACTCGCCGGTCTCACCTGAGGACGGACCCTCAGTCCCGACTGGTCACAAGTGAAGCACTCACCACTGACAACGCCCCGCGATCACGAGGAGTTCCCCGCATGAGCCGCTTCTCCCAGCCCGACCCCGAGCTCACCCACCGCCTCAGCAGACGAGGCATGCTCGGCGTGGCGGCCGGTGCCACCGCCGCCGCCCTGCTCGGCGCCGCGGCCCCGGCGACGGCCGCCACCGGCAACGCGAGTGCCGCGACCGCGTCCGGCGCCAAGGGCCGCGGCCGCCCCGTCCTGCCGCCCGGCCGCCTCGGCATCCAGCTCTACAGCCTGCGCGACAAGGTCTCCACCCTCGGCTTCGGCCCCGTCTTCGCCGAACTGGAGAAGTACGGCTACGACGAGGTCGAGTTCGCCGGCTACACCCAGGGCTCGGCGGGCCCCATCACGCTCGCCCAGCTCAGGCGACTGGCCCGCAGCCACGGCCTGAACCCGATCGGCAGCCACGTCGGATACTACTCCAGCGACCCGAACGCCTACACCTTCGCCCAGAACCTCACCAAGGTCCTCGACGACGCCCAGGCCCTCGGCCTGAAGCACATCGGCACGGCCGCCGGCCCGTTCCGCTACGGCTCGACCGTCGACGCCTGGAAGCGCGCCGCCGAGGACTTCAACACCTACGGCGCGGCGGCCAGGGCCCGGGGCATGAAGTTCTACCAGCACAACCACTCCGAGGAGTTCTCCTTCGCCACCGACAACCCCAAGGTCCGCCTCTACGACGTCCTGCTCAAGGAGACCGACCCCGACCTCGTCTACCTGGAGATGGACATCTACTGGGCGTACGTCGGCCAGTTCCGGTTCTCCAAGCGGCCCGACGGCACGCCCGCGCCGTTCGAACCGCTCGACTACGTCCTCCGGCAGCCCGACCGCTACCCGCTGTTCCACGTGAAGGACGGCGAGAGCGACCCGTCGAACCCGTACGGCTACCGCATGGTCGACGTCGGCGACGGGGACATCGACTACCAGCGGTTCATCTCCGCCGTGACGCGGCTGCGCGGACACCGCATGGCCCACCACTGGCAGGCCGAGCACGACAACCCGGCCGAGTCCTTCACCTTCGCGCGCCGCTCCAGCGCGCACCTGCACTCGCTGAGGGAGAAGTGCTGAGGGCCGTACGGGCATGAGGAGGCCCCTCCCCGGCCGGGGAGGGGCCTCCTCATGTGCGGGACGGTCAACCATCGTTTCGCGATGGGGACGGTGTGCGGCGGCGGACGGTGCGTGCGGGCTGCCGGCCGCGAACGGCTCCGCGGTCGTGTCAGGTCGTCAGGCCGTGTCCTCGCCGAGCGGTTGCGGGTTGGGAGCGATGCGGCGCCTTTCCTTGTCGCGTCCCGGCGGGCTGAGGAACACGGCCACACAGCCGGCGAAGAGGGAGATGGAGCCGGCCAGGATGAAGGCCCCGGAGTGCCCCCAGGCGCCGACGACCACGGCACCCATGCCGGCGCCCAGACCGGAGACGAGCTTGGCGCTGTAGACCATGCCGTAGTTGGACGCGTTGTTGTTCTCCCCGAAGTAGTCGGCGGTGAGGGCCGCGAACATCGGGAAGATCGCGCCGCCGCCGAAGCCGGAGATCGAGGAGAAGACCAGGAACATCGGGAGGTTCTCGGCGCTCGCCGACCAGAGGATGCCGTACTGGGACAGGCCCAGGATGACGCAGACGACGAGCAGGCACCGTTTGCGGCCGTACAGGTCGGAGAGCCAGCCGATGACGCCGCGCCCGGTGCCGTTGACGATGGCCTTCAGGGACATGGCCGTGGCGACGATGCCGCCCGCGAACCCTGCCTCCTCGCCGATCTCCACCTGGAAGGCGATGCCGAAGATGTTCACGCCGGACGTACAGGCCAGGCAGAACCACATCAGGGCCACCCGGCCGGTCTTCCAGGCCTCCTTGGGGGAGTACTGGCGCACCGCCGGCGGGTTCATCCGCAGGGAGCGGGCCGCGCGCGGGTCCTTCGGCGGGTTGAGCGGGTCGATGTCGGCGGGCCACCAGTTCTTCGGCGGGTCCTTGAAGAAGTAACCGGAGCAGGCGACTGTTCCGGCCAGGAACACACCCACGGAGACCAGGACCCAGCGGAAGTTGGTCAGGTCCATATAGCCGTTGAAGAGGAAGACGAAGGGCACCGAGCCGTAGGCGAAACCGCCGTTGACGAAGCCGGTCTTGCCGCCCTTCCGCTCCGGATACCACTTGCCCACCATGTTGACGCAGGTGGCGTACACCATGCCCGCGCCCATGCCGCTGAACATGCTGAAACCGATGTAGGCGAAGACGACGTGCGGCGCGAAGGCCAGTGACAGGTAGCCCAGCAGCGTGCCGGCCGCGCCGCACATCATCGCCCAGCGGGCCGGAAGTTTTCCGCTCTCCCGCAGCTTGCCCGCGGGGAAGGCCACCGCGGCCTGGAAGAAGACCCACACGGTCATCATCCAGAAGATGTGCATGCTGTCCCAGCTGTGCGCCGTGTGCAGGGTCTCCTCGGCCGACGCGAACGCGTACTCGGCGGAGGAGATGCCCATCATGCCGATCCAGGGCAGGATCACCATCCACTTGCGCTTGCGCCCCATGATGTCGATGTCGGTCTCACCGAGGCGGTAGACGCGACCGTTCGCGTCGGTGACCTCCCGGTAGGGAACCGTGGTGGGCAGATCGGTCGTTGTCATGTCGTGTCGCACCCCTTGCGTCGAAAGATCTGGCCAGCGCCCCCTGTCCCATGCCTTTCGTGCGCGTGCGGGTCCCGGGGCCGGCCGACGCGCACCGTCGGCCGGCCCCCTGCTCCCTCACCTCATGTACCGCCCCCCAGGAACCCCGCCGCCCGCGCCCAGCGGTACTTGGCGCCGAGCACGGCCACCGGCTTCTCGGTCGTGTACGGGTACGCCACGACGCCGCGCTCGAAGAGGTACTGGCAGGCCTCCTCGACCTCCACGTCCCCGGCGAGCGACGCCACCACGGGCTTCTCGATCCCCCGCTCCCGGAACTCGGCCACCACGCGCGCGGTGAGCTCCGCGAAGACCATGGGAGGCGTGACGATGGTGTGCCAGTAGCCGAGGACGAGCGCGTGGATGCGCGGGTCCTCCAGCCCCAGCCGGATCGTCGCCTCGTACGTCGACGGCGGCTCGCCCCCGGTGATGTCCACCGGGTTGCCCGCCGCACCGAAGGGCGGGATGAACTTCCGGAACGCCTGGTCGAGGTCCGGCGGAATCTCCATCAGCGACAGGCCGTTGTCCGTCACCGCGTCCGACAGCAGCACTCCGCTGCCCCCGGCGCCCGTGATGATCACGACGTTGTCGCCCTGCGGGGCGGGCAGTACGGGCAACGCGCGCGCGTACTCCAGCATGTCGTTCAGCCCGGGCGCCCGGATGACACCGGCCTGGCGGAGGATGTCGTCGTACACGGCGTCGTCGCCCGCGAGGGCACCGGTGTGTGAACCGGCCGCCCTGGCGCCCGCCGCGGTACGGCCCGCCTTCAGCACGATCACCGGCTTCTTCGGCACGGTCGCCCGCGCGGCCTCCACGAAGGCGCGCCCGTCCTTGAGGTCCTCCAGGTGCATCGCGATGCACTGGGTGTTCGGGTCCTCCCCGAACCAGGTGAGCAGGTCGTCCTCGTCCAGGTCCGACTTGTTGCCGAGCCCGACGATCGCCGACACACCCGTCTTGGTGGTGCGCGCGAAGCCCAGGATGGCCATTCCGATGCCGCCGGACTGCGAGGTCAGCGCGACCCCGCCCTTGACGTCGTACGGCGTGCAGAACGTGGCGCACAGGTCCTGCCAGGTCGAGTAGTAGCCGTAGATGTTCGGTCCCAGCAGCCGGATGCCGTGCCGCTCGGCGATGGCCACGATCTCCGCCTGAAGTTCGTGTTCGCCGGTCTCCGCGAACCCGGAGGGGATCAGCACGGCGTTCGGGATCCTCTTGCGTCCCACCTCCTCCAGGGCCGAGGCCACGAACTTGGCGGGGATCGCGAAGACCGCCACATCCACCTCACCGGGAACGTCGGTGACACTCTTGTACGCCTTGCGGCCGAGGATGTCATCGGCCTTGGGGTTCACCGGGTGGATGTCGCCCGCGAAGCCGCCGTCGACGAGGTTCCGCATCACCGAGTTGCCGATCTTGCCCTGCTCGTTGGAGGCGCCGATCACGGCGACCGAACGGGGCTGCATCAGCCGGCGCATCGAGGTGAGGATCTCGTCCCTCGAGTACTTGCGGCGGGGCGGAGGCTGCGACTCGGCGAGGATCACCCGGATGTCGGCCGCGACGGCCCCCTCCGCCGTCGCGATCACCGGGTTGAGGTCCACCTCGGCGATCTCCGGGAAGTCCGCGACGAGTTCCGACACCCGGCGGATCTGCTCGGCGACGGCCCACCGGTCCACGCCCGCCTGGCCGCGCACCCCGCGCAGGATCTCCGCCGAGCGGATCGAGTCCAGCATCGACAGCGCCTCGTCGGCGTCGACCGGCGCCAGCCGGAAGGTGACGTCCTTGAGGACCTCGACGAGCACCCCGCCGAGCCCGAACGCGACGACCTTCCCGAACGTCGGGTCCGTCACCGCCCCGACGATGACCTCCTGCCCCTTCGGCAGCAGCTCCTGCACCTGCACACCCGAGATGCGGGCGTTCGCGTCGTACGCACGCGCGTTGCCGATGAGGGTGTGGAACGCGGCCCGGACATCGGCGGCGCCCTCGACGCCGACGATCACACCGCCGGCATCCGTCTTGTGCAGGATGTCCGGCGAGACGATCTTCATCACGACGGGTCCGCCGAAGCGCGCCGCGAACGCCACCGCCTCGTCGACGTCCGTCGCCAGCTCCTCGCCCGGTACGGCGATCCCGTACGCGTCGGCGATCACCTTGCCCTCGGGCGCGGTCAGCGCGGTCCGCCCCTCGGCCCGCACGGAGTCGAGGAGGGACCGCACCCGCAGGACCCGGTCTTCGGCCATCACGTCAGATCACTCCGTTCGACTTGAGCAGGCGCACTTCCTCGTCACCGAGGCCGAGTTCGCCGACGTAGACCTCTTCGTTGTGCTCGCCGAGCAGGGGTGAACTGGTCACCTCGACGGGGGAGTCGGACAGCTTGAGCGGGCTGCCGACGGTGACGAACTCGCCCCGCTCGGGGTGGGGCACGGTGACGACCATCTCGTTGGCGGCCAGCGACCGGTCCTCGATGATCTCCCTGGTGGACAGGATGGGCCCGCACGGGATGTTGTGCGCGTTGAGCCGCTCCAGCACCTCCCACTTGGGCAGCGTCGAGGACCACTCCTCGATCAGCTGGAACATCTTGTTGAGCTTGGGCAGCCGGGCCTCGGGCGTCGCCCACTCGGGGTCGTCGGCCAGTTCGGGCCGGCCGATGAGCTCGCTGATCGGCCGCCAGCCGACGGGCTGCACGATGACGTACACGTAGTCGTTCGGGCCGCCCGGCGCGCACTTGACCGCCCAGCCGGGCTGGCCGCCGCCGGACGCGTTCCCGGACCTGGGAACCTCGTCGCCGAAGTCGTCGTTGGGATATTCAGCGAGCGGCCCGTGTGCCAGACGCTGCTGGTCCCGCAGCTTCACCCGGCACAGGTTCAGTACAGCGTGCTGCATGGCCACGTTGACCCGCTGCCCGCGACCGGTGCGCTCCCGTTGGTAGAGCGCGGCGAGGATGCCCGCCACGGCGTGCACACCCGTCCCCGAGTCCCCGATCTGGGCCCCCGTCGCCAGCGGCGGCCCGTCCTCGAAACCGGTGGTCGACATCGACCCGCCCATGGCCTGCGCGACGACCTCGTACGCCTTGAAGTTGGTGTACGGGCCCTCGCCGAACCCCTTGATGGAGGCATAGACGATACGTGGATTGATCTCCTGGATGCGGTCCCAGGTGAAGCCCATCCGGTCGACCGCGCCCGGTCCGAAGTTCTCGACCATGACGTCGGAGCGCCGGATCAGCTCGGTGAGGATCTCCTTGCCGCGCTCGGTCTTGGTGTTGAGGGTGATGCTCCGCTTGTTGCAGTTGAGCATCGTGAAGTAGAGGGAGTCGACGTCCGGCAGGTCGCGCAGCTGCTTGCGCGTGATGTCGCCGGTCGGCGCCTCCAGCTTGACGACGTCCGCGCCGAGCCAGGCGAGCAGCTGGGTCGCGGAAGGCCCGGACTGGACGTGGGTCATGTCCAGGACGCGGATGCCTTCGAGGGCCTTGGTGGAGGTAGCTGTCATCGGGGGCACCTCACTTGTACATGGTCTGGTTCATGGTTCCGGGGGCGTACGCGTCGGGATCGACCCAGACGTTGATCAGCGACGGCTTGCCCGACTCACGGGCGCGCCTGAGGGCCGGGCCGATGTCGGCGGGGTCGCGGACCTCCTCGCCGTAACCGCCCAGCATCTGGGCGAACTTGTCGTAGTGGACGTCGCCGAGGGTGTTGCCGACCCGCTCGCGGTCCTTGCCGTACTTGGCGGCCTGGCCGTAACGGATCTGGTTCATGGAGGAGTTGTTGCCGACGATGCCGACGAAGGGGAGGTCGTAGCGGACCAGGGTCTCGAAGTCCCAGCCGGTGAGGGAGAACGCGCCGTCACCGAAGAGGGCCACCACTTCCTTGTCGGGCCGCGCCTGCTTGGCCGCGAGCACGAAGGGGACGCCGACGCCGAGCGTGCCGAGCGGGCCCGGGTCCATCCAGTGCCCGGGCGACTTGGGCTGCACGACCTGCCCGGAGAAGGTGACGATGTCGCCGCCGTCGCCGATGTAGATCGAGTCCTCGGTGAGGAAGTCGTTGATCTCGCTGACCAGCCGGTACGGGTGGATGGGCGAGGCGTCCGACTTCAGGCTGGGCAGCCGCTTCTCCAGAGCGGTCTGCTCGGCCGCCCGCAGTTCGTCCAGCCACTCCTTGCGCCTGGACGCCCCGCCGTTGACGCGCCCGGAGGCCGCCTCGGTCACCGACTTCAGCACCAGCCCGGCGTCGCCCACGATGCCGAGGTCGATGTCGCGGTTCTTGCCGACCGTGCGGTAGTCGAGGTCGATCTGCACGACGGTCGCGTCCGGCGACAGCCGCTTGCCGTAGCCCATGCGGAAGTCGAAGGGCGTGCCGACGATGACGATGACGTCGGCGTGGGAGAAGGCGTACCGGCGGGAGAGCTGGAAGTGGTGCGGGTCGCCGGGCGGGAGGGTGCCGCGGCCGGCGCCGTTCATGTACGCCGGGATGTTCAGCGTGCGCACCAGCTCGATGGCCGACTCCGTGCCCCGGGTCGTCCAGACCTGGCTGCCGAGCAGGATCGCCGGCTTCTCGGCGTGCACGAGCAGGTCGGCGAGCTTCTCGATCGCCTCGGGGTCGCCGGCCGAGCGGGTCGAGGCGCGGTAGGCACCGGCCTGGGGCACGCGCGCCTTGGCCGCCGGCACCTTGGCGTCCAGCACGTCACGCGGGATCTCCAGGAAGGAGGGGCCCGGCGCGCCGTGGAAGCACTCGCGGAACGCCATGGACACCATGTCCGCCGCGCGCGCCGTGTCCGGCACGGTCGCCGCGAACTTGGTGATGGGGTTCATCATGTCGACGTGCGGCAGGTCCTGGAGGGACCCCATCTTGTGCTGGGTGAGGGCCCCCTGACCGCCGATCAGCAGCATGGGGGACTCCGCGCGGAAGGCGTTGGCGACACCGGTGACGGCGTCGGTCGTCCCGGGGCCCGCGGTGACCACCGCGCAGCCGGGCTTACCGGTGATGCGGGCGTAACCGTCGGCGGCGTGGGCGGCGACCTGCTCGTGGCGTACGTCGACGACCTCGATGCCCTCGTCGACGCAGCCGTCGTAGATGTCGATGATGTGGCCGCCGCACAGCGTGTAGATGCGCTCGACCCCCTCGGCCTTGAGCGCCTTGGCTACGAGATGACCACCGGAGATCACGTCCTGGGTGTCGTCGGGCATGGCGAAGTCCTGTCCCTTCGTAGGGGGTTGGAACGACTCGCGGTACATTGCATACAGTCGACGAATACTGTATGAAGCTTGTTATCCCGCATCCGGTGGGTGGTGTCCAGGGGGCGTGCGGCATTTTCGGGGGTCTGGGGGTCGCTCCCCAGAAGACACAGCAGACGGGAGCCGGAATGGACCTGTACGAACACCAGGCAAGGGAACTCTTCGAGGAACACGGCATCTTGGTGCCGAGGGCCGAGGTGACGGACTCATCCAAGGAGGCCCGTGACATCGCACGCCGGCTCGGCGGCCGGGTTGTGGTGAAGGCCCAGGTCAAGACCGGTGGACGCGGCAAGGCGGGCGGTGTGAAGCTCGCCGCCGACCCGGCCGCCGCCGAGCTGACCGCACGCCAGATCCTCGGCATGGACATCAAGGGGCACACGGTCGGCACCGTGATGCTGGCTCAACCGGTGGACATCGAGACCGAGTTCTACGTGTCCTACGTACTCGACCGCGCGGCGGGCCGCTTCCTCGCCATCGCCTCGGCCGAGGGCGGCATGGACATCGAGGAGGTCGCCGCCACGCGCCCCGAGGCCGTGGCCCGCGTCCCCGTCGACCCCGCCGAGGGCGTCACCTCCGCGAAGGCAGGCGAGATTGCCGAGGCGGCCGGACTGCCGCCGCAGACCGTCGACGTCCTCGTGCGGCTCTGGGAGGTGCTGGTCCGCGAGGACGCCCTCCTCGTCGAGGTGAACCCGCTCGTGCGCACCCGGCAGGGGCAGATCCTCGCCCTCGACGGCAAGGTCACCCTGGACGACAACGCCCGCTTCCGGCAGGCACGCTGGGGCGCGGAGGCCGCCGCCCACGACGACGCGCTGGAGGCGGCGGCCGCAGCCAAGGGCCTCAACTACGTCAAGCTCGACGGCGAGGTCGGCATCATCGGCAACGGCGCGGGCCTGGTCATGTCGACCCTCGACGTGGTCGCGGGCTGCGGCGCCCGTCCCGCCAACTTCCTCGACATCGGCGGCGGAGCGAGCGCCCGCATCATGGCGGACGGACTGTCGGTCATCCTCTCCGACCCGGCCGTCAAGTCCGTCTTCGTCAACGTCTTCGGCGGCATCACCGCCTGCGACGCGGTCGCCGACGGCATCGTCCAGGCCCTGGACAGCCTCCGCCTGACCAAGCCGCTCGTCGTGCGCCTCGACGGCAACAACGCGGCCCGGGGCCGGGCCGTCCTCGACGAGCACGCGCATCCGCTGGTCGAGCAGGTCACCACCATGGACGGCGCCGCACGCCGGGCCGCCGAACTCGCCACCGCAGCCTGAGGAGCCGGAACGCCATGGCCATCTACCTGACCAAGGAGAGCAAGGTCCTCGTCCAGGGCATGACCGGCGGCGAGGGCATGAAGCACACCCGGCGCATGCTCGCGGCCGGCACGAACGTGGTCGGCGGCGTCAACCCGCGCAAGGCGGGCCGCACCGTCGACTTCGACGACCGTGCCGTGCCCGTCTTCGGCTCGGTCGCCGACGGGATGAGCGCGACGGGAGCGGACGTCACCGTCGTCTTCGTGCCGCCCGCCTTCGCCAAGGCGGCCGTCGTCGAAGCGGCCGACGCCGGCATCGGCCTCGCGGTCGTCATCACCGAGGGCATTCCCGTCCACGACTCCGTCGCCTGCACCACCTATGCCAAGGACCGGGGCACGCGTGTCATCGGCCCCAACTGCCCGGGCCTCATCACCCCCGGCCAGTCCAACGCCGGCATCATCCCGGCCGACATCACCAAGCCCGGCCGCATCGGGCTGGTCTCCAAGTCGGGCACGCTGACCTACCAGCTCATGTACGAGCTGCGCGACATCGGCTTCTCGACGTGCGTCGGCATCGGCGGCGACCCGGTCGTCGGCACCACGCACATCGACTGCCTCGCCGCCTTCCAGGACGATCCCGACACCGAACTGGTCGTCCTCATCGGCGAGATCGGCGGCGACGCGGAGGAACGCGCGGCGGCGTACATCCGGGAGCACGTCACCAAGCCCGTCGTCGGCTACATCGCCGGGTTCACCGCGCCCGCGGGCAGGACGATGGGCCACGCGGGCGCGATCGTGTCCGGCTCCTCCGGCACGGCGCGGGCGAAGAAGGAGGCGCTGGAGGCGGTCGGGGTGAGCGTGGGCAGCACACCGACCGAGACGGCGAAACTCGTGCTGACGCGTCTCGAAGAGCGGCGCTAGCGAGCCAGGTCTTCCCGCCCCCGACCGTGCACCGAGAGCGGAGCGATCCCATGGCACCCACCCTCACCCTCAAGTCCGGCACGTCCTGGCCCGATGCCTGGCGGCGCTGTCTCGCCGTCGCCCCCGAGGCCTTCCGCGACGACCGGGTCCTCAACCTCTGGAACGCCGCCTGGCAGGCTGACGGCCGGGTCCTGCCCGCCGTCAGCCCGGTCGACGGCAGCCCGATCGCCGGCCCGCCGCGCCTGGACGGGGCCACCGCCCGGCAGGCCGTGCGCGCCGCCCTCGACCAGCACCGGGCCTGGCGGCACGTCCCACTGGAGGAGCGCCGGGCCCGCGTCGCGGCCACGCTCGACGCCCTCGCCGAACACCGGCGGCTGCTCGCGCTGCTGCTCGTCTGGGAGATCGGCAAGCCCTGGCGGCTCGCCCAGGCGGATGTCGACCGGGCCGTCGACGGGGTCCGCTGGTACGTCGACGGCATCGAGCCGATGGTCGCCGGCCGGGCCCCGCTGGACGGCCCGGTGTCCAACATTGCCAGCTGGAACTACCCGATGAGCGTGCTCGTTCACGCAGTGCTGGTGCAGGCACTGGCAGGCAACGCGGTCATCGCCAAGACCCCGACCGACGGCGGTGTCGCCTGTCTGACCCTGGCCTCGGCGCTCGCCGCCCGCGAGGGGCTTCCCGTCACCCTCGTCAGCGGCAGCGGAGGCGAGCTGTCCCAGGCGCTGGTCCGGGCGCCCGAGATCGGCTGCGTCTCCTTCGTCGGCGGCCGCGACACCGGCGCCGCGGTGGCCACGGCCGTCGCCGACCTCGGCAAGCGACACGTACTGGAACAGGAGGGACTCAACACCTGGGGCATCTGGAACTACTCGGACTGGGACACGCTCACCGCGGTGATCCCGAAGCTCTTCGACTACGGCAAGCAGCGCTGCACGGCGTACCCGCGCTTCGTCGTCCAGCGGCACCTGTTCGACGCGTTCCTGGCGGCGTACCTCCCGGCGGTCCGCACGCTCAGGGTCGGCCACCCGCTCGCCGTCGAGCAGCGGGACGACCCGTACCCGGAGCTGGACTTCGGGCCGTTGATCAACGCGGCCAAGGCGAAGGAGCTGCGGGACCAGGTCGCCGAGGCGATCGAGCGCGGCGCCGTACCCCTGCACCGCGGCAGTCCGGCCGACGCCCGCTTCCTGCCCGGCCAGGACACCTCCGCCTACGTCCATCCGGTCACGCTCCTCAACCCGCCCTCGTCCTCCCCGCTGCACCACGCGGAGCCGTTCGGCCCGGTCGACACGATCGTCCTGGTCGACACGGAGGCGGAGCTGCTGGCCGCGATGAACGCCTCGAACGGCGCGCTGGTGGCCACGCTGTCCACGGACGACCGGGCCACCTACGACCGGCTCGCCCCGCACATCCGCGCGTTCAAGGTCGGCCACGGCCGACCCCGCTCACGCGGCGACCGCGACGAGCTGTTCGGAGGGCTGGGCGCGTCCTGGCGAGGCGCGTTCGTCGGTGGGGAACTGCTGGTACGCGCGGTGACGCGGGGGCCGGCGGGGGAGCGGCTGCCGGGGAACTTCCCGGAGTACCAGCTCGTGCCGTGAGGAAGGGGGCGTGTGCGGTGCCGGCCTGCCATGCGCGGTGCCGGGCGCTTGGCGGTGTGTGTGGCGCCGGCCTGCCCCGCGCGGTGCCGTGAGGAACGGCGGTGTGTGCGGTGCTGGCCTGCCCCGCGTGGTGCCGGGCGCTTGGCGGTGTGTGCGGTGCCAGCCTGCTACGCGCGGTGCCCCGGCGCCTGGCGGTGTGTGCGGTGCCGGCCCGCCACGCGCGGTGCCCGGCGCCGGACGGCGCCGAGGCGTCGCTCAGCCGATGCCCTGCCGGTCCGGGCGCAGTGCGAACGCCCGGTCCGCCGGGGCCGGTGCGCTCCGGTCGACCGCCTGGCGGAGCAGTTCGCGGTGGCGCAGCAGCGGCTCGCGTCGTTCCGGCGGCGCGAGCAGGAGCAGGTCGTCCAGCCCGGCCAGCATGCGCCGCGAGACCTGCGGGCTGCCGGTGGCGCACCCCCGTACCTCGGTGAACCCCAGATCCACCAGCTCCGTCCACCCCGGCACGGGCTGCACCAGGCGCACCGTCCCGCCGCGGTCCCGGTGCCGGACGGCGTCCAGCGGATGCCGGCTCAACGCGGCCAGGAACTGCACGACACGGTCCAGCGCCTGGACGGCGGTCGTCGGATCGTTGATCGCGGGGGACAGGGCGCGCAGCGCGATGTCGGACAACTGCCGCAGCCCGAAGCCGAGATCCTGGTGGTAGGTCCGCTCCACTCCCACCGAGACCGTGTAGCGCAGCGCCCTGCGTGGCGGGGCGGGCCCGCCGTGCACCGCCAGCACGGGCGTACCGGGCACCACGAAGTCCCCGATCCGCGGGATCAGCCGCAGCACCACCCCGTGGGAGCGCGCCACCCGCACCAACCGCGCGATGTGCACGTCCCGCAGCACCCCCGCCCGGCCCTCGTGCGGCACCCAGGCGGTCGCCGGACCGAGGCCGGCGGCGTCCTCTCCGCCGGCCGGCACGGGCATCGAGGCGGCCACCCGGAAGGACTCCGTGGCGATCCGCGCGATCACATGGCTGATCCGCATCAGCCGCAGCGTGGTGTTCACGTACAGCACGAAGAGCAGCAGGCTCAGCGCGACCATGACGAGCGTGAGGACCGACTGCACCAGAGGCACCGACGTGACGGTACGGGGGTCGTCGGCCGTGTCGAAGGCGGTCAGCACCAGCAGGGTCAGTACGAAGGTCGCCAGGAAGACCGCGAAGGTCGCCTTGGTGATCCGGCTCCGCACGAACAGCCGCACCACGCGTGGCGTGAACTGGCCGCTCGCCATCTGCACGGCCACCAGCGAGATGCTGAACACCACACCGATGAAGGTCATCATCGCCGAGCCGACCGCGCTCACCACGGCCTTGGCGTCCTGCGCGAACCGCAGCAGCTCGTCGAGCGTCTCGTGGTCGCCGTCCTCCTGGAGCGCCTCGACGACGGCCGTGTCGAGCGCCTGTGCCCCCAGCCACACCACGAAGACGATGGCCATCGCCGCGGTGGGGGCGAACCAGAACGTGTCCCGCAGATGCTCCCTGAGCGGCGACAGCGCGCGCGGGCGACGCCGGGCAGCGGGACCCCGCGTAACCATCCAGTCACTCATGGTGTGACCCTAGGGGCATCGGGCCGTGAGGTCCCGGACCCCCGCCCGGTGGACGGAAACGCAGGTGAAAGGCACTCCGAAACCTTGGTATTGTTGTCCCTGTCGCCGCGGGGAACACCCCTGGCAAGGCGACGGACACCTCGTCCGGGTGGCGGAATGGCAGACGCGCTAGCTTGAGGTGCTAGTGCCCTTTATCGGGCGTGGGGGTTCAAGTCCCCCCTCGGACACGGACACGAAGGTGCCGACCAGATCATGGTCGGCACCTTTTCTCGTGCGGTCGCTTTCTCGGTTTTCGGTCGCTTTCGGATGCCGTCGACGCGCGCTACGTACCCGATCCGTCACGCCCGGCGACCTGGCGTGCGGCGACGACCATGACGACGGTGGCCGCCAGGGTGATGCCGGCGCCGACGTAGAGCGGTGAGGCGTAGCCGAAGCCCGCGGTGATGGCCAGGCCCCCGAGCCAGGCGCCGAGCGCGTTGCCGACGTTGGACGCGGACACGTTGGCGCTCGCGGCCAGTGCCGCCCCATGGGCGAAGTCGGTGACGCGAGTGATCATGCCGGGCACACTGGCGAACCCGGTCACCCCCAGCGCGAACACCAGCACGACCGAGGCGACGGGGCTTTCGGCCAGCAGACCGAACAGGGCCAGGGTGACGGTCAGTGCGAGCAGGGCGAGGACCAGGGCCCGGTCCCGGTCGCGGTCGGCCGCGCGCCCGCCGATCAGGTTCCCGACGACCAGACCGACGCCGTACACCATCAGCAGCCAGGCGACATCGTCCGGGGCGAAGCCGCTGACCTCGGTGAACGTGTAGGCGATGTAGCTGAACGCGCCGAACATCCCGCCGTAGCCGAGCGCGGTGGCCGTCAGCGTCAGCCAGACCTGCCAGGACCGGAACGCCCGCACCTGAGCGGCCAGGCCGAGGGGCTGCACCGGGTCGGCACCGTCCCCCGTCCTCTCCTGCGGCCGGCCCGCCCACGCGGGGACGAGGGCGGCGATACCCGCCAGCGCGAGCACGCCGATCGCGGTGACCGCCCAGAACGCCGCCCGCCAGCCCCAGCGCTCGCCGACCAGCGCGCCGAACGGCACGCCCAGCACGTTCGCGACGGTCAGTCCGGCGAACATGATCGCCACGGCCTGGGACTTCTTCTCCGGCGCGACCAGGCTGCGCGCGACCAGCGAGCCGATCCCGAAGAACGAACCGTGGCACAGCGCCGCGACGATCCGCCCGAGCAGCATCACCTGGTAGTTCGGCGCGATCGCGGACAGCAGGTTGCCGAGGACGAACAGCGCCACCAGGCCGACCAGGACCTGCTTGCGCGGCAGCCGTGCCGTCGCCGCGGTCAGCGCGATGGCCCCGACCGCGACACTCAGCGCGTACCCGGAGATCAGCCAGCCCGCAGCCGCCTCGGACACCGCGAAACTCGACGCCACCTGCGGCAGCAGCCCGGCGATCAGGAACTCGGTCAGCCCGATGCCGAACCCACCGAGCGCCAGCGCGACCAGCCCGCTCGGCATCCGCCGCCGCTCGGAGCCGGGCTTCTGTAACACGCGTATGGGGCTGTCGTCGCTCATATGCCCTTGGTTGCCTTTCGGGAGGGTTCGGGTGGATTGGGGGCGCGGTCGGCTCCGGCTTGCGAGCCACACGGCCCGGGTCGGCTCATGGTCCCACTCACACCTCTGGCGGTGGGGCCCATTAATGTCTCGTCGGCGTCGGCGTCGGCGTCGGCGTCGGCGCCGTCGAGCCGGGCGTGCAGCGCGGCGTACCGGCCGCCGCGCGCCGCCAGTTCGGCGTGCCCGCCCCGCTCGACGACGCGTCCCTCCTCCATGACCCGTGCCCTGCACCACGGGCTGCGCCAGCCGGCCGCGCCCCCAGGCGGCAGCATCGAGGCGCTCGACGCGCACATGCAGGAGGGGAACCGCTGGCTCGCGTCGGTCCTGAAGACCCTGACCCCCGGAGCGCGGCGTGCTGGGACCGGCCACCGGCGCTGCGGCTGTCACCACCGCGGCGGCTGACGGGGGGAGCTGGAGACGTCGAAGTGCCGGTGGGGCCCTTCAGCCCCGGTACCCCCGCAGCTTGCGGTACAGCGTCGCCCGGCCTATCCCCAGCGCCGCCGCTGCGCGGGCCTTGTTGCCGCCGTGGCGGCGCAGTGCCTCCAGGATCGCGGCGCGCTCGGCGTGCTCCATCGGGCTGAGGGGCCGCGCGGCCGGTCCGTCCCGCAGGGTGTCCGGCAGTTCCGCCCGGCGGACGGGGCCGGACAGCCGGCGGTTCTCCGCCAGGGCCCGGACGACGTGGGCCAGTTCGGTGACGTTCCCGGGCCACGGGTACAGCTCCAGCGCGCGCAGGGCGTCCAGGGTCCAGGTCAGGGGCGGCTGGCCGGGCGCCGGGCGGGGCGCCAGGGCCGGCAGCAGCTCCCGTATGTCCTCGGTGCGTTCGCGCAGCGGGGGCAGGGTCACCGAGCGGGCGGACAGCTTGTCCAGCAGGCGCTGGAGGCAGGGGCCGACCGGCGCGCCGGGCGTGTGGGTGACCAGCAGCGGGGCGTCCGGGTGCGTGTCGAGCAGGGCGTTGAGCGCGGCCACGCCGGGCTGGGCGAGGCGCTCGGCGTGCCGGAGCAGGAGCGGTCGGTCGGCCCGCCACGCGGACAGGGCCCGGTCGAGCCCGGCGTCCTGCGCGGCGTCGGCGACCAGGACGTCACCCGGCCCCAGCAACTCCCGTGCCAGGGCCGACTTTCCGGTCCCGCGCTCACCGGTCAGCAGCAGCGGCTCCCGCGAACGCGTCAGGTCGACCGCACGTCCGACGGCGTGCCGCCACGGCACCGAGGTACCGGCCAGGGTGACTGGTGGGGGAGGCGAGCCCGGCACTGAAGGCGCCGGATCGTCGAGCGGTTCCAGGACGGCCACGATCCCGATGACGGTGCCGTCCAGACACACCGGGGTGAGGTGCGCGGTGCAACCGGCCTCCTCGGGCAACACCGCGAACTCGGGCACCGTGGCTCCGTCGGGCAGTACGGCCGTCCCGTCGGACACCGTCCCCATTCCGGCCGTCCCCGTCCCCTCGGGCACCTCCGCGGTGCCAGGGGCCCCCGAGACCCCCACATGCCGCGCGCCCACCGCCGTCCGCTCCAGCGCTTCCAGCGCCTCAGGCGTGAGCAATCCCCGCGCCGTGCCGCTGATCAGCCGATTGCGGCCGTCGAGCGCGGCCACGGCCCGGTCCTTGCCCTGCGCCGCCCGCAGATACGCGTCGAGCAGCACCCGCTCGGCCCGCCCCGCCCGTGCGCGCAGCTCCGTCTCGACGGCCGCGGCGGTGGCCTCGGCGAGTGCGGCCTGCGGGTGGGGCGGACGCGCGGTGCACGGCCGCGACGCGACGGTCAGCGTGCCGAGCACCTGGCCGGTGTCCGGGGCGAGCACCGGGACGCTCACGGCGGACACGTCCTGCCACCGGTCGAGGAAGTGCTCGGGCCCGTGCACCTCGGCCCGCCGCCGGGTGCGCAGGGCGAGGGCCGCGCTGTTGTTGCCGACGTCCTGCTCGGAGAGGACGGGGCACGGGTCGAGCCCGGGCACGCTCCCCGCCGTCCACAGCACGCGCAGCCGCTCGTCGGTCAGGACGAGCAGTGCCCGGTCCGTACCCAGGGCGGGAGCGACCCGGTCGAGCACCGGCCGGGCCGCGTCGAGCAGCGCCGACTCCACCGGCACCGGCCGTACCGGATCCTCGGCCGGCTCCGTCAAGTCGTGCCGCACCCCGAAGAACCGGGCCCGCCGCCACGCCGCGACGACCTCCTCCGGCACGCCCCCCGGCAACTGACCCCCCGCCAGGAACCGCTCGCGAGCGAGACGCAGCGAGGGCCGGGGGGTGGCCGCGGCGGTGGCTGCGGTGGTCGTTGCGGGGGTGGCTGCGGAGGAGGGCTCTGTCGTGGTCACGGCATCCACACCGTAGCGGGTTCGGTTGAACGGGCAACAACCACCCGTGCCCGGAGCCCCACGCCCCGCCCTGTGAGGTGTCTCGTAATGAGACACCCGCACCCCGCCCGACCGCTCCACGATCATGAACGCGAGATGTCCGCCCCCATATCCCCCCCGCATGAGCGCCCCGTGTCCACCGTCGTCGAGACCGACGTCCTGATCGTGGGCAGCGGCCCCGCCGGTGCCTCCGCCGCGCTCGCCCTCAGCACCTACGGCGTGCCGACCATCGTGGTGACCCGCTACGCGAGCCTCGCCGACACCCCCCGCGCGCACATCACCAACCAGCGCACCATGGAGGTGCTGCGCGACCTCGGCGTCGAACAGGAGGTCGTCGCGCAGGCCACCCCGCAGCACCTGATGGGCAACACGACCTTCTGCACCAGCCTGGCCGGCGAGGAACTGGGCCGCGTCCGCTCCTGGGGCAACGACCCGCTCGCGCAGGCCGAGCACGAACTCGCCAGTCCCACCCGCATGTGCGACATGCCGCAGCACCTCATGGAGCCGGTCCTCGTCAACGCCGCCGTCGCCCGCGGCGCCCGCCTGCGCTTCGAGACCGAGTACCTCTCCCACACCCAGGACGCCGACGGCGTCACGGCCACCGTCCGCGACCGGCTGCGCGGGGACACGTACGAGATCCGCGCCAAGTACCTGATCGGCGCCGACGGCGGACGCTCGAAGGTCGCCGCGGACGCCGGGCTGCCGATGGGCGGACAGATGGGCGTGGCCGGCAGCATCAACATCGTCTTCGAGGCGGACCTGACGCGGTACACCGCCCACCGCCCCTCCACCCTCTACTGGGTCCTCGCCCCCGGCGCGACGGTCGGCGGCATCGGCGCGGGCCTGGTGCGCTGCGTCCGCCCCTGGAACGAGTGGCTGATCGTGTGGGGGTACGACGTCGGCGCGGGCGCGCCCGACCTGACCACCGAGTACGCCGAGTCGATCGTCCGCAAGCTCGTCGGCGACGACGACATCCCGGTGACGATCAAGTCGTCGTCGGCGTGGACCGTCAACGAGATGTACGCCGAGCGGTACGCGAACGGCCGGGTCTTCTGCGCCGGCGACGCCGTGCACCGGCACCCGCCGTCCAACGGCCTCGGCTCCAACACCTCCATCCAGGACGCCTACAACCTGGCCTGGAAGCTCAAGCTCGTCCTCGACGGCACCGCCCACCCGAGGCTCCTCGACAGCTACACCGCCGAGCGCGCCCCGGTCGGCCGGCAGATCGTCACCCGCGCCAACCAGTCCATCCGCGAGACCGCCCCCGTCTTCGAGGCCCTCGACGGGCTCTCCCCGCAGACCCCCGAGCAACTGTGGGCCAACATCGCCGCCCGCAAGGACGCCACCGGGGCCGCCGAGAAGCAGCGCACCCGCCTGCGGGAGGCGATCGCCTTCAAGGTGTACGAGTTCAACGCGCACGGCGTCGACCTCAACCAGCGCTACGCCTCCGCCGCGATCGTCCCGGACGGCACACCCGACCCCGGCTTCACCCGCGACCCCGAACTGCACCACCAGCCGTCCTCCCGCCCCGGCGCCCGCCTCCCACACGCCTGGATCACCTCCGGCACCCGCACCCTCTCCACCCTCGACACGGTCGGCCGGGGCCGCTTCACCCTGCTGACCGGCATCGGGGGAGAGGACTGGGTGCGGGCGGCCGAGGCCCAGGACGTCGAGATCGCCACCGTGGTGATCGGCCCGGGGCAGCAGTACGAGGACCCGTACGGCGACTGGGCACGCCTGCGCGAGATCCCCGACGCGGGCGCCCTGCTGGTCCGCCCGGACGGTTTCGTCGCCTTCCGGCACGCCTCCGCCACCCCGGACGCCGGGGAACTGCTGGGCGGCGCGCTGCGGCGGATCCTCGGACACACCTGAGCGCGCGCCATCATGGAAGAAGCGCACGCCGACGACGAGGAGCGGGGATGACCACCGACGCGACCGGGACCGGCGTCACCGAGCAGGCCCTCGCCAGCCTCCGCACGACGGCCGATCCGCGGCTGCGCGAACTGCTCACGGCGCTCGTCCGCCACCTGCACGACTTCGCACGCGAGACACGGCTCACCCAGGAGGAGTGGGAGCAGGCGGTCGCCTTCCTGACCGCGACCGGACAGGCCTGCACCGACACCCGGCAGGAGTTCATCCTGCTGTCGGACGTGCTCGGCCTCTCCATGCTCGTCGAGACCCTCCACGGCCACCACGCGCCCGGAGCCACCGAGTCGACCGTGCTCGGCCCCTTCCACCTGACCGAGTCGCCGGTCCGCGCACTCGGCGACGACATCGACCTGGTCGGCGGCGGCCAGCCCTGCGTGGTCAGCGGCCGGGTGCGCTCCGCGGACGGCACGCCGCTGCCCGGCGCCCGCGTCGACGTCTGGCAGGCCGACGACCAGGGCTTCTACGACGTCCAGCAGCCCGGCGTGCAGCCCCCCGGCAACGGACGCGGGCTGTTCACCGCCGACGCAGAGGGCCGCTTCTGGTTCCGCACCTGCGTCCCGGCGGCGTATCCCATCCCCACCGACGGCCCGGTCGGCGCCCTGCTGCGCGCGACCGGGCGGCACCCGTACCGCCCCGCGCACATCCACTTCATCGCGACGGCCGAGGGCCACACGCCCGTCACCACGCACATCTTCGTCGCCGGCGGCGACTACCTCGACTCCGACGCGGTGTTCGCGGTGAAGCGGAGCCTGGTCAAGGACTTCGCGGAGACCGACGACCCCGCCCTGGCCCGGGAGTTCGGCGTACCGAACCCCTTCCGGCACGCCGGCTTCGACCTCGTCCTGGAGCGCACCCCATGATGTTCCAGCAGGAGTTCACGTACGAGACCCGGCCCGTGCGGGTCGTGTTCCGGCCCGGCGCCGCCGTCACCGCGACCCCGGGCGAGGCCGCGCGCCTGGGGCTGCGGCGGCTGCTCGTGGTGTGCGGCAGCCGGGGCGAGCGCGTCGCCCGGTCGGTCGCGGACGCGCTCGGCGACAGCTGCGTGGGACTGCACCCCTGGGCCCGGATGCACGTGCCCGTCGAGGACGCCGACCGGGCCGTCGCGGCGGTCCGCGCGGCCGGGGCGGACGGCTGCGTCGCGGTCGGCGGCGGCTCCGCGATCGGGCTCGGCAAGGCGATCGCCCTGCGCACCGGACTGCCGCTGATCGCCGTGCCGTCGACCTACTCCGGCTCCGAGATGACCCCGGTCTGGGGCCTGACCGAGCACGGCACCAAGCGCACCGGCCGCGACCCCGTCGTCCAGCCCCGCTGCGTCGTCTACGACCCCCGGCTCACCCTGTCCCTGCCCGTCCCGCTGACGGTGACCAGCGGCGTCAACGCCCTCGCACACGCCGTCGAGGCGCTGTACGCCCCGGACGTCTCGCCGCTGGTCTCCGTCATGGCCGAGGAGGGCGTGCGGGCGATGGCCGAGGCGCTGCCGCTGCTGGCCGCCGGCCCCGAGGACCTGGAGGCGCGCAGCCGAGCGCTGTACGCGGCGTGGCTGTGCGGCGCGTGCCTGGGCGCCACCACGATGGGGCTGCATCACAAGGTCTGCCACGTGCTGGGCGGCACCTACGGACTGCCGCACGCCGAGACGCACACCGTGGTCCTGCCCCACGCCCTCGCGTACAACGCCCCCGCCGCGCCGCAGGCGCTGACGGTCCTGCGCCGGGCGCTCGACGCCGACGACGTGCCGCGCGCCCTGTGGGAGCTGTCCGGACGCCTCGGCGCACCCCGCTCCCTCGCCGAACTCGGCCTGCCGGAAGGCGAGGTGGCCCCGGCGGCGACCCGGGTCGCGGGCGAGCCGTACGCCAACCCGCGCCCGGTGACGGCGGACGGTGTGCGGGCCGTGCTGCGGGCGGCGTACGAGGGCGCCCCTCCGGAGCCCGCAGACGGGACTGCCGTATAGGCCCTTGCGGACAGAAGGTGACCGCAAGGGCTCCTACGGTCGTGGCATGACTCAGACGCAGAAGATCCTTGTCACCGGCGCCACCGGCACCGTCGGCCGCCAGGTCGTCGCGGAACTGCTCGCCCGGGGCCACGAGGTCCGCGCCCTCACGCGGGACGCCGCGAAGGCCGCCCTCCCGCCCGGTGTCGAGATCGTCGAGGGCGACCTGACCGCCCCGGACGGCCTGGGCCCGGCCCTGGAGGGGATCACCGGCCTCCACCTGATCACCTTCGGAGGGGCCGCCTTCACTCCGCTGGAGACCGGCCCGCGCATCCTGGAACTGGCCCGCTCCGCCGGAGTCCGCCGGATCACCGTGCTGCACGGCGGCGGGCCCACCCCGCTGGAGGACGCGGTGCGTGCCGACGACGAGGTGAGCTGGACCGTGCTCATGCCGGTCGAGTTCATGGCCAACGCCCTGGAGTGGGCGGACGGGATCGCGGCCTCGGGCGAGGTCCGGGAGCCGTTCGTCGACCGCCTCAGCGCCATGGTCCACGAGGGCGACATCGGCGCCGTCGCCGCGGTCGCGCTCACCGAGGAGGGGCACGCGGGCCAGGAGTACGTGATCACCGGCCCCGAGGTGCTCACCGTCGGCGACAAGGTGAAGACGATCGCGGCCGCGGCCGGCCGGGAGATCACCCTGGTCGAGCTGACCGAGGAGGAGGCGATCGCGCGGTGGCGGGCGGCGTTCCTCCCGGAGGACGTCATCGGCTTCCTGCTGGAGGCGTACGGGAACACCCCCGAGGTGGGCCGTACGGTCGCCGGCACCGTCGAGAAGGTCACCGGCCGCCCGGCGCGCACCTTCGCCCAGTGGGCCGCGGAGCACGCGGACGTCTTCAGGGAGCGGTCCTGACTGTCTCGTATTGAGACACCCGTGGCGAAGCCCGGTCCGTCAGGATCGACGAGGGGGTGTGACCGCAGCAAGGTGCGGGCGTGCGGCGTGCGCGGAACCGCCGCCGTACGCCCGCACACCCGAAGAAAGGTGAACCACATGGCCCTCGCACTGCTCCGGCGCCGGTGGCTCAAGAGCACCTCCGCCGCAGCGGCGGGCCTCGCCCTCCCCCTTCCGCCCGGCGCCGGTGCCGTGGCCCGCGAGGTCGTCGACCCGATGGGCTCGCCCCTGGCGGCCGCGGACGCCACCGTGACCGCCCTGGACACCCACCGCGTCGCCGCCCGCGGCACGACCGACCCGTACGGCTACTTCCTCGCGGCGCTGCCGCCCGGCCGGTACAGCCTGCTGATCTCGGCGCAGGGCCTGCGGCCGCACCGCGAGACGATCGAGATCGTGGCGGGGACGTCGACGCCCACCGAGCGCGTCTGGCTGGCACCGGCCGAGGCCCTCCAGCTGCCGACGCCCGGAACCTGGCTCTTCGACCCGCCGCACACCGCGATCCGGTTCATCGCCAAGCACGTCGGCATGGCCCATGTCCACGGCCGCTTCGAGCGCTTCGAGGGCGGCATCCAGATCGCCCAGGACATGACGGACTCGCGCGTGCACGTCCGCATCGACGCCTCCAGCATCAACACCGGCAACACCACCCGCGACAACCACCTGCGGTCCGCCGACTTCCTGGACGTCGAGCGCTTCCCCCACATCGACTTCACGAGCGCGCGCTTCGCCTATAGGGGCGGCAGCAAGTGGACCCTGCTGGGCTCCCTCACGATGCACGGCGTGAGCCGCTCGGTCTCGCTGGACACGACGTACCTGGGCACGGTGAACGGCGGCTACGGCCAGGAACTGCGCTGCGCGGCCCTGGCCACGGCGGAGCTGCACCGCGAGGACTACACCCTCAACTGGCGTTCCATGCTGGCCCGGGGCATCGCGGTGGTCGGCCCGACGGTGCAACTGGAGCTGGACGTCCAGGCGATGTACCGCACCCACGACACCCCGACCCCGCCGGAATAAATCCCTGGCCCCGCCCCTTCCGCCCTTCCTACACTCGGCACAGACCAGGCGCCGCCCACGACCGAGCGACGCGCCACCGTGACGACGAAGGGAGACGGCCATGCGTGACCACACCGCTGTCACCGTCTCCCTGTCGCGCTACGAGGTGATCCTCGTGTCCTCGTCGCTCCGGTGCCTGCTGCGCGGCCGGCGCCGGATGACCGGGACGAGTGCCTGAGAACACGCTTCTGACGTGCCGTCGGCAGGGCGCGCCTGTGCCGCCCTGCCCTGCTCGCCCGGAGATCGCGCTGCCCTTTTCCTGATCGCACCGAAAGGCCACGGGCCGTGCGCACCCACCGGAGTCCCCTCGCCGTCGTCCGCAACCTCGGCATCCTCGCCCATGTCGACGCCGGCAAGACCACCGTCACCGAACGGATCCTGTTCGCCACCGGAACCACGCACAAGCGCGGCGAGGTCCATGACGGCACGACCGTCACCGACTTCGATCCGCAGGAGCGGGACCGGGGCATCACCATCTTCTCCGCGGCGGTGAGCTGTTCCTGGGACGGCCACCGGATCAACCTGATCGACACCCCGGGGCACGTCGACTTCGCCGACGAGGTGGAGCGGGCGCTGCGGGTGCTCGACGGGGCGGTGGCCGTGTTCGACGCGGTGGCCGGGGTGGAGCCGCAGAGCGAGTCGGTGTGGCGGCAGGCCGACCGGCACGGCGTCCCGAGGATCGCGTTCGTCAACAAGATGGACCGCGCCGGTGCCGACCTCGACGCGGCCGTGGCGTCGATCCGGGAACGGCTGCACCCGGCCCCGCTGGTGGTGCAGCTGCCGGTCGGCGCGGAGGACGCCTTCACCGGCGTGGTCGACCTCGTCCGCATGCGCGCGCTGCTGTGGCCCGGCGGCGACGCCCTGGAGGACGCGCCGGTGCCGGACGGACTGCGGAACGAGGCCCGCACGCGTCGCCGGGCGCTGGAGGAGGCCGTGGCGGAACTCCACCCGGGCGCGCTGGAGGAGTTCTGCGACACCGGCACGCTCGGCGAGCGGACCCTCGCCTCGGCGCTGCGGGACCTGACCCGCAGCGGCGACGGCGTGGTCGTGCTGTGCGGCTCCGCGTACCGCAACCGCGGTGTCGAGCCGCTGCTCGACGCCGTCGTGGCCTACCTGCCGTCGCCGCTGGACGTGCCGCCGGTCCGCGGCACGCACCGGGGCGAGGAGCAGTACCGGCCCGCCGACCCGGACGCACCGCCGGCCGCGCTCGCGTTCAAGGTGCACGCCACGGCGACGGGACGGCTGACGTATCTGCGGATCTACTCCGGGACGATCGAGAAGGGAGACACGCTGTGGGACGCGAGCGCGGGGCGCACCGAGCGGATCGGCCGGATCCTGCGCGTCCAGGCCGACCGGCACGCACCACTGGACCGGGCGGTCGCCGGTGACATCGTCGCCGTCGTCGGGCTGAAGTCGGCCCGGGCGGGCTCGACGCTGTGCGCGCCCGACGCCCCGCTCGTCCTGGAACCGCCGGGTGTGCCCGAGCCGGTGGTGTCGGTCGCGGTCGAGTCCCGCGGGGCCGGTGACACGGACCGGCTGGCGTCGGGGCTGGCGCGGCTGACCGAGGAGGACCCGTCGCTGGTCGTGCGGACCGACCCGGAGACCGGGCAGACGCTGCTGTCGGGCATGGGCGAACTGCACCTGGAGGTGGCGGTGGAGAAGCTCCGCCGCGACCTCGGGCTGGAGGTCAACGTCGGCCGCCCCCGGGTCAGTTACCGCGAGACCGTCGGACGGGGCGTGTCCGGGCTGGTGTTCCGGCACGTCAAACAGGACGGCGGGGCGGGTCAGTTCGCCCATGTCGTCCTCGACGTGGAGCCGTACGAGGAGGGAGGCTTCGACTTCCGCTCGGCTGTCGTCGGCGGACGGGTGCCGCAGGAGTACGTCCGCGCCGTCGAGGCCGGCTGCCGGGACGCCCTCGCCGAGGGGCCGCTCGGCGGGCACCCGGTGACCGGGCTGCGCGTCACGCTCACCGACGGGGCGACCCATGTGAAGGACTCCTCGGACACGGCGTTCCGCACGGCCGGCCGCCTCGGTCTCCGCGAGGCCCTGCGCGCCTGCGCGATGGTCCTGCTGGAGCCGGTCGCCGAGGTCACGGTCACCGTGCCCGAGGACGCGGTGGGCGGCGTGCTCGGCGACCTCGCCGCCCGGCGCGGCCGGGTGACCGGCTCGGCCACCCGCGCGGGCGCCGCGGTCGTCACCGCGACCGTGCCGCTGGCCGAACTGTTCGGCTACGCGACCCGGCTGCGCAGCCGCACCCAGGGCCGCGGCACCTTCACGTCCCGGCCCACCGGCTACGCACCGGCGCCTGCCGTCGCCACCCCGGTCCGGTAGCGCCCAGGGCGGTCCCCTCCCGTAGCAGGAGGGGGCCGCCCCGACCGCACGGGTAGGACACCACCGACGACGGCACGGTGGACGTCCCCGACGGAAATCCAGTTGCTCCCGGCACCACCCGCTGTCAGTCTCGCCCCCATGCCCGCCTTCACCGCCCCGGACGGCACCACCCTCGCCTACCACGTGACCGGAGAAGGCCCGCCCTTGGTCTGTCTCCCCGGCGGCCCCATGCAGGACTCCGTCTACCTGGGGGACCTGGGGGGCCTGACCGCCCACCGCACGCTGATCCGGCTGGACCTCCGCGGCACCGGCCGGTCGGCGGTGCCGGGGGACACGGCGTCGTACCGCTGTGACCGGCAGGTCGAGGACGTCGAGGCGCTGCGGGTGGAGCTGGGGCTGGAGCGGATGGACCTGCTCGCGCACTCCGCCGGTGCGAACCTGGCCGCCCTGTACACGGCCCGTCATCCGGACCGCGTGGGCCGGCTCGCCCTCGTCACGCCCAGCGTCTTCGCCGTCGGCCTCGGCATCACCGCCGAGGACCGCCTGGAGACGGCCCGACTGCGCCGGGACGAACCGTGGTTCGCCCCGGCGTACGCGTCCCTGGATGCGATCACGTCCGGCCGGGGGGCGGACGGGGACTGGGACGCGGTCGCGCCGTTCTGGTACGGGCGATGGGACGACGAGGCGCGGGCCTTCCGTGCGGCGGAGCAGCTCCAGCGCAACGACGAGGCGGCTGCCCTGTACACCTCCGACGGCGCCTTCGACCCCGACGCCACCCGGACCGCCCTTGCCGCGTTCCCCTCGCCGGTCCTCGTCCTCGCCGGGGAGTACGACGTGGCGGCGCCTGCGCGTGTGATGAAGGAGTACGCGGGACTGTTTTCCAGCGCCGAGCTCGTGGTGCAGAGCGGGGCAGGGCACTTTCCCTGGCTGGACGGTCCGGGGCCGTTCGTGGCAGCCCTGGCCGCCTTCCTGGACGGCGTCAGCAGTCCCTGAACTCCGGTGACTGGTTCAGGATCTGGGAGCGTGCGGACGTGAAGCGGGTGTACGTCTCGCCGTCCCGGGACTCCGGGCGGAACGCCGCCACGCGGTGGCAGTTCTGGAAGGCCAGGGCGATGCCGAAGTGGCGTTCCAGGCTGGTGCGGATCGCGTCGCTGGCGAGGGCGCGCAGGAGTTGGCCGCGTTCCTGTTCGGACGGGGGAGGGGTCTGGTTGTCCGTGAACTCCGCCCGGCCGGCGTGGAGGTCGGTGGCCAGGGAGGCGATCAGGGCGTAGGCGTAGGGGAGGGACGTGCGGACCGTGTCCACGAAGTCCTCCTCGCGGATGTCGCCGCGTTCGGCCTCGGCGAGGAGCCGGTCGGATACGTCGAGAGACATGAGGGGACGTCCTGTCTGGTTGTCGGTGACTGTCGCTGAGGGGTGGCGGGGTCAGGCGGTGACCGGGCCGCCGGGGACGTAGTCCGGGTCCACCTGGGCCGCCAGGTCCTCGCCGGTGCGGGCGTCCGCCCAGGCGCGGGCGTTGCGCAGGTGGAATTCGACCGCGTGGCGGTGGAGCCGGTCCCAGTCGCGGGGGTGGGAGTCGACGGCCTCGCGCAGGATGTTCAGGGCGTGCCGGTTGTGTGGTTCCAGCTCGCCTCGCTCCCGGCCCTGTTCGGCCGCGCGGATCCAGGGGGACTGCTCCAGGTGGGTCAGGAGGTCGTCGCCCACGTGCTCCTTGAGGAAGAGGAGGTCGTCCTCGCACGTCACCTTGTTGCCGATGACCGCGATGCGGATGCCGAACTGTTCGGCGTGGTCGCGGTACTGGCGGTAGACCGAGACGCCCTTGCGGGTGGGTTCCGCCACCAGGAACGTCAGGTCGAAACGGGTGAACAGGCCGGAGGCGAAGGCGTCCGCGCCCGCCGTCATGTCGACCACGACGTACTCGCCGGGGCCGTCCACCAGATGGCCCAGGTACAGCTCGACCGCGCCGAGCTTGGAGTGGTAGCAGGCCACGCCCAGGTCGGACTCGTCGAACTCGCCCGTGACCATGAGGGGGACGCCGCCCGCCCGGCCGAGATGCCGCGCGTGCAGTTCGTCGTCGCCGAGCGGGCGCAGCAGGCGGGAGCCGCGGCCCGGCGGAGTCGTCTTGATCATCGACTCGGGGGAGGTGATGCGCGGGTTCGTGCCCCGCAGGTAGTCCTTGATCCCGGGCAGGTGCGCGCCCAGGGGAAGTGCGGGTTTCTCCTCGCCGCCGAGCGCCTCGGCCAGGTGCTGGTTGATGTCGCCGTCGATGGCGAGGACCGGCGCGCCGGAGCGCGCCAGATGGCGGGAGAACAGCGCCGACAGCGTCGTCTTGCCGCTGCCTCCCTTGCCGACGAACGCGACCCTCACGACCCACCCGCCTTTTTGAAAATGGATGTCATGTGGCTACATTCGAGGAGTGTGCGCCGGGCTGTCAAATTGCTTGGGCCGTATGGGATTTGGAGGGGGCTTCAGTCGTGCATCCCCCGGTTGATCGGCCCGTTCCCGCTGATGCATATGCTGTGCAAGTGCGTGACCTCAGCATCAAGCCCCGCCCCCGGTTCCTCGCCGCCCTCGCCCTCGTCCCGTGCCTGGCCGGCTGCTTCGCCTCCCCCGGCGGGGAGCCGTCGTCGGACGGCGGGCAGTCGGGCTCCCGGCTGCGCGTCGCCCTCGCCTTCCCGCCCGCCGAGAACTTCTCGCCGTACGGAGCCGACGCCACGCTGCTCAGCCGCCTCGGCGTCACCGAGGGCCTGACCGCCCTGGACGCCAACGGCGCCGCGGCCCCCGCACTCGCCGAGTCCTGGCGCCGCGAGAACGACCGCACCTGGCGGTTCACCCTGCGCGAGGCCACCTTCCAGGACGGCACGGACGTCACCCCGTCCGCCGTGGCCGCCGCCCTCACCCGCGCCACCCGGGCGAAGCCCGCGCCCGCCGCCCTCGCCGGTGTCACCCTCACCGCCGAGGCCGACGGCGACCGCGGCCTGCGCGTCACCACCGCCGCCGCCGACCCCGTCCTGCCCATGCGCCTGTCCAGCCCGAGCCTGGCGATCCTCTCCCCGAAGGCGTACGGGAAGGCGGGCCGCCCCGACCCGGTCGGCACCGCCACCGGCCCCTTCGAGATCACCGAGGTCAACGGCGGCGGCTCCGCCACCCTCGACCGCTTCGACGACTACTGGGGCGGCCGCGCCCAGGCCTCCGGCATCGACGCGCGCTTCGTCAAGGACGGCACCGCCCGCGCCAACGCCGTACGCACCGGCGACGTCGACATCGCCGAGGCGATCCCCGTCGCCCAGGCCGCCACGCTCGACCAGGCCACCCTCAAGGAAGCCGGCACCACCCGGACCACCAGCCTCCAGCTCAACACGCGGACCGGTCCCTTCAAGGACCCGGAGCTGCGCGCCGCCGCCCGCACCGCGATCGACTCCTCCGCCCTCGTCAAGGGCGTCTTCGAGGGCTACGCCGACCCGGGCGCGGGCATCTACGGCCCCGCCGTCACCTGGGCCGAGAGCAAGCGCGTGAAGCCGGCCGGACGCGCGAAGCCCGCCCGGCCCGACGGTACGCGGATCACCCTCGCCACCTACGACAACCGGCCCGAGCTCCCCGAGGTCGCCCAGGTCGTGCAACAGCAACTCCAGAAGGCCGGCTTCACGGTCAAGCTGGAGGTGCGCGAGTACTCGCGGCTGGAGAGCGACGCGCTCGCCGGGAAGTTCGACGCGTTCATCGGCGCCCGCAACAGCCTGCTGGACACCGGCGACCCCGTCGGCATCCTCGCCAGTGACTACACCTGCGACGGCGGCTACAACCTCGCCCGGCTGTGCGACAAGAAGGTCGACCGAGCCGTCGCCGAGGCCGACAGGACCGACGGCACGGGCGAGCGGCAGGACGCCGCCATGGCCGCCGAGGCCGCGATCCTCGGCACGGACGCGGTCGTGCCGCTGGCGCACCAGCAGATCATCGCCGGCGTCTCCACCAAGGTCCGGGGCGTGCTCCTCGACCCGTACGAGCGGACCCTGGTGGGCACCGGAACGCGTCGCTGAAACCGGCCGGTTCAGGCGGGCAGCTTCGTGTCGACCACGCAGCTGATCTCGACGAGCTGTCCGGGGAAGGTCAGTTCGGTGACGCCCAGGGCCGTGCTGACCGGGCGGTGCGTGCCGAAGTACGCCTTGTTGCCCTCGGCCACCACCTCGGCGTTGCGCACCAGGTCCACCGCGTACAGGGTCTGGGAGACGATCTGGTTGCTCGTCACGCCGTAGTGGGCCAGGACCCTGTCGAGGTTCGCGTAGGTCTGCTTGAGCTGGGCGGCGAGGTCGTCCTCGGGGTTGAAGCCGCCCGCCTCGTCGAACGAGAGCTGTCCGGAGACATGGATCAGATCGCCGGAGCGGATCGCCTGCGCGTAGCCGAAGTGGCTCTCGGCGGGGATGCCGTGGTCGTAGACGTCGAGGGTGGTCATGGTTCCCGTCCTTCCGTCGAGCGTGGAGTCCGATGGGGTCCACGCTCTCTTGCGGTTACTCGGAAACCGTAGGAGAGTGAGTGCCGACCTGGAAGAACGCACTTTTCGGTGACTGGGGAACCAGATGGTGACCAAGCAGTTGAGGGACCTGCCCGAGAACGCGGACCTGCGGCGGGCGGACTCCCTGGCGCGGGAGATCTTCTCGGACGTGGCCAACAAGTGGGCGCTTCTGATCATCGAGGCCCTCGGTGAACGCACCCTGCGCTTCAGCGAGTTGCGCGACGAGGTGGAGGGCGTCAGCCACAAGATGCTCACCCAGAACCTGCGGATGCTGGAGCGCAACGGCCTGGTCGACCGGAAGGTGCATCCCACGGTGCCGCCGAAGGTCGAGTACACCCTCACCGAACCGGGCCGGGCCCTGCGCGCCACGGTCGACCTGATCTGCGGCTGGACCCATGAGTACCTCGGGCACATCGAGACGGCGCGCGACCGGTTCGACGGCTGACCGGCCGGGGCGTTGACGGCTGACCGGCCCGGGCGTCAGCCCGCGACCAGTTCCCGCACCTGCCGCGGAGCCGGGGCCTTCTCGACCCGCGAGGTCCGGTACAGCCACAGCACGTCCCGCCCGAACGACCACACCAGCAGGCCCAGCGCCAGGGCCGCGACGGCGAAGTTGGCCGCGTAGGGCAGCAGATCGGCGCCCGCCAGCAGCAGCAGTACGCCCTGGAGCGCGGCGACCGTCTTGCGGGCGGTGCTCGGCGGGAGCGCGGCGGTCAGCCAGGGCCAGATCCGGGCGGCGCCGACGAAGACGTACCGCATGCCGCCGATCAGCAGGACCCACGGGCCCAGTTGCATGGACACGTACACGCTGAGCACCAGGATCAGGAACGCGTCGACCTCCATGTCGAAGCGCGCGCCCAGCGGCGTCGAGGTGCCCGTGCGGCGGGCCACCTTGCCGTCGACGCCGTCCAGGATCAGCGCCACCGCCGTCAGGCCGACGAACAGCGACACGGGCGGCGAGCTCTGGAAGGAGTCCGCGACGAGTGCGGTGACCCCGCCGACGAGGGTGGCCCGGCCGAGGGTGACCCGGTTCGCCGTGCCGAACGAGCGCAGCCGCGAGCGGTGCAGGGCCCGGGAGAGCACCGCCCAGGTGGCGATCGCGAACGCGAGGCCGGTCAGCCAGCCCGCCGGGCCCATCCCGATCGCGCTACCGATCAGGGCCAGCAGCAGGACCTGCACACCCGCCCCCAGGGCGGTCTCCTGCTGTACGAGCCTCGCGTCGTAAGTGTTGTTCAGGGCCACCGAACACCCTCCGGCCGTGTGACAGAGTCGATCAACGCCGCTACCTTGTGCGCGGCCTGTGCACCCCTCGGTACGCAAGCAGCTTCCCGATCGTTCAGGAGGACCTCGATGAAGCACACCGGACGTGCGTTCTGGATCGACTCGCCCGGGCGAGGCGCGATCCGGGACGTCGCCCTGCCGGACCCCGGCGAGGGCGAGGTGCTGGTCCGCACGCTGTTCTCCGGTGTGAGCCGCGGCACCGAGACGCTCGTCTTCCGCGGCGGCGTGCCCGTCAGCCAGCACACGGCCATGCGGGCACCGTTCCAGGAGGGCGACTTCCCGGGCCCCGTGAAGTACGGCTACCTCAACGTCGGCGTGGTGGAGGAGGGACCGGCCGCGCTCGCCGGCCGTACGGTGTTCTGCCTCTACCCGCACCAGACCCGCTACGTCGTGCCGGCGCGTGCCGTGACGCCCGTCCCGGACACCGTGCCCGCCGAACGGGCCGTGCTCGCCGGGACCGTGGAGACCGCCGTCAACGCCCTGTGGGACGCCGCGCCCCTGGTCGGCGACCGGATCGCGGTCGTCGGTGGCGGCATGGTCGGCTGCTCGGTGGCCGCGCTGCTCGCCCGGTTCCCCGGCGTCCGCGTCCAGTTGGTCGACGCCGACCCGGCCCGCGCGAAGGTCGCCGAGGCGCTCGGCGTCGGCTTCGCCACGCCCGAGAACGCCGCCGGGGACTGCGACCTGGTCGTGCACGCCAGCGCCACCGATCAGGGCCTGGCCCGGTCCCTGGAACTGCTCACCGCCGAAGGGACCGTCCTCGAACTGAGCTGGTACGGCGACCGGAAGGTCGGTGTGCCGCTCGGCGAGGCCTTCCACTCCCGGCGGCTCGTCATCCGCAGCAGCCAGGTCGGCACCGTCTCCCCGGCCCGCCCGAACCGCACCTACGCCGACCGGCTCGCCCTCGCCCTCGACCTGCTCGCGGATCCGGCGCTCGACGCCCTCGTCACCGGCGAGTCCGCCTTCGAGGACCTGCCGGACGTGCTGCCGAAGCTCGCCTCGGGCGAGATCCCGGCGTTGTGCCACCGCGTCCGCTACGCCTGACCTGAGAAAAGACGTACCCGAGGCTGAACAGGGGAAGGCAACGAGCCGTAATACACGGCATCCCCGGCAGCCATAGCGGGGGAGCAGACGCGCCGCACCTGGAGGGTCGTCCGTTGTTCAGCATCACCGTCCGCGATCACATCATGATCGCCCACAGCTTCCGTGGCGAGGTCTTCGGGCCGGCCCAGCGCCTGCACGGGGCCACGTTCCTCGTGGACGCCACATTCCGGCGCGAACAGCTGGACGAGGACAACATCGTCGTCGACATCGGGCTGGCCACCCAGGAACTCGGGGCGGTCGTCAGCGAGCTGAACTACCGCAACCTCGACAACGAGCCCGACTTCGCCGGGGTCAACACCTCCACGGAGTTCCTCGCCAAGGTCATCGCCGACCGACTGGCCGAGCGCATCCACAAGGGCGCGCTGGGCGAGGGCGCCAAGGGCATCGCGGGCCTCACCGTCACCCTGCACGAGTCGCACATCGCCTGGGCGAGTTACGAGCGTGCGCTGTGACCGACACGACCATCGAGCGGCCCGGGCCGACCGGACCGGCACCGGCGCGGCTGAACTACGTTCCGGTGCAGCACGCCGCTCTGAAGAACGCCGAGATCATCCCCATGTCCCTGCGCACGGTGCACTTCGTGCTGCCGGGCGGCGTCGACGACCCGGCGACCCCGAGCGGCGGCAACGCCTACGACCGGCGCGTCTGCCTGGACCTGCCCGGCTTCGGCTGGCAGGTGACCAAGCACGCCGTCGCCGGTGACTGGCCCCGGCCGTCGGCCGCGGCCCGTACGGAACTCGCCCGCGCCCTGGCCGGATTGCCGGACGGCGCCGCCGTCCTGCTCGACGGGCTGGTGGCCTGCGGCGTGCCGGAGATCGTCGTGCCGGAGGCGGAACGATTGCGCATGGCCGTTCTCGTCCATCTCCCGCTCGGCGACGAGACCGGGCTCGACCCGGCCGTGGCCGCCGACCTGGACGCCAGGGAACGGACGGTGCTGCGGGCCGTGCCGGCCGTGATCGCCACCAGCGACTGGGCGGTCCGCCGCCTGGTCTCCCACCACGGCCTGCCCCCCGAGCGGGTTCATGTCGCCGCTCCCGGCGCCGACATCGCGCCCCTCGCGCCCGGCACCGACGGTGTGTCGCGGCTGCTGTGCGTGGCAGCCGTGACCCCGCGCAAGGGCCAGCACCGGCTGGTGGAGGCGCTGGCCGCGGTGACCGACCTGCCGTGGAGCTGCGTGTGCGTCGGCGGTCTCACACAGGACCGGGAGTACGTCGCCCATCTGCGGTCCCTCATCAGGAAGCACGGCCTGGAGGACCGGCTGGAGCTGGCGGGCCCGCAGTCCGGCGCCGCGCTCGACGCCAGTTACGCCACGGCCGACCTGATGGTCCTTACCTCGTACGCCGAGACGTACGGCATGGCGGTGACCGAGGCGCTGGCCCGTGGCATCCCCGTGCTGGCCACGGACGTCGGCGGCGTCCCCGAGGCGGTCGGGCGCGCTCCCGACGGCGGGGTGCCCGGCATCCTCGTCCCGCCGGAGAACCCCGCCGCCATCGCCGCCGAACTGCGCGGCTGGTTCGGCGAGGCGGACGTACGGCGCCGCCTGAAGGCCGCCGCCCGCGGCCGCCGCGCCGCCCTCGGCGGCTGGGCGGCGACCGCACAGAGCCTGGCGGCGGTCCTGCGCCGGCTCCCGACCGAACCCCGGAGGGCCGCATGACGAACCCGGCGACGACCCAGCAGACCGGCACGATTCCGGCCCAGCCCGGGCCGAGAGAGACCGCCGAGCCGACGAACGGCGTGCTGCCGGGCGCGGGGCCTGGCGGGAAGCCCGGGGTGGGGCAGCCTGGCGACGCGGTGATGGTGGGGGTTGGCTCCGGCGGCGGGTCCGGGGTCGGGCAGGCCGGTGACGTGGTGGTGGCTGGTGTCGGTTCCGGCGGGAAGGCCGGGGCGGGGCAGGCTGGTGACGCGGTGGTGGCTGGTGTCGGCTCCGGCGGGAAGCGCGTGCCGGGGCAGGCTGTCGATGCCGTCGCCGCGGGTGTCGGACCCAGCGGCACGGCCGCCGTGCCGGGGCAGGGCGCCGACGGCGTCATCCCGGGCGCCGGACCCAGCGGGAAAGCCGGCTCGCGGCCCACCGTGAAGCTGCGCGAGGCCGATCCCGACGATCCGCCCCGCTACGCGCCCGAGTGGCTGGAGCTGCGGGAACCGGCCGACGCCGCCGCGCGGGCGCACGACCTGCTCGACCCGCTGCGCATCCGGCTCGCCAACCTGCCGGGCAAGTCGGGCGGTGTCGTCATCCACGACCTGGGCTGCGGCACCGGCTCGATGGGCCGCTGGCTCGCCTCCCGCCTGGACGGCGCCCAGCACTGGATCCTGCACGACCGCGACCCCTACCTGCTGCACTTCGCCGCCGTCGCCTCCCCGCGCTCCGCCGCCGACGGCAGCCGGGTCAGCGTGGAGACGCGGCGCGGTGACGTCGCCCGCCTCACCCCGGACGCCCTCCAGGGCGCGTCCCTGGTGACGGCGTCCGCCCTGCTGGACGTCCTCACCCGCGAGGAGATCGACACCCTCGCCGCCGCCTGCGCCGGAGCCGGCTGCCCCGCCCTGCTGACGCTGTCCGTCGCCGGGCGCGTGGAACTGACCCCGTCCCACCCGCTGGACTCGGAGATCGCCCAGGCGTTCAACGACCACCAGCGCCGCGACGGCCTGCTCGGCCCCGACGCGGTCACGGCGGCGGCCGAGGCGTTCTCCGAGCAGGGCGCGACGGTACGGCTGCACCCGAGCCCCTGGCGACTCGGGCCCGAGCAGGCCGCGCTGACCGAGCAGTGGCTGCGCGGCTGGGTCGGCGCCGCCGTCGAGCAACGCCCCGACCTGCGGGTCCTCGCCGACGCCTACCTGGCCGACCGCCTGGCGGCCTGCGCCGCGGGCGAGTTGCGCGTCACCGTCCACCACACCGACCTCCTGGCCCTGTGCCGCCCGGCGGGCGGAGCGTCATGAGCCCACAGGCGACGGGGACGGAGGCGGCACCGCGGGGCGTGGCGACGCCGGTCCGTGAGCGGCCGGCACCGGTCGGCACCGCGCGGGTGACGGAGACCGGCAGCGGCCGGTGCCCGCTCGGCGAATCCGCCGTACCGGCGCCGAGTTCGGTTTTGGCCGCCGCGCCGGCATCGACGCCGGTTTCGGCCGTCGCGCCGGCATCGACGCCGGTTTCGGCCGCCGCGCCGGCGCCGACGTCGGTTTCGGTCGTCGCACCGGCGCCGACCTCGGTTGGGGTCGCCGCGCCGGCGCCGACGTCGGTTTCGGCTGTCGCACCGGCATCAACGCCGGTTTCGGTCGCCGCGCCGGCGCCGACCTCCGCTTCGACCGTCGCACCGGCACCGACGCCGGTTTCGGCCGCCGGGTCGGCTCCGGCTCCGACGTCGGCCTTGGCCGCCAAGTCGTCGCCCCGGAGCGCCGATCAGACGTCAGCGCCATCGCCGACCACGGCGTCGGCCCCCGGCAGTGGCCTGGGGTCGGCCCCCGGCAGCGGCCCGGTGTCGCCCGCCCGCCGCGGCCCGGCATCGCCCACCGCGGCCACCTCCGCTGCCCGCCCCGCAACCACCCCGGGGACCGACCGCACCCCCGCCGGTTCCCCGTCGCCCGGCCCCCTCCGTGCCGCCCTCGCCCGGCTCGGTTCCCGCACAGTGCGTACGCACCTCGGGACCGTCGCCGGAGTGGCCATCCTCGGTGTGCTGTTCTGGCGGCTCGGTACCGGTGTGTTCCTGGACGGGCTGCGTCGGATCGACGGGGTGACACTGCTGCTCGCGCTCGGGATCGGGCTCGTCACCACGGTGTTCAGCGCGTGGCGCTGGGCGCTCGTGGCCCGGGGGCTCAGGATCCGGCTGCCGTTCGGGCCGGCAGTCGCCGACTACTACCGCGCGCTGTTCCTGAACGCGGCCCTGCCCGGCGGCGTCCTCGGCGACGTCCACCGGGCGGTCCGGCACGGGCAGAGCGAGGGGGATGTGCGGCGGGGCGTGAAGGCCGTCGTCCTCGAACGGGCCGCCGGGCAGATCGCGCTGTTCGCCGTCGGAGCCGTGGTCCTGCTGACCATGCCGTCCCCGGTGCTCGCCCAGGCCCGGCACGCCGCCCCGCTCGCGGCCCTGGCCGCACTCGGCGCACTCGCCGTCGTCCTCGCCCTGCGCATGAACCGGGCGGCGCCCTCCCGCCGGGGCCGGAAGCTGCGCGCGATGCTCGCCGAGGCACGCGAGGGGCTGCTGTCCCGGCGCAACGGCCCCGGAGTGGTTGTCTCCTCCGTCGTCGTCCTGGCAGGTTACGTCGCCATGTTCGTCCTCGCCGCCCGCGTCGCCGGAGCCGCCGCCTCCGTGGCCGTCCTGGTGCCGCTCGCGGTGCTCGCGCTGCTGGCGATGGGACTGCCGCTGAACGTCGGCGGTTGGGGACCGCGGGAGGGCGTCACCGCCTGGGCGTTCGGCGCCGCGGGCCTCGGCGCCGGCCGGGGGCTCGCCGTTGCGGTCGTCTACGGCGTGCTCAGCCTCGTGGCCAGCCTGCCCGGCCTGATCGTGCTCGTCGCCCGCTGGTACGCGGGCCTGCGCGCCGGGCCCCGGACCACCGCACGGGCCCCTGGACCCGGCCCCGCACCGGAAGGTGACTACCCGTCGGAGGTCAGCAACGAGAAATACGCCCCGAAGGAATCCGCCAGGCTCGCCAGGAGTTCCTTCCCCTTTTCCGCCGAACCCAGTGAAGGACGGCCGATGACACCCGAATCGGTATAGCCGGACATGCCGAGGGTGAGCAGATGACGCCGGTCGTCAGCGACGAAATCGGAGGTCTCATAACCGGGCCGGAGCATTTCGGGATGAGCGTGCAGAAGGATGGAGGTTTCTATTTCCCCCGCGTGCATGTCGGTGAGCAGCGAGGTGACCACACCCGCCCGCTCCCGCGCCGCCTCCCAGTCCTCCGGGGCCGGGAAGAGCGCCATCCGCTCGCCGCGGGCGGAGGACTCCTGGACGACGTTGCCCAGTACGTAGTTTCCGCCGTGCCCGTTGACCACCACCAGGGCGTCGACCCCGGACCGGCGGAGCGAATCCGCTATGTCCCGTACCACCGCATGAAGGGTCACCGAGGAGATGCTGACGGTCCCCGGCCAGGCCGCGTGCTCGTGCGAGCACGAGATCGTCACCGGAGGAAGGAGGTGCACCGGGTACGCGCCGGCTATCTCCCGCGCGACGGCACAGGCGACGAGCGTGTCGGTCGCCAGCGGGAGGAACGGACCGTGCTGCTCGAAGCTCCCCACGGGCAGCACCGCGACCTGCCGTGAGACACCGGCGCCCCGCGTCCGTATGTCTTCCGTGGTGTCCGCCGGTACCAGATCACTCATCACTCCACGGCCTTTCGTCTCTGCTTAGGAACTCGAGAATCATGACAGAAAACATTGGCGTACTCGGCAAGAAGTCCCCGCAGCGGACCGGCGTGGAACGCGTCGTCAATGCCCCTTTGCCCACCGTGTACGGGAAATTCCAGGCCGTCGGTTACCTGGACCATGACCGCGGTGACGAACAGGTGGCGCTGGTCTACGGCGAGATCGGCACGGATGACGTCCTCATCCGGCTGCACTCGGAGTGCCTGACCGGTGACGCCTTCGGCTCCCAGCACTGCGAGTGCGGCGACCAGCTCGACGCGGCCCTGCGCGCGGTCGTCGCCGAGGGCGCCGGAATCGTGGTCTACCTCAGAGGGCATGAAGGCCGCGGCATCGGCCTGCTCGCCAAGCTCCGCGCGATGGCCCTGCAGGCGGAGGGACTGGACACCGTCGAGGCCAACCTCGCCCTCGGCCTGCCGGTCGACGCCCGCGACTACGGCGTGGCCGCCCGGATCCTGGACGACCTGGGCGTGCGCTCCGTCCGCCTGATGTCCAACAACCCGCGCAAGCGCGAGGCCCTGGTGAACCACGGCATCCGGGTCGCCGAGCAGGTGCCGCTGCTGATACCGCCGTGCGAGAACAACATCACCTACCTGCGCACCAAGCGGGAGCGCCTCGACCACCACCTGCCCCACCTGGACGCGGTGGTCAGCTCCTCCTGAGACACCGGAACCCGTATCGGCGGTATCCGGTCCTCTCCGACGTGACCTGGGCGGATTCGTGCGCGACCCGTAGGAGGGCCGCGTACGCTTCGTGGACGTCCGCCCCTTGAGCGTCGGCCCGGAAGCGGCCGACGCCTCACGTCCGGAGGCCCGCCTGGTATGACCGAGCTCCATCTGTGGCTGCGCCACGAGGCCCGCACGACCGAGCGACGCACGCCCGTCGTGCCCGACGACGCCCGGCGGCTCGTCGAGAACGGAGTGGAACTGACCGTCGAGGAGTCCCCGCAGCGGGTCTTCCCGATCGAGGAGTACCAGGCGGCCGGCTGCCGCGTCGCCCCCGCGGGCTCCTGGGTGACGGCGCCGCCGGACGCCGTCGTGCTCGGCCTGAAGGAACTGCCCGGTGAACCGGCCGAACTGACGCACCGGCACATCTTCTTCGGTCATGCCTACAAGGGCCAGCCGGGCGCGGCCGGCCTGCTGCGCCGGTTCGCCGCCGGGGGCGGGACGCTGTTCGACCTGGAGTACCTGGCCGACGACACCGGGCGGCGCCTCGCCGCCTTCGGCTTCTGGGCCGGCTACCTGGGCGCGGCCCTGGCGGTGCTCCAGCACCGGGGCCGGCTGCGGGCACCGCTCGTGCCCACGACGAAGGACGCACTGGACGAGACGCTCAAACCGGCCGCCGACGACGCCGACTTCACCGGCCTGGTCATCGGCGCCCTGGGACGCAGCGGCCGCGGGGCCCGCGCGGCCTTCGCCACCGCCGGTGCGGACCCGACCTGCTGGGACCTCGCCGAGACCCGCGACCTGGACCGCCGCGCCCTGCTGGCGCACGACGTGATGGTGAACGCGGTGCTCGCCACCAGCCCCGTCCCGCCCTTCCTCCGCGAGCAGGACCTCGACACCCCGGGCCGCCGGCTGCGCACCCTGTGCGACGTGACGTGCGACGTCGGTTCCCCGCTCAACGTCCTGCCGGTGTACGACGACACCACCGACTGGGACGAGCCGGTACGCCGGCTGCGCGAGGAACCCCCGCTCGACCTGATCGCCATCGACAACCTGCCCTCCCTGCTGCCGCTGGAGTCCAGCGCCGACTTCTCGGCCGCCCTGCTGCCCCACCTGCTCGACTTCGGGGTCTCCGGGCCGTGGGGGCGCTGCCTGGACCGGTTCCGGCAGGCGTGCCGTGAGCACGGCCTCGACGAGGAGGAGTCCCTTGACCACTGACCTGGTACCCGCGAGCGGCACGGTCCACTGGATCGGCGCCGGACTGTCCACCGGCAGCGGGCTGGCCGCGCTGTGCGACACCGCCGAGCGCGTCCGGCTCTGGCACCGCACCGAGAGCCGCGCCGCCGACGCCCTCGACCGGCTGGGCCTGGCCGGACGGGCCGAGCCCCGCGCCTACACGCGGTCCGCGCTCGCTTCCGAACTGGCGCCCGGCGACATCGTCGTGTCGATGCTGCCCGCCCCGGAACACGCCCCGCTGCTC
This sequence comes from Streptomyces lomondensis, assembly GCF_014651035.1. Lineage (GTDB taxonomy): Bacteria > Actinomycetota > Actinomycetes > Streptomycetales > Streptomycetaceae > Streptomyces > Streptomyces lomondensis. The sequence continues at coordinate 257,539 of NZ_BMWC01000003.1, forward strand.
GCCGAGTGCGTACGGCTGGGCGCGCACTTCGCGTGCTCCAGCTATGTGTCGGACGCGGTGCTGGAACAGGTGCCCGCCGCCGAGAAGGCCGGGGTCGTCGTCCTCACCGAGTCCGGGCTCGACCCGGGCATCGACCACCTCTTCGCCCATGCCCTCGTCGCCCGGGCCCGGGAGGCCGTCGGCGACGGGACGCCCGCCTCGTACACCCTCACGTCGTACTGCGGCGGCGTCCCCGCCGTCCCGAACGACTTCACCTACCGCTTCAGCTGGGCACCGTTGGGCGTCCTCAACGCCCTGCGCTCCCCGGCCCGTTACATCGAGGGCGGTGCCGAGACCGTCGCCGACCGCCCGTGGGAGGCGACCCGGCGCCATGTCGTCGACGGGGAGACGTTCGAGGTCTACCCCAACCGCGACAGCGTCCCGTTCGTCGCGCAGTACGGGCTGCCGGAGGCCTGGACACCGCGGACGTTCGTCCGCGGCACCCTGCGCCTGGAGGGCTGGCTGCGCGCCTGGGACGCCGTCTTCGAGGAGCTGAAGACCGGCGACGACGCCCGGATCGCCGCCCTGGCCCGGGAACTGGCCGCCGCCCATCCCACCACGGACGACGACCGCGACCGGGTCGTCCTCGCCGTGTCCCTGGACGTGCGGGCCGGGGCGGGACGGACCTGGGCGGGCGGCTACCTCCTCGACCTGGTGGGCGACGCCGAGGAGAGCGCGATGGCCCGCTGCGTCTCGCGCACCCTCGCCCTGGGCGTCCGGCACGTCCTGGACGGCTCCCTGCCGCCGGGCCTGAACCGCGCCGCGGAGACGGCGGACCGGTCCGAGCAGTGGCTGCGTGAACTCGCCCGGGACGGCGTCGAGTTCACGCTCCGCGTCGACCGGTGACCGGCGTGCCGCCGGTCAGGGCCTCGTGGACCAGCCTCTTCAGGTCCCGGAACACCATGTGGGAGGTCCTGGGCCGTACCTGCGTCATGAACTGCACCGTCAGGTCGCGGCCCGGGTCGACCCAGAACGTCGTCGTGGCCACCCCGCTCCAGCCGTAGGCGCCGAGCCCGGACGGCGCCTGCGTGCGGGACGGGTCGATCACCACGGAGCAGTTGAAGCCGAAGCCGACTCCCTCGTTGCCGGGCTCGTCGTGCGCGGGCCGGCTGCCGAAGGCGCGCAGGTCGGCGCCGCCGGGCAGGTGGTTGCGGGTCATCAGGTCCACCGTCTCCGGGGCCAGCAGCCGAACCCCGTCCAACTCGCCCCGGCGGCGCAGCAGTTCCATGAAGCGGTGGTAGTCGTGCGCCGTGCACACCATGCCGCCGCTGCCCGACAGGAACCGCGGCCGGCCGCGCAGCGGCAGCCCCGGGATGGGCTCGATGCCGCCGCCGCCCTCCTTCTCCCCGTACATCTCGGACAGCCGGGGCGCCTGCGCGTCCGTGACGTGGAAACCCGCGTCCGTCATGCCGAGCGGCCTGAAGATCCGCTCGGCGAAGAACGCGTCGAGCGGCTGTCCTGACACGACCTCGATCACCCGGCCCAGGACATTGCTGGCGACCGAGTAGTTCCACTCGGTGCCCGGCTCGAACTGGAGCGGCAGACTCGCGTAGACCTCGATGGTCTCGGCGAGGTCCGCGCCCGGCGGGACGGACGACTCCAGACCGGCCGCGCGGTACAGGGCGTCGACGGGGTGGGCGTGGTAGAAGCCGAAGGTCAGGCCCGAGGTGTGGGTCAGCAGATGCCGGACGAGTATGGGGCCGGCGGCCGGGCGGGTCTTCACATCGGACCCGGAGCCGCTGACGTAGACCCGCGGGTCGGCGAAGGCCGGCAGATGGTCGGCGACCGGGTCGTCCAGCGACAGCCGGCCCTCCTCCACCAGCAGCAGCGCGGCGACCGCGGTGACCGGCTTCGTCATGGAGTAGACCCGCCACAGGGTGTCGGCCTCGACCGGAAGCCCGGCCGCGATGTCGCGCAGGCCGTGCGTGGCGAGGTGGACGACGCGTCCGCCGCGGGCGACGGACACGAGGAAGCCCGGCAGCCGCCCCGCCTCGACCAGACCGGCGAAGTGCCGGTCCAGGCGGCCCAGCGCCTCCGGATCCAGCCCGGCCTCACCCGGATCGGCCTCTTGTCGCAGCTGTGCCATCGCTCTTCCTCCATCGTGCTCGTCGAGGTGAGATCCGGCATACCCCGGCCGGACCGCCTCCGACCCCATCCTCGTGCAGGAACACTTCATGATCGCGCAGGAACAGGTGAGCGAGTGTCATCAGCTCGGGGCGGCGGTTGATAGGCAAGTCGCTACTTGCCTATCGTGGGGGTCATGGCGGAGGATGTCTTCAAGGCCCTGGCCGACCCCACGCGTCGGCGCATCCTGGACGAACTGGTGGAACGAGACGGCCAAAGCCTGTTCGAGATCTGCACCCGGCTGGTGACCAAGCACGGCCTCGGGCTGTCCCGCCAGGCGGTCAGCCAGCACCTGGCCGTGCTGGAATCGGCGGGTCTCGTCGTGACCCGGCGCGAGGGCCGCTACAAGTTCCACGACCTGAACACCGAACCCCTCAAGCGCATCATGACCCGATGGCTCAGGCCCGGCGCACCGGAGGACACCCCATGAGAATCCACATCACCAGCGTCTTCGTCGACGACCAGGAGAAGGCCCTGCGCTTCTACACCGACGTGCTGGGCTTCGTGAAGAAGCACGACGTCCCCATGGGGACCGACCGGTGGCTGACGGTGGTCTCACCGGAGGACCCGGACGGCACGGAACTCCTGCTGGAGCCCTCCGGCCACCCCGCCGTCCCGCCCTACAAGACGGCGCTGGTCGAGGACGGCATCCCGGCCGCGTCCTTCGCCGTGGACGACGTCCGGGCGGAGTTCGAGCGACTGCGCGGGCTCGGTGTGCGGTTCACCCAGGAGCCACTGGAAATGGGCCCGACCACCGCGGCGGTGCTGGACGACACATGCGGCAACCTGATCCAGATCGTCCACACCAAGGCATAGAGCCAAGTGCAGCACCCTAAGGGGCGCGGGGCTGTATCGACTTGCGGCTCCGCCGCGTGGGCGCGACCAGCCCCCACGCACCCGCACCCGAAAGCCAAGGTGTCAAACCGTCACCTTGTCGGCCTGAACGCCCCGACGGGCAGCACGTTCCCCCAACAACTCCGTCGGCACCCGGTGAGTCTCCCGCGCAGACACCGCCGCAACCACCGGCGGCACGCACAACGCCGCCGTGAACAGCGCCACCGCCGACCAGTCGTCCCCGCCCGGCCCGGCGATCCGCGCGGCGAACGTCACCGCGAACCCGGCCGCGGCGAACCCGATCTGCGTGCCGATCGCCACGCCGGACAGCCGTACCCGCGTCGCGAACATCTCGCCGTAGAAGGCCGGCCACACCCCGTTCGCGGCGCTGTAGACCACGCCGAAGCAGAGGACGCCCGTCAGGAAGGTCAGCGGGTAGGAGCCCGTGGAGACCGCCCACAGGTACAGGAACATCGTCACCGCGCTTCCGGCCGCGCCGATCAGGAACACCGGGCGGCGGCCGATCCGGTCGGACAGCGTGGCCCACAGCGGGATCGCGGCCAGCGCGACCGCATTGGCCAGGGCGCCCACCCACAGCATGGCCGTGCGGGACATGCCGACCGCGTCGCTCGTGGCGTACGCCAGCGCCCACACCGTGAAGATCGTGCTGACGGAGGCGATCAGCGCCCCCGCGATCACCCGCAGCACGTCCGCCCAGTGCTCCCGCACCAGCACCAGCAGCGGCATCTTCACGACGCCCTCCTCGGCCGCCTGCTGGGCGAACGCCGGTGTCTCGTCCAGCTTGCGCCGGATGACGTACCCGGCGACGGCCACCGCGACGCTCAGCCAGAACGGCACCCGCCAGCCCCACGACAGCAACTGCTCCTCGGGCAGCGCGGCGACCGGGATGAAGACCAGCGTGGCCAGCAGCTGCCCGCCCTGCGTACCGCTGAGCGTGAAGCTGGTGAAGAAGCCGCGCCGGTCCGGCGGCGCGTGTTCCAGCGTCATGGAGTTGGCGCTGGCCTGCTCGCCCGCCGCCGAGATGCCCTGGAGCACGCGGCACAGCACCAGCAGGACCGGGGCGAGGGTGCCGACCTGGTCCCGGGTCGGCAGGCAGCCGATGAGGAACGTCGACAGGCCCATCAGCATCAGCGTGAAGACCATGATCTTCTTGCGGCCCAGCCGGTCCCCGAAGTGTCCGAGCACCAGCGCGCCGACCGGGCGGGCGGCATAGGCGACACCGAACGTGGCCAGCGACAGCAGCGTCGCGGTGGCCGGGTCGGACTCGTCGAAGAACACCTCGGGGAAGATCAGCGCGGCGGCGCTGCCGTAGATGAAGAAGTCGTAGTACTCCAGCGCGCTGCCGATCCAGGCGGCGGTCGCGGCTTTCCTGGGCTGACCGGGCGGGGCGGCGGCCCCTCGGGGCGTGGCGGGGACGGACACGGAGGCTCCTTGGGCGGCTCCACCGTAGGCGGAGCGGGACACAGGGCGAGCAGAGGGGGACATGCCGGATCGCGGCTAATTAACCCACTGGATAGTTAGTAGGCGGTGGCCAGTGATGCTGCGCCCGCGTGCCGCCAGTGTCAAGGGGTCGCGTGCCGGGCGCTCAGTCCGCCGTGCGCTCCGCCGTCAGGTACGCGATCACCATGTCGCCCAGCATGGCGCGGTAGTGCGCGCGCTGCGCCGGGTCGAGCAGGTCGCGGCCGAACAGCGCGCCGAACGTGTGCCGGTTGGAGACCCGGAAGAAGCAGAAGGAGGAGATCATCGCGTGCAGGTCGACGGCGTCGACGTCGGCCGTGAACAGGCCCGACTCCCGGCCCGACGCCAGGATCCGGCGGATCACGTCCAGGGCGGGGGAACCGATCTTCCCGAGCTTCTCGGAGCCGGCGATGTGCTGTGCCTCGTGGATGTTCTCGATGCTGACCAGGCGGATGAAGTCCGGGTGCTGCTCGTGGTGGTCGAAGGTCAGCTCGGCCAGCCGCCGGATCGCCGCCACGGGGTCGAGGTGGTCGACGTCGAGCTGCTGCTCGGCCTCGCGGATCACGCCGTACGCCCGCTCCAGCACGGCCGTGAACAGCTGCTCCTTGCCGCCGAAGTAGTAGTAGATCATCCGCTTGGTGGTGCGCGTGCGGGCGGCGATCTCGTCCACCCGGGCCCCGTCGTAGCCGGCCCGGGCGAACTCCTGCGTGGCGACGTCGAGGATCTCGGCCTGGGTGCGGGCGGCGTCACGGATGCGCTCGCCAGGACGTGCCGGTTCTTCGACGCTGGTCATCAGGTTCCTTCGGGCGGAGGGGCCGGTGCCGGTGATTGTAGAAGCAGGGGTCCGTCCATCCGGTGGGTCTTCCCGAGTCCGTGCTCGACTGGTATAGCTAACGTACTGGTTCGTACATTAGTGAGCCGCTCGGGAGGCGCGCGTGCCCAAGGACTCGTATCTCGTCGGACTGATCGGCTCCGGCATCGGCCCGTCGCTCAGCCCGGCGCTGCACGAGAGGGAGGCCGACCGCCAGGACCTGCGCCTGCTGTACCGGCTCATCGACATCGACCCGCTCGGTGTGCCGCCCGAGGCGGTGGGCGACCTGGTGCGGGCCGCCCGCGACCTGGGCTTCGACGGGCTCAACATCACGCACCCGTGCAAGCAGCTCGTCATCGAGCACCTGGACGCGCTCGCCCCGCAGGCCGAGGCGCTGGGCGCGGTCAACACGATCGTCTTCGACGACGGCCGGGCCGTCGGCCACAACACGGACGTCACCGGCTTCGCCGCCTCCTTCGCCCGCGGCCTGCCCGAAGCGCCCCTGGAGCGGGTCGTGCAGCTGGGCGCCGGCGGCGCGGGCGCGGCCGTCGCGCACGCGCTCCTCACCCTCGGCGCCGAACACATCACCGTCGTCGACGCCCTGCCCGACCGGGCCGCGGCCCTCGCCGGCTCCCTGAACCGCGCCTTCGGCCGGGGCCGGGCCGCCGCCGCGCCCCCGGACCGGCAGGCCGGGCTGCTCGCGCACGCCGACGGCATCGTGCACGCCACGCCCACCGGCATGGCGGCCCACCCCGGCCTGCCCCTGCCCGCCGCACTGCTCCACCCCGGGCTGTGGGTCGCCGAGGTGGTCTACCGCCCGCTGGAGACGGAACTGCTGCGCACCGCCCGCGCCCTGGGCTGCGCCACCCTCGACGGCGGCGGCATGGCCGCCTTCCAGGCCGCCGACGCGTTCCGCCTCTTCACCGGGCGGGAACCCGACGCCGCGCGGATGCTGGCCGACCTGACCGAACTGGCCGGAGCCGTAGGCGCGCCGAACTAGGAAGGGACACCGACGTTGCGTACGTCCATCGCCACCGTCTCCCTCAGCGGATCCCTCACCGAGAAGCTCGACGCCGCGGCCAGGGCCGGCTTCGACGGGGTGGAGATCTTCGAGAACGACCTGCTGGCCAGCCCCCTCACCCCCGAGGAGATCCGCGCCCGCTGCGCCGACCTCGGTCTCACCGTCGACCTCTACCAGCCGATGCGGGACATGGAGGCCGTCCCCGAGGCCGAGTTCGCCCGGAACCTGCGGCGGGCCCGGCACAAGTTCGAGCTGATGCGCAGGCTCGGCGCCGACACGGTCCTCGTCTGCTCCAGCGTCTCCCCGCAGGCGGTGGACGACGACGCCCTCGCCGCCGAGCAGCTGAGCCGACTCGCCGACCTGGCACGGGAGTTCGGCGTCCGGGTGGCCTACGAGGCCCTGGCGTGGGGGCGGCACGTCAGCACGTACGACCACGCCTGGCGCATCGTCGAGACGGCCGGCCACCCGGCGCTCGGCACCTGCCTGGACAGCTTCCACATCCTCTCGCGCGGCTCCGACCCCAAGGGCATCGAGGACATCCCCGGCGAGAAGATCTTCTTCCTCCAGCTCGCCGACGCCCCGCTGCTCGCCATGGACGTCCTCCAGTGGAGCCGCCACTACCGCTGCTTCCCCGGCCAGGGCGGTTTCGACGTGGCGGGCATGCTGCGGCACGTGCTGCGCACCGGCTACGACGGACCGCTCTCCCTGGAGGTCTTCAACGACGTCTTCCGGCAGGCCGAGGCCAGCCCGACCGCCGTCGACGCCCGGCGCTCCCTGCTGGTCCTCCAGGAGGCGGTGGGCCGGGCCGTCCTGCCCGAGCCCGTCGTCCCCACCGGCGTCGCCTTCGCCGAGCTGGTCACACCCGACGCCGAACCCTTCGCCGCCCTGCTCGGCGCCCTGGGCTTCACCCGCACCGCACGGCACCGCGGCAAGCCCGTCGCCCTGTGGGAGCAGGGCGACGCCCGGATCCTCGTCAACACCGGGCCGGCCGTCCGCCGCGACGGCACCCAGCTCGCCGCCATCGGGCTGGAGTCACCGGACCCGGCCGGAGCGGCCCGGCGCGCCGAGGCACTGCTCGCACCCGTCCTGCCGCGCCGCCGGGCACCCGAGGACGTCCCGCTCGACGCGGTCGCCGCCCCCGACGGCACGGAGCTCTTCTTCTGCGCCACCGGCCGCCCGGAACTGCCCGACTGGCGTGCCGACTTCGAGGACACCGGCCGGCCCCCGGCCGCAGGGGGCGTCCGGGGCATCGACCACCTCGCCCTCACCCAGCCCTGGCACCACTTCGACGAGGCAGCCCTCTTCTACCGCGGCGTGCTCGGCCTGACCACGCGGGAGAGCGTGGACGTCGCCGACCCCTACGGCCTGCTGCGCAGCCGCGCCGTCACCACCGCGGACGGCGGGGTCCGGATCGCCCTCACCGTCGGCGCCGCGCCCACGGACGACACCGTCCACGCCCAGCACATCGCCCTCGCCACCGACGACGTGGTCGCCGCGGCCCGCCGCTTCCGCGCGGCCGGCGGCAGCCCGCTGCCCGTCCCGGCGAACTACTACGACGACCTCGCCGCCCGCTTCGAGTTCGCCGACGGCGAGCTGGAGACCTACCGCGAGCTCGGCATCCTCTACGACCGCGACGACCGCGGCGTCTTCCGCCACTGCTACACGCGTACGATCGGCCGGGTCTTCTTCGAACTGGTCCAGCGCGACGGCGGCTACCGGGGCTACGGCGCCGCGAACGCCCCGGTGCGGCTGGCCGCGCAGCACGCGGTGCGGGCGCTCACTGGCGGCTGACGGTCCGGGTGATGCCGGTGACGACGGTCGTGGCGAGGATCCAGCCCGTGAGCACCAGGGCGTAGGAGAGCCACTGGTATCCGCCGGTGGGGGCGAACGCCGCCTCCTGCCCGAAGGAGATCACCGGCAGGAGCAGGTCGAGGGTGTAGAAGACCGGGTTGAACTGTGGAGCCTCGTCCGGCTTCAGCGGCTCGGGGTGGTGCAGCGCGTAGGCGAGGGAGCCGATCACCAGCAGCGACACCAGCCAGCCCGCGGCGCGCAGGGGACGGAAGCCGTAGCCGACGGTGGCGTCCTGGACGTAGCCCCACAGCCGGCCGAACCAGGGCAGGGTGCCGCGCCGGCGGCGCTGCTTGGCGAGCTGGACGACGCGGGCGGCGTCGTCGTCGCCGATCCGGCGGTAGGCGGCGGTCAACTGCTCGTAGGCGTGCGGGACATAGCCCTCCCGGTCGCGCTCCAGCATCGCCAGGCGCCGCTCGGCGGGTTCGTGCGGGGTGAGGGAGGTGTAGACGAGGCTGTTGAGCAGGACCTCACCGGGGACCGTGTCCGGTTCGAGGAACAGCACCTCCAGCTGGGCGCGGCGCAGGTTGAGGGTGCCGGCCATGGGAGGGCTCTTGCGCAGCCAGAGTTCCCCGATGGTGCAGCTGCTGGCACGCAGCGCCGTGCCACCGGGGTTCGCCAGGCGCGCGCGGGAGAGGTCGAGACGGCCCGCGATCCGGGCGCCGCGCAGGCCGATCCAGCCGTGCACGTCCACGTCGCGCAGCAGGACGTCGCCTTCCACCGTGAGCGTCTCGGCGTCGAGGGCGGCTTGGCCGGTGCCGGCCTCCAGCCGCGCCGTGTTGAAGTCGATCGTCCCGGCGACCGAGGCGCCGTTCAGGCGGACCTCGCCCCGTATCCGCACACCCGGCGCCGACAGGCCGTCGCCGATGGTCACGTGGTTGAGCTGGAGCGCGGGCGGCCCGGCGGGCGGTCCGCCGATGTCGGCCCCGTCCATGAACAGCGCCCCGGAGATCTGCGCCCCGCCGAGCCGCACGGGCCCGTCGAACCGGCAGTCCGACACGCGCAGCACACCGTCCACGCGCAGGGTGGCGGCGTCCAGTCCGGGCAGGGCGGAGTCGCGCAGGTTCAGCTGGCGCAGCCGCGTCCCGTACAGGACGGGGACCTCCTCGAAGTGGCAGTCGCTGAGGCGCACGGCGTGGTCGACCTCTCCGTACTTGAGGTCCAGCACGCCCGTGATCCGCGCGCCCGCCACGCGGAGGGCGGCCGTCTCCCCGTCCTCCTGCGGGGCGCTCAGCAGCAGGGCCCGCAACACGGCCGCCCGTACGGTCCGTTCGGGGCCCCAGTCCGCGCCCCGCGCCGGGTCCTCGCCGGCCGGCCCGCGGAAGTCCACGTCCTCCCCACGCGGAAAGGCCCGCCACACCCGCTCCTCGGCGGCCGTCAAGTCGTCTGTCTGCATCGACGGGGACTCTGACGCGCCCGGCCGGAGGCTGTCAACTCACCTCCGGCCGGGGCGGGTTACGCCGTCGTGCTCACGCCCTGGTGTTCCACTCCGCGATCACGGGCCGGCCGTGCTCGGTCGACAGCCGGCAGACCGTGCCCGTCTCCAGCCGGAACAACCGCCCCTCCGCCGGGGACAGGCCCAGCCGGCGGGCCGTCAGGACGCGGAGGAAGTGGCCGTGCGCCACCAGCATCACATCGCCCTCGGGCAGCGCGTCGGCCACCCGGGACAGCACCCGGTCGGCCCGCTCGCCGACCTCCTCGGGGGACTCGCCCGGCTTGCCGTCGGGGCCGGGCGGGCCTCCGTCGGTCCACAGGTCCCAGTCGGGGCGGGTGCGGTGTATCTCCTCGGTGGTGACGCCCTCGTAGGCGCCGTAGTACCACTCGTGCAGGTCCGGGTCCCGCACGGCCCCCGTCAGGCCCGCGAGTTCGGCGGTGCGCACCGCGCGGCCGAGGGGGCTGGTGAGGACCAGCGCGAAGGGACGGTCCGCCAGGAGCGGCGCGAGCGACTTGGCCTGTTCCTCACCGTTCGGGGTGAGGGGCAGGTCGGTGAAGCTGGTGTGCTGTCCGCTCCGGCTCCACTCGGTCTCGCCGTGGCGGACCAGCAGCAGATCTCCCACGCCCTACGCCTTCTTCGCGGACTCGACGGCGTGGCCGCCGAACTGGTTGCGCAGCGCCGCGATCATCTTCATCTGCGGCGAGTCGTCCTGCCGGGAGGCGAACCGGGCGAAGAGCGAGGCCGTGATCGCGGGCAGCGGCACGGAGTTGTCGATCGCCGCCTCCACCGTCCAGCGGCCCTCGCCGGAGTCCTGGGCGTACCCCCGGAGCCCTTCGAGGTGCTCGTCCTCGTCCAGGGCGTCCACCGCCAGGTCCAGCAGCCAGGAGCGGATGACGGTGCCCTCCTGCCAGGAGCGGAACACCTCGCGGACGTTGTCCACCGAGTCCACGGCCTCCAGCAGCTCCCAGCCCTCGGCGTAGGCCTGCATCATCGCGTACTCGATGCCGTTGTGGACCATCTTCGCGAAGTGCCCGGCACCCACCCGGCCCGCGTGGACGAAGCCGTACGGGCCCTCCGGCTTGAGCGCTTCGAAGATCGGCCGGAGCCGGTCGACGGTTTCCTTCTCGCCGCCGACCATCAGGGCGTAGCCGTTCTTCAGGCCCCACACGCCGCCCGAGACGCCCGCGTCGACGAAGCCGATGCCGCGCTTGCTCAGCTCCTCGGCGTGCTTCTCGTCGTCCGTCCAGCGGGAGTTGCCGCCGTCGACGACGGTGTCGTACGGCTTGAGCAGGCCCGCGAGCTGGTCGATGACGTGCTGGGTGGGGCCGCCGGCCGGGACCATGACCCAGACCGTGCGGGGCGCTTCCAGCTGGTTGACCAGGTCGGCCAGGCTGGAGACGTCCGACTTCCCGGGGTCGGTGTCGTAGCCGACGACGGTGTGGCCGGCGTTGCGCAGGCGCTCGCGCATGTTGCCGCCCATCTTGCCGAGACCCACAAGACCGATCTGCATGTCAGTTCACTTCCCGAAGATTGCGGTAGGCGGCCACCAGCGCGGCCGTGGACGGGTCGAGACCGGGGACGTCAGCGCCCTCGGTCAGGGCGGGCTCGACGCGCTTGGCGAGCACCTTGCCGAGTTCGACGCCCCACTGGTCGAAGGAGTCGATGTTCCAGACGGCGCCCTGCACGAACACCTTGTGCTCGTAGAGGGCGACCAGCTGGCCGAGGACGGACGGGGTCAGTTCGGTGGCCAGGATCGTCGTGGTGGGGTGGTTGCCCCGGAAGGTGCGGTGCGGCACCTGCTCCTCGGGCACGCCCTCCGCGCGCACCTCGTCGGCGGTCTTGCCGAAGGCGAGCGCCTGCCCCTGCGCGAACAGGTTGGCCATCAGCAGGTCGTGCTGCGCCTTCAGTTCGTCGCCCAGCTCGGCGACCGGACGGGCGAAGCCGATCAGGTCGGCCGGGATGAGCTTGGTGCCCTGGTGGATCAACTGGTAGTAGGCGTGCTGCCCGTTGGTGCCGGGCGTGCCCCACACCACCGGCCCCGTCTGCCACTCCACCGGGTTCCCGTCGCGGTCCACCGACTTGCCGTTGGACTCCATGTCGAGCTGCTGGAGATAGGCGGTGAACTTGGACAGGTAGTGGCTGTACGGCAGCACCGCGTGCGACTGGGCGTCGTGGAAGTTGCCGTACCAGATGCCGAGCAGGCCCATGATCAGCGGGGCGTTGGCCTCGGCGGGGGCGTTGCGGAAGTGCTCGTCGACGATGCGGAAGCCGTCGAGCATCTCCCGGAAGCGGTCCGGGCCGATCGCGATCATCAGGGACAGGCCGATCGCGGAGTCGTAGGAGTAGCGGCCGCCGACCCAGTCCCAGAACTCGAACATGTTGGCCGTGTCGATGCCGAACTCGGCGACCTTCTCGCTGTTCGTCGACAGGGCGACGAAGTGCTTGGCGACCGCCTTCTCGTCACCTCCCAGGCCGTTCAGCAGCCAGGAGCGCGCCGAGGTCGCGTTGGTGATCGTCTCGATCGTGGTGAAGGTCTTGGACGCGACGATGAACAGCGTCTCCGCCGGGTCCAGGTCCCGGACCGCCTCGTGCAGGTCGGAGCCGTCCACGTTCGACACGAAGCGGAACGTCAGCTCCCGGGCGGTGAACGGCCGCAGCGCCTCGTAGGCCATCGCCGGGCCGAGGTCCGAGCCGCCGATGCCGATGTTGACGACGTTCCGGATCCGCCTGCCGGTGTGCCCGGTCCACTCCCCGGAGCGCACCCGGTTCGCGAAGTCGGACATCTTGTCGAGCACGGCGTGCACGCCCGGGACGACGTTCTCGCCGTCGACCTCGATCACGGTGTCCCGGGAGGCGCGCAGCGCGGTGTGCAGCACGGCCCGGTTCTCGGTGGTGTTGATCTTCTCGCCGCGGAACATGGCGTCGCGCAGCCCGAACACGCCGGTGGCGGTCGCCAGCTCCTGGAGCAGGGCCAGCGTCTCGTCGGTGACCAGGTGCTTGGAGTAGTCGATGCGCAGGTCGCCCACGTGCACGACGTAGCGCTCGGCGCGCCCCGGGTCCGCCGCGAACAGCTCACGCAGGTCCGGCTGCGGCAGGGCGTCCTTGCGGTGGTCCTCCAGGGCGGTCCACTCGGGCCGCCGGGTGAGCCGGGGGGAGCCGGCGGGGGAGTCAGACATGAGCGGGGGTCTCCTCGGTTGCCTCGCCGTTCAGGGCGATGGCGTACATCTCGTCCGCGTCGAGGCGCCGCAGCTCCTCGGCGATGAGTTCGGAGGTGGCACGGACCTTCAGCGCGAGGGTGCGGGAGGGCTGCCCCGGCAGGGTCAGCGTGGCCAGCGGCCCCTCGGGCCGGTCGATGAGGATCTCGCCGTTCTCCGTGCCCAGGCGTACGGCGGTGACGACCGGCCCGGCGGTGACCACCCGGTCGACCCGGACGTGCAGCCGCGCCTCCAGCCAGCGGGCCAGCAGCTCGGCCGCCGGGTTCTCGGCCTCGGCCTCCACGGCCGCCGAGATCACCTTCGCCCGGGCCTGGTCCAGCGCCGCCGCCAGCATCGAGCGCCAGGGCGTCAGCCGGGTCCAGGCGAGGTCGGTGTCACCCGGCGCGTAGGAGCGGACCCGGGACTCCAGGGTCTCCAGCGGGTTCTCGACGGCGTACAGGTCGGTGATCCGCCGCTGCGCCAGCGCCCCGAGCGGGTCCTTGGAGGGCACCTCCGGGGCGTCCACCGGCCACCACACCACCACCGGCGCGTCCGGCAGCAGCAGCGGCAGCACCACCGAGTCGGCGTGGTCGGACACCTCGCCGTAGGTCCGCAGGATCACCGTCTCGCCGGTGCCCGCGTCGGCGCCCACCCGGACCTCGGCGTCCAGCCGGGAGGACTGGCGGTCGCGCGGGGTGCGGGCGTGCCGCTTGATGACGACCAGGGTGCGCGAGGGGTGCTCGTGCGAGGCCTCCTCGGCCGCCTTGATCGCGTCGTAGGCGTTCTCCTCGTCCGTGACGATCACCATCGTCAGGACCATGCCCACGGCCGGCGTGCCGATGGCGCGGCGACCCTGCACCAGCGCCTTGTTGATCTTGCTTGCCGTGGTGTCGGTCAGGTCGATCTTCATGGCCTGCGCCAGCTCCGTCCGTCTCGTGCGAGCATCTCGTCGGCTTCCTCGGGTCCCCAGGTGCCCGAGGCGTACTGCGCGGGCCGGCCGTGCGTGGCCCAGTACCGCTCGATCGGGTCGAGGATCTTCCAGGACTCTTCCACTTCCTGGTGGCGGGGGAACAGGTTGGCGTCGCCCAGGAGGACGTCCAGGATCAGCCGTTCGTACGCCTCCGGGCTCGATTCGGTGAACGACTCGCCGTAGGCGAAGTCCATCGTCACGTCCCGGATCTCCATCGACGTGCCCGGCACCTTGGAGCCGAACCGGACCGTCATGCCCTCGTCCGGCTGGACGCGTATGACGATGGCGTTGGCGCCCAGCTCCTCGGTCGCGGTGGAGTCGAAGGGGGAGTGCGGGGCCCGCTGGAACACCACCGCGATCTCCGTCACCCGGCGCCCGAGCCGCTTGCCGGTGCGCAGGTAGAAGGGGACGCCGGCCCAGCGGCGGTTGTCCACCTGGAGCTTGATCGCGGCGTAGGTGTCGGTCGTGGAGGCCGGGTCGATGCCCTCCTCCTCCAGATAGCCGCGGACCTTCGCGCCGCCCTGCCAGGCGCCCGCGTACTGCCCGCGCACGGTGTGCAGCCCCAGGTTCTCCGGCAGCTTCACGGCCCGCAGGACCTTCAGCTTCTCGGTCAGCAGCGAGGCGGCGTCGAAGGCGGCCGGCTCCTCCATCGCGGTCAGCGCCATCAGCTGGAGCAGGTGGTTCTGGATCACGTCACGGGCGGCGCCGATGCCGTCGTAGTACCCGGCCCGGCCGCCGATGCCGATGTCCTCGGCCATGGTGATCTGCACATGGTCCACGAACGACCGGTTCCAGATCGGCTCGAACATCTGGTTGGCGAAGCGCAGCGCCAGGAGGTTCTGGACGGTCTCCTTGCCGAGGTAGTGGTCGATACGGAAGACCTGCTCCGGATCGAACACGTCGTGCACGATCGCGTTCAGCTCGCAGGCGCTGTCGAGATCGTGTCCGAACGGCTTTTCGATGACCGCGCGGCGCCAGGAGCCCTCCGGGGCGTCGGCCAGCTTGTGCTTCTTCAGCTGCTGGACGACCTTCGGGAAGAACTTCGGCGGCACCGAGAGGTAGAACGCGTAGTTGCCGCTGGTGCCCCGGGAGGCGTCCAGCTCCTCGACGGCGGAGCGCAGCTGCTTGAACGCCGTGTCGTCGTCGAAGTCGCCCGAGATGAACCGCATGCCCTCGGCCAGCTGCTGCCAGACCTCCTCGCGGAACGGGGTCCGCGCGTGCTCCCGGACCGCGTCGTGCACGACCTGCGCGAAGTCCTGGTCCTCCCAGTCCCGGCGGGCGAAGCCCACCAGCGAGAAGCCCGGAGGCAGCAGGCCGCGGTTGGCCAGGTCGTACACGGCCGGCATCAGCTTCTTGCGGGACAGGTCGCCGGTCACGCCGAAGATGACGAGCCCGGACGGCCCCGCGATCCTGGGCAGACGGCGGTCGCGCGCGTCGCGCAGCGGGTTGGTGAAGTCGGCGTCGGCGTGGTCCGTGCGCGGGGCGGACTGCGACGTGCCGTCGGCGCCGGCCTGCTCGTCCCCGGCCGGCTCGGCCGTGCCGCTCACCCCGGTCTGCTCGACCCCGGCCGCCTCCTGGGCCGCCCGGGCCTCCTTGTCCTCCTTGGTCCCCTTCGTCTCCTGTTCGGCGGTCTGGGGGATCCCCTCGCTCATTCCGCGTCAACTCCCTTGTCGTTCAAGGACTTGGTGACCGCGTCCAGCAGGTCCTGCCAGGCCACCTCGAACTTCGCCACACCCTCGTTCTCCAGCTGCCGCACCACCTCGTCGTACGAGATCCCGAGCCGCTCGACGGCCGCCAGGTCGGCACGGGCCTGGGCGTAACCGCCGGTGACGGTGTCGCCCTGGACGTCACCGTGGTCGGCGACGGCGTTCAGCGTGGCCTCCGGCATGGTGTTGACCGTGCCGGGGGCGACCAGCTCGTCCACGTACAGGGTGTCCTTGTAGGCGGGGTCCTTCACACCGGTGGAGGCCCAAAGGGGGCGCTGCCGGTTCGCGCGGGCGCCGCCCAGGGCCTGCCAGCGCGGCCCGGCGAAGACCTGCTCGTACGCCTCGTAGGCGAGCCGCGCGTTGGCCAGGGCCGCCCGGCCCTTCAGGGCGAGCGCCTCGTCCGTGCCCAGCAGCGTCAGCCGCTTGTCGATCTCGGAGTCGACGCGGGAGACGAAGAAGGACGCGACCGAGTGGATGGCGGACAGGTCGAGACCGGCCGCCCGCGCCCGCTCCAGGCCCGCGAGGTAGGCGTCCATCACCTCGCGGTAGCGCTCCAGGGAGAAGATCAGCGTCACGTTCACACTGATACCCGCGCCGATGACCTCGGTGATCGCCGGCAGGCCCGCCTTCGTCGCCGGGATCTTGATCATCACGTTCGGGCGGTCCACCAGCCAGGCCAGCTGCCGGGCCTCGGCGACGGTCGCCGCCGTGTCGTGCGCCAGCCGGGGGTCGACCTCGATGGACACCCGGCCGTCCCGGCCGCCGGTGACCTCGTACACCGGCCGCAGCACGTCGGCTGCGGCCCGGACGTCGGCGGTCGTCATCATCCGGACGGCCTCGTCGACGGTCACGCCCCGCACCGCCAGGTCGGCGAGCTGCTCCTCGTAGCCCTCGCCGGAGCCGATGGCGGCCTGGAAGATGGACGGGTTGGTGGTGACGCCGACGACGTTCCTCGTTGCCACCAGTTCGGCCAGGTTGCCGGACTCGATCCGCCGGCGGGACAGGTCGTCGAGCCAGATCGACACGCCCTCGTCGGACAGGCGCTGGAGTGCTCCCGCGCTCGCGGTCGCTTCGGTCACAGTGATCATCTTCTTTCTGGCGGTTCGGTCAACCGCGCGCGGCGGTGAGGGATTCCCGGGCGGCGGCGACCACGTTCTCGGGCGTGAAGCCGTACTCGGCGAACAAGGTCTTCGCGTCGGCGGAGGCGCCGAAGTGCTCCAGGGAGACGATGCGTCCCGCGTCGCCCACGAACCGGTACCAGGTCAGGCCGATCCCGGCCTCGACCGCGACACGCGCCTTCACGGACGGCGGGAGCACGCTGTCCCGGTACGCGCGCGGCTGCTCCTCGAACCACTCCACGGACGGCATCGACACCACGCGCGTGCCGATCCCCTCGGCCTCCAGCGCCTCGCGGGCGGCGACGGCGAGCTGCACCTCGGAGCCGGTGGCGATCAGCACCACCTCGGGCACCTCGGTCGAGGAGTCCGCGAGGACGTAACCGCCGCGCGCCGCGTCCGGGTTCGGCTGGTAGGTGGGCACGCCCTGGCGGGTGAGCGCGAGGCCGTGCGGGGCCGGAGCGGTGCTGTGCCGCCGCAGGATCTCGGCCCAGACGACCGCGGTCTCGTTGGCATCGGCCGGGCGTACGAGGTTCAGGCCCGGGATGGCCCGCAGCGCGGCCAGGTGCTCCACCGGCTGGTGGGTCGGGCCGTCCTCGCCCAGGCCGATGGAGTCGTGCGTCCACACGTACGTCACCGGCAGCTGCATCAGGGCCGACATGCGGACGGCGTTGCGCATGTAGTCGGAGAACACCAGGAAGGTGCCGCCGTAGATGCGGGTGTTGCCGTGCAGGGCGATGCCGTTCATCTCCGCGGCCATGGAGAACTCGCGGATGCCGAAGTGGACGGTGCGGCCGTACGGGTCGGCCTCCGGCAGCGGGTTGCCCTTCGGCAGGAACGACGACGTCTTGTCGATCGTGGTGTTGTTGGAGCCGGCCAGGTCGGCCGAGCCGCCCCACAGCTCGGGCACGACCGCGCCGAGCGCCTGGAGCACCTTGCCGGACGCGGCACGCGTGGCGACCGCCTTGCCCGGCTCGAACACCGGCAGGGCGTCCTCCCAGCCCTCGGGCAGCTCGCCCTTGCTGACGCGGTCGAAGGTGGCGGCGCGCTCCGGGTGCTCGCCGCGCCAGGCGGCGATCCGCTTGTCCCAGGCGGCGTGCGCGTCGGCGCCCCGGTCCAGGGCCTTGCGGGTGTGGGCCAGCACCTCGTCGGAGACCTCGAAGGTCTTCTCGGGGTCGAAGCCCAGGAGGCGCTTGGTGGCGGCGACCTCCTCCTCGCCGAGCGCCGAGCCGTGGGAGGCCTCGGTGTTCCGGGCGTTCGGGGCGGGCCAGGCGATGATCGTGCGCATCGCGATGATCGAGGGCCGCCCGGTCTCCGCCCGCGCCGCCGTCAGCGCCGCGTACAGCGCGTGCACGTCGACGTCGCCGTCCTCCCGCGGCGCGATCCGCTGCACATGCCAGCCGTAGGCCTCGTACCGCTTCAGCACGTCCTCGGAGAACGCGGTCGCGGTGTCGCCCTCGATGGAGATGTGGTTGTCGTCGTAGAGGAAGACCAGGTTGCCCAGCTTCTGGTGGCCGGCCAGCGAGGAGGCCTCGGCGGAGACGCCCTCCTGGAGGTCGCCGTCGGAGACGATCGCCCAGATCGTGTGGTCGAAGGGCGACTCGCCCTCCGGGGCGTCCGGGTCGAACAGGCCCCGCTCGTAGCGGGCGGCCATCGCCATGCCGACCGCGTTCGCGACACCCTGGCCGAGCGGGCCGGTGGTGGTCTCCACGCCGGCCGTGTGCCCGTACTCGGGATGCCCGGGCGTCTTGGAGCCGTGCGTGCGGAACGCCTTCAGGTCGTCCAGCTCCAGCTCGTACCCGGCGAGGTAGAGCTGCGTGTAGAGGGTCAGCGACGTGTGGCCGGGGGAGAGGACGAAGCGGTCACGGCCGGTCCACTCGGGGTCGGCGGGGTCGTGCCGCATCACCTTCTGGAAGAGCGTGTAGGCGGCCGGCGCCAGGCTCATCGCAGTGCCGGGATGACCGTTGCCGACCCGCTGCACGGCATCGGCCGCCAGCAGGCGGGCGGTGTCGACGGCACGCCGGTCGAGATCGGTCCATTCGAAGCTGTCCGCTGTCTGCGTGCTCATCTTCAAGAAGTCCTCGATAGGAGCGAAGGGGCTGGTCTGACGCCTTCAAAATTAAAAGTCTGACTTTTTCCACGGAAGGTCGCCGTGTGTCAGCCTGTGGTGAAAGTGGGACACCCAGAGGCAGCACGGCGCGCGGGCGGGGCGGTACGAGGCGGACATGGCGGACAGAAGCGTCCAAGGCGGCGACATCCAAGGCGGCGACGGGATCAGAACGTTCCCCTTCCCGGTCGAGCTGAGCGTCGGCGGCGTCGGCATGCAGGTCGGCCCGATGGGCACCGGCCGCACCTGGCACGCCGACGCGCCGCTGGAGCGCGTGCACCGCATCGACTTCCACGTCGTGATGCTGTTCGGCGAGGGCCCGGTCCGGCACATGGTCGACTTCACCGAGTACGAGGCCACGGCCGGGGACCTGCTGTGGATCCGCCCGGGGCAGGTCCACCGCTTCTCGCGCACCAGCGAGTACCGCGGAACGGTGCTCACCATGCAGCCCGGCTTCCTGCCCCGCGCGACCGTGGAAGTCACCGGCCTGTACCGCTACGACCTGCCGCCGCTGCTGCGCCCCGACGCGCCCCAGCGCGCCGCGCTGCGGGCCGCCCTCGGCCAACTGCGGCGCGAGTACGAGGACACCACCACGCTGCCGCTCAGCCTGCACACCGACGTGCTGCGCCACACCCTGACGGCGTTCCTGCTCCGCCTCGCCCACCTGGCGACGACGTCGGCGGAGGCGGTGCGCCGGCAGTCCGACTCCACCTTCACCCTCTTCCGGGACGCCGTGGAGAAGGACTTCGCCACCAATCACAGCGTCAGCGCCTACGCCGACGCACTGGGTTACTCCCGCCGCACCCTGGTCCGCGCGGTCCGCGCCGCGACCGGCGAGACCCCCAAGGCGTTCATCGACAAGCGCGTGATCCTGGAGGCCAAGCGGCTCCTCGCCCACACCGACCTGCCGATCGGCCGGGTCGGCGCGGCGGTCGGCTTCCCCGACGCCGCGAACTTCTCCAAGTTCTTCCACCAGCACACGGACCAGACGCCGGCGGCGTTCCGCGCGGAACTGCGCTGAGGGCAGCGGAAAGGGGCCCCACGCGCGCGTGGAGCCCCTTTCCGGGGAGCGTCAGTGCCCGAAGGTGAACCAGTTGACGTTCACGAAGTCCGCCGGCTGCCCGCTGGTGAAGGTCAGGTACACGTCGTGCGTGCCCGTCACGGCGGAGATGTTCGCGGGGATGGTCCGCCACGCCTGCCAGCCACCGGTGTTGCCCACCGCGAAGCTCCCGACGGGCGCGTTGCCGCGGCTGTCCAGCCGCACCTCGACCAGCCCGCTGACGCCGCCCGCCGCGCCGCTCGCGACCCGGGCGCTGAACTGCCGGGCCGCCGTGGAACCGAAGTTCACGCCCTTGAAGTGCAGCCAGTCGCCGTTGGCCAGCGAGCCGACGTTCCGGCCGCCGCCGGAGTCGGTGGTCGTCTCGGTCATGGCGCCGGACTGGCCGTCGAAGGACTCGGCCTGGATGGTGCCGTAGGCGTCACGGTTGCCGGTCGGCGGGGGTGTGGTGCCGCCGCCGGAGGAGGAGAGCACCTGGACGTAGTCGACGACCATCGGGTGGCCGGGCTGCGTCCCGGCGTCCGGGCCGCCGCCGAACGCGTCGGGGAAGCCGCCGCCCATGGCCACGTTGAGGATGATGAAGAAGCCGTGGTCGGTGGCGTTCCGCCAGGTCGTCGCGTCGACCTGGTTGGCGCGCACGGTGTGGAAGTTGACGCCGTCGAGGTAGAAGCGGATCTCCTCGACGCTCGTGGAGCGGTCCCACTCCATCCGGTAGGTGTGGAAGCCGGCCTGGCAGGTGGTGCCCTGGCAGGCGGTCGAACTGCCGATGCCGCTGTTCTCGTTGCAGGGGCCGCCCGGGGAGGTGCCGCAGTGCATCGTCGCGAACACCGTGTTCTGGCCCTGGGTGTTCTCCATGATGTCCAGCTCGCCGACGCTCGGCCAGTTCCAGTAGTTGCCGCGGTACGGGGCGCCCAGCATCCAGAACGCGGGCCAGTAGCCCTTGGCGGCCGCTCCCGTGACGTTCGGTACCTGGATGCGCGACTCGACGCGGAGCTTGCCGCCGGCCGGGGGCTGGAAGTCGGTGCGGCTGGTCTCGATGCGGCCGGAGGTCCAGTTGCCGGCGGCGTCCCGGCGGGGCGTGATGCGGAGGTTGCCGTTGCCGTCGAGGGAGACGTTGTCCGTGCTGCTCGTCATCGTCTCGATCTCGCCGGTGCCCCAGTTCGCGGGGCCGCCCGGGTAGCCCTTGCCGGTCGCGTACTGCCAGTTCGAGGTGTTGACGCCGCTGCCCGCCGGCCCGTTGAAGTCGTCCACGAACACCTGCGTCCAGCCCGACGGGGGCGGCGGCGCGGAGGCGTTCGCGGCCGGGGTGGCGGCCGTGGCGGCGGCCGCCGCGAGGCCGAGCGTGCTGACGACGGCGACGAAGGCCCGCCGGAAGGGGCGGGGTCTGCGGGGGGTGCCGGAGGTTTCGCTCATGTGGGGGCCTCTCGGGGAAGGGGGTGAGAGCGCCGAGACTGCTGAGAGCGCTCTCAAAGTGCCGTCAATGTGCTCCCCCGTACGCGGGTCGTCAAGAGGTAAAGCCAGGAAAAGTGCCGGGCTGCTTCTGGGTGCAGAGCCTGAACAGGGCGTCACGGCAAAGGAGTTCCGGCACGGCGGAGGGGCGGGCCACCGGGGGAAGCATGTCCCTCGTGCGGGTCGGGGACCAGGGGCCCTGTCCGCAGACCTGCCGGACAGGGCCCCTGGTCCTGATGACAACTCAGCGCTTGAGCATGAAGGTGAAGTCGCCGGAGAGCTTGCCGCTCAGCCGGGCTGCCGAAACGAGTTTCCCCTCCGCGATGAGTCTCTCGACCCCGGCCCGTGAAAGACCGCAGCCTTCGGCGATCAGGCGCACCGGCCGGACCGGGATCCGCGCCGCGAAACGGACCGAGACGTCGATCACCCCGCGGTCCGGGGGATGCGATCCGCCGGTGTCGAGGCGCCAGGCGTTGTCCCAGTCGAGGGCGATGCGATTACGGCGCCGCACGACCGGATCCTGGAGCAGTTCGGCTGTCAGGCCAAGGTCGTTGTCATGAAGCCGGTCCAACAGCTCGGGTCGTACGCAGCGCACGTTCATCCGCTCCAGGACCGTGAGTTTGGCGGTTTCCCCGCAAGCGGTACAGAGCACGAGGAGCCAGGCGTCGATGAGCTTGTGGTTCGCGTTGACGCGGAATTTGCCGCTCGCCCGGGAGCGCTCGGACGCGCACGCGTGGCAACGGCGGAGAACAAGCGGCAGGCAGGTGGGCATGACCACCCAGTTTTCGAGCACAGAAGTACACCGGTTTCAGTGAGAAGTCCGCAGCAGAAAGGAGCGCGGCGCAGATGCGCGACGCGCGACGGTTCAGCGCTCGGGAGGTCTCACAGGGTGTACAACGGCACGTCCTTCACCAGACGACTCGGTTCGGCAGCACGCTAATGGTCCACGGCGCCGCTCTTCCAACGGTTTTCGGGTGCCTCATCGCCGGGTTCTGTTGCGCAGGCCAGTCCGTTCCGGCCTCAGTCGTCAACAGGTGAAACAGAGAAATCCTTTTGCTCGTCCCGCCGGGCAGCCCGCAGCTTGCCGTATGCCTTCAGGACATCGTCGAGGAGGAGCAGCAGCAGGATCCCGATCCCTAGCGTCCACTCGGGCAGCCCGGCCCAGCCGACAAAGAGTCCCATGACCATCGCGAGAACGACCAGCACGAGCGGCCGCAGCAGCTGCCACCTCCCGACGTGCGACGCCAGCCATCGTGTCCCCTGCCGCATCATCGCCGACTCCCCCCCGTCGCAGGCAGCGTTGAGCCCTCCACAAAGTCCGACTTCCGGGGGCGGGGAACGGTTGCATCGCCTCGGGGCGGCCCGTCAACGGGTTCCGGCGCGACGGGGCGTTGTCAGTCCCTCCTGCGATGCTCGCGGTATGGACGTGACATTGCAGGTGACCATCGACTGCGCCGACCCGGTGACCCTGGTGAACTTCTGGACGGAGGCCCTCGGTTACCAGCCCGAGCCGGCGCCGGGCGGGCACCCCAGCTGGCGGGCGTACTGGGAGGACATGGGGGTGCCGGCGGAGGAGCTGACCGAGGGGGTGGGGGAGACGCCCGAGTCGATCGTCGATCCGGAGGGGCGGGGGCCCCGCATCTGGTTCCAGCGGGTGCCGGAGGGCAAGACCGTCAAGAACCGGGTGCATCTCGACCTCAAGGTCGGCGGCGGCCGGGGCGTTCCCCTGCCGGAGCGCACCCGGAGAATCGCGGCGAAGGTGGACCGGCTGGTCGCGACCGGGGCGACGGTACTGCGGATCATGGACGAGCCGGACATGGACTACTACGGGGTCGTGCTGCGGGACCCGGAGGGCAACGAGTTCTGCGTGGGCTAGGTGTGCTGTCCGGACAGCACACCTAGGGCCTTGTCGAAGGCCGGTGGGCGTTCTCCGGCCCGGCCGGCCCGACGCGTCGCAGGGCAGGTGGATCTCGCTGGTCAGCCCGCCTCACGGCCCGTCGGTCAGCCAGCCGCTTGCGGCCGGGCCGGGCCATTGGGCCCGGAGATGGCGCCGAGCTGGGTGAGACCGGCCAGCACGTCGGTGCAGGTCCAGTACTCGACGAACCTGCCGCCGGAAACCCGCAGGAGATCGGCCCGACGTCCACGGTGATGGAGATGTCGCCGAACGCCGCCATGGTCTGCTCGATCTCGGGAAGCCCACAACCGGGTCCGGCGCGGCAGCCACCATCGCGCCAGGCGGTCGTCGACGTCGTGACGTGGCTCGGCGAACGCTTCGCCGGCAGGCCGATGCCGGGCAACTGCTGACCCCGCGACGCCCTGCGCATGATCCGTGGGGTTCAGGCCCGCTCCGGCTGCCACCCCAGCGCCCGTGAGATGCCCCGGGCGGCCACCCGTACCGCCGGGGCCAGCACCGGCACCTGGGCGTCCGCGTGGGGTACCACGATCGAGACGGCGGCGGTCACCGTGCCGTCCGCACCGCGTACCGGCGCGGCCACCGACAGGGCGTCCTCCGTGACCTGTCGGTCGCTCACCGCGATCCCCGAGCGCCGTACCTCGGCCGGCACCCGCCGCAGCCGCGCCGGATCGGTGATCGTGTACGAGGCGAAGGACGCGAGGCCGCGCTCGCATGTCACCGCGTATGCCGACCGTCGCAACGCGACATGGACGGCGTACATCCGCCGTCGCCTCGGGCAGTGCAGCCTAGGGCCTGTCGTTTGGATCAGGTCGCAGGGAAGTGACGGTGCTGTTCAGTGCCGGTGAGCGGGGTCTGGTGCGTGCAGCTGCAAGGCGGAGGAGGGCGTCGACGCGATGGGGGTCCCCCCTGCTCGAGCGAAGTCGAGAGCTTGGGGGAGTCGGCAACCGACGACAACGCGGCAGATGCGCGTGCCAGACCCCGCGTCTGCGGCGTGATCCAAACGACAGGCCCTAGTTCCCCAAGATGCGCCACCGGTTGTCGGCAGTGCCGTTGTCCGATTCCTGGACTGCGAACGCGCCGACAGCGGTGGAGTTGTTCGCGATGGCGAGCAACTTGCCGCTGTGCTCGTTGCGGATCTTGTAGGTCCCGTCTCCCTGGGCGAGCAGCGTCCATCTGTGGTCGGCGGTGCCGTTGTCCGACCACTGCAGGACGGTCGCGTTGTCTGCCGTGGACATGTCCTGGACGCCGAGCACCTTGCCGCTGTGGGCATTGCGCAGGCGGACCGCGTTTCCGTCAGGGATCATGTGCCAGTTGTGGTCGGCGGTGCCCGAGTCGTTCCACTGCAGAGCGCGGCCACCGTCGGCCGTGGACATGTCCTGGATGCCCAGCACCAGACCACTGCCCACGTTGGCGAGACGGACGGTGGCGCTGGTGTTCCAGTAGACGGTGTAGTTGTGGCCGTGCGCGTCGTGGAACGGGCCCAGGTTGACGGTGGAGCCGTTGGCGGTGGCGGTGAAGGCGAGCGAGCTGCTGCTGGTCCGTGTGATGGAGGACGTGTTCAGCGAAGGGAGGGAGCTGAGCGAGGTGTTGCCGTAGTTGCCGGACAGGACCACCGGGCCGTAGGTGATCGCGGCGACGTTCGCGTTGTCGTTGGCCGCTCGCATGACGATCCGCATGGGCAGGCGGACGGTGACCGTGTCACCGGAGGCCCATGAGCGGCTCAGGGTGGCGTAGCTGCCGGGGGTGGCGGTGATGTTCTGCGCGACGCCGTTGACGCTGATGGTGGCCCCGGTGGTCCAGCCCGGGATGCGGATGCGCATCGCCCAGCTACCGCTGACGTTGCCGGTGACTTGCAGGGTCGTGGTGTCGCCGACCGGGTACGACGTGGTCTGGGTGACCGTGATCCCGCGCTCCGACCAGTTGAGCACCGAGGGCACGAACAGGTTCACGATCAGCGTGTTGTCACTGCGGAAGTAGATGGAGTCCATCAGCCTGGTGTGCATCTCCAGGCCCGTGCCCTGGCAGCACCAGAAGGTGCCGTAGTCGGTGCTCCAGGTGCCGCCGCCCCAGGCCGGGCCCACACCGCGCCGTCCTCCCGGGTTGAGCGGGGTGAAGTAGGTGACGTGGCCGTGGTTGTCGGCCGGGTTCTGCTGGCCGATCATCTGGTTCAGCCACGCCCGCTCGTAGTAGTCGAACAGCGCGGCCCGGTTCGGATCGAGCGCGAACAGTTCCCGGGTGAGGAGGAGCATGTTGAAGGTGTTGCAGCTTTCGCACGTGTCCTTGTTCAGGTACCCGGCGATGGCGTTCGGGGCGCGGAAATGCTCCGCCTGGCTGTTGCCGCCGATGGCATAGGTGTGCGCGTTGACGGTGATGTTCCAGGCGTTGGTGGCGATGTCCCGGTAGCGGGTGGTGCCGGTGGCCTTGTATTCCCGGGCGGCCCCGATCCACTTCGGTACCTGGGTGTTGGCGTGCAGTCCGTTGAGCCGGTCCTGGTTGGCGGCCAGAGGGTCGAACACCGCGGCGTGGTCGAACCGCCGGGCCGCGGTGAGCCACCGTGCGTCGCCGGTCTGCTGGTAGAGATCGGTCAGCACGGTGTTCATGCCGCCGAACTCGGTCTGCAGCATGGTCTGCATCTGCTGGCTGCTCAGCCGGCCGGTGCGCCAGTCGACCCATCCCGCCAGGGCGAGCAGTACGTCACGGGCTTGCGTGTTGCCGATGTGGCGCCATACGTCCAGCAGGCCGACGAGGGTCTTGTGGATGGTGTAGTACGGCACGTTGCCGTTGGTCAGGGTCCGCTGCTCGAGGGCGGTGAAGTCGGACTCGGGGTAGCCGGAGAGGTACCCGGCGTTGAAACCGGCGGCACTGTTGTTGGCCTGGCATTTGGCCAACTCCGCGACCATGTGGTTGGCCTTGTCCCGGCAGACGGTGTCGCCGGTCACGGCGTACAACTGCGCCCATGCCGTGAGGAAGTGCCCTTGGACGTGGGTGCGGAAGGGGAAGTTCGGTGCGTCCCAGCCGCCGTTGGCAGCCGCGCCGTTGGTGGACAGCCGGTGGTTGGCGCGGAAGTTGTACAGCAGCCGGTCGACATCGACGAACCGCAGGTAGTTCCGCGTGCGGTTCTGGTTGTCCAGCCACCGGCTCGCGGTGAGCCGGACCTGGCCGAGTGCGAAGGGGTGCGCGGAGGCCCCGATGTCGGCCCGTGCGGGGGGAATGGTCGCCGCTCGGGCGGGAGAACCGCCGATGAGGGATCCGGTGGCGGAGGCGGCGGCGGTGGCCCCGGCTATCTGCAGGAGGCGCCGTCTGCTGACGGAGGAAGACATCTTGCACCCTTTCCGTGACGGGAGAGCGATGGCTTGGTCGTTGGTCCGTTGGGGCACGTGTCCGGCGGTCGGGTGGGACCTGTCGGGCGTGGGATGGCTCCGAGCGTTGATTGCTGCGCATGGGGTGAAACGGCTCAGGCGGGCGAGGTCTCAGGGGGGCGAGGCCATGGGACCGGCGTACGGCGTGGTCATCAGGTAGTGGTAGCGCTGGTAATAGGCCATGTACGGGTGCGCGCCGCTGCTGGTGATCGGCTTGGTGAACGGGGGCGGCCGCCGACCCGGCCTTGATGCGTGCCAGCCACCGGTTTCCGGGCGAGGGCAGTGAGAAGAGCGGTGGGCTGAAGAGGCAAGCGGGAGTAGCGCACGCAGGGACGTCTCCTCACAGGCAGGGGCGGGAGTCGAACGTATGAACGCGGTGCTTTGCGGAGACCGGAGACGGCGGGGCCCCGAAACTGCAGGCAGTGAAGCGCAGGAGGTTCGTAATTTCGAACGGTGTTCGCGATGTCGCCGGAACCATAGTGGTCCCGTAATGTGACGTCAACGTTGTCGGCGTATTCAAGTGACGTGCGGATATGGGTGATTCAGCTCTTTCAGCGTTGCCGCTCCAGGGTGAGGATGGCTGCGTCGATGGACGACGGAACGGCGGCATGTGGGCTGGGATCTGAACGGCGCTGGATCAGGCGCGTAGTCACGTTCTTCGCCGGCACCGAGCACCGGACCGCCGCCTGGTGTCTCCTCGTCGGCGCGGGCTCCGCCCTGGTGGCCGTCGCCGCTCTTCTGATGGACGTCTGGGGGCCGGGCGACAGTGCCTCCCCGGCACAACCGGCTGCGGGCTCTCCGTCGGCCACAGCCTCACCGGGAGAGCCGGACCTCTATGTGACGGCTCGGTCCGTTCCCGTCGACACAGGCTGCCTGGCGCTTCCGGATGCCCCGGCATCCCTGGCCGACCGTGCGGAACTGGCCGCCGACAGCGACCCCTTCGCCTGGCCGAGCGTCACGGCAGCGCGATGGTAGGGCCGTTGACTGTCGACATCACACTCCAAGGCGGTCAACGCGCCTTGACGGTCAAGTCGATCGACGTCGTTCCCCGCACCCCGAGGCGGCGGGGTCGACCGGTCAGGACCGGCGTACCGGACGGATCGACGACTCGGGCAGGCGGTTGGCCGCGGCGACGGTTGAAAGACCGGCCCTTGTCACCGCCGCGCACTGCCGCCCCTCCCGGTTCGTAATTCTTTAACTAGCACTGCTCATCAACGCGTTCGTACCGTCATCACGTCTCCGCTCCACCCCCACGGAAGGGACGCTCTGACGTGATGTCACACAGGTCGAAGAAGCCGTCGCTGCGCAGAGTCGCGCTGCTCGGCGTCGGTGCTTTGTTCGCCACCGCCCTCGCCGTTCCCGCGGCGACGGCCGACGCCGCCCCGGCGGCCGACTGCGCCGCGGCGGACGCCGCGATCTACCGGCCCCCGGCGAGCGTCACCGCCGCCCCGGGAACCGTGCTCGCCTGCCGCCGCGTCGACGCCCTGCCGCTCGTCGGCGACGTTCCGCTGACCGCCTGGAAGGTGCAGTACGCCTCGACGGATGGACGGGGGAAGGCCGTCGCCGTGTCCGGCACGGTCGTCGTGCCCCGGGCGGCGTGGACCGGGCCCGGCGAGCGTCCGCTGGTCGCGTTCGCGCCCGGCACCCTCGGCATCGGGCCCCAGTGCGCCTTCTCCAAGCAGCTCGCGGGCGAGTACCAGGACGCCTACGAGGGCGGCAACATCGCCGCGCTGCTGCGCGCCGGATACGCCGTAGCGGCCACGGACGGCGCCGGCTACCTCGACGGCCAGGTCCATCCGTACGTCTCGGGAGCCGACGCGGGACACGCGCTGCTGGACATCGCGCGGGCGGCGCCCGGGGTGCCCGGCAGCGGGCTGAGCGCGGCGGCCCGGGTGGGCCTGTGGGGCTACTCCGAGGGCGGCGCCGGGAGCCTGTGGGCCGCGCAGCTGGCGCGGTCGTACGCGCCCGGGCTGAGCGTCGTGGGCGTGGCGTCCGGCGGGGTGCCCGGGGACCTGAAGGTCGTGGCGAAGAGCCTCAACGGCGGGGCGTTCGCCGGGTTCCTGCTCGACGCCGTCATCGGCATGGCCACCACCCACCCCGAGATGCCCTTCGACGAACTCCTCGACGAGGAGGGCCGCACCGCCGTACGGGACGCGAAGATGCTCTGCCTCGTCGGGACCCTCGCCCGGTTCGCCGGCGGCCGGACGGAGAACTACACCCGCGACGGGCTGACGCTCGACCAGATCTTCGCGGTACGCGGCCCCGACGGCAGGACCTGGGGCCAGATCGTCGACAAGAACAAGCTCGGTACCGGCGTGGGCCCCGCCGGATCCGGCGCCCGCCACGAGATCGGCTTCCCCGTGCTCCAGTACCGCGGCCTGCTCGACGAGGTGATCCCCGCCGAGACCGAGGAGGCCACCCGGCAGGCGTACTGCGCCGCCCGGATCCCCACCCAGTGGAACACCTACCCAGGCGACCACCTGCTGGCCGACTTCCAGGCGGTCGACGACGTGGTGAAGTGGCTCGGCGACCGCTTCGCCGGCAGGCCGATGCCGGGCAACTGCTGACCCCGCGACGCCCTGCGGATGCTCCCGAGGTTCAGGCCCGTTCCGGCTGCCACCCCAGCGCCCGTGAGATCCCGCGGGCGGCCACCCGTACCGCCGGGGCCAGCACCGGCACCTGGGCGTCCGCGTGGGGTACCACGATCGAGACGGCGGCGGTCACCGTGCCGTCCGCACCGCGTACCGGCGCGGCCACCGACAGGGCGTCGTCCGTGACCTGGCGGTCGCTCACCGCGACCCCCGACCGCCGCACCTCGGCCAGCACCCGCCGCAGGCGCGCCGGATCGGTGATCGTGTACGAGGTGAAGGACGCGAGGTTGCCCGCGCAGTACTCCTCCTGGAACTCCGGCTCGCCGTGGGCCAGCAGGGCGAGGCCGACCCCGGTGGCGTGCAGCGGCCAGCGCGCGCCGACGCGGATGTGCACGCCGACCGCCGACCGCCCCGACAGCCACTCGATGTAGACGACGTCCCGGCCGTCCCGCACGGCCAGCTGCACGTTCTCGTGCGTCGCCTCGTACAGGTCCTCCAGGTACGGCAGCGCGATCTGCCGCAGGGCGAGGCCGCGCGGGGCCAGTGCGGCGACCTCCCACAGCCGGAGCCCGACGTGGTAGACGCCGGACTCGTCCCGTTCCAGGGCGCCCCACCCGGTGAGCGCGCCCACCAGCCGGTGCGCGGTGGTGAGGCTCAGCCCGGCCCGCCGGCTGATGTCCGTCAGGCTCAGCGCCGGGTGCTCGTGGTCGAACGCCGCGAGCACGGACAGCAGTCGGTCGGCCGCGGTGGGGGCGCCCTGGGGCAGCACGGTCATGGCCGGGTGTCTCCCGGGTGGGCGAGGTCGTAGGGGCGGGGGTAGGCGGCCGGGCGGTAGGGGACGTAGCGGGGCTCGGCCGCCGGGTCCGCCGCCCGCGCCCGGGAGTTGAGGGCGCCGGGCGAGGTGTCCCAGCGGCCGGTGTCCAGGCGGTGTTCCAGGGTGCGCAGGGCGGCCAGCGTCTCTCCGGTGGTGAAGGTGCAGTGGCCGGGGCCGTCGACGTACGCCTGGCGCAGGAGCCCCGCCGAGCCCGTGGCGGTGGCCGCCCGCCGGTAGGCGCTCTGCGCCTGCACCGGGATCAGCGCGTCACCGGTCGTGTGGATGTTCAGCTGGGGGTCGGTCAGCCGGCCGGAGAGCACGCTGGTGTCCCGCATCCACCGCACGGCCGACGGGTCGGCGGAGATCCGGGGTGCCCGGCCGAGGGTCGTGAGGTCGGTGCGCAAGGACAGTCCCGCCTCCTTGTAGAGCTCGGTCACCTCTTTGTACAGCGGGGACCGGGCGAGCATCACCCCGTAGTCGACGCCTGTGTTCCAGGACGGGTTGCCGCCCGCCCGGCTCTCGGCCTCCTGCCGCCAGCTGAAGGCGGGCAGCTGGAGGAGGCCCCGGACGGCGGTGTACTGGTGGGACTGCCGGGTCTCCCAGTCGGTGGGGCCGGGCTTCGGCTGCGCGGGGTCGTTGTGGCCGGGGATGTTGTGCAGCGCGGCCGCAAGGGCGATCCGGGCCCGGCCCTCGGGGGTCCGCTGGGCGGCGTCGACCTTGGAGGTGAGCGACTTCGCGGCGGCGACCGCCTCCGCCTGGCCGGTGAAGTCCGCGAGCGGGACACCGGAGCCCGGGGCGAGCAGCGTGCGCAGCGCGAACACCGGGTCCAGGGTGCTGTTCCAGTTGGCGACGCCGCCCTGCACCAGCCCGCACATCGACAGCGAGCCGTCGAAGCGGGCGGCGTGCCGCTCCGCGAGCACCGTGGTGACGAAGCCGCCGTACGAGGTGCCCCAGGCGAGGGTCCGCCGTGCCGCCCCGAACCGCTGCGTGAACAGGTCCAGCGTGGCCAGCTGGTCGGGCACCGCCTCCGTGACCGCCCAGCCGGTCGTCGCGTACGAGGAGCCGATGAGGGCGTAGCCCTCGGCCAGCAGCTTGTCGCGGGCGGCCGGACCGGGCGTGTTCTGGGCCGGGTTGGGGGCTCCGGCCGGGGTGTAGCCGTGGCTGTACAGCAGCACCGTGCCGTTCCAGGACGCGGGGACGTCCATCACGTACGCGGCGCCGGAGGGGAGCCGGCCCTCCAGATGCGTGTCCGTGGCGGCGGCCTGGGCGGGCAGCGCGGTCGCCAGGGACAGGCAGGCGGTCAGCAACGCGAGGCGGATCCTCAACGCGGGGTCCCTTCCAGGGTGGGGGCGGAAGCGGGGGAGTCCAGGGCGTCCGCGTGGGTCTCGCGCAGCCGCCACACGGTGACCGCGGTGACGGCCGCGCCCGCGCACAGCAGCAGCGACACCGGGGTGCCGGCGCCACCGGCGGAGGCGACGAGGCTGCCCGCGATCAGCGGGGAGAACCCGGCGCCGATCAGGGTCGCCCCCTGGTAGCCGAGGGAGGCGCCGGTGTAGCGGACGCGGGTGCCGAACATCTCGGTGAGCAGCGCGCCGAGCGGCCCGTACATCGTGGACTGGGCGACGCCGTGGCCGAGGGCCAGGGCGAGGATCAGCAGACCGGGCGAGCCGGAGTCGACCAGGGCCAGCACGGGGAAGGCGAGCGCCGCCGAGGCGACGGCACCGGCGAGCACGACGGGCCGGCGGCCGACCCGGTCCGACAGCGCGGAGGCGGCGGGCAGCACGGCGAGGGCCACGCAGGAGGCGACGGTCACCGCGGTCAGCACCTGCGGGCGGGTGTACCCCTGGTCGACGGCGTAGGAGATCATGAAGCTGGTCAGCAGCGACTGCGTGGTGAAGGCGCCGATGCCGACGCAGGCGGCCAGCAGCACCGGCTTCGGGCGGCGCAGCACCTCCACGATCGGCGGCCTGTCCACGGGCTTCCGCTCGGCCTGCGCGAACAGCGGGCTCTCGGCGACCTTCAGGCGCACGAACAGCCCGACGGCCAGCAGCACGATGCTCAGCAGGAACGGCACCCGCCAGCCCCAGGACCGGAACTCGTCGTCGGGCAGCGCGGCGACGAGGGTGACCACACCGGCCGACAGCACGGAACCGAGCGGGGCGCCGAGCTGGGTGAAGCTGGACCACAGGCCGCGCCGGGAGCCCTGCGTGTGCTCGGCGTGCTCGACGACCATCAGCATCGCGCCGCCCCACTCACCGCCGATCGCGATGCCCTGCACGACGCGCAGGGCGACGAGCAGCACCGGCGCCCACACCCCGATCGCGTCGTACGTCGGCAGCAGGCCGATGAGGAAGCTGCCGCAGCCCATCAGGACCATGGTCATGAGCATCATCGACTTGCGGCCGATCCGGTCGCCGAAGTGGCCGAAGACGATGCCGCCCAGCGGGCGGGCCAGATAGCCCGCGGCGAACGTGCCGAACGCGGCGATGGTGCCCACCGCCGGATCGGCCTGCGGGAAGAACAGGTCGCCGAAGACGAGCGCGGCGACCGTTCCGTACACGAGGAAGTCGTAGAACTCGACGGTCGTGCCGAGCAGTCCGGAGACGGCGACGCGGCGCAACTGCCGGGGATCGGGGGCGGGTTGAGCGGCGGAGGCGGATGGCTGCACGGGGAGCTCCCTGGGGACGGGTCTCGGTTAGCCCGTGAAGTTAGGCACAGGATGTGCAGCCGTCAATCATTTGCACAACATCAGTTCAGTCCGTCCTCGGCGATCCGCAGCAGCAGCGCGTGCAGCGTCTCCCGCTCGGCCGGGTCCAGGGGGCCCAGCAGCTCGCCCGTCACCCGCTGGCCGGCCTCGTCTGTGTCGCGGAGGAACGCGCGGCCGCTCCCGGTCAGCACGACGATCCGGCTGCGGCGGTCGTCGGGGGAGGGGCGGCGCTCGGCGAAGCCCAGCTTCTCCAGGTCGTCGACCAGGCCGACGATCGCGCTCGGGTCGTAGCCGAGCCGCGCGCTCAGCTCGCGCTGGAGGGCGCCGTCGGAGGTGGCGAGGAAGCGCAGTACGGCGTAGTGGCGCAGGCGCAGGCCGGACTCCTGGAGGCAGGCGTTGAACAGCTGCCCCGAGCGCAGGCCCAGGCGGTACAGCAGGTAGCCCGTGTCGGCGTGCAGCCCGCGCATCCACGGCTCGTGGGCGTCGATGGGCTTCGGGGTGACGTTCTGGCGTGTGATGACGGGCTCCCTGTGCTCGGTGCGTCCTGAGGATTCCAGCATCTCGCACCTGTGGGTCGCCAACAACTATTGACGTCAACAATTATTGCTCTTAGCTTCGATCTCGTAGCCGCACCGCCCGTATCACCATGCGAAGGGACCCGCTCGTGCCCAGCATCGATCTCTCCGGCAAGGCCGCCGTCGTCACCGGCAGCGGCCGGGGCCTCGGCCTCGCCTACGCCCATGCCCTGGCCGCCCACGGCGCGTCCGTGGTCGTCAACGACGTCGACGAGGCGGTGGCCGAGGCGGCCGTGAAGTCCATCACCGAGGCGGGCGGCACCGCCGTCGCCGAGGTCGTCCCGGTCGGCACGACTCAGGCCGCCGAACGGCTCGTGAACCGGGCGGTGGAGGAGTTCGGCCGGCTGGACGTCCTGGTCACCAACGCGGGCATCCTCCGCGACAAGGTGCTGTGGAAGATGACCGACGAGGACTTCGACGCGGTGATCACCACGCACCTCAAGGGCACCTTCACCTGCGCCCGCGCGGCCGCCGTCCGGATGCGCGAGCAGGGCGAGGGCGGCTCGCTGATCCTGGTCGGCTCCCCGGCCGGCCAGCGCGGCAACTTCGGCCAGACGAACTACGCCGCCGCCAAGGCCGGCATCGCGGCGATGGCCCGCACCTGGTCCATGGAGCTGGGCCGCGCGAACATCACCGTCAACGCGATCGTGCCGGTCGCCGCGACCGCGATGACCGAGACGATCCCGGCCTTCGCCCCGTACATCGAGGCCATGCGCGGCGGCGAGCCCCTGCCGGACTTCCTGCGCAAGGGCGAGGGCTTCGGCACCCCCGAGGACTGCGCCGCCCTGGTGCCGTTCCTCGCCTCCGAGGCCGCCCGGGGCGTGACCGGCCAGTGCATCGGCATCGGCGGCGACAAGGTGGCACTCTGGTCGCATCCGCAGGAGATCAGGGCGGCCTACGCCGACGGCGGCTGGACCCCCGCGGCCCTGGCCGACGCCTGGCCCACCTCGGTCGGTGCCGAGCTCCAGTCGGTCGGCATCCCGGCGCCGAAGCTCCCGGAGGCGTGATGGACCCGGAGTCACTGGTCGCGATCGACGTCCACACCCACGCGGAGGTCTCCTCCAAGGGCCACTCCTCCCTGGACGACGACCTGCACGACGCCTCCTCGGCCTACTTCAAGGTCGAGGGCAAGCGGAAGCCCACGCTGGAGGAGACGGCCGCCTACTACCGGGAGCGGAACATGGCCGCCGTGATCTTCACGGTGGACGCCGAGTCCGCCACCGGCACCCCGCCCGTCCCGAACGAGGAGGTCGCCGAGGCCGCCGCCGCCAACGCCGACGTCCTCATCCCCTTCGCCTCCATCGACCCCTTCCGGGGGAAGGCGGGCGTGAAGCAGGCCCGGCGCCTGGTCGAGGAGTACGGGGTGAAGGGCTTCAAGTTCCACCCCAGCATCCAGGGCTTCTTCCCCAACGACCGGTCGGTGGCGTACGACCTGTACGAGGTGATCGAGGAGACCGGCACGATCGCCCTCTTCCACACCGGGCAGACGGGCATCGGCGCCGGCGTCCCCGGCGGGGGCGGGATCAGGCTGAAGTACTCGAACCCGCTCCACGTGGACGACGTGGCGGCCGACTTCCCGCACCTGAAGATCATCCTGGCGCACCCGTCCTTCCCCTGGCAGGACGAGGCCCTCGCCGTCGCCACGCACAAGCCGGGGGTGCACATCGACCTGTCCGGCTGGTCGCCGAAGTACTTCCCGCCGCAGCTCGTGCAGTACGCGAACACGCTGCTGAAGGACAAGGTCCTCTTCGGCTCCGACTTCCCCGTCCTCACCCCCGACCGCTGGCTCGCCGACTTCGAGAAGCTGTCGATCAAGGACGAGGTGCGGCCGAAGATCCTCAAGGAGAACGCCGCCCGCCTGCTCGGGCTGACGAAGACGTAAGGGGCGTGACATGCGCAACGAGGGACTGGGGTCGTGGCCCGCACGCCGGGCCCGCAAGACCCCGCACCGCACCGCCCTGATCCACGGCGAGAACGTCACGGACTACGGCACGCTGTACACCCGCACCACGCGCCTGGCCCACGCCCTGCGCGCCCGGGGCGTGCGCCGCGGCGACCGGATCGCCTACCTCGGCCCGAACCACCCCTCCTATCTGGAGACCCTGTTCGCGGCCGGCACGCTCGGCGCGGTCTTCGTCCCGCTCAACATCCGCCTCGCGGGCCCGGAGATCGCCTACCAGCTGGCCGACTCCGGCGCGAAGGCCCTGGTCTACGGCCCGTCCCACGCCGGTCTGGTCGCGGGCCTGCCGGGCAGCACGGACGTCCGCACCTACCTCGAGGTGGGGCCCGAGTACGAGGCGGCCGTCGCCGAGGCGCCCGGGGAGCCGATCGACGAACCGGTCGGCGCCGACGACACCTGCATCATCATGTACACCTCGGGCACGACCGGCCGCCCCAAGGGCGCCATGCTCACCCACGGCAACCTCACCTGGAACGCGGTCAACGTCCTCGTCGACACCGACCTGATCGCCGACGAACGGGCCCTGGTCTCCGCCCCGCTGTTCCACACCGCCGGTCTGAACATGCTGACCCTGCCGGTCCTGCTCAAGGGCGGTGCCTGCGTCCTGGTCGAGGCCTTCGACCCGGACGCCACCTTCGACCTGATCGAACGGCACCGGATCACCTTCATGTTCGGCGTGCCGACCATGTTCGACCAGGTGGCCCGGCATCCGCGCTGGCCGGACGCCGACCTGTCGTCGCTGCGCATCCTGACCTGCGGAGGCTCACCGGTCCCCACCCCGCTGATCGCGGCGTACCAGCGGCGCGGTCTGACCTTCCTCCAGGGCTACGGCATGACCGAGGCCGCCCCCGGCACGCTGTTCCTGGACGCCGAGCACGCCGTCAGCAAGGCGGGTTCGGCGGGCGTGCCGCACTTCTTCAGCGACGTACGCGTCGTCCGGCCGGACCTGACGCCGGTCGACGTGGGCGAGGTCGGCGAGGTCGTGGTGCGCGGGCCGCACGTCATGCCCGGCTACTGGGGGCTGCCCGAGGAGACGGCCGCGTCCTTCGCGGACGGCTGGTTCCGCAGCGGCGACGCCGCCCAGATCGACGAGGACGGCTACGTCCACATCGTCGACCGCCTCAAGGACATGATCATCTCCGGTGGCGAGAACATCTACCCCGCCGAGATCGAGGACCAGCTCCTCGCCCACCCGGACATCGTCGAGTGCGCGGTGATCGGGGTGCCGGACGACAAGTGGGGCGAGGTGCCGCGCGCGGTCGTCGTGCCCCGCGCGGGCGCCGCCCTCGACCCCGACGAGGTGCTCGCGTCGCTCGCGGGCCGCCTCGCCAAGTACAAGATCCCCAAATCGGTGGTGCTGGCGGACGAACTCCCGCGCACCGCCTCCGGAAAGCTCCTCAAGTCCCGTGTCCGCAGGCGATACGGCAACCAGTAAGGAACCGCATGAGCATCACCGTGAACGGCCTCGACGAACTCAAGAAGCTCGCCGGCAGCGATCTCGGCACCAGCGAGTGGATCGAGGTCACCCAGGAGCGGATCAACACCTTCGCCGACGCGACGGGCGACCACCAGTGGATCCACGTGGACCCCGAGCGTGCCAAGGAGGGCCCCTTCGGCGCCCCCATCGCGCACGGCTACCTCACGCTCTCCCTCTTCATCCCGCTGTTCACCGAGCTGCTGGACGTCCAAGGCGTGACGACGAAGGTCAACTACGGCCTGAACAAGGTGCGTTTCCCCGCCCCGGTGAAGGTCGGCTCCCGCATCCGGCTGGCGGCGAAGCTCGCCGAGGTCGAGGACGTGCCGGGCGGGGTGCAGATCACCGTCGAGGGCGCCATCGAGATCGAGGGCGGCACCAAGCCGGCCGCGGTGCTCCAGAGCCTGTCGCGGTTCTACGCCTGAGGCCGCGCGGGCACCAGGTCCAGAAGGCGTTCCGAGGCGGTGCGGGCGAGCGGTGAGAGCCGCTCGTGCACGGTCCGGAACGTCTTCTCGGCCTGTTCCGCCGGCCAGTCGTCCGGCAGGTGCTTGACCGGCAGGCGCGGGTCGCGGCGGACGATCCGCAGCCACTCCGTCTGGAGCCGCAGCCGCAGGACCAGCGCCTCGTCGGCGTCCGGGAGGTCGTCCTCCCAGGGCTGCCAGCGCCGTACGAACCTCTCGTAGCTGCCGGCCAGCTCGGACAGCTCCCAGGTCTCCTCGATCATCTGGCCGATGTCCGTGCCGGTGTCGGCGTGCGCCCGGAAGACCTTCACATGGGCGGACAGACCGAGCTCGGCCACCAGGGCCGACACGTCGACCTCGCCCGGGGCGATCCACAGGCCGTTGAACAGCGGTCCGAAGCCGCTCCAGGTCAGCTGGGAGCGCAGGTCGTGGCGCTGGCGCTGCCAGGACTCGGGCAGCGAGAAGCCGAGCAGGGTCCAGGTGCCGTCCCAGTGCCGGTTGACGGCACCGGTCTGCCAGATGCGCCGCTCGCCGTCGCGCAGCACCGCCTCGGACCGCTCGGTCAGCCCGAAGTACATACGACGGCCCTCGCGCTGGCGGCGCAGCAGGTCACGCTTGACCATGCGGGAGAGCGTGGAGCGGGTGGCCTGCTCGCCGATCCCGGCGCGGGCGAACACGTCGATGACGCTGCCCGAGTACACGCACACGTCGCGTCCGAGCACCTGGTCGCCCAGGAACGTCAGCATGAGGGACTGGGGCCGCAGCGACTCTTCACCGGTCACGCGGCCCACCGTACCTCCGCTCGATCAGTCCGTGACCTGCCGGTACGCGTGGACGGCCGTCGTCACCGCGCACACGCCCGGCGGGATCATCTGCACCCGCAGGGTGCCGCTGCTCGTGTCGTAGTCGACGCCCTCGGTCTCGAAGGCACCCGTGCACCCACTGCGCTGCGGCAGCGCGAACAGGCTCGTGACCGTGCCGGTGACCGGCCGTCCGTCGACCTTGCGGGGCAGGTCGACCTGGAGGAGCGGCCGGATCTCCGGGAAGAGGGTGCCCGAGGCGTCGTTCGAGGCGCACAGCAGGCGGGTGCCGGTGACGAAGTCGCAGCCCTGGATGTCGCGGACCGGCTTGTCCAGGGTGATCTGCCCGGCCTCCTGGAGGTCGCCGCCGGTGGCCGGTGTGGACGGGTTGAGCAGCGGCGCCGGGAACACCTGGAGCCGGTTCTGCGTGCCCCACTCGCCCGAGACCAGCCACTGCTCGTCGGGCGAGACGGCGGCGAAGGAGTTGTTCAGCTTCTCGCCCGGGTTCAGCGGGTGCGTGTACGCGTAGCGCTTCCCGGCCGGGGTGGTGACCGCGAACATCTTGGAGGTGGCGTTGTCCGGGCCCTGGTAGGCGTCGAAGACATGGCCGCGCGCGATGTCCGGGTCGCCTATGTGGTTCCAGCCCTTGACCCGCAGGTCCAGCGGGATGGAGGCCAGTCCGCGGTACAGCAGGGAGCCGTCCGCGCGGCTGGCGAGGCCCTGCCCGCCGCCGAGGGTGTCGGTGTACGCCGTTCCGGTCTCCGCCCAGCGCGGGGCACCGGCGGCCGAGGCCGTGCCGGCGCCCAGCGTGCAGACACCTAACAGGGCGGTGGCGGCGAGCAGTTGACGTCTCATCAGGTCAGGACCCTTCCACGTCGACGAACACGGGATTCGAATAGAACCACGTATCGGCCCACGGGTCACCGTCCCCGGGCGGGTGCGGAATCGGGCCGTGCGGGTCGACGGAGGCGCCGAGGTAGCCGGTGCCGTGCCGGTTGCCGTCGCTGCCGCGCAGCCGGACGTAGAAGGACTCCTCGCCCGCCGTGAGCGGGATGCGCAGGGTGTAGGTGCCCGTGCGGCCGGAGACGTCCTTCGACTGGACGACCTGGGTGTCGGGGGCCCTCCAGGTGTCGCGGTCGGCGACCGGTCCGCGCACCGCGCCCCGGATGACGTCCACATGCGCCAACTCGGGCAGGATGCCCTGCGGGTTGGGACGGGAGGCGGTCGTCACCGTGACGTTCAGCGTCAGCTTCTCGCCCTTGCGGACCCGCAGCCGGCCGCCGAGCGTCACGCCCCGGCCCCGGTCGCGCTCCCGCTTCAGCCGGACGTCGAGCCCGTCGAGCAGATGCCCGTGGTCGAGCCAGACGCGGCCCGCGCGCAGACCCGCCATGACGGCGCGGTAGCCGTAGCGGGTCACACCCACGTGCGTACGGCTGAACTGGCCGGGCCAGAAGTCGCTGCCGGGCTGCGGGGTGTCCGTGTTCACCGGGTCGGGCAGCTTCCCCGTGGTGTCGAAGGTCTGGCCGGGCTGCCAGTCGCCGTTCTTCCAGGTGTCGAAGACGATCCGGTGGGCGTCGGAGTTGGTGGTGATCGAGAACAGCCGCCCCTCGGCGAGCATCGAGTCCCACAGGCCGCCGACGGTCGCGGTCGCCCAGTCGAAGCCGCCGTAGGTCAGGTAGGCGTCCGCCGGGTAGCCGGGCCAGGACTGCGCGGACGGCTTGTTCTCGTACTCGCCGCGGATCGAGTTGGCCCCGCGCAGGCCGGGGATGGCCGCCCCCTGGGCGCCGGGCGCGCCCTCCATGCCGATCATGATGCCGGGCGCCGCGTCCCGCCAGGCGCGCATCTCGTGCGGGGAGTCGATGCCGAGGCGCATGGGGTGGTTGGCGAGCACCAGCACATCGTCGACGTAGCCCGAACGGTGCTGCTCCGCCAGCCACTTGAGGGCCTTCACGGCGTGCGCCTCGTTGCGGGCGGTGTCCGCGTCGGCGGGGCCGCCCTTGTCGTAGGCGAGGAGCTTGCCGTCGTAGGCGCGCTCGAACCGGGTGAGCAGGTCGACCTCGTGCGGGCCGGGCGCGGCGAACACCGTGCAGTGCTCGGCGGCCGGGATGTACCACTCCAGGCCCTGGAAGATCAGCTGACGCGGGTTCTCGGCCCGCGCCCTGAGGATCTCCCGGTGCTCCAGCGCGGCCCCGAAGTCGGCGTGCCCGACGTTCGAGTGCTCGGTGAACACCATCCAGTCCAGGCCGTACTTCGCGCCCGCGGCGGCCAGCTGGGAGAACGTGTACTTGGCGTCGTGGCTGTAGACGGTGTGGATGTGGTGGTCGCCGACGAGGTAGGCGAGGCGCGGGTCCTCGCCGCCCGGCCGTCCGCCGCCGTCGGCCGCGAGGGCGGGGGTGGCCGCCGATCCCAGGGCGAACGCGGCGCCGAACAGGCCCGCCCCGCGCAGGAGTCCGCGGCGGGAGACCCCCTGCGGATCGAGGGCGGCGGGGGAGACGGCCGGATCGGCCCAGGCGGGCAGCTGCTGCTCGGTCATGACGTACCTCTGCAAGGTTCAGTGGTTCATGAAGGAGGTGACGGGCAGCGCCCGGGCGACGATCCGGACGTCGCCGAGCCGGCCGTGCAGGATCTGGTCGATCTTCCCGCCGTACTCGTAGCCCCCGAGCAGCCACGGCAGCCCGACGGAGGTGATGCCGACCGCGGACGCCTTGGGGTTGCGGACCACCGGGCAGCCCTCGACGTACAGCGTGGTGTGGCTGCCGTCGTTGACGACCGCCAGGTGCCACCAGGTCTCCAGCGGGGTCTCCTGGCCCCAGTTGGTGGCGATGCCCTGCTGGTTGAGCGGGCGCATCGCCCACTGCGGTTCCCGGTCGTTCGACAGGGACAGGGTGGCCAGCGGCTCGTCCGGGTCGTCGGCGGTCTTGCCGGCGGCGCCGCCCGTGCCCGTCCTGCTGACCAGCCCGGACCAGGCGTTGTGGGCCGGGTCCCAGTCGGCGGGCAGGCGGTAGAACGCCTCGATGGTGTAGCCGTCCTCGAAGGTGGCCCGGTTGAGCGGGGCGCCGTCGACCGTGCGCAGGTAGGCGCCCTTCAGCGGCGGCTTGTTGCCCTGGAACTCCAGGCTGCCGTGGCCCGGCTGGTCGGGGTGGTGGTCGGCGGACCAGCCCAGCGTGCCGCCGCCCACCGTGACCAGGGAGAGGTCGTTGCCGCGCCCGGACAGGTCGCGGACGGTACCGGCCGTGACGTCGACGGGGTTCTCGAAGCGCCAGTACGCCATCGTGCCCGGCACCAGCATCGTCGAGGCGGGCCGCGCCGGGCGCGCGGGCACGGGCGCGAAACCGGAGAACCGCTCCTCGAAGTCGATCTCGACGGAGAACCGGTCGGCGTCGCCGCTCAGCTCCATCTCCTGCCGCTCCAGCTCGTTGAGCCCCTTCTTCGCCCGGCCGAGGATCCACGGGGAGACCGTCTCCACGTCGATGACGTTCCGGTCCAGGTCGAACCGGTAGAGGCGGATCATCGCCGCACCGCCGAAGTAGCGGTTCTGGTAGTTCGTCAGGTGCAGATGCACGTCGTGTCCGGCCGCGTTCTTGCGTATCGCGCGGGCGGCGGGCCAGTAGTGCCCGTTGAGGGTGAGGAAGATCTGGTCGTGGTCCTCGATCAGCCGGTCCCACAGCTGCTGCCCGTACGACGACAGGGAGTCGTCCTCGACGACCAGCTCGTGCGTCGTGAGGATCACCGGCGTCCTCGGGTGCTTCGCCATGACCTCCTTCGCCCACGCGTAGCCCTGCGGCGACAGCCGCCAGTCCAGCGCGAGCACCATCCATTCCCGGCCGCCCGCCGTGAACAGGTGGAAGGAGTTGTAGCCGTCCGGGGAGGCACCGCCGAACGTCCGCTGCCTTTCGAACCGCCGCGGCCCGAACGTGTCCAGGTACGGTGTCGCTCCGCGCTGGTCGGTCGTCGACGACTTCACGTCGTGGTTGCCGGCCAGGACGCTGTAGCCGACACCCCGCCGGTCCAGCAGCCGGAACGCCTCGCCGATCGCCGCGAACTCCTCCTTCGCGCCGTTCTGCGTGAGGTCCCCGAGGTGGGACAGGAAGACGATGTTCTCCTCCCTGCCGTGCTCCAGCAGATAGCGCAGCGAGGCCTCGACCGGCGCCTTGTCGATGCTCGGCCCGTCGAACAGGTACTGCGTGTCCGGCATCACGGCGAGCGTGAAGCGGCGGCTGTCCGGGTCGGGGCGCCAACTCGGCGTCGCCGCCTCGGCGGTGACGGCGGGCAGCGCGCTCACCGCGGCGGCCGTCGCACCGAGCAGCGCGGTCGCGCGCAGAAAGCCGCGTCTTCCGGCACCGGCCTGGGGCGCCTCGCCCGGGTCGTGGTCATGCGAAGTGCACACGGGTGCTCCATGAGGTGACTGGGAGGGGAGGAACTCAGAGAACGCGCAGCGTCCAGCTCCAGCGATGGACACCGACCGGGACGAGATAGGAGGCGAAGGTGTCGGGCCCGCAGGACGCCGTGCCCAGGCCGCGGTGCGCCGCGTCGATGTGCACCACGCACCCGGCGCGCGGCACCAGTTCGTCGTGGTGCGCGACGGCGGCGAGGTCGGCCCCGCGATGCCGGGTCACGGAGACCTGGCGGGGCCGGTCCAGCCGCACCGCGAGGCCGGTGGCGTCGGGCGCGGACAGCGTGAACCGCCGTACGCCGTGCCGCCCGCCGCTCTCCTGGGGCCGCAGATAGGGCGTGAACAGCTCGTCCACCGGCAGCGCGTGATGCCCGACGGGCGCGCCCGCGGCCCGGTCCGGATACGACTCCCAGGGGCCCTGCCCGAACCACTCCCACAGATTCAGCCCGGCGACCGTCTCGAACACCGACCCGACCCGGGCCACGTCGTCCAGCGCCTCGGGCAGCTCGGCGCACTCCTCGACGAGCAGCCCGCCCTCGACGGACGTGAACACCTGCTCGTGCCGGACGGTCCCGCCCTCGCAGAGGTAGTCGGCGACCACCGCCACCCGGCCCGGGTCCCGCCGTACGGCGACGACCTTGCGGGCGGGCGCCTCCAGCCCCCAGTCCCGCCAGCGGGCCGCCGTGCCGCCCAGTTCGTCGTTGTCGGTGGGGGCACGCCACAGGGACAGCGTGGGCGCCGCCGTCAGCAGCGGATGGACCAGCAGCCCGTCCTCGTCGACCTCGACCGGGCGGTTCGCGACGGGGGCGTACGCCGGCTGGGGCGCCGCCCGCAGCCGCACCTGGGGCAGGCACACGACTGTGCCGCGCGGCGCCCACGGCTCGTCCCGGGCCGTCGTGACCCGCAGCGTCAGCCACGCCTCGCCGCCGTCCTCGGGCAGCTCGAACGGCAGCGGCACCGCGGCCGTCTCGCCCGGCCGAAGGTCGGGCAACTCGGCGGGGCCCGTCAGGGTTCCGCCGTCGGCGAGGGACAGCTCCCACTCGCCGGACAGCCAGTCCAGGCCGCGGAAGTGCTGGTGGTTGCTCAGCACGACGCCCTCGTGCCGGAAGCACTCGATCCGCACCGGCGCGGCGATCTCCCGGTGCTCGAACATCACGGGCTTGGGGGTGCGGTCGGGGAAGACGACCCCGTCGGCGATGAAGGCGCCGTCGTGGTCCGTCTCCCCGAAGTCGCCGCCGTACGCCCAGCGATGCCCGGGCGCGGCGACACCGTTGCCGTAGAGCCCGGCGCCCCCACGCCCGGCCGGTCTGCCGTCGTTCACACGCTGGAGGATGCCGTGGTCCCAGAACTCCCAGATGAACCCGCCCTGAAGACCCGGGGTGGCCTCGATGGCCTCCCAATGGTCCGCCAGCGTGCCGTTGCTGTTGCCCATGGCGTGCGAGTACTCGCACTGGATGAGCGGCTTGGTCTGGGTGCCGGACATGGCGTGCGCGATGCACTCCTGCAGCGGCGCGTACATCGGGCAGGCGATGTCGGAGGCCAGGTCCGGGTCGGCCCAGCCGCGTTTGGCCGCGCCCTCGTACTGCACCGGACGGGTCGGATCGTGCCGGCGGACCCAGCCCGCCGCCGCGTCGTGGTTCGCGCCGTAGTCGGACTCGTTGCCCAGCGACCAGATGATGATCGACGGGTGGTTCTTGTCCCGCAGCACCATCCGGGCGACCCGGTCGACGAAGGCGCCCAGGTA
The DNA here is from genome assembly GCF_014651035.1 of Streptomyces lomondensis. Taxonomy (GTDB): domain Bacteria; phylum Actinomycetota; class Actinomycetes; order Streptomycetales; family Streptomycetaceae; genus Streptomyces; species Streptomyces lomondensis. Next base: position 301,521 of record NZ_BMWC01000003.1, read on the forward strand.
GCGCGGGTCGTCGGCGATCTCGTGCGCGTGGTCGTGGGACTCGATGTCGGCCTCGTCGACGACGTAGAAGCCGAGCTCGTCGGCCAGGTCGTACAGGGCCGGGTCGTTCGGGTAGTGCGCGGTGCGGATCGCGTTGAAGCCGAACCGCTTCAGCAGGACGAGGTCGGCGCGCATGTCGTCGTACGACACCGTCCGGCCGGTCAGCGGATGGAAGTCGTGCCGGTTGACGCCCCGGATGAACACGCGCTCGCCGTTGACCAGCAGGTCCCGGCCGGCGATCTCGACGTCCCGGAAGCCGATCCGGTGGCGGGAGGTGTCGGCGACCGTGCCGTCGGCGCGGTGGAGGCGGACCGTCAGGCCGTACAGCTCGGGCGTCTCGGCGGTCCAGGCGCGCACGTCGGGGACGGTGTGCCGCAGCCGTGCCTCGCCGAGGAAGGCGGAGACGCGCTCGTCCTCGGCGTTGGCCCGGTCGAACTCCGCGTCCTGCCTGAGCAGTTGCCCGTCCAGCTCCCCGGTGACGTACCACCCCTCGGGCAGGGCGCCGCCCGCGTCCCGCACCAGGCAGTCGACGCGCAGGTCACCGTCGTACCGGGCGCGCACGGTCACGTCGGCCAGGTGCAGCGGGTCGGTCGCGTACAGCAGCACCGAGCGCGTGACCCCGCCGTGCCACCACTGGTCCTGGTCCTCGATGTGCGAGGCGTCCGACCACTTGACGACGGTCAGGCGCACGGTGGCCCGCTCACCGGGGCGGACGTGCCCCGTCAGGTCGAACTCGGCGGCCAGGTGGGAGTCCTTGGAGACGCCGACGGGCCGCCCGTCCACATGCACCAGCAGCACGCTCTCGGCGGCGCCGACCTGGAGCACGATCCGGCGGCCGGTCCACTCGGCCGGCACGTCCACCGCACGCTCGTACACCCCGGTCGGGTTGGCGGCGGGCACGTCCGGCGGGAACTCGGCGAACGGCATCCGGACGTTGAGGTACCGCGGAAGATCGTCCGTGCCCTGCACGGTCCAGACACCGGGCACGTACGACGACGACCAGACCTCCCCGGGCCGTGCGTCCGGCGCGGGCAGCAGCTGGAAACGCCAGTCGCCGTCGAGGCAGACGGCTCCGGAACGCCGGTCGACGGCGTTCATCGGCAGCCGCCGCCAGGAGGTCACCTCGGGTGCCTCCCAGGGGCGCAGGGCGAGCAGGGGATCGAGGGGTGCGTCGGTCATGACCATTCCGAAGTCGGGGCGGTGGGCCGGGCGAGTACGTGCCCTTGCAGGTCCCAGGCGGGGTCGGCGGGGATGCCGAGGCGGTCCAGGACGGTGGGGGCGATGTCGATGAGACGGGGCGTGTCGAGCCGGGTGCCCGCGGGCACGCCGGGACCGGCGAGGATGACGAAGACCTCCCGTTCGGCACGCGTGTCACCGCCGTGGCCGCCGGTGTCGAGGTGACCGTGGTCCGTGGTGACCAGCACGGTCCAGTGCTCCTCGGCGCGGCCGGGGTCGGAGCGCCGCGCGTCTATCGCCTCCAGGAGCCGCCCGAGGTGGGCGTCCTGGGCGAGGAGGGCGTCGTCGTAGGCGGGGGAGAGGGGGCCGGTGGCGTGGCCGGCCTCGTCGGTGGCGCCGAAGTACACGAAGACGACGTCCGGGTCGTCCTCGGTGAGCCAGCGTGCGGCGGTGCGGGCTACGAGGCGGTCCGCGGTCTCGTAGCCCTCGGACTCGCCGTCGTAGTACACCCGTCGGCCGATGGCGGCGCCGAGCACGCCGCGGCGGACCAGTTCCGGCCAGGACACCACGGCCGCGGTGCGCAGACCGGGCCGGGCGGTGACGGCGCGGCTCAGGACGTCGGGGTGGCGGGCGTAGTCGGCGCCGAGGAAGTCGTTGCCGGTCACCCCGTGACGGTCGGGCCACACCCCGGTCAGCACGCTCGACCAGCCCGGACCGGAGTCGGTGTAGGCCGCGTCGGCCGACGGTCCGTCCTCGGCCCGGCCGTAGGGCAGCAGGCTGGTGCCGTGCGCTCCCGCGGTCATCAGGGCGTGTAGTACGGGGGCGTTGGAGGGCTCGTGGGTCAGTCGGTCGTAGCGGAGGCCGTCCATGCCGACGAGGAGCACCTTGCCCTGCGTGGTGCCAGCGTCTGTCACTGCCGCCCCTCTCGTTGGTCGTGCCTGCTGCACCGGCCCAGGACCAAGAGCTCGGGACCGACTGCCGGTTCTTGGCCGCGCGACCGCTGTGGCTGGTCGCGCAGTTCCCCGCGCCCCTTTCGGGGCGCGTTCCGTCAGCTCCCCTGGACCGCCCCCTCCGTCGCTCCCGCGATGAAGCCGCGGGCGAAGATCGTGAAGACCACGACCAAGGGGACGGACGCCATGAGGACGCCGGCCATGACCATGCTGTAGTCGGTGGTGTGGCCGACGTGGAGCTGGGCGAGGGCCACCTGGAGGGTGAGATGGCTGGGGTCGGTGAGGACGACGAGCGGCCAGATGTAGTCGTTCCAGGCGCCGACGAACGCGTAGATGGCCAGGAAGGACAGCGCGGGCCTGATCATCGGCAGCACGATGTTCCAGTACTGGCGGAAGAACCCGGCGCCGTCGATGCGCGCGGCGTCGAGGAGTTCGTCCGGTACGCCGTTCTCGATGTACTGGCGCAGCCAGAAGATGCCGAAGGCGTTGGCGAGGGCGGGCGGGATCAGCGCCTTGAGCGTGCCGACCCAGCCGAGGTCGGACATCAGGATGAACTGCGGGAGGACGGCCAGCTGGAGCGGCAGCATCATGAACCCGAGCAGCGTGGCGAACAGCACCCGGCGGCCGGGGAAGTCGAACTTGGCGAAGGCGAAGGCCGCCAGCGAGTCGACGAACAGCACCAGGACGGTGGTGACGGACGCGACGACGACCGTGTTCAGCATCGACCCGAAGAAGTCGATGGTGTCGAGCACGTGCCGGATGTTCTCCAGCAGGTGCGAACCGAAGGTCAGCTTCGGCGGGCTCTTGTAGATGTCCTCGGTGGTGTTGGTCGCCATGACGATCGTCCACACGAACGGGAAGATCGATATCAGGACGGCCAGCACGAGGACGATGTGCGCGGTCAGGCCCTTGGGGCGCCGGGACCGCCTGGGGACCACCGCGGTCATGACTTCCTCCCGCGCTGCACGACGCGCCAGTTGATGACGACCATCACCATGATCAGTACGAAGAAGGCCCACACGATCGCGGCGCCGTAGCCGTAGTCGTTGTTGACGAAGGCGGACTGGTAGAAGTACAGCAGCGTGGTCAGGCCCGCCTGGCCGGGGCCGCCGAGGTTCGGGTTGGCGGCGTTGCTGCCGAACAGGACCTGGGGCTCGCTGAAGCTCTGCAGGCCGTTGATGGTCGAGATGACGACCGTGAACAGGATGATGGGCCGCATGATCGGCATGGTGATCTGGAAGAACGTACGGATCGGCCCGGCGCCGTCCAGCTTGGCCGCCTCGTAGATCTGCGTCGGGATGGCCTGGAGACCGGCCAGGTAGATGATCATGTTGTAGCCGGTCCACATCCAGGTCATCAGCAGCGCGATGACCAGCTTGATCAGCCACGGATTGCTCAGCCACGGGACGGGTGAGATGCCGACCATGCCCAGGATGGCGTTGACCAGGCCGAAGTTGTTGCTGAACACCGCGCCGAAGAAGATCGACACGGCGACGATCGAGGTGACGTTCGGTACGTAGAGGGCGATGCGGTAGAAGCCCTTGAAGCGACGGACCGAGTGCAGCAGCGTCGCCAGCACCAGGGCGCCGAACAGCGTGGGGACGGTGGACAGCACCCAGATCACCAGGGTGTTGCGGATCGACATCCAGAAGACCGGGTCCGACCACAGGAACCGGAACTGGTCCAGGCCCACGAACTGCATGGTGCCCATGCCGTCCCAGCGCTGGAAGGCCAGGTACAGCGAGTAGAAGACCGGGAAGAACGAGAAGCCGATGAAGATCAGGAAGAAGGGCGAGATCGCCAGGTACTGCCGCCAGTAGGACAGCACCCGGCGAGGTTTGGGCCGCACCGTGCCCGCGGGCGGTGTGCGCCGCGGGCGGAAGCGGGCCGGGCCCGGCCCGCCCCGGTGCCGTGGCACCGGGGCGGGACCGGTGACCGGAGGGGACGACACCTACTTCACCCCCTGTCGCCGGGCGATCTGCCTGGCCTGGCTCACCGCGTCGTTCCAGGCGTCGTCGGGCTTCTTGCCCTTGGCCTCGATGCTGGTCAGCTCGGTGAAGAAGGGGGCCATGACGGCGGCGTCGGCGGGCGCCTCGTAGCTGACCGGGATGGCCTTGGCGGCCGGGCCGAACACCTCGATGACCTTCTGCCCGCCGAAGAACGGGTCGGGCTGCGTCATGGCCGGCATGGCGTAGGCCGCCGGCGCGGCGGGGAAGATGGCGGCGTCGGCGAAGCCGCGGGCGTCGTTGGCCGGGCTGAGGATCCAGCTGATGATCTTGAAAGCCTCTTCGGGGTTCCGGCACTGCTTGGGCAGGGCCAGGTAGGAGCCGCCCTGGTTGGCCGGTCCGCCGGGGGTCGCGCAGACCCGCCACTTGCCCTTGGTCTTCGGGGCCGCCTGCTCGATGTCCAGGGCGTGCCAGGCCGCGCCGAGTTCGGTGGTGAGGCTCTTGCCGATGGCGGCGTTCCAGGTGTTGTCGTTGATCTTGGCGTCGATGCCCAGGGTGTAGGGGCGGATCGCCGTGGTCCACGCGGCGCGGATGTGGTCCTGGTCGCCGATGAAGCGGTTGTTCTTGTCGATGAACCGCTCGGTGCCCTGGCCGACCGCGATGGTGAACACCGCGCTGATGTTGTTGACCAGATAGGTGCCCGGCAGCTTCTTCCCCAGCTCGGTGCCGAGGTCGAAGTACTCGTCCCAGGTCCCGGTCCGGGCGGCGACCTTGTCGGGGTCGGTGGGCAGCCCGGCCTTGTCGAACAGGTCCGCGCGGTAGAAGAGCGCGGTGGGGCCGATGTCGATCGGGAAGCCGATCTGCTTGCCGTCCTCGGTCTGGGCGAGCTTGGTCTTCCACTCCAGGTACTGGGACGAGACCTGCTTGAAGCCCAGGTCGTTCAGGTCCAGGAAGCGGCCCGCGTTGGGCAGGAAGGACGCGATGTCCTCGCCCTTGATGCCGGTGATGTCGGGCACGGAGGTGCCCGCCGCGAGGGTCGTGGTGAGCTTCTGCTTGAAGTCGCCGCCGATCGAGGCGACGGTCAGCTTCACCTGGTCGGCGAAGTGCGTCCTGGCCTCCGCGACCACCTTGTCGCTGAGCGCGCCGCCCCAGTACCACATGGTGAGGTTCTTGCCGTTCTTGCTGCCGGCCGAGCCCGATCCGTTGCCGCATGCGACGGTCAGGCCGGAGGCGGCCGCGGTGAGCGCGGCGGCCTGGAGGAAGCCTCTACGGGAAAGGTCCACGGGTCACTCCTGTTGTTGCTGTTCGACGTGGTGAGGGCAATCGGGGGTCAGTGCGGCCGTTCGGAGGCGCGCGGACCGATGGGCATGAGAGGGGCGGGCGGGGTCACGGGGGCGTGGCGCACCGGCGGGCCGACGTTCGCCGGGATGCGGTCGGCCAGGAAGCCGTAGGCCTGCCGGAGTCCGGGGTCCGTCAGCGAGCGCCACCAGCGGTCCACGCCGTACCAGCCGGGGGCCGCGAGCGCCCCGCCGTGGTGCCGGACGGACAGCCCGGCCGCGAGCACCGCGAACCGCAGCCGCTCCGCCAGCGGCCAGCCGCCGAGGGAGGCCGCGACGAAGCTCGCGCCGAAGACGTCCCCGGCGCCCGTCGCGTCGAGGACGTCGGTGTCCAGGGCCTCGACCTCCGCGTACTCGCCGGTGATCTGGTCGACGGCGACGGCCCCCTCGCCGCCCCGGGTGACCACGGCCACCGGCACCAGCTCGGAGAGCGTGCCGAGCGCCGCCACCGCGCTGTCGGTGCGGGTGTAGGCCATCGCCTCGGCCTCGTTCGGGAGGAAGGCGTGGCACAGGGCCAGCTGTTCCAGGAGGCCCGTCGACCACTCCTGGGTGGGGTCCCAGCCGACGTCGGCGTAGATCTGCGTGCCGTTCGCGGCGGCCTTGGCGAGCCACTCGCGCGGCTCGGCCTCCAGGTGCACCAGGGCGGTACGCGCCTCGGGCGGGTCGCCCATCAGCGCGTCCTGCGAGTACGGCGGCTCCTGGCCGTGGGTGAGCAGGGCCCGGTCGTGGCCGTAGGCGACGGAGACGGTGACCGGGGTGGGCCAGTCGTCCGCCGTGCGGGAGAGCGACAGGTCGACGCCCTCCTGGTCGCACAGGACGTCCCGGCAGTGCTCGCCGTAGAAGTCGTCGCCGAAGACCGTGGCCAGCGAGGTGCTCAGGCCGAAGCGGGCGGCGGCCACCGCGAGGTTCGCGATGCCGCCCGGGCCGCAGCCCATGCCCTTGGTCCAGATCTCCTCGCCGGCGGTCGGCGGCTTCCCCAGCCCGGTGAGGACGAGGTCGTAGAAGAGCAGCCCGGTCAGCAGCACATCGGGCCGTTCGTCGTCCACGGAGTCGTCCTCTCGCTCGGAGCTTCGACCGAGATCGTCAAAACTCGTCATTTCGGTGACCGGAATCGTGCGCTGCTCGGAGAGATTGGTCAATACCCGAGCAGAACTGAGCATGGAAATGATTGAAGATGACGAGTAGTGTTCCGGCCGTGCTGGCAGAACGACGACACCAACTCATCCTGCGGTCCCTGCGCTCAGGCGGCCCCGCAGCTGTGACCGACCTCTCCGAACAGCTGGGTGTGAGCCCGGCCACCATCAGGCGTGACCTGGTGAAACTGGAGGAGGACGGCCTGCTGACGCGGGTCCACGGCGGTGCCGTGGTCGAGGAGGGCGACCAGCCCTTCGCGGAGGTCGCCGAGGTGCGCGTGGCCGAGAAGGACGCCATAGCCGAGCGCGCCGCGGCGATGATCACGGATGGTCAGTCGGTGCTGCTGGACATCGGGACGACCGCCTACCGCCTGGCCCGGCAGCTGCACGGACGCCGGCTCACCGTGATCACCAGCAACCTGGTGGTCTACGAGGAACTCGCCGACGACGAGGGCATCGAGCTGGTCCTGCTCGGCGGCATGGTCCGCCGTGAATACCGCTCCCTGGTCGGCTTCCTCACCGAGGACAACCTGCGCCAGCTGCACGCCGACTGGCTCTTCCTCGGCACCAGCGGCGTGCGGCCCGGCGGGCACGTCATGGACACCACGGTCGTGGAGGTGCCGGTCAAGCGCGCCATGATCAAGGCCGGTGAGAAGGTCGTGCTGCTCGCCGACGCGGCGAAGTTCCCCGGGCACGGGATGGCGAAGGTCTGCGGTCCCGAGGACCTGGACGTGGTGGTGACGAACGAGCCGCTCGACACGGCGACGCGGTCCTCCCTTCAGGAGGCGGGCGTCGAGGTCGTCGTGGTGGGAAAGGTGCAAGCGTGAGGCTGACGATTCTGGGCGGCGGAGGATTCCGCGTGCCGCTGGTGTACGGGGCGCTCCTGGCGGACCATGCCGAGGGCCGGGTGACGCATGTCGTCCTGCACGATCTGGATCCGGCGAGACTGTCCGCGGTGACGCGGGTCCTCGCCGAGCAGGCGGCCGACGTCCCCGACGCGCCGGAGGTGACCGCCACCACCGACCTGGACGAGGCCCTGCGCGGCGCCGACTTCGTGTTCTCCGCGATCCGCGTCGGCGGCCTGGAGGGCCGGGCGAACGACGAGCGGGTGGCCCTGGCCGAGGGCGTCCTCGGCCAGGAGACGGTCGGCGCGGGCGGCATCGCCTACGGCCTGCGCACCGTCCCGGTCGCCGTCGACATCGCCCGGCGGGTGGCCCGCCTGGCGCCGGACGCCTGGGTCATCAACTTCACCAACCCGGCCGGCCTGGTCACCGAGGCCATGTCCCGCCACCTAGGCGACCGCGTCATCGGCATCTGCGACTCCCCGGTCGGCCTCGGCCGCCGCATCGCCCGCGTGCTCGGCGCGAACCCCAAGGAAGCCTGGATCGACTACGTCGGCCTCAACCATCTCGGCTGGGTGCGCGGCCTGCGCGTCGCCGGCCGCGACGAGCTGCCGCGCCTGCTCGCCGACCCCGACCTGCTCGGCTCCTTCGAGGAGGGCAAGCTCTTCGGCGTGGACTGGCTGCGGTCCCTCGGCGCGATCCCGAACGAGTACCTGCACTACTACTACTTCAACCGCGAGGCCGTACGGGCCTACCAGCAGGCCGAGAAGACCCGCGGCGCCTTCCTGCACGAGCAGCAGGCCCGCTTCTACGCCGAGATGCGCAACCCCGACGCCCCCGCGTGGAAGGTCTGGGACGACACCCGCGCCGAGCGCGAGGCCACCTACATGGCCGAGAACCGCGAGACCGCGGGCGCCGGCGAACGCGACGAGGACGACCTGTCCGGCGGCTACGAGAAGGTCGCCCTCGCGCTGATGCGGGCCATCGCCCGGGACGAGCGCACCACCCTCATCCTCAACGTGCGCAACCAGCGCACCCTGTCGGTCCTGGACACGGACGCCGTCATCGAGGTCCCGTGCCTCGTCGACGCCAACGGCGCCCATCCGGTCACCGTGGACCCGCTGCCCGACCACGCCACCGGCCTGGTCTGCGCGGTCAAGGCGGTCGAGCGCGAGGTGCTGGCCGCCGCCGACTCCGGCTCCCGTACGACCGCTGTGAAAGCCTTTGCCCTGCACCCGCTCGTCGACTCCGTCAACGTGGCCCGGCGCCTCGTCGACGGGTACACCGCCGTCCACCCCGGCCTCGGCTACCTCAAGTAGAGCCCTCAGGAAGTCCTCAGGAGACGTGTCCCATGCATGACGAAAGCCGCCGGATCGAAGAGCGCGTGCAGCGCCTCCACGACCAGCGCATCAAGACCGCGATCTACGCGGCCACCGTCCCCTTCGAGGTGGAGGCGTGGCAGGCTCCCGGGGAGCCGGTGCCCTTCGAGGAGGCGGCCGCCGCGTCCTACGAGCCGTTCGCGATGGGCACCCCGTGGGGACCGCCCTGGGGCACCACCTGGTTCCGCATGCGCGGACAGGTGCCCGAGGAGTGGGCGGGCCGGCGCGTCGAGGCCGTCATCGACCTCGGCTTCGTGGGCGACTGGCCCGGCAACCAGGCCGAGGCCCTCGTCCACCGCACGGACGGCACCCCGCTCAAGGCCGTGAACCCGCTCAACCAGTACGTCCCGATCGCCAACCCGGCGACCGGCGGGGAGACGGTCGACTACCTGGTCGAGGCCGCCTCCAACCCGGACATCCTCGCGGACAACTTCTCCAAGGTCACGCCCCTCGGCGACAAGCTGACCGCCGGCGACAAGCCGCTCTACACCTTCCGCAGCGCCGACCTCGCCATCCTCGACGAGGAGGTCTGGCACCTCGACCTCGACGTGCAGGTGCTGCGCGAGCTGATGCACGAGCTCGGCGAGCACGACCCGCGCCGGCACGAGATCGCGCACGCCCTCGACCGGGCGATGGACCTGCTCGACCTGGACGACGTCTCCGGCTCGGCCGCCGCGGTGCGCGAGGCGCTGAAGCCGGTGCTGTCCAAGCCCGCGCACGCCAGCGCCCACACGATCTCCGGCGTCGGCCACGCCCACATCGACTCGGCCTGGCTCTGGCCGATCCGGGAGACCAAGCGCAAGACGTCCCGCACGTTCTCCAACGTCACGTCCCTGGCCGACGAGTACGACGACTTCATCTTCGCCTGCTCCCAGGCCCAGCAGTACGAGTGGGTCCGCGACAACTACCCCAAGGTCTGGGCCCGCATCCAGGAGTCGGTCAAGAACGGCCAGTGGGCGCCGGTCGGAGGCATGTGGGTCGAGTCCGACGGCAACCTGCCCGGCGGCGAGGCCGTCGCCCGCCAGTTCGTCCACGGCAAGCGGTTCTTCATGGACCACTTCGGCATCGAGACCAAGGGCGTGTGGCTGCCGGACTCCTTCGGCTACAACGCCGCCTACCCGCAGATCGCCAAGCTCGCCGGGAACGAGTGGTTCCTCACCCAGAAGATCTCCTGGAACCAGACCAACAAGTTCCCCCACCACACCTTCTGGTGGGAGGGCATCGACGGCACCCGCATCTTCACCCACTTCCCGCCGGTCGACACCTACAACGCCCGTTTCAGCGGCGAGGAGATGTCCCGCGCGGTCCGCAACTACCAGGAGAAGGGCGGCGCCTCGCGCTCCCTGGCGCCCTTCGGCTGGGGCGACGGCGGTGGCGGCCCCACCCGCGAGATCATGGAACGCGCCCGCCGGCTGGCGGACCTGGAGGGCTCCGCGAAGGTCGTCGTCGAACACCCCGACGAGTTCTTCGCCAAGGCCCGCGAGGAGTACCCGGACGCGCCCGTCTGGGTCGGCGAGCTCTACCTGGAGCTGCACCGCGCCACCTACACCTCCCAGGCCCGCACCAAGCAGGGCAACCGCCGCTCCGAGCACCTCCTGCGCGAGGCGGAGCTGTGGGCGACCACGGCCGCGCTGCACGCGCCGGGCTACGCCTACCCGTACGAGAAGCTGGACCGGCTCTGGAAGACGGTGCTGCTTCACCAGTTCCACGACATCCTGCCCGGCTCCTCCATTGCCTGGGTCCACCGTGAGGCCGAGGCCGAGTACGCCCGAGTGGCCCGCGAGCTCCAGGCGCTGACGGCCGATGCCCTCACGGCCCTCGGCGCCGGCGGGACCCGTGTCTTCAACACCAGCCCCTACGACCGCGCCGAGGTGGTCCGCACCGCCGAGGGCGCACCGGTGTACGTGGAGGTGCCCGCGAGCGGCTCCGCGCCCCTCGGCGACGCCGAGCCCCCGCAGCCGGTGACGGTGAACGGCCGGGTGCTCGACAACGGGCTGGTCCGCGTCGAGGTGGCCGAGGACGGCACCCTGGCGTCCGTCCGCGACCTGCGCGCCGGCCGCGAGGTCCTGGCCGAGCCGGGCAACCTGCTCCGCCTCCACACCGACCTGCCCAACTACTGGGACGCCTGGGACATCGACAAGCACTACAAGAACCGCTACACGGACCTCCTCGACGCCTCCTCCGTCACGGTCGTCGAGCAGGACCCGCTGGTCGGCGCGATCCGCGTCGAGCGGTCCTTCGGCAAGGGCTCGACGATCACCCAGACGATCACCGTCCGCGCCGGCAGCCCCCGGATCGACATCGAGACGGACATCGACTGGCACGAGACCGAGAAGATCCTCAAGGCGGCCTTCCCGGTGGACATCCGGGCCCCGCACTCCTCCGCCGAGATCCAGTTCGGGCACATCCAGCGCCCCACGCACACCAACACCAGCTGGGAGGCGGCCCGCTTCGAGGTCTCCGGCCACCGCTGGGTGCACATCGGCGAGCCGGGCTACGGCGTCGCGGTCATCAACGACTCCACCTACGGCCACGACGTCTCCCGCACGGTCCGCGAGGACGGCGGCACCACGACCACCGTCCGCCTCTCCCTGGTCCGCGCCCCGCGCATCCCGGACCCCGAGGCCGACCAGGGCCGCCACCGCTTCACCTACGCGCTGCTGCCCGGCGCCCGCATCGAGGACGCCGTCGCCGAGGGCTACGCCCTCAACCTCCCGCTCCGGGTGGCCGACGCGGCCGGCGCCCCGGAACCGGTCGTCTCCGTCGAGGGCGAGGGCGTGACGGTGGAGGCGGTCAAGCTCGCCGACGACGCCTCGGGCGATGTCGTCGTACGGCTCTACGAGTCCCGCGGCGGCCGCGCCACCGGCATCCTGCGCACCGGCTTCCCGCTGGCCGGCGCCCAGGTGACCGATCTGCTGGAACGCCCGCTGGAGGACGCCGGCATCGCCGACGGCGGTGTGCCCGTCACGCTGCGGCCCTTCCAGATCCTGACGCTCCGCCTGCGAAGGGGCTGACCCTTGGCCATGCAGCCGTGGTTCACGGACGCCAAACTCGGCATCTTCATCCACTGGGGCATCTACGCCGTCGACGGCGTCCAGGAGTCCTGGTCGTTCTACGACGACATCGTCCCGTACGACCGGTACATGTCCCAGCTCGACCGGTTCACGGCCGCCCGCTACGACCCGCGCGACTGGGCGAGGCTCTTCGCGCGGGCCGGCGCCCGGTACGCGGTGCTCACCAGTCGCCACCACGACGGCGTCGCCCTGTGGGACACCGCGTACGGCGACCTGAACGTGGGCCGGGACCTGATCGGAGGGTACGCGTACGCCCTGCGCGAGCAGGGCCTCAAGGTCGGCCTCTACTACTCGCACTCGGACTGGAGCCACCCCGACTACGCCTCCACCCGCAAGCCCGGCCGCCCGCCGGAGCTGGAGGACAACCGCTACTCGGAGGTCGCCGCCGAGGACGAGGACCTGGAGGCATGGGAACGCTTCCTCGCCTACCGGGACGGCCAGATCCGCGAACTGACCTCCCGCTACAAGCCCGATCTGCTGTGGTTCGACGGCGAATGGGACCGCAGCGAGGAGCAGTGGCGCATCCCGGAACTCGCCGCCCTCATCCGCTCCGAGGTGCCGGACGTCGTCTTCAACGCCCGCATGCTCAGCGAGGGCGACTACGCGACACCGGAACAGGGCGCCCCGGTCGTCCCGCCCGAGGGCCCCTGGGAGCTGTGCCTCACGATCAACGACTCCTGGGGCCACCAGCACCACGACCACAACCACAAGTCGGTCGACCAGCTGATCCGCTACTTCACCGAGACCATCGGCGGCGGAGGCAACCTGCTCCTCAGCGTCGGCCCCCGCGAGGACGGCACGATCACGGACGAGCAGGCGGAGCGGCTGGAAGGGCTCGGCGACTGGATCGCCCGGCACGCGGAGGCGGTGTACGGCACCGAACGAGGGCTGCCGCCGGGCCACCACTACGGCCCGAGCACCCTCTCCAAGGACCGCCGCACCCTCTACCTGACCCTCTTCGACGCCCCGCGCGCCGAGATCAACGTCCGCGGCCTCCTCAGCAAGGTCCGCAGGGTCTCGGTCCTGGGCAGCGGCACGGAACTGCCCCACCGCGTCACCGGCGGCCTCCACGAGACTCCCGGCATCCTCTGGATCGCACCCCCCGCGGCGGCGGACCTCGACCCGCACGCCACGGTGCTGGCCGTCGAACTGGAAGGGGAACTGGAGCTGTACCGCGGCGCCGGCCGGTTCTGACGAAAGTTTAAGAAAAGCGTAAGTGGCCTGCTCACGGGCGGTATGTGGACGCCCGTGAGCACGCCGGTTCGCCTTCTGGACATCTGAAGTTCGCCCGTTCCCCCTGGGATGCGGAATGCCCGGCGAAAGAAAGGTGTCACGGTGCGAGACCCGCGTATGTCCGCGATCGGCAAGGGACTGAAGCGTCGCGGAAGGCTGGTGATGCAGGCGGTCAGTCCACCGCGCCGGACCCTCGACGCCATCCCCGCTCCCCGCCCGTCCGCGGACCCCTACACGGCCCCGCCCGCGCCCCGGCTGGTGGACTCACCGGTCTTCGTCCTGTCCTCGGTGCGCTCCGGATCGACCCTGCTGCGCGTCCTGCTGAACAGCCACAGCCGCATCCGCGCCCCGCACGAGATGCACCTGCGCACCGTGCACGTCCACCTGTCCCGCGACTTCACCGCGGACGCCATGCGGGCACTCCACCTCGACAAGGACGAGCTGGAACACGTGCTGTGGGACCGGGTGCTGCACCTGGAGCTCGCCCGCAGCGGCAAGGACGTCATCGTCGACAAGACCCCGCCGAACACCCTCATCTGGCCCCGCCTGCGCCGATGTTGGCCGAACGCCCGCTACATCCTGCTGCTCCGCCACCCCGGCGCCGTCGTCACGTCCCTCACCGACCGCCGCGCCGACCCCGACCCCGAGGCCGTCCGCGCCGAGGTCCTCGACTACAGCGAGAAGCTGGAGGAGGCCCGCCGGAACCTCGACCCCCACGTGATCACCTACGAGGAACTCACCGCCGAGCCGGAGCGGGTCACCCGGGGCATCTGCGACTACCTCGGCCTGCCCTGGGAACCCGGCATGCTCGACTACGGCAGCAAGGACCACGGCACCTTCCGCCCCCAGCTCGGCGACTGGTCCAGCACGATCAAGTCCGGCCGCATCCAGACGGCGCGCACGGCCGCCCCGGACGTCGAACTGCCCCCACGCCTGAGGGAACTCGCCCAGGCGTGGGGCTACAACGCCTAGAGCGGCAGGGCCTCGACGGTGGTGGCCTGCGCGGGGGCCTCGACGGAGTCGACCGGCACCGCCGGCAGCGGCTCCGCCGCCTCCGCCCGCTGCTGCGGCAGCTGCACCGGCCGCAGCGGGCGCGGCCCCGACACCACCGTGTAGTCCTGGCCCAGGAACGGCGGAACCACCTCGCCCGGATCCTCGCCGAGCGCCAACTGCACAGCCGCCCAAGGGGCGTTGACGCCGCACAGCGACAGCTGGTGCAGGCCGCCGGCCGGGCGGGTGTTCACGTCCATCAGGACCGGCCGGTCGCCGAACATCCGGAACTGGATGTTGGACAGGTAGTGCAGCCCGAAGCCCTCCGCGATCCGCCGGGCCGGTTCGAGCCACTGCTCGTGCAGCGTGAAGCCCCGGCGGCGGCCGTTCTTGGTGCGTCCGATGGCCAGCCGGACCCGGTTGTCCGGACCGGTGAGGCAGTCCACCGACACCTCGGGCTGCTCCAGACGCGGCATCACCAGCCAGTCGACCGGTTCCTCGGCCCGCTCCAGCGCCTCCAGCACCAGGTCGAGCGGCACGTACGGGCTCGGGAACCCGCTCAGGTGCACCATCGAGAAGGGCGAGCGCGTGATCACGCGGAAGCCGACCCCGCCCGCGCCGGACGCCGGCTTGAAGCACGCCTTGTGCCCGGCGGCCTCCAACTCCTCCACGGCCGCGACGAGTTCCTCCCCGGAGCGGACCCGCCACCAGGACGGCACCGGAACGCCGATCGCCTGGACCGCCTCGTAGGCGATCACCTTGTCCTGGAAGACGGCCACCGCCTCGGGCGGCGGCGCCAGCACCGCCGTACCGGCCGCCTCGAACTCGGCGCGGTGCGCGACGATCGCCGACTGGTGCAGCCGGGGCACGAACACGTCGATGCCGCGCCGCGCGCACTGGTCCAGGGCGTATTCCACGTACCCGGCCGGGGACAGGCCCTCGGGCTCCAGCTCGGCGGTGTCGGCGGCGGCCAGCACGGGGGAGTTGGGGTCGCCGTGGGTCGCATGGATCTCGACGGCCCGGTCGCTGGGATTTCTCCGCAGCTGATCCATGAAGAACACGTTCTCCGCGTACGTGCGGTTGAGCCAGACGCGTACGCGAGAGACCATGCAGGCCGCCTTTCACGGTTCGCGGGCAGGGCTCAGCAGCCCGTGCCCGGGCAGGATGAATGGAGGGACACCAAACCGCCCCTCGGAAGGGAAGTTCGTAGCGGTGGTGTTGGGGCAGATCATACGGCTTCGGCGGGGTCCTACGTGCAACACGCGGGTTACGGATTGCACACCGGTCCGCCGGGGCCGCCCTTGTTCGGGCCGCGCGGATGTGATCTCGTAGGGGCGTTCGCGTGCGCGGAGGGGGCGAGAGGTGACGTCGACGGCCGGTGGTGCCGCACAGCTGCTGGCCATCAGCGACCTGCACATCGGCTACCCGGAGAACCGCGCCCTGGTCGAGGACATGCGGCCGGTCACGGACGACGACTGGCTGCTCGTGGCCGGTGACGTCGCCGAGACCGTGGCCGACATCCGCTGGACCCTCAAGACCCTCGCGGGCCGCTTCCGCAAGGTCGTCTGGGTGCCCGGCAACCACGAGCTGTGGACCCATCCGAGCGACGCCGTCACCCTGCGCGGTGTCGCCCGATACGAGTACCTGGTCGAGCTGTGCCGGGAACTGGGCGTGACGACACCGGAGGACCCCTACCCCGTCTGGGAGGGCCCCGGCGGCCCCGTGGCGATCGCCCCGCTGTTCCTGCTGTACGACTACTCGTTCCTGCCCGCCGGGTGCGCGACCAAGGAACAGGGCCTGGAGTACGCCCACGGCACCGGGATCGTGTGCAGCGACGAGTACCTGCTGCACCCCGACCCGTACCCGAGCCGGGAGGCCTGGTGCCGGGCCCGGGTCGCCGCGACCGAACGCAGGCTCGCCGAACTGCCCGGCGACCTGCCGGTGATCCCCGTCAACCACTATCCGCTGGACCGGCACCCGATGGACGTCCTGTGGCACCCCGAGTTCGCCATGTGGTGCGGCACCGGCCTGACCGCCGACTGGCACCGCAGGTTCCGCGTCCACACCATGGTCTACGGCCATCTGCACATCCCCCGCACCACCTGGCTCGACGGCGTGCGCTTCGAGGAGGTGTCGGTGGGCTATCCCCGTGAGTGGCGCAAGCGGCCCGGGCCGCCGGGGCGGCTGCGGCGCATCCTGCCGAGGGAGGGCGAGGAGCGGTGATCGAGGAACTGCTGCCGGAGACCGTGGTCACCGTCGAGGCATACGGAAACGAGGGCCCGGAGACCCCGCTGTACCCCGAGGAGGCGGCGCTCCTGACGCGGGCGGTCGCCAAGCGCCGCCGGGAGTTCGCCGTCGTACGCTCCTGCGCCCGCCGCGCCATGGAGAAGCTCGGTGTGCCGCCGCAGCCGATCCTGCCCGGCGAGCGCGGCGCCCCGGGCTGGCCGGCCGGGCTGGCCGGCAGCATGACCCACTGCGACGGCTACTGCGCCGCCGCCCTGGTCCGCGCCACCGACCTGGCCTCCGTCGGCATCGACGCCGAGGTCCACGGGCCGCTGCCCGAGGGTGTCCTGTCGTCCGTGGCCCTGCCGGCCGAGGCGGAGCGGCTGCGGCGGCTCGCGGCCGAACGCCCCGACGTCCACTGGGACCGGCTGCTGTTCAGCGCGAAGGAATCCGTCTACAAGGCGTGGTTCCCCCTCACCGGGAAGTGGCTGGACTTCATGGAGGCCGACATCGAGATCACCGCGGACGGCCGCTTCCGCGCCGCGCTCCTCGTCCCCGGGCCGCAGGTGGGCGACCGCCGCCTCGACCACTTCGACGGCCGCTGGACCGCCGGCCGCGGCCTGGTCGCGACGGCCGTCGCCGTACCGCACGGCTGAGGCTCGTCAGGAGCCCGGTTCCGGGCACCAGGTCTTCAGCAGCCGGAAGAACTCCTCCTCGTTGCCGGTCAGACCGGCCCGGTCGAGGGCCCGTTCCGCGTCGGCGAGCACGGCGGGCGGGACGACCGGCGGGCCGTCCTCCAGGTCGAAGGCGGCCCGGACGGTGTGCAGCAGCCGCAGATACGCCTGGACGGCGGTGCGTTCGCGGTCGGTCAGTACGGCGGTGGGCATCGGTCGGCTCTCCCCGGGTCGGCGTCGTCGGTCCCGCGCCCTCGCGGCGCGCGGCGCCCCGCACAGCGGTGACGCACCTCCAGCTTGCCGCCCACCACTGACAATCCGGCCCCGCCGCCCCTCGGTTCGCCCGCTCGGCGCAGACGGAACCGCCCCCGGTGACGCGGAGAACGGCCCGTCAGCTCTGCGGCCCCCGGTACCCGAGCGACGCCTCGATCCGTCCCGCCAGATGGTCCCGCTGCACCGGCCCTCGCGACGACGAACCGGCCAGCCAGGCACGGCACTTGCTGGCGAGCAGCAGACCGAAGCTCTCGGCCTCCTTCTCGTCGTCGAGGTCGAACCGGGTGCGCGCGGCGACCTTCAGCACGGTCGCCTGGAGGTCGGCGCCGTCGTCGAGCAGCCGGGCCGCGACGGCGGCGCCCTCGACGTGGTGGGAGCAGTGCCCGGCCTTCATGTGCCACAGCTCGTGGCCCAGGATCACCAACTGGTGGTCGGGAGCCGTGCGTTCCTCGATCACGACGAGGTCCTGCTCGGCCATGTCGAGCCAGAGCCCGCTGGCGGTCCCGGGCGGGAAGGCGGCGGTACGGAAGTGGACGGGGCGGCCGCGGCGTCTGCTCATGGCGTCGCACAGCGCGGTGTACAGCTCGTCGGGCCGTGCCGGTGCGGGGAGGGTCAGCTCCGCGACCAGCTCGCCGCACAGGCGGCGCATTTCCTTACCGATGCCCACAGTTCTCCCCACGGTCACGACTCGGGCCGCTTGACGCTCTCCAGGAGCATGTCCAGCCACTCCGCGACCTTGTCACGGTGCTGGTCGGTGGGCAGCTGCGCGGCCCGCCAGGCGATGCCGCGCACGCCGTGGTCCTGGAGCAGCCGCTCCAGCGGGTCGTCCGCCGCCGCGGCCGCCTCCCGCTCGCGGTCGGCGAGCTTCTGGAGCAGTTCCTGCTCGGTGTGCTGGAGGGCGCTCACGAGCGCCTCGGGGTCCTCGGCCGTCAGGAAGCCGGCGTGCACCCGGAAGAACCGCTGGAGGGCGTCGCAGTGCTCCATGGTCGGCCGCCGGTCGCCGTTGATGAGGGCCCCGGCCTGCTGCCGGGACATGCCCGCGCCGTCGGCGATCTCCTGCTGGGTGTATCTGCGGCCGTTGGGCTTGAGCCGGGTCCGGCGCAGCAGGTCCAGCCGCTGCAGGAACCGGGCCTGCACATCGGGCTCGCCCGCGGGCCGGCCGCCGAGCAGGGCCTTCACCACGGGTTCCGGGACCCCCGAGGCGACGGACAGCCGACCGGTGTCGAAGACCTCGGCGTGCGGCACGCCGAGCCGGTCGGCGAGCGCGGTGACACGGGAGACGACGGCCGCCAGCACGGCCGTCGGCGTGGCGCCAGGACCTTCGACGAAGCCACCCGTCACCGACAGATCTCCTACGTCTCTCACAGGCTTCTCACAAGCGGATGCCGTGACTTTCCCCGGCGTGAACTTCCCGGAGCGTAGCGGGTGCCTCGAACTCACATCCAGGTCTCGCCACAACTGTGGCCAATTTCAGCCGTCAACGGGCACAGAATGCCACGATAGTTGACACGCCTCAGCTCCGGGCAGCAGGATCGGGGCGCCGCGTCAAGGCCGCACAGGCAAGAGGGGTGACCTCCCGATGGCATATCAGGCAGGAGGGCAGCGGCCGGCACCGCGGCCCGTCCCCGAGACTCCCGAGGCCCGGGCCTACCTGGAGGACTGCGCCGGGCTTCTGGAGGCCGTCTCCTTCCCCTCGCTCGTCGTGGACCACTGCTGGGACGTCGTGCTCACCAACAGCGCGTTCCGGTCACTTTTCGGCGGCGTCGGTCCGCACCCGACGGCCCTGCCGGGCGACAACTTCCTGCGGTTCGTGCTCTTCCACCCGGACGCTCCCACGGTGCTCGGCGAGCACGAGGCGAGCTGGTGCCTGCCGATGCTCGCGCACTTCGCGCGGACCGTGGAGAGCCACGGCCCCGACCACGGGCTCCAGGGCATCCGCCGCGACATCGCCCAGGACCCCATCATGGAGGCCGCCTACCGGCACGGCCTGCCGCACTGGATCCGCTCGGTCGGCGAGGACGCCGCCGAGCTCGACGGTGCCGTACGGCCGCTGCTGCACCCGGACCCGCGCTGGGGCGCCACCGACTGCCGGGTCGTCGTCGAGACCTCCCGGACGCTCGCGGAACTGGGCTGCACCCGGCTGACGTTCGTCCTGCGCGAGGCCCGACGCACCCCCTCCCGGGACCGCCGGACGCGCCGTGGCGCCGCCCATCTGCGGGTCGTCCCGGCGGCCGACTGAGCCGCCCTGCCTCTGTACCGCCGCCGTCCGCCCCATTCCCAGGAAGTGTGGTGTGTGACATAGTACTGGCGTGAACGAGTCGCTGACCTGCGATGTCGTGGTGGTCGGAGCCGGAGTCGTCGGTGCCGCCTGCGCCCTGTACGCGGCCCGCGCGGGCCTCGACGCGGTCGTGGTGGACCGGGGCCCGGTGGCCGGTGGGACGACCGGCGCGGGGGAGGGGAACCTCCTCGTCTCCGACAAGGAGCCCGGACCCGAGCTCGAACTGGCCCTGCTGTCCGCCCGACTGTGGGCGGAACTGGCCCGGGAGGGGCTGGGGAAGGCCGTCGAGTACGAGGCCAAGGGCGGGGTCGTCGTCGCCGGCAGCGAGGCGGCACGGGCCGGGCTGGAGGAACTCGCCGCCGGGCAGCGCGCGGCCGGGGTGGAGGCCGTGTCCGTGCCCGCCGACCGCCTCACCGACCTGGAGCCGTATCTGGCTCCCGGCCTCGCGGGCGGTGTGCACTACCCGCAGGACGCCCAGGTGATGCCCGCGCTGGCGGCGGCGCACCTGCTGCGTGCCTCGGGCGCCCGGCTGCTCACCGGCCGGGAGGTGACCGGGGTGCTGCGGGGCCCCGGCGGCGCGGTGCGCGGGGTGCACACCGACAAGGGCGACATCCACGCCCCGGCGGTCGTCAACGCGGCCGGCACCTGGGGCGGCGAGGTGGCCGCCCGCGCCGGAGTCGCCCTGCCGGTGCTGCCCCGGCGCGGCTTCGTCCTGGTCACCGAGCCGCTGCCGCCCCGCGTCCGGCACAAGGTGTACGCCGCCGACTACGTGGCCGACGTCGCGAGCGACTCGGCGGCGTTGCAGACGTCCCCGGTGGTGGAGGGCACGCCCGCCGGGCCCGTCCTCATCGGCGCCAGCCGCGAACGGGTCGGCTTCGACCGGTCGTTGTCGCTCCCGGCCCTGCGGGCGCTGGCGGCGGGCGCCACCCGGCTCTTCCCGTTCCTCGCCGGAGTCCGGGCCATGCGCACGTACGCGGGTTTCCGGCCGTACCTGCCCGACCACCTGCCCGCGATCGGCCCCGACCCGAGGGCGCCCGGGCTCCACCACGCCTGCGGGCACGAGGGCGCCGGCATCGGGCTGGCCACCGGCACCGGGCACCTGATCGCCCAGGTCCTGACCGGGCAGGCGCCCGGCCTGGACCTCGGCCCGTTCCGTCCCGACCGCTTCACCGAGGAGGCCGAGTGAATCCGCTTCAGCTGGCGGGCGCCAGGCCCGGCCCCGCCTTCACCGTCACCTTCGACGGGCGGCCGGTCGAGGCGCTGCCCGGGCAGACGGTCGCCGCCGTGCTGTGGGCGGCGGGCATCACCTCCTGGCGTGCCACCCGGGGCGAGGGCCGGCCCCGCGGGGTGTTCTGCGGGATCGGCGTCTGCTTCGACTGCCTGGTCACCGTCAACGGCCGCCCCAACCAGCGGGCTTGCCTGGTGCCGGCGCGGCCGGGCGACGAAATCGGCACGCAGGGCGGGACGGGCCATGAGGAGGTGCGCCGTGCGGACTGAGCTTGCGGTGTTCGGGACGCAGGACGGTGCGCGCCATGAGGAGGTGCGCCGTGCGGACTGACCTCGCGGTGATCGGCGCCGGACCGGCCGGGCTCGCCGCCGCCCTGGCGGCCTCCGCGCGCGGCGTTGGCGTCACGCTCGTCGACGCCGCGGCCGAGCCCGGCGGGCAGTTCTACCGGCAGCCCGCCGCCGGGCTCGGGGCCGGACGGCCCGAGGCGCTGCACCACCGGTGGCGGACCTGGGAGCGGCTGCGGGACGGGCTCGCCGCCAGTGCCGTCCGCGTGCTGACGGAGCACCATGTGTGGTGCGTGGAGCGGACGCCGCAGGGCTTCACGGTGCACGCGCTGCTCGGGCCGGAGCAGGAGGAGCCCGCCGAGGTGCCTGCCCGGGCCGTGCTCCTGGCCACCGGCGGCTACGAGCAGGTGCTGCCCTTCCCCGGCTGGACCCTGCCGGGCGTCGTCACCGCCGGGGGAGCGCAGGCCATGCTCAAGGGCGGGCTCGTGGTGCCGGGGCGCAGGGCGGTGGTGGCCGGGACCGGGCCGCTGCTGCTGCCCGTGGCGACCGGCCTCGCGGCAGCGGGCGTAGAGGTCGCCGCGCTCGTCGAGTCGACCGACCCCGGGCGCCTCGCCCGCCACGGCCCGGCCCTGGCCGGCAAGCTCCCGGAGGGCGCCGGATACGCCGCCCGGCTGCTGCGCCACCGCGTGCCGGTCCTCGCCCGCCACACCGTCGTCCGCGCCCACGGCGACGACCGGCTGACCGGCGTCACGGTCGCCGCCCTCGACGCCGGGCGCGTCCGGCCCGGCACCGAGCGGCAGTTGCCCTGCGACACCCTCGCCGTCGGCCACGGCATGCTCCCGCACACCGACCTCGCCGACGGCCTCGGCTGCCGCCTCGACGGGCTCGCCGCGGCCGTCGACGCCGAGCAGCGCACCGATGTGCCCGGCGTGTGGGCGGCCGGGGAGGCCACCGGCATCGGCGGCGCCGCCCTCGCCCTCGCCGAGGGGCACATCGCGGGCTGCTCCGCCGCCGCCCGCCTGCGCGGCACCACGCCCGACCCGGCCCCCGCCGCCGTCAAGGCCCGTACGAGGCTCAGGAGATCCGCCGCCGCCCTCGACTCCGCCTACGCGCCGCCCGCGCACTGGCCCGAGCAGGTCACCGACGACACCGTGGTCTGCCGCTGCGAGGAGGTCACCGCCGGCGCCGTGCGCGACGCCCTGGACCTCGGAGCGGGCGACGAGCGCACCGTGAAGCTGCTCACCCGGGCCGGGATGGGCTGGTGCCAGGGCCGGATGTGCTCCGCCGCGGTCGCCGGTCTCGCCGGCTGCCCGCCCACCCCGTCCAGAAGGCCGTTCGCCCGTCCCGTGCCGCTCGGCGTCCTCGCCCGGCAGCACTACTCCCAGGAGGGACCGTCATGACCGACCACCGCCCCTGGCGCGGCGTCCTCGTCGCCACCGCGCTCCCGCTCAACGCCGACCTCTCCGTGAACTACGACCGGTACGCCGAGCACTGCGCCTGGCTCGTCGAGAACGGCTGCGACGGCGTCGTGCCGAACGGCTCCCTCGGCGAGTACCAGGTGCTCACCCCGGAGGAGCGCCGCCGGGTCGTGGAGACGGCCGTCGCCGCGATCGGCGGGCAGCGCGTCATGCCCGGCGTCGCCGCCTACGGGTCCGCCGAGTCCCGGCGCTGGGCCGAGCAGGCCGGCGAGGCGGGCTGCCGGGCGGTGATGCTGCTGCCGCCGAACGCCTACCGCGCCGACGAGCGCTCCGTCCTCGCCCACTACGCCGAGGTCGCCCGGGCCGGGCTGCCGGTCGTGGCGTACAACAACCCGGTCGACACCAAGGTCGACCTCGTGCCCGAGCTGCTCGCCCGGCTGCACGGCGAGGGGTACATCCAGGGCGTGAAGGAGTTCTCGGGCGATGTCCGCCGGGCCTACCGGATCGCCGAACTCGCCCCCGAGCTGGACCTGTTGATCGGCGCGGACGACGTGCTGCTGGAACTGGCCGTCGCGGGCGCCAAGGGCTGGGTGGCCGGCTACCCGAACGCGCTGCCCCAGGCCTCCGTCGAGCTGTACCACGCGGCCGTCGACGGCGACCTGGAGACCGCGCTGCCCCTGTACCGGCAGCTGCATCCGCTGCTGCGGTGGGACTCGCGGGTGGAGTTCGTCCAGGCCATCAAGCTGTCCATGGACCTCGTCGGCCGCCACGGCGGCCCCTGCCGCCCCCCGCGCGTGCCGCTGCTGCCCGAGCAGGAGGCCGCCGTACGAGCCGCCACCGAGAAGGCCGTCGCGGCCGGACTCGCATAACAAGGGACCGATCATGCGCAGCAGACTCGTCCTGCACGCCGTCGACTCGCACACCGAGGGCATGCCGACCCGGGTGATCACCGGCGGCATCGGCACCATCCCCGGCGCCACCATGAACGAGCGGCGGCTGTGGTTCCGCGAACACCGCGACGACATCAAGCAGTTGCTGATGAACGAGCCGCGCGGCCACTCCGCCATGAGCGGCGCGATCCTCCAGCCGCCGACCCGGCCCGACTGCGACTGGGGTGTCGTCTACATCGAGGTCTCCGGCTATCTGCCCATGTGCGGGCACGGCACCATCGGCGTGGCGACCGTGCTCGTCGAGACCGGCATGGTCGAGGCCGTCGAACCGGTCACCACCATCCGGCTCGACACCCCGGCGGGCCCGGTCGTCGCCGAGGTGGCCGTGGAGGGCGGCGCCGCCAAGGCGGTCACCCTGCGGAACGTGCCGTCCTTCGCCGTCGGCCTCGACCGCAAGGCCACCCTCGCCGACGGCCGCACGGTGACCTACGACCTCGCCTTCGGCGGCAACTTCTACGCCATCCTGCCGCTGGAGCAGTTCGGCCTGCCCTTCGACCGGTCCCGCAAGGACGAGATCCTCGCCGCGGGCCTGTCCCTCATGGCCGCCGTCAACGCCGAGGACCCGCCCGTCCACCCGGAGGACCCCTCCATCCACGGCCTCCACCACGTCTACCTGGCCGCCCCCGGATCCACCGCCCGCCACTCCCGGCACGCCATGGCCATCCACCCCGGCTGGTTCGACCGCTCGCCCTGCGGCACCGGCACCAGCGCCCGCATGGCCCAGCTGCACGCGCGCGGCGAACTCCCGCTGCACACCGAGTTCCTGAACGAGTCCTTCATCGGCACCCGGTTCACCGGCAGACTGCTCGGCACGACCGAGGTCGCCGGACGCCCGGCCGTGCTGCCCAGCTTCACCGGACGCGCCTGGATCACCGGCACCGCCCAGTACCTGATCGACCCCGAGGACCCGTTCCCGGCGGGCTTCGTCCTGTAAGCCGAAGACCACCTGAGTGCCAGAGAGGAACCCCGACCGTCATGGCCCCGCAGCACACCCCCGCCCTGCCCGTGCTGGGCAGCAGGAAACCCAGCCACCGGGAGCGGGTCGCGGACGCGCTGCGGGCCGCCCTGATCGCCGGTGAACTGCGGCCCGGCGAGATCTACTCGGCCCCCGGCCTCGCCGCCCGCTTCGGCGTCTCCGCCACACCCGTGCGCGAGGCCATGCTCGACCTCGCCAAGGAGGGCCTGGTCGACACCGTGCCCAACAAGGGCTTCCGGGTCACCGCCGTCTCCGAGCGGCAACTCGACGAGTACACCCACATCCGGGCCCTGATCGAGATCCCCACGACAGCCGGCCTCGCGGTCACGGCCGACCCGGTGGCCCTGGAGGCCCTGCGCCCGGTCGCCCAGGAGATCGTCACCTCCGCCGCGGCCGGTGACCTCATCGCCTACGTCGAGGCCGACCTGCGCTTCCACCTCGGCCTGCTGGCCCTCGCCGGCAACGGCCATCTCGTCGACGTCGTACGGGACCTCAGACGCCGCTCCCGGCTGTACGGGCTCACCGCGCTGGTGGAGCAGGGGCGGCTGGAGGCCTCGGCCCAGGAGCACCTGGAGATCCTGGACGCGCTGCTCGCCCGGGACGAGGACGCCGTACGCGAGGTGATGACCCGGCACCTGGGGCATGTCCGGGGGCTGTGGGCCGCTCACTGAACGGCCTTGCCGGCCCCTCCGCGCTTCGCCGCCTGGATCTGCTCGTACACCCGGGTCCGCAGCTCGGCGAAGCGCGGGGACACGCGCGTGTGCACCTGGTCCCGCTCGGCCGGCAGATCGACTTTCAGCTGCTCCTGGACGACGGTGGGGGAGGCGGACAGCACGATCACCCGCTCGCCGAGGTACACGGCCTCGTCGATGTCGTGGGTGACGAACAGGATCGTGATCCCGCGCTCCCGCCACAGCCGCCGTACGAGGTCCTCCAGATCGGCCCGGGTCTGGGCGTCCACGGCCGCGAACGGCTCGTCCATCAGCAGCACCTCGGGCTCGTACGCCAGCGCCCGCGCGATGGCCACCCGCTGCTGCATGCCGCCCGACAACTGCCACGGATACGCGCCGGCGGCGTCCGCGAGCCCCACCGACTCCAGCGCGTCCGCGACCAGTTCGCGGCGCCGCTCCCTGCCCAGCTTCTTCTGCTTCAGGGGCAGTTCCACGTTCTGCCCGACCCGCATCCACGGGAACAGGCTGCGGCCGTACTCCTGGAACACGAACGCCATCCCGGGCGGCGGCCCCTCGACCCTGCGGCCCGCGAGCCGCACCTCACCGGCCGTGGGGGCGAGCAGTCCGCCGACGCACTTCAGCAGGGTCGTCTTGCCGCAGCCCGACGGGCCCACGAGACAGACCAGTTCGCCCGCCTCCACGCTGAAGGTCAGGTCGCGCACCGCCTCGGTGCGCCGCCCGGAACCCTCGTAGACCTTCCGCAGGCCGTGTACGTCGAGCATGGACCGCCCTTTCGCGAGGTTCACGGGGACCGCCGGCCGGCCTCGCGCAGGCCGTGGTACCAGCCGAGCACCCGCCGCTCGACCAGCCGGAAGAGCACCGAGAGGAGAAAGCCGAGCAGGCCGAGCAGCAGGATCCCGGTCCACATGTCGGGGATCGCGAAACCGCGCTGGAACTGCACGATGGTGAAGCCGAGGCCGTTGCTGGCCGCGAACATCTCGCTGATCACCATGAGGATGATCCCGATCGACAGCGCCTGGCGCAGGCCCGCGAAGATCTGCGGACTCGCCGAGCGCAGCACCACCTCCCGCAGCCGGGCCGGGCCCGTGATGCCGTAGGAGCGGGCCGTCTGGGCCAGCACCGGGTCGACCGCGCGGACGCCCTCGACCGTGTTGAGCAGGACCGGCCACACGCAGCCGCTCGCGATCACCGCGATCTTCATCGTGTCGCCGATGCCCGCGAACAGCATGATGACCGGCACCAGCACCGGCGGCGGCACGGCCCGCAGGAACTCCAGGACCGGTTCGCACACCGCCCGCACCCGCCGGTAGGAGCCGATGACCGTGCCGAGCGCGACGCCCACGACGGCCGCCGTGGCGTAGCCCGCCGCGAGCCGCAGCACGCTGGGCCCCACGTCCGTGCGCAGCCGGTCGGCCGTCCAGACGTCCGGGAAGGTGCCGAGGATGGTGCGCAGCGGCGGCCAGTAGACGTTCGTGCTGCCGGCCGAGGCCGCCCACCAGACGGCCACCAGCACCGCGGGCAGGGCGAGCGCGAAGAACAGTCGGAGCAGCAGGCGTCTCACACCGCCACCTCCCCGCGCACCGACTGGTGCCAGGCCAGCGCCCGCCGCTCCACCGACCTCGCGCCGACGTTGATCAGCAGCCCGAGCACCCCGGTCACCACGATCAGCGCGTACATCTCCGGCACCGCCTGCGAGGTCTGCGCGACCGCGATCCGGGCGCCCAACCCCGGTGCCCCGATGACCAGTTCGGCGGTGACGGCGAGGATCAGTGCCACGGCCGCCGCCAGCCGCACCCCGGTCATGACGTACGGCAGCGCCGTCGGCCACAGCACGTGCCGGACCCGCGCCCAGGTGCCCAGGCCGTAGGAGCGTGCCGTCTCCTCCGCGACCGGGTCGACGTCCCGCACGCCGTAGAGGACCTGGATCAGCACCTGCCAGAACGAGGCGTACACGACCAGCAGCAGCACCGAGCGCAGTTCCGTGCCGTACAGCAGCACCGCCAGCGGGATCAGCGCGACCGACGGGATGGGCCGCAGGAACTCGATCGTCGAGGCGGTCGCCTCGCGCAGATACGGCACCACGGCGATCAGCACGCCCGCGAGGACACCGGCGCTCACCGCGATCGCGAGGCCCAGCGCCCAGCCGGTGAGGGTGTCGCCGAGCGCCGACCAGAAGGCGCCGTCGGAGAGCTCACGGCCGAGCGCGTCCGCGACACGGCCGGCCGGCGGGAAGTAGTCCTCGTCGACCAGGCCGAGCCTCGGCACCGCCTCGCAGAGCGCGAGGAACGCCGCGAGCCCGGCCGCGCCGAGTGCCGCGTCTGCACCTTTCACGGCAGCAGCTTGTCCAGGTCCGGCGCCCGCTCGAACAGCCCGTCCCGCTCGCCCAGTTCGGCCAGCCGCTCGATGGACGCGCGGTCGGGCTCGGCGGGCCAGCGCGGCAGGGTCAGCTTGTCCAGCAGCGTGTCGGGGATCTTCGTGTAGGTGGTGAGGATCTGCCGGACCTCGTCCGGGTGTTCGTCGGCGTACTTCAGCGACTCCGCGGTCGCCTCCTGGAACTTCTTCACGAGGTCCGGGTTCTTGGCGGCGTACTGCTGGGAGGTGAAGTACATGGCCACGGTGAGGTCCGGTGACACGTCGTAGAAGTTCGAGGCGATCTCCGTACCGCCCGCGGCCTTGACCGTGGCGAGCGCCGGTTCCGGGGTGCAGGCCGCGTCGACCTGCCCGCCGTCCAGCGCGGCGGGCATCTGGTCGAAGGGCATCTCGACGAACTCGACCTTCGCGGGGTCGCCCCCGGCCTTGCGGACCGACTCCCTGACCGAGGTGTCGCAGATGTTGTTGAGCGTGTTGACCGCCGTCTTCCTGCCCTCCAACTGCTTGGCGGACGTCAGGGAAGAGCCCTTCTTCACGGTGACGGCGGCGAAGTCGGCGCCGTCCTTCCCGGTGGAAGCGACCCCGTTCGCCACGGCCTTGACGGGCATGTTCTTGGACTGGGCCACCAGCAGCGACGTGGTGTTGCTGAAGCCGAACTGGAACTGGCCGGACACGACCCCGGGCACGATCGCGGCCCCGCCCTGGGCCGGTGTCAGCTCCAGCTCGATGCCGCGTTCGGCGTAGAAGCCCTGCTTCTCGCCCAGGTAGATCGGCGCGACGTCCAGGACGGGGACGACACCGACCTTGACGGTGGTGGTTCCGCCGGACGCGCCGGGCTTGTCCGTCCCACCGGAGTCGGACGAGCCGCAGGCGGTGACGGCGGCCAGGACGGACAAGGCCGTGAGGCCGACGAGCAGACGACGCATGGCTCCCCCGTGGGACCGGTCCAGGTGCTCCGACAGGCTGTGCTCAGGCAGTACCAGATGTGCTCAGGCAGTACAGATGTGCTCAGCCGGAACCTAGAGCCCGTTCCGAGCCATGGTCAATACCATTACGGTGAAGGGTAGTTGACACCGGCCTCTCGTCACAGGTCCAGCACGAGCCGCTTCCCGCGGCAGCGGGACACGCAGATGAGCATGGTCTCGCCCGCCGCGCGCTCGTCGTCGGTCAGCACCGAGTCGCGGTGGTCCGGTTCGCCGTCGAGGACGTCGGTCTCGCACGTGCCGCAGGTGCCCTCGGTGCAGGAGTACAGCACCTCCACCCCCGCGGCGCGCACGGCGTCCAGCACGGACACGTCCGGCGCGACGGTGATCGTCCGGCCGCTCCGCGCCAGCTCCACGTCGAACCCGGTGTCGCCGCCGGTCTCCTGCACCTTCGGGCGGAACCGCTCGACGCGCAGCACCCCGGACGGGCACCGGGCCTCGACCGCGTCCAGCAGCGGCCCGGGGCCGCAGCAGTAGACGAGGGTGCCCTCGGGCACGTCGTCCAGCACCGAGGGCAGGTCCAGCAGCCCCGTCTCGTCCTCGGGCGCGATCGTCACCCGGTCCCCGTACCGCGCCAGTTCCTCGCCGAACGCCATCGACCGGCGGGTGCGTCCGCCGTACAGCAGCGTCCACTCGGCGCCCGCCGCCTCGGCCGCGGCCAGCATCGGCAGGATCGGGGTGATGCCGATGCCGCCCGCGACGAAGCGGTAGCGGGGAGCGGGCTCCAGGCGGAAGTTGTTGCGGGGCCCGCGCACGCGGACCTTGTCGCCCTCGCCCACCTGCTCGTGCACATGCGCCGAGCCACCCCGCCCGTCCGGCTCGCGCAGCACCGCGATCCGCCAGGCCGACCGGTCCGCCGGATCGCCGCACAGCGAGTACTGCCGCTCCAGACCGGGGCCGAGCAGGACGTCGACGTGGGCGCCCGGCTCCCAGTCCGGGAGCGGCTCGCCCAGCGGGTGGCGCAGGGTCAGGGCGAGCACACCGTCGGCCGCGAAATCGCGGCGCTCGACGACGAGTTCGGCTTCGTACACGCTCATGAACTGTTTCCTCGCGGCTCGGGTCGCGGCTCGTGGCCTTGCGGGTGGGCGAGCATCCACTCCCACATCTCGACCGGGTCCTGCGCGGTGTGCTCCCGGCCGCAGTGGCAGGTGCCGTGCAGGAGGTCGGTGCCGGGCAGCCAGTCGATGCGGTAGATCTCGCCGGTGGGACGCGTCACTGGACCTTCTCCACGGGCTTCTCGCCCTGCTCCACCAGCCGGGCGAGGATGCGGCGGGCGGCCAGACCGCCGGTGTCGATGTTGATGCTCAGCTCCTGGTAGCCGGTGCGCTCGGTGCCGAGCGTCTTCTGCAGCAGGTTGAGCGCGGTGACGTCCTGCATGACGACCGTGTGGTTGTTGCCGCGCAGGAACTCGGTGACCTCGGCGTCGTCCGTCGCCCAGTCCCGGGAGACGGCCCAGAAGTCGTACACCTTGCCGTCGCCGGAGGGCGTGATGCAGTACGTGATCTCCGTGTGGAAGCCGTTCGGGTCGCTGCCGTCCGCCTCCGGCAGCACACCGACCGGGGCGATACGGCTGTGCAGCAGGTACAGGCAGGGGGCGTGGTACTCGATGTCCTGCCAGCGGGTGATCCGGCCCTCGATGCCGGTCGACTTGGCGTAGAAGGGCGGGCATTCGGCGTCGTCCATGTGCCGGCTCACCCGGACGATCCCGGCGCCCTCGTCGACCTCCGTGGTGATCGGTGTCTCGGCGACCTCGGGGGTGCCGATGTAACCGCCGTGCAGATACGTCTCGTGGGACAGGTCGAGGAGGTTGTCGACCAGCAGTCCGTAGTCGCAGTCGATGGGCTCCATGCCGCGCACGGTCACCCAGCCGGGGGAGTCGAGGTGCTTCGCCCGCGGGATGGCCTGCGGGTCGGCGAGCGCCGGGTCGCCGATCCACACCCAGATCAGCGAGTCCTGCTCGACGACGGGGTAGGAGGCGACGCGGGCCGTGCGCGGCACCCGTTTCTGCCCCGGTACGTACACGCACGTGCCGGTCGTGTCGTACGTGAACCCGTGGTACCCGCACACGATCCGGTCCCCGTCGAGGCGGGTCGGGGCCTCGGACAGCGGGTAACGGCGGTGCACGCACCGGTCGTGCAGGACGACCGGCGTGCCGTCCTCCTCGGTGCGGTAGAGCACGAGCGTCTCACCGAGGATCGTCCGTCCGAGCAACTCCCGCCCGACCTCGTGGCTGTAGGCGGCGACGTACCACTGGTTCCTGGCGAAGGCGGTCATGTGAGGCATGGGGTTCCCGTCCCTGTCGGCGGGGCGCCGTCGCCCCGCGTGCCGTGGTTGGCATCAGGGTCCTGACGGCCGTGGCCGCTACGCAAGGCGGCTTCTGCCAGGCGGAAGCGCTGCCGGTCCCGCGGACGCGGAGAAGTCCGCCCAGCGGGGGTCGTGTCATCAACCCGGCCATCAGCAACTCGCCGAGCACATCGGTCACCCAGACTGCTCGGAAACGCGATGCGTCAGCGCATGTCCGCCGCATCGAGCAGGGCGGCCACCGTGGGAGCGATGAGCCCTGTCAGTGTGTCGGCTCCGATTCCCGCGCGGGCACTGGCGCCGTCGAAGACCAGGATCAGCTGCCGGGCCAGCAGATCCGGGTCGCTCGCCCCACCCTGTGCGGCCTCGGCACGGAAGAAGGCTGTCAGGTTCTCCTTGACCCGTTGGGCCACCTGGCTCGCAGGGTGACTCCGGTCCTTGAGCTCGATCTGAACAGCCAGGTACCGACAGCCTTGGAAGTCGGGGGCACTCGCCTGCGACTTGAGCTCGTCGAAGACGTGCAGGATCCGCTCGCGGGGTGAACGGCCGTCGTCCGCCGCGGGCAGGAGTCGGGTCGCGTAGGAATCGGCTCGTCGCTCCAGGCTCGCCGCCAGCAGTTCGTCCTTGCTCTCGAAGAGCTGGTACATGGAGCGTTTCGACACTCCCGCCGCCTTGCACAGCGCGTCGACGCCGATGCCGACACCGTCCTGGTAGGTGAGCGTGGCCGCTGCCTCCAACAGCCGCTCTCTGGGACTTGGCTTCACCTCGGTGGTCATACCGGGAGGTTAACTCGCTTTCGGCGAATCGAAAACCGATCGGTTTACGATAGGGGAAACCGATTGGTTTCCAGGTCTGGGGGGGGGGTTGCGCCCTCCCAAGCCAGGAGCGAAGGAGTCTGCGCCATGCCCAGCCAGGAGACGCGTCCCACGATCCACATTCCGGGGACCACCAGCCACACCGTCGCCCCGCGCGCTGGACGCCACGGCCGCGAGGGGACGTTGCGCTACCTCAAAGCGGGCACCGGTGCTCCCCTGGTCCTGTTGCACACGGTGCGCACGCAGGCCGAGCACTTCCGCTTCCTCATCCCGATGATCTCGGACCGGTACACCGTGTACGCCCTGGACCTGCCGGGGATGGGCTACTCCGAGATCGTGCCCGATGCGTCGTACGACGAGCCGGCGATGCGTGCGGGCGTGGAACGGCTCCTCGCCGAACTCGACCTCCATGACGTGACACTGGTGGGGGAGTCCATGGGGGCGGTGCTCGCCCTGACCACCGCGGCCGATCTGCCGGAGCGGGTGCGGCGCGCGGTCGCGGTGAACACGTACGACTTCCGCGGCGGCATCGCCCGGTCCAGTCTCCTCGCCCGCCTGGTGGTCGGCGGTGTTCTCGCTCCGGGGGTGGGCCCGGTGGTCGCAGGCGTGGAGCCCAAGCCGATCCTCCGCAGGGTCCTGCGGGGTGGCCTGGTGGACAAGAGCGCTCTGCGGGAGGACTACGTGGACGAGCTCCTGCGGGTGGGCGGCCGCCCCGGCTACCCGACCGTCGCCCGGGCCGTGTACCAGAGCCTGCCCAGCCTCATCGCCGCCCGCTCCCGCTACCCGGAGGTCAAGGCTCCCATCCACCTCGTCTACGGGGAGAAGGACTGGTCCCGGCACGCGGACCGGGAAGCCAACAGGAAGCTGCTGCCTGCCGCCGATTTCACCCAGGTGACCGGAGCGGGTCACTTCATCGCACTCGAGAGGCCGGAGGTGGTCGCCGACCTGCTGAACGCGGTGGCGTGACCGGCCCTACGCCGACGCGGTCACCGTCGCCCTGGACGACCCGGACCCCTGGAACGGCTTCGTCGGTCACATCGAGGCCGCCTGCGCGCCGGATAGGGCGCTCCGATTGTTTGCGCGCCCCTTGACAGCCATCGCCTCTGACCCCAGTGTTAGCAACATGCAAAACGCAATATATTGCGTATCTCTAGGGGGTCACCCGTGACTACCCCCACCACCGCCGAGATCATCGGCATCCTCGGCGGCATGGGCCCGGCAGCCACCGCCGACTTCTACGCCAAGCTCGTCGCGACCACACCGGGTTCAAGCGACCAGGACCACCTCCGGACGGTCATCTGGTCCGACCCCACGATCCCCGACCGCACCGCGGCCCTGCTGGGCGACGGCCCCGACCCCACCCCATGGCTTCTCGACGGCAGCCGGGTTCTGCGCGAGGCCGGCGCCACCGTCATCGCCATCCCCTGCAACACCGCCCACGCCTTCGTCCCGCGCATCGCCGACCACGTCGGCCTGCCCATCATCCACATGATCGGCGAGGTCGCCCGGCATCTCACCACGCTGAGCCCCCGCATCCACACCGCCGGACTGCTCGCCACCACCGGCACCGTGCGCGCGGGCCTGTACCAGGAGTGGCTGGACCGCTTCGGCATCCGCCTCGTCCTGCCCGGCACCGTCAGCCAGAACCATGAGGTCATGACTGCCATCCACGCGGTGAAGGCGGGCATCCGCGACGACAGGACGACCGCGCTGCTGTCCCGCGCCGCACAGCGCCTGACCGAGCGGGGCGCGCAAGCGGTCATCGCCGGCTGTACGGAAATCCCCCTCGGCCTGCCAGGCGACGCCGTGGGCGTTCCCCTCATCGACCCGGCGCTCGTCCTGGCCCAGGCCCTGGTCCGCCGGGCTCGGACTGACGGCGGAGTCGAACAGGGCCGTTGAAAGGGGCGATGTACTGTACGCAATATGTCACTCGACAGCCCAGTCTCCCGACGCCTCCTCAGTGACGAGGTCTTCCACCGGCTGCGTGACTCCATCGTGCGCGGTGAACTCGTCCCCGGCGAGAAGGTCAAGGACAGCGAGCTGGCCGAGCGCCTCGGCCTCAGCCGCACTCCGGTGCGCGAGGCGCTCGCCCGGCTCGCCGACATCGGCCTCGTCGAGGCCAAGCCCGGCGTCTACACCCGCGTCACCACCCTCAACCGGCGTGACGTCGAGAAGACCCTCGCCGTCCTGCGCTCCCTCGACCAGCTCGCCATCGAGACGGCTGTGCCGGTCATGACCGAGCAGGACCTGCAGCGCATGCGCGAGGCCAACCGCGACTTCGAACGAGCAGTCGCCGCCGACGACACCAGCGCCGCACTCGCCGCCGACGACCGCTTCCACGCCGTCCCCATCGCGGCCGCCGACAACCCCGTACTCAGCCGGATCGTCGAGCAGCTCCACCCCCAGATCCACCGCATCCTCTACCGCAAGTTCTCCACGCTGCTCGGCGGCCGCAACACCATCGAGCACCATGACCGGCTCGTCGAGGTCTGCGCCGCCGGCGATGCCCGCGCCGCCGCCGAACTCTCCGGCCAGCACTGGTCCGAACTCGGCGGTCACATCAACGAGCTCTTCGACACCAACCAGTTCGCCGAGGCGGCCGCCGGTTAGGACGCCGGTGCCGGGGGCGCTCTCAGGTGGTGCGCCGGCCCGTCGGGGCCTGGTGGGGCGGCGGAGGCGCGGTCGAGCCGCGGACGACGAGTTCGACCGGTGGGTCGCTCGCCTGCGGCGGGTCGGTGTCGGGCCGCTCGATCGCGTGCACGAGAAGGCGGATGCCTTCCCGGGCCGCGGCCTCGAAGGGCTGACGCACGGTGGTCAGGGGAGGGGAGACGTAGGCGAAGACCGGGTTGCCGTCGAAACCGACGACACTGATGTCCTCCGGCACCCGGCGCCCTGCCTCCCGCAGGGCGTGGATGAGGCCGACGGCCATCTCGTCGCCCGCAGCGAAGACGGCGGTCACGGAACGGTCGGAGGCCAGCGCCTGGCCGGCGGCGTATCCGGAGGCGGCCGACCAGTCACCGTTGAGCAGCGGCGGCTCGTGCGCGCCACGGGCCCGGAGCGCCGCGCGCCATCCCTCGATGCGGTCCTTCGTGGCGTACCACCGGCGCGGACCGGCGAGGTGGTGCACGGTCGCGTGGCCCAGGTCCAGCAGATGCTCGGTGGCGGTCCGCGCCAGGGCGTGGGTGCCCACGCCCGCGGTCACCGTCCGGGCGGCGGAGAAGGCCGGCGGTGCCCCCAGGAAGAGGACCGGCACGTCGACGCGCACGCCGACCTCTCCCTCCACGATGGGTTCGGAGACGACGACACCGTCCACGCCCTGCTCGAGCAGTGACTCCACGGCGCCGGCGATCCCCACGGGGTCACCGTCCGGGGTGTTGACCACGCGGAGCGCGTACCCCGCGTCCCGCACGGCGTGCTCGGTGTGCACCAGCAGCGAGGCAGTGCCGTAACCGGCCGTTCCCAGAGCGACGACGCCGATGGAGCGGGTGCGTCCGGAGGCCAGTGCCCGGGCCGCGTGGTTCAGGCGGTAGCCGAGTTCCTCGGCGGCCGCGAGAACCCGGCGGCGGGCTTCGGCGGAGACGTACGGCTCGTTGTTGAGAACCCGCGAGACCGTCTTGCGCGACACCCCGGCCAGCTCGGCCACGTCCGCCAGTTCCCCCTGCTGCCCGGACAGTCGGTCGGCCTGGCCGGACAGGTCCAGCCGGACGCGACCGCCGATCTCTGGACGGAACGCGTCCGGCTCACCGGCGCGGAGGCCGTCGCCACGTACGCGGACGGACCCCTGGCCGGCGTCCCGGCGATCACCCGCCAACGCTACGGCGGCGGAACCGCCTGGTACCTCGCCACCCACCCGGACTCCGCCACCCTGGCCGCCGTCCTGGAACGCGTCAGCCAGGAGGCGGGCGTGCACCCGGAGCGTGCGGTGCCGCATCGAGGTGGTCCGGCGGCGCGGCACCGACGCCGGCTACCTGTTCCTGATCGACCACGCCGGCCGGGGTGCCGAGGTCCCCGCCGACGGCGTCGAACTCCTCACCGGGAAACCGGTCACCGGCTCGGTCACCATCCCCGAGGGAGGCGCGTCGCCGTCGTCCGGGAGCCGGTGAGCGGTTTCCGCATCGACAGGTGAGACCGGAACGGCGTCCTCATCGCCGCAGCGGTGCGTGAGCCGTCTCCGGCAACCGCAGGTACACCACCGACGACACCAGGCAGATCACCGCGACGTACCACGGGAACAGCCCCGAGTGCCCCTGCTCCTTGAACAGCGTGCCGACGTAGGGGGCCGTGCCGCCGAACAGGGCCACCGTCAGGGAGTAGGGGAAGCCGATGCCGGCCGCGCGGACCCGGGGCGGGAAGATCTCCGCGTTCACGGCCGCGCTGATCGAGGTGAAGCCGGTCAGCAGCACCATGCCGGCGCACTGCACGAGCAGCAGCACGGCGAAGGAGTCGCGCAGGGCGTGCAGCAGCGGCACCGTGAGCAGGGCGAAGCCCAGGCCGAAGAAGAGCAGCAGGGGGCGGCGGCCGAAGCGGTCCGAGAGCAGGCCGCCGAGCGGCTGGAGCAGGGCGAAGAAGGCCAGTGAGATCGTGCCCGCGAGCAGCGCGTCCGACTTCTCGACGCCCGCGTTGAGTTCGGCGTACGTCGGCAGGTACGACGTCCACGTGTAGTAGGCGATGGTGCCGCCCGCCGTGATGCCGCCGATGAGGAGCGACTCGCGCGGGTGCCGGCGCAGCGCCTCGAACAGCCCGGGGCGCGGCGCCCGCTGCTGCTCCGCGCTGCGGGTCTCCTGCGCGCCCTGCCGGATCCAGAAGCCGACCAGGCTCAGCACGGCCCCGAGGACGAACGGGACCCGCCAGCCCCAGCCGTTCATCTGCCCGTCGCTCAGCGTGTCCACGAGCAGCGTGGCGATGCCCGAGGCGACCAGCTGCCCCACGGTCGTCGACACGTACTGGAAGCTGGAGAACAGCCCGCGCCGGCCCGGGCCCGCCGACTCGACCAGGAAGGTCGTCGAGGCCGCGAACTCGCCGCCCACGGACAGGCCTTGCAGCAGCCGCGCGAGCACCAGGATGACCGGGGCCAGCACGCCCGCCGTCGCGTACGTCGGGGTCAGCCCGACCAGCAGGCTGCTGCCGCCCATCAGCAGGATGGTGACCGTCAGCGCGGCCCGCCGCCCGTGCCGGTCCGCGACCGCGCCCATCAGCAGCCCGCCGACCGGCCGCATGAAGAAGCCGACGGCGAAGACCGCGAACGTGGACAGCAGCGGCACCAGCGAGTTGTCCGCGCTCTTCGGGAAGACCTGCGCGGCGATATAGGTGGCCAGAAACGTGTAGGCGTACCAGTCGTACCACTCCACCGCGTTGCCCACGGAGGCGGCGAGGAGCTGGCGGACGGGCCGTTCGGTGGGCGGGGAAGCCGTCTTCGTCTCTGTCACGTCCATGACCCTCCCCTGGCGGCGCCCCGGCACACCTGGCGTACCGGCGACTTTCACACGAGTGTCACCAGCCCCTTCCTTGACGTTTGGTGTCCCTGAAACACTCCTTCCGCGCAGATTCCGTCACGTTCCGGCCATCCCGCACCTCAGGATGAGAGGTCTGTCCTTCATGTCCGAAGTCAACCGGCGCCGCTTTCTCCAACTCGCGGGTGCCACCACGGCCTTCAGCGCGCTGTCCGCCAGCATCCAGCGCGCCGCCGCGCTCCCGGCCAACCACCGCACCGGTTCGATCGAGGACGTCGAGCACATCGTCGTCCTGATGCAGGAGAACCGTTCCTTCGACCACTACTTCGGCACCCTGAGAGGCGTCCGAGGCTTCGGCGACCCGCGCCCGGTCACGCTCGACAACGGCAAGCCGATATGGCACCAGGAGAAGGACGGCAAGGAGATCCTGCCGTTCCACCCGGACGCCGACGACCTCGGCATGCAGTTCCTGGAAGGCCTGCCGCACTCCTGGCCCGACGGCCAACAGGCCTACAACGGCGGCAAGTACGACAAGTGGCTGCCCGCCAAGGGCACCACGACCATGGCGTACCTGACCCGCGAGGACATCCCCTTCCACTACGCCCTCGCCGACGCCTTCACCGTCTGCGACGCCTACCACTGCTCGTTCATCGGCTCCACCGACCCCAACCGCTACTACATGTGGTCCGGCTACACGGGCAACGACGGCACCGGCGGCGGCCCGGTCCTGGACAACGCCGAGCTCGGCTACGGCTGGACGACCTACCCCGAGCGCCTGGAACAGGCCGGCATCTCCTGGAAGATCTACCAGGACATCGGCGACGGCCTCGACGCGAAGGGCTCCTGGGGCTGGATCGAGGACGCCTACCGCGGCAACTACGGCGACAACTCCCTGCTCTACTTCAACAAGTACCGGAACGCCCAGCCCGGCGACCCCTGGTACGACAAGGCCCGCACCGGCACCGACGTCAAGAACGGCGACGGCTACTTCGACCTCCTGCGCGCCGACGTCAAGGCCGGCAAGCTGCCGCAGATCTCCTGGATCGCCGCCCCCGAGGCCTTCTCCGAGCACTCCAACTGGCCCTCGAACTACGGCGCCTGGTACATCGCCCAGGTCCTGGACGCCCTCACCGCCAACCCGGAGGTGTGGTCGAAGACCGCCCTGTTCATCACGTACGACGAGAACGACGGCTTCTTCGACCACGTCGTGCCGCCGCTGCCGCCGAAGGACGCCTCCCGCGGCCGGTCCACCGTCGACGTCTCCCTCGACCTCTTCCCGGGCGACGGCAAGAAGACCGCCGGCCCCTACGGCCTCGGCCCCCGGGTGCCGATGCTGGTCGTCTCGCCCTGGAGCAAGGGCGGCTACGTCTGCTCCGAGACCCTGGACCACACCTCGATCCTGCGGTTCATGGAACGCCGCTTCGGCGTGCGCGAGACGAACATCTCGCCGTGGCGCCGGGCGATCTGCGGCGACCTGACGGCCGCGTTCGACTTCTCCCGCAAGGACACCCGGCCGGCCCCACTGCCCGGCACCGACGAGTACGAGCCGCAGGACCGCGAACGCCACCCCGACTACAAGCCGACCCCGCCCGCCGATCCGCGCATGCCCCGCCAGGAGCGCGGCCTGCGCCGCTCCCGGCCGCTGAAGTACGCCCCGCACGTGGACGCCACGGTCGACGCGGCGGCCGGGAAGCTCACCCTCACCTTCGCCTCCGGGCCGAAGGCGGGCGGCGCCTTCCACGTCACCTCCGGCAACCGCGCCGACGGCCCCTGGACGTACACCACCGAGGCCGGCAAGACGCTCTCCGACACCTGGAACTCGGCCTACTCCGGGGGCTCCTACGACCTGACCGTGCACGGCCCGAACGGCTTCGTCCGGGTCTTCAAGGGCTCGAACAAGGCGGCCGGCTGCGAGGTCACCGCGCGCCACACCGGCGACGACATCGAGCTGACCTTCACCAACCAGGGCTCCGGCACGGCCCGGCTGAAGCTCGTCAACGGCTACGGCGGCCTGCCCTCGACCGTCACGGTCCGCCCGGGCGCGAAGATCCGGCGGACCGTCGAACTCGCCGCCAGCCGCCGCTGGTACGACCTGACCGTCACCGCCGAGGGCGACGCGTCCTTCCTGCGGCGGTTCGCGGGGCACGTCGAGAACGGCAAGCCGGGTGTGAGCGACCCGGCGATCATCACCGCGTAGCCGTAG
Organism: Streptomyces lomondensis; assembly: GCF_014651035.1. Taxonomy (GTDB): domain Bacteria; phylum Actinomycetota; class Actinomycetes; order Streptomycetales; family Streptomycetaceae; genus Streptomyces; species Streptomyces lomondensis. Next base: position 340,738 of record NZ_BMWC01000003.1, read on the forward strand.
TGAGGTGCCCCGGATCGTGCGGCCGGGGCACCAGCGCCGGTTCGGCCGTCGCCGAGCCGGGCTCCAGGGCCAGGACGGCGGCCACCGGATGGTCGTCGTCCGCCGCTTCCTCCCTGGGCGCCGTCCTGCTGAGCAGGACCACGCCCCATCCCGCGAGGCCGGCCCCGGCGAGCGCGAGCAGCACGCCCGCCGGGCCGCCCTGGAGGCGTTCGCCGAGTAGTGACAGGCCGATCAGCGCGGCGGCCAGCGGGTTGGCCAGGGTCACCATCGCGAGCGGGCCGCCCAGGCCGCCCCGGTACGCCGTCTGCGACAGCAGCAGCCCACCGGCCGCGAAGGCCGCCACGAGCAGCGCCACCCCGACCACCTGGACGCTCAGCACCGGGCCGGTCCGGTCCGTCGCGGCCACCGTCACGGTCTGCGTGAGGGCCGAGGCGACCCCGGAGGCGATCCCGGACGCGGTCGCGTGCCGCAGCCCGGGGCGGGCGCCCGGCCGGGACAGCACCCCGATGAGAGCCGCGGTGGCGCCCGCGACCGCCACGGCCTCGGGCACGCTCAGCACGTCGTCGGGCGCCGGAGCGGACGCCGTGACCAGGATCGCGGCCAGGCCGAGCAGCGTCAGCGCCGTGCCCTTCCACTCGACCGCGCTCACCCGCCGCCCCGCCAGCCGCGCCCCCATGGGCACCGCCGCGACCAGGGTGAGCGCGCCGAGCGGCTGGACCACGGTCAGCGGCCCGTAGCGCAGCGCCACCACGTGCAGCAGCGCGGCCGACGCGTTCAGCCCGACCGACCACCACCAGGCGCCGCTGCCGAGCAGCCGCAGCGCGCCCGAGCCGGGGGAGCGGGCGGCGAGCCGCTCCTGGGCGACCGCCGCGGCCGCGTAGGCGACGGCGGAGACGAGGGACAGGGCGACGGCGACGAGAACGGCGTTCATCGGCCCGCCCCCACGAGGGCCTGCTCGTCCCGCTGAGCCGGTACGAGCCCGCCCCGCGCGCGGCCCGCCGTGGTCGCCGTGCGGTGCGGTGGATGGATCGCTGCGAGCGCGAGGCCGAGCAGGGCCGTCGCCACGATCGCGTCCAGCCAGTAGTGGTTCGCGGTGCCGACGATCACCAGCAGCGTCAGCAGCGGATGCAGCAGCCACAGCCACCGCCACCGCGAGCGGGTCGCGACGATCAGGCCGACGGCCACCATCAGCGCCCAGCCGAAGTGCAGCGACGGCATCGCCGCGAACTGGTTCGACAGGGTGTCGGTCGCGGGATCGCCGTACACCGACGGCCCGTACACCCGCGCGGTGTCCACCAGGCCGGTCCCGGCCAGCATGCGCGGCGGGGCGAGCGGGAACAGCAGATGCCCCACCAGGGCGGCGGCGGTGACCGCGGCCAGCACCCGGCGGGCCCACACGTAGTGGGCCGGGCGGCGCAGGTACAGCCAGATCAGGAAGGTGGCGGTGGCCGGGAAGTGGACGGTCGCGTAGTAGGTGTTCGCGAGGTGCGCGAGGCCGTCGCCGTGCAGCAGCAGGGACTGCACCGCTCCCTCGCCGGGCAGGTGGAGCGCTCGCTCGGCGTCCCACACGCGGTGCGCGTTGCGGAAGGCCTCGCCCGTGTGGCCCGTGGCCAGCTGCCGGCCGAGCTTGTAGACGAGCAAGAGCCCTGCGACGAGCAGGAGCTCCCGGACGAGCGGCGGTCGCGCTATCGCGTCGGACCCCGCCGGCGCGGGCTCGGTGCGGGCATTCATCCCCCGGCCCCTTCGGTGACGGTGGTGCTGTTATCGGTACGGGTGCGTACCGATACGGCAGTGTACCGATACGGTTGCGTACCGGTACACTGGCGTATCGATAGACGTACGACACACCGCCGGCCGGAATTTTCCGGCCGCCCGACGAAAGCCAGGAGCACCGCCCATGACGTCGCAGGCTGCGGACCGGCCCGGGCAGGCCGGTTCCTCGCGCCGCTCCAAGATCACGCCGGAGCGTGAGCAGGAGTTCTTCGACGCCGTGCTGGACCAGCTCCGTGAGTGCGGCTACGACTCCCTCACGATGGAAGGGATCGCCGCCAGCACCCGGTGCAGCAAGTCCACGCTCTACCGCCAGTGGAAGACCAAGCCCCAGTTCGTGGCCGCGGCGCTGCGCTCCCACCGGCGGACGCGCTGCGTCGACACCGGCTCGCTGGCCGACGATCTGCGCGCGGCGGCCCGGGCGATGGGCGACCTGTCGGGCCGGGACACCCAACTTCTCCAGGCGCTCGCCCACGCCGCCACGCAGGACCCGGAGTTGCAGCGCGCGCTGCGGGAGGCGGTGGTCGAACCGGAGCTCGCCGCGCTGAAGGAGATCATCCGGCGCGGTGTCGAACGGGGCGAGGTGCCGGCCGACCATCCGGCGCTGGAGTACATCCCGGCGCAGCTGCTCGGCGTGCTGCGGCTGCGGCCCTTGCTGGAAGGGGAGTCCGCCGACCCGGACTATCTGGTGCGGTTCGTGGAGGCCGCCGTGCTGCCCGCGCTGGGCCTGACCTGAGACCCGGGCCGCCGTCCGCCGGATGACCGGACGGTGACCCGGCCGCGCCGACCCGTGGGGACGGGGGCGGCGCGCACCCCCCGGCCGGGTGGGGTTCCCCTGTGAGCGGCAGGGGCGCCCCACCCGGCCGACCGGTGCCGGGGGAGCGCCCTTTGCGGGTCAGACGTCCTGGCCGCTGCCGCCGCCCGTCGACACCCTGATGCCCTTGGCGATCTCGTCGAGGACGGACTCCTTCTGGTCGGCGTCGACGCCGAACCGGACGACGACCATCTGCCGCGCGTTCGCGGGGGAGGGGAACGCGAGCGACTCCACGATGCCGTCGGCGCCCTTGCTCGTGACGGCCTTCCAGCGGACCAGGTAGCCCTTCTGCCCGGCCACCGTCACCGCCTCGGAGGCCAGCACGTCATGGGAGGTGATCCCGCCGTAGGACTTGCCGCCGTAGGACTCCTCGGCGTTCGCCGCGATGTCCGCCTTCGCGATCTCCTCGGCGGTGTCGCCCCTGGTGCCGAGGGCCAGGGCCGGTGCCGAGTAGGCGCCGCCCTTGGTGCAGGTCGAGGAGGTGTCGCCGGGGCACTTGTAGGAGTCGTCGGACGTCACCTGCGCGCCGATCGTGAGCTGCTGGCCGTACCAGCCCTCGGGGATCGGCAGACTGATCCCGCTGACCGCGTCGGTCACCGAGCCGCTCCTGATCTTCGGAGGCTCGGACTGACCGGGCTGACCGGGCTGCGGGCTCTGCCCACCGGAACCACCGGATCCGCCGGAGCCACCGGATCCCCCGGATCCGCCAGTACCTCCCGACCCGCCCTGGCCCCCGGATCCGCCCGGCCCGCCGAACGGCCCGCCCTGGCCCCCGGGTCCGCCCGGCCCCTGCGAAGTGGCGGAGCCGCCGCCCGAGCCGCCGTTGTCGGTCAGCGCGTACACGCCGACACCGATACTGGCCAGGACGACGACGGCCGCCGCCACGGCTATCCCGACCCGCAGCCGCCGCCCCTTGCCGGCCGGAGGCGCGGCGGGGTAGGCCGGGTACCCGCCTGCCGGATACCCGGCGCCGGGCGGGTACCCAATGCCGGTTGCTTGCCCGGCGCCTGCCGGATAGCCAACGCCGGTTGCTTGCCCGGCGACTGCCGGATATCCGGCGCCGGCTGCGTGCCCGGCGGCTGCCGGGTGCCCGGCGCCATCGGGGTATCCGGGGACTCCCGGCTGTCCGGCACCGCCCGGATACCCGGAGGCTCCCGGCTGTCCGGCACCGATCGGATTCCCGGGGGTTCCCGGGGCGCCGGGGCCGGTCGGCTGCCCGGCGGCTCCCGGTTGGCCGGCAGCAACTGGATATCCGGGCGCTCCTGCCGCCCCGGCGCCGGTCGGCTGCTCGGCGGCAGCCGGATCCCCGGGGGTTCCCGGCTGCTCGGCACCGTCCCGTGCTGCCTCGGTGCCGGTCGGCTGTCCGGCTTCCGGCTGTGCGGAACTGGTCGGCTGCGCAGCGGTAGCGGGCTCCCCGGGGGTTCCCGGCTGCCTGGCACCGTCCGGTGCTGCCTCGGCGCCGGTCGGCTGTCCGGCTTCCGGCTGTACGGAACTGGTCGGCTGCTCGGCGGCAGCCGGATCCCCGGGGGTTCCCGAATGCCCGGCTCCCGGCTCCCCGGCGTCGGACGGCTGCTCAGCATCACCTCGTGCCGCCCCGGCGTCGGACGGCTGCTCAGCGCCACCCCGTGCCGCCCCGACGTCGGGCGACTGCTCAGCAGCCCCGAACTGCCCCGCGGCCGCCGTACCCCCGGAGGGCGTCGTATCGCCCGGCGGTGTCCCGCCAGGGGTCGGATCCGCCTGTGGAACCTCCGCTGCCGGGGGTGCCCAGGTCGTGGGCGGCTGGGTCGGACGGATGCGGTCCGTCCAGGCCCTGCCGTCCCACCAGCGTTCCGTGGCGGGCCCGTCACTTGTCTGTCCGGGGTCGGGGTACCACCCGGGAGGCGTCTCCTGCGTCATGCCCCCACCGTATGAGGCCTCGGTGAAAGAGGCATGAGAGGAGCCGGAACCAGCTATTCCAGCAGCAGCCGGGTCGGCCGCCGAGAGGCCGGTGGCGGCAGCCGCAGACCGTCCCGGCCGGGGGTCACGGAGCCCAGCACGCTCGGATGCCGGGCCCCGGTGCTCGCCGGCTCCGTGCCCGGCAGGCCGTGCACCGTCAGGAACCCCAGCACCGCGAAGGCATAGGCCTCCTTCGCGTCCGCCGGCAGCCCCAGTTCGTCCGAGGCCCGGACCGGCACCCCGGGCAGCAGGCCCGAGAGCATCGACATCAGCACCGGATTGCGCGTCCCGCCACCCGAGGCGATCACCTCCGTCGCGCCCACCGACCGCACCGCGTCCGCCACGGTCCTGGCCGTGAGCAGGGTCAGCGTGGCGACGACGTCCTCGGCGGGCAGGGTCCCGAACCCGGCCAGCGCGTCCCGCAGATGGTCGAGGTGGAACAGCTCCTTGCCCGTGGTCTTCGGCGCGGGCCGCGCGTAGTACGGCTCCCGGAGCAGCCGGTCCAGCAGCGGCCCGTGCACCCGCCCCCGCGCGGCCAGCGCCCCGTCCGTGTCGTAGGCCAGGGCGCCGCCGCTGAACCCCCGGGCCGCCGCGTCGATCAGCGCGCAGCCCGGCCCGGTGTCGAAGGCGGTCCCGTCGGGCGCGGTGAGGTTGGCGATCCCGCCGACGTTCAGAGCGACGGGCCGCCCCGGCCGGCCGCGCAGCCACAGCAGGTCGACCAGGCTGACCAGCGGGGCGCCCTGCCCGCCGGCGGCGATGTCACGCGCCCGGAAGTCGGCGACCACCGGCAGCCCGGTCGCCTCGGCGATCCAGGCCGGCTGCCCGAGCTGGAGCGTGCCGTGGACCCGCCCCTCATCGACCCAGTGGTAGACGGTCTGCCCGTGTGAGGCGACCAACTCCGCCCGGCCCCCGCAGAGTTCGCGGTCGGCCCGGACGGCGGCAGCCGCGAAGGCCCGCCCGATCCGGGTGTCCAGCCGGCACACCTCGCCCGGCGTGGCGGTCCCCGGCGGCAGGGCGGCGGCCAGCGCCCGGCGCAGTGCGTCGTCGTACGGCTCGCTCACCATGCCGAGCGGTTTCAGCAGCAGGCTGTCGCCGTCGAGGTCCAGCTCGGCCGCCGCCGCGTCGATCGCGTCGTACGACGTGCCGGACATGAGACCGATCACCCGCATCCGATCACCCGCATCCGTTCAACCAGCCCTCTCCTCAGCCGCGTTCGTCACACGGACCCGCCGTCCGGACAGCAGCGCGACCGCGCTCACCGCGCACGCCCCCGCCGCGTAGTACGCCGGGATGTCCACGCTCCCCGTCCGCTCGATCGTCTCCGTGATGACGATCCCGGCGCACCCCGAGAACACCGCGTTGGACAGCGCGTAGGCGAGCCCCAGGCCCGTGCAGCGCACCCGCGTCGGGAACATCTCCGACAGCATCGCCGGACCCGGCCCCGCCATCAGCCCCACCACCGCGCCCGCGCCGAGAACCGCCACATCCTTCACGGTGTTCGAAACGCCGGGTGCCTGAAGAAGGTTGAGCAGCGGCACCGCGAGGACCACGACCAGCACCGCCCCCGTCAGCATCACCGCCCGCCGCCCGAGCCGGTCGCTGAGCAGCCCGGCCGGGACGATCGTGACCGCGAACCCCAGATTGGCCAGCACGGTGGCGACCAGCGCCTGCTGGAAGGTCGCGCCCAGCGAGTTCTGCAGATACGACGGCAGCACGACGAGGAACGTGTAACCGGCCGCCGCCCAGCCCATGATCCGCCCGGCGCCCAGCGCGATCGCCCGCGCGACCTCGCGCCGGGGCGGAGTCTCCCGCGACCGCTCCGCCTCGAACGCCGGCGTCTCGTCCAGCCGCAGCCTCAGCCACAACGCCCCCAGCCCCAGCGGCAACGTCAGCAGGAACGGCAGCCGCCACCCCCACGCGCCCAACTGCTCCTCCGCCAATACCGTGGCGAGCAGCGCCGCCACCCCCGCACCGGCCAGCAGCCCCAGCGCCACCGTGAACGACTGCAACGACCCGTACAGCCCCCGCCGGCCGGGCGGCGCGAACTCCGTCATCACCGACACCGCGCCGCCGAACTCCCCGCCCGCCGACAGCCCTTGCAGCACCCGCAGGAACGTGAGCAGCCAGGGCGCCAGGGCACCCGCCTGCGCGTACGTGGGCAGCACGCCGATGAGTGTCGTCGCGACCGTCATCAGCGTGATCACCAGGACCAGCACCGGACGCCGCCCGATCCGATCGCCGAGTCGGCCGAAAAGCGCCGCCCCGACGGGACGGAAGAAGAACGCGAGCGCGAACGACGCGTACGTCTTCACCAGCCCCTCGATCTCGCTGCCGCCCTCCGGTGTGAAGAACCGCGCCGCGATGATCGTCGCGAAGTAGCCGTAGACGCCGAACTCGTACCACTCGATGAGATTGCCCACCGACCCCGCGACCAGCGCCCGCCGGTCCGGCCGCGTCTCCCGGTCGTGGTGAATGGCCGTCACCTCCCCTGCAATTGCACGCCGTTGACCCGAAGTCGGCTGGTGACGGGCCGGACGCGTCGTCCGGCCGCACCCGGTGTCACCCGTCACGGCAACAGGTGCCCCGACCCTCCTCCACTCAGGCAATCGGAGGGCTACGCTCGACGTCTGTACGTCGTTCGGGCGACTTGGGGAGGTAGCGGGATGACGGAGGTACGGCCCACGGCCGCCGCCTCGGCTCCCCTGTGGGAGCGCGACGAGGAGATCGCCGCCGTCACACGGGCGGTCGACAGCCTGTGCGCGGACCGCTCCTCGTCCGGCGGACTGCTCGTCTTCCGCGGCGAGGCCGGACTCGGCAAGACCGCGCTGCTGGCCGAAACCCGCCGCATCGCCGAGGCACGCGGCTGCACGGTCTGGTCGGCCCGCGGCGGCGAGACCCTCCGGTCCGTTCCCTTCAACGTCGTACGGCAGTTACTGCAACCGGCGCTCGTGTCGATGCTGCCCGAGGAGGCCCGGGAGTACCTCGGCGACTGGTACGACATCGCCGGCCCCGCCCTCGGCATCGCGGACCCCGGAGACCGCCAGGCCGACCCGCAGGGCGTGTGCGACGGCCTGGTCGCCGCCGTGCGCCGGCTCGCCCGCCGGGACTGGCCGCTGGTGCTGCTGATCGACGACGCCCACTGGGCCGACCAGGAGACCCTGCGCTGGCTCGCCTCCTTCGCCGAGCGCCTCGACGAGATGTCCGTCCTGGTCGTCGTCGCCCGCCGCCCGGGCGAGGTCTCCGGCGCGAGCGCCCGCCACCTCGACACCGTCGCCGCCGCCGCGGACGGCTCCGTCACGACCCTGAGCGCCCTCACCCCGGAGGCGACGGCCGGACTCACCCGCGCCACGCTCGGCAAGCACGCCGACGCCGCGTTCTGCCGCGAGGTCTGGGCCGTCACCGCCGGCAACCCCTACGAGACCGTCGAACTCCTCGCCAAGGTGCGGGACAGCGAAGTCGAACCGGTCGAGGCCCGGGCCGGGGAACTGCGCGAGCTGAACCGCTCGGCCCGCGGCGGCGGCCTCGTCGCCCGCCTGGAGGAACTCGGCATCGACGCCACCAGGTTCGCCTGGGCCGCCGCCATCCTCGGCACCGGCATCTCCATCGACCTCGTCGCCAAGCTCGCCACCCTGAAGCCCGACGAGGCCCGCCGCTGCGCCGAACTGCTGCGCACCGCCCGCATCCTCACCGCACCCGACCCGGCGGCCGGCCGCCGCGCCGACGGCGACCTGGAGTTCGTCCACCCGCTGATCGCCACCGCCGTCTACAACTCCATCCCGGACGCCCTGCGCACCGCCATGCACGGCATAGCCGCCCGGATCGTCACCGACGAGGGGCACGGCGCCGCGGCCGCCGCCCGCCACCTCCTGGAGGTCCACCCGGACGACGACGAGGAACTCGTCGGGCAACTGCGCGAGGCCGCCCGCGAGCACCTCGCCGTCGGCGCCCCCGACGCCGCGCGCCGCTGCCTGGAGCGCGCCCTGAAGGAACCGCCCCGGCCCGAGTCCCACCCGCATGTGCTGTACGAGCTGGCCGAGGCCACCTTCCTCACCGCGCCCGCCCGCACCATCAGCCATCTGCGGTCCGCGCTCGGCATGCCCGGACTCGGCGGCGAGAAGCGGGTGGACGCCGTCTTCCGGCTCTCCCAGGCGCTGCTCCACAACGACCAGCTGGAGGAGGCCGTCCGCACGGTCGAGGCGGAGGCCGCCCGGCTCGGGCCCGGGCCCGCCCGGATGCGGCTCCAGGCCGTGCACTTCATGTGGGAGGGCATCCACGCCGGCGAGGCCACCTCGCCCGACCGCTCCCGGCGGCTCGCCGAACTCGCGAGCACCTGCACCGGCCGGGACAACTCCGAACGCGCCCTGCTCATCCTGCGCGGCTTCGACGCCCTGATGCACGGCGACAACGCCGAGGTGGTCGCCGAGCTGTGCGACCGCGCCCGCGTCAACGGCCGCCTGGCCCCGGGGCTCGGCTGGACCGACACCGAGTGGGGCATCGAACTGCTGCTGATGCTGGCCAACGCGTACGCCTTCACCGACCGCCTCGACCGCGCCGAGACCCTCTACAACGAAGCCCTGCGCGCCTACGAGTCGGCCGGCTGGAGCGGCGGCCACCTCGCCCTGGCCCACGCCTACGTGGGGCTCGGCCACCGCAGGCGGGGCCGTCTGAAGGAGGCCGAGGCGTCCCTGCGCGAGTCGCTGCGCCTCGCCGAGCGCGTCGGCCGCGGCCTGCCGCTGTACTGGTCCGCGACCTGCAACCTCGTCGACACGCTGCTCGCCCGCGGCCACGTCCAGGAGGCGTGGGACGTCGCCGAACACCACGGCTTCGCTCCGCCCTACCCCTCCACCATCGTCCTGCCGGACCCGCGCTCGGTACGCGGCCGGCTGCTGCTGGCCGTCGGCCGCACCAAGGACGGCGTCAACGAACTGGAGGCCGCCGAGAAGGCGGCGGCGGCCCGCGGCCACCACAACCCGGTGCTCGTCCCCTGGGCGGCCGACCTCGCCCGCGCCCTCGCCACCGAGGACCCGGCCCGCGCCGCCCGGCTCGCCGTCGACGTCCGCCGCCAGGCCGAGCGCTTCGGCACGGACACCGCCATAGGAGAGGCCTTGCGCTGCGCCGCCGCCCTGGAGACGGGCCAGCGCGCGGTACGGCTCGCCGGCCAGGCCGTCGCCTACCTGGAGGCCTCGCCCTGCCAGTACGAGCACGCGGCGGCCCGCATCGAGTACGGCATCGCCGCCCGCTCGGTGACCGACCTCCGGCGCGGCCTGGACCTGGCGGTCTCGTGCGGCGCGGACGGCCTGGCGGCGCGGGCCCGCGCGGAACTGGAGGCGGGTTTCGGGCCGCGCTGAGCCTGGAGCGGGCGCCGGGCCGCGCTGAACCGGGGCGGGTCAGACCTGCACGAGCTGATCGGTCACCGCCGCCAGCCGGGCCCGCACACCCGGGTCGTACGCCGCCTCATGGGCCCGCGCCGGACTCGTCCCGTCGAAGTACCGGCCGCTGCCCAGATCCCGCGTGGCCAGGGCCAGCACGCCGGCCGCCCCGTCGGCGACCGTGCTCCACGGCGTGACGTCCGCCTCGCGGACCATTCCCGTGTCCATGTAGGTCGCCGGGTGCAGCACGTTCACCGAGACACCCGTGCCGTCCAGCTCCTCGGCGAGCGCGAAGGTGTGCGCGGCGAGCGCGAACTTGCTGCGGCAGTACGCCGAGACGCCGCTGTAGCCGCGGGCGAACTCGGGGTCTTCGAAGGAGAGGGGTTCCTGACCGGCCGAGCCGACGTTGACGATCCGGGCCGGCGCGTTCGCCCGCAGCACCGGCAGCAGGGCCCGGGTCAGCACGACCGGCGCCAGGTAGTTGACCGCGAGCCGCAGCTCGTGCCCGTCGGCGCTCAGCTCACGGCCCTCCCCGGGCGCCCCGAAGCCCACACCCGCGTTGTTGACCAGCACGTCCAGCTCGGGATGCGCGTCGGCGACATGCCCGGCCAGCTCCCGCACCTGCGCCAGCGACGCCAGATCGGCGACGAACGCCTCGGCGTCCCCCTCGGTGCGCAGCTCTTCGGCCAGCCGCTCGGTGCGGCCCGCGTCCCGGCCGTGGACGAGGACGACATGGCCGGAGCGGACGAGCTCGAAGGCGACGTACCGGCCGAGACCCGAGGTGGCACCGGTGATCAGGATGGTGGACATGCCCCCACCGTAGGCACGCCGTGTGCGCCCGAGCGAGCCACCGCCGGGGCTACGACCGGCAGGGTCACCCTGCGGTTCCGTCCTCCTCGGCCAGCACCCGCTGGGCCGTCGCGAACGCCGAGTTCGCCGCCGGCACCCCGCAGTACACCGCCGTCTGGAGCAGCACCGCGCCGATCTCCTCCGGGGTGAGCCCGCCCCGGCGGGCCGCCCGGACGTGCATGGCCAGCTCGTCGTAGTGGCCGTGCGCCACCAGCGCGGTGAGGGTGATCATGCTGCGCTCGCGGCGCGACAGCGTCGGGTCGGTCCAGATCTCGCCCCAGGCGTAGCGCGAGATGAAGTCCTGGAAGCGGGCCGTGAAGGGCGTCTGCCGGGCCTGGGCCCGGTCGACGTGCGCGTCGCCGAGCACCTCGCGCCGCACCTCCATCCCGCGCCCGGCGGGCCCGCCGAGGTGGGCGCGCAGCGCGGTCAGCACCGCCTCGGGGCACTGCGCGGGCGCCAGGTGCGAGGCGCCGGGGATCTCGACGAGCGCCGCGCCCGGCACCGCGTCGGCGATCTCCCGCAGATGCGCGGGCGGCGTCGCCGGATCGTCGCGGCCGGCGACCAGCAGGGTCGGCACGGCTATCCCGGCCAGCCGGTCCCGCAGATCGAACGCGGCGAGCGCGTCACAGCAGGCGGCGTACGCCTCCGGGTCGGCGCGGCGGTGGTCGTCCACCAGCTCCGGCACGGTGAACCCGGACGTGAACCAGCGGGCGTCGGCGTTCTCGGCCAGCTCGGCCAGCCCCTCCCGCCGCACCAGCGCGGCCCGCTCCTGCCACGGCCCGGCCCCGTTGAAGTGCGCCGACGAGCAGATCACGGCCAGCGAGGACAGCCGCTGCGGATGGTGCACCGCCAGATGCAGCCCCACGGCCCCGCCCAGCGACACCCCGGCGTACGCGAACCGCTCGATCCCGAGCGAGTCGGCCAGCGCCAGCACCAGCCCGGCGAGGTCACCGACCGTCGCCCCGGCCGCGATGAGGCCGGCCGCCGAACCCCCGTGCCCCGGCAGGTCCCAGCGCACCACCCGGTGCGTGATCGACAGCTCGGGCGCCACCTTGTCCCACAGGGCGTACGACGTGCCGAGGGAGGGGCCGAGCAGCAGGGGCGGCGCGGTGGCGGATCCTTCGGCACGGTGGTTCAGGAGTGTCAACGTCGCTCCAGAGCACGGTCGGTGAGGGCCCCGGCGGAGCCCGTGTAGTGGGTCGGATCCAGGTCGACGTCCGCCAGCTCGGGCGCCTCGGCGAGCGGGCGCCCCTGGGCGGCCAGCCGGGTGAGGAGTTCCTTGGCCCGGGCACGGCCCAGCACCGGGGCCAGTTCGGCGGCCAGCCGCTCGGAGACGATCAACCCGTCGGTCAGATCCAGGTGTTCACGCATGGCCTCGGGCCTGACCCGCAGTCCCTCGGCCAGTTCGGCGGCGTCCCGGGCGGCCCCGCCGGCCAGCCGCAGCAGGTCCCGCAGCGGTTCCCACTCCGCGTGCCAGGCCCCGGCCGGCCGCTCGTCCTCCGCCGCCAGCGAGCCGTACAGCGTGGCCGCGAGCTGCGGTGCCCGCCGCGCGGCCGAGGCGATGAGGGTGGAGCGTACGGGGTTCGACTTGTGCGGCATGGCGGACGAACCCCCGCCGCTGCCCTCCGCGACCTCAGCGATCTCGGTCCGCGACAGGGTGAGGACGTCCGCGGCCATCTTGCCGAGCGCGCCCGCCGTGAACGCCAGGCACCCGGCGAGATCGGCGACGGGCGTCCGCAGGGCGTGCCAGGGCAGGTCGGGGGCCTGGAGGCCGAGTTCGCGGGCGTACGCCACCGGCAGCGCGGTCGGATCGCCCGCGCCGTACGCCCCGAAGGCCGCCAACGTCCCCGCCGCGCCGCCGAGTTGGACGGGCAGCGACGCTCGTACGGCCGTCACCCGGTCTCGCGCGTCCAGCACCAGCGACCGCCATCCGGCCGCCTTCAGCCCGAAGGTGGTCGGTACGGCGTGCTGGGTGAGCGTCCGCCCCGGCAGCGCGGTGTCGCGGTGCTCGGCGGCCAGCCGGGACAGGGCCTGGGCGGTACGGCCGAGGTCGGCGAGGAGCAGGTCCAGGGTGCGCGCGGCGACCAGCATCGTCGCGGTGTCCATGATGTCCTGGCTGGTCGCGCCCCGGTGGACGTAGGGGCCGTACGCCTCGCCGACGGCCTTCGTGAGATCCGCGACCAGGGGGATGACGGGGTTGCCGCCCGCGCGGGCCCGCTCGGCCAGGGACCGTACGTCGAACCCGTCGGAACCGGCCGCCTCGGTCACCGCCTCGGCCGCCTCGGCCGGGGCGAGCCCCAGTGCGGCCTGGGCCCGGGTCAGGGCGGCCTCCGCGTCGAGCAGCGCCCGCAGATACGCCTCGTCACTGGTGGCGGACGCGGCCGCCGAGCCGGCCCACCCGGGGGCGAGCAGACCGGTGTCGCCGTGCGCGGCTGTCACTGGAACTCCAGGAAGACCGTCTCGCCTTCTCCCTGAAGGCGGATGTCGAAACGGTACGTGCCGCCCGTCTCCTCCTTGGCGATCAGCGTGTCGCGGCGCCCGTCCTCCAGCCGGGACAGCAGCGGGTCGGCGGCGAGCGCCGCAGCGTCGCCCGGCAGGTAGATCCGGGTGTACAGGTGCACGAGGAGCCCCCGCGCGAAGACGCACACACTGAGGTACGGGGCGTTCCGGCCGCGCGCCCCGGGCCGCAGCGTGCGCGCGTACCAGTGGCCGTCGGTGTCGGTCTGGATGCGGCCCCAGCCGGTGAACTCCACGCCGTTGCGCCCCAGGAAGCCGCCCGAGGCCGGGTCGCGTCGCATCGAGCCGTCGGCGGTCGGCAGCCGGCCCTCCGGGTCCGGGCCCCACAGCTCGATCAGGGCGTCGGGCAGCGGCTGGCCCGCGCCGTCGGTGACGTACCCGTGCACGGTGACCGTGTCCGGATGCCCGGCGGGCGCGATGTCCTCACCGCCGCGGAACGGCAGCGCGTGGCCGTAGAACGGCCCGACGGTGTGCGAGGGCGTGGGCAGCACGCTCTCCGGCCGGCTGGTGTCGATCCTCGTCATGGCAGGTCAGCGCCCTTCTTCGATCCAGGTGGCCCGCGGGCCGTCCAGCACGATGTCCCAGTGGTAGCCCATCGAGAACTCCGGCACCGACAGGCTGTGGTCGTACGTCGCGACCAGCCGCTGCCGGGCCGCGTCGTCCGTCACCGACTGGATGATCGGGTCGTAGGGGAACAGCGGGTCGCTCGGGAAGTACATCTGCGTCACGAGCCGCTGGGTGAACGCCGTGCCGAAGAGTGAGAAGTGGATGTGCGCCGGCCGCCAGGCGTTGAGGTGCTGGCGCCACGGGTACGGGCCCGGCTGGATGGTGGTGAAGTGGTAGCGGCCCTCGTCGTCGGTGAGGGTGCGGCCCACGCCCGTGAAGTTGGGGTCCAGCGGGGCGTCGTGCTGCTCGCGCTGGTGGGCGTAGCGGCCCGCCGAGTTGGCCTGCCAGATCTCCACGAGCTGGCCGCGCACCGGGCGGCCGTCGCGGTCCAGCAGCCGGCCGGAGACGGTGATGCGCTCACCGATCGGCTCCCCGTTGTGCTGCCGGGTGAGGTCGTTGTCGATCTCGGTGATGTCCCGCTCCCCGAAGGCCGGGGAGGACAGCTCCACCAGCTCCGGATCCTGGCTGACGTCGATGGTGACCGGCGCCTGCCTGGGGTGCCGGAGCACCGAGGAGCGGTACGGCGCGTAGTCCCGCCGCGGGTGGTGCTCGACGGGCCCGCCGTCGGCGAGCCGCTTCTCGTACGCGGCGTGCTCGGCCGCGATCTCCTGATCGATGTCGTGCTGCGTGAGAGTCATGGGGTTTCCTGGAGGGTCCTTGAGGGTCTCGCCCCGAAAGGGGCGCGGGGAACTGCGCGACCAGCCACAGACGGCCTGGAGTCGCGCGGATCGCCTAGCGTTCCAATACGAGGGCGAGTCCTTGGCCCACCCCGATACACAGCGTGGCGACACCGACACCGCCACCACGCCGGGCCAGCTGATGAGCAACCGTGCCGGCGAGCCGCGCCCCGGACGCACCCAGCGGATGCCCGAGGGCGATCGCACCGCCCTGCGGATTGAGAATCGCCGGATCGAACTCGGGCCACTCGGCCACACACCCCAGCACCTGCGCCGCGAACGCCTCGTTCAGCTCCAGCACGGACAGGTCGCCGAACCCCTTGCCCGCCTTGGCCAACGCCCGGTTCACGGCCTCGACGGGCGCCAGCCCGAAGTAGTGCGGGTCGGTCGCGGAGACACCGGTCGCCCGGACCCGGGCGAGCGGCTCGCGCCCCGTGGCCCGCAACCCCTCCTCGTCGACGAGCAGCAGCGCCGCCGCACCGTCGTTGAGCGGGGAGGCGTTGCCCGCCGTCACCGTCCCGCCGTCCTGACGGAACGACGGCTTCAGCTTGGCCATCGCCGTCAGGGAGGCATCCGCACGGACGCTCTCGTCGGCGGCGAACAGCACCGGGTCACCCTTGCGCTGCGGAATCGCCACCGGCGCCAACTCGACGTCGAACAAGCCCTGTCGCTGTGCGACGGCAGCCTTCTCGTGGCTGCGCAGGGCGAACTCGTCCTGCTGCTCGCGGCTGATCTTGTGCTTGTCCGCGATGAGTTCCGCGCTCTCGCCCAGCGGAATGGTCCACTGCGGGTCCATCCCCGGATTGACCATGCGCCAGCCGAGGGTCGTGGAGTACAGCTCGGTGTGCCCGGCAGGGAAGGGCTTGTCGCTCTTCGGCAGGACGTACGGCGCCCGGGTCATCGACTCGACACCGCCCGCCAGCGCGATCGAGGCATCGCCCAGCGCGATCGCACGGGCCGCCTGGACCACCGCCTCCAGGCCGGACGCGCACAGCCGGTTGACGGTCACGCCCGGCACGGACGTGGGCAGGCCCGCGAGCAGGGCGGCCATGCGGCCGACGTTGCGGTTCTCCTCACCGGCGCCGTTGGCGTTGCCGAGGTACACGTCCTCGATCCGCGCCGGGTCCAGCTCGGGCGTGCGGGCGAGGAGTTCACGGATGGCGTGCGCGGCCAGGTCGTCCGGGCGGACGGAGGCCAGTGCGCCGTTGTAGCGGCCGATCGGCGTGCGGACCGCGTCGACGATGTAGACGTCCTTCACTTCACGCCCTCCGGCACGGTCAGTTCGGCATCGGTCTTGGCCGCGATCTCGTCGGCGGTCACGCCCGGCGCGGTCTCGACCAGGACGAGCCCGTCGTCGGTGACGTCGAGGACGCCGAGGTCGGTGATGATCCGGTTCACGCACCCCTTGCCGGTCAGCGGCAGGGCGCACTCCTTGAGGATCTTCGGTGAGCCGTCCTTGGCGGTGTGCGTCATGACCACGATGACCGTGCGGGCGCCGTGCACCAGGTCCATCGCGCCGCCGATGCCGGTGACCAGCTTGCCGGGGACGGCCCAGTTGGCCAGGTCGCCCCGCTCGGACACCTGCATGGCGCCCAGCACGGCCACGTCGATGTGCCCGCCCCGGATCATCGAGAACGACAGCGCGGAGTCGAAGAAGGACGCTCCCGGCAGGACCGTGACGGTCTCCTTGCCGGCGTTGATCAGGTCCGGGTCGACGGTGTCCTCGGTGGGATAGGGGCCGGTGCCCAGGATGCCGTTCTCCGATTCGAGGACGACCTCGACGCCCTCGGGCAGGTGGTTCGGGATCAGGGTCGGCAGACCGATGCCGAGGTTGACGTACTGCCCGTCCCGCAGTTCCCGGGCCGCCCGCGCGGCCATCTCCTCACGACTCCAGGCCATCAGGACCTCACCGTCCGCTGCTCGATCTTCTTGTCCGCCGCCTGCTCCGGGGTCAGCGCGAGCACCCGCTGTACGAAGATCCCGGGCAGGTGCACCGCGTCCGGGTCGATCTCGCCGGGCTCCACCAGCTCCTCCACCTCGGCGATCGTCACCCGGCCCGCCATCGCGGCCAGCGGGTTGAAGTTGCGGGAGGACTTGTTGAACACGAGGTTCCCGTGCCGGTCCCCGCGCGCCGCCCGCACCAGGGCGAAGTCGGTGCGGATGCCCCGCTCCAGCACGTACTCCGTGCCCTCGAACTCCCGGACCTCCTTCGGCGGTGAGGCCAGCGCGACCCCGCCCTGACCGTCGTAGCGCCACGGCAGCCCGCCCTCGGCGACCTGGGTGCCCACCCCGGCCGGGGTGTAGAAGGCGGGGATCCCGGCCCCGCCCGCCCGCAGCCGCTCGGCCAGCGTGCCCTGCGGGATCAGCTCCACCTCCAGCTCCCCGGCCAGGTACTGCCGCGCGAACTCCTTGTTCGCCCCGATGTAGGAGCCCGTCACCCGGGCGATCCGCCCCGCGGCGAGCAGCACCGCGAGCCCGGACTCCATCGCCCCGCAGTTGTTGGAGACCACCGACAACCCGCCCACACCGCGCTCGTAGAGCGCCTGGATCAGCACGTTCG
Source organism: Streptomyces lomondensis (assembly GCF_014651035.1). Taxonomy (GTDB): domain Bacteria; phylum Actinomycetota; class Actinomycetes; order Streptomycetales; family Streptomycetaceae; genus Streptomyces; species Streptomyces lomondensis. Next base: position 357,895 of record NZ_BMWC01000003.1, read on the forward strand.
GCACACCGGACAGCCCGAAACCACCCACCGCCAGCGACGCGCCGTCCGGCACGTCGGCCACCGCCTCCAGGGCTGTGGCGACCACCTTGTCCATCCGAGAAGCCCCATCTCTTCCGAGCGACCGACCGAATTAATCAGGGCACTGAGTATTTCCCCGAAGCTCCCCTCACGCTGCCACCGGGGCAGCGGGGCGTCAAGACCTCGGGTTATTCGCCCGCTGATCGCCTCCGCGGGTGGCAGACAGTCTTGTCCTGGCCCGGTATTGTTCAGTGCACCGACGAATACGACCGAGGGGTGCACATGGCGGCGGCGGACCTCACCACCCACCCCGGGCACCTGGCCCGGCGGCTCCAGCAGGCCCACTACCTGCTGTGGAACACGATGGTCTCCGAGGAGATCACCTCGCCCCAGTTCGCGGTCCTCAATACGCTCGTCGCCGAGCCGGGCCTGGACCAGCGCACGGTGGGGGAGCGGGTCGGGCTCGACCGGTCCACGATCGCCGAGGTGATCAGCCGCCTCGGCCGGCGCGGACTGCTCGACAAGGTCCGCGACCCGCAGGACGGCCGCCGCTTCCTGCTGCGCCTGACGGACGAGGGCGTGCGCACGCACCGCAAGCTGACCGTGCGCACCGCGCGGATGAACCAGGTCTTCCTCGCCCCGCTGACCCCCGAGGAGCGGACGGTGTTCTTCGACCTCATCCGGCGGGTGGCGGACGCGGCCGAGGGGCTGCGCAACCCCGAGGAGCCCCTGGTGGCGCCCCGCTGACCCGCGCGGCCCGGGCGGAATGGGCTGAACGGTCAGGGCGCCTTGGCGTACACCACCCACACCTGGCCCTCCGCGAAGTTCACCGGCTTGCCGTCGCCGGTGGTGAACGCCGTGCCGTCGGCGGCGTCCCCGCGCTTCCAGTTCACGTCGTAGGCCCGGCCGTCGCGCAGCACCTTCGCCTTGCCCGAGCCGACCGTCTCGGTGTACGGCGTGTTGTTGCCGAGGAAGTCGCGGAAGGCGGACTCGCGCACCTTGACGTACTGCACGACAACCGTCGCGGCCGCCATCCGCTCGCCGCCGGCCATCGTGGCGGGCGCGCCGTCCATGCCGACCAGCCAGCGGTCGCGGGCGTCCGACCAGGTGAAGGTGAAGCGGGCCGCCGGGTAGCGCACCGTCTGCGACTCCGTCGCCGTGCCGCCGGCGGGGGCGGAGCCGTAGCGGAAGCCGGTGGTCAGGGCCGCCCGGCCCGGGGGCTCGGGCAGGATCCGCTCGGGCCGCAGGAAGAGGTTGTACGGGGCGGGCCGGTCGGAGCCGCGGAAGAAGGCCTCGGAGGCGCTGCTCGGCGTCTCCGCCCGCAGCGGGGCCCGGTCGATCAGCGGCAGGAGCTTCCGCTGCGCGCCGGAGAAGGCGAGCGTGGGCCGGTCGAACTGGCGCAGCAGCTCCAGATCCGACTCGCGTGCGCTGCGCACCGGCCCGACCGTCTTCGGCACCTGGGTCGCGTACACCGCCATCAGCCGGCTCAGCCCGCCCTCGACCTGCTCCACGTACACCACGTCCGCGGCGTCCACGCCTGTGTGGGGCCGGGCCGCGCGGGCGTTGTCGATCTTGACGGCGAGCACGGAGGAGCCGGTCGCCGAGGGCGATGTCCCCTGCTTCGACTCCCGGGCCGTTCCCCGTCCGTCGTCGGTGGTGCCGCCCCCGTTCGTGCAGCCCGCGGCCAGGGCGGCCGTCACCGTGGCGGCCAGCAGCGCCGCTGTCGTCGCCGCGCGCCGTCCGCGCGCCCCTCGTCCCATGCCCACCGTCGCCACCGCGCCCCTGTCATCGATTTGTCTTGATTGTGCACTTATCTGACCATCGATGGCCATACCCGATCGTTCTTGGTGGGACGGTGTCCGCCCGGTGTCCGCCGATCGGCTCAAGGTTCAGCGCGGGGCGCCCGGGTACCCGGGCCTCGCCGGCCGACCGACGCGCACGCTGACGGAGGGAGCGCGAGGCGATGAGGGCAGTGACCTGGCAGGGCAAGCGGAATGTGCGCGTGGAGGACGTGCCCGATCCGCGGATCCAGGAACCGACGGACGCGGTCATCCGCATCACCTCCAGCGGGCTGTGCGGATCCGACCTGCACCTGTACGAGGTGCTCACCCCGTTCATGACCCCGGGCGACATCCTCGGCCACGAGCCCATCGGCATCGTCGAGGAGGTCGGCGCCGGCGTCCCGGACCTCCAGGTCGGGGACCGGGTCGTGGTGCCGTTCCAGATCGCGTGCGGCAACTGCTGGATGTGCCTCACCGGCCTGCCCACCCAGTGCGAGACCACCCAGGTCCACGGCGAGGGCATGGGCGCCGCCCTGTTCGGCTACACCCGCCTGTACGGCGCGGTGCCGGGCGCCCAGGCCGAGTACCTGCGCGTCCCGCAGGCGCAGTACGGCCCGATCAAGGTCCCGGAGGGCCCGCCCGACGACCGCTTCGTCTACCTCTCCGACGTGCTGCCCACCGCCTGGCAGGCGGTCGCCTACGCCGACGTCCCGCAGGGCGGCAGCATCGCCGTACTCGGCCTCGGACCCATCGGCGACATGGCCTGCCGCGTTGCCCAGGTGCGGGGCGCCGGACGGGTGTTCGGCGTGGACCTGGTCCCCGAGCGACTGAGCCGGGCCCGTGCGCGGGGCGTGGAGACGTACGACCTCAGGTCCTTCGACAACGAGAAGGAACTCGTCGCCGCGATCCGCGACGAGACCGACGGCCGGGGCCCCGACGCCGTGATCGACGCGGTCGGCACCGAGGCCCACGGCAGCGCGGCGGCCAAACTCGCCCAGCAGGCATCGGCGATGCTGCCCCGCAAGCTGGGCGGCCCGCTCGCCGAACGCTTCAGCGTCGACCGCCTCGGCGCCCTGTACACCGCCATCGACCTGGTGCGCCGCGGCGGCACCCTCTCGCTCTCCGGTGTCTACGGCGGCATGGCCGACCCGATGCCGATGCTCACCCTGTTCGACAAGCAGATCCAGATGCGCATGGGCCAGGCCAACGTCCGCCGCTGGAGCGACGACATCATCCCGTACCTGACCGACGAGGACCCGCTCGGCGTGGACGACTTCGCCACCCACCGGGTGCCGCTGTCGGAGGCACCGCACGCGTACGAGATGTTCCAGCGCAAGCAGGACGGCGCGGTCAAGGTGCTGATGCAGCCCTGAGACCCGTCAGGCGCCGAGGATCTCCGCCAGGTCGTAGCGGACCGGCTCCTGGAGCTGCGCGTACGTGCAGCTCTCCGGGGTCCGGTCCGGGCGCCAGCGGCGGAAGCGGGCGGTGTGCCGGAAGCGCTGCCCGTTCTCCATGTGGTCGTACGCCACCTCGGCCACCCGCTCCGGCCTGAGCGGCACCCACGACAGGTCCTTCCGGCCCGACCAGCGGCTCGGCGCCCCGGGCAGCCGGGCCGTCTCGTGCGCGGCCTCCTCGGACCAGGCCGCCCACGGATGCCCCGCCACGTCGTCCATGCGCAGCGGCTCCAGCTCCGCCACCAGCTCGGCGCGCCGCTTCATCGGGAAGGCGGCGGACACGCCCACGTGCTGGAGGGTGCCCCGGTCGTCGTACAGGCCGAGCAGCAGCGAGCCCACGACCGGCCCGCTCTTGTGGAAGCGGTACCCGGCGACCACGACGTCCGCCGTGCGCTCGTGCTTGATCTTGAACATGGCGCGCTCGTCCGGGCGGTAGCGCACGGTCAGCGGCTTGGCGATGACCCCGTCCAGGCCGGCCCCCTCGTACTCCTCGAACCACTGCCGCGCCACCTCGATGTCCGTGGTCGCCGGCGCCAGATGCACCGGCGCCCGCACCCCGGCCAGTTCCCCGGTCAGCCGCTCCCGCCGGTCCGTCAGCGGGGCGTCCATCAGCGACTCGTCCCCCAGCGCCAGCAGGTCGAAGGCGACCAGCGAGGCCGGCGTCCGCTCGGCCAGCATCCGCACCCGCGAGTCCGCCGGGTGGATCCGCTCCGTCAGCGCGTCGAAGTCCAGCCGCCCCTCCCGCGCGATCACGATCTCCCCGTCCACCACGCACCGCTCGGGCAACCGCTCCCGCACGGCCGTCACCAGCTCGGGAAAATACCTGGTCAGCGGCTTCCCCGTCCGGCTGCCGAGCTCGACCTCGTCCCCGTCGCGGAACACGATCGCCCGGAACCCGTCCCACTTCGCCTCGTACTGCATGCCCGCCGGGATCGCCGCCACGGACTTGGCGAGCATCGGCAGCACGGGGGGCATCACGGGCAGATCCATGGCTCGATTCTGCTCTTGTATGCCATGGAGTGCCCGATGTGCGAGGTATGCGGGCTACGCCTACCGTGGCGGACATGGGTGACGCGGTGGAACTGGAGGTCGACGGCCGTACCGTACGGCTGTCCAGCCCGGACAAGGTGTTCTTCCCCGAGCGCGGTTTCACCAAGCTGGACCTCGCCCGCTACTACCTGGCCGTCGGCCCCGGCATCCTGCGCGCCCTGCGCGACCGGCCCACCACCCTGGAGCGCTACCCCGAGGGCGTGACCGGCGAGAACTTCTTCCAGAAGCGGGCGCCGAAGAACATGCCCGACTGGATCCCGACCGCGCACATCACCTTCCCCAGCGGCCGCAGCGCCGACGAGATGTGCCCCACCGAGGTCGGCGCGGTGGTGTGGGCCGCCCAGTTCGGCACGCTCACGTTCCACCCGTGGCCGGTCCGCCGCGACGACGTCAACCGCCCGGACGAGCTGCGCATCGACCTCGACCCGCAGCCCGGCACCGACTACGCGGACGCCGTCCGCGCCGCCCACGAACTGCGGGCGGTGCTGGACGAGTTCGGCGGACTGCGCGGCTTCCCCAAGACCTCGGGCGGCCGGGGCCTGCACGTCTTCGTGCCCATCGAGCCGCGCTGGACCTTCACCCAGGTCCGGCGCGCCGCCATCGCCGTCGGCCGGGAGATGGAGCGGCGGATGCCGGAGCAGGTCACCATCAAGTGGTGGAAGGAGGAGCGCGGCGAGCGCATCTTCCTCGACTACAACCAGACGGCCCGCGACCGCACGATCGCCTCCGCCTACTCCGTACGGCCCCGCCCGCACGCCCCCGTCTCCGCGCCGCTGCGCTGGGACGAGGTGGGGGTCGCCCACCCCGAGGACTTCGACCTCGCGACCATGCCCGCGCGCTTCGCCGAACTCGGCGACGTGCACGCGGACATGGACGACCACCGCTACTCCCTCGAAGCCCTGCTCGACCTCGCCCGCCGCGACGAACACGACCACGGGCTGGGGGATCTGCCGTACCCGCCCGAGTATCCGAAGATGCCGGGGGAGCCCAGGCGGGTACAGCCGAGCAGGGCCCGCAAGGAGGCCCCTCCTACAGCTCCTTGATCCGGATGTCCCGGTACGACACCACGTCCGTCGTGCCGTGCACCTGGAGCCCGATGTAGCCGGAGGCGAACCGCCGCCCGTCCGTGCCCGGGTCGTCCGAGCGGGGCGGGGTGAACTCCTGACCGCCGAGGTTGTCGAACTCGTTGATCAGCACGCCGTTGCGGAACACCGAGTAGTGCTGGCCCTCCACGCGGATCTCGTAGTCGTTCCAGGTGCCCTTCTGGGTGACGCCGGCACCGGCGAGACCCACCCGGTCGAAGCCGTAGACCGAGCCGGTCTTGTACATGTCGCCGTCGGGCCGGTCGAGCACCTGCACCTCGTGCCCGTACTTGATGGCGACCCACTCCGGCCGGGACTCCTCGGGGTGGTCGTGGACCCACGGGAAGCGCACGAACACACCGGAGTTGGCATTTCCCGTGCCGGGGGCGTCGTCACGCCACTGGAGCTTCAGCGAGAAGTCGCCGTACTTGCGCTGCGGGAACCACAGCATGCCCATCCCCGGCGTGGTGGTGCTGGAGGTGATCGTCCCGTCCGGGTTCAGTCCGAACGAACCGCCGCCCACGTGCTGCCACTTGGCCAGGGACTCCGCGCTGCCGTCGAAGATCGCCCGGTAGCCCTCGGTCTGCCCCGGCTTGCCGATGCCCGACTGCCGGGCGGCCTTCCGGATCGCGTTGTACTCCCGCTGGTCGATGACCCCTTCCTCCAGCAGCTCGTCGAGGACGGACGTCACGTGCTTGAGGAACAGCGCGTGGGACGTCCACTCCTTCTCGTCCTCGATCAGCTCACCGATCCGGCAGCGGTTGTCGGTGACCCGGTTGCGCACGCCCGAGTCGACCGTGCCGACGAACACCGTCAGCCGCTCGTCGTACTCCGGGCAGTCCGGTGCCGGGACCCCGCCGGAGACGACGGTAAAGGTCACGCTGCGGGCCGCCGAGGTGTTGCCCGCCTTGTCGGTCGCCCGGTACGCCACGGTGTGCGCGCCCGCCCGGTCGACCACCACCGGCGCCGAGTAGGCCAGGTACGGACCGCCGTCGAGCGAGTACTCGATCCGCTCGACGCCCGAGCCGTGCGCGTCGGTCGCCGTGACGGTCACCCGGGCACTGTTGACGTATGCCCCGTCCGAGTTCTTCGTGCCTTCCACGGTCACGCCCGTCACCGGCGGGGTGGTGTCCTGCGGCGGCGCCGCGACCACCTTGAACCGCACGCTCTTCTCGGCCGCCACGTTGCCGGCCTTGTCGGTGGCGCGGTAGCGGACGGTGTGCTCGCCCACCTGGTGCACCATCACGGGCGCGGTGTACGGCTGCCAGGCGCCGGAGCCGATCGCGTACTCGATCGTGTTGACCCCGGAGCCCGTGTCGGAGGCGGAGACGGTGACCGTCGCCATGTCGATGTACGCCCCGTCCGGGTTGCGCTCACCGGTCACCGTCGCCGAGGTCTCCGGCGCGGTGGTGTCGTCCGACTGCGGCGCCACGACCGTGAACGCGGCGCTCTTCTCGGCGGACACGTTCCCCGCCTTGTCGAACGCCCGGTAGCGGACCTTGTGGTCGCCGACCTGGTCGATCACGACCGGCGTGGTGTACGGCTGCCAGGCACCCGCGTCGCCGATCGCGTACTCGATCCGGTCGACGCCGGAGCCGCCCTCGTCGGTGGCGTGGATCATCACGCTCGCCGAACCGACGTACTGGCCCTGAGTGTTCTGCGTGCCGCTCACGTGCGCCGACGCCTCGGGCGCCGTGGTGTCCTCGCCGGTGCCCTCGGTCACCACGAGGATGCCCTGCATCTGGCCGTGGCCGGGGATCGTGCAGTGGTAGAAGTACCGGCCGGGCGTCAGCGTGACCTGGGCGGTGTGTTTGCCGCCCTGGGCGTCGTTCGGGTTGGCCAGGATGTTGAGCTGCACGTCGTTGTTGAACTCGGGATCGCTGGTCACGAACGTCAGCGTGTGCGGCATGCCCGTGGTGTTGCCGGTGGCCACACTGTTCTCGAAGACGATCGTGGCAGGGCCGGCGACCGCCGTCGCCGGCGCCGAGAGGTACTTGTCGATGTCGTTGCCGGCCGTCCAGGTGAGCACCTGTTCGGCGGCCGGCGCCTCCGACTGCCCGGCGGCGGGCATCGCCTGCACGCCGAGCATCACGAGCAGGGCGGCCAGCAGGGCGGCCCAGATTCTTCGCTGCCGGATCACTCGGTCCCCCTCGCCAGCTGGTCGGCGGCCGGGGTCGGCCCGCCGCCCTTGTAGGTGACCCGCCACAGGGCCGACTTGGAGTCCGAGGTGAAGAAGCCGCGCCCGTAGTCGAGGACGTACAGCGCGCCGTCCGGACCGAACCTCCAGTCCATGAGGTTCCTGATGCCGTCGTTGCCGACCGGCACGATCTTCTTCAGCGACTCCGAGTGCACCGGCAGACCGCCGTCGCCCTGCGTCTTCGGGTCCATCAGCACCGCGTTGCGCGGCTGGTCGGCGTCGTAGAAGTCACCGACGAACCACTTGCCGTCCCAGTACGCCGGCCACTTCACCGCACTGTCGGCCGCCGCCGTGTCGTAGCGGTAGACCGGCCCGTTCATCGCGGCCTGGCCGCCGCCCTTGAGCCACGGCAGCCGGTACGTCGCCTCCTCCGCCTTGTACGAGGGGACGCCGTTCGCGTCGCGCGGGTAGTCCGGCGCGCCGCCCTGCGGCGAGTACCAGATGTTGTTGCCGGTCACCGGCGGCAGGTTGACCAGACCGTCGTTGTTCGGCGACTCGTTCTTCGGGCGGTCGCAGTCGTACCAGCCCAGCGGCTTCGACGGGTCCGGCAGGTTGCGGTCGCGGTAGGGCTGCTTGTTGCCCATGCAGTACGGCCAGCCCCGGTTGCTCGCCTCGGTGATGGCGGCGAACGTGTCGTACTTGGCCGGTCCCCAGGTCGTCGAGGGCGCGCTCGCGTCCGGTCCGACCCAACCCGCGTAGAGCACGTCGGTCGACGTGTCGACGAAGATGCGCGCCGGGTTCCGTACGCCCATCACATAGATCTCGCCGCGCGTCTTGCCGCCGCCCTCGTCGGTCTCCTTCCCGGTGAACAGGTTGCCCTCGGGGAGCGTGTACGTGCCGTCCGGCTCCGGGTGGATGCGCAGGATCTTGCCGTTGAGGTTGTTGGTGTTGCCTGCGGTACGGCGCGCGTCCGCGAAGGAGACGCCCTTGTAGCTCGGCTGCGGGTTGTTGCCCGAGTAACCGCCGCTGAAGCCACTGGAGTTGTTGTCACCCGTGGCGATGTACAGGTTGCCCTTGGAGTCCCAGGCCATCCCGCCGCCCGCGTGGCAGCAACTGTGGATCTGCACCGGCCACTTCAGCAGCACCTTCTCACTGGACAGGTCCAGCTTGTTGGTGGCCTGGTCGAGCGTGAAGCGGGAGACCCGCCGCTCCGCCATGCGCGTCTCGCGGTTGATCCGCTCGTGCGGCGTGTAGTGCAGGTACACCCACCCGTTCTGCGCGAACTTCGGGTCCAGTTCGATGCCGAGCAGGCCTTCCTCGACCTTGACCAGCTCGTCGCCGCCGCCCTTGTTGCCGAAGACGGTCAGCGCGCCGGCCAGGGTGACCTGCTTGGTCTTCGGGTCGTAGACGTGGATCTCGCCCTTGCCCTTGCCGATGTCGGGGTTGTTCCAGTCAGTGATCACGGGCTGCGAGGAGTCGGCGCCGCCCCGGCCGATGTAGAAGACCCGGCCGTCGGGCGCGGTGACCAGCCCGTGCGGCTCGCCGATCTGGTCGTTCTGCCCCGGCTGGTTGGGCTTGGTCAGCCGCTCCGCCGCGTAGTGGGCGTTGATGGTGGCCTTGCAGTCGGCCTGCTCCAGCCGGGTCGTCCACAGCAGCGCACCGCGCAGGTGGGCCCGGAAGTCGGCCTCGTCGTACGACGACACCGTGCCGCCCATGCCGGTGTAGAAGGAGCGGCCGCCGTCGTAGTCCCGGCACCAACTGACCGGGTGGTCCCAGCCGTTGGCGCCCGCGCCCGGCTGGTACGTCGACTCCCGCACCCGGGCCACCGTATGGACATCACCCGAGGGGTTCTTCACCCAGTTCAGCCACTTGTCGGGGCGTTTCCACTGCACCGGCAGGTCCTTGGTCGCCGGGTGGCGGCGGTCGCCGACCTCCACGGTCGCCCGCTGCACGGCCGCCGGGCTCGACGCGGCCGGGCGGGCCCCCACCAGGCCGGTGAACCAGTCCGAGTACGGCTCCGCGCGCGCCGCGTCATGAATGCCGACGAACCCGCCGCCGGCCTCCATGTACGCCTCCAGGCCCGCCTCCTGCTCCGGGTCGAGGACGTCGCCCCCGCCGGTGAGGAACACGATCGCGTTGAAGCGGCCGAGCCTCGTCTCGTCCGTGAACACCGAGGCGTCGCCCGTGGCCTGAACCTTGAAGCGGCGGTTCGCGGGACCCGACAGCCCGATGTCCTCGATGGCCTCGATCCCGGCGTTCACGACCGGCGACTCCTCCCCGGCCGCGGAACCGTGGAAGATCAGCACCCGTACGTTCGCGGCGCCCGGTGGCGACTTGATCGACATCGTTGTCAGCGGCGGTTCCGGATACGGCCGCGCGCTCGCGGCCGGACCCGACAGCAGCCCGGCGGTCACGGCTCCGGCGGCCACGGAGGCCGCCCAGACACGTCTTCCCTTGCTCAACCCTCGTAAGTGCATGGGCACCTCCTCGGTCACAGCAACACCGCCAAGGAAGCTAAACCCCTTTGCATGTCTCGCCAATACCTATGACCGGGATGGCACCAACTTTGTCTTGAGTGTGGAGAAACGGGAGCGCGGCCGGTACCGTCTCACAGGTTCATCACAGGTACGTCTCCGTAAAAGCCTTACCAGGGTGGGGAGTTCCGCATGGACAGACGCAGCTTCAACCGGCGGGTCCTGCTGGGCGGCGCGGCCGTCGCGACATCGTTGTCCGTGGCGCCGGAGGCCATCAGCGCCGACGGACCGGCGAAGACGGCACCCGCCGGAGGCGAGGTGAAGCGCATCAAGCTGTACGCCGAGAAGCTCGCCGGCGGCCAGCTGGGCTACGGCCTGGAGAAGGGCAAGGCGACCGTCCCCGGCCCGCTGATCGAGCTCAACGAGGGCGACACCCTGCACATCGAGTTCGAGAACACCATGGACGTGCCGGTGAGCCTGCACGTCCACGGCCTGGACTACGAGATCACCAGCGACGGCACCAAGCTGAACCGCAGTCATGTCGAGCCGGGCGGCACGCGCACCTACACCTGGCGCACCCACGCCCCCGGCCGCCGCAAGGACGGCACCTGGCGGGCGGGCAGCGCGGGCTACTGGCACTACCACGACCACGTCGTCGGCACGGACCACGGCACGCAGGGGCTCCAGAAGGGCCTGTACGGCCCGGTCATCGTCCGCCGCAAGGGCGACGTCCTGCCCGACCGGACGCACACGGTCGTCTTCAACGACATGCTCATCAACAACAGGCCGCCGCACACCGGACCGAACTTCGAGGCCACGGTGGGGGATCGCGTCGAGTTCGTCGTGATCACGCACGGCGAGTTCTACCACACGTTCCATATGCACGGTCACCGCTGGGCGGACAACCGCACCGGCATGCTGACCGGCCCCGACGACCCCAGCCAGGTCATCGACAACAAGATCACGGGCCCGGCGGACTCCTTCGGCTTCCAGGTGATCGCGGGGGAGGGGGTCGGGGCCGGTGCCTGGATGTACCACTGCCATGTGCAGAGCCACTCCGACATGGGGATGGTGGGGCTGTTCCTCGTGAAGAAGCCGGACGGCACGATTCCCGGGTACGACCCGCACGAGCACGGGGAGGAGCCGCCGGGGGGCGGGCACGAGCACTGACCGGCACATGAGCGCGGCCGCTCTCCGAGGCGTGCGCGAGAGCGCTCTCACCAGTGTGCGGCACCGGGGCTATCCTGATCCGCAACCGCAGGTGAGGAGCCCCGAAGTGACCGACACAGCGCCGCGTCCCACCCTGGAGGCCGTGGCCGCCCGGGCCGGTGTGTCGCGGGCCACGGTGTCCCGCGTGGTCAACGGCGGGGACGGGGTGCGGGACAACCTCGTCGAGCGCGTGCGCAAAGCGGTGGACGAGCTCGGCTACGTGCCCAACCAGGCGGCCCGCTCCCTGGTGACCCGGCGGCACGACGCGGTCGCGGTCGTCGTCGCCGAACCGGAGACCCGCGTGTTCGCCGACCCGTTCTTCGCGCTCCAGCTGCGCGGCATCAGCAAGGAGCTGACGGCCCACGACAACCAGCTCGTGCTGCTGCTCACGGAGGGCCGGGACGACCACGCCCGGGTCGGCCGGTATCTCGCGGGCGGCCATGTCGACGGGGCCCTGGTCTTCTCCCTGCACCTGGACGACCCGCTGCCGGAGCTGATCCAGCGGGCCGGCGTCCCCACCGTCTTCGGCGGGCGGCCCGGCTGGAGCGGCGACCGGCGCGGTGTGGTGTACGTCGACAGCGACAACCGCGGCGGCGCCCGAGACGCCGTCCGCCACCTCGCCGGTCTCGGCCGCACCCGCATCGCGCACATCACCGGCGCCCTCGACCAGACCTCGGCGGTGGACCGGCTCGACGGCTACCGGGACGTCATGGTGGACGCCGACCCACGGCTGATCGCCGAGGCCGACTTCACCCCGGCCGGCGGCGAGCGGGCGATGCGCGAACTCCTCGACCGCTGCCCGGACGTCGACGCGGTGTTCGCCGCCAACGACCTCACGGCCTCGGGGGCCCTGCGCGTCCTGCGGGAGACCGGACGGCGGGTGCCCGACGACGTGGCCGTGATCGGCTTCGACGACATGCAGCCCGTCGCGGAGCAGACCGACCCGCCCCTCACGACGGTCCGTCAGGACATCGAGGAGATGGGCCGCCTGATGGCCCGCCTGCTCCTGCGCGGCCTGGACCGGGGCGCTCCCCGCGAGGGCGTAGCCGGCAGGCCGTCCAGCGTGGTCCTGCCGACGACGCTGGTGCGGCGGGCTTCCGCGTAGAGCGGTTACGCGTACACCCCCTAGGTCGTGCGCAAGGCGCCGAGGGCCAGGTCGATCATCAGGGCTCGGGACTCGGCGTCCGGGACGTCGTCGTCGGCGGCAAGGCCGGCCCAGCCGCTCTGCCGCAGCCGCTCCAACAGGCGGGTCAGTTTGGCACGTTCGGAGCCGGACAGCCCGTAGGGGTGGGTGTGGGCGACGGAGACGAACGAGTGGTCGACGTCGGGTCGCCGGAGCTCGGCGGCCAGGTGCTCGAAGGCTCCCGGCTCGGCCCGGCGCAGCGCCCCTGCCACGACGGCGGCGCGCACGCGCGGGTCGGTCGCCGCGGTGTGGCGGGCCAGAGCGGCCGACGCCGCCCGGGAGTTGGCCTCGTCGTCGCAGGAGATGCAGGAGAGGGCGCTCGCGGCGCACCACACGACCTCGGCGTCCGGATCCTGGTCCAGAGCCTCGATCAGCGCGGCGACGGCGCGCGTCTCCTGGGGCAGCCCCGACCCCACGGTGTCCAGCCCGGCAGCGGCGGCCGCCCGCACCAGCGGATCGGGATGGCCGATCGCCGAGAGGAAGAACTCGACCGGCGGGTCGTCCAGCGGCCGGTCCGCATGAACCGCGGCGTAGCAGTACAGCGCCTCGCTGAAGGTGAAGGGGTCCCGCTCCGCCACACGGAGACGGTCGAGCGTCTCGCGCACCGCGGCAGGACACAGCACCTCGTTGAGGACGTACATGCAATGGAGCGCCTCGACACCCAGGGCGACCCTCGCCGGTTCCCCGCTCCGGCACAGGGCGAGCGCCTCTTCGACGCACAGGACGGCCAGGGAGCGGTCGGCCCAGGACTCCTCGTCGGGACGCTCACACAGCGGGACCAGCAACTCCGAGCGCTCCTCACTGTTCGCCGGATGCTTCAGACACCGCTCCAGGGTGCCGCGGATCTCCTTGCGGACGCGTTCCGCCTCGTCGGCGTCCAACGGTCGGCAGCGGCGCACGGCACCGTGCAGCAGGTCCACGGCCGTGCTGAGCGTGACGTCGTACGCGAAGGAACCCGCCGGCATCCCGGGCAGCTCGCCGGGGCTCAAGCCCTGCGCACTCAGGCGCCGGAGCCGTCGGCGCACCTCGTCCGCCAAGTCGTCGTCGACCGACTCCACGGCGACGCCCCCCGTGTACTCCGCCAGAAACGCCGTCCAGGCGCGCACGAGCGCGGCGGGGGCGTCGGCGTGCGCCGCGAACACCTGCTCCAGGCGCTCGCGGGTGCTCCGGTCGCGGCAGACCGCGTCGCAGAAGGGGGGCACGAGATCGGAGAAGGCGTCCGGCGACGGCTCCCGGTCGAGCGCCTGGGCCAGCTCCCGCACCGCCCACTCCCGGTCCCGCACCCGGGCGATCTCCGCCGCCGCGGCGGCTCGGATCTCCGCCTCGGACGACCGGAGCCGTAGGGACAGGACGTGCTGCTTCTCCCGCTCTCGCCGGGCCCTGCGCTGGGTGAACATCCCGGCAGCCTAGGACACCCCGCACACCCGCGAGGCGCCAGGCTCAGCCCTGCTGCGGCTCGCTGCGCAGCACCGCGAAGCGCGCCCCGTACGGGTCGGTGAGCTTGGCGACGCGGCCCACGTCCGGGATGTCCGTGGCGGGCATGCGGACCGTGCCGCCCAGCTCCTGGGCCCGGGCGACGATCGCGTCCGTGTCCGTGACCTCGAAGTACGGCAGCCAGTAAGCCTCCTCCTCGCCCGGGGCGTCGGACAGCGGTACGACACCGCCGAACATGGCGTCCTCGCCCTCCCCGGCGGGGTTGAACGTCGTGTAGGTGCCGCCGGGGAAGTCGACGGCGAAGGTCTCCAGGCCGAGCACGGAGTGGTAGAAGGCGGCCGCCGCCGGGACGTCCGCCGTGTACAGCTCGAGCCAGCACAGCGAGCCGGGCTCCTGGACGACCTCCAGGCCCTTGTTCCGGCCCGGCTGCCACAGGCCGAAGGGCACCCCGGCCTGGTCGGCGAGGATGGCCATACGGCCCAGGTCCTGCACGTCCATGGGCTGCGTCAGCACCGAGCCGCGGGCCTGCTCGGCCGTCTTCGCCGTGGCGTCCGCGTCCGGGGCCTGGAAGTACACCGTCCAGGAGGGCGGGCCCTGCTCCGGGGTGGTCTGCATGCCGCCGGCGGCGGTCCTGCCGCCGAGCTGGAAGAGCCCGTAGCCGCCGACCTCGGGTCCGCCCGGCTGGAACCGCCAGCCGAACAGGCCGCCGTAGAAGGCGGCGGCGCCCTGGATGTCGGGTGTGCCGAGATCGATCCAGTTCGGTGCGCCGGTGACAAAACGGGTGGTGAGCATCGTCGCCCTCCTCGCGCAGGGGTCCCGTCGTCTGCTCTGCCGAGTCTCGCACCACCCACTGACAACCGCCGCCGGAGCGCCACGGAGCCGGACCCCTTTCACTCGTTCCCGCGCGCCGCCGTGCGCGGGTTCGTCCGGCAGGCGACCATCGAGGCCGGCCGGAGGCCCGTGAACGCCGTGTTGATCCCGCGTTGATCGAACGTTTTGTACCGCCCGGAACGCTTCCGGCATGCACACCGACACCATCACCTCGCCCGAACTCGCCTGGCAGCAGGAGGCGTTGTGCGCGCAGACCGGGGCGGACTTCTTCTTCCCCGAGCCCGGCAGCTCGGTGCGGGAGGCCAAGCGGATCTGCGGTCTGTGCCCGATCCGCGCGGCCTGCCTCGAGTACGCGATGAACAACGACGAGCGCTTCGGCGTCTGGGGTGGTCTGTCGGAGAAGGAGCGGCTGGAGCTGCGGCGTACGTCGCGCTAGCCGCACGGACGCGGCCCCCCGGCGGACAGGGGAAGAGTCTCCCGCCGGGGGGCCGCGGTCCGGGCTGCCGGGGTCAGCTCCAGGCGTTGAAGCCGATGCCGGCCGGCTTGGCCTCGTTCAGGGTCTGCCGGAAGCGGTCGCCCCGGTCCTGGAGCGGGAAGTTGGCCTGGCCCCAGTCCGAGTTCGCCAGCGCGTTCCAGGCCGTCCGGTTCTGGCTCCGCAGGGTGTCGTAGGGGACCAGCGCGGGCCTGTCCCAGCCGCCGTCGCCCCAGGCCTCCGCGGTCTCGCCCGCCTTCGCGAAGCGGAACGCGTGCGTGCCGAACTCGCCGTCCTTGTGGTACACGACCTTGAAGCGCCTGCCCTCCCGCTCCACGTCGTTGAACCGCTTGGTGGTGTAGTCGCCGTGGGCGGAGACGGACACGTAGCTCGGCCACTCGTCGTTGCCGTGGTACCAGACCACGGCGGCCTCGAAGTCGTGCCGGTGCCCGATGTCGAGGACCACGTTGCCCTGGTCCTTCTCGAAGTAGAGCGTGTAGACGATGCCGCACCAGCCGGTGCCCGGGTCGCACTTGGCCCGCGAGTAGGTGTTCGCCCTGCCGAGGTGGTCCCGCCCGCAGCCGCCGTTGAGCGCTCCGGAGGGGTTCAGGCCGCCGTTCAGCCTGCCGCTCGCGTCGACGGCCGCCGCGGGATAGCAGCCGTTCGAGTCGTAGTCGAAGAACGGCTGGAACATCTCCTGCTTCGGGGCGCTGCCGCCCATGGAGGGGAAGGGCGTCAGCAGGGCGGCCTGGGCGCTGCCGGCCAGGCCGACGGTCAGGGCGACGGCGGTGCCCAGGGCGAGGGCGGCCGTGCGGACGCGGGACGTTCTCCGAATCTTCTCGGCAAGGGACATGGGGGGTCTCCAGTCGCGCTCATGGTCCCCGGCGGGGGATATCCGGCCGGGCGCGACTGATATTGAAGGCTCAAGTAATAACCCCACAAGGATCGGCACGCGATGTTCCCGGGGTCGTCATGGTCCGCGCCGAGCGCGTGACGTGCCGTTCATCCCGGGGTTGCGATGCGCTGTTCACCCGAATCGCCCGCGCGGGCGCACCGGATGCCGCGAGGTCCCGACCGCTCGTGTCGGTCGGGGCCTCGCAGTCGTACGTGCCGGGTGTGCCGGGTCGGCGTCAGGCGCCGGCGGCGCGGGCCGCCATGCGGGCCTTGCGGGCGGCGAGCTTCTCGTCGAACTTCGACGCCTCGGAGTCCAGGCCGTCCATGTACAGGCCGAGCTCCTCCTGCGCCTTGCGGCCCTCGGTGCCCAGGCCGTCGATCTCCATGATCTTCAGAAAGCGCAGCACGGGCTGGAGGACGTCGTCGTGGTGGATGCGCAGGTTGTAGACCTCGCCGATGGCCATCTGCGCGGCGGCCCGCTCGAAGCCGGGGATGCCGTGGCCGGGCATCCGGAAGTTCACGACCACGTCCCGCACGGCCTGCATCGTCAGATCGGGGGCGAGCTCGAAGGCCGCCTTGAGCAGGTTGCGGTAGAAGACCATGTGCAGGTTTTCGTCGGTCGCGATGCGGGTCAGCATGCGGTCGCAGACCGGATCGCCGGACTGGTGGCCGGTGTTGCGGTGCGAGATGCGGGTGGCCAGCTCCTGGAAGGCGACGTAGGCCACCGAGTGCAGCATCGAGTGGCGGTTGTCCGACTCGAAGCCCTCGCTCATGTGGGACATCCGGAACTGCTCCAGCTTGTCCGGGTCCACCGCGCGCGAGGTGAGCAGGTAGTCGCGCATCACGATGCCGTGCCGGCCCTCCTCCGCGGTCCAGCGGTGCACCCAGGTGCCCCAGGCGCCGTCGCGGCCGAACAGCGACGCGATCTCGTGGTGGTAGCTCGGCAGGTTGTCCTCGGTCAGCAGGTTGACGACCAGCGCGATGCGGCCGATCTCGGTGACCTTGGACTGCTCCTTCTCCCAGGCCTCGCCGTCCTCGAACAGGCCGGGGAAGTTGCGCCCGTCGCTCCACGGCACGTACTCGTGCGGCATCCAGTCCTTGGCGACCTTCAGATGCCGGTTGAGCTCCTTCTCGACCACTTCCTCCAGTGCGTACAGCAGCTGAGCGTCGGTCCAGGCGCCGGCGGGGCTGCCGAGGTGGGGAGTGGTGATCGTCATGGACTCTCCAGGGGGACATGCGTATGAGCGGTGTGCGGCAACCTACGGAATCGTAGGCTACGTTTCCGTAGGTTACGATGCCGTAGGTTAAGGGCGCTGTAAAGGCCGCTGATCAGCGGTGTCGCTCGTATGGCCGCCCCGCCCTCCGGAGCCGCAGGTCGGCGGCCGGAGGGGCGGCCCCGCTCGGGTGATCAGACGTACAGCTCCCGCAGCCGCACCGAGAGGCATGTCACACATGCCTCGAGCTTCTCGAACTCGTTGATGTCCACGACGACCGGTTTGTACCCGAGGTCCGCGAACAGCTCCGCGGTCTTCGGCGCGCTCGCCGCCATCAGCAGCTTGTCGCCGCCGAGCAGCACGACGTGCGCCCCGGCCTCCTCCGGCACCGGCAGGAAGCGCGCGAACAGCGACGGCGCGTCCATCTTCGGGATGTGCCCGATGACCGTCCCGTCGGGCAGCGCCGTGACCGCCGACTTCAGGTGCAGCACCTTGCTCACGGGTACGGCGACGACCCGCGCGCCCAGCGGCTCGAACGCGGCGCGCAGCTGTTGGACGCCGGCGGCGTTGGTGCGCCCGCCCCGGCCCACGAAGACGGTGTCGCCGATCTTCAGTACGTCGCCGCCGTCCAGGGTGGCCGGCTCCCATATCCAGTTCACCGAGCAGCCCAGACCGGCCACGGCCTCCTCGACCCCGGCGGTCTCCGCACGCCGCGACTCGGCGCCCGGCCGGGCGATCAGCGCCACGTTCTTGTACATCACGACCGTGTCCTCGACGAACACCGAGTCCGGGCAGTCGTCGGCCGGGTCCACCTCGATGGTGTCCCAGCCGTGCGTGCGCAGGGCCGCCACGTACGCTTCCCACTGCTCGACCGCGAGGTCGGCGTCGACCCTCTCCCGCTCGATGTGCGTCACCAGCCCTTCGGCAAGGCGCGGGCTGGGGCGGCGGACGAGGGCCTTCTTGCTGGGCACGAGCGTGACTCCGTATCGGATGGGACGTGTCTGGACCGCACCGACGGAGCTTCCGGGATCGGCCGGAGCGCATCGGGCGTCGGCCGACCATCATGCAGGGCGAACGGGGCAGAGGACACCCCCGGGGGAGGGGAGCCCCGGGCCTCGACCACCCCACGTGGGCCTCCGCGCCACCGCCTCGAGGTGTCAACACCCCCGCCTCCGGCATTCCGTCGGAGTACCTGATCAACGGTCAGGCAGATCATTCACCTCGCCGAGGCCGTGTCGATCTTCCGGCGGGTCGTTAGTCGTAGTGCTCCGGCCGAACCGGCCGGCGATCGATCCAGCGGAAGGAAACCGACACAGATGTACGGCACGCGGCGCATGGCGGTAGTGGCCTCGATCGTGGGGATGCTGATGGCTGTTCCCGCCGGCATGGCCACGGCCCATGCCGGGGACGGCGACGCGGGGGCGGGCGGAGTGCTCTCCAACGTCTCCGGCAGGAACTCCTCCGGCCACGCCAACCTCTGCGGCACCGGCAAGGTGGCGCTCTTCAAGGAGCGCACCTGTGTGACCGAGGACGACAGCAGGGGCGGCGGCGACCAGGCGGGCCCCAGCGGCGGCGTCCTGTCCAACCTGCTCTTCGCCCGGAACGCCTCGGGCCACAGCAACAACTGCGGCAACGAGACGGTCGCGGTGTTCAGCACGACCACCTGTGTCACCAAGGACCGTTCCGGCCACTGAGCAGCCACAGCGGCGGAGAGAGAGGGGCCTCGGTGTCGTCGACTTCCTTGTGTGTGGGCGTGGTCGCGCCGTTGACGGGCCGGCTGGCCCCTCTCGGGTCACCGCTGTCGTACGTCCTGCGCAGACTCGCACCCCGGCTGGCGCACGTCCGCAACGGCAGCCGCCGCTACGACGTGACCGTCGCCGTGCGCGACAGCCGCTCGGATCCGGACGCGGCCCGGCGGGCGGTGCGTGACCTGGCCGAGGCCGATGGCGCGCACCTCGTGCTCACCATGGCCGGGACCCGGGTCCTGCCCGCCGTCACCGACGCCTGCGAACAGGCCGGGGTCCCCTGTGTGTCGACCACGTTCCCGTGGCAGGCGTACGTCCACACCCGCGGGGCCGGGCCCGGGCACCGGTTCCGGTGGACGTACCACTTCGCGTGGGGGCTGGACGACATCGCCGCCGTCTTCGCCGACCTGTGGGAGCGCGTCGACGGCCGGGGCGCCGTCGGATGCCTGTGGAACGACGACCTCCAGGGCGCGCTGCTGCGCCACGACCGGTACGGCTTCGCCCCGGTGACGTCCCCACGCGGGCACACCCTGGTCGACCTCGGCGCCTACCGGGAACCGGCCGACAGCTTCCGCGCCCAGGTCGAGCGCATGCGGGAGCAGGGCGCCGACCTTGTCACCAGCGCCGCCACCGCCACCGACCTGGCCCTGTTCCACCGCCAGGCCCGTGCGGCGGGGGTGCGGCCGCGGCTGATCACCTGCTCGCGCTGGCTGACCTACCCGCACACCCACACCACCCCCGCCCCGGACGTCCACGGCGAACTCGCCGACGCGCGTGTGGCCACTCTCGTGTACTGGAGCCCGGACCACCCCTACCGCTCCGGCCTCGACGGCACCACCTGCGCCGAGCTCGCCGACGCCTACCGGCGGGACACCGGAGCCGCCTGGCTCCAGCCCCTCGGCCTGGCCCACGCCCTCCTGGAGACCGCCCACCACGCCCTCACGGTCGCGGACGACCCCGCCGACCGGGCGTCCGTCGCGCGGGCCCTCGCCGGCACCAGCCTCGACACCATCGCCGGCCGCCTCGACTGGACCCGGGGGCCGACCCCCAACATCGCCCTCCTCCCGCTGGTCGGCGGGCAGTGGCAGCACGATCCGCACGGCCCCCGCCTCGCCGTCGTCAGCAACAGGGCCCACCCGGGCGTACGGCTCACCGGCGAGCTCACGCCGGCACGCTGATCTCCGCCCGGACTGCCCGCCGCAGATGCTCCGCGGTGAACGACCCGTCCGCCTCCAGGAGTTGCCGCGGCGTCCCCTCGAAGACGACCGCACCGCCGTCCCTGCCGCCGTCCGGGCCGAGATCGATCACCCAGTCGGCCCGGGCCACGACGTCCAGGTTGTGTTCGACGACGATGACCGTGTTGCCCTCGTCGACCAGCCGGTCCAGCAGGGCGACGAGTCCCGCCACGTCCGCCATGTGCAGGCCGGTCGTCGGTTCGTCGAGCACGTAGACCGCGCCCGTGCGGTGCAGCCGCGTGGCCAGTTTGATGCGCTGCCGCTCACCGCCGGACAGCGTCGAGAGGGGCTGGCCGAGCGTCAGATACGTCAGTCCGACGTCCCGCAGGGCGCGCAGCCGGCGCCGTACGCCCGTGTCGTCGAAGAAGCCGAGTGCCTGCTCCGCGGTCATCTCCAGGACGTCGGCGATGGACCGGCCGCGGACAGTCAGCCGCAGCACCTCCTCCTTGAAGCGCCGCCCCTCGCAGTCGTGGCAGGTCGTCGTCACCGGGTCCATGAAGGCGAGGTCGGTGTAGATGAGGCCCCGGCCTTCGCACGTGCCGCAGGCCCCGCTGGAGTTGAAGCTGAACGAGCCCGCCTCGGCTCCCGTCTCGCGGGCGAAGATCTTCCGTACCGTGTCCATGATCCCCAGGTAGGTCGCCGGGGTGGACCGGCCCGAGATCCCGATCGCCGACTGGTCGACGACCACGGCCTCCTCGTGGGCGTCGGTGAACTCCCCGACCAGGGTGCTCTTTCCCGACCCGGCGACCCCGGTCACCGCTGTCAGCACCCCGGTCGGGAACCGTACGGTCACGTCCCGCAGGTTGTGCCGGTCGGCGCCCTTGACCCACAGCTCGCCGGTGGGCCGGCGCACCTCCTCCTTGACCGCCGTACGCCTGCGCAGGCAGCGCCCGGTGAGCGTGCCGGACGCGGCCAGCTCCCGCGGCGTCCCCTCGAACACCACCGTGCCGCCCTCGGCGCCGGCCCCCGGCCCCATGTCGACGACGTGGTCGGCCAGCGCGATGACGTCCGGGTCGTGCTCCACGACCAGCACGGTGTTGCCCTTGTCGCGCAGCCGCAGCAGCAGATCGCCGAGTCGGCCCACGTCGCGCGGGTGCAGTCCGACGCTCGGCTCGTCGAAGATGTACGTCATGCCGGTCAGGCTGGACCCGAGGTGCCGCACCGTCTTCAGCCGCTGCCCCTCCCCGCCGCTGAGCGTGGCCGTCTCCCGGTCGAGGCTGAGATAGCCGAGGCCGATCGCCTCGATGCGCTCCAGCGCGGCCACGGCCGCCCCCGCGACCGGCCCCGCCACCGGGTCGTCGATCTCTTTCAGTACGGAGATCAGGTCCGTGACCTGCATGCGGGTGCAGTCGGCGATGGACCGGCCGTCGATCCGGGTCGCGAGCGCCGCCGCGTTGAGCCGTGCTCCCCGGCAGGCCGGGCAGGTGCCCTCGGCCAGGAACTCCCGGACCAGGTCGCGGGTCTTCTGGCTCATGCCCGACAGGTCCCGCTTCAGGTACAGCCGCTCGAAGCGGTCGGCGAGCCCCTCGTACTCGGTGGTCCAGGTGCCGCCGCTGCCGTTGACGGTGACCTTGCTGCCGGGCCGCCCGCGCATCAGGAACTCCCGCTCGGCGGCGGTGAACCGCCCCACGGGCTTGTCCGGGTCCAGGTCGGGGCTGTTGGTGTACGCCTGCCCCTGCCAGGTCCCCGCGGCGAACGGCGGGAAGCGGACCGCCCCGTCGGCCAGGGAGCGGTCCGGGTCCAGGATGCGGTCCCAGTCGGGCCGTACCGTACGGCCGAGGCCGTCGCACTCGGGGCACATGCCCGACGGGTCGTTGAACGAGTACGCCGTGGCCGGTCCGGCGCTCGGGGTGCCGTGCCGGGAGAACAGCACCCGGATCACCGAGTAGACGTCCGTCATGGTGCCGACCGTCGACCGGGAGTGGCCGCCGACCGGCCGCTGGTCGACGACGATCGCGGGGGTGAGGTCCTCCATGCCGTCCGCGTGCGGCCGCTCGAACTTGGGCAGCCGGTTGCGGACGAACCACGGATACGTCTCGTTCAGCTGGCGCTGCGACTCCACCGCGATCGTGTCGAAGACGACCGACGACTTCCCCGACCCCGAAACGCCGGTGAACACGGTCAGCCGGCCTTTCGGGATGCGGAGGGTGACGTCCTTGAGGTTGTTCTCGCGGGCTCCGGTCAGGGTGATGAATGCGGGCATGCACGCGACGCTAGGCGGTATACCCGACAGCTTCTGACGTGATTTCCCTCAGTTCTCCGTCCTCCAGCACCAGCCAGCGCGTGATGCCGATCGACTCCAGGAACGGCAGGTCGTGACTGGCCACGATCAGCGCCCCCTCGTACGACTCCAGGGCCGTGGTCAGCTGCCGCACGCTGGCCATGTCGAGGTTGTTCGTCGGCTCGTCCAGCATGAGCAGCTGCGGCGCGGGCTCGGCCAGCATCAGCGCGGCCAGCGCGGCCCGGAAGCGTTCGCCGCCGGACAGCGTCTCCGCCTTCTGGTCGGCCCGGGCGCCCCGGAACAGGAAGCGGGCCAGCCGCGCCCGGACCCGGTTGTTGGTGGCGCCCGGCGCGAACCGGGCCACGTTCTCGGCGACCGTCAGCTCCCCGTCGAGGACGTCGAGCCGCTGCGGCAGGAACCGCAGCGGGACGTGCGCCGTCACCTCGCCCGCCTCCGGGGGCAGCTCCCCGGTGATCGTGCGCAGCAGCGTGGTCTTGCCCGCGCCGTTGCGCCCGATCAACGCGACCCGCTCGGGGCCGCGCAGCTCGAAACCGCCCGTCACCCGTCCGCCGTAGCGGAGCCCGACATCCTGGAGCGTGAGGACCGTACGCCCCGGCGGCACCGCCGTGTACGGCAGGTCGACGCGGATCTCGTCGTCGTCCCGTACGGCCTCCACCGCCTCGTCGAGTCGCTCCCGGGCCTCGGCGAGCTTCTCCTCGTGCATGATCCGGTGCTTGCCCGCGGACTCCTGCGCCGCGCGCTTGCGCGCCCCCATGACGATCTTCGGCTCGCGCTTCTGGTCCCACATCTTCTGCCCGTACCGCTTGCGGCGGGCCAGTTTGACCTGGGCGTCGGCCAGTTCGCGCTTCTGCTTGCGGAAGTCGGCCTCGGCGACGCGCATCATGCGCTCGGCTGCCTCCTGCTCGATCGCGAGGGCCTCCTCGTAGGCGGAGTAGTTGCCGCCGTACCAGGTGATCTCGCCGGCGTGCAGATCGGCGATCTGGTCGACGAGCTCCAGCAGTTCCCGGTCGTGGCTGACGACGACCATCACGCCCGGCCAGGACTGCACGGCCGCGTACAGCCGCCTGCGGGCGTAGAGGTCGAGGTTGTTGGTCGGCTCGTCGAGCAGCAGCACGTCGGGCCGGTGCAGCAGCAGCGCGGCCAGCCGCAGCAGGACCGACTCGCCGCCCGACACCTCGCCGATGGTGCGGTCCAACTCGACGTGTCCGAGCCCGAGTTCGCCGAGGGTGGCCAGGGCGCGCTCCTCCACGTCCCAGTCGTCGCCGACGGTCTCGAAGTGCGCCTCGGACACGTCGCCGGCCTCGATGGCGTGCAGCGCCGCCCGCCGGTCGGCGATGCCGAGCGCCTCGTCGACGCGCAGGGCGGTGTCGAGCGTGACGTTCTGCGGGAGGTATCCGACCTCGCCGGCCACGCGCACGGTGCCGTCGGCCGGGGTGAGTTCACCGGCGATCAGCTTCAACAGGGTCGATTTCCCCGAGCCGTTGACGCCGACCAGGCCGGTCCGGCCGGGGCCGAACGCGACGTCCAGGCCCTCGAAGACGGGGGAGCCGTCGGGCCAGGTGAACGAAAGAGATGTGACAGTGACGGAAGTAGACATGTGGGCCTCACTCGCGGTTGCTCGAAGCAGACAGGGGCAAGCGCGTGTCGAGACACCTGCGACCAGGAGAGAGGGGCTCCACGGGCATGAGAAAAGCCCTGTACCGGAGGACGGCTCGATCGCCGAGGTCGCACGCGGCGCACACACCAAAGCGGTGTGAGGCGGTGTCTCAGGACCTCAGACGAGCAACGTCCTTCTCCAATCGACGGCAACAGGACCGCTGTACACCGTAGGAACGGGCGTGGAGCCTGTCAACGGATTAACGTGAAGCCCGATCTCCCCGCCCCGAGGAGGCCCCGTGCCCCACGGCCCGCTCTCGCTGCCGGCCCGGCTCTGCCTGCTGGCCTGGGACACCGGAGGGCCGACGGCCACCGGCACCGCCCGCCTGTCCGACCTCGTACGCGCCGGCGCCCTCACCGAACTGGCCCAGCGCGGCCTGCTCACCGACGAGGACGGCATCGCCACGCCGGTCGACCTGGACGCGGCCGCGGGTGACGCGGTCCTCGACGGGCTGCTGGAACTCGTCCGCGAGTCGTTCCCGCACCCCTGGCGGACGTGGGTGACGCTGCGGGCGCGGGTGACCCTCGACGCCGTGCGCGAGCAGCTGGTGGCCGAGGGGTGGCTGCGGGCGGAGAGGAAGCGGGTCCTCGGCGTGTTCCCGTCCGTGGAGTACGCGCTGGAGCGCGCCGCCGTCGTGGACGCGCTGCGGGCGGAGGCGCGGCAGGTCCTCCAGGGGCCGTCACCGGTCGCCGAGGTCGCCGAGCGGGACGCGGCGGTCGTCGCCCTCGCCGCCGCGGCGGACGTCCTCGGCCAGGATCACGTCGCCCGCGCGCGGCGCGTCGAGGAGCTGACCGGGCGCGCCGGGGCGGCCTCGCCCGGGCTGGTGACCGTCGTGCGCGAGGTGCGCACGGCGCTGTCCGCGGCGATGGCGGCACCGGCCTCGCCCTGACCGCGTCCCCGCCGTCCCGGGCGCGTCAGCTCAGCACGCGTCGCGCATCAGCTCGGCGAGGCCGTGGTCCAGATCCAGCTGGAGGTGCTCCAGGCCGACGGGCACGAGCTCGCTCGTGGCCTCCAGGAACCGGCGCACCTCGCTGGAGCGGACATGCACCACGGCGGTCCCCTCCGGGGCGTGGAACTCCAGCACGGTGCGGTCGTACCCGTACGGTCGCACGCGTACGTCGCCGTGGCCCTCGGAACCCTTCAGGCCCGCGGCGAGCAGCTCGCGGGAGAAGGTCCAGCAGACCTCGACGCCCTCCAGCGTGGCCGGGGCGGGGAAGGTCATGCGGACGGCGAACGGGTCACGCCGGTCGTAGTGCAGCGTCGCGGGAATGCTCGGCATACGCGGCGCGGCGGCGACGAGGCGGGCCTCCACGGGCTGCTCGATGACGATGGACAACGCCTTGCTCCCTTGTGACGGCGACGGACACTTCCGGGCGGATGAGGCCGGGCACTGGAAGAGACGACGGAATCAGCCAATCCGTGCACACGAAGGGCGAGTGACCTCTGTCACCGTGTTCATGCACAGGAGTGACGTGGCTCTCCTCGTGCGCCGCGAAAGGCACTTGTGGCGCCCGGCGGAACGCCCGCGGCACCCGTGAGGCCGTCTGGACGGCACCCGGGCGGTGGGCTAGCTTCCCCGCCCATGAGGCGCTTGGGGAGCACGCGACGCACGGGACGAACATGGCGCGGGACGGTTGCGGCGACGGCGTGTGCGGCGGCACTGGCCGCCCTGACCGCCGCACCGGCACAGGCCCACGAGCCGGAGCGCCGCGTGCCGCACTGGCAGCTCAAGGACACCGGCACTCCGGACGCGCGGTTCCGCGGGCTGGCCGCCGTCAGCCGGAACACCGCCTGGGCCGCCGGGACCGGCGGCACCGTCCTGCGCACCACGGACGGCGGCGCCACCTGGCGGAACGTCTCGCCCCCGGGCGCGGCGGAGTTGCAGTTCCGGGACGTCGAGGCGTTCGACGCGCGCCGGGCCGTCGTCCTGGCCATCGGCGAGGGCGAGGCGTCCCGCGTGTACCGCACCGACGACGGCGGCACGACCTGGACGGAGTCCTTCCGCAACACCGACCCGAAGGCCTTCTACGACTGCATGGCCTTCTTCGACCACCGCCACGGCCTCGCGATGAGCGACCCGGTGGACGGCAGGTTCCGCATCCTGTCCACCGGCGACGGCGGCCGTACCTGGAGGGTGCTGCCGAGCGAGGGCATGCCGCCCGCGCAGGAGGGGGAGGCCGGATTCGCGGCGAGCGGCCAGTGCCTGGTCACCTCCGGACCGAAGGACGTCTGGCTCGCCACCGGCGGGGCCGCACGCGCGCGTGTCCTGCACTCCGCCGACCGGGGACTCACCTGGACGGCCACCGACACCCCTCTCCCGGCGGGCGACCCGGCCCGGGGAGTCTTCGCCCTGGCCTTCCGCGACCGCACCCACGGTCTCGCCGTCGGCGGCGACTTCCGCCCGGATCAGCCCTCACCGCGGGCCGCCGCCCGCACCGCCGACGGCGGCCGCGCCTGGCGCCCCGCCGCCATGCCCCCGGCCGCCTACCGCTCCGGTGTCGCCTGGCTCCCGCACAGCCGCAGCGCCGCCCTCGCGGTCGGCCCCACCGGCACCGACCTCACCACGGACGGCGGCCGCACCTGGCGCACGGTCGACACGGGCTCCTACGACACCGTCGACTGCACCCCGGACCAAGCCTGCTGGGCCGCCGGGGAGAAGGGGCGCGTTGCCCGCCTGGAGCACTGAGCATGCGGTATGCCCTGATTGTTGGCAGTGTGGGTACTCGTTCACTGAAGTGAAAGGAAGTGAGCGGTAATGCCACGCGGTTCGAGCTCCAAACGGGAGCGGCAGTACGAGCACATCAAGAAGAGTGCGCAGGAGCGGGGCGAGGGCACCGGCCGCGCCAAGGAGATCGCCGCCCGGACGGTGAACAAGGAGCGCGCCCGCTCCGGCGAGTCGAAGACGGCCAGCCGCACGTCCACGAAGGACATGTCGTCCGGCAAGCGCGGCGGCCAGCGGTCGGGCCAGGGGTCCCAGGGTCCCACGTACGACCAGCTGTACCAGGAGGCCAAGCGCAAGGGCGTCGAGGGCCGTTCCAGCATGAACAAGAGCCAGCTGCAGCGCGCACTGGGCAAGTGAGGCAGACGCCTCCCGAGGCCGGCGGGACTCCCTGGGCCCGCCGGCCTTCGCGCTGCCCGTAGGCTCGTGCCCACCATGACGACCGTACGCATCCCCGAGGACTGGCCCGCCACCGAGGAACAGGCCCGCGCCGTCCAGGACGCACTGCGCGCACGCGTGATCCTCGACGAACCGGGGCCGCCGCCCGGAACGGGCCGTGTGACCGGGGTCGACGTCGCGTACGACGACGAACGGGACGTCGTCGCGGCCGCGGCGGTCGTACTGGACGCATCGACGCTCGACGTGGTCGCCGAGGCCACGGCGGTCGGCCGGGTCTCCTTCCCCTACGTGCCCGGACTCCTCGCCTTCCGCGAGATCCCCACGGTCCTCGCCGCGCTCGACGCCCTGCCGTGCCCG
Source organism: Streptomyces lomondensis (assembly GCF_014651035.1). Classification (GTDB taxonomy): domain Bacteria; phylum Actinomycetota; class Actinomycetes; order Streptomycetales; family Streptomycetaceae; genus Streptomyces; species Streptomyces lomondensis. Next base: position 385,482 of record NZ_BMWC01000003.1, read on the forward strand.
CCCGGCCTGGTGGTCTGCGACGGCTACGGCCTCGCCCACCCCCGCCGCTTCGGCCTCGCCAGCCACCTCGGCGTCCTGACCGGCCTGCCCACGATCGGCGTCGCCAAGAACCCCTTCACCTTCGCCTACGACGACCCGGACACCCCGCGCGGCAGTTCCTCCGCGCTGCTCGCCGGTGCCGAGGAGGTCGGCCGCGCCCTGCGCACCCGGGACGCCGTCAAGCCGGTCTTCGTCTCCGTGGGCCACCGCGTGACCCTGGCGAACGCCTGCGCCCACACCCTCGCCCTGACCCCCGAGTACCGCCTCCCGGAGACCACGCGCAGGGCCGACGCGCTGTGCCGGCAGGCGCTGCGGGCGACCTACTCCGCCTGAGCCTCCACGCGCCAGCGGCCCACCTCGCGGTACTCCGAGTCGTACACGACCGACCCGTCCCCGGGTTCGAGCGCGTAGTGGCGCAGATTGCCGCCCCAGTACCTGAGAATCCGGCCCAGCTCGCCCGCCGGGTCCTTGGTCAACGCGGCGTCGTCCATGGTGACTTCCAGAAGGAACTTCATGCCTTCCATGGTTTCATTGAAGTCCTTGTTGGCACTTTCCGAGCTGTCGCCCGGGCTGGGGCGCGGAAAGTCTCAAACCGGGGGAGGCCCCTGCCGCGAGCGGGCGGTGCGATCTGAGTACCGGCTCTGAGTACCTGTACGGATGCCGGGCCGCCACCCCCGTCGGCAGGCTGGGGCGCATGACAACGCACCGCGCCCCCAAGCCAGTTGCCGGCCCGACCCAGACCGTCGAGCGGGCCGTCACCATAGGGCTGATCCTCGCCGTGCTGGCGGGGTTCGCCTGGATCGCCGGGATGATCTACACGATCGCCGAGTGGCCGCTGTAGGCCGTCCGGCGGCCCCTCAGCGGGCCGACGCGACGCGGAAGCGGATGCCCGCCGCGCGCAGCCGGTCGATCAGCGCGTCGCCCATCGCCACCGCGGTGGTGACCTGACCCGCCGTCCTCGGCAGGTCGTCGAGGGCGAGGCACAGCGCCGACTCGGCGAGCATCTTCGCCGTCTCGTCGTACCCGGGATCGCCGCCCGAGACCTCCGTGCAGACCCGACGGCCGCCGCCCTCGCCCACGAAGCGCAGGGAGAACCAGCTCTTCGCCCGCTTCTCCGGGCTCGGACCGTCCCCGGGCCTGACCCGGCCGGACAGCCAGCGCCGCGCGGGCGGCACCTGGGCCGCCGCGACCAGCGCGCCGACGGCCGCGACCCCGCCCACCGCGACCGGCAGGTGCCGCACGGCCGCGTACTGCCGGTAGCGGAAGTCGGGCCCGTACCGGTCGAGCGCCGCCGCCGAGCGCCGCACGATCTGCGGGTCGATGGTCGGCAGCGGCAGCGCCCACGCGCCGACCTCCTTGGCGAACCGCGGCGCGCCCACCGGCGCCGACACCCGCCGGCCCACCAGCCGCGGCTCGTGCCGCCGCCGGTCCCGAGCGGCCGCAGCCATCTCCCGCTGCCGCGCGAACTGGTTGAGGGCGGAGGCGAAGGTCCCGCCCGAGAACGCGGCGTCCGCGGTGACGAAGCCCTCCACGGCCAGCGGCACGCCCTCGGGGAGCTGCCGCACGGTGAAGTACACGCCCAGGTCGTGCGGGATCGAGTCGAACCCGGCGGCGTGCACCAGCCGTGCGCCGGTCTCACGCGCGCGTGCGTCGTGCCGGACGTACATCAGGTCCACGAACTCGGGCTCGCCGCAGAGGTCGAGGTAGTCGGTCCCGGCGTCCGCGCAGGCGGCGACCAGGTCCTCGCCGTAGGTCACGTACGGGCCGACCGTCGTGGCCACCACGCGCGCGTGCTCGGCGAGGGCGCGCAGCGAGTCCGGGTCGGAAGCGTCCGCCCGCAGCACCCCGGCCTCCGCGCCGCCGGGCAGCCGCTCCCGCAGCCGCTCCAGCTTCTCGGTGCTGCGGCCCGCGATCGCCCAGCGCAGCCCCTTCGGCGCGTGGGCTGCGAGGTACTCCGCGGTGAGCGCTCCGGTGAAGCTGGTGGCCCCGAAGAGCACGATGTCGTACGGACGGTCCGTCCTGTTTTGCCTGCTCATGACACCCCTCGGTCGTGCAGCCCGTGCCGCTGTCGGTGGCCGAGGCTAGCGTGAGGAGTGCGGAGCCCGACGACGAGCCCGGAGGACGACGATGGCCGTGCCCAGGAATGCCCTGAAGAAGTGGGAGAAAGTGCGCGCGTTCGCGCTGGGGCTGCCGGGTGCCGTCGAGGAGTTCCCCTGGGGCGAGTCCGTCGCGAAGGTCAACAAGAAGGTGTTCGTCTTCCTCGGCGTCGAGGACGGCAGTTACCCCCTGGGTGTGACGGTGAAGCTCAAGGACGAGACGGCCCACGCGCACGCGCTGGCCTGCCCCGGCGCCGAGCCCGCCGGATACGGCCTGGGCAAGGCGGGCTGGGTGAGCATCCCCCTGGAACACGAGGGCGCCCCGGCCGCGGAGGTGCTGTGCGACTGGGTGGAGGAGAGCTATCGGGTGATCGCGCCGAAGCGGCTGACGGCGGAGCTGGACGGGCACTGACCCCGTCCGGCAGATTGCTAAGCGCTTGCTCGTTCAGGTCTTGTGCCGACTGGAACGTGTTCTTAGCATCACTGGTGTTACATCACTTGTGTCACAGCACTGGGGGCTGGATGACCACGGCAAGGACGCCAGGACACGGCCCGCTCACCGGCGTGCGCGTGGTCGAGCTGGCCGGCATCGGGCCCGGCCCGTTCGCCGCCATGCTCCTGGCCGACCTCGGCGCCGACGTCGTGCGCGTGGACCGGCCCGGCGGCCCCGGCCTCGGGATCGACCCGGCGTACGACGTCACCAACCGCAACAAGCGCTCCGTGGTCGTCGACCTGAAGTCCCCGGGCGGCCCGGACCAGGTGCTCGGCCTCGCCGCCCGCGCCGACATCCTGGTCGAGGGCTACCGCCCCGGTGTCGCCGAGCGCCTCGGCGTCGGCCCCGAGCCCTGCCACGCCCGCAACCCGCGTCTGGTCTACGGCCGGATGACCGGCTGGGGCCAGGACGGCCCGCTGGCCCACCGCGCCGGGCACGACATCGCGTACCTCGCCCCCACCGGCGTCCTCGGCATGATCGGCCGGCCGGACGAACCGCCGCCGGCCCCGGCCAACCTGCTCGGCGACTACGCGGGCGGCTCCCTCTACCTCGTCGTCGGCGTCCTCGCCGCCCTCCACCACGCGCGGGCGACCGGCACCGGCCAGGTCGTCGACGCCGCCATCGTCGACGGCGCCGCCCATCTCGCCGCGATGATCCACGGCATGCTCGCCGCCGGGGGCTGGCAGGACCGCCGCGGCGCCAACCTCCTGGACGGCGGCTGCCCGTACTACGGGACGTACGAGACGGCCGACGGGAGGTACATGGCCGTCGGCGCCCTGGAGCCGCAGTTCTACGCGGAGTTCCTCGCCCTCCTCGGCATCGAGGACCAGGGCGCGGCCCGCAAGGACATCGCCCGGTGGGGCGAACTGCGCGACCAGGTCGCCGCCCGTTTCAAGACCCGTACGAGGGACGAGTGGACGGCCGTCTTCGACGGCTCCGACGCGTGCGTGGCGCCCGTGCTGTCGCTGCGCGAGGCTCCGCACCACCCGCACCTGGCCGCCCGCGGCACCTTCACCGACCACGGCGGCATCAGCCAGCCCGCCCCGGCCCCCCGCTTCTCCGCGACCCCGACCTCCGTCCGCACCGGCCCGGCCCGGCCGGGCGCCGACACGGCGGACGTCGCCCGGGACTGGGACGTGCCCGGGCTGCTCCCCTCGTCCCGCATCCCTCAGCGAAAGGCCTCCTCGTGAGCACCGAAGCGTATGTGTACGACGCGATCCGCACCCCGCGCGGGCGCGGCAAGGCCAATGGCGCCCTGCACGGCACCAAGCCCATCGACCTCGTCGTCGGACTCATCCACGAGATCCGCGCCCGGTTCCCGGGCCTCGACCCGGCCGCCGTCGACGACATCGTGCTCGGTGTCGTCGGCCCGGTCGGCGACCAGGGCTCCGACATCGCCCGGATCGCCGCCATCGCCGCGGGGCTGCCCGACACGGTGGCCGGCGTGCAGGAGAACCGCTTCTGCGCCTCGGGCCTGGAGGCCGTCAACCTGGCCGCCGCCAAGGTCCGCTCGGGCTGGGAGGACCTCGTGCTCGCGGGCGGTGTCGAGTCGATGTCCCGGGTGCCGATGGCCTCCGACGGCGGCGCCTGGTTCAACGACCCGATGACCAACCTCCAGGTCAACTTCGTACCGCAGGGCATCGGCGCCGACCTGATCGCCACCATCGAGGGCTTCTCCCGGCGGGACGTCGACGAGTACGCGGCGCTCTCGCAGGAGCGGGCCGCCACCGCCTGGAAGGAGGGCCGCTTCGAGAGGTCCGTCGTCCCGGTGAAGGACCGCAGCGGCCTCGTCGTCCTCGACCACGACGAGCACCTGCGCCCCGGCACCACCGCCGACTCCCTCGCCAAGCTGAAGCCGTCCTTCGCGGACATCGGCGAACTCGGCGGCTTCGACGCGGTGGCGCTCCAGCAGTACCACTGGGTGGAGAAGATCGACCACGTCCACCACGCGGGCAACTCCTCCGGCATCGTCGACGGCGCCTCCCTCGTCGCGATCGGCTCCCGGGAGGTCGGCGAGCGCTACGGCCTCACACCCCGCGCGCGGATCGTCTCCGCCGCCGTGTCCGGCTCCGAGCCGACCATCATGCTCACCGGCCCCGCCCCCGCCACCCGCAAGGCCCTCGCCAAGGCCGGGCTGACCATCGACGACATCGACCTCGTCGAGATCAACGAGGCGTTCGCGGCGGTCGTGCTGCGCTTCGTGAAGGACATGGGCCTGTCCCTGGACAAGGTCAACGTCAACGGCGGCGCCATCGCGCTGGGCCACCCCCTCGGCGCGACCGGCGCGATGATCCTCGGCACGCTCGTCGACGAACTCGAGCGCCAGGACAAGCGCTACGGCCTCGCCACGCTGTGCGTCGGCGGCGGCATGGGCGTCGCCACGATCGTCGAGCGCATCTGACCCCCTCCCGACGGATCAACGGAGCACCTCCACATGAGCACTGAATCCACCACCATCCGCTGGGAACAGGACCGCACCGGCCTCGTCACCCTCGTCATCGACGACCCGAACCAGTCCGCGAACACCATGAACCAGGCGTTCCGCGACTCCCTCGCCGCCGTCACCGACCGCCTGGAGGCCGAGAAGGACACCATCCGGGGCGTCATCATCACCTCGGCCAAGAAGACCTTCTTCGCCGGCGGCGACCTGCGCGACCTGATCCGCGTCACGCCCGAGACCGCCCAGGAGCTGTTCGACGGCGGCATGGCCATCAAGCGGAACCTGCGCCGCATCGAGACCCTCGGCAAGCCCGTCGTCGCCGCCCTCAACGGCGCGGCCCTGGGCGGCGGTTACGAGATCGCCCTGGCCTGCCACCACCGCGTCGCCCTGGACGCGCCCGGCTCCAAGATCGGCTGCCCCGAGGTCACCCTCGGCCTGCTGCCCGGAGGCGGCGGCGTCGTCCGCACGGTCCGCCTGCTCGGCATCGCCGACGCCCTGCTCAAGGTCCTCCTCCAGGGCACCCAGTACAGCCCGCGCCGCGCCCTGGAGAACGGCCTCGTCGACGAGGTGGCCGACACCCAGGAAGAACTCCTCGAAAAGGCCCGCGCCTTCATCGACGCCCACCCCGAGTCCCAGCAGCCCTGGGACAAGCCCGGGTACAAGATCCCCGGCGGCACCCCGGCCAACCCCAAGTTCGCGGCGAACCTGCCCGCTTTCCCGGCCACCCTGCGCAAGCAGACGAACGGCGCCCCCTACCCGGCACCGCGCAACATCCTCGCGGCCGCCGTCGAGGGCTCCCAGGTCGACTTCGAGACCGCCCAGGTCATCGAGGCCCGCTACTTCGTGGAACTCGCCGCCGGGCAGACGTCGAAGAACATGATCCAGGCCTTCTTCTTCGACCTCCAGGCCGTCAACTCCGGCGCCAACCGCCCCAAGGGCATCGAGCCGCGCCAGGTCCGCAGGGTCGCCGTTCTCGGCGCCGGGATGATGGGCGCGGGCATCGCCTACTCCTGCGCCCGCGCCGGCATCGACGTCGTGCTGAAGGACGTCTCCCTGGAGGCGGCCGTCAAGGGCAAGGGCTACTCCGAGAAGCTCTGCGCGAAGGCCGTCGCCAAGGGCCGTACGACGCAGGAGAAGGCGGACGCGCTGCTCACGCGCATCACTCCCACGGCCGAGGTCCAGGACCTGGCCGGCTGCGACGCCGTGATCGAGGCGGTCTTCGAGGACACCTCCCTCAAGCACAAGGTGTTCCAGGAGATCCAGCACGTCGTCGCCCCCGACGCGCTGCTGTGCTCCAACACCTCCACCCTGCCCATCACCGCGCTCGCCGAAGGCGTCGAACGCCAGGCCGACTTCATCGGACTGCACTTCTTCTCGCCCGTCGACAAGATGCCGCTCGTCGAGATCATCAAGGGCGCGCGCACGGGCGAGGAGGCCCTGGCCCGCGCCTTCGACCTGGTCCGGCAGATCAACAAGACGCCGATCGTCGTCAACGACTCGCGCGGCTTCTTCACCTCGCGGGTCATCGGGCACTTCCTCAACGAGGGCGTCGCCATGGTCGGCGAGGGCGTCGAGCCCGCCTCGGTCGAACAGGCCGCCGCCCAGGCCGGCTACCCGGCCAAGGTGCTGTCCCTGATGGACGAGCTGACCCTGACCCTGCCCCGCAAGATCCGCGCGGAGACCAGGCGGGCCGTCGAGGAGGCCGGCGGCACCTGGACGCCCCACCCCGCCGAGGCGGTCATCGACCGCATGGTCGACGAGTTCGGCCGCGCGGGCCGCAGCGGCGGCGCCGGCTTCTACGACTACGACGAGGACGGCAAGCGCACCGGGCTCTGGCCGGGCCTGCGCGAGCACTTCACCAAGCCCGGCTACCAGATCCCGTTCCGGGACATGCAGGAGCGCATGCTGTTCTCCGAGGCGCTGGACACCGTCCGGCTGCTGGAGGAGGGCGTGCTGACCTCCGTCGCCGACGCCAACGTCGGCTCGATCTTCGGCATCGGCTTCCCGGGCTGGACCGGCGGCGTGCTCCAGTACATCAACGGCTACGAGGGAGGCCTGCCCGGATTCGTGGCACGCGCGCGGGAACTCGCCGAGCGCTACGGCGACCGCTTCACGCCGCCCGCGCTGCTGGTGGAGAAGGCGGAGAAGGGGGAGCGGTTCAGCGACTCAGCCTGACTCGGGCGATGGCTCGGTGAGCCACTCGCCCACCTCTTCCTTCAGCGACCGCTGGAAGGCGGTGAGGAGCGCCTGCACCACCAGCGGGTGCATGTGCGCGGACAGGGACCGCACGTCCAGGGCGTCACGCTCCGCGACCTCGCCGCGGAAGAGCTGGGAGAGCTCCCGGGCCGCGGCGCGCGCGTGTTCGAGGAGCACCTTGCGCGCCGCGAAGATCGCCTCCTGGGAGAGCGGCACGTCCAGCAGGCCGGCGCCCAGCCGCAGCAGACCGAGGTCGGCCTCGTAGCCGTCGTCCGCGGGCCGGACCACGCCCATCGCGACGAGCCGCTCGACGTCCTCGTCGCCGAGCGGCCGTCCGGCCCGCCGCTCCAGCTCCTCCCGCGTGACCGTCCCGACGGTGTCCGGCGCCCAGGAGGCCACCACGGCCCGGTGGACGGCGAGGTCGTGCGCGCTCAGGTCCGGCGGCAGCTGCCGCAGGTAGCGCTCGATGCCCGCCAGCGTCATGCCCTGCTGCTGCAACTCCTCGATCAGCGCCAGCCGGGCCAGATGCTCCCGCCCGTAGTGGCCCACGCGCCGGGGACCGAGCACCGGCGGGGGCAGCAGCCCCTTCGTGCCGTAGAAGCGGACCGTGCGCACCGTGACACCGGCCCGGGCGGCCAGCTCGTCGATCGTGAGGGTCGGCTGCTCGGTGTCGGTCGTCATGTGCAGCAGTATCGCTGTCTCACCAGTGCTGTGAAACCTCACCGGCACCCCTTCATGACCATGGAGTGAATGCCTGGCAGCCGCTGTGCAAGTCCGTAGTGGACCTTGTGAGAAGTCACGCTCTGTGACGTGGGCCACCGTATGCGGGCGGATCGGTGTGGGAAGGTGCTGCCTTGGTCTGTGCCGCGTCACAAGGGTGGTGCGGGCCAACGCACTGTACGGACCCCGGGCCCACGACGTCCGGGGCGATCCAGAGAGTGGAACCACCCGTGAGCAAGGACGCCGTGAACACGGCTGCGGCCACGCCGCGTACCGATGCGGCCCAGGTGCCCGCGGACGCGGGCGACGCCGGCTACAGCAAGGACCTCAAGGCCCGCCACGTCAACATGATCGCCATCGGCGGGGCCATCGGTACCGGCCTCTTCCTCGGCGCCGGCGGCCGCCTCCACAACGCGGGCCCGGCCCTGGCGATCGCCTACCTGGTCTGCGGCATCTTCGCCTTCTTCGTGGTCAGGGCCCTCGGCGAACTCGTCCTCTACCGGCCCTCCTCGGGCTCCTTCGTGTCGTACGCGCGCGAGTTCCTCGGCGAGAAGGGCGCCTACGTCGCCGGCTGGATGTACTTCCTGAACTGGTCGACCACCGGCATCGCCGACATCACCGCGATCGCGCTCTACACGCACTACTGGAGCCTGTTCACCGACATCCCGCAGTGGGTGCTCGCGCTGGCCGCCCTGGCGGTGGTGCTGGCCGTGAACCTGATCTCGGTGAAGATCTTCGGCGAGATGGAGTTCTGGTTCGCGATCATCAAGGTCGCGACGCTCGTCGGCTTCATGTTCATCGGCATCTTCCTGCTCGCCACCCAGCACGAGGTGGGCGGCCAGACGCCCGGCCTGAGCGTCATCACCGACAACGGCGGCGTCTTCCCGCACGGCATGATGCCCGTCGTCCTCGTCATGCAGGGCGTGATCTTCGCGTACGCCGCGCTGGAGCTGGTCGGTGTCGCCGCGGGCGAGACCGCCGAGCCGGAGAAGGTCGTGCCGCGCGCGGTGAACTCGATCATGTGGCGGGTCGGCCTGTTCTACGTGGGCTCGGTCGTCCTCCTGGCCCTGCTCCTGCCCGGCTCGGTCTACTCGGCCGACCAGAGCCCCTTCGTCACGGTCCTGTCGAAGATCGGCGTCCCGGCCGCGGGCGACGTGATGAACCTGGTGGTCCTGACGGCCGCCATGTCGTCGCTGAACTCGGGCCTGTACTCCACGGGCCGGATCCTCCGCTCGATGGCGATGGCGGGCTCGGCCCCGAAGTTCACCGCCCGCATGAACCGCAGCCAGGTCCCCTACGGCGGCATCCTGCTGACCTGCGCGGTCTGCGTGCTCGGCGTCGGCCTGAACTTCCTGGTGCCGGCCCAGGCCTTCGAGATCGTGCTGAACGTCGCCTCGCTCGGCATCATCAGCACCTGGGTGATCATCATGATCTGCCACCTGGTCTTCGTCCGCCGCGCCAAGGCGGGCCTGCTCGCCCGGCCCTCCTTCCGCCTGCCCGGCAGCCCGGTCACGGAGATCACCACGATCGCCTTCCTGCTCGCCTGCCTCGGCATGATGTGGAACGACCCCGAGGTCGGCCGCAAGACCCTCCTGCTCATCCCGATCATCGCGGCCATGCTGGTCGCGGGCTGGTTCGGCATCCGCCGCCGGGTGTCGCGCACGGCCGACCAGGAGCTGTCGCAGCTGACGAAGTAGCGGGCCGGGGCCGATGTCAGTGGCCTCGCCTACGGTGGCGTCATGTCGGGGATCAACTACGTCCGGGGTGACGCCACCGTTCCGTCGGTGAAGGGCGTCAAGGTCATCGCCCATGTCTGCAACGACATCGGTGGCTGGGGCAAGGGCTTCGTCCTGGCGATATCGCGCCGCTGGCCCGAGCCGGAGGTGGCGTACCGGGCCTGGCACCGCGGCCGCGCGGCGAACGACTTCGGGCTGGGCGCGGTGCAGCTCGTGGAGGTCGAGCGGTACGTGTGGGTGGCCAACATGATCGGCCAGCGCGGCACCAGGACCGGCAGCAAGGGAGTCCCCGTGCGCTACGAGGCAATCGACCAGGCCCTGGGAGCCCTCGCGGAGAAAGCCCGCGACCTGGGCGCCTCCGTGCACATGCCCCGCATCGGCTGCGGTCTCGCCGGCGGCAAGTGGTCCCGCGTCGAGCCGCTGATCGAGGAGCGGCTGATACGGCGGGGGATACCGGTGACGGTGTACGACCACGGGGACTGAACGGCCCCGGTTCAGTCCTGGCCGTCCCTGTCGAACGCCCGTACCAGGCAGTCGCCGAGGCGCCGCGCGATCGCCCCGCCGGGATCCAGCCGGGGGTTGAAGATCGCCACGTCGAGGCCGACGGCGCCGCCGCCGGACAGGGCCGTGCGCAGAACGGTCTCCAGCTCCTGCCAGGTCAGGCCGTCCGGCTGCCGGTAGTCGACGGCGGGCATCACCGCGTCGTCCAGTACGTCGACGTCTAGGTGGATCCAGTACCCGGCACCCGCGCCGTCGCCGGTCAGCAGCCCGACCGCGCGCCGGGCCGCCTCGCCCGCCCCCAGGGCGCGCACGGTGTCCAGCTCCATCGCGTGCAGCGCGTCCGGCAGCGGCTGCATGCCGTACGCCGCGGACTCCTCCGCGTCCCGGAACCCCAGGGCGACGACGTCCTCGTCCCGCACCAGCGGGCCCCTGCCCTCCAGGTCGGCCAGCACGCGCGGGCCGCGCCCGGTGGCCAGGGCGAGTTCCATGGAGGCCGCCTCACCGGCCGGCTCCGCCGACGGCTGGTAGAAGTCGGTGTGCCCGTCCAGGAACAGCAGACCGTGCCGGTCGCGGCGGCGCAGCGCGAGCAGGTTGCCGAGCAGCACGCTGCAATCGCCGCCCAGCACCAGCGGGAACCGGCCGTCGTCGAGGACGCCGCCCACGGTGTCGGCCAGCGCGACCGAGTACCGGGCGATGCCGTCCGGGTTCAGCACCCCGGTCTCCGGGTCCCGCTCGGGGTCGTACGGCGGCGGCTCCACCCGGCCCGCCCGCACCGCCCCGAGCCCCTCGGCCAGCCCGGCCCCGAGCAGCGCCTCGGGCAGCTCCTCCACGCCGGTCGGCCGCAGCCCGAGCACGGACGGTGCCTCGATGATCGCCAGATTCCGCACGTCCGGCTCCTTCGTCAGCGGCCTGGTCCCATACGGCCGGTGCGTATGGGCCCACCGTAAGCTGCGGGGCGGCGTTCAGCAGGCCCACGGCCGAGCGGAGGCGGAGCGGGTCACCTCAGTGCCCGTGCTCCTCATGCCCGTGCTCGCCGTGCTCGTGCTTCCCGTGCTCATGCTCCTCATGCGCGTGCTCTCCGCGCCCGTGCTCCCCGTGCTCGTGCACCCCGTTGGTCGCCGCGATCTTCTTCCAGGACCTCGGCTGCGGCACAGCCCCCGACCCCTTCGCGACCGCCGCGGCCCGAGCCGCCGGCACCCCCGGCTTCGACGGCTGGAACAGCCACGTGTCGAACAGCGCGGCCAGCGGCTTGCCGGACACCTCCTCGGCGTACCGCTGGAAGTCGGCGACCGACGCGTTGCCGTGGGCGTACTTCTGCGGCCAGCCCTTGAGGATCGTGAAGAACGCCTCGTCGCCGATCTCGTTCCGCAGCGCCTGCACGGCCAGCGCCCCCCGGTCGTAGACCGCGATGTGGAACTGCTTGTCCGGCCCCGGATCCCCGGGCTTCACCGTCCAGAACGGGTCGTCGGTGGGGTGCGAGGCGTACACGTAGTCGGCGAGTTCCTGCGTCGTGCCCTCGCCCTCGTGCTCGGACCACAGCCACTGCGCGTACCGCGCGAACCCCTCGTTGATCCAGATGTCCTTCCAGCGCTTGAGGGACACGTCGTCCCCGTACCACTGGTGGGCCAGCTCATGGACGACGACGGACACGTTCGACCCGTTCGCGAACTGCCGCGGGCTGTAGTACGGCCGGGTCTGGTTCTCCAGCGCGTACCCCGTGGTGGTGTTCGGCACGTATCCGCCGAGCGCGTTGTAGGGGTACGGCCCGAAGTACCCGCTCAGCCAGTCCACGATCTCCCCGCTGCGCTCGATGCTCGCGCGCGCCGCTCCGGCGTGGTCGCCCAAGTCCTTGCTGTAGGCGTTGACGACCGGAATGCCGCTCTCGGTCGTGCCGGTCGTGATGTCGAACCTGCCGACCGCGAGCGTGGCCAGGTAGGTGGCCTGCGGCTTGGTGGAGCGCCAGTTCCAGCGGGTCCAGCCGAGCCGTGAACTCGTCGACTGGAGCGTGCCGTTGGAGATGGCCTGCGTGCCGTCCGGGACCAGCACGGACACGTCGTAGGTGGCCTTGTCGAGTGGGTGGTCGTTGCTGGGGAACCACCACGCCGCCGCCTCGGGCTCGTTCGCCGCGACGCCGCCGTCCGGGGTGCGGTGCCAGCTGGTGAAGCCGTAGGCCTGCTTCGACGACGGCACCCCGCGGTAGCGCACGACGACCGTGACGGGCGTGCCCTTGGCCAGCGGCGTCCTCGGGGTGACCTCCAGCTCGTGCTCGCCGGAGGTCGTGAACGAGGCCCTGGCCCCGTTGACGCGCACCTCGCTGACGTCCAGCAGAAAGTCCAGGTTGAAGCTGGACAGGTCCTGCGTGGTGCGGGCCACGAGGGTCGCCGTGCCCTCCAGCTCGTCCGTGGCCGGCTGGTACTTCAGCCGGAGGTCGTAGTGGGAGACGTCGTATCCGCCGTTCCCGGAGGCCGGGTAGTAGGGGTCGCCGATACCCGGCGCGCCGGGGGAGCGAGGGGCGGCCGATGCCGGGATCGCCAGCAGGAGAACGGCCGCTGCCAGGGCTCCCGGCGCGATGATTCTGCGGTGCACGAGAAGGCTCCAAGTCGTAGGTCCCGAAGTCTGTCCGGAGCCTATTGACTCCCTGTGTCTCTGGTCATGTCCATGGCCCCTGCTGTCACACGATCGCCATTCGGCCGACATGAGACACCGGCCCCATCAGTCGATACCGGACACGCCGGTCCGTCAGCTGCCCTCTTCTGAACAGGAGTTCACCGATGTAGCGTCCGGCGCATGCCGAAACGCACGCGCTTCACGACCTGGAGACCGCTCGCGACGGCGGCCACGGCCGCCCTCTTGGCCACGCTGCTCACGCCGGCCGCCGCACACGCCGCCCCGCGCGGGAGCGAACCCGTCCACTCGTACGAGAACGCCATCCGCGAGGCCGTCTGGGTGGACACCGGGCTCGACGGCGACGGCGACGGAAAGGCCGACCGGGTCGCCGTCGACATCGTCCGCCCCCGCGAACCCGCCCGGCAGGGCCGGAAGATCCCCGTCATCATGGACGCCAGCCCGTACTACTCCTGCTGCGGGCGCGGCAACGAGAGCCAGAAGAAGACGTACGACGCGAACGGCGACGTCGTGCGGATGCCGCTGTTCTACGACAACTACTTCGTCCCGCGCGGCTACGCCTTCGTCGGCGTCGACCTGGCCGGAACCAATCGCTCGGACGGCTGCGTCGACGTCGGCGGCCGCTCCGACATCCAGTCCGCCAAGGCCGTCGTCGACTGGCTCAACGGCCGTGCCAAGGCCTACACGACCCGCACCGGCACCACCCGCGCCAAGGCCGCCTGGACCAACGGCAAGACCGGCATGATCGGCAAGAGCTGGGACGGCACCATCGCCAACGGCGTCGCCGCCACCGGCGTCGAGGGCCTTGAGACCATCGTCCCGATCAGCGCCATCTCCTCCTGGTACGACTACTACTTCCAGCAGGGCGCCCCGCTCTACGACTCCGGCCCCGACTGGCTCTCGAACTACGTCAACAGCCCCGACGCCCGCGCCCGGTGCGGCGCCGTCCAGCACAAGCTCGTCGACGGCGCCCCGCGCAGTGGCGACTGGACCCCGCTGTGGACCGAGCGCGACTACGTGAAGGCCGCGCGCAAGGTCAGGGCCAGCGTCTTCCTCGTGCACGGAATGCAGGACCTCAACGTCCGTATGAAGCACGTCGGCCAGTGGTGGGACGCCCTCGCGAAGAACGGCGTCGAGCGCAAGATCTGGCTCTCGCAGACCGGCCACGTCGACCCCTTCGACTTCCGGCGCGCGGAATGGGTCGACACCCTGCACCGCTGGTTCGACCACGAACTCATGGGCTACGACAACGGCATCGACCGGGAGCCCATGGCCGACATCGAGCGCGGTCCCGACCAGTGGGACACTTCCCGGGTCTGGCCGCCGAGCGGCACCCGGGCCGCCACCCTGCGCCCCGACCGGGGCACCCAGGCCGGCGTCGGCACCCTCGGCCTGCACCGCGGCCACGGCACCGAGACCTTCACCGACGACCCGAAACTGAGCGAGACCGACTGGGCCGCGCAGATCGACAAGTCGACGCCGGAGAAGGCCGGTTTCGTCACCGGGTCGCTCACCCGGGACCTGCGCCTGTCCGGCTCCTCCGAGGTCACCGTCACCGCCACGCCCTCCACCCCGACGGCCCACCTCTCCGCCGTCCTCGTGGACATCGGCCCCGCCACCATCCGCGACTACGCCGACGCCGGCGAAGGCATCACCACCCTCCCGGACCGCACCTGCTGGGGCCCGAGCACCGCCGGGGACAGCTCCTGCTTCAAGGAGACCGAGGCGAAGACCGCCGACGTCGACTACACGGTCGTCAGCCGCGGCTGGGCCGACCTCGGCAACCACGCCTCGGACTTCGAGGGCGCCCCGCTCACACCGGGCAAGCGGTACACGATCACCCTCGACCTGGCGGCGACCGACCACGTCGTCCCCAAGGGCCACCGTCTGGCCCTGATCGTCGCGGGCACCGACAAGGACCTCATCGACCCTCCCGCCGACCGCCCGAAGCTCACGCTCGACCTCTCCCGCACCTCGGCGCGCGTGCCGTTCGTCGGCGGAGCCACCGCCTTCGCCCGCGCCACCGCGGGTGCCGCGTCCGCCACGCCCGACGCCACCCTCCTGGACGGCGTACGGGAACCGCGCACCACTCACCGCGTCCCGGAGGGAAGCCAGTGATCCGCGTCCGCGCTCTGATCCTTACCGCCGCCGCACTCGCCGCATCCCTGGTCGCCGTCCCGGCGCAGGCCACCACCGACCCGCCGCCCCGCACCGGCTTCGAGAAGACCAACGGCGCCCGCTGGACCACCCAGCCCGAGGAACAGGACTTCCTCAGGACCGTCGACCGGTCGAGCAGCCGGGTCTCCCTGACCCGCTTCGGCACGACGAAGCAGGGCCGCCCGCTCCAGCTCGTCCGGATCGGCACCCATCCGAGCCCCAGCACGGTGCTGCTCGTGTGCGCCCAGCACGGCGACGAGCCCGCCGGCCGGGAAGCCTGCCTGACCACCGTCCGCGACCTCGCCTACGCCCGCGACAGCCGGACCCGGCGCTTCCTGGACCGCACCACGGTCCTGGTCGTGCCCACCGCCAACCCCGACGGCCGGGCGGCGAACACGCGCGGCAACAGCGACGGCGTCGACATCAACCGCGACCACCTGGCGCTCCGGACCGCCGAAGGCCGCGCCCTGGCCGCCCTCGTCCGCGACCGGCGCCCCGACATCGTCTACGACCTGCACGAGTACGGCGCCACACCCCCGTACTACGACCGGGACCTCTTCGACCTGTGGCCGCGCAACCTCAACACCCACGACGCGGTCCACGACGAGGCGCAGACCCTGTCCGAGGCGTACGTCCGCCCCGCCGCGCAGGCCGCCGGCCACTCGACCGGCACCTACGGCATCTGGACCGACCCGGTCACCGGCGAGCCGCTCAAACAGGTCGCCGGAGACGGACAGGAGCGCATTCTGCGCAACATGTCCGGTGTGAAGCACTCCGTCGGCCTGCTCATCGAGAGCCGCGTGGACCCGCTCACCGAGGCGGAGAAGGCGGACGAGGCGTTGAACAACCGGCGCCGGGTCACCTCTCAACTGGCTGCCCTCAAGGGCCTGTTCGGCTACACCGACCAGCGTCGCGGCCGGATCGAGGCGGCGACCGGAACAGCCCGGCTCGCCGGCTATGCCACCACCGGACCCGTCTACGTCGGCGGCGCCGACAACGACCCGCCCGAATCGGCCGAAATCATCCGGAACCCGCCCTGCGGATACCGGCTCACCGCCGCACAGTACGCCGAGGTGGGCGACGAACTGGCGCTGCACGGCGTACGCGTGCACAAGGACGGCGACGGCGCCTTCGTCCCCCTGCGCCAGTCCCTGCGCGCCCTGGTGCCGCTGCTGCTCGACGCGCGCGGAATGTACCACCTGACAGCCGGAGAGCCCGAGACGCAATGTTGAGGGGGGTGAAATTGCGCCACACGTGGTAGGGGCGTTACGGGAGGAAGAACGTCCCCTCCCGTCTGTCCCCATGAAAGGTGCCGCCTGTGACGCACGACCGACCAAGTGAGAAGGACCATGCGGGAGGCGCGCTGCCGGGTTCGGAAGCGGGCCTCCCCGGTCAGGAACGGCCCAGAACCGACCGGATCGTCTTCGGTGTCACCGCCGTGCTCACCCTCGCCTTCGTGGTCTGGGGAGCCGCCGCGACCGACTCCCTCGAAGACGTCTCCACCAGCATGCTCAGCGGTCTGCTGCACAACGGCGGCTGGGCGTTCATGCTCGCCGCCTCCGGCTTCGTCGTCTTCGCCCTGTGGCTCGCGGCCAGCCGCTACGGCCGCATCCACCTCGGCGCCGAGGGCGAGGAGCCGGAGTTCCGCACGGTGTCATGGGTCGCCATGATGTTCAGCGCGGGCATGGGCATCGGCCTGATGTTCTACGGCGTGAGCGAGCCGCTGTCGCACTACTCGACGGCCCCGCCGGGCACCGACCCGGCCGACTCCGGCGACCGCATGGAGACGGCCATGGCGACCACCCTGTTCCACTGGACGCTCCATCCCTGGGCGATCTACGCCGTGGTGGGCCTCGCCATCGCCTACAGCACCTTCCGCAGGCGCCGCCGCCAGACCATCAGCGCCGTGTTCACGCCGCTCATCGGCAAGAAGAACGCGAACGGCGCCGCCGGCCGGTTCATCGACATCCTCGCGATCGTCGCGACCGTCTTCGGCTCCGCCGCCTCGCTGGGGCTCGGCGCGCTCCAGATCGGCTCCGGTGTGCAGGAGCTGGGCTGGATGGACAAGGTGAGCACCGGGCTGCTCGTCGCGATCATCGCGGTGCTGACCCTGGCCTTCGTCGCGTCCGCGGTGTCGGGCGTGGAGCGCGGCATCCAGTGGCTGTCCAACACGAACATGGTGCTGGCGCTGATCCTCGCCCTGTTCGTGTTCGTGGCGGGCCCGACCATCATCGTCCTCGACCTGCTGCCCACGTCCGTCTTCGCCTACCTCGGCGACCTGCCGCAGCTGGCCGGGCGCACGGAGGCCAGCGGCGGCGAGGGTGTCGCGGACTGGCTGGGCAGCTGGACCGTCTTCTACTGGGCGTGGTGGATCTCCTGGACGCCGTTCGTCGGCATGTTCATCGCCCGGATCAGCCGGGGCCGGACCATCCGGCAGTTCGTCGGCGGGGTCATCCTCGTGCCCAGCACGGTCAGCCTGGTCTGGTTCGCGGTCTTCGGCGGCTCCGCGATGAAGATGCAGGAGCAGGGCCGGCTCGGCGAGGAGGCGACGCCCGAGGGGCAGCTCTTCGCGGTGCTCCAGCAGTTCCCCGTCGCCACCGCCACCAGCCTGCTCGTGATGGTCCTCGTCGGCATCTTCTTCGTCTCGGGCGCCGACGCGGCCTCGATCGTCATGGGCACCCTCTCGCAGCGGGGGGCGCTCGAACCGGGCCGTCTGGTGGTGGTGTTCTGGGGCGTGGTCACCGGTGCGGTCGCCGCCATCATGCTGCTGGTCGGCAGCGGGCAGGGGGACGCGCTGACCGGTCTCCAGAACCTCACCATCCTCGCGGCGGCGCCGTTCGTCGTCGTGATGATCTTCATGTGCGTCGCCCTCATGCGCGACCTGCGCCGCGACCCGGTCATCGTGCGCGAGCAGATGGGCTCCGAGGCCGTCGAACTGGCCGTCATCGAGGGCCACAAGAAGTACGACGGCGAGTTCGAGTTCCGCGTCGGCCCCGGCCGTGGCCCGGACGTGGAGGGCGACCCGATCGGCAAGCACTGACCAGGAGGACCGAGCGACCCGGGCACTTCCAGCCGGGTCGCCCGCGTCTGCCGGCTCGGGTGACTTCGGCCGGGTCGCTCGGGCTTGTCGGCTCGGGTGACTTCGGCCGGGTCGCTCGGGCTTGCCGGCTCGGTTGGCTCCGGTCGGGTCGCTCGGGCTTGTCGGCTCGGTTGGCTCCGGTCGGGTCGCTCGGGCTCGCCGGCTCGGTTGGCTCCGGCTCGGCCGGAGCGTCCCGACCGGAGCGGCCTGGCTCGGTTGCTCAGGCCGGTCGGGCTCGAGTGGCTTCGGCCGCAGGCGTCCCGGGGCCGCGCGGCCCGGTCGCCCGCAGTCGGAGGGGTCCTCAGCCGGTGAGCGTCCGGGCTGCCTGGTCCGTGCCCGGCCGTGAGCGTCCGGGCTGCCTCTTCCGTGCTCAGCCGGTGACCAGCGTGCTCAGCCGGTGACCAGCCGAGCCGCCTCCTCCGCGCACCCCCAGGCCACCGTCACACCCCCGCCACCATGGCCGTAGTTGTGCACCAGCACTCGCCCGTCCGGCAGGACATCGCGTTCCAGGCGGACCGCCGGCCGGGTGGGCCGCAGCCCGACCCGGTGCTCCAGCACCCGCGCCCCGGCGACCTCCGGCCGCAGCGCCGCGCAGCGCCGGACGATCGCCTCGGCCGTCGCCGGGTCGGGCTCCAGGGACCACGCGTCCTCCTCCGCCGTACCGCCGAGGACGAGCCCGCCCGGCTGCGGGAACAGGTACGCGTACTCCCCGGCCTCGTCGCCGGCGACCAGCCAGGTGTCGATCCCGGGGTTCTCCACCACGACCAACTGCCCGCGCACCGGCCGCACGGACGGATCCGGCACCAGCTCCCGCGCGGCGAGACCCGTGCAGTTGACCACGACGGGCGCGTCCACCTCCGCGAGGGAGGCCACCGTACGCGTCTCGACCACCCCGCCCGCCGCGACGAACCGCTCCCGAAGCCACGGCAGATGAGCCGGCATGTCGATGAGCGGCAGCCGCGCGCGGACGCCCGTCCCCGCGTACTCCCCGGCCGTGGCCGCCCGCAGCCCCGGCACCCGCCCCGCCAGCCACCCGTCGACCTCGTCGAGCCGGGTGCCACCCAGTACCCCTTCGACCATGCGTACGCCGGCCCGCTCGGTCCCCGCCGCCAGCTCCTCGTACACCTCCAGCGACCGCAGCGCCCAGGCACGCGCTCGCTCGACCGGCTCGATCCGGTACGGCCACCACAGCGCACCCGCAACGGCTGAGGTGGTCGCCTCGGCGGCGTCCCGCGTCCACACCCGCACCCGCCGCCCCCGCTCGGCGAGAACCACCGCGGTCGTCAGCCCGACGACCCCGCCACCGACCACCACGATCTCGTCACTCAGCTCGCTTGCCATGGCCCGGACCGTAGCGGAATGTGTCATGCCGTGCTCACATCACGCGCAGTGTGGGGATACTCACCGTATGTGTGCCGAGTATGCGACCTTCGGCCTGGCACCCGCGATGCGGGCCGGCGGAGTCCTCACCGACGGTGGTTACCAGGTCCACCGGGACTTCGTGGACTTCATCGTCGACGGACGCCCGCTGCTGTTCCAGCTCTCCGACCTCGACGCGGTCTCCCCGCTCGCCTCCGACGTACCGCCCGCCATCTTCACCGCGCAGGTCCGCAGCCTGCTCCTAGAGAGCCCGGCGCCGCTGCCCGGCGGCCGGTACGTCGTCTACGGCTGCCCCGAGTGCGAGGACCTGGCCTGCGGGGCCGTCACCGCGGTCATCCGCCCGGACGGTGAGGACTTCATCTGGCGGGACTTCGCCTGGCAGACCGACGAACACGCCGACCTGGAGCGCAACGGCTACCACGGCATCGGCCCGTTCCGTTTCCGCGGCGCCGAGTACCGGGCGGCGCTGAGCGCCCTGCTCAACGGCTCCGCCCAGGACCCCCGCCCCCGCGTCCTGCTGATCGGCGCCCGCGTCGCCGTCCTGGCCAAGCTCGCCGCGGCGTTACGCACCATCGGCGTCGGCGCCGACATCGCCCAGGACGCCGACGGCGTATCCGCCGACGAACTGCGCGGCTACGGCGCCGTCGCCTTCGGCCGGGGGGTCGGTGAGCGGGAACGTGCCGCCGTCCGCCGCGCCTTCGAACGCGCCGAGGTCCCGGTCGCCTACGTCGACGGCCTCGCCCCGATCGTCCCGCTCCTCGTCGCACAGATCGAACACGCCCTGGACCGCAGCCCCGTCGAACAGCGCCGCCTCACCGGCCTGACCGCCGACGGCGGCGGCGCGGACGTCGAGGTCACCTCCGCCTGCCGGGTCACCCTCACCGCGTACCGCCTCGACCGGCTCTCCCGCACTCACACCCACGAGCTCTTCGACGGCGTCCTGGAACCGGGCCGCCACCGCCTCGCCCTGGACCCGAAGGCGGTGAAGGGGCGGTCCTTCCTCGTCGCCCGCACCACCGGAAGCGTCCTGGCCACGGCCGTGACCCACGGAGCGGCCCATTAGGATCGGCGCTCTGATGACTGCCACCCTCGTCGCCAAGAACCTCGCCGCCGGCCACGGCGACCGCGCCCTGTTCACCGGGCTCGACCTCGTCGTCGCGCCCGGCGACGTGATCGGCCTGGTCGGAGCCAACGGCGCGGGCAAGTCCACCCTGCTGAGGATGCTCGCCGGACTCACCGCGCCCGAGCAGGGCGAACTGCGCCTGTCCCCGCCGGCCGCCACCGTCGGCCACCTCCCGCAGGAGCCGGACCGCCGCCCCGGCGAGACCGTACGGGCGTTCCTGGCCCGCCGCACCGGCGTCGCCGAGGCCCAGCGGCTCATGGACGAGGCGACCCAGGCCCTGGTCGACGGAGCCCCTGGCGCCGACGACGCCTACGCCACGAGCCTGGAGCGCTGGCTCGGCCTCGGCGGCGCCGACCTCGACGAACGCGCCGAGGAGGTCGCCGACTCACTCGGCCTCGCGGTCGACCTGGACCAGCCGATGACGTCCCTGTCCGGCGGCCAGGCGGCCCACGCCGGCCTCGCGTCCCTGCTGCTGTCCCGCTACGACGTCTTCCTGCTCGACGAGCCGACCAACGACCTCGACCTGGACGGCCTGGAGCGCCTCGAACGCTTCGTCGGCGGCCTGCGCGCCGGCACGGTCGTCGTCAGCCACGACCGCGAGTTCCTCACCCGCACGGTCACCAAGGTCCTCGAACTCGACCTCGCCCAGCAGCAGATCAACCTCTACGGCGGTGGCTACCAGGCCTACCTGGAGGAGCGGGACGTCGCCCGCCGGCACGCCCGCGACGAGTACGAGGAGTACGCCGACAAGAAGGCGGCCCTCCAGGACCGCGCGCAGATGCAGCGCTCCTGGATGGACAAGGGCGTGAAGAACGCGCGCCGCAAGGCGGGCAACGACAACGACAAGATCGGCCGCAAGTTCCGCAGCGAGGCCAGCGAGAAGCAGGCCGCGAAGGCCCGCCAGACCCAGCGCATGATCGAACGCCTCGACGTCGTCGAGGAGCCCCGCAAGGAGTGGGACCTGCGCATGGAGATCGCCTCCGCGCCGCGCTCCGGAGCGGTCGTCGCGACCCTGCGGGACGCCGAGGTGCGCCGCGGCGACTTCGTCCTCGGCCCGGTGTCCCTGCAGATCGACTGGGCGGACCGGGTGGCGGTGACGGGCGCGAACGGCGCCGGCAAGTCCACGCTGCTCGCCGCCCTGCTCGGCCGCGTCCCGCTGAACGCCGGCCACGCCGCGCTCGGCTCGGGCGTCCTGCTCGGCGAGGTCGACCAGGCCCGCAAGCTGTTCCACGGCGAGGAGTCGCTGCTCGACGCCTTCCGCGCGGCCGTTCCGGACACCGAACCGGTCGAGATCCGCACCCTCCTGGCCAAGTTCGGCCTCAAGACCGAACACGTCCTGCGCCCCGCGGCGACCCTCTCCCCGGGCGAGCGCACCAGGGCCGCCCTGGCACTCCTCCAGGGCCGCGGCGTCAACCTCCTGGTCCTGGACGAGCCGACCAACCACCTCGACCTGCCCGCCATCGAACAGCTGGAGTCCGCGCTCGACGCCTACGAGGGCACCCTCCTGCTGGTCACCCACGACCGCCGCATGCTGGACGCCGTACGCGTCACGCGCCGCCTGGAGGTGGCGGACGGCAAAGTGACCGAGCGCTAGTCAGCCGCCAGGCGCCTCGCGAGGGAGGGGTAGTCGACGACGAACCCCTCCTCGTCGAACTCCAGGTCGCTGTGGAAGCCGCCGGAGGCGAACCGGACCCGCCCCGGTCCGCGATGCCGGTACGTCTGCTGCGACGGCCGCACCGCCAGGTCCGGCACGGACACCCAGGCCATCAGGAACTCCAGCTCGCCCGGTCCCCGGTGCAGTCCGTGCCGCAGCACCGGCATGCTGTTGGTCAGCGGGCACAGCCCGAGATCGCAGTCGAGGGCTCCGTCGACGTCCGGGAGCCGCTCGCCGTCCGCGGTCCATCCGCCCCCGCCGTCGTGCCGCAGATCGAGCGTGCGGCTGCCGCGGGCGGACTCGATCGTCACCCGCAGCCGACGGGTGACGAACCCGCCGGCCGCGTCGAGGTCGTACGTGACCCAGTAGGGCTCCGGATAGGTCCCGACGGCCCGCCCGCGCGCCCGCAGCACGCCGCCCCCGACCTGGGCCCAGGCCGTCTCGAATCCCCGGCTGGCGGACACTTCCCAGGTGAGGACACGTGCAACAGACATACCGACCAGTTTAAGACCGACCCTTTAGGGGCGCGGGGAACTGCGCGACCAGCCACAACGGCCCCGCAGCTCCCCACGGCTCACGGCGGAGCCGTCAGCGCTTGCCGTTCTTGGGATCGACCAGCCCCGCGCGGCGCAACGCGTCGGCCATCGCGCCGTTGGCGGGCGGAGGCGCCTGCCGCGAACCGCCGCCGCCACGACCGGCGCCACCGCCACGGCCACCCTGCCGCTGCTGCGGCGGCCGCCCACCCCGCTGCCGGCGCTCGCCGGAGCCGCCGTCCTGGCCACCCTGCGGAGCCGCCTCGTCGTCCAGCCGCAGCGTCAGCGAGATCCGCTTGCGCGGGATGTCGACGTCGAGGACCTTCACCTTGACGATGTCCCCGGGTTTCACCACGTCCCGCGGGTCCTTGACGAACGTCTTCGACATCGCGGAGACGTGCACCAGGCCGTCCTGGTGGACACCGACGTCGACGAACGCCCCGAAGGCGGCCACGTTCGTCACGACGCCCTCCAGGATCATCCCGGACGACAGGTCGGAGATCTTCTCCACGCCCTCCTTGAAGGCGGCCGTCTTGAACGCCGGACGCGGGTCGCGGCCCGGCTTCTCCAGCTCCTTGAGGATGTCGGTGACCGTCGGCAGGCCGAACGTCTCGTCCACGAACTCCTGCGGCTTCAGCGAGCGCAGCACCGCCGTGTTGCCGACGAGGCCGGCGACATCCTGCCCGGTGGTCTTCACCATGCGCCGGACCACCGGATAGGCCTCCGG
The DNA here is from genome assembly GCF_014651035.1 of Streptomyces lomondensis. Classification (GTDB taxonomy): domain Bacteria; phylum Actinomycetota; class Actinomycetes; order Streptomycetales; family Streptomycetaceae; genus Streptomyces; species Streptomyces lomondensis. Next base: position 408,981 of record NZ_BMWC01000003.1, read on the forward strand.
GTGCACGCTGGACGCGTCCAGCGGGTCGTCGCCGCCGCGGATCCGCAGGAAGCCCGCGCACTGCTCATAGGCCTTCGGGCCGAGCCGCGCCACCTTCTTCAGCTCACCGCGGGACTTGAAGGGCCCGTTGGCGTCGCGGTGCGCCACGATGTTCTCGGCGAGCCCGGAGGTGATGCCGGAGACCCGGGCCAGCAGGGGCGCCGACGCCGTGTTGACGTCCACGCCCACGCCGTTCACACAGTCCTCCACCACCGCGTCCAGCGAGCGCGACAGCTTCACCTCGGACAGGTCGTGCTGGTACTGGCCGACGCCGATCGACTTCGGGTCGATCTTCACCAGCTCGGCCAGCGGGTCCTGGAGCCGGCGGGCGATCGACACGGCACCGCGCAGCGACACGTCCATGTCGGGCAGCTCCTGCGAGGCGAACGCGGACGCCGAGTACACGGACGCGCCGGCCTCGGACACCATCACCTTCGTCAGGTTCAACTCCGGGTGCCTGGCGATCAGTTCCCCGGCGAGCTTGTCGGTCTCGCGGGACGCCGTGCCGTTGCCGATCGCGATCAGCTCGACCGCGTGCTCCTTCGCGAGCCGGGCCAGCTTGGCGATGGCCTCGTCCCACCGGTTGGCGGGGACGTGCGGGTGGATGACGTCCGTGGCGACGACCTTGCCGGTCGCGTCGACCACGGCGACCTTCACGCCCGTACGGAAACCGGGGTCCAGGCCGAGCGTCGCGCGCGTGCCCGCCGGAGCGGCGAGCAGCAGGTCGCGGAGGTTCGCCGCGAAGACCCGCACGGCCTCGTCCTCGGCGGCCGTGCGCAGCCGCAGCCTCAGGTCGATGCCCAGGTGGACGAGGATGCGGGTGCGCCACGCCCAGCGGACCGTGTCCGTCAGCCACTTGTCGCCGGGGCGGCCCCGGTCGGCGATTCCGAACCGGTGGGCGACGATCCCCTCGTACGACGACGGGCCGTCCGTCGGCTCCTCGGGCTCCAGGACGAGGTCGAGGACCTCCTCCTTCTCGCCGCGCAGCATCGCGAGGATCCGGTGCGAGGGCAGCTCCGTGAACGGCTCGGCGAAGTCGAAGTAGTCGGCGAACTTCGCGCCCGCCTCCTCCTTGCCCTCCCGCACCTTGGCGGCCAGCCGCCCGCGCACCCACATGCGCTCGCGCAGCTCGCCGATCAGGTCGGCGTCCTCCGAGAACCGCTCGGTGAGGATCGCCCGGGCGCCGTCGAGAGCGGCCTGCGGATCGGCCACGCCCTTGTCGGCGTCGACGAACGCGGCGGCCGCGGCGAGGGGCTCGACGGACGGATCGCCGAGCAGCCCCTCCGCCAGCGGCTCGAGACCGGCCTCCCGCGCGATCTGCGCCTTGGTGCGCCGCTTGGGCTTGTACGGGAGGTAGATGTCCTCCAGGCGCGCCTTGGTCTCGGCGCCCCGGATCCGGGCCTCCAACTCGTCGGTGAGCTTGCCCTGCTCGCGCACCGACTCCAGGATCGCCGCCCGCCGCTCCTCCAGCTCCCGCAGATAGCGCAGCCGCTCCTCGATCGTGCGCAGCTGCGCGTCGTCGAGCATCTCGGTCGCTTCCTTGCGGTAGCGGGCGATGAAGGGCACCGTAGAACCGCCGTCCAGCAGTTCCACGGCAGCCCTGACCTGCCGCTCCCGTACGCCGAGCTCCTCGGCGATCCTGCCTTCGATGGACCCTACGTTGATGGACCCGTTGGACCCGGGTGTCGTCACGATCCCGTACCGCCTTCTCCACTGAGGTTGCGCGGCAATTGTGGCAGGTGACACCGACACTCGGGGATCAGGGCGGCGCCCGGCAGGTCGGGCGCCGGAATCAGACCCTGCGGCTGCGGGTGGAGGACGAGGCCCCGCCGAAGAGCCGGGCCAGGGCCCGGAAGGGCAGCGTCACGACGGTGGCGATGGCACCGCCGATCTGGCGCAGCACGTCTGCGATAGCACGGAACACGTAATTCCCCTTTCTCTCTCCCGGCCGCACCGGCCAGGAGAGGACCGGGTACCTCGCAGAGCCCTCACCATGCGTCACGGCCGAACACATGTGCCCGGCGTGATTCAGGCGGAAGCGAAACGGCCCTCGGAACGGCCCTCGGAACGGCCCGCCTCTCGGGAGCGGCTCGCGAAGCGGCCCTCGGGGCGGCCTCCCGGGAACGGCCCGCGAAACGGCCCGCCGGATCATCCCCCCGGATCGGCCCCCGAGGCTCCGCCCGCAGCCCGGCCCTCACCCCTTGCCGATGAGATCCGCCGGGAACGCCCCCGCCGTGAGTGCCGCGCGCGCGAACACCGCGCCCAGCTCGGTCAGCCGGGCCACGCCCTCCGGACCCAGGTGCTCGTACGGGGCCCGGTCCAGGCGGTCCGTCTGCTGCTCGATCTCCTCGCGCAGGGCGACACCGCGTTCGGTGAGCTCGCCGGCCGCGTCCAGCAGCCCGCGCCCGCGCAGCCGGTCCCGCGCCGCGTCCCAGTCGTCCTGGGGCCAGCCCCGGGTGCTGAAGACCCACTTCGGTGTCATGCCCTTGCCCGTCGCCGTGTGGGTCACCAGCGCTTCGAGCCCGTCGAGCCCCGCGGACATCAGGGCGGCCAGGTGCCCGTCGCCGCGGTGCTCGCGCAGCAGGGTCGCCGCGTGCCAGTACGCGAGGTGCGGTTCCTCGGGCACGGGCAGGTCGGCGTGGGCGGCGTACAAGGGCCTCGCCTCGCGGGAACAGGCCTCGGCGGCGCGCAGGGCGAGCCGCGCGGCCTCGGCCATCTCCGCCGAGGCCACGGTCTCTTCGCCCAGCAGCCGGCGCAGGGTCGCGTCGACCGCACGCGCGCGTGCCGCCAGCACCCGGCCGGGCGTGGCGGACTCCCACACCGCCGGCACGTGCCGGGCCACGAGCTCGTACTTGTAGTTGTAGAAGGCCGCAGCCACCGCCCCGGCCCCGACGGGCCCGAGGGCGGCGGCCCGGACGGCGAAGTTCACGGCCCGGGGATCGCTGACCCCGACGGCGCCCAGTTCCCGTCCCAGATCGGGCGAGAAGTAGTGCGTCGAATGCAGCGAGTTGAGCACGTTGTGGCAGCGTCGGCCGGCGCGCGGCTCCAGGGCGGCAGTCGTCATGCCGGGCAGGTTACCAACCGCTCGGTATGGCCTCTACGGTCGTGAAGGCCATGGCAGGAAAGGTGGGGAACTCGTCATTGCCGCCATGCTCCCGGCCCGCGAAGAATCGACGGCATGGCCCAGCGCACCGTTCTCGCCGTGCTCTTCGACGGCGTGCAGAGTCTCGACGTCACCGGTCCCGTGGAGGTCTTCGCGGGCGCGGAGCTGTACTCCCCGGGGTCGTACCGGATCCGCACGGCCTCCCTGGACGGCACGCCCGTGCGGACCACCAGCGGCCTGACCCTCGTCCCCGACGAGTCCCTGGCCACGGCGGCCGACCCGGACGTCCTCCTCGTCCCCGGCGGGACGGGCAGCCTGCGGCCCGACCCGCGTCTGGTCGACTGGGTGCGCGGGCACGGGCCGCGCGCCGGGCGGCTGGTCTCGGTGTGCACCGGCGCGGCCGTGCTCGCCGCGGCCGGTCTCCTGGACGGGCGCCGCGCCACGACCCACTGGGCGTACTGCGACCGGCTCGCCCGCGACCACCCGGCCGTCGACGTCGACCCGGACCCCGTCTACGTACGCGACGGGCACATCACCACCTCGGCCGGTGTCACCGCCGGCATCGACCTCGCCCTCGCCCTGGTCGAGGAGGACCTGGGCCGGGACGCCGCCCTCACCATCGCCCGGCACCTGGTGGTGTTCCTGCGCCGGCCCGGGAACCAGGCACAGTTCAGCGCCCAGCTCGCGGCCCAGACCGCACACCGCGAGCCCCTCCGGGACGTCCAGCGGTTCATCGCCGAGCGCCCCGAGGCCGACCTCTCCGTCGAGTCCCTCGCCGCCCGCGCCCGTCTCTCGCCCCGCCACTTCGCCCGCGCGTTCCGGGCCGAGACCGGCATGACGCCGGGCCGCTACGTGGACCGCGTCCGCCTCGAACACGCCCGCCGCCTCCTGGAGGACACCACCGACGGCATCGAGGAGATCTCCCGCACCAGCGGCTACGGCACGCCCGAGGCCATGCGCCGGGCCTTCGTCAGAACCCTCGGAACGCCCCCGGCGGAGTACCGCCGCCGCTTCCGCCCCGCGACCACGCCCTGAGCCCCAGCACACCGATGGAAGGGACCCACATGCAGATCGCCATCGTCCTCTACGACCGCTTCACCGCCCTCGACGCCGTCGGCCCGTACGAGACCCTCGGCCGGATCCCGGGCGCGGAGACCGTCTTCGTCGCCGAGCGGCCCGGCCCCGTACGGAACGACTCGGGCAACCTCGCGCTCACCGCCGACCGGGCCCTGGTGGACGTACCGAACCCCGACATCATCGTGGTCCCCGGCGGCCCCGGCCCCCTCCCGCTGGCCCCGGACGGGCCCCTGCTCACCTGGCTGCGCGCCGCCGACGCCACGAGCACCTGGACGACGTCCGTGTGCACCGGCTCCCTGCTGCTCGCCGCCGCCGGACTCCTCCGGGGCCGCCGCGCGACCTCCCACTGGCTGGCCCTGGACGAGCTGAGGCGCCACGGCGCCGAGCCGACGGGGGAGCGGGTCGTCACCGACGGCAAGTACGTCACCGCGGCCGGCGTCTCCTCCGGCATCGACATGGGACTGACCCTGCTCGGCCGCATCGCGGGCGACGACCACGCCCAGATCGTCCAGCTCGCCACCGAGTACGACCCGCAGCCGCCCTACGACGCCGGATCACCCGAGAAGGCGCCCGCGCACGTCGTCGACCTGCTCCGGTCGCACGCCGGCCTCATCCTGACGTAGGCACGCTCCAGCCGAACCGCGGCTGCCTGCGCTCCAGGAACGCGGCGACGCCCTCCGCGGTGTCGCCGCTCGCGCGCGCCTGCCCGGCCCAGTGCGCGTCCCGGTCCGTACGCCCGTCCGCGAACTCCTTGGCCGCCGCCTGTGTCAGTTGCGAACGGGACACCAGGACCCGGGTGAACTCGGCGACCCGCTTGCCGAGTTCGCCCTCGGGCAGCACCTCGTCGGCGAGGCCGGTGCGCAGCGCCCGTTCCGCGTCGATCAGCTCGCCGGAGAACAGCAGGTACTTGGCGGTGGCCGGGCCCACCAGGGACACCAGCCGCCGGGTCGAGGACGCCGGGTACACGATGCCGAGCTTCGCTGGCGTCACCCCGAACAGCGCGCCCTCCTCGGCGAACCGCAGATCACAGGCCGCCGCGAGCTGTGCCCCACCACCCACGCAGTGCCCGCGGATCGCGGCCAGCGTCGGCTTGGGGAACGCGGCGAGCGCCTCCTCGGCCCGCACGGCCAGCCCCTGCGCCTCCTCCGGGGAGCCCCGCAGCGTCGAGATGTCGGCCCCCGCGCAGAACGTCCCACCCTCGCCGGACAGCACCAGCGCCCGCACGGCCGGATCGCCCGCCGCCTCCGCCAGCAGCGGCGGCAGGGCCCGCCACATCGCGGCCGTCATGGCATTGCGCTTCTCCGGATGGCGGATGACGACCGTCGCGACCGAGTCGGTCACGCTGTACAGCAACTGCGGATCCATGCGCCGGATGCTATCCGGATGCCAAACCCGTACAACCCGAATAGTTCGCCGAGATGGCACAACAGGGACAGGAGCAGTCCCACAACTGACCGTGTCATACGCCAACGGGTCAGAAGTGCTCGATAGTTGCTGACTTCTGTTCAGTCATGGGGTGTGGAGCGCATCGTTACCAACACTCGAGGTGTGGCGACAATCGAGTGCGAGGGTGGCGACCGGACGATGGACAACGACGGGCGCGGGTTCGGCCCGCGCCCAGAGGGCGGCGCGGCGCCCCTCGGCCCCGGGCCCGCGGATCCGCTGCCGTACGAGGGGATCTGGCGGTTCACCGCACCCGCGGTCGACGCCTCGGTCCCGCAGGCGCGGCACGCCGTACGGGACCTGCTGCTGCGTCAGGGGGTGCCGGTCTCGGACGACCTGGCCCAGGGGCTGCTGCTGATCGTCTCCGAGCTGGTGACGAATGCCGTGAAGCACGCGGCCGTGCTGTCGCCGACGATCGCCGTCGAGGTGGCCGTCGGCGCCGACTGGGTCCGCGTGGCGGTGGAGGACAACCACCCGTACCGGCCGACGGCCCTGGAGACCGACCACGGCCGGACCGGGGGCCGCGGACTGCTCCTGGTGCGCGAGATCACCCGGGAGGCGGGCGGCTCGTGCGAGGTCGAGTACACCGCGAGCGGCGGCAAGGTGATCTGGGCCGCCCTGCCGCTCAAACCCGCTCGCTTCTCCTAGGCCCCGTGGGGGCCCAGGTCACCAGCCGGCCGAGGGGCCCGTCAGCTCCCTGATCGCCGGCCGGGCCGCGTCCAGGACGGTCATGAACCAGGACGAGAAGGTGTCCTTGGCGTGCCGCTCCGCCAGCTCGGGCGGGGTCACGAACGCCGTCGACGCCACTTCCTCCGGATTCGGCCGCAGCACGGCCTGCAGCATGCCGACGAAGAGGTGGTTGTACTCCTGCTCCACCAGCCCGGACTCCGGGTCGGGGTGGTTGTAACGGACGGTGCCCGCCTCCGCCAGCAGCGACGGGGAGGCGCCGAGCTCCTCGTACGTCCGCCGGGCCGCCGCAGCGAAGGGCGCCTCCCCGGGGTAGGGGTGGCCGCAGCAGGTGTTGGACCACACACCGGGGGAGTGGTACTTGCCCAGCGCCCGCTGCTGGAGCAGCAGCCGGCCGTACTCGTCGAAGAGGAACACCGAGAACGCGCGGTGCAGCCGCCCGGGTGGCTGATGGGCGGCGAGCTTCTCCGCGGTGCCGATCGTCACGCCGTCCTCGTCGACCAGTTCCAGCAAAATCGCGTCTGCGGTGCCGTTCGACGGGCTGTGCGTCGCGGTGGCAGGTGTGATCGGCATACCCATCCTTCACATCGGTCTTCGCGCCCCAAGTCTGCCGTACGAATCCGGCACTCCCGGCACTTCGCGGCGCGCCCGCATGTCCCGCGCGGTGGCGCGGAGGGCGGACGGCGCCGCTCGGCGCCGGAAGAGGGACCCAGTAGGTGATCGTGCCCGGCCGGGTGGGCCGAAAATCGTCCCTGCCGGTGCCGGGGGGAGTCAGGGCGCGGGCGCGCGCCGGAGGGCCGCGTCACCCGGCGCACGCAGATCGAAATGCGCCCCACCAGCCCCATACGCCTCAGCAGGCGGCGCGTCAGTGACAGAGGTGCGCCTCGTGCTCCGCGTGCCCGCCGGGCTCCAGCTGGAAGGTGCAGTGCTCCACGTCGAAGTGGTCACCGAGGCAGGCCTGGAGTTCGTGGAGCATCTTCTCGTGGCCTATCGCGCTGAGCGTCTCCGAGCTGACGACCACGTGCGCCGACAGCACCGGCATGCCGGAGGTGATCGTCCACGCGTGCAGGTCGTGGACGTCCTCCACGCCCTGCGTCGCCAGGATGTGGGCCCGTACCTCCGCCATGTCGACACCCTTGGGCGCCGCCTCCAGCAGCACGTCGAGGGTCTCGCGGAGCAGCTTCCAGGTCCGGGGCGCGATCATCAGCGCGATGACCAGCGAGGCGATCGGGTCGGCGGCCTGCCAGCCCGTGAGCATGATCACCACGGCCGAGATGATCACCGTGACCGAACCGAGCGCGTCCGCCGCCACCTCCAGGAACGCGCCGCGCACGTTCAGGCTCTCCTTCTGGCCGCGCATCAGCAGCGACAGCGACACCAGATTCGCGACCAGGCCGATCGCACCGAACACGACGGTCAGACCGCCGTCGGTGTCCGCCGGCGTGACGAAGCGCTGGACCGACTCGTACACGACGTACCCGCCGGCCCCGAGCAGCAGCAGGCAGTTGGCCAGGGCGGCGAGGATCTCGGCGCGGGCATAGCCGAACGTGGCCCGGTCGCTGGGCGGGCGGTTCGCGAAGTGGATCGCGAGCAGCGCCATGCCCAGCCCCAGCGCGTCGGTCGCCACGTGGGCCGAGTCCGCGACGAGGGCGAGCGAGTCCGCGAGGACGCCGCCCACGATCTGGACGACCACGATGCCGAGCGTGATCGCCAGCGCCACCCGCAGCCTGCCGCGGTACGCCGAGGTCGCCGTACCGCCGGCCGCCGCGCCGTGCGCGTGCCCGTGATCATACCCAGCCCCCATGAAACGTCATCCTCCTGCGTCCACCTGATCGTGCTCGGGCACCCCAGTGAACTACGGGGAGGGGGTATGCGCAACGCGGCACTGAACACCGTTGTCATGTGCCCTGACCTGCGGAAACGAAGTGCAGGTCAGGGCACCCTCACTGGGTCACGAGCCGTGGTGCAGCAGCCAGCCACGCCACGCCGACTCGGCCATCTCGCGCACCCCGCGCCGGGCGGTCCAGCCGAGTTCCTCCGCCGCCCGGGCGGCCGAGGCCACCGCCCGGGGCGCGTCCCCGGGGCGGCGCCCCTCGACGAGAGGTGGCCGCCGGTCACCGGTGACCTCGCCGATGACCGCGATCAGCTCGCGCACCGAGACGCCCTCCCCGCGCCCGATGTTGACCGTCAGATCGCCGGTGACACCGCCCTCGGCGAGCCGCCGGGCCGCCGCGAGATGCGCCTCGGCCAGGTCGGCGACGTGGATGTAGTCACGGATGCAGGTCCCGTCCGGGGTCGGGTAGTCGTCGCCGAAGATCCGGGGCGCCTCGTCGCGGGTCAGCCGGTCGAAGACCATCGGGACGATGTTGAAGACGCCCGTGTCCGCCAACTCAGGAGCCGCCGCGCCCGCCACGTTGAAATACCGCAGGCAGACGGTGGAGATCCCGTGCGCCCGGCCCGCCGCCCGCACCAGCCACTCCCCGGCGAGCTTGGTCTCGCCGTAGGGGTTCACCGGCGCGCAGGGCGTGTCCTCCGTGATGAGGTCCACACCCGGGTCGCCGTACACGGCCGCCGACGAGGAGAACACGAAGCGCTCGATCCCGGCCTCGGCGACCGCGTCCAGCAGGGTCACCAGACCGCCGACGTTCTCGCGGTAGTACCGCGTCGGCTGGGCGACGGACTCCGCGACCTGCTTGCGCGCCGCGAGATGCACCACACCCGTCACGCCGTGCTCGGCGAACACCCGCTTCAGCAGATCCCCGTCGAGCGACGAGCCCTCGATCAGCGGGACGCCGGACGGCAGCCGCGCGGCCACCCCCGCCGAGAGGTCGTCCAGCGCGAGGACGCGCTCCCCGGCCTCGCTCATGGCCCTGGCCACGTGGGCCCCGATGTAGCCGGCCCCGCCGGTGATCAGCCAAGTCATGGTCGCCCACCCTATGCGGCCGCCGCCGGAGCCTGCGCGATGTCCCCGATGTCCGGTCTGGGGGGCGCGGTTTGTGGGGCAGGCCCCGGATCCACGATGATGATCGCGGCAAGGGCTTGTGCGAACCACGTCGATCCATCCGCCGAACGGGCGGTGAACGTGGCCTTCCCGGCATCCGATAGCCTCTGCCGACATGCCGCCCGGGAGCCACCGGCGCGGGCGCCCCCACCATGCACCTCACTGGCGCGCACGCGTCGGTACCCAGGGAGTGAATTCGGTTGTCGACCGCCATCCTCACCGGTCAGCCGGTCCCCGGATCGTCGATCGAGGGCGACCTGCGGTCCCTCGGGTTCGACGTGCGGATCGCGACCGACGCCGCCGAGGCCGAGACCCTGCTCGCCGAGGTGCCGTTCGAGGAGCGGGTCGCCCTGGTCGACGCCCGGTTCGTGGGGCATGTGCACGCGCTGCGCCTCGGCCTCACCGACCCCCGCTTCCCGCTCGCCGCGATCCCCGGCGCCGTCACCGCCCAGCCGTCCGGCCGCCAGGCCCTGACCCGGGCGATGGCCCGCGAGAACTCCGCGGGCGGCGGCACCACCCTGGTCGACAGCCTCGCCGACCGCGTCGGCACCGCCCTGGACAGCGACGGCACCGGCGTGCACCGCCCCGAACTGGGCAGCCTCGTCGCCGCCGTCCCCGCCGACCCGCAGGCCCGCAACGAGGCACGGCAGGCGGTGGCGGATGTCGACGACGAGGCCGTCCGCCTGAAGTCGGCCGTGAAGTCCCGCGACGGCTTCTTCACCACCTTCTGCATCAGCCCGTACTCCCGCTACCTCGCTCGCTGGTGCGCTCGCCGCGGCCTGACCCCGAACCAGGTCACCACCGCCTCGCTGCTCACCGCCCTCATAGCGGCGGCCTGCGCGGCCACCGGAACCCGCGGCGGCTTCGTCGCCGCCGGCGTCCTGCTGCTCTTCTCCTTCGTGCTGGACTGCACCGACGGCCAGCTCGCCCGCTACTCCCTCCAGTACTCCACGCTCGGCGCCTGGCTGGACGCCACCTTCGACCGGGCCAAGGAGTACGCCTACTACGCCGGTCTGGCCCTCGGCGCCGCCCGCGGCGGAGACGACGTCTGGGCCCTCGCCCTCGGCGCGATGGTCCTGCAGACCTGCCGGCACGTCGTGGACTTCTCCTTCAACGAGGCCAACCACGACGCCACCGCCAACACCAGCCCCACCGCCGCCCTCTCCGACAAGCTCGACAGCGTCGGCTGGACGGTGTGGGTGCGGCGGATGATCGTCCTGCCCATCGGCGAGCGCTGGGCGATGATCGCGGTCCTCACGGCGGTCACGACCCCCCGCATCACCTTCTACGCGCTGCTCGTCGGCTGCGCCTTCGCGGCGACGTACACCACGGCGGGCCGGGTGCTGCGGTCGCTGACGCGCAGGGCGCAGCGGACCGACCGGGCCGCCCGGGCGCTGGCCGACCTGGCGGACAGCGGGCCGCTGGCGGCCGGTCTGGCCTCGGTGCTGCGCAAGCTGCCCGCGAAGGAGCCGCTCGGCGCACGCGTCTTCGTCGCCCTGCCCGGCGCCGCGCTGGTGGTGCTCGCGGCTGCCGTGGAGGGGTACGGCAGCGCCCTGCCCGTTGCCCTCGCCGCGCTGTACGTCCTCACCTCCGCCGCAGCCGTCGCCTTGCCCCTCAAGGGCGCCCTCGACTGGCTCGTCCCGCCGCTGCTGCGCGCCGCCGAATACGGCACCGTCCTCCTCCTCGCGGCCAAAGCGGACGTGAACGGAGCCCTTCCTGCGGCTTTCGGGCTGGTGGCCGCGGTCGCCTACCATCACTACGACACGGTGTACCGCATCCGCGGCAACGCCGGAGCGTCCCCCGCCTGGCTGGTGCGCTCCATAGGGGGGCATGAAGGACGGACCCTGCTCGTCACCGTCCTCGCCGCGCTGCTCACCGCCCCGCAGTTCACGGTCGCGCTCACGGCTCTCGCCGTGGCCGTGGCCCTGGTGGTGCTCGTCGAGAGCATCCGCTTCTGGGTGTCCGCAGGGGCACCCGCCGTACACGATGAAGGAGAACCCGCATGATCGGCCTCGTGCTGGCGGCCGGCGCCGGACGGCGTCTGCGCCCCTACACCGACAGCCTTCCCAAGGCGCTGGTGCCGGTGGGGCCCGCGGGCATAGAGGGCGAACCAACGGTTCTCGACCTGACCCTCGCCAACTTCGCCGAGGTCGGCCTCAGCGAGGCCGCGATCATCGTCGGCTACCGCAAGGAGGCGGTGTACGCGCGCAAGGAAGCGCTGGAGAAGAAGTACGGCCTCAAGCTCACCCTCATCGACAACGACAAGGCCGAGGAGTGGAACAACGCCTACTCCCTGTGGTGCGGGCGTGACGTCCTCAAGGACGGGGTGATCCTCGCCAACGGCGACACCGTCCACCCGGTCTCCGTCGAGAAGACGCTGCTCGCCGCCCGCGGCGACGGCAAGAAGATCATCCTCGCCCTGGACACCGTGAAGGACCTGGCCGACGAGGAGATGAAGGTCGTCGTCGACCCCGCCAAGGGCATGACGAAGATCACCAAGCTGATGGACCCCGCCGAGGCCACCGGCGAGTACATCGGCGTCACCCTCATCGAGGGCGACGCTGCCCCCGAACTGGCCGACGCGCTCAAGACCGTGTGGGAGACCGACCCGCAGCAGTTCTACGAGCACGGCTACCAGGAGCTGGTCAACCGAGGCTTCCGTATCGACGTGGCGCCGATCGGCGACGTCAAGTGGGTGGAGATCGACAACCACGACGATCTCGCCCGTGGACGGGAGATCGCATGCCAGTACTGACCCGGCTCATCCCCTCGCCGCTCGTCGTGGACATCCGCCCGGGTGCCCTCGACGACCTGGCGTGCGTCCTCGCCGACGAGCGCATCTCGCACTCCGGCCGCCTCGCCGTCGCCGTCAGCGGCGGCTCGGGTGCCAAGCTGCGCGAGCGCATCTCGCCGAGCATGCCCGGCGCCACGTGGTACGAGGTCGGCGGCGGCACCCTCGACGACGCGGTCCGGCTGGCCGGCGACATAAAGGCCGGCCACTACGACGCGGTCGTCGGCCTCGGCGGCGGCAAGATCATCGACTGTGCCAAGTTCGCCGCGGCACGCGTCGGCCTGCCCCTGGTCGCCGTCCCGACGAACCTCGCGCACGACGGCCTGTGCTCCCCGGTCGCCACCCTCGACAACGACGCGGGCCGCGGCTCCTACGGCGTGCCGAACCCGATCGCGGTCGTCATCGACCTGGACGTCATCCGCGAGGCCCCGGTCCGCTTCGTCCGCGCCGGCATCGGCGACGCCGTCTCCAACATCTCGGCGATCGCCGACTGGGAGCTGGCCAACCGTGTCAAGGGCGAGCGGATCGACGGACTCGCCGCGGCCATGGCCCGCCAGGCCGGCGAGGCCGTCCTGCGGCACCCGGGCGGCATCGGGGAGAACGACTTCCTCCAGGTGCTCGCCGAGGCGCTCGTCCTCAGCGGCATCGCCATGTCGGTGTCGGGCGACTCGCGGCCGTCCTCCGGGGCGTGCCACGAGATCAACCACGCCTTCGACCTGCTCTACCCGAAGCGGGCCGCCGCCCACGGCGAGCAGTGCGGCCTCGGCGCGGCCTTCGCGATGTGGCTGCGCGGGGCGCACGAGGAGTCGGCTTACATGGCGGAGGTCCTGCGCCGCCATGGTCTGCCCGTGCTGCCGGACGAGATCGGCTTCACCACGGACGAGTTCGTCAAGGCCGTCGAGTTCGCCCCCGAGACCCGGCCCGGCCGCTACACCATCCTCGAACACCTCGACCTGAACACCGAACAGATCAAGGACACCTACACCGACTATGTCAAGGCCATCGGTAGCTGAACTACGCCCCGTCGTTCACCCTGCAGGGGTGAAGGACCGGCGCAGCGGTGAGCACTGGATGGGACGCCTCTACATGCGCGAGGTGTCCCTGCGGGTCGACCGCTACCTGGTCAACACCAGGGTCACGCCCAACCAGCTCACATACCTGATGACCGTCTTCGGTGTGCTCGCGGCCCCGGCACTGCTCGTGCCGGGGATCCCGGGCGCCGTCCTCGGCGTGGTGTGCGTCCAGATGTACCTGCTGCTGGACTGCGTCGACGGCGAGATCGCCCGCTGGAAGAAGCAGTACTCCCTCAACGGCGTCTACCTGGACCGCGTCGGCGCCTACCTCACCGACGCCGCCGTGCTCACCGGCTTCGGCCTGCGCGCCGCCGACCTGTGGGGCAGCGGCCGCATCGACTGGCTGTGGGCCTTCCTCGGTACGCTGGCCGCTCTCGGCGCCATCCTCATCAAGGCCGAGACCGACCTCGTCGGCGTCGCCCGCCACCAGGCCGGCAAGCCGCCGGTCAAGGAAGCCGCCGCCGAGATGCGCTCCTCCGGCATGGCACTGGCCCGCAGGGCCGCCGCCGCCCTGAAGTTCCACCGCCTCATCCTCGGCATCGAGGCGTCCCTGCTCATCCTGGTCCTGGCCATCGTCGACCAGGCCCGCGGCGACCTGTTCTTCTCCCGGCTCGGCGTGGCCGTGCTGGCCGGCATCGCCCTGGTCCAGACCCTGCTGCACCTGGTGTCGATCCTCGCTTCGAGCAGGCTGAAGTGAGCGGCATGAAGGTCGGCGCCGTCATCATCACCATGGGCAACCGCCCCGACGAACTGCGCGCCCTCCTCGACTCGGTCGCCAAACAGGACGGCGACCCGGTCGAGGTGGTCGTGGTCGGCAACGGCTCGCCCGTCCCGGACGTCCCCGAGGGCGTGCGCACGATCGAGCTGCCCGAGAACCTCGGCATCCCCGGCGGCCGCAACGTCGGCATCGAGGCCTTCGGCCCGGCCGGCCGGGACGTCGACATCCTGCTCTTCCTGGACGACGACGGGCTCCTCGCGAGCCACGACACCGCGGAGCTGTGCCGCAAGGCGTTCGAGGCCGACCCGAAGCTCGGCATCATCAGCTTCCGCATAGCCGACCCGGACACCGGCGTCACCCAGCGCCGCCACGTCCCCCGGCTGCGCGCCGCCGACCCGATGCGCTCCTCCCGGGTCACCACCTTCCTGGGCGGCGCCAACGCCGTCCGCACCCGCGTCTTCGCCGACGTCGGCGGACTCCCCGACGCGTTCTTCTACGCCCACGAGGAAACCGACCTCGCCTGGCGGGCCCTCGACGCCGGCTGGATGATCGACTACCGGTCCGACATGGTGCTCTACCACCCGACGACCGCCCCCTCGCGGCACGCCGTCTACCACCGCATGGTCGCCCGCAACCGCGTCTGGCTGGCCCGCCGCAACCTCCCCGGGCTCCTCGTCCCGGTCTACCTCGGCGTCTGGCTGCTGCTCACCCTCCTGCGCCGCCCCTCCCGCCGCGCCCTGCGGGCCTGGTTCGGCGGATTCCGCGAGGGCTGGACCACCCCGTGCGGGCCCCGCCGGCCCATGAAGTGGCGTACGGTGTGGCGGCTGACCCGACTGGGCCGGCCCCCCGTCATCTGACAAGCTCGTATCCGGGAGCGTCCGGGAGCACCCGGGCCGTACCCTGGCCCCCGGCTCATGCCAGGCCCGCACAGGCCGCGCATCTCGAAGACGAAAGTTTCCACTAGTGAGTGAGACAACGCACGACGCCCCGGTCGCGGTGAGCGCGCCCGCGGCGCCCGACGAGGGCCTCACGGCGAGGGAGCTCGCCGCCAAGCACGGACTGAGCGTCAGCGGCGCCCGGCCGACCCTCATCGAGTACGTCCGTCAGCTCTGGGGACGGCGGCACTTCATCATCGCCTTCTCCCAGGCGAAGCTGACCGCCCAGTACAGCCAGGCCAAGCTCGGCCAACTGTGGCAGGTGGCCACGCCGCTGCTGAACGCGGCCGTCTACTTCTTCATCTTCGGCCTGCTCCTGGAGGCCGACCGGGGCATGGCCCGCGAGGTCTACATCCCGTTCCTGGTCACCGGCGTGTTCGTGTTCACCTTCACGCAGAGCTCGGTGATGGCGGGCGTGCGCGCGATCTCCGGCAACCTCGGCCTGGTCCGCGCCCTGCACTTCCCGCGCGCCTCCCTGCCGATCTCCTTCGCGCTCCAGCAGCTCCAGCAGCTGCTGTTCTCGATGATCGTGCTGTTCGCCGTCGCGGTCGGCTTCGGCCACTACCCGGACCTGTCCTGGCTGCTGATCGTGCCGGTCCTCGTCCTCCAGTTCTGCTTCAACACCGGCCTCGCGCTCATCATGGCCCGGGCGGGCGCCAAGACCCCGGACCTCGCGCAGCTGATGCCGTTCGTGATGCGGACGTGGATGTACGCGTCCGGGGTGATGTTCTCCATCCCGATCTTCCTCGCGGACAAGCCCGACTGGATGGCGAACGTCCTCCAGTGGAACCCGGCCGCGATCTACATGGACCTGATGCGCTTCGCCCTCATCGACGAATACGACTCGAAGTTCCTGCCCGACCACGTATGGGCGGCTGCGGGCGCCTGGGCCGTGCTCTTCGCCCTCGGCGGCTTCGTGTACTTCTGGAAGGCGGAGGAGAGGTACGGCCGTGGCTGAGCAGAACGCCGAGCAGGACAAGGACGCGCGGATCCCCACCGTCATCGCGGACGACCTGCACATCGTCTACCGCGTCAACGGCGCCAAGACCGGCAAGGGCAGCGCCACCGCCGCCCTCAGCCGCATCATGAAGCGCGGCGAGGAGCGGGGCGTGCGCAAGGTGCACGCGGTCCGCGGCGTCTCCTTCGTGGCGTACCGCGGCGAGGCCATCGGCCTCATCGGCTCCAACGGCTCCGGCAAGTCGACCCTGCTGCGCGCCATCGCCGGACTGCTGCCCGCCGAGCGGGGCAAGGTCTACACCGACGGCCAGCCCTCGCTGCTCGGCGTCAACGCCGCCCTGATGAACGACCTCACCGGCGAACGCAACGTCATATTGGGCGGGCTCGCCATGGGCATGTCCCGCGAGGAGATCCGGGAGCGCTACCAGGACATCGTCGACTTCTCCGGCATCAACGAGAAGGGCGACTTCATCACGCTGCCGATGCGCACGTACTCCTCCGGCATGGCGGCCCGGCTCCGCTTCTCCATCGCCGCGGCCAAGGACCACGACGTCCTGATGATCGACGAGGCCCTCGCCACCGGCGACCGCAAGTTCCAGAAGCGTTCCGAGGACCGCATCCGGGAGCTGCGCAAGGAAGCCGGCACGGTGTTTCTGGTCAGTCACAACAACAAGTCCATCCGCGACACCTGCGACCGCGTCCTGTGGCTGGAGCGCGGCGAACTGCGCATGGACGGCCCGACCGACGAGGTGCTCAAGGAGTACGAGAAGTTCACCGGCAAGTAGTCCGGCGCGCCCGGGGCCCCGCCGGAACTGTTCCGGCGGGGCCCCGCGTCTGCAAAGGAAACGTCAACTCCGGCCTGTGGCAGGAATCTTGGAGCCAATCGGTGTGTTCTCGTGATGCGCGGGACACCCTGGGGAACCGCGTCGCGTTGTACAACGTAAGCTGGACCGGTCCCGAAACACGGCAATCAGGGCGATAATGCGCGACACCGCCCGTCGCACCGCCGTGCGGACGGCTGGGCGGCGTGTCCGAAATAGTGTGCATTGGGTCGGCAGTGTAGAACGGGAGATGTGACGGCAATGGCTACGGAAACTCCCCAGCTCCACGCAGCACGTGCCGTCCCCGCGCCGGGCAGTCGCCGGTGACGGGCACCGGCACGGCGCGCCCCCTGGACCCGGAGCGCGGCACCCTCGACAAGGCCGCGGGCGAGAACTTCCCGGTGGCCCCGTTCTTCCTGCCCCGGGCCTGGCGCGCCGACCTCATGGCCGTCTACGGCTTCGCCCGCCTGGTCGACGACATCGGCGACGGCGACCTGGCCCCCGGCGGCGCCGACGCGCGGCTGCTCGGCGTCTCCCCGCAGGAGGCCGAGGACCGGCTGGTCCTGCTGGACGCCTTCGAGGCCGACCTGCGCAGGGTCTTCGACGCCACCCCCCGCCACCCCCTGCTGCGCCGCCTCCAGCCGACCGTCCGCCGGTGCTCCCTGACCCCCGGGCCGTTCCTCGGCCTGATCGCCGCCAACCGCCAGGACCAGCTGGTCAGCCGCTACGAGACCTACGACGACCTGCTCGCCTACTGCGAGCTGTCCGCCAACCCCGTCGGCCGTCTCGTCCTCGCCGTCACCGGCACCTCGACGCCCGAGCGGATCCGCCGCTCCGACATGATCTGCACGGCCCTCCAGATCGTCGAGCACCTCCAGGACGTGGCCGAGGACCTCCGCCGCGACCGTGTTTACCTGCCCGCCACCGACATGAAGCGTTTTCAGGTCCAGGAGGCGGATCTCGCCACGGAATCCGCCGGAGCGTCGGTCCGTGCGCTGATTGCGTACGAAGCGCGAAGGGCCCTGGATCTCCTGAATGAAGGCGCCCCCCTGGTGGGTAGCGTCCACGGCAGGTTGAAGCTGCTGCTCGCAGGGTTCGTGGCGGGGGGAAGGGCGGCCGTCCGCGCGATCGCCGCCGCCGATTACGACGTACTTCCCGGCCCGCCCAAGCCTGGCAAGGTCCAGTTGCTGCGTGAGGTGGGCGTGACTCTGCGAGGAGAGGGGTGATCCGGACCGTGGAGTCGGAACCACACGCGTCCCCACCGGTACTCGCCGCCTACAGCTACTGCGAGGCCGTCACCGGGCGGCAGGCCCGTAACTTCGCCTACGGCATCCGGCTGCTGCCGACGCCCCAGCGCCGCGCGATGTCGGCGCTGTACGCGTTCTCGCGGCGGGTCGACGACATCGGCGACGGCGCGCTCGCCGACGACGTCAAGGTCGCCAGGCTGGAGGAGACCCGGGCGCTGCTCACCCGGATCCGCGAGGGCGGGATCGACGAGGACGACACCGACCCGGTGGCCGTCTCCCTCACGCACGCCGCCGGGCACTTCTCGATCCCGCTCGGCGGCCTCGACGAGCTCATCGACGGCGTCCTGATGGACGTCCGCGGCGAGACCTACGAGACCTGGGACGACCTGAAGGTGTACTGCCGCTGCGTGGCGGGCGCCATCGGGCGTCTCTCGCTCGGCGTGTTCGGCACGGAACCGGGGGCGCGCGGCGTGGACCGCGCGCCGGAGTATGCCGACACGCTCGGGCTCGCGCTCCAGCTCACCAACATCCTCCGGGACGTCCGTGAGGACGCCGTGGACGGGCGCACCTATCTGCCCGCCGACGATCTCGCCAAGTTCGGCTGCTCGGCCGGCTTCAGCGGACCGAAGCCACCCGAGGGCTCCGACTTCGCGGGCCTCGTGCACTTCGAAGTGCGACGGGCCCGCGCTCTTTTCGCCGAGGGCTACCGGCTGCTCCCCATGCTCGACCGGCGCAGCGGTGCCTGTGTCGCCGCGATGGCCGGCATCTACCGCCGCCTCCTCGACCGCATCGAGCGCGACCCGGAGGCCGTGCTGCGCGGCCGGGTCTCCCTCCCCGGCCGGGAGAAGGCGTACGTCGCCGTGCGCGGCCTGTCCGGCCTGGACGCCCGGCATGTGACCCGACGGACCGTCAGGAGGCGCGCGTGACGAACGAACCGGTCCACGGGAACGCCACCGCCGACCAGACTCA
This sequence comes from Streptomyces lomondensis, assembly GCF_014651035.1. Taxonomy (GTDB): domain Bacteria; phylum Actinomycetota; class Actinomycetes; order Streptomycetales; family Streptomycetaceae; genus Streptomyces; species Streptomyces lomondensis. The sequence continues at coordinate 427,842 of NZ_BMWC01000003.1, forward strand.
CGCCCGCCGCTCGGGTGCGAGCCTGTGCCGCCAGGCACCGTCGACGAGCGCGACGCCACGCGCCCCGAAGGCGCGCCATGAGGCCGAGCCGGTGCACTCCCCGGTCCGTCGGCGGGGGCGAACTGTGGTGCGGGGTGTCGGGCAGGGTGTTTCCGACTGGGTGATCCCCTCAGCCGAGCGGGGCCACGGCGTTCCGCAGGCGCGCCATGAGGCCGAGCCGGTGCAGTCCGCGGTCCGCCGGCGGGGGCACACCGCGGTCCGAGGCGTCGGGCAGGGGGCTTCCGACTGCGTGACCCTCTCAGCCGAGCACGGTCACGGCGTTCCGCAGGCCCGCCATGAGGTCGAACCGGCGCTCTGCCCCGCCCGCCGGCGCAGGCGCGTCGCTGTCGTCGGCGTCGGGCCGGGTGGTCTCGCCCCCGTGGCCTCGGCGGCCGGGCGCGGTCACGACGCCCCTTCCGGCCACGCCGTCGGAGACAAGCGGCGGGCAACCCTCCGGCGTGGGCTCGCGTCCCTGACGGAGACGGTCGGTCGTGCGGCGTTCGAGGAGTACGGCCGCCGCGCAGGGGAGGGTGCGTGATGACCCACGGCACGCGGTCCCACGGGCCGGTCGCGGACGGACGGCACGCCGTCGTGGTGGGCGGCGGGCTCGCCGGTATCACCACCGCGCTCGCGCTCGCCGACGCCGGAGTGCGCGTCACCCTGCTGGAGGGCCGGCCGAGACTGGGCGGCCTGGCCTTCTCCTTCCAGCGCGGCGAGCTCACCATCGACAACGGACAGCACGTGTACCTGCGCTGCTGTACCGCCTACCGCTGGTTCCTCGACCGCATCGAGGGCGCGGAGCTGGCCCCGCTTCAGGACCGGCTCGACGTACCCGTCCTGGACGTCGCGCGGCCCGAGGGGCGCCGGCTCGGCAGGCTGCGGCGGGACGCGCTGCCCGTGCCCCTGCATCTGGGCCGCAGCCTCGCCACCTACCCGCACCTGTCGCTCGCCGACCGCGCCAAGGTGGGCCGGGCCGCGCTCGCGCTCAAGGGGCTCGACCTCGCCGACCCGGCCCTGGACACGCAGGACTTCGGCAGCTGGCTGGCCGCGCACGGCCAGTCGGCGCGCGCCGTCGAGGCCCTGTGGGACCTGGTCGGGGTCGCCACCCTCAACGCGGTCGCCTCCGACGCCTCCCTGGGGCTCGCCGCGATGGTGTTCAAGACCGGTCTGCTGTCCGACCCGGGCGCGGCCGACATCGGCTGGGCGCGTGTGCCGCTGGGCGAACTGCACGACCGGCTGGCCCGCAAGGCGCTCGACTCCGCGGGCGTCCGCACCGAGGTCCGTACACGCGTCACCGCCGTCTCCCACGATGTGAACGGACGGTGGAGGGTCGAGGTTCCCGGCGAGACGCTGGAAGCGGACGCGGTGGTGCTCGCCGTACCGCAGCGCGAGGCGCACGAACTGCTGCCCGAGGGCGCCCTCGACGCGCCGGAACGCCTCCTGCAGATCGGCACCGCGCCGATCCTCAACGTCCATGTGGTGTACGACCGGAAGGTGCTCGCCCGGCCGTTCTTCACCGCCCTCGGCAGCCCCGTGCAGTGGGTCTTCGACCGGACCGAGGCCTCCGGGCTGCGCGCGGGGCAGTACCTCGCCGTGTCGCAGTCGGCGGCCCAGGACGAGATCGACGAGCCCGTGGCGGCGCTGCGCGAGCGGTACCTGCCGGAGCTGGAGCGGCTGCTGCCGCCGGCCCGCGGCGCCGAAGTGAAGGACTTCTTCGTCACCCGGGAGCGCACCGCGACGTTCGCTCCCACCCCCGGCGTCGGCCGCCTCAGGCCCGGCGCCCGCACCAAGGCATCCGGCCTCTACCTGGCCGGAGCGTGGACCGCCACCGGGTGGCCCGCGACCATGGAGAGTGCGGTCCGCAGCGGTGTGAGCGCGGCGGACGCCGTGCTGGGCGCCCTGGGCCGGCCCCGCCCTCGCCACCTCTTCGAGTTCGAGGAGGCGGCGTGATGCCCGCTCGGCGCGGCGCGGCAGACGGCCCCCGCACCCCCGGTACCGCAACAAGAGGAGAGACTGTGCCCACTGTGCCCCCGGCCTCGAAGACTGCCGAGGCGGTGGACGTGACCGCGCTGCTGGAGCGCGGCCGGACCCTGGCCACACCGGTACTGCGGGCGGCCATCGACCGCCTGGCACCTCCCATGGACACTGTTGCCGCCTACCACTTCGGATGGATCGACGCCCAGGGCAGGCCCGCCGAGGGGGACGGCGGCAAGGCCGTGCGCCCCGCCCTCGCGGTGCTGTCCGCCGAGGTCATGTCAGCCGCCCCCGAGACCGGGATCCCCGGCGCCGTCGCCGTGGAACTCGTCCACAACTTCTCCCTCCTCCACGACGACCTCATGGACGGCGACGAACAGCGCCGCCACCGCGACACGGTCTGGAAGGTGCACGGCCCCGCCCAGGCCATCCTGGTCGGCGACGCCCTGTTCGCCCTCGCGGGCGAGGTGCTCCTCGAACTCGGCACCGTCGAGGCCGGCCGTGCCGCCCGCCGCCTGACCACCGCCACCCGCGCCCTGATCGACGGCCAGGCCCAGGACATCTCCTACGAGCACCGCGACCGCGTCAGCGTCGAGGAGTGCCTGGAGATGGAGGGCAACAAGACCGGCGCCCTGCTCGCCTGCGCCAGCTCCATCGGCGCGGTCCTCGGCGGCGCCGACGACCGCACCGCCGACACGCTGGAGAAGTACGGCTACCACCTCGGCCTCGCCTTCCAGGCCGTCGACGACCTGCTCGGCATCTGGGGCGACCCGGAGTCCACCGGCAAGCAGACCTGGAGCGACCTGCGCCAGCGCAAGAAGTCGCTGCCGGTCGTGGCCGCGCTCGCGGCGGGCGGCCCCGCCTCCGAGCGGCTCGGCGAGCTCCTCGCCGACGACGCCAAGAGCAGCGACTTCGAGAACTTCTCCGAGGAGGAGTTCGCGGCCCGCGCCGCCCTCATCGAGCAGGCGGGCGGCCGCGAGTGGACCGCCGACGAGGCGCGCCGTCAGCACACCATCGCCATCGAGGCCCTCGACGCCGTCGACATGCCCGACCGGGTGCGGGCGCAGTTCACGGCACTCGCGGACTTCGTCGTCGTACGAAAGAGATGATCACTATCGGTCGAATAGCCCTCGCGTAGTCGCCGGCCGGTGCCGCGGGTCTTCTCGTGACACCGGCCGACGGCGGACCCACAGCAGCTGCACGCCTTGCACCACTGCACGAAGGGGAAGCCATGACAGCGACGACCGACGGAAGCACCGGGGCCCTGCCGTCCCGCGCCGCCGCGGCCAGCGACACCGACATGCCCGCGGCGGCCGGAGTACCGCAAGCCGCCGCCCGCGCCGCACAGCGCGCCACCGACTTCCTGCTCTCCCACCAGGACGCCCAGGGCTGGTGGAAGGGCGATCTCGAGACCAACGTCACGATGGACGCCGAGGACCTGCTGCTCCGTCAGTTCCTGGGCATCCGCGACGAGAGGACCACCCAGGCCGCCGCGCTCTTCATCCGCGGCGAGCAGCGCGAGGACGGCACCTGGGGCACCTTCTACGGCGGCCCCGGCGAACTCTCCGCCACCATCGAGGCCTACGTCGCCCTCCGCCTGGCCGGCGACGCGCCCGACGCCCCGCACATGGCCAAGGCCTCCGCCTGGATCCGCGCGCGGGGCGGCATCGCCGCGGCCCGCGTGTTCACCCGGATCTGGCTGGCCCTGTTCGGCTGGTGGAAGTGGGAGGACCTGCCCGAACTCCCGCCGGAGCTCATCTTCTTCCCCAAGTGGGTGCCGCTCAACATCTATGACTTCGGCTGCTGGGCCCGGCAGACCATCGTCCCGCTGACGATCGTCTCCGCCAAGCGGCCGGTACGCCCCGCGCCCTTCCCGCTCGACGAGCTGCACACCGACCCGGACCGGCCGAACCCGCCCAAGCCCCTTGCCCCGCCGTTCAGGTGGGACGGGGCCTTCCAGCGGATGGACAAGGGCCTGCACGCCCTGCGCAAGGTCACCCCGCGCAGACTCCGCAGGGCCGCCATGAACAGCGCCGCCCGCTGGATCATCGAACGGCAGGAGAACGACGGCTGCTGGGGCGGCATCCAGCCCCCCGCCGTGTACTCGATCATCGCCCTGCACCTGCTGGGCTACGACCTCCAGCACCCCGTGATGCGCGAGGGGCTGGCCTCCCTGGACCGGTTCGCCGTGTGGCGCGAGGACGGGGCCCGAATGATCGAGGCGTGCCAGTCGCCCGTGTGGGACACCTGCCTGGCCGCGATCGCGCTCGTGGACGCCGGACTGCCCGCCGACCACCCGCAGTTGGTGAAGGCGGCCGACTGGATGCTGGGCGAGGAGATCGTCCGGCCCGGTGACTGGTCGGTGCGGCGGCCGGAACTGCCGCCCGGGGGCTGGGCGTTCGAGTTCCACAACGACAACTACCCCGACATCGACGACACCGCCGAGGTGATCCTCGCGCTGCGCCGGATCACGCACCACGACCCGGAGCGGGTGGACAAGGCCGTCGGGCGCGCCCTGCGCTGGACGCTCGGCATGCAGTCGAAGAACGGCGCCTGGGCCGCCTTCGACGTCGACAACACCAGCCCCTTCCCGAACCGGCTGCCGTTCTGCGACTTCGGCGAGGTCATCGACCCGCCCTCCGCCGACGTCACCGCGCACGTCGTCGAGATGCTCGCGGTGGAGGGCCTCGCCCACGACCCGCGCACCCGGCGCGGCATCGAGTGGCTGCTCGCCGAGCAGGAGCCGGACGGCTCGTGGTTCGGTCGCTGGGGCGTCAACTACGTCTACGGCACCGGGTCCGTCGTCCCCGCCCTGGTCGCCGCGGGCATCCCCGCCGCGCACCCGGCGATCCGGCGGGCGGTGGCCTGGCTGGAGTCGGTGCAGAACGACGACGGCGGCTGGGGCGAGGACCTGCGCTCCTACCAGGACGTCGAGGAGTGGAGCGGCAGGGGCGCCTCGACCGCGTCGCAGACGGCGTGGGCGCTGATGGCCCTGCTTGCGGCGGGCGAGCGGGACTCCAAGGCCGTCGAACGCGGCGTCGAGTGGCTCGCCGCGACTCAGCGGGAGGACGGCTCCTGGGACGAGCCGTACTTCACGGGGACCGGCTTCCCGTGGGACTTCTCGATCAACTACCACCTCTACCGGCAGGTGTTCCCGCTCACGGCGCTCGGCCGGTATCTGCACGGAGAGCCCTTCGCCGCGAAGCTCCGGGGGAGCGGTGAGGCCGGGAAGCCGCTCGCCGAGGCCAAGGGGAGTTGATGAGCGCACAGCCCGCCCCGGCCCCGCTGCTGATCGCCTGTGCGCTCGGCATCGAGCAACTCGCCCTGCGCGCGGGCGGCCGGGGCGGCGCCGACGGGCCGGTCACCGTGCTGCGCACGGGCATGGGTCCTGCGGCGGCCGAGCGGTCGGTCACGCGCGTGCTCGCCGACCCGGCCCTGTGCGACGCCGCCGTGCTGGCCACCGGCTTCTGCGCGGGGCTCGCGCCGGGCATGCACCCGGGGGACCTGGTCGTCGCCGAGGAGACCCGCGACCCGCGTGCCACGACCGCCTGCGTCGGGACCGACCTGCTGGTCAAGGAGCTGGTCCGGGCCGTGCCCGGGCGGACGGTGCACACCGGGCCGCTCACCGGCTCGGACCACGTCGTGCGCGGGCACGAACGGTCCGAGCTGCTCGCGACCGGCGCAATCGCGGTCGACATGGAGTCGGCGGCCACGCTCCTGAGCGCCGTGCGCGCGGGCGAGCGCCCGGTTGCGGCCGTCCGGGTGGTCGTGGACGCTCCTGAACATGAACTCGTCCGGATCGGCACGGTGCGCGGTGGAATATCAGCTTTCCGTGTCCTTCGCTCCGTCCTTCCCGCTTTCTTCGAATGGCACCGTTCCTTGCTGCTCCCCAGGAGGTGAGCCAGATGGCCATGCCGCTCCGACAGTCCATCAAGGTCGCTACATACTTGGCTGAACAGAAGCTCCGCCGGCGCGACAAGTTTCCGCTGATCGTCGAGTTGGAGCCGCTCTTCGCCTGCAACCTCAAGTGCGAGGGGTGCGGCAAGATCCAGCATCCGGCCGGGGTGCTCAAACAGCGGATGCCCGTCGCCCAGGCCGTGGGGGCGGTCATGGAGTCAGGTGCCCCGATGGTGTCCATCGCCGGTGGCGAACCGCTGATGCATCCGCAGATCGACGAGATCGTGCGGCAGCTGGTGGCCAAGCGGAAGTACGTCTTCCTGTGCACCAACGCCATGCTGCTGCGCAAGAAGATGGACCAGTTCAAGCCCTCCCCCTACTTCGCCTTCGCGGTGCACATCGACGGGCTGCGCGAGCGGCACGACGAGTCGGTGGCCAAGGAGGGCGTGTTCGACGAGGCCGTGGAGGCCATCAAGGAGGCCAAGCGGCGCGGCTTCCGGGTCACCACCAACTCGACCTTCTTCAACACCGACACCCCGCAGACCATCATCGAGGTGCTGAACTTCCTCAACGACGACCTCCAGGTCGACGAGATGATGATCTCGCCCGCCTACGCCTACGAGAAGGCCCCCGACCAGGAGCACTTCCTCGGCGTGGAGCAGACCCGCGAGCTGTTCAAGAAGGCCTTCGCCGGCGGCAACCGGCGGCGCTGGCGGCTCAACCACTCCCCGCTCTTCCTGGACTTCCTGGAGGGCAAGGTCGACTTCCCGTGCACCGCCTGGGCGATCCCGAACTACTCGCTCTTCGGCTGGCAGCGCCCCTGCTACCTGATGAGCGACGGGTACGTGCCGACGTACCGGGAGCTGGTCGAGGAGACCGACTGGGACAAGTACGGCCGCGGCAAGGACCCGCGCTGCGCCAACTGCATGGCGCACTGCGGCTACGAGCCCACCGCCGTCCTCGCCACCATGGGATCGCTGAAGGAGTCCCTGCGCGCCATGCGCGAGACGGTCTCCGGAAACCGGGAGTGACGCCATGACCGCCATCCCGCTGGGCGTCCCCGAGGTGCCGGTCCGGCCGATCGCGGAGCGGCGCGCCTCGCGCCGGATCCAGGTCGGTCCGGTGCCGGTCGGGGGCGGCGCCCCGGTGTCGGTGCAGTCGATGACGACGACCCGTACGTCGGACATCGGCGCCACCTTGCAGCAGATCGCCGAACTCACCGCGTCCGGCTGCCAGATCGTCCGGGTCGCCTGCCCCACGCAGGACGACGCCGACGCGCTCGCGACCATCGCGCGCAAGTCGCAGATCCCGGTGATCGCGGACATCCACTTCCAGCCGAAGTACGTGTTCGCGGCCATCGAGGCGGGCTGCGCCGCCGTCCGCGTCAACCCCGGCAACATCAAGCAGTTCGACGACCGGGTCAAGGAGATCGCGCAGGCCGCCAAGGACCACGGCACCCCGATCCGGATCGGTGTCAACGCCGGGTCGCTGGACCGGCGGCTGCTCCAGAAGTACGGCAAGGCGACCCCGGAGGCGCTCGTGGAGAGCGCGCTGTGGGAGGCGTCCCTGTTCGAGGAGCACGACTTCCGGGACATCAAGATCTCCGTCAAGCACAACGACCCGGTCGTGATGATCGAGGCGTACCGGCAGCTCGCCGAGCAGTGCGACTACCCGCTGCACCTGGGAGTCACGGAGGCCGGGCCGGCGTTCCAGGGCACGATCAAGTCGGCCGTCGCCTTCGGCGCGCTGCTCTCGCGGGGCATCGGCGACACGATCCGGGTGTCGCTGTCCGCGCCGCCGGCCGAGGAGGTCAAGGTCGGCATCCAGATCCTGGAGTCGCTGGGGCTCCGGCAGCGCCGACTGGAGATCGTCTCCTGCCCCTCCTGCGGACGCGCCCAGGTGGATGTCTACAAGCTCGCGGACGAGGTCACGGCCGGACTCGAGGGCATGGAAGTGCCGTTGCGGGTCGCCGTCATGGGGTGTGTGGTCAACGGACCCGGCGAGGCGCGGGAGGCCGATCTGGGGGTGGCCTCCGGCAACGGCAAGGGGCAGATCTTCGTCAAGGGCGAGGTCATCAAGACCGTCCCCGAGTCGAAGATCGTCGAGACGCTGATCGAAGAGGCGATGAAGCTCGCCGAACAGATGGAGCAGGACGGCGTGGGGTCGGGGGAGCCGGCCGTCACCGTGAGCTGAAGAGCACGGAACCGAAGGGGGCCCGATCGTGACGATTCTGGAGACCATCCGGGGACCACGCGACCTGAAGGCGCTGTCCGAGGCGGAACTCGGCGAACTGTCCGACGAGATCAGGGAGTTCCTGGTGCACGCGGTCGCCAGGACCGGAGGTCACCTGGGGCCGAACCTGGGGGTGGTGGAGCTCACCGTCGCCCTGCACCGGGTCTTCGAGTCGCCGGTCGACCGCATCCTGTGGGACACCGGCCACCAGAGCTACGTCCACAAGCTGCTGACCGGCCGCCAGGACTTCTCCAAGCTGCGCGGCAAGGGCGGCCTGTCCGGCTACCCCTCGCGCGAGGAGTCCGAGCACGACGTCATCGAGAACAGCCACGCCTCCACGGCGCTCGGCTGGGCCGACGGGCTCGCCAAGGCCCGCCAGGTGCAGGGGGAGAAGGGCCATGTCGTCGCGGTCATCGGCGACGGCGCCCTGACCGGCGGCATGGCCTGGGAGGCGCTGAACAACATCGCCGCCGCCAAGAACCGCCCGCTGATCATCGTCGTCAACGACAACGAACGCTCCTACGCCCCGACCATCGGCGGCCTCGCCAACCACCTCGCGACCCTGCGCACCACCGACGGCTACGAGCGGGTCCTGGCCTGGGGCAAGGAGGTGCTCCAGGCCACGCCCCTGGTCGGCAACACCCTCTACGAGGCCCTGCACGGCGCGAAGAAGGGCTTCAAGGACGCGTTCGCCCCGCAGGGCCTCTTCGAGGACCTGGGCCTGAAGTACGTCGGGCCGATCGACGGGCACGACATCGGGGCCGTGGAATCCGCGCTGCGGCGCGCGAAACGCTTCCACGGCCCGGTCCTCGTCCACTGCCTCACGGAGAAGGGCCGCGGCTACGAACCCGCCCTCGCCCACGAGGAGGACCACTTCCACACCGTCGGCGTGATGGACCCGCTGACCTGCGTGCCGCTGTCGCCGGCCGGCGGCCCCTCCTGGACCTCGGTGTTCGGCGACGAGATCGTGCGGATCGGGGAGGAGCGGGAGGACGTGGTGGCGATAACCGCCGCCATGCTGCATCCGGTCGGCCTCGGCAGGTTCGCCGAGCGGTTCCCGGACCGGGTGTGGGACGTCGGCATCGCCGAGCAGCACGCGGCCGTGTCCGCGGCGGGCCTGGCGACGGGCGGCCTGCACCCGGTCGTCGCCGTCTACGCCACCTTCCTCAACCGCGCCATCGACCAGCTCCTCATGGACGTGGCCCTGCACCGCTGCGGGGTGACCTTCGTCCTGGACCGGGCCGGCGTCACCGGCGTCGACGGGGCGTCCCACAACGGCATGTGGGACATGTCCGTCCTCCAGGTCGTCCCCGGCCTCAGGATCGCCGCGCCGCGCGACGCCGACCAGCTGCGGGCCCAGCTGCGCGAGGCGGTCGCCGTGGACGACGCGCCGACGCTGCTGCGCTTCCCGAAGGAGTCCGTCGGCCCGGCGGTCCCGGCGGTCGACCGGGTGGGCGGACTGGACGTCCTGCACCGTTCTGAGGAGCCGCAGGTTCTCCTGGTGGCCGTGGGCGTGATGGCGCCCGTCTGCCTCCAGGCCGCCGAGCTGCTCGAAGCCCGCGGCATCGGCTGCACGGTCGTCGACCCCCGCTGGGTCAAGCCCGTCGACCCGGCCCTGCCCGGGCTCGCCGCCGCACACCGCCTGGTCGCCGTCGTCGAGGACAACAGCCGGGCGGCCGGGGTCGGCTCGGCCGTGGCGCTGGCCCTCGGCGACGCCGACGTCGACGTGCCCGTACGGCGGTTCGGCATCCCCGAGCAGTTCCTCGCGCACGCCAAGCGCGCGGAGGTGCTCGCCGACATCGGCCTGACACCCGTCGAGATCGCCGGGCGGATCAGCGCGAGCCTGACCGTCAAGGAAGAGCTGTCCAAGGAGCCACAGGAATGACAACCGCCGAGTCCGCGTCGGAGTCGTCGCAGGCCGGGGAGTTCGACCTCGGCAAGCTGCTGGCCGAGCGCGGAGCCGAGCGCTACGAGCTGCACACCCGGTACCTCAACCACCAGCTCCCGCGCATGCTGCACACCATCGGCTTCGACAAGGTCTACGAGCGCGCCGAGGGCGCCTACTTCTACGACGCGGACGGCGACGACTACCTGGACATGCTCGCCGGCTTCGGGGTGATGGGGCTGGGCCGCCACCACCCCGTGATCCGCAAGGCGCTGCACGACGTCCTCGACGCGGGCCTCGCCGACCTCACCCGGTTCGACTGCCAGCCGCTGCCCGGCCTGCTGGCCGAGAAGCTGCTCGCGCACAGCCCCCACCTGGACCGGGTGTTCTTCGGCAACAGCGGCACGGAGGCCGTCGAGGGAGCGCTGAAGTTCGCCCGGTTCGTCACCGGCCGGCCCAGGATCCTGTACTGCGCGCACGCCTTCCACGGCCTGACCACCGGCTCCCTCTCCGTGAACGGCGAGTCCGGCTTCCGCGACGGCTTCGCCCCGCTGCTGCCCGACACGGCCGTACCCCTCGGCGATCTCGACGCGCTGGAGCGGGAGCTGAGGAAGGGCGACGTCGCCGCCCTGATCGTCGAGCCCATCCAGGGCAAGGGCGTACTGGAGGCCCCGCCCGGCTATCTGCGCGCCGCCCAGGAGCTGCTGCACCGGCACAAGGCGCTGCTCATCGCCGACGAGGTGCAGACGGGCCTCGGCCGGACCGGCGACTTCTACGCCTACCAGCACGAGGACGGTGTGGAGCCCGACCTGGTGTGCGTGGCCAAGGCGCTCTCCGGCGGCTATGTGCCGGTCGGCGCCACGCTCGGCAAGGACTGGATCTTCAAGAAGGTCTACTCGTCCATGGACCGGGTGCTGGTCCACTCGGCGAGCTTCGGATCGAACGCGCAGGCCATGGCGGCGGGCCTGGCGGTGCTGTCGGTGATGGAGAACGAGCAGATCGTCGCAGGCGTCCGGGCCACCGGCGAACAGCTCCGGTCCCGGCTCGCGGCGCTGACGGACAAGTACGAGATGCTCGCCGAGGTCCGCGGCCGGGGCCTGATGATCGGCATCGAGTTCGGCCGGCCGAAGTCGCTGAAGCTGCGCAGCCGCTGGGCCATGCTCCAGGCAGCGCGCAAGGGACTGTTCGCGCAGATGGTCGTCGTGCCGCTGCTCCAGAAGCACCGGATCCTCACCCAGGTCTCCGGCGACCACATGGAGGTGATCAAGCTGATCCCGCCGCTGATCATCGGCGAGCGGGAGGTGGACCGGTTCGTCGACGCCTTCACGGCCGTGATGGACGACGCGCACAACGGCGGTCTGGTGTGGGACTTCGGGAAGACGCTCGTCAAGCAGGCGGTGGCCAACCGGTAGCACTTGAGCCAGGTTTTTGCCTCAGAGGCAAGAAATTTGCCGCTGGGGCAAGGCTCCGGCTGAATGGAGGCATGAGCTCCTCCGAGAGCGAGCGGCCCTCCGGGGCCGACTCGCCGGCTGAACCGGCGGCCGGTGCGCTGCCCGCCGTCGCGCCGCAGCTGCGGGCGCTGCGGCGCCAGGCCTCCCTGACGCTGGAGGCCGCGGCCCGCGCCGCCGGGCTGTCGCCCGCCCATCTGTCCCGTCTGGAGACCGGGCAGCGCCAGCCCTCGCTGCCGATGCTGCTCGCGCTCGCCCGTGTCTACGGTACGACCGTCTCCGAGCTGCTCGGTGAGACGGTCGCGGGCCGGGACGCCGTCGTCCGCGCCGCCGACATGGAACCGACCGCGGCGGGCGGCTGGACCTACTGGCAGGCCGGTGCCTCCGGGCGCGGGATGCAGGCCTTGCGGGTCCACGTCCCGTACGGCTCCCAGGGCGACATCGTGCGCGTCCACCCGGGCGAGGAATGGCTCCATGTGCTGCGCGGCCGGCTGCGGCTGCGCCTCGGGGACACCGCGCACCGGCTGTCCCCCGGCGACAGCGCCCACTTCGACTCGCTCACCCCGCACCGGATCGCCGCCGAGGACCACGACGGCGTCGAGCTGCTCTTCGTCCACACCCTGCTGCAGAGCCCCACGGCCGCCCTGTGCCTGGGCCGCACCCCTGGAGAGACGCCATGAGCGACATGGAGGAGAAGTTCCCGCGCGCCCTGTGGGTGCGGCTGTTCGTCTACCTCGTGATGGGGCACGTCTTCGCCGCGTTCGTGTACTTCCTGTTCGAGGCCGGGGCCCGCTAGCCCGCCCTCAGTCGAGCAGCCGCTCGCGCAGGCGCTCCCGGGTCTCCGGAGCGAGTCCGAGGCCCTTCTCCAGGTAGGCGTCGACGCCGCCCCAGGTCTCCTCGATGGTGTCGAAAGCCGCCGCCAGGTACTCGGCGCGCGCGTCGAACAGGGGGCTGAGCAGCTCCATGACCTCGGGGGAGTAGGCCGAGGCGTGGGAGCTGCTGCGGTGCACCTTGTAGCGGCGGTGCCGGGCGTTCGACTTCAGGTAGTCCTCGACGATCGCCTCGTGCTCGACGCCCAGGGCGAGCAGCGTCACCGCGATGGACAGGCCCGCGCGGTCCTTGCCCGCCGCGCAGTGCATCAGCGCGGGGACGCTGTCCTCGGCGAGCGCGTGCAGCACCTGGGAGTGCTCGGCCGTGCGGTTGCTGATGATCATGCGGTAGGAGGCGATCATGCGGTCCGCGCCCTTGCCGTCCGAGAGGATCGCGCGCAGCTGGTCCAGGTCGCCGTCGCGGACCATCTTCCAGAACTCGGCGCCGTCGGCCGGGTCGCTCAGCGGCAGGTTCACATTGCGCACGCCCGGCAGCTCGACGTCCGGTCCTTCGAGCTTCTGGTCGGCCTCGTTGCGGAAGTCGAAGATCGTATGCAGGCCCAGGGCGGTCAGGAAGGCGGCGTCCTCCCCGGTCGCGTGCGCGAGGTGGCCGCTGCGGAACAGGACCCCCTGCCGCACCCGTCGTCCGTCCACGGTCGGCAGTCCGCCCACATCGCGGAAGTTGCGCACTCCGGCCAGCTCGGGCTCGGTCGACGGGACCTGCTGCGTCACGAGGGCTCCTCCCCTTCGGCGCCGCCGGCGCGGCTCGTCGACGGGCATCACTCGACGATACGACATGCCTGCGGGCGCCCATGAGTTGTCCACAGGCGTTGCCCGGAAGCCCCGCAGCCCTCGATGATGTTGCCGCCTGGTCGACCCTGGTCGGGCTTGTTCGAATCTGTGAGGCCTTGATGCTGGACATCTCCGAAGACGGTCGTACGTGGGTCCTCTCCGGGCCGGCCAGCAGCTACGCCGTCCATGTCACCGACCGGGACGAGCTGCTGCACCTCCACTGGGGCCCCCGGATCGCCCTCGCCGACGCCGAGGCCCTCGCCGTCCGGCCGCTGCCGGACTACTGGCCCTTCGAGTCCCCGCTCGACGGGCGCGAGGAGTACCCGGTCGAGGGCGGCCCCCGTTTCGCCCGGCCCGCCCTGTCCGTGCGCACCCCGGAGCGGCGCGGCACCGAGTGGGCCTACGAGGGGCATGACGCCGAGGACGGCGAGCTGCGGCTCCGGTTCCGCGACGGCGACCTGGCCGTCACGCTGCACTACCGGATGCGTTCCTCGTCGGACGTCGTCGAGCGCTGGGTGACCCTGGACAACCGGGGCCCGGCCGTCGAGGTGCTGCGCGCCGACTCCGCCACCTGGACCCTGCCCGACCGCGACACCTGGCGGCTGTCGCAGCTGCACGGCCGCTGGGGTGCCGAGTCCCGGCTGACGCGCTCCGCGCTCACCCACGGCGAGAAGGTCATCGGCAGCCGCCGCGGCCACACCTCCCACCAGCACCTGCCGTGGGTCGCGCTCGACACCGACGCGACCGAGGAGCGCGGCGAGGTCTACGGCTGCGCCCTGGGCTGGTCCGGCTCCTGGCGGATCGCCGTGGCCCAACTCCCGGACGCGCGCGTGCAGATCACCGGCGGCGCCGGCTACGACGACTCGGGCCTGCTGATGCTGGGCACGGGGGAGTCGTACACGACCCCCGTCTTCGCCGGGCTCTGGACCGACGGCGGCTTCGGCGGGGCGAGCCGGGCCTGGCACGCCTACCAGCGGGCCTATGTGATCCCGGACGCCGATCAGGACCGGCCGGTGCTGTTCAACTCCTGGGAGGCCACCGAGTTCGACATCTCTGAGGAGCAGCAGCGGGCGCTGGCCGAGCGGGCCGCCGCCATGGGCGTCGAGCTGTTCGTGGTCGACGACGGCTGGTTCGGGGCGCGCACCAGCGACCGGGCCGGGCTCGGCGACTGGACCCCCAACCCCGACCGCTTCCCCGGCGGGCTCAGGCCGCTCGCCGACCATGTGCACGGCCTCGGCATGCAGTTCGGGATCTGGGTCGAGCCCGAGATGGTGAACCCGGACAGCGACCTGTACCGCGCCCACCCCGACTGGGTGCAGTACCAACCGGGACGAAAGCGGACGGAGTTCCGCAATCAGCTCGTACTCAACCTCGCCCGGGAGGACGTCCAGGAGTACCTGTGGGAGCAGCTCCACGGGCTCCTGTCCAGCGCCCCGATCGATTACGTCAAGTGGGACTTCAACCGCTGCTTCACCGACGCGGGCTGGCCGGACGACCCCTACCCCCAGCGGCTCTGGGTCGACCACGTGCACGCCCTGTACGCCCTGCTGGACCGGCTGCGGGCCGCCCACCCGGGCGTCGCCTTCGAGTCCTGCTCGGGCGGCGGCGGCCGGATCGACCTGGGGGTGCTGAGCCGTACGGACCAGGTGTGGACCTCGGACAACACCGACCCGCTCGACCGGCTCGCCATCCAGCACGGCTTCAGCCAGATCCACCCCGCGCGCGTGATGGCCGCCTGGGTCACCGACAGCCCGAACGCCATGCTCAACCACCGGGCCAGCTCCCTGCGGTTCCGGTTCGTCAGCGCCATGGCCGGGGTGCTCGGGGTCGGCGGCGACCTCACGCGGTGGACGGAGGAGGAACTCGCGGAGGCGCGGGAGTGGGTGGGGCTCTACAAGGAGATCCGGCCCGTGGTGCAGCGCGGCGACCTCTACCGGCTGCGGCCCCCGGAGGGCGGCCTGAGCGCGGTGCAGTACGTCCTCGGCGACGAGACCGTCGTCCTCGCCTGGCTCCAGGCGCAGCGCTACGGCGAGCCCGTGCCGGCGCTCCGCCTGCGCGGCCTCGACCCGACAGCTATGTACGAATGCCCCGAAACGGGCGAAGTTCACCGGGGTGCCGTGCTCCTGCACCACGGGCTGCGGGTCGGTCTCCGGGGAGACCTGGACGCCACCGTCGTCCGCCTTAAGCGTAAGTAGCCGTTTCTGTCCGAATAGGTCGCTTAAGCCGTTTCGCCATAACGTGCCCCGATCGTAAAGGGGATGTGGTCGGGGTGCGTGACCATCGTCATAGTCGTGACGATGTGTTGTTGCCATGTGCACGTAATTCTCGCGTTATTCAGGGCGATTGAGGAAAGTGGGAGATCGGTAATCCACGCTCGGTGACGGGAAATGTGGCGGCGCGTCAAGAAAAACGCCCTCACAGGCAACCGCAAGCTTGTCCCGTTGCGTCTTGCTCGCTTACGTTCCACACCAATCCGGACGGACGCCTAATCCTGCCGCCGCCCGGAGCCCGCACACACTGACCCGACGTACGGCAGGAGCGGGGGACCCACAGGTACGACGCCTGTTCCGGTTCCCGGAACAGGCTTGGGGTTAAGCCGCGCCTCGGCGCGGCCGGGCATCTCCAGCCCGCACCCGACAGCTCACCTCGCAGGCGACGGAGAGGAATTCGCCATGCCCGCGAAGGGTAAGCACCGCCGCCCGAAGACCCAGCGTTTCACCCGGTCCATCGCCGTCGCCGGAACCGGCGGGGCCGCTCTCGCCCTTCCCCTCATGGGGGCCGCCGGCGCCCACGCCGCCACCCCGCAGTCGGCCCCGGAAAAGGCCGTCCAGTCCGCTCCGGCCGCTGAGAAGAAGGCCCCCGAAAAGGCCACGGAAGCCCGCACCTACACGGTGAAGGCCGGCGACTATCTGGCGAAGATCGCCGACGAGCAGAACGTCAGCGGCGGCTGGAAGAAGCTCTACTCGGACAACCGCGACGCCGTCGGCGACGACCCGTCGCTGATCCACCCCGGCCTGAAGCTCTCCCTCGGCGAGAAGGCGGCGACGAGCGCGCCCAAGGCGCCGTCCGCGCCGAAGGCCTCGGCCGAGAAGCCGACGAAGAAGTCCTCTTCCGCCGAGTCGTCCGCGAAGGCGGAGGCCGCGCCGAAGCCGGCCGCCGCCCAGCCGGCCGCCGAGAGCAACGCCGGCGGCTACACCTCCCCGGTGGACGGTGCCACCGTCGGTACCCCGTACCGCATGTCCGGCAGCATGTGGTCCAGCGGCTACCACACCGGCGTCGACTTCGTCGTCCCGACCGGCACCTCCCTCAAGGCCGTCGGCGCGGGCACGGTCGTCTCCGCCGGCTGGGGCGGCGCGTACGGCAACCAGGTCGTCATCAAGCTCAGCGACGGCCACTACGCCCAGTACGCCCACCTGTCCCAGCTCTCCGTCTCGGCCGGCCAGAGCGTGAGCGCCGGGCAGCAGATCGGCCTGTCGGGTGCGACCGGCAACGTCACCGGCCCGCACCTGCACTTCGAGATCCGCACCTCGCCGGACTACGGCTCGGACATCGACCCGGTCGCCTTCCTGCGCTCGCACGGCGTCTCCGTCGGCTGACCGACCGCACGACCACCTGCCTGACACGCAACCGTAGGCCGGACCCCGATCCCCGGGTCCGGCCTACGGCGTGTGTCCGCCGGCCGTCCCCAAGGGATCGACAGCGCACGGCAGTTGGGACACAGTGATCCCGTCGTGAGTGCAAGCGCTTTCTGAAGGAGCTGTGTCCCGTGCCGACCACCCGCAGAACGTTCGGAGCCCTGGCCGCCGGAGCCGCGCTGGCGGCCCTCGCCCCGACGGCGGCCGCGAACACCGCGCCCCGTCACCGCCGGCTCATCGCCCACGACGACTTCCGCCACGGCCTCCGCCGCTGGGCGACCGAACTCCAGGACGGCGGCACCGTCACCGCCTCTCGCGGAGTCCTGGAGATCGACGTGCCGAGCGGCGCGACCGTCTGGTACCGGCAGCGGCTCGAAGGGCCGTACCTCCTCGCGTACACGGCCACCGCCGTCTCCGAGGGCGGCGTCAACGACCGGGTCTCGGACCTCAACAACTTCTGGAACGCGACCGACGTACGCTCCCCGGACGACCTCTTCGCGACGCCCCGCGGCGGTGCCCTCGACGAGTACGACCACCTCACGACGTACTACGCCGGGTACGGCGCCAACTACAACACCACGACCCGGCTGCGCCGTTACGTCGGCGAGCCCGGCGTCCGCCCCCTGGTCTACGACTACACCGAGCCGCTGCTCGTCCCGAACGAGCCGAACCGGGTCCGGATCGTCTCCGACGGCTCCACGGTCAGGTGGTGGAACAACGGGCGGCTCGTCTTCGACTACACCGACCCGCAGCCGTACACGAGCGGGCACTTCGCCTTCCGGACCGTGTGGAGCCACTTCCGGATCAGGGACTTCCGAGTCTGGCGGCTTGCCCCGGAACATCCCTGACAAGCGGCCTATTCCGGAGTTGGCGAACACTTTGGGAGTGGCTTATCTCACCGCCCGTCAACCCTTGCCTACGGTCGCGTAGGTCACATTCGAGGGTGAATCATGAACGGCTGTGGCAGACGATTCGAAGAACGACAGCAGAGCAGTGATCGGGTCGTACGTGGCGGTGGGGGACAGCTTCACCGAGGGCGTCGGTGATCCCGGCCCCGACGGGGCGTTCGTCGGCTGGGCCGACCGGTTCGCCGTCCTGCTCGCCGACCTCCGGCCCGAGGGCGACTTCCAGTACACCAACCTCGCCGTACGCGGAAAGCTCCTCGACCAGATCGTGGCGGACCAGGTGCCGCGGGCCGTCGACATGGCCCCGGACCTCATCTCGTTCTGTGCCGGGGGCAACGACATCCTCCGGCCCGGCACCGACCCGGACGAGGTGGCCGAGCGCTTCGAGCGAGCGGTCGTACAGCTCACCGCCGTGGCCGGCACGGTGATGGTGACGACCGGTTTCGACACGCGTGGCATGCCGGTGCTCAAGCACCTGCGCGGCAAGATCGCCACCTACAACGGGCATGTCCGGGCCATCGCCGACCGGTACGGCTGCCCGGTGCTCGACCTGTGGTCCCTGCGCAGTGTGCAGGACCGCAGGGCCTGGGACGCCGACCGGCTGCACCTGTCGCCCGAGGGGCACACGCGCGTGGCGCTCCGCGCGGGCCAGGTGCTCGGGCTCCAGGTGCCGGCCGACCCCGAGCAGGAGTGGCCCCCGCTGCCGCCGCGCGGCACCCTCGACATCCGGCGCGACGACGTCCACTGGGCGCGTGAGTTCCTGGTGCCGTGGATCGGGCGCCGGCTGCGCGGGGAGTCCTCCGGGGACCATGTGACGGCCAAGGGGGCGCTGTCGCCGGACGACATCAGGATGCGCATCGCTGCGGTGGCGTGAGAGGGACCTCCGCGGGGAGGGCCGGCTCGGCGGATGCCGACGTGGCCCGCTCCGCGGTGGCCTACTGCCCCGAGGGCGTCAGCGCCTGCCCCTCCAGGCCCAGTTCGCGCGCCAGCGCCTCGTCCGTCCACTGCTGTGCCCGCGCTCGGGACACCGCACCGGCGTAGGACGTCAGCTGGACGGCGAGGCCGTCGAGGAGGGCGGTTAGGCGCAGGGCCGTGCCGTGCGGGTCCGGGCAGCGGAACTCGCCCGCCGCCACGCCCTCCGCGATGACCTCGGCGAGGGCCGCCTTCCACTGCCGGTCGAGGTCCTGGGCGACCTCCCGCAGCGCGGGCTCGCGCAGCGCCGCCGCCCAGCCCTCGATCCACAGCCGCCAGCCCTTGGCCTGGCCCGTGGGGGCGTACCACCGTACGGCCGACCGCAGCCGGCGCAGCGCCGACGTACGGCGGCCGAGCAGCTTGCGCAGCTGGGCGAGATCGACTTCGGCCGCGTGCCGGAACGCGGCGGCGACCAACTGCTCCTTCGTCGAGAAGTGATAGAGCACCAGCGCGTTGCTCACCCCGAGCGCCGAGGCCACGTCGGCGATCCTGACCGCCGCCACGCCCCGCGCCTCGATCTGCTCGATCGCGGCCCGCAGCAGTTCCCCGCGCCGTTCCGCCACGCTCAACCGGACTCTCGTCACGCCGCCACCCTACCCACGCGCATGCGGCCTCCCGGCATGCGGATCCGGCCGGTGGAGGCACGGGGCAGGCGGCTGCCTCAGCGGTACCAGCCGTACCGCTCCGCGATGACCGCCTGCCGGTCCGCCGCGATCGCGTGGGCGGCGGCCCGCGGGGTCGTCCCGTCGGCCTGCGCGCGGGCCGGCACCCGCTCGACCAGGGCCCGCATCGAGCGGCGCGTGTACGCGAACGCCTCCGCGGCGTCCGCGCCGATGTCCCCGAACAGCGTCCACCACCACCAGGCGTTCGTGCCGGAGTTGACCACGACGTCGGGCAGCACGGTCACCCCGCGCGCGGTCAGCAGCGGCTCCGCCTCGGCCGTACGGGCATGTCGGCCGCCTCCACGACCCAGCGGGCGGTGATCCGCTCCTGGTTCCCGGCGTCGACCGCGTACGACACCGCCGCCGGTACCAGCACCTCCGCGTCGGCCGACAGCCAGGCCTCGCCCGGCAGCTCGCGGTCGCCCGGCCGCAGCGCCGAGCGGTCCATGGTGCCGTGGGCGTCCCGCGTGGCGAGCAGCGCCTCGACGTCCAGGCCCGCCGGGTTGGCGATGGTGCCCTTGATGTCGGCCACGGCCACGACCGTGAGCCCCGCGCGCGTGAGAAAGCGCGCGGTGGCCCCACCCATGGTGCCCAGCCCCTGGAGAGCGGCCCGGGTGCCCGCGTACGGCACCCCGGCTGAGGGTCGCCTCGGCGACACCGCAGCCGCCGACCAGCTCGTCCGGGCCGATGCCGTCGACCTCGACCGCGAAGGCGTCGGCGAGCCGCCGCCGGGCCGCGGCCTCGTCGTCCAACAGCGGGTACACGGCCTGGATCGAGGAGACCAGCCCCGCCTCGGCGGCGGCCCGGTCCACCAGGTCCTGCGTGAGCCCGAGGTCCTCGCCCATCGTCCAGCAGCCCTCGCGGTCGTAGTGCAGGGCCTCCTTGGCGGTCATGCCGCGGGCCAGGCCGGCGACCTCCTCCAGGGTGCAGCCGGGGCGCATCCGCAGACCGCTGCCGGTGACACCGCGCACCAGCCGGTCGACGACCAGGAAGCCCTGCCGGCCGGTGAGGTGGTCGGTCCAGGTGAGGGACAGCAGGGGGCCGGCCATGCGAAGTCCTTCGCAGGTTACTGAATCATCGGTCAGTACCGTCCTAGGTGGGGCCCCTGCGCACCGGTGTTGTCGGAGGGGCCGACCATAATGGAAAGCCTGACCGACTCCACCTGGAGGTACCGTGGCCGGTTTCCGTTCCCCGAGTTCCGGGCTCCGCGCGTTGCGGCCCGGGGCGTTCGGCGCCGACCCACGGGGCGAGCGCATGGCACGCATCCGCAGATCTCCCCATTTCAAGGACGGGGTCTTCCAGAACCCCGGTGGCCCCGCGCGGACCCGGCCCTCGGGCTCGGCCCTGGACTTCGCGAAGGTCTTCTTCGACAAGGAGACCCGTCCCCGCCGCGCCCCGAAGGGCACGGTGCCGGTGCACGCCACCACCCTCGCCGACATCACCCGGCCGCCGGCCACCGGGCTGCGCCTGACCTGGATGGGGCACTCCAGCGTGCTCGCGGAGATCGACGGCCGGCGCGTGCTCTTCGACCCGGTGTGGGGCGAGCGCTGCTCCCCGTTCCCCTTCGCCGGGCCCAAGCGGCTGCACCCGGTGCCCCTGCCGCTGGCCGCGCTCGGCCCGGTCGACGTGGTGGTCATCTCGCACGACCACTACGACCACCTGGACATGCCCACCATCAAGACCCTGGCCGGCACGGACACGCTGTTCGCCGTGCCGCTCGGCGTCGGCGCCCACCTGGAGCACTGGGGCGTGTCCGCCGACCGGCTGCGCGAACTGGACTGGCACGAGGCGGCGAAGATCGGCGGCCTCACCCTGACCGCCACCCCGGCCCGGCACTTCTGCGGCCGGGGCCTGCGCAACACCCAGCACACCCTATGGGCCTCCTGGGTCGTCGCCGGTGACGAGCACCGGATCTACCACAGTGGCGACACCGGCTACTTCGACGGCTTCCAGGAGATCGGCGCCGCGCTCGGGCCGTTCGACGCCACGATGATCCAGATCGGCGCGTACTCCGACTTCTGGCCCGACATCCACATGACCCCCACCGAGGGCATGCGCGCCCACCTCGACCTCCAGGGCGGACCGGAGCACGGCCTGATGCTGCCGATCCACTGGGCCACGTTCAACCTGGCGACGCATCCGTGGGCCGATCCGGGCGAGGGGACGCTCGCGGCCGCCCGCGCGGTGGGCGCCCGCGTCGCCCTGCCCCGCCCCGGCGAGCCCTTCGAGCCCACGGCCGAGACCGTCCCGTCCGAGCCGTGGTGGCGCGGGGTGGCGCTCGCCCCGGCGGGTGGCCGGCCGGCCGGTGGCGGGTCGGTCGGTGGCGGTCCGGTCGGGGAGGCCCTCGCCGACGCCACGATCAAGACCGTCTCGGACGCGGCAGCCGTGGCCCAGGCCGACACGGTGCGTGACGGCCGGGGCGAGGCGGCCAAGGGCACCGAGGACCCCGAGACGCTCCCGGCGGGCTGACCCGGGACGCACGGCAGACGGACGGCGAGGGCCGGGGAGCGCGAGGCTCCCCGGCCCTCGCCGTCTCCGTGTGACCGCTTCTGACCAGGTCGGATCGGAATGTTGTCGTCCATGGCCGGATGCAGGGCGGGGTTATCGGTCTGTCGTACGAGACCTCATACCAGAGCGGGACGCTCACCGTATGAGTTTGTCAACTGCCCACCGCACATGATGCGCTGGTGACTACTGTCAGTGTCCGTCGGGAAACAGGCGGATCAGGGAGCGGGGGGCCGGTACGTGCAGGCGCAAGGCGGACGAGGGAGTCGACGCGAGGAGGATCCCCGCTGCCCGCGCACCACCGACACCGGCACGGGTGCAGCCCTCGCCTCCGCCCCGGAACGGCACCCGGACCCCGGACGTGCCGGCGCCGGACGGCAGCGGGGCGAGTCCGGGCGGACGGCCCGAGGCGCGCGGAAACGGCCACGCGAGCCGGGCCGTACCACCGCAAGCCCCCCTGGCACCCAGGACCGACGGACCAGTACGAGGACACCGATGTCTCACCTCCGCGCCCCGGCCGCACGCGCAGACCGCCGTGAGGGCGGGCGGCACGGGCGGCCGGCCGCCCGCACCGCGACCGCGCTGCCCGAGGCCCACATACGGCCCCAGCTGCTGCGTCTGGCCGTGCTGCCGCCCGTCGCCGTCGCCCTCAGCGGCTGCGCCGCCGTCCTCTTCACCGTCCGGTCCACCGGAGCGCGGCCGGGCCTGACGCTGTGGGCCGTGCTCGCCGGCGCGGTCTTCGTGGCCCTCGTCGGCATCGCCGTCGCCGCGGTGGCGGCCAACCGGACCGCCCGGTCCGTGCACGACCGCGTCGGCGTGCTGCGCCGCGCCACCGCGCGGCGCGAGGCCGACCTGCGCGCACTGGTCGAGACCCTGCGCCGCGGCGACGGACCGCCGCAGCACAGTCCGCAGAGCCCGCGCGGCGGCGCCGCCGAGGACGCCGACGACTTCGAACTGCTCTCCTCCGACCTGGCCCGCGCGCACGACGGCGCCGTCACCGCCGTCGTCCAGGCCTCACAGCTCTCCAGCCAGGCGGGCAGCGAACAGAAGCTCGAGGTGTTCGTCAACCTCGCCCGGCGGCTCCAGTCCCTGGTGCACCGCGAGATCTCCATCCTCGACGAGCTCGAGAACGAGATGGAGGACCCCGACCTGCTCAAGGGGCTCTTCCACGTCGACCACCTCGCCACCCGCATCCGCCGCCACGCCGAGAACCTCGCCGTGCTCGGCGGGGCCGTCTCCCGCCGGCAGTGGAGCAACCCGGTCTCCATGACCGAGGTGCTGCGCTCGGCCATCGCCGAGGTCGAGCAGTACTCCCGCGTCAAGCTGGTGCCGCCGATCGACGGCACCCTGCGCGGGCACGCCGTCGCCGACGTCATCCACCTGCTGGCCGAACTCGTCGAGAACGCCACGGTGTTCTCCGCCCCGCACACCCAGGTGCTGCTGCGCGCCAACCTCGTCACCTCCGGGCTCGCCGTCGAGGTCGAGGACCGCGGGCTCGGCATGCCCCTCGAGGAGCAGACGCGCATGAACGCGCTGCTCGCCGACCCGGACCAGGTGAACGTCGCCCGGCTCCTCGCGGACGGCCGCATCGGGTTGTTCGTGGTCTCGCAGCTGGCCAGGCGGCACGGCATCACCGTCCGCCTGCAGACCAACATCTACGGCGGCGTGCAGGCGGTGCTCGTCGTGCCGCAGGCGCTGCTGGGGGCGGAGGCGGGGGCGCCCGGCGGTGCGGTGCGGCCGCAGGGCGGCGGTACGACGACGGGTTCCGAGCGTCCGGCCGTGCCGATGCGGCAGGCGGGGCGCGACGGACGCCATGGGCAGCACGGACAGCCTTCGGCTGGGGTCGAAGGCGTGTCCGGAGGGCCGTCGTCTCCGGCCGAGGGAACCGTGTCCGGCTTCTCAACCGTGGCGGTTCCCGCCTCCGGGACGCGGTCCTCCGCCTCGCCCGCGGCGTCCGCCGTCCCGCCCGCGGCACCCCTCGCGCCCGAGGGCCTCCGGCAGGAGGCCGAACCGGCCCCGGGCGGAAGCCCGAAGAACGGCCGGCCCGCGCCGCTGCCCGTGCGCGGGGCCCGTCGGGAGCGGCCCACTCCGGCCGAGGCCCGGCCCGGCATCAGCCCCGACGACCGGCGCGTCCTCGACGAGAACGTGACGGCGCCGCCCACGCCCCGCAACGGCGCCGTGCGCGGCACCATGGGCAAGCCCCAACTGCCCCGCCGCCGCGCCCAGGAGCACATCGCGCCGCAGCTGCGCGACGGACCGACTCCGCGTCAGGACCCCGAGTACCTCGTCAGCCACGATCCCGGTCTCATGGCGGCCTTCCAGCGGGGCATCAGCCTCGCCGAGGCCCAACAGAACATGGAGGCCGGGAACATGGAGTGGGGCGACATGACGGATCCCCACACGGCGTCTGCGCACATGGAGCCTTCGCGCGTGGAGTCTTCCCACAGGGAGCCGACGCACATGGAGCCTCGGCACGCGGAGCCGAGGCACATGGAGCCGACACACGTGGAGCGGACGCACACGGAGTCCGCCCACAGGGACCCGATTCCCCTCCAGCCGGTCCACGCCGAGCGCGACGGTGCGACGACGTCCCGCCCCGACCACACCACCACCCGGCACGACGGGAGCGCACCCGCCGGATGACCACCCCCGTTTCCACCCCCACCCCCAGCGCTCCCGCAGACCTTCGTACCCCAAGGAGTCGATCCACCATGGCGAGCGATGCGCCGACCGCCCATGTATCCGATCTCGACTGGCTGATGAGCGGCCTCGTGCAGCGCGTGCCGCACACGACCGCCGCGGTGCTCCTGTCCTGCGACGGACTCGTGAAGTCCGTGCACGGCCTCGACCCGGACAGCGCCGACCACATGGCCGCCCTGGCCTCCGGCCTGTACTCCCTCGGCCGCAGCGCCGGCGTCCGCTTCGGCGACGGCGGCGACGTACGGCAGGTCGTGGTCGAACTCGACTCGACCCTGCTGTTCGTCACCACCGCCGGCTCCGGCACCTGCCTCGCCGTGCTCGCCGGCCGCGAGGCCGACGCGGCCGTGCTGGGTTATGAGATGGCGATGCTGGTCAAGAGCGTCCGCCCGTACCTGGTGACCGCTCCCCGGCAGTCCGTCGAATCCCCGGCGATGAGGCCTTGAGCGTGACGGCGGCCGGTGACGGGCCCTGGCTCGACGACGCGGCCGGGCGGCTGGTGCGCCCGTTCACGGTCAGCAACGGCCGCACCCGTCCCACCGTCGCGCTCGACCTCGTGTCGCAGGTGATGGCCACCGGGGCGACCCCCCTCGGCTATCTCGGCCCCGAACACGCGGAGGCGCTCGAGCGGTGCCGTGTGCCCGTCGCGGTCGCCGAGGTGGCCGCCCATCTGAAACTGCCGGTGGCCGTCACCAAGGTGCTGCTGGCGGACCTCGTCGACTGCGGGGCGCTGACCACCAAGCCCCCCGCGTTCCACCACAACCCGACGGACCGGGCTCTTCTGGAGGCAGTGCTCGATGGACTACGACGACAGCTCTGACTACGCCGACGGACCCGGCCGCGGCGCCGACCCGTTTCCCACCGCGCTGAAGATCCTCGTGGCGGGCGGGTTCGGCGTGGGCAAGACGACCTTCGTCGGCGCGGTCAGCGAGATCGCGCCGCTCAGCACGGAGGAACTGCTCACCACCGTCAGCGCCGCGACCGACAACCTCGACGGCATCGAGAACAAGGTCGAGACGACCGTGGCCATGGACTTCGGCCGCATCACGCTCGACCCGGAGCACGTGCTCTACCTCTTCGGCACGCCCGGCCAGGAACGGTTCTGGTTCATGTGGGACGAGTTGTGCGAGGGAGCGCTCGGGGCGGTCATCCTCGCCGACACCCGCCGCCTCCAGGAGTGTTTCGCGGCCGTGGACTTCTTCGAGCAGCGCGGCCTCGGATTCATCATCGCCGTCAACGAGTTCGACGGTGCCCACCGCTACGACCCCGAGGAGGTGCGCGCGGCGCTCGACCTGACCGACGAGGTCCCGGTCGTGTGCTGCGACGCCCGGATCTCCAGCTCCGGGGTCCAGACCCTGCTGACCCTGGTGCGCCACCTCATCGCCCACGCGCCCGCCCCCGCGACGGGGTATGGCGCCCACATGTGATCCCCCAACACCCCCAGGGAGACCGTATATGACCCATGCCCACACCCCCGGAGCACGCCCATGAGCTACGACCCGCCGCGCCCGGCCGGTCGTCTGCTTCTCACACCCGAGGACAAGGAGGCCCCGGCCCGCGCCCGCCGACTGCGCGGGCTGGGCCTGGGGGAGCGCCCCGTACCCGCACTCGACACCTTCGCGCACCGCCTCGCCGAACTGACCGGGGCGCCGTACGCCATGGTCAACTTCCCGGACGAGCAAGGGCAGTTCTACGCGGGCCTGTACGTCCCGGCCGTCGCGCCGGTCGTGCGGAGCGACGGCACCAGCCCGCAGCTCGGCCGTGCGCTGCCCCGCGACCATGGCTTCTGCCCCCATGTGGTGGCGCGCCGCAAGGCCCTGGTCCTGGAGGACGTCCACGACTATCCGCGGTTCGCGGGCAACCCGGTGGTCGACGAGTTCGGCATCCGCTCCTACCTGGGAGCACCGCTCATCGACGGCACGGGCCTGGTCCTGGGCACGGTCAGTGTCGCCGACGTCGAGCCCCGGCCGTGGGGGAAGCCGGGCCTGACGGCCATCAAGGAGCACGCCGCGCAGCTCGTCGTGGAGCTGGAGGGCCGGGACGGCCTGCTGCCCTACTGAACGCCCCGGGTTTCCGATGTGCCCCCTGAGGGTGTGAAGGAAAGCTGAGGCGGCGCTTAAGAAATCCTCGATGGACCGGTGCGGCCGCCGTACGGCAGATTGCAGTGCGATCCCACTCCTCTCCCGGCCCAGGGGCTCCTTCGGTATGCCCGGAGCCGGGACTCACCCCAGGAGCCGTAGCGGTGAAGGCGCTGGTCAAACAGAAGGCGGAACCCGGGCTGTGGCTCGCGGACGTCCCGGAGCCCGCCGTCGGGCCGGGCGATGTGCTGATCAAGGTGCTGCGCACCGGCATCTGCGGCACCGACCTGCACATCAGGGCCTGGGACGGCTGGGCCCGGCAGGCCATCCGCACCCCACTCGTGGTCGGGCACGAGTTCGTCGGCGAGGTCGTCGAGACGGGACGCGACGTCACCGACATCGGCGTCGGCGACCGGGTGAGCGGCGAGGGCCATCTGGTGTGCGGGAAGTGCCGCAACTGCCTGGCGGGCCGCCGCCACCTGTGCCGGGCCACCATAGGGCTGGGCGTGGGCCGGGACGGCGCGTTCGCCGAGTACGTGACCCTGCCCGCCGCCAACGTCTGGGTGCACCGGGTGCCCGTCGACCTGGACGTGGCCGCGATCTTCGATCCCTTCGGCAACGCGGTGCACACCGCGCTGTCCTTCCCGCTCGTCGGCGAGGACGTCCTGATCACCGGCGCGGGCCCGATCGGCCTGATGGCCGCCGCCGTGGCCAAACACGCCGGCGCCCGCCACGTCATGATCACCGACGTCAGCGAGGAGCGGCTGGAGCTCGCGCGCAAGATCGGCGTCAGCCTCGCGCTCGACGTCTCCGGCGCCACCATCGCCGACGGGCAGCGCACGCTCGGACTGCGCGAGGGCTTCGACATCGGCCTGGAGATGTCCGGCCGCCCCGAGGCGCTGCGCGACATGATCGCCAACATGACGCACGGCGGCCGCATCGCGATGCTCGGCCTGCCCGCGCAGGAGTTCCCCGTCGACTGGGCCCGGATCGTCACCTCGATGATCACCCTCAAGGGCATCTACGGCCGCGAGATGTTCGAGACCTGGTATGCGATGTCCGTGCTGCTGGAAGGCGGCCTCGACCTCGCGCCCGTGATCACCGGCCGGTACGGCTTCCGCGACTTCGAGGCGGCGTTCGCCGACGCGGCGAGCGGCCGCGGCGGCAAGGTCATCCTCGACTGGACGGCGTAACTCCCTGCCTCCTCCAGCACTGCGCAACTCCCTTTCTCCGCAAGCACTTTAGGAGCTTCCTGATGTTCGACTCCGTGCGCGACGACCTGCGCGCCACCCTCGACGAGATCCGCGCCGCCGGCCTGCACAAGCCTGAGCGGGTGATCGGCACCCCGCAGTCCGCCACCGTGAACGTCACCGCGGGCGGCCGCCCCGGCGAGGTCCTCAACTTCTGCGCCAACAACTACCTCGGCCTCGCCGACCACCCCGAGGTGATCGCCGCCGCCCGCGAGGCGCTGGACCGCTGGGGCTACGGCATGGCCTCCGTCCGCTTCATCTGCGGCACCCAGGAGGTGCACAAGGAACTGGAGGCGCGGCTGTCGGCGTTCCTCGGGCAGGAGGACACGATCCTGTACTCCTCCTGCTTCGACGCCAACGGCGGCGTGTTCGAGACGCTGCTCGGCCCGGAGGACGCGGTGATCTCCGACGCGCTCAACCACGCGTCGATCATCGACGGCATCCGCCTGTCCAAGGCCCGCCGCCTGCGCTACGCCAACCGCGACCTCGCCGAGCTGGAGGCCAGGCTCAAGGAGGCGTCCGACGCGCGGCGCCGGCTGATCGTCACCGACGGCGTCTTCTCCATGGACGGCTACGTGGCCCCGCTGCGCGAGATCTGCGACCTCGCCGACCGCTACGACGCGATGGTCATGGTCGACGACTCGCACGCCGTCGGCTTCGTCGGCCCCGGCGGCCGCGGCACGCCCGAGCTGCACGGCGTCATGGACCGCGTCGACATCATCACCGGCACCCTCGGCAAGGCCCTCGGCGGAGCGTCCGGCGGCTATGTCGCCGCCCGCGCCGAGATCGTCGCCCTGCTGCGCCAGCGCTCCCGGCCGTACCTCTTCTCCAACACGCTCGCCCCGGTGATCGCGGCGGCCTCGCTGAAGGTGCTCGACCTGCTGGAGTCGGCCGACGACCTGCGCGTCCGGCTCGCCGAGAACACGGCCCTCTTCCGCGGCCGCATGACCGAGGAGGGCTTCGACGTCCTCCCCGGCGACCACGCCATCGCCCCGGTGATGATCGGCGACGCGGCGGTGGCCGGCCGCATGGCCGAACTGCTGCTGGAGCGCGGCGTGTACGTGATCGGCTTCTCGTACCCGGTCGTCCCGCAGGGGCAGGCCCGGATCCGGGTCCAGCTGTCGGCCGCGCACTCCACGGACGACGTCAACCGCGCGGTCGACGCCTTCGTGGCGGCACGGGCGGAGCTGGACGGCTGAAAACAGCCGGTGACCTGAGAGAATCGATCGCATGATCGAGGCGCGGCGGCTCCACATCCTCCGTGCGGTGGCCGACCACCGTACGGTGACGGCGGCTGCCGCCGCGCTGTACCTGACCCCGTCGGCCGTGTCCCAGCAGCTCGCCGCGCTGGAGCAGGAGACCGGCCACCGGCTCGTCGAGCGCGGTGCGAAAGGCGTACGGCTCACCCCGGCGGGCGAGATCCTGCTCAACCACACCAACGCGGTCCTCGCCCAGCTGGAGCGGGCCGAGGCCGAGCTCGCCGCGTACAGCTCGGGAGCGGCGGGCACCGTCACGGTCGCGTCCTTCGCGACCGGGATCGCCCTGGTCGTGGCGCCCGCGGTGGCCCGGCTCGCCGAGTCGGCGCCCGGCATCCGGATCCGCGTCCAGGACGCCGAGGGCGACGCCAGCCTGCCGATGGTGCTGGACCGACAGGTCGATGTCGCCGTCGCCGTCGAGTACCGCGGCGCCCCGCCCGCCGACGACCCCCGGCTGGCCCACGTGCCGCTCTACGCCGAGCCCTTCGACGCCGTCGTTCCCGTCACCCACCGCCTGGCCGACGCGGCGGAGGTCCCGCTCGCCGAGCTGGCCAAGGACTCCTGGATCGGCCCGTACCCCGGCAACCCCTGCCACGACGTGGTGGTCCTGGCCTGCGAGAACGCCGGCTTCCAGCCCCGCATGGAGCACTCCTCGGACGACTTCCGCGCGGTCGTCGCCCTCGCCTCGGCCGACGCGGGCGTGGCCCTCGTACCGCGCTCGGCGCTGCGCGGCATGGACCTCGCCGGGGTGGTCGTCCGCCCCGTCGACGGCACGGCCCCCACCCGGCGGGTCTTCGCCGCCGTACGCCGGGGAGCCGAGGAGCATCCCCTGATCCGCCCGGTGCTGGACGCGCTGAGCGCGGCGGCCCCGGTGTGAGGACTTCTTAACGCGCCTGTCTCGAATCCGGGATAGCGTCCCGAATATGAGAAGCGATGACCTGGACCCCGTCGACACCCGGCTGGGCGCACGCCTGGCCGAGCTGCGGGCCCAACACGGCTACTCCCTGGGGGAGTTGGCCGACCGCAGCGGAGTGAGCCGGTCCACCCTCTCCCGTGCCGAGCGGGCCGAGATCAGCCCCACGGCCTCGCTCCTGAACCGCCTGTGCGCCGTCTACGGGCGGACCATGTCCCAGCTGCTCAGCGAGGTCGAGGCCGAGCCGGCACCCGTGGTGCGCGCCGCCGACCAGCCCCTCTGGCAGGACCAGGCCTCCGGCTTCGTACGGCGGTCAGTGTCGCCACCGCACTCCGCCCTGCGCGGCGAACTCGTCGAGGGACGCCTGACCGCGGGCGCCGACATCGCCTACGACCGACCGCCCCTGGCCGGCCTGGAGCAGCACATCTGGGTGCTGGAAGGGGCTCTGGACGTGACCGCGCAGGACACCGAACACCATCTGGGCAGCGGCGACTGCCTGCGGATGCGCGTGTGGGGTCCGACCCGGTTCCGGTGCGCCGCCCCCGAGGGCGTCCGCTACCTGCTGGCGGTGGTGCGGCCGTGATCCGGCTGGATGCCACTCAACTGCTGCGTGACGGGACGTTGGCGGACCTGCTGACCGACACGGTGAACGGCGGGGCGTCGGTCGGCTTCCTCGCCCCGCTCCACCGTGCGGAGGCCCTGGCCTGGTGGGAGGAGCGGGCCGCCGACGTGGCCGCCGGCCGGCTCGCCGTCTGGGCGGCGTACGGCGGCGACCGAGTGCTGGGCACCGTGAGCCTGGCCTTCCCCGACAAGGCCAACAGCCGCCACCGTGCCGAAGTCGTGAAGCTCATGGTGCGTCCGGAGGCCCGAGGGCAGGGACTCGGACGCAGGCTCCTGGCCACCGCGGAGGGCGCGGCCGCGGCGGCCGGTGTCACCCTGCTGCACCTGGACACCGAGACCGGCAGCCCCGCCGAGCAGCTGTACCGGTCCGCCGGCTGGACCGCGATCGGCGCCATCCCCGACTACGCGGCGAGCCCCGACGGAGTCCTGCGGCCGACGACGATCTACTACAAGCACGTACCGGCGACCTCCTCCCAGCACGTATCGGCAACCACTCTCACCAGGTGATTGTCAGTGGCAGCCGATACCGTGCCTGCCATGCCGGATGCCGAAGACGTACGACGTATCGCCCTGTCCCTGCCGGACACGACGGAGAAGATCGCCTGGAGCATGCCCACGTTCCGGGTCGCGGGAAAGATGTTCGCCACGCTGCCGGAGGACGAGACGTCCATCGCCGTGCGCTGCCCCAAGGAGGAGCGGGACGAACTGGTGCTCGCCGAGCCGGGAAAGTTCTGGATCGCGGACCACGAGGCGCAGTTCGCCTGGGTCCGGGCCCGGCTCGACGCGCTGGAGGGCGAGGGCGAACTGCGGGACATCCTCGCCGACTCCTGGCGCCAGGCGGCCCCGACCCGGCTCCTGGAGGCGTACCCCCGGCTGGGCCTCCCGGCGGGGGAGTGACCCCTTCCGGGTCTCACGCGGGAGCCGCCGCCCCGACGAAGCTCCCGATGCGCCCCCGCAGCGACCGGGCGTCGAGGCCGTGGGCGGCGACATGCTCCTCCAGCTGCCCGTACCGCCGCAGCTCACGGCGGCCCACCCCCAGCCCGAGCACCCGGTGCGGCACATCGGACAGCGCGTCGTTCGCCGCGGCCGTCGACGTGCCCGCGAGGTAGGGCTCGACCAGGACGACGTCCGTCCCCGCAGTCCCGGTGGCCCGGTGCAGGGCGGCCCCGTCGAAGGGGCGGACGGTCGTCGCGTAGAGCACGGTGACGTCCAGGCCCTCGGTGGCGGCGAGCACCGCGTCGAGCATCGGCCCGACGGCGACCACGACACCGGAGCGCCCCTCGCGAACGGTGTGGAAGCGCTCCCCGTCGACGGGGAGGGCCCGCCCGTTGGACTGGAGGGACAGCCGTACGTACACCTTGTCGTCGCCCGCGGCGACCGCGTGCCGCAGCAGTGTCTCGGCCTCGTCGGGGTGGCCGGGCACATGGACGGTCCAGCCGTCGAGGGTGTCGAGCAGCGCCACGTCGCCCGGCGCCATGTGGGTGTAGCCGCCCGCCGGCCAGTCGAAGGAGGCAGCCGCGCTCACCAGCACCGCGCCCGCGTCCTGGTGCCCCAGGTCCAGCTTGACCTGCTCGAAGGGCCGCTCGACAAGGAAACTGGCGAAGGTGTGCACGACGGGCCGCAGCCCGGTCAGCGCCAGCCCCGCCGCGGCCCCGACCAGGAGCTGTTCGCGGATGCCGACGTTGACGACCCGGTCGGGATGGCGCCGGGCGGCCTCGGCGAAGCCGTCCGTGCCGATCTCGGCGAGAACCACGGCGACCCGGGGATCCTCGTCGAGCAGCCGCGAGACGACAGGGGCGAAACGGTCACGCATGGTGTCCATGGGGTGGGGATTCCTTTCCGGTCGGTCGGGGGTCAGGCGGACTTCGGCTCGACCTGGGCCACCACTACGTGCGGCCGGCCCGGGTGCGGTGCGGTGAAGGCGGTGTACAGCGCCTCGTGGTCACGGCCGTCGACGGTCAGCGCGGACCAGCCCGCGGCCTCGAAACGGGCGGCGATCCCGCCGGGCCGCGCGTAGGTCGCGGAGGAGTTGTCGACGACGACCGTGTGCAGCCGGTCGAGTCCGGCCGGCCCGGCGAAGGCGATCGCCTCGTGGTTGCTGCCCTCGTCCAGCTCGGCGTCCCCGATCAGCGCCCAGACCCGTGGCTCGTCCAGCCCCTGGGCGCGCAGCCCCAGTGCCGTACCGACGGCGATCGGCAGCCCGTGCCCCAGCGAACCGCTGCCGATCTCGGCCCCCGGCACGAGCGTGCGGTCGGGATGGTGCCCGAGCGGGGAGTCGTACGAGCCGAAGCCCGGCAGCCACTCCACCGGCAGGAAGCCCTTGGCGGCCAGGACGGCGTAGTACGCCATCGGTCCGTGCCCCTTCGACAGCAGGAACCGGTCCCGCTCCGGGTCGGTCATCCCGTCCGGGCTCACCCGCAGCACCCGGTCGTAGAGCACCCACAGCACGTCCAGCGTGGAGGTCGCGGCCGGGCCGTGCTTCTCGTCGCCGGTCATCAGACCCATGAGTTCCGGCAGGTCGGCGTAGGTGTACGTGAGTGTCGTGTTGGTCATGGACACGAGCGTGCAACCTCAACCAATCTTGAGGTCAAGGGGGGAGGGGTCGGGAAACGGATGCGCGATCACCGGCGCGAGTGCGGTATTGTTTCCCTGCGCGTTCGGCCAGGGGAAACCCCCAGGTCAGATGGGCAACGGGACGTGGCGCAGCTTGGTAGCGCACTTGACTGGGGGTCAAGGGGTCGCAGGTTCAAATCCTGTCGTCCCGACAGAATCGATCAGCGGGTCTGCCGATATCGGCAGACCCGCTGATTGCTGTGCGGCGGCCGTCCGTCCGGTTCAGCCGCCGCTGTCCAGATCGTCGCGCCGGCGCAGGATCTCCAGTTCGTGGCCGTCCAGCCGCATCTCGTACAGCTTCCCGCGGGCGTTCTCGAAGGGCCGGTGGAGGATCATCATCAGCCGGCCGTCGAAGGTGTGGAACAGCATGCCGTGGCCGCTGTCGTCGCGGACCAGCGGCCGGTGTTGCCGCCAGGGGCCCGTGAGGTCCCCGGATTCCGACACGGCGTACGTCTGCACATAGCCGCCGCTGACCGTGCCGTCCTCGCCGGGCGTGTTCTTCTCGTAGGTCGACCACAGCATGAGCAGGGACCCGTCAGGGGTGCGGTACAGCTGAGGGCCGTCGGTGATGTACGGCGGGAGCTGGTGCGGTACGCCGGCGGGGATCTGCTCGCCGGTCCAGGGCGCGTCCGAGGCCTTGAAGAGGTAGACCGGGTCGCCGACCGTGCGGGACAGGTCCGGGGTCAGCCGGATCGCCTCCATCGTGCCGTCGATGGTCTGGAGCCACTCGTGCGCGTACACCATCCAGGGCTGCCCGGCCGGGTCGACGTACAGCGTGCCGTCGAGGGTCATCAGGTGCTCGGGCGGGACGGGCCGGGACGGGTCGAGGACCGTGAAGGGGCCGAGCAGTGAGTCGGAGACCGCCGTGATCGTGCCGCGCATATGGGTCGGGGTCCGGAACGGCACGCCCCACCGGTTCGGCGGCGGGACCGGAAGCGGCCTGGCCTCGTTGTGCAGCGTCGTGAACAGGTAGTACCTGTCGTCCCACGCGTGCACCTCCGGTGCCCACGCGCCGTCCGTCGCCCAGATGCCCTCCTGCTCGGCGGTCAAGAAGACCACGACGGGGCTCGTCCAGTCGCGCAGGTCGCGGCTGCGGTAGACCATCGTGCCGGTGCCGGCCACACCTGACACGGCCGGGACGTTGGACGTGTACAGGTGGTACGTGTGCGTCGCGTCGTCGGCGACGACGAACGGATCGTGCAGCGGCATGTCGGCAAGCCGCATCGGCGAAGGTCCCTTCGGCAGCGCCTAGCCGGTCAGATCACACAGCCCGCGTGCGCCAGCGCCTGCTTCAGCAGTACCCCGTGCCCGCCCGGCATCTCGCTCTGCACCGCCTCCGACAGAGCCTCCTGCGGACTGAACCACACCAGGTCCAGCGCGTCCTGCCGGGGCCGGCAGTCGCCCGTCACCGGCACGATGTAGGCGAGGGACACCGCGTGCTGGCGGGGGTCGTGGTACGGCGTGATGCCCTGCGTCGGGAAGTACTCCGCGACCGTGAACGGCTGGAGCGAGGCCGGGACGCGGGGCAGGGCGACCGGGCCGAGGTCCTTCTCCAGATGGCGCAGCAGGGCGTCGCGGACGCGCTCGTGGTGCAGCACGCGGCCGGAGACCAGTGTCCGGCTGACCGTACCGTCGGGTCCGATGCGCAGCAGCAGGCCGACGCTGGTGACTTCGCCGCTGTCGTCGACGCGTACCGGGACGGCCTCGACGTACAGGATCGGCATGCGGGCGCGCGCCATCTCCAACTCGTCGGAGGACAGCCAGCCGGGCGTGGTTTCGGTCATGTCAGACATCGCTTGATCATACTTTCAGCCGTTCGGACTTCCTGGGTAGCCGCTCCAGGAGAACTGTGACCGGCCCCACGCGCGTCAGGGCTTCACGGCCACCGCGCCGTACTGCGGCACCAGCACGGCCGAGCCGGGCTCGGCGCGCCACTGCCCGCACGACACCATGCCCGGTTCGAGCAGCTCCAGGCCGTCGAGGAACGCGGCGATGTCCGCGCCGCCGCGGGCCGTGATCGGGGGAGTGGCGTTCTCGTTCCAGAACTTCATGGCCGGGATCTGGCCGGCGCCGCCGAGCTCGTCGTCGAAGGTCGGGTGGGTGAGGACCAGGAAGCTGCCGGAGGGGACCGCGGCCATCACCCGGCGCACGATGTCCAGGGCCTTCTCGGTGTCCAGGACGAAGTTGAGGATGCCCAGCATCATCACGGCGACGGGCCGGGTCAGGTCGAGAGTGTGCCCGGCCCGTTCAAGGATGGCGTCCGGGTCGTGGACGTCGGCGTCGATGTAGGCGGTGGCGCCGTCGCTGGTGCCGGTCAGCAGGGTGCGGGCGTGCGCCAGCACGATCGGGTCGTTGTCGACGTAGACGATCCGTGCGTCGGGTGCGATCCGCTGGGCGATCTCGTGGGTGTTGTCCGCCGTCGGCAGGCCAGTGCCGATGTCCAGGAACTGCCGCACTCCGCGCTCGCCGGCCAGGAACGACACGGCCCGGCCCAGGAACTCCCGGTCCGCCCGGGCGATGTCCCGGATGATCGGGAACATGCCGGCGACGTGCTCGCCGACCTGCTGGTCGACCTCGTAGTTGTCCTTGCCGCCGATCCAGTAGTTCCACACGCGCGCGTTGTGCGCCACACCGGTGTTCAGTCTCGCCGACCCGCTCGGCGGGGTGTGGCTCTCACTCACGTCTCTTCCTCTCCTCGCACGAGCGACCGAAACCGGCCATCGCCGCCATTGTGCCGCTCCGATGATCACGCTGTCCCGGGAATCGGCAGAGGCGGTGGGGCCGTCGGTGTGCGGCGGGGGAGCGCCACGGGGCCTGTGGCCCGGTTCAGTTGGGGCTGGCGGCGGGTGTCCGGCCGGCGAGGACGTCCTCCAGGCGCTGGGTGCCGAGCCGTGCCGCCTGCCCGGTGGAGTCCTGCTCGTCCCCGTCGAGCCCGCCCGCCGTGACGGTGATCGCGTTGTTGCCGACGCGTACGGCGGCGACGTCCAGGGTGAGCGTGGCCTCCGTGCCCCCGATGGGGCCCCGCACCGTCACGCGCAGGCCCTCACGGGCGTCGCCCACCTTCGGCAGCGAGGCGTCGACGACCTGGACGGTGCGCTGGTCGCGGCCGTCGGTCACGGTGAACTCGTCGCACTCCTGCGGCAGGCCCGCCATCCAGTTCAGGGACTCCTGCGGGTCGGTCCGGTCGTAGGAGGCGACCTGGTACAGCAGGCGCGAGTCGCCCTGTGTGAAGCCGCGCAGCGCGGACACGCCCGACGGCCTGCCCAGCAGATCGTCGTCGAAGAGGGAGTCCAGGAGCCGTTGGCAGTCGGCGGCCTGGGCCTTGGCGGTGAGGAAGTCGGAGACGTCCACCCTGCCGATGAGCAGGCTGTCGTGCCAGTTCTGGACCTCCGTCTCCTTCACCTGGGTCCAGTCGTCCTCGATGTCGGCCTCGGTGATCAGCGCCGTCCGCGCGCCGCCCTCGCTGAGGGTGGCGGCGGGGGAGGGGGTCTGCTGC
Source organism: Streptomyces lomondensis (assembly GCF_014651035.1). Taxonomy (GTDB): domain Bacteria; phylum Actinomycetota; class Actinomycetes; order Streptomycetales; family Streptomycetaceae; genus Streptomyces; species Streptomyces lomondensis. The sequence continues at coordinate 464,581 of NZ_BMWC01000003.1, forward strand.
TTCCCGGCGACCTGTGACGCGGTGACGCCCGGGACGCGCGAGCCGTCCTCGCCGCCGTCGTCCGAGCAGGCGGCGGTGGCCAGCAGCGTGCCCGCCGCCAGTGCGCAGGAGAGGACGCGGGCGAGCCAGGTCGGACGACGGGCCATCGGGAGTGCCTCCTGAGAACGTGACGCGTGTCCTCAGCGCACCACCGGCACCGACGGCCCACCACCGGCACCGGACTGTTCGGGTGAGCGCCACCCAGGGTGCGGACGCCTCACGCTTCGGCCCGGGCGTGCCCGTTCTGCCATGCCCAGGCCGCGATCTCGACGCGGTTCCGGGCGGCCAGCTTGACCTGGACGCTGGACAGGTGCGCCTTGACCGTGGAGAGGGAGACGTACAGTTCGGCCGCGATCTCGGCGTTCGTGCGGCCGAGGGCGACCAGGCGGACCACGTCCAGCTCGCGTTCGGTCAGCGGCTCCTGGAGCGGGGCCGAGGGAGCCGGGGACACCGGCCGCGCGGGACGGTCGGCGGGCGTCGCGGCCGCGGTGACGTGCTTGAGCAACCGGACCGTGACCGACGGGGAGACCAGCGAGTCGCCCGCCGCGGCGGCGCGGACGGCCTCCGCGAGGAGGGTCGGCCCGGAGTCCTTGAGCAGGAAGCCGCAGGCGCCCCCGCGCAGCGCGCCGTACACGTACTCGTCGAGGTCGAAGGTGGTGACCACGACCACCCGCATGGGGTCGGCGACCTCGGGCCCGGCCAGCAGCCGGGTCGCCTCCAGGCCGTCCAGCTTCGGCATCCGGATGTCCAGCAGGCACACGTCCGGGCGCTCGCGGCGGGCCAGCGCCACGGCCTCCTCGCCGTCGCGGGCCTCGGCGACCACGGTGATGTCCGGCTGGGCGTCGAGGAAGAACCGGAATCCGGTGCGGACCATGTCCTGGTCGTCCGCGATGAGCACCCGGATGGGAGCGCCGGAGCGGCCGGCGGCGCCGGACTGGCCTGGTGGGACGGGGGTCGTCATGGCTCGATCATGCCTCGGTCAGCGCTCGAACTTCCAGGTGACGGAGTGACTGTCGGCCTTCACGACACGCACCGGAATGTCGACGGCCCGCCCGTCGCCGCCCTCGCCGGTACAGGTGATCATCGCCCCGGCCACGGCCTTCAGGCCCCTCGGGCAGGACACGTGCGAGACCTCCTTCCCCACCCAGGGCAGCGCGTGGTACCTGCCCTCGGTGCGGCCCGCGACCACGTTCGCCGCCAGGGCCCGGTGGCCGTCCACGGTCACGGAGGTGTACCTGTCCAGCTCGCTGGTCGACTCGGCGCCGGCCAGCAGATGCGTGCCGACGGCACCGACGGCGACCAGGGCGACCGCGCCGCCGACGACCGAGACGAGGAACTTGTCGCGCTGCATCGGGAACTCCTGCCGATCCGGAGGGTGGTGGACGTGGCTCCACCCTCGCCCGGGGGCCCGGGCGCGCGCCTCGGCCGAACGGCCACACCCGCAGGCCGGGCCCTCGGCCGATCGGCCGATCCCGCCGGCCAGGGGCCTCGCATACCGTGATCCGCATGAGATCCACCTCTCCACGGGGCTGCGTGCGGGGCTTCGGCGTCGGCTTCCTGGTGGCGGCCTCGGCCTACGACCTGCTGATCGCGGGCGGGTTCGGCCACGCCCCCTGGCCACCGGCGGCGGTGCTGCTCGCCGGGCTCGCCGCCGTGCTGTGGCCGGCCGGCCGCAGGCCGCGATGGCTCACCCCGCAGCTGCGTACCGCCGTACCCGCCGCGGTCTCCGTGCTCTTCACGACCGGGGTGCTGCTGGCCGGATACACGAAGGTGCCGTCCGGGCCGGGCGAGGTGCTGATCCTGCTCAGCCTGCTGTTCGTCGCCGTACGCCACTGCCCGTGGCCCTGGGCCCTGCTGTGCGGGGTGCTCGACGCGGTCGCGCTGCTCCTGCTGCCGGTGCGGTACTTCCGGTCGCTCGACGAGGAGGTGCTCGCCTTCTCCGTGGTCGGCCTGGTCCTGGTCGGGATCACCGCCGGGCTCGCCGGATACCTGCGCTCCCTGGACTACCGGCGCACCGTCGCGGTCGGCGAAACCCGCCGCGCCGAACGCGTCGCCATCGCCGCCGACCTGCACGACTTCGTCGCCCACCATGTCACCGGGATCCTCGTGCAGACCCAGATGGCCCGCATGATGGCGGCCCGGCAGCCGCAGGACCTCGACCCCGTCCTGGCCGGCATCGAGCGGGCCGCGACCGAGGCACTGGCGTCCATGCGGCGCACCGTGGGCGTGCTGCGCGACACGGGGCCCGAGGCCGCCGACCGCCGTCCCGTCGGCGACCTGGCCGGCATCACCGACCTGGTCGAGGGCTTCGCGAGCCCCGGCCAGAAGGCCGTCCTGCATCGCGACCCGGCGGTCTGCGACGACCTGCCGCACGAGGTGCAGGCGGCGGCCTTCCGGGTCGTGCAGGAGGCGCTGACCAACGTACGGCGGCACGCGGCCGACGCCACGGAGGTCACCGTCCGCCTGGCCTGTCCCGGCGACCGGCTGGAGGTCACGGTGGCGGACGACGGCCGCGGCGGCACCCAGCTCCCCGAGGCCGCCCACGGCGGCGGCTTCGGCCTCGTCGGCCTGCGGGAGCGGGTCACCGCGCTGGGCGGCACCCTGCACGCAGGGCCGCGGGCGGGGGCGGGCTGGCAGGTGACGGCGACCTTCCCGGTCGGCAGGGCGTGAGGCGAATTCCGGGCTCTCTGGCGTGGCGCGCGGCGCGGGCTGTTCAATGAAGCTGCGGCTGTTCAGTGAAGCTGCACACGCCGCCCCGTGGAAAGGAGCCGCCCGTGTCTCCCGCCGTCGTGCCGCCCGTCGGCGCGCGCATCCGGCAGGCGCGCCTGGAGCGCGGGACGAGCCTGCGCGCGCTCGCCCGGGAGATCGGCGTGTCGGCGAGCCTCGTGTCGCAGATCGAGACCGGCAAGAGCCAGCCGTCCGTCAGCACGCTGTACGCGATCACCACGGCCCTCGGGATCTCCGTCGAGTCCCTCTTCGACGCCCGTGAGGCCACCGGAGCGACGGCGCTCGCGGCGGGGCAGGGCACCGTCCCGCACGCCCTCGCCGCCTTCGCCCCCGACCCGGGCCGCCGGATCGGCCCCCTGGTCGGCGCGGGCGAGCGCGAGACGCTGGAGCTGGACTCCGGGGTCGTATGGGAGCGGCTCGGGCGGGTGCCGGGCGCGGATGCCGACTTCCTGCTGGTGACGTACCGGCCCGGCGGCGCCTCCTCCGGCTCCGGCGCGCTGATGCGGCACGCGGGCACCGAGTACGGCTATCTGACCTCCGGCGAACTGATCCTCACCCTCGGCTTCGACGAGTACACGGTCCGGCCGGGCGACTCCGTCTGCTTCGAGTCGACGACACCCCACCGTTACCGCAACGATGGAGAGGTACCCGCTGTGGGCGTCTGGTTCGTGTCCGGCGATGTTCAGTGACACTTGACACCCGTACTACCCGGGCGTTCACTCCGAAGTGGGGGTGGTCGCCATGGCGATCCACACATACGGACCCAACGCCGTCGACTGGGAAGAGCGCATCGACCTGGACCGGCTGCGCGGGCAGCGGCTGGCCCGGCTGCGCGAGTCCCTGAACCGCTCCGAGCTGGGCGCCGTGCTCAGCTTCGACTTCGCCAACATCCGCTATATGACGGCCACCCACATCGGTACCTGGGCGATGGACAAGCTGATCCGCTTCGCCCTGCTGGTACGCGGCGGCGAACCGGTCGTCTGGGACTTCGGCTCCGCCGCCCGCCACCACCAGCTGTACAACCCGTGGCTCGACTACAGCGACGGCAAGGGCGGCCCGCCCACCGGCGCCCGCGCCGGCATCTCGACCCTGCGCGGGGCCTTCCACCCGGACGCGGGCATCGCCGAGGACGTCGCCGCGAAGATCGCCGCCGAGCTGCGCGACCACGGGCTCGCCGGCGAACCGCTCGGCGTCGACGTCGCCGAGATGCCGGTCCTCGCCGCGCTGCGCGCCGAGGGCATCGACGTCGTCGACGGGCAGCAGGTGTTCCTGGAGGCCCGCCGCATCAAGACCGGCGACGAGATCGCCCTGCTCACCCAGGCCTGCGCGATGGTCGACGCGGCCTACGAGGAGCTGTACGGCCACCTGCGGCCCGGTGTGCGTGAGAACGAGTGCGTGGGCGTGGTCAGCAAGGTGCTGTACGACCTCGGCAGCGAGTACGTGGAGGGCGTCAACGCCATCTCGGGCGAGCGCTGTTCACCGCATCCGCACGTCTACAGCGACCGGCTGATCCGCCCCGGCGACCCCGCCTTCTTCGACATCCTGCACAGCCACCTCGGCTACCGCACCTGCTACTACCGGACCTTCGCCGTGGGCAGCGCCTCCCGCGCGCAGCGGGACGCCTATGTGCGCTGCCGCCAGTACATGGACGAGGCGATCGCCCTCGTCCGGCCGGGGGCCACCACCGCCGACATCGTCCGGGTGTGGCCGCGCGCCGAGGAGTTCGGCTTCGCCGACGAGACCGCCGCCTTCGCCCTCCAGTACGGCCACGGCGTCGGCTTGTCGATCTGGGAGAAGCCGATCTTCAGCCGCCTGGTCTCCCTCGACCACCCCGAAGTCCTCGAAGAGGGCATGGTGTTCGCCCTGGAGACGTACTGGCCGGCCGCCGACGGCTGGTCCGCCGCCCGGATCGAGGAGGAACTGGTCGTCACCGCCGACGGCTGCGAGGTCATCACCAAGTTCCCGGCGGAGGAACTGCTGGTGGCGGGCCGCAAGTACTGGACGGTGGGCGGCGAGCTGAACACCCGGCGCGAGGCGCAGTCCCACCTCAACACCTCGCGTGGCAACGGGGCGGACTGATGGACACCGCCGAACTCCTCGCCTGCTACGAGCAGATGGCCCTCATCCGCCGTACGGAGAAGGCCGCCCACGACCTGTTCCTCCAGGGCCTGGTGAAGGGCACCACCCATCTCGCCGCCGGACAGGAGGCGATCGCCGTGGGCGCGAGCGCCGCCCTGCGCCCGGACGACTATGTGTTCGCCACCTATAGGGGCCACCACCATGCCCTCGCCCGGGGCGCCACCCCCGAGGAGTGCCTCGCCGAGCTGATGAGCCGGGCGACCGGGCTGTGCCGGGCCAAGGGCGGCTCCATGCACCTGACCAAGGCGGCCACCGGCATGCTCGGCTCGTACGCCATCGTCGGCGCGCACCTGCCGATGGCGGTCGGCGCGGCCTGGTCGGCCCGGCTGCGCGGCACGGAGCAGCTCGCGGTGGCGTTCTTCGGTGACGGCGCGACCAACATCGGCGCCTTCCACGAGTCGCTCAATCTGGCCGCCGTGTGGAAGCTGCCGGTGCTGTTCGTCTGCGAGAACAACCTGTACATGGAGTACACGCCGATCGCCGACGTCACGGCCGTCCCCCGGCCCGCCGCCGACCGGGCACCCGCCCACGGCATCCCGGGCGAGGTCGTCGACGGCAACGACGTCGTTGCCGTCGAGGAGGCGGTGGCCCGGCTCGCGCGCCGGGCCCGGGCCGGAGACGGGCCCGCCGTGCTGGAGGCCGAGACCTACCGGCACTTCGGGCACAGCCGCGCCGACCCGGCGGCCTACCGCCCGGCCGAGGAGGTCGAGCGGTGGCTCGAGCACGACCCGCTGGACCTGGCGCGGGGGCGGCTCGCCGAGCTGGGGGTCGGGGAGGGGACGGTCGCTGAGGCCGACGCGCGGGCCCGGGCCGTCGTGGAGCGGGCCGTCGAGGCGGCCAAGGCCGCGCCGGCGCCCGATCCGCGGGAGGCGCTGACCGACGTGTGGGCGGACGGAGGTGCCGCATGGCGGACGTGATCACCTACCGGGAGGCGGTCGCCGAGGGCATCGCACGCGAGATGCGCCGGGACGCGTCGGTGGTGTGCCTCGGGGAGGACATCGGCGCGGCCGGCGGGGTGTTCAAGACGACCACGGGGCTGCTGAAGGAGTTCGGGCCCGAGCGGGTGTGGGACACGCCCATATCCGAACAGGCCATTGTGGGCGCGGCGATGGGCGCCGCGATGACGGGGATGCGGCCCGTCGCGGAGGTCATGTTCTCCGACTTCATGGCCTGCTGCTGGGACTACCTCGCCAACGAGATCCCCAAGGTCCGCTACATGACCGGCGGCCAGGTGACCGTGCCCCTCGTCGTGCGCACCGCCAACGGCGGCGGACTCGGCTTCGGCGCCCAGCACTCCCAGGCCACCGAGAACTGGGTGCTGACCGTGCCGGGCCTGAAGATCGCGGCACCGGCCACGCCGGCCGACGTCATCGGCATGATGGCGGCGGCGATCCGCAGCGAGGACCCCGTGGTCTTCTTCGAGCACAAGGGACTCCTCGCGACCAAGGGGGCACCGCCACCGCCCGGTCATGTCGTCGAACTGGGCCGGGCCGCCGTCGTCCGCGAGGGCGGGGACGTCACGCTCGTCGCCCTGGCCTCGATGGTGCCGCTGGCCCTGAAGGCCGCCGACGTGCTGTCGGGGGAGGGGATCGAGGCGGAGGTGGTCGACCTGCGCTGCCTGGTCCCGCTGGATGCCGCGACCGTCCTCGCCTCCCTGGGCAGGACCTCGCGGCTCGTCACCGTCGAGGAGAACCCGTACCAGGGCGGCTGGGGCGCCACCGTCGTCTCCGTCGTCGCCGACGAGGGCTTCGGCCTGCTGGACGCGCCCGTGCGGCGGGTGGCGGGGGAGTGCGTCCCGCTGCCGTTCGCCGACGCGCTGGAGGAGCAGGTCATCCCCACCGTAGAGAAGGTCGTGGCGGCGGTCCGGAGCCTCGCCGCGTATTGAACACCCCATGGAGGGAAGCGCGATGACCCATCGGATACTCCTTCGCGCCGGACACGTCCTGTCGATGGACCCCGTCATCGGCGACCTGCCGAGGGGTGACGTCCTCGTCGAGGACGGCCGGATCGCGGCCGTCGAGCCCGAGATCAGCGCCGACGCCGAGGTCCTCGACATGAGCGGCCGCATCCTGATCCCCGGCTTCGTCGACACCCATCGCCACACCTGGGAGGCCCCGATCCGGGGCGTCGCACCCGACGCGACCCTCGACGACTACTTCGTCGACATCCTCGACACCTTCGCACCCCTGTACACCCCGGATGACGTCTACGCGGGCAACCTCGCGGGCGCGCTGGAGTGCCTCAACGCCGGCATCACCACGCTCGTGGACTGGTCGCACATCAACAACACCCCCGAGCACCCGGACGCCGCGATCCAGGCCCTGGCGGAGAGCGGCATCCGCGCGCAGTACGCGTACGGCAGTGCCAACACCTCCCTCGCCGACTACTGGTTCGAGTCCAGGATCGCGATCCCGGCGGACGACGTACGGCGGATCCGGTCGGCGCACTTCGCCTCCGGCGAGGGCCTGCTGACCATGGCCCTCGCCACCCGCGGCCCGGGCTTCTGCGTCGACGAGGTCGTCACCGCCGAGTGGGCGCTCGCCCGCGAACTCGGCCTCCCGATCACCGTGCACGTGGCCATGGGACGGCTCGCCGGCCGCTTCGGCATGGTCAAGCGGCTCCACGGCCTGGGGCTCCTCGGCCCGGACACCACCTACGTCCACTGCTGCTACCTCAGCGAGGAGGAGTGGCGGATGGTCGCCGACAGCGGCGGCACGGTGTCGATCGCGCCGCAGGTGGAGACCCAGATGGGGCACGGCTGGCCGCCCGTGATGCAGGCCATCGAGCACGGTCTGCGGCCCTCGCTCAGCATCGACGTCGTCACGACCGTGCCCGGCGACATGTTCACCCAGATCCGCGCGGCCTTCGGCGCCGAACGCGCCCGCGTCAACGCCGACTGCTGGCAGGCCAACATGCCGGTGCCCGACACCATGCTGACAGCACGTCAGATGCTGGAGATCGCCACCGTCAACGGCGCCCATGTCGCCGGACTGGAGGACCGCACCGGCTCCCTCACCCCCGGCAAGCGCGCCGACATCGTCGCGATCGACGCCACCGCGCCCAACGTCGCCCCCGTGCACGACGCGGCGGCCGCGGTGACCCTGTGCGCCGACGTGTCGAACGTGGACACCGTCCTCGTCGACGGCGTGATCCGCAAGCGCGACGGACGGCTGCTCGCCGACACCGCACGCGCGCTGCGGCTCGTCGAGGAGTCCCGCGACCGGCTCCTCGCGGCGAAGGAGGAGAAGGAGGCGAAGGCCACGGCATGACGAACCACCTGGTGCGCCGCGCCGCCGACCTGCCCGAGCCGCCGTACGACGGCCACGGCCACCGGCGGCGGACGCTGGTCGGCGAGGACGACGGCAGCGTGCACACCGGCTTCGGCCTGTGCGAACTGCGGCCGGACGGCCGTGTCCCCGCCCATGTGCACTCGTACGAGGAGACCTTCCACGTCCTGGCCGGGGCGGCGTTCCTCGACGTGCCCGAGGGGTCGTACCTCCTGGCGGAGGGCGACTACGGCCTGCTGCCGATCGGTGTGCCGCACGCCTGGCGCGGTGCCGGGGACACCGGCGGCCGCTGGGCGGACATGCGGGCCCCGGTCCCGCGGGCCCGCTACGGCTACGACACCCAGGCGGTGCCCGACCTGCCCGCCCGCGATCCGGTCCGCATCGACGTCCGCGACCCGCGCACCCGCTCCTTCGGCCATTTCGAGCCCGGCCAGATGGACCCGGGCAAGCAGTCCCAGGACCTGCTGGCCGTCACCGCGAGCATGCGCACCGCGCTGCTGGTCTACAGCGGCATCACCGTGAAGATGATGGTCGACAGCGACCTGGGCGCGGTGGGCTCGACGATGTTCATGGTGCAGTACGCGTCCGACGGGGTCATCGGCACCCACGACCACCCCTTCGAGGAGACGTATCTGATCCTCGAAGGGGTGGCGGAGGCCACCCTCGACGGCGAGCGGTACCGGCTGGAGTCCGGCGACCTCGCGTGGGCGGGCGCCGGGTGCGTGCATGGGTTCGTCAACGCCGGGCAGGCGCCCCTGCGGTGGTTGGAGACGCAGGCGCCGCAGCCGCCGCCGCGGCACGCGTACCGGTTCACGCGGGACTGGGACTACCTGCGTGCGGCACTGGAGGAGGGGTCATGAGCAGGGTGCTCGTCGTCGGCGGCACGTCCGGGATCGGCCTGGAGTTCGCCCGTGCGCGTGCCGGGCGCGGGGACGACGTGGTCCTCACCAGCCGGGACGCCCACCGGGCCGAGGCGGTCGCGAAGGAGGTCGGCGCGCGGGGGCTCGCCCTCGACCTGGCCCGCCCGCTGGAGATCGCGGCGGCGCTGGCCGACGTGGGGCGCGTGGACCACCTGGTCATCGCGGGCGTCTCCCGGGACGACAACAAGGTGACCGAGTACGACATCAATGCCGCCCTGAGCCTGGTCACCCTCAAGCTCGTCGGCTACACCGAGGTCGTGCACGCGCTGCGCACCCGGCTGCACGACGGCAGTGCCATCGTGCTGTTCGGCGGCCAGGCCAAGGAGCGCCCCTACCCGGGCGCGACGACGGTCGCGACGGTCAACGCGGGGATTCGGGGCCTGATGAACTCCCTCGCCGTCGAACTCGCGCCCGTCCGGGTCAATGTCGTGCACCCGGGTGTCGTCGGCGACAGCCCGTACTGGCTGGCCAAACCGGAGAAGGTGCTCACCGCGCTGCGCACCGAGACGCCCACCGGGCGGCTCGCCACGATGGCGGACGTGGTGGACGCGGTCGACTTCCTGCTGCGCAACCAGTCGGTCAACGCGGTCGAACTGACCGTGGACGGGGGATGGTTGCTCGGGTGAGCGCGTCCTCGGTGGCCGTCACCCGGCACGCCGGAGCGTGTCCTCGGCGACCTCCTTGTCCACCGCCGCCCGCACCAGCGCGGCGGCGAGGACGGCCGGGTCGGTCCTCCCGGCCAGCTGTACGAGGCGCTCCGGGTCCTTCGGCAGCTTCAGCCGCTCGGCGCCCTGGAGGGCCTTGGCGTCCAGGTAGGGCGCGGCCTCCGGCCAGACGCTCTGCGCCTCCCGCAGGAAGATGTCGGCACCGGCCGGTCCGATGCCGGGGAACTCCTGGAGCAGATGGCGCAGTTCGGTCAGCTTGCCGTCCGCCTTCCGGCGCAGCCGCCGCAGGTCACCGCCCCAGCGCTCGTTCAGCAGCTCGGCGGCGTCGCCGAGCTGGGTGGCGGTGCGTTCGTCGTAGCGCCGGTAGCCGCCCCGGCCGAGGGCGTCCACCCGTTCCTGCCAGTCGGCCTCGGCCATCCGGCGCGGATCGCGCAGCCCCGCCTCGTGCAGGGCACGGGCGGTGGCGAGCGCGATCGACCCGCGGATGCGGGCACTGAGCAGGTGGGACAGCACCAGCAGCCGGTAGAGCGGCTGCGGTGTGTCCTTCAGCCGGATGCCCGCCTCGTCGGCGTAGGTCCGGCCGTGCGCGTCGAGGAGTTCGCGTACGACGCGCTCCTGGCGGTCCACGGCTATCCCTTCAGGGGATCGTGGCCGAGCGTCATCAGCCGGTGCCGGCGGCGGGTGTCCTCGGCGGTCACCTCAGGCAGCGGCTCGTCCTCCAGGTCCACCTGCGAGGTGACCCTGTCCACGACGCTCCGCATCACCCGCAGGTCGTCCTCGGTCAGGTCGGTACGCCGCTTCTGCAGGATCGCCAGGACGTGCTGTCCGGTCTGCGTGCCCGCCTGCTCCGGCAGCGGCTCCGCGTCCTCGTCGGCGTCGCGCATCCGCAACCAGGCCGCGAGCTCCTGCGAGGTCATGTTCACCACGCGGTGGAAGTCCTCCCACAGCGCGTCGAGTTCAAGGGCGTCGGTCATCACATGCCCCTTTCTTGCGTACGTGCGCGCCGGTCAGCCCTCGCGGGGGAAGTTCTCCGCGTCGAACATCCAGCGCTGCTTCTCCAGCTCCGCGGTGATGCCGATCAGCAGGTCCTGGGTGACCAGGTCGGCCTTCTCGGTCGCGTCGATGCGCTCGCGCAGCCGGGCGATCGCGTCCTGGAGCGACTCCGCCATCACCTGCACGGCGTCCGAGTCGCGCACCCAGCCCTCCTTCGGGGCAGGCAGCGTGAAGGCCTTCGCGACGGTCTCCGGCCGGCCGTCCGGCGGGACACCGAGCGCCGCGGACCGCTCCGCCACCGTGTCGGCGAAGTTCCGCGCGGCCGAGACCACCTCGTCGAGCTGGAGGTGGATGGACCGGAAGCGCGGGCCGACGACGTTCCAGTGCGCCTGCTTCCCGATCAGCGAGAGTCCGAGCAGATCCACCAATGTGTCCTGGAGTGCCTCGCAGGACCCGGCGGGCCTCCTCGGGCAGCGTGCTCCTGACAGCCGTCATAGGGCGCTTCTCCTTCTCGCGTCGTTCGTCGTGCTCCTGAGCAGTGCGTCGCGATCCTCCTCGCAGGTGCCGCCCCAGACACCCGAGGCCTGCCCGTTGCTCAGGGCGAAGCTCAGGCAGTCGTCGGTCACCGGGCAGCGCGCGCAGATCCGCTTGGCGGCCGTGACGTCCCGCAGGGCGGGGCCCGCGGTGCCCACGGGAAAGAACAGTTCGGGGTCCTCGTCCACGCAGGCGGCGCTCCGCAACCACTCCATGACCGCGCGGGTGCCCAGGGCGCACTGGTGCAAACGCGGCCCGCGACGGGTGCGGACCGGTCCTGGCATACCGTCCCGGCCTGCGATAACGCCCTGGCGGCAGTCCCAGGCCCACGAAATCTTCCCAGCGGCAGGGCAAGGGGCTATAGTCCGAAACTAGCAGTGCTAATTATGTGCGGTGTGAGGAGCCCCTCCCATGCGTCCCGTCCACTTCGCGGCCGCCCGCCGCACCCCCATCGGCAAGCTGCGGGGATCCCTCTCCCCGGTGCGGCCCGACGACCTCGCCGCGACCGTCGTCCGCGCCCTGGTCGCCGGGGTGCCCGGGCTCGACCCGGCCCGGGTCGACGACGTCTACTGGGGCGCCGCCAACCAGGCCGGCGAGGACAACCGCAACGTCGCCCGCATGGCCGCGCTGCTCGCCGGCCTCCCCGAGTCCGTCCCCGGCGCCACGGTCAACCGCCTCTGCGCCTCCGGCCTGGAGGCCGTGACGACGGCCGCCCGCACCATCGCCGCCGGCGAGGCCGACATCGTGATCGCGGGCGGCTCCGAGTCGATGAGCCGCGCCCCCTTCGTCCTGCCCCGCCCCGACGAGGCCCTGCCGCACCGCGTCGAAACCGCCGACACGCGCCTGGGCTGGCGCCTGGTCAACCCGGCGATGGAGGACCTCCACGGCCTGCTGTCCATGGGCGAGACGGCCGAGGAGGTCGCCGCGCGCTACGGCATCCCGCGCGAACGCCAGGACGACTTCGCCCTGCGCAGCCACCAGCGGGCCGCCCTGGCCCGCAAGAACGGCCACTTCGACGACGAACTCCTGCCCGTGGAACGCCCCGACGGCGTGGTCGTCGACACCGACGAGTGCGTCCGCGAGGACACCTCGTACGAGAAGCTGTCCCGGCTCAGGCCGGTCTTCCGCGAAGGCGGCACGGTCACCGCGGGCAACGCCTCCCCGATGAACGACGGCGCCGCCGGCCTCCTGCTGGTCAGCGAGGACGCCCTGAACGACCTCGGCCTGGAGTCCCTCGGCCGCTACGTCGCCGGCGCCTCGGCCGGTGTCCACCCCGACGTGATGGGCATCGGCCCGGTCCCCGCCACCCGCAAGGTGCTCGCCCGCGCCGGCTGGAGCATCGGCGACCTGGAGGAGGCCGAGTTCAACGAGGCCTTCGCCGCCCAGGCCCTGGCCTGCGTCGACCAGCTCGGCATCGACCCCGACCTGGTCAACCCGAGCGGCGGCGCCATCGCCCTCGGCCACCCCCTGGGCTGCTCGGGCGCGCGCATCCTGACCACGCTGCTGCACCGGATGCGGCGCACGGGAGCGGGCAGGGGGCTGGCGACGATGTGCGTCGGGGTCGGGCAGGGGAGCGCGGTCCTCGTCGAACGGCACTAGCGGAGCCCCCGGGGCTCACCAGGCGAGACGCCGCTTACCCCACCTGTTCGTTGCATATAGCATCAGTGTTCGCATGAACACCATGACGCTCTGGCACATCACCGGCTGGGAGTTCGCCGCCCTCGCCTTCGCGGCCCTGCTCGTCGGCTTCTCCAAGACCGCCGTGAGCGGGGCCAACACGGTCAGCCTCGCCATCTTCGCCGCGGTGCTGCCCGCCCGGGCCTCCACCGGCGTGCTGCTGCCGGTCCTGATCGCCGGGGACCTGCTCGCCGTCGCCACCTACCGGCGGCACGCCCACTGGCCCACCCTGTGGCGGCTGTTCCCGGCGGTCGCCGCGGGCGTCGTCGTCGGCACGGTGTTCCTGATGTGGGCGGACGACGCGATCGTCCGGACCTCGATCGGCGCGATCCTGCTGCTGATGGCGGCCGTGACGGTGTGGCGCAGGCGCGCGGCGGACGCGGAGCGGGAGCCGGAGTCGGTCACCACCCGGGCCGGCCGCCTCAAGGCCCGCTCGTACGGCGTCCTCGGCGGCTTCACCACCATGGTCGCCAACGCCGGCGGCCCGGTGATGTCGATGTACCTGCTGTCGGCGGGCTTCCGCAAGCTCGGCTTCCTCGGCACGTCGGCCTTCTTCTTCCTGATCGTCAACGTCTCCAAGCTGCCCTTCAGCGCCGGACTCGGCCTGATCGACGGCCGCTCTCTCCTCCTCGACCTGGCGCTCGTGGCCTTCGTCGTGCCCGGCGCGCTGTTCGGCAAGTGGGCGGTGCACAAGATCAACCAACGGCTGTTCGAGCAGCTGGTCATCGCGGCGACGGTCGTCGGCGGCCTGCAACTACTGCTGCCCTGAACCCCGCAGCAGCGCCGGAAGGTCCGCGAAGGAGTCGATCACATGGTCGGGCGTGCCGTCGGCGGCCCGGAGCGTCTCCTCCTGGAACTTCCCGGTCCGCACCAGGACACCGGTGACTCCGGCCCGCTGCGCCGCCAGCACGTCCGACTCGACGTCGTCCCCGACCATCACGGCCTGGTCCGCACCGGCGCCGAGCCGGGCGAGCGCCGCCTCGAAGAACGCCCGGGCCGGCTTGCCGGTGATCTCGGCCTCCACCCGGGCGGCCTGCTCCAGCCCGGCCAGGAACGCGCCGGAGTCCAGCCGCAGCCCCTCGGCCGTACGCCAGTACAGGTTGCGGTGCATCGCCACCAGCCGGGCCCCGCGCTGAAGCTGCCCGAAGGCCCGGTCGAGCGCCTCGTACCCGAACTCGGGACCGGCCCCGCCCACCAGCACGACATCGGGCGCGGCGCCGGTGTCCGCCGGGTCGACGACGGTCACGCCGTCGAGGTCCTCCGCGATGTCGCCGCTGTTCAGCAGCGCGCACCGGGCGCCGGGACAGTGCTCGGCGAGGTACGCGGCGGTGGCGGCGGGCGCGGTCAGGATGTCCTCGGCGGACACCGGGAACCCCGCGTCGGCCAGGGTCCCGGCGATCGCCGCCCGGGTCCGGGAGGTCGTGTTCGTGACCAGCAGGACGGCGAGCCCGGCCTCCCGGATCTCCCGCAACGCCTCCACGGCCCCGGGCAACGGCCGCCACGAGACGGTGAGCACCCCGTCGATGTCGACGAGCACGGCACGCACGGACTCCATGCCAGGACGATAGCGACCATCGGCCTCGCCCGCCGGTGGTACGCACCCACCCCCGTGTCCGCCCCACGGGACCTCGTACGCTCGACGCCGTGTCCTGCCACGTCCTGATCCTCGGCGGTACGGCCGAGGCCCGCGCCCTGGCCGCCGCGCTGTCCGCACGGCCCGGCGTCCGCGTCACCACGTCCCTCGCGGGGCGCGTGGCGCGGCCGGGCGCGCTCGACGGGGAGGTGCGCGTCGGGGGCTTCGGCGGGGCCGAGGGGCTGGCGGGGTGGCTGCGACGGGAGGGCGTGACCGCGCTCGTCGACGCCACGCATCCCTTCGCCGAGTCGATCACGGCCAACGCCGCACGGGCCGCGGCCGCGACCGGCGTACCGGCGGTGGTGCTGCGCCGCCCCGGGTGGCGGCCGGGCCCCGGGGACCTCTGGCACCCGGTCCCCTCACTGGACGCGGCGGCCGGCCTGCTGCCCCGGCTCGGGCGCCGCGTGTTCCTCACCACCGGGCGCCTCGGGCTGGCCTCCTTCGCGCATCTGACGGAACTCCACTTCGTCGCCCGCTCGGTGGATCCGCCCGAGCCGCCGATGCCGCCCGACACGCACGTGCTGCTGGCCCGCGGCCCGTTCACCGTCCCCGGCGAGACGGCCCTGCTGCGCGAGCACCGCATCGACGTCCTGGTGACCAAGGACAGCGGGGGAGCGGCCACGGCGGCCAAACTCACGGCGGCGCGGGACCTGGGCCTGCCGGTCGTCGTCGTACAGCGGCCACCGCTGCCGGACGGCGTGACGGCCGTGCCCGATGTGGCGAGCGCTCTGGAACGGCTGGGGCTCGGGTAGGGCCTTGTCTTGCGCCGAGGGAGGCAGGACGTCGTCGGACCGGCCCTGGGCGGAAGCCGCCCCGTCACGCCGCGCTGGTCGCCAGGACCTTCGCCGGCCTGCTCGGCAGCCCGTGGCTCAGGTCCTCCACCAGCAGCCGTTTCGCGATCGCGTCGACCGCCACCCGCAGGTCGCTGTCCGAGGGGCGGCCGATGTCCTGCCCCAGCCGGTCCTCCAGCCAGGCGGCCCAGGCCCTGCTGATGACGGCGGCCTCGCGGGCGCCCGCCTCCGTGTGCGAGAGCAGGGAGCCGTCCCGGGTCAGGAACCCCTCGTCGACCATCCGCTCGAAGACCGGCAGCAGCACCTCGGGCGGCATCCGGCGCCGCGCGGCGATCAGCCCCAGGCTGGCATGGCCGACCAGCCGCGTGAACAACTCGACCTGCATCACCGCCCACGCACCGGCCACGTCGAGCCGGGTCTCCGACTCCAGGACGATCCGGCGCGTGGTGTCGAGGTCCGTACCGCCGATGATCTTGCCGACGGCGGCCTCCAGCACCCGCCGGGAGTCCGGGCCGTGCGGTGAGGCGAACCCCTCGCCCAGGTCCGTCGACCCCGTCCGCGCGGTGTCCCGCAGCCGACGATGAAGCTCAGCACCGAGCAGACCGTGAACACCGGGTTGGCGAACAGCCGCATGGGCAGCATCGGTTCGCGCGCCCGGGTCTCCACCCGGCAGAACAGGCCGAGCGCCACCACACCGCCCGCGAACAGCGTGATGATCACCCCGGAACCCCACGCGTACTCGTTGCCGCCCCAGCTCGTGGCCAGGATCAGCGCGCTCGCCCCGGTCGCCACGAGCGCGATGCCCAGATAGTCGATGACGGGCCGGGACGCCGACTTCACCACCGGAATGGTCCTGGCCGCCGCCAGGACCACGACGATCGCGATGGGCACGTTGACGTAGAACGCCCACCGCCACGTCAGATGGTCGGTGAACAGCCCGCCCAGCAGCGGCCCGATGACGGTGGACACGCCGAACACCGCGCCGATCGCGCCCTGGTACTTGCCGCGCTCGCGCAGCGGGATCACGTCGGCGATCAGCGCCATCGACGTGACCATCAGCCCGCCCGCGCCGATGCCCTGCATCGCCCGCCAGGCGATCAGCAGCGCCATGTTCGTGGCCAGGCCGCACAGGAACGAGCCCGTGACGAACACGACCGCCGAGACCTGGAAGACCGCCTTGCGGCCGAAGAGATCGCCGAACTTGCCGACCAGCACGGTCGAGACGGTCTCCGCCAGGAGATACGAGGTGACCACCCACGACATGTGATCCGCCCCGCCCAGGTCCGAGACGATGGTCGGCAGGGCGGTGCCGACGATGGTCTGGTCGAGGGCCGCGAGCAGCATCCCCAACATGATCGTCACGAAGACGACGTTGCGGCGACGGGAGTCCAGCACCGGGGGCTGGGAGGCGGGCAGGGCGGTTTCCTCCACGACGGTCACGTCGTCACCTTCACACCTGTGGGCTACGTGCGCATGCCAGAAAGTCCGCACGGGTGCCCGGTGATGCGTGCGCCAGTCGTGTCAGTCGCGGGGCCGCCGGCGCAGCAGATACGTGTCCATGATCCAGCCCTTGCGCTCGCGGGCCTCGGCGCGCAGCCGCTCGATGCGGGGGGCCGCCTCGGCGATCGGGCCGGAGACGAGTATCTCGTCCGGGGTGCCGATGTAGGCGCCCCAGTAGATGTCGACGTCCTCCTGCGCGTACTGCCGGAAGGTCTGGTGGGCGTCCAGCATCACCACCACGTCGTCCACGTCCTCCGGGAAGCCCTCCGCGAGCCGCCGCCCCGTGGTGATCTGCACGGGCCGGGCGACCCGGTTGAGCCCCGTCCGGTGCCGGGCGACGAGCGCCGAGACGCTGCTGATGCCGGGCACGACGTCGTACTCGAACGCCACGGCGCCCCGCTCCAGCACCTCCTGAAGGATCCCCAGCGTGCTGTCGTACAGCGAGGGGTCCCCCCACACCAGGAACGCGCCGGTCTCCTCCTCGCCGAGCTCCTCGGCGATCAGCCGCTCGTAGATGCCCGCGCGGGCGCTGCGCCAGTCCCCGACGGCGGGGGAGTAGGCCGCGCCGCCGGCGCTGCGGTCCCGCTCCGGGTCGCGCGCCTCGACGACCCGGTACGTCCCGTCCGTCAGGTGCGCCTCCAGCATGTCCCGGCGCAGCCCGGTGAGGTCCGCCTTCACCTCGCCCTTGTCCAGGATGAAGAACACGTCCGTGCTCCGCAGCGCCCTGACCGCTTGCAGGGTCAGCTGGTCCGGGTCGCCCGCGCCGATACCGATGACATGAATCTTTCGCACGCCCCGAGTCTGCCGTACACCACTGACAGTCCTACCACCGAGTCCCAGCCTCATCGCGTTCCGCGTCCGGTTCCCGCCGCCGAACGCAACGCCCCGGGCTCAGCGCCCCGCCCCCGCTCCCCGCAGCCGGGGCGCCCGCGCCGCAGCGTCCACGGACCGGCCGGTCCGCTCCACATCCTCGGCCAGGTGCCGTGCCCAGGCGGCGACGGTCTCGACGTCGATGCCGTGCGGCCGTGCCCGCCCGGAGCCGGACACCCACGTCTCGGCCGCACCCGCCCCGCGCCGCAGCAGGCGCGCCCCGCCCATGAGGTTGCCGCGGGCGGCGTGCGTCAGGCCCACGGCGAGCTGCGCGAGGCCGCGCCACAGCTCCCGCTCCTCGTCCGGCCCCGACTTCCACGCGTCCTCGAAGACCTCGTGCGCGTGGAACGGCTTCCCCTCGTCCAGCAGCCGCTGCGCCTCGGCGACGGTCTCCTCCGGGGTGCGGACGACGCCCTCGGGCTGGCGGGGCACGCCGTCCGCGCCGTACGGCAGGGGCCGGCCGAGACCGTCCCGGGGCCGGGCGTTGCGCGCCCGCCCCTCGCTGTCGCGGTCCCGCGCGCCGCCCGGCCGTCCCGTGCTTCCCTCACTGTCTGTGCTGCCCATACGCCGATTGTCCCGCCCGGCCCGCTTTCGGCGCGGCCAGGGGTGTGGGGTAAAGTGCTGTTCGCGCGATCACGCGGTTCACCGCGCGAGGCGCATCGGGACGTGGCGCAGCTTGGTAGCGCACTTGACTGGGGGTCAAGGGGTCGCAGGTTCAAATCCTGTCGTCCCGACTTGCGAAGCAGCAGGTCAGAGGCCGTATCGGAGCATTCCGATACGGCCTCTTGGTCATGTCCGGGGACCAGCGGGGGGCCGAGCGGTCAGCTCCGGGCGCGCTGCTTCGCGAGACGCTGACGGCGTGCCTCGTAGAGAACGACGGAGGCGGCGTTCGACGCGTTCAGGGAGCTGGCCGAGCCCGTCATCGGAATGCTGATCACGTGGTCGCAGAGCTCACGCCAGGCCGCGCTGAGGCCCGCGGTCTCGTTGCCGATCAGCAGCAGGACCGGCTGGGTCAGGTCGAACTCCGAGGCCTCGGCGTCGCCGTTCTCGTCCGTGCCGACGACGGCCACCGGCCGCCCCTGACCGCGCTCCTTCTCCAGCCACTCCATGACCTCGTGGTGAGACTGGCTGCGCACCACGGGCACGGCGAAGAGCGATCCCGTGGAGGCCCGTACCGACTTGGGGTCGTAGGGGTCCGCGGCGTGCCCCGTCACGATGAGCCCGTCGGCACCGAACGCGTCGGCCGACCGCACGATGCTGCCGATGTTGCCGGGCTGCGTCGGCCGGTCGAAGACCAGACCGAGGAAGTCGTCGTGGACCTTGATCCGCGACAGGCTGTCCGGTGCCATCTCGACCACCGCGATGACCTCCGCGGCGCCGTCGGCCTTCTCGCTGAGCTCGGCGAGCAGTTGCGGTGCCATCGCCACGCGTTCGGCACCGACGCGGTGCAGCAGGTCCTCGGCCCATCGGGAGAGCGGGCGGCTCGCGTCGTAGAGCAGCGACCGAACGGTCCAGCCGTGTTCCACGGCCATCGTGATGGGGCGGACGCCCTGGACCAGGAACTCCTTGGCGCGCCCTCGCTTGGTGCGGTTGTTGAGCAGCGTCTGCAGCTGCTGGAAACGGGCATTGCGGGTCGAGATCCGCTGTACCGCCACCCGTCCTCCAAGCCGAAGTCGATCGTTGCGAGCCGTTGCGAGCCCCGTCGTCCCAGGTGGGACACGGCACCGGGCACCCAGCAGGTTACACGCACCGCTCCGGGCGCCTCGACGCGACGATCAAGGCGCCCGGTACCCGTAGAGCCAGTCCAGCCGCCGGTGGTACAGGCGCGGAGCCAGTTTCCCGAGGAGCCACAGCGGCAAGTAGGCGAAGTCGTCGCCCTGGTGGAACCGCTGCCCGTTCCGGCGTGCACCGGCCTGGACGCGTGCGGTGCGCGGTCGCCGTGCCGCGGCGTACGAGCGCAGGGCCCTGGGCACGTCGTCGGTGTGTTGGAGCCGGTGGGCGAGGACCCGGGCGTCCTCGATGGCCATGGTGGCGCCCTGGGCCAGGTAGGGCAGCATGGGATGGCACGCGTCACCGAGGAGCGCGACGCGTCCGTCGGCCCAGTTCTCCAGGGGCTCGCGGTCGAACAGCGCCCAGCGGTAATGGGTGTCCGCCTCGCGGAGGGTGGTGGTGACCGTGGGGTGCCAGCCCTCGAAGTCGGCCAGCGCTTCTTGCCGGGTGCCGCGTTCGGTCCACGACTCGCCCCGCCACTCGTCGCGCTCCACCACGGCCACGAGATTGACCAGTGCCCCGCCGCGGAGCCGGTAGGTGATGGCATGACGTCCGTCGCCCACCCAGAGGCACGCGGTGGGCGGGGGCACGGCCCGCCCCAGACGCTCGACCGGTACGGTGACCCGCCAGGCGACGTGGCCGGTGAACCGGGGCTCGTCGGCCCCCAGCATCTGACCGCGGATCACCGAGTGGATGCCGTCGGCTCCCACGAGCAGGCTGCCGCTGACGCGCCGGCCCGAGTCGAGCGACACCGTGACCCCCTCGGGAGTCTGCTCGTAGCTCCGCACCGTCGACCCGGTGCGGACGGTGATGTCCAGGCCGCTGCCGGCCGTCCCGGTGAGGAGCGCGTCGAGCAGGTCCGCACGGTGGACGTGCAGATAGGGGGCGCCCCACCGCCGTACGGCGGTCTCGGCGAGTTCGATGCGGAACACGTGCCGGCCGGAGCGGCCGAGCCGCATCTCGACCGCCTCGGGATGGAACGCCGTGGGCAGCAGCCCGTCCAGCACGCCGAGAGCGCTCAGCACCCGCACCCCGTTGGGGCTGAGCTGGATGCCCGCGCCGATCTCCCCGATGGCCGCCGCCTGCTCCAGCACCGTCACGCGCCACCCGGTGCGGCCGAGGGCGAGCGCGGCGGCCAGTCCGCCGATCCCGGCCCCGACGACGAGCGCGTGTCCTGACTCCCGGACCGTTTCCATGAGCCCTCCCCCCGTGAGGTGAACCGGTCACCGTTCGCCTTCCAAGGGGCCACGGCACCGGCTTCCCACTGTCTCCCGGCTCACCGGGCGACGGGCAGTCGCAGACGCGTCACAACCGTGTCCCACGGCGTGCCCCCACCCGCGTCGATCCGGAACGTTCTGAACGTTCGGCCCCGGGCCGCCCCGGATGGTAGAAGCGGGCATGACCATCTTGCTCTTCTCCTCCCGCCCGGCCGGTGCCCGATGACCGCCGGCATCGACACCCCCGACCGCAGGGGCCGCACCGGACTCGACCGGACCGGCCGGGACCTCACCGGCAACCCCCGCGTCAGGGTGCGGGACGTGAAGCTCCTGTCCAGCCACTGGTACGTCGAGCGGACCACGACCTTCGACTTCCGGCACGCCGACGGCACCTGGAGCACCCAGGAACGCGAGACGCACGACCGCGGCAACGGGGCGACCATGCTGCTGTACGACGCCGAACGCGAAACCGTGCTGCTCACCCGCCAGTTCCGCTTCCCCGTGTACGTCAACGGGCACCCCGACGGCATGCTCGTGGAGACGCCGGGCGGCCTGCTCGACGACGATGACGAGCACCCCGAGATCGCCGTCCGGCGCGAGGTCGTGGAGGAGACCGGCCACACCATCGGCGAGGTCCGGCACGTCTTCGACGTCTACATGAGCCCCGGCTCGGTCACCGAACGCGTCAGCTTCTACGCCGCCGCATACGGCCCGTCGACCCGCACCCACGAGGGCGGCGGCCTGGACGAGGAGGGCGAGGACATCGAGATCCTCGAACTGCCCTTCCGCAGGGCCCTGGAGATGATCCGCACCGGGGAGATCGCCGACGCGAAGACGATCATGCTGTTGCAGTGGGCGGCACTGGAGGGGCCGTTCGCCAAGTGACCCGTCCGGTCCTTGACTTGGAGTCCTCGACTTGGAGTCCTTGACTTGGAGCGCTCTTCAAGGTGAAGACTCCCGTGCGTGGCCCGGAGCACCGGGCGCGTACGGGAGGAGCAGCCATGAAGTACCGCACGATCGGCACGGATCCGCAGACCCGCCGGGAGGTGAGCGTGCTCGCGCTCGGCACGATGCTGTTCGGCTCGGTGACGGACGAGAAGACGTCCTTCGCCGTCCTGGACCGCTACGTCGAAGCCGGCGGGAACTTCATCGACACGTCCGACAACTACGCCTTCTGGGTCGACGGCGGCCAGGGCGGCCAGAGCGAGGAACTCCTCGGCCGCTGGCGGCGCAGCCGCGGCATCGGGGACGAGATCGTCGTCGCGACCAAGCTCGGTGCCCGCCCGCTGGCCCCCGGCACGAGTTACGTCGACAACGCCGAGGGCCTGTCGGCGAAGGTGATCCGCGAGTCGGCGGAGCGCAGCCGCGAGCGGCTCGGCATGGAGAAGCTGGACCTGCTGTACGCCCACATCGAGGACCACGAGGTCCCCCTCCAGGAGACCGTCGAGGGCTTCGCCGCCCTGGTCGCCGAGGGCACCGTCGGACTGCTCGGCGTCAGCAACCACGCCACCTGGCGCGTCGAGCGGGCCCGCGCCCTGGCCGCCGCGGCCGGCCTGCCCGGCTACGAGGTGCTCCAGTACGCGCACACCCACCTGCGCCCCCGCACCGACGTACCCGACGACCTCTTCCCGGACGGCAGCCTCGGCCACGCGGGCGCCGACCTCCTCGGCTATCTGAGGGCCGAGCCGGGCCTGACCCTCGTCGCGTACTCGCCCCTGCTGAAGGGCGCCTACAGCCGCCCGGAGCGGCTGCCCGCGGACTTCGACCACCCTGGTACCCCGGCCCGGCTGGAGGTGCTGCACGACGTGGCCCGGGAGACCGGGGCGACCGTCAACCAGGTGGTGCTCGCCTGGCAGCTCGGCGGCGAGCTGCCGATCGTCCCGCTGGCCGGGGTCTCCTCGGTGGCCCAGCTGGAGGAGAACCTCGCCGCGGTGGACCTGGAACTGACCGCGGAGCAGCGGGCCCGGCTCGACGCGGCGCACTGAGAGCGGGGGCCGGGGGCCGGGGGGCGTGGGGCCGTGGGACCGTGGAGGGGAGACGGACATCCGGACGTCCCGAAGGAGCACCGGCCATGACCACCCACCCGGCCCACCCCGCCGCCCGGTCGATCAGGACCACCCCCGAAGGCCTCATGTGGGAGCCCAGCGAGCGCTGGGTGCGCGGTCGCAAGGGCGACGTCACCGTCGTCGACAGCCGGCACCCGGTGCTCGTCTGGGAGCCCCACCTGCCCGTGCCGCAGTACGCCTTCCCGCGCGACGACGTCCGCACCGACCTCCTCCGCCCGGCGCAGCACCCGCCGACGGGCACCCACACCGGATCGCAGATCTTCTACGACCTCCAGGCCGGCGGAGACGTACGGCCGAACGCGGCCTGGACCTTCCCCGCCGACGACCTGGCCGGCCACATCGCCTTCGAGTGGTTCCTGCGCACCGACACGGGCCTCGACCACTGGTACGAGGAGGAGGAAGAGATCTTCGTCCACCCGCGTGACCCGCACAAACGTGTCGACGCGCTGCCCAGCAGCCGCCATGTCCAGGTGGAGATCGACGGGCAGATCGTCGCGGACACGCACGCCCCGGTGCTGCTCTTCGAGACCTCCCTGCCGACCCGGTACTACTTCCCCCGCGAGGACGTCCGCCTGGACCTCTTCGACGCCACCGACCACAGCACCGGGTGCCCCTACAAGGGCACCGCGGAGTACTGGTCCTGGCGGGGCGGGGGCGACGTGCCGCCCAACATCGTCTGGAGCTACCCCGAGCCACTGCCCGCCGTGGCGGCGGTCCAGGGACGCGTCGCCTTCTTCAACGAGGCCGTCGACATCACGCTGGACGGCGAGCGCCTGGAGCGCCCGGACACGCCGTTCAGCCGGATGCTGCGGAAGGGCAGCCGCTCGTGAAGCCGCCGAGCAGGGCGTCGAGGCCGGCCGCGAGACCCTCGGGGCCGCCCTGCTCGGCGAGCGCCGCCGCCGTCTCCCGCAGAGTCGGCAGCTCCTTGGCCGACAGCCGGTGCAGCCCCAGCCGGAAGGCCGGATCGGTCTCGTCCGGGTTGTCCACCATGGGGCGCAGCTCCACGGTGACGTAGCCCAGCAGCCAGGCGGTGAAGGCGCGGAACACGGCGGAGGCGGTGGGCTCGTCGAAGCCGGCTTTGCGCAGCAGGGCGAGGACGCGCTCGTGGTCCCGCAGGACCGCGGCCGGCCGCCGGGCCAGCGGCACCGCCAGCAGCCGCGTCGCGAGCAGCGGCACCGCCTGGGGGTGGGTGAGACACACCTCGTAGGTCGCACGGGCGATCCGGTGCAGCCCGGCCCGCCAGTCGGCGTCCTCGACCGCACCGGCGTCGAGCCGCTCCTCCAGCTCCAGGTACAGGGCCTCGACCAGCCCGTCGAGCAGGGCGTCCTTGCTCGCGGCGTACCGGTAGAGCGCCATGGCCTCCACACCGAGCTCGGCGCCCAGGCGGCGCATGCTCAGGGCGGAGAGGCCGTCGCGGTCGACCAGCTCCAGCGCGGCGGTCAGCACGCGTTCCCGGCTCAGCCGGCCCAGATGGCCGCGGTCGCTGGCTCGTCGGGCGGGGGCGGATCGCCGTTCCTCCTTCGCCATGCAACGCCTTCCGGAGAGGAGAACTCACGAATCTGATAACTGCCAGGAAGCCTGAACAAGATTACTCACCTGCGCAGCCAGAGCGCCTGATGGCCGTCCAAGTCGACAGTCCGACCGTCGATCTTCACCTGAAGTGGCCGGTCCTGGGTGTTGACGACGAGGGTGGCCTCGTCGTCGCCGAGCACCCAAACGTCGGGTGCGTCACTCGGCGCCACGTCTACCGCGCGATACGCCGTGCCGGGTGGGAACTCCCTGTCGAAACGCTGCACCAGGTCGAGCATGGGCCTGGACTCGCCGCCCGTACCGTCGGTGATCTCGGTGCTGCGCCAGAGGCAGCCGGTGCATTGGGCGGTTCGGTTCTGCGGGTTCCAGTAGAACCCGGTGGTGGCACCGCCCCGGACCATGGCGATCATGCCGGCGGCCTGCACGGCCAAGCGGAGCTGCTCGCTCCAGCCGTCGCCGCCGGTGTCTGCGCCCGGTTCGACGTAGTACTCGGCCCACCACAGGGGCAAGGGAGTGCGCTCCCGTACCCACCGGCCGACGGCGGTGAACTTGTCGACGGCCCGGAACCGGTCGGGCAGCGCCTCGTCGCCGTGGGTGTAGCTGGAACCGTCGACGACGACGAAGTCGGCTCCGGCCTTGTGCGTGTTCCAGTAGTCGAAGGCGTCGAGGACACGCTGGTCGACGCTGCCCCACGGGCCTCTCAGGGCGGAGGCGTGCGTGGTGCGGCCGGGCTCGAAACTGTCCATGTTCAGGTACGGCCCGCCCACCAGGTTCTCCTTGTTCACCTTCTTCAGTGCTCGGTGGACCCGGTTGTAGAGCTCGGTGTATCCCTCGTAGTTCCAGCGCTTTCTCGCGTCGTCGAAGAATCCCTTGAATTCGTTCCAGACGATGAAATGCCGTACGTCCGGATAGCGTTCAGCGACTGTGGCGGAGAGGGCGGCGAAGTCGTCGTAGTGTTCGGGGCGCGGGGCGGTCTCCAGGGACTGGCGGGACCAGTCCGTGTGACCGGGTGTGCCGCCCTTCATCCAGTCCGGTGCGCAGCAGAGGGTGATGACGGGAGTGCCGCCGGTCTTCCGGATGAGATCGATGCGGCGGTCCAGGGCGGCGAAGTTGTAACGACCAGGAGACGGTTCGGGACTGGTGGCGCCCCAGCCCATGAGGTGCTGGTTCTGCGGGAGCGGCTGGGCGGAGAGGGCCTTTCGCGCGGTGCTCAGGGCGGCCCGGTCGCCCACATCGGCGCTGTACTCGGTGTGGGTGAAGCCCCAGCCGAGCGCGGGCTGGGCCGGCCCGGCGGCGTCGTCCGGTCCGGTGCCGCCGCAGGCCAGGGCGAGCGTGACGGCAGCCGCTATGGGTAGTGCGGCGAGCCGGCGCCGTCGGATGCCGCGATGCCGTGCGGAGCATTTCATCGAAAACAGAATATCTGCGCAATTGTGATGAATGCCAGATTTTAAGTACCTGGCCGGTGTCGAGCACATGTCCACGCCGTCTTCCACAGCAGGCGACGCGATCTGCGGACCACGGTGTAGCCCTTGGTCAGGATTCGGTCCCGGGCGAAGGTTCTGGTGACGGCTCGACCTTCTATCAACCGGGCGAACTCCTCGGCCCCGGTGCTCCGCCGCACAGTCATTCGACTCAGGGAGAACGGGTCCTGACGAGGACCTGCCAGGGCGTTGTGCACCACCACAGCCTGAGTGAAGCCAGCAGTGCGTACCATCTGCCGCACCCGGTGGTCTGAGTAACCGTATGGATAGGCGAAGGAGTACGGCGGGACGCCGAGTTGCTCGGTGATGATCTTCCAGCAGGTTTCCAGCTCGTAGCGCAGCGCGCCGAGGGGCAGCTGGTCGAGCTGTGGGTGACTGTGGCTGTGACCGCCGATCTCGGCACCCGCAGCGGCGAGTTCGCGCACCTCGTCCCAGTCAAGCATGGTGTCCAGAGCGGCGCCAGCGATCTGGTGCTGACCGGGCAGCCAGCCAGTGGCCACGAACAAGGTCGAGGGAAAGCCGAGTTCACGCAGGACGGGCAGAGCGTGCCGGTGTACACCCTGGTATCCGTCGTCGAAGGTGATCAGTACCGGCCGGACCGGCAGAGGCTGACCGCCGCGCCAAGCGGCCGTGAGTCCTCCCACCGTCAGCGGAGTGAAGCTGCCCTCGTCCAGCAGCCGCATCTGGGCGGCGAACGCGTCCGGTGAGACGGACAGGGCGCGGATCGATGGCGGCGGGGCGTGCGCGATCGCGTGGTACATCAGAATGGGCACGGATCCGGTCACAGGGCACCTCCTCAGGCCCTCAGGCGGCGGATCGGGGATGCCGGGCCGGCCCAGTCCCGGTGCCCGCCATCGTGCGGTCGTGGGCTACGACGCCCTGGTCCGAGCGCGGAGTCTTCCCACTCGCTTCAGCAGCCGGTCGGCCGGGTCGTACAGCTCCGGTCGCGAGACGACAAAGTTGCGCAGCG
The DNA here is from genome assembly GCF_014651035.1 of Streptomyces lomondensis. Classification (GTDB taxonomy): domain Bacteria; phylum Actinomycetota; class Actinomycetes; order Streptomycetales; family Streptomycetaceae; genus Streptomyces; species Streptomyces lomondensis. Next base: position 491,390 of record NZ_BMWC01000003.1, read on the forward strand.
CTCGCACCGGAGCGCGGCGCGCCCTGTGGGCGACGGCGACCGGATGGCGCCGGGTCACCCAGCCCTCCGACACGAAGATCTCCCGCGTCTTGAGTGAGTCCTTGTACTCGCCCTGGCCACGCCCAAGATCAAGGTAGGAGATGCCGTCGTCGGCGGCCCTCTCGGCCATCCGCAGGTGCAGCGCGACCCCGGGAGAGAACTTGGCGAAGGCGAGGTCGTAGGCCGGGAACCAGCAGGAGAGGACATGATCCGTCCGCAGCCCGAAGTGGGCGGCCACCGGTTGGTCGCCCGCGTAGAGCACGGACAACTGACCGGCGAAAGAGTCCGCCCGGGTGTGGAACAGCTGCTCCACGAGCTGGGTGATCCAGGGCTGCGCGAACCGGTCGCTGCGGCCGGTCCTGCGGTACTGAGCGGACTTCCATGCCATCAGCGTGTGCAACATCACCGGGTCGCGTTCGTCGTGCACATAGCGGACCTCCCCGGCTGCCTTGGCCAGCTTGCGTTCCTTGGCGAGTCTGGTGCGTGTGCCCTTGGGTGACCGCTCTCCCAGCCGGGCGACATAGGCTTCCCAGCCGTCCGCCACGTCGATCACGGGCGAGGGGAAGCTGGCCCTGGCGGATCGCTCGAACGGCTGCTGCCCCTCCGCGAGATGGTCGAACTCCCAGATGGCGAGCCCGCACGCCGCCAGCAACGACGGAGCGTCCCAGCGAAAGCCCGCTTCGTGCACCAGCCCCTGGCAGTCGGAGAGGCCGAGGCCGATCGCGCGGCCAACTCCCGCGGGCGTGCGCTCGTAGGGGAAGAACGCCGTCGGTTCGCCGCCTGGTCCGTCCCGCATCACGGCGATCCGGACCCCGCGCCGGTGCCGGCCGACCGCGAGGGCGAACTCGGGTGAGAGGAAGGGGTTCGCCATCTGCGGCGTACCGTGCACTGGCGCTTTCGACTGCATCGTCGTCCACGCGGTCCGGTCGGCCGCCGTCACTTCGTGGGCTCGGTAAACATCGATGTCCATGATTCACGTCCTTGTCGCGAGGGTCTCCGCGGTGCCGTCTCCGTGTCCGGCCGAGTCAGCGGCCGAAGGCAGCACCTCGACCCGGAAGGGGGAGGTGCTCCTGCGGGCCCGGAAGGAGCCCACGACGTAGCCCGTGGCCGCGATGACCACCCCGGCCACGATCGCCCCCGCGCGCCCGGCGCCTCCCCGCTGTCCCCGTACTGCGTCGAGCAGCCCGTGCGCCACTCCGGCGGGCAGTACCCGGGTGGTATAGCGGCGTTCGGACTCCAGGCCCTTGGCCACGCCTACGTGCCGGGTGACTTGAGCCTTCGACAGCCCCTCCGCGTAGGCGCGGCGGCGGAAGTACGCGAAGCGTTCCCTGGCGGCGGGAACCTTGTGATGGATGACCGCGCGGCTGTCGAAGAGCAGCAGCGAGTCCGGGATGGCCCGGGCGAGCCGGATGCAGAACTCGGTCTCCTCGCAGCCGAGCGGGCGCTTGTCCCCGTCGCGGCCGATGCCGATGGCGAAGCCGCCCGCCGCGTCGAAAGCCGTCCGCCTAAAGGAGGCGTTTCCGCCGAGCACGTTGCGGACCGGTGCCACGCCTTCCGGCAGTCCCCGGTACGCGCAGCCGACGACCCAGTCGAACTCGGTGGGGAACCAGACCGGGCGGTGCCCGGACGCCCAGGCCGGGACAGTGCGGCCGCCCACCGCGATCACCTGCGGATCCGTGTACGCCGACGCCATGTGCCGCAGCCAGTCCCGTTCTGCCACCGCGTCGTCGTCGAGGAACGCGATGACCGTGCCCCGGCAGGCGGCGATCCCGGTGTTGCGCCCGGCCGACAGGCCGCGGGGGCCCGCGTTGGCGAGGACCCGTACTGCCGGACCCGGTGAGCCCTCGCGCCCGTACCCCCCGTATTCCGTGCGCAGGCGTTCCAGGAGTTCCGGATTGTGGTCGACCACCACCAGGGTCTCCAGGGCCGGCCGCGACTGGGCGCGTACCGACTCCACGGCGGCGAGGATGTCCTCCCAGCGCTCCTCGGTGTACACGCAGATCACGACGGAGAACTCTGTTCGGGTCCCGAGGATGCCGCCGGTGTGCGGCCGGGACGGATCACCGCTGAGGGACAGCGCGTGGACGTTCATGACGAATGCTCCGAGATCCCCGGCAGCCAACTCGACCGCCGGATCAAGAGGTAAAGGGCCAGCAGGCACTGCGCCACGAGCCAGGCGACGCCTGCTCCGGTCAGACCGAGCTCGGGCAGCAGGACGTGGGAAAGGCCCAGCACGAGGAAGCACAGCGCCAGTTGCAGTCCCACGACCATGCGCAGGCGCCGCCGCATCCGGGCCACGTCGATGGCCACGCTCACCAGCAGGTTCGGCAGCGCTGACAGCGCCAGCAGCCGGAGCAGCGTGGTGCCGTGCTCCCCATATCCCGGCCCGAAGAAGGACAGGAAGTACGGGGCGACGACGATGATCGCAACAGTCCCGAGGGCCATGAGCAGGGCCGAGTGGCGCAGCACCCGGAACGCGTGCTGAGCCAGCTGCCCGGGAGCGTGCGCCGCCTCCACAATCAGGGAGCTGCCCATGTTGGTCGCCAGCAGATAGGGGATGTAGCCGATGATCCAGGCCAGCGAGAAATAGGCGCTCTGGGCCGGCCCCAAGGTGTTCAGCACGAGCAGCGGCACCAGGTTGTACGCGGCCATCCGGAACAGGGAACCCACATAGTCGGCGGTCGAGTACCTCACCATCCGGGGCGGGCGTTCCGTCTGCGGGGCCTCCCGCTCATGGCGGGGCACGGCTCGCCGCAGCAGGAACACGTTGGCGACCAGAACGGCTACGACAAGGGCACCGGCCCAGGAGATCAGGATGCCCGCGAAGAGCGTCAGGGCGGCAGCCACGGCCAATAGAAGGATCTTCACCACGGCGAATACCACGTTCTCCGCCGCCACCCAGCCAGGGTGCCGCACTCCGGTCAGCGCACCGTCCTGAAGGGCGAAGATGGCGTATCCCGCCGTGTAGGCGACGAAGAAGAGACCGGTCACCGGTGTCAGCAGGAAGTCGAGGCCGGGAGCGATCTGCGGGACGAGCAGGAGGAAGCCGACCGCGACCAGGGCGCTGCAGGCGATGCTGGCGACGTAGCAGGCGAGGATCAGCCTACGCGTGTGACGGCCGGCGGCCGGCACGAATCGGACCAGGAAGTCGGAGAGGTTCAGCTGACCGACGGTGGACAGCAGCGTGGCCGCGGAGATGGTCGCGTAATTGAGGCCGACTGTCCGCTCGTCGTACCAGTGAGTGGCGAACACCCAGAACACGGCGCCCAGCGCCGCGTTGATGAGGGAGCTCACGGCGAGAAGGTGGCCGTTGCGCAGCAGCGGCTCGCGGGGCAGGACAGCGGCGAACCTCTGGCGTATCGGTGCGGTGAAGGGGCGCTTGGTGGCTGCGGGGGCGGGTGGAGCCGCCGTCTCTGCCGTCTCGGCCGGCGGCAGGGCTCGTGGTGCGTGCACGGCTTCTCCTCGGGGCGAATCCGTACGTTTACGCCGTACATGTACATAATAAGCCGACTGCCCGATTGGTCAAGGAATGAGATTGAGGGGAGTTGTCTCGCGGTATGGGAGGTGGCCTCGTCAATCGTCCACGGACGTTCGGTGGGCGTTTCTCCTCGCCCTGAGCAGCGCAGGCGCCAGTGCCAGAACAGAGCTGAGCACCGCGAGGATCAGCAGGGCACGCGTGGGCGTGGACGCCTTGGTCAGGAAGAGGGCTTCGGCGACCAGGGTGGAGAACGCGATGCTGAGGGCCACGGTGAGGACGGTGAACTCCAGCCGGGACCTGCGACCGGCTTCGGCGTCAGACGGCCGCCGGGTCAGCAGCAGGGTGGCGGCCAGTCCCGGCCCGATGAGGAGAAACGCGGACATCGTCGCGACCCGTAGCGGCGCTCCTTCCGGCAGAGCGGTCGCGGCGACGGCAACCCACCCGGACACGGCGACTCCCCAGCGCAGTCGGTTCATCCCGGGCTTCCTTCCGCCGGACGGACGTAGCGGTAGACCACCGCGTCCGGGTTGGCGTAGACGCGCTTGAAGTCCGACGCCCTGGACAGCGCCGACTCCAGCCGGTCCACGAAGTCGGCGGGCATCTCGCCGTTCAGATGGACGTCCGCGCGCTGCGCCCGGTTGAGGAGGATGTAAGCCGGCTGCTTCCCCGCTCTCCTGAGGAGCGGTTCCAGACCGGTCAGGGGGTTTTCCATCAGCATCCGCCTGGTACTCAGGCTCTCCTCGGTGACCTGCGTGCGCTCGTGGCGGTCATAGTGCATCTCCAGGCCTGGAGCGGCGTACGTGACGGAGATGAGCAGCGACCCGGTGGGGGTTGTCGTGGTCACGTACCGAGTGGCGGCGGCCTCCTGACGGGAGAAGTAGTTCATCGCCTCTTTGCTGTAGTAGCCGAACGCCAACCCGCCGAGCATGGCCAGGAGTACGACGCAGACGACCGGCATCCGCATCCGCAGGCGTTTCCCAGGAGGCAGCAGCAGGGCGGCGATGAGCAGGGCGACAGCGGGCAGGGCGAACATGTAGGACCGGAACACCATCTCCCCGCCGTAGGCATTGGCCAACACTAGGAGGAGAGGGGAGATCGTGAGCAGCGGAAGCGGGGTGCGCCGGGTCCAGCGCCGTACGACGAAAGCCAGTGCGGCGAGCAGGAAGACGCCGACCGACATGCCACGCTCGATCCAGGACACCATGATCTGGCTCGCCGCGGGCGTGGCCTCGGCGAGCCTGTTGACTCCGGACCAGATGTTGGCTTCTGGCTTACTGAGTGCGGAGACGAGGTCGCTGAGGTTCTCGGACATGTACTGCTTCGCCACAGTCGCGTTCCAGGCTGCGGTGAGCGCGACCGCCCCGATCAGCGGGGGCAGCACCACCCGCCGGTTGCGCCGGGGCAGGGAGAGCAGCAGCAGCGCGCTGATCAGCATCATGGGGGTGAGCTGGTGGGAGGAGACGATCGCGGCCTCCAGCACCAGCACCATGAACAGCCGATCCGGAGGCCAGCTCAGTCGGCGTTTCCCAGGGCTCGGCAGCCCTGCGGACGCGGCCTGCTGCTTCAGCACCAGGGCGATCACGCTGGCGAAGAGAAGGAAGGCGAAGGCCTGGGGGGCGAAATAGTCCTGTCCCACCCATGAACATGAGTAGTAGATCCAGACGGCTCCCCAGACCAGCCTCCGATCGTCGGTGATCGACCGGTAGATCAGCAGAAGCGGGCCGAGCAGTAGAAGGTTGGCGAGAGGCTGGGCCCATTGGGCGTAGGCATCGGGCGACTGGAGCCCGGTGGCGCGCAGGAGCACCGCATTGAACTGGAAGAAGCCCGGCCACTGGTTGTAGATGGCGAAGCCCGCCGCCTCCGGCACCTCGCCGTTGTGCCGCATCATCGCGTCGATCACGGCCACGTGCTTCCAGCCCCAGGCGTACCGCAGCTCCGGATAGAGCAGCGACGGCGTGGCGTGCAGGATCGAGATCAGCGCGAGCACGTACGCCAGGTAGCAGGCAGGGGGTGTCCGCCGGTCGGCCGCAGCCACGCAGAAGCCGATGGTGAGCAGGGCGAGGGCGACCCAGAAGAATCCCGGCAGCACTTTGAGCAGCCCGAAGTCCCACATGCGGTCGAGGGGCACGTCACGAAGCGAGAGCACCCAGACTGTGACCGCAGTGGGCAGCACGACGAGTGCCGTCCAAGTGCCAACCCCCGTCGGCCGGGACCGTGGTCGGCCGGGGCGGAAGAACCTGGCAGGGCTGTCGGGTGCCGGGCTCTGAAGGACAGGGCTCGCCGTGTGCGGTGGCGCAGCGTCGCCCTCCGCCGGGACCTTCCCGGGGACCACGGGACGGTCTCCGCTGTTCACCGTTGGCTCCGGCCTGACGTCCTGTCGGTGTGCAGCGCTCGTCGGGTCGTCGTGCCGAAGGTCTGCGCATGGTTCACGACCAGGCCTCCGGATGGCGAAACGCGGATGTGTTCGGGGACGACGATCACAGCGGGCCCGCGGCTCGGGGCGTGTCATGACGCACTGCTGTTCTGCGGTCACCGGTGGTGGTCCCGCTCATAGTCCACCACGGGTGGCGTGCCCCAGCCACTCGGCGCAGGGCGGCCCGGACCTACTTGCCTGGCCGCTCGGACAGCAGCGTGCGCAGCACCCGGCGCCCGTCGGAGATGGCATGCAGGTTGGAACGCCCGCTGCGGCGGGGCAGTTCGAGGCTCGGTACCTCGGCGATGCGCAGGCCCGAACGCAGGGCGTGGGCGATCATCTCGGTCTCGATCTCGAACCCGGAGGAGTGCAGGTCGAGGTCGTCCAGGAAATCGCGGCGGAAGGCGCAGAACCCGTAGCACAGGTCCGTCAGCTTCGTGTCGTACAGATGGTTCACGGCGGCCAGCAGCAGCTGGTTGCCGAGGCGCCGGATGCGGGTGATGTCGAGCGATCCGCCGCCCGCGATGAACCGCGAGCCCTTGACGAAGTCGAAGCCGTTGTCGAGGAAGTGCAGGTAGTGCGGGATCTCCCCGGGCAGCATGCTGCCGTCCGCGTCCATCATCACGATGTAGTCGCCGTTCGCGGCCAGGAAGCCGGTGCGCAGGGCGTTGCCCTTGCCGGGGCCGTTCTGCTCGACGTTGCGGACGGTCGGCAGGCACCGGGTGGCCACGTGCACCGTCGCGTCGACGGAATCCCCGTCGACCAGGATGACCTCGTCGACGCAGTCCGGGATCTGTTCGAAGACCCAGGGGATGTTGCGTGCCTCGTTCCGGGCGGGCACCACCAGGCTGACGGTGGCCCGGGGCGGGGGACGGTCCTCGGCCCGGCGCAGGGGGTGGGCGGGGGGGTCCGGGAGGAGGGAGGGGTGCTGGATCGCGTGAGGCGTGTGGTTCATGGTGGCCGTGTCTCCGAGTGAAGCGTCCTCGCAGAGACGCCATATATTTACGACGTATACGTACATGTTCCCCCTTTTGTCCGCGAGGTCAAGAGCAGCGCCTTTTCCGTTGTCGGCGGCCCTGGGGCGGGCGCTCTTTCCGGCGTAGGGTGGAAAGCGGCAAAGTGCACGACGGCGTAGTCCCGATCATGAATGCACCCATCGAGGATTACGCCCTCATCAGCGATCTGGAGACGGCCGCCATGGTCGGCCGGGACGGGTCGGTCGACTGGCTCTGCTTGCCCCGCTTCGACTCCCCGGCCTGTCTGGCGGCCCTGCTGGGCACCGAGGAGAACGGACGCTGGCGCGTCGCCCCGCTGTCCGGCGGCCGCTGCACGCGCCGCTCCTACCGGGCCGACACGCTGGTCCTGGAGTCCGTCTGGGCAACCCCCACGGGGACGGCGCGCGTCACGGACTTCATGCCACCGCGTGCCGGAGTGCCGTGCATCGTCCGTCTCGTCGAGGGCATGTCGGGCACGGTGGACCTGCGCAGCGAACTGCGGCTCCGCTTCCACCAGGGCCGCGTCGTGCCGTGGGTCCGGGACGTCGGCCACTGCACCGTCGCGGTCGCCGGCCCGGACGCCGTCTGGCTCGGCGGCGACGGACAGGTGCGGGACCGGGGCGCCGAGGACGCCACAGTCTGGGACTTCACCGTCACGGCGGGACGCCGGCTGGCCCTCACCCTGGGGTGGACACCCTCGCGCCGGTCCGCGCCCCCCTCGTCCCTGTCCGTCCCGGCGGAGACCGCCCTGAAGGAGACCGTCGACTTCTGGCGGCGCTGGGCCGCCCAGTGCCGCTACCAGGGGCCGTGGCGGGAGGCCGTGGTCCGCTCCCTCATCACCCTCAAGGCGCTCATCTATGCCCCCACGGGCGGCATCATCGCCGCCCCCACCACCTCGCTGCCCGGATGCATCGGCGGCGAGCGCAACTGGGACTACCGCTTCTGCTGGCTGCGCGACTCCACCTGCGCCCTGTCCTGCCTGTTGCGCAGCGGATACCGGGACGAGGCCACCGCCTGGCTGGACTGGCTGGTGCGGGCCATCGCCGGCGACCCCGCCGACCTCCAGACCGTCTACGGGGTCAAGGGCCAGCGCCTGCTGCGCGAGACCGAGGCGCCCTGGCTGCCCGGTTACGAGGGCTCCCGGCCCGTGCGGTTCGGCACCTCGGCGGTGCGCACCTTCCAGCCGGACGTGTACGGCGAGGTCATGGACACGCTGTGGCTGTCGCTGCGTGCCGGCATCCCGATGCCGGCCCACGTGTGGGACCTCGTCGAGGCGCTCATGGGGTTCCTGCTACGGCACTGGCGCGAACCGGACGAAGGGCTGTGGCAGCTGGGAGCTCCACGACGCCAGCACGTGCACTCGAAGGTCATGACGTGGGTGGCCGCCGACCGCGCCGTGCGCATGGGCGAACTGCTCGGGCGCAACGGGTCCTCCGGCGAGTGGCGGGCCATGCGCGAGGAGGTGCACCGGCAGGTCTGCCGGGAGGGCTGGGACACCGCCCAGCGGTCCTTCGTGCAGTCCTACGGCGAGCCCGGCCTGGACGCCTCGGCCCTGCTCATCCCGCGGGTCGGTTTCCTGCCCGCCCGCGACGAGCGGGTACGCGGCACCGTGCGCGCCCTGGGCCGGCTCGGGCACGGCGGGTTCGTGCGCCGGTACACCCAGGGCGGCACCGGGCCCGGGGGAGCGGACTGCGCCGAGGGCACGTTCGTCTCGTGCTCCCTGTGGTACGCCGACGCTCTCGCCACGACGGGGCACCCGCGGCAGGCCCGGGAGGCCTTCGAACGGGTCCTCGCCATCCGCAACGACGTCGGTCTGCTGGCCGAACAGTGGGACCCGGACTCGGGCCGGCAGCTGGGCAACGCGCCGAAGGCGTTCAGCCACATCGCGCTGGTGGAGACGGCGTTCGGCCTGTCGCCGGCAGCGGCCCGGAGCCACCGGGCTCCGGGGGCGGTCCGGCCGTGACGCCGGTGATGCCGCCCGGGCCGGCCGTCCGGGCCGGCCGTCATCCGTCGTTCCGCTGCCGCAGCACCGCCTCGCCCTCCTCCACCGTCAGTGGCCGGGCGAACAGAAAGCCCTGCCCGTACCGGCAGCCGATGTCCGCCAGCAGATCCCGCTGCGGCGGTTTCTCGATGCCCTCGGCGATCACCTGGAGGCCGAGTGTGTCGGCGAGATGGACGATGCCCTCGACCAGGGTGACCTGCCGGGGGTCCTCGGGGATGCCGTCGATGAACGACTTGTCGATCTTGAGTATGTCGACGGGGAAGTCCTGGAGGTAGCGCAGCGAGGAGAACCCGGTGCCGAAGTCGTCGACCGCGATGCGCACACCGCGGTCCTTCAGGGCCCGGATCTGCGCGTCGATCTGCTCGGTCCGCCGCATCAGCACCGACTCGGTCAGTTCCAGCTGGAGGGTGCCCGCGGCGAGGCCGGTGGTGTCCAGGGCGGTGCACACCTCGTCCAGGAAGCCGGTGTCCCGCCACTGCCGGGCGGACACGTTGACGCTGAGATACGGCGGGGCGAGCCGCGGTGTGCGGTGCTGGAGCCGGGCGATGTCGGCCGTGGCCGTGCGCAGCACCCAGGCGCCCAGCGTCGCGATGTGCCCGGTCTCCTCCGCGAGCGGGATGAACCGCCCCGGCGGCACCGGATCGGGCCCGGGCTCCGGCCAGCGGGCCAGCGCCTCGAAGCCCACGACATCGCCCTCGGCGATGTCCACCACCGGCTGGTAGCGAAGATTGAACTCCTCCTGGCTGACGGCCTTGTCGAGCCGCACCTGGAGGTCGTGACGCTCCACCACCCGCACCCGCTGCTGGGGCCGGAACCGGCGCCACGTGCGCTTGCCGGACGCCTTGGCCGCGTACAGGGCCAGGTCGGCGAGCGCCAGCAGTTCCTCGGCGTTCGTGGCGTCCCTGGAGGTGGCCACGCCCACACTCGCCGAGACGCTCACCGAGTCCATCGCCAGGCGGAACGGTCGGCTGAGCGCCCGGACCACCTGGGCCGCGAGCAGCTCGGCGTCGAGCGGCTGCCGCGCGTCCGCCATCAGCACGGCGAACTCGTCGCCACCGAGCCGGGCAGCGGTGTCGGCAGGGCGCAGCGTCCCCGACAGACGCTCGGCCACGGCGCACAGCAGCCGGTCACCGACCGAGTGGCCGAGCGTGGTGTTGACGATCTTGAAGTCGTCCAGGTCGATGAAGAGCAGGCACGGGGTCGTCGACTCCTTGCGGTGGCGACGGAGCGCGCGCTCGGTCCGCTCCAGCAGCAGAGTGCGGTTGGGCAGACCGGTCAGGGGGTCGTGGAAGGCCCGCTCGGTGATGTCCCGCAGGGTGACGACCAGGCCGTTCACGGTCGGGTCCCGCCGCAGGTCGCGGCCGCGCACCTCCACCTCGATGCGGCCGGTGTCCCGTACCACCCGCCAGTGGTCGTGAGCTTCCCGAGACCCGCTGCCGCGCAGCGCCGCCAGGGTGCGGACCGCCCGGTCCCGCTCCCGGGAGTCCACCAGGTCCGGCAGCTGCGTCCCGGTGAGGTCGGCGCCGCCGAACATGGTCCGCGCGGACGGACTGGCGTACCGGACGGTGGTGTCGTCGTCGAGGATGAGGATGACGTCCGAGGCGTTGCGTACCAGGGTGCGGAAGTACGTCTCGCTCTCCTTGCGGATGACCTCCCGGCGCAGCGCGATGCGTTCCGTCGCCAGCCCCGCGTGCGAGGCGAGCAACTCCAGGGAGCCGCGCATCTTGGCGAGTTGCCGCTCGGAGCCGGCCGCCAGCAGCGCTCCCGGCAGCTCGCCGCCGGCGGGCCGCTCGGGCTGGACCATGGGACAGAGCAGAGCGGTCGGCAGGTCGCCGAGCCGGGCAGTGATCTCCGGACCGAGCGCAGTGGCCGGGACCAGCACGGTGCGGCTGCGGACCGGCCGCGCGGACCCGGTCCGGCCGGGCTCGCCGCCGGCGTCGGCCCAGGCAGGGCAGCGCGCCAGACGCGCGTACAGGTCACGGGTCTCCCCGGCCGACAGGAGCAGGGTCACATGCCGGCCCTGCGGCCCGAACAGGCTGGTGACCGCCGCGGCGCAGGCCCGCGCGATCTCCTCCGGCCAGAACGCCCCCACCAGGGACGCGGCCGCGGTGCGCAGGGCCAGCTCCCGCGTCATGGCCTTGCGGTGCGCGACGACCATCATGGCGAGCCGGAGGATCACCAGCAGGAACAGCACACCGGAGAACCCCGCCAGCACCGTCGCGTCGTGGACCAGGCCCCTGCTCTCCTCGTGGCCGAGGATGGCGGGCGGGATCAGTGTCGCCGTGGCGAGCAGCAACAGCCGGTGCCGGGGCGGCAGCAGGGACTGGGGCGGGGGGCGCGGCGCGGCCGGACGTGCCATGGAGGGGTGCAGTGCGGCCAGTCCCCAGGCGGTGTAGAACACGATCCGGCCGGAGTCCGGCAGGGTGCCCGCCTGCCAGGTGCCGTTGAGCTGGAGGACGCCGTGGACGATGTCCGAGGCGAGCAGCGTGAGGGTGCCCAGGACGAGCAGCTGGACGGCGCGGCTCGGGCGGGGGGCGGGGCCGCGGGCGAGGAGCCGGACCAGCAGGGCCAGCACCAGGACGTCCCCGAGCGGGTAGGCGATGCTGATCGCGCGCTGCTGCCAGGTCAGCCCTTCCAGCCGGGCCAGCGGCAGCACCAGGTAGACCCACACCGGCAGGGCGAGCCCGGCCGTGATGACCACGGTGTCGAGCAGGCCGGGAAGGTCACGCCCCGTCCAGCGGTAGCGCGCCAGGCCGGTGAGCCCCACGGCGAACAGGGGGTACACCGCGAGGTAGCAGGCGTCCGCCGGCGACGGGAACGTCGACGCGGAGAAGTACGCCTCCTGGGCGTTGTAGTAGGTGTCGCCCGCGGTGAAGGCCAGCAGCCCGGCGGCGAGCACCAGCCACGGCCCGGGGTGCGGGGGCCGGTGGACCCGCACTCCGACGAGGACGGCGGCGACCCCCGCGAGACCGATCAGGGCCCACAGGGGTGTACGCAGGGCCGGAACGCTCAGCCAGAGCCCGGTGAGGACCCCGACGAGCGCGACATGGGCGGCCATCAGCCGACGGGCCGGCGGCGCGGCGGGGCGCCCCGGGCCGGCCCGGGCGGCGGTCGAGGCGGGGCACGGGCCCCACCGGGTCAGACGCCGGACATGGCTCACCGCACGCGGCGCGGGGACAGCCGGGGGCCGCATGGCGGCCTACTCCTTCGTCTCCGGGCACTGCACGGCCTCCACGTAGCCGTCCGGGTTGAGCCGCTGGAAGCGCCAGGCGTCCCGGCACACGTCGGCCAGGTCCCGGGTGGCGTGCCAGCCCCAGGCGCGCGTCACGGCCGTCGCGTCGGCGACCAGCTCGGCGACGTCGCCGGGGCGGCGAGCCGTGACGTCGTACGGAATGGCTCTGCCGGATGCCCGGGAGAACGTGGCGAGGACGTCGAGGACCGAACTGCCGGCGCCCGCGCCCAGGTTGTACACGTGCATGCCCGGAGCGTCGGCCAGATGGTCCAGCGCGACCCGGTGCGCCTCGACGGCGTCCATGACGTGCAGATAGTCCCGGATCCCGGTGCCGTCGCGGGTCGGATAGTCGTCGCCGAAGACGGAGAGCCTCTCGCGCCGGCCGACGGCCACCTGCGCGAGGTACGGCAGCAGGTTCTCGGGCGTGTCGCACGGGTCCTCGCCGAGGAGGCCGCTGGGGTGGGCCCCGGCCGGGACGGGGTACCGCAGGCACAGCACGGTGTACTCGGGATGCCGGCGGCAGACGTCCGCGAGAATCTGTTCGCAGATCCACTTCGAGGCCGCGTACGGGGTACCGGGCCGGACGGGGGTGGTCTCGTCCAGCGGCCCGCCACCGGCGTCGCCGTAGATCCAGCAGGAGGACGGGTAGACCAGCCGGTGCACTCCGTGCTCGTGCATGGTCCGCAGCAGGGCGGTGGTGCCGCCCACGTTGGTGTCGTAGTACGGGACGGGCATCCGTGTCGACCTGCCCCCCGCCTTGTGCGCGGCAAAGTGCACGACGGCGTCCACGGAGTGTCGGTCGAAGACGGCCGAGAGGGCGTGCCGATCACGGATGTCCAGCTCGTAGACGGCGCCGACGAAGCGGCCCGCGATCCGTTCCACCCGGGTGAAGACCTGCGGTGTGCTGTTCGAGTAGTCGTCGACCACGATCACCTCGTAGCCGTGGTCGAGCAGTTCCACGCAGGTGTGACTGCCGATGAAACCGGCCCCGCCGGTGACGAGGACGGTCGAGGGTGCCCAGGAGGATCCGGCTCCTCGAGGGGTCGGCATCTGGTTCCTGCGCGCCATGCCGGGACACTCCCGCGTCGGGTGCGGTCGGGCACCGTATGTTTACGGCGTATATGTACGACTTTTGCACCCGATCGCGGGGTCGGTCAAGGCCTCACCAGCAACTGAAAGTCGAACGTGTAACGCGTCGCCCGGTAGATGTGCGACCCGTACTCCACCGCCCGCCCGGTGTCGTCGTACGCCGTCCGCTGCATGGTGAGCAGTGCCGCCCCCTCCTCCTCGTCCAGACGGGCCGCCTCCTCCGCCGTGGCCGCGCGGGCGCCGATGGTCTGGCGGGCGCTGTGCAGGGTGATGCCCGCCGAGCGCATCATCCGGTACAGGCCCGTCGACTCCAGGCGGGCGTCGTCGAGGTCCAGCAGGGTCGGTGGGAGGTAGTTGCAGAGCAGGGCCACCGGCCGGCCGTGGGTGCGGCGCAGCCGTTCCAGGGCGGTGACCTCGCTGCCCTCCGCGACGCCGAGGGCGGCCGCCACGTCGCAGGACGCGGGGACGAGCTCATGGCGCACGACCTGCGTGGTCGGCTCCTGCCCTGCCGCCTCCAGGTCGTCGTAGAGGCTGCTCAGCTCCAGCGGGCGCCTGACCTGGCTGTGCACCACCTGGGTGCCCACCCCGCGCCGCCGGACCAGCAGCCCCTTGTCGACGAGGGACTGGATGGCCTGGCGGACGGTGGGGCGGGACAGCCCGAGGCGCACCGAGAGGTCGACCTCGTTGCCCAGGAGGTCGCCCGGGGCGAGGACGCCGTGCTCGATCGCCGCCTCCAGCTGCTGCGCGAGCTGGTGGTACAGCGGCACGGGACTGACCCGGTCCAGGGCGAAGTCCAGCGAGGCGAGGGCGGGGGCGGCCGCCGTACGGGCCCGGGCACGGTCACCGGTCTTCGCCATGGATCGAACCCCCCTTCCGGGCGTCAGGAGTTGCTCGGGAAACCGAGGTTGATGCCGCCGTCGGACGGGTCCGGCCAGCGGGTGGTGATGACCTTGCCCTGGGTGTAGAAGGCGATGCCGTCGTTGCCGTAGATGTGCAGGTCGCCGAAGAGGGAGTCCTTCCAGCCGCCGAAGGAGTGGTAGCCGACGGGGACCGGGATCGGGACGTTGACGCCGACCATGCCCGCCTTGACCTCCAGCTGGAACCGGCGGGCGGCGCCGCCGTCCCGGGTGAAGATCGCGGTGCCGTTGCCCCAGCGGGAGGCGTTGATCAGCTGGACGGCGTCGTCGTACGTGTCCGCGCGGACCACGCACAGGACCGGGCCGAAGATCTCGTCCCGGTACGCGTCCGCCGTCAGCGGCACCCGGTCCAGCAGCGAGACGCCCAGGAAGAAGCCGTCTGCGCAGTCGGGGTGTCCCTCGACCGAGAAGCCCGTGCCGTCGACGACGACCTCGGCGCCCTGCTCGGCCGCCGACGCCACGTACGACGCCACCTTGTCGCGGTGCTCGCGGGTGATCAGCGGGCCCATCTCGGACGCCGGGTCGGTGCCCGGGCCGATCCTCAGGTTCTTCGCGCGCTCGGCGATCTTGCCGACCAGCTCGTCACCGGTGTCGCCGACCGCGACCACGACCGACACGGCCATGCAGCGCTCGCCCGCCGAGCCGTACGCGGCGTTGATCGCCTGGTCGGCGGCGAGGTCCAGGTCGGCGTCGGGGAGCACCAGCATGTGGTTCTTGGCGCCGCCCAGGGCCTGCACGCGCTTGCCGTGCTCGACGGCCTTCAGCTGGATGTACTTGGCGATCGGGGTGGAGCCGACGAAGGAGACCGCCTCGATGTCCGGGTGCTCCAGGATGCGGTCCACGGCCGTCTTGTCGCCCTGCACGATGTTCAGCACGCCGTCCGGCAGGCCCGCCTCGGCGGCCAGTTCGGCCAGGCGGAAGGAGGCCGACGGGTCCTTCTCCGACGGCTTCAGCACGAACGTGTTGCCGCAGGCGATGGCCAGCGGGAACATCCACATCGGCACCATCGCCGGGAAGTTGAACGGCGTGATGCCCGCGACCACGCCCAGCGGCTGGCGGATCGAGGCGACGTCGACCCGGGAGGACACCTGGGTGGACAGCTCGCCCTTCAGCTGGACCGAGATGCCGCAGGCCAGCTCCACGATCTCCATGCCGCGTGCGACCTCGCCGAGCGCGTCGGAGTGCACCTTGCCGTGCTCCGCGGTGATCAGCTCGGCGATCTCGTCGCGGTGGGCGTCCAGCAGCTCGCGGTACTTGAACAGGATCGCCGTGCGCTTGGCCAGAGAGGACTGCCCCCAGCTCTCGAAGGCGGCCTTGGCGGAGGCGACCGCCGCGTCCACCTCGTCGACGGTGGCGAACACGACCTGCTTCTCCTGGGCGCCGGTGGCCGGGTTGTAGACGGGGCCGAACCGGCCGGAGGTGGACTCGACGGGCTTGCCGTCGATCCAGTGCGTGATGGTCTTCATGGTGCGCAAGGGCCTTTCGTGGAACCAGGGGTAGGGAGGTCAGAGGTGGCGGCGGCGTCCGGCCACCTGGCGGTCGTAGCGCTCACGCGCCTCGACGGCGGCCTCACGGGCGGCGGTCTCGGCCACCGGCACGTCCCACCAGGCCTCGGCCGGGGGAGCGGTCGGGGCCGGGTCGGTCTCGACGTACACGCACGTCGGACGGTCGGAGGCGCGGGCCGCGGCCAGGGCCTCGCGCAGCTCGCGCACGGTCTTGGCGCGCAGGACGTCCATGCCGAGGCTCGCCGCGTTGGCCGCGAGGTCCACGGGCAGCGGCGCGCCGGTGAAGGTGCCGTCGGCCGCCCGGAAGCGGTAGGCGGTGCCGAAGCGCTCGCCGCCGGTCTCCTCCGACAGGCCGCCGATGGAGGCGTAGCCGTGGTTCTGGATCAGGACGATGTTGAGCGGCAGGCCCTCCTGGACGGCCGTGACGATCTCCGTCGGCATCATCAGGTAGGTGCCGTCGCCGACCAGCGCCCACACCGGTGTGCCCGGGGCGGCCTGCTGGACGCCGATGCCGGCCGGGATCTCGTAGCCCATGCAGGAGTAGCCGTACTCCAGGTGGTACTGGCGCGGGCTGCGCGAGCGCCACAGCTTGTGCAGGTCGCCGGGGAGCGAACCGGCCGCGTTGATCACCACGTCCTCGTCGCCGACGGCCGCGTCCAGCGCGCCGAGCACCTGCGTCTGGGTGGGGACCGCGTTCTCGTCGCCGGCGCGGTAGGCCGTCTCGACGACCTCGTCCCAGCGCTCCTTGCCGGCGCGGTACTCGGCCTCGTACGCCTCGCTCACCCGGTGCCCGGCCAGCCCCTCGGCCAGCTTCTCCAGGCCGGTCCGCGCGTCGCACACCAGCGTGCGCGCCGCCAGCTTGTGGGCGTCGAAGCCGGTGATGTTGAGGTTGAGGAAGCGCACGTCCGGGTTCTGGAAGAGCGTGCCGGAGGCCGTGGTGAAGTCCGTGTAGCGGGTTCCGACGCCGATCACGAGGTCGGCGGTGCGGGCGAGGTCGTCGCTGACGGCCGTGCCGGTGTGGCCGATGCCGCCGAGGTCGGCGGGGTGGTCGTGGCGCAGCGACCCCTTGCCCGCCTGGGTGGAGGCGACCGGGATGCCGGTGGCGTCCACGAACGCCTTCAGCGCCTGTTCGGCCTCGCTGTGGTGGACGCCGCCGCCCGCGACGATCAGCGGCCGCTCGGCCGACCGGACGGCCTCGACGGCGGCGGTCAGCTCCACCGGGTCCGGCGCGGGACGCCGTACGGTCCAGACGCGCTCGGCGAAGAACTCCTCCGGCCAGTCGTACGCCTCCGCCTGCACGTCCTGGGGGAGGGCCAGCGTGACCGCGCCGGTCTCGGCCGGGTCGGCGAGCACGCGCATCGCCTGGAGCGCCGAGGGGATCAGAGCCTCGGGGCGGGTGATCCGGTCGAAGTACCTGGACACCGGGCGCAGCGTGTCGTTGACCGACACGTCGGCCTCGACCGGGTGCTCCAGCTGCTGGAGCAGCGGGTCGGCGGAGTGCGTGGCGAAGTAGTCGCCGGGCAGGAGCAGCACCGGCAGGCGGTTGATCGTCGCCAGGGCGGCACCGGTGACCAGGTTGGTGGCGCCCGGGCCGATCGAGGTCGTCACTGCCTGCGCGGACAGGCGGTTCAGCTGCCGGGCGTAACCGACGGCGGCGTGCACCATGGACTGCTCGTTGCGGCCCTGGTGGAAGGGCATGACGTCCTCGCCCGCCTCCAGGAGGGCCTGGCCGACCCCGGCAACGTTGCCATGGCCGAAGATGCCCCAGGTCCCGGCGATCAGCCGGCGGCGCACGCCGTCCCGCTCGGTGTACTGGGCGGACAGGAACCGCACCAGGGCCTGGGCGGTCGTCAGTCGGCGGGTGCGGGCGCTCATCGGGAAGTCTCCGGGGCGGTGTAGAGGGGGAGCCGGGGGTCGACCGGCTGGTCCGGCCAGGTGTCGCGGACCCAGGCGTGGTCGGGGTGGTCGCAGATCAGCCAGGCGCGCTCGGCCTCCAGGCCCGCCATGACGTTCAGGTAGTACATGTGGTGGCCGGGCGTGGCCATCGACGGCCCGTGCCAGCCGTCCGGGATCAGGACGACATCGCCGTCGCGGACCTCCGCGAGCACGTCGGTGTCGCGGCCCGGGCCGGACGGGGAGACGCGCTGGTAGCCGAGGCCCGGGATGCCGTCGTGCCCGGCGAACTCGAAGTAGTAGATCTCCTCCAGCACGGACTCCTCGCCCGGCCGGTGCTCGTCGTGCTTGTGCGGCGGGAACGACGACCAGTTGCCGCCCGGCGTGATCACCTCGACCGCGATCAGCCTGTCGCACTCGAAGACCCCGGCCGCGCCGAAGTTGTTGACCTGCCGGGAGCAGTTCCCGGTGCCGCGCAGCTCCACGGGCACCTCGAAGGCCGGGCCGTAGCGGGCGGGCAGGCGGCGGGTGCAGCGCGCGCCGGTCAGCGCGAACCGCCCGCCGGCCGCGGAGGTCACGGTCGCCCGGGCGTCGCGCGGCACGTACGCGAAGTCGCTCACCGCGCTGAACACGTCGGGGCGGCCGTGCAGGTCGAAGGTGTCCTGGCCGAAGTCGTCGGCGCACGCGACCGTGCAGGCACCGCTCAGCGGGACGACGATCCATTCGCTGTCGCCGGTGTCGAAGGTGTGGGAACCGCCCGGCGGCAGCTCCAGCACCCGCAGGCTGGAATGGCCCCAGCCGGCCTTCTCGGGCGTGACGTCGACGACGTAGGGGCCGCCGAGCGCCTTGCCGGCGGGAAGGTGGTACGTCATGGCATCCTCCGGGATCACAACAGGCCGACGGCCGTGTCCACCGCTTCTTCCACGCTGCCCCCGGCCGGGTAGAGCAGCGACCGTCCGACGACCATGCCCTGGACGGTGGGCAGGCGCAGGGCCTTGCGCCAGCGTTCGTACGCGCCCTCCTGGTCGTCGCCGACCTCCCCGCCGAGCAGGACCACGGGCAGCGTGGAGGTCTCCAGGACCTCGGCCATGTCGTCCGGGTCGTCGGTGACGGGCAGCTTCAGCCAGGTGTAGGCGGAGGTGCCGCCCAGGCCCGAGGCGATCGCGATCGACTTGGTGACGGCCTCGGCGGACAGGTCGTTGCGGACCCGGCCGTCGACCCGCCGGGAGAGGAACGGCTCGACGAACAGGGGGAGCCGGTGGGCCGCCATGGCGTCGATCGCCCGCGCGGTGGACTCCAGGGTGGTCAGCGAGCCCGGGTCGTCGTAGTCGATGCGGACCAGGAGCTTGCCGGCGTCGAAGCGGAGCCGGGCGATGTCCTCGGCGCGGTGGCCGGTGAAGCGGTCGTCCATCTCGAAGGCGGCGCCGGCGAGGCCCCCGCGGTTCATCGAGCCCATCACGACCTTGTTCTCCAGCACGCCGAGCAGGAGCAGGTCCTCCAGGATGTCGGCGGTGGCGAGCACCCCGTCGACGCCGGGCCGGGACAGCGCGGTGCACAGCCGTTCCAGCAGGTCCGCGCGGTGGGCCATGGCCAGGCGCCGGTCGCCGACCCCGAGGGCGCCGCGCGCCGGGTGGTCGGCGGCCACGATCATCAGCCGGCCGCTGTCGCCGATCAGCGGGCGGCGCGCCCGGCGGGCCGCCGCCTCGGCGACGGCCTCGGGGTGCCGGGCTCGGACCGTGGTGAGGTCGGGGATGCCGATGTTCAAGGAAGGCTCCGTTTCAGTGGCTCGTGCTCGGCGACGGCGCCCCGGCCAGGAGGTCCTCGACCTCGGACCCGGTGGGCATCGCGGAGGAGCAGGCGAGGCGGGAGGCGACGAGGGCGCCGGCGGCGTTGGCGTGCCGCATGGTCCGCTCCAGGTCCCAGCCGGCGAGCAGGCCGTGGCAGAGCGAGCCGCCGAAGGCGTCGCCCGCACCCAGGCCGTTGACCACCTCGACCGGCACCGGCGGCACCTCGGCCCGGGTGCCGTCCCGGTGCACGGCCAGGACGCCCTTGGGGCCCTGCTTCACGACGGCCAGCTCCACGCCCGCCGCCAGCAGCGCGTCCGCGCAGGCCTGCGGCTCGCGCACGCCGGTGGCGATCTCGCACTCGTCGAGGTTGCCGACCGCGACCGTGACGTGGCGCAGCGCCTCGCGGTAGTACGGGCGGGCCTCCTCGGGGTCGGACCAGAACATCGGCCGCCAGTCGAGGTCGAAGACGGTGATGCCCGACTTGTCGCGGGCCTTGAGGGCGGCGAGCGTGGCGGAGCGGCTCGGCTCCTCGCTCAGGCCGGTGCCGGTGATCCAGAAGATCCGGGCGCCGCGGATCGCGAAGTAGTCCAGCTCGTCGGTGTGGATCTCCAGGTCGGGGGCCTTGGGGCGGCGGTAGAAGTACAGCGGGAAGTCGTCCGGCGGGAAGATCTCGCAGAACGTGACCGGCGTCGGGTACGCCTCGACCGGGGTGACCCAGCGGTCGTCGACGCCGAAGCCCTTCAGCTCCTCGTGCAGATACGCGCCGAAGGGGTCGTCGCCGGTCCGGGTGATGACCGCCGTACGGCGTCCGAGGCGGGCCGCGGCGACCGCCACATTGGCCGCCGAACCTCCCAGGAACTTCCCGAAGCTCTCCACCCGGGCCAGCGGGACGCCGGTCTGGAGGGGATAGAGATCGACCCCGATGCGGCCCATCGTGATCACATCGAAATGCTGGGCTGGCTCGGCCATGCGCTACCTCCTCGGGAAGCTGGGGATGCGGGGCCCGGGGCGCCCTGACACGGTGGGGGCGTGGATCCACAGGACCTGCCGCCCCCCAGGTGTAGGTCCCGCGGGGCAGCGCTGTCAATAGTTTGTACTTACATTCGGACCTGCTTGTGAAATGATGTCTTAACAAAGTATTGACAGCGGGCGCGGCAAGGACTTGGATCCCGTGGCATCGCAACAGTCTGTTTGCGGCATCATGATCCGGACT
This sequence comes from Streptomyces lomondensis, assembly GCF_014651035.1. Classification (GTDB taxonomy): domain Bacteria; phylum Actinomycetota; class Actinomycetes; order Streptomycetales; family Streptomycetaceae; genus Streptomyces; species Streptomyces lomondensis. Next base: position 511,953 of record NZ_BMWC01000003.1, read on the forward strand.
CCGTAAGGCTCCGGGACCACGGATCCCTCGTGATCCCCTACCTTTCCCCAGCAGCAGCACAGTGAGGTGCCAGGAAAGATGGACCGCTCTTCTCACCCCCGCTCCCGCAGGTTCGCGCCCGTCATCGCCTTGACCGCGGCGGCGGCCCTGACTCTCGCCGGCTGTTCCAGCAGTTCCGGGGGCAAGAAGTCCGAGGAAGGCGCCGCGAACGCCTCCGCCGGCAAGGCGACCACGCCGCGCATGACCGTCGCCCTGGTCACCCACCAGGCGCCCGGCGACACCTTCTGGGACACCGTCCGCAAGGGCGCCGAGGCCGCAGCCGCCAAGGACAACATCAAGCTCGTCTACTCCGCCGACCCGAACGCGGGCAACCAGGCGAACCTCGTGCAGAACGCGATCGACCAGAAGGTCGACGGCATCGCGGTCACGCTCGCCAAGCCGGACGCCCTCAAGGGCGTCATCGGCAAGGCCGAGAAGGCCGGCATACCCGTCGTCGGCCTCAACTCCGGCCTGAGCGAGTGGAAGCAGCTCAACCTGCTGGAGTTCTTCGGCCAGGACGAGTCCGTCGCGGGTGAGGCCTTCGGCAAGAAGCTGAACGAGGTCGGCGCCAAGAACGTCCTCTGCGTCATGCAGGAGCAGGGCAACGTCGGCCTGACCCAGCGCTGCGACGGCGTGGCGAAGACCTTCGAGGGCAAGGTCGACCCGCAGAACGTCAACGGCACCGACATGCCGGCCGTGAAGTCGACGATCACCGCCAAGCTGAAGCAGGACCCGTCCATCGACTACGTCGTCACCCTGGGCGCCCCCTTCGCGCTGACCGCGGTGCAGTCCGTCGCCGACGCCGGCAGCAAGGCGAAGGTCGCCACCTTCGACCTCAACAAGGACCTCATCAAGGCCATCAAGGCCGGCGACATCCAGTTCGCGGTCGACCAGCAGCCCTACCTCCAGGGCTACCTGGCCGTCGACGGCCTGTGGCTCTACAAGAACAACGGCAACTACAGCGGCGGCGGCGAGCAGCCCGTGCTGACCGGCCCGGCCTTTGTCGACAAGTCCAACGTCGACCGGATCGGGGAGTTCGCCGCGAAGGGCACCCGGTGATGAGCATGACCCAACAGGCTGCGCCGGCGGTGGACACACCGCCGGCCCCCGGCCAGAAGCAGTCCGACGGCCGGACCCGGCAGCGCCCGCTGGCGCTGCGGCTGCTCGCCCGGCCCGAGGTCGGCGTCTTCCTCGGCGCCGTCGCCGTCCTGGTGTTCTTCCTGTTCGCCGCGCCGCCGGTGCGCGACGGCAGCTCGATGGCGAACATCCTGTACCAGTCGTCGACCATCGGGATCATGGCGCTGCCGGTGGCCCTGCTGATGATCGGCGGCGAGTTCGACCTGTCCGCCGGTGTCGCCGTGATCACCTCGGCGCTGACCGCGTCCATGCTCAGCTACCAGCTGACGCTGAACGTCTGGGTGGGCGTGATCGTCGCCCTGATCGTGTCCCTCGCGATCGGCGCCTTCAACGGCTGGTTGCTGGTCAAGACCGGACTGCCGAGCTTCCTCGTCACCCTCGGCACGTTCCTGATCCTCCAGGGCGTGAACCTCGCGATCACCAAGCTGGTCACCGGCAACGTCGCCACCGACGACATCAGCGACATGGACGGCTTCGCCCAGGCGCAGAAGCTCTTCGCCTCGACGTTCGAGGTCGGCGGGGTCAACGTCAAGATCACCGTGGTGTGGTGGCTGGCCTTCGCGGCTCTGGCGACCTGGGTGCTGCTGCGCACCAAGTACGGCAACTGGATCTTCGCCGTCGGCGGCAACAAGCACTCCGCGCGGGCCGTCGGTGTGCCCGTGACCTTCACCAAGATCTCGCTGTTCATGCTGGTCGGCTTCGGCGCCTGGTTCGTCGGCATGCACCAGCTGTTCTCCTTCAACACCGTGCAGTCCGGCGAGGGCGTGGGCCAGGAGCTCATCTACATCGCCGCGGCCGTCATCGGCGGCTGCCTGCTGACCGGTGGGTACGGCTCCGCGATCGGCCCGGTCTTCGGCGCCTTCATGTTCGGCATGGTGCAGCAGGGCATCGTCTACGCCGGCTGGAACCCGGACTGGTTCAAGGCCTTCCTCGGCGTGATGCTCCTCGGCGCCGTCCTCATCAATCTGTGGGTCCAGCGCACGGCGACCCGGAGGTGACCGCGATGACCAGCAATACAACCGGCACCCACGGTGCCGTCCTCAAGGACACCCCGCCCGCCGGGGACCGCCCCCTCGTCGAACTCCGCGGCGCCGGCAAGTCCTACGGCAACATCCGCGCCCTGCACGGCGTCGACCTGACCGTCCACCCGGGCAAGGTGACCTGCGTCCTCGGCGACAACGGCGCCGGCAAGTCCACCCTCATCAAGATCATCTCGGGGCTGCACCAGCACACCGAGGGCGAGTTCCTCGTCGACGGCGAGCCGGTGCGCTTCGCCACCCCGCGCGAGGCGCTCGACAAGGGCATCGCCACCGTCTACCAGGACCTCGCGGTCGTCCCGCTGATGCCGGTGTGGCGCAACTTCTTCCTCGGCTCCGAGATGACCAAGGGCCCCTGGCCCTTCCGCCGTCTCGACATCGAGCAGATGAAGAAGACAGCCGATCACGAACTGCGTGAGATGGGCATCGTCCTCGACGACCTGGAGCAGCCCATCGGCACGCTCTCCGGCGGCCAGCGCCAGTGCGTCGCCATCGCCCGCGCCGTCTACTTCGGCGCCCGGGTGCTGATCCTGGACGAGCCCACCGCCGCGCTCGGCGTCAAGCAGTCCGGCGTGGTGCTGAAGTACATCGCCGCCGCCCGCGAGAAGGGCCTCGGCGTCATCTTCATCACCCACAACCCCCACCACGCCTACATGGTCGGCGACCACTTCAGCGTGCTGCGCCTGGGCACCATGGAACTGTCCGCCTCCCGCAGCGACGTCTCCCTCGAAGAGCTGACCAACCACATGGCCGGCGGTGCCGAACTGGCCTCCCTCAAGCACGAGTTGGCGCAGGTACGCGGCGTCGACGTCGAAGAGCTCCCCGAGGAGGGGGACCTCACCGCTCCCGTAGCAACGTCCTCGGAAGGAAAGTCCTGACATGGCCCTCGCGCTCGACCGCATCCGGGTCGGCTCCGCCCCCGACTCCTGGGGCGTCTGGTTCCCCGACGACCCCCAGCAGGTGCCCTGGGAACGCTTCCTCGACGAGGTCGCCGAGGCCGGTTACTCCTGGATAGAACTCGGCCCCTACGGCTACCTGCCCACCGACCCGGCGCGCCTCACCGACGAGGTGACCAAGCGCAACCTCAAGGTCTCCGCCGGCACGATCTTCTGCGGACTGCACCGCGGCCCCTCAGAGTGGGACTCCACCTGGGAGCAGGTCAGCCGGGTCGCCGCCCTCACCCAGGCCATGAACGCCAAGCACCTCGTGGTCATCCCCTCCTTCTGGCGGGACGACAAGACCGCCGAGATCCTGGAGCCCCCGGAGCTCAGCACCGAGCAGTGGCGCAACCTCACCACGGGCATGGAGCGCCTCGGCCGCGAGGTCAAGGACCGGTACGGCCTGGACATCGTCGTGCACCCGCACGCGGACACCCACATCGACACCGAGGAGCACGTCGAGCGGTTCCTCGACTCGACCGACTCCGACCACGTCAACCTCTGCCTGGACACCGGGCACTACGCCTACTGCGGCGGCGACAGCGTCAAGCTGATCGAGACGTACGGCGAGCGCATCGGCTATCTGCACCTCAAGCAGGTCGACCCGGAGATCCTCGCCGACGTCGTCAAGAACGAGATCCCGTTCGGCCCGGCCGTCGCGCGCGGTGTGATGTGCGAACCGCCCGCCGGCGTCCCGGAGTTGGGCCCCGTCCTCGCGGCCGCCCAGAAGCTCGGCGTGGACCTCTTCGCCATCGTCGAGCAGGACATGTACCCCTGCGAGCCGGACAAGCCGCTGCCGATCGCGGTGCGCACCCGCAAGTTCCTGAGGTCCTGCGGCGCCTGACGACCCGAAAGGACGGCCATGACGCAGCGCGCCCCTCTCGGAGTCGCGGTCATCGGTACCGGAAGGATGGGCGCCGACCATGTGCGCCGCATCCATGAAACCATCAGCGGAGCACGGGTGGTCGCCGTCGTGGATGTCGACGCGGAGCGGGCGAAGGCCGTCGCCGCCCGCGTCGACGGCTGCACCCCGTACACCGACCCGGCGGCCGCGATGGCGGCGGCCGACGTCGACGCCGTCCTGATCGCCTCCCCGGGCCCGGCCCACGAGGCCACGCTGCTCGCGGCCTTCGAGCGCGACCTGCCCGTCCTGTGCGAGAAGCCGCTCACCCCCGACGCGGCCTCCGCCCTGCGCGTCCTCGAAGCCGAACTGCGCCTCGGCCACCGCCGGGTCCAGGTCGGCTTCATGCGCCGCTACGACCCCGAGTACGCGAAGCTGAAGGCCCTGCTCACCACCGGCCAGCTCGGCCGCCCGCTGATGGTGCACAACCGCCACCGCAACGTGGCCAGCCCGCCCTTCTTCACCAGCTCCATGCTCATCAGCGACTCCGTCGCCCACGAGGCCGACGCGACCCGCTGGCTGCTGGGCCACGAGATCACGGCCGTCACGGTGCTGCGCCCGACCCCGTCCGCCAACGCCCCCGACGGCCTGCGCGACCCGCAGTTCGTCGTCTTCGAGACCGACGGCGGCGCCCTCTCCGACGTGGAGATCTTCGTCAACTGCGGATTCGGCTACCAGGTCCAGGCCGAGGTCGTCTGCGAACGCGGCACCGCCCGCATCGGCGACGGCCACGCCCTGGTCACCCATATGGCCGGCCGCTGGGGCGGCACCATCGCCCAGGACTTCACCGAGCGCTTCGAGACGGCCTACGACCAGGAGATCCAGGCCTGGGTCGACGCCACCCGCCGCGGCGAGGTCACCGGCCCGAGCGTCTGGGACGGCTACGCCGCGGCGGCGGTCTGCGAGGCGGGCGTCCGGGCCCTGGAGGACGGCGGCCGGGTGGAGATCGAACTGGTGGAGAAACCGGCGCTGTACGCGTGAGAAGGGCCCGGGGGACACCCCGGGCCCTCTCCCTCGCGTGCGTCAGACCCTGGTGCGGGGCCGGACCTCGAACCCGGCCTCGCGGTAGCACGCGTCGATCAGCTCCATCGTCGTCACCGCGTCGTCCGCGTCCAGCGGAACCGGCGCGCCGTCCCGCACCCGGGCGGCGAACGCCTCCAGCTGGTACGTGTACGACGAGCGCGTGCCCAGCCGCTCCGTGCGCTCGCCCTCCGGGGTGCGGACCACGATCCGGTCGTCCATCTGGGGCAGCACGAAGTTCGGGGCGGTTGCCTCGCCCCGGGAGCCGACGATCCGGATGCTCATGTCCAGCCCGTCGTACGCCATGTGGCAGCGGGCCGAGCCCGTCGCGCCGCCGGGGAACTCCAGGGCGGCGTCCAGCCACTCGTCGACCCCGGGCGCGCCCGCGCGCTCCCCGCCCCGGGCTCCGGCCAGGCGTGGCGCCCCGCCCGCCCAGGGGGCGAGCACGCGCAGCGCGTGCAGGCTGTAGCAGCCCAGGTCCATCAGGGCGCCGCCGGCCAACGGCAGCGACCAGCGCGGGTCGGTGTCCGGCGGCGCGGCGATGGCGACCATCGCCTCGGCGTGCCGCAGTTCGCCCAGCTCTCCCGAGGCCAGCAGCTCGTGCAGGCGGCGGGTGACCGGGTGGAAAAGGTAGTGGAAGGCCTCCATGAAGACCGTCCCCGCCTTCTCGGCGGCCTGCCGTACCTCCGCCGCCTCCTGGGCGTTGCTCGCGGACGGCTTCTCCGACAGCACGTGCTTGCCGGCCGCGAGGGCGGCCAGGTTCCACGGGCCGTGCAGGCCGTTGGCGAGCGGGTTGTAGACGACGTCGATCTCCGGATCGGCCACCAGCTCGGCGTACGAGCCCGCCACCCGCTCGACACCGTGCTCGGCGGCGAACGCCTCCGCCCGGGCACGGTCGCGGGCGGCCACCGCGACGAGGCGGTGGCCGGTCGCCCGGGCCGGGTCGACCAGGGAGCGTTCGGTGATCCGCGCGGCTCCCAGCACACCTATGCGCAGGGGTTCCCGGCCCTTCTCGCTCATGCCTGCCGTACCTCCTCGATGGTCACGGGGCGGTGCTCGTGCAGCGACAGGGTGCACGCGTCGGCGATCCAGCCCGCCTCCAGGGCGTCCTCGATCGTGCAGGGGGAGGGGCGGGTGCCGGCGACGACCTCGGTGAACGCGGTGAGTTCGGCGCGGTAGGCCTCGGTGAAGCGGTCCATGAAGAAGTCGTGCGGGGTGCCCGCCGGGAAGGTCACGCCCGGCTCGACCGAGCGCAGCGGCAGCTTGTCCTCCAGGCCGACGGCGATGGAGTCCTGGAAGCCGTGGATCTCCATGCGCACGTCGTGACCCCGGGCGTTGTGGCGGGAGTTGGAGACCACCGCGATGGTGCCGTCGTCCAGGGTGAGGATCGCGCCGGTGGTGTCGGCGTCGCCGGCCTCCTTGATGTACTCGGCGCCGCGGTTGCCGCCCACGGCGTACACCTCGGTCACCTCGCGCCCGGTCACCCAGCGGATGATGTCGAAGTCGTGCACCGAGCAGTCGCGGAAGATGCCGCCCGAGGCGGCGATGTACGCGGCCGGCGGCGGCGCCGGGTCCAGCGTGGTCGACCGGACGGTGTGCAGCTTGCCGAGCTCGCCGCTCTGCACGGCGGCACGGGCGGCGACGAACCCGGCGTCGAAGCGGCGGTTGTACCCGATCTGGATCGGCACGTCCCTGCCGCGGACCGTCTTGAGCACCTCGACGCCCTCGGCCATGGTCCTGGCCACGGGCTTCTCGCAGAAGACCGGAACACCGGCCTCGACACCGGCCAGGATCAGCGCGGGGTGGGCGTCCGTCGCGGCCGCGACGACGATCCCGTCCACACCGGCGGCCAGCAGGGCCTCCGGCGAGTCCACGACCTCGGCCCCGAACCGCTCGGCGGCGGCCTTGGCGGCGTCCGCGAACGGGTCGGTGACGACGAGCGACTCGACGGCGTCGAGCCCGGACAGGGTCTCGGCATGAAAAGCACCGATACGGCCGAGCCCGAGAATTCCGATACGCATAGATATTGCTCCTAGATGTAAACGGGGGGTGGTGCATCGCCCTTCTTCAGGGGCGCGGGGAACTGCGCGACCAGCCACAACGCCGCCGCACACGACCAACGACAAAGCGCGGCAAATCCTTAGTCGAGACCGCCCAACACGTTCTGATCCCAATCAATAACCGACCCGGTGACCACCCCGGACCGATCCGACAGCAGAAAGACCACAAAGTCGGCGATCTCATCCGGCTGCCCCAACTTGCCCATGGGCAACTTCGCCGCAGCCTCCTCACGCCAGCCGTCCCCGGCCCCGTGGAACGCCTTCTGCGTCGCGTCCTCCCCCTCCGTCGCCGTCCACCCGATGTTCAGCCCGTTGATCCGCACCCGGTCCCACCGATGCGCATGCGCGGCGTTACGAGTCAGGCCGACCAGGCCCGCCTTCGCGGCGACGTACGGCGCCAGAAAGGGCTGCCCCCCGTGCGCCGACGACGTGATGATGTTGACGACCGTGCCGGGCGCCTCGCGCGCGACCATGTCCGCGACAGCGGCCTGCATCGCGAAGAACGGCGCCTTGAGGTTGATCGCGATGTGCTGGTCGAACAACTCGGGCGTGGTGTCCAGCAGCGTGCCCCGGGACGTCAGCCCCGCGGAGTTCACCAGGCAGTCGACCCGGCCGTAGGTCTCCACGACCCGGGCCACGGAGGCCTTCGCCTGCTCCGCGTCCGACAGGTCGGCCCGTACGAACAGGGCCTTGCCGCCCGCCGCCGTCAGCTCCGCCACCAGCGCCTCGCCGGGCTCGGCGCGCCGCCCGGTGACGGCCACGACCGCCCCCTCGCGGACCGCCGCCCGCGCGATCGCGGCACCGACCCCCTGGCTGCCGCCGTTGACCAGGACGACCTTGTCGTCGAGAAGTCCCATCGATGTCCTCAGCTCTCTCGCCGTTCGGTACCGGCCCGCAGCTCCGCCCGGAGCGCCTCCGGCGCCCACTCCTCGCGCAGCGCCCGCCGTACGAGATCCGCCTGCGAGGGCGGGGCCAGGCCGTCGACCGGTGGGTCGCTGTCGAGGTTGGTGGGGAAGGGGTAGCCCTCGGCGCTCGCCGCGATCACGCGGTCCAGCCACGCCTGGTCGGCGCCCTCGGCCTGGCGCTTGAGCAGCACCGGGTAGACGGCATTGGCGACGGCCTCCCGGTCCACCGTCTCCATCGCCCGCCCGAACGCGGACGACACTTGGAGCAGGTTGGCCATGCGCCGGATGTCCGCCGAGCGGTTGGTGCCGGCGGCGTGGAAGAGGGCCGGGTTGAAGAAGACCGCGTCGCCCTTGGCGAGCGGCAGCTGCACCTGGTGCGCCTCGAAGTACGCCCGGAACTCCGGGAGCCGCCAGGCGAGATAGCCCGGCTCGAACTTCTGCGAGTGCGGCAGGTACATCGTCGGCCCGGACTCCACGGGCATGTCGCAGTGCGCGACCGCGCCCTGGAGGGTCAGCACGGGGGAGAGGCGGTGCACGTGCGCCGGGTAGGCGGCGGCCGTCTCGTTCGACAGGAAGCCCAGGTGGTAGTCGCGGTGCGCGGTCTGGGCGGCACCGCCCGGGTTGACCACGTTGAGCTGGGAGGTGACCTGGTAGCCGGGGCCCAGCCAGGCCGTGGAGACCAGCGCGAGCACCTCGTTGGCGTAGTAGTCGGCGAACACCTCCGCGTCGTACAGGGCCGTCTTCTCCAGCGCGTTCCACACCCGGTCGTTGGCGCCCGGCGCGGCGAAGTGGTCACCGGCCGTCGCGCCCGAGGCGCGCTGCTCGGCGATCAGGGCCTCGAACACGGCGGTGGCCCGGTCCACGACGTCCGGGTCGGGAAAGGCGCCGCGGAAGACGACGATGCCGGGCCCGTCGGCGAGAGCCCGCACCAGCTCGGCCTGGACCAGGCGGTCGCCTTCGAGCAGGCCGGCGTCGTAGACCGGCACGTTCCGCTCGACGGCGGAGGCGTGCGGATAGTCGGCGGGGTCCGTCGCCTGCTCGACCAGCGCGCGGAACGCGTCGAGGTCGCAGTCGTGCTCGGACAGCCAGGCACGGTGGGATACGGAAGTGAAGGACATCGTCGTCCCTTCGGGGATCACGAGCGACGCAGCCCTGTCATTCTTGTCAGTACAAACCCCTCGAACAACCAGCAGCGAGCCATCAAAAACCCCTCAAGGAGCCGGCGCATGGGCCATCCCTTCCCGATCCGGGAGATCGCACGTCAGGCGGGCCTGAGCGAGGCGACCGTCGACCGCGTCCTGAACGGCAGGGGAGGCGTGCGCGAGAGCACCGCACGGGAGGTCCATCAGGCCATCGCCGACCTGGACCGGCAGCGCACCCAGGTCCGGCTCGTGGGCCGGACGTTCATGGTCGACATCGTGATGCAGGCGCCGGAGCGCTTCACGACCGCGATCCGGGCCGCCCTGGAGGCCGAGCTGCCGGCCCTGCACCCGGCGGTGCTGCGCTCCCGCTTCCACTTCCGCGAGACCGGCCCGGTCGGGGAGCTGGTGCGGACCCTGGACCGGATCGCCCGGCGCGGCTCGCAGGGCGTGATCCTCAAGGCCCCGGACGTCCCCGAGGTCACCGCCGCCGTCGGCCGTCTCGAAGCCGCCGGCATCCCGGTCGTGACCCTGGTGACCGACCTGCCCGCCAGCGCCCGCCTGGCCTACGTCGGCATCGACGACCGGGCGGCGGGGGCGACGGCCGCGTACCTGATGGGCCAGTGGCTCGGCGACCGCCCGGGCAACATCCTGACCAGCCTCAGCAGCGGCTTCTTCCGCAACGAGGAGGAGCGCGAGATGGGCTTCCGGGGCGTCATGCGCGCCCGGCACCCGGAGCGCACGCTGGTCGAGATCGCCGAGGGGCAGGGCCTGGACGCCACCCAGTACGACCTGGTCCGGGCCGCGCTGGAACGCGACCCGGACATCCGCGCGGTGTACTCGATCGGCGGCGGCAACATCGCCACGCTGCAGGCCTTCGACGACCTCGGCCGCGAGTGCGCGGTGTTCGTCGCGCACGACCTCGACCACGACAACACCCGGCTGCTGCGCGAGCACCGCCTGTCCGCCGTGCTCCACCACGACCTCCGCCAGGACGTGCGCGAGGCCTGCCACACCGTGATGCGCGCCCATGGCGCCCTGCCGCCGGCGGGGCCGATCCTGCCCTCGGCGATCCAGGTGGTGACGCCGTACAACATGCCGCCGCAGGCGACGGCCGGGTGACCGTCGCCCGCGCGGACAGGTGCTCAGCGGGACAGGGCCGGGCGCCCGGCGCTCCGGTACGCCGAGACGCCGAAGGCCAGCAGCCAGTAGCTGAGGAGGGCGCCCATCGAGGCCGTCGTGCCCCAGCCGTTCGCGGCGTAGAAGTCGGCGGGGTCGTTGCCGAAGAACAGCGACGGCACGAACGCCAGGTTGACCGCCGCCAGGACGTACGCCGACCGGCCGGTCCAGCGCGGCAGCAGCCGCGTGCGGGTGACGACGTAGCCGAGCGCGGTCAGGAAGAGCGCCAGCATCAGCCGGGAGATCGACCCGTAGAGGATGTACGTACCGCTGACCTCGATGGTCGGATCGATCACGCGGTCGCTGGCGATGACCTCGCCGGCCTCCAGGCCGCTGGAGACCAGGACGATCGTCGCGTACACCAGCCCGGTGGCGAAGGCCAGGAAGCCGGCCCAGTCGTACGCGGGGCTGACCCGCCTGACCAGTTCGCGGAACGCCGTCACGAACACCACCAGGGACGTGAGCGCGACGATCTGGAACAGCAGCCTGGCCAGGACGTTGGAGTCCGGCGGCGGGCCCGAGTAGACGAAGTAGAGCGGCACTCCGATGATCAGGGCGGCCGCGGCGGTGAGGCCCGCCAGGCCGGTCAGACGCCGGAAGAAGGCTTCGGACATGGGAGTCCCCCGAGAGGTCGGTGAGGCTGGGTCCGGCGGATTCGCCGGTACCGAGAAGCCTGCCGCCTGCGGGGCTCGCCGTCCCTGGGCCTGGGGGCCGGATCCGTGGTGGTCCTGAGGACACCTCCGGGCGGTGCCTACACGGTCACCCAGGCACCGCTGCGCACCGACCGGCTCATCGCGTCCAGGGCGGCGGCGCTGTGCACGGCGTCCGTGAGGGTCGCTCCGTGCGGGGTGCCCTCGGCGACGGAGCGCAGGAAGCGGTACGCCTCGATGACCTTCAGGTCGTCGTACCCCATGGCGTTCGCCGCGCCCGGCTGGAACGCGGCGAACTCGCCGTGGCCCGGGCCGACGTACACCGTGCTGACGGACTGGTCCTGGTAGGTCGTACCGCGGCTGATCCCCAGCTCGTTCATGCGGCGGAAGTCCCAGAACACGGCTCCCTTCGTGCCGTGCACCTCGAAGCCGTAGTTGTTCTGCTCGCCGACCGAGACCCGGCAGGCCTCCAGGACACCGCGCGCCCCGGAGGCGAAGCGCAGCAGGCAGCTGACGTAGTCCTCGTTCTCGACCGGGCCGAGTTCACCGCCCGAGGCGCGGCTGTGGCCCGCCGTCGCGCCGGTGGGACGGGCCCGCTCCGGGAGGAAGATCGCCGCGTCGGCCGTGAGGGACGCGATGTCACCGAGCAGGAACCGGGCCAGATCCGCGCCGTGCGACGCCAGATCGCCGAGTACTCCGCTGCCCCCGCGCTCCCGCTCGTACCGCCAGGTCAGCGCGCCCTCGGGATGGGCCGCGTAGTCGCTGAAGAGCCGGATCCGGACATGCGTGACCGTGCCGATCTCCCCGGAGGCGATCAGCTCGCGGGCCGCCTCGACGGCCGGCGCGTTGCGGTAGTTGAAGCCGACGGTGCCCTGCACGCCTGCCTCGGCCACCGCGTCCGCCACGGCGCGGGCGTCCTCGGCGGTCAGTCCCACCGGCTTCTCGATCCAGATGTGCTTGCCCGCCTCGGCCATGGCGACGCCGATCTCGCGGTGCAGGAAGTTCGGCGCGGTGATGCTGACCGCCTTCACCCGCGGGTCGGCGGCCACCTCGCGCCAGTCACGGGTGGTGGAGGCGAACCCGAACTGCGCGGCGGCTTCTTCCGCCCGGCCCGGCACCTCCTCGGCGACCGTCACCAGTTCCGGAACGAGGGGCAGCCGCGGATAGTGGTGCCGCACGCGCGCGTAGGCCTGGGTGTGCACCCGCCCCATCCAGCCGAATCCGACGACGGCGACGCCGAGCGTGTCCACCATGAGAGCCCCTCTTTGGACCGTTCCAGAACCTGTCCAGGCCACCCTGGGACGTGCTTTCCGCTGGTGTCAACCCTTTGACAAGCCGGAGCCCTCCGTGGAACGGTCCATCCCATGAGACCGCCGACCATCCGAGACGTCGCCGAACGGGCCGGCGTCTCCAAGTCGCTGGTCTCCCTGGTGCTGCGCGGCTCCGACCAGGTGCGCCCCGAGAAGCGGGACGCCGTGCTGCGGGCCGCCCGGGAACTCGGCTACCGGCCCAACGCCGCCGCGCGCAGCCTCAGCGAGCAGCGCACACGCACCGTCGGCGTCCTCCTGAACGACCTGCGCAACCCCTGGTTCGTCGACCTCCTCGACGGCCTGAACTCCCTCCTGCACGCGGGCGGCCTGCACATGCTGCTCGCCGACGCCCGCCTCAACCGCCGCACCGGCCAGGACCCGGCCGACCCGCTGCTGGACCTGCGCGTCGACGGCCTGGTCGTCGTCGGCACCCTGCCCGACCCGGCGGCCCTCGGCGCGGTCGCCGAGCGGATACCGGTCGTCCTGGCCGGTGCCCGCGAGCCGGTGCCGCCCGGCGTGGACCAGGTCGCGGGCGACGACGAGCAGGGCGCCCGGCTGGTCACCGAGCACCTCATCGGCCTCGGCCACCGCCGCATCGCGCACCTGGCCGGCTACGGAGCCGTCGGCGACCTGCGCCGCCGCAGCTTCGAGGCGACGATGCGGACGCACGGCCTCGCGGACCGGGCCGTCGTCGAGACCGGCGACATGACCGAGGAGGGCGGCTACCGCGCGACGGTCCGCCTCCTGAGCCGCCCCGACCGCCCCACCGCCGTCTTCGCCGTCAACGACATCACCTGCGTCGGCGCCCTGTCGGCGGCGGAGGAACTCGGTCTGCGCGTCCCGCACGACGTGTCCGTCGTCGGCTACGACAACACGAGCGTCTCCCGGCTGCGCCATCTGTGGCTCACCACCGTCGACAATGCCGGCCACGAGGTCGGCCGCCGCGCCGCCCGCTTCCTCCTCGACCGCTTCGAGCGGCCCGGGGGCGAGGGGCGGCTCCATCTGGCCGCGCCGACGCTGGAGATCCGGGGGACGACGGGGCCGCCACCCGACACCGCCGCCGGCTGAGTTGGGCCGCCCGATGTCCGTCTCGCTCCGTCTCAACCCCTATGCCCTGGTCGGGAGTTCCCGCCGACTCGCGTATTGTTTGCGGCATATGCCCAGGCGTTGAGATGTCCGGGTGTACGAGCGCGCAGGTGAAGGGGGAGCAGCAGGTGGACGAGACGCACCGACCCACCCGGCGAGCCGGACTGACCGGAGGTGCCGTCACGGCGCTCCTGGCCGTCGCGGCCTGCGCCGGACACGCGACCAAGGCGGAACTCCCCTGGTGGGCCGTCCTCGCCGTCGCCGTCTCGACGGTGAGCCTCGCCGGCTGGACCGGGGCGCAGATCGGCCGCCGGCGCGGACCCCGGGACGAATTCCCGGAGCCCGGCGAGCCGGTGCCCGGCCCGTACCCGCTGCGCACCCCCCGCCCCCAGGGCAGCGAAACCGAGTCCCCTCTCCCTATGCGGTAGGGTTGACCTGCGCGATCACGCGGTTTCACCCGCGCGAGGCGCATCGGGACGTGGCGCAGCTTGGTAGCGCACTTGACTGGGGGTCAAGGGGTCGCAGGTTCAAATCCTGTCGTCCCGACGGTGAGCCTGGGAAGTCTTCCCAGGTCAGGGCCTTGTCTCACTTCGGTGGGACGGGGCCCTCGGTCATTTCGGGGACGTACCTCTCACGGCTCAGCAAGTCGGACGGCGGGGCGCACTATGGCCAACGTCTCGTCAGCCAAGCAGCGGCAGTCACGGACCCGGCGATGGCGACGATGACGAGCGCCGGTGCGAATATGTCGATTATGAGTGACATGCAGGGCACGCTAGCCCCGCTTGGAGTCACTGGCCCAGACCCCGTGCACACCTTCCGGATGCGCGGCCGACCGAATGCGCCCCTGCTCTTCCTCGCGGTCCGTCAGATCAGCAGTGCCTCCGGCACGCCGTTCCTGCGCACCCACTCCGCCCGGTGCTCGGCCGCCAGGGCCAGGCCCCGGCGGCGGGCGTCGGCGGGTACCGGGAGGCGGCACAGGCCGTCGAGCGTGGTCAGCATCGTCTCCGCGAAGCGCTGCCCGAGGGGCGTGAGGCGGCCGGAGGACAGCAGGACCTCCGTGGCCTCCCGGGCGCCCGTGCGCCAGCGGACGAACTGGGCCTGGGCCCGGGCGAGTTCCTCCGGATCCTGTTCGACGGCTCGGCGGCGGTTCCAGAACTCCGCCACCCCCAGGTGCGCGTACGCCCCGTGGAACAGGCCGAGCAGGGGCCGGGGGTCGGGGCGCCACGGCGCGTAGTAGCGCTCCTCGCCGCCGGGCTCGAAGAGGTCGAACAGGTGCAGGACGGCGGCGAACTTGCTGTGCTGCAACTCGTGGGCGAGGGAGAGGGCGAGGCCCCGCCCGGTGCGCGGCGGGGACAGCGCCATGGAGCCGAACGCCTCCGCGCTGCTGCCGCTGAAGCTGCCCGTGCGGCCCAGCGGCACCAACGTGCGCGGCCCGGCTGCGAGTTCGGCGTAGGTCTCCGGGTGGTCGGCGCGGAGCAGCCCGCAGGCCTCCTCGACCATGATCTCCCACCAGCGCAGTTCGTCCGCTGTCAGCCCCAGCGGCCGTTCCGGCACGCCCGGGAAGCGCAGCGGGTCCACGTCGTCCAGGAGCAGGGGCGCACCCGTGTCCAGCAGCGTGAGGCAGTGCGCCGCCTGCCACCGTCCCGCCGAGCCGGTGCGGGAGTCCGGCACCGCGACCGGGCCGGGCACCGAACGCCGTCCCGTCACCCCGATCAGGGCCTCCCCGGCGGCGTCGACCGACACCTCGGCCACATCGCCCGGGCGCGCACCGGGGAAGCGGGCTCCGCCGAGCGAGGGCAGGAAGACCCGGTCCGTCGTCAGGGGCCACCGCACCCGTACGGACACGCCCGCGCGGACCGCGGCGGCCGCGGCCAGGGCGCTGAACCAGTGGACCGGTACCTCACCCGCCGGTCCGGTCCCGGGACCGCCCTCGGCGACGCGGTCCAGGCGGGCCAGCAGGCCGAACAGCGCGGTGCCCGTCGACGGATGCGTGAGAACCGCCGACACCGCCCGGGGATCGGCCCGGTGGGCGGCCGCGAGCAGCTCCCAGGCCTGCCCGGCCGCGTCGGCCACGCCACCGCCGATGTCACGCGCCGCCTCCGTGACCGCGTGGGCGCAGGCCAGGCGGCGGCTGTACTCGGCGCGGGCGAGCAGGTCCAGGGCCTCGGCCCCGCCCCCGCCCGTCGCGAGCGCGGTGAAGAGCCTGCCGGGCATACGGAGCGGCACGGGCCTCATGCCGCTTCCGCCGGGGCGCTGCGCAGCCGGTCCAGGTCGCCGGCCAGCCGCTCCCTGACCCGCGTGATCAGAGCGGCCAGATCGGCGCAGTACACACTGGGGTTGGCGAACCCGGTGGCCGGCCGGTAGCGGTTGGCGTAGTGGCCGCCCCCGCACACCCGCCGCAGCCGGCAGGCGCGGCACTGCGCGGACAGGCCGTCGACGCCCCACTGGCGGGCCGCGACGCCCGGGTGGCGCAGCAGCGCGTCGAACGAGTCGTCCCGTACGTGCAGCCCGGTCCTCGGGCCGCCGGGGTAGGCGGTGCGCAGCGTGTCGTCCTGCGCGAGCGAACCGTCCGTCTCCACCACGGCGTACCGCACCGGCGCCAGGCCCAGCGCCTCCGTCTCCGGGGAGCCGCCGAGCAGCAGCGTCATCAGGTCCTCGAGCAGCCGCACCCGGGTCTCCCGCCGCCGCGCGCCGTACCACCGCTCGAACACCCGCCACAGCCAGTCCGCGTACGGCGTGCCCGGCAGGCCGGGGCGCAGTCCCGGCGGGGGAGTGTGCCAGTTGCCCTGCGGCAGCAGGAAGTCCACCGCGGGCGGGCGGTACGTCAGCAGGTGCTCGTAGCAGCGCACCGGGTCGTTGCGCAGGTCGATCGTGCACAACAGGCCCGCGAACAGCTCACGGTGGGGTCCCTCGGCCAGCCGGTGCACGGCGGCGGCGACCCGGGCGTGGCTGCCGCGTCCGTCGGCGCCGCGGCGGTGCCGGTCGTGGGCCGCGCGGTCGCCGTCCAGGCTGACCGAGACGCGGATGCCGTGCGCGGCGCACAGGTCGAGCCAGCGCTCGGTCAGCCGTACGCCGTTGGTCTGGAGCGTCAGATGCAGCCGTACACCGGGGCCGGCCGCGGCGCGCAGGACCGAGGCGGCGCGGCCGAGCGCGGTCTCGCCGGCGAGCAGGGGCTCGCCTCCGTGCAGGACCACCCCGGCCTCGCGGATCCCGTGCGCCGCCAGGTGCTCGGCGATGCGCTCGGCCGTGCGGTCGAGCGTGTCCGGCGGCATGGTGCGGGGCTGCTCGCGCCAACTCCGGTCGTGCGAGCGGTACATGTAGCAGTACTGGCAGGCGAGGTCGCAGCGGCTGTGCACCTTCAGCACGAAGGAGTGGAACGGCGCGGGCACCCAGCCGGCCGCCTCCCTCGCCACGACGTCGGCTGCGACCGGCCACGGCGGCTCCGCATGGCGCAGTCGATTCATACGTACCCCCCGGTTCGCATGCCGACCGGCCCGGTGCCCGCCCGGCCGGCCCACGCCATTTGGCTCAGTATTCGGCGGCGGTGACAGACCGTCAACATCGAGAATCCGTCGTCCCGGGGGGCCGCCGCCCGAAAGTAGCCGGTTTCGTGGGCCGCCCCGTGGGGACGTCAACACTGGGCACGCGCGCCGACGCCGCCGTTCCATGCGAAACCGCGGAGGATGGGCCATGGCAGAGCTCGAGGAAGCGGGTACCGGGCAGGGCGAGGCCACCCTGGAGTCCGTCGTGCTGGACCTCACCGACGTACCGCTGGACGACCTCGCCGCGCTGCCGCCCTCCGTGCTCGGGGAGACCCTGCGCCGGCTGCGGACGGGGCGCACCGCGGGCGACCCCTTCGTCACCGGGTTCAGCGAGAGCCAGTGACCGGCCGCGCGCGCCGACGCCGCCGTTCCGTGCGAAACCGGCTGATCAGGGGCAACCCGCCCTATACTGACCGTCCCTGACTGTCGTGCCCCACCGTCCAGCACCTGCCGTCCGAAGCGGAGTGGCCATGCCCGACATCCACACAGCCGACCGCTCGGGACGGTTCGCCCTCTTCTGCTCCACGGCGGAGAACCTCGGCGTCAGCACGACCGTGCGCAACGTCGCGGACCTGCTCGCCGCGGGCAACCGCAGCGTCCTGATCGTCGACGGCCGCGCCAACGCCACACCGGCGGGCGAACCGGCGCCCGGCCCGCCGAGGGGTGAGGGGGCGGCCACGCGCGCGACCAGCACCTCGGCGGGTGATGCCGCCCATCGGCCCGGCACCGGCTCGTCGGCGGGTGAGGAAGCGCCCGGGCCGGTCACCGGTACGTCGGCGGGTGAGGAAGCGCCCAGGCCCCCCACCGGCACCTCGGCGGGTGAAGAAGCGCCCGGGAATGCCACCAGCACCTCGGCGGGTGATGCAGTGTCAGGGGCCGCCACAGAAGCGCCCAGGCCCGACACCGGCACATCGGCAGGTGATGCCGTGCCCGGGCCCGTCACCGGCGTACCGCTTCGCGCGCCAGTTCCCGAGGCCGTGCCGGGGCGGATCGCCTGGGTGGCGCGGCCGGACGCGGCCGGGCTGCTCGCTCTCGCCTCGGATGAAGACGTCCTGCGCTACGACCACGTCCTCGTCGAAGCCCCGCTGCCCGACGCGCCGGGCGCGCCGCCCGAGGGCAGGCTCGGGTCCCTGGCCGACGCGCTGGTGCTCTGCTTCGCGATGACCGCCTGGTCCATCGACGGCGCCGCGGCCCTGGCCGAGCAGATGAGCGGCGGCCGCTCCGACAGACCGGTGCGGCTGCTGGCCCTCGGCCTGAAGAGCAACGTCGAGTCGCACGACCGGCTGCGCGGCGCGCGCGAACGGGTCCGCCGCAAGTTCGGCCCCCTCTCGCGGACCTCCCGCACCTCGGAGCTCGCCTTCCTGGAGATCCCGTACCACCCGCTCTACCTCGACACCCGGCAACTCGCCGTAGAGAGCGAGCCGGAGGGCTCGGTGACCGGGCTGCGCCCCTACTACGAGCGGCTCGCCGACTGGCTCCGCAACCGGCGGCCGGTACCGCTCAGCCGGGTCACCCTCGTCCACTCCCAGCGCCACGCCCCCTGGGCCGCCTGGCTGGAGGACCAGTTCCGGCGCGGCGGCATCCGCACCGAACTGCGCGCCCAGGACGCCTACTCCGGCGACCGGCCCGCCCCCGGCACCGCCCTGCTGTTCCTCTCCCCGGCCGACATGGACCACGCCGCGCTGGCCCAGCTCGCCGCGCTGTCGCACCCCGACGTCCGGATTGTCCTGGCCGACGAGCCGTTCCCGGACCCCGGGGCCGCCCACCACGAGCTCATCGACCTGCGCGGGACCGACGAGGAGGAGGCCGTACGGCGGCTCTACTCCGGGCTCGGGCTCGGCGCGCCGCCCCCGGCGGACGGCACGCCCGGCGCGCGGTTCCCGCGGCTGCCCGCCGTCACCAACGTCGCCCCCCGCTACAGCGGCTTCGTCGGCAGGGACGACGTCCTCGGCAGCCTCCTGGAGGAACTGCACGCGGCCGGGCGGGCCCACACCCCGCTGGTCGTGCACGCCGCCAGCGGCTGGGGCAAGAGCGAGACCGTCCGGGAACTGTGCCACCGCTTCGGCTCCGCCTACGACGTGGTGTGGTGGGTGCGCTCCTGGGAGATCCCGCGCGCCCGCCGCGGCCTGAACCGGCTCGCCGGCCGGCTGGACCTGGTCACGACCGGCGACGGCGCCTCCCCGGAGCTGTTCGACCACCTCTCCCGCACCGACACGCACAGCTGGCTGCTCGTCTACGACGGCGCCGAGACGCCCGACGGGCTGCGGGAGCTGCTGCCCACACCGCACGCCCGGGGACACGTGCTGATCACCAGCCGCACCGCCCCGGCCACGGCGGACATGGCGGCCTTCTCCCTGCCGCCCCTGTCGCCCGCCGAATGCCGGGCCGTGCTGGACGAACGGCTCCCGGAGATCGACGAGGAGCAGGCCCAGCGGGTCGGGCAGGTCCTGGGCTTCGTCCCGCTCGCCCTGCGCATCGCCGCCCTCTGCCTCGCCGAGCGCGCCGCGGCGCACCGGCGCGACGACAGCATGGGCGACCAGGCCGCGGCCCGGGCGGCCGTGGCCCACCTCCTCGCCGAGTACCGGACCGCCCAGCAGGCCCTGCTCGAACAGGAGGGCGCCGCCGCGCCGGTGGCGGTCATGGTGCGGGTGGCCCGGCAGACCGTGCTGCACACCCCGGGCGCCGCCGCCTGGCGCGCCGAGAGCCGCACCAGCGACGCCCTCGACTGGCTGCTGAACGCGGCCTCCCTGCTCACCGGACGGGGCATGGGGCTCGAACTCCTGCGCTCACGGCGCATCCTGTCCGAGCTGGCCCGTGACGACACCGCGGCCCCCGACCCCGGCGGAGTGCCGCAGCGCCGGTCCTCGGCCGGCACCTGGCTGCCCGACGAGCACATGGTGAGCGTCGCCCTGTGGGCCCTGTCCCGGGTCGGGCTCCTGGAGGTCGACTTCGACCGGACCGACCAGCCCCTCGGGCAGCACCACGCCGTCCGGGACGCGGTCCGCGCCGGCATGGATCCGGCCGAGCGCGCCCACATCGAGCAGGTGCTGCGCGGCACCCTCGCCGAGTTCACCCCGGACGAGAACCGGGGCCTGTCCGCCGACTGGGCCCGCGAGGTGTACTCGCTGCGCCTGTGGGAGGACCCCCGCCCCCGCGTCCGGCGCTCCCTGCTGCGCCACCTCAACGCCCTGAGCCAGCGCGGCGAGACCGCCGACCTGGCCCGCCTGCTCGACATCTCCGACCGCGCGCAGGCCGCCTGGGGCCCGGACGGTGACGACCCGTCACCGGAGTACCTGCGCCTGCTCAACCTCACGGCACGCGCCCACCGCCTCAACGGCGCCTACGAGGAAGCCCGCCGGCTCTCCGAACAGGCCCTGCGCGGCCACCGCAGACTGCTCGGCCCGCTGCACCCGAGAACGCTGCTGTCCGCCGACTCCTACGGTGCCGTCCTGCGCTCCCTCGGCCGGTTCTCCGACGCGCTGTTCCAGGCCCGGCCGGTGCTGGAGGGCCTCACCCTGCTGCTCGGCCCGCAGCACCGCGCGACCCTCCAGGCCGAGCACAACCTCGCGTTCACGGAGGCCCTGAGCGGGCGGGCCCCCGAGGTGCTGGCCCGGCTCCTCGCCCGGTTCCGCTACCGCCAGGCCGCCGGCGGCGAGGACGACCCGGCCGTCTGGCGCTTCGCCGACCTGCTCGCCTGGGTCTACCGGGCGGTGGGCCGCGACGCGGAGTCCCAGGACCTGCTGCGGCAGTGGCTGCACCGGCACGGCGACGTCGCGACCGGCATCCGGCTCAACATCGAACTCGGCCTGGCCGTCAGCGAACGGCGCATCACCTACAACTCCGCCCGCTCCCACGAGACGGTCTACGGCTACGAGAAGGCCCTCGAACGCGACCGGTGGGTGCTCGCCGAGTCCACCGGCCGGTTCGGCGCCGACCACATGGACACCCTGCGCTGCCGCTTCAGCCTGGCGGCCGATCTGCACGCGCTCGGCAAGCACGACGAGGCCGAGCACGAGGCCCGCCGCTGCGGCCGCGCGCTGGAGAACACGCTCGGCGCCTGGCACCCCTACTCGGGACTGTCCGGGGTCCGGCACGGGGTGTACCTGCGGGCCACCGGCGCCCTCGACGAGGCCGAGGCCACCGGCAGGGCCGCGCTGAACCTCCTGGCGGACCGGCTCGGCGACAGCCACGCCTGGGTGTCCGCCGCGGAGAACTCCCTCGCGGCCACCCTCGCCGCGGCCGGCCGGACCGAGGAGGCGGCCGGCCTCGCCGAGCGCGCCCTGCGCCGTTTGCGGGACCTGGACATGGGGCATCGCCCGGACGGACGGCGGGTGAAGGCCCACCACGCCCGGCTCACCTCCCGGAACACCGGGGCCACCGCCCCGGCCAGGGACTTCGACATCGATCTGGAACTGCCCGGCATCTAGGGCCATCAAGGGCCCTGGGGCCCCAGGCCCGGCATCCAGGCCCGGCGCCGTCGCCCGACGGCTCCCCGACGGAAAGGTGAGCGTACGTGGCAGCAGCCCCGCATCCGGAGACCGAACTCTTCACCGAGCCGCACTGGTCCCCGGAGGGCCACGGCCGGATAACCGAGCTGTGCCAGGCGGCCTTCACCGGCGTCCCCGCCCTCCGGTCGGTCTCCCACTACAGCAACGGCATCATCGACTTCGTCGTCCGCAGAACCGGCTGCCCCCCGCTGAGCAGTCTCGTCACCGTGGGGGGCGAGGACCTCGCCAACGAGGCCCTGCCCGGCAGCCGGCTCCTGCTGTGCACGCAGGACCTGGGCGCGCGGATGCGGCCGCTGGGCACGGGCGAGCTGATGCGCGTCGTGCTCGCCAACGCGCGCGGCGGCCTGTGGGGCGGCCGGGTCAAGCCGGGGGAGTACCTGTCCGCGCTCACCGACACGCCGGGCGGGATGCCCGCCGCGGACGCGGCCATGAACGCCCTCGTCTCCGCCATCCGCACCCAGGTGCACCACCTGCCCGACGAACTGCCCGGCGGTGTGACGGACCCCCCGGAACCGCTGCCGGAGCACAAGGAGAAGCTGCGGATCGACTTCGGTACGGCGGTCGCCGCGCACGACAGCCTGTCCGAGATGCGGCTGCGGGCCCTGTGGGGCGGCCACGTCAACACCGTCGACCTGCACTACGCCGCCTTCTACCGAGACTGGAAACTCGTCTGCGCCGGCGACGTCTTCGAGAACCCCGAGCTCGGACCCCGGTTCCTGGAGACCAGCGTGCGCTCCCGCCGCACCGCCTACCGCGACCTCGCCCAGAGCCTGCGCGGCCATCTCGCCCGGCTGACCGACGCCCTGCGGCTGGTGGTGCCGCCGCCCGCCGACCGCCTGGTCCTGGACGTCCAGGAGGGCTCCGTCTACGTGACCTGGCTGTCGCCCAGGGACTACGTCCTCGGGGTGACGCTGGACCAGCGGCAGGTCGCCCACGCGGAGAGCCGGCTGCACGCGCTGGCGGGCGCGCTGCGGGAGATCACGGAGCCCGGACGGCACTGACCAGCCC
The DNA here is from genome assembly GCF_014651035.1 of Streptomyces lomondensis. Taxonomy (GTDB): domain Bacteria; phylum Actinomycetota; class Actinomycetes; order Streptomycetales; family Streptomycetaceae; genus Streptomyces; species Streptomyces lomondensis. The sequence goes on from NZ_BMWC01000003.1 coordinate 534,412, forward strand.
GCCCCACACCTCGTCGGCGAGCGCCTCCACCGCACGCGCCGGGGTCGGCCGGTGCGCCGGGCCGGAACTGCCCAGGGACTGCACGGGCAGCACCTCGACCGCCGTCTCGTACTCCCGGCAGACCCGCCGCAGCCGCGCCCACTGCTCCTCGCTCGGCGCGCCGGGCGAGGCGGCGCGGTACCAGGCGTCGGCGCCCGTGCGGAACCGCTCCGTCAGCTGCCGGACCAGGGTGGCGCAGCCCAGCGCCGCCAGATCGGCCCGCCCCGGCCGCAGCGGCGGGCCGCCCCGCAGGTCCCCGCCGGGCGGGCGGCCGGCCAGCCGCTCCACGGCCGCGTCCAGGAGCGCGAACACCTCCTCGAACCGCACCTCGACGGGCTCCGGCAGCGTCGAACGGGCCGGGCCGGGCGCCGCCGCGACCAGGTCGCGCCGGGCCAGATCGCTCACCGTGCGGCGCAGCTGCCCCAGTTGGGAGCTGTGCTCGCCGAGCGCACTGCGCAGCTCGCTGGTCAGGTCCGCGAGATCGGCCTCCTGGCGGAGCTGCGTGAGCCGGGTGCGCAGCCGGTCCAGCGCCTCGTTCACGGCGCGCGGGAAGTCGCCCGGGCGGTACACCAGGGGCTGGGAGCCGAGCGAGCGCGCCAGCCGGTCCCGCATCGTCCGCGACACATGGCCGTTGACCACGAGCAGCACCTCGGCCCGGGCCGGATGCAGCGCGCTGCGCAGGGCCCGGACGCGCGCGGTGATGCGCTCCTCGTCGTCCGCGACGAGCACCGACGGGGTGACCACGATCGCGATGTAGGCGTTCGGCACGGGCTCCAGCCAGTACGCCACCAGCGGCTCGCCGGCGGCGGCAGCCCGCGCCGGCACCGGGTCGCTCGACGCGATGCGCCACTGCCCGAGGGCCAGCGCGTCGTGGATGGTGGCGAGCACCTGGTCCGCGGAGACGTTGTCGTGCAGGCCGCGCACGGCTCGCAGCACGGTCGCGGCGGTCACCTCCCGGACCGCCCCGTGGCCGTCCTCGCTCAACTGCCAGGCGTGATGGCAGGTCTTGAGGATCTCCCGGGGCACCCCGCCGGTGAGCTCCTGAAGGATCACGACCGACTCGGAACCGAAGGGCGAGGGCCAGCGCTCCCTCGCCTCCGCGCCCGCGCCGGGGGCGGGACGGGCACCGGAACCGGAGTACTCGGCGACGAGTTCCGCGGTGAGTTCCGCGGTGAACCGGGTCGGCCACAGCTGCACCACCCGCTCGTGCAGGCTCGGGCGGAACGCGTTGAGCCCGCGCGGCGAGGTGCAGAACACCAGCAGGCCGCCCCGGCTCACATAGACGTTGACCAGCCGCTCGAAGGCGTCCACGAACGTACGCCGGGGCTCCTCCGGCCAGTCGAGCACCTTCTCCAGCGAGTCGATCAGCAGGACGTACGGCTTGCCGACCCGGCCGTGCAGGAAGCCCTGGACGGCCAGGGCGTCGAAGACCGGGTCGATGCCGCTCACGGCGTCCCTGATGCCGCGTTCCCGCAACTGCTGGGCGGGCTCGTCACCGGTCAGCCACGCCCACACCATCGACGTGAACCGGGGGTCCTGGAGCAGCGCGAGCGCGGTGGCGAACCTGCGGTGCTCCGTCACCTCGCCGAGAGTGACCCGCAGATCGGCGTGCAGCACCTCGGGGTCGTAGCGCAGCGCGGAGACCACCTTGTCCGGGTCGAGGACGCGGTCGCGCAGCCCGGTGGCGATGTCGTCCAGGGCGATGTCGTCGAGGGGGACGCCGTCCGGCCGTCCCGGCCGTGGGCCGGAGCTCTGCTCGCCGACCCGGACCGCTGTCACATAGGCGTAGTAGTCCCGGACGAGTTCCTCGAACGCGGCACGGCCCTCCGGGGTGTCGGCCGGGCCGCGCAGCCGGTCGCGGTACATCCGGCCGAAGTCCTGCACCGGCTCGTCGACGATCCACAGGGCGGGGCCGTCCGGACGGGCCAGCTCGTTGCAGACCTCGCGCGCCGCGTGGCTCTTGCCCAGGCCGAACTCCCCGACCACCGCGATCGCCCGGCCCCGCCGGCCGCCCCGGGGCCGGTCGCGGAGGTAGTCGCGCACCAGGTCCTGGAGTTCGGTGAGGATCTGGGTGGGGACATGGGCGTTGCCCGAGTCCGCGGCCTCGACCGGTGCCTCGCCGAGATCCGCCGAGGGGCCGAGCCGCACGACCGGCACCAGGGGGAAGGGGTTGCTGTACCAGGTGTCTGCGCTGTTTGCGGCCACGATGGCACTCCTTGCGGAATCCGGACAGGCGCGGTCGGGGTGGCGTGGCGGGCGTCAGCCGCCGGAGCGGGGCAGGATCGGATGGCGGAGCAGGGCGTCGCGGCCGGCCCGCCGCCGCTCCCAGTGGGGTCTGAGCGCGTCGGCGTCGATCGGCCACGGGTGCGGCGCGCGGCGCAGGGCGTCCGCCGCCGAGTGGAAGACCTTCCGCAGTTCGCGCACGTCGGAGGGCTTCCATTCGTCGTGTGCTGCCATCAGGGAGCTCCTGTCCGGCTCGACCAGGCCGTTCGGTGCGCCGTTCGCCGCCCGGGCGCTGCGGCTGAACCTCCAGATGTCCTCGGAGTTCAGCTCGCGCAGCGCGAGATGGGTGACCGCCGCCGAACCGCTGAGGGCGGCGGCCACTTCCCGCGCCGTCTCCGCCGCGCCGTGGCTCACTTCGACGAACAGTACGATCCTGGTGTGCGCATGGCTCAGACACGTGCGCAGGAACGCCGCCCTGAGGTGGGCGTCGTTCCACCGTATGTGCGGGATCACGGCGAAGAGCAGCGCGTTGCGCTGGACCAGCAGATCGCTCATCTCGCCGTAGGCCTGGTAGGGATCCTCCTCCGCGGTGATCGCCCGCACCCGGGACTCGGAGAACTCGTGGAGCAGGAGCTTCTTCGTGATCTCGCTGCGTATGCGGGCGTTGATGAGTCTGGTCGGCGCGAACGACCCGTCCGGGTCGACACTGATGCGGCGGCCGTCGTTCTCCAGCCCCGCGGTCGGCACGAACACGGCGAGCGGGTCTCCCGCGGAGGGGCCCGTGGCCGCCACACGCTGCTGCACCTCGTACAGGCACCGGTGGATGAGCGTGGTCTTGCCCATGCCGGGCGGCCCGCTCACGATCACCACACGGCCGTGCCCCACGTTCGCGTCGAGGAGTTCGCCGAGGTCGGGCCAGTTCCTGACGAAGCGGTCCAGTTCCTCCCGGGAGTGGTCCACGTCCACCCACTGGTGCACGTGGTCCGGCTGCTTCCACGGCACCAGGGGGTGGTCGGCGCTCAGCGTCGCGCCCTTCTCACCGCCGTCGCCGTGGTTCGCGCCGTTCGATCCGTACGGTTTGCGCACTCCGTAGGGGTTGGCCCAGTCGGAGCTGGTCATCCGTGCTGTCCTCCGGCGCTCGGGGGACGGCCGCCGTGCCGTGATCCGCGCAGCCACCAGACGGGCGCGGGGCGTCGCAGATCCGCCACGTCCCGCGTCTGCCGGTCCACGGTGGTGCGTACGGCGTCCGCCTCGTTCTTTCTCTCGTGCGGTTGCAGGAGTCGCCCGTCCCGGCTGCGCGGCAGGGGGTCCGCCAGGGGCAGGGAGTCGGCCAGATGCCGGGCCGCCGCGCGGCGGGGAGCCGGGCCGGGCACGAGGGCGAGGAGGCCGGAGAGCGCCTCCCGGGCCCTCAGGGCCTCGCTGTGGTCCGTCTCGGGATCCTGCTCGTACGCCGTGAGATACAGCCATGCGATCCTCCGGAATTCCCGCACCGCCGCCGTCAGTTGCCGGCCGTACGTGCGCCGCTCCGCCGACCTGCGTTCGGTCATCTGTCCGACCAGGGTGAGGACGGCACCGGTCGCCAGCAGGAGAACCCCGTCGAGGTACCCGCCCAGACCGCCGCCACCCTTGTCCGCCGTCGCCCCCGGCGGGTCGCCCGCGGCGGCCATGACCGCGTCACAGACCCGCTCGAAGTCGCCCCGGTGCTTCTCGGCCCACTCGTCCAGCGACCGCACACCGCCCTTCGGGCCCGGCACCTCGACGGCGTCCGCACCGCCGGCCGGCCCCTGCGGGCGCCGCACCACACCGATCCGCAGTGCCGCGTCCCTCAGTTCGCCCCGGTGCTCGTCGGCCAGGCAGTACACCAGCCGGACGTCGCTCCTGCCACTGTCCGCGGCGGCCTGCCCGGCGGTCAAGGGGAGGAGCAGCAACACCCCGGCCGCGACAGGCTTCCAGCCGTGGAGACGACGACCCCCGCTCCCACCCCGCTCACCCATCCGGCCTCCCCGTTCCCCTGGCCGCCGCCCGCCCGGGCCGCCGCACTCCATCCGGCTACGCGGAGGACCGCAGTCCGTCGGTCGTCGGGGCCGGTGCCCCGCCTGCTCTGCCGCCGCCGGCCGCCGGAGGCCGGGGGAGACGCTCCTGCCCGGCGGCGGGTTGCCGGTGCTTTCCGGCCTGGTGGCGGGACCAGCAGCCGAACGCGATCCGCGTCCCGTAGTGCAGCAGGTTGACCGTCACCACGGCCGGGGCGACGATGCCGACCGTCCCCGGGAAGTCGCGTTCGAGGGTGAGGGCGAGCAGCACGGCCGTGAGGCCGTTCTGCTGGCCGATCCCCAGCAAGATCCGGTCCCTTCCGGACAGGCCCCGGACGAAGAGGGGCATGAGCAGCATGGCCACCACCGCCTGCGCCGCGAACGCCGCGGCACCGAGCAGCAGCCCGGGGGCGAACGACACCCCTTGGGCGACGAACAGGCCCAACAGGGCGGTGGCGAGCAGGAACGCGCCGGCGACCGCCCGCGCGAGGGGGCGGGCGAACGCCTTCGCGCGCAGGAACAGTCCGGCCACCGCCACGGCCAGCATGAGCATGTTCGCGGCGGCGAGCAGCAGCATGACGACGACCAGCAGGGCGGCCAGGGGCGTCGCCGGCCGCCGGGGGCTCCCGGGCTCCTCGGGCGGCTCCCCGGACGCCTCGCGCTCCTTGCGCGCCCGCGCGGACCACAGCCTGCCGCCTGCCCACCACACCAGCAGGGCACCGGCCAGGAGCAGCGCGTTGAGCACCAGTCCGAGGGCGTAGCCGCGGGCACCGCCGCCCACCACCGACGGCGTGCCCGCGTGGCCCGCGGCCGTGTAGGCGTAGCCGGCGACGTACAGCGTCAGCAGGACCGTCATCGGATCGTCGAAGGAGGCCCACGCCGTCAGCAGCGACCGGGCGCGCTGCGACATGTGCCCGTCCCTGCTGAGGGCGGCCACCGACAGCGGGTCGATCTGCGCGACGACGATGCCCAGGATCAGGTATTCGGGCCGGTCGAAGGCGAGGACCATGACGCCCGAGACCATCCCCGCCTTGAGGACGACGCCCAGCGTGACGGCGGCCACCACGCCCCGCAGGTCACGGCGCAGGTCCGCGAGGTCGATGCCGTACGTGCTGCCGTACAGCCCCACGGCGAGCAGCAGGCCGGTGGCGAAGACGTACCCGGTGGTGCCGACCAGGGGCGAGGGATCCGCCGCCAGGCCGATCACCGTCCCGAGGACCAGGGCGCCCAGCGCGCCGAGCAGCACGGCGGGAACCGACTTCGGCAGTCTCGGCCGCCACGCGCGGCTGCGTCGGGACGTCTCCACTGGCTCCCCCCATCCCCCGGTGCTCCGCCGTGAGCGTAGCCGGGCCACTGGCACCGCGTGCGCTTTCTGGTACGGATGTGCAACCGTGGGACATGCGGCTCACGGGCGCGAGAGAGAGCAAGCGTAGGGGTCAACCCCCTTGCGGGGTAACGCCATTGCCGGCCGATTCACATCGCGCCACCCCACCCGTCCCACCCGTGCCGTGCCCGGTGTCCCTCCGTGCCGAGGACCTCCCTTGCACGATGCCCGGTCGCGACCGCCGCTGAACGCTCTTCACCCCAGGGGTGGATCCACGCCGCCGCGGCCGGTGCGCCCCGCGTCCGCCCCGCCGCCCTCGGCGCGGCCCCCGCCGCCGTCCCGTCCGTCGGCCGTGCGCCCCCCGCCCCGGCCGGACTTCGGCGTGAACGAGCGGATGGCGGCGCACGCGCCGGCGGTGCACGAGAGGTGATGACTCCCCGCACATGGCGTGGCCGAGGACATCACCCACCCCCATGGGCGACGTCCTCGACCGATCCCCCGGCGCCGGACTGTGGCTCAGGTGCCCGCACGGCGCGTGTGTGCCGTCACCAGCACATCACCGCCGTCTCGCCGGAACCCCAGGCGGAGTAGAGGCGTACGCGGACGACGTAGCGGCGGCCCTTGACGAGCCGGGCGCTGATCGTGGCGTTGTGCGGAGTTCCCCCGTCGTCCCGGCCGGCGAGGTAGCGGGGCTCCCCGTCCCGCTCCTCGAAGACCACGACGACGGCGTCGCTGTCGCCGAAGGTGCCCAGCGTGTACGCGCGGGTCTCCGGCGGGTCGATGACGAAGTCCGCCTGCTCGCCGGGGCCGAGACCGAGCGGCGCCGAGCGGAAGGGCACCAGCGCGGGCGGCGCCGTGTCCGCCGGCGGATACCAGCGCAGCGCGAACTCCTTGTCGGCCGCGGACAGGGTGCCGGGCGGGTTCAGGCCCGCGCGGTACTGCTCCGGCTCCAGGACCAGCCCCGACGCGAACGGATACTCCATGATCGACTGCGGGTCCCAGACGGAGCCGTCGCCGGCAACAACGCCGGCGCCACCCCCTTCTGGCCCGCCGCCTACGCCGACCTGCCCGGCTGGGAGGACTCCGTGCTGTCGGTCGGCGCGCTGCGCAGCGACGGCGAGTTCGGCGCCTGCTTCACCAACCACGGCCCCTGGGTGAAGGTCTACGCCCCCGGCGAGCGCCTCACCGCCCCCCTCACGGGCTTCGACTCACCCGTCCCGTACGTGTACCAGCACTCCACGTACGACGCCTGCCGCTACGGCTTCAGCTACGGCTGCACCTGCCGGCACCCCCGCCACACCGGCGTGCTGAGCGACGAGAAGGCCTCCGCCAAGCCCGACCAGGTGATGTTCGAGGGGTACGCGCAGTGGAGCGGCACCTCCTTCGCCACCCCCGTGACCGCCGGCATGGTCGCCGCCCACATGACGGCGCACAAGGAGACCGACCCGCGCGCGGCCCGGCGGCAGCTGCTCGCGGCGAACACGGGCTTCGCCGAAGTGCGCGGGGCGCACGTCCACCTGGCGCCCGGTCCCGGTCGTGCGCCTCGCCCCGGGCCTGTGACGGCCGAGGCCGCCCCCGCCACGGCGTACCATGACGGGCCGTACACGAGGGGTGGGACTGCCGTGGACCGTGCTGATGCCGGCGCGCTCGTCCAGGCCGCGGCCGACGGCGACGCGGCGGCCTGGAAGGCGCTCGTGGAAGGGCTGAGCCCGCTGGTGTGGTCCGTGGTGCGGGCCCACCGGCTCTCCGACGCCGACGCGCACGAGGTGTACCAGACCGCCTGGTTCCGCTTCGCCCAGTACCTCGGACGGATCCGGGAACCCGGCAAGGCGGGCGCGTGGCTGGCGAGCACCGCGCGTCACGAGTGCCTGAAGGTGATCCGCAGCTCCAGGCGGCTGACCCTGACGGACGATCCGCAGCTCCTGGACCGGGTCAGCGAGGACGGCACGCCCGAGCAGTTGCTCGACTCCGAGGAGGCGGCCGCCCAGAGCGAACGCGTCCGGCGGCTGTGGCAGGAGTTCGAGGAACTGGGCGAGCGGTGCAGGCAGTTGCTGCGCGTGCTGATGGCCACGCCGCCGCCCAGCTATCAGGACGTGTCCGCCGCGCTCGGGATCGCGGTGGGCAGCATCGGGCCGCTGCGCCAGCGCTGTCTGCGGCGCCTTCGGGCCCGGCTCGAGGCGCGGGGGGCGATATGAGCGACAGGAACGACGACGAGGTCTTCGGCGAAGAGGACTGGAGCGACGGCGAAGAGGACTGGAGCGGCGAGGAGTTCGACGCCGGGCTGCTGGAGGAGGAGCTCCGGCAGGCCGCCGCCGTCCTGGACCCCGTGCCGGCGGAACTCCAGCAGCTCGCCGTCGACGCGTACACGCTGCACGACCTCGACGCCCGCGTCGCCGAGCTGACCTTCGACTCGCTGGTCGACGCCCTCCCCGTCCGGGGAGCCACCGACGCGCCCCGGATGCTGACGTTCCGGGCGGGCGAGGTGACCGTCCACGTCGAGGTGACCGCGCACGGGCTGCTGGGGCAGGTGCTGCCGCCGCAGCCGGCCCGGATCGAGGTGCTCGGCGGACCCCGGCCCGGCTCCCCGCTCACCGCCGACGACCTGGGCCGCTTCACGGCCGACGTGCCGCTCTCCGGCCCGTTCGCCCTGCGGTTGCGGACCGGCGGGGACGTGGTGGTAACGGAGTGGCTGCGAGCCTAGGGGGTCTCCAGGTCACCAGGTGCAGGGCAGGGTCCGCGGCCCCCGGATCATCGTCCTGCGGCGCCAGGCGACCTGGTCAGCGGGGACGGCGAGCCGCAGGCCGGGCAGCCGCTCGAACAGGGTGGTGAGCAGCAGCTCGGTCTGGAGGCGGGCGAGGACGGCGCCGGTGCAGTAGTGCGGCCCGTTGCCGAAGGCCAGGTGCGGGTTGGGGGCGCGGCCGGGGTCGATCCGGTCCGGCTCGGGGAAGACGTCCGGGTCGCGGTTGGCGGCGAGGTAGGAGACGTAGACCGGGTCGCCCGCGCGGATGCGGTGCCCCCGCAGGTCGACGTCCTCCAGGGCGATCCGCGCCAGGCCGACGGAGCTGCGGTGCGGGATGTAGCGCAACAGCTCGTCCAGCAGCCCGTCCCGGGCCTCGGGCCGCTCCTGCCACCACTGCCGCAACTCCGGCCGGGTGAGCAGCAGATAGAGCATCTGCCCGCAGTTGTGGGTGACGGCCTCGCCGCCGATCTGGAGCGGACCGGCGAGGCCGACCGCCTCCGTCTCGCTGAGATCGCCCCCGGCCACGGCGGCGCCGAGCAGGGAGTACACGTCCTCGCCGGTGCTGTCGGCGCGGGAGCGGATCGTCTGCGTGATCCATCCGTACAGGCTGTTCTTGGCCCGGTCGGCGGCCTCGGCGCCGCCCGAGGTGGAGATGATCTGCCGGGTCCAGCCGTGCACCCGGTCCCGGTCGGTGCCGGGCACGCCCATGACCTCGCTGACCAGGGCGATCGGGAACGGTTCGAGACCCCGCTCGACCAGGTCGGCCGGCGGCTCGTCCCGTACGACCGCGTCCACCAGCTCGTCGAGCATCTCCTGCGCGCGGGGCCGCAGCCGCTTCATCGCGCTGACGGTGAAGGCCCCGGCGACGGCCTTGCGCAGCCGGTTGTGGTCGGGCTGGTCGGCGAAGGCGAGCTAACCGGGGCGCGGCTTGAAGTGCGGTGCCATCCGCGTCACTTGACGTTTCGTCACCTCTGCGCGGCCGAACCGCGGGTCGTTGGTGATCAGCCTGACGTCGTCGTGGCGGGTGGCCAGCCAGGCCCACCCCTCGCCGAACGGCAGGCGGATCCGGGTCAGCGGCCCCTCGCGCATCAGCTCCGCGAGGACCGGGTCGAACGCGGTCCCGTCCAGGTCGAGGGCGGGCCAGTCCCGTACCGGGGGCGGCTCCTGGCCGGTCAGCGTGGTGGTCTCCTCCGTCATGCACCCACCCTCACCGCGGCCCCGGCGCTTGTCGCGCGGGAGTGCTCCAGCCGGTGGCGGTTCAGCGGGACACGGCGTCGACGAGCCGGGCCAGCGCGGCGGCGAGCCGTTCCAGCCCGGGCCCGGCGGGACCGCCCGGCTCCGTCATGTAGGTGTCGCGGCGGATCTCCACCATCAGTGCCTCGACCCGGGAGTCTTTCCGGTAGAACTCCAGCGGCACGTACGTCCCGCTGAACGGGCTGTCCAGCTCCGTCTCCCCGAAGGCCTCCCGCGCGGCGGACAGCAGCCCGGGGGAGGTGTGGAAGGAGTCGGTGCCGAGGCAGACCGCGGGCCGGGGCCCCTCCCCGTGCAGCTCGTAGGGCAGCCGCCGGCTCGGATAGGAGTGCACGTCGATGATCACGGCCCGGCCGGCCGCCGCCAGCCGGTCCGCGACGGCCCGCGTCATCGCCCGCGCGTACGGCCGGAAGTACCGCTCGACGAGCGGCTCGGGATCGACGCCCTCGGGCCGCAGCACAGCGCCGTGCGTGGTCCGCGTGTACACCGCGCCCATCCCGACGGCCCGCATCTCCTCCCGCTCGTCCGGGAACCGCTCCGGGTCGACGACCAGCCGCGACAGCCGGTTGACGAACCGCCACGGCCGGACACCGGCCCGTCCGGCCGCCGCCTCGGCGATCTCCGCGGTGTGCGCGTCGGTGATGTGGTCCAGCTCCCGGGCGAGTTCCCCGTCGTCGAGCACGATCCCCGTGCGCACGTCCTCCGGTATGTCCCGCGCGGAGTGCGGCACATGGAGGAGCACGGGGGAGCGGCCGGCGCCGGGCAGGAGCTCGAAGGGCGGCGGGGCATCGGTCACAGCGGCTCCCAGAGCGTTGTCGGTGGTGTGCGGCACGATCAAGGTGTCACATCGACGGCCCTGGGCCACGACCCTCCGGACACGGCTCCGCCCCGGCCGGGCGGTGCGCCGGCGGGGCGGAGTCAGCGGATCGGAGGGGTCCGGGGCGTCAGCTCAGGGACGCCAGGGCCTCGTTCCACGTGGCGGACGGGCGCATGACCTCCGCGGCCTTCGCCGGGTCGGGCTGGTAGTAGCCGCCGATGTCGACCGGCTTGCCCTGTACGGCGCCCAGCTCTTCGACGATCTTCTGCTCGTTCGCGGCCAGCGTCTCGGCGAGCGGGGCGAAGGCCTTCGCCAGGTCCGCGTCGTCGGTCTGCTTGGCCAGCTCCTGGGCCCAGTACAGGGACAGGTAGAAGTGGCTGCCGCGGTTGTCGATGCCGCCGACGCGGCGGGTCGGGGACTTGTCCTCGTTGAGGAAGGTCGCCGTGGCGCGGTCGAGGGTGTCGGCCAGGACCTGGGCTCGGGCGTTGCCCGTGACCTTGGCGTACTGCTCGAAGGACGGCACCAGGGCGAAGAACTCACCCAGGGAGTCCCAGCGCAGGTAGTTCTCCTTGACCAGCTGCTGGACGTGCTTCGGCGCGGAGCCGCCGGCGCCCGTCTCGAACAGGCCGCCGCCCGCCATCAGCGGGACGACCGACAGCATCTTGGCGCTGGTGCCCAGCTCCAGGATCGGGAACAGGTCGGTCAGGTAGTCGCGCAGCACGTTGCCGGTCACCGAGATGGTGTTCTCGCCGCGGCGGATGCGCTCCACCGACAGCTTGGTCGCCTCGACCGGGTTGAGGATCCGGATGTCCAGACCTTCGGTGTCGTGCTCCGCCAGGTACGTCCTGACCTTGGCGATCAGGTTGGCGTCGTGGGCGCGGGTCTCGTCCAGCCAGAACACCGCCGGGTCGCCGGTGGCGCGGGCGCGGGTGACGGCCAGCTTCACCCAGTCCTTGATCGGGGCGTCCTTGGTCTGGCAGGCGCGGAAGATGTCACCGGCCGAGACCGTCTGCTCGATGAGGACGGTGCCGTTCTGGTCGACCAGGCGGACTGTGCCCGTCGTGGCGATCTCGAACGTCTTGTCGTGGCTGCCGTACTCCTCGGCCTTCTGCGCCATGAGGCCGACGTTCGGCACCGTGCCCATGGTCGAGGGGTCGAAGGCGCCGTTGGCCTTGCAGTCCTCGATCACGGCCTGGTAGACGCCCGCGTACGAGGAGTCCGGGATGACCGCGAGGGCGTCGTGCTCCTGGCCGTCCGGGCCCCACATGTGGCCGGAGGTGCGGATCATCGCCGGCATGGAGGCGTCGATGATCACGTCCGACGGGACGTGCAGGTTGGTGATGCCCTTGTCGGAGTCGACCATCGCCAGCTCCGGGCCCTCGGCGAGCTCGGCGTCGAAGGAGGCCTTGATCTCGGCGCCCTCCGGCAGGGAGTCGAGGCCCTTCCAGATGCCGCCCAGGCCGTCGTTCGGGGTGAGGCCGGCCGCGGCGAGCTTGTCGCCGTACTGCGCGAACGTCTTCGGGAAGAAGGCGCGTACCACGTGGCCGAAGACGATCGGGTCGGAGACCTTCATCATCGTGGCCTTCAGGTGCACCGAGAACAGCACGCCCTCGGCCTTGGCCTTGGCGACCTGCGCGGTCAGGAACTCGCGCAGCGCGGCGACGCGCATCACGGAGGCGTCGACGACCTCGTCGGCGAGGACCGGGACGGAGTCGCGCAGCACGGTCGTGGTGCCGTCGTCACCGACGAGCTCGATGCGCAGGGCACCGTCCTCGGCGATCACCACGGACTTCTCGGTGGAGCGGAAGTCGTTCTGGCCCATGGTCGCCACGTCCGTCTTGGACTCGGCGGTCCAGGCGCCCATGCGGTGCGGGTGGGACTTGGCGTAGTTCTTCACCGAGGCCGGGGCGCGGCGGTCCGAGTTGCCCTCACGCAGGACCGGGTTCACCGCGGAGCCCTTGACCTTGTCGTAGCGGGCGCGGATCTCGCGCTCCTTGTCGGTCTTCGGGTCGTCCGGGTAGTCCGGCAGCGCGTAGCCCTGGCCCTGCAGCTCGGCGATCGCGGCCTTGAGCTGCGGGATGGACGCCGAGATGTTCGGCAGCTTGATGATGTTGGCGGCGGGCGTCTTGGCCAGCTCGCCGAGCTCCGCGAGGGCGTCCGGGATGCGCTGGTCCTCGGTCAGGTACTCCGGGAACACGGCGATGATGCGCCCGGCCAGCGAGATGTCGCGGGTCTCCACCGCGACACCCGCCTGCGAGGCGTACGCCTGGACCACCGGCAGGAACGAATACGTCGCCAGGGCGGGGGCCTCGTCAGTGTGCGTATAGATGATGGTCGAGTCAGTCACCGGGTGCTCCGCTCCACGTCTGCAACATTGCTCGACATCAAGATATCTCGTGATCGACCTCGTCTCGACAGGGGTCCGGGCCCAGTTTCGGGCAACTGGCCGACCTGCCGTGACCGGCCGGACACGGGGCGTCGCCGACGGCCGCCACCGAGGTGGTGGGGAGCACGGTCGGCGACGCGCGCTGACGCCGTGACGCCTCAGTCGAACCGGGCGGAGGTCACCTCGCCCGGCTCGCTCTCGCCGGTCCGCTGCTGGGGGATGACGACCGCGCCCTGCTGGAGCGCCACCGTCCGGGCCGGGGCGGGGATGCGGATGCCCTCCGCGCGGTAGCGCTTGTGCAGGCGCTTGATGAACTCGTGCTTGATCCGGTACTGGTCGCTGAACTCGCCGACGCCCAGGATGACGGTGAAGCCGATGCGGGAGTCGCCGAAGGTGTGGAACCGGATGATCGGCTCGTGGTCCGGCACCGCGCCCTCGACCTCGGTCATCGTCTCGGCGATGACCTCGTTGGTCACCCGCTCCACGTGCTCCAGATCGCTGTCGTAGGCCACCCCGACCTGGACCAGGATGGTCAGCTGCTCCTCGGGGCGCATGAAGTTGGTCATGTTCGCCTGCGCGAGCTGGCCGTTGGGGAGCACGACGAGGTTGTTGGACAGGTTGCGGATGGTCGTCTGCCGCCAGTTGATGTCCTCGACGTAGCCTTCCTCGCCGCTGCTGAGCTTGATGTAGTCACCGGGCTGGACGGTCTTGGAGGCGAGGATGTGGATGCCCGCGAAGAGGTTGGCGAGGGTGTCCTGGAGCGCCAGCGCGACCGCCAGGCCGCCGACACCGAGAGCGGTGAGCAGCGGGGCTATGGAGATGCCCAGCGTCTGGAGCACCACCAGGAAGCCGATCGCCAGGACCAGGATCCGGGTGATGTTGACGAAGATCGTGGCCGATCCGGCGACACCGGACCGGGACTGGGTGACCGTGCGCACCAGTCCGGCCACCACCCGGGCCGCCGACACCGTCGCGACGAAGATGAGCAGCACGGTGAGCACCTGGTTGGTGTGGTGCTGCACCGTGCGCGTCAGCGGCAGCACCGCCGCCGCGCCCGCCGCGCCGCCCACGATCGCGGCCCACGGCACCACGGCCCGCAGCGCGTGCACGAGGACGTCGTCCCCGCTCCAGCGGGTGCGGTCGGCCTGCCCGCCCAGCCAGCGCAGCAGAATCCGCAGCGCGAACGCCGCCAGCAGGCCCGAGCCGAGGGCGATGCCGGCGAACAGCAGATCGTCCACGGTGAGTGCCCGGTTCACCGGTCACCTCCGGGGAGAAGCAGCGCGGCGAACGCCGTCGCCGGCGGCCGGATGTGAAGTCTCGTCACGTCGTCACCTGCTCGTTTCCGGGATGTTCGAGGGTGCCGGACCACCCTGACCCGCGGCCGGCACGATCGTTCATCCTGCCGCATGCCGTACGGGGGTTCGTACCGCGGACGGGGGTGACCGGGGGGTGAGTTACTGCACATGACGCGCCGTCACGTGCGCCCGCTCATCTGCTCAGATCACCTTCAGCCGCACCAGCGCCCCCAGCGTCAGCGCGCCCGGCACGAGCGGCAGCCAGACGGTGATGACCCGGAAGGCCAGGACCACCGCCGTGGCCACCGCGGCCGGGCCGCCCGCCGCCACCAGCGCCACGACCAGCGCCGCCTCCACCGAGCCGATCCCGCCCGGCGTGGGCACCAGCGCGACGGCGACCGTCGCCGCCAGGTAGGCCACCGCCATGTGCGCGAGCGGCACGTCCAGCCCCAGCGACTTGCCCACCAGCACCAGGACGGTCGCCTGCAGCGCGGGGAAGGCGAAGGAGCCGCCCCACAGCGCCAGGGCGCGCGCCGGGCGGGTGTGCACCGAGCGCGCCTCGCCGAGCGCCGTCCGCAGGAAGGTCAGCACGGCCGAGCGCACCCGCCGGACCAGGACGAGCACGGCCGCCGCGACCACGACCAGGACGGCGGCGCCGGCCAGCAGCGGGCCGAACGCCGTCTCCGGGACCAGGGTGCCCAGCCGCAGCGCGCCGGGGAACGCGAGGAGCAGGGCACCCAGCAGGGCCACCCGGCCGACGCTCTCCGCCAGCAGGTACAGCGCGAGCGCCGCCGAGGAGCGGGCGAGCGGCAGCCCGCACACCGTCATGAACCGCAGGTTGACCGCGCTCGCGCCCAGCCCGGTCGGCAGCAGGTGGTTGGCCGCGCCCGCCGCAAACTGCGTCGCCAGCAGCCGCCGTCGGGGCAGCCTCTCGACGACCGCGCCCTGCCGGGTGCACGCTGCCGCGACCCAGGTCAGACAGGTCGCGCCGGCCGCGGCCAGCAGCCACGGCCACGCGGCGGTGCCCAGATGCGCGAAGCCCTCGGCCAGCACCGACCGGTGCCGCACCGCGACCACGGTGACGAGCAGGAGCGGCAGCAGGCACAGGATCTGCCGCAGGCGGCGGACCGGGACGCGTCGGGGGAGTCGTCCCGGGCGGAGTTCGGGGAGTGGTACCGCTGTCACATCCGCAGAGGCTTCCCATCCTGCGCCAACGGCGGGTTGCGGAAGCGGGGACTGCGGATGGCGTACGGGAAGCGGCTGGGGCTCGGGCGCGGGAAGCGGCTGCGTGGGGAGCGTCATCGGGGCCTTTGCGCGGGGGGACGGGGAAGGTGGGGTTGGGGCCGATTGCGCGGGATGCCGGGGAGGTTGCGCGAGCGCCTTGACCTCAAGATTGCTTGAGGTTCTACGTTCTCTTCCATGAGCATGGAGACCACAGCGTGGACACAGCTGCACAGCGTCATGACCGCCCAGGAGGAGCGCCGCCCCCTCGCCCTCGCGACCCTGCGCCGCATCGGCGCGTTCGCCCGCCCGCACCGGCGCCGCATCGCCCTCTTCGTACTCCTCGGGGTGGGGACCGCCCTGCTCGCCGTGGCGACCCCCGTCCTGGCCGGGCGGGTCGTCGACGTGATCGTCTCGGCCGGCGACGAGGGCACCGTCGTACGCCTGGCCCTGCTCATCGCGCTGATCGCGGTGGCGGAGGCCGCGCTCGGCATCCTCGGCCGGCGGCTGTCGGCGACGCTCGGCGAGCACCTCATCCTCGACCTGCGCACGGCCGTCTTCGACCATGTGCAGCGCATGCCGGTGGCGTTCTTCACACGCACACGTACGGGCGCCCTCGTCTCCCGGCTCAACAACGACGTCATCGGCGCCCAGCGCGCGTTCAGCAACACCCTGTCCGGAGTGGTCAGCAACCTCGTCACGCTGCTGCTCACGCTCGCCGTGATGCTCACCCTGTCCTGGCAGATCACCCTGCTCGCGCTGGCGCTGCTGCCGGTGTTCGTGATCCCGGCCCGGCGCATGGGCAGCCGGATGGCCCGGATGCAGCGGGAGGCGGCCACGCTGAACGCGGCGATGGGCACCCGCATGACCGAGCGGTTCTCGGCACCCGGCGCCACGCTCGTCAAGCTCTTCGGGCGGCCGGAGGAGGAGTCGCGGGAGTTCGCCGAGCGGGCCCGCCGGGTCGCGGACATCGGGATCCGGACGGCCACCGCCCAGGCGGCCTTCATCACCGCCCTCACCCTGGTCTCCGCCCTCGCCCTGGCCCTGGTCTACGGCCTCGGCGGCTACCTCGCCCTGCGCGGCACCCTGGAGCCGGGCGCGGTGGTCTCGCTGGCGCTGCTCCTGACCCGGCTGTACGCGCCGCTGACCGCGCTGGCCGGGGCACGGGTCGAGGTGATGAGCGCGCTGGTCAGCTTCGAGCGGGTCTTCGAGGTGCTCGACCTCAGGCCGCTCATCGAGGACAAGCCGGACGCGCGCCCGGTGCCCGACGGGCCCGTGGCGGTCGAGTTCGAGAAGGTCCGCTTCGGCTATCCGGCCGCCGACAAGGTCTCCCTGGCTTCCCTTGAGGAGGTCGCGTCCCTGGACAAGCGCGGCGGCGACGAGGTCCTGCGCGGCATCTCCTTCCGCGCCGAGCCGGGCCAGACCGTGGCGCTCGTCGGCTCCTCCGGCGCGGGCAAGTCGACCATCGCCCAACTGCTGCCGCGCCTGTACGACACCGACGAGGGCGCCGTGCGCATCGGCGGCGTCGACGTCCGCGACCTCACCGCCGAGTCGCTCCGGCAGACCCTCGGCATGGTCACCCAGGACGGGCACCTCTTCCACGACACCGTCCGCGCCAACCTGCTGCTGGCTCGCCCCGGGGCCACGGAGGAGGAGCTGTGGGACGCCCTGCGCCGGGCCCGCCTCGACGACCTCGTACGGTCCCTGCCCGACGGCCTCGACACGGTCGTGGGCGAACGCGGCTACCGGCTCTCCGGCGGCGAACGCCAGCGCATGACCATCGCCCGGCTGCTGCTGGCCCGCCAGCGCGTCGTCATCCTCGACGAGGCCACCGCCCACCTCGACAACACCTCCGAGGCCGCCGTCCAGGAAGCCCTCGCCGAAGCCCTCGACGGCCGGACGGCGGTCGTGATCGCCCACCGGCTCTCCACGGTGCGGACGGCGGACCAGATCCTGGTGGTCGAGGCCGGGCGGATCGTGGAGCGCGGCACGCACGAGGAACTGCTGGCGGCGGGGAAGCGGTACGCGGAGCTGTACCGCACCCAGTTCGACGGGGCGCGAGCTACCGCGGTGGAGCAGGCCGCCTAGGAGGGGTGAACACCTCCCCGGGCCTGTCCGTAACTCCCGTCGAGTAAATCTGCCGACAGCCCGCACCCGGAGAGGCGACGTGTCCCAGCAGCAACCGCCCGTACGATCCGACCGCCGGACCCCGTCCCGCGCCCGACGGCTGCGCGCCGTCGCCGCGGCCGGGGTCCTGGTCGTGCTTCCCCTCGTCACGGCCTGTGGCGGCGGTGGCGGCGACAAGGCGGCGCCGCCGAGCGGGTCAGGGGCGGGGACGCCGAGCGTGTCCGCGGCTCCCGCCGCCGGGGTGGTCGCGCCGGCGAAGGTGGAGGTGATCGCCGGCCTGGCCGGCTGCACGGCGAAGATCCGCACCGAGGCGGACGAGCTGCGCGAGGGCGTGTGCCACACCGCGAAGGGCGACTTCCTCATCACCACCTTCCCCGAGGAGCGGCTCAAGGAGACCTGGCTGGAGTCGGCCCGCGTGTACGGGGGCACCTACCTGGTCGGCATGCGCTGGGTGGTCAGCGCCGAGCCGGAGCTGCTGGAGCCGCTCCGCGCGAAACTCGGCGGCACCGTCCGGGAGCTGTCGGGCATCGGCCCCGGCGCGGACGACTCCTGACGTCACTTCGGGCCGAGCCGGCGAACGAGGCCGGCGATCCGCGCGTCCTGCCGGGCGA
The DNA here is from genome assembly GCF_014651035.1 of Streptomyces lomondensis. Lineage (GTDB taxonomy): Bacteria > Actinomycetota > Actinomycetes > Streptomycetales > Streptomycetaceae > Streptomyces > Streptomyces lomondensis. Next base: position 552,476 of record NZ_BMWC01000003.1, read on the forward strand.
GGAAGGACGCGAAGGCCCGGCCGGTGGCGAACACGTCGGTCCAGCCGTGCCGTTCGAGCTCGGCCCGCCACTGCGGGGAGTCGTGCAGCTCGGTCAGCGCGTCGACCCAGCGCCGCCGGTCCGCGTCGCTGATGCCGGGCGGGGCCACGATGCCCCGCCAGTTGTCGAAGACCAGGTCGATGCCGGACGCCCGCAGCGTGGGGACCCCCGGCAGGACGCCGACCGGCTGCTCGCCCGTGACGGCGAGGACCCGCAGCTGTCCGCCGCGGATCTGGTCGAGGAACTCGCCGAACCCGCTGGTGGCGAAGTCCACCTGGCCGTCCAGCAGCGCGGGCAGCAGGTCGCCGCCCCCGCCGTCGTAGGCGACGTACTCGACCTTCCCGGGGTCGATGCCGACCGCCTGCGCCAGCTCCATCGGCAGGAGGTGGTCGGGCCCGCCGGGCGAGGAGCCGCCGCCGACCTTCAGCCGCCCGGGCGCCTTACGCCACGCGGCCACGAGGGCGCCGATCGTCCGGTACGGCGAGTCCCTCCGGACGACCACGGCGCCGGCCTCCTCGATCAGGCGGGCGATCGGGGTGGTCTCGGTGACGGTCACCCGCGAGCCGGCCGTGTGCGAGGCGCCCACGACGCCGAGGCCCATCTGGAGGGCGAGATCGCCGTTGCCCCTCTCGTCGACGAGGCGCTGGAGCCCCACCGTGCCGCCGGCGCCCGGCAGGTTGAACACCTGCACGGCCGAGGCGATCCCGGTCTCCTCCAGCACCCGGGCCGCCGTGCGGGCCGTGGTGTCGTAGCCGCCGCCGGGGGTGTTCGGCACCATGAGCCGCAGGTCCCGCGGGGTCGCGGGCCCACCGTCCGGCCACGCGCCGCACGCGCAGACCACCAGCAGCGCCAGGACGGCGAAGGCGCCGAGCAGGGCGCGCGCCGGGCGCCGAAAGGTGCGTGCCAGGTCCTGAAAGGCGCGTGCCGGGCCTCTCATGACGCTTCCCTTTCGATTTCCGCTGGTGGACGTCATGATTGTGCGACTCGGCACATGAGCCGCTCCCCTTGTGTCGGCAGAGAAGATTGAGTTCGTTGTGGTCGCCACCTTTCGTCGCCATTCGCTCGCGGGCGAGATGCTGGTGCTCCAGCTCGCCATCGTCGTGGTGGTGCTGCTGGCGGTCGCCGCGGTCTCCCTCGCCCAGTCGCAGGCCACCTTCAACCGCGTCGAGGGACGCCGGGTGAGCGCGCTCGCCGAACAGCTGGCCGCCAACCCGCTGGTGCGCAGCCAGCTGGTGCGCCCCGCCCCCGGGGAGACCCTCGCCCCGCTGGTGCACTCCACCCAGGCGCAGTCCGGAGTGACCTCGGTGACGGTGGCCGACGCCGCCGGCCGGATCGTCAGCTCCACGAACCCCACGGTGATCGGCGAGCGGCTGCCGCTCGAACCCGGCGCCGCCCGGGAGCGGGGCTGGTCGGGGCAGCTGACCCTGGACGGCAACCGCGAGCTGGCCGCCCAGGTCCCCGTCCTCGGGGCGACCGAGGAGAACCTCGGCCGCATCCTCGGCACGGTGATGATCGGCGAGGCCGATCCGACCGTGTGGCAGCGGCTCAACGGCGCCTCCTCCTACCTCCTCGCCTACCTGGGCATCGCCAGCGGACTCGGCGTGGCCGGCTCCTGGCTGCTCGCACGGCGGGTGAAGCGGCAGACCCTCGGGCTGGAGCCGGGCGAGATCGCCGGGCTCGCCGAGCACCGGGAGGCGATGCTCTACGGGATCGCCGAGGGCGTCGTCGCCCTGGACCCGCAGCACCGGCTCACCCTCGTCAACGACATGGGCCGCCGCCTGCTCGACCTGCCCGAGGACTGCGTCGGCCAGAGCCTGGACGGCCTCGGCATCTACGGGCGGCTGCGCGACGTGCTGGCCGGAACCGCCGCCGAGCGCGACGAGGTCGTCGTCCGCCGTGGGCGGGTCCTGGTGATGAACCGGATGACCGTCACCAAGGACGGCCGGCTCCTCGGCTCGGTCACCACCCTGCGCGACCGCACCGAACTGGCCCGGCTGGAACGGGAGATCGGCTCCTTCCGCAGCTCCTCGGAGCTGCTGCGCGCGCAGGCGCACGAGTTCGCCAACCAGCTGCACACCATCTCCGGCCTGATCCAGATCGGCGAGCAGGACGAGGTCGTGCGCTACATCCGCGCGTTGAACCAGCGGCGCCAGTCCCTCGACGTCACCCTCAGCCGCCGCGTCCGTGACACGGCGGTGGCCGCGCTGCTGATGGCGAAGGCGTCCCTGGCCGCCGAACGGAAGGTCAGCCTGCGGATCTCCGACGACACCGCCCTGGAGCGGCTGGCCCCGGAGGACGCCGCCGACGTGGCGACCGTCGTGGGCAACCTGGTGGACAACGCCGTCGACGCCGCCGCACAGGACGACGACGCCTGGGTGGAGGTGGCGCTGCGCCAGGACGCGTCCAGCGTGGAGATCGCCGTCCGCGACTCCGGGCCGGGCGTGGCTCCCGAACTCGCCCGCGAGGTGTTCTCCCACGGCTTCACCACCAAGGCCGCGCGGGAGGGCGAGCGCGGCATCGGACTGGCCCTGACCAAGCTGGTCTGCGAACGGCACGGGGGAGAGATCTCGGTGTCCAACACCCCCGACGGGGCCGTGTTCACCGCACGCATGACCGTCAGCCACCTCACCGGCACGGTGGCGGAAGGAGCGGCCCCATGACCGCAGCAAGCGACAAGGCGGGCGCGATCGACGTCCTCGTGGTCGACGACGACTTCATGGTGGCCAGAGTCCACCGCACGTTCGTCGAACGCGTCGAGCCGTTCCGCGTCGTCGGCGTCGCCCACACCGGCGGCCAGGCGATCGAGGCCGTGGACGAACTGCGCCCCGACCTCATCCTGCTCGACCTGTACCTGCCCGACCTCTTCGGCCTCGACGTCATCCCGCGGCTGCGCACCGCAGGCCACGACTGCGACGTCATGGTCATCAGCGCCGCCCAGGAGGCCGACACCGTCCGCGGCGCCGTCCGCCGCGGCGTGGTCGACTACCTCCTCAAACCCTTCGACTTCGAGGACCTGCGCTCCCGCCTGGAGCGCTACGCCGCCCAGCGGGGCCGGCTGCTCACGGCGGTCGTGCGCGGCCAGGCGGACGTGGACCGCGTCCTGGCCGGCGCGTTCGTCCCCGCACCGGCCCACACCCTGCCCAAGGGCATGAGCGTGGAGACCGCCGCACTGGTCGAGCGGGCCCTGCGCGAGGCGGACGGCACCCTGTCCGCCACCGAGTGCGCCGCCCTGACCGGCGTGTCCCGGGTCAGCGCCCGCCGCTACCTGGAGTACTTCCACAGCACCGGCAGCGCGGAGGTGTCCCTGCGCTACGGCGCCGCGGGCCGGCCGGAACGCCGGTACGCGTGGCGGGGGTGAGCTGATAGCCGGCTCTGCCACCGGACGAGGACCGGCGACAGCCGTCAGAGTCCCGTCAAAGGCGCGGCTCCCGCCGTCAGGGAGTCGTCAACGGCAGTCCGGATCCGGCCACGGGGCGGTTTCCTGGTCACCGTCCCTGACCGAAGAAACCTCACTCCAGGAGTTCACGATGGCCGATGTGGCCTTCGTCGTCGCCACGGCCGCGGTCTTCGCGCTGGTGGCCCTCGTCGCCAAAGGGGTGACGAGACTGTGACCGCCGAGAACGTCGTCGGCCTGGTCGTGGCCGTCGCCCTGCTGGGCTATCTCGTCCTCGCCCTGATCTTCCCGGAGAGGTTCTGAGGACTGAGATGGGTCCCGTACTCGCCGGCGTGCTCCAGCTGGTCGCGCTCATCGCGGCCTTGGCACTCGCCCACGTTCCCCTCGGCACTTACATGGCCAAGGTCTACTCCTCCGACCGGCACTGGCGGGTCGAACGGTGGATCTACAGAGGCATCGGCGCCGACCCCGACACCGAGATGCGCTGGCCCGCGTACCTGCGCGGCCTGCTCGCCTTCTCGTTCGTCGGCGTCCTCTTCCTCTACCTGCTCCAGCGGCTCCAGGGCGTACTGCCCGGTTCCCTCGGCTTCTCCTCGATCGAACCGGCGCAGGCGTTCAACACCGCCGTGTCGTTCGTGACGAACACCAACTGGCAGTCGTACTACGGCGAACAGGCCATGGGCCACGTCGTCCAGACCGGCGGCCTCGCCGTGCAGAACTTCGTGTCGGCGGCCGTCGGCATGGCGGTCGCGGTGGCGCTGGTGCGCGGGTTCGCCCGGTCGCGGTCGGGCGAGCTCGGCAACTTCTGGTCGGACCTGGTGCGGGGCGTCACGCGGATTCTGTTGCCGGGCGCGGCGATCGCGGCCGTGGTGCTGGTGGCGTGCGGTGTCATCCAGAACTTCTCGGGGATCCACGAAGTCGGGCAGTTCATGGGCGGTTCCCAGCAGTGGAACGGCGGGGCGGTCGCCTCGCAGGAGGCCATCAAGGAGCTAGGCACCAACGGCGGCGGCTACTTCAACGCCAACTCTGCGCATCCGTTCGAGAACCCGACGCCGTTCACCAACCTCTTCGAGATCTTCCTGCTGCTGGTGATCCCGTTCTCGCTGACGCGGACGTTCGGTGTCATGGTCGGCTCGGTCAGGCAGGGCTACGCGATCCTGGCCACGATGGCCACCCTCTGGGTCGGCTTCGTCGCCCTGATGATGTGGACCGAGTTCGCGCACCACGAGGGCGCGTTGCAGATCGCGGGCGGCGCGATGGAGGGCAAGGAGGTCCGCTTCGGCGTCGGATCCTCGTCGATCTTCGCCGTGTCGACGACACTGACCTCGACGGGTGCGGTGGACTCCTTCCACTCCTCCTTCACCGGCCTGGGCGGCGGCATCACCCTGCTCGGCATGATGCTGGGCGAGATCGCGCCCGGCGGCACCGGCTCCGGCCTCTACGGCATGCTGGTCATGGCCGTGATCGCGGTGTTCATCGCCGGTCTGATGGTGGGCCGCACACCCGAGTACCTCGGCAAGAAGATCGGCACCCGCGAGATCAAGCTGGCGGCCTGCTACCTCCTGATCACCCCGGCCCTGGTCCTGGTCTTCACCGCGGCCTCCATGGCCCTGCCGACACCGCCGCACTCCATGCTCAACCCGGGCGCGCACGGGTTCTCCGAGGTGCTGTACGCCTTCACCTCCGCCTCCAACAACAACGGCTCGGCCTTCGCCGGCCTGAACGCGAACACCGACTGGTACAACACCACGACGGGACTCGCGATGCTGCTGGGCCGTTTCCTGCCGATGGTGTTCGTGCTGGCGCTGGCGGGCTCGCTCGCGGAGCAGACGCCGGTCCCGGCCACCGCGGGCACCCTGCGCACCGAGAAGCCGCTGTTCACGGGCCTGTTGGTGGGCGCGATTCTCATCATCACCGGTCTGACGTACTTCCCCGCCCTGGCACTGGGCCCGCTCGCCGAGGGGCTGGCGGCATGACCACCGACACGCAGAAGCACGAGGGCTCCATGTCCACTGCCGCTCCGGCCCGGGCGCCGCACGGCGACGTACCCACCGCCCACAAGACGCCCGAGGGCCGTGTCGGCGCGGGCCTGTTCGACCCGAAGCAGCTGGTGACGTCGTTGCCGGACGCCTTCCGCAAGCTGGACCCGCGGGTGCAGGTCAAGTCACCCGTGATGTTCGTGGTGTGGATCGGCTCGGTGCTCACCACCGTGTTCTCCGTCAAGGACCCGGGCGACTGGTTCGGCTGGGCGATCAGCGCCTGGCTGTGGCTGACGATCGTCTTCGCCAACCTGGCGGAGGCGGTCGCCGAGGGCCGGGGCAAGGCGCAGGCGGACACGCTGCGCAGGGCGAAGACGGACACGGTCGCCCGGCGGCTGATCGAGGACGGCTCCGAGGAGCGGGTTCCGGGCACCGAGCTGCGGATCGGCGACCTGGTGGTGTGCGAGGCGGGCGACGTCATCCCCGGTGACGGCGACGTCGTCGAGGGTGTCGCTTCGGTCGACGAGTCGGCCATCACCGGCGAGTCGGCGCCCGTCATCCGCGAGTCCGGCGGCGACCGCAGCGCTGTCACGGGCGGTACGAAGGTGCTGTCCGACCGCATCGTCATCAAGATCACGACAAAGCCGGGGGAGACGTTCATCGACCGGATGATCAACCTGGTCGAGGGCGCCGCGCGGCAGAAGACGCCCAACGAGATCGCGCTGAACATCCTGCTCGCCTCGCTGACGATCGTCTTCCTGCTGGCCGTCGCCACGCTGCCGCCGTTCGCCGACTACGCGGGCACCCACCTGACGATGGTCGTGCTGGTGGCGCTGCTGGTGTGCCTCATCCCGACCACGATCGGTGCGCTGCTGTCGGCGATCGGCATCGCGGGCATGGACCGGCTGGTGCAGCGCAACGTGCTCGCCATGTCCGGGCGTGCGGTGGAGGCGGCGGGTGACGTGTCGACGCTGCTGCTGGACAAGACCGGCACCATCACCCTCGGCAATCGGCAGGCCTGCGAGTTCGTGCCCGTGCGCGGAGTGACGGAGGCCGAGGTCGCCGACGCCGCACAGCTGTCGTCGCTGGCCGACGAGACGCCGGAGGGCCGCTCCATCGTCGTACTCGCCAAGGAGAAGTACGGGTTGCGCGAGCGCCACCAGGGCGAGCTCACGGACGCGGAGTGGATCGCCTTCACCGCGCAGACCCGGATGTCGGGTGTGGACGTCGACGGCCGGAAGGTCCGCAAGGGCGCCGCCGGTTCGGTCATCGCCTGGGTGAAGGAGCGCGGCGGTGAAGTCGCCGAGGACGCCCAGGAGTTGACCGGCGAGATCTCCGAGGCGGGCGGCACCCCGCTCCTCGTCGCCGTGGAGGACACGGACGGGGCACGGGTGCTCGGCGTCATCCACCTCAAGGACGTCGTCAAGGACGGCATGCGCGAGCGGTTCGAGGAGCTGCGCCGCATGGGCATCAAGACGGTCATGATCACGGGCGACAACCCGCTGACGGCGAAGGCGATCGCAAAGGAGGCCGGCGTCGACGACTTCCTCGCCGAGGCCACCCCCGAGGACAAGATGGCCCTCATCAAGCGCGAGCAGGCGGGCGGCAAGCTCGTCGCCATGACCGGCGACGGCACCAACGACGCCCCCGCCCTCGCCCAGGCGGACGTCGGCGTGGCGATGAACACCGGCACGTCGGCCGCCAAGGAGGCCGGCAACATGGTCGACCTCGACTCCGATCCGACGAAGCTCATCGAGATCGTCGAGATCGGCAAGCAACTCCTCATCACCCGGGGCGCGTTGACGACGTTCTCCATCGCCAACGACGTCGCGAAGTACTTCGCGATCATCCCGGCGCTGTTCGCGGCCGTCTACCCGGGCCTGGACAAGCTCAACATCATGCGCCTGTCCTCACCGGACTCCGCGATCCTGTCCGCGGTCGTCTTCAACGCGCTGATCATCATCGCGCTGGTGCCGCTCGCCCTGCGGGGTGTGCGGTACCGCCCGGTCAGCGCCGACAGGCTGCTCCGCCGCAACCTCGGCATCTACGGCCTGGGCGGGCTCATCGCGCCCTTCATCGGCATCAAGCTCATCGACCTGCTCATCTCGCTCATCCCCGGGATCGGGTGAAGGACATGAACAACTCCGTCACGCACACCGCCCGGCTGCTGGGCGCGGCCCTGCGGGCCCTGCTCCTCCTGACCCTGGTGACCGGCGTCATCTACCCACTGGCCCTCACCGGCATCGCCCAGGGCCTGTTCCACGACCAGGCCAACGGCTCGCAGATCACGGCGGACGGCAAGGTCGTCGGCTCCTCGCTGATCGGGCAGCAGGGCTACAGCCTGGACTACTTCCAGCCGCGCCCGGCCAACGGCCTCGGCACGAACTCCGTCAACACCCAGTACAAACTGCTCCTGTCCGGCGCCACCAACCTGTCCGCCGACAACGAGAAGCTCATCAAGTCGGTGGAGGCGGCCAAGGCCAGGGTCGTCAGGGAGAACTCGACCGCCGACTACAAGGTGCGGCCCTCCCAGGTCCCCGCCGACGCCGTCACGTCCTCCGCCTCCGGCCTGGACCCGGACATCTCCCCGCAGTACGCGGAGCTCCAGGTCCACCGAGTCGCCGAGCGGAACGGCCTGCCCGTCGCCACGGTGGAGAAACTGGTCGAGGACCACACACAGGGCCGCACCCTCGGCTTCATGGGCGAGCCCCGCGTCAACGTCCTCGAACTCAACATCGCCCTCAGGGAACTGGCGGCCAGGAGCTGACGGGGTTGTGCGGGACGGGCGGGGGCCGGCCCCGAGCGCTATCCGTCAGCGACACCGGCGGGCGTTGAGCCGGGCCGCCTGGCGCGTCAGGTACGCGCGCTCGGCGAGGTTGGGTGCCTTCTGTGCCGCCTCGGCGTACAGCCGTGCCGCCGTCACCAGGTCGCCGTCGCGCTCGTGGAGGTACGCCGCCACCGCGGCGTGGCGGGGCAGGGAGGCGTCCAGCGCCGCGAGCGCCGCCAACCCGGCGCGCGGTCCGTCGGCCTCGCCGATGGCGACCGCGCGGTTGAGCCGGACGACCGGGCTGTCGGTCAGGCGAAGGAGCTCGTCGTACCACTCGACGATCTGCACCCAGTCGGTCTCCTCGGCGGTGGGCGCGTCGGCGTGGAGGGCGGCGATGGCGGCCTGGGCCTGGAACTCGCCCAGCCGGTCGCGCGCGAGTGCCGCCTGGAGGATCTCGACGCCCTCGGCGATCAGCTCGGTGTCCCAGCGGCCGCGGTCCTGCTCGGCGAGCGGCACCAGGCTGCCGTCGGGCGCGGTCCGGCCGGCGCGCCGGGCGTGGTGGAGCAGCATGAGGGCGAGCAGGCCCGCCACCTCGGGGTGGTCGACCTGGGCCGCGAGCTGCCGGGTGAGCCGGATGGCCTCCGCGGCGAGGTCGACGTCGCCGGAGTAGCCCTCGTTGAAGACCAGGTAGAGGACGCGCAGCACGGTGGCGACGTCACCGGGCTGGTCGAACCGCACGCCGGAGACCGTGCGCTTGGCCCGGCTGATCCGCTGCGCCATGGTCGCCTCGGGCACCAGGTAGGCCTGGGCGATCTGGCGGGTGGTGAGCCCGCCGACGGCGCGCAGCGTGAGCGCGACCGCGGACGACGGCGTCAGCGACGGGTGGGCGCACAGGAAGTACAGCTGGAGCGTGTCGTCCACGGCGGGCGTGGGCCCGGGCGGCGGCTCCTCGACGACGAGGTCCTCACGCCGGCGGCGGGCCGCGTCCGACCGGGCCTGGTCGAGGAACTTGCGCCAGGCCACGGTGACCAGCCAGCCCTTCGCATCCCAGATGGGGTCTCCCCGGCCGGCGGGCCAGACGCGGACCGCCTCGACCAGCGCGTCCTGCACGGCGTCCTCGGCCGCCGCGAAGTCGGCTCCGCGGCGGACGAGGATGGCGAGGACGCTCGGCGTGAGGCTCCTGAGCAGGGCCTCGTTCATCGGTGAGGTCACTCCGTGATGGTGGGCGTCGTGCCGTAGAACGGGCGCACCTCGAGCCACTCGTGGATCGGCTTCCCGCCCGCCCCCGGGGCGGCCGACAGCTCCCCGGCCAGCTCGATGGCGCGCTCGTAGCTGTCGACGTCGATCACCATCCAGCCGGCGATGAGGTCCTTGGTCTCGGCGAACGGGCCGTCGGTGACCGGCGGGCGCCCCTCACCGTCGTACCGGACCCACGTCCCCTCGGGCGCGAGCGCCTGACCGTCGACGAACTCGCCGGTCTTCTCCAGCCGGGCCGCGAAGTCGTTCATGTACTGCATGTGCGCCGAGATCTCCTCCGGCGCCCACTGGTCCATGGGCACGTCGTTGACCGCCGCCGGAGCGCCGCGGTAGTGCTTGAGCAGCAGGTACTTGGCCATGGTGTTCTCCTCGCGCTGGGACGACCCATTGTGGTCGCGTTCACCCCGGGGACGAAGCCGGCCACGGGTTCTCGACATCGCCGTCCGAGATTTTTTCTCCCGGGCCGCGAGAGCTTCCGGACCACCCAGCGCTACGCCCGCCGCAGCCGCCGTTTCTTCATCTCCTGCCTCATCAGGTTTGCTGGAGGCCGCCACGGACGGTTGCGTTCCGCTCAGTCGACCCCCCAGAAGGCGTCCTCGGCCTCCTGGTCGGCGGAGAACAGCCATACCTCCGCGATCTTGTTGCCCTCGATCCTGAGCAGGTCGACGCCGTCCATGGCCAACACGGCGCCCTCTCGCTGGGCCGAGAAGTGGACGGGGATCGCGACCAGCGCGCCGTTGACCATGGGTTCGCCGGTGAGCGCGAGTTCGAAGGTCCCCTGCGTGGCGGACATCTGGGCGCCGAACATCTCGCCTACCGCGGCAGCACCGCGGTAGGTGCCGGCGAGCCGGTGGGCCCCGGGCTGGTGCCACACGATGTCGTCGGCGAACATGCTCGCGACCGCGGCGAAGTCCTTGGCGGACACCGCGTCGGCGTACCGGCGGGCGACGGCGTACGTGGTGGTGGGCTCCATGGCTGATCGTCTCCTTCAGTGAGTCGGTGCTGGTGAAGCCCTATACTCACCATCGGTAACCAGTCACCTCAAGGTAACCAATGGAGAGGTGTGACGTATGCCACAGGGTCCGGATTTCAATGTGCTGACCGCGACCTGCCCCTCCCGCACGTCGCTGGCCCGCATCGCCAACAAATGGACCGCCATGGTGGTGATCGCGCTCAGCGGCGGGAGGATGCGCTTCCGCGACCTGCGCACCACGGTCGACGGGATCAGCGCGAAGGTCCTCACCGAGACCCTGCGGGACCTGGAACGCGACGGCCTCGTCGCACGGCATGTGTATGCCGAAATGCCGCCCAGGGTCGAATACGAACTGACCCCTCTGGGACGCACCCTGCACACCCCCCTTCAGGCACTGGGCCGTTGGGCGGAGGAGCACATCACCGAGGTGCTCGCGGCTCGTGAAACCTACGACGGCCGTCGCTGAACCCACGAGCGGCCCGGCAGGGCTCGGGAGGCTTCGGCCTGCGCGAGGAGTTCCCTGGCCTTGGCCGAGATGCCCTCAATGGCGTCGGCGCCGGCGATGAAGCGTGGTGGCGGCTGGTCCCGGGCGGCGATGGTCAGCAGGGCGCGGGCGAGTTTGGCGGGGTCGCCGGTCTGCTGTCCGTTGATGCTGCCGTCCTGCCCGTCATGCGCCGGCAGCGCGACGGCCACCTAAAAGGGCACCCCTCGACCGGGGGTCCGCCAGTACCCCCTTCGTCCCCCCGCCGCACCCCGTCAGCCGCCGTAGCGCGGGGCCGCGAACCCACGGGCGGATCTCCTGATTCTGGTGGTCGGGCCCGTGGGTTCGTGGTCAACCCGCTGGGCCGGACTCGGCGTGTGACCGAGATGCGCGCCAAAGGGGCAACGGGATGATCTTGAAGCCCTGAGCGCTGGGCCCGTCCCGTATTTCAGAGGGACACCCGTGCTGTTCTGCCAGCGGCAGAACACCGGCCGGACCGGGCTCGACGATCACTACAGTCCAGTCTCATGACGACGATTACGACGCGTACGGTCGAGTACCCGGCCGACGGTCTGACGATGATCGGGCACCTCGCGCTCCCGGCCGGTGTCGACCGCCGGCCCGCGGTGCTGCTCGGACCAGAGGGCATGGGGCTCAGCGACGTCGAGCGCCGCCGGGCCGATGCTCTCGCCGAGCTGGGATATGTAGCGCTGGCCTTCGACCTTCATGGCGGGCGCTATTTGGGTGACCCCGAGGAGATGCTGGCCCGTTGCATGCCACTGCTCGCTGATCCCGACCGGATGCGGGGGATCGGCCATGCGGCGCTCGACGTGTTGCGCACCGAGCCCCGGACCGACCCCGACCGGATCGCCGCCATCGGCTACGGAACCGGGGGCGCCATCGCGCTGGAACTCGGGCGCGGCGGCGTCAACCTGCGCGCGATCGGGACAGTCAACGCAACTACCACGGGCCGACCGGGCGAGGCGGCGCGCATTCGCTGCCCGGTGTGGGCCGGGGTCGGGTCGGAAGACCCGATCATGCCGCCCGCGCAACGAAACGCGTTCACCGCTGAGATGCAGGCCGCGGGCGTCGACTGGCGCCTCGCGGTCTACGGCGGAGCCTTGCACGCCTTCCACCACCCGCCGGTCGACCACCCCGTGGTCCCCGGCGTCGGCTACCACCGACAGCACGCGCAGCGAGCCTGGCGCGACGTCGTCGACCTGCTCGCCGAGTGCCTGCCCGTGACGGAGGACCTGGGGGCATGACCCAGGCAAACACGCTGGTGCCAGGCCTGGTCGGCGTCGCGCACTGACAGTCTCCTCCCCTCAGTCCAAGCTTCGAGGCTTCTCCGTAAACTCAGCTGGTGGACATGCTGAGCAGCCTTGCTCGACAGATCGGGCGGCGCCTGTCCTGTGCCACCGCCGAGCCGAACTGATGTCGGCTTGGGGCCGGTGGTGCAGACGGTCAGCATCGTGTAACCGGTGATAGGCGGCTACGTTGCGCGCCGCCGGATTCGGCGACGGTTCTTGATCGGCCCGGGGCCAGGTAGTCAAGCCCTGCTGTGGCGATCGTCACGAGAGACGAGTCCTGGAAATCCCGGGGACAGCTGCCCGGGCTCGCGACTCGCTGTAAAGTGTGCAAACAGCCCTTGACCTGCAAAAACACAGGCAGGGAGCCTACCAGAGGCATGATAGGCCGGTCCGGGTCAGCAAATGGTCAGCATCGGGCGCGCAGGCGTCCCGGCTTGCTGACCTGGTGACTGCCGTGGCGGGGCCCGGGCACGGATGCCCGGCTCCCGTTCGGAAGGTTTCGCTTCGTGGCTCGACAGCTCGCCCGCGGCATGGGGTCGTTCTTCAAGGACTGCGACTGTGCCAGGCCGACCCGCTGCCCGCATCCCTACACAATCCGTTTCCGCAATGCGTTGGGGAGGCAGCTTGAGGAGGGGGGCTTCGGCACGCAAGACGACGCGATCGAGCGCCTCACTCAGATCTACGTGGAGAAGAAGCGCACGGCGCCGTCCGTCGCCGAGTCTCGCCGCGAGCTGGATCAGAAAACGGTGGCGGAATACGCGAAGCAATGGCGGCCCAGGCAGCGGAAGTGCACGTACCGCTCGCGAGGCATGCGTGAGCCCATCTTCCAGCGGCCGGCCGCCTCCAGCTCCTCGTCCGTCGCGCCACTCATACCGAGGTCGGTGGCGCCGCCGGCACGAAGGCCGTGCGAGGAGACGGGACGCCCGTCGCTCTTGAGCCCGGCTGCGCCGAACCAGTGTTTCACCCGGTCGTTCACGGTCTGCGGGCGCAGGTAGAGGCCGCGCTTGGTGGCCCCGCCCCCCTTCGTGGCCCGGGTCTGCGGTGTTGCGACCCTTCCGCTGCGCAGGATCTCCCGCCACACCGGCCCGGTGGTGATGCCCTGCTCGGCCAGCCAGTCGACGTACCGGCGCAGGCGGAAGACGAGGCGCAGGTCTTCCCGGTCGTGGAGGATGGTGGTCTGCTCCTCGCCCTGGTGGGTTTTGTCCTCGGCGAGCCAGACGAACACGCCGTCGTCGATGATCGTCAGGTCCTCGAGGTCCAGGTCGACGTCTTCGATACTGCGTCCGAGGAACCGGTACCCGAAGGCGAACATAGCCGAGTCGCGCCAGCCGATCGGCCGGTCATCCGCCTCCGCCTTCTCCATCATCGGGACCAGGTACGGCAGCGTGATCGGGAACGCTTCCCTCCTGCGCAGCGCCCGCTTGTTCGTCTTCCGGTACTGCCCCAGGAGCAGCAGGTACAGGCTGTAAGGACGAAAACGGCCGCGGACTCTGTCTCATCGAGGAACTCGCCGATCACGTCCACATCGGCAACAAGCCCGGCAGGCGGGGCGCAGTGGTGAGTCGCGACAAGATCCTTAAGTGGAAGAAGGAAGCGCTGCTGATGGCGGTGTAGCGCCGACCCCGTACCCGAAGACGCGCGATACGCATTCTCAGCTTGCGCACAGAGTCGGCTCAGGTTCCTGACAGCCGTCACTCCTACGTTCATGGACATGACGGGAAACCACAAGGACACCTCTATCACCCGGCGCCGTGCCCTCGCGGTGACCGGAGGCACGGTCGCGGCCGGCGGCCTCGCCGTGGCCGGGTACCAGTCGGCCTTCGCCGACGACGCGACGACCACCGCCACCGCCGAGGCCGCCGCCACCGCCTCGGCGACCTCCACCGGCGGCGCGTGCATGACCCTGATGTCCAGCGTCACCGAGGGGCCGTACTACCTCGACGGCGCCCTGGTGCGCAAGGACATCACCGAGGGCAAGAGCGGCGTCCCGCTGACCCTGCGCCTCACCGTCGTGGACGCCACCGACGGCTGCACCCCGGTGCCGGGCGCGGCCGTGGAGATCTGGCACTGCGACGCCTGGGGCTACTACTCCGGGTACACCAGCGCCAACCCCGGCGGCTCCGCGCCCGCGGAGAGCGAGGACGGCTCGACCGCCGACGACAACACCTATCTGCGCGGCTACCAGATCGCCAACGCCAACGGGGTCGTCAAGTTCGAGACGATCTTCCCGGGCTGGTACGCCCCGCGTACCTGCCACATCCACCTCAAGGTGCACACGGGCGGCGAGAAGGAGGACGGCACCTACGAGGGCGGCAAGGTCAACTACACCGGCCAGCTGTTCTTCGCCGACGAGATCGCCGAGCAAGTCTTCACCCTGGAGCCGTACGCGAAGCACTCCGGCACCTACACCGAGCTCGCCGACGACATGGTCTACGACGGTGGCGGCGCCTCCAGTGGCCTGCTGACCCTCAAGGCCGTGCACAAGAGCGACCCGTCCAAGGGCTACAAGGGCTCTCTGACCCTCGGCGTCGACCCCGACGCCGAGAACACCGGAGCGGGCGGAGGCGGTGGCGGTACGCCCCCGAGCGGCGCCGTCCCGACGGGCACCCCGCCGAGCGACGGCGCCTCGCCGTCGGCCACGGCGTCCTCGTAGCGCGTGAACAGCCGCGAGGACGACGAGCTGGCCCAGGCCGCCGTGGGCGCGCTGACGGGGCAGCTGGCGCTGGCACCCAAGCCCGGCCTGCCCGATCCGCGTGACCTGAGCGCCCGTACGACCCGGGTGGACCACCGCGCCCTGCGCTGGTCCGCCAAGGCGCTCGCGCCCGGCCTCGCGGCGATGGCCGCCGCAGCCCGCCGCACGGGCGAACCCACGGCCCGACTCCGTACCGAACTGGGCGCGATCGGCCGCTGCACCGAGCACTCGGTGGGCCTCGCGGGCGGCGGCCACCGCGGCGCCCTGTGGGTGCTCGGCCTGCTGGTCGCCGCGGCCGCCCTCGAACCCCGTGCCGGGGCGAAGGACGTGGCCGCAGTCGCCAAGCGGATCGCCGCGCACCCTGACCGGCGGGCCCCGCGAAGACCCTCGCGCGGCTCGTCGATCTCGGCGAAGTACGGCGCCGCCGGGGCGCGCGGCGAGGCACGGGCCGGATTCCCGCACGTACGGCGGGCGTTGGACGCCCTCGCCGCCGCCCGCTCGGCAGGTGCCGACGAGGATGAGGCCCGCCTCGACGCCCTGCTCACCGTGATGTCCACCCTCCAGGACACCGAACTCCTGCACACCGTGGGCCCGACCGGCCTGCGGCACGTCCAGGCGGGCGCCCGCGGGGTCCTGGAAGCGGGCGGTACGGCGACGGACGCGGGCCGCGAAGCCCTGTACGCCCTCGACGCCGACCTGCACGCGCGCGCGTGGAGCCCGAGAGGCAGTGCGGGACTGCTGGCGGGAGCGCTGTTCCTGGACTCGCTTGTGGTGACGGTCAGTTCAGCGCGGGCAGCCTGACGGCCGCTTCGCCGCGATGGCGGAGACCGAGCGGGAGAATATCCGCGAGTCCACGCTCGAAGGGCTCGACACCGCGGCCCGAAAGGGCAAACACGGCGGCCGGCCCCCGGCCATCACCGACGACATGCTCCACACCGTGCTCCGGCGCGGCGCGGGCGGCGAGTCCGTCGAGCAGATCCAGCCCGACCTGATCATCCCCACCGGCAAGCGCAAGGGACAGAACCCCTCCGTCGCCAGCATCTACCGGGCGCTCGCCGAACACGCCAAGCGCGAGACATACCCCGAAGTCGTCGAACAGGCCCACGCCGACTTCGCCGCCCTCCAGGTCGGCGAGGTCCCCGGACCCCGCCCCGCTATCCCTGACCGCCTGTCATGCTGATTACAGAGAGCTACTTGTCACTTCGCCGTAGCTTCGGGAGACCAAGGCCTATCCCTCGGCCAACCGCAAGGCCTTTGACGCGGCCCTGGGCTGACAAGACGGCGCTCGTCCGCCCCTCCGACCTGCGCGATCACTCTTCGATGCCGCGCTTGTCAAAGTCCGATGGCACGCGGTCGAAGTCCAGTGACACAGGACAGGAAGAACGGGCGCGAGCTCCACCCTCACAGCCTCACAGATCACGCGTCTACCTGCGCGAACGGGGTGTGAGACACCTCAGGCACTCAACATGTCAAGCGGCTTCAGCGAGAGCGGTTGGGAAGGCCGTGTCTTCATCGAACAGCTTGCGGTTCTGGAGGCAGTGGTAGAGCGGCGTCGCCGGTAGTGGGCCTTGGCGCCGGGGGAGGCGGTGATGGAGGCAAAGGCCCAGAGGTAGCCGGCCGCGTTGAGCCGGTCGTTCTTCACCCACCTGCGGGTGATGCTCGACTTCTTGCCGGAGGCCCTGGTGATGGGTGAGGCGCCGGGGTATGCCTTCAGGCCGCGGGCGTCCGCGATGCAGGACCGGTCGTCTCCGATTTCGGCGAGCACCCGGGCGCCGAGCTGGACGCCGAGGCCGGGGAAGCTGAGGATGATCTCAGCGTCCGGGTGCTGAGGGAAAGCCTCTTCGACCGCCTCGGCGAGGTCGTCGGCAGCGGTGCAGGCGGCCTCCAACTGGACCAGGAGCGCGAGCATCTGCTTGCCCAGCGCGTCCTCCACCAACGGCGGCTGGTGGGCCCACTCGGAGTGGAAGACGTCGCGGAGCCGTTCGGCCTCGGCCGTGATGCCGCGCTTGCGGCCGGCCCGCTTGAGCGCGGCCTCCAGCTGCGTGCGGGTCAGCCGCGCGGCCCGGGCCGGCGTCGGGGCCGCCTTCAAGAGCTCCCGGGCCTCCGGCCGGCACAGGCCGGTGCGCCAGGGCTCGAAGGCCGTCAGGGCGGCCGGGTAGTACTCCCGCAGCAGCGATCGGAGCTGGTTGGACAGACTGCTGCCGGTTCCACAACGAGTCCTGCTGAGCACGGGCGAGGACGGCGACGGCCCGGCCGAGGTCGCTGTCGTTGGGCAGCGGCCGGTGGGCGTGCATGTCGGTGCGCAGGATATTCGCCAGGACCAGGGCGTCGCCAGGGTCGGACTTCTTGCGCGAGACCAAGTGCCGGTCGCGGTAGCGGGCGGCGGCCATCGGGTTGATCGCGAACACCTGCCGCTTGCCGGTCCGCAGGACGGCCACGAGCATGCCCCGCGAGGTCTCGATCGCGACCGGGATCGGGTTCTCCTCGCTGTCGCCGTACTCGACCAGCAGGTCCAGCAGGATCTTGTAGCCCGCAGCGTCGTCGGTGATGTGCCGCTTGGCCGGTAACTGGCCGCTGTTGTCGACCAGGGCGACGTCGTGTGTGCGCTCGGCCCAGTCGATGCCGCAGTAGATCAAGATGTTCCCCCCCATGGTGCAGTTTGCGCAGGTCACGAGCTCATGCGGAACCACGCGACCTAATCCCAGGACTCAGCGCAAGGGCCGGTCCGCCACCTCAGTAGCCGTTCGTGGCACCAGCTCACCCCACGGGCCTCGGCTTTTCCGGGAGCTCAGACGGCTCGGGCTTCGCAAGAGGTCACCATGCAGCGGGCTCGCACCACCAACACCAACGAGTGATCAAGGTGTGAGTGTTGACGCTCGACGGTCCTGGACGGCGCCGATCTCCATCGAGGCATTCACCGACCGCACCTGGACCTACGCCCAGCTCCTGGACGACGCCGAGCACGCCGCGTCCTGGCTGGCCGAACGCTTCGCCCCGGGAGAGCACCTCGCCGTCTGGGCACCCAACCTCCCCGAATGGGTCATCCTCCAGTACGGCGCCGCCCTGGCCGGGCTCGTCCTCGTCACCGCCAACCCCGCACTGCGCGACGCCGAACTCCAGCACGGACTGTCCCAGTCGGGATCTGTGGGCCTGCTGCTGACTGACTCCTTTCCGCGACACCGACATGGCTGCGGCGGTGGAACGGATCCGGCCGCGACTGCCCCGGCTGCGCGAGCAGGCATCCTTCACCGGATGGCTCGCCGAGATCCGCCGTACGCCCATCAGACCGCTGCCGCAGGTCGACCCCGGCTTGGCCGCACGGATCCAGTACACCTCCGGGACGACCGGCAAGCCCAAAGGCGCGGTCCTGCACCACCATGGACTGGTCACCAACGCCGCTTTCACGGCCGCCCGCGCCGGGTTCCCCCAGCACGGCACCTGGGTCAGCGCCCTGCCCCTGTTCCATACGGCAGGGTGCGACCTGACGGTGCTGGGCATCGCGGCCAACCGCGGCACGCTCGTGCTCGTCCAGGTCTTCCAGCCCCAACTCGTCCTCGACGCCCTGCAGAAGCACCGGGCCGATTTCCTCGGCGCAGTACCGGTGATGCTGTCGGCGCTGCTGAACCACCCCTGCTTCGACAACTACGACCTCGCAGGCCGAGGTCAAGATCGCCGATCCGGCCGGGGGCGATCCGCTGCCCGTCGGCGAGCCAGGCGAGATCTGCCGCCGCGGTTACCAGGCCATGCTCGGCTACCACGATCTGCCCGAGGCCACCGCCCAGACGCTGGACTGTGACGGCTGGCTGCACACCGGCGACCTGGGCGTCATGGACGAGCGCGGCTACGTCACCGTGACCGGCCGCATCAAGGACCTGATCATCCGAGGCGGGGAGAACATCTACCCTGCCGAGATCGAGGCGGTGCTCCTGGCCCATCCCGGCGTCCGCCAGGCCGCCGTGCTCGGTGTTCCGGACCCGCACCGGGGCGAACAGGTCGCCGCCGTCGTCATCCCGGCCGATCCCGGCGCCCCGCCCACCGCCGCCGAACTCCACGACCACCTGCGCGTGACCCTGGCCCCGCACAAGACACCGCGCAACTGGTACCTCGCCGATGACATCCCGGCCAACGCCATGGGCAAGACGCAGAAGTTCCTCCTGCGACGGCGGATCGGCGAGGGCGACCTGAAGCCGCTTCCCTGACGGCGGTCCTGGAACGGATGCGCATGGGCTGTGGCTTCCGGGCCGGAGCGAGTTCCCTGCCGCGACGGGGCGCTGACGGCACCCACCTCGGGGGAGGTGGCGACGTGCGCAGCCAGGCACCCGGATGATCTTCTGTCGCTGTTGGTCAGCGTCGCCAGGAGCCGACCGAGGTACCCCCGGACGACCAGGCGTCCGCCTGGTCGTCCGGTCGCCATCGCCCGTGCCGTGTCGCCGCCAGCCGCTGCTTCAAACCCACAAAATTCAACGAGAAGCGACAGAACCATTGACCTTCGATCACCTCACCTCTACTTTCTGACCGACCCAGCGACATCCGCTCGATATGCCGGACGAAGGCAAGGGCTGTGGCTTCGCAGGGGTGGCCCCCTGGGGTTCCTCTTGTACCCATCCCTCTTTGGAGAGCCATGAGCACAGATTCCCGGCAGGACTCCCAGCCCTCGCGCCGACGGTTCCTCGGCATGGCAGCCGCAGTTCCCCTCGCCGCCGCCACCGCCAACCTCACCCTCGGGGCCGGCGCCGCCCACGCCGCGGACTCGGCGTACGTGATGGGGTACTTCACCGAGTCGCCGAGCGGGCTGGGCACCGACTTCGGTCTGCACCTGGCCGTCAGCACGGACGGCCTGCAGTGGATGCCGCTGAACCAGAACAACCCGGTGGTCACCCCCACCGAGGGCGCCGGCGGACTGCGCGACCCGTTCATCATGCGCAAGCAGGACGGCACCTTCGTCGTGCTCGCCACCGACCTCAAGGGCACCGACTGGAACTACAACAGCCAGTACATCCACCTCTGGGACTCCACCGACCTGCGCACCTTCACCGGCTACCGGCGGCTGAAGCTCCATGACATGGTCACCCACAGCTGGGCGCCCGAGGCGTACTGGGACGCCGACCGCGGCCGGTACGCGATCCTCTACTCGTCGGTGAACTCCAGCGGCCGCAACGTGATCATGGTGAACTACACCACCGACTTCCGCACAGTGTCCGCGCCCCAGGTCTTCTTCGACGCCGGCTACGACGTCATCGACGCGAACATGACCGTCGGCGTGAACGGCGTCAACTACATGGTCGTCAAGAACAACGAGCAGGAAAAACTCGTCAACACGCGGTCCACGTCGTTGGACCCCGGCAGCTTCGTCCCGTTCGGCACCCCCACCGCGCACGGTGGCACCGAGGCCCCGACCGTCGTGAAGTCGCTGACGTCCAACACCTGGTACATGTGGGGCGACACCTACAGGCCCAACGGCATCTTCTACGCCTGGCAGACCACCGACCTCGCGGCCGGCACCTGGACCGAGCTCAGCCAGCGCGACTACACCCAGCCGCTCAGCTCCAAGCACAGCACCATCGAGACGATCACCTCCACCGAGTACGACAATCTCGTCGCACGATGGGGCAAGCCCGTCTGGAACCGGCTGAAGTCCTACAACTTCCCCAACCGCTACGTGCGGCACTCCAACTTCGCCGCCCGGATCGATCCGTACCCGTTCGATCCGTACACCGACTCGCAGTGGAAGATCATGCCCGGTCTCGCGGACAGCTCCGGGGTGTCCTTCCAGTCGGTCAACAACCCGACCCGCTACCTGAGGCACTACAACTTCGCGCTCCAACTGGACGTCAACGACGGCACCAGCACGTTCGCCCAGGACGCCACGTTCCACAAGGTCCCGGGCCTGGCCGACGCCGCCTGGACGTCCTTCCGGTCGCACAACTTCCCGACCCGCTACATCAGGCACTACAGCTACGCCCTGCGCATCGACCCCGTCTCCACCGCCACCGACCGCGCGGACGCCACGTTCTCGATCGTCTACTGACGCCGCGCACTCGCGAGGTCAGCGTTCCTCCCCTCCCCCCCCCCC
>NZ_BMWC01000003.1:573463-815897 GCF_014651035.1 Streptomyces lomondensis
CTCCCCTCCCCTCCCCTCCCCTCCCCTCCCCTCCCTCTGGAGAGCCGAATGTCGCACACCGCTGCCCGAAGATGGATCAGACGCGTCACCGCTCAGGTCCTTGCTGCCGGGCTTGCCGTCGCCGGTCTGGCGTCCCTGGACCGGCAGGAGCCGTCGGCGCCCCTGGCCGCCGAACCGGCAGCCGTCAGCACCAACCAAATAGGCGTCACCCCGCCGCCGATGGGCTGGGCGTCCTGGAACAGCTTCTTCAGCAGCATCGACCACAACGTGATCAAGCAGCAGGCCGACGCTCTGGTCTCTTCCGGGATGGCGGCGGCAGGCTACAAGTACGTCAACCTGGACGACGGCTGGTGGCAGGGCGACCGGGACGCGAACGGCAACATCGTCGTCGACGAGAACCTGTGGCCCGGCGGCATGAAGGCGATCGCCGACTACATCCACAGCAAGGGCCTGAAGGCCGGCATCTACACCGATGTCGGCAAGCAGGGCTGCGGCTACTACTTCCCCACCACCCGGCCCGCGGCCCCCAACACCGGTATGGAGGGCCACTACCAGCAGGATCTGGAGACGTTCCAGCGCTGGGGCTTCGACTACGTCAAGCTCGACTTCTGCGGCGGCCGGGTCGAGAAGCTGGACCAGGAGTCGACGTACAAGGCGATCTCCGCCGCGAACGAAGCCGCCTCGGCGGTCACCGGCCGCAAGCTGGTGCTGTCCTTCTGCGAGTGGGGCACCGGACTGCCCTGGAACTGGGCGACCGGCTACGGCGACCTGTGGCGCACCAGCGACGACATCCTCTTCTTCCAGCAGACGCCGGACCTGGCCAAGATGTACCGCAACTTCGACCAGGCCCTCCAGCCCGCGGCCCAGCACACCGGCTACGTCAACGACCCCGACATGATGATGGTCGGCCTGAACGGCATGACAGCCCAGCGCAACCGGCTGCACATGAGCCTGTGGTCGATCCTGGGCGCCCCCCTGCTCGCCGGGAACAACATGGCCACGATGACCACCGAGACCCGCGACATCCTCACCAACCCCGAGGTCCTCGCCATCAACCAGGACCCGCGCGGCCTGCAGGGCGTCAAGGTCGCAGAAGACACCCGGAACCTGCAGGTGTACGGCAAGGTGCTCTCCGGTACCGGCAAGCGCGCCGTGATGCTGCTCAACCGCACCGGCTCCGCCGCGAACATCACCGTCCGCTGGGCCGACCTCGGCCTGACCACCGCCTCCGCCACCGTGCGCAACGCCTGGACCCGCACCGACGCCGGATCGTTCGCCACGAGCTACACCACCTCCGTCCCCGCCAATGACGCGGTGCTCCTGACCGTCTCCGGCACCGAGGCCACCGGCTCCACGTACGAGGACACCACCACCGCCACCACCCCGACCTTCACCGGCGTCACCGGCGCCTCGGCAGGCACCAAGCTGGTTGATATCACCTACGCCAACGGCGGCAGCACCGCGCGCAAGGCCACCATCCAGGTCAACGGCCAGTACTTCTACCGCGTGGACTTCCCGCCGACCGGCTCGGCCACCACCTACCGCACCGTGTCCGTGCTCGCGCACCTGGCCAAGGGCGCAAACACGGTGAAGTTCGCGACGGTCTCCGGCAGCACCGCCCCCGACATCGACGCCCTGCGCGTCCAGAACATCCCCGGCACCGATGGTGTGGCCCTGAAGGGCACCGCCTCCAACCGTTGTGTGGACATCGACAAGAACACCTACGTCAACGGCACACAGGCCCAGATCTGGGACTGCTCCGGCGGACGCAACGAGACCTTCACCCAGACCTCGCGCGGCGAGCTCGTCGTGTACGGCAACAAGTGCCTCGACGCCGACAACAGCGGCACCACCAACGGCACCAAGGTCATCATCTGGGACTGCACCAACGGCACCAACCAGAAGTGGACCGTCAACTCCAACGGCACCATCACCAACAACCTCTCCGGGCTCTGCCTGGACGCCTCGAACGCGGCAACCGCCAACGGCACCAAACTGATCCTGTGGACCTGCAACGGCCAGAACAACCAGAAGTGGACCCTCACCTGACACCCGTCGCAGCATGACGTACCACCGGCGAGGACAGCCTGGAAGCGCCCTCGCCGGTCGGCGTCACCGCGACCTACCGACCGGATCGGCCGATCCACCGGGACCTCCCCCGCTCAGAGTGCAGAGAGCCGACCGTTCCGATGAGGGAGCTGAGGCTTCCACCCCTGCGCCAGCCGGCCGTCGCCGCGGCGCTGCAGCCGTCGCCCCCAACCCGGCTGCAGAGAAGGATCAGGCGTAGGGAGCCGGCGACGGCTCGGCGCGACAAGCATCAACGCCGGACACCACGTCTCTCCTCACGCCATCGGGTCGCCCGGGCGACTGCCCTGGCCGACAGGTCTTGGTCGGGCGGTGGTCCGCGTGTCTGACGGTGATGTCCGGGTGGTCGAGGGTGTTCGTGATCTCGGCCTCGCCCGATCCATTGACGGCGCTCTTGGCCCGCCTCTAGCTTCCCTCCACCATTCCGCACAATGTTCGCAATATCGAATGCTTGGTGACGTGAGTCCCCTGGACGCGCCGCCGCTGGAAGGGACTACCCGTGCTCCTCACCCCGCACCGCCGACGGTCGAGTCACCGCTGGACGATTCTCGGGGCAGCCCTGCTGTCTCTGGTCACGTCCCTGTCCGTCGTCGCCACACAGCCCACCGCCGCGGCCGATGGCAAGCCGTTCACCAACCCGGTCAAGACGCAGAAGGGCGCCGACCCGTGGCTGGAGTACTACAACGGCAACTACTACCTGGTGACGACCACGTTCACCAACAAGCTGCTCATGCGGAAGTCGCCCACCCTTGCGGGGCTGAGCACCGCCCCGAGCGTGGAGATCTGGTCGGACACCACCGCGGGCCGCAACGCCAACATCTGGGCACCGGAGATCCACTTCCTCGACGGCAGGTGGTACCTGTACTACTCGGCCGCACAGGCCGGTGCCACATGCTGTGACACCCAGCGCACGCACGTGCTGGAAAGCTCGGGCACCGACCCGATGGGCACGTACACCTACAAGAACATCCTCACAGACGACAGCCTCACCCCCGGCCCGGCCGCCGCCCAAGGCTGGCTGATCGACGCCAGTGTCCTCAAGCACGACAACAAGCTGTACCTGGTGGGCAGCGGAAAGATCAACGGGAGTACGCAGAGTCTGGCCATCGCCCCGATGAGCAACCCGTTCACGCTCAGCGGCCCCTTCACGATCATCTCCAGCCCGACTCTGAGCTGGGAGACCTCCGGCGGCCCGGTCAACGAGGGGCCCGAGCCGCTCTACCGCGACGGGCGGACCTTCCTCACCTTCTCCGCCTCCCACTGCCAGACCGCCGACTACAAACTGGGCCAGCTGGAACTCACCGGCAGCAACCCGCTCCTGGCCTCCTCCTGGACCAAGAAGCAGACGCCGGTCTTCCAGCGCAATGACGCCGCCGGGGTCTACGGACCCGGCCACAACGGGTTCTTCACCTCACCCGACGGCACCGAGAACTGGATCGTCTACCACGCCAACAACGCGGCCAACGCCGGCTGCGGCAACGCCCGTACCACCCGCGCGCAGAAATTCACGTGGAACGCCGACGGGACACCCGACTTCGGCACGCCGGTCGCCACGGGAACAACGCTGGCCGGCCCGTCCGGGGAGACCGCGACCACGCCGACCGCGTACACCATCGTCAACCGCAACAGCGGCAAGTGCCTCGACGTCGAAGGCGGCAACACCGCCGACGGCGCGAACATCTTCCAGTGGTCCTGCACCGGCGGCGCCAACCAGAAGTGGCGCATCGAGGACATGGCCGACGACACCAGCCGTCTGATCAACGTGGCCACCGGCAAGGTCGTGGACGTCGCCGGCTGTGCCTCCGCCGACGGCACCGACATCCGGCAGTGGTCCTGGCTGAACAACAACTGCCAGAAGTTCCGCCTGGTCTACACCGGCGGCGACTACGTGCGGATCGTCAACGCCGGCACGGGCAAGGTGGCCGACGTGACCAACTGCGGTACGGCCAACGGCGTCGACGTACGCCAGTGGTCGTGGCTGAACAACAACTGCCAGCAGTGGCGACTCGTGCCCACGACCGCCTGACCGCCCGGCGGCCCCGGGCACCCCAGGGCCGCCGGACCGCAGCACGGCCAGGGCTTCGGATCGGCCTGGTCAAGCCGGACTGGGACACTCTGGTCGTCGACGCGGAGGGCCTCGACACAAGTCGAGCGTTCACGGCTTCTGATGGTTTCCCCGGCAGGCCACGAACGTGACCGATGGCTCCCGGCTACGGGCACTTCCCCATCGTGACGGGCGTTGTGCTGGGCGCGCTGGGCCTGGCGGGCGTCGTCGCGGAGTCGGCAGTCGGGCACGGTCTCGGCTGGTCTCGGCGTTGTCCCTGTGCGGCGGGGCGACGCTGTACGTGGCCGGGCTGGCCGTGTTCAGCCGTATCACCGTCGGTCAATGGGGGCGTCTTCCGCCCCGCCGCGTCTGTGCCTGCTGCTCGCCTGGGCACCTGCAGCCTCTGCCCTCCCGCCCTGGCCGCGCTGGGCGGTGTGGTGGTGCTCCTGGCCAGCCTGGCTGCAGCTGAGATCTGGTGGTACGGATACGCGCCGGCGCGTCCGCCGCTGAGGGGAGCGCGCCACCTTGCGCTGTGCGGCAGGATGACAATGCCGGCTCCCGCATGCCGACTTGGAGCGGTAGCCGTCCCCGCGGAACCGGACCCCGCCGGGTCCGGTCTGCCACCGCAGTACGGGGCCATGAGCGGGCCACGGACGCCCCGACCTACCCGGAATCTCCCTGTTTCGCGCACGTGCTGTCGGCGCCGGGCGTCGGCTGTCGAATGGGGGAGTGTCTAATCAACGGCGGATCTGCTGATCAAGGAGAGACGCCAAGTGGGAGATACGACGATCGAGCACGAGTCCTTCGAGGAGTCGGCCGGTAGTGCGATGCCGTCGGCCGCGTCGGACGAACAGCTCTTCGCGATGCTGGTCGACCGGGCTCGCAGCGAGGGCCTGCAGCTGACCGGCGAGGGCGGGCTGTTGCAGATGCTGACCAAGCGTGTGCTGGAATCCGCCCTGGAAGGCGAGATCACCGACCATGGCGGCTACGAAAAGCACGATCCGTCCGGGAAGAACAACGGCAACAGCCGCAACGGCACACGGTCCAAGACCGTGCTGACCGATGTCGGGCCGGTCGAGGTGAGGGTGCCCCGAGACACCGCCGGCAGCTTCGAGCCGCAGATCGTCAAGAAGCGGCAGCGGCGCCTGGAGGGAAGGGCCGCAAGCGGTGGACCATGCGCTGGAAGGCCCCACTCAATGCCTTCCAGATCGCCTTCGAGGGCCGCCTGACCCCGAGCAACAACTGACCACTCAACAACCAAGACAGCCGTTGAATTGACACACCCGAGCCAGAACGAGTGCCCTGCCGGATCCGGGAAGATGCGTTAACTTCGCTGTCCGTCATCCGAGTCAAGCAGTGTGGCGCCCCGCTTGAGAACGTCGGTCTGACCTTGTTCCAGGTCCTTGACCTCCAGGTCGAGGTGGAACTGCTGAGGGTGAGCGGAGTCAGGCCATCGCGGCGGCTGATAGTTGTCCACGCGCTGGAAGGCCAGCACGAACCCGCCGTCGGTGTGGAGTGTCGCCCAGCCTTCCCCGAGCGACCACCGTGGATCCGGCTGGTTCACCACGCCCCCGAGAAGCGACCGGTGGAGGATCAGCGACCTCGGATGCCAAGCCAGTCTCTCCCCGACGTTGGTACGTCTCCTCCGCGTGCACGTCGAACGGTTCGGTGTGGCACCGGACGGCCGGCTGTTTCGGAAGCAGGCTGGACCAGCGGCCCCACTGGGGGAGTGGGACCGCTGGTCATCTCACTCGGGGGCGCGGGCCTGTGATGCGCGCCGAGTCTCGGCTGCGAGGTGCCGAATGGTCAGTTGTCGACCCAGAAGTGGCTGATCGTGCGGTTGTTGACTTCGACGGCCGTGTCCGCACGAGTCATTTTGAGGCACACGTCGTCGCCGTACTTGGCGCTCAGCAGTTCCTGGGAGTACGACTCGCAGGACCAGCCCGATATCCGCTGCCGGCTCCCCCACTTCAGGTCCTTGAAGTTCTTGATGCGCTGCGGCAAGGTCGTGGTGCCGACCTTGTCGGTCCTGTCGATCGCGCGCTGGCAGGCGATGCCGTCGGTCTTGGGCACCTCGATCACTCTGGACCAGATGACCTCTTGAGTGCCGCCGTTGTAGGTGCCGGCCCACCAGTTGCCGCAGATGCGTGACCCTGACTGGGCTTCAGCCATCCCGGGAGCCATGACCGTGAACATCGCCCCGGATGTCATGGCAATTGCCGCGAGCGTCGCTGTGCGGCGCTTCGTACGCTTCGTCTGCATGGGGTGCCTCCTTGCTCTTTCGAAAGCAGGTCAGATGCGGCCGTTGATGGCCCAGCCGACCTTCTTCTCCACGAACACGTTTCTGCTCCAGTTGCCGAACCTGGCGTTGCCGTTCCACTCGTAGGTGGTACCGGACTGGCAGCCCCGGTTCGTGCGGACCCAGCCGCCGGCCCAGTTGCCCTGGGTCCAGCGGCGGACCGCGATCATGACCGGCTGCGCGGTCTGCCCGGGCTTGGCGGTGACGCCGATGCTGACGTTCTTGGAGATCTCGGTGGTCTTCTGGTAGCCGACGACCAGGGGGAGCACGACGTTGTACCACTTCTTGCTCGGTGAACTGCTGTTACCGAGATCGGTGCCGCCGCCGATGGCCCAACCGGTGTTCACCGTCTCCGATTCCGACCACGAGTAGGGGCAGGGGTTGCCGTCGCGGGCGCACTGGGCCTTCGTGCCGCGCCATACCCAGTCGTCCCAGGTGTTGCGGGCCTTCTGGAGGGTGATCGCGCGGGTCACGTGCCCGCCTCCCGTGCCGGGGACGATCTTCGCGCCGTCGGAGTAGCTCTGGCTGAAGCAGGCGGTCGTCGCCGCGTTCGCCGTACCGGTCATGCAGACCGCCGTCGCGGCGACGAGAGTCCCGCACATCACAACGCGCTGCCAGATGGTCTTGCCGTTCACGTGAATCCCTTTCTGTGGCTGAAGTCAACTGCTGGTCAGATGCGGCCGTTGATGGCCCAGCCGACCTTCTTCTCCACGAACACGTTTCTGCTCCAGTTGCCGAACCTGGCGTTGCCGTTCCACTCGTAAGTGGTTCCGGACTGGCAGCCCCGGTTCGTGCGGACCCAGCCGCCGGCCCAGTTGCCCTGGGTCCAGCGGCGGACCGCGACCATGACCGGCTGCGCGGTCTGCCCGGGCTTGGCGGTGACGCCGATGCTGACGTTCTTGGAGACCGTGGTGGTCTTCTGGTAGCCGACGGTCAGAGGAAGCACGACGTTGAGCCACTTGCCGGTCGGCGAGGAGGCGTTACCGAGGGACGTACCGCCGCCCACGGACCAACTGACGGTCTTGCTCTCCGATTCGTCCCACGAGTAGGGGCAGGGGTTGCCGTCGCGGGCGCACTGGGCCTTCGTGCCGCGCCATACCCAGTCGTCCCAGGTGTTGCGGGCCTTCTGGAGGGTGATCGCGCGGGTCACGTGCCCGCCTCCCGTGCCGGGGACGATCTTCGCGCCGTCGGAGTAGCTCTGGCTGAAGCAGGCGGTCGTCGCCGCGTTCGCCGTACCGGTCATGCAGACCGCCGTCGCGGCGACGAGGGCCCCGCACATCACAACGCGTTGCCCGATACCTTTACCGTGCATTACTTTTCTCTTTTCTTCGCCCTATTACTGGAGGGTGACGTCCGAGTGTGTGCGGGATACGTGCCGCCCTCAGTACACCTGCGACCACACGGCGGCGTGACGGCCGTTCACCTGGCCGATGAGGTCCACCCTGTTCATCTTGTTGCAGGGGTCGGCCCCGTACTTCTGGTTGAACAGGTTGCCGGCCTCCTCACAGGTGTAGGCCCGGATAACCTGCCGAGGGTTCCAGGTCACCTTTCCCTTGTAGCCCGGCAGCTGCATATTGCCGATGCTGTTCGTGTGGTCGATGACGCGCAGGCAGATATTGAAGTCGACCTTGGGTACTTCCAGGACCTTGGCAACCCGTCCGACCGTCTTCCCGTTGACCCTCGCGTCCCAGTAATTCCCGCAGATCCGGGAGCCGGACTGCGCCTGGGCAGTGCCGGGCAGCGTGATCACCGCAGCCGCAACCGCAAGGCCCAGAATCGCCACGCGGGTGCCGGGGCGTACATTCGCCATTGTGCTTCCCTTTCGGTTCATGGAGCGGTCAGGGTCGAAGCGCGAACCCTCATGAAGCCGATGTCCCATCGCACTGCTCTCACAGTGGTTCCGTGCCGGACATCCGGCCTTGCCGCCCCAGGCTTTCCGGGCCGAAGTTGATTGGCACCCCCTGCGCCTACGGCAATCAACCCGGTTTTCAAGGCCTCGTTGTCCGGCACCACGCCCAGCCGCCGCGGCCAACCGAAAACGCCCGATTCGCCCCACAATAGGATGGTCGTATCGCAGAGCACCGCGTCAGGGAGACCACCGGATCCGGCGGCCGGAGGGTGATGGCGGCGGCCGGATTCACTAGGCATACGCAGATGACCGGCAGGGTGAGAGGCCGGGCGTATGTGAAATCCACGGCGCAGGGACGCCTTTACCCCGGCACAGTGCCGGGGTAAAGGCGTCCCTCAGTGGGCCGGGATGGAAGGAGCGCGCGAAGGAGTGCGCCGCCACGCTCACTTTTGCTTCTCTGATCCACGCCGGAGGGACGCGCGAATCAGCGCGTCCCGAAGCGGCCCGGGGCGGGGGTTACACGCGCCCCGACATGCTGCTCCACGCGGCGAAATCCCTGCCGGCGCTCCTCCCCGGAAAGCCGCCGTGCGCCGTTCTCACCGGGGAGGGAATCCAGGCCGGACCGAACTCGGCAGGCCCTACTCCAATTCCACGGGCTACGCCTTGACCGGCGCTTTCACCGGGGCCCGACAGGGGCTGGAAGGTGTGGCACTCGCCGTCTGCATACGTGGGCCGGCTTCGGTCACCTGGCGTCGGTCAGGGGGAATCCGGGCGGTGCCGACGTCTGCTGGAAGAGCCTCGTGGGGACCGCGTCGGCGAGGGTCTGATAACCGGCGGGGTTGAGGTGGAGGTGGTCGCCGACGTCGTAGGCGGGGGCGAGCCGACGGGGGTTCTGGGGGTCGCGGACCACCTGGTCGAAGTCGACGACGGCGTCGAAGCGGCCGCTGGTGCGGATCCACTTGTTGACTGCCTGCCGGGAGGACTCGTGGAGGCCGGCGGCATCGTCGTAACCGTTCCCCCCGAAGGGGGTGAGCGTGGCTCCGTAGACACGTATGCCCTGGGCATGCGCTCGGGCGATGATCTGCTGGTAGGCGGCGATGAGGTCGGCCGTGACCCGCTGCGCGGAGGACTCCGTCGTTCCGCCGGGGATGTCGTTGATGCCGTGGAAGACGAACAGCCAGCTGACGCCGCTCTGGGCCAGGACGTCGCGGTCGAGGCGGGCCAGGGCGTTGGGGCCCAGTCCGTCGTTGAGGATCCGGTTGCCTCCCGCCGCTTGGTTGAGGATCGCGATGTGGGAGGTGGCGGGCCGGGACTGGAGCCGGTTCAGGAGCTGGTCGGGCCACCGGTTGTTCATGTTGGTGGTGGACCCGCGTCCGTCGGTGAGGGAGTCACCCAGCATCACGGCCGCGGCGGTGGTGCGCGTGGACCACGCCTCCACGCCGCTGAGGAAGTACCAGTGATCGACCGGGGTGGCCCCCGGCAGGTCGCTGTCGCCGACATGGTCGCCGGCCAGCATGTAGGAGGTCGTTCTGGAGCCGGGGTGCGAGGTGATGGAGCTGGAGGCCTGGCCTTCGGCCAGGTAGAGCGTGACGGTCAGGTTGCTCCCCGGCCGGACCTCGAAGTCCAGCGGGTCGCTGACCCCCTGCGCGCCCTTGGCGATGGTGATGCCCGGGCGCCCGCCGAACGTCAGAGGGCGCGTGCTGCCGGGCACGACGGCGCTGACCCCCGCCCTGCCGTCCACCGGCAGTGCCACAGCGGCGGCGGTGATGGGCAGGTGCGTGCCCCCGAACGCGTTCGAGAGGCGTATCCGGGTGTACCGGCCGCCCACCGACACGCGCACCGTCTGGCGCAGGGTGGCGTCGGCGAGGACCCGGTTGCCCTGGGTGAACGGGGCGGGCGGCATGTTGGCGGGTTCGGTCAGCTGGGGCATGGCGGTCCAGGTGTTGACCCAGTGGGCGCCCTGCGTCGTCGGGGTGGGGTAGCCGGACGAGCGGGGCGCTTCGTCGCGCGCCGCGCCCGCCGCCGCGGGTGCGGCGAGACCCACGGCGGCCACCGTCGGGGTGACGATGGCGCTCAGCAGCGCTGATCTTCTTCTCATGAAGTCCTGCCTCCGTCTGTGCGGGCATGTGCTTCCGGCCGGTCAGGTCAGACGCGTGCTCTCCGGTGGACCGAGGTAGCTGTACTTCAGGCCGCCCGTGTCGATGACGATCTTGTTGAGGACCACGGTGGGGTCGACCATCCAGAACTTCAGGACGTGCCGTCCGGCGGTGTCGATGCGGTGCGTCGTGCTGGTGCGGTTGACGTTGTCCGCGGTGTTGCGGCCCCACTGGTTGTTCATGGTGGCGTCGCTGGAACCGGTGGCGGCGATGATGTCCACGCTCTGAGGCGCCCGGTCGTCGAAGGACACGGCGTAGCGCAGGCCGGGAGGGGACAACGCCGCGTTGCGCGGGGCGAGATGGGCCCAGACGGTGACTGTCCCGGTGGTGAAGAGACTGAGGTCGTACTCGAGTCGGGGCCCGGAGCCCACGGGCTGACGGGCGGTGGTGACGGGAAAAGGCGCCAGGCCGTCGCCGGTGCGGCCGATGCCGGGGATGCGGCGCCAGGAGACGCCGCCTGCGGGGATGGTGCGGGTGAAGTGCGCGGCCTCGATGGAGACGTAGCCGTTCGCCTCGATGAACCCGGACAGCTGAGACCGGGGGATACGGGGGTTGTCCACGGCAGCCTGCACGGTGACCGTCGTGCCCTCCGAACCGGTGATGGTGACCGGGACGCGGCGGGTGCCCTGGGGGACTCGGCGCCAGTCGACACCGAGGACGACCCGCTGCTCCGTGGTGACTGTGCCACGGGGCCGGTCGACGGTCAGCCAGGGCGCGCCGGTCGTGATGGTGTAGCTGAAGGGAGCGGCTCCGCGATTGAAGAGGTCGATGTACTGCTTCGGCTGCGTCTGGTAGGGGCTGAAAACGGGCAGAACCGCCTCGCCCTGCTCCTGTGGCCACCATCGCTCGGAGCCGTCGATTGCCACGCCCATGGCCGCCCCCGCCGGTACGGTGATCCGCCGGACGGCCGGGTAGATCTGGTCGGGCTGCGGAGGGTCGGCCCAGGAGGCGTTGGCCCCGTAGCGCTCCTTGTCGCCGTACCCGATGTGGGTCTGGGTCTGGAAGC
Source organism: Streptomyces lomondensis (assembly GCF_014651035.1). Lineage (GTDB taxonomy): Bacteria > Actinomycetota > Actinomycetes > Streptomycetales > Streptomycetaceae > Streptomyces > Streptomyces lomondensis. Next base: position 584,903 of record NZ_BMWC01000003.1, read on the forward strand.
CCTTCCATTTCCCGCCGGCGATCCGCTGGTTGAAACGGTCGGCGAGCGCGAAGTCGTCGGCCAGCCGGGCCTCGGCCGCATCGGCCAGGGCGTTGGTGCCGGACCTGCCCTGAGCGGCGTGGAGGAGGTTGGTGAACTGCGCCCGCCGCAGCAGGTACAGGTTCGCCGTGGCCGATACCGCGTATCCCCCCAGCTCGAACCACGCGTCCCGGTTGCTCGCGGGCAGCTTGGACGCGACTGCGTCGGCCCGTTTCGCCAGGTCCTGCCACTCCTGGGTGACCCGCTCGAGCTCCCGGTAGTCGGTCTGGCTGAAGGGGGTGGCCCGGTCGTTCGTGACGACCGCGGACGAACTCGCGGGATCCTTCGCGGGGTCGAGGGTCTGGCGGCGGTTGAGCAGCTCGGGTTTGCGGCGCGCCTGCAGTTGCTCGTAGCCGCGCAGCACCTCGGCGATGTCGCCGGCGAGCCGGCCGTCGAAGTTCTGCCGCACGAACCGCAGATCCCACTCCGCGAGTGTCTCGGGGCTCCACCGGCCGGGATCCCAGGCGTAGTCGAGGAAGAACTGTGTGGGCCGCTCGTTGCCCTTGACGTCGCCCGCGTTGGTCACCCACAGTGCGCGGCCGCCGTAGGCGTACGTTTGGTGGAGCTGGTCCCAGATGTTGGGCAGGGCGTTGGTGTCGATCCACTTGTAGCTGCGGCTGCCGCCCACGTAGTCGAAGTGGTAGTAGAGCCCGTAGCCGCCGGCGCGCGGGTCGGCGGCGGTGTCGGGCAGCTTGCGGACGTTGCCCCAGTTGTCGTCGGTGAAGACGACGGTGACGTCGTCGGGTGCGCGCAGCCCTCTGTCCCAGTAGCGCTGCACCTCTTTGTACATCGTCCAGACCTGGGGGATGGTGGTGACGTCCTTGCCGGTGACCTCGGCGAGGATCTTGCGCTGGGCGGTGATGATCTGCTGCATCAGTTCGATGCCGTCGCCGTCGCTGAGCGCGGTGTCGCCGTTGCCGCGCATGCCGAGGGTCACCACTCCCTCGAAGTCTTCGTCGACCATCCGCCGGATGCCGTCGCGCCAGTACGCCTTGAGGGCTTCGGCGTTGTAGCGGAAGGACCATTCGCCGGTGCCGCCGTAGGGGTCGTGCCCCGGGGTGACGACGGTGCCGTTGCTGTCCCGCACGGCGGCCTTCGCGTGGCGGTTCCATTCCTCGATGCCGCGCATCATCGGCGCCTCGTGGGACGTCCCCATCACGACGCCGTACTTCTTCGCGGTGGCGTGGTTGGCGGGATCGTCCTCGGCGAAGGCCCGGCCCCACACGGCCGGCCACAGGTAGTTGCCCTTCAGGCGCAGCAGCAGCTCGAAGATCTTCTCGTGGAACGCGGCGTTGAATCCGCCCGGGAAGCCCGGGGCCTTGCCGGGCCCGAACGTCGCGGGTGCCCAGGTGCCGAGGGCCGGGTTCTCGTCGTTGATGAAGAAGCCGCGGTACTTCACCGCCGGAGTGCCCTGGGTGTGCGCGCCGGGAAGGACGTACAGCGCGTCCCGGTGGACGGGCACGACGTCGTCCCAGTAGTGCCAGGGGGACACGCCGATGCCGCGTGACACGTCGTAGGCGCCGAAGACGGTGCCGCGCTGGTCGCTGCCGGCGATCACGAAAGCCCGCTCGACCCCCGGCAGCGGCCGGTCCACCACCGTCTGGAGGGACGTTTCCCACTTGCCCCGGACGGCGCTCACATCGAGTTTCCCAGCGGCGATGAGACGGTCGATGAGCGGGCTCCGGCCGATGGTCCCGATAAGGGCGATCTCCGGAGCGTTCGGTGCCTGATCCCGGACGAGGGCCGGCCGCACCCCGGTCACCCGCTGGATGTCGCTCTGCAGATCACCTGCCACGCGGACCACTCCCGGCCAGTCGTTGCCGCTGACCACCAGCGGCACCGCGCGACCGGAACGCACCAGGGGGAAGCTGCCCGAAGCCGACGTGAACGAGATGTACGCCCCGGGGTCGGTGGGACGCCCCGCGGTGCCGGCGGCAAAAGCCTCGCCGGCACACGCCGCCATGGAGGCGAGCGGGCCGGAAAGAGCGGCCGCGCCCGCGGCCCAGCCCAGTACCGCTCGTCTGCTCAGCGGGGATCTGCCGGCGTCGTCCATGCGCACTCCTGACTGCGAAACGTTAGGTGGGCAGTCCGAATCTTTAGAACGATCGAGCCTCGACTAGTTCACATACATAGACAAATGCCATGCCTGCGAACTTCCTCGGGGAATGTAGGGCCGCCCGCTCGCCTGGGTCAAGACGCTGGCGACGTGCGGTTTTACGCACTGTGGAGTCAGGCCTGTGCGCGCTGTGAACGAGGTGGTCAGTCCTGCATGTGTCGATCGGCGTCAGAAATTTTCGCCGCCGACGTGAGCGCTGAAGTGCGGAGCGGTCTTTACCTGTAGGCCACCCACAGTCTGTTCGCGTGAAAGGTTTCATCGCGTAGGGTCTCTCCGCCTGCGTCGGTTTCGTCGGCTGTGTGGAGGTAAGTGCGCATGGGTCGTCCCGAAAGACCCCTGGACCCGGCGGCGGGTCCCCTGGCCCGGTTCGCCCATGAGCTGCGCGAGCTGCGACGAGCGGCGGGCAGTCCTTCATACCGGCGGATGGCGGGGGCGTCCGGCTTTTCGGCGAGCACGTTGTCCGAGGCGGCGGCGGGCGAACGGCTGCCGTCCCTTCCCGTGGTGCGGGAGTACGTGCGCGCCTGCGGCGGCGACCCCGGCGAGTGGGAGGCCCGCTGGAAGGACGCCGAGGCCGAGGCGGCGGGGAAGGCTCGCGAGGACGACGAGGAACTCGTGCCGCCCTACCGGGGCATGGCCCGGTTCGAGACGGCCGACCAGGCGCTGTTCTTCGGCCGGGACCGACTGGTGGACGAGCTGCTGGAACTGGTGTGTGGGCACCGGTTCGCCGCGGTGTTCGGCGCTTCCGGCAGCGGAAAGTCCTCGCTGGTGCGGGCAGGGCTGATACCGCGCCTCCAGCGGCGGATCGAGGAAGAGGACCGGCCGGCACTGCTGCGGGTGGTGACTCCCGGCGACCGGCCGGCCACCACGCATGCCCGTCTACTGGCGCCGACGCAGGACGATCCGGAGAGCTGGTTGGTCGTGGACCAGTTCGAGGAGGTCTTCACCCTCTGCCGCGACCGGGCCGAACGCGCCCGGTTCATCGACTTGCTGCTCGCCGCCCGCAACCCCGGCAGCCGGCTGCGGGTCCTCATCGCCGTACGGGCAGACTTCTACCCGCGGTGCGGCGAGCACCGGGGTTTGGCGGACACGTTGTGCGGTGCCGGGCTGCTGGTCGGCCCGATGACAGCGGACGAGCTGCGGCAGGTGGTCGTCAAGCCGGCGCAGGAGGCCGGTCTCCTGGTGGAGCGTGCGCTGACCGCGCGCATCGTGGAGGAAGTCCTCGACGAGCCCGGCGCGCTGCCGATGCTCTCGCACGCCCTGCTGGAGACCTGGCGGCGCCGCAAGGGCAGGATGCTGGCCCTGGCCGCCTACGAGGCGGCGGGCGGAGTGCGCGGTGCCATCGCGGCCACCGCCGAGGAGACATACGAGCAGCTGACCGCGGACCAGGCGGCGGCCGCGCGGCGTCTGTTGCTGCGCATGGTCGAGCCGGGTCTGGGCACCCCCGACACCGGACGCCCGTTCACGCGGGCCGAACGGGCGGAGTGGACCTGCCCCCACCTGCCCGTCGTGCTGGAGGTACTGACCCGCGCGCGGCTGCTGACCGTCGACGAGAGCGGTGTCCGTCTCGCCCACGAGGCGCTGATCAGCGCGTGGCCGCGGCTGCACGGCTGGGTCGAGGAGGAACGTGAGCGGCTGCGCCGTCATCGCCGGCTGGCCGAGGACGTCCGCGCGTGGCTGGAACACGACCGGGACCCCGGCAGTCTGTACCGGGGCACCCGCCTGAAACGCCTGGAGGAGCTCTTCCCCGACCGCGAGCAGGACCCGTCGTTGACCGTGCCGGAACGGGAGTTCTTCACCGCCTCCCTGGAGGCCCGCGAGGCGGAGCGCAGGGCCGCGGCCCGTTCTGCGCGCCGGGCACGGACCGCGGTGGGCGTGCTGTCGGGCGTCCTCGCGGTGGCGCTGGTCGCCGGTCTGAGTGCCTGGGTACAGCACCAGGACAACCGGCGTCGCCGCACCGACGACGCGGCCCGCCGTGTGGCCGCCGTCGCCGACGCCCTGCGCACGACCGACCCGCGTACCGCGCAGCTGCTGGGTGTCGCCGCCTGGCGGGTGGCCGAGCTGCCGGAGACCCGGCGGGCCCTGCTGGGCTCACTCGGCCAGCAGGAACAGGACATCTTCTCCGATCCGGCACCGGGCGACGGCCCCTTCCGCGCTCTGACGGATTCCGGCCGCAGGCTGCTCAGCGTCGAGGGCCGTACCTGGCGGACCTGGGACGTCGCGCGGCACCGGCGGATCGCCTCGGGGACGCTGCCGCGGGACAGCACGGTGACCGGGGTGAGCCCGGACGGGCGGCTCCTGGCACTCGACACGGGCGACGCCGTACGTCTGTGGGACACGGCGGCGGGAATGTGGTTCGGGGGCCGGCTGCCCGCGTCCTCGTACGTGGTCTTCGCCCAGCACGACTACGTCGTCAGCAGCGCGGACGGCGCGCGGGTGCAGGTGCGCTCGATCTCGGACGGCAAGCTGCGGCGGCAGACGGACTCGGGTGGCACGGTCGTACCGAGCGAGGACGGGCGGCTGGTCGCGGTCTGCCCCGCAGGAGGCGGGCCCGTGCAGGTGCGGGACCTGGCGGGCCGGCGCGCACTGCACGGCGACTGGGAGCACGTCGGCGACGTCTGCCGAGAGGTGGGCTCGCTGCTGACGTTCGACGGCGGGCAGCGGTTCGCCGCCGTGACGGGAAGCGGGGTGCGCGTCTGGGACACCGGGTCGGGCAAGCAACTCGCCGATCTCGCCGACCCAGGGGTTACCCACGTCACCTTCGACAAGGACGGGAAGTTCCTGGCCACCGCCGACAAAGAGGAAGTCCGGGTGTGGCGGCTCGGCGTGGACGCCCCGGTGCACCGGCACTCCCTCAACAACGAACACCTCGACGGTGGCCTGGCGTGGGATTCCGCGCGCCCGGTGCTGCACTACCTCGAAGGCGGCGCCGTCCACTCCATGGACGTCGCGCAGGCCGTGACGTCCGCCTGGCGGGCCGAGCCGCTGGACAAGGTACTGCTCAGCCCGGACGGCCAGACCCTCGCCACAGCGCGGCGCACGGGTGGCTCGTACCGGTTCGAACTGCGCGACGCCCGTGACGGACACCTGCTGAAAACCCTGCCGACCACGCCCCTGCCCGTCTCTCACGACCCCTCCCGGCCGGTGCAACCGCAGGACACCCTCCCCCTCATGGCCTTCGCCCCAGGCGGCAGGACACTCGCCTACACCGTCTCGGCACCGGGCACCGACGCCTCGCCCCAGCCCCTGATGATCTGGGACATCGGCAAGGACCGAGCCCGCACGACCATGGACCTGGCCACAACGACCACGGCAGGCGCGGTGGTCACCATCGCCCTCGGCCCGGAGGCCCGCACGCTCCACCTCACGCGCACCACCGCTGTCGGAGAGACGAGCGACGAGACCTGGGACACCGCCCGCCGGCGCCGTACGAAAGCCGCCGCAGGCGACCTGTCCAGCGGGACCCTCGCCCTGAGCCCCGATGGACGGCTCCTTGTCGGCGACAACCACGTGGTCACTCTGCCGGACGGCGGGAGCACGGGACGAAACCTCATCCAGGGAAGCGACATCGAAGCCCTGGCCTTCTCCGAGGACGGTTCGCTGTTCGCCGCAGGGGACCAGACGGGCCGCGTCGCCCTGTGGGACGGCAAGCTGCGACAACGGACGGGTCTCCTGCCAAATGTCTTTCCCGCCCTCCCGGAAGGACACGCCGACGCGATCACAGACGCCATCACCGACGACGCTTCCGAGGCCGTCAGCGCGCTCGCCATCAGCCCCGACGGCCGCACGATGGCAGTGGGCGGCGAGGCCGGAAGCCTCCAGCTGTGGGACGTCGCAACCCAGCAGCCCCTCGGAGGCCTGCTCACGACCCCGGGCGAGGCGATCGACACCGTGGCGTTCGCAGCGGACAGCTCCGTGCTCTACGCGGGAAGCGCTCACGTGCCCCTCCAGCGCTACACGATCGAGCCGTCGAAGGCGGTCGCGTCGGTGTGCGCACGGTCGGGCGGTGACCGTCTGACGCCGGCGCAGTGGCGGACGTACGTGCCCGACGTGCCGTACCGCAGAGTGTGCGGCGATTGATTGGTCCGGCATTGAATTGCCTGGTGAGAGCGTTTTGATTGCTGTCCCGGAGCGGGTTGCCGGTCAAACGCCGAGCACCTGAGCGTGGTCATCGGGCCGGTCACCGCGGTGGTGCCGGCCAACCACCACAGGAGAAGAACGTCATGCGCAAGACGACGCAGCGCACCAGACGAGCGATCGCTCTGGGGCTCGCGGCCGCCGCCCTCGGCGGTGGCCTCACCCTCGGCAGCTCCGGCGCGGCCGTGGCCCAGCCCATCCCGCCATCGGGCCCGAACCAGAGCAACAACAACCCGCCGGCGGGGGTCTTCGGCAGCCAGGCTCAGCACCAGCCCGCGCCGCACGACATGACCCGGGGGATCGGCTACTGGTACGACCAGCAGTGGCCGAACTGGCACAACATCGGCGACCGGCAGTGGTTCCCCGGTCATCCTGTCCGGGACGCTCGGACCGGCCAGACCGTGCAGACCATCATCTACACCGGAGGTCGGTACCAGGATTACGACGGGCGACTGCGGGCGTTCATGAACGCCGGCCTGGCGGGGACGAGCAGCATCGGCTACCGGGGGACCTTCCAGGAGTACAACACGACTGTCTACACGGGGACGGGGAACAGCAACGTTCCCCGGCGCGACGCACGTCGGATCGTCCGGGCCCTGACCACGGGTGATGTGTGGTGGACGAATGACCACTACAGCACGTTCCACTACCTTGGCCGACTCTGAGCACTGACCCCTGGGCGGGCCGCACGCACGGCCCGCCGGGCAGGGGCCCAGACCATCGGATACGCCTCACGAACGGCTGCGGTGCAGCAGGGTTCCGAGACCGTATGCTCACGGACATGTCGATCGTCGCCACCCTCGCGGTGCTGGCCATAGCAGCGCTGCATTTCTACATCTTGGTCCTGGAGATGTTCCTGTGGACCACGCCCCGAGCCAGAGCCTCCTTCGGCACTACGACGGAGTTCGCCGCCTCCACCAAGGCTCTGGCCGCCAACCAGGGCCTGTACAACGGGTTCCTCGCCGCGGGCCTGGTATGGGGTGCGGTCACCGCCGATCCGGTCGGTTTCCAGGCGAAGGTATTTTTCCTGGTGTGTGTTGCGGTCGCCGGGGCTTATGGGGCGGCGACTTCCAGCCGTCGGATCCTGTTCATTCAGGCGGTGCCGGCGCTGCTGGTCCTGGCGCTGGTGGTCGCGGCCCGCTGAGCTTTCCTCACGGGCTCAGGACGGAGGTAGCCGCCGCCGACCACCCCCGTGGGTGTCCGCTGCGCGACCCTCGGCGAGGCTGCAGGGGGGTGATGCCTGGAGATCAGGGCCGAGCCCGTCGTGCGGCTTCTCATATGGCTGCTCATCGTTTTCCCCGGTGCCTTGGCGCGCCATGGTCCGGAAGGCGATGGGGGACTGGCCGGTGCGTTGCTGGAAGAACTTGCTGAAGTTGGTGGCGCTGGAGAAGCCGAGGTGTGTGGCGATCCGGGAGGCGGGCTGGTCGCCGTGGGCGAGTAGCCGCTTGGCTTCCAGAATGACCCGGCGGTCGATGTACTCCTTGGCGCTGACGCCGGCTGCGGAGAGTGCGGCGCGCGAGAGGGTGCGCGCGGAGTATCCGAGGGCCCGAGCGTAGTCGTCCAGGCGGCGGGGGAGGTGGGCGAGGCGCAGGACGAGGGCGGCCAGAAGGTGGCGCAGTACCGAAACGTGGGCCTCGACCGGCAATTCTCCCAGGGCCCGGAACTCGCCCCTGAGATGGTCGAGGGCCGTGGACAGGGCATCGTCTTCGGTCTCCGAGGTCAGGACGACTGGGGCGTACGGATCGTCCACTCGGGCGAGAGCGGAGGTGGCGGAGTCCAGGAAGCCTGGCTGGAACAAGATCAGGGTGCCCTCCGCCTGTGAGAGGCCGGTTCGTAAGGTGATGTCCGTTTCCAGCTGAGGTTGGAGCAAGGTCGCTGGTGGAGGTTCCGTCGACTATTGCTTCTCTGGGTGAAGTTGCCGCTGTCGGCCTCGGTGAGGATCTCGAGTTTGACCAGGCGTTTCAGCTTGGCGCGGGTTCCTTCGATGTTCTTCGGCAGCAGTTCGTGGCCGAGGGCTTCGCAGACGTCCTTGGCCCGTAGCGGCCCGGTCGCGTGGTTGAAGGCGGCGAGGATGCGGGGGTAGTCCGGGTGCTCTGGCAAGTCCGGCGTGGTGGCGGGGAGCCGGTCGGCGAGGCTGGTGAGGGTCTTGCGGGTGATCGCGAGGTCCCGGTGAGTCCGAGGCGGCTGGCCGGTTCGTCCACGGCGGCGCGCTCCTGGTCGGTCAGGTTCGCGCGTACGCCCAGGGAGATGCCCACGTCGGGGTCGTCGAGTGTCGGTGTCATCATGGCGGCGCCGACGAACGGGGTGGTGTCGGGCAGGCGCCTGCTCTATGGCCCTCGCAGGCGCCTCTACCTGCGTGTTACAGCACCACTCACATGTCGGCAGATCGTTGTGGAGCGTAGCGGGACCGCATGAAGTCCTGGCGGCGCCCATCCCCGCCAATAAGCGTGCCTTTCATCCCATTAGACCCCTTTCTTGTGATCTAGGACTATGTGTGCCGCACAGCCAATCCGACCAGGGGGACGGGGATGACTGAACGGATCGGCTCATGGGCGGAGGGGAGGGCTCGCGCCGCCGGGATCGTTGAACGACTCAATGTTCAGCGCCCTCTCGCCCTGGCTGCGGCGGCCAACCCCATGCTGGCAATCGAGCACCTCGGCTACGCTTTTGAGGCCGAGGCGCGCCACGTGATAGCGGACCGGCTACGGCTGGCCCCGACGACGGCGGACGGTTCACCGGGTGTCGCGATGAGGTAGCTGCCCTCGTGGGGCGGCGAGTTGATCCCGATGGAGTCGGCGATGTGCGCCAGCTCCTTGATGAACTCCCGGCCCTTGGGGCATCGACGTGAGACTGAAAGCCCGTTTCTCTCAGGCGGCTTCGCCGGGGACGTCGTGAGGATTGTCGATCGACCGTTCCAGGTACTCTCGGATGATGGCGGTGGCGGTTGTCAGCACATGCCGGATCTGCTGCTGGTGCGCATCGACGAGCTTGTGACGGTGGTGCACGTCAAGCCGCCGGGGCGGCCCCAGGAAGCGAAGTGCGCTGAGCAGTTGGGCCGGGAGCGGCGCTGTGCCTGCCCGGAGTGCTGGGACTTTCCCTGGAGAGCGGTTGTGCGGCCTTCGACTATTCTGTGCTCCTGGCCGGTCTTGAAGGAGGGTCCGTGGCTGGGAATCGCCCTCCCGCGTGGTTCACCCTCGGCGAGAAGGCGGTCCTGCGGACGGGCTCGGGCCCACTGCCTTGAGTGTCCGTAGAACCGGGGCCGTCTCCAGGCTGCTGATTGCCTTGACCGTGCCCAGGCCGTGGGTGAGGTAGTGGTACAGGGCTGCGGTGTCCCGGCATAGGGCGTGCGCCACGAGATTGGTGGGACCAGTGGTGTGGGCCACGAAAGCCAGCTCGTCATGACGGGCCAGGGATGCGGCCACCTCGTCGAGACGGGCCGGGGCGACCACCATCCACAACAGGACCTTGACACTGCCACCCAGGAGCGCGGGATCGATCTCTATGTCGAAGAAGATCGCCCCGCAGGCGCGCAGGTGATCCAGTCGGCGCGAGACCGTCGCCGGTGACCAGCCGGTGTCGGCGGCGAGTTCGGCGACGGCGGCCCGCCCGTCCCGTCGCAGCGCGTCCATCAGGGCGTGATCGGCGGGGGAAAGCTGCATCTGACGGTAGCGGTCCGGGGTCGGCGTCCCGCCGTACCCGGTGAACCTCGTTCCGCACAGCATCCGTTGCTGCTGCGGGGTCAGCGCGTTGGCGCTCATGCGCCATGGGGTGCGCCAGCCCAGGTAGCTGTGCAGCAGGTGGTGGGCGGAGACGGCCGTGAGTCCCACGCTGGGTGGCAGTTCGTGCAGGAGGAGGGAGTGACCGTGTGCGGTGCCCAGGGGGGTCTCCAGCACGGCGACGATCTCGGTGCCCCCGCCGGTGAGGTACACCCACGAGGTGTCCGGGCGGCGTACCAAGGCGTGCGCGAGGTCCAGGGCGGTCTCGGGGTCGGCGGTCAGTCGCAGCAGCCATTGTTCATGGCCCGTCAGCTGGTGGTCGGGCAGCCCGACGACGCGCAGAGCAGCTTGCTCGCGGAGCCGCTCGTAGCGGCGGGAGACCGTCTGCGGGGACACTGCCAGAACGGTGGCCAGCTGGGTGAAGGAGGCGCGCCCGTCGATGTGCAGCGCGTGGATCAGGGCGCGGTCGAGTCCGTCGAGCATTCGCACACCATCCTTCACGCACCCTGCGGCGCAGGATGAGACACACGGCCGCCGACGGGGAGGTGAAGCCCTTCCCTCGTCGGCGGGGGCGATGGGGATTCATCGCCACGGGCAACGGAATCGGTCAGTCCCTGATCACCGACTTGCAGCGCATCAGGAACTCGGCGAGGTAGCCGTCGTGCGGCAGCCCGGACTCCATCCAGTACGTCCGGTGGTTCCCCACGTACACGTTGCTGATCGACGGCTCCTCCACCAGCTCGGCCACCAGCCGGTCGTCGTGCGTGACCGCCGTCAGGACCAGGCTGTTCCGCAGGGGTGGGAGGCCCGCCTCGCGCGTCCAGGGCGCCACCCACACGCAGGGGAAGGGGAGTTCCACGGCGGCCTGCGGCGCGTCGGGCCGGTCGAGCTGGTGGACCGCGGCGCGCAGTACGGCGCTGCCGTCGCCGAGTTCGTCCAGCATGCCTTCGCCGCCGAGCCATGGCCTGGTGCCGCTCGCCTGGTGCAGCAGATGGGCTTCGAGCGCCTTGGCGGTGGCCAGCGGCTGGACGGGGAAGGCCGCCGCCGGATCTTCCGGGGGCAGGCTCGGGACGGCCGCCAGGCGTTCAGCGAGCGCGGCGCACAGCGGGGCGGGATCACCCTCCACGAAGAGGGCCGTCGTGTTGACGCAGCCCGTGCCGCCATGACCGCTCACCGAGTCGACGATCGTGTCGAGGTGCTCCCGCCAGTCCACCTCCCGGGTCAGCAGGATCTTCGACCGGCCCGGACCCTGGGTCAGCACCGACGGGTCGCTTGCGTACTTGCGCACCACGTCCTCACCGCCGTACACCAGCCCGAGGTCGGCGCCCCGCAACAGCGCGTCCGCGGTGGTGTGGTCGGTCGGCAGCAGCGCCACTTGGTCGTCGCCGAAGCCGGCCGCTCGGAGTGCCGTGACCAGTCGGTGAGGGGTGAATGGTTCGCGTCGGGACGGCCGTACGGCGACGCGGTAGCCCAGCGCGAGTGCCTCCGGCCACAGGCTGTGCGGCCCGGGATGGTTGCCGGCTGCGTGCACCGCGAACACGTTCCCGCTCCGGACCCACACCGCGCGCCCGGTGCGGGTCAGCGGATCGTCCCACCGGTGCACCGCCCCGGTCGGTCGGGCGTGCTCCACGCTGTAGTGGGCCTTGCGCAACCGTGCCGCGATGGCTGTTGCGGTGGCTTGCACCACGGAGATCGGTGTTCCGCCGACGCGGCTGACCCGGTAGGCGTACGCGTCGGGTGTCAGGCCGTTCAGGGTGGCGGTGGCGAAGAGTTCGGCGGCCCGGCCGATCATGCCGATCCGCTCGTCTGGCGCGGGGGTGGCGGCCCGGTGCATGGCCTTCATCGTCTGATCGACGAACAGGGGAGGTACGAGGCTGAGTTCGGCACTCTCCTGGCCCGCGACGTCGGTCACCGCCAGGCGGTTGTGGGCTCGGTACGGTCCTCGGGCGCCCAGGGCGTCGAGCGGGACCACGTCGGATCGGGGCGCGTTCATCAGTACACGCCCTCGATCACGTTCTCGTTCTCGAAGGTTGTCACCGCGGCGATGTCGGCCACCGCGTCGCCTGTGTGTCCGGCGAGCGGTTCGATCCGGGTCGCCGTGTCCCGCTCCAGGTTGTTGGGCAGGAAGAACGACTTGCTGACGTGGTGGACGAGGACGCGGCCTCGGTCCCCGTACCCGACGGGGCGCAGTGTTTCAGGATTGACAACGGAGAACGTGACGTACGGGCTGTACGGGTCGAAGACGCAGCCGGCGTCGTCCGGCAGGCCCGGGCGTTCGCCGGCGAAGCCGAGGATCATGGTGCTGCCGTAGTTCCCGCACAGGACGACGTCGGGAAAGATCTCGGTCTTGTAGAGGTAGCGGGAGTCGGGGTCCAGCTGTGTTCCACCCCAGCGGATCGCCCGCACCTTCTCGTTGACCAGCTCGGTCAAGTCGTCGCGCCGGGCGATGCGTTCGAGCAGCGGGGGAGTGATCGTCAGGACGCCGATGTCCTGTGTGCGCAGCACGAACGCGGCCTGGTCGACGAGGTGTTCGGCGTAGGCGTCCGCGTCGGCCCGGCGTCCGGCGGCGATCAGTTTCTTCACCCACCGCGGGTCGAGGTCGAGGGTGAACCCGTGCCGTCCGTGTGTGGCCGCGGACCTGCGGAAGTACTCGCCGACGATGTGCGGGCCGCTCGGCACAAGGCCGAGCCAGTCGACGCCCCGCTCGAAGCCGTGGGCGTCGAGGTTGAGGTTGCTCCAGTGGAGCATCCGCTCCAGCCAGTCCCGCAGCAGGACGACGCGCTTCGGTGCCCCGGTGGTGCCGCCGCTCTCGAACACTCCTACGACGTCGGGGGTTTGGCCGTACCCACGCGGTATGAGGTCCTGCGTGCGTACGTCCCGCAGCTCGGCCGCCACGTTGGGGAACAGGGTGAGGTCGTCGTGGGTCCTGATGTCGGTCAAGGGATCGAAGGGCAGGCTCTTGGCCCGTTCCAGCCAGAACGGCGATCCCGTCGGACCGAAGTGCCATGCCATGGCGGCACGGATCAGCTCGTCCGGCTCCGGCGGGATGTCGAGGGGGAGGTCGAGGACCTCGGTTGCAGCTCGCGACACTGGGACTCCTGACTCGGTGCGGAAGTGGGGCGGTTACGGAGCTACAGCTCGACGACGACGGCACCGATGTGCCGTCCCTCGATCACCTCCAGCAGGGTCCGCGGCGCGTTTTCGATGCCCCTGACGCGCACATGGGGGAAGGTGATCTCTCCCGCCCTGAGCCAGGCACCGAAGCGCTCGGTCCATTCGTCCCTGTCGTCGTAGTCGTCGGAGCTGAAGCCGCGCATCTCGATGCGCTTGTGGATGAGCGGCAGCGAGTCCAGCTCGACGGGCGCCGTGGTCCCGGTGCCGTCCGGGGCCAGCTGCCCCGACAGCGCGCCGATGAGCACGAACCGGGCGCCCGGGCGCGCCGCGTCCACGGCCGCCCGCAGCTGCTCGCCGCCGACGTTGTCGAAGTAGACGTCGATGCCGTCGGGTGCCGCCTTCGTCAACTGTTCGGCGAGCGGTCCCTCTCCGCGGACCACCACGTCGTCGTAGCCGAGTTCGGTGCGCAGCCGCTCGGCCTTCTCCCGCGAACCGGTACTGGCGATGACCCGCTCGGCCCCCAACTGCCGGGCGATGAGTCCGGCCATCGAACCGATGCCGCTGCCTCCGGCGGAGACGAACACCGTGTCCCCGGACCGGAGTTCGACCCCTCGGGTCAGCGCCGCGTACGCCGTCCACCCCTGCTGGAGGTGAGCGACCGGATCCGGCAGCACGGTACGGTCCAGCAGGGTGCACTCGGCTACCGGTACGAGGGCGTACTCGCGCCAGCCGAGCCAGTGGGAGACCAGGTCGCCCGGTCCGAAGCCGCTGTCCGCGGGGGCTTCGACGACTTCGCCGATCGCCGCGCCGACCAGGGTGTCGCCGGCGGTGAGCACCGGGAACGGGGTGTCCTGGGTCGCGCCCGCGATGAGGATGCGCAGGGTGGCGAAGACGTGGAAGAAGAGGTTGCGTACCAGCACCTCGCCCTCGCCGGGCGGCACGACGGGGGTCTCGACCACGCCGAAATGCTCCGGGCGGGGCAGCCCGGTCGGCTTGGCGAGAAGGCGGACTTCTCTCTGGGTGGCGGGCAGAACTGCCATGCACGCTCCTGAACTGGATGGACGTAGGGGAATCAAGCCCCGGAGCGCCGGTGGGACCCGGGGGGACTCCAGCGTGAAGTGATCACGCACGGCCGCTCCAGTCGCGACGGCGGACTGGAGCATTTCTTCCATCGAGGGCGCCCTGTTGAAGGAACCTCACACCGCGCGCCCGGCCTCATGCGCGGACGACGGTGTCGCCGACGACGTACGCGCACTCGGCGTGGTGTGGGAAATCGACACCAGGAGTGACCCCGATGGAAGGAATCCGCCATCTCCCGGCTCTGGCTGGAGCACCCCGTTTCCCCGCCCCACGCTGAGTCGTGGTCGGCCCCGAGGCCCTGCTCGCCGGGGCCGGGCCGGCGTGTCGACAACGGTGGAGAGGAACCCTCGATGACTGCTGAGCGTGTGCTGACGCCGACTCCCGCGGCGTACCGATGGCGGTGGCTGGCGCTCACCGCCCTGCTGCTCGGTGAGGCGATGAACCTGTTGGACGCGACCATCGTGCAGGTCGCCGCACCGAAGATCCACGCTGATCTGGGCGGGTCGGTGTCCGACATCCAGTGGTTCACAACCGCCTACACCCTGCCGTTCGCGGTGCTCTTGATCACCGGCGGTCGGCTGGGTGACATCGCCGGACGCAAGCGACTGTTCGTAATCGGTGTCACCGGATTCATGGTCGCGTCCGCCGCCTGTGCCGCAGCGCCCACGGTAGGGCTTCTGATCACCTTCCGGGCGGTGCAGGGAGCCGCGGCGGCCGTGATCATCCCTCAGACCATCGGCCTGATCAAGACGATGTTCTCCGGGCCCGAGATGTCCAAGGCCCTCGGCAGCATCGGGCCGGTGATGGGCCTCGCCGCCGTCTGCGGGCCGGTGCTGGGCGGCGTGCTCACCCACGCCGACCTGTTCGGCTCCTCGTGGCGTGCGGCGTTCCTGGTGAACATCCCCGTGTCGCTGGTCGTCCTCGCGATCTCGCCCCGGCTGATGGAGAACCGCGCCCCTAGGCGGCCCAGCCTCGACGTGACCGGCACGCTGCTGGCCATGGTCGGCATCGGTCTCGTCGTCTACCCGTTGATCGGCGCCGACCTGACCGCCCTGTCGGGCTGGAGCTGGGCGGCCATCGCGGCCGGGTTGTGCCTGATGGCGGTGTTCACCGTGCACCAGCGTGCAGTGGCCGCCGCCGGGCGCAGCCCGCTGGTGGAGCCGAGCCTGTTCGCCCACCGTGGTTTCCCGGCCGCCCTGGTGACGTCGATGTCCTTCTTCGCCGTCACCAACGGTCTGATGATGGTCATCGTGCTTCAGCTCCAACTCGGCCTCGGTACAGATGTGCTGAAGGCTGGGCTGACCCTCGCTCCGTGGTCGGTGGGCCTGGCCGTCGCCTCCTGGGTGGCCGGCGCCCACTTGGTCAGGCGCTACGGCCACCGCATGATGTCTCTCGGGCTGGCTGTTCTGCTGGTTGGTCTGCTCGCCGCCGTCGCCGTCTATCACGCGGCGGACCCGCACAAATATCCGACACTGCTGCTGTTCGCGCTCGGGATCGTCGGACTCGGGGTCGGCCTGTTCAGCCCGGCCTTCTTCACCATCGCCCTCAAGCCGCTGCAGCCGCAGGAGATCGGCTCGGCCGCCGGTCTGCTGAACGCGGTCCAGCACTTGGGCGCCACGCTCGGGGTGGCGGTCCTCGGCAGTGTCTACCTGGGCAGCGCCGATGACGGCGGTGCGCCGGCCGCCCTGCACGCTGTCCAGATCGCCTTCTGGGTCGCCGCGGCGCTGGTCGTGGCCAGCTTCGCGACCAGCCGGATGATGGTCGACAAGAACGCTCCGGCCGACGCAGGAGCGGGACATTAGCCGAGCACTTTCCCGCAAGGTGTGTGCGGCGGCCTCCGGGCCGCCGCTTCGGCGTGCCTGTGGCTTGTGGGCCACAGGACATCAGATCCGCGTGCGGGCCGGAGCGGGGGGCATTCTGGTGCGGGCCAGATCCGTGATGATGGGGCTCGCCGCTTTGAAATTCTGCAGGACCGGGCTGGTTTCGAGGGTGTGGATGGCGTCCAGGGAGCCCAGCCTCCGGGCCAGGTAGTGGTGCAGGTCGGCGGGGTCGCGGCACAGAGCCTGAGCCACCAGGTTGGTGGGGCCTGTCGTCGCGGCGACGTAGGCCAGTTCGTCGTGGCCGGCCAGTGTCGTCGCCACGTTCTCCAGGTGCGCCGGGCTCACCGACATCCAGAGCAGCGCCCTGGTGTTGGCGCCGAAGTGGCCGGTGTCGACCTCCACGTCGAAGAAGATGGCGGCGCCCGCCTGGAGATCCGCGAGACGACGCGCCACGGTGACCGGGGACCAGCCTGTCGCCTGGGCCAGCTCCGCGTGGGTGGCCCGTCCGTCCTTCTGTAAGGCGACCAGCAAGGCAGCGTCGCCTTCGGCGAGTTGGCGCGGCACGGGCACGTACGAGGTGTCGGCCGCCTCGTGCTCGCGCAGGACGCGCTGCTGCTCCTCGTCCAGTGTGTCGGCGCTGCGGCGCCAGTTCGTCGGACCGCCGAGGTAGGTGTGCAGGATGCAGTGCGCGGACACCGCGGTGATGTTGTTGGTGCGCGGAATGTCGCGCAGCAGCAGGGAGTTGCCGTTGCCCGCGCCGGGCTCGGTCGGCGTGTGGATGATCGCGACGATTTCGGTGCCGCCGGAGGTGAGTTTCACCCACGAGGTGTCCTGCCGGCGTACGAGCGCGTAGGCCAGGTCCTGAGCGGAACTCGCCGCCGCGGTGAGCCGTACGAGCCACTGCGTCTGACCCGCCTGATGGGGGTCCGGCAGTCCAACGACCCGTAAGGACGCCTCGGTGCGCAGCCGGCGGTAGCGACGGGCGACGGTCTGCGGCGAGACGTCGAGGGCGGCGGCGATCTGGCTGAAAGGTGCGCGGCCGTCGATGTGCAGTGCGTGGATCAGTGCACGGTCCAGGTCGTCCAGCATGCACACATCCTTCAGTAGAGGCCTGCTCCGTGGAATAAAGTTGAAGATAGCGCAGAGCACGCTACCATCGCAGCCGCAAGGCCCCAAGAATTCCATCAGTTCACCGCTCGGGTGAGAGAAGCCCGGGCATGGTGGGGGCATGTGCAGCGAACGGGTGGGCCATCTCTCGGCTCCCTTTCACGCCCCATCTACCAGGCAGTATTCAGCAATTTCGACGGAAGTTCCGTGTGCGGCGGTGGCCTACGTAGTCCCGCATCTTTTCGTTGAATTGAGCTCTTCTTGGGGAGGATTTTATGATGGAAGTGAAGGCACCCTCGGTCGGAGTGGGGCAGACCGCGCTCTTCATCGCCTGGATGCGGCAACTGGAAAGCGAACGTCGGGATGCGCTGTTCCGGGATCCGCTCGCCGCCGCGATGCTCTCGACGCTCTCCGAAGATCCGGTTCTGGCCGACGTGGCCGAGGTGATCAAGCAGACGCACCGAAGCGCGCAGGGCTTCCCCACGTACTTCGCGGTGCGCACGAGGTTCTTCGACGACGGGATCCTCGCCGGGGTCGGCACCGGAATCCGCCAGGTCGTCACGCTCGCCGCGGGGGTGGACGGCCGTACGGTACGGCTGGACCTGCCGGCTGGGACCCGTTGGTTCGAGGTGGAGCTGCCCGAGATGACGCAGTTCAAGGACGCCCTCATCGCCCGCTCCGGACTGCCCCTGGCGTGCGAGCGCCGAGGCGTCGCCGCCGATCTGCGCGAGGACTGGCAGTCGGCCCTGCGAGCTGCGGGTTTCGACCCGGCACAGCCGACGGTCTGGCTGGTCGAGGGCCTGCTGATGTACCTGACCAATGCGGCCGGGGAAGCCCTTCTCGCCGGCCTCACCGAGCTGTCCGCGCCGGGCAGCCGGCTCATGCTGGAGCACCTCAAGGCGGCCATGCTCGAGGAGGAGGGCAGGCCCGTGCGCGAACGGGTCGAGGAACAGGGCGCGCGCTGGCTTTCCGCACGCGACGACCTCGAGGGGTGGCTCGGCGGCCACGGCTGGCGGACCCAGGTGTACGCCGGCGACGACCCGCGCATCGGCCATGGGCGCAAAGTGGCCCCGCTCCCGGCCTGTTGGCTGGCGACCGCGGCGCTCACGGGCCAGGAGCCCTGAGCGAAATACTCTCGGGTGTGGCCGGTAATTCGGAATCCTGCATTCCACGGCCGACCCCGGAAATTCTCGCCATCTCCGGGATATTGGCCGAGACGCGCCGTGTGGCGCAGGTTTGCGGTAGGAGCCGTACGGGGAGATCGCCCGCATATGATCATCTGCGGTGTCTTTATCGGCGTTCCATCGCCCTGTTCATCGGGCGGATCGGTGACGGATTTTGATCCCCTTGCCTGTTGCTTACCGAAACTTTCCGTTCCAATGTCCGGAACGTGGGGTTCCCCCGGGAATTATGTTGCCCTCCTCTTTCGCGGGCCCATCCGGGAAATACCGCCCCGTCACTCGCCTCACGGACAGTAGAGGATTCGCATGTCTGACGACACCGCACGCACACAAGACCCCAAGGAGCCGCGTGCCCGCGGTGGCGGCCACTGCGTGGTGCTCGGGGCCAGCATCGCCGGCCTCTTCGCCGCCCGGGTGCTGTCCGACACGTTCGACCGGATCACGGTGGTGGACCGGGACGCGCTCACCGAGACGGACGAGAATCGGCGCGGTGTGCCGCAGGGGCGACACGCCCACGCGATCCTGCCCGCCGGCACTCGGGGTCTGCAGGAGATGTTCCCCGGCCTGCTCGAGGAGTTCGAGTCAGGTGGGGTCCCTGTCGTCCGAGAACCCACCGAGATGCACTTCGCGCCCGGCGGCCACCTGCTGTGCCAGGAGGGCCGTTACGTCGACCCCACCCCCACCTACCAGCCGACCCGGCCCCAGCTGGAGGGACAGGTCCGTACCCGGGTGCGGGAGTTGCCCGGTGTGAAGATCATCGACCGGTGCGAAGCCGCGGGGCTGCTCAGCACTGCGGGCGGAGCGCGCGTGACGGGTGTCCGCGTGGTGGAGCGCGAGGGCGGGGCGGCGCGGGAACTGGCCGCCGACCTCGTGGTCGACGCGACCGGCCGCGGCGGACGTACCACCCGCTGGCTGGCCGACCTCGGCTACGAACCGCCGCGCGAGGACAGGATCGCCGTCGACATCAAGTACGTCAGCCGCACCCTGCGGCTCGCGCCGGGCGCCCTCGGTCGCCGCAAGGTGGTGATCGTGGGGGCCGAGCCAGGCCGGCCGACCGGTGCGACCTTCCTCCAGCACGAGCAGGACCGCTGGATGCTCACCCTGATCGGCTACGGCGGACACCATCCGCCGACCGACCCCGCCGACTTCCTGGAGTTCGCCAAGCCCATCGTGCCCTCCGACGTCTTCGAGGCCCTGTGCGGCGCCGAACCTCTCGACGACCCGGTCGCCCACCGCTACCCGGCAAGCGTGCGCCGCCGTTACGAACGGCTGGAAAGGTTCCCCGGCGGGCTGCTGGTCTTCGGCGACGCGATCTGCAGCTTCAACCCCGTCTATGGCCAGGGCATGTCGGTGGCCGCGCTCCAGGCCGCCGCCCTGCGGGATTGCCTTGGCCAAGGGCGTGACCGGTTGCCGTACCGCTTCTTCCGGGCGGCCGCCCGCCGGATCGAGGTGGCCTGGCAGATGGCCGTCGGCAGCGACCTGGCCCTCCCCCAGGTCGAGGGAGACCGGCCGCTCCCGGTACGGCTGACCAACGCCTACTTCGAGCGGCTGCTGACCGCCGCCGAGCGGGACCCGGCGCTCACCCGGGAGTTCGTCAAGGTCAGCTCCCTGCTCTCCTCACCCCTGATCCTCCTCAACCCCGTCACTGTCGGCCGGGTCGTGCTCGGCAACCTGCGCCGCCCCGCTCGACAGCGCTGAGAAATCGGAATTCCGAAAACGCGGCACGAGAACGCTCCGCGTGGCTGAAAGCTGCCAATTTTCGGCATTCTGAATTCCCGGTGAATCGGAAATAGCACCCCTTGACTTCCCGGTTTTCAGGCCCCTAGCGTGCTACCCGACGAGAAACACGAAAGGAATGATTCGGAATGTCGAATTCCACGATCTCTGTCGATTCAGTCGCGAGCGAGGTGCTGATTCCCGACCGGGCGGAGCTCGTCGCACGGGCCGAAGGTCTGCAGGAACTCCTGTGGAAGGACGCCGTCGAATGCGAGCGTGAACGGCGCGTTTCCGACCGGGTTGTCGCCGCCATGACCGAGGCCGGGCTGCTTCGGCTTCAGACGCCGCGGCGGCTCGGCGGCTACGAGACGGACATGCACACCCTGCTCGACGTCGCCACCGCGCTCGGCCGGGGCTGCCCGTCCGCCGCCTGGATCGCCGGGGTCCTGAACGCCGGCAACTTCATGGCCGCCCTGTTCCCGGCGGCAGCCGGCGACGAGGTCTGGCGCGACACCCCGGACGCCCGCTGTGCGCTGGTTCTCGGGCTGCCCTCACCGGCTGTCGAGCCGGTCGACGGCGGTGTGATCGTCAGTGGCGAGTGGGCGTACGTCTCCGGCTGCCTGCACGCGCAGTGGGTCAGCGCCCTGATCGCCGTCCCCACCGAAGCGGGCCGGCCCGATGTGCGCTTCGCTCTGATGCCGGCCGACGAGGTCGCCATCAAGGACACCTGGTACTTCGCCGGTATGCGCGGCACCGGCAGTAACACCGTCGTGGCCGACCGGATCTTCGTACCCGACCGCCGACTGGTGCCGTACCTGCCGATCCTCAACGGCGAGACCGACGGCGTCGTCGATCCGGCGCTGCCCTACCGCAACAGCCTGACCGGCCTGTTCTCCATCGGGCTGATCGGTGCCCTGATCGGTGGCGCCGAGGCGGCTCTCGACTTCGTCCGCGACAAGGGCCACACCCGTCCCGTGGCCGGTTCCACCTACCGGAACCAGACGCAGTCGCCGACCTTCCAGCTGGACCTCGCCGACGCCACCTCGAAGATCGACATGGCGAAGCTGGTGGCCGCACGCATCGCGGACACCGTCGACGAACTCGCCCAGGCCGGCGTCAACGCCGACCTCACCCTCAGGGCCCGCAACCGGCTGGAGTCCACGCAGGTCGGACGGCTGTGCAGGGAGGCCGTGGACACCCTCCTCACCGCCCACGGCTCCTCCGCCTTCAACGAGTCCAACCCCCTCCAGCGGCTCTGGCGCGACATCAACGTCGGCAGCCGGCACGCCGGCTTCGGCATGGGCATCCCCGAGCAGGTCTACGGCCGGGCCCTCGTCGGCGGCGACCCGCGCGACATCAGCTTCATCGTCTGACCCTCCCACCCTCCAACCCATTCCTCACCCCACACAGCAGAGGACGTCCATGTCAAAGCCTCGAATACCCACCGACCAGACCGAACTGCGCGCCCACAACCGGGCCATCGTCGAGCAGTACATGAACACCCGCGGCGAGGACCGGCTCCGGCGCCACCTGCTGTTCACCGAGGACGGCACCGGCGGCCTGTGGACCACGGAGAGCGGCGAACCGATCGTCATCCGCGGCCGAGACCGGCTGGGCGAGCACGCCGTCTGGTCGCTCAAGTGCTTCCCCGACTGGGTCTGGACCAACGTCGAGATCTTCGACACTCAGGACCCCGACCGTTTCTGGGTCGAATGCGACGGAGAGGGAGACATTCTTTTCCCCGGATATCCCGACGGATACTACCGCAACCACTTCCTGCACTCGTTCCTGTTCGAGAACGGGAAGATAAAACAGCAGCGCGAGTTCATGAACCCCTGTCAGCAGTTCAAGGCCCTCGGAATAGAAGTACCGCGCATCGAGCGCGAAGGGATCCCCACCTGATCCGCCGGCCTGAACGCGCGGTATGCCATGACCCGAACGTAAATCCTCTCCACTTCACGGGGGCACTGTCGTGGGACACGCACTTACTGAAATCCAGCGGGCCAAGGCCCTGCAACAGCCCGATTGGCCCGACCTCGGACAGGTCCGGCGGGTGCGGGAGATCCTCAACTCCCGCCCGCCGCTCGTCAGGTTCGACGACGTCCACACCCTGAGGTCGCTGCTCGCCTCTGTCGCCGCGGGGGAGGCACTCGTAGTGCAGTCGGGAGACTGCGCCGAGGACCCGGAGGAGTGCACGCCGGGGCACGTACGGCGCAAGTCGGCCGTCCTCGACCTGCTGGCCACCACGCTGAAGATGCTCACCGGCAAGCCCGTACTGCGCGTCGGACGGATGGCCGGCCAGTTCGCGAAGCCCCGGTCGAACGACTTCGAGCAGATCGGTGACCTGGCGCTACCCGTCTACCGCGGGCACATGGTCAACAGTCCGGACCCCGACCCGGAGGGCAGGCGCCCCGACCCGCTGCGCATCCTCACCGGGTACATGGCGGCCGCCGACATCGTGGAACACCTCGGCTGGCGCGCCCCGGCGCTGCGCACCTGGCCGGGCATCGAACCCCTGGTGTGGACGAGCCACGAGGCGCTCCTGCTGGACTACGAGGTCCCGATGATCCGCGAACTCGGCGACTCCACGCGCTGGCTGGGCTCCACGCACTGGCCGTGGATCGGTGAGCGCACCCGCCAACTGGACGGCGCCCACGTCGACCTGCTGTCCGATGTGGTCAACCCGGTCGCCTGCAAGGTCGGCCCGAGTGTGACCCCCGAAGAGATCACCTCGCTGTGCCGGCGCCTGGACCCGCTGCGCGAGCCCGGCCGCCTCACGCTGATCTCCCGCATGGGTGCCGACGCAGTCGGCGAACGACTGCCGTCCCTGGTCGCGGCGGTCCGCTCCGCGGGCCACCCGGTGATCTGGCTGTGCGACCCGATGCACGGCAACACCATCACCGCACCCGGCGGCAGGAAGACCCGCCTGCTGCCCACCATGGCCCGCGAGGTTCAGGAATTCGGCCACGCGGTCGCGGCGGCCGGCGGGGTGGCCGGAGGGCTCCACCTGGAGACCACCCCGGACGACGTGACGGAGTGCGCCGTGGACGTCTCGGCACTCGGCCGGATCGGCGAACGGCACACCACCTTCTGCGACCCGCGCCTCAACTCCCGGCAGGCCGTCTCCCTGGTCACTGCCTGGGCCGACACCCTCTGACCCACGCCCCGCCGACGCGGCCACTCCGCTGGAAAGGAGCTGATCCCATGGCCGGCCTACCCCCCATAGAGTCGTACCCCCTGCCCACCGACGATCGCCTGCCCGAGAACGTGGCGGGCTGGACCCCGCATCCGGACCGCGCCGTCCTGCTCGTCCACGACATGCAGCGCTACTTCCTCCAGGCGCTCCCCGACCCCCTGCGCGGCGAACTCCTCCACAACGCCGCCGCGTTGCGCAAGCGCGCCACCGCCCTCGGCGTCCCGGTGGCGTACACCGCGCAGCCCGGCCGGATGACCGACGAACAGCGGGGCCTGCTCAAGGACTTCTGGGGCCCCGGCATGCGCACCGATGCGGCCGACCGCGAGGTGGTAGCGGAACTCACGCCCGCCGAGGGCGACTGGGTGCTCACCAAGTGGCGCTACAGCGCCTTCTTCCGCTCCGACCTGCTCGAGCGTATGCGGGCCGCGGGCCGCGACCAACTCGTGCTGTGTGGCGTGTACGCCCACGTCGGCGTCCTGGCCACCGCACTGGAGGCGTTCACCAACGACATCCAGACCTTCCTCGCCGCCGACGCCCTCGGCGACTTCTCCGAGGCCCACCACCGACTGGCCCTGGACTACGCGGCCCAGCGCTGCGCGGTGGTTCTCCCGTCCGCGGAGGTGTTCATATGAGCGCGTCGCACGGCCAGAACCCCCGAAACCCCGGCGATCTGCTGGGCCGTGTACTGGACCTTCAGGCACCCGCATTCGCTCTGCTACACCGTCCGGAGAGCGGCGTCCCCGACACCGTGGACGTCCTGGTCGGCGACGTGACGCTGCCAGAGACCCTGGCCGACATTCCTCTCACCGATCAGCCGACGCCCGACAGCGCGGGGACCGAGCACGATGTCCTGGTCGTAGCGCCCTACCGGCAGATCACCGAGCGCGGCTTCACGGCTCCCGACGACGGCGCACCCCTCATCGCCCTGTCCGTCATCAGCCAGGACCGGGTTTCCGTGCCAGAGCTCCTCCTCCGGCTCCCGGACGCGCCCACCTCCGTGACCGCCCTCGGCTTCGACATCGACGACGAGCAGTACGCCGAAACCGTGCGCCGCATCATCACGGACGAGATTGGCACCGGCGAGGGCGCCAACTTCGTCGTCAAACGCTCCTTCCTGGCCGAGATCAGCGGCTACTCACTCCGCGACGCGCTCGTGTTCTTCCGCCGGCTGTTGGTACGGGAGCAGGGCGTGTACTGGACCTTCGTCATCCACACCGGTGACCGCACCTTCGTGGGAGCCACCCCCGAACGGCACATCTCGGTGAGTGGCGGGACCGCGGTCATGAACCCGATCAGCGGCACCTATCGCTACCCGCCGGCCGGCCCCACGCTGGAAGGCGTCACCGAGTTCCTCGCCGACCGCAAGGAGACCGACGAGCTGTACATGGTCGTCGACGAGGAGCTGAAGATGATGGCCGGCGTCTGCGAGGGCGGCGGCCGTGTCCTGGGCCCCTATCTCAAGGAGATGGCCCGGCTGGCCCACACCGAGTACTTCATCGAGGGACGCACCGACCGGGACGTGCGCGAGATCCTGCACGAGACGTTGTTCGCCCCCACCGTCACAGGCAGCCCGCAGGAGAGCGCGGTCCGGATCATCCGCAAGTACGAGCCCGAAGGCCGCGGTTACTACAGTGGTCTGGCCGCGCTGATTGGTCGGGACGTGGGCGGTGAGCGATCCCTCGACTCTGCCATCCTCATCCGCACCGCCGACATCGACACCCACGGCCGAGTACGGATCGGGGTCGGCGCCACACTGGTCCGACATTCCGACCCACTGTCGGAGGTCGCCGAGACCCGCGCCAAGGCGTCCGGGCTCCTCAGCGCCCTGGAGAACGGACGTGCCCAGCGTTACGGCACCCACCCGGACGTCTGCGCGGCCCTGAGGCAGCGCAACAACGGCATCGCCCGGTTCTGGCTCGACGAGAGCGCCAGCCGACGGCCCGCAGTGACCGGGCTGGAGGGACTGAGTGCCCTGATCATCGACGCGGAGGACACCTTCACCGCCATGATCGGGCTTCAACTCCGCTCTCTGGGACTAAATGTGACGGTCCGTCACTTCGATGACCCCTATGCCTTTGGTGACCATGACCTCGTTGTGATGGGCCCGGGGCCGGGGGATCCCCGCGCGGCGGACGCCCCCAAGATTCGCAGCCTGCGCTCAGCGATCGACTGCCTGCTGGCCGAGCAACGGCCCTTCGTCGCCGTGTGCCTGAGCCACCAGGTGCTCAGCCTCGCCCTCGGCCTCGACCTGATCCGCCGGGACGTTCCGAACCAAGGCGTGCAACTGGAGATCGACCTGTTCGGCAGCCGGGAACGCGTCGGCTTCTACAACACCTTCGCCGCCCGCAACGACGAGGACAAACAGGACATCGCCGGGATCGGCGCCGTGGAGGTGAGCCGTGACCCGGAGACCGGCGAGGTACACGCCCTGCGCGGGCCCGGCTTCGCCTCGATGCAGTTCCATGCCGAGTCGGTGCTCACCGTCGACGGGCCGCGCATCCTGGGCCGCACGATCCAGGAGGTACTGGGCCGTGCGGGTTGACATCGCCTGGTGGGACCTCGACGGAACGCCGCAGACCATCGACTCCCTCCGGGAACACCTGAGGGACGGCGCGGTCGCCGCGTGGAGCGACGTACCGGGTCTGCGGCTGAAGTTCTGGATGGCGGACCGGCAGCGCAACCGGTGGGGTGCGGTGATGCTCTGGGAGGCGGACCGTCCCGCGGACCTGCCGCCCAACCGGGCCGCGCAGCTGATCGGCCGACCGCCCACCCACCGCACTCGCTTCGACGTCGAAGCCACGGTCGAGGGCATGCACATGCTGCCCCAACTCGGCGGACTTGGGCCCGTGTTCACGGCACCCACCTCAGCACCCGTGCGAATTCCGGGGGACATATCACCGTGCACGAATACATAGTCGTCGACGCCTTCGCCCGCACCCCGCTCGAAGGCAATCCCGTGGCGGTCTTCTTCGAAGCCGCCGATCTGACCACAGGCCTGATGCAGCGCATCGCCCGCGAGATGAACCTCTCCGAGGTCACCTTCGTCCTGCCGCCCGAACAGGGCGGAGACGCCCGCATCCGCATCTTCACCCCCGTCAACGAGCTGCCGTTCGCGGGCCATCCGCTGCTGGGCACCGCGGTGGCGCTGGGCCGCACGCTCAAGGAGGACCGGCTCCGGCTGGAGACCGCCATGGGCGTCATTCCGTTCGAAATATCGGACGAGGACGGTGTGTCGACCGTACGGATGCAACAGCCCGTCCCCACCTGGGAGCCGTACGCACACTGCGAGGAACTCCTGGCGGCGCTCGGCGTCGAACAGACCGTCGCGCCCGTGGAGATCTACCGCAACGGCCCCCGGCACGTCTTCGTGGGGCTCCCGACCGTCACGGCACTGTCCGCTCTCCGGCCCGATCACCGCGCACTCGGCCGCTTCCCGGACATGGCCGCCAACTGCTTCGCCGGCGCGGGCATCCACTGGCGGACCCGTATGTTCTCGCCCGCCTACGGCGTGGTCGAGGACGCGGCGACGGGCTCTGCCGCCGGCCCCCTCGCCATCCACCTGGCCCGGCACCGACTCGCCGCCTACGGGCAGCACCTGGAGATCCTCCAGGGCGTCGAGATGGGCCGTCCGTCCCTCATGCTCGCCACCGCCGAGGGCGCCGGCGAGACGGTCCGGTCGGTCGAGGTCGGCGGACACGGCGTCGTCGCCGCCCGCGGCACCCTCCACGTCTAGCGAGGAACGCGTGAACAGCAGCCGATTCGAAAGCCTCACCGGCGAAGTCGACCTGGACTTCCCCGAGTACGACGATCCGCCGGCCGAGCCGATGGCCCTCGTCCACCAGTGGATCACCGAAGCGACCGCACGCGAGGTGCGCGAACCACGCGCTCTGGCGCTCGCCACCGCCGACAGCCGGGGACGGGCCTCCAACCGCATCGTCTCCGTCACCGACATCACCGCTCGCGGACTGGTGTTCGCCAGCCACTCCACCAGCCAGAAGGGCCGGGAGATGACCGCCACCGGCTGGGCGTCCGGCCTCCTCTACTGGCGCGAGACGGGCCAGCAGCTCGTCCTCTCCGGCCCCGTGGCCCAGTTGAGCGACGCCGACTCCGACGCCCTCTGGTCCGGCCGCCCGATCCCCATGCACTCCATGTCCGCGGCCTCCCGGCAGAGCGAACCCCTGCGGGACGTGGCCGCCCTGCGCGCCGAGGCGGACCGCCTAGCCGCCCCAGGAGCCCCGCTGCCGCGCCCCGCCCGCTTCGTCGGATACCTGCTCGCCCCGGTCGCCGTGGAGTTCTGGTGCGCCGACTCGGACCGACTGCACCGCAGACTGCGCTACGACCGCCACGACCACGGGTGGCATACCAGCCACCTCCAGCCCTGACCCACTCGCCACCCGGAGGTGATCGCCTCATGAAAGGCTCAGCAGGCACTACCGGCGCAGCTCTGACGCACGCCTTGTCCAGGGTTCCCGGACCGGTGACCGTGGTCACGACCGTCGACGGCACCGGGCGGCGCCGGGGGTTCACCGCGACCTCCTTCAGCTCCCTGTCCCTGGATCCGCCCCTCGTCCTGGTCTGCCTGAACAAGACCGCCAGCACCCACGGGGCGTTCACGTCCGCCGACCGCTTCCTGGTCAACCTCCTGGCCCATGACCAGGAGGAGGTCGCGCTCCGCTTCGCCCGATCCGGCGTCGACCGGTTCGCCGAAGGAGACGTCGAAGGGGACATCGTGCCCTGCGAGCTGGGCCTGCCCGGCTCGCCGGGAGCGTGCGCCCGGGTCGCCTGCGCCCTGCACGCCGTCCTGGACGGAGGCGACCACAGCATCCTCGTCGGCCGCGTCCTGGACACCCACGTGGACGACGACCGCACGCCGCTCGTCCACTACGACCGCACGTTCACCCACCCGGCCGCCGCACTCGACCTGCCGGATCCGCTCCTGTCCCTCCACCTGGCGGACTGGTGAGAACCGGCATGGCCACCGCTGTGAAGGTCACCGTCGTCTACTACTCCGCGACCGGCCATGTCACCGACATCGCCCGCGAGATCGCCGACACGGCCGAGAAGGCCAGCGCCGAGGTCCGGCTCCGCCGGGTCGCGGAACTGGCCCCGCAGGAAGTCATCGCATCCCAGCCCGCGTGGGCAGCCAACGTGGCGGCGACCGCCGGCATCCCGCTCGCCACCGTCGAGGACGTCGTCTGGGCCGACGCCGTCCTCATGGGGTCCCCGACCCGGTTCGGCAACATCGCCGCCCAGCTCAAGCAGTTCCTCGACACCCTCGGCGGTGCCTGGAAGAGGGGCGAACTGGCCGACAAGATCTACAGCGGCTTCACCTCCACGGGCAGCCCGCACGGCGGCAACGAGTCCACGCTGCTCGCCCTCATGCACTCCTTCCACCACTTCGGCGGCATCGTCGTCGCCCCAGGGTTCACCCACCCGGACAAGTTCGTCGACGGCAACCCGTACGGCACCGCCCACCACGACGCGGGTGGCACCGTCCCGGTCGGCGACGTCACCCGCAATGCGGCCCGCGTCCAGACCGAACGCGTGGTGCGCCTCGCCAAGGCCCTCACCGCCGCCACCCTCTGACCCTCACCTCCCCCCCAGCAGGGCCGGAGAGTTCCGACATCCCCCGGGGAGCTCTCCGGCCCGACACCTTCACCCCCTCTCGTACGACCCTTCACAGCCAGCAGCCGCTGCGACCCCAGGGAGAGCCATGTCCCGCCGCCTGTTCACCCCGGAGTCCGTGACCGAGGGACACCCCGACAAGATCGCCGACCGGATCAGCGACACCATCCTCGACGCCCTGCTCACGGAGGATTCGCGCTCGCGGGTCGCCGTGGAGACCCTGATCACCACCGGACAGGTGCACGTCGCCGGTGAGGTGGCCACCACCGCGTACGCGGACATCCCCGGCCTGGTCCGTGACGCCGTCCTCGACATCGGCTACGACGCGTCCCAGAAGGGGTTCGACGGACGGTCGTGCGGGGTGTCCGTCTCGATCGGTGCGCAGTCCCCGGACATCGCGCGGGGGGTTGACGGCAGTGGCGCGGAGGCGGACCCGCTGGACGCCCAGGGCGCGGGCGACCAGGGCCTGATGTTCGGGTACGCCTGCGACGAGACACCCGAACTGATGCCTCTGCCCATCCAGTTGGCCCACCGGCTGTCGTACCGCCTCTCCCAGGTCCGCAAAAAGGGCATCGCGCCCTATCTGCGCCCGGACGGCAAGACCCAGGTCACCGTCGAGTACCTGGGCAGCCGGCCGGCCCGCCTCGACACGGTCGTCGTCTCCGCGCAGCATGCCGCCGACGTCGACCTGGACGGTCTGCTCACTCCCGACATCCGCAATCACGTCGTCGAACACGAACTGGCCCGGCTGGCGGCCGACGGCATCAAGCTGGACACCGAGGGCTACCGTCTTCTGGTCAACCCGACCGGCCGCTTCGAGATCGGCGGTCCGATGGGTGACGCCGGCCTGACCGGCCGTAAGATCATCATCGACACGTACGGCGGCATGGCCCGCCACGGCGGCGGCGCCTTCTCCGGCAAGGACCCGTCCAAGGTGGACCGCTCCGCGGCGTACGCGATGCGCTGGGTCGCCAAGAACGTCGTCGCCGCCGGCCTCGCCCGCCGCTGCGAGGTCCAGGTGGCGTACGCGATCGGCAAGGCCGAGCCGGTCGGCCTGTTCGTCGAGACCTTCGGTACCGCCGCCGTGCCGTACACAGCGATCGAGCACGCCATCCGACAGGTCTTCGACCTTCGCCCGGCCGCCATCATCCGCGACCTCGACCTGCTCCGCCCGATCTACGCCCAGACCGCCGCGTACGGCCACTTCGGCCGCGAGCTGCCCGACTTCACCTGGGAGCGCACCGACCGGGTCGACGCCCTGCGCGAAGCGACCGGGGTCTGACATGCGGATCGCAGTCACCGGTTCCATCGCCACCGACCACCTGATGACGTTCCCCGGCCGCATCGCCGACCAACTGCTCGCCGACCGCCTCGACCACGTCTCGCTGTCGTTCCTGGTCGACACCCTGGAGATCCGCGACGGAGGAGTGGCCGCCAACATCGCGTACGGCCTGGCCCAACTGGGCCACCGCCCGCTGCTGGTGGGGGCCGTGGGCGCGGACTTCACCCCGTACGGGCAGCGGCTGTCCGCGCTCGGCGTGGACACCTCCGGTGCCCACGTCTCCCGCACCCGCCACACCGCCCGCTTCCTGTGCACCACCGACCCGGACGGCAACCAGATCGCCTCCTTCTACCCGGGAGCGATGACCGAGGCCACCGACATCGACCTCGCCGACGTCGTACGCCGGGGCGGAGGCGTCGACCTCGTCCTCATCGGCGCCGACGACCCGGCCGCGATGCTCCGCCACACGCGCGCGTGCCGCGCCCAGAGCATCCGCTTCGCCGCCGACCCGTCCCAGCAGCTGGCCCGGCTCGGCGACACCAAGATCCGCGAACTCGTCGACGGCGCCGACCACTTGTTCACCAACGAGTACGAACACGCACTGCTGCTCGCCAAGACAGGCTGGACCCGCGCCGACGTCCTGCGTCGCGTCGGCGTGTGGGTCACCACCCTCGGAGAGAAGGGCAGTCGCGTCGAACGCGCGGATGAACCCGTGCTCGACGTCCCTGCCGTCCCGACCGCCGAGGCGGCCGACCCGACAGGCGCCGGAGACGCCTTCCGCGCCGGCTACCTGGCCGCCCTGGCCGCAGGCGAGGACACCGCCCGGTGCGCGCAGTCGGGCTCGGCACTGGCCGCCGAGGCCCTGTCCCGCATCGGCACCCAGACCTACACCACGAGCCCGACCCGACTGCGTGTGCTGACGACCGCAGCGTACGGACCGGAAACCCCGCCAGGAGGTGACACGGCATGACGGCTCCCGCCCTGGTGGCCGAGCGGGCCCGCAAAGACCCCGCCAAACTGATCGCGGCAGGTCACCGCTCGTACTCCTTCGAGTTCTTCCCGCCCAAGACCGGCAAAGGGCAGCGCGCGCTGTGGGACGCACTGCGCCGCGTCGAGCCCCTCAACCCGTCCTTCGTGTCGGTGACATACGGCGCCGGCGGCACCTCCCGCGAACGCACCACGGCGCTGACCCAGCGTATCGCCGAGGACACCACGCTGCGCCCGGTGGCCCACCTCACCGCTGTCGAGCACTCCATGGCCGAACTGCGCGCGATCATCGGCCGCTACGCCGATGCCGGCATCCGCGACATCCTCGCCCTCCGCGGAGACCCACCCGGAGACCCGCAGGGCCCGTGGATCCCCCACCCCCACGGCCTGCGGCACGCGGCCGAACTGGTCGAACTCGTCCGCCAGTGCGGCACCTTCAGCATCGGAGTCGCCGCGTTCCCGGAACGCCACCCCCGCTCACCCGACTGGGACACCGACATCCGCCACTTCATGGCCAAGTGCCGGGCCGGCGCCGACTACGCCATCACCCAGATGTTCTTCCGCGCCGAGGACTACCTCCGGCTGCGCGACCGACTCGCCGTCGCCGGCTGCGACACCCCGGTCATCCCGGGCATCATGCCCGCCACGCGCTACGAACAGATCGCCCGCTTCGCCCTCCTCAGCAATGCGACCTTCCCCGACGACCTCGCGCTGCGCCTGCGGACCGCTCAGTGCGACCCCGGCGAGTCCCGCCGCATCGGAGTCGACCATGGCACCGAACTCGCCCAGCGTCTGCTCGACGAGGGCGCCCCCGGACTGCACTACATCACCCTCAACCAGTCGTCCGCCGCCATGGACATCCACCGCGGACTGCGCCTGCCCGCACCGCCCCGCAACCCGGAGGCGTCCACATGACCACGGATACTGTGCCGCCCGGCACGACGACGACTCTCACCGCTCGTATCCCCGGCTCCAAGAGCCTGACCAACCGGCTGCTTCTGCTCGCCGCAGCCGCCGAAGGCACGAGCCGGATCCACGCCCCGCTGGTCGGCGAGGACACGCTCGCCTTCCGCGACGCGCTGACGGACTTCGGCATCCGTGTGGGGGCCGGCCCGCTGGAGGAGTACTGGGAGGTGACGGGAGCGGGCCGGGGCCCGACCGGCCGGGCCCGTCTGTGGTGTGCGGACGCCGGTACGGCAGTCCGCTTCCTGCCGCCCTTCGCCGCCACCGGCCGCGGCACCTTCCTCTTCGACGGATCCTCCCAACTGCGAGCCCGACAGACCGCAGCGACCTCTGCTGGAGGCGCTGCGTGGACTGGGAGCCGACATCGAGGCGGGTCCGGGCGACGGGCTTCCGCTGCTGATCCGCGCCGTAGGACTGGCCGGCGGGGAGATCTCGGTGGAGTCCTCCCCGAGCAGCCAGTACCTCAGCGGCCTTCTGATGGCGGCACCTCTGATGCGCAACGGACTCCAAGCC
Organism: Streptomyces lomondensis; assembly: GCF_014651035.1. Taxonomy (GTDB): domain Bacteria; phylum Actinomycetota; class Actinomycetes; order Streptomycetales; family Streptomycetaceae; genus Streptomyces; species Streptomyces lomondensis. The sequence goes on from NZ_BMWC01000003.1 coordinate 617,531, forward strand.
CGCGCCCCCGGCCTGGTCAGCCGCCCCTACGTCGACATGACGCTGGCGCTGATGCGGCGCTACGGCGCCGACGTCGCCGAGGAGGGGGACGGCAACCTGCGGGTCGAACCGGGGGCGTACACGGCCACCGACACGGTCGTCGAACCGGACGCCTCCACGGCTTCGTACGTCTTCGCCGCCGCAGCTGTGACGGGGCGCACGGTGACTGTGCCCGGCCTCGGCACGGGAAGCCTTCAGGGCGACCTCCGCTTCGTGGAAATCCTCGCGAAGGCGGGCGCCGAGGTGCGCGTGGACGCGGCCGCGACCACGGTGACCGGAACCGGACGACTGCGCGGGGGCTTCGCCGTCGACATGGGTGACATCTCGGACACCTTCATGACCCTCGCCGCGATCGCCCCGCTGGCCGACGCGCCGATCACGATCCACGGCATCGGACACGCGCGCCTGAAGGAGTCCGACCGCATCGCTGCCGTCGCGCAGAACCTGCGGGCCTGCGGCATCGACACCGCACAGGGTGCCGACTGGATCACCGTGCACCCGGCACGCCTCGCCCCACACGCATCGCCTGTTACCGCGATCATCGCATCGCGATGGCCTTCTCGGTGCTCGGCCTCACCGTGCCTAGCACGCTCACCCTGGATGACCCGCGCTGTGTGGCGAAGACGTTCCCGGGACTCCACCACGAGCTGCGGCGGCTCTTCCCCTGGTACGAACTGCCTGCCGGTAAAGATGAGTTGATCGAGGAGCACCGTTGAGCAGGTTGCGCTGGCTGACCGCGGGGGAGTCCCACGGTCCCGCACTCGTGGCGACGCTGGAGGGTCTTCCCGCCGGCGTGCCGATCACCACGGAGATGGTGGCGGACCACCTGGCCCGGCGCCGGCTCGGCTATGGACGCGGTGCGCGCATGAAATTCGAGCGCGACGAGGTCACCTTCCTCGGCGGCGTCCGGCACGGCCTCACCCTCGGTTCGCCGGTCGCGATCATGGTGGGCAACACCGAGTGGCCCAAGTGGGAGCAGGTCATGGCGGCCGACCCGGTCGCCCCGGAGATCCTCGCGGGTCTGGCCCGCAACGCGCCGCTGACCCGCCCGCGTCCCGGCCACGCCGACCTCGCCGGTATGCAGAAGTACGGCTTCGACGAGGCCCGGCCGATCCTGGAGCGGGCCTCCGCCCGGGAGACGGCGGCCCGGGTGGCGCTGGGCGCGGTGGCCCGGTCGTACCTGAAGGAGACGGCCGGCATCGAGATCGTGTCGCACGTCGTCGAGCTGGCCTCCGCCAAGGCTCCGCAGGGCGTGTACCCGACGCCGGGGGACGTGGAGCGGCTGGACGCCGACCCGGTGCGCTGCCTGGACGCGGACGCGTCGAAGGCGATGGTCGCGGAGATCGACCAGGCCCACAAGGACGGCGACACCCTCGGCGGTGTGGTCGAGATCCTGGCGTACGGCGTCCCGGTGGGCCTCGGCTCGCACGTGCACTGGGACCGCAAGCTGGACGCCCGTCTGGCGGGTGCGCTGATGGGCATCCAGGCGATCAAGGGCGTCGAGGTCGGCGACGGTTTCGAGCTGGCGCGTGTGCCGGGCTCGAAGGCGCACGACGAGATCGTGAACATGCCTGAGGGCATCCGGCGCGTCTCCGGCCGCTCCGGCGGTACCGAGGGCGGCCTGAGCACGGGTGAGCTGCTGCGGGTGCGGGCCGCGATGAAGCCGATCGCGACCGTGCCGCGGGCCCTGCAGACCGTGGACGTGACCACCGGCGAGGCGACCCAGGCCCACCACCAGCGCTCGGACGTGTCCGCGGTCCCGGCCGCCGGTATCGTCGCCGAGGCGGTGGTCGCGCTGGTCCTCGCGGACGCGGTGGCGGAGAAGTTCGGCGGCGACTCCGTCCCCGAGATCCGCCGCAATGTCCAGTCGTACCTCGACAACCTGACCATCCGATGACCGCTCCGACGATCGTGTTGGTCGGCCCGATGGGGGTGGGCAAGTCCACCGTCGGGCAGCTGCTGGCCGAGCGGCTCGGGGTCGGCTACCGGGACACGGACGACGACATCGTCGCGGCCGAGGGCCGGTCCATCGCCGAGATCTTCGTGGACGAGGGCGAGCCGGTCTTCCGGGGCATCGAGAAGCGGGCGGTCCACAAGGCGCTGGCCGAGCACGACGGCATCCTCGCCCCCGGTGGCGGCTCGATCCTCGACGCGGACACCCGTGCGCTGCTGGCCGGCCTGCGGGTCGTCTACCTCTCGATGGACGTCGAGGAAGCGGTCAAGCGCACCGGCTTGAACACGGGCCGCCCGCTGCTCGCCGTCAACCCGCGCAAGCAGTGGCGCGAACTGATGGAAGCCAGGCGTCACTTGTACGAGGGGGTTGCCACGGCGGTCGTCGCCACAGACGGCTGTGCCGCCTGCCAAGTCGTTGACAGGGTCCTCGCCGTACTGGCGGGAGGGCAATGGACGAATTCGCCGCGGAAGCTTCAACGAGTGGAAGGAACCGGCGATTTGTCCGCTCCAGCTGGCGCCCTGACCTGTGGCGCGGCAATGCTGAGTGAAGATCGATTACAGCGACCCGAGGAGAACCGATGAAGATCACTCGTCACCCTGCAGGCGCACCCTGCTGGGCGGACCTCGACACCCCCGACGTCGCCTCCGCCCGCGCCTTCTACGGATCCCTCTTCGGCTGGGAGACCCTCGAGCTCCCCGGCGGGTACGTGAACTTCGTGCTGCGCGGAGAGAAAATCGTGGGCGCGGTGAGGCTCAGGGAAGGGCAGGAGCACTCGGCCGGCTGGAGTGTCTACTTCATGTCGGACGACCTGAACGGGACGACCAAGGCCGTCGAGGAGGCGGGGGGCCGCGTGGTGAGCCCGCCCACGAAGGTGTCGGTCGCCGGCAGCGCAGCCGTCTACGAGGCCCCCGACGGTGCGGTGTTCGGTGCCTGGGAGCCGGACAAGCACACCGGCTCCGGACTGGTGCGCGAGCCCAGCACGCTGTCTTGGTTCGGGCTGAGCACACCAGATGTCGACGGCGCCAAGGCGTTCTACGCCCAGGTCTTCGGCTGGACGGCCGCCGTACCCCCGGCCGGGGGCGCTGTCGCTCACCTGACCTTCGTCGGCGGAGTCGCGGAGTTCGGCGGCATCACGAGCAGGCCCGAGGGCGCCGCTGGCTGGACCCTGCACTTCGGTGTCGCAGATGTCGACAGCGCGTCTGCCACAGCGGTCGCACTGGGCGGCACCGTCGTCTCCGAGCCCGCTGAGGCACCTGGCGTCGGACGCATCGCCGTACTCAAGGACCCTGCGGGTGTGACGTTCGCCCTTGTCCGGCACGCCTGACGGCGGCGGGCCGCCCCGGTGGGCCTGTGATCCCCACCGGGGCGGAGCTGCTCATCGGGACGCTGCTCCTCACCGCCTCGGCACCTTGATCACTTGCGCGCATCCTTCAACCAGCCGGTCCGGCATGGAGGAAACCCGGCAGATCGGCCGCACAGCTCGCGCGTGCCCCGATCTCATGAGCACGATCTCCCTGTCGGTCCAGGACTTTCGTACGCGAAGGGAGGTGGTTCGCCGTGCAGAGCGAACCTCCCAGTCAGTCCTCGCGTGCCGTCGCCCCTCACCCGGGCATGCCGTGACTGCCCACGGCTGAACCTCATCCGGGCGGTTTTCGGGCTCCGGTACGCGTCTTCGAGCCGGAGAACGTCCCAGCCATCCCGTTGAGGTGAACTTGCCATGACGTACACCCAGCTGCCCGACGAACTGCCCACCGAGCTCCAGGAGGCACTGGAGCGCCATGACCTGCGCGACGCCCAGCACCTGCTGGGCCGGCGCGCGCCGCACGTGATCGCTGACGATTTGGCCCGGATGGGCGCCGTGGACGCGGTTGTCACGTTCCGGTTGCTGGGCAAGGACCAGGACAGCCGCCACGTCGCCGAACTGGACCGCCGGGCGCGAGAAATGCTGCGCGCCATAGGCTGACCACAGGGCAGGTCCGCAGCTGCGGACGGCGGCTGCCGAACAAGCGACGCGGTGGGAGAGGAGCGAGCGCCGATGGCAACGTACGAAGTCGAGTCGATCGCAACGGTCGTCGGGGGCCATACTCGCGTTCAGGACGACTACCAGGGCGGGGTCAAATCGATCATCCGACTGAACGACGCCTTCCCGCTCGAAACGCTGCAGGGGATCGAGGAGTTCTCCCACCTCACGGTGACCTGGCATTTCCACCTGGCGCGACCAGAGGACGTTCAGCTCCACGCGCGCAGCCCACGAGGAAACCCGATCTGGCCGGCGACCGGTACTTTTGTCCACCGCAACCACCGGCGCCCCAACCAACTGGCGATCAGCTACCCGCGACTGCTCAGGGTGGACGGCCGGGACCTCCTCGTCACCGACCTGGACGCCGTTGACGGAACTCCTGTCCTCGATGTCGCGCCGTACTTCCAACAGATGGGACCCCGAGGCCCGATCCGTCAGCCAGCCGCGCCGGGCGAGATGCTGGCCACCTACTGGCTTGATGCCTCGAAGCGTCCGTAAGCCGCCCCGCAGTCCCTCGTTGCTCGCAAGAGCGATCATCGGAACCTGCCCGCGGGGATGCGGAAGGGTGCACCACATTGTCCGGCCGTCCTTACTGACACCTCGCCCGCCACGCCCTCGACGATCCGGATCACCTGCGGTGCCCCGTCGCGCGGCGGCATGAAGTCCAGGACGCGGACCGAACCGGCCGGTGTGCGCCACACCGATTCGAGAACGAGCGAGTCACCGCAGTACCGGCGCTCGGCGACCACTCCGGAGCCGGACCGGTCAGCATGCGCGGCCGGAGCGATCCGCCAGGTGCTGTGTTTCTGTGTGCCGAGCAGACCGGCGAAGACGGCCGGCGAGTCGAAGCGGGGCAGGCACAGCCAGTCGATCGAACCGTCGTCGCAGACGTGGGCGTTGGTCTGCATGTCGCCGATCAGGCCGTACTGCTCGATACGCGGAAGGCGTTTCATCGTGTGGATCTCCGTAGGCCCCGCGACTCCGGGGACGGCTTCAGGTCCGCCGAAGCGGCCAGGGGCAGTTGGCGATGTGTTGCGAGATCGGAAGCTGTCAAACGACGTCGTTGGTCTTGGGCAGGGAGATTCCGATGGAGTCCGGCGTGAAGCCCTGCTGCATGGGGACGATCGGGTCACCAAGGGCACGCAGGCACAGACGGTCGCCGGAGAAGCCGGCCCGGGCGTGCAGCCAGCGGTGGTTGTCCAGGAGGTACCCCTGGCCCGGCTCGAGGCGCAGGCGCCGCTGGCATCCTGTGATCGCGCGCCGGACGAACGGCAGTTAGGGGTGGACGATCGGGCTCCACCGAGCCAGGCCGTCCTGCCGAAGGCGGACGGATACACGCCCGTCGGTGTGGACGGTGAAGATCTGCGACGGGTGTCCGGCGCCGGCGCCGAAGTAGGCGGTCCGGGGCTTGGAGAGCACGACGGCCGCGTCCCGCCCCTCGGCGCACAGGCTGGCGAGGACATCGTGCCCGTCGGCCAGCAGCACCTCACCGCCGTCGTCGGCGGGGCGCAGGCAGACGAGCAGCATCAGCCGCGGCGGATGGGGCACGCCGGCGCGTTCCGTGTGTGCCTCCAGCTCGCCGTGACCGAGTCCGGCAAAGCCGACGCGGTGCGCATGGGTGCCCGTGTCGTAGATGGCGGTGAGCCCGTCGGGGCCGCTGTGGGGGTGCGGCGCGATCCGCATCAGCCGTTCGGCGAAGGCGAGTACCGCTTGGCGGGACAAGAGCCCGTCGACGGTCACCAGGCCGGTGTCCTGGAGCCGGGCAGCGCAGGCATCCGCAGCGTGCGGTGCTCGGACGTCAACGTAGTGGGACGCGAAGAGCGTGGCGGAGCGAGCGGGGGCAACGCGCATCGACGTGCTCCTTGGATCGGCTTCTGTGCGGACAGACTGGGAAGTCGCCGGGGCCCGGGTAAAGCGACTGATTGTCGACTCGGGCAAATCGCCCAGCTCAGGCGCATGTTGTGCGCACCGTGCTACGTTCCGAGAGCCGGGATCACACACCCCAGGACGAGGACCGCGATGACGTACACGCCGCCCCTGTGGCCTGTCTCCGTGAAGGGCGTTGCCCTCGACGCGCAGCATCGCGTGCTGTTGCTCAAGAACGAGCGCGAGGAGTGGGAACTGCCCGGCGGGCGCCTGGAGATCGGGAACTCCGATGGCGCTGTGCCCACCGATGACAGCCCGGAGTCGGCGGTGGAACGAGAGATCCACGAAGAGACCGGCTGGGTGGTGAAAGCCGGACCTCTGATCGACGGAGGCGTGTGGATCTTCGAGCCCATCCCCGGCCGGAAGGTCCTGATCGTCACCTATGGCTGCACGGTGCTCACACCCGATCAACCGCCTGTCGTCAGCCATGAACACAAGCAACTCGGCATGTTCACCGCCGAGGAGGTACCGACCCTCAACATGCCAGAGGGCTACAAGCGGGCCGTGGCCACGTGGTACCGCCGCGACGCCGTCGGCCTGGACGACTACGAGCGGATGTAGCCAGCCGTGGTCGGGGGAGAGTTCGCAGGGGGCCCAAGTCGTGACGCCGTTGGATCCCGCCCATCGGCGGTGCATGCCCAGTGGCACTGGGCGACACCGCAGGCCCAACTCGTACTGGCGACAGGGGATCTGGCCCCCATCCTGCGCTTCTACAGGCGGGTGCACGGACTGAACCAGACCGAGCTCGGTGAACTCCTCGGCTACGACAAGACCTACATCTCCGCGCTCGAACTCGGGAAGCGCAGCCTGGACGACGTAGGGTCCCGGCGCCGTGTCTGCGAGTATCTGCGCCTGCCGCCGCACGTCCTCGGAGTCACGGACGTGGCCGGCACCGACCACCGGGCCATGGTGCAGTTCGGCGAGTCCACCGTCCGGCTCGCCGAGATCGCCAGGCAGTCCGGACACGCAGCCGAGGCTGTCTCCGAGCTCTGGCCGCTGGTCGCCCGGCTCGAAGCCCGTGTCGAGGACGGGCACACCGAGCGAGACGTCCTCCACCTGCTCGCCCGTGCCCGAGTAGGGCTCGGCGTCGCGCTGGGCAACGTCCTCCCGGAAGAGAGACTGGGTACGGCGGCCCGTTGGACCGCCAAGAGCCTGGATCTCGTGGAGTACTTCAAGGAGCCGGCGCTGACGTCGTACGCACTGCGGATGCACGGGAACGAACTGCGTAAGGCACGTCTCGTCGGCGCCGCAGTGGAACGTCTTTGCCGCGCCGCTGCCCTCGCGCCGGACGACGACACCCGTGCCGCCGTTCTGCCGCTGTTGGCCCGGGCGGCCGGCGCGTTGGGCAACGGGGAGCTGTTCGACCGAGTGATGCGCGAGACGGAAGACCTGCTCTCCTCGGTGGATCACACCAGTCTGTTCAACCCCTTCTCGCTGCATGAGATCCGGCTTCGGGGACTGATCGCCACTGGACAGGTCGACACGGCCATACGGCTGGTCGAGCACAGCCCGGTGCTCACCACGACGGTTGCGCCCCAGTGGCGGGTGATCGAGCTGGTGACCGTCGCACACGTGCAGCTGCTTGCCGACGACCGCGGCGGCGCGGTGGAGTCCTTGGACATCGCGGTGCGGGAGGCGGTGGTGCAGAGGCTTCCGCACCAGCTTCAGCGCATCATGCGAACGGCCACGGGTCGCCTGCCCGAGATCCACGACACCGCCGCACAGGCTCTGGATCGCATGCGTTGCGAGATGGCGGCCTGACCTGATGGCGTGCTCGCCGGCATCAGCACGTGGGCCCAACACCGTCCCGGTCCTTCGTCGTGTGGAATGTGGAACTCCAGACAACCGGGCCAACTCCTGCGTTCCCAGAGCAGAATTGATGCGCTGGTGATGCATCCATGTGGCATCGACGGGCATGACCTGGGTGTCTGCCGCGTCCTGGACGTTGAAGGATTTCGGGGGCTATGCCATGGCACGTAGACGGCAGAGGCTTGCCCAGCGGCGCCAAGCGATGGGCCTGACGCAGGAGGGCCTGGCCGAACACCTCGGCGTGGATCGCTCCACTGTCGTGCGCTGGGAGGCGGGCACGGCGTCGCCACGGCCTTGGATGCGTCCACGCCTCGCCGAGACACTCGGGGTCTCGGTCACCGAACTCGTCGAGCTGTTGAAGCGGGAGACCGCCCCAGCGCATGGGATCCCCGCGCTTCACGAGCCGATGCCCTCCGGCTCTGCCCACGTCGACCTCGCGTCTGTGGCGGAGCTCCGGCGCGAGTACGACGAGCTCGCGGCCTCGTACGATCGGGCCCCCTCGGCGAGCTTGCTGGCGAAGGGGGGAGAGCAGCTCAGCCTGATCACCCTCAGGCACGGAAGGGCCCGCGTGGGCGAGCGGAGAGAGAGCTACTCGCCCTCCGTGCTGATGTGCTCACACTCATGGGACAACTCGTCTGGGACGCCTCACAGAGGCGGGACCACGTCACAGCACGTGGCTTCTACGACGAGAGCGTCGTGGTCGCCCGGCGCCTGCGAGATCACACCCTCGAAGGACGCGCGCTCCTGAGGACGTGCTACGTCGAGCTCTATGGCGCCCAGGACCCGCGGAGCGGCCTGGGCCTGGCCCTCCAGGCAGCCGACACCGCTCGGACCACCAGCCCAGCCGTCACCGGGCTGGCACTCCTCCATGCCGGGGAGGCGCACGCCATGCTCGGCGAGGCGAGCGACTGCGAGAAGGCTCTTGCCCGGGCCCAGCAGCAGTTGGAACAGACTGACGGGATGGACGCGGCCGCCGATCTCGTGTCCTCGACTCAGTTCGGCCGCTTGGCCGGGTCGTGCTACCTCTCACTGGGGCACCACCGGCGGGCACAGAGGTTCCTTGAGGCGACGGCCGCGGAACTGCAAGATCGTCGGAAGTCACGCGCGATCGTGCTGGGAAACCTTACCTTCGCCTACATGGCAGGGCGAAATCGACGGGGCCGTGGCTACGCTGTCCGAGGCCATCACCGAGTTGGAGAGGACACGGGGCGGCGGAGGACTGAACGTGGTCTTCGGCGCTGCTCGTGAGCTGGGGCCCTGGCGGCACGAGCGAATCGTCTCCGACGTTCACGACCGGCTGTTCGCTCTCATGACGACGGCGTAGGAGTGGGGAGACCTGGATGCCAGCGATGCAAGACGATGCCAAGCACCTCGTACGGACCCAGGTGTGGAACGCGCTCGACGCGGCCGGCGCGGTGTACGACGACACTGCCCACGGCCGCATCCCGAACTTCCGCGGCTCGGAGGAAGCCGCCGCCAGGCTGGCTGAACTGGAGCGCTGGAAGGATGCCGTCGTCGTCAAGGCCGTGCCGGACAAGGCCCAGCTGCCGGTACGAGCACGCGCCTTGGAGGAAGGCAAGCTCGTCTACATGGCCGTTCCGAAGCTGGCCTCCGCCAAGCCGTTCTACCTGCTCGATCCCGCCGTCTTGGACGTGCCGGCTATCGAGGCAGCGACCACCAAGGTAGCGGCCACGATCGCACCCACTGTCGAGGTCGACGCCCTGCGGCCGGTGGATGTTGTGGTCCTGGGTAGTGTGGCCGTCAATCGAGACGGTGCCCGTATCGGCAAGGGGGCCGGTTACTCGGACCTGGAGTTCGCGCTGCTCACGGTGGCGGGGTTGGTGGGGGCAGACACGCTGGTCGTCACCACCGTTCACTCGCTACAGGTGATCGACACACCTATCCCGGTTACGGATCACGACGTGAACGTCGACCTGGTGATCACACCGGATGAGGTCATTCCGTGCACTTCGCCGCGAAGGCCAGGAGGAATCTTCTGGGATCACCTCGACGAGAGCAAGATCGCTGAGATCCCCGCGCTACAAGCGCGGGTGAAGAGCGCTGATGCTTGAGGATTGCGGCAGACCTAGTAGATCTTCTGCTGCTCCAGCCACTTGAGCACGTCGGTCTTCTTGTAGAGAACCTTGGCGTTCCTGCCACGACCCAGCTTGTAGCCCTTCAGCCCAAGCTTCGAGGCTTCTCTGTAAACCCAGCTGGTGGACATGCTGAGCAGCCTTGCAACCTCGGATGTGTCGATGAGGACAGGCTCCACTCGGCGGCTGTCGGCCGTCGGAATGGATCGACGGGAGACTTCGTCGGAATTGTTCATTGGGTTCAAGGTCGGCTTGCTCCTTGATATCGACCGGAAGCCCGGTTGGGGTGTGGGATCGACAGATTGGGCGGCGCCCGTCGCGTGCCACCGCCAAGCGTCACCGCGAGGGCGAAACAATGATCAGAGGAATCGCCGGTTTGGCTAACCGGCGATGAGCGGCTATGTTGCGCGCCGCCGGATTCGGCGACGGTTCTTGATCAACTCACGGTCAGGTAGTCAAGCCCTGCTGTGGCGATCGTCACGAGGGTCTTCGGGGCCCGTTGCGTACGCTGATCGCGGCTGTCCGTGACGGGCAGCCCGGAGGCGTGAGGACGCCTCGGGCACCCTTCCCGGCTCCTGATGCACCATCAGAAAAGTCAGCATTCGGTCAGCATGAGTCCTGAAAAACCTAGGGAAAGCTGCCCGAACATGCGACTCGCTGTAAGGTGTGGAAACAGCCCTTGACCTGCAAAAACGCAGGCAGGGAGCCTACTTGCGGGAGTACACCGATGTTGCGCACCATGTTCAAGTCCAAGATCCACAGAGCCACCGTCACCCAGGCCGACCTGCACTACGTGGGATCCGTGACCATCGACGCCGACCTGCTCGACGCCGCCGACCTGCTGCCCGGCGAGCTCGTGCACATCGTGGACATCACCAACGGCGCCCGGCTGGAGACGTACGTCATCGAGGGTGAGCGCGGCTCCGGCGTGATCGGGATCAACGGGGCCGCGGCCCATCTCGTCCACCCCGGCGACCTGGTGATCATCATCAGCTACGCGCAGGTGACGGACGCCGAGGCGCGGGCACTCACCCCCCGGGTCGTGCACGTGGACCGCGACAACCGGATCGTGGCCCTGGGCGCCGACCCGTCCGAGCCGGTACCGGGATCGGACCAGCAGCGCAGCCCGCAGGCCGTCCGGGCCTGACCGACGTACAGGGGACAGGAGCGTGTTCATGAGCGACCCGGAGATGCGTGACGACCGGGCGGCGGGCCGTCTGGAGGCCGTGGCCGACGGTGAAGTCGTCGGCCGCATCGAGTACTTCGTGCTCGACAGCCCCGAGCGCGCGCTCGTGCCCGTCCACACGATCGTCGAGCCGGCCCACGAGGGCAAGGGCATCGCGGGTTCGCTGGCACGCGAGCTCTACGCCCTCGCCGGACGGGAGCACAGTGCGGTCGCCCCGCTGTGTCCCTACGTCGCGAAGTGGGCCGAACGCCATCCCGACGAGGCCCCGCCGGCCGGCGAGGACGTGCTGACAGCGGCGAAGGAGTGGCTGAGAGCCCATCCCGGGCGTTTCTGACGAGGGACCGCGCGCCTGCGCACGGTGGCGGGGGTAGCGGGGGACCGCCCCGCTACCCCCATCTGGCTCTCTTCCCGTCCTGCCGGGGAGTGACTGGCGAGGCACGCGATGGGTAGGCGGGGGAGTAGTCCAGAGCCGGAGTCGAGCGACTGGCTGGAGGACCTCATGACGAACCCGTACCCCGACCCCGTGCCGCCGGCACCGACACCGGGCCCGGATCCCCAGCACCCGGAGCCACACCCGGATCCGGTGCCGAACCCGCAGCCCCCGCCGGGCCCGGAGCCGACTCCGCCCGCGCCGCCGGCCCCCACGCCCCCGCCGGGCCCGGAGCCGACCCCGCCGCCTCCGCCGGCCCCCACACCGCCGCCGGGTCCCACCCCGCCGGCGCCGCCGGGTCCCGACCCCGTGCCGGGCCCGAACCCGTCCCCGATCCCCCCGGGACCGGAACCCGTACCCAATCCGGAGCCGGGACCGCCGCTGTCCTGAGCCCGGGCACGACAAGGGGCGGTGGACGGCCACACGTGCCGTCCACCGCCCCTTGTCGCTCCTCGGCGGGCAGTGCCTACGCAGGAGACAGTGCCTACGCGGAGACCTCCGACCGGTCCTGCCCCCACAGCGTGTGGAACGACCCGTCCCGGTCCACCCTCCGGTACGTGTGCGCACCGAAGTAGTCCCGCTGCCCCTGCGTCAGCGCCGCCGGCAGCCGCTCCGCGCGCAGGGCGTCGTAGTAGGCGAGCGCCGCGGCGAACCCGGGCGTCGGCACGCCCTGCCGGGTCGCGGCGACCAGCACCTCGCGCCAGTCGTCCTGGGCGTCCGCGATCTCCTGCGCGAAGGTGGCGTCCGACAGCAGGCTCGGCAGGTCCGGCCGGGCGTCGTACGCGGCGCGGATCCGGTCCAGGAACGCCGCGCGGATGATGCAGCCGCCGCGCCACAGCGCGGACACCGCGCCGAGGTCGATGTCCCAGCCGTACTCGGCGCGGGCCGCGTCGATCTCGTGGAAGCCCTGCGTGTACGACACGATCTTCGACGCGTACAGCGCCTGCTCGACGCGGTCGGCGAACGCCCCGGCCTCCGCCTCGCTCAGCGGCTTCGCCTTGGGACCGGCCAGCTCCCGCGAGGCCTCCCGCAGCGCCGCGTGCCCGGACAGCGAGCGCGCGAACACCGCCTCGGCGATGCCCGACACCGGCACACCCAGGTCCAGCGCGATCTGCACGGTCCAGCGGCCGGTGCCCTTCTGCTCGGCCTGGTCCACCACCACGTCCACGAACGGCTTGCCCGTCGCCGCGTCCACGTGGGACAGCACCTCGGCCGTGATCTCGATCAGGTACGAGTCCAGACGCCCCCGGTTCCAGGTGCGGAAGATCTCCGCGATCTCGGCGGGGGAGTACCCGGCGACCTCGCGCAGCAGCTGGTACGCCTCGCCGATCAGCTGCATGTCCGCGTACTCGATGCCGTTGTGCACCATCTTCACGAAGTGCCCGGCGCCGTCCGGACCGACGTGGGAGACGCAGGGCGAACCGTCGGCCGCCTTGGCCGAGATCTTCTCCAGCATCGGGCCCAGCGAGTCGTAGGACTCCTTCGGGCCGCCCGGCATGATGCTCGGCCCGTTCAGCGCGCCCTCCTCGCCGCCGGAGACGCCCATGCCGACGAAGTGGATGCCCTGCTCGCGCAGCTCGCGCTCCCGGCGCCGGGTGTCCGCGAAGTGCGCGTTGCCGCCGTCGATGATCATGTCGCCGGGCTCCAGCAGCGGAGCGAACTCCCGGATCACCGCGTCGGTCGGCTCACCGGCCTTCACCATCACGACCAGCCGCCGCGGCCGTTCCAGCGCTGCCACGAAGTCCTTCGCGGACTCGCACGCGACGAACTTCCCCTCGCCGCCGAACTCCTCGACCAGGGCGTGCGTGCGCGAGGGCGTCCGGTTGTGCACCGCCACCGTGTAGCCGTTGCGGGCGAAGTTGCGGGCGAGGTTGCGGCCCATGACCGCGAGACCCGTGACGCCGATCTGCGCTGTACTGCTCATTCGGTTCGCTCCTAAAGACCTCGGTATCGGTGCTGCCGGTGCTGCCCACCAGCGTGCCCCCGTCGACCATCCTGACGTGCCGCTCCTTCGTCCGCACGCGCGGGTCGTACGACGTCGCGCAGGCAGATACGCGCCAGAGCCCCCGGGGCACTCAGCCGATGTACGCGTCCCCGCGCACGTCGCACCCGAGCACCGCCTGGCGTACGCGGTGCACCGCCGTGGCGCACGTCGCGCAACAGGGGCCTCATACCGGCCACTTGGGCAACCGGGCGGCCGATAGCCGCCTTGTCCTGGCCGGTTCGCAGCGCTTACTTTTGCCCCTCCTGACGCATGTCTAGGGGGGGCAATCGATGGCCGTACGCGGCCGGCACCGCCGGTATCAGCCGAACAGGATCAACCGGGCCTCACTCACCGTCACCGCGGGCGGCGCGGGCATGGCGCTCCCGTTCATGGGCGCCGGCACCGCCCAGGCGGCGGACGTGGCCACCTGGAACAAGGTCGCCGCCTGCGAGTCCAGCAACAACTGGAGCATCAACACCGGCAACGGGTTCTACGGCGGGCTCCAGTTCACCCAGTCCACCTGGGAGGCGTACGGCGGCCGGGCCTACGCGGCGCGCGCGGACCTGGCCACCAAGGACCAGCAGATCGCCGTCGCGGAGAAGGTGCTCGACGGGCAGGGCCCGGCCGCCTGGCCGGTCTGCTCGGTCCGGGCCGGACTGACCCGGGGCGGCGGCGAGCCCGACATCCGGCCGGCCTCCGCGAGCACGAAGCAGAAGGACGAGAAGCAGAAGGACCAGAAGAAGAAGACCTCCATCGAGGACGTCCGGCCGCAGTCCACGCCGCAGTCCCGGGCGGGCAGCGCCGAGATGTACACCGTGGTTCGCGGCGACACCCTCTCCGGCATCGCGGCCGACGAGGACGTCCGGGGCGGCTGGCGGGGTCTGTACGCCGCCAACCGCGCGACCATAGGGGGCGATCCCGACCTGATCGTGCCCGGCCAGCGGCTCGCGCTGAGCGGCGAGGGCGCCACGAAGACGCGTCCCGCTCACCAGCCGTCCCCGTCGGCCGAGCCGTCGGCGAAGAAGCCCGCGGCGAAGAAGCCGTCCACGAAGAAGCCGTCACAGGACCGCGCCGGGGAGCGCGCCAGGGAGCGGACGAAGGACCAGAAGGAGGAGCGGGCCGCACGGTCCACGACCACCCGGCAGGGCCTCGTCGCCCCGGTCAGCGCCTCCCTGGGGACGCCGTACCGCAAGGCGGGCTCCGCCTGGTCGCAGGGCTACCACACCGGCGTCGACTTCCCCGTGCCCACGGGCACGTCCGTCAAGTCGGTCGCGGGGGGCACCGTCGTCACCGCGGGGTGGGGCGGCTCGTTCGGCTACCAGGTCGTGATCCGGCACGGCGACGGCCGCTACAGCCAGTACGCCCACCTGTCGGCGATCTCCGTACGGGACGGGCAGACGGTGAGCGCCGGGCAGCGCATCGGCCGCTCCGGCTCCACCGGCAACAGCTCGGGCCCGCATCTGCACTTCGAGGTGCGGACGGGGCCCGGTTTCGGCACGGACGTCGACCCGGTGGCGTATCTGAGGGCCGGCGGCGTCAGGATCTGATGCGGGTGCGGTGCCGGTCCAGCGTGGGCATCGGGACGTACGGGATGCCGTAGAACGGCACGTAGGAGAGCGGGCGTTGGTCGTCGGCGGACACCGACGGCTCCCCGCTCTCGTACGCGACGTCCGGTACGGCTACGAGGACTTCCTCGACGAGCAGTGACCCACCACCGGGCACGGCCTCGGCCCCGGCACCCATGCTCTCGGGCAGGCCGTCCACGACCGACGTCGGACTGCCCACCGCCTCGGCGACCCCGCCCGCACGCCCGAGCAGAGCACCGACCGGCTCGGCCAGGGCACCCACGGGCTCGGCCAGACCACCCACCGGCCGGGTCGGGGCATCCACCGGCTGGGGGAGAGCACCGACCGGCCCGGGCAGCCCGGCCCCCGCGCGCTCCGGCTGGGCGTGCGTCAGCCGCTCCGTCGTCAGGAGGATCAGACCGCCCGCCGCCACCACACCGCAGCCCAGGGCGAGCACCGTGCCCGTCGTGCCGTAGCGGAAGGTTTCCTCGAACATCGTGATGCCGACCGCGGCCGCCACCACCGGGTTCACGACCGTCAGCGTGGCCAGCGGGGCCGCGAGGCCGGCGCCCCGGTAGGCGGCCTGCGACAGCAGCATGCCGGCCGTGGCCAGGACGCCGATCACGGCGAGGGACGGCACGTCCGCCGCCGTGACGCCGCCGGTCCAGTCGACCGCGACCGTCTTGGTGAACACCGAGGACATGCCGAACGCGATACCGGAGGCGGTCGCCAGCAGCGTGCTGCGGACCGCCGGGTGCCGGTGCGCGGCCCGGGCGGCGACCATCAGTGCCACGACCACACCGGCGGTGACGAGGGCGACGGCCACCCGCTCGGTCGCGTTCAGCGACTGCGCGTCGGACGCGGCGACCAGGGACAGCAGACCGGCGAGCCCCACCGTCGCCATGATCGCGCCCCGCCAGGCCGTGGCACCCGCCTTGCGGCCGACGAACAGCGCGGCCATCGGCAGGGCCACCACGATGGTCAGCGCGCCGAGCGGCTGCACCAGGCTGAGCGGTCCGTAGGCCAGCGCCACCACGTGCAGCAGACCGCCGAGGCCGTTGAGCGCGACCGCCGCCCACCAGCCCGGCCGGCGCAGCGGCGCGTACTGCTCGCCCGGCGAGGACTCCGCCACCCGCTCCTGCACGATCGCCCCGCCCGCGTAGGCGACCGCGGAGACGAGGGACAGCAGGACGGACAACGCGAGGGCGCTCATCGGCTGCTCCTCTGCGTCAGGCGGGGGCGCTCGGCCCGGCGCGGCGAAAGGTCGGCTTTCATGACCAACACCCTGCCGTGTCCAGGTCTTCCCGTCGTCGTCCCTGAGCACTCATTGGGTCCTACTGCCGATGGAGTACGAGGGGAACCCCGTCATCCCCAGGGTGGGCGGCGCCGGTCGGGGGTCACCGGGTCGCGTCCCCTAGGGGCCTTGGTACTACTGCTCTTCGTGGACCTCGACCCCGGCCTTGCCTCGCTCCGCCCGCTCGGCGGCTTCTTCGTGCTGCACACGGAAGGAGCTTCGGGAGGTGCTTCTGAAGGTGCTTCGGAAGGAGCTCCGGCCAGGCCTCTTCCCACTCTCGCACAGGCCTACACGAACCCGGCACCGGATGTATCCAGAAATCCCCTGATTTTCCGTGTCCGCAAGGTCGCGACCGCCCTGCGCGCCCCGGAGTTGCGCGTCGCCGCGTCCGTGACCCACCAGGGGCTCGCGGCCCGCCTCTGGTCGGTGGCGCTCGGCTGCGCCGCGCTCCACGGCGCCATCCCCGACCTCGACGCCGGGCTGCTGCGCTGGGACGCCGACGGCAGCGCCCCCGACGACCTGTGGCTGACGGACGTACGGCCGCTCCCCGGGGACGCGCCGACCGTCGCGGACGCCGTCCTGCACGGCCACCTCGTACCGCTGGCGACGGCCCTGCGCGCCCACTACCGCCTCGCCCCGGGCCTGCTGCGGGGCAACGCCGCCTCCGCGCTGGCGGGCGCCGCCCGGGAACTCGACCGTTGGGCGCACCGGCACGGCCGTACGGACGTCGCCGCCCGGGCCCGCTCCCTGGCCGCGGAACTCCTCGCGCATCCCCTGCTCGACGGCGCCGGGACCCTCACCGGCACGGCCTTCCGGCGCCGCAGCTGCTGCCTGTACTACCGAGTGCCCGGAGGGGGTGTCTGCGGCGACTGTTGCTTCACACGACCACCTCGCTCTTCCCCACGCGCCTCATCTGGGTGACCATGAAAGGGAACGGCCGCTGAGAGCAGGGAGTTGCGGGTGCGCGTCGGACTGCTGACCCGGGAGTACCCGCCGGATGTGTACGGCGGCGCAGGCGTCCATGTGGAATTCCTCGCCCGGGAGCTGAGACCCCTGGTCGACCTGGACGTGCACTGCTGGGGCGAGGGCCGCGCCGACGGCGTGCTGCGCCATCGCCCCTGGTCCGCGCTCGACGGCGCCAACGACGCGCTGCGCACCTTCTCCGTCGACCTGGCGATGGCCGCCGCCCTCGAAGGCCGCGAGCTGGTCCACTCCCACACCTGGTACGCCAACCTCGGCGGTCACCTCGCGAAGATGCTGTACGGCATCCCGCACGTGATGACCGCCCACTCCCTGGAGCCCCTGCGCCCCTGGAAGGCCGAGCAGCTCGGCGGCGGCTACGAGCTGTCGAGCTGGGCCGAACGCACCGCGATCGAGGCCGCCGACGCGGTGATCGCCGTCTCGGGCGCCATGCGCGAGGACATCCTCGGCTGCTACCCGGCGCTGGACCCGGAGAAGGTCCACGTCGTGCACAACGGCATCGACACCGGCCTGTACCGGCCCGACCACGGCACGGACGCCCTGGACCGGATCGGCCTCGACCGCTCCCGTCCGTACGTGCTGTTCGTCGGCCGGATCACCCGGCAGAAGGGCGTGCCGCACCTGCTGCGCGCGGTGCGGGACATCGACCCGGCCGCGCAGGTCGTGCTGTGCGCGGGCGCGCCCGACACGCCGGAGATCGACCGGGAGTTCCGGGAGCTGTTCACGGAGCTGAGCGAGGTCCGCGACGGAGTGTTCTGGATCCCGAAGATGCTGCCGCGTCCGGAGGTGATCCAGCTCCTCACGCACGCCGCCCTGTTCGTCTGCCCCTCGGTGTACGAGCCGCTCGGCATCGTGAACCTGGAGGCGATGGCCTGCGGGACGCCCGTGGTGGCCTCGGCGGTCGGCGGCATCCCCGAGGTCGTGGACGACGGCAGGACCGGCCTGCTCGTCCCGGCCGGCGACGGCTTCGAGGCGGGTCTCGCCCGGGCCATGGACACCGTCCTGGGCGATCCGGAGGCGGCCCGGCGGATGGGCGAGGCCGGGCGGGAGCGCGCGGTCGGCGAGTTCGGCTGGGACGCGGTGGCCCGCCGCACGGTCCGGCTGTACGAGGAGATCGTCAAACAGGCTTAGTGCGTGCTGCTCAGGGGCAGGCATCGGGAAATCGGCGTGAGGGGAGCGGCCATGCGTGGTGGTGGTCCTTCGGTCCTGGGGATCGTGCTGGCGGGCGGCGAGGGCAAACGGCTGATGCCCCTGACCGCGGACCGTGCCAAACCGGCGGTGACCTTCGGCGGTACATACCGCCTGGTCGACTTCGTCCTGTCCAACCTCGTCAACGGCGACATCCTGCGCATCTGCGTCCTGACGCAGTACAAGTCGCACTCGCTGGACCGGCACATCACCACCACGTGGCGGATGTCCAATCTGCTGGGCAACTACGTCACGCCGGTACCCGCCCAGCAGCGCCTCGGCCCCCGCTGGTACCTGGGCAGCGCCGACGCGATCCTGCAGTCGCTGAACCTGATCTACGACGAGCGCCCCGAGTACGTCGCCGTCTTCGGTGCCGACCACGTCTACCGCATGGACCCGCGCCAGATGCTCGCCCAGCACATCGACAGCGGCGCGGGCGTGACGGTGGCCGGGATCCGGGTGCCGCGCACCGAGTCCTCGTCCTTCGGGGTGATCACGCCGGGCTCCGACGGGCAGACGGTGGAGCGCTTCCTGGAGAAGCCGGCCGACCCGCCGGGCCTCGTGGACGACCCGAACTGCGTCTTCGCCTCGATGGGCAACTACATCTTCACCACCAAGGCCCTCATCGAGGCGCTCAAGCGGGACGCGGAGGACGAGTCCTCCGTGCACGACATGGGCGGCTCGATCCTGCCCCAGCTCACCGACCGGGGCGAGGCCGCGCTGTACGACTTCAGCGCCAACCACGTACCCGGCGAGACCACCCGCGACCAGGGCTACTGGCGGGACGTGGGGACGCTGGACGCCTACTACGACGCCCACATGGACCTGATCGCCGAGCGCCCCGCGTTCAACCTGTACAACCGCAGCTGGCCCATCTACACGCACTCGTACCAGCTCTCGCCGGCCCGCTTCAACGCCGGCGGCATCGCCAGCGAGTCCATCATCAGCGCGGGCTGCCTGGTCCGCGGGCAGGTCACGCGGTCGGTGCTGTCCCCGGGTGTCGTGGTCGACCCGGGAGCCGTGGTGCAGGGCTCGGTGCTGCACGACAACGTGCACATCGGGCGGGGCGCGGTGGTGCGCGGCGCCGTCCTGGACAAGAACGTCGAGGTGCCGCCGGGCGCGACGATCGGCGTGAACCCGGAGCGGGACGCGGAGCTGTACACGGTGTCCAAGGGCGGGGTCATCGCCCTCGGGAAGGGGCAGCTGGTCACCTGACGCGGTGCGGCCGGGCGACTTTGTCCTGAGCCTGGACGAAGACCGGGATCCGTGTTGTCATGCCAACTCCTGTACATGACAACGCCGCTACGGAGGTTCCGTGCGTACCGGACGCCTCAGAACCCGCATCGCGTTACCGCTCGCCGCGCTCCTCGCCCTCACCGGCCTGACCGCGGCACCCGCCCTCGCGGACGACCCCGCCGAGATCCACGGCCTCAAGGGCGAGTACTACACCCACTCCGCCCCCGGCGCCTTCGACTTCCACACCCTCAAGGCGACGACCTTCGACCAGGACCTCGACTTCGACAACCTGGAGCCGCGCCTGAACTTCACCACCGGGCAGTCCGACGACGTCAGCGTCCGCTGGACCGGAAAGCTCGTCCCGGAGAAGACCGGGCCGCACACCTTCTCGATCAGCGCCGACAACGGCTTCCGACTCTGGATCGACGGCCGGCTCGCCATCGACCACTGGGTGGACGACTGGGACCGCGAACAGACCGCCCAGCCCGTCGACCTGACCGCCGGCAAGCCCTACGACATCAAGGTCGAGTACTTCGAGCACTACGGCGGCTCCAACCTCCACCTGCGCTGGACCCAGCCCGGCGCCGCCAAGGAGCCCGTCCCGCAGTCGGCCTTCCGCCTCCCCGACGGCTTCGACTACGACGGCGCCCTCGCGGCCACGGTCCAGGCCACCGGCCGCACGCTCAAGCTGGATTTCGCCCAGCCCCTCAGCGCACCCCCGGCCGGCTTCACCGACCACCTGGACGCGGTGATCGGCGGCGCCGCGTGGCCCCTCGGCGCGGCCCGGCTGGACCCGGCCGACCCCACGTCCCTCCTGGTCGCCCTCGACGAGCCGGTCGTCGGCAACAAGACCGGCACGGCCCGCGGCACCGCCGACCTCCGCTACGACGGGGAAGGCGGCCTCTCTTACGCCGACGGCAACGTTGTCAAGGAGTTCTGGACCAGCGGCCCGAACCGCTCGACGTACCAGTTGCGCACCCGCTGGGCCGACGAGGTCGGACCGGACAACGCCCTCCCGGAGTACCCGCGTCCGCAGCTGACCCGGGACGCCTGGCGGAGCCTGAACGGCCGCTGGCAGTTCGCCGCCGCCGAGGAGGGCGAGCAGCCGCCCGTCGGCAGGACGCTGAAGGAGCGCATCCTCGTCCCGTACCCGGTGGAGTCCCAGCTCTCCGGCATCGAACGGCACGAGGACCGCATGTGGTACCGCCGCACCTTCACGGTCCCGGCAGACTGGCGGATCGGCTCAGGCCAGCGCCTCAAGCTCAACTTCGGGGCCGTCGACTGGCGCTCCGAGGTGTACGTCAACGGCACCAAGGTCGTCACCCACGAGGGCGGCTACGACAAGTTCAGCGCCGACATCACCGACGCGCTCAAGCCCGGCCGCACCCAGGAACTGATCGTCGGCGTCCACGACCCGACCGACGCGGCCTCCGGCGAGAACCCGCCGCTCGGCAAGCAGCGCCTGGACCCCAGCGGCATCTGGTACACCCCGTCCTCCGGCATCTGGCAGACGGTGTGGATGGAGCCGGTGGCCCGCGACCACGTGGACTCCCTGAAGCTCACCCCCGACGTGGCCGGCGGGAGGCTGACCGTGGAGGCCCGGGGCGTCCGGGACGGCGTACCGATCACGGCGACGGCGTACGAGGGCCGGCGCGAGGTGGCCACGGCCAGCGGCCGCACCGGCGGTCCGCTGACCCTGACGATCCACGACCCACACCTGTGGTCCCCGGACGACCCCTTCCTCTACGGCCTGAAGGTGAAGGTCGGCGCCGACCGGGTCGGCAGCTACTTCGGCATGCGCTCGATCGCAGTCGAGAAGGTGAACGGCGTCCCGCGCACGGTCCTCAACGGGAAGCCCGTCTTCATGATGGCCACCCTCGACCAGGGCTTCTGGCCCGACGGCCTGCACACCGCGCCCACCGACGAGGCCCTGGCCCACGACCTGAAGGCGCACAAGCGGCTCGGCTTCAACTCCGTCCGCAAGCACATCAAGGTCGAGCCGGACCGCTGGTTCTACTGGGCCGACCGGCTGGGGCTGCTGGTGTGGCAGGACATGCCCGCGATGACGGCCGGGGTCAACCCGAGCGCCGCCTCCCGCGCCCGCTACGAGCGCGAGCTGAAGGAGATGATCGACGAGCACGTCAGCAGCCCGTCGGTCGTCATGTGGGTGACCTTCAACGAGGGCTGGGGCCAGTACGACGTCGGCCGGGTCGCCGAGCAGGCCAAGGCCTGGGACCCCACCCGCCTCGTCAACGGCCAGTCCGGGCTGAACCTCGGCGCCGACGGCGGCACCGGCGACATCATGGACGAGCACGGCTACCCGAGCCCGGCCCTGCCGCCCCGCCCCGATGGGGAGCGCGCCCTGGTCAGCGGCGAGTACGGCGGCCTGGGCCTCGCGGTGCCCGGCCACGCCTGGTCGGTGCAGATGTCGTACGTCGACGTCGACCCGGCCACCTACACCGAGGACTACCTCACGAAGCTGGACGAGGTCCGGGCGCTGGTCTGCAAGGGCGGCAACGGCGCCGTGTACACCCAGATCGCGGACGTCGAGGGCGAGCTGAACGGCTTCCTCACCTACGACCGCGCGGTGCTGAAACCCGACACGGCCAAGCTGAAGGCCGCGCACGAGGCGCTGATCCGTGACGCCTCCCGGGTGACTCCCACCGGGTGCCCGGCGCCGCAACCTGTGCTGGACTGACCACACATGCACCATAAGTCCCGCCCCTCTCACGGGGCGGGACTTAATCCGCTGTTAACTGTGTGTAGCCTGATCGTACTTGACCGTAATCGGCTGGGGGCGATTGACTGCTGACCCACCCGTCGTCGACGCGAGGCAAGCCCTTGACTGCTGACCTGCTCGCTCCTCTCGACCTGGCGTTCTGGAACCTCGAGTCCGCCGACCACCCGATGCACCTCGGCGCGCTCGGGATCTTCTCCGCGCACTCGCCCGCCGCGGGCGCCCACGCGGCGGACCTGCTCGCGGCCCGCGCCGCCGGCGTGCCCGGACTGCGGATGCGGATCCGCGACGTGTGGCAGCCGCTGCCCTCGGCGCTGCGCCGCCCGCTCGCCTTCGGCGGCGCGGCCCGGGAACCGGACCCGGACTTCGACCCCCTGCAGCATGTGCGGCTGCACGCGCCGACCGCCGACTTCCACGCGCAGGCCGGCCGGCTCATGGGGCGCCCGCTGGAGCGCGGCCGGCCGCCCTGGGAGGCCCATGTGCTGCCGGGCGAGGACGGGGTCTGCTTCGCGGTGCTGTTCAAGTTCCACCATGCCCTGGCCGACGGGCTGCGGGCGCTGACCCTCGCCGCCGGCGTCATGGACCCGATGGACATGCCCGCACCCCGGCCCCGCCCCGCCCAGCCCCCGCGCGGCCTGCTGCCGGACGTGCGCGAGCTGCCCGGCCTGATGCGCGGCGCCCTGTCCGACGTCGGCCGCGCCCTGGACATCGGCACCGCCGTCGCCCGCTCCTCCCTCGACGTGCGCTCCACCCCCGCGCTCACCTGCGAGCCGAGCGGCACCCGCCGCACCGCCGGAGTGGTGCTCGACCTCGACGACGTGCACCGGATCCGCAAGACCGTCGGCGGCACCGTCAACGACGTCCTCATCGCGGTCGTCGCGGGCGCCCTGCGCCGCTGGCTCGACGAGCGCGGCGACGGCAGCGAGGGCGTCGCGCCCCGCGCCCTGATCCCCGTCTCCAAGCGCCGCCCGCGCACCGCCTACCCGCAGGGCAACCGGCTCTCCGGGTACCTGATACGGCTTCCGGTGGACGACCCGGACCCGCTGGCCCGCCTCGCCTCGGTCCGCACCGCCATGGACCGCAACAAGGACGCCGGCCCCAACCGGGGCGCGGGCGCCGTAGCCCTGCTCGCCGACCACGTCCCCGCCCTCGCCCACCGGCTCGGCGGACCCCTGGTCGGCCAGGCGGCCCGGCTCTGGTTCGACATCCTCGTGACCAGCGTGCCGCTGCCCAGCCTCGGCCTGAAGCTCGGCGGCCACCCGCTCACCGCCGTCTTCCCCCTCGCCCCGCTGGCCCCCGGCCACTCCCTGGCGGTCGCGGTCTCCACCTACCGGGGCAGCGTCCACTACGGCCTCGTCGCCGACGGCGAGGCGGTCCCCGACCTGGACCTGTTCGCCACGGCCGTCTCCAAGGAGGTGGCGGCACTGATCAAGGCCTGCCGGTCCTGATCGGCGCGAGTTTGGCGGTGCGGCCCGGCGCTGAAGTAAAATTCGCCGTTCGAAAGCGGGCGCGACCGGCGCCCGCGACGGCAGAACAGGGAACGACAGCGGCGATGACGGTGACAGAGGACGGCCCGCAGGCCATGGACGAGGCGAGCGGGCTCTCGTACGGACCCGGCATCGACCCGGAGCGGCTGGCCGTCTGCCTCAGCGTGCTCGAGGAACTCGACAAGCTGGACGTCGACCACCCGGACGCCATCGCGGTGCGCCGGGCCACCGCGGGCATCTACCGCACGGTCAAGCAGCGCCGCCGCCAGGAGCGCCGGGCCGCCAAGACCGCCCACGACAAGGCGGTCACGGAGGCCACGGCGACCGGCTCCGCCCAGCGCATCGACGACGAGACCGAGGGCCTCCTGCCCTCCTCGCGCACCGAGGAGGGCCGGATCGCGGGGATCCTCCAGCGCCCGCGCTCCTGCTACACCTGCAAGACCCGGTACGTGGAAGTCGACTACTTCTACCACCAGCTCTGTCCGGACTGCGCCCGCGTGAACCGCGAGAAGCGCGACGTCCGCGCCGACCTCAGCGGCAAGCGCGCCCTGCTCACCGGCGGCCGCGCCAAGATCGGCATGTACATCGCGCTGCGGCTGCTGCGCGACGGTGCGCACACCACGATCACCACGCGGTTCCCGAAGGACGCCATCCGCCGCTTCAAGGCCATGGACGACTCCGCGGACTGGATCCACCGCCTGGAGGTCGTCGGCATCGACCTGCGCGACCCGGCGCAGGCCGTGGCCCTCGCCGACCAGATCGCCGAGGCGGCCCCCCTCGACATCCTCGTCAACAACGCGACGCAGACCGTGCGCCGCCTGCCGTCCGCCTACGCCGCCCTGGTCGAGGGCGAGAGCGCGCCGCTGCCCGCCGGGGAACTGCCCGCCCACCACGTCATCGGCGCGTTCAACTCCGGCGCGGTCGACGGCCTGGCCGCGCTGCCCCTCGGCACCAGCGGCCTCGACGCGCAGCAGGTCGCCGACCTCGCCCTGGTCGCGGGCAACGCCAGCGTCGAGCGGCACCTCGACGGCACGGCGATCGACGCGGGCGGTCTCGTCCCCGACGTCGTCGACTCCAACACCTGGGTGCAGACCATCGAGCAGATCTCCCCGGTGGAGCTGCTGGAGACCCAGCTGTGCAACTACACGGCGCCGTTCATCCTGATCAGCAAGCTCCGCCCGGCGATGGCCGCGGCCGCGAAGAAGGCGGCGAGCGGGCGCGCCTACGTCGTGAACGTCTCGGCGATGGAGGGTGTCTTCGGGCGCGGCTACAAGGGCGCGGGGCACCCCAACACCAATGCCGCCAAGGCCGCGATGAACATGGTCACGCGGACCAGCGCGCAGGAGATGTTCCAGACCGACGGGATCCTGATGACCTCGGTCGACACGGGGTGGATCACGGACGAGCGGCCTCACTACGACAAGCTGCGGCTCGCGGAAGCCGGGTTCCACGCGCCGCTGGACCTCGTCGACGGGGCGGCGCGGGTGTACGACCCGATCGTGCGGGGCGAGGCGGGGGAGGACCTGTACGGGGTCTTCCTGAAGGATTACGCGCCGGGGAAGTGGTAGGGCCCGGTCGTCAGTCGACCGCCCCCAGGCGGGAGTTGCGTGCCGCCAGCAGTTCCAGCACCGTGCGCCAGTCCTCCAGGACCCCGGCGTCGAAGCCGGCCGTGCGTCCCTCCTCGGCCGCCTGGCGCAGGGTGAGGACGTCGTCGTCGGCCGGGGCGCCCCGGCCGGGGCAGCCGCGTACGAGGCGGTGGACCCGCTCGCCGAGCAGGGCGCGCACGGCGTCGGCCGCGTGATCCGCGCGCCCGGCCGGGTCGCCGGGCCACAGCAGCCCGCCGATGGGCTGCACCAGTCCCGCCACCTGGAGTTCCTTGTCGGCCGGGCGGCCGCGGCGCAGCAGCGCGGCGGTGCGCAGCGCGTGGTCGTGCAGGTCGACCGGCGGGCCGTCGCGGCCCGGGACGTCCCTGGTGCCCCGGCAGGCGTACAGCAGATCCATCAGCTCCTCGACGCTGCGCAGCTCCATGCGTCAGTCCTCCCGCGAGACAGCCGTTGCCGTACCGCAGCAGAGCATGGCGAGCTTGCGACTCAGCCAACGGCACTTGAACTGCGCAACCGACTCGAAAGCGCCGTCGTCGGCCTCCACCGAACGGGTGATCCGCAAAACGCCCTGACGTGGACGAATCGGTGCGTAAACCGGAGTTGAACACGGGATGACGCGCGATCGTTACCGCTTGTTTTCAGCCCCATCGAGCGGGGGCCCGCTCATTTGGTTAATCTGAAGCGGACGGACAGCAGTACCGGGGTCCCACCCACACCCATGGTCCGTCATGGGACAAGCCGGTTCACCACGGCCTGCTCTCCCGTGAGTCGACCGGCGCCACCGCGTCCGAACTGCATTGCCATCAGAGCCCGAGCGGACGTCAGGCGCAGCAGGACCGGCGCGGACGTCCCGAGGGTGACCGACACATAAGGAGTGCGCGGTGACACCGGAGAAGACGAAACGCGATCAGCGCCCCAAGGAACGCGGCGAGCGCGCCGGCCGGCGGGCCGACGAGCTCGGCAGCCTCGACGTGTGGGCCCGGTCGGCCCCGATCCGCCTCGCGGGCTACGAGGAGGACCTCGCGGAGCCCCACATCCTGCCCAGCGTCGACTGACAGCGGGCGGACACCCTCCGCGATCGCCGACCGCATGGGCGTGCCAGACTCACGTCCATGCTGATCAAGGAAGCAACGGCGGACGACTGGCCGCGCATCTGGCCGTTCTGGCACCGCATCGTCGCCGCGGGTGAGACCTACGCCTGGGACCCGGGTACCTCCGAGGAGGAGGCCCGGGTCCTGTGGATGAACCCGGCGAAACGCGTCTACGTCGTCGAGGACGACAGCGGCGCCGTCGTCGCCTCCGCCTACCTCACCCCCAACTACGGCGGGCCCGCCGCCCGCATCGCCAACGCCGGCTTCATGGTCGACCCCGCCCAGGGCGGCCGGGGCTACGGCCGCGCCCTCGCCGAACACCTCCTGGCCGAGGCCAGAGCCGCCGGCTACCGGGGCATGGTGTTCAACGCCGTCGTCGAGACCAACCCGGCGGTGAAGCTGTGGACCTCTCTCGGCTTCACGATCCTCGGCACCGTCCCGGACGCCTTCGACCACCCCCGGCACGGCCGGGTGGGGCTGCACATCATGTACCGGGCGCTGTAGACCATCGGAGGAGCCCATGACCGGCCTTCGGGTGAAACCCCTCGAAGCGGCCACCTGGCCGGACTTCGCCGGTCTGGCCGAGCGGCACAACGGCGTGTGGGGCGGCTGCTGGTGCATGGCCTTCCACCCCGAGGGCATCGGCCGCGGCAGGACCCCGGAGCAGAACCGCTCCGAGAAGGAGACCCGGGTCCGCGAGGGTCGCGCGCACGCCGCCCTCGTCTACGACGGCCGGGACTGCGTCGGGTGGTGCCAGTTCGGGCCGCCCTCCGAACTGCCCCGCATCAAGCACCGGCGCGCCTACGAGAAGGACCTCGACGCCCTGCCGGACTGGCGGATCACCTGCTTCTTCGTCGATCGCGCCCACCGCCGCCGGGGCGTGGCCGCCGTCGCCCTCGAAGGCGCCCTCCGGGAGATCGCGCGGCTCGGCGGCGGATCCGTGGAGGGCTACCCCGAGGACACCGAGGACCGGTCGGTCTCCGCGTCGTTCCTGTTCACCGGCACGGTGGCGCTGTTCGAGCGCCAGGGCTTCGACCGGGTCCGGCGCCTCGGCAAGCATCACTGGGTGGTGGCCCGGGCGGTCGTCAGGGCCGGACGTACGGCCGGGTCATGATCTCCATGTTGTGGCCGTCCGGGTCGTCGAAGTAGGCGCCGCGTCCGCCGAAGAGGCTGTTGACCCGGCCGGGCTCGGTGTGGCTCGGGTCGGCGTAGTACGTCACCCCGAGCGCCTCCAGACGGGTGATCATCGCGTCGAACCGCTCCTCGGGCACGAGGAACGCGTAGTGCTGCGACTGGATCGGCTCGTCCCTCTTCTCGTAGTAGTCGAGGGTCACGCCGTTGCCCAGGTCGACGGGCAGGAACGGCCCGAAGGGGGCGCCGACCTCCAGGCCCAGGACGGCCGCCAGGAACTCCGCCGACAGCCAGCGGTCCGAGGCGTACACGGCGGTGTGGTTGAGGTGGGCGACGGCGGTCGGCAGGTCAGGGGTGTGCTGTGCGTGGGACATGCGTGAGTTCGTCTCCGGTTCACTGGTCTGCGGGAACGCGCCGGAAAGGGCGCGGGAAGGAAGGGAACACGGAGACGGGAGGCGGGGCTCGTGCCCTCTGCGGCTCTCGGACGGGCCCGGGCGGGGTCGCCCCCGCCGCGCTCACGCCGAGGCCGGGCGCCTCACTCGTGCATGGCCTACGGCCGACCCGGCAGTCACCCGGCCCACTCTAGTTCATCGGCGCCGTACGCCGCCACGGGTTTCGTTCCTCCAACTGGGCTGCCAGATCCAGCAGTTGGGACTCCGTGCCGGGCCGGCCCACCAGCTGCACGGCGCACGGGGCGCCGGAGGGCAGGGTTCCGCAGGGGATCGCCATGGCGGGCCAGCCGGTCAGGTTCCATGCGGGCGTCAGGGGCGAGTACTGCGTGTTGGCCAGCACGTTGCTCAGCCAGCCCCGCTCGTGCCAGGGTCCGGCCTTCGGGGAGCGGCGGGCGAGCGCGGGCGTGAGCAGCACGTCGTGTTCCGTGAAGAACGGTTCCAGCCGTCGCCGCAGCTGTTCCCGGCTGCTTCCGGAGCGCACCGCGGCCATGAAGGGGCGGCCGAGGCGCGCGTGGACGCGGGTGCGTCGGGTCAGCAGACGCGGGTCCAGGTGCCGGGCGTCCGCCGCGGTGCCCGCCGTCCAGTGGGCCAGTGCCGTCGTCGCCAGCGACAACGGGTAGGGCGGGTCGGCGCGCCGGACCTGATGGCCCGCTCTCATCAGCACCCCGGCCGCCTCCCGGGCGGCCGCCGCGTACGGCCGGCTGATGGTGACGCCGGCGAGCGGACTGCGCAGCGACACGGCGACCCTGAGCGTGCCGGGCTCGGACCGGGGGACGGGCCCGGTGCCGGCGAGCACCGCGAGCATCAGCCGGGCGTCCTCGACGGTCGTGGCCAGCGGGCCGTTCTCCGACATGCCGAACCAGGTGCTGTCGCCCGCCGGGACCACTCCCCGTCCCGGCTTGAGGGTGACCAGGCCGCAGTTGGCGGCCGGTATCCGCAGGGAGCCCATGCCGTCGTTGCCGAGGGCGATCGGCACCATCCCGGCCGCGACGGCCGCGGCACTGCCGCCCGACGAACCGCCCGCCGAGCGCGCGGGGTCCCAGGGGTTGCGGGAGGTGCCCAGCACACCGTCGGTCGTGCCGAAGACACACAGCTCGGGCACGTTCGTCAGCCCCACCACCACCGCGCCCGCGGCCCGCAGCCGGGCCACCGTCACATGGTCCTGCGCGGCGGGCGTGTCCGGCGTCGCGGCCGAGCCGACGCGCCGGGACTCGCCGCGCACGGCCAGGTTGTCCTTGACGGCCACGGGCACCCCCGCCAGAGGCAGTTCGGCGAAGTCGCCGCGCGCGGACACCTCGTCGGCCTCGGCCAGTGCCGCTTCGGCACGCACCCTGCGGAAGGCCCCGACACGGCCGTCGAACCGCTCGATCCGGGCGAGGTGCTCGGCCACCACCTCCCGGGGCGTGACCCGCTTCTCGCGGACGGCGGCGGATATCTCTGCGGCGGTGCGGCCGGCCCAGGTGGTCACGGAGGCTCCTCGGAATGGAGAGGGACGGGCTTACTGGCGAGTACGTAGGGAGAACTGTGCACCGGTCGGGGGCGCACGTCGAGGTCGCCGACCGGTCCATGCGCCCCGGTCCGCCCCCGCGCGCCCCGTACCTCCGATCAATAGCTCAACTTTCGCCCGCGCAGGCCCCATTGACAGCTGTCGATGCCAGCTCAATCATCAGACGTCGGATGAATGGGGAGCCGGATGACTGAGCGCAGAAGACGGCGGGTGCGGTGGGCCGGACTCCTGTCGGTGCTGGTACTGCTCGTCGGCCCGGCACCGGCGGTCGCCGCCCGGGAGGAGCCGCGGACACCGGTCACCGTGCCCGCACTCGCCGACTGGACCCCGGAACCCGGCAGTTACGCCTACGACGGGGACACCCGCCTCGTGGCCGGCACCGGAGCCGAACGCCGGGTCGCCTCCACCCTCGCCGCCGACCTCCGCGCGGCCGGCCACGGCACGGTCCCGGTCGTACGGGGCGGAGCCCGGGCCGGTGACATCGTTATCGACATCCGGCCCGGCCGGACCTCGCTCGGCCCCGAGGGCTACGAACTCCACGCCGGGCGGCGGCTGTCGGTGACCGGCGCGACAGAGACCGGTGCCTTCTACGGCACCCGCACCCTCCTCCAGCTCCTCGCACAGGACGACCGCGTCCCCGCCGGACGCACCGTCGACGTACCCCGCTACCGGGAACGGGGCGTCGGCGTCTGCGCCTGCTACATCCACGTCTCCCTGCCCTGGCTGGAGAACCTGGTGCGCGAGATGGCGTACCACAAGCTCAACCAGCTGCTCCTCGAACTCAAGGTGAAGAGCGACGCCCACCCCGAGGCCAACACCTGGGGCTACTACACCGAGGACGAGATCCGCCGGCTGGTCGCCCTCGGCGAGGAGTACCACGTCGAGATCATCCCCGAGATCAACTCCCCGGGGCACATGGACCCGTGGATCGAGAACCGCCCCGACCTCCAGCTCACCGACCGGGACGGCACCAAGCAGCCGTCACGGCTGGACATCACGCGGCCCGAGGCCTTCGCCTACTACACGAGCCTGATGGACGAGTACGCCCGGGTCTTCCCCGCGCGGGAGTGGCACATGGGCGCCGACGAGTACATGCTCGGCTCCGACTTCGCCAAGTACCCGCAGGTCCTGGAGTACGCGCGGGGGAGATACGGCCCGGACGCCACACCCCAGGACGCGTTCGTGGACTTCGTCAACCGCGTCCACGCCTACGCGGCGGGCAAGGGCAAGCGGCTGCGGATCTGGAACGACGGGCTCACCGGCGCCAACACGGTGCCGGTGGCGGCCGGTACGACGGTCGAGCACTGGCTGGACGTGGCGGTCAAGCCGAGCCGGCTCATCGCCCAGGGCCACCCCCTGATGAACGCGGCCTACGCGCTCTATCTCGTCCGCGGCGGCTTCCACACCGACACCGAGGCGCTGTACGACCAGAGCTGGGACCCGCGCAGCTTCGAGGGCGAGCAACTCGCCTCCGCCGACGGCATCACCGGCGCGAAGATCAGCCTCTGGCCCGACAACGGCCGCGGCGAGACCGAGAACGAGGTCGCCGTCGCCCTGTGGCCCGCCCTGCGCCACATCGCCCAAGCCACCTGGGGCGAACCGCACCCCGACGCCACGTACGCCGAGTTCACCGCGCGCGGCGCCGAGGTGGGGCACGCGCCCGGACGGCGGGACC
The DNA here is from genome assembly GCF_014651035.1 of Streptomyces lomondensis. Taxonomy (GTDB): domain Bacteria; phylum Actinomycetota; class Actinomycetes; order Streptomycetales; family Streptomycetaceae; genus Streptomyces; species Streptomyces lomondensis. The sequence goes on from NZ_BMWC01000003.1 coordinate 648,920, forward strand.
TGACCCGGGTGCCGGTGGCGGACGGGACCTACACGTTCCGCACATCCGGCAGCTCCTTCACCGCCGCCCTCCGGCGCACGCCCGACGGCTATGTGACCCTGCGGACCGCCGACGGCTGCCTGGCGGTGCGCGGCGGGAAACTCACGCTGAACGTGCCGCTCCAGCCGGGTGTCGAGGTGACGCCGCAGGCCTGCGATCCCGCCGACACCCTCCAGCGCTGGCAGCCGGTCCCGGCCGGGGGCGGCGGCCACCGGCTCGTCAACGCGATCACGCGGATGACGGTGAGCGTGACGGACGACGGCCGGCTCGCGCAGTACCCGCCCGACCAGCGCACCCCCGCCGTCTGGCATCTGACCTGAGGAGTCATCGCCATGGCCGTTCCCCGACGCGTGTTCCTCGCCTCGGCCACCGCCCTCGCCGCGACCGCCGGCGTGACGGCACCCGCGACCGCCGCTTCCGACGACCCCGGCCACCGCATCCCCGTCAGCCCCGACGACACACCGGAGGACCTGGTCCGCAAGGCCTCCCGGGTGCGCCCCACCGCACGGCAGATCGCCTGGCAGCGCCTGGAGCGCACCGCGTTCCTGCATTTCGGCGTGAACACCTTCACCGGCCTGGAATGGGGCACCGGCGACGAGGACCCGGACGTCTTCCAGCCGGCCGGACTCGACACCGACCAGTGGGCCCGTGCCCTGCGCGACGGCGGTTTCACGCTCGCCATCCTCACCGTCAAGCACCACGACGGCTTCGTCCTCTACCCCTCCCGCTACACCGCCCACACGGTGGCGTCGAGCAGCTGGCGCGACGGCCGGGGCGACGTCCTGCGCGCGTTCGCCGACTCCATGCGGCGGCACGGCCTCAAGGTCGGCGTCTACATCTCGCCCGCCGATGAGAACCAGTACCTGCACGGCGTGTACGCCAACGGCAGCGCCCGCGCCGACCGCACGATCCCCACCCTCGTCGACGGCGACGACCGCACACCGCCCCGCTCGCACACGCTCCCGGCCACCGACTACGGCGCCCACATGCTCAACCAGCTCTACGAGGTGCTCACCGAGTACGGCCCGGTCGACGAGGTGTGGTTCGACGGAGCCCAGGGCCACATCCCGCCGGACCAGGTCGAGAAGTACGACTGGGACAGCTGGTACGCCCTCGTGCGGGCGCTCGCCCCGGACGCCGTCGTCGCCGTGACCGGGCCGGACGTGCGCTGGGTCGGCAACGAGGGCGGGCTCGCCCGGGATGACGAGTGGAGCGTCGTACCCGTCCAGGAGCAGGACTACGGGCGGACCGACTACGCCCTCTCCTACGACGCCCCCGACATGGGCAGCCGGGACGCGCTGGCCGCTGCCCGGCCCGTGGCCGACTACCTGCAGTGGTGGCCCGCCGAGTGCGACGTGTCGATCCGGGACGGCTGGTTCTACCACGCCGACCAGCAGCCCAAGAGCGTCGAGCAGTTGACGGACCTCTACTTCCGGTCCGTCGGCCGGAACTCGGTGCTGCTGCTCAACGTCCCGCCGGACACGGACGGGCTGCTGCCCGCCGCCGATGTGGCGCGGCTGCGGGAGTTCCGCGAGCGGATCGACCGGGAGCTGCCCGAGGACCTGGCGCGCGGCGCCCGGACCGGCGGCGCGCCGGGCCGGGTCACCGTCGACCTCGGCCGGGAGCGGGAGGTGGACCGGGTCCGGCTGGCGGAGGACGTCCGGTACGGGCAGCAGGTGGAGGGCTTCGTCGTGGAGGCGTACCGCGACGGCCGCTGGACGGAGGCGGCCCGGGCGGGGGTGATCGGCGCGAGCCGGATCCTGCTGCTGCCCGGGGCCGTGCGGGCCCGGCGGTGGCGGCTGCGGGTGACCGGGGCGCGAGGGACCGTGCGGATCGCGGAGTTCGGGCTGTACCGGTCCCGGGTGTGACGGGCTCAGCGCAGGTGGCGCGCGAAGAAGGCCTCGGTGACGTCCATTTCGGCCGCCCACCGCGGCCCGAACGTGTGGCCTTCACCGGCGACGGCACGCAGCTCGACGTCCTTGCCCGCCTTCTCGAACGCCGCGGCGGCCTCCCGTGACCAGGCGAGGGGGCAGGTGTCGTCCGCGGTGCCGTGCTGGATCAGCAGGGGCTCGGTCACCCGGTCGGCGAAGGTGAGGGGCGAGACATCGCGCCAGAACGCCGGGTTCTCCTTCGGCGTGCCGTGCTTCTCCTCGATCTCGGCCACGAGGGGGTCGCCGTCGGGCCGCTGGAAGTGGTCGATGTTCTCCTGCGGCCGTGCGCTGACCGGCGCGTACGCGACCGCCGCGTCGAACAGGCCGGGCGCCACGACCAGCGTGTTGTACACGACCCCGCCGCCCATCGACCGGCCGAACAGCCCGATGCGGTCGCCGTCGATCTCCGGGCGCCCGGAGTCGCGCAGGGCCAGGGCGGCGCCGATGACGTCCTCGGTGTAGCCGAGGCGCAGGTCGACGTCGTTGCCCGGGTCCTTGTCCGAGCGGGCGTGGTTGCGGTAGTCGGTGTGCAGGACGACATAGCCGCTGCGGGCCAGGCGGTCCTGCTCGCGGGGCATGCCCTGGCCGCTGACGTAGACGTCCGGGTCGATGTACCCGTGCGCCAGCACCAGCGCCGGGAAGGGGCCCTCGCCCTCGGGGATGTTCATGATCCCCGAGATCGTCAGGCCGTTCGCCTCGTACGTGACGGCGTAGCGGGTGTAGGCGGAGGTGCGGTCGAGCACATCGCCGAGGCGCAGCCCGGAGCCGGTGTGCTCGCGCCGCATCAGGGCCGGGAGGGAGACGGGGTCGGCCGCGGTGGGGGTGGGGGAGGGCGTGACGCGGGGGCTTTCGCTCGTGGCCCGGGCCGGTGCCGGCGACGGCTCGGGGACGCCTTCCTCCCCGCCGCCGGTGCAGCCGAGCGCGACGGCCAGCAGCAGTCCGGCGGCGGCACAGGCGGTGCCCCGTAGGCGCATACCGTCCATTGTGGCGCACGCGCTGGTGCCGGGTGCGGGCATCGTCGGCGCGGTGCGCGAGGGCTGGTGCGGGGAGACGCAGGTCACACCCGTCCATGTCACATCGTGGTGAGCCGCTGACTCATAAGGGCGTAAGCACCGACAACGACAAGGGAGCTCACCATGAGCGCGCGTCTGGACGTCTTCGCCCTCCCGAGCGGGAGCAAGCTCGTCAAGCAGTTCTACTCCGTGGGGCGGCTGGTCGTGGAGTCACCGCTGCCGGCCGCCACGCGGGAGCTGGTCTCGCTGCGGGTGAGCCAGATCAACGGCTGCGCGGTCTGCCTCGACATGCACACCAAGGAGGCCGCGGCGGCAGGCGAGTCCTCCGTACGTCTCCATCTGGTCGCGGGATGGCGGGAGGCCACGGTCTTCACCGAGGCCGAGCGCGCCGCGCTGGAGCTGGCCGAGCAGGGCACCCGCATCGCGGACGGGGCCGGCGGCGTCCCGGACGAGGTGTGGGAGCGGGCCGCCAAGCACTACGGCGAGGAGCAGCTCGTCGCGCTGGTGACCCTGATCGCCTTCATGAACACCGCGAACCGGCTGAACGTCATCCTCCAGCAGCCGGCCGGTGATTATCAGCCGAGTCAGTTCAAGTAGCGGGACAGCGCCGGGCCCTGGGATCGACCTAGGGCCCGAGCTGTGCGCGTAGCCACATCTCCACCTCGCCCACGTGCGCGGCCGCCGCCGCGCGGGCCGCCTCCGGGTCGTGGGCGGCCAGGGCGCGGTGGATCGCCGCGTGTTCGCGCCGGGTGCGGGCGAAGGCCCCCTCCTCCTGGTAGCCGCGCCAGACCCGGGCGCGGAACGTCCGCGACGACAGGCCCTCCAGGATCGCGGCCATCGTCTCGTTGCCCGCGGCCGTCGCGATCACGCGGTGGAAGGCCAGGTCGTGGGCGAGGATCTCCTCCGGATCGTCCGTGGCGTTCATCGCCGCCAGGTGCTTCTCCACCTCGGCCAGCTGGTCCCCGGTGATCCGCGCGGCGGCCAGCGCCGTCGCCGTCGACTCCAGGATCCGCCGGATCTCCAGCAGCTCCACCAGACGCGGGCCGCGCGACAGGTCCGCCACCACACCGAAGGTCTCCAGCAGGTCGCCGGCCTCCAGCTGCGTGACGTAGATGCCCGACCCGTGCCGGGCCTCCAGCACGCCCAGCACCGTGAGCGCGCGGATCGCCTCGCGCATGGAGCTGCGGGAGATGCCGAGCTGTGCGGCCAGGTCCCGCTCGGTCGGCAGCCGCTGGCCCGGCTCCAGCCGGCCCTCGCCGATCATCGCCTTGATCCGCTCGATGGCGCGCTGTGTCACGGTGCCCTTCTGCGGGGCTGTCTCGTCGTCCACGCCACTCCTCCGATCACAGCGCTCCGGCGCAGTCTAACCAGCAGGGTGGTCGGACCACTATGCGTCCGGAGCGCGGAAATGTGCCGTCGCAGGGTGTTCTGGTGGGGGAGTGGTCTGATAAGTATGCGGGCATCTGCTGGAACACCGGTCGATGGGAGCACCCACAGATGCCCGGAAGCGCAGTGCGGAAGCGGAACACATCCCGGATCGTCGGCGCGGTGGCCCTGGCCACCGGCGCCTGTCTCGTGCTCGCCGCGTGCGGCAGCACCGAGGACACCGGCGCGCCGGGCGCCGGCGGTGGGGACGGCACGGGCAAGGTGGGGGTCGTGCTGCCCCTGCTCACCTCGCCGTTCTGGCAGTCGTACAACGACTACGTGCCCAGGATGGCGAAGGCCGAGGGCGTGGACGCGATGAAGACCGTCAACTCCAACAGCGACCCCTCGCAGCAGATCACCGACATCAACAACCAGCTCAACCAGGGCGTCGAGGGCCTGGTCGTCGCCCCGCTGGACAGCGCCGCCATCGAGGCCGGCCTCGACCAGGCCGAGCGCAAGGGCGTGCCGGTCGTCGCCGTGGACGTGGCGCCCGACCAGGGCAAGGTCGCGATGGTGGTCCGGGCGAACAACGTGGCGTACGGCGAGAAGGCCTGCCGGTACCTCGGCGAGCACATCACCTCCGGCAAGGTCGTGCAGATCATGGGCGACCTCGCCTCGGTCAACGGCCGCGACCGCTCCGAGGCGTTCCGCTCCTGCGTGCGGAAGAACTTCCCGAAGCTCAAGGTCCTGGAGATCCCCGCCAAGTGGGAGTCCGACACCGCGGCCTCCAAACTGGACACCCTCCTCAACGCCAACCCCGACATCAAGGGCATCTACATGCAGGCGGGCGGCGTCTACCTGGCGCCCACCCTCCAGACCCTCAAGTCCAAGGGCATGCTGAAGAAGGCCGGACAGCCGGGCCACATCACCATCGTCTCCAACGACGGCATCCCGCAGGAGTTCGACGCCATCCGCAAGGGCGAGATCGACGCGACGGTCTCCCAGCCCGCCGACGCCTACGCCAAGTACGGCATGTACTACATCAAGGCGGCGATGCAGGGGAAGACGTTCGAGCCCGGCCCGACCGACCACGGCTCGACGATCGTGAAACTGCCCAGCGGCATCCTGGAGGACCAGCTGCCCGCCCCGCTGGTGACCAAGGACAACGTCGACGACCCCAAGCTCTGGGGCAACACGGTCGAATGAGTACCGCACTGGCCGAAACGCGGGGCATCGTCAAGCGATACGGCCCCACCACCGCTCTCGCCGACGGGCGGCTCACCGTCCTGCCGGGCGAGTCCCACGCCCTCGTCGGCCGCAACGGAGCCGGCAAGTCGACCCTCGTCAGGATCCTCACCGGCCTGGAGGCACCCGACGAGGGCACCGTCCGCTTCGACGGCGACCCCGCGCCCCCGCTCACCGACCGCGACGCCTGGCGCCGCAAGGTCGCCTGCGTCTACCAGCACCCGACGGTCGTGCCCGAACTGACCGTCGCCGAGAACCTGTTCATCAATCGCCAGCCCCTGCACCGCGGCTTCATCAGCTGGCGCCGCCTCAAGGCCGAGGCGGCCGAACTGCTCGGCACCTGGGACGTGCGCGTCGACCCCGACGCCCGCACCGCCGACCTCAAGGTCGAGGACCGGCAGATGGTGGAGATCGCCCGCGCGCTGAGCTTCGGCGCCCGCTTCATCATCCTGGACGAACCCACCGCCCAGCTCGACAACCGGGAGATCGAGCGCCTGTTCACCCGCATGCGGGCCCTCCAGGACTCCGGCGTCACCTTCCTGTTCATCTCCCACCACCTCCAGGAGGTGTACGAGGTCTGCCAGACCGTCACGGTGCTGCGCGACGCCCGCTGGATCACCACGGCCCCGGTCGCCGACCTCCCGCGCCAGGCCCTGGTGGAGGCCATGGCGGGCGAGGCGATCGCCGAACAGGCCGAGCGGCACCGGACCGCCGAGGCCGCGGGCCCCGTCCTCCTCGACGTCCGCGGCCTCACCTCGGCCGCGTACGAGGACATCGACCTCACCGTCCGCCGCGGCGAGGTCGTCGGACTCGCCGGGTCCAGCGCCAGCGGCAAGATCGAGCTGGCCGAGACGTTCACGGGACTGCACACCCCGGCGCACGGGACGGCCCTGCTCGACGGCGCACCGCTCCCGTTCGGCGACGTCCGCAAGGCCCTGGAGGCCGGCGTCGGCTTCGTGCCCCGCGACCGGCACCAACAGGGCCTGGTCTTCGGCATGTCCATCGGCGACAACGCCACCCTCAGCGTCCTGGACCGGCTGGGCCGCCACGGCTTCGTCGGCACCGACCGCAGGCGTGCCGTCGCCACCGCGCTGATCGAACGCCTCGACATCCACGCCGAGGGCCCCGAGCAGCCCGTCTCGGACCTGTCCGGCGGTAACGCCCAGAAGGTCGTCATGGCCCGCGCCCTCGCCTCCGACCCGCGTCTCCTGGTCCTCGTCAACCCGACCGCGGGCGTCGACGTGAAGTCCAAGGAGTCCCTGCTCGCCCGCGTCGACAGCGCCCGCGAGGACGGCACCGCCGTGCTCGTCGTCTCCGACGAACTCGACGACCTCAGGCGCTGCGACCGGGTCCTCGTCCTCTTCCACGGCCGGGTCGTCGCCGAGCACCCGGCGGGCTGGCGCGACCACGAGCTCATCGCCTCCATCGAAGGAGTGGACCATGGCTGACACCAAGGCTCCGCCGGTGAAGCCGGTGGGCGCGACCGACACCGGGTCGGCGCGGACCGTGCTGTTGCGCCGGGCCCGTGAACTCGCCCTCGTACCGGCCCTGTTGCTGCTCATGGTGCTCGGCGCGATCGTCAACGACTCGTTCCTCACCGAGCGCAACCTGATCTCGATCCTCGGCGCCTCCGCCGCCCTCGCGATGGTCGTCCTCGCCGAGTCGCTCGTGCTGATCACCGGCAAGTTCGACCTGTCCCTGGAATCGGTCGTCGGCATCGCGCCCGCCGTCGGCGCGCTGCTCGTGCTGCCCGCCGCCCAGTCCGGCTGGGGCACCGAACTCCCCGCCGCTCTCGCCCTGTTGGCGATCCTGGTCGTGGGCGCGGCCGTCGGCGCGTTCAACGGCGTCCTGGTCGTGAAGTTCAAGCTCAACGCGTTCATCGTGACGCTGGCGATGCTCATCGTGCTGCGCGGCCTGCTGGTCGGCGCGACCAAGGGCAAGACGCTGTTCGGCATGCCCGACAGCTTCTCCTCGCTGGCCACCACCACCTTTCTCGCCGTCCCGCTGTCGGTGTGGCTCGCCGCGCTCGCCTTCGCGGTCGCCGGGCTGGTCCTGAAGTACCACCGGGTCGGCCGCGCCCTGTACGCCATCGGCGGCAACGCGGACGCCGCCCGGGCCGCGGGCATCCGCGTGGAGCGCGTCATGCTCGGCGTGTTCGTCGTCGCGGGCGTCCTCGCCGCGGTCGGCGGCATCATGCAGACCGGCTATGTCGGCGCGATCAGCGCCAACCAGGGCCAGAACATGATCTTCACGGTGTTCGCCGCCGCGGTGATCGGCGGCATCGCCCTCGACGGCGGCAAGGGCACCATGTTCGGCGCCCTGACCGGCGTACTCCTCCTGGGGGTCGTGCAGAACCTGCTCACCCTCGCCCAGGTGCCGTCCTTCTGGATCCAGGCCATCTACGGCGGGATCATCCTGGTCGCCCTCATGATCGCCCGCGTCACCACGGGCCGCGCCCAGGACTGACGCCCCCGCCACCTGCAACCGACCCGAAAGGCCCTCCGTGTCCCCGACGCCCGCCCGCATCACCACGGTCGACACCCACGACATCCGCTTCCCCACCTCGCGCGAGCTCGACGGCTCCGACGCGATGAACCCGGACCCCGACTACTCGGCGGCCTACGTCGTGCTGCGCACGGACGCGGCCGACGGGCACGAGGGGCACGGATTCGCCTTCACCATCGGGCGGGGCAACGAGGTGCAGGTCGCCGCGATCGACGCGCTGCGCGGACATCTGGTCGGCCGCGAGGTGGCCGACCTGTGCGCCGACCCCTCCACCCTGAACCGCGACCTGATCGGCGACAGCCAGCTGCGCTGGCTCGGGCCCGAGAAGGGCGTGATGCACATGGCGATCGGCGCGGTCGTCAACGCCGTGTGGGACCTGGCCGCCAAACGCGCCGGCCTGCCGCTGTGGCGGCTGCTCGCCGAGGCCGAGCCGGAATGGCTGGTGCGCCAGATCGACTTCCGCTACCTCACCGACGCCCTCACCCCCGAGGAGGCCCTGACCCTGCTCCGCCGCGGCCGGCAGGGCGCCGAGGAACGCACGGCCCGGCTGCTGGAACGCGGCTACCCCGCCTACACCACCTCGCCCGGCTGGCTCGGCTACGACGACGAGAAGCTCACCCGGCTCGCCGCCGAGGCCGTCGCCGACGGCTTCACGCAGATCAAGCTCAAGGTCGGCGCCGACCTCGACGACGACATCCGCCGCTGCCGCGTCGCCCGGTCCGTCATCGGCCCGGACGTCCGCATGGCCGTCGACGCCAACCAGCGCTGGGACGTCGACGAGGCGATCCGCTGGACCAAGGCCCTCGCCGAGTTCGACCCGTACTGGATCGAGGAGCCCACCAGCCCCGACGACATCCTCGGCCACGCGGCGATCCGCCGGGCCGTCGCCCCCGTGAAGGTCGCCACCGGCGAGCACGTGCACAACCGGATCGTCTTCAAGCAGCTCCTCCAGGCCGGCGCGCTCGACGTCGTCCAGATCGACGCCGCCCGCGTCGGCGGCGTCCCCGAGAACCTCGCGATCCTGCTGCTCGCGGCCAAGTTCGGCGTGCCGGTCTGCCCGCACGCGGGCGGGGTCGGCCTGTGCGAACTCGTCCAGCATCTGTCGATGTTCGACTACGTGGCCCTCTCCGGCACGACCGAGGACCGCGTCATCGAATACGTCGATCATCTGCACGACCACTTCCTCGACCCGGTCGTCATCCGACAGGGTCACTACGTGGCACCCACCGCACCGGGCTTCTCGGCCGCCATGCGGCCGGAGTCACTGGCGCGCTACACCTACCCGGGCGGCGAGTTCTGGGCCGCCGATCTGCAGAAGGGGCACGCTGTATGAGCGACTTCGAGGGCCTGAAGGCCCTGGTGACGGGCGGTGCCTCCGGCATCGGCCGGGCCACCGCCGACCTCCTGGCCGAGCGCGGCGCGCAGGTCGCCGTCCTCGACCTGGACCCGTCGCCGGTCGACAAGCCACTCCTCGGCTACCGCGCGGACGTCACCGACGACACGTCCGTGCGCCAGGCCGTCGCGGCGGCGGTCGCCGACCTCGGCGGCCTCGACGTCCTGGTCAACAACGCCGGCATCGGAGCCCAGGGCACCGTCGAGGACAACCCCGACGAGGAGTGGCACCGCGTCTACGACGTCAACGTGGTCGGCATGGTGCGCACCACCCGCGCCTGCCTGCCCCACCTGCGCGCCTCCGCGCACGCGGCGATCGTCAACACCTGCTCCATCGCGGCCACCGCGGGCCTGCCGCAGCGCGCCCTGTACAGCGCCACCAAGGGCGCCGTGTACTCCCTGACCCTCGCCATGGCCGCCGACCACGTCCGCGAGGGCATCCGCGTCACCTGCGTCAACCCGGGCACGGTCGACACCCCCTGGGTCGGCCGCCTCCTCGACGCCGCGCCCGACCCGGCCGCCGAACGCGCCGCCCTCGAGGCCCGCCAGCCCACCGGCCGGCTGGTCGCAGCCGCGGAGGTCGCGGGCGCCATCGCCTACCTGGCGAGCCCCCTGTCCGGCGCCACCACGGGCACCTCGCTCGCCGTCGACGGCGGCATGCAGGGCCTGCGGCTGCGCCCGGTGGCCCGGTGAACCGGCTCGGCGCCGGCGGCGTCCAGGTCAGCGCCCTGTCCTTCGGCGCCGCCGCCATCGGCAACCTGTACACGGAGGTCGGCGAGGAGCAGGCCCACGACGCCGTCGAGGCCGCCTGGCAGCGGGGCGTCCGCTACTTCGACACGGCCCCGCACTACGGCCTGGGCCTGTCCGAACGCCGCCTCGGCGCCGCCCTGCGCGACCGCCCCCGCGAGCAGTACACGATCTCCACCAAGGTGGGCCGCCGCCTGGAACCGTCGGACGCCGGCGGCGACGACCTCGCCCACGGCTTCGCCGTGCCCGCCGCCCACCGCCGCGTGTGGGACTTCAGCGCCGACGGCATCCGCCGCACCCTGGACTCCAGCCTGGAACGCCTCGGCCTCGACCGGGTCGACATCGTCTACCTCCACGACCCGGACGAACACGCCGAAGCGGCCTTCCGCGAGGGCTACCCGGCCCTGGAGAAGCTCCGCTCCGAGGGCGTGGTCGGCGCGATCGGCGCCGGCATGAACCAGGCCGGGATGCTCACCCGCTTCGTCCGCGACACCGACGTCGACGTGGTGCTGTGCGCCGGCCGCTACACCCTGCTCGACCAGAGCGCCCTCACCGGCCTGCTGCCCGCGGCCCACGAACGCGGCACGTCCGTCGTCATCGGCGGCGCCTTCAACTCCGGCCTGCTGGCCAACCCCGAGCCGGGCGCGCGGTACAACTACAGCATCGCCCCCTCCGAGCTGGTCCAGCGGGCCCTGCGCCTGAAGTCCGTCGCCGACCGCCACGGCACCACGCTGCGCGCCGCCGCCCTGGCCTTCTGCGCAGCCCACCCGGCCGTCGCGAGCGTCCTCGTCGGAGCCCGCTCGGCACACGAGGTCCGTGACTGCGCCCACCAGTTCGCCGCCCGGGTGCCGGACGCCTTCTGGCAGGACCTGCGCGCCCAGGGCCTGCTGCCCCCCGACGCCCCCGTCCCCGCCGAGGCCTCCTCGAAGGAACTCTCATGAGAGTCGCCCTGCACACCAAGGTCCGCGCCGACCGCGTCGCCGCGTACGAGGCCGCCCACCGCGAGGTCCCCGAGGAACTCACCGACGCCATCCGCGCCGCCGGCGCCACCTCCTGGACGATCTGGCGCAGCGGCACCGACCTGTTCCACGTCCTGGAGTGCGAGGACTACGCCCGCCTCCTCGCCGAGCTGGAGAACCTGCCGGTCAACGTCGCCTGGCAGGCCCGGATGGCCGAACTGCTGGACGTCGTCCACGACTACTCCGGCGAGGGCGCGGACGCCGGCCTGCCCGTCGTGTGGGAGCTGCCCTCATGACCGTCGTCGACGCCCACCACCACGTGTGGGACCTGTCCGTCCGGGACCAGGACTGGATCATCGGCCCCGAACTCGCCCCGCTCCGGCGCGACTTCACCATGAAGGACCTCGAACCCGAGGCGAGAGCCGCCGGAGTGGGCCGCACGGTCCTCGTCCAGACGGTCACCGTGCCCGAGGAGACCCCCGAGTTCCTGGCCCTCGCCGACGAGCACGACCTCGTCGCGGGCGTCGTCGGCTGGACCGACCTCACCCGCCCCGACGTCGCCGACGAACTCGCCCGGCTGCGGGAACTCCCCGGCGGCAGCCACCTCAAGGGCATCCGCCACCAGGTCCAGGGCGAGCCCGACCCCGAGTGGCTGCTGCGCCCGGACGTACGCCGGGGGCTGGCCGCCGTCGCCGACGCCGGGCTGGTCTACGACCTGGTGGTGCTCCCGCACCAACTGCCCGCCTGCGTCCGGGCCGCCGCCGCCCTGCCCGGCCTCACCTTCGTCCTCGACCACCTGGGCAAGCCGCCCATCGCCTCCGGCGCGCTCGAACCCTGGGCGTCCGGCCTGCGCGCCCTCGCCGCCCTGCCCAACACGGTCGCCAAGCTGTCCGGCCTGGCCACCGAGGCCGACCCCGCCTCCTGGACCGTCGAGGACCTGCGCCCCTACGCCGACGTGGCACTGGAGGCCTTCGGGCCCGGCCGTCTGATGTACGGCTCGGACTGGCCGGTGTCCACCCTGGCGACGACGTACGGCGACATCCTGGACGCCACGCGCCGGCTGACCGACCCGGACGACCACACACAGATCCTGCAGACCACCGCCACCCGCGTCTACGACCTCTGAGCGGCCTCCGCCAGCCGCGTCGGCGGCAGGTACTCCCGCACATACGTCCGCTCCCAGCACGCGCCCGTCTCCCGCAGCTCGCGCCACGTCGTGTAGCGGTAGCGGAACAGGCGGGCGCGCACGTACCGCGGCGGCTCGTCCGGCGGGAACGGCGAGCGGCGCAGCAGCTTCAGTGTGTCCCGGTCGTTCTCCAGCAACCGCTCCACCAGCGCGCCGAACCAGGACCCGGCGTACGCCGGGGAGAGGGCCGCGAACCACATCAGCCAGTCCAGGCGCAGATGGTAGGGCGCGAACTGGCGCGGCCAGCGCCGGGGATCGCCCGGCTTGCCCTTGAACTCGTACTCCCGCCAGTCGGAGTCCTCCCGTGGCACCTCGTCCGAGGTGCCCTCGACCACCACCTCGTACCGCACCCGGCTCACGCTGCCGAACGCCCCGTAGGTGTTGACCAGGTGCAGCGGGTCGAAGGAGCGGTTCATCACCTGTCGGCGGGAGAGCATGTTGCGCACCGGCCGGTAGCTGAGGCCCACGAGCAGCGCCGCCACCGCGAGCACCACGACGACGTACCACAGCGGGGCGTCCGGCACGTCCGGCGCATCGGCCGGGAACCGCACGGCCGACAGGGCGAGCACGATCGTGATCCAGTTCAGCCAGGAGAAGTTGCCCGACAGCACCAGCCACAGCTGGGTGACGATCATCAGCGACGCGGCGGCCGTGGCGACCGGCTGCGGGGCGAACAGCAGGAACGGCACCACGAGTTGCGTGAAGTGGTTCGCGGCCACCTCGACGCGGTGCAGGGGCCTGGGCAGATGGTGGAAGAACCAGCTCAGCGGGCCCGGCATCGGCTGGGTCTCGTGATGGTGGTCCAGACACGTCAGTTTCCGCCAGCACTCGTCGCCGCGCATCTTGATCAGCCCCGCGCCGAACTCCACCCGGAACAGGATCCACCGCAGCAGGAACAGCACCACGACCGGCGGCGCCACCTCGTCGTTGCCGAGGAACACGGCGAGGAACCCGACCTCCAGCAGCAGCGACTCCCAGCCGAACGAGTACCAGGTCTGCCCGACGTTGACGATCGACAGGTAGAGCGCCCACGGCACCAGCCACAGCAGCATGCCGCCCCACAGCGGCAGCAGCGAGTCCAGCCCGGCCAGCAGCGCCGCCGACACCGCGCACCCCGCCCAGGCGCAGAGCGCGAAGAAGCGGTCCGAGTAGTACAGCTGGAACAGGCTCGGCGCCCGTTTGAACGGCACCCGCTCGACGAACCGCGGCACCGGCAGCATGCCGCGCTGCCCGATCAGCGCGCGGAACTGGAGGGCCGCCGTCAGGAACGCGACCAGGTACACGGCGGCCAGCGCCCGCTGGAAGACCAGCCGGGTCAGCCAGTAGTCGGATGCGGTGAACCAGTCCACGGCCGATGCGCTCCTTCCACCTAGCCCGTCACGCTCCGCGTACCACCGCTCCGGTTGCGTAACCCGAGTGAGCGAAGCAAACAATAGTGACGCATTGCCTGAACAGTGACGAAGCGGGCGGGAGGATCAGGTGCGGACACCCACGGGGGCCTCCGTCACGGCCTGCGCGCTCGCGGCGGCACTCCTCCTCGCGGGCTGCGGTCGCGGCGACGGCGACCGCGACGGCGACGCGGGCACCGGCGGAGCGCTCTTCCTCCTGCCGGCCGCGGCCCCGGGGCCGGACCCCTTCACGGACTCCACGGCCACCACGACGGCCACCCCACCCCCCGCCCCGCGAACGCCGCAGACGGCGGGCGGAGCCGCCCGCGTCTCCGCCGCCCTGAGCGGACTGCGCTCACTCTCCGGCGGGACGCCCGGCCTGTACGGCGGCACCGAGCGGACCGGCAGTTGCGACATCGGCCGCCAGATCGGCCACCTCACTCGCGACCGGGCCAAGGCCCGCGCCTTCGCCCGGGTCGCGGGCGTCTCCCCGGCGGACCTCGGCGACCACGTGCGCGGACTGACCCCGGTCGTGCTGCGCGCCGACACCCGCGTCACCAGCCACGGCTACCGCGCCGGACGGGCAGGCGGCTACCAGTCCGTCCTCCAGGCGGGCACCGCCGTCCTGGTCGACGACAGGGGCGTGCCCCGCGTCCGCTGCGCCTGCGGCAACCCGCTGCTCCCGCCGGAGGCGATGCGCGGCACGCCGGTCAGCCAAGGCACCCCCTGGCCCGGCTACCGGCCCGGCGAGGTGATCGTCGTGACCCCCGCCCCGCGCGCCGTCACCTCCTTCACGCTCGTCGACGCCGCCGCCCGGACCTGGATCGAACGGCGCCCGGGACACGACGTACGCCACGACCGGGCTCTACCGCCGCCGGTGTGGACGACGGCATCCCCGGCGGCATCCCCGGCGGTGTCCCGGCCGCCGTCCGCGGCCCCGGGCGAGTCGGGCGCGATCCCGCGTGAGCCGGGCGCGCCCCCGGACGCGGACCCGATCGGCGACTCCGCCCCGCCCCCGCCGTACGAGACCGAGCCTCCCCCGGAGGATCCGGCCCCGGAGGACCCCGGCGAACCGGACCCTGAAGACCCCGAGGACCCTGAAGACCCCGAAGTCCCGGAAGACCCCGACGAGGTCGGCCCCGACGCCGTGCCGGACACCCCCGACCTGCCCGACGGAGCCGGACTGATTCCCGACGACCGGGCCGCCGACAGCATCCTCGGCAGCCCCACGGACGTCTTCAGTAACTGAGGGCCGACGCGGACGGGTGGCCCGTAGACTCGGCACATCCGGTCGAAGAATCGGACGAATCCTGGCAAGGTGGGCCCATGGCTGATCGGGGAGCGAGCGCCCTGTCACTCCCGGACGACTGGCCCGCCCACCCGGACCCGATCCTCGCGCTCAACCGGATGGGCAGCTTCGACTGGGATCTGGACACCGGCCTGATGCAGATGGACGCCCAGGCCCACGAGGTCTTCGACGTGCGCCCCGACGAGTACGACGACCACCCCGAGACCCTCGCCAAGCGGGTCCCGCCCGGCGAGGCGCGACGCCTGGACACCGTCGTCTCCCAGGCCCTGAAGGACGGCAGCGAGAACTACGGCGCCTACTTCCGCATCCGCCGCCGCGACGGCACCCTGCGCTGGACCCACACCCAGGGCTACATCCGGCGCGACGAGACCGGACGGCCCCGCCGCATCATCGGCATCGTCCGGGACGCCACCCAGGAACTGGTGGAGAGCGACGCACGCCGCGACCAGGCCGCCCAGGACGAGGCCCGCCGGGAGCAGACCAACGTCGTCGAACTCACCACGGCCGCCCTCGCCCACGCCCGCACCGTCCAGGACGTCATTGACGTCCTCAAGGACACCCACGGCCTCACCCACCTGGGCGCCACCAGCCTCGTCATGGGCCTGGTCGAGGCCGGCCGCATCCGCCTGGTCGCCGAGGGCCCCGCGGGCAGCTTCGTCCCCGGCACGGACGTCACCCGGATCGACGAGCCCTACCCGATGAGCGAGGCCGTCCGGACCCTGAGCCCGTGCTTCATCGAGTCGCCGGAGGAGTTCGCCGAGCGCTACCCGATCCTGTGGCCGCACATCACCGGCCTGAACATCACCTCGGCCGCCTATCTGCCGCTCATCGTCCAGGCCCGGCCGATCGGCGCGATGGGCCTGCTCTACAGCGACCGGCGCGGCTTCACCTCCGAGGAGCGCAACATCCTCGTCGCCCTCGGCAGCAGCATCGCGCAGAGCCTCCAGCGGGCCATGTTCTACGAGCAGGAGATGGACCTCGCGCAGGGCCTCCAGCAGGCCATGCTGCCCCGGACCATCCCCAGCGTGCCCGGCGCCGACATCGCCGTCCGCTACCGCGCCGCCACCATCGGCGGCTCCGTCGGCCGGGACATCGGCGGCGACTGGTACGACCTGATCCCGCTGCCCGGCGGCCGGGTCGGCGCCGTCATCGGCGACGTCCAGGGCCACGACACGCACGCGGCGGCCGTCATGGGCCAGTTGCGCATCGTGCTGCGCGCCTACGCCGCCGAGGGACACACCCCGGCCACCGTCATGGCCCGGGCCTCCGTCTTCCTGCACGAACTCGACACCGACCGCTCCGCCACCTGCCTCTACGCCGAGGCCGACCTGTCCACGGGCGTGCTCCAGGTGGTCCGGGCCGGGCACATCGATCCGCTCGTGCGGCACACCGACGGCTCCTGCCGCCGCGTCACCGTCCCGGGCGGTCTGCCGCTCGGACTGTCCGCCGAGTTCGGCCGCCTCGACTACCCCGTGGGCACCATAGAACTCGACCCCGGCGACACCCTGCTGCTGTGCACCGACGGCCTCGTCGAGCAGCCCGGCGCCGACCTCGACGACGGCATGCGCACCCTGACCGCCCTCGTCGACACCGGCCCCGACGACGTACGGGACCTCGCCGACCGGCTCATCGACGTGGCCGCCGAACGCGGCGGCGACGACGACGTGGCGCTGCTCCTGCTGCGCCGGCGCGGCCCGGACGGCCCGCAGTCCGGCCACCGGCTCCAGCGGCACGTGGCCCCCGGCGACGCCGCCGCCCTGGCCGAGGCCCGGCACATGATCCGCACCGCGGTCTCCGCCTGGGGAGCCCCCGACCGGGCCGACGAGATCGAACTCGTCGCCGACGAGCTGATCACCAACGCCCTGATGCACACCGAGGGCTCCGCGATCGTCACCCTGCGGGCCCTCACCGGCTCCGAGCGCCGGCTGCGCGTCGAGGTCGAGGACTCCTCCAGCGCCCTGCCGCGCCGCCGCGAGGCGGGCGACTCGGGCGTCTCCGGGCGCGGCCTGCTGCTGGTCGAGCTGCTCACCGACGTGTGGGGCGTGGAGGCCCGGGGCGGTGGCAAGGCCGTGTGGTGCGAGTTCGTGGTGCCGGACCACGACTGACCCCGCGTGGCACTCTGGACCTATGCCGGAACTCCCCGAGGTCGAGGCGCTCAAGGACTTCCTCACCGAGCACCTCGTCGGCCACGAGATCGTGCGGGTGCTGCCCGTGGCGATCAGCGTCCTGAAGACGTACGACCCGCCCCTGTCCGCGCTGGAGGGCCACGAGGTGGCCGCCGTACGCCGGTACGGCAAGTTCCTCGACCTCGAGACCGCGGACGGCCCGCATCTCGTGACGCATCTGGCCCGCGCGGGCTGGCTGCACTGGAAGGACCGCCTCCCCGACGGCCCGCCCCGCCCCGGCAAGGGCCCCCTCGCCCTGCGCGTCGCCCTGGAGACCGGCGCCGGCTTCGACCTGACCGAGGCCGGCACCCAGAAGCGGCTCGCGGCGTACGTCGTGGGGGACCCGCAGCAGGTCCCGGGCATCGCCCGGCTCGGCCCCGACCCGCTGGCCGAGGACTTCGACGCAGCGCGCCTCGCGGAACTGCTGGCCGGTGAACGGCGCCAGCTCAAGGGCGCGTTGCGTGACCAGAGCCTGATCGCGGGCGTGGGCAACGCCTACAGCGACGAGATCCTGCACGCGGCGCGGATGTCGCCCTTCAAGCTGGCGGCGTCCCTGACCGAGGAGGAGACCGGGCGGCTGTACGCGGCCCTGCGCGACACGCTCACCGAGGCGGTCGAACGCTCCCGGGGCGTGGCGGCCGGGCGGCTGAAGGCCGAGAAGAAGAGCGGCCTGCGCGTGCACGGCCGCACCGGCGAGCCCTGCCCGGTGTGCGGCGACACCATCCGCGAGGTGTCCTTCAGCGACTCCTCGCTCCAGTACTGCCCGACCTGCCAGACCGGCGGGAAGCCGCTGGCGGACCGCAGGATGTCCCGGCTGCTGAAGTGACCCGGGGGCCGCTCACCGGGACGGCGGCGTCCACTCGAACATCAGGAGGGTCGCGTCGTCCCGCAGCCGGCTGGTGGGCGAGTCGAGGATGGAGTGGATGAGCCGCCGCAGCGTCTCGGGCGCCAGCTCGCCCGCGGCCGTCGCCCGGATGATGTAGTCGGCGAACTGCTCCAGGCCGAACTCGCCGCCGTCGCTCGCCCGGGCCTCGGTCACCCCGTCGGTGTACATCAGCACCCGGTCGCCGGGCTTCAGCGTGATCTCGTGCGTCTGCCGCCGCCGCTCGGCGAGCAGGGACGGCAGCCCCATCGGCGGATCCGGCTCGCGCCGCATGGCGTCCACGTGCAGCCGCTGGTCGCGGATGAGCAGCGGCGGGGGATGCCCGCAGTTGCACCACCGCAGCGTCCCGGAGGCCAGGTCCAGCTCGGCCAGGACGCCCGTGCAGAACTGGTCGGGGAGCCAGTGCGCCAGCGCGTCGTCGACGCACTCCACCAGTTCGGGCAGGTCCGCGCCGGTCCGCCGGGCGTTGCGGCACGCGGCCAGCGACACGGCCGTGGTGAGCCCGGAGGCCAGGTCGTGCCCCATGGCGTCGAGCACCGCGGCGTGCAGGGTCGTCTCGGTCAGGGAGTGGTCGAAGGCGTCGCCGCCGATCTCGTAGGCCGGTTCCAGCACGGCCGTCGACACGACGTGCCCGGTGCCGATCGTGCGGGGCGGCAGGAAGGCCCGCAGCATCTCGGCGGGCAGCCGCATCGGTTCCGTGCGCGTCCGCCGGACGAAGGAGTCCTTGTACGCCCGCTTCGACGTGATCATCATCGCGAGCAGGGTGGCGAGGGCCCGGCCGCGGCGCAGCACGGCAGGTGTCAGCGCCGGGCAGAGCACGGAGAGGACGCCGAGCCGTTCGGCGCCGTCCAGGAGGGGGATCCAGGCCGTCATGCCGCCCGACTCGGACTCCTCCACGCGCAGCGACTGCGTGCGGTAGGCCCACCCGGCGAGCGAGTCGTCGACGGACAGGGGCGAGGCCACGTCGGTGAGCGGCACGAGCCGGCGCTGCTGGATGTCGGCCAGGTACACCACGGAGTGCTGGAGCCCCAGGGCCCTGGTGCAGCGGGCCACCGCGGGGGCCAGGTCCAGCGCCGAGTTCGCCGGGTCGGCGAGGAACTCCTCCAGGCGACCCTCGCCGGTCTCCGCCGTCGTCACCTCGTCTCCCCTCGCCGCGCAGCCCTGGTGTGTCGTCCAGCAGTCTCACACCGGGGCGCCCAGGGCGCCCGGCGACAGGGGCGGACGGATGGTCAGCGGGGCTCCAGCCGAATCAGGACCTCCCCGCTCCCCGAGCGGATCTCGTAGCGGGCGATCTGGTCCGGATGCATGGACGAGCTGGCCATCATCGTGTTCGGGTGGGCGTCGTGACCGGGGCCGTGCCAGCTGGTGGCGGTCTCCTCGGTGCCGTCGTGGCCGATGATCACCAGATGGCAGGCGCGGGGTCCGGCCGCGTCCTTCACCTTCAGCTCGACCTGGCTGCCCGAGGCCTCGTCCTCCGTCGTGACCTGCGCCCACACCCCCGTCGTGGCGTCGGTCGCCGCGACCGTCAGGGGCCCCTCGCCGCTGCCCTCGGCCATCATCGCGATCCCGGGCACCGACACCGCGAACACCACCGAGGCCGCCAGGGCGAACAGGGTGCGTCTGCGTCCGGCCCGGCGCCGGGTCGCCACCTCGGCCAGCAGCCGGTCCAGCATGCGCGGCCCGGGCTGCGCCATCGGGTGCACCAACCGCGGCGTCGCCCGCCGGTACAGCATCAACTGCCGTGTCGTCGGGCCGAATTCCGTCACCTCTGCGGCGCACCGAGGGCACTCCATGAGGTGGTCCTCGAAGCGGAAGGCCTCCGCCTCGTCCAGCACGCCGAGCGCGTAGGCGCCGACGTCGCGATGCCTTTCCAGGGACCTCATGCCGAATCCTCGTGCCGTTGGGTGCGGGTTGGGTTACTCGTTGCTCCCACCGGTACGGACCAGGCGGCGGAATCACTCAAGCCGGTGACACAATCGCAACCAAAGGATTCGGAGCCCTCCGGCCCCCGGATTGGTCCGGGGCCGCGAAATCTAAAAAAGATGGATCGCGAGGTGTCCCAGCGGCAGCCCGAGCTGCCAGGCGGGCGTCCAGACCTTCGGCCCCTCGTCCTCCCCGACCACCGGAGCGCCGCCCGGCACCGCGTTCAGGTCCGGCGCGAGCAGCTCCGTCTCCTGGAGCCAGCGCCAGGCCTCCTGCGCCAGCTCCAGGTCGGGTGCCGGCCCGCCCGACTCCGCGGCCGCGGCGGCGACCTCGGCCAGCCGCTCGCGCACCCACTCCTGCCACGGCTGGTCGTACGCGGTCAGGGACAGCCACGTCTCCAGCTGGGTGACGACCCTGATGCCGGACAGCTCCCCGTCGGTGTCGGAGAGGAAGATGGTGAGCGCCAGGGCATCGCGCCCGGCGCGGAACTCGAAGGACGTCGGCGGCATCAGATCGCCGGTCCGCAGCAGCTCGTCGGCGATGTACTCGGCGTACAACCACGCCATGGGGACGGTCAGTTCACCGCCGGCGCCGTCCGTGCTCTCCTGCCCTCTGTGCAGCATCCCTTCCTGCCTTCCTCCGGTACGTGCGCGTCGCCCGACACCGGATCCCCGGGGCGTTGTCGGCCCCACCCGGAACACGGATGGGAACAGCCGATTACTCAACCGGGGTCCTCAGCAAGGCGCTTTACGGAGGCTTGACTCAGTCATTGGTTTCACCGCAGGTCGGCGGCGTATCCCGGAAGCACCCGGCGCAGGGCGCGCAGCGCGTAGTACGCGCGGGACTTCACGGTACCGGGCGGAATCCCGAGGGTCTCCGCGGCTTCCGCCACACTCGCCCCCTGGAAGTACACGAGCACCAGGACTTCACGGTGCTCCGGAGTGAGTGTCTTCACAGCCTGGCGGACGTCGAGCATCGCCGCGGCCCGCTCGGCGTGGTCGGAGATGACCCGCGCGTTCTCCAGCACCGCGTCGCCGACCTCGGCGGGGCGGGCCTGCCGGGCCCGCCGGGCGTCGATCGCGAGGCGCCGCCCGACGGTCATCAGCCAGGGCCGTACGGAGTCGAAGTCGTCGGCCCGCAGGGCCTCGGGGTGCTGCCAGGCACGCACCAGCGTCTCCTGGACCAGGTCCTCCGCGCGCTGCCGGTCGCCGTCGCAGAGCCGGAGCAGGAGCGCGAAGAGGGGCCGGCCGTGCTCGCGCTGCAGTGCGGCGAGCTCGTGCTCGGCGGTCGTCCCGTTCGTGAGAGTGGATCCGGCCGTCATGGCCGTATGCCACCGCAGGGCGCGGCTGTGGCACAGGGCACGTACCCGGCTGTGCGGCGGACGGTCGATCGCGTCGACGAACGGTTCGACGAACGGTCGGGACGCTCCACCGGGCGGGTGCCGGTCGGGCTGATGAGCGTGTCGGAGCCGCGTGGGGCGGTATGTGCCTTCTTTCCTGTTTGTGTGTAAATACGACCACAACGCCCACAGTGGGGTGAATGGATGATCGCACGCAGTCGACAGGTGGCCCTGGCCCTGACCGCCGTCCTCGCCGCAGGCGCCGCCTGCCAGGCCCGTGACCACGAACCGCCCGGCCCCGGGCGCCCGGCACCGTCCGTAGCCGAGCCCCGCGGCTTCACCCTGGTCGCCTCCGGCGACGTCCTCCCGCACGACACGATCATCGACCGGGCCCGCTTCGACGCCGGCGGCACCGGCTACGACTTCCGGCCGATGCTCGCCGGGATCCGCTCCGTCGTCGACCGCGCCGACGTGGCCCTGTGCCACATGGAGACCGTCTACGGCGCGGACGGCGACTACACCGGCTACCCCACCTTCAAATCCCCGCCCGAGGTGGCCCCGGCCCTCGCCGCCACCGGCTACGACGGCTGCTCCACCGCCTCCAACCACACCCTGGACGACGGCGCCGCCGGCATCCGCCGCACCCTCGACGCCCTCGACCGGGCGGGCGTACGGCACGCCGGCTCGGCACGCGCCGAGGAGGAGGCGCGCACGGCGACGGTCCTCCAGGCGGGCCCGGCCAAGGTCGCCCACCTCGCCTACACCTACGACACCAACGGCCTCCCGCTCCCCGACGGGCAGCCCTGGGCCGTCAACCTCATCGACGAGGGCAGGATCCTCGCGGACGCCCGGGCCGCGCGGGAGGCGGGCGCCGACGTGGTGGTCGTCTCGATGCACTGGGGCACCGAGTGGCAGGACGCCCCCGACGACCGGCAGCTGACCCTGGCCCACACCCTCACCGCCGCGCGCACCGGCGGGCGCCCCGACATCGACCTGATCCTCGGCACCCACGCGCACGTCCCGCAGGCCTACGAGAAGGTCAACGGCACCTGGGTGATCTACGGCATGGGCGACCAGATCGCCGGTGAGATGACCAACCACCAGGGCGCCAAGGACCCGCGCGGCAACCAGTCCACCCTCGGCCGCTTCACCTTCGCCCCTCCTGCCCGGCCGGGCGGCCGCTGGGAGGTGACGAAGGCGGAGTTCGTCCCGCAGCTGTTCGACGTCGACGCGGGCCGGGTCGTGAACCTCAACCGGGCCCTCGCCCAGGGCGCCGGCGTCCAGGCCGTGCGCGACCGCATCCGGGACGTCGTCCTCAGCCGGGGCGCGGCCGAGGACGGACTGGTGATGGGGGAGTAGGCCCGCAGAGCCGGCCGGTCAGCGCCGCGCCGGCTCCTCCTCGCCGTCGGCAAACGGCCGGCGGCGGATCATGACGGCCCGGGCGCCGGGCCGACGGAAGACACCACGCAGGGACCGGCCGGCTCAGGGAGCCGCGGCGTAACTCAGGTCGTGCGCGACGAGGGACGCGGGTTCCAGACGCAGCCACACCGTGCCGCGCTGCGCCGGATCGTCGTACAGGTAGTGCACGAACCGCTCGTCCCACCGCTCCTCGTCCGCCCCCAGGTAGCGGACGAGCTTGCGCCGCCCCCGCTCGACGTCGAACGGCACGAGTTCGGCCCGGCCCCGGGCGATCACCTGCCGGACCAGCCCGGTCGCCAGCTCGCACTCGTCCACGACCAGCGCGACCTCCGGATCGGCCCGCACCCGGCCGAAGAGGCGGGCCCAGGGCCCGGTCAGCACCCAGAAGGCGCCGTCCTCCCAGAGGAACCAGACGGGACGCACGGTCGGGCCGTTCGTCGCGAGGCGCGCGGTCAAGGGCCGGCGCAGAAAAGTGTCCAGGTCGAACGGGTGCGAAGTCACCACCGCATGATCGGACCCCCGCCGGCCGCGTGTACACCGACCGGAGACCTAGGACAGGCCCGAGCCTGTCCTAGGTCTCGCTACGGCACCACCGTCACCGGCCACCGCCCCGCCTTCACCAGCCGCAGCGCCACCGACCCGACGATCCGGTGCCCCGCCTGCTCCGACGCGCCCACGACCACCGCGTCCGCCTTGAGTTCGTCGGCCGCCTTCACCAGGCCGCTGTACGGGTCGCCGCGGAACGTGTGGAACTCCCAGCGGACCTCGAATATCCCCTTGAGCCGCTCCGCCGCGTCCCGGATCTGCGCCACCAGGTCCTCGGCGATCTCGTCGGTCGTCTCCGCCACCGGTGCCCCGAGCGCCGCGCCCGCCGCCGGCACCGGCTGCACGTACACCACGGCCAGCAGCGCGTGCTGCCGCCGGGCCAGGCCACCGGCGTAGGCCGCGGCCCGCAGGGAGGAGTCGGAGCCGTCCACCCCGACCAGGATCACCTTCGGCCCGTCCGCGGCATGGCCGTCGGCGAGTTCACCGAGTCAAGTGGTGGCAGCCGGAGGCCGTTTCCGTACCGTCGATGCTCAAGTTGTGCGGAAACGGGCACCCGAAGGGCGGACAGCGGCCCGCACCACGGAGGGGCTGCCGTCACTGGCGGCGCTCGGCCTCGCCGGAGGGGACGGGACCGAGCCCGCCGACCCCCTCGCCGGCCTGCCCGACTGGCCCGGCGACCACCAACTCGCCCTCACCCGCGACCGCTCCGGCCCCGCCCTTCCCCCTGGTGCGTCGCCACTGACCCGACTGCGTAGGCCGTGCGGGTGAAAGCGTGCCGCCACACCGGTGTTGCTCAAGTGCGTCGGCCCGCCAACGGGCGACTGATGAGTCATGAAGAAGGATCAGTTGCTCACCCGACGCGCGGCGTTGCTCGCGGGCGCCGGCGCCGTGGGAGCGGCCGCCACGGCCGGTGTGCTCACGGCGGTCACCGGGCACGGCCCCGCCGGCTCCACCCCGGCCGCGGGCGCCCAGGCCCGCCGTCCGCGCAGCGCCTCCGCGTACCGCCTCCAGCCCCTGACCGGCTACGGCCCGCCGCACGCAGCGCCCCGCAGGACCCTGGTACGCCGCGAACCCCTGCTGCGCGTGTCCGGACGCGGCCGCACCATGGTGCTGACCTTCGACGACGGCCCCGATCCCCGCTACACCCCGGACATCCTGGACACCCTGGCCGAGTACGACGTCCGCGCGATGTTCTTCGTGTGCGGCGAGATGGCCGCCGGCAGCAAGGAGCTGCTGGCCCGGATGGCCGACGAGGGCCATGTCGTCGGGAACCACACCTGGTCCCACCCTCTGCTCACCCGCCTCACCCGCCGCCAGATCCGCAGCCAGTTGGAACGCACCAGCGACGTCATCGAGGACGCCTGCGGGGAGCGCCCCGAGTGGTTCCGCGCGCCCTACGGCGCCTGGAACCGCGCCACGTTCCAGATCGGCGCCGAACTCGGCATGGAACCGCTCGCCTGGACGCTCGACACCCTCGACTGGACCACCCCGGGCACCCGGTCGATCGTGCAGCGCGTCGAGAACGGCGCCGCCCCCGGCGTCGTGGTGCTCTCTCACGACGCCGGGGGCGACCGCACGCAGAGTGTCCGGGCCCTGCGGCGCTACCTTCCCGAACTGCTGGACTCCGGCTACCACGTCACCGTGCCCCGGCGGGACTACGCGTAAGAGGACACCCCGGGCTTTCGCCCGCCGGGCAGGCGGCGCTCAGCGCACCTCGACCAGGCGGGCGAAGGCCACGACATTGCCCGCGTAGCCGTCCTGCTCGGAGAAACCACCGCCGCAGGTGATGACCCGCAGCTCGGCCGCGCCCTTGGACGCGTAGACACGGTCGCCGGGGAAGTTGTTCTTCTCGAACACCTCGATGCCGTAGATCTCGAACACGGCGGTCTTTCCGTCCTGCCGGGCGACCTCGACGAGGTTCCCCTTCTTCAGCGCCCCGAGGCCGTAGAACACGGCGGGGCCCTGCTGGTTGTCGACATGGCCGACGACGACCGCGGTGCCCTTCTCGCCGGGGGTGACGGCGCCGGTGAACCAGCCGGCCAGGTTCGGGTCCTCCGGCGGCGGCGCTCCCACCCAGCCGTCCGCGTCCAGGCCCACGGGGATGATCGGCGCGTCGACCTGGATCGCCGGGATCCGGACCCGGTCCGGAAGGGCGTAGGGCAGGGGCCGCACGGTCCCGGCGAAGGCGGCGCCGGGCACCCTGCTGTCCGCCGCGGCGGCCGTGGCCGGCTGCGGCGGGCCCTCGTCGAACTCCCCCGAACCATTCCGGATGAGCGCGAGGCCGGTCAGCAGAACCAGCGCTATCACGCCCCACGGGGCGCGCTTCTTCCGCCGCGCCTCCTCTTCCGCCTCGGCCAGCTCGGACGCAGACATTCGCCTTCCCCTCTCGACCCGGCCGTCGCCGTGTCATTCGCGCATATCAGAACGCTAAGTGCCGCGCGAGAAACCGGCGACGGGGCAGGAGCGAACGGGTGGCCCAGGGCCATGAGGGGTGGTCCAGGACCATGAGGTGCGCCATCCGAGTTGCCGCAGCTTGGAAATTTCTGACGGTCCGTGACCTGCGGCGATATCCCATTGTGCGGTTTTCCCGCGGTGCCCTCTCTCACTAGGACGGACCATTCCCGACATGCGGGTCCGGACAAGTCAACTGACTGTCTTTCTGGGAGGCGCTTTCTCGCCGATCGACCGGGGACGGGTCCCGGGGCGTCTTCCGCGGAGGTTCACATGCGTAACACTCGTGCCCTGGCGGTCGCCGGCGCGGCGGTCGCCGCCCTCGGCCTCTCCGCCCCCGCGGCCGTCGCGTGGGACACACCCAGCAACATCGTCGCCCTGCCCAGCGTGATCGCCCGCGGCGGCCAGCTGACCATCACGGTCGACGGCTGCCGCCACGGCGGCACGGCGACCTCCAACGCGTTCACGATGCCGGCGACGCTCTCGCCCGTCTCCGGCGCCCAGGAGACGGCGAGGGGCACCGCCACCATCAGGAACAACGCCCGCCCCGGGCCGTACGACATCACCGTCACCTGCGACGGCAAGAGGCTGACCAAGCCGCACGCCTTCACCGTCATCGGCGGTGTCCGCGGCGGTATCGGCGGCAGCAGCACCACCGGCGCGACCCCGACCGACATGGCCATCGGCGGCGGCCTCGTGGCCGCGGCGGTTGTCGGCGGCGGTGTGTTCTGGATGCGCCGCCGGGCCGAACGGCGCGTCTGACGCCTCGTTCCCTGCCCTCCCTTACGAGCGGTCGCCTCGCACGTGAACGGTCTTCGCCCCGGATCCCCCTCGGCAGGGGGATCCGGGGCGAAGACCTGCGGGCGCGGGATGCGGGGTGTGTCAGCCGGCGTCCTCGTCGGTGCGGCGGCGCGCGAAGTGGTAGGCGGCGCCGAGCGAACCGGCGATGAGCGCCGCGCCGAGGCCGATCTCCTTGAGGTCGAAGCCGGCGAGGGTGCCGCCCTCACCGGCGTACACACCCTTCGGGTGGCGGGGGTGGTGCGTGGGGTGATGGGTGGGGTGGTGCGTCGGACGGCCGCCGGCGATGGTCAGGCGCGCGGTGCCGCTCGACTCGTCACAGACGAACTCCACGTCGTACACGGCGCCGGGCTTGGCGTCCCAGTCGACCACGGCCGTCGCCGACGACTCCTCCGGCGGGATGGCGACCACGTCGAAGACCGGTGAGGAGACCGCCGCCTCCCCCTGACACGCCTCGTTGCGCTCCACCCGCAGTGTGACCCGGCCGCCCGCCGCCACGGTGGACGGCTCGACGCTGAAGCCGAAGTCGGTCGGGATCGCCGCGTCGGCGGCGGGCACGCAGGAGGTGAGGGCGCCGGCGCCCAGCAGTACGGCCGAAGCGACGCATATCGCGCGCATGGTGAATCCTCCGGGTCCCGAGGAGCAGCCGCGGACCTGTTCCGCTCACGTCGGAGGTGCACCTCGATGCCCGAAACGCTAAGAACGTGTCCGCGGGAGCGCGATCGCAGTAGTGCGAATGGGGCATGGGTGTGGTCCGCCCGGGGGAACGCCGGTACCGCGACCGGGGGACGGCGACGGTGTGTCGCGCGCCCCCCGGCCCGGCTCCATGATGCGGACGCCTCAGTCCTTGACGCCCGGGAAGAGGTTGAGGAACGGGTCGGCCGACGCGGTCACGCCCCGGCTGTAGGGCGCGTCGAAGTCCCAGATCAGGAACAGCAGGAAGGCGATCAGCGCCGAGAACAGCCCGGCGAGGACCAGTTCACGCGTCGTTCTGCGGATCTGCAGGGCGAAGATCATCCCGATCGTGACGACGGCCCCGGTGATCAGCCCGAACCACACCACGCCCGGCATGGTCTCCCCGGTCGCCTCCGCCCGGGCGATCCGGGCCTGGCTCGCCGCGGTCACCTGGTCGAGGAGCGGCTGGTAGGCCTGGGCCTCGAAGTCCGTCTTCGGCCGGTAGTCGGTGACGTCGGCGCGGAGCCGCTCGAAGAGCTCCCTGCCGCGCTCGGTGACCTCGCCCTGCTCCGCCATGGTGTCCCACTCGGTGGTGACCACGTGGCTGACGTACGTGTGGATGTCGTCCCGGATGCGGTCGCGCGCGTCGGCCGGGTAGACCCGGACCCGCTCCGAGATCTCGTGCAGCGCGGTGGCCTCGGCCTGCACATGGTCCTGAGCGGCGCTGCGCCCCTCCCAGACACCGGCGATCGCCAGGCCCAGGACGATGGCGTACACCACGCCGATCCACATCGTCATGTACTCGATGACGTCCGGGGTCTCGCTGGGGTCCTCGTCGTCGGACGCCGTGCGGTGCCGTACGAGGGTGATGACGACCACCACGACGCAGGCGGCCAGCATCGCGAGGGTGAGAACAAGCCATTCCGGCAAGAGGTGCCTCCAGAGCTTCAGGGATCAGCGCGCACGCAGCGCGGCGACGGCGACCACCGCGGGCACGGTGACGAGCAGGACGAAGGTGAGCGGCGACAGGGTGTTGGTCGTCGGCCGTGGCCGCGGCGCGGCGCGGTACCGCGGGTAGTGCACGGGCGTCGCGGACGGGCGCGGCGTGGGTGTGGCCGACGGCGTCGGGGCCGGTGCGGGGGGTGGGGGAGGTGCGGGCCGGGGAGCCGGCCGGGGTGGCGGCGGGGCCGGGCGTGCGGCGGGTGGCGGCGGCTCCGGCTCGGCGGTGGGTGGCGGTGGTGGCGGCGGTTTCGGGGGCGGGGGCTTGGGAGAGGGCGGTGGGGGTGGCGGGTCCGGACTGGGAGTCGGCGTCGGAGTGGGAGTCGGGGTCGGGGTCGGCTTCGGCGGCGTGGGCGTGGGGGTCGGTGTGGGTGTCGGGCACGGCGGCTTGGTCGGCCACGTCCTGCTTCCGGCGACCGCCACCGCCTCGGTGCCGTCCGGCCCCGTCGAGGCGTACGCGCAGGAGTCGGCCACCGCCACTCCGGCCGGTGCGCCGACGAGCGCCCAGGTCAGCGTCGCCGCCGCCAAGGCCCTTGCGGCGAGGGCGGGTTGAGTCGAGAGGCGTCCATACACGACGAAGATCATGAGCCCTGTGCCGCCGGAGCGTGCCGCAGTGCAAGGGGATTGGCTCGAAGGAGGGATATTCGGGTGGTGCCGGTTTGGCCGCGGTCGTCCGTGAGGCCGCAGGTCCGCACGGGCCTGTGGCCGTGGGCGGCTGTCACGGGTTCCGGAAAGAAATTTGGCCGGACGTTGAACACAAGCGCCGCTCCCGTGCGTACTCATGGCCGTGCGGCGGCGCAGCAGGGCGCTGCAACACCCTTGCGATTATGGGGAGTTGACGATGAAGACCTCCTGGCGGAGCGCCTCACTCGTGGCGAGCGCCGCGGCGGTCCTGGCGCTGACGACGGCGTGCGGTCAGGACAGCCCACCGGCGGCCAGCCAGAACGTGGGCGCGACGGCCGTGCCCGGCTACGGAGACATCGGTTCCGGCACTGGCACCGGCACCGGGACCGGAGTCGGCGGCACCGCGACCGGCCAGCCGGCCGCGCCGAGCCCGTCCAGCCCGTCCAACCCCGCGGGCAAGCTGTCCGTCTCCACCGCCGAGGAGGTCGGCAAGGTGGTGACCGACAGTCTCGGCCTCACGCTGTACCGGTTCGACCAGGACAGCGACCAGCCGCCCAAGTCGAACTGCGACGGCGACTGCGCCAAGACCTGGCCGCCGGTGCCCGCGGACGACGCCGAGGCCGGCGAGGGCATCGACAAGTCGCTGCTCGGCTCGGTCACCCGGGCCGACGGCACCAAGCAGCTGACCGTGGGCGGCTGGCCGGCCTACCGCTACGCCAAGGACGTCAACGCCGGTGACGTCAAGGGCCAGGGCGTGGGCGGCAAGTGGTACGCGCTGGCCCCCGACGGCAAGAAGGCCCAGGGCGGCGCGGCCGCCGAAGGCGGGGCCGGGGAACTGGCCGGGCTGTCCACCCGCAACGACCCCAAGCTGGGCGAGATCGTCGTCGACAAGAACGGGATGACGGTCTACCGCTTCATGAAGGACGAGGCCTGGCCGAAACCCGTCTCCAACTGCTCCGGCGAATGCCTGGAGAAGTGGCCGCTCGTGGAGCCCGTCGACTTCAACGACACCAAGGGCATCCAGAAGAAGGGCTACATGATCTTCGAGCGGACCGACGGCACGGGCAAGCAGCAGACGATCAACTGCTCGCCCATCTACACCTTCGCCGGCGACAAGGCTCCCGGCGACACCAACGGCCAGGGCGTCGGCGGCACCTGGTACGCCGTGCGGCCCGACGGAAAGCCGGTCGGCGTGTCGGAGAAGTAGGGAGACCTCCCCAGGGTTGATCATCTGGTTCACCCGGCAGCCGGCCCGGTCCGCCCCTCCGTGAGACACGGAGGGGCGGACCGTTTTGCCGTGCTTCAGGAATGCCCCGGACACTGTTCGTCATGTGTTCGAAGGGCATGCGGACGGGTATCAATTCGGCACGTGCCGCAGGCAGTGACCGGGAACGGACGGTCAATTTCCGTTTCAGGTCGCTCCATTGGCGGGCGATCAGTAGCCTCTGCTCGAACACCGGATCGCCTACGCCTTGGAGAGATAGATGGAGCGTCCCGCCTGGGCCCCACGGAGCATCGACATCTCGGTGCCCAGCGTCTCCCGGATGTACGACTTCTACCTGGGCGGATCGCACAACTTCGAGGTCGACCGGGAAGCGGCCCGCCGGGCCATGGAGTTCATGCCGGGACTCCCCAAGATCATGCAGGCGAACCGGGCGTTCATGCGCCGCGCCGTGCGCTACGCGGCCGACGAGGGCATCACCCAGTTCCTGGACATCGGCTCCGGCATCCCCACCTTCGGCAACGTGCACGAGGTCGCCCAGGCCGCCCGCCCCGGCGCGCGCGTGGTCTACGTCGACCACGACCCGGTGGCCGTGGCCCACAGCCAGGCGGTCCTCGAGGGCAACGACGACGCGGCCATCCTCGCCGCGGACCTGCGCAAGCCCCAGGAGATCCTGCACAGCCCGGAGGTGGAGCGGCTGATCGACCTGAATCAGCCAGTGGCGCTGCTCCTCGTTGCCATACTGCACTTCGTGGAAGACGAGGATGACCCCTACGGGGCGGTGGCCGAGCTGCGCGAGGCGCTCGCGCCCGGCAGCCTGCTCGTGCTCAGCCACGCCTCCTACGAGGGGATCCCGCTGCCGCCGGAGCGGGCCGGGGGTGCGGTGGACGTGTACGAGGACATTCGCAACCCGCTGATCATGCGCTCGCGCGAGGAGATCGCGCGGTTCTTCGAGGGGTACGACATGGTGGAACCCGGACTGGTGGCGATGCCGCGCTGGCGGCCCGACACCGCACCGGAGGACGAGGATCCGTATGCGTTCTCCGGTTTCGCGGGCGTGGGGCGTACGGCGTGACCGCGGAACCGGACGGGCCGGAGGACAGACTGCGCCGGTTCGCCACGATCTGGAGCCGGGCGGTCTTCCCGGTGACCTCCACGTCGTCGACCCGCCCGGAGTTCGAGGCGCACCTGCTGCCGCTGGCGCGGCGGTTGAGCGAGGCACTGCGGGCCCGGGCCTTCGACGCCGACGCGGGCAAGGCCGTCGGCGCCGCCCTCGTGGACGCGCACTGCACCGACCCCGAGGCCCTCAGCCGCACGCTGGACTGCGTGGACGCCTACCTCGTCCTGTACTGCGGAGACGACGGCGACCAGGAGGACCTGCGGGCCCGGTGCGCACGCCTCCAGCACGCGATGGCCGCCGGCTTCGCACGGGCGCTGCGCGAGCGGACCCTGGCCGAGCAGGAGGCCATCGCGCAGGCCGCGCTGCAGGCGCAGGGCGTGGTCGCGCAGGCCCTGCACGCGAGCGAGGCCCGCTTCCGCGCCGTCTTCGAGGGCGCGGCCATAGGCATCGGCATGGCCGACCTGGAGGGCAACATCCTCCAGGTCAACGGCGCGCTGCTGCGCATGTTCGGGGTCTCCGAGCAGACGATGCGCAGTCGCAACGTCAAGGAGTGGACCCACCCCGACGACGCGCCCCAGACCTGGCGGCTCTACGACGAACTGGTGCGCGGCGAGCGGGAGCACTACCACCTGGAGAAGGCGTTCTACCGCCCCGACGGAACGGTCCTGTGGACCAACCTGACGGTCTCCCTGCTGCGCGACGCCGACGGCGATCCGCAGTACCAGCTCGCCCTCATGGAGGACACCACCGAGCGGCGGCTGCTCAACCTGCGCCTGCGCTACGAGGCCACGCACGACGCGCTGACGGGCCTGCCCAACCGTACGTTCTTCTTCGAGCGCCTGGAGAAGGCACTGGGCGCCGGGAAGGGCCAGCGGTTCGGACTGTGCTACCTGGACCTCGACGGCTTCAAGACCATCAACGACAGCCTCGGCCACGCGGCCGGCGACCGGCTGCTGGTGGAGGTCGCCGACCGGCTCCAGTCCTGCGCCACCGCCCCCGGCGAGATGGTCGCCCGGCTCGGCGGCGACGAGTTCGTGGCCCTGACCACCGGCCCCGACACCCAGCGCGAGGTCGACGAACTCGCCACCCGCATCATGAACGCGCTGCTCGCGCCGATCAGCGTCGACGGCCGGGAGCTGACCGTGCGCGGCAGCATCGGCATCGTCGAGGGCCCGGCCGGGGAGCGCAGCCCGGCGGAGGTGCTGCGCAGCGCCGACATCACCATGTACCGGGCCAAGTCGGCGGGCGGCAACCGCTTCGAGCTGGCCGACCCGGAGGCCGACGCCCGCGCCATCACCCGGCACGGGCTCACCACTGCGCTGCCGACGGCGCTGGAGCGGGGCGAGTTCTTCATCGAGTACCAGCCGCTGGTGCATCTCGGCGACGGCAGCGTCCGGGGCGCCGAGGCCCTGGTGCGCTGGCTGCATCCGCAGCACGGTGTGCTCGGCCCGGACCGGTTCATCCCGCTCGCCGAGCACACCGGGCTGATCGTGCCGCTCGGCCGCTGGGTGCTGGAGCAGTCGGTGCGGCAGGCCCGCGAGTGGCGGGAACTGCACGGCGGTGCGGAGGCGGTGGGCCCGCTGCGCATCAACGTCAACCTCTCGCCCTGCCAGCTGACCCACCCCGGCCTGGTCCAGGACACCGTCGACATCCTGGAACGCACCGGCATCGAGCCGGACGCCCTCTGCCTGGAGGTCACGGAGTCGGCGCTGATCGGCGCGGACGACGACCTGCTGAAGCCGCTGCGCCGGCTGGCCGAGATGGGCGTCGACATCGCCCTGGACGACTTCGGCACGGGCTACTCCAACCTCGCCAACCTGCGTCGTCTGCCGGTCAGCATCCTGAAGCTGGACCGCTCCTTCACCCAGAGCATGCAGCAGTTCCCGGCCGACCCCGTCGACCTCAAGATCGTCGAGGGGATCGTCTCGCTGGCCCACAGCCTGGATCTCGCGGTGACGGTGGAGGGCGTGGAGACCGGGGCGCAGGCCGAGCAGCTGCGGATACTGGGCTGCGACACGGCACAGGGCTGGTACTACGCCCGCCCCGGCCCGCCGGAGCGGCTGCACGAGCTGGCGCTGGTGGACGCGACGGGCTGAGCGGCGGGGCGGGCCGTCCCGGTGGTCGGCCTCGGGTCCCCTTCCTACGATCGAGGAAGAGGACCCGACCGGGCCCCGGCCGAGGGAGCACGGGCATGGACACCACCGAGATGCGCCGCCTCTTCGAGACCCACCGCGAGGCGGAGGCGGCCCGGGACATCGATGGCATCCTCAGGACGTTCGTGCCGGACTGCTTCCTGGAGACCAAGGCGCTCGGGCTGCGCAGCCAGGGCGGGGACGCGGTGCGCGCCGCCTACCAGCAGCAGTACTTCACGGCGTTCCCCGACCTCAGCCCCGAGGACGAGGGCATCGGCTACGGCGAGGACGTCATCGCCGTATGGGGAACGCTGCGCGGCACCAGCCGGGGGGAGTGGCTCGGTGTCCCGCCCGGTGGCGGGGCCTTCGAGGTGCCCTTCGCGAACATCGTCCCCTTCCGGGACGGCCTGATGGCGGGCGAGGCGATCTACTTCGACCTGGCCACGCTGTGCGAGCAGGCCCGTATCCCGCTGGAGCGGATACGGGCCGCCGCTGCCGCGCGCCGGGCGGGCGCGGGCGCCACCACTACCGGGTGAGGCGCGGCGCCGGCCCATCAGCGCGCGGCGCGCACGGCCGCGCCCGCGGCTGCGACATCCAGGTCCACGGCGACCTCCTCGCCCTCCCAGCGGCCGCGTTCCGTGATCGCGAGACCGATCAGCGCCAGCTCGGCGGCACCGTCACGCAGCGCGTACTGCTCCGGCGTCTCCGTGCCGGGCGCGCCGTCCTCCGTGCGCTCCCAGGCGGCCACGGCCGCCTCGGCCAGTTCCCGCGGCAGCCGCACCGCGATCCGGCCGGTCTGCCGGTCGACGCAGGCCCCGACGGCCGCCAGCACCTTCGTGTCGTCCCGATAGCGGATGTACTGCTCATCACACACAGGTCGAGGGTAGGCACGGGCGGCTCGCGGGCGCAGTGAATTTCCGCAGGCGCGCCCCAGGGCGGCGGATCACCGCTCCAGCAGCATCCGCTGCAACTCCCTCGCCGCCCGCGGCGGTGCCACGTCGCTGCGGTGGGCCAGCGCGATCGTGCGGTGCAGGCCGGGCCGGGCCAGGGGAGTCACGCGCAAGCCGCGCCCCGACCGCGCGGCCACCATCCGGGGGACGACGGCGACGCCCAGCCTCGCCCGGACGAAGCCCAGCACCGCGTCCATCTCGCCGCCCTCCACCGCGAAGTCGGGCTCGAAGCCCTCGGCGCGGCAGGCGGCCACCGTCAGCTCCCGCAGGTCGTAGCCGTGCCGGAACATCACCAGCCGCTCGCCCTCCAGGTCGGCGACGCGCACGGTCCGCCGCCCCTGCCCGGGCCGGGGCGCGTCCGGGGAGGAGACCACGACCAGGTCCTCCCGCAGCAGCTCCACCGTGGTCAGGGCCGGGGAGGGGGACGGCAGGGGCAGGACCACCAGCGCCAGGTCCAGCGCGCCACGCGCCAGCTCCCGCACCAGGTCGTGCGACCCGCCCTCCTCGATCAGCAGCCGGATCCCGGGGTAGCGGTCGTGGAAGGCCCGCAGCACGTCCGGCAGCAGACCCGTGCACAGACTCGGCGTCGCCCCCAGCCGCACCCGCCCCCGCCGCAGCTGCACCAGCTCCTGCACCTCGTGCCGGGCCGTGTCCGCGTCGGCCAGGATGCGCCGGGCCAGGGGCAGCAGCGCCTCCCCGGCGTCCGTGAGCGTGATGTTGCCGCGCGCCCGCAGGAACAGGTCGGCGCCCAACTCCCGCTCCAGCGCCTTGATCTGCTGCGACAGCGACGGCTGCGCGACATGGACCAGATCGGCGGCCCGGGTGAAGTGCCGGGTCTCGGCCACGGCCACGAAGTACTGGAGCTGCTGGAACTGCATACTCCTACGATAGCCCTAGCCTATGGAATCAAGCCGGACCATGTCTTGGACCGATCGGCCCCGGGGTCCGTAGCGTGCTGTGCCATGGCTCTGGCAACGCGGACGGACCGACGGCCGTCCATGGCACGCACCGTGTGGGACTCCACCGTCGGCAAGAAGACCGTGATGGCGGTCAGCGGACTGATCATGCTGCTGTACCTGGTCGTCCACATGATCGGGAACCTGAAGATCTTCTTCGGGGCCGGCGAGTTCGACCACTACGCCCACTGGCTGCGCACCGTCGGCGAGCCGTTCATGCACTACGAGTGGACGCTCTGGCTGGTCCGCGTCGTGCTCGTGGCCGCGGTCGTCGCCCACGCGGTGTCCGCGTACCAGCTCAGCCGCCGCGACATCAGGGCACGGCCCAGCAAGTACGTGCACAAGAAGCCACGCGCCAGCTACGCGACGCGGACCATGCGCTGGGGCGGGATCATTCTCGGGCTGTTCATCGTCTGGCACATCCTGGACCTGACGACCGGCACCGTGCACCCCGGCTTCCGGCCCGGCCACCCGTACCAGAACGTCGTGGACACCTTCTCCACCTGGTACGGCAACGTCATCTACATCGTCGCGATGCTCGCGCTGGGCCTGCACGTCCGGCACGGCTTCTGGAGCGCCGCCCAGACCCTCGGCGTCGGCAGCCGGCGGCGCGACCGCGCCCTGAAGACCGTCGCCGACGTCCTCGCGCTGCTGCTCACGGCCGGTTTCATCGCCGTACCCGTGGGCGTCATGACCGGAGTGGTGAGCTGAAGATGACTTCCTACGCCGACTACGCGACCGGTGAGCCGGTCGCCGACACCAAAGCCCCGTCCGGGCCGATCGACGAGCGCTGGGACAAGCGCCGCTTCGAGGCCAAGCTCGTCAACCCCGCCAACCGGCGCAAGCACACCGTCATCGTCGTCGGCACGGGGCTGGCCGGCGGATCCGCCGGGGCCACCCTCGCCGAACAGGGCTACCACGTCGTCCAGTTCTGCTACCAGGACTCCCCGCGCCGGGCCCACTCCATCGCCGCGCAAGGCGGCATCAACGCCGCGAAGAACTACCGCAACGACGGCGACTCCATCCACCGGCTGTTCTACGACACCGTCAAGGGCGGCGACTTCCGGGCCCGCGAGTCCAACGTCCACCGGCTCGCGCAGATCTCCGTCGAGATCATCGACCAGTGCGTGGCCCAGGGCGTGCCGTTCGCCCGCGAGTACGGCGGGCTGCTGGACACCCGGTCGTTCGGCGGCGTGCAGGTGTCGCGGACGTTCTACGCCCGCGGCCAGACGGGGCAGCAGCTGCTGCTCGGCGCCTACCAGGCCCTCAGCCGGCAGATCGCCGCCGGGAACGTCGAGATGCACCCGCGTACCGAGATGCTCGACCTGATCGTCGTGGACGGGCGGGCGCGCGGGATCGTGGCCAGGGACCTCGTCACCGGCAGGATCGACACGTACTTCGCGGACGCCGTCGTGCTCGCCTCCGGCGGCTACGGCAACGTCTTCTACCTGTCGACGAACGCCATGAACTCCAACGCCACCGCCGTCTGGCGGGCCCACCGGCGCGGCGCGTACTTCGCCAACCCCTGCTTCACGCAGATCCACCCCACCTGCATCCCGCGCACCGGCGACCACCAGTCCAAGCTGACGCTGATGAGCGAGTCGCTGCGCAACGACGGGCGGATCTGGGTGCCCAGGGCCAAGGGCGACACCCGGCCGCCGAACGAGATCCCCGAGGACGAGCGCGACTACTACCTGGAGCGCATCTACCCGTCCTTCGGCAACCTCGTGCCGCGCGACATCGCCTCCCGGGCCGCGAAGAACGTCTGCGACGAGGGCAGGGGAGTGGGCCCCGGCGGCCAGGGCGTCTACCTCGACTTCGCGGACGCGATCCGGCGGATGAGCCGCAAGGCCGTCGAGGCCAAGTACGGCAACCTCTTCGACATGTACCAGCGGATCACCGACGAGGATCCGTACGAGGTGCCGATGCGGATCTATCCCGCGGTGCACTACACGATGGGCGGACTGTGGGTCGACTACGACCTCCAGACCACCGTCCCCGGCCTGTTCGCGATCGGCGAGGCCAACTTCTCCGACCACGGCGCCAACCGGCTCGGCGCCTCCGCGCTGATGCAGGGCCTGGCCGACGGCTACTTCGTCCTCCCCGCGACCATCAACGACTACCTGGCCCGCAACCCGCACCACGACGAGGTGAGCGACGAGCACCCCGTCGTGCAGGAGGTGCTGGCCGAGACGCAGGACCGGCTCAACCTGCTGCTGTCCGTCGACGGCGACCGCACGCCCGACTCCTTCCACCGCGAGGTCGGCGAACTCATGTGGGAGTTCTGCGGCATGGCCCGCACCGACTCGGGGCTGCGCAAGGCGCTGGAGCGCATCCCGCAGATCCGTGAGGAGTTCTGGCGGCGCATCAAGGTGCCCGGCTCCGGCGAGGAGTTCAACCAGTCGCTGGAGAAGGCCAACCGCGTCGTCGACTACCTGGAGCTGGCCGAGCTGATGTGCCTCGACGCGCTGCACCGCTCCGAGTCCTGCGGCGGCCACTTCCGGGAGGAGTCTCAGACGCCCGACGGCGAGGCCGCCCGCAAGGACGAGGAGTTCGGGTACGCGGCCGCCTGGGAGTTCACCGGCACCGGCGAGGCTCCGGTCCTGCACAAGGAAGACCTGGTCTTCGAGTACGTCCACCCCACCCAGCGGAGCTACGCATGAAGCTCACCCTGCGCGTCTGGCGGCAGAAGAACGCCGACGCCGACGGCACGATGTCCACGTACGAGGTGGACGGCATCTCGCCCGACATGTCGTTTCTGGAGATGCTCGACACGCTCAACGAGGAGCTCATCCTGCGCGGTGAGGACCCGGTGGCCTTCGACCACGACTGCCGCGAGGGCATCTGCGGTGCGTGCTCGCTGGTGATCAACGGAGATGCGCACGGGCCCGAGCGGACGACCACGTGTCAGCTGCACATGAGGTCCTTCAAGGACGGCGACACGATCGATGTGGAGCCGTGGCGGGCGTCCGCGTTCCCGGTGATCAAGGATCTGGTCGTGGACCGGTCGGCCTTCGACCGGATCATCCAGGCCGGCGGATACATCACCGCGCCGACGGGGGCGGCGCCCGAGGCGCATGCCACGCCGGTGCCGAAGCCGGACGCCGACTTCGCGTTCGAGCACGCGGAGTGCATCGGGTGCGGGGCGTGTGTGGCGGCCTGTCCGAACGGGGCGGCGATGCTGTTCACGTCGGCGAAGATCAACCATCTGAATGTGCTGCCGCAGGGGGCGCCCGAGCGGGAGACGCGGGTGCTGGACATGGTGGAGCGGATGGATGAGGAGGGGTTCGGGGGGTGCACGCTCGCGGGGGAGTGTGCCACGGCTTGTCCCAAGGGGATTCCCTTGATGTCGATCACCCAGATGAACAAGGAGTGGCTGCGGGCTACTCGGAGGGTGGGCAAGCGGTAGTTGCCGGGTGCGGGTTGTGGGTGGCTTGTCGCGCAGTTCCCCGCGCCCCCAAGAGAGGGGCGTTGCAGCTTCTGGCATTCAATCTCCTGGCATCCGCGCTCCTGGCACTCGTCACGCGAAGGTCAGGCGGCATGGGCACAACAGGGGGCGGCGGCACCGCTCGCCGCCTCCGGCCCGCGACCAGGAGAAGCCATGACCGGCGTACTGACCGTCGACCGCCCCGCACAGCCCACGGCCCCCACCCGCTACACCGTCACCCTCGCCCGGAACGAGGAGGACGTGCGTGCCGCCCAGCGGCTGCGGCACGACGTCTTCGCCGGGGAGCTGGGCGCCCTGCTGACCGGCTCGCAGCCGGGCCTCGACGTCGACCCGTTCGACGCGTACTGCGACCACCTGCTCGTGCGCGAGGAGACGACCGGCCAGGTCGTCGGCACGTACCGGCTGCTGCCGCCGGAGCGCGCGGCGGTCGCCGGGCGACTGTACTCCGAGGGCGAGTTCGACCTGACCGCGCTGGACGGCATCCGGCCGGAGCTCGTCGAGGTCGGCCGCTCCTGCGTGCACCCGGACCACCGGGACGGCGCGGTCATCAGCCTCATCTGGGCCGGTATCGCCCGCTACATGGTCGAACGCGGCCACGAGTGGCTCGCCGGCTGCTGCTCCATCCCGCTCGCCGACGGCGGTGCCCTCGCCTCGGCCACCTGGGACCGGGTGAGCGCCAAGCACCTGTCGCCCGAGGAGTACCGCGTCCGGCCCCTGCTGCCGTGGATCCCGGGCCCCGCGCCCGCCGCCCGCGTCGAACTGCCCGCCCTGCTGCGCGGCTACCTGCGTCTCGGCGCCTGGGTGTGCGGCGAACCGGCCCACGACCCGGACTTCGGCGTCGCCGACCTGTACGTGCTGCTGCCGATGAGCCGGGTCAACCCGCGCTACCTGCGGCACTTCCTCTCCCTCGTGCCGGCCTGATGAGCGCCTGGCTGCCCACTGCCCCCTGCACGCCGCGGGCCTGCGTCGAGGCACCGGCCGCGGTGCCCGCGCGGGCCGTGCCGCGTGCCGTGCTGCGGCTCACGGGAGTCGTGCTGCTGCTCCTCGCCGGGATCGCGCTGACGCCGCTCGGCGGGCGGATACCGGCGTCCCTTGTCCGGCGGTGGTGCCGGTGGATCGTGCGGGCCGCAGGGGTCCAGGTCCGCATCACCGGCACCGCCGCCCCCACCGGCGGACTGCTGCTGGTCGCCAACCACATCTCCTGGCTGGACATCCCGCTGCTCGCCGCCGTCCGTCCCGCCCGGATGCTGGCCAAGACCGAGGTACGGCGGTGGCCCGTCGCCGGGGCGCTGGCCGCGCGGGGCGGCACCCTGTTCATCGACCGGGACCGGCTGCGGGCCCTCCCGGACACCGTCGCCCGGATCGCCCGGGCCCTGCGCGAGGGCGCCGCGGTCGCGGCCTTCCCCGAGGGCAGCACCTGGTGCGGCCGGGCCCAGGGCACCTACCGCCGGGCCGTCTTCCAGGCCGCCCTGGACGCCGGCGTGCCGGTCCAGCCGGTGCGCCTCCGCTACCGGCTGGACGGCGGACCGGCCACCACGGCTCCCGCGTACGTCGGCGAGGACACGCTGCTCGCCTCCCTGTGGCGGGTGGCGACCGCCCGCGGCCTGGTCGCGGAGGTCGAGGTCCGGGAGGCGATCCCGCCGGGCGGCAACCCCGACCGCCGCTCCCTCGCCCGTGCCGCACAGTCGCCGGAGACGGCCGCGCCGCCGGCCTGGACGCACACGGTGCTCGTGGCGTAGGGCGCCTCAGCGGGTCCCGGATGGTGTGCGCGGGATAGGACGCCTCGGCGGGCCCCGGACGGTGCGCACGGGATAGGGCGCCTCAGCGGGCCCTGCACAGCGTGCGCGCGGGACAGGCCGCCTCAGCGGGTCCCGGACAGGGTGCGCGCGAGATACGGCGCCGTCCGGCTCTCCACCGAGCGCGCCACGTCCGCCGGCCGGCCCGCCGCCACGATCCGGCCGCCCGCGTCGCCGCCGCCCGGGCCGAGGTCGATCACCCAGTCCGCGCGCGCGACGACGGACATGTCGTGCTCGACGACGATCACGGTGTGCCCGGCGTCGACGAGGCCGTGCAGCTGCCGCATCAGGACGTCCACGTCCGCCGGGTGCAGGCCGGTCGTCGGCTCGTCGAGGAGGTAGAGCGTGTGGCCGCGCCGGCCGCGCTGGAGTTCGCTCGCCAGCTTGATGCGCTGGGCCTCGCCGCCGGACAGCTCGGTCGCCGGCTGGCCGAGGCGCAGATAGCCCAGGCCCACGTCGAGCAGCGTGGCCAGACTGCGGGCCACGGCCGGGGTGTCCGCGAAGAACTCCGCCGCGCTCTCCACCGTCAGGTCCAGCACCTGCGCGATGGTCCGCCCCCGGTACGTCACCTCCAGCGTCTCCGGGTTGTACCGGGCCCCGCCGCAGTCCGGGCAGGGCGCGTACGTGCTCGGCAGGAACAGCAGCTCCACGCTGACGAACCCCTCGCCCTGGCAGGTCTCGCACCGCCCACCGGCCACGTTGAAGGAGAACCGGCCGACGCCGAAGCCCCGTTCGCGCGCCCCGTCGGTCGCCGCGAACACCTTGCGCACGACGTCGAAGAGGCCGGTGTAGGTGGCGAGGTTCGAGCGCGGGGTGCGGCCGATCGGCTTCTGGTCGACCGAGACCAGCCGGCCCACCCCCGCCGTGTCCGCCGTGATCTCGCCGATGAGCGTGGACTTGCCGGAGCCGGACACCCCGGTGACCGCGGTGAACGCGCCGAGCGGGAACTCGGCGGTCACCCCGCGCAGATTGTGCCGGGTGACCGGGCCGCTCTTCAGCCAGCCGCCCGGCTCGCGGACCTCCCGCACGGGGGCGGGGGAGCGGTCGAACAGGTAGCGGGCCGTCGCCGACTCCTCGACGGCGGCCAGGTCGGCCACCGGGCCGCTGTGCAGCACCCGGCCGCCGTGCTCGCCCGCCCGCGGGCCCACGTCCACCAGCCAGTCGGCGCCGCGTACGACATCGAGGTGGTGCTCCACGACGAACACCGAGTTCCCGGCCGCCTTCAGCCGCTCCAGGACCGTGAGCAGCGCCTCGGTGTCCGCCGGGTGCAGCCCGGCCGACGGCTCGTCGAGGACGTAGACGACACCGAACAGGCCGGAGCGCAGCTGGGTGGCGAGGCGCAGGCGTTGCAGCTCGCCCGCGGAGAGGGTGGGGGTGGGCCGGTCGAGGCTGAGGTAGCCGAGGCCCAGCTCGACGACCGGGGCGATACGGGACGTGAGGTCGTCGGTCAGGACCCGGGCGGTCTCCGACCGGGCGTCGAGAGCGGCGGCCAGCTCCGCCAGCGGCAGCGAGGCCAGCTCGGCGATGGTCCGGCCGCCGAACGTCACCGCCAGCGCCTCCGGTCGCAGCCGGCTGCCGCCGCACGCCGGGCAGGACGCGCTGGTGAGGAACCGTTCGGCCCTCGCCCGCAGCGTCGGGCTCCTGGAGTCCGAGAACGTCTTCATCACATACCGGCGGGCGCTCATGTACGTGCCCTGGTACGGCCGTTGGATGCGGTCCGCGTCCCGCACCGGGTGCACCGTGACGACCGGCTGCTCGTCGGTGAACAGGATCCACGCGCGGTGTTCGGCGGGCAGCTCCCGCCAGGGCCGGTCCACGTCGTACCCGAGCGCGTCGAGGATGTCCCGCAGGTTCTTGCCCTGCCACGCGCCCGGCCACGCGGCGATCGCGCCCTCGCGGATCGACAGCGACGGGTCGGGGACCAGCGACTCCTCGGTCGTACGGTGCACCAGCCCGAGCCCGTGGCACTCCGGGCAGGCCCCGGCCGCCGTGTTGGGCGAGAAGGCGTCGGAGTCGAGCCGCTCGGCGCCGGGCGGGTAGGTGCCGGCCCGGGAGAACAGCATGCGCAGCGAGTTGGAGAGGTTGGTGACCGTGCCGACGGAAGAGCGCGAGGTGGGCGCCGCGCGGCGCTGCTGGAGCGAGACGGCCGGTGGCAGACCGGTGATCTCCCCGACCTTCGGCGCGCCGACCTGGTGGATCAGCCGGCGCGCGTACGGCGCGACCGACTCGAAGTAGCGGCGCTGCGCCTCCGCGTA
This sequence comes from Streptomyces lomondensis, assembly GCF_014651035.1. Classification (GTDB taxonomy): domain Bacteria; phylum Actinomycetota; class Actinomycetes; order Streptomycetales; family Streptomycetaceae; genus Streptomyces; species Streptomyces lomondensis. Next base: position 691,700 of record NZ_BMWC01000003.1, read on the forward strand.
GATCGTGCCGAACGCCAGCGACGACTTCCCCGAGCCGGACACGCCGGTGAACACGGCCAGCACGTCCCGCGGAATGTCGACGTCCACGCCCTGGAGATTGTGCTCGCGGGCCCCTCGGACGCGGACGTACGGGTCGTGGGGGCCGTGGGGGTCGTGCATGGGGAACGACTCTAACCGGAGGCGATCGCGGCCAGCCGCCGGTAGGAGTCCAGCAGGGCCTCGCGGTCGTAGGTGCTGGTGGTGACCAGGACCTCCTGCGCCCCGGTCTCCTTCAGCACCGTCTCCAGCTCGTGCGCGACCTGCTCCTCGGTGCCGGCGATGTGGCCGGTGAGGCCGGACTCGTAGAGGCCGCGCTCCTTGGCGGTCATGGTGAGCGCCTCGACGCGCTCGGCGGGCGGCAGGGGCGGGAAGGTGCCGTGGGTGCGGGAGTGCGCCATGGACCAGGCCTCGGGGACCAGCAGCCGCCGGGCCTCGTCGGGTGTGGCGGCCACGGCGATCGTGCCCGAGACGACGACGTACGGTTCCGGCGCCCAGGGGGAGGGGCGGAAGCGGTCGCGGTAGTGGTCGATGCCGCGGCGCATCTTCTCCCGGTTCCTGAGGTCGCCGATGACCATGGGCAGGCCCGCGCGGGCCGCGATGCCGGCGCCCTGGCCCATGGCCAGGACGAACGGCGGCACGGTCAGGCCCTCGGCGGGCCGCGCGTGCACCCCGGTGGGGGAGGTGCCCCGGAACCAGCCGAGCAGCTCCCGCAGCTGGGCCTCGAAGTCCTCCGCGTCGCCCTTGTCACGGCCCAGGGCCTTGCGCACCCCGTCCGTGAAGCCGACGGAGCGGCCGAGGCCCATGTCGATCCGCCCGGGGAACAGCGACTCCAGCACCCCGAACTGCTCGGCCACCACCAGCGGCCGGTGGTTGGGCAGCATCACGCCGCCGGTCCCGACCCGGATCGTCCGGGTCGCGGCCGCGACCGCGGCGGCCAGCACAGTCGGCGCGGAACCGGCGACCCCGGGGACGCCGTGATGCTCCGAGACCCAGAGCCGGTGGAAGCCGAGCCGCTCCAGCTCCTGCGCGAGCCGCACGGTGTCGCGCAGCGCCTCGGGGTGCGTGTGGCCCTCGCGGGTGCGGGAGCGGTCGAGGACGGAGAAGCGGGCCGAGGCGATCAGGGAACTCACACGGGGTTCAACACCTGAGAGGCCGCGGCATTCCCGGCGCCGCCCCGGCCGCTACGCCGCGTGCTCGTGGTCGCACGCCTCGTCGATGCCGTACGTGTCCCAGGCGGGGAACGGGTCGTCGCCGGGAAGGCTCTCGCCCGGGCCCATCAGGCAGTCGGCCAGGGCGGCGTGCAGGGCCTGGGTGTCCAGCCCCGTCCCGATGAACACCAGCTCCTGGGCGTGCGGCACGTCGGTGTCCCGCGCGGCGGAGGGTTCGAAGCGGGCGACGGCCCCGGCCTGCGACCACAGGCCCGTCACCCGCGGGCGGCTCGCCAGGGTGAAGAAGCCCTTGGAGCGCAGGATCCGCCCGTACGTGCCGCCGTCCAGCTCCTTCGTCACGAACGTCCACAACCGCCCGGGGTGGAAGGGGAGTCCGGAGCGGAACACCGTGGAGGAGATGCCGTACTCCTCGGTCTCGGGGACGTGGTCGCCGTTGAGCTCGCGGACCCAGCCCGGCGCCTGCTGGGCGCGCTCCAGGTCGAACAGGCGGGTGCCGAGCACCTGGCGCGGGTCCACCCGGCCGTGTGTCGCGGGGACCAGCCGGGCGAGCGGGTTGAGCCGGGTCAGGGCCGCCCGCAGCCGGGCCGCCGTCTCCTCGTCGACGAGGTCGAGCTTGTTGAGCACCAGCACGTCGGCGAACTCGATCTGGTCGACGAGCAGATCGCTGACCGTGCGCTCGTCGTCCTCGTACGGGGCGAGGCCCCGCTCCGCCAGGTCGTCGCCGGTCTCCAGCTCGGCGAGGAAGTTGGCCGCGTCCACGACCGTGACCATGGTGTCGAGCAGGGCCACGTCGTCGAGGGTGGCGCCGTCGTCGCGGGCGAAGGCGAAGGTGGCCGCGACGGGCAGCGGTTCGGAGATGCCGGACGATTCGATGAGGAGATGGTCGAAGCGGCCCTCGCGGGCCAGCCGGTCGACCTCCTCCAGCAGGTCGTCGCGCAGGGTGCAGCAGATGCAGCCGTTGGTCATCTCGACGAGGCGCTCCTCGGTCCGCGACAGGGCGGCCTCGCCGCCGCGCACCAGGGTCGCGTCGATGTTGACCTCGCTCATGTCGTTGACGATGACCGCGACGCGCAGGCCCTCGCGGTTGGCCAGGACGTGGTTGAGCAGGGTGGTCTTGCCCGCCCCCAGGAATCCGGAGAGCACGGTGACGGGCAGCCGTTCGCGCGGCATCGGCTCAGCCCTCGGGGCGCAGCAGCCCGCGCTCGTAGGCCTTGACCAGGTTCTGCGGGACGAGGTGACGGACGCCGTCGATCGTGACCGGTACCAGCGTCGGGGTGGCGGCCTTCCACTGGGCGCGGCGGTGACGGGTGTTGCTGCGGGACATCTTCCGCTTCGGGACAGCCATGGGGCTCCTCCTCGATGGACAACGACGGACGGGCACCGAGGACGCTACATGAAAATGGATCCCATTAACAATTCGCGTCCCCGGTGCCCGGACCGGTGCCCCGGAGGGCGTGTCAGTCGTCGGCGCCCACGAGCATCCGTACCTCGAACTCCTCGTGGGTGCCCGGCTCCTCGGCCGGTCCCTTGTCCAGCACCGTGCCGAGCCAGCCCAGGAAGAAGCCCACCGGGATGGAGACGATGCCGGGGTTCTGGAGCGGGAACCAGGCGAAGTCGGCCTCGGGGTAGAACGAGGCCGGGGCGGAGGAGACCACGGGGGAGAACGCGGCGAGCAGCACGGAGCAGAGCAGGCCGCCGTAGAGGCTGAGCAGGGCGCCCTTCGCCGAGAAGCGCCGCCAGAAGAGGGTGTAGATGATCGTCGGCAGGATCGCGGAGGCCGCGATGGCGAAGGCGAGGAAGGCGAGCGTCGCGGTGTTCGCCCCCCAGGCGACGAGGGCGAGCAGCATGCCGAGGATGCCGATCACCGCGCCGGACAGCCGGGCGACGGTCAGCTCCTCCGTCTCGCTGGCCCGGCCCTTGCGGATCACCTCGCTGTACAGGTCGTGCGCGAGGGACGAGGCCGCGGCCAGGGTGAGGCCGACCGCCACGGCGAGCAGCGTCAGATACGCCAGGCAGGTCAGCAGCGCGGTGAGGACGCTGCCGCCCAGCTCGTGGGCGAGGAGGAGGACGGAGGCGTTGCCGGTGCGGTCCGTGTCCAGGATGGTGTCCCGGCCGACGAGCGCGGTGGCGCCGAGGCCGAGGATGCCGGCCCCGAAGCAGACCGCGCCGACCAGGCCGATGGCCCACAGGACCGAGGAGCGCAGCACGCCGCTGCTGCGCGGGGCGAGCAGCCGCATCAGCACGTGCGGGAGGGCGGCCAGGCCCAGGACGATGGCCAGTTCGAGGCTGAGGAAGTCCAGCTTGTTGCTGACGGTGCCGCCGTAGCGCAGTCCCGGTTCGAGGAAGGTCAGGCCGGTTCCGCTGCGCTGGGCCGCCCGTTCGAGCAGGGCGTTGGGGTTCCAGTCGAAGCGGTGCAGCACCCAGCCCGCGGTGAACAGGACGCCCGCGATCAGCATCACGGCCTTGATGATCTGGATGACGGTGGCTCCGGGCATGCCGCCGAGGGAGGCGTACAGGATCACGAAGGTACCGATCACGACCACGCACAGGGTGCGGGTGGTGCCGCTCGGCACACCGGTGAACTGCGTCAGGAGGGCCACGCTGCCCACGAGTTGCGCCACCAGGTAGAGCGTCGCGATCGCCAGGATGCACACGGCCAGGGCGACCCGCACCGGCCGCTGCTGCCGGGGCAGGCGCAGCGCCACCGTGTCGCCGAGCGTGAACTTCCCCGTGCGGTGCAGGGGTTCGGCGATCAGCAGCAGCACCATCATCCAGGCGACGGTGGTACCGCCGAGGTACATCAGCCCGTCGTAGCCGGTCAGGGCGACCAGCCCGGTGCTGCCCAGCAGGGTGGCGGCGGACAGGTAGTCGCCGCACATGGCGAGGCCGTTGCGCAACGGCGACATGGCGCGGTTGCCGAGGTAGAACTCGCTGATCTCGTCGCGCTGAGGGGCCGTCAGCAGGGCCGTGAACAGGGTGATCACGACCACGGTCAGGAACAGCACGAACGTCAGCTGGAGGCTGCTGTCGTCGATGGCGGCCGCGGTCACCACGTGCGGAACCCCCTCGTCCCGTGCTGGAGGGGCTGCCCGTTCCCCTGGGGCGGCGCCGCCGAGCGGGCGCGCCGGTTCTCGTGCTCGTGCAGCCGGGAGCGCAGGCCGCGGGCGAGCGGATCGACCCGGGTGCGCATGTGCCGGACGTAGCACCAGGCGGTCACGCCCATGATGACGAACTGCCCGAGACCGAGGGTGAGTCCGATCGTGAGGTGGCCGAACAGCGGCTGGTTCATCACCGCGGGGACGAAACTCGACAGCAGCACATACAGCAGGAATCCGCCGACGGACAAGATCGTCGCCCGGGTGCCGAACCGGCGCTGCGCGCGACGCAGAGAGTGAAATTCCGGATGGTCGGATATGCGAGACGGTGGAGTATGTTCGATGTGCGGGAGCGGGAATGTGGGAGTGTCATCCCGTCGCGGTGGAAATTCGGGCACAGGCGCACCTTCTTCGCTGCTTCGTGCCCCGCACTCGACCCCGTCGAGTCAGTGGCGTGTCCGGCTTTCGCGCAGGGTGGAGGGGTGCCGGACGCGCCGAGGGGGTGCGGGCTCTGTGGGGGGCTCGTGAAACCGGGAAAACTTCCTGTCCGGAATCACGCGGACGGCCTCGGGGTTCTGTGTGGAGACCCCCGATCAGCCCCGGCCAGGGGTAGTGGCGAGGCTGAAAGCGGAGTATGTCAGTGCTGTGCTTGAGCCATCAACTGTGATGGTCAATTGACTTGTGTCCATGGCTCGTTCACACCCTCGCCGAAGGGTCGGCGGCACTGCGGCGGCCTGCGGAAAAGGCCCCGCCGGAGAATAGTCCGGACCATTTCTCCGGCCAGGCTGTCTCAAACGCGTTGCGCCCCGAACGGCCGGTTCAGAAACGCGCTCCGACCGCCGTGCCGGATCGTGGCACGAGGAACGCCGGTGCCTTCGGCAGCGAGCCGTCCGCCGCCCGGGGCCCGGTGAGCGGACCCGGGTCGGTGCTCAGCACCGAGGCGGCGTCCCAGGTGCCGCCGATGTTCCAGGAGTTGCCGCTGGCGACGGTCTTCGCGCCGACGGCTGCCGCGCGCCGGTCCGCGACGGACAGGTTGCCGGTGAGCCTGGCCGTCCCGCCGGAGACGTCGGCGTCGAAGCCCGTACCGCCGTTGCCGTACGTGGAGGTGCGGCTCAGGGCGAGGGAGCCCGGGTTGCCGTTGTCGGTGAGGCCGTGCTTCGCGTTCTTGAAGGAGACGCTGTTGCGTACGGTGTGGGCCACCGCCGGGGCGGGGCTGCCGCCGCCGAGCTTGAAGCCGTTGCCGTCGCCCGCGAAGTCCGGGAAGTTCCAGCGGTTGAAGCCGTTGCCGTACGCCACCGTGTTCTCGATCGTCACCGGCGAGGCGAACTCCCAGGCGTCGAAGCCGTCGTCGACGTTGTTCCACAGCCGGGCGCCGCGCACCACGTTGCCCGTGCCGCTGCCCTCCTTGATCGCCAGGCCGTCGGCGCTCTCGCCGTTCTTGCGCGGGTCGCGGTTGCCGTGGCTGTCCAGGTCCAGGATCTGGTTGTTGCTCGAATCGCCCTGGAGCTGGAAGCCGGACTCGTAGTTGTCGTGCGTGCGCAGCCGCGCGAAGACGTTGCCGTCGCAGCCGTCGCAGTACACCCCGTACGGGCCGTTGACGATCTCCAGATCCGAGATCCGCCAGTACGACGCCTCCATGTGGACCGCCCCGCGCTCGGCGCGCGGGATGCTGCCGCCGACCGGGGTGTGGCTCGCGGGCAGCTTCTCGCCGTCGACGACCACGCGCTCGCCCGGGTGGGCGGCGAGGCTGATGGGCTGGGAGGCGGTCCCGGAGGTGGTGATGGTGATGTTGTCGGTCAGGGCGTACGTCCCGCCGCGCACGGTGATGGTGTCCCCGGGCCTGGCCAGGTCCACCGCCCGCTGGATGGTCTTCAGCGGGCGGGCGAGCGTGCCGGGGGCGGCGTCGTCCCCGTTCGGCGCCACGACCAGGGCCGTGCCCGCGGCGGCCGCCGGCCCCGTCAGTGCCATGGCCAGCGCGGCCCCCGCCAGCGCCGCCGACCAGATCCGTGCGTTGTGCATACGGCCTCCTGTCTCTCCCGCGTGGGTGTCGCACAGGAGTGGCCGCCGGGGAAGGGAAGGTTGCCGGGCGGACACCTCTAGGCTGGGCACCGTGAGTGACGACCGCAGCAAGACCCCGCTGGCCGTGTTCGATCTGGACAACACCCTCGCCGACACCGCGCACCGGCAGCGGTTCCTGGAGCGCAGGCCGAAGGACTGGGACGGGTTCTTCTCGGCGGCGCCGCAGGACGGGCCGCTCCCGGAGGGCATCGCGCTGGTGAAGGAGAGCGCGCGGGAGTGCGAGATCGTCTACCTCACCGGGCGCCCCGAGCGCTGCCGGCGCGACACGCTCGACTGGCTGGCGGCCCAGGGGCTGCCCGAGGGGCGTGTCTACATGCGGCGGGACGCCGACCGCCGGCCCGCCCGGTTCACCAAGCTGGACATCCTGAAGCGGCTCGCCCGCACGCGCGAGATCCGCGTCCTCGTGGACGACGACGAGTTGGTCTGCGACGACGCCCGGCGCGCGGGCTTCACCGTCGTACGGGCCGACTGGGCGGCGCGGTCCGCCGAGATGAGGGTGGCGCAGGAGCGGGAAGGGCGGACTTGAGACCCTGGGGTGACGGAATGTTCACCTCCGCCGGGTATCCCTGAGCCACCAGCACCGGCGCACATGTGCGCGTACATACGGGGGATGCCATGAAGGGACGCCGCAAGGGCGCGCTCGCGGGAGCGGCGCTGCTCGGCGCCGCACTGCTGCTCACCGGCTGTGCGAAGCCCGACCGCAGCGAGATCGTCACCTGGACCGACGAACACGGCCGGGCCTGCACCGGCGTGGCGGTGGTCGACTCCGAGGACGGCGACCGCGAGGTGACCAGCATCGACTGCGACTACCCGCCGGAGGGCAGGCAGCCGGGCCGCGCGACCTCGGAACCGCTGCCGGACTGATCCCGGAGGCCTTTACTCGGTCTCCTCCAGCCGGAAGCCCACCTTGAGCCCCACCTGCCAGTGCGCGATCTCCCCGTTGTCGAGCTGTCCGCGGACCTGCGTCACCTCGAACCAGTCCAGGTTGCGCAGGGTCTGCGAGGCCCGGCCGATGCCGTTGCGGATGGCCTGGTCGACGCCCTCGGGCGAGGTGCCGACGATCTCCGTGACCCGGTAGGTGTGGTTCGACATGCCGCTGCTCCTGTTCTGGCGAGTGTGTCGCGCGTCACTCCACCGTGCCCCACGCGGCGGCGAAGCGCGAGACGTCGTCTCCCGCCCCGCCGCCGTCCAGGGGCTCCCGGCGTCAGCGCGCCACGCTCAGCGACAGCGCGAACCGGCCCGCGCCGTCCGTCCACCAGTGGGCCAGGTCCAGCCCCGCCGCGAACAGTTCGGCGCGCACCCCCTCCTGCCGGAACTTCGCCGACACCTCCGTGCGCAGCTCCTCTCCCGCCGCGAAGTCGACCGCGAGGTCGAGCGCCGGCACCTTCACCGTCTGCGCCGTACGGGACCGCAGCCGCATCTCGATCCACTCGTGCCCGTCGTCCCACAGCGCCACGTGGTCGAACGCGGCGGGCTCGAAGTCGGCGCCGAGCTCACGGTTGATCACGGTCAGGACGTTCTTGTTGAACGCGGCCGTCACTCCGGCCGCGTCGTCGTACGCCCGGACCAGCACCTCCTCGTCCTTGACCAGGTCCGTGCCGAGCAGCAGGGCGTCGCCCGGGGCGAGCAGGGCCCGCACCGAGGCCAGGAACGCGGCGCGCTCGGCGGGCAGCAGGTTGCCGATCGTGCCGCCGAGGAACGCCACCAGCCGGGGCCCCGGCGTGTCCGGCAGCGTCAGCTCGGCGGTGAAGTCGGCGATCAGCGCGTGCACGTCGAGCCCCGGCCGCTCGGCGGCGAGCGCCTGCCCGGCCTGGGTGAGGGCGCTCTCGGAGACGTCGACGGGGACGTAGGTGTGCAGGCCGGTGAGGGCGTCGATCAGGTGCCGCGTCTTCTCGGAGGAGCCGGAGCCCAGCTCGACCAGGGTGCGGGCCCGGGTCGCCGCGGCGATGTCGCCCGAGCGGTCGACGAGGATCTCCCGTTCGGCGCGCGTCGGGTAGTACTCGGGCAGTTCGGTGATCTGCTCGAACAGGTCGCTGCCGTGGGCGTCGTAGAACCACTTCGGCGGCAGCGTCTTCGGGTGGCCTGTCAGGCCCCGGTGGACGTCGGCGCGCAGCGCGGCGTCCGTGGCGTCCTCGGGCAGGGTGCGGGTGAGGTGGAACGGGCTCACGTACGGGGCTCCTTGGGAGTTGCGTCCGGGAGGTCCTTGAGCGGCGTCAGCAGCACGTCCGTGCGGCTCGCCGCGAGCAGGGTGCGGTCGGGGACCGCCTGCCAGTGCGGATCGTCGTCGTAGGGCTCGGAGGCCACGACGGTGCCGCCGCCGGGCCGGGTGAGGTACCAGAGGGTGTCGCCCCAGGCGGTCGCGGTGATGGTGTCGCCGTTGGTGAGGAGGAGGTTGAGCCGGGAACCGGGGGCCGCGGCGGCGACCTCCAGGACCGTTTCGGCCAGCGCCTGGCCCTCCTCGTCGCCCCCGCGCAGCCGGGCCAGCACCAGCGCCCAGACGAGCGCCGAGTCGTTGCGGGCCTCCAGCGACAGCAGGTCCTCGGGCGGCAGGCTCCGGGACACCGGCGCGAGCGAACCGGGCCAGCCCCTGACCGCCCCGTTGTGGCTGAACAGCCAGGTCCCCGCGGCGAACGGTGCCGCCGCGGCCTCGGCGTCCGCGCCCGACAGGGTCGCGTCCCGCACTGCGGCGAGCAGCGCGGTGGTCCGTACGACCCGGGCGAGATCGGCGAACGACAGGTCCGCCCAGACGGGCCCGGCCCGGCGGTAGCGGGCCGGCACCGGGTCGCCCTCGGCGTACCAGCCCACGCCGAAACCGTCCGCGTTGACCGTCCCGTACCGCTGGTGCCGGGGCGCCCACGACTGCCGGTACAGGCCGTGCGGGGGCTCCACCAGGAGCCGGCCGAGCGGCTCCGCCGGTCCTACGTACGCCACATGACGGCACATCAGACGTCCTCCGAGCGGGCCGTGCGGAACCCGGAGAAGATCTGCCGCCGGATCGGGTAGTCCCAGTTGCGGAACGTGCCCCGGCAGGCCACCGCGTCCACCGCGAACGAACCGCCGCGCAGCACCTTGTACTCGGGCCCGAAGAACACCTCCGAGTACTCCTTGTACGGGAACGCCCGGAACCCCGGGTACGGCAGGAAGTCGCTCGCCGTCCACTCCCACACGTCACCGATCAGCTGCCGTATGCCGAGCGGCGACTCACCGGCCGGATAGCTCCCGGCGGGCGCCGGACGCAGATGCCGCTGGCCGAGGTTGGCGTGCTCGGGCCCCGGGTCGGCGTCGCCCCACGGGTAGCGCGTCGAGCGGTCACCGGCCGGGTCGTACCGCGCCGCCTTCTCCCACTCGGCCTCGGTCGGCAGCCGGCGGCCGTCCCAGCGGGCGTAGGCGTCGGCCTCGTACCAGCACACGTGCAGCACGGGCTCGTCGGGCGGGACGACCTCGGTGACGCCGAAGCGGCGCCTGAGCCACTGCCTGCCGTCGCGCCGCCAGAACAGCGGGGCGGTGATGCCGTGCTTGCGGATGTGCGCCCAGCCCTCCGGCGCCCACCAGCGCGGATTCGCGTAGCCGCCGTCCTCGATGAACGCCTGGTACGCGGCGTTCGTCACCGGGGTGGTGTCGATATAGAACGGCGGCACCTCGCGCCGGTGCGCGGGGCGCTCGTTGTCCAGGGCCCAGGGCTCGGTGGAGGTGCCCATCGTGAACGGGCCCCCGGGCACGAGGACTTCGGACCGTCCGGTGAACAGCGGCACCGGCTCCGGGTCCGGGGCGGTCAGGGCCTGCGGGCCCTTGCGGAGCTGATGGGTGATCAGCATGGTTTCGTCGTGCTGCTGTTCGTGCTGCGCGATCATGCCGAAGGCGAACCCGGCCTCTGTCAGCCGCGTCCCGTGGAACGCGGCCTTCTCCAGCACGTCCAGCGCCCGGCCCCGCACGTCGGCCGCGTAGCGACGGGCCTCTTCCGGGGGCAGCAGCGGCAGCTTGGGCCGGTCGGCCCGGGGGTGCTCGAAGGCGTCGTAAAGGCTGTCGATCTCGGGCCGTATCGCCTCCCGCCCGGCGACGGCCCGCAGGAGCCACTGCTCCTCCTGGTTGCCGATGTGCGCGAGGTCCCACACCAGCGGCGACATCAGCGGCGAGTGCTGCGCGGTCAGGTCGGGGTCCTCGACGCAGCTCGTCAGCAGGGTCGTGCGGTCGCGGGCGACGACCAGCGAGGCGACCGCCCGCTCGCGGAGCGCCTCGGGGTCCACGGTCCCGGTGTCGGCAGCGGGCTCGGTGTGGGTCATGGGCGGAAGTCCTTCCCGTGGGCGCGACCGTCCCTGCCGCGCTGTCGGTCGAGCAGGTCGTCGGCGGGGCAGCGGCCCAGGACGACATAGCGGTCCAGAAAGGCGGTGACGGCGTCCGTGACCTCGGGCCCGGCGCCGAGCCGGGGCAGGGCGTCCAGCGCGGTCGTGAAGCACGTGACGGCCACCTCGCGCAGTTCGGCGTCGGCCAGGCCGCGCCGGGCCGCGTCGAGCCACAGCGGGTTGTGCGGCGCGGGCATCCCCAGCGTCCGTTCGGCCAGCGGCTTCACGGCCCGGTAGGCGGTCTCGGCGGCCTCCGGGTCGTCGAACAGCGCCGCCGTCACGGCCAGCGGCACGATCCAGCCGTCGTCCCCGGGCTGCGCGTCGATCATGCGCAGTTCGAGATGGCCGCGCGGCCTGACCGGCGGGAACAGCGTCGTGACGTGGTAGTCCAGGTCCTCCCGCGTGGGCGGCCTCGGCACCCCCGTACGGATCCACTCCCGGAACGTCAGCCCCTCCGGGACGTCCCAGGGCGCGCCGTCCCGCCGGACGCACATCACGGGGGAGTCCAGCACGTGCCCGGCCCAGGCGCCGCGCGGGTCGGCGTCCAGCGGCGGTCCGCCCGCCCGGCCGGCGCCGATCCGGGTCCACAGCAGCTGCCGGGTGGACAGCCAGCCGGTCGGCCGGTGCCCGGCGAGCGGGGAGTTGGCGAACGCGGCCACCAGGACCGGCCCCAGATGATGGGCCAGCCACCAGCGCCGCACCAGGCCCTGGGGCCCGGGCTCCTCGTGGCCGGCGTCCAGGCACACCTGCACGGAGGCGGAGGTGCACATCATGGCGCGGCCGGCGGGGCCCGTGCGGTCCAGGCACGCCTCCATGGCGTCGTAGCGCGGTTCGCGCAGGAACCGGCGGGGTTCGTGCCAGGGATCCTGGCCGATGCCGACGAGGGCGAGGGCGTCCTCGCGCAGAACCGCGCGGACGGCGTCGAGGTCGGCGGAGACGGTGCGGACGCATTCCGTCAGCGAGGCGGCGGGGGGCGAGCTCAGCTCCAGCTGGCCGCCGGGCTCCACGGTGAGCGCCGACCTCAGGGGCAGGGTCCGCAGTGCGGCGTAGGCCGCTTCGAGTCGTTCGGGTGCGACGGGGAGCTGCGGTGCGCGCAGCTCGTGGACGAGCCATTCCACCTCGACCCCGAGGCGGCGCGGCGGGCCGGTCTTGAAGCAGATGCCGCGCACCAGGGCCTCGACGTCCGCTTCGGACAGTGCGGCGCGTGGCTGGGTACAGCCGCCCGCCGCTGCAGTGGGCGAATCAGGCATATAGGGATCCTCCTGAGATTCCACCATGCCACCGGTCCGGGCTCTCCGACGGCCCGAACCGGGATCACTCATCCCACCCAAGCCCCTCCTGTCGCTCGGCACAAGGGTGCGAACCGGGGCGTTCCGGGTCGGTCATCCGGTCCATCCGGGCGTTTCCCGGCGCTTTCCCCGGTGTTCTCCGGCCACGAAAACTCCGTTGCGCCGGGGTTCCGGCATCACCCACGATGCCTGCGTGAGCACGACAAGCAGGACCGCGCGGCACGCGGTCGCGGCGCGTACGGGGGTCGCGCCGTGAGCGCGCGCCTGCGCGAGGTCGCCCGGCAGACCGAGCAGATCGTGGCGGCGGGGGCCTACCGGGCTCCGGACGGGCGCGAGGTGTCGATCGCGGCGGCGCTCCGGGCCGCGCGGGAGGGCACGCGCGTGTACGGACCGGAACCGGTGCCGGTGCCCTCCGTCCGGGTGACAGGGACGCTGGTCGAGGTCACGGGCGAGAGCAGCCTGGAGGCCGCGCGAAGGCTCGGCGGCGACGTGGCGGTCCTGAACTTCGCCTCGGCCCGCAATCCCGGCGGCGGCTACCTGAACGGCGCCCAGGCCCGGGAGGAGGCCCTGTGCCGGGCCTCGGCGCTCTACACCTGCCTGCTGGAGGCCCGCGCCTTTTACGACCACCACCGCGCCCACCGCGACCCGTTCTACACGGACCGTGTCATCCACTCACCCGCCGTGCCCGTCTTCCGCGACGACCGGGGCGCCCTGCTGGACAGGCCGCACACCGCCGGCTTCCTCACCTCGGCCGCGCCCAACGCGGGCGTGGTGCTCCGTACGGCCCCCGAGCGGGCGGCCGAGCTGCCGAGGGCCCTCGCCGTCCGGGCCGAACGCGTCCTGGAGACGGCAGCGGCCCACGGCTACCGCAGGCTGGTGCTGGGCGCCTGGGGATGCGGGGTGTTCCGCAACGACCCGGCCCAGGTGGCGGGGGCGTTCCGGGGACTGCTGGGGTCCGGCGGACGGTTCTCGGAGACCTTCGAGCACGTGGTGTTCGGGGTGCTGGACCGCACGCCCGGCCAGGTGGTGCGGGCCGCCTTCGAGAAGACCTTTCAGGTCCAGCCGTAGCGCTCCCGCAGCCGGTGCCTGACCAGGTTGAACCGCATGCGGTCCAGCGCGCAGGCCTCCCGGCGCATGCCGTCCTCGTGCAGGCGCAGGACCCGGTCGATGTCGACCCAGGAGTCCCGGCCGGACCGGTCCCAGGGACCGCTGCCGATCGGCACCCACTCCCGGTCGCCGTCGTGCCGCTTGCTGGACAGCTGCACGGCGAGGAACGTGCCGCCGGCCTCGCGGGCGACCACGAGCACCGGGCGGTCCTTGCCCCGGCCGTCGTTCTCCTCGAAGGGGACCCACGTCCAGACGATCTCGCCGGGGTCGGGGTCGCCGTCGTGCGCGGGCGAGTACTCCGTGCGCACCCGGCCCACCTCGCGCGGGTCGGCCTGGACGGTGGCGGACGGGCCGTGGCGGCCGGGGACGTTCTCGTCGGTAAACGCGGTCACGGGGGCACCCTAAGGGCTGCCCCCGGGTGCGTGTCCGCAGGGTCACTTGTCGTCCATCGGCACCTTCTGGGCCAGCCCGTTGAGCGGCGAGGCCTCCGTCGGCTCCTGCCCGTTCCGGTCCATCGACGCGAGCAGCTGACGGGCCAGGCCGAGCCCCGTGCCGCCCATGGTGAGGGCCTTGGCGAACAGGTCCGCCATGCCGTCGGCGCCGTTCAGCACCACCATGTTGTCGACGTTGCCGAAGGCGGACGCGCCGGCCTGCACGATCTCCGGCCAGTTCTCGGCGAGTTGCTGGGCGACGACGGCCTCCTGGTTCTCGGCGAGGGCGGCGGCGCGGGCCTTGATGGCCTCTGCCTCCGCGAGGCCCTTGGCCTTGGCCGCCTCGGCCTCGGCCAGGCCCCTGGCCTGCGCGGCAGCCGCATCGGCCTCACCGGTCGCCCGGGTCGCCTGCGCGGCCGCGGCACCCCGCGCCTTCGTCGCCTCGGCCTCGGCGCCCGCGGCCGTCTTGACCCGGGTCGCCTCGGCCGCGGCGGCGAGTTCCGTCTCCTTCGCCCGGGCCTCGGCCGCCGAGATCCGCGCGTCGCGCTCGGCCTCGGCCAGCGTGCGCGTCTCGTAGGCCGCCGCGTCGGCGGGTTTGCGGACGTCCGCCTGGAGCTGCTGCTCGCGCCGGTGTGCCTCCAGCTCCGCCACCCGCGTCTCCTGGACGACGACCTCCTGCCGGGCGCCGGCCTCGGCGAGCGGTCCGGCCTGCCGGGCCTTGGCGGCCGCCTTGTCGCGCTCGGCCTGGTAGGGCCTGTCGTTTGGATCAGGTCGCAGGGAAGTGACGGTGCTGTTCAGTGCCGGTGAGCGGGGTCATGGGGGTACCTCCCTGCTCGAGCGCAGCCGAGAGCTTGGGGGAGCGTGCAGCTGCAAGGCGGAGGAGGGAGTCGACGCGGAGCGTCGGGGACCGACGACAACGCGGCAGATGCGCGTGCCAGACCCCGCGTCTGCGGCGTGATCCAAACGACAGGCCCTAGCCGGCCTGGAGGATCTCGCTGTCCCGGGTGGCCTCCGCCATCCGCGCGAACGACTGCTGCTCCGCCTCGGTGGCCAGCCGGTTCGCCTCCGCCTGGGCGATCCGCGCGTCCCGCTGCACGGCCGCCGCGTGCGGCATCGCCAGGTTCTGGATGTACCCGGTCGGGTCCTCGATCTCGTGGATCTGGAGCGAGTCCACGATCAGGCCCAGCTTCTCCATCTCCGTGCCGCACGCGGCACGCGTCTGCCCGGTGAGCTTCTCCCGGTCCCGGATCATGTCCTCGACCGTCAACCCGCCCACGATGGACCGCAGATGACCGGCGAAGACGTTGTGCACCCGCTCCGACATCAGCTTCTGCTGGTCGAGGAACCGGCGGGCGGCGTTCGCGATCGACACGAAGTCGTCGCCCACCTTGAAGATGACCACGCCCCGCACCTTCAGCGGGATGCCCTGGTGGGTCACGCAGTCGACTTGGAGTTCCGTCTCGTTCAGATCGAGCGAGAGCCTGCGCACCGCCTGCACACCGGGCATCACGAGGGTGCCGCGCCCGGTGACGATGCGGAATCCCATGCCCTCCTCCAGGCCCTCGGTGCGGTGCTTGGAACCGGAGATGATCAGTGCCTCGTTGGGTTCGGCGACCCGCCACATCAGCTTGAACAGACCGATCAGAACGAGGACGGCGGCAACCGCCGCCCCCGCCACGACGCCGACGACCATCGGCATTCGCCCCCTCTGCATGGTGCCCTCTCGGCACCGAACGAAGGGGAGTGTGCTCCTGCGCGGGGCCCGGGTACAGACACCCGCGCATCCTTGCCCAAACCTTGACGCGTACAGCTCTCACCTGCGTCGCAGCGGTCTCAACTGTCGTACGCCGCCGTGACGTAGACGGTTCTCGGGGGCAGGTACTCGACCACCATCACGACCGTGCCCGGCTCGATGCGGTCCGCCGCGGAGGCGGGGTGGGCGAGGAAGTGCTCGGCGCCGCCGCGCACGCGGACGATCACCTCGCCGACCAGCCCGGGCCCCACCGTTCCGGTGACCCGCCCCATGAGCCCGACCATCGACGCGTCCGCCATGGGGACAGCGTACGGTCGCTCAGGCGGCAGCGGAACGTGCCGTGACCGGGGGCGCCGGCCACTTCTCGGCCCAGCGCAGCTCCGCCTCCAGTTGCGCGGCCACCTGCACCAGGAGCGGCTCGCTGTTCGCCGGGCCGAGCAGCTGGGCTCCCACGGGCAGGCCGTCCGGCGTGAAACCGGCGGGCACGTTGATCCCCGGCCAGCCCAGCACGTTCCACGGCCAGGCGTACGGGCAGGCCGCGATCATCGCCCGGTCGGTGGCGAAGCCGCTGAGTTCGAGCAGGGCGCCGATGCGGGGCGGGGGAGCGGCGGTCGTGGGCGCGAGAACGACGTCGTACGAGGTGAAGAACGCGCCGATACGGCGGTGCAGCACGGCCTCCGCCCGCCGGGCCGCCCGCAGCGGGGCCCCGGCGAGCAGCCGGCCCAGCCGGGCCGCCTCCCGGGTACGCCGGTCGAGCAGCGCCGGGAAGGGCGCCTCGCCCACCCGCTCGGCGATCCCGGCCGTGGCGCGCGGCACGAACGTCAGCCCGATCTGCCCGTACGGCGGGTCCGCCTCCTCGACCGTGTGCCCCAACGCGGCGAGCCGCTCGGCGAGTTCGACGACCCGGACGCGGACCTCCGGCAGGAGGCGGGCGGGCACGGCGGTGAACGGCGGCTTGAGGGAGAGCGCGATGCGCAGCCGCCCGGGGTCGCGGCCGACGGCCGCCGACACGTCGACGGCGGGGGGTTGGTGCGGGTCCTGCGCGTGGTTGCCGCTCGCCGCGTCCAGCAGCAGGGCCGCGTCGGCGACCGTGCGGGCGAGGGTGCCGTTGACGGTGATGCCCTGGAAGGACTCGCCGCGCGGCCAGGTGGAGATCCGGCCGCGCTGCGGCTTGATGCCGACCAGATGGGTCCACGCGGCCGGGATCCGCACCGACCCGGCACCGTCCGAGCCGAGCGCGGCGGGCACCAGACCGGCGGCGACCGCGGCGGCCGAACCGCCCGAGGACCCACCGGGCGTGTGGTCCGTGCTCCACGGGTTGCGGGTCGCGCCGAAGGCGGGCCCCTCGGTGAAGGGCCACTGCCCGAACTCGCAGGTGTTGGTCTTGCCGACGATCACGGCCCCGGCCGCGCGCAGCCGCCGCACCGCCTCGCCGTCCTCGGCGACCGGCGGGAACTCCCCGCAGCAGCCGAAGGCGGTCGGCTCCCCGGCCACGTCCATGTCGTCCTTCACGGCCACGGGCACGCCGAGCAGCGGCTTGCGACTGCCTGTGTTCAGCTCCCGGTCCGCCGCGTCGGCCTCGGCGAGTGCCGCCTCCGCCCGGACGATCCGGAAGGCGTTGACAGTGCCCTGCGCCGCCTCGATCCGCGCCAGCGTCCGCTCGACCAGCGCCCGGGACGTTACGTCCCCGGCGGCCAGCGCGCGAGCGGTCTCCACCAGGCCTGCGGCACGGTCCAGCGTCATACGGACACCTCCGGAAGCAGCTTCTCTACCGAACGGTAACGTCCGGTGGCCGGTGGGGGAACGCCGACGGCTGGAGTGGAAATTCACCCACAGGCCACATCTCCTCACTTGGCTCATCCGCTCCTGTTCAAACCATTGACGGCCCTCCGCCTCGCCCTTACTTTCTGAGCGCCTAGTTCTGATCGAGTTGCCGAACCTTGTTCGGTATTTCGAATCCCGGTGCTCAAGGGAGAGCCGCCCGTGACCCCACACCCCGCCGCCCCGTCCCGCCGTTCGCTGCTGCGCGCCCTCGCCGCCCTGCCGGCCTCGGCGCTGCTGCTGGGTGAAGCGCCGGGACTGCTCGGCAGCGCGCTGGCCGCCGCGCCCCCGAACGGCTCCGCCACCCGCTACACGATCGTCCCGTTCCTCAACAGCAACGACGGCACGGTCAACGTCTACCAGTCGGACGACGCCACCGACTTCCGCCTGCTGCGCGCCTCCGCGTACACCCCGCCCGCGGGCCGCATCCGCGACGCGAGCGTCATCCGGCACACCGACGGCTACTACTACGTCACCTACACCACCCGCACCTGGCAGGACACCAGCCGGACCATCGGCTTCGCCCGCAGCTCCGACCGCGTCAACTGGACGTTCCTCTACGACTACACCGTCCCCGTGGCGAACCTGTCCCGCGCCTGGGCGCCCGAGTGGTTCGTCGACAGCGACGGCAGCGTGAACATCATCGTGTCCTGCTCCACCACGAACGACGAGTGGATCTTCACGCCGTATCTGCTGCGGGCCACGAACTCGGCGCTCACGGCGTGGAGTTCACCGGTGGCGCTCTCCGGCATCGGGGCCAACCACATCGACACGTTCATCGTGAAGATCGGCTCGACGTACCACGCCTTCCCGAAGAACGAGACGACGAAGTACATCGAGTACGCCACCGCCTCGAACCTCGCCGGCCCGTACACGATCCGCAGGACGGGCGACTGGGCGGGCTGGGGCAGCTACCGCGAGGGCCCGGCCCTGGTGCGGCTCGACAACGGCGGCTGGCGGATCTTCTTCGACGGCTACGGCGACGGGAACTACTACTACAGCGACAGCCACGACACCTTCGCCACCTGGTCGGCACCGGCCGCGCTGCCCGGGATCTCCGGCACGGCACGGCACTTCACGGTGGTCAAGGAGACGGTCGCGGGCGGCCCGAGCCTGGCGAAGAACGTCACGCGGTCCTTCCGCTCGGCCAACTACTCCACCCGCTACTGGCAGCAGCAGTCCGCGCTCCTCAACCTGCCCGTCGTCAGCGGCTCCAGCACCACCGCCGAGAAGCAGGCCGCCACCTTCACGGTCGTCGCCGGGCTGGCCGACGGCAGCGGCTACTCCTTCCGCGACGCGGCCGGCAACTACCTGCGCCACTGGGACTTCCGGGCCCGTTTCGACGCGAACGACGGCACGAGCACGTTCGCCAAGGACGCCACGTTCGTCCTCCGGGCCGGTACGGCGTCGGGCTCCGTCCGCTTCGAGTCGTACAACTACCCCGGGCACTACCTGCGCCACTACGCCTACCAGCTCCGCGTGGAACGCTCGAACGGAACGGACCTGTTCCGCCAGGACAGTTCCTTCGTGCCGGTGACGGCCTGGGCCTGACCCGCACACCGGTCCACGGGTCCGCCGTCCGACCCTCGACCTGCGATGCGCGGATGCAGCGGCGCCGTCCTGTCGTTCTTCTCCGTCCTGGGCATGGAGTCGATGGTGCCCGGGTCGAAGGCCGAAGCCCGCATGCCCCGCGCGCCGGACTCGGCGCGCTGGGGTCCCGGGTGTCAGGGGTTGGTCCAGGCTCCCGGGGCGTCGGTCAGCGCGGAGACGTCGGGGGGCAGTCGGGCCGACGCGACGTCGGCGAGCGACACGCCCTCCAGGATCTCGCGCACGTTGGACCGCAGTGCGATCCACAGGGGGAGCAGCGACTGGGCGGGGCCGGTGTAGGACAGGTCCGGCGGGCGGACCCCGCGCACGGAGACCAGCGGTCCGTCCACGACGCGGATGACGTCGGCGATGCTGATGGACTCCGCGGGCCCGGCCAGCCGGTAGCCGCCGTTGCCGCCGCGCTGGCTGAGAATGAGACCGCCCCGGCGCATGTCGTTCAGGATGCTTTCCAGGAACTTGTGAGGGATGTCCTGGGCGTCGGCGATGGCCTCGGCCTTCAGTGGCAGGTCGTCCCGTGACGCGGCGAGCTCCAGCGCGGCCCGTACCGCGTAGTCCGCCCTGGCTGAGATCCGCATGCGTGCATTATCGCGTGGCCGGGCGTGCGGGGCGGCCGGTTCAGGCGGGCAGGGCGAACGGAGGGTGGGCGCCGTTGAGGAAGTGGTCGCCGACGTCGCGGAGCCGGTGGGCGACGGGCTCGTACAGGGTGTGGGTCCGGGCATTGCGCCAGAAGCGGTCGAAGCCCAGCCGCGCGGAGGTGCAGCGGGTGCCGACGATGTCGAGCGCACGGGTGGTGCACTCCTGCGCGGCCCTGGAGGCGGCGGCCTCGGCCATGGCCACGAGGACGGAGATGTCCGCGTACTCGTCGTACGTGAGGTCCTCGCCGCGGGTCAGGCCGCCGTGCACGGCGTGCAGCGCCTGGTCGGTGAGCGCGGACGCGGAGCGGGTGAGGACGGTGAGTTCTCCGTAGGCGGCCAGCACCTGGGGGTCGTGGGGCGTGCCGGCCGGCCGGGCGGGATGCCCGGGCGCCTGACCCGCCCTGCTGTACTCCCGGGCTTCGGCGAGCACCCCCTCGGCCATGCCGAGAAGGAGCTGGACGGAGACGAGACGCCCGACCGGAGAGGCCAGGGCGGCCAGGGGAGACAGCGTGTCCTCGTCCGCCGGCAGAGGCCCGAGTACGTCGTCGGCCGCGACCGGTACCGCGTCGAACTCCACGCTTCCGCCCGCCGCGAGCCGCTGGCCGAACGGGTCGGCGTCGCCGTCGATCCGCACACCGGGACGGGCGGGATCGACGACGACGGCGAGCGGTTCGCCGGTGTCGGCCCGCACGGCCCGCACGGCGAGGCGGTCGGCGACCAGGACGCCGGTGGCGTAGCTCTGCCGGCCGTCGAGCACCTGGCCGTCAGCGGTTCCGGCGAGCGTCAGAGGCGGTTCCTTGGGGGCGAGACCGGCACCCCAGCACCACTGCTCCGCCGCGGACCGCTGCTCGACCCGCGCGGCGCGAGCCGGCTCGGCGAAGAACCGGGCGCTCCACGACGTGACGTAGTGACAGCCGAGCAGTTGCCCGATCGCGCCGTCGGCCGCGCCGATCTCCCGTACGACGGCGTAGGCCGTGGGCCAGTCCGCGCCGCCTCCCCCGTGTGCCGCCGGTATGAGGAGCGTCAGCAGCCCCGCCTCGCGCAGCCGGGACACCTCGTCGAACGGGGCCTTGCCCGCCTGCTCCCTGGCCACCGCGTCCGTGGCCAGGTCCTCCGCCGCCTCGCGGGCCACGCGCAGCCAGTGCGTACGGCCGGGCCCGGTCCGGTCGGGTTCCGCGGCGGGGCCGGACGGCGCGGTGGCAACGCCCATGGCGGGGGCTCCTCGAGGTCGGGGGCAGGGTGGGGGGTTGTCGGGGCTGTCCTGCTGGGGGAAAGGAGGAGCGGGGCGGCACGGGCGAACGCGGGCGCGGCGTGCCTTACGCGCGGCAGCAGGCGGCGCTGACGACGCGACAGAAGTCGACATGCCGACGACGAACGAGTCGCTGCTGCGTACGGGCCATGTCCTTCATCCTGCGCAACCCTGCTGGACGGCGTCAAGATATTCCTAGTAATTCGATGGGAAACATAGGGAAGTTCGTTCGCGCAGGGAGGTGAGAGGTCGTGGCGGCGGGCGAACCCGGCGTGGGCGCGATGCCGGGCGTCCGGTGCGGAGCCGACGTGGCCCTGGGCGAGCACCGTCAGGTCGTGCGAGGGAGGGCCCGGCCGTACCAGCCCAGGATCAACAGGTAACCGAGGCCCGGCGCCCGCCGAGCGCCCCGGACAACGGAGACCGGGCCACCACATCCCCCGCCGCGCGGCGGAGGAGTGTGGTGGCCCGGCTGGAGGGGGTCAGCGGGTGAAGGTGACCCGGTGTTCCTTCAGGGCGCCGCAGTTGGAGCCGTACACCTGGACGTAGGTGTTGGCGATGCTGCCGCCCCAGTCCACGCAGTGGCCCTTGCCGTAGACGTACGTCGGTCCGGCGTACGACGTGAAGACGCCCTCGTCGTAGTCGCTCTCCTCGGTGTCCGGGACGTAGATCCAGGCGGACATGTTCACGGCCGTGCCCGGGTTGTTGCGGATGGTCGCGACGCAGTTCTGGCCGTTGGAGGCGTTGTAGGTCAGGTAGACGGTCCCCAGCGAGCCGACGGCCGCGGAGTTGACCGTCTTGTAGGCGCTTCCGCAGACCTTCTGCGGAGTCGTGTTGGGCGCGGCGGAGGCCGGCGACGCCACAGCGGTCATGGTCCCCACCGACAGCGCCGCCACGGCGGACGCGGCCAGGGCAGAACGGGCGAATCTCATATTTCCCCCTTGCAACTCTTCGAGGTGGTTGCTCCTGCATGGTGTGACCCGCGGCGCGTCCAAAGGGTTGTGCGTCGATTCCCGGGAGAATCAGGCGAGTTGGCGACGAGAACCGGTGCCGGGCGCGGGCGCCGCCCGTCCGTCCCGGGGCGGCGGACGAGCTTGCCCGGACCCCGCCGCTTTTACTCACGAGTCACATATGGCTCACGTGAGATCCAGAGGATCTGTGCAGGGGTGTCACACAGACTGCACACCACCCTTCCAAAGTCTCGTTAGCGTTACGGCTCGATCCCACGTGCGAACGTGACCAGGCCGCGGCCGGCAAGCCGCCGGCACAGCCAGATCGGGAAGACCACACATGGACTACTGCTCCTCGTGCCGTCGGCACCTCAACGGCGCCTTGGTCTGCCCGGGGTGCGGCGCCTACGCCCCGGACATCGACCCCTCCGCCGACGACGGCCGTACCGGCCCGGCCCCCGCGACCGCCCCGGCCGCTTGGGAGTACCCGGCCGCCACCGGTACGTGGCACGACGGGACCGTGTGGGACGAGCCCGGCACCGGCACGCAGGGCCAGGACACCGGCTCGTCCGACGGGCCCGGCTCCCCGGACACCGACACCCCCGAGGGCTACGAGGCCCGGCCCCAGGGGCGGGCGGCCCGGCGCCGTCAGATGGCCCGCTGGAAGAAGAACCAGCGCCGGGCCGTGGTGGCGACCGCCGTCGCGCTCGTCGGCGGCGGGCTGACCGTCGCCTCGATGGACGGCAACGCGTCGCCCGGCGTGCGGGCGGCCACCGTGCCGGAGGACACGACCATGGGCGGCGCCGAGGGAGAGGCCCCGGCCCACACGGAGCCGACGTCGAAGCAGTACGACACCCCGCGCTCCTCGCCCACCACCCCGCCGCACGCCGGCCGCGCCTCGCGCCACCAGCAGCCCCGGGCGGCGGACCCCCGCACCACGCCGGCGGACACGCGGACGGAGGCGGCCACCACGCCGCGCGAGCTGCCGCTGACGACCCCGAAGCGGCGAACCACTGCCCCGAGCACCGTCGACACGGTCACCGGCAACGCCGGTTCGTCCGCCTCGAAGGTCACCGAGCCGACGACACCGCCGGCCAGTGAGACCCAGTCGGACGCGCAGCAGCCCGAGTCCCCCACGACACCCCCGCCCGCGCCGAGCACCACTCCGCCCGCCGCGTCTCCCTCCGACCCGCAGTCCAAGGAACTCTGCCTGCTCGTCATCTGCCTCGGCTGACCCGGAATCCGGTGGCCGCACGGGGCCGCCCTTCGTACCGTCGGGTGCATGGCTGACGAGTGCTTCCGGCATCCGCGGCTCGCCGCGGTCTACGACCCGCTCGACCCCGACCGCGGCGACCTCGACCCGTATCTGCGCATGGCGGAGGAGTTCGGGGCGCGTCAGGTGCTCGACATCGGCTGCGGAACAGGCGTGTTCGCGCTGCTGCTCGCCGCACGCGGTGTCCAGGTCGTCGGCGTCGACCCCGCCCGGGCGTCCCTGGACGTGGCGCGTGGCAAGCCGGGCGGCGAGCGGGTGCGGTGGATCCACGGCGACGCGACCACCCTCCCGCCGCTCGCCGCCGACCTCGCGACGATGACGGGCAACGCCGCCCAGGCGATCGTCGGCGCCGAGGACTGGCGGCGCACCCTGCGCGGGGCGCGTGCGGCGCTGCGGCCCGGCGGGCGCCTGGTGTTCGAGACCCGGATCCCGGCCCGCCGCGCCTGGGAGGAGTGGAACCGCGACGCCACGTACACCGTGACGGACGTCCCCGGCGCCGGCGCCGTCGAGTCCTGGGTCGAACTGCTCGACGTGAGCGGGCCGCTGGTGACGTTCCGGTGGACCTACGTGTTCGCCGCAGACGGCCAGGTGCTGACGTCGGACTCGACGCTGCGCTTCCGTGAGCGGCCGGAGGTCGAGGCGGAACTCACCGCCCAGGGCTACACGGTCGAGGACGTGCGCGACGCGCCCGACCGGCCGGGCCGGGAGTTCGTGTTCGTCGCACGGCGTCCGGAAAACGGCCGCTGATCCGGGCCCCGCCGGCTCCGCGGCAAGCGGAATCCGACCGTACAATCCTGGCGACCAAATCGGGGGCGTCATCAGCGGGGGAGTCCGCGTGGAAACCATCATCGTGCAGTTGCCCGGTCCGGCGCAGTGGGGCGCGGACGAGCCGGGCAGTCCCGAACTGATCCACCTGGGGCCGGGGGACATCGCGGACTTCGGTCGCGGCGGGACAGGGGTGCGCATCGTCCTGACCGACCCCGGCATCTCCCGCCGGGCCGGGCAACTGGAAGCGGCCGGGGACTACTGGCGGCTGTCCAACTTCAGCCGCAGCGTGTCGTACGTGGTGGAGAACCTGGAGGGGGCCGGCGAGTACCTCACCGTCGCCCCCGGGCGGCTCGGCGCGCCCGTGCCCTTCGAGTTCTCCCGCGTGGTGCTCCCCGCCCTGTCCGGCACCGCCACCTTCAAGGTGTTCGCACCCCAGCACGCCTACCTCGGCGAGCAGTCCGCGCCCGGCGGCGGCGAACAGACCGTCCATCCCTTCGCCCTGGACCCCACGTCGAAGTACTTCCTCGTCCTGGTGGCCCTGTGCGAACCGCGGCTGCGCGACCCCTCCGACTCGGCGCTGCCCGGCGTCGGGCAGATCGTGGAGCGGCTGCGCCCGCTGGAGTCCTGCCGGGACCTGACCCGCTCCGCGGTCAACTACCACATCGACTACCTGGCCTTCGCCAAACTCCGCCTGGACCTCGGCGAGGAGACCGCGACCGGGACCGACGGCGGCCGCACCGGCGCCAAGCGCGCCCGGCTCGCCTCCGTCGCCCTGCGCTTCGGCCTGGTGCGCGAGGAGCACCTCGGCCTGCTGCCGCCCCGCGGCGCCGGCCGCCTCACCGCGCAGGAGGCCGGAGCATGACGACCACGCCCGACGCCCGGGACGACGACCAGGACGACGACCTGGAGGCACCCCGGCCGCCCCGTCTCCCGGAAGGCTTCCGGATCGAGGACTGGGAGGTGGGCGAGGTCATCGGCTCCGGCGGCTGGGGCACCGTGTACGAGGCCCGTATGGTCGCCGACGGCACGCCCGCGGCGGTCAAGGTGCTCCCGACCGGTGCCCTGGGCCCCGGCCAGCGCGCCGCGCTCGGCGAACTCGTGGCCCGCGAGGTCCGGTTCAGCGCGGAGGCCGACCACCCGAACCTCGTGCGCACCCACGCCGTGTGCACCGTCGAGGCGCCGGAGCTGCCCGCCCTGGACGGGGCGATCGCGCTGGTGATGGACCGGGCCGAGGCCAGCCTGAAGGACGTACTGGACGCCGCCGGGACCGGCCGGTCGATCGACGGCGCCGATCGCGTCCTGCGCGGAGTCGCCGCCGGACTCGCCCATATGCACGCCGCCGGCTGGGTGCACGGCGACCTCAAGCCCGCCAACGTCCTGCTGGGCCCGGACGGGCAGGTGTGGCTCGCGGACTTCGGGCTGGCCGCCGAACTCGACGGCACCCACGCCCATCTGCCGCCGCTCGGCACCCTCGACCACCTGCCGCCCGAGTGGTGGTCCCAGCGCACCGGCACCGAGGGCGCCGTCGTCCGCCCCACGGCCGACATCTGGGCCTTCGGCGTCCTCGCCCACCAGGTCCTCACCGGCGGCCTCCACCCCTTCCCGGGCGCGACGGCCCGGGCCCGCTCGCTGGCCGCCCAGGCCTACGCCCGCGGCACCGCACCCCTGCGGCTCGACGCCGGCCTCGACGACGACCTGAGGCGGCTGATCGCCGACTGCCTGGCACCCGACCACGCCACGCGGCTCCCGCACACGGCGGCCGGTGTCGCCGCCCGGGTCGAGGCCCTGACCGGCGGTGCGCGCCGCGGCCGGCGGCGCCTGGTGCCGGCCGCCGCGGCCGGGCTCGCCGTCCTGACGGCCGCCGCGCTCGCCGGGGCGGCCCTGCTCGGCCAGGGCGGCGACGCCGGGGACGACGACCGCGACCGGGACGCCCCCGCCGCCGTCACCGGCGCGCGCAGCCCGGCCCCCGGCGAGATCCCGGAGGACTCCGACGTGCCCGAGGCGCTGCGGCCCGTCATCACCCGCGCCGCCCACCGCTGCACCGACGAGGAGATCACGCCCGCCCTGCTCGCCGCGCTGCTCAAGGCCGAGAGCGGCTTCGACGCGAACGCCGCCCGCACGGAGAGCGACGAGTACGGCATCGCCATGTGGACGCCGTCGGTGTTCCGCGCCTGGGCGGTCGACGGGGACGGCGACGGCGACAAGGACCACATGTCACCGCCGGACGCGATCGCCACCATGAGCGGGTACGTGTGCTGGCTCGACCAGCGCTTCAAGGAGGCCGGGCTGCCGAAGAAGGACCTGCCCGCACTGGTCGCGGCCGGCTACCGCACCAGCGACCGCACGGTCATCGAGGAGGGCGGCGTCCCGGCACGGGTGCGGCCGCACGTCGACAAGGTGCTGCGCTATCTCGCCGAGTACCAGCGCTGAGGCACGCGAACGCGAGCGGGGGGCGGAGCCTCGGCCCCGCCCCCCGCTCGTCCCCCGTTCCCGTCACGGCTGCGGCGAGCCGCACTCCGGGACGTTCGGCAGCCGGTTGTCCGGCGAGCTGATGTAGATGTTGGAGATGTAGCCGCCGTACTGGGGCAGATAGGCCCACCACTCGTTGGTGTAGGGCGGCACGTTGACCACCTGGCCGCGGATCTGGCAGCCCACCAGCACCTCGACCCCGGCCGGCAGCTGCGTGATCCGGTCGTCGCCGGTGGTCGGGCCCTTGCGGACGTTCACGGACTCGCCCCAGGTGCCGAACCACGTCCCGGCGGGCCGCACCGCGCCCGGCACGTTCAGGGAGCGGGTCAGCCGTTCGAGGTCGGTGTACGCCTTCCCGTACGACGTGCCCACCGGGTGCAGCGTGAGCACGGCCACGATCGTCCGGTCGTCGGCGCCCACCGTGCCGGTGGTGTGCAGCGCGGGCCGGGTGAGGTCCACGCCCGCGGCGGCACGGGTGGCCGTCCCGGCCGGTGCCGCCGAGGCGGCTGCTCCCTGCGGGCCGCAGGTTCCCTTCCCGTACTTCCCGGACCAGCCCTGCTTCACCGCCCATGGGCGGTCGAAGGCCCCCGCGATGCCGAAGTGCTGGTCGAAGTGGTCGGTGGAGGAGCAGCGGGTGGAGCGGCGCAGGTTGTCCATGACGAAGTCGCGGACGGGCGCGGGCGCCTTCTCCAGGACGTACCGGTAGATCGTCACCGTGTCCCGGGCGGAGAGGGCGGTGTAGCCCCAGAAGCCCGGGTATCCGGCGGGCGGCGGCGCGGTGTCGCGCAGGCCGAGCCGGGCCGACATCCGGTCGATGATCGCCGAACCGCCGTACGTCGACCAGTAGTGGTCCGCGGCGTCGTCGTCACTGCTGCGCAGCATCGGCTCCAGCAGGGCCCGGTCGGCCGCGGGAACGGTGTAGCCGGGCCCGCGGTTCCACAGGAAGTCCAGCGTCAGCAGCAGCTTCACGACCGAGGCGGACCGGAACTGCGCGCTCGCGTCGATCTGTTCGGTGAAGGTGCCGGTCCGGCGGTCGAAGACGGCGACGCCGGCGGTGACGCCGTCCGGGACCTGGGCGGCCCGGGCCGCGTGGGCGGTCGCCTCGGGCCGGGGGGCCGCCGCCGCGCCGCCCGGCAGCGACGCGACCGTGAGGACGGTCGCGAGCGCGGCGGCGCCGCGCAGGAGCATGCGCATGGTTGGCCTTCCTGGTCACCCGGTGGTCCGGCGGGGCCGCTGCCCCGTGCCGCCACTGTAGGAGCCCGGGCGGTGCGGGTGGTCCTGACGGATGTCAGGGTGCCCACCCTGATAAGTGTCAGGTGTCGGGGGCCTGGTGACGGCCCGTACGGTCACCACGGAAACACCCGCCGACACACGAAAGAGGGCTCATGAGCCGCCGATCGCTCAGGACACTGCTGGCCGCCGGGGGAGCCGCCGCGGTGATGGCGCTCCTCCCGACCTCCGCCCAGGCCGCGCCGTACTCGGGCGGCAACTACGGGGCCTACGGGAACGAGGGGCAGTACCCCACCACTTCCTACTGCTCGGGCACGTTCCGGCAGGTCGG
The DNA here is from genome assembly GCF_014651035.1 of Streptomyces lomondensis. Lineage (GTDB taxonomy): Bacteria > Actinomycetota > Actinomycetes > Streptomycetales > Streptomycetaceae > Streptomyces > Streptomyces lomondensis. Next base: position 719,333 of record NZ_BMWC01000003.1, read on the forward strand.
TCCCACCAAGTACGCCGAGGGCATGGCCCTGAAGTACTTCTACTCCGACAAGTGCGGCTCGTTCGCCCGGATCGAGAACTCCCGGACCAACTGCGCCGCCGTACTGCAGCGTTCCAACGACGGCGTGGGGCGGGTCGACGGATGGGTCTCCGAGACCGTCGACCCGGGCATCAACTACGCCTACACGCAGATGGGCAACAACCTCCACGGCCGCGTCTCGCGCGCCGTGCTCTCCTGCGACGGCCACGACCTGACCGCAACCGGCTGGTACTGAGCCGCACACATGCCACAGGGGGCGGACCGGTGCTCCGGTCCGCCCCCTGTGGCGTACGTCAGCAGTCCGGAACGCCGGCGATCTTCTCGCCGCCCCGGATGTACAGGTTGTTCACCCAGGCGACGTCGCTGCCCGAGAGCTCCATGACGGCGGTCCACCAGTTGTTGGTGCCGACGGCCGGGTCGTGCACGGTCTGGCCCTGCTTCTGGCAGATGGCGTCCGCCCACCACTGCGAACGGACCGCCAGACGCGGCGAGTTGGTGGTCGGCTCCTGACGCAGGTTGACGTCGGTGGCCCAGATGTAGACGTCGGTGAGGGTCGGGTCGCCGCCGTTCGCGACGGCCGGGGCGGCCTGGGCCGTGGTGGCGAGGCCGCCGACGGCGAGCGCGGTCACGGCGAGGCCCAGGGCGGTGCGGCTGATCAGTCGCTTCATGTGTCTGTCCCCCGTAGGACGAAAGTGCGGATGGTGGGGTCGGAGGTGGTCATGGTCCGGGTCAGCAGCGCGCCGAGGCGGGCAGGTCGCCGTACTCGTCGCCCTTGAGGTACACGGCGCTGACGTAGCCCTCCAGGAGCTTCACCCAGACGTCGTTGGAGTAGCCGTTGTCGGTGATGCGCTCGCCGCGGGTCCAGCAGTAGGCGCCGAGCGGCTGGCCCGCCGGGGCGGTGGTGATGATGCCGTAGCCGGTGCCCGGCCCCCTGCGGACGTTGACGTTCTCGTACGGCACGACCGCGTACGGCGCGGCCAGGACGCGGGCGCCGCCCTGCTCGCCGGCGGCGGCCGCGGTCGCGGTACCGGCGGTGAGCGGGCCGAGCAGCGCGAGCGCCCCGGCACCGACGAGCGCGGCCCTGGCGAAGATGCGAGTGGACATGTCGTGTTCCCCCTGACGGTGTGTCCGACGCTCAGCACTGTAGGGAGACCTGGGGCGACACGGTCCCTGACAACTGTCAGGATCGCCTGGGGCGGCAGGGACGGGGGACTTCCGCGCCAGAGCCCTCGATACGGCCGAAAACCGCTCGACGGCCCCGACCGCCTCTGTCTACGATCCACGGCGCGGTATCGCGTGTCGGTCACCGGCAGGGTGAGGCATGGAGGTGCCGCGGAGATGCCCGTGGAGGCATTCAACCGTGTCAGTCGAGTTCAATCACACCATCGTCCTGTCCCGTGACCGGGAGAAGTCCGCTCACTTCCTCGCCGAGATCCTGGGGCTCGAGGTCGGGGCGCCGGTCGGCGTTTTCCTGCCGGTGACGACCGCCAACGGCGTCACGCTGGACTTCCTCACCATCGACGCCGACATCCCCATGCAGCACTACGCGTTCCTCGTCTCCGAGGACGAGTTCGACGAGGCCCTCGCCCGCCTCATCAAGGCCCGGATCCCCCTCCAGGCCGATCCGCACGGCAACCACCCGCGCCGGATCAACCGCAACGACGGCGGCCGGGGGGTCTACTTCCTCGACCCGGCGGGCCACGGCATGGAGATCATCACCCGCCCGTACGGCGCCGACCCGTCCTCCCCGCTGAACGGGGTCACGGAGGACGTGCCCGGGGCCGTCTGAGCCGGCGTCCCTCCCGCACCGCGCGGCGGCTGAACGGCCGTTCAGCCGCCGTCCGGCTTCAGCGCCAGGGGAGCCGGCTCCGCGTCGGTGTCCGGCGCGTGGTCCCGGCGGGGGAGCAGCAGCGGGGTGGCGAGCAGCAGGGCACCGGCGAGGGCCAGCGCCGTACGGGGGCCGGTCCAGGCGGCCAGCAGGCCCCACAGGGCGGTCACGGCCGCGGTGACGGCCTTGCCGGTCGCCGACCAGGCGGCCAGCGTGCGGGTGACCCGGTCGGCGGGGGTCCGCTCGAGGCGGTACGTGGCGAACACCGGGTTGAACACGCCACAGCAGGCGATCAGCCCGAACTCGACCACCATCACCAGCACCAGCCCGGCCGCGCCGGGGCCGACGAAGGCCAGTCCGAGCGACCAGCACGCCCGCAGCACCCCGGACGTGAGCAGCACCCGGTGCCGCCCGAACCGCGTGACGAGCCGTGGCGCCAGCCGTGAGCCGAGCAGGCCGCCCGTGCAGGGCACCGCGAAGGCCAGGGCGTACTGCCAGGGCGCGAACCGCAGGTCGTCGACCATCAGGACGAGCAGCGGCGGCGAGGCCGCCATGATCAGGGCGTTGACCAGGACCGTGTTGAGGAACAGCGGGCGCAGCGCCGGATCGGCCAGGATGTACCGCCAGCCGTCGAGCAGATCGCCCGCCCGGGGCCGGGGCACGGCGGGTTCCGGCCGGGCGGGCTCCTTCTCGCCGCCCCCGATCGCCCGGAGCCCGGCCGCCGAGAGCAGATAGCTCACCGCGTCGGCCACCACGGTCGTCACCGGACCGAACAGCCCGATCGCGGCCCCGCCCAGCGGCGGGCCGGCCATGCTGGCGGTCCACATCGTCGCCTCGAACCGCCCGTTCGCGACCAGCAGGTCCCGCCGCGGCACCAGCTCCTTCAGGAACGCCCCGGCCGCCGCGTTGAAGGTGATGTCGGCCGCCGCGACCACCACCGACACCAGCAGCAGCTGACCGAAGCTCAGCCGCCCCAGGACGAACGCCACGGGGACGCTCAGCAGGACCGCGCACCGGACCAGGTCCGTCGCGATCATCACCGGCCGTTTACGGCGGACCTCCACCCACGGCCCGAGCGGCACCGACACCACCGCGCCGACGGCCGGCCCCACCGCCGCCAGCAGCGACACCTGCGTCGGCCCGGCGTCCAGCACCAGGACCGCGATCAGGGCGAACGCGTCGAACGCCAGCCACGTACCGGCCGTGCTGACCGCGTACGCGCCCCACAGCCACCCGAACCGCCGCCCCAGCGACCGCCTGCCCGCCATACCCGGCGCACACTCCCAGCTCCCGCGGACAACACGGTGTTGACCGGGAGCCATCCAAGCGAGGACCGGGCCGGCCGGGCAAACAACCGCCCCTCACCCGTGCCACAACCAACCGTTGTGTCACGAGGACACGGCGGCGCCGCTCAGGGCCTCAGCGCTGGTAGAGCCCCACCAGCGTCCCGTCGGCGATCCGGCGTTTCTCCACCTCCTCGTGCACCTGGTCCGCGCGCGGCGCGTCGGGCAGCACGCACGGTTCGGACAGGGCGTAGAGCCGGAAGAAGTAGTGGTGGGCGTCGTCACCCGGCGGGGGATGGGGGCCGCCCCAGCCCGGCTGCCCGTAGCCGTTGACGAGTTCCGTGCCGCCCGGTGGGCAGTGCCCGGCCTCGACGCCGTCGCTGTGCGGGTCGATGCCCACCACCACCCAGTGCGCGAAGGTGCCCGACGGGGCGTCGGGATCCTCGCAGAGCAGGACCAGTTCGGCCGCGTCGTCCGGTACGCCGCTCCAGGTCAGCGGCGGAGAGACGTTCGGTCCCTCGTACGCGTACCGGCGCGCGATGAAGGAGTGGTCGTTGAACGCGTCGCTGCGCAGTTCGATGCCGGTCATGTGCCCCGGGGTACCCCCATGGGACCCGGACATGCGGTTCGGGACAGATCGTCCCGGGTACCCGGAGATTTTTCCGGAGCGAGAAACCGGAGCCGGAACCGGAGCGAGCCCGACCGAGGCAGGAGACGGAGGAACACGAGGATGTCTCCCCTGGCAGAAGACCCCGCCACGGACACCCGAGAGGACCGCCGCGCCCCCGCTCGCACCGCACGGCTGCGCAGCCGCATCCCCGAACCCGACGAGGAACCGGACCTCCTCGGCCAGTACCTCGCGCAGATCGCGGCGACGCCGCTGCTCACCGCGGAGGACGAGGTACGGCTCACCCGGCGGATGCGGACCGGCGAGCGGGCGCTGGCGGAACTGGACCGGGCCGACGCCGGTGAGAGCGACCTCGCACCCGAGCGGCGCGGGGAACTGGAGGAGGCCGCCCGCGACGGGCAGGAAGCCAAGGACCACATGGTCCGGGCCAACCTCCGGCTCGTGGTGTCGATGGCCAAACGGCACGCCCACCGCGGCCTGCCCCTGCTGGACGTGATCCAGGAGGGCAACCTGGGCCTGATCCGGGCCGTGGAGAAGTTCGACCACACCAAGGGCTTCAAGTTCTCCACGTACGCGACCTGGTGGATCCGCCAGGCGATCGAACGGGGCCTGGCCGCGCACGCCCGCACCGTACGGCTGCCGATGCACGTCGTCGAGCAGCTCCAGAAGGTCGCCAAGGTCGAGCGGCGGCTGCGGCTCGACCTGGACCGGGAGCCGAGCGTCGAGGAGGTGGCCCGGGAGAGCGGCCTCGCCGTGGACCGGATCGGCTGGCTGCGCCGCGTCGGCAGGCAGGCCGTCAGCCTGGACACGCCCGTGGACGAGACCGGCCAGACCGTGGTCGGCGACCTCATCCCCGACACCGAGGTGCTCCAGGCCCCCGAAGTCGCCGAGTACCAGGCACTCGCCGAGGAGCTGCGCGAGGCCGTCGGCACGCTCGCGCCCCGCGAGGCCATGATCCTCACCCTGCGCTACGGCCTCCACGACGGCCACACCCGCTCCCGGGAAGAGGTCGCCAAGCGGGTGGGGCTGACCCGGGAGCGGGTGCGCCAGCTGGAGAAGGAGTCCCTCGCCCGGTTGCGGGAGCCCGGGAACCGGGAGCGCCTGGTGGCCTGGGCGAGCTGACCCGCGGCCCCGGCGCCGCTCACACCAGCGCCGTCGAACCGTCGGCCTCCAGCCCTGCTACACCAGCGCCAGGGAACCGTCGGCCTCCAGCCCTGCTACACCAGCGCCAGGGAACCGTCGGCCTCCAGCGTCACACCCACCCCGCGGCTGATCCGGTCCAGCGTCGCCCGCAGCCACGCACGGTCCGCCCAGGACGCCGGCTCCAGCCGCATCCGCCGCGCCCGCAGCGGCACCATGCGCAGCCCCGCCAGCCGTCCGCTGTCCGCCTCGACCGAGACCAGGAACGCGAGCCGCAGGTCGTCGCGGTACTCCTCGTACCCGCGTATCCCCTCGTAGTCGTCGATGAAGTCGCCGCAGCCGTACAGGATCAGCCGGTCCCGGTACACCTCCAGCGGGCGGGGATGGTGCGAGGAGTGCCCGTGGACGAGGTCGACGCCGCCGTCCACCAGGGCGTGCGCGAAGCGCACCTGCTCCCGGGGCACGTGATACCCCCAGTTGGAACCCCAGTGCACCGACACGACGGTGAGGTCACCGGCACGCCCGGCCCGGTGGACGTGCCCTACGACGGTGTCGGCCGCGGCGGGCGAGAGGTCGGGCAGATACGCGACGCCCGGCCGGTCCGCCGTCGCGGCCCAACTGGACGGAATGCCGCTGGAACGCGCCCCGAGGGCGAACACCAGCAGCCGCCGGCCACCGGGGAGCGGGACCGTCGTCGGCGCGTACGCCTGTTCGGCGTCCCGTCCCGCGCCCGCCGTCCGCAGCCCCGCCCGGCCCAGCGTGTCCAGGGTCTCCAGCAGGCCCGGGCGGCCGAAGTCCAGGACGTGGTTGTTGGCGAGGACCGTCACGTCGGGCCGGGCCACGGACAGTGCGGTCAGGCCGGCCGGGTGCAGCCGGTAGTGGACCTCCTTGTCCGGGGCGAACGTGCCCCCGCGCGTCACCGACGTCTCCAGGTTCACGATCCGGGCGTCCGGGGCGGCCTCGTCCAGCACCCGCAGCGCCTCGCCCCACGGCCAGGACGGAGGGACGGGCGCGGGCACCGGCCCGTGCGCCGCCTCCGCCAGCCGGACGTAGGACCGCGCGTCCTCGACGTACGCCTCCCGCAGTGCCGGATCACCGGGGTGCGCCAGGATCTGGTCGACGCCGCGCCCGAGCATCACGTCACCGCACAGGAACAGCGTCACGACGCCGTCGCCCACACCTCCACCGTAGGCGCACCGGGCCCGGCGGGGTCACGCGTCGACCGTCACCGCGCACGACCAGCCGTACGGGTCCGGCCCGATCCGCAGCTCGTTCCACGCCACGGCCCTCGGGACCGCCCCGGTGATCTGTACGTCGTCGAGGCGGGTCACCGCGAGCCGCACGTCCAGGCCGCCGTCGGCCTCGTCCGCCTCCACGTCCACGGGCACCTCGCCGTACGCCTCCAGCCGGAAGATGACCTCGTCCAGCAGCGTGACGAGCAGGTCGTCGTCGCTGGCCTCGGCCAGCCGCACCCGGTCCACGGCGGTGGGCCGTACCCCGGACACGTCCGCGAAGCACTCCACCATCGCCAGGACCGCCTCCGCCAGGCAGTGCTCCCGGCACGCCGCCCACGCCTCGATCCGGATGTCGCCCGGGTGCGGCACCGCCCGGTGCCCGCAGTCGCCCGGTTGCCGTCCCTGTCCGCCGTCGTCCGTGTCACCGCCCATGAACATCGGCTGCCCGGGGCTCGCCCACCCATGCAGTCCCCGGCACCGGCATGTGCGTCAGACGGGCTCGTCCGCCAGATACGGCGGCGCCGGGTCGTACTGGATGTAGCGGCGCACGGCCCGCGCGTGCTCCCGGCCGTGCAGCCGGCCGACCAGCCACAGCGCGCTGTCGATGCCGGCCGAGACGCCCTGGCTGGTGACCAGGTTGCCGTCCACGACATAGCGGACGTCCCGGACCACCGTCACATCGCCCCGTGCCTGGAGGGTGTCCTCCTGGCTCCAGTGGGTGGCCACCCGGCGCCCGCGGGCGGGCCCCGCGGCATGCAGCAGGAACGTGCCCGTGCACACCCCGTGCACCCACGCGGCCTGCTCCGCCGTCTTCCCGATCCAGTCGGTGACCACCCGGTTGTGCAGCTGGGCCTCCCGGGCTCCCCGCCCGCCCGGCACGTGCAGCACGTCCAGCGGCGGATGGTCGTCCAGGGTGTGGTCGGGCAGGACCCGCAGGCCCTTGTTGCAGCGCACCGGGCCGGGGTGCTCGGCGACGAGCACGGCCCGGTCGGCGCCGTCGCGGAGCATGGCGGAGACGGTGAACACCTCCCAGGGCCCCACGAAGTCGAGCTCCTCGGCTTCCTCGAAGACCAGCAGGCCGTAGGTCGTCATACGGGTTCACCTTCCTGTGCGATGTGGTGATCGGGGAGCGCCCCGGCGAGTGCCGTGGCGGAGCGGAACCTCGCGCGGTACTCCGACGGGGCGACACCGAGCCGGCGGTGGAACGTACGGCGCAGCGTCTCGGCCGTGGCGAAGCCGTGGCGGCGGGCGACGGCCTCGACCGGCTCGTCCCCCTCGGTGAGGGCACGCCGGGCCGCCTCGACGCGCACCCGCTCCACGTACGCGGCCGGCGGCACGCCCAGTTCGGCGGTGAAGCGGCGCTGGAGGTGGCGCGGGCTCAGCCCGGCGTGCGCGGCGAGCGAGGCGATGTCGTGCCGGGCGCCCGGATCGGCGTGGATCGCGGTCACGGCGGCCCGCACCGGGTCCGTCGCCGGCTGCCGCGACCACAGCGCCACGCTGAACTGCGACTGGCCGCCCGGACGGCGCAGGAAGAGCACGAGCCGGCGGGCCACCGCGTGGGCGACCTCCCGGCCCAGGTCGTCCTCCACCAGGGCGAGCGCCAGATCCATGCCCGCCGTCACCCCGGCCGACGTCCACACTCGCCCGTCCCGGACGAAGATCGGGTCGCAGTCCACGCGCACCTCGGGATGCTCCCGGGCCAACTGCTCCTCACGGGCCCAGTGCGTGGTGACCCGCCGTCCGTCCAGCAGGCCCGCCGCCGCCAGCAGGAACACCCCGCTGCACACCGAGGCGACGCGCCGGGCACCGGCCGCCGCGGCGGCGATCCAGGAGACCAGCGCCTCGTCCTGCCGGGCCCGGTCGACGCCCTCGCCGCCGACCACCACGAGGGTGTCCGTACCGGCCGGGTCGAGGTCCGCCACGCCGTGCGCGGCGTGCACGAGCAGCCCGCTGCCCGCACCGACCGGCCCGGGCCGGGGCGCCACGACCTCGCAGGCGTAGCCGCCCGCGCTGTGGAACACCTCGTGCGGGCCGGTGAGGTCGAGCGGCTGGAAGCCGTCGAAGACCACGAAGACGATACGGCGCTCTGTCACCCCTCCACGCTCCACCGCCCCGGATCATGGCGTCAACGACACGCACCCCACAGATCGCGCCATGGGACGTCCGCCGCAGCGGGGGTACCACGGAACCCGGGGCAGAGGAGGGGAGAGGAGGTTCCCGATGATCTCCCAGACGGTCACCGTGCCCGCCGGCGGCGCCGCCCTCACCGGCGATCTGGACGTGCCGCCGGACGCCCGCGCGGTCGTGCTGTTCGCCCACGGCAGCGGCAGCTCCCGGCACAGTCCCCGCAACCGCGAGGTCGCCGCCGGCCTGCGCACCGCCGGCCTCGGCACCCTGCTGATCGACCTGCTCACCGAGGAGGAGGAACGCCAGGACGCCCTGACAGCCGAACTCCGCTTCGACATCCCGCTGCTCGGCCGCCGGCTGGTCGCCGCGATCGACTGGCTGGCGCGGTGGCCCGGCACGCACGGCCTGCCCGTCGTCCTGTTCGGCGCCAGCACCGGCGCGGGCGCGGCCCTGGTCGCCGCCGCCCGCCGCCCCGACCGGGTGCGGGCGGTCGTCTCGCGCGGCGGACGGCCCGACCTGGCGGGCGACGCCCTGGACGCCGTACGGGCCCCGGTGCTGCTGATCGTGGGCGGCCGGGACCAGCACGTGCTGCGCCTCAACGAGGAGGCGGCCGGGCGGCTGCACGCCCCGCACACCCTCCACGTGGTGCCCGGCGCCACCCACCTGTTCGAGGAGCCGGGCGCGCTCGACCAGGTCACCGAGGCGGCCCGGCGGTGGTGCGACGAGCAGCTGAGGACCGCGGCGGGCTGACGGCGGCCGGGCGCTCAGCCGCTCACCGGTATGTCGATGCGCAACCGGGCGCCCTGCCGCAGCAGTTCCCGCTGCACGAGCCGGTACGGCACGCCCCGCGGACCGTGCCCGAGCCGGACGGTCAGCGCCGCGCACACGCCCGCCGCCTGTCCGGTCGCCATCGCGATCGGCATGACCCGGTACGACGAGTGCGCCACGTGCGTCCCCGAGATGCAGCGGCCCGCCACCAGCAGCCGTTCGGTGCCCTGCGGCACGAGACAGCGCAGCGGGATGTCGTAGAAGCTGCCCGCGGGCACCCGCTTCAGGACCGTGCCGGAGCCGCGCGGGTTGTGGATGTCGACGGGGTAGGCGCCGTGCGCGACGACGTCCGGGAAGGGGCGGGCGGCCAGGATGTCGTGGCCGGTGAGCTGGTAGTCGCCCACCACGCGCCGGGTCTCCCGGACGCCGATGTGGGTGCCGCTCTGCACCACGTACGACTCCTCGAAGCCGGGCACGCGGGTGCGCAGGAAGCGGTCGATCTGCGCGAGCTGGCGCCGCGCGGTGTACTCGGCCCGGGTCAGGTCCCACACGCTGGTGCCGAGCACCCTGGTCACCCGGGTGCTGTTGACGCTCAGCTCGCGCGGATGCGGGGTCGCGAAGAACAGGATGTCCTCGCGCGGCAGCCGCAGATCGCCGTCCGCCCGGGCCTCCTCCACGAGGTCCCACAGACCGTGCACCCCGCGCCACTGGTCGGGATGCTCGCGCACGTACGCGGCGAAGTCCGGCCGCGCGAAGTCCGCGACGCGGAACATCAGCGTCATCGGCTGCACCAGCCCGTCCTCCGGCCGGCCGATCTCGTACGGCGCCCCGCAGGCCGCCGCCACGTCACCGTCGCCCGTGCCGTCCACGACCACGTCGGCGTCGATCACCACCGGCCCCGACTTGGTCTCGAACACCACCCGCCAGCCGTCCTCCAGGCGCAGCGCGGTGGAGGCGAAGGCGTGGAAGAGCATCCGCACGCCCGCCTCGTCCATCATGTCGAGCAGGACCAGCTTGAACAGCTCCGGGTCGAAGGGGACCGTATATCCGGTCTTCGGCGACGGCTTCAGGCAGCCGCCGCGCCCCATGAGCTGGTCCAGCAGCCGCCACAGCACGCCCTGGACGACCGGTTCGCCCTCGCCGTGGTCGGTGGGCAGCAGCCGTGAGTCCTCGCCGTCCTCGGTGAACGTGGCCTGCTTGTGCTCGTTGTGGAACGACATCAGCGGCATGACCAGCGCCGCGGTCGCGTTGCCCCCGAGGAACCCGTAGCGCTCCACCAGGACGACATCGGCCCCGGCGTCGGCCGCCGCGACGGCGGCGGCGAACCCGGCCGGGCCGCCGCCGACCACCAGCACCTCGGTCCGTCCGCCGTGCCGGGCCGGCCGTGCGGGCAGGGTGACCGTGCGGGGCTTGCGCGGTTCTTGCAGGATCGGCATGGGTGTCCTCCCGCGGGCGGGGCCTCGGCTTCGGCGCCGGCGTCACACGCCCAGCGGGCGGGGTTCGGCGGTGGGCGGACGCGGCGGCTGCGCTTCCGCATCCGAGGCCGGGTCCGGGCCCGCGCTCACCGCCGGGTCCGCCCCGGCGGCCGCCTCCGCGGGCACGTCCGGCTCCGCGGACGCGCCGGCCCGGCCGTCGATCTCGTCGAGCAGCACACCGCAGCGCACGCAGGTCTCCCGGGCCTGCGTGGACAGCTCCCGGACGCGGGAGTGCAGGTCCTCCCGGCGCTGCGGGTACTCGTCCCACAGCCGGTCCACCTCCGCCAGCAGCAGCCCGGCCTGCTCCCGCGCCACGCCCACCAGGGCCGGGGCGCCCATCCGGCGGGCGAAGTCGAAGACCTTGCCGGAGTACGGCAGCGGCAGCACCGGCAGCCCGGAGAGCGCCGCGAAGATCACGAAGTGCAGGCGCATCCCGACCGCCAGGTCCAGATGGCGCATGAAGCCGAGGACCTGCCCCGGGCTGTACGAGCCGTGCAGGATCCGCCCCTTGTCGGGAGCGGTCATGTGGGACAGCACCGCGTGCGCGTGCCGTACGTCGTGCCGCTCCATCGGCAGGAACACCACGTGCGCGTCCAGCCGGCGGACCAGGAAGTCGGCGACGTCGGCGAGCAGCGCGTGGTAGTCGCCCTCGTCCAGCTTCTCGGCCGCCCGGCCCGGTTCCCGCACCGACATCCCCACCAGACGGGAGTCGGTGGGCACGCCCTCGTGGCGCATCATCTCGTCGGTGAACGGCTCCGGCTCCAGCAGCAGCGCCGGATCGGCCGTGACCACGACGTCGCGTTCGACACCGACCTCCTCCAGCACCAGCTTGGACTCCTCGTCGCGCACCACGACGTCGTCCATCTCGGCGAGCACCGTGCGCACGGCCTCCCGGTCGTCGGGCTCCCGCAGCGGCCCCGCGCCGACGGCGTAGGAGAACGTGCGGATCCCGCGTTCCTGGGCGGCCCGCACCAGGCGCAGATAGCGGCGCGCCTCGCCGTCGTAGAGGATCCCGCCGCCGCCCAGGACCAGCAGGTCCAGCGAGGCCAGGGTGTCCACGACCCGGTTGCGGCTGACGCCCTCCCAGTCCACCACCTCGTCGGCGCCCGGGTGATGGGCGCGGGTGTGCTCGGCGTTCCGGCTGAAGACGACCAGGCGGGCGTCGGGCCGCTGGGCGCGCAGGCAGCGCAGGACACAGGTCAGGATCGACTCGTCGCCGATGTTGAAGCCGCCGTACGAACCCAGCACGCCGATGCGCGGGCCCGACCGGGCGAGCTGCGGATGGGAAGGGGCAGTGGTCATCCGGGTGCTCCCGTCGCGTCGGAGTCTGCTCAGTGGCCCGGGGCGCCGCCGGCCCGGACAGGGCCGTGCCGTGCGTACGGTGCGTGCCGCGCGCACGGTCCCGGGTTGCCTGTACCGCCCGACCGGAAACACCCCGCGTTCCGAGTGTGACGGAGGTCCGGAAGGTGTGCATTGTCCGGTGGGCTGGGGGTACGCGGGTGCCGGACCGAGGCGCCGTCGGTGTGCGGAAGCAGAGGTGACCGTCATGCGGTTCCGTGATCGCCGGCAGGCCGGTGGGGAACTGGCCGAAAAGCTGCGTAGCCGGCAGAGCGAGGGGGCCCTGCCCGATCCCGTGGTCCTGGCCCTGCCGCGCGGCGGGGTCGCCGTGGGGCGCGAGGTCGCCCGGGCCCTGGGCGCCCCGCTGGACGTCCTCGTCGTACGGAAGATCGGGGCGCCCTTCCAGGAGGAACTCGGGGTCGGCGCGATGGCCGGGGACGAGGTGCCGCTCCTCGACGAGCACACGCTGCGCCACCTCGGCCTCAGCGAGGCGGCCCTCGCCCCCGTCATCGAGCGGGAACGCGCGGAGCTGCGCCGCCGCGAGCGGCTGTACCGGCAGGGCCGGCCCGCGCCCGACCTGCGCGGACGGACCGCCATCGTGGTCGACGACGGACTGGCGACCGGATCCACCGCCCGGGCCGCGCTGCGATACGTACGCCGGCAGGCGCCCGAACGGGTGGTGCTGGCCGCGCCGGTGTGCTCTCCGGAGGCGGCCGAGCTGATGCGCGCCGAGGCCGACGAGGTGATCTGCCTGCACCAGCCGGCCGCGTTCATGGCCGTCGGCCTGTGGTACGAGAACTTCGACCAGCTGACGGACCAGGACGTCCTGGAAGCGCTCCACGTGCAGCTTTGACCATTTGTTCACCTGTCAGGAGTGGCGAAAACCAGCCACACGGACGACGATGTCCCATTCCCACCCCTGCATCAGGAGTAACAAGTGAACGTCTCGCTGTCCGTGTGGCTGCTGACCGTGGCAGTCCTGTGCGTGCTCGTCGCCGTCGACTTCTTCGTCGGCCGCAAGCCCCACGATGTGTCCATCAAGGAAGCCGGGACCTGGACGGTGGTGTGGATCGTCCTGGCCGTGCTCTTCGGGCTGGGGCTCTGGTACTACGGTGGGAGCGGGCCCACGGGCGAGTTCTTCGCCGGTTACATCACCGAGAAGTCGCTCAGCGTCGACAACCTCTTCGTCTTCGTACTGATCATGGCGAAGTTCGCGGTGCCCTCGCAGTACCAGCAGAGAGTGCTGATGATCGGGGTCCTGATGGCCCTGGTGCTGCGGGCCGTGTTCATCGCGGCCGGCGCGGCGATCATCGCCGCCTTCTCCTGGGTGTTCTACATCTTCGGCGCCTTCCTGATCTGGACCGCCTGGAAGCTGGTCCAGGACGCCCGCAAGGAGGAGCACGAGGAGGAGTACCAGGAGAACAAGCTGCTGAAGATGGCGGAGCAGCGCTTCGGCGTGGCCGACCGCTACCACGGCACCAAGCTGTTCATCACCGAGAACGGCAAGCGGATCATGACCCCGATGCTGGTCGTGATGCTCGCGATCGGCTCCACCGACGTGCTGTTCGCCCTCGACTCCATCCCCGCGATCTACGGCCTGACGCAGGACCCGTACATCGTCTTCACCGCGAACGCCTTCGCCCTGATGGGCCTGCGCCAGCTGTACTTCCTCATCGGCGGCCTGCTGAAGAAGCTGGTCCACCTCTCCTACGGCCTGTCGATCATCCTCGGCTTCATCGGCGTCAAGCTGGTGCTGCACGCCCTGCACGAGTCGGGCGTGCACGTCCCCGAGATCAGCATCCCCTTCTCGCTCGGCTTCATCGTGCTGGTGCTGACCGTCACCACGATCACCAGCCTGCGGGCCTCGAAGAAGCAGCAGCAGGCCGAGGAGGAGGCGCGCCGCGAGGCCGGGTCCCGGTAGGTCCTGTCCCGGCCGGGGGTAGGTCCTGTCCCGTCCCGGCCGGGGCTCAGACGACGCCGTCCGCGCGCAGCGCCGCCACCTCCTCGCCGGTCCGGCCCAGTTCGGTGAGGATCGCCTCGGTGTGCTCGCCCACCGCCGGTACGGGGTCCATGCGCGCGGGCAGGCCCGCGAGGTCGGCCGGCGGGAGCAGGGCCTCCACCGTGCCGCCCGGCACCCCGACCTCGGTCCAGCGGCCCCGGGCGGCCAGCACCGGGTGGTCCAGGAACGCGGCGACGTCGTTGACGCCGGCGCAGGCGATGCCGATGCGCTCCAGGTCCTTGAGGATCTCGTCGGAGCCGGAGCGGGCGAAGCGGCCGGCGACGACGGTGTTGAGCTCCTCGCGGTGGGCGACCCGGTCGGAGGCGGTGGCGAAGCGCGGGTCGTCGACCAGCTCCGGCCGGCCGAGGAACTCCGCGCACAGGGCCGCCCACTCCCGCTCGTTCTGGATGGAGAACAGCACCTCCCTGCCGTCGGCGGCGGTGTACGTCCCGTACGGCGCGATGGTGGCGTGCTGGGTGCCGAGGCGCGGGGGCTGGGTGCCGCCGTGCCGGGTGTAGTAGGCGGGCTGGCCCATCCACTCCGCGAGCGCCTCGAACAGGGACACCTCCACCGGGTGGGCCTCGCCGGTGACCGCGCGGGTGTACAGGGCGGTGAGGATGCCGCTGTAGGCGTACATCCCGGCGGCGATGTCGGCGACGGAGATGCCGGTCCGGGCGGTCCCCTCCGGGGTTCCCGTCAGGGAGACCAGCCCCGTCTGGCACTGCACCAGCAGGTCGTAGGCCTTGCGGTCGGACCAGGGGCCGGTCGTGCCCCAGCCGGATATCGTGCACGCGATCAGGTTGGGGCGGCGGCCGGTGACGCCGGCGGTGTCCAGGCCGAGCCGGGCGGCGGCGCCCGGGGCGAGGTTCTGCACGAACACGTCGGCGCCGTCGAGGAGGTCGTGCAGGATCTCGCGGCCGCGCGGGTCCTTCAGGTCCAGCGTGAGGGACTCCTTGGAGCGGTTGAGCCACACGAAATAGCTGGAGTGGCCGTGCACGGTCGTGTCGTACCGGCGGGCGAAGTCACCGCCGCCCGGCCGCTCCACCTTGATGACCCGCGCACCGAGGTCGGCGAGCTGCCGGGTGGCGTAGGGCGCGGCCACGGCCTGCTCCAGGCTGACCACCGTGACCCCGGCCAGGGGATACCGCTGCACACTCATGCGTCATGCTCCTGAACCTCGGGCGGGAGGGCGCCCGGACAGTCTCCCCCAGGAGGCGGGCGGCGGCGCGGGCCCCGGACGCGATCCGGATCACGACGGCCGGGCCAGGTGCCGCATGGCCAGCGCCAGTTGCAGCCGGAGCCGGCCCTGCGGGGTGCGCAGCGGCCAGCCGAGCAGGTGCTCGGCGTGGGTCAGCCGGTCCTGGAGCGTGGAGTGGTGGACGTTGATCCCGGCGGCGGCCGCCCGCAGGCTCGCCGTGGACGCGACCGCGTGCAGGGTCGACAGCAGCCAGGGCGTGTGGGCCGCGGCCGTCTCCAGGACACGGACGTCGGGCGGCGGTTCGGCGCCCGGCGCGACGAGGCCGGCGAGGAGGGCGATGCCGCCCAGCTCGTCGGCGTACACGACCCGGGGCCCGGGGTCCTGCGGGGTCCCCTCGGCGGTGAACCGCAGGGCGGTACGGGCCGCCTCCCAGGACCGGGGCAGTTCGAGCACGGGAACGGCGGGCCCGACCCCGAGCCGCCCGGCGGGGCAGCGGACGTCCGGGGGACGGGTGACGGCGACGGCCACGGTTGGGGCGGTGCTGGTGCTGGTGCTGATCTGGGGACGGGGGGTGGCCTGCGCGGCCGCCGGGGGACGGGGTCTGACCTGCGCGGCCGCCGGGTGTGCCGAGTCGCTCCCCCGGGAGGGCGCCGCCCAGTCCGCGACGGCCGGCACGGACACGGTGTCGGCCCGTACGACCCGGGGCCGGTCGTGCAGCGGGGCGAGTGCCCGGACCGGGACGGCGGGGTCCAGCCCGAGGCGGCGGGCGGCGTGCAGCCGGGCCCGCTCAGGCGCCGTGCCGTCGAGCAGCGTCTCGACCAGCGCCGGGTCGTCGGCGGGGGCCCGGCCGCGCGTACGGTCGAGCACGAGCCGCAGGGCACCGGCGGCCCGTTCGAGGAGCACGGCGTCGACGACGCTGGGCGTGGGTGCGGCGGGGGCTGTGCCGCGCCGGCCGGGTGCGGTCCTGGTGAAGGCGGGAACGCCTTCCGCCCGCTCCGCGTCGCCCGCGCCGGCCGGCGTCGCCCCGCCGCGCTCCAGCCACAGGACCGCGGCACCGTCCGGGGCCAGCCGGGCGGAGGGCCAGGCGGGATCCGGTGGCAGCTCGGCGTCCCGTCGTGTGCCGTCGGACTCGACCCGGACGTGCACGCGGCGCTCGGGATCCACCAGCCGGGCGGGGCAGCCGGCCAGTACGGCGGCACCGCGCACGAGTGCCTCCACACCGGCCCTGGACTCGGCCAGTCGGTCGAAGTAGGCGATGACCCGGACCGCCGCCCCGGCATCCGGATCGAGCGCGGTCAGGCGCCCGGCCAGCTCTTTCATGTGCCCATGGTGCGGCATGCGGCCGGTGTGCGAGCCGCTCGTGCCCGGCGAGGTCCCCGGCGAGGGTCCCGGCGAGGTCCCCGGCGGGGGCACGCGGTGGGGGTCCGCGCGGGGCGCTCCGGGACGCCGCTGAGCGATCCATTCGCCCCCTGCCGCGCGCCGGCCCGGGCCGCCCCCGGCCTCACACGGCCAACAGCCTGCGCAGCCATCCCAGCTGTGCCGCCCGCGCCGTCTGGGAGAGCGCCGCCTGAGGGGCGAAGCCGTCGAAGCCGTGGAACCCGCCGGGCCACACGTGCAGTTCGGCCACGCCGCCGGCCTGCCAGATGCGCGAGGCGTAGGCGACGACCTCGTCGCGGAAGGTCTCCGCGGAACCGACGTCCAGGAAGGCCGGGGGCAGCCCCGTCAGGTCCTCGGCCCGGGCCGGTGCCGCGTACGCCGGCACGTCGGGCCCGCCGCGCCGCTCGCCCAGCAGCGCGGTCCAGCCGGTCTCGTTGGCGGTGCGGTCCCACACCCCAGGCCCGCCATCTGGTACGTCGACGGCGAGTCGTTGCGGTCGTCGAGCATTGGGCACAACAGCATCTGCCCGATCGGCTGCGGCCCTTTGCGGTCCCGGGCGAGCAGCGCCAGGGCCGCGCACAGCCCGCCACCGGCACTGGCGCCCGCGACGACGATCCGCTCCGGGTCGCCGCCGAGCTCGGCGGCGTGGTCCGCCGTCCACAGCAGCCCGGCGTACACGTCCTCGATCGGCGCGGGGTGCGGATGCTCCGGCGCCAGCCGGTACTCCACGGACACCACCACCGCGTCCAGCGTCCGCGCCCATTCCAGGGGGCCGTCGATGCCGACCCGGTTGTTCCCGATGATCATGCCGCCGCCGTGCACGTGGTAGATCACGGGCAGCGGCCCGGGGACCGCCGGAGCGGCCGGGCGGCAGATCAGCACGGAGATGTCCGGCTCGCCCTCCGGCCCGGGCACCTGCCGGTCCTCCACCTCGAACACGCCGCCCAACGTCAGGTCCAGGTCGGCCAGCATCTGGATGCCCGGGCCCTGGCGCACCTCGCCGATCTCGTCGGGCGTGAGCCCCGGGCGGATCATGTCCTTGATCAGCTCCAGGGCCCCGGCGAGTTCGGGGTCGAACGGGGGCGGTACGTGCGTCATGGCGTCTCCTCACGCGAGGTCGCGGCGGCTCGGGCAGCCATGGTCCGTCCACCGCCCCCGGCAGCGGACGCCGCCGAGCGGCGGAACCTGCCCGCCGTTCGGCGGGTGGCGCTGCGGTGGCGGGCGAGGGCCATGGCGGTGAGTACGGCGACCGGCGCCCACACCCGGGACCGTCCGAACCATACGAACCGTCGGAACCATCCGAACCGTCCGAACCGGCGGTACGCGCGCGTGCCCGTCCACGAGCCGTCGGCGCCCCCAAGATACGCGCAGGTCATGGACGCGGTCGCGAGCAGGCTCCGGACCTCGGCGCGCGGCGCCTGAGCGGTCAGTGGCGCACCGCGCCTGACCGATCCGCCGGCCCGCTCCGGGAGACCACGCGCGTCCCGCCCCCGTCGACGACCCGGACCTGAAGCGAGCCGCACCCGCAGCGCGTCCACTCCGTGCGGCCCGTCGCGGTGGTGTGCCGGGACAGCACCTGGAACGGCTCGCCCCCGTCCGGCCAGCCGCAGTGCGGGCAGGCCGTGGCGCTGGTGCTGTTCATGACTGACTCCTCGTACGTCGTGGCTGTGTTGACCGTCGCGACACAGCCAGGGTGCGTCGAGGTCTCCGTACACGTCCAGGTTGACTTTATGGATGTCATTGTGAAGCCTGACCTTCATGATTGACCTGCGCCGACTGCACGTCCTCAGGGCGGTCGCCCACTACGGCACGGTCACCGCGGCCGCCCGGGCCCTGCACTTCACCCCGTCCGCCGCCTCCCAGCAGATCCGGCAGCTCGCCCGGGACCTGGACGTCGACCTGCTGGAGCCGCAGGGCCGCGGGGTCCGTCTCACCCCGGCCGCCGAGAGCCTGCTCGCGCACGCCGACGCCATCCAGGCCCGCTGGGACCAGGCCGAACTCGACCTGCGGGCCGACCACGGGGCGCCCTCCGGGGTGCTGCGGGTGACCGGCTTCCCGGTGGCCGTCTCGGTGCTGCTGGCGCCGATGGCGGCCCGGCTGGGGGAGCGGCATCCGCGGCTGTCCGTACGGATCACCGAGGCGGGTGTCCCGGAGAGCTTCGACCTTCTCTTCGAGGGCGTCACCGACCTGGCGGTCGTGGAGTCCACTCCGCGCAACCCGCCGTTGAGCGACGAGCGGTTCGACCAGCGGCCGCTGCTGGACGACCCGTTCGACCTGGTCGTGCACGAGGAGCACGGGCTCGCCGGGCGGGCCCGGATCGACCTCGCGGAGGCCGCGCGCGAGCCGTGGATCGCGCCGGTGGAGGAGAGCCCCTGCCGTCCGCACGTGCTGTCCGCCTGCGGCGCGGCCGGGTTCACCCCCGACGTCGTCCACCACGCCCTGGACTGGAACGTCGCCGCGCACCTCGTCGCGCACCGGCTCGGCGTCGCCCTCGTCCCGCGCCTGGCCCATCTGACCCCGCATCTGCCGATCGTCCGGGTCCGCTGCACCGGCAACCCCCACCGCAAGCTCCTGACCTGCACCCGGGGCGCCGGCCACGCCCGCCCGGCGGTGGCGGCGGCCCTTGCGGAACTGCGGGAACTGGCGCCGACGGCGGTCGCCTGAGGACCGGACGGTTTCCCCGCCGGGACGCCCAGACCACCGATCGCCGGCTCCCGGCCCGGGCGCCCCGCGCGCGGATCGGCAGCTCACTGTTCAGGGGCCGGTGGGGGGATGGGCGGTTCACTGTCCAGGGGCCCGGCGCGGGGATGGGCGGTTGACCGTCCAGGCGTCCCACGCGCGGATCGGCGGTTCACCGTCCAGCGCCCCGCGCGCCGACCCGGCGGTTCCTGTCGGGGGGCCCGGTGCGCGAATCGGTGGCTCACTGTCGAGGGGTCCGGCGCGGGGATGGGCGGTTCACCGTTCAGGCGCCCGGCGCGCCGACCCGGCGGTTCCTGTCGGGGGGCCCGGTGCGCGAATCGGTGGCTCACTGTCGAGGGGTCCGGCGCGGGGATCGGCGGTTCACCGTTCAGGCGCCCGGCGCCCCGGGCGGCCGTTCACCGCCCGGGCGCCCCCGCCCGCAGTGCGTCCATGACGAGGTCCAGCAGCCAGGTGGCGCGTGGCTGCCAGTCGTCGTGGGGGTCGATCGTCCAGAGGCCGCCGATGGCGAGGAAGAGATCGTCCGCGGTGATCCCCGGGCGGATGGCGCCGGCCTGCTCGGCGGCGCGGAGCAGGAGTTCGGCCGCCTCGGTCACCGGGGCGTGTCCCGGTTTCGCCGGCTTTCCGGGGGCGCTGGTGGCCTGGCGTATGGCGTCGGCCAGGCCGGCCTTGGTCATGGCGAACCGCGCGAGCCGGTCCATCCACTCGCGCAGCGCCCGGTCGGGTTCCCGGCTCTCCAGCAGAGGAGCCGCGGAATCGGCCACCTGCTGCATCTCGTGGCGGTAGATCTCCAGGACGAGTGCCTCACGGCTGGGGAAGTGGCGGTAGAAGGTCCCCTGCCCCACACCCGCCTTCTTGGCGATCGCGCTCAGCGGGGCGTCCGCCGATCGCGTCAGTTCGACCACCGCCACCTCCAGGATGCGCTCGCGGTTGCGCTGCGCGTCCGAGCGCAGGGGAGCGTCCTTCTTCGGCCGCACTCGCCCTCCTGGTGGTCGTGGCCGAAACTCGGCCCTTGTTAAGCGGACAGTTGTCCCTTACGTTTTCCGGGTAACGGACAACTGTCCGATTGTTCCATCGTATCGGCGTGCCGTCCGCGCGGACAGCCCACGTCGGCCCTGCCACGGCCGGCCCCGCCTTGCGCACGGCTACGGACCGGCACCGCACCCGCACGCCCTCCCGACCTCGCGATGTGAGAGAGAAGGCTTCCATGCCCCCATCGACGTCCAGCGACCTCACCCTGTCCGTCAACGGCGAGAAGTACACGCTGACCGTCGACCACCGCACGACCCTGCTCGACGCCCTGCGCGAGCGGCTGGACCTGACCGGCACCAAGAAGGGCTGTGACCAGGGGCAGTGCGGCGCCTGCACGGTCCTGGTCGACGGCCGCCGGAGCGTGGCCTGCCTGCAACTGGCGGTGGCGGCCGAAGGCCGCGAGATCACCACCATCGAGGGCGTGGCCGAGGGCGAGCGACTGCACCCGGTGCAGCAGGCGTTCCTCGACCTGGACGGCTACCAGTGCGGCTACTGCACGCCGGGACAGATCTGTTCGGCCATCGCGGTGATCGAGGAGCACGCGGCCGGCTGGCCGAGCGCGGCCACCGCCGACGTACGCCCCGAGGCCGGACCACCACCGCTGACCCCCGAGGAGATACGCGAGCGGATGAGCGGAAACCTGTGCCGCTGCGGCGCCTATGTGTCGATCGTCCAGGCCGTGGCCCGCGCCGCCGAGGAGGCCGTGGCATGAGGGAGTTCGGCTACCGGCGGGCGTACGACGTCTCCGGCGCCGTGGCGCTGCTCGACGGCGACCCGGACGCACGCTTCCTGGGCGGCGGCACCAACCTGGTCGACCTGATGAAGACCGGCGTCGAACGGCCCGCCCTCCTCGTCGACGTGCGCGAACTGCCCCTGGACGGCATCGAGTCCACCGAGGACGGCGGTATGCGCATCGGCGCGACCGTCACCAACAGCGACCTGGCCGCCCACCCGGAGATCCGGCGCCGCTACCCGGCACTCGCCCAGGCGGTGCTGGCCGGGGCCTCCGGGCAGCTGCGCAACATGGCCACCGTCGGCGGCAACCTGCTCCAGCGCACCCGCTGCGGCTACTTCGCCGATGTCACCTCGGACTGCAACAAACGCAGCCCGGGCAGCGGTTGCCCCGCGATCGCCGGCGAGCACCACAACCACGCCGTCCTCGGCGCCTCCGACCACTGCGTGGCCACCCACCCTTCCGACATGGGCGTGGCCCTGACCGCCTTCGACGCGGTCGTGTCGTACGAAACGGCGGACGGACCGGGCGAGCTGCCGCTCGCCGACTTCTACCTGCCGGTGGGGGAGACCCCGCACCTGGAGACCGCCCTGCCGCCGGGCGCGCTGATCACCGGCGTCACCCTGCCGCCCGCCCCCGTGGCCGCCGTCTCCCGCTACCGCAAGGTCCGCGAGCGGGCCTCGTACGCCTTCGCCATCGGCTCCGTCGCCGCCGCGCTCGACGTGCGGGACGGCCGCGTGCGCGAGGTGCGCCTGGCCTTGGGCGCGGTCGCCTCCCGCCCCTGGCGGGCCCGCGCGGCCGAGCGCGTCCTGACCGGCGCGCCCGCCGACGCCGAGAACTTCGCGGCCGCCGCGGACGCCGAACTCGCGGCCGCCAGGCCCCTGCCCCACAACGGATACAAGGTGACGCTGATGCGCAATCTCGTCGTGGCCGTGCTGAGCGAACTCGCCGAGGAGGCCGCCCGATGACCACCGCCACCAGGGGAGCCGTCGGCACCGCGCACACCCGCGTCGAGGGGCGCGACAAGGTCACCGGAGCGGCTCGCTACGCCGCCGAGATCCCCTTCGCGGACCTCGCCCACGGCTGGCTCGTGCTGTCCACCGTCGCCCGCGGACGCGTCCGGGCCGTCGACACCGACGCCGTCCTCGGGATGCCCGGCGTCCTCACCGTGCTGCACCACGGCAACGCCCCGCGCGTCGACAGCGACTTCATCGGCATGTTGGGCGTCCCGCCGGACCCGAGCGCCGCCCTCTTCCAGCACGACCGGGTGGCCCACCTGGGCTGGCCGGTGGCGCTGGTCGTCGCCGAGACGTCCGAACAGGCCAGGGAGGCCGCCGAGAGCCTCGTGGTGCACTACGAGACGGAGCCGCACGACGTCGCGTTCTCCGCCGGGCGCGAGTCCGAGGGGTATCCGCTCGACGGGCACCTGCCGGCCGTGGCCGAGAAGGGGGACCTGGCGGACCGGCTCGCGGCGTCGGCCGTCGTGGTGGACGCGGAGTACACCACTCCGGAGGAGTACCACAACCCGATGGAGCCGCACGCGGCGACGGCCCGGTGGGAGGGCGGCAGGCTCGATGTCGTCGACTCCAACCAGGGCACCAGCTGGGTCGCCGGCGAGCTGGCGAACCTCTTCTCCCTCGACCCGGCCGCCGTGCGGGTGCGGTCCGAGCACGTCGGCGGCGGCTTCGGCAGCAAGGGTGTCCGCGCGCACCAGGTGGGCGCCGTGATGGCCGCGACCGTCCTCCAGCGCCCGGTCAGGGTCGTCATGACCCGCCGGCAGATGTTCTCGCTCGCCGGCTACCGCAGCCCCACCGCCCAGCGGGTCAGGCTCGGCGCCGACGCGGACGGGCGGCTGCGCGTGCTGGAGCACCGGTCCCTGAACCAGACCTCGACCGTGCACGAGTTCGTCGAGCCGAGTGCCGCGGCGGGACGGTCGATGTACGCCGCCGACGCCCACCACACGGCCAGCCGGATCGTGCGCCTCGACGTACCGACCCCGACGTGGATGCGCGCCCCGGGCGAGGCACCCGGCTCGTTCGCGCTGGAGTCGGCGCTCGACGAACTCGCCGAGCGGTGCGGCGTCGACCCGATCGAGCTGCGCGTCCGCAACGAGCCCGCCGTGGGCCCCGTGTCCGGACTGCCGTTCGGCAGCCGCAACCTGATCGCCTGCTTCCGGGAGGGTGCCCGCAGGTTCGGCTGGGCGGAGCGGGACCCGCGGCCGGGGGTACGCCGGGAGGGGCGGTGGCTGCTCGGCACGGGCACCGCCGCGGCCTCCTTCCCCGCCGGAGTCGGGCCCTCCACGGCCGCCGTCACCGCCGAGGCGGACGGCACCTTCACGGTCCGGATCAACGCCGCCGACATCGGCACCGGCGCCCGGACGGCGCTCACCCTGGTCGCCGCCGACGCGCTGGAGGTCCCGACGGACCGTGTCCGGGTGCGGATCGGGGACAGCGACCTCGGCCCCGCGATGATCGCCGGCGGCTCGACCGGCACCCGCTCCTGGAGCTGGGCCGTCCAGGCCGCCGCCGAGGAACTGCGCCGGAGCCTCGTGCCGGGCGCCGACATCCCGCCGGAGGGCATCACCGCACGGTCGAACACGGCCGAGGCCATCGGCGCCCTCGCCCAGAAGGAACGGCACGCCTTCGGGGCGCAGTTCGCCGAGGTCGCCGTCGACCCGGCCACCGGCGAGGTCCGTGTGCGGCGCATGCTGGGCATCTTCGCGGCCGGCCGGATCGTCAACCCGCTCACCGCCCGCAACCAGCTCGTCGGCGGCATGGTCTGGGGCCTGTCCATGGCCCTGCACGAGGAAGCCGTCCGGGACCGGGCCAGCGGCGGCGTCTACGGCGCCGACCTCGCGGGCTACCACGTCGCCGCGCACGCCGACGTACCGCACATCGAGGCCGACTGGGTCGACGACCCCGACCCGGACGACCCGGTCGGCATCAAGGGCATCGGCGAGATCGGCATCGTGGGGGCCGCCGCGGCGGTCGCCAACGCCGTGTGGCACGCGACGGGCGTACGCCACCGGAACCTGCCGATCCGGCCCGACCGCGTCCTCATGGCGGGCGGCGATGCTTGATCTCGCCGGGCCCCTGCACGAGTGGATCGAGGAGGGCCGGGACTTCGCCGTCGCCACGGTCGTCGCCGTCGGTGGCAGCGCCCCGCGCCCTCCCGGCGCCGCCCTGGCCGTCGCCGCCGACGGCACGGCCGTCGGCTCGGTGTCCGGGGGCTGCGTGGAAGGCGCGGTGTACGACCTGTGCGTCCAGGCCCTGCGGGACGGCGAGACGCTGGTCGAGCGGTTCGGCTACAGCGACGAGGACGCCTTCGCGGTCGGGCTGACCTGCGGCGGGACGATCGACGTCATGATCACCCCGGGCATCCCGGGCACCGCGGGGCGTTCGGTCGCGGGGGCGGCGCTGTCGGCCGCCGCCCGTGGCGAACCGGTGGCCCTGGCCCGGGTGGTCCGGGGCCCCGCCCGCCTACTCGGCCGGGCTCTGCTCGTCCGCCCCGACGGCTCGCACGAAGGCGGTCTCGGCGGCGACCCGGGCCTGGACCGCACGGCGGTCGCCGAGGCCGGCGCCCTGCTGGACAGCGGCCGCACCGGCACGGTCGAGCTCTCCGAGGACGGCTCGCACTGCCCGGGCGGTCTCACCCTGCTCGTCGAGTCGGCCGTGCCACCGCCCCGCATGATCGTCTTCGGCGCGATCGACTTCGCGGCGGCTCTCGTCCGGGCGGGCAAGTTCCTCGGCCACCACGTCACCGTGTGCGACGCCCGCCCCGTCTTCGCCACCCGGGCCCGCTTCCCGGAGGCCGACGAGATCGTCGTGGACTGGCCCGACCGCTACCTGCGGCGCACCGAGACCGACGCGCGCACGGTGCTGTGCGTGCTCACCCACGACGCGAAGTTCGACATACCCCTGCTGACGGAAGCGCTGCGGCTGCCGGTCGCGTACGTCGGCGCCATGGGCTCCCGCCGCACCCACCAGGACCGCGAGCGGCGGCTGCGGGAAGCGGGCGTGACCGAGCGGGAGCTGTCCCGGCTCAGGTCGCCGATCGGCCTCGACCTGGGGGCCCGTACGCCCGAGGAGACCGCCGTGTCCATCGCGGCGGAGATCATCGCGGCACGGCACGGCGGGACTGGGACACCCCTCACCGGCTCGGACACACCGATCCACCGGGCCGGACGAGACGCGATGCCCCAGGCGTCCTGAACGCCACGCCCGGCGGGCCGGCCGCACCGGGCGGGCCGGCCGCACCGGGCGGGCCCGCCGCACTGGTCGCGCCCGGCGCACTCGGCGCGCCGGGCGCGCCAGCCGCCTGGCCCACCCGATCCACCGGTGGGCACCGGCGGCACCAAGTCCACCGGCAGTCGCACTCGGCCCACCGGCTACATCGAGACCCCACGGCCGCATCAGGCCCACCGGTGCCCGGCCGCGCAACTGCCCACGGCCGCATCCGGCCCACTGGCCCCATCGGCCCACCGACGGCACCACAACCACCGACGGCACCGGTGGGCACCAGGCCTACTGGCCGCACGCAGGCGCGCCAACCGCACCGCCGCACCTGGCCCACCGGCTACATGAGGCCCCCAGCCGCATCAGGCCCACCGGCAGAGCCCGGCCGCGCAACTGGCCCACGGCCGCATCCGGCCCACTGCCCGCGCATCGGCCCACCGGTGGCATCCGGCCCACCGGCCGCACCGGCCCACCGTTGGCATCCGGCCCACCGGCCGGGCTCGCCCGCCGCACCTGGCCCGCCAGCCGCACCCGGCCCGCCAGCCGCACCGGGCGCGCCCGCCACAATCGGCACGCCCGCCACGGCGACATGCCGGAGGGACCGCACCCATCACGGGCTGCGGTCCCTCCGTGGCATGGGCGGCTGTGGGTCAGGCCGCGGCCGGCTCCGCGGCCTGGCCGTGCAGGCGGGCGATGACCTCGGTCAGCTGCGCGGCGACCTCGGCGTCGTCGGCCGGGTGCGTCTCGGCGAAGCGGGTCATCGAGCCGGGGATGGACAGCTTGACGTCCTCCAGCACCTTGCCGCCGGCCACACCCACGGACTTGCGGGTCTCGTCGTGCGCCCAGACACCGCCGTACTGGCCGAACGCGGTGCCGACCACCGCGACCGGCTTGCCGGTGAGGGCGCCGGCGCCGTACGGGCGGGACAGCCAGTCGATGGCGTTCTTCAGGACGGCCGGGATGGTGCCGTTGTACTCCGGGGTGAACAGGATCAGGCCGTCCGCGGCGTTCGCGGCCTCGCGCAGCCGTGCCGCGGCGGCCGGAACACTGCCCTCGACGTCGATGTCCTCGTTGTAGAACGGAATCTCGGCCAGCCCCTCGAACAGCTCGACCTGGGCGCCCTCGGGGGCGAGCTTGACGGCCGCCTCGGCGAGCTGGCGGTTGTGCGAACCGGCGCGAAGGCTGCCGACGAGGGCAAGGATGCGAACAGACATGCTGACTCCTACGTATGAAGGACCGCAGTGGAAACACTGCCGTCACGATCCGGACCGGGGTCCGTTTAATGTTCTAGCATCCTAAGCGGACCACGGTCCAGTTTTCTTCCCGATGCTTTACGCTGGCTTCATGTCCGCCGCCCCGCCGCCCCTCCCGACGCCCCAGGAGCCCGTCGACCACCCCGAGCTGCTCCAGCTCGGCACCGCCCTGGAGGCCGACGAGCCGTGCCTGCGCGCCGACGCCGCGCGCAACCGGGCCCGGCTGCTGGAGGCCGCCGCGCGCCTGGTGGCGGAGCGCGGCGCGGAGGCCGTCACGATGGAGGCGGTGGCCGCCGCGGCCTGTGTCGGCAAGGGCACCGTCTTCCGCCGGTTCGGCGACCGCACCGGCCTGCTGACGGCGCTGCTCGACCACTCCGAGAAGAAGTTCCAGGCCGCGTTCCTCGGCGGCCCGCCGCCGCTCGGCCCGGGTGCGCCGCCCGTGGAGCGGCTGCGGGCGTTCGGCTGCGCGATGCTGCGCCGGTCGGCCGACGAGCTGGAGCTCCAGCTGGCGGCCGAGCCGGGCGCGAACCGCCGCTTCGTCGTCCCGGCCCGCCGCGTGCTGCGGCACCACGTGGAGATGCTCCTGCGCCAGGCGGTACCCGGCGCGGACTGCGAACTCCTCGCCCACACGCTGATGGGCCAGCTCGACCCCGCCCTGATCCACCACCTGACCCGGCAGTGCGGGATCCCGCTGTCCCGACTGGAGGTCGCGTGGACGGACCTGGTCGACCGGGTGACGGGGGCGCGCCCCGCCGCCTGAGGGTGCCCGCCGCTCGCCCCGCCGCCTGAGGCCGCCCGCGGCTCACCGTGAACGCTCACGGCTTCGTCACAACTCCCCCGCCGGAAGCGCGCATTGAGGCTTCTGCCAAGATGCCGTCGTCATGGTGCAGATACCGAAAACGCCCGCGCTCCCGTCCCCCGCGCCGTCGCGCTCCGTGCCCACGAGCGCCGATGTGGCCCGCCTGGCCGGCGTCTCGCGCGCGACCGTCTCCTACGTCCTCAACAACACCAGCGCCGTACGGATCAGCGAACCCACCCGCCGCCGGGTCCACGCGGCCGCGAAGGAACTCGGGTACGTACCGCACGCGGCGGCCCGCAGCCTGCGCGCCGGGCACAGCCGGATGGTCCTGATCCCCGCGCCGACCTTCCCCGTCGGCCCGCTCTACAGCCGGTTCCTCGCCGACCTCCAGGGCGCGCTCGGCGCCCTGGACTACACGGTCGTGCAGTACGGCACCGGCGGCCCGCACGGCGACGAGGCCGCCCGCGCCTGGGCCGAGCTGCGGCCCGTGGCCGTGCTGGTGCCCGGCTCCGGACTCGGCCCGCGCGGGGTGGCGGTGCTCAAGCGCTCCGGGGCCCGGGCCGTGGTCACCCTCGGCCCCGAGACCATCGAGGGCGCGCACGCCCTGCTCATGGACCACGACGTCGTCGGCCACAGCGCGGGCTCCCACCTCTACGACTGCGGCCGGCGCCGGATCGGCGTCGTCATCCCCCAGGAGCCCGGCCTCGAGGCGTTCTCCGCACCCCGGCTCGACGGCGTGCGCCAGTCCCTGCGGGGCACGGACGCCACCGTGACCGAACTGCCCCTGGCCCACGAGGAACAGGCCGCCGCCCGCCTCGCCGCCCGCTGGCGGACCCTCGGCCTGGACGCCGTGTTCACCTACAACGACGAGTACGCGATGCTGCTGATGCGGGCCCTTCAGGACGAGGGCATCCGCATCCCCGAGGAGACGGCCGTGATCGGCGCGGACGACCTGATGCTCGGCCGGCTGCTGCGGCCCCGGCTGAGCACGGTCCGCCTGGAGCTGCCCTCCGGCCGTGAACTCGCCGAACTGGTCGACCGCGCGGTGCGCAAGCCCGGCACGGAGCCCGAGACGCGCAAGGTGCTGGGCGCGACGGTGCTGCACCGCGAGTCGAGCTGACCCGTCCGCGGGCATTCCTCGCAGAATGGTCGTCATCGCGTGTCCCGGCATGCGGCGGGTGCGTGATCATCCGCTCGCGGCACGGCTAGGATGTTGCATGCTCAACAAAATGGGGGACGCGTCCGTACGGGGGCGCAGCACTGACCGCTGCGCAGACGTCGCGTCCGCCCTGTGACCGCCGAACCGGCCGCGCTCCCACGGGAGTTCCGCTCGTCCCGTACGCCGGTGACCGAATCGATCGGAGAGCCGTCATGCCGTTGCTCGACACCAGTATCTGGCAGTCCCGCGCCCTGACGGGGCCCGGGTACACCGTCACCGAGCCCGCCACCGGCCACGCCCTCGGTACCCTCGCCCTCGCCACCCCCGGGGACGTCGGGGCCGCCGCCGGGAGGGCCGCCGCGGCCCAGCGGGAGTGGGCGCGCGCCCCGCACTTCGCCCGCGCCGCCGTCCTCCGCAAGGCGGGCGACCTGTTCATCGAGCACGCCGACGAACTGCGCGCGTGGCTCGTCCGCGAGTCCGGTTCCGTGCCCGGCAAGGCCGACTTCGAACTGCACGTCGCCGCCCAGGAGTGCTACGAGGCCGCCGCCCTCGCCTCCCGCCCGGCCGGCCAGGTCCTGCCCAGCGAGGCCCCGCGCCTGTCGTACACGCGCCGCGTCCCGGCCGGCGTGGTGGGTGTGATCTCGCCGTTCAACGCCCCACTGATCCTGTCCATCCGCTCCGTCGCCCCCGCCCTGGCGCTGGGCAACGCGGTGCTGCTGAAGCCGGACCCGCGCACGGCCGTCTGCGGCGGGCTGTCCCTCGCCGCGGTCTTCGCCGCCGCGGGGCTGCCGCAGGACCTGCTGCATGTGCTGCCGGGCGGCCCGGACGCCGGACAGGCCCTGGTCGCCGACCCGCGCGTGCCGGTCATCTCCTTCACCGGCTCCACCGCCGCCGGACGGGCCGTCGGCGAGGCGGCCGGCCGTCACCTCAAGCGGGCCCACCTGGAACTCGGCGGCAACTCGGCCATGATCGTGCTGGAGGACGCCGACCTCGACGCGGTGATCTCCACCGCCGCCTGGGGCTCGTTCTTCCACCAGGGCCAGATCTGCATGACGACCGGACGCCACCTGGTGCACGCGTCCCTGTACGACGAGTACGTCGAGCGGCTCGCCGCCAAGGCCGACTCACTCGCCGTCGGCGACCCGTACCGCGACCAGGTCCACCTGGGCCCCATCATCGACTCCGGCCAGCTCGCCAAGATCAGCGGGCTGGTCGAGTCCAGCACGGCCGCGGGCGCCAAGCTCGCCGCGGGCGGCACGTACGACCGGCTGTTCTACCGGCCGACGGTCCTCGCCCACGTCGGCGACCACACCCCCGCCTACACGGAGGAGGTCTTCGGCCCGGTGGCGCCCGTGAGGTCCTTCACCACCGTCGACGAGGCGGCGGCCCTGGCCGCGCAGAGCCCGTACGGCCTGTCCCTGGGCATCGTCACCAGGGACCCGGCCCGCGGCCTGGACCTCGCCGAGCGCATCCCGACCGGCATCGTGCACATCAACGACCAGACCGTGAACGACGAGGCCGTGGCGCCGTTCGGCGGGGTCGCCGCCTCCGGCACCGGCGCACGCTTCGGCGGCGAGGCCAACCTGGAGGCCTTCACCGAACTGCGCTGGACGACGGTGCGCGGGGACGTGGCTCCCTACCCCTTCTAGGGGGCGGCCTCGGGGGGGCGTGTCACGCGCGTGATACGCCCCCGGGGCGGTCACTGGCCCGGCTGCGGCTGCTGGGCCTGCTGCTCCGCGATCGCCTTGCGGACCTCGTCCATGTCCAGGTTCCGGGCCTGCCCGATGACGTCCGTCAGCGCGGCCTCGGGCAGGGCGCCCGGCTGGGCGAACACGGCGACCTGGTCACGGACGATCATCAGCGTCGGGATCGACTGGATACCGAAGGCCGCGGCCAGCTCCGGCTGCGCCTCGGTGTCCACCTTGCCGAACACCAGGTCCGGGTTCTCCTCCGCCGCCTTCTCGTAGACCGGGGCGAACTGCCTGCACGGCCCGCACCAGGACGCCCAGAAGTCGATCAGGACGAACTCGTTGTCCGTGACCGTCTGGTCGAAGTTCTCCTTGGTGAGCTCCACGGTGCTGCTCATGGCGTCAATCCCTCTTCCTGGTGTGGGGTCAAGCCGTCGGCACAACACGGCCGACCGGACACGTATTCCGCGCCCCTACCCATGTGGCCAGGGTGCACACCACCCACCAGACTGACCCCATGACGGAAACGGAAACCAACGCGTACGACGTCGTGGTGCTCGGGGCCGGGCCCGTGGGGGAGAACGTCGCCGACCGCACCCGCGCGGCCGGACTGACCACCGCGGTCGTGGAGAGCGAGCTGGTCGGCGGCGAGTGCTCCTACTGGGCGTGCATGCCCAGCAAGGCCCTGCTGCGACCGGTCATCGCCCGCGCGGACGCCCGCCGCGTGCCCGGCCTGAGCCAGTCGGTGCAGGGCCCCCTCGACGCGTCCGCGGTCCTCGCCCACCGCGACTACTACACCTCCGACTGGAAGGACGACGGCCAGGTCGGGTGGCTGGATTCCATCGACGCCGACCTGTACCGCGGCCACGGGCGGCTCACCGGCCCCCGCACGGTGACGGTCACAGGGCCCGACGGCGCCGAGCGGGTCCTCACCGCGCGGCACGCCGTCGCCGTCTGCACGGGCAGCCGCGCCGCCCTGCCGAAACTGCCCGGACTGGACGAGGTCCGGCCCTGGACCAGCCGGGAGGCCACCAGCTCCAAGTCCGTGCCCGGCCGGCTGATCGTGGTCGGCGGGGGCGTGGTCGCCACCGAGATGGCCACCGTCTGGCAGGCCCTCGGCTCGAAGGTCACCATGCTGGTGCGCGGCAAGGGCCTGCTCGCCCGGATGGAGCCCTTCGCCGGGGAACTGGTCGCCGAGGCCCTCACCGAGGCGGGCGCGGACGTCCGTACCGGCACGTCGGTGGAGTCGGTCGCCCGCGAGAACGGCGCCGTCGTGGCCGTCACCGACAAGGGCGACCGTGTCGAGGCCGACGAGATCCTCTTCGCCACCGGCCGCGCCGCGCGCACCGACGACATCGGCCTGGAGACCATCGGGCTGGAACCCGGCTCCTGGCTCGACGTCGACGACAGCCTCCGCGTCACCGGCCACGACTGGCTGTACGCGGTCGGCGACGTCAACCAGCGCGCCCTGCTCACCCACCAGGGCAAGTACCAGGCCCGCATCGCGGGCGCCGCCATCGCCGCCCGGACCACCGGGGAGACCCTCCTCGCCCAGCCGTGGGGCGCCCACGCCGCGACCGCCGACCACGCCGCCGTCCCCCAGGTGGTGTTCACCGACCCGGAGGCGGCGGCCGTCGGCCTGTCCCTCGCCGAGGCCGAGCAGGCCGGGCACCGGGTGAAGGCCGTCGACGTCGACCTTTCCTCCGTCGCGGGAGCCGGCCTGTACGCCCACGGCTACAAGGGCCGCGCCCGTATGGTCGTCGACCTGGAGGACGAGATCCTGCGCGGCGTCACCCTCGTCGGCCCCGGCGTCGGCGAACTCATCCACTCCGCGACGATCGCCGTGGCCGGCCAGGTCCCGGTCAGCCGCCTGTGGCACGCCGTCCCCTCGTACCCGACGATCAGCGAGGTGTGGCTGCGGCTGCTGGAGGCGTACCGGGACAGCTGAGTCAGGTGGACGACACCAGCTCCAGGTACTCCTCGTCCCACAGGTCCTCGTCCGCGTCCGGGAGCAGCAGGACGCGGTCGGGGCGGAGCGCCTGGATGGCGCCCTCGTCGTGCGTGACCATGACGATCGCGCCCGGGTAGGTGCCCACCGCGGCCAGGACCTCGGCGCGGGAGGCCGGGTCCAGGTTGTTGGTGGGCTCGTCGAGGAGCAGGACGTTCGCGCCCGAGTGCACCAGCCCCGCGAGGGCGAGGCGGGTTTTCTCGCCGCCCGAGAGGACGCCGACGCGCTTGCCGGCGTCGTCTCCGCCGAACAGGAACGCGCCGAGGACCTGGCGGACCTCGCCGTCGGTGAGGTGCGGCGCGGCACCCGCCAGGTGCTCGCGCACCGTCGACTGCGGGTCCAGGGTGTCGTGTTCCTGCGCGAAGTAGCCGAGGCGCAGCCCGTGCCCGTGGACCACCCGGCCGCTGTCGGGCGCGTCCTGCCCGGCGAGGATGCGCAACAGGGTCGTCTTTCCGGCGCCGTTGGGCCCGAGCACCACCAGACGGCTGCCCCGGTCGACGGCGAGATCGACGCCCCGCAGCACCTGCCGCGCCGTACGACCTGGTCAGGCTGACGGCGCCGAGCGGGATCCGGCCGCAGGGCGCCGGCTCCGGCAGCCGGATCCTGGCCGTCTTCTCGGCGCGCCGGGCCGGTTCGAGGTCCGCGAGCATCCGGTCGGCGCGGCGCGCCATGTTCCGCGCGGCCACCGCGGTCGCCACCCGGGCCCGCATCT
Source organism: Streptomyces lomondensis (assembly GCF_014651035.1). Taxonomy (GTDB): domain Bacteria; phylum Actinomycetota; class Actinomycetes; order Streptomycetales; family Streptomycetaceae; genus Streptomyces; species Streptomyces lomondensis. Next base: position 752,084 of record NZ_BMWC01000003.1, read on the forward strand.
TGTCGGCCTGGGCGTGCAGCGCCGCCGCCTTGCGCTCGGCGTTCGCCCGCTCACGCGTCCGCCGCCGTTCCTCGGCGTCCCGCCGTTCGAGATACGCGTCCCAGCCGGTGTTGTGGATGTCGAGCGCGGCCCGCGCCGGGTCCAGGTGGAAGACCCGGTTGACGGTGGCGGCCAGCAGGGACGTGTCGTGACTGATCATCACCAGTCCGCCCTGATGGGTCGTCAGGAAGGTGCGCAACCAGGCGATCGAGGCCGCGTCGAGGTGGTTCGTCGGCTCGTCCAGCAGCAGGGTGCCGTGCCCGGCGAACAGGATGCGGGCGAGTTCCACGCGCCGGCGCTGGCCGCCGGACAGCGCGCTGAGCGGCCGGTCCGTCAGCTCCGTCGACAGGCCGAGACCGGCGGCGACCCGGGCGGCCTCCGCCTCGGCCGCGTAGCCGCCGCGCGCCTGGAACTCGGCCTCGGCACGCACATAGGCGTTCATCGAGCGCTCGGTCCCGTCGGCCATGGCGGCCTCTGCACGGCGCAGCGCCCGTACGGCCCGGTCGAGGCCCCGCGCGGACAGGATCCGGTCGGTGACGGTGACCGACTGGTCGGCCGCCCGCGAGTCCTGCGGGAGATGGCCGACGTCGCCGGTGCGCACGACGGTCCCGGCGGCGGGCCGCAGGGTGCCCGCCAGGGTGTGCAACAGAGTCGTCTTTCCCGCGCCGTTGCGGCCGACCAGGCCGATGCGGTCGCCGGGGGAGACGTGGAAGGAGACGCCGGACAGCAGCAGACGCGCGCCCACGCGCACGTCGACGTCACGAACGGTGATCATGAGAAAACGCTCCGAACAAGCAAGAGGACACACGGGTGGCGTGGAAGCGGGTCCTCGGCTAGGAAATTCGGGGCGTAGACATGGACGTCACGGTAACGGAGGCGCCTGGCCGGGCGCCTCCGAATTTCAGTCGCAGCTGGCGTTACGGCAGCTCGAAGCCGAGCGCCCGCGCGGCCTCCTCCGGCGTCGGCTGCGCCCAGCGCTCCGCCACCGCCTGGTGGGACGACAGGGAGCGCGACTCGGCCCGGTCCAGATACAGCACGCCGTCCAGATGGTCCGTCTCGTGCTGCACGATCCGCGCGGGCCAGCCCGTGAACACTTCGTCCAGCGCGCGCCCGTGCTCGTCCTGCCCGGTCAGCCGCACCTCGGCGGGCCGCGCCACCACCGCCTGCCACCCCGGCACACTCAGACAGCCCTCGAAGAACGCGGCCCGCGCGCCACCGACGGGCTCGTAGGCCGGATTGACCAGCACCCGGAACGGCTGCGGCACCCGCCCGCGTACGACACGCACCTCTTCCGGCACCGGCGCCGGATCCTCGAGCACCGCGATCCTGAGCTCCACACCGACCTGCGGCGCCGCCAGGCCGACCCCCGGCGCCGCGCGCATGGTGACCCGCAGGGCCTCGACGAACCGGGCCAGCAGCGCCGGGCCCAGCTGACCGTCGTACGGCTCGGTGCCGCGCCGCAGCACCGGGTCGCCGGCCTCGACGATGGGTAACGGGTAGTCGGCGGCGAGGAGTTCCTCGACCCGCTCGGCCAGGGGTGCGCGGTCGCTCGGAGTTCCCATCGCGTCAGGATGACACGGCACCCTCCCCCCTCACGTGACACAGGTCACACGCCCTCTGCGGGAACTGAACGGCCCTCCGCTCCGACTACTGGACCGCAACGGCCACGAAGACGTCCCCCGGAGAAGCCCGCCGATGACCACCGCTCCCTCGACCGCCACGGACGAGTCCCCGCGACCAGCCACGCCGGCACCGTCGAAGAACAACTGGGCCCCGCTGCGTCCACTCGTCCTCCGCCTGCACTTCTACGCCGGGGTGCTGGTGGCGCCGTTCCTCCTCGTCGCCGCCGTCACCGGCCTGCTGTACGCCGCCTCCTTCCAGGCCGAGAAGATCGTGTACGACCACGAGCTGACCGTCCCCGTCGGCGAGCGGAAGCTGCCGATCGCCGAGCAGGTGGCCGCCGCCCGCAAGGCCCACCCCGAGGGCACGGTCTCGGCCGTACGCCCCTCGCCCGAGGACGACGCGACGACCAGGGTGCTGCTGTCCGGCGTCCCGGGCGTCGACGAGAGCCACACCCTCGCCGTGTTCGTCGACCCGTACACGGCGAAGGTGCGGGGCGCCCTCGAACAGTACGGCGCGACCGGCGCGCTGCCCCTGCGCACCTGGATCGACGAGTTCCACCGGGACCTCCATCTCGGTGAACCGGGGCGGCTGTACAGCGAGTTGGCGGCCAGCTGGCTGTCGGTGATCACGGCCGGCGGGCTGGTGCTGTGGTTCTCCCGCCGCCGTGCCCTGCGCAAGGTGCGCGGGACGAACGGGCGGCGCCGCACGCTCGGACTGCACGGCAGCGTCGGCGTGTGGGCGGCGGCCGGGTTCTTCTTCCTCTCGGCGACCGGGCTGACCTGGTCGGCCTACGCCGGGGCCACCATCGACGAGCTGCGGACCTCGCTGGGCCAGGCGACCCCGTCGGTGTCGGCCGCGGCGGGCGGTGAACACGCCGGTCACGGCTCCGCCGCCGGGCAGGCGGGGGACGCCGCGCACGGCGTGGGCCTGGACAAGGTCCTGGCGGCGGCGCGGGCCGAGGGCCTCGGCGACCCGGTGGAGATCGTGCCGCCCGCCGACGCGAACTCGGCGTACGTCGTCAAGCAGGTCCAGCGCAGCTGGCCCGAGAAGCAGGACTCCGTTGCGATCGACCCGGCCAGTGGCGAGGTCATGGACGTCCTGCGGTTCGCCGACTACCCGGTGCTCGCGAAGCTCACCCGGTGGGGCATCGACCTGCACACGGGCAGCCTGTTCGGCCTGGCCAACCAGATCGCCCTGATGCTGCTCGCGCTCTGTCTGATCCTGCTGATCGTCTGGGGCTACCGCATGTGGTGGCAGCGCGGCCGGGGCACCGCCTTCGGTCGGCCGGTCCCGCGCGGCGCCTGGCAGCAGGTGCCGCCGCAGATCCTGGTACCGCTGCTGGCGGGGATCGCCGTACTCGGGTACTTCCTGCCCCTGTTCGGCATCCCGCTGGCGGCGTTCCTCGCCGTCGACATCCTGCTGGGCGAGATCGCCTACCGGCGGGGGCGGCGGTCGTACGGGACGGGTACCCCCGCGCAGTAGCAGCCCAGCCCAGCCCCCCTTCCGGACAGAGGTGCCCGGCTCCACGCGGAGCCTGGCACCTCGGGGCACAGGGCGGTCAGTCCTGCTCGAAGTCACCCGCGAGCGCCGAGGCGATCCGCAGGTGCGACTCCGCCTCCTCGTGCCGGTTCTGCCGCTGGAGCGTGCGGCCGAGCATCAGCCGGGCGTAGTGCTCGACCGGGTCACGCTCGACGATCGTCCGCAACTCGGCCTCCGCGCGCCGCAGTTGGGCGGAGTGGTAGTAGGAGCGCGCCAGCAGCAGTCGCGGCCCGGTCTGCTCGGGCACCTCATCGACCAGCCCGACCAGGACGCGCGCGGCGGCGGCGTAGTCCTTGGCGTCGAAGAACAGCTGCGCGCGCTCCCAGCGCTCCGCCGCTGTTCCGTGGGCGTAGTACGTGGCTTCGTAGGTCGTGTTCACTGGTGGCCTCCTTCGAGGCCGTCAACCGAACCTGTTGGTTCAATATTCCACTACTTCGCGAGGGCGGCCAGCTCGGCATCGGTGCGCTGGTTGATCAGGTGCAGCACCCGGCCGGCGACGGCCAGGTCCTCCGCCGGAATGCCGTCGTAGATCCGGGCCGTGATGGGCGCCGTCTCACCCGTCGTCGTGGCGTACAGCTCCCGCCCGGCGTCCGTGATCCGCACGCCCGACGCCTCGTCCGGGGTCAGCAGCCGCGCGGCGATCAGTTCGTCGATCACGCCGTGCGCCTGCGCCGCGCCGATCTTCAGCGCGCCGCTGACCCCGTCGACGAGCTGCTCGCGCTCGACCGGCCCGTCGGCGACGGCGGCCAGCCGGAGGGCGACGGACTGCGGGAAGGTGACGCCGTGCCGGGCCAGCACGTTCTCCAGGAGGGCGCGGCCGGCGTAGTGGGCCAGGGCGATGACGCGGGGGCCGAGCGGGCGTGCGGTGGTGGTCATGACTGCTCCGTCTCGTTCTCGCTGAAGGGGTCAAGAGGTGCGTCGAGCAAGGCCGTCAGGTCGCGCCTGAACTCCCGGGTGCGTGCGCTGTCGAGGCCGCCGAGCGGCTCCAGGAGCTGCTGCAGGAGCCTCTCGACGACCTTGATCGCCCGCCCGGTGACCTCGCGGCCCTGCGTGGTGAGCGCGAGCTGCACCGCGCGCGGGTCGCGCGGGTCCCGGGTGCGCTCCAGCAGACCGGCGGCCTCCAGTGTGCGGGCGAGCTTCGACACGTAGAGCGGCTCCAGTCCGGTGTGGTCGGCGAGGCGGCGCTGACTGGGGCGCTCGCCGTTGCGCTGCATGCCGTACAGCGAGGCCACCAGCGAGTACTGCGCGTGGGTGAGCCCCAGCGGCGCCACCGCACGGTCGACCGCGACCCGCCACTTCATCGAAAGCCGCCACACCAGGAAGCCGGGCGTCGCGCCCTCGGAACCTTTGCTCATGGCGGAAACAGTACATGGCTACTATGTACATGACTACTATTTTTCTCGGCACCCTGGTCACGGCCCGGCCGACGGGCGGGCCTCGGCCGGACTAGGTTGTGCGGCATGAGCAATCTTGAGCGCGAGGCGGTTCCCGCCCTGTGCGGTGGCCGCGGCTTCGTGGTGGCGGAGCCGGTGCGTGAACTCCTCAGCCCTCGCCAGGTCAGACTGGGCGAGTCCAGCGAGGTCCGCCGACTGCTGCCCAACCTCGGCCGCCGCATGGTCGGGGCCTGGTGCTTCGTCGACCACTACGGCCCCGACGACATCGCCGACGAGCCCGGCATGCAGGTGCCGCCGCACCCCCACATGGGTCTCCAGACGGTGAGCTGGCTGCACGAGGGCGAGGTACTGCACCGCGACTCCACCGGCAGCCTCCAGACGATCCGCCCGCGCGAACTGGGCCTGATGACCTCCGGCCGGGCGATCAGCCACTCCGAGGAGAGCCCCCGCTCGCACGCCCGTTTCCTGCACGGCGCGCAACTGTGGGTCGCCCTGCCCGACGGCCACCGCCACACCGAGCCGCGCTTCGAGCACCACGCCGACCTGCCGGTCGTCACGGCGCCCGGTATCAAGGCCACCCTGATCCTCGGCGACCTCGACGGCGCGACCTCGCCCGGCACGGCGTACACCCCGATCGTCGGCGCCGACCTGGCCCTGACCCGAGGCGCGGACGTACGCCTGCCCCTGGAACCGGACTTCGAGTACGCCGTCCTGTCCATGTCCGGCGAGGCCCACGTGGACGGCGTCCCGCTCCTGCCCGGCTCGATGCTCTACCTCGGCTGCGGCCGCGCTGAACTGCCCCTGCGCGCGGAGTCGGACGCGGGCCTGATGCTCCTGGGCGGCGAGCCGTTCGAGGAGGAACTGATCATGTTCTGGAACTGGATCGGACGGTCCCAGGAGGAGATCGAGCAGGCCCGCCAGGACTGGATGGAAGGCTCCCGGTTCGGGGAGGTGAAGGGGTACGACGGTGCTCCACTGCCCGCACCGGAACTGCCACCGGTGCCGTTGAAGCCGCGGGGAAGGGTGCGCTGACCTGCGGAAACGCTTGAGCATTGGTGGCCGCGGGTCGGAAGACGGTCGGGCCGTTCTCGCTGTCTTCCACCTGCTTGCCGGAAGGCGTCCAAACAGCCGGCTGGCTCAGGCCGGTGCGGTTGGCGATTCCACGGTGTGGCTGTCTGTGGGTGGCTGTGGCAGGACTCTTGCTGACCCAATGCTGACTTTGCTGACGCCTTGTCAGGCACGGATGCGAGGTCCTTTTCCCGGCTCAGCGCATGTGCAGGCGTTTGCAGGTTCGGTGGTGTCCGGACCGATGCTGACCCGGCTGGCGGTCGAGTCAGGCGTTGCGGAGGGACGGCGTCGCTCACACTGCCGCCTTGTTGCGATTCCAAAAGATTCCGATGTCACCGCTGTCTGTCGGCAGCGCCGCTCGTGTCCGATCCGAAAAGCGCTGCGCCGGAGAGGGGCCAGCAGGTTCTTCGTCTGTTGGTGGCACACCGTAGGCGCGGCTCTGACCAGCTCGAATCACGGGTCCGAGGCGCAGTTGGCGGACTCTGGTCCGCGTATGGTCCGGATCTTGGACGTGAGCTGGGTCGGGATCGGTCGGACAGAGGGGCATGGCAGGCGGTCCGTGATTCCGCAAGGTGAGAGACGACGTGATCTTCTTGAAGTCGTCTAGCGAGAGGACCTGACCTGCACCGATATCACTGAACCAGTCGCTGACCTGGGCTGATCCATCTTTCTGGATCTTTCAGATTCGTACAGGGCTACGCAGCCGATTCTCCCCACGCGCTCCCCAGAGCCGCCCATACTCCCCAGATTCTCCCCAGAGAACCTCCCCGCCAGTGGTCGAGAGGGCATGTCGGAAGGCGACTTTCCAGGTTACGAAGAGTGGTCAGGGCAGCAGGTGCATGGCCAGGGCGTGGAAGAACCCCCGCGCGCGCGGGGGTTGTCCGCGCGTCATCCGGTGCGGCCACAGTCTCCGGCCGTCGTCCCCGCCTGCGCGGGGGTTGTCCGTGGGCGCACTAAGAACTCCGAACAGAATGATCAGCGCCCGTTCTCCCCGGGAGCTGCCCTGCCGAGGACGTGTGCATGATGAGTCGGCACATACACACGGCCCAGGGGACATGACATGACCGAGCACGGTCCGATGGACCTCATCCACCTTGCTGATGAAGAGAAGAGCGTGATCGTTCGGGTGGCGGGGCCAACAACCGGAGTGCTCCCGTGGGACGGCTGCCTTGACGTCGACATCGTTGTGGCCAGCGAGTTCGCGAAGGGCCACCTCACAGAGGTGTGCCTGCTGCCCGAGGACCTGGACGATTGGGCAGAGGCGCTCGAACTGCTTGCCGAGGGCCAGCCGGTTCGCTGGATGGACGACGGTCGAAACCCGGAGATCCGAATCACGCCGGAGGGGCCGTACATCTCCCGCGGCGAGGTCCTCAACGCGATCGAGGTGGTGGTGAGGGACACCACGGCGTCCCTCACCTCGGTTTGCGTATTGGTGCGCCTGCCCGCCGACTGGGTCGATGCCCAGCGTCTGCGACTCGCCCAGGTCCGCGCCGCGTGGCCCTTCGGGCAGAGTTGAGGACGGGAGGCTCTCAGTTGCGGGTGGCGGCGTCACGGGCGATGAGGCGCCTCCAGCAGATGAGCACGCAACCGAGCGTGAGGAAGGCCTCGTGGATGTCGTCGCGTATCTCCCAGCGGATCCGCAGGCGGCGGAACCAGTGCAGGTGGGCGAACGCGCGCTCCACGACCCAGCGTTGGGTGCCCAGACCGGAGCCGTGCTCGGTGCCTCGGCGGGCTATGACCGGCTTCACGCCGAGGTCCCAGACGAGCCGGCGGTACTTGTCGTGGTCGCAACCGCGGTCCCCGAGTACGACGTCCGGGCGGCGCTTGGCGCGGGTGCCTTCGACGTTCTTCGGCAGCAGTTCGTGGCCGAGGGCTTCGCAGACGTCCTTGGCCCGTAGCGGCCCGGTCGCGTGGTTGAAGGCGGCGAGGATGCGGGGGTAGTCCGGGTGCTCGGGCAGGTCCGGCGTGTCGGCCGGGAGCCGATCGGCGAGGCCGGTGACGGTCGTGCGGGTGATCGCGAGGTGCTCCAGGTGCGTCTCGGCCTCCCGCAGCCGGGTCTGCAGGTCGTCGATCTGTGCGCGCAGGTCGTCGGCCAGGGTCCGGGTGGCGTCTTCCTGGAGGTCAAGGGCCTCGAGCAGGGGCTGGAGACGGTCCCGTCGTCCCGCCGGGCGGCGAAGGATCGCGTTGACGATCTCCCGCATGTCGTAGGCGCCCTGGTGGCCGCTGACCGAGCGGTGCCGGTCCTTCCATGCGGTGATCACCGGCTCGATCAACGCCCACTGCTCGTCCGATAAGTCGCTCGGGTACGGCTTGCGTTCACTCACCCGGTCACATCACCAGATCAACAAGCGCGGACCGGCAGATTCTGCCCCGCAGCCACACCATCAGGCGACAGCAGATCCACTCAAAGAGTCATGAACCCGCTAAGAGTGTGATTCACCCAAGCCGGGCGTCCCAAGACGGTTGAAGCCGGCGAGCCGCGGCGAGACGACGAAGGGGAAGGATTCGCCATCGGGGGTCTTGAGGGCCGCCACGATGTCATGGTCCGGTGCACCGAATATCTCGAAGTGCTGCACGGTGCAGTGCTCCATTACCTCGCGGATGTACGGATCCGAGAGCCGCCAGTGGGCGCGGATGGCATCGGAGTCCCGGTAGAGCTGGAAGCTGTGCGCCAGCATCCGCTCCTCGTCGATGAAGACCTCGACCATGAGCTGAGGGCCGTGCTCTTGAGCGAATGCCACCGCTTGCGCGATGGCGCGCCGGAAACCGTCGAGGTGACCGTCCGTGATGCGCATGGTATTGCGGAAGAGAATGGTGCTGCTCTTTGCGATCTCCATGCGCCGAGTGTTGCGCCTCAACCAAGGTTGAGGTCAAGGGTGCAGCTCAGCCGGGGAACGGCGACGACACTGAGGCTGCTGATGAAGCCCTGGCGGGCCGCCTCGCGCTCTTCTCCGGCACGGAGGACCGAACAGCACCTCCCACCCGAGCCCAGTGATGAACCGAACATTACGTTACAAACCGCCCTCTCAGAGGTCGCAGGGGCCAATTGCGCGACCTGCTCGCCACACGGCACTCGACCTGGCCGCCTTCTGCGGGCTGCCGACGAGCCGGCCCTGCAGGTGTCCCGAATCGCCCCCGCCGACGAGCAGGTCGAGTTTCTCAAGGCGAACGATTTATTTGCCATAAGACAACTTTTGAACCCGCATATCGGGACTGATGGGATTCGAAGTAGGTCATAAAAGGGGGAATGTGGTGCGCTCTGATCGAACGGCGCTGGCTGGAACTGGGTGGCAGTCCGGAGCGAGGGCTCGATTCCCGCCGGCCGTTCAGCCTTTCGGGCGATCCCTGGGGTCTCGACTGCCGTGCGATGAGGGCGGATTGTTCCGCAATCTACGGTCTTGTCATGCATGTGGAAGGTCAAACGGCCGGAAGGGGTGCGGCTGATTCCGCCTCGCATGTGGAGTCGCTTTGAGGGCAGGGCACGCAAGGTTTGTGTGCTTCTTGTGACAGGTTGTGGGGCCCCGGTGACCGTAGGGGTTCCCGGGTCTGACTTCCTGTGGGGGAATGCATGCATTCACGTGCTTCCGGCACGCCTGTCTGGCGCGCCGGCAGACCGGTGCGCTACGGATTAGTCGGCGCGCTGGCAACGCTGTCGCTGCTCGCTCCGGCCTCGCCGGTGTTCGCCGCGCCGTCGCCGGCGGATCCGGGCCCGACCTCGGTGTGGGGCAAGAAGACCGACTTCCAGGTTCCGCCGGTGAAGGTCGGCACGACCCAGCCCGTGCCTGGCGAGGCTGAGGCCGAACCGACGAAGGAGCAGGCCGCGTGGCGGGCGGAGCAGAAGGAACGTGCACGTACCGGTGAGATACCCGAGCCGCCGAAGACCGCGTCCGCGTCGGTGGCAGACGACGCTGCAGCTTCGGTGTACGTCCCGGAGGATCAGGGTGCGGTGCCCTGGCACAAGATCTCGGCCTTCCGGATCACCGACTCCCTGGTGGCGAGGATCAATCTCTCCACCGGCAACCTGATGCTCGCCGCCACCGACTTCGAGATCTCCGGCGTGGGACAGAAACTGCGTCTGGCGCGGACGTACAACTCCTTCGACGCGCCCTGGGGCAAGCTGTCCCAGCGGTGGTGGCAGGAGTACGAGCGCTACCTGCACCTCTTCACCGGCGAGGTCGTCCTTTACGACGCCACCGGCGCCACGGTCCGCTTCACGGAGAACGCCGACGGCACCTACACCACGCCCAAGGGCTACTCGAAGGACCTGAAGAAGAACGCCGACAGCACCTACACGCTGACCGACCGCAAGTCCGGCTCGAAGGACACCTACGACGAGCACGGCACGCTGACCAAGGTCACGGACAAGAACAAGGGTTCCATCACCGTCGACCAGCATGACGACGGAGCCGAGCACAAGGGCTTCAAGCTCACCGAGACCCGCTCCGGCCGCTGGATCGACCTGGTCAAGACGGACGCGAGCCAGTGGCAGGCCAAGGACCACACCGGCCGCACCGCGGTGTTCGACCTCAACGCGGCTGGTGACCTGGCGAAGACCACGGACACCGAGGGCAAGCCGACCGTCTTCGGCTACGACTCCTCCCGCCGCCTGACGAAGATCACGACACCGGAGGGACGGGTCACGGTCTTCACCTACGACGACCAGAACCGCGTGCGCTCCATGCTGCGGGCCACCGACTTCAACGGCTCCGGCCACACCGGCCCCACGTACGCCTACGCCTACTCGAACACCGACCCGTCGGCAGCCGGGACGACGACGGTCACCGACCCCGAGCAACACGCCACGAAGCACGAGCACAACGCGGACGGCGGCGTCACCAAGGTCACCGACGCACTCGGGCACACCCGCAAGAGCACCTTCGACGCCAACCACAACATCGACACGGCCGAGGACGCCATGGGCGTCGGGGGCGCGGCCGGGAACGTCACGGACTACGGCTGGGACTCCCGCAACACCCCACCTTCGCCGAACTGCCTACCGGGGCCACCGCGTCACTGACCGGATATCAGACCATCTCCGGCGCGGACCTGCCCGGCACGTTCACCAGCGCCGACGGTGAGAAGACCGACTACACCTACGACACGGCCGGCAACACCAAGTCCGTCGCCGTGACGGGCACCGGCGGCGGCAAGCGGACCTTCGACCACAACCCCGCCACACCGACCTGCAACGGCTTCGAAGGCCAAATCTGCAAGGTCACGACCACCATGTCGGCGACCAAGTCGGTCTCGACATCGTTCCTCTACGACACCAAGGGCAACCTGTTCAAGGTCACCCCGCCTGCCCCGCTGGGCACCACCACCTACACCTACGACGCGCTGGGCCGGCCGGAGACAGTCACTGACGGACGCGGCATCAAAACGGTCTACCAGTACGACAACCGGGACCGCATCGTCCTCGTCTCCTCCACCAACGCCACCGTGCGCTCCACTACGACGGCGACGGCAACCTCAGACAGCGCGACGACGGCACCGGCGTGACCAAGTACGAGTTCGACCCGCTGTCCAGGGAAACGGTCTGCACCCTGCAGAACGGCTCCCAGACCAAGCTCACCTACACCCCGGCCGGCAACGTCGACACCTACGAGGACCCGGCCGGCGTCACCGACTTCACCTGGAATGAGGTCAACAAACTCTCCGCGCTGAAGGACCCGACCGGCAAGACCACCACGTACAAGTACAACGCCAACGGCTTCCGGACCACGACGACCTACCCCGGCGGCACGGTCCAGGAGGTCACGCCGGACAACTCCAGCCGCCCCGAGAAGATCAAGGCGGCCTCCCCCAAGGGCACCCTGGTCGACCTCGCCTACTCCTACTCCGACGCCGGTACGGACGGCGCCAAGATCCGCACCCGCACCGACGCCGTCACCGGCCTGAAAACCACGTACACCTACGACAGCGCCGGCCGCTTCTCCTACGCCAAAGAGGAAAAGGGCACCACGCTGAACTCCTCCTGGCAGTACTGCTACGACCAGGCCGGCAACCTCACCAGTCAGGGCGTCGAGCAGGGTTGCCCGCGCGGCACCACGTACACGATCAACGACGCCCAGCAGATCACCGCCAAGAACGGCTCCACCGCCAACTGGTCCTACGACAAGATCGGCAACGAGACCGCCGGCGCCTCCACCCCCGAAGGCACCCGAACCGGGGAGACCTGGTCCGACTACAGCCAGCTGACGTCGATCACCGTCGCCGGCAAGACCTATGCCGGGCAGTACGGCTCCACCGACCAGAGCGAGCGCATCAAGCTCGGCGACACCTTCTTCCACAACGGCCCCCTCGGCCTGTCCGCCACGACCACGGCCGGCGTGGACAGGGGATTCAACCGGGAACCCGGGGGCACCTTGAACTCCATGACGACCGGGGGCAAGTCGTACTACTACCTCACCGACGCGATCGGCTCCGTCGTCGCGCTCGCCGACGAAACCGGCACCAAGGTCAACACCTACGCCTACAGCCCCCGCGGCGTCGAACGCGGCACCACCACCGAAAAGGTCTCCCAGCCCTACCGGTTCGCCGGCGGCTGTCAGGACCCAACCGGCCTGTACCACTTCTCGGCCCGCTACTACGACCCCAACATCGGCCGCTTCACCAGCCCCGACCCCTCCGGCCAGGAGAAGAACCCCTACCTCTAGGCGACCCCGTCAACCGCATCGACCCTTCAGGGCTGGCAGCTTGGCAGATCGGCGGCGAAATCTGTGCCGGTGTGTGTCTCGGCGGCGGCTATGCCGAAGACGACCAGGGTGAAGGAGGGGGATTCTTCAATATCGGCGTGGGCTCTCCTGGCGTCTCCGGCGGATACGAGGGAAGCACGGGCGACGCAAGCGCCGGTCCGTCGGCATACGGCAAGTGCCAAGCCGGCTTCGGCAGCATCGGGGGCCAACTGGCACAGGGCGGCGACTTCGCGCTGACCGGTGGCCTGGGCGGCCCCAGGGCCTCGACCCCCAAGTGCTCCGGTGGTCTGCAAGTCCAGTTCTGACAGACCCTCGCCGTGGGCGGCCACTGGCCGCCCACGGCCTTCGGCGAAAGGAAAAGAGAATGGACATCAGGACGCTCGCTGCGGAGGGCAAGGAGCCGGTAACCGGGCCGTTGCTGTATTTCCTCATCGGTGTCGCAGTGCTCTTCGCCGTGATCATCGCTGTACGGCTCCTGCGTAAGAGGTGAATTACTATTAGCGACTGTCATCGCGATGGCGAAGCAACGGGCGATGGGAGAAACCGATGAATGAGCGCACCCTGGTAGGAATCGGCGCGGTGATCGCCGGAATCGCGCTGATGCTCGGAAGTCAGGCCCTCGCCAGGCGCTCGATGAAGAACGAGAACGTCTTCGGTAGGGCCAATCGCGAAAAGCCCGCTATTGCCAGAGTCATGCCTGTGGTGGTCGGAGCCGGCATGACGCTGTGCGGAGTGCTCGTGCTCGCGGGTATCCTGGGAGTTCAGTAGCCGCCCTCCGCCGCATAACGCCGTCGGCCCTCTCGGGTAGGGGCACGTTCTGACCCATACCGGCAGCCTTTAGCAAGGTTTTCGGACTGGTCAAGCTCGACGTACTTCGTGACCGTCGTCCATCTGCCTCGCCTTGCCGTCTCTCACGTGAGACGGGGGGGCAGCGCAATGGCTTCAGGGTCATCGTCCGGTCCCTGCGTATCGTCGTCGCGGGGGCCGACGAGATGGGGCACGGGCGCGTCTCTCTCAGTAAGCTCCGGGCAGTGCGGGGATCCCCCTCACCCAGGGCTCCGTCGTTCTCGCGGTCTGCCCGAAAACGCCGGTGTGGCCCCGATACCCCAAGTTGGCGGTGGTGGGCGGTTCGTGAGGGGCGGCGGATACGCCTGCAGGCACGGCTTCCGGTGATCATGGACGAGTTCGCTGATCATCACAACGGAAGACCGTGGCTGCTGCGCCAACGTCACCCATCCCCGCTGGGTTGGACCAACTCGCGGGCCGTGATCCGGCGTGTCCCGACGAACTACCCGACCTGCTGGCCCGGCTGTCGCGCCTGCCCGACCCGCGCCGCCGCCGGGGCCGCCGTCACCCGATGCCATACGTCCTGGCCGTGGCCGCATGCGCGGTCCTGGCCGGAGCGAAATCCCTCACCGCGATCGCCGAGTGGGCCGCCGACGCCTCTGACCGGCTCCTTCTCCACTGCGGGGCCACGCTACGCGATCTGGACCGGCCCCTACCGGGCGCCCAGCGAGGCAACCGTGCGTCGGATACTGCAGCGCATCGACGGCGACGCGCTCGACGCGGCGATCGGCGGCTGGCTCACCGCTCGTGCTGCCGCCTCCCGCACGTCCGACCAGCACAGACACGCGCCGGCCCGCCCGGTGCGGCCAGCGGTTGCGGTGGACGGCAAATCCCTGCGCGGCGCGATGCGCGCCGACGGCCGCCGCATCCACCTGATCTCCGCTCTGCGTGACGACGGCATCGTGCTGGCCCAGCGCGAGGTCGACGCCAAGAGCAACGAGATCACCGCGTTCCGGCCACTGCTGGAGGGGCTGGACCTGACCGGCGCGGTGGTGACGTTCGACGCGCTGCTGACCCAGACCGATCACGCGAAGTTCCTGGTCGAGGAGAAAGGAGCGCACTACATCGCCGTGCTCAAGGGCAACCACCCGGGCCTGCACGCGCTGGTGAAGGACCTGCCGTGCAAGGAGGTTCCGCTGCTGGACCGCACCCGGGCCACCGCGCACGGCCGTGACGAGGTCCGCCGGCTCAAGGCTGTCACCGTGCCGGGGCTGCCGTTCCCGCACGCCGACCAGGCACTGCAGATCGTCCGTCGGCGGCGCACCTTGCGCACCGGGAAGGTGTCGCTCGAACGCGTCTACGCGATCACGACTCTGGCGGTGCACCAGGCGAACGCTGCTGACCTGGCGGAACGCGTTCGCGGGCACTGGGCAATTGAGAACCGTGAGCACCATGTCAGGGATGTGACGTTCGGGGAGGACGCCTCGCGGGTGCGGACCGGCGGTGCGCCGCGGGTGATGGCCTCCCTGCGGAATCTGGCCATCGGCGCGCTCCTCCTGGCCGGGTGGGACGACATCGCCGAGGGCCTGCGCCCTCACGGGTGAGATGGCCCCGGCCGCCGGCCACCCTCGGACTCACGTGATCATTCCGCATAGATCGCGAGAACGACGGAGCCCTGGCTGATGTGGATGCCGTGGGTGAGGCAGTTGGAGGCGAAGAAGTGCCGCAGGCCGTAGATGACCATCCCGTCGGGGATGTCGATCTGGCCGGCCTTCTTGATCCGCTGCCACTGGTTGGCGATGTGGTAATGCGGGAACGTGCGGGTCGGGTCGCTGGGGTGGCGTAGCAGGTAGCCGTCGACGGTGCCGTGCTTGTCGGCGTACCACTCGATGGTCTGCCTCACCCGCGCGGGCAGGGGCACGTCCCGGTATTCCCCCGGCCTGCGGTGTTTGAGCCGCTCGTACTGGCAGGTGGTGCGGTTGACCTGCTCGGTGATGCGGTAGACGTCATCGGCGACGATGTTGTCGCCGTCGACGGCGAACGCCTCGCCGTTGCGCATGCCGCAGCCGCTCATCAGATCAGCGACCAGCAGGAAACGGTCATCGTCGGCGGTGCGTATCTGGCGCAGCTGCTCGAGTGAGGGGATCACCACCCGCTTGGGGTCGTACTGCGGCGGCTTCACCCCGGCGACCGGGTTGACATCGAACAACCCCAGCCGGTTCGCATCCAGCAGGATCGCTTTCAGCTTGTCGAACGCGTTCGCCTGGGCCGCCAGCCCGATGCCGTTGCGTTCCATGGCCTGGATGAACCCTTCAACCACCTTGTGGTCGAAGGTGTTCATCCGCCGGCTGCCCAGCAGCGGCAGCAGGTGGATGTTCAGCAGCGACTCCAGATGCACCACCGAGGCCGGCCCCAGATCCCGCTGGGCGGCCTTCCACTCCTCGGCGTACTCCTCGAAACGCATCGCCCCGTACCTGGCGATCCGCTCCGCCTTTGCCTGACCCCGCGGCGCTGCCCTCTTCGCGTTGTAGATCGCCATCAAACGCTCGACGGCCTCGTCCTGGGTCGCGAACCCGGACTCCTCCAGCTGCTTCCCGGCCGCCGACCGGTACCGGACCTTGTACGGGTGAGGACAGAAGCCGCGAGGAAGGGCCCGTTGACCTGCGGGAATGGTGGATTGCTCGGCGACGGGTGGGCGACTCGCCGTTCTTCGCCTTCAGCGCTGGTTGGTGGCCAGCGAGCTCCACGCCAGGCCAACGGCATCCATCAACTCAGGACACGAACGCGTGCCGGCGCGCTAGACGCGGTCCGGCTCGTGGTGGCAGCAGGAGCCGCGCTGCAGGCTGCGGGCGGTGTCGAGCCAGGTGTTTCCGTGCGGTGGTGGCTGGTGGCGGGTGGGGCGGAGTGCGGTGAGGTCGGTTCGCTGGTGGGGGATTCCGTCATGGACGACCAGGCTGGTGTTGATGAGCGTGTCGAAGTCGGTGAAGGGGTCCCCGTCGACGATGACGAGGTCGGCGATCTTGCCCGGCTGGATGGTGCCGAGGTCGTGGACGCCGAAGAGCCGGGCGGGGATCGTGGTGGCGCTGTGCAGTGTCTGGCTGGGGGAGTAGCCGTGCGCGTGGAGCGCGCGCAGGGCCGGGTGCAGGGACAGGCCGACCGGGACGAGCGGGGAGTCGCTTCCGAGCGCGAGCCGGGCGCCGCGGGCGGACAGCCGCCGATAGTTGGCCATTTCGGTGGCCAGTTGATCCTGTTGCGCCGTCGTGGGCGGAGTCTTCGCGCGTTCCTTGATGGCGGCGATGTCCCACGGCGGCATCAGGGCGAGCACGCGTGGGTCGTCGGCCAGGGCGGGGTCGGCGCCGAGGAGGGCTTGTGCGGTGAACGGGGTGATGATCAGGGCGAACCGGTCGTCGGCGTACTGGGCGACCACGTCCTGACGGATGTGGCCCAGGAGGGTGACGGCGTGACCTTGGTCCAGGCGCTGGGTGGCCTGCAGGTGGGTGGTGAGATCTTGGCCTGCCGCACGGCCGGGTGCGCACAGGTGGCTGCGCAGGGCACTCCCAGCCGGTGCGCGGCCGCCGCTGCCTGGGCCATGACCTCGCCCGAGGCACGTACGTAGGTCTTGACGAAGTCGACGTCCTGCCGGCATGAATTCTGAGCTTTTCGTCCGGGCCGGCAGCGCGGTTGTGACGGGTGGTCAGCCGGGGTGTGGCAAGGCTGCGTGTCGTGCCCGGTACGGCGTCATGGCCCAGAGTGACCAGGCGCATCTGTCCGCAGGACAGATACAGCAGGGTGCGTGAGTCACCGGCCCAGCTGGGGTGGTCGGCGGGCTCCTCGGTCAGGCGCCGGGCCGCTCCTGCGGGGGTGCCGTCCGCGGTCACGGGCAGAGCCCACAGCACTGATTCGGCGACCAGGGCCATCCACCGGCCGTCGGGTGACCATACGGGTCCGGCGGCGACGCGGTCGGACAGTGACTGGTGTGGGGCGGGCAGGTGGCGCCGCTCGCTGCCGGTGAGGGTGTCGATGACCCGGATGAGGTGATAGCCCTCGCGGAAACGGTGGTTGAGCCGGTTGCGGTCGCAGAAGGCGACGCACCTGCCGTCCGCAGACCAGGAGGGGGTGCCGGGCGGGCCGTCCGTGGCCAGTGGCGCGGCCAGCAGGCGTTCCTGCCCGGTGGTGAGGTCCCGCACGAGTAGGTTCCCGGCGATGTCGTTGCAGGCCAGTCGGGTGCCGTCGGGGGAGAGGGCCGGCTGCAGCCGGCCGGCGGCCACCAGCTCGTCACGGCCACCGTGTACATACAGGCGGCGTACGGCGACCAGCCCGTCGCGATCGGTGCAGTACAGCAGGCTCTGGCCGTCCGGCGCCCAGGCGGGCACCTGCACATAGTGCTCCGGCGCCGCCTGGAGGACCTTGCGGGGCGCGCCACCGACGGGTGTCGTCCAGAGCGCGTTGAGGGCGACGAACGCCGCGTGCCGGCCGTCCGGCGACAGGACCGGTCGGTGAATGCCCCGGACCGGCGCGCCGCGCCCGGGGCCGGTGCGGGGCTTGGGCTGCCAGGTGGGGCGGGGCATGGTCGTGCGAGCGGTGAAGGGAACGTCCTTGACGGTCTGTGTGCCGAGTGTGCGAATACGGATGGTGCCGTCGGCCACGTACAGCAGTTGGTCGTCGGTCAGCCAGCAGGACGGGGCGGCCGCCAGGTCCTCGTCCTTGGACACAACGTGGCCGTCCACCATCAGTGCCGTCCGTGCCGCCGGCAGGGAGGGCGAGTTGCTGGTGCCCGTCAGGTGCAGGTAAGCGACCCGGCCCGAGGGCGACACGGAGGGGCCCAGCAGGCGGCCCTGCGCGACGGTGTGCAGCACGCTCACGTCACCTCCGGCCAGGGGGATGCGGATCAGTGCCAGGCCGCCGTCGCCGCCGCCGTCCTGCCGGTGGGCGGCGCGTACACAGACCAGCGATTTCCCGTCGGGCCACCAGGCGGGGTCGATGTCGTCGAACGCTCCACCGGTCACCTGCGTCAGGTGACCGGTGACCAGGTCCAGGGTCCACACTCCGTAGGCGCTGCCGTGCACCGCGCTGCCCCCGCGCTCGGAGGAGAAGGCCAGCGTGCGCCCGTCCGGCGACCAGGCGACCGACCGGTCGTCCCACGGTCCGTCGGTCAGCCGGCGCAGCCCGGTGCCGTCGCTGCGCAGCGACCACAGGTGGAAGCCTCCGCCGCGATAACCGCACACGGCGATCGTCTCGCCGTCCGGCGAAAGAGCCGGACGCGTTGCCTCCAGCGACCAGTCTGTCAACTGCCGGGCGACGCCCCCTTCAGGCGGGATGCTGAAAAGCAGGCCTTGGACCTCGGCGATCATCTGCTGGTCGGGGCGGCGGCCGGCCGTGACCGAGCCCCCGGTGATCTCACGGTAGGTCAGCGCCGTTGCCGCATCAGTGCCGGGGGCTGCCAGTGCATCGAGCGGTGCGATGCCGGAGGTGAGGCCGGCTGTCAGGCCGGCGGTGGAGTTGAGGAAGCCGCGGCGGCTGATGAAGTGGGCACTCATGACGGTTCGCCTCCTCGGACGATCGAGCCTTGCCTCGCGCCGCGCGCGCCGGCCCGGCTCCTGCCTGTAGTCGAGGCGAGGGCGGACCAGATGGAATCCGGGCGCAGGGGCAGGGTGCTGACGCGGATGCCGAGGGCGTCATGCACGGCGTTGGCGAGCGCCGGGGCGATGGGGTTGATGGCCAGTTCGGCGAGGGGCTTGGGGGCCGTCGTGCTGTCGCGGTCGATGAACTGGACATGGGTGGGAGGAAAATCACCGAAAAGCGGGATGGTGTAAGAACGCAGGTCACGCGTGGTGATGTGCCCGTCAGGACCCGTGGTCAGTTCTTCGCCGAGCGTGCAGCCGAGGCCTTGGACGACGGCTCCTTCGACTTGGGCGCGGCTTTGCTCGGTGTGGACGATGCCTCCGGCGTCGGCGATGTGCACGCTGTCGAGGACGCTGATGATGCCGGTGTCCGGGTCCACGCCGATGCGGAACCACTGGGCGCTGACGGACAGGGACAGCTCCGCGTCGTCCGCCGCGGCGGTGGCCTCGGCTTGCAGGCACAGTCCGGCCGACTGGGCGTAGCAGTGAAGGTCGGTGAGGGGCACGCTTGTTCCGGCGCAATGAACGGTGTCATCGGTGAGGCGGCAGGCGCCGGACGGGGTTCCGGTGAAGGCGGCTGCTGTGCCGGTGAGGAGCCCGGCGAGTTCTTGGCAAGCGCGGGTGACGGCCTGCCCGGTGAGCGCCATGGCGGTCGAGGCGAAGCCTCCGGTGTCGCGCTCGAGGAAATCGGTGTCGGCCTGGTGCAACCGGATGCGTGCCGGGCTGGTTCCCAGCGTCCGGGCGGCGATCCGGCACAGGGCGGTGCCGGCGCCGCTGCCGAACTCCGGGGCCCCGGTGATGAGGTCGTAGCGGCCGTCGGCAGCCAGTGATGCCTTCGCCTGGGCGAGGTGGCCGTCGGCCGGCACGCTGTGGTGGGCGGCGACGGCCAGGCCCTCACCGACGCGGCACCCCGGTGCGGCGGGCCGCGCACGCTTGAGACGGCGGTCCTCACGTACCCGCCGCAGGGCGGCGAGCACGTCGTGCAGGGCGGTTCCCATGCGGGCGGGCTGCTCGCCCACACCAGGAAACACCGCCCTGTCTGCGGGGCCCAGGCAGGCCCGCTCACGCATGGTCAGCGGGTCCAGGCCGAGGCGGTGAGCGATGTCGTCGAGAGCGGATTCCACGGCGAAAACGATCTGCGCGGCGCCGTACCCGCGGAACGCGCCGGAGGGGACGTTGTGGGTGCGCACGCTGTAGCCGTGAACGGCCGTGTTCGGGCACCGGTAGGGAGCAAGCCCCTCCGCGCAGCCGGTCTCCAGCACGCTGGGCCCGTGATTGCCGTAGGCGCCGGTGTCGGCGATCACATGGACTTTCATCGCTGTGAGCGTGCCGTCACGGCGGCTGCCGATGGTGACCCTGGTCTTGAAGGGATGCCGGGTGGTGGTCGCGGTGAGTTCGTCGGTGCGCGACAGTTCCAGCTGCACCGGGCGCCCCGTGCGCAGGCAGGCGAGGGTCGTGATGTCCTCGGTCAGGACGTCCTGCTTGCCGCCGAACGCACCACCGACGCGGCCCGCGGTGACCCGTACCTGCTGAGGGTCGAGGCCGAAGATGTCGCACAGGCGTCGGCGCACCAGATGCGGGGCTTGCGTGGAGGTGTGCACCCGCAGCCGTCCCTCGCGATCCCTCCAGACCCGGGACCCGTGGCATTCCAGAGTGGTGTGCTGGACCCGCTGGGTGGTGAAGGTGCGGTCGTAGACGGTGTCGGCCTCGGCCAGCCCGCGGTCGACGTCGCCCGTGGACCGGTGCAGGTGGGCGATCACATTGGGCCCGTCGCCCACCCGCACAGCACCAGGACGCATCGCTTCCTCGGCAGTGGCGACGGCGGGGAGCACCTGGTAGGTGACGCGGACCAGACGGCCGGCTTCCTGGGCCGGCGCGGGGTGGTCGGCGATGACGGCGGCGACGCGCTGGCCGACGTGGCGTACCACATCGTCAAGGACCCGCAGGTCGAGCGGGTCGTCCTCGGTCCGTTCGTGCAGTGCCGTGGAGAATCGGGTCACCGGGGCGTGGCGATGGGTGAGGACGGCGTGCACACCTGGCACGGCGAGCGCCGCACGGGTGTCGATGTCCAGGATGCGGGCGTGCCGGTGCGGGGAGCGCACCAGCGCCAGGTGCAGCATGCCCTCCGGCTCGGGTTCGTCGAGGGTGAAGCACGCGGCGCCGGTCACGACATCGCGCGTGGCCGGGTCCGCTGAGCCGGGATCGCAGTGAGGAACGGATGGTGGCGAACCGTGTTCGCATGTGGCCTCCACCGCGCGGCTGATCGACTGGTAACCGGTGCAGCGGCACAGGTTGCCTTTCAACGCCTGTGGCAGATCGCCCAGTTGGGGCCGGTTCAGGGCGGCGACGGTCATGACGAATCCCGGCGTGCAGTAGCCGCACTGGAACCCCTGGGCCCGTGCGAACGCCTCCTGAACCGGATGCAGGAGACCGCCCGTGCTCAGGCCCTCGACGGTGGTCACCGTGCGGCCGTCGATGCGGTGGGCGGGATACAGACAGCTGTGCACGGCCATGCCGTCCACGTGCACGGTGCACGCCCCGCAGTCACCGCTGTCGCAGCCCTTCTTCACCCCTGTCCAGCCCTGCTCGCGCAGGTACGTGCGCAGACACTGCCCCGCCCGGGGCGGCTGCTCGCTGTCCTGGCCATTGATACACACGGTGAAAGGCATCGGGCCTTACCTCTCCTCCGCCAGGGTGCTGCGGACCTCTTCAGCCAGATGCACGGCCAGGTGCCGCCGCCAACGCGGTCGCCCATGGACATCGTCGAGGAGAAGTTGGCAGGGGAGCGCCGGCAACAGGCGCCCCCGCAGCTCGCCGGGGCAGGGCGTGCACGGGAAGGAAACGGTCACCGGGCGGCTCGTGGCGGCGGTGACGGTGACGGTCAGCCGCCCCTCCGGCCGACCCCGGATACCGGTGACCAGGGCCACCGACCTGCCCCAAACGTGGGTTGCGACTCTGCGCATCAGACTGCGCGCGGCCAGTGCGCCGGCGGGCAGCGTGAGCGAGCGCAGCAGCTCACCAGGCCCCAGCACGGTGGACCCGTTCCCCGTGACGAAGTCCCGGACAGGCACGGCACGTTCTGTTCCGTCCAGGCCACGCACCCGGCAGGTGCCGTCCAGCGCTACGGCCATGGAGATCATGGGGCCGGCCGGGAGGGCGGCGCAGAGGTTGCCGCCCACCGTCGCGGTGTTCCACACCTTGAAGGACGACGAGAACGCCCGGCAGCAGCCGGCGATCAGCGCTCGCCCCGACGGCCACGGCGCGCCGGGCGTCTCGGCGAATGCCAGCAAGTCGGTGATGGTGCAGGTGGCCGCCACCTCGATCCCGGCCTCCGTCACGGTCAGTGGCGGCCAGTCAAGAGTGGTCAGATCACGCAGCCGCCGCAGTCCGGGCCGAGGTTCGGCGAACAGGGCCGTACCGCCGGCGAGCCATGCATCTCCCTGCCGCCAGGGCAACGCGATCTGCCCGTCGACAACCTCACGTACTGCGGTCAGATCCAAGGCACACTCCCTTCGTGCGCATCGTCAGCCCAGTAGTGGCCAGACCCTCGGTGACGGACGGTCCACCGACCTGGCCGGGCATGACGATGGTGAGCTCGTGGACGTGGCGCGTGCCTGGCTCCGCTGACCACCGGCCAGCGCCGGGGTGGCGACGGTGCGCACGCGGCAGCGCGGCCGCGCTGCGGTGACGCGACCACCCTTTGCGACCCGTCATCCGGCCGGACCCCGCCCGGCCGGCTTCGGCTCCAGCCACGTCATGGTGAAGCCCAAAGGCCACCCGGGGACATCAGCTGACCTGAACGGGGTGAATGGGCAACGGTCACCCACACAGTGGCAAGGGGTTGCCGCCCCCGCACGTGACTCGCTCATCATGCTCCCTGCACCATCTCCCGGCCGGCACTCGATCCCGGTGCACAGCTAGGCTCCCCTGCAGCGATCCCCGGCAAAGGGGGCCGAACGGGTGACGCGGGGGAACGCCCGGCGGTGACACGAACGCTGACGGCCGCCGCCCGTCATCATCGCGTCCATGGAGACGCCCTACGCCTGCTACCTGCAACTTCCCGATCTCCTCGGCCTACAGGAGCCCCGCACCCCGGATGAGCAGTCCTCACGTCACAGCCGTCGTAAACGCCCGGTCCGCCTGATGCCGATCAGGGGCACGAGTCGCAGTCGGCTGACGCACTATGGGCGCTGCGGACGGCCGTCATCCGCGGCGATGTTGACGATTTGCTCGGGGTGCATCTCGACGAGGCCGTAGAGCAGGTCCACCCGGCGCCGTACCGGAGCACCAGCCGGTCATCGGTCGTCTCGGCGACGGAGGTCCTCTCGCGGCTGCCTGTCACCTGGGTGACCTGAGCGAGACTGTCGCGGATCTTCAGTTCCACCATCGGAGCGGCCGCGAACGATTCCACGAGGTACGTCGCGGCCCTCCATCAACAGCGTCTTATTCCTGATCGCGCGACGCACGACCTTGCCCTTACCACGGTCCGAAGCGTGCGGGTTCGTGAAATCCTGGATGAGGAAACGCATGAACCCGCACACCTTTCCAAGGGCATGGGGGCTCGGCGTGTGGGTTGCGGGAGTTGGGGCTGTGCCCCGCTGTTCCTGGCCAGGCGTGCTGGAGTGACGGTTCAGCGGGCCCAGCTGCCGCTTTAGCCGTCCTGGCGTGCGGGGACGAAGTTCGCGTACTCCTCGATGCGGGTGATCAGTCCTGCGTCGTCGAAGCCGAAATAGACCGCGGCATGGACCTCGCCGCGCATGCCGTTCTTCGTAGCTACGTGAACCACGTGCTGCTGGAGGACTTCGCCGGGCTGGGAGAGCTGGCGGATGATGTCGTAGCGCATCGATTTGATGGAGCCGATCTGCCCCTTCATCCCTTCGATGTTCTTCTCGATCGTCTCCTCGCCCTTGCCGTCGTTGTGCCAGACGGCGGCTGTCTCGGCGCACAGGGCGCGGGCAGCCTCCCAGTCACGCTTTTCCAGCGCGCGGAGGTAGGTGACGGCCTTGTCCTTGAGGTTCTGGCTCATGATCGTCTTCCTTCTGTGAGAGCTGTGGGCAGGAGCGGGTCAGTTCTGCCCGGCGGTGTGGTGGATGAGGGTGCGCTCGCCGGCCTCGACGCGCATCGGCAGGTGGTTGCCGGGCGGGGAGAGGGGGCAGACGAAGACGTCCGGGTTGAGGTGGTGGTGAGAGAGTGTGGCCTGGTTGAAGTCGACGGTCAGCGTGCTGCCGGGCTCCAGCAGGGGGAGCACGAGCCAGCGGCCGATCTCGGGCGTTTCAGCTCCGTTGGTCTCGTCGGTGAAGATCGCCAGGCGCTGGCCGGGGAAGTCCTGCAGGACGGCCATCACGTACTCGCTGCCGTTGATGGTCACGACCAGGTCGACGGGGGCCAGGATGGCTTCGGTGCTGCGCGGGGTGGTCAGTCGCCCCACTTCGATGCGGCGGCCCTCGGGCGCCGCCCGGAACTGGCCTTCGAACACCCAGGAGGGGTCGTAGGGAAAGGCATCGATGCCGCTGAGGCCGGAGCGTTCGACGGCGTTGTGGTCCATGACGACCAGGCCGTAGGAGCCGTCGGCGCCGGCGGCGAAGCCGACCATGTTGTCGGGGAATTCCAGCGAGCAGCCGCTAGGGACCTCCGCGGTGCCGTCGACTGTTGTTCCGTCGATCGTTACGCCGTCTGCGGCGGTGGCCGTCACGGTCAAGGCTCCGGCTGCGTTCGTGCTCCACTGGCCTGGGACGCCGGGCAGTGCGTGGAGGTCGCGATCGGTGATCTTGCCGTTGGCGACGACTTTGGCCTTCCCGTTCTCTCCGGCGACTTCTTCCCACCGGCCTTGGCGCCAGGCTTCGTACTCGGCGGGGACTCCGTTCGACGTGTCGGTGTGGGCGGTTGCGTGCTTGCGCGAGGGGGGCTGAGTAGCCATGGAGGTGCACCTTTCCGGGACTGCACCCGAACCTACGAGTCGCATGCCTGGAAGGCATGACTGGTTGCGCATGAGGCAAGGTATTGAGTGCGTGTGCTGCCCGGCGGGCAATCAGAGCGGCTTGGATCAGACGCGGCGCGCAGCCCAGGCGGTGCGCTCTGTACGCACTTTCACAACAGACCGCCGGGCGCGAGCCGGTCGCGAACGTTGCAGTGTGCGATCGGGGTCCTCGATGTCCACGGCGATGGTGCGGTCACCTTCGACCGTGAATCCGGCAGCGATCAGCATCGGCCCTCAGTCGGCCCCGCGGTGGGGCACGTGCTCGGCATGGAAGCGGTCGGTCTCGGCATGGCACTTTCTACCGAGGACCTCGCCGCGCTCGACCAGCTCCTGGACACCGGAAGCCCGCACAGCGTCCTGCGGCGCGGTGACTGGCCCGACTTCGGCTCAACGGACCTGGCATGGGCGTCGGCCTCGATGCACCACATGACCCGGGTCATCGAGGTCGGCTTGCACGGTGCGTATGCGCTCTTCCATGCCGCGGGCGCACGCCTTTGCGCTCAGGTGCTGGAGGTGTCCGGCGGACGCGTCGACAGCGGTGACGTGTGCTTCGGGGAGGCGGACGAGCAGGGCGAAGGTGCCCGCGCCCGTGCCGCACCCAGATCCACGATCTGGCGCGTGCCGGCGTTCAGCGGCAGCCAGGCAGCGGTGGAGGCAATGTCCTCAGCGAGGGCTTCGGCGTCCAGGTCGAGAATCTCCGCCTGGCCGTCGGTGCTGTGCTCTTGGTGCCGGCCCTGCTGGGCATCATGGTGGGGGATGTCCGGGTGCACGTGCGGTCATTCACAGACGCCTTGAGCGTCTCAGTCGCCGGCGCCGGCGCTCTCGCGCTGGTGGCCGCGGCGGGCGTCGCGGTCGAAGATGCCCAGGATCTCGCAGGGTCCGCCCGCGGTGCCGATCGCATGCGGCAGCATGGTGGGGAACTCGGCGGCCTGGTTGGTCTCGATGCGGAAGCGGCGGTGGCCGAGCATGAGGATCGCGGTGCCGGACAGGACGACGAGCCATTCGCGTCCCGGGTGGGCGCGCATGCGCGCCGGATTCTCGGGCGGCGGTTCGGTCATGCGCTGGCGCACCACGCTCATGCCGGGGTCGCCCTTTATGGACCAGCGCATCAGGCCGTGGGCGCCGTCGATCATCGGGCTGGTGACGACGTCTTCGGCGGCGGTCGCCACGAGCTGGTCCAGCGAGGTGTCCAGAGCACGGGCGAGGGTGACCAGCTGATCCAGCGCGAGGCGGCGCTGACCGTTCTCGATCCGGCTCAGTGAGGACTGGCTGAGGTTGGCGCGGTTGGCCAGTTCCTCCAGGGACCAGCCCTGGGCGACCCGCAGGGCGCGGATGCGTTTTCGAACGAGGCTGTCCAGCTCCCCATCTTCTTGCGTCATGGGCAACATCGTATGCCTTTGACGCAAGGCATCACCGTGCGCACAACCGGTCCAAGGCCGACTGGCTCTCGTCGTCCGCGGCGCGGTAGATCACCAAGAGCTGGTCCGGATCTTGAAGTGGCGTCAGCGTTTCGAAATGCACCGTGATCACACCGACGTCAGGATGCCGCATCACCTTGCGTCCGCGGCCGTTGATCTTGACGTCTCGCTCGGCCCACAATCGCGCGAATTCCTCGTCACGAGTGATGCATTCGGCGATGAGGGCGGTCAACGCCTGGTCCTCCGGACGCGTGGCCCACGCAGCGCGCAGGTGGGCGATCCCCTCCCGTACGACGCGTTCGCGGTCGACGTAGAACTCCCGTATCTCCGGGTGCAGCAGGCACAGCCACATCGCATTGCGCTGCGACGGCGGCAGGGTGCCGAAATCCAGCAGCAGCCTCGCCATTTCGCTGTTCCAGGCCAGGATGTCGTAGCGGTGGTTCATCAGCATGGTCGGCAGCGGCGACAGGTCGGCGACCATCTGGGCCAGCGGCGGCGCCGCAGTGGTGGCGAGCTTGTCGGTGTCGCGGGGGCGCTGCTGGGCCAAGCCGAAGAGGTAGGCGCGTTCGTCGGGGGTCAGGCGCAGCGCCCTGGCCAGCGCCTCCACCACGTCCGCTGAGGGCCGCAGCCCGCGCGCCTGTTCCAGTCGCACGATGTAGTCGGTGCTGACCCCGGCCAGTTCGGCGACTTCTTCGCGACGCAGTCCCGGGGTCCGCCGGGCCTGCCGACGCGCCGGCAGGCCGAAATCCCCTGGGTCCAGGCTTTCGCGCCGGGTCCGCAGGAATGCGGCCAGTTCCTGTGTCACGTCCACGGTGCGGGTGATCATGGCTGGTCCAACAGCTTGGGTAGGACTGGTGTTCCCAGGAACTTCCTTCCCTTACCTCCGGCTCGCGGTGGTCGCAGGCTGGTGCTCGACGACGATCACGAGCACAGGAGGACATGATGTCGCTCACCCTCGACACCTACCGGCTGCTGGGCCGCTCCGGGCTGCGGGTCTCACCACTGGCCCTGGGCACGGCGACCTTCGGCACCGAGTGGGGCTGGGGCGCCGAGCAGGACGATGCGCGCAAGCTGTTCGACCTCTACGTCGAGCGCGGCGGCAACTTCATCGACACGGCCAGCACGTACACGAACGGCAGCTCCGAGCGCATGCTGGGCGAATTCACCCGCGACCACCGCGAGAGCCTGGTGCTGGCGACGAAGTACACGACGTTGCGCCGGCCCGGCGACCCGAACTCCGGGGGCGCTCACCGCAAGAGCCTGTTCGCGTCGGTGGAGACCAGCCTGCGGCAGCTGAACACGGACTACATCGATCTGCTCTTCCTGCACGTGTGGGACTTCACGACGCCGGTCGAGGAGATCCTGCGCGGCATGGACGATCTGGTCCGGCAGGGCAAGGTTCTGTACGTGGCGATGTCCAACGCTCCGGCCTGGGAGGTCTCGCGCATGCAGGCGATCGCCGACCTGCGCGGCTGGTCGCCGCTGGTCGCGCTGCAGATCGACTACAGCCTCATCAACCGGGGCGGAGAACGCGACCTGATCCCGATGGCACGGGCGATGGGACTGGGGGTGACCCCGTACTCACCGCTGGGCGGCGGCGTGCTCTCCGGCAAGTACAGCCGCGCCGACCTGACCGCGACGAGCGCCGACTCCGGTGAAAGCAACCGCAAGAGCTTCAACGCCGGCTTGGGCATGGTCACCGAACGCACCCTCGCCATCGCCGACGTCGTGCGGGAGATCGCCGAGGAGGTGGGGCACACCCCCGCCCAGGTCGCCCTGGCCTGGACCCTGCAGAACCCGGGCGTGACGGCACCCGTCATCGGCGCTCGCACCCCCGAGCAGCTGGTGGGAAATCTGGGCGCCCTGGAGGTCGACTTCACCGCCGATCAGCTCGCCCGCCTCGACAAGGTCAGTGCGATCGACCTCGGCTACCCGCACGACCTGCTCGCCAGTGACCACATCCGCACTGTGACCGCAGGCGACCTGAAGATCGAAACCCGCCGCTGATACCCGCCGAGCGGGTCACCGGTCCGGGCGGACGTGCCGATCGCGACATCGGCGGGTACCCCGGGCCGTCGACCTGGCCAACCTTCAGCAGGCGGGCGCTGTGCAGTTGCCGGCGCAGGTGCTCGCGCTGGTAGCGGGTCAAGTCCGTGTCCTGATCGGCGCGCTGGTGGGGGATGCGGAGCAAGGAGGAGGCGCCGTCCTCGGGGCTGTACGTGGGCCTGCCGATGCTCTCCGGTGGAGTTGGTGCCCTTCTCTCCTTCCTTTTGCCCCTGCGGGTGCCGTGGACACAACTGCCTTCAACTGAAGCGCGACAGGCGGGATTCGCCAACGGTGTCGGAGACCTGGCGGGGGTGCGCCGACCGTGCCGCGCTTGGACCGGACGTTGCGCGAGGCACCGATGGCTGCGTGTTGTGTGCTGTCAGTCCAGCCCAGGGCACTCTCTGACCAGGGGGCGGCGCCCGAAGGTGGCAGCTTCCCGCGGGTCCCGCGGGGGCTTCGGGGGCGAGTGACAGAGGTGGAGTTCATGGGCGGAGCAGGCAGGAGACGCGGCGTGAACCGGGTTAGTGCGGGCGGGGGTGGCAGTGCTGGCGGCGCTGCTCCTGGCGTGGGTGGCGGGCGCGTCGCCGCCGGCGGCGTCATGGAGCGAGGGGCGCTGGATGAACACGGGGGAGAGCACCCGCACCCCGTCGGCCCCGGCCTACACCACCGACGGCAACCCAGTGGCGGCTGGTGGGCGGCAGCGACAATGGCACCCACCGTGACGGTGCTTGACCCGGTGGGCCTCAACATAGGAATCTTCATCACCCGCACGAACGGTCACGTCGCCGGCATTGGGATGGACGTCAACTTGAGCGAGCACCGGTTGTTTACTTCCGGGTGGGGTGAGGTCGCCTACGGCCTCTTCGTCTCCCCTCGGGAGTGACCAGCCGCTACAACCCGCTCAACGGCCACACAGAGCCCGACGGCGCCATCATCGAGAAGCGCCTGTGACCACCCACTGGACCCCACCGCCGAGTCAGACAGGCGCTCAGCCTTTACCCGCCCTTGAGACCACCGACTGAACTGAGCGTGGTACCTGGTCGGTCAAAGCCGCGACCCAGAGCGTCCAGTCTCTCCCCCGACGGATGACTCTTCCTCTTGAAGCGGCTCACTTTGAGGGCGGAGCTACCGCGAAGATCGATCCCGTGGTCGACCCCGCATACACCACATCGTGAAGCACCACGGGTTCCGGGTGCCGGGTTTGGAACCTCACGGCACTCGTGTTGGGGTCGCGTCGCGCTGCGCTCCTCCACACGGTCTGCCCCGTTGCTGCGTCGAGGCAGGTGATCCTCCCGTCACTGGCCAGGCTGTACAGCCTGCCGCCGGCAAGCACCGGACGGGCGGGAGACTCGCTTTCCGTTTCAACGGTCCAGTTCCGTCTGCCCGTTCGTAGGTTGTACGAGGCGAGGGTGCCGTTCGCGCGGCTGAGGTAGAGGGTGTTGCCTTGCGCGCGGGCAGTGCCCTCCAAGGCGCCCCGGAGGAGAATACGTTCTGTGTTTCCGTCTGCCCTGGTGACGCGGGTAACGCTATGGCCGTCGAGCAGAAGGGACACCGAGCTGTTGTCGGCCGTGAGCGGCATGCCAGGGTCCTCGTCGAATGAGGCCAGAACCTTCCTGGTGCGCAATGTGGCGGCATCAAGGTCAGCGACGGACGTGATGAAGCCTTCCTGCCCGTACTTCAGCAGATACAGCGCACCGCTCTCGCTTCCGAAGACCTGGTAGTTGGCACCTGCGGGAAAAGTTCTGGACGCGACCAGCCTTCCCGTCCGTGCGTCCCTGCGGTCGATCCGGGTTGCATGCCCGTCCAGGTGAGCCATCGTGACGGTCGCCCTTTGCATGCTGAAACTCGGCCCTGACACTCGAGACGACCACAGCAGGTCACCAGTGTTCACGTCGAAGGCTTTGAGCTGTTCCTTGCCCGTTCCGTCGATCCGATTGTCGTTGACCAGGACCGTCTTTCCGGTGAACCCCACGACAGAGCCCGCTTGTAGGGACGGGCCTGTGTACCGCTTGCTCCATATGACCCGTCCAGAGGAGACGTCGACCCGTTCGGCCACCACATCGACCTCAGTGCACACAAGAACATTCCCGGTACCGGCGCAAGAGGGGAGATCTTCGAGGCCCTCGCCGCGGCGCCCCGCTTTGGTAGTCGGCTTCTTCTCCCACAAGGCCCACCCCTTGGGCCGCAGAGCCGCCGCTGGTTCGACGGCGCGAGCAGCTTGTGTCGACGAGGGCTTGGCCGATGGCGATGCATCACCACGGGGTCCTCCCGCATCCCTCCACTGCATCACCGGCACCACCACTGTGGCCGCGATCGCGGCCGCGGCGGCGAGCAGGTAGGTGCGCGTCCGGGGCCTTCGCCGGGGACCGTTTGCGAAGCCTTCCGGCACCGCCATCTTCTCGGGCTTCTCTGGTTTTGCTGTCTCTACTCCCTTTTCCTGCAGCAGAGCAAGCAGTTCGGCGGTGGAGGGCCGGCCGGTGGCGTCTTTGCGCAGGCACTTCTCGATGACGGGACGCAGGGCCGCCGGGACCCCCGCGAGGTCCGGATTGTCCTGCGCAATTTTCATGGCGACCGCTATAGGCGGGGCGGCCGTGTCGCCGTCGAACGGCCCCCGGCCCGTAGCCGCATACGTGAGGACTCCGCCCAGTGCGAACACGTCTGCGGCCGCGCCTACTTCGCGCGGCGTGCTCAGCTGTTCCGGTGCCATGAAGGACACAGTTCCGAGAATCCTGCCGGTCCGCGTCAGCCGTTCCGCGCTCAACACCCGGGCGATACCGAAGTCGATGACACGGGGGCCGTCCTCTGTCAGCAGCACATTGCTCGGCTTCAGATCGCGGTGCACCAGACCGGCCCTGTGGATGTCACGCAGGGCCTCGGCGAGCCCCGCGCCCAGCCGCCACACGACGTCTTCGCCGAATGCACCGTTCTTGCGTACCCGTTCCGACAGCGTCGGTGCGTCGAAGTACTGCGTCGCCATCCATGGGGGATCGGCATCAGCATCGGCGCCCAGCACCGGTGCCGTGAACGCACCGCTGACCTGTCGCGCCGCCTCGATCTCTTGCCGGAACCGGGCGCGATAATCGGCGTCGTCTGCCAACTCCCCGCGGATGACCTTGAGGGCGACCCGTCGGCCCGACGGCGACATGGCCAGGTAGACGACCCCCATGCCGCCCGCGCCGATGCGACGCTCGATGCGGTACTCCCCGACCACCGACGGCGTCTTCTCATCCAGCCAGCTCAAGAGCCCCCCTACAATTCGCGCGGTACGGACGCTAGCGCATTCTGATGCCGGCACCGTCGCGCATACCTGCCCCGGTTGACCCGGTGCCGAGGACTTCATCCCGAGGTTCACCGCGATGAGCGGCCCCCGAGCCGGCAGGCGTCGGCCACCGGAACGGCCAGTCCCCGTGCATGCGCCACCATGGCCGGAACAGCGGGCCCGGCAGCCCCGCAAGCACCGCCAGCCGCAGCAGTCCGGGCGTGCCGGAGCGCAGATAGATCCACCCGCGAGGCCGCGCGTTACGCCGATCGCCTCCGCCGAGGCGTCGTCAGCCGCGTGACCGGCTGCCCGGGCGTGCGGCCTGCGCCCTGAGCACTCCGAGCCATCGGCCCTACCTCGTCCGTGCGCCGTCCAGCGGCGCGACACAGACAAGACTGCCCCACTGCGGGCCGGCGGCGCACCTGGGCGGACAAGGACATCGGGCGGACCGGTATGTGACGCACGGATCGTCGTCCCGGTGCATCGAGAGAAGCTGTCATGGGCATGCATTTGGGGGTTTGATCCCTCCCCCACGAGGAGTGAGCGCGTGATGAGCGCCCCCACCACGGCACCCATCCCCACCCCCACGGCCCCCGGCGGACTGCCTCTGATCGGGCACGGACTCCGCCTCGTCCGCGACCCCCTGCCGTTCATCACCTCGCTGCGCGAATACGGCAGTGTGGTGCGCATACGCATCGGCCCCACACCCGCCTACGTGGTCACGGACCCCGCACTGACCCGGCAGGTCCTGGTGACCGACGCCGCCCACTTCCCCAAGGGCGGCAGGTACTACGATGCGCTGCGGGTCTTCCTCGGTGATGGAGTCGCGACCGTCGCCGACGGCGACACTCATCTGCGCAACCGCCGTCTGATGCAGCCCATGTTCAGCAGGGCGCATATCGCCGAGCGCGGCAACGCCATGATCGATCAGGTGCGGACGATGGTCGGCGCCTGGCCCGCGGCCGAGCCGCGCGACATGTTCGCCGGCATGAACGAGATCACCCTGGCTACGTTCCTCGTCGCCGTGTTCGGCGCGGACCTGCCCGCACACCTGGAGGGCGAGTTCACCGCCCTCATGCCCGAGATCATGAAAGGGACGATTCGGCAGGTCATTCTTCCGCCCTGGATCACGCGGCTGCCGCTGCCCGCCAACCGCACGCACGCCGACCGTGTCGCCCGCCTGCGCGCCCTCATAGACCAGGCCATCGACCATCACATCGGCGTCACCGCACCCGGATCCGCTTCGGCGGACAGTGCGTCCGGCGCCGAGGCATGCCCGCATGCGTCCGCGGCGCGCCGGGAGCAGAGGGGTCTGTTCGAGACCCTGCTCGGTGTTGAAGACCAACTCGGCCGCCGGCAACTCCAGGACGAGGCCATCACCCTCCTGGCCGGCGCGATCGAGACCACCGGCACCACACTCGCCTGGGCGCTGTACGAGATCGCCGGCAATCCCGCCGTCGAACGACGTCTTCGCGAGGAACTGGCCTCGGTGTGCGAGGACCGGCCGCTGCGCTACGACGACATCGACCAACTCCCTTACGCCCGACAGGTTCTGCAGGAGGCCATCAGAAAATACGGACCGTCCTGGATGGTGACGCGGACCGCCGCCCGCGACATCGTCCTCGGCGGACACCTCATACCCGAGGGCGCCGATGTCGTGTGGAGTCCCTATCTGCACCAGCACGACTCCTCCCGTTTCCCCGACCCGGACACCTTCGATCCGGACCGTTGGGAGGCAGACCGCGTCGCGGCCACCCGAGGGTCCTTTCTCGCCTTCGGCGACGGCCGCCGCAAGTGCATCGGAGAGAACTTAGCGTGGGTTGAGCTGCACATCATCCTCGCGACCGTCCTCCAAATCTGGCCCCGGTTCAAGGTGACCTCCCGTCCACCGCGTGCCCAGGCCGTCATCACAGTAAAACCCGACGCCTTGGCCATGGAGTTCCATTCGGACTCGGCCGGCTGACGGGTCGGTCGAGCAGCCCGCATGCGCGGGGCTGCCCGCCGTTTGCCAACGCCGGGCAGCGGCCGTTGACCTGCGGGGTGACAGGTTGAGTCGCGACTCACTACAAGGCATCCCGGAAGGGCTGCGGCCAGCGTCGAGTGCGCGTCTGATCGATCATGGCGAGGGCGGTGCTTCCTGTGCTGGGCCTCGTCAGGATGGTGAGACGTCCGGATGCAGCAATACGCCTTCACTGGGCCGACCCCCCAGATGCGACGCTCGTACCTGTAGCCGGGGCGGAGTTTGGTCGGGCACTCGAGATGTGGCGCTCGACCAGGCAATCGGCTGAGCCGGAGCCACGGTGAGCCAGCCGTCGCAGGGGCGGCCGGTGGCCAGGGGTCGACAAACCGTGCCAGCGGTGATCCGGCACGACGCAATGGCCTGCCCAGATGACTCGACCGTCACGGATGCCGTGAGAGAAGCCACATGGAATGGGACGCGAGTCGCCCAGTGGGTGACCCCGCCCTCGACAACAGCCACCGAACGTGAGATTGGATGGCCGCCTCGCACCAGGGAGTCTCACCATGGCTGCATAAGTGCCACCGATGTGCCATCGCGGCTGAGACTGTGCCACGAATTCTGAGGTCCTACGGCTCGATGTGTGGAATCTCAGAACGCGCGTCACCGGACATTCAGCAAGACCGCCGTCGTCATCACCGCGAAGTCCGCCGGGCGCAGGGTCTTCGGCCTCGCCGCCGCAGGCGCCCGTCTCGCTCGACCGCTTGCGCGTCAGTCCGGCAGCCAGTGCAGTTCGTGCGCCAGGGTTTTGGCGACGGCACGGATGCGGCGGTGTAGTGGCGACTGCTCGCGTGGGAGGACCAGGTGGATCGTCAGGCTGGGCGCGCCTCGCAGTGGTCGCCAGGTGAGACCGGCCGGTTGTACCGTGGCCGCGGCTTCTCCGGCAGGGGCGAGGGTGACCCCGTCGCGCAGGTCGCGCTGAGACATGTCGAAAGAGACGGCGGGCGTGTGGAATCGGGGCTGTGGTCGGGTGTCCCGGAACAGTGCGGACATCTGATCGTGGATCACGGGGTTGGCCGCACGGTCCGGGAGTCTCAGCGGATACGCGGCCGCGTCGGCGATCTCGATCTCCGGGTGTCCGGCCAGCGGATGGTGCTGCGCCAGCTGGACCCCGATGCGCGCACGCCGCAGCAGGAACCGGCGCACGCCACGGCCCGGCTGTTCACCGCGGGTGATCCCGGCATCGATGCGGCCGTCGGCGACCGCGGGGGAGATCTCCGGTGTCGCCATCGGAACCGCGCCGACCTCGAGTCCGCTGTTGCCGCGAATCAGCCGGTCCACCAGGGCCGGTACCGTCTCGGCCCCGGTGCTGAGGCTGTATCCGATGCGCAGCGTGCCCAGTTCACCGGCCGCCGCACTCCGGGCGGTGTCCCATGCTCGGTCCAGCGCCGCCAGCGCGGGCGGCGCGGACTCCGCCAAAGCCGCACCGGCCGTGGTCAATACGACGCTACGCGTGTTGCGGACCAGCAGGGCCGTACCGAGTTCCGCCTCCAATCGGCGCATCCGGGCGCTGAGTGCGGGCTGTGCGATACCGATCCGTGCGGCCGCGCGGGTGAAGTTCAACTCCTGCGCCAGCACCAGGAAGTACCGCAGGCTCACCGTATCCGGTGCCACGTGCCCTCCCTGCCGATTGATAACGATCCGTTCTGACCCTATCCCGTACCGGTCTTTCCCTCGACCGCGCATCAAGCCCTAACCTGCGCATACGGCGATTCAACTGACCGCAGTACCCGTCGCCGGGATCGATCGATCTGAGTGTCAATTCGAAGTCGGACGTGTCCGGCCGAACACAGGAGGTTTCCATGGCCAAGGGCTACTGGGTCAGTGTCTATCCCGCCATTTCCGACCCTGAGAGGCTGACTGCCTACAACGAGTTGGCCGGTCCGGCTGTCCAGGCTGGGGGCGGGCGCGTCCTGTCCCTCCTTGGCGGTCGAGTCGTCGCCCACGAGGCCGGAATCACGCAACGCGTCGTTCTGATCGAGTTCGACAGCTTTGAACAGGCCGTCGCGGCATACGAGAGCGAGGCATACCAGAAGGCGCTGGTGGCCCTCCCCGACGGCGTCGAGCGCGACTTCCGCATCGTCGAAGGCATCGACTGACCGGCGGGCCCAGCCACCGCTGGGCATCCGTCACCTGATACGCACACGGTGCTGAACGACGACTTACGAGACGAGTTCGAAGCGATGCCCCACGTCCCAGTTCGTCGTCGACGTCCTCGACGGCCTGATCCCTGTCGGGCGGATCGAAGAAACGACGCGACGTCCGGGCCAGCTGGACTGTCTCGCTGACCTCGTCGACGAAACTGTTGGTGGTGGCCTTGCCGATCTTGTTGGTGCTGACGTGGGTGAACCACATCTTGCCGTCCACCCCGGCATCCGCAGGCGGCGCGATCGGCTCGGTCCTCGTTCCTTGAGCCGCCGACGGCCGGACCCCGCGAGTGCGCCGACGACATCGCGTTCCGAACTCGGCCGTACGTCTCGGCTCCGCTGAACCGTCCGGCGGGTCGCGGCCGGGTCGCTGACGTCGCGCCGCCAAGACCACCTGCCGCGCAGGAGAGGGCCCGGACCGCGACGGGGGGACGCGGGCCGGGCCGTTCGACGGGCGGCCGGGGCGAGCCGGGGGAGGCACGTGCCGGCGGCCTGCCAGAAATGCTAGGGCGGCGCGCAGAATTGAGAACCCCTATGAATTCCTATGTACCCCCTGTCTCAGGAATGGAGGACAGGGGTCCCATATTGAAGGGTCGTCGACTGTCGCCGCGAGTTCTCGTCGAGGGGGGTTATAGGGGGTGATTGAGGGGGGTGGGTGATGATTTTCCTGCGGTAGCTTCGGGCTCACTGAAGTGAATCCGTGAGGAAGTGTGGAGACTATGAGCGGTCGTTCACCGCAGACGTTTGAATTTCCCGCCTGGCCCCAGTTCGACGAAACCGAGCGGACAGGGCTGCAGCGCGCGCTTGACCAGGGCCAGTGGTGGCGCATCGGGGGGAGCGAGGTCGACACCTTCGAGCGGGAGTTCGCCGAGTACCACGGCGCTCCCTACGCGCTCGCGGTGACCAACGGCACGCACGCTCTGGAGCTTGCGCTGCAGGTGCTCGGAGTCGGCCCGGGGACCGAAGTCATCGTCCCCGCCTTCACGTTCATCTCGTCCTCGCAGGCGGCGCAGCGGCTGGGGGCCGTCGCCGTCCCCGTCGACGTCGACCTGGACACCTACTGCCTCGACCCGGTTGCCGTCGAGGCGGCCCTCACACCCCGGACCCGGGCCATCATGCCGGTGCACATGGCCGGGCACTTCGCCGACATGGACGCCCTGCAGAAGCTGTCGGCCGACTCCGGCGTGCCGCTGATCCAGGACGCCGCGCACGCCCATGGCGCGCAGTGGCGCGGCCAGAAGGTCGGCGAGCTCGGCTCCGTCGCCGCCTTCAGCTTCCAGAACGGCAAGCTGATGACCGCGGGCGAGGGCGGCGCGGTGCTCTTCCCCGACGCCGAGCAGTACGAGGCCGCGTTCCTGCGGCACAGTTGCGGCCGGCCGCGCACCGACCGCAAGTACTTCCACGGCACATCCGGGTCGAACTTCCGCCTGAACGAGTTCTCGGCGTCGGTGCTGCGCGCCCAACTGGGCCGGCTGGACGGCCAGATCGACACCCGTGAGCAGCGGTGGCCGCTCCTTGAGAGTCTGCTCGCCGAGGTACCGGGCGTCGTGCCGCAGTCCAGGGACGAGCGCAACGACCGCAATCCGCACTACATGGCCATGTTCCGGGTCCCCGAGCTCGGCGAGGAGCGGCGCAACGCCCTGGTGGACGCCCTGATCGAACGAGGCCTGCCGGCCTTCGTCGGCTTCCGCGCCGTCTACCGCAGCGACGGGTTCTGGGAGACCTGCGCCCCGGACCTCTCGGTGGACGAGCTGGCCCGCCGGTGCCCGAACTCCGAGGCTCTGACGCGGGACTCCATCTGGCTGCACCACCGCACCCTGCTCGGTACCGAACAGCAGATGCACGACATCGCGTCCGTGATCGCCGAGACCGTGGCCGCGGCATGAGCGAGCGGCCGACCGGTGTGCCGACGGGCGGGAGACCCGTACGCACGGTGGTGGTCGGTCTCGGCTGGGCGGGCCGGTCGATCTGGCTGCCCAGGCTCGTCCGGCACCCGTCCTACGAAGTCACCGCCGTAGTGGACCCGGCAGCCGAAGGCCCCGAGCACCAAGGGGTCCCGCTGCACACGGACGTCGTGGAGCTC
The DNA here is from genome assembly GCF_014651035.1 of Streptomyces lomondensis. Classification (GTDB taxonomy): domain Bacteria; phylum Actinomycetota; class Actinomycetes; order Streptomycetales; family Streptomycetaceae; genus Streptomyces; species Streptomyces lomondensis. The sequence goes on from NZ_BMWC01000003.1 coordinate 789,796, forward strand.
GCCCCGGACTCCGTGGACCTCGCGGTCGTCGCGGTGCCCAACCACCTGCACGCCGACATCGCGGAGAAGCTGCTGGCCAAGGGCATATCCGTCTTCGTGGAGAAGCCGGTGTGCATCACCTCCGAGGAGGCGGACCGGCTGGCCGCCGCCGAACGCGAGGGCGGCGCCGTCCTGCTGGCCGGCAGTGCGGCCCGCTTCCGCGCCGACATCGGCGCCCTGTACGAACACGTCCGCTCTGTGGGGCGCATCCGGCACATCGACGCGTCCTGGGTCAGGGCGCGCGGAGTGCCGGACGCGGGCGGCTGGTTCACCCAGGCCCAGCTCTCGGGCGGCGGCGCGCTGGTGGACCTCGGCTGGCACCTGCTCGACACCGTCTCGCCGCTGCTCGGCGCCACCGCGGTCGAGCAGGTCTCCGGCACGGTCTCCGGCGACTTCGTCAACAGCGGCAGCGCGCGGGCCCGTTGGCGCGGCGACGAGGAGCCTCACGGCGCACCGGAGGCTGCCGCCGATGTCGAGGACACGGCACGCGGATTCCTCGTCACGGAGGACGGTGTCTCGGTCTCGCTGCGCGCCAGCTGGGCCTCGCACGAGCCGCGCGACCTGACGCTCATCCGCGTGGAGGGCAGCGCGGGCACCACGACACTGCGCTGCACCTTCGGCTTCAGCCCGAACCGCCACGACGGATCGGCCCTCACGCACACCCGCGACGGAGAGAGCACCGAGGTGCCCGTCGTGCAGGACCCCATCGGCGCCGAGTACGACCGGCAACTCGACGCGCTCCCGGCCGAGCTGGCGGACCCGGACAGCAGGGGGCGGGCCGTCGCCGAGGCCCGCAGGACCATCGGCGTCATCGAGCGCCTCTACGCGTCGGCCCGCGGACGCGCCGCCCGGCGGCACGCGACAACGAGGGAGCACGGCATGGACCCGCGCATCACCGGCCTCACCCAGGGCACCCCGACCGAGACCACCGCCGCCCGGGAACACCCCAAGAGCATCGTGGTCTTCGACCTCGACGGGGTCATCGTGGACAGCACCGAGGTGATGCGCAAGGCGTTCTCGATCGCCTACGCGGAGGTCGTGGGGGAGGGCCCGGCGCCGTTCGAGGAGTACAACCGCCACCTGGGCCGCTACTTCCCCGACATCATGCGGATCATGGACCTCCCGCTGGAGATGGAGGGCCCCTTCGTCCGCGAGAGCTACCGCATGGCCCACCTGGTACCCATGTTCGACGGGGTTCTAGAGCTGCTGCGCACCCTGCGCGAGCGGGGCTTCCGGCTCGCCGTGGCCACGGGCAAGAGTGGCCCCCGGGCCCGTTCGCTGCTCCAACAGCTCGGCGTCCTCGACCTGTTCGACTACGTCATCGGCTCCGACGAGATCGCCCGCCCCAAGCCGGCACCGGACATCGTGCTGCACGCCCTCGACCTGCTCGGCGCCGAGGCGCACAGCGCGATGATGATCGGCGACGCCGTGACCGACCTGGCCAGTGCCCGCGGCGCCGGCGTGACGGCCGTCGCGGCCCTGTGGGGCGAGAGCGACGCGGCCGCCCTGCTGGCCGCCGGGCCCGACGCCGTGCTGCGCGAGCCCGCCGATCTGCTCGCTCTGTGCCCGGCGGTCGCCGCCCACTGACCGCACCGCCTGCAAGGCCCGGCCGTCCACGACGGCCGGGCTTTCGCATTGTTCACGGCGAACAGTGCGGCCGCAGGGGAGAAATGCGGGTACCGCGGTTGTGCCGAATGCGCGGACCAAGGAAATGCACCGCGCCGGGAGGTTCCACCGGGGTCCTGAGAACTCTTTCTTCGCGGTACGGGAGAAACATAGGGATGACCTAGGGGGAGGACAGGGGTACTGAACAGCGCGCCGTGCCGCGACACTGATCGACGACCGGCCCTGCGCCGTGAGCCGGCGGCGGAAACGGGCCGCGCGAGGTACCCCGCTCAACCGACGGATGTGGTGACATGCTGCGTACTGAACTGATCCGGCCGCTGCCCGAACTCCTGCGGGCACACGCCGATCGGTTCGGGGGCAAGGTCGCCTTCCGGGACGCCCGCAGGAGCGTGACCTACGGCGAGCTGGAACAGCGCACCGGACGCCTGGCGGGCCACCTCGCCGGACTGCGGCTGCAGCCCGGGGACCGTGCGGCCATCTACCTCGGCAACTGCGTGGAGATGGTGGAGAGTTACCTCGCCATCACCCGGGCCAGCGCGATCGGCTCGCCGTTCAACCCCCGTGCCACCGATGCCGAACTGGCCCACCTCCTCGACGACAGCGGCGCCCGCGTCGTCATCACCGACGCCGCCCACCTCCCGCAGCTCGCCCGCGTCCTGGAGGACCGCCGCGACCTGCGCGTCGTGGTCATCGGCAGCCGCGGCGTACCCGCCGACGCGCCGGGGGGAACCCTCGCCTTCGAGACGCTGGCCACCACCGAACCCGCCACCGGGCCGCGGGACGACCTCGGACTCGACGACCTGGCCTGGATGCTCTACACCTCGGGCACCACCGGCCGGCCCAAGGGCGTGCTGTCCACACAGCGCAACTGCCTGTGGTCCGTGGCCGCCTGCTACGCCCCCGTCCCCGGGCTGTCCGCCGACGACCGCGTGCTGTGGCCGCTGCCGCTCTTCCACAGCCTGTCCCACATCGCCTGCGTGCTGGGCGTCACCGCGGTCGGCGCGAGCGCGAGGATCATCGACGGGTTCGAGGCGCAGGAGGTCCTCGACGCGCTCCGGGAGGACTCCGCCACCTTCCTGGCCGGAGTGCCCACCATGTACCACTACTTGGTCCGGGCCGCCCGCCAACAGGGCTTCACCGCACCGGAGTTGCGGATGTGCCTGGTCGGTGGCGCGATCACCACGGCGGAGCTGCGCCGTTCCTTCGAAGAGACGTTCGGCGCTCCGCTGCTCGACGCGTACGGCAGCACGGAGACCTGCGGCTCCATCACGATCAACTGGCCCAGCGGCGCCCGCGTCGAGGGCTCCTGCGGCCTGCCCGTTCCCGGCCTCGGCGTGCGCCTGGTGGACCCGGAGACGGGCCTGGACGTGGGCAGCGGGACCGAGGGCGAGGTCTGGGTGAGCGGCCCCAGCGTGATGGCCGGGTACCACAACCAGCCCGAGGCCACCGCCCAGGCGATCCAGGACGGCTGGTACCGCACCGGCGACCTGGCCCGCCGCGACGCCGCCGGGTACTTCACGGTGACCGGCCGCATCAAGGAACTGATCATTCGGGGCGGCGAGAACATCCACCCCGGCGAGGTCGAGTCGGTGCTGCGGCGGGTGCCGGGCGTGGCCGACGTCGCCGTCGTCGGCAAACCGCACGAGACGCTCGGCGAAGTACCGGTGGCCTGCATCGTCCCCGGCCCCGAAGGGCTCGATCCGCAGGCCCTGTTCGCCGCCTGCCGGGAACACCTCTCGTACTTCAAGGTGCCCGAGGAGCTCTACGAGATCGCCGAGGTGCCCCGCACCGCGTCCGGCAAGATCACCCGGCATGTCCTGCTCGAACAGCCCGCCAGACTGCGCGCGTCCGGCACCAGCCACTACGAGTCGCTGTTCCGCCTCGACTGGATCCCCCTGCCCTCGGTCCACCCGCCGGCCGGGCCCGCGGGAAGCTGGGCGCTGGTCGGCCCGGACCCCGAGCACCTCACCGCCGAACTCCGCACCCGCGGCCTGGAAGTGACCGCCTACCCCGACCCGGCGGCCCTGCGCACCGCGGTGACGGCAGGCGCGCCCGCCCCGGACGTCACCGTGCTCGCCGCGGCACGGGACGCCGGGCACGACGGAGTGCGGCAGCACGCCCGCGACCTGGAGGACTGGCTCCGCGACGAGCGGTTCGCCGACGGCACACTGCTCCTGACGACCAGCCGAGCGGTCGCCGCCGCGCCCGACGAGGACATCACCGACCTGTGGCAGAGCGCCCTGTGGGGCCACGCGCGGTGCCTCCAGACGGAACACCCCGGCCGCCTCGTCCTGGCCGACCTCGACGGCGGCGACGACGGGACCGCCGCCGCACTGCCGCTCGCGCTCTCCCACGAGGAGCCGCAGTTCGCGGTGCGCTCCGGAGTCGTCCTGCTGCCCAGGCTCGCCCGCGCGGCGACCCTCGCGGCCGGCGAGCGCGAACCCGCCCTCGACCCCCGAGGCACCGTACTGATCAGCGAGGCCGACGGCGCGGCCGCCGCCGAGGCCGGCCGCCACCTGGTCATCGGCCACGGCGTACGCCATGTGCTGCTGGTCAGCAAGGGAGGGGAGGCGGACAGTGCCGCGGCCGACCTCAAGGCCCAGCTGACCCGCGCCGGCGCCCGGGTCACCCTGGAGGCCTGCGACCTCACCGACCGCGCCGCGCTCGCGGACGTACTGGCACGCGGCAAACGGCCCCTCACCGCGGTGTTCCACACCTGGGGCCGCCAGGACCCGCAGACCACCGGCTTCCTGCCCGCCGCCGCTGCGGGCGCCCTCAACCTGCACGAGCTGACCGCCGACGACCACCCCGCCGCCTTCGTGCTCTTCTCCTCGGCGGCCGGCCTGCTCGGCGCGGCCGGGCAGGCCGAACACGGCGCGGCGGCCGCCTTCCTCGACGCCCTGGCCCAGCACCGCCGCGCGGCCGGGCAACCCGCGCTCTCCCTGGCGTGGGGCCCCGGCGACGGACTCGGCGCCGACGGCGCCCCGGCGCCCCGCGCCGGCATCGGCAGGCTCTCCGCGCACGACTGCCGGGCCATGCTCGACGCGGCAAGGAGCGCCGACCACGCCGTCCTGGTGGCGCTGCGCACCGTCCCCGAGGCGCTGCGCGCCGACGAGATACCCGCGCTGCTCCGCGACATCATCGAGGTGGTCGAGCGCTCGGCCCCCCGCGGCAGCGCTGACGGCGCCGCCCTGCGCCAGGCGCTCACCGCCCTGCCGGACGCCGAACGCGACCGCGTGCTCCTCGACCTCGTACGCACCCACGCCGGGCAGGTCCTCGACCTGCCCGGCGGCCGGACCATCGGCGCCGACCGGGCGTTCAAGGAGCACGGCTGCACGTCCGTGGGCGCCGTCCAGCTGCGCGGCAGGCTGGCCGAGGCGACCGGCCTGCGCCTCGCGGCCACCGTGGCCTTCGACCACCCCACCCCGGCCGCTCTCGCCCGCCACCTGCGCGACGTCCTCATGGACGACACCGCCGTACCGGCCCCCGTCCCCGTGCTCACGGCGGCCGCCGACGACGACCCCGTCGCCATCGTGGCCATGGGCTGCCGGCTGCCGGGCGGCGTCACCTCTCCCGAACAGCTGTGGCAGCTCGTGGAGCAGGGCCTCGACGCGGTCACCGAGTTCCCCGCCGACCGCGGCTGGGACATCGCCTCCCTCTACGACCCCGACCCCGACCGGCCGGGCACGACGTACGTCCGCGAGGGTGGATTCCTCCACGACGCCGGCGACTTCGACGCCGCCTTCTTCGGGATCTCGCCGCGCGAGGCGCTCGCCATGGACCCGCAGCAGCGGCTGCTCCTGGAGACCTCCTGGGAGGTCTTCGAGCGGGCCGGCATCGATCCGACGTCACTGCGCGGCCAGCAGGTCGGCGTCTTCTCCGGTCTGATGCACCACGACTACGGAACCAGCGCCGCGCACGCCCCGCAGGGCACCGAGGGCTACCTCGGGATCGGCACCGCGGGCAGCGTCGTCTCCGGCCGCGTCGCCTACACCCTGGGCCTCGAAGGCCCCGCGATCACCGTCGACACCGCGTGCTCCTCCTCCCTGGTGGCCCTGCACCTGGCGGCGCAGGCGCTGCGCGCGGGCGAGTGCACCATGGCACTGGCCGGCGGCGCGGCCGTCATGGCCGAGCCCGGCTCGTTCGTCGAGTTCTCCCGGCAGCGCGCGCTCGCCCCGGACAGCAGGTGCAAGGCGTTCGCCGAGGCCGCGGACGGCACCTCCTGGTCCGAGGGCGTCGGCGTACTCCTCCTGGAACGGCTGTCGGACGCACGGCGCAACGGCCATCAGGTCCTCGCACTGCTGCGGGGCTCCGCGATCAACCAGGACGGCGCGAGCAACGGCCTGACCGCACCCAGCGGACCCGCCCAACAGCGTGTGATCCGGCAGGCGTTGGGCCAGGCCCGGCTCACCTCCGACCAGGTCGACGCCGTCGAGGCGCACGGCACGGGAACCACCCTGGGCGACCCCATCGAGGCCCAGGCGCTCCTCGCCACCTACGGCCAGGGCCGGCCCGCGGACCGCCCGCTCTGGCTCGGCTCGCTGAAGTCCAACATCGGGCACACGCAAGCCGCCGCGGGCGTGGCCGGCGTCGTCAAGATGGTCATGGCGATGCGGCACGGTGTGCTGCCGCAGACCCTGCACGTCGACGAGCCCTCCTCGTACGTCGACTGGACGGCGGGCGCGGTCGAACTGCTCACCGAGGCACGCGCCTGGCCGGAGACGGGACGGCCCCGCAGGGCCGCGGTCTCCTCCTTCGGAGTGAGCGGTACCAACGCCCACGTCATCCTCGAGCACGTCCCCGCGCCCGCCCCGGACGGTGACGGTGAGCGGGCGGGCGGCGAAGGCCCCCTGCCGCTGCCGGTGTCCGCGCGTGGGCACCAGGCGCTGCGGGCCCAGGCGGCCCGCCTCGACGCCCATCTGGCCGCCCGGCCCGAGCAGGAACTCACCGACGTGGCCCAGGCGTTGGCGACCACCCGCGCAGCCCTGGAGCAGCGGGCCGTCGTCGTGGCCGCCGACCGGGAAGAGGCCCGGCACGGCCTCACCGCCCTGGCCGAAGGCACCGCCGCGCCGAGCGTGCTCACCGGCAGCGCGAACCTCGAAGGCAAGGTGGTGTTCGTCCTGCCGGGCCAGGGCTCCCAGTGGGCCGGCATGGGCGCCGAACTCCTCGACTCCTCACCGGTGTTCGCCCAGGCCATGGCGGAGTGCGCCGACGCGCTCGCACCGCACGTCGACTGGTCGCTCCTCGACGTCGTCCGGCAGGCCCCCGGGGCGCCCACCCTCGACCGCTGCGACGTCGTCCAGCCCGCGTCCTTCGCCGTCATGGTCTCCCTCGCCCGGATGTGGCGCTCCCACGGCGTCGAACCGGACGCCGTGGTCGGCCACTCCCAGGGCGAGATCGCCGCCGCCTGCGTGGCGGGGGCGCTGTCCCTGCCGGACGCGGCCCGAGTGGTGGCGCTGCGCAGCAGGGCCATCGCCCAGCACCTGGCGGGCCACGGCGGCATGATGCCGGTCGCGCTCTCCCCCGACGAGGCCGCCCGGCGCCTTGCCGCCACCGCGTACGGGGAACAGATCGCCACGGCCGCGGTCAACGGCCCCTCCTCGGTCGTCCTCGCCGGCTCCCTCGACGCGCTGGACGCCCTCGCCGCCGAACTCGCCGAGGACGGGGTGCGGGCGCGCCGCATCCCCGTGGACTACGCCTCGCACTCGGCGCACGTCGAACAGATCGAGGACGAACTCGTCCGGGTCCTGCGGCCGATCGCCCCGCGCTCCTCGGACATCCCGTTCTACTCCACCGTCGACAACCGCTGGCTGGACACCCGCGAACTCGACGGGCGGTACTGGTACCGCAACCTCCGCCAGACCGTCCGCTTCGAGGAAGCGACCCGCGCGCTGCTGGCGCAGGGTTTCGGGTTCTTCCTGGAAGTCAGCTCGCACCCGGTGCTGACCCCCGCGGTCCAGGAGACCGTCGAGCGCGCGGGCGCCGACGCACTGGCCTGCGGCACACTGCGCCGCGGCGAAGGCGGCCTGCGGCGCTTCCTCACCTCACTCGCCGCCACGTGGGTTCGCGGCCTTCCGGTGCCCTGGTCGCCGTCCCCGCACGGCACCGGCGCGCGCCGCGTGGAACTGCCCACCTACGCGTTCCAGCACCGCCGTTACTGGCTCGAAGCGGCCCCCGAATCCGGCGCCACGGCGACCGCGGACCCCGCCGAAGCGGCGTTCTGGGAAGCCGTCGACAGCGCCGACCCGCGGGCCCTCGCCACAGCCCTGCGGGCGGACGGTCGGGACACGGGCGCCGACCTGAGCGCGGTCACCGCCGCGCTGCCGGTGCTCTCCGACTGGCGCAGACGGCACCGGGAGCGGTCCGCCGCCGACGCGTGGCGCTACCGCGTGACCTGGCGGCGGCTGGCCGGCGACACCGCGGGAACCCTCACGGGCCGTTGGCTCGCCGTCGTCCCCGCCACCGGCGGGCCGGACACCGACACGCTGCTCGACGGCCTGACGGCCCTGGGCGCGGAGTTCGAGCGGATCGACGTGGACCCGCGCCACGCCGAAACCGGCCGACTCGCCGACCTCATCGGGCAACACCTCGCCGGAAAGGGCGACTTCGACGGCGTACTGTCCCTCCTCGCACTCGACGAACGCCCCATGCCCGAGGCCCCCGGCCACACCGCGGGCCTGGCGGGCACGGCCGCGCTGGTGCGGGCCCTCGCCGACACGGACAGCGGCGCCCCTCTGTGGGCGCTCACCCGCGGCGCCGTCACCACCGGCCCCGGCGGCCCGGCGATCAGCCCGGCACAGGCCATGGTCTGGGGCCTCGGCAGGGTCGCCGCCCTGGAGCGGCCGCACACCTGGGGCGGCCTCGTGGACCTGCCGCAGACCCTCGACGAGCGGACCTTAAGCAGACTGGCCGGAGCGCTCGCCCGGCGCGACGGCGAGGACCAGCTGGCCGTACGGCCGACCGGCGTCTTCGCACGGCGCCTGACACCCGCACCCCTCGGCGACGCCTCCCCCGCCCGCCGATGGCAACCGCACGGCACCGTGCTGGTCACCGGCGGCACCGGCGGCATCGGCGCCGAAGCGGCACGCCGGCTCGCCGAGGCCGGCGCCGAACACCTGATCCTGACCAGCAGACGCGGCCCGCACGCACCGGGCGCCGAGGAACTGGCCGCCGAACTCCGCGCCCGGGGAACACGCGTGACGGTCGCCGCCTGCGAGGCCACCGACCGCGACACCCTCGAGGACCTCCTGACGAACGCCCCCGGCGTGCACCCCCTCACCGCGGTGGTGCACGCCGCGGGGGTGGGCCAGGACAGCCCCCTGGACGCCACCGACGCCCAGGAGTTCACCCGGGTCCTGGCCGGCAAGGCCGCGGGCGCGGCACTGCTCGACGAACTCCTCGGCGACACCCCCCTCGACGCGTTCGTCCTCATGTCGTCCGGCGCGGGCGTATGGGGAGCGGGCGGCCAGGGCGCCTACGCCGCGGCCAACGCCTACCTCGACGCCCTCGCCGAACGGCGCCGCGCCGCAGGCCGGACCGCCACGGCCGTGGCCTGGGGCTCGTGGGGAGGCGGCATCGGACTCGGCGCCGAGGCGGGTACCGCCGAACGACTGCGGCGGCTCGGCCTGCTCGGCATGCCCCCGCACAGCGCCCTCGCCGCACTGGTGCGCGCCGTCGAGCACGACGACACCTGCGTGGCCGTGGCGGACATGGACTGGGTGCGGTTCCACGCCGCGTTCACCGTGAGCCGCCCGAGCCCCCTCCTCCAGGACCTTCCCGACGTACGCGCCGCACAGGCCGCGCCGGCGACGCCCGACGGGGACGGACAGCGGCCCGCCACCGGCCTGGCGGCCCGGCTCGCCGCGCTGACCGGGCCGGAGCGCGACCGGGCCGTGCTCGACCTGGTCCGCGCCGAAGCCGCCGCCGTGCTCGGCCACACCGGCGCGGACGCCGTCGACGCCGCCCGCGCCTTCCGCGACCAGGGCTTCGACTCCATGACCGCCGTCGAACTGCGCAACCGCCTGGCCGAGGCGGCCGGACTGACACTGCCGTCGACGCTGGTCTTCGACCACCCGACGCCCACGGCCCTCGCGGACCGGCTGCGCGCAATGCTGCTCGGGACCGGTCCTGAGCAGCCGCCCGTGCCGGGCCCGGTCGCCGCGGGCCCCGACGACGACCCGATCGTCATCGTCGGCATGAGCGCCAGACTGCCGGGCGGCGTCGCCTCCCCGGAAGACCTGTGGAAACTCGTCGACGCCGGCGGCGACGCGGTGGCCGCGTTCCCCACCGACCGCGGCTGGAACGTCGACGACCTCTACGACCCCGACCCCGCCAAGACCGGCAAGTCGTACGTCCGGCACGGAAGTTTCCTCTACGACGCGGGCGATTTCGACGCCGCCTTCTTCGGGATCTCGCCGCGCGAGGCGCTCGCGATGGACCCCCAGCAGCGGCTGCTCCTGGAGACCGCGTGGGAGGTCCTGGAACGGGCGGGCATCGACCCGCAGTCCCTGCACGGCAGCAGAACCGGCGTGTTCGTCGGCGCCATGCATCAGGACTACGGCGCCGGACAGAGCCCCGACCGGCGCGGCGTCGAGGGGTACTTCGTCACCGGCAACGCGGCGAGCGTGCTCTCCGGACGCGTGGCGTACACCTTCGGCCTCGAAGGCCCCGCCGTCACCGTGGACACGGCCTGCTCCTCGTCCCTCGTCTCCCTGCACATGGCCTGCCAGGCCCTGCGGTCGGGCGAGTGCGACCTGGCCATGGCCGGCGGCGTGACGGTGATGGCGACGCCGGACGGCTTCGTCGAGTTCTCCCGGCAGCAGGGGCTGTCCACCGACGGCAGGTGCCGTGCCTTCGCCGCCTCGGCCGACGGCACCGGCTGGGCCGAGGGAGCGGGCCTGCTGCTCGTCGAGCGGCTGTCCGACGCCCGCCGCAACGGCCACCCGGTCCTGGCCGTCGTACGCGGCACGGCCATCAATCAGGACGGCGCGAGCAACGGACTCACCGCCCCCAACGGCACATCGCAGCAGCGCGTCATCCGGCAGGCCCTCGCCGACGCCGGGCTGACCGTGGCCGACGTGGACGCCGTGGAGGCACACGGCACCGGCACCACCCTGGGCGACCCCATCGAGGCGCACGCCCTCCTCGCCACCTACGGCCAGGACAGACCGGCGGACCACCCGCTGTGGCTGGGATCCCTGAAGTCCAACATCGGGCACACCCAGGCCGCCGCCGGCGTGGCAGGCGTGATCAAGATGGTGATGGCGATGCGGCACGGCGTTCTGCCCCGCACCCTGCACATCGACGAGCCCTCCCCGCACATCGACTGGACCACCGGCGCCGTCGAACTGCTCACCGAGCCCCGCGACTGGTCCGTCGACGACCGGGCACGACGGGCCGGAGTGTCGTCGTTCGGCATCAGCGGCACCAACGCCCACGTCATCATCGAACAGGCCCCCACCGAGGACGGCCCCCCGTCCGCCGCGGCCCCGCCGCATGCCGATGACCCGGCACGATCGCGGCAGCTGCCCGCCGTACCGTGGCTGCTCTCCGGCCGCACCCCGCAGGCGCTGCGCGCCCAGGCCGCACGCCTCGTGGACTTCGCCGAAGGGCCCCTGGCGCCCGACGCCGTCGACATCGCGTACTCCCTCACCTCCCGCTCCGCCCTGGAACACCGGGCCGTCGTCGTCGCCGACGACAGGGACGGGCTCCTCGCCGGACTGCGGGCCCTGGCCCGCGGCGAACAGGCCGCCGCCCTCACCCAGGGCGCCCCGGTCACCGGACGCTGCGCGGTGCTCTTCACCGGACAGGGCGCCCAGCGCATCGGCATGGGCCGCGAACTGGACGCCACCCAGCCGGTGTTCGCCGAAGCCTTCGACGAGGTGTGCGCCGAGCTGGACCCACGGCTGCCCCGCCCCCTGCGCGACGTGGTCTTCGGCGACGACCCGGCGCTCCTGGAACAGACCGCGATGGCCCAGGCCGCGCTGTTCGCCGTGGAAGTGGCGCTGTACCGGCTCATGGAGTCCTGGGGAGTACGGCCGGACGCCGTCGCCGGGCACTCGGTCGGCGAACTCGCCGCCGCGCACGTCGGCGGAGTGCTCTCGCTGACCGACGCCTGCGCCCTGGTCGCCGCGCGCGGCAGGCTCATGCAGGCGCTCCCGCACGGCGGCTCCATGGTCGCCGTGGACGCGCCCGAGGACGATGTGCTGCCACTGCTCGCCGGCCTCGAGAGCCGGGTGAGCGTGGCCGCGGTCAACGGCCCCTCGTCCGTGGTGCTCTCCGGCGACGAGACCGAAGTCCTGCGGCTCGCCGAGGAACTCGCGGCACGCGGCCATGTCACCAAGCGGCTCCACGTCAGCCACGCCTTCCACTCGCCGCTCATGGAGCCGATGCTCGACGACTTCCGCGCCGTCGTGGCACGGCTCACCTTCCGGCCGCCCACCGTCGCCTTCGTCTCGACCAGCACCGGAACGTTCGCGGACGCCGAGACACTGTGCTCGCCCGACTACTGGACCGACCAGATCCGCCAGGCCGTCCGCTTCCACGACGCCGTACGCACCCTCCACGACCACGGAGTCGGCACGTTCCTCGAACTGGGCCCCGGCGGAGTGCTCACCGCGATGGTCCAGGACTGCCTCGCCGAAGCGGGCGAAGCCGTCGCCGCCGTGCCCACCCTGCGGCGCGACCAGAGCGAACCGCGGGCCGTCGTCTTTGCGCTCGCACGACTGCACGTCCGCGGCGTCCCCGTGGACTGGGCCCCGCTGTTCACCGGCAGCGCCGCCCGCCGCGTCGACCTGCCCACCTACTCATTCCAACGCCGCCGCTACTGGCTGGACTCCGGCACGGCGGGGGCCGACGCCGGCGCCGCCGGACTCACCGACGCGGCACACCCGCTGCTGCGCGGCCTCGTCACCCTGCCGGACGGCGACGGAGTGCTCTGCACCGGCAGGCTCTCCCTGTCCAGCCACGCCTGGCTCGCCGACCACACCGTGGGCGGCGCCGTCCTGGTGCCCGGCACCGCACTCGTCGACGCCGTCGTACGGGCCGGCGACGAAACCGGCTGCCCCCACCTCGACGAACTGATCATCGCCGCCCCGCTCGTCCTGCCCGAACAGGGCGCCGTCCAGCTCCAGATAGCCGTCGCCGCCCCCGACGGGACGGGCCGCAGGCCCGTGACCGTCCACTCCCGCCCGGCCGCCGCGGCCCCCGACGCGCACTGGACCCGGCACGCCGACGGCCTGCTCGCCCCCGCCCCGGCCGACGCCCCGCAGACCGCCACCCGGACCTGGCCCCCGCCGGCCGCGGAGCGTGCCGCCACCGACGGCTTCTACCCGGCCATGCGCGAGGCCGGCTACGCGTACGGACCACTCTTCCGCGGACTGCACAGCGTCTGGACCCACGGCGACAAGGTCTACGCCGAAGTCGCCCTGCCGGACGAACGAGCAGCCCACGCCCAGGAGTTCGGCCTGCACCCCGGGCTTCTCGACGCCGCCCTGCACGCGGCCAGCTTCGGCGCCCTGTCCGGCATCGGCAAGGACCGGCTGCTCCTCCCGTTCGCCTGGAACGGCCTCACCCTGCACGCCTCCGGAGCCACCGCGCTGCGCGTCACGCTCGCCCCGGCGGGACCCGACGCCTTCTCCCTGGAGGCCACCGACCCCGCGGGGGAACCGGTCCTCTCGCTCGCCTCGCTGGTGTTCCGACCCGTCGCCGCCGACCAGCTGCGCGGCCACCGGACCCCGCACGACCTCCTCCACCACCTCGACTGGACCCCGCTGCCCCTGCCCGTCCGCACCGCGCAGTCCCCGGGCCCGCTCCTCGTCGACCTCACCGACACCACGGCGGCCGAGGGCCCCGAGCGGACCCGCGAACTGTGCGACCGCGTCCTGCGGGCCGTTCAGAACCACCTGAACGAAGAGGACGAAAGGCATGACGGACCCGGCCTGCTGATCCTCACCCGCGGCGGCTGCCTGCCCGAAGGGACCGGGACCAGCGACGCCCCCGACCCCGCGATGGCCGCCGTGTGGGGCCTGGTGCGCGTCGCGCAGTCCGAGCACCCCGGCCGCATCGCCGTGGCAGACCTCGACGGACACGAAGCCTCGCGGCAGGCCGCCCTGGCCGCCGTCGCCTCCGGGGAACCGCAGATCGCGATCCGCGCGGGCCGCGCCCTCGTGCCCCGCCTCGCCCCACTGCCCGCCACCGCCCCCGAACACGGCCGCGCCTTCGACCCCGAGGGCACCGTACTGATCACCGGAGGCACCGGCACCCTGGGCGGTCTCGTCGCCCGGCACCTGGCCGCCGAACACGGCGTACGCAACCTGCTGCTCGTCAGCAGGACCGGCGACGCCTCCGAAGCCGCCCGCACCCTGCGCGCCGAACTGGCCGAGCAGGGCGCCCAGGTCACCCTCGCCGCCTGCGACGCGGGCGACCGCGACGCCCTGGCCGCCGTCCTCGCCGCGATCCCCGCCGCCCACCCGCTGACCGCCGTCGTGCACGCCGCCGGTGTCCTCGACGACGGCGTGGTCACCTCCCTCGGCCCCGAGCGCTTCGAGCCCGTGCTGCGCGCCAAGGCCGACGCCGCCTGGCACCTGCACGAACTGACCAGGGACACCGACCTGGCCGCCTTCGTCCTGTTCTCCTCGGCGTCCGGCCTGTTCGGCACCCCGGGCCAGGCCAACTACGCCGCAGCCAACGCCTTCCTGGACGCCCTGGCCCAGCACCGGCAGGCGCACGGCCTGCCCGCCACCTCCCTCGCCTGGGGGCTGTGGGCACAGGCGAGCGGCATGACACGGCAGCTCGGCACCGGCGAACTGCGACGCGGCGGACGCGCCGGCATGGACGCCCTGAGCAGCGAAGAGGGCCTGCGACTCCTCGACACCGCCCTGCGGTCGAGCCACGCCCAGTTGATGCCCGCCCGACTGAACCTCGCCGCGCTCGGCGACACGGAGCCGGCGGACCTGCCGCCGCTGCTGCGCGGTCTGGTCCGCGCCCCGCGCAGAACCGCACGCGCCACCGCGGCCGCCGAAGGACCCTCGCTCACCCAGCGCCTGACCGCCCTGCCCGACGCCGAACGGGCCGAGGCGCTCCTCGACCTGGTGCGCACCGAGGCGGCCATCGCACTCGGCCACGACACCGCCGCGTCGATCGAGGCCGACCAGGCGTTCAGCGGCATCGGCTTCGACTCGCTGACGGCCGTGGACCTGCGCAACCGCCTCACCGCCGCCACCGGTGTGCGGCTGCCCGCCACGCTGATCTTCGACTACCCCACCCCCACGGTCCTCGCCGACCACCTCGGCGGCAGGCTCGGCACGGTTCCCGGGGCCAGACCCGCGGTCCTCACCGAACTCGACCGGCTGGAGGAGGCGTTCGCCACGGCGGGCGCCGACGACGAACTGCACGCGCACGTCGTGGCCCGCCTGGAGGCACTGACCGCCAAGTGGTGGTCCCTGGGCGGCGGAGCGGACGAACTCGGCGCCGAGGACGACGACTTCGACTTCGACTCGGCCACCGACGACGAGATCTTCGGGCTCATCGACAACGAACTGGGGTCCTGAACATGGTTACGGGCCTTTCGCGTGAACGCTCAGGGAGAACAGACGTGGTGAACTCCGATGTGCTGATCGTCGGCTACGGTCCCGTCGGTCAGCTGGCGACGATCCTGCTGGCCCAGCACGGCCACACCGTCACGGTCGTCGAACGCTGGCCGCAGCCGTACAGCATGCCCCGGGCCGTCGCGTACGACGGCGAGGCGGCCCGCATCCTCGCCGCCGCGGGCGTCGCCGACCGCCTGGACGGCATCCGCGAACCCACCGGCGAGTACGTGTGGGAGAACGCCCGCGGCCAGACCCTCATCCACATGGACGTGCCCGGACAGAGCCCCTCGGGCTGGCCCGAGTCGACATCCATGTACCAGCCGGGCCTGGAGGCGGAGCTCGCCGCACGCGGCGCGGAACTCCCCGGCGTCACCGTGCACCGCGGCCAGGTCGCCGTGGAACTGACCGAGCACGAGGACCGGGTCGACGTCGTCGCCCAGGACACCGACGGCGGCCGGCACACGTACTCCGCCCGCTGGGTGATCGGCTGTGACGGCGCCAACAGCTTCGTCAGCGACCGCATCGACCCCGCCGTGACCGACTACTCCTTCGCCCACGACTGGCTGATCTGCGACGTCGTCACACACGACAAGCGCGAGTACAAGCCCAACAACCTGCAGATCTGCGACCCGGCCCGGCCGCGCACGGCCGTCTCGGCAGGCCCCGGACACCGGCGCTGGGAGTTCATGCGCGTCCCCGGCGAGACCGTCGAGGACCTCGGCGACATCGGCAACGTCTGGAAACTCCTCGGACTCTTCGGCCTCGACCCCGACAACGCCACCCTCGAACGGCACGCCGTCTACACCACACAGGCCCGCTGCGCCGACCAGTGGCGCTCGGGCCGGCTCCTCATCGCGGGCGACGCCGCACACGTCATGCCGCCCTTCGTCGGGCAGGGCATGTGCTCGGGCTTCCGCGACGCCGTCAACCTCGCCTGGAAGCTGCACCTCGTACTCGACGGCCTCGCCGACGCACAGCTCCTCGACACCTACACCGTCGAACGCAGCTCCCACGTACGGTCGGCCATCGAGACGTCCATCGCCCTGGGCGAGGTGATCTGCCAGACCGACCGGGCCGCGGCCGCCGGACGCGACGCCTTCCTGCTGGCCGCCCGCGCCCGTGCCCGCGGCGGCCGCGACCAGGCGGCGCCGGGCGGTCCCGCCCTCGCCCAGTCGCTCACCGGCGGACTGCTGCGCACCGGAGCCGGCCACGCCCCCCAGCCCGGCGCGGGCAACCTCGTCCCGCAGGCACGGGTGGCACAGGGTGGCAGGACCGGCCTGTTCGACGACGTCGTGGGCACCGGATTCACCCTGCTCTGCACCGAGGACCCGCGGCTCCTCCTCGACCCCGCGGACCTGGCGTTCCTCGATGCCCTGGACACCCATCTGATGCGAGTGCTGCCCGCGGGCACGGCCCCGGAGAACACCGGGGAGCACGACGTCGTCGACATCGACGACGTCTACCTCCCCTACCTCGCCGAAGCGGCCGCGGGCACCGCCACCGGCATGCTCGTCCGCCCCGACTTCTACCTCTTCGGAACCGCCCACGACCGCGACGACCTGGCCGCGCTCATCGAAGATCTGCGTGGCCGACTCGCGCACACGCAGCCCTGAACACCCCTCATGCCACACACCACGGGAAAGGCAGCTCCGCAGATGTTCGAAGCAGTGAAGCAGTTCGGCAAGCTGGTCCGCATGATCACGACGGGCGACCCCGTCGAACGGACCCGCCGCCTCTACCAGTTCATGCCGCCGAGCTTCGAGTTCGTCGAGCGCACCACGACGTACTGCAACTTCGGCTACTGGAACGACGGCGTCACCAGCCTCGACGAAGCAGCCGAGGAAATGGCCACCCAGCTGGCCGACGCCGCCGGGATACAGAGCGGCGACACCGTCCTCGACCTCGGATTCGGCTACGGCGACCAGGACTTCTCCTGGCTGCGCGAACGACAGCCCAAGAAGATCCACGGCCTGAACATCACGCCCCACCAGATCGAGCACGCACGCCGCAGGGCCACGAGGGAAGGAGTCGCGGACCGGCTCGACTTCCAGCAGGGCTCCGCCACCGACATCCCCTTCCCCGACAACACCTTCGACCGCGTGGTGGCCCTCGAATCCGCCTTCCACTTCTACCCGCGCAGCGACTTCTTCAAGGAGGCGTTCCGCGTGCTGCGGCCCGGCGGCGTCCTCGCCGTGGCCGACGTCCTGCCCACCGACGACGACGTGGTGCGCAAGGAACTCAAGTCGCGCGCCCTGAGCTGGATCCTCATCAGCTACGACGAGGCCAACTGGTACACCGCCGACACCTACACCAAGCAGCTCGGCGACGCCGGCTTCGAGCGGACACGCGTCGACTCCATCCGCGACCGCGTGTGGGAGCAGTACCGCCAGTTCATGGTCGACAGGCTCGCCAGCCTCTCGTACAAGGCCAAGGTCAGCTCCACCAGCTACAAGGGCATGGCCCGCAACTGGAGCGATCAGGACCTGCTGAAGAAGGAACTCGCCGGCATCGACTACGTCATGGCCGTCGCGCACAAGCCCGCGGAGTGACGGGCAGCTACAACCGGCGGTGCACACAGCGGTGGCAGGGGTGAACGGGTGCGTTTGGTCGAGCGGGACGAACAGGTGCGGTACCTGGACCGCCTGGTGGACGAGTGCCGCGAACGGCGGGGTCAGATCGTCCTCCTGAACGGCCCGGCGACGACGGGCAAGACCGAACTCCTGAGAGTGTGCGCGGACCGCGCCCCCGAGGACGTCCGTGTCCTGCGCGCCACCTGCTCGCGCGCCGAGCAGTCCCTGCCCTTCGGAGTGCTCAGCCAACTCCTGCGCAGCGACACCCTGCCGGGCGAACTCGCCGCCCGAGTGGACCGATTACTCAGGGACGGGGCGTGCGCGGACGCCCCTGCCCGGCCGGACCACGACGCCGTCGAAGCGGCACTCGTACGCATCGTCCACGGCCTCGGCGTGGCCGTCCTCGACCTCGCCGCCGAGACGCCCCTGCTGATCGCCGTCGACGACGTCCAGCACGCCGACGTCCCCTCCCTGCACTGCCTGCTCTACATCGCACGCCGGCTCGGCTCGGCCCGCGTCCTGGTGGTCCTCACCGACGAGGCGGACTTCGAGACGCAGCACTCGTCGTTCCGCGCCGAGCTGCGCCGGCAGCCGCACTTCCACCAGCTGCGCCTCGCCCCCCTCACCCGCGAAGGCGTCGCCGCGGTACTGCACGGCGGGGCCGGGACACCCGCCACCGACACCCCCCTCACCGACACCCGCACCGGCGACGCGACACCCTGGGACACCGACGCCCTCTTCCGCGCCAGCGGTGGCAACCCCCTGCTCCTGCACGCCCTCATCGAGGACCGCCACATCGCCGGCGCACCCCGCGCCAAGGGATACGGACTCGCCCTGCTGAGCTGCCTGTACCGCGACAGGCCCGCCGTGCTCCAGGTGGTCCGCGCCCTCGCCGTGCTCGGCGACGCGGGCGCCGACGACGAACTGAGCCAGCTGGCCGGGCTCGACACGGAGACTGTCAGCCGTGCCCTGCACGACCTGGACGCCGCCGGACTCATCGACAAGCGCGCCTTCCGCCACCCGGTGGCCCGCGCCGCGGTCGTCGATGACATCTCCCCGCAGGACCGCCTCGCCCTGCACCGCCGCGCCGCCCAGCTGATGCACGACCGGGGCGCACCCACGATGACCGTCGCCCGGCACCTCGTGGAAGCCAGGCACACCCACGGCCCCTGGGCGGTGCGGGTGCTCCTGGAAGCGGCCGAGCAGGCGATGCTCGGCGAGGACCCGCAGATGGCCACCGAGTGCCTCAAACTCGCCCACCGCTCCAGCTCCGACGAACAGGACAGGCCGGCCATCAGGGCACGCCTCGCCCAGGCCGAATGGGAACTCAGCCCCTCCGCCGCGGCCCGCCACCTCACCCCGCTCGTCGCCGCCGTACGCGGCGGCCGGCTCGGCCACGGCGACCGCCTCGTCCTCCTGAGGCACCTGCTCTGGCACGGCAGGACCGACGAGGCCGAGACCGTCCTCGGACACCTCAGGGGCACCGCCGGCGACCAACGGCCCGAATCCCGCGACGAACCCCGCGACATCGAAAGGTGGCTGGCCGCCACCCACCCCCCGCTCGCCCGCAGAAGCCGCCACCCTCTCACCCGCGGCGGCGACACCGGCCACCTGCTCACCCCCCTCAGCGACCCGTGGTGGCGCTCGGCCGCCGACCTCGGCGACCTGATCACCCGCGGCCCCGACCAGCAGGCCGCCGACCGCGCCGAACAGATCCTCGCGGAGACCGGCGTCGGCCGCCGCAGCCCCTGGACCGAAGAGGCCGTCCAACTGGCCCTGTCCGTACTGATCTGCGCCGGACGCCCCGGCAGCGCCGCGGACTGGTGCGACCGCCTGAACGACCCCGCCACCCCCCGGCAGACCCCGGTGCGCACAGCGACACTGGCCGCCATGCGCGCCGAAGCGGCCATCAGACAGGGCGACCTGACGGTCGGCGCCGACCACGCCCGCCAGGCACTGACCCACCTCGCGCCCAAGGCCTGGGGCGTCGCCATCGGCCTGCCGCTGGGCAGCCTCGTCCTCGCCGCCACCAGAACCGGCGACTACGAGGAAGCGGCCCAGTGCCTCACGCACTCCGCGACCGACGCCATGTTCCACAGCCGCTACGGACTGCACTACCTGCACGCCCGCGGCCACTACCACCTCGCCACCAGCCACCCGCACGCCGCCCTCGCCGACTTCCTGTCCTGCGGCGAACTCATGCGCGCCTGGGACCTGGACGCGTCGGCCCTCATCCCCTGGCGCACCGGAGCCGCCGAGGCCTGGCTGCGCCTCGGCAACCCGGACCAGGCCAAGCGCCTCGTCTACGACGAGCTGACCAGAGCCGGCGCCGACGACCCACGCGCCCGCGGCTCGGCACTGCGCCTCCTCGCCGCGCTCGGCCCCGTCAGCAGACAGCCCGAACTGCTCACCGAGGCACTGGACCTCCTGGAGGACTGCGGCGACGGCTACGAACAGGCCAGGGTGCTCGTCGACCTCTGCCGCAGCTATCGCGCCCTCGACGAACACCGACGGGCCCGCATGGTCTTCCGCAGGGCCTGGCACGTGACGAAGCTGTGCAACGCGGGCCCGCTGAGCAAGGAACTCACGTCGGCCTCCGGCGACGTCGGCGGATTCGAGACCGCACCCGTGGGCGCCGACGGCATCACCTCCCTCACCGGCTCCGAACGACGGGTCGCCGCACTGGCCGTGATGGGCTGCACGAACCGCGAGATCGCCGGGAAACTGCACATCACCGCAAGTACGGTGGAGCAGCACCTGACACGCGTCTACCGGAAGCTCAACGTCAGGCGCCGAAAAGACCTCCCCGTGGACCTGCGCAACGACGGAGCCACGACCGAGCGCACCCCTCTCGGACGCCGCTGACCCACGGCCCCCGAACCGCCCCTCGCCCCCGCGGAACCGACCGCCTCACCCAAGGATTCCCATGCCGTACACCACGGACGACCAGCCCACCGCCCCCGCACCCGGCACCTACACCATCGACGCCGGACGCAGCAAGATCGCCTTCACCACACGCCACTTCTTCGGCCTGGGCGCCGTACACGGAACGTTCGCCCTCGCCTCGGGCCAGGTGAACATAGCCGCCGAGCCCACGCAGTCGTCGGCCACGGCCGTCATCGCCGCCGACAGCTTCACGACCGACAGCGGAACCCGCGACAAGGTCGTACGCTCATCCAAGTACCTGGACACGACGACGCACCCCCACATCACCTTCGCCTCGCACGCCGTCCAGGACACGGGCACCGGATACGTCCTGCGCGGAGAACTGACCGTCAAGGCCACCGCTCAGCCCGTCGAACTCACCGTCGAGCAGCCGGAACACGGGACCGACGGAATCCGCTTCCGCGCCACCACCCGAATCGACAGGTACGCATTCGGCATCACCGTCGACAAAGGCATGACCGCCCGTCACCTCACCCTTTCCCTCGACATTCTCGCCGTGCCCGCCACCGGAAACACCCCCGGCGAATAACGGACGAGGGAACCCGGCCATGGAGAACACGATGACGTATCTGGGAATCGACATCGGCGGCACCAAGGTCGCCCTGCGCGCCGAGAACGGCACGCGATCCCAGGAAACCGTGTTCCCATGGCCGAGCCCCGAAAGCACCGCACACGACGACCTCGCCGCCCTCGCCACGCAGGTCCACGCGCTCCTCGCCGCCACGCCCGGGCCGGTCACCTCCGTCGGCATCGCCATGCCCGCCACCGTCGACGGCGCCGGCCGGGTGACCACCTGGCCGAACCGCCCCTCCTGGACGGGACTCGACCTGCGCGGCGCGCTCCACCCCCTGTTCCCCGGGAGCGAGGTCGCCTGGGCCGACGACGGAGACCTCGCCGCCCTGGCCGAGGCCGACGCGGCGGGCTGCCGGAACCTCGTCTACCTCGGCGTCGGCACCGGCATCGGCGGCGGCATGGTCGTCGACGGCCGGCCCTGCCCCGGCCCGGACCGCGGCTCCTGCGAAGTCGGCCACATGATCGTCGACAGCACAGGACCGCGCTGCGACTGCGGCCGCCGCGGCTGCGCACAGGCCATCGCGTCCGGCCCGGCCACCCTGCGCAGGGCGGCACGGCTGCGCGGCACCACCACGACCTTCGCCGACCTCGGGCAAGGCCTGCGCGACGACGAGCCCTGGGCCGTCGCCGCGGTACAGGAAAGCTGCGCCGCCCTGGCCGTCGTCGTCGTCAACCTCAACGAACTCACGCACCCCTCCCTGGCCCTGATCGGCGGCGGATTCGCCGACGGACTGCCCGGATTCACCGACCGGGTGGCAGCTGCCGCGACCGCCCTCAGCAGGCCCGGCCACCGGCTCGCCCCCGTCCGCGCCGCCGCACTCGGCGGACTCTCCTCCCTGCGCGGCGCACTCCTCCTGGCCCGGGGTACGCACTCCGGGTACGGGGTGCCCGGCTAGGGGGCTGCGGCAACCGCCTAGGGGTTGTCCGGTTCGACGAGCCACCCGTAGATTCCCCGAGTAGGGAGGATCATTTCGGAGTGCGCGGTGTTGCGAAATCACCGAAGAAACCACTCAGGTATTCCGGCCGGAACACACCAGTCGCGCCACTCCACGGGACCCGAGCTCAATGACGCTCATTGGTGCCCATCGATGACGAATTGAGGCTCGTTGACGGACCGTTTGATGGTGGGCCGATATTCACCTGCTGACCGCCGCGACGGGTTGGGTTGAGTGGAAAAAGAAGAGAAGCTCCGTGATTACCTGAAGAGGACGACCGCGGATCTGCGCCGCACACGACAGCGCCTCCGCGACCTGGAGGCCGAGCAACAGCAGCCCATCGCCATCGTGGGGATGAGCTGCCGCTACCCGGGCGGCGTGACCAGCCCCGAGGAACTCTGGCAACTCGTCTCCACCGGCACCGACGGCGTCTCCGGCTTCCCGGACGACCGCGGCTGGAAACTCGGCGGTCTCTATGAGGCAGACGCGGGCCAGGACGGCAAGTCGGCCACCGAGGAAGGCGGCTTCCTCTACGGGGCGGGCGACTTCGACGCCGGCTTCTTCGGGATCTCCCCGCGCGAGGCCCTGGCGATGGACCCGCAGCAGCGGCTCCTCCTGGAGACCTCCTGGGAAGCCTTCGAACGCGCGGGCATCGACCCGACGTCACTGCGCGGCAGCCGTACGGGCGTCTTCGCGGGCCTGATGTACCACGACTACGCGGCCCGGCTCGGCTCCGTACCCGACGGGGTCGAGGCGTTCATCGGCGTCGGCAACTCGGGCAGCGTCGTCTCCGGCCGCGTGGCCTACGCCTTCGGGCTCGAAGGCCCCGCCGTCACCATCGACACGGCCTGCTCGTCGTCCCTGGTCGCCCTGCACCTGGCGGTGCAGTCGCTGCGCAAGGGCGAGTGCACGATGGCGCTGGCCGGTGGCGTGACGGTGATGGCGACTCCCGTCACCTTCGTGGACTTCAGCCGCCAGCGCGGCCTCGCCTCCGACGGCCGCTGCAAGTCGTTCGCGGCGCGCGCGGACGGCACGGGCTGGTCCGAGGGCGTGGGCGTACTCCTGGTGGAGCGCCTGTCGGATGCGCGGCGCCTGGGCCATGAGGTGCTGGGGATCGTGCGCGGCTCCGCCGTCAACCAGGACGGCGCGTCCAACGGCCTGACGGCCCCGAACGGCCCGTCCCAACAGCGTGTCATCCGAGCGGCGTTGGCGAGCGCGGGCCTGACGGCAGCGGACGTCGACGCGGTCGAGGCACACGGTACGGGCACGACGCTGGGTGACCCCATCGAGGCCCAGGCGCTGCTGGCCACGTACGGCCAGGAACGGTCGGGCGACCGTGCGCTGCTGCTGGGCTCGGTGAAGTCGAACCTCGGCCACACACAGGCGGCGGCCGGCGTCGCCGGTGTCATCAAGATGGTCATGGCGATGCGCGAGGGTGTGCTGCCGCGGACCCTGCACGTGGATGAGCCGACGCCCCAGGTCGACTGGTCGGCGGGTGCTGTTGAGCTGCTGACGGAGTCGGTGGCGTGGCCGGAGACGGGGGCGCCGCGTCGCGCGGGTGTCTCGTCGTTCGGTGTGAGCGGCACGAACGCGCATGTGGTGCTGGAGCAGGCGCCGGTTGCGGAGGAGCCGGAGGCGGCTGGGGTTCCCGTGGCACTGCCGGTGGTGCCGTGGGTGGTGTCGGCGAAGTCGGCGGCGGGGCTGTCGGGGCAGGTGGAGCGGCTGCGGTCGTTCGTCGCCGAGCGCTCTGAGCTGTCGCCGGTGGATGTCGGTTTCTCTCTGGTGACGTCACGTGCGGTGTTGGGCCATCGGGCAGTGCTGCTCGGCGAGCGGACGGTTCAGGGCTCGGTGTCGCCGGGTCGGGTGGGTGTGCTGTTCTCGGGTCAGGGCTCGCAACGGTCGGGTATGGGCCGGGAGTTGTACGAGGCGTACCCGGTCTTTGCGGATGCGTTCGACGCGGTGTGTGCGGAGTTGGACCAGCATCTGGACCGGCCGCTGCGTGAGGTGGTTTTCGACGGTGGTGAGCTGCTGGATCAGACGCAGTTCACGCAGGCGGGTCTGTTCGCGCTTGAGGTGGCGCTGTTTGAGCTGGTGACGTCGTGGGGTGTGAAGCCGGACTATCTGCTGGGCCACTCGATCGGTGAGCTGTCGGCTGCGTGCGTGGCTGGGGTGCTGTCGCTGGAGGACGCTGCCGCGCTGGTGGCGGCGCGGGGCCGTCTGATGCAGGCCCTTCCGGCCGGTGGGGCGATGGTGTCGCTGCAGGCGGCGGAGGACGAGGTCCTGCCGTTGCTGGTCGACGGCGTGTCGATTGCTGCCCTCAACGGCCCGCGCTCCACGGTGATTTCGGGCGACGAGGCAGAGGTCCTGCGGATCGCCGCGCACTTCGAGGGCGAGGGTCGTAAGACCAAGCGGCTGCGGGTCAGCCATGCCTTCCACTCGCCGCGTATGGACGCGATGCTCGACGACTTCCGGGCGGTCGCACAGGGGCTGACCTTCAACGCCCCGCAGCTGTCGATTGTGTCCAACGTGACGGGACAGGTTGTCTCGGCTCAGGACCTCAGCTCGCCCGAGTACTGGGTCCGGCATGTGCGTGAGGCGGTCCGTTTCCTGGACGGCGTCCGGGCGCTGGAAGCGGAGGGCGTGACCTGCTTCCTGGAGCTGGGTCCCGACGGCGTGCTGTCCGCGATGGGGCAGGAGAGTGTCGTATCCGGTTCCGAGGGCGGGGAACTCACCTTCGTACCCGCGCTGCGCAAGGGCCGTGAGGAGCCGGGCTCGCTGGTCACCGCCCTGGCCGAACTGTACGTGCGCGGTAAGGGAGTTGCCTGGTCGGCGTACTACGCCGGTACCGGCGCGCGCCGGGTCGACCTGCCCACCTACGCCTTCCAGCACGAGCGTTACTGGCTGAAGTCCCTTCCGGCGGATGCCGTCGACGGCACGGGGTTCGGAGCACGGCTAGTGGAGCACGCGCTGCTGGACGCGGTCGTCTCGCTGGCGGACGGGGACGGCTGGCTGTTTGCCGGACAGCTCTCCCTTCAGTCGCATGCGTGGCTTGCGGATCATGTGGTGCTGGGTTCGGTGTTGCTGCCGGGTACGGCGTTTGTGGATCTGGCGCTGTATGCGGGGGAGCGGGTCGGTTGCGGGGGCCTTGAGGAGTTGACGCTGGAGGCGCCGTTGGTGCTGCCTGAGCGTGGTGGGGTGTCGGTTCAGTTGTCGGTGGCGGCGGCGGGTGCTGACGGTCGTCGTGTGGTGAGTGTGCATGCGCGGCCGGCTGATGATGCCGAGGGCGAGTGGGTGTGTCATGCCCGGGGTGTGCTGTCGGTCGAGGCCGGGGCTGTGGGTGAGGGGCTTGAGGTGTGGCCCCCGCGTAACGCCGTCGAGTTGAAGACGGCTGATGTGTACGACCGTCTGGCGGACCAAGGCCTCGGCTATGGGCCGCTGTTCCAGGGGCTTCGGTCGGTGTGGCGGCAGGGTGACGACGTCTATGCCGAGGTCGCTCTGCCCGAGGGGGCGGACATCGACGGGTTCGGTGTGCACCCCGCGCTGTTGGACTCGGCGTTGCACGCGTTCGGACTCGCCGGCGGGGTTGCTGCTCCGGAGGCGGTCGAGGGTGGTTCGCCTGGTCTGCCGTTCGCGTGGTCGGGGGTGTCGCTCTCGGCGGTGGGTGCGCGGATGTTGCGGGTGCGGATTGCGCGCTCGGGTTCGGGTGTGTCGTTGCTGTTGGCTGATGGCACGGGTGCGCATGTGGCGTCGGTGGAGTCGTTGGCTTTGCGTCCGGTGACTGCTGAGCAGCTGCGGGGTGCCGGTAGCGGCGATGTGGCCCGGGA
>NZ_BMWC01000004.1 GCF_014651035.1 Streptomyces lomondensis
CGAGGGCTTGTCCTCAGTTGCTCGCGTCCACTGTGTTGGTTCTGAAACCACGAACAGCCTCACGTTGCCACGCGTGGTGCGGCTGACAGTTTCATAGTGTTTCGGTGGTTATAGCGTAGGGGAAACGCCCGGTTACATTTCGAACCCGGAAGCTAAGCCTTACAGCGCCGATGGTACTGCAGGGGGGACCCTGTGGGAGAGTAGGACGCCGCCGAACTCCTTTTAGGGCTCTGGCTCTTGGGCGCACAGCCCGAGGGCCAGAGCTTTTTTGCGTTGAGGTAAGGTCAGGGGGCATCGTTGGTACGTTTCCCACAGGAGGCCCCCGGGTGGAGGTTCAGGAGACTCGCGTCCAGACGGACCGTGTGCTCACCATCCCGAACATCCTCAGCATGGCGCGGCTCGTCGGCGTGCCTCTCTTCCTGTGGCTGATCCTGCGGCCTGAGTTCGGTGGGCCCAAGAGTGACGGCTGGGCACTTCTGGTGCTGGCCCTGAGCGGCATCAGTGACTACCTGGACGGCAAGCTCGCGCGGCGCTGGAACCAGATCAGCAGCCTCGGCCGGCTTCTCGATCCCGCGGCCGACCGGCTCTACATTCTCTCGACATTGGTCGGCCTCACCTGGCGCGAGATTCTGCCCCTTTGGTTGACCGCCGTACTTCTGGCGCGCGAGCTGGTTCTGCTGGTGATGGTGGGCATCCTCCGCCGGCACGGCTATCCGCCGCCCCAGGTGAACTTCCTGGGCAAGGCCGCCACGTTCAACTTGATGTATGCCTTCCCCCTGCTCCTGCTCAGTGACGGAAGTGGTTGGATCTCGTCACTGGCTGCTATTTTCGGATGGGCGTTCGCCGGATGGGGTACAACGCTGTACTGGTGGGCAGGAGTCCTCTACGTGGTACAAGTCCGCCGCCTGGTCCGTGCGGACTCCATGGCCGATTGAACTCGCGGATTGGTTCGCCCAGCGCCGTGCGATGGCCCGTGGTCGAAAAGTGCGGGACAATCCTCGCGGGGGAAGTCGGCCAGACCGTCGTCTCTTCGAGGAGGACGCTTCCGACATGAAGGCCGTCGTGATGGCCGGAGGCGAAGGCACGCGCCTTCGCCCCATGACCTCAAGCATGCCCAAGCCGCTCCTGCCTGTGGCCAACCGCCCGATCATGGAGCACGTTCTGCGGCTGCTCAAAAGGCATGGGCTCAACGAAACAGTCGTAACTGTCCAGTTCCTGGCCTCGCTCGTCAAGAACTACTTCGGTGACGGCGAAGAGCTCGGTATGGAGCTCACCTATGCCAATGAGGAGAAGCCACTCGGTACCGCCGGAAGCGTCAAGAACGCCGAAGAGGCGTTGAAGGACGATGCCTTCCTTGTCATCTCCGGCGATGCTCTGACGGATTTCGACCTCACCGAGCTGATCAATTTCCACAAGGAAAAGGGCGCGCTGGTCACGGTCTGCCTGACGCGTGTGCCCAATCCTCTGGAGTTCGGAATCACCATTGTCGACGAGGAAGGCAAGGTGGAGCGCTTCCTCGAGAAGCCCACCTGGGGCCAGGTCTTCTCCGACACCGTGAACACCGGCATCTATGTGATGGAGCCCGAGGTCTTCGACTACGTCGAGCCCGATGTGCCCGTCGACTGGTCCGGCGACGTCTTCCCGCAGCTGATGAAGGAAGGCAAGCCGATCTACGGCTATGTGGCCGAGGGATACTGGGAGGACGTCGGTACCCACGAGAGCTACGTGAAGGCGCAGGCCGATGTCCTGGAGGGCAAGGTCGACGTCGACATCGACGGGTTCGAGATCTCCCCGGGAGTATGGGTCGCCGAGGGTGCCGAGGTGCATCCCGACGCCGTTCTCCGCGGGCCCGTCTATATCGGTGACTACGCCAAGGTCGAGGCCGGCGCCGAAATCCGCGAGCACACCGTCGTGGGTTCGAACGTGGTCGTCAAGAGCGGCGCTTTTCTGCACAAGGCCGTTGTCCACGACAACGTCTACGTGGGGCCGCACAGCAATCTGCGCGGCTGCGTGGTCGGTAAGAACACCGACATCATGCGTGCGGCGCGGATCGAGGACGGGGCGGTCATCGGTGATGAGTGCCTGATCGGTGAAGAATCGATCGTCCAGGGCAATGTGCGGGTCTACCCGTTCAAGACCATCGAGGCCGGTGCCTTCGTCAACACCTCGGTGATCTGGGAATCCAGGGGACAGGCGCACCTCTTCGGTGCCCGTGGTGTCTCCGGAATCCTGAACGTGGAGATCACGCCGGAACTGGCGGTGCGTCTTGCGGGTGCGTATGCGACGACCCTGAAGAAGGGCTCGACCGTCACGACGGCCCGGGACCATTCGCGTGGTGCCCGAGCGCTGAAGCGGGCGGTGATCTCCGCATTGCAGGCCAGCGCCATCGACGTACGGGACCTGGAGAACGTGCCGCTGCCCGTGGCCCGGCAGCAGACCGCGCGGGGCAGTGCGGGCGGGATCATGATCCGTACCACGCCCGGCGTGCAGGACTCCGTCGACATCATGTTCTTCGACGGGCAGGGCGCGGACCTCTCGCAGGGCAGCCAGCGGAAGCTGGACCGGGTGTTCGCGCGCCAGGAGTACCGGCGCGCCTTCCCCGGGGAGATCGGTGACCTGCACTTCCCGGCCAGTGTCTTCGACTCGTACACCGGGTCGTTGCTGCGGAACGTCGACACGACCGGGATCGCGGACTCCGGGCTCAAGGTGGTCGTGGACGCGTCCAACGGCAGCGCCGGTCTCGTGCTGCCGAGCCTGCTCGGGAAGCTCGGTGTCGACTCGCTGACGATCAACCCCGGTCTGGACGAGTCCAGGCCGACGGAGACGGCCGACATGCGGCGGTCGGGCATGGTGCGTCTCGGGGAGATCGTGGCGTCCTCGGGGGCCGCGTTCGGGGTGCGGTTCGATCCCGTCGGTGAGCGGCTGTCGCTCGTCGACGAGAAGGGGCGCATCATCGAGGACGACCGGGCGCTGCTCGTGATGCTGGACCTGGTCGCCGCCGAGCGGCGCAGCGGCAGGGTCGCGCTGCCGGTGACCACGACCCGGATCGCCGAGCAGGTGGCGGCGTACCACGGGACCCAGGTCGAGTGGACGACCACCTCTCCCGACGACCTCACGCGCGTGGGCGGTGAGGAAGGGACGATCTTCGGTGGCGACGGCAAGGGCGGGTTCATCGTCCCCGAGTTCAGCAGCGTGTACGACGCCACCGCGGCCTTCGTACGGCTCATCGGGCTCGTGGCGCGGACGCAGCTCACGCTCAGCCAGATCGACGCACGGATCCCGCGGGCGCACGTCCTGAAGAGGGATCTGGCGACCCCGTGGGCCGTCAAGGGCCTGGTGATGCGGCGGGTCGTCGAGGCGGCCGGAGATCGCTTCGTGGACACCACGGACGGTGTGCGGGTGGTGGAGACCGACGGGCGCTGGGTGATGGTGCTGCCGGACCCGGCCGAGGCCGTGACCCACCTGTGGGCCGAGGGGCCGGACGACGCGTCCGCGCAGGCCCTGCTCGACGAGTGGGCGGCGGTCGTGGACAGCGCCGGCCGGTAGAACGGGCTGCACGCGTGCGTGCCGGACAAGTGTCCCCAACAGGGCCTGTCCGGCACGCCGGTGGGGCCGTTCGGAGGTAGCGGCTCCGACGTGCGACGATGTGCGGCATGCCGCAGCAACCCCCCATTCGGAGTACACCCACGCGGCCCCGGCGCCCGGATGCGTCCATGTCGTTGATCACCAACGTCATGGATCACAGCCTCGACGACGGCTACGCCGAGGCCGCCGCGCGGAAGAGGGCCGCGGGCGACGGCGGCATGCCGAAGACGCTCAGGGCGAAGCTGGGGCTCGCCGCCGGGCTGGTGCTCGCGGCCCTGGTCGTGACCGTCGGAGCGGCACAGGCGCGGGTCGCCGCCCCGGTCGTCGCCAAGGAGCGGGAGGAACTGGTCGACCGCATCGACCGGGAGACCGAGGCGGCGGACAAGCTGGAGGACTCCGTCGACGAGCTGCGCGAGGACGTGAGCGCGCGGCAGCGCGAGGCGCTGAAGCACAGCGGCGGCAGCGCCCGGTCCGAGCTGGTGGGCATCCTGTCGGGCGCCGTGGCGGTGCACGGTCCCGGCGTGAAGCTCGTGGTGAACGACGCCAAGGAAGTCGGCACGGACGGCGACGGTGATCCCCGTGAGAACTCCGGGTTCTCCGACACCGGGCGGGTGCGTGACCGGGATATGCAGCGCGTGGTCAACGGGCTGTGGGAGTCGGGCGCCGAGGCGATCTCCATCAACGGGCAGCGGCTGACGGCGCTGTCCGCGATCAGGGCCGCGGGAGACGCGATACTGGTCGACAACAAGCCGCTGGTGCCGCCGTACACGGTGCTCGCGGTGGGGGACGGGCAGCGGCTGAGCACGCGGTTCCAGAACAGCGCGGACGGGTTGTACCTCAACGCGCTCCAGGAGAGCTACGGCATCCGGACGGCCATTTCCGCGGAGGACGACCTCCGGCTGCCCGCCGCACCGAGTGTGATCGTACGTACAGCACAGCCGAGCACTGAGAAGAGCGAGAAGGGCACATCGTGATCGCCGTACTGGGCCTCGTCGTGGGAGTCGTGGCCGGCCTGTTGGTCCGGCCTGAGGTTCCGGCGGTGGTCGAGCCTTATCTGCCGATCGCCGTCGTGGCGGCGCTCGACGCCGTCTTCGGCGGACTGCGGGCCATGCTCGACGGCATCTTCGACGACAAGGTCTTCGTGGTGTCGTTCCTGTCGAACGTGGTGGTGGCCGCGCTGATTGTGTTCCTGGGTGACAAGTTGGGCGTGGGTGCCCAGCTGTCGACCGGTGTGGTGGTCGTCCTCGGCATCCGGATCTTCTCCAACGCCGCGGCGATCCGCCGGCACGTGTTCCGGGCGTGAGGCCGATGAGCGAGCACGACGAGAAGCGCGCCGAGGAGCAGGGCGACCCGCGCGAGGAGCGGCAGCAAGGGCGCGTCGAGTCCGGGAACAGGCTGCGCAAGGAACTGCCCCAGGAGGTGTCCGCGTCGGTCCCCGCCGCCCAGGACGCCCCGAAGACCGACCCGAAGCCCGAGCCGGAGACCGACCCGAGGACCGACCCGGAGCCTGAGCCGGAGGCGGACCCCGAGCCGCGGCTGACCGGTCGGCAGCGGCTGGTGCAGGGACTGTGGCCGCCGCGTGTCTCACGGGCCCAACTCATCGTCGCGGTGCTGCTGTTCGGGCTCGGGTTCGGGCTGGCCGTGCAGGTGGCCTCGAACAGCGACAGTGACAGTGCCCTGCGCGGTGCGCGGCAGGAAGATCTTGTCCGGATCCTCGATGAACTGGATGACCGTACACAGCGTCTTGAGGACGAGAAGCAGGGTCTCGAGAAGCAGCGCGACGAGCTGGAGAACAGCTCGGACCAGGCCGAGGAGGCCCGGAAGCAGACGATCGAGAAGGAAAGGCAACTCGGCATCCTCGCGGGCACGGTGGCCGCGCAGGGGCCCGGCATCACCATGACCATCGAGGACACGAAGGGGACGGTCGAGGCGGACATGCTGCTCGACGCGATCCAGGAGCTGCGCGCGGCGGGTGCCGAGGCGATCCAGGTGAACGGTGTGCGGGTCGTCGCCGGAACCTATCTGACGGATTCCGGCAAGGGTGTGAGCGTCGACGGGAACAAGATCAACGCGCCCTATCGTTTCAAGGTCATCGGCAAGCCGCAGGACCTCGAGCCGGCGCTCAACATTCCCGGAGGCGTGGTGCAGACTCTCGAGAAGGAACAGGCCACCGTCACGATCGAGCGGTCGACCAAGATCGTCGTGGACGCCTTGCGAGCGGCGAAGCGGCCTGACTACGCTCGGTCGTCCTCCCAGTGAACCGGCGGTGCATGGGCGGCGTCCGGCCAGGGCATGAGGTTGCGGGGGGTCGGCGCACCGAATGGGTGGTGCGTGGTGGAAACTGTCTGGTGCAGACGGACGTTGTCAGGATGTCCGGGTCGGCCAGAGTGTTCAGTCAGGGTTCGTCCTGCCCCACGGGCGGGTCTGTTTCGGTCAAGGGGAATCGCCCGTGAAGTTGTTTGCGAAGTTGTTCGGCAAGAGCGCGCGAGAGGGCAGTGACAACGCCACCGCTCGTCATCGCGCACAGCCTGACGCGGAAGGCCAGCGGCCGCTGTTCCGTGACCAGGTCGGTGGTCCGGGCGGTGACATTTCCGGTGGTCAGGGCGCGCCGTCGGTTGACCCTGCGCAGCCCGGCGGCATAGGTTTCGGCCAACCGTCAGCCTCAGGTGCGGGTGGAGGGTTCTCCGACCCGTATGCGTCCAATGCCCCCGGTGGGCAGCCGCGGCAGGAGGATCCGATGTCGGCCCTGGTGTGTACGAGGTGCGGTAACCGCAACGCGGAGAACAGCCGCTTCTGCTCCAACTGCGGCGCGCCGCTGCGGGCCGGGGCGGCGGCCGAGCGTCCCTCCGAGACGACGTCCACGATCTCCATCTCCGGTCTCGAGGCCTACGACAGCGAGACCACCGGCCAGACGCCGATGCCGACGCTGTCCCCCGAGGCGCAGGCGGCCGTCGACGCGCTGCCGCTGGGCTCCGCGCTCCTGGTCGTGCGCCGCGGGCCGAACTCGGGCAGCCGCTTCCTGCTGGACGGCGATCTGACCACGGCCGGGCGCCATCCGCAGAGCGACATCTTCCTGGACGACGTGACGGTCTCCCGGCGGCACGTGGAGTTCCGCCGCGGGCAGGACGGCTCGTTCACGGTGGCCGACGTGGGCAGCCTGAACGGCACGTATGTGAACCGCGAGCGGATCGACCAGGTCGCCCTGAACAACGGTGACGAGGTGCAGATCGGCAAGTACCGGCTGGTCTTCTACGCCAGCCAGCGGGGCTACTGACCGGACTCGGTCCGGGGGAGACCCAGCGAAGGTCCATCCGTCAGGGAAGGTCCATGCTTCAAACACCGAGCGGCGGTGCCGGGCACGGCGCCGCCGCCACGGACAGTGGGCTGATGAGCATCGGCACGGTGCTGAACGTGCTTCGCGACGAGTTTCCCGAAGTCACCATCTCCAAGATCCGCTTCCTGGAGTCGGAGGGGCTCATCGAGCCGCAGCGCACCCCCTCGGGGTATCGCAAGTTCAGCGCCCACGACGTCGAGCGCCTCGGTCACGTCCTGAGGATGCAGCGGGACCACTATCTGCCCCTGAAGGTGATCCGGGAGCACCTGGAGGCCATGGAGCGCGGCGAGGCCGTACCGCTGCCCGCCCTGGGCCGCCAGCGGGACGGCGAGGCCGCGCCCGAGCAGGCCGAGGGGCCCACGGCCGCCAGGATCGGGCGTGCGGAGCTGCTCGCCGCCGCCGGTGTCGACGCGGAGGAGCTCAAGGAGTGGGAGTCGTACGGGCTCGTCACTCCCCTGGAGGACGGGGCGTACGACGCCGAGGCGGTCACGGTGGCCTCGCTCATCGCCGAGCTCGGGCGGTTCGGGATCGAGCCGCGGCACCTGCGGGTGATGAAGGCCGCCGCCGACCGTGAGGCCGGGCTCGTGGACCAGGTCGTGGCCCCGCTGAAGCGGCACCGGAACCCGCAGACCAGGGCTCATGCGGAGGCCCGCACCAAGGAACTGGCGGGGCTCACGGTGAAGCTGCACGCGGCGCTGGTGCAGACGGCGCTCGGTGTGCGGCTGCCCTGAGGCGGCCGGCCTCGCGAGGGCCGGATCAGGCGCCCGATCCCGGCCCGACTACCCAAACGTCCCGAGCACGGCCTAGGGTTGCTGTGTGAACGAGCTCGATGTCGTAGGTGTCCGGGTCGAAATGCCCTCCAACCAACCGATCGTGCTGCTGCGTGAAGTGGGAGGCGACCGTTACCTCCCCATCTGGATCGGACCGGGGGAGGCGACGGCGATCGCCTTCGCCCAGCAGGGCATGGCTCCCGCGCGGCCGCTGACCCACGACCTTTTCAAGGACGTGCTGGAAGCAGTCGGTCAGGAGCTCACGGAAGTGCGCATCACGGACCTGCGTGAGGGCGTCTTCTACGCGGAGCTGGTCTTCGCCAGCGGCGTCGAGGTGAGCGCCCGCCCCTCCGACGCCATAGCGCTCGCCCTGCGCACCGGGACGCCGATCTACGGCAGCGACACGGTGCTCGACGACGCCGGCATCGCGATCCCGGACGAGCAGGAGGACGAGGTGGAGAAGTTCCGCGAGTTCCTCGACCAGATCTCCCCGGAGGACTTCGGCAGCAGCAGCCAGTGAACCCCCGGGGCCGGTAAGGGCCGGACGAGGACGGAGAGCACCAGCGGTCGGTGAGGTGTGTGGGCGGTCCGGCGGACGATGTGGTCCGCGGCGGGGCCGCCCGCAGTGTTGTACCGGGTGAATTGCCCGCATGTGCCGGAGGCGAGTGAGAGCGTCACGCGGCCCGCGCCGAAGGCATTCGGCTAGCCTTTCCCCGCGGTGGGGCACGGGAAACCACTCCTAGGGTGATTATCACTCGGCGTGGCGAGTGTGGCGATCGTTGACGCACCCCTGGTGACTGCCTACCGTCGAGAAGGCAGGTCAAGGACGGAGGTCGGCGTGAGAAGCAGCGGCGACGGTACGGCTGGGGGCGGCCCCGAGCGCAGTCTCAGGGCGAGCGGTCCGTACCCTCCCCCCGGCTCTCGGCTCCGCTCGAGCGGGGGATACTCCCAGCCCGGCGGCGCGGCCGATCATGCTCCGCAACGACCGACGGCCGTGCCGAGCAGCGGAGGGACGACGTCCATGGCGTCCGAGCAGATCGGCTATCGCGGCCCCACGGCCTGTGCGGCCGCCGGTATCACCTACCGGCAGCTGGACTACTGGGCCCGCACGGGTCTCGTCGAGCCGAGCGTGCGCCCCGCCTACGGGTCCGGGACGCAGCGGCTGTACAGCTTCCGGGACGTCGTCGTCCTGAAGATCGTCAAGCGGTTCCTGGACACCGGAGTGTCGCTCCAGAACATCCGCACCGCCGTCCAGCACCTCAGGGAACGCGGTTTCCGCGACCTGGAGCGGATGACGCTGATGAGCGACGGCGCGACGGTCTATGAGTGCACCTCCCCGGACGAGGTCCACGCCCTGCTCCAGGGGGGCCAGGGCGTCTTCGGGATCGCCGTGGGCGTGGTGTGGCGGGACGTCGAGAGCGCGCTGTCCCAGCTGCACGGGGAGCGGATCGACACCGGTGAGACGCTGGTCGGGCCCAACCCGGCGGACGAGCTGGCGCGACGGCGGAACCGGGCCGTCTGAGGCCCTGGCAAGCAAGGGGCCGCAGTAGGCGGGACGTTTCCGCGCCCGACTGCAAGCGGTTTCCCCCGGCGCGGTCTGAGCGGTCGTCGGGGGCGTTGTCAGTGGCATAGGGCAGCATCGGAGATGTGAGAACCGCGCCTACGATCCTGCATCTCGACATGGATGCCTTCTTCGCCTCGGTGGAGCAGGCGTCCAAGCCGAGCCTGCGCGGGAAGGCCGTGGTCGTGGGCGGTCTCGGGCCCCGGGGCGTGGTCGCCACGGCGTCGTACGAGGCGCGGGTCTTCGGGGTGCATTCGGCGATGCCCATGGCGCAGGCCCGGCGGCTCGCGCCCAACGCCGCGTATCTCGTGCCGCGCTTCGGGTTCTACCGGGCGATCAGCGAGCGGGTGATGGAGCTGCTGCGCGCGCTGTCGCCGTTGGTGGAGCCGCTGAGCCTGGACGAGGCGTTCGTGGACCTGGAGGCCGGGGGAGCGGCCTGGGACGAGCAGTCGGCGCGGCTGGTCGGCGTGCGGCTGCGCGCGGACATCCGGGCCGTCACGGGGCTCACGGGGTCGGTGGGGCTCGCCGCCTCCAAGATGCTCGCGAAGATCGCCTCGGAGCAGGCCAAGCCCGACGGGCTGGTCGTGATCGAGCCGGGCACCGAGCGGGCGATGCTCGGGCCGATGTCGGTGCGGACGCTGCCGGGAGTGGGGCCGGCGACGGGCGACCATCTGCGGCGGGCCGGGATCACCACGGTCGAGGAGATCGTCGAGGCGGGTGAGGACGAGCTGGTCCGGCTGCTCGGGAAGGCGCACGGGCACGGCCTCTACGCGATGGCGCTGGCGCGGGACGACCGGCCCGTGGTGGCGGAGCGGGAGACGAAGTCGGTGTCGGTCGAGGACACGTACGACGTGGACATCCACGACCGGGTGCGGGTCGGGCTGGAGGTGCAGCGGCTCGCCGACCGGTGCGTGCGGCGGCTGCGCGAGGCCGGGCTCTCCGGGCGGACCATCGTGCTGAAGGTGCGGCGGTACGACTTCTCGACGCTCACCCGTTCCGAGACGCTGCGCGGGCCGACGGACGATCCAGGGGTGATCCGTGAGGCGGCGGCCAGGCTGCTGGACTCGGTGGACACGACGGGCGGGGTGCGGTTGCTCGGCGTTGGGGTCAGCGGGCTCGCCGACTACACGCAGGAGGACCTGTTCGCGCAGGCGGCGGGGGAGCGGGCGGTCGCGGAGGGGCCGGTCGAGGAGCCTGCCGTGGGGGAGGCCGAGGAACAGCCGGCCCTCGCCGAGCGGCGGTGGCCGGCCGGGCATGATGTGCGGCACGCCGAGTTCGGGCACGGGTGGGTGCAGGGCAGCGGCCTGGGGCGGGTGACCGTACGGTTCGAGACGCCCGCCTCGGAGCCCGGGCGGGTGCGGACCTTCCGAGTGGACGACCCCGAGCTGGAGCCGGCCGACCCGTTGCCGCTGGTGTTACGAATACCCGAGGGGAGCGGTGGCGCCGGTTCCGTAGCGGCTGAGGGTGGTGGGGGCAGCCGGGCTTGTGGGGTTTCCGGTTCTGGCTGACCGCCCTGGCCGCAGGCCGTCAGGTCGTCGTCTCGTCCTTGTCGGCCAGTCTGCCGAAGTCCTGGTCCGGGAGTGGGGGAGGAGCGGCGACGTCGAGGCCGTAGTGGTGGTAGAGCTGGAGTTCCTGCTCCGGGGAGAGGTGGCGGCCGACGCCGAAGTCGGGGGCGTCCTTGATCAGGGCGCGGTCGAAGGGGACGTGGAGGGCGCCGTCGATCAGTTCGCTGGGCTCCAGGGGGACGAAGGCGTCCCTGCTGAACAGGCCGGTCCGTATGGCCGCCCACTCCGGTTCGCCGGTGGCGTCGTCGAGGTAGACCTCGTCGATCGTGCCGATCCTGGTTCCGTTCCGGTCGAATGCCTTGCGGCCGATCAGGTTGCGCGGATCGATCTCGGTACGCACGGGCCCTCCACATGGTCGCAACTCATCCGTAATCACTACAAAACGGCACAATCGGAGAGGTGGCCACTCGAAGGTTCGTGCGTTGACCTCGCTGGTACGCTGGCAGCGGCTGTTGACCCTGTGCGGGAGAGTCCTCCGGACACCATCGGAGGCGCCGAAGGAGCAAATCCTCCCCGGAATCTCTCAGGCCCACGTACCGCACGGACGAGGTCACTCTGGAAAGAAGAGCGGGTGTCGACGGCTTCCGCTCTCACCGACGGTGAAAGCCGGAGGCCTTCGGGCGATCCGGTGAAGCTCTCAGGTTGAGATGACAGAGGGGGAGGCCGTCCGGGTACCCGCGCCGTGGTGCCCCTCGAAGGTCGTGTCGACCAGGAGGCCTCCGCAAATGACCGCCCACCGCATTCCGCTCTCCGAGCTCGAAGAGGCAGTCCCCTTCGAGCAGCGCCACATCGGCCCCGACCACGAGGCCCGCGCCAAGATGCTCGCGCAGGTCGGCTACGGCTCGCTGGACGAGCTGACGGCCGCCGCGGTCCCGGCCGTGATCAAGAGTGCCGAGGCCCTCGACCTGCCGAGCGCGCGCAGTGAGGCCGAGGTGATCGCCGAGCTGCGTTCCCTCGCCGACCGCAACCAGGTCCTCGACTCCATGATCGGACTCGGCTACTACGGCACGTTCACGCCGCCGGTCATCATGCGCAACGTCATGGAGAACCCGGCCTGGTACACGGCCTACACGCCGTACCAGCCGGAGATCTCGCAGGGGCGGCTCGAGGCGCTGCTCAACTTCCAGACCATGGTCGCCGACCTGACCGGACTGCCGACCTCCGGCGCCTCCCTGCTCGACGAGGGCACGGCAGCCGCCGAGGCCATGGCGCTGTCCCGGCGTATGGGCAGGAACAAGAAGGGCCTGTTCCTGGTCGACGCGGACGCGCTGCCGCAGACCATCGCGGTGATCCAGACCCGGGCCGAGCCGACCGGCGTGGAGGTCGTCGTCGCGGACCTGAGCGAGGGCATCCCGGCCGAGGTCGCCGAGCGCGAGATCAACGGCGTGCTGATCCAGTACCCGGGCGCCTCCGGGGCCGTACGGGACATCAAGCCGGTCATCGACCAGGCGCACGGGCTGGGGGCGCTCGTCACCGTCGCCGCCGATCTGCTCGCGCTGACGCTGCTGAAGTCGCCCGGTGAGCTGGGCGCGGACATCGCCGTCGGGACGACGCAGCGCTTCGGTGTGCCGATGGGCTTCGGCGGACCGCACGCCGGTTACATGGCGGTCCAGGAGAAGATGGCGCGCAGCCTGCCCGGGCGGCTCGTCGGCGTGTCCGTGGACGCGGACGGGAACAGGGCCTACCGGCTGGCGCTCCAGACCCGTGAGCAGCACATCCGCCGGGAGAAGGCGACCAGCAACATCTGCACCGCGCAGGTGCTGCTCGCCGTCATGGCCGGCATGTACGCCGTCTACCACGGGCCGGAGGGCCTGAAGGGCATCGCGCGGCGCACCCACCGCTACGCCACCGTCCTCGCCGCCGGGCTCGCGAACGGCGGGGTCGAGGTCGTGCACGGGTCCTACTTCGACACCCTCACCGTGCGTGCCGAGGGCCGGGCCGCCGAGATCGTCGCCGCCGCGCGGGACAACGGGGTCAACCTGCGTCTCGTCGACGCCGACCACGTCTCCATCGCCTGCGACGAGACCACCACGCGGGCCCAGCTGCGGGCCGTGTGGGCCGCCTTCGGTGTCGAGGGCGTCATCGAGGCGCTGGACGCGGCCACGGAGGAGGGGCTTCCGGAGGCGCTGCTGCGCACCGACGAGTACCTGGCGCACCCCGTCTTCCACCAGCACCGCTCCGAGACCGCCATGCTGCGCTACCTGCGCCGGCTGGCCGACCGGGACTACGCGCTGGACCGCGGCATGATCCCGCTGGGCTCCTGCACCATGAAGCTCAACGCGACCACGGAGATGGAGCCGGTCACCTGGCCCGAGTTCGGGCAGCTGCACCCCTTCGCGCCCGCCGAGCAGGCCGCGGGCTACCTCACCCTCATCCACGAGCTGGAGGACCGGCTCGCCGAGGTCACCGGCTACGACAAGGTGTCCCTCCAGCCGAACGCCGGGTCGCAGGGCGAGCTGGCCGGACTGCTCGCCGTACGCGGGTACCACCGGGCCAACGGCGACGAGCAGCGGACCGTGTGCCTGATCCCGTCCTCCGCGCACGGCACCAACGCCGCCAGCGCGGTGATGGCGGGCATGAAGGTCGTCGTCGTGAAGACCGCCGAGGACGGCGAGATCGACGTCGAGGACCTGCGGGCGAAGATCGAGCAGTACCGCGACGAGCTGGCGGTGCTGATGATCACGTACCCGTCGACGCACGGCGTGTTCGAGGAGCACGTCTCCGAGATCTGCGCGCAGGT
Source organism: Streptomyces lomondensis (assembly GCF_014651035.1). GTDB lineage: Bacteria > Actinomycetota > Actinomycetes > Streptomycetales > Streptomycetaceae > Streptomyces > Streptomyces lomondensis. Next base: position 13,556 of record NZ_BMWC01000004.1, read on the forward strand.
GCACGAGGCGGGCGGGCAGGTCTACGTGGACGGGGCCAACCTCAACGCGCTCGTGGGGCTCGCCAAGCCGGGGCACTTCGGCGGGGACGTCTCGCACCTGAACCTGCACAAGACCTTCTGCATCCCGCACGGCGGCGGCGGTCCCGGCGTGGGGCCGGTCGCGGTGCGCGAGCACCTCGCGCCCTACCTGCCGAACCACCCGCTCCAGCCCGAGGCCGGCCCCGAGACGGGTGTCGGGCCCATCTCCGCGGCGCCCTGGGGCTCCGCCGGCATCCTGCCGATCTCCTGGGCGTACGTCCGGCTCATGGGCGGCGAGGGGCTGAAGCGGGCCACGCAGGTGGCGGTGCTCAGCGCCAACTACATCGCCAAGCGGCTGGAGCCGCACTACCCGGTGCTCTACACCGGCCCGGGCGGGCTCGTCGCGCACGAGTGCATCATCGACCTGCGGCCGCTGACCAAGGCGACCGGCGTGAGCGTCGACGACGTGGCCAAGCGGCTGATCGACTACGGCTTCCACGCGCCGACGATGTCGTTCCCGGTGGCCGGGACGCTGATGATCGAGCCGACCGAGTCGGAGGACCTGACCGAGCTGGACCGGTTCTGCGAGGCGATGATCGCCATCCGCGCGGAGATCGAGAAGGTCGGCTCCGGTGAGTGGCCCGCGGACGACAACCCGCTGCGGGGCGCCCCGCACACCGCCGGCGCGCTCGCCGGGGAGTGGGAGCACGCCTACAGCCGTGAGGAGGCCGTCTTCCCGGCCGGCGTCTCGGTCGCCGACAAGTACTGGCCGCCGGTGCGCCGCATCGACCAGGCCTTCGGCGACCGGAACCTGGTCTGCTCCTGCCCGCCGCTGGACGCGTACGAGGACTGAACCGGTCTGGGAGGGGCTCCGCTGTGCGGGGCCCCTCCCGTCATGCGGCGGAGAGTGCCACCTCGGTCGCCTTGATCAGGGCGACGACGGGCGTTCCGGGCGACAGGGCGAGGTCGTCCACGGCGTCCCTGGTGATCGCGGCGGTCAGTTCGCCGTCCTCGACCGTGACACGGACGGACGCCATCGCGTCTCCGGCCGCGACGTCCCGGACCGTACCCGGGAGCCGGTTGCGGATGGACAGACCCTCGACGGGCCCGGTGGCCAACGAGATCTCCGTCGACTTCACCAGGGCGCGCACGGCGGTGCCGAGGGTGAGGCGGAGGTCTTCGGCGGCCTCGCGGGTGATCGCCGCGGTGAGGTCCTGACCGCCGGTGAGGCGGACCCGGACCGTCGCCATGGCCTCGCCGGGCGTGACGGCGGTGACGATGCCGGGGAGCTGGTTGCGGATGCTCAGGCTCATGGGGGCACGGTAGCCCGGCGAGTGTCCTATGCCGGGTATGCGTGGGTCTGCGTCGCCTTGACCGCCGCCCACACCGGTGCGCCGGGGTGCAGATCGAGTTCGGCCGCGGCGACCGTGGTGAGGTCGGCGGTCAGGGCGAGTTCGCCGGTGAGGTCCGCGCGGATCTGGTCGCCGTGCGTCTCCAGGCCGGCGACCTCGCAGCGCCAGAGGTTGCGTGCGCTGGCGCCGGCCGGGCGCTCCCGGTACAGCGTCACCGCGCCGGGCGGGAACGCCACGAAGGCCGGGCCGGACAGTTCCTCGGTGGTCGTGATGTCCGGGCCCGCGTCGAGCCGGACCGTGTGGCCCTCGGCCCGCCCCCGGTAGAGGTTGAGGCCGACCAGCCGGGCGATGTAGTCCGTGCGGGGATGGCGGGCGATGTCGGAGGGCGTGCCCTCCTGGACGACCTGGCCGTGCTCGATGACGACCAGGCGGTCGGCCAGCACCATGGCGTCCAGCGGATCGTGCGTGACGAGGACCGCCACCGCCTCGAACCCGGCGAGATGGCGCCGCAGCTGGGCGCGCACCTCCAGACGGGTACGGGCGTCGAGGGCGGCGAGAGGCTCGTCCAGGAGCAGCAGCCGGGGCCGGGTGGCCAGGGCACGGGCCAGGGCCACGCGCTGGGCCTGGCCGCCGGAGAGGCGGCGGGGCTTGGCGCCGGCGTGGTCGGCGAGGCCCATGCGGTCCAGCCACTCGGCGGCCTGGGCCCGGGCCTCGGCCTTGCCGGCGCCCCGGCAGCGCGGCCCGAAGGCGACGTTGTCCAGGGCGGTCAGATGCGGAAAGAGCAGATAGTCCTGGAAGACGACACCGACCGGGCGGGACTCGGGCGGGGTGTCGTCCAACCGGACGCCGTCCAGCCGCAGATGGCCGGAGGTGAGCGGGATCAGGCCCGACAGTGCGCGCAGGGCCGTGGTCTTGCCGGCGCCGTTGGGGCCGAGCAGGGCGACGACGTCGCCGGGGGCCGCGGTGAGCGTGACGTCGAGGCGGAAACCGCCGCGGTCGACGACGAGACGGGCGTCGAGGCCTTCGGGGCTAGGGCCCTTCTGATGGATCTCCGTGGGAGAAGGAGCGGCGTTCGGTGCGTGCGATCGGCGTGCGGGGCGCAGGGTCATGTGGCGGAGCCACCTGGCCCTGCGCCCCGTGCGGCGAGCGGGCGTGCCGGGCGTCGCGACGCCGCGGAGATCCATCAGAAGGGCCCTAAGGCCGGGCGGCGTTGCGTCGAGCTCGGTCGTCTCGGTCATGAGGATCACGTCCAGGGTGTCAGGGGCCCGGGCCGGCGCGTCACGACGCCGTCAGCCAGCGGTCGCGCAGGGCCGCCAGCACGGCGATGGACACGGCCAGCAGCACCAGGCTGAGGGCGATCGCCGCCGCCGGGTCGTTCTGGAGGGCGAGGTAGACCGCGAGGGGCATGGTCTGCGTACGGCCCGGGAAGTTGCCCGCGAAGGTGATCGTCGCGCCGAACTCCCCGAGCGCCCGGGCCCAGGCCAGCACCGCACCGGCCGCGACGCCCGGCGCGATCAGCGGCAGGGTGACCCGGCGGAACGCGGTGAAGCGGGAGGCGCCCAGGGTCGTGGCGGCCTCCTCGTAGCGTGGGTCGGCGGCCCGCAGGGTGCCCTCCACGCTGATGACGAGGAACGGCATCGCCACGAAGGTCTCGGCGAGGATCACACCCGTCGTGGTGAAGGGCAGGGTGATCCCGAACCAGGCGTCCAGCCACTGCCCGATCACGCCGTTGCGCCCGAAGGCGAGCAGCAGGGCGACACCGCCCACGACCGGCGGCAGCACCAGCGGCAGCGTGACCAGGGCCCGGACGAAACCGCGGCCGGGGAAGCGCGTACGGGCCAGCAGCCAGGCCAGGGGGACGCCGACGACCAGGCTCAGGGCCGTCGCCGCCGTGGCGCAGACGAGGGACAGCCGGAGCGCCTCCCACACCTCGGCGCTGGTCAGCTGTTCCGGCAGGCTGCTCCAGGGCGCCCGGACGAGCAGGGCGATCAGGGGCAGGAGCAGAAAGGCCAGGCCGATCAGGGCGGGCACCAGCAGGGGGATCGGGACCGCTCGGGTACGGCCGCGGGGGCGCTCGCGGCGGGGCCGGCTCTGCAGGGTGTCGGTCACGGCTTGAGGAACCCGGCTCCGGACAGCACCTTCTGGCCCTCGGCGGACCGCACCAGTGCGATGAAGGCCTTCGCCGTCTCGGGGTTGGGGGCGTTCTCGAGCAGGGTGATCGGATAGTCGTTGACGGCCTTGGCCGACTCGGGGAAGTCCACGCCCGTCACCTTGTCACCCGCCGCGCGCACGTCGGTCCGGTAGACGACGGCCGCGTCGGCCTCCTGCAGCTCGACCTTCGTCAGGGCGCTCTTGACGTCCTGTTCGTAGGAGACGGGGGTGAGCTCCACCCCGCCGGCGTCCAGGGCCTGCCGGGCGGCGGCACCGCACGGAACCGTCCTGTCGCACAGGACGACCTTCAACCCGGGCTTGGCGAGGTCCTTGAGGGAGGTGATCCGGTCGGGGTTGCCCGGCAGGGTGGCGATCTCCAGCCGGTTGCGGACGAAGGTGGCCGGGGTGCCCGCCGCGTCCCCCTTGTCCGTCACGGTCGCCATGGTCCTGGTGCTGGCGGCGGCGAAGACGTCGGCGGGTGCGCCGCTGGTGATACTCGCGGCGAGGGTGTCGCTGCCGCCGAAGTTGAAGGTGACCCTGGTGCCCGGGTGCCGCTTCTCGAACGTCTTGCCCAGGGCCTCGAAGCTCTCCTCCAGGGAGGCGGCGGCGAAGACGGTGACCGTGCCGGAGAGTTTCGGCGACGAGGACGAGCCCTGGTCCGAACCCGGGCCGGAGGAGGAGCAGGCGCTCAGCGTCAGCAGCGCGGCGGTGGACACACCGGCGACCTGAAGCATCCGGCGGGTCCAGTGCGCGGAACGGGTCATCTCGGGGCCACTCCCTCTGACTGCCGGGAGGAAGAGCCTGCCGGGCCCTTCCGGTACGCCGATCATACTGACGCATCTGCCAGGCAGAAGTCTCCTGTCGCATCGCATGAGCGAAGCTGGCAGGGGTGGGAGGTGGGTATGTGCGTTCGTACGGACTCAGGCCCGGTCGATGTGGACGTTCGTCGACTTCACCCGGGCCGTCGCCTCCATGCCGACCTCCAGGCCCAGTTCCTCCACGGCCTCGCGGGTGAGCAGGGAGACGAGCCGGTGCGGGCCGGCCTGGATCTCGACCTGGGCGGCGACGTCGCCGAGCTTGATCGCGGTGACGATGCCGTGGAAGGCGTTGCGCGCCGAGGTGTACGGGGCGTCCTCCTCCGAGGCGCCGGACCGGGCGAGTTCGACCGAGAACGCGGCCAGGTCCCGTCCGTCGACGAGCCGCCGCCCGGCCTCGTCGCGATGGGTGGTGATGCGGCCCGCGTCGGCCCAGCGCCGGGCGGTGTCGGGGCTCACGCCGAGCAGTCGTGCTGCCTGGCCGATCGTGTAGGACTGCATGCCCGTCACATTAGGGGCGGGGGAGGGGAACGGCGGCTGCGGGGTTGGCCGTTGGGTATAACGCGATATAGCGTTAGACGTCGAACCGGGTGGGTGGGGATCGGGGTGGAGTCGATGGTGGCTGAAGTGGCGAGGACCGGCGGATCGCCCGAGGTGAGGGCCTCGCACGCGGACCGGGACCGGATCGTGGACGTACTGCGCGTCGCCGCGGGTGACGGCCGGCTGACCCTGGAGGAGCTCGACGAGCGGCTGGAGGCCGCGCTGGCCGCCCGTACGGTGGGTGAGCTCGCCGTGCTGACGGCGGATCTGCCCGAGGTGGTGGGCGAGGGCGCCGTCGAGGCCGAGGACGTCGTCCGCATCGAGCAGGAGGGGTCCTCGACCCGGCGTGGCGACGCCTGGGTGGTGCCCCGGCGGCTGGAGATCCGGTCGGCGTGGGGCGAGGTGACGCTCGACTTCACCGACGCGGTGATCACCCAGGACACCCTGCACATCGACCTGGACCTGCGCGGTGGCGCCCTGAAGCTGGTGACCCGTCCGGGTGTCGTGGTGGACACCGACGCCCTGGTGACGAACTACTCGAAGATCAAGGCGCGCCCGGCGGCCGACGCCACTGTCCTGCTGCGCGTACGGATCACCGGTGAGGTCGCTTTCGGGCAGGTCGTGGTGCGTCCGCCGCGGAGGGGCCTCGGCAGGCGGAGAGCGACGGCCTGACTCAGCCCACGTGCACCTTCGGCCGCCGCTTGCGGTCCGGCTCCGCCTCGCGCAGGACCTCGCGGGTCACCGGGGCGACCTCGCCCTGGCCGAACAGGAAGAAGCGCAGGAGGTTGGCGAAGGGCCCGCCCTCGGTCCACTCGAAGTAGATGTGCGGGATCGAGCCGGTCGTGTCGCGGGCGTGCAGCAGGAGCGCGGCAAGCGCGTTGGGGACGGAGGAGGACTCCAGGGTCAGGACGCGGTAGCGGCCGTGCAGCACCTCGCCGCGTACGGTCAGGCCGGCCTCGAACTCGGACGGGTCGGTGACCGTCACCTCGACGAAGACGAAGTCCTCCTGCCCGGGCACGTCGTTGTCCTGCCGGATCTGCTCGATCTTGTCGCGGTACTCGGCGATGTCGCGCCGGTCGGGCTCGTTGGCGATGAACCGCATCCGGCGGCTGGCCAGGTCGCGGACGAAGCGTTGCGCCATGTCGTCCAGCGTCACGCTGGTCACGCGCAGCTCGAAGGCCCGGGCCAGCCGTGACAGCAGGGAGACCAGGATGATGCCGGCGATGAAGCAGGCGCCGATCTTCACGCCGTCCGGGCGCTCGATGACGTTGGCGACGGTCGTGTAGAGGAACACCGCGGAGATGACCGCGAACGCGATGGTCCAGTTCCGCTGCCGGGCCTTGCGGGCGGCGATGGTCACGGCGATCGCGGCGGAGCTGATGAGGACCAGCACACCGGTGGCGTAGGCGCCGCCCTGCGCGTTGACGTCGGCGTCGAAGATCCAGGTGACCAGGAAGGCGATCAGTGTGAAGACGATGACCATGGGGCGCACGGCACGGGCCCACTGCGGGGCCATGCCGTAGCGGGGCAGATACCGCGGCATCAGGTTGAGCAGCCCGGCCATCGCGGAGGCGCCGGCGAACCACAGGATGGCGATCGTCGAGACGTCGTAGACGGTGCCGAAGGTGTTGCCCAGGTAGTCGTGCGCCAGGTAGGCCAGCGCGCGTCCGTTGGCCTGGCCGCCCGCCTCGAACTCCTTCTCGGGGATGAGGAGGGTGGTGATGAAGCTGGTGGTGATCAGGAAGACGCTCATGATCAGCGCGGCCGTGGTGAGCAGCTTCTTGGTGTCGCGGATGCGGCCGGCCGGCCGCGCCTCCGTGTCGTCCGGGTCGCCCTTGACGTGCGGCATCACGGCGACGCCGGTCTCGAACCCGGACAGCCCGAGGGCCAGTTTCGGGAAGACGAGCAGGGCGACGCCGATCATGACGAAGACGTTGCCGTGCTGGGTGGTGAGGGCGCTCGACCAGTCGGTGACCACATGCCCCGCGGTGATGACATGGTAGAGGCCGACGACCACCACGACCGCGTTCAGCGCGAGGTAGGCGCCCACCAGGGCGACCGCGACGCCGATCGCCTCCAGGAAGCCCTTGAGGAACACCGCGCCGAGCAGCGCCACCAGGACGAGGGTGATCAGCATCTTCTGGTCGTGCAGCACGCCGGTCAGATGCGGGTTCTCCACGAGGTGGGTGGAGGCGTCGGCGGCCGACAGCGTGATGGTGATGAGGAAGTCGGTGGCCGCGAAGCCCAGCAGGGTCAGCACGAACAGCTTGCCCTGCCAGAAGGAGAGGAGCCGCTCCAGCATCGCGATCGAGCCCTCGCCGTGGGGGCTCTCCTCGGCCACGCGACGGTAGACCGGCAGGGCGCCGGCCAGGGTGACGACGACCAGCACGATGGTCGCGATGGGCGACAGCAGGCCGGCGGCGAGGGCGGCGATGCCCGGCTGGTAGCCGAGCGTGGAGAAGTAGTCGACGCCGGTCAGGCACATCACCCGCCACCAGGGCTGGCCCTGGTGCGGGGGTTCCGGTTCGGCGTGGGGACCGGTGTGGCCGCCGCCCTTGCCCATGTCGGACAGGCCCTCCAGCATCCAGGCGCGCAGGCGACCGGGTGGGGCGGGCTCCGTGCGGCTGGGTGCGGAGTGCTCGGTGGTGGCCATCGACGTGCTCCCGATGTGCGGATCGGTGTGGTTCCGGCCATCGCTGGACGGCCCGATCAGCGTAAGCGGAGCGTGACGCATTGGCCCGTGGATGAGGGTGCTGTGCGCGTCAAGCTTCCGTTAAGACTGGGTGTGGACGCCCCCCGCCGGGATGGCCGGATGAGTGAAACGCGAGTTGAGAGCGTGTGGCGCGGCTGCCGGGTCGCCCGTCCGTGAGGTGTGCCGGTGTCTCGGGCCGACCGGTAGGTGAACACCCTCTGTGATCAGACGAGAAGCGGCTTCGTAAGGTTCGCCTTTCGAGTCGAATGTTTCGTCCTCGCGCAAGTCCCCTGCGGGGACTGAAGATTCACTGCCTACGAGGGGTTGTCACCGTTTGGCGGCTGTCTCTAGGGTGCGGCAACAGCGCAGCTTTCTGAATCTCATTCGAAACTTTCGAGGAGCATGATGGGCGACCCGGCACTGTCCCGCCGCGGCTTCCTGGCGGCCTCCGCCGCGGCCGGTCTCGGGATGACGGCACTGACCGCATGCGGCGGGGACTCGGACGGAGGGTCGTCGGGGACGACCACGATCGAATGGTGGAACATCTCCACCACCGAGCCGACCAAGAGCGTCTGGGCCGCCCTCGCCCGGAAGTTCGAGGCGCAGAACCCCAAGGTCAAGGTGAAGATCGTCCAGTTGGAGAACGACGCCTACAAGTCGAAGATGACGGCGCTGACCTCCTCCGGGAAGCTGCCCGACATCTTCCACACCTGGGGCGGCGGCGTCCTCCGGCAGCAGGTCGACGCCGGGATGGTGGAGGACCTCACGGACCGGACCAAGCCGTGGGGCGACGCCCTGCTGCCGGTCGCCCGGGAGCCGTACCTCTTCGACGACAGGGTCTACGGCATCCCGTTCGACATCGGCATGATCGGCTTCTGGTACAACAAGGCGCTGTTCAAGAAGGCCGGCATCAGCGCCCCGCCGACCACCTGGAGCGGCTTCCTCGACGCCGTACGCAGGCTGAAGTCCGCCCAGGTCACGCCCCTGGCCCTGGCGGGCAAGGAGAAGTGGCCCGGCATGTACTACTGGGCCTACCTGGCGATGCGCACCGCGGGCGCCGAGGCGCTCCAGAAGGCCTACGAGGCCAAGGACTTCACCGGCGCTCCCTTCGTCGAGGCGGGAGAGCACCTGGAGGAACTCGTCGGCCTGAAGCCCTTCCAGAAGGGCTTCCTCGGCGCCGCCTACTCCAGCCCCACCGGCCAGGCCGCCACGGTCGGCAACGGCAGGGCGGCGATGGAACTCATGGGCCAGTGGGCGCCCGTGGTACAGGCCGACTCGGGCAAGGGCCTCGGCAAGGACCTCGGCTTCTTCCCGTTCCCCGAGGTCGAGGGCGGCAAGGGCGCCCTCACCGAGGTGTTCGGCGGAGGCGGCGGGCACGCCCTGCGCCGGGGCGCCCCGCAGGAGGCCGTCGACTTCCTCAAGTTCTTCGCGTCCGAGGCCACCGATCTGGAACTGGTCAAGAAGACCGGCGTGCTGCCCGTGGTCCCGGCGGCCGAGAGCGCCATCGCCGACCCCAACATCAAGGCCGTACAGGAGCAGCTGAAGAAGGCCACCGGCTTCCAGCTCTACCTCGACCAGGCCTACGCGCCCGCCGTCGGCCAGGAGGTCAACGACAGCGTCGCCGCGCTCATCTCCGGGTCCAAGTCTCCCGAGCAGGTCGCCCAGTCGATCACGAAGACCGCGAAGGAAGAGCAGTAGCCGGCGATGACCTCCACGTATCTGCCGGACAAACGGGCCGGCCGCGACGCCGGCCCCCCACCCCCGGCCGTCCGCCGGGACCGGGGCCGGGCCCGGCGGCGCATGCTCAACTGGCTGACCGCGACCGGCTTCCAGCTGCCCGCCCTGGTGCTGTTCATGGGGTTCGTGCTGCTGCCGATGCTGTTCGCCCTGTACGCCGCCTTCTTCCGCTGGGGCGGCTTCGGGATGCCCTCGGACTACGTCGGCGGCGAGAACTTCACCCGGCTCTTCCAGGACGACGTCTTCCTCGGCGACCTGTGGCGCTGCCTCGTCCTGGTCATGCTGTCGCTCGTCATCCAACTGCCGTTCGCGCTCGCCATGGCCGTCCTGCTCAACCAGCGGATGCGCGGCCGGGCGGTGTACCGGATGCTGTTCTTCGCCCCGTACGTGCTGTCCGAGGCCATCACCGGAATCCTGTTCGGCATGATCTTCGCGCCGGACGACGGCTTCGCCGACCAGGTCCTCGGCAGGATCGGGCTGGACGGGCTGGGCGGAGAGTGGTTCGCCGACCCGTCGACCGTCATGGCGACGCTGTTCCTCGTCATGACCTGGAAGTACTTCGGCTTCCACATGATGCTGTACCTGGCCGGGCTCCAGGCCGTCCCCAGGGAGCTGACCGAGGCGGCGCTCATCGACGGGGCCGGGCCCTGGCAGCGCTTCCGCAACGTCACCCTGCCGCTGCTCGCACCCACCCTGCGCATCAGCGTCTTCCTGTCGGTCATCGGGGCCATCCAGCTCTTCGACCTGGTGTGGGTGACCACCGCGGGCGGCCCCGACCACCACTCCGAGACCATGGCCGTGACCATGTTCCAGTACGGCTTCAAGCGCTACCAGGTCGGCTACGCCAGCGCGATCAGCGTGGTCATGTTCGCCATCAGCCTCGTCTTCGCCCTCGCCTACCAGCGGTTCGTGCTCCGGCGCGACCTGGCAGGGGCCACCACGACCATGCGGGGGGACGGAAAGTGACAGCCAGTCAGAAAGCCCGCCGGGGCAGGAACCTCCCGCTGCACCTGGTCCTGGTCGTCGTCGGCGCGGTCATGGCCGTCCCCCTGGTCTACGCCGCGCTGTCCGGCTTCAAGTCCACCGACGAGCTCTCCCGCAACCCGGTCGGACTGCCCGAGTCGTGGGTGACCTCCAACTACACCCAGATCCTCGGCTCGGGGGACTTCTGGCGGCTGATCGGCAACAGCACGCTGATCGCGGTGGGCACGACCGTCCTGGTCGTCGCCGTCTCCGCGCTCTCGGCCTTCTCCTTCGCACGGTTCGCCTTCCGCGGCAGGGAAGTGCTCTTCACGCTGTTCACGATGGGGCTGATGTTCCCGTTCGCGGTGGCGGCCCTGCCGCTGTTCCTGCTGCTGCGGTCCCTGGACCTGCTGGACAACCCGCTCGGCGTGATCCTCCCGCAGGCGGCCTTCGGGCTGCCGATGACCATCATCATCCTGCGGGGCTTCTTCCGGCAGATCCCCGGCGAGCTGGAGGAGGCGGCGACGCTCGACGGATGCAGTCCGTTCGGCTTCTTCTGGCGGGTGCTGCTGCCCATGGCGCGGCCCGCGCTCGGCACGGTCTCCGTGCTGGCCGTCGTCACCAGCTGGAACAACTTCTTCCTGCCGCTGCTGGTGTTCACCGACGCGCAGTGGTGGACGCTGCCGATCGGCGTGCAGCAGTTCCAGGGGCAGTACTCGGCTGAGTACGCCAAGGTCTTCGCCTATCTGGTGCTCGCCATGGTCCCCGCCCTGGCCTTCTACTCGGTCGCCGAGCGCCAGCTCGTCGGCGGCCTCACCGCGGGCGCCACGAAGGGCTGACGCGCGCGGCGGACGTACGGCTCACCGACCCATCGATCGTGAGGAGTCGCACCATGCGCACCACCGCAACACGGCTCAGACTCGCCGGGGCGCTCGCCGCCGCGCTGATGCTCGGAGGCATCGCCACCGGGCCGACGGCACAGGCGGACGAGCGGCACGGCAAGGAACCCACCCTCGCCGAACTCGCCCAGCGGCACGGCCGCTACTTCGGCAGCGCGACCGACAACCCCGAGCTCGTCGACGAGCCGTACAAGGCCCTGCTCGGCCGCGAGTTCGACCAGATCACCCCCGGCAACGGCATGAAGTGGTACGCGACCGAGCCCCAGCAGGGCGTGTTCGACTTCTCCCAGGGCGACGAGATCGTGAACCTCGCCCGCGCCAACCGGCAGCGGGTGCGCGGACACACCCTGGTCTGGCACAGCCAGCTGCCGGGGTGGCTGACGGGCCGGGAGTGGACGGCCCCGGAGCTGCGGGTCGTGCTGAAGAAGCACATCCAGGCGGAGGTACGCCACTACCGGGGCAAGGTCTTCGCCTGGGACGTCGTCAACGAGGCCTTCAACGAGGACGGCACGTACCGCGAGTCCGTCTTCTACAAGACGCTCGGGCCCGGCTACATCGCCGACGCGCTGCGCTGGGCCCACCAGGCCGATCCGCGCGTCAAGCTGTACCTCAACGACTACAACATCGAGGCGATCGGCCCGAAGAGCGACGCCTACTACAAGCTCGCCAAGGAGCTGAAGGCCGCGGGCGTCCCGCTGCACGGCATCGGCCTCCAGGCCCATCTGGCCCTCCAGTACGGCTATCCCACCACCTTGGAGGACAACCTCCGCCGCTTCTCGCGGCTCGGACTGGACACCGCGCTGACCGAGGTCGACATCCGGATGCAGCTGCCCGCGACCGAGGAGAAGCTGGCCCTGCAGGCGGAGTGGTACGGCGACCTGACCGAGGCGTGCCTGGCGGTGCGCCGGTGCGTTGGCATCACCCTGTGGGACTACACGGACAAATACTCCTGGATTCCCGCGTTCTTCCCGGGGGAGGGCGCGGCCCTGCCGTGGGACGAGGAACTGCGGCGGAAGCCGGCGTACTTCGCGCTGCGTGAGGCGCTCGGCGGGAAGTAGCGGCAGGCCCTGGCGGATCCGTCAGTTCCGGACTGCCGGAGGCGCCGTGCTCGCCCGTACCACCAGGTCGGTCCCCAGCTCCACCCGCGGCGAGTCCGGCTGCTCGTCGCGGGTGAGGCGGAGCACCGTACGCACGGCCAGCTTGCCCATGTCGGCCAGAGGCTGACGGACCGTCGTCAGCGGCGGAGCCGACCAGCGGACTTCCGGAAGGTCGTCGAAACCCACCACGCTCATGTCCTGCGGCACCCGCAGCCCGCGCCGGCGCAGTGCCTCGATCGCGCCGAGCGCCATCCGGTCGCTGGCCGCGAAGACGGCGGTCGGCGGCTCGGTCAGGTCGAGCAGGGTGTTGCACGCGGTGCAGCCGGACTCGGGACGGAAGTCGCCGGGGACGACGAGGGACTCGTCCAGCGCGATGCCGGCACCCTCCAGAGCCGCGCGGTAGCCGTCCAGCCTGGCCCGGGAGCACAGCAGGCGCGGCGGGCCGGCGATCAGGCCGATCCGGCGGTGGCCCAGCGACAGCAGGTGCTCGGTGGCCGCCATGCCCCCCGACCAGTTCGCGGCGCCGATCGTGGGCGCGTCCAGGGCGGGCGAGCCCGCCGGGTCGACGACCACCAGCGGCACCCCGAGGATCCGCAGCTCCTCGTGGAGCATCGGCTCCAGCGCCGACGTGACGAGCACGACGCCGTCCGAGGCGCGGGCCCGGAGGTTGCGCATCCACTCACGGGCGTCGCCCGAACGCCCGTGGATGGCCGACACGACCGTGCCGACCCCGGCCGCGTGGGCGACCTCCTCCACCCCGCGGATGATCTCCACGGCCCAGGGGCTGTCGAGGTCGTTGAAGACCAGGTCGAGCAGGGCGGCGCGGGTGCCGGAGGGCGCGGGGCGCCTGCGGTAGCCGTGCCGGCGCAGCAGGTCCTCGACCCGGGCGCGGGTCTGCGGCGACACGTCGGACCGGCCGTTGACGACCCGGGACACGGTCGGTACGGACACGCCGGCCTGCCGGGCGATCTCCGTGATCGTGACCCTGTTGCCGGCGTCGGCCTCTTGTGCCGCCACTTGCCCACCTCCGTCGACGGGTGACCGCGAAACTTCCAGGAGTCTTCCGGAAAACGGGCATCCGTGGGAAGGCGCGCGAGCCGGGAACGGGGCGTCGCGGGGGGTGACGGCGAGTGACAGCCCTCGGACACGCGTCGGGGCCGGTGCGCAGGAGGTCCTACGGCCGGCCCCTCTTGTCTGCGGGCGGAGCGGCGCCCCTAGGCGGCCGTCATCACCTGGCTGCCGGCCAGCGGACGGTGCGGTGCGATGATCCGGCCGTCCGGCAGGAGCTCACCGGTGTCCTCGAAGAGCACGACGCCGTTGCACAGCAGGCTCCACCCCTGCTCCGGGTGGTGCGCCACGAGGCGGGCGGATTCCCGGTCGGCGGAGTCGGCGGAGGGGCACGGTGTCTGGTGCTGGCACATGGGTGGGATCTTTCGCTTGGTCGTGGTGGACGAGGTGACTGAGGTTGCTGTGGTCTTCGTTTCGCGGCTAGACGTGTCGTTCATGGCCGCCCCCCGTTGTGATAAGTCGTCGGAACCCAGTGTTGCCCCACGGGCGTCGATCCGCAGGGATTTCGCCGCACCGCTCCTCACAGGTTCAGGACGCATCACCCGCGCGGACGGTTCATCCCAACTGGACTGTCACTTCGGGTGGTTCTCGGTGGCCGGATGGGGCTAGTCCGGTCGGGTCGGCCCCTTCTTGCGGCTCGTACGAGCTATTCGGTGCTCGTACGAGCGTGAAAAAGGGGCGACCCCGCCGCCGGGAATTCGGCGACGGGGTGCGGCAAACTACGCGGCGCTTCAGGCGGGTGAACCGAGCAGGCGCGTGGGAGTCACCCGATGGGTCAGCACCGGGAGGAGTTCGGCGACGCGGTGCGGGCGGTGGGCCGCGATGCCGGGAGGCGCGGGAGCCAGCGGGACGAGCAGGTCGGTGGCGGCGGGGTGGCCGGCGGCGCCGTCCGCGGCGCAGTCCTCGTGCAGCCAGAGCGTCAGCATGTACAGGCTGGGCACCGACAGCAGGCGGGGCTGGTACGGCTGCTGCATCGTCTCGGCCTGGCGCAGGGCGCGCTCGGTGGAGGTGATGTACGGGCCCTCGAAGAAGTGGGAGAAGGCCCAGCCGTCGGGAGTCAGCATGGTGTCCGCCGCGGCCACGGCACGGTCGCCGCAGCGGACCAGGAAGCGCCACCCGGCGAGCCTGGTGGCCGACAGGCCCTCGGGCGTGACCGCGTCGAGTACGTGCACGGGCAGGGGCAGCTCGGGCGTGGCGGGTCCCTGGGCGCCGAGCAGGGCGGGAGTTCGGGCTTCGCGTACCGCGGTGGGCGAGGAGAGCGCAGCCAGGACGGAACGGAGTGCGGGCGCGGGAGCCGGGGGGACATGCAGCGGCATGGTGGGTCGCCTCTCATTCAAAGGCACGGTGGCGCGAGGGCGGGGGCGGGGGCGGACGGCGCTGTCTGCTCACGGGGGTCAGAGAGGCAGGGGCCGGGGTCTTGTGAACGAGAGGGGGGTGGGGTCCGCCGTAGGTCGCCACGACGGCAGGACCCATCGACCGTGGGCGCCAACCTTCTGCCTTGTTCGCGGAGTTTATACGACACGGGTTCAGACTGTGTTTCGTCTAGCCGTTTCCGGTGAGTAGAACAAGGGTACATTCGGTCGGCGATACGCGAGAATTATCCCGATTCCGGGCGGGGGTCCGCGGCGATGACCTCGGTTAATGCCCGCGACCCGGTCGGCCCATTCTCGTCGGCGTTTTTCACGAGTTCGCAGTACCCGGAACCGGCATGAGCGTCATGCCGAGTGAATGTGCCACCGGTCACACGTGACCAGCGTAGCGGCCGGCGGGCCCGCCCGGGACGTTATCGATCGCTTTCGCTGGGCATCCTCCACCTGACCGGAACCCGGCGGCCGGATCTTCGGCCCGCATCATCCGAGGAGGGACGCTTCGATGGGGGAGAAGGTCGTGGCAGGCCGGTTCGACCTGTCCGATCGCCAGCGCTACCGTGACAAGCTCCGTCAGTGCCTGACGGGCTTGGAGCGACTCCTGGCGGAGAAGCGGTTCGATCGCCCGAAGAACCTCATGGGGCTGGAGATCGAATTGAATCTCGCGGGCACCGACGGCATGCCGAAAATGTTGAATGCGCAAGTCCTGGAACGCATCGCCAGTCGCGATTTCCAAACAGAACTCGCCATGTTCAATCTGGAAGTAAACATTCCTCCACACCGCCTGGGGGGCCGGGTATTCGACCGGCTCGCGGAGGAACTCCGCACGTCACTGGCATATGCCGACCGGAAAGCCAGCGAGGTCGACGCGGGAATCGTGATGATCGGTATTCTGCCGACCCTCGACCGGGACGACCTGGTGTCGTCGAACCTCTCCGACGTCGACCGCTACACCCTCCTCAACGACCAGATCGTGGCCGCCCGCGGCGAGGAGTTCACCCTCGACATCGCCGGTGTGGAGCACCTCAGCTGCACGTCCAAGTCCATCGCGCCGGAGGCCGCCTGCACCTCCGTGCAGCTGCACCTCCAGGTCACCCCGGCCCGGTTCGCCGACGTGTGGAACGCGGCCCAGGCGGTCGCCGCCGCCCAGATCGCCGTCGGCGCCAACTCGCCCTTCCTGTTCGGCCGCGAGCTGTGGCGCGAGTCGCGGCCCCCGCTGTTCCAGCAGTCCACCGACACCCGCCCGCCCGAACTCCAGGCCCAGGGCGTCCGGCCGCGCACCTGGTTCGGGGAACGCTGGGTGACCTCGGCCTACGACCTCTTCGAGGAGAACCTGCGCTACTACCCGGCGCTGCTGCCCATCTGCGACGACGAGGACCCGCTCCAGGTGCTCGACCAGGGTGGCACCCCGAACCTCGCCGAGCTCGTCCTGCACAACGGCACGATCTACCGCTGGAACCGCCCGGTCTACGGCGTCGCCGACGGCGTCCCCCACCTGCGCGTGGAGAACCGCGTGCTGCCCGCCGGGCCCACCGTCACCGACGTCATCGCCAACGCGGCGTTCTACTACGGCGTCGTCCGCGCCCTCGCCGAGGAGGCCCGGCCGGTGTGGACCCGGCTGCCGTTCGAGGCGGCCGCCGCCAACTTCGACGCCGCGTGCAAGGACGGCATCGACGCCCGCTTCACCTGGCCCCGGCGCGGCCGCTACGGCGGCACCACCCAGGTCGACGCGGTGAGCCTGGTCCGCGACGAACTGCTGCCGCTCGCCGAGGCCGGGCTGGACGCTTGGAACGTCGAGCCGGCCGACCGCGACCTGTACCTGGGCGTGATCGAGGAACGCTGCCGGCGCCGGGTGAACGGGGCGAGCTGGCAGGCCGCGACCTTCCACCAGGCCCTGGACGCCGGCCTTACCCGGGAGGAGGCGCTGGCCGCCACGACCCGGCGCTACCGCACGCTGATGCACCAGGGGGATCCGGTGCACAGCTGGCCGGTGGGACTGCCGGAGCCGGTGTCGCTGGGCTGAGGCGCCTGCGAGGTGCCGGGCCGCTGCCGCCATACTGATCCGACGGATCGGTGAAGTGGAGGCAGGTGTGCAGGCGGAGGCGAGCCCGGCGGGCGATTCCATTCCCCAGCAGGGGCTGTCACGGCGGATGCTCCGCAACGAGACGCTGCTCGTCCTCGCGCTGTCGCTGGGGGCCAGCGGGGTCTCCGCGCTGATCAGCTTCATCGGGTCGGTCACCAAGCCGGGCGGGCTCAAGGACCAGGCGGCCACGATGAACGCCTCGGCCGCGCCCGGCCGCCCCTGGCTCGACCTCGCCTGGCAGCTCTTCGGGATCACCACGGCGCTCGTGCCCGTCGTGCTCGTGGCCCACTTCCTGCTGCGCGAGGGCGCGAGCCTGCGCACCCTCGGCTTCGACCGCACCCGCCCCTGGCCCGACCTCGGCCGCGGGGCGGCGATCGCCGCGGTCATCGGCAGCACAGGCATCGCCTTCTACCTGGCGGCCCGCGGCCTCGGCTTCAACCTCACCGTGGTGCCCGAGGCGCTGCCCGAGGTGTGGTGGAAGTACCCGGTGCTGATCCTCTCGGCGATCCAGAACGCCGTACTGGAGGAAGTGATCGTCGTCGGCTACCTGCTGCGCCGGCTGGGCCGGCTGGGCTGGACTCCGACGGCCGCGCTGCTGGGCAGTTCCGTCCTGCGCGGGTCGTACCACCTCTACCAGGGCATCGGCGGCTTCATCGGCAACATGGTCATGGGCGTCGTCTTCGTCTACCTCTACCGCCGCTGGGGCCGCGTCGGCCCCCTGGTGGTGGCCCACTCGCTGCTCGACATCGGGGCGTTCGTCGGGTACGCGCTGCTGGCGGGCAAGGTCGGGTGGCTGCCGACGGCGTGACGAGAGGCGGGAGGGGCGTACGGCGGTGTCGTACGCCCCTTCGCCGGTCTCAGGCGAGCAGCTCGCCCTCGATGACGGTGACCGCCCTGCCGGTCAGCAGGGTGCGGTCGCCGCGCAGTTCGGTGCGGACGCGGCCGGAGCGGGGTGAGGCCTGGAGGCCGGTGAGGCGGGGCCGGCCCAGGCGCTCGGACCAGAACGGGGCGAGGGCGGTGTGGGCGCTGCCGGTCACCGGGTCCTCGTCGATGCCGACGTTCGGGAAGAAGCAGCGCGAGACGAAGTCGTAGCCCCGGGCCGGGTCTGCCGCGCGGGCGGTGGCGATGACGCCGCGCTCGGAGTGGGCGGCGAGGGCCCGGACGTCGGGGCTGAGGGCGTGCACCGTCTTCTCGTCGGCGACCTCGACCAGCAGGTCGCCGACGTTCGGGCCGGTGTGGAGGACCGTGAGCGGCTCGGCGCCCAGGGCCTGGGCGAGGCCGACGGGCGGGTCGATCCGGGTGAGCGGGGCCGTCGGGAAGTCGAGCGTGAAGGAGCCGTCGGCGGCGGGCGTGGCGACGAGGACGCCGCTGCGGGTGGCGAACCGCACGGGGCCCTCGTGGACGCCACTGCCGTGCAGGACATGGGCGGTGGCCAGGGTCGCGTGGCCGCACAACGCGACCTCGGCGGCCGGGGTGAACCAGCGCAGCGCCCAGTCGGCCTCACCGCCCTCGGGGAGGGGGTGGGCGAAGGCCGTCTCGGAGTGGTTGACCTCCAGGGCGACGTTCCGCAGCCAGGTGTCGTCCGGGAAGGCGTCCGCGTCGTTCAGGAGCAGGACGCCGGCCGGGTTGCCGGAGAAGGGGCGATCGGTGAAGGCGTCGACGATTCGAATCCGCATGGCCTGACGCTAGGGGCTCCGCGAAGCCCCGGACCAAGGCCAATTCACCAGTGCTGGCCCGGTTCCGCCGGCAGAGTCGCCCTTATCCCGGTGTCCCGATGGCGAGGCTGATCGCGGAGGCGGCGTCGGCGGCGACATGGGTGGGGCGGTAGGAGTCCTGGGTCCAGGCACGTCCGTCCGCCACCCACACGCTCCGGAGTCCGAGCGCGTCGGCGCCCGCGATGTCGGCGTGGGGGGAATCGCCGATGACCCACGCGCCCGGGAGGGAGACGCCGACGGCATCGGCTGCCGCTCGGAAGATCTCCGGGGCCGGCTTCTTGTGACCGACTGCTTCGGAGACGACCCAGCCCTGGACGAGCCGGTCGAGTCCGGTTTTGCGGATCTTCGTTTCCTGCTTGAGGACGCGCCCGTTGGTGACGATGACGCATGTCCAGCCGTCGGCCTGCGCCGCGCCCAGCGCCTCGCGGGTGGCGGGCGCCAGGACGACGTGGTCGGCGGCGCCCCGGTCGAGAAGGGCGTGGACGGCTGTGCCGGGCACCAGGTCGCCGTATCGCTCGGTCAGGGCCGCGGCGACCTCGGGGCGCGGGGTGTAGCCGCTCGCGTCGGCGGCCATCACCCAGGTGAGGTCGGCGGCGGGCAGACCGTGCTCGGCGAGAAAGCCGGCGACGGCGGTGCGGAAGGCCGCGTCGCGGTCGACGAGGGTGTTGTCGAGGTCCAGTAGCAGCAGCGGCATGACCGGCAGTAGACCACAGCCGAGCCGAACCTTGTCATCCGAACTGTTCCGATATATCGTTGAAGCATCGCGACAGATCAACGATGGAATGGAGTGGTTGCGATGCGTACCCATGGATTCGAGCACGGACATGGCCACGGCGGACCGCGCGGCCGAGGCGGCTTCGAGGGACTGCGGGCGGCCTTCGGCCCCTTCGGGCCGGGCGGCGGCTCCGGCTGGGGCGGGCCCGGTGGTCCCGGCTTCGGCCCTGGCCCCTGGGGCGGTCGAGGGCGCGGCGGGCCGAGGGGAAGGGCGCGGCGCGGTGACGTACGGGCCTCGATCCTGGCCCTGCTCAAGGACCGGCCGATGCACGGCTACGAGATGATCCAGGAGATCGCCGAGCGCAGCGGCGGGGCGTGGAAGCCCAGCCCCGGCTCGGTGTACCCCACCCTCCAGCTGCTGGAGGACGAGGGCCTGATCACGAGTGAGTCCGAGGGCGGTAAGAAGCTGTTCTCGCTCACCGAGGCGGGCCGGACCGCGGCCGACGAGGGGCCCGAGGCGCCCTGGGAGGAGGCCTCCCGCGGTGTCGACTGGGAAGCCCTCGGCGAGATCCGCCAGGCCGGCTTCGGCCTGATGGAGGCCTTCGGCCAGGTCTGGAAGACCGGCAGCAAGGAGCAGCGGGAGAAGGCGCTCGGCGTCATCAACGACGCGCGCAAGAAGCTGTATCTGATCCTCGCCGACGAGGACTGAGGATCCGGCTGCTCGTGGAGAGGGTCCGACTGCTCGTGGAGAGGGCCCGGCTGCTCTTGGAAACAGGCGCCCCCCGGAGATCCGGGGGGCGCTTCTGCGTCCCGGGGCGTCAGGCCACCAGCGCGTCCAGCCTGCGCAGCGACTCGTTGAGGGCCGCCGTGGCCGAGTCCTTGAGCTTGGCCGCCATCAGGGACACCGTCGCGCCCGTGAACGCGCCGTCGATGCGGACGGTCGTCGCGTCGCCGTCGGGCGTGAGGGTGTAGCGCGTCGCGACGGTCACGGCCATCGGGCCCTTGCCGCGGATGGCGAGCACCCGGGCCGGTTCGACTTCCTCGACGGTCCAGGCCACCTCTGCGGGGAAGTTCATGAGCCGCATGTTCTCCTGGAAGGCCGCGCCCACTTCGAGGGGCTCGGGGCCGCCCGCCGGGAAGCTCGTGTGGGTCGCGTTCCACTCGCCGTAGGCGGACCAGTCCGTGAGCCTGGCCCACACCTTCTCGGCCGGCGCCCCGATGCGTGCCTCCGCGCTGACTTCGGCCATGCGACCACCTCTTCGTCTCGGGCTGGGTGTCGCGGAACGTAGCCGTGACGGCCGCAATGTTCAATACTGACGAACTGTCAGCCGTGGTGGGGCCTACGGACGAATCAGCCTGATCTCCTCCGTAAGGAGGAGATTCCGGCCGGGGGAGTCCACTTCCCGTGGGACGCGAAAATGCTTCCTGCCGAGGATGACCCGGGCGCCCGGGACTGATGGGGTGGAGGATGTGCAACCCCGCATCCCCCGGCAGTCGGCCCATGAGCACGGCATCCACCGCGCAGAGCACGATGCCAGGCTCAGTGACGAGCTGGCATCGGTGGTCGGCGGTGCCCGCCGCAGGGCGGTCCGGGACGGGGACCGCCAGATCGACACCGCCCACCTGCTCCACTCGCTGCTGGAGTCCGACGCGGAGGCACGCGCCGTCTTCGGCGAGGGACCGCGGATCGCGCGACTGCTCGGCTATCTCGTCCAGCGCAGCATCGGCTACGGCCTGCGCTGGCAGAGCGGTGTCGAAGACTCCGGTGCCGTCCCCGTGGTGACGGAGAGCGCGGGCTTCTCGCCGCTGGCCGCGGCGTCCATGGAGTACGCCTGCGAACGCGCCGTACGGCACGGCGGACCGGCCCGCGGCACCGACCTCCTCGCGGCGATCCTCGTCGACCCGCAGGCGCGCGCGGTCGAGGTGCTCCAACGCGCCGGGATCGACGCGCACGAGGTGCTCGCCCGGCTCCAGGACCTGTCCGACCGGCCCCAGGAGTACGCCGGCGGCGGCGAAGCCGCTCACTGACCCGGCCCGCACGTCCCGTCCGGACAGTGAGACAGGTGTCATAGGGGGTGACGCTCCTGTCGGGGCCTGCCATCATGTGCCGGTGCGTACGTCTGACAGCAGTGTGAGCAGGCGCGGCAAGGGCGTGGGGCTCGGCCTCGCGATCCTGTCCGCGGTCGCCTTCGGCGGATCCGGTGTCGCGGCCAAACCGCTGATCGAGGCGGGCCTGGACCCGCTGCACGTGGTGTGGCTACGGGTGGCCGGGGCGGCCTTGGTGATGCTGCCGCTCGCCGTCCGCCACCGCGCGCTGCTGCGCCGCCGCCCCGGACTGCTCGCCGGGTTCGGGCTGCTGGCCGTCGCCGGTGTCCAGGCCTGCTACTTCGCCGCGCTCTCCCGGATCCCCGTCGGGGTGGCGCTGCTCATCGAGTACCTGGCACCCGCCCTCGTGCTGGGCTGGGTGCGGTTCGTGCAGCGGCGGCCCGTGACCCGGGCCGCCGCCCTCGGTGTCGTTCTGGCCGTCGGCGGACTCGCGTGTGTCGTCGAGGTGTGGTCGGGCCTCGGCTTCGACGTCCTGGGGCTGCTGCTCGCGCTCGGCGCGGCCTGCTGCCAGGTCGGCTACTTCGTCCTGTCCGACCAGGGCAGCGACGCCGGCGACGAGGCGCCCGATCCGCTCGGGGTCATCGCCTACGGCCTGCTGATCGGCGCGGCCGTCCTGACCGTCGTCGCCCGGCCCTGGTCCATGGACTGGTCCGTGCTCACGGGCACCGCCCGCATGGACGGCACGCCCGTCGCCGCCGTCGTCCTGCTGGCCTGGATCGTGCTCGTCGCCACCGTCGTCGCCTACGTCACCGGCGTGCTCGCCGTGCGCCGGCTCTCCCCGCAGGTCGCCGGAGTCGTGGCCTGCCTCGAAGCGGTGATCGCCACCGTCCTGGCCTGGGTCCTGCTCGGCGAGCACCTGTCGGCGCCGCAGATCGCCGGTGGCGTGATCGTGCTGCTCGGCGCGTTCATCGCGCAGTCCTCGACGCCCGCGAAGGGATCGGAGCGGCCGGTGGCGGGCGGCGGCCCGGAAAGGGAGTGGTCCACCCCCGGGACCACCGCATAAGGTGTCGATCATGCCTTCCGACGCGCTCGTTCTTCCGCCTCCGGCCGCCTGAGGCGGGCCCTCCGGAAACCGCGCCCGGCGCGTTCGCCGCCGGGCCGAACGGTGCTGCCCGCAGACGAAGTCCGTGGACCCCGCTGATCCCGAGCGATCCGGGGCCCTTCCCGAACTTCGCGCACCAGCCGCCGCCCGTCGTGCGCGGCGCCTCGTGCGCTTCTGCGGAGAGAACACGTGTCGAACACCACCTCCGGCCTGCCCGTAGGGCGAGGCCTCCTCTATCTGATCGTCGCCGGTGCCGCCTGGGGCACCGCGGGCGCGGCCGCCTCCCTGGTCTACCAGGCCAGTGACATGGGGCCGATCGCCCTCTCCTTCTGGCGCTGCGCCGCCGGTCTGGTCCTGCTGCTCGCCGTGCGCCCGCTGCGGCCGCGCGCCGGTACCCCCGTCCGCGAGCCGTTCGGCCGCCGGGCGCTGCGGGCCGGTGTCACCGGGCTCGGCCTCGCCGTCTTCCAGACGGCCTACTTCGCGGCCGTCGCCGCCACCGGCCTCGCCGTGGCCACGGTCGTCACCCTGGGCGCGGGGCCCGTCCTCATCGCGCTCGGCGCCCGGCTGACGCTGGCCGAACGCCTGGGCCGCGGGGGCGCCGCCGCCGTCGCGGGTGCCCTCGCGGGTCTCGCGGTCCTCGTCCTGGGCGGCGGCGGTACGGCCGTACGCCCGTGGGGCGTGCTGCTCGCGCTGCTGTCTGCGGCCGGGTACTGCGCGATGACCCTGCTCACCCGCCGCTGGGGCCGCGACGGCGACACCGACGCCTCCCGGACGACCGCCGGGGCCTTCGCCGTCACGAGCCTGTGCCTGCTGCCGTTCGCCCTGGCGGAGGGGCTGCTGCCGCACACCGAGGAGCCCGGGCGGCTCCTGCTTCTCCTGCTGTACGTCGCCGCCGTGCCCACGGCCCTCGCCTACGGCCTCTACTTCGCGGGGGCGGCCGTCGTACGGTCCGCCACCGTCTCGGTGATCATGCTGCTGGAGCCGGTGAGCGCGGCCGTGCTGGCCGTGGTCGTGCTCGGTGAGCGGCTGACGGTGGCGACGGTGGCCGGGACCCTGTTGATGCTGGGGTCGGTCGCGGGGCTTGCCGTGGGGGAGGTGCGGACGCCCAAGGAGCGGGCGGTGCCTGCCTGACGGCGGCTGCGGGCCGCCGTCGGCCGGCCGCGCAGTTCCCCGCGCCCCTGAAGGTCACCGGTCCAGCAGGTAGGGGGGAAGTGCCGTGTCCGCGGCCAGGGCCGGGTCGGGAACGGGGGTGCCGTACGTCTTCCGCACCGGGACCACACCCGCCCAGTGCGGAAGACCGAGGTCCTCCGGTTCGTCGTTCACGCCGCCGGTGCGGAGCTTGGCGGAGACCTCGCCCAGGTCCAGGCGGACCACGGCGGTGGCGGCCAGCTCCTTCTTGTTGGCCGGCCGCGAGTCGGCGGAGCGGCCCGGAACCACGTGGTCGACCAGCGCGTCCAGGGCCTGGCGCTTCTCCTCGGGGTCCGTGACGTCGTGGGCGACGCCGTGCACCACCACCGAGCGGTAGTTGATCGAGTGGTGGAAGGCCGAGCGGGCCAGGACCAGTCCGTCGACGTGTGTGACGGTCAGGCAGACCGGCAGGCCCGGGTCGGCCTGGCCGGCCGCCCGCAGCGGGCGCGACCCCGTCGAGCCGTGCACGTAGAGCCGCTCGCCGACCCGGGCGTACAGGGTGGGCAGCACGACCGGCGCGCCGTCGCGGACGAAGCCGAGGTGGCAGACGTAGGCCTCGTCGAGTATCGCGTGCACCAGTTCCCTGTCGTACGAGGCCCGGTTCGGGGAGCGGGTGGGGACGGTGCGGTCGGTCGGTGTGTAGGCGGTGGTGGGCTGCGACGGCGTCTGCGAGGTCCCCTGCATGGCGCTCTCCATTGCACTAGTGCATAATTGGCTTTGTGCTAGGAGAGTATCCGATCAGCGGGCGCCGTGCAGCGGACATTTCCGCGAGCATCGAGCGGGCGGTAGGAGCCGGTGAGCTGCGGCCGGGTCAACTGCTGCCGCCCATGCGGGAGTTGGGGGAGCGGCTGGGAGTGAATCCCAACACGGTCGCGGCCGCGTACCGGACCCTGCGCGAGCGCGGGGTCATCGAGACCGCGGGCCGGCGCGGCAGCCGGGTGCGGCCGGCGCCTGCCACGACCGGGCGGGACCACATCCGGGTGGACGTCCCCGAGGGCGTGCGGGACGTGGCGAACGGCAATCCGGACCCGGCGCTGCTGCCGCCGCTCGCGGGCGCGTTCGCGGCGGCCGCCGCCGAGGGCGACCGTGCGCCGGTGCTCTACGGAGCAGCTCCCGTGGAACCGGAGCTGGCCCGGATCACACGGGCCGGATTCGACGCCGACGGGGTGCCGGACGGGCCGCTCGCCGTGGTCTCCGGGGCGCTCGACGGCGTCGAACGGGTGCTGGCGGCCCACCTCAAGCCCGGCGACACCGTCGCCGTCGAGGACCCCGGCTGGGGCCGCACCCTCGATCTCGTGCCGGCGCTCGGCCTGCGGACCGTCCCGGTCGGCATCGACGACGAGGGGCCGCGCGCGGACGACGTGCGCCGGGCGCTGGAGGCCGGGGCGCGGGCCCTGATCGTCACGGACCGGGCGCAGAACCCGACCGGTGCCGCGGTGAGCGCCACGCGCGCGCGTGCCCTGCGGTCCGTGCTCCGCGAGCACCCGGAGGTCCTGCTGATCGAGGACGACCACGGCCACGGCATCGTCGACCTGCCCCTCCACCCCCTGGCCGGCGCCACCCGGCACTGGGCGTTCGTACGTTCGGCCGCCAAGGCCTACGGCCCCGATCTGCGCCTCGCCCTGCTCACCGGGGACGCCGTCACCGTCGACCGGGTCCGCGGCCGGCAGCGGCTCGGGCCCGGCTGGGTGAGCCGGCTGATGCAGCGGGCGCTGGTACGGCTGTGGGCCGACGGTGCGGTGGACACGGCCGAGGTGGCGGCGGCGTACGGGCGGCGGAGGGACGCGCTGATCGGCGCGCTCGACCGGCGCGGTGTCGCGGCGCACGGACGCAGCGGGATGAACGTGTGGGTGCCCGTGCCGGACGAGACCGGCGCCGTCGCCCGGCTGCTGCACGCCGGCTGGGCGGTCTCCCCCGGCGCCCGCTTCCGGATGAGCGCGCCGCCCGGCATCCGCGTCACCGTCTCGACGCTCGGCGACGACGAGACGGAGGCACTGGCCGACGCGATCGCCTCGGCACTCGGCCCGGCGCCGGCGCGGAGTTACGTCTGAGGTGTCCGCCGGGAGTTCGGCCGCACCTGGGTCAGCGCCGCCCCCGTCAGTACGATCACCGCCCCGACCGGTGTCGACCAGGCGAGCGGCTCACCGAGGAGCGCGAAGCCCGCGGCCGTGGCGATGACCGGGACGAAGTACGTGACCATCTGGGCGGTCGTCGGGCCGACCTCGGCGACCAGGCCGTACTGGAGGAGCACGGCGAGGCCCGTGCCCAGGGCGCCCAGGGCGGCGATCGCCAGCAGCGGCACGACGGACACGCGGGTGGGCAGGGACGTGAACAGCGGGGTGACGACGGCCAGTTGGACCGTCGCGAGCAGCAGCTGCGCGCCGGTCATCGACAGGTGGGAGTGGCCGGTGCCGGCCAGGGTGCGGCGGACGTAGATCCAGCCGACCGGGTAGCTGAGGGAGGCGAGCAGGGCCAGGGCCGTGCCGGTGGCGTCCAGGCCGTGGAAGCCCTGCCAGGCGCCCAGCACCGTGAGCACCCCGAGGAAGCCCAGCCCCAGCCCGGCGACCCGCACCCGGGTCGGGCGGTCCTCCGACAGGGCGACCAGGGACAGCGCCATGCCCCACAGCGGCGAGGTCGCGTTGCAGATGCCCGCCAGCGTGGACGGAATGGTCAGCTCGGCGTACGCGAACAGCGAGAACGGCAGGGCGTTGAGCAGGAACGCGGCCACCGCCAGATGCCCCCAGGTGCGGGCCCCGCGCGGGAGCCCCTGGCGGCGCACCGCCATCGCGGCGGCCAGCACCGCCGTACCGAACGCCAGCCGGCCGAGCGTGACCTGGAACGGCGCGTACCCCTGGGTGCCCACCTTGATGAGCAGGAAGCTGAAACCCCAGATCAGGGAGAGGGCGGCGAACCGCAGGCGCCAGTCGAGGCGGGGCGGCCGGGCGCGGTCGGGCGAGGCGGTGGCGACCCGGCTGGAGGCGGTGGTGACGGTGCTCATGGACGCCACGATGCGGGAGGAGAACTTCGTAGCACAATCGAGATTTCGCACCCGGTATTGCGTAGCATTGCTTACATGTTGAACCTGGAGCGCCTGCGCACCCTCGACGCCCTCGCCCGGCACGGCTCGGTCAGCGGCGCCGCCGAGGGACTGCACATCACGACGTCCGCCGTCTCGCAGCAGATGTCCAAGTTGGAGCGGGAGGTCGGCCAGCAGCTCCTCGCCAAGAACGGCCGGGGCGTGCGGCTCACCGACGCCGGCCGGCTGCTCGCCGAGCACGCCGCGCGCATCCTGTCCCAGGTCGAACTCGCCCAGTCCGACCTGGAGGCACAGCGCGGGCAGGTCGTCGGCGAGCTCAGGCTGTCGGCGTTCCCGACGGCCGCGCGCGGCCTGCTCCCGCTCGCGCTGTCCGCGCTGCGCGAGCGGCACCCGGCGCTGCGCCTGCGCTCCTGCGAGCTGGAGCCGGAGCAGGGCATCGCCGGAGTCGTGCGCGGCGACCTCGACCTCGCCGTGGTGCTCGACTGGTACAACAAGCCGATGGCACTGCCGGACGGCCTGGTCAAGGCACCGATCCTGGACGACCCGGCCGATGTGGCCATGCCGGTCGACCACCGGCTCGCAGGGCGTGAGGAGGTGGACCTCGCCGAGTTCGCCGACGACGAGTGGATCACCTGGGGCGAGGGCGAGTTCTGCCACGAGTGGCTGATGTTCACGCTCCGCTCGAAGGGCATCGAGCCGATCGTCGGCCACCGCGCCGCCGAGACCCACACGCAGCTCGGGCTGGTCGCCGCGGGGCTGGGCGTGTGCATCGCCCCGCTGCTCGGCCGCCATCCCGTGCCGGCCGGAGTCGTGACCGTCCCCCTCAAGCAACGGGTGCGGCGGCATGTCTACGTCGTCTGGCGCGCGGACGCCGACCGCCGCCCGTCGATCCGGGTGGCGGTCAAGGCCCTGCGGGCGGCGGGGGAGAGCGTCGGCTGAGCCTCGGCGACGGCCGCTGCCCGACCGTCGCGAGGGCTACCGCGCGCCCAGCTTGCGGAAGTCCCAGGAGACGATCTTCTCCGGCGTCAGCCGCAGCCAGGCGTGCCGGCCGTCGTGCGGCATCTCCTCCATGCGGAAGTTCTTCCGGGCGAACAGCGTCTCCGGCACGTCGAGTTCGGC
Source organism: Streptomyces lomondensis (assembly GCF_014651035.1). Lineage (GTDB taxonomy): Bacteria > Actinomycetota > Actinomycetes > Streptomycetales > Streptomycetaceae > Streptomyces > Streptomyces lomondensis. Next base: position 41,259 of record NZ_BMWC01000004.1, read on the forward strand.
GCGCAGCTCGCCGGTGCGCGGGATCTCGCCCACGAACTCGACGGTGCCCGACAGCTCGACGCCGCGCAGTTCGTCGTACTCCTCGCCGGTGTCGACCACGATCGCCACACGAGGGTCGCGCCGCAGGTCGGTCCACCGCTTGCTGCGCACGACCGAGTACAGCCACATCGAGGTGCCGTCCCAGGCGAACCACAGCGTGCTCACGTGCGGAGCGCCGTCGGCCGACACCGTGGCGACCCGGCAGGTGCGCTGCGTGGTCAGGAAATCGTCCAGCTCGCCCGGCGTCATCATGATCTTCCGGCCCCGGCGCTGCTGTGTGACGGTCATGCTCCCCCTCTTTCTTCACTCACGTCGTGTCAGAGGAGATCCTCTGACATCACGTCAGAAAAGAATGAGCGCTCTTCCGTCCGTGCGCAACGGTGGCTACGCTCGCCGCCCGGCCGCCGGCGACAGGGGGAAACCGTGCCCTCGTACGAAGCGCTCAGCGAACTCCTCGATCCGGACACCACCGTGCTGCTCACCGTCGAATGCCAGGAGGGCGTCGTCGGAGCGCACAGCGCACTGCCCGAACTCGCCGGCGAGGCACGCTCCAGCGGCATGCTCGCCAACGTGGCCCGTCTGGTGGCCGCCGCCCACCAGGGCGGCGTCCAGGTCGTGCACGCCGTCGCCGAGCGCCGGCCCGACGGCCGGGGCGCCGGCCGCAACGCCCGCCTCTTCCGCGCCGCCGCACGCCTGCCCGTCCAGCAGCTGGCCGGCACGCCGGCGGTGCGGGTCGCCGCCCCGATCGAGGTCGCCGAGGAGGACCTCGTCGTACGGCGCCTGCACGGGCTGTCGCCCCTTCAGGGCACCGACGTCGACCCGCTGCTGCGCAACCTCGGCTGCCGCACGCTGATCGTCACCGGGGTCTCGGCCAACGTGGCCGTTCCCAACGCCGTGTTCGACGCCGTGAACCGCGGCTACACCGCCGTCGTCCCGGCGGACGCCATCGCGGGGGTGCCCTCCGACTACACCCCCGCGATGATCCGCCACACCCTCGCGTTGGTCGCCACGGTCGCGACCACGGACGAGGTGCTGGCGTGTCTGGAGCGTCCGCGCGGGGTCAGGCTAGCGTGATGGAGTCGCCGTTCACGGTGATCTGCTTCGGCTCCAGCGGTTTGACCGCGGGGTCCTTCTTCACGCTGCCGTCGAGGACGGAGAACTGACTGCCGTGGCAGGTGCAGGAGATGATGTCGTCCTTGAGGTCCACCATCGGGCAGTTCCGGTGGGTGCAGACCGTCGAAAACGCCTTGAACTCGCCCGCGGTCGGCTGCGAGACCACGACCTTCTCTTTCTCGAAGATCTTGCCGCTGCCTTCGGGGATGTCGGTGGTCTTCGCGAGCGCGGCGCCGCCGGCTCCGGCGGACGAGCCGCCCCCTTCGTTCGTCGCGCCGCCGCCCTGTTCGGTGGACGAGCCGGACGCCTCGTCGTCCGACCCGCACGCCGTCAGCGCCACGGTGAGCCCCGCCGCGCCGACCGCCGCCACGACGGTACGGCGGCTCGGTCCCGACACCGGCTGAACTGATTCGCTGGTCATGCTGACGTTCCTTCCGGGGGTTTCGAGATCTGCCGAGAGGTACGGCCCTTGCGGACCGGCTGTTCAGACCATGTCGAAATCCTGACCCGTTCGCGGAGCGGGGTAGGTAAAACGGGGCTGTCGGTTCGCTGTCGGGTTCCGGCCCGCCGCCGCGAGGCCGTCGCCGGTGTTCCCGGGTGCGTCAGTAACCTGGGGCGATGCTCAAGGAAGTGATCGCGACCCGTTTCATCGCGCCCCTGCGCGAGGGCGGTTCGCTGCCGGGTCTGGTCGAGGCGGACGACTTCGGCATGTACGTCCTGAAGTTCACCGGCGCGGGCCAGGGCCGCAAGACGCTCGTCGCCGAGGTGGTCTGCGGGGAGCTGGCCCGCCGGCTGGGGCTGCGCGTGCCGCGCCTCGTCACGGTCGAGCTCGACGCGGAGCTGGGACTCGGCGAGCCCGACGAGCAGGTGCAGGGGCTGCTGAGGTCCAGCGGCGGCACCAACCTCGGCATGGACTTCCTCTCCGGCGCGCTCGGCTTCGACCCGCTCGCCTTCCGGGTGAGCCCCGAGGAGGCCGGGCGGATCGTCTGGTTCGACGCGCTGGTCAACAACGTCGACCGGTCCTGGCGCAACCCCAACCTGCTGATGTGGCAGGGCGAGTTGTGGCTCGTCGACCACGGCGCGACCATGATCTGGCACCACAACTGGCGCGGCGCGCAGGCTTCGGCGGCCCGCCCGTACGACGCCTCCGACCACGCGCTGGCGCCCTTCGCGCCCGACACCGCCTCGGCGGCGGCCGAGTTGGCACCCCGGATCACCGAGCAGCTCCTCGCCGACGTCACCGCGCAGATCCCGGACACCTGGCTGACGGACGAGCCCGGCTTCGACACGCCGGACGACCTGAGGCAGGCCTACGCGCGGCCGCTGCTCGCCCGGGCCGCCGCCATCCACGACCGCATCCAGGGGATCAAGTGAGCGACCGGCACATCATCAAGGGCGGGACCCGCGACCGCCAGGTCTACGAATACGCCCTGCTGCGCGTCGTCCCGCGCATCGAGCGCGGCGAGTGCGTCAACGCCGGGGTGCTCGTCTACTGCCGTGCCGAGGCCTACGTCGGCGCCCGCACCCACCTCGACGAGGCACGGCTGCTCGCCCTGGACCCGCAGGCGGACGTGGCCGGAGTCCGCGCCGCCCTGCGGGCCGTCGAGAGCGTCTGCGCGGGCGGCCCCGCGGCCGGCCAGGCCGCGTCCGACGACCCCGGCCGCCGCTTCCGCTGGCTCGTCGCCCCCCGCTCGACGATCGTCCAGCCCGGCCCCGTCCACACCGGCCTGACCACCGACCCGGCCGCGGAGACGGAACGGTTGCTGGACCTGCTGGTGAGGTGAGGGACCCCACGGCACGCCCTGCGTCAGCGCAAGCGGCGTCTCACCAGCCAGCCGGCCGTGACCGCGGCGCCCCCGGCGAAGGCCAGACCGATGCCGACGTCCCAGTCACTGGGCCCCGAAGCCACCGCGCCCCCGACTCCGCCTCGCACGCCTCGGGACGGGGTGATGGTGGGCATGGGGGTGGTGACCGTCGCGGTCGGGCTGGCGGGAACAGTGGGGGAGACGACACCGGCACCACGGCGGGGCAGCGCCTCGCATGCGATGCCGTCGTCCGGGCCCTGGTCCTCGTCGAGTCGGTGGGGATCGCTGGGATCCGCGTCGAAAACGGCCTGCGCGTCCTCCTGGAAGGCGAAGTCGCGGCAGTCCCGGTCGGGCTGGGCATGAGCGGGGTCGGCCAACGGCACGATCGCGGTGATCGCGAACAGCGTGCCTATGGCACCGGTGCGACGGCGCATGGGGCGCCTCCTTTCCGGCCACGAGTGGCTCGCGCTTCGACGCTAGGCGGCGTGGGGCACAGCGGCTCGGAGCCATAGCCCGATCGAGTGGTCGCGCGAGTGGTGTCGGGCAGGGTGGGGCCGGGGGATGGATCACATGGCCGGGCTGGGCGTTGACACCGGGTGCCAGGGCTTCTAGCGTCACATCCATTGAAGGTACTAAGCGGTCGCTCACCTGAGGAGAAGCAGCCATGTCCACCACTGAGCAGCGGGTCGCCGTCGTCACCGGTGCCGCGCGCGGGATCGGCGCCGCCACCGCCGTACGGCTGGCCGCCGAGGGCCGCGCGGTCGCCGTGCTGGACCTCGACGAGGCCGCCTGCAAGGACACCGTCGAGAAGATCACCGCCGCCGGGGGCAAGGCCATCGCGGTCGGCTGCGACGTCTCCGACGAGGCCCAGGTCGAGACGGCCGTCGCCCGGATCGCCGAGGAGCTCGGCGCGCCGACGATCCTGGTCAACAACGCGGGCGTGCTGCGCGACAACCTGCTGTTCAAGATGAGCGTCTCCGACTGGGACACCGTCATGAACGTGCACCTGCGCGGCGCCTTCCTGATGTCCAAGGCCTGCCAGAAGCACATGGTGGACGCGGGATTCGGGCGGATCGTCAACCTCTCCTCCTCGTCCGCCCTCGGCAATCGCGGCCAGGTCAACTACTCCGCCGCCAAGGCCGGACTCCAGGGCTTCACCAAGACCCTCGCCAAGGAGCTCGGCAAGTTCGGCATCACCGCCAACGCCGTCGCCCCCGGCTTCATCGCCACCGAGATGACCAAGGCCACCGCCGACCGCGTCGGCATGGGCTTCGAGGACTACAAGGCCGCCGCCGCCACCCAGATCCCGGTCCAGCGCGTCGGCGAGCCGGAGGACATCGCCAACGCCATCGCCTTCTTCACCGGCGAGGCGGCCGGATTCGTCTCCGGCCAGGTGCTGTACGTGGCCGGCGGACCGCTCGACTAGGGGATCAAGAACATGACTTCCGTGGAACTCTCCGGCAAGACCGCCCTGGTCACGGGCGCCAGCCGCGGCATCGGCTACGGCGTCGCCGAGGCGCTCGTCGCGCGCGGCGACCGCGTCTGCATCACCGGCCGCAACGAGGACGCCCTCAAGGAGGCCGTCGAGCGGCTCGGCGCCGACCGCGCGATCTACGTGGCCGGCAAGGCGCACGACGAGGCCCACCAGGCCGTCGCCGTCGAGCGCGCGATGGAGGCCTTCGGCCGCATCGACTTCCTGGTCAACAACGCCGGCACGAACCCGGTGTTCGGGCCGATCGCCGACCTCGACCTGAACGTCGCCCGCAAGGTCTTCGAGACCAACGTCGTCTCCGCGCTCGGCTTCGCCCAGAGGACCTGGCACGCCTGGCAGAAGGACAACGGCGGCGCGATCGTCAACATCGCCTCCGTCGCGGGCCTCTCGCCCTCGCCGTTCATCGGCGCGTACGGCATCAGCAAGGCCGCGATGATCAACCTGACCGTGCAGCTCGCGCACGAGTTCGCGCCCAGGGTGCGGGTCAACGCGATCGCCCCGGCCGTCGTGAAGACCAAGTTCGCCCAGGCCCTGTACGAGGGCCGGGAGGAGGAGGCCGCCGCGGCCTACCCGCTCGGCCGGCTCGGCGTGCCCTCCGACATCGGCGGCGCGGCCGCGTTCCTCACCTCCGAGCAGTCCGACTGGGTCACCGGCCAGACGCTCGTCGTGGACGGCGGCATCTTCCTCAACGCCGGCACCGGCTGACACCGGCGTACGGACGAGGCCACACGGGCGCTCCTTGACGCAAGGGGCGCCCGTGCCGGCGTAAAGACATCGCAAAGGACGATGACAACGTAGTCAAAGGTTTATCGATCAAGGAGTCATGTCCGGGGAGGGTCAGCGGCCGCAGCACTGCGGTATGGTCTGCCGACCCTTGGTATGGCAGATCGAGGAGCGTGCGCGTGTTCAACCGGAACCGATGCCTGCGGCGGGTGGCGGCCATCGCGTCCATATCGTCCCTGGTGACCGGGTGCGGCGTGCTGTCGTCCGACACCCCGGAGGACGAAGGGCCGATCGTCGTCGGCACCACCAGTGCCCCCAGCACGCTCGACCCCGCCGCCTCCTGGGACAGCTCCTGGGAGCTGTTCCGCAACATCTACCAGACGCTCCTGAGCTACCCGACCGGCGCGACCGAGCCCGAGCCCGACGCCGCCGAGCAGTGCGGCTTCAGCGACGCCTCGAACCAGGTCTACCGCTGCGAGCTGCGCGAGGGCCTGACGTTCTCCAACGGGGACGCGCTCGACGCCCGGGCGGTCAAGTACTCGTTCGACCGGATCCGCAAGATCAACGTCAACGGCGGCCCCGCCGGTCTGCTGGGCAGCCTCGAACGGGTCCAGGCACCGAACGACCGCGAGGTGATCTTCCACCTCAACAAGCCGGACGCCACGTTCCCCTTCGTGCTCGCCACGCCCGCCATGTCGATCGTCTCCCCGGAGGCCTACCCGGAGAGCTCCCTGCGCGAGGGCGAGGACGTCGTCGGCTCCGGTCCGTACACCCTCGACTCGTACGACGACGGCAAGGAGGCCGTCCTCGTCCGCAACGACTCCTACAAGGGCTACGCCGAGCGCCGGAACGACGCGGTGACCATCCGCTACTTCCAGGACTCCGCCACCATGGTCAAGGCCCTGCGCGACCAGCAGATCGACGTCACCTACCGCGGTCTGGCCGCCGGCGACGTCGTCGACCTGCAGAGCAAGACCTCCAAGGAGGAGGAGATCCAGCTCGTCGAGGGCACCGGCACGGACATCAACTACCTGGTGTTCAACCCGAAGGACTCCTGGGCCAACAAGAAGGCCGTGCGCCAGGCCATCGCGCAGGTCGTCGACCGGGCGGCGATCGCCCACAAGGTCTACAAGGACACCGTCGACCCGCTGTACTCCATGGTCCCCAAGGGCCTCACCGGCCACACCACGGGCTTCTTCGACGACTACGGCGACCCGGACGTGGGCAAGGCCCGCAAGATCCTCACCGACGCGGGCATCACCCAGCGGGTCCCGCTCACCTTCTGGTACACGAGCGACCGCTACGGCTCCGAGACCGCCGGGGAGTTCAAGGAGCTGGAGCGCCAGCTGGAGGCCTCGGGCCTGTTCACGATCAGCCTCAAGAGCCGCCCCTGGAAGACCTACGTCGAGGGCTACCAGAAGGGTGAGTACCCGGTGTTCGGGCGTGGCTGGTTCCCCGACTTCCCGGACGCGGAGAACTTCATCGCGCCGTTCGTCGGCGAGCAGAACGCCCTCGGTACGCCCTACCCGGCCCCCGAGATCACCGGCGAGCTGCTGCCCCGGTCGCGCCGGCAGAGCGACCGCGCGAACGTGGAGAAGGAGTTCGAGGAGGCCCAGCGGATCCTCGTGGACGACGCGCGGCTGCTGCCGCTGTGGCAGGGCCGGCAGTACGTGGCGGCCAGCCGGGACGTCTCGGGCGCCGAGCGGGCCCTGGACCCGTCGACGATCATGATGATGTGGGAGCTGCACCGCAAGACCGCCTGGTAGGCGGGGCGGGAGTCCGGCTTTCCGGGCGCGTTGTCAGTGGTCGCCTGTAGGTTCTGAGGCCTGGAAGTGACCGCACATCGTGAGGACGTTGACGTGACCGACACCGCCATGCTGCCCGAGTCCTGGCGCGGGGTTCTGGGTGACGAGCTTCAGCAGCCCTACTTCAAGGAGCTGACGGAGTTCGTCGAGGAGGAGCGGGCGAAGGGGCCGGTGTATCCGCCGCGCGAGGAGGTCTTCGCCGCGCTGGACGCCACGCCGTACGAGGGGGTCAAGGTTCTGATCCTCGGTCAGGACCCCTACCACGGCGAGGGCCAGGGGCACGGGCTGTGCTTCTCGGTCCGGCCCGGTGTGCGGATCCCGCCGTCCCTGCGGAACATCTACAAGGAGATGCACGAGGAGCTGGGCACGCCGGTCCCGGACAACGGCTATCTGATGCCGTGGGCCCGCCAGGGCGTGCTGCTGCTCAACGCGGTGCTCACGGTCCGCGGCGGCGAGGCCAACTCGCACAAGGGCCGGGGCTGGGAGAAGTTCACCGACGCCGTGATCCGGGCCGTGGCCGAGCGGCCGGACCCGGCGGTGTTCGTGCTGTGGGGCAACTACGCGCAGAAGAAGCTCCCGCTGATCGACGAGTCGCGGCATGTGGTGGTCAAGGGCGCGCATCCCTCGCCCCTGTCGGCGAAGAAGTTCTTCGGCTCCCGGCCGTTCACGCAGATCAACGCGGCGGTGGCGGCGCAGGGGCACGAGCCGATCGACTGGACGATCCCCAATCTGGGCTGAGGAACGCCGGCCTGGGCTGAAGAGCACCGGCCGTGACGGGCCCGGTCGCGTTCGGAGCCGCCTGAGCCGGATCGCCCCCGCGTGCGGTTAGCGTCGGGGGCGACAGCGGACGAGGGTGCGGAGGGCGTGGTGGTCGAGCGACAGGGGCAGGCGGCGCCGGATGCCGTGCTGACGCGGATCGGGCAGGTCGTGATGCTGCACCACGCGGGGGACCGGGAGGAGGCCCGGCACCGGCTCCTGGACCTGTGGGCGGAGATCGGGGAGCACGGCGATCCGCTGCTCCGCTGCACCCTCGCCCACTACCTGGCCGACACGCAGGACGACCCCGCGGACGAACTGGCCTGGGACCTGCGCGCGTTGACCGCGGCGGAGGAGGAGATCGCCGGGGACGGGCCCGCCTCGCGGGACGGGTCGCTCGCGGTGCGCGCGTTCTACCCCTCCCTGCATGTGAGCCTGGCCGCGGACTACGCCGGGCTGGGCGAGCGCGATGCCGCCCGCACCCACCTGCGGCGGGCCAGGGGAGCGGCCGCCGCCCTCACCGACGACCGCTACGCGGAGGGTGTGTGGACGGCCATCCGGCGGCTGGAGTCCCGGCTGGATGAGGGCGGCGGAGGGTCCGGCGGAGGCACGTGGGGGACGCCGCCGAGGCAGCGGCCCTGACGGAGTCGGTCACCGCCCGTAGGTGTCCTGGCAGATGGTCGCCTCCGGGCTGTCGGCCCGCCACCCCCCGTAGCGCCTGCCCAGCGCGCACACGTCCGTGCCGCCCGGGACGTTCTCGTGGACGTCCTGCCGTACCGGCTCCGAGACGTCGGGGAGACCGGGGCGTGGCCGCTGCGGACCGCGCGGGGCCCGCTCGGGGCGTTCCGGGCGGGCCGGGCGCGGGCGAGCGTCGCGGGTGCCGGCCGGCGGCTCACCCCGCTGGGGCGGGGCCGCCGCGGGAGTGGTCAGACGCGACTCGGACGGGGCCGGTTCCGGGCGGCGCGACTCCTCGATGAGTTGCAGGGCCTCGCGGGCCGGAGCCTGCACGATCTGCGTCTCCGCCTGCCCCGCCGGCTGGGGCACCGACGGCCGGGACGGTGCCGTCGGCGGCCCCGGGACGGGAGGATGCTGGACCGTCACGCAGCCGGAGAGGGCCGAGACAGCCACGGTCACCAGGAGCGTCGCTGTGGTCGTCGTTCGATGCACCCGCGCCACTCTGGTGCGTCCGGCCGGGGAGGGTACGGCGGACAGGCGGAGGATGCCCCGCACGGGTGATGTCCCACCCCGTACGGAGGGCATCGGCGCGCCGGGGTGACGTCAGTCGCCGGTCGAGCCGTCGATGCGCTCGCGGATCAGGTCGGCGTGGCCGTTGTGCCGGGCGTACTCCTCGATCATGTGGGTGTAGATCCACCGCAGGTTGAACTTCTCGCCGGTGCGCCGGTGCGCGCCCTCGGAGAGGTCGTCCAGGCCGAAGCGGGCCGCGTTGCGCCGGGCGGTCTCGATCTCGGCCTGCCAGGCGGCGTACGCCTCCTGGTAGGTGTCCGCCTCCGTCAGACGGAACTCGCCGTCGCGGTCCTCGTCGCTCCAGTACAGGGGCGCCGCGTCCTCGTCCGCCAGCACCCGGCGGAACCAGCTCCGCTCCACGTCCGCCATGTGCCGCACCAGCCCCATGAGGGACAGGTTCGAGGGCTCCACGGCGGCGGACCTGAGCTGCTCGTCGCTCAGGCCCTCGCACTTGAAGGCCAGGGTCTTCCGGTGGAACTCCAGCCAGCCTTCCAGCATGGCGCGTTCGTCGAGGGTCGTGGCGGGCATACGGCGTTCGGTCGTCATACAGGCATCCTGTCCCAACGCCCTCTCGCCACACCATGGCATTTCAGGCGGCCCCGAGCATCCCGTCCAGCAACTCCCGTGTGGTCGCGCTGTCGAAGGCCGGGCCCGCCCTGTTCCCCCAGCAGCCGTATGCTTCCGAGCAGGCCCCGGCAGGCACCACCAGAGGAGCGCACCACGTGAAGGTCGGCTGCATCGGACTCGGTGACATCGCGCAGAAGGCCTACCTTCCGGTCCTCGCCTTCCAGCCCGGGGTCGAGCTGCACCTGCAGACCCGCACACCCGCCACGCTCGACCGGGTCGCCGACCGCCTCCACCTCCCGCCGGAGCGGCGGCACACCACCCTCGACTCCCTGCTCGCGGCGGGCCTCGACGCCGCCTTCGTGCACGCGCCCACGCTCGTCCACCCGGAGATCGTGACGCGGCTGCTGGAGGCGGGCGTACCGACGTACGTCGACAAGCCGCTCGCCTACGAACTCGGCGACTCGGCGCGGCTGGTGGCCCTCGCCGAGGAGCGGGACGTGAGCCTGGCCGTCGGCTTCAACCGGCGCTTCGCCCCCGGCTACACGCAGTGCGCCGACCATCCGCGCGAGCTGATCCTGATGCAGAAGAACCGCATCGGGCTGCCGGAGGAACCGCGCGCGATGATCCTCGACGACTTCATCCACGTCGTCGACACCCTGCGGTTCCTGGTGCCCGGCGCGATCGACGACGTGACCGTGCGCGCCCGCGTCCGGGACGGTCTGCTGCACCATGTGGTGCTCCAGCTCGCCGGGGACGGCTTCACCGCGCTCGGCGTGATGAACCGGCTCAGCGGTTCGGCCGAAGAGGTCCTGGAGGTCTCCGGGCAGGACACCAAGCGGCAGGTGGTCAACCTCGCCGAGGTGGTCGACCACAAGGGACAGCCGACCGTGCGGCGGCGCGGGGACTGGGTGCCGGTGGCCCGGCAGCGCGGGATCGAGCAGGCGGTGCTGGCGTTCCTGGACGCGGTGCGGGCGGGCAAGGTGCTCAGCGCCCGGGACGCGCTGGAGACCCATGAGCTGTGCGAGCGGGTCGTACGCGCGGTTCAGGAGCGGACCGCCTGAGCCGCAGGGTCCGCAGGCCCTCGCCGGCGGCCCAGGCGGCGAGGATCAGCAGCGCCGCGTGCACCGTCCAGTCGCCGAGACGGACGTAGGGCGTGGTGCCGTGGGCGAGGGGGACCTCGTAGACCTGCGCGGCGGACGCCTCCGTCCCGAGCCAGGAGCCGACGCGCTGTCCGCTCGGGCCGTAGACCGCGGAGACGCCCGTCAGGGTCGAGTGCACCATCGGGCGGCCGGTCTCGGCGGCCCGCAGCGCGGCGAGGGAGGCGTGCTGCTCCGGGGCCCAGCTGTGCTGGAACGTGGACGTCGCCGACTGGCCGATGAGCACGTCGACGCCCTCCCGGGTGAGGTGGCGGGTCATGTCGGGGAAGGCGGTCTCGAAGCACACCATCGGGCCGACGCGCAGCCCGCTGCCCACGTTCATCACGATCGGCTGGGAGCCGCGCCTGCGGTCCTCGCTCGCGGCCTCGCCGACGGAGGTGGCCCAGCCGAGCAGGGAGCGGGCCGGGATGTACTCGCCGAAGGGCACGAGCCGCATCTTGTCGTAGCGCTGGCCGGTGAGACCGTCCGGGCCGACCAGGACGGAGCTCTTGTAGATGCCCGGCTTGTCGGAGCGCCGGGCGTCCACGTTGACCAGGATGTCGGCGTCCGTCGCGCGGGACAGGCCGGCGAGCCGCCGGGCGAGGTCGGGCCGGTCCCCGAGGTCGAAGCCGACGCTGCTCTCGCCCCAGACGATCAGGTCCACGTCCTGTCCGGCGAGCCGCCGGGTGAGCTGCTCCTCGCGTGCGAACCGGCGGTCCCCGCTGTCCGCGCCGTCGATGACGCCCGGCTGGACGACGGCGATCCTGACCTGGCCGTCGACGGCGGGCCGGGGCGCGAGGGTCCAGGCGGCGGAGGTGGCGGCGGCGGTGGCGACGAGACCGGCCACGGCGGGCAGCCGGGCCCGGCGGACCGCGACGAGGACGGCGGCCGCGACGTTGAGGGCCACCAGCAGGAAACTGATCAGCCACACCCCGCCGACCGAGGCGAGCCGCAGCGCCGGTTCGACCTGCCACTGGCTGCTGCCGAGCATGCCCCAGGGCCCGCCGAGCCCCTGCCAGGAGCGGACCAGCTCGGCGGCCAGCCAGCCCGACGGCAGCACCACGAGCGCGGCCGCGATCCGGCTCCGCGAGGGCACCCCGGCCAGGAGGCGGCGCACCAGCCAGCCCCACGGGGCCCACAGCGCGCCGAGGAGGGCGGCGATGACGAACGTGAACACGTGCAGGTTCGGCAGCAGCCAGTGGTGCATGGCCAGCATGAAGCCGAAGCCGCCGCTCCAGCCGTCGTACGCGGCCCGCTTCCCGGTCGGCGCGGTCCGCAGCAGCAGGAGCCAGGGGACCAGGGCGACATAGGCGCACCACCACAGGGACGGCGCGGGAAAGGCGAGGACGGGGAGGGCGCCCGCGACCGCCGCGGCGGCCGAGCGCCGCCACGGGGAGGCGAGCCAGTGGCCGAGCGTCTTCATAGGCGCCTCCTACCCCGCGGGTGCCTCCAGTGTGCGCCCTGCGGACGATCTAGGACAGAGGACGCCGGGTCAGTTGACCACAGGTGCCGTCCGCCGCTCGGGAAGGCGTCGCCACTTCTCCCGGACGACCACCTCGCTCAGCCGCCAGCCGTCGTCCGTGCGCAGCAGGGCGAAGGCGTACCGGCCGCCGCACACGAAGTCGGGGGCGGGTCCCTCGGTGGCCATGGGGTTGACGTAGTCGGCCTGCACCTGGGCCGTGTCGCCGGTGTCCTGCTCCCATACTCCGAACCGCACCCGGCGGTTGACGATCAGGTGCTGCCGCACGGGGAACAGCCGCATGCTGTCGGCGAGCCATGCGGCGACCGCCCCGGCCTCTCCCTCGATGCCGCCGGCCGACCGGTAGTCGGCTCGCCCTCGCGGGGCGAACAGTCCCCGGTACGCCTCCCAGTCGCCGTCGTCGACCGCCACCGCGTAGTCGGTGATCAGACCGTCGACGGCCAGCCGGTCCCTCACGGTGGCGAGCTCCACGCGCTGCGTCATCGGCTCAGTGTTGGGCATGGGAGGCGCCGAGCCAAGAGCCGTGCGCCCCCGGCGGGGCTCAGGCTGCTGTGACGACGCCGCTGCGGATCGCCGCGGCCCACTCGACGACCAGCAGCTCGTACTCCGCGCGCTCTTCGGCGGACAGGGTGCCGCCCGTGCGCCGCCACAGCGCACGGATCTCCTCGTTGACCTCGGCAGCGGACCGCACGGAACCAGGGGTCACGGAATCGGGGGACATGCGGACAAGCCTAGGGGCAGCCACTGACAGGCCGCTACCGGACGGCTACCCGATCGGTATGCGGTTGGTCACGAGACCCGGGTCACAGGGGGCCGGGTCAGCCCGCCGACTCGGCCGCGTGCGGGCTCAGGGCACCCGTGCTGACCAGGACGATGATGACGATGCCGAGCGCGATGCGGTACCAGACGAACGGCATGAAGCTCTTGGTCGAGATGAACTTCATGAACCAAGCGATCACCGCGTATCCGACCCCGAAGGCGATGACCGTCGCGAAGATCGTCGGGCCCCAGGAGACGTGCCCGCCCTCCGTCGCGTCCTTGAGCTCGAACAGGCCCGAGGCGAGCACCGCCGGGATGGCGAGCAGGAAGGAGTAGCGGGCCGCGGCCTCGCGCTTGTAGCCCATGAACAGGCCGCCGCTGATGGTGGCGCCGGAGCGGGAGACGCCCGGGATGAGCGCCATGGCCTGGCAGACGCCGTAGATCAGGCCGTCGCGTACGCCCAGGTCCTCCAGGGCCTTGCGCTGCTTGGGCGCGCGGTGCCGGCCGCCGTTCTCGTCCCGTGCCGCGAGCCGGTCGGCGACGCCGAGGACGATGCCCATGCCGATCAGCATCGTCGCGGTGATCCGCAGGTCGCGGAACGGCCCCTCGATCTGGTCCTTCAGCGTCACGCCGAGCACGCCGATCGGGATCGAGCCGACGATGACCAGCCAGCCCATCCGCGCGTCGGGGTCGCTGCGCAGCGCCTTGTTCGTGAGCGAGCGCGTCCACGCCGAGATGATCCGCCCGATGTCCTTGCGGAAGTAGATCAGCACGGCGGCCTCCGTGCCGATCTGCGTGATCGCCGTGAAGGCCGCGCCCGGGTCCTTCCAGCCCGAGAAGGCCGCCGTCAGGCGCAGATGCGCGCTGGAGGAGACGGGGAGGAACTCGGTCAGCCCCTGGACGAGTCCGAGGATGAGTGATTCGAACCAAGACATGAGGTAGCGGAGTCCAAGTGCCGATCGTGGGACGGACGACGGGCACACCGGGCCGCCGTTGCGATGAACGGGGGATCATGTGTGCCGAGGGGGAAGCGTAGCGCCCCCGGAAGGCCGCCCGGACACAGGGGTTTGGATGCGCCCCCGGAGCGGTGGGGATCAGGCCGCCGTCGGTCCGGTCACCGTCCAGCCGGGCGCCTGGGGGCGGGCCGTGAGGTCCTCGTGGCGCACCTCGTCGCCGCAGGCCCGGCAGGTGACGACCGGGGCGAGCGCCTGGCCGCAGGAGTGCTCCAGGACCATCGGACGGTCGCCGTCCCCGCGGAGATGGCGGTCGCCCCACGCCATGAGGGTCATGAGCACCGGCTCCAGCTCCAGGCCCGCCTGTGTCGGCCGGTACTCGAAGCGCTGCGGGCGCTCGCTGTAGGGCTGCTTGACCAGGATCCCGGCGTCCACCAGCCGGCGCAGCCGCGTGGCGAGGATGTCGCGCGGGGCCCCGATGTTGCGCACCAGCTGGTCGAACCGGCCGTTGCCGAGGCACACCTCCCGCAGTACGAGCAGGGAGTGCTTCTCACCGACGAGCGCGAGGGTGTCGGCGATGGAGCAGGGGCGCGGGTCTTTGCTGGCGGCCATGAAGCTCAGTCTAGGAGAGGGTTGGATTTTCCAACCCTGCGGGATACCGTGAGTTCGGATTTCCTACTCACCGGTAGTCGTGGAGGCCCGCACATGCGTGACGCAGTGATCGTCGAAGCCGTACGCACCCCGATCGGCAAGGGCAAGCCCAACGGCGCCCTCGCGCACGTCCACCCCGTGGAGCTCCTCGCCCACACCCTGCGCACGCTCGTCGAGCGCTCCGGTGTCGACCCGGCGCTGATCGACGACGTCATCGGCGGCACCGTCGACCAGGTCGGCGAGCAGGCCATGAACACCACCCGCTACGCCGTGCTGTCCGCGGGCTTCCCGGAGTCGGTGCCCGCGACCACCGTGGACCGCCAGTGCGGCTCCTCCCAGCAGGCCGTGCACTTCGCGGCGCAGGGCGTCCTCTCGGGCGCGTACGACCTCGTCGTGGCGTGCGGGGTGGAGTCGATGAGCCGGGTGCCGATGTGGTCGAACGTGCCCGAAGGCAAGGACCCCTTCGGCCCCGGGGTCGCCGAGCGGTATCCGGAGGGGCTCGTCCCGCAGGGCATCAGCGCCGAACTGATCGCCGCCAAGTGGTCGATCGGGCGCGAGCAGATGGACGCCTTCGCGGTCTCCTCCCACCGGAAGGCCGCCGCGGCCTGGGAGAGCGGGCTCTTCGACGCCGAGGTCGCGCCCCTGGAGGGCGTCACGCGCGACGAGTGCGTACGGCCCGGCAGCACCACCGAGGTCCTCGCCGGGCTCAAGCCCGCCTACTACGACCCCGGCTTCGCCGAGCGCTTCCCGCAGATCGAGTGGAACGTCACGCCCGGCAACGCCAGCCCGATCAACGACGGCGCCTCGGCGGTGCTCATCACCTCCGGCGAGACGGCGGCCCGGCTCGGGCTGCGCCCGCTCGCCCGTCTGCACAGCTTCGCCGTCACCGGCTCCGACCCGCTGCTGATGCTCACGGGCGTCGTCCCGGCGACCGAGAAGGTCCTGCGGCGGGCGTCCCTGACCCTCGACGACATCGACCTGTTCGAGGTCAACGAGGCGTTCGCCAGTGTCGTCCTGGCCTGGCAGCAGGAGACCGGCGCCGACCTCGACCGGGTCAACGTGCACGGCGGCGCCATCGCGCTCGGCCATCCGCTGGGCGCGAGCGGCACCCGGCTGACGACGACGCTGGTGCACGCGATGCGGGAGAGGGGTGCCCGGTACGCGCTCCAGACGATGTGCGAGGCGGGCGGGCTCGCCAACGCCATGGTGCTGGAACGGGTATGAACCGGGAGGTAACGGTTCGTCAGAGCCGGCGCAGGTGGTGCCGCTTGCGCCAGGCCACCACCACGCCCGCCAACGCCGGCAGGGCGATGCAGGCCAGGGCGATCAGGAAGGCCGGGGACGTCGGCGTCGAGGCGCGGGCGCCGGCGACCACGTAGGCGGCGGTGTTCGGGATGGAACCGAGGCCCGTGGCCAGCAGGAACGGCAGCAGGCCCATACGGGAGACGGAAGCGCAGTAGTTCGCGGCCCAGAACGGCACGCCGGGGAACAGGCGCACCGCGAGCATCGAGCGGAAGCCGTGCCGGCTGAGCTGGCCGTCCGCCGCCTTCAGCCAGCGCCCGCGCAGCAGCGGCCGCAGGGCGTCCTGGCCCAGCGCCCGGCCCAGGCAGAAGGCGATCCCGGCACCGAGCACCGTGCCGGCCAGGGACACGCCGAGGCCCAGCTGCGAACCGAACAGCGCACCCGCCGCCAGGTTCAGCAGCGGACGCGGCACGAACGCCACGGTGCACACGCCGTACGCCACCGCGAACACCAGTGCCGCCATGGCCCCGCCGAGCTGCGGCGGCCAGCCCTGCGTCAGCAGCCGCTGCGGCTCGAACAGCAGCACCCCGCAGGCGCCCGCGGCGAGCAGGGCGACGAGCAGGGAGAGCCGCGACCACGGAGAGAGCAGAACTCTGGTGCAGCGAGCGGTGAAACCGGTGGGTGCGGCGGGCGAGGCGGTCGCTGCCGGGGAAGCGGCGACGGCGAGCTCCGCGGTGGTGGCCCGGGGAGAGGCCGTGGCGGTGCCCCCAGAGCGGGTGGTGGCATCGAGCATCCGGTGACACTAACCGACAAATGTGTGTGATCGCCGTATGGTTCGTCTCACGAGCGTCACAGACAGCCGTACGCCTGTCTGTACGCAGGGCGGAGGAAAACCGTTCGACGTGCGGTAAAGCGTCGGCAATGATCTGTCTCATGTTCCGGCACGCCTTCGCCCTCGCAGCATCCGTGGTCACGGATGCCCCGAAGGCTGCCGTCGCCGTTCTCACGGCCGTTTCCGACGGCGCCCGAAGCTGACCCTCTCCGGTTCGTCCGGCGGACCCCGCAAGGGGAGGGTCGGGCAGGTCCTCGGGGTCCCACTTCTTCTTCGTCGACCAGACGCTTCGAGGTACAGCCATGTCCAAGACGGCCTACGTCCGTACGAAACCGCATCTCAACATCGGCACCATGGGTCATGTCGACCACGGCAAGACCACCCTGACGGCCGCCATCACCAAGGTCCTCGCCGACCGCGGCAGCGGCGCGTTCGTGCCGTTCGACCGGATCGACCGGGCGCCCGAGGAGGCGGCGCGCGGCATCACCATCAACATCGCGCACGTCGAGTACGAGACCGACACCCGGCACTACGCGCACGTCGACATGCCGGGCCATGCCGACTACGTCAAGAACATGGTCACCGGCGCCGCGCAGCTCGACGGGGCGATCCTCGTCGTCTCCGCGCTCGACGGGATCATGCCGCAGACCGCCGAACACGTCCTGCTCGCCCGGCAGGTGGGCGTCGACCACATCGTCGTCGCCCTCAACAAGGCCGACGCGGGCGACGAGGAGCTGACCGACCTGGTCGAGCTGGAGGTCCGCGACCTGCTCACCGCGCACGGCTACGGCGGTGACTCCGTGCCCGTCGTACGGGTCTCGGGGCTGAAGGCGCTGCAGGGGGACCCGCGGTGGACGGCGTCGATCGAGGCGCTGCTCGACGCGGTGGACACGTACGTGCCGATGCCGGAGCGGTATGTGGACGCGCCGTTCCTGCTGTCGGTGGAGAACGTGCTGACCATCACCGGGCGGGGGACCGTGGTCACCGGTGCGGTGGAGCGGGGTGTGGTGCGGGTCGGGGACCGGGTCGAGGTGCTGGGGGCTCCGGTCGAGACGGTGGTCACCGGGCTGGAGACCTTCGGCAAGCCGATGGAGGAGGCGCAGGCCGGGGACAACGTGGCGCTGCTGCTGCGCGGGGTTCCGCGGGATGCCGTCCGGCGGGGGCATGCGGTGGCCGCGCCGGGGAGTGTGGTGCCGAGTCGTCGCTTCACGGCGCAGGTGTATGTGCTGTCCGCGCGGGAGGGCGGGCGGACGACGGCTGTCTCCAGTGGGTATCGGCCGCAGTTCTACATCCGGACGGCGGATGTGGTGGGGGTTGTCGACCTCGGTGAGGCGGCGGTGGCGCGGCCCGGGGAGACGGTGGTGATGACCGTCGAACTGGGGCGGGACGTGCCGTTGGAGGCGGGGCTCGGGTTCGCCATCCGTGAGGGTGGGCGGACTGTGGGGGCGGGGACCGTGTCCGTGGTGGGTTGACGTTGTGGGGGACTGCGGGGCCGTTGTGGCTGGTCGCGCAGTTCCCCGCGCCCCTTAAGGGCCTGCTGCACAAAGGCACAATGGAGGGGTGAAGGAAGCCATTCCCGTTGCACGAGCCGTCGATCACGGGTTCGCCAAGCTGATGCCCGACATCGACCGGGAGCGGGCCTGGCTGCTGACCGTGGACGGGGCGCCTCAGTCGTATGTCGATCTGGACGACCCGACGCACCTGGAGTTCGAGTACGCGCGGCGGCTCGGGCATGTGCTGGATGTGCTGGCCGAGCCGGGGGCCGCGCTGGACGTGGTGCATCTCGGGGGTGGGGCGCTCACGCTGCCCCGGTATGTGGCGGTGACGCGGCCGGGGTCCCGGCAGGACGTCGTCGAGGCCGACCAGGGGCTGCTGGAGCTGGTGGCCGAGCATCTGCCGTTGCCCGAGGGGGCTCGCGTCGCGCTGCACGCGGCGGACGCGCGGCGGTGGCTGGAGGACGCCGCCGGGGACTCGGCCGATGTGATCGTCGCCGATGTGTTCGGCGGATCGCGGGTTCCGGCGCATCTCACGTCCGTCGCCTATGTGCGGGAGGCCGCGCGGGTCCTGCGGGGGAGCGGGGTCTACCTCGCCAATCTCCCCGATGCGGCGCCGTTCGGCTTCCTGCGCTCCCAACTCGCCACGCTGGCCACCGCATTCGAGGAACTGGCGCTGATCGCCGAGCCGGGGGTGCTGCGGGGGCGGCGGTTCGGGAACGCGGTGCTCGTCGCCGGGCACGAGCCGGTCGACATCGCCGCGCTGACCCGGCTCACGGCTGCCGACGCCTTCCCGGCCCGGGTCGAACACGGTGCCGCGCTGCGGGAGTTCGTCGGTGTCGCGCGGCCGGTGCGGGACGAGGACGCCGTGCCGTCACCCGAGCCCCCCGACGGGGCGTTCGGTATCGGCTGAGTCGTGGCCGGCGGCCCCGCCCCAGGGGCACCGGGACGGCGAGTGCGGCCGTCCGGCCCGCGGTTCAGTCTCCGGTTCAGCCGCCGGTCGGCTCCCCGTGCAGCCGGACCGTGCTGAGGATCTTCATGATGGTCTCCTTGGGCACCTCGCCCTTGACGCCCTTGGCACCGAAGAAGCTCCACGCGACGAAATCGCCGGCCGAGTTCTTGAAGCCGAACGTGACCGCCTTGCCGTCGCTGGCGCACTTGCCCTTGTCGGGCGTGTTCTCCGACCAGGCCCAGGCGACGCTGCCCTTCACGCCCGAAGCGGTGGTGTAGGGCTTGGCCTTGTCGTCGGTCTTGACGCTCTTCTTGTCCGGCTGCGTGTAGCCGCCGAACACCCACCAGGCCACCTGGTTGACCGCGACCTCGTCCGTGTTCTTGGCGCCGTCGGCGCCCTTGGTGCCCGCGCCGGCCAGGGCCTCGGTCTCGGTCCTGCCGTCCTTGTCGTCGTCGCTCGTGCACCACTTGGACTTGTAGAACGCCGGTGCCGACATGATGATGAGCGGCTTGCCGTCGTCGGACTTCTCGTCCTCGAAGAAGACGGACGACGTCGGGGACGCCACCTCCCAGTCCGCCGGGACGTCGAAGGCCGTGCCCCACTTGGGGTTGATGACGACCTTCCAGCCCTTGACCGTGGGCTGCTCCTCCTCGCCGCCGCGGGGGTTGTCGCCCGTCGCGGGCGCGCTCGGCTCCGAGGCCGACGGGCTCACCGACGCCTTGTCGCTCTTGCCGCCGCCGTCCGCGGTGTCGTCCTTGTCGCCGCCCAGCACCAGGAAGCCGGTGACGCCGGCCGCCACGACCACCGCCGTCGCGGCGATGATCGCGACCAGCTTCGTCCGGTTGCCGCCGCCACCGCCCGGCGGGGGCTGCGGCGCGCCGGCCGGCGCGGGGGCGCCCCACTGCGGCTGCGGCGGCTGCTGCGGCGGCTGCCCATAGGGGTGGGGCTGCTGGTACCCCGGCTGCTGATACGGATTCGGCTGCTGGTACCCCGGCTGCTGGTACGGGTTGTTCGCTTGCGGGTTCTGCTCGCCCCCGGGCGGCTGCTGTCCTGGCCACATGGGCAGCAACCCTAGCCGCGCTCCGGACACGATTCGGTCACCGCTCGTGGACGGAGACGTAGCAACGCAGGGACGGGACGGAGCCAACCGGCGTGCCGGGGGCGGCACGGAGTCGAACCGGCGTGCCGCGGACCCGTGCGGCGGTCGTCACACCGGCCTGGCCAGCCGTCTCTACTCGTGAGTAACATGCGGCCATGAGCGCAGACCAGATGTCCATCGGCGAGATGCTCGCCGCCACGGTGCCCATGGCCCGGACCCTGAACCTCGAGTTCCTGGAGACCACGCCGGAGCGGGCCGTGGTGTCGCTGCCGGACCAGAGCGAGTACCACAACCACGTGGGCGGCCCGCACGCCGGTGCGATGTTCACGCTCGGGGAGTCCGCGAGCGGGGCGATCGTGCTGGCCGCGTTCGGGGACCAGCTCTCGCGGGCCGTGCCGCTCGCCGTCAGCGCCGAGATCTCCTACAAGAAGCTGGCGATGGGCGCCGTCACCGCCACCGCCACGCTCGGCCGCCCGGCCGCCGAGGTCGTCGCGGAACTGGACGCCGGTGAACGGCCCGAGTTCCCGGTGGCCATCGCCATCCAGCGGGCGGACGGCGCCGTCACCGGCGAGATGACCGTGGTGTGGACGCTGCGTCCCAACGGCTGATCCGCCCGATGCGTGAGCGGTGCCCCGGCCACGTGCCGGGGCCCTCGCGCGTCAGGCCGCGATGTCCCGCCGCGAGGGGAGCGCGTCGCCCAACTCCGCGACGAACCCCTTGAGCCACGCCACGAACTCCGGCCCCAGATCGGGGCGTTCACAGGCCAGCCGCACCACCGTGCGCAGATAGTCGGCCTTGTCGCCGGTGTCGTAGCGCCGGCCCTTGAAGACGACTCCGTGCACCGTGCCGCCCGCGGCCAGTTCCTGGAGGGCGTCGGTCAGCTGGATCTCGCCGCCCCGGCCCGGCGGGGTGCGCTCCAGGACGCCGAAGACGGCCGGGTCGAGGACGTAGCGGCCGATGACGGCGTAACGGCTCGGCGCGGTGTGCGGGGCCGGCTTCTCGACCAGGCCGGTGACGCGGACGACGTCCTCTTCGCCGGCCGGCTCGACGGCGGCGCAGCCGTAGAGGTGGATCTGCTCGGGCGGGACTTCCATCAGGGCGACCACGCTGCCGAGCCGGCGCTCGCGGACGTCGAGCATCCGGCTGAGCAGCGTCTCGCGCGGGTCGATCAGGTCGTCGCCGAGGAGGACCGCGAAGGGCTGGTCGCCGACGTGCCGGCGGGCGCAGAGCACGGCGTGGCCGAGGCCGAGCGGGTCGCCCTGCCGGATGTGGTGGATGCTCGCCAGCCGCGCCGGGTCGCGCACCGCGTCCAGCCGCACGGTGTCTCCCTTGGCCGTGAGGGCCTGTTCCAGTTCGAAGGCGTGGTCGAAGTGGTCCTCGAGGGCCCGCTTGTGCCGGCCCGTGACCATCAGGACGTCGTCGAGTCCCGCCGCTGCCGCCTCCTCGACGACGTACTGGATGGCCGGCTTGTCGACGACCGGCAGCATCTCCTTGGGGGTCGCCTTCGTGGCTGGCAGGAAGCGGGTGCCGAGACCGGCGGCCGGGACGACCGCCTTGCGGACGGAGCGGGCGGCGGAAGCGTCGGAAGGGTGGGGGGCGCTCATGCGGCCCATGCTGGCGGGCGGAGCTGGGAGTGCGCCGAGAGCCGCATGCGAGAGCGCTGTGGAGGAGGAGATTTCGTGCACCAATCGCCCTTGTTCACACACAACTTGGCGCGCTGAGCGGCAGCTTTTCGAAAGCCGGTGCGGATACCGACGGTAACAGATCTGAATTCCCCGCGTTTTGAACTTGGGTCATCCGAACTCCTTGTTACCTGTGAGTCGTATGTGCGAAAGTGAGCCGCCTCACAGCCGAGTCCGCAGTTGACACGGCCCAGGTATGCACCAATCACGCACCTGCTTTCCGACGGACGCGCAATTCGCATGCCGTCCTGCGGCTGGAAGGAAATGGTTCCGTGCAATCCCGCTACCCCCCACGCCCGCCGTACCCGCCGCGCCCCGGAGCGAGGCCCGCGGAGTCCGACCGCAATCTCCTCGCCCGGGTCGGCGAGCCCGGTGAAGGCCCGCGTGCCGTCGCGCTGTTGCTGGCGCGGCACTGGCGGGCGGTCTACGAGTACGCAGTGATCTGTCTGGCCTCCTCGGCGGATTCCGCGTCGATGGCTGCCGCCGCCGCGTTCCGCCGGGAACTCGCCCGGCCGGGCGGCGGCGCCCTGCGTCCGCGGCTGCTCGCGGCCGTGCGGGACACGGTCGGGGAGTGGGCGGCCGACGACGGTATTTCCGGAGTGCTGCCGGAACTCCGCAAAACCGTCGGCGCCCGCGGTCTGCGCGCCGCCCGGTCCGTGACACCCGAAAGGCGACGCCTCGCCGAGCGTGCATTCCGGGCCCTTCCGGGGGCTTCCCAATGCCTGCTCTGGCACACGGAGGTGGAGGCCGAGCCCCTATCCGTACCGGCCGGTCTGCTGGGGGTGGACGCCGGTACCGCGTCGACCGCGCTGGAGCAGGCGCGCGAGCAATTCCGGGCCGGGTGCGTACGGGCGCACCGGGAACTCGCGCCGACGCGGGAATGCCGCTTCTACAACCGCCTGCTGGACGTTCCGATGCGCCGCGGCGGGGCCTTGCTGCCGGATGTGCAACGGCATCTCATGGCCTGTCGCTACTGCCGGCACGCCGCCGAGCAACTCAGCCATTTCGAGGGCGGTTTGGAGGACCTGCTCGCCGAAACCGTGCTCGGCTGGGGCGCCCGCCGCTACCTCGCGTCACGGCCGGGCCGCGACGAGGGCGGGAGCGCCCTGCCCGTCGGCGGCCGCCATCGCCTCCAGGCCCGTGCGCTGCCGGCGGGCGGCCGGTCCGGGCAGCCGAGACGGCACGCGAAGGCGCTGGCCGCCGCGGTCGGGGTGACCTCCCTCGTGCTGCTCGCGACGCTGCTCGCCGCCCGGGGCTGGTCGGAGGAGGGCGGTACGACCGGCCCGCAGGCCACCTGGGGAGCGGTCAGCGGCCACTCCGTCGACCCGGACGCCGTGGGTTCCTCGTCCACGGAGTCGTCCGCGGCCGGTGCCCCCGCGGCCGCCTCCGCGGGCGGTCCCGCCGAAGTGGCCCGTGGGCGGCTGCGCAACCTCGACGCCGGGCTCTGCCTCGACGTCCGGGGCCGGGCCGACGCCCGCGTCGTGCTCACCGCCTGCTCCGCCGGCTCCCCGCAGTGGTCGTACCAGGACGACGGCCTGCTGCGCAGCGCCGCCGACCCCACCCGCTGCCTCGGCTCCGACCCCGCCGACGGCTCGGTCGTCCTGGCCGGCTGCCTGGTGCACGCCGGGGTCGTGCGCTACGACCTGACCGTGCGCGGCGAACTCCTGCCCCGCGCCGGCAAGGGACTGGCCGTCGCCGCCGGCAAGGGCCGGGACGTGATCGTCACCGGGCGCGACGGCTCCGAGGCCCAACGCTGGGCGCTGGAACCGGTGACCGCCGTGGCCGCCCCCGAGGGCGCGGGACCGTCCCGGGAGAAGCGCGCCGAGGACGCCCCTCGGGAGAGCCGGCGCGAGCAGCGGGGCCCGGACGACCACGCCCCGCCCGGGCACCGGCCCGGGCCGCCGCGGACCACGCCCGAGGCACCGCCGCCCGAGCGCTCCGGGACGCGGTTCGCGCAGGCGGGGTGCTGCGGTGAGGCCGAGCCGGAGCCGGCCCACGCCGACACGGGCGCGTCCGGCACCGATGCCCTCGCTCCCGCGACGGACATGGTGACCGACGCCGTGTCGACGCTCCACACTGCGGCGTTGCGGTAGGGCCGCGGGGCGGCGGCGGGGCACAGGCCACGGCCTCCGGCCATGGCTCCGGGCCACCCGGCGACGCCCTGCCCCGATGCGACGCCCTGCCCCGATGCGGGACCCTGGCCCGGTGGCCCGGTGGCCCGGTGGCCCGGTGGCCCGGTGGCCGGGTGGCTCGGTGGCTCGGTGGCTCGGTGGCCGGGTGGCTCGGTGGCCCGGTGGCCCGATGGCCCGATGGCCCGATGGCCGGGTGGCCCGGGTGGCACCCTGGCCGGGTGGCCGGGTGGCCGGGTGGCCGGGTGGCCGGGTGGCCGGGTGGCCGGGTGGCCGGGTGGCCCGGGTGGCCCGGTGGCCCGCCGGCGCGAGCTGCGGCTGGCGGCCCCGCCCCCGCTGCCTCGCCGCCACATGGCCCCGACCCCCGTGTCACCCGGCCAGGTGACACGCCGTCGATGCCCGGGAAGAGGTTCACCCGCCCTGCCGGTGGTGTCCGGCGGGGCGGCAAGACGGGCCTGGCGCATAGTGCGTTCCATGACCGACACCGCGCCCCGATTCCCCCGGCGATTCCCCCGGCGCTCCGCCCTGCGTCTGCTCGGCGGAGCGGTCGCCGTCGCCGCGGCGGCCGCCGGGGGGCTCACCCCGCCGTCCCGTGCTCACGCGCGGGGCGGTCACACCCCGGGCGCCGGCGCCGGCGCACGCGTCGAGGCGCTGCTCGCCCGGCTCACCCGCGACGAGAAGATCTCCCTGCTGCACGGCGCCACCGACCTGCACCCGCTCGGCCAGGCGGGCTACGTGCCCGGGGTGGAGCGCCTCGGCATCCCGCCGCTGCGCCTCGCCGACGGCCCGGCCGGTGTCCGCGTCACCCGGCACGCCACGGCCCTGCCCGCCCCCGTCCTGCTGGCCTCCGCCTTCGACCCCGGCCTGGCCCGCCGCTACGGCCAGGTCATAGGACGGGAGGGCCGCGCCCTCGGCCAGGACGTGCTGCTGTCCCCGATGGTCAACCTCATCCGCACCCCGTACGCCGGCCGCAACTTCGAGACCTTCAGCGAGGATCCAGTGCTCTCCGCCCACCTGGTCGCCGCCGAGATCGAGGGCATCCAGGGCGAGGGACTCATCGCGACCGTCAAGCACTTCGCGCTGAACAACCAGGAGCGCGACCGTATGTCGGTCGACGTGCGCGTCGACGAGCGGACCCTGCACGAGACGGAGCTGCGCGGCTTCGAGGCGGCCGTCGCCGCCGGCACCGGCGCGGTCATGGGCGCGTACAACAAGGTCAACGGCACCTTCGCCTGCGAGAACGAGGCGCTGCTCACCGGCGTGCTGCGCGAGCGGTGGGGCTTCACCGGCTGGGTGATGAGCGACTGGTCGGCCGCGCACAGCACGCGCGGGGCGCTCCTCGCGGGCCTCGACATGGAGATGCCCGACGGCACCCACTTCGGCACGGCACTCGCCTCGGCCGTACGGGACGGCACCGTGCCCGAGCGGTACGTCGACCGGGCCGTCCGCCGCGTCCTGGGCGTCATGGACCGCTTCGGGCTGCTCGACGGCACCGCCCCGCACCGCCGGGACCGTGACGCGAAGGCCGGCGCGGCCGTCGCACGCGAGGTCGCCGAGGCGGGTGCCGTCCTCCTGCGCAACGAGCACGGCACCCTGCCCCTGGCCGGCGCCGGAAGCGTGGCGGTGATCGGGCCGACCGGCGCCCGGCCCCTGGTCAGCGGCGGCGGCAGCGCCCACGTCGTGCCCGAGCACGCCGACAGCCCCCTCGACGCCATCCGCTCGCGGGCCGCACGGGTGACCTACGCACTCGGCGAGGACGTCTTCGGCAAGCCCGTCCCGGCGAGCGCGCTCGACCCCGCCTTCGACACCGAGGCCCAGCGCGTCGAGGCCGGCCGGACCTGGACCTACGACGGCACCCTCACCGTCACCGAAGCCGAAGCCGAAGCCGAGGTTGAGGACTGGACCTTCGTCCTGCACTATTCCGGCCCGCCCCCGCTCCGCCCGAAGGTCCGCCTCGACGGCGAGGAGCTTTTCCCGCTGATGCCCGGCTGGAACGAGTACTTCATGGGCGGCCTGCTCACGCACGCGGACGACGGCCTGTCCGTGCGCCGCAAAACCCTGAGACTCACCAGGGGCCCGCACCGGCTGTCGATCACCGCGCGGGGCGGCGACGCCGGTGGGCTGTTCCGGCTGCGCCGCATCACGGACGCGACCCGGGCCGGCGATGTCGCCGAGGCCGTACGGTCCGCCCGGTCCGCCCGGGACGTCGTCCTCTTCGCCTACGAGGACGCCATCGAGGGCCAGGACCGCACGACGATCGCCCTCCCCGGCAACCAGGAGCGGCTGATCGAGGCCGTGACGGCGGCCAACCCGCGCACCACCGTCGTCCTCAACACCTCGTCCGCCACCTCGATGCCGTGGCTGGAGCGCACCGGGGCCGTGCTCCAGATGTACTACCCGGGCCAGGAGGGCGCCGCCGCCACCGCCGCCGTCCTGTACGGCGAGTGCGACCCCGGCGGCCGCCTCACCCAGAGCTTCCCCACCGACGACGACCACCACCCCGTGGCCGGCGACCCGCGCCGCTACCCGGGCGTGGCCGGGACGGAGGAGTACACGGAGGGCATTCACGTCGGCCACCGCTGGTACGACGCCGAGGACGTGCGGCCGCTGTTCCCCTTCGGCCACGGGCTGTCCTACACGTCCTTCGCCTATACGGACCCGGACGCGCACTGGACGCCCGACGGCCTCGACGTCGCCTTCACGGTCCGCAACACCGGCCCGCGCGACGGCGTGGACGTGCCGCAGGTGTACGCGGGGCCCTCCCCGGACCTCCCGCTCGACCAGCCGGTTCGCGTGCTGGCCGGATACCGGCGGCTCGCGCTGCGGGCGCGGGAGGAACGGCGTATCACCGTACGGGTCGAGCCGCGGACCCTGTCCTCCTGGGACCCGGGGGTCCACGACTGGGTGCTCGGCACCGGCCCGCGCACCCTGTGGATCGGGGCGTCGTCCCGGGATCTGCGGCTGCGGACGAGCGTTCGGGTGGGCGGCTGACCGGCGCGCACCCGACAGCAGGGTGACGCACGGCCGAGAGGCGCCGGGCATCGAACCGGAACAGACTGGTACTCCTCCTGAGGCCGCCGCAGAACCCAGGGAGTCACCCATGCCCGAGGCCCCGCGCCAGGACAGCCCGACCGCACCGACCGACGAGGAACTGCGCGCGCTGGACGCCCACTGGCGGGCCGCCAACTACCTGGCGGCCGGTCAGATCTATCTGCTGGCGAACCCGCTGCTGACCGAGCCGCTGCGGCCCGACCACATCAAGCCGCGGCTGCTGGGGCACTGGGGCACCTCGCCCGGGCTGAACCTCGTGTACACGCACCTCAACCGCGTGATCAAGGCGCGCGAGCTGGACGCCCTGTGCATCTGGGGCCCGGGGCACGGCGGGCCGTCGGTCCTCGCCAACTCCTGGCTGGAGGGCAGCTACAGCGAGAAGTACCCGGACGTGACGCGGGACGCGCAGGGCATGGAGCTGCTGCTGCGGCAGTTCTCGTTCCCTGGCGGCGTGCCCAGCCACGTCGCCCCGGAGGTCCCCGGCTCGATCCACGAGGGCGGCGAACTCGGCTACTCCCTGGCCCACGCCTACGGCGCCGCCCTGGAC
Source organism: Streptomyces lomondensis (assembly GCF_014651035.1). Classification (GTDB taxonomy): domain Bacteria; phylum Actinomycetota; class Actinomycetes; order Streptomycetales; family Streptomycetaceae; genus Streptomyces; species Streptomyces lomondensis. The sequence continues at coordinate 68,810 of NZ_BMWC01000004.1, forward strand.
CACCCGGGCCTGCTGGCCGCCTGCGTGATCGGCGACGGCGAGGCGGAGACCGGCCCGCTCGCCGGGTCCTGGCACGCCAACAAGTTCCTCGACCCCGTCCACGACGGCGCCGTCCTGCCGATCCTGCACCTCAACGGCTACAAGATCGCCAATCCGACCGTGCTGTCCCGTCTGCCCCGGGAGGAGCTCGACGCGCTCCTGCGCGGCTACGGCCACGACCCGATCCACGTCGCCGGTGACGATCCGGCCACCGTCCACCGCGCCATGGCCGAGGCGATGGACACCGCCCTCGACCGCATCACCGAGGCCCAGCGCGCCGCCCGCGAGGAGGGCGCGACCGAGCGCCCGCACTGGCCGGTGATCGTGCTGCGCACCCCGAAGGGCTGGACCGGCCCCGCCGAGGTCGACGGCGAGCCCGTGGAGAACACCTGGCGCGCCCATCAGGTGCCGCTGTCGGGCGTCCGCGACAACCCCGACCATCTGCGGCAACTGGAGGCGTGGCTGCGCTCGTACCGGCCCGAGGAACTGTTCGACGCCCAGGGCCGCCCGGTCGCCGACGTCCTCGCCTGCGTTCCCGAGGGCAGCAGGCGGCTCGGCGCCACCCCCTACGCCAACGGCGGACTGCTCGTGCGCGACCTGCCGGTCCCGTCCCTGGACGACTTCGCCGTCCCCGTCGACAAGCCGGGCACGACGACGCACGAGCCCACCCGCGTCCTCGGCGACCTGCTCGCCCGGGTCATGCGGGACACCGCCGACCGCCGCGACTTCCGCCTGGTCGGCCCGGACGAGACCGCCTCCAACCGGCTCCAGGCCGTCTTCGACGCCAGCGGAAAGACCTGGCAGGCCGAGACACTCGACGTCGACGAGCACCTGGACCGGCACGGCCGGGTGATGGAGGTCCTCTCCGAACACCTCTGCCAGGGCTGGCTGGAGGGCTACCTCCTCACCGGCCGGCACGGGCTGTTCTCCTGCTACGAGGCCTTCGTGCACATCGTCGACTCCATGGTCAACCAGCACATCAAGTGGCTGCGCACCTCCCGCCGGCTGCCGTGGCGGGTCCCCATCGCCTCCCTCAACTACCTGCTGACCTCCCACGTGTGGCGGCAGGACCACAACGGCTTCTCCCACCAGGACCCCGGCTTCGTCGACCACGTCCTCAACAAGAGCCCCGAGGTCGTCCGGGTCTACCTCCCGCCGGACGCCAACACCCTGCTGTCCGTCGCGGACCACGCCCTGCGCAGCCGCGACTACGTCAACGTGATCGTGGCCGGCAAGCAGCCCTGCTTCGACTGGCTGTCGATGGACGAGGCCCGGGTGCACTGCGCCCGCGGCGCCGGCATCTGGGAGTGGGCGGGCACCGAGGACGGCAGCGAGCCCGACGTCGTCCTGGCCTGCGCGGGCGACGTGCCCACCCAGGAGACCCTGGCCGCCGCGCACCTGCTCCGCCGGTACCTGCCCGAGCTGGCGGTCCGCGTGGTCAACGTCGTCGACCTGGCCCGGCTGCTGCCCCGCGAGGAGCACCCGCACGGCATGAACGACTTCGAGTACGACGGCCTCTTCACCACCGACAAGCCGGTGATCTTCGCCTACCACGGCTACCCGTGGCTGATCCACCGCCTCGCCTACCGCCGCACCGGCCACCAGCACCTGCACGTGCGCGGCTACAAGGAGGCCGGCACCACCACCACGCCGTTCGACATGGTCGTCCGCAACGACCTCGACCGCTACCGCCTCGTCATGGACGTCATCGACCGCGTCCCGGGCCTGGCGGTGCGCGCCACGGCCGTACGCCAGCGGATGGCCGACGCCCGCACCCGCCACCACGCCTGGATCCGCGAGCACGGCACGGACCTGCCCGAAGTCGCCGAGTGGAGCTGGAACGCCTGAGCCGCGAGGGGCGTCCTATGACCCGGTAGGCTTCCCGTGCTCGCAGGGAAGCACAGGGAAAGGATCCGGCGTTGCACGTCCAGGAGTGGCTCGAAACCGTACCCGCGGTCGCCGTCTACGCGCTGGTGGGAGTGGTCATCGGCCTGGAGAGCCTGGGCATTCCGCTGCCGGGCGAGATCATCCTCGTCTCGTCCGCGCTGCTCGCCTCCCAGCACGGCGACATCGACCCCGTCGTCCTGGGCGCCAGCGCCACGGCCGGCGCGATCATCGGCGACTCCATCGGCTACGCCATCGGCCGCAAGGGCGGGCGGCCCCTGCTGGCCTGGCTGGGCGGGAAGTTCCCCAAGCACTTCAGCGAGGGCCACATCGCCACCGCGGAGCGCTCCTTCGAGAAGTGGGGCATGTGGGCCGTCTTCTTCGGCCGCTTCGTCGCCCTGCTCCGCATCTTCGCGGGCCCCCTCGCCGGTGTGCTGCGCATGCCGTACTGGAAGTTCCTCATCGCCAACGTCCTCGGCGGCATCGTCTGGGCGGGCGGCACGACGGCGGTCATCTACTACGTCGGCATCGTCGCCGAGTCCTGGCTGAAGCGCTTCTCGTGGCTGGGCCTGGTGGCGGCGGTCCTCGTCGGCCTGACGTCCATGCTGGTACTCAAGCGCAAGGCGAAGAAGGCGGGGCAGAACCTGGAAGCGGCAGAACCGCAGGTTCCTTAGGGGCGCGGGGAACTGCGCGACCAGCCCCCACGAACCCGCACCCGCCGAACAACCTACGCATGCACCTCACGATGCGCCTGCGCCAACTCGGCGTACATCCCGCCGTTGAGGGTGATGCCCTGCCGCTCTTCCTCTGTAAGAGGCCGCTTTACCTTGGCCGGCACACCCGCGACGAGCGACCCCGGCGGCACCACCATCCCCTGCGGCACCAAGGCCTGCGCGGCGACCAGCGACCCGGCCCCGATGACGGCCCCGTTCAACACGGTCGCCCCCATCCCGATCAGGCAGTCGTCCTCGACGGTCGCCCCGTGCACCACCGCGTTGTGCCCGATACTGACCCGCTCACCCACGCTCACCGGAAACCCCGGGTCGGCGTGGAGCGTGCAGTTGTCCTGCACGTTGCTGCTCGCCCCCACCGAGATCGACTCGACGTCCCCGCGCAGCACGGCCCCGTACCAGACACTCGCGCCGACGCCCAGCGTCACGCTCCCGATCACCGACGCCGTGGGCGCCACGAACGCCGTCTCGTCGATCTCCGGCTCCCGGCCGCCGATCCCGGTGATCATCGCCCGCTGTCCCATGTCCGCCTCCACAACGTCGTCGACAACGCGCAAACCGTACGCCACTCGATGGGGCGAAGATCACAGGCCTCCGACGCCGCGTGACGAGCTACCGCTGAGTACGGTGAGCGGGTGCCGAAGCGCAGGAACACGTTCTCATCCTGGCGGCGGGGTCTCGCGCAGCGCGCCGTCCACGCCGGCTGGGCCTGGCTGCAACGGACGGGGTCCGTCACGGCCGAGCACCCCGGGCGCTACCGGTTCGGCGCGATGGGAACAGGTACCAGACTCGCCTTCCCGCTCGGCACGGTCTTCGGCGAACCCTGGATCCACCTCGGCTCCCACTGCATCATCGGCGAGCAGGTCACCCTCACCGCGGGCCTGATGCCCGACCTCGACCTCGGTCCGGACCCGATCCTGCGCCTCGGCGACGGCGTCGTCCTGGGCCGCGGCAGCCACCTCATCGCCGACACGACCGTCACCATCGGCAGCGACTGCTACTTCGGCCCGTACGTCTACGTCACGTCCACGAACCACTCCTACGACGACCCGCACGAGCCGATCGGCAAGCAGTGGCCGCGGATGGAGCCGGTCGAGATCGGGCCCGGCTGCTGGATCGGCACGGGGGCGGTGATCCTGCCGGGTGCCCGCGTCGGGCGGAACGTGGTGGTGGCCGCGGGCGCGGTGGTCCGGGGCACGGTGCCGGACCACGCCGTGGTGGCGGGCGCGCCGGCCCGTGTCGTCCGGCGCTGGACCCCCGCCGACGGCTGGCAGCCGCCCCTGCGCACCCCGCCGCCGGTGCCGATCCCGGAGGGCGTCACGCCCGAGCAGCTGCGCGCGCTGTCGGGCCTGGACGAGGAGACCGCGGCGCGACTCGCCGAGCTGGACGAGGAGGCGGCGGCCGGACTCGCCGAGCTGGAACCGGGGTCCTGACCGTCCGGGCTCAGCCCGACGCCAGCAACACCGTCCCGACCAGCGCCAGCCCCGCGCCGGCGGCCTGCACGGCCCGGAGCCGTTCGCGGAGGATGCCGCGCGCGGCCACGGCCGTCACCACCGGGTAGAGGGAGGCCAGGACGGCGGCGACGGTGACCGGGCCGTGCTGCGCGGCGATCGAGTACGTGCCGTTGGCGGCGACGTCCGCGAGGCCGACGAAGGCGAGCGCCGGCAGGGAGCGCCAGGGGAAGCCGTCCGCCGGAAGGGCGGGCATCCCGCGCCGCACCGACACGCACAGCGCCAGTCCGCCGGCGGCGACGTTCGTCACCCGCTGCACGAACAGGGCCAGGAACAGGCCGGTGAGCGTCGTCGACGCCTCGGCGATCAGGGCCATCACCGCACCGAAGCCGAACGCCGCGAGCAGGGTCAGGGCGATGGCCTGGCGTTGGACGGGCGCGCCCCGGAACTGCGGGCCGCCGGCGAGGCAGACACCGGCGACGGCGACCAGGATGCCGAGGAACTGGAGCACCCCGGGCCGCTCGCCCAGCATCAGGCCCACCCCGACCGGCACCGCCACGCCGATCGAGCCCAGCGGCGAGACCACGCCCATCGGCCCCAGCGCGAGCGCCTTGTAGAACGCGAGCATCGCCACCGGCCCCACGAGACCGGCGGCCACGGCGAACCACAGCTGCGGTCCCGCCTCGCTCCATCCGCCGGTCGCCACCACCAGCGCGCCGAGGACGACCACCGCGATCGACTGCGAGACCACGACCACCGTCAGCGCGGGCGTGCGCCGGGTCAGCAGTCCGCCCGCCGAAGTCGGCCAGTCCCCACAACAGGCTGGTGGCCAGGGCGAAGAGCGCTGTCATGGGACGGATGCCTCGCAGTACAGTTCAGTAAACGATCAGGTCAACCACACCATAGTGCATCCTGTTGCACTGTGTCATACAGAATATTGGACGGAACGTGTCGGACCTCGACCTGCTGACCCAGTCCCTGGCGCGCAGCGTCAAGCACTGGCGCGCGGTGCGCGGCTTCACCCTGGACGTGCTCGCCGCCCGGGCAGGCGTCAGCCGCGGCATGCTCATCCAGATCGAGCAGGCCCGCACCAACCCCAGCCTCGGCACCGTCGTCAAGATCGGCGACGCCCTCGGCGTCAGCATCACCACCCTGCTCGACTACGAACAGGGCCCGAACGTCCACATCGTTCCCGCCGACCAGGCCGTCCGGCTGTGGCACACCGACGCCGGCAGCTACAACCGGCTCCTCGCGGGCACGGAGGCGCCCGGACCGCTGGAGATGTGGGACTGGCGGCTCATGCCCGGCGAGAGCAGCCCGTCGGACCCGCACCCCGCCGGCACCACCGAGCTGCTCCACGTCACGGCGGGCGAGCTGACGCTCACCGTCGACGGGGTCGAGCACCGCGTCCCGGCGGGCGCCAGCGTCCACTTCGAGGCCAACGTCCCGCACACATACGGCAACACCGGCGAGGTGCCGATGGAGATGGTCATGGCCGTCTCGGTGCCGCCCGTGCCCTGAACCGCCCGCCCGGGGAGCCCTCGGAGTTGCTAGCGTGCGGTCATGCGCGCACCCATCGGACACTTCGACAACGCCCGTCCGGCCCCCGACTGCCTCGACGAACTCACCGGCCCGGTCGCCGACGCCGTACGCCACTGGGCGGGCAGCGTCCCCGTCGAGGAGATCGTCTACGTCGACACCGACCCGGAGTGGGCCGACACCGCCACCTTCGTCGAGCACTACGGCCGGGAGCTGCTGGAGCAGTCCGCGAACTGCGTGGTGGTCGCGGGCAGGCGCGGCGGCGAGACCACGCTCGCCGCGTGTGTCGTGCTGTCCACCACCCGGGTCGACGTGAACGGTGTCGTCCGCCGTCACCTCGGCGTCCGCAAGGCCTCGTTCGCCCCGATGGACACCGCGACCGGTGAGACCGGCATGGAGTACGGCGGCATCACCCCGCTCGGACTGCCCGGCGGCTGGCCCGTGCTGGTCGACGCGGCCGTCGCCGACCTGCCGTACGTCCTCGTAGGCAGCGGCCGCCGGCGCGGCAAGCTCCTGGTCCCGGGCAAGGCCTTCGCGGAACTGCCGGGCGCGGTGGTGCTGGAGGGGCTCGGAGTCGCCTGAGCTACGCCGCCGCGTGATGGGCCAGGGGCAGATGCGGGTCGGTCTCGCCGGGGGCCGGTTCCGGGTCGGCGTGGACCAGGGCGGCGGTCAGGCGGGGTACGGCGTGCAGCAGCGCGTGCTCGGCGTCGACGGCGATGCGGTGGGCCTCGCGCACCGTCACGGTGCCGTCCACCACGACCGCCACCTCGGCGCGCAGCCGGTGCCCGATCCAGCGCAGCCGCAGCTCACCCACCCCGCGCACCCCGGGAACCTCCGTCAGCGCGCGCTCGGCCCGGTCCACCAGGGCCGGGTCGACGGCGTCCAGCACCCGCCGGAACACCTCCCGGGCCGCGTCCCGCAGCACCAGGGCGATCGCCGCCGTGATCGCCAACCCGACGATCGGATCCGCCAGTTGCCAGCCCAGGGCCGAGCCTCCGGCGCCCAGCAGCACGGCCAGTGAGGTGAAACCGTCGGTGCGGGCGTGCAGCCCGTCGGCGACCAGCGCGGCGGAGCCGATCGCGCGGCCGACGCGGATGCGGTAGCGGGCCACCCACTCGTTGCCCGCGAATCCGACGACAGCGGCCACGGCGACCGCCGGGACGTGCTGGACCGGGCGCGGGTCGAGGAGGCGGTCGATCGCCGTCCACCCCGCGAAGGCCGCCGACGCGGCGATCGTCAGCACGATCACCAGGCCGGCCAGGTCCTCGGCCCGCCCGTAGCCGTAGGTGAAGCGGCGGGTGGCCGCGCGCCGGCCCAGCACGAAGGCGATGCCGAGGGGGACGGCGGTCAGCGCGTCCGCCGCGTTGTGCACCGTGTCCCCGAGCAGCGCCACCGAGCCGGAGAGGGCCACCACGACCGCCTGCGCCAGCGCCGTCACGCCGAGCACCGCGAGCGAGACCCAGAGCGCCCGCATCCCGCGGGCCGAGGACTCCAGGGCGGAGTCCACCTTGTCGGCCGTCTCATGGGAGTGCGGGGTGAGGAGGTGGCCCAGCCGGTGCCGCAGGCCGTGCCGGTGCTCATGGGAGTGCTCGTGCCGGTGGTCGCTCACGTGGATCTCCTTCCGGTGCGCGGGGGTGGACGTGCGCACGCCCACGGCGCCATTATGTGCGTATGAGCGCACGCATGCACCTGTCACCTGCGCACGATGCGCACCCGCGCAGCCCCGGCGAGGAGCAGTTCGCGCTCGCCGCCGAACTGCTCGCCCTGCTCGGCGACCGCACCCGGCTCACCCTGCTGCACGCCCTGACCAGGGGAGAGGCCGATGTCACGACCCTCACGGAGGCGTGCGGCGCGGCGCGGCCCGCTGTCAGCCAGCACCTGGCGCGGCTGCGCCTCGCGGGCCTGGTGAACACGCGCAAGGAGGGCCGCCGGGTGATCTACGCACTCCGCGACGGCCATCTGCGCCGGCTCGTGGACGAGGCGCTGAACGTGGCCGACCACCGGCTCAGCGACCGCCCCCCGCACGACTGAGTCAGTACCGCGCGGCCGTCCCGAGATACTGCTCGGCGAAGGCGGCGGCCGCCGCGGGCGAGGTGAACAGGCGGCGCAGCCGGGCCAGCGTGGTGCCCGCGCGGAACGGGTCGCCCGCCGCCGTGCCGTGGTACACCTCGGACAGCCACTGCGAGAACTCCTGGGAGTCCCACACCCGCCGCAGGCACGCCTCCCCATAGCCGGCCAGGCCGCTGTCGTCACCCGTGGTCAGGTGGGCCACCAGGGCGTCGCCCAGCAGGAAGGCGTCGTGCAGGGCGAGGTTCATGCCCTTGGCGGCGATGGGGGCGACGAGGTGGGCGGCGTCGCCGGCGAGGAAGAGCCGGCCGGACACCATCGGCTCGACCACGTAGTCGTGCATGTCCAGCACGCGCTTCTCGATCAGCCGGCCCTCCGTCAGCGGCGGCACCCCGGCCGCCCCGAGCCGCTCCTGGAGCTCCGCCCAGACCCGCTCGTACGGCCAGTTCTCCGGATCGTCGCCCGGCGGGCACTGGAGGTAGTAGCGGGTCACCTCCGGGCTGCGGGGCATCTGGCCGGCGAACCCGCGGGTGTGGCAGCCGAACAGCACGCAGTCCGCGGACGGCGGCGCCTCGGCGAGCAGCGCCAGCCAGCCGATGCCGTAGTCGTGCCGCGCGATCCGGACCCGCTCGGGCGGCAGCGAGGCCCGGGTCACTCCGCGCGCCCCGTCGCAGCCGGCGATGAAGTCGCAGTGCACGACCTGCCGTTCACCCGTGTCCGGGCAGAGGTACGACACCGACGGCCGGTCGGTGTCGATGTCGTGCACCGCCACGTCCCGGACCCCGAAGCGGATCCGGCCGCCGCGCACGTCGGCGTACTCCCGTACCAGATCCGTGACCAGCAACGGCTGCGGGTATACGAAGTGGTGACTTCCCGTCAGCTCGCCGTAGGGGAACCGGTACCGCTCCCCGTCGAAGCGGAACTCGCACGCGGTGTGCAGCTCCGCGCGGTCCAGCAGGTTCCGGGCGAGGCCGCGCTTCTCCAGGCCCCGCACGGCCCATTCCTCGATGACGCCGGCCCGGGGCCGCTGTTCGATGAACTCCCGGGTCTCGGTCTCCAGCACCAGGCAGTCCACGGACGCGGCCCGCAGGATGTTGCCGACGGTCAGCCCGGCGGGACCGGCGCCGACGACAACGACTGGGAAGCGTTGCGGGGCGCCGGAGTTCGCGGGCGGGGCGGCGAGGGTCATGGGCTCATTATGGAGGCGGGTCTCAGTGGGCGGGCACCTCCGTGACGGCCAGCTCCTCGATGCTCCGCTCGATCTCCTCGGCCCGTGACGCCGAGGCCCGCGCCCAGTAGTAGACCGCCAGCGAGAACACCGCGATGACCGCCATGTCCCACCACATCCCGATGTGCCCCTGGCCCCCGAACCCGCCCTGCCAGGAGATGACGCCCATGCCGACCAGGTACACGGGCAGCCACTGCGCGGCCCTCCAGTCGAGCCGGGGAGCGTCGGGCAGGCCCTTGCGGGTGGCGTACCAGGCGTAGCCGCCGAGCAGGACGTAACCGAGGACGATGGCCACGCCGAGCCGCCACAGGGTGTCCCAGGTGGACCAGTAGATGATGAGGTTGGCCACCACGAACGACAGCGGGGAGACGACCTTCCCGCCGGGCAGCCGGTAGGGGCGCCCGCGGTGCGGCAGCCGGTCCGCGAAGACGCCGTAGGCCAGCGGGGCGCCCGCGTACATCAGGACGCTCGCCGAGGTGATGAAGCTGACCAGCTGCTGCCAGCTCGGGAACGGCAGGAAGCAGACCACGCCGGTCACGAAGGAGACGATCAGCCCGAACCACGGCACGCCGCGCGCGTCGGTGCGGGTGAAGATCTTCGGCGCGTAGCCGTTGCGGGCCAGGCCGTAGGAGATGCGGGACGTGGCCGTCGTGTAGATCAGGCCGGTGCCGCCCGGGGAGATCACCGCGTCCAGGTACAGCACCACGCTCAGCCAGCCGAGTCCCAGCAGGGTGGCCAGCCCCGCCCAGGGGCCGCTGATGCCCGGGTAGTCGAGCTTCGTCCAGCCGTGCGCGAACGACGCCGGCGGCAGGGCGGCGATGAAGACGACCTGGAGCAGGAGGTAGACGACCGCGCCGATGGCGACCGAGCCGATCGTCGCGCGCGGCAGGTCCCGCGCCGGGTCGCGGCTTTCGCCCGCGAGCTGGATCGCCTGCTCGAAGCCCAGCAGGGCGAAGATGATGCCGCTGGAACTGACGGCGCTCAGCACGCCGTGGGCGCCGAACGGGGCGAAGCCGTGCTCGGTGAAGTTGCCCGGGTGGAAGTTGCCGGCCGCGATGATGAAGATCGCGGCCAGCGGGACGGCCACCTTCCACCAGGTGGCGGCGCTGTTGGTGTGCGCCAGGAGCCGCACGCCGAGGAAGTTGATCACGACGAACACGGCCATGAGGACCACGGCGACGACGAACCCACTGGCCGTCAGCGTCCCGTCCTTGGCGTGCTGGAAACCCTGCGCCCAGTGCCAGTGCCCCGCGTAGCCGATCATGGCCTCGACCTCGATCGGTGCCACCGTCGCCGCCTGGAGCCAGGAGAACCAGCCGAAGGACATGCCGGCCAGTCCGCCGAACGCGTAGTGCGGATAGCGCGCCGTGCCGCCCGCGACCGGGAACATGCCGCCCAGTTCCGCGTGCACCAGGGCCAGCAGCACGATCGCCACCGCGCCGATGAGCCATGACAGGATCGCCGCGGGACCGGCCGCCACGACCGCCTTCTCGGCGCCGTACAGCCAACCGGATCCGATGATGGACCCGACCGAGGCCCACATGAGCCCGATCAGTCCGACGTCCCGGCGCAGCCCGTCTCTTTCCATGAACCGAGGGGCCTCTCATCAGTGAACTCGGGGAGTCCGGCGAGCAAGAGGCCTCAGGTTAGGAATCGGTCGGGCGGCGGCAGAAGACGAGTTGTGCAGCCTTGACCGGGCGCGGGGTTTTCCTGGGAATCGCTTCAGGAATTCTGTACGCGGCCCTGGGGAAGTCGTGGGATCTCGATGGCCGGGCAGCGGTCCATCACCATCTCCAGGCCCGCCGCGCGGGTCCGGTCGTACGCCGCCTCGTCGACGACGCCGAGCTGGAACCACACGCCCTTCGCTCCCTTCGCGACCGCCTCGTCCGCGACGGCCCCGGCGAGGTCGCTGTTCACGAACACGTCCACGACGTCCACGTCGAAGGGGATGTCCGCCAGGCTCGCGTACCCCTGCTCGCCGTGCACCGTCTCCGCCTTGGGGTGCACGGGAACGACCCGCTTGCCGAAGCGCTGGAGCACGGCGGCGACGCCGTAGGCCGCGCGCCGCTGGTTCGACGACAGGCCCACCACGGCCCAGGTGTCGCCGAGCTCGGTGAGGATCCTGCGGACCGTTGCCTCGTCGCCGTACACCGGCGGCCTCCTCGAAAGTCGCGGAAGAGCTGCTGCCGCGACAACGACGCAGGACGCGCGGTGATTCCCCGAGGCCCTCCGTGATAGCTTGCCGAGGCCAGTCGAACCCATGTACGTGGGTCAGGGAATCCGGTGCGAATCCGGAACTGACGCGCAGCGGTGAGGGGGACGGGCGGGGCCTCGGCCACTGGACGACTCGAATGGCGTCCGGGAAGGCGCCTCGCACCGGACGAACCCGAGTCCGAAGACCTGCTGGCGGCCCCCGCGGCCGGCGCGCGGCGGGGGAGCACCGTACGACCGGGCCCCGCGACCGGGCCCTCGACGACTGAGGACTGGTTCCCCGTGCCCCTCGCCCCACCTGCCCGTGCCGCCGTCCTGCTCGCGGCCGGCTCCCTGCTCCTGACCGGCTGCGGCGACGCGAAGGCCGGCCCCGCGAAGGCCGCCGTCACCCTGGACAACTGCGGCCACGAGGTGCGCGTCCCGGCCGTGCCCGAGCACGCCGTCTCCCTCAACCAGGGCACCACCGAGATCCTGCTCTCCCTCGGCCTCGCCGACCGCCTCGCGGGCACGGCCACCTGGACGGACCCCGTGCTGAAGGGGCTGGAGAAGGCCAACGCCCGGGTGCCGCGCCTGGCCGACGACAACCCCTCCTTCGAACGGGTCCTGGACGCGGACCCCGACTTCGTCGCCGCGTCCTTCGTCTCCACCCTCGGCAAGGGCGGCGTCGCCACCCGCGAGCAGTTCGAGAAACTGGGCGTGCCCACGTACGTCTCCCCGTCCGACTGCGCCGGCAAGGACAACTCGGGGAACGGCGACGGCGCGCGCGACAAGGCGCTCGGCATCGACACCGTCTACGGCGAAGTACGGGACCTGGCCACCGTCTTCGGAGTGCCGGAACGCGGCGACGAGCTGGTGGCCTCCCTCCAGCGGCGCATGCGGAAGGCCACCTCGGACATCGACGCCTCCGACGTCACCCTCCTGTACTGGTTCGCCAACTCCGAGTCGCCCTACCTGGCGGGCTGTTGCGGAGCGCCCGGCATCATCACCCGGGCACTCGGCGCGAAGAACGTCTTCGACGACACGCACGAGGAGTGGCCGCAGGTCAACTGGGAGACGGTCGCCGACCGCGACCCCGAGGTCCTCGTCATCGGCGATCTGACCCGGAAGTCACAGACCGCCGAGTCGGCCGCGAAGAAGATCGCCTTCCTGGAGTCCAACCCGGTCACCAGGAACATGGAAGCGGTCCGGCACAAGCGGTACGTGCTGCTCAGCGGACAGGCCATGAACCCGACCATCCGCACGGTCGAGGGCGTGGAACGGGTCGCCGCCGGGCTGCGCCGGTTCGGGCTGGCCGAGTGAGCGTCCGGGACCTGCCGGAGGTCGCGGGCCCGGCGGCCGGGGCCCGGCCCCGGCGCGGCGCCGGGCTCGCTCTGGGCGCGGCCGGGGCCGTCGCGCTCGTCGCCTCCCTCGCCGTGGCCATCACCATCGGTCCCGCCGACATCCGCGTCGGCGACGTGTGGTCGGTCGTGGCCGCCCACCTCGGTCTCGGCAGCTCGGACCTGACGCCGATCCGGGACGGGATCGTCTGGCAGCTGCGGCTGCCGCGCACCCTGCTCGCGGCCGTGTGCGGAGCCGGGCTCGCGGTGTGCGGGGCCGTGCTGCAGTCCCTGCTGCGCAACCCGCTCGCCGATCCGTTCGTGCTCGGGGTGTCCTCGGGCGCCTCCACCGGCGCGGTGCTCGTGGTCGTCCTCGGCGTGGGCGGCGGTGCCGTCTCGGTGTCCGCCGGTGCGTTCGCCGGCGCCCTGGTGTCCTTCGCGCTGGTGCTGCTGCTCAGCCACACCCTCGGCGGCACCACCGACCTGGTCGTCCTGGCGGGCGTCGCCGCCATGCAGCTCTTCTCCGCGCTCACCTCCTTCGTCGTGATGACGGCCGCCGACGCCGAGACGACCCGGGGCGTACTGTTCTGGCTGCTCGGCTCGCTCGGCGGCGCGGGCTGGACCGACGTGTGGCTCTGCCTGGCCGCCCTGGCGGTGGCGCTCGTGGTGTGCCTGTCGTACGGCCGTACCCTCGACGCCTTCGCCTTCGGGCAGGACGCGGCGGCCGCGCTCGGCGTGTCCGTGGCCCGGACCCGTCTGGTGCTGCTGTGCGTCACGGCCCTGCTCACGGCCGCGCTGGTCAGCTCGGCCGGGGCGATCGGCTTCGTCGGACTGGTCCTGCCGCACGCCACCCGGGCCCTGACCGGCCCCGGCCACGTCCGGCTGCTGCCGGTCACGGCCCTCGCCGGCGCGGTCTTCCTGGTGTGGGTCGACACCCTCGCCCGGACCGTCCTGGACCCGCAGGAGGTGCCGGTGGGCGTCGTGACGTCGCTGATCGGGGTGCCGGCGTTCGTGGCGGTGCTGTACCGGACGCGGAGGGCGCGGTGACCGACGCTTCTCTTGTGAGGACCGGGCTCCGCGCCGACCGGGTGAGCCGGCGGACCGACGGGCGCCTCATCCTCGACGGCGTCGTCCTCGCCCCGGAGACCGGCTCCACCGTCGGCGTCCTCGGCCCCAACGGCTCCGGCAAGTCCACGCTGCTGCGGCTCCTGGCCGGGCTGCTCACGCCGACGGCCGGAGTCGTCACCCTCGACGGCACGCCGCTGGGCGACCTGCCCCGCCGTACGGTCGCCCGCCGCCTCGCCGTCGTCGAGCAACAGTCCGACACGCAGGTCGAGTTGACCGTCGCGGACGTCGTACGGCTGGGCCGTGTGCCGCACCGCCGTGCCTGGAACCCCGCCTCGGCGGACGACGAGCGGGCGGTGCGTGCAGCCCTGGAGCGCACCGGCCTCGCCGACCGGGCCGGCCGGCGCTGGCACACCCTCTCGGGCGGCGAACGCCAGCGGGTGCAGATCGCCCGCGCGCTCGCGCAGGAACCCCGCGAACTCCTCCTGGACGAGCCGACCAACCACCTCGACATCCACCACCAGCTCGACCTGCTCGCCCTGGTCACGGAGCTGCCCGTCACCGCCGTCGTCGCCCTGCACGACCTCAACCTCGCGGCGATGTACTGCGACCAGGTCGTCGTGCTGAGCGGGGGGCGGGTCGTGGCGGCCGGTGCTCCGGGTGAGGTCCTCACGGAAGGGCTCATCGCGGAGGTGTACGGGGTGCGGGCCGCCGTCAGCCGCGAAGGGTCTGAGGGGCGGCCCCATGTGCGGTTCCTGGGGACGCTGGGGTGAGGGCTGGATGCCATGGGTGTCTGCACGCCATTGGTGGGGTGATTTCGCCACAGTGACCGAAAATGGCCGAACAGGCCTGCGCGGGCCCGCCCACCCGCCTACGCTCGCCTCGTGCTGCGCATCATCGACGCCCGTACCGGCGAGCCGGTCGACGCCGCCCCCGCCCGCCGGGGCCTGACCCGTGTCGAGGTGCACGCGCCCGGCTCCGACACGACGAACCTGCGGGTGCTGCTCGTCGCGGACCTCCTCGTCCGGGCCCTGGAGCTCGGCGGCACCCCCGTGTGGGCCACGCTGACCGGCGGACGCCGGCAGGCGGAGCTGCGAGCGGGCGCCGCGCTGCTCGGCATCCGCCCCTTCGAGGACAGCCCCGACGTCGGCGCGGGACTGGGCGAGGCCCAGGTCGTCCATGTCGCGGCCGAGGGCGGGTCGGCATCGGAGGGAGTGCGGATCGCTGTGGCGCCTGTGCAGCGGGGGGATGCGGGCGCGTCGGTCGGTGGGGCGGGGGGAACGGGTGCCTCGGCCGGTGAGCCGGGGGAGTCGGACCCGCCGCACGGTCGGTCGGCGGAATCGGGCGCGTGGATCGGTGGGTCGGCGGGATCGGACCCGCCGCACGTGCGGTCGACGGAATGGGGCCTGCTGCCCCACGCCCAGCCGGCGGAATCGGACCCGCCGGAGCACACCGACCCCGCCGTTCTGCGTCTCGCACTCCTCTCCCGGCACCACAGCGCTCCCGTCCACCTGGAGGCGGCCGGGCTCGACGACGCCGGTGTCACCCTCGCCCGGTGGCGGGGCGCCGTCGCCCGCTGGGCGCGGCGGCCTTCGCGGCCGGTGCCCGACGACGTGCGCGGGCGGTTGCGTGCGGCCTGGGAGGACGACTTGGACGTGCCCGGGGTGCTGGACGTCCTGCGCCACGTCGAGACCGACCCGGACCTGCCGGACGGCGCCCGGTTCGAGACGTACGCCTACGCCGACCGGCTCCTCGGCCTCGACCTCACCCGCGACCTGGGAACACCGTCATGATCGAGCGTGCCGGAGCGGGCCCGCTGCGCCGACTGGTCGTGCTGCGGCACGCCAAGTCCGCCTGGCCCGTGGACGTCGCCGACCACGAGCGCCCGCTCGCCCCGCGCGGCCGCCGGGACGCCCCCGCGGCCGGCCGGGCCCTGGCCGAGGCCGACTGCCTGCCGGACCTCGCGCTGTGCTCCACCGCCGTACGCGCCCGCCGGACCTGGGACCTGGCCGCCGCCCAGTGGGGCACGCCCCCGCCGGTCCGCTACGACCGGCGCCTGTACGCCGCCGGCGCCCCCGGCCTCCTGGCCGTCGTGCACGAGGTGCCCGCCGAGGTGGAGACGCTGCTGCTGATCGGGCACAACCCCGGCCTGGAGGAACTGGTCCTGGCGCTCGCCGGCGACGGCCTCGACGACAGTCTGGAGCGGGTCCGCACGAAGTTCCCCACCTCGGCGATCGCCGTCCTGTCCTGGCGCGGCACCACCTGGCGGGCCCTGACTCCCGGCACCGCGCTGCTCACGTCCGTGACCGTGCCCCGGGGCGCGAAGAAGTAGCCCCGGGCCCGCGCATAGGCTGGCCGGATGCAGGACGAATACCGCACGGTCGCCCGCGCCGGCGTGCACGAGACCGAGGTCAACCGCTCCCGCTTCCGGTGCGCCCTCGCCCCGGCGGCCACCGAGCAGGAGGCCCAGGCGTTCATCGCCACGGTCCGCAAGGAGCACGCCGACGCCACCCACAACTGCTGGGCCTACGTCATCGGCGCCGACGCCTCCGTCCAGAAGGCGAGCGACGACGGCGAACCCGGCGGCACCGCAGGCGTCCCCATGCTCCAGATGCTGCTGCGCCGCGACATGCGGTACGTCGTCGCCGTCGTCACCCGCTACTACGGCGGGGTCAAGCTCGGCGCGGGCGGGCTCATCCGGGCGTACGGCGGGGCGGTCGGCGAGGCCCTGGACACCCTGGGCACGCGCACCCGCCGCAGGTTCCGGCTGGCCACGGTCACCGTCGACCACCAGCGGGCCGGCAAGCTGGAGAACGACCTGCGCACCACTGGACGCGAGGTGCGGGACGTGCGCTACGGGGAGGCCGTCACGATCGAGATCGCCCTGCCGGACGCCGACGTGGACGCCGTCCGCGCCTGGCTCGCGGACGTGACCTCCGGCACGGTCCGCTTCGAACTGGGCGGGGAGGCGTACGGCGACGCCTGACGGTCCGGGCGAAGCATGCATAACGGGCGGGGCTGGGGCGAGTGATGACGGTCGATACGGGAGTAACCACCCGTGATGTCAGGCCCGGCGGTTAGTCTCGGGGGATCATGAGACTGCTGCACACTTCCGACTGGCACCTCGGCCGGGCGTTCCACCGGGTGAACATGCTCGGCGCGCAGGCCGAGTTCATCGGCCACCTCGTCACGACCGTGCGGGAGCGGGCCGTGGACGCGGTGGTCGTGTCGGGGGACGTGTACGACCGGGCCGTGCCGCCGCTCGCCGCGGTCGAGCTGTTCGACGACGCCCTGCACCGCCTCGCCGACCTCGGCGTGCCGACGGTGATGATCTCCGGGAACCACGACTCGGCCCGCCGGCTGGGCGTCGGCGCCGGCCTGATCGGGCGGGCCGGCATCCATCTGCGGACCGAGCCGTCGGCGGCCGGTACCCCGGTGGTGCTCGCCGACGCGCACGGTGACGTCGCCTTCTACGGACTGCCGTATCTCGAACCGGCCCTGGTGAAGGACGAGTTCGGCGTGGAGAAGGCCGGGCACGAGGCGGTGCTCGCCGCCGCCATGGACCGGGTCCGCGCCGACCTCGCCGGCCGCGCGCCCGGCACCCGCTCCGTCGTCCTCGCGCACGCCTTCGTCACCGGCGGCGAACCCAGTGACAGCGAACGGGACATCACCGTCGGTGGCGTGGCCGCGGTGCCCGCCGGCGTGTTCGACGGCGTCGACTACGTGGCGCTCGGGCATCTGCACGGCTGCCAGACCCTCACCGACCGCGTCCGCTACTCCGGCTCCCCGCTGCCCTACTCCTTCTCCGAGGCCGCCCACCGCAAGAGCATGTGGCTGGTCGACCTGGCCGCCGACGGCTCGATCGACGCCGAGCGCGTCGACTGCCCGGTGCCGCGCCCCCTGGCCCGGATCCGGGGCACGCTGGAGGACCTGCTCGCCGACCCGCAGCTGGCGCGGCACGAGGAGGCGTGGGTCGAGGCGACGCTCACCGACCCGGTCCGCCCGGCCGACCCGATGGCCCGGCTCACCGAGCGCTTCCCGCACACGCTCAGCCTCGTCTTCGACCCCGACCGGGACCAGGAGGAGACGGAGGTGTCGTACGCCCGCCGCCTCGCCGGACGCAGCGACCAGCAGATCGCGGAGGACTTCGTCGCCCATGTGCGCGGCGCCGGGCCCGACGCGCACGAACAGGGCGTACTGCGGGACGCGTTCGACGCGGTGCGGGCCGACGAGACGGTGCGGGAGGTGGCCCGGTGAGGCTCCACCGGCTCACGGTCACCGCCTTCGGGCCCTTCGGGGACACCCAGACCGTCGACTTCGACGAGCTGTCGGCCGCCGGGCTGTTCCTGCTGCACGGCCCGACCGGCGCGGGCAAGACCTCCGTCCTCGACGCCGTGTGCTACGCGCTGTACGGCTCGGTGCCGGGCGCCCGGCAGAGCGGCGGACAGGGCACGACCCTGCGCAGCGACCACGCCGCCCCCGCGACCCGCACCGAGGTCACCCTCGACCTCACCGTCGCCGGACGCCGGCTGGAGATCACCCGGCAGCCCCCCTGGGAGCGCCCCAAGAAGCGCGGAACCGGCACGACCCTGGACAAGGCGCAGACCTGGCTCCGCGAGCACGACGCGGCGGCCGGGGCCTGGAAGGACCTCAGCCGCTCCCACCAGGAGATCGGCGAGGAGATCACCCAGCTGCTCGGCATGAGCCGGGAGCAGTTCTGCCAGGTCGTGCTGCTGCCGCAGGGCGACTTCGCCCGGTTCCTGCGCGCCGACGCCGAGGCCCGCGGCAAGCTGCTCGGCCGCCTGTTCGACACCCGCCGCTTCGCCGACGTCGAGAAGCGCCTCGCCGAGCGCCGCCGCGCCACCGAGGCCGCAGTGCGGGACGGCGACGCCGAGCTGCTGGCCGACGCCCACCGCATGCAGCAGGCCGCGGGCGACGCCATGGAGCTGCCGGACCTCGCCCCGGGCGAACCGGGACTCGCCGAAACCGTGCTGGGCGCCGCCGCCGTCGCCCGCAGCACCGCCCGGGAACAGCTCACCGTCGCCGCGTGCACGCTCGCCGCCGCCGAGTCCGCGCAGGCCACCGCCGCCCGCGCCCTGGACGAGGCACGCGAACTCGCCCGGCTCCAGCACCGGTTCACTCAGGCCCGGGAACGGGCGGCGCGCCTGGAGGCGGGAGCCGAGGCGTACCGGGAGGCGCAGGCGCTCATGGAGCGGGCCCGCAAGGCCGAGGCAGTCGCGCCCGCCCTGGACCTGCGCGAGTCCGCCGACGCCGAACACCGGCGCACGGCCGCGGGCGAGGCACGCGCGCGTGCCCTGCTGCCCGAAAGCTTCGCCGACGCGGGCCCGGCCGGACTGGCCGCCGCCGCCCGCCGCGCCACCGAGGAACTGGGCGGGCTGGACTCGGCCCGCCGCGCCGAACGGCGCCTGGCCGAACTCCTCGACGAGCGCGTCGGCCTGGACCGCCAGGAGCGCGCCGACGCGGACGTCCTGCACGAGGCGCAGGCCTGGCTCGACGGCTGGGAGGAGACGCGCACCGCGCTCCAGGCCCGGGTCGACTCCGCCCAGCAGGCCGCCTCCCTCGCCGAACAGCTCGCCGTACAACGCGAGCCCGCGCGGCAGCGGCTGCGGGCGGCCCGGCTGCGCGACCAGCTCGCCGAGGACACGGACGAGGCCGTCGACCGGGTCCGCACGGCGCAGGACCAGGCACTGCGGGCCAAGCAGCACTGGCTCGACCTCAAGGAACAGCGCCTGACCGGCATCGCCGCCGAACTGGCGGCGCACCTCACCGACGGCGAGCCCTGCGCCGTCTGCGGTGCCACCGAGCATCCGGCCCCCGCCCGCAAGGTCGCCGGGCACGTCGACCGCGAGGCGGAGGAACAGGCCCTCGCCGCCTACCAGCGGGCCGACGAGGAGCGCGCCGAGCACGAGCGGCGCCTCGGCGTCGTACGGGAGGCGCTGGCCGCCGCCACCGCCGAGGCCGGGGACACCCCCACCGACCGGCTCGCCGTCGAGGCCGAGGAGCTGGAGGAGCGGTACGCGCACGCCCGCGGGGCCGGCGCCGAGCTGCACTCCGCGCAGGAGCGGCTGCGGCAGGCCGGGCACGAGCACGAACAGCGCGTCGCCGCCCGGCAGGAGGCCGCCGTGCGGACCGCCGCCCGGGTCGGCCACCGGGAACGGCTGGACCGCGAACGGGCCGTCCTGGAAGAGGAGCTGGACCGGGCGCGGGGCGCCCTGGACAGCGTCGCCGCGCGGGCCGCGCAGCTCCAGCGGCAGGCCGCGCTGCTCACCGACGCCGCCGACGCCGCCCGCGCCGCCGAGGACGCGGCGCAGCGGCTCAAGGACGCCGACGCCCGCCTCGCCGACGCCGCCTTCCGCGCCGGCTTCGACACCCCGCAGGCCGCGGCCGCCGCCCTCCTCGACGACGCCGCCCACCGCGAGCTGCAACGCCGGCTGGACGCCTGGCAGAGCGAGGAGGCCGCCGTACGCGCCGTCCTCGCCGAGGCCGACACCGCGACCGCCGCCCGGCAGCGGCCCGCCGACGTCGCCTCGGCGCAGCGGGCCGCCGACGACGCGGCCCGCCGCCTGCGCGACGCCGCCTCCGCCCACGACGCCGCCGGCCGGCGCTGCGCCGAACTCGACCGGCTGTCCGCCTGCGCGACCGCCGCCGTGCGCCGGCTGGCGCCGCTGCGCGAGGAGTACGACCGGGTCGCCCGCCTGGCCGGGCTCACCGCCGGCACCTCGGCGGACAACGAACGCCGGATGCGCCTGGAGTCGTACGTACTGGCCGCCCGGCTGGAACAGGTCGCCGCCGCCGCGACCGTACGGCTGCGGCGCATGTCGTCCGGCCGCTACACCCTCGTCCACTCCGACGACCGCACCGGACGCGGCCGCAGCGGCCTCGGCCTGCACGTCGTAGACGCCTGGACGGGCCGCGAGCGGGACACGGCGACGCTGTCGGGCGGCGAGACGTTCTTCGCCTCCCTCGCCCTCGCCCTCGGCCTCGCGGACGTCGTCACGGACGAGGCGGGCGGGGTGCGGCTGGACACCCTCTTCATCGACGAGGGCTTCGGCAGCCTCGACGACCAGACCCTCGACGAGGTCCTCGACGTCCTCGACTCCCTGCGCGAACGGGACCGCAGCGTCGGCATCGTCAGCCACGTGCCCGACCTGCGGCGGCGGATCCACGCCCAGCTGGAGGTCGTCAAGGGCAGGTCGGGGTCGGCGCTGCGGCAGCGGGGCACCGGCTGACGGCCTGAACCCCCGATTTTTTGCCGCGAGTTGACCCTGTAGGTTCTTGCGCCATGGTGCGATACGCGGAGCCGGGCGTCGTGGAGTGGGTGGAGTCGGGCGGTGGGCCGCTGATAGCGGTACCCGAGACCGTCCTGCCGTTCTGGGCGGGCGCCGACGGCGAGGAGACGGCGTCGGACTACGACCGGGCCTGCGAGGTGGACGGACACGTCGGACTCCTCCCGGTCGGCGACTGCACGGCGCTGGTTCTGGGTGACGAGCCTGCCTCGACGGCCTATCTGCCCGACCGTGCGATGTTCGTCCGGTGGTGCGCGGGCAACTCCGAGGACGAGTTGCTGGCGAGCGTGCCACTGGCTGTCGACACGGCGGAGTGGGAGCCGGAGGTTCACTGGGAGGTGCCCGGATCCGTGCTTCTCTTTGACGCGGCGTGGCCCGGGTCGGGCCCTTCGGGGAGCGAGGGTGTCCGGGTGGTCCTGGAGCCCGGGCGCTACGAGGTGCGGGCGGCTCGGGTTCAGCCGGGGCCTGAGACCTGGCTGGGTCTGGTGCAGCTTCGGCTGCTGGCGCCCAGATGACCTTGGGCCGACGGCTGTTCGGCCTGTGCGGGCTTTTTGTGGCTGGTCGCGCAGTTCCCCGCGCCCCTGAAGGGCGATATTCGCGTGCGTCGCTCAAGAAGCCCGGGCCACCATGATCCGTATGCCTCGACTTCCCCACCCCACCCCCGAAGAACTGCGCCGCGACCCCCTGCCCCTGCGCGGCCGGACGGCCCTTGTCACCGGTGCCAGCCGGCGCGCCGGTATCGGCCATGCCGTGGCCCGGCGGCTCGCCGCCTACGGGGCGAGCGTCTACCTGCACCACCACGTGCCGCACGACGCCGACCAGCCGTGGGGTGCCGACCGCCCCGAGGACGTCCTCGCCTCGGTGCGCGACGCAGTCTGCGCCCCCGAGGCCCGGGTCGTGGCCGGACCCGGCGACCTGGCCGATCCGGCCGTGCCCGCCGAGCTCGTCGCCCGGGCCGCCGACGCGCTCGGCGGACGCCTCGACATCCTCGTCGCCAACCACGCGCAGAGCGGATTCGACGGCGCCCTCGACGACATCGACGCCACGATGCTCGACCGGCACTGGGCAGTCGACACCCGGTCGGTCCTGCTGCTGATCCAGGCCCACGCCCGGCTGCGGCCCCCCGGCCCCGGGGGGCGCGTCGTGATGATGACCTCCGGGCAGGACATCGCGAGCGGCATGCCCGGCGAGATCGCCTACGCCCTCCAGAAAGGCGCCCTCGCCTCGATCACCCGCTCCCTGTCGGCCACACTCGCCGAGCAGGGGATCACGGTGAACACCGTCAACCCCGGCCCCGTCGACACGGACTACCTGAGCGGCGCGGACTACGAGGCCGTCGCCGCACGCTTCCCCTCCGGCCGATGGGGCATGCCCGACGACCCGGCCCGCCTCATCGCCTGGCTGGCGACCGACGAGGCGGGCTGGATCACCGGCGAGGTCATCAACTCCGAGGGCGGCTTCCGGCGCTGATCACAGGGCGGACAGCTCGTCCACCAGGTCGTCCAGACCCAGGGACCCCTGCGACAGCGCCGCCATGTGCCACGCCTTCGGGTCGAAGGCCTCCCCGTGCCGGGCGCGGGCGTTCTCGCGGCCCAGCAGCCAGGCCCGCTCGCCGAGCTTGTAGCCGATGGCCTGGCCCGGCATCGACAGGTAGCGGGTCAGCTCGCTCTCCACGAAGTCCGCCGGCCGGCTGCTGTGCGAGCCGAAGAACTCCTGCGCAAGCGCGGGCGTCCACCGCTCGCCGGGGTGGAACGGCGAGTCGTCCGGGATCGTCAGCTCCAGGTGCATGCCGATGTCGATGATGACGCGCACGGCCCGCATCATCTGCGCGTCCAGGTAGCCGAGCCGGCGCTCCGGGTCCGTCAGGAAGCCCAGCTCGTCCATCAGCCGCTCCGCGTACAGGGCCCAGCCCTCGGCGTTGGCGCTCACCATGCCGACGCTCGCCTGGTAGCGGGAGAGGTCCTTCGCCACGTGCTTCCACTGGGCCAGCTGGAGGTGGTGGCCGGGCACGCCCTCGTGGTACCAGGTCGACACCAGGTCGTAGACCGGGAAGCGGGTCTCGCCCATGGTCGGCAGCCAGGTGCAGCCGGGGCGGGAGAAGTCGTCCGACGGCGGCGTGTAGTAGGGGGCCGCCGCGCTGCCCGGAGGCGCGATCCGCGACTCCACCCGGCGCACCCGCTCGGCCAGGTCGAAGTGGGTGCCGTCGAGCGCGTCCATCGCCTCGTCCATCAGGGCCTGGAGCCAGTCGCGGACCTCGTCGACGCCCTCGATGTGCGTGCCCTGCTCGTCGAGGTGGGCCAGCGCCACCCACGGCGTGGCCGCACCCGGCAGGATCTTCTCGGCCTCGGTCCTCATCTCGCCGAGCAGGCGGTGGTACTCGGACCAGCCGTACGCGTACGCCTCGTCCAGGTCGAGATCCGTGCCGTTGAAGTACCGCACCCAGCGCGCGTACCGCTCCCGGCCCACCACGTCCGGCGCGCCCTCGATCGTCGGCGCGTACACGTCCCGCATCCAGTCGCGCAGCCGTACGACGGCCTCGGAGGCCGAGCGGGCCGCCGCGTCCAGGTCGGACCGCAGGGCCTCGGGGCCGGCCGCCGCGAAGATCTCGAACCAGCCGCGTCCCTCGCCGTCCGCGTCGGCCCACTCGCCGAGCTGCTCCACGAACGTGGCCGTGGCGCGCGGTCCGCCGTACAGCTTCCGCTCCAGGCCGAGCGCCAGGGACTCCCGGTAGCCCTCCAGGGCGGCCGGGACCGCGCGCAGCCGCTCGGCGATCGCCGTCCAGTCCTCCTCCGTCTGCGCCGGCGTCACCGTGAACACCTGCCGCACCGAGTGGGCGATGGAGCTCAGGTTGCTGACGGAACGCAGGGCCTCGTCGGCCTCGTGCACGGCGAGTTCGGCGGTGAGCCGCTCGCGCAGCAGCCGCCCGCACCGGCGTTCGACGTCACTGTCCGCGCCGGGCTGCCGCTCGGCCTCGTCCAGCCGGGCCAGCGTCCGGCGAGCCAGCTCCGCGAACGCCTCCTGGCCCGCGGGGGAGGTGTCGGGCAACCTGCTCGAACTCTCCTTCACGCCGAGGAACGTGCCGGTGATCGGGTCGAGGGAGACGAGCTCGTCGACGTAGGCGTCGGCGACCTCACGGGGCAGCGGGCTCTTGATCTCAGACATGCGGTCCATCCTGGTACGACGGGAAGCGCACGTCACGCGGATTGAGCCGAGGGCGAAGGAGGCAGCAGCGGCCCGCACTCCCACTGCTGGAAGATCAGCCGGGTCTCCACCCGGGCCACCTCCCGGCGCGCGGTGAACTCGTCCAGCACGAGCCGCTGGAGGTCGGCCATGTCGGCGACCGCGACATGGACGAGGTAGTCGTCCGGCCCGGTGAGGTGGAAGACGGTCCGCGACTCCGGCAGCGCCCTGATCCGCTCCACGAACGGCCCCACCAGCTCCCGCCGGTGCGGTCTGACCTGCACCGACAGCAGTGCCTCCAGGCCGCGCCCCAGCTTGGCGGGATCCAGCTCCAGCCGGTGCCCGAGGATCACGCCGCAGCGGCGCAGCCGGGCCACCCGGTCCAGGCAGGTCGACGGCGCCACCCCGACCTGGGCGGCGAGATCCCGGTACGTCGTCCGGGCGTCGTTCTGCAACAGCCGCAGCAGGTGGAGATCCACCGGGTCCAGTACGACAGATTCGGCCATCGGCCGAACGTAGCACGGCGTCCGTGCCCACAGACCCGTTCGGTGTTCACCCTTTCGTCATGGACACAGCGAGCCTGGGCGCCCACGACGACGTACGCACCCCACCGCGAGCACTCGCCACCGAGGCCGTGCACGCCGGGCGGGACGACCTCGCCCGGCAGGGCCTGCACGCCCCGCCGATCGACCTGTCCACCACCTACCCGTCGTACGACAGCCGCGGCGAGGCGGCCCGGATCGACGCGTTCGCCGCCACCGGCGCGGAGCCGGACGGCCCGCCCGTGTACGGCCGGCTGGGCAATCCGACCGTCGCCCGCTTCGAGACCGCGCTCGCCCGCCTGGAGGGCACCGAGGCGGCGGTCGCGTTCGCCAGCGGCATGGCGGCGCTGAGCGCCGTCCTCCTCGTACGGGGCTCGATGGGCCTGCGCCACGTCGTCGCCGTACGCCCCCTCTACGGCTGTAGCGACCATCTGCTGACCGCCGGGCTGCTGGGCTCGGAGGTGACCTGGACCGATCCGGCCGGCGTCGCCGACGCGCTGCGCCCGGACACCGGCCTGGTCCTGGTGGAGTCCCCGGCCAACCCCACCCTCGCCGAGGTCGACCTGCGGGCCGTCGCGCACGCCTGCGGCTCGGTGCCGCTGCTGGTGGACAACACCTTCGCCACGCCGGTCCTCCAGCGCCCCGCCGAACAGGGCGCGCGGCTGGTGCTGCACAGCGCCACCAAGTACCTCGGCGGGCACGGGGACGTGCTGGCGGGCGTGGTCGCCTGCGACGAGGAGTTCGCGGGCCGACTGCGGCAGATGCGCTTCGCCACGGGCGGCGTCCTGCACCCGCTGGCGGGCTATCTGCTGCTGCGCGGCCTGTCCACCCTCCCCGTGCGGGTACGGGCCGCCTCCGCCACCGCCGCCGAACTCGCCCACCGCCTCGCCGCCGACCCGCGCGTCGCCCGGGTCCACTACCCGCGCATCGGCGGCGCCATGGTCTCCTTCGAGGTGCACGGCGATCCGCACGAGGTCATCGCCGGAGTACGCCTGATCACCCCGGCGGTGAGCCTCGGCAGCGTCGACACCCTCATCCAGCACCCCGCCTCCATCAGCCACCGCATCGTGGACGCGGAGGACCGCAGGGGGGCGGGGGTGAGCGACCGTTTGCTGCGCATGTCCGTGGGCCTGGAGGACGTAGAGGACCTGTGGTCAGATCTCGACCAGGCGCTTACTCAGGGGCGCGGGGAACTGCGCGAACAACCACAACGCACCCGCACCCGCCAACGGTCATGACCTCCTACGACGCTGAGGCGCTCCCCAACTCACCCGCACCCGTCGCAACAGACTCACCCAGCCGCGCCGTGATGACCAGCGTCCCCTCCTCGACCTGATAGTCGAGAGGAAGCCCCAGCCCCCGCATCGCCGCGACCATCCCCGTGTTGGACGCCTGCGTCACGGCATACACACTCGTGCACCCCGCCTCGGCCGCCATCGCCACCAGCCGCCCCAGCAACTCGGAGCCCACACCCCGCCGCTGCCACGCGTCCTCGACGATCAGCGCCACCTCGGTCTCGTCGCCGTCCCACAGCAGATGACCGAGCCCGACGAGCCGCCCGGAAGCCGTCTGCACGGCCAGCGTGCGCCCGAACCGCGGGCTGAGCAGGTGGTTGAGATACCGGTCCGCGTCCCCGACCGGCCCGTGATAGCGGAGCTTCAGCGTGCGCTCCGAGCACCGCTCGTGCATCGCCCGCGCGGCCTCCAGGTCACGCGTGTCGGCCCGCCGCACGGTGATGTCACTGCCCTCGGCGAGGGTGAGCACGTCCCGGCCGTGCGGGACGCGCGGACCGAGCCGGGCGTCCAGTTCCACCAGGGCCCTGGCCCGGGCGAACTCGGTCGGGGTGAACGGCAGGTACGGCCGCTCCACGGTGATCATCCCGCCTTCCGGCGCGCGCAGGCGCATCACCGTGTCGTCGAGGGCGCCCTCCACCGGAGCGCCGCTCGGTGCCCGGTCGTCGCCGGCCGGGGCGGGCTGGGAACGGATCGTGCACCGGCCCAGCAACTGGCGCAGGGCCAGGGGCAGTTCCGCGGCGTCCAGGGCGGTCCGGGCGGCGAGGCCCAGGACCCGGGTCGGCGCGTCCACCAGGTCGTGGGCGTCGGCCCGCTCGATCCAGGTGTCGAAGCCGCCCGCCGACCGGACGGCCGTGGTGATCGCGGACGCCGACAGCGCGTCCGGGGCGCGCAGCAGGAACTCGTCCACCGTGCCCTCGGCCAGGGGATGCGTCTGGAGGCTGAGGATGTCGACCCGGTGCCCGGCGAGGGCCGTGCACAGCGCCGCCAGTGACCCCGGCTCGTCCTTGACCGTCGTCCGCATCCGCCACAGGGTGTTCGCCCCCGGCACCGGCTCCGGTGCCGGGGACTCGGTATCACCCGTCGGCGGCGCGTGTTCGTGGCGTCGTGTTCGCCAGGCCTGGAACGCCGCCGAGACCCGCTGCCAGGGGCCCGCGGGGCCGCCGTTGTTGAGGTGCGTCACTTCCGTTACGTTTCGCGTCATGCACCCACTGTGAAGGAAGGGTGTTGCGTGATCACGAACGCCTTGTGACTGGCGGGTAAAAAGGGCATCGTGCCCTCTTTATCACCCCTTCAAACGTTGAGTTCCGTACCTACTGGCCGACCAGGCCGGGCTGGAGCACCTGGGTGAAGAGCACGGTGCCGTCCTGCTCGCGCAGACGCACCGTCAGTTCGCCGCTGCCGCCGTCGATGTCGACCTCGCCGAAGAACTGGTAGCCGCCCGCGGGGGAGACGTTGGCGGTGGTGGGGGCCTTCACGAAGACGCGCTCCGGGCCGAAGGTGCCGTCGAGCGTGTTCGCCGGGAAGGCACCGGCGTTGAGCGGGCCCGACACGAACTCCCAGAACGGCTCGAAGTCGGTGAAGGCGGCCCGCGACGGCTGGTAGTGCTGCGCCGAGGTGTAGTGCACGTCCGCCGTCACCCACACCGTGCCCGTGATCCGCCGGTGCTTGATGAACCGCAGCAACTCGGCGATCTGGAGTTCACGCCCGAGCGGCGCGCCGGGGTCACCCTGGGCGACGGCCTCGATGTTCGGCTTGCCGTCGCCGGTGTCCGGGACGACCAGGCCGAGCGGCATGTCGGAGGCGATCACCTTCCACACGGCACGGGAACGGGACAGCTCGCGCTTGAGCCACTCCAGTTGCTCGCGGCCGAGGATGCCTCGCGGGTCGGTGGGCTGGTCGTCCGGGGAGTTGGCGTTGCGGTAGGTGCGCATGTCCAGGACGAAGACGTCCAGCAGCGGGCCGTGGTGCTGCACCCGGTAGACGCGGCCGTCGGGGCGGCGCAGCGTGGAGATCGGGAAGTACTCCGAGAACGCCTGGCGGGCGCGGGTGGCGAGCACGTCGACGTTCTTCTCGGTGTACCGGGTGTCGCCGAGGATCTCGCCCGGGTACCAGTTGTTGGTGACCTCGTGGTCGTCCCACTGGATGATCGACGGGACCTGGGCGTTGAAGGCGCGCAGGTTCTCGTCCAGGAGGTTGTAGCGGAAGTTGCCGCGGAACTCCGCGAGCGTCTCGGCGACCTTCGCCTTCTCCTCGGTGGTGATGTTCCGCCAGGTCCGGCCGTCGGGCAGGGCCACGGTCGGTGCGATCGGGCCGTCGGCGTAGATGTTGTCGCCGCTGCAGATGAAGAAGTCCGGGTCCAGGTCGGCCATCGCCCGGTAGATCCGGTAGCCGCCGAGGTCCGGGTTGATGCCCCAGCCCTGCCCGGCCAGGTCGCCGGACCAGACGAACCGCACGCCGTCGCGGCGTTTGGCGGACGCGGTGCGGAAGGTGCCGGTGACCGGCTCGCCGGTGCGGCGCGGGTCGTCCGGGTCGGCGAGCAGCACGCGGTAGTGGATCTGCTCGCCGGACGGCAGGCCGCGCAGCGGGGTCGTGCCCGTGAAGTCCGTGCCCGGGCCCAGCAGCGGGCCGCGCCATCTGCGCGCGTTGCGGAACGACTCGGTCGCCGACGTCTCGACGATCATCCGGGCCGGCCGGTCGGACCGCACCCACACCAGCCCGGAGTCGCAGGTCACGTCTCCCGCCTGCACACCCCACTCCGCCTTCGGACGTCCGGACCGCGCGAAGGCCGGTGCCGCGCCGAGCGCGGTGGGCAGGGAGAGGGCCGCCGACGCGGCGAGGGAGCCGCGCAGGACGCTGCGGCGCCCGGGGAAC
Source organism: Streptomyces lomondensis (assembly GCF_014651035.1). Taxonomy (GTDB): domain Bacteria; phylum Actinomycetota; class Actinomycetes; order Streptomycetales; family Streptomycetaceae; genus Streptomyces; species Streptomyces lomondensis. Next base: position 97,536 of record NZ_BMWC01000004.1, read on the forward strand.
GGACGGTGTGACATGGATACGCCTCCAGGGACGGGATCCGGCCAGTGTGCAGAGCCACAACTACTGGTACGCCGCAGCGCACACACGAACCCCAAGTGAACAACTGGCCGCGGGGTGAGGGAACCCGTGAGCGCGCCCGGCTCACCCGGTCGCGGCCTCCGCCACCAGACGCACCCGCGCCCGGCTCACCCGGTCGCGGCCTCCGCCATCAGACGCACCCCCTCGGCGATCCGGGCCGGCGGGACGTGCGCGTAGCCCAGGACGAGCCGCACCTTCTTCGCGGTGTCCTCGGTCCGCGTGTGGGCGCAGGCCGACAGCGGACGCACCGCCACCCCGGCCTCCGCCACGCGCGCGAGGAACCGCTCCTCGGGGCCGTACCGCTCCGGCAGCGTGGCGATCACATGCAGGCCCGCGGCGATCCCGGACACCTCCGAGCCGGGGAAGTGTTCCTCCAGGGCGGCGACCAGCGTGTCACGCCGCTCGCGGTAGGCGCGCTGGCAGCGGCGCAGCTGACGGTCGTAGTCGCCGCGTTCCAGGAAGCGGGCGAACAGCGCCTGGTCGAGGGCCGGGTGGCCGAGATCCATGGTGCGCTTGCGTTCGACGACGTCCTCCGCCCAGGACGCGGGCACCAGCAGCCAGCCCAGCCGCAGGCCCGGGGCGAGGGACTTGCTGACCGAGCCCGTGTAGGCGACGTGGTCGGGGTCGAGGCCCTGGAGCGCGCCGACGGGGGCGCGGTCGTAGCGGAAGTCGCCGTCGTAGTCGTCCTCCAGGACGATGCCGTCCACGGACCGCGCCCAGTCGAGCAGTTCGGCGCGCCGGCGGGCCGAGTAGGCGATACCGGTGGGGAACTGGTGGGCCGGTGTCGTCACGACGGCCCGTACGCCCGACTCCCGCAGCGGCTCCAGGGCGATTCCCTCGCCGTCCAGGGGCAGCGGCACGGCCGTGACCCCGGCCGAGGCGTACAGCGCGTCGTGCTGGGGACTGCCGGGGTTCTCCACGCCGACGGCGCGCATCCCGCGCGCGTGCAGCGCGAAACCGAGCAGGGTGGTCGCCTGGGTCACCCCGGAGACGATCATGATCCGCTCCGGGTCGGCCACCACGCCCCGCCGCCGGGTGAGCAGTTCGGCCAGCGCGGTCCGCAGCCCGGGCAGTCCGCGCGGATCGGGGTATCCCAGGTCCTGGTGCGGTGATTCCGCCAGCACAGCGCGGTGCGCGGCGGCCCACGCCGAGCGCGGGAACAGCGACAGGTCCGGCGTCCCTGGCACGAAGTCGGCGCGGGCACCGGGCGCGCGCGGTGCGAGGTCGTGCGCACGCGGCCGGGCGGCCCGTACGGCGGCGCCCACCCAGGTCCCGGCGCCCCGGCCGCTGCGCAGATAGCCCTCCGCCGTCAGCTGCTCGTACGCCTCCGTGACCAGCCCGCGCGACACCCCCAGGTCCGCCGCGAGGTCCCGGCTCGACGGCAGCCGCGTGCCCGGCGCCAGCCGGCCCGAACGAACCGCCTCGCGCAACGCCGCCTGGAGGGCGCGGCCACGCGTGCGTGCCGGTGCCGAAGCGGCCGGGAGCAGCACCTCCCAGGCGGCGGACGCGGCACCCCTGCCCGGATCGCTCTTGGATGGCCTCATGAGGGGAGACCTTAGAACCCCCGTGCCGGTAGCAGGAGTTCCGGTTCAGCGGCTGCCGTCGAGCACCACCCTGGCCACCAGCGCCGGGTCGTCGTTCATCGGGACGTGGCCGCAGCCGGGCAGCCGGACCAGCCGGGCGCGGGGGATGACGCTCTTGGCGCGCACGCCCTGGCGGGGGATCAGCAGCCGGTCCCGGTTGCCCCACGCCACGGTGACCGGCGTGCCCACGATGTCGTCCGTGAACTGCACGCTCCGGCCGGAGCGGAGCGTCTCGGAGAACCCCTGGGCCCGGGCCAGCGCGAGCGTCTCGGCGACCACGGCCTCGGGCGAACGACGGCCCGGGCGGGCGTAGATGGTGCTCGTCAGCAGGGTGCGGCCGATCGCCGGGCGGGCCAGCCGCTCGACCACGGGCAGCGGCATCCGCTGGGCGATCTGCCGCATCGCCGTCAGCACGGCGAACGCGTAGCGGCGCTCGGCCTCGTTCCAGAACCCGGCGGGGGACAGGGCGGTGACGGAGCGGACGAGGCGCGCCCGGGCCAGCTCCAGGGCCAGCAGGCCGCCCAGCGAGTTGCCCGCCACGTGCGGGCGTTCGAGCTCCAGCGCCTCGCACAGTGCCGCGAGGACGGCGTTCATCGTCGGCAGGTCGTGCGCCATGCCGTCGGGGAGCGCCGGTGACTCACCGCAGCCGGGCAGGTCCACGGCGATGACGTCGCGCTCGGCCGCCAGCGCGGGGATCACCGGGTCCCACACCTGCCGGTGGTGGCCGATGCCGTGCAGCAGGAGCAGCGGTTCGCCGCTGCCCTCGCGCGTGTACGACAGGGTCACGTGCTGCTCACCGCGCGGGGTGGCGACGTCGAAGGAGACGGTGGCGGCCATGGGGTGCTCCTCGGCTGTGCTGGCTGACGGACGCTGTAGACAGCTTGTCAGCAATTGCTACCGACGGGTAGCCCCATGGGGCCGCCACCTTCACGGCCCCGTGCCGCTCAACGGGCCCGGCGCACCTCCAGATTGAAGTCCGCGTGCCCGAACTTCTGCAGCAGGCCGACCCACAGGGGCAGCCACATCTCCACGGCACGGGCCGTCTTGATGCCGCCGAGGTCGAGCACCCGGTCCGCCGGCCAGCCGAACTCCCCGAGCAGCGCCGTCACCTGCTCCTTGGCGCCCGGGTCGTCCCCGCAGACGAAGACGTGGTGCTCACCGGGCACGCGCGCGGGATCCACCATGACCCGGCAGTTGACGGTGTTGAGCGTCTTCACCACGCGCGCGTGCGGAAAGGCCCGCTGGATCTGCTCGCCCACGCTGTCCGACTCCACCGGGGACAGCCGCAGCTCGCCCTCCTCGAACGCCAGCGGATTGGAGACGTCCACCAGCACCTTCCCGCCGAGGTTCGCCGCCCCCGCCGCCTCCAGCGCGGCGAGCGCCACCCGCCCGCCCACCGCGTTCACCACGACCTCCCCGAACGCCGCCGCGTCCGCGAACGTCCCCGTCCGTGCCCCGGCGCCAGCTGCGGCGGCCCACTCCGCCGCGGCCGGGTTGTCCCGCGTCCGCGAGCCGAGCGTCACCTCGTGTCCCAGCTCCACCAGACGGCCGCCGAGCGTGCGCCCGACCTCCCCCGTCCCCAGCACCGCGTACCGCATCGCCACCTCCGGGAGCCGTACCGCCGATCACCGGCGTCCTCTCGGCCATTGTGTCCGGCACGGGGCGATTCCGCCTGGACAGGGCCCCACCGGTGGGCTGGGATGGAGCCGTGACCACCGAGACCGCGACCGACGTCTTCGAAGCCCACCGCCCCGTCCTGCTCGGCGTCGCCTACCGCATGCTGGGTCGCGTGGCCGACGCGGAGGACGTGGTCCAGGAGGCCTGGCTGCGCTGGTCGGGCGCCGCCCGCGACGACGTGCGCGAACCGCGCGGCTACCTGGTGCGGATCACCACCCGCCTCGCCATCGACCGGCTGCGCCAGATCAAGGCCCGCGGCGAGACGTACGTCGGCCCCTGGCTGCCCGAGCCGTACGTCACCGACTTCGGCGACACCGTGCCGGACACCGCCGAGCGGGCCATGCTGGCCGACTCCGTCTCCCTCGCCGTCCTCGTCGTGCTGGAGTCGCTGTCACCGCTGGAGCGGGCGGTGTTCGTGCTGCGCGAGGCCTTCGGCTTCCCGTACGGCGACATCGCCGCCATGCTCGACCGCGGCGAACCGGCGGTGCGGCAGCTGGCCGGCCGGGCCCGCAAGCACGTCGAGGAGCGGCGGTCGCGCTACGAGGTCGACCCCGCCCAGCGGCGTGACCTCACCGAACGGTTCCTGGCCGCCGCGGCGGACGGCGACCTGGAGGGCCTGATGGCCCTGCTCGCCCCGGACGTCCGGCTCGTCGGCGACAGCGGCGGCAAGGCGCGGGCGCCGCTGCGGGTGCTGGAGAGCGCCGACAAGGTGGGCCGCTTCCTCGCCGGCGCCGCCCAGAAGGGCCTCCCGGACCTGTCCGTGCGTTTCCTGGAGCTCAACGGCGGCCCGGCCGTGCTGGTCCTGTCCGGCGACAAGCCCGACGCCGTCTTCCAGCTCGACGTCGCCGACGGCCGCGTCCAGGCGGTCTACGTCATCAGGAACCCCGACAAGCTGCGGTCGCTGGCCGCCGTCTAGACGCGGCCGGGCCGTGCGGCCGAGGGGCCGTACGGATGTCCCGTGAACGTTCCCGGCCATTGGTCTTGACCAAGGATCAGGGCCGCCCTATGGTCGCAGAGAAGTGCAACAACCTTTAATAAACAAGGGCGCGAAAAAGCCGCCGACCACGGCGATTGCGGAGGACAGGGTGGGGACCACGCAGCTGGAATCGGTGCCGGAACCGAAGTACTGGCATCTCAAGACCGTGCTCAGTCAAGCGCTCGACTCGGAGTTCTCCGTGGGCGAGATCCTGCCCAACGAGCGCGACCTCGCGGCCCGCTTCGGCGTCGCCCGCGCCACGCTCCGCCAGGCCTTGGAGCAGCTCGAACTGGAAGGCAGGCTCCAGCGCCGCCGCGGTGTCGGCACGACCGTCGCGCCGCCCCGCGTGGGCGTCTCCCTCGGCACCGGCCCGCACACCTGGCCGGGCGGCCCCGATGACGCCTGGCAGCCCGTCGACTGCTCGGCGGCCGTGCCGCCGGCGGCAGTCGCCGAGGTACTGGGGACCGGCGCCGACGAGCCCGTGCACATCGTGCGCCGCTCGCGCGTCTCGCAGGGGCGGCCGGTGGCCGCCGAGCTGCTGTACGTCCCGCAGTCCTCGGTGCCGGAGCTCTCCGCGATCGACGCGCCGTCCGGAGCGGCACGTGCGCGTGCGGTGCTCCGGGAGCTCCAGCGGCTGGAGCTGGAGCGGCAGGAGAACGCGGTGGAGCTCGGTTCCGCCGGGGCCGATGACGCGAAGGAGTTGGACCGGCTGCCCGGGGCGCCTGTGCTGGTGGTGACGACGCGGTTCGTCGCCGCGGGGGGTACGGCTGCGCTTTCGGTTGCCACTTATCGCGCTGACACGTGCCGGTTGACCTTCGGTGATGCGGGGGGCGTGGAGATCGATGCCGGGCCGCAGCGGCGGGCGTCTTGACCTTGGCGCCGTAGGGGTGTGTGGTGCGTTGGGGGCTGCGGGTGCGTTGTGGCTGGTCGCGCCCACGCGGCGGAGCCGCAAATCGATACAGCCCCGCGCCCCTAAAAGGCTGTTGCACTGCCGTCCATCGTGAAGAGCTGTTCCTCCACGTGGTCCAGGGCCAGGCGTAGGGCGCCTGTCGCGACTGCCGCGTCGCCGAGGCGGGAGAGGGTTACCTGTGGGGGGCGCAGGCAGTAGCGGGCGAGTTCGTGGCGGAGGGGGTCCAGGACGCCGTCCAGGCCCGCCGCCCAGCCGCCGATGACGACCAGTTCCGGGTCGAGGGCGAGGGCGAGGGCGGCCACGTCGTGGACCAGGCGCCGGATGAAGCGGTCGACGGCGGCGCGGGCCCGCTGGTCGCCCTGGCGGGCCTGGGCGAAGACCTCCGCGACCGCCTGTTCGTCGAGGGGGTGGAGGGGCTCGTCCGTGGTGGACAGGAGCCTCTCGGGCGTCACCTCCCGGCCCAGCAGGTGCAGCGCTCCGATCTCGCCGGCCGCGCCGCCGTAGCCCCGGTGCAGCCGCCCCCCGATCAGCGAGCCGGCGCCGGGGCTGAGCCCCGCCAGCACGAACACCACGTCGCCGGACTCGACGGCCGCACCCTTCCAGTGCTCGGCGACGGCCGCCGCGTTGGCGTCGTTCTCGACCAGGACCGGGCACTTGAACGACCGGCTCAGCCGCTCGCCCAGCCGCAGCCCCGTCCACCCGGGCAGCGCCGTGCCCAGCCGTACCGTGCCGTCCGCCTCGACGATGCCGGGCGTTGCCACGCCCACGGCCCGCAGCGAGCCGCGGGCGACCCCGGCCCGCCGCAGCAGCTCGGCGACCGCGCCCCGCACCCGCTCCAGTCGCTCGTCGGCCCCCGCCGTCTCCGTCACGTCCCTGGCCTGGGCGCCGATCACCCGGCCGTCCAGGTCGGCCAGCAGCGCCGCCACCCGGTGCGCCCCGATCTCCACGCCCAGCAGGTGCCCGGCCTCCGCCCGGAACCGGAACCGCCGCGCCGGCCGCCCCTGCCGCCGGGCGGCACCCTCCTCGGCGGCCTTCTCCACGACGAGCCCGGCCTCGATGAGCCCTTCGACGACGCCCTCGACGGTCGGCCGGGACAGCCCCGTCACCCGGGTGATCTCGGTCAGCGTCGCGCAGTCCGTGGCACGCAGCGCGTGCAGCACCACCGCGGAGTTGATCCTGCGCAGCAGCGAGGGATCCCCGCCGGTCAGCCGCCCCACCGTCCGTCCTCCCAGGTCGTGCGCGTGTTGGCCGGATCGTACTTCGGCGCGGCACACCCCGGCGAGGGGCGGGCACCGGCCCCGGTGATCAGCCCGGCGCCACGAACCCCGACTCGTACGCGGCGATCACCGCCTGGGTGCGGTCCCGCGCCCCCAACTTCGCCAGCACGGAGCTGACATGCGACTTCACGGTCTCCGTGCCCACGACCAGCCGGGCCGCGATCTCCGCGTTCGACAGCCCCCGCGCCATCAGCCGCAGCACCTCCGCCTCGCGCTCGGTCAGCTGGGCCCGCTCCAGCACGGCCCGCGCCGCACGGTTCCCGCCGCCCTCGCCGTACTCGGCGGCGAGCTGCCGCACCGACGCCGGGAACAGCAGCGACTCGCCCTCGGCGATCAGCCGCACCGCGTGCACGATCTCGGCCGGCCGGGCCCGCTTCAGCAGGAACCCGTCGGCACCGGCGCGCAGCGCCTCGTACACGTACTCGTCGTTCTCGAAGGTCGTCACCACCAGGATCCGCGGCGGCTCGTCGACCGTCCGCAGCAGCGCCCGGGTGGCCTCGATACCGTCCAGCAGCGGCATCCGGACGTCCATGGCGACCACGTCCGGCCGCAGCCGCCGCACCAGCGGGATCACCGACGCCCCGTCCGCGGCCTCCCCGACCACCTCGATGTCGGGCTGTGCCTCCAGCACGGCCCGCAGACCCGCGCGTACGAGGGGTTCGTCGTCGACGAGGAGAACGGTGACCGGCATCGGCCTAGCCTAGATCAACTCAACGGCAGCTCGACATGAACCTGCCAGTCACCCTCGTCGGGGCCGGTCCGTGCCAGTCCGCCCAGCAGGGCCGCGCGCTCGCGTATGCCGCGCAGGCCGCTGCCGCGACCGGGGCCGGGTATCCCCGCCGGGCACGGATTGCGTATCGCGATGACGAGAGTGTCGTCGGCGGCGTGCACACGCACCCGTACCGGGACCGCCCCGGCGTGCCGCAGCACATTGGTCAGCGACTCCTGGAGGATCCGGTAGCCCTCCCGGGACACCGGACCGGGCACCGTGTCCACCGGGCCGGTCACCTCGGCGTCGACCTTCGCCCCCGACGCGCGCGCGGACTCCAGCAGGCGGTCGGCATCCGCGAGGGTCGGTCTGCTGCTCACCGGTTTCTCCGACTCGCGCAGGATGCCGAGCACCCGCTCCAGGTCCTCCAGGGCCGCCCGGCCGGTCTCCTCGATGGCGCCCAGCGCCCGGTCGGTGAACTCCGCGTCGCCCGCCGCCCGCGCGGCCCCCGCCTGCACCACGGCGACCGTGAGCGCATGCCCGATGGAGTCGTGCAACTCGCGGGCGATACGCGTGCGTTCCAGAAGCTGTTCGGTGCGCTCCTCCAGGGCGGCGAGCCGCTCGGCGGGGGAGGGGCCCAGCAACCGCAGGGCGAGCCGGGTGACGAGGTGCCCCGAGCCGACCACGAGGGCGGCCGTCAGCACCAGGGGCAGGGGTGCGAGCAGCACATGCCACCAGTGGTGGCCGCCCACGGGAATCCAGGAGCCGGCGGCGCGCTCACCGCTGAGCGCCGTCGACACGAGGTCCACCGAGAGGAACGGTAACTGGAAGGTGAGGTGGGACACCACGGCGCCGAGGAGCAGCCGAAGCTCCAGCCACACCACCGTCCGTCCGCGGTCGGCCCACGTGGCCGAGGGAGCGACCATGATCCCCATGCTCGCGCTCTCGTCCCGATGGCCGAACAGCAGCAGCCGGGCCTGGAACCCCTCCACGACCCGCGCGGCGGGTATCAGGCCCGCGAGCCCGAGCAGCACCACCGCGGTGACCGGAGTCCACCACGCCTCGTCGATGAACAGCCACAGCGCCGGCCACACGACGGCCATCGCGAGATGCAGCCACCGCGTGTACGTCACCGCCCGCGTGAACGGGCGCAGCATGCGGACCATTGCGTCATCGTGCCAGCCACCACTGACAGCGAGCCTCCCCCGCCCGGGGGAGACGATCTCCACCGCCGGGGGAGGCCCGGACCCCGCCCCGGCGGCCAGGCTGCTGCCATGACCAGCATCGACGTCCAGGACCTCACCAAGGAGTTCGGCGGCCGGCGAGCCGTGGACCACCTCACCTTCCGCGTGCTGCCCGGCCGCGTCACCGGTTTCCTCGGCCCCAACGGCGCCGGGAAGTCCACCACCATGCGGCTGGTGCTCGGCCTCGACCGGCCGACCGCCGGCAGCGCCACGCTCGGCGGCCGCCCCTACGCGACCCTGCGCGAACCCCTGCGCCATGTGGGCGCCCTGCTCGACGCGCAGGCCGCGCACGGCTCCCGCACCGCCCGCGACCACCTCCGAGTTCTGGCCGCGAGCAACCGCATTCCGGACCGACGGGTCGACGAGGTGCTGGAGGAGACCGGCCTGGCGTCGGTGGCCCGCCGCCGCGTGCGGACCTACTCCCTGGGCATGCGCCAGCGGCTGGGCATCGCCGCCGCCCTGCTGGGCGACCCCGAGGTGGTCATGCTGGACGAGCCGTCCAACGGCCTCGACCCCGAAGGCATCGTGTGGATCCGCAGGGTGCTGCGCCGGCTCGCGGCGGAGGGCCGCACGGTCCTGGTCTCCAGCCACCTGATGAACGAGACCGCGTCCTTCGCCGACCACCTCGTGGTGCTCGGTAGGGGCCGGCTGCTGGCGGACACCCCGATGCGGGACTTCATCCACGCGCGTGTGCGGCCGCGCGTCCGCATCCGTACGACCGACCCCGTCGCCCTGAAGTGCGCCCTCGCCCGGCACGGCCACGACGTCGTGGAGCACGAGGACGGCCACTGGACCGTGCACCACGCGCGCGTGGACGACATCGGCCGCGTCACCTCCGGCGCGGGCGTGCCCGTCCTGGAACTCGCGGCGGAGGAAGGCACGTTGGAGCAGGCCTACTTCGACCTCACCGGGACCGAGAGCGAGTTCACCGCACCCTCCCAGGAGGCCTGACCATGCACCACACGGCTGTTCTCCGTTCCGAGTGGCTGAAGATCCGCACGCTCCGCTCGCTGCCGGGCGCGCTCCTGGCCCTGTTCGCCGCGACCACGGCGTTCTCCGCGATCGCCGGTGTCTCCGGCACGTCGGACCCGGGGTTCGACCCGCTGTTCACGGCGCTGTCCGGTGTCATACCGGGGCAGATCGCGGCCGTCGCCTTCGGGGCCATGGCCGTGTCGTCGGAGTTCCACCAGGGCGCGCTCCGGCTCTCACTGGCCGCGGTTCCGCAGCGGGGCCGGTGGTTCGCTGCCAAGGCGGCCGCCATCGCCGTACCGGCCCTGGTGGTCGGGCTGGTGACGGCACTCGCCGCCCTCCTGGTGGCGCGGGCGGGGCTCGGCACGGCGGCCGACCGGCTCAGCACCGGCGAGCAGGTGCGCGGTGTCGTGGGCTGCGGGGTCTACCTCATGCTGATGGCCCTGTTCGCCGCCGGGCTCGCCGCCCTGCTGCGCAGCGGCGTGGCCACGCTGTCCCTGATGGTCCCGTTCATCCTCGTCGTGTCGTTCGTGATCGGCGACGCGACCGGCACCGTCGCCGACTTCCTGCCCGACAAGGCGGGACAGCTGGTCCTCCACGAGACGTACGACGGAACCCTCGGGCCCTGGTCGGGTCTCGCGGTGACCGCGCTGTGGACGGCCGGCGCCCTGCTGGTGGGAGCGTGGCGCCTGCGCCGCCGGGACGCCTGACCGGGACCGGACTGATGCCCCGCCAAGTGTCAGTGGCGGCGGGTTTACTGGACCCATGAACATCGCACAGCACCTCGCCCTCATCGACGAGCTGTGCTACCGCCCCTTTCCGGCGGAGCACGGCCCGTCGGACGTCGGCGCCTCGGGACCCGGCCACCACGTCGCGGTGTTAGACGCCGCGGCGGACAGCGACCCGGCGCGGTGGGCGGTGGTGGTCGACCAGTTCGAGAAGGACCGGGACGCCGTCTACGAGCTGCTCGCCTCGCGCTGGGGCGACACACCGCCCTACAACCTGCAGACCGTCCTCCTGCGCACCGAGCGCGAGGAGATACCCCGGCCGTGGGCCGAGTTGAGCGAGCGCGCCGACGTCGCGTACCTGTGGGAGGTGGAGGGCACCGGCCGCTGGGTCGCCGTGGCGGTCACCGGCCGGGACGCGTCGCAAGAGGTCCAACTGCTGGCCCTGGTGACGGAGATCGACCCGCCGTGAGCGATCCCCTGGTCACGGACATCGACCCGCCGTGAGGGTCAGCCCTCGGCGGCCTCCCGCAGCCGCGCGAACTCCTTGGCCATCGTCTCGGCCGTCCAGTGAGCGTTCAGCCCGCTCGGGTTGGGCAGCACCCACACCCGCGTGTCCCCGATGGTCCGCGCCTGCGGTCCGACCCGGGCCTTCCGGTCGTCGAACGCCGCGCGGTACGCGGTCACTCCCACCACGGCCAGCCAGCGCGGCCGCAGCCGCCCCACCTTCAGCGCGAGCAGCCGCCCGCCCTCCCGGTACTCCTCGGCACTCAGCTCGTCGGCCCGAGCCGTGGGCCGTGCCACGACGTTGGTGATGCCGAGCCCGTACGACAGCAGCTCCCGCTGCTCGGACGGCTTGAGCAGCCGCGGCGTGAACCCGGACCGGTGCAGTACCGGCCAGAAACGGTTGCCCGGGCGGGCGAAGTGATGGCCCGTCGCGGCGGTCATCAGACCGGGATTTATCCCGCAGAACAGCACCCGCAGACCGTCCGCGACCACGTCCGGCACGACACGGTCGCGGGCGGCCTGAAGCTCCTCCGGCGTGAATCGCGCCATGGTGTGCGGCGCGTCAGAGAATCGCCCCGGGCGTGTAGCCCGCGGCCTGGGGGTGCTGCTTGACGATCTCCTCGACCCGGGCGACGACGGCGGCGACCTGGTCGCCCGCGGCACCCGTGAAGGACAGCTTGTCGGCCATCAGCGCGTCCAGCTCCGCGCGGTCGAGCGGAATGCGCGCGTCGGCGGCCAGCTTGTCGAGCAGTTCGTTGCGCTCGGCGCCCTGCTCGCGCATGGCGAGCGCGGAGGCGACGGCGTTCTCCTTGATCGCCTCGTGCGCGAGCTCCCGCCCGACACCCGCGCGCACGGCGCCCATGAGGACCTTGGTGGTGGCGAGGAACGGCAGGTAGCGGTCCAGCTCACGGGCGACGACCGCCGGGAACGCGCCGAACTCGTCGAGCACCGTCAGGAACGTCTCCAGCAGACCGTCCAGCGCGAAGAACGCGTCCGGCAGCGCGACCCGGCGCACCACCGAGCAGGACACGTCGCCTTCGTTCCACTGGTCGCCCGCCAGCTCGCCGGTCATCGAGGCGTAGCCGCGCAGGATCACCATGAGGCCGTTGACGCGCTCGCAGGAGCGGGTGTTCATCTTGTGCGGCATGGCGGAGGAGCCGACCTGGCCGGGTTTGAAGCCCTCCGTGACCAGCTCGTGCCCGGCCATCAGCCGGATCGTCTTCGCCAGCGACGACGGCGCCGCCGCCAGCTGCACCAGCGCGGTGACGACCTCGTAGTCCAGCGAGCGCGGGTAGACCTGGCCGACCGAGGTGAAGGCCTGTGAGAAGCCCAGGTGCGCGGCGATCCGCTGCTCCAGGTCCGCGAGCTTCGCGGCGTCCCCGCCGAGCAGGTCAAGCATGTCCTGCGCGGTGCCGACCGGGCCCTTGATGCCGCGCAGCGGGTAGCGGCCCAGCAGCTCCTCGACCCGGCCGTAGGCGACGAGCAGCTCGTCGGCGGCGGTCGCGAAGCGCTTGCCGAGGGTGGTGGCCTGCGCGGCCACGTTGTGCGAGCGGCCGGCCATGACCAGCTCGCCGTACTCACCGGCCAGCTTGCCCAGGCGGGCCAGGACCGCCACCGTGCGGTCGCGCATCAGCTCCAGCGACAGCCGGATCTGGAGCTGCTCGACGTTCTCGGTGAGGTCGCGGGAGGTCATGCCCTTGTGCACGTGCTCGTGCCCGGCGAGGTCGTTGAACTCCTCGATCCGCGCCTTCACGTCGTGCCGCGTGACCTTCTCCCGCTCGGCGATGGAGGCCAGGTCGACGGTGTCGAGCACGCGCTCGTAGTCGGCGAGCGCCGCGTCCGGCACCTCGATCCCGAGGTCCTTCTGGGCCCGCAGCACGGCGAGCCAGAGCTGCCGCTCCAGCTTCACCTTCTGCTCGGGCGACCAGAGCGTGGCGAGCTCGGCGGAGGCGTAGCGTCCGGCGAGGACGTTCGGGATGCGGGGCTTGGCGGGAGCGGAAGTCACGTGGACGGAGTATACGCAGCGTCCACGGCGGCCCAGAAGCGTCCATACCTTCCGGAGAGCGCAGGTCGGAGCCACCTTGACCTGCGCGTCTCGGTCGTGGTCCCTACACGCTGTCGAGGATCTTCGTCCGGCGATCCTGGTACTCCGCGTCCGTGATCGCTCCGGCCGCCCGCAACTGGTCCAGCGTGGCCAGGCGCGCGGCGATGTCACCGGCGGGGGAGGCCGCCGCAGGCGCGGCCTGGGCCGGAGCGACGGGGGCGGCACTGCCCGAGATCTTCATGCGCAGGTGGTCGGCCAGCGCCTTCCCCTGGTCCTTCGGCACCTGCTTGATCTCGGCCTTGTTGCCCGACGCGAACACCGTCAGCGTGCCCATCAGCATGCCGCCCGACCACTGCACGGAGCTGATCCGGCTGTACGGGAAGTCCTCCACCTGCTGGGACATCACCCCGTGGAAGTAGAACACCAGCCGCTGGTTCGTCATCGCCAGCAGGCCGTTGCCCCTGCCGTACACCCCCGCGGCGAGCATCTCCACCGTCTCGCCCTCCCACAGCACCTCGGGAAGCCTCTGGATCTCACGCTTCGCGCCGAAGGAACTGGACAGCTTCTCGGCCGCTGCATCGATGTCCGGCCGTACGTTGAACGCCACCATGGCGGTCCCCCCCTTCAGGATGTGCCCGGATCGTACCGACGCGGGACGGGAACCGCTTACATCCGGTCCTCGTACGGCAGCAGTTCGGGGCGCTTGGGCGGCAGTCCGTCGCCCGAGGAGCGGCCCGTCAGGCGGCGGCCGATCCACGGCAGCAGGTGCTGCCGGGCGAAGCGCACGTCCGCCGCACGCCGCATCAGCCAGCCCGGCGGCAGCGTCGTCGGCATCGGCGTGCGCCACTCGGTGTCCTCGGGCTCGTGACCGAGCTGCTGCCACACGGCCTCGGCGACCCGGCGGTGGCCCTCGGCCGTCAGGTGCAGCCGGTCCACGTCCCACAGCCGCGGGTCGGCGAGCGAGGGGGCGCCGTACAGGTCGACGACCAGTGCGCCGCGCCGCGCGGCCAGCTCGTCGACACAGGCGAACAGCTCCTCCATGCGCGGCCGGAACCGCTCCAGGACGGGGCCCCGCCGGCCCGGGCTGCGCATCAGCACGAGCTGCTTGCAGGAGGGGGCCAGCTTCTCCACGGCCTCCTCCAGGAGCCCGCGCACCCGGCCCATGTCGCACTTGGGCCGCAGGGTGTCGTTGAGGCCGCCGACCAGGGTGACGACGTCGGCTCCCATGGCCGCCGCCACGTCCACCTGCTCGTCGACGATCTGCCGGATCAGCTTGCCGCGGACCGCCAGGTTGGCGTACCGGAAGCCGGGCGTACGGGCCGCCATCCGCGCGGCGAGCAGGTCGGCCCAGCCTCGGTAGGTGCCGTCGGGCAGCAGGTCCGACATGCCCTCGGTGAAGGAGTCGCCGACCGCGACCAGGCTGGTGTAGGTGGGGTTCGTCTGCATGGCGACGGAAATGGTATCCCGTGCACATACCCAGCGGTCGGTCGGCCTGTGAGGGGGCCGGGCCGCTCACGCCCGCTGACCGAACAGCTCCCGCAGCACGTCCTCCATCGTCACCAGCCCGGCCAGCCGCCCGTCCGCCCCGAGGACCGCCGCGAGATGCGTACGGCTGCCCCGCATCGCCGTCAGGACGTCGTCCAGCGGTGTGCGCTCCCGCACGCGCGCGATGGGCCGCATGTCCCGCAGCCGGAACGGCACACCCCGCCCGGCGGCGTCCAGGGCGTCCTTCACGTGCAGATACCCCACGATCCGGCGCCCCTCGTCCACCACCGGGAAGCGGGAGAACCCGGACTCGGCCGACAGCCGCTCCAGCTGCTCCGGAGTGACACCCACGCGCGCGTACACCACGCGTTCCAGCGGCAGCACCACGTCCCGCACCGGACGGCGGCCCAGCTCCAGCGCGTCGTGCAGCCGCTCCTGGGCGCGGTCGTCGATGAGGCCGGCCTCGGTGGAGTCCTTCACGATCTGCGCTATCTCCGCGTCCGAGTACGAGGCGGCGACCTCCTCCCGGGCCTCCACGCGCAGCAGCTTCAGCAGCGCGTTGGCGAAGGCGTTCACCGTGAAGATCACCGGCCGCAGAGCCCGGGACAGGGCCACCAGGGGCGGCCCGAGCGTCAGCGCGCTGCGCACCGGCTCCGCGAGCGCGATGTTCTTCGGCACCATCTCGCCGAGCAGCATGTGCAGGTACGTCGCCAGGGCCAGCGCGATCACGAAGGACACCGCGTGACCCGCGCCCTCGGGCACGCCCACCGCGTGGAACACCGGCTCCAGCAGGTGCGCGATGGCCGGCTCGGCGACCACGCCCAGCACCAGCGTGCACAGCGTGATGCCGAGCTGGGCGGCCGCCATCAGCGCGGACACGTGCTCCAGGCCCCACAGCACGCTCTTCGCGCGCCGGTCGCCCCGGTCGGCGTACGGCTCGATCTGGCTGCGGCGCACCGAGATCAGCGCGAACTCGGCGCCGACGAAGAAGGCGTTCACGACCAGCGTCGCCAGACCGATCAGCAGCTGTACGGCGGTCACAGCTGGACCCCCTTCTCGTCGGGCTTCTCGTCGTCCAGGGGCGCGGACAGCAGGACCCGAGCCGCCCGGCGGCCCGTGGCGTCCAGGACCTCCATCCGCCAGCCGGCGACCTCCAGCCGGTCACCGGCGGCCGGTATCCGGCCGAGCACCGTCGCCACCAGCCCGGCGAGCGTCTCGTACGGCCCTTCCGGCGCGCGCAGCCCGACGCGCTCCAGATGGTCCACGCGCGCGGAGCCGTCCGCCGAGTACAGCGCGTGGCCGGCCTCGTCCGTGCCGGCCGGCGCGAGATCCGGCAGCTCGTGCGGGTCGTGCTCGTCGCGCACCTCGCCGACGACCTCCTCGACGATGTCCTCCAGGGTGGCCACGCCCGCCGTGCCGCCGTACTCGTCGATCACGACGGCCATCGTGCGCTTGCCGGAGAGCCGGTCCAGGAGGCGGTCGACGGTGAGCGTCTCCGGGACCAGCAGCGGCTCGCGCATCAGCTCGGAGACGAAGATCCGGGTCCGGCGCTCGGCCGGTACGGCCAGCACGTCCTTGACGTGCGCCGTCCCGACGACCGAGTCGAGCGTGCCGCGGTAGACGGGGAACCGGGACAGGCCGGTCGCCCGGGTCGCGTTCGCCACGTCCTCCAGGGTCGCCTGCACCTCCAGGGCGACGACCTGCACCCGGGGCGTCATCACGTTCTCAGCGGTCAGGTCGGCGAGGTTCAGCGTCCGCACGAACAGCTCGGCGGTGTCGGCCTCCAGGGCGCCCTCCTTGGCGGAGTGCCGGGCGAGCGCCGCCAGCTCCTGCGGCCCGCGCGCCGAGGCCAGCTCCTCGGCGGGCTCCACGCCGATCCGGCGCACGACCCGGTTCGCCGTGTTGTTGAGGTGGGTGATGAAGGGCCGGAACGCGGCGCTGAACCAGCGCTGGGCGTTGCCCACGGTCTTGGCGACGGTCAGCGGCGAGGAGATCGCCCAGTTCTTCGGCACCAGCTCGCCGACGACCATCAGGAACACCGTCGACAGGGCCGTCCCGAGCACCAGCGCGAGGCTGTGCGACGCCGAGCGCGAGACGCCGAGGTGCTCCAGCGGCCCGGCGATCAACGCGGCGATCGACGGCTCGGCGAGCATGCCGACCACCAGGTTGGTGACGGTGATGCCGAGCTGCGCCCCAGAGAGCTGGAAGGTCAGGTTCCGTACGGCCTTCAGCGCGCCCTGCGCGCCCCGCTCACCGCGCTGCGCCGCCCGCTCCAGCTCGGCGCGCTCGACCGTGGTGAGGGAGAACTCGGCCGCCACGAAGGCACCGCAGGCGAGCGAGAGCAGGATCGCCGTGAACAGGAGGAGCACTTCGGTCATCGGTTCACCCCCGTTCCATGGTTCTCCAGAACGGGGCCGGACGCGCGGTGTCGCGGACTGGGAGGCTCGCCCATGGGCGGACGCTCACAACCTTTCATACAGAACCGAGTGGCCATCCCAGGGTAAAGGATGGGCAAAGTCCTCCTGTCGGGATGCTCAGGGCCCACCGCGACGCCCTCGACACCTAGTCGGTGAGCGGCTTCACCCAGCGGCGCCACTGCTCCTCGGGCGCGTACCCGGCGGCGCCCCACGCGTGGTGCGCGGTCTCGTTGCGTGTGAGCACCATCGCGTCCGCGCGCCGCCCGCCGAGCCGTACGAACCGCTCCTCGGCGGCGGCGAGCAGCGCGGACCCGATCCCCTGGCGGCGCTGGTCCGGATGCACGGCCAGCCGGTACAGATGGCAGCGCCAGCCGTCGAACCCCGCGATGACCGTGCCGACCACCTCGCCGTCCCGCTCGGCGAGGATCAGGGCGTCCGGGTCGCGCTCCACGAGCCGCTCCACACCACCCCGGTCGTCGCTGATGCTCGTGCCCTCGGCGGCCACCTTCCAGAAGGCCAGCACGGTGTCGAGGTCCTCGGGCGTCGCGGCCCGGATACGCAGCTCCGTCATGCGGTGATCACACCACGCGCGCCCGGCCGCGACACGCCTTTTCACGATGTGGACGGCAGGCCCCGCGCACCCGCTCCATGATCGGCGCGAACGCCTCCATGCAGGGCTCCAGGACCGTGAAGTACGTGAATCCGTAGCGCTCGCGCCGGGCCAGGACCTGCTCCGTCAGCTCGTCCAGGGTGCCGACCAGGGTGATGGGAAGATCCAGCACCTGTTCCACCGTCATGTCCGGTACCAGTTCCAGGAACGGCTGCACCGCGGCCTCGCGGTCCTCGGTGCCGATCACCATCTGGAGCAGCAGGTTGAACTCGGGCGGCTCCTCGCGGTGCGCCGCGAACTTCCGGTACCGCGCCACGCGCTCGTCGAGTTCCTCCGCGGTGATCGGCGTCAGCTGCCCGCTCGTGCTGCCCGGCGCCGTACGCGCCCCGGTGAACGCCGCGATGTCGGCGTGCTCCGCGCTCAGCCGCAGTATGCGGTCACCGTTCCCGCCGATCAGCAGCGGCACCCGCGGCCGCTGCGCCGCCCGCGGCTGGTGGTCCTCCGAGCCCAGCAGACGCGTGAGCTCCTCGACCGTGCGCCGCAGATGGTCCACCCGTTCGCCCGGGGAGCCGAACGGCAGCCCGGCCGACTCGTGCTCCGCGCGTACATAGCCGGTGCCGAGGCCGAGCTCCAGCCGGCCGCCCGTCAGCGCGTCCGTCGTCGCCACCTCGCGGGCCAGCAGCGCCGGGTTCCAGAAGCCCGCGTTGAGCGTGAAGGTGCCCAGCCTCGGGCGCTCGGTCGCCTCGGCGGCCGCCACGAGCGCGGGGAAGGGCGCGGGCATGCCCAGATGGTCGGGAACCAGGATCACGTCGTAGCCCAGCTCCTCGGCCCGGCGGCACTTGGCGCGCCACTCCTCGGCGGACGCGGGTTCGAGCAGGTTGACCCCGAAGCGGAACGGACGCGGCATGAACTCTCCTCACGCGTAAGCGACTTGAGTGCCCGCCGCGATTCCATCACTCGTGCGCGATGGCCGCCAGCACGTTCATGCGGGAGGCACGCAACGCCGGCAGCAGCGCCGCCACCACCCCGATCACCGCCGAGCCGATCACCACCGCGACGATCGTGACCCACGGGATCGCGAGGGCCGCCATCCCCTGGAGCGCGAGCACCTGCTGTGTGCACAGACCCCACACCAGCCCCAGCGCGAGCCCCAGGACCGCGCCGAACACCGCGATCACCACCGACTCCAGCCGGATCATCCGCCGCAGCTGACGCCGGGCCAGGCCGATCGCCCGCAGCAGCCCGATCTCCCGCGTCCGCTCGACGACCGACAGCGCGAGGGTGTTGACGACACCCAGCACCGCGATGATGATCGCCAGCCCCAGCAGCGCGTACACGAGGTACAGCAGGACGGCGATCTGGTCGTGGACCAGCTGCTTGTAGTCGGCCAGGTCGCGCACCTGCACCTGCGGATACGGGTCCAGGGTCGCCTCCAGGCCCGCGCGCAGCTCGTCGTCGCTAGTGCCCGGGGCGGCGTTGACGTACAGCGCGGAGTCCTGCCCGCCCGGCGCGTACCGCTCCAGCGTGCCGAGTCCGAAGTACAGCCCGCCCTGCGTCCCGAAGCCCTCGGCGGAGTCCTGGTCGGTGAGGGCGCCGACCGTCAGGTCGGCCGAGCGTCCGCCCTGGAACTCCACCGGGACGGTGCTGCCCACCCGTACCCCGTGGTCGCGTGCGAAGTCCCGGTCCATGGCCAGGCGCCCGTCCGCGAGCGCCGCCGCCGAGTTCCCTTGCGTGTAGGTGATGTTGGCGACCTCGTCGAGCCGCGGATCGTAGCCCGCCGCGGTCGTCTCCACGCGGTCGCCGTCCGGCAGCCGCACCGCGACCGGCGTGAACCGCCCCCGCACCACGAGGCCGACGCCCTCGGTGTCCCGCACCTCGTCGGTGACCTCCCGCGGGAACGGCAGGAAGTTGGTGTTCTGGATGACGAAGTCGGCCCCCAGGGTCTTGTCGATCTGCTGGTCGAACGACCTGGTCATCGACTCGCTCGCCACCGACATGCCGCCCACCAGGGCGAGGCCCACCATCAGCGCGGCCGCGGTGGCGCCCGTACGGCGGGGATTGCGCAGGGCGTTGCGCTGGCTCATCCGGCCGATCGACCCGAACAGGGCGGGGAAGGCCCCGCCGAGCACGCGGATCACCGGGCGCACCAGCAGCGGGCCGGCGATCACGGTCGCGATCAGGGTCAGGACGACACCGAGGCCCAGCAGGGACGCCGCCGACGAGGTCCGCTCGGACACCGCGCATCCCACGAGCGCCGCCGCTCCGGCCGCCCCGACGACCGCGCCCGCCACCGCGCGCACCCGCAGCGGCCGGCCCACCCCGGCGACCTCGGCATCCGCCAGCGCGGCCATCGGCGAGACACCCGCGGCCCGCCGCGCCGGAAGGTACGCGGCGACGAAGGTGACGCCCAGACCGACCCCGTACGCCGCCACGGGCGTCACCCAGCCGATGACCATCTCGTCGGCGGCGATGTTCATGCCGAGCAGGCCCATCAGCTCGATGAGCCCGGCCGCGAGCCCGATGCCCACGGCGAGCCCCAGCGTGGAGCCGACCAGACCGAGCAGGAGAGCCTCGGTCAGCACCGAGCGGCGGACCTGGCGCCGGTCGGCGCCGAGCGCGCGCAGCAGGCCCAGCTCCCGGGTGCGCTGCGCGATGAGCATGGAGAAGGTGTTGACGATCAGGAACACGCCGACCAGCACGGCCACCCCGGCGAAGCCGAGCATCACGTACTTGATGACGTCGAGGAACCCGCCGAGCTGCTCGACGTCCGACTTGGCCTGCTCGTCGGCCGTCCTGAAGTCGTAGGTCTGCGCGCCGAGCGCGGCGGCGACGCGCTGCTTGAGCTGCTCGTCACTGACCCCCTGCGCCGCGTCGACCGAGATGGTGGTGGCGGCCCGCGGGTCGCCCAGCAGTTTCGTCCGCGCGGTGGACGGGTCGAGGAAGACCAGTGCGGCGCCGGGGTTGGTGGTGGTGAACGTGACGATGCCGACGACCCGGACCTGGAACGACCCGGGCGGCGCGATCACGGTGAGGCTGTCGCCGATCGCCACGTCCTTGCGGCCGGCGGTCTCCGAGTCGAGCAGCGCCTCGCCGGGCCCTCGCGGGGCGTGGCCGGAGGTCAGCTCCACGGGGCTGCGGTCGTTCGGGTTCCAGGCGTTGCCGAGCGTGGGTGCCCCGGTGGTCGGGCCCACCGGCTCGTTGTTCTCGTCGGCGACCGTGAGGCCGTCCACGTCCACCTCGGCGCGTGCCGCCGCGACCCCGTCGATCTGCCGCACGCGTTCGGCGAGCGCGGCCGGCAGGGTGGCCGTCCGGCCCGAGGGCACCGCTTCGTCGAGGCCCTCCTTCGGGCTCACCGTGACATCGGCGGCGGTGGAGGCGAACAGCCGGTCGAAGGTGCGGCTGACGGTGTCCGAGAAGATCAGGCTCCCCGTGACGAACGCGACGGACAGCAGGACGGCGAGCGCGGAGAGCAACAGCCGCCCCTTGTGCGCCAGGAAGCTCCTCAGGGTCGCCTTGAGCACGGGGTCAGTTCTCCTCGGGCGACATCGGGTCGTCCTCGAACCGCGTGCGGATCACGTCGAACCTCTTCATCCGCTCCAGCACGGCTTCCGCCGTCGGCCGCGGCATCTCGTCCACGATCCGGCCGTCCCCGAGGAAGAGCACCAGGTCCGAGTGGGCGGCGGCGCCCGGGTCGTGGGTGACCATGACGACGGTCTGCCCGAGGTGGTCCACCGCCTCGCGCAGGAAGCCGAGCACCTCCAGACCGGCGCGCGAGTCGAGGTTGCCGGTCGGCTCGTCCGCGAAGATCAGCTCGGGCCGGGAGGCCAGCGCCCGGGCACAGGCCACGCGCTGCTGCTGACCGCCGGAGAGCTGGGAGGGCCGGTGCCCGAGCCGGTCCCTCAGACCGAGCGTGTCGATCACCTGGTCCAGCCACTTCTCGTCGGGCTTCTTGCCTGCGATGTCCATGGGCAGGGTGATGTTCTCCAGCGCGTTCAGGGTCGGGATGAGGTTGAACGACTGGAACATGAACCCGATCCGGTCCCGGCGCAGCCGTGTCAGCTCGCGCTCCCGCAGCCCCGTGATCTCGGTGTCCCCGAGCCACACCTGGCCGGCCGAGACCGTGTCGAGCCCCGCCAGGCAGTGCATCAGCGTGGACTTCCCGGAGCCCGACGGCCCCATCACCGCGGTGAACCGGCCGCGCACGACGTCCACGTCCACCGAGTCGAGCGCGAGCACGGTCGTCTCGCCCGAGCCGTACGCCTTGGTCAGGCCGCGGGCGCGGGCCGCGATCCCGTCGGCCGACGCGAGGCCGGGAGCGTGCTCCGCAGCAGGTATGGACAAGGCCGCCTCCTTGAGGATCTGCGTCAGGACCTCCTGGCTCTACCCGAGGGTAATGTGACCCGGCCCACACTCGGTATCCTCCGTGGGGCGGACTCCGCCCTTGCCGGTGCTAGCGTCTCCGCGCTAGCGTCGTGGTATGGCGAAGACCCAGCTGAACGTGCGAGTCGACGAGGGCACCGCCCGCGCCGCCCGCGAACGCGCCCTGGCCCGCGGGATGAGCGTCAACCGCTACATCGAGGAGCTGGTCAGACAGGACACCGGCGAGGTCGGCCACACGTTCGTGGAGGCCGCCGCCGACTTCATGAAGCAGTACGAGTCCGTCTTCGCCGAGGAGTTCGGCCCGGACCGTGAGGGCACGCGCGAAGGTCGCCACTGAACCGTTGAACAACCTCGAGATCGACCTCGCCTGGCTGCTGATGCTCGCCGAGCAGAAGACCCCCGGGGACCCCCAGGTCACCGACTGGGGAGCCCTCGTCGCCGCCGTCGCACGCCATCAGGCCCGGATATTCGACGTCCCCGTCTACGACAGCCCGCACGCCCGCGCCGCCGCGCTGCTCCAGCTCCTCATCCACGTCCCCGCGCTGGAACGCTCCAACGCGCTGTTCGCCTCCGCCGTCGCCTACGCGTACCTCGTCGCCAGCGGCGCCAAGGTCGTCACCTCACCCGAGCAGGTCCGCGACCTCGCCCGGCTGGTCAAGAGCGGCGAGGCGTCCC
Source organism: Streptomyces lomondensis (assembly GCF_014651035.1). Classification (GTDB taxonomy): domain Bacteria; phylum Actinomycetota; class Actinomycetes; order Streptomycetales; family Streptomycetaceae; genus Streptomyces; species Streptomyces lomondensis. The sequence goes on from NZ_BMWC01000004.1 coordinate 119,802, forward strand.
TGCGGGACATCGAGCAGGAACTGCGCCAGTGGAGCTTGTGACTAGGTGGTGACCGGGCGCCACGCCGTGCCCAGCACGCAGTACGAGGTGGGCAGCACCGGCCCCTGCTCCGGCAGCATCATCCGCCGGTAGGGGCCCAGCTCGAACCCGGCGTCCCGCAGCGCCCGCACCGGCTCCCGCGAGAGGTGGCAGCCGCCGTTCAGCACCGGCCACACCGTCCGGTCCAGCGCGCGCTGTGTGAGCGTCATCGCCCGGCCGCCGCCCCGGCCGTGCTCGAAGAACCGCACCTCACCGCCCGGCCGCAGCACCCGCCGCAGTTCCCCGAGCGCCCGGGGCACGTCCCGCACACTGCACAGCACCAGCGACACCACGGCCGCGTCGAAGCCCTCGCTCTTGACCGGCAGCGCCTCGGCCGCCCCCGGCACCACGTCCACGGGCACCTCGGCGCGCAGGGCGGCCTCCACGGCGAGCTGCCGCAGCCGCCGCTCCGGCTCGATGGCCACGATCTCCGAGACGGTGCCCGGGTAGTGCGCGAAGTTCAGCCCGTTGCCCGCGCCGATCTCGATCACCCGCCCGGACAGCCCGCCGAGCAGTCTCTCGCGCACCCGGCCCATGCCCAACCGGGTCTCGGCGGTGACGCTGATCCGGGCGTAGTAGCGGGCGAACAGCGGATGGTGCACGGCATCGCGCGGCACCTTGCCGGAGCGGAGCGGCATGGGGACCTCCCTGTCGAGGCGGGCCTAACGCGATTCTCCCCAGCGGAGGCCCGGCGCACCCCTGCCGTCCACCGCGGACGTATGCCGCCCGGAGCCCGCCGGCCGAACGCGCCCCCTCCGGACACCCGGCCCGTCGGGCACGGCGGAGTGGGGGGCCGGCAGACCGGCGGCGCCGACCCTGCCGCCGGTGAGCCGGGCGCCCCCCGGGACGGCCCGCTAGGCGAGTTCCGCCGCCAGCAGTTCGGCCGTCCTGGCCACCAGCGGGTTGTCGGCCGGGGCGTCCTCCTCCGGCTGGGTCGTCAGGACGGACATCACGATCGGCGGACCGTCCGGCGGCCAGGCGATGCCCACGTCGTTGTTGCCGCCGTACCGTCCGCCGCCGGTCTTGTCGGCGATCAGCCAGTCGGCCGGCAGGGCCTTGCGGAACTTCTCGCCGCTCGTGGTGTTGCGCAGCAGCCAGTCCGTGAGCCGGGCCCGGTCCCGGGGCGCCAGCGCGTCGCCGAGCACCAGGCGGGCGTAGGTCAGGCCGATGGCGCGCGGGGAGGTCGTGTCGGTCACGCGCCATGGTTCCGCGCTGTTCAGCTCCGGCTCCCAGCGGTCGAGCCGGGTGACCCCGTCGCCGATCGAGCGGGCGAAGCGCGTGACGGCGGTCGGTCCGCCCAGCTCCTTCAGCAGCAGGTTGCCCGCGGTGTTGTCGCTGAAGCGGATGGTGGCGTCGCACAGTTCGCCGACGGTCATGCCGGTCGCGACGTGCTTCTCGGTGACCGGGGAGTACCCGGACCGCGTGACGTAGTGCTGGGTGTAGCGGATGCGCCGGGCCAGGAACTCGCCGTCGCGGTCGAGGTCGCGCAGGACGGCCGCGGCGGCGAGCGTCTTGAACACCGAGGCCATCGGGAAGCGTTCGTCGGCCCGGTACGCCACCGTCCGGCCGGTGCGCAGATTGCGGGCGTACACCCCGAGCCGGGCCGTGTGCTCCCGCTCGATCTCCCTCAGCCGCGCGGTGACGCCACCCGTGGCGGGCAAGGCGTGGGCCGTGCCGCCGCCCAGCGAGAGAGCGGCGGCGGCGCCCAGCACGAGGGCCGTACGGCGGGACGGACGCGGGTGTTTCGTGTGCACGGTGTTCCCTTCGGAAGTGATCACGTACGTAGTTCAACACGCGACCATGTCCGCGCCGGTTTCACCGCGGCCCCGCCAGGACTCTCAGGACGCCCGGGGCGCCTCCCGCACCCGGAACGCCTCCGCGTCCCACGTACCGTCCAGGCGCGGCGCCAGCCAGTGCGGCGCCGACGCCCGGAAGTCGGCGGGGGAGAGGCCCCCCGCCCCGGCGGGAACGGAGCCCAGCAGCGGTGCTCCGGCGACGTCCGGCAGGTCCGCGAGATTGCAGCGCGCGGCGAGGTCCGGCACGGCCGGCCAGCTCCCGATCACGATCCCGGCCAGGTCCAGCCCCCGGCAGCGCAGTTCACGCGCCGTCAGCTCCGTCGTGTTCAGCGTGCCCAGGCCCGCCGGGGCCACGACCAGCACCGGAGCCGACAGCAGCCGGGCCGCGTCCGCCAGGGTGCCGCCGGCCGCGTCGAACCGCACGAGCAGCCCGCCCGCCCCCTCGACCAGCACCAGGTCGTGCTCGGTGGCCAGCTTGGCGGCGGCCTCCGCGACCTCGTGCGGATGCACCGGGGCGCGCCCGGCCCGGCGGGCGGCCGTCGCCGGCGCCAACGGCTCGGGGTACCGGGCGATTTCGGCCGTCGTCACCGGGCCCGCGAGACGCGCGACCTCGGCGGCGTCCCCCGGCTCGTCCGGCCGTACACCGGTCTGCGCGGCCTTCAGCACGGCCACCGAACGGCCTGCCGCCAGGGCCGTCGCGGCGACGGCGGCGGTCACGACCGTCTTGCCGACCTCCGTGCCCGTGCCCGTGATCACCAGTACCGGCATGTCATCCCTCCCGTGCCGCCGCGCACACAGCCCGCGCGATCCGCGCCACGTCCGCGTCGCCCGTGACGTACGGCGGCATCGTGTAGACCAGATCGCGGAACGGCCGCAGCCACACGCCCTCGCGTACGGCCGCCGCCGTGGCCGACTGCATGTCCACGGCGTGGTCCAGCTGCACGACCCCGATGGCCCCGAGGACCCGCACGTCCTTCACGCCCGGCAGGTCCGAGGCCGCCGCGAGGCCGTCGCGCAGCCCGGCCTCGATCCGCTTGACCTCCGCGAGCCAGTCCTGCCCGAGCAGCAGCTCGATCGAGGCGCAGGCCACGGCCGCCGCCAGCGGATTGCCCATGAAGGTCGGGCCGTGCGCGAGCACCGGCACCTCACCCCGGGAGATCCCGTCGGCCACCCGCGCGGTGCACAGCGTCGCCGCCATCGTCAGATAACCGCCTGTCAGCGCCTTGCCCACGCACATCACGTCCGGCGTCACCGCCGCGTGCTCCGCCGCGAACAGCGCGCCCGTACGGCCGAAGCCGGTCGCGATCTCGTCGAACACCAGCAGCACGCCGTGCGCGTCGCACGCCTCGCGCAGCACCCTCAGATACGCGGGGGAGTGGAAGCGCATCCCGCCCGCGCCCTGCACCACCGGCTCGACGATCACCGCGGCCAGCTCGTCGGCGTGCCGCTCGATCAGCGACCGCACGTGTTCGGCGTAGGTCTCGTCGTACTGCGCCGGGGGCGGGTCCGCGAACACCTGGCGCTGGAGCACCCCGGTCCACAGCTCGTGCATCCCGCCCTCGGGATCGCACACGGACATCGGCTGCCAGGTGTCGCCGTGGTAGCCGCCGCGCCAGGTCAGCAGCCGCTGCTTGCCGGGGCGGCCCAGCGAGCGCCAGTACTGGAGGCACATCTTGACCGCCACCTCGACCGACACCGACCCGGAGTCGGCGAGGAAGACATGCTCCAGCCCCTCCGGTGACATGTCGACAAGGAGCTTCGCCAGGCGCACGGCGGGCTCGTGGGTGAGCCCGCCGAACATCACATGGCTCATCCGCCCGAGCTGCTCGCGCGCGGCCTCGTTCAGCACCGGGTGGTTGTAGCCGTGGATCGCCGACCACCAGGACGACATGCCGTCGACCAGCTCTCCCGAGCCGTCCGCGAGCCGGAGCCGCACCCCGCTCGCCGACTCCACGACGAGCGGTTCCTGCCGGCCGGGCATCGGGCCGTACGGGTGCCACACATGCCGCCGGTCGAGCTCCAACAGCTCGGGCACCGCGAGCTCAGGCATTGGGCGCGAGGTCCGTCCCGGCGCCCCGGCGGCGCACGGCGACCAGGTCGGTACGGGGCTCGTTGACGTCCGGCACGGACCCACAGGCCCCGCCGCCGTCGGAGCCGCAGCCGCCACCGCTCCCGCAGCCGCCGGAGGCCCGGTGCTCGGGCAGCGTCACCTGGTCGGTGCCCTCCACCTCGAACCCGGCGTCCGCGATCATCTCCAGGTCGGCCTTGCCGGCCTGGCCCTCGCTGGTGAGGTAGTCGCCGAGGAAGATCGAGTTGGCCAGGTGCAGGGCGAGCGGCTGCAGGGTGCGCAGATGGACCTCGCGCCCGCCCGCGATGCGCACTTCGACGTCCGGGCAGACGAACCGCGTCATCGCCAGGATCCTCAGGCACCGCTGCGGCGTCAGGTTCCACTCCTTGCCGAGCGGGGTGCCCTCGAACGGGATGAGGAAGTTGACCGGAACCGAGTCCGGGTCCAGCTCGCGCAGCGAGAAGACGACGTCGACCAAGTCCTCGTCCGTCTCGCCCATGCCGGCGATCAGCCCGGAGCAGGCGGACAGGCCCGCCGCGTGCGCCTTGTTGACCGTGTCGACGCGGTCGGCGTACGTGTGCGTGGTGGTGATCTCGCCGTACGTCGCCTCGGACGTGTTGAGGTTGTGGTTGTAGGCGTCGGCGCCGGCCTCGCGCAGCCGCTCCGCCTGGCCGTCGGAGAGCAGTCCGAGGCAGGCGCACACCTCGACGCCCTCGTTCTTCTCCTTGATCGTCCGGATCGTCTCGGAGACCCGGTCCACGTCCCGGTCGGTCGGGCCGCGCCCGCTGGCCACCAGGCAGACCCGCTTGGCGCCCCCGGCCACCCCGGCCGCCGCCGCCTCGGAGGCCTGGTCGGGTTTGAGCCAGGTGTACTTCAGGATCCCGGCCTGGGAGCCGAGCCGCTGCGAACAGTAGGAGCAGTCCTCGGGGCACAGGCCGGACTTCAGGTTGACGAGATAGTTGAGTTTCACCCGTCGGCCGAACCAGTGCCGGCGCACCTTCCCGGCCGCGGCCACCACATCGAGCAGGTCGTCGTCGGACGTCGCGAGGACGGCCAGTGCCTCGTCACGGGTCGGCAGCTCGCGCCGAAGCCCCTTGTCCACCAGCGTGTTCAGCAGGTCCATGGGAGCCGATCCTGTCGTACGGAGCCGCCCGCGGCCAAGGAGAGTTCGCACAACAGAGTCGCTTCGAGGTGTGGGTATTGCCACACAGTGACCTGCTGGAGGTCCGGCTAGTGTCTGTGCACTGCCTACAAATTCCCCCGGAGGACCACCCATGGCGTTCGGCTGGATCGACGAGCAGGCGCGGCTGCGCCGCCGCGCCGGACTCGTACGGACCCTGCGCCCCCGTCCGGCCGCCTCGCCGCTCCTCGACCTGGCGAGCAACGACTATCTGGGACTCGCCCGCCACCCCGAGGTCACCGAGGGCGCGGCGCGCGCCGCGCGGACCTGGGGCGGCGGCTCGACCGGCTCCCGGCTCGTCACCGGCAGCACCGAACTGCACGCCGAGCTCGAACGGGAACTGGCCGATTTCTGCGGTGCCGAGGCGGCCCTCGTCTTCTCCTCCGGCTACGCCGCCAACCTCGCGGCGGTCACCGCGCTGGCCCCGCACGGTGCGCTGATCGTCTCCGACGCGGGCAACCACGCCTCGCTCATCGACGGCTGCCGGCTGGCCCGCGGCACGACCCAGGTGGTGGCGCACGCCGAGCCGGAGGCCGTGCGCAAGGCGCTGGCCGACCATGAGGGCCCGGCGATCGCCGTGTCCGACACGGTCTTCTCGGTCGACGGCGACGCGGCCCCGCTCGCCGAGCTGGCCGCCGCCTGCCGGGAGTACGGCGCCGGGCTGGTCGTCGACGACGCCCACGGCCTGGGCGTCCTCGGCGACGGCGGCCGCGGCGCCCCGCACGCGGCGGGACTCGCGGGTGCCGACGACGTCGTCACCACGGTCACGCTGTCCAAGTCGCTCGGCAGCCAGGGCGGAGCCGTCCTCGGTCCCGCCCGGGTCGTCGACCACCTGGTCAACGCGGCACGGACGTTCATCTTCGACACGGGACTCGCCCCCGCCGCGGCGGGGGCGGCCCTGTCGGCACTGCGGCTGCTGCGCCGCGAGCCGGAGCGCGCGGCGCGGGCCCGCGCGGTGGCGGGCGAGCTGTACGTGGGCCTGACCGCCGCGGGTCTGGAAGCGGTGCGTCCGGACGCCGCGGTGGTCTCGGTGCGGGCGCCCTCCCCCGAGGACGCCGTGCGCTGGGCGGCCGAGTGCCGCGCGGCGGGCCTGGCCGTGGGCTGTTTCCGTCCTCCTTCCGTGCCCGACGGCATCTCACGGCTCAGGCTGACCGCCCGCGCGGACCTGACCGGTCAGCAGATCGAACGCGCTGTACGGCTGATCGGCGAGACGCGGCCATGAGTCGGCGTGACACGGCCGTGCGTCGCACGATGGCGGCCTGATCGGACGGGGTTCACATACGGTCCACCGCGGCCGTGAACTCCGCCCAGCTCCTGAAGGAGAAGAGCAGGGCGGGCCCGGCCGGGGCCTTGGAGTCGCGCACGGCGAGGAGTCCGGCCCAGGGCGGGACGTCCGGACACGCGGTCTCGACGCAGTTGTTCGCGCCGGTGCTGTAGCTGCTGCGCAACCACCGCACACCGTGCAGTTCGCTGCTTGAGGGGAGGTGACGAGGCAGTGCACGCATAGGTGCCTCCTTACGCGCCGGCGGCTGTCCCGGCGATGTAATCCAACGAATCCTCGGGCGAAAGGGCGTGGATCTGAAGGGCGCTGAAGGCCTCCGTGTAGGCCTGGAGGTCTTCTTTCCGTTCGAGATAGAGGCTACTCGTCAAGTGGTCGAGAACAACCACATCCAGATCAGATGTGCTCGAGAATGAGAAGATAACGAAAGGCCCGGTGACACCGATGTGCGCCCCGGCGGCGAACGGCAGCACCTGGAGCCGTACTTGGGGCAGCCGCGCCGCCTCGATCAGCCGTTCCAGCTGTCTGGCCATGACTCCGGGCCCGCCCACCTCGCGGCGCAGCACCGCCTCGTCCAGCACGGCGCTCAGCTCCAGCGGCGGCTCCGCCCGCAGCACGTCCTGCCGGGCCAGCCGTACTTCGACGAGGGTGTCGAGCCGGTCCTCCGACAGCCCCTCCACGGCGGCCTTCGTCACCGCACGCGCGTACTCGGGCGTCTGGAGCAGGCCCGGGACGACGGTGGTCTCCAGCGTGCGCATCGCGCTGGCCTGCGACTCCAGGCTGATGAAGTCCCGGTAGGTCGGCGGCAGCACCCCGCGGTAGGCGTGCCACCAGTGGTGCCGGCCGCCGCTGTCCTCGGACCCCGCCAACACCATGAGCAACTCGCGAAGTTGGGAGTCTGCCACACCGTAGGCATCGAGAAGTAACCGCACATCGGCCGGTTTCACCCCACTCGTGCCCGTCTCGATCCGGCTGACCTTCGACTGGTGCCAGCCCACCAGCCGGGCCGCCTCGCCACTGGTGAGCCCCGCAGAGGTGCGCAGCGCACGCAGTTCGGCGCCCAGTTTGCGGCGGCGCACCGCGGGACCGTGCTGCATGGGCTTCTCCTTACTCCTTCCGAGCCACCCAAATACGGTCTCGCGTCGTAGAGTTCACCGCATCGAGCGACAGATATATGCATATCTTGGTGGATCGCCGCCCTTGATGGGTGTTCTGGTGGCAGTCTGGCGACGAAGCACCAGTCCGGGACCGTACTCGAACCATCCGCTCCGTGTCGGACTGCGGTCCCGTGGGAAAGGGACGACGTCGCCATGGCAGACCATTTGGAAGCCTCCGTCACTCTGCCGAGCGATCCCGCCTCGGTCTCCGCAGCGCGCGCCTACGTGGTGGGCACGCTGGCGGAGTGGGGCCTGCCGGCGGACACGGAAGTGTCCGACACCGTCCGGCTCATCATCTCCGAACTCGCCACCAACGCCGTCCAGCACACCTTCGGGCAGTCGCCCACGTTCCGGGTGGACGTCGAGCTCGACCGCGACGAACACCTGCGCGTCGGCGTCACGGACAGCCACCCGCGCTTCCCGAGACGGCTCCCCGCCGCCGTCCAGCAGGACAACGGCCGCGGTCTGGCCATCATCCGCTGGCTGACCGCGGAATGCGGCGGCCGGCTCCGCATCCGCCCCACCCGCGAGGGCGGCAAGACCATCTCCGTCGAACTCCCGTGGGCGGTCCCGGCCCAGCCCGTGACCGCGGCGGGGCAGCAGGAGCCGTAACGACCCTGTCTGCCACGCGGCAGGGCCTCAAGGGCGTCACCGCGTCGCCCCGGCAGGCGACCAGAACCCTACGACGCGCCCCACTGGGGCAGCCCCGCGCCGTCCGGCGCGTCCCCGGGCGCCGCGCCCGCCACCGGCGAACCGGCCCCGGCCCGCGCGAGCCCAGCCGCCACCGCCCGCGTCACCGGCGTCGCGCCGGTACTTCCCGATGTGGTGCCGTTCCCCGCAGTGCCGACGGCTGCCTGACGGTGTCCCGCAGGGGTGCGGGAATCCTGACCGGGCCGGCCTCGGACGATGCCGGTTCCTCCGCTGTCCTGCTCGTCTCGTCGCGCAGTCCCGCCCGCCGCACCAGCCGAGGGAGCAGCCCCCACAGGCCGACGCAGACCAGGAAGGTCGCGGCGCTCGCGGCGATCCCGCCGGCCCGGCCGGTCGTCACATCGACCACCAGCAGGACCGAACCGCTGAACGCGAACACGAGCACGACCAGGCCCGTGGTGGCCAGGCGCGAGGAGACCTGCACGATGCGCGGCTTGGCGCCCTGCTGGAAGAGCGAGCGGTGCAGCGCGGCCGGCGCGGTGAACAGCGCCGCGGCGAGGACCGCCAGCAGCAGCGTGATGACGTAGGTGACGCGCTGGACCGTGTCGAGGTCCTCGAAGCGTGAGGTGAAGGCGAGCGACAGCAGGAAGGCGAAGAGGATCTGTACGCCCGTCTGGGTGACGCGGAGCTCCTGGAGCAGCTCGACGAAGTTGCGGTCGGCGCGCTGGAGCGGAGTCTCGTTGCGTGCGGTGCAGGGACGGTGCTCGGCCATGGGTGACGGGTAACCACCTGAGCCCGTGTCACGCTCCGGCGTGCGGCGGCGCGTAAGACGCGCCGCCGCACGCCGGGCGGATCACTTCACGCGCCCGTACCAGACGCTCTTGGTCCAGATCTTCTGAAGCCGCACCACGTCCCCGGTCTTCGGGGCGTGCCAGAGCTTGTTCTTACCCGCGTAGATACCGACGTGGTACACGCTCTTGCCCGAGTGGAAGAACACCAGGTCCCCCGCCTTGCGGTTCTTGGCGGAGATGTGGCGCGTCTTGTTGTACTGCTGGGCGGCCGTGCGGGGCAGCTTCTTGCCGGCCTTCTTGAACGAGTACAGCGTGAGCCCTGAGCAGTCGAACCGGTGCGGCCCGGTGGCCCCGTACTTGTAGGGCGAACCCTTCTTCGAGGCTGCTATCTGGAGTGCCTTCGTCGCCGACGTGGCTGCCGCGGCCTCCGAGGAGAAGCCGGGGGCCACGATCGAGCCGCCCACCGCGGCGATGGTGAGGGCCGAGGCCGTACCGGCCCGGACCATGAGCGACGGGACACGATTGAGCGCAGTCATGCGCAACCCTTCGTCAGCCGCCTGTGAAGGATGACCTGTCGGATTCGGGCTGGCGAAGTTGCCCGGCCGCTGACGCGGCTTCACCCCAAGGGCTGCTCGGGTCCGGTCATGGCGTGACCGTCCCGGCGACCCGTCGTGCTTGGGTCCTCCACTCCTGCCGATCCACTTCTGTCGACCGGTCATCCGGGCGGCGGCAGGACTCGGCGTCCGCCCGGATCGCCCCGCCGTTGTGGCGGGGGCTTGTCGTCAGACAGGGATCTTGGCTCATGGTTGTCCCGAAATCCCAACGGAACCGGGGGTTTGTGTTGTTACTCACCACTCACCCGTTCGGGTGGACACGTCTGTGTTCGAGCCGCTGTCCACAGCTCCGTGAACCGCCGGACCAGGGATGGAATGTCCCATTCCGCCCTGTGGCTACGCGCGTTGCGCAACTCTGAGGGCCCAAAAAAAGGATCCCCGTCTACTCCGAACAGGGGTACGTCGTTTGGTCCGTTTCGACTCAGGCCCGGACGCTCCGTCGACAGGACGGGCGCCCGGGCCGTCGGATCCGCGTCAACTGACCGACTCGGGGGGCAGCGTGAGCCGGGCCGTGCGCCGCTCGCCGTCCAGCACCCGCAGCGCCCGGGCCAGTGTCCCGGCGTGCAGTTCCGTCTCGCCCCGCTGGTGCATCAGGGCCAACGCGTCGCGCAGCGCGGTCGCCTTGCCGACCAGGGCCTGGGCGGCGCGCAGTCCGCGGTAGGTGTCGCCGTGCAGCGCCGGGTTGATCCGGCCGAGCAGGTCGACGACGTCGAGGTAACGGTCGATCAACTCCGCCTCGGCGCGCGTCAGCGCGGGCAGCGGCGGCAGTTCGGGCGGCAGCACCGGAGCCTCACCGCCCGGTCGGGGCGGTCAGCGTGGCCCTGCGGTTGGGGACGATCCGGTCCACCAGGCCGTACTCCACCGCCTCCTGGGCGGTGAGGATCTTCTCCCGCTCGATGTCGGAACTCACCTGCTCCCGGGTGCGGCCGGTGTGGCGCGCGAGCATCTCCTCCATGCGCGTGCGGATGCGCGTCAACTCGTCGGCCTGGATCGCCAGGTCGCTGGCCTGGCCGCGGACCGGCTCGGGCAGCGCCGGCTGATGGATCACCAGACGCGCCTCGGGCAGCACGGACCGCTTCCCGGGTGTGCCCGCGGCCAGCAGGACCGTGGCGGCCGCGCCGGCCTGGCCCAGGCAGATCGTCTCCACGTCGCAGGTGACGTAGCGCATCGTGTCGTAGATGGCCGTCATCGCGTGGAAGGTGCCGCCGGGGGAGTTGATGTAGAGCGCGATGTCCCGGTCCGGGGCCTGGTGCTCCAGGTACATGAACTGGGCCATCACGTCGTTCGCCGAGGTCTCGTCCACCGGCGTGCCGAGGAAGACGATCCGCCCCTCCAGCAGCTTGGAGTACGGGTCCATCGTCCGGTACCCGGACGACGTGCGTTCGGTGAACTCGGGCAGCACGTAACGGGCGGACGGTCGGGTCATGGCGAACCCCTCCTCGCGGGCAGAGCCGTCTCCGGCGACGGCTGACTCTGTAAGAAATGTACAGGACGTACGTGACGTTATGATGGGGGTATGGCCTACGAGATTCCGGTGACGCAAGCCAGGGCTGAACTCGCCGACCTGATCAACCGCGTGGTGTACGGCGGTGAGCGCGTCGTCGTGACCCGGCACGGCAAGCCTCTCGTCGCCCTCGTCTCGGCCGATGACCTGCGGCGCCTCGAGGAAGTCGCGGAGTCGGCGGGGCTGACGGAGCCCGCGGAGGAGCAGGTGATCAGCGCCGTCTCCACCGTCCGCGAGGTCGCGTCCGCTCCTCGCGAACGGCAGCGGTTCGGGATCGCGGCGGAGCACCGGGGAGCCGACCCGGCGTAGCCCGCGAGGGGGTGGACGCGTGCGCTGAGCAGGCAGGCAACCTTGCAGAGGTGAACCGTGCGCTGAGCAGACGGAAACCGCGCACCCCCGTCCGCTACAGCGGGGGTGCGCGGTCGTTTCCGGGCGGTGCGGGAGGCCGCTCAGCCGACGGTCGCGAGCTTCCGGTCGTCGGTCGTGGGCGCGCTGCCCGTCTTCCGCCTCCTGAGCGAGCCGCCGAGGAGTACGGCGCCCAGACCCAGCGCCGCCCACCAGGCCAGGGTCAGGGCGGGGCCGGTCGCCGCCGCGCCGTCGAAGTACGCCACCGAGCGCAGCAGCGTGGTGCCCGCGCCGGGCGGCAGCCACTGGCCGATCGCACCGGCCGGCTCCGGCAGCATCTGCGGTGCCGAGGGGGCGGCGGAGAAGGGGTTGCCGAGGAGCATCACCACCGCTGCGGCGATCCCGAGGCCGGCGGTGCCGACCAGGGCGGCGAGTCCGGCGACGGCACCGCTGACGGCCAGCGTCGAGAGCGCGAGCACCGCGGCCTCCGCCCACCAGTCGCCCGTGAGTACACCGAGCCAGCTGTGCGCGATCCCGGCGGCGACCACCCCGACCAGGGCGGACGCGCCGAGCAACGCGCTCGCGGCCCGGACGCCCCGCAGGCCCAGCACGGTGACCACCGCGCCCGCCGCGATGCCGGCCAGCGCGAGGGGCAGCACGGCGGCGTTCAGCGCCGCGCCGCGCGGATCGCTCGCCGGGGCGGCCACGACGTCGACCGTCTTGATCGGCGTGCCCTCGGCGGCGGCCTGCCGGCCCACGGCCTGCTGGAGGAACTGGGCGACGGCCGGCCCCGCGGCGGACGCGGTGAGCAGTTCGGGCCCCTGGGGCGTGACCACGACCGCGCCGTACACGGTCCGGTCCTCGATGGCGTCCCGGGCGGCGGCCTCGTCGGCGTAGCGGTGGATCTCGAACGCGCCCTCGTGCCGCTCCAGCCCCTTCTCCACCTGGGCCGTCGCGGCGGGCGGTCCGGCGATGCCCAGCGGCAGGTCGCGAGGCGCGGTGCGGGCGGCCGGCCAGGCGAAGGCCCACAGGGCCAGGGCCGCGAGGACGGGGACGAGGACGACGACCGCGATCACGTGGCGGGTGCTGGTGGAAGGCATGAGGGTCTCCTGTGAGCGAGCGGAACGGGACCGCGAGCGGCGGACCGGACCGCTAAAAAGAAGGATCGTTCGTTTTTGCTTCTGTCCTCACCGTGCTCCGCCTGGACCGTCTTGTCAAGAAGGAATATTCGTTTTACGTTGTGGACCATGGCTCGCGTGTCCCAGGAACATCTCGACGCCCGCCGCCGCCAGATCCTCGACGGCGCCGCGGTCTGCTTCGCCCGCAACGGCTTCCACGCCACGTCCATGCAGGACGTGCTGAAGGAGGTCGGCCTCTCCGCCGGTGCCGTCTACCGCTACTTCAGCGGCAAGGAGGAACTGATCGGGGCGATCGTCGGCGAGGTGCTCGGCTCGGTCCGCGGGGCCTTCGAGGAGGCGGCGCGGCAGAGCCCGCCCCCGCCGCCGGACGAACTCGTCGCGTCCGTGCTCGGTACGACGTTCGCTGCCCGCGAGTCCCTGGTCGTCGACGGCCGGCCCGCGTTTCCGCGGCTCGTCATCCAGGTGTGGACGGAGACGCTGCGCAACGAGGAGCTGGCGGCCGTCCTGCGGGAGGGCTACGGCTCGGTCCGCGCGGCCTGGGGGAGGATCGTCGAGGGTTACCAGGAGGCCGGGATGATGCGGCCGGACGTGGCGCCGGACCATGTGGCCCGCACGATGATCGCCGCCGTGCTCGGGTTCATCGCCCAGCAGTCCCTCTTCGGACCCGCCCCGGTCGAGGTCCTCCGGGACGGTCTGCGGGCCCTGATGAGCATGCGGGACGACCGCGCCCCGTCCGAGGGATCACAGCTCGGTTAACGTGCCTGAAACCCGGTCCAACTAGCCTGCCGCCACGCCACCAGGGCTTTTCCCCCGGGGCTGCGGCAACCGGGCCCCGCACGGTCCGGAGCGAGGACTGTGAGGTGGGACGTGCAACTGACCCCGCACGAGCAGGAGAGACTGCTCATCCATGTGGCGGCCGACGTGGCGGACAAGCGCCGGGCCCGTGGGCTGAAGCTCAACCACCCCGAGGCCGTCGCGCTCATCACGTCGCACATCCTCGAAGGCGCCCGTGACGGCCGTACCGTCGCCGAACTCATGGCCTCCGGACGCAGGCTGCTCACCCGGGACGACGTCATGGAGGGCGTCCCGGAGATGATCCACGACGTCCAGGTCGAGGCCACCTTCCCGGACGGCACCAAGCTCGTCACCGTCCACGAGCCGATCGTCTGAGAGGGGTCTCGATGATTCCCGGAGAGATCCTCTTCGCCGACGGCCCGATTGCCTACAACGAGGGCCGCGAGGTCACCCGGCTCACCGTCCTCAACGCCGCCGACCGGCCCGTCCAGGTCGGCTCCCACTACCACTTCGCCGAGGCCAACCCCGGTCTGGAGTTCGACCGCGCCGCCGCGCGCGGCAAGCGGCTGAACGTCGCCGCCGGCACGGCGGTGCGCTTCGAGCCCGGGATCCCCGTCGACGTCGAACTCGTCCCGCTGACCGGCGCCCGCGTCGTGCCCGGCCTGCGCGGGGAGACCGGAGGTGCCCTCGATGCCTGAGATCTCGCGTGCCGCGTACGCCGACCTGTTCGGCCCGACGACCGGCGACCGGATCCGGCTCGCCGACACCGATCTGCTGGTCGAGATCGAGGAGGACCGTTCCGGCGGCCCCGGACGCGCCGGTGACGAGGCCGTCTTCGGCGGCGGCAAGGTCATCCGCGAGTCCATGGGCCAGGCGCGCGCCACGCGTGCCGAGGGCACCCCGGACACCGTGATCACCGGCGCGGTGATCATCGACCACTGGGGAATCGTCAAGGCCGACGTCGGCATCCGCGACGGCCGGATCACCGGCATCGGCAAGGCCGGCAACCCCGACACCATGGACGGCGTCCACCCGGACCTGGTCATCGGCCCGGAGACCGAGATCATCGCCGGCAACGGGCGGATCCTCACGGCGGGCGCGATCGACGCGCACGTCCACTTCATCTGCCCGCAGATCGCCGACGAGGCGCTCGCGTCGGGCATCACGACCCTGGTCGGCGGCGGCACCGGCCCGGCGGAGGGCTCCAAGGCCACGACCGTGACGCCCGGCCCCTGGCACCTGGCGCGGATGCTGGAGGCGATGGAGCAGTACCCCCTCAACATCGGCTTCCTCGGCAAGGGCAACACCGTCTCCCACGAGGCGATGCTGTCGCAGATCCGGGGCGGCGCGCTCGGCCTGAAGCTGCACGAGGACTGGGGCTCCACCCCGGCCGTCATCGACGCCTCGCTGACCGTCGCCGAGCGGACGGGCATCCAGGTCGCCATCCACACGGACACCCTCAACGAGGCCGGGTTCGTCGGTGACACGCTCGCCGCGATCGCCGGGCGGGGCATCCACGCGTACCACACCGAGGGCGCGGGCGGCGGGCACGCGCCGGACATCATGACCGTGGTCTCCGAGTCGCACGTGCTGCCGAGCTCCACGAACCCGACCCGGCCGTTCACCGTCAACACCGCCGAGGAACACCTCGACATGCTGATGGTGTGCCACCACCTCAATCCGGCCGTGCCGGAGGACCTCGCCTTCGCCGAGTCCCGGATCCGGCCGTCCACGATCGGGGCGGAGGACGTGCTGCACGACCTCGGCGCCATCTCGATCATCTCCTCCGACTCCCAGGCCATGGGGCGCGTGGGCGAGGTCGTCATGCGCACCTGGCAGACCGCGCACGTGATGAAGCGGCGGCGGGGCGCGCTGCCCGGCGACGGGCGGGCCGACAACCACCGGGTGCGCCGCTATGTCGCCAAGTACACGATCAACCCCGCCCTCGCCCAGGGGCTGGCCCGCGAGATCGGGTCGGTGGAGAGCGGCAAGCTGGCCGACCTGGTGCTCTGGGAGCCGGCGTTCTTCGGCGTGAAGCCGCAGCTCATCATCAAGGGCGGGCAGATCGCGTACGCGCAGATGGGCGACGCGAACGCCTCGATCCCCACCCCGCAGCCGATCCTGCCGCGTCCGATGTACGGGGCGATCGGCCGGGCCCCGGCCGCGAACTCCTTCAACTTCGTCGCCCCGCTCGCGATCGAGGACGGGCTGCCGGAGCGGCTGGGCCTGGGCAAGCGGTTCACGGCGATCGAGTCGACGCGCGGGGTCACCAAGGCCGACATGCGGGAGAACGACGCGCGGCCCGAGGTGCGGGTCGACCCCGACAGCTTCGCCGTGCACATCGACGGGGAGCTGGTCGAGGCGACACCGGCCGCCGAACTGCCCATGGCACAGCGGTACTTCCTCTTCTGAAGGCGGGGTTGTGATGTCGCGCGCGGCGCTTCTCGTCCTGGCCGACGGCCGCTTTCCCGCCGGTGGGCACGCCCACTCCGGCGGCGCCGAGGCGGCGGTCAAGGCCGGGCGGATCAGCGGGGCGGCGAGCCTCGCGGACTTCTGCCGGGGTCGGCTGCACACGGCGGGGCTGGTGGCGGCGGCCCTCTCGGCGGCCGCGGCGCTCGGGATCGACCCCGTCGCGCTGGACCGGGCCGCCGACGCCCGTACGCCCTCGCCCGCGCTGAGGGTCGCCGGGCGCAAGCTGGGGCGGCAGCTGATGCGGGCCGCGCGGGCGGCCTGGCCGTCCGCCGAGCTGGACGCCCTGGGACGGGAGTTCCCCAAGGGAGCCCATCAGCCGGTGGTGCTCGGGCTCGCCGCACGGGCGGCGGGCCTGGGGCCGGTCGACGCGGCGTACTGCGCGGCGTACGAGAGCGTGAGCGGACCGGCCACGGCGACGGTGCGGCTGCTGAGCCTGGACCCCTTCGACGCGACGGGCGTGCTGGCCCGGCTGGCGCCGGAGGTGGACCGGGTCGTGGACCGGGGCGTGGAGGCCGCGCGGCGAGTGGTCGACGAGGGCGTCGACGCGCTGCCCGCCGCTTCGGCGCCGTTGCTGGAGATCGGAGCGGAGGCGCACGCGCGGTGGGGGGTGCGGCTGTTCGCGTCCTAGCTGCCTTCTCGACGCCGCGCAGGCCACCTCCCTCGGGGGCGCGGGGAACTGCGCGACCGACCCCCGCTCACCCGCACCCCGACACCAGAGCCCGCCACCCCTGAGCCAGTCGCCCGTCAGCCCGGGCCCGCCCACCAGGAGCCGCACATGCACCTCGACCACAACCACGACGGCCGCGCCGCGGTGAGCGCCGACGCCCGCCGCCCCGACGGCAGCCGCCGTGCCCTGCGCATCGGCCTCGGCGGACCCGTCGGGTCCGGGAAGACCGCCACCGTCGCCGCGCTCTGCCGGGCGCTGCGGGACGAGCTGTCGCTCGCCGTCGTCACCAACGACATCTACACCCGGGAGGACGCCGAGTTCCTGCTCCGGGAAGCCGTGCTGCCGCCCGAGCGGATCACCGCCGTGGAGACGGGGGCCTGCCCGCACACCGCGATCCGGGACGACATCTCCGCCAACCTGGAAGCGGTGGAGGACCTGGAGGACGCCGTGGGGCCGCTGGACCTGGTGCTCGTGGAGTCCGGCGGGGACAACCTCACCGCGACCTTCTCCAAGGGGCTCGTCGACGCGCAGATCTTCGTGATCGACGTCGCCGGGGGCGACGACATCCCGCGCAAGGGCGGGCCGGGCGTGACCACCGCCGACCTGCTCGTCGTCAACAAGACCGACCTCGCCCCGTACGTCGGCTCCGACCTCGCCCGCATGGCCGCCGACGCCAAGGCGCAGCGGGCCGAACTGCCGGTCGTCTTCCAGTCGCTGCGGAGCGAGACCGGGGTGGCCGACGTCGCCGCCTGGGTGCGCGCGCGGCTCGCCGCCTGGGCGGCCTGAGCGTGCGGGGCTCCGCCGGGGTGCGGTCCGTCGCGAGGATCCTGGCCCGGGACGACGGGCGGGGTGGGACCTCCCTGCCCGTGCTGGAGAGCGACGGGCCCCTGGCGCTGCGGCGCACCCGGTCCACGGGCACCGGCGCGCGGGTCATGCTGGTCGGCGCGATGAGCGGACCCCTCGGCGGTGACCACTTCACCGTGGAGGCGCGCGTGGAGGAGGGAGCGCGGCTGTCCCTCGGATCGGCCGCCGCCACCATCGCGCTGCCCGGGCAGGCCAAGGGCGAGGCACGCTACGACGTCCGGCTCGACGTCGCCGACGGCGGCGAACTGCACTGGCTGCCCGAGCAGTTGATCTCCGCCCACGGCAGCGACCTGTACGTCGCGACCCGCGTGGAGCTCGCCGCCACGGCCCGGCTCGTGCTGCGCGAGGAGCAGGTGCTCGGGCGGACCGGTGAGGAACCCGGGCGGCTGACGAGCCGTCTGACCGTGCGGGTCGCCGACCGGGTCGTGCTCGACCAGGAACTGGCCTGCGGGCCGGGCGCGCCGGGCGGCTGGGACGGGCCCGCCGTGCTCGCGGGACACCGGGCGGTGGGGCAACTTGTCGTCGTACGGCCGGAGTTCGCCACCGAGCCGGTGACGGCCCGGGCTCTGGGGGAGGGGGCCTCCCTCGTGCCGCTCGCCGGTCCCGCCGCACTGGTGACGGCCGTGGCGCCGGACGCCCTCCGGCTGCGGCGGCTGCTCGACGAGGCCTTGACGTCCCTCGCGTAGCCGTCCGTAGAGCAGACTCCCTTCTCCGTTTATCGGATTGGCAAAGAAGGTCACTACCCCCTGTTCTCAGGTACCTGACAACCGCGAGGATCCCCCGTACTGATCGCAACGATGTACGGGGAGGTCCCACTTGAGGGGTACGAGACCGAAGAGGCGGATGACGGCGCTCGGTTCGGCCGGCGCGCTCGTCACGGCCACGCTGATAGCCGGCGCCGTCGCGGCGCCCACGGCGAACGCGAGCGCGGGCGCGAGCAGTGGCCACGGCCAGGACCGGGAGGCCCGGGGCGCCGCCATCGCCGCCGCCCGGGCCGCGCAGGCCGGCATCGACTGGCAGGACTGCCCCGCCGACTGGAACCTGGCCAAGCCGATCCAGTGCGGGTACGTCACCGTGCCGCTCGACTACGCCAAGCCGTACGGCAAGCAGATCAAACTCGCCGTCGACCGCATCGGCAACACCGGCACGAAGGACGAGCGGCAGGGCGCGCTCATCTACAACCCCGGTGGCCCCGGCGGCTCCGGACTGCGCTTCCCGACCCGGGTCACCAGCAAGAACCCCCTCTGGGCCAACACGGCCAAGGCGTACGACTTCGTGGGCTTCGACCCGCGCGGCGTCGGCAAGTCGACGCCCATCTCCTGCGTCGACCCGCAGGAGTTCGTCAAGGCGCCGAAGATGGACCCGGTTCCCGACTCCGAGGCCGACAAGCTCGCCCAGCGCAAGCTGGCCCGCGAGTACGCCGAGGGCTGCTACGAGCGCAGCGGCTGGATGCTGCCGCACATGACCACGCCGAACACCGCGCGCGACCTCGACGTCATCCGCGCCGCCCTGGGCGAGAAGAAGCTCAACTACCTCGGCGTCTCCTACGGCACCTACCTCGGCGCCGTCTACGGCACCCTCTTCCCGGGCCACGTACGCCGGATGGTCGTCGACAGCGTCGTCAACCCGTCCCGGGAGAAGATCTGGTACCAGGCCAACCTGGACCAGGACGTCGCCTTCGAGGGCCGCTGGAAGGACTGGCAGGACTGGGTCGCGAAGAACGACGCGACCTACCACCTCGGCGACACCCGCGCCGAGGTCCAGCAGCAGTGGCTGAAGCTGCGCGCCACCGCGAAGAAGAGCCCGCTCGGCGGGGTCGTCGGCCCGGCCGAGCTGATCTCCTTCTTCCAGAGCGCCCCGTACTACGACTCCCGGTGGGCCCCGGTCGCCTCGGTCTTCAGCAAGTACGTCGCCGGGGACACCCAGGCGCTGATCGACGCCGCCGCCCCCGACCTGTCGGACACCGCGGGCAACGCCGCCGCGGAGAACGGCAACGCCGTGTACACGGCCGTCGAGTGCGCCGACGCCAAGTGGCCCACCAGCTGGCAGCGGTGGGACCGCGACAACACGCGGCTCCACAAGGACCACCCGTTCATGACCTGGGCCAACGCCTGGATGAACCTGCCGTGCGCCACCTGGCCGGTCAAGCAGCAGACGCCGGTGGACGTGAAGACCGGCAAGGGCCTGCCCGGGGTGCTCATCGTCCAGTCCGAGCGGGACGCGGCCACCCCGTACGAGGGTGCCGTCGAGCTGCACCAGCGGTTCAAGGGCTCCCGCCTGATCACCGAGAAGGACGCGGGCTCCCACGGCGTCACCGGCCTGGCCAACCCGTGCATCAACACCCGGGTGGACGCCTACCTGCTCACCGGCAAGCTGGACGGTGCGGACGTGACGTGCGCGCCGCACGCCACGCCGAAGCCGTAGCCGTCGACCGAACGGTGGTGAGGGGCGGCCGGAGCACCCGGCCGCCCCTTCCTCATGCCCCCTGGGCCGCGAACCAGGCGTCCTCCGCCGCGTAGTCGAAGAGGTCCGGGTAGATCCGCCCGAGAGCGGGGAACGCATCGCGCCAGTCCTGCCCGGAGAGCCGACGGGTGAGCCAGTCGACCGTCTCCGGCAGGCTGTCGGCGTACGACACAACGGGGCGGTAGCCCAACTCCCGCTCCGCGGCGGACATGTCGCACACCACGGGCCGTTGTGCCGACCAGGGCGAACGGCCCACGGACGGCGACGGTTCGGGCCCGTCCACCAGGACGGTCTCCGTCTCCACACCCATGACCGCGTCGATCGCCGCCCCGATCTCCGACACCGTCGGCGGGTGCGGATCGCAGGCGTTGAGCGCGCGCGAGCCCGGCCGGGCCGCCGCAAGCCGGATCAGTTCGGCGATGTTGCGGGCGGCGGCCGTGTGGAACAGGCTCTCGCCCCGGTGGGCGAGCACGCGCCTGCGCCGGCCGTCGAGGTTCCGCTTCACGAAGTAGAGCTCGCGGGGGAGCGGGCTGCGGGGACCGTGGATCGCGCCGGCGCGCAGCAGCGTGGTGGGCAACCGGCCGCCGGCGGAGAGGAGTTCCTGCTCCAGGGCGGCCTTGCCGGTGCTGTACGTGGCGTCCCCCGGCGGGACCGTCGGCTGGTCCTCCCGGATCGGCACGGGATACTCCGGGAACCCGTCCGGCTCGTCCATCGTGTCGAAGCTCCGGCCCTTGCCGTCCTCGTACACCGACACGGTGGACACCACCACGGCCGAGCCGATCCGGTCGGCCAGGCCGGTCAACTGCCGGGCGTGCCGGGCCCCGTAGGCGACGACGTCCACCACCAGATCGCAGCCGTCGCCGATCAGCGCGGCCAGCGCCGCGTCGTCCTCGCGGTCCAGCCGCTCCGTCCGTACCCCGCCGGGCCAGTTCTCGTCCCGGCCGCCGCCGCGCGAGGCGGCCGTCACCTCCCAGCCGTCCCGCGCCAGCGCCGCCACCGCCGGCCGCCCGATCTGCCCGTTGGCCCCGATCACCACAGCACGTCTCATGCCCCGACCGTAGATCGCCGGGGAGTGCCGGGCCACGGAGTTCTGCCGACAGCAGAGGTCAAGTGAGCGGCAGGCGCGGGAACTTGCGCTCCTTCGCGGCGGCGGCCTCCTCGGCCTTCACCACGGCCGCGTACTGGTCGACGTACTCCTGCTCGGACAGGGAGAGGATCGCGTACATGATCTCGTCGGTGACGGCGCGCAGGACGGCCTTCTCGTTCTCCATGCCCTCGTACCGGGAGAAGTCGAGGGGCTCGCCGAAGCGGATCACCACGGGGTGGACGTTGGGGATGACCTTGCCGGGCGGCTGCGCCTCGAAGGTGCCGATCATCGCGCAGGGGACGACCGGGACGCCGGCCTTCAGGGCCATCACCGCGACCCCGACCTTGCCCTTGTAGAGCCGGCCGTCGTGCGAGCGCGTGCCCTCGGGGTAGATGCCGAGCAGCTCGCCCTTGCTCAGCACGCCGAGGCCCTCCCGGATCGCGGCCTGGCCCGCGTCCTTGCCGGAGCGGTCGACCGGGATCTGCCCCGCGCTGCGGAAGAAGGACGCCGTCAGCCGGCCCTTGATGCCCGGGCCGGTGAAGTACTCGGCCTTCGCCAGGAAGGTGATGCGCCGCTTGAGGACCGCGGGCATCAGGAAGTGGTCCGAGAACGACAGGTGGTTGCCGGCGATGATGGCGGCGCCCTCCGAGGGCACGTGCTCCAGGCCTTCTATGCGAGGCCGGAAGACCAGTCTCAGCAGCGGGCCGAGCAGCACGTATTTCAGCAGGTAGTAGAACAAAGCGGGCGCTCCTCGACTCTTGCGGTGGACTCAACCGCCGCGTTCCAGCAGGTCAACCGGCATGTCGTGGGGTGCCAGTGTAGGTGCAGGCGCAGGCCCCGGGCACCTGGTGCGGCCGGACGGCACAGATCCTTTGCCGATTGACTGACGGTCAGTCAGGCACGTGTCTCCGCTGGGGTTCCAGCGGCTGGGGAGGACAGTGTGACCAGCGTGCTGCCCCGCACGGGTGACCGGCGAGCCGCGCCCCCGCCGAGTACCCTGCGAAGCATGCGGATCTCTGTTTCCTCGGACATGGACGAGCCCGTCGCCCGCTCCCTCGTGGCCGCGCTGCGCGACCGGGGACACGAGGTGCGCCCGCACGGCGCGCTGCGCCCCGGGGACGACCCGCAGTGGGCGGTGTGCTCGGAGGCCGCGGCCCGTGAGGTCGCCGACGGCACGGCCGACCAGGCGGTGGTGTGCTGCTGGACCGGCACGGGCGCCTCGATCGCCGCGAACAAGGTGCCCGGCGTGCGGGCGGCCCTGTGCACGGACGCCTACACGGCCGACGGGGCCCGCCGCTGGAACGACGCCAACGTGCTCGCGCTCAGCCTGCGGCTGACGTCCGAGCCGCTGCTGAGGGAGATCCTCGACGCGTGGTTCGGCGGCGCGCCCAGCACGGACGCCGAGGACCGGCAGAACGTGGACCGCGTCCGGCTGCTCGACCACGGCAGGAGCCGCGGGTAAGGGGACCTCGCACCATGAGGCTCATGGTGGAAGACCCCTGAGTCACAGCCGCACGATGACGAGCGCCGTGTCGTCGGTGGCGCCGCCGGGCGGCAGCAGTTCCAGCAGGACGGTGTCGGCGAGCGCCTCCGGATCCTGGTCCCGGTGGCGGCGCAGGGCGTCGGCGAGCCGGGCCAGGCCCACGTCGATGTCCTCGCGGCGCCGTTCGATCAAGCCGTCGGTGTAGAGCACGAGCGTGGCGCCCGGCGTGAACACCGTGCCGGCCTGGGGTCTCGGGATCGGGTCGGGGCGGGCGTCGAGCGGGGTGTCGGTGGCCCGGTCGAGGAACTCCGTGCGGCCGTCGGGATGGACCAGCACGGGCGGGGGATGGCCGGCGCTGCTGTAGGTGACGGTGTGCCGGTCGAAGTCGACGAAGGTCGTCACCGCGGTCGCCGACTCGGCGCCGTCGACCACGTGCGCGTAGCGCCCCAGCACGTCCAGCGCCTGCGCCGGGCCCTCCGCGACCCGGGAGGCCGCGCTCAGCGCGCTGCGCAGCTGGCCCATGACCCCGGCGGCCTCCAGCCCGTGCCCGACCACGTCGCCCACGGACACGCCGATCCGGTTGCCGCCCACCAGGTCGACCAGGTCGTACCAGTCCCCGCAGACGTTGAGCGCGCCCACGGCGGGCCGGTAGCGGACCGCGGCCCGATGGTGGTGGCGGACCTGACGGCCGGCGGGCAGCATCGCCTCCTGCAACGCCAGCGCCACCTCCCGCTCCCGGGAGTGCGCGAGGCGCAGCCGCTCGTTCAGCTCCTGCAGCTCCCGGGCGCGGGTGTACAGCTCGGCCTCCAGCACCCGCGCGCGGCTGCCCCGGCTCCCCCGCGCCCCTCCGGAGCGGCCCCGGGCCCGGATCAGCTCCGTGACCTCCTCGACGCGGTGGACGATCAGCGCCACCTTCCCGTCGGGGCCGAGCAGCGGCGCGTTCACCGGACTCCAGTAGCGCTCCTCCCACTCCCCTGGGTGCTCGGGGTCCTCGACGTCGTAGCGCTGGAGGGCCATGGTGTCGCGCTCCCGGGTGGCCAGGACGCGGTAGAGCGAGGCCTCCAGGTTGCGCATGCCCGTCGCGGCCGGGTCGTTGGGGTTGTCGGGGAAGACGTCGAACAGGTAGCGGCCGACCAGCTGCTCGCGGGAGCGGCCGGAGGCGCGGACGAACTCCTCGTTGACGTCGGCGTACACGAGCTCGGGTGTCAGGAGCGCCACCATGCCGGGCAGGGCCTGGAACACCGCCGCGTAGTCGATCGCCGTATCCGTCATGGCCGCCGCCTCACCGCTGCCGGGATCACCCCAGTTTCGCACGGTATGTGCGAGGTGGGGCCCCGCTTCACTCCGCCAGGTCGGTCAGGGACTGCTCGGCCCAGATGATCTTCCCCTCGGGGATGAACCGCGTGCCCCACCGCTGGGTGAGCTGCGAGACCAGCAGCAGTCCGCGCCCGCCCTCGTCCGTCGTGCGGGGGTGGCGCAGATGGGGCGCGGTGGGGCCGCCGTCGAAGACCTCGCACACCAGCGCCCGCTCCCGGATCAGCCGGAGCCGGATCGGCCCGGTGGTGTACCGCATGGCGTTGGTGACCAGCTCGCTCACCACCAGTTCCGTGGTGAAGACCAGCTCGTCCAGGCCCCAGTGCGCCAGCTGCCGGGTGGCCATGCGGCGGGCCTCGGCGACGACCGCCGGGTCCGAGGGCAGGTCCCAGGCCGCGACCTGCTCGGTGCCGAGCCGTTTCGTGCGGGCCATCAGCAGGGCCACGTCGTCGTACGGGCGCGCCGGGACCAGCGCGTCGACCACGGCACGGCAGCACGAGTCGAGCGGTCCCGCCTGTGCCAGCGCCCCGCGCAACCGCTCCCGGCCGGCATCGACGGCCCAGGTCTCGCCCCGGGCCAGCAGCCCGTCGGTGTGCAGGGCCAGCGTGCTGCCCTCCACCAGGGACAGCTCGACCGGCTCGAAGGGCGGGCCGCCCACGCCGAGCGGCGGCCCCTGCGGGAGATCGACGAACGTGACCGAACCGTCGGGCAGGACGACGGCCGGCGCGGGGTGGCCCGCCGCGGCCATCGCGCACCGGCCGTCGACGGGGTCGTAGACGACGTACAGGCACCCGGAGCCCACGGACCGCGCGCTGTCGGCGCCCGGCTCGACGCCCTCCTCCCGCGCCGACCGCGCGACCAGGTCGTCGAGGTGGGCCAGCACCTCCTCGGGCGCCAGATCCAGCGCCGCCAGGGTCCGTACGGCGGTCCGCAGCTGCCCCATGGCCGCGGCGGCGTCGATGCCGTGCCCGGGGACCTCGCCCACGACGAGCGCGACGCGGGCCCCGGACAGCGGGATGAGGTCGTACCAGTCGCCGCCCAGGCCGGTCAGCTCGTCGGCCGGCCGGTAGCAGGCGGCCACCTCGACGGCGTCCTGCTCGGGCAGCCGGTGGGGGAGCAGACTGCGTTGCAGGACGAGCGCGGCGTCGCGCTCGCGGGTGTAGCGGCGGGCGTTGTCCACGCAGACGGCCGCGCGGGCGACGAGGTCCTCGGCCAGGTGCAGGTCCTCCTCGTCGAAGGGCTCGCGGTGGTCGCGCCGGAAGAAGGTGGTGACGCCCAGGGTGGT
The DNA here is from genome assembly GCF_014651035.1 of Streptomyces lomondensis. GTDB lineage: Bacteria > Actinomycetota > Actinomycetes > Streptomycetales > Streptomycetaceae > Streptomyces > Streptomyces lomondensis. The sequence goes on from NZ_BMWC01000004.1 coordinate 144,831, forward strand.
GCCGCGCGACCGGATCGGCACGGTCATCGCGCTGTGCAGGCCCGGCTCCGGGAAGGCTGCACGCCGGCCGCCCCCTGCGTCCGCGGTCCACTCCCGGGCCGGCGGATCGAGCCGCTCCGCGCGCCAGGACCGTCCCGTGGTCAGGGAGCGGACCGGGGGCGACCCGGGCAGGTAGGCCGCGTCCTCGCCGATCCCGACGACGTCCTCCGGGAGGTCGTCCTGTGCGGACCGGTGGCCCGCGCGGCGCAGTGCCACCGGCTCCGTGTCCGCGAGCGGCCCCGGCGCCGGCTCCGCGCCCCGCAGCACCGTCTCCAGCAGGTCCACGGTGACGACGTCGGCCACTCCCGGCACGGCCACGTCGGCCAGTTCCTGCGCGGTGCGCATGAGGTCCAGGCTGCGGCCGATGCTCTCGCCGGCCCGGTCGAGGAGCGCCAGCCGCTGCCGGGCCCGGTGCCGCTCGGTCATGTCGACGACCGTGTAGTAGACGCCCAGCGGCCGGCCCCGGTCGTCCTCCAGCCGGGTGAAGGACAGCATGTGCGCGGTCTCGCGCAGCGGTGCCGACCGGACATGGCCCACGTGCTCGTACCCGACCACCGCCTCGCCGGTCTCCAGCACATGCCGCATCTGCGCCTCGACCGCCTGGGCGTCCATACCGGGCTGGACGTCCGCGAAGCGCAGGCCGAGCCGACGCGGCGCCGGTCCGCCGCCGAACTGCTCCAGGGCGGCGTTCGACCACACGAAACGCAGGTCCGTGTCCACGATGGCGATCCCGACCGGGGCGTCGGACACCATCCGCTCCAGCACCGTACGGCTCATGTCCCAGCCGGGCGCGTCGGCCAGTTCCGACAGCAGCACCAGCCAGCGCGAGCAGCCGTGCGCCTCGTCGGCCGCGGCGATCCGGGCCATGACCCGCACCGGCTGCCCGTCCCTGCGGCGGGCCGTCAGCAGCCCCGTCCAGCCGCCGTCCCTGCGGCACCGCTCGACCAGGTCCGGCACCCGCTGCGCGTCCTCGGCGGTCAGCAGGTCGGCCAGTTTCCTGCCCACCGCCTCGGCGGCCGGGTATGCCAGCAGCCGCCGGGCATCGCCGGTCCAGCCCGTCACCACGCCCTGCGGATCGAGCAACAGGGGCGCGGCGTCGGCCACGTCGAACCGCTGCCGGGCAACGCCGTACTCCTCGTCTGCGCCCACGGCCGACCTCTCTGTCGCTGAGAGTGGTCTACCACCTCTTGCCCCCACTTTCACCCTTCCCGCAGGAGGGGGCGGTCCGGGCGGGGCCGGTCGGGGCGGCACGGGCCGGGCAGGCCGCTCACCCGGCCCGTGCTCGTCAGCCCCTCACCTCAGTACCTTCTCCAGGACCCCGAGCGCCCCTTCGAGCTCCTCGGCGGTGATGGTGAGGGGCGGTGCCAGGCGGATCGTGGAGCCGTGGGTGTCCTTCGCCAGGACGCCCTCCCGCATGAGGCGCTCGCTGATCTCGCGGCCGGTGCCGAGCGCGGGGTCGACGTCGACGCCCGCCCACAGCCCGCGCGACCGGAATCCGACCACGCCCTTGCCGACCAGCCCCGCCAGGCCGTCGCGCAGGACCACGCCCAGCTCGACCGCCCGGCGCTGGAACTCGCCCGTCTCCAGCAGCTCGACCACCGCCGTGCCGACCGCGGCTGCCAGCGGGTTGCCGCCGAAGGTCGAGCCGTGCTCGCCCGGGTGCAGCACCCCGAGCACCTCCCGGCGCCCGACCACCGCCGACACCGGCACGATGCCGCCGCCCAGCGCCTTGCCCAGCAGCAGCACGTCCGGCACCACCGACTCGTGCTCGACCGCCAGTGTGCTGCCCGTCCGGCCGAGCCCGGACTGGATCTCGTCCGCGACGAACAGGCAGCCCTTGCGGCGGGTCAGCTCGCGCACGCCGGCCAGGTAGCCGTCGTCCGGGATGATCACGCCCGCCTCGCCCTGGATCGGCTCGATCAGCACCGCCGCCGTCGTCTCGTCGACCGCCGCCTCCAGCGCGGCCAGGTCGTTGTACGGCACGATCCGGAATCCCGGAGTGAAGGGCCCGAATCCCGCCCGGGCGGTCTCGTCCGTGGAGAAGCTGACGATCGTCGTCGTACGGCCGTGGAAGTTGTCCGCCGCGACCACGATCGTCGCCCGGTCCGCCGGGACGCCCTTGACGTCGTAGGCCCATTTGCGGGCCACCTTCACGCCGCTCTCCACCGCCTCCGCGCCGGTGTTCATGGGCAGCACCATGTCCATGCCCGTCAGCGCCGCCAGCCGCTCGGCGAACTCGGCCAGCCGGTCGTTGTGGAAGGCGCGCGAGGTGAGGGTCAGCCGGTCGAGCTGGCGGTGGGCCGCCTCGATCAGCGCCGGATGCCGGTGGCCGAAGTTCAGCGCCGAGTACCCGGCCAGCATGTCGAGGTAGCGGCGGCCCTCCACGTCCTCCACCCAGGTGCCCTCGGCGCGGGCGACGACCACGGGCAGGGGGTGGTAGTTGTGCGCGAGGACCGGCTCCTCGGCGCGGATGAGCTCCTCCGAGCCACGGGTACGGACGGGTGCGGTCATTTGCGGATCTCCCGGATCTCCTGGGTGCAGCACTTGATGCCGCCACCGGCCTTGTGGAACTCGGACAGGTCGACGGGGACGGGGACGTAGCCGCGGCCGGCGAGCTGCCCGGCCAGGCCCGTCGCCCCCGGCGAGATGAACACGTGGCGCCCGTCGGAGACGGAGTTGAGCCCGAACGCCAGCGCGTCCTCGCGGGTGGCGAGCACCGCGTCCGGGTACAGCCGGGCCAGCACCTCGCGGCTGCCCGGCGAGAACGCCTCGGGGTAGTAGGCGATGTTGTCGTCGTCGAGAACGAACAGCGCCGTGTCCAGGTGGTAGAAGTACGGGTCCACCAGGGTCAGGCCGATCACCGGCACCCCGAAGTACTCCTGGACCTCGCTGTGGGCCTCCCGGGTGGTGCGGAAGCCCGTCCCGGCGAGGATCCAGCGGCCGGCCGGGACCAGATCGCCCTCGCCCTCGCAGACCGACTCGGGGTGGTACACCTCGTAGCCCTCCGCCTTGAACCAGGCCTCGTACGGCACGGACTCGGGACGGCGCTCGGGCGCGTGGAAGAGGGAGCCGAAGACGCGGCCGTCGACGACGACTGCCGCGTTCGCGGCGAAGACCATGTCGGGCAGGCCGGGAACCGGTTTCACAGTGTCCACGGTATGGCCGTGGGCACGGTAGGTGTCCACCAGCGCCTGCCACTGGTCGAGGGCGCGGATGACGTCGACGGGTTCGTCGGGGTGCATCCACGGGTTGATCGCGTACTGCACGGCGAAGTGTCTGGGTTCGCAGACGAGGTAGCGCCGCCGGCGCGGCACACGGGAGTCGGGCACGAAGGGGTCCCTCCGCTTCCTCACGGTGTGTGACTGGGGGTTGACACAACGGTAGGAACTGACGGAGGGTGCCGACAAGAAACAAAGATTGCGTGGTCGCGCAGGAACGATGCGTCTTCCGGCCGGTCAGCGCACGACTGCTGCGCCGCCCGGGGGCTCCTCGGGCGCGGGATGGCTGGCCCCCGCCTCCGGGCTCTCCGGCAGCAGATGCGACAGCACCATCACGCTGATCGTCTTCCGGATGAACGGCTCCTGGCGGATCCGCTCCAGCACCTCCTCGAAGTGCTCCACGTCCCGCGCCCGCACATGCAGCAGCGCGTCCGCGCCGCCGGTCACGGTCATCGCCGCGGTGATCTCGGGGTAGTCGCGCACGACCTCGGCCAGCCGCCGGGGCGGGGCCGCGCCCTCGCAGTACACCTCGACATAGGCCTCCGTGCGCCAGCCCAGCGCCGACGGCTTCACCGTGGCCGTGAACCCGGTGATCACGCCCGTCTCGCGCAGCCGGTCGACCCGCCGCTTGACCGCCGTGGCCGACAGCCCGATCGCCGTGCCGATCTCGGCGAACGACGTCCTGGCGTTCGCCATCAACGCGGTGATGATCTTCCGGTCGAGCTCGTCGAACGGCGTGGACCTGCTGCTCATGCGGGCACTGTATCCACCGGCACCCCGCCCCGCGCCCGGCCCGGCGCGGGCACCGTGTCCAGCGGCGATGTCCCGCCCCGGCGCATGTACCAGAGGCACGCCTCGCGCCTACACTCCACGTTCATGCTGCGCGCCCTGGCTGTCGACGACGAACGCCCCTCGCTCGAGGAACTGCTCTACCTGCTCCAGGCCGACCCCCGCATCGGCAGTGCGGAGGGCGCCGGTGACGCGACCGAGGCGCTGCGCCGCATCAACCGCGCCCTGGAGTCCGGCCCGGGCGGGCCCGAGGCGATCGACGTCGTCTTCCTCGACATCCAGATGCCCGGCCTCGACGGCCTCGACCTCGCCCGGCTGCTCACCGGCTTCGCCCGGCCGCCGCTCGTCGTGTTCGTCACCGCCCACGAGGACTTCGCCGTGCAGGCCTTCGACCTCAAGGCCGTCGACTACGTCCTGAAACCGGTCCGCAAGGAACGGCTCGCCGAGGCCGTGCGCCGGGCCGCCGAGCTGCGCGGCGCCGCCCCCCGCATACCCGTGCACGAACCCGACCCGGACCACATACCCGTCGAGCTCGGCGGCGTGACCCGCTTCGTCCCGGTCGACGACATCACCCACGTCGAGGCCCAGGGCGACTACGCCCGGCTGCACACCGACAAGGGCAGCCACCTGGTCCGCATCCCGCTGTCCACCCTGGAGGAGCGCTGGCGCTCCCGCGGCTTCGTCCGCATCCACCGCCGCCACCTCGTCGCCCTGCGCCACATCGGCGAGCTCCGCCTCGACGCCGGCACCGTCAGCGTCCTCGTCGGCTCCGAGGAGCTCCAGGTCAGCCGGCGCCACACGCGCGAACTGCGCGACCTGCTGATGAGGAGGCCGTGACGTGCCCCAGGACCACACCGAACGCCGCGTCGTCGTCACCGGCCCGCCCCGCCAGACCCGCAGAGCCTCGGGTTACTACCGCCCCCGCACCGAGATCGACGAACAGACCACCCTCGGCCACACCTACGTCCGCTCCCTGATGCGCACCCAGCTGCGCGCCGCCCTCACCGTCTTCGCGGTCCTCGGCCTGCTCGTCGGCCCGCTCCCGCTGCTCTTCGCGGCGATGCCCGACGCCCGCCGCCTGGAGTGGGCCGTCCTCGGCTTCGGCCTCTACGTCCCGCTGGTCCTGCTCGCCCGCTGGTACGTCCGCCGCGCCGAACGCAACGAGCGCGACTTCGTCCGCCTCGTCGAAGACCGCTGACTCCACCCCCATGAACTCCAGCTACGCCGTCCCCGCCGTCGCCCTGGTCGTCGTCGCGACCGTCCTGGTCGGCGCCTTCGGCCTGCGCATCTCCCGCACCACCTCCGACTTCTACGTCGCCTCCCGGACCGTCGGCCCCCGCCTCAACGCCGCCGCCATCAGCGGCGAGTACCTCTCCGCCGCCTCCTTCCTGGGCATAGCGGGCCTCGTCTTGGTCCAGGGCCCCGACATGCTCTGGTACCCGGTCGGCTACACCGCCGGCTACCTCGTCCTGCTGCTCTTCGTCGCCGCCCCGCTGCGCCGCTCCGGCGCCTACACGCTCCCCGACTTCGCCGAGGCCCGCCTCGCCTCCCAGGCCGTACGGCGGCTGGCCGGAGCCTTCGTCGTCGGGGTCGGCTGGCTGTACCTGCTGCCCCAGCTCCAGGGCGCCGGACTCACCCTGACCGTGCTGACCGGGGCGCCCGACTGGCTCGGGGGAGTGATCGTCGCCGTCGTCGTGACCGCCATCGTCGCCGCCGGCGGCATGCGCAGCATCACCTTCGTCCAGGCCTTCCAGTACTGGCTGAAGCTCACCGCCCTGCTCGTCCCCGCCCTGTTCCTGATCCTCGCCTGGCAGAGCGACGGCGCCCCCCGCCACGCCTTCGACGAACCGGCCGCCTTCCGCGAGCAGCGCGTCGTCCGCGTCGACGACAGCATCGACCTGACACTGGACCGGCCGCTGCCCGTCACGGTGACCGGCACCGTCGACGGCCGGACGCACACCGACACCCGCCTGGAACTCCCCGCCGGCACCCACCACATCGAACGCGGCACCCGGCTCACCTTCGCCGAGGGCGCGACCGTCCCCCACGCCGAGCGCAGCGGCGGCGGCAACCTGTCGACCTCACAGGCCGAGAGCCGCGAGGAACGCCCCCTGTACGCCACGTACGGACTGATCCTCGCCACGTTCCTCGGCACCATGGGCCTGCCGCACGTCGTGGTCCGCTTCTACACCAGCCCGCACGGCGTCGCCGCCCGCCGCACCACCGTCGCGGTACTCGGCCTGATCGGCGCCTTCTACCTCCTGCCCCCCGTCTACGGCGCCCTCGGCCGCCTCTACGCCCCCGAGCTCACCCTCACCGGCGACCCGGACGCGGCCGTCCTCCTGCTGCCCGACCGCATGATCGGGGGAGTGGGCGGCGACCTGCTGGGCGCCCTGGTCGCCGGGGGCGCCTTCGCCGCGTTCCTGTCCACGGCCTCGGGGCTGACCATGGCGGTCGCGGGCGTCCTCACCCAGGACGTCCTGCCGTCCCGGGGCGTACGGCACTTCCGGCTCGGGACGGTCCTCGCCATGGCCGTGCCCCTCGCGGCGAGCGTCCTCGTCGGCGGTCTCCCGGTCGCCGACGCCGTGGGGCTGGCCTTCGCCGTGTCGGCGTCCTCGTTCTGCCCGCTGCTCGTCCTCGGCATCTGGTGGCGCCGGCTGACCCCGCCCGGCGCCGCCGCCGGAATGCTGGTCGGCGGCGGCTCGGCCCTGCTCGCCGTCGCCGCGACCATGGCGGGCTACCCGGGCCAGGGCGCCGCCCTGCACGCCCTGCTCGCCTGGCCCGCCCTGTGGTCGGTGCCCCTGGGCTTCCTCACCATGGTCCTGGTCTCCCTGGCCACCCCCGGCCGGGTGCCGCCGGGCACGGCAGGGGTCCTGGCCCGGTTCCACCTGCCCGAGGAACTGCGCACCGAGGTGACGACATGAGCGGATTCCTGGCGGGCCTGTGCGTCGCCGTCCTCCCGGTGCTGGCCCTCGGCGTCTGGCTCGGCCGGCGCACCGCACGGGCCAAGAGCCTCGCCGGCCTCGGCACCCCCGTCGAGCACGCCACCTTCGAGACCCTGCACACCGCGTCCCTCGCCGCGCCCCCGCTGCGGGCCGGCCTGACCGAGGAGACCGCCCGCAGGTCCGCCCGCAAGCTGCGTTCCCTGCTCGGCACGGACGCCCTCTGCCTCACCGACCGCGCACAGGTGCTGGTCTGGGACGGCGACGGCGCCCACCACCGCGGCGAGATCATGGAACGCCTCGCCGGCGCCCTGGACACCGGCCGCGGCGAGGCCTTCCAGCTCACCTGCGACAGCCTCGACTGCTCGGTGCGCTGGGCGGTCGTCGCGCCGCTCACCGTCGACGACCGCGTCCACGGCGCCCTGGTCGCCTGCGCGCCCCGCGAGTCCGCCGTCCTGGTCCGGGCCGCCGGCGAGGTCGCCCGCTGGGTCTCGGTCCAGCTGGAGCTGGCCGACCTCGACCAGTCCCGCACCCGCCTCATCGAGGCCGAGATCAAGGCGCTGCGGGCCCAGATCTCCCCGCACTTCATCTTCAACTCGCTCGCGGTGATCGCGAGCTTCGTCCGCACCGACCCCGAGCGCGCCCGCGAACTGCTCCTGGAATTCGCCGACTTCACCCGCTACTCGTTCCGCCGGCACGGCGACTTCACCACCCTCGCCGACGAGCTCCACGCCATCGACCACTACCTGGCGCTCGTCCGGGCACGCTTCGGCGACCGCCTCTCCGTCACCCTCCAGATAGCCCCGGAGGTGCTGCCCGTCGCCCTGCCCTTCCTGTGCCTGCAGCCGCTCGTCGAGAACGCCGTCAAGCACGGCCTGGAGGGCAAGGCGGTGTCCCCGGGCAAGTGCCACATCCAGATCACCGCCCAGGACGCGGGCGCCGAGGCCCTCGTCGTCATCGAGGACGACGGCGCCGGCATGGACCCCGAGCTGCTGCGCCGCATCCTCGCCCGCGAGGCCAGCCCCTCGGGCGGCATCGGCCTGTCCAACGTCGACGACCGGCTCCGCCAGGTCTACGGCGACGACCACGGCCTCGTCATCGAGACCGCCACGGGCGCGGGCATGAAGATCACCGTCCGGCTCCCGAAGTACCAGCCGGGCGTGCACTCGGCGGGCCGGCTGATCCGGGAGTGAGCCGTCAGGTGCTGCGCGTGGTGACCACCATCCCCAGGGTGATCAGGCCCAGGACGACCCAGCCGAACCACAGCCAGCCGTTGCTGCCGAGCGCCACCGTGTAGGCCGTCACCACGACGAGGCCGCCGACGGTCAGCACTCCCATGGTCTTCGTCGCGTTTGAACCGTTCGTGGAACCGGGCATCGCAACACCCTCCTCATGGTTCGGTCCCCTCCATGGTGCCCCCGTTCTGCCTCCTGACGGTGCACACGACGACATGAGTACCGGATTTCCAGGGACCCTCGCTGGTCCACGAACCGGCCTCGTAGACGGACGGATCGAAGCCGTAGTCGAGCGGGGCGACGTCCCGCGCGCACGCCGCGTCCGACGAGGTCCGCGCCTCGGCGAGCGTCACGTCGGCGCCCAGCCGGGTGAATCCGAGCACCTGTTCGTCGTACCGTCCGCCACACGGCACCAGCCGCGCCTCCCGGTTCGAACGGACGTCCAGGCAGTCGCGCTTCTGCATGGTCGCGGTGTCGGCGAACGGCGTACCGAACCTACGCCGCTCCCCGAGCGGCCCGTACAGCGGCCCGTGCGCGCCGAGCACCAGGCAGGCGGTGCGCCGCCCGGCCGCCTCGAACCCGGTGCCGCTCGGCACGACGGCGTGACTGCGCACATCGGCCAGCCGCTCCCGCAGCTCCCGCGTCCGCTCCTCGCACCGGGCCGGACCCAGCTTCCGCGCCTCCGCCGCGGAGGCGGCCCCGGCGAACGCCACCACCTGCCCGTCGGGCGCCTTGTCCCGGCAGGTCGGATCCAGGGCCAGCCGGGGCGTGCCCGCGAAGCGCCGCCCGCCGGGCCAGTCGGCGAGCACGCAGTCCCCGTCCGCGAGCGGCTTCGCCAGCCCGACGGCGTCCCCGTACGGCGCCCCTGCCCCGCCGCCAGCGCGGTCGCCCAGCGCGTACCAGACGCCGCCCAGGGCGAGAACCAGTCCGAGACCACAGGCCGTGACGGCCCGGAGGGCGGTGGAGCGCTGCCGCCGCCGAGTGCCGGACGCGGCGGCGACGGGTCCGAAGCCGCCCGGGCCGGCCGCCGCCTCCCAGGGGGACGGCGACCCGGGGTCGGTCCGGGTCCGCTCGTACGCCTCGGACTGGGGAGTGACGAGCCCCGACAGCGCGGCCTCCGCCTCCGGCGCGGTCATCCGCAGATCCGGATCCTTGGCGAGCAGCCCGCGCAGCACGGGCTCCAGCGCACCGGCCCGCACCGGCGGGCGCGGTTCCTCCATGACCACCGCGGTGAGCGCCGCCAGCTGTGACTCCCGCTCGAAGGGGCTGCGGCCCTCGACGCCGAAGTACAGCGTGCAGCCCAGCGAGAACAGGTCCGCGGCCGGCGTCGGCGTACCACCGGACGCCCGCTCCGGTGCCAGATACCCCGCCGTGCCGACCAGCACCGACGCCTTCGTGTACCGCGTCTCACCGGCGTCCGGCTGCACCGAGATGCCGTAGTCGGTGAGCAGCACCCGCCCGTACGGCGCGCCCGTGCGGTCCGGCGCGAGCAGGATGTTCGCCGGCTTCACGTCCCGGTGCAGCACGCCCCGCTCGTGCCCGGCGGTCAACGCGTCCAGCACGGCGAGGCCGACCCGGGCGCACTCGGCCGGGGCGAGCGGACCGCGCCGCGCCACCAGCTCGCGCAGGTCGACGGCGTCGGTCACGTACTCCATGACGATCCATGGCAGCCCCTCGTGCTCCAGCACGTCGTGCACCGTCACCACGTGCGGATGGCCGCGCAGCCCGGCCGCGTGCCGGGCCTCCGCACGGGCCCGCGCGACCCGCGCCTCCCGCTCGTGACCGGCCTCGGCCGGGTCACGGAACACGATCTCCTTCAGCGCGACCTCGCAGGCCAGTCTCTGGTCGTGGGCCAGCCAGACGTGCCCCATGCCGCCGCTGCCGAGCCGGTGCAGCAGCAGATAGCGGCCGGCGATGACCCGGCCCACTCCCGACGTCGGTGATCCTGAGGACATCCGGTGACTCCCGGGTTCGGCGGGGGTGCGCTACTGGTGACCGGCTTGCTTGTGGCCGGGGGTGGTGAGCTGGTGGTCCGGGGTGGTGGGCTGGTCGGCTGTGGTGGTGGGCCGGCGGTCTGTGGCGGCGGGCTGGTCGACTGCGGCGGTGGACTGGTCGTCTGTGGCGGTGGGCTGGTGACCTTCGAAGGTGCGCCGGTGACGGGTGGCGGTGAGCTGGTCACGGCGGGTGGGGCGCTGCTCCGGGGCGGCGCGCTCGACGGGGGCGGCGCGGAGCCGGGCGGCACGGCACTGGACGGTGGCGGCCCCGAGCCGGGCGGCGCGGCACTCGACGGGGGCCGCCGCGAGGGCGGTTCCTGCCCCGGCGAACCGGTGCTCGTCGGCCCGGAACGAGTGGGCCCGGAACCAGTGGGCCCGGAACTAGTGGGCCCGGAACTAGTGGGCCCGGCGCTCGTCGGCGGCCCGGAACCGGCCGGGGGAGTGGCCACCCGCACCGTCACAGGCGCCCCGAACCGCAGCTCGGTCCCCGCCCCCGGCTCGGTCCCGGTGACCCGTGCCCGGTCCGGCGGCAGCCCCTCACCCGCATACGCGACCGCCAGCCCCGCATCGGCCAGCCGCCGGCTCGCCTCCCCGAAGGTCGTCCCGGCGAGAGGCGGCACGGCCCGTCGCTCGGTCGCGTCGAAGCCCGAGTCCGCCTCGCCCGTCGTCCCGACGGGCCGCTGGATCCCCCGCGCGGCGTCCTCGACGTCGACGAGGGCGATCCGCTCCAGCTTCCGGGAAGCGGGCCGCACGACCACCACCTCGGAACGGTCGTAGCCCTGCCACTTCTCGTTGCCGTCCTCGAATGCGACCGATATCCGGCTGGTGTCGCCCTCGAAAGGCCGAAGCGGATTTCCGCACGAACACTTGACCGACGGAAGTCCCTTCTCGTCGACGAGAACCGCGATTCCCGCCTGGAGCAGGGCGTGGAAGGAAACAGCCTTTCCCTTCTTGTAGTCGTGGTTCAGGGCAAGCGTGTCGTGGCGCAGGAGAACGGGGGTGAGCCGGTCGAGATAGTCGGGGATGTCACCCGCACGGAGATCGAGAGCGGTCGCCCACGCCCGCGCCTTCCCGGCGTTCCGAGGCGCGGTGAGGAACCGCTTCAACCGCTCGACGTCACAGATCCTCGGCTGCTCGGTTCCCCCGTACAGCCCGGGCGTGTCCCCCTGCTGAAGCCCGCCGTGCACCGGCCGGGAACGGACCCGGGCGTCTCTGCCGAGCCCGCTGTCCTCGGCGAAGAAGGGCGACAGCGACGGTACTCCCGCGGCGACCGCCTTCACCTCGACCAAGGAAGGGCTCGCATCGCACCCCCCGAGAGCCATCAGAAAGACGACCAGGACAGCGATCTTCCGCATCACCGCTCCCCCCTGCGGTTCCCCCGACGCGTTTCATGCTACTGAAGGAAAATGCCATTCAGCCGCGTTGTGGAGAAAGAGCAGAGGGGGAGGAAAGAGCGGCCCGGAGAGAAGGGGGAAATCAGTTCCCGCGTGCGTGCAGCGAGCTCAAATAGGCGTTGTACGCCTCGAGTTCCTTGTCCCCGTCGCGGTCGGCGGCCCGGTCCGTGCGCCGGGCCTGCCGCTGCTCCGAGGCGTACCACTGGAACAGCAGCGCGATCAGCACCAGCACGGACGGGATCTCGCTGAACGCCCAGGCGATGCCGCCCGCCGCGTTCTGGTCGGAGAGCGCCTCGATGCCGAGCGAGGCGGGCGGGTTCCTGAACGTCTCGACCATCGGCTCGGACGCCATCATCAGCGCGATCCCGAAGAACGCGTGGAACGGCATGCCCGCGAACAGCTCCAGCATCCGCATCAGATAGCCCGGCCGGTGCGGTCCCGGGTCCACGCCCATGATCGGCCAGAAGAACACCAGGCCGACGGCGAGGAAGTGCAGCATCATCGCGATGTGCCCCGTCCTGGAGCCCATCAGGGTGTCGAAGAGCGGCGTGAAGTACAGCCCGTACAGGCTCGCGATGAACAGCGGGATCGTGAACGCCGGGTGCGTGATGATCCGCATGTACCGGCTGTGCAGCACCATCAGCAGCAGCTCACGCGGCCCCTTGCGGCCCCGGCCCGCCGTGGGCAGCGCGCGCAGCGCCAGCGTGATCGGCGCCCCGAGCAGGAGGAGGATCGGCGACACCATGCTGATCACCATGTGCTGCACCATGTGCACGCTGAACATGACCATGCCGTAGTCGTTCAGCTGGGTGCACATCATGAGCATGATGCTCAGCACGCCGACGACGTAGGCGACGGTCCGCCCCACGGGCCACTTGTCCCCGCGCCGCACCAGCCGCACGACACCCCACCCGTACAGCGCCAGCGCGGCCAGGCAGGCGACGAGAAAGAACGGGTCCGCCGACCATTCCAGCCCTCGCCCCAGCGTGAACGGCGGCAGATCCATGGTCATGCCGTGCCCGCTGTGATCCATTCCGCCGGCTCCTGTTTCGTGGGGGTGTGCAGCAATCTGTCCGCCCCAAGACTAGAACCGCCCCCGGCCGCACCAGCGACCGGGGGCGTATTCAGGGGCGCGGGGAACTGCGCGAACAACCACAAACGACCCGCACTCGGCAGATCAGCTCAACCTCAGAGCACACACTCCGCCTCGTCGTACCGATCCTCCGGCACGGTCTTCAGCGTCTCCACGGCCTCGGCCAACGACACCATCACTATGTCGGTCCCGCGCAGCGCGGTCATCCGCCCGAACTCCCCGCGATGCACGGCCTCCACCGCATGCCACCCGAACCGCGTGGCCAGCACCCGGTCGTACGCGGTGGGCGTTCCGCCTCGCTGCACATGCCCGAGAATGACCGGCCGCGCTTCCTTCCCGAGCCGCCGCTCGAGCTCCACGGACAGCTGCCGCGCGATGCCGGCGAACCGCTCGTGCCCGTAGATGTCCTTGCCGCCCTCGTCGAACTCCATGGTCCCGGGCCGGGGCTTGGCCCCCTCCGCCGCCACCACGATCGCGAAGCGCTTGCCCGCCTCGAACCGCTCGCCGACCCGCCTGGTCAACTCCTCTATGTCGAAGGGCCGCTCGGGCACGACGATGGCGTGCGCGCCGGCCGCCATGCCGGAGTGCAGGGCGATCCAGCCGGTGTGCCGGCCCATGACCTCGACCACCAGGACCCGCTGGTGGGACTCGGCGGTGGTCTTCAGCCGGTCCAGCGCCTCGGTCGCCACCCCCACGGCCGTGTCGAAGCCGAACGTGACGTCCGTGACCGCGATGTCGTTGTCGATGGTCTTCGGCACACCCACGATGGGCAGACCGCTGTCCGACATCAGCCGCGCCGCCTTGAGAGTGCCCTCGCCGCCGATGGGGATGATCGCGTCGAGGCCGAGCTCGTCGACATGGCCCTTGGCCCGCTCCACACCGTCCCGCAGATGGGAGGGCTGGACCCGGGAGGACCCGAGAATCGTGCCGCCGCGGGCGAGGATGCCACCCACCGCGTCGAGGTCGAGCTTGAGGTAGTCGCACTCCAGAAGGCCCTTCCAGCCGTCCCGGAAGCCGATGACCTCGTCGCCGTGGTCGGCGACGGCGCGGTGCACGACGGACCGGATGACGGCGTTCAGGCCGGGGCAGTCGCCGCCGGACGTGAGGACACCAATGCGCATAGCCCGAAAACCTTCTCGATGTGGGCCGGGACCGGACCACGTTGTCCGGCTCGAATCCCCGCCACCCTAGCGGCATCGAGGGGCCGGACCGAAGCACGCGTCCGCCTGCTGGACGACCCCGCTCACCTGTGCGGATGGGTCGTCATACGGGCTGTTGACCAGCAGGTTGACGCGTGCTTACCGCACGCTGCACGGCAGCGGCTAGGCAGGCTGCTGCGCGGCCGCGATGCGCTCGTTGCGCAGGGCCTCGTACCAGCGGTCGTCGGTCGGCGGCAGCGCGTTGACGTCGAGCGCCAGCTTCAGCAGCAGGTCCGCGATCAGCGGGTTGCGCGCGAGCACCGGCCCGTGCATGTACGTGCCGAAGACGGTGTCGTTGTACGCGCCCTCCGTGCCGTCGCCCGTGCCGTTGCCGTTGCCGAAGCGCACCTGGGCGAGCGGGCGGGCGGTGGGGCCGAGGTGGGTGACGCCCTGGTGGTTCTCGAAGCCGGTCAGCGGGGGCAGGCCGAGACGCGGGTCGATGTCGCCCAGCACGTCACCGACGCACCGCTCGCCCTCGCCGCGCACGGACACCACGTCCAGCAGCCCGAGTCCGGGCTCGCGCTGGCCGAGGTCGTTGATGAACTCGTGGCCGAGGATCTGGTAGCCGGCGCACACCGAGAACACGATGGCGCCGTTCTCCACGGCCCGGGCCAGTCCGGCGTCCCGGCGCAGCCGCTCGGCCGCGAGCCGCTGCGGGCGGTCCTCACCGCCGCCGATCAGGTAGATGTCACCGGAGGTAGGGATCGGCTGGTCGCTGCGCACATCGAGCCGGGCCACGTCGAGGCCGCGCTGCCGGGCCCGGCGCTCCACGACGAGGACGTTGCCCTGGTCGCCGTAGGTGCTGAGCAGGTCGGGATAGATCCAGACGATGCGCAGTTGGTTGTCGCTCACAAAAGTCCCCTGACGTCTCTCGTGCTCAGTTGCCGACGCGGCGGCGCAGGTCCTGGAACGCCGTGTAGTTGGCGATGACCTCGATCCGGCCCGGCGGGCACGCCTGCACGGCCTGGTCGAGGTTCTCGTAGACCTGGAAGTGCTGGTCGGCGACTTCCAGGCGCACCGCGAGGTCCAGTCGCCGGTCGCCGACGACGCAGATCGGGTGGCCGGTCAGGCGCGTGTAGTCGACGTCCCACAGCCAGGAGGTGTCGGTGCCGTCGGCGGAGCGCGCGTTCACGGAGAGGATCACCGGGGCGGGCGGCGGGTCGATCAGGGAGAACGTCTCCAGCCAGCCGGCCGGGTTCTTCGCGAGCAGGAGCCTGAGGTCACGGCCCTGGAACTGGACGACGTCGTACCGCCCGGCCACCGCCTGCACCTGGTACATGCGCTCCAGCGCGACCTGGGGCGGCACCCCGAACACGGCGGCGACGGCGGCCGAGGAGGCGGCGTTGGCCTTGTTGGCGCGGCCGGGCAGCTGGAGGTGGATCGGCCAGGCCGAGCCGTGCGGGTCGAGGACGTGGTCGCCGGACAGGGCCCAGCTCGGCGTCGGGCGGCGGAAGCCGCACTCACCGCAGTACCAGTCGTCGCCCGGGCGCTGCATCACGCCGCCGCAGGACGGGCAGGACCAGGCGTCGTCCTTCCACATCTGCCCGGCGGCGACCCAGATCACATTGGGGGAGGAGGACGCCGCCCACACCACCAGCGGGTCGTCGCAGTTGGCCACGACCACGGCCTTGGAACCGGCGAGCCCTTCCCGCCAGTTCTCGGCGAGCATGCGGGTCTCGGCGGCGCGGTCGAGCTGGTCGCGGGAGAGGTTGAGCAGGGCGATGCACTTGGGGGCGGTGTCCCGGGCGACGCCGGCGAGGTACTTCTCGTCGACCTCGATGACGCCGTACCGGGCGTCCGAGCCGCCGGCGAGGGCCGAGGTGATGCCGGCCGGCATGTTGGCGCCGAGCGCGTTGGAGACGACCGGGCCCGCCGCGCGCAGGGCCTCGGCGATGAGCCGGGTGGTCGTGGTCTTGCCGTTGGTCGCGGAGACCAGGATCACGTCCAGGTTCTGGGCGAGCCGGGCGAGGAGGTCGGGGTCGAGCTTGAGCGCCACCCGGCCGCCGATCACCGAACCGCTGCCGCGTCCAGCGGCGCGGGATGCCGCTGCGACCGCCTTGCCCGCGGTCACGGCCAGCTTGGCCCGCGGCGAGAGCGGGTCCGAGTTGCCTGCCATCAGTTCTCGATCCTCCTTGCGTACGCGCCGCGCGTTGAAGCCTGACGGCCACGTGGTGTGGACCTCAGCCTATCGAGATCCCTTCGCACTCCCGAACCGCGGCACTGTGGGGAACTCGTGCGGGAGGCGCGGATCGACAGGACCTTACTCTTGCCGCCATGCGACACAGCTCCATCCCCGGCGCCCGCGGCCGCGTGAGACCCCTCACCCTGCACGGCGATCCGCTCCTGCACACGCCCTGCGCGGAGGTCACCGACTTCGGCCCCGAACTGGTCCGCCTCGTCGAGGACTTGTTCGCGACCATGTACGCCGCCCAGGGCGTCGGCCTGGCCGCCAACCAGATCGGCGAGCCGCTGCGGGTCTTCGTCTTCGACTGCCCCGACGACGAGGACGTCCGTCACCTCGGCCACGTGGTCAATCCGCGCCTGGTCGAGGCGGACGGAGTGGTGATCCGGGGCCCCGAGGGCTGCCTGTCCCTACCGGGCCTGGAAGCGGGCACGGAACGCTACGACCACGCGGTGGTCGAGGGCTTCACCATGACCGGCGACCCCATCACGGTGCACGGCACGGGCTTCTTCGCCCGCTGCCTCCAGCACGAGTACGACCACTTGGAGGGCCGCATCTACGCGGACCGTCTTACGGGCTGGCGCCACCGCAGACTGATGCGGCAAGTGGCCAAGGCCTCATGGCGCCGGGTGGGGTGACTCCTCAGGGGCGCGGGGAACTGCGCGAACAACCCCCACCGGCCGTCAGTCGAAAAGCAACGGTCAGAACCCCGGACCCCCCACCCGGTCACCCGTCGCCGCAAGCCGCCCCCACAACAGATCGGCAAGACTCCGCACCAACTCCGCACGGGAACACGGCCGTTCCCCCAGCCACCAGTCCCCGGCGGCATGCATCATGCCGACGATCCCATGCCCCCACACCCGCGCCAGCTGCTGCCCACCCGGCCCGAGGTCCACCCGCTCCTCGATGACCTGCGCCAGCTCCTCGCCCATCCGCCGCAACAACGGCGCACTGTGCTTGCCGACATCGAACCCCTGGTCCCCCGGCTGGCTCCCCTCCGCCGGATGCATCAGGAACCGGTACACCTGAGGCCGCGCCTCGATCGCCGCGAGGTACGTGTCCAGCGTCGCCTCGACCCGCTCCCGCCGCTCCGCCGGCGCGTCCAGCGCCGCCCGCAGCGAGTCCAGCAACGCGTCGGTGTGCCGCTTGGCAAGGGCCGCGTAAAGTCCGCCCTTGTCGCCGAAGTGCCGGTAGAGAATCGGCTTGGTGATCCCGGCCTCCGCCGCGATCGCGTTCATCGAGGCCTGCGGGCCGTCGCGCAGCACCACGCGGTCGGCGGCCTCGAGCAGCTCACGCCGCCGGCGGTCGGCGGACCGTTGCTGATCGGTCCGCTGCGTGGTGTCCATGTGCTCTCCCCACCCGTGCTGATTCGATGACGCCTGCGCAAACTAACACTGAAGCATGCCCCGGACACCGAAAGGGTGCCGACCGGTCGGTAGGAGTTGACGCGGACTACCCACCGGTAACAGACTGGGTGTTACCGCAAGTAACATGCACGTGTGCCGCTGGAGGGGACCGACATGGCCGAGTTCACCATGGAGCTCAACGACGAACAGAAGGAGGTCCGCGACTGGCTCCACGGCTTCGCCGCCGATGTGATCCGCCCCGCGGCCGCCGAATGGGACGAGCGTGAGGAGACTCCCTGGCCGGTCATCCAGGAGGCCGCCAAGGTCGGCATCTACTCCCTGGACTTCTACGCTCAGCAGTACTTCGACCCCACCGGCCTCGGCATCCCCATGGCGATGGAGGAGCTGTTCTGGGGCGACGCGGGCATCGCCCTGTCCATCGTCGGCACCGGCCTCGCCGCCGTCGGCGTCCTCGCCAACGGCACCGAGGAGCAGATCGGCACCTGGATTCCCCAGATGTACGGCGACGCCAACGATGTCAAGGTCGCCGCCTTCTGCTCCTCCGAGCCCGACGCCGGTTCCGACGTGGCCTCCATGCGCACCCGGGCCGTGTACGACGAGGCCAAGGACGAGTGGGTGATCAACGGCACCAAGACCTGGGCGACCAACGGCGGCATCGCCAACGTCCACGTCGTGGTCGCGGTCGTCGACCCCGGGCTGGGCTCCAAGGGGCACGCCTCCTTCATCATCCCGCCGGGCACCCAGGGCCTGTCCCAGGGCCAGAAGTTCAAGAAGCACGGCATCCGCGCCTCGCACACCGCCGAGGTCATCCTCGACAACGTGCGCGTGCCCGGCTCCTGCCTGCTCGGCGGCAAGGAGAAGCTGGACGAGCGCCTGGCCCGCGCCCGGGAGAAGGCCAAGCAGGGCGGGGAACGTGTGAAGAACGCGGCGATGGCCACCTTCGAGGCGTCCCGCCCGGCCGTCGGCGCCATGGCGGTCGGCACCGCCCGCGCCGCGTACGAGGTCGCCCTCGACTACGCCGTGACCCGTGAGCAGTTCGGCCGGCCGATCATCGACAACCAGGGCGTCGCCTTCCAGCTCGCGGACATGCGCACGTCCATCGACGCGGCCCGGCTCCTCGTCTGGCGCGCCTCCTGGATGGCCGTCAACGGCAAGCCGTTCACCGCGGCCGAGGGCTCGATGTCCAAGCTCTTCGCCAGCGAGACGGCGAAGAAGGTCACGGCCCAGGCGATCCAGATCCTGGGCGGCAACGGCTACACGCGGGAGTACCCGGTGGAGCGGATGCACCGCGACGCGGCGATCTACACCATCTTTGAGGGCACCAGCGAGATCCAGCGTCTGGTCATCGCCCGGACGCTGTCGGGCAAGCCGATCCGCTGACGCGGCGGTCGGGCCCCCTCCGGTATCCGGAGGGGGCCCTTTTCCGTGTGCGCACAGGGCGGACGCGAGGGCAGGCTCCCGGGTTGCCTCGATCATCGGATTTTTTTCGGTGAACCGTGCAACCATGCATTTCCTTTGCGAGTCCTTCACCTACGTGTCACAGAACCCTGGGGGGATCATGAGCAACTACAGCCGGATCAGAATCACCGCCGCAGCGGCGGCCGTGATCGGCGCACTCACCATCACCGCCTGCGGTGGCTCCGGCGACTCCGTCGTCGACAAGCCCAAGGCCAAGGCCTCCGCCAAGGCCGACAGCGGGCAGCAGGCCAAGAAGAAGGCCGCCGAGAAAGAGGCCGCACCCGAGGTCGCCAAGACCGGCGACACCCTCGCCCTGAAGGGCATGGAGGACGGCAGCAAGCTCGACGTCACCGTCGTCAAGGTCGTCGACAACGCCAAGTCCGGCGACGAGTTCACCGCTCCCGAGTCCGGCAACCGGTGGATCGCCGTGCAGTTCCAGCTCGTCAACACCGGAACCAAGGCCTACACGGACAGCCCGCAGAACGGCGCTCAGGTCGCCGACGACCAGGGCCAGCAGTTCCAGACCACCTTCGCCGAGGTCACCGCCGGCCCGTCCATGTCGTCCGCCGTCCGGCTCAAGCCCGGCGCCAAGGCCCTGGGCTGGATCGTGTTCGAGGTGCCGAAGGCCTCGAAGGTGGCGACGGTCCAGTTCGCGATGGACTCCGGCTTCGCCGAGCAGACCGGCGAGTGGCAGCTCACCTGACGCCTGCCGGTCGTCCGGCGGCGCCCGCCGGTCCTCACCGGTGCCGGAGCGGCGTCAGCTGTTCGATGTCGTAGCGTGCCCGCAGTTCCTGGATCGCCGTGTGATCCGGCGGGCCCCCGCTCGCCAGGATCTCCAGGAGCTCCTCGAAGTACCGCTCGTGATCCGGCGGCGGGGAGGCCTGGAAGAACATCTTGGCCGGGGTGTCCGTCGGGTTGGCGAAGGCGTGCGGGCACCCCGGCGGGACGACGATGACCGTGCCCGGCGTCGCCCGTACCGCCCGGTTGCCCGAAGTGGACTCCCACTTCTGCCAGTTGTCGGGGGTGCGGACGCGCGGCTCGAAGGCGAGGACGTCCAGCTCGCCTTCGAGCACGTAGAACAACTCCTCACTGCGCGTGTGCACATGGGCCCCGACGTCGAAGCCCGGGGGCACGACCACCTCGAAGGTGGAGGCCATGCGCGAGTGCGTGCCGGTCACCTTGAAGGTCACATGCTGGGCGGGGGCCTGAACGACCCGGCCGTGCCCCGGTGGGACGAGCAGGCCTTCCGTCGCCGTCATCGCCGGCTCACCACGTCACGGGCAGGGCCTCGGGCCCGCGGATCAGCGCGCCCTTCTTGAAGGGCACGTCCTCGGCCGGCACCGCGAGCCGCAGGCCCGGGACGTCGTCGAGAAGCGCGTCGACCAGGAGCTCCGACTCCAGCCGGGCCAGCATGGCGCCCGGGCAGTAGTGCGGGCCGAAGCCGAAGGAGACGTGGGGGTTCGGGTCACGGGAGAAGTCGATGGTCTCCGGGTCCGGGAAGACGTCCGGGTCGCGGTTGGCGGCCAGGTACGACACGTAGATCGCGTCGCCCTCGCGGATCCGTACGCCGCTGATCTCCACGTCCTCCAGGGCGATCCGCGACAGACCGACCGCGTTGCGGTGCGGGATCCAGCGCAGGAGTTCGTCGACGGCCCGGGGGCGGATCTCCGGCTCGGCGCGCAGCCGCTCGGCGAGCTCGGGGCGGGTCAGCAGGACGTAGAACATCTGGCCGCTGTTGTTGGTGACCGCCTCGCCGCCGATCTGGAGGAGGACCGCGAGGCCCACCGCCTCCTCCACGGTGACCTCGCCGCGGCCCACGGCGGCGCCGAGCAGGGAGGTGACGTCCTCGCCGGTGCTGCCCTCACGCAGGCCGATCAGGTCGGCGAAGTAGGCGCCCATCTCCTTCTTGGCCTTCTCGCTGACCTCGGCGCCGTGCGCGGAGGACAGGATCAGCTGGGTCCAGGTGTGCATGCCCTGCCGGTCGGCGGCCGGGACGCCCATCAGCTCGCAGATCACCGCGATGGGGAACGGGCCGAGCACGGCCTCGGTCAGAGTCGGCGGGCGGCCCGTCCTGGAGCATCTCCTCGACCAGCTCCGCCAGCATGCGCCGGGACCGCTCGCGCACCCGCTCCACCCCGCGCGCGGTGAACGCGGCGGCGACGCTGCGGCGCAGCCGGGTGTGGTCCGGCGGATCCAGGAACCCGACCGCGCCCCGGGCCGGGATGAAGTGCGGGGCCAGCCGGGTGACCTGCCGGTCCATGACGGCCTCGCGGCTGAAGCGCGGGTCGTTGGTCACCGTCCGCACGTCGTCGTAGCGGGTGACCAGCCAGGCCCAGCCCTCGCCGTTGGGCAGCTTGATACGGGTGACCGGGCCCTCGTCCATCAGCTCCCGCAGGACCGGGTCGAAGTCCGCGCCGGACAGGTCGAGCGCGGGCCAGTCCCGGACCGGGGGCAGGGTGTCGGTGATCGTCTCTTCGCTCATCTCACATCGTCTCGTCCGCGCGGTGCCAGCGGCCCAGGGCCATCTCGGCGGTGATACCGGGTCCGAACCCGGCGAGCAGCCCGCGCGCCCGGTGCTCGGGACCGCCCTCGTCGAACAGCCGGCGCAGCGCGTCCAGGACGACGGCGCTGGCGATGTTGCCGTACTCGGTGAGCGTGGCCCGGCTGAAGCGGAAGGCGTGCGGGTCGACGTGCAGGAAGGTGCTGAGGTCGTCGAGGATGCGGGGCCCACCCGCGTGGACTATGTAGAAGTCCAGGTCGGAGGCGTCCCAGCCGTGCTCCCCGGCCAGGTCCTTCAATGCCGGCGCGAGCGGTTCCATGGTGGCCGGGACCCGCTTGTCCAGCAGGAAGTGGAAGCCGGTGGCCTTCACGTCGTACATGATCCACTCCTCGGTCTTGGGGATCAGGTACGAGCCGTTGCGCTCCAGGCTGACACCCTCGCCGCCCCGGCCGCGGACCACGGCGGCCGCGATGCCGTCGCCGAACAGGCCGTTCCACAGCAGCGAGCCGACACCGATGTCGGTGGGCTGGTAGCACAGCGAGCAGAACTCGCAGGCCACGATCAGCGCGTTGGCCTCGGGGTAGGCCGTGCAGAAGTCGTGGGCCCGGTTGATCGCCGCACCGCCGGCCGCGCAGCCCAGCTGGGCTATCGGCAGCTGCCGCGTGGTGGAGTCGAAGCCCATCTCGTTGATCAGCCAGGCCGTGAGCGAGGGCATCATGAAGCCCGTGCACGACACGTAGATGATCACGTCGATGTCGGTGGTGAGCAGCTCCGCGTCGTCGAGCGCCCGCTGGATGACGCCGGGCACCCGTGCCTTGGCCTCGGCCTCGTAGAGCTTGTTGCGCTCCTCGAACCCGGGGTGCTTCAGGGTTTCCTCGATGGGCTGCACGATGTGCCGCGTGCGCACACCGGTGTTCTCGATCAGCCGGAGGGCCAGCGGCAGTTGGGGATGGTCGGCGTGGCGCTAACGCGCCAGCTCCAGCGTCTCCTCCATCGTGATCACGTGCTCTGGAACGGACACCGAGGGTCTGCACAAAGTCGCCATGAACCGTGCCTGCTTTCGCCTCCCGGAAGGCCCTTCGCCCCCCGGTCAGAAGGTGGTTCACCTCAAGGGGTGGTCCACCCACGATCACCCGGTGGGACGCCGATCTCGCGCCGGACTACTCCGTATCGGGGACGCCGTGCCAGGCTCGTCCCGACACCTCACGACGGAGGACGCGATGACGCACCCGGCCCGGGACCTGCTGAAGACGACCACGGCGACCCTCGCCCCGGACCCCCACGGCAACCCCCTGGTCCCGCGGATCGCCCAGGGCACGGCGCCCCGCTCCACCCTCGCCGCGCTGGCCCTGGAACAGACGTGGGTGATCCCGGCGGACCGCCGGGCCTTCGAGCATCTGGCGGAACGCTCGGCAGCGACCGACCCCGAAGCCGCGGCCTTCTTCACGACGCTCGCGGAAGGCGAGGCCCTGGCGGGCGAGCGACTGACGGCGTTCGCGCGGGCGTGCGGCGCGGACGAGACGGCCGAGGCATCGTACGAGCCGCTCCCGGGCTGCCAGGCCTACCCCGCGTACGTGGCCTGGCTGGCCCTCAACGCCGCACCGGCAGACGTGGTCCTCGCCCTGACGGCCAACTTCTCGGCCTGGGGCGGCTATTGCGCGACGATCGCCACCGCGCTGCGCGAGCGCTACGGCTTCCCCGACGAGGCCTGCGCGTTCTTCGACTTCTTCGCGGAGCCGTCACCGGAGCTGGACAGGCTGGCGGCGAGGGCGGTGGAGGCGGGTCTGGACGAGGGACGACTGAACGAGACGCGAGCACACGGATACGGTCGCCTGCTTCAGGCATACGAGGCGAGCTTCTGGTCGACGCTGGGTGAACCGACCTCTTAGGGGCGCGGGACTGTGTCGAATTGCGGCTCCGCCGCGCGGGCGCGACCAGCCACAACGCACCCGCACACGCCGCCGCTACGTTCCGCCCCCACTGCTGTGCGCGATACAGGCCACATCAATACGGTCGGCCAGCTTCGCCAGCTCAATGGCCAGCTCGGCGACCGTGTCCTCGTCGAGCCCCGACTCCCCGCCCTCCACCAGCCGCACCCACCGACCCCCCACGGTCCGCAACAGCTTGCTGACATCCGCCGCAGCCACCTGCAAGGTCCCGCGGTCGTCGACGATCAGAGGCAGAGTCACTTCGCGGTTCACACATGGGATCGTAGCCCCGCAACACTCACGCACCGTGCCAAACGGTGGTGATGTTGCAGAACTCCCGGATTCCGTGCCCGGACAGCTCACGCCCGTACCCGGACCGCTTCACCCCGCCGAACGGGAACGCCGGATGGGACGCCGTCATCCCGTTGACGTACACGCCGCCCGCCTCCAGATCCCGGACGAACCGGTCTACCTCCGCCTCGTCCCGCGTCCACACGTTCGAGCTCAGCCCGAACGGCGAGTCGTTCGCGATCAGCACGGCCTCGTCCAGATCGGCCGCCCGGTACAGCGTGGCGACGGGCCCGAACGCCTCCTCCCGGTGGATCCGCATCTCGCGGGAGATGCCGGCGAGGATCGTCGGCAGGTAGTACCAGCCGGGGCCGTCCGGACGTTCGCCACCGCACAGCACCTCGGCTCCGCCGCGCACCGCGTCGTCGACCAGCTCCTCCAGGTCCCGCAGTCCCTGCTCGCTGGAGAGCGGCCCGACCTCGGTGTCCTCGGCCATGGGGTCGCCGACCTTCAGCGCCCGCATGCCCTCGGCGAACCGCTCGGCGAAGGCGTCGTAGACGTCCGAGTGCACGATGAAGCGCTTCGCGGCGATGCAGGACTGCCCGGTGTTCTGCACCCGCGCGGTCACCGCGACCTTCGCGGCCCGGTCCAGATCGGCCGAGGGCATGACGACGAACGGGTCGCTGCCGCCCAGCTCCAGCACCGTCTTCTTGATCATCTCCCCGGCGGTGGAGGCGACCGCGCGGCCCGCCGGCTCGCTGCCGGTGAGCGTGGCCGCCTTGACGCGCTCGTCGCGCAGGATGTCGTCGACCGCCGCCGAGCCGATCAGCAGGGTCTGGAAGCAGCCCTCCGTGAAGCCCGCCCGGTGGAAGAGATCCTCCAGGTAGAGGGCGGTCTGCGGGACGTTCGAGGCGTGCTTGAGCAGGCCCACGTTCCCCGCCATCAGCGCGGGCGCCGCGAAGCGGATCACCTGCCACAGCGGGAAGTTCCACGGCATGACCGCCAGCACCGGCCCCATCGGCCGGTAGCGCACCCGCACGCGCGAGGCGCCGGAGTCCTTGACGTCGGCGTCGGCGGCCTCCTCGTCGGCGAGCAGCTCCTCGGCGTGGTCGGCGTACCAGCGCATCGCCTTGGCGCACTTCGCCGCCTCGGCCCGGGCCTGCTGGATCGGCTTGCCCATCTCGGTGGTCAGCACCCGGGCGATGTCCTGCTGATCCTCGTCGAGAAGGTCGGCGGCCCGGTGCAGCAGCCGGGCGCGCTCGCCGAAGGTGGTCGTCCGGTACGTGCGGAACGTGGCCTCCGCGAGCTGGAGCCGGCGCTCGATCTCCTCCTCGCCCATGGCCTCGTACGTCTTGAGCGTCTCGCCGTTCGCCGGGTTCACCGTTGCGATGGGCATGGCTGACCTCCCTCGGTGCGGGCTGTGTCTCGACCTTCCCGCGCGGCGGAGCGGACCGCAACGCGGGAGCGTCTCGTCAGGGCGAGTGCTCCGCCAGGCGGTCGAGAAACGCCGCCTGGGCCTTGACGATCACCTGGCGGGCCCGGTCGAGCCCGAACCACGCCACCCGGTCCAGCTCGGGGAACTCCTGGAGCTGCCCGGAGCGCGGCGGCCACTCCATCCGGAACGTGCCGGGCGCGATCGTCGCCGGGTCGAGGTCCGCCTCGATCGCCCAGGCCGTGACGATCTTGCCGCCTGTCTGCCGGACCTCGCCGAGGTCGATGGCCTCCCCGTCGGGCGGGGGCAGCCCCAGCTCCTCCTGGAACTCGCGGCGGGCTGCCGCCCAGGCGGACTCGTCGGGGTCGTACTCGCCCTTGGGGACGGTCCACGCCCCGGCGTCGCGGCGGGCGAAGAACGGGCCGCCCATGTGGCCGAGCAGCACTGCGAGGCCGTCGTCGGTGCGGTGGAAGAGCAGCAGGCCGGCACTGCGCCTCACGGGCTCACCTCCGGGTGCGCGGCCAGCAGCGTCTCCACCGTGTCGGCGTCCTCGGGGCGCTTGTCCTCCCGGTAGCGGACCACGCGGGCGAAGCGGAGGGTGACGCCGGCCGGGTAGCGGGTGGAGCGCTGGAGTCCGTCGTAGGCGATCTCGACGACGAGTTCCGGGCGTACGGTCACGACGAAGCCGTTGTCCGCCACGGCGAGCTGCCGGAGCCGTTCGGTCTGCCAGGTGAGCATCGCGTCGGTCATGCCCTTGAAGGTCTTGCCGAGCATGGCGAGGCCGCCGTCGGCGGTGCGGGCGCCGAGGTGGAGGTTGGAGAGCTTGCCGGTGCGGCGGCCGTGGCCCCACTCGGCGGCCAGGACGACCAGGTCGAGGGTGTGGACGGGCTTGACCTTGAGCCAGGAGGCGCCGCGCCGGCCCGCGCTGTAGGGGGCGTCGAGCGCCTTGGCGACGACGCCCTCGTGGCCGCGCTTCAGGGTCTCGGTGAGGAACTCCTCCGCCGTGCGCACATCGTCCGGCCCGGACACCACCGTGCGCCGCACCCGCATCGGCTCGGGGACCAGGCGGGCCAGCTCGGCGTGGCGCTCGGTGAACGGCAGGTCGAGGAGGTCGCGGCCGTCGACGGACAGCGCGTCGAAGAAGACGGGGGAGACCGGGACCGCGCGGGCGGCCGTCGCCACGTCCGTGCGGGAGCCGACGCGCCCGGCGGTCTCCTGGAACGAGCGGGGGCGCCCGGCCTCGTCGAAGGAGATCACCTCGCCGTCCAGGATGAATCGCTCACCCCGCAACTCCAGGGCGGCGGCCGTCACTTCGGGCAGGCGGTCGGTGATGTCGTCGAGGGTGCGGGTGTAGAGCCGCACGGTGTCGCCGTCGCGGTGCACCTGGACGCGGATGCCGTCCAGCTTCTCCTCGACCGCGCAGGCGCCCAGCTTGTCCACCGCCTCGGCGACCGAGGAGGCGCTGTGCGCCAGCATCGGCAGGACCGGGCGGCCGACGGTGAGGCGGAACCGGTCGAGGGAGGCGGGGCCGTCCGCGAGCAGCGCCTCGGCCACCGACTGGAGAGAGCCCGCGAGCATCACCGCCCGCCGCACGTCCGCCGCGGGCGCCCCGGTCGCCTGGGCCAGTCCCTCGACCGCGACCGCGTCCAGCGCGCCCTGCCGGACCTCGCCGGTGAGCAGCCCGAGCAGGAACCGCTGCTCCTCCTCGGTGGCCGCGCCCATCAACTCCCCGACCAGCCGGGCGCGTTCCGCCTGGGAGCCGGGGCCGGACACCTTCGCGAGCTCCGCCAGCCGGGCGTCGACGTCCCGCACGGTCAGGCTCGGCTCGGCCGCCGGGGCGACCGGGCGGCTCAGCACCTTCCAGCCGACGCCGATCCGGCCCTGCGGCAGCCGTCCCGCCAGGTACGGGATGACGATCGGCACGTCGTCCGCCTCGGCGTCCCGGAAGAGCTCCGCGAGCAGGGCCGTCTTCCGGGACCGCGCCGAGGTGGCGGCGACCTCCTGGGACACTCGGGCCAGCCGGTGCAGCAGCATGCAGCCATGGTGCACCGGAGGGGCCGCCTCTACACCCGGACGGCCGTGCCGAGGCCGTCGGTCACCAGGCCGCCGATGATCACCAAGGCCCTGCCTCGGCACCCGGGCGGCGGCGTCTCTACACCCGCACGCTCGCGTCCAGGTCCGCCATCAGCAGATCCCCGACGATCGCGGACGCCGCCCGGTACCCGCCGCTCGCCGCGTGTACGACCTGCTCGGCGAAGCCGATCGCGTTGCCCGCGGCCCACACGCCCGGCACGGTCGTCTGCCCGTTCCCGTCGACCACCGGGTACGCGCCGAACGGCGTCTCGTGCAGCTCGGCGCCGAGCCGCTCCAGCAGGCCGGTCTGAGGGACGGGCCGCGGTCCGACGAACAGCACCGAGCGGGCATGGACCGTGCCGTCGGCGAGCCGGACGCCGGTGAGCCGGTCGTCCTCGACCACCAGCTCGGCGACCTCCCCGGGCACCACGTCGACCCCGGCCGCGGCGAGCCGGCGCAGATCCTGGTCGGACAGCTCCTCCTCGGCGACCGTGTGCAGGAAGAACCGCACGTCCTTCGACCACTGGGACACGATCAGCGCCTGGTGCACACTTGCGGGGCTGGTGCCCAGCACCCCGAACGGCTGGTCGCGCACCTCCCAGCCGTGACAGAACGGGCAGTGCAGCACGTCCCTGCCGAACCGCTCGGCGACCCCGGGGACCGCCGGCAGCTCGTCCTGTAGCCCGGTCGCCACGACCAGCCGCCGCGCCCGCACGGTCCGGCCACCGGCCAGGACCACGGCGAAGTCCTCGCCCTTCTCGACGTCCACCACCCGGTCCCGCACCAGTTCCACGCCGTACCGCGCGATCTCCTCCCGGCCGACCGCGAGGAACTCGGCGGGCGGCATGCCGTCCCGCGACAGGTACCCCTGCATGTGCGCGGCGGGCGCGTTGCGCGGCTCGCCCGCGTCGACGA
Organism: Streptomyces lomondensis; assembly: GCF_014651035.1. GTDB lineage: Bacteria > Actinomycetota > Actinomycetes > Streptomycetales > Streptomycetaceae > Streptomyces > Streptomyces lomondensis. The sequence continues at coordinate 172,877 of NZ_BMWC01000004.1, forward strand.
CCAGCGTGCTGTGCCGGGCCCGCCCCAGCACCAGCGCGGCGGACAGGCCGGCCGCGCCCCCGCCGATGACGACCACTGCGTACTTCTCGGTCATGGTGACCACCTCCGCAGCCGAGGTTCGCCCCAGCGGTACGGGATTGACAAACGCGTTTGCCGAATCTGCAATACGAGTATGACGACGGACGAGGTACTCGCGGGCGTGGGCCCCCGGCTGCGGCAGATGCGGAAGGACCGGGAGGTGACGCTGGCGGCGCTCTCCGAGGCCACCGGCATCTCCGTCAGCACCCTCTCGCGACTGGAGTCGGGCCTACGTAAACCCAGTCTGGAACTGCTGCTGCCGATCGCGCGCGCTCACCAGGTGGCGCTGGACGAGCTGGTCGGAGCACCGCCGGCCGATGATCCGCGGGTGCGCTCGAAGCCGATCGTGATGGGCGGCCGCACCCTCTGGCCGCTCACCCGGCAGCCCGGCGGCCTCCAGGCCTACAAGGTGCTCGAACCCCAGCGCAGGGAGGAGCCGGACCCGCGCACGCACGAGGGCTACGAGTGGATGTACGTGCTGTCCGGCAAGCTCCGCCTGGTGCTGGGCGAGCACGACGTGGTGCTCACGGCGGGGGAGGCCGCCGAGTTCGACACCCGGGTGCCGCACTGGTTCGGGTCGACGGGGGAGGGACCGGTGGAGTTCCTCAGCCTGTTCGGGCCGCAGGGGGAGCGGATGCATGTGCGGGCGCGGCCGAAGCGGTCGTGACGCACGAGATACCGGCCGGCCGGACTCTTCGCCCGGAGGCTGTTCCCTGATCGGCAAGCGACCGCTTAGTATGCGAACCGACCCCGGTCAGGCGAAGCAGTCCCGTGGAGGCACCGCATGCAGGCATGGCAAGTGCACGAGAACGGCGAGCCGAGCGCGGTGATGCGCCTGGCGGACGTGGCGTCGCCGGCGCCCGGCGACGGCCAGGTCCTGCTGAAGGTGCGCGCCGCGAACATCAACTTCCCCGACGCCCTGCTGTGCCGCGGCCAGTACCAGGTCAGGCCGCCGCTGCCGTTCACCCCGGGCGTGGAGATCTGCGGCGAGACCGAGGACGGCCGCCGCGTGATCGCCAACCCCGTGCTGCCCCACGGCGGCTTCGCCGAGTACGCCGTCGCGGATTCCGCCGCCCTCCTGCCCGCCCCGGACGCCCTGGACGACGCCGAGGCCGCCGCCCTGCACATCGGCTACCAGACGGGCTGGTTCGGACTGCACCGGCGGGCCGGTCTGGAGGCCGGCGAGACCCTGCTCGTCCACGCTGCCGCAGGAGGGGTCGGCAGCGCGGCCGTGCAGCTCGGGAAGGCCGCCGGCGCCACCGTCATCGGTGTCGTCGGCGGCTCCGGGAAGGCGGCCGTCGCCAAGGACCTGGGCTGTGACGTGGTGATCGACCGGCGCTCCGAGGACGTCGTCGCCGCGGTCAAGGAGGCCACCGGCGGCCGGGGCGCCGACGTGGTCTACGACCCCGTCGGCGGTGAGGCCTACGCCCAGTCCTCCAAGGTCGTCGCCTTCGAGGGGCGGATCGTCGTCGTCGGCTTCGCCAGCGGCACGATCCCCAGCCCGGGCCTGAACCACGCCCTGGTGAAGAACTACTCGATCCTCGGCCTGCACTGGGGCCTGTACAACACCAAGAACCCGAAGCTGGTCCGGCACTGCCACGAGCAGCTCACCGAGCTGGCCGCCCGGGGCGCGATCAAGCCCCTGGTGAGCGAACGGGTGCCGCTCGGCGGTGCCGCCGACGCCGTACAGAAGGTCGCGGACGGCCTCACCACCGGCCGGGTCGCCGTCGTCATGGAGGGAGCGGCATGACCGGCACCGAGGAACTGCGCCGCCGTACCCGGGAGTTGCTGGCCGCGCACCCGCCGGCCTCGACCGACCGCCTGGACTTCCTCCGGGCCCGCTTCGACGCCGGACTCGCCTGGGTGCACTACCCCGAGGGCCTCGGCGGCCTCGGCGCACCCCGTTCCCTCCAGGCCGTCGTGGACGCCGAACTGGAGGCCGCCGGGGCCCCCGACAACGACCCGCGGCGCATCGGCATCGGCCTCGGCATGGCCGCGCCGACCATCCTGGGCTTCGGCACCGAGGAGCAGAAGCGGCGGTTCCTGCGGCCGCTGTGGACCGGGGAGGAGGTCTGGTGCCAGCTCTTCAGCGAGCCGGGGGCCGGATCCGACCTGGCCGCGCTCGGCACCCGGGCCGTCCGTGAGGGCGACGAGTGGGTGGTCAACGGGCAGAAGGTCTGGACGTCCAGCGCCCATGTGGCCCGCTGGGCGATCCTCATCGCCCGCACCGACCCGGACGTGCCCAAGCACCGGGGCATCACCTACTTCGTCTGCGACATGACCGACCCGGGCGTCGAGGTGCGCCCGCTGCGGCAGATCACCGGCGAGGCCGAGTTCAACGAGGTGTTCCTCACCGACGTCCGCATCCCGGACACGCACCGCCTCGGCGAGGTCGGCGAGGGCTGGAAGGTCGCCCAGACCACGCTGAACAACGAGCGCGTGGCCATCGGCGGCATGCGACTGCCCCGCGAGGGCGGCATGATCGGCCCGGTCTCGAAGACCTGGCGCGAGCGGCCCGAGCTGCGCACCCACGACCTGCACCAGCGGCTGCTGAAGCTGTGGGTGGAGGCCGAGGTCTCCCGCCTCACCGCGGAGCGGCTGCGCCAGCAGCTCGTCGCCGGCCAGCCCGGCCCCGAGGGCGCTGGCATGAAGCTGGCCTTCGCCCGCCTCAACCAGGAGATCAGCGGCCTGGAGGTGGAACTCCTCGGCGAGGAGGGCCTGTTGTACGACGACTGGACCATGCGGCGGCCGGAGCTGGTCGACTTCACCGGCCGCGAGGCCGGCTACCGCTACCTGCGCTCCAAGGGCAACAGCATCGAGGGCGGGACCAGCGAGGTCCTGCTGAACATCGTCGCCGAGCGGGTCCTCGGCCTGCCCGCCGAGCCGCGCACCGACAAGGACGTCGCCTGGAAGGACCTCGCCCGATGAGCGACCTGTTGTACTCGGAAGAGGAAGAGGCGCTCCGCGCCGCCGTCCGCGACCTGCTCACCGACCAGTGCGACGCGCCCGGCGTCATCGCCCGCACCGAGTCGGACGCCCCGCACCACCTGGCGCTGTGGAAGACACTCACCGACGGCATGGGCCTCGCGGGCCTGCTGGTGCCCGAGGAACTGGGCGGCCAGGGCGCCACGCACCGGGAAGCCGCCGTGGTGCTGGAGGAACTGGGCCGCGCGGTCGCACCCGTGCCGTATCTGACGAGCGCGGTCGTCGCCACCGAGGCGCTGCTCGCCTGCGGCACCGAGGACCTGCTGCGCGAGCTGGCGTCCGGGACGTCGATCGGCGTCCTCGCGGTCGCCCTCAACGTCGCACCGGGCGCCGCCTACAAGGTCGTCCGGCACGAGGGCGGCGTGCTGCGCGGCGAGCTGACCGGCATCGCCGACGCGGCCGTCGCGGACGTGCTGCTCGTGCCGGCCGACGACGGCGGCCTGTACGCGGTCGACGCCACCGCCGCGACCGTCACGCCCCAGATCTCGCTGGATCTGACCCGGCCGCTCGCGACCGTCGCCCTCGACGGAGTGCGGGGCCGCCTTCTGGGCGACGCCGAGCCCGCCCTGCGCCGGGCCCTGCGCGCCGGGGCCGGGCTGCTCGCCTCCGAGCAGTTCGGCCTGGCCGACCGGTCGCTGACGGACACCGTCCGCTACCTGAAGGAACGCAAGCAGTTCAACCGGCCCGTCGGTGGCTTCCAGGCGCTCAAGCACCGGCTGGCCCAGCTGTGGCTGGAGGTCGTCAACCTCCGCGCGGCGGCCCGCAATGCCGCTGACGCCCTGGCGAGGGGCGAGGACGTCGACATGGCCGTCACTGTCGCCCAGGCCTACGCGGCGCCGGTCGCCGTGCACGCCGCCGAGGAGGCCCTGCAGCTGCACGGCGGTCTCGGCATGACCTGGGAGCACCCGGCGCACCTGTACCTCAAGCGCGCCAAGGCCGACTCCCTCGCCTACGGCACGGCGGGCGCCCACCGGGAGGCACTGGCCGCACTGGCCGACCTCCAGGCCCCCTGACGTACACCCGGCCGACACCGGGCAACAGCCCGCCGAAAACCCGGAAAAGCCCGTCCCACCTGGGGCGGGCCTTTTCGTGCACCCCGGCCCGGTGAAGTGAACGCACAGCGGCGGTCCGGCCAACTCCCCGCGCGGGCCTGCTCCTTGGCGCTATCGGGACCTCATACTCGCAGGGTTCCCGTACGGCACTTCCAGGGAGGCAGAGCATGGCCCTCACCACCCGTCGCAGAGCCCTCACCACCCTCGGCGCAGCCCTCGCGGGCGCGGTCGCCCTGCCCGCCACCGACGCACTGGCCGGCGAACGGCGGCACCGGCCCCGCCCGTTGTGGCGCGCCCACGCCCACAACGACTACGAGCACCCGCGGCCGTTGTTCGACGCCCTCGACCACCGCTTCGGCAGCGTCGAGGCCGACATCTACCTCGTCGGAGACCAGCTCCTCGTCGCCCACGACCCGGAGGACCTCGACCCGGCCCGCACGCTCGAGTCCCTCTACCTCGACCCGCTCGCCGCCCGCGTCCGGGCCAACTGGGGTTCCGTGTACCGGGGACACCGGGGCTCGCTGCAACTGCTCATCGACATCAAGACCGACGGTGCGTCGACCTATCTCGAACTCGACCGCCACCTCCGGCGTTACCGGCACCTGTTCACCACGTACGCCCACGGCCGCGTCCACCGCGGCCCGGTCACCGCGGTCATCTCCGGCGACCGCGCGGCCCGCGTCCCCATGGAGGCTCAGACGGTCCGGCGCGCCTTCTACGACGGCCGGCTCGCCGACCTCGGCAGCCAGGCACCGGCCTCCTTCATCCCGCTGATCAGCGACAACTGGACGCTCAACTTCACCTGGCAGGGCGTGGGCGCGTTCCCTGACGCCGAGCGGCAGAAGCTGCGGGGCATCGTCGAGGCCGCCCACCGGCGCGGGCAGAAGGTGCGGTTCTGGGCGACGCCGGACCAGGTCGGACCCGCCCGGGACGCGCTCTGGGGCGAACTGCTCGCCGCGGACGTCGACCACCTCAACACCGACGACCTCGCCGGCCTGGAGGCGTTCCTGGACGCCCGGCGGGCGGCCTAGAGCGGGCGGAACACCACACGTTCGGCGGACAGGTCAGCCGCCCGGACGAACCCTCCGCTACGCCACACTTACGGCCGAACGCCGTGAACCGGACATGGCGGCGTGGCGGAGGAGTTGACGATGGCCATTTCCATCTCTGTGGTGCTGCTGCTCGTGATCCTGGCGGTGATCTTCCTGCGCAACGGCGGGCTGAAGGTCTCCCACGCGCTGGTCTGCCTGCTGCTCGGCTTCTACCTGGCGAGCACCAGCATCGCCCCCACCATCCACAGCGGCCTCACGGCGACGGCCGAGATCGTCAGCAGTCTGCGGCCCTGACGGTCACGTCCCTGAGAACACGCCGATGCCGTTCGGAACGGCCCGTTCGGCACCACCGCTCGGATGGTTGCGCACGGAGACGGCGCTCGCGCCCGGCTTCCGGGCGACCAGCGTCGACGAGCCGCCGCCGTCCAGGCTGAAGGCGTCGTCCGAGCCCAGCTTCCGCATGGCGTCGGCCACTTCGGCGATCGTCAGGCCGCTGCGGTAGGCGGCCGCGCCGTCCAGCGCGAGCAGCAGCATGCGCCGCCCGCCGTCGGCGATCCCCACCGCCGTACGGACGGCCGCGGTCGTGTCGTCGAGACCCGCCAGCGGCCGGCCGCCCGTGAGGACCGGGTAGCCGCCGAGGGCGAGGCGGTACGGGGTGCCGCTCGTGGCCGCCACGAGAGCGTGCTCGATCTCGACCGCCTCACCGGTGGAGAACTTCCGCAGCTGCTGGGCGCCCGCCTCCCGGCCGACCAGCACGGTGGTCCCCGCGGCGATGGGACCGCTGCCGGGCGTGTCGGCGGCCGAGACGACCTTTCCGTCGCGGACCGTCACCTCGTAGGTGTCCGTGCTGCACGGCGCGGCCCGGTCCGTGTCCGTGCCGCAGGTGGCGCGCACCCGGGAGGCGCTGCCCCAGTCGGCGGTGAACGCGCCGACGGAACCCACAGGCAGCGCGTACTGGTTGAGCCCCCCGAGCGGCAGCTGCGCCTCGGAGGTGCGGACGGAGCCGTTCAGCGCCAGCCGGTCCAGCCGCGCCACTCCGTCGGTACCGACGCCGAACACGTCCTCGGTGGTCGTGCCGGGCGGCAGCGCCGGCCCGAAACGCTGGCCGTTCGGCACGGCCGCCTTGAGCGTCCGCCCGGCCGCGATCGCCGGACCCACGCTCGCGCCGGTCGCCTCCACGCCCGGGTGCTGCGTCTCGGTGATGTTGAAGAAGTCGCCGTTGACCCCGGCGACCGCCCCCTGCGCGTCGGCCATCCGCGAGACCTGCGCGCGCGAGGCCACCGCCCCGGGGTACAGCAGATCGACCCGTACCTGCGGATGGCCCAGGTCGACCTTCAGCACATGCGCGTGCGTCACCCCCTTGGCGGCCTTGATGTCGAACTCCTCGTACGTGACGCCCGGCGCGACCCGTACGCCCTTCTGGACGGCGCCGGCCGGTGCCGCCCCCGCCAGGGCCGCACCGGCCAGTGCCCCGAACGCCGTGAGGAACGCCAGTACCGCTCTGCCTGCTCCCCGTCGTGTGTGACGACCTGTCACCGTGCCCCCTGATGTCTCGTCAACTGTCCCGACACTCAGGGGCAGTGCACCAGACCGCGGGGGCCGGCAGGGTGGCTGAGCGCGCACTACGCGGGAACGGCTGAAAAAACTACCCCTCCGGGTGCTTCAGCTGTCGTCCGTTCCGGTGGCGTACGGCGTGTAGTGCGCGGGCGCGTGGTCGATCGGCAGGTGCGGCCGCCAGGCGGTGAGGGCCTGCGCGCTGCACACGAACAGCTGCTCCGGCAGCCGGTCCAGGGCGAACCAGCGCCAGCGGCCCACGCTCTCCCCGGGCTGGTCCGAGGGCTCGCCCCGCCAGGCGGTGACCCGGGCCGGCACGGTCACCCGGACGACACCGCCCGCGTCGTCCAGGAGCGTCCCCAGCAGCCGGACGTCCTGCGGCCGTGCCTCGATCCCCGTCTCCTCGGCGAGCTCGCGCACGACCGCCTCCGGCAGCGACTCCCCGGGCTCCACCGTCCCGCCGGGCAGCTCCCACGTCCCGCGCCGGTGCCGGCCGAGCAGCAGTCCGCGCGGCCCGTACAGGACTGCGCCGACGCCGAGCGCCGCATGCGCCACCGGCGGCCTCCCGACGCGGGGCCGGGAGGAGACGCGGACGGGCCGGGTCACCTGGAACAGCCGGTAGGACGCCTGGTTGCCGTCCTGCGGCGGGTCGAGGACGTCGACGCGCTCCACACGCAGCCCGTACTCGGTGAGCAGCTCCGTCCACAGCTCCGGGGTCAGGACCCACATCTGGACGGTGACGTCACCGCCGCCCGCCAGCCGCAGGATCTCCGGCCGGGCGCGGACACGGTCCGACGGGCCGTCACCGCGCGCGTTGGTGTGCAGCACCGTGAAGCAGAGCCTGCCGCCCGGTCTGAGCGCCCCGGCGAGGGCGGGCAGCAGCCGGTGCGGGTCCAGGTACGGGACGGCGTTGACGGAGTAGACGACGTCGTACGGCTCGGCCGAGCGCAGGTACTCGACCGCGTCGGCCAGGACCAGCCGCAGTCCGGGCAGCGAGCCGTACCGGGCACGGGCCCGTTCGCACTGGCCGGGCGAGGCGTCGACCGCGTCCACCAGCGCGCCGTGGGCCCGGACCAGATGCGCGGCGTGCCGGGCCGGACCGCACCCGAGATCCAGCACCCGCCGGCCCGTCAGCTCCCCGAGCACCTCCGCCCCCGGCCCGCCGCCCCCGAACCCCCAGTCGAGCCCTGCCGCTTCGGGCAGCACCGTGCCGCGCCGCAGATGATGTGCCCCGTACACCTCCCACGCCTCGGCGTTGACCGCCTCCGGTCGGCTCGGCAAGGCTCAGCCGCCCGCCGCCGCGTCGCGCGGCAGCACCGTGACGCGGTGGAAGTTGCACCCGACGAGCCGTGGCTCGCCGGTGTCGGGCCGGGCCTGGTGGGCCTTGAGGGCGCCGCTCACCAGGGTCAGCAGCAGGTCGACGTCCGCCTCGCAGTCGAGGTGGATCGTCACCCAGCACGATCCGGGAACCAGGCGGATGGCGCTCGAACCGGCGAGGTCGTAGTGGAAGCGCTGGATGGCCCGGCGGGTGAGGTGGAGGTCCACGTCCCGTGCTGAGTGGAAGTGGACGATCTCGTCACGGACGGAACGGAGCGCCCGTCCGGTACCGCAACTCGCCGGGCCCGCCATGAGATCGGGCCAGGCTTGCAGGCGCTCCAGGGCGCGCTGGGCCAGAGTCATGGTCCCATCGTCGCCTGATTACCGTTCCGCAACCAGAGGTTGAGTGGTTTGTAACCGGGACGTGAGGTGGGCGAGGGGGCGGCTGCCGTCGCGTCAGGCGGAGTTGACCAGTCTGAGGTAGCGCTTCCAGTCCCAGTGGCGGCCCGGATCCGTGTGGTCGCTGCCCGGTACCTCGTGGTGGCCGATGATGTGCGCGCGGTTCCGGGGGATGTCGTACCTGGCGCAGATCGCCGCGGTGAGCCGGGCAGACCTCTCGTACATGGCGTCGGTGAAGTACCCGGGCCGGTCCACCCAGCCCTCGTGCTCGATGCCGATGGTGCGGGTGTTGTAGTCCCAGTTGCCCGCGTGCCACGCGATGTCCGACTCGCGCACGCACTGGGCCACCTTTCCGTCCGAGCGCACCACGTAGTGCGCGGACACCTTGGTCCTGGGGTTCCGGAAGACGGACAGGGTGCCGGCGTAGGTCGTCTGCGCGACGTGGATGACCACATAGTGCAGCGGATGGGCGCGGGGGCGGTGCGACGGCGTGTAGTTGGCGCGGATCGCCGGGTGCCACGCGGCTCCGGGATGGTCGACGGCCCGGGGCCGGGCGGCGGCCCGGGCGTCGGGCAAGAGGGCCAGGGGGACGGCGGTGAGGGCGGCTCCCTTGAGGAGGCCTCGCCTGCTGGGGAAGAGAGTGGTCCGTTCCATGAGTGGGTGCCTTCCGGGTTCGACGGGCGGTGTCACTCGCTCAACTGCGCAGAGCGGCGGCCGTTGTGGTCGCGGCTCGCGTGGATCAAGTTACGGCGCCTGCCGGTCGGCCGGCGGAACGCGATCTGATTCCGTGGACGGGCCGGAGAATGTGGACAACTCGCTCACGCGGTCGGGTGATTGGGGACGATGGATGACACGCGGCCCTTTGCGACGGACCCTTTTCAGGCCCGCTCGGCGACGGCCGCCGGATCGTCCAGCACCGCCCGCACCACCGAGTGCGCCGCACCGAGCAGCGGCCCCTGTGGGCCCAGCTGGGACACGGTCACGGGACAGACCGGGCCCGCGGTGCGCCGCGCCAGCTCGTCCCGCAGCGAGGGCAGCAGCCACGGCGCCACGCCGGACAGCTCCCCGCCCAGCACCACACCGTCCGGATCGAGCAGGTTGACCGCCCCGGTCAGGGCGACACCGAGCGCGGTGCCCGCGTCGCGCAGGGCCCGGCGCACGTCCTCGTCGCCGTCCGCGGCGCGCCCCGCGAGCAGTCCCACGCGGTCCTCGTCCGGCTCCAGACCGGCCGCGCGCAGCACGGCCTCCTCGCCGGCGTACTGCTCCAGGCACCCGCGTCCGCCGCACGCGCACTCCGGCCCGTCGGGCTGGACCGGCACGTGCCCCAACTCGCCCGCGAAACCGCGCGTTCCGCGCAGCAGCCCGCCGTCCACCACGACCGCCGCACCGATGCCGATCTCCGCCGACACGTGCAGGAAGTCGCGCGGCGTGCCGTCACCGAGCCAGAGCTCGGCGAGCGCGCCGAAGTTGGCCTCGTTGTCCACCGTCAGCGGGAACTCCGCCGGCAGCAGGTCACCGAGGTCCGTGTCGTGCCAGTCGAGGTTCGGGGCGCGGACGACGGTCCGGGAGTCGCGCGCCACCAGACCCGGTACGGCCACGGCGAGCCCGGCCGGCCACAGGCCCTCGCCCTCCGCCTCGGCGACGACCTCCAGGATCAGTGCGGTGAGCTCCGCGATCACGGGCTCGGGGGAGCGGCCGCGGTTCGCGCCCTGCCGTATCGCCCGCGCCCGGGTCGTGCCGCGCAGGTCGACGGCGCAGACCGCGAGATGGTCGACGCCGACCTCCGCGCCGATCCCGGCCGGGCCGCGCGCGCTGACGGCGAGCGCGGAGCCGGGGCGGCCCACCCGGCCCGGCCGCTCGGGCCCCAGCTCCTCGATCAGCCCCGAGCGGATCAGCTCGTCGACCAGCGTCGACACCGCCGCCCGGGTCAGGCCGATCCGGGCGGCCACGGCGGCCCGGGACAGCGGCCCCTCGGCGCGGACGGCGTGCATGACGCGGGCGAGGTTGCGGCGGCGCATGCCCTGCTGGGTGTCGGGCGTCGCCCGCCGCGGGCCGCCCGCGTGCGGCGCACGCCCCGGTTCGCCGGGGCGGGTCTCGTGCGGCGGTGCGGTCATGCCTGCGTCAGCCTCCGGGCTGGGTCCGGGGTTCGGGTGGACACCCGGCGGTGGGCGTCCACGGGATCGTTCGAGTCAGCTCCGCGCCTCCACGGGGTCGTCGCGTCGGCTCCAGTTCCGTCAGCTCCCGGCCGTTCCCCGCTCCAGCAGCGGAGCCGCGTCGGAGAGTACCCCGGCGATCCTGGCCAGCGTCTCCTCGTCCCGCTCGACGGCGCCGAGCACCGGCCCGGCCGCCGTGTCCCAGCGGCGCGCGACCGCCGCCGGGTCCTCCCCGGTCAGCAGCCCGGCCGCCTGCGCGGCGGCGCCGAGCGCCACCAGCTCCTTCGCCTCGGGCACCTGCACCGGGCGCCCCGACAGCCGCCGTACGGTCTGCTGCCAGGCCGTGCCCCGGGCGCCGCCGCCGATCAGCAGCAGGGGCGCCGACGGGTCGGCGTCCTCGTCCAGGACCAGGTCGAGCGCGCCCAGCAGGGAGTGGACGGCACCGTCGTAGGCGGCCTGGAGCAGCTGGCCGGCGGTGGTGTCGTGGCGCAGGCCGTGCAGCAGGCCGGAGGCGTTCGGCAGGTTCGGCGTGCGTTCGCCGTCCAGGTAGGGCAGCAGGGTGACGGCCGTGCCGGGCTCGACGGCCTCGCGGTCCAGGCGCAGCAGCGTCGCCACGCGGTCGACGGCGAGCGTGCAGTTCAGGGTGCAGGCCAGCGGCAGCCAGTCGCCGCGGGCGTCGGCGAAGCCCGCCACCGTGCCGCTCGGGTCGCCGGGCCGCCGCTGCGACACGGCGTACACCGTGCCCGAGGTGCCGAGGCTCATCACCGGCACGCCGGGGCGGATCCCGAGGCCCAGCGCCGCCGCCGCGTTGTCGCCGGTGCCGGGCGCGACCAGGGTGCCCTTGGAGAACGGCAGGTCATGGCTGTCGCGCACCGTGCCCGCCACCTCGCCGGGCCGGACCACCCGGGGCAGCAGGGCCGGGTCGAGCCCCACGTGCACCAGGATCTCCTCGTCGTACGCCTCCGTCGCGGACGCCCACCAGCCCGTCCCGGAGGCGTCACCGCGGTCGGTCGTGCCCTGGCCGGTGAGCCGCTCGGTGAGGTAGTCGTGGGGGAGGCGCACGGCCTTCGTGGCGCGGACCGCCTCCGGCTCGTGCTCGGCCAGCCAGGCCCACTTGGTGACCGTGAACGAGGCCGCGGGGACGAGGCCGGTGCGCTCGGCCCAGAACTTCGCGCCGCCCAGCTCCTCGGTCAGCCGGCGCGCCTGCGGCGCCGAGCGCACGTCGTTCCACAGCAGGGCCGGACGCACCGGCTCGCCCCGGTCGTCCAGGGCGACCAGGCCGTGCTGCTGCCCGCCGACCGACACCGCCGCGGCCTCGTGCGCCGCGTCGCCGCACTGGCGCAGGGCCTCGCACAGCGCGTCCCACCACTGGCGCGGATCGCTCTCGCGGCCCGCCCCCGAGGAGACGGTGTGCGGCGCCTGGCCGCTCGCGACGACCCGGCCGGTGGCCGCGTCGACGACCAGAGCCTTCGTGGACTGGGTGGACGAGTCCACGCCGACGACGAGCGGACCCTCGGCTGCTGACATCGGGCTTCTCCCTACTGAACGCGGCACGTGTCTCTGTTCGGAGCACCTTGTCTCTTCCCAGAGAGGTGCTCGCATACTAATTTGTAAATCGGCATGACGAAATAGCCTCAGCGAGCAAGGAGCCGCGGCATGAGCTACCAGCCCACCCCCGAGGACAGGTTCACGTTCGGCTTGTGGACCGTCGGCTGGCAGGGACGGGACCCCTTCGGCGACGCCACCCGGCGTGCCCTGGACCCGGTCGAGACGGTGCAGCGCCTGGCCGAACTCGGCGCCCACGGCGTGACCTTCCACGACGACGACCTGATCCCGTTCGGCTCGAGCGACACCGAGCGCGAGGCCCACATCAAGCGCTTCCGGCAGGCCCTGGACGCCACGGGCATGAAGGTCCCGATGGCCACCACCAACCTCTTCACGCACCCGGTCTTCAAGGACGGCGCGTTCACCGCCAACGACCGCGACGTGCGCCGCTACGCGCTGCGCAAGACCATCCGCAACATCGACCTCGCCGTCGAGCTGGGCGCCCAGGTGTACGTGGCCTGGGGCGGTCGGGAGGGTGCCGAGTCGGGTGCCGCCAAGGACGTCCGCGCGGCCCTGGACCGGATGAAGGAGGCCTTCGACCTGCTCGGCGAGTACGTCACCTCCCAGGGCTACGACCTGCGCTTCGCGATCGAGCCCAAGCCGAACGAGCCGCGCGGCGACATCCTGCTGCCGACCGTCGGCCACGCCCTGGCGTTCATCGAGCGCCTGGAGCGGCCGGAGCTCTACGGCGTCAACCCCGAGGTCGGGCACGAGCAGATGGCCGGGCTGAACTTCCCGCACGGCATCGCGCAGGCCCTGTGGGCGGGCAAGCTGTTCCACATCGACCTCAACGGCCAGTCCGGCATCAAGTACGACCAGGACCTGCGCTTCGGCGCCGGTGACCTGCGCGCCGCGTTCTGGCTGGTCGACCTGCTGGAGTCGGCCGGCTACACCGGCCCCCGGCACTTCGACTTCAAGCCGCCGCGGACCGAGGACCTCGACGGGGTGTGGGCCTCGGCGGCCGGCTGCATGCGCAACTACCTCATCCTCAAGGAGCGCGCCGCCGCCTTCCGCGCCGACCCGGAGGTGCAGGAGGCGCTGCGCGCGGCCCGCCTGGACGAGCTGGCCCAGCCCACCGCGGCGGACGGCCTCCAGGCCCTGCTCGCCGACCGGTCGGCCTTCGAGGCCTTCGACGTCGAGGCCGCCGCGGCCCGCGGCATGGCCTTCGAGCAGCTGGACCAGCTGGCGATGGACCACCTGCTGGGGGCGCGTGGCTGAGGCCACGCGTGCGTGCGGCGGGCCGGCTTCAGGCGGGCGTTGCGCACCCCGGAGCCGTGAGGCCGCACGCGCGCTTGCGGGCCATTGCGCGGCCCGCGCCGTGCGGTGTCGCGCAGCGTGAGCCCGCACGCGCGCGTGCGGGCCCGTCGGCCGGTCACCGCGATCGGCTGACGGGGCCGTCATGCTCCGGAATCATGCGATCCATGCCATGAGCCGGTATCAACTTCCGTGCGCCCCTCCCGCCTTGTGCGGCAGGCGGCGACCCTGGCGGTATGGCCCTGCCGCCCGTACCGCCTCACCCGCCCGGACCTCCCCGGCGCCGGAGTCCGCTGCTCATCCTGCTCGCCGTGCTCGTGGCCGCCGCAGCCGTGTCCGTCGTGGTGCTGATGGCCTCGGGACGGGACGACTCGCCGGACGAGGGGACGCCCGGCGAGGGCACGAGCAGCACTCCCGCGCCGTCCTTCGGCATTCCGACCGAGCTGCCCACCGGATTGCCGAGCGAGCTGCCGACCCGGCTGCCGTCGGGCTTTCCGAGTCAGCTGCCGAGTGATCTACCGAGTGATCTGCCGAGCGACCTCGAATCGCTCCTGCCGTCCCTGGACACCGGCGGGCTACTGCCCTGACCGCGGCGCGGATCCGTCCCCGGCGGCGAGTTCCGCCGACGTCAGCGCCGTCGCCGGATCCTGGGCGGCGCCTCCCGCGGGCAGCCAGCGGCCGCCTTCCCGGTGGTACGGCCACCACCGGCCGTCCCGGCCTAGCCGGAGCTGAACCGGTGCGCCGACGACCGTCCACCGGTTGCCCCGGGCCCGCAGCTCGGGCCGCTCGTCCGCGTCCCAGGCCGACTCCAGGGCGGCACGCGCGCGTGCGAGCGCTTCGCCCTGAACCCGCCACTCCTCGTCGAGGACGGCCAGCGCGTCCGAGCCGCCGAGACGCCAGGCGCGCACCGCTGCCGCCAGCCCCTCCCGGCCGCGTCCCGACCCGTCGGCGAGACGGCCCGCCACCTCCCGTCCAGGGTCGCCCGCGGCCAGCCGTACCGCGTCCTGCGCCACCGTCAGCTCGGCGTCGCAGCCGCCCCGGAGTGCCTCCGCGAGCAGGCGGCGGGCCTGTACGGCGGTCCGTGCGGCCAGGAACTCCAGCGCGGCCGGGTCGATGCCGGCGGCGGGCGGTGTCCCGGTGTCCAGGGACGGCGGCAGGCCCGGCTCCTCGGGCAGGTCGGGCAGGGCCGGCAGCGGGGGCAGGATGTCACCGGCCGCGTACGCCTCGGCCGCGTCCACACCCTTGGGCCCGGAGGAGTCGGCGGCGGATGCGCCACTGCGCGACTGGAGGTCACCCAGCAGGGTCGCTTCATCGCGCCCGCGCATCAGCAGCAGGACGAACGGGTCCTGGTCGAGCAGCCGTGCCACCTGGTAGCAGAGCGCCGCCGTGTGCCCGCAGTGGTCCCAGGCCCCGCAGCCGCACTCCGGTTCCAGATCGCCCAGGCCCGGCAGCAGTTCGACGCCCGCGGCCGCCGCGTCCTCGACCAGGTGCGGCGGCATCTCCCGGTCCAGCAGCGCCGCCACATGACCGGACCGCTCCACGGCCATGTCCAGGAGGCGGTCCCATTGCTCGGGCGTCAGCTCCGCCAGCAGGACGTCGGCCCGGTGCGCCGTGCGGTCGCGGTCCTGGACGACGGCCGTGAGGCGCCCCGGGCGCACCGACACCGCGCCCACCGCTCCGGCGCGCGCCAGCCGGCGTCCCGACTTGAGCTGCGTCGAGTCCAGCGCCGTGTCCTCCAGCGCCTTCAGCCAGGCCTGTCCCCACCAGGTCTGCGCGAAGCCCCGCCCCTGTGCGGGCGGCAGCGCCGCGAACGTGCGCTCCCTGTCATCGTCGTACCGAGTCATCGCAGGCCCCCTCGCAGCTCGACCAGATCCGCCAGCTCCGCGTCCGTCAGCTCCGTGAGCGCCGCCTCACCGGAGCCCAGGACCGATTCCGCCAGCTCCCGCTTGCGGACCAGCAGTTCGGCGATGCGGTCCTCGATGGTCCCCTCGGCGACGATCCGGTGCACCTGCACGGGCCGGGTCTGCCCGATGCGGTACGCGCGGTCGGTCGCCTGCGCCTCCACGGCCGGGTTCCACCAGCGGTCGTAGTGCACGACGTGCTCGGCCCGGGTGAGGTTCAGGCCGGTGCCCGCCGCCTTCAGCGACAGCAGGAACACCGGCACGTCGCCGTCCTGGAAGCGCCGCACCATGGCCTCGCGCTCGGCGACGGGCGTCCCGCCATGCAGGAACTGCGTGGGCGTGCCGCGGGCGGCCAGGTGCCGTTCGAGGAGGCGGGCCATCTGCACGTACTGCGTGAAGACCAGCACGCCCGCCCGCTCCGCGAGAATCGTGTCCAGCAGTTCGTCCAGCAGCTCCAGCTTCCCGGAGCGCCCGGCGATCACCGGCCGCTCCTCCTTGAGGTACTGCGCGGGATGGTTGCAGATCTGCTTGAGACCGGTCAGCAGCTTCACGATCAGACCCCGCCGCGCCATGCTGTCCGCCCCGGCGATCTCCGCGAGCGCCTCGCGCACCACGGCCTCGTAGAGCCCCGTCTGCTCCTGGGTGAGCGACACGGCGTGATCCGTCTCCGTCTTCGGTGGCAGCTCGGGCGCGATCCCCGGGTCCGACTTGCGGCGGCGCAGCAGGAACGGCCGTACGAGCCGGGCCAGCCGGTCCGCGGCGGCCGGGTCCTGGCCGCCCTCGACGGCCTCCGCGTACCGCCTGCGGAAGGTGCCGAGCCGGCCCAGCAGCCCCGGGGTGGTCCAGTCGAGGATCGCCCACAGCTCCGACAGGTTGTTCTCCACCGGGGTGCCGGTGAGCGCCACACGCGCGCGTGCCCCGATGGAACGCAGCTCCCGCGCGGTCGAGGAGTAAGGGTTCTTCACGTGCTGGGCCTCGTCCGTCACGAGCAGGCCCCACGGCACCCCGGCGAGCCGGGGCGCGTCCAGGCGCATCGTGCCGTACGTCGTCAGCACGAACTCCCCGTCGGCCAGGCCGTCCAGGCTGCGCCGTGCGCCGTGGAAGCGCCGCACGGGGGTGCCGGGCGCGAACCGCTCGATCTCCCGCTGCCAGTTGCCCATCAGGGACGTCGGGCAGACCACGAGGGTGGGACCGGCGGATTCCGCGTCCGTCTGCCGGTGCAGGTGCAGGGCGATCAGCGTGATCGTCTTGCCGAGCCCCATGTCGTCGGCGAGACAGCAGCCGAGGCCCAGCGAGGTCATGCTCGCGAGCCAGTTCAGACCCCGCCGCTGGTAGTCCCGCAGGGTGGCCGCGAGGGCGGCCGGCTGCTCCACGGGCTGCTGCGCCTCGGGGTTCTCCAGGCGCTCCCGCAGGGCCGCCAGCCATCCGGTGGGCCGCACCTCGACCCGGCGGCCGTCCACCTCCGCCCAGCCGGTGAGGGCCGCGCCCAGCGCGTCCACCGGCGTGACCCTGTGGTCCTGCCGGGAGCGGGCCAGGCGTACCTCCTGAGGGTCGATCAGGACCCACTGGTCACGCAGCCGCACCACCGGGCGCTTGGCCTCGGCGAGACGGTCCAGTTCCTCGCGGCTCAGGCTCTGGTCGCCCAGCGCGAACGACCAGTCGAAGGCGAGCAGCGCGTCCGCGGAGAGGAACGACGGCAGGGCGGCGAAGGTCTTGCCGGACTCCGGCTCGTCGTCGGACGGCCCCGCCCCCGCGGGGCCCACCTCCGCGCGCGTGGTGAGCTCGCGGGCCAGACCCTTCGGCCAGTGCACCTCGACCCCGGCCGAGGCCAGCGCGCGGGCGCCCGCGCCGAGGAGCTCGGTGACCTCCTCGTCGGCGAGCTCGACCGCGTCCGGGACGGTCGCCGACAGCAGGGGCGTCAGCGGGGTCCAGGCACGGGCCGCGCGGCGCAGGGCGAGCAGGGCGTCCATCCGCGCGCGTGGGCCGAAGGCCTCTCCCCGGGCGTCGCCCGCCCAGACGTCGGCGGCGTCCGCGACGAGGGCGGCATCGCTCACGCTGTGCACCTGGAGGACGGCTCGGAAGGTCACGTCCGCGGCGTCGGGTGTTGTTACGTCGGACGTCGTGGCGTCGGGCGTCGTGACCTCGGACGTCGTGGTGTCGGACGTCGTGGTGTCGGGCCTCGTGGCCTCGGAGTTCGTGGCGTCGGCCGTCCCGTCGTTCGCCGTCGCCTCCGCAGGGCCGTGTGCCTCGATCAGGCGCTGTGCCTCGATCAGGCCGTGCGCCTCGATCCGCAGCGACAGCCGCACGCCCGCGTCGTGACCCGCGGCGACGTCCGCCGCCCACGCGCGCTGCTCCGGCAGGTGCACCGGCTCGGGAGCCGCGTAGGCGGGACCGCCCGTCACCAGCGGCGCGGCCGGGGAGCGCGGCAGGGTGTCGGCGACCGCGTCGAGGAAGGCGCGCAGGAGCTGCTCCGGGTCGGGCAACCGCAGCGGCCCGGCGCCGCCGCGCAGCACGGCATGCGCCTCGGGCGGCATCGCGGCGGCGAGGCGGCGCACGGCCTCGACGTCCTGGGCACGCAGCGGGCCCGTGCGCCAGGCGTCGTGGTCGCCCGGGGACAGCCCCGGCAGCAGCAGTCCGCGCGCCACGAGGTGCAGGGCGTGCAGGGCCGCCGCGCCCCAGAACACGGTGGACCGGTGTCCCTGCGCGCCGGTACGCGCACGCGCGAGGACCGGCAGGGCCGCGCGCACGGGTACCAGGACGGCGGGCACGCTCTCGGTCTCGACCCCGCCGTCGCCGGGCACGACGACGGTCAGGTCCGCGATGGTCGCCGACGCGACGGCCGCGGATGCCACGGCCGTGGGGGCTACGGCCGTGGCGTCCGCGCCGTCGGGTCGCCAGAAGGCGATGGTGCCCGTGCGGGCGGGGTCGCCGGGCAGGAAGACGGCGCGGCAGTGGGCCAGTTCGGGAATCTCGGAGGAGGGTGCCGGGGGAGTCGGGTGCTCGACTATGACTGATTCCTCAAATTTGACTACTTGGCGGAGTCGCCGAGGGTACAGCATTTTCGGCGCACATGGGTATGGCTGAGCTGTGAGCTGGGTCACCATGGAGGTCTCAGGGGTGCGTCGGGGTCGCACCTCAGGGATGTCTCAGGGTCGCGGTCGGAACCGCCGCACGCGCGGGTCCGTTTTCGGGACAGAGAGCGGCAATGGCCGCGAAGGAGGCGACAGTCATGTCGAAGAACGCCAAGATCGCCGCGGGCGGTGTGGCGGCCGGACTCATCCTGCTGATCTGGCTGCCCTGGTGGGCCGCGCTGCTGATCATCCTGGGAGTCCCGGCCGCCGCGTACCTCACGCTGGACCCCTCACAGCGGCGCAGGCTGCGCCGCGCGACCCGCAAGGAGCTCGGCCGCTGATCGGCCGTACCGGTCAGTTCGGCCGTACGGCCATCTTGTCGAGCGCCTCGAGGAGACCCGGCAGCTCCGGCCCCCGGCCCACCGGCAGGACCTCGCCGGGCTCCTCGTCGAGCAGTACGAACGCGATGTCGTCGGTCCTGGCCACGAGCGACCAGCCGGGACCGTCGGCGCGCAGGGTCCGCGCGTCCCCCGGCGCGAAGGACGACCGGACCCGGCCCAGCGGCGGCGGTGAGTCGACATAGGTGCGGGCCTCGGCGAGGACGCGCCGGATGCCGCTGTGGCCCGGCTGCCCGTTCTCCCCGCTCCGCTCGGGACCGTCGGCCGCTCCGCCCCCGTCACCCGGTGTCCCGGAGGTCCCCGGTGTCGAGAACGCCGAGTCGTCGACCTGCTCCCGCCACACCGCCCACTGGAGCGCGATCTCGTCGGCGCCCAGGCGCCGCTGGGCCGGCCCCCAGACGGTGGTGTCCGGCGGGGCGAGCGGCGGCCGGTCGTCGACCTCCGGGCCGGGATCGTGCGGCGCGGGCACTCCGGGGGCCGCGACGGCGACCGCGAGGGGCCAGCCGGGCAGTGCGGCGACGACCGTGCGCTCGTCGGGCGACAGCTCGTACTCCATGCCGCAGTCCCACGACGCGATCGCGACGGCCACCAGGGAGACGTCGTCGATGACCACCGTCCACCGGGCGCCGTCGCCGTCCTGGCCGAGCACCAGCCCGTACCCGTCGGCGAGCGGCGCCAGGCCGAGCGCCGCGCACGCCTCCGGGTAGTCGTCGCCGAGCACACTCGGGAACTTCGCCGGCGTCAGCAGCACCGCCGTGAGCACATAGAGCGCATCGTCCGCGGCGGCGACGGCGTCCTCGTCCGTCCCGGCCATCCCAGCCTCCCCATCGTTGGTCCACCGGCGCGACCCTAGTGCGCCCGGAAGCCGCTTGTCACGACCTCGCAAGCGCACCCGGAGCTGCAGTTTTCCGGCGGACGGGGCGAATCGGCCGTCCGGGCCGGGCGCCTCACGTCGTCGGCAGCCCCAGCAGCTCACGGGCCACGGTTCCCGGCGACTCGTCCCGTTCCCGCGCGAGTGCGATGACGGCCCGGCAGGCCAGCTCGTTCACCCCGAACGACAGGGCCTCCGGCGACACCCACCCTGCCGCCTCGTCGGCCCGCTCCTGGTCGTCCTCGGCGCACGCCGTGACGTAGACGGCCGCGGCCTCGAAAAGATTGTGCGGACGTGTGTCCCCGTCGGGCTTCGTCTCCGTGCGCAAGGCATGAGCGACTCTGCCCCCGGCCTTGCGGACCTTGTCCCACATGTGCTGACCACCTTCCCCCTGTGCGTTTTCCCCGCTCACCGTTCATCTCCCGCCCATCAAAGTAGAGTTGGAGCTTCGGTGGCAGAAGGGGGAGGGTACCGTGAAGCGCTTCGAACGGCTCGAACAAATCCGCCGGATGGATCCGTACCGGGACGCCTCGGAGATCTACCGGCTGAGCGTGGCGTACGAGTTCCCCTGGGACTTCGCCCGGTCGCTGGAGCTGGCCCTGTACCGCACCTACGCCGTCCCGAGCATCGGCCGGCTGCTCGCGGAGACCGCGGAGCTCACGGAGCGCACGCAGAAACGCTACGACGACACCTCGCTGCTCCTGGACGCCGTCGTCGAGCACGGCTTCGGCAGCGAGCAGGGCAGGACCGCCATCCGCCGCATCAACCAGATGCACCGCAGCTACGACATCAGCGACGAGGACATGCGCTACGTGCTCTGCACGTTCGTCGTGATGCCCAGGCGGTGGATCGACGCCTACGGCTGGCGCAGGATGTCGCGCCACGAGATCGTCGCCAGTGTCGTCCACTACCGCACACTGGGCCGGCACATGGGCATCAAGGACATCCCCGAGACGTACGAGGAGTTCGAGACCTGCCTCGACACCTACGAGGCGGCCCACTTCGCCTGGGACGAGGACGCCCGCCGCGTCTCGGACGCCACGCTCGACCTCATGGCCTCCTGGTACCCGCGCCCCCTCGCCCCCCTGCTGCGCACCACGACCCTCTCACTCCTCGACGACTCGCTCCTGCGCGCCTTCCGCTACACCCCGCCGAGTGCCGCCACGCGCGCGTGGGTGCGTCGCGCGGTACGGCTGCGGGGGCGTGCCGTCCGTCTGCTGCCGCCCCGGCGGGCCCCGCACTTCGCCCGGCAGAACTGGGAGATCAAGGGCTACCCGAACGGCTACCGGATCGCCGATCTCGGCACGCACCCCGTCCCCGGGGTCCGGGGCTGCCCCGTGCGGCACGTGGAGATGCCCGGCTCCGAGGCCGGGTGACGCGGCGGCTCAGTCCTCGCGCACCGCGAGCGCCAGGAAGCGGGCGTCCTCGTCGACGTACGACGTCAGGAGCCACCCGGAACCGGCCAGCAGCGGACGGAGGTTGGGCTCGGCGCGCAGGTCGTCCGGGGTGAGCGGGCGGCCGTGGCGCGCCGCCAGCGCCGCCCTGCCGATCGGGTGGAACAGCGCCAGCACTCCACCGGGCCGCACCACGCGCGCCAGCTCCCGCAGGTTCTCGGCCGGGCTCGGCAGATGCGAGATGAGGCCCGCCCCGAACACGGCGTCCAGCGTCCGCGTGCGCAACGGCAGCGCGGCGACGTCCGTGAGCAGCAACGCCCCGTCACGGTCCCGTCCGGCCCGTACGGCCTCCCGCAGCATGGCCGGGGTCAGATCGGCCCCGATGACCACTCCTGACGGCCCCACGGCGGCCCGCAGCGGCGGCAGAGCACGCCCGGTGCCGCAGCCCGCGTCGAGCACCCGGTCGCCCGCACGCAGCCCGAGCTCCGCGACCGCGGCGGCGTAGGCCGGGCCGTCGTCGGGGAACCGGGTGTCCCAGTCGGCGGCGCGGGCGGTGAAGAACTCCTGGACACGCGTCTGCTCGTCGCTCATGTACCGCATGATTCCTCACCGGCACGGATGACGCCTCAGTGCACACGTTCGAGCGTGACCCGATCGTTCCGGTACATCTCTGCGTCATATTCCAACACCTTTCGAAATGCGCCCCCTTCGCACGCCCCTGGCGGGTCTAGCGTCCCGGGGCCATGGGACACCTGGACCACGCCGCCCTGGGGTGGCTGACCCCCGCGCTGTCGTACGTGATGGCCTGCATAGGCGCCGCCCTCGGACTGCGCTGCACCGTCCGCGCGCTCGCCGCCACCGGCCGCTCGCGCCGCAACTGGCTCCTCACCGCCGCCTCGGCGATCGGCACCGGCATCTGGACCATGCACTTCGTGGCCATGCTCGGTTTCAGCGTCGCCGGCACCGACATCCGCTACGACGTGCCGCTCACCCTGCTGAGCCTGCTGGTCGCCATGGTCGTCGTCTGCGCCGGCGTCTTCGCCGTCGGCTACAGCCGGGACCGCGGCCGGGCCCTGCTGCTCGGCGGCCTCACCACGGGCCTCGGCGTCGCGAGCATGCACTACCTGGGCATGGCGGCCGTCCGCCTGCACGGCGACGTGACCTACGACCCGGTGCTCGTCGGGCTCTCCGTGCTGATCGCCGTCGTCGCCGCGACGGCGGCCCTGTGGGCGGCGCTCAACATCAAGTCGCCCGTCGCCGTCACCATCGCCTCCCTGATCATGGGCGCGGCCGTCAGCAGCATGCACTACACCGGCATGTTCGCGGTGAGCGTGCGCGTGACGCCCTCCGGGGAGGTCCTGCCCGGGGCCACGGCGATGCAGTTCATCTTCCCCCTCGCCGTCGGCCTCGGGTCCTATCTCTTCCTCACCTCGGCCTTCGTCGCGCTGTCGCCGACGGCGGGGGAGCGCGAGGCGTCCGCCTCGGCGCAGCGGCCGGTCGAGAGTCCCGCCCACTAGCCGCGGCCGCGGCTCCGGCTGCGGTCCGGCGGCCCGGACGACCACCCGTAGCTAGCCCGGACGGCACGACGAAGCCTGGACGGCACGAACCGAAGCCCGGACGGGACGACCCGAAGCCTGGACGGGACGCCCCATAGCCCGGACGGCACGACCCGAAGCCTGGTGGCACGCCCCGCAGCCGGGGTGGCACGGCCCCCGAACCACTCCCGAGCGAGGAGTCCATGCGTACACCCCGTAGGACCCCCACAGCCGGCGCCGAGGCGCCGCCCCCGCCGGTGCGCGGTCGCCGCGCGCACGCCGGGCCACCGGCCGACGAGGACCCTGAGGCACCCTCGGGCGCCGCACCGGACGGGGCCCCCGCGCGTGCCGAGCGTTGGCACATACGCCCGCGTACCGTGCGCGCCAAGATCGTCTGCCTGCTGATGGTGCCGGTCGTCTCCCTCCTGGCCCTGTGGGCCTACGCCACCGTCACCACCGCCCAGGACGTCTCCCGGCTCCGGCAGGTGCAGCGCGTGGACACCACCGTCCGCGCCCCCGTCTCCGCCGCGGTCGCCGCCCTCCAGGCCGAACGCGCGGCCGCGGTACGCCACGCCACCGAACCGTCCGCCGTACGCACGGACGAGCTGGACGAACTCGCCCGGCGCACCGACCAGGCCGTCGCGAAACTGCGGCTCGGCAAGGACAGCACCGTCGCCGACAGCGGGGAACTGCCCGCCGGAGTCGCCCGCCGACTGGAGGAGTTCGTCACGGGCGCCGAGCAACTGCGTCCGCTGCGCACCGAGGTGCGGGACCGGAGCGCGGACTGGGCCGAGACGTACACCCGCTACACCCGGACCATCTCGGCGGCCTTCGCCGTCGGCGGCGCCCTCACCGGCATCCAGGACGCCGACCTCGGCTCCGACGCACGCGTGCTGCTCGAATTCGCCCGCGCCGGCGAGGCGCTGGCCCGCGAGGACGCCGTCCTGGCGAGTGCCCGCCTGGACGGCGCCCTGAACGGGGAGCGCCTACGGATCTTCACCGGCGCCGTCGAACTGCGCCGCTCCCTCACCGAGTCGGCCGTCGCCGACCTGCGCGGCACCGAACGCTCCGCCTGGGACGCCCTCTCCGACAGCAGCGCCTACGCCGGCCTGGGCGACGCCGAGGACGAGATCCTCGCCGGCGCGCCGGGCGAAAAGGCGGTCGAGGCGGCACCCGAGAGCACCTGGAACACGGCCCACGCGCGCGTGCAGAGCGGCATGCGCACCATCGAGGGCGACGCGGCCCGCGGTGTCGCGGAGCGGGCCGACCCGTTCGCCCGAGGACTGCTCACCCCGGCCGGCGCCGCCGTCCTGCTCGGCCTCGCCGCCGTCGCCGCCTCGCTCGTCATCTCCGTCCGCATCGGCCGCGGCCTCGTGGTGGAACTGGTGAGCCTGCGCAACAGCGCCCTGGAGATCGCCCGGCGCAAACTCCCCGAGGCCATGCGGAAGCTGCGCGCGGGGGAGGAGATCGACGTCCGCGCCGAGGCCCCGCCCGGGCCACCCGCCGACGACGAGACCGGGCAGGTCGCCGAAGCCCTCGGCACGGTGCACCGCGCCGCGCTGCGGGCCGCCGTGGAACGCGCCGAACTCGCCAGCGGCATCTCCGGTGTCTTCGTGAACCTCGCCCGCCGCAGCCAGATCCTCGTCCACCGGCAGCTGAGCCTCCTCGACAGCATGGAACGCCGCTCCGACGACCCGAACGAACTGAGCGACCTCTTCCGCCTCGATCACCTCACCACCCGCATGCGCCGCCACGCGGAAAGCCTGATCATCCTCTCCGGAGCCGCCCCCGGCCGGGCCTGGCGCATGCCCGTCTCCCTGACCGACGTGGTCCGCGCGGCCGTCTCCGAAGTCGAGGACTACGCGCGCGTGGAGGTACGGCAACTCCCCGAGACCGCCGTCATCGGCACGGCCGTCGCCGACCTCACGCACCTCCTGGCCGAGATCATCGAGAACGCCGCCCAGTTCTCGCCGCCCCACACGCGCGTACGCATCACCGGCGAACCCGTCGGCAACGGCTACGCCGTCGAGGTCGAGGACCGCGGCCTCGGCATGGGCAAGGAGACCCTCGCCGAGGCCAACCGCCGCATCGCGCAGTCCGAGGCGCTCGACCTGTTCGACAGCGACCGGCTCGGCCTGTTCGTCGTCAGCAGGCTCGCCGCCCGGCACGACGTCAAGGTCCACCTGAGGCCCTCGCCGTACGGCGGCACCACGGCGGTCGTCCTGCTGCCCACCGCCCTGCTCCACACCGGGACGCCGGAACGTTCCCCCGGCGAGGCGGCCCCCGCGCGGCAGCCCGCGGAACGCGCCTACGCGCGCGTGCCCGACGACACCCCGCTCCAGGACACCGTCGCCGCACCGGCCGACCGGCGCGCCCTCGTGGCTCCCGTACCGGCCGCCGCGGAGTCCGCCCGCCACGCGGAGAACGCGAGCAGCACCCCGGCCCCAGGAGTCGCCACCTTGCGACTGCACCGCCCCCAGGAGCAGCCCGAGGGCTCCGACGACCTCCCGCGCCGCGTACGGCAGGCCAGTCTCGCCCCCCAACTGCGCGACGGACGCCCCGAGGAGCCGCCGCCCGCGCCCGAGCCGCAGGACCACGCACGTACCCCCGAACACGTACGGGACCGGATGGCGGCGTACCGCGACGGCTGGGCCCGCGGCGGCGGCCGGCAACCCGGCCGCGGAACCACGCCCGGCGCCGCGGCGGGCAGCGACAGCAGCGAAGGAGACCCCGCATGATCCAGGACCCGAGCACCCACACCGCCCGGCGCTCCGGCGAACTCGACTGGCTGCTGGACGACCTGGTGCTCCGCGTGAGCGCGATACGGCACGCCGTGGTGCTGTCCAACGACGGTCTCGCCGTGGGCGCCTCCAGCGACCTGCGCCGCGAGGACGCCGATCACCTGGCCGCGGTCGCCTCGGGCTTCCACAGCCTCGCCAAGGGCGCGGGACGGCACTTCGGCGCCGGCGGCGTCCGCCAGACCATGGTGGAGATGGACGAGGGCTTCCTGTTCGTGGCGGCCGCGGGCGACGGCTCCTGCCTCGCCCTCCTCACCGCCGTGACCGCGGACATCGGCCTCGTGGCGTACGAGATGGCACGCCTGGTCAAGCGCGTCGGCGAGCACCTCGGCACGGCGCCCCGCGCCGGCGCGCGACCTCCTGCCGCCGGATGAGCCGAGAGGGCGGTCCGCGCAGATGACCGAGGACATGAGGGGCACCCCGCGCGAGGAGGGCACCCAGTGGTACGACAACGAGGCCGGCCCTCTGGTGCGCCCCTACGCCATGACGGGCGGACGCACCCGGCCCGGCCCCACGGGCGTGCGGTTCGACCTGATCGCCCTGGTCACGCTGGACCCGGGCGCACCCGGCGTGGACGACGCCCTGCTCGGCCCGGAGCACCGGGCCCTGATCGGCCTGTGCCGCACGGAGACCCAGTCGGTCGCCGAACTCGCCGCCGGCGCGGACCTGCCCGTGGGCGTGGTCAGGGTCCTCCTCGGCGACCTCCTCGAACTCGGCTGCGTCACCGTCAGCCGCTCTGTACCACCGGCGCAACTGCCCGACGAACGCATCCTGCGCGAGGTGATCGAGGGACTGAGGGCGCTGTAGATGAACCCACACCACACCCGCACTCACGTCACCTGTTGCCGGCACTCCCGAGAGAAGTGATCAATGGTCTCCGAGCACTCCGACGCCCCGGGCGGCGAAACCGCCGCACTGGCGCTGAAGATTCTGGTCGCCGGCGGATTCGGCGTGGGCAAGACCACCCTGGTCGGAGCCGTCAGCGAGATCCGGCCGCTGCGCACCGAGGAACTGCTCAGCGAAGCCGGCCAGTCGGTGGACGACACCGACGGGGTGGACCACAAGACCACCACGACCGTCGCCATGGACTTCGGGCGCATCACCATCCGGTCCGGCCTCTCCCTGTACCTGTTCGGCACACCGGGGCAGGACCGGTTCTGGTTCCTGTGGGACGAGTTGTCACAGGGAGCGCTCGGTGCGGTGGTCCTCGCGGACACCCGTCGCCTGGAGGACTGCTTCCCCGCGGTCGACTACTTCGAGCACCGGCGCATCCCGTTCGTGGTGGCCGTCAACTGCTTCGCGGGCGCCCGGCGGCACGGCGCCCCGGACGTCTCGCGCGCCCTCGACCTCGACCGGGGCACGCCCGTGGTGCTGTGCGACGCCCGGGACCGCGACTCGGGAAAGGAGGTGCTGATCCGTCTCGTCGAATACGCCGGGCGGATGCACACCGCCCGGCTCCTCGACTCGGTCGGCTGACCGCGGCCCGCGCGGTCAGCCCGCGACGTCCCGCTCCGCCAGAACCCTTTCGATGCCGACGCGGACCAGGAGTTCACCCGGGACGCCGTTGCGGGCGCCGAACTCCTCCGCGCGGTCCTCGCCCATGTACCGGGCGCCGATACGGGTGGCCCAGTGGCGTATCTCGTCGAGGTCCTCGGAGACGCGGGCGCGGCCCCGCAGCACCACGAAGGAGTACGGCGGCCGGTCGTCGTCCACACACAGGGCGACCCGGCCGTCCCGGGCGATGTTGCGCCCCTTCACACTGTCCTTGCCGGTGTTGAACACCAGCTCGTCCCCGTCCAGCACGAACCAGATCGGCGTCACGTGCGGGCTCCCGTCGGCCCGGACCGTGGAGAGCTTTCCGGTGCGGGTGCCGTGCGAAACGAACTCCCGCCATTGCGCGTCGGTCATCTTCTCTGCCATGGCTCCCATCCTCCTTGCCCCGACAGCGGTCGTGGGGAAGGCTGGCGTGGAGATCCTCCGGCCAGGAGGAGAATCACACGGGGAAAACGGGGAGATCGGACATGGCGCACAACCAGGGGCTCGACTGGCTGCTGGACGACCTGACCGAGCGAGTCCACGAGGTGCGGCACGCACTGGTCCTGTCCAACGACGGCCTGGTGACCGGGGCGAGCACGGGACTGCGCCGCGAGGACGCGGAGCACCTCGCGGCGGTGTCGTCCGGACTGCACAGCCTGGCCAAGGGCTCGGGACGGCACTTCGGGGCGGGCAACGTCCGCCAGACGATGATCGAGTTCGACGACGCGGTGCTCTTCGTCACCGCGGCCGGCACGGGCAGCTGCCTGTGCGTCCTCAGCGGCGCCGAGGCCGACATCGGCCAGATCGCGTACGAGATGACGCTTCTGGTCAACCGGGTCGGCGAGCACCTCGACGTGGATGCGCGCCAGCCCGAACGGAAACCGGCCACAGACCTCTGACCTGCGCATTCGTCATCCCCCGCGGAGTTATCCACAGGCTCGCCACGCGAGACGCCGAAGCGGCTACGGTTTTTCCACGGCGATCGCGCACGGCGTGAGCCGCTGACTCCACGGGGGAGACCGACCATGTCAGGCACCAGCACCCAACCCGACCGCCTTTCCTGCGCCCCGAGCCGGGCCGCCCGCGAACTCGGCCTCAAGCGGGGCGAGTTCGACCTGGCGGTGAACCTCGGGCTCATCCGGACCGTTCCCGACGAAGGCGGCGGGGGGCGGCGCGTCGCCCGCGCCGAGATCGACCGGTTGCGCGCGGGCGACGGCTCCCCGGACGACCTGCGCCGACGCGTCGCGACGGTCGGCACGACTGAGGGCGCCGAACTCCTGGAGGTGACGCCCACCAGGTTCACGAGCCTCGCTCGCTACGGCCTGCTGATTCCGGTCCGCTTCTACCTCAACCGCTACCGGACCGTCGTCTGGCTGTATCTGGCCGAGGAACTGGAGCAGTTCGCGGCCGAGACGAGCAACACCCGCCTGCTGACCGGTCGCACGCCCGCAGAGATCCGGGAAGGCCTCAAGGCCGGGCTGGACCGGCGGCCCCGCAACTGGCGGGGACGCCACCTCGGATTCCTGACACGGCAGGCAGGCGACGACGCCTGGGCACACGCGGCAGCCGTCGCCTGCTTCCTCGACCAGGCCGACGTGGCGGAGGTCGTCGAGGACCCCTGCGAGCGCGCCCACCTGGACCGCTGCCGCCCCCGGCTCCCGGCACACGGCGCCCCCGGCTCACCCGCCGCCGAACTGGCCGAGACGCTCATGACGGCGAGCGAGCCGGACGAAGTGGCCTGGCTCCGCGCGGACCTGGCCCACACGATGGAGACGGCGCGCGGGCAGCGCCCGGCACCCCGCCCGACGCCGCAGCAGGTGCCGCCCCCGGCACCACCCTCGGCGCCGGAACCCGAGCCCGCCACACCACCCCCGGTTCCGCCGGCGGACCGGCCCGCGCCCTCGGAGCACACCCCTTCCCACGGCCTGCTGGCCTGGCTGCGCCGCAGAGGCCGGCGACCTGCGGGCTGAGGCGGGCCGGCCCGGGAGCGCGAACCCCGGCTGAAGACCACGGGCCGGACGTCGGCGAGGGCGGTGCTCGGCCGCGCCCCTCGGCCGGGCCAGGGTGCCCGCAGGCAAAGCCGGGGGACAGGTCGCCGCTGTCTGCGCGCTCGCGATCCCCACGCGCTGGTGATCAGGCCCGGGGGAGAAGGCGCATCTGGTCGCCGTCGCCGTCGCCGTCGCCGTCGCTGTCGCCGGTCGGCCGGTGGCACCCGTGGGCTGCCGGCGAGTCGGTCACCGAGCTGGCGCGGGCGACTCCGCCTACTTCGCGGCGGACGCGGTACACGGGTACGTGAACCCGGGCGGGACGCCCTGTGTCCACCACGTCGCCGCCCTGATCACGCGCTCCCGAGCCCGGGGCCGGAGCACCCCCACGCGGCGATGAGTTTCCGGACGCGTCCCGGTCCTACATACGAGAAGACCGATTCCGGGAGGCGATCATGTTCGGTACGACAAAGGCGTTCAGCGGCTTCTCCGTGAACGACATCGACGCGGCCAGGACGTTCTACGGCGACACGCTCGGACTGCGGGTGTCCGAGGAGGAGGGCATGCTGTTCCTGCACATCGCGGGTGACCGGGACATCCTGGTCTACCCTAAGGCGGACCACACCCCGGCGACGTACACCGTCCTGAACTTCCCCGTCGACGACATCGAGGCCGCGGTCGACGAGCTGGACAGGAGAGGGGTGCGGTTCGAGCGCTACGACCAGTACAAGACGGACGACAAGGGCATCTTCCGCGGCGGCGGCCCGCTGATCGCCTGGTTCACCGACCCGGCCGGGAACGTGCTGTCCGTCCTCCAGGAGACCTGACGCTCCCGCCATGCCCGAGCTGCCCGATGTCGAGGGGTTCCGGCAGGTGCTCGAGTCCTGCGCGAAGGGCCGGGTCATCCGGAGCGTGGACGTGCGGGACGCGGGCGTCCTGCACGGGGTCGACGCCCGGCGGCTGCGCGACGCGCTGGAGGGGCGACGGTTCGGCACGCCGGAGCGGCACGGCAAGTGGCTGCTCGCCCGCACCGGCGGCCCGACCCTGGTGCTGCACTTCGGCATGACCGGCCGGCTGGTCTGCGGGCGCTCCGAGGACGCCGTCGAGGCCCATGACCGCGTCCTGTTCACCCTGGGCGGCGGCCGTCAGCTGCGCTTCCGTGACCAGCGCAAACTCCAGGGGCTCTGGCTGGCCCACGACGAGTCCGACATCGACCGGCTGCTGGCGCGGCAGGGCCCGGACGCGATGGCGGTGGACCGCGCGGAGTTCGAGACCGCGCTCTCGGCACGGCGCGGCGCTCTGAAGACGGCACTCACCGACCAGTCCGTCCTCGCCGGCCTCGGCAACCTGCTCGCCGACGAGATCCTGTGGCGCGCCCGGCTGCGTCCCGACCGCCCGGCGCGTGACCTCGCCCAGGCCGACCGCCGCCGCCTGTACAGCGAGATGCGCCGCACCCTGCGCTCCTCCGTCTCCGCAGGCTGCGTCCCGCCGCGCGACTCCTGGCTCACCGGCCATCGCGACGACCGGGAGCCGAGGTGCCCGCGCTGCGGCACCGGCCTGCGCCGGTCCCGGATGGCAGGCCGCGGCACGGTGTGGTGCCCGCGGTGCCAGCCGGACGGCTGAACCGGGCGCGGCCGGTCAGTCGGCGGGGTTCAGGACGGCCGGCGGGCCGGCGAGGATGCCGCCGTCCACGACGAACTCGCAGCCCGTCGAGAAGGTGGCGTCGGTGACGATGAAGAGCACCATGCGGGCGACCTCCTCGGGCTCGCCGAACCGGGGGATGGGCTGCCCCGCGGTGTACGCGTCGCCGAAGCCGGCCGTCATCCGGGTGCGGATGGCGCCGGGGTGGACGGAGCAGACCCGGACCCGGTCGGGCGCGAGTTCCAGCGCGGCGGCCTTGGTCAGTCCGCGCAGCCCCCACTTGCTGGCCGCGTACGCTCCGACCCCGGCGTAGGCGGTCAGCCCGGCCAGGGACGACATGTTCACGATGACGCCGCCCCCGGCCCGGCGCAGCGACGGTGCCGCCGCGCGCATCCCCAGCCAGGCGCCCGTGAGGTTGACGTCGACGACCCGGCGGAACGACTCGGGGCTCTGCTCCTCCATCGGCCCCCAGTCGATGATCCCCGCGATGTTCGCGAGGACGGAGACCGGCCCCAGGTCCCGCTCGGTGTCGTCGACGACCCGCTGCCAGTCGTCCTCGCTGGTGACATCCAGGTGCGTGAAGCGGGCCCGGCCGCCGAGCCGTGTGGCCAGGTCCGTGCCCTCGGCGTCCCGGATGTCGGCGACCACGACGCGGGCGCCCTCGGCCGCGAGCATGCGCGCCACCGCGCCTCCGATGCCGCCGGCCCCACCGGTGACGACCGCCACCTGCTCGTCGAGACGCCCCATCGTGACCTCCTTCGCTCAGGGAGCTGCCGCGGTCCGGCGCTCCTCGTCCGGTGCCACCAGCGACTGGGTGAGCGGAATCCGCGCCAGCGCGAGAACCCCCGCGGCGATCAGCGCGACACCGAACACCTGGGGCAGCAGCCACCACCCGGAGCGGATGCTCTCCTCGTACAGGGTGATGCCGAGGGCGAGGCTCACCATGGCGTCGCCGAGGGTGAGCGCGGGCTGCGAGGCGACCAGCGGTCCGGCCTGCATCGCGTTCTCCAGCAGGAACAGCGCGCACACGCCGGTCGCGGCGAACGCGTACGTCTGCCAGGCGGTGAGGAAATCCACCAGCCCCTGGTCGTCGAGGATGTGGGTGGCGGCCTTCATCAGCGCCGCCGTCACCGCGTAACTGATCGCCGTCGCGGCACCCAGGCACGCCGCCCGGGCGCGGCCCTCCGGGCGCCGGACGGCGGCGAGCGCGAGGCCCACGACCGCCCCCGCGCACACGGCGAGCGCGGGAATCCAGCGGTCCAGCTCCACATGTGTGCGGTTGCCGGAGGGCGACGCGGCGGCGAGCGCGACCGCCAGCCCCGCCACCACCCCCGCCACGGCCAGCCAGCCCGTACCCGGCAGCCGCCGGTGCATCAGCAGCGAGGCGACGACGAGGGTCAGCGGCAGCTCCAGCACGAACAGCGGCTGCACGATCGTCAACGGCCCGGTCGCCAGCGCCAGCGCCTGGCAGACGGCGGCACCGATCACCGCGAGGATGCCCGCCAGCCAGACGGGCCTGCGCAGCAGATCGAGCATCAGCCCGGCCCGGAAGCCTTCCGAGCGCGGCACGGTCAGCGCCGCCTTGCGCTGCAGCACCGTCGCCACGGCGTTGCTCGCGGCCGCGCAGACCGCGAACACGACGGGGAGCACGGTGTGCAGCGTGGCCACCTCCCGGATCGGCGGGCGTGTGACGCCGGCTGGGCCTCCTCCTGCCATGGTCGCCGGACGGGGGCGCCGACGCGATCGGAGCCGCCCGGCTGATTCCCGCGGGGCCTTGGGGGGCGTTGCGTGCCGCCGCGCTGGGCACCGGCACGGCGTGGACCTGGACCGGGCCGGGGCTGATCCGCGCTCGACGGCCCCGGCCGTCGGGTCCTCGCCGCCCGTCTACAGTCTGGCCATGGTTCACGTGAGGGTGCTGCGCGGATACTTACTGGAAGAGGCCGTCGCCTGGCTTCTGCGGTCGAGCGGCTACGAGTTGCTTTCCGCGGCGGACGACAAGGAGAAGCATCCGGCGCACCGCGTCCTCGAGCAGCGGCACAACGGGCTGGCCGTACGCGGCAGAGGCGCATGGCACCAGGCGGACGCGCTCGGGCAGTTCCGTTACGTGCCGCCGTTCTCGCTCCCGGTGAGACTCTTCGTGGAGGCGAAGTTCACGGACCAGAACGTCAAGTTGCCGACCGTGCGCAACGGCCACGGAGTGGTGCACGACGTCAACGAGAACGTGGTGACCTCGGTGCAGGGAGCCGCCCCCAGCCGGCCCAGGCCGCGCTACCACTACAGCTACGCCATCTTCTCCACCGCCGGCTTCAGCCGGGACGCCCAGGAGTACGCGCTCGCCCACCAGATCTCGCTCGTCGACCTGTCCATGCCCGACTTCGCGGGGCTGCGGCACCTGGTGTCGACGCGGGCGCAGCGCGTCCACGAGGCACTCGACGCGCTCCCGGCGGGACAGCGGCCCCGGGTGTACGAGATACGCAGTCACCTGCGCCGGCGCCTGCTCGAAGTCAGCGACGACTACGGCTCCTTCCTGTACGGGGACACCGTGCCCGAGCTGCCCCCGAGCGTGGCACAGCCGCTCGACGACATCGCCGGGCACCTGAACAGCCCCCAGATGCCGGGGCTGGTCCTCGCCTTCCCGTCGGCCCCCTTCGTTCTCGGCTTGGCGTCCGAGAACCTCTACGCCTTCGTCGACCACGCCCGCCGCCACCCCACCCACACGGTGCACCTGGGCAGACTCCCGCAGGCCGCCTCCCACCCGGTGTGGCGGATCCGCCCGGCCGAGGATCCCGGTGCCTACGCCATGACGTTCAGCCTGCCCCAGCGGGTCGAGTCCTGGATCCGGGCGCAGGAGGAGACCGTCAACGACCGGGCGCGCTGGATCAAGCGCAATGTGCTGTCGACCATGACCGTCTACTGGCAGGACGGTGACCACACCCTCACCTTCCAACTGCGGTACGCCCCGGTCGAACTGCGTCAGTGACCGAGGGTCCCGGTCTCACGCCTGGCCCGACGCCAGTTCCACCACCGTCACGCCCGCGCCCCGGGACACGTCCAGCTGGGTGTCGCCGTACCGTTCCAGCCCCGCGTACGTGGGGGTTGGTCAGCTCGGCCACGTAGTTCACCCCGTGACGGGGCCGCAATCCGCTGATCGGCTCGACCGCCGCTCCCCGGCCAGGACGCCGAGCAGCACCAGTTGGCGCGTCCGAGCAGGTTCATCACGGCGAGCCTGGAAAGGTTGAGTCAGGGGGTGGCAAGTTTCCAGCGGCGTGGTATATCAGGAGGTAGAGCGAAGAACGTTGGGGACGACGTCAAGGAGGGATGATGATGCTGCTGCGTACGGATCCCTTCCGCGAGCTGGACCGGCTCGTCGAACGGGTCTGGGGTACGGCCGCGCACCCGGCGGGCATGCCGATGGATGCCTGGCGCGAGGGTGACTCGTTCTTCGTGGAGCTGGACCTGCCGGGTGTGAACCCGGAGTCCATCGACCTCGACGTCGAGCGCAACGTCCTGACGGTGAGGGCCGAACGCAAGCCGGCGTACGGCGACGACACCGAGACGGTGATCACCGAGCGGCCCGCGGGGACGTTCAGCCGGCAGTTGTTCCTCGGCGAGACCCTCGACGTCGAGCGGATCGAAGCCTCCTACGAGGCGGGTGTGCTCCAGCTGAGGATCCCGGTCGCGGAGCCGGCCAAGCCCCGCAAGATCGCGATCAGCGGCGGCGGTGACCAGAAGGAACTGGGCGGCTGATCGACACACTTCGTGTTCAGGCCGCGGGCGTCCCGGCCCGGGGCCTCGCCCATGGGGGACGCATCAGGGCCGGGCCGGGCGTTCCGGGTCTCCGCCGTCGGCGTCGAACACCTTGGTGAAGGTGGCCCCGCAGCGGCAGCGGGAGTGCTCGATCAGTTCCCCGTCTTCCGACACGCTCAGCCCCTGGCTGAGCCGCACGTGCACATGATCGCCCATGAGGAGCTGCTTTCCTTGACGTCGCTGGTCCGGCCATGGTGGAGGCCGACCGCTTTGTCCGGCAATGCCGCAGCTCACATGTCCTGGCGATCGTCACGCGAAAGGTGCTGCCGTCCCTCGCGTGAGGCTCCCGGCGCGGGACGGCGTGCCCCGGCGGGTGGGCGCTTCTCGGAGGCCGGTGCAACGCCGTCCCGCAGGTGTGGCCGCCCGCAGCGGATCATCCGGACGACCGCGTGGACGGCTGGGACGCCGGTGAGCCGGGCCGCGGCTGCGGGTGACCGGCGGCGTGCAGCATCGGTGCGGCGTGCCGCTCGGGGCGATGGCCGCCCTCGGCCGTGACAGGGCTGCGGGGAGCGTCGGCATCGCCTGGCAGTGGCACGGGGCGGCGCGCCACGAGGCGCCCGACCCAGCGCCGGCCGCACTGCGAACACGGCGGAGCGCCTTGCGGGGTGTACGGAGCAGGCACCGCCGTGTTGTCGCGGTAGAAGTACTCCCACTCGTCCCCGGTCTCGTCCCGGTAGCGCTGCACGTCGTAGTCGACGCTCCAGCGGTGCCAGCACGAGCCGCAGGTGAACTCGACACGTTCGACGGCAAGTTCGGTGATCACTGGACGACACCTCCTGTCCGGTGACGGGCCTGGTGAGGCGGCGGCGATGGCTGCGTCGAGGGAGAGGCAGCTGAGGTCCCCCCTGACGTCCCCCTGGCATCCCCTCTGACAACCCCTATACCTCCCCAGGCAAACCTTGACAAGACCAGACTCAAGTCTTAACCCATTGGTGTAGGCAAGTCGGGTCCGAAGCGCAGCTCAGCGGGCGAGGAGGTGGCCACGGTGCACGCGCGGGACCAGAGGGCCGACCTCTACGCGGTACTGGGGGTGGAGCCCTCGGCGACGGCGGAGGTGATCACCTCCGCCTTCCGTGCCCGGGTGCGGGAACTGCGCCCCGACACCAGCGTCGACGCGGACACCGCCGAACGGTTCGGTGAGGTGCGGGCGGCCTACGACACCCTCCGCGATCCCGTCCTGCGCGCGGCCTACGACCAGACGTACGAGCGAACGCACGACCGCGGGCGCGCCTCCGCCCCGCGCGTCCGGCCGCCACGGCGGTACCTGGTGGTGCTCGGGACCGTCCGTCCCGAGCCGCAGCTGCGCGCGGGCCCCGTCCAGTGGGGCCCCCTGTCCCGCTGAGAGCCGCGAACGACACGGGAACGACATCTGAGGCGGAGCAAGCCTGAGGCGGAGCAAGCCAGAGCAAGAGCGAGGAGGGAGCACCAGATGGCGCGCTCGGTCGGTATCGACCTCGGTACGACGAACTCCGTGGTCTCGGTCCTCGAAGGCGGCGAGCCCACCGTCATCGCCAACACGGAAGGCGCGCGGACCACCCCGTCGGTCGTGGCGTTCGCCAAGAACGGCGAGGTGCTGGTCGGCGAGGTCGCGAAAAGGCAGGCCGTGACGAACGTGGAGCGCACCGCGCGGTCCGTCAAACGGCACATGGGCGACCACGGCTGGCGGTTCCCCGGGCACGGCAGCATCGACGGCAAGCACTACACCGCGCAGGAGATCTCCGCACGCGTCCTCCAGAAGCTCAAGCGGGACGCCGAGGCGTACCTGGGTGAGGACGTCACCGATGCCGTGATCACCGTGCCCGCGTACTTCGACGACGCCCAGCGGCAGGCGACCAAGGAGGCCGGGGAGATCGCGGGCCTGAACGTCCTGCGGATCATCAACGAGCCGACGGCCGCGGCGCTGGCGTACGGCCTGGACAAGGAGAACGACCAGACGGTCCTCGTCTTCGACCTGGGCGGCGGCACCTTCGACGTGTCCCTGCTGGAGATGGGCGAGGGCGTCATCGAGGTCAAGGCCACCAACGGCGACACCCACCTCGGCGGCGACGACTGGGACCAGCGGATCGTGGACCACCTGGTCAAGCAGTTCAAGAACAACTACGGCGTCGACCTGTCCAAGGACAAGATGGCCGTGCAGCGCCTGCGCGAGGCGGCGGAGAAGGCGAAGATGGAGCTGTCGTCGTCCAGCGAGACGACCGTCAACCTGCCCTACATCACGGCCTCCGCCGAGGGCCCGCTGCACCTGGACGAGAAGCTGACCCGTGCTCAGTTCCAGCAGCTGACGGCCGATCTCCTGGAGCGGTGCAAGGCGCCGTTCCACAACGCGATCAAGGACGCCGGCATCAAGATCTCCGACATCGACCACGTGGTTTTGGTCGGCGGCTCGACCCGGATGCCCGCGGTGACCGACCTGGTCAAGGAACTCACCGGCAAGGACCCGCACAAGGGCGTCAACCCCGACGAGGTCGTGGCCATGGGAGCCGGCCTCCAGGCCGGTGTGCTCAAGGGCGAGGTCAAGGACGTGCTGCTGCTCGACGTCACCCCGCTGTCCCTGGGGATCGAGACCAAGGGCGGCATCATGACCAAGCTGATCGAGCGGAACACGACCATCCCGACCCGGCGTTCGGAGATCTTCACCACGGCCGAGGACAACCAGCCGTCGGTGACGATCCAGGTCTACCAGGGCGAGCGGGAGATCGCGGCCTACAACAAGAAGCTCGGCATGTTCGAGCTGACCGGCATCGCGCCCGCGCCGCGCGGGGTGCCGCAGATCGAGGTCGCCTTCGACATCGACGCCAACGGCATCATGCACGTCTCCGCCAAGGACCTGGGCACCGGCAAGGAGCAGAAGATGACGGTGACCGGCGGTTCGGCCCTGCCCAAGGACGACATCGACCGCATGGTCCGCGAGGCCGAGCAGCACGCGGACGAGGACCGGCGGCGGCGCGAGGCCGCGGAGACCCGCAACCAGGGCGAGCAGCTCGTCTACTCGACCGAGAAGCTCCTGAAGGACAACGCCGAGAAGATCCCGGCCGACGCGAGGAGCGAGACGGAGACGGCGCTGGCCGACCTGAAGGAGAAGCTGAAGAGCGAGTCGACCGACACCGCGGCGATCCGGCAGGCGATCGACCGCACGGCGCAGGCCGCGCAGAAGATCGGCACGGCGCTGTACGAGCGGTCGCGCGCCGAGCAGCCCGCCGGCGGCGGCCAGGCTTCGGGCGGCGCGGCAACCGGCTCCGGATCGGACGACGAGGTGGTGGACGCCGAGATCGTCGACGACGACAAGCCGGAGGCCGGCTGATGGCGCAGGAACACCCGGATCTCCGGCAGCTGCTTCAGGAGCGCACCGCCGACCTGCAGCGGGTGAAGGCCGAGTACGACAACTACCGCAAGCAGGTGCGGCGCGACCGCATGGCGGTGCGCCACATCGCGGTGGCCAACGTGCTCACCGCTCTGCTGCCGGTGCTGGACGCCGTCGAACAGGCCTGCGCGCAGGAGGCCATGACGCCGGGTCTGAAGGAGATCTCCGACACCCTGCACACCCAGGTGGGCTCGCTGGGACTCCAGGCGTTCGGGGAGGAGGGCGAACCCTTCGACCCTGAGTGCCACGAAGCGCTCCAGCACCATGTCGTGCCGGATGCCGAACGCCTGGTCTGCACGCAGATCCTGCGCTGCGGGTACCGGCTCGGTGACCGGCTGCTGCGCCCGGCCCACGTGGTGGTCACCGGGCCGCCGCCGTCGTCCGCCGGCACCGTCCAGCACGGCAGGGCGCGGCCCGGCGTCCTCGGGGGAGGCGGGGAAGGCCCCCGGCCGCTGCCCTGACGAACGGAACGACGCCGGGCGCCGACCGACTCGGCGCCCACTGTTCATATGGGTGACCGTGAATCAACCGCCTAGCTATTGACGTGTTCTTGGCAAGTCTCTACGTTCGCGGAAAGCGCTTTCTCCGGGCTGCGGTGCGAATTCGGTCCTCCAGGCCGTTCACGTTCTCGAACCACCCGCATCGTCGCCCTCAACCCGGCATTCAATGGCGAATGGGGAGACGAGATGAGGCGATCAGTCGCACTGCGACTCCGTGCGGTGCTGGCCCTGACAGGCCTCGCTGCCGCGACCGGTGTGGTCCTGCCGATGTCCCAGGCGTCGGCGGCGACAGGCGGTGTCACCGGCTACGCGACCCAGAACGGCGGGACCACCGGGGGCGCGGGCGGACGGACGGTACGCGCCACCACGGGAACCGCGATCCACGCGGCCCTGTGCGGCCGGGCGAGCACCGGCACGCCGATCACCATCGAGGTCCAGGGGACCATCAACCACGGCAACACCAAGAAGGTGTCGGGCGCCGGCTGCGACACCGCCGACGGCGTGATCGAGCTCAAGAAGGTCAGCAACGTCACCATCATCGGGGTCGGCAGCGGGGCCGTCTTCGATCAGGTGGGCATCCATCTGCGCGAGGCCAGGAACATCATCGTCCGGAACGTGACCGTCCGGAACGTCAAGAAGTCGGGCTCACCCACGTCCAACGGCGGTGACGCCATCGGCATGGAGCGCAACGTGCGCAACGTCTGGGTCGATCACACCACCCTGGAGGCGTCGGGCGGGGAGCCGGAGGGGTTCGACGGCCTCTTCGACCTGAAGGACAACACCCAGTACGTGACCCTGTCGTACAGCGTGCTGCGCAACTCCGGGCGCGGCGGCCTCGTCGGGAACAGCG
Source organism: Streptomyces lomondensis (assembly GCF_014651035.1). Taxonomy (GTDB): domain Bacteria; phylum Actinomycetota; class Actinomycetes; order Streptomycetales; family Streptomycetaceae; genus Streptomyces; species Streptomyces lomondensis. The sequence continues at coordinate 211,974 of NZ_BMWC01000004.1, forward strand.
AGAGCGACCGCTCGAACAGCTTCATCTCCTACCACCACAACCGGTACGAGAACATCGACTCCCGCGCTCCGCTGCTGCGTGGCGGCATCGCGCACATGTACAACAACCACTACGTGCGCCTGAACGAATCCGGCATCAACTCCCGGGCCGGAGCGCGCGCCAAGGTGGACAACAACTACTTCGAGGACTCCAAGGACGTCCTGGGCACCTTCTACACCGATGCCGCCGGGTACTGGCAGGTCGGCGGGAACATCTTCGACAACGTGACCTGGTCCAGCCCCGGCAGCGAGAACCACCCGGCCGGCCCGAACCCGCAGTCCAACACCACGGTCGCCATCCCGTACTCCCACAGCCTCGACGCGGCCCGTTGCGTGCCGAGCATCGTGAGCCGGACGGCAGGCGCCGACAAGGGTCTCCAGGTGTCGGACGGCAAGTGCTAGCAGCAGCCACCTGCACAGGGGCCGTTCAGTCGGTCTGCCGGATCCGGAACACCGCGTACGTCTCGCCGTCCCTCGGCGGACGCGTCCAGGAACGGGTGGCGAACGTGTGCAGCCGCCCGTTCACGATCGCATGGCGCGGCAGCGACACACCGAACTCCCCGGCCACCGCTTCCAGCAGCGACCGTTCCACCTCGGCGCCGTCCTCCAGGTCGCCGAAGAACCGGCCCGGATCCAGCGCCGGGGGTATCTCCCCGCTCCGCCGGGTCTCTCCGCCCACATAGGTGAAGGCGTACTGCTCGGCACCGTCGCGCGCCACCGACAGGTGGAAGAACGGCTCCGTGTGCCCTGTCCTCAGGCCGCTCCACACCACCACCGCGCGCGTGCCCTCGCAGGCGGTCGCGGCCGGGGAGACGAACCGCCGCGGGGCGAACGGGGCGGGATCGCCGTCGAAGGCGAAGCTCCAACCTCCGCCGGCCCGGCCGACCGCCATGAGAGCCCGGTCGTCGTAGGACGAGAACTCCCCCTGGTTGTCGTGCAGCGATCTGCGGCGCGCCTCCCAGGAGGTCATCGGTTCGTTCAGCGCGGTGCCGTCCCCGTCCGCGAGACGTGCGGGCAGCTTTTCCGGCTCCACTCCCTCCACCAGGACGAACCGGTACGACGTGCGGTTGTTGCCCGGGTCCGGCTCCGCGAGCCAGGCCAGGCCGCCCGGGTCGAGCCGGGGCGCCGGGCTCGGTGCCTCACCCGCCTGCCCGCCCCTCGGCGTGGACAGCAACTCCCGGCCCCGCTCCGGGGTCAGCAGCGGTCCCAGCACGGGGTCGGCCACCCAGCCCAGCGGCGCCAGGTGATCCGGCCCCAGCGGCTCCCACAGCGGCAGGGCGTCCATCAGTGTCCGCCACGCCCCGTCGGAGTCTCCCCACCGCGCCAGCTCCCGCGCCCGCTCGACCGCTTCCCCGAACGGTCCGGCCGCGGTGTACCGGTACGTGCCGTTCCGCACCTGATCCAGCATCTGCTGAGCCAGTGACATCAAGTCCTCGTCCGCGCCGCGCAGTTGGAACCCCCGCGCGAAGTCGGCCCGGTACGAGTGCGCCGCGTGCTCGGCGACCAGCGGTGGCAGCAGCTCGGGCGCGTACCGGGCGTCCGTCACCAGTCCGTCGAAGGAGACCGCGTGGGTCTGTCCGAGCAGGCGGCGTATCTGGTCGCCCAGCCCGGTGGCCCGCGGTCTGCCGTACGACTGTGCCTCGTCCAGCGCCTGCCCGGCCCGTTCCCAGCCGCCGCGCAGTGCCTCCAGCCGGGCCTCCTCCACCTGGGCGTCCAGCTCGCGCGTCGTGTCGTTGGCGAACACCGGCTCCTCGGCGCTCCGGTGCGCCCGCAGGCTGTGGAACTCCCGGTGCATGTCCCGCATGAACGCACGGAAGTTCGCGTACCGCTCGGGTGGCGCCGCCCGCCAGCTCGCCCACGTGTACACGGCCCACTCGCCGTCCTCGTCCACGTCCTCGGGATCCATGAGGACGTAGGTGGCGTCGGACTCGACGTCGAGCTGTAACCCGCGCCGCCAGAGGTCCACCTGCCGCCGCTCCTCGGGCCCGGCGTCCTCGTCCAGATACTCCTCGAACGTGACGGCGAGTCCCGACGCGTCCTGGTGCCAGCGCGCGTCCTCGGTCCCGGCCAGCAGCCACACGAACCCGCCCGCGTGCCGCCACCCGTCGCTGACCTTGAGGAACTCCCGGTACGACGGAGGCATCCGTCGGCCGAGGCGCTGCTCCATGGCCGCGATCCGCTCCTCCGACGCGGGCGGGAACCCCAGCCAGCGCGCCAGCAGCGCGCTCTCGTCCTCGCCCCGCGTGTCGCCGTCCCGCAGGGAATCCGCCCACTCCCCGCTCCACTTGAGCAGGAAGGACCGCCAGTCGACTGCCGTGGTCTCCGTCATACGACCGATGCTGCCACCCACCACTGACAGCGCCCCCGCCCGCCGCGGCCACCAGGACTTTCGCCTCCGTCGGCGAACTCCGCGCCGGTGTAGCAGGTCAATGGGGGGTGGGCCGGTAGACGAACTCCTGGATGTGACCGTCGAGCGTCCGGCTCTCCAGCAGCTCCAGGTCGAAGTCGGCCGCACCCTGGAAGATCGGGTCCAGCCCCGTCCGACCGGTGATGACGGGGAAGAGCGTCACCTGCAAGCGGTCGACCAGGCCGGCGGCCATCAGCGCCCGGTTCAGCGACAGGCTGCCGTGCGAGCGCAACGGCACGTCGGACTCCTCCTTGAGCCGGGCGACGACGTCGACGGCATCCCCGCTCGCGACGGTCGCGTCCGGCCAGTCGAGGGGGCCCTCCAGCGTCGTCGACACCACCGTTGCCGGCAGGCTCCTCATCCGCGTGACCCAGGGGTCCCGCACGTCGGACTCCTCGGTGCTCGACGCGAGCATCTGCGCGAACGCCCGGTACGTGTTGGCCCCGAAGACCATCTGCTGCTCCTCGCCGTACACGGCAAGGCGGTGTGCGAGCAGCTCGGGGCCTTGCTTACCCCAGTAGCCGGTCCAGTCGCCGCCGGCGGCGCCGTAGCCGTCGAGGCTGGAGAAGACGTCGAAGGTGTAGGTGGCGGGCATGTCGTTCTCCTCGAGCGCGGTCGGTCGGTGGGGGTATGGGCACGGCCGGCCGATCTCCTCCGGGGGCTTCGGCGACCGTCACACCCATAGACCCGGCGCGCTCCGGAAACTCATCGCCCGCTGCCGGCGGTCAGTGCGGCTGACGCCTGCCGTGGTAGCGCTGGGCGAGGCGGGCGAGGGCGACCGCGCCGAGCAGCAGTCCGAAGTCGCGCAGCGCGATGTCGTAGTGGCCGGGGATGGTCAGCAGGTTGACGATGATGCCGGCCAGCCACCCGGCCACCAGCCAGCCCCCGAAACGGGGGGCGAGGGCGACGACGAGGCCCGCGACGATCTCGATGACACCGACGGCGTACATGGCGGCCTGGGCGCTGCCGGGCACGACGTCGTTGATCCACGGCGCGAGATAGGCGGGCCAGTCCACGAGCAGGTTGGCGAACTTGTCCAGCCCGAACAGGATCGGCGCCACGGTGAACCCGGTGCGCAGGATGACGAACGCCTGGTAGCCGGGATCGCCGAGCGCGGCCCGCCTGGACTCGGCGGATGTTGTGGTGGTGGTTGCGGACGACATGACGCACTTCCTTCTATCGACAACCTTCACTATCAATAGAAGCTCGCGGCCCTTCTTTAGTCAATGCCTGTGGCTTTTACACTGGTGCTCGTGGACCACCCGAATGAGGCACCCGCTGAGGCACCCGCGTCCGACGTCTCCGCCGTCGCCGCCCTGGACGAGCCGACCCGCCGGAGGCTGTACGACCACGTGGTACGCCAGCCCGCACCGGTCAGCCGCGATGAAGCCGCTGCCGCCCTCGGCCTGGCGCGCCAGACCGCGGCCTTCCACCTGGACCGCCTGGCGGACGAGTCGCTTCTGGACGTCGTCTACGAGCGGCGCAGCGGCCGCACCGGTCCGGGAGCCGGCAGGCCCGCCAAGCTGTACAAGCGCTCCGCGAAGCAGGTCACCGTCAGCCTGCCCGAACGGCGCTACGAGCTGGCCGGACGGCTCCTCGCCCAGGCCATGGAGGAATCCGAGACCACCGGCGAACCGGTCCGCACCGTCCTGCACCGGAAGGCGCACGCCCTCGGCGTGCGGCTCGCCGGGCAAGGCGCCGCGAGCGTGTCCGACCTTCTGGAGCGGTACGGCTTCGAGCCGCGCCGCGACGGTGAGGCGATCGTGCTGGGCAACTGCCCGTTCCACGCGCTCGCCCGCGAGCACACCCAGACCGTGTGCGGCATGAACCTCCACCTGCTGCGCGGCGTTCTGGAAGGGCTCGGCGAACGCAGCCGTGAGGCGTGCCTGGCCCCGAGCCCCGGCCACTGCTGCGTCCGCCTGGAGCCGGCTGCGTCCCCGCCCGCGCCCGCGAGCGCCGGCTGATGCCGCAGAAGGGGAGAGGGGTGTTCTAGACGCTGCGCCCGCTGCTCTCCGGCACGCCGCGCTCCACGGCGTCCATGAAGTCCAGCATCAGGCGGTTGCTTCGCTCGGCATGGTCGATCTGGGGGCCGTGGCCCGTGCCGGACAGGATCTCGGCGCGTGCGCCCGGGATCAGCCGCGGTACCCGCTCCAGCTGCCGCTGCGGATGCACCAGCAGGCTGCGCCTGCCCATGAGCAGATACAGCGGCGTGGTGATGCCCGCCAGTTCGGCGTCGGACAGGGGCAGGGGCGCGGGGCGGCGTATGCGGTAGGCGCGGACCCCGACCCTGACCAGGGTGCGCAGTTCCGGTACGACGAGCACCGGCTGCTCCAGCCAGGAGGCGAGGCGGGGGCGGAGCGCCTTGGGGGCGAAGGTGGCGAAGAGACTCGCGAAGATCCAGACGAAGAAGCGCAGCCCCACCTTCTCCAGGCCGCCCGGGTCGAGCAGCGTGACCGAGGCCAGGCGCTCGGGCCTCAGGTGCGCCTGGATCAGGGCGAGCCAGCCGCCGTACGAGCTGCCGACGAGGTGGGCCCGGTCGAGTCCGAGGGCGGCGAGGGCCTCGTCGAGCCACTGGGCGGCCCGCTCGGGCTGGTGGATGGGGGCACGCTGGACGCTGCGCCCGGGATCGCCCGGGGTGTCGAGCGCGTAGACGGGCCGTTCAGCGCTGAGGTCGGCGGTGTTCGGGTACCACATGGCGGAGCAACTGCCCGCGCCGTGTACGAGGACGACCGGGGTGCGGTCCCGGGCGGCGGGGTCGGCGGGGTCGTAGCGGTAGGCGTGGGTGGTCGCGAAGGAAGTCTCCACGTCCTGCTCCCAGGACGCCGGTGCGCCCAGCGCGTAGACCGCGTCGCAGGCGGCGAAGTAGCGGTCGCGCCAGGCGTCGCTGACGAAGCGGCCGACATCGGCCGGCGGACGGGCTGCTGCGGACTGGGGCACGGCTACCTCCCGGATGGCATCTTTGTGATACGACCGTACCATGATGGTGGTACGGCTGTATCATCAAAGGGGCCTGAGGCCCTGCGCACTGCCGACCGACGAGCGGAGAGCCGAAGGATGCCCAAGCGTGTGGACCATGCGGAGCGGCGGACCGAGATCGCGGAGGCACTCGTCCGGGCCGCCGGCCGGCTCGGCCTCCACGCGGTGGGGATGCGCGACGTGGCGGCGGAGGCGGGCGTGTCGCTCCGGCTGGTGCAGTACTACTTCGAGTCCAAGGAGAAGCTGCTCCTCTTCGGGCTCCGGCATCTCGCCGAGCGGTTCGCGCAGCGGGTGGCCGCCCGGGTGCGGGCCGCCGGGGCCGATCCGGGAGCGCGCGCGGTGATCGAGGCGCTCTTGGCGGCGGCCCTGCCGGTCGACGCGGAGAGCCGCACCTTCCACCACCTCTACACGTCGTACGCGGTCCTGGCCGTGACCGACGAGGCGCTGGCCGCCCAGCCGTTCATCAAGGACCCGGACAGCGCCGAGGACACCGTGGCCGGACTGCTCCGACAGGCCGCGGAGCAAGGGCGGTTGCGGCCCGGCGTGGACCCCCGCGCGGCGGCCGCCGGCCTGCTGGCCATGTCCGCCGGACTCGGCACCGGCGTCCTCGTCGGCCAGCGCAGCGCGGAGTCGGCCACCGGCGTACTCGCCCACCACCTGGACCTGATCTTCCTGCCCTCGGGCGCCGACGCCGTCTGAGGAAGATCTTCCGTCGGCGGAGCGTGCTTCGGCGGCGCTCTTCTTCGAGGCGGACCGGATCGGCAGAAGGGTCTGCGAACCGGAGATCGAGCCTCGTTCGGAGTCCGCTTCCCAGCAGTGGATCGACCGGATGCGGCACTACCTCCGCGTCGACCCGGGCGGATGCTGGGTCGCGGTCGGCGAGGACGGCGACGTCGTCGGGTTCGCGATGTCACAGAACCGTGGGGGCGTCTGGTATCTGGCCACCTACGGGGTGGTGACGCGCTGCCGGGGGCTCGGAGTCGGCAGGCGCCTGATGGACGCTTCGCCGGCGCATGCCGACGGCCGCCCGGGACTGTTCTCCTCGACGGTGCACCCGGGGGCCACCCGCCGGTACCGGATGGCCGGCTTCACGCTGCACCCCCAGATGCGCATGGTGGGGACGGTCGACCGGTCGACGCTCCCCGCCGTCCAGGGGCTGCGGGAGGGCCGCGCGGACGACTTCGCCTGGATGGACCGGCTGGACGAGCGTGTACGCGGCGCGGGGCACGGGCCCGATCACGCGTACATGCTCGAACGTCTGCGTCTGGTCGTGTCCGACGACCTCCGTCGCGGACATTTCCTCTGATGCGTACGGACCTGAACGTGGACGACGGTCAGCCCAGCTTCCGGAACAGCCCCTCCTGGACGACCGACACGACCAGCCGGCCCTCGCGGTCGTAGATCCGGCCCCGGGCCAGACCGCGGCCGCCGACCGCGATCGGTGACTCCTGGTCGTACAGCAGCCAGTCGTCCGCGCGGAACGGGCGGTGGAACCACATGGCGTGGTCCAGGGACGCCATGTCGAAGCCGCGCGGGCCCCACAGCGGCTCGACCGGGATGCGGACGGCGTCCAGGAGGGTCATGTCGCTGGCGTAGGTGAGGGCGCAGGTGTGGACGAGCGGGTCGTCGCCGAGCGGTCCGACCGCGCGCATCCACACGGCGCTGCGCGGCTCGGCGTCCCGGGCCTCCTCGGTGGTCCAGCGCAGCCGGTCCACGTAGCGGATGTCGAAGGGCTGGCGGCGGGCCATCCGCTCCAACTGCTCGGGCAGCGTGCCCAGATGCTCCCGGATCTCGTCCGTGACCGTGGGCAGGGACTCCGGGTCCGGGACCTCGCGGGCCGGCGGCAGCTGGTGTTCGAAGCTGCCCTCCTCCGGCTTGTGGAAGGAGGCGGTGAGGTTGAAGATCGTGCGGCCCTGCTGCACGGCCGTGACCCGGCGGGTCGTGAACGACCGGCCGTCGCGCACCCGCTCGACCTGGTAGACGATCGGCACGCCGGGGATGCCCGGGCGCAGGAAGTACGCGTGCAGCGAGTGCACGGGGCGGTCGCCGTCCGTGGTGCGGCCCGCGGCGACCAGCGCCTGGCCCGCCACCTGGCCGCCGAAGACCCGCTGGAGCGACTCCTGCGGGCTGCGGCCACGGAAGATGTTGACCTCGATCTGCTCCAGGTCGAGCAGGTCCACGAGCCTCTCGGCCGGATTCGTCGTCATCAGTGCGTTTCTCCTGTGCTCAGAGCTGGCCGACGTCGGTGACGCGGACGACCGCGCGGCCCTCCGCGTCCGAGGCGGTGAGGTCGACCTCCGCGCTGATGCCCCAGTCGTGGTCGCCGTTCGGGTCGTGGAAGATCTGCCGGACCCGCCACAGGGCGTTCTCCGGCTCCTCCTCGATGATCAGCAGCTTGGGGCCGCGGGCGTCGGGGCCGGTGCCGAGGTCGTCGTACTCGTCCCAGTACTTGTCCATCGCCTCGCCCCACGCCTCGGCGTCCCAGCCGGACTCGGCGTCCATCTCGCCCAGTTCCCCGACCTGGTCGAGGGCGGCCAGTTCGACGCGGCGGAACATGGCGTTGCGCACCAGGACGCGGAAGGCACGGGCGTTGGCGGTGACCGGCTTGACCTCGTCGGCCTTCTCCTGGGCCTCCTCGGCGGTCATCTCCTCCGGGTTGGCCAGCTGCTCCCACTCGTCCAGCAGGCTGGAGTCCACCTGGCGCACCATCTCGCCCAGCCACTCGATCAGGTCCTGGAGGTCCTCGGACTTGAGGTCGTCCGGGACGGTGTGGTCGAGGGCCTTGTAGGCGCTGGCGAGGTAGCGCAGCACGATGCCCTCGGTGCGCGCCAGCTCGTAGTGGGACACCAACTCGGTGAAGGACAGTGCCCGTTCGTACATGTCCCGGATGACCGACTTCGGCGACAGCGGGTGGTCGCCGACCCAGGGGTGGCTCTTGCGGTACGTGTTGTACGCGTGGAAGAGCAGCTCCTCCAGGGGCTTCGGGTACGTGATGTCCTGGAGGCGCTCCATGCGCTCCTCGTACTCGACGCCGTCCGCCTTCATCGCGGCCACGGCCTCGCCCCGCGCCTTGTTCTGCTGGGCGGCGAGGATCTGCCGCGGGTCGTCGAGCGTGGACTCCACGACGGACACCATGTCGAGCGCGTACGACGGCGACTCGGGGTCGAGCAGTTCGAACGCGGCGAGCGCGAACGTGGACAGCGGCTGGTTGAGCGCGAAGTCCTGCTGGAGATCGACCGTGAGGCGGACGATACGGCCCTCGGCGTCCGGCCGGTCGAGCTTCTCGACGATGCCGCCGTCCAGCAGCGAGCGGTAGATCGCGATGGCCCGGCGGATGTGCCGCAGCTGCTGCTTGCGCGGCTCGTGGTTGTCCTCCAGCAGGCGGCGCATCGCCTCGAAGGCGTTGCCCGGCCGGGCGATCACCGACAGCAGCATCGTGTGCGTCACCCGGAACCGGGAGGTCAGCGGCTCCGGTTCGGAGGCGATGAGCTTCTCGAAGGTCTGCTCCGACCAGGCGACGAAGCCCTCCGGGGCCTTCTTGCGGACGACCTTGCGGCGCTTCTTCGGATCGTCACCGGCCTTGGCGAGCGCCTTCTCGTTCTCGACGACGTGCTCGGGCGCCTGCGCGACGACGAAGCCCTCCGTGTCGTAGCCGGCCCGCCCGGCGCGGCCCGCGATCTGGTGGAACTCCCGGGCGCGCAGGGTGCGGACGCGCGTGCCGTCGTACTTGGTGAGGGCCGTGAACAGCACCGTGCGGATGGGCACGTTGACGCCCACGCCGAGCGTGTCCGTGCCGCAGATGACCTTCAGCAGACCGGCCTGCGCCAGCTTCTCCACCAGGCGGCGGTACTTGGGCAGCATGCCGGCGTGGTGGACGCCGATGCCGTGCCGGACGTAGCGGGAGAGGTTGCGGCCGAACTTGGTGGTGAAGCGGAAGTTGCCGATCAGCTCGGCGATCTGCTCCTTCTCCTCCTTCGAGCACATGTTGATGCTCATCAGCGCCTGCGCCCGCTCCACGGCCTGCGCCTGCGTGAAGTGCACGATGTAGACGGGCGCTTGCCGGGCTGCCAGCAGGTCGGTCAGCGTCTCCGTGAGCGGCGTGTAGCGGTACTCGTAGGACAGCGGCACCGGGCGGGTCGCCGAGCGGACCACCGCTGTTGGGCGGCCGGTGCGGCGGGTGAGGTCCTTCTCGAAGAAGGAGACGTCGCCGAGCGTCGCCGACATCAGCACGAACTGCGCCTGCGGCAGCTCCAGGATCGGGATCTGCCAGGCCCAGCCGCGGTCGCCCTCCGCGTAGAAGTGGAACTCGTCCATCACGACCTGGCCGACGTCCGCGTGCCTGCCGTCGCGCAGCGCGATCGACGCGAGGACCTCGGCGGTGCAGCAGATCACGGGGGCGTCGGCGTTGACCGACGCGTCGCCGGTGAGCATGCCGACGTTCTCCGTGCCGAAGATCTTGCACAGCTCGAAGAACTTCTCCGACACCAGGGCCTTGATCGGCGCCGTGTAGAAGGTGACCTCGTCCCGGGCCAGGGCGGCGAAGTGCGCGCCCGCCGCGATCATGCTCTTGCCGGAGCCGGTGGGCGTCGACACGATCACGTTCGCGCCGGAGACCACCTCGATCAGCGCCTCCTCCTGGTGGGGGTAGAGCGTGAGACCCCGCTCACCGGCCCACGACTCGAAGGCTTCGTACAAGGCGTCGGGGTCGGGGGTCCGCGGCAGCTGATCGATGAGGGTCACGCCCCCCATCTTGCCTGGCCTCTCGCCCGATGCGGGAATCGGCTGCGGGCCCGAAGATCGCGAACGCTACGCTGTGTCGCCGACGGGACGTCAGCGCGCCCGGTCAACTGGACAGCGGCACACGAGGAATGGGGCGGGCAGCGGCCATGATGGGACCAGCACACTCACTGTCGGGCGCCGCCGCCTGGCTCGGCGTCGGGGCCGCGGCCGCCGCGGCCGGGTACCCGATGCCCTGGCCGGTCCTCCTCGTCGGCGCCCTGATCTGCGCCGGAGCCGCCCTCGCCCCGGACCTCGACCACAAGGCGGCCACCATCTCCCGGTCCTTCGGACCGCTGTCGCGCTGGCTGTGCGAGGTCGTCGACAAGCTGTCGTACGCCGTCTACAAGGCGACGAAGAAGCAGGGCGACCCGCGCCGCTCCGGCGGGCACCGCACGCTCACGCACACCTGGCTGTGGGCGGTCCTGATCGGTGCGGCCACCTCCGTCGCGGCGATCACCAGTGACCGGTGGGGGGTTCTCGCGATCCTCTTCGTGCACCTGGTGCTGGCCATCGAGGGCCTGCTGTGGCGGGCGACCCGCGGCTCCAGCGCCGACGTCCTGGTCTGGCTGCTGGCCGCGACCACCGCGTGGATCCTCGCGGGCATCCTGGACAAGCCGGGCAACGGCGCGGACTGGCTGTTCACGGCGCCGGGCCAGGAGTACCTGTGGCTGGGGCTGCCGGTCGTGCTGGGCGCGATCGTGCACGACATCGGGGACGCGCTGACCGTCTCCGGCTGCCCGATCCTGTGGCCCATTCCCGTCGGCCGCAAGCGCTGGTACCCGGTCGGGCCGCCGAAGGCCATGCGGTTCCGGGCGGGCAGCTGGGTCGAGCTCCGGGTGCTGATGCCGGCGTTCATGCTGCTCGGCGGGGTGGGCTGCGCGGCGGCGCTCAACGTCATCTGAGCGCGACCCGACAAGGGGTCTCAGCCGCCGCCGTACCGCCGCTCGAACGCCGCGACCCGGCCCTCCGAGTCCACCGTGCGGGCCTTGCCCGTGTAGAAGGGGTGGCTCTCCGAGGAGATCTCCACGTCCACGACCGGGTAGGTCTCGCCGTCGTCCCACTCGATGGTCTGGTCGCTGGTCGCGGTGGACCGGGTGAGGAACGCGTACCCGGCGGCCCGGTCGCGGAAGACGACGGGGTGGTAGTCGGGGTGCTTGTCCTGCTGCATGGATGCTCCTCGGACGGCTCGGATCGGTTCTGCGATCAGCCGGACAGGGTGTCCTCGTCGACGATGTGCACGGCGGCCTCCTCGGCCGACGCGGCCCCGCCGTCGATGCCCACGTCCATGGCGACCAGCGCGGCCTCCTCGTCCTCGTGCGCGCCCTCGTCGGGTGCCACCAGGCGGCCGGAGCGGGCGGCGCCGACCTCGTTGTCCAGGAGTTCCCCGTCCGTGCCCTGGCAGTCCCCGAGACCGTCACCGTCCGGGGCGACAGGATCCGGCAGCTCCTCGCTGAGCCGCTGGTCCAGCGTCTCGCCCCGCAGCCGCTCGGCCGCCGTCACGCCGAGGTGCTCGACGGCCCAGGGCCGCTCGGGAGGGGACCAGCCCCGGTCCAGGGGATCGTCGACGCCGTCGTACTCCAGGGTGTCCTCGGCGTCGAGCACCCCCGTGTCCTCCCTCTGCTCGTCTTGGTCCGGCTGGTAGACGTCGTCTCCCCAGCCGTCGGAGCTGTTCACGGGTACCTCCAGGGGGTGGAGCCGGGCCCGTTGTCACGAGGCCCGCGCCGGGCCGCCGCCGCACGGAGCACTGGCGCCGCCCGTCGCCGAACCGCGTGGTTGCCGGGCGTTCCCCGAGCCGGTGCCTGACTCCAGCCTTCCACCGAGCCTCGGCACCGCGCAACGCCAAGGCCGCTCGGGGCACCTGCCCCTGCCCCCGGCCCCCTCACCCGTGCCAGGACCTCCACAACGCCGCATACGCCCCGTCCGCCGCGACCAGCTCCTCATGGCTGCCCAGCTCGCTGATCCGGCCGTTCTCGACGACGGCGATGACGTCCGCGTCATGGGCGGTGTGCAGGCGGTGGGCGATGGCGACGACGGTGCGGCCGTCGAGGACCCGGGCCAGGGAGCGTTCCAGGTGGCGGGCGGCGCGCGGGTCGAGCAGGGACGTCGCCTCGTCCAGGACCAGCGTGTGCGGGTCGGCCAGCACCAGGCGGGCGAGTGCGATCTGCTGCGCCTGCGCCGGGGTGAGGGCCACACCGCCCGAGCCGACCTCCGTGTCCAGGCCGTCGTCGAGCGCCCGGGCCCAGCCGTCCGCGTCGACCGCGCCCAGCGCCGCCCACAGCTCGGCGTCGCCGGCACCCGTCCGGGCGAGCAGGAGGTTGTCGCGCAGGGACCCCACGAAGACGTGGTGCTCCTGGTTGACGAGGGCCACGTGCGCGCGGACGCGCTCGGCGGGCATCCGGGACAGCTCGGCGCTGCCCAGGGTGATCCGGCCGTCCCGGGGCGCGTAGATCCCGGCGAGCAGCCGGCCCAGCGTGGACTTGCCCGCCCCCGAGGGGCCGACCAGGGCCAGCCGCGTGCCGGGGGCGACCTCCAGGGACACCTTGCGCAGGACGTCCACGCCCTCCAGATAGCCGAAGTGCACCCGGTCTGCGTGCACATGACGCCCGTCGGGGGCCAGCTCGGCGTCCCCCTGGTCCGGCTCGATGTCCCGGACCCCGACGAGCCGGGCCAGCGACACCTGCGCGACCTGGAGCTCGTCGTACCAGCGCAGGATCATGCCCACCGGGTCGACCAGCATCTGGGCGATCAGCGCACCGGTCGTGAGCTGGCCCACGTCGATCCACCCGCGCAGGGCGAACACGCCGCCGATCATCAGGACCGAGGCGAGCACGGTCACGTGGGTGACGTTGATGACCGGGAAGAGCACCGACCGCAGCCACATCGTGTACCGCTCCCAGGCCGTCCACTCACGGATCCGCTGCTCCGACAGCGCGACGCGGCGGTCGCCGAGGCGGTGGGCCTCGACGGTGCGCCCGGCGTCCACCGTCTCGGCGAGCGCGGCGGCCACGGCGGCGTACCCGGCCGACTCCGAGCGGTACGCGGAGGGCGCCCGCCGGAAGTACCAGCGGCAGCCGACGATCAGCAGCGGCAGGGCGAGCAGCACGGCGAGCGCCAGCGGCGGCGCCGTCACCACCAGCCCGCCCATCAGCAGGACCACCCACACCACACCGATCGACAGCTGCGGCACGGCCTCGCGCATGGCGTTGCCCAGCCGGTCGATGTCCGTCGTGATCCGGGACAGCAGGTCGCCGGTCCCGGCCCGCTCCAGCACGCCGGGCGGCAGCCCGACCGACCGGACGAGGAAGTCCTCGCGCAGGTCGGCCAGCATCCGCTCGCCCAGCATCGCGCCGCGCAGCCGCACCTGCCGGACGAACACGGCCTGGACGGCCAGCGCGGCCACGAAGAGCCCCGCGGTGAGTTCCAGCCGCAGCTCCCGCGCCCCGTCGGAGACCCGCTCCACGAGCCCTCCGAGCAGCCACGGACCGGCCATCGAGGCGATGACGGCCGCCGTGTTGACGGCGACCAGCAGCAGGAACGCCCGGCGGTGCCGCCGCAGCAGTTCGGCCACGTAGGCGCGGACGGTCGCGGGGGCGCCGACCGGCAGCGTGTTCGCCGTCGTCGGGGCCGCCGGGTCGTACGCCGGTGGCGCCACGCCGATCATGCCTTCTCCTCGATCTCTTCCAGTTCTTGCAGGACGTCCGTCAGGGCGACGGAACCGCTCAGCGCGGCCTCGTCGTCGGTCTCGCGGGTGACCACCGCCCGGTAGCGGGGCTCGGTGTGCACGAGTTCGCGGTGCGTGCCGACCGCCGCGACCTCGCCCTCATGCAGGAACACGACCCGGTCGGACCGGTCCAGCAGCAGCGGGGAGGAGGTGAACACCACGGTCGTGCGCCCCGCGCGCAACTCCCGCACGCCCTCGGCGATCCGGGCCTCGGTGTGCGAGTCGACGGCCGAGGTCGGCTCGTCCAGGACCAGCACCCCCGGGTCCGTGATCAGCGACCGGGCGAGCGCGAGCCGCTGCCGCTGGCCGCCGGACAGGGACCGGCCGCGCTCGGTGATCCGCGCGTCCATGGGGTCGGCGGCGTCCAGCGACCCCTGCACCAGCGCCGCCAGTACGTCGTCGCACTGCGCGGCCGCCAGCGCCTCGTGCGGCTCCACGTCGCCCGACGCGGGGACGTCGAGCAGCTCGCGCAGCGTGCCCGACAACAGCACCGGGTCCTTGTCCTGCACGAGGACGGCCGTACGGGCGCTGTCCAGCGGGAGTTCGTCGAGCGGCACGCCGCCCAGCAGCACCGAGGTGCCCTCCTGCGACGGATGCCCGCCCAGCCGTTCCGCCAGCCGGCCCGCCGCGTCCGGGTCGCCGCACACCACGGCGGTCAGCCGCCCGGCGGGCGCGAGCAGCCCGGTCTCCGGGTCGTACAGGTCACCGCTCGGGAGGTCCGCCGCGCGCGATCCGGCGGTGTCCGTGGCCCGCTCCAGCGCCAGCACGCCCGCGGCCCGCTTGGCGGACGGCCGGGAGAAGGAGTACGCCATGGCGATCTCCTCGAAGTGCCGCAGCGGATAGGTGAGGACCATGACCGAGCTGTAGACGGTGACCAGTTCGCCGACGGTGATCCGGCCCTGGCGCGCCAGGTGCACGCCGTACCAGACGACGGCGATGAGCAGCAGTCCGGGCAGCAGGACCTGGATCGCGGTGATCAGGGACCACATCCGGGCGCTGCGCACGGCCGCGTGCCGGACCTCCTGGGAGGCGCGCCGGTAGCGGTCGAGGAACAGCTCCTCACCGCCGATGCCGCGCAGCACGCGCAGCCCGGCGACGGTGTCCGAGGCGAGTTCGGTGGCGCGTCCGGCCTTCTCGCGCTGGACGTCGGCGCGCCGGGTGGCGCGGGGGAGCAGCGGCAGCACGGCGAGCGCCAGCACGGGCAGGCCCACGGCGACGACCACGCCCAGCGCGGGCTGGTAGACGAGCAGCCCGGCGCAGACCAGCACGACGGTGACCACGGCCGCGGTGAACCGGGACAGGGCCTCGACGAACCAGCCGATCTTCTCCACGTCACCCGTGGACACCGCCACCACTTCACCGGCCGCGACGCGCCGGGTCAGCGCCGAGCCCAACTGGGCGGCCTTGCGGGCGAGGAGCTGCTGCACGCGGGCCGCCGCCGTGATCCAGTTGGTGACGGCGGTGCGGTGCAGGAAGGTGTCGCCGACCGCGTTGCCGACGCACGCCAGCGCCAGCAGGCCGCCCGCCAGGGCGAGTCGCGAGCCGGAGCGGTCGACGACGGCCTGCACGGCGACACCGACGCAGAACGGCAGCGCGGCGACGGAGGCGAAGTGCAGCAGCCCCCAGGCCAGCGACTTGAGCTGCCCGCCCAGCTGATTCCGGAAGAGCCACCAGAGGAATCGGGGACCCGATCGCGCGTCCGGCACGCCCGGGTCGGGGTACGGAAGGTCTTGAATCTGCATGACGTCCCAGTGGCTCGTGTCAGGGGGATGGGGTCGGGGGCGGCGGCAACAAACCGTGACAGGTTCGCGTCGTCGCGTGGTCGGGGGCAACAGGTTTTCCGCCCACCGAACGGAACCGGCCGACACGGGTGGGAACAGGGCCGCCTCGGCTTGCCGGTGCTCATTGCGGTGGCGGCGGACTCCCCGTAGAACACCGCCCATGAAGAGACGGATCGTCATGTCCATGCTTGCGGGAGCGACCCTCCTGGCGAGCACCCTCCTCGGCACCGGTCCCGCCCGGGCGGCCGACGTCCCCGCCGAGTTCGGCACCGACTGGCACGACCCGGTCACGGCCGCCCCGCCCGTCGAGCGGCCGTCCGGAAAGTCCTGCGAAGTCACCGTCGCCCAGGCGCAGTTCCGCGACTTCACCCCGTACCGCGGCACGTACACCCCGCCCGCGGGCTGCGGCGACCGCTGGAGCAAGGTGGTGCTGCGGCTCGACGGCAAGGTCAAGGGCCGCCAGTACGACCGGCTCGGCTATCTGCACGTCGGCGGGGTGGAGATCTTCCGCACGTCGACGCCGCAGCCCTCGCCGGACGGCATCGAGTGGTCCGTGGAGAAGGACGTCACGCGCTACAGCGACACCTTCCGCGCGAGCCGGGACGTCGAGATGCTCATCGGCAACGTCGTGGACGACACCTACACGGGCGTCCTCGACGTCAAGGTCACGCTGACGTTCTATCAGGGCCGCCCCGACGGCGGGATCCCTGACCAGGTCCTCACCCTCGACGGCGACTCGGCCCTCACCACCCCGCGCAACAGTGAGCGCATCGTCGCCGAGGTGTACGCCACCGGCTCCGGCGGCGGCTGCGAGGAGTACTGGTACCTCACGGTGCCCGATCCGGCGCCGTACTCCTGCAAGGCCGGCCAGGGCCCCTACCGCGAGGTGCAGATCCGCGTGGACGGCCGCCTCGCGGGCATCGCCACGCCGTTCCCGACCGTGTGGACCGGGGGCTGGTCCAACCCGTTCCTCTGGTACGTGGTCCCGGGTCCGCGCGCCTTCGACATCAAGCCCATCACCTACGACCTCACCCCCTTCGCCGGGATCCTCAACGACGGCCGCCCGCACCGCGTCGAGGTCTCGGTCGTCGGCGTGCCCGAGGGGCAGACCGGCTGGAGCACGCCCGTGAACGTCCTCGTCTGGCAGGACGAGCGGCGCGCCCGGGTCACGGGCGAACTCACCGTGCACAAGGTGGGCGATCTGGCCAACTCCTCTGTATACGAGCCCGGTTCGGAGCACCGGGTGGACACCGAGGGCGCCCACCGGCTGACCGTCGCCGGATACGTCGACACCTCGCACGGCCGCGTCACGACCACCGTCGGCCGCTCGCTCGCCCACACCTCCGAGCACCGCTGGACGGACGGCGAGACGAGCGACGGGCTGAAGGCCGCCTGGACCGACGAGGAGTCGGTGACCGTCGACGGCCCCGGACCGGCCCGCACCACGCGCACGCACCGGACCTACACGATGGACGGCACGACCACGCTCGGCGCGGGCGACCGGCTGCGCACGGTCCTGACCCTCGGCGACCGCGCGACGGCCGTCGAACTGCGCGGCGGCCGGCGCACGGCGTGGTCCCGCCTCGACGACACCTACACGGGCGACGCCACCTACACGGCCAACGTCCCGCGCGACCAGCGGCACGCGGTCGGCACCACGAGCGAGCGCTACCGGCTGTACGGCTCGCACGGCTGTTACGACCGCACGCTGACCACCGTGCAGGGGGTGCTCACGGAGGATCGCCGCCGGTGCTGAAGTGAGCAGTGGGGCTCGTGTGATGTGCGTCACTTAAGGCGCTTTTACATGGCTGAAACGTTGCGGTCTTGCGCGCGATCAAGACAGCCTCCACAGTGATCGGTCACGGAAGCCGCTTTCCGTATCGCAGAAGTCCCCTCCGGCTTCTGTGTGTGTCCCGTTCTCCAAGGAGGCCCCGTGCCACCGTCCGTACCGTCCCTGCCGCGACGCGTCGCACGCACCCTGCGTACCTCACTCTTCGCGCAGGTCCTCTGCGCGCTCGTCCTCGGCATCGTCGTCGGGAAGCTGTGGCCGGAAACGGCCACGGCCTTCCAGCCGCTCGGCGACGGTTTCACCCGGCTCATCAAGACGGTGATCTCACCGCTGGTGTTCTGCGTGGTCGTCGTCGGCATCGCCAAGGCCGGTGACCTGAAGGCGTTCGGCCGGATCGGGGTCAAGGCCCTGATCTGGTTCGAGGTCGCCTCCACGGCCGCCCTGGTCATCGGCCTCGTCGCCGCCAACGTCGTCGGCCCCGGCAAGGGCATGAACGTCGACCCGTCCTCGCTGGACGCCGCCGCGGTGAACGAGACGACGGGCGGTGGCCAGCTGCCCTCGACGACCGAGTTCGTCCTGAACGCGCTGCCGCAGAGCTTCGTCGGGGCCTTCGCCGAGAACGAACTGCTCCAGGTCCTCATCCTGGCCTGCCTCGTGGGCGCCGCCCTGCTCCACCTCGGGCACACCAAGGTGCCCAAGATCCTGCCCGCCATCGAGCAGGCCCAGGAGATCATCTTCGCGGTCGTCGGCTTCGTCATGCGGCTCGCCCCGCTGGCGGTGTTCGGCGCGATGGCCCACCTGGTCGGCAACTACGGGCTGGGCGTGATGAAGACGTACGCCAAGCTCATCGTGCTCTGCTACGTCGCGGCGGCGCTGTTCATCGTGCTGCTCGCCGTCGCCCTGCGGCTGGTGACCGGGCTCAGCCTGTGGAAGTTCCTGCGCTACATCCGCGAGGAGATGCTGCTCGCGCTCGGCACCGCCTCCACCGAGTCCGTCATGCCGCGCGTGATGCAGAAGCTGCGCCGGGCGGGTGCCCGCGACGACGCCGTGGGCCTGGTGCTGCCCACCGGTTACTCGTTCAACCTCGACGGCGCCTCGCTCTACCTGTCCATCGGCACGCTGTTCATCGCCCAGGCGGTGGGGGTGGACCTGAGCCTCGGGCAGCAGGTCACGGTCGTCCTGGTCCTCATGCTGACCAGCAAGGGCATGGCAGGCATCCCCGGCTCGGCGTTCCTCGCCCTGGCCGCGACCGCCTCGTCCCTGGGCGCGATCCCGGCCGGAGCGGTCGCCCTGCTGCTCGGCGTGGACCGCATCATGGACTCGATGCGGGTCGTCACGAACCTGCTGGGCAACTGCGTGGCCGTGTTCGCGGTGTCCCGCTGGGAGGGGGCGCTGGACATCGCCCGGGCGAAGAAGACGCTCGACGGCGAGGAGACGGACCCGCCGGAAGACGGCGACGAGGGTGAGGCCCGGGCGGTCGAGCCGACGACGGCCGAGACCCCGGCGCCCGGCATCCCCGCCCAGAAGCCCAAGGAACCCGCCCCAGAGGCCGGTTGATCCGAACCCGACGGGCCGCGGCCCGTTTCGGTGTCCGGGGATGTCAGCAGGACCGCACCGGTGTTCCGTCGATCAGCGTGTTCAACAGCCCCCCGAGCGCCTCGCGCTGCTCCTCCGTCAGCGGCGCGAGGATCTCCTCGGCGGCCGACCTGCGCGCCGCCCGCAGCTCGCGCAGCGCGCCCCGGCCGTCGTCCGTCAGCTCGATGCGGATCACCCGCCGGTTCGCCGGATCCGGGACCCGCCGCACCTTGCCGCTCGCCTCCAGCCCGTCGACCAGGGTCGTCACCGCCCGCGGCACCACCTCCAGGCGCTCGGCCAGATCGGCCATGCGCGGGGGCGAGCCCCAGTGCGCGAGAGTGCGCAGCAGCCGGGACTGGGCCGGGGTGATGCCGAGCTCGCGCTGCTCCAGATGGCGCTTCTGGATGCGCTGCACCCGGCGGGTGAGCCGCAGCAACTGCTCGGCGAGCAGGCCGTCGGAGTCGGGGGTGGTCATGCGGGAACAATATCAGGATGCCGTTCATTGTGAGTATAGGTAACAATGAGCTACGATCCGATCCGCCGCATCGCCCTCGAAGGAGCCCATGCATCCCGATCACGAAGCCCCCTGGACGCCACCCGCCGGAGCGCAGGAACAGCCCCGGCAGGTCCGCCGCATCCTCCGGCTCTTCCGCCCCTACCGGGGCCGCCTCGCGGTCGTCGGCCTGCTGGTCGGCGCCTCGTCGCTGGTCTCGGTCGCCACGCCCTTCCTGCTGAAGGAGATCCTCGACGTCGCGATCCCCCAGGGGCGCACGGGCCTGCTCAGCCTGCTCGCCCTCGGCATGATCCTCAGCGCCGTCCTCACCAGCGTCTTCGGCGTGCTGCAGACCCTGATCTCCACGACGGTCGGCCAGCGCGTCATGCACGACCTGCGCACCGCCGTCTACGGCCGCCTGCAGCGCATGTCCCTCGCCTTCTTCACGCGCACGCGCACGGGCGAGGTGCAGTCCCGCATCGCCAACGACATCGGCGGCATGCAGGCCACCGTCACCTCCACCGCGACCTCGCTCGTCTCCAACGCCACCAGCGTGATCGCCACGGTCGTCGCGATGCTCGCCCTCGACTGGCGCCTGACGGTCGTCTCGCTGCTGCTGCTCCCGGTGTTCGTGTGGATCAGCCGCCGCGTCGGCAACGAACGGCGGAAGATCACCACCCAGCGCCAGAAGCAGATGGCCGCCATGGCCGCCACGGTCACCGAGTCGCTCTCCGTCAGCGGCATCCTGCTCGGCCGCACGATGGGCCGCTCCGACTCGCTGACGAAGTCCTTCGCCGACGAGTCCGAGGAACTCGTCGACCTGGAGGTCCGGTCGAACATGGCCGGCCGGTGGCGCATGGCCGTCATCACGATCGTCATGGCCGCCCTGCCCGCCGTCATCTACTGGACCGCCGGCATGGCCCTCCAACTGGGCGGCCCCGCGGTCTCCATCGGCACGATCGTCGCGTTCGTCTCGCTCCAGCAGGGCCTGTTCCGCCCGGCCGTGAGCCTGCTGTCGACCGGCGTGCAGATCCAGACCTCGCTCGCCCTCTTCCAGCGCATCTTCGAGTACCTCGACCTGCCGGTCGACATCACCGAACGCGCGGACCCGGTCCGTCTCGACCGGGTCAAGGGCGAGGTCCGCTTCGAGAACGTCTCCTTCGGCTACGACGACCAGGGCGGCCCCGTCCTCGACGGCATCGACCTCACCGTCCCGGCCGGCGGCAGCCTCGCCATCGTCGGACCCACCGGCGCCGGCAAGTCCACGCTCGGCTACCTCGTGCCCCGGCTGTACGACGTCACCGGCGGCCGCGTCACCCTCGACGGGGTCGACGTCCGCGACCTCGACTTCGACACCCTGGCCCGCGCGGTCGGCGTCGTCTCGCAGGAGACGTACCTCTTCCACGCCACGGTCGCCGAGAACCTCCGCTTCGCCAAGCCCGACGCCACCGACGAGGAACTGCACGAGGCCGCGAAGGCCGCCCAGATCCACGACCACATCGCCGCCCTGCCCGACGGCTACGACACCGTCGTCGGCGAGCGCGGCCACCGCTTCTCCGGCGGCGAGAAGCAGCGCCTGGCCATCGCCCGCACCATCCTGCGCGACCCGCCGGTCCTCATCCTCGACGAGGCCACGAGCGCCCTGGACACCCGGACCGAGGCCGCCGTCCAGGACGCGATCGACGCGCTGTCGGCGAACCGCACCACACTGACCATCGCCCACCGGCTCTCCACCGTCCGGGGCGCCGACCAGATCGTGGTCCTCGACGCGGGCCGCGCGGTCGAACGCGGCACGCACGAGGAACTGCTCGGGCGGGACGGCCGGTACGCGGCGCTCGTACGCCGGGACGCCCAACTGGAACCGACAAGATGAAAATATGCCGGGTTTATGACGATATGCGGGTTACCGTGCCCGCATGCAGAAGAACACTCCGCCACGGAGCACGATTCGACTGACGCGCCGGGGCCGTATCGCCCTCGTCGCGACCGGAGCCGTCGTGGTCGGTACCGCCGTGGCGGTGCCGCTGCTGACCCTGGCTCCCGAGGAGGACGGCCGGCCCACGACCCTGGTGATCCCCGAGGGCTGGCGCGCGAGCCAGGTCTACGCCGCCGTCGACAAGGCCCTCGCCCTGCCCGCCGGCAGCACGAAGAAGGCCCTCGCCAAGGCCGCCCTGAAACTGCCGAACGACGCCGAGGGCAACCCGGAGGGGTATCTCTTCCCGGCGACCTATCCCCTCCAGGAGAAGGCCACGCCGGAGAAGCTCCTGGCGCTGATGGTCGACACGGCGAACGAGAAGTTCAACGGCGCGCCCATCGCCGCGGGGGCGCAGCGCAACGCCATGAACGTCTACCAGGCCGTCACCATCGCGAGCATCGTCCAGGCGGAGGCGGCCACCCGCGCCGACATGGGCAAGGTGGCCCGGGTGATCTTCAACCGCCTGGAGCGCGGCATGCCGCTCCAGATGGACTCCACCCTCAACTACGCGCTGAACCGCTCCACGCTCCGCACGACGGCGAGCGACACGCGGATCGACAGCCCCTACAACTCGTACCAGCGCATGGGCCTGCCGCCCACGCCCATCGACAATCCTGGCGAGGAGGCGATGCGCGCCGCCGTCAACCCGCCCCCGGGCGACTGGCTGTACTTCGTCACGGTCAGACCGGGCGACACCCGCTTCACCGCGGACTACCGCGAACACACCCGCAACGTCGCGGAGTTCAACGCCCACCAGAAGAGCAGGGGGGAGCGCCCCTGAGGGGCGCGGGGAACCGCGCGACCGGCCGCGGCCGACCCGCAGCCGACGTGCGCTACGCCGCGGCCGGCTCCCGTTCCAGCAACCGCCTGATGTCGCGGACGGCCGCCCGCCCCGCGCGGTTCGCGCCGATCGTGCTGGCCGACGGGCCGTAGCCGACGAGGTGGACGCGGGGGTCGGCGGCCGCGTGCGTGCCCTCCATACGGATGCCGCCGCCCGGGCCGCGCAGCCGCAGCGGGGCCAGGTGGTCGATGGCGGCGCGGAAGCCGGTGGCCCAGAGGATGACGTCGGCGTCGACGTGCCGGCCGTCCGCCCAGTCCACCCCCGTGGGCGTGATGCGGTCGAACATCGGCTGCCGGTCGAGGACGCCGTCCTCGATGCCCCGCCGGATCGCGTCGTTGAGCGGCAGCCCGGTGACCGAGACCACACTGCGGGGCGGCAGCCCCTGCCGGACCCGTTCCTCGACGAGCGCGACGGCCGCCCGGCCCGCGTCCTCGTCGAAGGGCCCCTCACGGAAGACGGGCGGGCGCCGCGTCACCCACGTGGTGGCCGCGGCGTACGCGGCGATCTCCAGCAGGTGCTGCGTGCCGGAGGCGCCGCCGCCCACCGCCACGACCCGCTGCCCGGCGAACTCCTCGGGCCCGGGGTACTGCGCGGTGTGCAACTGCCGTCCCCGGAAGGTCTCCTGGCCCGGATAGCGCGGCCAGAACGGCCGGTCCCAGGTGCCGGTCGCGTTGATCAGCGCCCGCGTCGACCACACGCCGTCCGAGGTCTCCACCAGCAGCCGCCCTCCCCCAAGGACTCCGACAGGCTCCGTCCAGGGGGGACCCCCATGCCCCTCGCGCACGGCCCGGACGTCGACGGGCCGCCGCACCCGCAGGTCGAAGGTCCGCTCGTACCGGTCGAAGTACGCGCTGATCACCTCGGCCGACGGCCGCGCCGGGTCCGCGTCCGTCAGCTCCATCCCCGGCAGCGCGTGCATCCCGTGCACCTTGCCGTACGTCAGCGACGGCCAGCGGAACTGCCAGGCGCCGCCGGGCCCGGGGGAGTGGTCCAGCACGACGAAGTCGCGGTCCGGCTGGAAACCGGATCGCCGCAGGTGATAGGCGCCGGCCAGACCGGCCTGACCAGCGCCTATGACGACTACCTCGACCTCGCGTGTGTTGTTCACGCTTCTACTAACCACATGGTGGTCGTGGATCTTCCCGCTCTACGAGCCCTCCGAGGGCCGGGCCGCCGAGGTCGACGGCGGCAGATCCCCGTTGAACCGGGCGTCGGTGAACTCGGCGAAGTCGACCTTGCGCGGGATGAGCTTCAGCGCCGTGAACGTGTCGGCGATCTCCTGCTCGGAGTTGATCAGTGGCTTGTCGACGGCGACCGCGATCCGGGTCGTGTAGGTGCGCCTGACCGCGGCCAGCGCCACATCCTCGGGCAGCCCGGTGTCCTTCGCCCAGACCTCGGCCCACTCCTCCTCGTGGTCGTACACCCAGGTGTAGGCGCGCCGCAGCCGCTCCAGGTAGTCCTTGACGGCGGCGGCCTTCTTCCTGTCCTTCAGTGCCGCCGGGGCGGCGACCTGGAAGGTGAGCCCGTTGGTCACGCCGTCGCCGTCGGTCAGGACCCGCCCCTGCCCGGCCTTGAGCACCTGCGAGGTGTACGGGTCCCACACCGCCCACGCGTCGACCTTGCCGGACGTGAACGCGGCCAGCGCGTCGGCCGGCTGAAGGTACTTGACCTTGACGTCGCTCAGGCTCAGCCCGGCCTTCTTCAGGGACGCGACCAGCTGGAAGTGCGCGGAGGACCCCTGGGCGACGGCGACCGACCTGCCCCTGAGCTGCCCGGGGTTCTTCAGGGGCGAGCCGTTCGGGACGAGGATGGTGTCGCCCTTGGACGTGCCGTGCCAGGCGGCCACGACCTTGATCCTCGACCCCGCCCCGGCCGCGAAGACCGGCGGGGTGTTGCCGACGCCGCCGATGTCGACGGCCCCGGCGTTGACGGCCTCCAGCAGGGGCGGACCCGAGGTGAACGTCGACCATTTGATCTTGTAGTCGAGGTTCTTCAGTTCTCCGGCGGCCCGCAGGATGGCCTCCGAACCGCCTTTCTGGTCACCGACGTTGATGGTGACCGGGCCCTGGCCGTCGGTGCCGCCGTCCGACGTACTGGCGGCGGAGTTCCCGCCGCAGGCGGTGAGCAGCAGGGCGAGGGGGAGGAGCAGGGCGGCGGGGGCGAGACGTCGTCGCATGGCGGTTCCGTTCGTGTGGGTCGTACGTGTGGTCGTACGTGTGGGGCGTATGCGGGAAGGTCAGGCGGCCTCGGCGGCCGTCGCCTCGACGCCCAGGCGTTCGAGGAGACCGGCGCGCAGGGCGGCGAAGCGCGGGTCTGTGATGTCGCGGGGCCGTTCGAGGCCGACGCGCTGCTCATGGGCGATGACGCCGCCGTCCATCACCAGGACGCGGTCGGCGAGCAGCACGGCCTCCTCCACGTCATGGGTGACGAGCAGCACCGCGCAGCCCCGGCGCTGCCACAACTCGCCCACGAGCCGCTGGGCCTTGATACGGGTGAGCGCGTCGAGGGCGCCGAACGGCTCGTCGAGCAGCAGCAGATCGGGTTCGCGCACCAACGCCCGGGCCAGTGAGGCGCGTTGGGCCTCGCCGCCGGAGAGGGTCTTGGGCCAGGCGTCCGAGCGGTGACCGAGGCCGACCTCGTCGAGGGCCTGCTCGGCGACGGCCCGTTCGGGCTTGCCGGGCAGGCCGAGCAGGACGTTGCGCCACACCTTCTTCCAGGGCATCAGCCGCGGTGCCTGGAAGGCGACGGCCTTGCGGCGCGGCACCAGGACGGTGCCCTCGATGTCGCGGTCGAGCCCGGCGAGGATGCGCAGCAGCGTCGACTTGCCGCAGCCGCTGCGGCCGAGCAGGGCCACGAACTCGCCCGGCCGGACGTCCAGTCGCAGGTCGTCGATGACGGCCCGGCCGTCGAAGGAGCGGGTGAGCCTCTCGACGTGGACCGCCTGGGGGGTCACCGGCCGGTGAACGTCGGTCGCCATTGCAGCAGCACCTTTTCGAGAGAGCGGACGATGAAGTCGGCGAGCAGGCCGAGGAAGGCGTAGACGACCAGGCAGACCACGATCACGTCGGTCCGCAGGAAGTCCCGGGCCTGCACCATGAGGAAACCGATGCCGGAGTCGGCGTTGACCTGCTCGGCGAAGACCAGCGCGAGCCAGGCGATGCCGAGCGAGTAGCGCAGGCCGGTCATGGCGTTCGGCAGCGCACCCGGGAGGACGACGTGCCGCACGAGCCCCCACCGCGACAGTCCTAGAGACTCCCCGGCCTCGATCAACTGGGCGTCCACGCCCCGGATTCCGGCGTAGACGTTGAGGTAGAGCGGGAAGGTCACGCCGAGCGTGATGATGGCGACCTTGGGCGCCTCGCCGATGCCGAACCAGATGATGAACAGCGGGATGAGACCCACGAACGGCACGGTCCGCAGCATCTGCACGGGCGCGTCGACGAGGTCCTCGCCGATCCGGAACAGGCCCGAGACCAGGGCGAGTCCGGTGCCGACGACCAGGCCGAGCAGCAGCCCGGCCGCGACGCGCCGGAGTGAGGTGCCCATGGCCGCGGGCAGCGAACCGTCGGCCACCATGTCCCCGGCGACCTGGGCGATCCGGCCCGGCGAGGCGAGCACGTCCGGGGGCAACGCGCCGGTGCCGCTGAGGAGTTGCCACAGCGCGAGCAGCAGGACCGGGCCGGTGGTGCGGCGCAGCCAGCGGGGGACGCGGGCGCGGCGGGAGGAGGCGGGCACGAGGGGCTGAAGGTCGAGATCAGCACCCGATATAGACGAAATATCGGGTGTCGATGACGTAGGCGGGGCATGGCTGATGCTCATGAAGGCTCCACAGGACAAGAGCGAAGGCCGAGGGCCTAGGTGAGGGCACGCCTCGTCTGCGCCGCGCCGGCGAGATCAGGACCGATCAGCGGGCAGGCGCGACAAAGGCGAGGAAAAGAAAACGGAGGAGAAGGGCGTCAGCAGCCGCGGCGACACGCGGCGGAGGCCACCCGCAGCAGGTCGATGTGACCGCGCGTGGTGAGCAGGGCTGAACGCAACATGCGCCCGAACTTAGCCAGGTGGCATGCGCACGGTCAACGGGCGTCTCGTCCAGTGGACTCCGGTATCACCACACGGTCCGGTGTGTCCGGGTGAAACCCGGTGCGTACGTCAGGATGGGTGGCATGTCAGATGCCTTCACCACCCGAGTTCTGAACGTCACCACCGGTTCCACCGAGCGGGTCGTCGACATCACCGGCGACTGCGAGTCCTTCCTGCGGGACGCGGCCGGCGACCGCGACGGCCTGCTCAACGTCTTCGTCCCGCACGCGACGGCCGGCATCGCCGTTCTGGAGACCGGCGCCGGCAGCGACGACGACCTCCTGGCCGCACTGCACACCCTGCTGCCCGCCGACGACCGCTGGCAGCACCGGCACGGCAGCCCCGGCCACGGCCGCGACCACGTCCTGCCGGCCCTGGTCCCGCCCCATGCGACCCTGCCGGTCCTGGGCGGCCGACTGGAGCTCGGGACGTGGCAGTCGGTGTGTCTGGTGGACACCAACGTCGACAATGCCAACCGCCACGTTCGCCTGAGCTTCCTGGCCTGAACGCCCTCGCCGCCGCCTGCTTCCATCCCTGCGTATCCCTCCTGTCCGGCTGTCGTCTGCCGGACAGATCGCCATGAGGCAGGGCTCACCACGGAGGAGCGGGAGAAGGCTGTCGCCGGCCTGCGGGTGCTCGTCTCAGCACACTCCCGGTGCACCGGCATGTGGACCTCACCGGACGACCCCAGCCGCGAGATCTTTTGGGTCGGACGTGGCCCGTCGCTGCGCCCGAGGGGTCCGGCACACCGTGACGCGTGCCCGCAATGCCCGTATCCTCATCAATGCAAGATTCTTTTCCGAAAAGCAGGATTTCTTCCGGCCAGCGGATTGTCGCGGGCGCAAGTGAGGCGGAGCGTGGTTCGGTCCGGCGAGGAACCGAAGCCGGCGGGTCGTGCGACTGAGGGCACGGGGCCCGCCCGTCTGCGTGAGCGGTTTCTCCAGGGCGAGCCGGTCGAGACGGGCGTGCGGCCGTCCATCCTGAACTCCTGGCAACGCTGCCGTTCCCTGGGCCTGTCGCCGGGCACGTCCGATCTCCCCTATCGCGAGGACTTCGACCCGAGCGGCCGTATCGTCCGCGCCGCCGTGCCCGTGCTCGACCGGTTGCAGGCCACGTTCGCGGGCAGCCAGGTCAACATCTCGATCGCGGACGCGAACGGGACGGTCCTGCTGCGCCGCTTCGGGGATCCGTCCATGGTCAGGAACCTCCCGGCCATCCAGGTCGTCCCCGGGTTCGTCTTCGCCGAGCAGGTCGCCGGCACCAACGGCATCGGACTGGCCCTGGCGGAGCGGCAGCTCATCCGCGTCTACGGCGCCGAGCACTTCGCGGAGCGCTCTCAGGGCAGCGCCTGTGTCGCGCTGCCCGTCCGCGACCCGCTCAGCGGGCGTATCGAGGGCGTCCTGTGCTTCGGCTATCCGCGCGGCTTCGAGCAGCCCGGGCTGGGGGTCACCATCCGCAGGGCGGCCGAGGGCATCGAGCGGCGGCTGCTGGGACAGAGCTCCGCGCACGAGCGTGCGCTGCTGCGGGCGTACGTGGCCAGTGGCGCGGAAGGGGCCGGGCTGCGCCGCGGCGGCGTGAGGGGCGCGCCGGCGCACGAGTTCCACCCTCGTGACCGGGCGATCCTGATGGACAAGGCCGCCGAGCTGATCTCCCGTGCGCAGCGGGCCGCCGTCGACGTGACCCTGCCGGACGGCCGGCGCGTGACGCTCGTCAGCCGTCCGATGGTGAGTGCCTCCGGCGTGCGGGGCTTCGCCGTGGAGGCCGTGCTGCCCGGCTCCTCGGCGGGCGAGCCCCTCGTCCTCCCTCACCAGCTGGACACCTT
The DNA here is from genome assembly GCF_014651035.1 of Streptomyces lomondensis. Lineage (GTDB taxonomy): Bacteria > Actinomycetota > Actinomycetes > Streptomycetales > Streptomycetaceae > Streptomyces > Streptomyces lomondensis. The sequence goes on from NZ_BMWC01000004.1 coordinate 240,251, forward strand.
GCCGGACCTTGCCGCCCTCTCGGCCGCCCCCCGCGCCGTACGGCCGTCCCTCACCGTGCCGTCCGGTCACCTCGCAGCCGCCGCCGCCCTCGGCCCGGTCGCCCCGGGCGAGAGCGCCAGAGCAGACGGGGACCGGGTCCTGGCCGAGCCGGGCAAGACCGTCACGGCAGCCGAGGGTCGAGGCGCCGCCGGGCCGGGCAGGACCGTCACGGTCGACGGAGGCCGGAGTGCCGCCGGTCGGGACGAGGCCGTCACGGCAGGCGAGGGCCGGGGCGCCGGCGGGTCGGGCGAGAGCGTCACGGCTGACGGAGGCCGGAGTGCCGCCGGTCGGGACGAGGCCGTCACGGCAGGCGAGGGCCCGGGCGGCGCCAGGGCGGGGAAGGGCGTCACGGTCGGCAGGGGTCGGGGCCCGGCCCGGTCGGGGGAGACCGTCGCGGCCGACGGCGGCCGGGGCGCCGTGGGCGAGCGTCCCGACTCGCCGTTCCCGGCCAGGGGGCTGCTGATGGTGGGGGAGCCGCACGTCGGCGCCTACGCCCTCGCCGCGCGCCGGCGTCTGGAGCTGCTGTCCGAGGCCAGCGCCCGCATCGGCACCACCCTGGACGTGCGCCGCACCGCCGAGGAACTGGCCGAGACGGCGGTCCCGCGCCTCGCCGACTTCGTCACCATCGACCTGCCCGATGCCGTCCTGCGCGGTGAGGAGTCCGCCGACCCGCTCGCCGACCTGCGCCGCACCGTGGTCCACGGCGTCCGCGAGGGCCTGCCCTTCACCCCGCCCGGCAAGCGCATCGACTTCGGCCCGACCGCACCGCAGCTGCGCTGTCTGACCAGCGGCGAAGCCGTACTGGAACCGGACCTGGAAGCCGCCGCGGGCTGGCTCGCCCAGGACCCCGAGCACACCGCGCGCCTGCTGGCCCACGTCCACTCCCTCATCGCCGTGCCCCTGCTCGCCCGCGGTGTCGTCCTGGGCATCGCCAGCTTCTACCGCTCCGGGGGCTCCTTCGGGGACGACGACCGCTCGCTCGCCCAGGAACTCGCCACCCGCGCCGCCCTGTCCATCGACAACGCGCGCCGCTACACCCACGAACGCACCATGGTCCTGGCCCTCCAGCGGCGCCTGCTCCCGCACGGCCTGCCCGACCAGGACGCCGTCGAGGTCGCGCACCGCTACCTGCCCGCCGAATCCGACGTGGGCGGGGACTGGTACGACGTCATCCCCCTGTCCGGCGCCCGCGTCGGGCTCCTCGTCGGCGACGTCGTCGGCCACGGCATGCTCTCCGCGGCCACCATGGGCCGGCTGCGCACCGCCGCGCGCAGCTACGCCGAGCTGGACTTCCCCCCGGACGAGGTCCTCACCCACCTGGACAACCTCGTCGGACGCCTGGACCGGGAGGACCCCGACGGCAAGGGCGCCGGCGTCATCGGCGCGACCTGCCTGTACGCCGTCTACGACCCGTCCGTACAGCAGTGCGTCATGGCTCGCGCCGGCCACCCGCCGCCCGCGCTCGTCCGCCCCGACGGCACCGTGACCTACCCCGACCTGCCGGCCGGGCCCCCGCTCGGCCTCGGCGGCCTGCCCTTCGACGCCGTCGAGGTCGACCTCCCCGAGGGCAGCCAGCTGGTCCTGTACACCGACGGGCTCATCGAGGACCGGCACCGCGACGTCGACGTGGTCCTGGAGCAGCTGCGCGCGGCCCTGGCCCACCCCGAGCGCGCCCCCGAGGAGACCTGCCAGGCGGTCCTGGACACCGTGGCGCCCGCGCACCCGCACGACGACATCGCCCTGCTCGTCGCCCGTGTCCACGCCCTGGATCCCGACCGGATCGCCACCTGGGAGCTGTCCGCCGACCCGGCGCTCGTCGGCGAGGTCCGGGCCTCCGCCATGCGGCGACTGGCCGACTGGGGGCTCGACGAGACCGCGTTCGCGGCGGAGCTGATCCTCAGCGAGCTGATCACCAACGCCATGCGGCACGGGGCGGGTCCCATCCGGGTACGGCTGCTGTACGGCAGCAGCCTGATCTGCGAGGTCTCCGACGCCAGCAACACCGCCCCCCACCTGCGCCGGGCGGCCAGCACCGACGAGGGCGGCCGCGGCCTGTTCCTCGTCGCGCAGCTCTCGCAGAGCTGGGGCACGCGCTACCTCCCCGAGGGCAAGGTCATCTGGGCCGAGTGCGGGCTCGACGCGGCGTGACGAGGCCGCGGGCCGCAGCGAAGGCGCAGCGCACCTGAAAGGCGTCCGAAATGCTGTAATTTGTTCGGGTGCGTGACGCTTCCGACACTTCAGCGCAGGCGGCCTCGCCCCTCGGCCCGGAGCCCCTGGTCCGCGTCCGCGGGCTCAGCAAGCGGTTCGGCGGGACCGTCGCGCTGGCCGGGGTCGACCTCGACGTCCACGCCGGCAGCGTGCTCGCCCTGCTCGGGCCCAACGGCGCCGGGAAGTCCACGCTCATCAAGATCCTCGCCGGCGTCCACCACGCCGACGCGGGACAGATCACGGTCGCCGGGCAGCCCCTCGGCGGCCATACCGCCTCCCGGAGCATGTCCTTCATCCACCAGGACCTCGGCCTCGTGGACTGGATGACGGTCGCCGAGAACATCGCCCTGACCACCGGGTACGCCCGCCGGGGCGGGCTGATCTCCTGGCGGCGCACCCGCGAGCGCTGCGTGGCCGCCCTGCGGATCGTCGCCGCGCACCTCGACCCCGACGCGCCGGTCTCCCACCTGGCCCCCGCCGACCGCTCCCTGGTCGCGATCGCCCGGGCCCTCGCGGCACGCGCGCGGCTCATCGTCCTCGACGAGCCGACCGCCCGCCTGCCCGCCGCGGACAGCGCCCGGCTCTTCCGCGTCCTGCACGACCTGCGCGACCGGGGCCACGCCATCCTCTACGTCACCCACCGCCTGGACGAGGTGTACCAGGTCGCCGACGCCTTCGCCGTCCTGCGCGACGGCCGGCTCGTCAGCCACGGGCGGCTCGCCGGCCACAGCCCCGCCCGCCTGGTCCACGACATCGTCGGCGAGGAGGCCGCACCGGACGCCCACCGCCCCGCCCGGGCCCCGGCCGACGCGCCGGTGGTGCTGACCCTCGACGGCGTACGCACCGCCCGGGCCGGGCCGGTCGGCCTGGAGCTCACGGCCGGGGAGGTCCTCGGCCTGGTCGGCCTGTCGGACGCCGGGCACACGGACCTGGGGCGCGCCCTGGCCGGCGCACGGCCCCTCCTGGGCGGACGGGCCGTGCTCCACGGGCGGCCGTACCACCCCCGCACGGTCGCGGAGGCCGTCGCCCGCGGTGTCGGCTTCGTACCGGGCGACCGGCTGCGGGAGGGCTGCCTCGCCGAGCTGACCGTGCGGGAGAACCTCATGGCCAACCCCCGCGCGGGCGGCCGGCCGGCACCCCGCTGGATCGGCCCCCGCCGCGAACGCGCCCAGGCCGCCGCCTTGCTCGACCGGTTCGCGGTGCGCCCCCGCGACAGCGAGACCCCGATCGCCACGCTCTCCGGCGGGAACCAGCAGAAGGTCATGATCGGCCGCTGGCTGCGGACGGACCTGCGGCTGCTGATCCTCGAGGAGCCCACCGCGGGCGTCGACGTCGGTGCCAAGGCCGCGGTCCACCGCCTGCTCCAGGAGGCGCTGGAGGCGGGCCTGGCGGTCCTGCTGCTGTCCACCGACTTCGAGGAGGTCGCGAGCGTGTGCCGGCGCACCCTGGTCTTCGTCCGCGGGGCCGTGACGGCCGAGTTGCGCGGCCCCGCCCTCACCGTCGCCGGACTCACCCGGGCGGCCTCGGCCCTGCCCCCGTCGACCGCCGCGCGCCCATGACGCCGCCGCCCCGGCCACAGCGCCGCCCCGGCCGCCCGGGCGGGCACCTCATCGGCGCCTACGGCCTGCTCGTCCTTACCGCCCTGCTCTGGCTGGTCTTCTCCCTCGCCCTGCCGGACACCTTCCCCACCCTGGACACCGTCGACTCGATCCTGTCCAGCCAGTCGATCCCGGCCGTCCTGGCCCTGGCCGCCATGGTCCCCATCGTCACCGGCGCCTTCGACCTCTCCATCGGCTACGGCCTCGGCCTCGCCCATGTGATGGTGATGCAGCTCGTGGTGCACGAGGGCTGGCCCTGGCCGCTCGCCTGCCTCACCGTGATCGCCGGAGGGCTGGTGGTGGGTGTCCTCAACGGCGTCGTCGTCGAGTTCGGCCGGATCGACTCCTTCATCGCCACCCTCGGAACCGGCAGCATGATGTACGCCGTGACCGGCTGGGTCACCGACGGCGGCCGGATCGTCCCCGGCCCCCAGGGCCTCCCGCCCGCCTTCACCGACCTCTACGACTCCTCGTTCCTCGGCCTGCCGGTCCCCGCCTTCTACGTGCTCGCCCTCGCGGCCGTCCTCTGGCTGGTGCTGGAGCGGCTGCCGCTCGGCCGGTACCTGTACGTCGTCGGGTCGAACCCGCGCGCGGCCGACCTCGTCGGCATCCCGACCCGCACGTACACCGTCTACGCGTTCGCCGCCTCGGGCCTGATCGTCGGCTTCGCCGGGGTGCTGCTCGCGGCCCAGCAGCAGATCGGCAACCCGAGCGTGGGACTCGACTACCTGCTGCCCGCCTTCGTCGGCGCCCTCCTCGGCTCCACGGCGATCAGACCCGGCCGGCCCAACGCCCTCGGCACCGTCGTCGCCGTCGCCGTCCTCGCCGTCGGCCTCACCGGCATCGCCCAGCTCGGCGCCGACTTCTGGACGGTCCCGCTGTTCCACGGCGGCACCCTGCTCATCGCCGTCGGCCTGGCCGGATACGCCGCCCGCCGCAGGCTGCGCGGCGGTGCCGCGGCGCGCGACACACCCGCCGCGCCGCCCCCGCCACCGTCCCCAGCGGCGCCGGAGGGTGGCACGGCCGGCACACCCCCCTGAGCCGCCCCGACTTCCTTCCAGGAGCTTCCCGTGTACCGCACCCGCAAGGCCGCCCCCGCCGTCCGTACCGCGCGGCTCGCCTGCTGTGCCCTGCTGGCGACGGCCGCCGCCCTCGTCGGCTGCGAACGCGGCTCGTCGGACGGCCCGGACGAGACGGCGACCGGCCGGAACGGCTGCCCCGCCGTCCACGCCAGGGCCCAGGCCGCCGTCACGCGGGCGGAGCGGACCGACATCCCCTGGGGCGGGCCCACCAGCGGGCCGCGGGCGGTGCCGCGCAGGACGATCGTCTACGTCGCCCAGACCATGACCAACCCCGGTGTCGCGGGCGCCGCCAACGGCGTGCGGGAAGCCGCGCGGGTCATCGGCTGGGACGTCCGGGTGATCGACGGCGCAGGCACCCCGGCCGGGATCCAGGCGGCCATGAGCGAGGCCGTGGCCCTGCGGCCCGCGGGCATCGTCATCGGCGGCTTCGACCCCGACTCGACGGCCCAGCAGGCCGCCCGGGCCAACGCCCAGCGCATCCCGCTCATCGGCTGGCACGCGGTCCCCGAGCCCGGCCCCAGCCGGCAGCCCGACCTCTTCACCAACGTCACCACCCGCGTCCAGGACGTGGCCCGCATCAGCGCGCAGTGGATCATCGCCGACTCGGACGGCCGCGCCGGGGTCGTGCTCATCACCGACGCCTCGATCCCCTTCGCCAGGAACAAGTCCGACCTCATCAGGAAGGAGCTGACGAGCTGTCAGGGGGTGCGGCTGCTCTCGGTGGAGAACATCCCGATCCCGGACGCGAGCAGCCGCACCCCGCGGGAGATCTCTTCCCTGCTCTCCCGGTTCCAGGACCGGTGGACCCACTCCGTCGCCATCAACGACCTGTACTTCGCCGACGCCGCACCCGCCTTCCGCGCGGCCGGCCGGAAGGGCTCCGGCCCGCCCTTCAACATCGGCGCCGGCGACGGCGACCCGTCCGCCTTCCAGCGCATCGACAGCGAGCAGTACCAGGCCGCCACCGTGCCCGAGCCGCTGTCCCTCCAGGGCTGGCAGATCGTCGACGAGTTCAACCGCGCCTTCTCCGGCCGCCCCGCCAGCGGGTATGTGGCCCCCGTCCACATCGCCACGGCCGACAACAGCGAGGGCGCCACGACCTGGGACCCGGCGGGCTACCGGGAGGCGTACCGGAAGATCTGGGGGAAGTGACGGGCGGTCAGGGTGCCGATGTCTTCACGGAACGTGCACGGAATCCCAGATTCACTTTAATTTTCAATGGCTAATGTCACCGTCAGTCGAGTGGCCGCCGGGTCGAGCCGAGCGGGGCCCGTCCGTGGCGGCACTCGCACCCCCCCACCAGGCACAGGAGACTCGGTGTGTTCGACGGCGACGTAGTGGTGATCGGCGGCGGCTACGCCGGTGTCCGGCTGGCGAAGCGGCTGGACGGCACGGCCCGGGTCACGCTGGTGGACCGCAAGGAGGTCTTCTTCCACCGCGTCGCCTCGCTGCGCGCCGGTGTGCGGCCCGAGTGGACGCACACCCCCTTCATCCCGTACGACCGGCTGCTGCACCACGGCCGGGTGGTCGCGGGCAAGGCCGTCCGCATCGACACCGCCGAACGGCAGGTCGCCCTCGCCACCGGCGAACGGCTGCCGTACGACGTCCTCGTCATCGCCACCGGCGCCGACTACCCCGAGCCCGCCCGCTTCTCCGGCACCACCACCGAGGAGGCGGCCAAGTCGTTCGCCGAGCACCAGCGCAACATCGCCACGGCCGAGCACGTCCTCGTCGTCGGCGGCGGCCCCGGCGGCGTCGAACTCAGCGCCGAGATCCGCCTCGCCCGGCCGGACGCCCGGGTCACCCTCGCCCACTCCGGGCCGGCCCTGCTGCACTCCACCGGCAGCGAGCGGCCGGGACGCAAGGCACTCGCCTGGCTGGAGTCCCACGACGTGGAGGTCCGGCTCGACTCCTTCATGTCCCCCGGCAACGACTTCGGCACCTACCGCGACGCCCGCGGCACCGTCATCGAGGCCGACCTGTCCTTCTGGGCGACCGGCACCACCCCCAACACGCTCTGGCTGCGCCTGGCCGGGCACGGCGACTGGCTGAACGGGACCGGACACGTGAAGGTCGACCGGACGCTCCGGGTCGAGGGGAAGCTCGACGTGTTCGCCGTCGGCGACGTCAACGACGTCAGCGAACTCAAGATCACCCCCGCCGCCCTCGCCCAGGCGGACCTCGCCGCCCACAACATCCGTGCCTACCTCCAGAGTTCGGGCAGGCACCGCAAGGAGCCGCGCCTCTACCGCCAGATGCACCGCACCCCGCTCATCGTGCCGTTCGGCCCGGCCGACGGACTGACCGTGCTGCCCGTACCAGGCGGCGAGTCCGCGGTCCTGGGCAGCCGCACCACCACCCTGGCCAAGGCGAAGACCCTCATGACGCCCTATATGCGGCGTCAACTCGGCTACGCCGCGCCCTGATACGCGACCGGGCCGGTCCTCTCACCCACCCCCCTCGTTACCCGTGCGTTCCGCCTGGGGTAGGGTCCCGAGCGTTTCCGGCTACCGACTGATGGTGTGCCGGTACAGGGCGTGTCGGAGGGTGGCAAGACGATGGAATCCCAGTGGGCTGACGGCGGATCCGTGGACCTGGACGACACGCGGCTGGAGGCGCTGAGTCCGCAACCGCTGCTGACCCGGGACTACGAGACGCGTCCCGCGCTCGTGTACGAGCGGCTGCGGCAGCAGCACGGCCCGGTCGCGCCGGTCGACCTGCTGGGGGTGCCCGCCTGGCTGGTCCTCGGCTACCGCGAGGCGCTCCAGGTGCTCCAGGACGACGACGGCTGGCCCAAGGGGCTGGAGAACTGGCGGGCCCGCTCCGAGGGCCGGGTCCCGGCCGACTGGCCGCTCGGACCGTCCCTGGAGGTCAACCACATCCTGATCCAGGGCGGCCCCGGATACCGCCCGTTGCGCACGGCCTGGGACGTGGCCCTCAAGCCCTTCCAGGACCCGCGCCACCCCCAGGCCAAGCGCCTGAAGTCCGCCGTCACCGCCTACGCCGACGAGCTGATCACGCTGGTCGGGCAGGGCGGCAGGACGGGCGTGGCCGACCTGTCCGCGCAGTTCTCCCGGCCGCTGCCGCTGATGGTGGCCAGCCATCTGCTCGGCTTCCCCGGCTCGCAGGGCGACGACGCTCTGATGGACATGTGGCGCGTGCTCGACGCGGGCCCGGACGCCGAGGCAGCGCTGGAGCGCCTGCTGGCGACGCTGGCCGAACTGGCCGCGCTGAAGCTGGAGAAGCCCGGCGACGACTTCCCCTCCTACCTGCTGGCCGCGCACCCGGGCCTGTCGCTCGACCACCTGGCCCGCGAGCTGTTCATGCTGCTGGGCATGACCTCCGACCACGTCGGCATCCTCATCTCCAACACCGTGGTCGAGGTCATCTCGGGGGAGAGCAGCGTGCGCGCCAGCCTGTCCGCCGGGATGGTCAGGGAGACCATGAACCGGGTGGTCATGCGCAAGCCGCCGCTGGTGAACTTCGTCCCGCGCTTCGCCGCCCGGGACACCCCGCTCGGCAACTACACGATCCGGGCCGGCGACCCGGTGTGGGTCTCCTCGGCCGCCGCGCACGCCGACCCGCTCTTCGCCGACCACGTCGCCTCCGGCACCACCATCAGCACCCGGGCGCACCTGTCCTGGGGCGCGGGCCCGCGCCAGTGCCCGGCGCGGGAGCTAGCCTCGACGGTCGCGGCGGCCGGTGTGGGGCGTCTTTTCGAGCGGTTCTCCCACCTGGACCTCGCCCTGCCCGCCGACCAACTGCCGTGGCGGTCCTCGCCGTTCATGCGCGGCCTGCGCTCGCTGCCCGTGCGGTACGCCCTGGCCTCGGCGCCGCCCGCGCGGCCGATGGTGGACGACCCCGTGCCGGGGGTGGCCGAGGAGGTCCTGCCGGACCAGTCCGCCCGGCAGCGCTCCTCGCTGTGGCGCTATCTGACGGGGCTGATCCGCGGCGGGCGCTGACCGCGGACCCGGTCGAAAACACCCGGGGCGCATCGCCGTTTCTCCCGGCCCCGGGGTGACGATCTCCCGCCGCACGCGTGACAAACGGAGGTGTTCCGCGGCGATCGACTCTGCAATCCTCGGTAGTGACCCCGGGTGAACGTTCCCCCCACGAAGTCCAGAAGGCTCCACTCATCTCAGGAGCCATGGATCCGCCTTACCGGCATCGAGCCCCTCGCGGGCATCGAGCCCATCGGCAGAGACCCGGGAGACTCCCGTGGACATGCGCTACGAGGCGTTCTGCCTCATGGACCCGGATTTCTACGACACGCCCGCGCGTGCCAAAGGGCAGAGCGACAGCTTCGAACTGGCGCGATGTCCGGCCCCGGACGGGTGGGTCCGGTCCGATCTGGAAAGCTGGGTGGTTCTCACCCCCGACGGCCTGGTGCTTCCGCCGCAGGGCTGGAAGATCCACGTGTCGGCCTCGCTCGGCACGGCGCGGGACGTCCTGACCGCCGTATGGGACTACTGCGTCCCCCGTCGTATCGCCTTCAAATTCCTGCCGAGCGAGGACCACCTCCTCCTCGCCAACGCGAAGTACGCCCCCCGCGGATCCAGCGGCAAGTTCGTGACGATCTACCCGGCGGACGAGGCCCAGCTCGAAACGGTCCTCCACGAGCTGGGCCCCGTCGTGGCGGGTCGTCCGGGCCCGTACATCCTCAGCGACCTGCGCTGGGGTGACGGACCGCTGTACGTCCGGTACGGGGGGTTCGCCGTCCGGACCTGTGTGGCGCCCGACGGCGAGCTGGTGCCGGCGATCGAGGACGCGTCCGGGCGGCTCGTGCCCGACGTGCGCGGACCGGTGTTCCGGGTGCCCGACTGGGTGACCCTGCCCGCCTTCCTCGAACCCCACCTGGCCGAACGCAACAGGACGACCGTCGCCGACCTGCCCTACCGCATCGAGAGCGCCCTGCACTTCTCCAACGGGGGTGGCCTCTACGCCGGCCAGGACCTGCGGACCGGGCAGCGGGTCGTGCTCAAGGAGGCCCGGCCGTACGCCGGGCTCACCCTGGACGGCGCCGACGCGGTCACCAGGCAGCACCGCGAGCGGGACGCCCTCGAACGACTGGGCGGGCTCGACTGCGTGCCCGCCCTGCTCGACCACTTCGTCCTGGGGGAGCACCACTTCCTGGTCGAGGAGTTCGTCGAGGGACCCACGCTCAACAGCCTCTTCGTCGAACGCTGTCCCCTCGTCCTGCCGGAGAGCAGCGACATGGACACCGCGGGCCACACCGCCTGGGCTGGACATGCTGGACCAGGCCGAGCGCGCCGTCGCCGCCGTGCACGCGAGGGGCCTGATCGTGGGCGACCTCCACGCCGACAACATGCTGGTCCGCCCCGACGGCCGTCTCGTACTGATCGACTTCGAGGGCGTCGCGGACGTGACCGACCGGGCAAGCCAGCGCCTCGCCGCCCCCGGGTTCGCGGTCCCGCGCGACCTGACGGGTGCCGACATCGACCGCGACGCGATGGCCTGCCTGCGTCTCTTCCTCTTCCTGCCGCTCACCAACCTGTTCCCGCTCGACGCGGGGAAGGCACGGCAGCTCGCCGAGGAGGCAGCCCGGATCTTCCCCGTCCCCCCGGGCTTCTTCGACGACGCGGTACGGGTGATCACCGGGGACGGCGCCGGCGTACGGGCGGCCTCCGGCGCGCCGCGGCGGCTGGAACCGGACCACGAGAGCTGGGTGCGCGTCCGCGCGTCCATGACCGCCGCCATCCTGGCGGCCGCCACACCGGACCGTGACGACCGGCTCTTCCCGGGGGACGTCGAGCAGTTCACCGTGCCGGGCGGGGGCCTGGGCCTGGCGCACGGCGCGGCAGGGGTGCTGTACGCGCTGGACACGGTCGGCGCCGGCCGCCACCCGGATCACGAGGAGTGGCTCGTCCGGCATGCCCTGCACCCCGAGCCCGGGGCGCGCCTCGGCCTCTACGACGGCCTGCACGGCGTCGCGTACGCGCTCGGCCACCTCGGCCACCGCGAGGAGGCGACGAAGGTCCTCGACATGTGCCTGGGCGAGCAGTGGCAGCAACTGGGGCTCGACCTGCACGGAGGCCTGGCCGGTATCGGCCTGAACCTCCAGCACTTCGCGGCGGCCACCGGCGACCCCGCGTTCCGCGACGCTGCCTTCTCGGTGGCGGGCCTCGTCGCCGACCGGCTGGGACCGGCCGACGAGGCGGGGTCCGACGACGGTGAGACCCCGAAAGCCGGGCTGCTGCACGGCTCGACCGGACCGGCCCTGATGTTCCTGCGGCTGTACGAGCACACCGGCGACCCGGAGTTCCTCGACCTGGCCGGCACGGCACTCCGGCAGGACCTGCGCCGCTGCGTCACCCGCGAGGGAGGGTCCCTGGAGGTCGACGAGGGCTGGCGGACCCTGCCGTACCTGGGGACCGGCAGCGCCGGGATCGGCCTCGTGCTCGACGACTACCTGGCCCACCGCCAGGACGACGCCTTCCGCGCGGCGTCCGCCGCCATCCGCACGGCGGCCAGGGGGCGGTTCTACATCCAGTCGGGGCTCTTCCAGGGCATGGCGGGAATGATCCTCTGCCTCAGCCGGCCGCATCCCCCGGGCACGGCCGCGCAGCGCGACCCGGTGGTCGCCGCGCACATCCGCCACCTGTCCCGCCACGCGCTCGCCTACCGGGGCCACCTGGCCTTCCCGGGCGAGCAGCTGATGCGGCTCTCCACCGACCTGTCCACCGGCAGCGCGGGAGTCCTGCTCGCCCTCGGCTCCGCGCTGCACACCAGCCCCGTACGGCTGCCGTTCCTCGCTCCCAGCGAGCGGCGGAACGCGCCGCACGGCCATGTTTCCCCGTCCCCACGAGGTCAGGGAGGAGGTGAACCCTCATGACACTCCTGGAGCTCCAGGCCATGGACCCCACCGTCTCCTACGGCGGAGGCAAGGGCGGCAAGGGCCGGCACAGCCGGCTCAGCGTCACGCTCTGCGCGGGTGGCGCCAGCAACCTCAGTGCGCTGCTGTGTCGCGGCAAGTGACCCGCGACGCGGGGGCGCCCAGCGCGTCCCCGCCCACCTGTTTCCCTCGAACTGTTTCCCTCGATCCCGCACCACGGGACGGCCGGGAGGAACCATGAGCCTGCGCGCGCCGGACCGCCTGCTGCTGGCCTCGGCCCGGCGGGGCGGCGTCTGGGTGGGCGTCACGGTGCTCACCTCCCTGCTGCTCACCGGAGCCACCCTCGCGCTGCCGGCCGTCATGGGCCGCACCCTCGACGCCGTCCTCGGCCACGGTGACGTGGCGCGATGGCTCGCGCTGAGCGGCGTGCTGGTCTTCGTCCTGGTGGCCGTCGACGCCGTGGACGATCTCGTCGGGCAGGCGGCCGAGGCCCGGTCGACCGCCTGGCTGCGGCACACCCTGTTGCGGCACGTGCTGGCGCTGGGCACCCGGGCCACCCGCAGGTTCACGCCGGGAGACCTGGTGAGCCGGCTGGTCGGCAACTCCGCCCGGACCGGGGACGCCGCGTCCGGCCTGGTGTGGATCGTCATGGGCGTCGTCCCCCCGCTCGGCGCGATCGTCGCCCTGGCGCTCATCGACTACTGGCTGTGCCTCACCTTCCTCGCGGGCATGCCGATCCTGGTTCTCCTGGTACGGGCCTTCCTGCGCGACATCTCCGACGCCGGCGAGGGCTACTTCCGGGTGCAGGGGACCATCGCCGCACGGCTCGTCGACGCCCTGGGCGGCATCCGCACGATCACCGCGGCGGGGACCCTCGACCGCGAGGCCCAGCGAGTCCTCGCGCCCCTTCCCGAGGTGCACCGGCACGGACTGGGCATGTGGAACGCCCTCGCGCGGATCTCGGCACGCGGAGACCTGGTCGTCCCGCTGCTCGTGGTCGCCGTCCTGGCGGTGGCCGGTCTGGGGCTCACCCAGGGGCGCATCACGCCCGGAGAGGTGCTCGCGGCGAGCGAGTACGTGATCATGGCGGCCGGTATCGGCGGCGTGATGTCCTCGCTGAACGAACTGGCCCAGGCCCGCGCGGCGGCCGCTCGGGTCGCCGAGGTGATCGCCGAACCAGCCATGGCGTACGGCAGCGAGCGACTCCCCGAAGGCCCCGGACGGCTTCAGTTCCGGGGCGTGACCGTCCAGGGCGCGGACGGCCCCGTCCTGAACGACCTCGACCTGACGATCCCCGGCGGCGCCCTCGTCGCCGTCGTCGGCCGCTCCGGGGCCGGCAAGTCGCTGCTGGCCGCGCTGGCCGGGCGCCTCGTCGACCCGGACGAGGGCGAGGTCCTGCTCGACGGCGTGCCGCTGCGCCGCCTCGCCCGCGAGGAGCTGCGGCGTGCCGTGGCGTACGGCTTCGAACGCCCGGTGCTGCTCGGCGAGACCTTCGCCGACGCCATCGGGTTCGGGTCGGGCTCCCCGTCCCCCGGGGAGCTGGCGGCGCGGGCCAGGGCCGCGCGGGCCGACGGGTTCATCCGCCGCATGCCCGCCGGTTACGCGAGCCGTGTCGCCGACACCCCGCTCTCCGGCGGGGAGGCGCAACGGGTCGGGCTGGCCCGGGCGTTCGTCCAGGCCGGGCGGGTGCTCATCCTCGACGACGTCGCCGCCAGCCTCGACACCGTGACCGAGCACCACATCAGCCAGGTGCTCACCGGCGCGCTCGCCGACCGCACACGTCTCATCGTGACCCACCGGGCCTCCACGGCGGACCGGGCGGAGCTCGTGGTCTGGCTCGCCGACGGCGGCGTCCGGGGCCGGGGGACGCATCGCGGCCTGTGGGCGGATCCCGAGTACCGGGCGGCGTTCCAGCCGCTCTCCGTGACCAGGACGCCGGTCCGTACGGGCGCGGGGGGTGCCCGGTGAGCCGGCGCTCGGTCCAGATCCTGCGCTCCTCGCTGAGCCGCCGGCGCCGGGAGTACGGGCGGCTCGTGGCCTGGTCGCTGGTGCAGGCCGTGCCCGCCTTTCTCTCCGGGTGGCTCGTCGCCCGCGCCGTCGACCGCGGCTTTCTCGCCGACCGGCCGGCCACCGGCTTCCTCTGGCTGGGCGCGCTGGCGGCCGCCTATGTGGTCGGAGCCTGGGCGACCCGGCACGCCGTGCTCGGCCTCGCCGCGCTCATCGAACCCTTCCGCGACGAGCTGACCACCCTCGTGACCGAGGGCACCCTGCACCGGTCCGCCCGCCTGGGCGAGCCGGCCGACACCGCCGGAGTGGCACGGCTCACCGAGCACGTGGAACGGGCCCGGGACGCCTACGGCGCGATCGTGCTGTTCGTCCAGGGCTTCCTGGTCACCGCGGTCGGCGTGCTGCTGGGCCTGGCCGGCCTCATCGTCCTGGTCGCCCTCGTGCTGCCTCCGCTGCTGCTCGGGCTCGCCCTGTTCGCCGCGGCGCTGCGGGCGATGGCCGCGCGTCAGCGGGAGGTCATCCTGGCGGACGAGCGCGTCGCCGGGACCGCGGGCGACCTGACCGGCGGGCTGCGGGACGTGGTGGCCTGCGGCGCCGAGGACCGGATGGGGGCGGCGGCGGGCGCGCACGTCGACGACGCGGCACGGGCGACCCTGTCGCTGGCCCGGCTCACCGCGGTACGGACCGCCGCGCTGGGCATCAGCGGCTGGGTGCCCCTGCTGCTCATCCTGGTCGCGGCGCCCTGGCTGGTGCGCAACGGCGTGACGGCGGGGGCGATCCTCGGCGCGGTGACCTACGTCTCCCAGGCCCTCCAGCCGGCCCTCCAGGGCTTCGTGCAGGGCCTCGGCAGCAGCGGACTGTGGCTCCTGGTCACCGTCGGCCGGATGGCCGAGGTCGCAGCGGAGTCCCGCCCCGGGCCGGGGCAGGGTGTGACGGCGTCCGACGCCGTGGAGTCCGGTGCTGCGGGGTCCCGTCCCGGGTCGGCGCGGGGTGTGACGGCGTCCGGGCCCGGGGCGTCCGATGCCGCGGCGTCCCGTCCGGAGCAGGCGCAGGGCGCTGCCGCGTCCTGGCCCGGGGGGCGCGAAGCCGGCGAGGCCGGCCCGTCCGTGGCCCGGCCCGGTGCCTGTCGCGTGGAGGTGCGCGGTCTCACCTTCGCCTACGCGCGGTCCGCGGACCCGGTGCTCCGCGATGTGAACCTTCTCCTGCGGCCTGGTGAGCACCTCGCCGTGGTCGGCCCGAGCGGCGCGGGGAAGTCCACCCTGGCGGCCCTGATCGCCGGGGTGCTCGAACCGCAGGCCGGGCAGGTATACCTCGATGACCTGCCCGTCCGTGCTCTGGTCGGCCGCGGCGAGGGTCTGGCCCGGCACCGCGTCCTGATCCCCCAGGAGGCGTACGTCTTCGCCGGCACGCTGGCGGAGAACCTCACCTACCTGGCCCCCGGGGCGCCCCGGGCGGACGTGGAGTCGGCGGTGCGTGCCGTGGGGGCCGCGCCCCTCGTCGAGCGCCTCGGCGGCTACGACGCGCCCCTGGACCCGCGGCGCCTCTCGGCCGGTGAGCGGCAGCTCGTCGCCCTGGCCCGCGCCCTGCTCCCGGCGCCCCGGCTGGTGCTGCTGGACGAGGCGACCTGCCACCTCGACCCGTTCGCCGAGGCCGTCGCCGAGGACGCCTTCGCCCGCGGCCCGGGCACCCTGATCGTCGTGGCCCACCGCATCAGCTCGGCGCTGCGGGCCGACCGCGTCCTGGTCATGGACGGCACGCGACTCGCCCTCGGCACCCACGAGCAGCTGATGGCCGCGTCCTCGCTCTACCGCGACCTGGTCGGCCACTGGGGCGCGGCCGGCGCCGCCCCGGGCAGCGGTGACCGGCCGGCGCGTCCGACGGCCGGGGCGATGGCGCGCACCGGGATGGCCGCGGCGCTGCGGATGACCGCGCAGCGCATCTCGGGACGCGCGCGAACATCCCGGAAGGGACGCGGCAGAGGCCGCCTCACACCCAGCCGGACTCCCGGGCGATCCGGATCGCGTCGATCCGATTACGTCCCCCCGTCTTCCGCGTGATCGCGGACAGGTGGTTGCGCACCGTCGCCACGGACAGCGACAGCCGCTCGGCGATGTCCCGCGTGGGGGTGCCGTCGGCGGCCAGCCGCAGCACCTCCACCTCGCGCGGCGTCAGCGGGTTCTCTCCCGCGTCCAGCGCGACCAGCGCGAACTCCGGGTCGATGAACCGCTGCCCCCTGACCAGCTTGCGGACCCCGTGGACCAGACGGTCGGCCGGGGCGTTGGTGCAGATGACGCCGGCGGCATGCAGATCGAGCATGCGGCGCAACCGCTCGGGTGTCGTCGAGGCCATCAGCAGCAGCATCCGGCAGTCCGGGAGCCGGGCCCTCAGCTCGCCTGTGGCGGCGAGTTCCTCGCCCTCCCGGGAGTCCACGTCGATCACGACCACGTCCGGGCGGCAGGACAGGGCACGGGCGAGAACCTCACCGTTGCCCTCGGCTTCCGCGACGACGTCGATGTCGTCCTCACGCGACAGCAGAGCGGCGAACGCTCCCCGCACCAGGCGGGTGTTCTCGACGAGAAGAACGCGGATCAATGTCGCTCCCACTCGGCTGTGCGGCCCCCGTACCCGCTCCGGCATGCTCCGGTCCTCTGCACCTCCTAGAACGGATTATCGCCGCATATGTCGTGAATTTCAGTTCGGTCGTCCGCCGCCACTAAAGGGGGCCGCACAGGCTGACGTTGATCGAGTGGTGAGGTCCGGGAGGCGGGCGTACCGTCGAACGGTGGACACCGCAGGCAGCAGCCCGCAGCCGGCCTCACCACAGACGACCACCACCAGGGAAACCGGTGGTGGCGGAAGCGCGATGGCGCTTCTGGTCATCGCCTCGTGCCAGCTGATGGTGGTCCTCGACATCACCATCGTGAACATCGCGCTGCCGCACATCCAGAGTTCGCTGGACTTCTCCACCACCAGCCTGTCCTGGGTGGTGAACGCCTACACCCTCACCTTCGGCGGCCTGCTGCTGCTCGGCGGCCGGACCGGCGACATCCTGGGCAGGCGACGGGTCTTCGTGTTCGGAGTACTGCTCTTCGCACTCGCCTCCCTGCTCGGCGGATTCGCCCAGAACTCCGGCCAACTCCTCGCCGCCCGCGCCCTCCAGGGCGTCGGCGGCGCCATCGCGTCCCCGACCGCCCTCTCGCTGGTCAGCACGACCTTCCGGGAAGGCCCGGAGCGGAACAGGGCCTTCGGGGTGTTCGCCGCGGTCTCGGCGGGCGGCGGCGCGATCGGGCTGCTGGCGGGCGGGCTGCTCGTCGAGTGGCTGGACTGGCGGTGGGTGCTCTTCGTCAACGTCCCGATCGGGCTCCTCATCGCCCTCGCCACACCCCGCTGGATCAGGGAGTCCGAACGGCACCCCGGGCACTTCGACGTCACCGGCGCGCTGACCTCCACCGTGGGCATGGTGCTGCTCGTCTACGGGTTCATCAGAGCCGCGCAGGACGGCTGGCGCGACGCGCTCACACTGGCCTCGTTCGCCGCCGCCGTCATCGTCCTGGCGGGCTTCATCCTGGTCGAGCGGCGCTCCAGACAGCCCATCACGCCCCTGCACATGTTCGCCGACCGCAACCGCGCGGGCACCTACGGCATCATGCTCTGCCTGGCCGCCGCGATCTTCGGCATGTTCTTCTTCCTGACGCTCTTCGTGCAGAACGTCCTGGACTTCAGCCCGTTGCAGGCCGGGCTGGCCTTCCTGCCGGTCAGCGCGGTCATCGCCATCGGCGCCGGGCTGGCCTCGCGGTTCCTGCCCACGTACGGGCCCAAGCCGTTCATGGTGGTGGGCGCCATCCTGGCGGCGGCCGGGCTGGCCTGGCTCACCCTGACCGACGTCCACTCCACCTACGCGGGCAGCGTCCTCGGCCCGATGCTCGTCTTCAGCCTGGGCATGGGCATGGAGTTCGTGTCGCTGACGCTCATGGCGCTGTCCAACGTCACCACCCGGGAGACCGGGGCGGCCTCCGGACTCCTCAACGCCACCCAGCAGGTCGGCGGCTCCCTCGGCCTGTCCATCCTGGTCACCATGTACGGCACGGCCAGCACCAACGAGGCGGAGAAGCAGGTCCCGGACTTCCTCCAGCAGGCCACCCCGGCCGAGCGCCTGAGGTTCGAACGCACCGGACAACTGCCCAAACCCTGGTCCGACGAGGTCCTCACCTCTGGCGTCTCGGCCGCCTTCATCATGGCGGCGATCTTCACCGTCGCCGCGGCGCTGATCGCCCTGGTCGTCATCCAGGTCCGCCCCTCCGACCTGGACCGCCTCAAGGGCGGGGCGGGCCCCGGTCCGCTGTGAGGCCCGCCCCCGGGGTGTCTACGCCCCGATCCTCGCCGCGATGACCGGTGCCAGCCGGTCGGCGATGACCCGGTGCCCCCGGTCGTTGGGATGCACCGAGTCCGTCAGATCGTCCGACCCCAGCCATCCGGTCGTGTCGACGAAGGACACCCGCGCGTCACCGCCGGCGACCGCGGCCCGCACGGCGGCCTCGGTCTGCGGGACGTACCGCCCGCGGAACGTCTCCAGCGCGAAGATCCACGCCTGCGGGTAGGCGGCCCGGACCTTGCGCAGCAGGCTGCTGTACGCCGACTGGAACTGCGTGGAACTCACCCCGTGCCCGACGTCGTTGGTGCCGAGGTTGATGACGACCGCGTCGGCCCGGTAGCGGGAGAAGTTCCAGTCCGGCGTCGCCGCGTTCGGGTTGAGCTTGGTGAACTGCCGCTCCAGGCCCACGCATCCGTCCGCCGCGGCCACCAGGCACGCGCCGCCCTGCGCGATCTGCGTGTGCTCGACGCCCAGCCGCTCCCCGATCAGCCAGCCGTACGCGGTACGGGCGTTCTGCGAGGTCGTGGTGCCCACGGTGATCGAGTCACCGACGAACTCGACCAGCTTGGCCGGGGTCGGCGGCGCGAAGGTCGTCGCCCCGCTGTCCAGGACCAGCCCCTGGAAGACGGCGTCGCCCTTGTAGGAACCGGCGACCACCTGGTAGTTGACCTGGAGCGTGTGGTTGCCCGGGGCCAGGGGCGCCGGGGTCAGGTCCACCGTCCCCTTGACGTCGTCGTAGAACCTCACCGGCCCGTTGTCGATCCGCGCCCACAGGTCGATGGTGCCGCGCTGCTTCAGCTTGACCGTGCGTCCGGTGAAGCCGGCCCGGTAGTAGGCGCCCGCCCAGTACGGCGTGTACGCGGTACTGGAGCTGGTGGTGTCCCAGCGGCCGACGAACTTGAGGTTCGGATCGCCGGGCTGCCCGGGAGCGGCGGCCTTCGCCGCGGCGCCGTTGCCCAGCCGGGCGGCGACGACCGGGGCCAGGCGCTCGGCGAACCTGGAGTGACCGGCCTCGTTCGGATGCCCGTTGCCGTCCTCGTAGTCGGCGCCGTCGGTGAGCCAGCCGGTGGTGTCGACGTAGTGCACCCGGGCGTCACCGGCACCGTTGCGGGCGCTGACGGCGGCCCTGGTCTCGGTGACGTAGCGCTTCTTGAGCGTCTGCACCGCGAAGAGATGCGCGGCGGGGTACTTGGCGCGCACGTCCCGCAGGAACGTGGTGTACGCCGACTGGAAGGCCGGGCCGGACACGCCGTGCCCGATGTCGTTGGTGCCGAGATTGATGACGACCGCGTCCGCCCGGTAGCGGGAGAAGTCCCAGTCCGTGCCGCCGGTGCTGCCCGTCTTGAAGAACTGCCCGCTCAGACCCGTGCAACCCGACTGGGCGACCAGGCAGTATCCGGACCGGGCGATCCGCGTGTGCCGCATCCCCAGCCGCTCGCCGGTCTTCCAGGCGTACGAGTCCAGCGCGAGCCGGTCGGTGAGGGCGCCGGCGGTGATGGAGTCGCCGACGAACTCCACCAGCCCGGACGGGGCACCGGCGGCGACGGTCCGCGCGCCGGAGTCCAGGACCAGGCCCTGGAAGACCGTGTCGCCGGAGCGGTACGACAGGCGCAGGGTGTGCGTGCCGGGCGACAGCGGGCGCGGGGTGAGGTCCACCGTGCCGCGCACGCCCGCGTGGAACACGTCGGGGCCGCCGTCGATGCTGGCGTAGAAGTTGACCGCGTTCCTGGCCCTGACCTTCACCGTGGTGCCGGTGAAGCCGGTCTGGAGATAGGCGCCGGTCCACTGGGGCACCGCGGCGGTGCCCGAGGAGGTGTCCCAGCGCCCGACGTACGTGATGTTCGGGTCGGACACCGAGCCGTCCCCGGCCGCGGCCCGCGCGGGCGAGCCGCCCTTGAAGGACAGCAGGCAGGCCAGGAGCACGGCCGTCAGGAGAGCGGGGAGGGCACGTCTGAGGGAGGGGTGGGGGGAGGTCTGCACGGGCTTCCCTTCACGTGGGGGTGGTTGGGAGCGCTCCCATAGGCAGCCTTTCGAGGGAAGCAGTGAAACGGTTCACCGTCAAGGGGACGGGACGGCACGGAAGTTGAGCACGAGGCCGCAGGTCCACGGCATCGTCGGTGGCGGCGGACCTACGGCCCCGCGTACCGCCGGGTGGCGGGTGCCCCGGGCGCTTCCGTCGGGTGAATCCGGCGCCGCGGGCGGCTCGCGCACCCGCCCGCACGGAACCCTCACAGGGTGAACGGTGGTACAAGTGCTCCCCAGACTCCCGCCCCGCCGCGCGAAGGGGGACTGTCCCGGCTGCTCCGGCGAGCGCTGCTCGACGGGCTCGGCGTCCGCCGCGCGCTGCACCGGCGCCGGCTGATGCGACAGGGCTACGACCGGACCAGAGTCTGGCGGGTCCGCAAGAGCGGCGGGTACGTGGCGCTGCTCGTCCTGACGTTCCTCGGCGCGATGCTCCTGCTGTTCCTGGTCGTCACGGCCGTGATCACCCTGCCGCAGGAGAAGAGCTTCCAATCACCCGTCAGATGGGTTGATCAACAGTGCAAGCCGGACGACGGGTTCAGCTGCACCGTCCTCCAGTCCCTCTTCATGCCCTTCCTCACCCTCGCCCTGGCCACCGTCACCTACCTGTTCTTCCGGTTCAGCCATGTGCGCCGGGCCTACCTGAGGAAGGCCCGTCTGGACCCCCACGAACTCGTCGAGACGGCGGGCGGCATCTTCGGCCGGGTGGTCGGCCGCGACCAGCTCTGCTCCGTCCTCATGGAGGACCTGCGCGACCGCCGCTTCCGCCGTACGCACGTCGTCGTCGGCGGCATCGGCACCGGCAAGACGGCGCTGGTGGTGCTGCTGACCCAGCGGCTCGCGGAGCGCGGGGCGGTGCCCGTGCCGCTGCGGCTGCGGGCCGCCGACGAGAGCCTGGACTTCCGCGAGCTGGCCTTCGCTCGCTTCTACCGGGAGGTGCAGGGACACATCCGCTCCGACGCCGAGGCGGAGAAGGTGTGGCGGCGGCTGTGCCAGCAGGGGCGGATCGTGGTGCTCGCGGACGGGCTGGAGGAGGCGCTGACCGCCGAGGGCCTGACGGAGGAACGCGACAGCATCATCCGGCTGGCCATCCGCCGCGCCAACGACGAGGGCCTGCCGCTGATCATCACCTCCCGGCCGCACGACTCGCTGCGCGGCATGGAGGCCTCCCTCACCGAGCTGGAGCCGCTCAGCGAGGAGGCCGCCCTCACCTACATCTCGTCCGGGGGCGCCGGGGAGGACCGGCAGCGCCTGGACTGGATCGTCGAACGGGCCGGCATCGCGGAGGCCCCCACCTACCTGGAGATCGCCGCCGAACTGCACGAGCAGGGACTCCTGGAGCGCGCCCTGAGCGGCTCCGGGGAGGAGGAGGCCGTGGAGACCCGGGGCGGTGACCGGGCGTCCCTGCGGTTCCACCTGTTCGAGACCTGGCTCAGCGCCCTCATCAGCGGCCGCTTCCGCCCGGACCTGCCGCTCTCCCCGGAGGAGCGCCGCTCGACCGTCCACTACCTGTCCGCGCTGGCCTGCGTGGGACTCGCCCTGGACACCTCCGAGGTACGGTTCACCGACGTCGTCGACGAGCAGGACCCGGACCGCTCCCGCTTCCCCGAGATCGTCCGGGAACTGGCCCGCAGGGTCGGCGACAGCGGCATCGACCTCAGGCTCGCCGCCCACTGGGGTGCCCGGATGGAGCTGGTCGAGCTCGGCGGGGACCGCGTCCGCTTCCAGCACAGCGTGATCCAGGCCCAGTTGGGGGCCCGCTTCCTGAACGCCGTGATCCACCCGGACGTCCCGGCGCAGCCGACCGAGGGCCGCTACTTCCCGGCGGCCCTCCAGAGCCCCGGCCGGGAACTGCTGATCGCCATGGTGCTGCACTCCCGGCTCCCGGACGGCGCCTGCGTCCACGAGGAACCGGGCGCGGCGGGCCCGGACGGCACACGATGGTGCCCGGTGAGCGCCGCCCGGGACCTGCTGATGGAGGCCGCCTGCCAGGCGCAGACGGTCCGGACCACCGGCCACGACAACAACGACAAACAGGGGGTACGCCCCCTCTTCGGTCGCACCCTGCACAGCAAGGCCCTGGAGCTGTACGCCGCCGCCCTGGAGATCGACAGCGTCGAGGCCCGGCCGGAGCAGCACCTGATCGCCATGCGGCTGTGCACGTCCTGGCCGGACCTGCGGGCCCGCGACCCGCACACCCTGCGCACCGCGAAGGCCCTGCTCGTGACCCGGTTCGGGGAGGCCATGCGCGGGGTCGCCCAGCGGCAGACCCTGCGGCCCGCCTACCTGGAACTGTTCGAGATCGCGCGCCTGGAGCCCTCGTACGCGGTCCGGCTGGCCATCGCCCAGGAGATCGGCGCCGGCGGCGACCTGGCCTTCGCCGCGCTCCAGCCCCGGCTGCGCGGGCCGCAGGTCGTCGTGGGCCAGCGCGTCGAGCGGGAGCCGGACTGGCGGGAGAAGCTGTGGGTCGGGCAGCAGCCCGAGCTGGTGGGGGAGCGGGAGACCAGGCAGCGCCGGCGCGGCGAAGGGCAGGTCGCGCGGATGAAGAGGGAGCTGAAGGAGCGCGAGGAGCAGCGGCGCCAGGAACGCCGGCGGGAGCGCGAGGACCGCGAGGCCGAGGAACGGCAGTGGCGGGACAACACCCTGTGCGCCTGGCTGGTCCCGCTGCTCGTCGGCTCGGTCACCACCCACCGGCACCAGGACACGCCGTACGCGTTCCTGGAGAGCTGGGTGCGGCGCGTGGGCATCCCCGAGGACAGCGCCGACGCGCCCGCGGGACTCGACCTCAGCGTGGAGGTCGCGCTGGCCCAGGGCTTCAAGTACGCGGCGAACCGCCGGCACCGGCATCCGCACGCCCGGCCCGAGGCCCGCGAGTACCTGAGCGAGCAGGCGTGGGACATGCTCAAGCGCACCCGCTTCTGGTTCACCCGCCTCACCCTGCTGCACGCGCTGACCCTGTGGGACCTGCCCGACGGCGCCACGGCCGGGTTCCCCTCCCGAGGCCACGGGTCCGACCCCGCGCAGCAGGTCCGCCAGTGGCTCGCCCGCCCCGACGGCGAACCGGAGCACCCCTTCGTGACGGCGGCCGGGAAGCTGTGCGTCTGGGCGCTGGAGACCCGGCAGCCCGAACGGTTCCTGTGGATCGACGAGTCGGGCGTCGCCGCCCACGTCGGCTCCCAGACCTCCCGCGGCGAGGCCCGCAAGCACAACCTCTGGATCCCGCCGTCCACCGGCTGGAGCGCCCTGCACCCGAGCGCGCAGCAACTCCTCGCCGACGTGCTGCTGCTCCTGAACCTGGCCGAACGCGGCGACTGGCCCACCGACCGCATCCGCCGCCTGAAGCACACCGCCCGGCCCGACCTGCCGCCCTGCCTCACCCTCGACCGCACCCCGCTCGACCCGGGCCGCACCGCCGTCCGCACGGCCTCCTCCCAGGCGGGCTCCAACTGCCGCGACGACTGCGCCTTCGAACTGTGCCCCTACCCGCCCAAGGGCCTCGACGGCCAGCGCGTGGAACTGGGCGAGGCCTTCTGCCGCGCCCAGTTCACCCTGCTGTCCCGCTCCCGCTCGCCCCTACGCCCCAAGGCCTCGTGGCAACGCCGCGCGCACCTCGGCGAGCTGCGGAGGTTCTGGGAGGTGATGGGGCATCGGGCGCAGCACAATGCGAAGGCGCGATGAGCGAACCGGCGGTCGGGGCGGTGCGCGGCCGGGCTCCCGGGCGCTACCGCTCGTGTCGGGAGCGGTTCGGCAGGGCGTCGGGGAGGCCGGATGCGTCCGTGCCGAGTTTTCGGTACACGGAGGACAGCAGGTGCCGTACGCCCTGCTCGGTGAGCCGAAGGTCCTTCGCGACCACCGATGCCGGGTGGCCCAGGGCCGTCATCTCGGCGGCCTTGCGTTCCTGGGCCGTCAGCATGTCCGTCTGCGCGTAGCGCAGGGGCAGCGGGCGCAGTCCCGCGGCGGAGAGCTCCCGCCTGGCCCGGGCGGCCAGACCCTCGGCACCGCAGTGCACCGCGCCCTCCAAGCCCTGGTAGAGCCGGTCGGCGGCGTCGTGCAGATGGCCGTTGCGGGCCAGCGCGGCGCCGTGGCTCACCTGGGCCCGGGCCAGTTCGTACGCGGCGGGTGACTGTTCCAGATGGTCGACAGCCTGCGCGTGCAGATCGAGCGCCGCCTGCCCGCCCGTTACCTCCGCCTGGACATGCAGCGCCTGGCCGATCGCGGACGCGGCGCCGAAGTCCCGGGCCCGCTTGACGGCGTCCTGGGCATGGCGGACCGCCTGGTCAGGGGCGGTCCGGGCGAGTGCCGAGGCCAGTCCGAGCTGCCAGGGGCACCACGCGGGGTTGCGCCAGTCCCGCGCCTCCAGCCAGTCCCCGACCTTGGACAACAGCCGCGCCGCCTGAGCGAGTCGCCCCTCCGCCAGGAGCAGGTCGGCGTAGACCGTGCGGGGATCCGGGAAGATGACGGCGTTGGGGACCACGTCGCCGTAGTGGTAGCTGTCGGCGAGCCGGCGCGCGTCGCCGGTCCGCCCCCGGGCCAGCAGGGTCTGGATGAGAATGCCGATGGCGAACCACTGGGCGGGCACCGCTCCTTCGACGCGCTCGGCGGTGTGCAGCCCGGCCCGGACGAGTTCCTCAGCCTCGGGCAGGCAGCCACGGCGGTAGCGGATGTAGCCCAGGAGCGTCTGGCCCTGCGCCAGATGGGAGCCGCGCCACCCCATGTGCTCGCACTCGGCCATGCCTTCGGCGAAGAGCTCCTCGGCCCGCCGTGGCTGGTCGCAGTACATGAACAGCAGGGCCACCGCGGCGGGCACCTCGAAGCCGCGGTTCTCGTCGGTCCAGCTCATCCCTCCGCGCAGGGCCTCCTCGGCGTACTCGAGGGCGGTCCGCCGCGGCTCGCCGCGCACGAGGGCGTCCCAGGCCCGCAGACCGAGGATGTAGCGCTCCTCCAGGCCACGGCCGGTCAGCTTGTCCGCCAGCCGCGCCAGCCGCCGCGAGCGGGCGGACGAGTCGGGCTCGTCGGCGCGGAACGCGCTCCATACGAAGTGGTCGGCCTGCATGCGCAGTTTGACGCGCGCGTTGGTGGCGCGCCGCGCCTCGTCGGCGGCCACGGTCGCGGCCTCGGTCAGCCGGTCGGTGTGGGCCAGCGCCTGGGTCAGCCGGTAGACGATGGAGGCGCGCAGGTCGGGGTCGATTCCCGGCTCCGTCAGCGCCTCCCGGAGATGGCTGACCGTGGCCGTGGGCTCGATGAGGAAGGTCGAGCAGGCCAGCTCGTGGAGAAGGGCGGCGCGGTCCTCGGCAGGGGGCGGTTCCCGCAGCGCTCGGGTGAGCACGCGCCGGGCGGCCTCCGGGGCCCCGGCGCGGAGGTACTCACGCGCGGCGGCGCGCAGGCACGCGACCGCTTCGGGCCGGCCGTCGCAGGGAACTTCCAGCAGGTGCCGGGCGGCGACGGTGGGGTCGGCTCCGACCACCTGGGCGGCGTGGGCAGCCGCGTTGTGCATGCCGACCCGCAGGCCCGGAGGAATGTCGCGATAGATCGTCGTGGCGATCTGCGGGTGGACGAACTCCAGGCCGCCCGCGGGGTCGTCGGCGTCCGCGAGGATGCGGCGGGCGCGCAGCTTCTCGGCCGCCTCTGCGGCCTCCTCGCTGCCGACCACCGCGAGGTCGGCGGCGACCTCCGGTGAGAAGGGCCCACCCAGGACGGCGCCGGCCCACGCGAAGCGGACCGTGCCCGGGCCGAGCCGTTTGAGGCGCTCGATCAGGCCGGGGCCCTTGACCGCGGCGGCGAGGTCCCGCATCACGGGCACCTCCTCCTGGGTGCCCCGCACCTTCCGCTCACGGAGCCGGATGGCCAGTTCGACGGCCTCGAAGGGGCTCCCGCCGGTGACCGTCCAGCACTCGCCGCAGAACTCGTCCTCGGCTTCCTCACCCACTTCCTCCCTGATGATCCGCGCCACACCGGCCTCGCCGAGCGGAGACAGCACATGCGGGCGCTGCTCATGGTGTTCGACGAGCGCACGGAAAGAGGTCGCGTCGGACGGAAGTTCGTCGGGCCGGTAGCCGACGACGATCAGCAGCGGGAGGTTCGCGACCCGGGGCGCGAAGGAGGCGAGCCAGTCCAGGGATTCGGCATCGGCCCAGTGCAGGTCGTCCAGGAGCAGAACGACAGGCGAGTTCAACATCGTCAGGCGCGTCATGACCCAGTCGAGGCCGTCGCGTACGCCGGTCGGGTCCGGCATCCGAGCGGTGTCCGTCGCCTCGAGACCGAGCGCGGCGCCGACGATGTCGTACCAGCTGCCCAGGAAGGCCCGACGCTCCGTCTCGCTCATCCTGGCCAGGATGGGCTGCATGGCCTGGCGGACGACGCGGAACGCCATCCCCCGCTCGTTCTCGCCGCCCTTGCCGGAGAACACCGTGAACCCGAGGGCGGCGGCGCGGGCGCGCGCCGCCGCGATGAGTGTCGTCTTGCCCAGCCCGGCCTCACCGGTGAAGGCGAGCAGACCGCCGCGTGGTAGTCGGGGCACACCGTCGACGGTGTCACGGAGCTCCGCCAACGCGTGGTCGATGGCTTGGAGTTCCTCGTCGCGTTCGACTAGAGGCCGGTGCTCGGTGATCGGTTGCCGCAGCCCATGGGCCATGTGGTCTACCGCTTCCTGTCGTTGCTCCCCGCCGGACGGGGCGAGCGTACGCCCTCGTCCAGGCCCCTTGGCCGGGTCGGAGCAGGAGGTCGACAGGGAGGGTGAATTTCCCGCAGGAGCGGTTCGGGTCTCAACTTTTCGGGGTAATCTGCTGCGTTTCCGCCCCTCTGGGAACCCTGGAGTGAAGGAGACCGGTCGGGCAGCGGATCAGATCACCACGGGGGCCGCCATCGTGTCCGCGTACCGGGGCACGGTCCGGGACCAGAAGTAGCAACCGCGGATCCAGCCGGCCATGCCCTCCACGTAGCCGACGCCGGACGGGGTCAACTCCGGCCTGAACTCACCGTAGAGTTCCTCGAACTCGCGGATCGTGCTGTTGATGTGCCGTGTGGCGAGCGTGACGGCCACCGGCAGGGAGCACCGGTGGGTCCGCTGGTAGGCGAGGGCCAGGTTGATCACGCCGCCCGCCCGCTGTTCCTTCACCGCGGAGAACAGGTCGGGTATCCACACGGCCGCGTCGGCCGACAGTCGGCTCAGGCGTCGCATGACGGGGTGATGGATCTCCTCCGGGGTCAGTTCGCACGGCTGCGCGGCCTCGCACAGCGGGTAGAACGGCTCGACGCCCGCGATGAGGGAGCGTATGGACCGGCACAGCCCGCTTCCCACCGGGACGGGGTGGGTCTGGGCCACCGCTTCGTACAGCAGGCCGTGCACGTACTCACGGCTGTTCCAGGCCCATCGTGCGGCCTGAGCGGGTGTGCACCGCTCCTGTACCTGTCGCTGGAGGTCGGCCAGGGCGGCCCCGAGCGGGGTGGTGGGCGGTTGGCCGTCCCGCAGGATCGCGATGCTCTCGCACAGCATGGGCAGCAGCCGGCCCGGTGCGTGCCGGCCGACATCCTCCGCGCGGTCGTCGAAGATGAACTGGTAGGCGATCTGGTTGGCCATGATCTGGAGGAGCCCGGCATCCATGGTCGGACTGTTGTAGGCCGCGAGTTCGGCGGGGCGCGTATAGGAGATCATGGCCGCCACCGCCGGGTCGTCGGTCAGCCCCCAGGTGCCCAGCCATTCCTCGACGCCTGCGGCCGCTTCGGACGCGTGGGGATTGCGCTGGAAAGCGAAGGGCATGTAGAGGGTCGCGTCGATCAGTTCCCGCAGATCGACGACCGGAACGCGGTCCTGCGCGGCGAGCGTGATTTCCTCATGCGTCGCGGACATCATGGCCACCTGCCGTTCGGGAGTTGTGGACGACGGGTACGACAGTTGTCCCGGGTGGGCGGGAATCCGCCCGGGGTGGTGTGCCCACCGGCCGCCTCGTTCGCGGCTCGCTGACCATCACCAATCCCCTCGGCCCCAACGACGCCGCGGGGCGCAGCCGTTCGGTGTGGCCGGGCAGATGGCGCAGCCGCCAGTGGCGGGCGATGAACGCGACGGCCACCGTGGCCTCCGCCAGCGCGAGTGTCTCGCCGATGCATTTCCGGCTGCCCGCGCCGAACGGAATCATCGCTCCGGGCGGGACGGAGACGGTCTGCCCGGGCAGCCAGCGGTCGGGGAGGAAGCGATCGGGGTCGGGGAACAGGGTGGGGTCGTGGTGCAGGAGGTACGGGCTGAACATGACGGTGGTGCCCTGCGGGAGACGGTGCCCCGCGAGCTCCGTTTCCCGCGTGGTGACGCGGGTGAAGAGCCAGCCGGGCGGGCGGTGGCGGAGGGTCTCGGTGAGGACGCACCGGGTGTGGACGAGGCGCGGCAGCTCGTCGGGGCCGGGCGGCTGCCCCGAATCGAGCACGGCGTCGACTTCGGAGTGCAGGCGGCGTTCCTCCTCGGGATGCCGCCCCAGGAGTTCCAAGGCGGAGGAGAGGCACAGGGCGGTGCTCTCGGCACCGGCGAACATCAGCGTCATCACCTGGCCGTGGACTTCCTGATCGGTGATCACCGTCCCCCCGCCGTCGGCCCGTGTGGCCGCCAGCAGGGTCCCGAGCAGGTCGTCGCGCTCGTCGTGGGAAGTGCCTTGCCGGCGCTGGGTGATGGCCGCGTCGACGATCGCGCGCAGGCGGTCGGAAGCATGCCGGTAACGACGGTTCGCCGGCGTGGGAACACGGAAGAGGGCGTCGACCGGCATCACCGTCCGGACGAACATGCCGCGGACCACGGTGGCCAGGCACTCGCGCATCTCGGCGGCCGTCGCGGTGTCGAGCGAGTCGGAGAAGAGGACGCGGCTGACCACACGCGTGGACAGGTCCAGCATGGTCGCGCTGACGTCGACCACTTGCCCGGCCCGCCACGCGCGGCACACCGCCTCCACTTCCTCGCCCATCAGGCCCACCTGGTCGGCGACGCGGGCCTTGCGGAAATCGGGCTGGAGCAGCCTGCGCTGGCGCCGGTGATCCTGATGGCGGCAGGTGCCGACGCCGTCCCCCAGCAGCATCCGCAGCCTGTCGTAGAGCGGGCCGCCCTTGTCGAACGTGCGCGGGTCCCTGAGTACCTGGTGGACCAAGTCCGGGTGACACGCCATCCAGGCACGCTGCGGACCCAGGCGTATCTCGACCAGATCGCCGTGCCCGGGCAAAGAATTCAGAAAGGCCAGCGGTCGACGGACCAAGTCGATACCGTGGCCAAGGAATGGGAATATGCCTGGAGCAGTGCCCACTGTCCAATCTCGGGCCGGTCCGGGAACGGAGCCGCTCATCGAATACCACCTGCCTCAGTTGGCACACGGGATTTCGGTGCGATCGCACCGACTTGATGCTCGCCTCATGTACTGCCCAGTGGAATCCGCCGACGGCTCGACGAATCCTTTCTCCATGGGGGCGCACGGATGCACGGAGGGGCGTCGAGCGAATCACGATTGCTACATGCATCCAGCTATTGATTGATTTTCTGTGCACGCAGAAATCTGTGATCTCGCCCGTGCTCCCGAAGAACACCTCAGTCGTGGCAGGCGCCTGGCATGGGCATGAGGGCCGCGCCCGGGCGCCTGCCGCTGGCCTAGTGGTCCGGTGCTTCCACGCCCGGTACGACGGCGGGGCCGGGATCGAAGGCGCGGTGGTAGCTCTCCGGTGGCGCGAGATAGCTCGCGGGCAGGCCGCCCGTGTCGATCACGATCTGATCCACCGCGATCGCCGCGTCCACCATGAACACCCTCAGCACATGCTCACCCGGTGCGGACACGGTCAGACGGGCCGTCAGCTTCTCGACGCCCTCCTCCACATTGCGGGCCCAGGCATCCCCCCGGTTGCCGGTGGCGATCGCCTGGCCCGACAGGACCGTCGGCGGCTGGTCGTCGAGGGCGACCGCCAGTCGCCGTGCGCCCCGCTCGTCCAGGGAGGGCAGCCGGAAGACCGTCACCGGGAAGGTGCCGGTGCTGGTGAAGCGCACCCGGTAGCGCAGCTCCGGTGACCGGGTGGGGAGGTCCTCGGTGATCGGCGGTGCGGTCGTCGGGACCGCCTCGACGGCGGCCGTACGGCGGCCCAGGCCGCGGACGACCCGCCAGTGGGCCCCACCGCGGGCCACCCGGCTCTCGAAGTGCGCCGCGTCGATCGACACATAGCCGTGGGCCTCGACGAAGCCGCGGGCCCGCCGCCGTGCCCGCTCCCCGTCGTTGACCACCCGCACCGGCACCTCGGCGGTCGTGCCGGCACCGGTGAAGGCCAGGGTCGGGTGGTGTGTGCCCTCCGGGACCCGGTCCCAGTCGATCTCGACCCACACCCGTGTCTGGTCGGTGAGTTCGCCGCCCGCCGTGCTCAGCCTCAGCCACGGGTGGCTCGGCTCGGCGTGCCACTCCAGCGGAAGGAAGCCCGTGTTGAAGACGTCCACGAAGCGGCGGTCCCGGGTGTAGGAGGAGAAGGACAGCGGACGGTCCGCTCCCGTCTCGTTCCCCTCCGCGGCCAGCCCGAGGCCCGAGGTGTCCTGCCGGGGCACCCGGGTCACGGAGGGGCGGCCCGGGGCCTTCGGGATCTGGGACGGATACGGGTTGACGATGCCGTCCCACTTCCCGCCCGCGATCTCGGTGGTGTAGCGCCGGGTGATCGCCTGCTCCTCGGCGTGCGCGGCCTCGGCCAGGTCCGCGAAGCGGTTCGTGCCCGCGCCGCGCCCCTGGCGGACGGCGAGGGCGTTGCGGTCCGCCCAGTAGTACTTCAGGTTCATCAAGTAGGCGCCGTGGACCGGGTATTCGACCAGTTCGTAGTAGGCGTCCCGGTAGGTCTCGGGGAGCTTCGCCCCCAGTCGGCGGACCCGTTCCAGCAACTGCTCGTAGGCCGTCATGCGGCGGCCCGCCTCGTCGCCGTGGTGGACCGTCGAGAAGACGGCCCGGTCGATGAACTCCGGGCGGCGTTCCGCCGCCAGGCGGTAGTACTCCGTGCGGATGGCGGCGATCTCCGCGCCGTACCGCCGGCCGAACTGGCGCCCGGCCCACTCCACGAGGAAGTCCTCGACGTTCCCGGGGCCCCAGCGGTCCGCGTCCCAGGCCATGTCCAGGCAGAAGGACAGTCCCGTCTCGATCGACTTGATGTCGCCGACGTTGAAGATCCACATCCGGTCGGCCCGATGGTCGTGGACCCGGCGCAGCTCCTGCCACACCTTGCTCAACTGCGTGGTGTCCAGCCACAGATAGCTCCGGGGCCGGCCCCAGTAGGAGAGGTGGTAGTAGATGCCGTTGCCGCCGGCGCGGCGGCGCTCCGCGTCGTTCGGGAGCTGGCGCATGTTGCCGTGGTTGTCGTCCGGCCAGATCAGCGTGACGTCGTCGGGCACCTGGACGCCCGCGTTGTACAGCTCCAGGACCTCCTTGTACGGGATGAAGATCTGCGGCTGGGCGGCCTCGCCCACCTCCTCGGCCAGGATGCGGCGCTGGTCGGCGATGATGTCGTTCATCACCGCGACCTTCTCCGGGATCGTGGTGGCGTACTTCGTCTCCAGCGCGGAGTCGTGCAGGCCCCGCATGCCGATCGTCCAGCTGCTCTCGTAGGCGGCGTTCTGGCGGGCCCGGGCCCGCCAGTAGTCGGAGATGACGGCCGGGTTCACCGTGTAGTCGTAGAGCGGCAGGGTGCCGTCGGGGTTGCGGTGCTCCTCGGCCCACGGCTGCCACTCGTGCACGCCGTTGCGCAGCATGGCCTCGGGGTGGCTGGAGCCGACCACGATGCCGTAGCGCTCGGCGAGTTCCGGGTTCTCGCGGTGCTTGTTGAAGAAGTCGGAGTACGGGTGCATCGCGGGCCACAGGTAGTTGGCCTTCAGGCGCAGCAGCAGCTCGAAGACCCGCTCGTAGGTCTTCGGGCCGATGTTCTTGTCCGGCTCCTGGGTGCGCTGGGACCACGTGGTGAGGTTCTGCTCGTCGTTGATGAAGATGCCCCGGTAGCGGACGGCGGGTTCGAGGCGCTTGAGGGGGCCGGCCGGGACCGTCACGGTGTCGCGGCGGACGACGGGGACGTCGGCCCACCAGTACCAGGGCGAGACGCCGATGCGCTCCGAGGTGTCGTAGAGGCCGTAGACCGTGCCGCGCCGGTCGCTGCCCGCGATGACCAGGGCGCGGTCCACGCCGGGCAGCGGACGGTCCACGACCTGGGTGACGGACGCCTCCCAGCGGCCCTCGACCCGGGAGACGTCCAGGCGCCTGTGACGGACGAGCCGGTCGATCACCGGGCTCGCGCCGATCGTCCCCACCAGCACGAGGAGTCCGGCCCGCGCGGGCACGGAGTGCAGCAGGCGGGGCCGTACGCCTGCCACCCGCTCCACGTCCGCCTGGAGGTCGCCGGCCGCGCGGAGGACGGCGGGGTCGTCGGCGGCGTCCACGAACACGTCCACCGCGGTGCCGCCCTGGACCAGGGGGAAGTCGGGGCGGGCCGAGGGAGCGGCTGCGGCGGTGGTGACGGGGAGCAGGGGAGCGGCGCCCACGGCTGCCATGCCCCGTAAGAACGACTTGCGGCTCACTGAGGGAAGGGACGGTCTCTGCTGCACGGGCACTGCCTTTCCGCGCCGGGCCCGCGCCGGTTCCTCGTCCGGGCCGTCGGCGGGGCTGCGCACAGGGAGGTTGGCTTGGGCAGGAGTTCGGCTTGGGCAGGGGTTTTGCATGGGCAGGCTAGAAAGCGCTTGCCGTGGCACCCTAGGCGAGCGGGTGCGGGGCGTCCAGATGTGGGACGTGGTGCCGCTGCGCACCGGGCGGTGTGAGGGGGCCTCGGCGAGCCAAGCGCCGGACGGGGTCGGTAAGTTGGCGCCCGCCTCCCACGAAAGGACACCCTGTGCGCCCTGAACGACTCCGCTCGGCTCTCACCCTGCTCACCGCCGCGACCGCGCTGGCCCTCGGTACGGCCGCCCCGGCGACCGCCGCCGTCGAGCGGCCCGCTCCCGCACCGCACGCGGCCGCCGCCGCACACGGCCTCACGTCCGTCACCGAACTGATCGCCCAGCGGCTGCTGCTCGCGGACAAGGTCGCCGCCGCCAAGTACGGCACGGACACGCCGATCGACGACCCGGCGCGCGAGGCGCAGATCCTGGACGACGTCCGCGCCCGGGCCGCCGCCCTCGGCCTCGACCCGGACGCCGTGGCCGCCGTGTTCCGGGACCAGATAGAGGCGAACAAGCTGGTGCAGCGCGGCCTGTACGCCCGCTGGGACGCCCACCCCGGCGAGCGCCCCACCGAGCGCCCCGACCTGGCGAAGGAGGTCCGCCCCGCCCTGGACCGCATCACGACCCAGCTGCTCGCCGCGCTGCAGGACACGGAACGGAGCCGGGCCGTGCCGTCCTGCGGTCCGCGCCTGGCCGCGGCGGCCGGCTGGTCGGCGTACACCCACCGGCTCGACGCCCTGCACCTGAAGGGACTCGGGCGGGCGCTGCCGTCGGTGTGTTCCGGCTCCTAGAAGGAGGCGCCGCCCGCTTCGACGAACCGGGCGATGTCCGTCAACTCCTGTGTGTCAGACCGCCGTAGCGGCAGCCGGCACCACCGCCGGCTGCCGCCACGGCGGCATGTGAGACGTCGTCAGGTGGTTCAGAGCAGGTCGCGGGGGACCTGTTCGTTCCACGTGCGCGAGAAGACCCGGCGGTCGGCCTCGTACGCGTCGAGGGTCGCGTCCACGAAGAAGTCCCTCTCGTCGCACGTGAGCCGGGTGTGGGTCACCACGCGCACGTCCCAGTCGTCGCGGCGGAAGCTCATCGTCCAGGTGGACTCGCCGCCGGCCGACGTGAAGTCGTCGGCGACCGCCGTGTAGCGCTCGTGGGCGCGGCGGCCGGCCTCAAGGCCGATGTCCTCGAAGCGGACCGTGCCCCGGTCCTTCACGATGTCCAGCTCGGCGTGGTAGTCGACCAGATCCCGCTTGACCTCCCAGCGCTCCTCGGGCGGCGTCACCTGGGTGGTGGCGAGCGGAGGCGTGCCCTCCGGCTCGCCGAACGGGGACGACGGCACCTCGTCGGGTTCGTCCACCGGCCGCACCGGCAGAGTGAGCGTGCTGGAGTGCTCGTGGACGCTGAGCAGGGCCGGCTTCGGCGGCGGCCAGGCCAGCGGCCAGTAGGACGTGGAGAGGGAGAGCCGGATGCGGTGCCCCGGCGGGAACGCCTGCGCCACCCCGTTCAGCGGGATGGTGGCCCGGTAGCGGCGCCCCGGCTCCAGCGGCTCGGGGGATTCCGTGCTGTCCAGGCGGGTGAGGTTCAGGATGCCGTACGAGACGCGGGTCGCGGCCCCGTCGGGGCTCACGTCGGACAGCCGCGCGGCCACCAGGGCGACCGGCTCGCTGACCGACAGGTCGAGTTCGACGCTCGGCGATCCGAGGATCTCCAGCGGCTCGGTCAGCGGCTCGCTGTCGAAGACGAGGGAACCGCCGTCCTCCTCCCGCTGGTCGTAGGGCAGGTCCGGCGGGGCGTTGTAGGAGGCCCACTTGCCGGCGAACTGGCCGACGGACAGCGGCGACCTCACGGTCATCGCCGCGCCGTCCGGGGCATCAGGGCCCGCCGGGTCCTGCGGGGGCTCGATCCGGTGCCGGGTGAGCGGATGCCTGACCGGCCGGATGTGCGGGGACGGCCAGTCCGGCTCGCCGACCCAGCGTCCCGGCCGTTCCTCGTACGACGTGGAGGGCGGCACGCTGTCCTGCATCCACGCCTGGAGCATGGGGCCGTCCATGACGCCGTTGTCGACGCCCTTGAGCCAGTGGTCCCACCACCGGACGAGTTCCTGAAGGTAGCCGATCGCGGGGCCGGGCTCCCCGAGGTGCGGGAACTTGTGCGACCAGGGGCCGATCAGCCCCTTGCGGGGGACCTCCAGGTTGCCGAGCAGCCGGGTCACGGCGTTGGAGTAGCCGTCGGCCCAGCCGCTGGAAGCCAGTACCGGGCACTGCACGCTCGTGTAGTCCTCGCACACCGAGGCGTGCCGCCAGTAGTCGTCGCGGCGCTGGTGGCGCAGCCACTGCAGGACCCAGGGCTCGGTGTTCTCCAGCCGTTCGTGCCACATCTCGCGCCAGCGGTCGCCGACCACGGCCGGGTCGGGCGGGCAGGTGCCGTAGGCGAACATGGTGCCCGCCTCGGCCAGATTGTCCGACAGCAGGGCGCCGCCCATGTAGTGCATGTCGTCGGAGTGCCGGTCGTCGGTGAAGGAGGCGATGGCGATGGCCTTCAGGCTCGGCGGCCGACGGGCCGCCACCTGGAGCGCCGCGAACGCGCCCCAGGAGATGCCCATCATGCCCGTGCCGCCGTCGCACCAGGGCTGCTCGGCCAGCCAGGCCAGCACCTCCTCGGCGTCCGCCTGCTCCCGCTCCAGGTACTCGTCGCGCAGCACGCCCTCCGAGTCGCCGGTGCCGCGCAGGTCGACGCGGACGCAGGCGTAGCCGTGCCCGGCGAGATACGGGTGGTGGACGGAGTCCCGTACGGCCGTCAGGTCGCGCTTGCGGTACGGGATGTACTCCAGCACCGCCGGCACCGGCTCCTGGTCGGAGGAGGTGGGGCGCCAGATGTGCGCGGAGAGCCGGACCCCGTCCGACATCGGGATCGTGACGTGCTCTTCTTCCTTGGTCGCGTACGGCAGGTTGGTCACGTAACGCATGGAACCGACGTGCTCCTCACTCTCGCGGGGTTTCGGCCTCGGGCGGGGCGTCGTCGAAGACGAGGCCCAGGGCGGCCACGCAGTGGTCGAACTTCTCCCGCAGCTCCTGCTCGTTCGCCCCGCCGGTGTAGATGTGCGCCAACTCGTAGCTGTAGCTGTCCTGTCCGGGCAGCTCGGAGAGCCTGGTGCCCTCTTCGGGGATCACCTCGATGCGCACGCCCGGGGTCTCCCGCTCGATGCGGTCGATCTCCTCGCGGCTCGGCACCCGGCGCACCACACCGTCGGTGAACCAGCGGTGGTACCACTTCGCGGCCATCGCGTACGGGCCCTCGCGGTGCGGCATGCGCGGATCGTCGCCGAGGGCGAGGCTGACCATGCAGTGGTGGTTGGGCACGCCGTCGACGTACTGGAACAGCTCGGCGTGCGACTGGGAGTGCCGGGGGTTGATCTCCAGCAGGTTGATCTCCTGCGTGTGCGGATCGTAGAAGTACTCGATGCTGAAGGTGGCCGAGTCCATGCCGATCTGCCGCATCACGCGCTTGCTGACGTCGTGCAGCTGCGTGATGACCGGCGCCGGCAGCGTCGAGGGGTACTGGTGGCGCAGGAAGCAGGACGAGTCCGGGTAGTTGATGGAGTCCAGGACGCCGTAGACCGTCACCTCGCCCTGGTGGACGTAGCCCTCGACGGCGACCTGGACGCCGGACATCGACTCCTCCGCCAGGCAGACCCGGCCGCCCACGCCGTCCATCTCCGGCGGCAGGTCGACGCGTTCGAGGATGTGCTCGAAGGGGCCGCCGATGCGGGAGATGCCGTCGCGGATCTCGGCGACCGCCTTCCGGAACTCCTCCTCGTCATCGACGCCGAAGGCGAGTTCGGAGGAGTACGAGAGCGCGGGCTTGACCCACATCGGGAACCGCACGTCCTCCGGCGGGTGGGGCGGCTCGGCCGACAGGTCGACCCGGCCGAAGCGCGGGTGCCGGTCGGTGGCCTTCTGCTGCTCCAGCCGGCTCCAGTACTTGTGCTCGCACTTGACCACGGACGCAAGGCTCGTGCTGCGGGTGCCGTAGCGTTCGCTCAGGATCGGGACGAGGGTGCTGACCGGGAAGTCCCAGTAGCCGACGATCGCGTCGATGCTGCCGTCGAAGCCGTCCAGCACACCCTGCGCCTTGTCGAGCAGCGTGGGCAGATGCACCTCGCCGACCTGGAGTTCCTCGACGGTCAGCAGCTGGTGAAAACGCAGCCGTTCGGCGCCGGGGACCTGCCGGAGCGTCGGCAGATTGGCCTCGTCGAGCCCGATCACAAAGACGTTCTTCACCGTCTCGTCAGACACACGGCTCTCCTTCCGATGGCCGGCTCGAAGGCCGGGATTGCAAGATCGTCGGAGTACCCCTTGTGCCTGCCGGCAATCTGATCCGGCCCGTCGCCCGTCCGGTACGACGCGGAACATGGCGGCCGCTGTTGTGGGAACGCGGTGCGGGACAGAACGGTGCGGGCCAGGACGAACGGCCCCGCCGTGGACGACACGGGAGAAGGGGAAGCCTTGTCTCACGAGGAGGGACAGTCCGCACCGCAGGTCGTGTCCGAACCCGCGCCGCCCTACGACTCCGACAAGCAGCGGCGGCCCGGCATCGAGGCCGACATGCGCACCGAGCCGCGCTACCGGGCGAGCCGCTACCGAGCCAGCGGGAAACTCGAGGGCAAGGCCGCGCTGATCACCGGCGGCGACTCCGGCATCGGACGGGCCGTGGCCCTGCTGTACGCGCGCGAGGGCGCCGACGTCGCCCTCGTGTACCTGCCCGAGGAGCAGGTGGACGCGGAGCGGGTACGGCGCGAGGTGGAGGAGGACGGGCGGCGCTGCCTGCTGCTGCCCGGCGACCTCACCGACCCGGCGTTCTGCCGCAAGGCCGTCGAGCGGACCGTGGCGGAGCTGGGCGGGCTGAACATCCTGGTGAGCAACGCCGCGTACCTCAACAGCAAGCTGGAACTGGAGCAGTTGACCGCGGAGGACTTCGACCGGACGTTCAGGACGAACGTCTACGCGTACTTCCATCTGCTCATGGCGGCGCTGCCCCATCTGGAGCCCGGCGACGCCGTCATCGCCACCGCGACCGAGGAGGCGCTCAAGGGCAGCACGACGATGATCGACTACGCGGCGTCCAAGGCCGCGCTGATCACCCTGACCAAGTCGGTGGCCGTGCACCTGGCCAAGCGGGGTGTCCGCGCGAACGTGGTGGCGCCCGGCCCGACCTGGACACCGCTCAACGAGGCCGACCCGCACATGCCGCCGGACGGGCTCGCGCGGATCGGCAGCGAGGCTCCCCTGGAGCGCGCCGCGCAGCCGGAGGAGATCGCACCCACGTACGTCTACCTCGCCTCCGACGCCGACTCCAGCTACACGGTCGGGGAGGTCATCGCGGTGACCGGCGGCATCGTCGACACGCGGTAGTCCGGCCCGGCCGAGGGCCCGGGGGAGTGCAGGCCGCCGGGTGCCCGGCCGGTGGGTGAACCCCGGTGCTCACGGGTACTCGCCGGGCATGATCAGGCGTGCGCTGTGGCAGGGGCTCCTCGCCGGTACCGCGGGCGGTGTCGTGATGACCCTCGGCGAGAAGATCGAGCAGGCCGTCACCGGCCGGCCCGGCTCCCATGTGCCCGCGCGGGTGCTTCAGCGGCTGACCGGACTGCCCGAACGCCCCGGCACCCAGCCGCTGCCGGCCAACTGGGCCATGCACTATGGCCAGGCCGCCCTCCTCGGCGTGCTGCGCTCCGTCATGGCCCAGGCGGGACTGCGCGGACCGGTCGCCTCCGCCCAGTTCACCGTCGTCCGCCTCACCAACGACCAGATCCTCGAGAACGCGACCGGTGTCGGCGCCCCGCCCGCCACCTGGCCTCGCGGGGAACTCGTCGTCGACGTCCTGCACAAGGCCGTCTACGCCTTCGTCACGGGAGCCGTCGCCGACGCCCTGGCCGCCCGGCACGGCCCCGGGCCCGGGCAGCGCCACGCGGCCCTCCGCCCCGGCCGCCACCCTGACGTCGGGCCGCTGCCCCGCGGGGGGTGACTCCCGGGCGGCACGGGGACGTGTCCGTCCGGTGCCGTCTCCGAAGGAGCCGGGTACTCGTTCCGGCGGCCCGCCACCGCTTCCCCGGACAGCGCCGGTGACCTGCCGAAACAGCTCACGGCAGGGCGACAGCGGCCCCGCCCCGGCGCATGGTCAGATGGCCGCGCGGACGGCCCGTTCAAAACCCTCGACGTGACCGCGGGCCAGCCGCGCCGCCTGCTCCGGCTCGCCCGCGACGATCGCCTCGATCAGCGGCCCGTGCTCCTCCACATGGCCGGCCATGTCGGACAGCCGGTCGAGGAACAGGCACCAGATGCGGGTCGCCAGGTTGTCGTGCCGGACGAGGGTGTCCTCCAGGTACGGGTTGTGGGCGGCGGCGTAGACCGCGCGGTGGACCTGGAGGTCCAGGTGCATGAGCTCGGTGGCGTCCTGCCGCCGGGCGTCCGCGCTCAGCAGCTCCTGGCGCAGAGCCGTCAGGACGGCCCGGTCCGCGGCCGTGGCGCGCCGCGCGGCCTGGGCGGCGGCCAGCGGCTCCAGCTCCTGGCGCACCTCGGAGATATGGGCCAGGTCCGTGATGTTGACCTCGGTGGCGAAGGTGCCGCGCCGGGGGTAGGTCGTGATCAGCCGCTCGTACTGGAGCCGCTTGAGCGCCTCGCGCACCGGCGTCCGCCCGACGCCGAGGGACTGGGCCAGCTGCTCCTCGTGGATCGGCGCGCCCGGGCGGATCTCGAGCATGACGAGCCGGTCGCGGATGGCGCGGTAGGCGCGCTCGGCGAGGGACAGCTCCTCGCCCCCTGCCTCACCGCTCCTGGGCTCGGTCGCCAGCTGTTGCATGAATGCCCCCTTGACCTGTCCGGCGAGCTCCCATACCGTACCGCAGAGTCTGATATATCAGTTGCGCATTAGTCGGCTCCCAGGATGGTGCACAGATGGCGACCAGCCCGTCGACCAGCACGCTCGCCTCCCCCCTCGCCCTCCCGCTCGGCGAGCTCGACCCGGAGATCGCCACCGCGCTCCAGGCCGAGCTGCACCGCCAGCAGTCGACCCTGGAGATGATCGCCTCGGAGAACTTCGCCCCGGCCGCCGTCATGGAGGCCCAGGGCTCGGTGCTGACCAACAAGTACGCGGAGGGCTACCCGGGCCGCCGCTACTACGGCGGCTGCGCACACGTCGACGTCGTCGAGCGGCTGGCGATCGCCCGGGTGAAGGAGCTGTTCGGCGCCGAGGCCGCGAACGTGCAGCCGCACTCGGGCGCCCAGGCCAACGCCGCCGCGATGTTCGCGCTCCTGAAGCCCGGCGACACGATCCTCGGCCTCGATCTGGCGCACGGCGGTCACCTGACCCACGGCATGCGCCTCAACTACTCCGGCAGGCTGTACGACGTCGTGCCGTACCACGTGCGCGAGTCCGACCTGCGCATCGACATGGACGAGGTCGAGCGGCTCGCCCTCGCGCACCGGCCGAAGATGATCGTCGCCGGCTGGTCGGCCTACCCCCGGCAGCTGGACTTCGCCGCGTTCCGGCGGATCGCCGACCAGGTGGGCGCGTACCTGCTGGTGGACATGGCGCACTTCGCCGGGCTGGTGGCCGCGGGCCTGCACCCGAACCCCGTCCCGTACGCCGACGTCGTCACGACCACCACCCACAAGACCCTCGGCGGCCCCCGGGGCGGTGTGATCCTCAGCCGCGCCGACCTGGCCAAGAAGATCAACTCGGCGGTGTTCCCGGGCCAGCAGGGCGGCCCGCTGGAGCATGTCATCGCGGCGAAGGCGGTCGCGTTCAAGGTGGCGGCGGGGGAGGAGTTCCGGGAGCGCCAGCAGCGCACCCTGCACGGCGCCCGCATCCTCGCCGGACGGCTGCTGTCCGACGACGTGGCCGAGGCCGGGATCACCGTGCTGACCGGCGGCACCGAAGTCCACCTGGTCCTCGTCGACCTGCGCCACTCCGCGCTCGACGGGCGCCAGGCCGAGGACCGGCTGCACCGCGTCGGCATCACCGTCAACCGCAACGCCGTGCCGTTCGACCCGCGCCCGCCGATGGTGTCCTCGGGCCTGCGGATCGGCACCCCGGCGCTGGCCACCCGGGGCTTCGGCGAGACGGAGTTCCGGGAGGTGGCCGACATCATCGCCGAGGTCCTGAAGGGGGACCGGGCCGACGACGAACTGCGCGCCCGCGTCGGGAAACTCGCCGCCGCCTTCCCCCTCTACGCCCACCTGAAGGGAGCCGAGGCATGACCGCCGCCCAGCCGCTTCCGGAGCACCCGGACTTCCTCTGGCGCAACCTCGAGCCGCGCTCCTCGTACGACGTCGTCATCGTCGGCGGGGGCGGCCACGGCCTGGCCACCGCCTACTACCTGGCCAAGAACCACGGCATCACGAACGTCGCCGTCCTGGAGAAGGGCTGGCTGGCCGGCGGCAACATGGCCCGCAACACCACGATCATCCGCTCCAACTACCTGTGGGACGAGAGCGCGGCCATCTACGAGCACGCGCTGAAGCTGTGGGAGCGGCTCCCGGAGGAGCTGGACTACGACTTCCTGTTCAGCCAGCGCGGCGTCCTCAACCTCGCGCACACCCTCCAGGACGTCCGCGAGGGCGTGCGCCGCGCGGGCGCCAACCGCCTCAACGGGGTCGATGCCGAGTGGCTCGAACCGGACGAGGTCGCCAAGGTCTGCCCCATCCTCAACGTCTCGCCCCGCACCCGCTATCCGGTCCTCGGCGCCACCTTCCAGCCCCGGGCCGGCATCGCCAAGCACGACCACGTCGCCTGGGCCCTGGCCCGCCGCGCCGACGAGCTGGGCGTGGACCTGATCCAGGGCTGCGAGGTCACGGGTTTCCTCAAGGACGGCGACCGGGTCGTGGGCGTCGAGACGAACCGGGGCCGTATCCACGCCGGCCGGGTCGGCCTCGCGGCGGCCGGGCACAGCAGCGTGCTGGCCGAGCGGGCGGGCGTCCGGCTGCCGGTGCAGTCCCATCCGCTCCAGGCGCTGGTCTCCGAGCTGCACGAGCCCGTGCACCCGACGGTCGTCATGTCGAACCATGTGCACGTCTACGTGTCCCAGGCCCACAAGGGCGAGCTGGTGATGGGCGCGGGCGTCGACTCGTACAACGGCTACGGCCAGCGCGGCTCCTTCCACGTCATCGAGCGGCAGATGGCGGCCGCCGTGGAGCTGTTCCCCGTCTTCGCCCGCGCGCACGTGCTGCGCACCTGGGGCGGCATCGTCGACGTCACCCCGGACGCCTCCCCGATCATCGGCGCCACCCCCGTCGGGAACCTCTACGTCAACTGCGGCTGGGGCACCGGCGGCTTCAAGGCCACCCCCGCCGCCGGCTGGACCTTCGCCCACACCCTCGCCACCGGCGAACCGCATCCGCTGAACGCCCCCTTCGCCCTCGAACGCTTCACCACGGGCGCTCTGATCGACGAACACGGCGCAGCGGCCGTGGCCCACTGAGGAGGCACCACCGTGCTGCTGATCACCTGCCCGTGGTGCGGTCCACGGGACGAGACCGAGTACCACTACGGCGGACAGGCCCACGTCCCCTACCCCGAGACCCCCGCCGACCTCACCGACGAGCAGTGGGCCGCGTACGTCTTCTACCGCGACAACCCCAAGGGCCCGTTCGCCGAACGGTGGATGCACAGCATCGGCTGCCGCCGCTGGTTCAACGTGCTGCGCGACACCGCCACCCACGAGGTGCTGACCTCGTACCGGCTGGACGAACCCCGCCCCGAACTGCCCCAGGCCGGAGGGAACCGATGACCGACCAGCACTTCCGGCTCCCGCGGGGCGGCCGCATCGACCGCGGCACCGTACTGCGGTTCACCGTCGACGGGCGGGAACTGACCGGCCACCCCGGCGACACCGTCGCCTCGGCGATGCTTGCCAACGGCCTCATCGAGGTCGCGCCCTCGCTCTACCGCGGCCGTCCGCGCGGCATCGTCGCCGCGGGCGTCGAGGAGCCCAACGCCCTGGTGCAGATCGACGGTCCGTGCTCGGAGGGCATGCTGCCCGCGACGACCGTGGAGCTGTACGACGGCCTGTCCGCCACCACGCTCTCCGGGATGGGCCGGCTCGACCCGGCCCCCGACCCCGCCGTCTACGACAAGAAGTACGTCCACACGGACGTCCTGGTCGTCGGCGCCGGACCCGCAGGGCTCTCGGCCGCCGCCGCTGCGGCCGGTTCCGGTGCCCGCGTGATCCTTGTCGACGACCAGCCCGAGCCCGGCGACTGGGAGGGAGCCGCCGAACTGCTCGCGGCCCTCGACGCCGCCCCCGAGGCCGTCGTCCTGCACCGCACCACGGCTTTCGGGTCGTACGACGACAACTATGTGCTGGCCCTCCAGCGCCGCACCGACCACCTCGGCGCCGACGCCCCCGCAGGCGTTTCGCGGCAGCGGCTGTGGCACATCCGCGCCCGTCAGGTGATCCTGGCGACCGGCGCGCACGAGCGTCCGCTGGTCTTCGCGGGCAACGACCGGCCCGGGGTGATGCTCGCCGGCGCCGTGCGCACCTACCTCAACCGGTATGCCGTGGCGCCGGGTTCGCGGGCCGTGGTGAGCACGACCAACGACAGCGCGTACGACACGGTCGCCGACCTGCACGCCGCGGGCGTCGCGGTGGCCGCGGTCGTGGACGCGCGCGCCGAACTGTCCGGGCGGGCCGCCGAGGTCGCCGCCGCGACCGGGGCGCGGGTCCTGTCCGGCAGTGCGGTGGTGGACACCTCGGGGGATCGACGGATCACTGGTGTCACCGTCCAGGGCCTCGACTCCGATGGCCGACTCGCCGGCGAGCCACGCCGGTTCGACTGCGACCTCCTCGCCGTCTCGGGCGGCTGGAGTCCGGTCGTCCATCTGCACAGCCAGCGCCAGGGCAAGCTGCGGTGGGACTCCGGACTGGTTGCCTTCGTGCCCGACGGGACCGTACGGGACCAGCAGGTCGTGGGTGCGGCGCGGGGGACGTACGGCTTCCACGGATGCGTGGCCGAGGGGGCGCGGGCCGGGGCGCTGGCGGCCACGGAGGCCGGGTTCCCGGTGCCGGTGCCTTCGGCGTCGTACGAGGAAACGCGTTCTGAGACGCGCGCCCTGTGGCTGGTGCCGGGCCCGGACGACGGCTGGGACACCCACTTCGTCGACCTCCAGCGCGATGTCACCGTCGCCGACGTCCGGCGCTCCACCGGCACCGGCATGCGAGGCGTCGAGCACGTCAAGCGCTACACCTCCCTCGGCACGGCGAACGACCAGGGCAAGACGTCCGGCGTCAACGCGATCGGCGTGATCGCCGAG
This sequence comes from Streptomyces lomondensis, assembly GCF_014651035.1. Taxonomy (GTDB): domain Bacteria; phylum Actinomycetota; class Actinomycetes; order Streptomycetales; family Streptomycetaceae; genus Streptomyces; species Streptomyces lomondensis. The sequence continues at coordinate 284,416 of NZ_BMWC01000004.1, forward strand.
GCCCTCGGCGGTTCCCCGGGAGAGATCGGCACCACGGCCTACCGGGCGCCCTACACGCCGATCGCCTTCGCCGCCCTCGCCGGGCGGGAGCGCGGCGAGCTGTTCGACCCGGAGCGGACCACCTCCATCCACAGCTGGCACGTCGCGCACGGCGCGGAGTTCGAGGACGTCGGGCAGTGGAAGCGCCCCCGGTACTACCCCCGGCCCGGGGAGGACATGGACGCGGCCGTCGCCCGTGAGTGCCGTGCGGCCCGTGAGGGCGTGGCGTTCATGGACGCCTCCACGCTCGGCAAGATCGAGATCCGGGGCACGGACGCGGGCGAGTTCCTCAACCGGATCTACACCAACGCCTTCAAGAAGCTGAAGCCCGGCACGGCCCGCTACGGCGTGATGTGCAAGCCCGACGGCATGATCTTCGACGACGGCGTGACCCTGCGCCTCGACGACGACCGCTACTTCATGACCACCACGACCGGCGGTGCCGCCGCCGTCCTGGACTGGCTGGAGGAGTGGCTCCAGACGGAGTGGCCCGAACTCGACGTGTACTGCACGTCGGTGACCGAGCAGTGGGCGACCATCGCCGTCGTCGGCCCCCGGTCGCGCGAGGTGGTCGCCCCTCTCGCCCCCGACGTCGACTTCGCGAACGAGGCCTTCCCGTTCATGGCCTTCCGCGAGACCCTCCTGGCCTCCGGCGTCCCGGCCCGCATCTGCCGGATCTCGTTCTCCGGCGAACTCGCCTACGAGATCAACGTGCCCGCCTGGTACGGCCTCGCGGTGTGGGAGGAGGTGGACGCGGTCGGCCGGCCGTACGACATCACCCCGTACGGCACCGAGACCATGCACGTCCTGCGGGCCGAGAAGGGCTACATCATCGTCGGCCAGGACACCGACGGCACCGTCACCCCGCAGGACGCGGGCATGTCCTGGGTGGTGTCGAAGCAGAAGGACTTCATCGGGAAGCGGTCCTTCGCCCGCCCCGACACCGCCCGCGGCGACCGCAAGCAGCTGGTCGGCCTGCTGCCGGGCGACCGCGCGACCCGGCTGCCCGAGGGCACCCAGCTCGTCGCGCCGGACGTCTCCCTGGAGACGGTGCCCGTGCCGATGCTCGGCCATGTCACCTCCAGCTACCACAGCCCGGCCCTCGGGCGCCCCTTCGCCCTGGCGCTCGTCGCCGACGGGCGGGCGAGGATCGGCGAGACCCTGCTCGCACCGGTGGGCGACAGGCTGGTGCCCGTCGAGGTGGCCGACTGCGTCCTCTACGACCCGGAAGGGACCAAGCGCGATGGCTGAGCCGATGACCGAGGCGGGCCCGGTGGCCCTGCGGACAAGCCCCCTGGCGCATCTGGAGGAGCGGATGCGCGCCGCCGCCGTCCCCGGCGCCCGGGGCGTCACGCTGACGGAGCGGCCGTTCCTCACCATGGTGAACCTGCGCGTCGGCCCCGGCTCCGAAGCAGCGGACCGGATCGAGCACACCCTGGGGGCACGGCTGCCGCGCCGGTGCGGCGACACCACCTCCGCCGGGCCCCACACCGTCGTCTGGCTGGGCCCCGACGAGTGGCTCGTCCTCTCCTCGGCCGAAGGGGCCGTCCTGACCGCCGAGTTGCGGGCGGCGCTCGGGCCGGCCCCGGGCTCGGCCGTGGACGTCTCCGCGAACCGCACCACGCTGGAGCTGAGCGGCCCGTCGTCCCGTCAGGTGCTGGAGAAGGGCTGCCCGCTGGACCTGCATCCCCGGGCCCTCGGTCCCGGGCGGGCGGTGTCGACCACGGTGGGCCCCGTGGCGGTGCTGCTCTGGCAGGTCGACGACGCGCCGACGTACCGCCTGTTCCCGCGCTCCTCGTTCGCCGACTACCTGGGGCGCTGGCTCATCGACGCGATGGAAGAGTTCCGCGGCCCGGAGGTGCCGTGAGGGGGCGCCGGCCGAGCACGGCAGCGGGTGAACGCCGTGCGGGGTACCAGGGGTGCGCCGGGTTCGTCAGCCGGCCAGGCGTTCCACCAGCAGGAACCCGCCGATGGCGATCATCAGCGCACCGGAGGCACGGGTGACCGCCCGGGCCGCGGAGGGCCTGGTCCGCAGGACGGTGCGGGCCAGGACTCCGACGGCGAGGTGGACGACGGCGCAGGCGGCCATGTGCAGCGAGCCGAGCAGGCCGGTCTGCGTGGCGACCGGCCAGCCGCCCGCGGGGTCGATGAACTGCGGGAACAGCGAGAAGTACAGCAACAGCGCCTTCGGATTCAGCCCGCTGGTGCCGGCCCCCTTGAGCATGATCCGCAGGGAGGACGAGCCGGCGGCGGAACCGGCCTCCGCCGCGGAGGCCGTCACGGCGGTCGGCTGCCGCAGCACGCCCCAGCCGAGCCACATAGATAGCCGGCTCCGGCCAGGGTCAGGGCGGTGAGCACAGTCGCCGAGCTCGCCACGAGGACCACCAGGCCCGCGACCGCGAGCAGGGTGTACCCCGCGTATCCGGCGATCAGCCCGGCGACCGCCGGAACGACCGACCGGTCCCTCAGGCCCGCGGCGATCGCATAGGCCCAGTGAGGAAGGCTAGGCCGGATCGCCCCGAAAGTGTTCCTTCTTTCCCCCTTGATCGCACCGTCCGGGGCAGAATCTTCCCCATGGATGCCCTGGACCGGAAAATTCTTACCGAGCTGCAGCGGGACGGCCGGCTCACCGTCACCGAGCTGGCCGCTCGCGTGCGGCTGAGCGTCTCGCCCTGCCACCGCCGGCTGCGCGACCTCGAACGCGAGGGCGCGATCCGCGGCTACCGGGCGGTCGTGGATCCGGCCGCCGTGGGCCTCGACTTCGAAGCCCTCGTCTTCGTCACCCTGCGCTGGGAGGACGCCGACACGGTCACCGCGTTCGAAGAGGCGGTGGCCGCCGTCCCGCATGTGCTCCAGGCCCAGCGCCTGTTCGGCGAACCCGACTACCTCCTGCGCGTCGCCACCGCCGACCTGGCCGCCTTCCAGCAGCTCTACGACCAGCGGCTGGCCCGGCTGCCCGGCGTGCAGCGCCTGACCTCCACGCTCGTGATGAAGCACGTCGTGGACGACCGGCCGCTGCCCGAATAAACCTGCCGCTGCCCGAAGGCCACCGGCCCCGGGGCGGCCACCGTCAGGCCCCGAGCGGCCTCAGCCCTCCAGGCCGCCGGCGAACGGCATCGTCCGCCACTGCTCGACGGCCGGCTTCAGCGCGTCCACGAGCAGCGGCAACTGCGGCGCCAGCGCGAGACACGCCACCGCGCGGGACATGCCCACGGCGTTGACGAAACGCAGCACGCCCTCGTCCAGCCGCCGCAGACCCCGGCGCTCGGCGGCCGCGTCGTAGGCGGCCTCGCACTCGGGGCCGAGAGCCGCCAGGTCCCACTCGACCGGTCCCAGCGTGGTCAGCTCGAAATCGGAGTACAGCTCGCCGTGCGGGGCGGAGACGATGTTGGCGGCGGGGGAGTCGCCGTGGATCGGCTGGACTTCGACACCCGGGAACGCCGCCTCGAACTCCGCGCGCGAGCTGAGGACGGGTTCCAGCACCTCCCACTCGCGCCGCGCACGGTCCAGGTCGGCCGGGTCGAGGAGGTCCGGACGCCCGTCGAGCGCGGCGAGCCCGTCGGTGACGAACCGCGGCTCGGCCGCCGACAGGAACGGCAGCTCACCCGGGTACGCGCGCAGCGCGGCGTGCAGATCGGCGACCAGGCCGGCGTTGCGCACGAAGTCGGGTTCGACGCTCTGGTCCAGCTCGACGAACTGCCAGAACGTCATCGAGAAACCGTCGCGCCGCACCGGCTCGCGCGGCACGAGCGGACTCGGCGGGATCACCGGGTGACCCTGGTCCGCGAGCCACCCCGCCACCTCCAGCTCCAGCCGCTGCCGCGCCGCCTGGTGATCGGGATCGGCGTACGGGGGCAGGACGGTGGGCACCCGCACCACCACGGGCGACGGAGCGAGGTGCACCACGACGGAGAAGACGTCGTAGAGCACCCGCGCGTCGGTCACCGCGAGCCCCAGATCACGCCCCGCCGCGACGGCCGCGGCGAGCGCGCGGGACGAGCGGGCGGCTATCTGATCAGGCGTCATCAACCCTTGCATGCCGCGATGGTGCCATGCCGCACACGGCCACGCGACGGATTAAGGATCAACGGCTCCGCCCCGGCAGCGGTGCGCCCCCGGTCAAGAACCGGTGCGCTGCACGGCAACCGGCCCGGTGCCCTCCGCCCTAGCGTGGCCGCGTCCGCACCACTCGCCCGGAAACGAGGAAGGAGCACATGCCGTACATCACCGTGGGCCAGAGAACCCGACGAGGACGGCGTTCTCCAGGTCGAGGCGGGGAGCTTCGACGCCTCCCTGGGCCGTCAGTTCGCCGCCACCGCGCTCGACCTGCTGGCGCTGCTGATCAACGAGCGGAGCGGCCGCTTCACCTCCCCGGCCCCGGAGACCGCCGCGGCCACCCTCGTCCGCGTGCAGGACCACATCCGCCGCAACCTCTCCGACCCCGGCCTGTCACCGACCGGGATCGCCCGCCCACTTCATGTCGGTCCGCTACCTGCACAAGCTCTTCGAGCCGGTGTCCGGGGCACGGGGTCGCGACCGTCGCCCGCCGCTGGGGGTTCGTGAGCCCCAGCCATTTCAGCCGTGCCTTCCGCGCGGCCTACGGAGTGACGCCCCGCGAGTGGCGGACGCACGGCCTGTGCGGCGAAGGGCAGCAGGAGGCGGCGGGGCGGGAACGTCCCGTGGGACCGGCTCGTTGCCCATGAGTTCGCCCACGTCACCGACCCAGGGAGCATCGTGCCCGACACCACGCCCGACCCGTCCACCGTCCTCCCCGCACTCCCGGCCCTGAGCGCGCAGGCCGAGCGGCTGATCGAGCTGGGCGTGCACGAGATCGCCGGGCTGTCCGCCGAGGAGGTCCGTACGTTCGCCGCCGAGGCCGACGGCGACGGTGCCCTGCTGACCGTGCACCCGGACAGAGCCCCCGCCTCCGCCCTCGCACCGCTGCTGCGCCGCGACGGCAGACCCGGCTTCGTCGTCGTCGACATGCCCGACGTCGACGAGTTCGCCCCGTGCGCCCTCGATCTGCCCGACGCCCCGCTCTACCTCGTCACCGGCGTCGACCGCGGCGACCACATGGCCAACTGGTCGCCGGACGAGGCACTGCCCGCCCTCAGCAAGGAGGACCGCACCCCGCTGGTGCTCACCGAAGGAATCCACTGGGTGCTCCAGCAGCCGGAGGCCCTGGAGCGCAACCGCTGCTTCATGACCATCGGCTCCCGGCTGCGCAAGCCCGACGGCACCCTGGACGCCCGCACCCCGGCGATCTGGATCAGCAACGGCACCGGGCGGGACGGCCGCGAGCGCCGCAACGCCCCGAAGGTCGGCTGGTGCTGGTGGAACAACCGCCACACCTGGCTGGGCTTCGCCTCGGCCACGGGCCGCGGGGTCTAGGACCCCCGGGGCCGGGGGTCACCGGCGCGGGCCTTGGCGTGGGCCCCTGGGACCGGCGTGCCGGCCCGGGTCGCGTCACTGTGTGAAGCGGAGGGGCGGTGCCGGGCGGCCCGCGGTCAGGGCGGTGAGGCCCGGCCTCCCGCCAGTTCCCCTGGCCGAGATGGACCAACGGCACCGAGTAGCCGACGGTCAGGACGGTGAAGTCCCGTACGTCGGGCGGGATTCGGTCGCGGTGGCAGGGGTCCGCGAGCGCCATCGCTCATTAGGCCAGGTACGCAGGCCCCGGCACTGGAGGGGTCAGAACCTGGGGCGGGGGGACTGGGACTGGACGAGTTCCTCGGCCTCCGCCTCGGTCTCGACGGAGGGCGGGGAGCCGGCCAGGGGCTTGTTGGCGGTTTCCCGCATGCACAGGACGGCGACCACACCGACCAGTGCAGCGGCCGTGGCGTAGTACGCCGGCATGAGGGTCGAGTCGAAGGCGCTGATCAGAGCGGTGATCACCAGAGGCGTCGTGCCGCCGAAGACCGAGGTGGCCAGGTTGTAGGCGACCGACAGGGACCCGTAGCGGACATGGGTGGGAAAGATCGCCGGGAGCGCCGCCGACATCGTGCCGAGCATCGTCACCAGCGAGAGCCCCATCATCAGCAGTCCCAGGGCGATGAGGAGGACACTGCCCTGCCGGATCAGCAGGAAGGACGGCAGGGACAGGAAGAGGAAGCCCAGCATCCCCGTCATCAGCAGCGGCCGGCGCCCGAAGCGGTCCGAGAGCCGTCCGACCTGGTTGATCAGGCACATCTGAAGGACCATCACGAGGAGCAGGATCAGCAGCCCGTGATTGGTGTCGTAGCCCAGTTCGTCGGACAGGTACGTCGGCATGTACGAGAGCAGCATGTAGTCGGTGATGTTGTACGCCGCGACGAGCGCCAGGCACAGCAGCAGCGGCCGCCAGTAGCGGGTGAAGATCTTGCCGAGGTCGGCGGCGGCCGAGGTCTCCACGGCCTCGGCGGCCTCGCTCGCCTTGACCTGCCCGCCCTCCAGCTTCTGGAACGCGGGCGTCTCGTCCAGCTTGAGCCGCAGATAGAGGCCGATGAAGCCGAGCGGGGCCGCGATCAGGAAGGGAATCCGCCAGCCCCACGCCAGCATCTGGTCGTCGCTCAGGAGGCTCTGCAGGACGACGACGAGGCCGGAGGCCCCGACATAGCCGGCGAGCGTGCCCAGCTCCAGGAAGCTGCCGAAGAAGCCGCGCCGCTTGTCGGGCGCGTACTCCGCGATGAAGGTCGAGGCGCCCCCGTACTCCCCGCCGGTCGAGAAGCCCTGCACCAGCCGGAAGAAGATCAGCAGGGCCGGGGCCCAGAGGCCGATGACGGCGTGCGAGGGGACGAGGCCGATGGCGAAGGTCCCCACGGCCATCATGATCATGGTGAGGGAGAGGATGCGCTTGCGGCCGACCTTGTCGCCGAGCGGCCCGAAGACCATGCCGCCGAGAGGACGCACCAGGAAGGCCACCGCGAACGTCGCGAACGAGCTGAGCAGCTGGGCGGTGTCGTTCCCCGAGGGGAAGAAGACCTGCCCGATGGTCGAGGCCAGATAGCTGTAGATGCCGAAGTCGTACCACTCCATCGCGTTGCCGAGGGCGGCGGCCTTGGTGGCGCGCTTGACCGCCGCCTCGTCGGTGACGGTGATGTCGCTGCGGCGCAGCTTCGGGTGGCGTCGTTTCTCGATCGCCCGGAACAGCATCCGGTGTCGTTTCACAGCCGCGCGATCCACCGACTCGTCGTTGTCGGGCGCCGCCATCACGTCGTTCCTTTCGCCGGTCGTCTTCCCGAGCAGAACGCCTGCACAGTTCTCGCGCGATCAAACGACCCCCTTCACACGGCGTCCGGTCGACTACCGAGGGTGAGGTGCGGGTGCTCAGGGTGAGATGCCTCGCGTCCGTGCCGGGCGGTGTGTGCGCCTGCCCCGGCGGGGGAACTTGTCCCGCCCGGGTGCGCCCGATGAGCGTCGCCCGGGCGCGCCTGGCGAGAGGAAGGAGCCCATGTGACGGCGTCGGCGGCGGATGGCCGGGACCAGGGCACGCCGGTGGCGGGCGGCGAACCGGATCCGCGCCGGTGGCGGGCCCTGTGGGTCACCCTGGTGGCCGGCTTCATGAGCCTGCTCGACGTGTCGATCGTGGCGGTCGCGCTGCCCACCGTCCAGCGCGAGCTGCACGCCTCCGCCGCGCAGGTGCAGTGGGTGGTGTCCGGATACGCCCTGACGTTCGCCCTCGCCCTCGTCACCGCCGGCCGCCTCGGCGACGCGCTGGACCGGCGCCGCATCTTCCTGCTGGCCCTCAGCGGCTTCGTGCTCTTCAGCGCGGCCTGCGGAGCGGCTCCCACCATCACCTGGCTGGTGGCGGCCCGTCTCGCCCAGGGGCTGGCGGCCGGCTTCATGGCCCCGCAGAACTCCGCGCTCATCCAGCAGATGTTCCGTGGCGCCGAACGCGGTCGCGCCTTCGGCTTCTTCGGCGCCACCGTCGGCATCTCCTCCGCCGTGGGCCCGCTCACCGGCGGCACCATCCTCGCGCTGGCGGACGGCGCCCAGGGCTGGCGGTGGATCTTCTACGTCAACGTCCCGATCGGCATCCTCGCCGTCCTCCTCGGCCGCCGCCTGCTGCCCCGCACCCCGCGCTCCGGTCGGGGACACGTGGACCTGCCCGGCGTCCTGCTCCTCGGCCTCGGCGTCCTCGCGCTCATGTACCCGCTGGTCCAGGCGGAGGCCGGCGGCCTGAGCCGGCTGTGGTGGCTGTTCCTCGCCGGTGCCGCGCTGCTCGTCGTCTTCACGCGGTGGCAGCGCCGCCTCGTCGCCGGGGGCACCCAGCCGCTGCTCGATCCCCGCCTGTTCACCACCGTGCGCGGCTATGCCATCGGTGCCGGCGTCGGCACGCTCTACTTCATCGGCTTCAGCGGCGTCTGGCTGGTCTTCGCGCTGTTCTACCAGAGCGGCCTGGGCTTCTCCCCGTTCCGGTCCGGCCTCGCCGTGACTCCCTTCGCGCTCGGCTCGGCCTGCGGGGCCGTGGTCTCCGGACGGCTGGTGGACCGGCTCGGCCGCGTCCTCACCGTGGGCGGGCTGACGGCGGTGATCGCCGGGCTGGGCGGTGCCGCGCTGCTGCTCCGCTTCGCGCCCCTCGGCATGGCGCCCTGGCTCGCCGCCCCGGCCCTGTTCCTCGGCGGCGTCGGCAGCGGCTGCGTGGTGTCACCCAACATCACCATGACGCTGCGCGAGGTGCCCGTGCGCATGGCGGGCGCGGCGGGCGGGGCCCTCCAGACCGGGCAGCGGCTCGGCGCCGCGGTGGGCACCGCCGCCCTGCCCGGGCTCTTCTACGTGGTGCTGGCCCGGAGCGACGACTACCGAGGCGCCCTTGTCACCGCGCTGGGTGCCGGCCTCGTCGGCATGGCGGCGTCCCTGGCCCTGGCGACGTACGACTGGCGCCGCGACCGGCGGACGGGCCGGCCGCACAAGAAGTGCCCGGACGACGTCGCCCACAGCCCCGTGCACGCCCGGCAGACCTGACGCGGGGCGCCTCAGGTGGCCTGCGGCTCAGGTGCCTGAGGGGTGGCCGGGGCCTCGTCCGTCAGCTCGCCGCGGAGGGCGGCGAGGGTGAAGGCCGTCATGGACGCCAGGCCGAGCAGCGCGAGCGGCCCCCAGATCGCCGGGATCGCCCAGAGCGGCCAGTCGTTCGCCGCCTGGGCCCAGAGCGCCAGGATCGCCGTGCCGCCCAGGGCGACGCCGTGCCACCGCACCACGGTCGCCGCCGCCGCGCGCCGCCGGTCGCCCCGCGCCAGGACCGACCAGACCCATCCCACGAGGGCCGGCAGGCCGAACGAGAGACACGCGAGCGCGCCGCCCAGCCGGTCCGCGGGCCACTCCTGGGGACCGACGGACGTCGGCTGGCTCCGCCCCTCGGCGTCCCGCACCTCGACGACCCGCCCGCGCCAGACCAGACCGACGACCTTCTCGCCCGGCGCCATCTCGGACAGGACGGGATCGGTGTTCCGGAACGTCACGTGCCACGGCTCGCCGGACGGCAGCGTGAGCTCCGCCTCCGGCGTCTCGTACCGATCATTGCGGTGCATGTCGGCGGTCCGCACGGTGAAGTCCTGCTCCCACACGCACGCGGACGCCCTCACCGGAGCGGAGGCACAGGCCGGCGCGGCCCGGAACTCCCGCTCCCGCTCCAGCGCCCCCCGCACCTGGAGGGCCGACACCACGCCCACCACGAGCGTCGCGACAGCGAACAGCAGCCACATGACGGACCGCAGCGTCCTGTTCGTCGACGACCCCACCGTGCCTCATCCCTCTCAGCCGAACCAGGCGGACGGCCCGCCTCACCACGTCGGGCCGGCGACCTCCGACCGGCAGAGTGTGCCAGTGACCTGCGCGGTCGTCGAGCGGGGGGCAGGAACAAGCTCTGGGGGTACACCGAGTAGCGCCGATCGCGCATGCTGCCGGTATGCGCTTCTCCGTCAACATCCCCAACTTCGGTGACTTCGCCGACCCCCGCAACGTCGCGACCGTGGCGGCCGCCGCCGAGCAGGCCGGCTGGGACGGGCTCTTCGTCTGGGACCACGTACTGCACCGGGAGCACCAAGGGCGTCCCTTCGCAGACCCCTGGATGCTGCTGACCGCTGCCGCGCTGGCGACCTCACGGATCCGGCTGGGCACCTTGCTGACGCCGGTTCCCCGCTACCGCCCACAGCAACTCGCCCGCCAGGTGGCCACGCTGGACGGGCTCAGCGGCGGCCGGGTGGTCTTCGCCGCCGGTCTGGGCGGTCCCGTCGAGGACGAGTACCGCAGCTTCGGCGACACCGCCGGGCCACGCGTCCTGGCCGAGCGGCTGGACGAGGGACTGGAGCTGCTGAGCCGCTTCTGGTCCGGCGAGCCGGTGCACCACCACGGCCCTCACTACGAGGTCCGGGACGTGACGCTGCTGCCCGCGACCGTGCAGCGGCCTGGTCCGCCGGTGTGGATCGGCGGGTTCTGGCCGCGGCGTCCGCCCATGCGGCGGGCGGCGCGCTGGGACGGCGCGGTGCCCCTGTTCGAGACGGCCCGGCACGGGCATGCGCCCGACCCGGCCGAGGTCCGGGAACTGGTCGCCTATGTGCGCAAGCACCGTACGGCCGGGGCCGAGCGCCCCTTCGAGTTCGTGCTCGGCGGGGCCACGCCCACGGACGCGGCCAGGGCCAAGGACGTGATCGGTCCGCTGCACGACGCCGGCGCCACCTGGTGGGACGAGCGGCAGCTCCAGACCGGCCCCGACCTGGACCGCCTGGCCCCGGTGCTGCGCCGCGTGGAGGCGGGCCCGCCGGTCCTCTAGCCGGCCGCTCGGCGTCCGGCACCCTCCAGAGGCCTGGGACAGTATCGGCGCAAGAGGCAGGGCCGCGTGCGGGGGTCGAGGCAGAGGACGAGTGGGATGAACCGGCCACCAGGAATCCGGCCACCAGGAATGATGGACGTGGCACGCGAGGCCGGGGTCTCGCACATCACCGTCTCCTGGGTCATCAACGATCACCCGTCGGTACGGCCGGAGACCCGGGCCCGCGTCGAGGCCGCGATCAGGAAGCTGGGCTATCGCCGCAACAGCGTGGCCAGGGCCCTCAAGAGCCGCCGTTCCTCGACGATCGGCGTGGTGATCGCCGGGTCGGACCTGTTCGAACTGCCCCGCATCCTGCTGGGCGTGGAGACGGCCGCCAAGCAGGCCGGCTACTGGGTGAGCCTGGCGGGCCGGCAGGGCGAGAGCACCACCGCCGACCTCGTGGAGACACTGCAGCGGCTCACCGACCAGTCGGTGGAGGCCATCGCGGTCGTCACCGACCGGCCCGTCGCCGTGGAGGCGCTGTCCGGCCTCGACTTCGGCGTGCCGGTCGCCGTGGTGATGTCCGGCAGCGAGCCCCACCCCGGCCTGTGCTTCGTCGAGGTCGATCAGGAACTCGGCGCCCGGCTGGCCGTGCGCCACCTGCTCGACCTCGGGCACCGGCGCATCGCCCATCTGACGGGCGCCCTGCGCGCCTTCGACGCCCGGGCCCGCGTCGAGGGCTGGCAGGCCGAACTCGCCGCCGCCGGAGCGGAAGGGGCCCTGCTGGAAGGGGACTTCAGCGCGGAGAGCGGATTCCGCCTGGCCCACCGGCTCGGCACGGACGGCTCCGGCCTGCCCACCGCGGTCCTCGCGGGGAACGACCAGATGGCGATGGGGGTCCTGGCGGCGTTCGCGGAGCGGGGCGTGCGGGTGCCGCAGGACGTGTCGCTCGTCGGGTTCGACGACATGAAGGGCGCCGGATACCTCGTGCCCGCCCTGACCACGGTCCGGCAGGACTTCGCCCACCTCGGCAGGAGCGCCATCGAGCTGCTGGTGCGGATGCTCGGCGGGGAGCGGGCGCGACGCCGGAAACTCACGCCGGAACTCGTCGTACGGCGCAGCACCGCCGTGCCTCGCGCGGATTCCTGAAGCGCGCCGCCGCTGCGAAAGTTTCGCTCTCCTGGCGTGCTGTCGCCCGGGTGCCCCCGTCGGTAGCGTCGTGCGGACATGTGTGCTGCCGGCCGGCGGCACAGGGAAGCGGCCCTCGCCAGGGGGCGTCTCACCCGAGGAGCACGAACAGCACATGCGTTATCGGGAACTCGGCCGCACCGGACTGACCGTGTCCGAGATCGGCTACGGGGCCTGGGGCCTCGGCCAGGGGGCCTGGGTCGGCGCCGACGACGACTCCGGCGTACGCGCCCTGCACCGGGCCGTCGACCTGGGCGTCACCTTCATCGACACCGCCAGGGCGTACGACCGCAGCGAGCGCGTCGTCGGCCGTGCCCTCAAGGCGCTCCCGGGCGGCGGGGACGGCATCCACGTGGCGACGAAGGTCGGGCCGAAGGTGCCGGTCTCGCTGTCGCCCAGCGGACTCGACCCCATGGCGGCGTTCCCCGGCTCGCACCTGCGCGAGAGCCTGGAGACCAGCCTGCGCGAACTGGGCCGCGACCACGTCGACCTCCTCCAGCTGCACACCTGGGAGGACGAGTGGACCGGCCGCGGCGACTGGCTGGAGACGGTGGACGCCCTCAAACAGGAGGGCAAGATCAGGTTCTTCGGGATCTCGGTCAAGGACCACCAGCCGGAGAACGTGCTCGCGGTGCTGCGCACCGGAGTCCTGGACGCGGTCCAGGTCATCTACAACATCTTCGAGCAGGCCCCGGCCGACGCCCTGCTGCCGGCCTGCGAGGAGCACGGCGTCGGGGTGATCGGCCGGGTCGCGCTCGACGAGGGCGCCCTCACGGGGGCGATCCGCACGGGCGTCACCTTCCCCGAGGGCGACTGGCGCAACTGGTACTTCAGGGACGACCGGCCGGCCCAGGTCGAGAAGCGCGTGGCCGCGATCCTCGCCGACCTGGGGACCGGCATCGAGGAACTCCCGTCCCTCGCCCTGCGGTTCGCGCTCGCCGGGCAGGCGGTGTCCACGGTCATCGTCGGGATGCGCTCCCTGGCGAACGTGGAACGCAACGCGGCGATCGCCGACGCACCGCCGCTCACCGGCCACGAGCTCTCGCTCCTGGCCGGGCACCGCTGGGCGAAGAACTTCTACGGCTGACCCGCTGCCGAACCGGCGCGCCCCGGGGCGTACTCGAACCAGTCCACGTGCGCCTCGGCCGCGCCGGTCCCGGCATCGCCGGTGCCGTACAGACCGAGGTGGACGCCGACGAACCCGCCGGCCCGTTCCGTGCTGAAGAAGGACCGCTCGATGCTGCCCGGGGTCACGGGCCCGGCCGGCCCCCAGGCGCACCACGGTCATCGTCACGCACCACGTCGCCCTCGCGGCCCGGGCCGACCTGATCGTCGTGATGCGCGCCGGACGGATCGTCGAGCAGGGCCGCCAGGAAGAGTTGCTCAGCGCCCGCGGAACCTACGCCACGCTGTGGTGCCGAGGCCGGCCACCAACGGACGCGGCACCGGCCACGTCCCGCGAAGCTTGACGTGGCCGACGTCAGCAGGATGGGCTGGAGTCGATCCGGATCTCCCGCAGCGTCTGGACGTGGTCCCCTGCCCAGCCGTTCGGTCCGATACAGGCCGATCCCCACCAGTGCCCGTGAGGTTCGGAGGGAAGCGAGTAGTAGATGTGCACCGTGTCGCCGTTTCGGGTGTTGAAGACGCTGAAGCCGGTGATCGGAGGGACGAGGCTCTGCGTCGAACTCGTGACGACCCGGAACTTGGCGACGATGGAGCCTCTGAGATCAGGCTCGTCGTAGACACAGGCGTACGGATACGGACAGCCGTGGGCGCTGTCGGCGCGCACAGGTGACGCGACGGCCACCGTGGCGAGTAAGGCTGACACGGCGGAGAGAACTTTCAGCCGTGTCATGCGAACCGCAGGGCCGGGACCGAGCTTCTCTTCCGCTTCAGTAGGTGGGTACCCACACGTCGTACGTCTCGTCATACTCTCTCCCCCCGCCCTGCCCGCCGGGCACGATCTCCCAGATGATCTCGCCGCGGCAGGGACCAATCTTCCGCAAGATGACCTGCACCGTGCGGTCGGTGTGGTTCACGATGTCCCAATCCGGCCAGTACCTGGGATTCTTGTTGATGCGTTGGATGCAGCCGCTGGGATCGAGATGCCAGACGCCGTTGACATGCAGCACCCCGGTAGCGGCGTGGGCCGAGGTGGGGGTTGTGATGACCAGGATGAGGGAAGCGGCGAAGGAGCCGACTCTGGCAGCCAGACGGAGCGTGTTCTTCCTCCAAGCTCTGGTGCTGAGGCCGCTCTTCGTCATGTGACTCATGCATCCAGTCTGACCATGGACAGCCGGGGCCCCAATCGCCCGTTCAGGTGATGCGGCAGGGCTGCGCGGAAGTCGACCACGAGAACGCCTTGGTACCGACGGTGCCCGTATGCTCCACGCGTGGCAGCCCGGTCCGTAACGACTCACAGAGAGAAACGGTGCATGCCGAAAGCCTGGAAGGAACCCGCCGAGCCCATGGCCTTCCCCGCGCACTTCCTCCTCGGTTCCGCGACCGCCGCCTACCAGATCGAGGGCGCCGCCACCGAAGACGGCCGCGGTCCCTCCATCTGGGACACGTTCTCCCACACCCCGGGCAGGACCTGGAACGGGGACACCGGGGACGTCGCCGCCGACCACTACCACCGCCTCGAGGAAGACCTCGACCTCATGGCGTCCCTGGGCCTGCGGGCCTACCGGTTCTCGATCGCCTGGCCGCGCGTCCAGCCCACCGGCCGGGGCGAGCCCAACCCCAAGGGCCTGGACTTCTACGGCCGCCTGGTCGACGGCCTTCTCGACCGGGGCATCACCCCCGTGGCCACCCTCTACCACTGGGACCTGCCCCAGGCCCTCGAGGACGAGGGCGGCTGGACGAACCGCGCCACCGCCTTCGCCTTCGCCGACTACGCCCGTGTCGTCGGCGAGGCCCTCGGCGACCGCGTCCCCGTCTGGACCACCCTCAACGAACCGTGGTGCTCCGCCTACCTCGGCTACGGCTCCGGCGCCCATGCCCCCGGCCGCACCGACGGCGCCGCGGCGCTGACGGCGGTGCACCACCTCAACCTCGCCCACGGCCTCGCGGTCCAGCAGCTCAGGGCGGTCGCCACCAACAACCCGCAGTGCTCCGTCACCCTCAACTTCCATGTCCTCAGGGGCAGCGGCGACGGCGCCGAGGAAGCCGTACGCCGTATCGACGCGCTGGCCAACCGCGCCTTCACCGAGCCCCTGCTGCGCGGCCACTACCCGCAGGACCTCATCGAGGACACCGCCGCCGTCACCGACTGGGCGTTCGTCGAGGACGGCGACCTGGCGCGGATCCACCAGCCCCTGGACCTGCTCGGCGTCAACTACTACGCCACCACCGCCGTCCGCCTCTGGGACGGCACGACCCCGCGCCAGAACCACGACGGCCACAAGGACGTGGGCGGCTCGCCCTGGCCCGGCTCGCCCCACGTCGAGTTCCTCGCACAGCCCGGCCCGCACACCGCCATGGGCTGGAACATCGACCCCGACGGGCTCGAAGAACTCCTCCTGGACCTGCACCGGCGGTTCCCGGACCAGCCCCTGGTCATCACCGAGAACGGCGCGGCCTTCGAGGACCACCTCTCCGTCCGCCCCGACGGCACCCGTGCCGTCCACGACCCCGAGCGCGTCGACTACCTCCGCCGCCACCTCCTCGCCGCCCACCGGGCACTCGCCGCCGGCGTCGACCTGCGCGGGTACTTCGTGTGGTCGCTGCTGGACAACTTCGAATGGGGCTACGGGTACTCCAAGCGCTTCGGCATCGTCCACGTCGACTACGAGACGCAGCGCCGCACGCTCAAGGACAGCGCGCTGTGGTACCGGGAGCTGGCGAGGACGGGCAGCATCCCGCCGTCGGCGACAGTTGGGTGAAGCATCAACTATGTTTACACTGTCTCCATGGCGGAGACAGTGCGATGGCTGACGCCGGAGGAGCAGCGCGCGTGGCGGGGCTTCATCCGGCTGCATGAGCGGCTCGGGGGGCGTCTGGGGCGCTTGCTCCAGTCCGAGTCGAAGGTCTCGCCTGCGGACTTCGCGGTGCTGGTCCATCTGACGGACGCCCCGGACGGACGGCAGCGGTACCAGGATCTGGCCCGGGCCCTGGAGTGGGAGAAGAGCCGGATGTCCCACCACATCGCGCGGATGGCCGGGCGGGGCATGGTGGTGCGGGAGGAGTGCCCGGAGGACGGGCGCGGCGCGTTCGTCGTCATCACGGACGCCGGGCGCAAGGCGATCGAGGCCGCCGCGCCCCGCCATGTCGAGGCCGTGCGCGCACTGTTCATGGACCATGTCACCCCGGCCGAGCTGCGCGTGCTGGCCGAGATCTCCGAACGAGTCATCAGCAGGATGGACGAGGACCCGGCCGGCTGACCCACGACGCCCACGGATGACCTGGAACCGAGCGCTGCTCCTCGCCGCCCGGTGCCCGCACGGCCGTGCGACGGGCCGTGCTCATCCAGGGCGTGGATGACGCGGATACCGGATGCGGATCGTACGGAGGTGGCGGCGGGCCCCCGGGCGCCTCATGGTCGCGCCTGCACGCACCCCGCCGCCCGGATCCGCCGCCGGCGTGCGGGCTTCCCCCAGCGCTCAGCATGCCGTGCGCCGCCACCTGGAGTCGTCATACCCGGTTCCGTGTCCCTGCCTCCGGCCGAGGCCGAGGAGACCGCCCCGCCGCCCGTCGCCGTGTCGGGCCCGGCTCCTGTGCCGCGCGTCGCCCTGCTGATGGCGGCCAGCTGCCTGCCGATCCTCGGGGCGGTGCTGATCGCACCGGTGCCGCCGGAGATGCAGGACCACTTCGCGTCGACACCCGGCGCCAAGGCGCTCGTCCCGCTGGCCCTCACGGTTCCGGCGCTGGCACTGGCGCTCCTGGCCCCGTTCGCGGGGTGCTCGTGGACCGGCTGGGCTGTAAGCGCCTGCTGGTCGTGGCGACGGTCCTGTACGCCGTGTTCGGACGGCCCCGCTGTGGCTGGACTCCCTGGGGGCCGTCATCGCCGGCCGTGCCCTGGTCGGGGTCGCCGAGGCCGCCGTCATGACCGGCTGCACGACACTGACCGGCGACTACTACGACGGACGGCGGCGGGTGAGGTACCTGGCCCTGCAGACCATGTGCGCCTCCGCGTCCGCGACCGTCTTCTTCGTGCTCGGTGGTCCCGTCGGTGCGGCCGGCTGGCGCGCGCCCTTCTGGATCTACGCCGTGAGCCTGCTGCTCGCGCCGGTGACGGCCGCCATGCTGCCCCGGGCCGGAATGACATGACCTCGTCCGCCCCGTCGGCCTTCCGCGAGGCGAACGTCCGAGAGACGCCGCTCGGCCGTACCGGCACGGTGGACGAGGTCACGCCGCTGGTGGCCTTCCTCCTCTCGGATGAGGCGTCCTTCGTCACGGGTGCCGAGATCCCCGTGGACGGCGGCCTCACCGCGCACGGCGGCGCCAAGTCGGTCTCGGACGCCCTGCGCCGGTACGCCGGAACGGGCCTCGGCCTACACCACAGGCTGTTCAGTGGTGGCGGAACCGGGGCTGAAGATCCGCTCAGCGATGGTGCCGGGCTGGAGGGCGTGGTTGCCGAGGAAGCCGGCGACGCGGGCGACGGCGGCCTCCCGGGCCGCGGCGGTGCCGCCGCCGCGGGGCCCGACGAGCTCCCGGAAGCCGGCGGCTTCCGGCGCGCACAGCAGACGCACCACCAGGCCGGCGTCCACCCCGGGAACGCCGGGCCGCGACGGCGGCTTCGAACGCCGTCGTCAGCGCCGTACGGTCGAGGCCGTCGAGCAGGTGTCCGGCCTCCCGGGGCCCGTAGGCGACCTGCAGGAGCCGCCGTACGTGGTCCGGGGCGGCGAACTCCGCGTCCGCGGACGCCCGTACAGCGCCGAACGGGGCGTAGCCCAGGCGACGCTCCTGCACGTCAGCCGCGCCGCACGAGGATGCTCAGCGAGTTGGCCAGGACGATGGCCCCGATGCTCGCCCACTCGGTCCGGCCCAGGTTCTGGCCCAGGCCGATCCAGCCCACCAGGGCGGCGAGCACGGGGTTGACGCTCATGAAGAGCCCGAACGCCTGGGCCGGCACGGTGCGCAGGGTGAACAGGTCCGCCAGGTACGGCACGGCGGAGGACAGGACACCCGCGGCGACGGCGCAGCCGACGGCCTCGGCGGTCGGCGGCTGCCGCAGCACGAGGACGACACCGACCGGCAGGAACATCAGCGCGGACAGTCCGGCCGCCGCCGCGGAGCCCTGGGCGCCCGGGACGCGCTGCCCGACCGTGCGGTTGAGCAGGATGTACGACGCCCAGCACACGGCGGCCAGCAGCCCCAGGCCCATCCCCAGGTAGTCGGTGGACGGCTGCGGGCGCATCAGGACGACGACGCCCGCCGCCGCGATCACCGCGCAGCACGCGTCCACGCGGCGCCGCGCGGCGGCCAGGGCGATGGTGAGCGGCCCGAGGAACTCCAGCGTCACCGCCAGGCCCAGGCCGATGCGGTCGATGGCGCTGTACAGGGACAGGTTCATGGTCCCGAACACCACGGCCAGCGCCAGCACCGGCTGCCACTGCCGCCAGGTGAAGGACCGCAGTTGCGGCCTGCCGACGGCGAGGAGGACGACCGCCGCGACGTACTGGCGGGCCGCGACGACACCGGCCGGACCGAGCACGGGGAAGGCGAGCGAGCCGATCGCGGCACCGGTCTGGTTGGACAGGCCGCTGCCCGCCATGGTGAGCACGCCGATGAGACGGCGCCGGCCCGGCTCCGGGTCCGCACGCGTCACGGGGTGTGCGGGCTCCGCGGGACGGGCGGAGGGCTTGGCGGGTGCGGAAGCGGCTCGCATGCGCCGATCGTGCGGCGGAGCGGGCCTTGCGCATAATGCGTTCGCCGACGCATCTATACGCTGACGTCATGGATGTGGAGCTTCGTCAGCTGCGCTGTCTCGTCGCGATCGTCGACGAGGGCACCTTCACCGACGCGGCCATCGCGCTCGGGGTCTCCCAGGCGGCGGTCTCCCGCACCCTCGCGTCGCTCGAACGGGCCCTGGGGGTACGGCTGTTGCGCCGCACATCCCGCGAGGTCACCCCGACCTCGACCGGGCTGCGGGTGGTGGCGCAGGCCCGCCGGGTGCTCGGGGAGGCGGCGGATCTGGTCCGGGAGGCCACCTCGGGCCGCACCAGCCTGCGCATCGGCTACGCCTGGTCGGCGCTGGGCCGCCACACCCCGGTCTTCCAGCGCCGCTGGGCCCAGAGCCGTCCCGGGACGGAGTTGCACCTGGTCCGCGTCAACTCGGCCACCGCCGGCCTGGCCGAGGGTGTGAGCGAACTGGCGGTGGTGCGCAGGCCGTTGGAGGACCGGCGGTTCGACTCGGCCATCGTGGGGCTGGAGCGGCGCGTCGTCGCCCTGGCCGCCGACGACCCCCTGGCCGGGCGCCGCTCGGTGCGGCTGGCCGACCTCAGCGGCCGGACCCTGCTGATCGACAAGCGGACCGGAAGCACCACACCGGATCTGTGGCCGCCCGACTCCCGCCCGGCGACGGAGGAGACGCACGACGTCGACGACTGGCTCACGGTGATCGCCACGGGCCTCTGCGTCGGCGTGACCGCGGAGGCCACCGCACACCAGTACCGGAGGGCCGGGATCGTCTACCGCCCGGTGCGCGACGCCGAACCGATCGCCGTACGCCTCGCCTGGTGGCGGGACGACCCGCACCCCGCAGCCCAGCCGGCGATCGAACTGCTCACCTCCCTCTATCGCAACGGCTGACGCCGACAGGGCCCTGCGCACGCCGATTCCGCAACAGCCGAAATTCGCGCGTTCCACTCCGATAACATGCTCGAACTAATGATCAAATCGGTAACCCAACAAATCGGCTGAAAACTTGATATCTAAATCATCGCGCATAAGATGCAGAATGCTGTGGGGCGCGGCAGGAATCGTGACCCTCGGATTCCTCGTCGCGCTGGAGATCACCGCCCGCCACTACGGCCTGCCGGGGCCGATGGTCAGCCAGGCGCGAGAGGTGGTGTTCGCCCCCAAGTCGGGCTTTCTGCTGTACGCCAGCATGGCGCTCACGATGGTGGTGCTCACCTGGCGGCAACGCCGCATCGCGATTGCCGCCGCCCTCGGCATCGACGCGGTGTTCCTGCTGGTGCGGTGGGCGGTCGGGGCCGATCTGACCGAGGGTCACCCCTTCGGCAACGGCGCTCTGTGGGTCATCCTGGGCATCGCGGTCATCGCCGTCACACGCCGCACCGGCCCCGAACGCCTCCTGCTGCTGAAGGGCGTCGGACTGGGGCTGCTGCTGGTGACCGGCCGCAAGACCGGCGACACCTGGCTGCTCATCACGTCGGAGACCCGCCGGACGGTGCTCGACCAGTACCTGGCGAACGCCGATCACGCACTGGGCAACCCGTCGTGGCTGGTGGGGCGGATGGTCACCGCGACCGGCCCGGTCGGCGCACGTCTCCTCGACTACGTCTACGCCCAGCTCGCGGTGGCCGCGGTCGTCGTCGCGCTGTACCAGATGCGGAAGGTGGCGGTCGAGCGCCGCTTCCCGAGCCATCACCTCGTGCGCACCTTCCTGGTGATCGGCCTCCTCGGGCCGGCCATCTACATGATCTTCCCGGTGGTCGGGCCGATCTTCGCCTTCGGCGCCGACGGCGGGCACTGGGCGGTGGCCAACCTCTGGCCGGACACGCCGCCGCCGGTCACCACCCCGCACGCGATGCCGTTCGACGAGATCACCCCCCGCAACTGCATGCCCAGCCTGCACACGGCCTGGGCCACCGCGATCTTCATCCACTCCCGCAAGGGCCCACGCGCCCTTCGGTACGCCGGCACGTTCTGGCTGATCGCCACCCTCACCGCGACACTGGGCTTCGGCTACCACTACGGCGTGGATCTCGTCGCCGGCGTGGTGTTCGCGTACACCATCGAGGCGGCACTGCGCTCGCTCGACCGCGGCTGGGACCGGTCGGGGATCCTGCTGGTCGCCTACGGCACGACGGTCTTCGCGGCGCTCCTGCTCTCCTATCGCTATGCGCCGGTGGAGATGGCCACCTATCCGTGGGTGTGCGGACCGCTTCTCATCCTGGCGATGGCGTCGGTGGTCTACGGCTATGTACGGACCACCGAACGGTGGGAACCGACGGCCGTGCCGGCGCAGCGATCGCCGTCGCAGGCCGATCTGACCGCCGTCCCGTAGACGGCTCCCGCAGCGGGGCGCCTGACCCGTATCCCGCCTCAGGCGCCCCTGGCGTGCCGCGCCGGTGCGGGTTACCGGTCCTTGGCCAGGGCGACGAGTTCGGCGAACAGGCCGCCGGCCGCGACCAGGTCCTCGTACCTACCCTGCTCGATCACCCGGCCCTCGTCCATGACGAGGATCCGGTCGGCGAGGCGGGTGTTCTCCAACTGGTGGGTGACGACGATCGTCATGCGCTCGGCGGCGATCCTCTTGATCTCCAGGAAGATCGCGTGCTCACCGCGTGCGTCCATCTGCGACGTCGGCTCGTCCAGGATCAGCAGCGGCGTCCGGCGGTACAGGGCCCGCCCGCACACCAGGCGCTGCCACTGCCCGCCGGAGAGTTCGGCGCCGCCCCACAACTCCTTGGCGAGCAGGGTGTCCAGCTGCCGGGGCAGCTTCTCGATCGCCTCCCGCATGCCGACGGCGTCGACGACGTCCCAGACGGGCCCGTCGTCGAAGGTCTTCGGCTGCCCGAGCGTGATGTTCTCCCGGGCGCGCAGGGGCCAGCAGGCGAAGTTCTGCGGGACGAGCGCGGTCCGCTTCCACACGGCGTCGGGGTCGGCGTGGGCCAGGTCGACGCCGTCCCACAGCACGCGCCCCTTGTCGGCCAGGAGGATGCCGGTGATGAGCTTGGCGAGGGTGGACTTGCCCGAGCCGTTCTCCCCGACGATCGCCAGGATCTCGCCCCGGCGCAAGGTGAGCGACACCCCTGAGACGGCGGGCTCCTCCTTGCCCGGGTACCGGTACACGACCTCGTCCAGGCGGATCTCGTCCACGCGTTCCGGAATGGTCGACTCGCCGCGCTGCGGGGCGCGTTCCGCGGCCAGGTCGAGGAAGGCGCGCATGTCCGCCAGGTAGAGCGAGGTGTGGAACATCGCGGCGCCGTGGATGACGAACTGGCCGAGCGCGGCGAGGGTGGTCTGCACGGCGACGACGGCGGTGGCGGCGACCGGCAGGGCGACCCGGCCGCCGGCGGCCAGCCAGGCGAGGGCGGCCCAGGTGCACAGCAGGAACACCCCGCCCAGGGCGCTGGTGGTCAGTGCGATGCGCAGCAGGCGCGGGGCCGCGGTGAGCGTGCGCTGGTCGATGCGGTCCGACAGCGCGCGGTACCAGTAGACGAGGTAGCCGGTCATGCCGTTGGCGCGGACCTCGTCGCCGAAGCGGGAGTAGGTGGCCCACCAGCGCATCATGGAGCGCACGTTGCGGTCGCCGACGTTGAGGTAGTGGGTCTCGTAGTCGACCCGCGCGGACAGGACGGCTCCGGCACCGGCCGGGAGGACGGCCAGCAGGAGCAGGGGCAGCATCAGCGGGTGCAGAGCGGTGATGACTCCGCTCGCCGCGATCATGCGGATCAGGGCGGACATGAACCGCTGGGCGTCCTGCACCATCAGCCGGGTGCGTGTGACACCGACCTCGGCGGCCTCCTGCCGGTCGGCGAAACCGTCCTCGCCGTAGGCGGAGGTCTCCACCCGGCATACGGCGGCGACCAGGGCGATGTCCGCCTCGGTCGTCAGCAGGGGGGTGATCCGGCCGTCGGCGTAGGAGGACAGGGCGCTGCTGATCCGGCCCACGGCGGCTGCCGTCGTCACCACGACCAGGGCGGGCAGGGCGCCGTGCAGGCGTTCGGGGACGGAGCCGCTGCCGAGGATGTGCGTCATGGCCTGAGCGGTGCACGCGAGGACGACGGCAGCCGCGATACCGGTCAGGAGCTGGCACGCCAGGAGCAGCACGACGCCGGTCCTGTCCACGGCCCACGCCATCCGGGCGGTGTGCCCGAGGACCGACGGCAGGCGGCGGCACATGGCGCCGAAACCGGCGTCTGCCAGCGGGTTCCTCCCATGCACCCCCTCGAAGCTCAGGGTCGCGGGCGGGGGAGGGGGTGGCGTCTTCTCGTCAGCGGTCGAGGTGTCGGTCACAGTCACCTGCGTCCCTCCTGGAGGTCCGTGCCGCGCCTGGACGGCTCGGCGGTGCCCGGCCTAACGACCCGGCACCGGAATCGAACGCGGTCGATTCCGGACGTGCTGAGCCCCTTGCCGTGCAAGGGGTCCACGGCGGCGGCTCGGTGCTCAGGCCGGTCCCGGCGACGCCGGTTTGGCCGAATCGCGGATGCGTGAAACCCCTGTGACGGATGGGTCCCGCGACGGCCGGGGATCGACAAGGCTCCCACCACGCGTGCCGCCCCCGTTTGCCGTCCCTGCTGGTGGGGGACCCGGCCGGGCATGAACGTGATGCCACGCCGCCTGCCGCGGCAGAACCGGGTCCTGTGGCTGCTGGACCGCCTGGAACGCGAGCCCAGGGCGGACGCGGTGATCGACACGCTCCGCAGGGGCGTGCGAGCCCTGCCGCTGGGGCGCGGCCGGGACGTGCTGCACGGCCGGTGGCTGGGGCATCCCGTGCACCCGCTGCTGGTGCAGGTGCCGATCGGCAGCTGGCTGTCGGCGGCGCTCCTCGACCTGCGGCCCGGCCGCTCCCGCGCGTCGCGGCTGCTGATCGGTACGGGGCTGGCCGCCGTCCCTCCCACGGCCCTGGCGGGCTGGGCCGACTGGGCGGAGCTGCACCGACCGCAGCAGCGCGTCGGGCTGGTGCACGCCCTGTCCAACACGACGGCCGTCGGCCTGTACGCCGCCTCCCTCGCCTCCCGCGTCAAGGGACGCGAGGCCGCGGGCCGGGTCTACGGCTTCCTGGGCCTGGCGGCGGTCGGGATCGGCGGCCTGCTGGGCGGCCACCTGGCCTACCGGCAGGCGTCCGGCGCCAACCACGCCGAGCAGGTCCCGTACCTCGTCACCGAGGGCTGGCACCGCATCGGAACCGTGGACGAGTTCCCGGTCGGCCGGCCGGTGCGGCGCAGTGTGGACGACGTGCCGGTGCTGGTGGTGCGCGAGCCCGGCGGCGCGATCCACGCGCTGGCCGAGCGGTGCAGCCACCTCGCGGGACCGCTCGCCGAGGGCACGGTCGCCGACGGTTGCGTCCGCTGCCCGTGGCACGGCAGTGTCTTCCGCCTCTCGGACGGCTGGAACGTACGCGGCCCCGCCACCGCGCCCCAGCCCTCCTTCGAGACCCGGATCACCGACGGCCGGGTCGAGGTGCGGCTGCGCCACCAGGACGGGGGACAGCATGCGGGAAGCGGCCGGGACCTGGCCGGGCAGGGGAGCGGAACGCGATCGGGAGCTGCTGATGGACACGACGCCCGTGGCTGACAGCCGTCCGGCACGGCGGCTGCGCGGACTCCTCCGGCGCACCGCGCGGAGCTACTCGGCCGGGCACGACCGGCCGCTGGGCGGCTACCTCGTCGCCATGGCGGGCTTCGCGGCGTACACGGCGGCCTGGACCACGGCGGTACGGCTCCGCGGGCGACCGCTGCCCGAGCGGCCCGAGCCCTGGGACGTCGTGCTGACCTCGGTGGCCACGTTCCGGCTCAGCCGGCTGCTGAGCAAGGCCTCGGTGACCAGCCCGCTGCGGGCCCCCTTCACGCGGTACGTCGGACCGCAGGGACCCGCCGAACTGCACGAGGAGGCACAGCCGCAGCAGGGCAGGCACACCGTCGGCGAACTCGCGACCTGCCCGTTCTGCATGAGCGTCTGGGTGGCCTCTGCCCTGACCGCCGGCCGGCTGCTCTGGCCCCGCGCCACCCGTACCGCCATGGGCACGCTCACCGCCCTGGCCGGGGCGGACGCGCTGCAACTGGCGTACGGCGCCCTGCTGGACAGGACGACCGGCGACCGGCCCGCCGATCCGGCGTCTCGGTCACGGCGTGCGGCGGACCGCCCGTGAACCGTGCGGCAGCCGGTCGCTCACCGTCCGCGCCTCCCCGTCTTCGCCGTGCTCCCGGCGGGGGAGCAGCGCAGCCAGGCGGTGATCCAGCCCGTCTGCATCGCGGCGTCGAGGAGATACGTCGGCCGGATCCGTCCCTTGGGCACATAGACCAGATCGACGGCCAGCAGGGTGAGGGCGGTGCCCAGGCCGATACGGCGGGCGTGTGCCGGGCCCTGCGGGCCGGCGGCCGCGGTGAGCTGGGCGAAGCCGGCGGAGGCCAGCAGTCCGCCCGTCGTCATCTGGAGCCAGACATCGGTCTTCGGGCCGAAGACCCACTCGAAACTGCGCAGGTGGACCAGCGGCCACAGCCCGCCCACGACATTGAAGGCACCGTGTGCGACGGCGACGGCGACCGCGTCCGCCGGCCCGGGAGTTCCGTTCCTGTCCAAGGCGACCTCCCCTCGTAGGACCGCCCGAGTACCCCCGGCCGACCGTCCCAACGCAGGTCAGGACCCGGCCGCGGGTTTCCGCCATCGCGTGTCGGGGACCCGCGACCTGTGGTGGCGTACGAGGCGGAGCATCGCGTGCGTCTGCCCGCCGTGCGGGCGGGCTGGCTGACCCAGACGTTCGTCCACTGGGCCTACCCGCCGGAAACGGTGCGGGCGCTGCTGCCCGACGGACTGAGCGTGGACGAGTACGACGGGGCGGCCTGGGTGGGGCTCACCCCCTTCGTCATGGCGGACGTGCGCCCGCACGGCGTCCCCGCCGCGCTGCCGGGCCTCCCGACGTTCGCCGAGACCAATCTGCGGACCTACGTCCGGCACCGGGACGGGCGGGACGGACTGTGGTTCCTGACCATCGAGGTCGCCTGCCCGCTGATGCTGGCGGCCCGCGCGATCGGCGCGCCGTACCACCAGGGCACCCTGCGTGTCTCCACGGACGGCGGCACGGTCGCGTACGGCGGTTCGAGAGGGACCGGCCGGCCCTCCTACCGCCTCGTCGTCCGCCCCGGCGCTCCGATCGAGCCGGCGGAGCGGGACGTGTGGCTGACCTCGCGCTGGCGGGCGTACACCCGCCTCGGCCTGCTCTGGGAGACGCCCGTCGAGCACGAGCCGTGGCCGCTGGCCGAAGCCAGGGCCGACGTACTGGAGGAGACACTGACCACCGCCGTCGGGCTGCCCGCGCCGGGGGGCGAGCCGGTGGTGCACTTCTCGGAGGGCGTCAGGGACGTGCGGCTCGGACCGTCCCGGCCGTGTCGGCGCGCATGACCGCCGAGGAGGAGGTTGTCCACCCCTTCGCCCGGCGGTCGCTGCCGGGCGGCGAGGAGGTCGTCGAGGACCGTCTCGCCGAGGAGCGGGCGGCCAAGGAGACCCTCGCCGCCCCGGACGGCATGGGCACCGACGACCCCGAGTTCCTGAAGGAGCGCTACGAGTTCCCGCATCTCCGCCGCAGCACGGACGTCACCGGCCTCGCCGCCATGGCCAGGCCTGAGTCCGCGCCGCCGTCGCAGGCCGGCCTGCGTACGCGTGCCGATGCCGGCCTGCCGGTGGCCGAGGAGCACGGGACCCCCTCATCCGCCGGTGAGTGTGCCGTCGGCCGACGTGACCGTGATGGCGGTGGTGCGGCCGTCCGGAGCGATCCGGAGGACGGGGATCGCCTTGTTCTTCGGGGCGCCGTCGCTGCCGAGGGCGATCCAGCCGCTCGCGCCGGGCAGCGGCCCCTGCTCCCGCAGCCGGGCGAGCGTCCGGTGCACGTCGGTGACCGTGGGGTGCGGCACCGCGGGAGTCTCCCGGACCGCCCGGGCCGCGGTCAGCAGGGCGTCGTACATCATGATGGCCCGGCCGTCCTCCAGGTCCCCGTGCCGGAACGTGTCGGTGAACGTGCCGTCGCGGAAGGGCGCCGCGAGCTTCAGGTCGAAGGCCTCCGGTGCCACGTCCCAGGCCCGGGGATGGGCGAGGCCGGTGTGGAGCAGGTCGATGCCGCCCTTGCCGAGCGCGTCGGCGAGATCCCGCGCGCCGAAGCCGTTCGTGTGCCTGATCATCATGGTGTCGTCGCCCGACATCACGGTGATCCGGTGGTCCTTGCAGGGGCGTGCGGCGAGGGCGGTCAGGAGCCGCGGCAGTGTGGTCCCGCGGCCCGCGAAGTAGACGACGTCCGGCCGTACCGCGCACACGTCCGCGAGCCGGGCGCGGAAGCCGGCCAGGCCGGACCGCGAGGAGTCGAACAGGGTGGGTTCCGCGCGGACGAGCCGGTCCGCCGGGATCCGGGCGCGGAACTGCTGGGCGAGGGTGCTCGTGTACTGGTCGCCGGGGGCGACGTCCTGCACGAACAGGATCCGGGCGCGGGCCAGTTTCCCGGTCGACAGGTGCTGGACGGCGGCCGCCGCCTGGTCGGCGTTGGTGGGCGCGATACGTGCCAGGCCGGGAACGGCGGCCCAGGAGTCGGCCGTGAGGACCGAGCCGAACGCGGGGAGGCCGCCGGCCGTCAGCTCCTCCACCATGTCCTGACTCGAGGCGGTGCTGCCGCCCAGGCCGAGTGTCGCCACGATCCGCTGGGCGCGCCGGGCCCCGAGTACCTGCCCGACCGCGTGGTTGCGCTGCTGGGCGGTGCCTCCCGTGTGGCCGAACAGCAGCCGGACCGAGGCGCCGTCCGGCGGGGCGCCGAGTCTGCCGTTGGTCCTGAGCTGGGCGAGGTGGGCGCCCTCCAGATCGCGCCGGACCGCCTCCATCGCGCCGCTGCCGTCGAACTCCTGGGTGATCGGCGTCAGATACACCATCGACACGTACGGCCGGCCGCCCGGCTTCGCGGCGGCCGCGACGACCCGCCGGTTCTCCGCGGCGATCCGCTCCAGGACCGGCGCGACGGCCCGGCTCGACGAGGAGCGCAGCCCCGCGGGCGACGCGTCCGTGTCCAGCAGACCGACACATCGGCGCATACGGCCCTCGCCGATGGCGGTCAGCCCCTCGGCGCACGGCAGCACCGCCGACGGCGTCGACGGCGGCACATCACCCGCGAGCAGCAGGGTGGTGAGGACGGCCAGCGCGGCGACCGCCGCTCTCCCGGGGCGCCGGCGCCGGCGTGACGGCGCGCTGCCGACCGCGTCGACGCCCTGCTCGGCGGCCCTGGCCGCCAGGCGGAGCACCTCGTCCAGGCCGGGCCGCCGCGCGGGGTCCTTCGCCAGACAGCGAGCCACCAGTGCGCGCAGCGGCCCGGGAACACCGCCCAGTTCCGGCTCCTGGTGCACCACCGCGAAGGCGACCGCGATCGGCTCCAGACCCGCCGCCTCCGGGTCCTCGAAGGGGCTGCGGCCCGACGCCGCGAACGCCAGGACGCCACCGAGCGCGAACACGTCCGTCGCCGGGGAGACGGCCTGGGCCGCGATCAGCTGCTCCGGCGCCATGAAGGCCGGGGTCCCCACCATCGCGCCGCTGCGGGTCAGCGCCCGGCTCTGGACGACGGAACGGGCGATGCCGAAGTCGATGACCCGCACGCCGTCCTCGGCGAGCAGGACGTTGGCGGGCTTCAGGTCCCGGTGCACGATCCCCTGCCGGTGGATGTCGCGCAGCGCCTCCGCCAGCTGTCCCGCCAGCCGGACCACGTCGGCCGCGGGCAGCGGACCGCCGGACCGCACGCGGGCGTCCAGGGAGTCGCCGACGACGTACTGGGTGGCCAGCCAGGGCGGATCGCCGTCCGGGTCGGCATCCACCACGGGCGCGGTGAAGGCCCCGCTCACCTTGCGGGCCGCCGCCACTTCGCGCCGGAACCGGGCCCGGAACTGCGGTTCGTCCGCGTACTCGGGCCGGATCACCTTCAGCGCCACCCGCCGCCCGGCGGGGGTGCGCGCGAGGTACACCACCCCCATTCCGCCGGCGCCGAGGCGCCGTTCCACGGTGAACTCCCCGATCCGCCGCACCCCGCCAACGTAGCGGCGCCGGCGGCCCGCGGTTTCCGCCTTCCCGGGGTACGTCCTCGATCAGCACACCTTCAGGTGAAGCGGCACGGGTCGGCCGGTGCCGACGGCGGGGCCTGTGCAGAGGCCGAGGAGACAACCGCTGCCGGTCCGTCCAGACTCGAAGGAGGAGAGGGAGTCTTCCGGTCGACCGGGTCTGCGAGGGCCGGGCTGTGCATGATGTGCCGCTGTGGCTGTGGATGGTGTTCGTCGTCACCGTGCTGGTGTCGCTGGCAATCGATCTGCTGGCGCATCGGCACGCGCACGTCATCGGCTTCCGGGAGGCCGCCGCCTGGAGCGGGGTGTGGGTGGGGCTGGCGGTCGTCTTCGGCGCCGCCGTCTTCCTCGTGGTGGGCACCACCGCCGGAGTGGAGTACACCACCGCCTGGCTGCTGGAGAAGAGCCTGTCGGTGGACAACCTCTTCGTCTTCGCGCTGATCTTCGGCTACTTCCGGGTGCCCCGCGCCTACCAGCACCGGGTGCTCTTCCTCGGAGTGCTCGGCGCCCTGGTCTTCCGGGGGCTCTTCCTGGCCGCCGGTGTGGCGGTGGTCAGCCGCTTCACCGCTGTGCTGTTCGTCTTCGCCGCCATCCTCTTCTACAGCACGTACAAGATCCTCAGGGAGGAGGACGACAGCTTCGACCCCGGCAAGAGCATCGCCGTACGCCTGCTGCGCAAGCTCGTCCCCGTGCGGGACGAGTACGCCGGCACCCACTTCTTCGTACGGGAGGCGGGCCGGCGCGTCGCCACCCCGCTGCTCGCCGTGGTCGCCGCGATCGAGGCCGCCGACCTGGTCTTCGCCGTGGACAGCGTGCCCGCGGTGCTGGCCGTCAGCAGTGACGCGTTCATCGTCTACACCAGCAACGCCTTCGCCATCCTCGGCCTGCGGGCCCTGTACTTCATGCTCGCCGGCCTGCTGGACCGCTTCCACTACCTCAGCAAGGGCCTGGCGCTGATCCTCGCCTTCATCGGCGTCAAGCTCATCCTCCAGGCGTCCCACAAGCTGATCAGCCCCGACGTGCCCGAGATCCCCTCCCCGCTCAGCCTCGCCGTCATCGCCACCGTCCTGGCGATCTCCGTCGCGCTGAGCATGCTGCGTCCCCCACCGGCCGAGCACGCCGGCGACCGCCAAAACATCCTAAAGCGGGATTAAAATCGGCGTTATGAGCAGCGACAAAGAGCCAAGAGCGGCCTCACGTTCCCGGTACGTCTGCCGCTCCTGCAAGCAGCCGGTGGACGCCGTGATGGAACGGCACAAGACGATGGGCGTCTTCGTCCCCGTCTGGGTGGCGGGCCCCTGCCACAACCGGCGGTGCGAGGAGTACGTACCGGAACAGGTGCCGGTCACCTCGGTGCGGGGTGCGACCTGGCAGCACCTGACCGGCTGGAAGCGCGACTGAACGACCGACGCCGTCAGCGGGCGGCGACAGCCGGTCTGTCTCGACGTGCGCACGGGGCGTGCGCAGGGTGGGGGCGGGGGTCAGCCGGCTTGCGGGTTCTCGCGTCGACGCAGCACGTCGTAGCCCACGAACTCGAAGAGCCGGGTGCCGGGGCGCAGGGGGCGGGGCGTGCCGGTGAAGCGGTGCACACCGACCCCGTAGCCGACCCCCGGTTCCGACAGCCACTCTTGTGCGAAGCCCTGCTCGGCGAACCGGTCACAGATCATGGGCACGCGGTCGGGGGCGGCCCGGTTGCGGGTCCAGACCACCGTGCCCCCGGTCGTGCACAACTGATCGCAGACGCTGATGGTGTGTTCGATGTCGCCGTCGGTGATGTTTCCGAAGACGCCGCAGATGAGAACGAGGTCCGCGGGGGCCATGTCCCGGTACTGGTCGATGAGGGAGGCGTCGCCGGTCACCACCTCGACGCCCTCCAGCCCCGCCAGGCGGGCCGTCTCCGACGCCGCGGCGGTGTTGCGGGGGTCCAACTCGACCAGTCTCGCCCGCACGTCGTGACGGCGCGGATGGTCGGACAGGACGTGGAGGAGGTCGCGACCGTCCCCGGCGCACAGGCTGATCACCTTCAGCGGCCCGGCCGGCGCACGGTCCAGGGCGGCCCGGATCCGCGATCGAACGGTCCGCAGCCGCCGGGCCATCCAGGAGTCCGCCACCTCGTACTCGTCGTGCCAGGCGTTCCAGTCCATTGCCGCACTCTACGGCCGGGGGGCCTTTGCCGGTAAGGAGAGGAACCTCCCGTGCGGTCAGCCGGTGCGGCGGGAGCGGGTCAGGGCCAGTGCGCCGAGGGACGTACCGGTCAGCCCCATCAGCAGGGCCACGTAGGCCCCGCCCAGCCCGTTGCCGGAACCGAGGCCGCCGTCGGCGGTGGCCGCGACCAAGCCGCCGAGGGCCATGCCGGCCGCCCCCGCCACCGTGGCGAGCCTGGCGCCGAGGGGTCCCCCTGCCGGTGCCGAGACGACCGGCCGGGCGGGCCGGCACCCGCCAGGCGCAGACCACACCGGCCAGCCCCGACAGGGCCCCCGTGGCGGCCCCCAGCCGCCCGAGGTCGAAGTCGTAGGCCGCGACGGGCCGGGCCGAGGCCGGCGCGGTCGGCACGAGGCCTGTGAGCAGGGCGGTCACAGCGGTGGCAAGCAGACGGCGAACAGACATCACGTGGTCCTGGCCTACGAGTCCGGCCCGGTGGCCCCGCGCGGCTCCTGACGCCCCCCGGCTCACTGGAACGCGGGGACGACCTCCTTGATGAACAGCTCCAGGGACCTGCGCTTCTCCTCGTGCGACATGCCGTTGTCGATCCAGAAGCTGTACTCGTCGACGCCGAGTTCCTCATAGGCGCGCAGCCGCTCGACGACCTCGGCCGGGGTGCCGATCATCGCGGTCCGGCGCAGCGACTCCGGCCGGAACTCCGGGCGGTCCGCGAACTTCGACTCCGGGCTGGGCGGCAGGAACCCGTTCCGGGGCGTGGTCTTGTTGCCGAACCAGGCGTCGAAGGTCCGGTAGAAGCGGTTGATCGCCTCCGCGGCCGGGCGCCAGCCGTCGGGCTCGTCGGGGGAGTGGACGTGCGTGTGCCGCAGCACCATCAGATCGGGACGCGGCACCTCCGGATGGTTCGCCACGGCGGTGTCGAACTTCCCCTTGAGCGCGACCACTTCCTCGTCGCCCTTCATCAACGGCGTGACCATGACGTTGCAGCCCTGGGCCACGGCGAAGTCGTGGGAGGCGGGGTCGCGCGCGGCGATCCACATCGGCGGGGTCGGCCGCTGCACCGGCTTGGGCACGCTGGTCGAGGTCGGGAACTGCCAGATCTCGCCGTCGTGGGCGTAGTCGCCCTGCCAGAGCGCCCGGACGGCGGGCACGAGCTCGCGCAGGTGCTGTCCGCCGTCGGCGGCCGGCAGCCCACCGGCCAGTCGGTCGAACTCGAACTGGTAGGCACCCCGGGCGAGTCCGACCTCCATGCGGCCGTTGCTGATGACGTCGAGCAGGGCGCACTCACCGGCGACCCGGAGCGGGTGCCAGAACGGGGCGATGACGGTTCCCGCGCCCAGCCGGATGGTCGACGTCCTCGCGGCCAGGTGGGCCAGCAGCGGCATCGGGCTGGGGGAGATCGTGTACTCCATCGCATGGTGCTCGCCGATCCACACGGTGCCGAACCCGCCGGCCTCGGCCATCAGGGTCAGTTCGGTGAGGTTCTCGAAGAGCCGGCGGTGGCTGACCTCCTCGTCCCAGCGCTCCATGTGCACGAACAACGAAAACCTCATGACTGCTCCTCGTCTGCTGGTGGGGTACGGCCCGCGGAGACCCGTGGCATGTCAGCTCCGCATCGTGAACGGGTCGGCCACGGGCTCCTCGCTCGTGTTGATCCAGACGCTCTTCAGCCGGGTGTACTCCTTGATCGCCTCGGTGCCGTGCTCGACGCCCGTACCGCTCGCCTTGAACCCCTGGCGCGGTGACATCGGGGACATGGCCCGGTAGGTGTTGACCCACACGGTGCCGGCGTCCAGGCGGGCCGCCATCCGGTGCGCCCGGGCGAGGTTCGTCGTCCAGACACCGGCCGCGAGCCCGTAGTCGGTGTCGTTCGCCAGGCGTACGACCTCGTCCTCGGTGTCGAACGGCATGACCGCCAGGACGGGGCCGAAGATCTCCTCGCGTACGACACGCATGCCGTTGTCCACGTCCACGAGGACGGTCGGCTCGTAGAACCAGCCGCCGAGGCCCCCGTCGGTGGCTCGCCCGCCGGTCAGTACCCGGGCGCCTTCGCCGCGTCCGAGGTCGACATACCCGGCGACCTTGTCGCGCTGGCCTTCGAAGGCCAGCGGGCCGAGTTCGGTCTTCTCGTCCAGGGGGTCGCCGATGCGGATGGTCCTGGCGCGTTCGCAGACGCGGTCGAGGAGTTCGTCGTAGACGGACCGGTGGGCGAACACCCGGCTGCCGGCGATGCAGGTCTGTCCGGCGGCGGCGAAGATGCCGGCGACGACGCCCATCGCGGCGTTCGGGAGGTTCGCGTCCTCGAAGACGATGTTGGGCGACTTGCCGCCGAGTTCGAGCGTGGAGCCGACGAACCGGCTCGCGGTCGCGGCGGCGATACGCGCCCCGGTGGCGGTGCTGCCCGTGAAGGAGATCTTCGCGAGGCCGCGGTGGTCGACCAGGGCCTGCCCGGCCTCGGCGCCGAACCCGGTGACGACGTTCACCGCGCCCGGCGGGAACCCCGCCTGGAGCGCCAGCTCGGCGAGCCTGAGCACCGTGGCCGAGGTGTGTTCCGAGGGTTTGACCACGACGGTGTTGCCGGCGCAGAGCGCGGGCGCCAGCTTGCTGCTGGTCAGCGTCAGCGGAGAGTTCCAGGGGGTGATCGCGCCGACCACGCCGAGAGGCTCCCGGGCCGTGTAGTTGAGTACCTGCCGGTCGGAGGTGGGGATGAAGTCGCCGTGGATCTTGTCGGCCAGTCCGGCGTAGTAGTGGAAGTACTCGGGCAGGACCGCCAGCTGCCCGCGCATCTCGCGCAGCAGCTTGCCGTTGTCCCGCGTCTCCATGCGGGCCAGGTCCTCGGCGTTCTCCGCGATCAGGTCCCCGAGGCGGCGCAGCAGGTGTCCGCGGCGGGTCTGGCTGAGGTCGCGCCAGCGCGGGTCCTCGAAGGCCTCCCGCGCGGCGGACACGGCTCGCTCGATGTCGGCGGCGTTCCCGCGCGCCGCCCGGTAGAGGACCTCGCGCGTGGCCGGGTTGGTGCTCTCGAAGTACGCGCCCGACGCGGGCTCGACCCACGTCCCGCCGATGAAGTGCCGCAGCGCGGTGGGTTCAGACATGTGCGCACGCTCCGATGAAGGTGGTGAGGGAGTCGGCGAACGCCTCGGGGCGCTCGACGGGCAGCATGTGACGCGCCCCGGGGACGACCACCGCACGGCAGTCGGGGAGCGCCGCGGCGAGCCGGTGGGTCATCTCGGGGGTGGACCCGGGATCGTTCTCGCCCGTCACCGCCAGTGCGCGTACGGCGATCCGCCCCAGGTCCGGCGCGAGTTCGGCGTCCGCCGTGGCGAACACGCGGTAGCAGCCGAGGAAGGACCCGACGTCGTTGGCGAGCAGCGTGGCCTCGGTGCGGGCCACCCGGTCGGGGGCGACGCCGGTGCCGGCGTACCAGCGCTTGAGGGACGCGGCCGCACTCGCCGGGAAGTCGGCCTCCGCGGCGCGCAGCCGGCCGAGTACGGAGGCCCGCTCCTCCTCCGTGCGCGCGCACACCGAGCTGACCGAGGTGAGCGTGGCCACCAGCTCCGGGCGGTGCAGCGCCACATGCTGGGCGACCAGCGCACCCAGCGAGAAACCGACCAGGTGCGAACCCGCCGGAATCTCGTCGGCCACCCCGTCGGCCAGGTCCGCGAGGGTCACCCCGTCCCTCACCGGCGGGCGCGAGCCATGGCCCGGCAGGTCGGGGGTGAGCACGGTGAAGCGGTCGGCCAGCAGCGCGGCGGCGGGCTCCCACATGGTGTGGTCGAGGCCGACGCCGTGCAGCAGCACCACGGTGGGCTTGCTCATGGACACCTACTGCTCGGTCGACAGCGGTGCCAGGCGCTGCTGGGGGCGCCCCTGGGCGGCCGCGGCGAGGGCGACGACGATCTCGTCCGGGTGGGGGGCGTCGCTGATCCGGACCTCGACGGTCTGGTGGTGCGAACGGATCGTGGCGTCGGTGATGTGCTTGAGCGGGATGTCGAAGACGATGCCGGCGGGCCCGCGCTTCTCGACCGCGGGCAGCAGGGTGGTGGCGTCCGCGGCCTTGCGGAAGTGGTCGCCGAACTTGAGCGTGTGGATCAGTGCCGAGCCGTGCTCGATCTCCCCGTCCAGGCCGACGATGGCGGCCTTGCCGTAGGCCTCGGCGGGTTCCGCGAGGGCGTCGAGCACCGCCGGCGCCAGCAGCGCGCCGAGATCGGAGGCGTGCGCGTCGATGCCCGGGTTGAGGTCCTCCACGAAGCCCTGACCGGACCAGGGGTTCTCGATCACCGCCGCGACGACGGCGACGCGGGCCGGGGGATCGACCCTGCGGCCGCCTTCGGTGCGGATCTCCTCGACGACGGTCACGATCTTGCGGACGTTCATGAGGGAACTACCTCCAGGCTCTCGGTGGTGACGACGGGGTCGGTCGTCCGGTCCCCGATGCGGGGGTGCGGGCGCGGCCCCGTCGACGCGGCGGCGATGACGACGATCTCGTCCGCACGCGGGGCGTCCGGGACGCGGGCGCTGATGGTCTGGTAGTGACTGCGCGTCGAGGCCCGGGTCTTGTGCCAGAGCGGGACGACCAGCGTCTCGCCGGCCTCGGCGCGGGTGTCGGCGAAGCAGATGATCGACTCGCCCTGGAGGAACTCCCGCACCAGATTGCCGAAGTACGGGGTGTGGATGAGGGCCCCGGCGTGCTCGATCTCGCCGGCCGTACCGACGATCGCGGCCTTGCCGAACGACTCGATCGCGTCCACGCCGCCCAGGGCGGCGATGAGCCGGTCGGTCAGCAGCTTCGCGAGCACCGGGGCGATGAGGGCCTGCTCCGGCGACAGGTCGGCCGAAGGGCCCGCGCCCACCCAGGGGTTGCGTATGACCGCGGCGACGCTGGCTCGCCGCGCGGGCTGAGCGGGTGCCTCGCCCGCCTCGGTGAAGACGACATCGCGGTAGAGCACGAGCTTCCGGAGACCGATGGTCTCGTCAGGGTGATCCATTCGCTCTTGCATGGCACAGGACGATAGGCATCCCCGCTTGTGACGGTCAAGGGGTCGGACGGAAGGGCTTCCCCGCGTCCCCGCCAGGCTCCCCTGCGGGGCCGTCTCAAGCAATTGACCTGCTGTTATCGGTGGCACTCCGTGCCGGGACGTGATTCGCTGCGACCGAACCCTTGACGCTCCATCTGTGCCATGCCTTACTGCTGCTTGCATGCCAGGGCGGGTGCATCAGGCCCTGCGGACTCTAAGGAGTTACATGTCCAGTCCCCTTCGAACCAGTGCGGAAGCGACGCTATCGGGCAGCGGTGAGGAAAACACCATCAACGGCACGGTCGAAGGCCATGACGGGGCCGGCAGGCTCGGTTCCGTCTTCTGGACCTCGCTCGGTGTCTCCGCCCTCTTCGTGGCCTGGGCGGTGCTCTTCACGGACAACCTGAACAAGGTCACGAACACCTCCCTGAACTGGGTGACGGCCACCTTCGGCTGGAGCTACCTGGTGGTCACGCTCGGCATCCTCGTCTTCCTGGTGTTCCTGGCGTTCAGCCCCGCCGGCGACATCCGCCTCGGCAAGGACGGCGACCGTCCCGAGTTCTCCACGCTCAGCTGGTTCGCCATGATCCTCAGCGCGGTCATGGGCATCGGGCTGGTCTCCTACGGCGTCGCCGAACCGATCTCGCACCTGGCGGCCCCGCCGCACGGTCTCGCCGAGCCGAACACGCCGGCGGCGGCCGTCCGCGCCCTCCAGTACTCCTACTTCGACTGGGGGCTCCAGGCCTGGGCGATCTTCGCCGTGTTCGGTCTGGCCATCGCCTACTCGACCCATCGCAAGGGCCGGCGGACCCTGGTGAGCCAGATGTTCACGCCGCTCCTCGGCGACCGGGTGAACGGGCCCATCGGCAAGGCGATCGACGTGCTGGCCGTGTTCGCGACGCTCTTCGGCACCACGACCTCCCTCGGCCTGGGAGCCCTCCAGGTCAACAACGGCCTGGGCCGACTGTTCGGGATGCCGGTCAACTCGGTGAGCCAGGTGCTCATCATCGCCGCCGTCACGTCCATCTTCACGCTCTCGGCGGTGACCGGCGTCAGCAAGGGCATCAAGCTGCTGAGCCAGGGCAGTTCGCTGCTGGCGATCGCGCTGTTCGTCTTCATGCTGGTCGTCGGCCCGACCGTGTTCCTCGCCAACCTGTACATCGAGTCAGTGGGCCAATGGGCCACCGACTTCTTCCGGATGAGCCTCCAGGGCACCGCGTTCGGCGGGCTCGAATGGATGCAGTGGTGGACCTACTTCATGATGGCCTGGTGGGTCTCCTGGGGCGCCTTCGTCGGCGTCTTCCTGGCCCGCATCTCCCGGGGCCGCACCATCCGCGGCTTCATCATGGGCGTCCTCGTCGTCCCCAGCGTGGTGTTCTTCACCTGGTTCACGGTCTTCGGCGGCACCGCGATCCACATCGACATGTTCCAGGGCGGCGACATCGCCAAGCAGACCGCGGCCGACATCAACAGCGCGTTCTTCGCGACCCTCGACCACTTCCCGCTCGCCGCGCTCACCTCGGCGATCGCGATCATCCTGGTCGTGATGTTCTTCGTCTCCGGCGCGGACGCCAACACCTACGTGCTGTCCATGATGACCTCGGACGGATCGCTCACCCCGCGCCGCTCGGTGCTCGTCCTCTGGGGCGTCCTCACCGGTGTCACCGCGGTCGTCCTCATGCTCGCCGGCGGACTCAACGCCCTGCAGAACACCGTCATCGTGACGTCCCTGCCGTTCCTCGTGATCATCGCCGGTCTGGCGGTGTCCTTCTGGAAGGAACTGTGCGCGGACCGAAAGGAGAAGACCGATGCCGCACACTGACGCCCGCCGCGGGCTCATCGAGAAGGTGTGGGCCGCGGCCTGGGGCCAGGGCGACGTCGACGCCCTCGACGCACTCCTGAGCCCGGCCTACCTCCGCCACGGCCAGGACCCGCACCCCCAGGACCTGAACGCCTTCAAGGCCGCGATCACCACGACCCGCGCGGCCTTCCCGGACCTCGTCACGACCATCGACGACATCCTCATCGACGGCGACCGGGCCGCGATCCGCTGGCACAGCAGCGGAACCCATGCGAACTCGTTCCTCGGCGTCCCTCCCACCGACCGGCACGTCGAGGTCAGCGGCGCCACGTTCGCCCGGTTCGAGGGCGACCGGATCGCCGAGGAGCACGTGACATGGGACCCCCGGGCGCTGCTCTCGGCGCTGGGCGTCATCCGGGTGGGACAGGACTGACGATCACGATGACCAGGAGCATCTCCATGACCCCGCTTGCCTCCCAGCCCGACCTCGACGTGATGAAGCAGGTCAACCGCCAGTTCGTCACCGGTGTGACGGTCGTGACCGCGATGGACGGGCAGACGCCCAGGGGACTGGCCGTCAACGCGTTCTCGAGCATCTCGCTCGACCCCGCCACCGTCATGGTGTGCGTCCAGCGCACCTCGTCCACCCACGCCTGCCTGTTCCGGGCGGACCACCTCGCGATCAACATCCTGTCCACGGACCAACTCGACGTCGTCCGTACGTTCGCGAGCAAGGCCGACGACAAGTTCAAGGACGTCGCATGGGAGAGCGGCCCGTACGGCAGCCCGCTCATCGCCCGGAGCAGCGCGCAGATGGAGACCGAGATCCGCGAGCGGCTCCAGGCCAGCACCCACACCGTGTTCATCTGCCGCGTGGTGCACGCCGCCGTCGCCGAGCGCCCTCCGATGGTCTACAGCGCGGGTAAGTTCTTCGACGGTGGCGCGCTCGCGCCGCTGGCATGACGGGCGGGTGGCTCGGGAGACGGAGGAGGGGTCGGTGAATCGCGCGAAGAGCGAACCGAAGAACGGCTCGGTGCAGGCCCGGGTGATCGCCGAGATGCGCCGGCGGATCATCAAGGGAGACATCGATCCCGGCGCGCCGCTCTCGGAGCTCGCCCTCGCGGAGGAGTTCGGAGTCAGCCGCACGCCGGTGCGCGAAGCCCTCAAGCAGCTTCAGACCGAGGGCCTGGTCGAGATCCGGCCGCGCGTCGGGACGTTCGTCACCACCCCCTCCCGCCGCGAGATCACGGAGCTCTTCGAGATGAAGGAGCTCCTCGAGGGCGCGGCGGCCCGCCTCCTCGCCCGGCGCGGCCGCGTCGCGGAGATCGACCTGCTCGAACGGAATCTGCGCGAGGCCGACGAAGCGGTGGAGCGGGACGACCGGGAGCGGTACGCGGAGCTGGTCCAGGAGTTCCACGACCTGCTCATCGCCGGTGCCGACAACAGCAAGCTGGAATCCCACTACCGGATGCTGATGAATCAGCTGGCCTACTCCCGGCTGGTCAACACGTCGCTGAGCCAGCCGGGCCGCCCCCTGCAGTCGGACCGCGAGCACCATCTCGTCCTGGAGCTGATCCTGGAGAAGGACGGCGACAGCGCCGAGCAGGTGATGCGCGAGCACGTCAGGGCCAGCCGACGGGCGCTGCTGGCGGGGCTCCCCCTCAGCGGCCCGAACGGGCGGCCCGGCACGGCAGGTTCCTGAAACCGGGCGATCACACCGCCGCCAGACGGGTGCTGATGGCGATCCGGTTCCAGGCGTTGACGGTGGCGACCGTCATGACGAGCGCCGCCAGTTGCCGGTCGTCGTAGTGGGCGGCGGCGTCGTTCCACACGGCATCGGGCACGCCCTCCGTGCCGAGGCGGGTCGCGGCGTCGGTCAGGGCGAGCGCGGCACGTTCGGCCCTGCCGAAGCAGGGGGACGTGCGCCAGCTCATCAGGGAGAGCAGCCGTTCGTCGGACTCGCCGCCGTCCCTGGCCTGCTGACGGTGCAGCTCCACGCAGAACGCACAGCCGTTGAGCTGACTGGCCCGCAGCTTGACCAGCTCACGGAGCGGCGCCGGCAGCGGGCTCGACGCGAGGTACTGCTCCAGCCCCAACATGGCCTGGTAGGCGGCGGGTTCCAGTTCGGCGAGGTTGATACGAGGGGTCATGGACGCTCCCGCTGTTCGAACCTGACCTCGATCTCGGGTGCGAGACCGAGCCGGGGACCGGTGAGCGGTTCGGGCACCGCGATGAGGATGTTGTAGTGGTTCGGGAAGTGACAGGCATCGAAGCCCAGGACCCTCCCGACCCGGTTCCCGCCCGCCCAGACCTCGTCGCCCCGGTCGATGACACCGGCGCACCCGATCTCCACGAAGCCCAGAAAGCCGACCCGGTCGATCCGGGCGCCGGCAGCGGTCTCCGTGTGGTCGGTCGTCACCAGCTCATGCACCTCCCCACGGCGGACGCACCGGCTCGCGAACCCCTCCAGGGTCATGCCGCGGTCGTCACGCCGGTGGGTGAGCACCTTCACCAGCTGCCCGTACACGGTGCGCTTGGCACCGTCCTCGCCCGGGGTCATGGGTGGGGCACCTCCTGTCGGGGGCCGGGCCGGCCGGCCCGTTCGTACGCGTAGGCGGCCGCCACCAGTTCCAGGGCGGCCAGGCCGTCGGGGTCGTTCGCGCGGCGGCCGGACAGGACGTCGGTGAAGTCCCGCAGCACGCCGACGTACTCGTGCCACAGGGATCCCTTGAACTCCTGGTGGCCCGCGAGCATGTCGGCACGATCCACGGTCCCGTCGGCGAGTCGCACCTCGACCGTCTTGCGCTCGCCGGGACGGGACCAGTCGAGCACCACGCGCGCCTCCGCTCCGGACGGGGCGCGCAGCAGCACCCGCGCCTGCCGGTCGACGCCCCGCGCGTCGCGGCGCACGGTCGCCTCGGTCACCCGGACCTCGCCGAGGAACAGGCGCACCAGGTCGAACGCGTTGGGGCCGTTGTCGGCGACACAGCCGCCCCCGCAGCGCTCCGGGTCGAGATACCAGCGGTCCTGACCGGCGTGTTCCTCGATCGTCTCCTCGTAGCGCACCGTCAGCGAGGCGATCGGCGCGCCGGAGGCGATGCGCCGGCGCAGCGCGCGCACCTCGCTGTTGTAGCGGCGGTGGAAGGACGTGAACAGCACGGCACCGTGCTGCCGGGAGAGCCGCACGAGGTGGTGGCCGTCCTCCGGCCGCGTGGCGAGCGGCTTCTCCACGCACACCGCGCGTCCCGCCGCCAACGCGTCCCCGCACACCGGGTAGTGCAGGTCGTTGGGCACGTTGACCACCACGGCGTCCAGGTCCGCGGCCCGCAGCAGCTCACGGTGGTCGCGGTAGCGCCGTACATGTGCCGGGGCGGCCGCGAGCCGCTTCCCGTCCAGGTCGCACACCGCCACCAGGCGCGCGCAGGACTCGCGTTCGAGAGCGGCCAGGTAGAAGCGGGAGATGACGCCGAGGCCGATCAGGCCGATGCGAGGAGTGCGAGGAACACCGGGGATACGGGGGATACGGGGGGCCGTCATGCCGGGCTCCCCGCCTCGGGCGCGGGTGCGCACGGTGCCGGGAAGCGAAGACCGCTGCTCCGGGCCAGGCCGAGCATCTCCTCGTGCAGGGCCGCTCCGAGCGGCACGCCGTGGGCGCGCCGGTCGCGGCAGCGGGCGTCCTCCGGCCAGCCGGGGTAGCGCACCGGCTCGTCCGCCCGCACCGGCGGACAGCCGAGCAGGGCACCGAACAGGCCGGCCGCGTCGGTGAGGAACTCCTCCTCGGACCGGAGCCGCCCGGGGGCGACGGCGAGCAGGAAGCAGCCGATGTCGTCGTCAGGGCCCCCCGCCTCAGCCCCCTGCGGCACGGCGTCCGACGGGCCGAGTCCGGCCCCGGGCACGAGCGCGGACAGCACCTCCACCAGCAGGCCCAGCCCGAAGCCCTTGTAGGCACCGGTGTCGGGGGCGCCGCCGAGCCAGCTCAGGTGCGCCTCGCCGCGGTCGAAGGCGGCCGGGTCGGTCACCGGGGCGCCGTCCTCGTCGTGCAGCCAGCCCTCGGGCACGCTCCGCCCGGCGCGTGCCGCGGCCCGGATCCTGCCGGTGGGAGCCACCGTGGTGGCCATGTCCAGGACGAACGGCGGCCGGTCTCCGGCCGGGGCGGCCAGCGCGAGCGGGTTGGTGCCGAGCATGGGGGACCGTCCGCCGACGGGGCGGACGATCCGCTGCCGGCCGCAGTTGGCGGTGACCAGGCCCACCATGTGGTGCCGGACCGCGCGCAGGGCGTGGTGGCCCGCGCAGCCGAAG
This sequence comes from Streptomyces lomondensis, assembly GCF_014651035.1. Taxonomy (GTDB): domain Bacteria; phylum Actinomycetota; class Actinomycetes; order Streptomycetales; family Streptomycetaceae; genus Streptomyces; species Streptomyces lomondensis. The sequence continues at coordinate 326,572 of NZ_BMWC01000004.1, forward strand.
TGCGTGGCGCCCCGTACCGAGACCATGCCGACCCCGTACTCGCGGGCGCGCTCGACCGCCAGCTCCATGGCCTCGGCGGCGGCCCACAGCCCGAGCGCCCGACGGGCGTCGAGGAGAACGGAGGCACCGTGGTCGGCGACGATCCGCGGCTCCGCCCGGGGGTCGCACCGGCCCGAGTCGAGCAGCGGCAGATAGAGCCGGGTGAGGTTGGTGACGCCGTGACTGGTGAAGCCGGTCAGGTCGCCGTGGCACAGTGCCTCGGCGGCGGTTCCCGCGCGGTCCTCGGGCAGTCCCCGGGCGACGAGGACGTCGGCCACGAAGGCGAGGAGGTCCCGGTACGGCACCCGCACCCCGGCGTCGCCGGGGGCCCGGGGCGGCACGACACGCGGGCCGGAGCGAGGCGGCCCGTCCGCCGCGGTGGTAGTGGTCTTCGGGGTGGTGGAGGTGGGGGAGGTGCTGGAAGCCGTCGAGGTCATCGGGCGGAGATCCTGTCCTCGGCCGCGCCGGGCGCGGCAGCCTGGTGAGCGTGGGGTTCTTCGGTGGCAGCGCCGCCGGGCGGCGGGTGGCGGACGCGGGCGACGAGCAGGCGGGCGATCTCGTCGGCGTACCGGTCCAGGTCGGCCAGGTCGGCGTACTCACCGGCGGCGTGCGCGCGGTTGGTGTCCAGATCGCCGGGGCCGAAGACCGCCGTGTAGGCGTCGGAGACCTCCGCCATCCAGATCGCGTCGCAGGTGAAGGCCGGTTCCTCGTCGGGCCAGCGCACCAGGCCCGCATGCCGTTCCAGCAGTTCCTCGGCCCACGGCGCGCGGCCTCGGCCGTCCAGGGCGGGCAGGCCGCGCTTGCACCAGTGCAGGGACGTGATGCGGGCCGCGTCGGCGGCCGTCCTGGCCAGGTCCCGGGTGCCGGCCGCCCCGGCGGAGAAGGCGGCGAGCGCCTCGTCCAGTGCTTCCCGCAGCGCGGCTTCGGCGGCTTCGCCGGCCGCCCGGGAACCGTAGGAGACGTTGAGCAGCAGCCGGCCGGTGCCGTAGACCCGGTTGTGCCGCTCGCCGGTGTGCAGGCCCGCCACGCACACCCTGCCGTCCCGGATCCGCGGTGGCAGGGCGCGGGCCAGGTGGTGGGCGATGTGCCCCAGCAGCACGGTCGCGTTGTGCCCGGCCTCGGGGCGATCGTCCACGGCGTCCTCGCCCGCGACGCGTACGACGGCCGTCATGGACGCCGTCGACCGGGGCAGGAAGCGGTGACCGGTGGGTTCGCAGAACATGTTCAGACCGCCGGTGAACCCGGCCTCCACCAGCGGCCTGGTGCCGAACGTCCCCATGGCGCCGCCTTCTTCACCGGCGACGGCTTGGACGAGCACGCCGACCCGCCGGCCCAGGTCCGGTTCCGCGGCCCGGGCCGCCCGGATGCCGGCGAGCAGGGCGACGGCGGGGCCCTTGGCGTCGATCGCTCCCCGGCCGGTGAAGCGCCGTCCGTCGAAGTGGGCCGGCCACCACCCGGCCACGGTGTCCAGGTGGACGTTGAACATCACCGTGTCCCGCCGCGGGAGCCGCGGACCGAGGCTCAGCACCAGGCTGGGCTGGCGGGCCAGGAACGTCTCGTCCCGCGCCGCCTCCCGGACCGTCAGCGGTACGTCGTCCCGGCACAGCACGCCCGGTTCCGCCGGGGCGTGGCGCAGCACCCGCAGGCCGAGCTTCGCCGCGGCCGTCGCATAGGTACGCCCGGCCTCCCACAGGGCCACGGCCGGGCCGCCGTCGCCCGTCTCCAGCGGCCCGGCCGTGGGGATGTCGAGCAGGCCGAGCAGCAGCTCGTGGTCGGCCGGTGTCAGCCGTGCGGGAGGCGACAGGGCGATCGACCCGGCAGGGCGCCGGGCGGGGAGGTCAGCCATGCCGCCCCCCGCCGGCGAGGGGGGTGCGGGCAGGCCGGATGTCCTGCCGTACGAGCCGCTCCAGGTGCCGGCCGTAGCGGACGAACGCCGCCACACCGTCGGCGTCGGTGGTGTCGTGGCCCTGGTGCGGCCGCAGGTGGGTGTGCGGTTCGATCGACCACGCCCCGGTGTAGCCGTGGTCCAGGAGGGCCCTGAGGCAGGAGCGCACACCGGACTCCCCGTCCCCGGGCAGCGTGTAGGTGACCTGGCCGCCCGGTCCGGTGCGGGCGTCCTTGACGTGCACGTGGGCGACATGGCCGATGATGTCGCCCAGCAGCGCGCGGGCGTCGTAGCCGTAGGGCACGCCGTTGCCGATGTCGAACAGCAGCCGCAGCGCGGGACCGCCGGCCCGGTCCAGGAGTTGAAGCATCCGGTCGGCCCGGGCGCCGGCCCAGCCGGTGCAGTTCTCGTGCAGCAGCACCAGCCCGTGCTGCTCCGCCTGCCGGACCAGCAGGGTCATCCGGGCCAGCACCCGCTTGCCCCACTCCTCCTCGTCCAGACCGGCGTTGGGGTAGGACATCACCCGGACGTAGCGGGTGCCCAGGGCGGCGCAGCGCCGGGCCAGCACCCGCAGCTCCGCCTCGTCGTCCTCGAAGCGGCCGGTGACCGGACGGCTCCAGTTGGCTATCCGGGAGTCGACGCAGACGACGTCGAGTCCTGCTGCCGCGATCCGGTCGGCCAGGCCGGCGAAGGCCCGGTCGTCCAGGTCGGCGACCGCGACGCCGTCGACGTTGCGCAACTCGATGGCACCCCAGCCGAGTTGGCGCAGTGCGTCCAGTTGCCCGGCGAGATCCGCCGCGGCCTCGTCCCCGATGCCGGCGAAGCGGATGCCGGGAGCCGCGTGTCCGGCGCGGTCGCTCCCGGGCAGGCCGGACGGGGGCCGCCGGCCGTTCCCTCCGGAGGGGTGGTCAACGCCCATGGGTGATCGCCTCCTTGCGGCGGGTCGTGCCACCGGTGGGGGGTACGGCGGCCTGCTCGCCGGCGGCCAGCCGCTTCGCCTCGTCGAGCAGTTCGACCGTGCGCACGTGCAGGCCGAGGTCGTCGGCTCCGAGGCCGTCGGGGGCCCCGCCCTCGGCGAAGCCGCGGTAGGCCCGCGTCAGGCATGCCGTGAGGGAGTCGTCGGGGAAGACCTCACGCGTGGTGTGGCCGTCACGCGTGATCTCCAACTGGGCGAAGTCGTCGTCCTGGCCGACCGCGTAGTGCCCGACGACCCTGCCGTCCGCCATGTCGAGGGCGATCCGCCGCTGGCGCACCGGTGCGGACAGGTCGGACAGCACCTCGCTGCGGATCCCGCCCGCGTGCCGCAGTTCGAGGTGCGCGCTGCCCATGCGCGGCACGGTCACCGGCCCCACCCGCAGGTCGGCGCCGGTGGCGCGGTACACCTGCGCGTCGCCCAGGAGGCGCAGGAGGACGCCCACCGCGTGCGGTGCCTCCACGTCGAAGGCGGAGGTGTGGCTGCTGCTGCCGAGGGAGCGCCGGAACCGTGGCTTGTGCTGGGTGACGGACACCGAACGCACCCCGCCGAGCCTCCGGTCACCCAACAGTTGGACCAGACGCTGGGTCAGCGCGCTGTGCAGCCAGGGCGCCACCACCGACAGGCGCAGCTCGTGTTCCCGCGCGAGACGCAGCAGGCTCCGGAGGGCCTCCCGGTCACCGGCCAGCGGTTTCTCCGTCAGGATCCGCGAGAACCCGAGCGCGGCGACCTCGCGGAGCACCTCGACGCGCACGGCGGGCGGGGTGCACAGGTGGACGACCGTCCGCGCCGGGTCCAGCAGATCGCACGCCTGGCGCAGGGAATCGGCGATCAGCAGGTCCCCCCGCCCGGCCGGGGAGGCGTTCCCGGGGTCCACGCCCACGATCGGGTGATCAGCGAATGCTCCGAGGGCCTGGGAGCGCGCACGCAACAGCACGGGCACATGCAGTCCCAGGCCGGCGCGGCCCAAGCCGACGATCAACGTGCACAGCACGTCTCGACCCCCCTTTGTGCATCTTTTCAGAAAGTCATATTCGAGTATTGATTCAAGCTCGGGTATTTTGAAAACGATGTGCCTACCCATTCCATCGCCCCAGGAAACGCGTATGGCAGTTCTTGTGAAATGTGCGGCGAATGGGGCGCGGGTTGCGTTGGCGCGGCCTCGACGCATCGTATCCGATGGTGGCCTTCTCCGCCTTTGGTCTCGCCACTTCCGCGGTCGACGGGAAGATGGCTGAAATGAACGTCGAGAGCGGCGGTGATGTCCGTCCGGCTGGGCAGGTGGGGCGATTCTGTCGGTACAGCCGAACCTGCGGGCGAAAACAATCGGCCGTGAGGAGGAGGCCGGCCTTCCGGGAAAAATGTTTCTGCGGTTTCGACGTTCTCGCGTTCCATTGACAGGTCTCGACGGCTGCCAGTACTCATGTAGCTTGCAGCGAGGCGTTGGAATTTCGTCTTGCATGGGGCGGTTGATCGCCCGGACCTGTGCTCGGGTTTTTCATTCTCCCTTGGTTTGGGTGCGAGACTGCCGGTTTTCGCCGCAGCTTTCCGACGACAAGGAGTGAGATGTCCAACAAGACTGCCCAGGTCGAGCGTCTTCAGCAGCGCTTCGGGCTGTACGACACCGACGGGGACGGACTGATCCAACGCGGCGACCTGGTGGCCGAGGCCCGGCGCATCGTCGAGGCCTTCGGCGAGCCGGAAGGCTCACCCAAGGCCCAGGCACTGCTGCACGCCTACCCGCACATGTGGGACTACATGATGGAACAGGCCGGCCTCGGCGCCGACCAGTCCCTGACGCTCGAGCAGTTCGTCGACATCGCCGGCACCCAGATGCTGAGCCGGGGCGCGGCCGGCTTCAGCACCGTGCTCCGGCCCAGCATCCGCGCGATGGTCGACCTCTGCGACGTCGACGGCGACGGGCAGGTCGATCCGGCGGAGTTCCGGAAGTGGCTCGCCGCCATCGGCAACGACCGGGTAGACGCCGACAAGGTGTTCCGCCAGGTGGACACCAACGGAAACGGGCAGCTGTCCGTCGAGGAACTCGTGGCCGCGGTGGGCAAGTACCACGCGGGCGAGCTCGACGCCCCGCTGCTGGGTGTCTGAGCCGCAGGCCGGCCGGGGCCGCTCCGGGCGCGAGACGCTCCGAGCGGCCCCATGCCCGCGGACCCTGCCGGGTCGCGCGGGACCGGGGGACGGGTCACGGCCCGCCGAGCCTCGCGAGACCCGTCGACCGGCCGATACGGCGGGCCCGCCGGCGACCGGACTCCTCCTCGTGCGTGCCGCCCTGGTGCTGCTCGCCCTGGGGCAGGGACTGCCCGGGCTGTGGGCGCTGTTCGCGCCGCGGTCCTTCTACGGCGAGTTCCCTTTCCCGGGCCTCGGGTGGGTCGCCAGATTCCCGCCGTACAACGAACACCTGGTGCGCGATCTCGGCGCCCTGTCGCTCGGCCTGACGGCGGTCCTGATTGCGGCCGCTGTCGTCCCCGAGCGGCGCCTGGTGCGGGCGGCGGCCTTCGGATGCCTCGGCTTCACGATTCCGCACCTGATTTTCCACGTCGCGCATCTCGGGCGCTTCGACACCGCGGACGTGGTCGGGCAGCTCGTCTCACAGGTGGCCCCGATCGTTGTTTCGGGATGGGTCCTGCTGTTGAGCCGGCGGGATCGAGAAACAGGATGAATTGCCATTCTCACTCGTACGAGTGGGTTGGCGGGGCCTGCCCCGGTAAGTATCTGAACCGCGGGTTCACAGAAGAAAAAAGAAAGGAAGAAGCATGACGACTTCCGTACAGGAAGAGCGGCTGCGTCGCCGTTTCGATATGTGGGACAAGAACGGCGACGGCACCGTCGACCGCAGTGACTGGGCCGAGGAGGCGCAGCGCATCCTGGCCTCGTTCGGGGAAAGCGAGAGTTCCCCGAAGGGCCGGGCTCTCACCGAGGCGTACCTCGGTATGTGGGAGTACGTGGCCGGGCAGGCGGGAATCGGCCCGGACGGAGCGCTGGGCTTCGGCGAGTTCGCGGAGGTGGCCCAGAAGCAGGTGCTCGAACGCGGGCAGGCCGGCTTCGACCAGGTGCTGCGCCCGACGATCAGCGCGATCGCGAACCTGTGCGACACCGACGGCGACGGCCAGATCAGCCCTGCGGAGTTCCAGCGCTGGATGCAGGCCGTCGGCAGTGACGAGACCACCGCGGACACGGCGTTCGGTCAGATCGACACCGACGGCGACGGTCAGCTGTCGGTCGAGGAGCTCGTCGAGGCGGTACACCGCTACCACTCCGGCGAGCTGGAGTTCGCCCTCCTCTGACCGTCCGGGACCCACCCGGTCACCCGCTCATGCGTCCGGCGCCCCCGGCCCCACCGGGGAGCGCCGCCGTAGGCGCGCACCGGCCCCCTTCCTGCCGACGGCCCGGCCCGCCTCCGTCACCACCGCCACGAGAGGAACCATGCGCGACGCATTCTCCGGACCGAGGAACGGCAGGCACGGCAGGGCGACCGGTGGCGCGGCCGGCCCAGCGATCGGCCCTGCGGCCGGCACCGCGGCCGGCGCTTCGGGGTCGGTGCCCTTCTTCACCCAGGCCCGGACCTTCGAAGCCCTCTGGCCGGACATCCGGTCCCGGCTGGCCGAGGTCTTCGACGACGGCAAGTTCTCGCACGGCCGGCAGGTCGCCCGGTTCGAGGAGGCCCTCGCTAGATGGACCGGCGCACGCTACGCGGTGGGCGTGAACAGCGGCACCGACGCCCTGGTACTGCTGCTGCGCGCCTGCGGGCTGCAGCCCGGCGACGAGGTCATCGTCCCCGCGTTCACCTTCGTGGCCTCGGCCTCCGCCGTCGTGCTGGCGGGCGGCCGACCGGTCTTCGCCGACATCGACCCCGTCACCTACACGCTCGATCCCAAGTCCGCGGCCGACGCGGTCACCCCGCGCACCCGCATGATCATGCCCGTCCACCTGTTCTGCCAGATGGCGGACATGGACGCGCTGCTCGACGTCGCGCGCCGGCACCGGCTGACGGTGGTGGAGGACAGCGCGGAGGCCATCGGCATGCGGTGGAACGGCGTACACGCCGGGCTGCTGGGAGCCGGCGGTGTGCTCTCGTTCTTCCCCACCAAGACGCTCGGTGCCCTCGGGGACGCCGGGGCGATCCTCACCGACGATCCCCGACTCGCCGAGACCGCCGGGGCGTTGCGCCACCACGGGCGCTACGGCCGTACGCTGGCCCACTTCCCGGGCATCAGCAACGAGACCACCGTCAACGGTGTCAACAGCAAGATGGACGACATCCAGGCCGCCGTCCTGCTCGCCAAACTCACGCGGCTGCACGAGGACATAGCCCGCAGGGCCCGGCTCGCCGCCGCCTACACCGAACGGCTGGCCGGCACGCCCGGCGTGCTGCGGCTGCCCACGGTGGTGCCCCGCACCGCACGGACCAACCCCGTCTTCTACGTCTACCTCGTCGAGGCCGAGCTGCGTGACGAGCTGGCCGCGTACCTGGCCGCGCACGGCGTGGGCACCGAGACGTACTACCCGGCCCCGCTGCACCTCCAGGAGTGCTTCGCGTCTCTGGGGCACCGCCGGGGCGACTTCCCGCACGCCGAGGCGGCCTGCGAGCGCACGATCGCCCTGCCGCTGTACCCCGACATGAGCCTCGACGACGTCGACCGGGTGTGCGACCTCGTCCGCCGTTTCGCGACGGGGAGGCCGGCGTGACGATCCCCTTCTTTCCCCCCGACCTCTTCGAGGACGACCGGCAGGTGCTGCTGGACCTCGTCCACGCCATCGGCACCGCGCCGGAGCAGAGGTTCCTCCTCGGCGAGCACACCGCCCGCTTCGAGGAAGCCCTGCGCGCCTCGCTCGGCGCCGCCGACGTGGTGGCCTGCTCCAGCGGCACCTCCGCGCTGACCCTCGTCCTGCACGCCCTGGGCATCGGGCCCGGTGACGAGGTCGTCGTACCGGCCTACGGCTGCGCCCCGCTCGCCAACACCGTGGCCGGACTGCGGGCGACGCCGGTGTTCGCGGACATCGACCCGTGGACGATGGTGGCCGACCCCGACGAGGTGGAACGGGCGATCAGCGACCGGACCCGGGCCGTCATGCCGGCGCACATGTTCTCGGTGATGGCCGACATGCCCCGCATGCGCGAGATCGCCCGGCGGCACGGCGTGCGCCTGGTCGAGGACTCGGCGGTCGCCCAGGGCGGTGTCCTCGACGGCCGCCCCGCCGGCACCTGGGGAGAGGCCGGGGTGTTCTCCTTCGTCCAGGTCAAGACCTTCGGAACAGCCGGCGAGGGCGGCGCCGTCGTCACCATGGACCCCGAACTCGGCCGTGCTGTCCGGTCGTTGCGCAACCACGGGCAGAGCGAGCGGTTCGTCTACCCGCGCACCGGCTACAACAGCCGCTTCGACGAGGTCCTCGCGGCCTTCCAGCTCCACCGTCTGCCCGGCCTCCCCGCCCGGCTGGAGCGCCGGGCCCGCATCGCCGACTACTACACCGAGCGCTTCACGCCGCTGCGCGAGCGCGGTGTGCTGCCCCCTCCGCCCGGCCGGAACGGCCGCTGCTACTACGTGTACTCGCTGCTCGCCGAGGAGCGGGACGAGCTGAAGCGGTACCTGGCCGACCGGGGCGTCGAGAGCCACGTCTACTACCCCCTCCCGTTGCCGCGCCAGTCCGCCTTCACCCGGTTCGCGCCCGCGGGCCGCGGCTGGCCGCACGCGGAGAGCGCCGCCCGGCGCCAACTGGCCATCCCCGTCCACCCGCGCCTGACCGACGCCCAGGTGGAACACATCGCGGACACGGTCTGCGCCTACGCACACTCGAAGGAGCGGAACAGTTGACCAGCCGCACCGAGGCCGGACCGATCACGTCCGGCATCGCACGTCCCGAGAGCAAGCTGCGCAGCTACGCCCGGCTGGGCAAACTCGACGTCTACGACTACTACCCGAGCGTCGCCGTGGCGCTGTCCGCGGTGCTGCTGCCCGTCTCCGACCTGCCGGCCGCGACGGTCGTGACGCTCGCCCTGTTCCTCCTCGGCGCGGTGTTCGTGATCGTGGCGATGGTCGCCCTCGACGACGTGACCGGCTACCGCGACGGCAGCGACGCCGCCAACTACGGCCCGGACGACCCCCTGCGCAACAAACTCCGCAAGCCGCTCGTCGCGGGGACCCTGACCCTGCGCGAGGCACTCGTTTTCGGCTGGGGCACCGCCGCGGCCGGCGCCGTGCTGTGGGCCGCCGCCGTGTCGACCGCCCCCTACCGGCCCACCTGGACCGTGGTGCTGGTCGTGGTGCTGTTCGTGGTCTCCGTGCAGTACTCCTACGGGCTGAAGATCAGCTACCACGGCTTCCAGGAGATCTTCATCGCGGGCCTGGGCGCGGCGCTCGTGATGGGGGCGTACGGGCTGGCGGCCGGCCACTTCTCCGGATTCGTGATGGTGCAGGGGGTGCTGTTCGGCTTCGGACCTCTGCTGTTCGGCGTGTACTCCAACACCAACGACATCCCGGGGGACCGGGCCGTCGGGCGGCCGACCGTGGCGTGCCTGGTCTCGCCGAAGGGCAACGCCGTCTTCATCGGCGCCCTGTCCGCCGCCGAGTTCCTGATCGGCGCGGTCGCCTCCGCCGTCGGGATCGCCCCGTGGTGGTTCGTCCTGCTGATGCTGCCCGTCACCGTGCTGCGCGTCCGGCAGTACCTCACCGGCTTCCGCCAGGGGGACATCATGCGCGCCCGCAAGCTCGGGTTCCCCGCGCACCGGGTCAGCACGGTGCTGCTGATCACCGCGAACCTGATCGTCGGTGCCGGGGCCGCCGGATGAGCCCCGATCTCGACGTGGCCGTGGTCGGCGCGGGCATGGCCGGACTGACCACCGCGCACGAACTGCGGCGCGCGGGCCTCCAGGTGCGGGTCTTCGAGGAACAGGACCACGTCGGCGGCCGGATGCACAGCTTCCGGCAGGACGGCTACACCATCGACGAGGGCGCCGAGCAGATCTCGGAGCAGGGCTACCGCGCGACCTGGGAACTGCTCGCGCGGCTGGGCGTCCCGGACCACGACGTGCCGCGCATCGGCAAGTCGGTCGGAGTGTGGCGCGGCGGACGGGCCCACCCCGGCGTGGCGGACCCCTCCGCGGTGCTCACCGGGGCCGGACTCTCGCCCCGCGCCCGGTTCGACCTCGCCCGGCTCCTGGCCTGGACGGGCGCGCACCGCCGCGACTTCGACGCCGACCACCCCGAACGGACCCCGGCACGGGCCCTGACGGTCCGGGAGTTCGCGCGCCGGTACCACAGCGACGTCCACGACTACCTGCTCCAGCCCGTCGCCGGCAGCTTCTTCGGCTGGGACACGGCACGCTCCGCGGCGGCGCCCATGCTGAGCCTGCTGCTGGCGGTGGGGCCGGCCGCCGGCTGGCGGACGTACCGCGACGGCATGGACCTGCTCGCCCGGCGGCTGGCCGAGGGACTCGACGTGGTCACCGGCACGGCCGTGCACGAGGTCGTCACCGAGGAGGGCTCCGTGCGGCTGCGCGTCGGGGACGACACCGTCACGGCCCGCTCGGCGGTCCTCTGCGTGCCCGCACCGGTCGCCGCGCGCCTGCACGCCAACGCCCCCGCCGACGAGCTTCCGTTCCTGTCGGCCTGCACCTTCACCCCCTCGCTCAAGGTCAGCTGCCTGCTGGACCGGCCGCTCGCCCCCGAGTCCCGCAAGCCGCTGTACGTCCTGCTGACACCGGACGCGGAGGACGACGTGCTCTCCGCGATCATCGTCGACCACGCCAAGCACCCCGGCCGGGCCCCCGCGGGCAGGGGACTGCTGACCCTGATGGCCGACGCCCGCCGCATCCCCGACCTGCTGAACGCGCCGGAGCGGCAGACGGTCGACCGGCTCGTGCGGGCGGCCGGCCGGTACGTCCCCGGTCTGGAGACGGCCGCCACACGTCACTTCGTGCACGCCTTCACCCACGGCCTGCCCGAGGCGACCCCCGACGCCCTGCGCCGGCGCGCGCGGTTCATGGCCCGCCCCGCACGGCCGGTGGAGTACGCCGGCGACTGGGTGATGCTGCGGCCGGCCAGCGAGGGCGCCGTGCGCTCGGGCGCCCTCGCGGCCTCACGGGTCCTCAGCCGGCTGCGACCACCCAGACCCGCCGCACGAACCCGCCCGGCCACTCGCCCCACCGAGGAGAACGTCTCGTGAAACCGCACGACATGGGCGTCCTCTTCGACGAGTGCGCCGAACACCGGGTCCACACGCAGGTCCACCTCGACCGGCCCTTCGACATCGACACCGGCGCCCGGACCCACTACACGCTCCCCCAACTCGCCACGCTCGTACGGGAGGCGGCCGGCTGGCTGACCGCCGCCGGAGCCGGCCCCGGGGACCGGGTGGCGATCGTCAAGGACAACCACTGGGACTACGACCTGCTGGCCTGCGCCGCCGTGCGCGTCGGCGCCGTCCCCGCGCAACTCTCCGCGCACCTGTCCGGCGAGGTGCTGGGCACGCTTCTGGCCCGCCTCGGCCCCGCCCTGCTGGTCACGACGGCACAGGTGCTGGAACGCGGCCGGCGGGAGGGCACCGACCTGGCCGCCGCCGCGCGCGCGACGCTGGTGCTGGACGCTGCCGTGCCCGGGACGCTCGGCATCGACGACGTACGCGGACACACCGCCCCCGGACCCCACCGCCGGCACGACGACGAACCCTTGGTCGTCCACCACACCTCGGGCACCACCGGAGTGCCCAAACTGGTGGTGCACTCGACCCGTACGATCGTCCGCAAGCTGGCCAGGTTCGAGAGCGTGCGGCTGCCGCGGATCGGACTGCGCCGCGGCGACACCCTGGTCAACGCCAGCGCGTTCGCCCACGGCCGGACGTTCTGCTGGACCGCGAGCGCCCTGTGCATGGGCCCCGCCGCGATCTCCATCATCACCACGCAGGACCCGAACCTCGCCGACCCCGTGCTGCGCGCCCATCCGCCGACCGTCCTGGAAGCGCTGCCCGCCTCGTTCGTCCGCTTCCAGCCGCTCACCGAAGGGCTGGACAACCCGTTCCGGCGCCTCCGCCTGGTCATCAGCACGTATGACGCCATGCATCCGCCCACCGTCCGCGCCTACCTCAGGGCGAGCCGGCATCGCAGCCCCCTGTGGGTGGAGGGGTGGGGACAGACCGAGACGGGACCGCTGACCTTCCGCTTCCACACCCGGAACTCCGTCCACCGGGCCTCGGAAGGCTCCGGCACCCGCAACCTCGGACGCCCGGTACCCGGCAAGACGCGGCTGCGGGTCGTCGACCCCGACACCCTCCGGCCCCTGCCGCGCGGGCAGGCGGGCCTCGTCCTGGCCAGGACCGCCGCCTGCGCCCTCGGTTACGTCGGCGAGGAGGACCGCTGGTCGGCCAAGCGGCACGGCAGCTGGTGGAACACCGGCGACATCGGCGCCCGCAACCGCGACGGAAGCATCGACCTGCTCGACCGCGAGGTGGACCGCACCCCGCAGCTCAGCTGCCTGCGCACCGAGGACCTCCTGGAGACCCGGCTGCCGCAGGCCCTGGAGTGCGTCGTCCTGGCCGAGCCGGGCCGGGACCCGCTGCCGGTCGTGGTCACCGCCGACGGCGCGATGGACCGGGCCCGCTGGAAGGAAGCGGTGCGGGACCTGCCGCCCCTGCGGGAACCGGTCGCACTCACCTGGGACCAGGTGCCGCGCACCGGCACCGGCAAGGTGCGGCGCAGGGAGCTGCTGCACCGCCTCACCGGCCGCAGCGACACCTACGGCTCCGGCCGCTGGACCTGAGACGGACAAGCGCCTGAGACGGACCAGCGCGCGGACAAGCGTCTGAGACGGACAAGTGCCTGATACGGCACAGGGGGAGACACATGCGCGAGAGCCTGGGCCGGGCCCCGGGATACGCCTTCGACAACGACAGCGCGCACAGCGGCGAACTGCACCGCTGCCTCACCGACGCCTACGACGCCATGACCTTCGACAGGCTCGCCGAGACCGGCGTCACCACCGGCTGGCGGTGCCTGGACATCGGCTCCGGGAGCGGGACCGTGGCCCGGTGGCTCGCCGAACGCGTCGCTCCGGCCGGCGAGGTGATGGCCACCGACGTCAAGCCGCAGCACATCCCGGAAGGGCCGTGCCTGACCGTCGTCGAGCACGACGTGGTGACCGATCCGCTCCCCGAGGCGGCCTTCGACCTCGTCGTCGCCCGCCTCGTCCTCCAGCACCTGCCCGAACGGCTCGCCGTCCTCGACAAGCTCGTGCGCGCCCTCACACCCGGAGGGTGGCTGCACATCGAGGAGTTCGACGCCTCCTACGAACCGCCCCTGCTCACCCCGGACGAGGAGTCCGCGCGGCTCTACGCGGCCTTCCTCGACGCCAAGTGCGCCGTCCTGCGGGCCGGCGGCGGAGACCCCCACTGGGCCCGGCACGCACCGGCCGCCATGCGGGCGGCGGGGCTCGTCGACATCGACCCCCGGCCCCGCATCGAACTGCGCACCGCGGGCTCACCGGGGCTGCTGATGCAGCTCAACCACACCTACCACCTGCGGGACGGGCTCCTCGCCGCGGGCATGACCGAGGCCCAACTGGCGGACGTGCGCGCGCTGATGCGGGACCCGTCGTTCTGCGCCGCGTCCAGCGTCATCTACTCGGTCCACGGCCGGCGGCCCGGCGCGCGGGACGGCGCCCGATGACGCTCTGCGCGCCGCGCGCCGGGGCCGCGACGCCGGTGGCCACTCGGGTCGCGGCACACCTGCTCGCCCTGGTGGACGAGCCCGCCACCGCCACCGTCCGCTGGGACATCGACTGGCAGGGCCCGCTGCTGGTCCCCCTGGCCGACGAGCGTGCCGTCCAAGCGGCCTGCGGGATCATGCACGTCCACGGCCGGGCGGCCGGGCACCCCGTCCCGCTCGCCGTCGACTACGCCTCCACGGTGGCGGGCGTCCTCGCGGCCCAGGGAGTCTGCGCGGCCCTCCTCGCGCGGGCCGCGGGCGCGGACGTCAGGCAGGTACGGACCTCGGTGAGCCAGGCCGCGCTGCTGGCCCTCGCCCAGTACCTCGCGGCCGCGACCGCCGACGGCGACGACCCGGAGGACGGGAGTCCGGCGGGCATCACCGGCACGGAAGCAGAGGGCTTGTTCGTCTCCGCCGACGGCGTCCGTTTTGAACTCGAAGCCCTCGACGCCGACCGGTGGCTGGACTTCTGGCAGCGGCTCGGCGCGGACCGTGCCGAGACCGGCTGCGGCTGGCGGCCGTTCCAGCAGCGGTTCGCCACCGCCACCTGCCCGCTGCCCCCCGGCCTGGCCGCCACCGCGCGCCGCGCCACCTTCGCGGCCGTCCGGGCGGCGGCGGACCGGTCGGGAGCCGCCGTCCTGCCCGTACGGGACGATCCCCTCCCGCCGACGGCGACGCCGCCCTGGACCCTCACGCCGTTCCCCGAACCGGGCGGTACCACGAGCGGGCGTACCCGTACCGGCGACGCCCTCCGCACGGCCGGGGCACCCCTCGCGGGCCTCCGGGTCGTCGAGTCGGCGCGCCGCGTCCAGGGGCCCATGGCCGGTCACATCCTGCGGCTCCTGGGCGCCGACGTCGTACGGATCGAACCTCCGGGCGGCGACCCGATGCGCGGTATCCCTCCCGTAGCGGGGGCGTGTTCGGCCCGCTTCAGCGCCCTCAACGCCGGAAAGACCGTCCAGGAGATCGACTTCACCACGCCGGCGGGGCGGCGGGCGGTCCGCGAGCTCGTGGCCGGGGCCGACGTCTTCCTGCACAACTGGGCGCCGGGCAAGGCGGCCCGGCTCGGGCTGGACGCCGAGGACCTGCGTGCGGCGCGCCCCGGACTGGTGTACGCGTGGGCGTCCGGCTGGGGCGACGTCCTGGGGCCGGCACCGCCGGTGGGCACCGACTACCTGGTCCAGGCGCACAGCGGCCTCGCCGCCGCCGTCCGGCCCGCGCACGAGGCACCCGCACCCTCCCTGATGACGCTCACCGACGTCCTCGGCGGGCTGGTCTGCGCGCAGGGGATCCTGGCGGCGCTGCTGGCCCGGCTCCGCACCGGACGGGGCGGCCGGGTGGACTCCTCCCTGTACTCCGCCGCCGCCCTCGTCCCCCGCGGGCGGCGACGGCCCGCAGCGACGGACCGTCTCCTGCGCACCCGGGACGGCTACCTCTCGCTGGGACCGCAGGCCCGCGAGCCGCACCGCCTCGCCCGGGCCCTCGGCCTCGGCACCCGGGCGGGCGCGGAAGTGATCGCCGCCCGGGCCCGGACACTGCCCACCGCGGCCTGGCTGCCCGGCCTGGCGGCAGCGGGCGTGCCCGCCACACCGGTGTGCACCAGCCTCGCCGACCTGGCCCGCGACCCGCGGTTCGCTCCGGCGCTGGCCGTCGGGGAGTACGCCGCCCCCCTCGCACCCTGGGAGTTCTCATGAGGGCCCGCTGGACATCGAACGCCGGCGTCGAGATCCGCGACCTGGTGCCGGCCCGGGCGCGGCGCGCCTGGGTCGCGCGGGGCCACTGCCCCGACCGCGACCTGTACACGCTCTTCTCCGCACACGTACGGCGTCACCCCGGCCGGACGGCCGTCATCGACTCGGCGGGCGCGCTGGACTACGCCGGGCTCGACGCCCGGGTACGCCACATCGCCGCCCGGCTCGCCGAACACGGCCTGGACGAACGGGACATCGTCGCCGTACGGGTGCCGAACGGGCGCGACGCGGTGGCCGCGGAACTCGCCGTCGCGGCCCTCGGCGCGGTCGCCCTGCCCTATCCACCGGGGCACGGCAGCCGGGGCCCGGTGAGCCTGCTCGCACGCGCCCGCGCCCGCGCGGTCATCCTCGGCGATCCCTCCGACGCGGTGTCACACGCCCATCTCCCTCATCTGGAAGCGGTGTTCACCTTCGGAGAGGGCCAGGGCGCCGCGCAGTCCCTCGCGGCGCCCGCCCGGCGGCCCTTCGTTCCCCGCCCCGTCGACCCTGAGGCGCCCGCCCGGATCCTGGTCTCCTCCGGTTCCGAGGCCGAACCCAAGATGGTCGCCTACTCCCACAACGCGCTGGCCGGCGGCCGGGCCGGCTACGTCCGCGCCCTGCACGACGGGGACGGCCCGATGCGCAATCTCGTGCTCGTCCCGCTGGCCTCCTCCTTCGGTTCCTGCGGTACGTCCGTCACGCTCGCCGCGCTCGGCGGCACCCTGCTGGTGCAGGAGTCCTTCGACCCGGCCGCGGCGCTCCGCATGATCGTCGAGCACCGGCCCACGCACGTCTTCGGCGTGCCCACCATGCTCCACCGCATCGCCGAGCAACCGCCCGCACACCGCGAGGACTTCACCGGCCTGCGGGCCGTCGTCTCCAGCGGCGCGGCCCTGCCGGACGCCATCGCCGAGGCGTGCCGCGACCGGTTCGGCCGCCCCGTCATCACCGTGTACGGGTCGGCCGACGGCGCCAACTGCCACACCGCCGCCACCGGGCTCCACCCCGAGACCGGCACCGGGCTTCCCGACCCGGCCGTGGCGCGGATCCGCGTCATCGAAGACACCGGTGCCCTCGTGCCGGCCGGGCAGCCCGGGGAGATCTGCGCCAGAGGCCCGATGACCCCGCTGTGCTACGTGGCCGACCCCGGCCTCGACGCCCGGTACCGCACCTCGACCGGCTGGGTCCGCACCGGCGACCGCGGGCTCCTGGACGAGCACGGCCGGCTCCACGTACTGGGCCGCATCAAGCAGATCGTCGTCCGCGGCGGCTACAACATCAGCCCGGCCGAGGTGGAACGCGAACTCAGCGCGCACACGGCCGTGGCCGAGGTGGCCTGCGTCGGCGTGCCCGACCCGGAACTGGGGGAGCGCCTGTGCGCCTGCGTCCGCCAGAAGCCGGGCGTCCCCCCACCGGACCTGCGGGACCTCACGGCGTTCCTGGAGTCCCAGCGCGGCCTCGAACGCCGAAAGCTCCCCGAACTCCTCCTGCGCGTCCGGGAGATGCCCCTCGGCCCCACCGGAAAGATCTGCCGCCGGACCCTGGCGCTCCTGGCCGCCCGTGAGACCTCCGACAGCCGCTGACCGTCCACCACACGAAGGGTCTGCCCCATGACGAGTACGACCGGAGAACAGCACGCCGTGGTGCGCAGTGACTACGAGCGCCTGCTGAAAAGCTACTGGGACACCAAGACGACGGACGACATCAACCTGCTGCTGGGCGCGGAGGACGGCCTCTACCACCACCACTACGGCGTCGGCGACTACGACCCCGGCGTCCTCACCGCACCCCCCGAGCACCGGGACGCGCTGATCCTCCGGGAACTGCACCGCATGGAGAACGCGGAGACCGAACTCATCCTCGACGCGCTCGGCGCCGTTCCCGCCGACGCGCGCGGCATGGACGCCGGCTCAGGGCGCGGCGGCACCTCCTTCATGATCACCCAGCGGTTCGGCTGCCGGATGGACGGCGTCAACTTCTGTGCGCACCACATCGACTTCGCCGAGCGGGTGGCCAAGGAGCG
Source organism: Streptomyces lomondensis (assembly GCF_014651035.1). GTDB lineage: Bacteria > Actinomycetota > Actinomycetes > Streptomycetales > Streptomycetaceae > Streptomyces > Streptomyces lomondensis. The sequence goes on from NZ_BMWC01000004.1 coordinate 343,933, forward strand.
CGGCTGGGACGACCGGGTGCGCTTCCACCTCGCCAACATGCTGGAACCGCCCTTCGCGGACGAGACCTTCGACTTCGTCGTCAGCAACGAGACGACGATGTACGCCGACCTCCACGACCTGTTCCGGGAGTTCGCCCGGGTGCTGCGGCCGGGCGGACGCTATGTGGTGGTGACGTGGTGCCGCAACGACTCCGTCGACGCCCGCTCGTCCGCCTCGCGCCGCATCGACGAGCACTACGTGTCCAGGATGCACAAGCGCAGCACCTACTTCGAGGCGCTCGCCGCCAACGGCCTCGTGCCCTACCGGGTGACGCGCCACACCGACGAGGCCATCCCCTACTGGGACCTGCGCAACCGCTCCGGGCTGCGCACCGGCGTCGAGGTGCCGTTCCTGGCGGGCTACCGGGAGAAGAGCCTCGACTACCTGCTCATCGCCTGCGAACGCGTGCGATAGGGGAGCGGTCCGCCCTCCCCGGGGCGGGCGCCACCGCGGCCCTCACCGGGGTGCTGTGGCCCCTCCTCACCGACATCCGGCATCGCATCCAGGGAGCGACATGAACAGCGTTGCTGTCATCGGACTCGGCTACACCGGTCTCCCGCTGGCCCGGGAGGCGTGCCGCGCCGGCATGCGGGTCACGGGGATCGACGAGAACCCGTCCGTCACCGCGGCCCTCAACTCGGGCCGCTCGCACGTCCCCGACGTCACCGACGCCGATCTGGCCGCCATGCTGGACGCCGGTTTCCGGGCCGCCACCGACGAGAGCCCCCTGGCGGAGGCCTCGGTGGCCGTGATCTGCGTCCCCACACCCCTGGACGCCACGGGCTGTCCCGACCTGTCCCACGTGCGACGCGCCGCCTCCGGTGTCGGGGACCGCCTCAAGCCGGGCACCCTCGTGGTCCTGGAGTCCACCTCCTTCCCCGGCACCACGGACGACGTCGTCCGAGGGATCGTGGAGCAGGCTTCCGGACTCAGCGCCGGCACGGACTTCGCCCTCGCCTTCTCGCCGGAGCGCATCGACCCGGGCAACGGCACCTTCGGTGTGCGCAACACCCCGCGCGTCGTGGGCGGTTGCACCCGACGGTGCACGGCGGCCGCGGCCGACTTCTTCCGGCACCTGTGCGACCGGGTCGTGGAGGCGGGCTCCGCACGGGAGGCCGAACTGGCGAAACTCCTGGAGAACACCTATCGCAGCGTGAACATCGCCCTCGTCAACGAACTCGCCGTCGCCGCCCGGGCATGGGGAGTCGACGTGTGGGACGCTCTCGACTGCGCGCGCACGAAGCCCTTCGGCTTCCAGGGGTTCCGGCCCGGACCGGGGGTCGGCGGGCACTGCATTCCGGTCGACCCCGTCTACCTCACGCACTGGGCGCGCACCGCAGGAACCCCGCTGCGGCTGGTCGAACTCGCGCAGGAGGTCAACGCCGGGATGCCGGCGCACGTCGTGCGGCGTGCCGAGCACCTGCTGCGGGAGCGGGGGAGGAGCCTGCGGGACGCGCGGGTGCTGCTGGTCGGAGTGACCTACAAGCGCAACAGCCCGGACCTTCGCGCCACCCCGGCCGCCGCCCTCGTCCGCCTCCTGCGGCAGCGCGGCGCCCATGTCGCCTATCACGATCCGCTCGTCGCGGCCTGGGCCCCGGACGGCGAACCGGTGGACCGGGCCGCCGACGCCCTGACCGCCGCCGCGGAAGCGGCCCTCACGATCCTGGTGCAGGACCACGACACCGTCCCACTGGACCGACTGCCCGAGCACGCGCCCCTGCTGCTGGACACCCGGGGGCGGCTGCGGGGCACCAGCGCCCAGCAGCTCTGAGCGTGCCGCGGCGGAAGTCCGGCCGCACGTCTTCCTGACGTCCGCAGCTCAGTTCGGTTCCGGTCGGTTTTCCTTCTCGACCGCCTCGCGAACGGCCATCGCGAGCTGCGCGGCTCCCTCGACAAGGCCGGTGACGAGGACCGTCCACGTACAGCTCGAACGCCTCACCGACGCGTGTCAGGGACAGCCAGCCCTGCCAGCACCCCATGAGTACTGCCCCGAGGCCGCAGCCGAGTACGAGGCTCGGGAGGAAATCGTCGCCGGTGGTCGAGTTCGGGTACGTCGGTATCGCGAACACCACGCCATCATTGTTCGACCTGTCGGACATTGTTCGGAACCTATTGACGCTGCCCCCGGCGTCGACTGAGACTCTCGCCACACACGTCACCTGCGTGTCACGGCAGGGCCACGGCAAGGACGTTGCCGTCGCCCCGTCGGCTCCTCGTTCGCGCTCCGCCTTGCCCGCCATCAGCCATGCCTCAGCAGGGGACCTCGACATGACGCACGTCGCACGACCTCGCAGCCGCGCGAGACGTCGGGCGGGCCATCTCGCCGGACTGACCGCCGCGTCGATGCTGCTCACCCTCGCCGGGCCCACCGCCTCCGCGCAGCCGGCACCGGCGGCCGAAGCCTCGGACATCACCGACGGCCTGGCCCTGTGGTACAAGCTCGACGCGGGCTCCGGCAGCACCGTGACCGACGCCTCCGGCAACGGCCGCAACGGCACGGTCAGCGGCACCGCTGACTGGTCGGCCTCCGGTCAGGGGCTCGCCTTCAACGGGTCGGACACCTACATCAAGGTGCCGGACGATGTCATGAAGGGCATGGACTCGATCACCGTCTCCATGGACGTACTGATCGACTCCGCCCAGAGCACGCCCTACTTCCTCTACGGCTTCGGCAACACGAGCGCGGGCAACGGCAACGGCTACCTGTTCACCACCGGCAACTCCTTCCGCACCTCCGTCGCGACGGGCAACTGGTCGACCGAGCAGACCACCAAGCCGTCCGACTCCCACAACCTGACCCGCGGGGTGTGGAAGCACATCACCTACGCCCAGACCGGCTCTACCGGCGTGCTCTACGAGGACGGCGTCGAGGTCGGCCGCAACACGTCGGTCACCATCACGCCCGGTGCCATCGGCTCCGGCACCACCAAGGCCAACTACATCGGCAAGTCCGTCTACGACGGCGACAAGCTCTTCAAGGGCCGGATACGCGACTTCCGTGTCTACGACCGGGCACTGGCCGGCTCGGAGGTCGAGCAGCTCTCCCTCCCCGTCGCCACGCAGGGTGTCGCCGACGACAAGGAGGCCCTGAGTCTCGGTGACACCAGCGGCGTCACCTCCGACCTGGACCTGCCGAGGACGGGCCCGGCCGGCGGCTCCTCCATCACCTGGGACAGCGACAACCCGTCCGTGGTGTCGGACACCGGCAAGGTGACCCGCCCCGCGGCCGGCTCACCGGACGGCCGTGCCACGCTCACGGCGACCCTGAAGAAGGGCACCGTGACCGGCACCAAGACCTTCGACGTCACGGTCCGGCCCGCGCTCGACGACGACGCGGCCACCCGGCAGGCCGCCGAGGCGCTCACGGTCCACAACCTCGACGACGCGCGCGGCAACCTCACCCTGCCCAGGAGCGGCGCCTTCGGCACGACCGTGACCTGGTCCTCCGCGAAGCCGGACGTCGTCTCCGCCGACGGCGAGGTCCACCGCCCCGCGCACGGCGACGGCGCCACCACCGTCGACCTGACCGCCACCGTCGCCAAAGGCGAGGCCAAGGCGACCCGCGTCATGACGGCCAAGGTGCCCGAACTGCCCGCGAAGCAGGCCCTCAAGGGCTACATGTTCAGCTACTTCACCGGCGAGGGCACCTCGGACGGCGAACAGCTCTACGCCGCCCTCAGCAAGGGCAACGACCCGCTGCACTGGCGCGAACTGAACGACGGCAAGCCGGTGCTCACCTCCACGCTCGGCGAGAAGGGCCTGCGCGACCCGTTCATCATCCGCTCCCCGGAGGGCGACAAGTTCTACCAGATCGCCACCGACCTCAGGATCTACGGCAACGGCGACTGGGACGCCTCCCAGCGCACCGGCAGCAAGTCCATCATGGTCTGGGAGTCCACCGACCTGGTCCACTGGACGAACCAGCGCCTGGTCAAGGTCTCACCCGACAGCGCGGGCAACACCTGGGCGCCGGAGGCGTTCTACGACGCCGAGCGCGGTGAGTACGTCGTCTTCTGGGCGTCGAAGCTGTACGACAACGCCGACCACTCCGGCGACACGTACAACCGCATGATGTACGCCACCACCCGCGACTTCCACACCTTCAGCGAACCCAAGGTCTGGATCGACCGCGGCTACTCGGTCATCGACTCCACGATGATCCGGCACGACGGGACGTACCACCGCCTGTCCAAGGACGAGCGGAACAACACGTCCTCTACCCCCAACAGCAAGTTCATCTTCCAGGAGAAGAGCGACTCGATCCTGAACCCGTCCTGGACCCCGGTCGCCGAGGGCATCGGCAAGGGCGCGATGAACGCCGCCGAGGGACCGCTGGTGTTCAAGTCCAACACCGAGGAGAAGTGGTACGCGTTCCTCGACGAGTTCGGCGGACGCGGCTACATCCCGTTCGAGACGACCGACCTCGACTCCGGCACCTGGACCCCGTCCACCGGCTACGACCTGCCCGCCAAGCCCCGCCACGGCACCGTGCTGCCGGTCACCCAGGCCGAGTACGACCGGCTGCTGCGCGCCTACCAGCCCGACCAGCTCGTGACGAACGTCGAGGACGTGACGGTGAAGACCCGGGTCGGCGTCGCCCCGGTCCTGCCGGCCACGGTCGTCGCCGAGTACGCCGACGGCGTCAGGCGGCCGGTCTCCGTCGACTGGGCGGACGTACCGGCGGCGTCGTACGCACAGCCCGGCACCTTCACCGTGACCGGCAGCCTGCCGAACGGCGCCGCGGCTGCGGTCCGGGCCGAGGTCACCGTGTCGCAGGAGGTCTCCGACGTCCCGGCCGACCTGCTCCTGCACTACGACTTCGACGAGACGAGCGGCAGCATCGCCCGTGACTCCAGCGGGCACGGCCGCCACGGCACGTACGTCCGCACCCCCGACTTCGGCAGCGGCGTGCACGGCGGCTCGTTCAAGATGTCCGGCGGCTCCAGCAGCTCCACCGCCTCTCCGTACGTGAAGATCCCGAACGGCGTGCTGAAGGACACCGACAGCGTGACCGTGTCGACGTACGCCAAGTGGAAGGGCGGCGACGGCTTCCAGTGGCTGTTCGGGCTCGGCCCGGACAGCAACAAGTATCTCTTCGCCACCCCGTCCAACGGCGGCTCCAAGCTGTACTCGGCCATCACGAAGGCGAGTTGGCAAGGCGAGTCCAAAATGACGGCCGGCTCGCAGCTCACGCCGGGGGAGTGGCGGCACGTCACCGTGACCCTCGACGGGTCGACCGGCACGATGGTCCTGTACGTCGAAGGCTTCGAGGCGGCCCGCGCGACCGGCGTCGGCATCAAGCCGTCCGACCTGTACGACGCGAACAAGGACTACAGCGGCTACATCGGCAGGTCGCTGTACGGGGCGGACCCGTACTTCGGCGGCGAGGTCGACGACTTCCGCGTCTACGACCGGGCCCTGTCAGCCGCGGAGGTCCAGGAGCTCAGCGGCAACACGACGGGCATCGCCGAGGCGACGCACCCGGCGCTGAAGGTCGACGCACTGATCGACGACGCCGGCAGCCGGATCACGCTGCCGCTGAAGGCGGGCACGGACATCACCGCGCTGGCACCGGAGTTCACCCTCGCCCACGGCGCCTCGATCAGCCCCGCCTCCGGCAGCGTGCAGGACTTCACCAAGCCCGTGACCTACGAGGTGACCGGATCCGACGGCAAGAAGCGCACCTGGACCGTGTCGGCACTGATCATGAGGACACCGGTCCTGCCGGGTCTGAACGCCGACCCGAACATCGTGCGCTTCGGCGACACCTTCTACCTCTACCCGACGACCGACGGCTTCGAGGGCTGGAGCGGCACGCAGTTCAAGGCCTACTCCTCCACGGACCTGGTCCACTGGAAGGACCACGGCGTCATCCTCGACCTGGGGCCGGACGTCAGCTGGGCGGACAGCCGGGCCTGGGCACCGGCGATGACCGAGAAGGACGGGAAGTACTACTTCTACTTCTGCGCCGACGCGAACATCGGCGTCGCGGTCTCCGACTCACCCACCGGACCGTTCAAGGACGCCCTGGGCAAGCCGCTGCTGAAGGCCGGTGACTTCCGCGGCCAGATGATCGACCCCGCGGTCTTCACCGACGAGGACGGCAAGCAGTACCTCTACTGGGGCAACGGCCGAGCCTACGTCGTCCCGCTGGGCGACGACATGACCACCATCGACACCTCGAAGGTCAAGGACATCACCCCGACCGGCTACAACGAGGGCACCTTCGTCATCAAGCGCAAGGGCACCTACTACTTCATGTGGTCGGAGAACGACACGCGGGACGAGAACTACCGCGTCGCCTACGCGACCGGTCCCTCGCCCACCGGCCCCTGGACCAAGCAGGGCGTGATCCTGGAGAAGGACCTGGCCCTGGGCATCAAGGGCCCGGGCCACCACTCCGTCGTGCACGTCCCGAACACCGACGACTGGTACATCGCCTACCACCGCTTCGCCATCCCCGGAGGTGACGGCACCCACCGCGAAACCACCATCGACAAGCTGGAGTTCGACTCCAACGGCATGATCGAGAAGGTCGTCCCGACCCTGAGCGGCATCGATCCCGTCACCGTCGTCCACGCGGGGCCGGACGCCACCGGCTCCGAGGGCGAGGCGATCACGCTCGCCGGCACCGTCTCCGGGGCCGGCACCCCCAAGTGGACCGTCCAGGACGGCGCCCCGTGCGCCGTCAAGGACCCCGCGGCGGCCCGGACGACCCTCACCTGCACCGACGACGGCACCTTCGAGGTCACCCTGACCGGCGGGCGCGGCACCGACACCGCGACCGTCAAGGTCTCCAACACGGCCCCGTCGATCACATCCGCCAAGGGCCCCGGCTCGCCCGTCCCGGCGGGCGAGGCCGCCGTCGTCACGGCCGCCTTCGTCGACGCGGGCACGGCCGACGACCACACCTGCGAGGTCGACTGGAAGGACGGCAGCAGGCCGACGACCGGCACGGTCACCGACTCCGGCTGCCGCGTCGCACACGTCTACGACGACGCGGGCATCCACCGCCCGGTCGTCACGGTCACCGACGACGACGAGGGCACGGACACCACCACGCTCCCGGAGCTGATCGTCTACGACCGCGCCGCCGGCCCCGCTGCCGGCGTCGGCACGATCACCTCGCCGGCCGGTGCCTACCCGGCCCAGCCGGGGCTGACCGGCAAGGCGGCGTTCACCCTGAGCGCCCAGTACCGGGAGGGAGCCGACGTCCCCACCGGCAAGGCCACGTTCGTCTTCGGCTCCGCCCGGCTCACCCTCCGCTCAACCGGCTCCGACTGGCTTGTGGTGAACGGCTCCCAGGCCGTTTACCAGGGCACCGGCACGGTGGGCGGCGAGGACGGCCACGCCTTCAGAGTCACCGCCACCGACGGCCCGGACACCTTCCGCATCAAGATCTGGAAGAAGTCCACCGGCGAGGTCCTCTACGACAACAGGACCGGCACCAGAACGAAGGGCACGGTCACCATCGGAAACGACCGCCGCTAGAACCGCGACACCGCGCCCGGGACCGTCCCGGGCGCGGCCCGTCCGGTCGGGCCGGAGGGGCAGGGGGCACAGTGGCACCGCGCAGTTGATGTACCTCCAGTGCAGAACAAGTCCTGTGTGGTGAGGCCGCATCCCGACATGGAGCCTCCACTCAAACCCGTTGGCGGACCACGGCGACCGTTGCTAATCTCCCGGAGGCCGTGCGAGAGAACGAGGAGGTGGTACCCGTGAACGCAGTATCGACATGGGTGCTCCCCTCCGGGGTCGCGGTCGGGCGATAGGTCGTCCGGGAGCGCCGTTCACGAGCCCTCCCGAAAGGCACGACAGTGCACTTCACTTCTGAACAGCGCCTCGACGACGGCGTCCTCGAGCGCGAATTCACCCTCGGCGAGATCCCCGGCACCCTGTGGACGCCTGGATCCGCCCCGGCCCCGCTGGTCCTGATGGCCCACAACAACGGTCTGCCCAAGGCGGAACCCCGGCTGGTGGCCCGGGCCCGGTACACCGCGGCGCGCGGCTACGCGGTGGCCACCATCGACGCCGCCGGGTGCGGTGACCGCCCCCGTTCCGCCGCCGACGAGCAGGCCCGCGCCGACCTCCGGCGGGCGATGCAGGCCGGCGAACCGGTCGACGAGATCTTCGAGGCCCTCATCGGCCCGCTGGTCGAGAACGCGGTCCCGGAATGGCAGACCACTCTGGACGCCCTCCTCGAGCTGCCCGGGATCGGCGGCCCGGTCGGGTACTCCGGGGGGTGGACCGCCCTCGGCATTCGGCTGGCGGTGGTCGAGCCCCGCATCGCGGCCGCAGGCTTCTTCGCCGGGGGGTACGTGCCCCGTGCCCAGCGCGAGGAGGCCCGGCAGGTCACCATTCCGCTGCTGTTCCTGCTGCAGTGGGACGACGAAGGGAACCCCCGGCAACGGGCCCTGGACCTGTTCGACGCCTTCGGCAGCAAGGAGAAGACGCTGCACGCCAACCTGGGAGGGTACACCGGCACCCCGTGGTTCGAGCTGGAGGACGGGTGCCGGTTCCTGGACCGACACCTGAAGTGAGGCCGGGCCGGCCGGTCGCGGCGGGACAGTAGGCAAGCAGCGCGGCGTTCAGCGGGAAGTGGGAGCGCCGGTTGCCGGTGCTCAGTGGCGGTACGCGGCTGTCGCGATCTCGACGAAGGATCGGATCAACGGGTTGGTGTCACCTTCGTTCCACACCGCGACGACTCGGCTCGGCGCCATGTCGATCAGCGGTACCACGGCCAACTCGCCGGGCAGGTCGTGTCCGAGCGGGGCCAGGCCGATCGTGCCGTTCCACAGCACGGCCTGCAAGCATTCCTGGACGGCGCGCACGACTGGGCCCTCGCGCGGCCTGCCGCCGTTCCAGTACGACTGCCAGACGGGGTCAGTGCCCTGCGGGAAACTGGAACCAACGGCGGTCGCTCAGCTCGGCAAGCCGCAGCCGGGTGCGGCTTGCCAGCGGATCGTCGGCGCGCAGAACCACGCCGACCGGATCGGTTCGCAGCGCACGCACCGTCAGGGCAGTCCCGTCGAACGGTGCCCGGGTCATCGACCTGTCCGGCGCGCAGCCCGCACGTCGGGTCGGTCAGGTCGGTGTCGCGGATGCGGATGTCGGTGCCGGGGTGGCTTCGGTGGTAAGCGGCGGCCAGCCTGGACACTCCCGGGTCGGTGCCGTCGCCCAGGATGCCGACGGTGAGGGTCGCGACGCCGGCTGCCGCGCTGACGCGTACACGGACGCGGTCGGCATGGTCGAGCAGAGCCCGGGCCGCGTCGAACAGCACCGTGCCCACCGAAGTGAGCGCGACGCCGGTGGGCGAGCGGGCGAAGAGCAGGGCCCCGACATCGGCCTCCGTGCACTCGTGCGCATGACGCCTACAACGTTCGCCGTATCTGCCTCGCGCATGGCTCGAGGTCTGGTTACGGCGAGTTCTCGCCGGGAAGTTCCCTCCACAACCGCCCGGATGTGAGCAGGGCCAGGAGCCCTGAGAGCCGGGCAGGCCACGTGCGCCGATGCGGGGAGGCGAAGGATGGGTCCTGATCCGTCGGCCCGTCAACGGGGGTTCAGGGCGCCGCTGTGCCCGCGCTGTCGGGGCGACTGGGTGCACTCCGTGCCCCGCATCGTCGAACGAGGGACGGATACCGCGTGAGCAGCGGCAGGACGGCGGCGCGGCGTACTCCTCCCTCGCCCGGCGGCTCGCGCTCGCTCCTGAGCCTCCCGGGTCACCGGGCATCATGATCGTGGCTGCCGCGACGCTGCCCTGGTTCGCCTTCTTCGCCCTCTTCGGGCCGGTCATCTGGCTGGTGCTGGCAGGCTGCGATGCCCTCGTACTCATGCTCGTCGGTCTGCGGAGACGACGGGACCGTGCGCAGATACGCGCAGGCGTGGCCCGCGCGTATCCCCTCTGGAGGGACGCCTGGTACTGCTACCGATGCGATGTGGTCTGGCGCCGCGAAGAGGAAGCGGCCTTCATGTCGCCCGCCCGGTTCCAGAGGGAGGTCTGGGCTCGTGGCGGATATGACGACCTCATACCGCTGCCTCCGCGCTGACGGACGATCAAGCGCACGGTGCCAGTGACGCTCCGACAGCCGCGCAGGCGCGGGCACTGTCACGGTGCATGTGTGAGCCAGGACACATGTCAGGGGTGCATAGCGGGGCGGGGGCCAGCGCCTTTAGTGAAGGTGTAGGGGCGTGTCGAGGTAAGGGACGACGCTGATGGGGGAGTTGCGGGCCGAAGCGTTCGACCGGTTCGTGGCGGCTCGGTGGTCGGCGTTGCTTCACCTGGCGCGGCTGCTCACCGGTGGGGACCGGCACCGGGCCGAGGATCTGCTGCAGGAGGCACTGGTCAAGTTGTGGTTCGCCTGGCCGAGGGTGGCCGAGCAGGCGCCCGAGGCGTATGTGCGCAGGGTCTTGGCCCGGGCCGCGGCTCGCTCGGCACGGCGTCGCTGGTGGGGCGAGCACCCCGTGGACCAGCTGCCCGACCCGCCCGAGGCGGGAGACGAGACCGCCGCCGTGGACGAACGGACCCGGTTGGAGGCCATGTTGGCGTTGCTGCCGGCGCGGCAGCGGGCCGCTGTGGTGCTGCGCTACTACCAGGACCTGCCCGAGCGGCACGTCGCGGAGGCGCTGGGGTGTCCGGTGGGTACCGCCCGTTCACTCACGGCACGCGGCGTTGCGCGGTTGCGGCAGCTTCTGGCTGAGGCGACAGAGCCGGTGGAGTGAAGAAGGAGCCATGGATCACTTCGAGCAGGAGCTGGCACGGATGATGCGTGACAGCCAGGAGGACACGCCCTACGAGGACCGGCACCGACGCCGACTGCACGCCGGCGTGCGCGCCCGGCAGCGGGCCCGGACCGCCTGGCTGGCCACCGGATCCGTGCTGACCCTTGCCGGACTCGCCGTCGGACTGACGGTCCTGCCGAGCTCTTTCGCTCAGGGCGGGCCCCCTGGCCCTCAGCACCGCCCCGCCACCTCTGCCGATTCGGTCCCGACGCCGTCGACGGCCCGTCCCGCCTCCACTGCCTCGGGGGTGCCGAGGCTCACCTGCACGTCCACCACCCAACCGGCGCCGATGCCGTCGACGGCCCGTCCCGCCCCCACTGCCGCTGGGATGCCGATGCCGACCTGCACGTCGACCACCCGGCCGGTGCCGATGCCGTACCGCCCCTCGACCCCCGAGCCGGTCCCCATGCCGACACGGCCCTCGACCACCAGGTAGCGCCTTGGCCAGGTGCAAGCGGTCCCGATGTCCGGGGGCTGCCTGAGCCGGCGTGACCACCACCGACCTCCGGGCAGCTGACCCGGCCCGCCTCGCCCTGCTCTCGCCGAGTTGAAAGCTGACCACGTGATCCGTGAGAACGCGACCGCGTTCGCCGACGTGCCGCGGAAGGCGGCGGATCGCCGGCCGACCTCCTGGGAGCGGCGGTTGCGCCGCTTCGGGTACGTGGAGCCGCCGCGTACCTCCACGCGCGACCGCCTGGCGGTGCCGTTTCCCGAACCCGGCTCACGGCTGTGGCGCACGCTCGGACTGTCACCGGCAGCGGCGGGCCGACTGGCACGCTGGTCGGGGTGGGGCGGGCCGCTGCTGGTGGCGCTCCTTGCCGGCCTGACGCGCTTCTGGCACCTGGGCAGCCCGCGGGCGGTCGTGTTCGACGAGACGTATTACGCCAAGGACGCCTGGTCCCTGCTGCGGCTCGGCTACGAGGGCACCTGGCCGGACCGTAAGATCTCCGACCCGCAGATCCTGGCGGACCCTCAGGTGATCTCGCTCGCCGACACCGGGTCCTTCGTCGCGCACCCGCCGATGGGCAAGTGGGTGATCGCCGTTGGCGAGTGGATGTTCGGTCTCACCCCGTTCGGCTGGCGCTTCATGACGGCGGTCCTGGGCACGCTGTCGGTGCTGATGCTGTGCCGAACAGGACGCCGCCTGTTCCGTTCGACGGCGCTGGGCTGCCTGGCCGGATCCCTGATGGCGGTGGACGGCCTGCACTACGTGATGAGCCGCACCGCCCTGCTCGACCTCATCGTCATGTTCTTCGTCCTGGCGGCGTTCGGATGCCTGCTGATCGACCGGGACCACGCACGGGCCCGGCTCGCGGCGGCCTTACCGGTCGGCGGGGGCGGCCATACGCGCCCAGACCATGTCACCGGCGACCGCGCCGGGACGGGAGTGCGTCCATGGCGGCTCGCCGCCGGCTTCTTCCTGGGACTGGCGGCCGCGACCAAATGGAACGGCCTGTATTTCCTCGCCCTCTTCATGGTGCTCACGGTGCTGTGGGATGTCGGCGCCCGCCGCGTGGCGGGGGCACGGCGCCCCTGTCGGGCGGTGCTGCGCAGAGATCTCGGCTGGTCGGTGTCGTCCCTCGTCCCGGTCACCGTGCTGACGTATCTGGCGACGTGGACCGGCTGGTTCCTGTCCGACAACGGCTACGGACGGCACTGGGCGGACGGCCGCGGCGGCACGTGGTCGTGGATTCCGGCCCCGCTGCGCAGCCTGTGGCACTACGAGTACGGCGTCTACCAGTTCAACGTGGGACTGCACACTCCGCACAAGTACGAGTCCAACCCGTGGAGTTGGCTGGTCCTCGGCCGCCCCGTGCTGTTCGACTACCGGTCGCCGGAACCCGGCAAGGACGGCTGCCACGCGACGGCAGACTGCTCACAGGCGATCCTCGCCCTGGGCACACCGCTCCTGTGGTGGTCGGCATGCTGCGCACTCGTGTACCTGCTCTACCGATGGGCACTGCGCCGCGACTGGCGCGCCGGGGCCATCCTGTGCGGGGTGGCTGCCGGTTATCTGCCCTGGTTCCTGTACCAGGACCGCACGATCTTCTCCTTCTACGCAGTCGTCTTCGTGCCGTACCTGAGCCTGGCCGTGACGATGATGCTGGGCGCGCTGCTGGGTCCCCCGGGGGCGACCGAGAAACGCCGCACACGGGGTGCGGTGGCCGCAGGCACGCTCGTGCTGCTCATCGCCTGGAACTTCATCTACTTCTTCCCGATCTACACCGGGCAGACGATCCCGTACGCCGATTGGCGGGCCAGGATGTGGCTGGACACCTGGATCTGAGCCCGACCTCGCAAGTCCCTCGACGTCGGGACCGATGTTCATCTCCCCGAGTTCGCCAGTGGTTCCCGCTGAGATTTCGTGAGGTCAACACCCACCATGGACATCCAGGTCCAGACCCTCAGCCCGACCATGCCCTGCGAGTGGATGAGTGCGGCCCGCCTGCGTCGCACCCAACAGCGCGGCGGAGCGGTCCGCTTCGTCCGCGACCCGCAGGGCGGCTGCGCCGGCGGCGCGTCGTGCTCGCCGCCGGCCGAAGACACCGCAGAGCTGTCCGGCGTCGGAACCCGCCCCGCCTAGACCGGAGCGATGTTTGCCCGCGGAGCCGGGTCGGTCTGGCTGGAGTACTCCGGAGAGGGATCCCGCCGCGTCTACGCACGCGCCGGTTACCGACCCCAAGGCACCCGCCTCTACCTCTCCTTGCCCCCGCAGCAACCCATCAGTGCTCGGCAGCCGCTTGCTGTAGCTGAGCAGCTATTCCCTGCCGGTCGATCTGGATCCAGTACTCGACGATCAATCCGTCCTCGACGCGATAGACCGCGCTGGTCATCGCCGTGACCTGCGCGCCGGTCGGTGGATGATGGTCTACCGGTCCGACGTGTCGCCCGCGCTGGGTCCAGCGCGCGTAGACCCGATCTCCTTCGGCGATGAGCTCGTCCACGGTCAGGGTGAAAGCGCCGTATGCGTCGAGCATCTCCTCAACGTGCTCGGTGTACTGCCGTGGTGTCCGCTCTACGACCACCGGCGCCTCCGAGACGACCTGATGGGCCCGGACCCGCTCGGCCATGAAGTGACTGGCGCGGTCAGGGTGCAACCCCGAGCGCACCTGCAGAAGGAACTGGTGAACGGTGTCCTTGGCGTTGGTCATTGGCAAAGTCTGGCATTCCGTTCATGCCGCGGCGGAACAACCGCACCCGCACCTGACTCCGACGGCTTGCCGACCTGTACGAGGAGGCGGTATAGGCCGCGCCAGTAGCGGGAGGTCACCAAGCATGGCCCTCCACGGCGAGCGCGAGCGGAGACCGGCCGGGTGTGTCGGCAGTGTTGCCGGATTCCCGCCGCCGGGGCGAGAACTCCGTTCGAGTGGAGGACGGTCGCGCGACCGGCCCGGTCGTGCCCTGAACGGGCGACCGCCTGACTGGATGTTTGTCCGGTGCTCGCATGCCGCCGTCCGGGTGACGCGTTCACTCGACCCGACGGACGGGGTCCCGGCCGCGTACCACCGGCGGGCGGCGCCGCGTTGCCCTGGCATGGACAGCACTGAGACGGCGCGGCGCCTTCTCGTGGCCGACGCCGCGCCCCGGCCGTACGCCGAACTCACCAGCGGATACGCGGGCCACCCGCCGATCTACGCGGCCCTGGTCGCCGAGTGGGAGGCACGGGGCCACACCGTCCCGGAGCACCGCGACGGCCAGTGGGTCTCCTTCGCCGCGCCGGCCGAGAGCGAGACCTGGACCGCCGTCACCTCGTGGACCGCCGGCCGGCACATGGGCCCGGTCGTCTCTTCCGGCCCCCGCCTCACCACGCCCCGTCCGGCACCACAGGCTCCGCGCTGACGGGTGCCAGCACGGCGAGGGTGCCGGTGGCCTCCCGCAGGGCCGTCTCGAGCGTGCCGGGCCGATGCAGGGTGCCCATGCCGTCCGGCGGGACGAGCCACTCCAGGCGTCCGGCGGGCCGGTACGGCGGCGGCACGGCGACCCAGGAGCCCCGGCCGACGTGCCGGACCCCGAAGCCGATCCACTCGCTGACCGGATCGGGTGGCAGGAAGAACCCCACTCTGCGTGCGGCGCTGTCCACCAGGGTGGGGCCGGGCACCTTCAGCGGGTCGCGCCACAGGATGTCCAGGGCGAGCAGGCCGAGCCGGTCGGGGACGCTGAGCACGTCCCAGTAGCGCCCGGCCTCCACGAGCACCGTCCCGGTGCCGTGGTCCCACTCCCGCTTGCACTCCTGGGGGTCCGTGGCGGCCGCGGCGAGCCACTCGACGGCTTGCTTCCACATGACGCTCTGCATGGCCACCCCAGGCGCAGTCGGCGGCGCCGCGAGGGCGCGCGCGGGACACGGACCGGTGACCCGCGAGGTCTCCGCGTGCCACCCGGCACTGGCCATGCTCGTAGATATTTCTACGCGCTGGAAGGGGTGGCGCGGTCTGGCGTTTACGTCGGGCATGTCCCGGTCGAAAGGGGGCACTCGACGGTGCGGCCCGTAAGGCATCGGTCAACTCCGTGCGCGTCCATGACCGTCCATGCCCGTCCATGGTGCCCCGTCGAAATCGGCCACCGAGGTGTGTGTGCGACTCGCGGAGAACCCGAGGAGCGTGAGCCTCGGCGGCGGAAATGCGGGTCTCGCAGGCATGCCCTCGGTGGCGCCCGGCCACCCACGTACAGGAGGCGTGGTCCAGTCCAAGGGGGCGCGCGGGCGCAATGTGCGGATCCGGGGAAGTTCGCCTTCACGAAACCTTCCTCTGTGCTGGCCAGAACCCGTCTTGTTCGCTCAACTCCGGACGCAGCAAGGTGGGTTGAGCACTTGAGCATCAGGAGTCACAAGCGAGCTGCTTGGCCCGTGCGACCGACAGCGTGGGCACTGACGGGGGAACTGATGAAGTGCGCGAGACCACTGCCGACGGGGTGAGTGGGCCCTCGCGCACCGTCCGGAACGTCTCTCTCCCTCACCGTCTCTTGGTGCCTTCATCCGGTGCCCGAGACAGGGATAGGAGGGGGAATGCCGATGAGTGCAGTGAGCGCCGCCAAGCCGACGTATCCCGGTGTCTACGTCGAAGAGCTTCCCAGCAGCACCCGCACCATCTCGACCCTGACCACGTCGGTGACCGCGTTCGTGGGCCACACCCGGCGCGGTCCGCTGAACGAGCCGGTCCGCGTCACCAGCTTCACCGAGTTCGAGCGCCGCTTCGGGGGCCTGAGCGCCCAGAGCGCCGTCGGCTACGCCGTTCACCAGTTCTTCGGCAACGGCGGCACCGTCGCCGTGATCGTCCGGGTCGCCAAGGCCGGCAGCGGCAAGGCCGCGTGCGTCACGCTGGAGTCCACCGAGGGCCACAGCGAGAGCCGCGTCCTCGCCGTGCACGCCAAGGAGCCCGGCGTGTGGGGCAACGGCCTGCGCATCGCCGTCGACCACGACACGCCCCGCCCCGACGAGACCTTCAACCTGCGCGTCCACGACGCCAAGGGCGAGGCCCGCGAGAGCTTCACCGGCCTGTCCACCGACCCCTCCCACGGGCGGTACGTGCAGACGGTCGTCAACGCCGGCTCCCGGCTGATCCGCGTCGAGGTCGTCGGCGAGGGCCGCCCGGACCCGTCCGGCACCGTCTCCAAGCCCTTCGGGCACGAGCTGCCCGACCTCGCCGTCGACCTCACCGTCAAGATCGGCGACGTCGAGCGGGAGTTCACGCTCTACGACCCCGACTGCGACGGCGAGGCCCCGTCCTCCGTCGCCGAGCTGGCGCTGCTGCTGGAGCGCAAGCTGCGCGCCCTGCCCGACGCGCCCGGCAAGCACGCCTTCGCGGGCGCCGAGGTCACCGCCTTCGGCCGGCGCGTCCAGGTCGTCGCGGGCTCCACCGACCCCGAGGACGTCGTCCGCTTCCTCGGCGAGTGCGCCAACGACCTCGGCCTGGAGGCCTCCGTCAACCCGCCCGTCTTCCCGCTGGAGGGCGGCGAGGACGGCGCCGCGCCCGGCCCCCGCGACCTCATCGGCTCCGAGGCCGACAAGTCCGGCATCCAGGCCCTGCGCGGCGTCCCCGACGTCAACCTGCTGGTGCTGCCCGAACTCGCGGCGTACGAGAAGACCGAGGACGCCGTCACCGTCGTCTCGGCCGCCCAGCGGCTCTGCCAGGAACGGCGGATCTTCCTGCTCGTCGACGCGCCCAGCACCTGGGTCAGCGTGGACACCGCCCGCGCCGGGCTCGCCGCGTTCGACGCCGTCCGCGGCAACCACGCGGGTCTGTACTTCCCGCACCTCCAGCTCACCGACCCGCTCACCGGCCGGCTGCGCTCCTTCCCGCCGTCCGGCGCGGTCGCGGGCGTCATCGCCCGTACGGACTCCGAGCGCGGCGTGTGGAAGGCCCCGGCCGGCACCGAGGCGCGGCTCGCGGGCGTGCGCTCGCTCACCGTCGACCTGACCGACCGCGAGAGCGGCCTGCTCAACCCGCTCGGCGTCAACTGCCTGCGCACCTTCCCGGTGACCGGCCCGGTCGTCTGGGGTGCTCGCACGCTGGAGGGTTCCGACGCCCTCGACAGCGAGTGGAAGTACGTGCCGGTGCGGCGGCTCGCGCTGCACGTCGAGGAGAGCCTGCAGCGCGGCCTGCAGTGGGTGGTGTTCGAGCCCAACGACGAGAACCTGTGGCAGCAGATCCGCCTCGCCGCCTCCTCGTACCTGCACACGCTCTTCCGCCAGGGCGCCTTCAAGGGCGGCACGCCGCGCGAGGCCTACTTCGTCAAGTGCGACAGCGACACCACGACCGCCGAGGACATCGAGAACGGCATCGTCAACGTCCTGGTGGGCATCGCGCCGGTCCGGCCGGCCGAGTTCGTCGTCGTCAAGATCCAGCAGACGTCCGGGCAGTTCGCGCTCTAAGGAACGCACCAAGGAATCCCTGAGGACATTTCGATGGCAGAGTTCACGGTCAACGCCCATCGCTTCGACCCGTACAAGAACTTCAAGTTCCTGGTGCTGTGGGACGGTCGGACGGTCGCCGGCATCAGCAAGATCAGTCCGCTGAAGCGGACCACCGAGGTCGTCAAGCACCGCCACGGTGGCGACCCCTCGTCCCCGCGCAAGTCGCCGGGCCGCTCCGAGTTCGAGGGCATCACCCTGGAGCGCGGCGTCACGCACGACCCCGAGTTCGACCGCTGGGCCAACAAGGTC
The DNA here is from genome assembly GCF_014651035.1 of Streptomyces lomondensis. Lineage (GTDB taxonomy): Bacteria > Actinomycetota > Actinomycetes > Streptomycetales > Streptomycetaceae > Streptomyces > Streptomyces lomondensis. The sequence goes on from NZ_BMWC01000004.1 coordinate 361,911, forward strand.
TGGCAGGTCGGCGCGGGCCTCGGCTCGGAGGTGTCCCTCGCGGACTTCCGCAAGGACATCGTGATCCAGGTCCTCAACGAGGCCGGCCAGGTCGCCGTCTCGCACAAGCTGTACCGGACCTGGCCCAGCGAGTACCAGGCTCTCGGCGAACTGGACGCCAACGCCAACGCGGTGGCCATCCAGTCGCTGAAGCTCGAGTGCGAGGGCTGGGAGCGGGACTACGAGGTGCCGGAGCCGGAGGAGCCCTCGTTCCTCAACCCGGCGTAGAGGGTCGTTTTTCGTCTGCGGGTTCGTCGTGGCTTGTCGCGCAGTTCCCCGCGCCCCTTCGGGCACGTACTGAAGCTGCTGAGACACAGGCACTGGGGGAGGCATGGCCATCACACAGGCGGCCGAGTTCCTGGCCACCTGGGAGACCGGGCTGGCCCAGGCCCCGGCCGGGCGTGCCCTGCTGTTGCACGGGGCCGCCCGGCCGGACCTGGGAGGCGACCCGCAGGCCCTGCTGGCGCTGCCGGTGGGGGAGCGGGAGGCGGATCTGTTCGCGCTGCGCCGGGCCCTGTTCGGCGAGCGGATGCAGGTGCGCCTGGAGTGCCGGGCGTGCGGCGCGGACATGGAGTTCGAGCTGGACGCCGGGGAGTTCGCCCGCACCCTGGCCGACCGGGGCGAGCCGCTGGTGCGGGTCGCCGAGGACGGCTGGGAGGTCGAGTTCCGGGTGCCCGGCGTCGCCGACCTGACGGCGGCGGCCCGGGACGCCGACCCGCGCCGGGCGCTGCTCGCGCGGTGCGTGGTCACCGCCGTGCGCGACGGGCGGTCCGTGTCCGCGGACGCGCTGCCCGCCGCCGTGCAGCGGCGGATCGCCGAGGCAGCCCAGGCCGCGGACCCGGGCGCCGACGTCACGCTCAACGTCGCCTGCCCCGAGTGCGGGGAGGCGACCCGGGCCGAGCTGGACATCGCCTCCTACCTGTGGACCGAACTGGACGCCTGGGCCCGGGACCTCCTGCTCGACGTCCATCTGCTCGCCACCGCCTACGGCTGGAGCGAGCCGGAGATCCTGGCGCTCAGCCCGCTGCGGCGCCGCTACTACCTGGAGCTGTGTGCGGATGTCTGAGTCCACCGCGGACGGGCGGCCCGAGCCCGACTTCCTCGACCGGTTGCTCGCCCGGCACGCGGCGCCCGCCGCGCGGCGCCCCGGAGTGGTGCGGGTACGGCCGCGGCTGGCCGGGCCGTTCGAACGGATCGAGGCGGTCCGGGCCGGCGCACCCGGCCCGGACGGCACCGAGCCACTGTGGCCCGTCGCCGCCCCGGCCACCGGGCCCCGGCCGGATCCGGCCCGCCCGGCGGCCCGCGAGGTCGTCCGTACGGAACGGGAGCGGACGGTCGTACGGACCGAGCAGGCGCCGGCGCCCCACGACCCGGCCGTGCGTCCGGCCCGGCCGGCCGAGACCGAGGGGCCGCTGCTGCGTCCCGTCGCGGCGACCGGCCCCGCGCTGCGGCCGGTGCCCGACTCCGCGCGCCGCGCGGCGGGCCGGGGCCGTACCGAGCGGGCGGCCCCCGTGAACGCGGCGTCCGTGCCGACCCCCCCTGGCACGGACGCCGCTCCCCCCGCCGCCGTGTCCGCCCCGCTGCTCCCCAGCGCGGCGGACACGGCGGCCGCCCGGGACGCCGCACGGCAGGCGGCGGTCCGGCGCCCCGGGCGCCGGACCGAGCAGGTGGTGCAGGTGCAGATCGGGCGGCTGGAGGTCACGGCCGGCGGGGCGCCCCAGGGCGGTGGCGGCAGGACCCGGTCACGGGAGGCGGAGCGTCCCCGGCCCACGGTCAGCCTCGCGGACTACCTGGCCAGGGGGCGCGAGTGAACCGCGGCCGAGAAGCACGCGTACGTCGAGAAGGACCGGGACCACGCGTACGACGAGAAGGACCAGGACGAGGAGAGGGACCGAGGAACTGACGCCATGAGCAACGCACTTGCCCTCGCCCACGTCACCCAGGCCCTCGCCCTGCTGATCGAGGACAACCTGCCGCCGGACATCGACATAGCGGTCAAGGTCGAGCCGCGCAAGCCGCCGGCCGACCCGCCGGCGGATCCGACCATCACCGTGTTCCTGTATCAGGTCACGCCCAACACCTCGCAGCGCAACAACGACCTGCCGACCCGGGCGTCCGACGGCACGCTGGTCCGGCGGCCGGCCGCCGCGCTCGACCTGCACTACCTGATCAGCGCGTACGGCGAGGAGGCCGAACTGGTCGGGCAGCGGCTGATCGGCTCGGTGGTGCGGACCCTGCACGAGATACCCGTGCTGCCCAAGGACATCATCGAACTCGCCGGTCAGCGCCCGCACTTGAGCGGGAGCGACCTGGCCGGGGCGGTGCAGCGGGTGCGGTTCACGCCGACGGTGATGGACATCGACGAGACGTCCAAGCTGTGGGGGATGCTGCACCAGACGCCGTACACGCTGTCGGTCGTCTACCAGGCCGCGCTGGTCTTCATCGACGGCCGCGCGACGCCGGTGCCGGGGAAGCCGGTGGAACGGCCGGAGGTACGGGTGCTGCCGTTCGGGGCGCCGGGGGCGCCGTCCCCGGGCGCCGCTCCGGGTGAGCCGGCCGGGCCCGCGCGGGAGGCCGTCGTGCCCGCGCAGGAGGCCGTCGTTCCCGCGCGGGAGGCCGCGGACTCCGCCGACGGCCAGACGAAAGCCGTGGCCAGGACCGAGGCGAAGGCGCCCGCGAAGACGGCCCGGGGCCGCAAGTCCGCGCAGCCGGCCAGGACCGCGAAGAAGACGGCCGCCAAGCCCGCGAAGTCCGCACGGTCCCAGCAGACGGCCAGGAACGCGGACAGCGGCGAGGACACGGAGAACTGAGGCGCATGGGAGCGACGGGGGCAGGTGAGGACATGGGAGCGCAGGCAGCGGCCGGGGCCGCCGCACCGGGCGACGGTACGACGCTGACGGCGGAGATCCGCCGCGTCCTCGCCCGCGTCGACGCTCACGCCCTCCGCGGCACGGGCGGCACGGAGGACATGGCCGAGGGCCGGGACGCGCACGCACCCCTGCCCGAGCCGGCCGACGGCCCCGGCGCCGCCCCCCTCGACGCCCTGGTCACCTGCTTCGGGCTCACGGCGTTCGAGCGCGACCTCGTGCTGCTCACCGCCGCGCAGGAGCTGGAGCCCACCGCCGCCGCCCGCTGCGCCGCCGCCAGCGGTGACCCGCAGCGGGCGCATCCGACGTTCTCGCTCGCCCTGGCCGCCCTGGACGAACCGCACTGGAGCGCGCTGACGCCCGTGTCGCCGCTGCGGCGCTGGCGGATCCTGGAGCTGGACGACGAGTCCCGGCTGACGACCTCCCGGCTGCGCCTCGACGAGCGCATCCTGCACTTCCTGCTCGGCTCGCCGTACCTGGACGCCCGGCTGCACGGGCAACTGCGCCGCACGGCCGTGCCGGACCGGCTGCCGCCGTCGTACGACCTGGCCGCGAGCGACGTCGCGGCGGGCTGGACGGACGGCGCCCGCCCCGACGCGCCGCTGCTGGTGGAACTGGTCGGCGGCGACCTGCGCAGCCGTGCCGACATCGCCGCCGCGGCCGCCGCGCGCGCCGGGCTCGGGCTGTACGCCGTGAGCGCCGAGGACATCCCCGTCGACCCCGCCGAGCGCGACCGGTTCGCCCGGCTGTGGCAGCGCGAGGCGATCCTGCTGCCCGCCGCGCTGCTCGTGGAGTTCGGCGAGCCGGACCGGGACCAGCAGGCCGCCACGGAGGCGTTCCTGGCCGGGGCCGCCGTACCCGTCGTCGTGTCGAGCACCGACCCGCGCCGGACGGACCGCGCGCACGGCACCCGGGTGAGCGTGCCGCCCCTGGACGACGACGAGCAACTGGCCCTGTGGGCGGACGCGTTCAGCGACGTCGCCGACCTGGAGGAGCGCGAACTGCGGTCGCTGATCGCGCAGTTCCAGCTGCCGCCGCACGTCGTGCGGTCCGCCGCCGCCACCGTACGCCGGGAACTGCCCCACGAGGACGAGCTCGACGCCGCGGCCCTGGCCTGGCGGGCCGGTCTGGACGAGGCCCGGGTCGGCATGGACGAACTCGGCCGCCGGATCGAACCGCGGGCCGGCTGGGACGACCTCGTCCTGCACGAGCGGCAGACCAGCGTCCTGCGGGAGATCGTCGCGCACGTCCGGCAGAGGCCGGTGGTCCACCAGGAGTGGGGATTCGGGGCGGCCCTGCGCCGCGGGCTCGGCGTCACCGCGCTCTTCGCGGGCGGCTCCGGCACCGGCAAGACCCTGGCCGCCGAGGTGATGGCCAGGGAACTCGGCCTCGACCTGTTCGTGATCGACCTCTCCCAGGTCGTCAGCAAGTACATCGGCGAGACCGAGAAGAACCTCCGCCGCGTGTTCGACGCCGCCGAACGCGGCGGCGCGCTCCTGCTGTTCGACGAGGCGGACGCCCTGTTCGGCAAGCGCAGCGAGGTCAAGGACAGCCACGACCGGTACGCCAACCTGGAGGTCAGCTACCTGCTGATGCGGATGGAGGCCTACCGCGGCCTCGCCATCCTCACCACCAACATGAAGAAGGCCCTGGACACCGCCTTCCTGCGGCGCATCCGCTTCGTCGTCGACTTCCCCTTCCCGGCCGAGCACGAACGCGCCGAGATCTGGCGCCGCGTGCTGCCGCCGCAGGCCCCGGTGAAGGACATCGACCCGCAGCTGCTGGCACGGCTGACCGTCGCGGGCGGCTCGATCCGCAACATCGCCCTGTCCGGGGCGTTCCTCGCCGCCGAGGAGGGCGAGGCGCTCCAGATGCGGCACATGCTCGCGGCGGCCCGCACCGAATACCTCAAGCTGGAACGCTCCTTGACGCCGACGGAGGTCCGCGGATGGGTGTGACACGGACGGGTGTGACGCAGACCGGTGTGACTCCGGTGGGCGGGACACCGACGCCGCGCGAGATCCGCGTGGAGATAGGCGAACTGGTCCTCGACGGCTTCCGCGCGGACCCCGACCGGGTCTCGGCCGCGTTCGAACAGGAGCTGACCCGGCTGGTCCGCGAGCGCGGCGTACCCGCCGACCGCCCGTGGACGGCCGACGTCCTGTCCGGCCTGCCGCCGCTGCCCGCCGGGCTGTCCGCGCGCCGGCTCGGCCAGGAACTGGCACGCGCTGTGCACGAGGGCCTGTGCGGCCGCGGGGAGGTGACCTCGTGAGCAACTCCCAGACCCAGGACAGCCGTTCCGAGCAGTCCGCCGAGCAGCGCCGCCGCAAGCGCAAGGAGCGCGCCGCCAAGTCCCGTACCCCCGAGCCCAAGGACATCGTCAGCGGCGCCGGCCAGCCGCTCGACCCGGGCGTACGACGCGATCTGGAGGAGCGCCTCGGACACGACCTGAGCCGCGTACGCCTGCACACCGGCCGGGACGCCGGCCAGCTGGCCGACCTGCTCGGCGCGGACGCGGTCGCCGTCGGCCAGGACATCTTCTTCCGCGAGGGCGCGTACCGGCCCGGCACGGACGAGGGCCGCCGGCTGCTCGCCCACGAGCTCCTGCACACCGTCCAGAACCCGCACGGCCTGGGAGCGTTGCGGGCCGGGCGGGAACTCGGGGCGGTGAGTCTGCCGCAGCAGGGCATCGAGCGGCAGGCGGAGTCGGCGGCCCAGGATCTCGTAGGACCGTCCGAGGAGATCCGGCCGACGGAGGTCGAGGAGGGGCAGGCCACCCCCGGCTGGCTGCGCTACGCGACCGTCGACGCCGACCGCCGCCGCATGGAGCAACTGGACCCCGCCACCCTCGTCGACCGCCTCGCCAACGGCCTGCTGCGGTCCCTGAGGGGTGACCCGGAGGACCGGTCGGGCCGCGTGCGGCTTCAACTGGCCCGCATGGCGCCCGAGGTGCAGGACAGCGTCCTGGACCGGCTGGAGCTACGGCTGCCCGCGCCCGTCGTGGACCGTCTCCTCGAAGGGGTCGAGGAGACGGAGCGGCGGGGGCCGCTGCCGATGGACGCGACGGTGGCGCCGGAGGCGGTGCCCGGGGCGGCGGAGGAGATCGAGGAGGAGCGCGCACGCGAGGACTCCGCGCCCGAAGCGGGCGACTCCCAGGACCGTGACGAAGAGCGGCACGACACCGGCAAGCCCGGCGGGAAACCGAAGGACGAGGAGGCGGGGGGCCGGGACGACTCCGGGGCCGCCGGCCAGGACGGTGCTCAGGACCCGGCCCAGGGCGAGGCCGGCTCGGCCACCCGGCAGCAGGAGAACGCGAAGGACGAGCAGGACCGCTCCCAGGACCAGCAAGAGGACAAGGACGCCTCCGGCCGGGACGCCCGGAAGGACGCCGAGGACGAACGCGAGGACGCGTCGGACACCGAGCGCGAGCAGCAGGACCAGGACCAGCAGGACGAGCGCGCCGCCGAGGAGGAGGAAGGCGGGCCCGACGAGGCCGTCCAGGAGCCCGGGAAGCAGGCCGTCGAGGAGGAGCAGCGCCAGGGCGAGAGCGAGGGCGAGGCGGGCGGCCGCGAGGCCGCTGCCCCCGGCACCGTGGACCGCAGCGGTGCCGAACCCGGCGAGAAGTCCCGCACCGGCGGTGACGCCAGCACGGTACGCACGCTGGGCGACCCGGAGAACGAACAGGACGCCGACGACGAGCCGTTGGGGCTGGACGCGGAACCCGCGCAGGACGACACGGAACGGGAAGCGGGGGACGACACGGCCGCGGCAGCCGGCCAGGAGCCCGTGCCCGACGTCGACCTCGTCGGATACACCGACGCGGCGAAGAACCCGACCCTCGCCGAGGAACGGAGGAAGGGTACGGCCCCGCTGCCCAGCCTGTCCTCCGCCACCGGCGCTCCGGCGTCGGACACGGCACCGCAGGAGACCGAGCCCGGCACGTCCCCGGACGCCACGTCACGCGCCGAGGACGAGGGGAACGGCAGCGAGTCCTTCGAGGACCTCCTCAGCGGTACGGCCGACGGGCGGCAGACCGATGGCTCCGGAACGGGCGGTGGTCCCGGTTCGGCGTCCCCGGGCGTGGAAGCGGCGGTGGCGGAGGCCACCGGGGCGGACTCGGACCGGAGACAGTCGGACGAACGCAAGGAGGACGCCGAGGCCGCGCGACGCGACGAGGAGGCCCGGGCCTCGGACGCCGCTGCGAGCGGGGCGGTCACCGGGCCCGTGGAGACCGCCGCGCCGGACCAGTTGGCCAAGGCGGGGGAGGACGCCCGTACGCAGGGGGCCGGTTCGCAGGCCGGCACCGGCGCTGAGAAGGGTGGCGAGAGCCAGGCGCAGAGCGCCAGGAAGCCGGAGGCCGGAGCACCCGACCGCAGTGGCGGGAAGGAAGTGGGCTCCGGGGCGGAACAGGGCAAGGACCAGCAGGCCGACAAGCCCGAGGGCGGGGCGAACGGCCGGGGCGAGGCCGGGGACCAGGGGACCACGGCCCCCACGCCCGAAACGCCACGCGGCGGCGGCCAGGACGTCACCGAAGGCAAGGGCCCGGCCACCATCCCCGGCCCGGAGAGCGGCCCGGAGAAGGTCTCCACGCCGGGACCCGCGAGCGCGCCGAAACTGGCGGCGGGCAACGGGCCTTCGCCGATGGCCGCGGGGCCGGCACCGAAGACCAACCTGCCCAAGGCCGCCGAGTCCCCGGGATCCGGTGGGGCATCGGGCGGGTCCACGGGCTCGCGCTCCCGCCCGGCGGGCAGCAAGCGCCAGGCGGCACAACGTGCCGCGAAGACCGCGTCGCGCCGTAACGGCGGCTCGGGCGGAGGCGGCGGCCGCAAGTCCCCGGCCCCCGCTCCCGTCCGATCCGGCGGCCGCTCCGTCGCAGCCGGCGGTTCCAGGGCGAAGACCTCGGCCAAGAAGGAGGCCCCGCCCCCGGACGTCTCCAACGCCACCCCCGAGTCCGGCCTGTCCACGGCCGCCGGACTCAAGCCGCACCAGGCCCTGGAGACGCTCAAGGGCGTCGACAGCGCGGTCGGCCGCTCGGTCGACAAGGAGCGCACGGCCCTGCGCAAGGCGCCGCCGAAGATGCAACGGCCCTCCGGCTCCCCGCGCACCGTCCCCGGCGGCCCGACACCGGCGGCCCCGGGCACGTACACCAACGCCAAGGTCGCCCGTACGGAAGCCGCCCCGGGCAAGACGCCCGAGATCACCGGCGAGCAGAAGCCGGAAGGCGACGTCCCGGGCGCGAACGTGCCGGAGCCGAGCTGGTGGGACATCGCCGTCACCATCGGCGCCCAGCTGTTCGGCAAGCTGCTGAAGGAGATCCTGCCGCTCGACGACCTGATCGACTCCATCCTGGGCCTGCCGACCAAGGACGAGGGCCTGAAGAACGCCAAGGTGGGCGACGCTCCCAGGCTGCCGCTGGAGAACGACTCCGACCCGCAGCGCACGGACGAGCAGGGCCAGAAGCTCGACGAGCGCCGCGACGAACTGCACCGGGCGGGACGCGAGGACGCGGCCCGCCCGATGGGCGAGGACCAGATCTATCCCGACGTGCCCAAGGAGACCCTGACCGGCAAGGTGGCCGGCGGGAAGAAGGGCGGCAAGGCCGGCGGCGCACGGTCGGTGTCCGGCGGTGGCGTGCCGATCGAGTCCGCGTCCGCCGTGGCCGAGCACGACCGGGGCCCGCAGATCCAGGCGGGCTTCTCCCAGGGCCGGCAGAAGATGGGCCAGGAGCGCCAGGCCAAGGACAAGAAGGCGGCGGACGACCGCAAGCAGCACGACCAGGACCTCCAGAGGGAGGTCACGGCCAGTGGCAAGAAGCAGTCCGACGCCCGCGACAAGGGCCGTTCCGACATCGCCGACTCCCGCGACCGGTGGCGCAAGGAGCAGGACGACAAGGTCGGGGAGATCGACGACAAGAAGGGCAAGAAGTACGACCAGGTCCGCAAGGACATCAAGAAGAAGGAGGAGGACACCGACAAGGACGTCGACAAGCGGACCGAGGACGACAACAGGAAGATCGACGAGGAGCAGACCAACGCCGAGCAGGAGGCGGAGAAGAAGCAGGAGGAGGGCAAGGACGACGCCGACAACTGGCTCGAAGAGGCCATCGAGAAGCTGAAGGAGTTCTTCGAGGGCCTCAAGAACGCCATCAAGGGCATCTTCGAGAAGGCCCGTCAGGTCGTCACCGACCTCATCGACAAGTTCAAGCAGCAGGTCTTCAAGCTCATCGACGACGCCCGCAACTGGGTCATCGACCAGATCAACACCTTCGCCGACGCGCTGATCGCCCTCGGCGACGAACTCCTCGCCGACTACCCGGCGATGCGCGACAAGTGGCGCAACACCATCGACGGCGCACGCGACTGGGCCGTTCAGAAGGTCAACGAGGCGGCGGACGCGCTGAAGGAAGTCGCCGGGAAGCTCCTCGACGGCCTGTGCGGCGCCCTGCTGGCCGGGCTCGACGTGCTGGAGTCCGGCATGCTCGCGGCCGTCGACATCGCCGAGACGGTCACCGTCGGCGCGCTGGAGTTCGGTGCCGCGGCCGTCGCCGCGCTCGGCGAGTGGGCGGCCATCTTCAACGACATCGTCTCCGACCCGGGCGACTGGATCAGCAAGGCCGGGGCGGCTGCGGAGACCGGTGCCAAGGAGCACCTCTTCGAGGAGGTCAAGACCGCCGTCAAGGCCTGGTTCAACCAGAAGGTCCAAGAGATCATCGGCATCCCGATGGAGGACTTCCAGGAGCTGGTCTCCGGCGGCGTCACCGTCGAGCAGATGGCCCAGATGGCCTGGGACGAGGCGCTGCCCCAACTCCCGATCATCGTCGGCGTGATGGTGGTCGAGAAGGTCGTCGCCAAGCTCATCCCCGGCGCCGGCTGGGTGATGGCCATCATCGATGCCCTCCAAGTCGCGTGGGGTGCGCTTAGCGAGATCCTCGCCGCGTTCGGCCTGTTCATGGACTTCCTGAAGTCGGTGAAGAGCGGCAACGGCGCGCTGCCCTTCGCCAAGGCGGTCGCGGCCGGGGTCGTCGCACTGCTGGAACTGATCTACGAGTTCCTCATCGAGGGCGTCAGCCGCTTCATGGGCAAGGTGGCCGAACGGCTCGGCGACATGCTCAAGGACCTCCGCAGGAAGAAGAACCAGCCGGGCCCGTCCGACGACAGTCCGGACGCCCCGACCAAGCCCCAGGACGACCGCCCCGCACCCACGGACGACCGCACGCCGGCCCCGGACCGCCCGACCGACCGGCCCACCGACCGCCTGACCCCACGCAAGCCGTCCCCCGACAGGACCTCCCGCCCGCCGTCGAGGCCTCGCCCCGGCAAGCGCTCCACCCCCGAGAAGAAGCCCCGCCCGGCCCACACCACCCGCCCGAAGAAGCGCCGCGACGACGACGAACGCCGCGACGAGGGCCGCGAGGTGAACGCGGCGAGGCGCCGCGTGCGGGACGCGGAGCGCCGCATGAAGGACGACGACAGGCCCGACCGCACGGACACACCGAAGCGCCGCGGCCCGGCCCGCGACACCCTCCGCCCGGAACGCCGCCGGGACACGGACGACCGCGACCGCGATCCCCAGGGCACGCGTCCGGGCGACCGCCGCACAACGGACCGCCGTCGGGACGACGACCGCCGTCGGGACGACGACCGCCGCCGCGACGACGAACGCCGCCGCGACACCGACAAGGACCGCCCTCGCCGTCGCCCGCTCCGACGCGCACGCCAGACCATCAAGTCGGCCGTCAACCGTGCGCGCCGCGCCACCGGCAAACTCTTCGGCAAGGCACGCCGCAAGCTGGGCAACCGCCTGAACGACAGGCTGCGCAAGTTGCGGGAGCAGTGGCGCCGCAGTGACGACCGGGACCGGTCAGGCGATCGCCACAGGGATCGCATGCGGGACCGGGAGAAGCAGGCGTGGCAGCAGGGCAGGAAGGACTACGAGCTGCCTTCGGTCCGCTTCCGTGCCGTGGACGGGGCCATGCACACCCTGCTCTTCGATGGCAAGGGCAAGAGCGGTGACCTGGCCATGCGGAGCACCCTGGCCGCGATCACGGCGTACATCAGTGACTGGGAGCGGGAGAACAACACGCCCCCGATCTCACGGCAGCAGGCGTTGCGCACCAGCCAGGAGACAGCCCGGAAGCAGGCGGAATCACTGCGCGAGAGCGCGGAAAGGGCCCAGAGTCGCCTCCCCGACCGGGAGACCAGCAACAGCGGGTACACCCGGCGCACCGGACGGCAGACGTACGGAGAACCGATCTTCCTGTCAGGTGACCAGGCCGGTGTCGAGGCGCAACTGACGGCCCTCAGGGCGCTGATGGAGCAGCTGGCGACCGCATTGGAGCAGCGTTCGCGAGGCGGGGACGAGCCGCCGCTGCCGGACACCATTCTGCCGGTGTTCTCCGACGGCGACACCGCCAAGTCCTTCAAGGCGCATTACATCCAGGAAGACACACCGGTGGGCACGGAAGCCAATCACCGCCCGGACGCATGGCCTTTGGGCTGGGACCGGGCTGTCGCACATGGCATCACCGCGCGAGGCGACTGGGTGCGCATGCACATGCTCACGGCAGTCCTCGGCGGTCATGCCTCGACGTCGAACCTGGCGCCGGCCACCCGGGAGGACAACATCGCCGCGCGGGAGAAGGCCGAACATCCCGCCGCGCGCGCGATCGGCAAGAAGTCCGGATGGCCCGGTCAGCTCGAGCGAATGGTCTGGTATGACGTCGACATCACCATGCGGAGCAACTATCCGGGATATCCGAGTGCCGTGGACATGCGCTGGGGGACGTATGAGTACCCCAACGGGCACTGGCAGCGGAAGAGCCGGCCGGGCGGATCCTGGACCACAGGTTCCTTCGACCCGCCTCCGTGGCAAGCCACCGGAAACACACCGCTCTCCGTCAACCTCAACCAGGCCAAATACAAGGAATTGATCGCGGTAACCAAACTGAATGCCGCCACCGCCAAGAGGGTTCTGAAGCTCCGGGACGACCAGCCGGGCAAGAAATTCCCGGGAATGGGTGACCTCGAGACAGAGCTGGAGAATCAGGCGACAAACGCTGCCGCGCTGGCTGGGGCGAAGAGAGTGATCGCGATCTTGCAGGCGGCCGAAGCGGCCAAGCGGCTTTATTTCAAGTAGGTCATGGGAGAGGGTATGGAACTCGAGGAGCCGACAGCGTACGAGGAGAGCTGGCTCAAAGTCCTCGACGAGCTGTGCGAAAGCCCGGCTGTCGACGTGTTGAACGAGGTGCGGGAGGACATCGATCCAACCGCGGAGGACACGGCCTTCGACGACCTCGCCGAGTGGGAGGGCATCGAGATCGGTGCGGAACTCCGTAGGGACTACATTCGATTTTCGCAGCTGGGCAGTCAGTGGCGAACCGTCGATCCCTACCCGTATCTGACGGGAGAGTTCCGGCTCACTCCCTTGCCGTTGGCCGTGCACGAGGACGCTCCTGAATTCCCGTCCTCCCTCTACTCGGACGAACAGCGCGAGCTGGCCACCGGGTTCCGGGTGATCGACGACAGCCCCTTCACCGGAAACGGTTCCTTCGTCGCTTTGCGGTTGCAGCCCGGAGTCGGGAATCCCGAGGTCTGGTTCTCCGATCACCGGACGAACACGCTCTGGCAGATGGACCTCGACTACCCCGCTTACATGGACACCCTGCGGCTGACCAAGGGTGTGTTCGACTGGCAGCACCTCTTCACGGAGGCGCCGCTGAACGACGAGGAATTCGCCGGCACGGCCACGGACCTCCAGGCCATGCTGGAAGTGCTTCCGGAGCTCTTCCCCGACCACGACTACACGGACCTTCAGGCCCGTCTCCGGGAGCGCACGTGACCCGCTACGCCGACATCCCCAAACCCATCCGCTCCGGCATAGTCGTCGTCGACCCCGACACCGGCACCCCGCAGCGCATCATCGTGCTGCAGTTCAACCCGGACACCCTCGAACGCAGCGTGAGCCCCCAGTCGGCCGGGGACAGCGGGGACGCCGGAGGGGGCGGTACCGGCAGCGGGGACCGCAACGAGGCGTTGCGGCTGAAGGGGCCCGCCCAGGAGACCTGGAAGTTCACCGCCGAGATCGACGCCACCGACCAGTTCGAGATCGCCGCGCCCGACGGCATCCACCCCCAGCTCGCCACGCTGGAGATGCTCGTGCAGCCGACGACCGCGAAGCTGCGTGAGGCGATGCGCCTGTCGCAGAAGGGCGCCATCGAGATCAGCCCGATCGAGATGCCGCTCACCCTCTTCACCTGGGGCAGCAAGCGCGTCATGCCCGTGCGGCTCACCGAACTGTCCATCAACGAGTCGGCGTTCGACGTGAACCTCAACCCGATCCGGGCGAGCCTCAGCATCGGGATGAAGATCCTCACCGTCAGCGACCTGCCCGCCGGGCACCGCGGTGCCGACCTGTACATGGCGCACCTGGCGCAGAAGGAACGCCTGGCGGGCGCCGCGCGGGGCGCCCGCCTGGGTGCCCTGGGGCTGTCCGGAACCAACGCCGTGATCGGAAGGGGCTGAGCCGCACATGGCCGACATCGAACCGTACGAGAACGCCCTGGACGCGATACCCGGCGCCCACCCCTACCCGCGCACCAGCCGCTACCACGACGCCGAGATCGGCATCCACCGCAACCCGGACGGCACCGAAGTGCGCTACACCAAGCGCCGGCTGCTGCCGCCCCTGGACGAGCAGGAGACCCAGGACCACACCGTCGGCGCGGGCGAGCGGCCCGATCTGCTCGGACAGCGCTACTTCGGCGACCCCGGCCAGTGGTGGCAGATCGCCGACGCCAACCCCGTCCTCGATCCACGCGAGTTGACCGACGAGGCCGGACGCGTCATCGGCATCCCGCTCGCCGGCGGCTTCCCGCAGGGGGACCGGCGTGTTTGACCTGCCCGTGGGGCGGGGCCCCGTCCACATCACCCTCCTCATGGGACCCAAGCTCGCCCGGCCGGTCCCGGCGGAGGTCACCGAGGCCCTGCTCACCGCCCAGATCACCGCGACCGCCGGCGAACGCAGCGGCTTCCAGATCGCCTTCGACCTCACCAAGAACGGGCTGATCAGCCGCCGACTGCTGCCCGAGGGCTTCTTCGACCCCAAGACCCGGATCGTCGTCACCGTCAGCGTCAAGGGCACCCCCGACGTGCTCTTCGACGGCCTGATCGTCCGGCACGAGGTCGGCGCCAGCAACCGCCCGGGCCACTCCACCCTCACCGTCACCGGCGAGGACCTCACCCTGCTGATGGACCTGGAGGAGCGCACCGCCCGCTACCCCAACCTGCCGCCCTCCGAGCGGGTCCTCAGCATCCTGCGCCGCTACTCCGACTACGGCATCCGCCCCGACGTCTACACCGAGAAGGTCGCCCAGCCCCCGCACCAGGATCTGCGGGTCCACTACCAGACCGGCACCGACCTCCAGTACGTCACCGAGCTGGCCCGCGCCAACGGCTACACCTTCTACCTGGAGCCGGGGCCCAACCCGGGCCAGTCGTCCGCCCGTTGGGGCCCGGAGGTCCGGCTCGGCATCCGCCAGCACGCCCTCAACGTCAACATGGACGCCCACTCCACCGTCGACCAGCTGACCTTCGCCTACGACGGCACGGCCCGCGAGGAGCCGCAGGCCCGCTGGCAGGACCCGGCCAACCGGCACTCCACCCTGCTGCCCCAGCCGCCGATCAGCCCCCTGCGACCGCCCCTCGGCAAGCGGCCCACGCCCGCCCTCAAACGCAGGACGCTCTCCGGCACCGCCAAACAGCAGCGGGAGCAGGCCGAGGCCGAGCTGCTCGCCCGCGCGGCCGTCTCCGCCGACGTCGTCTCCGGCTCCGGCTCCCTCGACGTCAACCGGCACGGCTACATCCTCCAGCCGCGCCAGCTCGTCGGCGTCCGGGGCGCCGGACGGGCCTACGACGGCGACTACTACGTCAAGTCCGTCACCCACAACCTGCGGCCGGGCTCGTACCAGCAGAACTTCACCCTCTCCCGCGAGGGGCTGGAAGCCCGCAGCGACTACGTCCGGCCCTGACCCGCACGCACCCACGACCCACGACCACCAACCAGGAGCACCTCCACCATGGCGGCACCCAGCAATCGCTACCTCGGCAAGTTCCGCGGCCGGGTCGTCGACAACAACGACCCGCTGCGCATCGGCCGCGTCACCGTCGAGGTCCCGGACGTGCTCGGCGACGAGCCGTCGACCTGGGCGCTGCCCTGCCTGCCCTTCACCGGGCCGGAGTCGGGACAGTTCGTGGTGCCGCCGCCGGGCGCGGGCGTGTGGGTGGAGTTCGAGCAGGGCGATCCCAGCTTCCCGGTGTGGACGGGGTGCTGGTACGGCACGGCCGAGGAACTCCCGCCCGACGCGCGCCGCGAACTCCAGGCGGGCTCGCCGAGCAAGCCCGTCGTCGTGCAGACGCCGGGCGCGCACAAGCTCGTGATGAACGACACCGCCGGCGCCGAGCAGGGGATCCTCCTCCAGGCCCAGGGCGGCGCGTACATCCGCATCACCAGGGAGGCCGTGGTCATCGCGACCGGCGCGGGTGCCGAGGTCGTGCTGCGCGGACGTGAAGTGACGATCAACGAGGGCCAGTTGACCGTGCTCTCCAAGCGATAGACGGGGGAAGAGATCTTGTCCGGGAATCTGCTCGACGCCGGCACCGTGATCGGCTGCCCGCACGGCGGCCGGGTCACCGCCGCCACACCGCCCGCCGGCGGCATCCGCGTCGCGGGCGCCGCCGTCGCCACGACCGCGCACAGCTACGTGGTCACCGGCTGCCCGCACACCGTCGACCGGGTGCCCTCGCCGTGCGTGACGGTCCGCTGGACCGCCGCCGGCACCGGCATCACCGTCGACGGCGCGTCCGTGCTGCTCGACACCTCCGCCGCCCAGTGCTTCAGCGCGGCATTCGTCCCGCAGGGGCCGCCCGTCGTCCAGGCCGCGCAGCGAAAGGTCACCGTCCGATGAGTCCGACAAGCCGGGGCACGCGCACCGACATCGCGTTCCCCTTCCGCGCCGACCGCCGGGGACGCACCGCGCACGCCCGCCACGGCGAGCACGTCCACGACCTGATCGAGCAGCTGCTGTTCACCAGCCCCGGCGAACGCGTGATGCGCCCCGACTTCGGCTGCGGACTGCTGGACCTGGTGTTCGCGCCCAACAGTCCCGAACTGATGAGCACGCTCGAACTCTCCGTGCAGGCCGCGCTCCAGCGCTGGCTCGGGGACCTCATCGACATCCAGGCCCTCGACATCGTCAGCGAGGGCGGTGCGGACGGCGTCGTCCGGGTCCATCTCTCGTACGCCGTACGCGCCACGGGCGCGCAGCGTGACGACGTCTTCGAAGGGAGGGCCGCCGCATGACGGCCGGCACCACCGCGTCCCGCCGCAGCAAGGTGCGGGCCGCCCAGCTGGGCGGAGTCGACAACGTCGAGGTGAGCGACGACGGCCTGCTGCTCACCGTCACCTTCCTCGGCAAGGCCCCGCACGGCCTCGGCCCCGAGAACGTCCGCATCGACGGCGGCCGCCGGGTCACCGGCATCACCGCCGTCGACGTCAGCGTCGAACGCGAGGAGGACCCGGAGCTCGACGACCGGCTCTACGTCACCCTCGACAAGGCCGGCGACACCTCCCGCTACCGGCTCTCGCTCGTCGAGACCGACCCCTACGGACGGCCCGGCACCGAGCCCTACCGCGGCTTCGACCAGCGCTACCACAGCGCCACGTTCCACTTCCGGCCCGACTGCCCGACCCCCTTCGACTGCAAGGACGAGGAGCAGGCCGAGCCGGACTTCCCCGCCGCGCCCGTCGTCGACTACACGGCCCGCGACTACGACACCATCCGCAAGCTGCTCCTGGACCGGCTCGCGCTCACCACCCCCGACTGGGCCGAGCGCAACCCCGCCGACCTGGGCACGACCCTCGTCGAACTCCTCGCGTACACCGGTGACCAGATCAGCTACCAGCAGGACGCGGTCGCCACCGAGGCCTACCTCGACACCGCCCGCCGCCGCGTCTCCGTACGCCGCCACGTGCGGCTCATCGACTACGCGATGCACGACGGCTGCAACGCCCGCGCCTACGTCACCGTCCGGACGGCGGACGACCGGACGCTCGCCCCCGGCACCTTCCGCTTCGCCTCCGTCGACGTGCGCAGCCTCGATCCGCACGACCGCCCCGAGCCGGGCACCGTGATCGACGAGGCCGACCTCGGGGACCTCGACGAGCGCGGCTCGGTGGAGGTCTTCGAACCGGTCGTCGCCGCCGACCCGCTGGAGTTGAAGGTCGCGCACAACGCGATCCGGCTGTGGACCTGGGGCGGCGAGGTGTGCACCCTGCCGCAGGGCGCCACCGCCGCCACCCTGCGCGACGCGTGGGTGGACCCGGAGACCTGCCGCGAGCGCCGCCTCGACCTCAAGCCCGGGGACGTCATCGTCCTGGAGGAGGTGAAGGGCCCGCGCACCGGCACCCCCGGCGACGCCGACCCCGCCCACCGCCAGGCCGTCCGCCTCACCTCCGTCACGCCCGGCCTCGACCGGATCGAGGACCAGCCGGTCCTGGAGGTCACCTGGGCCGCCGAGGACGCGCTGCGCTTCCCGCTCTGCCTCACCACCCGCGGCGGACGCGACTGCCTGCCCGTCGAGGACGTCACCCTCGCCCGCGGCAACGTCGTCCTCGTCGACCACGGCCGCACCCTGACCGGCCTGCCCGAGACGGTCACCGTGCCGCCCGTGCCCGCCGTGGTCGCCCCCTGCGACCCGCCCGCCTTCGGCTGCCGCGACACTGAGGAGGGCAACGCGCCCGCGCGTCTGATCAACGCCCTGACCGACCGGACCCGCTCGGGCCGCGCCCTAGTACCCGACGACGTCCGCGAGCTCTTCGACGTCGTCGGCGAGGCCGCGGTCAACCGGGCCGGGATCGGCCTGGAGAGCGCCGGGCAGCGGCACGAGCAGGTCGTGCCGGGCACGGCGTACGCCCAGGCCACCGCGCTGCGCACACTGCTCGCCCAGTCGGTCTACCCGGGCATCGCGCCCCGCTTCCGGCCCGTCCTCGGCCGGACGCCCGTCACCCAGGCGGTGCCCTTCCCCGACCCCGGCACCGTCGCCGCCGGGCAGGCCGAGCGCATCGCGGCCATCCCCGGCCGGGTGCGGCAGAGGCTGGTCGAGCTGTGGCGCAGCGCCCGCGACCGGGACGGGCTCGGCGAGGAGGAGATCGCCGAACTCGCCGTGATCTACGGCCTGAACGTGCTGGAGCGCTTCGAACTGCGCCGCCACCCGGTCCGCGCGCTGCGCGAACTGCTCTACCGCAGCGACCAGTTGCTCGACACCAAGCTGCGCCGCGTCGAGGTCCTCGCCGCCCGGGCCCGTGCGGGCACGGTCCTCGACGGGCACATCGCCTGGGAGATCGCGCACGCCTGGGGCCCGGCCTACGCGGCCGGACTGCACCCCGAGGAGACGGTGCTGCGCGGCTCGGCGACCGCCGCCCTCGCCCAGGACCCGCGCCGGGCGCTGCCCGCCGTACGCCTGCACGGCGCGGACGGGACCTGGGTGCCGCGCCGCGACCTGCTCGACAGCGGGCCGCGCGAGAAGCACTTCGTGGGCGAACTGGAGGACGACGGCCGACTGGCCGTGCGCTTCGGCGACGGCCGGCACGGCGCCCGGCCCACCCCCGGCTCCCGCCTGGAACTGCGCTACCGGCTCGGCGGCGGCACCGCCGGCAACGTCGGCGCCGAGGCCATCAACCACCTGGTGGTGCAGGGCGACTGCGACGTACCGGCCGCCGTCGTGCGCAACCCGCTGCCCGCCACCGGCGGCACCCGGCCCGAACCCGTCGAACAGGTCCGCCAACTGGCCCCGCTCGACCTGCGCCGCACCCGGCTGCGGGCCGTGACCGCCGAGGACTACGCGGCCCTCGCGAGTGAACTGCCGGGCGTGCAGCGGGCGGCGGCCGAGATCCGCTGGACCGGCAGCGCCCAGGAGGCGCACATCGCGATCGACGCGTACGGCACCGCCGCCCCGTCGCCCGAGCTGCTCGACTCGGTCGCCCAGGCCGTGGAGGCGTACCGGCGCATCGGCCACGACCTCGTGGTCGGGCCCGCCCGCCTGGTGCCGCTCGACATCGCCCTGACGGTGTGCGCCGAGCCCGGCCACCAGCACGGGCAGATCCTGGCCGAGCTGTACCGCGTGCTGGGCAGCGGACGGCTGCCCGGCGGACGGCTCGGCTTCTTCCACCCCGACGCGCTGAGCTTCGGCGAACCGGTCCGGCTCAGCCGCCTGGTCGCCGTCGCCGCGGCCGTGCCCGGGGTGGCGAGCGTCGAGGTCACCCGGCTGCGGCGGCTGTCCGGACAGGACCGAGGAGAGAGGGAGGACGGCGTGCTGCGGCTCGGCCCGCTGGAGATCGCCACCTGCGACAACGACCCGGACCGGCCGGAGAACGGCCTGCTGGCGATATCCCTGGGAGGTGCCCGATGACGGACCCGCACCCTGTCACCGCGACCGACGCGTGCGGCTGCGGCGGCGCCTGCCGTGGCGGCCACGACGAGCGGCTCGCGCCCGCCCCGCTCCACAACCCGCCCGGCCGCACCGCGCTGGACTACCGCGTCGGCGCGTACGGCTCCTTCCGGGCCGCCCTGCTCGACCGGCTCGCCTCGCCCGCCTACCCGGCGCTGAACGACCTCACCGTCCGCACCCCGGACGACCCGGCGATCGGCCTGCTGGATGCCGCCGCCGTCCTCGGCGACCTGCTCACCTTCCACTCCGAGCGGATCGCCGACGAGGCCTACATCCGCACCGCGAACGAGCATCGCTCCCTGGTGCTTCTCGGCCGGCTCGTCGGACACCGGCCGCGTCCCGGCGTCGCCGCCGCCACGCACCTGGCGTACACCCTCGAACGCGACCCGCGCGCCGAAGCCCAGAGCGTGCTGATCCCGCGCGGGGCGCGCAGCCACAGCGTGCCCGCCTCGGCCGACGAGGAGTCGCTGACCTTCGAGACGAGCCGGGACCTGACGGCCCGCTGGGACTTCAACGAACTGAAGGTGCGCCGGCGCCGTCCCTCGCTGCTCACGCCGCAGGACCTTTCGAAGCGCTCGGAGCTGTTCGTCGAGGGCACGGCGCACTCGTTGCAGACCGGTGACCAGTTGCTCTTCGTCTTCGGGGAGCAGGCCGGCGGCGAGCGCAAGCTGCTGCCGGTCGCGAAGGTGCGTGTCGACCGGGACGACGACGTCACGGCGATCTCCCTGCCGGAGTCCGCGCCGGCGACGCTGAAGGAACTCGTCGATGAGGTGCGGCGCTGGACGGCTCCGCCTGTGCAGCCCGGTGAGCCGGGGGAGGAGGCGCCCACGCCGGAGGTGCCCAACCCGCGGCCGGTCAGTCGGCTCATCGAGGACTTTGAGGATCAGGTCCTGGAGCCTTTGCGTAGCGACCTGGACGGTGTGAAGACACCCGAGCGGCTCGCGGCGCGGCTCGCGGAGCCCCTCGCGCGACTGGGCGAGGCCCAAGTGCTGGCCACGCCGTACGAGGATGTGGCGGGGTGGTTCGAGCAGTTGCAAGCGGTGTTGGCGGAACTCGCCGAACGGGCACTGGAATTGGCTCCGGCGCAGACGGATGCGGAGGGTGCCTCGATCGGCCGTCGGCCGTCTGCGGCGCCGTCTGGGCTGGTCGCGCAGTTCCCCGCGCCCCTTAAGGACGACACCCGCACCGCCGCTTGGGATGCCCTGGGCGCCATACTCCCCGCCCTTCGCGCCACCGCGCCCGCCCCGGTGGGCACCCCCGGCCGTCAGCTTCCCGGCACCGACACCGCACGCCTTCTCTCCGCCCTCAACCCCGGCCTCGGCAGCCTCTACCCGGCCTGGCGCACGGCCGTCGCCCCGGGCGCCCCGCGGCTGCTGCGCGAGCTGCTCGCCCTGCGGGTCACCGCGGCGCCCTTCGGTGCCACGGCGCCGCTGAAGCCGGTCCAGGACGATCGCGGACGGGTCATCCGTACCGCCGACTGGCCGCTGACCGGAGCGGTGCTGGCGACCATGCGGGTCGTGTACGACACGGCGGGCAAGGCGCCGGTGCGGGCCGAGTTCCAGTACGTCGAGGGCAGCAGCTCCGACCAGCGCGCCGAGAACCTGCCCGTCGCCCAGCCGGTCACCTTCACCCTCGGCCCCGGCCAGGTCGAGCTGTCCGTGCGCTCCGGCCAGGACCGCGACCTGAGCTGGCTCAACCGGAGGCCCGCCGACTCCCAGGACCCCGGAGTCACCGCCCGCCTCCAGTCCGGCCTGCCCGAGCGCACCCTGTTCGTGTCGCGGCCCGACGACGAGGGCCTGGTCCACGTCGGCGTCCACAACGGCACGTCCGAGCAGATCGCCCTCCGGCCGGGGGCGAGCGAGCAGTTCACGCACGGCGAGTACGAGGTCAGCCTCAAGTACACCGTGGGCAGCGCCGAGCCCAACGTCGAGGTCGTCATCGCCACCAAGCCGGAGCCCGTCAACCGGCGCACGCTCCAGCTCGACACCGTGCACGAGGGCATCACCGTCGGCAGCTGGGTGGCGATCCAGCGGCCCGCCAAGGGCGCCGACAACGGCGTTCCCGGCGACCCCAAGCTGGCGTTCGTCACCACCCAGGTGGTGGCCGCGCGCACGGCCGCGTACACGAACTACGGCATCACCGGACGCGGCACCGAACTCACCCTCGCCGACCCGTGGCTGGACGAGTTCGACGTGCTGCTGTCGCACATCCGCGACACCACCGTGCACGCGGCGGGTGAGCCCCTGCGCCTGGCCGACGAGCCGCTCGGCGAGGACGTGCACGGCAACGAGATCGAACTCGCCGAGCTGTACGAGGGGCTGCGGCCGGGCCGCACGCTCATCGTGGCGGGCGAGCGCAGCGACATCCCCGGAACGGCCGGAGTGCGGGCCACCGAGGTCGTGACCGTCGCCTCCGCCGACCCGGCGGCCGACCCGCGGCTGCCCGGCGACCACGTCCACACCCGGCTCGTCCTCACCGCGGACCTCGCCCACCGCTACCGCCGTGAGACGGTCCGCATCCTCGGCAACGTCGTCGAGGCCACCCACGGCGAGAGCCGCGAGGAGGCCATCGGCAGCGGCGACTCCGACCGCGTCAACCAGACCTTCGCGCTCTGGCAGTCCCCGCTGACCTGGCTCGCCGACGACAACCCCCTCGGCGCCACACCCGTGCTGGAGATCCGGGTCGACGGCGTGCTCTGGCACGAGGTCGACAGCCTCGCCGGACGCGGCCCGACCGAGCGGGTCTACATCACCGGCGCCACGGCGGACGGCCGGACGACGGTGACCTTCGGCGACGGGGTGCACGGGGCCCGCCTGCCCTCCGGGCACGAGAACATCCGCGCCCGGTACCGCTTCGGCACCGGCAAGGCCGCCAACGTGCCCGCCGACCGGGTCACCCAGCCGCTCACCCGGCCGCTCGGCGTCACCGCGGTCACCAACCCGCGTCCCGCGACCGGCGGCGCGGACGCCGACGGCCCGGGCCTGACCCGCCGCACGGTCCCCCTGGCCGTGTCGGCCCTGGACCGGCTGGTGTCCGAGTCGGACTACGAGGACTTCGCCCGCTCCCGCGCCGGTATCGGCCGGGCCTCAGCGCGCGAACTCTTCGACGGGCGTCGGCGCGTGCTGCACGTGACGGTCGCCGGGACGGACGATGTCCCGATAGCCCCCGACTCGGACACGCTGCGCGCCCTGCGCGGCGCCCTCACCGAGTACGGCGACCCGGGTCTGCCGGTCCGCGTGGACGGCCGCGAGTTGGTCCTGCTGCTGATCGCCGCCCGGGTGAAGGTCGCCCCCGACCACGCCTGGCAGAACGTCGAACCGCAGCTGCGCCAGGCCCTGTTGCGCCGGCTCGGCTTCGAGGGTCGCGAGCTGGGCCGGCCCGCCCGCCTCTCCGAGGTCCTGGCCACCGCCCACACCGTGCCCGGCGTCGACTACGTGGACGTCGACGTCTTCACCGGCGTCCCCGCCTCCGCCACCCCGGAGGAGCTCACCGAGCTGCTCACCCGGCCCGGACCGCCCCGGGCGTCCGTCCCCGCGCACCCGGCGACGTACGACGAGCGGACCCACACGGTCCGCGCCGAGAACGGCGAGACGCTGTCGGAGATCTGCGCCCGGTACGGCGTGCCGCTCGCCGAGCTCCTGCGCCTCAACCCCGACATCACCGACACCCGGCGCCTGCCCAAGGGCTGGTCGGTGTACGTCTTCCGCGGCATCCGCCCGGCCCAGCTCGCGCTGCTGTCGCCCCGGGCCGCGGACACCCTGATTCTGACGGAGGTCAAGTGATGTCCTCGGACACCCAGTTGGAGACGCCGGCCCCGGTGGTGCCCAGGGAACCGGACGGGCTCGCCGCGCTGCTGCCCCGCTGGCACCGGCTGCGCGACACCGAGGAGGGCGAGCCGCTGCGGGCGCTGCTCGCCGTGATCGCCGAGCAGCTCGACCGCGTCCGCGACGGCGTCCAGCAGGGCTACGAGGACCTGTTCGTGGAGACGGCGGCCCCCTGGGTGCTGCCGTACCTCGGTGACCTCGTCGGCTACCGCACCCTGCCCGGCTACGAACGTGTCCTCACCACCGCCCTGCACGACGGCGGCCGGGCCGCCCTCGCGGAGGCGGTCGCCCCGCGCCGGGACGTGGCCGCCACGGTTGCCCACCGCCGCCGCAAGGGCACCCTGCACCTGCTGGAGGAACTGTCCGAGCAGGTCGCCGGCTGGCCGGCCCGGGCCGTCGAACTGTCCCGGCAGGTCGCCCACACCCAGCCGGTGAAGCTGTACGGCACCGGCACCCACCGCGGCGGACGCGGCCGTCTCCTCGACCTGCGCGACGGCGCCGAACTCGCCCTCGGCGGCGGACCGTTCGCCGCAGTCGCCCGCACGGCCGACGTCCGCCGCGCCGAGTCCCGGCACCGGCAGGGCGGCTGGACCCCGGCCGGCGTCGCGCTCTTCGTGTGGCGGCTGAAGGCGTACCCGCTGACCCGGACCCCGGCCTACTGCATCGACCGGGCCCGCAACCTGTACACCTTCTCGATCCTCGGCAACGACACCCCGCTGGCCACCAAGCCGTTCCCGGAGCCCTCGCCGACGCACATCGCCACCGTCGACAACGTGCCGGCGTTCGTCACCCGCCGGCTCCTGCACGACCGGCTGCTCGACTACTACGGCCCCGGCAAGAGCTTCGTCATCCGGCGCGACGGCGAGGACAAGCCCGTCCCGCCCTCGGACATCGTGGTCGCCGACCTGTCCGACTGGCGCTACCGGCCGAGGCGCGGCCAGGTGGCCGTCGACCCGGAGCTGGGCCGGATCGCGTTCGGCTCGCGGTCCGCGCCCCGGCAGGGCGTGTGGGTCGACTACCACTACGCCTACGCGGCCGACCTGGGCGGCGGCGAGTACCAGCGGGACCGGGAGCCGCGGCCGGACGCCGAGGTGTACCGGGTCGGGCCCGGGCAGCCGTACCGGCAGATCATGGACGCCTACCGGGCCTGGCAGCAGGACCGCAGGGCCGACCGCACCGGCCCGGCCGGCATCATCGAGATCACGCACAGCGGCGCCTACCAGGAGCAGCTGGACTTCGACCTCGACCCGGGCGACCGGCTCGAACTGCGGGCGGCGGAGGGCACCCGCCCGGTCGTCCGCCTGCTCGACTGGTACAGCAACCGGCCCGACGCCCTCAACATCCGCGCGGTGTCCGACGACTGCGCCCCGCACGAGCGGCCCCGGGTCGTGCTCGACGGGCTGCTCGTCGCCGGCCGCGGCATCAACGTCACCGGCGCGATGGGCGCCGTCGTCGTACGGCACAGCACGCTCGTGCCCGGCTGGTCGCTGGAGCCCGAGTGCGCACCGCACTCGCCCGAGGAGCCCAGCATCGTCCTGGACCGCACCACCGCGTGCCTCCAGATCGAGCACAGCATCCTCGGCACCATCGAGGTCATCGGCGACGAGGTGAGCGAGGACCCCCTCGACATCCACATCCGCGACAGCGTCCTCGACGCCACGGCCGACGACCGCGAGGCCCTGTCCGCCCCGGACTGCCGCCACGCCCACGCCGTGCTGCACCTGCACCGCACGACCGTCTTCGGCGAGATCCACACGCACGCGGTGAAGATCGCCGAGAACAGCGTCTTCACGGGCCGCCTCCACGTGGCCCGGCGCGGCATCGGCTGCCTGCGCTATTCCTACGTCCCCACCGGTTCGCGCACCCCGCGCCGTCACCGCTGCCCGGACACCAAGCCGCTGTTCGCTTCCCAGCGCTACGGCACGCCTTGGTACGGCCTGCTCGCGGACCGGTGCCCCGAGGAAATCCGGCGCGGCGCGGACGACGGCGCCGAACTGGGCGCCTTCCACGACCTGTACCGGCCGCAGCGCGAGGACGGCCTCAGGGCCCGGCTCGCCGAGTACACGCCCGCGGGCACCGACGCCGGGATCTTCTTCGTGACGTGAGGCGCGCACCCGCCACCGACCTTGTGAACCCGCACTTCTGAACCAGGGGGGACACCCTTCATGCACGCAGACCTCTCCCGCTCCACGTTCCGCCCGGAGCGGCACTACTCCGCGGTCGTCGCCCAGCAGGGCCGCGTCCAGCTCGACGCCGACCTCAACGAGCAGACCGCGATCCAGCTCCACCAGGCCCGCACCCTCGCCGCCGACCTGATCGGCCCGCACGGCGGACCGCGCGACGCCGCCGGCTTCCGCATCGAGTACGTGGGCGGCAAGCACGAGATCGACACCCTCCTCATCCACGGGGGCCGCTACTACGTCGACGGCATCCTGTGCGACGCCGACCGCCCGGCGGCCGGGGTGCCCGTCACCGACGAGGAGAACGCGGAGTCCGCGCCCGAGCCGCCCGCGCACTGGACCTACTGGGACCAGCCCGACGGCCACCGCGACCCGGAGAAGCCCGGCGACCGGCTGCCCTCGCCCGCCCAGTCGCCGTTCGTCGTCTACCTGAACGTGTGGGAGCGCTCGGTCACCGCGGCCGAGGACCCCGCGCTGCGCGAGGTCGCCCTCGGCGCGGCCCTGCCCGACACCGCCGCCCGCGTGAAGGTCGTCTGGCAGGTGCTGCCGCTGTCCCTCGCCGCGCTGGAGATCGAGGAGACCGACCCGTCCAAGGAGGTCGTCCGGGCCGCCTTCACCCGCTGGGCGCAGCGGCAGTCGGCCCCCTCGGCCCGGCTCGCCGCGCGCAGCGAGCGGCCCGACCACGCCGACGAGGACCCGTGCCTGGTCAAGCCGGACGCCCGCTACCGCGGCCCGGAGAACCAGCTGTACCGGGTGGAGGTCCACGAGGGCGGCGAGGCGAAGGAGGCCACCTTCAAGTGGTCCCGCGAGAACGGCTCCGTCGTCTTCCCCGTCGACGAACTCGACGGCACCTGGGTGCAGTTGGCGTCCCTCGGCCACGACGACAAGCTGGACCTGGACGTCGGCGACCACGTCGAGTTCGTCGACACCGCCTACGCCTCCCGCCTGGAGCCCCTGCCGCTGCTGCGCGTCGAGGAACTGGACCTGCCCGGCCGCCGCGTCCGCCTGTCCGCCGAACCAGCCCCGGGCGTCGGACGCCTGGCCCACCTGAACCCGTACCTGCGCCGCTGGGACCACACCGGCGGCCCCAAGCGCAAGGGCCGCAGCACCGCCCTGCGCGGCGGCGCCATCCCCGTCACGGAGGGGGAGTGGCTGCCGCTGGAGGACGGCGTCGAGGTGTACTTCGCCCAGGGCGGCACCTACCGCACCGGCGACCACTGGATCGTTCCCGCCCGCACCGCCACCGGTAGCGTCGAGTGGCCGGTCGACCCGGCCCGCCGCCCCCTGCTCCGGCCACCGGCCGGCATCGCCCGGCACTTCGCCCCGCTGGCCCTGATCAAGGGCGAGGGCAGCGCCGTCGACCTGCGCCTGGCCTTCGGTCCGCTGGCCAGCAGCATGCCGGCCGCCGACGAGGCGACCCTCGCCGCCGAGGAGCAGGCCCGGCGCGAGGAGCAGGCCGCCGAGTCCGACCCCTCCCACGGGAGGTCCCAGACCACCGCGCAGGCGGAAGCCGCCGTGGAAGGAGACAACTGATGGCCAAGCCGCTGAGCGCGTCCAAGCTGGTGGAGATCCTGCGGGCCGAGGGCCTGACCGTCCACGAGGTCCGCAGCTGGCGCACCCACAACCGCAACAGCAAGGGCCCCTGGGGCCCGGTGAACGGCGTGATGATCCACCACACCGTCACCTCCGGCACCGCCGCCTCCGTCGACATCTGCTACGACGGCTACTCCAGCCTGCCCGGCCCGCTGTGCCACGGCGTCATCGACAAGAAGGGCCACGTCCACCTGGTCGGCAACGGCCGCGCCAACCATGCCGGCCTCGGCGACGGCGACGTGCTGCGCGCCGTGATCAACGAGTCGAAGCTGCCGGCCGACAACGAGGCCGACACCGACGGCAACCGGCACTTCTACGGCTTCGAGTGCATCAACCTCGGCAACGGCAAGGACCCCTGGCCCGAGGCGCAGAAGGAGGCCATCGAGAAGGTGGCCGCGGCGATCTGCCGCCACCACGGCTGGTCCGAGCGGTCCGTCATCGGCCACAAGGAGTGGCAGCCGGGCAAGGTGGACCCGCGTGGCTTCACCATGGACAGCATGCGCTCGCGCATAGCCCAGCGGCTCAAGGGCGGCGGGGGCGGGAGCAAGCCGGCCCCGGACCCGAAGCCGTCGCCCAAGCCGTCCTACGAGCCGTTCCCGGGCGCCGCGTTCTTCCACATAGGGCAGCGCTCCCCGATCATCACGGCGATGGGCCGCCGCCTGGTCGCCGAGGGGTGCGGCCGCTACGAGGAGGGGCCGAGCCCCGACTGGACCGAGGCCGACCGCCGGTCCTACGCACTGTGGCAGCAGAAACAGGGCTTCTCCGGCAAGGACGCCGACGGCATCCCCGGCAAGCTCACCTGGGACCGGCTGAAGGTGCCCAGGTCGGGGAAGTGAGCGCGTGCGCCCCTCCGCGGGGAGGGGCGCACGGGTGTCACCAGCGGGGGAGCCTCAGCTCGTAGTCCGGCTGGAACCGCCGCATATAGCCGGTGTCGTCCCGGCTGCGCATCCCGGAGTCGACGTACCGCCGGTGCAACTGCTCCAGCTTGTCGTGGTCGAGCTCGACCCCCAGCCCCGGCCCGGTCGGCACCTTGACCTCCCCGTCGCGCAGCTCCAGCACGCCCGGCACGATCACGTCGTCGGCCGAGTTCCACGGGTAGTGCGTGTCGCAGGAGTGGTCGAGGTTGGGAATGGCCGCGGCGACATGGGTCATCGCGGCCAGGCTGATGCCCAGGTGCGAGTTGGAGTGCATCGACAGCGCGAGCCCGAACGCCTCGCAGACGGCGGCCAGTTCACGCGTGCGGCGCAGGCCGCCCCAGTAGTGGTGGTCGGTGAGCAGGACCTGGATCGCGTCCTGCTCGACGGCCGGCTTCAGATGCTCCCAGGCGATCACGCACATGTTGGTCGCGAGCGGCATGGGCGAGTCCTTCGCCACCTCGGCCATGCCGGGGATGCCCTTGGTCGGGTCCTCCAGGTACTCCAGGACACCGTCCAGTTCACAGGCGACGTACTTCGACGTCTCCACCGTCCACGCCACGTTCGGGTCCAGGCGCAGCGGCTGCCCGGGGAAGGCCTCCGCCAGGGCCCGGATCGCGGCGATCTCCTCGTCGGGCGGGAAGACACCGCCCTTGAGCTTGAACGACCGGAAGCCGTACCGCTCCCGCATCAGACGGGCCTGCTCGACGATCCCGGCCGGGTCGAGGGCCTCGCCCCAGTCGTCGCCGATGGCGGCGCGGCCGTCGAGGGCGGGGTGCTCGGCCCACTTGTAGAAGAGGTACGCGGCGAACGGCACCGAGTCGCGGACCGTGCCGCCCAGCAGGTCGCTGACCGGACGGCCGAGCAGCTTGCCCTGCGCGTCCAGGCACGCGACCTCCACGGCCGACGTGGTCCAGCCGCGCTCGTGGGAGCTGGGCACGGTCGGCAGCAGGGCCGCGTCGATCGCGGCGGCCACGGCGGTGGTGTCGAAGACGTCCATGCCGACGACCACCTTCGCGGCGGCGTGCAGCCGCTCCAGCCGGGCCGCGCCGCCCGGGGACTCGCCGAGACCGACCGTGCCGTCCTCCAGGACCAGTTGGAGGACGATCCGCAGGGCGAGCGGCTCGTGCACGCCGTTGGAGTTGAGCAGCGGCGGGTCGCCGAACGCGATCGGGGTGACGATCAGCTCGCGGATGCGCGTGGAGCTCATGCGCCGGCCACCTCCAGTCCGTGGTCGATGAGTTTCGACAGCCGGGCCACGTGCTCCGGCGTCGGATCCAGCAGCGGCGCCCGTACGCCGCCCACGTCCAGGCCGCGCAGCGTCACCCCGGCCTTGACGAGCGACACGGCGTACCCGGGCATCTCGTCGCGCAGGGCGACCAGCGGGCCGTAGAACTCGTCGAGCAGCAGGGACACCCGGGCGTCGTCACCCTCGGCGAGCGCCCGGTGGAAGGCCAGGGCGATCTCCGGGGCGAAGGCGAACACCGCCGAGGAGTACAGCTCGACGCCGATCCCCTGGTAGGCGGGCGCGGTCATCTCGGCCGTGGGCAGCCCGTTGAAGAACTGGAAGTCCTCCCCGCCCGGCACGGCACGCACCGCGCGGACGATGCGGTGCATCCGCTCGATGTCCCCGATGCCGTCCTTGAGGCCGACGACCCCGGGCAGGGCGGCGATCCGGGCCGCCGTCTCCGCGGTGAGCCGGGCCGTGCCCCGCTGGTAGAAGACGACGGGCAGCCCGGTGACGGCGGTCACCTCCTCGACGTACCGCACGAGGCCCTGCTGCGGGGCGCTCACCAGGTAGGGCGGCAGCAGCAGGATGCCGTCGGCACCCGCCCGTTCGACGCGGGCGGCCTGGTCCCGGGCGACCGGTGCGGGACCGCCGGCCGCCGCGAGGACCGGCACCCGTCCGGCCGTGGTCTCGACGGCGACCCGCGTGGCCCGCTCGATCTCCTCCGGCGACAGCGCGTGGAACTCGCCGGTGCCGCAGGCGACGAACACACCTCCCGCACCCGCGGCGACACCCGACTCGATGTGCCGGGCCAGCCGTTCCTCGTCCAGTGACCCGTCCGCCGCGAACGGCGTGACCGGGAAGAACAGCACTCCGTGGAACTTCATGTCTCCCTCATACGTGGGGGGGGGTGGGGTGGTCAGCCCTTGGTGGCACCGGCGGCGATGCCGGTGACCAGCGAGCGCTGGAGGAGCAGATAGACGATCAGGCTGGGCACGAGGGCGATGACCGCACCGGCCAGCACCACCCCGGAGCCCACCTCGGGGTCGGTGCGCAGGATGAACAGGGCGACGGTGACCGTGTAGTCGGTGGGGTCCTTGGCGGCGATCAGGGGCAGCAGGTACTGGTCCCAGATCATGATGAAGCCGAGCACCCCGGCCACGCCGAGCGCGGGCTTGCACAACGGCAGGACGACCTGCCACAGCATCCGCAGCTCACCGACGCCGTCGATCCGGGCGGCCTCCTCGATC
Organism: Streptomyces lomondensis; assembly: GCF_014651035.1. Classification (GTDB taxonomy): domain Bacteria; phylum Actinomycetota; class Actinomycetes; order Streptomycetales; family Streptomycetaceae; genus Streptomyces; species Streptomyces lomondensis. The sequence goes on from NZ_BMWC01000004.1 coordinate 392,308, forward strand.
TCGGCGGGGATGTCCTTCATGAACTCGGTGAGCACCATCACCGAGATACCCCAGGCGCCGAGCGGCAGGATCACACCCCAGACCGTGCCCTTCAGGTCGAGGCCGACCACGGGCACATGGCCGAGGACCAGGGACAGCGGGATGGCGATGACCTCCTCGGGGAGCATCATCGTCAGCATGAACAGGGTCAGGACCAGCGCCTGACCGCGGAACCTGTGCCGGGCCAGGGCGTACGCGGCGAGCGTGCAGACGACGAGCTGGAGCAGCAGCCCGCCGCCCGCGATGACCAGGGAGTTGCCGAAGTAGTCCCAGATGCCCCGCTCGCCCGCCACCTCGAAGTTCAGCAGCGTCGGGTGGTGGGGGAGGAAGGACAGGCTGGAACCGCTGGCCTTCTCGCTGAACGAACCGGAGAAGATCGTCAGGAACGGCGCCGCGAAGACACCCAGGGCGAGCAGGCACAGCAGGACGCGCAGCGCCCAGGCGGGCCCCGGCCGGTCGCTCCAGCCGAGGGCGGTGTCGAAACGGGCGGGGGTGGTGCGCTGCTTCCCCGCGGACTTCCGCGCGGGGGAGGCGGTCACCGGGGTCCGGACGGGGTCGATGGCGGGGGCGCTCATCGCACGTCTCCCCTCTTGCGGAGGTAGTTGACCGTGACGGTGAGCAGCAGCGTCACGCAGAGCAGGACCACGGAGGCGGCCGAGGCGCCGCCGATGTCGTTACGGGTGAAGCCGAGGGTGTAGGCGCGGGTCATCCACACGTCGGTGGACCCGGCCGGGCCGCCGCCGGTGAGGACGTACACCTCGGTGAAGACGCGCAGTCCGCGGATCGCGGCCAGGGTGAGGACGATGCCGAGGGCCGGGCGGATCGCGGGCAGCGTGATGTGCCGCAGCCGCTGCCACAGCGAGACCCCGTCCATCGCGGCGGCCTCGTACAACGAGCGGTCCACGCCCGCCAGTCCGGCGAGGATGATCACCATGTTGTACGGGGCGAGCATCCAGATGCCCATGGCCATCGTCGCCCACAGCGCGGTGTCGGGGTTGTCGAGGTAGGGCACGGGCCCCAGGCCGAGGAGCCCGAGACCGCTGTTGATCAGGCCGTCGGAGGTCGGGTAGTACATCAGCCGCCACATCTCGCCGACCACCGCGGTGGCGGTGACGACGGGCAGGAACACGGCGGTGCGGATGATCTTCAGGGAGCGGGCCTGCCCCTCCAGCAGCAGGGCCAGCGCGAAACCGGCGACGATGCCGCCGAGCGACATCCCGATGCCCAGGACCAGCGTGTGGCCGATGGCGTCCTGGAAGCGGTGGTCGGTCAGGACCCGCGTGTAGTTGTCGAGGCCGACCCACTGGTCGCCGAGGAAGGGCCGCACGTCGAAGAAGCTGAGCCAGACGCCCTTGCCCATGTGCAGGAACTTGAAGACGAGGGCGAGCAGCAGGCCCGGCGCGAGGAACAGCCAGGGCAGCACGGCCTTCTTGCTCAGGAACCGGGCTCCGCGCGGCCCCGGCGTCGTCACGGTCGCGGTCATGTCAGCAGCTCCTGGTCCTTGAGATCACCGGCGAGGGTGTCGTTGAGTTCCTTGAGGCCGGAGCGGACGTCGCTGCCGCAGTACGTGAAGAGCGCGTTGAGTGCGTCGGCGGTGTCCTGCTTGATCGGGGCGAAGTCGGGCGCGTTGGGGAACTGCACGGAGGCCGTCTCGTACGCCTTCTGCACCACGCTCCAGCGCGGGTCGTTACGCACCTTCGCCGCGTCGAGCGTGGAGTTGACGGGGATGCGCACCACCGGCTGGTGGTCGCCGGTCATGGCGAGCGTCTGGCCCTCGGGGGAGATCAGGAAGGCGGCGAGCGCCTGCTCCTGCTTCGCCTTCCCGGTCTTGGCGCCGAAGTAGATGTTCTCGCCGTCGGCGAGCACGTCGTTGTTGCCGGCCGGGCCCGAGGGCGCGGGCAGGACCTCGTACGTGTCCTTGCCGAGCGCCTTGTCGAAAGTGGAGATGTTGTAGGGGCCGGTGAGGTACATCCCGGCGTTGCCGTCCTGGAAGTTGGTGGTGTTCGCGGTGACGGAGGTGAGCGCGCCGGGCTGGATGACACCGTTGTCACCGCAGAAGAGGTTGTCCTTCATCCAGGTGACGGTGCGCAGGGCGGCCGCCGAGTCCATGGTCGGCCGGTAGCCCGAGCCGTCCTTCTCGATGATCCGCACCCCGCCCTGCCACAGCCAGCTGGCACCCCACCAGGCGACATAGCCGTTCTGCGCGCTGCCGGGCACGACCATGCCGTACGTGTCCTTCCTGCCGTCCCCGTCCGGGTCGCGGGTGGCGAAGGCCTTGGCGAGGGCGAGGGTGTCCTGCCAGGTCCTCGGCTGCGGCAGGCCGAGCTTCTCGCGCCAGTCCTTGCGGACGAACAGCGTCATGGCCTGCCGGGAGTACGGGATGCCGTAGTGCCTGCCGTCGCGGCCCACCGTCGAGGACCAGGACTTGGCGGTGATCTCGTCATGCCCCGCGATCGACGCCGGGGTGATGGGCTCGAGCAGGCCCTGCGCCTGGTAACTGCCCATCAGGGCCGTGTCATTGATCATGACGTCCGGGAGGTCCTTGGTGGACGCCCGGCTCTGGAGCTGCTGGTCGAAGTTCATGACCGGCTGGTAGTCGATCTTGATGCCGGTCTTCGCGGTGAAAGCGGCGAACACCCGCTCGTAGGTCTGGGCGGACTCCGGATCGCTCCGGGTCCACACCTCCAGCGTGTTCGGATCGCCGGCCCGGGCGCTGCCGGAACCGGAGCCGCAGGCGGCCGTTCCGAACAGGAGCCCCGAGACGGCGAGCGCGGCAGCCAGGCGGTGGAGCCGCATGTCGATGCGGCGTCGGCGATCCCGCATGGATGGTTCTCCGTTCATATTCGTGAACTGCCTTCACGAATCTAAATGATCGGCCAAGCTACGGATCGTTTCATCGCCATGTCAAGACATGGCTGAAAGATTTCACCGAGGCCACACGGGGGCGGGAGAGGGCCGGGCGTGGGCCGGAGAAACGACAGCGGCCCCGACCGGATGGACCGGTCGGGGCCGTCTGACAGAAGGCGGGAGGTCAGTCGTTGCGCTCGGCGTGCTTCTTCTTGATGCGGGCCGCCTCCTTGCGGACCTCCGCCTGGGTGGCGCGCTCCCGCACCAGCCACTCGGGGCTCTCCTGCTTCAGCGTCTCGATCTGATCCGTGGTGAGGGGCTCGGTGACGCCCCCGCGGGCGAGACCCGCGATGGAGACGCCGAGCTTCGCCGCGACCACGGGGCGCGGGTGCGGGCCGTTGCGCCGCAGGTCCTGAAGCCACTGCGGCGGGTTCGCCCGGAGCTCGTCCAGCTCGGCGCGCGAGACGGCACCCTCCCGGAACTCGGCGGGTGTGGCCTCGATGTACACACCCAGCTTCTTCGCCGCGGTCGCGGGCTTCATCGTCTGGGTGCTCTGGTGCGACGTCATACCGTCCAGCGTATCGAGCGTGTGCACGACCGCTGACCACGACCGCTGACCACGGCCGGTAACCTGGCCAGGTGACAGGCTCGGAAGTTCCTCCCCCGTTCCGGCTCGTATACGTCCCCGGGGTGATGCCCGACAAGTGGGTGCGCATCTGGAACGAGCGGCACGACGTCCCGCTGACCCTCACTCAGGTGCCCGCCGGAGCGGCGGCCGGGCGGCTGCTGGGCGGGGACGCCGACGCGGGCCTCGTCCGGCTGCCCGTGGACCGCACGGTCTTCAGCGCCATCCCCCTCTACACCGAGCAGACCGTCGTCGTCGTGCCCCAGGACCACCTGGTCACGGCCGTCGACGAGGTGTCCCCCGAGGACCTGGCCGACGACATCGTGCTGCACCCCCTCGACGACGTCCTCGACTGGGAGACCCTGCCCGGACGGCCCGCCTTCGAACGCCCCGCCACGACGGCCGACGCCGTCGAACTGGTCGCGGCCGGCATCGGCGTCCTGATCGTCCCCCTGTCGCTGGCCCGCGTCCACCACCGCAAGGACCTCACCCACCGTCCCCTCACGGACGCCCCCGAGTCGAGTGTCGCCCTGGCGTGGCCCGAGGACGCGACGACGGACCAGGTGGAGGACTTCATCGGCATCGTCCGGGGCCGCACGGTCAACAGCACGCGGGGCCGCAAGCAGTCTCCGGCGCAGGAGAAGCCCGGGCGCGCGGACAAGGACGGGCCCCGGCGGAAACCGACGGCAGCCGGGCAGTCGGGCGGGAACCGGCGCGGGAGCGGTTCCGGCGGCTCCTCGAAGGGCGGCAGGCGGGGCAGGCCGCGCCGCCGGTCGTAGCGCTCAAGGACTGGCCCGGTCCCGCCGCCCTCGCTCACCCCGCCGTCGGAGTCGGCTGCGGCTGCCCGAAGGACGGGTTCGGAGCGACCGTCTGAAGATCCTTCAGTTCCTCGGGGATCGGCAGCACCCGCACCGGCGCACCCGCCTGCGGAGGCGGCGGCGTCGTCTGGTCCTGGGGCAGCTTGGCCGGGGCGGTGATCTGGAAGCTGACCTGCTCGTAGTTGATCAGACCGGTCTTCTCCAGCACCGAGATGTGGTCGAGCACGGTGTCGTTGGTCTGGTCGGCGAGCTCCCGCACCAGGCTGTTGCGGGTGGTCGCCCGGATCTTGGCGACCGTCGGGAAGATGCCCCCGTGCGCGACGCGCATGATGGTCACGGCCGTGGAGTCGAACTCCTTGCCGGTGCTGCCCTCCGCCGTCGCCACGAACTGCTGCTGCTGCGGCGACGCCTCGTTCGGCAGGGTGATGCCCAGGTCCTGGGAGATCTTGCGGCAGGTCGCGTCGAGCCGGCCGTGGCCCACGAGCAGGTGCTCACCGGCCTCCTTCATCGCCGGCGTCGTGCCCCGCTGGAGCACCAGTTGCCCCAGGGGGTACTCCCACAGGCCGGCCGCGCGCACCCGGACCACGAAGTCGCGGTCCGCCTCGGTCAGCGGCCCCCACTGGGTGTTGGCGATGATGCGGTCCTGGCCGGAAGCCGCGTTCTGCACGCCCATCATGCTCGGGTAGGCGAGCGCTGTGAGCGTCAGGATCATCGCACCGCCCACGAACGCGGTTCCTGCCGTGCTGCGCGAGATGCGCATCGTGCCTCCTGGGATATGAACGGCCCAACACCAAGAGGTACGGATGCCAGGGGCGAAACAATCACCTCTGCCGCAAAAAAGTTCGCGCACTCCCCAGGCCCGGTGCCGCAGGCCGCACGGCACCGGACCCGGACGCGGGTGCTCAGGGCTGGTACGAGGCCGCGCCCGCCGTGCTCACCACCTTGTCGCCGTCGGCCCTGCTCAGCAGCCCGGCCGTCACCCACGCGTCCACCGTGGACCGCACCCGCGCCACCAGCGCCCCCTTGTTCCGGAAGGGCGCCCCGGCCCAGATCTCGTCCAGGAGCGTGGTGCCGTCGGCCTTCGCCGGGTTGGCGACGCCCGAGTCCCTGCCACCGAAGACGACCTTCGGCTCCGCGCGGCGGAAGTACGCGTGCGTCGGATCCTCCGTCCCCTCGGAGAACGGCGCCCACTCCCGTCCGCCCAGCGTGAAGTGGAGCGGCTTGCCCGGCACCGGTGTCAGGGAGTGCGCCAGGTCGCCGGAGAGACCGGCGTTGCCGTACAGCCCGACCTTCAGCCACTCGGTGGACGCGTCACGGGCGACCAGGTTGACCGGGCCGTGGAAGAGGGTCTGGAGCGACGGGTCGTCGAGGGCCTTCTCCACCCGTGTCCGGAACGGCATGGCGATGCGGACGGTGTCGCCGGCCCGCCAGGTCCGGGACACCTCGAAGTAGCTCCCCGGCTTCGGAGTCCCGGACACAGCCCTCCCGTTGACGGTCACCCGGAACCCGGCGGTCGCCCACGACGGCACCCGCAGCCGCAGCGTGAAGGAGGCCCGGCTTCCCCCGAAGGTCAGCGTGCTGCCCTGCTCCTCCGGGAAGCGGGTGGTCTGGGTGACCGTGACGCCCTTCTCCGCCCAGGTCAGCGTGGACGGGCTGTACAGGTTGACGTACAGGGCGCTGCCGTCGGCCTTCGCGAAGTACACCGAGTCCTGGTACTTCGTGGCGCTCTCCATGCCGGTGCCCTCGCAGCAGGTGGTGCCTTGCTTGGGCGTGTAGTCCCGGACATGACCGGGCGTCAGCCCGATGAAGTACGTGACGAGCGGCTTCTCCGCGTCCGGCTTGTCCTGCTTCGAGCCGAGGACCTGGTTGTACAGGGCCCGCTCGTAGTAGTCCATGTACTTCGGGTCCTGCTCGTGGAAGAACAGGGTCCGGCTCAGCTTGAGCATGTTGTACGCGCAGCAGGTCTCGGCCGTGGTCGCGCTGATCGTGCCCGCGATCACGTCCCGGGCCTTCCAGAACTCTCCGGTGCTGGTGCCGCCGATGCCGTACATGCGGTGCGGTACGACCATGTCCCAGAAGTTCTTCGCCGACGTGAGGTAGCGCTCCTCGCGCGTCTCGTCGTACAGCCGCACATAGCCGGTGAAGATCGGGATGTGCTGGTTGGCGTGCAGCCCGTCGAGGATGTCGTTGTTCGCGGCGCACGCGTCGATCAGCCGGTCCAGGTCGAACAGCTTGGCCAGCGCGAGGTGTTCGGCCTTGCCGGTGATGGTGTGCAGGTCGCAGATCGCCTCGACGATGCCGCCGAACTCGCCGCTGGAGAAGATCCCCCACATGCGCTGGAGCGTGGACTCCGGCAGCTTGGACAGCCGCGAGTACATCCAGTCGCACATGCCGGACGCGAGATCGAGGGCCCGGGCGTCGCCCGTGGCGGTGTACGCGTCCAGCAGACCGCGGAGGATCTTGTGCGCGGTGTAGTACGGCGCCCACACCTTGGTGTAGTCGGGGGTGGTCCTCGACTCCAGTTCGATGAACTGCGTCTCCGGGTACGCCGCGAGGAACCCGGGGTGGCTGGGCCCGCCCCAGGTGCGGCGCAGGGTGGCGCTCAGGCCCCGGCCGGAGGCGTCCGCGAAGCTCCCGCCGGTCGTCTCGTCGAAGGCGTACGACGCCAGGTCGCCCCGGCCCGTCGAGGCGTCGGCGGCGCGGCGGCCCTGCAACTCGGTGATCTCGGCGGCGGTCAGGGCCCGCGAGAAGACGTTGAACTCCTCGAAGGCGCCCGCGAAGGCCGGGTCGGCCGAGTAGTTCGAGCGGCCGAGCCAGTTGTTCTTCAGCGTGCCGAGCGCCGCCGGGGTGAGGTTCATCGCGGTGTTCCGCGCGACGGCGGTGCCGTTGACGTAGAGGGTGCCGGTGCCGCCCGCGATCGTGACCGCCAGGTGGCTCCACTGGTTCAGCGGCAGCGGGGCCGTGCCGTTGAGGCCCTGCTCACCGCCGGGACCCGAGGTCGTGACGGCGAAGCGCGGCACCCCGGCCTGGTTGCGGGCGGCCAGGTACAGGTACCGGTTCGTGTCGTTGCCGAAGTCGAAGATCCGGGCCCAGTCGGCGTCGTGCGTGGGCTTCACCCAGACCGACAGGGTGACGGCCGAGGCCCCGCCGAGCACGGTGGCGGGCAGGTCGACGTACTGGTAGGAGCCCCGTACGTTCTCCGCCGCCGTCCCGAACCTGCCGGCGACGCTGAGCACCGCCGGATCACGCCGCAGCGCCGCGCGCACCTCGGTCAGCGCGCCGACCATGGTGCCGATCCGGTCGGCGAACACCTGCTCCTTCGTGCTGCGGTACGCCTGCGCCAGCATGGTCAGGAAGTGGCCGGGGTAGTGGCCCCGCAGGTTGCCGTTGGCCTCGCCGTCCAGCCCCTCCCAGCCGCCGGGCGCGACCGCGCCGCCCGTGGACAGGCCGGCGTTGGCGCGGAACACCTGGAGCAGCCGGTTCACGTCGTAGCCGCGGGCGTGATCCAGCATCAGTTTCCGCTTGTCCGCGAAGACGCCCCGGCCGAGGCGCACCTCCTCCAGCCCGAACGGCCGTACGGTCCAGGCGGACGGGGCGGCGGCCGCGGCGAGCGCCGCGGCGGCGGGGGCCGCCGTGGCCCGCCCGGTCGCCGTCCGGGAGAGCGCGGGTACGGCCGCGGCGAGGGTCGCGGCCTGGAGAAGGGATCGTCTGGAGAGGGGCCGTGCCATGTGTGTGCTCCTCCACGGGTCCACGTGCTCAATAATGTTCGGGATATCGAACCTTGTGCGAGTGATCGACCAGACCCTAGGGAGGGGACGGGGGAGCGTCAACGGGTCGGGAGAGGTGAGTTCAGGAAAGACCGGCCGAGCGCACCAGCCACTCGTACGCCGTCCGCGCCGTGAACTCCTTCTGGCCACCCGGCAGGAGCAGGCCGGCGGTGCTGAACTCCGGTGCGTCCGCCTGCGCCGGGACGTACGGGATCGCGATGCAGCGCATCCCCGCCGCGTGCGCGGCGGCCGCGCCCGGGGCGGCGTCCTCCAGTACCACGCAGTCCCCCGGGTCCGACCCGAGCCGGCGGGCCGCCTCCAGGAAGACGTCCGGGGCGGGCTTGCCGTGCGCGACCTCGTCGGCCGAGACGACGGTCCGCAGGCGGGTGTTCAGGCCCGTGCCGGCCAGGACCGCCTCGATGGCCTCGGGCGAGGAGCCGGAAGCCACGGCCATGGGGACGCCCTCGGCCGCCAGCAGCTCGACGAACTCGCGCATCTCGGGGTAGGCGCGCGTGGAGGCACGGGCGAGTTCGAGATAGCGGCGGTTCTTGGCGGTGAACAGCTCCTCCACGGAGGCCCGCAGGCCGTACCGCTCCTTCCAGTCCGCGACCGTCTCCTGCGTGCTGATGCCGACGTACCGCTCGTGGTCCGCCCAGCCGAAGTCGGTGACGCCGTGTTCGGCGAGGGTCCGCCGGCCCGCCTCGTAGTAGTTCGGCTCGCTGTCCACGAGCGTTCCGTCGAGATCGAAGATGACCGATATGCCGCCGAGATTGCTCATGGTGTCAGCATGTCAAAGACCAAGATCCAACGACCGGGAGGGGGTCAGGACCGGGCGGCGCGGCCGATCGACTCCACCAGCGGCAGCAGCCGGTGCGGGACCCGCTCGCGCAGGGCGACCTCCGTGCGGGTGCGGACGACCCCGGGCATGCTGATCAGCTTCTGGACGACGTCCTCCAGATGCGCGTTGTCCCGCGCCACGACCCGGGCCAGCAGATCCCCGCCGCCCGTGATCGAGAACGCCTCGACGATCTCCGGGACCGCCGCCAGTGCGTCGCCCACCTCGTCGAGATGGCCCTGGGTGACCTCGATGTGCACGAACGCGAGCACCGGATGCCCGAGCGCGGCGGGGGAGAGGGCCGGTGCCGCGCCCGTGATCACGCCCGCGCGCTCCAGGCGGTCGAGCCGCGCCTGGAGCGTGCCCCGGGCGACACCGAGGATCCGGGCGTACTCGCGCACGCTCGTGCGCGGCTGCTCCAGCAGCAGCCGCAGGATGCGGGTGTCGAGCTCGTCCACGGGCATGCCGCGCCCCTCCTCGTCCGTTGGCTCTGCCGCGGCCGCTCCGCAGCCGCTCTCGCTGTACCAATGGCCCAGTCTAGAAGGAGCCTGTTGAGCCAGTGGCGCCCGGGATGCTGATATGGATGCGTCGATGGCGCTGCGGACCCCGCGGCGCCTTTTTCATGTGTTCTCGTGCCGGGCGTCGAAGGGGGCGGTAAACAGTGCTGAAGAGGGTGTTCGTGGCTCCGGATCCGGGGCGCACGCGGTTGCGGTTCGGCGCGCGAGCCGTGCTCGGCGTCGCGCTCGCGGTCGCCGTGTGCGGTCTCGCCGGGCACTCCCTCACGGGGGCCGTCACCGGCGGTCTCGCCGCCCTGCTCGCCCTGTTCACCGTCACCGACGCCACGGTCCGCGGCCAGGCGGTCACCACCGCGCTGCTGCCCGCCGTCGGACTGCCCGTGCTCACCGCCGCCGCCGAACTGCACGACCACCCGGTGGCCCGGGACCTCGCCTTCCTCGCCGTGGTCGGCGCGGGTGTGTACGCGCGCCGCTGGGGACCGCGCGGCCACAGCCTCGGCGTGTTCGCGTTCATGACCTTCTTCGTGGCGCAGTTCCTGCACGCCACCACGGACCAGCTGCCCGAGCTGTACGCCGCGGTCCTGCTCTCCGTCCTCACCGCCGCCGCGGTGCGCTTCGGGCTGTGGTGCTACGAGCGCCGCCTGCCCCCGCCCGCCGTGCCCGCCCCGCCGGGCGGCACGGGCCTGGCCCGGGTGACCACCCGCCAGGCGATCCAGGCCACCGCCGGAGCGGGTTTCGCCCTCGTCGTCGGGCAGCTGGTCTCCGGGCAGCGCTGGTACTGGGCCGTCGGCGCCACCTGGTGGATCTTCGTCAACACCACCTCGCGCGGCGAGACCCTGGTCCGCGGCTTCCGGCGGCTGCTCGGCACGGTCATCGGCATCGCCCTCGGCCTCGTCGTCGCCCTGCCGGTCGACGGGGACCCGGCCGTCACGGCCGTCCTCGCCGCCGCCTGCGTCTTCGGCGTCTTCTACACGGCCGCCGTGTCCTACACCTGGATGATGCTGTGGGTCACCCTCCTCGCCGGGCTGCTCTACGGCCTCCTCGGCGTGCTCGGCCCCGGCCTGCTCGCCCTGCGGCTCGCCGAGACCGGCGTCGGGGCGCTCGGTGCCGCGCTGGCCGTGATCCTCGTCCTGCCCGTCACCACCCACAGCGTCACCGACGCCTGGATCCAGCGGGCCCTGCGCTGCGTCCACGCCTGCGCCGCCGAGACCGCCCGGCGCCTGGCCGGAGCCGCGGACGCAGACCCGGCCCCGCGGGTCGCCGAGCTGGAACAACTGCTCGCCCGGGTACGGCTCTCGGTCGCCCCGCTGGTGCACCCGCTGAACCCGATGCTCGGCCGCAAGCGGCGGGCCCGGCATGTGCTCGCCCTCCTCGACGACTGCGCCCGCGAGGTCCGCGGCCTGGTCGCCGTCGCCGCCGACCCGGAGGCCTCCCACGACGCCCGGCTGGCCACGGCCTGCCGGCGGGTGGAGGCCGCGGTCGAGGCGCTCACCGAGGGCGGGGACGTCCTGGTCCAGGCGGACGGCCCGTCCGCGACCGAACCGGTCCTGGCCCATCTGCACGGCCTGGAACGGGCCCTGGCCGAGCTAGCCCGGCCGCTGCGCACCCCCTCGGGCTCTCCGCTGGCCGGGGCCTGAGGCGGTCCCGCACGGCTGCCGCCGAGTGCGTGCGGTGGCGCCGGGGCGAGCCACGCCTCCCCGACTCCTTGACCCTTTGGTCTAGACCGCGCATGATCGGCTGCGCGGTCGTTCCGGGCGGCCCGGGGACGAGAGGGGACAGCGGTGGCGGACAACGGCAGGCGGCGGGCATTCATCGGGTCGTTCACGGCGGCCGGCGGCCCCGGCATCGTGACGGCGGAAGCCGACCCCGACAGCGGCGCGCTGACCGTCCTCGGCAGCGTCGAATCCGTCCTCGACCCGTCCTATCTGGCCCTCTCGCCCGACGGTGAGACGCTGTACGCGGTCAGTGAGACGGCCGAGGGCGCCGTGGCCGCGTACCGGGTGAGCGGGGACAGGCCCGAGCCGGCCGGGCCGCCCGTGCCGGTCGGCGGCAGCGGGCCGACGCACCTCAGCCTCTTCGACGGGCATCTCCTCACCGCCAACTACGGCTCCGGCAGCGTCACCGCCGTCCCCGTCCGCCCCGACGGCACCCTCGCGCGCTCGGTCTCCGGCGTGCTCCGGCACACCGGCGCGGGCCCGCACACTCCACGCCAGCAGGGGCCGCACGCCCACCAGGTGCAGCCCGACCCGAGCGGCCGCTGGGCCGTCAGCGTCGACCTCGGCACCGACTCGGTGCGGGTGTGCACGCTGACGGACGGCACCCTCGCCGTGCACCGGGAGACCGCCCTGCGGCCCGGCTCGGGCCCGCGTCACCTGGCCTTCCACCCGGGTGGCGGGCACGCGTACGTCGTCAACGAGCTCAGCCCGTCCATCACCGTCTGCCGCTGGGACGCGGCCGAAGGCGTGCTGACCCCGCTGGCCGAGACCCCGGTCCTGCCCGGCGCGCCGGCGGGCGACGCCTACCCGTCGGGCATCGCCGCCTCGCCCGACGGCCGCTTCGTGTGGACCGCGACCCGCGGCGACGACGTCCTGTCCGTCCTCGCCGTCGAGGGAGAGGGACTGCGGCTGGTCGCCACGGTGCCCTGCGGCGGCCACTGGCCGCGCGCCCTCACGGCCTCCGGCGGCTTCCTCTACGTCGCGAACGAACGCTCGGGTGACGTGACGTGGTTCGCCGCGGACCCGCACACGGGAATCCCACGGCGGGGCGGCTCGATCAGGGTGCCGGCGGCATCCTGCGTGGTCCTCGGCTGAACGGCCCCAAGGGGCGCGGGGCTGTGACATGTGCGGCTCCGCCGCGTGGGCGCGACCAGCCACAACGCACCCGCATCCGGCCGACAAACCAGACCCCGAACGGCGAAGGCCCGCTCCGAACACCGAAGCGGGCCTCCTGAGGAACGTCAGCGAACCGGCGCCCCCTGCGGCTGCTGCGGCGTGATGCCCAGCGCCGTCGTGTACTTGGCCAGGGCCAGCTTCCCGATCGCCGGGTAGGGCCCGAGCGACTCCGCGGCGGAGCACTCCGCCTCCTTCGCGGCCTCCTCGACCAGCCCCGGCTCGATCTCCGGGCCGATCAGATACGGCGCGAGGGCCAGCTGCTGCGAGCCCGAGGACCGCAGCTGCTCGGCGACGGACGCGATGGAGCCCTCCTGGTCCAGGGCCGCAGCCATCACCGGCACCGCGAGGCGCGCGGCGAGCAGCATGCCGGTGATCCCGGCCGCCTGCACGGCCTCGTCACCACCGACGGACGCCAGGATGATGCCGTCCGCGGCGGTCGCCACGGTGAACAGCCGGGCGCGGTCGGCGCGGGCCAGACCGGCCTCGGAGAGCCGCACGTGCAGCGCCTCGGCGAGCAGCGGGTGCGGACCGAGGACGTCGGTCAGCTCAGCGGCGACACGGCTCTCCATGAGGGCCTGGCGGACCTGGCGCAGCAGGGCGCTGTCCGGGCCGGCGAGCAGCGGCACGACGACGGCGACGGGGCCGTCGGGCATCTTGACGTCCATGCCGGCGGCCCGGGCCTGCTCGAAACGGGCCGTGCGCTCCTCGGCGGCGTGCACGAGCACGGCCTGGAGCGAGGGAAATTCCGCGTTGCCCCCGTCGAGGTACCCGATGCGGGCGTCGAGGCCGGGCAGCTCGGAGCGGGCGATGCTCACGACCTCCTCGGCGAGGCTGCGCGTGGCGCTACTGGGCGTCCCCGGCACGGCGAGGACGAGCGCGGGCGCGCCCTCGGGAGCAACCAGCGGCTCGGGACGGCGGTGCCGTCCGGGCTGGCGGGGGCGCGGCATTCGTACTGGCAGGCCATCCGCGGGCCCAGTGGGGGAACTCATGGCGCCGCATGTTACTGGCTTCTTGGGCTCCCCTGTTCGGGGAGGGGGCAGGTGAGCGGTATCCGTCCGGTTTTGTCTGATGAGTTACGTACGGATAAGTTGCGTACGGCTCGGGCGTGATCGGATCAATCACCCGACAGGGTGGTCACGGACAGCATCGCCGCGTCACCCGGCAGGGTGAGCGAACCGGTGCTCAGCTCTGCCGCCATGCGGACCGCGCCGTGCAGCGGGTCGCCCTCGGCCGGCACCCGCCGCGCCCGCGGCAGCCGCGTGGCCAGTTCCTCGTCCAGGGGCCCGAGGAGCGGGTCGCCCAGCTTGAACAGGCCGCCGGTGACGGCGACGCGGGGTTCACCGGCCGCGGGGCACACGGCCGCCGCGGAGTCGGCCAGGTGCCGGGCGGCGGCGCGCAGGATGCCCGTCGCCACGGGATCCGCGTCCGCGCAGGCGGCCACCCAGGGCGCGAAGGAGGCGAGCACGGCGGGCCGGTCCGGCCGTGGATACAGCGCGCCGGGCAGCCCCGCCACGGGCCCGAACATGTCCTCGGCGCACGCCAGCAACCGGGCCGAGCCGCCCTCCCGCCCGTCATGGGCCCGCAGCGCGGCCTCCAGGCCCGCCCGGCCGATCCAGGCGCCGCCGCCGCAGTCGCCGAGCAGATGCCCCCAGCCGTCCGCGCGGCGCCAGCCGGTCAGGTCCGTGCCGACCGCGATCAGTCCCGTACCACCGGCGATCACCGCGCCCGGCCGGGGCCCGAGGGCCCCCACGTACGCGGTCACCGCGTCGGCGGCCAGCGCGACCCTCCGCACCCCCAGCTCCCGGGCCAGGGCACCCGGCAGTTCGGCGCGCAGCGCGTCCCCCAGGGACGCGAGCCCGGCCGCGCCGACGACGGCGGCGGTCAGCGGCACCGGCCCGGCCTCGGCGGTCAACGCGCGGACCAGCGGCAGCAGTTGCGCCATGAAGTGCCCGGGGTCGAGGCCCCGCTCACCCGTGCGGACCGGTTCCCCGGACGCGCTCCGGGCCAGCGGCCCGCGCTCGGCGGTCCCCACGACCGCCCGGAGCCCGGACCCGCCGGAGTCCACGGCGAGGAACCCGGAGCCGCCCGACGCCCCGGTCACGGCAGGCGCCAGTCCACCGGTTGGCCGCCCTGGCGGATCAGCAGGTCGTTGGCCCGGCTGAACGGGCGGGAGCCGAAGAAGCCCCGGTCGGCCGACATGGGGGAGGGGTGGGCGGATTCGACGGAGGGCAGGTCGCCCAGCAGCGGGCGCAGATTGCGGGCGTCACGGCCCCACAGGATGGACACCAGCGGCTTGCCGCGCGCCGCCAGGGCCCGGATCGCCTGCTCCGTGACCTCCTCCCAGCCCTTGCCCCGGTGGGCGCCGGGCTTGCGCGGGGCCGTAGTGAGCGCCCTGTTGAGCAGGAGCACGCCCTGCTGGGTCCAGGGCGTGAGGTCACCGCTGGAGGGCTGGGGCAGCCCCAGGTCGGCGTTCAGCTCCCGGAAGATGTTGATGAGGCTGCCGGGCAGCGGCCGCACCTCGGGCGCGACCGAGAACGACAACCCCACCGCGTGCCCCGGGGTGGGGTACGGGTCCTGACCGACGATCAGGACGCGTACGTCGTCGAAGGGCTGCTGGAAGGCCCGCAGGACGTTCGGCCCGGCCGGGAGGTAGGTGCGTCCCGCGGCGATCTCCGCGCGGAGGAAGTCCCCCATCGCGGCGACGCGTTCGGCCACCGGTTCCAGGGCCTTCGCCCAGCCCGCTTCGACGATTTCATGCAAGGGTCGTGGTGCCACGCGCGTCACCCTACTGCCGTACGGGCAGCGGCCATCAACCGGTGGCCAAGGCCCGCACGCGAGCGCGTCCCAACACCCTCCCGCCCCCCTGCACCTTCCGCGCCTCAGCCGACGACCGCGGCCCGCACGCACAGCACGTCCGGCAGATGCGAGGCGAGCTGCTGCCAGCTGTCGCCGTCGTCCGCCGACGCGAACACCTCGCCGTTGCGGTTGCCGAAGTAGACGCCCGCCGGATCCGCGTCGTCCGTGCACATCGCGTCGCGCAGCACCGTGCCGTAGTGGTCCTCCTGGGGCAGCCCCGCCGAGAGCGGCTCCCAGGTCTTGCCCGCGTCCGCCGTCCGGTAGACGCGGCACCGGCGGTCGGCCGGGACCCGGTCGGCGTCGGCGTTGATCGGGAACAGGTACGCCGTGTCCCCTCGGTGCGGATGGGCCGCCACCGCGAAACCGAACGTGGACGGCAGGCCCTCGCCGATGTCCGTCCAGTGCGCGCCCGCGTCGTCGCTGCGGTACACGCCCCAGTGGTTCTGCAGGTAGAGCCGGTCCGGGTTCGCCGCGTCCCGTGCGATCTTGTGCACGCACTGGCCGAACTCCGGGTTCGGGTCGGGCAGGAACACCGCGGCGACCCCCGAGTTCGACGGCGCCCAGCTCGCGCCGCCGTCCCGCGTGCGGAACACGCCGGCGGTCGAGACGGCGACCGTGACCGCCTGCGGGTCGCGCGCGTCGGTGAGCACCGTGTGCAGTCCCTCACCGCCGCCGCCCGGCATCCACTTCGAGCGCGTCGGGTGCTCCCACAGGGGCCGGACGAGCTCGAACGTCTCCCCGCGGTCCTCCGAGCGGTACAGCGCGGCCGGTTCGGTGCCCGCGTACACCACGTCCGGCTCGGCGGCGGCCGGGTGCAGCTGCCACACCCGCTCCAGGGACGCCCCCGTGTCCTTGGGGAACTTGACGGCCGGGTGGGCCGGTTCGGTCCATGTCCGGCCCAGGTCGTCGGAGTGGAACACGGACGGGCCCCAGTGCGCGCTGTCGCCGCCGGCCAGCAGCCGCGGGGCCGCGGTGCGGGTGTCGATGGCGACCGAGTACACGGCCTGCGCGTTGAAGTAGGGACTCTCGTCGAACTCCCAGGCGCCGCCACCCCTGCGGCGCCCGATGAACAGGCCCTTGCGCGTGCCCACGGCGAGCATTACCTCGGTCATGCCGATCACCTCCGCGGCGTCCTCGTCGACGCCCTCGTCCCAGACACCGGCCAGTCTGCACCCCACCACTGACAGTGACCCCTGGAGCGGGCTCCGGAGCAGGTCAGGAGGGTGTCGGCGGGCGTCGGCACGGACCAGGGGACGCACGCGCGGCCCCCCGCCGACCAGGTGCGGTGAGCATCCAGTGGCCCTCTTCCGTATGGGGAGGGCGGCGGGATGGCCATGGGCTCGTGAGGAGGATGCCCGCGATGGCATTACGTGGTCCGCAGGTGTGGCTGTGGCGCTGGCGGCGCAATCCGCTCAAGCGCCGCGCCGACAGGGTGGAGGCCTGGGTCGTCCTGGGCGTGTGGCTGCTCACCGCGTTCGTCGGGGTGCTGGCGGGCACGGCGGTGGGCCGGTCCGTCGAGGACGGGCTGGACCGGGAGCGCGCCGAGTGGCGTCCCCTCGTGGCACGGCTCACCGAACGGGCTCCGGGGACGGCCGCCGGGAACCACAGCGTCTCCCGCGCCGAGCAGGTGTGGGCGGAGGCGATGTGGACCGCCGCGGACGGTTCCCCGCACTCCGGCCAGGTACGGGTCCCGGCGGGCAGCGCCGCCGGCAGCCCGGTCACGGTGTGGACGGATCCCGAGGGCCGCCAGGTGACCCGGCCCGTCACCGAGACCCAGGCCCGTGTACGGGCCTGTCTGACCGGCGGCGTGGCGGGCCTCGGGGCCGCCGCCGTGCCCCTCGCGGCCGGCCGCGCGGTCCGCGGCCGCCTGGAGCGCCGCCGCATCGACCAGTGGGACGCCGAGTGGTCCCGCTTCGGGCCGATGTGGGGGCGGACGACGGGATGACGCCCTCCCGGCGTCACACCGCGGGGAGCCCATACGGGCGCCACGCCACGGGGAGCCCCTGCTGGTGTCAGGCCACGGGGACCCCTGCCGGCGTCACGCCAGGGGCCGTCTACTGGCGAACGCCACCGGTGACGCCTGCCGGCGCCCTTCCCCGGCCGGTGTCACCGGGCGGCGTTTGTCGGTGCTCTTTCTCGGCCGGTGTCACCGGGTGGCGTTTGTCGGTGCCCTCTCCTCGGCCGGTGCCACCGGGAGGCGTCTAACCGGCACCCCTCCCCGGCCAGTGCCACCGACTGACGCCTACCGGCACCCTCCCCGGCCAGTGCCTCCCGGCACACCCGCACCAACCCCAGGTCCGCGTGGATGCCGGAGCCGCCGGAGTCGGCCAGGTGCCGTCGTGGGGAGGCGAGTTCCGCTCGCAGCAGGTCGTGCAGGGGCGCTCCCGCCGGCCCCAGGGCGGCCACGCACTCGGCGATCGTCGTCCGTGTGCGCGGGTGTTCCGTCCACGCGGAGCGCAGGACGGGAAGGACCTGTTCCGGCTCCCCGGCCGTCCGCCACACCGCACACGCGGCCGTGGCCCGCTCCCGCGCGTCGCCGGAGCCGGTCATCCGGCGCAGTCCGGGCAGGCCGGGACGGGCCGCCGGGCCCAGCCGTCCGAGCACGTCCGCAGCCGCCGCGCGGCGGTGCGGGCCGCTCCCGGGGTCGGTCAACGCCCCGAGCAGGGCGGGCAGTACGGCGTCCACGTCCCCCGTGACCGACCACAGGGCGTCCGCCGCCGCGACGGCGCAGTCCGTCTCCAGCAGCCTCCGCAGATCCGGTATCGCCTCGCCCGCGGCGCTGCCGAAGGCGCCCAGGGCCCGCACCGCCGCCTCCGTGACGGCGTCACGCCCCGGCAGCTCCTCCGGCATGCCGCGCAGCAGGCGCAGCACCGCCGGTAAGGACTCGACGTCGCCCAGTGCCGTGAGCGCCGACAGCAGGGGAACGGCCCGCTGCTGGGTGTCGGGGCCGTCCAGCGGCACCCGCGCGAGGCGCCGGCGCAAGGCCGGAGCGAGCGGCGCGGCGGCCCGGCCCAGGTGGGGTATCACCCGCCCCAGATCGTGCGGTACGACCGGGCCCGCCAGTACCTCGCCCAGCACCGGCACGGCCCGCGTGTCCCCGGTCCTGGCCAGTGCCTTGAGCGGGCCGCCCAGGGTCGGCCCACCCCGCTCCCGGTGCCGTATGCGCAGCTCGGGGCGGTACGTCACCAGCGCGTGGAGGGAATCCGCAGCGGGCGCGGCCAGCTCGTGGAGTTCCACCAGGACGGCGACCGCCGCGTCGTGCAACCGGTCCTCCTCGGCGCCCAGTTGGGTACCAATGAGGGTGACCGGCTCCGCCTGGTCCGTACGCCACTCGCGGAACAGCCCGGCCGCCATCCACACGGCGTTGCACCGGTCGAGGGCATCCGGGCTGGTCAACTGCCCGCACAGCAGGGCGACCCGGTCGGCCACCCGGCTGCCGAGCGCGGAGTGCAGCGTCCGCAGCAGCTGGGAGCCCTCCTCGTCCGAGGGGCGCAGGCGCCGCAGCCGCCCGGCGAGCGTGTCCCCGCCGGGACAGTCCGGTGCGGGTGCCGACCGGGTGCGCTGCCCGGATCTCTCCCTGAGCAGCCGGACGACGGCCGGTACGAGATCCGCGGGAAGCCGCTCCGGGGCGCATGCCGCGAGCTGGCCGAGCGCGGCGAGCCGCAGCCCGGGGCCGTACGGGGGCCCGCTCAGCTCGGCCAGCAGGCGCACCGCCTCGGCGGCGTGGGGATCGCCGGCCGGGCGGTACCGCTGTGTGAACGCGCCGAGGCCCTCGGCCAGGGCGATCAGGACCCGGTCGTCCCGCTCCACGCCGATCCGCTCCCGCACCAGGGCGAGCACCCGCTCCGGCCGGTCGAGGAACCGGACGACCGCCCCGGCGGCGGCCCGGCGCACCCCGGCGTCCGCGTCCCCGGCCAGCCGGACGAAGACCTCGGCGCCCGCGCGCACGGCCTCACGGGCTCGCGCGGCGAGCGCACCGGAGGCCCCGTCGATGTCGCCGATGCTGACGAGGAGCTCCACGACCCCCGCCCGGTCCCGCACCTCCTCGCGGACGGCGAGCGCGAGGAGAAACGGAACACAGGCGAGCGTCGAGTCGTACACGTCTCCCTGGTGGTGCACGGCGCCGTACATCCCGTCGAGCGCGGTCTCCCGCTCGGCCGGGTCGGCGGAGGCCAGTCCCCGCAGTAATCCGGGCACGTCCTCCGCGCTGCCGTACGCATGGCGCAGTGAGGCCCAGTCGACCTCGTCGATCCCCCTGAACACGTTGTCCTCCCCAGCGAAGTGGCGACTGACGGGGAGTCTGCACCACGGCACTGACAACGAAGCGGAATCGGGAGATGACTGTGCGCGAACTGAGTGCTGGTTGGCTGACTGTGGTTCAGTCCCCGCCGGGCAGCGCACGCTCCAGGATCGTGTCGAGCCCCGTCCCCTCGGGCAGTGTCCCGAACGCGTTCCCCCAGTCGCCCCCGAGCCGCGTCGCGCAGAACGCGTCGGCGACGGCCGGTGGGGCGTGCCGGACGAGGAGGGAGGCCTGGAGCGTCAGCGCCATCCGCTCCACGAGCCGGCGGGCGGTCGCCTCGGTCGCCTCGGACAGCTGGTGCTTCAGCCCGGTCACGGCCGCGTCCAGCCGGGCGTCCGCGCCCCGCGCCAGGGCGAGTTCCCCGAACAGCGCCTCGGCGGTGCCCGGTTCGCGGCTCAGCGCCCGCAGCACGTCGAGGGCGTTGACGTTCCCCGAGCCCTCCCAGATCGACAGCAGAGGAGCCTCGCGGTAGTGCCGGGGCATGCCCGAGTCCTCGACGTAGCCGTTGCCGCCCAGGCACTCCAGGGCCTCCGCGGTGAAGGCCGGGCCCCGCTTGGTCACCCAGTACTTGCCGACGGCCGTGGCGATCCGGCGGAACGCGGCCTCGCCCGCGTCCCCGCGGACCGCCCGGTCGGCCGCCCCGGCCAGCCGCAGGGCGAGCGTCGTGGAGGCCTCGGACTCCAGCGCCAGATCGGCCAGAACGTTGCGCATCAGCGGCTGGTCCACCAGCCGGGCGCCGAACGCGCTGCGGTGGCGCGCGTGGTGCCCCGCCTCGACGAGGGACTTGCGCATCAGCGCGGCCGACATCATCACGCAGTCCAGCCGCGTGCAGTTGACCATCTCGATGATGGTCCTGACGCCCTGCCCCTCCGGGCCGACCAGCCAGGCGACGGTCCCGTCGAACTCGGGCTCGGCGGAGGCGTTGGACCGGTTGCCCAACTTGTCCTTCAGACGCTGGATGCGGAAGGTGTTGCGGGTGCCGTCGGGCAGTACGCGGGGCACCAGGAAGCACGACAGCCCGCCCGGGGCCTGCGCCAGCACCAGGAACACGTCGCACATCGGCGCCGAGGTGAACCACTTGTGCCCGCGCAGGGTGTACACGCCGGGCTCGGCCGTGGGCGTGGCCGCCGTGGTGTTCGTCCGGACGTCGGAGCCGCCCTGCTTCTCGGTCATCCCCATGCCCGCCAGCAGGCCCGGCTTCTGCGTGGGCACCCGGAGGTCCGGGTCGTACTCCCGGCTGGTCAGCAGCGGCTCGTAGACCTTCGCCAGCTCCGGCTGCCTGCGCAGCGCGGGGACGGCCGCGTAGGTCATCGACGTCGGGCAGCCGTGCCCCGCCTCCGTGTGGCCCCACACCAGTCCGCCCGCGGTCCGGGCGACATGGGCGCCGGGCCTGTCGTCGGCCCAGGGCGCCCCGGCCAGTCCTTCGGCGATCGCCGTGCGCATCAGGTGGTGCCAGCTCGGGTGGAACGCGACCTCGTCGACACGGTGGCCGTACCGGTCGTGGGTGCGCAGCTCCGGCTCGTGCCGGTTGGCCAGGTCGGCCCACTCCTGCGCCTGGGCGCTGCCGGCCAGCCTGCCGAGCCGCCGCAGGTCCTCCTCTGCCCAGCCGGCCCCCTCCCGCCGCAGCCCCTGGAGCAGCGCCGTGTCGTCGGAGGCGTCGTACGGAGCGAGGGGCGGGGCCTGGTTGGTGACGTCGTGCGTGGCGGGTCCGCCGGGAGCCCGCTGTCCGTCGCGTGTCGAGACCATATTCCGAGTGTTGCACTCTTCCTACGGCCGCAGCAATCGTGCAACACCGAATTCCGCCGCGTACAGTACGTGACCATGCCGATGAACGACCCGGCCAGGTCCGGCGCGCTAGACCTGCGCCCGCTGTCCGCGCGGTCGGTCGTGCTGAGCCTGCTGCTCGGCACGCATCCCGCCGAACTGCCGGTCAGGGAGCTGGTGCGGCTCGTGGAGGGCTTCGGTGTCGGCGGCTCCACGCTGCGGGCGGCGCTCAGCCGGATGGTGGCCGCCGGCGATCTGCGCCGCACGGACGCCGGCTACCGCCTCAGCGACCGGCTGCTGGAACGCCAGCGCCGCCAGGACGACGCCGTGCACCCGCGCACGCGCGCGTGGGACGGCGACTGGGAGATGGTGGTGATCACCGCGACGGGCCGCGGCCCCGCCGAACGCGCCGACCTGCGGACCCGGCTCACCGCTCTGCGGCTCGCCGAACTCCGCGAGGGCGTCTGGCTCCGGCCCGCCAACCTGAGCCGGACCCTGCCCGACGACCTCGACCGGGTGGCCGAGCGCTGCACGGCCCGCCCCGCCCGGCCGGCACGCGAGCTGGCGGCGAGCCTGTGGCCGCTGGAGACCTGGTCCGCCACCGCGCGGGCGCTGCTCGCCCACGTCACCCGCGCGGACCGCCCCGCCGACCGCCTGACCGCGTTCGCGGCCGTCGTACGCCATCTGCTGTCCGACCCGGTACTGCCGGCCGAACTGCTGCCCGCCGACTGGCCGGGCGCCGAGCTGCGCGCCGCGTACACCCGCTATCAGCGGGAGATGGCCGACGGGCCGCGAACGCGCCGGGCGTGACGCAGCGGCCGTACGAAGCACCGGGGTGCTCCGTACGGCCGCGTTCACCGTGGGAGGACTACCTGTAGGTGATGTCCGAGGTGCTGTACTTGCAGTTCGTGCTGTCGGGGCCGGTGCCCACCGCCGTGTTGTTGTTGTACTTCTGGCAGGGGACGACCTTGCGGGAGGCGTCGTTGCGGATGGTGATGCCGCGCAGCGTCGCCACGTCGTTGCGGTTGACGTTGATGCCGACGATCCGCGCGAGGGAGCCCGTGCCGGTCACGTCGATGGTGTTGAGGTTGACCTTGCGCGTGTGCTGCTGGGAGCAGTCGCCGCAGGAGCGGTAGAACGTCTTGAACTCCTGCACCGCGAAGTTGGAGATGTTCACCGTGCCGCCGCCGTTGTGCTGGAACACCTTGTCCGCCGCCTTCTTGGCGCCGCCGCCGATCACGTGGTACGTGGCGCCGGAGCCGCCGCGGAAGGTGGCGGCGTCCTCGCCGACGTCCTCCCACCAGACGTTCTGGAGCGTGCAGCTGCCCTCGCAGTGGATGCCGTCGGCCGCGGGGGCGCCGAGGATGACGTTCTTCAGCACCGCGCCGTTTGCGAGCTTAAAGATCGGGTCCTGGCCCTCCTCCTGGCCGTCACCGGCCAGGCTTCCGGTGCCGTAGAACCGCTTCATCCCGTAGTCCTTGGTGCCGGACACGGAGATGGTGGAGGAGGTCCCCTGGCTGCCGTTGGGGGTCGGCCAGGTGGCGGCGCTCGCCGTGGGGGCATTGGTAGTCATGATCATGCCAACCGACAGGCCGAGGGTGGCCAGCGCGCCGGTCAGCGCGCGCCTGCGGGCGCGCGGACGTGTCGCAGAAGTCATGTCCCGATTCCTTCTGTCGTGGGGGTGGTTGGGGCTCACAGCTTCCCGGCGCCCGCCTGCGACGTCACCGAGGCGACGACGGAGGAGGCGGGCTCGGCCGAGTAGCCGTAGGGCGGGCTCGTGAAGCTGCCGACCCGCGAGATCTCGGTAGCGGCTCCACCGAGATCATTGCCGCGCAGGTTGGCGTATCCGTCGACGTCGCTGCTGCGGTTCGTGGTGACCGCGACCTTCGTCGAGCGGAAGACGTTGTTCTCGACCAGCATCTGGGCGCCCATGCGCGAGTGGCAGGCGGTGTCGGCGCCCTCGACGTAGTTGTTGTAGAAGTGCCCGGTGCCGAAGCGCAGGCTGGGGATGCGCGAGTAGACGTTGCTGAAGTGGTTGTGGTGGTACGTCACCTTCAGGCGGCCCGTGTCCTCGCTCGCGTTGTTGTCGCTGTGGCCGACGAGCGAGCCCTTGAAGTGGTTCTTGAAGGTGTTCCAGGACACCGTCACGTTGTCCGCGCCGTGGTTGATGTCCAGCAGGCCGTCGTAGTAGTCCTTGTCGTGGTCGCGGTCGGCCGAGAAGGAGTTGTGGTCGATCCAGACCTTCGTGGACCCCTCGACGGTGATGCCGTCGGCGGGTGCGACCGGCTTGCTGATGTTCAGGTTGCGGATGACGACGTTCGTGACCTTCTTCAGCCGCAGCCCGCCGCCCGTGAATCCGGAGGCCGAACCGACGCCCAGCACCGTGGTGTTGGACCCGACGTCGACCTGGCCGCTCAGCGAGATCAGGCCGTTGACCCGCACGACCTTGGCCGCGTTGCCGGTCACGGCGGACTTGAAGGCGCTCAGTGACGAGACGGTGACCGCCGAGGCGCTGCCGCCGCCGGTCGTCCCGGCGCCGAACCCTACCGGTGAGGACTCGGCGGCCCCGGCCGGCTGGGGAACGGCCAGGACCGCCATGGTTACCAGGGCGGATGCGGCGGCGACGGCCAGGGTGGATCTGTGTACGGCTGTGCGTGGGGGGCGAGTACGCATGTGGGGTGCGTCCCTTCGTGGTGCCGTGATGGTGCCTGGTGGTGCCTGGTGGTGCAGATACATGAACTTCGTCCGCCAGGTTGTTCACCGCGCGCGCTGCGGATGGCCGATCCGGAGGCGTTGCCATGCTCCAGGGGTGCACGTCCCCGGTGCTGGCAGCCTTCGTCGGGCGTCTTCGCGTGGCGGCGCGATGACGCTGATGGGTCACACTGCTGAACGGAACGTAGGGGGCAAGCGCTTTCTAGTCAACGCCTCGCGCAGAACACATTCGGCCAGCCCTGGTCATCGGGAGACGATGGTGTGGGAGCGCTTCCATGAAAGCCATGTCCATGTCACCATGCCGAGCGGACGCTTCCCTTCAGGAGAGGGCGGGTCGATGAGGACTCCGCGTATGCGTACGTTCGTCAGCGGGCTGGTGTTCATGCTGGTGGCCGTCGGCGCCCTGACCCTGTCACCGGGACCGGCCGCCGCGGGCTCGCCGCAGCCCGGCCGCGAGGGCTCCCTGCCCGGGTCGTTCACCTGGTCGTCGAGCGGCCCGCTGATCGGCCCCCGGCCGGACGCCGCCCATCCGGTCCTCTCGGTCAAGGATCCGACGGTGTTCCGGTACCGGGGCCGCTGGCACGTCTACTTCACCACCGCCGACGCCGCGGGACGCTGGAGCCTCGGGTACACCAGCTTCGCCCAGTGGTCGGACGCCGCCACGGCGCCGCAGACGTTCCTCGACGCCAACCCGAACATCGGCACCCGGTACGCCGCCGCACCCCAGGTGTTCTACTTCGCGCCGCAGAAGACCTGGTACATGGTCTACCAGACGGGGCCGCCGTCCTACTCCACCACCAAAGACCCCTCCGACCCGCTCAGTTGGAGCGCGCCGCGGAACTTCTTCGCCGGCGAGCCCCCGATCGTCACCGAGAACAAGGGCGAGGGCGCCTGGCTGGACTTCTGGACGATCTGCGACGCGGCGGACTGCTACCTGTTCTTCTCCGACGGCAACGGCCACCAGTACCGCTCGCGCACCACGCGCGCCGAGTTCCCGAACGGCTTCCGCGACACCGCCATCGTGCTGTCCGAGCCCAACCGCTTCGACCTCTTCGAGGCGGGCAACGTCTACCGGCTCGGCGACGGCAGCGGCTACCTCATGCTCGTCGAGGCGCTCGCGACCGGATCCGACTGGCGGCGCTACTTCCGGGCCTGGCGGGCCGACACCCTCGGCGGCGCCTGGACACCGCTGGCCGACACCGAGGCCAACCCCTTCGCCCGCTCCACCAACGTCGCCTTCCAGGCCGGACAGCTCGCCTGGACCAGGGACTTCAGCCACGGCGAGATGATCCGCGCCGGCGTCGACCAGACCCTCACCATCGACCCCTGCCGCCTCCGGTTCCTCTACCAGGGCATGGACCCCGCCGCCAGCGGCGAGTACTACCGGCTGCCCTGGCGCCTGGCCCTGCTGACCCAGACGAACTCCACCTGCTGAACCGCCGCACGACGTCCTGCGAGCCGCGCCTCACCACGGAAGGGACCCGGACGTGCCTGCCACCCCCCACCTCACGGCGAGGAGACGGCCGCGGTCGACGCTCCTCGCGCTCGTCGCCGCGCTGCTGCCGCTGCTCGCGGCCACGGTGCTCACCGCGCCCGCCGCCTCCGCCCGCGAGCGGGCGGTACCCGCCACCCTCACCGAGGTCACGAACTTCGGTACGAACCCCAGCAATCTGCGGATGTACCTGTATGTGCCGGAGAGCGTCACCCCGAAACCGGCGGTCGTGGTCGCCGTGCACTGGTGCACCGGCTCGGGCCCGGACGTGTACAACGGCACCGAGTACGACACGCTGGCCGACCAGTACGGGTTCATCGTGCTCTACCCGTCCGTCACGCGCAGCAGCAAGTGCTTCGACGTCTCCTCGCCCCAGGCGCTGCGCCGCGGCGGCGGCAGCGACCCCGTCGGCATCAAGTCGATGATCGACTGGGTCACCCGCACCTACGACGCCGACACCGGCCGGGTGTTCGCGACGGGCATCTCCTCCGGCGCGATGATGACGAACGTCCTGCTCGGCGACTACCCCGACGTGTTCGCCGCGGGCGCCGCCTTCTCGGGCGTCCCGTTCGGCTGCTTCGCCACCACCGACGGTTCCGAGTGGAACAGCGCCTGCTCCGGCGGCACGGTCACCCGCACCCCCGCCGAGTGGGGCGACCTGGTCCGGGGCGCCTACCCCGGCTACACCGGCCCCCGCCCCCGGATGCAGATCTGGCACGGCACCGAGGACGACGTCCTGCGCTACCCCAACTTCGGGGAGCAGATCAAGCAGTGGACGAACGTGCAGGGCATGAGCCAGACCCCGGCCGCCACCGACACGCCCCAGTCCGGCTGGACCCGCACCCGCTACGGCGGCACGGGCGACCGGGCCCCCGTCGAGGCCATCAGCCTCCAGGGCGTCGGCCACAACCTGTACGCCCACGGCATGGCGTCCCGCGTGCTCACCTTCTTCGGCCTGGACCGCTCGGGCCCGGCGCCCCAGCCCCAGCCCGGCGCCTGCAAGGTGACGGCCGCGGTGAACGCCTGGAACACCGGCCTGACCGCCTCCGTGACCCTCACCAACACCGGCACGACGACCGTCAACGGCTGGAAACTCGGCTTCACCCTCCCCACCGGCCAGACCATCACGGGCGGCTGGGGAGCCACGTACGCGCCGTCCTCCGGGGCGGTCACCGCCACCAACGCGGCGTACAACGGCAGCATCGCGCCGGGTGCGAGCGTCAGCATCGGCTACCAGGCGAGCCACGGCGGCAACAGTGCCGCTCCGGCCGCGTTCACACTCAACGGCACGGCGTGCGCGGCCGGTTGACGGAGGTCCCCGGGTGCCGGATAGGACCGACGGCGGTACTGGTCCGGCACCCGCACCTCACCACCGCGTTCCCGCGCCGCGAGCCGGGCCCGGGTTCCCCGGGCTGTTGAGCGCGCTTCTCGACGCGGCGGCCCGGCAGGCCGGCCGGGTCAGGAACGGGCGGCGTTCAACAGGGACTCCCAGTCGGGGAGCTTGACCACTCCGCGGCCCAGTGACGCCCCCAGCTCCGCCTCCGCGCGCTCGATCGACTGCCAGCCCGTCCACTCGACCGGGTCGGTGCCCTCGGCGCGCAGGGCCGGGAGGGGGTCGTCGAGGACCGGCTTCAGGGCGAGCGCGGGGGCGTCCTCCAGGAGGGAGGCCGCCGTTTCCTTCGCGCAGGGGCGGTTCGTGCCGATGACGCCGGTCGGGCCCCGCTTGATCCAGCCCGCCACGTACTCGCCCGGGGTGACGACGCCCTCGCGCAGGACGCGGCCGGACAGGTTCGGGACGGTGCCGGTGGCCGTGTCGAAGGGCAGGCCCTCCAGGGGTACTCCGCGGTAGCCCACCGAGCGCAGCACCAGCTGGGCGGCGATGTCCTCGTACCGGCCCGTGCCCGTCACGCCGCCGCGTCCGTCCGGTGCCGTCCGCTCGAAGCGCACCGCGCCCACACGGCCCTGCTCGGCGAGCAGTTCGACGGGGCGCAGGAAGAACCGGAGCCGGATGCGGCGGGGGGCACCCTTCGGGGGCGCCTCGGCCCAGCCGCGCAGCACCTCCACGTTGCGGCGCTGCGCGGCGGGCAGCGCGGACGGGTCCGCGTACCCCGGATCCAGCGCCAGCTCCGCCGGGTCCACGGCCACGTCCGTCTCCGGCAGGGTGCCCAGCTCACGCAGCTCCTTGGTGGTGAAGCGGGCCTGGGACGGGCCGCGCCGGCCCACCATGTGGATCTCCGTCACCCGGCTGGCCGCCAGCGCGGTCAGGGCCGCCTGCGGCATGTCGGTCGGGGTGAGCTCGGCCAGGCCCCGCGCCAGCATCCGGGTGACGTCCACGGCGACGTTCCCCACGCCGATGACCACGGCCGACCGGGCGTCGCGCAGGTACCCGTCGTCCACCGCGTCCGGATGAGCGCTGTACCAGGACACGAACTGCGTCGCCGACCAGCTGCCCGGCAGGTCCTCCCCGGGGATGCCCAGATGCCGGTCCGTGGCGGCGCCCACGCAGTACACCACCGCGTGGTAGAGCTCCCGCAGCCGCGCTACCGGCACCCCGCCCGGGCCGACCTGGACGCCGCCGAGGAACCGGACCCGGTCGTGCTCCAGGACCGTGCGCAGGTTGTTCTGGAGCGACTTGATCTTCTCGTGGTCCGGTGCCACGCCGTAGCGGACCAGGCCGTACGGGCACGGCAGCCGGTCCAGGACGTCGACGCGCACCTCGGAGTCCTGCTGGACGAGGCTCTGGGCGGCGTAGCACCCGCTCGGCCCGGAGCCTACGACGGCGACTCGCAGCACGGCGGAACTCCTTACCCGGGGGATCCCGAGGGATCTCAGGAGAGCGCTGACGCCTCCAGCATCGCACCGGCCGGGCTCCGCTGACAGGGTGCTGTGCTCCACCCGGGACGCGTGTCCGACCTGTATGGAATGTGATCATGCGGTTTCGTTCCGTGTGTGCTGGACGCATCCTTCCTTAATCTTTCTGATCGCTCTCCGGTGGACGGTGCGGTGACCGTGCGGCCCGCGTGGGAGGTGCGGGAGAACGAGGACACCACGCGGTGGTTCGACGTCCGGCTGGCCTTCTCGGATGGCGCCCGCGTCGACGCGCTGGCCGTCGTGGCCGGGGCGGGCGTCTGCGTCGAGGATGTGCGGGCCCAGCCCGCGCTGTCCCTCGACGACCTGGCCGTGCTCGCCGACTGGCTCGAGGAATCCCTCGCCGAGGCGTGCGGGGCCGCCGCCGGGCCGGTCCCGGAGGGCTGCCAGGGCCAGGGGCGCCGCGCCCGGCCGGCCTGGCCGCGCGGTGCCGAGGGGCGGAGGCTGGTGGCGCAGGAGTACCGCGCGGCCCAGCGGGAGGGTGCCGACCCGGTCCTCGCCGTGATGTGCGCGACCGGGCACAGTCGCCGCAAGTCGCTCAGACTGATCGGCCAGGCCCGGGACGCGGGCCTCCTGACACCGCGCCGCGCCCGGAGGTGAACGGGCCGCCCACGGCGGCCGCGCGGCCCGCGCGGGAGCTGGGTGCTGCGGCTGGTTCGCCGGCTCGTGTCCTGGTGCCGTGTCGGCGGTGTGGTCGGTCGGCGTGCGGACGCGCGGCGTGCGGGGAGCTGGATGTTCCGGCTGGACCTCCGGCGCGCGTCCCGGTGTGGTGCCGGCCGCCGTGGTCGGTCGGCCCGCGGACGCGCGGCGTGCGGGGAGCCGGCTGCTACGGCTGGA
This sequence comes from Streptomyces lomondensis, assembly GCF_014651035.1. Classification (GTDB taxonomy): domain Bacteria; phylum Actinomycetota; class Actinomycetes; order Streptomycetales; family Streptomycetaceae; genus Streptomyces; species Streptomyces lomondensis. The sequence continues at coordinate 421,474 of NZ_BMWC01000004.1, forward strand.
CCTCCGGCGCGCGTCCCGGTGCGGTGCCGGTCGCGTGGTCGGTCGTCGGGTCGGTCGGGCTATCGGTTGCCCGGTCGGTCAGTGTGCCGGTCGCGTAGTCGGTCGCCGGGGCGGTCGGTGTGCCGGTCGGGTGCTCGGTCTCCTGGTCGGCTGATGTGCCAGTCGCCTGGTCGGTCGGTGTGCCAGTCGCCTGGTCGGTCGGTGTGCCGGTCGCGAAGAACCGCGACAGATCCGTGTCGCCGCGCCCGCCGGGCCCCTCGGTGTCCGGCGGGACGCCCAGCTCCCAGTCGAGCCGGTAGCGCTTGAACAGCTCGGCCCGCAGCACGGGGACCGGCATCGGCACCCCCGGCACCAGGGCCGCGTACACGGCGCCCATCAGCAGGGCGCGCAGCATCGGGTAGTCGCTGTCGACGTCCCGCGACCCGTGCCGGGCGACGGTGTCCCGCAGCAGTTCGGCCAGGCGGCGCTGCTCCGGGCAGGGCACGAAGCCCTCGGCCTGCAGCAGCCCGGCCATGTGCTGGCGCATCAGCACGGGCCGGTCCCTGGCCAGGCCCAGGATCGCGTCGATGGCCCGCGCCATCCGCTCCCGGCCGTCCTCGGTGCGCGGCTCCCGCTCCAGCGCCTCCTCCAGCGTGCGGTGCATCAGCCGGTGCACCGCGGACTGCACGAGCTGGCGTTTGCCCGGGAAGTAGTACGAGACCAGACCGCGCGCCGAGCCCGCCCGGTCGGCGATGTCGCCGAGCGTCGTCGCCTCGAACCCGCGCTCGCCGACCAGCTCGACCGCCGCCTGGAGAAGCCGCTCCTTGGAACGTCTCCGCAACTCTTCATTGACCGAGGCGCTGCGCGGGGACATGCTGTAACTCCTGCGTTGACTGGCTGCCAGCCAACTATACTCAGAGCGTCCGGCCCGGGCCCGCGCGGTCCGGACCGGCGATGCCGTCTGCCTCGGGCGACGCGGGGGATCGTCCGAGGCGGGCGTGCAGGCGGCTGCTTGCCGCACAGCGGCTGCCTCCCGCCGGCGGAACGGCAGCGACTCCGTCTCGCCGGGCGGCGCGGAGTACCGGCGTGGAGCCCGCTTCAGCTCACCAGGTCCAGGACCGGCCGCAGTCCGTCCGGCCGGTCGGTCACCGGCAGGTGGTCCACGAAGTGCACCCCGCACCCCAGGGCGGTGGCACCGCCGTCGGCCCTGCGGTCGTCGCCGACCATGAGCGTGCGCCGCGGATCGGCGCCGAGCGCCTCGCAGGCGGTGGCGAACAGCCGTGGGTCGGGCTTCTGGATGCCGTGCTCGTACGACAGGACGTACACGTCGACGTAGGGATCCAGGCCGTGCGCCCGGAAGACCGGCCGCGGATCCCAGCCGATGTTGCTGACCACCCCGACGGGCACGCCCCGCTCCCGCAGCGTGCGGAGCACCTCGGCCGCGTCCGGGTACGGGGCCCACGCGGCCGGCGTCATATGGCGGTCGTACAGCGCGTCGTGCAACGCCGGGTCGGGCAGCGGGACCTGGCGGGAGAGGCCGGTGTAGGCGGCCCGGTGCAGTGCGGCGCTCCGGTCCCGGATCGGCCAGGTGCCGGCCAGTTCGTCCGGAATCCGCTCGGGACTGCGGCCGCCCGGCAGCGCCCCGGCCGCCTCCAGCGCCCGGGCCGCGGCGGTCAACTCCGCCTCGGCGAGCCGGATTCCGGCCCCGGCGAGAGCGCCGCGCAGCCAGGAGTCGGTGGACTCGACACGGAAGAGGGTTCCGGAGAAGTCGAAGAGCACGGCGGTCATGGCGTGATCCTACGAGGCCGCGTCCGGCGCACGAGGGGGTGCACCGTCACGGCTGCCGGCGCCGGTGCACCCACACCGCCAGGGCCACCACCGTCGCGCCCAGCAGCCAGCCGCCCACCACGTCCGACGGCCAGTGGACGCCCAGCCAGACTCGGGTCAGCCCGACGCCGACCACGGAGACGACCGCCACGGCCACGGCCGCACGCCACACGGCGGGCCCGACGCCGTGCCGGTGCAGGAGCCACAGCAGCAGGCCGCACACGACCGTGGCCGTCATGGCGTGGCCCGACGGGAACGCCGAGTAGTGCGCCGAGTCGACGGGATCGGGCCACACCGGGCGGGGCCGGTCCACCGCCGCCTTGAGGCCCTGCTGGAGCAGCGTGCCCAGCGCCACGGACAGCGCCAGCCACACCGCCGTCCAGCGCGCCGCGAACCGCATCACCAGCCACACCACGACGACCGCGCACAGCAGACGCATCGTCCAGGGATCCCAGATCCAGTCCGTCAGGATGCGGCACGCCTGGGTGAGGCCCGGTTCGTCGACCGCCCAGCGGTGGCTGGTGGCGGCGATGTCCCCGTCCGCGTCGATCAACGGGCTCCATCTGGCCGCGACGAGGGTCAGCAGCAGGGCCGAGCACAGGGCCAGGACGCCGGCGCAGCGGGCGGCGGTGCGGTGCTCCGGACGGGGCGGGGAGTCGACGGACACGGTGTGCATGATGCGATCCTCGCCGAACCGGGGGGTCCGGATCCAGTTCGGCGACGATCTTCGGCCCGGAATCACAGGCCGGCGGCGTCACCCGCCCTCGCTATCCCAACGCCCGCAGCCCCGGCACGAACGCCACCAGCACCGGCACCACGGGCACCAGCGCGGCCGCCGCCGTCAGCCGCAGCCGCCGGGCCGGGGCCAGCCGGTCCGGGGGAGTGAGCAACCGGTGCACCCGCGCCGGGACATGGGCCTGCGGCGTCGGGCAGGGGCCGAACACGCCGCGGTGCTCGTTCAGTTCCACCAGGGCCAGGGCCGTGGTCAGGCGGCCGAAGCGGCGGGACGCCGTGTCGTCGGCGGCGAGTTCGACCAGGCGGTGCATCTCGTCGCGGAACGCGGCGAACACCGGCACCTGCGGAAAACCGCCCGCCAGCGCGGAGGAGCAGTTCAGCAGCCAGTCGTGGCGGGCCCGCGCGTGCCCCTGCTCGTGCGCCAGCACGGCGTCCAGCTGCCGGCCCTTCAGCCGGCGCAACGCGGCCGTGGTGACGACCAGTTGCGGCGGTGTGCCCGGCTGCCACCAGGCGTCCGGCTGTTCGCTCTCCAGGACGACGAGCCGGCCGGACACCGCCACCTCGCCCGGCAGCAGCGGGGCCCGGACCAGCAGATCGGCCCGCCGACGGCGGCGCCGGGCGCGCGCCCGGCCGACCTCGCGGACCAGCATCGCCGCGCTCCACAGCCCGCCGCAGGCCAGCGCGACGGCGGTGGTCGCCGCCCACGGCCCCGCCGTACCAAGGGGATAGGCATCGACGACCGGGCCGGGTGCCGTCGCGAAGACGTGCCCGCCGACCGCGTGCCAGGCCGCCGCCGCGCTGAGCGTCATCGACAGCGCGCAGCACACGAGTACGGCCGCCACCACACACTGCCACGCCCACAGGGCCACCACCGGCTCACGGTCCGGCCAGTCCGCCCGCGCGAGCAGCCGGGGGCCGACCACGGCGGTCAGGGCGCCGAGCAGCAGCAGCGCCGCGGGGAGCATCATGCAGGGCAGCCTATGAGCGCGGCGCCGCTCACGGGTACGGCTTGTGCCGCCGAAGTGACGCAGGCAACGGATCCGTACGCCGCGAACCGGGGCTGCTCACAACGTCAGCAGCATCGCCACCATCGCGATCCCCATGGACAGCCGGCACGCCCGCGCCAGCTCCGGCCGGTCCCCCCACCCGGCGGAACCGCCGCCACCGCTCCCCGCCACGGCGGCCACGGGGACCAGGCGGACGCCGGCCAGCAGCACGTACCCGGCGAAGTAGAGCAGCAGCGCTCCGGTCAGGAGCGGGACCCCCGATCCGCCCCCGCCGTGCGCGTGCGCCGGGGCGCCGGCCATGACGACGGACATGTAGACCATGGCGGCTGCCCCCACCAGGTGGTGGAGATGGTGCGCCCCCGCCCGCGCCGCCCACAGCGCGTGCAGCGCCGCCGCCCCGAACACGGCCGCGTAGGCGGGCCAGGCCCATGACGGCGGGGTGAACACCGCCGCCGGCACCGCCATCGCGGCCATCCCGAAACCCATCAGCGCCTCGCCGCCCGCGGCGCGCCGCTGTTCCGCGGCGCCGCCGCCGCGCATCCGCATCAGGCAGTAGGTGCCGGTCATGGCGCAGAGCGCCACCAGCAGCCAGCCGGACGAAGCCGGTCCGTGCACGCGCACCTCCCCGCTCGACAGTCGGTCATTCGATGCCCGGGCCATGCGGCGCGCACGCGAGCGCGCGGATGTACACGGGGAGCATTCGCCGGAGCACGGCAGGTGGGGGGATATGTTTTACAGGTAAAACACCTGTTAATCTTGCGGGAATGAGCAGCACGCGCCCCACCTCCACCTCCCCGCCCGTCCGGCGTCTCCCGCTGGCGGGCGTGCTGCGGGCCGGGCGGCCCTCGGACATCTGGTTCAAGCCCGCGCTGAGCGTCGTCGCGGCGATGGCCCCGCCCAATCTCACCCTCCTGGCCCTCGGCCGGCTCGACCTGGCGATGTACACGACGGCCGGGTCCCTGTGCGCGCTGTACGCCCACAACCGCCCCTATGCCGCCCGGGCCGGGGCGCTGGTGTGGGTGGTGCTCAGCATGCTCGGCGGGCTCGCCGTCGCCCTGGTCGCGGCCTCGCTCACCGGCAGCGCCGTCGTGCTCGTCACGGTCGGTGCCCTGCTGGCCGCCGCGCAGAAGGTGCTGTGCGACGCCACGCGGATCGGCCCGCCGGGCAACGTCGTCCTCAGCTTCGTCAGCTCCGCCGCCCTGTTCGCGCCGCAGACCCTCGACCAGGTCCCCGGCCATCTGGCCCTGGCGACCGCGACCGGGGCCTGGGCGTGGCTGGTGTGCATGGCGCCCGCGCTGGTCCGCCCGCACGGCCCGGAGCGCCGTGCCACCGCCACCGCGCTCAAGGCCGCCGCCGCGTATGCCGACACGCGCGGCACGGGCGGCACGGGCGGCACCGGACAGGGCCACGCCCCCGCACGCGCCGCCGGCTACGCCGCGGTGCACGCCGCCTGGCAGTCGCTGCTGGCCACCCGCGCCCCCTCCCGGACCCGGCACGCCCTCGAACGGCTCGTCGTCCGGGCCGAGGTCGCCCTCGCCGCACCGGCGGAGGCGGACGCCGGGCAACTGCGGGCGTGGGCACGCGCGCTGCGCGGTACCGGGCCCGTCCCGCAGGCCGGCCTGCCGCGGTCGGCGGCCGGCGAACTGCTCGGGGTGGCCGCGGCCCGCTCCCTCTGGGCGCGGCTGGGGCCGCTGACCCCGCTCGCGGTGCGTACCGCGCTCGGCTGCGCGCTCGCCGGCTACGCCTCCCTCGCCCTCGGCATCGGCCGTCCCTACTGGGCCCTGGTCACCGCCGCCTCGCTCTACCAGGCCAACACCGCCCTGACCTGGAGCCGGGCCGTCCAGCGCGTCGTGGGCAACGTCGTCGGGGTGCTCGTCTTCGCGGCCGTCGTACCGCTCGCGCACCTGGGGCAGGCGGCCCTCGTGCTGTGCTGCGTCGCGTTCAGCTTCGGTGCGGAGGCGCTGATCAGCCGCAACTACTGGCTCGGCAGCCTCTGCGTGACCCCCATGGCCCTGCTCATCACCGAGTTCGCCGGGTACCAGGCACCCGGTGAGCTGATGCGGGAGCGGGTCGTGGACACCGTCGTGGGCGCCCTGGTCGGCTTCGCCGCCGCCGTGGCGGTCACCGACCGGGGTACGGGCGACCGCGTGGAACGCGCGCTGGCGGCCGCCGACCGGGCCTGCGAACACGCCGCACGCCTCCTGGCCGAGCCGGACCCGGACCCCGCCGCACTGGAGTCCGCCCGCCGCGGCCTCGCCGTCGCCCTGGCCGGCCTGCGGGCCACCGCCGACGCCGCGGCCGGCGAATGGTGGCAGCGGGCCCTGCCCCGGGAGCGGGTCGTGCTCACCGAGCAATCGGGACACCGTACGCTCGCCGCGACGGCACGACGCCAGGGGCTGCTCCCCGACCAGGGCGCGGCCACAGAGACGGAGGACGCACGGCCATGACGCCGACGGAAGGACCAGCGCCCACGGGGGCCGGAGGAGAGCGGGTGCCGGGCGGGGGGACAGCGGACCGGTCGGGCCACCCGGGGGGAGCCGGCGGGGAGGCCGCGGTCGACCGGGACCTCGTCGGCGGGGCGCCCACGGGTGGAGGGAACCTGGCCGGTGGGCCGCCGCTCGGGGACGGAGGGGACCCGGCCGGTGTACGGCGGGGTGACACCGTCGCCGCTGTCGTCCGGCAGTGGCGGGCCGTGCACCCCGGGCTCGACACCGGGCCGATGGAGATCATCGGCCGGATCAACCGCTGCGCCGCCCTCCTTCAGCAGGCCGAGGACGCCCCGCTGCGCCGGGCGGGTCTGAGCCGCCCGGAGTTCGATCTGCTCGGCGCGCTGCGCCGCACCGGGCACGAACTGACCCCCGGGGAGCTGGCGCGGGAGACGTTCTCCTCGGGCGCCGCCGTCACCAAGCGCCTCAAGCAGCTGACCGAGCGCGGCCTGGTCGAACGCCGCGGCGACACCCGCGACCGCCGTGTCGTCCACCTCCGCCTCACCGACGCCGGACGGGACCTGGTCGACGGCATTCTGCCCGCCCAGCTCGCCTACGAGACCGCCGTCCTGTCCGGCCTCGACGGCCCCGAGCAGGGCGAACTCGCGGCTCTGCTCGGGGAGTTGCTCGGCCAGCTGGAGGGCCGCCTGGGCGCGCTGCGGACCTGAGCCCGAACCGTCCGCGCCCCGGCGTCACGCCTGCGGACAGCCTGCGTCACACACCGCCGCCCCAGGACTCGTAGTCGGCCGGGTACACCCCGAACATCGCCCCCTGCGGGTCCCGCAGCACCGCGATGCGCGGCCCGTCGGGCACGGAGGTCGGCACCATCAGGACGGTGCCGTGCCGCTGGACGACGGCGGTCGTGGCGTCCACGTCCGCCACGGCGAAGTACGGCAGCCAGTGCGGCGGCACCTCGGGCGGGAACTTGTCGTCCATCGTCACCATGCCGCCGAAGTCCGCGCCGCCCACGCCCCACTGGGTGTAGCGCTCCGAGGCGGCGACGGTCCAGTCGAACACCCGCGTGTAGAAGGCCACGGCCTGTTCCGGATCCCGGGTGAACAACTCCACCCAGCCCAGCGCGCCCGGCGCGTTGAACAGCCCGGCGCCCGGGAAGGTCCCCGCCTGCCACACCTGGAACACGGCACCGCCCGGATCGGCGGCCACCGCGAAGCGGCCCAGGTCGAACACGTCCATCGGGCCGAACAGCAGCGTCCCGCCCGCCTGTGTCACCGCGCGGGCGGCGGTGTCCGCGTCGGCCACCGCGAACGACACGTTCCACGCGACCGGCTGCGACGGCTGGTACAGCGGAGTGAGCGCGGCGACGGCCGCGTCCCCGAGGTGCGCGATCGTGTAGCCGCCCGCCTCCTGCCGCGGGTCCCTCTCGGGCCGCCAGCCGAACAGCCGCGTGTAGAACCGCTGGGCCGCGTCCAGGTCGCTGGTCCCCAGCTCGGTCCAGCAGGGCCCGCCGGTCACCGGTGCGTCGAGCTTCATGGCGTTCCTTCCGCGAGCGGCGAGGCTGTCCCCCTGAAGCACGCTAAGCCGCGCCCCGGGCTCCCTGCCATCCGGGAAAACCCACTGGTGTGCCGCACCGGCCCCGGCGTACCCTCACCCCCGTACCGCACCGCGTGGCGGCCTCCAGCTCCCTCACCCTGCCCGGAGGTACGTCATGCCCGCGTCCGAGGTGCGCCCCTTCCGCCGAGCCGACCGCGACCAGCTCACCGACCTGGTCAACCTGCATGTGGCGGCCGTCGCCCCCGGCGTCTCCGTCTCCGTGAACACCGTCCTGTCCGACCTGGAGCGGCAGCCCGGCGAGTTCATCACCGACCCGTGGGTGGCCGAGCGGACGACGCTCGTCGCCGAGCGGCGCGAGCACGTCGTCGCCGCGGCCCACCTGCTGCGCTACCGCGCCGACGCCGAGGTCGGCGAGGCCTACCGGGACGCCGCCGAGATCAACTGGTTCGTCCACCGCCCCGCGGCCTCCCTCTGGCCGGACGCCGACCGGGCCGCGGACCGGCTGATGCGGGCCTGCCTGGCACAGCTCGCCCGCTGGAACCCCCGAGTCCGGTACGCCGACGGCTCGCTCCCCGCCCCGCTCGTCTACGGCCTGCCCCGCAACTGGCCCCACATCCGCGCCCTCTACGAACGTGCCGGGTTCCAGCACGTCGGCGACACCGAGGTCATCCTGATCGCCCGGGTGGCCGACCTGCCGGCGCTCGGGCCCCGGCCGGGTGTCACGGTGGAGCGCACGCTGGGGGAGTGCGGCACCCGCTTCACGGCCCGCTCCGACGGGAAGGCCCTCGGCTTCATCGAGATCGACACGGCCCTGGCCCGCCCCGAGCGCCACGCCCGCGCGGCGGGCCTCGCCGACATCGGCAACCTGCACGTCGACCCCGCGCGGCACGGCACCGGCCTGGAGCACTGGCTCCTCGCCCGGGCCGCGGACTGGCTCCGGCTGTGCGGCGTCGACCGGCTCGTCGCCCTCGAACGGGCCACCGACGCCACCGCACTCGACCTCCTGGCGGCGGCGGGCTTTCACGAGCTGACCCGTACCGACCGGGGCTGGGAGCACCGCCCGGGGCGACCTCAGATGCCCGGCCGGTAGCGCATCGGGTGCTCCGGCGGGACCTCCACCAGCACGATCGGCGTCCCGTCCGGATCCGCGATCCACATCTCGACCAGCCCCCACGGCTCCTTCACCGGAGGCCGCACGATCTCCACGCCCTTCTCCCGCAGCTCGTCCCGCGCCGCCGCGACGTCGTCCACCTGGAGCCACAGCCGTACGGCGGGCGCCGGGGGCGTCTCGGACCGGCCCGAGACCTCCAGGAAGCCACCGCCCATGAAGTAGACCGTGCCGCGCTCGGGCCCGGTACCGAACTCGCGGTAGACGGCGAGCCCGAGCTGTTCGCCGTAGAAAGCACGGGACTTATCCGGGTCGGTGGGGCGGATCAGGATCCGGCTGCTGAGTACCTGCACCATGCGGCGGAGCCTAGTGGCGGCGTTACGCTCAACCCTGCCCAGCCTCGCCGCGACAACGGAGACGTACGCCCATGGAGACCGCCGCCACCGCACTGACCTTCCGCGACGCCACCGACGCCGATGTGGACGAGCTCGTCGCGCTGATCGAGTCGGCGTACCGGGGCGACGCCAGCCGGGCCGGGTGGACGACCGAGGCGGACATTCTCCAGGGGCAGCGGACCGACCCCGAGGGTGTGCTGGCCGTCATCAAGTCGCCCGACAGCCGGCTGGTGACGGTGGAGCGGGAGGGCCGGATCGTCGCCTGCTGCCAGCTCGAGCACCGCGGTGACCACGCCTACTTCGGGATGTTCGCGGTCAGCCCCCGGCTCCAGGGCGCGGGCCTCGGCAAGGTGATCATCGCGGAGGCGGAGCGGCAGGCCCGTGAGACGTGGGGCGTGACCGAGATGCACATGACGGTGATATCCGTGCGCGACGACCTCATCGCCTGGTACGAGCGGCGCGGCTACCGCCGTACGGGACGGATGACCCCGTTCCCGTACGGCGACGAGCGCTTCGGCATCCCGCAGCGCGACGACCTGGAGTTCGAGCTGCTGGTCAAGGAACTCGCCTAGGCGCTAGGCACTAGGCCGTGAAACGCCCGGTGCGCTTGATGTCCGGGTGGTCGGTGGTCGCGCCGTCCAGGCCGAAGGCCCGCACCAGACGCAGGTGGTCCTGCGTGTTCACCACCCAGCCGATGATCCTCAGGTCGGCCTTGCGCGCCTGCTCCACGATCTCCAGGGTGAGCCGGCGGATGTTCAGGCAGACGGTCGCGGCACCCACCTGCACCGCGCGCTCGACGATGTCCGTGCCGTAGCGGCTCGCGATCAGCGCGGTGCGCACGCCCGGCACCAGACGGGCGATCTCGGCGACCGCGTCGTCGTGGAACGAGGACACCTCCACCCGGCCCGCCAGTCCGCGCCGGTTCATCACCTCGGCCAGGGCCCGCGCCGCCTGCACATCCTTGATCTCCGCCTGGAGCGGCGCCTGGACGGCCTCCAGGACCTCCTCGAAGACCGGCACCCGCTCGCCCCGGCCCGCGTCCAGGGCCCGCAGCTCGGCGAGGGTCTTCTCGGCGATCGGCCCGGTGCCGTCGGTCGTCCGGTCCACGTCCGTGTCGTGCATGACGACGAGCGCGCCGTCCTTGCTCAGATGCAGATCGAGTTCGATGGCGTCGAGGCCGGCCTCCTGCGCGGCGACGAAGGACCGGAGGGTGTTCTCGGGTTCCACACCCATGACTCCGCGGTGACCGATGGTGAGGAAGTTCAAGACGCGACTCTCTTCCGTCGACAGGCGGCACTGGGGGCCTGACGGCCCATCTGACGGTATCGCCTGGACCCACCCCGTGCAGAGGGTGAGGGCATGGTCGGCGCGCGCCCGGGCACAAGCGTGACCGGCAGGAAAAAGTGCGGTGAAGGGCGGGGTCGGGCAGGATAATTTCCCGAGGTGGCCCTTGCTGGGAGGAACCTCGTGTGTATACGGTCGGGGTACGCGAGATTCTCCCGTGGAAGGTGTGACATGACGGAAATTCTTGTGCGGACGGGTTCGGAGGAGCGGCTTCCTCCCGTGGCCAGGGTGGTGGAGCACCCGGCATGGCCCGTGCTCAAGGATGCCGTGGAGCGGATCCGGCCATGGCAGTCCAAGGACGGGTCGATCGACTTCGACGCCGAGGGCGCGCCCGACCCCGCCGACGCCGAGCTGGCCGTCCGCCGGGTCACCGACGCGGTGCTGGAGCTCTCCCCGCTGCTGCCGCACGACAGCGCGTACCACGAGGCCCTGGTCAAGGACCTCGGCCGGTGGGCCGACGACGGCTTCCGCGTGCCCGACTTCCTCGACTCGCTGCTGGCCTTCCAGCCCGCCGCGAACCGCGCGGACGGCCTCCAGCACCTGGTCGTCTTCCCGATGTACACGCAGAACGGCAACCCGGACCGCAACCTCGAGGCGGTCGTGCTGCGCATGGTCTGGCCCGACTGGCTGGCCGAGCTGGAGCGCACCCGCTACGACAACCCGCTCTTCTGCGGCATCAAGTTCGAGGACTTCACGTCCGGCTACGACACCAACTCCGCCGTCCTCTTCCCCGAGACGATCGCCGTGCGCGAGGCCCCCGAGCGGTTCACCTGGGGCGGCATCTTCTGCGACCGCGAGGCCGCCCGCTTCCGCCGGGTGACCGACGCCGCCGTCGACATCCTCGGCCTGGAGCTGCCCGAGGACGTCGCCGCGATGGTCCACGACCAGAAGCGCTGCGAGGAGGCGTTCGTGCTGTGGGACATGGTCCACGACCGCACCCACAGCCACGGCGACCTGCCGTTCGACCCGTTCATGATCAAGCAGCGCCAGCCGTTCTGGATGTACGGCCTGGAGGAGCTGCGCTGCGACCTCACCGCCTTCAAGGAGGCCGTGAAGCTGGCGGCCGAGGGCGTCCCGCAGGCCCGTGACGTCCAGGTCGCGGTGCTCTTCGACCGCATGTTCCGCTTCCCCGTCACCGGCGAGCGGGTCCGCAACTACGACGGCCTGGGCGGCCAGCTCCTCTTCGCCTACCTGCACAAGCACGACGTCGTGCGCTGGACCGACAACAAGCTCTCCATCGACTGGGAGCGCGCCCCGCAGGTCACCAACCAGCTGTGCGGCGAGATCGAGCAGCTCTACCGCGACGGCATCGACCGCCCCAAGCTCGTCCACTGGTTCGCCGGGTACGAGCTGGTCGCCACCTACCTCTCCCCGCACCCGGGATCGAAGTGGGCCAAGGGCCCGGACGCCCTGGACCTGACGCAGCCGCCGCGGAAACTCGTCGATGACGTGCTTCCGGACGAGTTTCCGCTGAGCATGTTCTATGAGGCACTGTCCAAGAAGCTGAAGAACGTGATCGCCTCCACCAAGGGCATCACGGCGGACGGCGCCGAGCGGATCGCCGCGTGAGCGATCGGCGTACCGAGAACACTGCACAGGAGGCGAAGATCATGGCGGGGAACGGGGCGCTCAGCGGTGCGGTGATCGCGGTGGCCGGAGCGGGTGGACCCGCGGGCCGGGCGGCACTGCTCAGGCTGGCCGAGGCGGGAGCGACCGTCATCGGCTCGGACAACGACCCGGAGCGGCTGGCCGAGGCCGTGGACGCGGCGAGCTACGCGACCGGCGGCGCCACCGTCACCGGCGACACGGTCGACCTGCTCGACCTGCGGGCCACCCGTGACTGGGCCACCCGCATCGAGAAGGACTTCGGCCGCGTCGACGGCCTGGTCCACCTGGTCGGCGGCTGGCGCGGCAGCGAGACCTTCACCCGGACCAGCCTCGACGACTGGGACTTCCTGGAGATGCTGCTGGTGCGCACCGTGCAGCACACCTCCCTCGCCTTCCACGAGGCGCTCCAGCGCAGCGACCGCGGCCGGTACGTGCTGATCAGCGCCGCGGGCGCCAGCAAGCCCACCGCGGGCAACGCCGCGTACGCCGCCGCCAAGGCCGCCGCCGAGGCGTGGACCCTCGCCATGGCCGACTACTTCCGCAAGGCCGGGGGCCCCGAGGGCCCGACGTCGGCGGCTGCGATCCTTGTGGTGAAGGCACTGGTGCACGACGCGATGCGCGCCGAGCGACCCAACGCGAAGTTCGCGGGCTTCACCGACGTCAAGGACCTGGCCGAGGCCATCACCGGGGTCTGGGAGAAGCCCGCCGCCGAAGTGAACGGAAACCGTCTGTGGCTCACCGAGAAGCCGTGAACCCGCCGAAGACCGACGCCCGTCGCCACCACGACCCCGAGGTCCGCGGTTTCGCCAGCGACAACTACGCCGGCGCCCACCCGGAGGTGCTCGCCGCCCTGGCCCTGGCCAACGGCGGGCATCAGGTCGCCTACGGCGAGGACGCGTACACCGAGAACCTCCAGAGTGTCGTCCGCAGCCACTTCGGGCCCACGGCCGAGGCGTTCCCAGTCTTCAACGGCACCGGCGCCAACGTCGTCGCCCTCCAGGCGGTCACCGACCGCTGGGGCGCGGTGATCTGCGCGGAGAGCGCCCACATCCACGTCGACGAGTGCGGGGCGCCCGAGCGGGTGGGCGGACTGAAGCTGCTCACCGTCCCGACGCCGGACGGCAAGCTCACCCCCGAGCTGATCGACCGGCAGGCGTACGGCTGGGACGACGAGCACCGCGCGATGCCGCAGGTCGTCTCGATCACCCAGGCCACCGAACTGGGCACGGTCTACACGCCGGACGAGATACGCGCCCTGTGCGACCACGCCCACGCGCACGGCATGAAGGTCCACCTGGACGGCTCCCGGCTGGCCAACGCCGCCGCCACCCTGGACGTCCCGATGCGCACGCTCACCAACGCGGCCGGCGTCGACATCCTCTCCCTGGGCGGCACGAAGAACGGCGCCCTGTTCGGCGAGGGGGTCGTGGTCCTGAACCAGGACGCCGTCAGCCACATGAAGCACCTGCGCAAGCTGTCCATGCAGCTCGCCTCCAAGATGCGGTTCGTGTCGGTGCAGCTGGAGGCCCTGCTCGCCCGGGACCTGTGGCTGCGCAACGCCCGGCACGCCAACGAGATGGCCCAGCGCCTCGCCGAGGGCGTACGGGCGGTGCACGGTGTGGAGATCCTCCACCCGGTGCAGGCCAACGCGGTCTTCGCCCGCCTGCCGCACGACGTGACCGAGCGCCTCCAGAAGCGGTTCCGCTTCTACTTCTGGGACGAGGCCGCGGGCGACGTCCGCTGGATGTGCGCCTTCGACACGACCGAGGAGGACGTGGACGCGTTCGTGGCGGCACTGAAGGAGGAGATGGCCCGCTGAGGGCCATCCCCCCGCCGGGGTGCTGTCAGTTGACGACGATCCGCGCGCTGTTGTTGCGCAGGTTCGGGTCGAACTCCCGGATGCTCAGCTCGGGATCGTCGTTGACGGTGGCCACGGTGGCCTGCGCCCCGCGCACCAGCCGGTCGATCCGCAGGGGGATGTCGAAGGTGTACGACGCCTTGTCGTGCAGGTAGATCGGCGTCTTGCAGTAGTACGTCGCGGGGGAGGCGCCGTCGGCCGACGCCCAGCAGTCCTCCTCCGGCGGGAGCATGACCGTGGTGCCCTCCGGCGCCTGGAACCGCACCGTCGCCACGGCCGCTCCCGCGCCCAGCGACGCCACCCAGGCCGGGCCGCGGTTGTGGACGGTGACCTGGGCCGTCACGGTGTCGCCCGCGGCCCCGCCCACCTTGCTGCCGGTGAGCTTCAGGTCGGCGGTGTTCCGGGCCTCGAGGATGACGCTCCCGTAGTTGTCCTGCGGATCGATGTCGGGATCGGCGGCCGCGGCCCGGGCGGCCAGGGGGCGCAGGTTCAGTTCCGAGCCCGTTCCCCCGGTCCACGTCCACTCGCCGCGGGCCTCCTGGAGCGCCTCGTCCGAGTAGGGCTGGACGACGTGGTCGAACCGCTCGTACAGCGCGTTCCGCCCGACGCCGAGTCGCGTGACCAGCGCGTACCGCTGCCCCGGCGCCACCGCCTCGTCCAGCACGCACAGGGCGGAGGTGCCCCTGGCGTCCGCCCGGTACTCGCAGTTCGCGTGCCGCTCCTTGAAGCGCAGGCCGTACGAGGCGTCGAGGTGCAGCAGCGTGCGCTCGGCGGTGCGGTTGCCGCTGTTGGACAGCGTCGCCCGCAGGCTCGTCTCCGTGCCCGGCCTGAGGTCCCGCTGGTCGTCGACCTGGCCGATCCCGAGATCCGGCCCGTTGCCCACGCCGACCCGGGTCTCTCCGGCGTGGGACGTCAGGTCACCGGCGGCGGCCGAGTAGCGCACGTACCCCGAGTCGCCCGCGTCCGCCCCGGGCAGCGCGCGCAGCCCGAATGAGGCGGCCGGCACGCTCTCCGTTCCGTCGGGCATCTCCGGGAACGCGCAGACCGCCCTGACCTCCGACTCGGGCACGCAGTTCGCGGGCCAGGACACCCGCGCGAAGGCGGCGACCTCGCTCACGTCGACCGTCAACCGCCCCGCCGGCACCCTGCCGTCGGCGACATCGCGGCTGACCCGCACGTCCAGGGTGCGCTCACGCGCGCTGCCGTCCTCGTCCGCGCCGGGCAGCACCGTCTCGTACGGTGCGCTGATCCACAACTCGTTCTCCAGGGCGTACGCGGGCCCGGCCGCCGCTCCCGCCGCCGCGAGGGCGCAACCGGCGAGCGCCACGCCCAGCAGGCGCTGTAGGTGCTTCATGCCGTCTCCTTGTCGCTGATCTGCCGAGCCCAGACCCGTGGAGGGCGGCAAGGGTTGTGGCGGGTCGCGGGGTTGCGGCGGAGTTCAGCCGTTCTTCGCGCGATGCATACATATGCGAGCGAGGGAAAAGTCATTGACCGGGGAGTGGATCTCTCCCTATGCTCGGGCCGCATGCAGCTGATCCAGGAAACCCTCGACCTGTCCGCCTGCTTGGCCGCCGACGAGGCGATAGACCATCACCACCCGCTGGTGCGCGAGACGGCCGCGAAGCTCGCCGACGGTGTGGCGAACTCGTATGAGTATGCGCGGGCGGCGTTCGAATTCGTGCGCGACACCATCCCGCACTCGCAGGACTCCGGCGACCTCCGGGTCACCTGGCGCGCCTCCGATGTCCTGGAACAGCGCACCGGCATCTGCTACGCCAAGGCCCACGCGCTCGCCGCGCTGCTGCGGGCGGAGGACATCCCGACCGCGCTCTGCTATCAGAAGTTCGACGAGGTGCACGGCCTGGTCGCCGTGCGGTTCAACGGCGCCTGGCACCGGCAGGACCCTCGGGGCAACAAGCCGGGTGTGGACGCGCAGTTCTCCCTGGACGGGGAACAGCTCGCCTTCACGCCCGACCCAGCGTCCAATGAACTGGACTATCCAGTCCTGTATGCTGCACCACACCCGGTCGTGCTCGACACCCTCAAAGCGGCTCGCGACCGGCCCCACCTGTGGCAGACGCTCCCCACCGCACTCTGAGGCAAGCCCACCATGACTCTCACGCTGACCGTGTCCGACGACGTACGCGCCCTCGCGCCCGGCTTCACACACGTCGCGATCGAGGCGCACGGCCTGGTCAACGGACCGAGCACCGACGCCGGTTCGGCACTCCTGGGCGACGCGGCCCGCCGGCTCGCGGCCCGGCTGGACGGCCGCGCCCCGCACGAGGACCCGCACATGGCCGCCTGGCGCGAGGCCTACACCGCCTTCGGCGCCAAGCCGTCCCGTACGCGCAACTCCGCGGAGGCACTGGCCAAGAGGGCCCTCTCGGAAGCGGGCCTGCCCCGCATCAACCTGCTCGTCGACCTCTACAACGCCGTCAGCGTCGCCCATCTGATCCCCGTCGGGGGCGAGGACATCGACCGCATCCAGGGCGGCATGCGCCTGGTCGGGCATCTTCCTGCTGGAGAGCATGGCCCCGATGCCGGTCGCCGAGGTGGTGGAGGCAGCCGCCGAACTCGCCGAACTGCTGGAGAAGTTCAACCCGGGAGCGGACATCGACGTACGCGCTCCCGAGTCCTCCGCCTGAGCCCGGGCCCCGGGCGTCAGCGCGCCTCGGCCTGCCGCACCTGCTCCGGCGTCGGCGCCGTGCCGCCGAGGTGGGCCGGCATCCACCAGGTGTCCTCCGGGCCCTTCGGGCGCACCGGGTAGGCGCGCTGGGCGGCCTCCAGGAGCTCCTGGACGCGCTCGCGCAGCTGGCGCGTGATCGCACCCGCGTACTTGTCGCGGGAGGCCTCGATCGCCTCGCCGACCCGGATCGTGACGGGGATGTGGCTGCGCTTGAAGTTGCGCGGGTGGCCCTTGGTCCACAGCCGCTGGGTGCCCCACACCGCCATCGGGATCAGCGGGACGCCGGCGTCCTGGGCCAGGCGCGCGGCGCCCGACTTGAAGCTCTTCAGCGTGAACGACGGCGAGATGGTCGCCTCCGGGAAGACGCCGACGATCTCGCCCGACCGCAGCGAGTCCAGGGCGTGCGCGTACGCCGCCTCGCCCTGCTTGCGGTCCACGGGGATGTGCTTCATGCCGCGCATCAGCGGACCCGAGATCCGGTGGCGGAAGACGGACTCCTTCGCCATGAAGCGCACGAGACGTTTCTGCGGCAGTGCCGCCAGGCCGTTGAAGACGAAGTCCAGATAGCTGATGTGGTTGCTCACCAGCACGGCGCCGCCCGAGCGCGGGATGTTCTCCGAACCCTGGCAGTCGATCTTGAGGTCCCACACCTTGAACAGCGTGCGGGCGAAACCGACGACGGGACGGTAGACGAGCTCTGCCATGGGCGGTTCGGACCCTTCCTGCTCGGCCTGGGAAGGGATTCCCAGCGGACAAGTTACGCAGCCGTAGGTTTACGGCTTGTCGCAGATCGTGCCCCAAGAACGGCCGGGTAGCCAGTCCTCGTGCCCGTGGTGGGAGAGATTCTCGTCACGTCGCCGCCGGATCCACCTCGTGCTTTTACGCCCGCATTACTCCGCGCGGACGGTCATCCGCCGCACGAGCAGGTACAACTCGCAGCCCAGGCAGTACCCGAACGCGGCGTTCAGGAAGGCGGCGGCGAGCGCGGCGCCGGTCGCCGCGAGGCCCAGCCAGCCGGGGCCCAGGGTGTAGCCGACGAGCCCCAGGCCGGCGAAGAGCAGCCCCACCGCCTGGGCGAAGCGCGGCGGTTCGGGCGCCTCGAACTCGGTCGGCGGCCCGAGCCGCGGCCGGACGGCCTTGCGGAACAGCCGGCCGTACGGCGACCGGCTCACCCCGCCGGCCGCGCCCAGCAGGAACGCCAGCACCTGCCAGGCCAGCAGCCACGCGCTCCCCGTGACCAGAACGACCGCCAGGACGGCGGTCGTCACGGCCGCGCCGAAGCGCGGTCCTCGTGCGTCGATGTCCATGGGAGCCAAGCATTCCGCAACGCGGCTCCGCAGGGAGGGCGGGAATCTTTGCGGTCTCGTGAACGCTTGCAGGAGGTGATGACCGGACTGGTGGTGTGCGTACTGGTGCTCGCGGCGGCGAGCGCCTACGGAGTGCTGCGACGGCGGCGGAGCGGGAGAGTGCGGGTGCGCGGGCGGGACGACGGCAAGCGGCTCGATGCGGCGGAGCTGGGCGCGGAACTCGGGGAGCGGGCCACGCTCGTGCAGTTCTCCAGCGCCTTCTGCGCGCCCTGCCGGGCGACCCGGCGGGTCCTCGGCGAGGTCGCGGGACTGGTCCCGGGCGTGACCCACGTCGAGATCGACGCCGAGGCCCACCTGGACCTGGTCCGCCGGCTGGACATCCTCAAGACCCCGACCGTGCTGGTCCTCGACGCCGACGGCCGGGTGGTGCGACGGGCCACCGGCCAGCCGCGCAAGGCCGACGTGATCGCCGCGCTGGGGGAAGCGGTGTGAGGGTCCTGCGGGGTGCGGCGCAAGAGGCGGGGCACCGCCAGTGAGCCATCTCCCACATCACGGAACGAACTTGACTGTGCCTACCATTTATCGTCAGCCTGACCCCATGCCTGCGGACCTCCTCGCCACGACCGACCTCCTGCGCTCGGTCTTCCGGCGGCACGCGGCGGGAGTCGCCGTCATCACCGCCCGTGGCGACACCGGTCCGGTGGGCTTCACCGCCACCTCCCTCACCTCCGTCTCCGCCGAGCCGCCCCTGCTCTCCTTCGGCACCGGCACCGGCGCCTCCAGCTGGCCCGCGCTCGCGTCGGCCGGCCATGTCGGCGTCCACGTCCTCGGCGAGCACCAGCAGGAGCTGGCCGCCACCTTCGCCCGCAGCGGGGCCGACCGCTTCGCGGCGCCCACCGTCTGGCGCGAGGGGCCCGAGGGCGTCCCCGTGCTCGACGGTGTGCTCGCCTGGCTGGTGGGCCGGGTCGTCGCGCGCGTGCCCGCCGGAGACCACCGGATCGTGATCGCCGAGGTCGTGCACGGCGACCCCACGGGCACCGGCCGCCCGCTCCTCTACCACCAGGGGCGTTTCCAGCGTCTGCGCGACTGAGCCGCGTGTCCCCCTGGGCTGCGTGACCGTCGAGTTCCGGTTACGCTGCGTTGCGAAGGTCACAGTTCAAAGCGCTTGCTTAGCGGGAACGAACTGGGTGTACTGACGAGTAATATTTCGCTCGGAGCGTGGGTTGCCCCGACCGGGATCGGCCGCTTGTGGCGCCTATGCTGCCTGCAAGAGGCAGCCGAGAAATGACGATGCAGTAGGAGAGCCGGCGTGAGCTTGAGGATCGTTGTCACTGTGAAGTACGTGCCCGACGCCACTGGCGACCGGCACTTCGCCGATGACCTGACCGTCGACCGGGACGACGTGGACGGTCTGCTCTCCGAGCTCGACGAGTACGCGGTCGAGCAGGCGCTGCAGATCTCCGAGAACTCCGACGACGACGTGGAGATCACCGTCCTCACGGTGGGCCCCGAGGACGCCAAGGACGCCCTGCGCAAGGCGCTGTCCATGGGCGCCGACAAGGCCATCCACGTCGAGGACGACGACATCCACGGCACCGACGCCATCGGCACCTCCCTGATCCTGGCCAAGGCGATCGAGAAGGCCGGCTACGACCTGGTCATCTCCGGCATGGCCTCCACCGACGGCACCATGGGCGTCGTGCCCGCGCTGCTCGCCGAGCGCCTGGGCGTCCCGCAGGTCACCCTGCTCTCCGAGGTCTCCGTCGAGGACGGCACGGTCAAGGGCCGGCGCGACGGCGACGCCGCTTCCGAGAACCTGGAGGCGTCCCTGCCGGCGGTCGTGTCGGTGACCGACCAGTCGGGCGAGGCGCGCTACCCCTCCTTCAAGGGCATCATGGCGGCCAAGAAGAAGCCGGTGGAGTCCTGGGACCTGTCGGACCTGGACATCGAGGCCGAGGAGGTCGGCCTGGAGGGCGCCTACACCACGGTCGACTCCGCGGCCGAGCGCCCGGCCCGTACCGCGGGCACGATCGTCAAGGACGAGGGCGAGGGCGGCAAGCAGCTCGCTGAGTTCCTCGCGGGCCAGAAGTTCATCTGAGCCCGGCATTCGCTGACCGCCCCTCATCTTTCGCAAGCAGGAGAGAAGAAGTCCCATGGCTGAAGTTCTCGTCTACGTCGACCACGTGGACGGTGCCGTCCGCAAGCCCACCCTGGAGCTGCTGACCCTCGCCCGCCGCATCGGCGAGCCGGTCGCCGTCGCGCTGGGCAACGGCGCCGCCGACACCGCCGCCACGCTCGCCGAGCACGGCGCGGTCAAGGTCCTCACCCACGAGGCCGCCGAGTACGCCGACTACCTGGTCGTACCGAAGGTGGACGCCCTCCAGGCCGCCCACGAGGCCGTCTCCCCGGCCGCCGTGCTGGTGCCGTCCTCCGCCGAGGGCAAGGAGATCGCCGCGCGTCTGGCGCTGCGCCTGGGCTCGGGCATCATCACCGACGCCGTCGACCTGGAGGCCGGTGACGAGGGCCCGGTGGCCACGCAGTCGGTGTTCGCCGCCTCCTTCACCACCAAGTCCCGTGTCTCCAAGGGCACCCCGGTCATCACGGTCAAGCCCAACAGCGCCGCCGTCGAGGCCGCCCCGGCCGCCGGTGCCGTCGAGGCCCTGAACGTGTCCTTCTCCGCGCAGGCCACCGGCACCAAGGTCACCGGCCGCACGCCGCGTGAGTCGACGGGCCGCCCGGAGCTGACCGAGGCCGCGATCGTGGTCTCCGGCGGCCGTGGCGTCAACGGCGCGGAGAACTTCGCGATCATCGAGGCGCTCGCCGACTCCCTCGGTGCCGCCGTGGGTGCCTCGCGCGCCGCCGTGGACGCGGGCTGGTACCCGCACACCAACCAGGTCGGCCAGACCGGCAAGTCGGTCTCGCCGCAGCTGTACATCGCCTCCGGCATCTCCGGCGCGATCCAGCACCGCGCCGGTATGCAGACCTCGAAGACGATCGTGGCGATCAACAAGGACGCCGAGGCCCCGATCTTCGACCTCGTCGACTACGGCGTCGTCGGCGACCTCTTCGACGTCGTCCCGCAGCTCACCGAGGAGATCAAGGCCCGCAAGGGCTGATCGCCTCCCGGCCGCGGCAGGCCCCCGTGACCACGCCGGTCACGGGGGCCTCGTCGTCATCCGAGGTCCAGTGACGCCTGCACCGGAAGGTGGTCGCTCGGGAACTGCCCGTTCTGCGCGAACGTGTTGATCGCCGCGCGGTGCACGGTGACGCCCGGCGTGGCCAGGATCCAGTCGATGCGAGGTCCGCCGGGCACCAGCGGCTTGTACCCGTGGAACGTCCCGTAGAGCTCGCCGCGCTCGGCCGCCGCGTCCCAGGTGTCGACGAGACCGGCGCCCAGCATCGTGTCGTAGACCGGGTTCCCGTGGGCCGGGACGTTGAAGTCGCCCGTCACGATCACGGGCAGGGAGCGGTCGAGCCCGGAGATCCGCTCCGCCGTGAGGGACGCGGCACGCGCGCGTGCGTACTGGCTCGCGTTGTCCAGGTGGGTGTTCAGCACGTAGAACTCCCGCCCGCCGCCCCGCAGATCGCGGAAGCGCACCCAGGTGACCATGCGGATCGAGGCGTTCCCCCAGGTGTTGGAGGCGATCACGTTCGGGGTGTCGGAGAGCCAGAAATGGTCGTACTCGACCGGGGCGAGCCGGCGGGTGTCGTAGAAGATCGCCATGAACTCGTCGCGGCTGCCGCCGGCGCGTCCGGTGCCGATCCAGTCGTAGTGCGCTCCGAGGCCGGCCTCGATGTCCTGTAACTGCTGGTAGAGGCCCTCCTGGGTGCCGAGGACATGGGGGCGCTCGCGGTGCAGCAGGGCGCGCATGACCGGTCTGCGGACGGCCCAGCTGTTGGGCGCGGTCGTACTGGCGAAGCGGAGGTTGAACGACATGACCTCCAGGCGGCCGTCCTCGCGCTCCTCGGCCGAGGCGGACACGGGGGAAGCTGCTGTACTGGAGAGCGGCAGGGCGACCGCGGCGGCCAGCGCGGTTTTCAGGCCCAGACGGCGCGTGACGCGGAAGTGCGGCACAGGGGCTCCTTCTGTGGGTGCTTCCGGTGGTGTGCGTGCTTCCTGGGGAAACGGTGCCAGATGGATGTGAACATGCCGAGATGGCGGAGTGGATCGGGACGTAAGACGGTGTTGACCAGCGGGAAGGTCGGCCGATAACTTCGCTCTACGGATTGTTGATTCCGTACAGCGGAAAACAGGAGGATGTCGGAATGGGTCAGGGCCAGCAGGAGAAGGTGGCGACGAGCCTCGCGGGCGCCGTCAGCGAGGAGATCAGCGCCTCTCTCGCGCCGGTCGACGCCGAGCTGGCGCGCCACTATCCCGGAGACCCCGGCACCCGCCAGCCCGTCCACACCGTCTACGTCCCCGGCGACGTCTTCGCCGCCGACACCATCCGCTCCTGGGGCGACCGCGCCCTGGCCGCCCTCGACGAACACGCCCCGGACGCCGCGTCCTTCGCCGCGGTCCTCGGGCTCTCGGACGAACTCGCCGAGCCCGTCCACGCGCGTGTGCGCGCCAAGCTGGAGCGCGAGCCCGTCGAGGACCTCCGCGTCGACTTCGAGGACGGCTACGGCAACCGCCCCGACGCCGAGGAGGACGAGACCGCCGCCCGCGCCGCCCGCCTCGTCGCCGAGGGGTATGCCGACGGCACCGCCGCCCCCTACATGGGCATCCGCATGAAGTGCATGGAAGCGCCCGTCCGCGCCCGGGGCATCCGCACCCTCGACATCTTCCTCACCGGCCTGATGGAGGCCGGCGGCCTGCCCGACGGGCTGGTGCTGACGCTGCCGAAGGTTACGTACCCGGAGCAGGTCACCGCCATGGTGCGGCTCCTGGAGGCCTTCGAGAAGGCGCACGGGCTGGAGCCCGGCCGGATCGGCTTCGAGATCCAGATCGAGACCAGCCAGGCGATCCTCGCCGCCGACGGCACCGCCACCGTCGCCCGCATGATCCAGGCTGCCGAGGGCCGCGCCACCGGCCTGCACTACGGCACCTTCGACTACAGCGCCTGCCTCGGCGTCTCCGCCGCCCACCAGGCCAGCGACCACCCCGCAGCCGACCATGCCAAGGCCGTCATGCAGGTCGCCGCGGCCGGCACCGGCGTCCGGGTCTCCGACGGCTCCACCAACGTCCTGCCCGTGGGCCCCACCGAGAAGGTGCACGCCGCCTGGCGCCTGCACTACGGCCTCACGCGCCGCGCCCTGGCCCGCGCCTACTACCAGGGCTGGGACATGCACCCCGGCCACATCCCCACCCGGTACGCGGCCGTCTTCGCCTTCTACCGCGAGGGCTTCGAGCAGGCCGCCGGCCGCCTCGCCCGCTACGCCAACCGCACCGGCGGCGACGTCATGGACGAGCCCGCCACCGCCAAGGCCCTCAGCGGCTACCTGCTGCGCGGCCTGGACTGCGGCGCCCTGGACATCGGGGAGGTCGCCCGCCTGACCGGCCTGACCCGGGCCGATCTGGAGAGCTTCGCGGCGCCCCGGCGGGGGAACCTGACGGCGTCCGCCTGAGGCGCCGCCGGGCCGCACGTACCGGCACGGTCACAGCCGTCGCCACCGGCTGTCGCCGTCATCGCCGCCCCGTAGTCTGTACGCCACGTACGGACGTGTCAGTGCATCCGGTGGGGTCACAGGAACGGGGCAGCGGTGTCAACGGGGGAGTACGGGCAGGCGGACGGGGCCGGTCGGCTGCTGGCGGGCCGCTATCGCGTCACGGCCCGGCTGGGCCGCGGCGGCATGGGCGTCGTCTGGAAGGCCGTCGACGAGGTCCTGGGCCGCGAGGTCGCCGTCAAGGAACTGCGCACCTACAACGACGCCGCCAGCCCCGAACTGGCCGCTCTGCAACTGCGGATGCGGCGCGAGGCACGCGCGGCGGCCCGGGTGCGCCACCCCGGTGTCATCGCCGTGCACGACATCGCCCAGGTCGACGGACGGCCGCTGATCGTCATGGAACTGGTCGACGGGCCGTCCCTGGACGACGTCCTGCGCGACCGCGGCACGCTCGACCCGCGCGAGGCGGCCGGCGTCGGCGCCAAGGTCATGGACGCGCTGGCCGCCGCCCACCAGGCGGGCGTCCTGCACCGCGACGTGAAGCCCGGCAACATCCTGCTCGACCGCTCGGGCCGGGTCGTCCTCACCGACTTCGGCATCGCCACCATGGACGACCCGGGCGACGGCTCGGCCACGCACCTCACCCGCAGCGGCGAACTCGTCGGCTCCCTTGACTACCTGGCGCCCGAGCGCGCCCAGGGCGCCGACCCGGGCCCCGCCTCCGACATCTGGGCCCTGGGCGCCACGCTGTACGCGGCCGTAGAGGGCGCCTCGCCCTTCCGCCGCACCTCCACGTTCTCCACGCTCACCGCGATCGTCACCGAGCCGCTGCCGGAGGCCCATCGCGCCGGCCCGCTCGGCCCCGTCCTGCAACGGCTGATGGACAAGCGCCCCGAGGCCCGCCCGGAGGCCGACGAGGCCCGTGAACTCCTCCGGACGGTGGCGGACTCGGGCGGCACGGACACGCCGACGTCCTCCCTGCGGGGTCCCGCGGTCGCGCCCCCGCGCCCGGAGACCGAGCGCAGCGTGCCGTCGGTACCGCCGGGCTTCGGCCCGCCACAGCAGGTGCGGCCGGGCGCCGCCGGGCCGCCCGAGAGCCAGGGCACTCCCGGGCCCGGCTCGGCGGCGGCCTTCGGGGCCGCCGGGGCACCGGGAGCGGCGGGGCACACAGGACCGGGCACCTCCGCCCCCACGCAACGCCGCAACAAGACCCGCGCCCTCCTCGCCGCCGCGGCCGTCACCGTCGTCCTCGCGGCGGCCGGCACCACCGTCGCCCTGCTCCGGGGCCCGGACGGCGCGGACTCCGGCGCCCGCACCGACGCCGCCGACGCCGCGGCCTCCGAGCCCGGCCCCACGGACGACGGTTCGAACGCCCCGAGGCCCACACAACAAGGCGACGAGAAGGGCAAGGCCCCCTCCGAGAAGCCCGAGGACAAGAAGGAGCCCGAGCCCTCCGGCCGGCCCTCCACCTCGGCTCCCGCGAAGTCCTCCGGCGGAACCTCCGGCGACACGACCGGAGGGACGTCGGGCGGCACCTCCGGCGGCGGCAGCACCGGCGGCGGTTCCGGCGACGGCGGCACGACAGGCGGCGCCCCGACCACCCCGGCCCCGTCCTGCCACGCCATCGGCGGCGGCAAGTACAACTGCCACGTCTGGAAGACCGCCAAGTCGTACACCGCCTCCGGCACCGAGGTCGGCGTCCTCAACGCCGGCACCAACTACTTCTACTGCCAGCAGAACCTGGGCCGGCGGGAGACCGACGGCCAGTGGACCAACGTCTGGTGGGCGAAGACCGACGACGACAGCGGCAACACGGACGTCTGGGTCAGCGACGTCTACATCAAGGGCGGCGACAACGACGCGCCGGTCCCGGGGCTCCCGGTCTGCTGAGCACGCGCCGACACCGCCGCGTACCGCTCCAGCCCGGAGGCCGTCACCATCTTCTCCTCGACGAACAGCCGCGTGCCCCGCTCGCACAGCCGCCGGTCGCCGCGGGCCCGCTCGCAGAACTCCTCGGGCACGACGCCGAACAGCTCCCGGAAGCGCGGCAGGCCGACCAGGAGCTCGGTGAGCAGCGCCCGCTGGCCCGGGTGGGTGCGGGGTGCGCCCGTGCCGTCCTGCAGCACGCCGTGCCGGTTGACGTAGGCGTACGCGCCGGGCAGCCGGGTGCCGTCCGCCAGGTCGATCCGCACGTCGGGCCCGGGCAGCCAGGCCCGGTCGAAGTTGCCGCCCGGCACCGGCGCGCCCTCGCTCGCGTCGATCACCGCGAGCTGCTCGGCGTCGAGCCAGAGGACGAACAGCTCCCGCACGGTGTCCGGGGCGCTGACCGGCGAGGCCGAGACGTATCCCATGCGGCTCACATGCGCCGAGACCCCGGCGTCGACACCGGTCACCCGGGCCTTCACCATCGGGAGCGGCGACATGATCCCGAACTCCAACATCTTGTGCCGCAGCTGCCCCGGGCAGGCGTTCGAGCCGATGGCCAGGACCGGCGTGCGGTCCTCGTGCACGAGCCGCTCCAGCGGCAGGAAGCAGTCGCCGTCGAGCAGCCCGGAATCGGCCGGCCACGCCCCCGGATACAGCAGGGGGTGCTCGCGCGGCGCCTCGGCGAGGCCGAGTGCTCGCAGCGTGCGATCGGTGTGGTGGTCCATGGGCCGCTCAGTCCGCCGGGGGGATCTCGCCCGAGCCGCGGGTGATCAGCCGGGTCGGCAGCTCGATGCGCTCGGGGGTGACGAGGATGCCGTCCAGCTGCCGGAAGAGGCGGTCCGCGGCGGTGCGGCCGATCTCCGCCGCGTCCTGGGCGACGACCGTGACGCCCGGCTGGAGCAGGTCGGCGAGCTCGATGTCGTCGAAGCCGACCAGGGCGACGCGGCGGGTCTGCTCGGCGAGCACGCGGATCACGGTCACCGTCACCCGGTTGTTGCCCGCGAAGACCGCGGTGACCGGGTCCGGGCCGGACAGCATCTCCCCGGCGGCCCTGCGCACCCGCTCGGGGTCGGTGACGCCGAGGGACATCCAGGAGTCCGCCACGGGTATGCCCGCGTCCTCCATCGCCGCCCGGTAGCCGCGCAGCCGCTCGGCGGCGGTGTGGATGCGGGGCATGTCGCCGATGAAGCCGATCCGGCGGTGGCCGTGCGCGATGAGGTGGGCGACGCCGTCGCGGGCGCCGCCGAAGTTGTCCGACAGCACCACGTCGGCGTCGATGTGCCCGGCCGGCCGGTCCACGAACACCGTGGCGACCCCCGCCTTGAGCTCCGGCTCCAGATACCGGTGGTCGTCCCCGGCCGGGATCACCACCAGGCCGTCCACCCGCCGCGCGCACAGGGCCAGCACCAGTTCCTGCTCGCGTTCCGGGTCCTCCGCGCTGGAGCCGTTGATCAGCAGGGCGCCGTGCGCGCGGGCCACCTCCTCGACCGACCGGCTCAGCGGCCCGTAGAACGGGTCCGCGAGGTCCTCCAGGACCAGGCCGATGCTCGCCGTACGGCCCTTGCGCAGCACCCGGGCGCTGTCGTTGCGCCGGAAACCGAGGGCGTCGATCGCCTCCTGGACCCGCCGCTCCGTCTCCGGTGTGACCCCGGGTTCTCCGTTCACGACCCGCGAGACCGTCTTGAGGCCCACCCCGGCACGGGCGGCCACGTCCTTCATGGTCGGACGGTTGCCGTAGCGCGTTGCGGAGCGGAGGTGGGTCTGGGGCACGGTGCGGTGTCCTGTCCTGTCGTCCACGGGGGTGCGTCGGTCCTGGGTTTGTATGAGGATGTGGCGTCGAGCATAGAGCCTGGACAACGTTGTCAGGCTCGGGGGAGACTGTCCACCGCACTCTCCGGCTCGCGCACCATCGCGGGACCGGCCCGCTGTTCGCCCTGCCTGATGGCTGTTCTCGGCGTTTTTTCTCATGGTTGACGGGGAGATCCGACACTGATGCACACCGACCTCGTGGCCGCGCTCGACATAGGCGGCACCAAGATCGCCGGCGCTCTGGTGGACGGCCACGGCCGGATCCTGGTCCGCGCCCAGCGGCCGACGCCCGCCCGGGAAGGCGGCGACACCGTGATGCGGGCCGTGGAGGAGGTGCTCGGCGAGCTCACCGCGTCGCCGCTGTGGGTGCGCGCCACGGCCGTGGGGATCGGCAGCGCCGGGCCGGTGGACGCCTCGGCGGGCACGGTGAGCCCGGTGAACGTGCCCGGCTGGCGCGACTACCCGCTCGTCGCCCGGGTCCGCGCCGCGGCCGGGGACCTGCCCGTCGAGCTGATCGGCGACGGCGTGGCGATCACGGCGGCCGAGCACTGGCAGGGCGCCGCCCGCGGCCACGACAACGCGCTGTGCATGGTCGTCTCGACGGGCGTCGGCGGCGGCCTGGTGCTCGGCGGCCGGCTGCACCCCGGGCCCACCGGGAACGCCGGGCACATCGGCCACATCAGCGTGGACCTCGACGGTGACCTCTGCCCGTGCGGCTCGCACGGCTGCGTGGAGCGCATCGCGAGCGGCCCGAACATCGCCCGCCGGGCCCTGGAGAACGGCTGGCGCCCGGGCCCCGACGGTGACACGTCCGCCGCCGCGGTGGCCGCCGCCGCCCGGTTCGGCGACCCGGTCGCCGTCGCCTCCTTCGAACGGGCCGCCCAGGCCCTGGCCGCCGGGATCGCCGCCACCGCGACCCTGGTGGAGATCGACATCGTCGTGATCGGCGGGGGAGTGGGCAAGGCGGGCGACATCCTCTTCGCCCCGCTGCGCAAGGCCCTGCGCGCCTACGCGACCCTGTCCTTCGTGCAGCACCTGACCGTGGCACCGGCCCA
This sequence comes from Streptomyces lomondensis, assembly GCF_014651035.1. Lineage (GTDB taxonomy): Bacteria > Actinomycetota > Actinomycetes > Streptomycetales > Streptomycetaceae > Streptomyces > Streptomyces lomondensis. The sequence goes on from NZ_BMWC01000004.1 coordinate 449,726, forward strand.
GATGGGCACCGACGCGGGCCTGGTGGGCGCGGCGGCGGCAGCGCTGGCGAAGCGCGCGGACGCTGCCGCGGCGGGGGTCTGACACCGGGCAGGAACGTTCAGGCGGTGGGGACGGGAAGTCTCCCGAGCCCCACCCGCCGCTGATCCGGAGGGAACCGCTCCGACACGGTCCGCATCTGGCCCGGCGTGAGCGTCGTGATGTTCTTCTTCGGGCTGGTCTTCATGGCCGGGTGGGCGGCGGCCCTGGCCGCGCTGGTGTACGCCGTCGTCACGCTGGTGCGCGCCCGGTCGCAGGACTGGACGCGGCGCCGGGGACACCCCGCGGTACGGCTGCTGGTGCCGGCGCCCGCGTACCGGCGCTTCGACGTCACGCTCGCCGTGACGGCCCTCCTCGCCGACCTCTGGCTCGTGTCGGCGGTGATCGTGTTCGGGGCGGACGGCGTCTTCACCGAGGACTGGATCGGCTACCCCGGCATGATCGACCCCACCGGGCAGGGATACCAGGCCGGCGTGGAGAGCATGCTGCGCACAACCGCGTGGTGGACCTCGGGGATCGCGGTCCTCGCCCGCTGCTGGATCACCGCCGGCGTCCAACTGTGCGTACTGCCGCCCGCGGCGTGGTGGATCGGCTCGTTCGACACCTACTACACCTGACGGAGACCGGTACTGCACCTGACGGAGACCGGTACTGCACCCGACGACCGGCCTTCGACGTGTCGGTCAGTACCGTACGGATCCGGCTGTCCAGGAGATGACGTGGCGTTGGACGCTCCGCTGGGCATGGCGCCCCCTTCGGCACCGCCGACCGCCGGGCCATGACCAGCCCTACGAGCGGCTGGTCCCCTGGACCGTCGTGCCGGCCGCACCGCCGGTGCCACTGCAGGAAGTGAACGTCCCGCACGACCGGCCGCTGGTACCGATCCCGTTCCTTGATGGCGGCAATCCGGTCGACGTAGGCCGGCGGGACTCGTACTCTCCCGTGGTGCGCCCACACCGCGACATCGACTCCTGGCAGCAGGTGAAATCCAAGCGTGACTTCACCGCCTACCTTCAGCTGATGTCGGCCGACTGCGAGACCGCGTGCGGCGGGCAAGACCCCGGCATGCCCACAGCACAACACTGGACCAACCAGTCGGTCGATGGCTTCCTCTGGGCCTGGGTCCGGCTGCTGGAAAGCCGGATCAACGGTACGGACCTGCTGCACGAAGAGGCTCCCGGCAGGCCCGGGTGGCAGGGACTGGCCTTCCAACTGGACACCCTCCGCACCTCACCGCCCGGATTCGACAGCGCTCCCGCCGATGTGGTCACCGCACCGGGCTCGGTGGGCAGTGCCCGCGACCTGCGCCTCTATGCCGCGACGCTCGCTACCGACTTCGCCCGCGACCAGCGGGAGAGGCAGGCGAAGCTCAGCCGTGGTGAATGGGCCGGTGACGGAGGAACCTGGGCGCACGGCACCCTGTACAACGTGCTCGATGCCTGGGCCGCCTGGCTGGGTGCCGACTCGCCGTTCCATGCCCGACTCGAACCGGTCACCTGGTGGTCCATCGCCCACCAGCTCTCGGCCGCCCGGATCTACGAATAGCCCCGACTGACCAGATCGTCGGGGACGACGAGCGAGTCGGACCAGATCATCTGAGAGGCACCTGACGTTCGGCGCGAAGTTGAACCCGGCGTGGGACCCGGCCCTGGCCGAGCGGCGTATCCGCCTGGTGGGGCGGAATCCCGAGCAGAAGGCGGGGCAGCTCTCGGGTGGTCAGCGGGCGCGGCTGGCGCTGACCATCGCGGCGGCCAGCGGCCCGAGCTGCTGATCTCGACGAGCCGGCGGCGGCGCTCGACCCACTGGCCCGCAAGGGGTCAAGCACATCGCGTACCGTCCGAAAGTACGGAAGAGCGTTGACCGTGCGGGATACCGGGCTCTGTCTCGGAAACCGACCGCATGTCCGTGCGATATGGCACGATCGCGCATGTGAGCAGCAGACCCGCCTCGGCGCAGCGCCTGAGCGACCTCGCCCGGCTGCGCCGGGTCAAGGACCGGATCGACCGGGAGTACGCGCAGCCTCTGGACGTCGAGGCGCTGGCCCGGGGTGTGCACATGTCGGCCGGGCATCTCAGCCGGGAGTTCCGGCAGGCGTACGGGGAGTCGCCGTACAGCTACCTCATGACGCGCCGCATCGAGCGGGCGATGGCGCTGCTGCGCCGCGGCGACCTCAGTGTCACCGAGGTGTGCTTCGAGGTCGGCTGTTCGTCGCTGGGCACCTTCAGCACCCGCTTCGCCGAGCTGGTCGGCATGCCGCCGAGCGCCTACCGGCGCGAGGCGGCGCGGGCGACCGCGGGTATCCCGTCGTGCGTGGCCAAGCAGGTCACCAGACCGGTCAGGAATCGAGAAGCGCCCGCCGGGAGCCGAAATTAGCGTGGAGGCCATGGACATCACCATTCACGCCAGTTTCCTTCCGCACGACGACCCGGACGCCGCCCTGGCCTTCTACCGCGACACCCTCGGCTTCGAGGTACGCAACGACGTCGGCTACGAGGGCATGCGCTGGATCACGGTCGGCCCCGCCGGCCAGCCGGGGACGAACATCGTCCTGCACCCGCCGGCCGCCGACCCCGGCATCACCGAGGACGAGCGCCGCACCATCGCGGAGATGATGGCCAAGGGCACCTACGCCAGCATCGTCCTGGCCACCAGCGACGTCGACGGCACCTTCGAGCGGCTCCAGGCGAGCGACGCCGAGGTGGTCCAGGAGCCCGTGGACCAGCCGTACGGCGTTCGCGACTGCGCCTTCCGCGACCCCGCGGGCAACATGGTCCGCATCCAGCAGCTCAAGGGTCAGTAGCAGCCCCCGTAGCAACCCACCCCCGCGCCGCGCCCCGAGGGTCCGGCGCGGGGAACGAGATCGCCCGAGCGCGGCAGCCCCGCCCGACAGATGGAGACACCATGAGCCAGGCCACGACGACGGACAGACAGTCGCCCGGGCCGCACGTTGCCGACAGCCATGACGTGATCCGTGTGCACGGCGCACGCGTGAACAACCTCAAGGACGTCAGCATCGAGATCCCCAAGCGCCGGCTGACGGTGTTCACCGGTGTCTCCGGCTCGGGCAAGAGCTCGCTGGTGTTCGACACGATCGCGGCGGAGTCGCAGCGGCTGATCAACGAGACCTACAGCGCCTTCCTCCAGGGCTTCATGCCGAACCTGGCACGCCCCGAGGTCGACGTGCTGGACGGGCTGACCACCGCGATCGCCGTCGACCAGCAGCGGATGGGCGGCGACCCGCGCTCCACGGTCGGCACCGCCACCGACGCCAACGCGATGCTGCGCATCCTCTTCAGCCGGCTCGGCGAGCCGCACATCGGCCCGCCCAGCGCGTACTCCTTCAACACCGCCTCGGTCAGCGCGAGCGGCGGGATCAGGGTCGAGCGCGGCGCCGACAAGACCAGGACGGTCAAGGCGACCTTCTCCCGCACCGGCGGCATGTGCACCCGCTGCGAGGGCCGCGGCAAGGTCTCCGACATCGACCTCACCCAGCTCTACGACGACTCCAAGTCGATCTCCGAGGGCGCGTTCACCATCCCCGGCTGGAAGTCGGACAACGTCTGGACGGTGGGCCTGTACGCCCAGTCCGGCTTCCTCGACCCCGACAAGCCGATCCGCGCGTTCACCAAGAAGGAGATGCAGGCCTTCCTCTACGGCGAGCCGACCAAGGTCAAGGTCAACGGCGTCAACCTCACCTACGAAGGACTCATCCCCAAGATCCAGAAGTCGTTCCTGTCCAAGGACAAGGAGGCGATGCAGCCGCACATCCGGGCGTTCGTGGAGCGGGCGGTCACCTTCACCACCTGCCCCGAGTGCGACGGCACCCGGCTGACCGCGGCGGCCCGGTCGTCGAAGATCGGCGAGATCAGCATCGCCGACGCCTGCGCGATGGAGATCCGGGACCTGGCCGAGTGGGTCCGGGGCCTGGCGGAGCCGTCGGTGGCGCCCCTGCTCACCGCGCTGCAGGGCACGCTCGACTCGTTCGTGGAGATCGGCCTCGGCTACCTCTCGCTGGACCGGCCGGCGGGCACGCTGTCGGGCGGCGAGGCGCAGCGCGTGAAGATGATCCGCCATCTCGGCTCCTCGCTCACCGACGTCACCTACGTCTTCGACGAGCCCACCATCGGCCTGCACCCGCACGACATCCAGCGCATGAACGACCTGCTGCTGCGGCTGCGGGACAAGGGCAACACGGTGCTCGTCGTGGAGCACAAGCCGGAGGCGATCGCGGTCGCCGACCACGTCGTCGACCTCGGCCCCGGAGCCGGGACGGCGGGTGGCACGGTCTGCTTCGAGGGCACGGTCGAGGAACTGCGCGGGAGCGACACCGTCACCGGCCGTCACCTCGACGACCGGGCCGCCCTGAAGGAGTCGGTCCGCAAGCCCACCGGCGCCCTGGAGATCCGGGGCGCGTCCGCCAACAACCTGCGCGACGTCGACGTCGACGTGCCGCTGGGGGTGCTCACCGTCGTCACCGGAGTCGCCGGCTCGGGCAAGAGCTCCCTGCTGCACGGATCGATCCCCGCCGACGCGGGCGTGGTCTCGGTGGACCAGAGCCCGATCAAGGGATCCCGGCGCAGCAACCCCGCGACCTACACGGGCCTGCTCGACCCGATCCGCAAGGCGTTCGCCAAGGTCAACGGCGTGAAGCCGGCCCTGTTCAGCGCCAACTCCGAGGGCGCCTGCCCCACCTGCAACGGCGCCGGCGTCATCTACGTCGACCTGGGCATGATGGCCGGCGTCGACACCCCCTGCGAGGACTGCGAGGGCAAGCGGTTCCAGGCCTCGGTGCTGGAGTACCACCTCGGCGGCCGCGACATCAGCGAGGTGCTGGCGATGTCGGTGGCCGAGGCCGAGGAGTTCTTCGGCGCCGGCGAGGCGCGCACCCCGGCCGCGCACCGGATCCTGGAGCGGCTCGCCGACGTGGGGCTCGGCTACCTCACCCTCGGCCAGCCGCTCACCACGCTCTCCGGCGGTGAGCGGCAGCGGCTGAAGCTGGCCACGCACATGGCCGACAAGGGCGGGATCTACCTCCTCGACGAGCCGACCACGGGCCTCCACCTCGCGGACGTCGAGCAGCTGCTCGGTCTGCTGGACCGGCTGGTCGACTCCGGCAAGTCGGTCGTCGTCATCGAGCACCACCAGGCGGTCATGGCGCACGCCGACTGGATCATCGACCTCGGCCCCGGTGCGGGCCACGACGGCGGCCGGATCGTCTTCGAGGGCACGCCGGCCGACCTCGTCGCGGCCCGCTCCACGCTGACCGGGGAGCACCTGGCCGCCTATGTGGGCGCCTGAAGCGACCCCACCGGTACGCCAGGTCGGACATAAGGGGCAAAAGATGTGAATAGCGGCACGTTCCGAGGGCACTCCGTCTCCTGAACCACACCTGAACCACCCCCCTCGGAACGGAGCCGCTGATGATCATCAAGAAGATGCACGAGATGGGCGTCCGCAGCGAGCACGCCTACATGGCCGCCATGGCGTCCGTCGGCTTCAGCGTCGTCGCCTGGATGGGCTCCCTGAAGATGGAACCCGGCACCGGCCTCGCCCGTGCCGACCGCTGGGGCATCTTCATCGGCGAATGGGCCCCCACCTTCTTCGGCCTCGGCCTCGCCCTGTCCCACTACGAACAGCACGACGGCACCCTCACGGCCGACGTCCACGAATTCCGGCAGACGAGGAAAGCCGGCTGAACGGCCCAGCCCGACGAGCGCTCGGCGCCGCCTTCGCGGACCCTGATGCCATGGCGTCCGTGAAGCCCGTCGTGGTCTACCCACCCGCCGCGGACGGCGGCCGGCGGGTCCGTGTGGACGACCGGTTCCTCGGAATCGCGTACGGACTGCTGGACGTCGCCGAGTTCCTGCGGCGGGCGGGGATCGAGGACGCCGACGAGGCGTACGTGGCGGCGTCGGCGCTGATCGAGTGGCGCGGCGGCGGCCCCGGCGCATGGGGCGCCGAGCCGGACGGCGACCCCGCGTGAAGCGTTTCGTCGCCCGGTCGCGTGCTGCTGCGTGACCCCGAAGCGGGTCCGGCAGTTGTGCCGGGCATGAAGAAGCGCAGCATGCTCGCCATCGCCTCCCTCGCCACCGGTTTCGTCGTCGCGGCGGTCACCCCGTCCCACGCCCTCGGGGAGAGCCTCGGCACCCTCAGCGTGGACGACACCCTCAAGACGCTCGACAAGACCGTCGCCAAGGACAGCCTGTCCCTGGACCGGGAGGACGGCAGCCAGCAGAAGGAGAAGGGCTGACGAGCCGCCCGGCCCCGGCCCACGGCGCCGGCGCTCCCGCACCAGGGGGCGCCGGCGCCGTCGTCATGCGCCCTCAACTGCGGCTGGTTTTCGTGGCAGGGTGAAGCGGGCAAGCCTCAGGGGGCCAACAGAAGAGGGGGACCTGTGACCGTCGTCTGGATCAACGGCGCGTTCGGTGCGGGGAAGACCACCACCGCACGGGAACTGATCGAACTGATCCCGAACAGCACGCTCTTCGACCCGGAGGTCATCGGCGGCGCGCTAGCCCACCTGCTGCCGCCCAAACACCTCGCCGAGGTCGGCGACTTCCAGGACCTGCCGATCTGGCGACGGCTCGTGATCGACACGGCGGCCGCGATGCTCGCCGAGCTCGGCGGGACCCTGGTGGTCCCCATGACCCTGCTGCGCCAGGAGTACCGCGACGAGATCTTCGGCGGACTGGCCGCGCGCCGGATACCGGTCAGCCACATCCTGCTCGCTCCGGCCGAAACGATACTGCGGGAGCGCATAGCGGGCCGCGAGGTTCCGCCGGACCTCCCCGACGGCGAGATGCGAATACGCCAGTGGTCCTTCGACCACATAGAGCCCTACCGCGCCGCCCTCGCCTCCTGGCTCACCGCCGACGCCCACCCGGTCGACACCAGCGACCTCACGCCGTACCAGACCGCCGCCCGGATCGCCGAGGCCCTCACCGACGGCACCGTGCCCGTCTGCGACATCGTGCAGACACCCGAGCCGACCGCCGAGACGCTCGCCGCCGGGGTGCTCCTCTTCGACGAGCGGGACCGGGTGCTGCTCGTCGACCCCACCTACAAGCCCGGCTGGGAGTTCCCCGGCGGGGTCGTCGAGCCCGGAGAGGCGCCCGCGCGTGCCGGGATGCGGGAGGTCGCCGAGGAGACCGGCATCCGCCTCGACGAGGTGCCGAGCCTGCTCGTCGTCGACTGGGAGCGCCCCGCGCCCCCCGGGTTCGGCGGACTGCGGCTCCTCTTCGACGGCGGCCTCCTCGACTCCGCGGAGGCCGGACGGCTGCTGCTGCCCGGCCCGGAGCTGCGCGACTGGCGGTTCGTCACCGAGGAGGAGGCCGCCGAACTGCTGCCACCGGTGCGCTACGAGCGACTGCGCTGGGCGCTGCGGGCGCGGGAACGCGGAGCGGCGTTCTACCTGGAAGCCGGAGTTCCGCTCGGCTGACACCGAGCCGTCGCGTCCGCCTTTACCCGGCGCGGGGGATTCCGAGGGAAAAGCGAGAGGAAACACCGCCGGAGCCACTGCCAATCAATTCCCAAGGAATCTCCCGCACTCCTTCACGCGGCGGGTAATCACATTTCCCACCCCCGTCAACACTTCTCCATGACCGCAAACAATCCCTTTTCCGGGTCCTGCTCGGCTTGACCGGACTCGCACGGCATTGCGAAAGTCCGCAGAGTCTCACGGCGGCAGTAACGACCGCCACCCAATTTCCTTGCCCCAGGGGCAGATCCGGGATGTCCGTACGATGACCACGCAACACCAGCCGGTCGACACCGGCGGCGGCACCGCGCTGCTGGCCGAGCCGTCGACGCAGGACCCCAGACCCGGCGGCACGGTCGTCGCCGGCCGCTCACCGGCCCGGATGGCCTGGCGGCGGATCAGGCGGGACAAGGTCACCCTGGCCGCCCTGGTGGCCACCCTCCTGTTCATCGCGATCGCGACGCTCGCACCGGTCCTCACCGCGGTGACCGGCTGGGGACCGATCACCCCCGACAACAAGGCGATCAACCCGGACACGGGCAACTTCCCCTACGGATCGCTGGGCGGCATCAGCGCCCAGCACCTGCTCGGCGTCGAACCGGGCACCGGCTACGACCTGTTCGCCCGCGTCGTCTACGGCCTGCGCACCTCCCTCTACGTGGGATTCGCCTCGGCCCTGCTGTCCACCGCGGTCGGAGTCGTGGCCGGGCTCGCGGCCGGCTACTTCGGCGGCTGGGTCGACTCCCTGCTGTCCCGGATCATGGACGTGATGCTGGCGTTCCCGCAGCTGCTGTTCATCATCGCGCTCACCCCCGTGATCCAGAACGCGCTCCAGACCAACAGCCATGGCGGCACCGACGAGAACCTCCGGCTGCTCGTCCTCATCCTCAACATCGCGGGCTTCGCCTGGGCGTACACCGCCCGCCTGGTGCGCGGACAGGTGCTGTCCCTGCGCGAGCGGGAGTTCGTCGACGCCGCGCGGCTGATGAGCGCCGGCCGGCGGCACATCCTCTTCCGGCAACTGCTGCCCAACCTCTGGGCGCCGATCCTGATCTCCTTCGCGCTCGCCGTCCCGCAGAACATCACCACCGAGGCGGCCCTGTCGTACCTGGGCGTCGGCGTCATCCCGCCCAACCCCGACTGGGGCGCCCTGCTGTCGGACGCCTCCCAGTTCTTCCTCCAGGACCCGATGTACCTCTTCGTGCCCGGAGTCCTGCTCTTCCTCCTGGTCCTGGCGCTCAACCTCCTCGGGGACGGCGTGCGGGACGCCCTGGATCCCCGCGCCCGGCGCGGCTGACACAGCCACCCCCCGAGTCTCGGCCCGGCGGTCCCACGAACGGCCGCCGAGCCCGTAGCGAGAAACGGAGTTTCCTCAATGACGCGCAGCACGCGCAGATCGCGCACGGTCGCTCTCACGGCCTCCGCCGTGATGATCGCCCTGGGAGCCACCGCATGCGGAGGGTCCTCCAGCAACAGCGGCAGCGGCACGCCCGGCAAAGGCGGCACGCTGACCGTCCTGGACAAGGCGGACTTCGACCACCTCGACCCCCAGCGCGTCTACACGACCGAGGGTTCGAGCATGGACGAGGAGATCGTCCGCACCCTCACCGGCTGGGACGAGACGGGCTCGAAGCCGAAGCTGGTCGGTGACCTCGCCACCGACACCGGAACGCCCAGCAAGGACGCCACCGTCTGGACCTTCCACCTCCGGCACGGGGTCAAGTACCAGGACGGCACCGAGGTCACCGCACCGGACGTCAAGTACGGCGTCGAGCGGTTCTTCTCCTCCGACATCAACGGCGGCCCGCCGTACGCGTCGCAGTGGCTCGTCGGCGGCGCCGACTACAAGGGCCCCTACCAGGGCAAGGAGCTCGGCTCCATCCAGACCCCGGACAAGTACACGATCGTCTTCCACCTGAACCAGCCGGTGGCCGACTTCAACGAGACCACCGCGATGCCCGGCTGGTCCGCCGTGCCCAAGGCCCACGACACCGGCTCGACGTACGACACCAAGGTCTGGTCCGACGGCCCGTACATGATCAAGTCGTACACCAAGAACAAGGAACTCGTCCTCACCCGGAACACACACTGGTCCCAGGCGACCGACCCGATCCGGCAGCAGAACGTCGACGAGATGGATGTGAAGTTCGGCCAGGACGAGGCCGCCATCGACCAGCAGATCAAGGCCGACGCCGGCACCGCCCAGACCTCGATCCAGCAGTGGCCGATCGCGGGCTCCGACCTAGCGCAGCTCGCCAACGACCCTTCCCTGAAGAGCCGTTACTACAAGATCCCCGCGCCCGGCATCAACTACCTGGCCATCAACACCACGCGCGTGAAGGACCTGAGGGTCCGCCAGGCGATCGAGTACGCCATCGACAAGACCACCGTCCGCGGCGCCTTCGGCGGCTCGGCGTACGGCGACTACGCCACCACCATGCTGAGCCCCGGCATCGGCGGCTACCAGAAGTTCAACCTCTACAGCGCCAACCCGGCCGGCAACCTCGCCAAGGCCAAGGAGCTGATGAAGCAGGCGGGCGACCCGAAGCTCACCATGTCGATCGCCGTGGAGAACACGCCCACCCACGAGCACTTCGCCGACGCGGTGAAGACCGCGCTGGAGCGCATCGGCATCCACGTCAACATCTCCCCGATCGACGCGGCGAACTACTTCAGCACCGTCAACAACACCAAGAACCAGTACGACCTGACCTGGGGTGACTGGATCGCCGACTGGCCGAACGCCTCCACGGTGCTGCCCACCCTCTTCGACGGCCGGCTGATCAAGAAGAACCCGCAGGCCAACCAGGACCTGTCCTACCTGAACGACCCGAAGGTCAACGCGCTCATCGACAAGGCCGCCAAGATGACCGACGTCACGCAGCGCAACGCGGCCTACGGTCAGATGGACGAGCAGATCATGAAGGACGCCGCCGTGGTCCCGCTGATGTACATGAACTTCAGCGACATGTCCGGCTCCAAGGTCGGCGGGGTCATCCCCGACACGATCCTGGCCGAGCCGAGCCTGGTCCACGTCTACATCAAGCACTGACGGAACCCTCTCCACCGCACCCCGCCGGCGGTCCCGGCCGCCGGCGGGCACCCCACTCACGTCAGGTCCCGGCACCCCATGTTTCGTTACCTCATCAGACGCCTGCTGGCAGCGGCCGTCATCATGCTGGTGATCACCACGATCACCTTCTTCATCTTCTTCGCGCTGCCGTCCGACCCCGCACTCCTGGCCTGCGGAAAGACCTGCTCGCCCTCGCGCCTCGCGGAGATCAGGCACTCGCTGGGCCTGGACCGGAGCTATCTGACGCAGTACTGGGAGTTCTTCAAGGGGCTGTTCGCCGGCCGTGACTTCGGCGACCAGAGCGTGCGCATCCACTGCGGCGCGCCCTGCCTCGGCGTCTCCTTCCAGACCGACACCCCCGTCCTGACCACCCTGCTGTCGGACTTCCCGGCGGACCTCTCCCTCGGTCTCGGGGCCGCGGTGGCCTTCCTGATCCTCGGCGTCGGCCTCGGCACCGTCGCCGCGGTGCGCAGGGGCCGGGCCGCCGACAAGGCGGCGGTCGGACTCGCCCTGTTCGGCGTGTCGGTGCAGATCTACTTCATCGGTCTGCTCCTGCTGTACCTCTTCGTCGACAAGTTCCAGATCCTGCCGACCTCCGGCTACACCCCGATCACCGAGGACCCGGCCGGCTGGTTCAAGGGCCTGATCCTGCCGTGGGCCACCCTGGTCATCGTCTACCTCGCGATGTACACCCGGCTCACCCGCTCCTCCATGCTGGAGGTGTTCGCCGAGGACTACATGCGCACCGCCCGCGCCAAGGGCCTGCCCGCCGCCAAGGTCGTCCTCAAGCACGGCCTGCGGGCCGCCATCACCCCGATCATCACCATCTTCGGCATGGACGTCGGCTCGCTGATCGGCGGCTCCGCGGTCATCACCGAGTCGGTCTTCGGCATCAACGGCATCGGCAAGCTCGCGGTGGACTCCGTCCAGAACTCCGACCTGCCGGTCATCCTCGGCACCACGCTCTTCGCCGCGACGTTCGTCGTCCTCGCCAACGTCGTGGTCGACCTGGTGTACGGCCTCGTCGACCCGCGCGTGCGCCTCGCCTGAGCCCCCTTCGTCCTTAGGAACACCCGTGTCCGTTCAGACCTCACCGCAGCCCGCGGACGTCACCCCCGCGCCCGCCCCGTTCCTCGACGTACGGGACCTGCGGGTGCACTTCCCGACCGAGGACGGCCTCGTCAAGTCCGTCGACGGCGTCTCCTTCACCCTGGAGAAGGGCCGGACCCTCGGCATCGTCGGCGAGTCCGGCTCCGGCAAGTCGGTGACCTCGCTGGCCCTGCTCGGACTGCACAAGGGCACCCGCGCGCAGGTCAGCGGGGAGATCTGGCTGGAGGGCAAGGAACTCGTCGCCCTGCCCGAGACCGAGATGCGCGCCCTGCGCGGCCGCACGGTCTCCATGATCTTCCAGGACCCGCTCTCCGCGCTGCACCCCTTCTTCACCGTCGGCGCCCAGATCGCCGAGGCGTACCGCGTGCACCACAAGGTCTCCAAGAAGGAGGCCAGGGACCGGGCGGTGGAGATGCTGAAGCGGGTCGGCATCCCGCAGCCCGAGCGCCGGGTCAGGGACTACCCCCACCAGTTCTCCGGCGGTATGCGCCAGCGCGCCATGATCGCCATGTCCCTGGTCTGCGACCCCGCGCTGCTCATCGCCGACGAGCCCACCACCGCCCTGGACGTCACCGTCCAGGCGCAGATCCTGGACCTGATCCGCGACCTCCAGGAGGAGTTCGGCTCGGCCGTCGTCATCATCACGCACGACCTCGGCGTGGTCTCCGACATCGCCGACGACATCCTCGTGATGTACGGCGGCCGCCGCATCGAGTACGGCACCACCCGGGACGTCCTCAAGCAGCCCCAGCACCCCTACACCTGGGGCCTGTTGCAGTCCATGCCGCACCTCACCGGCGACGTCGGCGAACGGCTCGACCCGATCCCCGGCACACCGCCCAGCCTGATCAACCTCCCGGCCGGTTGCGCCTTCCACCCGCGCTGCGCCTACAAGGGCTGGGTCCACGAGGGGCGTTGCACCGTGGACCGGCCCGAGCTGCGCCCCGTCTCCGGCACCGGACGGCACATCGCCGCCTGCCATCTCACCGACGAGGCCAAGCACGAGATCCGTGACGGTGTACGAAAGGGAGCATGACGTGAGCACCACCCAGTCCCTCACGGGGCAGACCACCGACCGCCCCACCGGTGAGAATCTCCTCGAAGTACGCGGTCTCCAGAAGCACTTCCCCATCCGGCAGGGCATCATCTTCCAGCGGCAGATCGGGGCCGTCCACGCCGTCGACGGCATCGACTTCTCCGTCGGGCCCGGCGAGTCCCTGGGCCTGGTCGGCGAGTCCGGCTGCGGCAAGTCCACCACGGGCCGCCTGATCACCCGGCTGCTCGAACCCACCGGCGGCTCCGTCGTGTTCGACGGCGAGGACATCACGCACCAGCCGCCCGCCCGGATGCGGGAAGCCCGCCGCAACCTCCAGATGATCTTCCAGGATCCGTACTCCTCGCTGAACCCCCGGCACACCGTCGGCACCATCATCGAGACGCCGATGCGGCTCAACGGCATCAACCCGCCCCAGGGCCACAAGAAACGCGCCCAGGAACTCCTGGAGACGGTCGGCCTCAACCCCGAGCACTACAACCGCTACCCGAACGAGTTCTCCGGCGGCCAGCGCCAGCGCATCGGCATCGCACGCTCCCTCGCCCTGCGGCCCAAGCTGATCGTCGCCGACGAACCCGTCTCCGCGCTGGACGTCTCCATCCAGGCGCAGGTCGTCAACCTGCTCCAGGACCTCCAGCGGGAGTTCGGCATCGCCTTCGTCTTCATCGCCCACGACCTCGCCGTCGTACGGCACTTCTCCGAACGCGTCGCCGTGATGTACCTCGGCAAGATCGTCGAGGTCGCCGACCGGGAGTCCCTCTACACCCGGCCCCGGCACCCCTACACCCACGCACTGCTGTCCGCCGTCCCCGAGGCGGACCCGGACGCCGTCGAGCGGCGCGAGCGCATCCGGCTGGCCGGGGACGTGCCCTCCCCGATCGACCCGCCCTCCGGCTGCCGCTTCCGGACCCGCTGCTGGAAGGCCCAGGACAAGTGCGCCACCGAGGAACCCCCGCTCGCGCGCGCCGAGGGCAGCCCCTCGGGCCATCTGACCGCCTGCCACTTCCCCGAGGAGCCGACGCTCGCCCGTGAGGAGGACATCGTCCTGGACCCGGCACTCGGCCAGGGCCTGCCGATTGAGACGTGAACGTCTCATCTGAACAGTTCTCCCGAAGATCGAGACACTGATGTCTCATCCGAAAGGACTACCCGGATATCAACCGTCGCGGCGATCCGCTACCGAGGGCTCGGGGCGAACCATGAAGGGAACCTGCAGAAAGGTGGTGGCACGATGCCGCACCGAGAACTCTATTCCCTCCTCGACGAGCTGACGCGCATCGCGGCGCTTCCGCTGGAGCGCGGTGAAACGCTCCCGGCACGGGCTTACACCAGCGAGGACTTCTACCGCCTGGAGCGGGAGCACATTTTCCGCGCCGACTGGCTGTGCGCCGGGCACGTGGACCAGGTCGCCCGGCCCGGCGACTACCTGCGCACCGATGTGCTGGGCGAACCGCTGGTCATCACGCGTGACGAGGACGGTGATCTCCACGCGCTGTCCCGGGTGTGTCGTCACCGGTTCATGGATGTGCTTCCGCCGGAGACCACGCCCGAGCAAGGGTCCCTGAAGCGGCTGACGTGCCCGTACCACACGTGGACGTACCGGCTGAACGGTGAGTACGCCGGGCAGCTGGCCGGTGCCCCCTTGATGGGCAAGGTGGATTTCGACCGTGCGGCGTGCCGGCTCCCCAGGTACCGCCTGGAGGTGTGGAACGGCCTGATCATGATCTGCGCCGATCCCGAGGCACCGGCGCTGGGCCCGCAGCTCGACGAGCTGACGGCCAAGCTGGCCCCGTACCGGCTGGCGGACCTGGTCGTGGCCTATACGGCCGGCTGGGAGGACATCCCCGCGAACTGGAAGGTGGGACTGGAAAACGGCTCGGAGAACTACCACCACATGGGGAGCCACGCGGCCACCCTCGAGCCGGTGCTGCCGGGCAGGGACACCGTCGTCGACGAGTGCGACGGACGCTGGTTCACCATGTACACGCCCTTCGCCGCGGACGCCGTGGCGGAGATGGGGACGACGGAGGAAGCGGCCGAGGAAGGCGCGCCGGGGGTGATCGGCACCTTGATCCCCGGGCTCGGGGAGCGCGAACTGTCAGGGATGACGATCGCGGGTGTCTTCCCCCACCTGGCGATGGCCCTCCTGCCGGACAGCGTGACGTTCCTGCGGCAGATTCCCACGGGCCCGGGTACCCACGACGCCCACTTCACGGTGCTCGTGCCGGCCGAGGTCCGGGACAAGCCGGGATTCGACGCCTACGTGGACGCCGCGCGTCAGCAGCTGGAGACCATCCAGAGCGAGGATCTGGTGGCCATCCGGGGTGTGCAGCGGGGATTGGCCACCGATCCGGGGCCGTCGGGCGGACGCTTCTCACACCTGGAGCGTCCTCTGTGGCAGTTCCAGCGCTATCTCGCCGACCGCATCGTGGAACACATGCCATCAGCCACCCCCTAGGCCGGCCACCCCCTGGTCCGGACGCCCGCGCGCCGCGTTCCGCAGTGCGCGGGACGCCCCGGCCGTCACCGGATCCCCGTGACCGAAGCAGGCCACGTCCGCGCCGAGGTCCGCCAGCCTCCCGCAGGCGGCGAGGACCTGGCCGCGATCGAGGTTGAAGACCCCGGGGATGACCGTGCCGTCCACGGGTGACGCCGCCACCGTGTCACCCGTGAACAGCACCCCGTGCTCCGGGAGATGGAGCGCGACGCTGCCGTGCGTGTGCCCCGGCACATGGACCACGTGCGCCCCGCCGCCCACGTCCAGCACCTCGCCGCCGGACAGCTCCGTGACCTCCGCCGGCCGGGCGAAGTCCCCCTCGGGCAGGAGTCTCGCCGCCCGCTCGTGCAGCGGCCGCTCCCAGTCCTCGAACGCCGGCGGCGGGCCCGGGACGTCACCCCGTACGGCAGGGGCGTCGAGCCGGTGGGCCAGCACCTCGGCACCGCTGAGCGCCGCGAACTCGCCCGCCCCGCCCACATGGTCCTCGTGGAAGTGCGTGAGCAGGATCCGCCGTACGTCCCGGGGATCCCGGCCGAGGGCGGTCACCGCCTCGGCGATCCGGGCCCCGGAGCCCGCCGGGCCGGCGTCGATCAGCGTCAGCTCGTCGCCGTCGCGCCACAGATAGGCCTGGCCGACCGGGAAGCGCAGCAGATGGAGGCGGGGGAGGAGTTCGACGACGTCCATGGGACGACCGTAGGAAAGGCCCCCGTCCGAGGACGAGGGCCTTCTGCTGTGGGCAGAGCCGTCAGCTCGCCGCGTAGTTCCGCAGGAACAGCGCCTCCGCCACCGACAGCCGCTCCAGCTCCTCCGGGGACACGCTCTCGTTCACCGCGTGGATCTGGGCCTCCGGCTCGCTCAGCCCGATGAGCAGGATCTCCGCGCGCGGGTACAGGGCGGCGAGGGTGTTGCACAGAGGGATCGAGCCGCCCTGACCGGCGTACTGCATCTCCTGCCCCGGGTACGCCACCGCCATCGCCTCCGCCATGGCCTGGTACGCCGGGCTGGAGGTGTCGGCGCGGAAGGCCTGGCCCTGGCCTATCTGCTCGGTGCTCACCCGCGCGCCCCACGGCGTGCGCGCCTCCAGGTGCGCCTGGAGCAGCTTGGCCGCCCCGGCCGCGTCCACACCCGGCGGCACCCGCAGGCTGACCAGCGCACGGGCGCTCGCCTGCACGGACGGGGTGGCGCCGACGACGGGCGGGCAGTCGATGCCGAGCACGGTCACGGCCGGGCGCGCCCAGATGCGGTCGGCGACCGTCCCGGACCCGATCAGCTGGACACCGTCCAGCACCTTGGCGTCCTGCCGGAACTGCTCCTCGTCGTACTGGAGCCCGTCCCAGGCCGCGTCGCCGGTGAGGCCGTCGACGGTCGTCGAGCCGTCCTCGGCGCGCAGCGAGTCCAGGACGCGGATGAGGGCGGCCAGCGCGTCGGGCGCGGCACCGCCGAACTGGCCCGAGTGCAGGTTGCCGGCGAGCGTGTCGATCCGCACCCGGACCAGCGTCATACCGCGCAGGGTGGAGGTGACGGTCGGCAGGCCGACCCGGAAGTTGCCCGCGTCGCCGATGACGATCGCGTCCGCCTCCAGCAGATCCGGGTGCTCCTCGGCGTACCGTTCCAGACCGCCCGTGCCCTGCTCCTCCGAGCCCTCGGCGATCACCTTGACGTTGACCGGCACGCCGCCGTTCGCCCGCAGCGCGCGCAGCGCCAGCAGGTGCATGATCACACCGCCCTTGCAGTCGGCGGCCCCGCGCCCGTACCAGCGCCCGTCCCGCTCGGTCAGCTCGAACGGCGGGGTCGTCCAGCCGGCCTCGTCCAGCGGCGGCTGCACGTCGTAGTGGGCGTAGAGCAGGACGGTCTTCGCGCCCGCCGGGCCGGGCAGGTAGCCGTAGACCGACTGCGTGCCGTCCGGGGTGTCGAGCAGTGCCACGTCCTGGAAGCCCTCGGCGGCGAGCGCGTCCGCGACCCAGCGGGCGGCACCCTCGCTCTCGCTCCTCGGGAACTGGTCGAAGTCGGCCACCGACCGGAAGGCCACCAGTTCGGTGAGCTCCCGCTTCGCCCTGGGCATCAGCGAGGCGACGGTCGCGGCGACCGGATTCGACGACATGGGCACGCTCCTCGTGGGTGCGACGTTGTAGCGGTGAGTGCCGTAGATCCTCCCACAGCGGCCCGTGCCCGGGTCGGCCGTAGGATGCGGGAGGTAGCAGCGGCAGCGGCTTGATCGGAGCAGTAGACCATCGTGAGCAGCGAGAACTCTTCGGCGGACGACGTGCGGCAGGTGTGGGACGTCGTCGTGGTGGGCGCGGGACCGGCGGGCGCTTCGGCCGCGTACGCGGCGGCGGTCGCCGGGAGACGCGTGCTGTTGCTGGAGAAGGCGGAGCTGCCGCGGTACAAGACGTGCGGCGGCGGCATCATCGGCCCCTCGCGCGATGCCCTGCCCCCCGGCTTCGAGCTGCCGCTCAGGGACCGGGTGCACGCGGTGACGTTCTCGAACAACGGCCGCTTCACGCGGACGCGCCGGTCCAAGCAGATGCTGTTCGGGCTGATCAACCGGCCCGAGTTCGACCAGCAGCTCGTCGAGCACGCGCAGAAGGCGGGCGCCGAGCTGCGTACGGGCGTCACGGTCCAGCGCGTCGAGCAGCACGGCTCGGCGGTGCCGGACCGGCGCACGGTCGCGGTCGTGCTCCAGGGCGGAGAGGTCCTGCTCGCGCGGTCCGTGGTCGGCGCGGACGGCAGCGCCAGCCGCATAGGTGCCCATGTCGGGGTCAAGGTGGACCAGGTGGATCTGGGCCTGGAGGCGGAGATCCCGGTGCCGGAGACCGTCGCCGAGGACTGGAAGGGGCGGGTGCTCATCGACTGGGGCCCCATGCCCGGCAGTTACGGCTGGGTCTTCCCGAAGGGCGACACCCTGACGGTCGGGGTGATCTCGGCGCGGGGCGAAGGCGCCGCGACGAAGCGGTACCTGGAGGACTTCATCGGACGGCTGGGCCTCGCCGGCTTCGAGCCGAGCATCTCCTCCGGGCACCTGACCCGCTGCCGCGCCGACGACTCGCCGCTGTCCCGGGGGCGGGTGCTGGTGTGCGGCGACGCGGCGGGGCTGCTGGAGCCGTGGACCCGCGAGGGCATCTCCTTCGCGCTGCGGTCCGGCCGGCTCGCGGGGGAGTGGGCGGTGCGGATCGCCGAGGCGCACGACGCGGTGGACACGCGCCGGCAGGCCCTCAACTACGCGTTCGCGGTCAAGGCCGGGCTGGGCGTGGAGATGAGCATCGGCAAACGGCTGCTGACGGTGTTCGAGCGCCGCCCCGGCCTGTTCCACGCGGTGCTGACGGGCTTCCGCCCGGCCTGGAAGGCGTTCAAGGACATCACCCGGGGCGCCACGTCGCTGGGCGAGATCGTCCGCACGCATCCGGTCGCCCAGCGGGCCCTGACCGCCCTGGACCGCCGCCCCGTGACGACCGACGAGGTCAGCCCGTCACCGTGATCTCGAAGACCGGGTGGTCGGGGGCGATGCGGCGCAGCTCGGCGTCCGGGGAGTCGGGTCCGACTCCGTTGAAGAAGACCCCGACCTCCGCCTTCCAGCGCTTGAGGTAGGCGCGCAGGATCGGTGCCTTGTCGTCGTCGGCCACCTCCGTCGCGGAGAACGTGTCCACGTGCTTGCCGAGGTGCAGTTCGCCGCCGCCCGCGGCGCGCATGTTGTGCGTCCACTGGACGTGGCCGCGGGGGGCGACCAGGTACTGCCGGCCGTCGAGGGTCAGCAGGTTGACCGGTGTGGTGCGCCACTGGCCGCTCTTGCGGCCGCGGACGGCGAGGACGCGGGAGCCCCAGACGCTGATGCCGCGGCGGGTCAGCCAGGCCACGAAGCGGTTGAAGACGTTGACCGTGAGCCAGCCGGGCTTCTGGACGTGTGCGGACATGGGGTCCCCCTGGTGTGTGTGGAGCGGTGCTCTCTTTTGTGAGCACTGCTCTCGCTGTCGTTGACGTCAGTCTGCACGAGAGCGGTGCACTAAAGCAAGAGCAGTGCTCTGGTTTCGGGTCGGCGCTCTCGTAGCAGATCGACGCTCTCGTTTGTGTGCACTGCTCTGCTTTCATGGCACACTGCCCCGCATGAGCACCGCACACGGCGCCCGCGCCCGGGCCAGGATCGAAGTCACCGCGGCCATCAAGGACGAGGCCCGCAGACAGCTCGCGGCCGAGGGCGCCGCCAGGCTCTCCCTGCGCGCGGTGGCCCGCGAACTCGGCATGGTCTCCTCCGCGCTGTACCGGTACTTCCCCAGCCGTGACGACCTGCTGACCGCCCTCATCATCGACGCCTACGACTCCCTCGGCGAGAGCGCCGAGGCGGCCCACGAGGCGGCCGCCGGTGCCGGGCCCCTGGAGCGCTGGATCACCGTGTGCGAGGCGGTGCGCGGCTGGGCGCTCGGTCACCCGCACGAGTACGCGCTCATCTACGGGTCGCCCGTCCCCGGCTACACCGCGCCCGACACCACCGTCCCGGCCGCCGCCAGGGTCGGCAACCTCCTCATCGGCATCCTGCGCGACGCCTACCGCGGCCTCGGACTGGCCCGGCCCGCGCTGCCGGCGGACCTGCGTCCGGAGGCCGAGCGGATGGCCGCCGACCTCGCACCGGACCTCCCGCCCGAGGTGGTGACGGCCCTGGTCGCGGCCTGGGCCCAGCTGTACGGGCTGGTCGGGTTCGAGCTGTTCGGGCAGTTCAACCGGGTGGTGGAGGACCGGGAGACGTTCTTCCGGCACGCGGTGAGGCAACTCGCCCATGGGGTGGGGTTGGTGTATCCGCAGAAGGGGCGTGCCCCGCAGCGTCCCGCGTCTTAGGGCCGGGTGGCGACGGCCTGCCGGGGCCGGCGGCGACGGCCTCCCGGGGACGGACGGGCGGGAGAACCGCTCCGCGCGCCGGGCCGGAGGCCGCCCGTCGTGGCGGGCCGGAGGCCGCTCGGTGCCTCTCAGGCCACCGGCACCGCAGGCCCGGGCAGCAGCGCCGGATCCTGGCGCAGGACCCGGGTGTGCAGGGACCGCAGGCCGGGCCCCGGGTCCGCGCCCATCGCGTCGGCTAGCCGCCGCCGTGCCTCCTCGTACACGGTGAGCGCGTCCGCCGGGCGGCCGGTGCGGCACAGGGCGAGCATCAGCAGTTCGGCGAGACGTTCGCGCAGCGGGTGGGCCGCGACGAGCCGGACGAGTTCGTGGACGTACTCGAAGGAGCGGCCGAGCGCGATCTCGCCCTCCAGCCGCGCTTCGAGGACCGTGAGCCGCTTCTCGGTCCAGCGCAGCCGCTCCGCGGTGAGGTACGGCGCGTGCAGGCCCTCGGCGAAGTCGCCGTGCCACAACTCCTCGGCGCGGTGGGCCAGTTCCACCGCACGCCGCACCTCGCCGGCCTGCCGTGCCGCGAGCGCCTCGTCCACCAGCAGCCGGCGCTCCGCCAGGTCGTCGACGCGGACGCCGGTCAGCCGGTAACCGGACCCGGTCCAGGACAGCTCGGGTCCGTCCCCGAGGGCGCGGCGCAGCCCGGAGACGTACTTCTGCACCAGGTTGCGCACATGTACCGGCGGCGCGCCGCCCCACACGGCCTCGACCAGACCGTCGTACGAGATCGGGCGGCCCTCCTGGAGCAGCAGGACGGCGAGCACCGCCCGCTGCTTCGGCGGGCCGAGCGGGATCTCCGCGCCGTCGCGCAACGCGCGCAGCGGGCCGAGCAGTTCGATGCGCACGGTGTGCGAGGTCCCGGACGTCTGCTCAGCCATGCGTCGAGCGTATCCCGAGCCCCGCGTTCCTGTGGATCTTCCAGTGGGCCTTCCAGCGGCCGGGCCGACGGTGTTCGCAGACCGAAGTCCCCGCGACTTCCCCGCCACTCGCTGCGAAAGGCCACCTCATGCTCACCCGGCTCGGCCGTCGGTCCGCGCGGTACAGCCGTGCCGTACTGATCGGCTTCCTGCTGCTCTTCCTCGGCCTCGGCGCCTACGGCGCCGGCGCCCAGGACGACCTCGACCTGTCGCGCTGGAGCTCCCCCGGCACGGAGTCGGTGCGTGCCGCCGACGAGCTGCGCGACGGCTTCCGCACGGGCAACCCCAACCTCGCCCTCCTGGTCACCGCGCGCGACGGCGACGTGGACAGCGCGCGCACCGAGCGGGCGGCGAGGCAACTCACCTCCGAGGTCGAGCAGTTGCCCCTCGTCACGGACGTCACCGCCTACTGGGACGCCGGCAGTCCCGCCCTGCGCGGCAAGGACGGCCGGCGGGCCCTGATCCTCGTCCACCTGGAGGGCACCGCCACCGAGACCCGCGAGGAACTCGCCACCCTCTCACCCCGGCTGACCCGCACCACCGCCGACCTCCAGGTCCGCGTGGGCGGCCAGGAGGAGATCTCCCGGCAGGTCGGCCAGCAGGCCCGCGCCGACTTCCTGCGCGCGGAGGCGTTCGCGCTGCCCGTCGTCCTGCTCCTGCTGATCCTCGTCTACCGGCGCACGGTCGCCGCGCTGCTGACCGTGGCGGTCGGGCTGTTCTCGGTCGTCGGCACACTCGCCGGTCTGCGGGTGATCGCGCAGTTCACGGAGGTGTCGACGTTCGCCGCCAACCTCGCGCTGGTCCTCGGACTGGGACTGGGCATCGACTACAGCCTGTTCATGATCAACCGGTACCGCGAGGAGCGGGCCGCCGGACACGACCAGCGGGAAGCCGTGCCCCGCGCCACCGCCGCGGCGGGACGCACGGTCGTCTTCAGCGGCGTCACCGTGGCGGTGTCGCTGTGCGCGCTGCTGGTCTTCCCGTTCTTCTTCCTGAGTTCGTTCGCCTACGCGGGTGTGCTCGTGGTCGTGACGGCGGTCGCCGGCGCGGTGCTCTTCCTGCCCGCCGCCCTCGCCCGCTGGGGCCACCGCGTGGAGCGTGCCGCCGCGCCCGCCTCCGGCTTCTGGCACCGTGCCGCCCTCACCGCCATGCGCCGCCCGTTCCTCGCCGGCGCCGGAGTGCTGACCGTCCTGCTCGTCGCCGCCTCGCCCCTGCTCGGACTGCGGTTCGGCCTGCCCGACGAGCGCACGCTGCCCGAGGGCACCTCCTCGCGCACCACCTCGGAGATCGTGCACCGGGAGTTCGCCGCCGAACCCACCGACACCGTCCAGGTCGTCCTCGGCGGACCCGCGCCCGGACCGGCCGGCACGCGCGCGTACGCCGCCGAACTCTCCCGTCTGCCCGGGGTGTTCCAGGTCGACGCGCCCGAGGGCGCCTACCAGGACGGCCGGCGCACCGGCCCGCCCGGCCAGGACCGGCTGACGGCGTCCGACGGACGCGTGCGCCTGGCCGTCGTACCCACCCAGCAGGCCCTGTACGGCGACGTGCCCGCGTTCGTCGACCGCGTCCGGCAGACCCCCGCTCCGGCGCCCGTCCTGGTCGGCGGCTATCCCGGTGAGACCACCGACTTCCGCTCCACGCTCCTGGACCGGCTCCCGTACGCCGTGGGGATCGTGCTGGTGGCGACGTACGTGATCCTCTTCCTGATGACCAACAGCGTGCTGCTGCCGTTGAAGGCGACCGTGCTGAACCTGCTCAGCCTGTCGGTGATGTTCGGCTGCCTGGTGTGGGTCTTCCAGGACGGCCACCTGTCGGGGCTGCTCGGCTTCACCCCCACCGGGTCGATCGAGCCGAGCATCCCGGTGCTGATGTTCTGCGTGGCCTACGGGCTGTCGATGGACTACGAGGTGTTCCTGCTGGCCCGGATCAAGGAGGAGCACGACCGCACCGGCGACACCCGGCGCGCGGTCGGCGAGGGCATCCGGCGCAGCGCCCCGCTGATCACGGCCGCGGCCGGGACCCTGGCGCTGTCCTTCCTGTCGTACGCCACCGGAGGGGTCGTCTTCCTCAAGGAACTCGGCATCGGCACGGCCCTGACGATCCTCGTCGACGCCACCCTGATCCGGGTCGTGCTGCTGCCGGTGACCATGCGGCTGGCCGGGCGGGCGAACTGGTGGGCGCCGCGGCGGCTGCGGCGGCTGCGGATCAGGGAGGGCGAGGCCGCCCCGGCGGACGACGTACTTCGCCGGGAGTACGTGTGATCACCACGCCGGGGTGACGCCGCCGCGGGCGGGGCGCGTCTAGCGTGGCCGGTATGGACGAGCAGGGTGTGCGGGGCGGTCCGCCGCAGTGGTGGCGGCACGGGCCGCCGTGGTGGGACCGGTGGGGGGAAGGGGAGCGTGCGCCCCGGTGGCCCTGGCGGTCCACCGTCGTCGTCACGGCGTTCGTCCTGGCCGGCTCGAACTTCGCCGCCCACGGCCAGGCGGGCGAGCGGGCGGACCTGGACCCCTTCGCGCGGGCGCTGCTGCTGGTGGCCGGAGGGCTGCTGCTGTGGCGGAAGCGGTATCCGGTGGCCGTGGTGTTCGGCACCGCGGGTGCCGTCATGGTCTACCTCGGGGCCGGGTATCCGTACGGGCCGGTGCTGCTCACCGTCGCCCTGGCGTGCTTCAGCGCGATCGTCGCCGGGCACCGGTGGGCGGCCTGGGCCGCGATGGGGACGCTGTGGGCCGGGCACGCCCTGGTGGCGCACTGGCTGTACCGGTGGCTGCCGCCCTCGGGGGACTCCGCCGTCTCCTGGGGAGGGGAGATCGTCGTCGCCACCTGGGTGGTGGCCATCGCGGCGGTGTCGGAGCTGGTCCGGATCCGGCGTGAGCAGTGGGTCCGGGAGCGGGCCGAGCGGGCCGAGGCCGCGCGGCGGCGGGCCGACGAGGAGCGGCTGCGGATCGCGCGGGAACTGCACGACGTCCTCGCGCACAGCATCTCCGTGATCAACGTGCAGGCGGGGGTCGGCCTGGCGCTCCTCGACACCGACCCAGAGCAGGCCCGTACGGCGCTCACCACGATCAAGGCCAAGAGCAAGGAGGCGCTCGGCGAGGTGCGCCAGGTGCTCGACACGCTGCGCGCGCCCGGTGCCGCGCCGCGCGCCCCCGCGCCCGGGCTCGACCGGCTGCCCGAGCTGGTGGAGCAGGCCGCGAGCGCGGGCCTCACGGTGGACGTCGAGGGGGAGCCGCCCCCGCTCGCGCCCGGCACGGACCTCGCCGCCTTCCGGATCGTCCAGGAGGCCCTGACCAACGTCGTACGCCACTCCGGGTCGCGGCACGCGCGCGTGCACCTCGCGCACGGCGAGGGTGTGCTGCGGCTGCGCATCGACGACGACGGGCCCGCGACCGGCGCGGAGGCGGGCGGCAGTGGCAACGGGCTGGCCGGGATGCGGGAGCGGGCCGCCGCGCTGAGTGGCACGATCGAGGCGGGTCCCCGCCCGGACGGCGGGTTCCGGGTGCTCGCCGTCCTGCCGCTGACGGCTGCCGCCGACCGGTGAGCCGAACCAGAGAACCGCTGAAGGAGGACCGGTGATCCGTGTACTGCTCGCCGACGACCAGTCACTGGTCCGGGCGGGGTTCCGGGCGCTGCTCGACGCGCAGCCCGACATCGAGGTGGCCGCGGAGGCCGCCGACGGGGAGGAGGCCGTGCGGCGGATCCGCGAACTGCGGCCCGATGTCGTCCTGATGGACATCCGCATGCCCGCGCTCGACGGCCTGGCCGCGACCCGGCAGGTCACCGAGGACCCGGCCCTGAAGGACGTGAGGGTCGTCATGCTCACCACCTTCGAGCTCGACGAGTACGTCTTCGAGGCGATCCGCTCGGGCGCCTCCGGCTTCCTGGTCAAGGACACCGAGCCGGACGAACTCCTGCGCGCCGTACGGGCGGTGGTCGCGGGCGACGCGCTGCTCTCGCCGGGGGTGACGCGCCGGCTGATCGCCGAGTTCGCGGCCCGTTCCAAGGAACCGGCGGCGGCCGACGCGCTGGCCGGGCTCACCGAGCGGGAGCGGGAGGTGATGGCGCTGGTCGGCCTGGGCCTGTCCAACGAGGAGATCGCCCGCCGGCTGGTCGTCAGCCCGCTCACGGCGAAGACCCACGTCAGCCGCACGATGGTGAAGCTCGGCGCCCGCGACCGGGCCCAACTGGTCGTGCTCGCCTACGAGTCCGGGCTGGTACGGCCGGGCTGGCTGGGCTGAGCCGCCGAGCGGAACCGGACCAGCACACTGACGACCCGGGCGGCGAAGAGCACGGGCGCGAGCACCAGCCCGGCACGCAGCAGCAGGCTCTCCGGCGTGTCCGGCAGGTCGAAGAGCAGTGCGGGGCCGGCCACGGCCCCGAAGACGACCGCCGCCGCGAAGGCCGCGCTGCACAGCGCGTACCCGATCTCGACGGTGATCGCGTCCCGTTCGGCCTGCGTGCGCCGTCCCCCGTGACTGGTCATACGGAGAGTCAAACAGGAGGGCGCCCGGCGGGCAAGCGACTAGGGGGCGACGCCGGTGACGCCGTCCGCGGGTTTGTCGAGGACATACGCCGTGTAGCGAGTGACGCGCCCGATGGCCCGGTGGGCTCGGACGACGGCGATGACCTCGTCCCAGTCCTGCGCGTCGAGCGTTCTGAGCCCGGGCCAGCGCAGGCACAGGGCCTGTCGGCCGGCCCGGGTGGACGCGGTCCCGGCGAACAGGGCGCAGAGTTGGGCCGCCCTGTGGAGTACGGGTGTGGTCCAGTCGAGGATCCGGCGCGTGGTGAAGCCGGCGTCGGCAGCCATCAGCGGGTACCGCTCGCACGGTTCGAGGTCGTCGAAGCGCCAGGTCGCGCGCACGAGGCCGTTCGGGTCGAGGGTCCCGATCGGCTGATCCGTACGCGACGTGACATCCACGAGGACGAGCCGGCCTCCTGGGCGGAGCAGCCGGAAGCTTTCGCTCAGGAACGACCTACGGCCCTCATGGCCGAAGTGGAAGGCGGCCTCCAGGCAGTGCACTTGGTCGAAGGAACCGTCCGTCAGCGGGATCTCCGCTGCCCGCCGCGGCAGAGCCGTGGCGTCGGCGACGGCGAAGCGCGCGCTGTCGCCGAAGCGGCGACGCGCCTGGTCGATCTGCGCGGGCTGGATGTCCACCCCCAGCGCCCGGCATCCCGCGGCGGCCAACCGCGCCGTGGTGTCACCGCGACCGCATCCGGCGTCCAGGACGAGCTGCCCGGGCCGGGCGTCCAGCAAGGCCAGCGACCGGCGAGCCAGTCGGCGCTGAAAGGGCACCGGCCCGGCCAGGGCCGCGACCGGCAGGGTGGGCAGGGTGAAGTAGCCGATGTCGGCCAGGCTGTCCCAGCCGAGGTGCCGCAGCACCCGGAAGAGCACGCTGTCGTCGTTGTAGGCACTCGCGAGGTTCCCGCTGTCACCCATCCCGCATCCTCTGCTTTCCGCAGGTACATCCGTGGCCCGCTTCACGTGTCACCGCCACGGCCTGTACCTACACTGAGCCCATAAAGGACTTTCATGACATACCGGAATCGCCATGCGCTGTCAGCGGATGCTCGTACCGGTCCTCGCCCTGGCCCTTGTAGTGGTGCCCGTGATCTCCGCGCGGGCACAGGGTGAGGAAGTCCCGCGCGGCCCCACGTTCGCCGCGCGCGCTCTGCAGGCGCTGATCGACGGTATCCAGTTCGGGGTGATCATCGCGATCACATCGGTCGGGCTCTCGCTGATCTTCGGCACCATCCACCTGATCAATTTCGCGCACGGCGAGTTCGTCACGATCGGCGCCACCTTCGCGTTCTTCCTCAATGTCGCCGGGGCCGGTCCGGGCTGGCACCTGATTCCCGCAGCCCTCGCCGCGGTGGTCTTCGGCGCCCTGCTGGGCGGGGCGGTCGAGCGCGGCCTCTGGCGCCCGCTGCGGGCCCGGGGCACCGGGCTGATCAACATGTTCATCGTCACCATCGGACTCTCGCTGCTGCTGCGCCACGTCGTCCTCGTGCTGTACGGAACCCGGCCCGCCTCCTACGCCCAGTACGACATCCAGAGCACGATCGACCTCGGCCCGGCCGGCATCACCCCGCGGGACCTCACCGTCACCCTGCTCTCCGTCCTCGTGCTGCTCGGCATCGCCGCGCTCCTGCAGAAGACGCGGATCGGCACGGCCGTGCGGGCCGTCTCCGCCAACCGTGACCTCGCGGAGGCGTCGGGCATCGACGTGCAGCGGGTGGTGCTGTTCGTGTGGATGCTCGCCGGCGGACTGGCCGCACTCGGCGGGGTCTTCTTCGGCCTGGTCGAGATCGTCACCTGGGACATGGGCTTCAAGCTTCTGCTGCTCATGTTCGCGGGGATCATCCTGGGCGGTCTCGGCTCCGCCTACGGTGCGATGGTGGGCAGCCTCGTCATCGGCGTCGTCGCCCAGATGTCCACCCTGTGGTTCCCGGTCGACCTGCAGTACGCCTGGGCGCTGCTCGTCCTCATCCTCGTCCTCCTCGTCCGGCCGCAGGGCATCCTCGGCCGGGCCGAACGCGTCGGGTGAGGGGGCGCCATGGACTTCTCGGCCATCCTGTCCGACGCCCTGCGCTCGGGAATCGGCCCGATCGCCGCCGTCTACGCGCTCGCCGCGATGGGCCTGAACCTGCACTTCGGTTACACGGGGCTGCTGAACTTCGGCCAGGTCGGCTTCATGCTGGTCGGCGGCTACGGGCTCGCCGTCACGGTGTCGACGTACGACGGCCCGATGTGGCTCGGCGTCCTGGGCGGAATCGCCTGCGCGATCGTGCTGGCCCTGCTCCTCGGCCTGCCCACCCTGCGGCTGCGCGCCGACTACCTCGCGATCACCACGATCGCGGCGGGGGAGACGCTCCGGCTGTTCTACCGCTCCAGCTGGGCCGAGCCGGTCACCGGCGGGGTGTTCGGGCTGCAGAGGTTCGCGAACGACTTCTACGCGCTCAGCCCCATCGAGCCCGGCACCTACGGCGTGTGGCTCGTGAGGTTCAGCTCCCGCGACCTCTGGGTGATGATCGTCGGATGGGCGCTGGTGCTCGTGGTCGGAAGCCTGCTGGCCCTGCTGATCCACAGCCCGTGGGGCCGTGTCATCCGGTCGATCCGTGAGGACGAGGTCGCCGCGCGCAGCCTCGGCAAGAACGTCTACGCGTACAAGATGCAGAGCCTCGTGCTCGGCGGCGTCATCGGGGCGGTCGCGGGCATGACGCAGGCGATCCAGGTGCAGTCCGTGAACCCGGACAACTACGACCCGGGCGTCACGTTCTTCCTGTACACGCTGCTCGTGCTGGGGGGCGCCGGGCGGATCCTCGGGCCGGTCGTCGGCTCGATCCTGTTCTGGTTCGTCCTCAGCTTCCTCGACAGCGCGCTCCGCCAGGCCATCGACGCCGAGTACGTCTCGCCGGACCTCATCAGCACGTCGGAGGTCGGCGCGGTGCGCTTCGCCCTGGTCGGGGTCGCCCTGATCCTGCTGGTCGCGTTCCGGCCGCAGGGCATCCTCGGCAGCCGGAAGGAGATGATCCTCAGTGGCCGCTGACCCTGCCGCCCACCCGGGCCGGCTCTCCGCGACCGCCCCCGAGCCGGGGGTGCGCAAGCCCGATCCCCTGCTGGTCCTGGACCAGGTGACCCGCACCTTCGGCGGCCTCGTCGCCGTGCGGGTCGAGCACCTGGAGGTGCAGCGCGGTGCCATCACGGCGCTCATCGGGCCCAACGGCGCCGGCAAGACCACCCTGTTCAACGTGGTGAGCGGGTTCGACCGGGCCGACGGCGGCCGGTGGTCGTTCGACGGACAGCCGCTCACCGGCTCCCCGGCGCACCGGGTGGCGCGGCGGGGACTGGTCCGTACGTTCCAGCTGTCCAGGGCGCTCGCCCGGCTCACGGTGCTGGAGAACCTGCTGCTCGCCGCGCCCGGGCAACGCGGCGAGCGGGTGCTGCCCGCGCTGCTGCGGCCCCTGTGGCGCGGGCAGGAGCGGGAGTCCGAGCAGCGGGCCGACGAGCTGCTGGACCGGTTCCGGCTCGCACCCCTGCGCGACGACCACGCCGGCACGCTCTCCGGCGGTCAGCGCAAACTGCTGGAACTGGCCCGCGCGCTGATGACCCGGCCGGCCATGCTCCTGCTCGACGAGCCGATGGCCGGGGTGAACCCCGCGCTGACCCAGTCGCTGCTCGGACACATCACGCGGTTGCGGGACGAGGGACTGACGGTGTGCTTCGTCGAGCACGACATGGACGTGGTGATGGGCATCAGCGACTGGGTGGCCGTCATGGCCGACGGCCGCCTGGTGGCCGAGGGCCCACCGCACACGATCGGCCGCAACCCCGCCGTCGTGGACGCCTACCTGGGCAAGCGCCACGACGAGCCGGAGGCGACCGAGGAGAAGGCGAAGGGGGAGGGGAAGGGGAAGGAGGAGTAGCGATGTCCGCCGAGGAGCAGGCACCGGTGCTGGCGGCCGACGACATCGTCGCCGGTTACGTACCCGGTGTCGACGTGCTGCGCGGATGCAGCGTCGAGGTGCGGCCGGGCGAGGTGGTCGGCGTGATCGGCCCCAACGGCGCCGGCAAGTCGACGCTGGTCAAGGCCGTCTTCGGGCTGCTGCGGGTGCGCGGCGGGACCGTGCGGCTGCGCGGCGAGGACGTCACCAACCGCCCCGCGCACGAGCTGGTCCGGCGGGGCGTGGGCTACGTACCGCAGCTGCAGAACGTGTTCCCCACGCTGACCGTCGAGGAGAACCTGCGGATGGGCGTGTACCTGCGGCCCAGGGACCACGCGCGGCGGGTCGCGGCGGTCGAGGAGCTCTTCCCCGTGCTGGCCGACCGCCGCAGGCAGAAGGCCGGCGCGATGTCCGGCGGCGAACGCCAGATGCTCGCGATGGCCCGCGCCCTGATGATGGAGCCGCAGCTGCTGCTGCTCGACGAGCCGTCGGCCGGCCTGTCACCGCTCCACCAGGACCACGTCTTCGACCGGTGCCGCATGATCAACAGCGCGGGCGTCGCCGTGCTCATGGTCGAGCAGAACGCCCGCAGGTGCCTCCAGCTCTGCGACCGCGGCTACGTCCTCGACCAGGGCCGCAACGCGTACACCGGCACGGGTACGGCCCTGCTGCACGACGAGAAGGTGATCGAGCTCTACCTCGGCACACTCGCCCGCGTCCGTTGACTCCGGCTGTCGGTCCTCCCGGTCACTCCTCGGCCCGGCTGGTCTCGGTGCGCAGGGTCTCCAGCCGTCCCTCGTCGTTGTAGCCGTAGACCTCGATCGACGCCTGTCCGGGTTCGCCCTTGTCGGTGAAGTCGAGCGGACCGCTCACACCGTCGTAGTCGATGTCCCTGCCGTCGGCGAGCAGCTCCTTGCAGGCGGCGAACGAGTTGCACTTCTCGCCGTCCTTGGTGATCCCGTTCATCTCCTTCACGTACTCGCCCGGGTCGTCGGACTCCGCCTTCTCGGCGGCCAGCGCGATCGTCGTCACGCAGTCGAACACCTGCGGGGCGAACTGCAGCTCCTTCAGATCCGGCGCGAATTCCTTGAGGTCCTTCACGTACTGCTCGTTCGACGCCGATGCCGGCGCGGTCCCCTTCATCCCGGACAGCCTCTCGGGCTGGCCAGGGGCGACCAGCGAGGGCAGCTCCTCGCTGCGCAGTCCGTCGGCGCCGTAGACGCCGATCCGGTCGGGCCCGAGTCCGGACTCGATCATGCCTTGCAGGATCTGGGTGCCCTCCTCGAAGGCGATCACCACGGCGGCGTCCGGCCTGGAGTTCTCGATCTGCTGGACGACCTGGTCGAAGTTGGTCGCCTCCGGATCGTAGGTCTCGGCCAGCGTCACCGTCGCGCCGCGCTCCTCCAGCGTCTGCCGGGTGGCCTCCATCAGGCCGCGCCCGTAGTCGTCCGCCCGTGCGACCAGGGCCACCCGGTCGTGGCCGTCGTCGCGGACGACATCCGCCAGGATGGGCCCCTGCAAGGCGTCGCTCGGGACGGTACGGAAGTAGAAGCCGTCGTCCTCGTAGTCGGTGAAGGTGGGAGCGGTGTTCGACCCGGAACACTGCACGACGCCCGCTCCGGTCACCCGGTCGATGAACGCCAGCGACATGCCGGAAGCCGCGGCGCCGATGATCGCGTCCACGCCTGCCGCGAGGACCCGGTCCGCCGACTGCGCGGCAACGGCCTCCTGGCCCGCCTCGTCACTGGAGACCACAGTCGGCACGGGCTTGCCCAGGACCCCACCGGCGTCGTTGATCTTCTCTATCGCGAACTTCAACGACTCGATCTGGGGTGGGCCTAGGTAGGCCAGCTGTCCCGTCTCCGGCAGGACGTAGCCGAACTGGAGCTCACCATCGCCCGGCTCGGCCTGGGCGGTGCCCGTCGTACCGCAGACGGCTATCACGAGAGCAGTCGCGCTTGCGAAGATCGCGGACCGCCGTATCGACGCTTTCATCTCCGCCTCCGCTCGTTACAGGCGGCGGTGGTCGACTGGCCGGCCTCCGCCCGCCATCTGTACATGAGCGTAGAACTCATCCGGAGTCCGGAAAAGTATGAAACGTACACTTTTTCGATTAGTTGTGCTTCCGGCCTCGGCCCTGCGTTTCCGCGGCTGCGGTCTCGGCGGTGAAACCCTCCTGAGCGCGGTTCATGATCGCAGCGCTGTGCCCGTCTCTCAGGGGACGAGCAGTTGTCAGCCCCCAGGAGGGCCCTCAGGGGTCCCGGGTGAGGAACCCGGTGAGTCGACACGCTGATGGGTGAGTTGTCGGCCCCCAGCCCGCCGTAGGTGAGGTAGCCCTCGACGGTGCATGTGCGGTTGCTCTTGTTCGTGAGCGCCACTAGGGCCTGTCCTTCTGGATGGTGATGTCCGCCTTGAGGTGTGCCGAGCGGCAGTGCGGGGCCCGCACCCCTGCGGGGGACGGGACGGCGGAGGCGCGCGTCGCAGCAGCCCGGTCGGCGCCGCTGCCTTCGGTGGCCTCCTCGGTGTTCCCGCATCCGATCGCGGTCATGGCGAGCAGGGGGCGAGGACCAGCCGTGCCAATTTCGTCGTGCCTTGAGCAAGGACACGCATGTTTTCTCCTGAGATGGCCGGCGTATTCCTTGCAGCCCTGCCCAGGCAAGGTCGGCTTTCAGTGCCGATTGCTTCTCACGCGGCGACAACCACGCCTTCAGCCCATCAGGTGTGGGCAGGTTTTGTACAGAGGGCTGTGAGGTGCTGGGGCGCCCAGTGGTTGCGACGCTGTCTTGAAAGTCCTCGTTCTTCCACTGGACGGTAATCAAATGGCCCGTAGAAATCCGCTCCTGGTCGTGGACGGCTCCGGTCTCACCCCCGACATGGTCCAGATGGTGGCCCGTACCCCCGGTGCGCGGGTCACGTTCGACGAAGCGGCCCGGGAAGGGACGACGGGTCCGTGACCAGCTCTTACGACAGAACGTGCCGATCTACGGTGTGACGACGGGGTTCGGGGACAGCAATACCGAGCAAGTCGCCGCGGAACGTGCCGGGGGTTTGCAGGAGCACCTCCTTCAGTTCCTGCTGTGTGGCACCGGCCCGTGTGTCCCGGACGAGGTGGTGCGGGCCACGATTCTGATTCGGGCCAACTGCCTGGCCAGGGGTGTCTCGGGAGTCCGTCCCAGCGTCGTGGAGCAGTTGCTGGCCCTGTTGGAACACGACGTGTTGGCCCTGGTGCCGGAACACGGCTCGGTCGGTGCCAGCGGCGATCTGATCCCCCTGGCGTATGTGGCCCAGACACTCACCGGCCACGGCGACGTCCTGCATCGCGGCAGGCGTACCTCTGCTTCTGCTGCTCTTGAGCGGGTTGGGCTTGCCCCACTGGCCTTGGAGGCCAAGGAAGGGCTGGCTCTGGTCAACGGCACCTCGTTCATGTCGGCCCTCGCCTGCCTCGCCCTGGGCCATGCTCATCTGATCGCCGATGCCGCTGAGGCCGCCACCGCTCTGGCCGTGGAGGTCCTGTGCGGCAATACCGGGCACTATGACGACTTCCTGCAGGCCCACAAGCCCCACCCCGGCCAGCGAGCCAGTGCGCAGGCCATCCGTGCGAGGCTTTGCGGTTCCCGACTCGCCGTCGACCCTGTGCAGGTCCGCACGAGGACGCCGGATCTGGGCGGCCGTCCGCACCAGCATCTGGACCATGATGTGCAGGACCGCTACAGCCTGCGCTGTGCCCCCCATGTCATCGGTGTGCTTCGTGACACGCTGGCATGGGCCGGGCGCTGGCTGACCGTTGAGATCAATTCTGCCGATGACAACCCGCTCTTCGACGCCCAGGATGTGGCGGTCCACAGCGGTGGCAATTTCTACGGCGGTCATGTCTGTCAGGCCATGGACGCACTCAAAACGGCTGTCGCGAGCGTCGCCGATCTGCTGGACAGGCAGCTTGCACTGCTTGTCGACGGCCGTTACAACCGCGGATTGCCCGCAAACCTCGCCCCAGGCGACACCGGCGGGGCGGCCGAGGCGGGGATGAACCATGGTTACAAAGGGGTTCAGATCGCCTGTTCGGCGCTCACCGCAGAGGCACTCAGGCGTACGGCGCCGGCTGCGGTGTTCTCCCGCTCGACGGAGGCCCACAACCAGGACAAGGTGAGTTTGGGGACCCATGCCGCCCGTGACGCAAGGGACGTCACCGAACTCACTGTGGCCGTCCTTGCGCACCACCTGCACGCTGCCTGTCAGGCTGCCGACCTGCGTGGCCCTCACCTGCTCTCACCTGCCGGCCGTGCACTGCACGCCGCCGTTCGCACCGTCGCCGGTCCTCTGGCCGGCGACCGCCCGCTGGCCGGAGAACTGGCGGCTCTCGCACGCCACCTCAACCATGCTCAGGAGCCGCTGGGCCGGCCGTGCTGAAGGCCCGGCCGAGCGGCTGCGGAGCGTCTCCGTTCGGCGGTTGTCAGCTGGTGGAGCACCTGGCCTGGACTTACGCTCCCCGAAGGAGACCTATACGACGGAAGGTCCCGCATGCTCGACTCCGCGCATTCGTCGCTCTTCGATTGGCCGTTGCGACTGTTCCAGCGGGCATCGAGATCCGTACCTGCCTATGCCGCCTTCCTCCAGAGCCGGGGATTCGATGCCCGTGCCGTCTCGGAGCCCGCAGACTTCAGCCGGGTACCGGTCACCAGCAAAGACGACTACCTGCGGGCGTACCCGCTGTCCGATCTGTTGTGGAGTGGCGACTTTTCCGGTGTCGGGGTGCTGGCTGCCAGTTCCGGATCGAGCGGCACCCCGTTCTACTGGCCGCAGAACGACCTCAGCCGCCAAGAGGCCATGCGGCTCAATGAGCCCCTATGGGAGACCTTCGACTGCCGCAGCCGCTCCACCTTGTGCATCATCACCTTCGCTATGGGCACGCACGTGGCTGCCACTTATGAATTGGGCGCAATCACCGGCCTGACACAGCGCGGCTACCGGCTCACGGCCATCTGCCCCGGCATCGATGTGGACGAGAGCGTCACGATCCTGCGGGACCTTGCTTCCGGATTCCAGCAGACGGTCATCATGGGCTACCCGCCGATCGTCAAAGACGTGATCGAGGCCGCAGCCGACGTCGCGCTGGATACCTTGAACCTGCGTCTGGTTTTCTCCGGGGCTACTCCGAACACTGGCGTGACATGGTCCACCGAGCAGCGCACATCACCGACCCCCTCACGGGCTCGCTCGGTATCTACGGCACAGCCGACGCCGGTATCATCGGCGTCGAATCACCGCTGACGGTGTACATCCGTCGTCTCGCCGCGAAAAGCCCGCACGTACACAGCACGGTGTTCCCCGGCGCCAGTACACCGCCCGCTTTCGTAGAGTTCGATCCCGCTCTTCGCCATGTAGAAGAAATTGACGGGCATCTCATCCTCAGTGCGCGCAGCGGGTTGCCACTGGTCCGCTACCGCATCGGCGACACCGGCCGGGTGATGACCATGCGCGAACTCACGCAGGCGATGAGGCAGTGCGGCCAGGAACTGCCCGCAGACCTCACTGCGTCATCCAGCGGCCACTTCATCGCGCTCCACGGACGCACCGACGTGGTCTGCACGTTCTACGCCCTCAACATCTACCCCGACAACATCAAGGCCGGGTTGGAGAACCCGGACATCGAACATGAGATTTCAGGCAAGTTCGTCCTGGCGGTGGAGCAGTCGGACGGCGGCGACCAGCAACTGCGCCTCACGGTGGAACTGCGCCCCGGTGCGAACGATTGCCACCGGCTGCGCGAGCGCGTCACACAGGCCGTCATGCAGGCGCTGCGGCAGACCAACGCCGAGTACCGGCATCTGGAGCGAACCCAGCCCTCCCGCTGCGTCCCCGACATCGTCCTGCTTCCCCACGGCGATCCGGCCTTTGAGATCGCCGTCAAACACCGGTGGATCTCCTCATGACCGCGTCGCCGCAACCAGCCTCCCGCGTGCGACTGTTCGACGCTTCCTCCACCGGGGAGATGGCAGCCTTCCGGATGCTGCGCGCGTCGGGGAAGGTCGACAGTGCGGTCGATGCCCTTCCACAGCTGATCGAAGAACTCTTCCACGTCGAGTTCCCCTTCCTCTCGACGGACTCGCCCTTGAACCGACTGCCGTCCTCGGTCTGCCATCTGGGTCTGCCCAAGACGAGGATCTGTGCCGAACGCGTGTGGGAGCTGAACCCTTTCCAGCGTGTGGAGACCTTCCACGGCCTCACCGCCGAGACGATCGAGGCGTTCCTCGGCAACGGTGGGGACCGCCTGGACCTTCTCATCGAAGAAACGGACGACATCCATATGAAGATCCACGCCCGTTTCGCAGCGCGCGCCCGGCGCATCCCGGTCCTCATGGCGACCGACAACGGCGACAACACCTTGCTCGATGTGGAGCGCTTCGACCTCGAACCGCGCCGGCACCTGTTCCACGGCGCGGTGGAGGAAAACCGTCTGCGTCGGGTACCCCGCCATCCCTCGCATGCCGAAAAGGTAGCCCTGGCCTGCCTGCTGGTGGGATCCGGCATCACCCCACGCATGCAGCTGTCGCTCCAGCAGGTGGGGACGCGCTTGACCGCCTGGCCGCAGCTCGGTACCGCCGCTGCCCTCTCGGGCGTGGCCCTGGCCTATGCCGCCCGACGCATCCTCACCGGACAGCTCATGCCATCCGGCCGGTACACGGTCGACCTCGATGCGCTCCTGGACGCCGAGTACCAGACACCGCGTGCTGTCGACGAGCGGACACGCATCAACACCGAGTACGTCACGAGTGTCCGTTCGCGGCCCGACGATGGGGGATCACCTCGCAGCTCATGCAGGTGGCCCAGGTGCCCGGCAGCCGCACGGTGGCCACCCTGCGCCTCACCGAGGGCCCGGCCACGAGGGACGAGCGCCTCTACCGAGCCATCTGGCAGCGCCGCACCGACCGGGGACCCTACGCTCCCCTGGTGCCGCCTCCGTGGCTGCAATCCGGTGCGTTCTCAGACACCGCCACCGGCACCCGGACCTTCCTCATCACCGAACAGGCCGCAGTGAACAGGATCGCAGCGCTCGTGTGTTCGGGGATGGCCACCGTGCTGACGCTGCCCGCCATGCGCCGAGAGCTTGCAGAACTGCTGCACTGGAGCGGCGAGGCCGCCCAGACCGGCATGGCCGTAGAAGCACTGTTCCCCGACGCCGACCACCAGGACATGCCCGCGCGGCAGTGGTTCCTGACCCACGCCGACCCCGAGCGAACCGCCGAGCGGCTCCGCCATGTGTATGCGGTCTCCCCCGGCCTGCTGGCAGTTGTAGCGACCCGGGCCGACGACCCAAGAGCGTGGTGTGACGCCGGCCGGGCCGCCTACCGGCTTCTCCTGCGTGCCGCCGCCGACGGGCTGACGCACGACATCAACGCCGGACCCGTGGAAATCCCCACCCTGACACCCCAACTGGCAGCTGAGCTGGAACCCGGCTGGCGACCCCAGGTACTTCTGCGCATCGGACGCCCCAGCAGCCCCTCCCACACGACTCCTTCCGTACGCAGAACCATTCAGCTCCGGTGACAAGTCGCGGACGACTGGGGTGACCACTGCCACCCTTCTGCAACGACCCTTTAGTCGCGTACGGTGACGCGCTCCGCCTCCTTCGGGGTGGACGTGGCGACCACGACCGACGGCCGGTCCCGCCGGGTCCGCAGGCCGGTGAGGGTGATCAGCAGGCCGGCGAGGGCGATGAGCGTCACCACCACCAGGCCGGGCCGGTAGCTGTCGAGGACGGCCTGCGGGGAGGCGGCGCCGCCCTCGGGGGAGTCCGCGGTCACTACCGCCGTCACCACGGCCAGGAAGATCGCGCCGCCCACCTGCACCGAGGTGTTGAGCAGCCCGGAGACCATGCCCTGCTCGTGGTCGTCGACGCCGTTGGTGGCCTGGATGTTGAGCGAGGGGAAGACCAGGGCGCAGGCCGCGCCGATGAGCAGCATGCTCGGCAGGATCACCGCGGCGTACACCGGGGCGAGGTCGACGCGCAGGAACAGCGCGTATCCGAGGACCATGAGCGCGAAGCCGACCGCGATCAGCCGCTGGGTGCCGAACCGGTCCACGATCGCGCCCACCTTCGTCGAGGACGCCGCCACCAGCACGCCCGCGGGCAGGAAGGCGAGCGCGGTGTGCAGCGCCGACCAGCCGAGCAGGGACTGCATGTAGAGCGTCGCGAGGAACTGGAAGCTGACGTAGGAGCCGAAGAAGGTCATCGCGCCGAGCTGGGCGCGGATCTGGCTGCCGGAGCGCAGCACACCGAGCCGGATCAGCGGACCCGCCGAGCGGCGCTCGACCAGGACGAACACGGTCAGCAGCACGGCCACGGCAAGGAAGGACAGCAGCGTGCGGGCCGACGCCCAGCCGGCCTCCGGTGCCTGGACGACGGTGAAGACCAGCAGCAGCATCGACGCGGTGCCGAGGACGGCGCCGGGGAAGTCGTAGCCGTTGTGGTCCTTCTCCCGTTCGCTGCGCGGCAGCAGCTTCAGGCCGGCGACGAGCGCGATCAGGGCGATGGGCGCGGGCAGCAGCATGGTGAGGCGCCAACTGGCCTCGGTGAGCAGGCCGGACAGGACCAGGCCCATGGAGAAGCCGGTGGCCGCGCAGGTGGTGTAGATGGCCAGCGCCCGGTTGCGCAGCGGGCCCTCGGGAAATGTCGTGGTGATGATCGACAGGCCGGCGGGGGCCGTGAAGGCCGCGCTCAGGCCCTTGATGAAGCGGCTGGCGATGAGCAGCGGCCCGGAGTCGACGAGACCGCCGAGCAGCGAGGCCAGTGCGAAGACGCCCAGCGCCACCAGGAAGACCTGGCGCCGGCCCAGCAGGTCGGCGGCGCGGCCGCCGAGCAGCAGCAGACCGCCGTAGCCCAGGATGTAGCCGCTGATGATCCATTGCAGCGCGGAGGTCGACAGGCCGAGGTCGGCGCCGATGGACGGCAGCGCGACGCCGACCATGGACACGTCGAGGGCGTCGAGGAACATCGCGGCGCAGAGCACCAGCAGGGTGCCCCACAGTCGGGGAGTCCAACGCCCTTCGGACGTCGGCGAGGTGAGCGGAGAGGTCATGCCGAGAGACTACATGCGCATGCATGTGATGCAAGCGCATTTAATTCAGGTGCAACAATCTCGGTTTCTCTGTTACGGTGCGGCCCATGGCGGCGAAGCAGGCCGAACAGGCGCTCGTGGAACGGTGGCGGGGCATTCTGGCGCTGCACGCGCGCACGCAGTGCGAACTCGACCGGGCGCTGCACGGCCACGGCCTGTGCGCCAGCGACTTCGAGGTGCTCGACGTCCTGGCCGCGGGCCGGGCTCCGAAGGGCACCGCGGCCTACCGCGTGCAGGAGATCTCCGAGCGGGTGCACCTCAGCCAGAGCGCGCTGTCCAGGCTGATCGCGCGGCTGGAGAAGGAAGGGCTCGTGGAGCGCTGCATGTGCCCCGAGGACCGGCGGGGCGTGAAGGTCTCCCTCACGGCGAAGGGACGCGCGCTGCACCGCGAGGTGCTGCCCGTGCAGCGCGCGGTGCTGGCGCGGACGCTGGCGGACGACTGAGCCCGGTCAGATCCCTGACGTCTCCCGCCACAGCTCCGCGAGCGCCCGATCGCCGGTGACCGACGGCAGGGGAGCCCTGTTCCACAGCGCCA
The DNA here is from genome assembly GCF_014651035.1 of Streptomyces lomondensis. Taxonomy (GTDB): domain Bacteria; phylum Actinomycetota; class Actinomycetes; order Streptomycetales; family Streptomycetaceae; genus Streptomyces; species Streptomyces lomondensis. Next base: position 488,850 of record NZ_BMWC01000004.1, read on the forward strand.
GGTACAACTGGTCGGCAGGGCCGGACAGTTCGCACTCGGCGTCCCCGGACGCGCCGCGCGTGGTCACGGGCGGCTCCTCGGACAGCCGTACGGTCCACACCGCGTCGGTGTCGTCCGTGCGGACCCGCAGGACGCGCGGTTCGGGGGTGCGGACCCGGCTCTTGGGGCGGGCGTGGAAGCCGCGCAGCAGTTCGTCGATGCCGTCGGTCGCGAAGTCCGGGGCGAGGGCGGTCGTACCGCCCCCGCGTGCGGACTCGGCGTCCACCCGGTGCACGGCCGTCTCGTGCGCCTGCCGCCGGGTCCAGAAGGCCGGCGGGGACGGCGCGGGCAGGAAGGCCCAGCACTCCACGTCGGGCCGGGCGTCGGCCAGCACGCCGACGAGGTGGCGGTGGCCGGCGCGGTACCAGGCCACGAGCTCCGCGCCGTCGATGCCGGTGGGTTCGACCAGCGGGCGGCGCTCGGTGTACCCCTCGGTCACGTACGCGGCGGCCCAGCGGTGCACCGCGCCCGTGTGCCGCAACAGATCGCGCACCTGCCACCCCGGGCACGTCGGCACCTTCGCGTCCGTGCCCGCCTCCTCGGCGGCCGCGGCCAGCAACGGGCCCTCTGCCTCCAGCACTTGAAGCAACTCGGCGGTCTCCATGGCCCCGAGTCTGCCGCATGGAGCACGCTCCAAGCACCGGCAATTCCAGGGCCCGCTACGGCAGCGGCGTACCGCCCGTCGCGTTGACGATCTCGGCGGTGATGTACGACGCCTCCTGCGAGGCGAGGAAGACGTACGCCGGGGCCATCTCGGCCGGCTGCGCGGGGCGCCCGATCGGCGCCTGCTTGCCGAACGTCTGCGTGTCCGGCATGGTCGACGGGATCAGCGGCGTCCACACCGGGCCCGGCGCCACCGCGTTGACGCGGACGCCCCGGTCGATCACCATCTGCGCCAGCCCCTGCGTGAAGGTGACGATCGCGCCCTTCGTCGTCGCGTAGTCCAACAGGTGCGGACTGGGCTTGTACGCCTGCACCGACGTGGAGTTGATGATGCTGCCGCCCTCCGGGATGTGCGGCAGGGCCAGCTTGCACAGCCAGAACATGCCGTACAGGTTGGTGCGCATCACCCGGTCGAACTGCTCGGTGGAGATCGCCTCGATGCCCTCGGGCTGCGACATCTGGTACGCCGCGTTGTTCACCAGGACGTCGATCCGGCCGAACTCGTCCACGGCACGGCCGATCAGCGCCCGGCAGTTCTCCTCCTCCCGTACGTCGCAGGAGACGGGCACGGCACGCCGTCCGGCCTCCTCGACCAGCCGGGCGGTCTCGGCGGCGTCGTCCTTCTCGTCGTCCAGATGGGTGAAGAGCACGTCGGCTCCCTCACGGGCGAACGCCAGGGCGACCGCGCGGCCGATGCCGGAGTCCCCGCCGGTGATCACGGCCTTGCGGCCGTCCAGCCGGCCGCTGCCCCGGTAGGACTCCTCACCGTGGTCCGGGGGCGGGTCCATGGGCCCCGTCCAGCCCGGGTGCGGCTGGTCCTGGGAGGGAAACTCCGGGGTCGGGTGCTGCTTGCCGGGGTGCTGCTGTTCGCTCACGGGTCTGCCTCCTTGTTCCATGGCTACGGCCCGGTGATCGCAACGGGCGTGGCCACGGGTACCCCGGAACACGGCAGTGCCGATCAGCCGACCGTGGGTGGATCGCCGGACCGCGGCGAACGGGCTTCCGGCCCCGAAGATGCCGGCGTGCGCGCGCCGGACCCCGCGGCCGCTTCTCTCAGCCCTCTGCCGCCCGCCGCGTCGCCGCGCCCACCAGCGCCCCTACGGCCGCCGCCACCGCCGCGAGCACCGCCACGCTGGTCAGCGCGGCCGGCAGGGTGAACCAGTCCGCCATGAAGCCGATCGCGGGCGGGCCGAGGAGCATGCCGCCGTAGCCCAGCGTGGAGGCCGTGGCGACACCGCTGGGGCCGGCGAGCGCGCCCGCGCGTTCCACGGCGACGGGGAAGAGGTTGGCCAGGCCGAGGCCCGTGACCGCGTAGCCGAGCAGGGCCGCCCACAGGGAGGGGGCGAGCGAGCCGAGCAGCATGCCGGCCGCCGCGGTGGTGCCGCCGGCGACGACGGTCCGGGTCCGCCCCAGGCGCTCCAGGAGCGTCGTGCCGGTGAGCCGCCCCACGGTCATGGCGAGCGCGAAGCAGGAGTAGCCGGCGGCCGCGGCGCCCGGCGAGGCGTCCAGGTCCTGTTCCAGGTGCAGGGCGCCCCAGTCGGCCAGCGCCCCCTCCCCGTACGCGGTGCACCCGGCGATCACCCCGAAGACGATCACCAGCCACCGGGTCCGGCCGTCGAGCCGGCGAGGGGCGCCGCCCCGCTCGGTCCGCTCCCGCTCGGGCGGCGCCGGGGGCTCGTGCCGCAGCAGCGTGGGTCCCGCCCCGGCCGTCACCAGCAGGCCGACGACGGTCAGCAGCACCAGGTGCCGGGTGGGCGAGAGGGACCCCGCGACCAGCCCGCCCAGCCCCGCGCCGATCATGCCGCCCAGGCTGAACGCGGCGTGGAAGCTCGGCATGATCGGCCGCCGCAGCGCGGTCACCAGTTCGACCGCGGCGCTGTTGAAGGCGACGTTGATCCCGCCGTACGCGGCGCCGAAGAGCAGCAGGACCAGGCCGAGCGCCAGGGCCGAATGGGTGAGCGGGGGCAGGGCGACGCTGAGGGAGAGCAGGACGGCGCAGACGACGGTGACCCGGTGGTTGCCGTAGCGGCGGCACAGGCGTCCCGTGAGGGTCATGGTGACGACGGCCCCGGCGGAGACGCCCAGCAGGGCGAGCCCGAGGGCGCTGGCCGAGGCGCCGGTCTGTTCCTTGATGGCGGGGATCCGGACGACCCAGCCGGCGAAGACGAAACCGTCGAGGGCGAAGAAGACGGTGAGCGCGACACGGAGTCGGGTGAGGGAGTTGCCGTTGCCCGGCACGGCACTGTGCGTTCGGGTTTTGTTTATTCGCGGCACAAAGTCAGGCTAGGTGGGTGCGGGGGCGAGGACAAGGTGCGACGCTGGGACGAGACCTATCCGCCGAGGGAACTCGGGAGGGCGCATGGGACGGGACGTGCCGGCCCTGGTGTTCACACGGGAGGACCGCCGTCGCTACCGGGAGAAGATGCACGCCGATCTCGAGGTGCTGGCGCGGATGCTGCGCGAGTCGAGCTTCGAGAGCGAGCGCCCCCGGGTCGGGCTGGAGATCGAGCTCAACCTGGTGGACGACGAGGGGTTTCCGGCGATGCGGAACACCGACGTGCTCCGGGCGATCGCCGACCCCGCCTGGTCGAGCGAGCTCGGCCGCTTCAACCTGGAGATCAACATCCCGCCCCGGCAGCTGACGGCCGGCGGCCCCGGCGCCTGGGAGCAGGCCATCCGGGACGCGCTCAACCACGCCGAGGACCGCGCCTCCGCCGTGGGCGCCCACCTGATCATGGTCGGCATCCTGCCGACCCTGGGGGAGCCCGACGTGAGCGAGGCCGCCCTCTCCGGCGACCCGCGCTACCGGCTGCTCAACGAGCAGATCTTCGCGGCGCGCGGCGAGGACCTGCGGATCAGGGTCGACGGCGTGGAGCGCCTGTCGACCTACGCCGACACCATCACCCCCGAGGCCGCCTGTACCAGCACCCAGTTCCACCTCCAGGTCGCCCCGAAGGAGTTCCCGCACTACTGGAACGCGGCCCAGGCCATCGCGGGCGTGCAGATCGCCCTGGCCGCCAACTCGCCCTTCCTGTTCGGCCGGGAGCTGTGGCGCGAGACCCGCATCCCCCTGTTCGAGCAGGCCACCGACACCCGCCCCGAGGAGATCAAGGCCCAGGGCGTGCGGCCCCGGGTGTGGTTCGGGGAGCGCTGGATCACCAGCGTCTTCGACCTCTTCGAGGAGAACGTCCGCTACTTCCCGGCCCTGCTGCCCCTGTGCGAGGACGAGGACCCGCAGCAGGCGCTCGACAGCGGCGGAGTGCCGCAGCTGGGCGAACTCACCTTGCACAACGGCACGATCTACCGCTGGAACCGCCCCATCTACGCCGTCACCGACAGCGGCCCGCATCTGCGCATCGAGAACCGGGTCCTGCCCGCCGGCCCCACCGTGGCCGACATCATCGCCAACGGCGCCTTCTACTACGGGCTCACCCGCGCCCTGGTCGACGAGGACCGGCCGGTGTGGACGCGGATGTCCTTCTCGGTCGCCGAGGAGAACCTGCACACCGCGGCCCGCGACGGCATCGACGCCCGCCTGTACTGGCCCGGGGTGGGCGAAGTGCCCGCCACGGAACTGGTGTTGCGGCGCCTGCTGCCCCTCGCCCACCGGGGCCTGGAGCTGGCCGGCATGGACGACGCCTGGCGCGAACCCCTGCTGGGCATCATCGAGCAGCGCTGCGTCACCGCGCGCAACGGCGCCGTGTGGCAGGCGGAGACGGTCCACCACCTGGAGAAGGCCGGCGTCTTGGACCGGAGCGAGGCGCTGCGGCAGATGACCCGGACGTACATGGACTACATGCACATGAACGCGCCCGCGCACACTTGGCCCGTGGACTGACGCGCTCACGCGGGAGTGGGCGTGGCCTGGCCCCTCCAGTCCTGTGCCGCCGTCAGCGGCACGGGCGCGGGCACCTGGGCCGACGTCGTCAGCTCGATCCGCCGTCCCTCGGCCGAGGAGCGCAGGAGGGCTGTCATCGCGTCCAGCACGTGGAGGGCGACCTCGCCGTTCGCGCGCCGCCCGTCGGCGGAGAGGAAGTCCAGCAGGCCGACGCCGCGGGCGCCGTCCTCGTAGCCCGCCGACGCGGGCAGGGCGCGCCACCGCGTGTCGCCGAGCGCGTGGAGGCGCACCTCGCCGTCGAAGCGGTTCGGGTCGGGGACGGCGAGGGTGCCCCGCTCGCCGTGCACCTCGATGGGGGCGGCCGTGGTCGCCACCCCGTCGAAGCTCGTCGTAAGGGTCGTCAGCGTCCCGTTCATGTGCTCCAGCACGCCCGAGACATGACTGTCCACCTCCACCGGTATGCGCTCGCCCGCGCGGGGGCCGGACCCGATGACACGCTCCTCGCGCAGCCGGCCGGCCGCCCCGATCACGGCCCGCACCGGGCCCAGCAGGTGGATCAGGGACGAGAGGTAGTACGGGCCCATGTCGAGCAGCGGGCCGCCGCCGGCCGTGTAGTAGAAGTCCGGGTGGGGATGCCAGCGTTCGTGGCCCGGCGTGACCATCACGGCCGAGGCGAACAGCGGGCGTCCGATGCTCCCCGATGCCACGGCCGCCCGCGCCGTCTGAACTCCCGTGCCCAGCACGGTGTCCGGCGCGCATCCCACACGGACGCCCGCCCGCGCGGCGGCCGCCATGACGGCCCGGGCCTCTTCCAAATCCGCCGCCAGGGGCTTCTCCCCGTAGACGTGCTTGCCGTGGCGGATCGCCCCGAAGGCGATCTGGGCGTGGGCCGCCGGCGTGGTGAGGTTCAGGACCGTGTCCACGTCCGGGCTGCCCAGCAACTCCTCGACCGACAGCGCCTGGACGCCGGGCAGTTCAGCGGCGACCGCGGCCGACCGGGAGGCGTCGAGGTCCGCGACCGCGGTGACGCGCACGGCGGGATGACCGGCCAGCGTGTCCAGGTACGCGCGGGAGATGACCCCGAGCCCTACGACGCCGATGCGGTGCGCGTCGCCCACAGCATGCCCCTCTCGATGATGGTGCGGACGGTGGGGTTCTCCAGTACGTCGACGCTGTGCCCCGGTGTCGTCACCACGATCCGCCCGGCGCCCCACCGGCGGGTCCACACCGCCGGCGAGGTGACCGGCCGGTGCCAGGGCTGCCACGGCCGTGCCGGATGCGTGGTGGTGGCCAGGACGTCGATGAGGTCGTCGTGCAGCACCCAGTACTGCTCGGTGTCCAGCTCGAAGTCCGCCAGGCCGGCGGTGACGGGGTGCTCCCGGCCGGCCTCGGTGAAGGCGATGGTGTGCGGCAGGAAGTTGTCCGCCGCCTCGCCCCGACGCTCGCAGGGTTCCTTGCCGGGGTGCGAGGCGAACTGGCCGCCCACCAGGTGGAGATAGTCGGCGCAGGCACGGAACGAGTCGGCGATGCCGCCGTGCCAGCCGGTGAAGCCGGTGCCGGCCACGACCGCGGAGCTCAGTCCGGCCAGCTGCTCGGACGTGATCTCCGACATCGTGACGCACTGGACCACGAGGTCGGTGCCGGCCATCTCGGCGGTGTCGGCGTAGACGTCGGTCGACTCCTCGACCCGGACGACGTATCCGTTGTCCCGGAGGAAGGGCAGGAACAACTCCGTGGCCTTGACCGGCTCGTGGCCTTCCCAGCCGCCTCGGACAACCAGGGCTCTCTTCTGCGTCATCGTGATCTCACTATGCGCAGGACGCCCGCGTTTCGAAAAGAGGGCCGTGCCTCACGAAAGTTTCGCGGCCGAGGCCCGCGCGGAGACCATCCAGCAGGCCGCGGTGAAGCGGACGTCGGAGCCCCGCACGAAGGGGTCGAAGGCGGGACGGACCGCCTCGACGATCCGTGCGCGGGTCCGCTCGTCCGCCTCGGGCAGGATCATGCCGAGAGGGCCGAGCCGGGTGAAGTAACGGACCAGCTCCCGCTCGGGCAGGGTGCAGACCACGTCGATCGGCCGGACGCCGATGTCGGCCCATCCGCTCTCCGCCAGGATGCGGCGGACCCGGTCCGGGTCGGCGAACGCGAACTGCCCGGGCTCGTCCGGCCTGCGGGCCGGCAGGTCCGGCAGGAACGGCGCGGCGGCGCGTTCGGCCGTCGTCATGAACGGGTTCTCCGCGGGGCCGCGCCACGCGACGAAGAACAGCCCGCCCTCGTCCCGCACAGCGCTCCTGAGGTTCCCGAACGCCCGGACCGGATCGCTGAAGAACATGACGCCGAAACGCGAGACGACGGCGTCGAAAGCGCCGGGTTCGAACGCGTGCTCCTGCGCGTCGGCGCGGACGAAGGACGCCGGTACCCCCTCCCGCTCGGCGAGCGACCGGGCCGTGTCGATCATCGGGCCGGAGATGTCGACCCCGACGCAGTGACCGGCCCGGCGCGCGACGGCCCGCGTGATGCCGCCCGTACCGCAGCCGACGTCGAGCACCCGGGCCGCGCCCTCGGCGGACACGGCCTCCACGAGCAGCTCCTCGAACGGCCGGAACATCTCGTCCAGCACGCCCTGGAGATCCACCCAGGCGTGCCCGGCGGGCCCGTTCCAGCGGGCGGCCTGCTCGTCGTCGGTCCTGCGCGAGGCGTCCATGGTCGTCTCTCCTTCTGCTTGCTTTCGTCAGGTCGGGATGACAGCGTTCTACTTCAAGTCGACTTGAGGTCAAGACAATGACAGACCTGGACATCGCCGAAGTGGCGAACCGCGCCGGGGTGCCCGCCTCGACGCTGCGGTTCTACGAGGAGAAGGGACTGATCGCCTCGACCGGCCGGCGGGGTCTGCGCCGCCAGTACGACCCCGGTGTCCTGGAGCGGCTGGCGCTGATCGCGCTGGGGCGGACGGCCGGGTTCTCCCTCGACGAGATCGCGCGGATGTTCGCGCCGGACGGACAACCGCGCATCGACCGGCGGATGCTGTCGGACAAGGCGGACGAACTGGACCGCAGGATCCGCGAACTGGGCGTCCTGCGCGACTCCCTGCGGCATGCCGCCGCCTGCCCCGCGCCGAGCCATCTGGAGTGCCCCACCTTCCGCCGCCTCCTGGACGACGTGACTGAGTCGAAGCGCGATAGCCGTCACCTTCGGAGCCCGCTGAACTGAGACTTCAGCGGAAGTCCCGCTCACCGTGGAGACGGAAGTCCTGGCGATCGTCGGCCCCGTGACGACATTTGTACAAGACCGAGGCCGGCAGCCCAGGCATCCTTCCGCGCATGGGTATCTACGACGGCGAGCACTTGCACGGGATGCACATGGTCCACGACGGCCCGCGGGAGGCGCCGCCGCTGGTGCTCATCCACGGATCGGGGGCCTCGGGCAGCTCCTGGGGCCCGGTAGTGCCGGCACTGGCCGGCCGGTATCACGTCATCCGGGTCGACCTCCCGGGCCACGGTCAGTCCCCGCCCGCGCCGTCGTACGACGTGCCTGAGCAGGCAGCCCGCCTGGCCGCGGCGCTCGATGAGCTCGGCCTTCGTCCGGTCACCGTGGCCGGGCACTCCAGCGGCGGATACATCGCCACCGCCCTCGCCGAACAGCGCCCGGACCTCGTGGGTTCGCTCGCACTGATCAGCAGTGGCCCGAGTCCCGACGCGCTCCTTCCGCAGCCCGTCCTCCTTCGGGTCCTGATCGCCCCGCCGCTCGGCCCGCTGCTGTGGAGAGTCCGTTCCGACGCGATGCTCCGCCGGGGGGTGACCGCGGTGTGCAACCGCCCGGTGGACGTCCCGGACGACCTGGTCGCCGAGGCACGGGCCATTGGCTACCGCACGTTCAGGACGGTGCTGCGCCAAAACGGCGCGTACATCGCCGAGAGGAGCGTACCCGCGCGCCTGACCGCACTCGACGTCCCGGTTCTGGTGATCTTCGGTGCTGCCGACCGCCGCTGGGATCCGTCTTCAGCGCACCACTACGACACGGTGCCGAACGCGCGAGTCGAGCAGCTGCCCGACGTCGGGCACCTCCCCATGCTCGAAGCGCCGGAGGCGACCGGCGAGTTGCTGCTGGGCTTCGCGGCGACGGGCCGCTGACCACCCTCGCCTAGGGCCTGTCGTTTGGATCAGGTCGCAGGGAAGTGACGGTACTTTTCAGCGCCGGTGAGCGGGGTCTGGTGCGTGCAGCTGCAAGGCGGAGGAGGGCGTCGACGCGGAGCGTCGGCAACCGACGACAACGCGGCAGATGTGCGTGCCAGACCCCGCGTCTGCGGCGTGATCCAAACGACAGGCCCTAGCCTGGGGCTGTGAGGTCCACCGAAACACCACCTGACTGGGCGTCGGTGGAGGTCGCCGTGCCCCGGCAGCCGGGCGGACTGCCGGGGGTCAGCATGGCTGGGTTCCGCCAACATGCCCCAGCGCGCGCCGATATCGCCATGGTCGCGCACCCCTCGGTCACTCTGTTCGTGGACCTGAGTGAGGGAGACAGCCTTGTCTACGACGCCCACGGCCGGCGCGAATGCGGCAGCACGGTCGTCGGACTGGTACCGCGCGACCTTCGGCTCGGAGGCCGGGCGGCCGGGCGGATCGAGTGCCTCCAGATCCGGTTGTCGCCGGTCCTGGCCGTTGCGGTCCTCGGCGCATCGACCGACCTCAGCGGGACGGTGGTCTCCCTGGAGGATGTCTGGGGCCGCGACGCCGGGCGAACCGAGGACAGGCTGCGGGCCGCCGCGTCGTGGGACGAGCGGTTCACGATCGCAGCGGATGCCCTTGGCCGACGGCTGAGCGCGCGCCCGTCGCTTGACCCAGAGGTGGCCGCTGCCTGGTGGCTGATGCTCACCAGCCGGGGGCGGGTACGCGTCGACAGCCTGGCGAACGAGGTCGGATGGAGCCGTAAGCGCCTGTGGTCCCGCTTCCGGTCCCAGATCGGCCTCACCCCCAAGCACGCCGCCCGGCTGGTGCGCTTCGACCACGCCGCCCATCTCCTCGCGGCGGGTAACGCCGCCGCCCAGGTGGCGGCCGCAAGCGGCTACGTCGACCAGGCCCACCTCCACCGCGAGGTCAAAGCGTTCACCGGGGTGACACCCACCGCCGTAGCCGCTGCGCCGTGGCTCGCCATCGATGACGTCGCGTGGCCGACCTCGTTCGCGGACCTGCCGCCGTCGACGCCTCCGATCCGTCAGGTTCCGGCGAAGTGAGCTGAGGTCCCACGAGAGGCGAGGCATCGTGTCTCAGCACGTGCCCGGAAGGCGCGTTCCCGGCCGTCAGCCGAACTCGGACACCTTTGGTCCAATCCTGGTCCGTGCTTTGCCCGATTCCCGCTGCCCGGTGCCTAGCCTCGGCTGCGAACTCCGGGAGGCCGCAGTGCTGAACACCGTGAAAGGGCAGGCGGCGGGTCTGACGAAAGACCAGCGCAATGCCTTCGTGGCCGCCTATCTCGGTTGGGCGATGGACGCGTTCGACTATTTCCTGGTCGTGCTCGTCTACAGCGAGATAGCCGACGAATTCCATGTCTCCCTGACCGACATGGCCTTCCTCACCACCGCGACCCTCGTCATGCGGCCGGTCGGCGCCCTGCTCTTCGGCATGTGGGCGGACCGCCGGGGCCGCCGCGTCCCGCTCATGGTGGACGTCGTCTTCTACTCGATCGTCGGTTTCGCCTGCGCCTTCGCCCCCAACTACACGGTTCTGCTGGTGCTGCGCCTGCTCTACGGCATCGGCATGGGCGGCGAATGGGGCCTGGGCGCGGCCCTGGCCATGGAGAAAATCCCCACCGAACGGCGCGGATTCTGGTCGGGCCTGCTCCAGAGCGGATATTCGCTGGGGTATCTGCTGGCCGCGGTGGCGTTCTTCGTCATCGAGCCCGCCTTCGGCTGGCGCGGCCTGTTCGCGTTCAGCCTGGTGCCCGCCCTCGTCGCGCTGTGGGTGCGCAGCCGGGTGGAGGAGAGCGAGGTGTGGGAGAAGAGCGTCCGGCTCAACCGCACACCCGCGCACCAGGTGTTCAGGAATCCGGCGGTGCTGCGGCGCTTCGTCTACCTCGTGGCGTTGATGACCGCCTTCAACTGGATGTCGCACGGCACCCAGGACATCTACCCGACCTTCGTGAAGAAGGGCCTGGACCTGTCGGCGAACACCTCCATCGCGATCGCCGTGGTCTACAACATCGGCGCCATCATCGGCGGTGTGCTGCTCGGCGCGTACTCCGAGCGGCTGGGCCGCCGCCGGACCATCATGATCGCGGCGGCCGCGGGCCTGGTCGTGGTGCCGTTCTTCGTGCTGTCCACCACGGTCGGCTGGCTGATGCTGTCGTCCTTCCTGATGCAGGTGTGCGTGCAGGGAGCCTGGGGCGTCATCCCCGCGCATCTCACCGAGATGAGCCCGGACTCCATCCGGGGCTTCTACCCGGGCGTCACCTACCAGCTCGGGAACCTGATCGCCGCGCTCAACCTGCCGCTCCAGGAGGCCCTCGCCGAGCGCCACGGCTATCCGTCGGCGATGGCGTGGACCATCGTCCCCACCCTGGCCGTCGTGATCCTGCTGAGCGCCCTCGGCAAGGAGGCCAAGGGCATCCGGTTCGGGAGCAGTGGGACACAGGCGCCGAGCGGTGCGGCCACCGTGCGGTCCTGACCGCGGGCGCCCTGCCGGTCGCCGCCTGATCACCGCAAGTCCGGCCCCGGCTACCCCACGCATTTTGGACGAGCCCTTCTCCTGTCCTGCACCAGCGCTGTACGGGCGCTAACCGGCCTCCCGCGAGAGTGGCCTCACCCGCTCCCACCAGGGAGAGCGGGGAGACCGAAAGGGGACGGCCACATGGGGACCGCCGGAACGCCGCAGCGCAGGGCCATACTCACCGGTGGGCTGGCTGCGACCGCAGCGCTGCTCACCGCCTGTTCGTCGAAGACGGACACCACGAGCACCGGGAAGGCCGCGGGCGCGGCCGGCACCCCCGCCCCCGCTTCTCCCGCAGCGGCCGCGCGCCCCGACTCGCCCTGGGCGGCGTTCGCCCGGCTGATGGACGGCAACAAGCGCTGGGTGGACGGCAAGCTCCAGCACCCCGACCGGGACCCGAAGCGGCGCGAGTTCGTCGCCGAGGCGCAGGACCCGTACGGCGTGATCCTGTCCTGCATCGACTCCCGCGTCCCGCCGGAGCTCGTCTTCGACACGGGCCTCGGCGACCTGTTCGTGATGCGCACCGGCGGGCAGGTCGTGGGCCCGGTGGTCGTCGGCTCCGTGGAGTACGGCCCGATGACGTCCGGCACCCCGCTGATCGTGGTCCTCGGACACCAGCGCTGCGGGGCGATCAAGGCGGCCTACGAGGCGCTGCGCGACGGCAAGACGCTGCCCGGGAACCTCCAGGCGATCTCCGACGCCCTGCGCCCTGCGTACCGGGAGACCGTCAAGAAGAAGCACGCCGACCCGGTCGACGCGATGGTCCGGATCCACATCGACCAGACCGCCGCCGACCTGCGGAGCAACAAGGACCTCGCCCCGCTCGTGAAGAAGGGCGACCTGGCCGTCGTCAGCGCCTACTACTCGCTCGACACCGGCCGGGTGGAAGTCCTCACCGGCGCGCCCTCCGCCTGACCGGGAGACGACGGGGACCGGGCGGTAAAAACGTTCCACGCCCGGTCACGTTATACTTGCGGCGCCCATGGAAGGCCACGTCGTGCCTGGTCGCACGGCCGCAACAGCGAGGGGGTGGACGCCGTTCCGGCACGCCCCGCCCGCATCCAGGACGTCGCCGCCGCCGCGGGCGTCTCGGTGTCCACGGTCTCGAACGTGCTCAACCGGCCCGAGCGCGTCAACGCCCGCACCGCCGAGCGCGTCCGCATCGCGGTCGCCGCCCTCGACTACGTCCCCCACCCGGGAGCCGCCGGCCTGCGCACCGGGCGCGCCTGCGCGATCGGGCTGGTGCTGCCCGACGTCACCAACTCCTTCTACGCGCGCATCGCCCGGGGCGCGGCGGACGCCGCCTACGGCCACGGCTACTCCCTCGTCCTCTGCCACAGCGGCGACGACCCGGAACGGGAACAGGGCTACTTCAGCATGCTCGTCGAGCAGCGGGCCGTCGGCGTCGTCGTCGTTCCGCTCAGCGCCGACCCGGGCCGGCTGGCCCGGCTGCGCGAGCGGGGCATCCCGCTCGTCCTGGCCGACCGCGCGATGCCCGACCGGGAGGGCTGCTCGGCCTCCGTCGACGACATCGCCGGCGGCCGGATCGCCGTACAGCACCTCCTCGACAGCGGGGCGCGCGACATCCTCGTCGTCAACGGCGAGCGCGGGATACGCCAGTGCGCCGACCGGTACCAGGGCGCCCGGCAGGCCGTCCGCAGCCGGCGCGAGGCCCGGCTCGACCAGGTCGTCGCCGAGGAGATGACCGTCGCGTACGGCACGGAGATCGCGCGCGGGCTGGAGGACCTGCCCGACGGGGTGTTCTGCACCAACGACTTCCTCGCGGCCGGCCTGTGCCGGGGCCTCACCGAGCGGGGCGTGCGCATCCCCGAGGACGTGCAGGTGGTCGGCTACGGCGACCTCGACATCGCGAGCTTCGGCGCGACCACCCTGACGACGGTCCGGCAGCCGGTCGAGGACCTCGGCCGGGCGGCCGTGGAGATGCTGCTCGACGAGATCGAGGCCCGCGCGGACCACCTCCACGAGACCCGCGTCTTCGCCCCCGGCCTCGTCCTGCGCGACTCCACCCGGCCTGCCGACCGTTAGGGCCCTTCTGATGGATCTCCGCGGCGTCGCGACGCCCGGCACGCACGCTCACCGCACGGCGCGAAGGGCCAGGTGGCTCCGCCACATGACCCTTCGCGCCGCACGCCGATCGCACGCACCGAACGCCGCTCCTTCTCCCACGGAGATCCATCAGAAGGGCCCTAGGCGGGAATCCGCAGCGTCACAGGCCCGAACAGCCCCGACGACAACTGGGAGTCGAAGGCCCAGGCGGTCGGTGTGGCCTGCGCGAGATACGGCGCCAGGGTGCCCCGGACCGTCACCTCCAGCCGGACGGTGCGCCCGGCGACCCCGGGCAACGGGAAACGGTACGGCGCGCAGAACGCCTCACCGGCGAACTCCCCGTCGACCGACACCTCCACACTGCCTCGCACCCGCCCGAGATCCAGCACCGGGTCGGGCCCGGGCGGCACCCGGAGTACCCGCTCGTACGTCACGCCCCCGCTCCAGCCGCTCAGCCCCAGTTCCCGCCAGTCGCCCAGCGGCAGCGGCGCCTGCACGGTCCGCACGCGCACCGGCCCGCGCCAGGCCGAGCCGCCGCGCAGGACCGCCGTGGGCTCGGTGACCACCTCGACGGACGCGGGCGACGGGAGCGGCTCACTGAGTTCCAACTGCTGCTCCTTCAGGGGCACTTCCGTACCGTCCCCGACCCGCACGCGCGCGTGCAGGGCCAACGGCAGGTCGAGCGCCACCGTGCCCGCCGGGACGGTGAACCGGAAGCGCTGCGGCGACGCGTGGACGTCGTCCGTGGAGCGCGCCGGCCACACCGCGCCGCCGAGCACCGGCCGGCCGGTGAGCCACGCGGTGCCCGGCAGCGGGTGCGGCCGTTCCACGGCGTGGCAGTGCCGCAACTCGCCCCGCCTGCGGTCGTCCTCGACGGTCCGCCCGCGCCGGCCGCCCGACTCGGCCTCCCAGCCGGCGCCGCTGACCAGGGCCGTCACCTCCGCCCCCGAACGCGCCACCAGGTCGACGAACACCGCGTCCCGGGCGTCGGCGCTGTCGGCCACGACCTCCAGCGTGTGCTCGCCCGCCCCGAGCACCGGCTCGTGGCGGAAGAACATCGGCACCGCGCCCCAGTCCGCCGCGTAGTACTCCACCTTCTCCTGACGCGCCACGACCTCGCCGTCGAGCAGCACGGTGACCGCCGAGGCCGCGCCCACGACGAGCACCGCCCGGGCCTCGCCGCCCGGGACGCGGAGCCGCGCGCGGTAGGTGACCCGGCCGTCCGGCCGTACTTCCCCGGGCGGGCGCATGAATCGTGGCCGCGGCCCGAGCCCGCCCGGCTCGGACAGGCAGAAGAAGCTGCCGAGCGGTGTGCCGGCGGCGGCCGAGATCGTCGAGGGGCGGTCCTGGGCGCCGGACAGTTCGTACTCGAGGACGTTCCGGTCGCGGGCCACCGTGACACGGGCGGAGGCCAGGTACCCGCCGCCGTCCGGGGACAGCGGCTCGCCGTTCCACCACACCCGCTTCACGGCCTCCGCGCCGATGTGCAGCTCGGCCGGTCCCCGGTGGCCGGTCTCCACGATCGCGCGGAGCCGGGCGGCCGTACCGCCGCCGGGCACCGGGACACGTACGAACTCCTCGTTCACCAGCCCCTTGGTGCCCAGCAGCCCGCCCTGGTCCGGGATGCCGCGGCTCGCCGAGTGCACCGCGACCTCCCAGCCCGCGTCGGGCGGCACGAGCGGCAGCTCACCGGCGAGGATCCGCTCCACGCGTGCCGGGTCCAGTGGCTCGGGAGCCTGATCGACCGGCACCGGGGGCAGGATCCGGACCCGGTTGCCGTACGTCGCCCGGATCCGCTCCCACACCCCGCCCTCGGTCCACTCCATGGTCCAGATCTGCGGTTCGTCCACCGGCGATCCCGGGGGCAGCGCCAGATCGCCCCAGGTGTTGTCCAGGGTGGGGACCAGACGGCCGTGCCAGCCGGCCGAGACGTCGATCACCTGGACCGCCGTCTCACGGGTGGGGGAGGGCTTCGACGCCGGCCGGCCCTCGCGCCAGACGACCAGGGCGGCGGGGGCGCCGTCCACCGGCACCTCGATGGCCGAGACGGTGCCGTCGCCGGTGACACGGGCGGTACGGCGGGACCCGGTCGCCGGGTTCCAGATCTCGGCCTCGGCGACCTCCGCCCGCACCGTGACGGACAAGGGACCGGGGGCAGCGGGGGCGGAGCCGGGCCGGAGCGGATGGGCGCCGATCTCCGGGAAGGCGGCCGTGACCAGCGCCACCGCCTCGTTCCCCTTCCGCCGGACGAGCAGCGGCACGTCCCCGGTCGCGTGCCCCGCCGCGTCGGCCACCGCCAGCGCACCGGCCTCCGGGTCGCGTACCCGCTCCAGCCGGGGATGGGCCAGCAGCGCCGCCACCACGGAGTCGTCACCGGCCCGGCCCGCGGCCGTCGCGGGCGGCCGCCCCACGACCACGACCCGCCCTCCCGCGTCGAGCAGTTCGGCCAGCCGGCGCGCGGTCTCCTCCTCCAGCACGCTCGCCGAGGGCAGCAGCACCGCCCGGTAGGCGAGGTCCCTGATCCGCAGGGCGCCGTCCGCGGCCTTGGCGCGCTGGACCGAGGCGTCGTCGACGACGTCGAAGGAGATGCCGTGCCGGTCCAGCGAACCGGCGTGCGGGGCCAGCCAGTTGTTCGTGCCGCACAGGTCCAGGTAGTGCCGCTGTGTCTCGTCGGCGTCGGCGTGGTCGTCGCCCAGCCGGCCGTCGCCGAAGTGCTGGACGGGCGCGTCCAGGGGGAGGAGGGCCTGCATGGTGGCGGTGGGATGCAGGGCCGCCACGTCGGCCGCGTAGCTGCCCCAGGACATGATCGAGCAGATCCGCGCCACCGCCCGGGAGAACGCCGGGTACTGCCTCCAGTACGGCTGGCGCCAGTCGGTGGACGGCGGCGCCCACTCGAACCAGCCGCCCGCGGTGCCGAAGTAACTGGCGTGCGGGTTGTAGAGATTGGCGCCGCTGCGCAGGAACGGCAGCAGCCAGTGGTAGGTGTCCTCCAGCGTGCCGCCCCAGCCGGAGGAGTGGAACGCCTCGATCCAGACGCGTTCGTGGCCGTAGAGGTGGGCCATGGAGGAGTGCACCTTGGCGTCGCCGTGGTGGTCGCTGCCGGCGGCGCTGTACCAGCGGTGGGTCCGGAAGTAGTCGGTGTAGATCTGCGTCGACTGGGCCGGGTAGCCCGCGCGGGCGGGGTGGCTCTGGTCGCTGCCCAGCAGCAGGCCGCGCTCGCGGTGCCAGTCGGCGAGCGGCCGGAACAGGGCCTCCTCGGTCAGTTCCGCCCGGACCGCGTAGTAGTCGCCGCGGATCTTCCCCTCGGGCGCGGTGGCGTCCGTGCCGAACAGGGCGGGCAGGTGGTCGAGCAGGTCGTAGCCGCGGCGGGCGCGGAACTCGTCGGCGAAGCGGTGGCTCCAGGCGTTCGTGCCCGGCAGTTCGTCCTGGAAGCTGCCCGCGATGACGGTGCCGAGGTACTCGGGCACGCGGCGGTCGTACTCGTGGTGGACGGCGTCCATCAACAGGCCGACGGCGTGCGGGTCCAAATAGTCGAACGCCGTGGGGACGGCGGTGACGAGCCGCACCTCGCAGCCGTCGGCGGCTGCGACGGCCCCGTTCGTGCCGAGGTCGAGGCGTCGGCCGAGCGGGGAGTACGCGGCCAGCGGCGTCTCGGCGTCCCTCAGCGCGACCATGCCCCGGGAGACCCTCACGTCGCGGCAGCGCAGCGCCAGCCCGGCCGCCTCGGGATGACGCCGCGTCACAGCACCCTGCACATTGGCGCCGGAGAACCCGATCTGGTCGTAGAACCACAGGCGTGTGCCCAGGTCCGCGGCGATCTCGCAGGCGTCGGTGAAGCGGGCCCACCACTCCTCGCCGAACCACGCCGGATCGTCGGTCCTGGCTCCGAACGTCGGGCCGGCCGGGGCCAGGTTGATCACGACGAGGTTGTGGACACCGCCCTGCGCGAACGCCCGCAGCTGCCAGGCGAGTCGCTCACGGGTGACCTTCGCACCCGACCACCACCACAGGGGAGTGGGCCCGAAGTCGCGGGGCGGGTCCTCGAACAGCTGCCGGAGCGCGGGGGAGAGCACGGGCGCGGTCCTTCCCCTAAAACGTTTTTAGGCCACCTTCACCGTAGGCGAGCTGGAACGGCCACGCCATATCCGCGCACGGCCCGGCCGAGGACGACGTCGTTCCACGCATGCGTGCGCGACACCTTGTTGCAACGTTTTTCTCGCCCTATATTCGCTGCGACCAGGCCCCCGGAACCGCGATGTCACCAGACGACGGAGTCGCATCATGGCCGGTACCCGACCCATCCCCAGACCGCTCTGGAAGGCCGCCGCCCTGTCGGGCATGGCCTCCTACCTCGACGCCGGGCTGATCGTCAGCATCTCCGTCAACCTGGCCATCTACCGCGACAGTTACGACATGGGCGTATGGATGGCGGGGGCGATCAGCGCGATCGTCACCGGCTGCATCGCCGTCGGGTCCCTCGTCGGCGGACGGCTCGCCGACCTCTTCGGCCGCCGCCGCGTCTACAACTGGGACATCTTCTGCTTCGCGCTCGGCGCGATCGTCATCACGCTCGCGCCGGACGACATCACGCTGCTGATCGGCGTGCTCATCGCGGGCCTCGCGGCCGGCGCCGACCTGCCGACCTCCCTGGCCGTGGTGTCGGACGCCGCGCCCGCCTGGGCCCGGGGCAGGCTCGTGGCCTTCACCCAGGTGATGTGGATGCTGGGCATCGCTGTCGCCATCTTCCTCGGCTTCGTGCTGTCCACCACCGGTATGACCGGCGCCCGGCTCATCACCGGGCAACTGGCCGTCGCCGCGCTCGTCACCTGGGCCCTGCGTTCCCGGCTGAAGCTGTCCGAGCAGGATCCAGCGGAGGCGGAGCCGGAGGGCGCGCCGCAGGGCAGCTCGCTGAAGAACGTGTGGACCCGCGCCGCCCTGCTGCCGATGACCGCGACGTTCGTCTTCTACGTCACCTGGGGCCTCGGCGCCAACACCTTCGGCCAGTTCGGCACCTATCTGCTCGTCACCGTCAGCGACGCCTCCCAGAGCCTCGCCACCGGCATCAACCTGGCGTTCATCCCGATCGGCGTGCTGCTGACCTTCGCCTTCGTCCGCGTCGCCGACACCCCGTGGCGCGACCGGCTGTTCCACGTGGCCGCGGTGGTGCAGATCCTCGCCTTCGTCATCGCGTCGCTGACCGCGGGCGCCCTCGTCGGCATGCTCGTCTTCTTCGTGCTCTACCAGCTGTCCAACCCCTTCGCGGGGGAGGCGAACTACAAGGTGTGGTCGCAGCTGACGCTGCCCGCGGACACCCGCGGCACCACCCAGGGCCTCACCTACGCCCTGTCGCGGGGCGTCTTCGCCGTCGCCGCGTTCTTCACCCCCGCCCTGGCCGATTACAGCCCGTCCGTCCTCCTCTGGACGATCACCGCCTGCATGACGGCCGCCGCCTTCGCGGGCGTGTTCATCATCCGCGTCCTGGTCCCGCGCTCCGCCGCCGCGCTGCCGGACAGAGCCGACCTGCGCATCCCCAGCACCTGAGCCGCCGCCCCACCCGACAAGGAGCACCGACCATGGCAACGACCGCGGACCGCACGGCCGTACGGGCCGCCGCCCTGCACGACCTGCTCCCGCCGGTCACCCGGCGCCGCACCCGGATCGGGCTGGTCGCCGGCGGACTCGGCACGTACTGGCCGCAGTTCCCCGGCCTCCTCCCGCAACTGCAGGAGTCGGCCGCTTATGTCGCCGAGCGCTTCCGGGGGATGGACGCGGAGGTGACCGACGCCGGGTTCGTCTCCGACGCCCGGGAAGGAGCGCGCGCCGCCGAGGAGTTGCGCCGCGCCGACTGCGACCTGATCGTGCTGTTCCTGACGACGTACCTCACCTCGTCGATGGTGCTGCCGATCGCCCAGCGCTCGCACACGCCCGTCCTCGTCATCGACCTCCAGCCGACCGAGCGGATGGACCACGCCTCCTTCGACACCGGGGCGTGGCTGGCCTACTGCGGGCAGTGCCCCGTCCCCGAGGTCGGCAACGTCTTCCGGCGCGCCGGCATCCCCTTCCGGTCGGTGTCGGGCTGGCTGCGGCAGGAGTCCGCCTGGCGGCGCATCGAGCAGTGGATCCGGGCCGCGCACATCCGCGCCGCGCTCCGGCACGCCCGGCACGGCCTCATGGGGCACGTCTACCCGGGCATGCTCGACGTGCAGACCGATCCGACGCTGCTGGCCACGACGTTCGGCTCGCACGTCGAGGTCCTGGAGTTCGACGACCTGCGGCACCGCGTGGAACGGGTCACCGAGGCGGAGACCCGCGAGCGGATGGCGCTCGCCCGGCAGGTGTTCACGCTCGACGACAGCGTGGTGGAGGAGGACTTCGCCTGGGGCGCGACCGTGTCGGTCGCCCTCGACCGGCTCGTCGAGGACTTCGCGCTCGACAGCCTCGCCTACTACCACCGCGGCCTCGACGGCGAACTCCACGAGCGGCTCGGCGCCGGCATGATCCTCGGCGCCTCCCTGCTCACCGCCCGGGGCGTACCGGCGGCGGGGGAGTACGAACTGCGCACGTCCGTCGCGCAGTTGGCCACCCAGAGCGTCGCCGCCGGCGGCTCCTTCACCGAGATCCAGGCCCTCGACTTCGAGGCCGGCGTCGTCGAGATGGGCCACGACGGGCCCGCCCACCTCGCGGTCAGCGCCCGCGACCCCCTGCTGCGCGGCCTCGGCGTCTACCACGGCAAACGCGGCTGGGGCGTGAGCGTCGAGTTCGACGTCCGGCACGGGCCCGTCACCCTGCTCGGCCTCGGCCAGGACGCCGACGGCGGCCTGTCGTTCGTCACCTCCGAGGGCACGGTCGTCCC
Source organism: Streptomyces lomondensis (assembly GCF_014651035.1). Taxonomy (GTDB): domain Bacteria; phylum Actinomycetota; class Actinomycetes; order Streptomycetales; family Streptomycetaceae; genus Streptomyces; species Streptomyces lomondensis. The sequence continues at coordinate 509,008 of NZ_BMWC01000004.1, forward strand.
CGGACCGCACCTGGAGATCGGCAACACCACCAGCCGGGTCGACTTCGGCCGCGACCCCGGCGAATGGGTCGACGCGTGGAGCGCCACGGGCGTCGGCCACCACTGGTCCCTCGCGGTCGGCCACCACGCGGCCGACTTCAGGGCGGCGGCGAGCCTGCTGGGCATCGACCACCGGCAGGTGTGAAGGGGCCGCCGCCTGCCGGGACATGGGTGTCGTCCCCACCCGGAGATGGGTGCGGGCACCGATGGTGAGACGGCCGGGCCGCGTGTGAGAGTGGCCACGGCCGGAGCGTCGGCACGTTGTCATGGGCGCGGCTCGGGGCATACGTCGACAGGAACCACGATGTCCGGTACATCCCCAGAAGGAGGAGCCCATCCACTCTCGCACGCAGAAACGATCCGCCCACGGTGTGCCGGGGAAGGCGGTGACCCGTGGGACACGCTGACAGCCTCCTCGCCCTGGGCGGCGCCTTCGTGGCCGCCGCGTTCCTCGCCCGCCTCGGTGGCAGGATCGGACTCCCGACGATCCCGCTGTTCATGCTCGCCGGCATCCTGCTCGGCCCGCACACGCCGGGCCTGGTCATCGTCCAGGACGCCCACGACTTCGAGATGCTCTCCGCACTCGGGCTGGTGCTGCTGCTGTTCTACCTGGGCCTGGAGTTCCACCTCGACGACCTCAGGAGCGGCGGCCGGCGCCTGCTGACCGCGGGCGGGATCTATCTGCTGCTCAACGTCGGTGCCGGGCTGGGCTTCGGGTTCGCCCTGGGCTGGGGCGTCCGGGAGGCGCTGGTGCTCGCCGGTGTCCTCGGCATCTCCTCGTCCGCCATCGTCACCAAGATCCTGATCGACCTCGGCCGCATCGGCCGCCCCGAGACCCGCCTCATCCTCGGTGTCATCGTCGTGGAGGACATCTTCCTCGCGCTGTACCTCGCCGCGCTCCAGCCCGTCATCAGCGGCGCCGAGGGCGTCGGGGACACGGTCCTCCAGGCCGCCAAGGCCTTCGGCTTCCTGCTGCTGCTGGCCGCCGCGGCCCGCTACGGCACCCGGCTGGTCGGGCGTCTCATCGCGACCCGCGACAACGAACTGCTCGTCATCAGCTTCCTCGGCGCGGCCGTCCTGGTGGCCGGGGTCGCCGAGGTCCTCGGAGTGGCCGACGCCATCGGCGCCTTCATGGTCGGCCTGATCCTCGCCGGCACGCCCTCCGGGCCCCGCATCCGGGACCTGGTGCATCCGCTGCGCGACGCCTTCGCGGCGATCTTCTTCTTCGCCTTCGGACTCTCCATCGACCCCGGCGACATCGTCTCGGTCGTCGGACCGGTGGCGGTGGCGGCCGCGCTGACCCTCGTCATGAACGTCGTCGCGGGACTCCTCGTCGCCCGCGTGTACCGCTACGGCACCGAGCCCGCCGCCGAGATCGCCACGACGCTGGTCGCCCGCGGGGAGTTCGCGCTGATCCTGGCCGCCATGGCCGCCACCGCGGGACTCGACGAGCGCCTGGCCCCGTTCATCGCCGGGTACGTCCTCGTCCTCGCGGTCCTCGGCCCCATCGCCGCCGGACGCGCCCACCTGCTCGCCCGCGCGCTCCGGGCCGGGCAGGGCGTCCTGCCCGGCCGCACGGCCCCGACGTCCGCCCGCGAGCCCCAGCCCGACAGCACAGCGACCGCTCCTCGGCCCGCCGAGCCGGCCGAGCGCTAGAGGCGGTCCGTGGCCCTCGGTGACGAGCTTGAGGATCTCCTGCTCGCGGTCGGTGATGGGCCGGGAGCACGGCGCGCGGCCCTCCGGGGGTGCGGCCGAGGCAGCCGCGGATGAGCGCGTCGACGGCACCGGTGCAAAGGGCTCTGCATGCGGGGACGGGGACGGGGCGGTCGGGCGCACCTCGGTGCCGTCGCGCGGGCCGGGAACCGGGCTGAGACCGGCACCGAAGGGAGCCGGTGCCCGCGTACGCATACCGCGGGCACCGGCTCCTTTCGGCGCGTCGCCGATGCCGCGGTCGTTGCGCGGAGCTCGGCTCCACGGAGGCGTGGACGCTCGGCTTCACGCCCGTCGCGGATGCTCGGCTTCACGCCCGTCGCGGACGCTCGCTCCACGACCGTCGAGGATGCTTCGCTCCACGCCCGCCCCGGACCTCCGCTCCATGCCCGTCGCGGTACACCGCGGAGCGACCTCGGCGTGCCGGGCCCGGACGTGCCGGGCCCGGACGTGCCGGGCCCGGACGTGGCGGCGGGCGGCGTCGCGACGGCACCGGGTCGCAAGGGCATCCGGGCACAGCCGCACCGGGTCACAACCGCACCGAGTCACAAGGGCACCGGGTCACACGGGCACCCGTACCACCTCCTCGACCCCATCACCACCCAGCGCAGGCACAGTGCGGCCCGGCCGCCATCCGTGGCGCCACCCATCCTCCCGTCGAACACCCGCCTCGCGGACCGGCGTTCGTGCGGTGCGCTCACCGGGAAGGATGAGGGTTGGGCCTGATGGCGGAATCCGCTGGAGGAGGGAGAAGCTGAAGCCCTGGTGAGACCGGCCGCGCCGCGCCTCGGCGGGCTGTCCCCCTCCGCACCCTCAGCTGGCCCGACACCCCACGACTCGCCCTGGCCTCGGCCGTGCCCTGCCTCGAAGCGCCGTCGGGTCCGGAAGGAGAAGCCGTGCCCCAGTCCGAAGACGAACACCTGGTCGACCTCGCGGCGCGACTCGAGCGGGAGGACCCCAGATTCGCCCGCGCGCTGAGGTCCGGCCGCCCCGCCCGGCCCCGGGAGTACCGGCGTACCGGAGCCTGGTGGGGGCTGGCGCTCGGCGTGGCCGTCCTGGGCTCCGGCATCGCCCTGTCCCAGGGGCTGCTCATCGCGGGCGGGCTGGTCCTCGTCGGCATGGCGGCCCAGCTGGTCGACCCGGACCCGACCCGCCCGGGGCACCGGGGGACCGGGCCACGGTGACGCCCGCTGCTCCGTGGTGCTAGGCGCCGGCCCACTTCCGCAGCAGCGCCTCGCGTTCCTCGCGCGGCGGCGTGCCCTCGGCCGCGTGGTCACGGCCCCACGCGAGGAGGTCGCCGATCTCGGCGCCCCCGCCGGCGAGCCGCTCCAGGAGGGCGACGGACAGCTCGTACTCGGACAGCGGATAGATCCCTCCGGCGACGGCCGTGTGCACGTCGACCAGGACGGTCTCCTCGGCGGTCACCACCTCCACCGAGAAGGCGGGCGGCTGCTCGCCGTAGCCCGTGACCACGACGAGCGCGGCGTCGAACGCCATGGACGCCAGCCTGCGCACACCGGACCGCACGGGCACGCCCTCGGTCCCGAGCCGGACCACCTCGTCCCACGTCCAGAACCTGCCCTGGTCGGCGCCCAGCGACTCGACGCCGTCCTCGGTCAACCGCACGCCGGACGCCGCTCCCGTCGGCTCGGCCCCCACGTACACCGAGTCCTCGCCGATCCAGAACAGGCCGACCATGGCCATGAGCGCCTCCCGCGACGGTCCCGGGGGAGGGCGATTCCCACCCCCGTGTCGCCGTAGGAGACGGCGAGGGCGGGCGTGAGGTTGCAGACTTTCCGGCCGGACGCCGGGGGGCGGAGATGCCGCCGTCAGGGTGGGCCTGTAACCCGAGTGAACGCCCTGGATGGTGAGACGGCCCGGCATCTATGACGGTGGTTCACGTCGAGGCCGGGTCTCGTGAGCTGGCGAGGCGTCAGCTGCCCGGTACGCGACGGAAGGACTCACCGATGCGCTCTGCCCGCATGCTGCTCGCGACGGCCACGGCCACGGCCGCCCTCGCGATCGCCGCACCCACCGCCTACGCCGAGACGATGGGTGACCGGGACCACGACACCACTTCCTACAGCAAGGAGCACGACAAGGACGGCAAGCACCACAAGCCGCGCGGCGGGGTACACACGGGCGGCGGAGCCCTGACCGCCGTCACCGCGGACGACGACTCGGACCGCTCCGAGTACGGCAAGGACGCGTTCGGCGACAAGCACGACAAGGGTGACGACCACGGCAAGCACGACGACCACGGGAAGGACTTCGGGCACGGCAAGCACGACAAGCACGACAAGCACGACAAGCCGCGCGGCGGAGTGCACACCGGTGGCGGAGCGCTGACCGCGGTGAACGCGGACGACGACTGGGACAACCCCAAGCACGACCCGGACTCCCTCAAGGACGGCGAGCGCGGCGACGACACCTGGAACGACAAGCACGACGAGGACGCCTACGGGGACAAGCACGACGAGAACGGCAAGCACGACGAGCACGGCAAGGGTGACGACCACGGCAAGCACGACGACCACGGGAAGGACTTCGGGCACGGCAAGCACGACGAGCACGACAAGCCGCGCGGCGGGATGCACACCGGTGGCGGTGGGCTGGCCGGCTCGCCCGGTGTCACCGCCGGCGGGCTCGCGATGCTGGCGGTGGCCGGTACCGGCCTGTACGCGCTGCGGCGCCAGAAGGCCTCGCAGGGCGCATGACCGGTGCCTGACCTCATAACCGCCGTGGCCGCCGCACGTGTCTCTCGCGTCGCGGCGGCCCGGCTCGTCCTCCCGCGGGTCGTGGCCCCTGCCCTGCCCGATCCGCCGCCGTGCCCCAGTGAGGTGGTCTCCGATGGCAGCCAGCCCTCCTTCCCCTGACGCACCAGGTCCCACCCCGTCCAGGCGGCGGCTGCGCACCGCCATGACGGCCTTCTGGGTCCTGGCCGCCCTGGTCCTGACCGTGAGCCTGGTCGCCGGCCGTGGTGGGTCGTCCGACGCCGGCGGCCCGCCGCACGCCCCGCCCGCCGTCTCGGCCGCGCCCGACGTCCCCGCGGCGCCGCCCGCCTCCGCGGCTCCGCAGCGGTCCACCGCGTCCGCGTCCGGCCCGCATCTGCCACGGTCCCGGCCGGTCCGCCTGCTCATCCCCAAGATCGCGGTCGACGCGCCCTTCACGGACCTCGCCATCGGCCGCTCGGGCCAGCTGGAACCGCCTCCCGCCGAGGACACCAACCTCGTCGGCTGGCACGCCGAGGGCCACTCACCCGGCGAGGCCGGAACCGCGATCATCGCCGGGCACGTGGACACCACGACCTCCCCGGCCGTGTTCGCCCGGCTCAGCGAGCTGAGGAAGGGGGACCGGTTCCACGTGAAGCGCGCCGACGGAAGCAGGGCGACCTTCGCGGTCGACTCCGCGGAGTACTTCGACAAGGACCGCTTCCCCAGCGAGCGCGTGTACGGCGACACCCCCGACGCCCAGGTCCGCCTCATCACGTGCGCGGGTGCCTACGACCGCCAGGCCCGTGACTACACCGAGAACCTCGTCGTCTTCGCCCACCTCGTCTGACTTCCGGGTCTACGGCCTGACTTGGTGTTTTACAGTGACTGCCACCAGTTCAGGCGACTGAGGGACCTGTGAGGTATTCGCGAACCATGACGACCGAAACGTTTGAGTTCCAGGTAGAGGCCCGTCAGCTGCTCCAGCTGATGATCCACTCGGTCTACTCGAACAAGGATGTCTTCCTGCGGGAGCTCGTCTCCAACGCCTCCGACGCGCTCGACAAGCTGCGTCTGGAGAAGCTGCGGGACGACTCGCTCGACGCCGACGTCTCGGACCTGCACATCGAGATCGACGTCGACAAGGAGGCCCGTACCCTCACGGTGCGGGACAACGGCATCGGGATGTCGTACGACGAGGTCGGACAGCTCATCGGCACGATCGCCAAGTCGGGCACGGCCACCCTCCTGAAGGAGCTGAAGGAGGCCAAGGACGCGGCCGGGGCCGAGGGGCTCATCGGACAGTTCGGCGTCGGCTTCTACTCCGGCTTCATGGTGGCGGACGAGGTCACGCTGGTGACCCGGCGCGCCGGCGAGAGCCAGGGCACCCGCTGGACGTCCCGCGGTGAGGCCACGTACAGCCTGGAGACGGTCGAGGACGCGCCGCAGGGCACCGCGGTGACCCTCCACCTCAAGCCCGCCGACCCCGAGAACCAGCTGCACGACTACACCTCGCCCTGGAAGATCAGGGAGATCGTCAAGCGGTACTCGGACTTCATCACCTGGCCGATCCGGATGGTCCCGGAGGCGGCCGACGGCGAGGACGCGCCCGAGCCCGAGACGCTGAACTCGATGAAGGCCCTGTGGGCGCGCTCGCGCGACGAGGTGTCCGACGACGAGTACCACGAGCTGTACAAGCACATCAGCCACGACTGGCGCGAGCCGCTGGAGACGATCCGGCTCCAGGCCGAGGGCACCTTCGAGTACCAGGCGCTGCTCTTCGTCCCCTCGCACGCCCCGCACGACCTGTTCACGCGGGACTTCCGGCGCGGTGTGCAGCTGTATGTGAAGCGCGTCTTCATCATGGACGACTGCGAGGCGCTGCTGCCGCCGTACCTGCGCTTCGTCAAGGGCGTCGTCGACGCGCAGGACCTCTCGCTCAACGTCTCCCGCGAGATCCTCCAGCAGGACCGGCACATCCGGATGATGCAGCGCCGGCTGACGAAGAAGGCGCTGTCCACGGTCAAGGAGTTCATGGCCAAGGACGCCGACCGCTACGCCACGTTCTGGCGGGAGTTCGGCACGGTCCTCAAGGAGGGCCTGGTCACCGACTCGGAGAACCGGGACGCCATCCTCGCCGTCGCCTCGTTCGCGACCACGCACGCCGACGACGAGCCGACCACGCTGGCGCGGTACGTGGAGCGGATGAAGGACGGCCAGGAGGACATCTACTACATCACCGGCGAGTCCCGGCAGAGCATCGAGAACTCCCCGCACATGGAGGCGTTCCGGGACAAGGGCATCGAGGTCCTGCTGCTCACCGACGCCGTCGACGAGGTGTGGGTCGACGCGGTCGGCGAGTACGAGGGCAAGAAGCTGCGCTCCGTCGCCAAGGGCGAGATCGACCTGGACGCCAAGGGGGAGGAGCAGGCCGACGGGGAGCGGGAGAAGCAGGCCGAGGAGTACGCCGGTCTGCTCGGCTGGATGCGGGAGCGGCTGGACGAGGACATCAAGGAGGTGCGCCTGTCGACGCGGCTCACCGTCTCCCCGGCCTGTGTCGTCTCGGACGCGCACGACCTGACTCCGGCCCTGGAGAACATGTACCGGGCCATGGGCCAGGAGGTGCCGCGCACCAAGCGGATCCTGGAGCTCAACCCGGGCCACCCGCTGGTGAAGGGCCTGAACCAGGCCTACCGGGAGCGCGAGGACCGCACGGAACTCGCGGAGTCCGCCGAACTGCTCCACACGCTGGCGGTGCTCGCCGAGGGCGGCCAGCCCAAGGACCCCGCGACGTTCGTCAGGCTGGTGGCGGACCGCCTGGAGCGCACGGTGTAGCCGGGGAGCGGATCAGCGGTGGTCCGGGCCGTCCGCCGCACGGGCGCCGGGCGGGGCCGTGCCGGTGCCCGGCGGGACGATCTCGCCCTGGACCACCCGCGGCGCGGGCGCCGTGCCCGCCTCCTCGTCCTTCGCGGCGCGTGCCTCGGCCTTGAGGATGCGGGCCGCCTTGCCGGCCGAGCGGGTCAGCTCCGGGAGCTTCTTCACCCCGATCACGGCTATGACGACGATGAGGAGGATCGCGAGCTCGCTCAGTCCGAACATGGTGTCCTGTCCTTTCCGGCCCGGGCCGGGCACGGCGCGAGCGTATCGGGCGGGGAGCAGGGCGTGCTCGCCGCCTCGGGGTGCGGGGCCAGATGCCGGCGCAGGTGGGGCAGCATGCCGTGGTCGAGCAGCGCCTGCCGCCAGGCCCGCCGGGCGTGCTCCACCTGCTCGGCCGACGGGGGGACGGCGCGGCGGGGCAGAGCGGTCCACAGCAGCGCCGCGAGGGCGACGAGGCCGGTCACGGCCGCCACGAGCGCCAGCGTCCAGCCGGCCGCGACGAGCGAACCGGGCAGCGGGCCCGGCGCGCCGGCGACCTGGAACAGGCCGCCGAGCAGGAGCAGCGCCCCGGCGGAGAGGGCCGCCACGAGCGGCGTGAGCACCGCGAGGGCCGGCAGCAGGCTGCCCGTGCCGTACGGAGGCCGCGCCTCGCGCCGGGCTGCTCTCCGCACGGCGAGGTAGGCCCCGTACGGCTCGCCGGCCGCCGCCGTGATGGCGTCGGCGTGGGCGAGCGCGTGGGCGCGCAGGTGCGCGGCGGCCCGGCCGGTCGGGTCGGGGCGCAGGGCGCCGCGGATGTCGGCGTCGCCCATCGCCAGGTGCAGTACCGCTTCGAAGTCCGCGCGGTCCTCCGGGCGGAGGCGGGACGGTTCGGCCACATGGTCTCCCGGTCGGTTCCTGATGTGTTCGGCCCTCCGAAATCTACAACACTGTAGAAGATGGCGGGATGGCGGTGCCGCGGATCTATACGATGTCCGCACGGCAACGCGGAGCGGCGGAAGGGAGGCAGGGCGGTGGCGGATCCCCGGCAGCGCCCCCGGCGGGGACAGGGCGAGTTGGAGGCGCTGGTGCTGTCGGCACTGCGGGAGGCGGACGGTCCGGCCACGGCCGGCTGGGTGCAGGAACGTCTTGGCGGTGACCTTGCCTACACGACGGTGATCACGATCCTGACCCGGCTGCTGGGCAAGGGCGCGGTCACCCGGGAGCGCGTCGGCCGGTCCTTCGCCTGGACGCCCGCCTCGGACCAGGCGGGCCTGGCCGCGCGGAAGATGCGCAAGGTGCTGGACTCCGAGAGCGACCGCGAGGCCGTGCTGGCCAGCTTCGTCACCGGCCTCGACCCGGACGACGAGCGGCTGCTGCGCGACCTGCTGGATCAGGCCCACGGCGAGGGGGAAGACTGAAGCCTCATGGGGGTGTTCGTCTTTCTGCCGCTGGTCCTGCCGCTCACGGCCTGGCCGGTCGCCCGCCTGGCCGAGCAGCATCTGCATCCGCGCACCGCGACCCGGCTGCTGACCGTGCTGGCCGCGGTGCTGGCGCTCTGCAGCACGGTGTGCCTGGGGCTGGTGATGGTGGTCGGCACCGCCCAACTGCCCGGCAACCCGCTGCCCGACGGCTGGTCGGACCCCGAGGTGCGGGCGGCGGTGCCGTACGACGAGGTCGTCGGCAAGGCCGCCATTCCCGCGCTGTGCGCGGTCGTCGTGGCTTGTGCCCGGGCGCTGTGGCGGCACGCCCGGGTGCGCCGCCGCGCCCATCGCGCGCTGGCCGGCCTGCCGGGCACCGAGGTGGCCGTCCTGCCCGACGCCGTCCCGTACGCGTACGCGCTGCCCGGCGGTGGCCGGGGCGGGCGTAGGGGCCGGGTCGTGGTGACCACGGCCCTGCTGGACCGGCTCGGGCCGGCCGAGCGGCGGGCGCTGTTCGCCCACGAGCGGGCGCACCTCGCGGCCCGGCACGACCGCTTCCTGCTCGCCGTGCAGCTCGCCGCCCGGGCCAACCCGTTCCTGCGGCCGCTGCGCACCGCCGTGGCGTACACGGCCGAGCGGTGGGCCGACGAGGAGGCGGCCCGGGCGGTCGGCAGCCGCCGCACGGTGGCGCGCGCCATCGGCACGGCCGCGCTCGTCTCCCGGGGCACCCCGGTGCCCACGCTCGCGGGACTCGCCGCGCCGGGACCGGTGCCCCGCCGGGTGGCGGCGCTCCTCGGCCCGGCACCCGCCGTGCGCACCTGGCCCCCGGCGTTCACCTCGGTCGGCCTGGCGGCATGGGGCGCGGCCGCGGGGACGGCCGTGTCGGCGATGTCCTCCGCGAACTCGGCCGTCACGATGGTCCTCATCCTGCGCGCGGCCACGCCCCTGTAGGAGCCACGCCCCGGCGGGCGTCAGCCCTCCTCTTCCTCGTCGCCCTCGAAGAAGTCCCCGACCTCGTCGACGACTTCACCGGCGACCATGCCGCCGACCACACCGGCCGCGAGTCCGGCCGCGCCCGCGGCCACGGCGGTGCCCATGCCGGGGCCCGACCGGTGGCCGTCGTGGTGGTGACCGCCGTGCCCGTGGCCGCCCGGGCCGAACGCGGCGGGGGAGCCGTGGCCCAAGGGGGAGCCGTAACCGACGGGGGAGCCGTACGACGCCCGGTGCTCGACCAGCTGCCGCATCCAGCCGTCGACGATCGCGGGCCAGTCCTGGTGCTCGACCCCCTCGTGGGAGACCGTGAACCGGGTGAGCGCCTCGTGGCCGGGCGACAGGAAGCCGCCGCGCTTGTCCGCCTCCAGTACCACCTCCATGCCGCCCGGGTTCGCCAGGAACGTCAGCTCGATCTCGCTGACCTGCTGCGCGTACCGGGGCGACGGGACGAGCTCGATCTCCTGGTAGAAGGGCAGCCGCTGGCCCGTGCCGCCGATCCGCCCGTACTCCAGGTCCGCCGACCGGAAGCCGAAGCCGAGCCCGCCGAGGGCTTCGAGCACGGCCTCCTGGACCGGCAGCGGTGCGACGGTCAGCTGGTCCAGGTCGCCCTTGTCCTTCGCGCCCGCCACCGACAGCTCGGTGCGCACGCCGAGCACGACGCCCAGGCTCTGGCCGTGCAGCTCGGTCACCGGCGTCTCCCACGGCAGCGTCACGCTGAACGGCACGCTGCGCTGCTCGCCCTCGGCGAGCCGGAAGCCGCCGCCGACGGTGAAGCGGTCGAAGGCCACGACGCCCTCGCTCTCGCCGCCCTGGTGCTCGGCCTCGACCCGGGCCACCAGCTCCAGGGTGATGCGCTCGACGTCGAAGTCGGCCTTGCCGCCGACCAGGTGGACCTGGCCGGTGAGCGTGCCGCCGGGGCGGACGGGGGCCGGGTCGAGAACCGTGTCGACCGTGGGGCCGCCCACACCGAGCGCGCCGAGCAGTCGTTTGAACACCATGGTGGCGTCCACTCCTTCACGTGCGTGTACTGACTTCTACAAGCATGTAGAAGCATACGGGAGTGCGAGTGGTGGGTTGTCGGGCGGGGTCGCGCAGGGCTGGATCGGCCGGAACACGGCAGTGCCGCAGCCCGCCTCCACGGCGGACTGCGGCACTGGCGCGCGCAGATATCGGGTCAGCAGTTGCGTACGGGATCGGTCTCGCTGTAGATCGCTGTGTCCTTCATGTAACCGAGCTTCCCGTTGTCGGCCACGGTCAGCAGCCAGCGGGTCGGGTGCGGGCCGCCGACCCAGGCCTGGCCGTCCAGCTTGCAGTAGAACCAGCTGGGGTTGGAGTACATGTGTCCGACCACCTTGGTGGGGTCGGGGTAGATGTGGTTGTTGCCGATGTATCCGTACACCGGCGCGCCGGACACATTGCGGCACCAGGAGCGGATGCCGTCCCCGTCCGCCCAGCAGTTGTCGGCGGCGGAGGCGCTGGGCGCCATCGCGACGCCCAGGCCGGTCGCCAGAACCGTCGCCGCCAGGACCGAGCCGAGCTTCGTACGCATGGAACTCCCCGTTGTCGTGGCCCGGATCGGGCCGTGGTCATGGCCGCCCTGTCGTGCGGCGGCCATGACGACAGACGGTGCGTGGCGGCGTCGCGGTTGCGGAGGGGGACGTTCGATTCTCCGCAACCGCCGCCCGTCACCGCGGGGTTCAGCCCACGACCCGGCCCAGCTCGATCCGGTCGATGTTCGGCGCCCAGGCGCTCGCGTTGCCGAACGTCACCGTGTTGGTGCCCTGCTTCAGGTCGACCGGGACTCCGACGGTCCAGTAGTCGTCCCAGCTCCAGGTGTTCTTGAAGGTGACCTTCACCGGCGTGCCGGACCCGACCGTGATGTCCGCCGTACGGGACATGATGTCCGTGTTGTAGGCGTGGCCGTTGTCCCGGCGGTCGTTGTGCGCGTAGTGGACGACCAGCAGGTAGCGGCCGGAGCGGGGCGCGTCCACCGTGAACCCGGCGGTGCTGGAGGGGCTGTTGCCGAGCCAGCCGATGTACGAGCCGCCGGACGCGTGCGGGGAGTCGACGAGCCTGGCCCCGCCGGCGAGCGTGGCCTTGGCGCCTTCGTAGGAGAGGGTGCCGGCGGCCGAGCCGTCACCGGAGACGTCGAGGGAGCGGACGGCGGCGTGGGCCGACGTCATCGCGATCCGGTTGTTGCCCGCGACCAGGTAGAGCCGCAGCGGCCGGCCGGGCGCCGCCGTGACCGTCTCGCCGTGCAGCGCGAGCTTCACCGCCGCCGTGGAGCGGGGTGTCACCGTGTAGTAGCCGTCGCGCGGGGCGTAGACGTCGAACACCGCCTTGTCGCCCGAGCGCAGGACCAGGGCGCCCGTGCCCACCCCGGCCGACGACGAGTAGTCGTACGACGGCCGGCCGCTGATGTCCGCGAGCGTGGCCTCGTACGAGGCGGAGGCCGCGCCCGTACGGGCCGTCAGGTCGATCCGGTCGAGGGTCACCTCGGCGTCACCCTTGGACAGGACCAACTGGTGTGTTCCCGCCTTCAGTTGGACGGTGACGTCCCTCTTGGCGCGGTAGGTCCAGTTCTCCGTGGAGGGATAGGTGACGGTGACCGGTGCGGCGCCGTCGACCGACAGCTTCTGGGTGGCCGGGCCGCCGGACTGGTTGCCGTACAGGATCGCCAGGTCGTACGTGCCGTCCTTCGGCACCGTCACCGAGAAGGCGACCTTGCTGCCCGGCTGGTTGAGGGAGCCGACGTCCTTGGTGCCGGAGGCCGCGTAGCCGTTGGCGTTCTGCACGGTGCCCTGCGTGTAGACCTTGCCGTCGGTGATGGCCGCGTCCTCGGCCTCGTACGACGCCGACCACGGGACGGAGGCGGTGGCCGGGGTGCCCGAGCCGCCGGGGGTGAGCACGATCCGGTACGCCGACATCTTGTGCATGCCGCGCAGCGGGACGGTCACCGAACCGTCGTCCGCCACCTTCACCTTGGTGCGCGCCAGGACCCGCGGCGCCGCGTGCTGCCCCTCGTAGCCGGACCAGGCGGCCTCGGCGACGGTCGCGGTCACCGTACGGCCGAACACGGACCGGGGGACGTCACGCACGACCACGTCCGAGTCACCGGCGGAGCCGCCGAGCAGGACCTGCGCCTGGCGGCGGGAGGTGTCGAGGGAGGCGAGACCCTGGAGCGTGTCGATGCTGTTCGGCTGCGGCGGCGTCACCTTCACGGTGTCGCCCGTCATGCCGGCGTACCAGCGGAACAGCCACCAGCCGCCGTTGGGGATGTTGGACCGCACCACATGGCCGCTGAGGTTGCCGGCGGCGTCCCAGTAGGCCATGTTCGCGTACACCTTGTTGCGCTCGAACAGGGACACCCACTGCACGAGCTGCCCGGGCACGGACAGGTCGCGGCGGTTGGCGTACTCGTCGATGTTGATCTTCAGCGGGGCGATGCCCGCCTCGCGTTCCAGCTTGCGGTAGTCGTCGTAGTGGGCCTGGAAGTCGCGCAGGGAGCCGGAGCCGAGCTCATGCCAGGTCATCACCTGGGGCAGCACGTTCTCCCGCTTGGCGAAGGCGAGGAAGTCCTTCAGCAGGCGCGTGTGGTAGGCGGCCTCGTTGGGTCCTGCGATCCGCGCGTCCGGGTCGATCGCGCGGATGCGGTGGTAGACCGTCTTCCAATCCTTGAAGAACCGGTCGCGGTTCTTCTCGTACTGCGCCTGGTCGGCGACGTCGAGCTTGTACCAGATCTGGTCGGGCTCGTTGAACGGGATGTAGACGAAGCGCTCGCTGTTCGGGTCGGCCGATATCTCCTTGACGATCTTGTCGACCTTGGGGAGGTAGTCGTCGATGCCGAGGTCCTCGTACGGCCACTTGGCGTAGATGTCCTGCATCATCACGTTGATCTCGCCGCCGCCGTTACGGAAGAACGACTTCGAGACGGTGAGCGCGTCGCCGTTGGGGTGCTGGGCACCGCCCTCCGGCTTCTGCGAGATGCTGGTGATCTTCAGGGGTTCCATCGCGGCGTCGCTGGGGACCCCGTCGTCACTGAGCCCGTAGAGGGAGCCGTTGGCGCCGAGCATCACCGGGCCCTCGGAGGCGTTGAGGTCGACGGTGAGGCGCTGTGGATCTGCCGCGGCGGCGGGCCCGGCCGCGGGGAGGGTGGCTGCCATGACGGCTGCTCCAAGTAGTGCTGTCATCAGGGCGGTTCTGGTACGGGACCTCGTACCGGCTCTCGTGCGGGTGGGGGTGATCACGCTGCTGGACCTCCAGTCACTTCACGGCTCCACTGGTGATTCCGGACACGATCTTTCGCTGGCCGACGAGGAACACGGCGACCATCGGCAGGCTCATCACCACGACGTACGCGAAGACGAGATGCCAGTTGTTGAGGTAGAGCTGGGCGCTGGCGACCTGGTAGAGGTTGAGCGGCAGGGTCGCCCGGTCTCCGCCGCCGAGGACGAAGAACGCGTAGAAGACGTCGCTCCAGGCGTAGAGCATCACCATGATCGTCGCGGTGGCGATCACGGGCCGGAGCAGGGGCAGCACGATCCGCCAGAAGATCCGTGACGGCGACGCCCCGTCCATCCGGGCCGCCTCCTCCAGCTCCGTGGGGATGGCGCGGATGAAGCCGGTCATGAAGAAGATCGACGTCGACAGGTACATGCCGGTGTACACGGCGATCATGCCGGGGCGGGTGCCCGCCAGCCCCAGCTGCCGCAGCTCCATCACGATGGTGATGACGGCGGGCGGCAGCAGCAGCCCGCTGATGCACAGCGCGTACGCCGCCGAGACCAGCTTCGATTTGCGGCGCGCGAACACCCAGGCGGCACCCGCGCCCAGGAGCAGCACCAGGACCACCGAAGGCACCACGACCAGCAGCGAGTTGAGGAACCCGCGCAGCATCTCGCCCTGGCTGACGGCGTCCGCGTAGTTGGCGGACGGCTGCCAGTGCCGGGGCAGGTCCAGGTTCGGCTCGATCGCCTCCGCCTGCGGCTTGGCCGAGGTGACGGCGACCAGCCACAGCGGCACGCCGACGGCCAGACCGGCGAGCAGGACGACGAGGGACGGGCGGCCGTACCGCCACACCGCGGTCACAGCAGTTGCTCCCTTCGCCGGAGCCCCACGACCAGCGGGATCGCCACCGCGACCACGACCAGGAAGAGGACGAGGCTCATCGCGGAGGCCTGCGCGTACAGGCCCTGCCCGAAGATCCGGAACATGTAGATGTTGAAGACCTCGGTGGAGGCCGCGGGGCCGCCGCCCGTCGTGGCCTGCACGATGTCGAAGGTGTTCATCGAACCGATCAGCGCGGTGGTGACGTTGAAGGTGACGGCCGGGGCGAGCATCGGCCAGCGCACCGACCAGAAGGTCCGCCAGGGCCCCGCGCCGTCGCACTTCGCGGCCTCCAGCATCTCGCCGGGGATGCCCTTGAGCCCGGCCAGATAGATCAGCATCGACAGGCCCATCCACTTCCAGCCGTGGATGAGCGTGACGATCACCAGCGTCCAGGTCGTCGAGCCCAGCCACGGTATGTCCGTGCCGAGGACGGAGTTGAGTGCCCCGTCCTGGTCGAGCAGCGCCTGGAAGACATAGCCGGTGGCCAGGGCCGAGATCAGCACCGGCAGGAAGAAGACGGCCCGGAAGAACCGGTTGAAGCGGCTGTCGTCCTCCAGCAGCAGCGCCAGCACGAGCCCGAAGCCGTTCTGGAACAGCGCCGCCAGCAGCGCGTACACCAGGGTCGTACGGATGGCCCGCAGCAGCGAACCGTCGTCGGCGATGGTCCTGAAGTTGTCCAGGCCCGTGAAGGCGATGTCCGCGTGGTACGAGGACCAGTTGGTGAACGGGTAATAGAAGTTCAGCAGGTTGGGCACCAGGAAGAAGCCCGCGAAGACGACGATCGCGGGGAGCGCGAACCACCAGGGGTGGTGCACGGCGGCGCGCGGCAGCCGTCCCACGCCCTTGGGTGCGCCGTGGGCGGCCGACTGCTGCTTGCGGGTACGTACGACCGTGTCCGCCATGATCAGAACCCGGGCGCGCCCTGGGCCTTGGCCACCTGGGCGAACTGGTCCTGGATCGCCTGCGCGACCTGCTGCGGGCTCTTCTTGCCGAAGATCATGTCGGCCAGGTAGAGGTGCGTGTCCGGGGCGACGATCGCCTTGGCCTGGAAGACGCCGATGGCCTTGGGCAGGGCCGCGACCTGGGCCTTGGACGTCTCGGGCAGGCCGTCGGGCGTGGGCACGGACGGCTGCACGGACGGGATCTTCATCGTCTTGATGTAGTCCGGGTAGTCCGGGCCGAGCCAGAAGGCGAGGAACTGCCGGGCCGCGTTCTGCCGCTTGTCGTCACCGGTCTTGAAAGCGACGACACCGTTGGTCTGGTCGGGGGAGTACAGGCCCGTGGCCGAGGAGTTGGCGACCGGGAACCAGCCGATCTTCTTGTCGATCTCGGCGGTGGAGTACTTGGCCTGCAACTGGCTCTGGAAGGACGTGACGTTGAGGACCATGCCGACGTCGCCCTTCCACAGCGCGTCGGCCTGCCCGGTGAACGTGCCCGTCCGGTAGTTCTTCTGGGCGAGCCCGGCGTCGAGCAGCTTCTCCTTGTACTTCTTGACGGCGCCGACCACGACCGGGTCGGTCCACTTCTTCTTGCCGGCGTTCAGGTCGGCCCACCACTGCTGGTCGAGGTCGGTGAGCTGGACCTGCATCTGCCACTGGAGGGGCCACTTGTCGCCGCCGGCCTCGTAGAAGGCGGCCGCGTCGGTCTTGTCGACGACCTTGTGGCCGAGGGCGAGGAGTTCGTCGTAGGACTTGGGGAAGTCCTTCTCGCTCAGCCCGGCCTGCCGGAAGACGTCCTTGTTGTAGTAGACGCCGAGCATGGCGGGGCTGGTGACGATCGCCGCGTACCGCTTGCCGTCGATGACGCCGAGGGACTTCTCGGTGTCGCCGAGCTTGGAGACCCACGGCTCGCCGTCGAGGGTGAGCAGGTTCTGCTTCGGCTGGACGAACGGCAGCGTGGAGATGGACGGCTGCCAGAACATCAGGTCGGGGCGGTCGCCGGAGGCCAGCTTCGTCGGCACGTTCTGCTCGTAGAGGTCCGGGATGGCCTGGGTGTCGACCGTGGCGCCGGTGGCCTTCTCGAAGGCGTCGATGACCTGCTTCGGCGCGTTGACCGTGTTCTGCGCGGTCCACATGGTCAGCTTCACGCCGTCGAGGCGGGCGGTCGGGTTCACCGCCGTCCGCTGGGCGTCGTCCGAACCGGACTCCCCGGCGGTCGGGTCACTGCACGCGGTGGCGGCCAGGCCGGCGGCGCATATCAGCGCCAGGGCGGGGAGCGCTCTTCTCTTCATGACGTGCCTTTCCGGAGCAGGCGGTTCGGATCAGAAAGCGGGACGCACAACTGCTGGGCTGGCAAAAGCTGTTCAGTGACCGGCGGGCGGCGGGCCCGAGCTCTCCCGCACCACCAGTTCCGGAACGGACACCGGATGCGGGGCGACCGGCGCGGACTCCTCCAGCGCCCGGTGCAGCAGGCCGAACGCGGCCCGCCCGAGGCCGGTGAAGTCCAGGCGTACGGTCGTCAGGGACGGGGTGAGGAAGGCGGAGTGCGGGGCGTCGTCGAAACCGGCCACGCTCACCTCGCCCGGCACCGGGCGGCCGGCCTCGTGCAGGGCGCGGAGCACACCGAGCGCGAGGTCGTCGTTGCCGCACAGGATCGCGGTGACGGACGGGTCCCGCGCGAGCTTCAGCCCGGCCGCGTGACCGCCCGCCGGGCCCCAACTGCCCTGCACCGGGCGGGGTTCCGGGGCACCGGCCTCCTTGAGCGCCTGCCGCCAGCCGCTGGTGCGGGCGCTGGTGCGGCGCGTGCTGGACGGGATGGCGACGTAGTGCACGGTCTCGTGGCCCAGGGCGAGCAGATGGCGGGTCGCCTGGTAGGCGGCCTCACGGTCGTCGGCCCACACCCAGGGGCTCTCCCCGGCCGGCGGGCTCGCCGGGGTCTCGACCACGCCGACGACCGGCAGCCCGGCGGGCACGGCTCCCAGCGCCCGTACACCGGCCGGATCGTATGCGATCACGATCAGTCCGCCGCCCGCGTCCGCCGCGCGCTGCACCTCGGCGGCGACCGCCGCGTCGTCGGCGGACTCCAGGACCCCGATCCCGACCGCGTACGACGCGGCCCGGGCGGCCTCCTCGATGCCCTGGAGGATCGAGGCGTAGCCGTAGTGGGTGGTGTTCGCGGTGAGCACGGTCACGGCCCGGCTGCGGCCGCTGGCCAGGGCGAGGGCGGTCGCGTTGCGGCGGAAGCCCAGTTCGTCGATGGCGGCGAGCACCCGCTCCCGGGTGGACGGCCGGACGCTGGGATGGCCGTTGATCACCCGCGAGACCGTCTGGTACGAGACGCCCGCGGCGGTCGCGACGTCCCGGATGCTCGCCGGGCGCCTTGTGTGACCGGTCACATTCATGCGAGGATTGTGACCGGTCACACTTGGGTCGTCAAGAGACCGTAACGAGGGATTCACGCGGACCGCCGCTCCCGGGAACGGGGCGGGGCCAGGAGGGGGAGCACCTTGACCGGCACGGCGGATGCGGCGCGCAGGGACTCCGACCAGCGGCAGGACGAGTTCACTTGGGGGCACGAGGCGCTCGGCGCCCGGTTCGCCGTGGCGGCCGACGGAACCCTGCGGTTGCTCCAACTGGCCCGCCCCGGCGACGAGTGCCCCGCCGACCCGCCGGCCGCTCTCCCGCTCGTGGAACTCACCGCCCTCGGCCACGGCAGCGGCTGGTCCGGCCCCCGCTTCACCGGCACGGCCTTCGGCGCACGGCTCGGCTACCGGGCCCACCGCGCGGGCAGCCGCGACGGATGGGAGTGGCTGACCGTCGAACTCCACGACCCGGACACGGGGTTGACGGCGTTCGCGGAACTCACCTCACCGACCGGACTGCCCGTCCTCCGCTCCCGCGTCCGGCTGCGCAACGAGGGCGACGAGCCCCTGGTCGTCCAGTCCGTCAGCAGCCTGCTGCTCGGCGGCCTGCCCGCCCCGGACGCCCTCGACGTGCACCGGGCCCGCAACGACTGGCTCGCCGAGTGCCGTTGGTACGCCGAGCCGCTGCGCGCCTCCGTCGCCGACATCAACACCGACGTCCACGAGCACGACAGCCGGGCCGCCCTCGTCCTCACCGGGCGCGGCAGCTGGCCCACCGACGGCCATCTCGCCATGGGCGCCCTGACCGAGCGGGACGGCGGCCGGGCCTGGGTGTGGCAGGTGGAGTCCCCGGCCGGCTGGCGCTGGGACCTCGGCGAACGCGCCCACGGCAGCTACCTGGCGCTGAACGGGCCGACGGACGCGGAACACCAGTGGCGGGTCCGGCTCGCCCCGGGCGAGGAGTTCACCACCGTGCCCGGCGCCCTGGCCCTCGGCCCGGACCTCGACGCCGCGCTGGGCGCCCTGACCTCCTACCGCCGCGCCGTCCGCCGCCCGCACCCGGACCACACCGCCCTGCCCGTCGTCTTCAACGACTACATGAACACGCTGATGGGCGACCCGACGACGGCCAAGCTGCTGCCGCTGATCGACGCCGCCGCCGACGCCGGAGCCGAGTACTTCTGCATCGACTCGGGCTGGTACGACGACGACACCCGGGGCTGGTGGGACAGCGTCGGCGCCTGGCAGCCCTCGCCGCGCCGTTTCCCCGACGGCGGCATCCAGGCGGTCCTGGACCGGATCCGGGAGCGTGGGATGGTGCCCGGGCTGTGGCTGGAGCCCGAGGTCGTCGGGGTGCGCAGCCCGGTCGCCGCCGAGCTGCCGCCCGGGGCGTTCTTCCAGCGCGACGGCGTGCGCCTGGCCGAGCAGGGCCGCCACCAGCTCGACCTGCGGCACCCGGCCGCCCGCGCCCACCTCGACAAGACGGTCGACCGGATCGTCGGCGACTGGGGCGTGGGCTACCTCAAGCTGGACTACAACATCGTCGTCGACCCCGGCACCCAGGCCCCCGGCGACCTCGCACCCGGAGCCGGGCTGCTCGGCCACGCCCACGCCTACCTCGACTGGCTCTCCGGCGTCCTGGACCGCCACCCCGGGCTGGTCGTCGAGAACTGCGCCTCGGGCGGCATGCGCATGGACGGCGCCACCCTGGCCGTCGCCCAGCTCCAGTCCACCAGCGACCAGCAGGACCCGCTGCGCTACCCGCCCATCGCCGCCGCCGCGCCGACCGCGGTCCCGCCCGAGCAGGGCGCCGTCTGGGCCTACCCGCAGCCCGAGTACGACGACGGCCTGATCGCGTGGACCCTGGGCGGGGCCCTGCTCGGCCGTATCCACCTCTCGGGCCACCTCGACCGCATGGCGGACCACCAACTGGCCCTCGTCCGGGACGCGGTGGAGGTCTACAAGTCGATCCGCGGGGACCTCGCGCGGGCCCTGCCGTTCTGGCCGCTCGGCCTGCCCGGCTGGACGGACGAGTGGCTGGCCCTGGGCCTGCGGGTCCCCGGTGACCGTACGGCGTACCTGTCGGTGTGGCGGCGCGGCGGGCCGTCCGAACTGCGGCTGCCGGTCCGGCATCTGGCGGGCAGGGCCGTCCGCGCGGACGGCCTGCATCCCACCGCTCCGGGAGCCGGCCGGGCCGCCTGGGACGGGGACGGGCTGACGGTGAGCGTGCCGCGGACGCCCGGTGCGCTGCTGATCCGGCTCACGGCGCAGGGGTAGGCCGGGCGCCGCGGAAGGGCGGTCCGCCGGGCCCTGCCGCCGGATCGCCCGTAGATTGGTGGTACAGGGCGGTCGGGCTCGCCGACCGAAGAGAGCGCGCCATGGCAGCGGACATCAACTTCACGGCCTTCTTCGACGCCACCCCGAGCCCGTACCTGGTGCTGGACACGGACCTGGTGATCCGCTACGCGAACCAGGCGTACCTGGCGGCCACCAAACGCACCAGGGACGAGCTGATCGGGAAGTACTTCTTCGACGCCCTGCCGGAGAACCCCGGCACCGCCGGCGACGCGGAACGCAACATCAAGGCGTCACTGCGCCGAGTGCTGGACACCGGGACTCCGGACACCCTGGTCCTGCAGCGGTACGACATCTCCGCCCCCGACCGGCGCAGCGGCTTCGAGGAGCGCTGGTGGTCCAACATCCACACCCCCGTCCCAGGCCCGGACGGCCAGGTGGCATGGATCGTCCAGAGGTCCGAGGACGTCACGCCCTTCATCCGCTCACGCCGGGCCCGCCGGCTCACCGAGGAGTTCACCGAACGGGAGAAGGGCATGGCAGCCGAGCTCTACGTGCGGGCCCGCGAGCTGCACCGGCTGAACCAGGAACTGCGCCAGGCGCACGCCCGCGAACGCCAGGTCGCCGTCGCCCTGCAGGAAGCCATGCTCCAGGACCGCGACCTGACCCAGCACAACGACAACATCGCCGTGCGCTACCTGCCCGCGACCAGATCACTCAACGTGTGCGGCGACTGGTACGACGTCGTCGACCTGCCCCCCGACCGCTACGCCGCGGCCGTGGGGGACGTCGTCGGCCACGGCCTCCAGGCCGCGGCCGTGATGGGCATGCTCCGCAGCGCCCTGAGCGCGGCCATCCGCGCCATCCCCAGCCCTGCCCAGGCCCTGGAAGTCCTCGGCCTGTACGCCCGCTCCGTCGAGGGCGCGACGGCGGCGACCGCGGTCAAGGTACTCATCGACACCCGCAGCAGACTGATCATCTACAGCAACGCCGGGCACCTGCCCCCGGTCCTGGTCCACTCCGACGGGACCTGCGAGCTGCTGGACCAGGCCACCGACCCACCGCTGGGCGCCCGCCCCTACCACGTCCCCCGCCCCCAGGCCGTCCTGCCCTACACACCGGGCGACAGCCTCGTCCTCTACACCGACGGCCTCATCGAACGCCGTGACGAGGACATCGACACCAGCCTGGACCGCCTGATCTCAGCGCTGTCCCAGAACAGCGCCCTCGCCCCCGGCCGGCTGGCGGACGCCCTGCTGACCCACCTCAGCGTCACCAGCGGAGCGCCCGACGACATCGCCCTCGTTGTCATCCGGCTGTGACGCCGCGAGACGCCTTCCGCCCGCGTCCCGGCGGAACGCCCACGCCATCTCGGGCTCCATCACCCGGCGGAACACCCGCCGCACCGGCGGGGTGCACAGCGCGGTCACGAGCACCGCGGCGACGACCGTCACGACGAGCACGCCCACGGGCCGGTGCACCCACGCCGGCTCGTACCAGCCCCAGAACTTGGACCCCTGGGCGACGAAACCGTGCAGCAGATAGCCGTACAGCGTGCCCGCGCCCAGCATGGTGAACCACGCCCGGCGCCCGGGCACCCAGGCCAGGAAGCAGGCCACCAGGACCAGCGAGCAGCCGAAGGTCACCAGCGTCATGACCGGCCCGTACCAGGAGGGCGCGGCGAGTTCCTCGGCGCTGTCCCGGTGGTAGAACCAGGCGCCGGTCATCCGCGGGACCGCCCAGTAGGCCACGGCGAGCGCGCCGGCGAAGACCGGCACGGCGAGGATCCGCACCGCGCGGCGGCGCACCTGGTGGAAGTGCTCCGGCTTCAGCAGCAGGCCGAGCACGAAGTACGGCAGGAACTGGAGCGTGCGCTGGAGGTCGAGGTCGTTGCCGACGGACGGCGAGAGCGTCGCCAGCATCGCGACGAGGAGGGCGAGCGGAAGCGGCCACCGCACATGCCGCCACATCGGCGTGGTCAGGCGCCAGACGAACAGCGCCGCCAGGAACCACGTCAGGTAGAGGGGGTCCAGCAGGCTGACCGGCCGGTCCGGCTCCTGGTCCGTCCACCGGGTGAACAGCGTGTACGCCGTCTCGAACACGACGTACGGCACGGCGAGCCCGGTGACCAGGCGCCTGATCCGCCCCGGGGCGGCGTCGAAGGAGCGCGAGAAGTAGCCGGAGATGACGATGAACGCCGGCATGTGGAAGGCGTACACGACCATGTAGAGGGCGCTGACCGCGCGGCTGCCGTCCCGCAGCGGCTCCCAGGCGTGCCCGACGGCCACCAGGACGATGGCCAGGTACTTGGCGTTGTCGAAGAAGGCGTCGCGCTGCCCCGCCGGTCTCGCCGTGGGCTGCTCTGTCCGTTCGCGTCTTGCCGGAGATACGGCTGTGGGGTGCCGGTGCGACATCCCCGCCGCCTGACCACTGCGGGGCGGGGTAAACCGCTTGCCGGTGTGGGTGTAGCACGGATCACACCAGCGGTGACGGTGCCGCCGGGCCGGGAGGGCGAAGGGCTCGGCGGCACCGTCACACGGGGAGCGGTCAGCTCACGGAGCAGTCGGCGCCGTTCAGGGTGAAGGCCGTCGGGCTCGGGTTCGCGGTCCCCCGGGCGGCCGTGAAGCCGAGGGTGACCGAGCCCGCCGCGGGGATCGTCGCGGTGTACGAGGCGGCCGTGACGCTGACCTCGGAGCCGCTCTGCGTCGCCGTGCCGCCCCAGAGGTTGGTGATGCGCTGGCTGTCGGGGAAGGTCCAGCGCAGCGTCCAGCCGTTGATCGCCGACGTGCCGGTGTTGCGGAGGGTGATCTCGCCCTGGAAACCGCCGGGCCAGCTGCTCGTCACCCGGTAGCCGACGCCGCAGGACGAGGGGGAGCCGCCCGGCGAGGTCGTGACCGTCACCGTGCCCGAGCGGGGCGAGCGGTTCCCGGCGGCGTCGCGGGCGTAGACGGCGAAGGTGTGGGAGGTGGCGGCGGACAGTCCCGTGAGCGTGGCGGTGGTCCTCGTGGTGCTGGTGACGGCCGTCTCGCTGCCGCCGCTGATCCGCACGATGTCGTAGCCGGTGACGCCGGTCGCGTCGGTGGCGGCGGCCCAGGTCAGGGTGACGGACGAGGAGGTCACGCCGGAGGCGGTCGGGGCGCCGGGGGCCGTCGGGGGAGTGGTGTCGCCTCCGCCGGAGGAGTAGATCGCGGCCTCCTTGGCGGTGGCGGCGATGCCGTTCGCGCCGTTGAAGAGCCGCTGTCCCCAGGACGTGAGCTGGTTCGGGTCGAAGTTCGTGACCATGTCCAGGTACTCGACGCCGCCGCCGTTGCCGCTCCATGACCAGCCGAGGTAGCCGAGGCGGAGCTGCTGGGTGACGGCCAGGATGGTGTCCTCGTCGGGGTTGCCGTCCGAGTGGTCGTGCCCGAACTCGCCGACGACGATGGGCAGTTCGGCGGTGACGAAGCGGTTCAGGTAGTCGGTGATCTCGGCGGCCGTGTCGAAGACGCCGTACATGTGGATCGAGAAGACGGTGTTGGCGTCCGGGTCGGCGGCGAAGACCGAGGCGGCGTTGTCGCGCATCGTGAACGCCCAGTCCTGGCCCCAGTTGGGCGCGTCGACCATGATCGTGTGGTCGAAGCCGGCGTTCCGCAGCTTCTGGATCGCCGCCTTGGTGTCGGCCGTCCAGGCCGTGTAGCCGGTGTTGCCGTGCGGCTCGTTGCCGATGTTGACGATGACGTAGTCCTCCTGGCCGGTCAGCGCGCTCTGCACGCTGATCCAGTAGTCGGCGGCGCGGGAGAGCGTGACGGCTCCGCTCTGCTCGCCGTAACCCGTGGTGTCGTGCACCTCCAGGACGCAGATCAGCCGGTTCTGCTTGCACTGCGCGACCACGTTCGCCACGTCGGCGGTGTCGTTGCGGGTCCAGCGGTCACCGCTGGACAGGACCACGCGGACGGTGTTGGCGCCCTTGGCCTTGATGTGGGCGAGCGAGCTGATCCGGTCCGCGTACCAGGTGTGCGCGTGGTTGACGCCGCGCATCACGAAGTCGTTCCCGGAGGCCTCCACCAGCCGGCCGTTCTCGACGCGGAAGCCGGTGGGGGCCGCGTGCGCCGGAGTGCCGAGCGAGAGGAAGGAGAGGAGGAGACCGAGCAGGGCGGCGGCGACGGTGGCCAGGCGGGGGACGGAGGGCGGGTGGGGTCTCATGGCGGCTCCAGAAGTGGGGGTGGGCGGGGGCCTGTTCTGGGCGGGGCGGCTTGGGTTGGGTTGGCCTGTTCTGTGCGGGCTTGGGCCGGACTGGGCCTGTTGCCGGAAGGGGGCGTTGAAGCTGGGGGGGACCGGGCCTTGGCCGGGTGTCAGGCGGCCGGGGTCTTCGCCGTGCACGTGACGGTCGCCGCCGGGGCGCCGGCCGTTGCCGGGGCGGTGGCGACGAAGCCGAACGTGGCGCTCGCGCCGGGGGCCAGCGCGCCGTTCCACGCCGCGTTCGTGACGGTGGCCGTGCCGTCGGCGGCCGTCGTGAGGGTGCCGTTCCAGGCCTGGGTGAGGCGCGCGCCGCCCGCCGGTACGACGGTGGCGGACCAGCCCGGGACGGCGGCGGCGGAGGTGTTCGTCACCGTCACCTCGCCCTGGTAGCCGCCCTGCCAGGAGGAGACGGCCCGGAAGCGCGCGGTGCAGGCGGCGGGGTCCTCGCCCGGGTCACCGGGACCGCCCGGGTCCTGGGGGACGCCCGCGTCGAGGACCGCCGCCAGGGCCGGGAACCAACGGGCGGCGATCTTCGCGTCGCCGGAGGCGTTGGGGTGCACGCCGTCGTAGGTGTCGGTGGCCGTGCTGAAGCCCGTCCACTGGTCGACCACGGTGACGGGGGAGCGGTCGGTGCCGGTCCCCCTCGCCCAGTCGGGGATCCGCGCGTTGAAGTCGACGACGCGCTGCGCGCAGGCCGCGCAACTGCTCGGATTCATCGGGATGAGCTGCGCGACGAGGATCCGCATGTCCGGGTTGGAGGCCCTCATCTGCGTCACGAGCTTGGTGTAGGCGGCGAGGATGCGGTCGGGGGCGATGCTGCTCCAGACGTCGTTCGTGCCGAAGTGCATGACAACGATGTCCGGGCGGGTGGCCGCGAGCCTGCCGGGCAGCAGGTTCTGGTCGGCGACGTTGGTCACGAGTTCGCCGCCGTGGCCCTCGTTGTCGCCGTCGTGTGCCTGGCCGCAGCCCTGCGGGGGGAGGGTGCCGACGAAGTCGATGTCCGGGTAACCGCTGTTGACCAGTCGGTTCCAGAGCACCGCCCGCCAGCAGCCCGGCGAGCCGGTGATCGAGTCGCCGAGCGGCATGATGCGGACGGGGTCCGCCGCGGGGGCGGCCGTCGCGGTCGCGGCTGTCGCGCGGGGGGCGAGCGTCATGCCGAGGGGGAGGAGCAGGGCGGCCAGGAGGCCGAGAACCGGGATGAGCCGTAAGTGCGAGGACGCGCGGCGGGTGCTGTGCATGGTGGTCCCTTCCCTGGATGAGGTGGGAGCGCTCCCATGACATCAAGCCACTATTGTCATTCACGCGTCAAGAGGGGTGGGTGGAACAGGTGACGGGTCTTCAGGTCGGCTGCGCGCGGCACGAGGGCGGGGGCGCGGGGTGAGGCCGTCGGATGGCGAGCGAGGCGCGGCGGATGAATGAGCGCGCTGTGATGCTCAACGAACTCGCCCAGGGCTTGCGGCCTCTGTCCCAGGGGCTCGCATGGTTCGAAGACATGGCCGAGGAGGAGCAGTTCGTCGTGCTGCGGGAGCTCTTCCAGTTCTGCGTCCAGGCGCGTGCCGTCGGTGAGGACGCCTTGGAGGGCATCCGGCGGTCCGGGCTCCGGCCGACCCACACGCCGGCGGTTCTGCTCGCGCGAGGGCGCATCGAGGAACAGTTGGGGAAGGTCGCCCGGCTGCGGCCGAGGCATGAGCGGATCAAGGCGTTCCGTCTGCTGGTGCAGGTCCTGGGGCTTGCGGACGCGCGGCGGCGGGAGCGGTTCTGCGTCGACGGGTGCGGTCATGCGTGGCATCGGTTGGCAGGGGAGCGAGAGGCCGGGTTGCCGGTTGGCTGATGCCGTTCGAGTGGTGACGTGATCGGAGCCCTGCCCTTTTCCCGGACGTCTCCCGTCTCGTCCCGGACGCCTCCCGTCTCGCGGACTTTTGCCGGGCCATGAGGCATTCATGACCGGATGCCCAGGGAGTCGAGGTCATGATGGTCGGCGTCAGTAAGGCATGCCTTGGCTAACTCATGTGAGGGTGGGTCGGGCTCGGGCCGGAAGGGTCGCGGCACATGTGGGACGACGCGTTTCCAAGTTTCCTGATCGGGCTCAGGGAAGGGCTGGAAGCCGGGCTCATCGTCTCCGTGCTGGTCGCCACGCTGGTGCGGGCCGGCGCCAAGTCCCGTCTGCCGCAGGTGTGTACCGGGGTGCTGGCCGCGGTCGCGCTCTCGCTGAGCTTCGGCGCGGTGCTCACCTTCACCGCCGCCTCCCTCTCCACCACCGCCCAGGAAGCCTTCGGCGGAACGCTGAGCCTCGTGGCCGTCGCCTTCGTCACCGCGATGGTGTTCTGGATGCGCCGCTCGGCCCGCAGCCTGGCGGGCGAGATCAAGGAGAAGGTCACCGAGGCACTGGCCATGGGCGCCGGTGTGCTGGTCGTCACCTCATTCCTGGCGGTGGGGCGCGAGGGCCTGGAGACCGCCCTGTTCCTGTGGACCACCGCCCGCGCGGCCGACGAGTCGGCAGGGCCGATGGCCGGCGCGGGCATCGGGCTCGTCCTGGCGGCCGGCCTGTGCTGGGGGCTGTACCGGCGGGCGCTGCGCATCAACCTCACCCGCTTCTTCACCGTCACCGGCGTGGTGCTCGTCGTCATCGCCGCCGGCGTGCTCGGCTACGGGCTGCGCGACCTCCAGGAGGGCGGGGTCCTGCCCGGCGGGACGGCCTACGCCTTCGACCTGAGCGGCAGTGTGGACGCCGGGTCCTGGTACGGCACGCTGCTCCAGGGCGTGCTCAACCTGACACCGACGATGACCTGGCTCCAGGTGATCGGGTATGCCGGGTATCTCGCCGTGGTGATGCCGCTGTTCGTGCGCGGAGTGCGTGGAGTTCGTGGAGTGCGCGGTGGACCGGGGGGTCGGGAGCAGGTGACGGCCGGTGCCACACCCACCCGGTCCGCGATCGCGGCGCCCGCCCAGCCCACCAGCCCCGCGCCCAGCCGCACCCGCCCCGCCTGGCTCACCCCCGTCGCAGTCGTCGCCGTCCCCGCCCTCCTGGCCGGACTCGTCGTCGCCCTGGCGCGGCCCAAATCCGCCGCCGGTGAGACCGTCGCCGTCTCCGCGACGGACTGCGGCCGGGGGTTCACCGCGCCCGATCCGGGCCGGCAGGACTTCCGGATGCACAACACGGGGGACCAGACGTCCGAGGTGTATCTCATCGACCCCTCCACCAACGCGGTGTACGGGGAGATCGAGGGCCTGGCCCCCGGTACCACCCGGGACCTCGTCGTCACCGTGGCCGGCGGTACGTACGCCTGGCGCTGCGTGCCCGCCGACGGCAGGGCCGTCACCTCCGAGGCGGTCCGGGTCGGCGGCGCCGGTGGCGGGAAGGCCGTCGTGCCCGTGTCCGAGCGGGATCTCGCCGCGCCGCTGAAGGCCTACCGGGCGTACGTCGACCGGGGACTGGCCGCCCTCGTCACCCAGACCCGCCGGCTCAGTGACGACATCCGCGCCGGGTGCCTCGGCACCGCACGCTCCGACTGGCTCACCGCCCACCGCACCTACGCCTCCCTCGGCGCCGCCTACGGCACCTTCGAGGACTTCGACCAGAAGATCAACGGCCGGCCCGACGGCCTGCCGGGCGGGGTGCGTGACAAGGACTTCACCGGCTTCCACCGGGTCGAGTACGGGCTGTGGCACGGCCAGTCGGCGGCCGAGCTCACCGGCCCGGCACAGCAACTGGCCCGCGACGCCGACGGGCTGCGGAAGGCGTTCCCGCACCAGGACTTCGACCCGTCGGACCTGCCGCTGCGTGCCCACGAGATCCTGGAGAACACCCTCCAGTTCGAGCTGACCGGCGACACCGACCAGGGCAGCGGCACCGGACTGGCCACCGCCGACGCCAACCTCGCCGGCACACGCGAACTGCTCACCGTGCTCAGGCCGTTGCTCACCACCCGCGCCCCGCGCCTGCTCCCCACCGTCGACACGGACATCGCGCGCCTTCAGGCCCTGCTCGACTCCGAGCACCGCGGGGGCCGCTGGACCCCCGTCGCCCGGCTCGACCGGACCGCGAAGGCCCGGCTCGACGGGGCCACCGGTCAGCTCCTCGAAGACCTCTCCCCGGTGCCGGACCTGCTGGAGATCAGGAAGTCCGCGTGAGCACCGGCCGCCACCAGCACACCGAACACCCCGAAGGGAACGTCCCCATGCCGTCCGCCGACACGCCCCCGCCGGGCTGCCCCGCCCACACCGGCCGCCGTTCGTTCGTGAAGACGGCCCTGGGCGCCGGAGCCGCCGGAGCAGCCGGAGCCGTGCTGGCCGGAGGCGGGTACGCGCTCGCCGGGAGCGGCGGCGGTACGGCCCGGGCGGCCGAAGGGGCGGACGCCGGCCCGGTGGCCTTCCACGGCACCCATCAGGCCGGGATCCTCACCCCGCAGCAGGCGGCCGCGGCCTTCGTCTCCTTCGACGTCATCGCCGACGACCGCAAGGAACTCGCCGAGCTGCTGCGGACGTTGACACAGCGGGCCCGGTTCCTCACCTCCGGCGGCACCCCCACCGACCTGGGCGTCGGCGCCCCGCCCTCGGACAACGGCATCCTCGGCCCGGTCGTCCCCGCCGACGCGCTCACCGTCACCGTCGGCGTCGGCGCCTCCCTCTTCGACGACCGCTACGGACTCGCCAAGGCCCGGCCGCGCCGGCTCACGCCCATGCGGACGTTCCCCAACGACAACCTGAACCCCGCCGAGTGCCACGGCGACCTGTCACTCCAGATCTGCGCGGCCCGGCAGGACACCGTCCTGCACGCGCTGCGCGACATCGCCAAGCACACCCGGGGCGCGATGCAGATCCGGTGGCGCGTCGACGGCTTCCAGAACGTGCCCCGGCCCAGCGGAACCCAGCGCAACCTGCTGGGCTTCAAGGACGGCATAGCCAATCCGGACGTCGCGTCGGCCCGGGAGATGGACCGCCTCGTGTGGGTCGGGGACGGGCAGGGCGAGCCCGCCTGGGCGACCGGCGGCAGCTACCAGGTCATCCGGATCATCCGGATGCTCGTCGAGTTCTGGGACCGGGTCTCGCTGAACGAGCAGGAGCTGATGTTCGGCCGGCGCAAGGACACCGGCGCCCCGCTGGACGGTACCAAGGAGACCGACAGCCCCGACTACGCCAAGGACCCGCACGGCACGGCCATCCCGCTCGACGCGCACATCCGCCTCGCCAACCCGCGCACCGCGGCGACCGACACCTCCCGCATCCTGCGCCGGGGCT
Source organism: Streptomyces lomondensis (assembly GCF_014651035.1). GTDB lineage: Bacteria > Actinomycetota > Actinomycetes > Streptomycetales > Streptomycetaceae > Streptomyces > Streptomyces lomondensis. The sequence goes on from NZ_BMWC01000004.1 coordinate 538,896, forward strand.
ACAACTACGACCGGGGCGTCGACACCGTCGGCAACCTCGACATGGGCCTGGTCTTCTGCTGCTACCAGCAGGACGTACGGCGCCAGTTCGAGGCCACGCAGACCCGGCTGATCGACGAACCCCTGGTCGACTACATCTCCCCGACCGGCGGCGGCTACTTCTTCGCGCTGCCCGGCGTGCGGGACTCCTCCGACTGGTTCGGCCGGGGACTGCTCTCGGCGTGAAGTCCCGTCCGTGTCAGAAGTGTTGACCGGACACTGAAAGCGTTTTAACTTCCCCTCACCGAACACGCCGAGGTGAGGGGGAGCCGTGGCAACTGCCTTACGGGAACCAGCAGGTGTGAAGGGGGTGGACCCGGATCGCCGTCGCCCCGCAAGGATGAAGCGCCCGCGTAAAGGTTTTCAGAGCCGGACGCTGTTCCTGCTCATGCTGCCCGGTCTCGCCTACTTCCTGCTCTTCCACTACGGCGCCCTCGTCGGCAACGTCATCGCGTTCAAGGAGTACGTGCCGTTCGACGGCCTGTGGGGCAGCCCCTGGGTGGGCCTGGGCAACTTCCAGCGCATGTTCGAGGACGCGGCGTTCTGGGACTCGGTCCTCAACACCCTCTGGATCGCCGTCCTCCAGCTGGTCTTCTACTTCCCGGTGCCGCTCGGCCTCGCCCTGCTGCTGCACACGCTCACCTGGTCGTCGGTGCGCCGGTTCGTGCAGTCGGTGGCGTATCTCCCGCACTTCATCTCGTGGGTGATCGTCGTCGCGCTCTTCCAGCAGGTGCTCGGGGACACCGGCCTGCTCAACAGCGGCCTGAGCGGGGCCGGTCTGCACACCGTCGACATCATCGGCAACCCGGACGCGTTCAAGCCGCTCGTCGTCGCCCAGGTCATCTGGAAGGACGCCGGCTGGGGCACGATCATCTTCCTCGCCGCGCTCGCCCAGGTCGACGAGCAGCAGTACGAGGCGGCCGCCATCGACGGCGCCGGACCCTGGCGCCGCTTCTGGCACGTCACCCTGCCCGCCATCCGCCCGGTGATCGTGCTGCTGCTCATCATGCGGCTCGGCGACATCCTCTCCGTCGGCTTCGAGCAGATGCTGCTGCAACGCGACGCCGTCGGACCGGAGACCGCCGAGGTCATCGACACCTTCGTCTACTACCAGGGCATCGTCGGCGGCGACTACGGCTTCGCGGCCGCAGCGGGCCTGTTCAAGGGGCTCGTCGGCGCCCTGCTCGTCTACGCGGCCAACAAGGTCGCCCACCGCCTCGGCGAACAGGGGGTCTACAAGTGAGCGCGTCCGCCCGGCCCGGCTGGATGGAGAAGCCCCGGCCGCTCACCCAGGCCGCCAAGGCCCTCGCGCTGGCCACGGTCGTCCTGCTGGTGTGCGTGCCGTTCCTGGTGATCGTGTCGACCTCCCTGGCCTCCACCCAGGAGGTCGTCGACAACGGCGGCTGGGTGCTGTGGCCCACGGAGCCCACACTCGACGCCTACCGCGACATCTTCGACGGCGGCATCGTCACCCACGCCCTCGGTGTGAGTGCCGGGGTGACGATCGTGGGCACCCTGCTCAGCCTCGCCTGCACCGTGACCCTGGCCTACGCGCTGTCCCGCCCGGGCGTCCTCGGCGGCAGGCCCGTCCTGCTGCTGGTGCTGTTCACGTTCCTCTTCCCGCCCGGCATGATCCCGAGCTTCCTGCTCGTCAAGGAACTCGGCCTGCTCGACTCGTACGCCTCGCTCGTGCTGCCCGTCCTGGTCAACGTGTTCAACCTGGTCGTGCTGCGCGGCTTCTTCCAGTCCGTCCCCGAGGAGCTGTACGAGGCGGCCCGGCTGGACGGGGCGGGGGACTGGCGGGTGCTGGTGTCGGTGGTGCTGCCGCTGTCCAAGGCCGCGCTCGCCGTCGTCGGCCTGTTCTACGCCGTCGCCTACTGGAACTCCTGGTTCTACGCCTCGCTGTACCTGGAGAGCGAGCACTGGCCGCTCCAGCAGGTGCTGCGCACCTATGTGGTGGCCGGTGCCGGGCTCACCGACGCGACCACCGGCGAGGCCACCGTCACCGCTCCGCAGACCGTGCAGATGGCGGTGCTCGTGATAGCCACCGTGCCGATCCTGCTCGTCTACCCCTTCCTGCAGAAGTACTTCACCAAGGGCGTGCTCACCGGCGCCATCAAGAGCTGACACGAGGTGGTTCACCCATGCCCCGCATGTCCCGACGCACCCTCCTGCGCTCCATGGCGGTGGGCGGCGCCGCCGTCTCCGTCCCCGGTCTGCTGACCGCCTGCTCCTCGGAGTCCGACGACGGCGACGTCTCCAACGCCGGGAAGAAGCTGGCCCCCTGGCCGGCCTACAGGCCCGCCACCGGTCCGAAGCCGGACCTCCCTCCGACCGAAGAGGGCGTCCAGGCCGGTTACACCTCCTACCCCTCCGACCTGGTCAAGTCGGTCTCCCGCACCCCGGGCGACGGCTCCACCGTCCGCGTCATGACCGTCTCCTTCGGCACACCGCCCAAGCCCGCCTCGCAGAACCGCTTCTGGGCGGCCGTCGAGAAGGCCATCGGCGTGAAGATCGAGTACACGGTCATCTCCCAGGCCGACTACCAGAAGAAGATGGCGACCGTCATGGCCGGGGACGCCGACGCCCTGCCCGACATCATCAACCTGTTCTCCGGCTTCACCCTGCCCCGCGAGGCGCAGTTCGTGCAGCGCCGCGCCCAGGACCTCACGCCGTACCTGTCGGGCGACGCCATCACCGACTACCCCAACCTCGCGGGCATCCCCACCCACGCCTGGCGCGACATGGGCCGCATCGGCGGACGCATCTACGGCATCCCCCTGGAGCGCCCGCTGCCCGGCTCGACCCTCTGGATCAACCAGGACCTGTTCGCCGGCGCGGGCATGAAGGAGGGCTGGACCGCCGAGGACTTCACGGCCGTGGCCCGGCGGGGCACCCGGGGCAAGACGTACATGCTGGGGGCCGCCAACGGGTCCCTGTTCGGCAACGGCTACCACTCCGCCGCCCACAACGCGCCCCAGCGCTGGGCCGTCACCAAGGACGGCACCTTCCTGTCGTCCGCCGCCGACGAACGCTACAAGGCGTCCATCGCCTTCCAGGCCCAGCTGAGGAAGAACGGCTCCTACCACCCCGACGCCACGTCCATCTCGCAGATCGACCTGACGACCCTCTACTACAACGGCACCGTCGGCTCCATGCAGGACGGCTTCGGCGCCTACCTGCCCAAGTACCGGGAGTCCAAGGGCAAGATGAGCCCCGCCGCGGCCCTCCCGTACAGCGTCGGTGGCGAACCCGGCGGCATCGTCGCCGCCCGCCGCTCCTTCGGCTACACCGTCCTGAAGCAGGCGAAGAAGGAGCGCATCGAGCTGCTGCTGCGCATCCTCGACTACCTCGCCGCGCCCTTCGGCAGCGAGGAGTGGGAACTCGTCCACTACGGCGTCGAGGGCGTCCACTTCACCCGCGCCAAGGACGGCTCACCCGAGTTCACCAAGCTCGGCGAGGTGGAGAACAACACCAACCTGCCGCTGAAGTACCTCGCCGAAGGCCCCCAGGTGCTGTTCGTGCCCGGCATGCCCGACGCCGTGCGCGCCCTGCACGCCTGGCAGCGCAAGGTCGTCCCGCACGCCATCCGCGACGCCTCCTTCGGCCTCCAGTCCGCGACGAACAACTCCCAGGGCGCCACCCTCAAGGCCTTCCTGGACGACACCGTCACGGGGATCATCGCCGGACGCCTGCCGCTGTCCGAGTGGGACGCGACGGTGCAGAAGTGGCGCAGCCGGGGCGGCGACAGAATGGCCGAGGAGTACGCGAAGGACTACGCGGCCAACACCTGAACAGCGGTGGGGCGGAAGAGGGGATGCGGGGGATGGGGAACGACATGGTGTCCAAGGGACGGGTCACGATCCGCGAGGTCGCCGAGCGGGCGGGCGTGTCCACGGCCACCGCCTCCCGCGCGCTCAGCGGCAACCACCCGGTGCCCGCGGCGACGCGGGCCCGGGTCCTGCGCGCGGCCCGCGACCTGGACTACGTGGCCAACGCGCACGCCCGCGCCCTGGTCGGCGGCGGCCGCAAGATGGCCGCCGTCGTGGTCCGCCAGGTCACCAGCCCCTTCTACGCCCAGGTCGCCGAGGGCGTGGAGGCGGAGGCCGCCGACCGCGGCTGGCTCTGCGTGGTCGGCGCCACCGGCGGCGACGCCCAGCGCGAGATGGAGTTCGTGCAGCTCATGCGGGAGGAGGGCGCCCGGCTGGTGATCCTCGTCGGCGGGGTCGTCGAGGACGACGCCTACCGCGAGCGCGTCGCCCACTACGCCCACGCCCTGGACTCCTCCGGCGCCCGGCTCGTCCTCTGCGGCCGGCCCGCGCCCGACCCCGACATCCCCGCGCTGGTCGTGGAGTTCGACAATGAGGCCGGAGCCCGCGCCGTCACCGGCCATCTGCTCTCGGCCGGGCACCGCCGGATCGTCTTCCTCGGCGGGCTGCCCGGCAACACCGCCCTCGACGCCCGCGTGGCCGGCTACCGGGCCGCCCTCGCCGAGCACGGGCTGCCGCCCGAGGCCGCGCACGTCGTCGACTGCGGACTCGGCCGCGCCGCCGGCCATCGCGCCATGACCGAACTCCTGAAGCGCACACGGGAGTTCACGGCTGTCTTCGCCGGGGACGACATGGTCGCCGCAGGTGCCCTGCGCGCGATCGCCGACGCGGGGCTGAGCGTCCCCGGGGACATCTCCGTCGTCGGCTACAACGACATCCCGCTCGCCGAGGACTTCAACCCGCCGCTCACCACCGTCCGCACCCCCGCCGAAGAACTCGGCCGCGCGGCCGTGCGCATCGCGCTGCGCGACCCCGAGCACGCCGCCGGGGCCCACCACCTGCTCGGCACCCACATCGTCGTCCGCGACAGCGTCGGCGCGCCCCCGCCCGGGCGTGCCCTGTGACCAACGGAGGAACCGCACCCGCATGAGCGCGCCGCACGTGTCGCTCCCCGACCCGACGCACCTCCCCAACCTCCCCAACCTGCCCCACCTGCCACCCGCCGACCCGCTGACCTCGCCGGTCACCGGCTGGACCCGCGCCCACTGGGAGGCCGTCGCCGACCGCCTCCTCGACGCGCTCACGCCGTACGCGTCCCCGGGCCTCGCCCAGTACCGGCTCCCCGGGCCGCCCAGCCACTCCGGGCCCTGGTCGGACGGGTTGGAGGGCTTCGCCCGCTCCTTCCTGCTGGCCGCCTTCCGCATCGCCGGGTCGGGCGGACAGCGGCCCGACCTGATCGAGCGGTACGCGGCCGGGCTCGCGTCCGGCACCGACCCGCACAGCCCCGACCGCTGGCCGCCCATCACCGACCGGGGCCAGCCCATGGTCGAGGCCGCCTCCCTCGCGATCGCCCTGCACGAGACCCGCCCCTGGATCTGGGACCGGCTCGACGACCGCGTACGGCAGCGGATCGCCGACTGGCTGGGCGGCTTCGTCGGAGCCGTCGTCAACGACTCCAACTGGCGGCTGTTCCAGGTCATCACCGAGGAGTTCCTCGCCTCCGTCGGCGCCCCGCACAGCCGCTCCGAGATCGACGCGGGCCTGGCACGCCTGGAGGACTGGTACCGGGGCGACGGCTGGTACACCGACGGCGACGGCCGCAAGTTCGACTACTACAACGCCTGGGCCCTGCACCTGTATCCGGTCCTGTGGGCCCGCATCGCCGGGCCGCGCGCCGACCCCGGCCTGGTCGCCGGGCACCGGGCACGCCTGCGGTCGTTCCTCCACGACCACCAGCACTTCTTCGGCGCCGACGGCGCCCCGGTCCACCAGGGCCGCTCCCTCACCTACCGGTTCGCCACGACCGCGCCCCTGTGGGCGGGTGCCCTCGCCGACGCCACCCCGCTGCCACCCGGCCGCACCCGCCGCCTGGCCTCCGGCGCGCTGAAGCACTTCGCCGAGCGGGGCGTCCCCGACGAGCGGGGGCTGCTCACCCTCGGCTGGTACGGGCCCTTCCTCCCGGTCGTCCAGCGGTACTCGGGCCCCGCCTCCCCGTACTGGGCGAGCAAGGCCTTCCTCGGCCTGCTGCTGCCCGCCGACCACCCCGTGTGGACCGCGCCCGAGGAACCCGGCCCGGTCGAGACGGGCGACGTACGCCGCGCGTTACCGGCCCCGGGCTGGCTGCTGCACTCCACGGCGGCCGACGGGATCGTACGGCTCGTCAACCACGGCAGCGACCGCCTGCCACCGCCTCCCGCGAAAGCCGACGACAGCCCGCACTACGCCCGGTTCGCCTACTCCAGCGCGACGGCCCCCGAGACACCGGCGGACCTGGCCCCCGACAACCACATCGCCCTGCTCGCCCCCGACGGCACACCCAGCCCGCGCGGCCGCATCCACCCCCTCGGAGTCGAGGGCGGCCGGGCCGCCTCCTGGCACCGGGCCGTGCTCCCGGGCGGCGGCGAAGGGCACCGCATCGAGACCGTCAGCGTGGTGCACGGCCCCTGGGAGGTGCGGGTGCACCGCGTCGACGCGCCGCCCGGCACGCCCGTGCGCGAGGGCGGCTGGGCCGTCGCCGACGACTCCGGGACGCCGTCCGCCCGGACCGGCCCCGGCTGGGCGCTGGCCCGCCGCGCGGACGGGCTGACCAGCACGCTCGTCGCCCTGCACGGATGGCAGGACGCCGGGACGGCGGTGGCCCACGCCGTCGGCACCAACGCCTGCGGCCACCGCTCGGCGACCCCGTACCTCACCCTGCCCGCCCACCCGGGCGGCACCCTCCTCCTGGTGACCCTCGTCGTGCTGAGCGCCGACGCGGAGGTGAACGACGGCGACCCGCACGCGCGAGGTTCAGGAACGCGCGTACGGGTCGCCGCGGCCGGTGAGGTGGAGATCCGCTTCCCGGACGGCACCCGGGAGCGGGTGCCGCGATGAGCCGGTCAGGCCGCGGCGCGGCTCCGCGTCACCGCCTTCTTCAGCAGCGGCCAGGCCAGCAGCAGCACGATCACCGCGTACACGATCACCGCGAACGGCGTGTTGACCAGCCCCGTGACGCTGCCGTCGCTGATCTGCAGCGCACGCCGCAGCTGCTGCTCGGCGTTCGGGCCGAGGATCACGCCGATGACCGCGGGCAGCACCGGCAGGCCGTAGCGGCGCATGCCGAACCCGATCAGGCCGATGACCAGCAGGATCACCAGGTCGATCACCTCGCCGCCCACCGCGTACGCGCCGACCGCCGCGAAGAACAGGATCCCGGCGTACAGGTACGGCCGCGGGATCCGCAGCAGCTTCGCCCACACCGGCGCCAGCGGCAGGTTGAGCGCGAGCAGCAGCACCATGCCGACGAACAGGGAGGCGATCAGGCCCCACACCAGGTCCGGTTCGCGCTCGAAGAGGAGCGGGCCGGGCTGGATGCCGTACTGCTGGAAGGCGGCCAGCATCACGGCCGCGACCGCCGTGGTCGGCAGGCCCAGGGTCAGCATCGACACCAGCGTGCCCGCCGCCGAGGCCGACGCCGCCGACTCCGGCCCCGCCACGCCCTCGATGGCGCCCTTGCCCCACTCGTCCTTGTGCTTCGACAGGCGCTTCTCCGTCACGTACGACAGGAAGGTCGGGATCTCCGCGCCGCCCGCCGGGATCGCGCCGAAGGGGAAGCCGATGAACGGGCCGCGCAGCCACGACTTCCAGGTCCGGTTCACATCCCCGCGCCCCAGCCACGGCCGGCCCACCGGGATCGGCTCCGGCGGCCTGCGCCGAAGATGGGCGGCGACCCACAGGGCCTCGCCGATCGCGAAGAGACCGACCGCGACGATCACCACGTCGATGCCGTCGGCCAGTTGGAGCGAGCCGAATGTCAGGCGCTGCTGCCCGGTCATCTGGTCCAGGCCCACCAGGCCGAGCGTCAGGCCGATCAGCAGGGACGCCATGCCCCGGACCCGGGACGACCCCAGGACCGACGTCACGGCGATGAACGCCAGCACCATGATGGCGAAGTAGTCCGGCGCGCCGATGTCCACGGCCAGCTCGGCGACCGTCGGCGCCAGCGCGACCAGCAGGATCGTGCCGACCATGCCGCCCGCGAAGTGACCGATCGCGGCGGCCGCCAGGGCCTGGGCGCCGCGCCCGGACTTGGCCATCGGGTTGCCCTCCATGGCCGCCACCACCGCGGCGCTCTCACCGGGTGTGTTGAGCAGGATGGAGGTGGTGGAGCCGCCGAACATCGCGCCGTAGTAGATACCGGCGAACATGATGAACGCGCCGATCGGGTCGAGCCCGTACGTCACCGGCAGCAGCAGCGCGACCGCCATCGCCGGGCCGATGCCGGGCAGCACGCCGATCGCCGTGCCGAGCAGGACGCCGATCGCGGCCCAGAGCAGGTTGATCGGGGTGAGGGCCGTACCGAAGCCGTCCAGAAGGGAGTTGAGGGCGTTCATGTCACAGCACTCCCATCAGCGGACCGCCGGGCAGGGGCACTCCGAGCAGGTTGTTGAAGACGGTGTAGGTGACGAGGGAGAGCCCGGCCGCGATGAGCGGGTCGCGGTCGATCCTGCGGCTGCCGAGCGCGAACGCCGCGCCCCAGAACAGCAGCGCGCCCGCGATGGGAAAGCCGAGCGGCTCGATCAGCACGGCCGCGCCGAGGAACACCCCGGCGAGCAGCAGCACCGTGCGCCAGTCAGCGGGCTCGGACAGGTCGATGTCCTCACCGCCCTCGGCCTGGCCCCGGCCGCCGCGCAGCACGTCCACGGCGAGCAGCGCCGCGATCAGGAGCAGCCCCGCCCCGACCACGACCGGCACGGTCTTCGGGCCGACCGGGCCGCGCTGGGCGATGTCGACGTCCATGGTGAGCGCGTCGGTCAGGACGAGCACGCCGAGCGCCAGCAGCAGGACGCACACGCCGAGTTCGGAGTGCTCCTTCAGCCACGAGCGCCGCTCGCCGGGCTCGACGGGGGGAATGTCGGTGGTCTGCGTCGTCACAGTCCCAGCTCCTTCAGCACCGAAACCACGCGCTTGTCCTCGGCGTCGAGGAACGCGCCGAACTCCTCACCGGCGAGGAAGGCGTCGTCCCAGCCGTTCTGCTCAAGGGACTTGCGCCACTCCTCCGAGTCGTGCAGCTCCTCGATCAGCCGCACGAGCTTGTCCCGCTCGCCGTCGGTCAGTCCGGGCGGGGCGACGATGCCGCGCCAGTTGGTGAAGTTCACGTCGTACCCGGACTCCTTCAGCGTGGGCGCGTCCAGCCCCTCGACGCGCTCCGGGCCGGTGACCGCGAGGAGGCGCAGCTCGCCCGCCTTGATCTGGTCCAGGTACTCGCCGACGCCGGAGACACCGAAGGCGACCTTGTTGCCGAGGATGGAGGCGAGCAGCTCGCCGCCGCCGTCGAAGGGGATGTAGTTGACCTGCTTCGGGGGGATCCCGGCGGCCCGCGCCATCAGCATCGGCGCGAGGTGGTCGGGCCCGCCGGGCGACGAGCCGCCGCCCACCGGGAGCTTGCCCGGGTTCTCCTTCCAGGCGCCGATCAGGTCGTCGATCGTCTTGTACGGGGAGTCCTTCGCGACCACCACCACGTCCTGCTCCTCGGTGAGCCGGGCGATCGGCGTGGTGTCGCCGAGCGTCTTCGGCGCGTCGTTGGAGCGGACGGCGCCCACGACCCCGAGGCCCATGGACATGGCGAGCTTGCCGTTGCCGTGCTCGCTCACCAGCCGGCTCAAGCCCACCGTGCCGCCGGCGCCGGGCAGGTTGAACACCTCGATGTTGTGGGTGAGTCCGGCGTCCTCGGCGTTCTTCGCGGCCGTCCGGGCCGTGATGTCGTAGCCGCCGCCGGGCGTGTTGGGGACCATGAAACGCAGGCCCGGGATCTGTGTGCCGGTCTCGGTGCCGCTGCCGGTGGTCACCAGCGGCGGTCCGACGAGCACGAGCACGGCGGCCCCGAGCAGGGCGAGGGGGGTGCGCAGGCGCACGAGTGCCACCACCTGTCGGTACGTCGATGCGGGTAGGTAAAGGCCCTGTGGGGGAGGGTGACGTGGGCCACATGGTGCCCGCCCGCCGACGAGCTGTCTCGCTTGCGGAACCAACGGAGGTTTTGGTCTTTGCGGTCGCCGGCGCGGGCCCCGGCGGCATGAGCTCCGGGGCCGCGAACGGCGCGACGCCGAGGCGGGGTGCTCGTGCCGGCCGCCTCGGCGTCGTCCGTGTGCTCAGTCCCCGAACGCGGTCAGGACCCCGTTCTGCCCGGGTGCGAACACGCGGCCGCCCGCGGTCGCGATGCCGGGGTTGACCCAGCCCCGCCAGTCCTCCTCCGCGAGCACGTTCTCCATCGGGTGCGGCTCCGCCCACAGCCGGTGGGACCAGACGACGGCGCCGGTGCGCTCGTTCAGGACCACCAGCTTGCCGTTGCCGTCCTGGACGTACACGTGACCGCCCGCGACGAGACGCACGGTGGCCGCCTGGCGCGGGCTGGTGTAGCTCCAGGCGGGCTGGTACGTCGTCGTGCTGAGCGCCTTCACGACGCCCCGGTGGGCCACGTAGACCCGGCCCGGTCCGAACGCGGGCGTGGCGTCGGCGGGGAAGGAGCGCAGGACGGCGCCGGTGTTCTGGTCGTACGCCACGGTCCGCTCGTCGTCGGCGGCCGAGCTGCGCAGCCAGAGCGCCCCGGCGCCGCGCGCGATCGGGTTGCCGCCGCGCGCGGTCAGGTCGGGCACGTCGTAGCGGCGCAGTTCCCGGCCGGTGCTCCGGTCCAGGAGCTGGAAGGAGTAGTTGTCGAAGCCGAACCACACGCCGAGGTCGTCGACGACGACCGGCGAGATGCCCCAGTCGACGAGCGGGGCCCGCCACAGCTCCGCTCCGTCGCTCGCGCGCAGTGCCAGGGCCGTACCGCGGCCGTCCTGGGTGTACAGGACGCCGTCGTACCACGTCGGCGGGTACTCGCAGATGCCGGATCCGATGCTGTGGGACCACCGCTGCCGGCCCGTCGCCGGGTCCCAGGCGGTCACCACGCCCCTGCCGGTCTGGGTGTAGAGCAGTCCGCCGCCGTAGGACAGCGTGGCCTTGGGGTCGTTGTCGGCGATCAGGCGCTGGGGCCACAGTCTCTTGCCGGTGGCCGCGTCCAGGCCGACGAGTTCCATGCGCGGGCCGCCGGTCTCGTCCTCTCCCACCGCGTTGACCACCACGAAGACCTTCCCGCCGACCGCCACCGGCGCGGACACGGCCGAGCCCAGGTCGGCCGACCAGAGCCTGGTGAACGGCGGGGCCGCCGTGGCCTTGGCGACGAAGCTGTCGTGACGGCCGTTGGCGCGGTACCCCAGTGTGGCGTCCGCCGGATCCGTGGTCGCCGTCGCCGTCGCGGGCGCGGGTGCCGCGGTCGCCGCGCCGCCGGGGCCGACGCCGACGGCCAGGACCGCCAGGGCCGTCGCCACCACGCAGCCCGATCTGCTCCGGACGCGTCTCGCCGTGCTGCCCATGAAACCCCCCTCGGGTCGGATGGAGCGGCCGGTGCACCGGCCGCCCCTTCGATTACCCGCAGGGTGCGGAGCAACCCCTGATCGGAATGGGGTACAGGAAAATGGCCCGATTCTCTCGTACGAAAGGCGTTCCTCCGCCATGGCCGATACACAGGACGTCGTCGAACTCATCCTCCGGGACCACCGGCGCATGGAGGACCTCTTCCGCCGGATGCGGAGCGTCGAAGCCGACCGGTCGGGCGCGCTGCGGGAGTTCTCGGACCTGCTGATCGCGCACGCGCTGGCCGAGGAGGCCAAGGTCTACCCGGCGCTCAAGCGGTACAAGAACATCGACGACGAAGAGGTCGAGCACGGCGAGCACGAGCACGACGAGGGCAACAAGGCCCTCCTGGAACTCCTCCAGGTCGAGGAGGTCGGCTCCGACGAGTGGGACGAGAAGCTCGAGGAGCTGGTGGGGGCCGTCACCCACCACGCCGACGAGGAGGAGCGCACCATCCTCAACGGCGCGCGCGAGAACGTGGCGATGGAGCGGCGCGAGGAGCTGGGCCGGGCGTTCTGGCAGGAGCGCGAGCGGCAGCTGAAGGCCGGCTGCGGTTCCGTGGACCACGTGCGCAAGATCGTCGAGTCGTGAGGGGTGCGGGTCGGTCCTGATACCGCCGCTGTGACACTGGAGCCCGGACCGCACCGGTCCGGGCTCCAGTGCCGGCTATCGGCTGGCTCGTGCCGCGCAGTCGAGGTCCCGCGCCGGCAGGCGGCCCGTGGCCAGGTAGGAGTTGACCGCCTCGTCGACACACGGCACGCCGTAGACGCCGTACACCGCGTGCTGGTCCGCGCCGCGCAGGGTGACCAGGCGCGAGGAGGGCCACATGGCGCGCACCGCCTTCGCGCTGTCGTAGTAGGTGCGCGGGTCTCCGGTGGCGTTGACGAGCAGCGCGGGCAGGTCGTCGCGGACCGTGGTCGGGCGTTCCCGCGGCCCGTCCCAGAAGGCGCAGGGGTTGAGGTTGTGGGTCACGGGCGCGAACAGCGGATCCTGCGCCCGGGTGCGCTGGACGTCACGCCAGTAGACCTCCGGGTCGCGCGGGGCCGCGCCGTCGCCGCACAGGATCGCCGTCTGCACGCTGCCGTAGTGCGACTCGGTATCGGTGAGCACGAAGTCGAGCACCCCGGCGAGCCAGGGGGACGGTGTGACCCGCTGTCCCCGAGAGGCCCGCAGCATGTCCCGCATCCCCTGCGCGAACTCGCCGTAGGCCACGTCGTTGTGCTGCGACAGGCCGTTGAAGACGACGATCGGCATCACGTGCCCGTCCACCCGGTGGTCGCCGAGCCGCAGCGGGGACCGGGCGGCGGCCCGGCGCACCCGCTCCACGGCCGCCAGCACCTCACCGCGCGTCCGGCCCAGGCCGTACGTCGTGTCGCGGGCGGCGGCCCAGGAGGCCCAGCCCTGAAGCGCCCGGCGGTTGGCCCGCTCGGACCCCATCAGCAGCCGGGGGCCGTAGCGCTCCGGATCGATCACCCCGTCCAGGACGACCCGGTCGGTGCGGCCGGGGAACATCGTGGCGTACACCTCGCCCAGGTAACTGCCGTACGAGTAGCCCAGGTAGGAGATCCGCCGCTCGCCGAGCGCGGCCCGGATCACGTCCATGTCGCGCGCGGTGTTGCGGGTGGTGACATGGGGGAGCACTCCGCCGGCGTTCTTCCGGCAGCGCTCGGCGAGGTCCTTGGAGAAGGCGGCCGTGCGATCGAAGCCGGCCCGGTCCTCACCGGGTCCGCGGAAGGCCGAGCCGGTCGGCCAGCGGCAGTCCAGCGGTGTGCTGCGGCCCACGAAACGGGGGTCCACCCCCACCACGTCGTAGCGCGCGCCGACGTCCTTCATCGCCTTGCGCACCCACGGCGGGTCCCCGAGCGTCTGCCCGCCCGGTCCGCCGCCGTTGAGCAGCAGCGGGCCGACGCGGCGGCCGGTGTCGGTGGCGCGGATCCGCGAGATCGCGACGGTGATCGTACGGCCGCCGGGGTCCGCGTAGTCCAGCGGCACGGTCACGTCGGCGCAGCGGGCGCCGGCCTGCTCCAGTTCCTTGCCGGTGGTGTCGTCCGGGCCGAGCACGCAGCTCTGCCAGGTGAGGCGCTGGTGGTGGTAGCGGGCGAGGGGGTCGGGGGCCGCATCGGCCGGGCCGGCCGTGGCGGGTAACGCGGTGAAGGTGAGTGCGGCGGCCGTCAGGGCGAGGGCGGCTCGTCTCGCGGTTCCCGAGAAGCGGGATAACACGGCTGGGTGTCCTTTCTGTCGCCGATGTCCCCCTCGATGCGCGGCAGGGACATGCCCGAGAGGGGTGCGGTGTGACAGAACGCTAGGGACGGGTCGCCGTCCGATCACTCCGGCTGGCGGCCGCTTCGAGGTGGGGCCAACCCCAGGGAGAAAGCGGGGGAACGCCGTTTCCGTGGTCAGGGCACCAATCGGAAACTCCGCCCCAAGCTGGGAGAACACACGGCAGACCTTGTGCAGGTCGGTGCAGGGGGGTTGTCCAGACATTCTCTCGCGCCTAGGGTCACCTTCCGAGTGCAAGCGCTTTCCAAGCGTGTGTCCGCCGGCCGTCCGAGGAGCGCCGCATGTCCGTGTCCCCAGGGTCTCCCACCCGCCGCCGCGTGGCCGTCGTCGGCACCGGAGCCATCGTCGGCGGCAGCCACCTGCCCGCGCTGCGGGCCCACTCCGACCGGGTGGAGCTGGTCGCCGCCGTCGACGTGGACCAGGAGCGGCTCGACGCGTTCCGGGAGCTGGCCGGCGGCGAGGTCGCCGGGTACACCTCGGTGGACGCGATGCTGGACGCCGTACGCCCCGACCTGGTCCTGATCGGCACGCCGCCCTCCCTGCACCGGGACCAGACGGTGGCCGCGCTCAAGGCCGGTGCCTGGGTGCTGTGCGAGAAGCCGCTCACGCTGTCGCTCGCCGAGTACGACGAGATCGCCGCCGCCGAGGAGGCCTCGGGCGCCTACGCGGCGGTCGTCTTCCAGCACCGCTACGGCTCCGGCGCCGTGCACGCCCACGAACTGATCACCGGCGGCGAGCTGGGCGCCCCGCTGGTCGCGCACTGCCAGACGACCTGGCACCGGGACGCGGCGTACTACGCGGTGCCGTGGCGCGGCAAGTGGGCCAGCGAGGGCGGCGGCCCGACCATGGGCCACGGCATCCACCAGTACGACCTGCTGCTGCACCTGCTCGGCGAGTGGGAGGAGATCAGGGCGATGGCGGCCCGGCTCGTCCACGACACCGAGAGCGAGGACGTCTCCACCGCCCTGGTGCGTTTCCGGAGCGGAGCCCTCGCCACGGTCGTCAACAGCGTGCTCTCCCCGGACGAGGTGAGCCGGATCCGCATCGACTGCGCGGACGCCACGGTCGAACTCACCCACCTGTACGGCCACAGCAACGACAGCTGGGTGTACACCCCCGCCCCGCACGTCGCCTCCGACCGCGCCATCGCCTGGCGCACCCCCGCGAACGACGTGCCGAGCTCGCACACGGCCCAGCTCGGCGCGCTCCTCGACGCCTACGACACCGGTACCCGACCACCGGGCAGCGGCCGGGACGCCCGCGCCACGCTGGAGTTCGCCGCCGCCCTGTACAAGGCGGCGTTCACCGGCCGCTCGGTGCACGCGGGGGAGATCGTCCCCGGCGACCCCTTCTACGAGGCCATGCACGGCGAGTACCCCGACTGGGCCCCCAAGGAGCGCGCATGAGCATCCGCGTCACCCACACCCACGGCGAGGACATCGCCGTCACGGCGGCGAACGGCACGGAGATCCTCCGCTACGTCTACCGTCCCGACCCGGATCCCTTCGAGTCCCGCAAGCCGTACGCCCATCCCGTGCGCACCCTGTCCGGCCGCACGGTCACCGGCTACCGCCCGAACGACCACCGCTGGCACAAGGGCCTGCAGATGACCGCGAGCCATCTGTCTGGCCAGAACTTCTGGGGCGGCAACTGCTACGTCCACGGTCAGGGTTACCTGCCCCTGCCGGAGCGGGTCGGCTCGATGCGGCACGACGGCTTCTCCGCGTTCACCGTCGAGGAGGACCGCCTCTCCTTCACCGAGGACCTCACCTGGATCGAGAACGGCGGCGCGGAGTGGGCGCGCGAGGTGCGGGGGCTGACCGTGCACTCGGTGGACGAGGAGACCGGCGCCTGGGCCCTCGACTGGTCGATCCGGCTCACCAACACCCGTTCCGAGCCCCTGGCCTTCGGCTCCCCGACCACCGCGGGCCGTGAGATGGCCGGCTACACCGGACTCCAGTGGCGCGGCCCGCGCGACTTCACCGGCGGCACGGTCTTCGCCCCGGGCACCGACGCCGACGCGGGCAAGCTGATGGGCACCCAGGGCCCGTGGCTCGCGTTCACCACCGAGCACGACGACGTCGACGGCCACTCCACGCTCGTCTTCGCGCACGCGCCCGAGAACCTGGACGAGACGTCCGCGATCCACGAGTCGCACTGGTTCGTCCGCTCCGAGCCCTTCCCGACGGTCGCCTTCTCCTGGGCGTTCTTCGAGGAGTTCGAGCTGCCGCCGGGCGAGTCCTTCGGCTACCGCTACCGCATCGTCGTCGCCGACGGCGCCTGGGACCGCGACCGGGTCGGCACCTACCTGGAGGGCCTGCCGTGGTGAGCGAACCGAAGCCGGCTCTTCCGCACCCGCTGCCCGGAGCGGTCGGCCTGTCCCATCTGAGCGCCTACGACTGGGAGGCCGCCGACGGCGTCTGCGGCGGCAGCCCCCATCTGCACCTGGTGTGCACGGAGGCGTACGTCGTCACCGGCGGCCGGGGCGCGGTGCAGACGCTGAGCCCCGACGGCTACCGGGACATCCCCCTCGCGGCCGGCTCCATCGCCTGGTTCACCCCGGGCACCGTGCACCGCATGGTGCAGGGCGGCGATCTGCGCATCACCGTGCTGATGCAGAACAGCGGCCTGCCCGAGGCCGGGGACGCCGTGTTCACCTTCCCGCCCGAGGTGCTCGCCGACCCCGAGAGGTACGCGGCGGCGGCCACACTCCCGCCCGGCACGGGGGAGGACACCGCGGCGGCGGCCCGGCGCCGCAGGGACCTCGCCGTCGAGGGCTACCTCGCCCTGCGCGAGGCGCTCGTCGCCGGGGACAACGGCCCCTACCGGGAGTTCCAGCGGGCCGCCGCCCGCATCGTGCGCGACAAGGTGCCCACCTGGCGCGCCCTGTGGCGGGCGGGCGCCCTGGCCACCGCCGAACGCACCGGCGCCCAGCTCGACGCGCTGGCCGAGGGCGATCCCGCCTACCTCGGCGAGGCCACCGCCCACGAGGCCGCGCCCACCCGGCTCGGCGGCTTCGGCATGTGCGGCCGGCGGGACGAGTACAACCTGCCCGGGACGACGCTGCCGTACCAGGAGGAGTAGCCGCACACCGAGCGAGGGGGGACCTGGGGGGTCTCGACCCATCTCCGAGGAGAGGAGTGACCTCGGCATGCCCGGACACAGGACAAAGGGGTTCTGCGCGTCGGCCGCCGCACTGGCACTGTGCGCCGTGCTGGCGGGCTGCGGAGGATCAGGCGAGTCCGTCGGCGGCGGCAAGGTCGTGCTGCGCTACACGTGGTGGGGCAACCCCGACCGCGCGGAACGCACCGAGCAGGCCGTCGCGCTGTTCGAGAAACAGCACCCGGACATCGACGTGACGACGTCGTTCTCCGGCTACGACGCCTACAAGCAGAAGCTCGCCACCCAGGCCGCCGGCGGGGACGCCCCGGACGTGATGCAGCTGGACTACCGCCAGATCGACCAGTACGCCTCCGGCGGCGTCCTGCTCGACCTGGGCCGGCAGAAGTCCGTCCTGCGCACCTCCGAGATCGACCCGGGTCTGCTCGCCACCGGCCGCGTCGACGACGTCCAGTACGCGATCCCGCAGGGCCGCGGCACCGAGACCGTCGCCTACGACGTCCAGACCTGGAAGAAGTCGGGCGTGCCCCTGCCCGGCGCGAGCTGGACCTGGAGCCAGTGGGCCGACACCATGCGCGCCCTCGCCAAGAAGACCGGCAAACCGGGGGCGACCGACCCGGGCCAGAGCGAGGACGCCTTCGAGGTCTGGCTGCGCGGCCAGGGCAAGTCCCTCTACACCGAGGACGGCGGCCTCGGCTTCACCGCCGACGACCTCACCCGCTGGTGGACCTTCACCGACCGGCTGCGCCGCGAGGGCGCCGTCTCGCCCGCCGAGCAGACCACCCAGCTCGACGGCTCCGTCGAGAACACCCCGCTCGGGCGCGGCAAGTCCGTCACCGACGCCAACTGGGACGCCCCGGCGAGCGGTTTCCTCGCCCTCGTCCCGACCGGCGTCGCCCTCGCCCCCATGCCGACCGGCGAGGACGGCACACCCGGCCAGTACTTCAAGCCGTCCATGTTCCTCGGCGTCTCCGCCAACACCGGCCACCCCGAGGAGGCGGCGCAGCTCGTCGACTTCCTGATCAACGACCGGCAGGCGGCGAAGATCCTCGGCGCGACCCGCGGCAT
Organism: Streptomyces lomondensis; assembly: GCF_014651035.1. Classification (GTDB taxonomy): domain Bacteria; phylum Actinomycetota; class Actinomycetes; order Streptomycetales; family Streptomycetaceae; genus Streptomyces; species Streptomyces lomondensis. The sequence goes on from NZ_BMWC01000004.1 coordinate 556,822, forward strand.
CCCCGTCAACGAGACCGTCCGCGACGAACTGGGCCCGCAGCTCAAGGACTTCGACAAGACCATCGCCGACTACCAGGCATCCCTGGAGGGCAAGCTCAAGGACCCGCCCCAGGCCCCGCCCTCGGGCGACAACGCCCTCCAGAGCACCTTCCAGCGCGACTACGACCAGGTGTCCTACGAGCGGATGTCGCCCCGCGAGGCGGCCGAGAACTACGTCACCGAGGCGAAGGCGGAGCTGAGGTCATGACCACCACCGCGATCCCCGCGGAGGCGCAGCACGCCCCCGCCCCCGCCGCCAAACGCCGCCCCAGGCGCGAACGCGAGGGCGCCGCCTGGGTGTTCCTCTCGCCGTGGGTCCTCGGCGCGATCGTCCTGACACTGCTGCCGATGGCCGTCTCGCTGTACCTGTCGTTCACCGACTACGACCTGTTCAACCCGCCGCAGTGGGTGGGCCTGCGCAACTACACGCAGATGTTCACCGAGGACCCGCGCTACTGGCGCTCGGTCGTGACGACCCTGACGTACGTCGTCATAGCCGTGCCCCTCCAGTTGGCCCTCGCCCTCGTCGTGGCGCTCGCCCTGAAGGGCATGAAGCGCGGCAAGGCCTTCTACCGCTCCGCGTTCTACGCGCCCTCCCTGCTCGGCGCGTCGATGTCCATCGCGCTCGTCTGGCGGGCGATCTTCAACGACGGCGGCACGGTGGACCACCTGTTCGGCACCGGCGGCTGGGTCAACAAGCCCGGCTTGGCGCTGCTCGCCGTCGCCCTGCTGACGGTCTGGCAGTTCGGCGCGCCGATGGTCATCTTCCTCGCCGGACTCCAGCAGATCCCCGCCGAGCTGTACGAGGCGGCGGCGGTCGACGGGGCCGGGAAGTGGCGGCAGTTCCTGTCCGTCACCGTGCCGATGCTGTCCCCGGTGCTGTTCTTCAATTTGGTCCTGCAGACCATCCAGGCCTTCCAGGTCTTCACGCCCGCCTTCGCGGTCAGCGCCGGCAAGGGCGGACCGGCCGACTCGACCCTCGTCTACACCATGTACCTCTACGACCGCGGCTTCGTCGCCTCCCACATGGGCTACGCCTCCGCCATGGCCTGGGTGCTGCTCGTCGTGATCGGCGTCGTCACGGCGGTGCTGTTCCGCACCTCGCGCTCCTGGGTCTTCTACGCCTCCGAGGGGGACCGATGACCACGACCGCCGTTTCCCGCAAGCCCGTTCGGTGGGGCCGCGTCGCCGTCCACCTCGGCTGCCTGGCCGCCCTGCTGGTCATGCTCTACCCGCTGGCGTGGCTGCTGGCCACCTCGCTCAAGCCCGCCGACGAGGTCATCGCCAGCCTGAACCTGCTGCCCAGCCACCTGGAGTGGTCGAACTACCGGACCGCCCTGGAGGGCGTGAACGACGTCTCCGTCTGGCGGCTGCTCGGCAACTCGCTGCTGATCGCGGGCGGCGCGGTCCTCGGCAACGTCATCAGCTGCTCGCTGGCCGCCTATGCCTTCGCCCGCCTGCGGTTCCGGCTGCGCGGGCCGCTGTTCGCCTTCATGATCGCGACGATCATGCTGCCGCACCACGCGGTGCTGATCCCGCAGTACATCATCTTCAACCAGCTCGGCCTGGTGAACACCTACTGGCCGCTGATCCTGCCGAAGTTCCTCGCCACCGAGGCGTTCTTCGTCTTCCTCATCGTGCAGTTCATGCGCGGCCTGCCGCGCGAGCTGGAGGAGGCGGCCCGGATCGACGGCTGCGGCCCGTTCCGCAGCTTCTTCCAGGTCGTGCTGCCGCTCACCCGGCCGGCCCTGATCACCACCGCCATTTTCACGTTCATCTGGACCTGGAACGACTTCTTCACCCAGCTCATCTACCTCTTCGACCCGGACAAGTTCACGCTGACGCTCGCCCTGCGCTCCTTCGTGGACGCCTCCAGCACCTCCGCGTTCGGCCCGATGTTCGCCATGTCGGTGATCGCGCTGCTGCCGATCGTGCTGTTCTTCCTCGCCTTCCAGCGGTTCCTGGTGGAGGGCATGGCCAGCTCCGGACTCAAGGGGTGAGCGGGATGCGGACTCGGGAGGCCGGCGAGGTGTTCGGCCCGCGCATGACCCTGTTCGCGGACGTGCTGAGCGTCGGCCTCGCCACGTCGGTGGCCTGCCTGCCGCTGGTGACGGCACCGGCCGCGCTGTCGACGGCGTGCGCCGTGCTGCGCGGGGCCGGGCAGGACCGCCCGGTCACGGCCGGGCGGTACGCCGTCCTGCTGCGGAAGCGGCTGCGGGCCGGTGACCTGCTGGCGGGAGCCGTCGCCCTGGCGGGCCTGCTGCTGCTCGCCGCCGACCTGGGGCTGGCCGGGGCCGGGCTGCCCGGGGCGCCGCTGTTCGCGGTGGCCGCCGCCGTCATCGGCGCGGGCGCGGCGGTCGTCGGCCTGCGGGCCTGTGGCCGCCCCGAGTCGGTCACCGACTGGCGGGCGGCGGTGCGGGGGGCCGCCCGGGACGCCGTGGCGGACGTGGGCGGCAGCGGCCTGGTCCTGCTCGCCGTGGCGACGGCCGCGCTGTGCGCCTGGATGCTGCTGCCGCTGGCCTTCCTGGTGCCCGGGCCGCTGGCCCTCGCGCTCACGGCCGTCGACATCCGTCGGTCCGCTGCCGTTCTCCCGCAATAGCCAAGAGTTAAGGGGCCATTGGGACGTCTCAGGTGTGAGCGCCCGGAGGAGGTGGCCATCCTCTTGTCATGAACCTGCGGCTCGATGGGCGGGCCGCAGCCTCATGGAGGTGTGGGATGCACCGAAGACTCGCCACCGGTCTTGCCGCCTCGACTCTGGCCTCGTCACCGTCGTCACCACCGCCACGGCCGCGAGCGCCGCTCCCGCCGACAAGCCCCAAGTGCTCGCGAGCTGGACGCAGACCAGCGCGTCGAGCTACAGCGCCTGGGCCGCCGCCCGGGCGAACCAGGCCGCCTGGTCCGCGTACGCCTTCGACTGGTCGACCGACCACTGCTCCTCCTCGCCGGACAACCCGTTCGGCTTCCCCTTCGCGATGTCCTGCGCCCGGCACGACTTCGGCTACCGCAACTACAAGGCCGCGGGCACCTTCAGCGCGAACAAGCCCCGTCTCGACAACGCCTTCCACGAGGACCTGAAGAGGGTCTGCGCCGCCTACAGCGGCGGCACGAAGACCTCGTGCGACAGCACGGCGTGGACGTACTACCAGGCCGTGAAGGCCCTCGGCTGACGGTTCGTCAGCGCAGGGGTGCCGGGCGCGGGGCGGTGGCCCCACGCCCGGCACCGGACCGGCGCCTCACCTGCCGATGCCGATGCGCGGCCACGAGCGGGCCGCCGCCAGGAGGGCCTGGGTCTTCGCCGAGGGAGTGGCCGCTGCCGCCGCCAGCGCCGCGGCGGCGCTCGCGATGCCGAGGACCGCGCCCGCGGCCACGTCGCCCGGGTAGTGCACGCCCGTGTGGATACGGGAGTAGCCGACGGCGCTCGCCAGCGCCCCGAGCGGCACCGCCGCCGGGGGCAGGACCACGCCGACGGCGGTGGCGAACGCGACCGCCGACGCCGTGTGCCCGGACGGGAACGAGGCCGACGTCGGCATCGGGACGTGCCGGTCCACCGTCACCCGGGCCGCCTCCCGGTCCGGCCGGGCGCGGCGCACCAGGCGCTTGCCGAGCAGGTTGGCGGAGGCCGAGGCCACGGCGATCGCGCCGACACCGGCGAGCGCGGCCCTGCGCGGCCGTTTCCCGCCCAGGGCCAGGGCGGCGGCGATGGTGAACGAGATCTTCGAGTGGTCGGCCGCGTGGGACAGATGGCGCAGCGTCCGGTCGAGCGTGGGTGTGGGGGTGGCGGCCACCGCCGCGTACAGGGCGCCGTCCACGGCCCTGAGATCGCCCATGACGGCGCCCAGAAGCCGGCCGGGCCCGCCCGAGGGACTCCCGTCCTTCGGGAGCGGACGGAGGGCGTCCTCGTCTGTGATCGTCGGATCGGTCATGTGCTTCTCCCCGCAGTGGCCTTCCCCAGCAAGGTACCGGCTCACGCAGGGCGCACGCTCGGCGCCCCCGCGGGCCGGTACCTGCCGAGTGCCCAGGGGGCGGCGGGCCATCCGGTCCGGCCCACGGCGACGACGAGCGGGCGGCGGCGTCGCCCCGTGGACGATGTCCCCACCCGGGTCCGTTCCGGCGTTCGCCGTCCGGCCGGGGAGGCGTCCTGGTCTCCGAGTGCGGCCCCCGATGCGGCCCGGCACGTCCCTCAGATGCGCCCGGCCCGTCGCTGCCGGCGAAGCAGCAGGCCCAGGTACAGGCCGCCGACGACCGCGGTCACGACACCGACCGGGAGCTGGGCCGACTCGTGGAGGTGCTGGGAGGCGAAGTCCGCGGTGACCACGAGGAGGGCGCCGGTGCAGGTGGCGGCGAGGAGGTTCGGGCCGGGCTGCCGGGTCAGGCGCCGGGCCAGCTGGGGCGCGATGAGGGCGACGAACGGGATCGGCCCGGCCGCGGCGGTGGCGACCGCGCAGGCGGCCGTGGCGAGGACGAGCATCACCAGCCGGGTGCGCTGCACGGACACCCCGAGCCCGCCCGCGACGTCGTCGCCCATCTCCAGGATCTTCAGCCGGCCCGCGACGCACATGATCAGCGGTAGCACCACGAGCAGTCCCAGCGCGGCGGGCCGCACGTCGGCCCAACCCCGGCCGTTGAGGCTGCCGTTGAGCCACACCATGGCCTGGGCGGCCTCGGTGAACCGCGCCTTGGCCAGCAGGTAGGCGTTCACGCCCTGGAGCAGGGCGCTGACGCCGATGCCGACGAGGACGAGCCGGAACCCGTGGATACCGTGCCGCCAGGCGAGGACGTACACCAGGACGGCGGTCGCCAGGCCCCCGCCCACTGCCCCGAGCGCCACCTGGCCGCCGGTGCCGCCCGCGACCAGCACGACCAGCAGGCCGCCGGTGGCCGAGCCGTAGGTGAAGCCGACGATGTCGGGGCTGCCGAGCGGGTTGCGGGACAGGCTCTGGAAGAGCGCGCCGCTCACCCCGAGGGCGGCCCCGACGAGAATGCCGGTCAGCAGCCGCGGCAGCCGCAGCTCACCCACGACGAAGTCGGTCCGGGGGCTGCCGTTGCCGAGCAGCGTGCGGACGACGTCGGCCGGGGAGATCGTGTACTCACCGGTGCCCAGGGCGAGGACGCCCACTGCGGCCGTGGCGGCCAGCACGAGCAGGCAGACCGTCAGGGCGCGCACGTCCAGCCGTAGGGAGAAGCGGTGGGAGCGGCTCCGTAGGACGTGGGTGCGGGCGGGGAGCCCGGCGGGTGCGGGGGTCTGCGTCGTCACGCGGCCACCACCCTGCGGTGCCGGACGAGCGCGATGAACACCGGTGCCCCGACGACCGCCGTGACCACGCCCGCGTCGAGTTCGTCGGGGCGGACGGCGACCCGGCCGAGGACGTCCGCGAACAGCAGCAGGGCCGGGGCCAGCAGCAGGGACAGCGGGAGCGTCCAGCGCTGGTCGGCGCCGGCGATCATCCGGGCCATGTGCGGGACGGCGAGCCCGACGAACACCAGCGGGCCGACGGCCGAGGTCGCCGCGCCGCACAGCAGCGTGACGGCGAGCAGCCCGAGGAAGCGGGTGCGGTGCAGATGGGCGCCGAGCGAGCGGGCGGCGTCGTCGCCGAGGGCCATCGCGTTGAGCGGCCGGACCAGGCCGAGCGCCACCACCAGGCCCACGGCGACGAACGGCGTGATGGTCGTCAGCGTGGCGCTGTCGGCCCGCGCGAGCGAGCCCACGCTCCAGAACCGCAACTGGTCCAGGGCCTGCGCGTCGAGCAGCATCAGGGTCTGGCTGATCCCGGTGAACACCGCGGCGATCACCGCGCCGCCGAGCGCGAGCCGTTCGGGCGTGGCACCGCCGCGTCCGCCCGAGGCCAGCCCGTACACGAGCAGGCCCGCCATCACCGCGCCCGCCAGGGCGAACCACACCGAGGCCCACAGACTGGTCAGGCCCAGCACGGTGATGGACAGGACGACCCCGGTGGCGGCGCCGGCGTTGACGCCGAGCAGTCCGGGATCGGCCAGCGGGTTGCGGGTGAGCGCCTGGATGAGCGCGCCCGCGACACCGAGCGCGGCGCCCGCGGCGATGCCCGCGAGGGTGCGCGGCACCCGCACGTCCCAGATGACGGAGGCGGCGGTCGAGCCGTCGTCGTGCCGCAGCGCGTCCACGACGACGGACACCGGCAGCGACCGCGACCCGATGGCTAGGCTGAGCAGGACGGCCGCGAGGAGCAGCAGCAGGGCGCCCAGGACGGCGAGGGTGCGGGTGGAGGTCCGGCGGCGGGCGGGCGGCGCCGGGGACGGCTTCTCCGGGCGGGCCGGAGCGGTGGTCTCAGCCGGCACCGCTGCCCTCCGCGCGCAGCCGGGCGGCGATCCTGCGGCCCAGCTCCTTCTTGTCGATCTTGCCGACGGAGGTGCGGGGGAAGGCGTCGGCCACCTCCACCCGGTCGGGCAGCTTGTACGCGGCGACGCCCCGCTCAGTGAGGAACGCGGCCAGTTCCCGCTGGGTCGGTGCCGTCTCGCCGCGGAGCACGAGGTAGGCGCAGGTGCGTTCGCCCATGGTCGCGTCGGGCATGCCGACCACGGCCGCGTCGTGCACCGCGGGGTGGGCGAGGAGGTGGTTCTCCAGCTCCTCGGCGGAGATCTTGTCGCCGCCCCGGTTGATCTGGTCCTTGGCCCGGCCCTCGACGACCAGATGCCCGGAGGGCAGGACGCGCACCAGGTCGCCGGTGCGGTAGAAGCCGTCCTCGGTGAAGGAGCGGGCGTTGTGCTCGGGCGCCCGGTAGTAGCCGCGCAGGGTGTAGGGGCCGCGGGTGAGCAGCTCACCGGTCCCGCCGGGCGGCACGTCGTGTCCGTCCTCGTCGACCACCCGGATCTCGTCGGCCGGGGACATCGGGCGGCCCTGGGTGCCCGCGACCAGCTCCGGCGGGTCGTCGAGGCGCGTGTAGTTGAGCAGGCCCTCGGCCATGCCGAAGACCTGCTGGAGGGCGCAGCCGAGGGCGGGTCGGACACGGGCCGCGGGTTCGGCGCCCAGCTTGGAGCCGCCGACCTGGAGCAGCCGCAGCGACGACAGGTCGGCCTCCTCCCACTCCACGGCGTCCAGCCACAGCAGGGCGATCGGCGGGACCACGGCGGTGACGGTGACCCGCTCCCGCTCGATCAGCGCGAAGGCGTCCTCCGGGCTCGGCGTGGGGGAGAGGACGACGGTGCCGCCCACCAGCAGCGTGCCGAGCAGACCGGGGCAGGCGAGCGCGAAGTTGTGCGCGGTCGGCAGCACGACGAGGTAGACGGTGGAGCTGTCGAAGCCGCAGACCTCGGCGCTGGCACGGACGTTGTAGGCGTAGTCGTCGTGCGTGCGCGGGATGAGCTTGGGCTTGCCCGTCGTGCCGCCGGACATCAGCAGCACCGCGACGTCCGAGGGGTCGGGCACCGGCAGCGGGACCGGGTCGGCGTCCACCTCGTCCAGCGCGGTGAACTCCGCGGGATCACCGGCCACCAGGACGTGCTCCACACCGGGCACGGCCTTGCGGACGGCCCGGGCCAGCGCCCGGTGGTCGAAGTGGTCGTGCGTGTCGGGGATCGCGTACGCCTTCGCGCCGGACGTCTCGGCGACGTGGACGATCTCGCTCTCCCGGTGCGCGGGCAGCGTGAGCACCGGCACCGCCCCGGCCCGCAGCAGCGCGAAGAACAGCACCACGAAGGCGTCGGTGTTGGGGAGTTGGACCACCACGCGGTCCCCGGCGCCGATGCCGAGCCGCCGCAGTCCCGCGGCCCGGCGGTCGGCGCGGGCGTCCAGCTCGGCGTACGTCCACCGAGCACCCTGCGCGTCCACGAGCGCGGTCCGCTCCGGGTCGCGCTCGGCCCGGTCCCGCAGCAGCCGGTCCAGCGGCCGGCCCTCCCAGAACCCCTCGGCCCGATACCTCTCCGCCACCGCGTCCGGCCAGGGCACCCAACCGTCGAGCATCCTCAACTCCCGCCTGCTGTTTAGGAAAGGCTTGCCTAATGGAAGATCAGGGTCAAGCCTGGACGAGACTTCGATGCGGAGGCTAGGGTCTTACCTTAGGTTAGGTTAACCTAAGCTCGGGAGGTAGTCGTTGCTGCGGTACCGAAGCGCGCGGACGGAACTGCCCGGAGACCCCGTCCTGCTGGCCGCCAGGCTGGCCGAGTCGGGACTGTTCGACCAGTACATGGTCTACGAGAGGGACGGCGAGTGGTGGTTCGCCGGAGGCGCGCTCGGTGAGGTCGTGGTCGACCGCTCCGAAGTCCGCCGCCGCTGGCTCGCCGAGGACGCCGCGGTCCCGCTCGGACCGCACCCCCTGCGCCAAGTCCAGGAACAGCTCGGCCGGATGGCCGTCGAGGACTGGCACGCCTACGGCTGGATGGCCTACGAGTTCGCGCACCTGAACGCCGGCCGCCCCGACCGGGCCGGAGCCGGGCGGCTGCTCCATCTCGTCGTCCCGCACAGCGAGGTGAGGCTCCGTCAGGACGAGGCCGAGGTGCGCAGCACCGACCCGGAGACACTCCGGGCGTTAGTGGGGCTGCTGGCCGCCCCCGTCACCCGCGACCCGGTGGAGGCCCGGCCGATCGACGTGGCGGACGCCGACGGCACCTACCCCGGCCTCGTCGCCCGCGCGATCGAGGAGATCCGGGCCGGCGAGCTCCAGAAAGTCATCCTCTCCCGCACCGTCCCGGTGCCGTTCCCGGTCGACTTCGTCGCCACCTATGTGCACGGCCGGTCCCACAACACCCCCGCCCGCTCCTACCTGATGAACCTCGGCGGGCGCCGGGTCGTCGGCTTCAGCCCCGAGACCGTCGCCGAGGTCGGCGCGGACGGCCAGGCCCTCACCCAGCCGCTCGCCGGGACCCGCGCCCGGGGCCTGGGCGAGCGGGAGGACGAGCGGCTGCGCGCCGAACTCCTCGCCGACCCCAAGGAGATCTCCGAGCACGTGCTGTCCGTGAAACTGGCGGAGGAGGAGATGGCCACCGTGTGCCGTCCCGGCACGGTCTCCGTGCGCGACCTGCTGAGCGTGCGCCGGCGCGGCAGCGTCCAGCACCTCGGCTCCAGCGTGCACGGACTGCTCGCCGAGAACGCCACCGCCTGGGACGTGCTGCGCGCCGTCTTCCCGGCCGTGACCGCCTCCGGCATCCCCAAGGCACCGGCGTACGACTGCATAGCCCGGCTGGAGAAGGAACCGCGCGGCGTCTACAGCGGCGCCGCGCTCATGGCCGGCAGCGACGGCTCGCTCGACGCGGCCCTGGTCCTGCGCAGCCTCTTCGAGGAGGACGGCCGCACCTGGCTGCGGGCCGGCGCCGGCATTCTCGCCGGGTCGACGCCCGTCCGGGAGCTGGAGGAGACCTGCGAGAAGCTGCGCAGCGTCGCCCCGTACGTCGTGCCCGCGCAACCGGCGCCGCTCGCCGCGCCGTCCCTGAGGGGCTAGGTGCGAAGGTGCGACTGGGAGAAGTCGTCGTCGACATCACACCCTTGAGGGCCGGCAGGGACTTCCGGCTGCTGTTCGCCACCCAGGCGATCTCCATGCTGGGCACGCACCTCACCTCGGTCGCCGCCAGTATCCAGGTCTACGAGCTGACCGGCTCGTCGGTGCAAGTGGGCCTGACTAGCCTGTCGTTGGGCCTGTCGCTGCTGGTCGGGCTGGTCGCGGGCGGGGTGCTCGCCGACCGTGTCGACCGGCGCCGGATCGTGCTCGTGACCCGGGCCGCGACCGCCGTGGTGATCACGGGTCTCGCGGTGAACGCGGCCCTGCCCGACCCGCAGCTGTGGTTCGTCTTCGTCGCGGCCGTCCTCGCGGGCGGCGCCAGCGGACTCGGCGGACCGGCCCTGATGGCCGCGACCCCGGCCCTGGTGGCGCCGGGCCAACTGGCCGCCGCCGGGGCGCTGATGACCCTCACCGCCCAGCTCGGCGCCATGGCCGGGCCCTCGCTCGCGGGCGTGATCGCGGCCGGGCCGGGCGTCGCGCTGTGCTTCGCGGCCGACGCGGTCATCTACGTCGTGGGCCTCGCCCTGCTCGCCCCGCTGCCCCGCCTCGCGCCCGAGGGGGCCGGGGAGCCGCAGCACCCGCTGAAGGCCATGGGCGAGGGGCTGCGCTTCCTGCGCGGCAACCAGGTCGTCGCCGGGCTGCTGCTGATCGACGTGTGCGCCGTGGTCTTCGCCATGCCGTACGCGCTGTTCCCGGAACTCGGCACCGAGCACTTCGGCGGCGGCCCCTCCACCGTCGGCCTCCTCTATACCGCCCCCGCCGTCGGCTCGTTCTGCGGCGCCCTGGCCAGCGGCTGGACCGGCCGGATCCACCACACCGGACGCGCCCTGATCGGCGCGGTCGCGCTGTGGGGCCTGGCGATCACCTGCTTCGGCCTGAGTCCCAGCCTGTGGAGCGCGCTGGTCTTCCTGGCCCTGGCGGGCCTCGGTGACACCGTCTCCGAAATCCTGCGCCGGGCGCTGCTCCAGCACTACACGCCGGACCGCCTCCAGGGCCGGGTCGGCAGCCTCTGGCTCGCCCAGGCCACCGCCGGACCCTCCGTAGGCAACGTCGAGGCGGGCCTGGTGGCCCGGGCGCTCGGCTCCTCGGCCGGCGCCGCCGTGGTCGGCGGAGTGGTGTGCCTGGCCGGGGTGGCGGCGGTCGCCCTCGCCCTGCCCGGGCTGCGCAAGGCCACGCTCCAGGGACCGCCCGCCGGCGAGGGACAGGCGACGCCCGCCGAGACGTCACCGGCCACCGACTGACCCCGCGCCCGCGAGGAGACGCATGCCGAGCACGACCATCGACGGAGTCCGGATCCACTACGACGACACCGGCCACGGCGAGCCCGTGGTCCTGGTCATGGGCCGCGGGGCCCGAGGGCGCGCCTGGCACCTCCACCAGGTGCCCGCGCTGGTCGACGCCGGGCACCGCGTGGTCACCTTCGACAACCGGGGCGTCCCGCCGAGCGACGAGTGCCCCGGAGGCTTCACCGTCGACGACCTCGTGGCCGACACCGCGGGCCTCATCGAGCACCTCGGCCTCGCACCCTGCCGCCTCGTCGGCGTCTCCATGGGGGCGTACGTCGTCCAGGAACTGATGCTGCGACGGCCCCGGCTCGTGCGGCAGGGCGTGCTGATGGCCACCCGGGGCCGGACCGACCCCCTGCGCGCCGCCATGGCCGCGGCCGAACGCGCCCTGTACGACAGCGGAGCCCGGCTGCCACCCGCCTACGCGGCCTGGGTGCGGGCCCTGACGAACCTCTCGCCCGCCACCCTCGACGACGAACAGCGGGTCCGGGATTGGCTGGAGCTCTTCGAGCTGTCGCCGGAGCCCACCGGACCGGGCGTACGCGCCCAGCTCGGCCTGGAGGTCCCCGAGGGGCGGCTCGACGCCTACCGGGCGATCGACGTGCCCTGCCTGGTGATCGGCTTCGCGGACGACCTCGTCCTGCCGCCCCGCCTGAGCCGCGAGGTCGCCGAGGCCGTGCCCGGCGCCCTCTACCAGGAGATCAAGGGCTGCGGCCACTACGGCTACCTGGAGCGCCCGGACGAAGTGAACCGGGTGCTTCTGGAGTTCTTCCGCAACTGTTCCGCGTAGCCGTTCTTCCGGACGCGGCGATGTTGATTTAGGTTAGCCTCACCTAAGTGCTACTCCTCAGGGGGTCATGGTGCAGCGCACCTTGCTCAACGGCAAGATCCACCGAGCCACCGTCACCCAGGCCGATCTGCACTACGTAGGGTCCCTGACGATCGATCAGGACCTCATGGACGCCGCCGACATCACCGAGGGCGAGCAGGTCCACGTGGTCGACATCGACAACGGCGCCCGGCTCACCACCTACGCCATCACCGGCGAACGCGGCACCGGCGTCATCGGCGTCAACGGGGCCGCCGCCCACCTCGTCCACCCCGGCCACCTCGTGATCATCATGTCGTTCGCCGTGCTCGACGAGTCCGAACGGGCCGCCCACCGGCCCCGGGTCGTCCACGTCGACAAGGCCAACCGGATCCTCGCGCTCGGCGCGGACCCGGCCGAGCCGGTGCCCGGGGCGCCGGACCAGTACTCGGGAGCGTTCACCCAGCAGGAGAGGAACTGAGCCATGGCCAACCCGTTCGACGACGACAGCGGCGTCTTCCGCGTCCTGGTGAACGACGAGGGCCAGTACTCCCTGTGGCCCGACTTCGCCCCCGTCCCGGCCGGCTGGGAGAGCGTGCACGGCCCGGACACCCGGGCCGCCTGCCTGGAGCACATCGAGCGGCACTGGACGGACATGCGCCCGCGCAGCCTGGCCGAGGCCATGCGCGGAGCCGGCGACTGATGGCGCCCCGCCCGGCCGTGGAGGACGTCCTCCCGCTGTCGCCGACGCAGGAGGGCATGGTCTTCCACGCCCTGTACGACGAGCACGCCCGGGACGTCTACACCGGACAGCTGGTCATCCGGCTCGAAGGGCCGCTGGACCAGGGCCGGTTGCGCACGGCCGCCGACGCCCTGCTGGCCCGGCACGCCAACCTCCGGGCCGCGTTCCGCACCCGGCGGTCGGGGCAGCGCGTGCAGGTGATCGCCGGCGGGATCCGGACGCCCTGGCGCGTCACCGACCTGTCCGGACTGCCGCCGGCCGGGCGGCAGACGGCGTTCGACGACCTGCTCGCCCGGGACCGGGAGGCCCGCTTCGACCTCGCCCGCCCGCCGCTGCTGAGGTTGCGGCTGGTGGCGTTCGGGCAGCGGGACCACCGGCTACTGATCACCTCCCACCACCTCCTGTGGGACGGCTGGTCCGCGCCCGTGCTGGTCCGCGAGCTCTTCCGGCTCTACACCGCGGGCGGCGACCCGGCCTCCCTGCCCCCGGTCCGGCCCTACCGCGACTACCTGGCCTGGCTGTCCCGCCAGGACCGCGCCGCCGCCGAACAGGCCTGGCGGGCCGCGCTGCACGGCCTCGACGAGCCGTCCCTCATCGCCCCCGAGGCGCGCGACCTCCCCGCCGAGCAGCCCGGGCGGCACGTCGTGGAACTCTCCGAGCGGGAGACCACGGCCCTCACCGACACCGCCCGCGCCAGGGGGGTGACCGTCAGCACCGTGCTCCAGGGCCTGTGGGCGGTGCTCCTCGCCCAGCACACCGGTCGGCTGGACGTGGTCCTCGGCGCCACGGTGTCCGGCCGCGACGCCGACGTCCCCGGCATCGAGTCGATGGTCGGGCTGTTCATCAACACCCTGCCGGTACGCGTGCGGTTACGCCCCGCCGAGCCGCTCGCCGACCTGCTCCTGCGCGTCCAGTCCGAGCAGGCGGCGCTGCTGGGCCACCAGCACCTCGGCCTCGCCGACATCCAGCGGGCCACCGGGCACGGCCTCCTCTTCGACACCCTGCTGGTGTTCGAGAGCTACCCCATCGACGACGACGGCATCGCCCGCGCCCTCGGGCCCGACGGCCCCCGCATGACCGAGGTGTCGGTCCGCGACGCCACGCACTACCCGCTCACCCTCACCGCCCTGCCCGGCGACCGGCTGACCCTGACCTTCAGCCACCAGCCGACGGCCCTCGACGCCGCGACGGTGACCGGCATCGCGACCCGACTGCGCCGACTCGTACGGACGTTCACGGAGGATCCGGAACGACTGGTGGGACGGCTCGACACCGTCCCCGGGAGCCGGATCCATACCCCACACGATCCCCCGGCGCAGCGCGCCACCGTCCGCGACCTCTTCGAGGAACAGGCCGCCCGCACCCCGCAGGCCCCCGCCGTCCACCACGGCGACACGACCCTGACCTTCACCCAACTGGACGCTGCCGCCCACGGGTTGGCCGCCGCCCTGCTCGCCCGGGGCGCCGGTCCCGAGACCGTGGTGGCCGTCGCCCTGCCGCGCGGACCGGACCTCGTCACCGCGCTGCTGGCCGTCCTCAAGGCCGGGGCGGCCTGCATGCCGGTCGACCCGGCCTACCCGCCGGAGCGCATCGCCCTCATGCTCGGGGACGCGGCCCCACGGCTCGTGGTGAGCGACCGGGAGACGGCCCGGCGACTCGCCCTCGACCCCGAGTCGGTCTGCGACCCCCGCGAGACGGCCATCGCCGTACCGCGCCCGCCGCTGTCACCCGACCACCCCGCGTACGTCGTCTTCACCTCCGGCTCCACCGGCCGCCCCAAGGGCGTGCTCGGCACGCAGGGGGCCCTGGCCAACCGGCTGGCCTGGGGCCGGGACCTGACGGACGGCCCGGCCGGCGTCCGCGTCGCCAAGAGCCCGATCAGCTTCATCGACGGCCTGACCGAACTGCTCGGCGCGCTGGTCGCGGGGGAGGCCGTGGCCCTCGCCGACGACGAGACAACCGGCGACCCCACCGCCCTGGCCGCCCTGGCCGACCGGCACCGCGCCACCCTGCTCACCGCCGTCCCCAGCCTCTACACCACCCTCGTCGAGTCCGCCCCGCCCGGCGGCTTCGGCTCGGTCCGCACCTGGATCTCCAGCGGCGAACCCCTCCCCACCGACCTGGCCCACCAGATCACCACCCGCTGGCCCGGGTCCCGCCTCGTCAACCTCTACGGCTGCTCGGAGGCGGCGGGCGACAGCCTTGTCCATGTGTACGCCGGTGACGAGAGCACGGCCGGCTGGCCGCTCGCCGAGGGTGTTCCGCTGGGCGGACCGGGCGCGGATGCCGTTGTGCCGGGGCGGTCGGGTGCTGGCCGTGGCCCGTTGGGCTCGCCGGGCGCGGATTCCGCGGCACCACGGCGGCCGACCGTCGGCAGCGCTCCGCTGGATGGACCGGGCGCGGACGCCGTCGCGCCACGGCAGCCGACCGTCGGCAGCGCCCCGCTGGGCGGACCGGGCGCGGACGCCGTCGCGCCGGGGCGATCGACTGCTGGCAGCGGGCCGTTGGGCTCGCCGGGCGCGGATTCCGCGGCACCACGGCAGCCGATCGCTGGTAGCGCCCCGCTGGTGGGACCGGGCGCGGACGCCGTCGCCCCGGGGCGATCGACCGCTGGCAGCGGCCCGCTGGGCCCGCCGGGCGCGGGCTCCGCGGCGCAACGGCAGCAGACCGCCGACTGCGCTCCGCTGGTGGGACCGGGCGCGGACGCCGTCGCGTCGGGGCGGTCTACCGCCGGCACCGTCCCGCTGGGCCTCCCGCATGCCGACTCCGCGGCACCACGGCACCAGACCGCCGGTACCGTCCCGCTGGGCCGGCCCATCGCTCGTACCCGTGTCCATGTCCTCGACCCCTTCCTGCGCCCGGTCCCGGTCGGAGCGACCGGTGAGCTGTACCTCGCGGGCGACGGACTCGCCCGCGGTTACCTGAACCAACCCGGCCGCACCGCCGAGCGGTTCGTCGCCGACCCCTTCGGTCCGCCCGGCGGCCGCCTCTACCGCACCGGCGACCTGGCCCGGTTGCGCCTCGACGGCGTGGTGGAGTTCCTGGGCCGGGCCGACCAGCAGGTCAAGATCCGCGGTTTTCGGGTCGAACCCGGTGAGATCGAGGCGGCGGCCCGTGCCCTGCCCGGGGTGCGCCGGGCCGCGGTCGTGGCCCGGGAGGACGGTGCGGGGCCTCGGCGGCTCGTGGCGTACGTGGAACGGGAAGGCGGCGGGCCGGATGCCGCAGGCCTGCGCCACGCCCTCGCCGAGCGGCTCCCCGCCCACCTCGTGCCGGCCGCCGTGGTCGTGCTGGAGGCGCTGCCGCTGACCCCCAGCGGCAAACTCGACCGCCGCGCGCTGCCCGCCCCCGACTTCACGGAGGCGAGCACCTTCGACCCGCCGCGCACCGAACCGGAGAAGGTGCTGTGCGGCCTGTTCGCCGAGGTCCTCGGTCTCGAACGGGTGGGCGTCCACGACGACTTCTTCGCCCTCGGCGGCGACAGCATCGTCTCGGTCCGGCTGGCCGACCGGGCCCGCAGGGCCGGACTCGGGCTCTCGCCCCGGGACGTGTTCACCCACCGCACCCCGGCCGGTCTCGCCCGCTCCCTGCCGGACGACACCGCCCCGGAAGAGGAGTTCTCCGCGACCGCCGAGCCGCTGGTGTCGCTCAGCCGGTCGCAGCTCGACAACGTCAAGGCGAGGTGGAGGAGCCGATGAGCACAGAGCCCGCCGGGGCGGCGGACGACGGGTCCCTGGTCGAGGACGTCCTGCCGCTGTCCCCGCTGCAACAGGGCCTGCTGTTCCACGCCCTGTTCGACGAGGGCGCCCAGGACGTCTACACCATGCAGTCCCTGGTGGAGATCGAGGGCCCGCTCCGCCCCGAGCTGCTGCGCACCGCCGCCGAGGAGCTGTTCGCCCGGCACGCCAACCTGCGCAGCGCCTTCCTGCACGAGGACGACATGGACGAGCCCGTGCAGGTCGTCCTCAAGCAGGTCCCCGTCAACTGGCGGGAGGCGGACGCGGCCGACGAGGCGGAGGTCGAACGACTCGTCACGGCCGACGCCGCCGCCCGCTTCGAGCTGACCGACCCTCCGCTGCTGCGCCTGACCCTGGTCGACCGGGGCGGCGACCGCCGGCTGCTCGTCCTCACCAACCACCACCTGCTGCTGGACGGCTGGTCCGTGCCGCTGCTCGTCCGGGAACTGCTCCAGCTGTACGCCGCCCAGCTCGCCCCCGGCCGCTCGGCTCCGCTGCCCGCCGTACGGCCGTACCGGGACTTCCTCGCCTGGCTGGCGAGCCGGGACCGGGAGGCCTCCGGCCGGGCCTGGCGGCAGGCGCTGGCCGGGGCGGCACCGACCCTGCTCGCGCCCGCGGCGGCCGGTCTCGTCCCCGTACCGCCCGAGCTGCACACGCTGCGGCTGTCCGAGGAACTCACCGCCGGTGTGCGGCGCACGGCCCGCGACCTGGGCGTCACCGTCAACACCGTCGTCCAGGGCCTGTGGGCCCTGCTGCTGGCGCGGCTGACCGGCAGGGACGACGTGGTGTTCGGCGCGACCGTCGCCGGGCGCCCCGCCGAACTCGCCGGCGTGGAGTCGATGATCGGCCTGTTCATCAACACCGTGCCCGTGCGGCTGTCCGTACCACTGGGGGAGCCGGCCGCCGCCTTCCTGCGCCGGGTCCAGGACGAGCAGTCCCGGCTGATGGACCATCAGTACCTGGGGCTCACCGAGATCCAGCGCCTCGCCGGCACCGGCGACCTCTTCGACACCCTGCTGGTCTTCGAGAACTACCCGATCGACCAGGACGCGGTGGCCCGGGCCGAGGCGGAGGCGGGCCTGCGGATCCTCGACGTCAAGGGCTCCGGCGCCACCCACTACCCGCTGACCCTCGCCGTGCTCGCGGAGCAACGGCTCGGCGTCGTCTTCGAGTTCCGGCCCGACTGCTACGACCGGGCGACGGTGGAGCGGCTCGCCGGGCGCTTCGAGCGGCTCGTCCGCGCGGTAGTGGCCGCGCCCGCCACACCGCTGGCGGCCTTGGACGTCCTCGCGCCCGAGGAGCGGGCCGCGCTGCTGGCGCGCGGGGCGGCACAGCGGTTGCCCGTCCCGTACGCCACGATGCCCGACGTGCTCCAGGCGCAGGCCGCCCGGACACCGGACGCGGTGGCCGTCGTCGGCGGCGAACACCGGCTCACCTTCGCCGAGTTGAACACCAACGCCAACCGGCTGGCCCGGGTGCTCGTCGAGTCCGGTGCCGGGCCGGAGCGGATCGTCGCGCTGGCCCTGCCGCCCACGCCCGACACGATCACCGCGCTGCTCGCCGTCCAGAAGGCGGGCGCGGCCTATCTGCCCCTCGACCCCGCCTGGCCGGGGGAGCGGATCGCCGGGATGCTCGCCGACGCCCGCCCGGTCGTGCTGGTCGCCACCACCGGCACCGCGCCCGGCCCGGACACCCTCGGCGACGTCCCCGCCCTGCTGCTCGACGACCCCGGCACCCGGCGGCGCCTCGCGGACGCGGACGGAGCCGATCTCACGGACGCCGACCGCATGGCACCGCTGCTCCCCGAGCATCCCGCGTACGTCATCTACACCTCCGGCTCCACCGGACGTCCCAAGGCCGTCGTCGTGCCGCAGCGGGCCATCGTCAACCTCTTCGCCGCGCACCACGCCGCCCTGCACACCCCGGCCTCCCAGGCGGCGGGCGGCCGGCCCCTGCGCGTGGGCCATGCCTGGCCGACGGCCTTCGACGCGTCCTGGCAGCCCATGCTGTGGATGTTCGCCGGGCACGAACTGCACCTGGTGCCCGAGGAGATCCGGCGCGACCCGGACGCGCTGCGCGGCTTCCTCGCCGAGCACCGCATCGAGTTCATCGAGCTGTCCCCGTCCCTGCTCGCCGAGGTGGTCGCGCGCGGCGGCGACTGGCGGGCCGGGCTGAAGGTGCTGGGTGTCGGCGGCGAGGCCGTACCGCCCGACCTGTGGCGCACCCTGCGCGAGACGGACGGACTGGCCGCGCACAACCTGTACGGGCCCACCGAGTGCACCGTCGACTCCGCGGACTGCGACCTCGCGCTCAGCGACCGGCCCGCGATCGGCCGCCCCGTGGCGGGCGCCACCCTGTACATCCTCGACGGGCACCTCAACCCCGTACCCACGGGCGTCGACGGCGAGCTGTACATCGCCGGCGAGGGACTGGCCCGTGGCTACCTGGGCCGGCCGGCGACCACCGCGAGCCGCTTCGTCGCCGACCCCTTCTCGGGACGGCCCGGCGCGCGGATGTACCGCACCGGCGACATCGCCCGGTGGACCGAGGACGGCCTGGTGGAGTGCCTCGGCCGGATCGACGACCAGGTCAAGATCCGGGGCTACCGGATCGAACCCGGCGAGATCGAGGCGGTCCTCCTCGACCACGAACTCGTCGAACGTGCCGCGGTCGTCCTCCGCGAGGACACTCCCGGCGTCCGCCGCCTGGTCGCCTACGTCGTGACGAGCCCGGCCGCGCCGCCCGCCGAGGAGACGGCGGAGCTGCTGCGCCGGGCCGCGGCCGCGGTCCTGCCCGACTACATGGTGCCGTCGGCGTTCGTCCCGGTCGACGCGTTCCCTCTCACCCTCAACGGCAAGCTGGACACCACCGCGCTCCCGGCCCCGTCCCGCACCGCCGGGCCCGCCGCCCAGCCGCCCCGCACCGCGGCCGAGGAACGCCTCGCCGCACTGTTCGCGCAGGCCCTCGGGCTGGGCTCGGTCGGCGTGCACGACAGCTTCTTCGCGCTCGGCGGCGACAGCATCGTCTCTATGCGGCTGGTCGGCCGGGCCCGCGCGGCCGGGCTGGCCCTCTCGCCGCGGGACGTGTTCGAGCAGCCGACCGTCGCCGGGCTCGCGGAGGTCGTCGGTACCGCCCGGCGCCGGGAGGCGGACCCGGACGCGGGCGTCGGCGACATCCCGCTCACCCCGATGCTCGCCCGGCTCGCCGGACAAGGCGGCCTGTTCCGCACGCTCAGCCAGGCCCGCTTCCTGCGCACCCCGCCCGGCATGGACCTCGACGGACTGCACCGCTCGGTCCAGACGGTCCTGGACCGGCACGACCTGCTGCGCTCCACGCTCACCCGGGACGGCGACGGAGCCTGGCACCTGCGGACCGCACCGGTCGGCACCGCACGCGCCGCCGACTGCGTACGACGCACCGACGCCGCACGGCTGGACCACGCCACGATCGGCACCCTCGTGCCCGGCGCCTTCGAGGACCTGGCCGCCGAACTCGACCCGGCTGCCGGGAGGGTGGCGCGGTTCCTGTGGTTCGACACCGGTCCTGACCGCGAGGGGCGGCTGCTGGCCGTCCTGCACCACCTGGTCACCGACGCCGCCTCCTGGGGCGTCCTCGCCGCCGATCTCGCAGCGGCCTGGCACGGCACACAGCTCCCGCCGCCGGGCACCACCTTCCGGGAGTGGGCCCGGGCGCTGCGGGCCGAGGCCGTGTCGGACCGCCGTACGGCCGAACTCTCCTACTGGACAGCGGTGTCGGACCGGCCGGAACCGGACCTGGGCGCCGGACCGCTGGACCCCGCCCGGGACACCCACGCCACCGTGCGCCACCACTGGACCACGCTCGGCCCGGACCTCACCGCACTCCTCACCGCGCACCCCGTGCCGGACGTCCTGCTGACCGCGCTGGCCCTCGCCGTGCCGGCGTGGCGACGCGAACTCGGCCGGCCCGCTCCGGACGACTCCGTGCTGATCGCTCTGGAGGGGCACGGCCGCGAGGAGCACCTCCTGCCGGGCGCCGACCTGTCCGGCACCCTCGGCCTGTTCACCAGCGTCTTCCCGGTCCGCCTCGACCCCGGCGACGCGGCCCCCGCGCAGCAGCTGCGGCGCGTCCGGGACCAGCTCGCCGCCCTGCCCGACCAGGGCATCGGCCACGGCCTGCTGCGCCACCTCAACCCGGACACCGCCGCCGTCCTCGCCCGGCTTCCGCAGCCCCAGATCGCGGTCAACTACCTGGGCCGCATGACCCTCGGGGAGCAGCCGGAGGACGCCGCGTTCACCAGCGCCCCCGAGACCGGCGCCATGGGCGCGTGGGCCGACCCCGGGGCGCCGGCCCTCTATCCCCTGGTCGTCGACGCGCTGATCGACGACGGGAAGGACCCCGGCGGCCCGGTCCTCACGGCGTGCTGGCACTGGCCCGAACGGCTCTTCACCCAGGCGGAGACCGAGGGGCTGGGCGAGCTGTGGACCGCGTCCCTCGAACGGCTGCTGAAAGGCGGACACCAGTGACCGAGACCCAGGCGGACCGGCCCGGCGACCTCGCGGCACGCAAGCGGGAACTGCTGCGCCGCAGACTGGAGAGCGCGGGACTCGCCCACACCCCCGCCCCCGCCGAACGGATCCCGCCCCGGCCCCCGGACACGGCCGAACTGCCGCTGTCGTACGCCCAGTCCCGCATGTGGCTGCTCCAGCAGCTCGACCCGGCCAGCCCCGCCTACAACGTGTGCCTGGCCATCCGGCTGCGCGGCCCCCTCGACGCGGACGCGCTGCGCACCGCCCTGGCCGGGCTGCTCGCCCGGCACGAGGTGCTGCGCACCCGGTATCCCGCGGCCGGTGACGGAACACCTCACCAAGTCGTCGATGCAGCCGTCGAGTTGGCCTTCTCGACGGCCGACCTGCACGGCCTGCCCGCGGACGAGCAGGACCGGCGCGCCGCCGCACTGGCCCGCACCGCCTCCGCGACGCCGTTCGACCTCGCCACCGACCACCCCCTGCGGGCCCTGCTCATCCGGCGCACCGACCAGGACCACACCCTCGTCCTGACGGTGCACCACATCGCCTGGGACGGCGGCACCTTCAACGCCCTCTCCCGCGACCTGAGCGCCCTCTACCGGGCCGCCGTCACCGGAGCGGACGCCGGGCTCGGGCCGCTGCCCGCGCAGTACGCCGACTTCGCGCTCTGGCAGCGCACCACCTTCACCGACGAGCGGCTGGCCGGCCATCTCGACCACTGGCGCACCGCCCTGGTCCCGCCGCCCCGCCCCCTGGCCCTGCCCACCGACGCACCCCGCACCGCCCAGCCCACCGCGCACGGCGACCGCCGCTTCCGCACCTTCGCGCCCGGGGTCACCGAGCGGCTCACGGCCTTCGCCCGCACCGCCGGCGCGACCCCGTTCATGGTGCTTTTCGCGGGCCTG
The DNA here is from genome assembly GCF_014651035.1 of Streptomyces lomondensis. Classification (GTDB taxonomy): domain Bacteria; phylum Actinomycetota; class Actinomycetes; order Streptomycetales; family Streptomycetaceae; genus Streptomyces; species Streptomyces lomondensis. Next base: position 578,308 of record NZ_BMWC01000004.1, read on the forward strand.
GCCGCGCTGCTCCACCGCCTCACCGGAGCCACCGACATCCCCATCGGCTCGGCCGTGATGAACCGCGACCTGCCCGGACTCGACCAGCTGATCGGCAACTTCGGCAACACCCTGGCCCTGCGCGCCGACCTCGACGGCGACCCCGGCACCGCCGAACTGGTCGAACACATACGCCAGTTGTGCACCGACGCGTACGCCCACCAGGACATGCCGTTCGACCTGCTGGTGGAGCGGCTGCGGCCGGAGCGGCACCCGGGCCGTGCCGTCTGGTTCGACGTCATGCTGCTCTTCCTCACCCAGGGGCTCCAGGGACCGCAGCTGCCCGGGGTGAGCGCCGAGTGGGAGACCGTCCACAACGACACCACTCAGTTCGACCTGTCCCTGGAGGCCTTCCTCACCGGCGGACAGCTGCGCATCGAGGCCACCTACCGCAGCGGCCTGTTCACGCCGGAGACGGTCGACCGGCTGCTGGCCCGGCTGGAGACGCTGCTCGCCGCCGGGCTGGCCGACCCTGAACGGCCGGTGTCCCGGCTGCCGTTGATGTCCGAAGCCGAGGAACACCAGGTCCTCCGGGAATGGAACGTCACCGACCGGCCCGTTCCCGGCACCACCCTGGCCGGCCTGCTCGCCGAACAGGCCGCCCGCACCCCGGACGCGCCGGCGCTCACCTTCGAGGACCTCACCCTCGGCTACACCGCGCTCCACGCCCGCGCGAACCGCCTGGCCCGCCTGCTGATCAGCCGCGGTGTCGGCCCGGAACGCCTGGTGGGCGTGGCCCTCGACCGGGGGCCCGACCTGGTCGTGGCGCTGCTCGCGATACTCCGGGCGGGCGCCGCCTACGTCCCGCTGGACACCGGCTACCCCGCCGAACGCCTCGCCGTGATGATCGAGGACGCCGCCCCGGCGCTCGTCCTGACATCGAGCACCGCCGCGGCCAAGGTCCCCGCCTCGGCGGCACCGACGCTCCTGCTCGACGACCCCGCCCTGCGCGAGCGCCTGGCGGCCCTGGACCCCGCCGCCCTCTCCGACGGTGAACGGCTCGCACCGCTGCGCCCCGAGCACCCCGCGTACGTCATCTTCACCTCCGGCTCCACCGGCCGCCCCAAGGGCGTCGTCGTCCCGCACGCCGCGATCGTCAACCGGCTGCTGTGGATGCGGGACACCTACCGCGTCGGCCCCGAGGACCGGGTGCTCCAGAAGACCCCGGCGAGCTTCGACGTCTCCGTCTGGGAGTTCTTCCTGCCGCTGATCACCGGGGCGGTGCTGGTGCTCGCCCGCCCCGGCGGCCACCGCGACCCCGCCCACCTCGCCGAGCTGATCCGCGAACAGCGCGTCACCACCGCCCACTTCGTCCCGTCGATGCTGCGGGTCTTCCTCGACGACCCCGCCGCCGAGCGGGCCCGGGGCGTCCTGCGCCGGATCGTGTGCAGCGGCGAGGCCCTGCCGGCGGACCTCGCCGAACGCTGCGCCCGCCTGCTGGACGGCACCGAGCTGCACAACCTCTACGGCCCGACCGAGGCGGCCGTGGACGTGACCGCATGGCCGTGCGCCGACGGCACGCGCTCCGCGTCGGGCTCCGTGCCGATCGGACGCCCGGTGTGGAACACCCGCACCCTCGTCCTGGACGCGTCCCTGCGGCCGGTGCCGCCGGGCGTCCCGGGCGAGCTGTACCTCGGCGGATCCCAGCTCGCCCGGGGCTACCTGGGCCGGCCCGCCCTGACCGCCGGACGCTTCGTCGCCGACCCCCACGGCCCGCCCGGCGCCCGTCTCTACCGCACCGGCGACGTCGTGCGCTGGACGGCCCACGGGGCGCTGGAGTTCCTCGGCCGGGCCGACGACCAGGTGAAGATCCGCGGTTTCCGGGTCGAGCCGGGCGAGACGGAGGCCGCGGCGGCCGCGCTGCCCGGGGTGTCCCAGTCGGTGGTGACCGTACGTCAGGACGCCCAGGGGGATGCCCAGTTGCTTGCGTACGTCGTCCCGCGCCCCGGCGTCCGCCCGGAGCCGCCGGAGATCCGGCAGGCCCTGGCCGGCACCCTGCCCGGCCACCAGGTGCCCTCCGCCGTCGTCGTGCTGGACGCCCTGCCGCTGACCCCCAACGGCAAACTCGACCGCGCCGCCCTGCCCGCCCCCGACCTGTCCGCGCTCACCACCGCCACCGCGCCCCGCACCGAGGCCGAGGCAACCCTGTGCCGCCTCTTCGCGGACCTGCTCGGGCTGCCCTCCGTGGGCATCCACGACGAGTTCTTCGCTCTCGGCGGGCACTCCCTCCTCGCCACCCGGCTCGTCGCCCGCGTCCGCGCCGAGCTGGACGTCGTCCTGCCGCTGCGGGCCGTCTTCGACACGCCCACCGCCGCCGCCCTCGCACCCCTGCTGGAGGCGCCCGCCCGGCGGCGGCCCCCGCTGCTCCCGGCCCGGCGCCCGGACCCGGTGCCGCTGTCCTTCGCCCAGGCCAGGCTGTGGTTCCTGTACCGGCTGGAGGGGCCGACCCCCACCTACAACATCCCCACCGCCGTCCACCTCACCGGACCGCTCGACCCCGAGGCCCTGCGCGCGGCGCTCCAGGACGTCGTGGACCGCCACGAGGCCCTGCGCACGGTCTTCCCCGACGACGACGGCGTCCCCCGGCAGGACATCCGCACGGACACCGCCGTGCCCTTCGAGACGGTGACCACGCACGCCGACGACCTCGACGCGCTGCTGAGCGAGGCCGCCGCCCACTCCTTCGCCCTGGACCGCGAGATCCCGGTCCGCGCCACCCTGTACACCCTCGCCCCCGACGACCACGTCCTGCTCCTGCTCGTCCACCACATCGCCACCGACGGCTGGTCGGCCGAACCGCTGCTGCGCGACCTGGAGACCGCCTACACTGCCCGGCTGCGCGGCACGCCCCCCGCCTGGCCGCCGCTCGCCGTGCAGTACGCCGACCACACCCTGTGGCAGCGCGACCTGCTCGACGAGGCGTACACCGCCGAGGAGGTGGGCTACTGGTCACGGCGCCTGGACGGGCTGCCCGAGGAGCTCCAGCTGCCCGTCGACCGGCCCCGCCCGCCCGTGCCCGGCTACCGGGCCGGCGCCGTGGACTTCGCCCTCGACGCGGCAACCCACCGGGCGCTGCGGGACCTGTCCGCCCAGGCCGGCGGCACCGTCTTCATGGCCCTCCAGGCCGCCCTCGCCGTGCTGCTCGGCCGGCTCGGCGCCGGCGACGACATCCCCCTGGGCACCCCGGTGGCCGGGCGCGGCGACCCCGTCCTGGACGACCTCGTGGGCCTGTTCGTCAACACCCTCGTGCTGCGCACCGACGTCTCCGGCGCGCCGACGTTCCGTGCGCTGCTCGCCCGGGTGCGCGAGGCCGACGTGGACGCCTACGCCCACCAGGACCTGCCCTTCGAACGGCTGGTGGACGCGCTCGGGCCCACGCGCTCGATGGGCCGCCACCCGCTGTTCCAGGTGATGCTCGCCCACCAGCAGGCCCCCGCCGACCGCCGGGACTTCGCCGGGCTCACCCTGACCGAGCGGCGGGTCGGCTTCTACACCGCCAAGACCGACCTGGCCTTCCACGTGTTCGAGCGGTCCGGCGCCGGCGGCATCGACGGCTCCCTGGTGTACAGCCCCGACCTGTACGACCAGGAGACCGCCCGGGAGATGACCGAGCGGTTCGTCCGCCTGGCCGGTGAGCTGGCCCGGCACCCGGACCGCCCGGTGGCCGCCGGCGACGTCCTCACCCCGCGCGAGCGGGCCCTGATGCTGGGGGAGTGGAACGACACCGCGCGCACCGTGCCGGCCACCACACTGACCGCGCTGGTGGAGGAACAGGCCGCGAAGACCCCGCACTTGGTGGCCGTCGAGTACGGCGTCCCCGGCGGCACGGCCCTCACCTACGGCGAGCTCGACGCCCGCGCCAACGGCCTCGCACGGCGGCTCATCTCCCTCGGGGTGGGCCCGGAGCGCTGCGTCGGCATCCACCTGGAGAGGTCCGTGGAGATGGTCGTCGGGCTGCTCGCCGTGTTGAAGGCGGGCGGGGCCTTCGTCCCGCTGGAGCCGTCCTGGCCGGCCCGGCGCATCGCCGAGGTGTGCCGCGGCGCGGCCCTGACCGCCGTACTCGGCCGGCCCGGTGACGACAGTCTCCTGGGGGAGGACGCGCCGCCCGTCGTCGAGGTCGCCCTGGACGGCCCCACCGCCGAGAGGCCCCGGGTGCACGTCGACCCGGAGGGCCTCGCCTACGTCATCTACACCTCCGGCTCGACCGGCGTCCCCAAGGGCGCGATGATCCGGCACCGGGCCATCGCCCACCGGCTGCTGTGGCAGCGCGGCCTGCTCGGCTTCGGCACCGGCGACGCGGCCCTGTTCAAGGCGCCGCTCGGCTTCGACATCTCCATCAACGAGATCTTCCTGCCGCTGGTCAACGGCGGCCGGGTGGTGATCGCCGAACCCGGCGGCGAACGGGACGTCGACTACCTCCTCGACACCGTCGAACGGCACCGGGTGACCTTCACCTACCTGGTCTCCTCGATGCTCGACCTGCTCCTCGAACTGGACGGCTTCGCCCGCCGCGCCGCCTCGCTGAAACACGTGTGGTGCGGCGGCGAGGTGCTCACCCCCGAACTGTTCGCCCGCTTCCGCGCCGCGAGCGAGGCGGTGATGTACCACGGGTACGGACCGGCCGAGGCCACCATCGGCGTCAGCCATGTCGTCTACCGCACCGGGGCGATCCGCAGCGCCGTCTCCATCGGGCGGCCCAACTCCAACACCCGGCTGTACGTCCTGGACGACCGGCTCCAGCCCGTCCCGGTCGGCGTGCCGGGCGAGCTGTACGCGGGCGGCGTCTACCTCGGCCGCGGCTATGTCAACGACCCGGGCCGCACCGCCGACCACTTCGTCGCCGACCCGTTCGGCCCGCCCGGCGAACGCCTCTACCGCACCGGCGACCTGGTGCGTTGGCAGCGCGACGGCACCCTGGAGTTCCTCGGCCGCGCCGACAACCAGGTGAAGATCCGCGGCATGCGCGTCGAGCTGGAGGAGATCGAGGCGATCCTCGAACAGCATCCCGGAGTCCGGCGCGGCGTGGTCGTCGTCCGCGAGGACGTCCCGGGCGTCAGGCAACTCGCCGGATACTGCCTGGCGGATCCCGAGGCCCTGCCCGGGCTGCGCGACTGGCTCCAGGAGCGGCTGCCCGAGCACATGGTGCCCCGGACCCTCACCTTCCTGGACGCGTTCCCGCTGCTGCCGTCCGGCAAGGTGAACCGGGCCGGTCTGCCCGCGCCCGGGACCGCCATCGGCGCCGGTCCGGCCCGGGAGCCCGCGAACGAACGCGAGCGGCGGCTCTGCGCGTTGTTCGCCACCGTCCTCGGACTCGGGCGGGTCGGCGTCGACGACAACTTCTTCGAGCTGGGCGGCGACAGCATCGTCTCCATCCGGCTCGTCACCCTGGCCCGCAAGGCGGGCCTGGCCCTCAGCCCCCGGCAGGTCTTCCAGTCGCCCACCCCGGCGGGACTGGCAGCGGACGCCGCCGCGACCGGCCGCGCCGAGAACGAGGTCCAGGCCGACGATCCCGTGGGCGAGGTGCCGCTCACCCCGCTCATGCGGTGGACGGCCGGACCGGACGGCTCCTACGGCGGACTCGCCCAGGCCGTCCTGCTGGTGACGCCCCCGGACCTGAGCGAGGACGACGCCTGCGCCGCCCTGCAAGCGCTCCTGGACCGGCACGCCATGCTGCGCGCCCGCCTGGCGGACGACGGCAGCCGTCTGGTGGTCCCCGCCGAGGGCACCGTACGGGCGCGCGACCTGCTGACCCGGGCGCAGGGGCCGGACCTCCACCGGCACCTGACCGACGCGGCGGCGCGCCTCGACCCCCGGGCCGGACGCATGCTCCAGGCGGTCCTGTGCGGCACGGACCGGCTGCTCCTGGTCGCCCACCACCTGGTCGTCGACGGCGTGTCCTGGCGGATCATCACCTCCGGGCTGGCCGACGCCTGGCAGGCCCTGCGGTCCGGGCAGACCCCGCGCCCGCACCGCACCGGCACCTCGTTCCGCCGCTGGAGCCGCCTCCTGGCCGAGGAGGCCCGCTCGGCGGAACGCGTGCGCGAACTGCCCTGGTGGACCGAGACGCTGGACCGGGCACGGCCCCTGCTGGACCGGGCCCTGGACCCCGCCCGCGACACCGCGGCGACCGTACGGGAAGAGAAGTTCGTGCTCCCCGAGGACGTCACCGTCCCGCTGCTCACGACGGTGCCCGCCGCCTACCGGGCCGCCGTTCCCGACGTGCTGCTGAGCGCCTTCGCGGTGGCCGCCGCCGTCTGGCGGGAGCAGCGCGGCGACCTCGCGGACCGCTCGCTCCTCGTCGGTCTTGAGGGCCACGGGCGCGAGGAGGACATCGCCGAGGGCGTCGATCTCTCCGCCACCATGGGCTGGTTCACCACGTTCCACCCGGCCGCCCTCGACCCGGGCCCGGTCGACCTCGACGAGGCGCTGTCCGGCGGCCCGGCCGCGGGCACGGCCCTGAAACGGATCAAGGAGCAGCTGCGCGCCGTACCCGACCGCGGCCTCGGCTACGGCCTGCTGCGCCACCTCAACCCCGACACCGCCGCCGAACTGGACAAGCGCCCGCACCCGCAGATCGTCTTCAACTACCTCGGCCGGTTCACCGCCTCCGCCTCGGGCGAGGAGCCCTGGGAGCTCGCCCCCGAGGCCCCGATGCTCGGCGTGCCGCCGGACGGCGGGCGGCCCGCCGCCTTCGGGCTGGAGATCAACGCCGTCGCCGTCGAGAACGCGGACGGCGTCCGGCTGCACGTCTCCGCGTCCGCCCCGCAGGCGTTCCTCGCACCGTCCGAGACCGGCGCCCTGCTCGCCCTGTGGGAGCGGGCCCTGCGCGGCCTCGTCCGGCACGCCGAGGACGCCCCGGCGGGCGGACTCACCCCGTCGGACCTGCCCTTGGTGGCCCTGACCCAGGAGGACATCGAGGACTTCGAGAGCGCCTTCGAGAACGACAGCGACGACTTCGACGAGAACGATGGCTTCTGAGCGACAGCGGAGGAACCGGTGACGCAGCACCCCCCGACCGCGGACGAGCTGCTCCGTACGGTCACCGACACATTCGGCTCGGACACCCCGCCGAGCGAGGACGACAGCCTCATCGCCTGGGGCCTGGACTCGATCACGTTGATGAGGATCGCCGGCTCCTGGCGCAAGCAGGGCGTCAAGGTCAGCTTCGCCGAACTGGCCAAGGAACCCACCCTGCGCGCGTGGCGCGCCCTGCTCGCGTCCCGGGCCCCCGCCCCCGCCGAGCCGGCCGCCGAGGCCCCGGCCCCCGAGCCCGGCGAGCCCTTCCCGCTCGCCGTGATGCAGCACGCCTACTGGATCGGCCGCGGCGACGACACCACCCTCGGCTCCGTCGCCGCGCACCTGTACGTCGAGTTCGACGGCTCCGGCGTGGACCCTGACCGGCTCGACACGGCCGTACGGGCCCTGGTCCGGCGGCACGGCATGCTCCGCGCCCGCTTCGGCGACGACGGGCGGCAGCGGATCCTGCCCGAACTCACCCGCCCCGCCACGGCCGTCAACGACCTGCGGGCGCTCGACCCCGAGACGGCGGCGGCCAAGTTGGAGGACGTCCGGCACTCCTCCTCGCACGCCCGGCTCGACGTGGGGGCCGGGGAGGTGTTCTCCGTGCAGCTCTCCCTGCTGCCCGACGGCCGCAGCCGGCTGCACGTGGACGTCGACATGCTCGCCGCGGACGCCCTCAGCTACCGCGTCCTGCTCTCCGACCTCGCCCGGCTCTACCACAACCCCGACGCCGCGCTGCCGCCGATCCGCACCAGCTACCCGGCCTACCTGGCGGAGCGCGCGGAGGTGCGGCGGCTGAGCCGGGAGCAGGCGCGGGACTGGTGGCGGCGCCGGGTGCCGGAGTTGCCCAGCGCGCCCGACCTGCCGCTGGTGCCGGAGGCGGAGCGGGCCGACCCGACCCGGGTCACGCGGCGGCACCACTGGCTGCCGCCGGAGGAGAAGCGGCGCCTGGCCGCCCGGGCCCACCAGCACGGGCTGACGCCCGCGATGGCCGTCGCGACCGCCTTCTCCGAGGTGCTGGCCGCCTACAGCGGCCAGCCCCGCTTCCTGCTGAACGTCCCCATGTTCGACCGCCGCGGCTCCCACCCCGACACCGACCTGCTGGTGGGCGACTTCACCAGCTCGGTGCTGCTCGACGTCGACCTGGCCGAGCCCGCGACGTTCACCGAGCACGCCCGGCGCCTCCAGGACCGGATGCACACCGACGCCGCCCACGCCGACTACTCCGGTGTGGAGGTGCTGCGCGACCTGACCCGGCACCGCGGCGAACAGGTCCTCGCCCCCGTGGTGTTCACCAGCGCCCTCAACCTCGGGGAACTCTTCGACGCGGAGGTGCGCGACTCCTTCGGGCAGCCGGTGTGGATCATCTCGCAGGGCCCGCAGGTGCTGCTGGATGCCCAGGTGACCGAGGTCGACGGCGGACTGCTCGTCAACTGGGACGTACGGGAGGACGCCTTCCCCGCCGGACTGGTCGACGCGATGTTCGCCGCGTTCCACGGCCTCGTCACCCGGCTGGGCACCGAGGACGAGGTGTGGGACCGGCCGGTGCCCGCCCTGCTGCCCGCGGAGCAGTCGGCGGTCCGCGCGGCGGTGAACGCCACCGCCGCGCCGCGCAGCCACCGGCTCCTGCACGACGGCTTCTTCGCCCACGCGGCCGAGCGTCCCGAGGCGCCCGCGCTGCTGTGGGGCACCGAAGGCGCCCTCTCCTACGGCGAGTTGGCGGACCGGGCCCTGCGGTGCGCCGCCGCTCTGGCGGACCGGGGCGTGCGGCCGGGGGACACCGTCGCGGTCAGCCTGCCCAAGGGGCCCGACCAGATCACCGCCGTCCTAGGCGTACTGGCCGCGGGCGCCGCGTACGTCCCGGTCGGCGTCGAGCAGCCGCCCGCCCGCCGCGACCGCATCCGCGCCACCGCGGGCTTCCGCCTCACCCTCACCGACGGCCGTCCGGCCGAGGACGGCCTCCCGGTCCAGGAGGCGATCCGGCACGCCCCGCTGCCCGCACCCGTGCCGGTCGACGAGGAACAGGTCGCCTACGTCCTGTTCACCTCCGGCTCCACCGGGGAGCCCAAGGGCGTCGAGGTGCCGCACCGGGCCGCCATGAACACCATCGACGACCTCAACTCCCGTTTCGTCGTGGGCCCCTCGGACCGCTGCCTCGCGCTGTCCGCGCTGGACTTCGACCTCTCCGTCTACGACGTGTTCGGACTGCTGGGGGCGGGCGGCGCGGTGGTGCTGATCGACGAGGCCGACCGGCGCGAGGCCCGGCCGTGGGCGGAGCTGGTGCGCACGCACCGGGTGACGCTCGTCAACTGCGTACCGCCGCTGCTGGACATGCTGCTGCTCGCCACCGGACCCGGCGAACTGACCGGACTGCGCGCGGTGTTGCTGGGCGGGGACTGGGTGGGCACCGATCTGCCCGGACGGCTCGCCGCACGGGCGCCGGGCTGCCGGTTCGCCGGGCTCGGCGGCACCACCGAGACCGCGATCCACTCCACCGTGTGCGAGGTGCCGGACGCCCGGGTGCCCGCGCACTGGCGGGCCGTGCCGTACGGCACCCCGCTGCGCAACGTCCGCTGCCGGGTCGTCGACCCGCGCGGCCGGGACTGCCCGGACTGGGTGCCGGGGGAGCTGTGGATCGGCGGCGACGGCGTGGCGCTCGGCTACCGGGCCGATCCGGAGCGCACGGCCGAGAAGTTCACCGAGGCCGACGGCGTGCGCTGGTACCGCACCGGCGACCTCGCCCGCTGCTGGCCCGACGGCACGCTGGAGTTCCTCGGTCGGCGCGACCACCAGGTGAAGCTGCGCGGCTTCCGCATCGAACTCGGCGAGGTGGAGGCGGCGCTCGCCGGCCATCCGGCGGTACGGCGTGCCGTCGCCGGTCTCACTCGCGGCCCGGGCGTCCAGCTGGCGGCCGCGGTGGCCGCAGGGCAGGGGACGACCGGGGAGGCGCTGCGGGAGTGGGCGCGCTCGGTGCTGCCGCCCCACATGGTCCCGGCCCGGGTCGCGGTCGTCGAGGAGCTGCCGCTGACCGCCAACGGCAAACTCGACCGCCGCGCCGTCCAGGCGCTGTGGGAGACGCGGGAGCCGGGGGAGGGGGAGCAGCAGCCGCCCGGCAGCGCCCTGGAGACGGTGGTGTCCCGCGTCTGGGCCGAGGTCCTCGGCGTCGAACGGGTGGGTCTCGACGACGGGTTCTTCGCACTCGGCGGCGACTCGGTGCTCGCCACCGTGATCGTGAGCCGGCTGCGGGAGGCCCTCGACACCGCCGAGGTGTCGGTGCGGGCCCTGTTCGCCACCCTCACGGCGGGCGGCATGGCCAAACGGCTGGCCGCCGAGGAGCACACCCCGGGGCGGCTGGAGCAGGTCGCCGCCCTCCACCTGGAGATCGAGGGCATGTCGGCGGAGGAGGTCGACTCGGCCCTGCGCGACGGCTGACGGACGCCGGAGGGGCGGGGCGCGTGACGCACCCCGCCCCTCCGTCCCCCCTCGGGAGCCCCGGCCAGGACTACTTGTCCAGCTTGGCGAACCCGGTCTCCAGGTTGTCCAGCGCCCACGGGATGCCCAGCACGGACGGGCTGCGGAGCTGGCTGATGGTCGCCACGTCGGTCACGACGTAGCGGTCCTCCTTCACCGCGGACATGTTCTTCACCAGCGCGCTGGACTCGAAGGCCTTCTTCAACTGCGGCGTGGTGAACGCGATGACGACCAGGTCCGCGTCGAGCTTGTCGAGCTGCTCGAAGGACAACTCGCCGGTGGGACTGCCGCTGACCGTCTTGATGTTCTTCACGGACGGGGTGAGGCTCAGCCCGACCTCGCTCATCAGCTTCGCCGCGAAGTCCTCCTCCGAGGCGATGGTGAAGATCTTGGCCGGCGTGTTGCCCATGGACAGGCTGTAGGTCTTGCCCTCCAGCCCGGGGTGCTTCGACCTCACCTCGGCGATGCTGTCCTCGGTGTCCTTGATGGCCTTCGCGGCCTGCTCCTCCCGGCCGACGGCCTTCGCCACCACCTGGACGTGCTCCTGCCAGGTCTGCTTGCCCCACGCCGTCTCGTAGCCGATGGTCGGCGCCACCGCGGAGAGCTTCTGGTAGTTCTTCTCCAGGGTGAAGTCGGAGGTGGCCAGGATCAGATCGGGCCGGAGGGCGGCGACCTCCTCGAAGTCGACGCCGTTCATGGTGTCGAGGAGCTTGGTCTTCTTGGTGTCGACCCGGTCCTTCAGCCAGGGGTGGACGCCGTCGGCGGCGAAGGCGTCCTTGGAGACGGCGACCGGCGTGACCCCGAGGGCGTACAGCGCGTCGACGTCGTCCGTGCCGCCGTCGCCGATCACCACGATCCGCTCCGGTTCCTCGGTGATCTTCGTGCTGCCGAACTTGTGCTTGACGGTGACGGGGAAGGCGGACGAGCCCTTCGCGTCGCCGGAGGAGGAGTCGGAGGACGTGCTGGACTCGTCCTTGACGGAGCCGCAGGCTGCCAACCCGGCGGCCAGGGTGACGGTGAGAAGGGTGGTGAGGAGCTTTCTCGGCATGTGCGTCCCTTGTCGCCGGGTACAGGCAGGAGTCGTACGGCCGTCAGTAAAGCAAGGTAAGCCTTACCTCAGCAACGGTTTCCGGACAATCTCCGCCCGCTCGTGATGATGTGACGGAGCGTCAGTTATGGACGGGCCGTCAGATAGCCGCCCATGCTGCGGAAGTAGTCAGTCGCGGCGTACTCCGTGCCGTCGTCCGTGCGCAGCCGCCGGATGACGAGCCCCGGGCAGCGGCCGGTGTGCGCCTCGGGGCCGGCCACGATGACCACGCCGTCGCCCTCGCGGATGAAGATCCGCCCGGGCGTGCCCCCGTAGCGTCCCTCCGACACGGCGGCCGAGACGATCCTGAGCCGCTGTCCGCGGTGGAAGGTGTACGCGTTCGGATACGGGTCCGACTGGGCCCGCACGAGCCGTTCCAGGCGCTCGGCCGGCCAGCTCCAGTCGATGCGGCTGTCCTCCGGGGACCGCTTGTGGAAGAAGCTCGCCCTGGAGCGGTCCTGCGGCACCCACTGCCCGGCGTCCCGGCCCGTGGCGATGAGGTCGAGGGACTCGCGCACGATCGGGGCTATCAGGTCGACGGTCCGGTGGAACAGGTCGGTCGCGGTGTCGGCCGGCCCGACCGGCACCGCGCGCTGCACCAGGATGTCGCCGGCGTCGAGTTCGCCGTTCATGCGGTGCGCGGTGACGCCGACGCGTTCCTCGCCGTTGATCAGCGCCCAGATGATCGGGGAGAAGCCGGCGTAGGACGGCAGCAGCGAGTCGTGGATGTTGAGGGTGCCGTGCGGCGGGAGGTCGAACACCTCGGGGGGCAGCCAGGTGCGCCAGTTGTTGGCCACGATGAGGTCCGGCCGCGCCGCCCGCAGGGCGTCGAGGAGTTCGGGGTCGTCGGGACGGTTGCGCAGGAGGACGGGGACGTCGTGCTTCCCGGCGAGTTCGGCGACGGAGTCGTCCCAGATCTTCTCGTAGGCGTGGTCGCTCTTGGGGTGGGTGACGACGAGGGTGACCTCGTGGTCGGAGTCCAGCAGGGCCTGGAGCGTGCGGTGACCCCAGGTCTGATAGCCGAACATGGCGACGCGCATGCGGTTCTCCCTCTCCGGCGGCTCCATTGCAAGGTAAGGCTAACCTTATCTAACATGTGGCTGCCTGAGGGAGGCGATGCCACGGTGAACTCACCGCTCACGGGATCGGACACCACGGACACCACCTACGACGTCCTCGGAATCGGCTTCGGGCCGTCAAATCTCGCCCTGGCCATAGCGATCGAGGAACACAACGCGGGTGCCGCGCCGGAGCACCGGCTGAACGCCCTCTTCCTGGAACGCCAGCCGCGCTTCGGCTGGCACCGGGGCATGCTCATCGACGACGCCACGATGCAGGTGTCCTTCCTCAAGGACCTCGTCACCCTGCGCGACCCGGCCAGCGACTACAGCTTCCTGTGCTTCCTGCGCGAGCGCGGCCGGCTCGTCGACTTCCTGAACCAGAAGACGCTCTTCCCGCTGCGGGTCGAGTTCCACGAGTACTTCGAGTGGGCCGCCGCGCGGGTGCGGCATCTGGTGGCCTACGGCCGGGAGGTGACCGCCGTCGACCCGGTGCGCGACGCGTCGGGCACCGTGACCGGCTTCGACGTGGTCTGCGGCACCTCCGGGACGACGTACCGCGCCCGGGACCTGAGCGTCGCCGTCGGCCTGGAACCGCATGTGCCGCCCGGCGTCGAGCTGTCCGAACGCGTCTGGCACAACAGCCAGTTACTGCCCCGGGTCACCGAACTGCTCGACCGGCGCACGCCGGTGCGCCGGGCCGTCGTCCTGGGCGCCGGCCAGAGCGCCGCCGAGACGGTCGACTACCTGCACCGCTCCTTCCCCGAGGCCGAGGTCTGCGCGGTCTTCGCCAAGTACGGCTACACCCCGGCCGACGACAGCCCGTTCGCCAACCGCATCTTCGACCCGGAGGCGGTGGACGTGTACTTCACCGCGCCCTCCGAGGTGAAGCAGTCCCTCTTCGACTACCACCGCTCCACCAACTACTCCGTCGTCGACATGGACCTCATCGAGTCCCTGTACGCCACCTCCTACCAGGAGAAGGTCACCGGCCGGGAGCGGCTGCGCTTCCTCAACGTCTCCCGCATACGGGACGTCCGCACCCGCGCCGACGGCTCACTGGACATCGTCGTGGAGTTCCTCCCCACCGGGGAGCAACGGGTCCTGGAGGCCGACCTGCTCGTCCACGCGACCGGCTACCGCCCCCGGGACCTGACCACCCTGCTCGGCGAGGCGGCCAAGGTCTGCCTCCGCGACGACGAGGACGCGATCCGCGTCCGCCGCGACCACCGCGCGGAGACCGCCCCGGACGTGACGGCCGGCATCTACCTCCAGGGCGGCACGGAGCACACGCACGGCCTCACCTCGACGCTCCTGTCGACGACGGCGATCCGCGCGGGCGAGATCCACCGCTCCCTGCTGGACCGCCGAGCGGCGGCCGTGTGACCCCGTCTGCTGAACTGAGGGCATGACGCCCCTGTCCCGCCGAATCCTGCACGCACTCGACCGTTTCCACGCCGCCCGCCCCTGGGACCACAACGCCCACTTCCACCCCTGGATCCTGCGGCAACTCCCCACCCGGGTGGGGAGCGCCCTGGACGTGGGATGCGGCAGTGGCGACCTCGCCCGGCTGCTGGCCGCCCGGGCCGGGCGCGTGCACGGGATCGACGCCGACCCGGCGATCACGGCCCGGGCGAGGGAGTCGACGCCCCCGTCGGCCCCGGTGACGTACACGGTGGCCGACGCGCCGGCCGGGCTCCCGGACCACGCGTACGACGCCATCACCTGCGTCGCCGTGCTCCACCACCTGCCGTTCACCGAGGCCCTCACGGCCTTCCGCGACCGGCTGGCCCCCGGCGGCACCCTGGTGATCGTCGGCGTCCACCGTGCACAGTCACCCGTCGACCACCTGCTCGCCCTCGCGTCGGTCCCGCTCAACATCGTCATGGCGCTGCTGAAGAACCGGGGCCGCCGGGCGGCGCGCCCGGTCGCGATGAGCGCCCGCACCAGGCCAGCGGACATGACGTTCTCCGAGATCGTCCGCGAGGCGCGCGCCGTCCTGCCCGGCGCGCGTCTGCGTCGCCGTCTGTTATGGCGCTACACGCTGGTGTGGCACCGCCGTTGACCGGCCTGCGGGTCAGCTCGCGGCCCGGAAGGTGCGCAGCCGCAGCGAGTTGCCGACCACGAAGACCGAGGAGAAGGCCATGGCCGCCCCGGCGATCATCGGGGTGAGCAGGCCGGCCGCGGCCAGCGGCAGGGCCGCCACGTTGTAGGCGAAGGCCCAGAACAGGTTCGAGCGGATGGTGCCGAGGGTGCGGCGGGCGAGGCGGATGGCGTCCGCCGCGGCCCGCAGGTCGCCCCGGACCAGGGTCAGGTCGCCGGCCTCGATCGCGGCGTCCGTGCCCGTGCCCATGGCCAGACCGAGATCGGCCTGGGCGAGGGCCGCCGCGTCGTTGACACCGTCGCCGACCATCGCGACCGAACGGCCCCCTGCCTGGAGCCGCTTGACGACCTCGACCTTGTCCTGCGGGAGCACCTCGGCGATGACCTCCTCGATGCCCACCTCGCGGGCGACGGACTCGGCGACGGCCCTGTTGTCGCCGGTCAGCAGGATGGGCGTGAGGCCGAGCGCGCGCAGCCGCCCGACCGCCTCCGCGCTCGTCTCCTTCACCGCGTCGGCGACCTCCAGCACCGCGCGTGCCTCGCCGTCCCAGGCGACCGCGATGGCGGTGCGCCCGGCGTCCTCGGCCGCCGCCCCGGCCCGGGCCAGGGCCTTGGGCAGTTCCATGGCCCAGTCGGCCAGCAGCCTCTCCCGCCCGACGAGCACGGCGTGGCCCTCGACGACGCCCTGCACGCCCAGTCCGGGCACGTTGGCGAAGTCCTCGGGCGTGGGCAGCGTGCCCAGCTTCGCCAGGGCCCCGTCGGCAACGGCACGGGCGATCGGGTGCTCGGAGGAGTGCTCCAGCGCCCCCGCCAGCCGCAGCACGTCGGCCTCGTCGGTGCCGTCGGCGGTGTGCACGGCCAGCAGCGTCATCCGGCCGGTGGTGACGGTGCCGGTCTTGTCCAGGACGACCGTGTCGACCCGGCGCGTGGACTCCAGGACCTCCGGTCCCTTGATGAGGATGCCGAGCTGGGCGCCCCGCCCGGTGCCGACCATCAGCGCGGTCGGCGTCGCCAGGCCGAGGGCGCACGGGCAGGCGATGACGAGGACGGCGACTGCGGCGGTGAAGGCGGCCGTCAGACCGACGCCGTTGCCGAGCCAGAAGCCCAGCGTGCCCAGCGCCAGGGCGATCACCACCGGCACGAATACGGCCGAGATCCGGTCCGCGAGCCGCTGCGCGGCGGCCTTGCCGTTCTGCGCGTCCTCCACCAGCCGGGCCATCCGGGCCAGCTGGGTGTCGGCGCCGACCCGGGTGGCGCGCACGACGAGCCGCCCGCCGGCATTGATCGTGGCGCCGGTGACCGGGTCCCCCGTGCCGACCTCCACCGGCACGGACTCACCGGTGAGCATCGAGGCGTCGACGGCCGAGGACCCCTCGACGACCGTCCCGTCGGTGGCGATCTTCTCCCCGGGCCGGACCAGGAAACGGTCTCCGACCTTCAACTCCGCGACCGGCACGGTCTGTTCGCGGCCGTCGTCCCGCAGCACGGTGACGTCCTTGGCGCCCAGCTCCAGCAGCGCCCGCAGCGCCGCACCGGCCCTGCGCTTGGCGCGGGCCTCGAAGTACCGCCCGGCCAGGATGAAGGCGGTGACACCCGCCGCGGCCTCCAGGTAGATGTTCCCGGCGCCGTCCGTGCGCTCGATGGTCAGCTCGAAGGGATGCGTCATGCCCGGCGTGCCCGCGGTGCCGAAGAACAGCGCCCACAGCGACCACAGGAACGCGGCCGAGACGCCGACCGAGATCAGCGTGTCCATGGTGGCCGCGCCGTGCCGGGCGTTGATGAACGCCGCCTTGTGAAAGGGCCACGCCGCGTAGGTCACGACCGGCGCGGCCAGCGTGAGCGACAGCCACTGCCAGTACTCGAACTGGAGCGCCGGGATCATGGCCATGGCCACGACGGGAACGGCGAGCACGACGGCCGTGACCAACCGCTCGCGCAGCGGCCGCAGTTCGTCCGCCCCGGCGGCGGGTGCGCCGGGCTCCTCGGGAGGCGCGGGCTCCTGCGCGCTGTACCCGGTCGCCTCGACGGTGGCGATCAGGTCCCGCACGGAGACGTCGCCGGAGTAGCTGACCTTCGCCTTCTCCGTGGCGTAGTTGACCGTGGCGGTGACCCCGTCCATGCGGTTGAGCTTCTTCTCGATGCGCGCCGCGCAGGAGGCGCAGGTCATGCCGCCGATGGCGAGCTCCACCTCGGCACCGGTGCCGGTCGTCGTGCCCGTGCTCATGGCTCAGACCCTCCCGGTCAGTTCGTAGCCGGCCTCGTCGACGACCTCGGCGATCTCGGCGTCGTCGGGCTCGGCGGCACTCGTGACGGTCACACGGCCGGTGCCGAGATCGACCTCGACGCCGCGTACGCCGTCCAGCTCGCCGATGACCTTGGTCAGCGTCGCCTTGCAGTGGCCGCAGGACATTCCGGAGACGGCGTAGGTGGTGGCGGGCATCGGTGCCTCCTCAGGGATTCACGTATACGGGGAGGGGGTATCCCTCGCTGCATTCCTGTATACCCCCGAGGGGTATATGATGCAAGCGCGACAACAACTTGACTTGGTACCCCCCAGGGGTATGGTGAGCTGCATGGAGGACCCGCATCCGAGCGGGAGACCCGGTATCTGGAGGAGCCGACGGCCATGAACACCGGACTGAAGATCACCACTTTCACCGCCGTCCTGGCCGCGACGTTCGGCACGGCCTACGGCGTCGGCCAGGGCATGGGCCCCGTCGTCGCGGACAGCCCGCCGAAGCACGAGGACGAGCACACCCGGCCCTCACCGGCACCGCAGCCGGAGGAGGGCGGCGGCCACACCGGACACGACACGCCCCCGGCCGGCGGGCTCCAGGTCTCCGAGGACGGCTACACCCTCGACCTGAAGACCCCGAGCGTCACCGCCGGGCAGCGCACCGACCTGCGCTTCACCGTCCGGGACGGCAGCGGCCGCGCGGTCACCGCCTACCAGCGCGAACACGACAAGGAACTCCACCTGATCGTGGCCTCACGCGACCTGACCACCTACCGCCACCTGCACCCCACCCGCGCCGCCGACGGCACCTGGAGCACCCCCGTGGACCTGCCCCGCGCGGGCGGCTACCGCGTCTTCGCCGACTTCACCCCGGCGAAGAAGGACGCGAAGAACCTCACCCTCGGCGCGGACCTCGCCGCCTCCGGCCCCTACCGGCCCGAGGAACTGCCGCCGGCGAGCACCACGGCCGAGGTCAACGGCTACGAGGTGCGGCTGGCCGGCGCCCTGACCCCGGGCAAGGCGAGCGAACTGAACCTGAAGGTCTCCCGCGACGGCAAGCCCGTCACCAACCTCCAGCCCTACCTGGGCGCGTACGGCCACCTGGTCGCCCTGCGCTCCGGCGACCTCGCCTACCTGCACGTCCACCCGAACGGCGAACCCGGCGACGGCACCACCAAGCCCGGCCCGGACATCTCCTTCACGGCCACGGCACCCAGCGTCGGTTCCTACCGCCTGTTCCTCGACTTCCAGCACGACGGCAAGGTCCACACCGCGGCGTTCACGGTCCGGGCCGGGGGAGCCGCGGCCGGTTCCGGTACCCCTGAGGGGCATGCCGACGACGGCCACGGACACTGAGCCTCAGCCGAGGGCCCGGTCCAGGTTGAAGGCCGCGCTGATGAGCGCGAGGTGCGTGAACGCCTGCGGGAAGTTGCCCTGCTGCTCCCCGGTGTGGCTGATCTCCTCGGCGTACAGGCCGAGATGGTTGGCGTATGTCAGCATCTTCTCGAAGGCGAGGCGCGCCTCGTCGATCCGGCCCGCGTGCACCATGGCCTCGACGTACCAGAACGAGCAGATGGAGAACGTGCCCTCGTCGCCGCGCAGCCCGTCCGGGCTCGCCTGCGGGTCGTAGCGGTAGACCAGCGAGTCGGACACCAGCTCCTCGGTCAGGGCGTCCAGAGTCGACAGCCACTTCGGGTCGGTCGGGGCGATGAACTTCGTCAGCGGCATCATCAGCACGGCCGCGTCCAGCACGTCGCCGTCCTCGTGCTGGACGAAGGCCCGGCGCGCCTCGGACCAGCCCCGGCTCATGATCCGCCGGTAGATCGTGTCGCGGGACTCCCGCCAGCGCGGCAGGTCGGCGGGCAGTCCGCGCCGGTTCGCCATCCGGATGGCCCGCTCGATCGCCACCCAGCACATCAGCCGCGAGTACAGGAAGTTCTTGCGGCCGCCCCGGGTCTCCCAGATGCCCTCGTCGGGCTGGTCCCAGTGCGCGCACACCCACTCCACCAGGGCGCACACGTCGTCCCACTGGTCGCTGGAGATGGGCTTGGCCCACTTGTCGAACAGGTAGATGGAGTCGATCAGCGCACCGTAGATGTCGAGCTGGAGCTGATCGGCCGCGGCGTTGCCGACCCGGACGGGCGCGGAGCCGTCGTGGCCCTCCAGATGGTCGAGGGTCCGCTCGGGCAGCTCGGTGCGCCCGTCGATGCCGTACATGATCTGGAGCGGGCCGGAGGGCTTGCCGTCACCCGGGCTGATGTGCCGGGTCACGAAGTCCATGAACGCCTCGGCCTCGCCGGTGAAGCCCAGCCTGAGCAGGGCGTAGACGCAGAAGGCCGCGTCGCGCACCCACACGTACCGGTAGTCCCAGTTGCGTTCGCCGCCGAGCTGCTCGGGCAGGCTCGTCGTCGGCGCGGCCACGATCGCCCCGGTCGGCGCGTAGGTGAGCAGCTTCAGCGTCAGGGCCGAGCGGTGCACCATCTCCCGCCAGCGGCCCTTGTACCGGGACGCCGACAGCCAGCGCCGCCAGTACGCCACCGTCGCCGCGAACTGCTCCTCCGCCTCCGTGCGCGCGCACCGGCGGGGCCTGACGTCGCCGCCGACCTTGTCCAGCGCGAACACCGCCGACTCGCCCTCGGCGAGCTTGAAGTCCCCGCGCACGTCCGGCCCGTCGGTCTCCAGCGGCACGGTCGCGGTCAGCGCGAGCGCCATCCCGTCGGCCTCGAAGAGCGCCACCTCGCCGGTCAGCCGGACGGTGTGCGGCCGGGTGCCGTAGTCGAAGCGGGGAGCCACGCGCGTACGGAACGGGATCGAGCCGCGCACGCACACCACCCGCCGGATCAGCCGGTGCCGGTCGGCCTCGGCCGAGTCGCCGTCGACCGGCATGAAGTCCTGCACCTCGCCGACGCCGTCCTCGGTGAAGAACCGGGTGATCAGGACGTTGGTGTCGGGGAAGTAGAACTGCTTGGTCCGCGCCGGCACGGCCGCCGCCAGCTCGAAGCAGCCGCCGCGCTCCGCGTCCAGGATCGCGGCGAAGACGCTCGGCGCGTCGAAGGCCGGGCAGCAGTACCAGTCGATCGTGCCGTCGGTCCCCACCAGGGCCACACTGCGCAGGTCGCCGATGAGCCCGTGCTCGGCGATCGGCAGATACCGCCGGCCGTCCGCTGTTCCCCGCATGGCAGCCTCCCTGACCCGGCGGGCTCTCAGCCCCAGCTTAGGCGCGGGGACCAGCGAAGGGAGCGGGAACGCGGGTCACACCGTGAGGACCCGCAGCCCGGCCTCCTCGAACCGCCGTACCGTCTCCGCGCCGGCCGCCGCGTCCGTGACCAGCGTGTCCACCGCCTCGACCGCGCAGATCCGGGCGAACGCCCGCTGCCCCAGCTTGCTGGAGTCGGCGGCCACCACCACCCTTTCCGCCCGCTCGCACAGCAGCCGGTTGACGGCGGCCTCCGCCTCGTCGTGCGCCGCGGCGCCGTGCGTGACATCGAAGGCGACGACGCCGAGGACCGCCACGTCGACGGTGATCTGCCCGAGCACTGCGTCCGCGAGCGGCCCGACCAGCTCGTACGACTGGGCCCGGGCGACGCCGCCGGTCAGCACGATCTTGAACTGGGGCCGCACGGCCAGCTCGTTGGCGATGTTCAGCGCGTTCGTCACGACGGTCAGCGCGGGCGATCCGGAGGCCAGGTCGCCGCGCACCGCCAGGGCCCGCGCCACCTCCGTGGTGGTCGTGCCGCCGGTCAGCCCGACCGCCTCACCGGGCGCGACCAGATCCGCCACGGCCTTCGCGATGCGCTGCTTCTCGGAGGCGTGCCGGGCCGTCTTGTAGCGCAGCGGCAACTCGTACGACACGCCGTGCACCACCGCGCCGCCCCGGGTGCGCACCAGCATCTGCTGCTCGGCGAGCCGGTCGAAGTCCCGGCGGATCGTCGCCGCCGACACCCCGAGCTCCCCGGCCGCCTCCTCGACGTCCAGCCGGCCGCGCTCGACGAGCAGTTCCAGCAGCGCCTTCCAGCGGGCGTCGCGCGACATCCGCACCTCCACGTCTCGATCCCGGGCGACCCTAGCGCACCAGATCGCGCCCGATGCTTGATGATGCTCGAAAACTGGCGATATCTTGCAGGAACAATCAGATCGGAGGGTGCGGGATGACGCATGTCGAGGACGAGCTGACCAGCCAGCCCGAGTGCTGGGCACGCGCCGCGGCGGAGGCCGCGGGCCACGCGGAGGCGCTGCCGGCACCGGGGGAGCGGGTCGCGATCGTCGGCTGCGGCACCTCGTACTTCATGGCGCGGGCGGCCGCGGCCCTGCGCGAGGGCGCGGGCCAGGGCGAGACCGACGCGTTCGCCGCCTCCGAGTTCCCGCACGGCCGCGCCTACGACCGGGTCGTCGCCCTCACCCGCTCCGGCACCACGACCGAAGTCCTCGACCTCCTCGGCCGGTTGAAGGGCCGCACGCGGACCACCGCGATCACCGCCGACCCGGACACGCCCGTCATGACGGCCGCAGACGAGGTCGCCGTCCTCGACTTCGCGGACGAACGCTCCGTCGTCCAGACCCGGTTCGCCACCACGGCCCTCACCCTGCTCCGCGCCCACCTCGGCCTCCACCCCGACACCGCCGTCACCGACGCCCGCACCGCACTCACCGAGCCGCTGCCCGAAGGGCTGGTGGACTGCGCGCAGTTCACCTTCCTGGGGCGCGGCTGGACCGTCGGCCTGGCCGACGAGGCCGCGCTGAAGATGCGGGAGGCCGCGCTGGCCTGGGCGGAGGCCTACCCGGCGATGGAGTACCGGCACGGCCCGATCAGCGTCAGCACCCGGGGCACGGCGACCTGGATGCTCGGGGACGCGCCGGACGGACTCGCCGAACAGGTCCGCGACACCGGCGCGTTGTGGATCGCCGGGACCCTGGACCCGCTCGCCGAACTCGTCCGCGCCCAGCGCCTCGCGATCGCCGTCGCCGCGTCCCGCGGCCTGGACCCGGACCGCCCGCGCCACCTCACGCGCTCGGTGATCCTCGCGCCCTGATACGCGGGTGATCGCGCTTACCGCCCACGGCGACCGCGCTTCCCGCCCACGGGTCAGCGCGGCACCGCGCCCGACCGCTGATGACCGCCCCTCCCGACCGCCGGTGATCGTCGGCCCCCGCCCACGGGTGATCCCCGTTCCCCGACCCTGGAGACACCGTGCCCCTCACCACCACCGGCGAGCTCGTCACACGCGCCGCGGCGGCCCGTTCGGCCGTCGCCTCGTTCAACGTCATCACACTGGAACACGTCGAGGCCGTCATCGCGGGCGCCGAGTCCGCGCACGCCCCCGTCGTGCTCCAGGTCAGCGAGAACGCGGTCAGGTTCCGCGGCGGCCGGCTGCTCCCGCTCGCCCGCGCGGCCGTCGCCGCCGCCGAACACGCCGCCGTCCCGGTCGCGTTGCACCTCGACCACGTGCAGAGCGAAGCCCTCCTGCACCAGGCCGCTGAGGCCGGCTTCAGCTCCGTGATGTACGACGCGGCCCGGCTGCCCTACGAGCGGAACCTCGCCGCGACCCGGGCGGCGGTCGACTGGGCGCACGCCCGAGGGCTCTGGATCGAGGCCGAGCTGGGGCAGATCGGCGGCAAGAACGGCAGACCCCCGCTGGACGCCCACGCCCCCGGCGCCCGCACCGACCCCGAGGAGGCCCGGGCCTTCGTCGCCGACTCGGGCGTCGACGCCCTGGCCGTCGCCGTCGGCAGCGCCCACGCCATGACCACCCGCACCGCCACCCTCGACCACGCCCTGCTCAAACGCCTGTCCGCCGCACTGGACGTCCCACTCGTCCTGCACGGCTCCTCCGGCGTCCCGGACCACGAACTCACCGCGGCGATCGCGGGCGGCATCGCCAAGGTCAACATCGGCACGGCCCTGAACATCGCGCTGACCGGCGCGATCCGGGAGTACCTCGCCGACCGCCCCGAGGCCGTCGACCCGCGCGGCTACCTGACGGTCGCGCGGGAGGCGATGACACGGGCCGTGGCGAGGAGCCTCCGGACCCTCGGCGCGGCTACCGCTTGACGGCCTTCAGCACCACGAACTTCGGGTCGCTCGCGACCAGTCGGCTGTTGCCGAAGAGTTTCCGCAGCTTCACGTGGTAGCCCAGATGCCGGTTGCCGATCACCCACAGCTCACCGCCCGGCCGCAGCGCGCGGCGCGCCCCGGTGAACATCCGCCAGGCCGTGGCGTCCGTCGTCGCCTGGTGGGTGTGGAACGGCGGGTTGTTGAGGACCAGGTCGACACTGCCGGACGGCACGCCCGCGAGCCCGTCGCCGACCCGGAACTCGGCGTGCCCCGGCACGCCGTTCGCCTTGTACGTCGCCTCCGCCGAGGCCACCGCCTGGAACGACTCGTCCACGAACAGCACCTCGGCCGACGGGTCGGCCAGCGCCACCGCCGTACCGACCACGCCGTTGCCGCACCCCAGATCCACCACCCGGCCGCCCCGGCCGTCCGGCAGATGCCCCAGGAAGAACCGCGTGCCGATGTCGAGCCGGTCGGCGCAGAAGACGCCCGCGTGGTTGACGACGGTGCGCCCCGAGGCCGGTCCGATGCCGTCCGGGAGCGTGTACACGTACGGCCACGGGTTGGCGGGCCGCTCCAGCGCGGGGTCCGGCGCGCAGAAGATCAGCCGGGCCTTCTTCTCGGCGAGCGAGGTGCGCGTCGGGCCGAGGATCCGCTCGAACAACTGGAGCGTCGAGGTGTGGATCTCCTTCACCATCCCCGTGCCGACGACGACCGTTCCCGCGTGCACCGCCGGCGCCAGCCGCAGCAACTGGTCCTCCAGCAGCGCCAGGCTCTTCGGCACCCGCACCAGCAGCACGTCGATCCGTCCCGGCGGCGGATCCTGAGTGGTGAGCAGCCGCACCGCACCGGGCTCCGCACCGGCCCGCGCGAGGTTGGCGCGCGTCGCCTCCTGCGCGAGATGGGAGTCGGTGATGTGCACCGGCCGGTGCGCCGCGAGCGCCGTGGCCAGCGCGCCCCAGCGGTCCCCGACGACCACGACCGTGCCGGACAGCGGGACCCGTTCCTCGGCCAGATGCCTCAGCAGATACGCGTCGGAGGCGTCCCAGGCGCGCAGCCGGTCGCGCGGGTCCTCGGGGAAACGGGTCAGCGCGAGTTCGCCCCACGGCGTCGTCATACGGTCGTTCATCGTGCGTCCAGGCTAGCCGAGCCGCAGCTCAGCCCCCGTCCGGCACCATGGAGAGCATGGACGGCGAGCTGTTCCCCAGGGCCCGTACGCAGGTCGCGCCCGGCGCGGTGCACCTGCCGGACTGGCTGGACGCGGAGCACCAGCGCGCGCTGCTCGACGCCTGCCGCGCGTGGGCCCGGCCGCCCGCCGGACTGCGCACGGTCCGCACCCCCGGCGGCGGCACCATGACCGCCCGGCAGGTGTGCCTGGGCTGGCACTGGTACCCGTACGGCTACGCCCGCACGGTCGTCGACGGGGACGGCGCGCCGGTGAAGCCGTTCCCGGACTGGCTGGGCGAGCTGGGCCGCCGGGCGGTCCGCGACACCCTCGGGGGACCGGCGCCCGCCTACGACATCGCGCTGATCAACTTCTACGACGCCGACGCCCGCATGGGCATGCACCGCGACAGCGACGAGAAGTCGGACGCGCCGGTGGTGTCGCTGAGCCTCGGCGACACCTGCGTCTTCCGCTTCGGCAACACCGAGACCCGCACCCGGCCCTGGACCGACGTCGAGCTGCGCAGTGGCGACCTGTTCGTCTTCGGCGGCCCGTCCCGGCTCGCCTACCACGGGGTCCCCCGGGTGCACGCCGGCACGGCACCGCCCGGTCTCGGCCTGAGCGGACGGCTCAACATCACGCTCCGGGTCAGCGGCCTGTAGGCCGTCACCCCCGGCGGATCATGGGAGACTCGCCCTCATGAGCGGGAAGGCGGACCCCCGGCAGGCGGGGGACGGGAGCACGTCGAGGACGCGGCTGGACCGGGGGCGCGGAGCGCTCGGACCCGCGCTGGAGCTCGTGCACACCGGACGCGCGCCGACCCGGGCCGTGCTCACCGCCGAGCTCGGCGTGACGCGGGCGACGGCCGGCGCGGTCGCCGCCGAGCTGGAGGCGCTCGGGCTGATCCGGGTCGACGCCCGGCCCGGCGCGGCGGCGGGCTCGCAGGGCAGGCCCTCGCACAAGCTGGCCGTCGCCGAGGACGGGCCCGTCGCGCTCGCCGCGCAGGTGCACGCCGACGGATTCAGGGCGGCTCTGGTCGGGCTGGGCGGCCGGATCGTCGCCACCGCGCCCGGCTGCGAGGTCGTCGACGCCGACCCGGCGAAGGTGCTCGCCTCCGTCGTCACGGCGGGCGCCGAGCTGCTCCGCGAGACCGGACGCAGGTGCGTCGGCGCGGGCCTCGCCGTGCCGTCCGCCGTCGCCGAACCCGAGGGCCTGGCGCTGAATCCCCTGCACCTGGCCTGGCCCGCGGGCGCGCCCGTGCGGGACATCTTCGCCGAGCAGGTGCGCGCGGCCGGCATCGGCGGACCCGCGTTCGCCGCGAACGACGTCAACCTCGCCGCGCTCGCCGAGCACCGGCACGGGGCGGGCCGCGG
Source organism: Streptomyces lomondensis (assembly GCF_014651035.1). Taxonomy (GTDB): domain Bacteria; phylum Actinomycetota; class Actinomycetes; order Streptomycetales; family Streptomycetaceae; genus Streptomyces; species Streptomyces lomondensis. The sequence continues at coordinate 603,912 of NZ_BMWC01000004.1, forward strand.
CGCCCGCGACCTGCTGTGCGTGGCCACCGGCCACCGGGGCGTCGGCGGCGCGCTCGTCCTCGACGGCCGCCTGCACCGGGGCAGTTCCGGCCTCGCCCTGGAGGTCGGCCACCTCACCGTGCACCCCGAGGGCCGGCCCTGCCACTGCGGCAGCCGCGGCTGCCTGGACGTGGAGACCGACCCGCTGGCCTTCCTGACGGAGGCGGGACGCGAGCCGGGCCCCGAGGTGTCCCTGCTCCAGCAGTCCATCGACCTGGTCCGCCACCACTACGACGACCCGGCCGTCCGCGCCGCCACCGAGACCCTCATCGACCGGCTCGGCCTCGGACTCGCCGGCCTGGTCAACATCCTGAACCCGGACCGGATCATCCTCGGCGGCCTGCACCGCACCCTCCTGGACGCCGACCCGGACCGGCTGCGCGCGGTCGTCGCCGACCGCAGCCTGTGGGGCCAGAGCGGCGGCGTGCCCATCCTGCCGTGCACCCTCGACCACAACAGCCTGGTCGGCGCCGCCGAACTGGCCTGGCAGCCGGTCCTGGACGATCCGCTGGGAGCGCTCACCTAGGGGCCTTATTCCCCGGTCATGCTCCACAGCGCCGCCACCACCGGCCGCCGCAGATCGGCCCGCCGTACGCACAGCCCGATCGCGAACGGCTCCGGCGCCGGACCGGCCGGGACGACCGCCAGCCGGTCGCGCACCGCGCTGTGCTCCAGCACCAGCCGGGGGACCACGCCCGTGCCGCAGCCCAGCGCGACCAGCGTCAGCAGCCCTTCGTGGCCGTCCGGTTCGCAGGCCACGTCCGGTGCCGTGCCCCGGGCGCGGAACCAGCGGTCGGCGGCGTCGCGGACCAGGCCGCGGTGAGGCAGGACGAACGGGCCGGCGAGCCCGGGATCCGGGCGGTCCCGGGCCGTGATCAGGACCAGCTCGGTCACCCTGACCGTGCGGCTCACCAGCGGCTCCGGCAGCCTCGGCGGGATCCCCGCCACGGCCGCGTCGACCTCGCCCTCGTCCAGCCGGGCCAGCGCCGCCGCCGCGTCACCCGTCCGCAGATCGAGCCGCACCTGCGGGTGCGCGGCGCGGAACGGCGCCAGCAGATCCGGCAGCAGCGCCTGACATGCCGTCACCGTGGCGAAAACGGCCAGCCGGCCGGTGAGCAGGGCCGGGTCCGGATGCTCCTCGCGGTAGGCGCGCCACAACTCCAGGGCCCGCACGGCGTACTCGCGGAACCGGTGCCCCTCCGCCGTGAGCGACACCCCGCGCGGCCCCCGGTCGAACAGCCGGTGCCCGAGATCCGCCTCCAGCCGCTGCACGGTCCGGGTCAGCGTCGCCGGGCTGACGTGGCAGTCCAGGCTCGTCCGGCCGAAGTTGAGCGTCTGCGCCAGATGCAGGAACAGCCGCAGCTCCCGATGATCGTCCCGCACGGCCTGGCCCTTTCATTTTCCGCAACAGTGCGCTGCACAAGTTGCGCTTGCCGCAACAGTCCGGCCGAGCCTACAACTCGACCATGACCTCGACGATCCCGTACACCTCCCGCGTCTTCCCGCTCGACACCATGGACGTGCCCGGCGGCACCGAGACCGTCCTGCGCGGAGGACGGCACCTCTTCCCGCTCCTCCCGCGGGCCTTCGCCGGCGTCCGCCGCGTCGGCGTCCTCGGCTGGGGGCCCCAGGGCCGGGCGCAGGCCCTCAACCTCCGTGACTCCCTCGCCGGCACGGACGTCCGGGTGGCGGTGGGGCTGCGCCCCGGCTCCGGCTCCCGCGCCGACGCCCGCGCCCACGGCTTCACCGAGGACGACGGCACGCTCGGCGACTGGCTCACGGTCGCCGCGGACAGCGACCTGGTGATCCTGCTGATCGCCGACGCCGCACTCGCCGAGCACCACCAGGAGATCTTCGCGGCGCTGAAGCCTGGTGCCGTCATCGGCCTCTCGCACGGCTTCCTGCTCGGCCATCTCCGGGAGACGGGCGGGGAGTTCCCGCCCGGACACGGGGTGATCGCCGTGTGCCCCAAGGGCATGGGCGACTCCGTGCGGCGGCTTTACCAGCAGGGCGCGCACATCAACGGCGCCGGGATCAACGCCAGCTTCGCCGTGCACGCCGACCCGGACGGACGGGCCGTCGACCTGGCGCTCGGCTGGTCCGTGGCGCTCGGCTCGCCGTACACCTTCCGCACCACCCTCGACAGCGAGTACCGCTCCGACATCGTCGGCGAACGCGCCGTCCTGCTCGGCGCCGTCCACGGCATCGTCGAGAGCCTTTACACCCGGTACCGCCTCGCCGGCGACGACGAGGTGACGGCGTACGAACGGTCCTGCGAGAACGTCACCGGCCCGATCGCCCGCACGATCTCGCGGGCCGGGCTGCGGGCCGTCCGCGAGAGCCTCGACGCGGCCGGGCGGGACCTCTTCGACCGGGCGTACACGGCCACGTACGCCCCCGCGCGCGAGATCGTCGCGGAGATCTACGACGAGGTCGCCGACGGCACCGAACTGCGCAGCGTGATCCTCGCCGAACGGCGGCTCGGCGCCCGCCCGATGAGCCGGATCGGCGGCTCGCCGATGTGGTCGGTGAGCGAGCGGGTGCGGGCCCGGCGCGGCACCCGCGACCTGCCCGTCGACCCGTTCACCGCCGGCGTGTTCGTCGCCACCATGACGGCCCAGGTCGACGAGTTCGCCGAGCGCGGCCACCCCTGGTCGGAGATCGTCAACGAGTCCGTCATCGAGGCCGTCGACTCCCTGCTGCCGTACATGCACGCCCGGGACGTGGCCCACATGGTCGACAACTGCTCCCGCACGGCCCGCCTCGGCGCCCGCCGCTGGGGGCCGCGCTTCCAGGCCGCGTACGAGCAGATCGCCTACCCGGCGGCCGCGAACCCGGCGGACTCGGACCTGGTGGCGGCCTTCGGCACCCACCCGGTGCACGAGGCCCTGGCCGCGGCGGCGAAGCTGCGGCCGTCCGTGGACATCTCGGTGACCTGAAATACATGACCCTGGTGGTATCAGGCTTGCCCGCGCCGCTTCCGGGAAGGCGAGCCGCCGAGCAGGCAGGCTGGTCGGCAGGCAGCCCGCCCGCACCGCACCACCGAGGAAGTTGACGCAATGACCGACAAGCTCACCGTGAGCGTCCTGGGCACCGGCATCATGGGTGCCGCGATGGCCCGCAACCTCGCCCGCGCCGGACACACCGTCCAGGCCTGGAACCGCACCCGCGCCAAGGCCGAGCCGCTCGCCGACGGGGGCGTGCACATCGCCGGCACCCCCGCGCAGGCGGTCCAGGACGCCGACGTCGTCCTGACCATGCTCCACGACGGCCCCGCCGCCCTGGACACCATGCGCGAGGCCGCGCCCGCCCTGCGCCCCGGCACCGCGTGGGCGCAGTCCACCACTGCCGGCATGGAATCCCTCGGCGCCCTGGCCGCGTTCGCCCGCGAGCACGGCCTGGTCTTCTACGACGCGCCCGTCCTGGGCACCCGCCAGCCCGCCGAGGCCGGGAAGCTGACCGTGCTCGCCGCGGGCCCCGCCGAGGGGCGGGACAGGGTGACGCCGGTCTTCGACGCCGTCGGCGCCCGCACCGTCTGGACCGGCGAGGACGGGGCGGCGGGCAGCGCCACCCGCCTGAAGCTCGTCGCCAACAGCTGGGTCCTCGCCGCCACGGCCGCCGCCGGCGAGGCCCTCGCCCTGGCGAAGGCCCTCGGCGTCGATCCGCACGGCTTCTTCGACCTCATCGCGGGCGGCCCGCTCGACATGGGCTATCTGCGCGCCAAGTCCGACCTGGTCCTCGACGGCCGGCTCACACCGCCCCAGTTCGCCGTGACCACCGCCGCCAAGGACGCCCGCCTGATCGTCCAGGCCGCTGCCGAGAACGGCGTCCGCCTGGACGTGGCCGAGGCCGCCGCCGCCCGCCTGGAACGCGCCGCCGCCCAGGGCCACGGCGACGAGGACATGGCCGCCGCCTACTTCGCCAGCTTCGAAGACAAGCCCCACTCCTAGGAGGTTCCCCCCATGTCCAAGCCGCCGCTGCCGCCCGAGGCCGACGCCCTGCTGAGCCGGCCCAACCCGTGCGTCATGGCCACGGTGCGCTCCGACGGCGCGCCGGTCTCCACCGCCACCTGGTACGCGTGGCAGGACGGCCGGGTGCTGATCAACCTCGACGCGGGCCGCGTCCGCCTGAAGCACCTGCGCCGCGACCCGCGCGTGACCCTCACCGTCCTCGCCGGCGACGACTGGTACACCCACGTCACCCTCATCGGCCGCGTCACCGAGATGTACGACGACGAGAATCTGGCCGACATCGACCTCCTCGCCCGGCACTACATCGGCAAGCCCTACCCGGAGCGCGTCCGCCCCCGGGTGAGCGCCTGGATCGAGGTCGACCGCTGGCACGGCTGGGGCGCGATGAAGGACAGCGACCAGGCCGGAACCTGAGGTCAGCGCCGCCACTGAGCCGCGAACGCCCGGCCCGGGTTCTCGGTGAGGATGCGCCCCACCAGCTCCTCGCCCACGGCGTGCACGAGCCGGGGGCGCACCCGGCGCAGCAGATACGGCATCCCGGGGCCGCCGTCCACCGAGCGGGCGGCGGCCGTCGTGGTGTCCGCGCCCAGCAGCAGCCGGTCGCCGAACCCGGCGTCGGCCAGGGCCCGTACGGCGTCCGGCATCCGCCAGTCCGTGGCGTGATTCCCGCGTGACGGGCCGTCGAAGGCCAGGTAGCAGCCGGACTCGGCCGCCTGCCGGTGCACCACGAGGTCGGGGGACCGGTTCAGATGCCCGAGCACCACCCGGTGCGGCGGCACCCCCAACTCCCCGCACAGCAGGTCCAGTACGTCCAGCGCGCCGGTGCCCAGCTCCAGGTGCACGGCGATCGGCGCACCCGTCGCGTGATGCGCCTCGGCCGCAGCCGCCATGGTCCAGCGGGCGTGCGCGTCCAGGGCGTGGTAGCCGCCCGCGACCTTGACGAGCCCCGCCCGCACCCCCGACGTCCCGATGCCGTCGGTGAGTTCGGAGACGAAGACGTCGGCGAGCCGGCCCCGCAGCCCGGCGAGGGTGCCCTCGTCGTAGTGCACGTCCTGGTGCAGACCCGTCGCCGCCACCACGTGCACGCCGGTCTCCCGCGACAGCGCCGGCAGATCGGCGGCCCGCCGCCCGAGCCCGTACGGCGTCCACTGCACCACGGCCCCGCCGCCCTGCTCCCGGAAGGCGGCCAGCTCCGCCCGCGCCGCCGCCACGCTGCCCAGCTCCTGGCCGGGCAGCCGCGGACTGGCGAAGAACACATGGTCGTGGGCGTCGCACACACCGAGGTCCCCGGGCGGCACGTCCCCCAGCACCGTACGGACCGCGCTCACCACTGCCGCCCCCGGGGCAGCCGGTCCCGGCCCGGCGCCGACAGGTGCAGCACCTCGAACACGTCGCCGCCCGCCTCGGGCGCCTCATGCTCCCAGAGGGAGAAAAGGACCAGCTCCCAGCGGCTGGTGTCGACGGCGGCAGCGGCGAGCAGGGCTCCGCCCTCGGCGGCCAGCCGCCGGACCTCGTCCACCGCGCCCTCCACGACGTCGGCCAACGGCCCACCGCCCGGCACCGGTTGACGCCGGCGCACGGCGAACCGCGCCCGCGAACCCTGCCCCTCCTCGTAGGCGAGCCCCGTCCACTGCCGCGCGGACGGCCGTCCGAAGTCGTCGCTGAGCCCCTGGAACCCGCCGCCCCACAGGAAGGCGTTCATGCCTTCGACGGTGTGCCACAGATAGAAGGGCGCGTACTGGTTGACCGGCGAGCCGCGCAGGCCGCGCTCACGCATCAGATAGGCCTTGACGCCGAGCCCGTCCCAGTCGTCGAGCAGCCTCCCGCGCCGGGCGACGCGGTCCCGGACGACGTCCATGTCGTAGTCGGCGGGCAGGGTGAGCTCGTACTGCATGGCGTGCAAGAGATCTCCTCAGGAGGTGCGTGGTGTCAGCAGGGAGAGCAGCCCCCGCACCCCCGCGTCGAACGCGGCGGGGGAGCCGGAGGCGCGGGCCAGGACATAGCCGCCCTGGACGGTCGCGACGACGGCCGCGGCGATCTCCCCGCCGTCCAGACCGGGCGCGAACTGCCCCTGCTCCTTGCCCTCTTCGACGAGCGCGGCGATCCGGCCCCGGAGCCACTCGATCGTCTCGTCGACCGGCGCGCGCAGCTCGGCGCTCGCGATCACGTCCGGGTCCATGGTCAGCCGGCCGATGGGACAGCCCCGCAGCACGTCCCGCTCGCGCCGCAGATACGCCGCGATGCGCTCGTAGGGCGTTCCCGGGCCGTCGAGTACGCCCGCGGCGATGGCCCGCATCTCCTCGGCGGTCCGCCGGATCGCGGCCAGAGCGAGATCGGGCTTGCCCTTGAAGTGGTGGTACATGCTGCCCTGCCCAGCGCCCGCGCGCTCCAGGATCGCCTTGGGGCTGGTGCCCACGTAGCCGCGCTCCCACAGCAGCTCGCGGGTGGACTCGATCAGCCGTTCCGAGGTGCTCATGCCCTCACTGTACATACCAGTAGTTACAGAAGTCGAGGTCGCGAGGAGCATCCGCGACCCGCCCGCCTACTCCCCACGAGGTACGCGCACTGCCGCTGGCCGTACGACGCCCCGGGCGCCCTTGCGGGGCCACTCTCGGAACGAGACATCGACATCGGCCAAGCGATCGAGGAGTGGACGACATGCAGACCCTGGCGCACTTCGAGGACGGCGGGCCCGGCCCCTGGATCCTGCTCTTCCCGGTGATCTGGGCGCTGGTGATCGGCGGCGGCATCGCGCTGCTGCGCCGCACCGTGTGGCGCGGACGCCGCGGCGGCCCCTGGCGGCAGCAGACCGTCGCGGACAACTCACCCATCGCGGTGCTCGGCCACCGCTTCGCCTCCGGCGACATCGACGAGGACGAGTACTGGCGCCGCCTCTCCGTGCTGAACGAGGAGTTCGGGCGCCATGCCAAGGGCGGTGGTGGATGAACATCCCGGCCGACTCGGGCTCTGCGCGCCCGGCTGCGGGACGGTGATCCGCAGGCGTTCGCCCGGCTCTTCCGCGCCCACGCACACGCGGTGTACAGCCATGCGGCCGTCGGCGTGGCCTTCGGTGGCGGTGGCGGCCGCCAGGTATGGGTCTTCGGCAAGGTCGGCGAAACTCCGGCCGACCGCCCGGCCCGGATCCTCCGGGCCGGCACGGCAGCGACCGCCGGCTGAGCCGCCCGCGGCCGCCGGGCGGGGTATGCCCCGGATTACCGCACCCGGCGGCGTATGCCCCGGCGGCGACCGCCGTCTCGAACGGTGGTCACCGCCCGGTCAACCGGCAACGGCCGACCGGGCGGGAGCATGGTCGGGCCGGAGCCCGTCGGCGGAGTGCCCGACCTCGGCGAACCTGCGTGCGGGCTTCTCCTGGACCGCGCGCCGCGACCGGCGCGCGGGAGCGGCCACCGCGGGGGAGGACGTCGGCAGCGTGAACCACACGACCTTGCCGGACTCGCCGTCCGGCCGGACGCCCCAGCTCTCGCTCATGGCGGCCACCATCGCGAGCCCGCGCCCGCAGGTCGCCAGCGGCTCGGCGTCGTCCACCACGGGCATCCGCGGATCGTGGTCACGCACCGAGACCGTGAGCCGGTCGAGCAGCAGCTCTATCTCCACGGTGCAGGTCTTGTCGGGCTGGGCGTGCCGGTGGACGTTGGACAGCAGTTCCGTCACACCGAGCGAGGCCCGGTCGATCAGGGCGTCCAGATGCCAGTAGCGCAACTGCGCAGATACGATTCTGCGGACCTGGCCGATCCGCGACGGCAGGGCTTGGAGCTCCACCGTGCAGTGCCTGCTTGGGTAGCTGATCACGGCTGCGACTCCCCGACGTGAGGTCCGGAAGAACACGGAGTTCGGATCCAGCAGGGCGTCTTCGTGACACTGCCGCCCGCTGTCGTGGCCGGCGGGCTGGTTCGCAGCGTTATCGCCGGTAAACCCAGAGTGACGTGAGACCAGAGTGACGGACGGGGTGGGGTACCGCAACTCGCGGACATCTCAGTCGCCGCGCCCCGCCGCCCGGCGCACGGCCTCGATGAAGCGCCGCGCGGCCGGCGGGCCCGGCTCGCCCGGGGCGGGGTCGTGGTCGCCCAGGGTGAGCAGGTACCGCTTGCCGTTGAGATCCGCCGTGGCCCGGTCATCGGGGCCGAACCAGGGCTTGGAGGCGCGCACGGCCTGCAGCGGCGCGCTGTCGATCTCACTGCCGTAACTGGTCAGCAGCTCGAGCCGGCCATCGCTGATCCGGACCTGCCCCGCCCGGGTGAGCGAACGCAGCCGCTTCCCGATCCGCACGCCCGTGGCCCTGAACTCCGGCTCCGCCATGCCACCCGCCCCCTTGTGCGCGTCGGTGCACCGGCCCGCTGTGCGCGGTGCCCGGCACAGGCTCGTGTCCTGATCCAGTCTGCCCCGTCCGGGGCTCGTCCCGCGGTGCAGTCTGCCCGGACCCGGCGTCGAGCACCAGTACATGCGACCCCCTCGGCGGGGGGCGCCCGCAGCACACACCCCAATGCGCCCCCGGGAGTGCGCGCCCCCTTGCCCCGGCCTCTGCCCCAGGGGGCGCTTTGGGGGGCTCAAAGATGCGTTTATGCAGGTGAGAAGCGTGTGCAAGGTGCTTATGATCGGAGGGTCGGCCGCGCGACGCGTCGTCGGCGCGCAGCGTTAGGAGCCCCCCTCGTGAGCACTCCCCAGCAGACCCGGACCGGCGTCACCCTCGACGTCGACCACAGCGACGCCGCCTACCGCGCGTGGCTGAAAGAGGCCGTCCGCAGAGTCCAGGCCGACGCCAACCGCTCGGCCGACACCCACCTGCTCCAGTTCCCCCTGCCGGAGCGGTGGGGCATCGACCTGTACCTCAAGGACGAGTCGACCCACCCCACCGGCAGCCTCAAGCACCGGCTCGCCCGCTCCCTGTTCCTCTACGGCCTGTGCAATGGCTGGATCCGGCCGGGCAGACCGGTGATCGAGGCCTCCAGCGGCTCGACGGCCGTCTCCGAGGCGTACTTCGCGAAGCTGATCGGCGTGCCCTTCATCGCCGTCATGCCGCGCACCACGAGCGCCGAGAAGATCCGCCTCATCGAGTTCCACGCCGGCCGCTGCCACTTCGTGGACGACCCCCGCACGATGTACGAGGAGTCCGCCCGCCTCGCGGCCGAGACCGGCGGCCACTACATGGACCAGTTCACCTACGCCGAACGGGCCACGGACTGGCGCGGAAACAACAACATCGCGGAGTCCATCTTCCGGCAGCTGCGCCTGGAGCGGTTCCCCGAGCCGGCGTGGATCGTCGCCACGGCGGGCACCGGCGGCACCTCCGCGACCCTCGCGCGCTACGTTCACTACATGCAGTACGACACGCGCGTCTGTGTGGCCGACCCCGAGAACTCGTGCTTTTTCGAAGGCTGGACCACCGGCGATCCGGACGTCACGTGCGACTGCGGCTCCCGTATCGAGGGCATCGGCCGGCCCCGTATGGAACCGAGCTTCGTGCCCGGCGCGATCGACCGGATGATGAAGGTGCCCGACGCGGCCAGTGTCGCCGCCGTACGGGCCCTGGAGCGCGCCATCGGCCGCAAGGCGGGCGGCTCGACCGGCACGGGCCTGTGGAGCGCGCTGAAGATCGTCGCGGAGATGGTGTCCGAGGGACGGCAGGGGAGCGTCGTGACCCTGCTGTGCGATCCGGGGGACCGGTATCTCGACAAGTACTACTCGGACGCCTGGCTGGCCGCCCAGGGGCTGGACATCGAGCCCTACACCACCGCGATCGACTCGCTCCTGGCGACGGGCGTCTGGCCCGACTGAGCCCCGGGCCCCGGGGCTCAGGGGCGCCAGCCCGCCGGTCCAGCGCTGTCACGACGTCCTCGGGCCGCCAGCCCGCCGGTCTCCAGCGCTGTCACGACGCCCTCAGGCCGTCAGCCGCCGGTCCAGCGCTGTCACGGCGTCCCGGAAGGCGCGTGCCTGGGCCGCACGCACCGGCCTCATCGCGAGCCGGTACAGGGCCGTCCCGTCGGTGGCGAAGGTCCACCGCACCCGGGTGCCGGTGCCGGACGGGGTGAGCCGCCACTCCTCGACGATCGCCCGCACCCCGGGCACGTTGGTGACGTCGACGCGGTAGGCGTACACCTCGGGCTTCTCCGCCGCGATGACCGACTCGCGGAACCGGACGCCCCCGGTGAGCGTGATGTCGCGCCCCGCGCCGTCGTCGACGGGGCGGGCGGACGCCACCTGGGGGAACCACTCGGCCCAGCCGGGCACGTCCTCGCACAGCGCGCGGTAGACCGCCGCCACCGGGGCGGAGATCTCCCGCACGAAAACGTGCCGCACGGGCGCGGTCCCGACGAAGTCGAGCCCCACCGGGCGCAGACGGTGAGCCATGGGCGAAGCCCTCCCTCGCACGAGCGGGCGGTGACCGGGGACGTCACCCTAACTGGCGGCCCGTCAGATGTCTGCACCTTCCTCGGGCTCCCCGGCCACGACCAGCCGCCGCAGATGCTCCGCGACCACGCCGCGCGCCTCCTCCGGCAGGCCGGCGTCCGTCACGAGCGTGTCGACCCGCTCCAGCGAGGCGAACGAACTCAGGCCCACCTTGCCCCACTTGGTGTGGTCGGCGACCACCACCACGCGCCGGGCCGACTGCACGAGCCGCCGGTTCGTCTCGGCCTCCGCGAGGTTCGGCGTCGACAGGCCGGCCTCGACCGATATGCCGTGCACCCCGAGGAACAGCAGGTCGAAGTGGAGCGCCGCGATCGCCTGGTCGGCCACCGGCCCCACCAGGGAGTCGGAGGGCGTGCGCACACCGCCGGTCAGCACGACCGTGGCCGCGCCCTGCCGGGGACCGGAGGTGCGCTGCGCCGCGTGGAAGACGTCGGCCACCCGCACCGAGTTGGTGACCACCGTGAGATCCGGGACGTCCAGCAGCTGATGCGCCAGCGCGTACGTCGTCGTACCGCCCGACAGGGCGATCGCCGCGCCCGGCGCGACCAGCTTGGCCGCGGCCCGCGCGATGTCCTCCTTGGCGGTCAGTTCCAGGCCCGACTTGGCCTCGAAGCCCGGTTCGTGCGTACTCGCCTCGACCACCGGGACCGCCCCGCCGTGCACCTTCTCCAGCACGCCCTGGCGGGCGAGCGCGTCGAGGTCGCGGCGGACCGTCATGTCCGACACGCCGAGCTTGCGGGTCAGCTCGTTGACCCGCACTCCGCCCCGGCGGCGGACCTCGTCGAGGATCAGGGATCGCCGCTGCTCCGCGAGGAGGTTCTGATTCTCGCTCACGTACGCTCCGGTCCTTTCGCCTCAATGCCGTCCGACACGCCCTGCGCACCCGCCCCAACCAGGACATTCCTCCCGGCTCCGGTGCGCGGACGTCTCATCCTCGCATGTCGCGGAGCGTACGGCGCCACCGACTGTTCGTCGCGCACATGTCACCTCGGGGCGTCCTCTGCCGCTCCGTCGTGTCACGGATCGGGGAGATTCCGTGACAGCAGGTGTGGAGCGCCGCGGAAGTGGAGATCCTTGTGCCCGCACGGGCAGAGCCGACGGCGTGTCACGGGGGAAGTGCGAATCAGTGGAACGTGCGCAGGAACATGCGTCGACCGGCGGACCGGACGGCACCGCCACGCGGACCGGCGAGACCGGGACCGCCCTGGAACTCCTGGTCCACGGCGTGGGCGGCACCACGCCGCAGGAGATGCTCAACGACCCGCGGACGGAGCGGATCACCGGCGACGACATCGCGGCCGTCTTCCGGCGCGCCGACGACGTCGACGCGGAGAACAGCCCCGACGCCCACCGCCGGGACGGACCGGTGCCCGAGGCCTACGTCTGGTGCAACCTCACCTCCGGCAACGGCACCCGCGCCCTGTGGCTGCTGCTGCTGCCGTTCATGGTCGTCAACCTCGCCCACTGGATGCGCCCCAGCGCCCACGGCCGCCGCCGCACCGTGCGCCTGTACGGCCTGCTGGTGCGGCTCACGGGGCTCACCCTGACGGTGCTGCTCGTCGCGGCGGCCTGCGAGGTCGCCCTCGACCTGGCGGCCTGGCAGTGCGCGGGCACACCCGCCTGCGCCGACCGCCACTCCTGGCTGGGCTTCCTCTCACCCACCGTCTCGGCCGGCGGCTGGTGGAGCAGCCCCGGCCGCAGGCTCGCCCTCGCGGCCCTCGTCCCCACCGCCCTGACCGGCCTGCTGTGGTACCTGTCCCGGCGCACCTGGAGCCACTACGAGTCCCAGCAGCCGATCGCCCGCGACCCCGAACCCGACGAGGACCCCGGCCCGACCGCGCTCGGCCGGCCCGGCTTCTGGTACGGGCGCCGGCTGGTGGCCCGGCTGCGCGCCGCGCACACCACCGCCGGCCTGCTGACGGTCGCCGCCGCGGTCGGCAGCGCCGCCGCCCGCCACGACCGCGAGCCCGGCGGCCCCGCCGTACTGAACACCCTCGGCCTGCTCCTCGAAGCGGCCCTCGCCGCCTGCGCCGTCGCCGTGGTCTGGGTGGTGTGCCGCCGGGGCCGCAGCGAGAAGCGCCTGGACCAGGAGCTCGACGAGCGCTTCGTACGGCGCCTGCCGCTCGCCGCTCTCGCCCTGCTCGCCCTCGCCCTGCTGTACGCCGGGTGGGAGCGGCCCGGCTGGGAGTCGGCCGGGCGGCTGCCGGGCGACGCGACCTTCGGCGGCCTCGCCCTGGTCCAGGGCCTGCTCGTGATCGTCCTCGGCGTCGTCGCCCACGCCCTGCACCGCACCGACCCCGACCGTAGGGCCGTGCTGCGGGGCCTCGGCGGACCGGCCGTCGCGATGCTGGCCTGCGCCCTGGGCAGTGTCATGTCCGGCGGGGTGTCCCAGCGCGTGTCCGACTGGCTGGACGGCACCGGCACGTCGATCAAGGGCCCGCCGGTCCTGCTGACCTGGCAGGCGTCCGTGATCCCGCCGCTGCTCGTCGTCCTGCTGGGGCTCTTCGGCTGGCTGGCCCACCGCGCCTGGCAGCTCGCCCGCGCCGAGCGCGACGCCGTGGCCCGCGACTACCCGGACGAGGCCCTGGACCCCGCCCGCACCCGCCGCGTCGCCTACGCCCGCGCCATGGCCGCCCTCACCGACCGAGGGCCCCGCATCGTCGCCGTCACCTCCGGCGTCACCCTGCTGCTCGGCGCCGGAGCCCTCGTGGGCGCACTCGCCACCGACCAGACACCGGGCGAGGCCGCGCGGGGCACGTACCCCGTCGTCCACGGCGCCGCCGAGACCGCTCAGGCCCTCGGCTCCTGGCTGATCGGCCTCGGCTTCCTCCTCTTCGTCACCTGGGGCCGGCGCGCCTACAAGGACGCCGCCGCGCGCCGCACCATCGGCATCCTGTGGGACGTCGGCACCTTCTGGCCGCGCGCCGCCCACCCCTTCGCCCCGCCCTGCTACGCCGAGCGCGCGGTGCCCGACCTGACCTGGCGGATGGCGACCTGGACCCGGGTCACCGGCGGCCGGCTGGTCATCTCCGGGCACTCGCAGGGCAGCGTGCTCGCCGCCGCCGCGGCCTGGCAACTCGCCCCGTCCACCCGCAAACGGGTCGCGCTGCTGACCTACGGCTCCCCCCTGGAGCGCCTCTACGGCCGCTGGTTCCCGGCGCACTTCGGGCCCGCCGCGCTCAGCTCCCTGCACCGGGAGGTCGACTGCTGGCGCAACCTGTACCGGCTCACCGACCCCATCGGCGGCCCGGTGCGCCTGCCCGGCGACCAGGTCGACCACGTGCCCCTGAAGGACCCCCTCGCCTACGGCCGCACCGACCTGCTGCCACTGCCCGCGCCGATCCTCGGCCACTCCGACTACCAGGCCGATCCGGCGTTCGCCGAGGAGCGCCGGAAGCTGCTGGCCCGGCTGCGGCCGGAGGTGCCGTCACCACGTCACACGCCCGAGCCGCCGGCCGCCTAGGCGGATCCTCACAGCAGCTCGGGCAGGTCCTCGGCGAAGAGCAGGGTCAGGTCGTCCGTGCTCGGCTCCGCGAGCTGGGCGACCCGGCTCGCGTGCCGCTCCACCATCGCCTCGAAGGTCTGCCGCGCGGTACGGCCGTTGCCGAACGCCGGGCCCTTCGGGAGATCCGTGAAGTACGTCCGGAGGGCCTGAGCCGCGCCCGGCGCCAGCCGGTACTCGTGCTCCTCGGCCTGCTGCTCCACGATCCGCAGCAGGTCCTCGGGGCCGTAGTCGCTGAAGGTGATGGTCCGTGAGAAACGGGAGGCGACACCCGGGTTGACCGACAGGAAGCGCTCCATCTCGGCCGTGTAGCCCGCGACGATCACCACGACCGCGTCCCGGTGGTCCTCCATCAGCTTCACCAGCGTGTCGATGGCCTCCTTGCCGAAGTCGCGGCCCGCGTCCTCCGGGGACAGCGCGTACGCCTCGTCGATGAACAGCACGCCGCCGCGCGCCTTCTCGAACGCCTCCTGCGTGCGGATCGCCGTCGAGCCGATGTGCTCGCCGACCAGGTCGACCCGGGACACCTCGACCAGGTGGCCCTTCTCCAGCACGCCGAGGGAGGCGAGGATCTCGCCGTACAGGCGCGCGACCGTCGTCTTGCCGGTGCCCGGGGAGCCGGTGAAGACCAGGTGCCGCTTGACCGACGCCGCCTTCAGGCCCGCCTGCTGGCGGCGCCGGCCGACCTCGATCATGTCCGTGAGGGCGCGCACCTCGCGCTTGACGCTCTCCAGGCCCACCAGCGCGTCCAGCTCACCGAGGACGTCCTTGGAACTGCGGGCCGACTGCTCGGGCTCCGCGGCCGGGGCCGGGGGCTGCGGTTCGGTGCGCTGCTCCGGTACCGCGCCCAGCAGGCCGCCGGGGGAGTGGCTCACCGTCTGCACCGCCGTCTCCCGAGCCGCGGGCGCCCGCAGCCCCGCGCTCTCGTCGCTCGTGCAGTCCTCGACGAGCGGGCCCGCCCCGGAGGCCGCATCCGCGCCGCTGTCCGCGAACTCGTAGCCCCCGCGCGCGCACCGCTCCGTACGGCACTTCTTGAGCGTCGTACGGCTGCCGTCGATCACATGGAAGCCGTAGCCGCCGCTGCCCGTGACCCGGCAGTTCAGGAAGCTGCCGCGGCCGCCGGCCGAGACGTAGACGCCCGCCTCCGCCGGGGAGTCGACCGTACAGCGCTCCACGGTGGGGTCGGCGCCCTTGGTGACGATCACGCCGGTCTGGGTGCCGTCCAGCGTGCAGTTGCTGAGGGTGCCGCCGCTGCCGTGGTCGCGGAACCAGGCGCCCGTCGCCGCGTCCCGGATCCGGCAGTCGTCGAGCTGCGCGGTCGCGCCGTCGCTCACCGACACGGCCGTGTTGCGCACCTGCGACAGGTCGCTGTCGACGACGTCCGCGCGCGAGCCGCGGTCCAGGACGAACAGCGCGTCCGGCACGTCGTGCACCCGGCAGGAGTCCAGTACGGCGGTGGCGCCGTCGCTCACCCACACCGCCGGGTAGTCGCCCGTGCTGTCGAAGATCTCGCACTGGTTGGCGTCCACGCGTGTGCCCGGATCCCACACCGACAGGCCGTTGCGTCCGAACTGCCGCACCGTCGTGCGCGTCAGCGTGAGGACGGACCGGGAACGCAGGTCGACCGCGTTCTCCGGGATGTCGTGGATGCGGCAGTCGGCGAGCGTCAGCACCGCGTCCGTGTCGAGCGTGACCCCGTCGGCGGTCGTGCGGTGCACATCGCAGTCGGTGAGGTGGGCGGTGGCCCGGCCGGTGATCTGCACACCGCTGCCCCGCACCTCGTAGATCTCGCAGCCCACCGCCTCCAGCGCCGAGTTCTCCCCGGTCGCCGACAGGCCCGACCCCGACGTGTGGTGCACCCGGCAGCGCTCCAGGCGCGGGTGGGCGCCGCCGCGCACCGCCACGCCCGCCTGGCCGGCCGCGACGACCTCGCAGTCCTCGAACACCCCGCCCGCGCCGTCCAGTACGGCGATGCCGATGCCCGCCGGATTGTCGACCGCGCAGCGCCGGACCGTGGGCCGGGCGCTGCCGCGGACCTCGATCCCGGCCGCCGAGCGCGTCACCACCCGCACGTCCCGCAGCTCCGGGGTACCCTCCTCCACCAGCACGGCCGGGGCGGCCGCGTCCTGGCCCTCCACGTACAGGTCCTGGACCACCGCCGAGGCGCGCACGGTCAGCGGAACCCCGTCCACGGGCGCGATCCGCACCGAGCCGGGGGAGCCGTCGGGGCCGCGCAGGGTCACCGCGCGCTGCACCACGAGGTTCTCCCGGTAGGTGCCGGGGGCGACGGTGAGGACGTCTCCGTCGGCCGCGGCCTCCAGGGCGGCGGCGAGCGATGCGTACTCGCCCGTGCGGCGCCGCCACCGCGACGTGCCGGTGTGCGTCACCTGGACCGTGCCCTGTGCCATGGTGTAGCTGTGCCCCCACCTCGGTCGTACTGATGGCTCGTTCGCCCTCGGGACGCTGCGGCCGGTGTCGGGGCCGCTGCCGTGCCCGGCCCTCGGGCCTGCGCGCGCACGCGGCATCGACACCCGGCGCGTCCCTCCGGCTCGCGCGCGCGGGTTGTGCCGAACGGTTCGGCCGGACCACCGTAGCGTGCGCGCGGGTGGTGGGTTGACCAGAGCCGGAAGGCTGTCAGCTGCCGGTGCCCGTCCTGCCCCAGTCCGGGCCCGCCTTGTCCCATGCCTGGTCCCAACGGGCGTACCGGCGGCGGACCATGCGCCAGACGATCAGCCGCCGGCCGCCCTCCATGAGGCCGCCGGCCGCCAGGGCCGCGCCGAGACCGGCGAGGACCGCGTGCGTCGACGCCGTCGCGGAGTCGAGGGGGCGGACCACCATGCGGCCGTGCCCGTCGGTCCATATCCGGAACTCGTCGCCCTGCCGGGGGTCCTTGAGGCTCGCCAGGACCGGGCCCTGGTGCTCCGTGCCGTCCGGTGCCGTCCAGTCGGCGAGGACGCGGTTGCGCAGATCCCGGCCGGTGGAGGTCTCCGGGTCGGCGTCCAGCGGGGAGCGGTCGAGTTTGCGGACCACGGTGGCCGTCACCGGATGCCGCGCCTCGTGCTGCTCCCGGACGGAGCGCTGCAAGGCGTCCTGGGCGGTGCCCCCGACGAGGAATCCGGCCACCGGGGCGACCAGGAGGATCAGCAGCAGGGCCGCAAGCGCGACCCATGCCTCGGCCAGATCGGTCGCGCGGCACAGCGGGTTGCGCCGCCAGCGCCAGAGTCCGCTGATCGCTCGCACCGCCTGCACCCCCTTCCGGCTCCGTGATAACCCCCGGCGGAGCCGTCCACGCGCGGACCCGGTGAAGAGAGAGCGAAATCACCTCTCTCCGGGCCTTCTCATGGCCTTCTCATGGACTTCTCACACAGGGCCAACGCCCGGCCCCGTGGCGCGGTTCCCGCCCCTGCGGGAGACCTGCTGCCCGCGCTGGTCGAGGATCGTGACCGGGTCCCCGACCCGGATCGTGCCCCGGGAGAGGGGCACCAGGTTCTGCCCGAAGACCAGCTTGCCGTCGAGCCGTCGGTGCCGTCCCAGGCTGTACAGGGGCTCGCGGCCGCGCTCGCCGGTGCCCTGGTCGGTGGTGGTCACCACGCACCGGCCGCAGGTCTTCGCGACGCGGAAGGTCACCTCCCCGATGGCGAGGCGCGACCAGTCGTCCTCGGCCCAGGCGCTCGTGCCCGACACGACCACGTTCGGCCGGAAGCGGTTCATGGGCAGCGGGCCCTCGTCCGCGTGGTCGCCCTGTGCGATCAGGGTGTTGAGGGCGTCGAGCGAGGCCGTCGTGGTGAGCAGCAGCGGATAGCCGTCGGCGAAGGAGACGGTCTCGCCGGGCCGCGCGTACTCGGGGTCGACGGGCCGGCACGCGGCCGGATCGTCCATGAAGGCGAGACGCGCACCGATGCCGAGGTAGGCGCTGCACCAGGCGTGCGCGGCCTCGTCCTCGGCCGGGATCGCCTCGACCTTGTCGCGGAAGATCTGCACGGGCACGGCCCCGATCGACCGGGGAACGGGCACCGTCAGCGGCCGCATGCCGGGGGCGGACAGCCGGACACCGCCGCCGGGCAGCAGTTCGGCGGCGGCCTGCGCGAGGCGCGGCTGCTGGCGTTGCGTGACGACCTTTCCCCCGTCGTCGATCAGCACCCAGCGACGGTCCCCGGCCAGCCCCCAGGGCTCCACGACGGCCTCCCGGGGCGCGAGGCCCCGGACCGCCTTGACCGGATGGATGTGAATCGAGTGCACGTGTGCGTTCCCCATGGGGCCATCGTGCCAGCCGGCACCGACAGCCCCCGGGTGCGGCTCAGTAACCGCGGTACTGCTGGTTGTTGTACGGGTCCTGGTAGGGAGCCGGAGCGGGACGGGGAGCCGCGGGGCGCATCGCCTCGTAGCCCGCGGGCGCCGCCGGGCGCGGCTGCTGCGGCTGGGGGCCGGGATAGCCGCGCGGTGCGGTGGCCTGCTGCGGGATGTACGCCGCGGGCGCCTGCTGGAGCGGGGCGGGCTGCGGCGCCTGCGGATAGCCGTAGGCAGGCTGGGACGGGGCGGCCGGCAGAGCGGGCAGCGCCGACGGGAGGGCGGGCAGGTTGCCGCCCGGCACGTCGTACTGGGCGGGGACCCGGATCGGGGCGATCTGCGGGGTGCCCCGCTCGGCGACGAGCTTGTCGTAGATCGGGGTGTCCGGGAAGGAGGCGGAGTAGTAGCCGCCGCCATAGGTGGAGCGGGGGGAGGTCATGGCACATAAGTTAAGCCCACGATGTGCTGGTTGGGGAGACCGATAAGAGGGTTGTTTTCCGTGTCCTCAGTGACCGGGGATCCCCAATGCGAGCGAACTCGGCAAAATGGGGCGCCGAACGGGGTGCTGATCGTGTAAAGGCCGAGTTCCGGGCGGGTTACCGGAGGTTGGCCGCCGGTCTTCCGGTCGGCCGCGCATGGGAGTTCGCCGCGCGGAGGAATAGGTTGTGCGAACGGAAGTCGACGGACGGCCGGGATGTGCCTGGCGCGGTGACACGCAAATGGGGGCGGACATGCAAATGTTGAAAGGTTCAAATACTCCTGTGCCCGCCGCGGCGCTGCGCGTGGAATTGGGCTGGCGCACCGGACCGGGCGTACCCGACGCCGACGCCTCCGCTTTGCTGCTGATAAGCGGAAAGGTGCGTTCCGACGCGGACTTCGTCTTCTACAACCAGCCCGCGCACTCCTCCGGCGCGATCCGCCACGAGGGCAAGCGGAACGCCGACGGCCGGGTGACCGACACGCTCCTCGTCGACCTCGCGCGCGTGGAGCCCGCGATCGAGACGGTCGTCCTCGCCGCCTCCGCCGACAGCGGCACGTTCGGGCAGGTCCCGGACCTGTACATCGAGGTCCAGGATGCCCAGGGCACCCCGGTGGCCCGCTTCGACAACCCGGGCGCCACCACCGAAACCGCTTTCGTCCTCGGCGAGTTCTACCGCCGCCAGGGCGCCTGGAAGTTCCGCGCCGTCGGCCAGGGCTACAGCAGCGGACTCGAAGGCCTGGCCACGGACTACGGCATCACGGTGGACGAGCCGCAGCAGGCGGCCCCCGCCGCGGCTCCCACGCCCCCGCCGTTGACACAGCCGGCCGCCCCGCCGCCCCCTGCCACGCCCTCGGCGACACCGCCCGCACCCGTCCGCCTCACCAAGGTCACGCTCACCAAGGCGTCCCCCTCCGTCTCGCTCACCAAGCAGGGCGGCACCTCCGGCGCCCTGCACGTGAACCTCAACTGGGAAGTGCGCAAGCAG
Source organism: Streptomyces lomondensis (assembly GCF_014651035.1). Lineage (GTDB taxonomy): Bacteria > Actinomycetota > Actinomycetes > Streptomycetales > Streptomycetaceae > Streptomyces > Streptomyces lomondensis. The sequence continues at coordinate 623,603 of NZ_BMWC01000004.1, forward strand.
TTCTCGGGGTGGAGCAGCAAGTTCGGCCGCCCGGCCGCGCTGCACTCCGACCTCGACCTCGACCTGTGCGCGCTGTACGAACTCACCGACGGCAGCAAGGGCGTCGTACAGGCCCTCGGCCACGCCTTCGGCGCGCTGCACCAGCCCCCGTACATCCACCTCGACGGCGACGACCGCACCGGCGCCGTGGCGGCCGGTGAGAACCTCACCGTCAATCTCGACCACAAGAACGCCTTCCGGCGCATCCTCGTCTTCGTCACCATCTACGAAGGCGCCCGCTCCTTCGCCGACCTGCACGCCACCGTCACGCTCCAGCCGCAGCACGGCGCCCCGATCGACTTCTCCCTCGACGAGTGCACGATCCCCTCGCCCGTGTGCGCGCTCGCCCTGATCACCAACACCGGCGGCGACCTGGTCGTCCAGCGGGAGGCGCGCTACCTGGTGCCCGAGCGCGGGGTGAGCCCGCAACGGACCGTCGACCACGCCTACGGATGGGGCATGAACTGGACCCCCGGCAGGAAGTGACTCCGCCCGGCGGCCGTCAGCCCTCGTCGGGCACGGCGTCCGGGCGCGCATAGGTGCGGCCCTTCCAGGCCGCACCGCGCCCCCGGTAGTGCTGCACCGCCGAATCGACCGTCATGAGGAGGTAGAGGAAGGCGGTGAACGGCAGCAGCGGGGCGAGCCACAGTGGCTGCCGGTAGTAGCGCAGCATCGGGACGTACGTCCCCGTCATCACGAGCCAGGCGAGGCCGCCGGCGACCGATGCCGCCGCGCTGCCCGCGGCCAGGCCGGCCACGACCGCCACCGGCGGCACCAGGTACACCAGCGCCAGCCCGGCGACCGTCCCCGCCAGCAGCGGGAGGTTGTGCCGCAGCTGGGCGTAGGCACTGCGCGACACCATCCGCCACAGATCGCCCAGCCGCGGATACGGTCGGACGCTGTCCACCCGGTCGGCGAGCCCCAGCCAGACGCGGCCGCCGCCGCGCTTGACGGCCCGCGCGAGCGCCACGTCGTCGATGACGGCCTGCCGGATCGCGTCCGGGATCCGCGCCCGCTCGGCGGTCTCCGCCCGCAGCAGGACGCAGCCACCGGCGGCGGCCGCCGTCCGCGTCCCCGCCCGGCCGATCCGGCGGAAGGGGTACAGCTGCGCGAAGAAGTACACGAAGGCGGGCACGACGAACCGTTCCCACGTGCTCTCCACCCGCAGCCGGGCCATCTGGGAGACCACGTCGAACCCTCCGGAACGGGCCGCCGCCACCAACTCCCGCAGACTGTCCGGCGCGTGCGCGATGTCGGCGTCGGTCAGCAGCAGGTACTCGGGGTCACGCGCGCGTGCCAGGCCGATGCCGTGGCGCACCGCCCACAGCTTGCCCGTCCAGCCCGCGGGCGGCTCGCCCGGCGAGTCCACGGTCAGCGGCAGCCCGCCGTGCCGGCGTGCCAGTTCCCGCGCGAGATCACCGGTGCCGTCCGAACTGCCGTCGTCGACGAGAAAGACCTCCGCCCGCCCCGGATAGTCCTGGAGGAGCAGCGACGGCAGCGCGGCGGGCAGCACCGCCGCCTCGTCGCGGGCCGGGACGACGACGCACACGGACGGCCACGCGTCCGGATCCCGGCGCCGGGGCAGTCGCACATCGGTGCGCCAGAAGAAGCCCTGACAGAGCAGCAGCCACAGCCAGGCGAGAAGTGATCCAGCGGCAGTCCACACAACGGCGCTCACGCGCGCAGTCTGCCCCACGGGGCCGGCCCGGGACGGCTCATCGTCTATCGTGATCGGGTGAAGATCGCGCTCATGGACTCCGGAATCGGTCTGCTGGCGGCCACCGCCGCGGTGCGGCGGCTGCGCCCCGACGCCGATCTCGTGCTCTCCCTGGACCCCGAGGGCATGCCGTGGGGTCCTAGGACCCCGGAGGAACTGACCGAGCGCGCCCTGGCCGTCGCCGAGGCGGCCGCCGCGCGCCGCCCCGACGCCCTGATCGTCGGCTGCAACACCGCGACCGTGCACGCGCTCACCGCCCTGCGCGCCCGCCTGGAACCGGAGCTCCCGGTCATCGGCACCGTCCCGGCGATCAAGCCGGCCGCGGCCGGTGGCGGGCCCCTCGCCATCTGGGCCACCCCGGCCACCACCGGCAGCACGTACCAGCGCACCCTGATCCGGGACTTCGCCGGCGGCGTGCCCGTCACGGAAGTGCCGTGCTGGGGCCTCGCCGAGGCCGTGGAGCGCGCGGACGAGGCGGCGATCGACGCCGCCGTGACCGCGGCCGCCGCACTCACCCCGGAGGAGGTGACCACCGTCGTCCTCGGCTGCACGCACTACGAACTGGTCGCCGAGCGCATCCGCACCGCCGTCCAGCGCCCCGGCCGCCCGCCCCTCGTACTGCACGGCTCCGCGGGCGCCGTGGCCGCCCAGGCCCTGCGCCGGCTCGGCAAGCAGCCCGCTCCGGGCGCCACGCCGCACGGAACCCTGACCGTGCTGCTGAGCGGACGCGAGGGCCTGCTGCCCGCGCCGGCCCTGGCGTACGAGGAAGGGCGGCTGCTGCACGCGGTCACCCCGGCCGGCTGACCGGCTCCGGTCACCGACGGCCGCCGGCGAGCCGGAAGAGCCCGACGCCCGGCCGGCGCAGTCACGCTCCGCCACAGATACCAGCGGAGCGAAACCTGAGTACCCTCATGTGTATGAGGGACCACCGCCACGGCGAGAACGCCTCTGCCGCGCATCCCGACGTCTGGACCGGCCGTGCGACCAACCGCGTCCAGTGGCTGCTGGCGCTCGGCGGCGCGGCCTGCATGGCGCTCGGTATCGAGCTGGCCGTCGACTCGGCGTGGACGTCCGGCTCGGCGCCGCTCGTCATGGCCGTGGTCGGGTGCATCGCCGCTGGGCTGCTGGTCCTCTTCGGAACCCTCGCCTTCGTGCACGTCGCCCTGCGGGTCGACGAGGACCACCTCGAGGTGCGCTGCGGCCACATCGGCCTGCCCCGCCGCCGTATCCCGCTCTCCCAGGTGGCGGGCGCCACGTACACCTCGCATGTCACCCCCCGCCACTGGGGCGGCTGGGGCTACCGGTGGCGGCCGGAGAAGGGCACCGCGGTGGTCGTACGCCAGGGGGAGGGCGTCGTGCTGGAGCTGTGGGACGGGCACACCTTCACGATCACGGTGGACGACGCGGAGGCGGCCGTACGGGTCATCAAGGCGCGGTTGCGGCCCAGGAAGCCGGGCGCTGCGGCGCACTGAGGTGCCGGGACCTCTGACGAGACCTCTGATCTGACAGGCCCTGAGCCGCGACTCGGTCATCACGCAGGAGTGCGTCCCGCGTCGCGTGGGTGTGTGTCCGGCGCGCGGCTCGACGGTTCCTCGGTGAGCGGGCGTGCCGTGGCCATGCCCGCCAGCAGGCCCGCACCCACCGACACCGCGGTGAAGCTCAGCGCGTTGCCGATCGCGGCGATGGCGGCGAGCACCGTCAGGGCCGCGCCCGCCGTGAGGGCCACCGGCGTCGGCCGCGGGCCGCGCCACAGCGCGTACAGCACCCAGCCGAAGGCCGCCGCCAGCAGGGCCACGCCGACGACGCCCTGTTCGGCCGCCTGCTGAAGCGGCGCCGAGTGGGGCTTGCCGTCGGACAGCAGCGACTGGGCGGACGTCGCGCTCAGCTCCCCGAACCGGCCCGGGCCGACCCCCACGACGGTGTCCTCCCGCAGCAGGTCCCACGCGTCCTGCCACAGCTCGACTCGGTGCGGCGTGAGGCGCTCCTCGAGGGCGGTGCCGAGCCCGCCCGGTACGGCCCGGGCGGCGATCGCCCAGGTCAGCCCGGTCACCAGGACGGCGACCGTGGCCAGCACGGCGAGGCCGGCGCCGCGGCGCCGGGTGTGGCCGGCGGCCAGCGAGCAGAGCAGCACCGCCGCACAGGTGACGCAACCGGTGGTCGAGCCGAGCGCGGCAGCCAGCACCGCGGTCCCGGCGGCCACGAGGCGCAGCGCGAACCGCATGACCGGAACCGGAGTGGCCCAGGCCGCACAGCACGCGGCACCGGCCGACAGCGTCAGCACGGCCGCCGTGGCCCCGGCATGCCCCAGGGGTGCCGTGATCTGCGGACCCGGAGCGAGATGCGGAACGGCCACGGTCAGCCCGATACCGGCCAGCGCGCCGGCGCAGGGCGCGGCCACCGGCAGCAGCGCCCCGCTGATCCGCCCGGCGGCGTACCCGGCGGCCACGGCCAGCACCGCGAGCAGTACGCCTTCGGGCCGGCCGTCGCGCACGGCCCCCGTGATCAGGGACCAGCCGGCGCACGCCCCCAGCACCACGACGCCCGCCGCGTCCGGAACGATCCGTCTCTCGCTGTCCGCGTCCGGCCGGGACGCAGACGTCATTCCACTGGAACCCACCCCGCCCCGCCCCCCGCACCCCGTCGCCCCCGAGCCGTGAAGACCCCGGCCGCACAGACGGCCACCGGCCGCGCGACTGAGGCTTCGGCACACCGTAACGGCTGGTGGGCGGTTTGGGGATGTGTCGTGACGAAATGAGCAGGAACGTTGCTGCGGTGCCGGGGGGCGAAGGGCGCCGCTGTCCCGCGCGGCGCGACCGGAGCCGTGCGGCCGTCGCGTGGACCGCGCTGTCGGCGTCAAGGCCGCCCGACTTACACTCCGGGAGTGACCGTCACCGCAACCTCCGTCGACGAGTCGGACCAGCTGAAGCCGCGGATCGCGCCCGGGACACGGGCGGCGTGGGCCCGGCGGCTCGTGCGCCTCCTCCCTGCCGCCGCTGCCGCGCTCTCCGGCCTGGTCCTCTACGTCAGCTTCCCGCCCCGCACCCTGTGGTGGCTGGCCCTGCCCGCCTTCGCCGTGTTCGGCTGGGTGCTGCGCGGCCGGAGCTGGAAGGCGGGGCTCGGCCTCGGCTACCTCTTCGGCCTGGGTTTTCTGCTGCCGCTGCTGGTGTGGACCGGGGTGGAGGTCGGGCCGGGCCCCTGGCTCGCCCTGGCAGCGATCGAGGCGGTCTTCATCGCGCTGGTCGGCGCGGGTGTCGCGGTCGTGTCGAAGCTGCCCGGGTGGCCGGTGTGGGCGGCCGCCGTGTGGATCGCCGGAGAGGCGGCACGCGCGCGTGTGCCGTTCCACGGGTTCCCCTGGGGGAAGATCGCGTTCGGGCAGGCGGACGGCGTGTTCCTGCCGCTCGCCGCGGCCGGCGGCACTCCGGTGCTCGGCTTCGCGGTGGTCCTGTGCGGCTTCGGGCTGTACGAGGTCGTCCGCCTGGCCGTGTCGTGGCGGCGCACCGGGACGGTGCGGCGCGCCGCGGCGGCAGTGGGCCTGCTCAGCGTGGCCGTCCCGGTCGTGGGCGCCGTGGCGGCCCGGCCGCTGGTCAGCGACAAGGCCGAGGACGGCAGCGTCACCGTCGCGGTGATCCAGGGCAACGTGCCCCGCGCGGGCCTGGAGTTCAACGCCCAGCGGCGGGCCGTACTCGACTACCACGCGCGCGAGACCGAGCGCCTGGCCGCCGAGATCAAGGCCGGCAAGGTCGCACGGCCCGACTTCGTGCTCTGGCCGGAGAACTCCTCCGACATCGACCCCTTCGCCAACCTCGACGCCCGTGCCGTGATCGACACGGCGGCCAAGGCCGTCGGCGTACCCATCTCGGTCGGCGGCGTCGTCGAGCGGGACGGCAAGCTGTACAACGAGCAGATCCTGTGGGACCCGGCGAAGGGCCCCGTCGACACCTACGACAAGCGCCAGATCCAGCCGTTCGGCGAGTACCTCCCGCTGCGCTCGCTCATCGGCGCGATCAACGCGAACTGGACGGCGATGGTCCGCCAGGACTTCAGCCGGGGCACCGAGCCGGGCGTGTTCACCATGGACGGCGCCAAGGTCGGCCTCGTCACCTGCTACGAGGCCGCCTTCGACTGGACCGTGCGCTCCGAAGTCACCGACGGCGCCCAGATGATCTCCGTGCCGAGCAACAACGCGACCTTCGACCGCAGCGAGATGACCTACCAGCAGCTCGCCATGTCCCGGGTCCGCGCGGTCGAGCACAGCAGGACCGTCGCGGTGCCGGTGACCAGCGGTGTCAGCGCCTTCATCATGCCGGACGGGAAGATCACGCAGCGGACCGGCATGTTCGTGGCCGACTCTCTGGTGCAGAAGGTGCCGCTGCGCTCCTCGCTGACCCCGGCCACGCGGCTCGGCGTGCTGCCGGAGATCGCCCTCGTGCTGGTCGCGGCCGGCGGACTGGGCTGGGCGGTCGGCGCCGGTCTGCGCGGGCGACGCGCCGGTGACGTGTAGCCGTACGCCGGTCGCACGCCGCCTGAAACCGGCCAGGGTGCCCTGACAGGCCCCTTAGGGTCGTCGCCATGGCTACTCCTGACTTCATCCGCACGCTCCGCGCGTCCGCCGGGCATCAGCTGCTGTGGCTCCCCGGAGTCACCGCCCTGGTCTTCGACGACAAGGGCAGAGTCCTGCTGAACCGCCGGTCCGACACCCGCAAGTGGTCGGTGCTCGGCGGCATCCCGGACCCGGGGGAGCAGCCCGCGGCCTGCGCCGTGCGGGAGGTATACGAGGAGACGGCCGTGCGCTGCGTCGCCGAGCGGGTCGTCCTCGTCCAGGCGCTGGACCCCGTCACGTACGACAACGGCGACACCTGCCAGTTCCTGGACATCACCATCCGCTGCCGGGCCACCGGTGGCGAGGCGCGGGTCAACGACGACGAGTCGCTGGACGTGGGCTGGTTCGACGTCGACGCCCTGCCCGAGCTGAACGAGCACTGCCTGTTCCGGATCAAGCAGGCTATGTCGGACGCCCCCACATGGTTCGACACCACTGCCTCCGGCTGAACTATGGGGCCTGACCATATGGGGCGGGGCAGGGGTGCTGCCTAGGGTCGAGGCATGACCGCGCCCCGTGTCCTTCCGGCTCCCGACGCCTCCCCGCTCGACCTCGGCGGCCGCACCGCGCTCGTCACCGGCGCCGCCGGCGGCATCGGCCGCGCCTGCGCCCTGCGGCTCGCGGCCGCCGGGGCCAAGGTGAGAGCCGTCGACCGGGACGCCGAGGGCCTGGAGACGCTCGCCGGACAGGGCCGTGACCTCGCGGGCACCGTGGAACCGCACGTCCTCGACCTCACCGACCTGGACGCCGCCGAGCTCGCCGCCGCGGGCACCGACGTCCTCGTCAACAACGCCGGACTCCAGCTCGTCCGGCCCATTGAGGAGTTCCCGCCCGACGTCTTCCACACGGTGCTCACCGTGATGCTGGAGGCACCGTTCCGGCTCATCCGCGGCGCCCTGCCCCACATGTACGGGCAGGGGTGGGGCCGCATCGTGAACGTGTCGTCCGTCCACGGGCTGCGCGCCTCCGCCTACAAGTCGGCCTATGTGGCCGCCAAACACGGCCTGGAGGGACTGTCCAAAACCGCTGCCCTGGAAGGCGCGCCCCACGGTGTCACCTCCAACTGTGTGAACCCCGCCTATGTGCGCACCCCACTGGTCGAGAAGCAGCTCGCCGACCAGGCCCAGGCGCACGGCATCCCCGAGGAGCGCGTCCTGTCCGAGGTGCTGCTCCAGGACAGCGCGGTCAAGCGGCTCATCGAGCCGGAGGAGGTCGCCGAGGCCGTGGCGTATCTGTGCGGTCCGCATGCGTCCTTCGTGACCGGCAGCTCGCTCGTGCTCGACGGCGGCTGGACCGCCCACTGACTGCCGGGATCCGTCGGCCGGGGAGTTATCCACAGGGCTGACGGGACGGCCGGGTCATGGTGAATCCTGTGGGCATGTCCAGCGATCACGTTCAGTCAGCCGAGCGCTTCGCCGGCGCCGCCGAAGCGCCGCCGGCGAGTGCCGAGACGCCGTTTCTCGAGCTACTGGCCCGGGGCGCGTCCGCCGACGCCTACGAGCAGCCGGTGCTGCTCGCGCGCGCCGAAGGACGGCCGGCGGAGTGGATCGCGGCGCTCCAGCGGGCCAGGCCGCTCGCCCTGCGCGTGCGCGCGGAGCTGGAGGGTCGGCGTCGCCGCGAGGCCGAGCTGTCCGCCCTCTTCGAAACCGCCCACGACCTGGCCGGACTGCGCGACCTGGACGCCGTGCTCCAGGCGATCGTGCAGCGCGCCCGGTCGCTGCTCGGCACGGACGTCGCGTACCTCAGCCTGAACGACCCGGCGCGCGGCGACACCTACATGCGGGTCACCGAGGGCTCGGTCGCGGCCCGCTTCCAGCAGCTCCGGCTCGGCATGGGCGAGGGACTCGGCGGCCTGGTCGCGCAGACCGCACGCCCCTATGTCACCGACGACTACTTCAAGGACGACCGCTTCCAGCACACCCTCACCATCGACGCCGGCGTGCGGGACGAGGGGCTCGTCGCCATCCTCGGCGTGCCGCTGATGCTCGGGCACCACGTGATCGGCGTGCTGTTCGCCGCGGATCGCCGTGCCCGGGTCTTCGAGCGGGAGCAGATCGCCCTGCTCGGTTCCTTCGCCGCCCTGGCCGCGGCCGCCATCGACACCGCCAACCTGCTCGCCGAGACCCGCTCCGCCCTGGCCGACCTGGAGCGGGCCAACGAGATCATCCGGGATCGCAGCGGCGTCATCGAGCGCGCCTCCGACGTCCACGACCGGCTCGCCGAGCTGGTCCTGCGTGGCGGCGGGGTGCACGACGTGGCCGCCGCGGTCTCCGAAGTCCTCGACGGCACGGTCGAGTTCGCCGAGGCCGCCGCGGCACCGGCCGAGGCCCTGGAGGCCTCCCGCGCGGACGGGCACGCGGTACGGGACGAGGACGACTGGATCGCCGCCGTCGCCGCCGGCGGCGAACTGCTCGGCGCCCTCGTACTGCGCGGACACCCGGGGCTCGACCCCGTGGACCAGCGCACCCTGGAGCGGGCCGCCATGGTCACGTCCCTGCTGCTCCTGGCCCGCCGGTCCGCCGCCGAGGCCGAACAGCGCGTGCGCGGCGAGCTGCTGGACGATCTGCTGGACGCCCGCGACCGCGACCCGCGCCTGCTGAGAGAGCGCGCGACCCGTCTCCACGCCGATCTCGACGCCGTCCACGTGGTGCTGGCCGCGCGACTGGAGGGCGGCGCGGCCGACGCCGGGCAGGAGGCGGACGCCCGCAGACGCCTGGCGTCCGCGGCGTCCCACCTGGCCGCGACCCGGCACGGCCTCGCCGCCGCACGCGACGGCGGCGCCGTCCTGCTGCTGCCCCTCGGCCCGGGTGACACCGCCGGCGAACTGGCCCGCGGTACCGCCCGGCAGCTGGGCACGGCGGTCCACGCGCCGGTCACCGTCGGCGCCTCCGCACCCGCCGGGGATCTCGCCACCCGCCCCGAAGCGGTGGCCACGGCCTACGCGGAGGCCCGGCGCTGCCTCGATGCCTTGGGCCTCCTCGGCCGCCGCGGGGACGGGGCCGCCGCCGGGGACTTCGGCTTTCTGGGACTGCTCCTGGCCGGCGACCGGGACATTCCCGGCTTCGTCGACCGCACCATCGGCGAGGTCGTCGCCTACGACCGACGACGCGGCACGGAACTGCTGCGCACCCTCGACGCGTACTTCGCCTGCGGCATGAGCCCCGCCCGCACCAAGGACGAACTGCACGTCCATGTGAACACCGTCGCCCAGCGCCTGGAGCGCGTCGGCCGCCTCCTCGGCGACGACTGGCAGAGCCCGGCGCGCGCCCTGGAGATCCAACTCGCCCTGCGCCTGCACCGCTTGTCGGAACCGGCGCGGCACTGACCCCCGCACGCGGGGACGTACGGGGGCCGGGTCCCGCCAGATCGGCGGACGGCTCAGAGGGTCCGGGCGTTCGCCGCCGGGGCCGCGGCCCGGTCCGCCTCGGCGGCGGGGGCGACGTCGGCGAGGTCCCGGTGGCGGGTCTCCTGGGCCGCCGCCACGGCGACGACCGTGAGCAGCGAGGCGGCGATGACGTACAGAGCGATCGGTGTGGAGCTGCCGTAGTCGGACAGCAGCGCGGTGGCGATCAGCGGCGCGGGCGCGCCCGCCGCGACCGAGGCGAACTGGGCGCCGATGGACGCGCCGGAGTACCGCATCCGCGTCGCGAACATCTCCGAGAAGAACGCCGCCTGGGGCGCGTACATCGCCCCGTGCAGCACCAGCCCCACCGTGACGGCGAGGATCAGGCTGCCGAAGCCGCCGGTGTCGATCAGCGAGAAGAACGGGAACATCCACAGCCCGACACCGACCGCGCCCATCAGATACACGGGACGGCGGCCGATCCGGTCGGACAGCGCGCCCCAGGCCGGGATGACCGCGAAGTGCACGGCCGAGGCGATCAGCACGGCGTTCAGCGCGACCTGCTTGGAGACGCCGGCCGAGGTGGTGGCGTAGACGAGGATGAAGGCGGTGATGACGTAGTAGCTGATGTTCTCCGCCATACGGGCGCCCATCGCGACCAGGACGTCACGCCAGTGGTGCCGCAGCACGGCGACGAGCGGCAGCTTCTCCGCGTCCGCCTCCGCGTCCGTGGTCCGGTCCGCCTTGCGGGCCTCGGCCTGCGCCAACGCCTGCTGGAACACCGGTGATTCATCGACAGACAGACGAATCCACAAACCGACGATCACCAGCACCCCCGACAGCAGGAACGGGATCCGCCAGCCCCAGCTGCCGAACGCGGCGTCCGAGAGGAGAGCCGTCAGCAGCGACAGCACACCGGTGGCGAGGAGTTGCCCCGCCGGCGCGCCGGTCTGCGGCCACGAGGCCCAGAACCCGCGCCGCCGCGCGTCCCCGTGCTCCGACACCAGCAGAACGGCACCGCCCCACTCGCCGCCGAGTGCGAACCCCTGAACCAGCCGGAGCACGGTGAGCAGGACCGGCGCGGCCGTCCCGATGGTGGCGTGCGTGGGCAGCAGCCCGATGGCGAAGGTCGCCCCGCCCATCAGCAGCAGACTCAGCACCAGCAGCTTCTTGCGCCCGAGCCGGTCGCCGTAGTGCCCGAACACCAGCGCGCCCAGCGGCCGCGCGGCGAACCCGACCGCGTACGTCAGGAACGACAGCAGCGTGCCGACGAGCGGGTCGGAGTCCGGGAAGAACAGCTTGTTGAACACGAGCGCGGCGGCGGAGCCGTAGAGGAAGAAGTCGTACCACTCAATGGTGGTGCCGATGAGGCTGGCGGCGACGATGCGCTTGAGGTTGCCCGGGGGTGGGGGAGCGGTGGTTGCTGAGGCCATGTGCGCCACTTCCTCGTGTGCGGTGGGGACGGGTGGGTGTCGGCACACCGTAGGAAGACGCAGGTCAGGCGCACATGTGGCGGGGCAACATAGTTCGAGGGTTGGCTATGCCTGTGGCCACCATGCCGGCTCGCGGAAGGGCGGTTCAGGGGCTCGGAAGTGGGTGGAACATGTGCCGTCCGGGACGCGTAGTTCGGGGTGATTTGACGGTGCGGTGCTGACTCCCGTGCTGGTTTGGTGCTGACTGAAAGCCCACGTCATCACCCGTTCTCACCTGTCCCGTGCTGACTTGGTGCTGACTACGCTCTGCGGAACTCGGACATCTGGGGTTCATCGGCTCAGAGTCGTTGCGTGGTAGGTGACGGGGCTGAGAGACCGAGCCTGGCCCTGCCGTTCAGTCGCCGCGGGCACGGGCAAGGCGCTGCACCAGTGTGCGGTGCGCGTTTCTCCCAGCAGGTTCTGGGTCTGCTGGTGGTACATCATGAGCAGCGTCGTGACCAGGGAGAACGTAGGTTGGGCTCACTGTGAGCTGGATGTTGGCCCGTGTGTGGTCCGGATCTTCGTCTTGATCGATTTGGTGGGCGCAACTCGGAGATGGGTCCCCCACCTCAGGGAATCAGGGACGAGCGAGGACGGCTCGCGGGACGTTGCCCCGAACGGCAGCGGCAGAGCGCCCGGGCGTGGGACGGGCCTTGTCCGCCGCCCGCGAAGAGCACGAACTCGCGCGGATCGTGGCCCTTCTCGATGGTGACGCTGCGCAGCAGGTCGGCCATCTTGCTGTCCAGGACCTGGCGGATGCCCCAGGCGGCTTCGAGGACGCCCACGGGGAGGGTCGCGACCATGTCGCCGCTGATCAGTTCGTTGATCCGGCAGGCCCGATGCCCTGGATTCGGGCCAGTCGTCATGTCAATCCCGACATGGGTCGGGTCCGGTGAATCCGGTATTGCGGAAGTACGGTGGCCAGGCCCACTTGCGAGAGCCGTCCCTGGGGAACCAGACCCGTACTTTGAGATCTGGATGGCCTGAATCCACACGATGGATACGGCGTTTGCGGCGGGCTTCAACACGTCCGGCTGCGGGAGAGGTGCCGTGCCGCTCGCGAGGCGTCGATGTCAGGGATGGTCGCGATCGGGGAGACCCGTCAAACGCAGGCCGGGGAGGGGCTGATGCGGCGTCAGCGGCGGTGCCACGGCAGGGTCGACGGGTAGGTGTCCTCCTTGTCGGCCTGCTTGAGGGCTGCGGTGATCGCCGCGCTGATGGTCGCGAGCTGCTCCGCCTGTTCGGGGCTGAGCGCGTCGAAGATCACGCGGCGAACGGCGGCCACATGGCCGGGGGCTGCCTTGGTCATCAACTCCATGCCCTGGTCGGTGAGTTCGACGAGCTGTCCACGTCCGTCGGCCGGGTCGGCCCGGCGCTGTACGAAACCGGATTCCTCCAGGCGGACCACCGCGCGCGTGAGTCGGCTGCGCGTGAACTTGAGCTGTTCGGCGAGCGAGGACATCCCCAGGGTGCGGTCGGGCGCCCCGGACAGACGAGCCAACAGGCTGTAGTCCGCGTGCGTCATGCCCGCGTCGCGGCGCAGCTGCTGATCGAGGTAGTCGCTCAGCAGGGTCGAGCAGTCCATGAAGTCGATCCAGGCTCGCATCTCCTCGGGAGTGAGCCACCGGGTGGAAGTCATGGAGACCAGCCTAGAGCGATGTGTTTGCCTAATCAAACAAATCAGGTAGCGTGGGTGATGCTTGAAGAATCAAACATCTGTCGCCAGGGCGGCGCCTGCCGTCTTGAGCCTTCTTGCAGGAGGTCCCCATGCCCGGTTCAGTCTCCGATGCCGTCTCGTCCGCCGCCCCGCCCACCCAGCGCTCTCGCGCCCTGACCGTGGCCGCCGGGCTTCTCGCGGCGGCTGTTGTCGCCTCCCTGGGGAACGCGGTGGTCGCTCTGTTGGCCCGTGCGGCCGGCGCGTCGCACGACTTCGAACCGCTGACCCCGCCCGCCTACGTGCCGCTGACCGTGATCGGCGTCCTCCTCGGCGCCATCGGCTGGGCAATCGTCCGACGCGTGGCCAAGAACCCGGCGGGACTGCTGCGATGGCTGGCGCCTGTCGTCGTGGTCGTTTCGTTCGTGCCCGACCTGGCTCTGCTCGGGGGTGAGACCCCCGGCAAGGGTGCGCTGGCCGTCGGCGCGCTGATGGCGATGCATGTCGTGGTCAGTGGCGTGGCCGTTCTTGCCTACCGGCGCGTCCTGCCGGTGCCGGTCCGCTGACGCCTCAGAGCTCACTGGTCGGCGCGAGCGGTGTCCCGAGGCCCGGCTCGACCGGGTTTCCGGGACACCGCTGCCTGCGCGTAACTGGAACAGCCGTCCGTGCCATCAGTGATCTTTCCTTGGGCCATCCACCGAGTGGATGGCCCGGATACGGGATTCGGATCGCTCAGAGGATGGTGGCCGGGGCCTCGGGCAGCCCATAGTCATCGCTACCCGCACGCCGCTGTCCGGACCAGCGGCCGACGTGCGGCCATCCTCAGCATGCCGTGCGCCGTAGGCGCCCGTGAGGCATGCCCGCTTCCGTACGCCGTCCCATGGAGACGCCATGCCTGGTTCCGTACCGTTGCCTCCCACCGCGGTCGATGACACCGCCCCGTCGCCGGTCCCGGTGTCGGGCCCGGCCCACCTGCTGCGGGTGACCCTGCTGATGGCGGGCAGTTGTCTGCCGATCCTGGGGGCGGTGCTGATCGCCCCGGTGCTGCCGAAGATGCAGGACCATTTCGCGTCGACCCCGGGGGCCAAGGCGCTGGTTCCCCTCGCGCTGACCGTTCCGGCGCTGGCGCTGGCGCTGCTGGCTCCGTTCGCCGGGGTGATCGTGGACCGGCTGGGCCGCAAGCGCCTGCTGGTCGTGGCGACCCTGCTGTACGCCGTGTTCGGAACGGCCCCGCTCTACCTGGACTCCCTGGGTGCCATCATCGCCAGCCGCGCACTGGTGGGCGTTGCCGAGGCCGCGATCATGACCTGCTGCACCACCCTGATCGGCGACTACTACAGCGGACACCGGCGGGTGAAGTACCTCGCTCTGCAGACCATGTGCGCCTCCGCGTCGGCCACGGTCTTCTTCGTGCTCGGCGGTGCCTTGGGCGCGGCGGGCTGGAAGGCGCCCTTCTGGATCTACGCCGTGAGCCTGGCCCTCGCCCCGCTGATGGCCTCCGCCCTGCCCAGCCCCGCCGTCCGTGCGGCCACCGCCGGGGCCTCGGTCGAGACGGCCGGCGTACAGGTCCGCCGTCCCTTCCCCTGGCGGCAGCTCGCGGGCATCTGTGCCCTCACCTTCTTCGGGGCGATGGTCTTCTACACCGTCCCGGTGGAGATGTCGTACCTGCTCGACGACCTCGGAGTGGAGAGCACCGGTGTCATCGGGCTCGCCACCGCGATCGCGAGTGCCGCCACCGTGGTCGGAGCGATCACGTTCGCCCGGCTGAAGCGCTCCCCGGACCCGATGCTGCCCGCCGTGTTCGCGGTCTGCGCGGTCGGCTTCGGGGTGATGTTCCTGGCGGAGACCGCGCCGCTGCTGGTCGTCGGGGCGGTGATCAACTGCGTGGGCACGGGCATGCTGCTGCCGGCCCTTCTCACGAGCGCCATGTCGCGCCTGGCGTTCGAGGACCGCGGCCGGGGCACGGGGCTGTGGATGGCGGCCTTCTTCGGCGGCGAGTTCGTCTGCCCGCTCGTGCTGCTGGCCGTGGAGTCGGCGGTCGGCAGTCTCGCCGGGGCGGTGGGCGTCCTGGGGCTGGCCGCCGCCCTCGTCGCGGCGGGGCTCCTGGCGGTCCGCCGCCGCGCCGGCGCCGTCGATCCCCGGCCACTGCCCGAGCAATTGGCCTGAGGTTGCGGAAGCCCACGGGCCGGAGCGTACAAACCGGACGCCCGGCCCGCCTCATGTGCGGGCTGGAGCTCGTTGTCGCACCGGACGACGCCGAGACGGAGCGCGCTGATCGCACACTGCCATGCGGAGGGCCTGCGCGGGTTGCCGGCCGCCGCCCCGGATCAGAAACGACCCGGCGCCGGCTCCGTGCCCTGGGCGGCCGAGACGGCCTCGGCCGCGCCGTGGCCCGTCAGCGTCAGGCCCACCTCCGCGGCCTTCTGCCGCAGCCAGATGTGGGCCGCGTCCTGGGCGTGTACGGGGTGCCACCACATCGCCTCCTGCACCGGTACGGCCTCGAAGGGACAGGGCAGGACACGCACCGCGGCGGAGCGAACCGCTCGGCGGGCCAGGCGCTCCTGGATCATCGCGACCCGGCGGGTGCCCTCGACCATGTGGGGCAGCAGCTGGAAGGTCTGCACAGAGACCTCCACCCGGGGACTGATGCCGATCATGCTGAGCTGGCGGGCGGCGGGGGCATCGTAGGGGCGCTGGTAGACAGCCCACGGCAGACGGCCCAGCTGGTCGAGGGTGAGTGTGTCGCCGATCTCGGGGTTGTCGTCGGCGACCAGGCACAGCCAGCGGTCCTGGTGAAGGTCGACGTTGGGGAAGCCGTCGATGACGCCGTGCGGCATCAGCAGTCCGTCGACGGTGCTCAATACCGTCGCGGTGTTCTCCACGACGCTCGGCGCCGGGTGCTGGAAGGTGAGCCGGATGCCCGGCGCCTCCTGGTGCAGGGCGCGGGCCAGCGCGGCGCCGAACACAGCCGCGCCGTAGTCGGAGGCGAGCAGGGTGAACTCGCGGGTCTCGGCGGCGGGATCGAAGTCGGCCTGGCTGGCGAAGACACGCTCCAGCAGGTCGCACGCCGTGGCGCTGCGGTCGCGCAGGGCGACGCCGAGCGGGGTCAGTTCGTAGGCGTTGCCGGTCCGGGCGAGCAATTCGTCGTCGAAATGACGGCGGAGTCGGGCCAGTGCCGCGCTCATAGCCGGCTGGCTCAGTCCGATGCGCTCGCCGGCGCGGGTGACGTTGCGCTCCTCCAGCAGCGCGCGCAGGGCGACGACCAGATTCAGGTCGAGTCGGGACAGGTTCATCGGCACCACCTGGCAAACGAGACGTATTCACAGTGTGGATGAGGACCATCCACAGGATTCATTTCCGCGATCTCATGATCCAGGTCAGAGTAGACCGCAACTCAGCGGGAGGACATCTCATGGCAACGCTCGCGCAATCCGCCGGCCCGTTCGCGCTCGGCACGCTCTCCGCTCCGGACGGGAGTCCGTTCCCCGGCCTCGTGGTCCGGGACCGGGTGCTCGACCTGAGCACGGTCCTGGCCTGGGAGCCGGCCGATGTGCGTGCCGTGCTGGAACGGTGGGAGGAGGCCCTCCCCGTCCTGCACACCCTTGCGGACGAAGACGCCCTGGCGTGGCAGCCCCTGGACGACCTGCGGGTGCACGCACCGGTCGAGCCGCGTCAGATCTTCCAGTCCGGCGCCAACTACCGGCAGCATGTGATCGACCTGGAGGTGGCCCACCGCTCCCCGGACGACCCCCGCACCGTCGAGGAGGCGCGGGCGGAGATCGCCGCGGTGATGGACCGGCGGGCGGCGGAGGACCTGCCGTACGTCTTCATCGGTCTGCCGAGCGCGATCACTGGCCCGTACGACGACGTCGTACTCCCGGGATGGGCTGAAAAGCCGGACTGGGAGCTGGAGTTGGCGGCCGTGATCGGCAGGCCCGCCCATCGGGTCTCCGTGGAGGAAGCGTTGGGGTACGTTGCCGGGTACACGATCGCCAACGACCTCACCGACCGTGCCACCGTCTTCCGCCGGGACATGAAGGCCATCGGCACCGACTGGCTGCGCTGCAAGAACGCGCCCGGTTTCACGCCGCTCGGCCCCTGGATCGTCCCGTCGGAGTCGATCGCGGACCCCGGGGACCTGCGGGTCACGCTGAAGCTGAACGGCGAGACCATGCAGGACGAGTCCACCAAGGACATGCTCTTCGGCATCGCGCGACTGGTGTCGTACATCTCCCAGACCTCCCGGCTCCTGCCCGGCGACCTGGTGTTGACCGGCAGCCCGGCCGGCAACGGGATCCACTGGGGCAGGCTGCTGCGCGACGGGGACGTCATGGAGGGCTCCATCACAGGGCTGGGCGTGCAGCGCACCCGCTGTGTCACCGAGGAGCCCGGCACATGATCGACCGTACGGATCCCGAGGGCGCGATCGCCGAGGCAGCGAAGGCGTACTCGAACTGGGGGCGCTGGGGCGAGGACGACGTGCTCGGCACCCTCAACTTCCTCACCGAGGACAAGCGGCGTGAGGGCGCCGCACTGGTCCGGCGCGGAGTCAGCTTCTCGCTCTCGCAGCGGTTCGACATGAACGGCCCGCAGAAGGGCTGGCGGCGCCGGACCAACCCGGTCCACACCATGCTCGACACGGGTACGGACGCGGCCCTCGGCAACCAGGGCTTCCCACATGGCATCGGCGGGGCGGACGACGTGATCGCGATGCCGTTGCAGTGCTCGACCCAGTGGGACGGACTCGGGCACATCTTCGACCACGGGTTCGCGTGGAACGGGCGCCGGGCCGACAAGGTGGTCACTTCCGACGGCGACCTGGTCACCGGCATCGAGCACATGGCGCCGCACGTCGCAGGGCGCGGGGTCCTTCTCGACGTGGGCCGCGTCCTCGGCGGGAGCGGGGGAGAGCTGCCCGACGGGTTCGCGATCACCGAGGAGCACCTGCTGGCGACTGCCGAGGCGCACAGCGTGAGCGTGGGCCGCGGGGACATCGTCGTCGTACGGACCGGGCAGCTGGCCCGCGTCCGCCGCGACGGGTGGGGTGACTACGCGGGTGGGCCCGCCCCCGGGCTGTCGTTCACCACCGTCGGCTGGCTGCACCGCACGGAGATCGCCGCGATCGCCACCGACACCTGGGGCTTCGAGGTCCGGCCCAACGAGTTCGACGACGCCTTCCAGCCGCTGCACCAGATCGTCATCCCCAATATGGGCCTGGTGGTCGGCGAGATGTGGGACCTCGAAGCGCTCGCCGAGGACTGCGCGGCCGACGGAGTGTACGAGTTCTGGCTCACCGCCGCCCCGCTGCCCATCACCGGAGCCGTCGGCTCCCCGGTCAACCCGATCGCCGTCAAGTAGCCCGCAGAACCGGCCGGATGCGTCCTTCCCCGGACAGCGGCGGCGCATCCGGCCCCCCCGCTGACGGGTGATTCATCAGCCCCCTGGCCCGCCCTCGCTGCGGGCGAGCCGCACCCCGCCGCCCGAAGCCGCGCGGCCCAACCTCGGGAGGTATCCCCGACATGGCAGACAGCCTCACCCTCCCCCACTCCCGACTTCGCTCGGGTGGAGGCACCCCCACCATCCTCGTGATCGGAGGAGGCGCCTCCGGCAACGCCGTCACAGTCCTGCTGC
Organism: Streptomyces lomondensis; assembly: GCF_014651035.1. Lineage (GTDB taxonomy): Bacteria > Actinomycetota > Actinomycetes > Streptomycetales > Streptomycetaceae > Streptomyces > Streptomyces lomondensis. The sequence goes on from NZ_BMWC01000004.1 coordinate 642,059, forward strand.
GCCGCGCCGGCATCGCCGTCGACCTGATCGAGGCCAAACCCGACTGGAACGCCACCAGCGGCTCCGGCATCACCCTTCAGGGCAACGCCCTGCGCGTCCTGCGCGAACTGGGTCTTTGGGAGCAGGTGAGCGCCTCCGGATACGCCTTCGGCACGTTGGGCATCACGGCCCCCGACGGCACGGTGCTGCATGTCGCCGAGGACATCAGAACCGGCGGTGATGACCTGCCGGCCACCCTCGGCATGCAGCGTCCGCAGCTCCAGCGGATCCTCATCGACGCGGTCCGCGCCTGTGGCGCCACCGTACGTCTGGGCACCACCGCCGAGGCTCTGGAGCAGGACGCCGACGGCGTCTCGGTGCGCTTCAGCGACGGCACCGAGGGCCGCTACGACCTGGTGATCGGCGCCGACGGCCTGGGCTCCGCCACCCGCGCCGCGATCGGCATCACCGACAAGCCCGAGCCGACCGGCATGGCCATCTGGCGCATCGCGGCCCCGCGCCCCGAGGGCGTGGAGCGCACAGACCTGACCTACGGCGGCCCGGCGTACATCGCGGGTTACACCCCCACCAGCGAGAACACCATCTACGCGTTTGTCGTCGAAGCCTGTCGTGACCGAGCCTCGATCGCCCCGGGTGCCTACGCCGACGAAATGCGGCGTGCCGCGCAGGGGTATGGGGGGTTCTGGCCGGAGATCGTCGAGCACATCACCGACTCGCGGAAGGTCAACTACACCTGGTTCGACCGCCTGTTGGTCGACGGCTCCTGGCACCGGGGCCGCGTCGTGCTGATCGGCGACGCCGCCCACTGCTGCCCGCCCACCATCGCCCAGGGCGCGGCCATGTCCCTGGAGGACGCCCTCGTGCTCGCCGAGCTGCTCACGAGCGGGCGGGAGTGGGACGACGAGCTGTTCCAGACCTACTACGAGCGCCGCACCGCGCGGGTGCGGACCGTCGTCGAGGCGTCCGTGCAGATCGGCCAGTGGCAGCTGGACGGGGTGCGCGACGCGGACGTGCCGGGGCTGATCGGCCGCACCATGAACATGCTGAAGGAGTTGCCGTGACAGCACCCACGGTGGACGTGCACGCGCACGTCCTGCTGCCCGAGGTCGACGCCCTGGTGGCGGACTTGCCGGGATGCGCCCAGGCCCGGGCTCTCGACGCCCGCCGCAACGGCCCCGCGGCGCTCGCCGTCAGCGGCCCGATGGTCCGCGAACGCGCCCCGAGGATGATCGACGTCACCGCACGGCTGGCCGCGATGGACGCCCAGGGCGTGGACATCCAACTCGTCAGCCCGTCCCCCTCGCACTACCACTACTGGGCGGACGAGGAGACGGCCGAGAAGGTCTACCGGCTCGCGGGCGAGGCCACGGCCGCCCACTGCGCCCACGCCCCCGAGCGCCTGCACGGACTCGGGCTCGCCCCTCTGCAACATCCGCAGCAAGCTGTGCGCGCCCTCGAGCACGCCATGGAACTGGGCCTGTCGGGCGTCGAGATCTCCAGTCACGCCCCCGGCCGCGAGCTCTCCGACCCGGCCTACGAACCCTTCTGGACCCGGGCCGAGGAGACCGGCGCGATCCTCTTCCTGCACCCCTTCGGCTGCACGCTCGACGAGCGCCTGGACCAGTGGTACCTGTCCAACGTCGTCGGCCAGCCGGTGGAGAACGCGGTCGCGCTCTCGCACCTGATCTTCTCCGGCGTGCTGGACCGGCATCCGGGTCTGAAGCTGATCGCGGCCCACGGCGGCGGCTACCTGCCCACGCACATCGGCCGCTCCGACCACGCCTGGTCGGCCCGCTCCGACGCGGGCGCCGGCTGCGCCCACCTGCCCAGCAGCTACCTCAAACGCCTCTACTTCGACTCCCTCGTCCACGACCCGCACGTACTGCGGGAACTCGTCCGAGCGGCGGGCGCGGACCGGGTCCTGCTCGGGTCCGACTACGCCTTCGACATGGGCACCGAGGACCCGGTCGCCGCCCTGCGCGCCGCCCGGCTGCCCGACCCCGACTTCCACGCCGTACGCGGCGGCAACGCCGCCGCCCTGCTCAACCTCGCCTGAGGAAGGAACCCCCACATGACCAACCGCCTGCTCACGCATCTGCGGCACGTCGACCTCGCCGTGCCCGACTACGACAAGCAACTCGACTTCTACGCCGGCGTCTGGGGCCTGACCAAGGTCGCAGAGGACTCCGGCATCTCCTTCCTGGCCGCCGAGGGCAGCCCCGAGCAGTACGTGATCCGGCTGCGCAAGGCGGAGGAGAAGCGGCTCGACCTTGTCTCCTACGGCGCCGGGAGCCCGGCCGACGTGGATACCCTCGCTGAGCAGTTGCTCGCGGGCGGCGTGCAGCTGATCTCCCAGCCGGGCAAGGTTGAGACCCCCGGTGGCGGCTACGGCTTCCGCTTCTTCGACGTCGACGGCCGCACCATCGAGGTCTCCGCGGACGTCGAGGTGCGGCAGCACCGCAAGATCGAGGAGAAGGAATCCATCCCGGTCAAGCTGTCGCACGTCGTGCTGAACTCGCCGGACCTCGGCAGGACCCGCGAGTGGTACGAGACCCACCTCGGCTTCCGCCTCTCCGACACCCTGAGCTCGCCGCACATGGGCGAGGTCATGCACTTCATGCGGATCAGCAACCAGCACCACTCCATGGCCATCGCGAAGGGCCCGCACACCTCGCTGCACCACGTCTCCTTCGAGATGCGCGGCCTGGACGAGTACATGCGCGGCTCCGGCCGCGTGATGCGGGCCGGCTTCAAGAAGGTCTGGGGCCCGGGCCGGCACATGGCGGGCGACAACACCTTCACCTACTTCCTCGACCCGCACGGCAACACCGTCGAGTACACGACGGAGCTCGAAGTGCTGGACGAGGACACCTGGCACCCCCACGTCTACGACTTCTCCCAGCCCGAGGTCACCGACCAGTGGGGCACCGCCAACCCGATGAACGAACTCGTCGCCAAGGAGTCCTTCAACGACGTCGACCGCGGCGTGTTCGTCGCCCCGCCGGTCTGACCGGCACGGCCCGCCGGCCCCACCGGTGAGGCCCCCCGTCACCGGGGGCGTGGCAGCCCGGTCAAGCCCTGACTCCCCGCCGCGCCCCCGGCCCCTCGTCCCCCCTCCCGTCGACAGGACCCCTCCCATGCGTTTCGCCACGTACGAGTACCGCGACCGACACCAGGTGGCCGTCGTCGAGGAGGACGGCACCCTCCGTCCCCTGACCGGTGTCCACTCCCTGACCGGCTTGCTCGCCGAGGGAGGGGGCCTGCCCGAACTGCTCGACTCGGGCTCCGTGCCGCCCGGCGTCCCGGCCGGCCCCCACGTCTCCGAGGTGCGGCTGCTGTCCCCGCTCCAGCCGCCGACCGTGCGGGACTTCGTCACCTTCGAGGAACACGTCGAGGGCGTACGACGGTCCATCGACGGGGCCGCCGGAGTACCGGAGCAGTGGTACGCGGCCCCGACGTTCTACTTCACCAACCCCTACGCCGTGTACGGCCCGCACGACGACATCCCCGTGCCCCCGGGGTCGAGCGTCCTCGACTTCGAACTCGAGGTCGCCGCCGTGATCGGCAAGGAGGGCCGCGATCTCACACCGGAGCAGGCACGCGACCACATCGTCGGCTACACGGTCCTCAACGACTGGTCCGCCCGCGACCTGCAGTCCGCCGAGATGAAGGTCGGCCTCGGCCCGTGCAAGGGCAAGGACACCGCCACCACCCTCGGGCCGTACCTCGTCACCGCCGACGAACTGGAGAAGTACCGCGACGCCGACGGCTTCCTGCGGCTCGGCCTGACCGCCGAGATCAACGGCGAGGTGGTCGGCGAGGACCTGCTGTCCAACATGAGCTGGACCTTCGAGGAGATGGTCGCCTACGCCTCGCGCGGCACCTGGGTACGCCCCGGTGACGTCCTCGGCTCCGGCACCTGCGGCAACGGCGGCTGCCTCGCCGAGCTGTGGGGCGTACGAGGTCGGCACGACCCGGCGCCGCTGAAGCCCGGCGACACCGTCACCCTCACCGTCGAGGGCATCGGCAGCACGTCCAACACCGTGGTGGCCGGCGGCGACGTCATGCCGGTTCCGGTCGGCCGGCGCCGCTCGCGGGAGCGGCCGTGAGCGACCCGTACTCCCAGCGGCTCCTCGGCAGGGTCGTCGTGGTCACGGGCGCGGCCCGGGGTCAGGGCGCCGCGGAGGCCGAGGCGCTGACCCGTGAGGGCGCCCGGGTGATCACCACCGACGTGACGGAGGCACCCGGCTGCCGCCGCCTGGACGTCACCAGCGAGCAGGACTGGGCCGAGCTCGCCGTCGACCTGCGCGAGGCGTACGGGCAGGTGCACGGCCTGGTCAACAACGCGGGCGTCACCTGGCGCGCCCGGATCGACGACGTACGCCCCGAGGACATGGCCCGGGTCCACGCCGTCAACGTCACCGGGCCGCTCCTCGGCATCCAGCACCTGGCGCCGCTGATGCGGCCGGGGGCGTCCATTGTGAACGTCGGTTCGTCGGCGGCGCTGACCGCCCACTACCCGGTCGCGTACACCGCCAGCAAGTGGGCGCTGCGCGGCCTCTCGCGGACCGCCGCCATGGAGATGGGGCCGCGCGGCATCCGCGTCAACACCATCCACCCCGGCTTCATCGAGACGGAGATGACGGCCTCGGCCCCGCCCGCGTTCCGCGAGGCGAACGTCCGGCAGACCCCGCTGGGCCGCACCGGCACCGTCGACGAGGTCACCCCGCTCGTGGTGTTCCTCCTCTCCGACGACGCGTCCTTCGTCACCGGAGCCGAGATCCCGGTCGACGGCGGACTCACCGCGCACGGCGGCGCCAAGCCGATCTCGGATGCCCTGCGGCACCCGGGCGACTGAAGCAACGGAACACAGAAAGGTCCTTCTGCCATGGACAAGGTCTGTACGAGCGCCGTCGAGGCGGTCGCAGACATCCCCGACGGCGCGTCGCTGGCCGTCGGCGGCTTCGGCCTCAGCGGCATCCCGGCCGTGCTCATCCAGGCCCTGTACGAACAGGGCGCCACCGGCCTGAACGTGGTGTCGAACAACTGCGGTGTGGACGGGCGCGGTCTGGGCGTCCTGCTGGCCGCCGGCCGGATCGCCCGCGTGACGGGCAGTTATGTGGGTGAGAACAAGGAGTTCGCCCGCCAGTACCTGTCCGGGGAACTGGAGGTGGAGCTGGTGCCGCAGGGCACGCTCGCCGAGCGGCTGCGCGCCGGAGGAGCGGGCATCCCCGCCTTCTACACCCCGGCCGGCGTCGGCACCCAGGTCGCCCGCGGCGGCCTGCCCTGGCGCTACGCCCCCGACGGGAGGGTCGCACTCGCCTCCCCACCGAAGGAGACCCGCGACTTCGACGGCCGTACGCATGTCCTGGAACACGGCATCACCACCGACTTCGCCCTCGTACGCGCCTGGCGCGGCGACCGGCACGGCAACCTCCTCTTCCGTAAATCTGCCACCAACTTCAACCCGCTCGCCGCCATGGCCGGCCGCATCACCATCGCCGAGGTCGAAGAACTCGTGGAACCGGGCGAGTTGAGCCCCGAGGCGGTCCACCTGCCGGGCGTCTTCGTCCAGCAGGTGGTGGAACTGACCTCGGCCGAGGCGGCCGACAAGAAGATCGAGAAAAGGACCGTACGCGCATGACCACCCCGACCGATACGCAGCTGGGCTGGACCCGCGAGCAGATGGCCGCCCGCGCCGCCGCCGAACTCGACCACGGCTCCTACGTCAACCTCGGCATCGGCCTGCCCACCCTCATCCCCGGCCACCTCCCACCCGGCGTCCACGTCGTCCTGCACTCCGAGAACGGCATCCTCGGCACCGGCCCCTACCCCACCGACGACCAGGTCGACCCCGACCTCATCAACGCCGGCAAGGAAACCGTCACCGTCCTGCCCGGCGCGAGCTTCTTCGACTCGGCCCTGTCCTTCGGCATGATCCGCGGCGGCCACATCGACACCGCCGTACTCGGCGCCATGCAGGTCTCCGCCACCGGCGACCTCGCCAACTGGATGATCCCCGGCAAGATGGTCAAAGGCATGGGCGGCGCCATGGACCTCGTCCACGGCGCCCGCCGCGTCATCGTCCTGATGGAACACACCGCCAAGGACGGCAGCCCCAAGATCCTCACCGAATGCACCCTCCCCCTCACCGGCGAGCGCTGCGTCCACCGCATCATCACCGACCTCGCCGTCCTCGACATCACCGAGCACGGCCTCGCCCTCGTCGAAACCGCACCCGGCGTCACCATCGAGGACATCACCGCCCGCACCGACGCACCCCTCCGCCTGGACCACCTCACCGCCGCCTGCTGAACTCCTCCATGCCGCAAGGCCCTCCGACGAGGGCCAACCTCCAGTCGTGGCCGCGGTGGGCGGTGACGTGGGCAGAGGGTTCGTACGGACGAATGAGGGACTGGGGACCGGTCTCCTCAGTGGCGCCCGCTCACGAGCCCGGCGCCTGCCGGGCCGCCGGAGAACGCCCTCGCCTACGCGCAGGAGCGCGAGTAGATCCCGCGGGTCACCAGGGGCCGTGGTAGAGCAGGCCCAGGGTAAGGGCGGCCACCGCGGTGGCCAGGAACGCGATCCCGCCTACGATGTCGCGGGAGCCCACCCGCAGGTGGGCGATGATTGCGCCGATGAAGTACAGCACGAGGCCGGAGGCGGCGAGAGTTCCCAGTAGCGGAACGGCGAGCCCGGCCAGCAGCCCCACGGTGCCCGCTGCCAGCAACGCGCCCAGCACCGGTACATACTTCCGAGGTATGCCCTTCATGTCCGCCTGGGTCTTGGGGTATTCATGGCCGATCAGGTACGTGACGGCGGCGGCACCGTTGAAGACCGCGCCGAGGATGGTGACCGTGACGAAGGCGACGAACACGTTCTCTCCGCTCTGTGGGGACGATGTTGCTGGGCGCCCCGTTGTGGGATGCCGTTCTCTGGACAACAAGCCAGCGACTCGATGTGACATCGGTTGGCCGCCGGGTGTGCCAGTGGCCCGAACGCCTGGTAGTCGTTGCGCAACACCACGCGATGGTGCTGTCGGGGGGTGGGATGCTTCCTGTGCACTGATGATCGCACCGGCCGCCCCGGGGCGAGCAACTGGTCGTACGTGCTACTCCTCCGTCGCCATCGCCGTCCTGGCGGTCCTCGGCCCGAAGGAGCTGGCGGAGGCTGCCGCACCGTTGTCGGACGCGGCCAGGGCGACAGGCGCCGACTGGCTTACACCGGTCGTACGTGTCGGTGCTGCCGTGGCCGCGCTCGGCTCGCTGCTCGCGTTGATCCTCGGCGTCTCCCGCACCACGCTGGCTGGCCCGTGATGGGCACCTGCCGCGTGCTGTGACCGCGGTGCACCTGCGGTTCAAGGTGCCGCACCGCGCCGAGTTGGTGGTCGGCGCGGTGGTGGCGCTGCTGGCGGCGACCACGGACGTGCGCGGGGCGATCGGGTTCTCCTCGTTCGGTGTGCTGGCGTACTACGCCGTCGCCAACGCCTGCGCCTGGACCCTGCGGCCGCACGGGCCGTCCCGTGCGTATCATCCCCGTGGTCGGGCTTGCCGGCTGCCTGCTCCTGGCCTTCGTTCTGCCGCTGTCCTCGGTGCTCTCCGGGGCTGCGGTGCTGGCCGTCGGTGCCTCCGCCTACGGGGTCCGGCGCGCGCGGTGGCCGCACGCACGCCGTGACCCGGTGGCGGTCAGACGGTCATCCGATCGGTCGGCCGGTCGGCGCCGCAGGAGCGGGTCAACGCCCGGCGGCCGAGGAGCACGGCGCCCAGACCCAGCGGGACGGCGACGATGGCGCCGACGAGCCCATTGCCGGTGCCGGGACCGCCGCTGGAGGTGGCCAGGTGCAGCACCGCGAGGGCCGTGCCGGCCAGACCCACCGCGATGGCCGACATCCCGCCGGTGCGCGCGTTGCCGATGCTGATCCGGCCGCCGGCGCGGGCAAGGGCCAGCCAGCCGATAGCCAGGCCGAGCAGCCCTACCCCCAGGGCCAGGTTGGCCCCGGTCCGCCCGTCGCCGATGATCCCGCCCTCGGCGGCCACCATCAGCGCTGCTGAAGCACTCATGCCGCTCTCCTCCTACTCCGTCGCTGACTGCGAGGTTCGATGCGTCTTGAGCATGCGCGCCGGCCCCCTGCCGATCGTCCAGCAGACGCAGGCACTTTCCACTGCCGCATCCGCGGCATCCGGATACCGCGGATGCGGCAGGCGGCGCGCCGGCACCGCACACGCGGTAGCCGACCGCTCGTCCATGAGCCGGACTCGCCCACAACCTCACCCGGTTACGGTGCACCCATGGACAAAGGACGGTTCGCTGTCCCGGCCGCGGTCACCGACTGGGCGATCGCCGTGGGCGTGGCGGCGCTGCTGCTGGGCACCGGGCTGTCCGGGTCACACCCGGCTGGGAGCCGCGAACTGCTCGGCTCCGTGCTGCTGGCGGCCGGCGGGCTGGCGCTGGCCGCGCGCCGCCGCGCACCGCTCGTGGTCCTGGCTGTCACCGGGCCGTGCGCGGTGGGCTATCTGGCGGCCGGGTTCGAGGTGCTCGCGGTCTCCTGCCTGGTCGCGGTCTACGGCGCGGTACGCGCCGGGTACCGCGCCGTCACTCTGGCTGCTTCCGCAGGCCTGGTGGCCGTGCTCCACCTCACTGTCCTAATCTCCCGCGACGGGCCCGCGCGCGAGGTCGTGATGCAGGCCCGGAACACCCTTGAGATCGCCTGGCTGATCGCCGCCTTCGCCGCCGGGGAGGCGGTGCGGCAGGCCGAACGGCGGGCGGACGAAGCCGAGCGCACCCGTGAGGAGACCGCCAGGCGCCGGGCCGACGAGGAGCGGCTGCGCATCGCGCGGGAGCTGCACGACTCCCTCACCCACCAGATCTCGGTCATCAAGGTGCAGTCCGAGGTCGCCGTCCACGTGGCCCGGCGCCGCGGCGAGCAGGTGCCAGAGGCCCTGCTGGCGATCCAGGAAGCCGGCCGGGAGGCGAGCCGGGAGCTGCGCGCGACCCTTGAGGCGCTGCGCGACGACGGCACCACCCCGCCGCACGGACTCGACCACATCTCAAACCTGGTGAAAGGGTTCCAAACAGCCGGCCTGGAGACGACGCTGACGATCGAAGGACATCCGCACGCCGTGCCGGCCGCAGTGAGCCGTACCGCTTACCGGATCGTTCAGGAGTCGCTCACCAACATCGCCCGGCACGCCGCCGCAACCACTGCCTCGGTGCTCATCGACTACCGGCCGGACGCCCTCGCCATCCGCGTCGACGACAACGGAAAGGCCACCACCCCGCACCCCGCGCCGACGCCCGGCCTCGGGCTGCTCGGCATGCGCGAACGCGTCACGGCCCTGGGCGGCCGACTGCGCACCGGGCCGCGCAGCGCCGGCGGCTTCACCGTCCAGGCCGAACTCCCCACGAATGGAGCGTCGTGATCCGGGTCCTGCTGGTCGACGACCAGCCGCTCATCCGCAGCGGCTTCCGCGCGCTACTCGACCTCGAAGACGACATCGAGGTCGTGGCCGAGGCCGGCGACGGCCAAGAGGGCCTGGCGCTCATCAAGGAGCAGCTGCCCGACGTCGTGCTCATCGACATTCAGATGCCCGTCATGGACGGCATCGAAGCGACCCGGCACATCGCCGCAGACCCAGCCCTGGCCGGCGTACACGTCGTCGTGCTGACCAACTACGGCATGGACGAGTACGTCTTCGAGGCGCTGCGCGCCGGCGCCGCCGGGTTCCTTGTCAAAGACATCGTGCCGGAGGACTTCCTGCACGCCGTACGTGTCGCCGCCCGCGGCGACGCCCTGCTCGCGCCCGCGATCACCCGCAAGCTCATCGACCGGTACGTCACCCAGCCGCCCCCCACCCGCGCCGGCAGCGGGCTGGAGGAGCTGACCAGCCGCGAACGCGAGGCCGTCGCCCTGGCCGCACAGGGCCTGTCCAACGACGAGATCGCCGACCGCCTGGTCATCAGCCCGTTGACCGCCAAGACCCACATCAACCGGGCCATGGCCAAGCTCCACGCCCGTGATCGCGCCCAGCTCGTGGTCCTTGCCTACGAATCCGGCCTGGTAGCCCCGCGCAACTCCTGACCCCAGCGCGCCGTTGACTGGCCAGGACGCTACGGCGCCTCGTCGCCCAGGACCTCGCGGGCCAGCTCCTTGAGCGCCTTGGGGTCCTGCGGGAGGGCCTGCTTCCCGGCCTCGGCCGCCCGGTAGACGCGCCGGACCCGGCCGTCGACCACCCGCTGCTCGGAGACCAGCAGCCCGTCGGCCTCCAGCCGGTGCAGCGTCGGGTACAGGGTGCCGGGGCTGATCTGGCAGTCGTGGCGGGCCAGTTCCTCGGTCATCCAGGCGCCGTGGATCTCCTCCTCGGCCGCGTGGTGCAGGATGTGCAGCCGCACCGCACCCCGCTGGAACTCCCGCACCGCAGCCCGCCTCCGGCACTAGTGGCGCAACCGATATCGGCATCCGATGCTGCGCCCTGCGATGCCGTCGATCGAGAAATTTGTTTCACCTGCGTCAGGACGGGCGGCTGTCCAACGTTGAGCTGGCCAAGCGGGTGGGGCTGACGCCTCCCCCCTGCCTGCGGCGGGTCAAGCGCCTGGAGGAAGCGGGCGTCATCACCGGCTACCGGGCCGTCATCGACCCCGCAGCGGTGGGCCGCGACCTCGAAGTGCTCATCGACGTCGAGATCTACGCCAACGACCGCAAGACCGTTGAGGAGTTCGAGACCACCGTGGCCTCTTATGAAGAGGTCATCGAGTTCCGGCGGATGTACGGCCGTCCCGACTACTTTCTGCGCGTCGCCGTCGCCGACCATGCGGCCTACGAAGCCTTCCTGACTGGAAAGCTCAGCGACCTGCCCGCCGTCCTGCGCCTCACCTCTCACCTCACCATGAAGACGATCAAGGTGAAGAGCTGAGCGGCATGGTCACGGCACCTTCCGGTCCCGAGCGGTCGCGTCGCGTGCAACGAGGTACTGCCTCCACCTGTCGTTGACGTATTCCGCTTGCTGGCGAGCCCCACCTTCCTTCCCCCCGAACGCCGCTGCAGCAGCATCGAGGTGCACGACATTCCGGGCCAACACAAGCCGTGCTGGCCCGGGGGCATTATTTGGCAGCACGCGCAGAGCCATCACTGTGCCGTCGTCGCCGAAGGAAACTGGGCCCCAGAGCGGGGCAGTGGTGCCGGTCGGGTCAAGCGCCGCCCGGCCTGCGGGTCCCCAGTGGGCTTGCCGCCGGGCAGCCTCGCTCCCCAGCCCGGCACATGAGAGTGAAGAAAAACGCCCTTCAGGAAGCCAGCCCTCGTGCGCGCCGGATCATCGTCTCGTCCTCATCGACTTTGGTCTCCGAGTAACAGACCATCGGCGGATACCCGGCGCTCTGGACAGCGACAGACTTGCAGATATGAACTTCCGTCAACATCCGACTTCTCCCAAGGCCGATACCACCGTGGTCGCTGACTCCCCGCTGGCCATCATGCGTCGCCGCTGTAGGAGCAGCAGCCGGGCTCCTGCTGGGAGTCATCGAGATCCACAAGTCCTTGTCGGTAACCGTCTCGGCCGAGCGCGTGGTCCTGGCCAGCCAGGACGAACAATGGGAGTTCGCGAGCAACGAGATAGACAAGGTGCTCTTGGCGAGCAAACAGCTCATCCTGATCGATCACAACGGTCAGGAACTCACACGCCAGGCTTGTGATCTGAAGCCACGACGGCTGTACAGCGCTTTCGTCCAGCATGGCTACTCGTGGGCGGAAGGCGCACCCGACAACACCGCCTGACGCAATGACATCACCCGAACGATGCGAGTGGTCTCGATCCTCTGTTTCTACGGTGCCGGTGTCGTCCTGGTAGGCGAGATCATCCTGTTCCCCCGGGAGAGCGGGTCCCCGTGGTTGTCAGGACGGGAGCTGCCGTCTTCGGTGGGGTGTTCGCACTCGGTGCGGCGCTCTTCGCGCTGCTTTCTCTCCTGCGGTCGGATTTCCGCCTCTCCATCGCCGAGATCGGCGCGGTGCTCGCGATCGTGGGATCGCTGAACTGGCCGCGTCGCGCTGCCCGGACCGAGACACACCGCGTGTACCGCGGCCGGCTGCCCGGGAGGATGCGCGCCGGGTGGACGGGGGCTGGGCTTCGGACTGGTCTGGTTCGCCTTCCACCTGATGGCATTCATCGGTGGCGGCATCCTTCGGCGCGGTGCTTGCCGGGGCGCCCAGCAGCTGCGACAACCGTTTCTCCAGCTGCTGAACGCGGGAGGCCAGGCGGGGGTGCGGGCCTGGGCGTTGGCGAGGTCGGCCTGGAGCAGGATCGGCTGACCGGTGAGCCGCTGGCCGGGTCCGGGGCTGCCGGTTCAAGTTCGGCGGCGTGGACGATTTCGGCGTCGCTCGGTGTCCGCCTGGCGGCCGCAGCCTCCAGGGCCTGATATCGGGAAGTGGCTGGCCGACGACGGGGCATGTCCAGCATCACCACGCGGCCGCGGCGGACTACGGCGACGGCTTCTGACAGGTCGTCCAGGTCCGCCTGGACCCGGTTGATCAAGCGGCGGACGCGGCGGAATCATGCCGGAGGCCACCACGCGAGCCACACGATGAGTACTGTCACCAGTACGGCGGCCGCCGTGCCCGATATCAGACGCCAGGGCACAACGGGGCCGCCGCGCTTCACTGCTCTGATCAAATCCCACCGGCCGTAATAGCGATACGGGTCCGACAGTTCCCCGTGTTCGCCGTCATGCCACACCAGATAGGTAGAAGTAGGACTCAGCGCATCGAAACTCACCGCGTTCCAAGGAATGGCGACCAGGCCGGGCTCGTCTTTCCGATAGGGATCCCACATGAGCAGACCGTGTTGAGCGACCGCGATCCAGCTCCGTTCCTCCGGCTTGGTGGTCCGCCGCCAGCGCGCCACAGCCGCTGTCAACCAGCCGAGCAGCACCAAGCCAAGCACCGGCAACCGCCATTGCGGCGAGCCGTCGACGGTCAGCCCGAGCAGTGCGATTCCCGCGGCGAAGAGGGCCACGAAGTCGAACATCAATACAGACATGAAGACCATGTCGGGGCTGCCCAGGCGCCCCGCTATGTCCGACCGGTGCAGTCGAATGATCCGCCCGAAGCCGACATTCTCCGCGTGTTCGGCGAACATCCGCCGTGGCCATCGACTGCCCATTCCCCGCCTCCCAGTCGACCGCGCCCAAGCCGTCCCACCATGTGTACCGGCCGCCGCTGGAACCTGTCCCTACCAGGTCACCACTCAGCGGAGAAGTGTCAATCATCGGCCGGGAGGTGGCACGGCTTCCAGTCGGACAGGAAGTCACGGTCTCGCCGTCGCTCGGCCGTCGACGGGAACGCCCAGCCGGTCCGCCACCGTCGTGAGGGCTGTGCCCAGCGGGAGCGAAACCCGGGTGAGGGCGTGCTGGTCACCCCGGGTCGGGTCCCGGTTGACGATCAGCACCGGCTTCCCGGCCTGGGCCGCCTGGCGGACGAAGCGGAGCCCGGACATCACCGTCAGCGAGGAGCCCAGGACCAGCAGCGAGGACGCCGCACGGACCAGCTCGCGGCAGTGCTCGACGCGCTGCGGTGGAACGGTTTCGCCGAAGAAGACCACGTCCGGTTTGAGGATGCCGCCACAGACCGTGCAGGGCACCACGCGGAAACCGGCGACCTGCTCGTCCGTGAGGTCGGCGTCACCGTCCGGGTTGATTCCGGCGGCTACCGGCTCGAACCCCGGATTGGCCTCCTCCAGCCGCCGGGCGAGCTCGCGGCGTGGGCTGCGGGCGCCACAGGAGAGGCAGACGACCCGGTCCAGGGCCCCGTGGAGCTCCACGACGTCCTCACTGCCGGCGGCCTGGTGCAGGCCGTCCACGTTCTGGGTGATGACGCCCGAGATCAGGTCGTGCCGCCCGAACGCGGCCACGGCCCGGTGCCCGGCGTTGGGGCGGGCCCGGCCGAAGGTGCGCCAGCCGAGGTGGCTGCGCGCCCAGTACCGGCGCCGGGCCTGGGCGCCGGCGACGAAGTCCTGGTAGGTCATCGGCGTGTGCCGGCTCAGGCTCCCGCCCTCGCCCCGGTAGTCGGGGATGCCCGATTCCGTGGAAATGCCCGCTCCGCTGAGTACCAGCACACCGCCGTTGCTCAGCGCCTCGGCGACCGGCTCCAGGTCCGTGGTACCCGGCGGCAGGTCCTCGCCAGGGGTCCAGCTCAGAGTGGGGCGCATGCGCATGCCGTCAGGGTACGGAACAGCAGCCCCCGTCGCGGCCGCGTCGGCTGAGGCCCCGCCGCCGCGGGGCGGGCGAACGCGAGCGGGTCGCTCACCCGCCCTGGTGCGCCGGCAGGACCGATGTCAGCTCGACGTGGTGGCGCACCGCGAGCCCGGTGTTCGTGGCGCACTCGAAGGAAGCATCCAGGGGTGGCGTCTCCGCCGTTGCCGCTCTGGCGAGCCGACGCGCCGGCGGCTGTACGACGACGCGAACCGGTCCGCACCCGTGCCGCACCGCAAGGCGACGGAACTCGGCGAGCGACTGGTGTGCGGGAAGCGGCCGGCGTGACGGACCTGCTGGCGCGGCACGGATTCGAGCCGCGTCACCGCACTGGCGGCTCCGGACAGGTGCTGCGTGCGTGGGAAGCCCGCTGAAGCCCGCAGCCCGAACGCGACGAACCTGATCGACCTCGATCGAGCTGACATGGTCGTGTCCCCCAAGGGACAGCCGGCCAGTGCTGAAACCCTCTGAACGGGACAGACGGCAGGAGAGCGGTGCGTGCCTGTCCTGCGCCGCCCGAGCGAGGGATGAGGTGAGCGATGCGTGCGGTGACTGTGCGGCCCGGCACCAAGAACTCCGTAGAGGTGAGGGAGGTGCCCGACCCCGCCCCGGCTGCGGGCGAGCTGCTGGTGGACGGCCTGGCGGTCGGGGTGTGCGGCACGGACAAGGAGATCGTTCGGGGCGAGTACGGCTCGGCCCCGCCAGGGCGTGAGTGGCTGGTCCTGGGACACGAGTCCCTGGGGCGGGTGCGGCAGGCACCACCCGCAAGCGGCTTCTCGGCCGGTGACCTCGTCGCCGGGGTGGTGCGCCGCCCGGACCCCGAGCCGTGCGGGGCGTGCGTCCGCGGGGAGTTCGACATGTGCCGCAACGGCCGCTACACCGAGCGCGGCATCAAGGAGCTCGACGGTTACGGCGCCGAGGCGTGGTGCGTGGAGGCCGACTACGCGGTGAAGCTGGAGCCGCATCTGGACCGCGCCGGAGTGCTCATGGAGCCGACCACCGTGGTGGCCAAGGCATGGGAACAGGTCGAGCGCGTCGGTGCCCGTGCGTGGTTCGAGCCGCAGCGTGTCCTGGTGACCGGCGCGGGACCCATCGGCCTGCTGGCCGCCCTCCTGGGCATGCGGCGAGGACTGGACGTGCACGTGCTCGACCGGGTGACCGAGGGCCCCAAACCCGGCTTGGTACGGGACTTGGGCGCCACGTACCACGCGAAGGACATCGAGCAGGTCATCACCGCCGTACGCCCGGACGTCGTCATCGAGGCGACCGGCGCGAACGAGCCCGTGCTCGCCTCGCTGACCGGCACCGCGCCCTACGGTGTCGTGTGCCTGACCGGGGTGTCACCCGCCGGGCGCAGGATGACCGTGGACGCGGGCGCCATCAACAGGGAGATCGTGCTCCAGAACGACGTGGTGGTGGGCTCGGTCAATGCCAACCTGCGCCACTACCGGCAGGCCGCCGACGCCCTGGCCGACGCCGACCTGTCATGGCTGGAGCGCGTGATCACCCGGCGGGTGCCCCTGGAGCGGGCGACGGAGGCGTTCACGCCGCAACCCGACGACGTCAAGGTGGTCGTCGAGCTCTAGACGGTGGCAACGAGATCTCGAAGGGAAGGTTCTGGATGTCTCACGACTCCGCTCCGCTGGTCGTGGTCATGGGCGTGTCGGGCTCGGGGAAGACCACGGTGGGCCGCCTGCTGGCACGCAGCCTCGGTGTTCCTTACGCCGAGGGGGACGACTTCCACCCCGAAGCCAACGTGGCGAAGATGCGGGCCGGCCACCCTCTGGACGACGAGGACCGCCGCCCCTGGCTGGAGGAGATCGCACGATGGCTGGCCGGCCACGAGGAGAGCGGGGGTGTGGTGACCTGCTCGGCGCTGAAGCGGCGTTACCGTGACCGGCTGGCCTCCGCCGCACCGCGCGTCTTCTTCCTGCACCTCGACGGCTCGCCCGAGCTGATCGCCGCGCGGATCTCCGCGAGGAGGGGCCACTTCATGCCGCCCGACCTGCTCCGCACCCAGTACGCCGACCTCGAACCGCTGGGGGAGGACGAAGCGGGGGCGGCCGTCCCGATCGACGGTACGCCGGAGGAGACCGCCGCCCTCGCCCATGCCGCCGTCACCTCTCCCTGAGCTGCTGGGTGTTCCCCGGGCCCTGCACTGAAGTAGCTATTTGCTATAGCATCACCCAGCCAGTGGACAGGCCCGACCGTCAAGAAACCCTCAGGTTCGCCGACGGGTGCCCGTCAAGTTCGCCGAAAAGGATCGGAGCCTCAATCCACTACCGATGAGGGATGCAGGCATGGCTACGCTCTTGTACCGGCTGGGCGCGTTCAGCGCTCGACGGTGGCGAACGATGTTGGTCGCATGGCTCGTGACCCTGGCCGCGGTGATCGGCCTCGGGTTCGCCTTCGCGGGCTCCTTCCAGGACAGCAGCTCCATCCCCGGGTCACCGGCGCAGACGGCCCTGGCCAAGATGGACCGTCACTTCCCCTCCCCGGACGCGCAGTCGGCGCAGCTCGTCTTCCAGGCCCCTGCCGGCCGGAAGGTGACCGATCCCGACCTGCGGAGGTCGCTGGCGTCCACTCTCGCCGCGACGAGCGACGTGCGCGGAGTGAGCGAGGTGGGCGACCCGGCCGAGGACGGCACCGTCTCCGAGGACGGACGTACCGCCGTGGCGGAGGTCGGATTCACCACCAAGGCGGACGAGGACGTACCCGCCGGCACGCTCGACGCGGTGAAGGCCGCGGGCGGCCAAGCCGAGCAGGCGGGTCTGAAGGTCATCTACGGAGGTGACGCCTACGAGGAGTCGCACCCTCCCGTCGGGCCCACCGAGCTGATCGGAATGGGCGTGGCGCTGGTCATCCTCGTCATCACCTTCGGATCGCTCGCCGCCGCAGGACTGCCGCTGCTCACCGCCGTCCTCGGTGTCGTCGGGGCCATGGCGGCCATGATGGGCCTGGCGACCGTGTTCGGCGTGAGTGACAACGCGCCCACCCTGGCCATCATGCTGGGGCTCGCCGTCGGCATCGACTACGCCCTGTTCATCGTCTCCCGCCACCGCGCCCAACTCGCCACCGGCATGCCCGTCGCGGAGTCCGTCGCCAGGGCCAACGCCACCGCGGGCAGCGCGGTCGTCTTCGCCGGCGCCACGGTGATCATCGCCCTCACCGGTCTCGCGGTCGCCGGCGTCCCCATGCTGACCTCCATGGGCCTCGCCTCCGCGGGAGCCGTCGCCGCCGCCGTCGTCCTGGCCCTGGGCCTGCTGCCGGCGCTGCTGGGCATGCTCGGCCGCAGGCTCATCCCCAAGTCCGGCGCCCGCGCGGGCCGCAGGACGGCACGCGGTGGCCGGACCCCGCTGGGCGTGCGCTGGACCGAGGGCGTGCTGCGCCGCCCGGTACGGACCCTGATCCTCGGATCCGTCGGCATCGTCGCCCTCGCCTTCCCGGCGATGCAGCTCAAGGTCGCGGTCACCGACGAGGGCAGCAGCCCCGTCACCTCGTCGAGCCGACAGGCCTACGACGCCGTCAGTGACGCCTTCGGCCCCGGAGCCAACGGCCCTCTCGTCATCCTCGTCGAGGACGACGACCCGGCCGCCGTCACCTCCACGGCCGGCGCCGTCGGGAACACGCTCCAGGGCGTCAAGGGCATCGCGGACGTCAGCGGCGTCGACGTGGCCGAGGACAAGTCCGCCGCCCGCATCCGGATCGTTCCCACCACCGGGCCCCGTACGACGGAGACCAGCGACCTGGTCTCCCACCTGCGCACCGAGATGCGGCCCCTCGCGCAGTCCACCGGCAGCTCCATCGCCGTCACCGGTATGACCGCCGTCAGCATCGACGTCGCCGACAAGCTCAGTGGCGCCCTGGTCCCCTTCGCGATCGTCGTCGTCGGATTCTCCCTGCTCCTTCTCATGATCGCCTTCCGGTCCGTCGCCATCCCCCTCAAGGCCACCATCGGATTCCTGCTCTCCGTCGGCGCCGCCTTCGGAGCCACGGTCGCGGTGTTCCAGTGGGGCTGGCTGGCCGGCCCGCTGGGAGTGAGCAGCGAGGGCCCGGTGGCGAGCTTCATGCCCATCATCG
This sequence comes from Streptomyces lomondensis, assembly GCF_014651035.1. Lineage (GTDB taxonomy): Bacteria > Actinomycetota > Actinomycetes > Streptomycetales > Streptomycetaceae > Streptomyces > Streptomyces lomondensis. The sequence continues at coordinate 660,374 of NZ_BMWC01000004.1, forward strand.
TCATGGCCGTACTCTTCGGTCTCGCCATGGACTACGAGGTGTTCCTCGTGTCCGCCATGCGGGAGGACTACGTCCGTCAGGGCAACGCCCGCGTCGCCATCGTCAGCGGCGCCCGCAACGCCGCCCGTGTCGTCACCGCGGCCGCCCTCATCATGATCTCGGTGTTCGTCAGCTTCCTGTTCTCGCACGACGCCGACATCATGCCGATCGCCTTCGCCCTGGCCTTCGGAGTCCTGGTGGACGCCTTCCTGGTCCGCATGACCCTCGTACCCGCGGTCATGGCCCTCCTCGGCGACCGCGCCTGGTGGCTGCCCCGCCGACTGGACCGCGTACTGCCCCATCTCGACGTCGAGGGCGGGGACTTCCACGCCCCCGACGCCACACCGCAGGTCCCCGTCCGACCGACCACCCCCGTAGGCACCTGACCCGATGAACAGTCACGCCGGTACCGGGACAGCTCAAGGAGCACCTATGAACAGCGTCGACACACCACCAGGCACCACGGACCGCGTGCTGGTGGTCGATGACGACCCCGGTATCCGGAGCCTGTTGATCTCGGCTCTCGGCTTCGCCGGATTCGAGGTCGACGTGGCGGGTGATCTGACCCAGGCCCTGGAGCAGATCGACCGCCGGCCCCCCGACGTCATCGTCCTCGACGTCATGCTCCCCCATGCCGACGGATTCGAGATCCTCCAACTGCTCAGGGCTCGTGCGATACAGGTGCCGGTCCTCTTCCTGACCGCCCGTGACGCTGTCGAGGACCGCGTACGGGGCCTGCGCCTGGGCGGGGACGACTACGTCACCAAGCCGTTCAGCGTCGTCGAGGTCGGCGCCCGCCTCCAGGCCCTCCTGCGCCGCGCGCGCAGCGGATCCTCCGCCCCCGAGGAAGCACCGCTGTGCTGCGCGGACCTGGTCATGGACGATCGCCGCCACGAGGTCCGTCGCGCAGGCCGGGCCGTCGAGCTCTCACCCACCGAATACCGTCTCCTGCACTACCTTCTGAGCCACCAGGGGCAGGTCCTCTCCCGGGCCCAGATCCTGGAGGCCGTCTGGCAGTACGACTTCGGTGGTGACAGCGTCGTCGTCGAACGGTTCGTCTCCAACCTCCGCCGCAAGATAGACCAGGGGCGCACGCCGCTCCTGCACACCGTCCGAGGCGTCGGCTACACCCTCCGGGAGCAGGCCCGGAAGTGAGTCTCCGCAGCCGAATCACCTGGTCCCGCTCCAGCGTCCGCCTGCGCCTGCTGGCCGGGCTGGCCGTCCTGCTCGTGTTCGGCCTGACGGCCGGCGCGGTCATCAGCGCCTCCCTCCTGGAGGACTTCCTCGACAAGCGCTACGAGAGGACCCTCGAAGCCAGCGCGAACCGGCTCGCCGAGGTGATCGACCGAGGACCGCAGACGGCCGACGCGGACCAACTCGCCGCTCTCCTGGGCTCACCGCTCGGCATCGTCGTCGTCGACACCGACGACGAGGTCCTGGAAAGCACGGGCTCCGCGACCACGGCGGCCGGCGAAATCGTCGAGCTCTGCGCCACCGCACCGGCCGGCACCGTCGTCATCCACGACGGGGACGAAGGTGGGCACGGTCTCGCGGCGGTCCGCATCCCCAGCCCCGGGCTCACCATCGACCGCGGAGGTGCCGAGGACGTCGTTCGACCAGCCGCCCTCATCCTCACCATCGACACCTCCGTCGACGACAGCACCGTCGACTCGGTCATCAGACGCCAACTCGCCCTCGTCGGGGCCGCGCTGCTGGTGCTGCTGGGACTCGCCGTCATCGTCCTGCGCCTCGGCATGAGACCCCTGGCGCGCATGGCCCGCACCGCGGACGCCATCGCCGAGGGTCACCTCACGGAGCGTTTGCCGGCCCGACGCAACGGCAGTGAGGTCGACCGGCTCTCCGAAGCCGTCAACCGGGCCTTCGACGCCCAGGCCCGAGCAGAGGCGACCGTGCGCTCCCTGGCGGCCGACACGTCCCATGAACTGCGCACCCCGCTCTCCACGATCTCCGGATGGCTCGACCTGCACCGCCAGGGCGGCGTCACCGGGCCAGGGCTCGAAACAGCCCTCGAGCACATCGAGAACGAGGTCGGACGCATGCGCCTCCTCGTCGAGGACCTCGCTCTGCTCGCCCGCCTGGACGCCGGCCGGCCGGTCGAGCAGCAGGACGTCGACCTCACCGTCCTGGCCGCGGGCGTCATCGAGGACGCCCAGATCATCTACCCGCAGCGCAGCATCACCCTGGCACTCGCACCGCCTGCTCCCGTCGTAGGCGACGCCAACCGCCTGGCACAGGTTGTGCGCAACCTCGTCGGAAACGCCGTCCAGCACACCCCCGCACGGACCGCCGTGGTCGTGGACATCACCCACCGGGGAGACGATGTCCAGCTGACCGTCATCGACGACGGCCCCGGCATCTCCCCGCAGGACCTGCCGCGCGTCTTCGAGCGCTTCTGGCGCGCCGAGGCGAGCCGCAGCCGCGCATACGGAGGGTCGGGCCTCGGCCTGGCCATCGTGGAAGCGATCGTTCACGCCCACCAGGGCCGGGTGCACGTGGAGTCCGACGTAGGGGTCGGGACCAAGGTCACCATCTGTCTGCCCCGCAGGGGACACGGGAGCTGACGCGGACCCTCTTCTCAGTCCGAGAAACGAGCCGCGACGCGCGGCGTGTTGGCGTCGCGGCTGTGCGCCCGCATCAACTCCTCCGCGCGGTCGCCGTCCCCTGCGGCGATGGCGTCGTAGATGGCGCGGTGCTGGTGGTAACGCTCCCGCACCGCGCTGCGCCGCTCACTGGCGATCTCGTCGAGAAGGATGTCGCGCCGTTCGTCCGTGCCGAAGGCGTCGACCATGTGCAGCATCTGGATCAGCGTGGCGTTGCCACTGGCCTGGTCGATCGCCGCATGGAACCGGCGCATGCAGTCCAGGAGTTCGAGGACCAGATCGCGTTCGCCCGGAGCGCCCGGACCGGCCGCGTCGATCTGGCCGACCAGGTCGTCGGCCTTGTCGAGCAGCGCGCACATCGCTGTCCGCTGTGCCGCTGTCGACTTCTGCGCTGCGAGCCGCGCGGACAGTGCCCGCAGTGTGTCCTCGATCATGGTGAACTCACGCAGTTCGCTCTCGTCGAACTTGGCGATCCGCACGGAGCGGGGGCCGACCCTCTCCACCAGCCGGTCCTGTTCGAGGCGCCGCAGTGCTTCACGGACAGGCGTGGGGCTGATGTCCAGCGATTCGGCCAGTCCGCGCTCGGTCACCTTCTCCCCGCGCTTGAGGGAGCCCGAGATGATCGCCTCACGGATCGCCGTGTAGGCCTGGTCTCCCAGGGTCACGGGCGCCATGAGCTGCGGCAACTGTCCCATAGCGGAGATGGTATTTGCTGTAGCGTAAGGAGGTCAACGCGGTGCCTGCGGGGCGTGCCGATCCCCGCACGGGCCCCCTCCTGCGGAACGGGATTTCGCATGAAGATGACCATCGACGATCTGCGGTTCTTCCAGGTCGTGGCGGCCAGCGAGACGCTCACGGCAGCGGCCCACCGGCTCGGCTGCTCGTTGCCCGTCATCAGCAAGCGGTTGAAGGCGTTGGAGGAGCGCCTCGACGTCCGTCTCGCGCAGCGCGGCACACGCCGGCTGGTCCTGACATCGGAGGGCGCCCTCTACGCGAGCAGGCTCGACTCGATCCTCGACCAGCTCCGTGAACTGGAAGACCTCGTCACCGACGGCTCAAGGGAACTGCGGGGTTCTCTGGTCGTCCAGGCGACCCTCGGCCTCGGCCGCGCGCACGTGGCTCCGCTGCTGGCGGAGTTCGCCGGGGCGCATCCCGAGGTGCAGGTGCAGCTGAACACGTCGGCGCTTCCGCTGCGACCCCAGCAACGCGGGTTCGACGTGGCGGTTCACGTCGGCAGTCCGCCCGACTCCTCGCTGCGGATGCGCCGCCTGGTGGAGAACCGTCGCGTGCCGTGTGCCGCACCGTCGTACCTGGACCGGCGTGGCGCCCCGGCGCGGGTGGAGGATCTCGCGCGGCACGACTGCATCGTGCTGCGCGAGAACGAGAGCGACTACGCGCTGTGGCGGTTCGGAGATGCCGGCGATCCGTGTCATGTGCGGGTGCGCGGTTCGTTGTCGAGCAACGACGGCGACGTGGTGACGAACTGGGCCCTGGAGGGCCGTGGCGTGATCATGCGTTCCGAATGGCATGTGCGCCCGCACATCGAACGTGGTGAGCTCGTCCGCGTGCTCCCTCACGTGCCGACGCCCGCGGCCGACATCTATGCCCTGCTCGAGGACGACGGCCATGTCCCGCGCCGCGTGACCGAACTGATCGAGCATCTCGCGGCCCGCCTGCCCGGCCGCCTGGGGCGTTCCAGGTGACGACGCCACCTCCCTGAGGGCTTTCCCCAGCGGAAAACCCACCTTGCCCGCTACGGCCTTGTAACGGGCGTCGCCGCTGGTCAAGGTGGGCTCACCACCACGGAGGGCCGGGACGTCCCGGACAGGGCGCGCACCCCCGAGCCGGGTGTGTCGACCACGCGGGCTGAGGAGTGGATTCGTGCCGAAGACGTATCGCCTCGCGGCGATCCTGGGCGACAAGTTCGACTTCGCCAGTGCCGACTACTGGCTGAAGCACGGCACGATGCTGCCCGCCAACTGGCGAGACGTGCTCGGACCGGAATGCCGGATCGGGGCCACCGACGATCCGAGCCTCGTCGTCGACGTCGGCCGGTGATCTGTCCGAGAGCCGCACGGAGTTGCCCCAGCCGCCCCGGGTGCGAGGGTCCTCGGCTCTCATCTGCCCGCACCAAGAATCGGATCCAGCAGCCGCCCGTACGGTGGCGGCGCGAAGGGACGACCCGCATGACGACGATGTCGGCAGGGCAGCGCTCACGGACCCGGCGCATCACGTTCCTGGTCGCTCTCGCGGTCTTCGCACAGGAGTCGACCTGGAACTTCTACGAATCCCAGGTTCCCCCGCTGCTGCGGGAGCACCTCGGCAGTGCGGGCCTGGTCGGCCTGTTGATGGGCATGGACAACCTGCTCGGCATCTTCATCCAGCCGTGGATCGGCAACCGGTCGGACCGCACCAGGACCTCCTGGGGACGGCGCATGCCGTACCTGGTGGTCGGGATGCCGCTCGCCGCAGCACTGTTCGTCGTCATCCCGCACGCCGCGGCGTCACTGCCGTTCCTGATCGCGACCATGTTCGCCTACGCGCTGGTGGCCAACACCTTCAAACCGATCGCCGAAGCACTCGTCCCGGACTTCATCGCGCCCGAGCGACGCAGCCGTGCCAACGCCGCAGTCAAGATCGCCTCGAGTCTGACCGCCATCGTCGCCGCGGTCATCAGCATCTTCCTGGTCGACGACCATCCGAGTCTCGCGTTCGCGATCCCCGCGATCATCATGCTCTTCTCCGTCGGGGTGCTCGCGGCCACCGTGCGCGACAACCGGTCCCCGGCCTACCGGGCCGCGGTGGCGGAAGGCCGCGAGGAGCAGGGTGCCGAGAGCAGGGGGCCACGGGTCCGGGACACCTGGGTCGAGATCCTCAAGGACACCGACCGCAGCCGCCTCCTGCTCCTCGTGGCGATCTTTCTCTTCGGCGGCGCGTGGGCCGCGTCCCGGTCCCTGATCACGCTGTACGGGATGGAAACCCTCGACATGTCACGGGGAGCCGCCGGCGGTCTCACCCTGCCCAGCGGTATCGCCTTCATCCTGGCGGCCTACCCGGCAGCGGTGCTCGCCGAGCGCTACGGACGGCTCCGGGTCATGACGGTGGGCATGTCCGTCTTCGCCGCCGCGATGGTGCTGGGGACGCTCGTCCGGACCTCGACCGGCGCCACGGTGGCCCTGTGCATCGCTGCGGCCGGAGCGACCTGCTTCCTCGTCAACGCGGTGGTCGTCCTGTGGAACCTCGCCCCGTCCGCCCGGGTCTTCGGGACCTACGCCGGCATGTACACCGTCGGCTGGGCCGGCGGCGGCTTCCTGGGCCCAGCAGCGGTGGGCGCGATGGTCGACGTCACCGGCTGGCCCCTGATGCTCCTCGACATCGCCCTCGTCGCCTCGCTGTCGATCATCGTCGTCGTCAGGATCAGCGCCCTCCAACGCCGAACCATCCCCGTCACCACCCAGTAGCGACGAGATGAGAAACACGTGTCCCGCATCCTGATCACCACCGACTACCTCCATCCCGGCGACGAGGCCGACGAGTACCTTCGCAGGCACGGCCACACGACGGTCCACGCACCGCTGGTCGGCCGCCGCGACCCGGAGCACCTCGTGGCCGCCCTCGACGGGATCGACGCCGCGCTCGTCGGGAACGAGCCCATGACCGCCGAGGTGCTGTCCCGAGCGCGCCGCCTGCGCGTCATCGTGCGCACCGGCGTGGGCTACGACTCCATCGACATCGCCGCCGCGGGAAAGCTCGGCATCACGGTGAGCAATCTGCCGGGGATCAACGCCAACGCCGTGGCCGAGTACACCATCGGTCTGCTGCTGGCCGCGGCACGGGGACTGGTGCACAGCGCGAGGGGAGTCGAGGCCGGCGCCTGGCCCAGGCAGGACGGTCGTGAACTGCGCGGGTCGACGCTCGGTCTGCTCGGATACGGGGCGGCCGCGCGCGCCGTCGTGCCTCTGGCTCAGGCATTCGGCATGCGCGTGCTCTGCACGACCGGTGTGCCAGAGAACCTGCGTACCGATCCGTCGGTGCGGTTCGTCGAGCTGCCCGAACTGCTGGACACCGCCGACTACTTCTCGGTGCACACCGCGCTCACGCCACGGACGCGAGGTCTCCTGGGTGCTGCTGCCTTCCGCCGGATGAAACCGACCGCGGTCCTGGTCAACACCGCGCGGGGAGCGATCGTCGACGATCGGGCCCTGGTCGATGCCGTCCGCGAGGGACAGATCGCCGGAGCGGCTCTCGACGTGGTGAGCGACGAACCGCTCGCCGCCGACAGTCCGTTGCGGAACGTGGACGGGATCGTCGTCTACTCCCACCTCGCGGGGCAGACCGCCGAAGCCCGGGCCGCCACCGGCCGCGAGGGCGCGGCGGAGCTGGTGGCCGCCCTCGGGGGACACCCGCGGTTCCTCGTGAACGCTCACCTGCTGCCGGAGACCCGCACCGGCGAGAGATCCGGCTGACACCTGCCCGCCTGCTGCCCCCACCGATCAGGAAGAAGAAACCATGCACAAGGAATTGGACGACAAGGAACCGGTCGGCTCCGTCAAGGTCATGGCGCCGACAGGCATGCTCGGAGCCGGATTTCCCGAGGCCACGATCGACCGCGGCCTCGAACTGGGTGCCGATGTGATCTCCGTCGACGGTGGGAGCACCGACTCCGGCCCCTACTACCTCGGTTCGTCGCAGCCCAAGACCACGCGTGCGGCGGTCGCCCGCGACCTGCGTGTGCTGCTGAGGGCCGCGGCACGTGCCAACATCCCGCTGATCGTGGGTTCGTGCGGCACCAGCGGCACCGACGACGGTGTCGACTGGGTCGCCGGCATCGTCACCGAGATCCTGGCGGACGAGGGACTGGACCTGCGGGTCGCGCGGATCTACAGCGAGCAGGACGCCAACGCACTCAAGGAGCGCCTGGAGTCCGGCCACATCCACCCGTTGCCTCCCCACGGAGACCTGGAGCCCGAGACGCTCGAGAGCTGCACCCACATCGTGGGCATGATGGGGCATGAGCCGATCGTCGCCGCGCTCGAAGCCGGCGCCCAGGTCGTGCTGGCGGGCCGCGCCACCGACACGGCCGTCGCGGCCGCCTACGCCCTCATGAAGGGCATGCCGGCCGGACCGACGTGGCACGCCGCCAAGATCGTGGAATGCGGCGGCCAGTGCACCAGCAACCCGCGTGCCGGTGGGGTGCTGGCCACCATCGACGCCGGCGGCTTCACCATCGAGCCGCTCGACCCGGCCGTGGCCTGCACACCGATCCTGGTCGCCGCCCACATGCTCTACGAGACCGTGAACCCCTTCCGGATGCGTGAACCCGACGGCACTCTGGACGTCGGAGAAGCCACCTACGCGGCACTCGACGACCGCACGGTGCGCGTCGAGGGCTCGCGGTTCCACGTCGCCGACCAGCACACCGTCAAGCTGGAGGGCGCGAGGATCACCGGGTACGAGACGATGTCGTTCAGCGCCATCCGAGATCCTCACATCCTCGCGCACATCGAGGACTGGGCCCGCCTGCTGCGCCTGATGATCAGCCAGCGGGTGGAGCAGACACTCGGCCTCCGCGAGGACGAGTACGCCTTCGACATACGCCTGTACGGCTACAACGCGGTACTGAAGGACCGCGACCCGGCCCAGGGCCCGCCCCGTGAGGTGGGAGTCATGCTGCTCGTCGAAGCGCCGGACCAGGAGACGGCCACAGCCGTGGCGAAGGTCGCCAACCCGTTGATGCTGCATCTGCCGACAGCCGACATGAACTACCTGCCCAGCCTCGCCTTCGCGACCTCCCCGGCCGAGGTCGAGCGCGGGCCCGCGTACGAGTTCGTACTGCATCACGTCGTCGACAGCGTCACTCCCACCGACATGTTCCGTATCGAGATCGAGGAGACCGTGCACCATGGCTGAGACGGGCCCTACCACCCTCGGGGACCTGGCATTCGAGGTCCGCTCCAAGAACGCCGGGCCGTTCTGGATCACGATGGAGCTGTTCATGCGCGATGCCGAGGGCTACGGCATCGCGGCCGACGCCGCGTTCCTCAACGAGCGCACCGTCGCCGAGCTCTACGGAGTCGACGAGACCCGGATACAGATGTTCCGCATTCCGTCGCTGAACGTCGTGAAGATCTCCTTCCCGCGTCCCGTCGGCCAAGGTTCGCTCCGCGACCGTGACATCCACTCCGGGCAGCAGCATGTGCCCTTGGCGATGCTGCCCGTACCCACAGCCTGTTGACGACCTGAGTTAACGGCGATAAGTTAACGCCACTAATCTGGACGGGAGTCGCCGGTGCTCACACGTGAAACCGAGGACGTCTACGCGCTCGCGCCGTATGCCAAGACGCTCGGAGTCGTATTCGAGGAGATGACGAAGGCCGGCGTTCGAGGCAGGTTGGCGCACGATCTCTCGCTGTCCACGGTGGGCGGCGGCCTCCACGGAGGGGCTTTGATGGGGCTCGCCGATGTGTGTGCTGCCGTGTGCGCCGCCCTCAACGGTCCAGTCGGCGCTGCACCGGCCACTGTCGAATCGAGCACCCATTTCCTCCGGCCGGCACGCACAGGCGTCGTAGCGACGGCGCGTCCCTTGCGCTTGGGGCGCAATAACGTCATCGAGGTCGACGTCCATGACGACCAGGGCGAACTGTGCGTCCGGGTGACCCAGGTGGTCACGACCATCAAGCCGAAGGAATCCTGATGCGTCGTCGAGATCTGTGACCGGCTCCAGAGTTCGTGCCGCCAAGGGCCAGGGTGGTCTCCTCCGGAACCAGCTGCTCGACATTGCCGGCCGGCTGCTCGAAAGCGGTGGCGCGGACGCTCTCACGATCCGGGCGGTGGCAACGAGCGCGGGAGTCAGCCCGCCGGCCGTCTATCTCCACTTCGCGTCGAAGAGGGAACTCGTACATGCCACGTGCCTGCGTGTGTGGGATTCACTGTTCGCCGAGTTGGAAGCAGTCTCCCGGGCGGTTCCTGATCCCGTGACGGCGCTGTATGAGACCTGCGTCGCCTATATCGCATTCGGACTTCGTCACCCTTCCCAGTACCGCTTGGTGATGGCCGGCGAGGCCACCGAGGCCAGCCGCCGGAACGAAGACGCGTGCTTCCGCTATTTCCGGGACAAGGTCACAGCCTGCCTTGACGCGGGGGTGCCGATCGAAAGCAAGACCGAAACAGCCAGACTGCTGTGCGCCGGCGTGCACGGGGCGGTCTCTCTTCTGATCCACCAAGAGCATGACGCATGGCCACCGGACACCGATCAGTACGTCAGACGGGCGGCGTCCGCGGCCGTCCACGGCGCTCTGCTCACTGCCTCCGGCGCGACCAGGCCCTCGATGGCTGGTGTCACGCGGTCGGGCTGACCCCCGTCCGGGAACCACGTCGATCACCGCCCGGCCGTGGCGGCCGGGGAAGCCGGGGCAGGGCCTCGCTCAGGGATGGCCCCTCTGGAGGGCGGAGCCTGGCTGGCGGGGGAAGCCGGCGCCGGAGACGTGGGCGGGTTCACCGAATGTGGGGGAGTGCCGGCCGGACGGGCCGGGCTGTCCGACGTGCTGTTCGTGACGGCGAACAATGCGCAGGCAGCAGCCGCGGCCAGACCCAACAGCACAAGGGCGGTGCGGCGAAGGGGAAGGGACCACCGACTGGGCGCAGCGGGAAGGAGGGCAGGCCGCAGCTGTCCCGAATCGACGGTGTCGGCCCGGGCGGCGAGAGCCTCGCGCAGCCGCTGCTCGATCGCCTCGTGGTGGGTCCGGCTGCGGCTCATCGCCCGTTCTCCGCGAGGTGCCGGCAGCGGTATGGACGAGAGCGCGGCTGAGAGGGGTGGCCGGTCATCGGGGTATCTCCTCCAGTTGTCTGCCGAGAGCGTCCAGGGCCCGGCTGACGGTGGACTTGACCGTCCCGCGGGAGACGCCGAGGGTGTCGGCGATCTGTGCTTCGGTGAGGTCGGACCAGTAGCGCAGCACCAAGACCTCGCGCTGCCGACGTGTGAGACGCCGCAACGCGTCGATCACTTCCTGATGCGTCTCGGCGAGGAGCACGCTCTGGTCGGCGGACGGGAACTGGCCTTCCCGCTCGGGGACGTAGGCGCGAGCCGTACGGCGTCGGCGCAGAACGGAGCGAGCCGCGTTGACCACGCAGGTTCGCAGGTACGCCTCGGAGTCGTCCAGGCCGGCGAGCCGCCGGCCGTGGCGGCGCAGGAGCGCGGTGAAGGCGTCCTGTACGACGTCCTCCGCCGTGGGAAGGTCGTCCACCAGAAGCAGTGCCAGCCGCACCAGCGCCAGCCGACGGTGGTGGTAGAGCTCGCTGAAGCTGTGGTCGTCCCCGGCTGCGGCCGTGCCGGTGGGCAGCGTCTTGAACTGCCCCTCACCGCCGTCCTTCTGACTGGTCAGTGAAAGCAGAGTGAGTCCGCCGCCGAACAAGGGGCGTCCCAGCCTGCGCATGCTCCGCCACCAGGTGACCGACGGTGCGGCGGTGGGGATCGTCGCTGTTCTCACGTGTCTCCTGGACGTCGCGGTACCGGTCTGTCCACCCGGACCCCGGGTGGACAGACCGTGCTGCCGGCCCCGAGCCGGGCAGCGTGCCATCACGTGGTGGCGCCGAACGACCTACGGCCGGTCAGCGAGCCAGAACGCCGGAGGGCCTCACTGGGCCGGAGCCGCGAACTTCACCGGCTGGGCGGGCTTGGCGTCCTCCGGGACGTCCGTCTCGGACCCGGGCACATAGGGCTGGGCGGGCTTCGCGTCCTCCGGGACGTCCGTCTCCGAGACCGAGGCGGGCGTCTCGGACCCGGGCACGTAGGGCTTGGCGTGTTTCCCGGTGGACGTGGACGTCACGGGAGAGGCCGCGCGAGCCTTCTCGGCCTCGGTGGGAGCATCCGCCGTGGCGCTGTCGGCGTGGGCCGTGAAGGCTCCACCGAGGGCCAGCGCGGCGCCCACAACTGAGACGCCCAGCGCGGCGCGAACCCGGCCCGGGCGGGAGCTGCGGACAGCGGCGTGACGTACTGACATGTTCGGTCCTCGAATCGTCGGTCGTGGTCTGCTGGGCTGACCGTCCGTCATGGGTGGCTTCCATGCGGGGCCCCTTGCTGGAGGCGCATCCACTCCGACAGACGTCCGAAGGTCCTGGAGGTTGCTGGTCGAGCGACACAGGTACGTGCGAAATTCAGTGATCTGCGTCACTGAGAACCGGGGGGAGTCGCCGGGCTGGGTTCCGGGTGAACTTCCGGACGGCAGCGACCGTTGTACCGGACGCAGCGCATCGCACACACGACGAAACGAGGGGGTTTGCGGTGACAGATCTGACGGCCGCGGTCGAATCGGTGGAGCAGCTCTCCACAGTCTGGCGCGCCATGGTGCTCGACCGGGACGACAACGCGGACGTACGGGACCTGCCGGGTGTCGCCGTCCGCTGGGCCGACTGCCGCTTCGCCTTCTGGAACGCGGTGACACTGACCGACGTCGGGGCGGACGCGGCACTGCTCGGACAGCGCCTGGGGCAAGCGGCGGACATCATGCGGTCCAAGAAGCAGCCGGGCTTCCTGTGGCTCTTCGAGGACCTGCTCGCCGACGACGCGCGCGCGGCACTGGACGAGGCGGCAGCGCGCGCGGGCCTGGCCTACGCCTTCCCCGGCACCGGCATGGCAGGCGACCTGCTGCCGATCCCCGAACCGCACCATCCCGACCTGACGTTCGAGCGGGTGACCACCGACGGACACCTGCGGGCCTACGCGGACATCAACTCGCGTGCCTACGGCTTTCCTCTGGAGGAGGGGCGCGACGGCATCGTCGGCTCCACGCTGTGGAAGAAGGAGGTGTACGCCTACCTGGCCCTGCGGGACGGTGACCCGGTCGCCTGCGCCGCGACGGTCGAGGCGGAGGGCCGCCTGTTCGTCGTGCTCGTCGCCACCGAACCGGACGCGCAGCGCCGGGGATACGGCGAGGCGGTGACCCGCAAGGCGCTGTATGAAGGCGCCCGCGCGACCGGACTGACCCGCGCCACTCTCCACGCGACCGCCGCCGGGGCACCCGTGTATCCGCGGATCGGCTTCGAGCCGAACACGCCGATGCGCTTCTACGGGCTGGCGGGCTGAGCCGCCGACGGGTGTCGTCCTCCTCGCCGGGCGTGATCGTCCCTCCACGGGCGTCGACACGCTCACCGGCGAGGGCCTGGTCGACCAGGTGCCCGGCTACGGCTACTACGCGGCCAAGGTCGCCCAGGAGAACGCCGTGCGCGGCAGCGGCGTGCCGTACGGCATCGTGCGCGCCCCCCAGTTCTTCGGGGCCGCAGCCGCTCGAACGCGTCCGCGGCCGTGTCCAGCGCGTCGTCGGTGAGGGGCTCGTGCTGGTCCATGTGCCGCTGCCTCCGCGGGGCGATCGTCGTGCCTCAGGCAGTACGTCCGCCGGAGTGCGCGGACGCCGCGCCGCTCAGTCCGGGTAGCGGGGCGTCCACTGCGCCTGTGCGATCGCCTTGCGCAGGTCCTCCTCCGTCGCCTGCGGGGCCACCCCGTCCTCGACGGCGGCGAGGGCCGCGGCCAGGGCGATCTCGCGTGCGGACTCCCGCATGCCGGCCAGGGGCGGCAGCAGCGGCACGGGACCGTCGACACCGTCCGCCGCCCGTACCGCGCACTGCGCGACGGCCCGGGCGGCGGCCACGAGCATGCGGTCGGTGACGCGCGTGGCGCGGCTCGCGGTCACCGCGAGGCCCATGGCCGGGAAGACGTACACGTTGTTCGACTGCGCCACCGGCACCTCGTGTCCGTCCACCGTCAGCGGCGGGAAGGGCGAACCGGTGGCGATCAGCGCCCGGCCGTCGGTCCAGCGCGTGAGGTCCGCGGGCTCGGCCTCGGAGTGGGAGGTGGGGTTGGACAGCGGGAAGACGACGGGCCGTTCGCAGGTCGAGGCCATCTGCCGCACGATCTCCTCGGTGAACGCGCCGTGCGCCGTCGACAGCCCGATGAGCGCCGTCGGCTCGACCCGGCGCACCACTTCGGCGAGGCCGGTGCCGTCCCAGCCGGCCACCTCGCTGTCGTCGCGTGCGAACGCCCGCTGCTGCGGCGTCAGTTCGGAGCGCGATCGCACCAGCAGGCCGTCGATGTCGAGGATCCAGAACCGTGCCGTGGCCTCCTCCTCCGGCAGGCCCTCCTCGACCATGGCCGCACGGATCATGTCGGCGACACCGATCGCGGCCGAACCGGCGCCCAGGATCACCACGCGCTGGTCGGGCAGCGGGGTGCCGGCCACGTTCGCCGCGGTGGACAGGGCCCCGAGGGTGACGGCCGCCGTGCCCTGGATGTCGTCGTTGAACGTGAGCAGCCGGTCGCGGTAGCGGGCGAGGATCGGGTGGGCGTGCGCGGTGGCGAAGTCCTCCCACTGGAGCAGCGTCCCCGGCAGCTCCGCCTCGACCGCCGAGACGAACGCCTCGATCATCTCGTCGTACTCGGCGCCGGTCAGCCTGCGGGCGCGGCGGCCCAGGTAGCGCGGGTTGTCGAGCAGGTCCTCGTTGTCCGTGCCGACGTCCAGCAGGATCGGCAGGGTGCGGGCGGGGTGGATGCCGCCGATCGCCGTGTAGAGGCTGAGCTTGCCGATCGGGATGCCCATGCCGCCGACGCCCTGGTCGCCCAGGCCGAGGATGCGCTGCCCGTCGGTGACGACGATGACGTCCACGTCCTGGTTGCCGTGCGGGCGGTTGCGCAGGATGTCGCGGAAGCGGTGCCGGTCCTCCCAGCTCAGGAACAGCCCGCGCGGCCGGCGGTAGATCTCGCTGAACCGCCGGCAGGCCTCACCCACCGTCGGCGTGTAGACGATGGGCAGCAGCTCCTCCAAGTGCTCGGTGACCAGACGGTAGAAGAGCACCTCGTTGGTGTCCTGCAGCTGCCGCAGGTAGATGTGCCGGTTGAGGGGCTTGTCGTAGCCGTGGAACGCCTCGTAGGCCCGGGCGACCTGCTCGTCCAGCGTCTCCACGGCGGGCGGCAGCAGCCCGTCGAGCCCGAGCTCCTCGCGCTCGCGCCGGCTGAAGGCGGTGCCCTTGTTGACCAGCGGGTCGGCCAGGGTCGTGACGGCGGGGCTGGTGGTCGGGCGGGGGTGGTTCATCGGCTGGTCCATGAGGTGACGTGTTCCCGCGACCGGCCGGTCCGTGCGCGTGACGTGTGCCATCCGGACGAACCGCCGTGCCTCTCCGGAAACCTTCCCCGGCACCGATGAGTTCTGCCGCGCCGCCCCGTCTACCCCTGCGAAAGGCATACCGAGCCCCAACAGCCCGCAGGAGACAGTGACATGAGTGTGACGACCCCTCAGACCCAGGCCGCGCAGACCGGTTCCCGGAGCAGCTCCGGCCTTCTTTCCACCCGCCCGGTATGGCTGGTCGGTGTCCTGGCGACGCTCGCCGGTGCCGTCGTGACGGAGGCGTTCGCGCTGGTCGCACGGGCGGCCGGGGTCCCGATGGAGGCGGCGAGCCCGGGGGCCGCGGAGGCCGCGGAGATCCCGGTCGGCGGCTTCTTCGGCGGGGTGGTGTTCTGGTCGGTCGCCGGGATCGTCCTCGCGGTCGTGCTCGCCCGCTGGGCCAGGCAGCCCGCCCGCACCTTCACGGTGACCACCGTCGCGCTCACCGTCCTGTCCCTCGCCGGCCCGGCTGTCGCCCCGCACACGGCCACCTCCACCCAGATCGTCCTGGCCGCGTCCCACGGGGTGGCCGCCGCGGTGATCATTCCCCTGCTGGCCCGGCGGCTGTCCCACGGGCAGCGGTGACGCCGCCCCCCGACACCCGGAATCCCGACACCGGCCCGTCGCGCATCGCCGCCGACGGGCCGTCGTCATGTCCGCGACGCCGCCCGCGGAAGCAGCCCCGGCAACCCGAACAGCCCAGTACCGCTGCGCCGGAGGAGGCGACGGTGGATGAGCGGGGTGAAAGTGGTGGAAGGCATGCGCATACACACCGGGACGAGGAGGCGCGATGGCGGAGGCAGCGGTCGAGGTAGGCGCGGCGAGCGCCGCCACGCGGGGCGGCGCGGACCGGTCCGTCTTCGAGCAGCTCAGCGCCGTCGCCGACGCCGTCCTCTACGAGGGCTACCTCCTCTACCCCTACCGCCGTTCCTCGGCCAAGAACCGCGTCCGATGGCAGTTCGGGGTGCTGTTCCCCCGGGACTGGGTGGAGGCGGACGGTCCTGTCGTCCCCGGCGTCTCCGGCTCCGCCGACTCCTGGTACCAGCAGACCGAGTGCCTGGTGCGGCTCCGGCGGCCCGGCAGCGCCTCCGTACGCGTGCGGATCCGCTACCTCCAGTTGCAGCGCAAGCAGGTGCAGGACCCCGGGCACCGGCCCGTCGAGTCGCTGCGCACCGACGACGGCACCGTGCACCTGACCTTCGACGAGGCCGTACCGCGCGAAACCGGCATCGAGGTCCCGCTCGACGAGCTCCTGCGCGGCGGACGCACCGTCGCGGTGGGCGCCGCGGCCGGCGAGGACATCGAGCCGCTGCCCAAGGGCGCCGGGCGGGTGGTGCGGCAGCGCGCAGCGGTACGGGCCGAGACCACCGTCACCGCCGAGCGGCTCTCCGACGACCTGTGCCGGCTGCGCGTACGGACCACGAACACCGCGCCCGCGCCGGCCCCGCGCACCCCGCGTGACGAGGCACTGCGCCGGGCCCTCATCGCCACCCACACCCTCATCGGCGGTGAAGGCGTGGAGTTCGTCTCGCTCATCGACCCGCCCACGGACCTTGAAGCGCCCGCGCGCGCCTGCCGCAACGAGTTCACCTTCCCCGTCCTCGGCGGTAGGGCCGAGGACGCCGGACACGTCCTGCTGTCCGCGCCGATCATCCTGCCCGACCACCCCCAGGTGGCCCCCGAGAGCCCGGGCGACCTGCACGACGCCGCCGAGATCGACGAGATCCTCACGCTGCGCACGATGCTGCTGACCGACGAGGAGAAGCGCGAGGCCCGGGCCACCGACCCCAGGGCGGCCGCGATCCTCGACCGCGTCGACACCATGCCGCAGGAGGTCTTCGAACGACTGCACGGCGCTGTCCGCTCCCTGGCACCGGCCGCCCCGCCGGCCTCGGCTCCCGCCGACCGCCCCTCCTGGTGGCAGGAGGGCGCCGACGACGGCCTCTCCCCGTCCACCGACACCGTGCTCGTCGACGGCGTCCGCCTCGGCGGCGGCAGCCGCGTACGGCTGCGCCCCCGCGGACGCGGCGCCGACGCCCAGGACATGTTCCTGGCCGGGCGGACCGCCGAGGTGGCCGCCGTCTTCCACGACGTCGACGGCAGCGTGCACCTCGCCGTCACCCTCGACGACGACCCCGCGGCCGAACTGCACTCCTGGTACGGCCGCTTCCACTACTTCCGGCCCGACGAGCTCGAACCCCTCGGGCCCGCCGGATCCCCGGACGAGCCGCCGGCACCGGCTCCCGCCGCGGCCCAGACGCGGCACACGACCGACTCCGAGACCCCCGCAGCGGAGGCCGAGTGACATGACAATCCACAGCAGCACCACCGAAGTCAGCAAGGAGCCCGAGCGGGCCGAGGACCGGCAGGGCATAGACGAGATCACCATCCTCTGGATCTCCGAAGGCATGAGCTGCGACGGCGACACCGTCTCGCTCACCGCCGCCGACCAGCCCTCCATCGAGGACCTGGTGCTCGGCCTGATCCCGGGCCTGCCCAAGGTGAACCTGGTCAACAAGGTGCTCTCCCCGAGCCTCGGAGGCGAGGACTTCCTCGCCCCCTACCGGGCGGCCGTACGGGGCGAACTCGCCCCGTTCATCCTCGTGATCGAGGGCTCGATCCCCAACCAGAACATCATCGAGGGCGACGGCTACTGGACGTCCTTCGGCAACGACCCGGAGACCGGCGAGCCGCAGACCCTCAACTGGTGGATCGACCAACTGGCGCCCAAGGCCTGGGCGGTGGTCGCCGCCGGCACCTGCGCCACCTTCGGCGGCATCCACGCCATGTCCGGCAACCCCACCGGCTGCATGGGCCTCGCCGACTACCTCGGCTGGGACTACACCTCCCAGGCCGGACTGCCGGTCGTCAACGTGCCGGGCTGTCCGATCCAGCCCGAGAACTTCATGGAGACCCTGATCTGGGTCCTCTACCACGCGGCCGGCTCCGCACCACCGCCCCCGCTCGACCACATGCTGCGCCCGCAGTGGCTGTTCGGGAAGACCGTCCACGAAGGCTGCGACCGCGGCTCCTACTACGAGCAGGCCAGCTTCGCCAAGGACTACAACTCGCCCAAGTGCCTGGTCAAGACGGGCTGCTGGGGTCCGGTCGTCAACTGCAACGTGCCCAAGCGCGGCTGGATGGGCGGCATCGGCGGCTGCCCGAACGTCGGCGGCATCTGCATCGGCTGCACGATGCCCGGCTTCCCCGACGCGTTCATGCCGTTCATGGACGAACCCCCGGGCGGCACCCTGTCGTCCCTGGCCATCAAGCCGTACGGGGCCGTCATCCGCCGGCTGCGCGGCATGACCAACGAACTGGTCAACCACGAGCCCAAGTGGCGCCACAACAAGCGCAAGCTGACCAGCGGCTACGACCCGCGCTGGCGGCCCTGATGAGACCCGCGACCCACCACACCACCCGCAGCGAGGGCGCGACCCTCCACACCACCGACAGTGAGGGGCAGTACCGCAGATGACCACCACCGAGGCCCGGCCCACCGAGCGCAAACCACCCCAGCTCGTGGACATGTCCTGGGATCCGATCACCCGGATCATCGGGAACCTGGGCATCTACACGAAGATCGACTTCGCCAACCGGGAAGTCGTGGAATGCCACAGCACCTCGTCGCTCTTCCGCGGCTACTCGGTGTTCATGAAGGGCAAGGACCCGCGCGACGCGGGCTTCATCACGTCCCGGATCTGCGGCATCTGCGGCGACAACCACACCACCTGCTCCGACTACGCCCAGCAGATGGCCTACGGCGTCAAGCCGCCGCCGCTGGCCGACTACATCGTCAACCTCGGCGAAGCGGCCGAGTACATGTTCGACCACACGATCTTCCAGGACAACCTGGTCTTCGTGGACTTCTGCGAGGCGATGGTCAAGGCCACCAACCCCGGTGTGCTGGCCCGCGCCGAACGCACCGAGGCGCCTCGTGGCGACATCCACGGCTACCGCACGATCGCGGACATCATGAAGGCCTTCAACCCCTTCGAGGGCGAGGTCTACAAGGAGGCCCTGAAGGTCAGCCGGGTCACCCGCGAGATGTTCTGCCTGATGGAGGGACGGCACGTCCACCCGTCCACGCTCTATCCCGGCGGCGTGGGCACCATGCCCCAGCCGAACACCTTCACCGACTACCTCAGCCGGCTCATGCGGGTCATCGACTTCGTGAAGAAGGCCGTCGCCATGAACGACGACGTCTTCGACTTCTTCTACGAGGCGCTGCCCGGCTACGAGGAGGTCGGCCGCCGCCGGGTGCTGCTGGGCTGCTGGGGTGCCTTCCAGGACCCCAAGACGGTCGACTACCGGTACGAGACGATGAACTCCTGGGGCAAGGACATGTACGTCACCCCGGGCATCATCGTCGACGGCGAGCTCGTCACCAACAACCTCGTCGACATCAACCTCGGCCTGCGCATCCTGCTGGGCAGCTCGTACTACGAGGACTGGGTCAACGAGACGCCCTTCGTCACCCACGACCCGCTCGGCAACCCCGTCGACATGCGCCACCCGTGGAACCAGACCACCGTCCCGGTGCCGCAGAAGCGCAACTTCGACGACAAGTACAGCTGGGTCATGAGCCCGCGCTGGTTCGACCAGCGCACCGGCGACCACCTCGCCCTGGACACCGGCGGCGGCCCGCTCGCCCGCCTGTGGTCGACCGCGCTGAACGGCCTGGTCGACACCCCGTACGTCAAGGCCACCGGCCACAGCGTGCGCATCTCCCTCCCCAAGGGCGAGTCCCTGCCGGAGACCACCCTGGAGTGGCGCATCCCGCAGTGGAGCAACACCATCGAACGCGACCGCGCCCGGCCGTACTTCATCGCCTACGCCGCCGCCATGGCCCTCCAGTTCCTGGAGGAGTCCATGGGACTGATCCGCGCCGGCGAGACCAAGGTGTTCGAGAACTACGAGGTGCCCGACGAGGCGATCGGCTGCGGCTTCCACGAGGCGGTGCGCGGCGTCCTCTCCCACCACCTGGTGATCAAGGACAAGAAGATCGCCAACTACCACCCGTACCCGCCCACCCCGTGGAACGCCAGCCCCCGCGACATGTACGGCACACCCGGCCCGTACGAGGACGCCGTCCAGGGCCAGCCGATCTTCGAGGAGAACGGGCCGGACGACTTCAAGGGCGTCGACATCATGCGCACCGTCCGCAGCTTCGACCCCTGCCTGCCGTGCGGTGTCCACATGTACGTCGGCAAGGGCAAGACGCTCACCACTCTCCACTCGCCGACCTACGGGGCGAACCATGGCTGAGCCCGCCGCCGCACGGCTGTCCGACCCGGACGTCGAGGCCCGGCTCGCCCGGCTCGACGAGGCCCTGGAAGCCCTCGCGTCCCTCCCCGGCCCCGCCACCGAGGCGGTCCGGCTGCTGACCGAGGTCTACGGCGAGGCCCTGGCCCGCGTCCTGGACCGGGCGGACGAGGAGCTGGCCGCACGTCTCACCGAGGACGAGCTGCTGGGGCACCTGCTGGTGCTGCACGACATCCACCCCGAGCCGGCCGAACGCCGGGCGGCCCGCGCGGTCGAACGGCTGCGGCCGGCCGTCCAGGAGCGGGGCGGGGACGTGGAGTGGGCCGGAGTGGAGGGCGAGGTGGCCCGGGTGCGTATGACCACGGGCGGCGGCTGCGGCTCCGGCTGCGGCGGCGGAACGTCCGAGGTCACCGACGCGGTCCGGGCGGCGGTGCTCGCCGTGGCCCCCGAGCTGACGGCCGTGGAGCCGCTGACCGACACCGCCCCAGCCTTCGTACCGCTGGCCACGCTCACGCACCGGGGCGCGCGGTGACCACCGACCGGGCGCTGGCCCGCCTCATCCGCTCCTCCGCCGAGCGCACGGCGGCGGAGGAGACGGAGGTGTGCGACCTGTGCGCCGCGCCGGTCGCCGAGGAGCACGCCCACCTGTACGACACCGGGCAGGACGAGGTGCGCTGCGCCTGCGGCCCCTGCTCGGTGCTGTTCGCCGAAGCCGGGGCCGGGGCCGGGCAGTACCGGCTGGTGCCCCGGCGCCGGGTCCGGCTGCCCAAGGTCGATACGGCGATGCTCGGCGTACCGGTCGGCCTGGTGTTCTTCGTGCCCCGGGCGGACGGCGCCGTCACCGCCCAGGGCCCGAGCCCGGCCGGCACCATGCGCTGGGAGGTGGACGCGGCGGCCTGGCAGGAGCTGGCCCGGACGTGTCCGCGGATCGCGACCGTGGAACCCGAGGTGGAGGCGCTGCTGGTGAACACCGTCCACGGCCTCGACCACCACTGGATCGTGCCGATCGACGACTGCTACCGGATGGTCGCCGTCGTACGCCGGGAGTGGCGCGGCCTGTCCGGCGGCGGCCGGATCTGGCCGGCCGTCGAGCGGTTCTTCGAGGACCTCACCGAGCGGTCATGAGCACGCACTCCGCAGGTCGGAGGCGAGGAAGGAGAACATCCCATGGGCAGCATCAGAGTGGGCCGGGCGCAGACGAAGCCCGACACGCCCACGCATGTGACCGGCATGCACCAGGGCAACAAGGGACGGTACGAGGACCAGAAGGGGCACAACGAGGACGGCACCGCCGACGCGCGCCGCTCCACGGGGATCCACTGGAAGCGGCATGACGCCCTCGCGGAGACCATGCCGAACATCTCGCCGGGATGACAGCCGTGATCAGAGAGCAGGGAGTCGCCGCAATGAAGGTCCGACGAGCACCCAGACCCATCGCACGCAGATCCATGGCACGCAGCCCCCTCGCACGCGGCCTCGTCGCGCGCAGGCGGGGCGGGACGAGCGGGCAGCGGGTGCTGAAGGCCGAGGCCGTCCTGGCGGGCGGTCTGGCCGTGGCACTGCTGTGCTGGGAGTTTCCCAGCCTGCGGCGGGAGATGCGGATCTGGCGGATGGCCGGCGGTTTCCGCGCCGGCCGCCGCTACCCGTGAGCCCGCCGTGCACGAACTGTCGATCGCGACCGCGATCATCGAGCGGGCCGGTGAGCTGGCCCGGGCGGACGGGACGGCCGCCGTCTCGGCGGTGACCGTCCGGGTCGGCGAGCTGGCGGGCGTCGTCCCCGACGCCCTCGGCTTCGCCTTCGAGGTGGCCCGCGACGGCACCGCCCTCGCCGGGGCGCGGCTCGTGGTCGAGCAGGTGCCCGCGCAGGCCTGGTGCGGCCCGTGCGCCGAGGAGTTCGCGGTGGGCATGCCCCCGTTCTTCTGGTGCCCGCGCTGCGACCGGCCCTCCAGCGACCTGCGCAGCGGCCGGGAGCTGGAGATCGCCGGGATCGAACCGGTCCCGACCTAGCGCAAGGCCCCGCATAGCGGAAGGCCCCGCCGACCCGTCGGCGGGGCCTTCCGCGCGGGTCAGCAGATGCGCGGCAGCTGCTCGCCGAGCGGCAGGTCCACCACCCGGGTGCCGCCGAGACCGGTGGCGACCACCACCATCCCCGGGTGCTCGGCGACACACTCGCCGATCCGCGCGGCCCCGGCGCCCTGCGGGTGCGCACGCATCGCGGCGAGCACCTCCTCCGCCTCCGACGGCGGGACGAAGGCGACCAGCCGCCCCTCGTTGGCGACGTACAGGGGATCGAGCCCGAGGAAGCCGCAAGCGTTCGCCACCGCGTCCGGCACCGGAACGGCCCGCTCCTGCAACCGGACACCGGTCCCGGACGCACGGGCGATCTCGTTCAGGGACGCCCCCAGGCCGCCCCTGGTGGGGTCGCGCAGCACATGGACGTCCGGGGTGACGGCCAGCATGGCCGCCACCAGATCCGCCAGCGGCGCGGTGTCGCTGGCGACCTCCACTCCGAACTCCAGGCCCTCCCGGACGCTCATGATCGCCACCCCGTGCAGGCCGATCGGCCCGCTGACGATGACGACGTCCCCGGGCCGCGCCCGCTGCGGCCGGATGTCCACACCGTCGGGCACCAGCCCCACCCCGGCGGTGGTGACGTACACCCCGTCGCCGTGCCCGGACTCCACGACCTTGGTGTCACCCGTGGCGATCGTCACCCCGGCGGTCTCGGCCGCCGCGCCCATCGCTCGCGCGATCCGCTCGACGACCGTCAGCTCCACGCCCTCTTCCAGGACGAAGGCGGCGGAGAGGTACGCGGGCCTCGCCCCGCTCATGGCCAGGTCGTTGACGGTGCCGTTGACCGCGAGGTCCCCGAGGCTGCCGCCCGGGAAGAACAGCGGCCTGACGACATAGGAGTCGGTGGAGAAGGCGAGCCGCGCGCCGCCCAGTTCGAGGACGGCGGAGTCGGTGAGAGCGGCGAGGGTGGCGTTGCCGTAGGCGGGGCTGAAGACCTGCTCCATCAGCTCAGCCGACAGGGCGCCGCCTCCGCCGTGCCCCATCACCACCACACCCTGGTCGCGCAGCGGGGCGGGACACGTCCAGTCGGCCGGGTCGACCACCTCGGCGAGTCGCTCAGGCAACGGGAGCCACCTCCTCCTGCGATGCCCCGCCGCCCTGCGGCGTCGGGGCGTTCATCCGGCGGTACAGGTAGTAGGCCGCGCAGGCGCCCTCGCTGGAGACCATGGTGGCGCCGAGCGGGGTGCGCGGGGTGCAGGTGGTGCCGAACGCGGCGCACTCGGTGGGCTTGATCAGGCCCTGGAGCACCTCGCCGCTGCGGCACTCGGCGGGCTCCTCGGTCCGGATCCCGGTGACGTCGAAGCGGTGCTCGGCGTCGAACGCCCGGAAGGCGTCGGTCAGCCGCCAGCCGCTCGAAGGAATGCGCCCGATACCTCGCCAGTTGCGGTCGGTGACCTCGAACACCTCCTCGATCATGCGCACGGCGGCAGGATTGCCGTCCTCGCGCACGGCACGCGGGTAGGCGTTCTCCACCCGGTGCTCACCGCGCTCCAGCTGGCGGACCGCACGGCGGATGCCCTCCAGGATGTCCAGCGGCTCGAAGCCCGTCACCACCATCGGAACGCCGAACCGCTCGGCGAGTTCCGGGTACTCGGCCGTGCCCATCACACTGCACACGTGCCCGGCGGCCAGGAATCCCTGCACCCGGCACTCGGGCGCCGTCATGATCGCCTCGATGGCCGGGGGCACCCGCACATGAGACACCAGCAGGCTGAAGTTGGTCAGGCCCAGGCGGCGCGCCTGGTGCACGGCCATCGCGTTGGCGGGGGCGGTGGTCTCGAAGCCGATCGCGAAGAACACCACCTCCCGGTCCGGGTGGCGGCGGGCCAGCTCCAGGGCGTCGAGCGGCGAGTAGACCACGCGGACGTCGCCGCCCTCGCCCTTGACCCGGAACAGGTCGCGGTCGGTGCCCGGCACCCGGAGCATGTCGCCGAAGGAGCAGAAGACCACCCCGGGCCGTGCGGCGATCTCCAGCGCCTTGTCGATGACCTCCAGCGGCGTGACACAGACGGGGCAGCCGGGGCCGTGGATCAACTCGACCTGTTCGGGCAGCAGTTGGTCGATGCCGTGCCGGATGATCGAGTGGGTCTGGCCGCCGCACACCTCCATCAGGGCCCACGGCCGGGTCGCGGTGGCGCGGATCTCGTCCAGCAGCCGCCGGGCCAGATCCGGGTCGTTGAACTCGTCGATGTACTTCACGCGGTGCCCGCCTCCTTCGCCGCCTGCTCCCAGGCGTCACCGAACTCCTCCTCCAGCAGCCCCAGTTCCTCGAACAGCTTCAGCGAGGCCAGGGCCGACTCCTCGTCCAGGCGCTGGAGCGCGAAGCCGACGTGCACGATGACGTACTCACCCACCCGCACGTCGGGGACGTACTCCAGGCACGCCTGTTTCCGCACGCCGCCGAAGTCGATCAGCCCGGTGAGCGGATCCGCGCCGTCGTCGATGGCCACGACCTTGCCGGGCACTGCCAAACACATGGGTCACTCCTCCTGTCGTAGGTGCGCCGCGACCACCAGCTGGCCGAGGGCCAGCCCGCCGTCGTTCGGCGGGACTTCGCCGTGGCGGAGCACCGTGAAGCCGTCTGTGGCCAGCAACCGTGTGCACTCCTCCTCCAGCAGCGCGTTGGCGAAGACCCCGCCGCTGAGCGCGACGGTGGCCAGGCCCGTGTCCCGGCGTGCGCGCCCGCAGATCTCCGCGACGGCCCGCGCCACGGCGCGGTGGAAGCGGGCCGCGAGCACGGGGGCCGGGGTGCCGCGCCGCAGGTCGGTGACCAGCGCGCGCAGCACGGGCGCCGGGTCGAGATCGCCGGTGAAGGCGTACGCCGAGGTCTCGGCGTCCCACGCCGAGGCGGCCGCCGCCTCCAGCTCCAGGGCGGCCTGGGCCTCGTACCCCGCGCGGTGGCAGACACCGACCAGGGACGACACGGCGTCGAAGAGCCGGCCCATGCCGGAGGTCGGCACACAGGCCAGCCCGCTGGCCAACTGCCGTTCGAGTACGGCCAGTTCGTCGGGCGCGCAGGCGCCCACACAGGGCAGATCCGCGTCCCACGGCAGCCCTGCCGCCCGCAGCCGGGCCAGTGCCAGGCGGCACGGGTTGGCCACGCCCGCGTCCCCACCGGGGAGCGGGGCGGGCGCGAGGTGGGCGTAGCGCCGGAAGCCGCGGTAGCCGGCGAGGAGGATCTCGCCGCCCCAGACGGTGCCGTCGTCGCCGTAGCCCGTGCCGTCGAAGGCGACACCGATCACGGGTGTCGTGCCGTCGAGGCCGTGCTCGGCCATCGCCGAGGCGAGGTGCGCGTGGTGGTGCTGGACGAGCACGGGCGTGCGCCCGGCCCGTCGGGCGGCCCATCTCGTCGAGTGGTATCCCGGGTGCCGGTCGGCGGCGACGAGCTCGGGTGTGACCCCGGTCAGGCACCGCATGTGCTCCTCCGCGCTCCGGGCCGCCTCCAGGCTGCCGAGGTCGCCCATGTCGCCGATGTGCGGGCCGAACCAGGCCTGGTCGCCCGCGCCGAGGCACAGGGCGTTCTTCAGGTCGCCGCCCACGGCCAGCGCGGGCCGCACCGGCACCGGCAGCCGCAGCGGCCGGGGCACGTATCCCCGGGAGCGGCGCAGCACCTGCTCGGTGCCGTCGGGCCGCACCCGCAGCAGGGAGTCGTCGCAGGGCGAGGCGATGGGCCGGTCGTGGGCGAGCCAGGCGTCGGCCAGGCCGGCCAGCCGGGTCAGTGCCTCGTCGTCGTCCGTGACGATCGGTTCCCCCGAGCGGTTGCCGCTCGTCATGACCAGCATGCGGGGACCCGGCGGATCGCCGGGCAGTCCGAACAGCAGGGTGTGCACGGGGGTGTAGGGCAGCAGCACGCCGAGGTGCGGGCTGCCGGGGCAGACGCCGGGCGCGAGGCCTGCCGGCCCCGGCCGCCGACGCAGCAGGACGATGGGGCGCCGGGGGCTGGTGAGGGCCGCCGTCTCGGCGGGGGAGGGCTCGGCGATCCGCCGTACGGCGTCCAGGTCCGCGCACATCACCGCGAACGGTTTGCCGCCGCGCGCCTTGCGGGTGCGCAGCGTCTCGACGGCCCGCGCGTCGGTGGCGTCACACGCCAGGTGGTAGCCGCCGAGGCCCTTGACGGCGACGATCCGCCCGGCGGCCAGCAGCGCCCGCGCCGCCGCGAGGGCGTCGGCGTCCCGCGCCGGGCGGACCCCGCTCCCGGAGGCGGGCACCAGACGCAGCCGGGGACCGCAGTCGGGGCAGGCCACGGGCTGGGCGTGGAAGCGGCGGTCGAGGGGATCGCCGTACTCCCGTGCGCAGCCGGCGCACATCGGGAAGCCGGTCATGGTCGTCACCGCCCGGTCGTACGGCATACCGGTGGCGATGGTGAAGCGGGGCCCGCAGTGCGTGCAGGTGACGAACGGGTGCCGGTGCCGGCGGTCGGCCGGATCGGCCAGCTCCCGCAGGCAGTCGGCGCAGGTCGCCGTGTCGGGCGGGAGGTGGGTGCGGCCGGGGGAGCGGTCCGTGGAGCGGATGCTGAAGGTGCCGTCGGCGCCCGTGACGGGCAGGTCCTCGAACCCGACACCGGTGACGGTCGCCAGCGGTGGTGGCTCCGCGGCCAGCCGGTCGCAGAAGCGGTCGACGCCCTCCGGCGGGCCCTCCACCTCGATGACGACACCGCTCGCGGTGTTGCTCACGAACCCCGCGAGGGCGAGATCGGTGGCCAGGCGGTGCACGAAGGGGCGGAAGCCCACGCCCTGCACGGTGCCGCGCACGGTGACGCGGCGGCGCACCGCCTGTGCGACCGGCGCGGTCACGGGACGAGGCCGGCTTCGGCGTCCTCATGGGCGTGGCTGTGCGGGCGGGGCGCCAGGGGAGGCCGGTGCACCGGGGACCCGTCCCGTACGGCGAGCACCCGCTCCAGCAGAGCGTCCACGCCGACACCGGTGCGGGCGCAGGACCGCAGCACCTCCACCCCGGGGTTGACCCGCTGCACATGGGCGTCGAAGGCGGCCTCGTCGAACCCGGCGGGCCCCGTCAGGTCCGTCTTGGTCAGCACCACGAGGTGGGCGGACCCGAAGGCGGTGGGGTACTTGAGCGGCTTGTCCTCGCCCTCCGTCACCGCCATGAGGACGATCCGCAGGCTCTCGCCGAGGTCGTAGGAGGCCGGGCACACGAGGTTGCCGACGTTCTCCACGAACAGCAGCGAGGTGCCCTCCGGCAGCCAGCCCTCCACGTGGCCGCGCAGCTGCCGCGCCTCCAGATGGCACAGCCCGTCGGTCAGCAGCTGCTTCACCGGGGCGCCTGAACGGGCGAGCCGGTCGGCGTCGTTCTCGGTCGCCAGGTCGGCGGTGAGCGCGGCCACCGGCAGGCCCCGCTCCACCGCCCGGGCCAGCACCCGCCCGAGCAGTTCCGTCTTGCCGCTGCCCGGGCTGGACAGCAGGTTGACCACGCTCACTCCGCGCCGGGCCAGCTCCTCGCGCAGGCCCGCGGCCAGACCGTCGTTCTTCGCCAGGACGGCCTGAGTGACCTCGTCCACGGAATCGCACATGGCGCCGCTCCTCGCGGTCAGTAGGGAAAACGTTCCGCTACCGATCCTGGGCGCCGTCTCTCACGGTGCCCGGCAGCCCGGCGGGGACAGGGCGGGGGATTCGTCCGGGCGGCTCAACGGGGGCGTGGCCGCCGGGTCGGCGAGCAGCACCGGGACCATGGTGTGCAGCGCCGCGACGGCCCGCCCGACCGCCTCGCGCACGGTCGCGCCGATGCCCGGGGCGATGTCCTCGTCGGCGGGCGCCCGCAGCTCGGGTTCGCAGGCGAGGACCAGGACGCGGGGGAGCGGCTCGTCGCCCAGGTGGGCGGCGAGGGCGAGGACCTTCGCCGGGTCCATGCCGTGCGCCTCGGGCGGGGCGGCCCCCGTGGCGCCGTCGGGCAGGTCCGGCTCGATCAGCGACAGGGTGCCCGGCGCGTGTCCCCGTACGGCCGCGTCGACCAGGACGGCCGTGTCGTAGCCGTCGAGCAGTTCGTACGCCAGGTCCATGCCGCGGATGCCGAAGTCCCGCACCCGCACCTCGGGCGGCAGCGGGTGCTGCTCCAGGGCGCGGATCACCTCGGGGCCGAAGGCGTCGTCGGCGAGGAAGATGTTGCCGACGCCCGCCACGAGCAGCCGGGCGCTCACTGCGCACCTTCCTGGGCCAGCGGCCGGGCGGAGCCGTGCGGGAGCTTGCGGACGAACGCCGAGCGCAGCGCGTGGTACGGGGCCTGCGGGTCGAAGAAGACGGCGCGCATGCGGGCGAGTTCGGCCCGCCGGTACTCCGCGAGGGGCCGCTGGAGCTCGTCCGCGTGCCGTGCCGTCGCCTTGGTGGTGATCCGCTGTGCGATGCCCGGGTCGCCGGCCACGTCGGCGGCCAGGCGCTCGACCTCCGCGGTGAACTCCCTGGCGGGCACCGGCACCAGACGGTCCACCAGTCCGATCCGCTCGGCGGTCGCCGCGCTCACCGGCAGCGCCTCGCTCGTCAGCCGCTCCGCCGCCTCGGCTCCCACGCGGCGCGGCAGCGAGTACGTCCAGTACTCCGAGCCGTACAGGCCCATGTTCCGGTAGTGCGGGTTGAGGACGCTGCCGGTGCGGCACCACACCTCGTCGGCGGCCAGGGCGAGCATCACGCCGCCGGCCGCCGCGTTGCCGCCGAGGGCCGCCACCACCACCCGGTCGGTGGTGCGCAGCACGGCCTCGACCAGGTCGTTCATGGCGACGAGGTTGGACCAGGACTCGCCCGCCGGGTCGCTCGACGCCTCGATGACGTTGAGGTGGATGCCGTTGGAGAAGAAGTCGCGGGCGCCGCCGAGCACCAGCACCGAGGTGCGGCGGGTGAGCGCGTACCGGTAGGCGGCGAGCAGCCTGCGGCAGTGGACGGTGCTCATCGCCCCGCCCGGGAACGAGAAGGACAGGAAGCCGATGTCCCCCCGCTGCCGGTAGCGGATGTCCGTCCAGGTAGTGCGCTCCGGGGGCAGTTCGAGCGGGACGGCGATCTCCGGCAGCCAGTACGGGCGGCCGTTCGAACCCGGCATGCCCGGGGCGCTGCCGGGCGGCGCCGGGAAGCCGGCGAGCACCGAGGCGGCCGGGCGGCGGAACGGGGCCGGGTCGCCGGAGGCCTTGCGGGGGCGCAGCTCCGGGATCCACACCGCGCCGTCCCGGGTGGCCCGGCAGACCGCGCCGGACCGGGTCGCGAGCAGTTCCCCGGGCTGCCCGCGCAGCCGGTCCTCGGGGTGCCCGCCGTGCAGGAACACCTCCCGGCCGCAGACCTCGTCCAGGACGCCCGGCTGCGAGTCGGCCCCGCGGAGCTTGCGCAGCACCGTCGCGGTGTCGTCGTGCTCCCAGTCGATGCGCCGCTGCTCCTGGCGGAAGTAGTCCCGCCACACCACGCGGATCCCGGGGTCGCTCTGCGGGCGCGGCTTGAAGGACCCGTCGGCGAACCGCCGCACGGCGAGCAGGACGGCGGCCGTGGCGGCGTCGGACACCTCGTTGCGGTACATGTCGCTCTTGCCGGCCGGCGGCACCGGGAACGCCCCGTCCGCCCAGATGTCGCCCGCGTCCATCGCCGCCTCGGCCTGGAGCACCGTCACGCCCCACTCGGAGGCCTCCTCGGCGATCGCCCAGTCCAGTGCCGACGGGCCCCGGTCGCCGGGCGGCCCCGGGTGCACGATCAGGCAGGTGTGCTCCCGCCACACGTCCTCCGGCAGGGCCGACTTCAGCATCGGGGCGACGACCAGCTCCGGGCACACCTCGCGTACGGCGGCCCGGACCGCGTCGGCGCCGTGCGAGGCGAGGACGACGTCCACCCGGTGCCCCTGGTCCGACAGTTCCGCGTACACGCGCTGGGACAGGCTGTTGAACGCGCTGGCGACGAGCAAGATGTCCATGACATGGCATCGTCGCCGGTGACGGGAGGGCCGAGAAGGACCGCGGCGGCGTTTCGCGGCCCTCTTCCGCTTCCGGCCTACTCTCCCGACGGCGCCTCTCCCGGCGGCGTGGTCAGCGGGACGCCCGTGGCCACCGGAGTGCCGCTCGCGCAGCTGTTGGGCTCGCCGACCGTCCCGGGAGAAGGACGTCCTGTGGTGATCACCCGCTCGCGGCCACCGGGGCCCGCGACCTGGACCGGCTGCGGGAGATCAACCCGGCGCTCAGGAGCTTCGACGCGTGGCTGGCGGAGAACGCCTCGAAGATCGAAGTGGGCTGAGCAAGCGGCGTCCGGGCAAGGCTGGACGACGAGGATCCGTCCTGAAGTGAGCACATGGGCCCGCGGCGTGCTGGTTGACGCGTCAACCGTGCCGCACCCGTGGAGTCGGCCAGGTTCACGCCGCCGGTCCTCCGGTCCGCCTTGCCCGCGCCGTATGCCTGACGCACGCTGGTCGTATGGGTGGGCGAGACGGCCCCACGCTCATCACCTCCGTCCAGCGGGCCATGCGCCTGCTGGAGGCGGTGAGCGCGCACGCGAACGGCGCGCCGGCGAAGCAACTGGCGCGTGAGACGGGCCTGCCCCTGGCCACCGCCTATCACCTGCTGCGGACCCTGACGCACGACGGATATGTGCGGAAGCTGGACGACGGCGGGTTCGTCCTCGGCGACAAGCTCCAGACTCTGCGGACCACGGGCCGTGCGCAGGCGCTGCTCAGCCGCGTCCGGCCCACGCTCGCCGCGCTGCGCGACGAGCTCGCGACCGCCGCCTACCTCACCTTCTACGAGGACGGCGAGATCCGGGTCGCCGAGATCGTCGACAGCCCCGGAACGCCCCGCGTCGACCTCTGGGTGGGCTTCGAGGACGCGGGACACGCGACCGCACTGGGCAAGTCCGTGCTGCGCGAACTGGACGACGAGGCCCGCAAGGACTACCTCTCCCGCCACCATCTCGCCGACCTCACCCCGCGGACGATCACCAGCCCCCCGGAACTGCTCCGGCGGCTGGAGAACCCACCCCTGGCCCCGGCCGTCACGGACCTGGAGGAGTACACCCTGGGCACGGTCTGCGTCGCCGTCCCGGTCTACAGCGGCGACACGCTCGGTTCCCTCGGCGTCTCCCTGCCGGCGAGCCGGCTCTCCCGGCTGCCGGAGATCCGGGAGCGACTGCTCCCGACCGCGAGCCGCGTGACCCGGGGCCTCTCGCTCACTATCTGAAAATCCTCTCCTTGCCCGTGTCCTGCCTCACCCCGTTTTCTGGATGAAACAGACATTTCAGTAGTGTGCCCGGCGCACAGGTGAGGACTGCGGACGCGAACATGAGCCAAGCCCGAGACCGTGGTGGCGACCACCGGCCTGTAGGGCCGTTCGACAACCGAGTGACCGGTATCGGGGCCGCGGCCCGCAGACGCGCCGGCGCGCAGCTGGCCGCGGGGGCGCCCGTCCTGCCCGTGCTGGTCGTCTCCGTCGTCGTGCTCGCCGACCTCGCCGACGGTGCGGGGATGATCTGGCTGCCCGTGCTCGCGGCCGGGCCCGCCCTGGCGGCCACGACCAACGGGCCGCGCGGAGTCTTCTGGGTCGGCTGCCTCGCCGTGGCGCTCGGCGCGACCCTCGGCGTCCGGGACGGTGTGCCCGGCCGCGAACTGGCCGCCCTGCTGTCGGCCCTGGTGGCCGTCACCCTCGCGAGCGGCCTGGCCGCTGTCCTGCGCGAGCGCCGTGAACGGGTGCTCGCTGCCGTCCGCTCGGTCGCCGAGACCGCCCAGCACGCACTGCTCCGGCCCGTGCCGGCGACCGTCGGACCGTTCCAGGCGGCCGTCCGCTACAGCGCCGCGGCCGCCGAGGCCCGGATCGGCGGGGACCTCTACGCACTGATACCCACCCCGCACGGGGTGCGGCTGATCGTCGGCGACGTGCGCGGCAAGGGGCTGCCCGCCGTGGGGACCGCCGCGCTGGTGCTCGGCGTCTTCCGCGAGGCGGCCCACGACGAGCCCGACCTGCTCGCCGTGGTCGACAGGATCGAACGCAGCCTCGCGCGCAACCTCGGCCACGACGACTTCGTCACCGCCATCGTCGCGGGATACCCGCGGGCAGGGCATCTGGAGGTGGTGAACTGCGGACACGCGCCCCCGCTGCTCGTCCGCGCCTGCGGAGACGTGACGGCGGTGGAGCCCACGCATCCGGCCCCGCCCCTCGGGCTGCGCGCCCTCACGGGCCACACGCCCGGCCTCCAGACGCTCCCTTTCCGCGACGGCGACCAGCTGCTCCTCTACACCGACGGCGTCACCGAAGCCCGCGACGACGGCCGCGCCTTCTACCCGCTCGCCGAAGGGCTGGAGCGGCACGTGTCCCACGAGCCGGCCCGCACCGTCGGCGCGCTCCACGACGAACTCCTGGCCCACGTGGGCGGCCGGCTCCACGACGACGCGGCGCTGCTCCTGATTCGCAACCCGGCCGCACACGAAACGGAACTTCCCCGAGCGGCCGCTCCCGGCGCGGCGTGCGGGGCGGGGGCTGCTGATGAGAGCCCGGTCGCCTCTTTCCGGTCGGTCACGGGCACAGAGCGACAAGACGCGTGATGTTGCTGTCATGCGCCTCGCCGGCGGCCGGCCGGGCGGCATCCTGCGCCCGTGGACACGGAGCAGGTGTACGCCGCTTTCTCGGCCGCGGGCGCGGCGTTGTCGGGGGCGGCCGCGGTCGCCGCGGTGCTGGTGGCGCGGTGGCAGACCAGGTTCGCGCGACGCGTCGCGCTGGAGACGACGCACGCGCAGCGGGCCGTGGAACGGGAGCTGCGGCTGGAGGCGCAGCGCAGCGAGGCGTGGACGGCCTTCCTGTGCGCCGCGGACGCGTTCGCCGGCGCGGTGTGGACCCTCGCGGACGTGGCGCCCGAGCACCGTGCGGAGGAGCTCCGCCGCCGGAGCGAAGTCCTCACGACGGCGTGCTCGGCGCTGCCGATGCACGGGCCGGACCGTGTCGTCCGGCAGGCCGAGGCGCTGCGTGAGCGGTGCGCGCGGATGGAGCAGTACGCGGTCCGGCGGGCGGTGGTGCGCTCCGCGCTCCAGGCGCTGCTGGAGAAGTGGTGTCCGGGAAACGCCGAGCACTGCGAGTCCGACGCTCATTCATCCGCATGGCTCGCCCACGTCCTGCTCGAGGGCTGGGGAGACCGCGAGGACGACGAGCGCCCTGACGATCTCGCCCATCTGGAAGACCTGATCAGGGAGAGCGGTGCGCTGGCGGACGCCGACCTCGCACGACTTCTCGCTGTGGCGCGTTCCCCCGTCTGCTGGGAGCTGCTGGCGGCCGAACCGCGGTGGTTGCGGCCGCGCACCGGCTACGACGAGGCGCGGGACGCGTTCACCGCGGCCGTGCGCGACCAGTCACGCCTCGCGCAGGTCCTTGACCCGGCGGAGCTTGCCGACTGACCGCTCCAGACTCTCCGGCTCGACGATCGCCACGTCGGCGGTGATGCCGATGCCGTCCTTGACGGCCTTCGCGATCGCGCGGGCCGCGGCCTCCCGCTGGTCCGGGCCGGTGCCCGGGCGGGTCTCGACGCGGACCGTCATGTGGTCCAGACGGCCGCGCCGGGTCAGCTGGATCTGGAAGTGCGGTGCCACGCCGGGTGTGCGCAGCACGATCTCCTCGATCTGGCTGGGGAAGACGTTCACCCCGCGCAGGATGATCATGTCGTCGCAGCGGCCGGTGATCTTCCGGATGCGGCGGAAGGCGGGCCGGGCCGTGCCGGGCAGCAGCCGCGTCAGATCGCGGGTGCGGTAGCGGACGACCGGCAGCGCCTCCTTGGTCAGGGACGTGAAGACCAGCTCGCCCTCCGCGCCCTCGGGCAGCACCTCACCCGTGATCGGGTCGACGACCTCGGGATAGAAGTGGTCCTCCCACACATGCAGCCCGTCCTTGGTCTCCACGCACTCCTGCGCGACCCCGGGACCGATCACCTCGGACAGGCCGTATATGTCGACGGCGTGGATGTCGATCCGTTCCTCGATCTCGCGGCGCATCTCCTCCGTCCACGGCTCGGCCCCGAAGATGCCCACCTTCAGGCTGCCGGCGCGCGGGTCGACGCCCTGCCGCTCGAACTCGTCGAGCAGGGTGAGCATGTACGACGGGGTGACCATGATGATCTCGGGCCGGAAGTCCTGGATGATCTGCACCTGCCGGGCCGTCATGCCGCCCGAGGCGGGGATGACGGTGCACCCGGCCCGCTCGGCGCCGTAGTGTGCGCCGAGGCCGCCGGTGAACAGGCCGTAGCCGTAGGAGATGTGCACCTTGTTCCCCGGGCGTCCACCGGCGGCGCGGATCGAGCGGGCGACCAGGTCCGCCCACATCGACAGGTCGTTCTCCGTGTAGCCGACGACCGTGGGGCGGCCGGTGGTCCCGCTGGAGGCGTGGACCCGGCGGACCTGGTCCATGGGGACGGCGAACATGCCGAACGGGTAGGTGTCCCGCAGATCGGCCTTCGTGGTGAAGGGGAACCGGGACAGGTCCGCCAGCGAGCGGCAGTCCTCCGGGGTGACCCCGGCCTCGTCGAACTTCTGCCGGTACGCCTCCACGTTGTCGTAGGCGTGGCGCAGGCTCCGGCGCAGACGGTCGAGCTGGAGCTCGCGCAGCTGCTCGCGCGTCAGGCGCTCGGCGTCGTCGAGCAGGGCGTGGGGGAGGGGCTCGCCCCGCCGCTGTCCCGTCGCCGTGTCAGCTGTACTGCTCACGTCACCCACCACCTTGTAACCCGACCGACCATTCGGTTAGCTCCGGCGCCGACCAGTAATCCAGTCGCCCCGGGGCCTGTCAAGGATCAGGTCTTACCAAGGCGTGCGGGGTCGTTCTATGATGGACCGAACGAATGGTCGGTTGGGAAGTGGGACGGATGGACACGACACACTCCAGCCCCCCGGGGGCGGACGGCACCGAGCCGGTTCTCCAGCGGCACTTCGACGCGACGATCGCGCGGGACCAGCGGATCGAGCCGCGCGACTGGATGCCGGAGGGCTACCGGAAGACACTGATCCGGCAGATCGCGCAGCACGCGCACTCGGAGATCATCGGCATGCAGCCGGAGGGCGAGTGGATCACCCGCGCGCCGTCGCTGCGCCGCAAGGCCATTCTGTTCGCGAAGGTCCAGGACGAGGCCGGGCACGGGCTGTACCTGTACTCGGCGGCGGAGACGCTGGGCGCCGACCGCGCGGATCTGACCGAGCGGCTGATCGAGGGCCGCCAGAAGTACTCCTCGATCTTCAACTACCCCACCCTGAGCTTCGCGGACGTCGGGGTGATCGGCTGGTTCGTGGACGGCGCGGCGATCTGCAACCAGGTGCCGCTGTGCCGCTCGTCGTACGGGCCGTACGCGCGCGCGATGGTGCGGATCTGCAAGGAGGAGTCGTTCCACCAGCGGCAGGGCTACGAGCTGCTGATGACGATGATGCGCGGCACCGAGGCGCAGCGCGAGATGGTGCAGGACGCCGTGGACCGCTGGTGGTGGCCGTCGCTGATGATGTTCGGCCCGCCCGACGACGCCTCGCCCAACTCCGCCCAGTCCATGGCCTGGAAGATCAAGCGGCACAGCAACGACGAGCTGCGTCAGCGCTTCGTCGACATGACCGTCCCGCAGGCCGAGAAGCTCGGCGTCACGCTCCCCGACCCGGAGCTGCGCTGGAACGAGGAGCGGGGCCACCACGACTTCGGCACGCCCGACTGGGACGAGCTGATGCGGGTCATCAAGGGCGACGGCCCGTGCAACGCCCAGCGGATGGAGCGGCGCCGCAGCGCCCACGAGGAGGGCGCCTGGGTGCGCGAGGCGGCCACCGCCCACGCGGCCAAGCAGGCGTCCCGCGAGCGGAAGGGAGCGGTGGCATGACCGCCGAGAAGCAGAACTGGCCGCTGTACGAGGTGTTCGTGCGCGGCAAGCGCGGCCTGAACCACGTCCACGTGGGCTCGCTGCACGCCGCCGACGACCGCATGGCCCTCACCCACGCCCGCGACCTGTACACGCGGCGCAACGAGGGCGTGTCCATCTGGGTCGTGCGCTCGGAGCACATCACCGCCTCCACCCGCGACGAGAAGGACCCCTTCTTCGCGCCCAGCGCCGACAAGGTCTACCGGCACCCGACCTTCTACGACATCCCCGCCGACGTCCCGCACATCTGAAGGAGAGGGCATGAGTGACGACCACGTCTACCTGACCCTCGCCGAGGGGCACGAGGACGACGCCCGCTGGGCCTACGGCACCGGCTTCGAGGACCCGCTGCACGGCGTGGACACCGCCGTGCCCGAGGGTGTCGACGCCGGTGAACTGGCGGATCTCTGCGTCACTTTGGCCGACGACGCCCTGGTCTCGGCCCAGCGGCTCGCCGAGTGGACCACCCGGGCCCCCGAGCTGGAGGAGGAGGTGGCCCTCGCCAACATCGGACTCGACCTGCTCGGCCAGGCCCGCCTGCTCTACTCCCGTGCCGGCCAGGTCGACGGCACCGGGCGCGGCGAGGACGCCTTCGCCTACTTCCGTGACGCCGGCGACTTCCGCAGCGTACGCCTGGCCGAACTGCCCAACGGGGACTTCGCGTTCTCGATCGTGCGGCTGCTGGTGCTCTCCAGCTGGCGCCTCGCGCACTTCGAGCGGCTCACGGCCCACCGCGACCCGGTGCTCGCGGCGATCGCCGCCAAGGGCGTGAAGGAACTGGCGTACCACCGGCAGTACGCGGCCGAGTGGGCGGTGCGCCTGGGCGACGGCACCGAGGAGTCGCACCGCCGGATGCGCAGGGCGCAGGAGCAGGTGGCGCCCTACCTGGGCGAGCTGTTCACGGCGTGTGACGTCCGGGACGAGGTCGTGGCGGTCCTCCGCCAGGTCACCGAGGCCGCCGGACTGCCCATGCCCGTCTACGGCCCACTGCCCGGTTCGGGCCGCGCCGGGGAGCACACCGGGCATCTCGCCCCGCTGCTGGCCGAGTTGCAGGGCGTGGCCCGCGCCCACCCGGAGGCGACATGGTGACGACACTGCTGGACGCGCGACGGGCCCGGCGCATCGCCGAGCAGGTGCCCGACCCCGAGCTGCCCATGCTCACGCTGGCCGACCTGGGCGTCCTGCGGGGCGTCGAGATGACCGAGGGCGGCACCGTCGTCGCGAGCCTGACGCCGACCTACTCGGGCTGCCCGGCCATGGCGGAGATGCGCGCCGGCGTGGCCGCCCGGCTGCGCGACGCCGGGTACGCGCGCGTGGAGATCCGCACCGTCCTGGACCCGCCGTGGACCAGCGACTGGATCACTCCGGCCGGCCGACGCAAGCTCGCCGAGCACGGCATCGCCCCGCCCGGGGCCGCGCCCGTCCGCGCCGCCGGCCCGGTCCCGCTCGTGCTGGCGCCGACCCGCCGCTCCGTGCCCTGCCCCCGCTGCGGCAGCGCGGACACCGAGGAGACCTCGCGCTTCGCCGCCACGTCCTGCAAGGCCCTGTGGCGCTGCCTCGCCTGCCGCGAGCCGTTCGAGTACGTCAAGGAGATCTGATGGAGGACCTGATGGAGCCGGCCCCCGCCCCGGCGGCACGCGCGCGTGCCCGCCGACGTCCGGTCTTCCACCCCCTGCGGGTCGCCGCCGTGCAGCCGCTGTGCGAGGACGCGGCAGCCGTCAGTTTCGACATCCCCGCCGAGCTGGCCGAGGAGTTCGCCTTCGCGCCCGGCCAGTCGCTCACGCTGCGGCGCGAGGTCGACGGCCGCGACGAACGCCGCTCCTACTCGATCTGCTCGCCGGTGGGCGCGGCACCGCGCATCGGCGTGCGCGTGGTGCCGGGCGGCCTCTTCTCGTCCTGGCTGGTGCACGACGTACGCCCCGGCGACACCGTCGAGGTGATGGCCCCCACCGGCGCCTTCACTCCCGACCTCGGCACCCCCGGCCACCACGTCCTCGTCGCGGCCGGCTCCGGCATCACGCCCATGGTCTCCATCGCCGAGTCCGTCCTCGCCGCCGACCCTCGCTCGACGGTCACCCTCTTCTACGGCAACCGCCGCACCGGCACGGTGATGTTCGCCGACGAGCTGGCCGACCTGAAGGACCTCTACCCGACGCGTTTCCAGCTCGCCCACGTCCTGTCCCGCGAGCCCCGCGAGGCGGAGGTGCTCTCCGGCCGCCTCGACGCCGAGCGGCTGTCGGCACTCGTCGGCGCGCTGGTCGACGTGGAGTCCGCCGACCACTGGTGGCTGTGCGGCCCGCACGGCATGGTCCGCGCCGCCCAACAGGTACTCGAAGGCCTCGGCGTGCCCGGCGACCGCGTCCACCAGGAGCTGTTCTACGCCGACGACGAGCCCGTCCGCGAGGTCCGCCACGCGGAGACCGGCCCCTCCGGCCCGGTCAGCCAGGTCACCGTCATCCTCGACGGCCGCTCCACCACCTCCGCCCTGCCCCGGGAGCGGACCATCCTCGAAGGCGCCCAGCAGACCCGCCCCGACCTGCCGTTCGCCTGCAAGGGCGGCGTCTGCGGCACCTGCCGCGCCCTGGTCACCGACGGCAAGGCCGACATGCGCCGCAACTTCGCCCTCGAACCGGCCGAGGTCGACGCGGGGTACGTCCTCACGTGCCAGTCGTTCCCGGTGTCGGACGCCCTGACGGTGGACTTCGACACCTGACCGGAGCCGCACCGCAGTTCCCTGTCCGTCAGGTGGTCCGCAGCACGCGCAACGCCGTGAGGGCCACGTGGAGTTCGGTGCGGCGCTCGCCGGATTCGAGGTCGGTGTCGAGGAGGCGTTCGATGGTGCGCAGGCGCTGGTACATGGTCTCCCTGGACAGGCCGCCGCGACGGGCCGCCGTGGTCTTGTTGCCGGCGGCGTCGAGGTAGTGGCCCAGGGTCGTCAGCAGGTCGGTGCCGTGCCGGGTGTCGTGGTCGATGAGCCGGCCGAGGCGCCGCTCGGTGTAGTCCTGGATCCGGGGATCCTCGCGCAGCGCGTACAGCAGGCGGCGCAGGTCGATGTCCGGCAGCTCGTGGAAGGAGCGGTCCGCGGGAAGGGGCTGGCCGGGCGGGGTGGCCTCCGTGACGCGGGCCGCCTCCCGGAAGGAGCGGGCGATGTCGGCGAGGTCCGCGACCTCCGAGCCGACGCTCACGAGCGCCTCCGGGGACAGACCCAGCGCGGTGCGGCTCAGGCGCTCGGCCACCGGACGCCAGGGCTGGGCGGCGCGCAGGGCCAGCAGGACACCGAGGCGGCCGGGGGAGAGCTCCCCGACGAGCGCCGCGACACCCGCCGACCGGAGCTCCCGGTGCAGCCGGGCCTCCGGCTCGGTCCCCGCGGCACCGGGGCCCAGGTCGACGAGCAGTGCCAGGTAGCGGCTGTCCTCGGTGGGCAGGCCCAGCGCGGCGCAGCGGGCCCGGGCGTCCTCGGCGGAGGGGTGGCGCTGCTCCGCCAGTTCCCGCAGGGCGTTGCGGTGGGCCGTGTGCTCCCATGGCGTGGCGTGGATGAGGCGGGCGACGGTCAGCGCCATCGCCGTTCTCTCCAGGACGGTGATGTGCTCCGGTCCGAAGGCCGGCCCGTCGGCGGGCAGCATCGCCAGCCGGCCCCAGCGTTCGCCCTGGTAGGAGACGGGCGCGGTGAGCCAGCCCTCCGGTCCGCCCACGCCGGTGTGGTCGCCGGGCCCGGTGGCCCGGGAGCGCTGCTCCCAGCCGGTGAGCGCCTCCCGCACCGTGCTGCCCGACGGCTCGCAGATCAGCGCCTGGTGCGCCAGGTTCTCCAGGACGACCGTGCGGCCGCTCATCTCCGCCGCCGCGTGCACCACGTCCTCCGGCCCCGCACCGCGCAGGGTGAGCGCGGTGAACGCCTCGTGGATCCGCTGGGTCCGGCGCATCGCCTCGGCCTGGTTGCCGAGGATGAGCGCGTGGACGACCTGGGTGACCTCCAGGAAGTTGACGTCCCGGGCGAGGGTCACCAGGGGCAGGCCCCGGGCGCGGCAGGCCTGGACGAGGGCATCGGGCGCGCGGTGGTAGCGCCGCACCAGCTCGATGACCAGGGCCGCCGCTCCCACTTCGGTGAGTTCGTCGACGTACCGGCGGACGCCCGCGGCGTCCTCGGGCAGGGGCATGCCCGTGGTCAGGACCAGCTCGCCGCCCTTGAGGAAGGAGGCCGGGTCCGTCAGCTCGGTGATGTGCACCCAGCGCACCGGCCGGTCCAGATACGGCAGCCCGGTGACGACCTGGGGCTGTCCGGCGGCCAGGACGGGCAGGGCCAGCACGTCGGCGACGGTCGGCGCGCGACCGGCCGGGGCCTTCGGGTGGTTCTCGTTCACGGTGTCTCCCTGCTCGCCCGGTCACTCTGACAAGCGGCACTGACCTGCGCAAGAGCTGCCCATGGGTGGGGCGGGCGGTACCCGAGGGGTTCGGCGGTTGACACAACGTCCGAACAACGCGTTCCGGCTGGACAGATCACGCGTTGTCGCCGTTCGCGGGGGCCTGGATGCTCGGTTACCGGAGCTGAGCCAAGCAACCACACCTCGACGTACGGCCGGGAGACAACATGACCGCACTGTCGCCGCACCTTCGCCAGGCCACGCCCGTGGTGGCGGCCCGGGGCGAGGGCGTCCACCTCTACGGTGAGGACGGCCGCCGCTACCTCGACTTCACCGCCGGCATCGGCGTCACCAGCACCGGGCACTGCCACCCCAAGGTCGTGGCGGCGGCGCAGGAGCAGGTGGGCACGCTGATCCATGGCCAGTACACGACCGTCATGCACCAGCCGCTGCGCCGTCTCGTCGACAAGCTGGGCGAGGTGCTGCCGGCCGGCCTCGACAGCCTGTTCTTCACCAACTCCGGCAGCGAGGCCGTCGAGGCGGCACTGCGGCTCGCCCGCCAGGCCACCGGCCGGCCCAACGTCATCGTCTGCCACGGCGGTTTCCACGGCCGTACCGTCGCCGCCGCGTCCATGACCACCTCCGGCATCCGCTTCCGGTCCGGCTTCTCCCCGCTGATGAGCGGTGTGGTCGTCACCCCGTTCCCGACGGCCTTCCGGTACGGCTGGGACGAGGAGACCGCGACCCGTTTTGCCCTGCGGGAGCTCGACTACACCCTCCAGACGATCTCGTCGCCCGCCGACACGGCCGCGATCATCGTCGAGCCGGTGCTCGGCGAGGGCGGCTACGTGCCCGCGAACCGCGCCTTCATGGAAGGGCTGCGCGAGCGGGCGGACCGGCACGGCTTCCTGCTGATCCTCGACGAGGTGCAGACCGGCGTCGGCCGCACCGGACGCTTCTGGGGCCACGACCACTTCGGCGTCACGCCCGACATCCTCGTCACCGCCAAGGGCCTGGCCAGCGGCTTCCCCCTCTCCGGCATCGCCGCCTCCGAGGAACTGATGACCAAGGCGTGGCCCGGCTCGCAGGGCGGTACGTACGGCGCCAACGCCGTCGCCTGCGCCGCCGCCTGCGCGACCCTCGACGTCGTCCGCGACGAGAAGCTCGTCGAGAACGCCGAGGCGATGGGCAAGCGGCTGCGCCACGGCCTGGAGGCCGTGGCCGACCGGACCCCGGGCATCGGCGACGTCCGCGGCCTCGGACTCATGCTCGCCACCGAGTTCGTCACCGAGGACGGCAGCCCCGACCCCGAGACCGCCGCCCGCGTGCAGCGCGCCGCCATCGACGAGGGCCTGCTCCTGCTGCTGTGCGGCGCCTGGAACCAGGTGGTCCGTATGATCCCCGCCCTCGTGATCGACGAGGCGGGTGTGGACGAGGGTCTCCAGGCCTGGACGAACGCCGTGGAGGCCGGTACGTCGGGAGCGGCGGAGCGATGACGACAGCCAC
The DNA here is from genome assembly GCF_014651035.1 of Streptomyces lomondensis. Classification (GTDB taxonomy): domain Bacteria; phylum Actinomycetota; class Actinomycetes; order Streptomycetales; family Streptomycetaceae; genus Streptomyces; species Streptomyces lomondensis. The sequence continues at coordinate 702,211 of NZ_BMWC01000004.1, forward strand.
CCGCGACCTGGCGGGTCTGACGGACCGCATCGCCGAGATCGCGCCCGGCCTGCGGGTGGAGACCGGTCCGGGGGCGACGGGCCCTTACGCCTACGACGCCTCCAACTACCGTGTGCTGCCGCGGGCCGTGGCCTTCCCGCGCACCGCCGACGACGTGGTCGCGGTGCTGCGGGCCTGCCGGGAGGCGGGCATCCCGGTCACGGCCCGGGGTGGTGGCACGAGCATGGCGGGCAACGCTGTTGGCGCGGGTGTTGTTCTGGACTTCTCCCGGTACATGAACCGGATCCTGGACATCGACGTCGAGGCGCGTACCGCGCGGGTGGAGGCGGGTGTCGTCCTGGACGCGCTGCGCAGTGCGACCGCCCTGCACGGGCTGGACTTCGGCCCGGACCCGTCCTCGCACAGCCGCTGCACCCTCGGCGGCATGATCGGCAACGACGCGTGCGGCAACCGGTCGGTGCGGGACGGGCGGACCAGCGGCCATGTCGAGGCCCTGGAGATCGTGACGGCCGACGGCGTGCGGGCCGTGGCCGACCACTCCGGGCTGCGGGCCGCCGAGCCGGGCGACGCGGAGGCTGTGCGGCGCGTCGCTCGGCTCGAAGCCGGCCTCAGGCGGCTGGTCGAGGACAACCTGGCGCTGATCCGTACCGAGCTGGGCCGGATCCCGCGTCAGGTGTCAGGTTTCCAGCTGCAGCACCTGCTGCCGGAGAACGGGTTCGATCTGGCTCGTGCTCTGGTGGGCACCGAGGGCACCTGTGCGGTCGTCACCGCCGCGACGGTCCGCCTGGTGGCGACCGCACAGGCATCGACGCTGCTGACGCTCGGCTACGAGGATGTGGTCGAGGCGGCCGAGGACGTGCCGGAGATCCTGCGCTGGTCGCCCAGCGCCGTGGAGGGCATGGACGAGGCGATCGTGGCCACCATGCGCGCCCGCCGCGGCGCGGACTCCGTCACCGGGCTGCCCGAGGGGCGGGCCTGGCTGTACGTCGAGCTCGAAGGCGACGACCAGGCAGCGGTCAACGCCCGGGCCGCTGAGCTGCTGGATGTGCTCAAGGCGCGGGGGCGGATGACCGGCGGCCGGGTCGTGGAGAGCCCGGCGGAGCGGCGTTCGCTGTGGCGGGTGCGGGAGGACGGGGCCGGGCTGGCCGCCCGCCTCGTAGATGGTGGCGAGTCCTGGCCGGGCTGGGAGGACGCGGCCGTCGCGCCCGAGAACCTGGCCGCCTACCTGCGCGACTTCCGCAAGCTGCTGGCCTCGCACCAGCTGACGGGCGTGCTGTACGGGCACTTCGGCGCGGGCTGCGTCCACGTACGCATCGACTTCGACCCGGCCACCGAGACCGGCCGGACGGTCATGCGCCGCTTCCTTACCGAGGCGGCCGCGCTGGTGGTCGAGCACGGCGGCACCCTGTCGGGCGAGCACGGTGACGGGCGGGCCCGCAGCGAACTGCTCCAGGTCATGTACAGCCACCGCATGATCGCCGCGTTCGCCGCGTTCAAGAAGACCTTCGACCCCGAGGGGCTGCTGAATCCCGGTGTGATCGTCGACCCCGCACCGCTCGACGCGGACCTCGCGCTTCGTGAACTCCCGCTGCTGGACACGACGTTCAACTTTCCCCATGACGAGGACGGTTTCGCGGGCGCCGTGCGCCGCTGCGTGGGTGTCGGCCGGTGCCGCAGTGACGCGGGCGGGGTGATGTGCCCAAGCTACCGGGCCACGGGCGAGGAGAACGCCTCCACCCGCGGCCGGGCCCGCATGCTCCAGGAGATGGTGCGCGGCGAGGCGATCGAGGACGGCTGGCGCTCGACCGAGGTGCGCGACGCCCTTGATCTGTGCCTGTCCTGTAAGGCCTGCTCCAGCGACTGCCCGGTCGGTGTCGACATGGCCACCTACAAGGCGGAGTTCCTCCACCACCACTACAAGGGCAGACTCCGGCCCCGCTCCCACTACTCACTGGGCTGGCTGCCCAGGACCTCCGCCCTGGCCGGATACGCCGCACGACCAGTCAACGCCCTGTTGCGCGGACCGCTCGGCAAGCTCCTCGCCCGCCTTGGAGGCGTTACTACCAAGCGCAGGATCCCCGCCTTCGCCTCCCGCCGCGCCCTGCGCAAGACCCTGCGCGCGGCCAAGGCAGCAGAGGCGGCGAAGGCCGTGCTGTTCGTGGACAGCTTCACCCGCGCCTTCCGCCCCGAGATCGCCGGAGCCGCGAGCCGCGTGCTGGCCGACGCGGGCGTCCCCTGCACGCCGCAGGACGGCCTGTGCTGCGGACTGACCTGGGTCAGCACCGGACAGCTGAACATCGCCCGCAAGATCATGACCCGTACCGTCGCCGCCCTGGACAACGGTGACGGCCGGCCGATCATCGTGGCCGAGCCCAGCTGCGCCGCCGCCCTCAAACGCGACGTGCCCGAACTCCTCGGCACCGAGGCCGCCCGGCGCGTCGCCGACCGGGTCCACACCTTCACCGGGGCCCTCACCGACCTCGCCGATGAGGACTGGAGCCCGCCGCCGCTGCCCGAGAACGTCGTGCTCCAGACCCACTGCCACGAGTACGCCACCTTCAAGGGCCGCCGCCCCGCCGACCTCCTGCGCCGGCTCGGCGTAGGCGGCGTCGACGAGGCCGAGGGCTGCTGCGGCCTCGCCGGCAACTTCGGCTTCGAGGCGGAGCACTACGACACCTCCATGGCCGTCGCGGACCTGGCCCTCAAGCCCCGCATCGACAACCTCGGCGGACGCCCCGTCGTGGCCGACGGCTTCAGCTGCGCCACCCAGATCGACCACCTCGCCGGTGACCGGGGCATCCGCGCCCTGCACCTCGCCGAACTCCTCGACCCCGCCGCCGATCACACAGGAGAGACATCATGACCGAGGTACTGACCCAGTTGTTCATCGGCGGGGCCTGGGTGGACGCCGCGGACGGCGCCACCATGCCCGTCGACGACCCCGCGACCGGCGAGATCCTCTGCCACGTCGCCGACGCCGGCCCCAAGGACGCCCGGCTCGCCGAGGAAGCCGCCGTCCAGGCCCAGGCCGAGTGGGCGCGTACGGCACCCCGGGCCCGCAGCGAGATCCTGCGCCGCGCCCACGAGATCATCCTCGAGCGCACCGACGAACTCGCCCACCTGATGACGTCCGAGATGGGCAAGCCGCTCTCCGAGGCCAGGGGAGAGGTGGCGTACGCCGCCGAGTTCTTCCGCTGGTTCTCCGAGGAGGCCGTCCGCATCGACGGCGGCTGCGGCACCCTGCCCGACGGCCGCAACCGCATGCTGCTCTCCCGCCGCCCGGTCGGCCCCTGCCTGCTGATCACGCCGTGGAACTTCCCGCTGGCCATGGGCACCCGCAAGATCGGCCCGGCCATCGCGGCGGGCTGCACGATGGTCCTCAAGCCGGCCCCGCAGACCCCGCTGTCCAGCCTCGCACTGGCCGGGATCCTGAAGGAGGCCGGGCTGCCGGACGGTGTGCTGAACGTCGTCACCACCTCCCGTGCCGGAGAGGTCTGCGAGCCCCTCCTGCGCGGCGGCCGGATCCGCAAGCTGTCCTTCACCGGTTCCACGGCCGTCGGCCGGCTGCTGCTCGCCCAGTGCGCCGACACCGTCGTACGCACGTCGATGGAGCTGGGCGGCAACGCGCCGTTCATCGTCTTCGACGACGCCGACCTGGACGTGGCCGTGGACGGTGCGATGGTCGCCAAGATGCGCAACATGGGCGAGGCCTGCACCGCGGCCAACCGCTTCTTCGTGCACCGGTCGGTGGCCGACGAGTTCGCACGACGCCTCGCCGAGCGCATGGGCGCGCTCGTGGTGGGCCCCGGTACGCGGGACGGCGTCGACGTCGGCCCGCTCATCGACGCCGCCGGACGCGCCAAGGTGCAGGAACTCGTCACCGACGCGGTGGAGCGCGGCGCCCGCGTGCTCGTCGGCGGCCGTACGCCCGAGGGGCCCGGCTGCTTCTACCCGCCGACCGTGCTCGCCGACGTCGACCCCGGCAGCCGCCTGATGGACACGGAGATCTTCGGGCCGGTCGCCGCGATCCTCACCTTCGACGACGAGGACGAGGTCCTGCGCCGCGCCAACGACACGCCCTGGGGTCTGGTCGGTTACGTCTTCACCCAGGGTCTGGACCGCGGGCTGCGCGTCAGCGAGGGTCTGGAGGTGGGCATGGTGGGGCTGAACACCGGCCTCGTCTCCAACCCGGCCGCGCCGTTCGGCGGGGTCAAGCAGTCCGGTCTCGGCCGCGAGGGCGGCCGGGTCGGGATCGAAGAGTTCCTGGAGTACCAGTACGTCGCGGTGCCCGTGCGCTGACGGCGTCCTCGAACGACACATCGGCGTCCCTGAACGACACATCGGAGCAGAGCACCATGGCGAGACCCCACACGGACGGTGAAGCCGACTGGGAGCGCGTCCGCGCGGCCTACCCGGAGCAGCTGCCCCTGCTGAACCTGAACAACGCGGCCGTGAGCCCGCCGCCCCTGGTCGTCGAGCAGGCGACGATCGAGGCCTACCGGCTGGTCAACCGGAACCCCGACCGCAACATGTGGAGCAACCTCGACCTGGCGCTCCCCGAGACCAAGGCGGAACTCGCCGGGCTCATCGACTGCGACCCCGGCGAGATCGCACTGAACCGGAACTCCACCGAGGGCCTGTGCACGGCGATCTTCGGTATCCCGCTGGCCGCCGGCGACCAGGTCGTCATCTCGCACTGGGACTACCCGAGCGTGCGCGCCGCCTGGTTCCAGCGGCAGGAACGCGAGGGCATCGAGGTCGCCACCGCCGACTACGACCTCATGGACAGCGACGACGAGATCTTCGAGGCGTACGCGGCGGTCCTGACCCCGCGCACCCGTGTCCTGCAGATCACCCACATGTCCCACTGGACGGGACGCGTCGTGCCGGCGAAGCGGCTGTGCCGGCTGGCGAAGGACAACGGGACGCTCACCGTGGTGGACGGGGCCCAGACCTTCGCGCAGATGCCGGTCAGCTTCCGTGACCTGGACTGCGACTTCTTCGTCACCAGTCTGCACAAGTGGATGGGCGCGCCGGTCGGCAACGGCATGCTGGTCGTCAGGGAGGGAGTCATCGACCGTACGTGGCCCCTGCTGGCCCCCTTCGATCCGCCGCCGCTGCGCGTCGACAAGTTCGACCACTGGAACCTCGGCACGTACAACTCGGCCCTCCAGGCCGGCATCCTGCCGGCGGCGCGCTTCCACCGGGAGATCGGGGCGGCGGCCGTCCACGCGCGCGTGCGGGAGCTGACCCGCTACTGGGTGGAGCGCGCCAAGGGCATCCCCGGGTTCCGGCTGCACACGCCGCTGGACACCGACACCCTGGGCGCGGTGAGCCTGTTCTCGATCGACGGCCTGGACGCCAGAGCGGTGGAACAGGAGCTCCGGGACGAGCACCAGGTGCATGTGAAATACCGGGAGGTACGGCACCTGAGCGGCATGCGCGTGTCGCCCCACATCTACATGCGGGAGAGCGAGCTCGACCGCTTCGTGGAGGCACTCGCGGAAGTGGTGGAGAAGCAGCGCGCCGGCCGCACCTGACCCGGAAACGCGTCACGCCCCCTGCCGCCGGCCGGCAGCAGGGGGCCCTGTCATGTGGGCCGGGCTGTCAGGCGCCCAGGCGGCGGTCGCTGATGCCGGACGCCGTGTCGGCGACCAGGCGGCCCCACTCGGGCAGCCGGTCCGCGTCGTAGCGAGAGTCCGGCATGGAGACGGCCACGGAGGCGAGCGGTGTGCCGTCCTCGTCCAGGACGGGCGCGGCGATCGCGCAGACGTCGGGGCGGTACTGGTTGCGGTTGAGGGCGTAGCCGTCCGTGCGCACCCGCTTCAGCTCGGCGCGCAGCTCGGCCGGGTCGACCGGCGTCGCGTCGCTGTAGCGCTCCAGCCGGTGCGCGACCAGTTCGTCCACGTCGGCGGGCGGCAGATGGGCCAGGATCGCGCGCCCGGTGGCGGTGGCGTGCAGGGGAGAGGTGTCGCCGATCGCGTAGTACGTCCGCACCGCGTGAGCGCAGTCCACCCGGTCGACGACGACCATGCACTGCAGCGCGTCCGGCACCGACAGGTGGATCGTCTCGTTCAGCGCGTCCCGCAGCCGGATCATGGGCTCCCGCGCCGCCGCGAACAGGCTCGATCCCTGCAGCGCCGCCGGCCGTACGGCGAGCACCCGCGCGCCGATCTCCCAGCGGGTGGTGTCCTTGCGGTTCGCCCGCAGCCATCCCGCCTCGTTCAGGCTGACCAGCGTGCGCTGCACCGTCGACTTGGGCAGGCCGAAGAGCTTCGTCAACTCGCCCACCGTCACGGGCTGGTGGTGCGCGACCGCCTCCAGGATGCGCAGCGACCTGGTCACGCTCTTCATTTCCATCGGGGCCCCGTCAGTTCTCGTTCGTCGGTCTCACCTCTTGACTCCCTCCTGGAGTCGCGGGCATGATCGTGCCGGATTCTAGCACGGCGTTCCACATTACGGCACGCAGTGGGAATCCGGCCATCCCGCGGTGATGCACGGTGGCAGCGCCCTGACCGCGCCTGCCCCCGCGGGGTGGCCCCCTGCGCCCGGCCCTCCCCCGGCCGGGCGCAGGGCAGTGGCGGTCGTCCGGACGTGAGAAAGGGCCGGCTCCCACGCTGATGCGCGGGGGCCGGCCCTCGGTCGATGCCGGGCTCTCGTTCAGGCGCCCAGGCGGCGACCCGTGATCTCGGCCGCGGTGTCGGCGACGAGGCGGCCCCATTCCGGCAGCCGGTCCGCGTCGTAGCGCGAGTCGGGCATGGAGATGGCCACGGTGGCCAGGGGCGTGCCCGACTCGTCGAGGACGGGCGCCGCGATCGCGCAGACGTCCGGCCGGTACTGGTTGCGGTTGACCGCGTATCCGTCGGCGCGGATACGGTCCAGCTCGGCGCGCAGTTCGTCCGGGTCGGTGGGCGTCGTGTCGCTGTAGCGCTCCAGCCCCTGCGCGACGAGCTCCTCGACGTCCTGCTTCGGCAGGTGGGCCAGGACGGCACGCCCGGTCGCGGTGGCGTGCAGGGGCGAGGTGTCGCCGACGGTGTGGAACGTCCGTACGGCGTGAGAGCAGTCCACGCGGTCCACCACGACCATGCACTGCAACGCGTCCGGCACCGACAGGTGGATCGTCTCGTTCACCCGGTCCCGCAGGCGGACCATGGGCTCGCGTGCGGCGGCGAAGAGGCTGGACCCCTGGAGGGCGGCGGGCCGTACGGCCAGCACGCGGGCGCCGATCTCCCAGCGGGTGGTGTCCTTGCGGTTGGCCCGCAGCCAGCCGGCTTCGGCCAGCGTGACCAGGGTGCGCTGCACGGTCGACTTCGGAAGGCCGAAGAGCTTCGTCAGTTCCCCCACGGTGACCGGCTGATGCTGGGCGACCGCCTCCAGGATGCGCAGCGACCTGGTGACGCTCTTCATTTCCATCTGGTTTCCCCCTGTTAATCCTCAGAATCTCTCGCGGACACCTCTTGACTCCCCTGGGAGCCACTGTCATTCTCTGTGCCAGATACTAGCACAGCATTCCACAATGTGGCACGGCTCGCCGGAAGATCCCGAGGACGCAGCCGGAACTCCGAGACAGGGCGTTCGTGAGCCGAGGTCCCCCGAAGGACCCGCCCCCACCGCCCGAACCACCTCGAATCGAACAGCCTCACGCCGGGGGCTCAGCATGCGCCCCGGCGATACGAAAGGAAAGCCCCGTGTCAGCTGCCAGGAAGCGAGTCGCCGTCGTCGGTGTGGGAACCATGGGCAGCCAGGCCGCCTGGCGCCTCGCCGCCCGTGGCGCGGAGGTCGTCGCCTACGACCGCTTCGCCCCCGGCCACGACCGCAGCGCCGCCGGTGGCGAGACCCGCATCTTCCGCAGCGCGCACTTCGAGGACTCCCGCTACGTCCCGCTCCTCAAGCACGCCGACGCCCTCTGGGAGGAGCTCCAGCAGGAGACCGGCCGCGAGCTGCGCCGCCTGACCGGATGCCTGCTGATGGGGTCCACCGAGCACCAGCAGATGGCCACCGTCCTGGAGTCCATCGCCGAGCACGGCCTCGATCACGAGGTGCTCGACGCCGACGCCCTGGCCAAGCGCTTCCCGCAGTACCGGCTGGAGGACGGCGACGCGGCCGTGCTCGACCGCCGCGCCGGCTTCATCCGGCCCGAGCTGACCGTCCAGACCGCGGCCCGTCGCGCCGAGCAGCTGGGTGCCCGCATCGAGCGCTACACGCCGGTGCGCGAGATCAGCCCGGCCGGCGGCGGGGTGGAGGTACGCACCGACTCCGGCAGCGAGCGCTTCGACGCGGTCGTCGTCACCGTCGGCCCCTGGGTGAACGACCTGCTTCCCGACCTGCCGTGGGAGGTGGACATCCGCCGCCTGATCAGCGCCTGGTACGTCCCCACGACCGACGCCTGGTTCGGCGAGGAGCGCCCCGCGTTCATCCGCACGACCCCCACGCACTGCTACGGACTGCCCTCCCCGGACGGCGTCTCCGTCAAGCTCGGCCTGTCCCGCGCGCTGCACAAGCCCGCCGGCGACCCCAACGCGCTGGACCGCACCGTCCAGCCGGAGGAGCTGGACATCTTCACCGAGCAGATCCGCCGCTATCTGCCGGATCTGCATCCGGACCCGACCCGCCTGGCCGTCTACATGGAGGGCTACACCGAGAGCAGCCGCCCGCTGATCGGCCCGCTGCCCGGCGCCGACAACGTCGTACTGCTCGCCGGGTTCTCCGGCCACGGCTTCAAGCTCTCGCCCGCCTTCGGGGACATCGCCGCCGACCTCGCACTGGACGGCACCACCGCCCAGCCCATCGACTTCGTGTCCACCGTCGGCCGCACCGCGGCCTGAACCGTCCCGACCACCATCCGGCACATCCGGCAAGGAGCACCCCATGGCCACGAGGAAACGCGTCGCCGTCGTCGGGACCGGCACGGTGGGCAGCCAGGCCGCCTGGCGGCTGGCGGCCCGGGGCGCGGAGGTCGTCGCCTACGACCGGTTCGCCCCCGGTCACGACCGCAGCGCCGCCGGCGGTGAGACCCGGGTCTTCCGCAGCGTGCAGACCGACGACGGCCGCTACGTGCCGCTCGTCCGGCACGCCGACGCCCTCTGGGAGCAACTGCAGGCGGAGACCGGACGGGAACTGCGCCGCCTGACGGGGGCCCTGTTCATGGGGCCGGCCGACGACCCCGAGATGCGCACCGTCCTGGACGTCATCGCCGAGCACGGCCTCGACCACGAGGTCATCGACCCGGAGGCGCTGGCCAAGCGGTTCCCGCTGTTCCGGGCCGACGACGGCGACGTGGTCGTTCTCGACCGCCGCGCGGGCTTCGTCCGCCCCGAGCTGACCGTGCAGACCGCGGCCCGCCGTGCCGAGGAACTGGGCGCCGGCATCCGCCGTTACACCCCGGTGCGGGAGGTCAGGCCCGTCGCCGGGGGAGGCGTGCAGATCCGTACGGACACCGGTACGGAGCGTTTCGACGCCGCGGTCGTCACCCCGGGCCCCTGGGTGGGCGACCTGCTGCCGGACCTGCCGTGGCAGGTGGACGTCTACCGGGCGATCAGCGCCTGGTTCCTGCCCACCGAGGACCACCCGGCCGGTGAGGAGCGCCCCGCCTTCATCCGCACGGGCGGCACCCACTTCTACGGCATCCCCTCCCCGGACGGCCTCTCCGTCAAGCTCGGCCTGTCCCAGGCCCACCACAAGGCCGTGGACGACCCGAACCGGCTGAACCGGACCGTCGCGCCCGAGGAACTGGAGACCTTCACGGCGATGGTGCGGCGCCACCTGCCCGGCCTGAACCCCGACCCGGTCCGCGTCTCCGCCTACATGGAGGGCTACACCGGCAGCACCCGCCCGCTGGTCGGCCCCCTGCCGGACTGCGACGACATCATCCTGCTGGCCGGCTTCTCCGGCCAGGGCTTCAAGCTCTCGCCCGCCCTGGGCGACATCGCCGCGGACCTCGCCCTGGAGGGCCGCACCTCCCAGCCGATCGACTTCATCAGCACGCTCGACCGCACCACAGCCTGAATGAGGAACGACATGACACTCACCGTAGGCCCGCTCCGTGCCGAGCCGGGCCGCAAGACCCGGGGCACGATCCCCGTGGACCTCGGACCCACGACCGTCGAGATCCCGCTCGTCCTCGTCAACGGCTCCCGCCCCGGACCCCGGGTCGTCATCACCGGCGGCGTCCACGGCGGCGAGTTCGTCGGCGTCGACGCGGCGACCCGCCTCAGCGGGCTCCTGGAGCCGGACGACGTCACCGGCCAGGTGGTGATCTGCCCCGTGGCCAACCCGCCGGCCGTGTACGACGGCCGCCTGGGCAAGTCGCCGCTGGACGACGTCAACATCAACCGCGTCTTCCCCGGCGACCCCGACGGAGGGCCCACCGAGCGGCTGGCGGCCTGGCTCTTCGAGCACGTCGTCTCCGGTGCCGACGCCTACGCGGACCTGCACAGCGGCGGCATCGACGAGACCCTGATCGACTTCGTCGGCTACCGCCTGACCTCCGACGCGGACCTCGACGCCAGGACACGGGCCATGGCCCACGCCGTCGGCTACGAACGCGTCCTCTTCGGCCGCAACGCCGAGGGCGGCAACAGCCACGCCGCGGCCGCCCGTCAGGGCATCCCGGCCATCCTCATCGAGACCGGCCAGCTCGGTGAACGGGACCCCGACCAGACACGGGCCCTGCTCGACGGCCTGTATCGGCTCCTGCACCACCTCGGCGTCATCGAGGCACCCCAGCATGTCGCGCCCGTGACCGTGCGGCCGCGCGACTGGGTCTGGACCGGCTCCGTCGTCTCCCCGGCCACCGGCCTGTGGTACCCGGACGCGGCCACCGGCGACGCGGTGACCGTGGGTCAGTCCATCGGCCGCGTCATCGACCCGGCCGACGGCAGCGAACACAAGGTCACCGCCACCGCGACCGGACAGATCCTCTACGGCATGAACGGGCTCACCGTCGCCCCCGGCGCCGAACTCGCCGCCATCGCGGTGCCGCACGACTGACCGGCACCGCCCGCATACCCGCCACCCCCCCGCGAACCACCCACTCACCCCGAACAGCTGGTACCCACGCGCCAATTTCAGGAGATTTGTCATGAGTGATCCCATGATCGGTCGCAGAGCGCTCCTGCGCGGAGCCGGCGGCATCGCCGCCCTCGCCGCCCTGCCCTCCCTCTCGGCCTGCGGCACCGGCACCAGCCGCGCCGCGTCCGGCGGCGGCAAGGGCGGCGGCAAGTCGGTGGTCGTCCGCGACAGCGGAGGCACCTTCGGTGAGGCCCTCCAGAAGGCGGTCTACACGCCGTTCACCCAGGAGACCGGCATCAAGGTCCAGGTGGTCAACCTCCAGGGCACGCAGATGCTGGCCCAGATCAACCAGGGCCGCCCCCAGTTCGACCTCATCAACAACTCGATGATGGACCACATCAAGTTCGCGGCCCAGGACGCCCTGGAGCAGTTGGACCGCGACCGGATCAAGAGCCTGAAGAGCGCCAAGATCCCCGAGAACCAGATCACCGACCATGCCGTCGGCAACGGCTTCTACGCCCAGTGCATGGCGTACCGCACGGACGCCTTCGGCGGGCGTAAGCCCGAGTCGTGGGCGGACTTCTGGGACACCAAGGCGTTCAAGGGCAGCCGCTCCATGTGCAACCCGGACGCCGACCTGCCCGAGCTGGAGTTCGCGCTGCTGGCCGACGGCGTCCCGATGGACAAGCTCTACCCGCTCGATGTGGACCGCGCCTTCAAGGTGCTGAGCCGGCTCCGGTCCGACATCAAGAAGTTCTGGGACAGCGGCCCGCTCCCCGGTGTGCTCCTGAGCCGCCAGGAGGTGACGATGTCCACCGTATGGCACGGCCGGCTCGCCGATCTGACCAAGCAGGGAGTCCCGGTCGCGGCCCAGCTCAACGGTGCCCGCCGCCAGTTCCAGGGCTACGGCATCGCCAAGGGCGCGGCCCACGTCGACGCCGCCTACCAGCTCATGGACTTCGCGCTGCGTCCCGAGATCCAGGCCAACCTGGCCAAGACCTTCCCGTCAAACCCGTCTTCCCTGGCCGCCTACAAGCAGCTCAGCGAGAAGGAGCTCTCCACGCTCGCGGGTGCGCCGCAGTACTACGACAAGGGCTTCGACGCGGACATCGACTGGTGGATCAAGAACGAAGCCGCCGTCACCAAGCGCTGGTTGGAGTGGGCTCGTGGCTGAATTCGGTGTTGCCACACCGTCCGTCGAGGTGGCCGGCGGCAAGCCGGCCACCACGACCGGCAAAGCGCTGTCGGTGGTGGCCCTGCGCAAGACGTACGGGGACGTCGTCGCCGTCGACGAGGCGTCCATGGAGATCGCGGCCGGGGAGTTCGTCACCTTCCTCGGCGCCTCGGGGTCGGGCAAGACCACGACCCTGATGATGATCGCCGGGTTCTGCGAGCCGGACTCCGGCACCATCACCGTCGGGGACCGCGACGTCACGCGGCTCGCTCCGCAGAAGCGGAACCTCGGCTTCGTCTTCCAGCAGTACCTGCTCTTCCCGCACATGACCGTGCATGAGAACGTGGCCTTCCCGCTGACGCTGCGTGGAGTGCCGAAGGACGAGATCCGCCGGCGGGTGGGGGAGACCCTGGAGATCGCCGGCCTGTCCGGCTTCGGCAATCGTCGCCCTCGCGAGCTGTCCGGTGGCCAGCAGCAGCGCGTCGCCCTGTGCCGCGCGCTGGTCTACCGCCCGCCGGTGATCCTCATGGACGAGCCGCTCGGCGCCCTGGACAAGAAGCTGCGCGACCAGCTCCAGGTCGAGATCAAGTCCATTCAGCAGGAACTCGGCCTGACCGTCATCTATGTGACGCACGATCAGGAAGAGGCGCTGGTCATGTCGGACCGTATCGCGGTGATGCGCAACGGCCTGATCGAGCAGTTCGACACGCCCCGGGAGCTGTTCGAGCGCCCGAGGACCCCCTTCGTCGCGGACTTCCTCGGCGCGGCCAACTTCCTGCCCGGCCGCATCGAGCAGGACACCGACGAGCACACCCTGGTCCGCCTCGACCAGTCCGGCGGCCTGCTGAAGGCACGACGCCACGACCTGGCTTTCGGCACCCCGGTCAAGGTCGCCGTCCAGCCGGGCCGGCTGCGGGCCTGTGCCCCGGACGACGGTTTCTGTACCGGCACGGTCGAGACCGCCACCTACGTCGGCACTCTGGTCCGCGCCGGTGTACGCGTCGACGGCGGGGACGCGCCGCTGCTGCGGCTGGAGGTACCGGCCGGCCGCGGACCCGTCACCGGCGAGCGGGTCGGAATCAGCGCCGACCCGGACGACGTCAACCTCTTCCCCGTCGAACAGGGCGGGTGAGCCATGGCCGCCACCCTGACCGCGAACGCCCCCGCACGGCCGCGCAAGCTGCTGGCCTCCCGCAGAACGCGGGTCGGCATCCTGTA